>NZ_BMMZ01000001.1 GCF_014646195.1 Microlunatus endophyticus
ACCTCGAACACAGTTGATGGCATACACCATCATCCCACACTGTAAACGAATTAATGACGCGCAACACTAGCTCCGCGGCAAGCATCACCGGACGGGGCGAGGCCCCCGTGCCCACATGCCGAGAAAGCTCAGTGGGTGGTGCGGAGCCCGGTGAGGTGGAGGCGGAGGAAGCGTCGCCAGGCGGTGTCGTCTCCGTCCGGTGAGACGGCGACCACGGCGCGCATGGCGACGATGAGCGCTTTGATGTCGTGAGCCGTCACATGCGGCGCGAGGGCTCTCGCGTCGACCGCGGCCTGGGTGAGCTGGTGGACTCTTTCGCTTGTGCGGGCGCTGACCTCGTCGCTGGCGACCCGGTCGATCAACGCGGCGGCGTAGCGGCGCTTCTCGGCGTTGAAGGCGCCGACGAAGTCGAGAAAGCGCTCCAGACCGTGAGCGGGATCAGGGTCGGCCAACGCGGTCTCGGCGGCCTGGTCCATCTCCTGGACGAAGGTCTGCGCGATGGCGTCGAGGAGGGCGTCCTTGCCTGCGAAGCGGCGGTAGATCGTCCCGACGCCGAGTCCAGCTCGAGCTGCGATGGCCTCCATGCTGGCCTGAGGCCCTTGTTCGGCGAAGACCGCACGTGCCGCCTGGATGACGATGGTGTCGTTGCGCAGCGCGTCGCGGCGCGGTGCACGGCGCGTACGTGAGGCATCGGTCGGGGAGGGCACAGTCCATTCTATCAAAACGGAATACGGATTCACGATCGTGCTAAAATGAATTAGGATTCCGTTATAGAGGAGGACATCGTCCATGAGAACCACCACCGGCTGGCAGAGCCTCGACCCCGAGACCAACGCGCTCACCCGCGTCACCATCGAGCGCCGGGACCTGCGCCCCGATGACATCGCGGTGCGTATCGACTATTGCGGGGTCTGTCACAGCGACCTGCACCGCATCCACGGGATGCTCGGCGAGAAGGATCTCGTTCCCGGGCACGAGGCCACCGGTGTGGTGACCGCTGTCGGCAGCGGGGTCAACGGTTTCGCCGTCGGCGAGCGGGTCGCGATTGGCACGATCATCGACTCCTGCGGGGAGTGTGCCATGTGCCTGGCCGGGCAGGAGAACTACTGCTACAACCGCCCCACCACTACCTACGGCGGTACCGACCGCGTCGACGGCACCCCCACGAAGGGCGCCTATAGCCGCGAGTACGTCCTGCGGGAGAAGTTCGCCTTCCACCTGCCCGACGGACTCGACCCCGCGGCGGCCTCGCCGCTGATGTGCGCGGGCGTGAGCGTATGGGAGCCCATGCGAGCCGCCGGGGTGGGCCGCGGCACGCGGGTCGCCATTGCCGGGCTCGGGGGGCTCGGGCACCTCGCGGTGAAGATCGCCGCGGCCCTCGGAGCGGAGGTCACCGTCCTGAGCCGCAGCACCGCGAAAGAACAGGACGCTCTGAGCCTGGGGGCGAGTGGGTTGCTCGTCACCACCGACGAGACCCAGGTCGCCGCCGCGCGAGGACGGTTCGACTTCATCCTCGACACCATCTCCGGCGACCACGACCTCCTGCCGATGATCGGCATGCTGGACCTGGACGGCACCCTGTGCGTCCTCGGGAATCCCCTGCTCGACGGTCCGAAGCTGTGGGCACTCGGCGCCGGCCGCAAGAAGCTCACCTCCTCTGGCACCGGCGGGCTCCCACAGACCGAAGCCATGCTCCGATTCTGCGCCGCCCACGGCATCACCGCCGACGTTGAGATCCTTCCCTCGCACGAGGTCGAAACCGCCCTGGACCGGCTCGCCGCCGGCGACGTCCACTACCGCTTCGTCCTAGACCTCTCCGACCTCGACCAACCCGTCGCCTGACCGGCGTCATTCCTAGGCTGGCCGCTCACTGACGGCAACGGCCGGACGGCGGCGCAGGAACAAAGACCAGGGCTGTGAGGCTTCACGGACGGGCAATACCAAATGCGCGGCCGCGGAACTGAGCGCGGCCGTTCGGGCCGAGGTGCGATGTCGCCAATTCACGCTGCGGGCTGGGGGCGGCGTCCGCGGGGCGGATCTCAATGCTTTCCGCAGCTACCGCCCTTCTTACTGCCTGTTGGCTGACGCCGAACTGCAGTCCGACCTCCATGAGCGTCAGCCCGCTCTCGTACAGCCGCACGGCTTCGGGAGTGTCCACTTCCGAAATCCTTCGCTGATGCAGTGGGACGGAGCGACGGACAAGATGGGCGGCGGTCGTCCTGGTGTAGATGCCGAACGTCCGGCTGCCCTCGGCGATGCTCAGTCCCCTGCCGTACAGGGCGATGAGTTTCGTCGACCTAGGTGGCGGTCAGAAATTTGAGTCTTCCCAACTGAACGGATCAACCGACCCCGGTCTCGGTCATCGAGGGCCCCGAGGGCCGCTCGCCATGCTTGTAAGCCCCCGAGACGGGCAGGAAGCCACGGTTTCAGGGCTGGGAAAAAGTTCTCAAACCCTCTACTAAGGTGCACAGCGTTTCTCCTAGCGAGAGCCAAACTAGATCGCCAAGACTCGCCAGACGTGCAACCTCCGTGCAACATCTCTCCGGCTCGGGCGGGAAGAGATCCTCAGGTTCGAGCAGCCAACCAAACCAAGCCGGGCGATGGCTCGCGTCGACGCCGAACAACCCACCTATCACGGCCCGTCGTGGTGGACTGTCGGCGACTTCCACGACATCGAGCGGTTTCCCCGGCGGACGGCTGGGCTCATCGTCGGGAGACGTTCAGCCCCGGCGATGGGGACTTTGTCGCTGCCGAATTCTACGAGTGCGGTCCGGGCGAGCGCGGCGGCCACGAGCTCGGCGACGGGATCAGTCTCTGCTACCGAGGCCGGTCGGTCGAGCGGCCCCGGGATCTCGCTGCGGCGATCCTGCGGGCCGCCGACCTGGTCGAGGGGTCAGGCGTGACCTTCGACCTCATTCCGACCGCTGACGCCGAGCCAGACACCTATCGGGTGATCCTGTACGGCACCGACTGACCCACCCATGTCGCCATCACGCGGAGCACGCTCGCGTTTCCGGACTACTCGGAGCTATCGGCCGTGTTCGAGCCGGTCGACGCCGTTCGGTTTGCTACCGCACTGCTGAACGCGGTGACGGCGCTGAGCGACATCGCCGCCACCCGCGAGATCGAGGGACTGGCATGGCCGCACCGATCGAAGTTCCTGAGGGCTGGGAGATCATGAGGGCCCGCGTGATCGACGGTGCCGAGGAGATCCTGTGGAATCAGAAGCTTGTGCTGATCAGCGACACCACAGACGACAAGGAGCGTGCCCGAGCGCGCGCGATCGTGCACATCGTCATGCACGACCAAGGACGCTGGCAGTTCATCCGCAGCAAGAGCAGCAGGCTGACGATCTCGTGGAGATCTGGGCGGCCAGCCGTCTGACTTCACTGGGGGTCAGTCGAAATGAACGACACCAGGGACCGTGTCTCCGCACCTTGTTGCGTGTACGGCGAGCAACGAACAGTCAGCGACGACTACCATGGCAATGGGTATGTCGGAGAGCCAACGTATCCCGCCTTGGGGACACCTCGTTGTGTCCAGAGGCTTAAGTGCAGTCACCGCGGGCGCAGGACTGTCCACGCCCCTGCTTTGCCCCTGCTTCGCGATGACAGGCGTGCAGATTACATCGCGTTACGATCGCGCCGGAATCTCGGCCAACCAAATGGTGCTCCGCGGTGCCGAATGCTGGTTGCGCCGTGGATGGGGGATCTAGCTAGCGGCCTCCCCCGCACTGAATGGTCACGAGGTCCGGGAGCGAACTCTTTGAACGGCATCGTGCGTTTCGCGGGTGGATACATGTGCTCCATCGAGGTACAAGACGGCTACCTCGTAATTACCGCCAAGAACCTGATGTCTGGCCAACCCTCATTGGCGCAGGAGATGGTGGCCAGTAGGTGATGGGCTCCAATGTCGCCATTCCTCTGAACAACCTTCAGGCCGTTCAAGTATCACCGGCGACCGTGCTCACCAATGGGCGGTTCACGATGTTTGCTGGCGCCGTTGATGGTTGCGGACCTTGGCCTTCCACACAATGGGCAGATCGAAGTTACGCGAGACCCATCACACCAAGAGCCGCCGCAAGCTGTTCCACGATAACGGTATCCCGATTGCGGCAACCGGCGTGACGCTACAAAACCTGCGTTGCGTATTCGTCCCCGCGGCATGGAACGAGCACGATCCAAATGCTGTAGCTGTCACAACCGGTCGACATCACATCGGCTACATTCTCGGAGCTCTAGCGCCTGCCTACTCGCAGTATCTTCTCGCGTGTGCCCGCGACCGGAAGCTCATCGCTGGAGTCGCCAGGGTGTGGGAAAGACGATGGTGGAGGAATGATCCGTGCGTAGGTAACCATTCTGGTGCCAGAGGTTGACCTCTTGTGAAGCTTGGATGTTCCTGACTCCGAAGGCCATGAATTGCCCTGCATCCCATCACCTATGGGGCCCCTTGTCGACCTCTGCGGGATCCTTGACCTGCCCAATCGGTTCACGTCGGCTTCCAACAGATGACCATAATCATCGAGCCCGGCATTGACGAGGTCGTCGTCATCCGGTCCGACAAGCTGGCAGAGGCATCTGATCCAGAGACACAGAATGCACACAGCTAGCTCAGTCGATCTGCTCAGCGTCCGCTCCGACACTTGAACTATGAGACAATCGCAACGACACCCGCGGCGTACGCGGGCCAAGGTCGTCAACCGAGGCAACCGCCAAGGCCTAGAGGTCCTCGGGGTGTTCGCAGTGATCGCGTTAGCGCTGTTCTGGGTTGTCTTCGGCTAGCTCGTCCCAGGTCATTCCGGGTGAACCCATCAACTCAGGATACCCAGGCCGCGCTCTTGCCAGTCAACTGCGGCGATCCGTGCGGCTTCTCGTCGAGGCTAATCGCAACCGCCGACCACTTGCTGCACGTCTTGTAACTCCGGATCTCACTCACGTAGCCGCCAGACGTCGCCCGCGCCTCACGTCTGCCGTTGGTGCCGAAGATCTTCTTCACGTGAGCTTCGGTCATCCCCTTCTCCGCCTTCTTGTATTCGGCCTTCGTCACACAACCCGGCGACTTGTTCGCCGCCGCGGCAGACGGCACCAAAGTGACAGTGCCGACCAGCAACGCCAGAACGGCGCACGCCGATACCAGAATCTTCCTCCTCATGCCCTCTCCAGCCCCCCGAGAGAAGCGCACCATTCGCTTCCTGCGGGGTAAGCATCGACCCCGCGTATCTACGCCGCAGGAAAACCAGCAAGTTCGCTTGAACCATTCGAGGCAGGCCACGTGAGCAACCACACCGCCACCGTTATGCGCGACGGCGAATTGTGGATCATCGAAGTCGTCGACCTGGAAAGCGTCACCCAGGCACGCGTCCTGGGCGACGCCGAACTGGCCGCCCGGGAACTCATCGCCGTCAGCACCGGCAGCGCGCTCGAAGATGTGACCGTTGATCTGGAAGTTCTCGTACTCGGAGTTTCCCGGCTGACGGAGCGCCTCGACAAGATCCGCAACGAACGCGAGCATGCCGCGGCACTCGAGGCTGATGCGGCAGACGAAAAGTAGCAGGAGCGCCCGGTGGTGACGTCTCGGGTGGATGGGTAATCCCGGCTCGGACGGTAGGTCTGCAGCGCCGGTGATTTTGTGGACCTATCGTCCGTCGGCGCTACCGCGTTGGCGCGGCATATGCCCGAGGGCGGCAGCGGTTAAGCAGTCAGCCGCTGTCGCCCTTGGCGCGCCAAGGGGCTGCACAATCTGCGGAGCCCGTAGGCGAGGTTGCCCGAAGGTGAACGACGGAGCCGATCCGTTGTGTAAAGACCCTGACTAGGAGTAGAAACTGCTCAGGGTCGGGACGCGACTACTGGGGGTGTCCGTCCCGGGGTTCTAGGTGCTGCCGGCCGACCCGTACAGAAGGCCGGCAGCACCGCCACGAGGCCGGGGCGGACCCTGGGGCACATCGAGTTCGGGCGTTCCCCCGAATACCACCGGCATAATGCGCCACCAGAGGACCGCCGCTCATCATGGCATTTGGTGCAGTTCCATAACGGGCTCAGTTTCGAAAATGGGACAATTTGCTCGTACCAGCCGCGAACTGGTCTGACCGGAGTTACTGTGAATGACAGAGGGGACGAGGACCCTCTTCGGCGAGACACGGCAGGGCTCCCCCCGTCATAGGTATCGTCTCGTCGCCGCATCCCGCCCGGTCGTGATCGAGGCCCCCGACTCTCCCATCCGACCGGGCGGGAACGACGGACAGGGCACAGATCAGAGAGGACGAACCATGCTCATCTGTCAGTCCTGCCTCACCCGTACGTCAACCCGGCCAACGCCATCTGGCCACCGATCCGCGTCGTCAGAACGCGCGTAGCTGTTCCGGGTCCTTGACGTCGTTGTCGTGCACGTCGACGTTCGCCCCGGGGCGCTGCACTAGCGCCTGCTGGAGCGCGTTGTGCTGGTTGCCGTTGAACACCGGCTCCGGGTGACCCGTGGCACCATGCACGACCGTCGTCCCCGGCTGTAGCCAGCCGCCGTTGTTGTCGTACCAGCCGGCCGACAACTCGTGAGCCCACGGTTTCGCAGGATCGCCGTACTGGTCCGTGATGTACTGCAAACCCCACGTGATCTGCGTCAGCGTTCGTCTTCCAGTCGGCACCCACCAGAGCCGACCTGGATGCGATCGCGGCCGGAGTGCTGTCCGATGCCGCCGTGACGCACGACCTGACGACTTCGGGGTCGGTGATGCGATACATCTTCGACAATCTGAGCTATCACCTTCCCAAGGACTTCGACGCTTTGGACACCCACCACGCACAGCAGGTGCAGCAGTTCCTGGCGGGGATGTTCTCCCAGGAAGTACAGGACAAGATCGATCTGCTGGCCGAGGACGAGCTCTTCGCCCGGTTTCAGAACATCGTCTTCCTGAAGTCGATCGACGTCGCCTGGATCGAGCAGGTCGACTTCCTGGAGCAGTTGAAGACGGTTGTTCAGGATCGCAACATGGCCCAGCACAAGGTCGAGTACGAGTACCGCCGGGAGGCCTACTTCGCATTCGAGGAGATGAAGAAGCGCATCAACCGCGACATCGTCCGACTGCTCTGCCTGAGTCGCATCGAACAGGGTGACGACGGCGGTCTGATCATTCAGTTCGCGTGATCGGCGACGACGCGTGCGGGTCTTCAACATCAACAAAGCGGTCGGCCTGGCCTCCAGCGGCGTCGAGTACGCCCAGAAGTACCGGCGCGACGTGCTCGCCGACATCGCCGGCATCGACGACTACTACGTCTTCACCGACTACCTGGCGACCAACCCGAGCAGGTTCACCGACCGGCTGGGATTCGAGCGCTCACAGGTGCTCTGGATCTACAACGTGCTGACCGGGCGCGACACACTCGGGTGCACGCTCGGGGTGGACGACTTCATCGCGATGATCAAGCAGCCACACGCCGCTCCCCAGGTCGCACCCGACCACACCGACGTCGTCGTTTCCGGCTCGGCCGTGCGCTATCGGATCCAGACGCTCCCGGGTCGACTCGTCAATCGGGTCGAGATCATGATCAGCGATCAGCTGGTGAGCGTGGAACATTACGACGAGTCACTGAACAACATCGAGCACTTCTACCAGAACCGGCTGGTTCGGCGTACGTTCTACTCTCCCGACGGACGCCTTGCCGCCGAGCAGTTCTACCGGCCCGGGCCTGAGCCGGGAGAGACGGAGATCACCCGGACGGTGATCACGCCGGTCTCACCGCTCTACGACTCGACCATCCGGGCCGTCCGACGCCGGCCCAGCTCGTTCGTCGGTGATGTCGTGCTCGAAGGCCGGTCGCAGTTCTTCCAGTATGTCTTCGCTCGCCTCTTCAGCCGGCCGGACGATGTGGTGATCGTCGATCGGGCACTGGACGTGATCGACGGCATCTACCCGGTGATCGGCGACCACCGGCTGTATTCGATCGTGCATGCCGAGCACTACGACCTCAAGCAGATCGAGGACGGGGTGCTGCTGTGGAACAACCACTACGAGAATGTCTTCACCCGGCCGGACCTGGTCGACGGATTCATCGTCTCGACCCATCGCCAGCAGGAAGTGCTGGAGGCTCAGCTGGCAGGGCGTCTGCGGTCGGAGGAATTCTCGGTGGCGTGCATCCCGGTCGGAGTGATCAAGGAACCTGTCGGCCGACCCGATTACGACCGATCCGCAATCGTCACCGCGAGCCGGCTCGCGGACGAGAAGCACATCGATCTGCTGATCCGTGCGGTCGCTGCGGCGCGGAAGGTGCTGCCCGGACTCCGGCTGGACATCTACGGCGAGGGGAAGCGGGACGGTCTGCTCGCCGCCGTCCGGGAGACCGGGACGCAGGACTGCGTCCGGCTGATGGGTCACCAGAAGCTGGACGGCGTACTGGGCTCGTACGGCCTGTACGTCTCCGCGTCGACCTCGGAGGGCTTCGGGCTCTCGCTGCTCGAGGCGATGGCCGAAGGCCTGCCGATCGTCGGCTTCGACGTCGACTACGGGAACCGGGAGCTGGTCGAGCCTGGTGTCAACGGTGAGCTGGTGCCCTGGACGTCTGATGATCACGGCGTCACAGCGATCGCCGACGCCATTGTCAAGATCCTGACCGCCGGATCCCTGGATGACATGCGCAAGCAGAGTCTGCGGAAGGCGGGGGCCTATACCGCGCCCAACATCGGCAAGCTCTGGGAACGGCTGTTGCGCCCGGAGCAGATGTGCTAGCGCTCTTCGATCACTACGACGACGCGGCCCGGGAGCTGCTGCGGTCGTTGGCCACAGCGGGCATCACCTGCACGCCGGTGGTGATCTCCTACGACGGCGAGTTACCGGACGGTGCGGTCTGCCCGTTCACGACCTATACCGGGATCGAGCGGAAGGGTTCGCCGCTGTTCTTCAACGAGGTCCCGGTTCCGGCCTGGTGCGAGATCCGGCACGCGCAGCAGGCCTACGGCGAGATTCTGCGCGACGGGAGCCTGCTCGGCCGGATCAACTACGAGCCGAACTCCTTCCGGCAGGTGGCCAGCGTCGACTGGCTGCTGCCGGACGGCACCCTCGGCCACACCGATCTCTATGACCGCTACGGCAACCGGTACGCGACCATCCACGCCAGCGACGGCGTCGCCTACCAGACCGTCTACCGGGGGCCGGGGGAGTACGAGATCGAGGTCGATCATCGCAGCCGGCTGGTGACGATGCGGTCGCGGGACAGCCGGTTGAGCTTCGCGACCCTGACCGACTTCGTCTCGTACTTCCTGGATGATCGTGTGGTGGGCGACTCAGGGCCCGTCGACGATCGGGTCTTGATCAACTCGCTGTCCTATCCGCTGTTCGTGGCGCGCAAGCGCGCTGCGGGGCAGCCGAACACCACCTTGTTCTGGCAGGAACTGATGCCGGGCGCGGTGCCGGAAAACATGGTCACGGAGCTGGAGCAACCGACGGCTCTGACACGTATCGTGTTCTGCGACCAGCGACTGCTCCGGAAGGTGGTGTCGCAGCACCCGGACACCGCCGTGGAGCTGACCTACCTCTCGCACCTCGGACAGTTCGCCGACAAGGAGGGCTATCACCTCCGGCGTGCATTCACCCTGACGAACAGCGACGAGATCCCCGCTCTGGTCGACTTGCTCGAGACCTTCCCCGAGGTGACCTTCTCGGTGGCGGCGCTGACGCTGATGAGCCAGAGGCTGCACGAGCTGGCGGCCAGGTACGCCAACCTGACGCTGACTCCGACGATCAATCTCCGGGGGTTGAGTGAGGAACTTGACAAGGCGTCCGTCTATCTCGATATCAACGCCGGCTCGCAGGTCCTCGATGTCGTCAGGGCGGCGTACTACCTCGACCTGGTGGTGCTGGCACTCACCCCGTACGCCAAGGCGCCCGACTACTCCCTCACGTTCTCGACAGTCGAAGAACTGAAGGAGCAGCTGGCTGCCGTGATTACTGATCCGGCCGGCCGATCGCGGGCACTGGATGCGTTGCACACCCAGCACGGCCCGCGATCGACCCCGGCTGATTACCGACGGCTCTTGTCCGAGGCGGACTTGTTGTAGGCGGACTTGTTCAGGCGGACTTGTTCAGGCGGACTTGTTCAGGGCGGCGGGAGTCGTGGGCAGGGCCTGGGTGTTCCAGTAGTCCTTCTGCGCCATCGGCACCACGACCTCCTTGAAACAACGGGTTGCCGATCGTCGCCAGCGGATCGGTGACGCCTTTCGGCCGGTGACCGTTGTGGGTCAGGTCGGTGATCGGCACCTGCAACGCGATCGGGTGCACGTTGAGGTTCTTGGTGACGTTCACCCATCCTGACGACGAGGTCGAGGATCGGCTCGACCACGTCCAGGCCATCCGACCTGTGGTCGAAGAATTGACCGGGGCCGATCCGCACGACATCGCCCGCTTCTGCCGGGTGGCGATCAACCGGCTCCGGCCCGACGAGCAGTTCCGGGGTGCGTCCTGCTTGGGCCGATACCCGTCCGGCGTTCGTCACTTCTCCTGCTTGGGGTCCTGGTCGACGAGTTGGTCGATGGTCCCGATCAGTTCCCGTACGGCCGGAAGTGCGGCGGTGATCAGGTGCTGCCAGCCCGGGTGCAGGTCGTCGTAGGCGGTCCGCAGGATCCCCGCGTTGGTGGCCTGCCACCGCAACACCGCATCCTCGCCGGTCGGCGTCAGCGTGAGCCGAACGGTCCGGCGGTCGTCGGTGTTGCTGCTTCGGGTGATCAGATCAAGTGCTGACAAGCCGTTGACCAGGGTGGTCACCGAGTTGGGTGCCAGGTGCAGGAAGCGGGCGATCTGGCTCGGCCGGGCGCCGGGATTCTCCGCGACCGCGGATAGCAACTCCAGTTGCGCCACCGACAGCGCGTTGTCCGGGTCGGCGGACCGGGCTGCCCGGCGCATCGCGCGGCGGAGTCGGGCCACGGCGTCGGCAAGCTCGCGCTCGGACCCGGGGGCGACCGGGTCCCTTCCGGTCTGCCGTGTCGATCCCTGATGCTCCAGTTGCGTCACGTCGGTCACTGTATTCCTATATTTCCTGCACAGAGGCAATGGATCACACGGTGGGCGGTGCGGATTCCGTGTCACGTGGCGAGCGGGTCAGCACCGCCGTGGCGATTCCGACCAGTCCGACGGTGGCCAGGCACAGCAACGCCACCCGGCCGCCGGAACCGGTGTCGGCGGTGTGGAGGGAGAGGGTGACCACCGATACGCCGAGGGCGGTGCCAAGGCTACGGGCGACATTCACCAGCCCGCCGCCGGTTGCCGAGAGCCGTGCCGGGATCTGGGACATGATCGTGGTGTTGTTGGCCGGAATGAAGAGCCCGAGCCCGGCTCCGACGGCGAACAACAGCGCCGCCGGTGCGAGTGGACTCGTCGCCACACGGGGCATCACCCAGGCGAGCCCGGTGACCGCGGCGGTCGCCACGAGCGCGCCGAGGATCGCTCGCGCGCCCACCGTCAGCCTGGCCGGTAGTAGGCGCTGGACCAGAACGGCCGCGAAGCCGAAGCCCAGTGGAAGGCACGACAGAACGAGGCCCGAGGCGCTGCGGGAGCCGAAGAGCTGGGGCAACAGTGTGAGCGGACCGAAGAGCACCAGGTAACCGCACAGGGCCCCGATCAGGCCGAGCCAGACCTGCCGCGGCCGCAGCATCGACGGCCGGATCAGCGGATCGGCAGCCGAACTCTCCCAGCGCAGGAACCCGGCGCCGGTCACCAGGCCGCCGATCAGCAATGCCAGCGCGAGCCACCACGGCATCGGCAGGCCGGACAGCCCGGAGATTCCGAGCAGGACCGCGGCCGCCGCCGCCAGCAACGTCGTCAGGCCGGCCAGATCGAAGCGCTGGACCGCCGTACGCTCCCGGGTGCGCGGCAGCAGGAACCATCCCGAGACCAGCCCGAGGATCCCGAACGGCAACCCGATCCAGAAGATCCAACGCCAGCCGAGGGTGGAGACCAGAATGCCGCCGACCAGCGGGCCGGCCGCCAGGCCGATCGCCTGGGCGGCGGACTGGATCCCGAGCGCCGTCCGCATCTGCTCGCGCGCGACGCTGGTCACCACCAGTGCCACGCTGTTGGCCTGCAGCATCGTCGCGCCGATCGCCTGGACGACCCGGAAGCCGATCAGCCAGCCGAGGTCCGGCGCGAAGCCGCACGCCACCGAGGCGGCCGTGAAGACCGCGAAGCCGTACAGGTACATCAGCTTCCGGCCGCTGGCGTCGGCGATCCGGCCGGCCGCCGGCAACAGCCCCACGAGGGTGATCAGATAGGCCAGGGAAACCCATTGCACGCCGGCCAGCGGCTGGTGGAACTCTCGTTGCATGGCCGGGAACGCCAGTGTGGTGATGCTGGCGTCCAGTTGTCCGAGAAAGGCGCCGAAACACACCGTGGCGACGGCGAACCAACCTGCCGAGCGGTGCTCGCGGACGGCGTCCGGGCGGGGGCGTTCGGTGCGCAGGGCTTGGAAGGGCTCGAACATCCAACTTCTTCTGTAACCGAATGATTGGGGCGCTTACGATCATACGAGTCAACGGAAGTGTCACCAAAATCATTCTCAAACAGATGTAAAACGCCCGGTATCGGGCAGCCGACTGGCTTCGGGCGGTCGGTCAGGTGGCCACTCCGGGCGGTCGCCTGCCAGACTTGCGCCGTGGATCTGCGCTACGGAATGAACCCGAACCAACCGCATGCCTCGATCGAGCCGGTCGGCGACCGGCTCCCGTTCGAGGTGGTCTCCGGATCACCCGGCTTCATCAACCTGTTGGACGCCCTGAATTCCTGGCAGCTGGTCCGTGAGGCCACCGCGGCGACGGGCCGTGTCGCCGCAACCTCCTTCAAACACGTCTCGCCTGCTGGTGTTGCAGTGGACGGGCCGGTGCCGGGCTTCCTGCTGGACGTGCTGCGCACCAGCGACGACAAGCTGAGCCCGGTCGCCTCGGCCTATCTGCGCTCCCGCAGCTCCGACCCGCGGGCCTCCTACGGTGACTTCATCGCGGTCAGCCACGAGGTCGACGAGTCCTGCGCCCTCTTGATCAAGAAGGTCGTCTCCGACGGAATCATCGCTCCCGGATACACCGCGAAGGCACGCGAGATCCTGGCGCAGAAACGGGACGGCAGGTACCTGGTGCTGCAGGCCGACCCGGATTTCGAGCCGCCCGCGACTGAGACCCGGGAGATCTTCGGCGCCCGCCTGGTGCAGGACGCCGACATCACGCCGCTGACCAAGGACTCCGAGCTGGGCAATGTGATCATCGGCAAGCTCGAGGACGGCGTCGGTGATGACCTCATCCTCGGCCTGATCGCGTTGAAGTACACCCAGTCCAATTCGGTCGCGTACTCCCGCGAAGGTCAGGTGATCGCGATCGGAGCCGGACAGCAGTCCCGGATCGCCTGCACCCAGCTGGCGGGGGAGAAGCTCGCCACCTGGCTGTGGATCCAGCATCCCCGGATCCGCGAGGTCGCCTCGGCCCAGAAGGGCCAGGACCGGCTGAATCTGCTCTATGCCTTGGCTTTGGCCGACCAGGCCGGCACCGGCGACTTGATCAGCCAGGCGTTGACCGATGCCGAACGTGCCGAGATCCTCGACCGGGCCACCGGGGTGAGCTTCACCTCCGACGGCTTCCTGCCGTTCTCCGACAACGTCGAAGAGGCCCATAAGTACGGGGTCTCGGCGATCGCCGCGCCGACCGGCTCGGTCCGCGACGACGCCGTTTTCAATCGTTGCGAGGAGCTGGGCATCGCCTTCGTCGGCACCCCGAGGCGCTACTTTCATCACTGATTCGTCCGCCGCTGCCGCGATCTTGGTCTTGTGGCGCGACTTCCGGGGACGAGCTCCGTACGCGTTTGCCACAAGGATTCGATGAGTCGCGCTGGAGGTGTTGATCATGGATTGGCAGTCTGTACGCGAGTATCGGGTGCTGTACGGCGATGATCACGTGCTGGTGATCGACAAGCCGGCAGGGATCGCGCTGGTCGGGGAGCGCAACGACACGGATCTGATGCAGCAGGCACGGGAGGCCGGCGACTTCGTGATGCCGGCGCACCGCATCGACAAGGTCACCAGCGGCGTCGTGCTGCTGGCCCGTGATCAACCGACCCACGCCGTCCTGACCCGGCAGTTCAGCGACCGGACCGTGATCAAGGACTACCTGGCGATCGTCCGCGGCACCGGCTTGGCCGACGAGGGCGAGATCGACCTGCCGCTGAGCGTCGGGCGCAAGTCCCGGGTCCGGATCGCTGCGGACCGCGAGGCCATCCGCGAGCAGCCGCCCGGGCACTGGTCGGTGCCCGACGACCGGGTCTTCGACCACGTACGCAGCTATCCCGCCCGGACCAGCTACCGCCGGCTCGCCCGGAGCGAGCCCGCCCGGGACGAGGGGGACACCGGGCACACCGTTCTCCAACTGCGGCCGCACACCGGGCGTCGGCACCAGTTGCGCGTGCAGTTGGCCTGGATCGGACACCCGATCGAAGGCGATCCGCTGTTCTGCCGGCCGCCGGTCGACCGCACCTTCCTGCACGCCTGGCGGCTCACCTTCGCCGACCCCGCGACCGGTCACCCGATCACTGTGACCGCGGAACCGGATGACGCCTTCTGGGCCGGGTTCGACGGGTCGCGCCCACCGACCCGCTGAAGGCGGGAGCTGCGGTTGCTCGCCGGGTCCTGCGGGTAACCGGGCAGACGATGAACACTGCGCCGGACAAAGTGATCGCCTCCTTCGACTCGGCGAGCGTGCTGCACGCCGCGCTGGTGGCCGCGCTCGAAGGACGGCCGTTCTCCAACCTGGGAAATCCCGAGCCGCTCGGGCGCCTGGTGCGGGTGGCCGCCCGGTTGCCGTGGCCGCTGCTGCGGGGCATCTACAGCCGGATCGGCGGCGCCGAGGGAATCCCTCCGGACAGGCTCGGCGAGATCGACCTGTCCGCCGTCGCATCGGCATTCGCAGGCGCCTACCCGCGGCGCCGCTATCCGGCCGCAGTGATCGGCGCCAGCAACGGCGCCCTCACCCATCTCGCGGCAGCGATGCAGATCCCCTGGTTGCCGCAGACGGTGTTGGTCCCGGTCAGCCGGCACGCGGAGCCGGAGCGGGCGGACCTGGCTCTGGAATTCGGCCGGCGCTGGGGCGCCGACCTGCTGGCCGCCAATCCGCAGGTCGTTCTGCACCAGATGCACGACGCCGCCCAGGACGAGCTGATGATCGCCCGGATGGCCTATTTCCGGGTCAAATGGCAAGCGCTGCCGGAAGCGTACGCGACCTTCCTGGCCGAGCGGCTGACACCCGGGGCCCCGGTGTTCCTGGCCGAGGACCGGCTCACCTGGCCGGCCACCCGGGTCGGTGACCGGCACTGGTTCCAGACGGGCGGGCTCGGCGGGCTGTCGCCCGAGGAGCATCTGGCCGCGCCGCACGCCCCCGCTCCGGACGAGCAGGCGCCCGAGGCCGAATGGGGGGTCGAGCCCGGGTTCGTGGACGCGATCCGGCAGTGGTGCGCCGACCATGATCATCCGCTGGTAAGAATCAGCTACCGCGGACCGCAGCAGGCTTCCGGTCCGGTCGCGCAGATACTGCGATCATGGCAGCGCGAGCGGGGCGAGCGCAGCGACGAGTTGATCATCCCGTCATTCATCCTCGGCGATCCGTGGCGGACCATCAACCGGGCACTGGTCCCTTACTGGACGTACTTCGCGGTCCGTGACGCGGTCTCCGCCCTCGACGAATACCTCGCATCCGCCGATCGGTTCCGACGAGTGTTCGTACTCGGTTTTCAGCACGGCGCCGAATCGCCGGGGCTGGCCAGGCCCGAGGACTACCGGTCGGTCATCGGCCGACACGGGGCCGAATCGGTGATGGTCGGTGTCCGAACTCGCCAGTGGCCACACGACATCGGCAGCCTGGCCCGCTACGGGCAGGCCCTCGATGATCTGCCGCCCGGCAGCCGGCCATGGGAGCCGCTGTGTCCCGACGCCGTGATCACGGCGTTGCAGCAGTCGGGGATGGTGACCGGCTGATGGGCTACGTGATCATGGTGCCCGGACTTGCGGTGCAGGGTTATCTGCGGCCGTCGGCGGCCAGACTGCGTGCCGAGGGTCACGAGGTCGACCTGCTGCCACCGATCGGCTGGCCGGAGTCCGGTACCGATCTCGACGGCTATGCGGCGCGGATCGTCCGGCATGCCGAACGCCACGGCCCGGTGGACCTGCTGATCGGGTTGTCGGTCGGCACCCAGGCAGCCACCCTGGCAGCAGCCGGGACCGGGGCCGTACGACGGCTGCTGCTGATCAGCCCGACCATCGATCCGGCCCGAAGATCAACTGCGGCTGCGCTGCGTGCCTGGTCCCGCGGAGAACAGCATCCCGACTCCCCGCGGCTCAGCGTCCAGGCCCACGACTGGGTACGTGCCGGGCCGACCGGGATTTACCGCGGCCTGCAATCAGTGATCATGATGCGGCTGGAGGAGGAGCTTCCGCGGGCAGCAGATCCCGGCCGTCCGGTGACCGTCGTCCATGGCGAGGCCGATCAGCTGAGCCCGCTGCCGTTCGCCCTTGATGTCGCGGGCCGCGCGGGCGCCCGGATGTTGATCATTCCGGACGCACCGCACTCCTGGCCGATCGGCGACGGTGACCGGTTCGCGGCGCTGGTGAGCGATCTGATCATGGAGCCTGGTTATGGCAGGATGCCTGCCAGGGAAGACGTAACGTCGGCGGACCGCGGACGGTGACGGCCCCATAACCGGCCAGACTTGTGGGGGTTCGATCGTGGATGCGGCGTTCGGTGAGGAGTGGCAGGCCGACGGGCTGCGCACGCTCGGACGGATGGACAGCCTGTCCGAGATGCTGGAGCAGGCAGCAGATCTGGCCGTTGGGTTGCCGGGTGCGGACATGGCGGCAGTCAGCCTGGTCACCGACCAGACCCGGATCGAGATCGCGGCGGCGACCGACCCGATTGCAGGCCAGGCCGGCCGGTTGCAGGTGGAACTGGGGGAGGGCCCGTTGTTCCGGGCGATCTCACGTCAGGTTGTCGTCTACCTGGACGACCTGCACTCCGAGCACCGCTGGCCACGGTGGGCCGCGAAGGTGTCGGGGGATCTCGGCCTGCGCTCGATGCTGACCTACCAGTTGTTCACCGACGGTAGCGAGCTCGGTGCACTGAGCCTCTACAGCCGGAAGCCGGACGCCTTCGATCCCGAGGTCGTTGACACCGGATATCTGGTCGCAGCCCACGTCGGCGTCGCGGTCTCGCAGATCAAGGAACGAAAGTCGCTGCAGTCGGCGATCGCGTCGCGGACGCTGATCGGACAGGCGGAAGGGATCCTGATGGAGCGTTACGGTCTCGACGGGGATGCCGCCTTCAGCGCCTTGCGGAGAGTGTCGCAGAATCGCAATGTCAAGCTCCGCGAGATCGCCTCCGAGCTCGTCCGGACCCGGCAACTGGAGGGTCTCAGCGACGCTGCGGCGGATGAACGGCGACCAGATTGATCTTGTGGTGGTGATCCGGTGGGGGCTACTTTGGCGCCGTTGAAGCTATCCGCTTAACCAATACTTGCGGATCGTACGGTCGCGTGGTTGGCTGAGGTCCAGTGGTCGAGCAACCTGCCACGTGACGTTTTCTGACCTGACAAGGCGGAGAACCATGAACGCAAGTGCCGTCGCTTCACCCGATTCCCGTAATGAATCGGCCCAACGAGAGCAGCAGACAATCGATCTGCTGACCACAGCACGGGATTCCAACACCTCGCAGGCGGAAGCCGAGCGGTGCCGTGACCAGGCTGTGCAACTCAATCTGTCCGTCGCCGACGGACTCGCCCGCCGCTACCGATCCCGGGGCGAGGATCTTGATGATCTTGTCCAGGTAGCTCGACTGGGACTCGTCCACGCTGTCAACCGGTTCGAGCCGGGCAGCGGAGCTTTCCTGTCATTCGCAGTTCCGACGATCACCGGGGAGATCAAGCGACACTTCCGGGATCACTGCTGGACCGTGCGGCCGCCACGTCGGTTGCAGGAACTGCACAGCGAGGTGATGGCTGGCTGGTCCGATCTGGCCCAGGAACAGGCGGCCACGCCGACCGCCAAGGACATCGCCGATCGCATCGGCGCTGATCGTGCAGATGTCAACGAAGTCCTGCACAGCAACGCTTTCACCTCGAGTTCCTTGGACAACCCCGAGGCATCGTCGTGGATGGCCGCTGCAATCGGACATCGTGAGACCGGCTTCGATGCCGTCGAGGACGCCATGGAGCACGAGGACTTGATGCAACAGGTCCGCCACGCTTGCACGGTGTTGTCGGACGAAGATCGGCAGCTGTTGATGATGCGGTTCGTCGACGGATCGTCCCAGTCGGTGATCGCGGAGAAACTCGGCATCAGCCAGATGTCGGTGTCCCGCCGGTTGCGCAAGATCACCACCACGTTGCGTGCACAGATCACTGAGGGCAGGTCCGCCACGATCGTCGGGCCGTCGTCCGGTCGGGTGGTTGCCGCCGCGTGACGGCTGCTCTGCGCGGGTACTGGATCGCGAGCAGGAAGGAGGCAGCTCATGCCCATGCTCAAGAAGAGTGGAAAGCCACGTAAGAAGGAACTTCCGGGCACCATTGCCCGTTCCGGCAAGCACGCCCAGAAGACCTTCGCCAAGGCCCACGACGCCGCCGCCGAGGAATATGGTGACGGCCGGCGGGCTCACCAGACGGCCTACTCCGCGCTGAAGCACAGTTACGAGAAGGTCGGAGATCACTGGGAGCGCAAGGACAAGGGCGCTCGGGGCCCGTCGGATGCACACGCTGCCGAGGGCCGCAACAGCCGCAAGAAGACTGCTGGCGGTGTCGATGCCAACGCCAGCAAGGATCATCTGATGGACGTCGCACGGCGGTTGGACATCCCCGGGCGATCGAAGATGAAGAAGCGCGAGCTGGTCTCGGCCATCGAGAAAGCCAACTCACGCAAGGCAAAGAAGAAGTAGTAGCCGGAGAACCCAGTGAAAGCCCCGCCGATCCCGATCTGAACGGCGGGGCTTTCACTTGATCAGCACTCCTTGATCATCACTCATCGATCATCATTGGAAGCCGGCCTGGTTGTTGAATCGCCGTACGGCATTGCGGGCCAGTGCCGTGAACCGATCGAAGACCTTCGGCAGCCCGGCAGCCGCCCGAAAGCCAGGAGCCTGATCATCGTGGGTCTGATCATCGCCGGATGCGTCATCGGGTGGGCGTGGCAGCAGTCTGCCGGCAGCACCGACCACCGTGCCGACGCCGACCGGGGACAGCCGGTAGACGAAGTCGCCGAGCCTTGCCGGCAGCGTGAAGATGATCTTGCGGCGGCCCGCCGCGACCCCGGCGGCGATGATCCTGGCCGCTCGGGAGGCATCCATCGCCACGATGGGTAGCGCCGACAACCCGGTGAACCAGGCGTACTCCTGCTCCGACCGGCCGACGTAACCGGCTTGCCAGTGGCCTCCGGTCCGCATCAGGCCCGGAATGATGGTGCTGACCGTGATGCCCGAGCCGGTGAGTTCCTCCGAAAGCCCCCGTGCGAATCCGACTGCACCGTGTTTGGCTGCGGAATAGGCGAGCAGATGGGGGACCGGGATCACCCCGGCGATCGAGGTGACGATCCCGATCCGACCTCGGCGACGCTCCCGCATCCCGGGCAGGACCGCATGGACGACGTTGATCGGGCCCCGCAGCATGATGTCCAGTGACTCGTCGTAGGCCTCCGCGAGGTCGGGCACGGGTCCGACGGTGATCACTCCGGCGACGCTGATCACGGTCTCGATCGACCCATAGCGGGATTCGATCTCCTGGACCAGGTCCCGGGCCCCGGCTGCATCACGGACGTCGTGGACCCGGGTGGTCACCTCCGCGCCCGCGGCCCGGAGCTGGTTGGCCGCCCGGGCCAGATCGGTCTGGGTGCGCGCCGAGATGACCACGTGGTAGCCGGCCCGTCCGAGCTCACCGGCCAGCGCGTAGCCCAGTCCCCGGGATCCACCGGCAACCCAGGCCACCGGCTTGCGGTCCTGCGGGGGCGATTCGGTCATCACCATCACCTCGTGTCCTACGCGTCGACATCACGTTCCAGCTGTGCATACCCCGTGGACTCTGCGACACACGGGTGGGTGCGGTCCGCCACCTACACTGGATCCAGCGGGACCGTCGGGCCCGCTGCTCGACCGGACGCCGACCAGGCTCCGGTTGATCCAGGACAGGCAATGTCGTATCAGGACAGGCGAGGACAGGCAATGTTGCGTAGCTCGAACCCGGTGCTCTCACGCCGGGACGCGTTCACACCGGCTCCTGCCCAGGGGCAGTCACCCTTCATCGGCCAGCAGGCCGACCAGTACGCGGGCCAGCCCTTCGGCTACGGCCAGCAGTACGGCCAGCAGTACGGCCAGCCGTCCGGTCAGGCCTCGTACGGCGTCCAGGCGCCGCCCGAAGGGCGGATGACCTTCGACGATGTGATCACCCGCACCGCGATCACCATGGCCGTGCTGGTAGCCGCCGCGGTGGTCAGCTGGTGGAGCATCTCTGCTGGACTGGTGCCCCCCGCCGTGATGCTCCCGGCGATGTTGCTTTCGGCCCTGGTCGGCTTCATCACTGCCTTTGTGGTGACCGTGCGGCACCGGGTCAGCCCGCCGCTGGTGCTGGTCTACTCGGCCATCCAGGGTGTCTTCATCGGCATGCTGAGCCGGCTGTTCGAGTCGCTCTACGACGGGATCGTCGGCCAGGCGGTGATCGGCACCTTTGTCGCCGCCGGGGTCACCCTCGCGGTGTACAAGATCTTCAACGTCCGGGTCACCTCGACCTTCCGCAAGGTCGTCATCATCGCCACCGCGGGCTTCGCCGTCACCATGCTGATCAATCTGGTGTTCGCGCTCTTCGGCATCGACCTCGGGCTGCGCGGCGTCGGCAACTTCAGCGCCCTCTCGGTGCTGTTCTCGGCGATCGGCGTCACCCTGGCGGTGCTCAACCTGGTGCTCGATTTCGACTACATCGAACGCGGCGTCCGGATGGGTGCGCCGGCCAGCCGGTCCTGGCTCGGCGCCTTCGGCCTGACCGTCACCATGGTCTGGCTCTACGTGGAGATCCTGCGGATCCTCTCCTACTTCCGTCGCTGAGCCGGTCCGGGCCGGCAGCACCCCACTAGGCTCGCGTCCGTGGAGTATGTGAACTCGCTGATCGAACTGGTCGGAAACACCCCGCTGCTGCGCCTGACGCGGATCACCGGTGAGGTCAAGCCGCTGGTCCTGGCCAAGGTGGAATACCTCAACCCTGGCGGTTCGGTGAAGGACCGGATCGCGGTCAAGATGATCGAAGCGGCCGAGCGCGAGGGCAAGCTCAAGCCCGGCGGCGTGATCGTCGAACCGACCAGCGGCAACACTGGGGTCGGGCTGGCGATCGTCGCGCAGTCCAAGGGCTACCACTGCATCTTCGTCTGTCCCGACAAGGTCAGCGAGGACAAGCGCAACGTGCTGCGGGCGTACGGCGCCGAGGTCGTCGTCTGCCCGACCGCCGTCGAGCCCGAGCATCCCGACTCCTACTACTCGGTCTCGGACCGGCTGGTCCGGGAGACCCCGGGTGCCTGGAAACCCGACCAGTACAGCAATCCGAACAATCCGGCCAGCCACTATGAGAGCACCGGCCCGGAGATCTGGAAGCAGACCGAGGGCAGGATCACCCACTTCGTCGCGGGCATCGGCACCGGCGGCACGATTTCCGGAACCGGGCGCTACCTCAGGGAGGTGTCCGGCGGCAGGGTCAAGATCATCGGTGCGGATCCGGTCGGGTCGGTCTACTCGGGTGGTAGCGGTCGGCCGTATCTGGTCGAGGGGGTCGGCGAGGATTTCTGGCCCGACAACTACGACCGACAGATCTGCGACCAGGTGATCGAGATCTCCGACTCCGACTCGTTCGCGACCACCCGGAGGCTGGCCGGCGAGGAGGCGCTGCTGGTCGGCGGATCCTCGGGGATGGCCGCTGCGGCGGCCGTCCGGCTCGCCGAGCAGGTCGATGACCCCGAGGCGGTCATCGTCGTGCTGCTGCCTGATTCCGGCCGCGGCTATCTGACCAAGATCTTCTCCGACGACTGGCTGGCCCGTTACGGCTTCGCGCCGCGGCCGGATGCCGCGGTCCGCACCGTCGGCGACGTGCTCCGGGAGAAGTCCGGTGCGCTGCCGACACTGGTGCACACCCACCCGAACGAGACGGTGGCCGAGGCGGTCCAGATCCTGCGCGAATACGGCGTCTCCCAGATGCCCGTCGTCCGGGCGGAACCGCCGGTGATGGCCGCTGAGGTGGTCGGGTCGGTCAGCGAACGCGGGCTGCTCGGTGCCCTCTTCAATCATCAGGTGCAGCCTGCGGCCGCAGTCGATGCGGCGATGGAGCCCGCGCTGCCGATGCTCGGCGCGAGTGAGCCGGTCTCGGCCGCGGTTGCGGCGCTGGTGGACAACGACGCGTTGCTGGTGCTCGAAGGCGGCCGGCCTGTCGGCATCGTCACCCGCCAGGATTTGTTGACCGACATCTGATCCAGGCTCGCTTGGCGCCCGGCCGGGCTTTGCCGTCCGTTTTCCGATCAGGGCCGGCTTTCTCTGGCTGCGCCGGGTTCCATGGTGGACGGAGCAGGACACCAACCTCGGCGTGCTGTTGACCAGGATGCTCGCCGAGACTGCTCAGCATGCCGGTCATGCCGACATCGTGCGTGAGCTGATCGACGGGAAGGCGGGAAACACCGAAGATCGACTCGGCGACGATCCTGTGTTCTGGAACAAATTCACCGGCCGGATCCGGGATGCAGCCGAGACGTTCAGATCCGCCTAGCCGAAGAGACGGGTGACGATCTCGAGCCAGTTCGGATTCCAGGGCTGGTCCGGCCAGCTGTCGTACGGGAACCAGGTCGCGGCCGAGGTCGTGCCGCCGACGTCGATCACCACCGGATCGGTCGGCTCCGGGCAGTGGGCGCGGTAGATGATCCGTACGGCGTGGAAGTCCTCGAGCACGCCTGTGGGGCTGTGGCCGATCCAGTGCCCGGTGTCGACCCCGACAAGCTCGCCGAGGTCGATCGTCTGCGAGGTCTCCTCCATCACTTCGCGATGGACCGCATCGACCGGTTCCTCGCCCGGATCGATGCCGCCGCCGGGCAGTCCCCACCGTCCGACCGGTGCCGGGCGATAGAACTCCGAGGCCAGGATGCCGCGGCTGGACTCCACCCAGGCGTACGCGGCGACCCGCTGACGGCGTACGGCCTCGGCTCCGTCGGCGCCCGGCTCTGGGGGTGGCACGTCCTCGCGAGTGGTCGGGGCCTGCGGAACCGGAGTAGGGCCAGGGTCGGGCTCCACCCGCCAGCTGATCGTCAGGTCGCCATCGGCGCCTACCGCGGTGAGCGCCTGCACGGTCCGGAAGCCGCGGATCCTGAACTGCTCGGTGGGATCCTCACCATGGCCGAGATCGAATTCGGCCAGAATCTGCCCACTGCGGTCCTGACCGACGATGCGCATCCCGCCATGATGCCTGATCCCACCCTGAGCCATCGACCAGCGCCTGTATCACCGGTGATACCATCGAGCCGTGGACAGGGTTTCGGTACGTGATCTTCGCAATCATGGCGGTGAGGTGCTGTCGCGCGTCGAGCGGGGCCAGGCACTGATCGTCACCCGCGACGGTGCCGAGCTGGCCGAACTCCGGCCGTTGCGTCGACGCAGCGCGCGGCCGGCCGAGCTGATCGAGCGTCGTCGTCATGTCCGTCAGGTCGATCCGGAGGCACTCCGGCGCGACCTCGATGACGTTCTGGACGCGTCGCTGTGAACGAGACCGCGTGAAGGAGTTCGCGTGAGCGATTCCGCGGTCGACAGTCGCGGGGTGCTGGACACCTCGACGGTGATCCTGCTCGGCCGGCTGACCGATCCCGGCGAGTTGCCCGACGATTGTGTCGTCAGCGCCATCACCCTCGCCGAGCTCTCCGCCGGACCGCTCGTCGCTCGAACGGATGCTGAACGGTCTGCCCGGCAGGAGCATCTCCAACTCGCCGAGTCGGATTTTGATGTCCTCGCATTCGATACAGCGGCGGCTCGTACCTTCGGTGCGGTGGCCGCTGAGCTGCGTCGTAGCGACCGCAAGCACTCGGCGCGGGCCTATGACGCACTGATCGCCGCTACCGCGATGGCCAACGGGCTCCCGCTCTACACCTGCAATCCGCACGACTTCGCGGGGATCAGTGGGCTCGATCTTCGACCGGTGAGTCACCCTGATGGACTTTCGGACACTGCAGAAGATCCCGACGAATGATCGCATGGTTGACCTATGTCGTGATCGGCATCGCCGTGGTGGCGGCGATCTGGGGCGGAATCTCGACGGCGCGCGGCAAGCCGCCGGGCGATGCCCAGTTCTACTGGAGTTTCCTGACCGAGCTGGGAGTAATCGTCCAGTCCGTGGTGGGCTTCGTGGCGATCGCCCGCGGGCACGGGCCGGCCGAGACCGCGACCTCGATCGGTTACCTGGCAGGGATCATCGTCCTGATGCCGGCCGGAATCTGGTGGGGTGTCAGCGATCGCAGCCGTTATTCCGGTCTGGTGATGACCATCGCCGGTGCGGCGATTGCCGTGATGTCGTTGAGATTGCTCGATCTGTGGAGTGTGTGACCGTTGCCCGACCACGTATCTGATCACCTGCAGGACCGGTCAGACGTCCCGGCTACGCGGACCGGGCCGGGACGGGTCCTGATCGCGGTGTACGGGTTGTTCGCGATCGCAGCGACCTCCCGGGCCGTCGTGCAACTGGCCATCCAGTTCCACGAGGCACCGTTGGCCTATCTGCTGTCGGCGTTCTCCGGTTTGGTCTACATCCTGGCCACCATCTCGCTCGCGCTCGGCAACCGCACGGGGCGACGGCTGGCCTGGGCGACGATCGGCACCGAACTGGTCGGCGTGCTCGCTGTCGGGACCGCGAGCACGGTCGTGCCGGACGCGTTCCCGCAGGCAACAGTCTGGTCGACGTACGGCATCGGGTACGGATTTGTCCCGCTGGTGCTGCCCTTCATCGGCCTGTTCTGGTTGTGGCGGACCCGTACCAAGAGTTGATCATCGGGTTGATCGCACCACCTCGAGAGTTACGTCCGGCTATTGCGATCCGAGTCTTGACCCTCACGCTACGGAAGGTGCTGGACTTGCGGTATGACCGAGACGAATGTTCCCGACGCCATGCGATCGTGGTCGGTGCACACCCCGTACTCCGACCCCGGCCGCTACACGGATCTACTGACGGCCGTCCCTCCGCGGATCCCCGAGCTGTCGGCGGTCGCGCGCAACCTGATCATCCACTATCGGGCCTCCGGCCTCGACCTGCCGGAGGAGTCCAAGGGCGACATCAACGCGCGGTGGATCTCCGCCATCCTCGATCTTGATCAACGACGCCACCGGCAGCCGCTGGATGCCGAGCGGGATCCGCTGACCCGGGTCCAGGGATGCTGCCGTGATCACTCGCTGTTCAGCGCTGCCGTGTTGCGCCAGCACGGCGTCCCGGCCAGGATCCGGTACGGCTTCTCCCACTACTTCGCGCGGGACCACAACTTCGACCACGTGATCGTCGAGACCTGGCTGCCCGAGGGCCGTTGGCTGCGCTTCGATCCGGAGGTCGGCGAGCCGATGGAGCGACTCGCCACTCCGCAGGACATCCCGCACGGCCCGGACTCGCCCTTCACCACCGCGGCAGAGTCCTGGAAGGAGTACCGCCAGGGGAGCATCGATCCACAGCTCTACGGAGTCGCCCCGGGCGTGCCGATCGGTGGCGCTTGGTTCATGCAGGGCGCAGTCTTCTACGACGCCGCCTTCCGTGCCGGGATCGAGCTCCTGCTCTGGGACGGCTGGGCGCCGCTCAGTTCCCCGGACGGCGTGACCGACGAGGAGGCCGGGACCGCCGACGAGCTCGCGGAGATGATCATCGCCGCCGACAACGGAGATGCCGAGGCTGAGCGGCGGCTCATCGAACGCGTCCGGACGGATCCGCTGGTCGGGCCCGGGACAGCCGTACGCACCAATTCGCCCTACGGCGACCCGCCGATCACGACTGACCTCACCAAGATTCCTGAGCTCGTCGAAGGGCACTGACGGCTCGGATCAGGGCATGCTTGGGCCATGATCCTCATCGTCGTGAAGTACACCATCCTGCCGGAATACCGGGATCGCTGGCTGCCGGCGCTCGATTCGTTCACCCGGGCCGTCCGGGCGGAGCCCGGCAACCTCTGGTTCGACTGGTCGATCGATACGGAGGACCCGGATCGGTACGTCCTGGTGGAGGGATTCGCCGATGCCGATGCGGGAGCGGTGCACGTGGCAACGGATCACTTCAAGGCCGCGATGGAGCTGATGCCGACGATGTTGGCGAAGACCCCGGAGATCATCAACATCGAGATCCCCGACCGCACGGGCTGGTCCCAGATGGCCGAGTTGACCGTTCCTGACCGCCGTTGATCCCACCGGGTGACCCGGGAGCGGGCATCAGGTCACGGTCCGGCAGGCTGTAGCCATGGCAGACACCGGGACCAGTCCCGTACGACTCCGGCTGGGCATCCACATCCCGCCGACGATCCGACCGGAGCGGCTTCGTGATCTTGCCCGGGCCGCGGAGCAGGCCGGGCTGGACGACCTGTGGGTCTGGGAGGACTCGTTCAAGCAGAGCGGGATCGCCTCGGCAACCGCAGCGCTGGCCTGGACCGAGACCATCCGGGTCGGGATCACCTTGTTGCCGGTGCCGTTGCGCAATCCGGCCCTGGCGGCGATGGAGATCGCCACCATCTCCCGGATGTTCCCGGGCCGGTTCGTCGCGGGTATCGGTCATGGGATCCAGGAGTGGATGGGCCAGGCCGGCGTCCGGGCGGCTTCGCCGCTGACGCTGCTGCGGGAGCAGGCGACGGCGATCCGGCGACTGCTGCAGGGCGAGACCGTGACCGCCCACGGTCGCTACGTCAACCTTGATCAGGTACGCCTGGACTGGCCGCCGGCGGTGCTTCCGCCGTTGATGCTCGGCGGCTCCGGGCCGAAGTCGGTCGCCCTGGCCGCCGAACTCGGCGACGGCAATCTCCTCGGCAATGCCTACACCGACGACGAGGTCAGAGCGATCGGCGAGGCGGTCCGGTCGGCCAAGCAGTCTGCCGGACGGCCGGACGCCGATCACCCGCAGATCGTCGCCTGCGAGATCGTCGCGACCGGCCCGGACGCCGGGCGGCGACTGGACGCAGAGCTGCCGCTCTGGGGTGCCGCTACCGGCCGCGGCATCGGTGTTGCGGGCGGGGCGGCCGACATTGCCGACTCGGCGCTGCGTTACGCATCCTTCGGGGTGACGGCGTACGGCGTCCAACCGACCGCCGACGAACCAGACCTCGAGGGCTTGATCAACTTCCTCGGCCGCGAGGTCAAACCGCTGTTGACGAAGGGAATCCAGTGACGCGCAGCGAATCGATGACAGCCCGGATCGTCACCCCGGACCGGCGGGCGACCAGAGCCGGGCAGGCCGTCCTCGATGCCGGCGGTACGGCGGTCGACGCGGTGATCGCTGCCAGCGCGGTGTTGTGTGTGGTGTATCCGCAGAATGTCACCCTGGGCGGCGACACCTGGACCTTGGTCGCGCCGCCGGACGGCGACCCGATCGCGATCAACGGCACCGGTCGGGCACCGGGGGCGCTCTCGGCGCAACTGCTCGTTGACGAAGGATTCACCGGTGTTCCCGGCAACGGACCGCATTCGATCAGCGTCCCCGGATTGGTGGCCGCCTGGGGCGATCTCTACCGGACCTGGGGCCGTACGCCGTTCGCCGACCTGATCACTCCCGGTCGTGATCTTGCCCGCGACGGGAGCCCGGTCGCACCGGCACTGGCCCGCGATCTGCAGAATCTCGCCGACGTGTTGATCAACGACCCCGGCTGCGCCGGAGTCTTCTTCGCCGACGGGAAGGTGCTCGGCGAAGGAGATCCGATGGTCCTGCCGGCGCTGGCCGACACGTTGTCGCAGATCGCCACCGAGGGACCGGCAGCGCTCTACGGCGGGGCGGTCGGACGGCGCTTCGTCGACGGTCTGCGCCGGGCCGGCTCGGTGATCAGCATCGATGATCTTGCCGGGCATCGCACCGACCGGGTCAGTCCGCTCGCGATCTCGTACGCCGGATTGGACGTGCTGACCACGCCGCCCAGCTCCCAGGGCTTCACCCTGCTGAAGATCCTTGCCCTGATGGCAGAACTCGGCCTGGACGACCCTGCGGGGTCCGACCAGGCCGTGATGATCATGAATGCGGTCGCGCTGGCGGCCCAGGACCGGGACGCGATCTCCGGAGATCCTGAATTCGTCGAGGTCGCCCTGGACCAGGTCTTGGCGGCGGATCGGATCGGCACCCAGGCCGCGGCCATCCGGGCCGGCGCCGTCCCGGCGGATCTGGCCGGTGGCCCGTGGCCGCCGCTTGGCGGCGACACGATCGGTATGGTCGCGGTCGATGCCGAGGGTTTGTGGGTGAGCTCCGTGCAGAGCGTCGCAGGAACATTCGGATCCCGGGTGCTGGAACCGTCCACCGGCATCCTGGCGCACAACCGCGGCAGCGGTTTCAGCCTCGATCCGGCCCGTCCCGGCTATCTCGTCGGCGGTCGACGGCCACCGCACACACTGATGCCGTCGCTGATGCGCCGAGACGGCCGGACGGTCGGCGCGATCGCCACCATGGGCGGCCACAACCAGCCCTTCATCGTCACCCAGGTGCTCTCCCGGATCCTCGCCGGTGATCATCCGCAGCAGGCGGTCGGCGCCCCGCGCTGGGTCGTCCAGCGGGCCAGTGGCGACAAGCTGGTGCTCGCCGACGAGCGCCTCGACCGGGCCGTACGCGACCGGCTGGCACAGTCGTCCGCGACTCAGACGGTGCTGATGAACGACAACCGGCTCGGCCATGCACACGCGATCTGGACAACCGCCGAGCCCGGTGAGCTGGTCTGGGGAACCGATCCCCGCGCCGACGGTGGCGAATAGGAGTAACCGGTCAGACGGCAACCGTCAGACCACGAGCAGCTTGGGCCCGGCATCCTCCAGATTCCTGCGCTGGTGGGAATCCACGTCGGAGTCGGTCACGATCTCGTTGATCTCGGCGAGATGGGTGATCCGCGCGAAGGTCACCCTGCCGATCTTGGAACTGTCGGAGACCACAATCCTGCGTTGTGAGCGGTGCAGGAAGGCCCGGTCGGTCTGGGCCTCCATCTCGTCGAAGGTGGTGCAGCCCTCCTCGGCGGTCAGGCCGTCGACCCCGATGAACGCCGCATCCAGGTGGTAGTTGGACAACATCGCCTCCGCTGCCGGCCCGACGAGTTCCAGCGAATGCCGGATGATGCCGCCGATGACGATCAGCCGGATGGAGTTGCGCTCGGCCAGTTCGGACGCGACGTTGATGGCGTTGGTGACGATCGTGATGCCGCGGCGCTCGGCCAGCGCCCGCGCGATCTCCAGCGTCGTACTGCCACCGGTCATCCCGACGACGGCGCCGTCGGGCACCAGGTCCGCCGCGGCCCGGCCGATCCGCTTCTTCTCGTTGCGGCGCAGTACTGCCTTGACCCGGGTGGAGACCTCCTCGCCGGTTTCGACGGCGACCGCGCCGCCATGGGTTCGCATGATGTGCTGACTGCGACTCAGTGATTGAAGGTCCCGGCGCACCGTCGCTTCCGACACACCGAAGCTGCTCGCCAACCCGGCGACCTCGACGCTGCCGTTCTCGGCGAGCCGATCGAGGATCGCCGACAGCCTTTCCACCTTCCGCACAGGATGCGATTTTAGCAACCTGCGCGGCCACTGCTCATATGCGCAACCGCATCCGCATGTGTTACAGATTCGTGCAGATCGTTGACGATTGCCGTTCATATCTCCTATGTTCCAGAAGGGATCGCGCAAATCGATCACACTCGCGCAGCGTGAAATGCGCAGCCGGGTGTGCTGCGGGGTCCTCACGACAAAGGCGTCCGAATCGCACTCGAGCACCGGGGAGGCACCATGTGGGGCAACGGAGAACGTTCGGTGAAGCGCGGCTGGCGAGCTGCATCAGCAGCGCTGATGGCAGGGCTGCTGGTGGCTGCGGCCGGTTGTTCGGGTGGCGGACAGCCCAGCGGCGGTTCGACCGAGGTTTCGGGCGCGACGATCACGGTCGCGCTGGGTGCTCCGCCACCCGCCGCGGCGCTGAAGGATTTCACCGCCCAGACCGGGATCAAGGTCAAGTGGGTCAACCTCGACTGGGACAGCCTGCAGACCAAGATCTCGGCGGCGGCGACCGCGAAGACGTACTTCGCCGATGCCACCGACGTCGATTGGTCCCGTGTCGGCCAGCTGGGCAAGCTCGGCTGGTTCTATCCGATGGACTCCTATCTGGACACCAAGTCGATGGCGGCCGATATGCCGCAGCTCGCCTCGTTCACCACGGGCGGCCACGTCGTCGGGATCCCGTACGACGCGTCCTTCATGGTCACCACCGTCAACACCAAGCTTCTCAAGCAGGCCGGGGTCAGCGGTACGCCGAAGACCATCGACGAGTACACCGCCGATCTGCAGAAGGTGAAGTCGTCGGGCACCGTCAAGTATCCGCTGAACATCCCCTTCTCTGCTGCCGAAGGCCTGTCGACCTACTGGTACGAGACGACCGGCGCCTTCGGCGGTACGGTGCTGGACAAGCAGCAGAAGCCGGCGTTCACCTCGCCCGACTCAGCCGGCTACAAGGCGGCTCAGTGGATGGTCAACGCTCTCAAGACAGGGCTTGTCCCGCCGGGGAACATCAACGTTGCCGACAGTCAGGGGCAGCAGACCCTGATGGCCAAGGGCCAGGTCGCCAGCACCTTCTCCGACTACTCGGGCAATGTCGGAACCCTGTACAACATCAAGTCGTCCTCGTCCGTCGTTGGTGACACCCAATACATCCCGACTCCGGGTGCGAACGGGCCCGCCGGCAACCTCAGCAACCCCGACGGGATCGGGATTCCCAAGCAGGCCAAGTATCCGAAGGCGGCGGCCGAATTCATCAAGTGGTTCACCTCCGCACAGAAGCAGGCTGATTTCACCGGCCTCAACGGCACCGACAAGGTCTACTCCGGCTTCACCATCCCGTCCCGGCTCTCGGTGGTGCAGCAGATGACCGCCAAGGGCAACCTGGACGGTGGCGAGGAGTTGCAGGCGATGCTGAAGACGGCGCAGCCGGTCTTCCCGGGCGGCGCACCGTCCTGGTATCCGAAATTCTCCAACTCCGTCTACACCAACCTGCACGCGGCGGCGACCGGATCGATCACGGTCGACGCAGCGATGAAGGCGATCGCCGACACGGCGAACCAGGCAGCGAGCGGCTCGTGACGTTCTCCCGCGGAGTGGAGTCGTCATCACAGGCGGTCGGTCAGCCGGGCGCCGCACCCTCCGGCGGTGTCACGACTGTCGTGGTGCGCCGCGGTCGGCGACGGTTCGAGGTGCTGCCGTACGCCCTGGTGGCGCCAGTGATGATCTTCATCATCGCGTTGGCGCTGGTGCCGGCGGTATTCACCATCGTCGAGTCGTTCTTCACCGTCAACCCGCTCGATCCGCCGACCCGGTTCTCCGGCCTGGCCAACTTCGTCCACATCGCCCACGACAAGGCGGTCATCTCCAGCATCGGCAACACCGCCTTCTACATGGTGGTGGGCGTGCTGCTGTCGACCGCGATGGCACTGGCGATCGCCGTCGTGCTGCAGCGGCCGTTCCGTGGCAGGAGCCTGGTGATCGCGGTCCTCATCCTGCCGTGGGCGCTCCCGGGCGTGGTCGAGGGCATCCTGTGGACCGGCATCTTCGACCCGAACGCAGGGCTCATCAACAGCCTGTTGACCACCCTGCACCTGGGCGGCACGGGTGTCCTGCTCGGCCAGAGCCGGCTGCTCACCATCACCTTGATCGAATTGGTCCAGGTCTGGCAGATCACCCCGCTGTCGGTGTTGCTGATCCTGGCCACTCTGCAGTTGATCCCCGACGAGTTGTACGAGGCGGCCGAGATCGACGGCTGCAGTCCGTGGCGCTCGTTCCTGGCGATCACCTTTCCGCTGGCGCGGCCCGGGATCGCCGTCTGCATGGTGCAGGCCGTGATTGCGACGATCAACATCTTCGACCAGCCCTACATTCTCAACGGTGCGGCCGATACCGGGGCCTCCCTGACGATGCAGACCTACTTCATCAGCTTCCAGAACCTCGATTTCGGTCAGGGGTACGCGTTGAGCTTGTTGATCACGGCAGTCACCCTGGTGATCTCACTGGGCGTCGTCCGCGCGATCTATCGGAAGGTGGAACTGTGAGCCCGGCCTGGAGTGCCCGCAGGCGTCGGCCGGTCAGGGGCGGCACCTCGACGGTCCGGCGGATCGGGGTCGTCCTGATCGTGCTGTGGTCGGTGATCCCGATCTACTGGGCGCTCAAGATGAGCTTCCAGACCGAGGGCGACGCCCGGGCGATACCGGCGCAGTTCTTCCCGATCCGTCCGACGCTGCAGAACTACGCGCGGCTGCTGGGCAGTGGCAGCGACGTCTCGGGAGGGATCCGGCAGTCCACGATCAACATCGTGATCGAATGTGCGCTCGCCACCATCATCACCATCCTGCTGGCGACCATCGCGGCGTACGCGTTCTCCCGGCTGCACTTCAAGGGCAAGAACATCTTCTTCTACGCCGTGCTGGCGACGATGGCCTTTCCGCCGTATACGACGCTGATCCCGCTCTACCGGATCATGAGCGGCTTCGGCCTGGTGAACACCTATACCGGGATCGTGCTGGTCTATGTGTCCGGCTTCCTTCCGTTGGCCACCTGGATCATGCACAACTACTTCCAGAGCCTTCCCGACGGCATCGAGGAGGCCGGCCTGGTCGACGGTGCGCGCCGGTTGCAGGTGCTCTGGCACCTGCTGCTGCCGCTGGCACGTCCTGGCATCATCTCGACCGCGCTGATCACCTTTCTCTTCGCGTGGGGACAGTTCCTGTTTCCGCTGGTGCTCTCCAGTGACCTGTCCACCCAGCCGCTGACCGTGGTGATCGCCGCGCTCCAGGGCCGGCACGACGTGCCGTCCACCCTGATGAGCGCCGCGGGGGTGCTGGCGATCATCATCCCGGCGCTGATCGCACTGATCTTCAACCGGTACATCGTCAACGGCCTGCTGACCGGCAGCACCCGCTGACCCGGTGCTGGAAGAAATGGGCGCACTCGAAGGAAATGGCGTGGACAACTCAATCGTGCTGATCGGCGCGGGCAGCACCGTCTTCACTCCCGGCCTGATGGCCGATCTCGTCGCATCGCCGGTCTTCTCCGGCTGGACGGTGCATCTGGTCGACCTCGTCGCCGATGCTGCCGAGACGATGGCCCGGCTCGGTTCGCGGATGGCCGCCGAACGCGGCGCGGACCTCACCTTCGTCCCACACGTCGACCGGCGTGAGGCGCTGCCGGGCGCCCGGTTCGTCACGACGACCGTCGCCGTCGGCGGGGCTGCAGGGTGGAAGGCTGATCTTGAGGTGCCGGCCCGCTTCGGCATCGCCCAGACGGTTGGAGACACGGTCGGACCCGGTGGCGTCCTGCGCGCGCTGCGACACGTCCCCGAGCTGGTGGCCATCGGCGAGGACATCGCTGAGCTGGCCCCCGATGCCCAGCTGATCAACTATTCGAATCCGCTGACTGCCAACGTCCGCGCCGTTTCAGCGGCGACGCCGATCAAGGTCATCGGGTTGTGCCACGGGACGATGCACACGCTGTCCAAGCTCGCAGCCGATCTTGACGTTCCGCGGGCGGAGATCCACGGTGTGTTCGCCGGCATCAATCACCTGTGCTGGTTGCTGGATCTGCGTCAGGGAACGGCCGACCTCTATCCGCGGCTCCGCGAGCTGGTCGACCGGCGGGCAGATGGGATCGACGCACCGTCCACCCGCGAGGAGGGCGTGCACCTGGCAGTCAGTGCCCAACTGCTGCAGACCTTCGGCCGCTACCCGGCTCCCGGCGACCGGCACGTGGGAGAGTTCTTCGGCTGGTATCTGCGCAACGCCGACGGCACCACCGTCGATGATCAACGGCTGCCCTGGGGACTGCAGGCCGGGCGGGACGCGACGATCGAATACATCGACGAGAAGCGCGATCTCTGGGACGTCCTGCACGCCCAAGCCGCCGGCAGCAGCCCGCTCCCGGCGAAGGACAACCAGGAGGCGGAACGGTTGGTCTCGATCGCAGAGGCCCTGGTCACCGGGAAAGACCACGTCGAGTTGGCCGTCAATCTCCCCAACCGGGGCAAGATCAGCAACCTCCCCGACGACGCCGTGGTCGAGGTACCGGCCGTCGTCGGCGCCGCTGGGATCACCGGCCTGTCGGTCGGCGCGCTGCCGGCGGGGATCGCTGCGGTCCTGCAATCTCGGATCGATCAGCAGGAGATCACGGTGCAGGCCGCACTGACCGGACGGCGGGACCTGGCGATCCAGGCGCTGGCGTTGGATCCGCTGGTGCCGAATCCTTCGGTCGCCGAGGCGATCCTCGACGCCGGTATCCAGGCGCACGGTGCGAGACTGCAGCAGTTCGCGGCGGTCACTCGATGACAACGGCCACCGAGAAGGAGATCCTCCAGCAACCGAACGCATGGCGCCAGCTGGCCGGCGACATCGAAGTCCGCTCCGACCAACTCTCCGGCTTCCTGGAGCCGATCGTGGCTGTCCCCGGCCTGCGGACCGTGCTCACCGGCGCCGGTTCGTCGGCCTTCGCCGGTGAACTGCTGGCCCCGTCGCTGGCCCGCAGGTCCGGCCGGCGAGTGGAGGCGGTCGCCACCACCGATCTGGTGTCCAACCCCCGCGATGTGTTCGCCGAACCACTGCCGACACTCCTGGTCTCCTTTGCCCGCTCGGGAAACAGCCCCGAGAGCCTGGCAGCCACCGATCTCGCCGACGCACTGCTGCCGGACGTCAACCATCTGGTGATCACCTGCAACCGGGACGGCGCCCTGGCTCGGAACCATGATCACAAGCAGGGGTCGCTGGTGCTGCTCACGCCCGACTCCACCCATGACCGCGGCTTTGCGATGACCTCCAGCTTCACGTCGATGGCCCTGGCCGCCTGGTCCGTGCTCAGCGGTGCTGCCGTCGATGATCAACGTGCCGCGCGGTTGTCGTCGGCAGCGGAGTGGGTGAACGACCGCCGGGCCGAGCTTCGCCGCCGCGCAACGGCAGGATACGAGCGGATCGTCTATCTGGGCAGCGGGCCGTTACGGGCAGCTGCGCGGGAGTCGGCGCTGAAGGTGCTGGAGCTGACGGCGGGCGAGTTGATCAGCTACCACGAGTCGTCACTGGGATTCCGACACGGGCCGAAGAGCGTGCTACGGGACCGTACGCTGGTGGTCGTCTACGTCTCCAATGACCCGTACACGCGTCGGTACGACCTGGACATCGTGGCCGAGGTGCGGCAGGCGGTGGGCAGGGAGAATGTGCTCGCCATCGGCGCCAACACGAGCCCGGCCGGTGCCGGGTCCTTGGACTGGATGCTGCCCGCTCTTGGTCAGGAGGATGACAGCCTGCTGGCATTGCCGTGTCTGGTGGCCGCGCAGTGGCTGGCCCTGGAATCGTCCATTGCTCTCGGCCTGACGCCGGACAACCCGTTCCCGAACGGCGAGGTCAACCGCGTCGTCCAAGGCGTGACCATCCACCCGCTCTAGCCGCCGATCGCCGGTAGCGCCGGGGGAATGCCGAACCAGCCGTGCAGGTCCTTGACCAGGCGGCCGCCCTGCAGGACTGCGCCGACCGCGTCCGGATCGCCGATCGTGGTGATCGCGGTCAGCGGGTCGCTGTCGATGATCACCAGGTCGGCCAGCTTGCCGGCGGTGACTGTGCCGAGATGATCATCCAGCCGGAGCAGTTCCGCCGCACTCGACGTGCCGGCGACGATCGCCTGCATCGGGGACAGACCCAACTCGACGAGGTGGCCGAGCTCGGCCAGATTCCGGCCGTGCGGGCAGACGCCGGAATCGGTGCCCAGCGCCACCTTGACCCCGGCGGAGAGCGCCGCCGCGATGTGTTCGCGCGCGACGGCCGACCAGCGGACCTTCTTCTGATACAGGTAATCCGGCACGAGTTTCGGGTCCGGCACCCGCAGCGCCGCGCTCAGGGTCGGAACCAGCGTCGTCTCGTTGGCCAGCATCAGGTCGATCGCCTCGCTGTCGATCTCGTAGCCGTGCTCGACGCTCGCGACCCCGCCGCGGACGGCCTCGAGGATGCCCTGAATGCCTTGCGCGTGCGCGGCGACCGGCTGGCCCTGGCGCTTGCCCGTCTCCGCGCGGATGATCTTGATGTGTTCCGCCGGAACGCCGACGTCGGTCGGCAGGTCCGACGGGCTGGAGACGCCGCCGCTGGTGCAGACCTTGATCACGTCGGCGCCGTATCTGACCAACAACCGGGTGGTGCGGCGGACGTCGTCGTCGGTGTCCACGATCGGATCCAGGGTTGCGAAGCTGCGGGTCGGTGCCCCGCTGGGCAGGTGATAGTCGGAATGCCCGCCGGTCGGCGACAGCGCCGACAGGGCCAGGTGCAGCCGCGGGCCGAGGATGGTCCCGTCGGCGATCGACTCCCGGAAACCGGCGTCGATGCCGCCAAGATCACGAGCCGTGGTGACCCCGGCCAGCAGCGTACGGCGGATCGTCACCGCGGTGCCGAGCACCTTCTGCGAGCCGTACGCGGCAGCCAGCTCGGCATCGGAGGTCTCCAGATCGGAGCCCATGTGCAGATGGGTGTCGATGAAGCCGGGCAGCACAGTCCGCCCGCTCAGATCGACCTCCGTCGCGGCCTCGACCGTGACGCTTGCGCGGTAGGACCCGGCATAGCTGATCCGGTCGCCCTCGATCACCACCTCGGCATCGGCGATCGGGTCGGAACCGCTGCCGTCGATCAGCCGGGCATGCACGAGGCGGACTGAGACCGTCCGGTCAACCGGGGTCAGCGGCAGCCGGGCAACGTGGGCGTCGACGGGGATCATGCGGTCCTCTCGATGGGGATCGTGTCGGGCAACCAAGTCGCCACACGTGAAGGTCGCTCGATGCCGCACCGTATCGATCGTGGTCCCATGCCGCGACCGGGGTCACCAGCCGCCGCGGTGTTCGGGCACCTTGTAGATCAGCGGCAACACGATCACCATCAGGCAGGCGAAGCCGATGAACACGTGCCCGAGGGTCAGGCCGTGTTCACTGCTGCGGGCGATGATCGCGGTCGCGATCGAGACGGCGATGATCGAACCGCCCTGCCGGAACATGCCACGCATGCCGGAGATGCCGGCGACCTGGTCCGGCGCCAGCTGCAGGATGGCGTTGTTGGCGGCCGGCAGCGCCAGGCCCATGCCGACACCACAGATGCCGCTGGCGATCGACAACCAGGCAAAGGGCGTGACGCCCTGCGGTGCGCCGATCGCCGTACCCAGCATGCCGACGATCAGTAACGAGAAACCGATCGTCATCGGCGGACGGTAGCCGGTCCGTCGCAGCGCGAAGGTCGCCAGCCCGGCAACGCAGATCATCCCGATGGCCCGGGCGGTGAGCAATGTGCCCGCTTGCAGCGTCGGCACCCCATAGCGGCTCTCGGCGTACAACGGGACCAGTGCCCCGAAGCCGATCGCGGCAGCGCCCTGCAGGAAGTTGATCAGATTCATCACGCCGAAACCCCTGCCACGCAGGAGATTCATCGGGATGAAGGGCGCCTTGCCGCGCGACGCGTGGCGCAGGAAGAGCACCAGCGCGACGACGGCGATCACCTCGGGGACGATGAAGCCGAGGCTCAACACGCTGCCGTTGCTGTTGCCCAGATGCGTGACGCCGAGCATCGTGCCGAGGATCAGGACACCCATCAGCAGCAGTCCGTACAGGTCGATCGACTTGCCCTTGGTCCGGACGCTCTCGGGAAGGAAGATCAGCCCGAGGATGATCAGCGCGGCGCCGATCGGCACGTTGACCAGGAAGATGCCGCGCCAGGACCAGTAGGTGACGAAGACGCCGCCGAGGATGGGGCCGACGATGCCGCCGATCGGGAAGATCGAGGTGAACATGCCCAGGGCGCGGTCCCGGTTGCGGCCGAAGTGGTCGGCGACGATGCCGCTCGCCGACGGCAGGAAGGAACCGCCGCCGATCGACTGGATGGCCCGCAGGACCACCAGCAGCGCGATGTTGTGCACCAGGCCGCAGCACAGCGAGGCGATTGTGAAGACGGCTGCCGCGGTCAGGAAGACCCGCTTGCGTCCGAACATGTCGGCGAACTTGCCCGCCAGCGGCAGCACCAGGACCTGACCGAGCGAATAGATCGTGATCGTCCAGCCGCTCCACTCGATCGATGCGCCGAGGTCCTTCTGGATCGCGGCCAGCGCGGTGGCGACGACGGTCTGGTCGACCGAGGCCATGAACAGGGCCATCGCGACGATGCCGAAGACCAACCGACGCCGGGGGAGCGGTTCGTCGGGAAGCGCCGGCGGGGTGGGCTTCGCCGGGGCCGCCACGGTGCCCGGGCGCGCGGTCACAGGGACCTCGACCCGCTCGCCGGTCCGGGCGGAGGCGACGGTGGGATTGGTGAGCACGGGATTGGTGAGCACGGGCTCGGGGTGCACGTGCTCGCGGAGCACGGGCGGCAGATCCTCACGATGCGAATGGCTGAGGACGTCTTCGGTTGGGTGACGTGGCATTCCGGGCGGATTTCCCTAAGGTGAGCAGGAGGTGTGTGGACCGGCGAGCCCGGGCCAACTATATTGCGTGCCGGCAAGCAAGTAAATGAGTGACCGGATGACGGACGTGTCCGGCTCAGGTAAGGGGTGGGTGTGGATCTCGACGTGTCCGCAAGGCTGCGGGGTGTCGTGATGCGGTTGTCCCGGCAGTTGAACGCATCGGCCACCCATGAGGGCCTGACGCCGTCACAGGCGTCGGCACTCGGGCTGATCAACGGACGGGGGCCGCTGAGCCTGTCGGAGCTGGCCGCCATCGAGGGACTCAACCCGACGATGGTGTCGCGGATCGTCGGTCGGCTGGACGAACTCGGGCTGATCAGCCGGCGACAGAACCCCCAGGATCTGCGATCGGCCGTGGTCGAGATCACCGACCAGGGGCGGCAGACCCACGACCGGGTCCGCGGCGAGCGGGCCAAGGTGCTGTCGGACTGCTTGGAAGAGCTCAGCGCCGCCGAGCAGCAGGCGGTGGTGACCGCTCTGCCGGCGCTCGAGGCGCTGGCCGAACAATTGATCAACTCGTCCACCGGCCAGCGGGACAAGTGACCGGTCGTCACCAGACATGAGCGAGTAAACGGAAGAGGCATTCAGATATGAGCACAGCACAGGCGGAAGCCGGGTCCGAGGTCGACGTCTACAAGGCCGTTCCGACCGGAGAGATCAAGGGCGGCCTGATCGTCATCCACGAGATCTGGGGGCTTGTCGACCACATCAAGGACGTCGCCGACCGGTTCGCTGCGCAGGGCTATGTCGCGTACGCACCGGACATCCTGAGCAAGGCCGGCATCACGCCCCAGGCCGGCAAGGAACTGAGCGAACTCGTCAGCCACCCGGACGAGAAGGTACGCGTCGCGGCCCAGCCGCGATTCCGCGAGTTGATGGCTCCCGCGCAGGACCCGGCGTACGGCGCATGGGCGGTCGGCGCGCTGAGCGCTGTCGTCGATGATCTTGCTGCCCAGCCCGGTGTGGACGGCCGGATCGGTGTCGTCGGCTACTGCTTCGGCGGTTCCTACAGCTTCGCGCTGGCCGCGACCGATGACCGGATCAAGGCTGCCGTCCCGTATTACGGTGCGCCGCCGGACCAGATCTCGGTCGCCAACATCACCTGCCCGGTGCTGGCGATCTACGGCGAGGACGACGAGCGGCTGATCAGCGGATTGCCCGAGGTGACCAAGCGGTTGCAGGACGCCGGCGTCGATTTCACCAGCAAGGTCTACCCGGGAGCCGGGCACGCCTTCTTCAACGACACCAGCTCGCGCTACGACGCCGAGGCGGCCGCAGATGCCTGGACACTGACCTTGGACTTCTTCGCCCGCCATCTCGGGTCAGCCGGCTGATGACCGACTGGATCCGTCCGCTCGGCTCGACCGGGTTGCAGATCAGTGCGATCACCATCGGCGGCGGGCCGCTCGGCAGTCAGCCGCAGCTGTTCGGCTACGAGACGCCGCCGGAGCAGGCCGCCGAGTTGATCAAGGAGATCCTCGCCGGTCCGATCCGCGCGATCGACACCTCCAACGGCTATTCCGGTGGTGAGAGTGAGCGGCGGATCGGCCAGGGGCTGGCCGCTGCGGGCGGTCTGCCCGACGACTTCCTGGTGGTCACCAAGGTCGACGCCAAGGACCGGGACTACTCGGGCGCGCGGGTGCGTGCTTCGGTGCAGGAGAGCCGGGAACGCCTGGGACTCGACGTGCTCCCGCTGGTGCACCTGCACGATCCGGAGTCGTACGACTTCGAGCTGATGTCGGGTCCCGGTGGTGCCGTGGAGGCGTTGGTCGCGTTGCGGGACGAAGGAGTGATCGGCCACATCGGACTGGCCGGCGGACCCGCGCCGCAGATGCAGCGCTATCTCGATCTCGACGTCTTCGAGGTGCTGTTGATGCACAACCGCTGGACGCTGGTCGACCGCAGCGCGACCAAGATCATCGAGAACGCGGCGTCACGAGGCATCGGCGTCGTCAACGCGGCGGTCTACGGCGGCGGCATCCTGGCCGCGCCCCGGTCGGGCTCGACGAAGTACGCCTACCGCCCGGCGAGCGCGGAGACGCTGGCCGCGGTCAGTGCGATGGCCGGCCTCTGTGACGAGTACGGCACCGACCTGGCGACCGCGGCCCTGCAGTTCTCCCTGCGGGATACCCGGATCGCATCGACGATCGTCGGGATCAGCAAGCCGGAACGCCTCGGGCCGTTGATCACTGCCGCTGCCGCGGAGCTGCCGGACGAATTCTGGGACCGGATCGAGGAGTTGGTTCCGGGCCCCGCCAACTGGCTCGATCACTGAACCGGACCGCTAAGAACGTTCTCGCGGATTCTGGAATCGCGCCGAAATCGCGCGACACGCTGATCCGCGATGACGTTCCTGGCGGTTTATGCGATGCCCTCCAGCCAGCCGATCGATCGGAACGTATTGAGGGCGAAGTCGCCCACGGTCGGCGCGCGCAAGTCGCTGCGAGAGAACCACCGCGCGGCGTCTACTTCGTCGCCGTCGGGGACGACGGTCGGGTCGCCGACGATGCGTGCGGTGTAGACGATGCTGACGCACGCGACCTGATCACCGTTCGGGTAGATGATCTTGAACTCAGGGCCGCCGATGGCGCCGACGAGCTGGGTCAGTTCCACTTCGAGTCCGGTCTCCTCCCGGACCTCGCGGCGCCCGGCGTCGGCTGGTGACTCATCTTCGTCGATGGCTCCGCCCACGGTGCCGTACGTGCCGAAGTCGGTCTGTCGTACGAGAAGCACTCGACCCTGATCATCCATCGGCAGCACTGCAACCGTCGGAAGCAGTAGAAGGTCATGGCCCACCTTGGCTCTCAGACGAGCGATGTGAGGGGATACCGGCACGATGCCAATCTAGGCGACCGATGGACGGGATGGTGGTCAGCACCTGGTTCTGTAGGGTCGACTGCGTGACGACTGCTTCCGCCAGCCTGGAGGCGCACCGTGACAGTGTTCGCGCCATCGCCCACAACTTCGGTGTCTCGGACCGGGAGATCTCCCTTGCGCCGCGGCAGGGCCAGGTGAACCTCACTGTCTTCTTGGGGAACGATCTCGTCCTCCGGTTGCCGAGAAAGCAACGGTTCGAAGATCGACTCTCGAAGGAGGCCGAGCTGATCCCCTTCGTGCTGGATCGCGGGATACCGACAGCCCGGCTGGTGAGTTTCGATCCGGGGCACACGGTTGCCGACATCACCTACATCGTGCTGGAGCGACTGCACGGACAAATGATCAACGACATACCATCGCCGGCGGACGGCGGCAGTCGACTCTATGGCTCCCTGTTCGAGATCTTGTCCAGCCTGCATTCAATACGCAGGGATTCCGAGCCGCAGATTCGGAGCGTCGAGACCGCGGAGTTCGCGTACGAGGTGCTCGACGAGTTGACGAGCTCTGGCGAGATCGGGGGAAGTCAGGCAGCTTGGCTGCGGAGATGGTTCGATCATCTGGAGTCGCAGGGCGCGCGCGACTCGGAGCCGGTGCTCCTGCACGGGGACGTCATGCCCTCGAATCTGATCATGAACGAGTCGGGTGACGTGACCGCGATCATCGACTGGGGATCCGCCTGCTGGGGTGAGGCCGCCCGCGACCTGGCCAGCTTCCGAACCTCGACGCTTCCGGTTGTGGTGGACACCTATCGGGCTGCTACAGCATCGCACCAAGCCGCCGCCGGTGGCGTTGGAGCGCTCGAGGCGAGTGTGCTGTGGTATCAGTTGATCTTCGCACTGTTGAAGCTGCTTGGTCGGCAATCGACCTCCGAGACGCGCAACTGGTCCGCGCCCAGGGAGGCGAGGCTGATCGAGATCGTACGGTTCCTGACGACGAACGTTCCGGATCGTTGGAAGAGCCTCCTTCCGGAAGATTGAGCAGACGTGACGGGTCACGAGCTCGCTGGCTAGCAGGAGTTGAGCCTGTCTAGTGCGACGCGGCGGTCGAAATTCACGGACCCGCGCGGACTGCAGTCGATCGATGAGCTCGACCCCAAAGGCTAACCCGCATCGGATGTCGCCCGCGCGTGGTGATCCTGCGGCCGACTGATGAACAGATCGAGTGCCACCGGGCCTCGATGCAGGATGTGGGGTACGTCGACCCAGGTGAGCCAGGGATCTGTAGGTCCAAGGGCTTCTAGTCGTCTGACCGCTGCGACGCTCACTTGATTGACAGCCCGCAGTGTCGCCGTAGTCATCGGCAGGTAGTCGTGCTCGTCGGCGGGGTCGGGCCAGTGGCCGTTCCGGCCATGGCGCATCAGTCGGATGATGCACCGGCTCGGGTCCAGGGCAGAGGCATCGATTGTGGCTGGCTCGATGTCGCGGACGTCGTGACCGGAGCGGCGCAGCGCGTCGAACAGCGGACCAGGGTGGAGAGGTGCGAAGAACACAACGTCGGCCCAGGTGCAATTCAGCGCCGGTATCGGTTCATCGAGGTCTTGTTCTCGACCGCGGTACTTGGCGACGTGGCGGGCGTACAGGTCGGGGTAGGCGTGTTGCAGTTGGCGCAGGGGCAGCAATCGGCTTCCGCGGGTCGTGCTGGGGAGCAGGTGGTAGAGCGTGCCTCGGACGGGCGCGCTGCGGGTGACGGCTTTTTGCTGTGTGGGCATGAAAAAAGCCTCCACACGGCGATCCGGTGAAGGCCTGCTGTTTCCAATGATTCTACCACTGCGGGGGTTCAGCCGCCGGCAGTCGACGTAGTCGGCTTCCGTCCAGTTTCATAGCCGGACCAGCAGTGAAGTATCCGGTCTACTACCTCGGCTGGCGCCTTGTCGGTTACGTCGACCCGGATTGCACCGGGGAGCGTGACGCCGCGCCACCGCTCATAGAAGGTCACTGCCCAGTCCATCGGCACTGGAGTGTCGCGCAGTTGTAGGTGCGCAGCGAGGGCTTCCGGCGAGCAGTCAAGCTGAACCAGCATGACTCGACCGGTGGCACTGCGCCGGATGGCGTCGGCTTCTCGAGCGGTCATGGCGGTAAGTTCTGCCACCACCGGCCAGTTGTTGCTCAGGTACGCGCCGATAGCATCGACGTTCGCAGCGAACATGCGTTGCTCGAGGGCCAGTCCTTGTTCAGGCGTCAGACTCGTCGGGATCGGATGGTGTCGTGGTTGGCAGAGGTCGGCCTGCCAGAGCAGCCAGTCGCCACCAAGCCGATCATGTATCTGCTGTGAGACGGTGCTCTTTCCCACGCCGGAGGGACCGGTGACCAAGATCAAATCGGCGGTGGTCTGTGACACTGTCTACTCCTCGTGAGGACGTTGGCCGGGGCGACACTATGTCCGGCCCTTGAGCACGGCGACGAAGTCGGCCCGTCTTTTCCTGATCATGTCTCGGTCAGCAGTCGCCCAGGCGATAGCCGTTGTGGCGTGTGCCCTTCGACCGGGAGCGCTGGCTGGGTGGTCCAGAACTCGTTGCTCCGTCGTGACCAGATTCTGTTGCGCGGTGACGACCCGGTCGAGAAGGTCGCTGGCCGACAGCCCGAGGTCGCGTGCCTGGTAGCCGTCGGCCAATTCTTTCAGGCGATGCGCTTGCTCGCTGATCGGGACGTTCCCTGCGGATTGGATGCACCACGTCCACGCCATGTAGGCAAGATCGTCGACGGGGTTGCCGGGATGTGCCGCATCCCAGTCGATCAAGGCAACAGGCGATCCGTCCTGGAAGATCGCGTTGTACGCGCCAGGGTCGCCGTGCAGGATGCATTGTCGATCGGCGATCGACTCCGGCCACTCGGTGATCAAGGAGTCCCGCCGAGTCAGCTCGTGGAGTTGCCGAAGCATCCCGCCACCTATCCGGTAGGCGCCGGACTGTCGTTGGCTGGGATGGTCGGTGGTCACCCCGGGTATGAAGCTGAGGATGTCCCGATCCTGATCATCGACGCCGTAGTAGCGCGGCGCGTACGGGTAGCCGAGCTCTTCGAGGCGGATCAGAACGCGGTTGATCCAGTCGGAGTGCTGATTCCGGGGACGGCGCACCGTGTTGCCGATGCGTACGACCCCCGGGGTGATGCGACCACCTGTGAGTTCGATCTCCTTCACGTCCCCCAGAATCGCACGTCGCGTGCTTGAGCCGGATCGACGTTAACCTCCAGTGGGATGGTTCGGTCGGCTATAGGAGTTGCTCGGAACGTGGTTGGCGTCGCGGACATGCTGGGAGTCGTTACACCCGATCGAGCGGCGTTGCCGACGATCGGTCGGGATGGGCGGTTGGTCGCGATGACCGTCCGAGTCCGGGCACATGCCCGCTCCCGGCATGGTCTTTCAGATTCGAGGTCGTCAGGGCTTCCCGACGAGGCGTCCGCGGGACAGCGCGTTCGGGTGTGGCAAACAGGCGACGGCGGCTGGCTCGAGCCATTCGCGGACTGGACGACGAGTTGGGGCGCCCAATGGTCGCCAGATGGGACCAGGTTGGCGGCCTATGTGCATCGTGACGGCGGCGCGGCGACGCTCGCCGTCTGGGATACGCAAGACCGCGTCGTTCGTGACCTGGCGATCACGGCCGGAACCCACTTCACCTTCGAGCGCCCGCAGTGGGCTCTCGACGGCAGCGCGCTGCTGGCCGAGACGTACGGCCCCGTCGTCGCGACCGAGGAGCACAGCGTCGCCCCTGATGCGTCAGGGCCCGCCTTCGTACGGGTGCTGCGCTCTGATGACGATCCGCAGGACTCGCGGGCCGCCCCCTGTGCTGGATGCATCAGACCTAACGCTGATAGGTCTGGACGGGACCAGCAGGGTCCTGATCCGTGATTGGACCGTCCGGAGCTGGAGGGTTGCACCCGGGGGTCGCCGGGTGGGGTGTCTGCGGCTGCGCCGATTGGACGTTCTGCATCATCAGCCACGATTCGATCTGGAGATCATCGATCTGGATTCGGGACGCGTGACGACCGCTGCTCGCGAGATCCCGCAGCAGTACGGCTTGGCCTGGTCCTGGTCGCCGGACGGCGCGACCATCGCCTATCTTGCGTCGGAGCAGCACAGCGCGGACGAGTTGTGGGTGGCGGCGGCCGACGGCACCGGCAGCCGGCGATTGATCGGTAGCGCAGATGGGCGATACGGCGGCTTCCGTGCTGGCGACTCGCACTATCAAGCGCCGCGGTGGCTGGATCACCACACCGTGATCTGGCATCGGGAGGGGGAAGGCTTCCTCAGCGTCCCGCTCGCCTCGGGTAACCCCACGCTGGTGCCGACGCCGACAGGTCAGGTTGAGCAGTGGCTGATCGATCCGGACGAGTCCTCCATCCCCGTCGAGAGCGCCGATTTCTTGTACTCCGTCCGCAGTTCGGCAGGCCAGGTTGCGCTCGACCAGATCGATCCGACCCACGGATCACGTCGTACGGTAACCAGTCTTCCGGGCTCGATCTCGCCGTCTCAGTTGCATGTGGGCGGCTGGCGCGGCGGCGGTACGTTTCTGATCCAGTCGGCGGACCAGCCGGGCGAGCTGTGGATCGGAGAACCTGAGGGCGCTCGGCGGATCGCCTCCTTGAATCCTTACCTGGAGCCAGTCCATACGGCTCGCCGGATCAGCTGGGGTGAGGGCGAGGCCGGGCTGGCCGCCGGCGTGCTGGTTCCCGCGGGTTCGCCGCCCGCGACGGGCTGGCCGGTAGTGATCAGCGTGTACGGCGGCGATCGCGGCTCACGGAGGGTCGACCAGTACGAGCCCGAGAACGGCATCCTGTACCCGAGTCTGCTCACCTCCCGTGGGTGGGCCGTCGTCTATCCTGACCTTCCGCTGACCGACATCGACCCGATGCGGCAGTTCGCCCCACTTGTCCGAGCAGCGCTGGACCACCTGTCGGAGGTCGTCCCGATCAATCGCCGCCGGATCGCCCTGATCGGCAACAGCTACGGCAGCTACACGGCCCTCAGTCTGCTGGTCACGATGCCGAAGACGTTCTGCGCCGCCGCAGTGTCAGCGCCGCTGATCAACCCGTTGGCGTCCTACGGCGCTCTATACGCCGACGGCCGCTCGCTCGAAGGATTTTGGGAGAACGCTCAGGGCAGGATGGGGTGCCCGCCATGGGAGGCACCACAGAGGTGGCTGGAGAACAACCCGTACCTGTGGCTTGATCGGGTCGACGCACCGGTGCTGATCGGGGTCGGCGGTCCCGGCCTGCCCGGGGAGGAAGCCCAAGCAGAGCAGCTCTTCGCCGGGCTCCGACGGCTTGGGCGCCGGGCAGAGTTGCGTCACTATCCCAGGGAGGGTCACGCGCCGTCCAGCTGGGGGACCGCAGCCTACGGAGACTTCGCTACCCGGATCGTCGACTGGATCACCGGTCACGATGGGCGGGTGGGATAGCGTTCGAGCATGGTGCAACCCGCCGGCTACTTGGAGGGGCTGACCGACAGCCGACGATGGGAGGGATTCCTTTTCCGTCCCGGCGACATTGTGATCAGTGTGCCTTCGAAGTGCGGGACGACCTGGTTGCAGATGATGTGTGCACTGTTGATCTTCGGTCCGGAATTGCCCGGGCCATTGACGAGGTTGTCACCATGGCTGGATATGCGGCTGCGGCCGGTGGATGAGGTCCGCAGTGTCTTGGCCCGGCAACAGCATCGGCGGTTCATCAAGACGCACACCCCGTTGGACGGATTGCCGCAACGAGATGACGTCACCTATCTGGTGATGGGACGAGATCCCCGTGATGTGGCAATCTCGATGGCTCATCATCGGGCCAATCTCGACGGCGACCTGATCTCAAGACGGCTGGCCGCTCCGTCCGATAGTTCGGATCGTCCGTCATCTGGGTCGCCTCCGATGAGTCTGCATGACCAAGTGATGAACTGGATCGAGGATGATCGCGCGACACAGATCGCGTTGTCGACGCTCAAGGGCGTGGTCTGGCATCTGGGAGACGCCTACCGCAGACGTGACCAGGCGAACATCGTCGTGTTTCATTACGCCGAGCTGACAGATGATCTTGAAGGCGAGATACGTCGGCTGGCGAGCCGACTGGGGATCGACGCTCCGACTGCGCCGTGGCGGGAGCTCGCGCGGTTGGCACGGCTGGACTCGATGCGCGTTGACGCGTCCATGGTCGTGTCGGACGAGGGCATCGGATTGCTGAGGGAGCCCGATCGATTCTTCCATGCCGGCCGTAGCGGGCAGTGGACGGATTTGCTCGACTCAGACGATCTCAACCGCTACGAAACCCGTTTGGCGGAACTGGCCGAGCCGGAGCTGATCGCCTGGCTGCACCAAGAGGGTCGGTGATCCCTCTATCGCTACTCGATCTCGGGTATGGCATGCAGCTCAGTCGTCTTGGGTGTGGCGCCGATCGGCTTGCTGAGGGTGGCCAAGAGGCTCCAACTGCCATGAGGGGATCCGTCCGGTGGCTTGGACCAAGATGCCGGCGACGGGCTGTCGGCGAGCATCCGCGGTGATGACCACATCAGCGCCCCTAAGCAGATATCGCAGCCCACCGGTCGATGATGATTGGGATCGCCGTGTTGTGCCACCAAGAAGGGCTGACGTTGCACGGGCTTTGACGGCGGCCGTTGACATTTAGAGACGATCGGTCTAAATTCAAGTTCCGTGACTGAGACACCCGTCCGTGGCCGTCGGGGCAGACCCCCGAAGGTGCCGCGAGAGCACGGCGATACCCGCGAGGTGTTGTTGCACTGCGGCGTGGAGATCCTCACCGCCCAGGGCCTGACGGCGACCGGGATCGACACTGTCCTCAAGCGGGTCGGTGTACCGAAGGGCTCCTTCTATCACTACTTCGACAGCAAGGAATCCTTCGGTCTCGAGGTGTTGCAGCGCTATGCCGAATACTTCGCGCGCAGGCTGGACCGGCGGCTGTTGGACGAAGATCAACTGCCGTTGCAGCGGCTGGCCGGAATCGTCGAGGACGCCAAGGCCGGCATGATCAAGTACGACTTCGAACGCGGCTGCCTGGTCGGCAATCTCGGCCAGGAGGTGGGGGCGCTTCCGGACAGTTTCCGGGCGGAACTGCAGGCCGTCCTCGCGGACTGGAAACAACGCCTTGCCGCCTGCCTCCGGCTGGCGGTCGAGGCCGGACAGCTCAGGCTTGACACCGACTGCGACAAGCTCGCGGAGTTCTTCTGGATCGGGTGGGAGGGCGCGGTCCTGCGCGCCAAGCTCGATCGCAGCGTCCACCCGCTCGACGTCTTCATCGACGGATTCCTCGAGCGGGCATAGATCACCTCGCTCATCAATCAACCACTGCCAACCAGGAAGTAGCAGTTGTGACGAAAGTTGCTGTGCTCGGCGCGGCCGGAGCGATCGCGAAACTCGCGATCCGGCAGCTCCTCGAAGATCAATCCAACGAGCTGACACTCTTCTTGCGAAACTCCAAGCGCCTGAAGGACCTGCCCGATGATCATGTCCAGATGGTCGACGGCGACGTCCTTGATCAAGAACTGCTGACCAGGTCGGTCAGCGATCAGGATGTCGTGTACGCCAACCTCGGCGGCCATGACATCGAAGCCCAGGCCAGAGCCGTGGTCTCCGCGCTCGGCGCGGCGGGCACGCGCCGGCTGATCTGGATCTCGACCCTCGGCATCTACAACGAGGTGCCCGGCGAATTCGGCAAGTGGAACCACCAGATGCTCGACGGGGGCTACCTGGAGCCCTACAGCGCCGCCGCCCAGGTCGTCGAATCATCGGACCTCGACTACACGATCATCCGGCCGGCCTGGCTGACCGACACGGACGAAGTCGACTATGAGCTGACCCAGAAGGGAGAGCCGTTCCAGGGCACCGAAGTCTCCCGCAGGAGTGTTGCCGACCTGGTCGTACGCCTCATCCAGGACCCGACCCGCGACATCGGCAGTTCCCTGGGCGTGGACAAGCCCGGCACCGACGCCGACAAGCCCAGCTGGTACTGATCGGCCTGTTCAACCGATCTGCTCACGCCGCAAGGCGGCGACGGCAGCCCCGACAGGTACGTCACCGCCGGTCAGCACCAGCGTCCGACCCGGCGCCGGATTGATCAACAACTCGGTGATCACCGCCGCAACATCAGCCCGCGGGACACTGCCCGGCGCAGCCGGGGCATTCTCCAGTCGGACCCGGCCAGTGCCCGGATCATCGGTCAGCCGCCCGGGGCGCACGATCGTCCAGTCCAGGTCACGGGCCCGAAGATCATCCTCGGCCTTGGTCTTGGCATCGAGATAGGCGGCCCAGACCTCATCCGAGCCGGCAGCAGGCGGTTCACCGGCCCCGATGGTCGAGATCTGGACGAACGCTCGTACGCCTGCGGCCCGGCAGGCGTCGGCCAACAGCACCGAACCGCCCAGATCCACGCTGTACTTCCGTTCCAGGCCGCTGCCCGGGCCGGCGCCGGCAGCGAAGACCACCGCATCGACGTCGGCCAGGACGGGGCCAAGATCGTCGGCCGAGCCTCGCTCCAGATCGAAAAGCACGGGCTCCGCCCCGGTCGCCCGCAGCTCGGGTGCATGATCAGCATTGCGGACCAGATTGTACGCCTGATGGCCGGCTGCGCTCAGCTGGCGGGCCAACAGCAGAGCGATCTTTCCGTGACCTCCGGCGATCAGCACCTTCATGATCAACTGCCTCCTCGTCAGCCGGGACGACCCGACTCTACCCGGCTGCGCCATAGTGGCTCCTGACGCAGATCGACGATCGAACGAGAGGCAGTCATGACCGAACCGGCCGAGGGCCCGACGAAGCAGACGGTTCCAGCGTGGTCGAGGGGATGGCTGGAGATCCGCCAGCTCGCGACCGGCCGCGGCAACTGCGCACTGATCATCGCACCCGATGGCACCAGCTACGTCGTCGATGTCGGCGAGTCCCACCGGGAAGCTCGATCCTCGACAGCGCCCAAACCGGACGGCTCCCGGCGCCCAGGGGAGTGGGCGGCCCGCTATATCGCCCGCCATCTGCCCGAGGGCGGGCGTGACCGGATCGACTACCTGATCGCCACCCACCTGCACGGTGATCACATCGGTGAGGTCGGCGGGGAGAACGGTGTCACCGGGCCGGCGTCGGCCGACGGGTCGTACGTCCTGACCGGCATCCCCGACCTCGCCCAGCACCTGGAGATCGGGATGCTGGTCGACCGGGCATTCCCTTCGTACGACTACCCGCAGTCGCTGGAGGACCCGACGGTGAGCAACTACCGCAACTTCGTCCAGGCCAGGGTGCACGGCGGCGGATCGGTCGCCCGGATCGAGGTCGGCGCCACCGACCAGCTGGCCCCGCGCACCGACCCGCAGGCGTTCCCCGGCTTCTCCGTTCGCGGCCTCGCTGCGAACGGCGTCGTCTGGGCCGGCAGCGGCAACCACACCCGGAGCCTGTTTCCCGATCTTGATCAACTGCCTCCGGACCAGTATCCGACCGAGAACATGTGCTCACTGGCGCTGCTGTTCTCCTACGGCGCCTTCCGGTTCTACACCGGCGGTGATCTCCCGTTCGCGACCGCCGACGGCGCCGAGTCCTGGCGCGACATTGAGACCCCGGTCGCCCGCGCTGCCGGTCCGGTCGACGTCGCGGTCCTGAACCATCACGGTTATGTGGACGCCGACGGCCCCGAGTTCGTTCGCGCGCTCCGGCCGCAGGTGTTCGTCGGGTCCGGCTGGGACTCCTGCCATCCGACGATCGAGGTGCTGGCCAGGCTGCTGGACCGCCGGCTCTACCCGCAGGACCGGGAGGTGCTGGTGACGAACATGATGGAGGAGAACCGGATCGTCAATCGTCGGCTCGACGAATGCGGCAGCGACGAGGGGCACATCGTGATCCGGGTGGCACCGGGCGGGTCGACCTTCGAGGTCAACATCCTCGACAACTCCGACGAGGAGGATCGGCTGTTGAAGACGTTCGGACCGTATCAGTCCGGACGCGCGAGACGTTGAGCATCGCGGGCTGCCGCCAGTGCTTCGTCCCGTTGGTCCCGCCAGGAGGCGCGATAAGCGAACGCGGCGTCAGCCGCGTCGGCGGAGATCACGGCCAGCGAGGCCGGAGCCAGTTCGGCGACGTCCGCCGGATCGACGGCATGAGCCAGCGGAAAGCCGTACTTGTCCCGGAAATGATCCATCCACAGCACGACCAGCGCCCGATCACCGGGCAGCCGGGCGGTCTCCTCGTTCCCGCGTTCCGACCTGACGACCGTCCAGCTGCCGTCTGCGCCCGGCATGGCGCTGAAGCTCGGATCACCCAGCCAGGCCCAAGCCGCCCACCGGGTCGGAGCGGGTGCGTCGCGGTGGTGCCGGCTCAGTGTCCGCGCCAGCGACTCTGGCGTCCACGGGGCAGGAAACCAGCTGGTCAGGCTCACCGACAGCTCGACCGCGGTGAGCCAACCCCAGGACTGATCAGCGGCGCCGGCCGCGGCATGGTCCAGCGCTGCCGACAGCGCTACCGTCGACAGCGCCGGCGATCCTCCGTCGAGCAGTGCGAGGTGCAGTTGCAGGAACCGTAGATACCGCCGATGCTCGGCCTCGTCGCGAGACGGCGGCAGCGGGATGTTCGCGACAGTCGGGCTCTCCCAGCTCAGCTCGACGTCCCACGGTCCCATCCGGTTCACTCAGCCGACGTTGCAGGTGACGCCCGTCGCGTGCACCGGGCAGTAACCGTTCGGCACCTTGATCAGATACTGCTGGTGGTATTCCTCGGCATAGTTGAACGGCTCTGCCGGCAGGATCTCGGTGGTGATCTCGCCGTAGCCCTTCTTGGTGAATTCCGCCTGGAACTCATCGCGGACCTTGGTCGCGACCTCGGCCTGCTCCTCGTTGGTTACGTAGATCGCCGAGCGGTACTGGGTGCCGACATCGTTGCCCTGCCGCATGCCCTGCGTCGGGTCGTGGTTCTCGAAGAAGATCTTGAGCAGCCCGGCGTAGCTGATCTTGTCCGGGTCGTAGGCGACCTTGACCACCTCGGCGTGACCGGTGCCGGCGCTGCAGACCTCTTCGTAGGTCGGGTTGGGGGTGTAGCCGCCGGCATAGCCGACCGCGGTCTGGGTGACGCCCTCGGTCTGCCAGAACAGCTTCTCCGCACCCCAGAAACAACCCAGGGCGAAGTAGCCGACCTCGGACCCGGCCGGAACGGTGTGCAACTCGGTCCCGTAGACCTCGTGGAAGGTGGGGGTTTCGAGGATCGGCGTATCCCGGCCCGGCAGCGCACGCTCCGGCTCGATCATCGTCACCTTGTGGCGCAGCGATGAGAACAGTGACACGATTTCTCCCCTTTCGTCATGGTCTCCCAACCTGGTGCGGCGGGGGAACCACAGGAGTCAATGGCCCGGGACGGGCAGGTATTCCCCTTCCATTGTCCACGCCATCTGTGCATGCCGTCTGTCCACGCCATCTCGATAGCCGACTCAGGCCGGCCGGTACGCTCGCCAACTATGAGCCAAGAGCCCCACCCCCGATTCCAGCAGCCAGGATTCGAGACGCTTGCGATCCACGCCGGACAGGAGCCCGATCCGACCACCGGAGCGGTGGTTCCGCCGATCTATGCCACCTCGACCTACGCCCAGGACGGCGTCGGCGGGCTGCGCGGCGGCTACGAGTACTCCCGGTCCGGCAATCCCACGCGTACGGCGTTGGAGGAGTGTCTGGCCGCGCTCGAGGGCGGCGTACGGGGATTGGCCTTCGCCAGCGGGCTGGCGGCCGAGGACACCCTGATCCGGACGCTCGCCAACCCCGGTGACGAGGTGCTGCTGCCCAATGACGCCTACGGCGGCACGTACCGCCAGTTCGCCCGGCTGCACGACCGCTGGGGGATCGTCAGCACACCGGTCCCGATCACCGATGCGGACGCCGTCGCCGACGCGATCACCCCTGGCAGGACTGCCGTCGTCTGGCTCGAGACACCGACCAATCCGCTGCTCAACATCGCCGACGTCGCCCGGATCGCCGAGGCTGCTCATGCCGCGGGTGCCAAGGTGGTCGTCGACAACACTTTCGCCACGCCCTACCTGCAGCAGCCGCTGACCCTGGGGGCCGACGTGGTCGTGCACTCGACGACCAAGTACTGCGGAGGGCACTCCGATGTCGTCGGCGGCGCCTTGGTCACCAGCGATGTCGATCTTGGAGAGAAGCTCGCCTGGGCCCAGAATGCGATCGGTGCGGTGGCAGGGCCGTTCGATTCCTGGCTGGTGCTGCGCGGCCTCAAGACCCTGGCCGTACGGATGGACCGGCACTGTGTCAATGCTGCCGCAATCGCTTCCTGGCTTGAGGATCACTCGGCTGTTGCGGAGGTCTTCTACCCTGGGCTCGCGTCCCATCCTGGTCATGATCTTGCTGCCCAGCAGATGCGGGCCTTCGGTGGCATGATCAGCTTCCGGACTGCGGCCGGGGAACAGGCGGCCGTGGACTTCTGCGGCCGCACCAAGATCTTCACCTTGGGCGAATCGCTCGGCGGCGTCGAATCCTTGATCGAGCACCCCGGACGGATGACCCACCAGTCCGTTGCCGGAACCGCGCTCGAGGTGCCCGCCGATCTCGTACGCCTCAGTGTCGGCATCGAGAACCTCGACGACCTGCTCGCCGATCTCGACGCCGCCTTCGGCTAGCCTTCGACCCGCCAGTCGATCGGGTCGGCGCCGGCCTTGATCAAGTAGCCGTTGGCACGGCTGAAGGGGCGCGATCCGAAGAAGCCGCGGTCGGCCGACATCGGCGACGGGTGCGCGCTGGCGATATAGGGAACCTGACCCAGCATCGGGATCAGCGACTGGGCGTCGCGGCCCCAGAGGATGGCGACCAATGGGCCGCCGCGTTCCACCAGTGCCTCGATCGCCCGTTGGGTGACCTGCTCCCAGCCCTTGCCGCGATGCGAGCCCGGTCGGCCGGGCTGGACCGTGAGGACTCTGTTGAGCAGCAGTACGCCCTGCTCGAACCACGGGCCCAGGTCACCGCTGCGGGCCCTCGGGATGCCGAGGTCGGCCTCGAGTTCGGTGTAGATGTTGCCCAGGCTGCGGGGAATCGGCCGGACATCGGGAGCGACCGAGAAAGACAACCCGACCGGATGGCCGGGCGTCGGATAGGGGTCCTGGCCGACGATCAGCACCCGGACGTCGGCCAGCGGTCGACTGAAGGCGCGCAGCACTGCATCGCCCGCCGGCAGATAGCCGCGTCCGGCGGCCAACTCGCCGCGCAGGAATTCACCCATCGCGGTCACCGTGCCGGCCACCGGCTGCAGCGCGGTCGCCCAATCCGGGCTGATCAGTTCGGACAGCGGCTTCGGGGGCACGGATCCCTCCTGTGGGTCGAGTGGCTCGCGGACGATCGTGCCATGCCGGGCGCGGGATCCGTACGCTTGGTCGTCGCGGATGGAAGACTGGCGGCGTTGTGGTCAGCCGGATCCGGGTACAGCTGGACGAAGGCGAAGGTCTGACCCGAGTCTGAGGAGGAACGCGTGGCGAATCGTCGATTCGGCATCGGTCGGCTGCGTCGTACCCGGCGGTCCGGGCCTGATCGCGCCGCCGGCACAGACGGACCCACAAGCGCGACCGGTGGCGACGCCAAGAGCGCCGCCGACGCGGATCTCACGGTGATCAGCAGGCCGGAGCCGACCGAGCATGAGGTCATCGAGCGCGATGTGCCGCGCCCGGTCCGGGTCGCGGCGGGGTGGGCCTGGCGGATGATCGTCATCGTGATCATGATCGCCGGGATCGGCTGGCTCTTCGGCTATCTGTCCGAGGTCACGATCCCGATCGCGGTCGCGATCCTGCTGACCGCGCTGATCTCCCCGGTCGCCAACTTCTTCAACCGGCGGCGTTTCCCGAGGGCCCTGTCGGCGCTGTTGGCCATGATCATCGGCGTGGTTCTGGTCTCCGGCACGTTGACCCTGATCGCCACCCAGATCGCCAGCCAGGCCGAGGGGATCGGGACCAAGGTCGCCGACGGATTCGGTCAGCTCACCGACTGGCTGGCCAATGGCCCGCTGAACATCCCTCAACAGTTCCTGCAGATCGACCAGTTGACCAATCAGGTCCGGTCGTTCCTCAACTCCAGCAGCGCAACCATCGCCAAGTACGCCGCCGGCGTCGGCAGCGGGATCGGGCACTTCTTCGCCGGGTTCGCGATCACGATCTTCGCCACCTTCTACTTCCTCTACGACGGCGGCGGGATCTGGTCGTTCTTGATCAAGTTGGCTCCGTCGCGGGCCAGGGCCGGGATCGACGGTGCCGCCAAGACCGGCTGGATGTCCTTGGTGCACTACGTCCGGGCCACCATTGCAGTGGCCTTCGCCGACGCCGTCGGTGTCCTGATCCTCGCCCTCATCCTGCGAGTGCCCGGTGCTGCAGCGCTGGCTGCGCTGGTCTTCCTGGGTGCGTTCATCCCGCTGGTCGGCGCCTTCGTGTCCGGATTCGTGGCGGTCTTCGTCGCCCTGGTGATGCTCGGTTGGGTGCAGGCGCTGATCATGCTGGCCGGCATCGTCGCGGTGATGGAGCTGGAGGCCCACATCCTGCAGCCGTTCCTGTTGGGGCGCGCGGTCAAACTGCATCCGTTGGCCGTACTGCTCGGAATCGCGATCGGCGTGATCGTCGGTGGGATCGTCGGCGCGCTGATGTCCATCCCGATCCTGGCCTTCGCCAAGACCTTCATCCAGTACGTGGCGACCAGGAAGGAACCGCCCCTGGCCGCCGACCCGGTGGTGATGAGACCCGAATAGCCCCGACCCGCAGCGGCGCCTGCCCCCAGGGCGGCATCTCTACAGCGCGGATCCTTCGGCGTACGTGTCGAAGTCAACATTCCAGTCGGTCAGCCCGTTCAGCGCGTCGAGTGAGCGGCTGGTTCCGGAGACCACCACCGGGCTTCCCGCCGGTGCGTTCTCGTAGAGCCAGCCGGCGTCGGCTTCGCTCATCCCTACGCAGCCGTGACTGGCGTTCTCCCGGCCGAAATAGCCCGCATTCCACGGCGCCGAGTGCAGGAATTCACCGGAGTTGGTGATCCGCAACGCGTACTTGACGGTCAGGTCGTAGGACTGCGGCCCCTTCTTGGGCAGGCCGATCATCTGCGAGGTCATCCGATAGTTCATGGCCTTCTGGGTGATCAACGAGGTGCCGCTGCGCGTCTCCCAGCCGGGCTTGCCGCCACTGACCTGGATCGTGCGCACCAGATCGCCGTTCTCGTAGACCTTGGCGACGTCGGAGCCGAGATCGACCTTGGTGATCACCGAGTTCCCGACAGTGAAACTGGTCGAGGTGCTCAGCTGCCCGTACTCGCCGCCGCCCGCCGGGATGCTGTTGAGGTCGGCGGTGGCGGTCACGGTGGTGCCGGGCTTCCAGTAGTTGGCCGGGCGCCAGTGCACCTCGGTGTCGCTGTACCAGTGCCAGCTGCCCTTCTGGTGGTCGCTGCTGGAAACATGCAGGTGCTTCTCGAAGGTCGCCTTGTCCTTCACCGGACGGTCGAAGGTGAGCACTACCGGCGTGCCGACCCCGACGGTCCCGCTCAAGGTGCCGTTGAAGCTGGGGTAGATCTGCTGGTCGAGGCTGAGCTCGTCGGAGGTGAACGAGCTGGTCGTTGTCGACTTCGCGCCGTGGTCGCTGACGCCGGTCATGGTCACGGTGTACCTGCCGTTGGGCTCCAGCAGGTCCGACGCCGTCCACCCGGTCTTCGCGCTGTTGAGCTTGCCGTCGATCGTGATCGACTTGGACTTGCCGTGGTCGGTGTAGTGTCCGCTCACCTTGACCGAGGACAAGGTGCCCTTGTGGGAGGACACCTTGATCACCTTGTTGACCTTCACACCGGTTGCGCCGTCGCTGACATTGGCGGCCATGGTGACCGGGTCCGGGGTCGGGGACGACTTCGGGCTGGGCTGACTGCCGCCGGTCGAGCCGTCCGTCCCGCCGGCATCGGTCCCGGACGTCGCGTGGGTGCCGGGCAGCGGGCTGCCGCCGTGGGCGATCTGGCCGCAGCCGGCGAGCGCGGCGCTGGTCAGCAGCGCGGCGATCGCGACAGCCGTCCTGCGGCCGTGTCGTGCACCGAACGGGGTCATGCTTCCTCACTCACTCGTCGTAGGCACAGGCTTCGGCAAATGTGCCATCGCTGGCCGGTCAGGTCGACCGCGCGGCCCAATGGGTTGTGAAGATGTGACCTCGGGCGCGTGACAGGCCACCCGTGACAGGCCACCCGTGACAGGCCACCCGTGACAGGCCACCCGTGACAGGCCACCCGTGACAGGGGCACACCCTGACGGCACCCTGGAAAAGCGAAAACGGGCTTTCCACTCTCGAAGGTCCGACTTAGATTCTTTCCATGACTTCATCGCAGGACATGACCGCGATCCTCGAAGATCTCGCCGCCGGACGGATCGATGCTGCCGAGGCCGCCCGCCGGATCGATGCGCTGTCGACCTCCGAGCCGGCTGAGCCGGTGACCGAAGCGCCCACCGAAACCGTCGACGCCGATGCCTGGGCTGCCACGACGGATCGTCCGCAGACACCGGGCGCCACCCGGGAGTCCTTCCGCACCGAGCCGGCCGAGTCGGCCTCCGCGGCTTCCGGCCCGACGTCCGGATCATCCCCGTCCGGATCATCCTCGTCCGGATCATCCCCGTCCGGATCCCCGTCCGCTGGGGCCGGCGGCCCTCGCGGCTGGCTCGGCCGGTCGCGGGTCCCGGCCACGGGCAACGGCACCAACGGGGTCGAGAAGCTGTCGGTCCGCGCTGTCGGACGCCGGGTCCGCATCGTCGGCGAGCCGTCGGTCGCCACCGTCTCCGCAGACGGGCCACACGTGCTGCGCCGCAACGGCTCCGTGCTGGAGGTGTCCAGCGACGGCGAATTCGGCGCCTCGATCGACGGCTTCCAGCTGCTCCGCGCCACCCGGAGCCTGGACGACTTCCGCTCACTGGGGCTCGGCAAGGAACTGCTGCTCAAGGTCAACCCGGCCCTGCTGGTCGATGTCGAGGTGACGGCGGGCAGTCTGAACACCGAGGGCGTGCCGCGGCTCGGCAGCGTACGAGTCACCGCCGGCGGAGCCCGGTTACTGGACGTCAGCGAGATCGCCGACGCCCTGATCCAGGCCGGTCAGGCCACCGTCAAGGCGGCGATCATCAGCGGCCGCTCGCGGATCCGGGTGGAGTCCGGCTCGCTCAGCCTGCAGCTGGCCGATTCGTCGAATGTGACGGTCTCCACCGACTCCCAGCTGGGCAAGGTCAGCTGGGGCGGCGCCCACGCCGGCTTCACCGGTGACGAGGTCGTGATGGGCAACGGCAGCGCCCGGCTGGAGGTCGAGGTCGTGATGGGCCACGCCTCGGTCAAGGCCGGCACCGTCCCGGCGGCCTCGGGCACGGCAGCGTCGGGGGCGGCGTGACCGCAACCGGCCACCCGCACCTGAGGTCGTACGACTCCGGGAGCGAGCCCGTCGCCGACCATCGGGCACCCAGCGACTGTCCGGTCTGCGGGGACCATCTGGTCGTCACCCGGCTCGGCTGCGCCTCCTGCGGTACGGAGCTGGCCGGGATCTTCGCCCCGTGCGAGTTCTGTGCCCTGTCGGCCGCCGAGCTGGACATGCTCCGGGTCTTCCTGGCAGCCCGCGGCAATCTCCGCGAATTGGAGAAGCACCTCGGCGTCTCCTACCCGACGGCGCGCGCCCGCTTCACAGACCTGCTGCAGAAGATGGGCCTTGCCGATCCTGCACCCGAGCCCGAACGGCCGACCGCTCCCGGCCGGGAACAGATCCTGGCCGAGGTGGCGACCGGTGCCCTCACTCCGGCCGAGGCCGTCCGCCTGCTGGGGTGAGTCTGCCGGCGTGAATCAGGACCTGGTCAGGACCTGTACGGCTCGACCTTGATCACGGTCACGCTGATCGGCTTGCCGTTCGGCGCCTGATAGGTGACCTCGTCGCCGGGCCGCTTGCCCAGGATCGCCGAACCCAACGGCGACTGCGGGCTGTAGACGGCGTCCTGGCTGTCGTCCAGCCCGAGCACCTCGCGGGAGCCGAGCAGGAAGGTCTCGGTGTCGGACTCGTCGCCGAAGAAGGCGATGGTCACCTGCATGCCCGGTGCGACCTCATCGGAGTTGGTCGGCGCCTCGCCGACCTTGGCCCGGCGCAGCATGTCGGTGAGCTGCCGGATCCGGGCCTCCTGTTGGCCCTGTTCCTCGCGGGCCGCGTGGTAGCCGCCGTTCTCTCGCAGGTCGCCCTCTTCACGCGCCGCGGCGATCTTGGCCGCGATCTCGGCCCGACCCGCACCGGAGAGGTGGTCGAGTTCGGCCGCCAACTTGTCGTAGGCGTCCTGCGTCAGCCAGATCGTCTCGGTAGAGGTGTTCTCAGACATTCGACAAGCCTAGCAACGTGGCCGTCGCGGGGACCAAACTCAGGCGCACAACGCGCCACTCAGCTGTTGGCCCAACCCTCAGCTGTTCACCCAACACTGGCTCACCGAGACCGAGGTGGCCTCGCGGATCGTCTTCAGCTCCTGGGGCACGTCGACCACCGAGGTGGGCGCAGCGGGCACGCTGATGGTCTTCTGGCCGACCGTCTCGAAGTCGCTGGCCTGGGCGATCACCGTGCAGCTGACGGGCACCGACGGATCCTTGCGCTGCACGGTCAGGGTGAAGCTGACCTTCTGCGCCGAGTCGATGGTGAACACGTGGACGTCACCGCTGACCGCCGGGTCGGCCTGTTCGTACGCCGCCCAGAGCAGCCAGCCCAGACCGATCGCGGCGACAGCGGCGACGATCGCGATCAGCAGCGGGCGACGCCGGGTCCGGCGACGGTGGGGATAGCGGGTGACGCTCGGGGCAGGCACGCAGGCCATTGTCCCCGAGCACCGAAGCGGTCGTCAGGCCGAGGCCGGATTCTGTTGTCCGGGATGGGAAGATAGCCAGCGTGACCTTTCCTGCCCGACGCGTCGACGAGTCCGGCGAGCGGCTGCGCTTGCTGGCCGTCCACGCCCACCCCGATGACGAATCCAGCAAGGGCGCCGCGACGGCGGCCAAATACGTCGCCGAGGGCGTCGACGTCTGGGTCGCCACCTGTACGGGCGGTGAGCGCGGGTCGATCCTCAATCCGGCGATGGACCGGCCGGACGTCCTGGAGAACATGGCCACGATCCGCAAGCAGGAGATGGACGCCGCCCGCGAAATCCTCGGGATCCACCAGGTCTGGCTCGGCTTCGTCGACTCCGGGCTGCCGGAGGGCGACCCGTTGCCCCCGCTGCCGGAGGGCTGCTTCGGGCTGGCCGACTTCGATGAGGCGGTCGAGCGGCTGGTCCGCGTGGTCCGGGAATTCCGGCCGCACGTGATGACCACCTACGACGAGAACGGCGGCTACCCGCATCCGGACCACGTCCGCTGCCACCAGATCAGCGTGGCGGCCTTCGAGGCGGCCGGCAAGGACGGCGCCTATCCCGATGCCGGGCCGCTGTGGCAGCCGCTCAAGCTCTACTACCACATGGGCTGGCGCAAGCGGTACGAGACGCTGCACGCCGCGATGCTGGCCAAGGGCCTGGAATCGCCGTACGCGAAGCGGCTGGAGAACTGGAAGTCCGACCCGGCCCGCGACGACCGCGTCACCACCCAGGTCGACTGCGCCGACTATTTCGAGGTACGCGACCGGGCGCTGATCGCGCACGCGACCCAGATCGATCCGACCGGCCACTGGTTCGCGGTGCCGCTGGACATCCAGCGTGAGGCCTGGCCCACCGAGGACTACGAATTGGGCCAGTCGGTGATCGAGGCGCCGGTTCCGGAGACGGACCTGTTCGCCGGAATCCCGACCCGGCCCGGACCCGGGGCTGCGGAGTAAGGTCGAATCATGCTCTTCCTGGACGTCGACCCCAGCCTGGTCAAGCCCGGCTGGACCCCACTGATCATCACGATCCTGCTCGCCGCGGCGATCGCGCTGTTGATGATCAGCATGCGTCGTCAGATCCGCAGGATCAACGCTCCCAGCCGCAGCGAGCTGGACGGCTCGACGACCGCCGAGTCGGCGGCCGCCGGCGACCCGTCCGAACAGTCCGACCAGTCGAGCGATCCCGACCAGACCGCCGGGACGACCGGCGAGCGGCACCCGATCGCCCACAGCTGAGCTTCCCGGCGGCCGTCACCCTCGGCTTCCCGGTGAGACGCTGCGGACCTCGACGTAGCGCGACAGGTCCGACCGGGTGACGATGCCGACCAACCGATCTCCCTCGAAGACCAGCACCCGGCCGCCGGTGTCCGGGGTGATCTGCTGGAAGACGTCGATCAGCAACTGCGAGGGCTCCGCTCGGGGCACTCGCTCCAGCGGGATCGCGACGTCGCTGACCCTGGTCGTGGCCCGATGCTCAGCCGGCACGGCACGGAGCTGGGTGAGCGTGATCATGCCCTGCACCCGGCCGTCGATGTCGGTGACCGGGAATGCCGAGTGCGGCTGCGACATGACGTACTGATCGACGAAGTTGTCCAGGGTGAACCAGCCCGGCGCCGTACGCGGCCCACGCGTCATCACGTCCTGGACCCGTACGCCTTCCAACAGTCGACGCAGACCGGCCTGCTGTTGCTCGCCACGCGCTGCCGAGAGCAGGAACCAGCCGATGAAAATCGTCCAGATGCCGCCCAGATTCCGGCCCGTCAGGAAGTCCAGCAGGCCCAGGGCGATCAGCAGCACGCCGAGCACCACACCCGCCCTGGCTGCGCCGACCGTGGCCTTCAGCCGATCCTTGGACCGCGACCAGAGGATCGAACGGACGATCCTGCCGCCGTCCAGGGGAGCGCCGGGGAGCAGGTTGAAAACGCCGAGCAACAGGTTGACGCCTGCCAGCCACCAGCCGACCCGTACGGCCAGCGGCCCCAGGCCGAGAGCAGCGGTCGCCGCACTCGCACCGCCGAAGGCAGCGGCCAGCACCAGACTGGTGGCCGGTCCGGCAGCCGCGATCCGGAAGTCGGCAGCCGGTGTCTTGGGCTCGTCGGTGAAGGTCGCGACGCCGCCGAACATCCACAGTGTCAGGCCTTCGACCCCGATCCCGTGCGCGCGGGCGATCACCGCATGCATGATCTCGTGCGCGAGCACGGAGGCGATCAACAGCACCGCGCCGCAGATGCCCGCCAGCCAGTAGATCGCCGGCGGATGTCCGGGGGCGGCCGCGGGCAGGGTGGCGCTGGCCAAGCTCCAGGCGAACAACCAGATCATCACCAGGATGCTCCAGTTCATCCGCACCGGGAATCCGAAGAACCGGCCGACCGGAATGCCACTCCTCATCGAATGCCTCCTTGCCCACCCGCACTGCCCACCCGCACTGCCGCTCGCACCGCGCTACGACTCGGCGCCGGCCTCCAGGCTGGACCGCAGCCACTCCTCGACACCGGCGATGTGAACGGTAGCGCTGATCGCTGCCAATTCGGGGTCCCGGCGACGGAGCGCGTCCAGGATCGCCTGATGCTCGGCCAGCGTCCGGGTCAGCGCGCCGTGTTGGGTCAGACCGCGCCAGACCCGGGCACGGTGGGTCGGACCCGCCACGCTCTCGATCATCGAGGCCAGCATCGGGTTGCCGGATCCGGCGGCGATCCGGCGGTGGAATTCGGTGTCGACGTCGACCAGGTCCTCGACCGGCGACCGGTCATCGGCGCGGGCCAGCAACTCGCCGAGCTCCTCGAACTGGTCGTCGGTCATCCTGGCGGCGGCCCTGCTGGTCGCCGCGGGCTCCAGGATCCGGCGCACCTCGAGCAGGTCCAGGACCGAGTCGTCGTGGTGGAACTCCACCACGAAGGTCAGTGCCTCCAGCAGAGATTCCGGCGCCAGGCTGGAGACGTAGGTGCCGTCCCCTTGGCGTACATCGAGGATCCGCATCAGCGACAGTGCCCGCACGGCCTCCCGCAGCGAATTCCGGGACAACCCGAGTGAGGTGGCCAGGTCGGCTTCGCGCGGCAATCGGTCGCCGGGCCGCAGCCGCCCGGAGATGATCATGCTTTTCAGACTCTCGATCGCTTCGTCCGTCACCGCCATGGGCCCAGGCTAGTCAGACATCGGGTTACTCGCCGGCAATTGTGCTGTCCGAGCCCTGGCACCCCCGGTGCGGTTGGGCATTGATCCGATCTATGGTGGTGCCTGCTTCGCGCGACGACGGGAGAAGGGACCAGATGCGACTCGCACGCCACGGCCGGCCGGGCCAGGAGACTCCGGTGATCGGTGACAACTCGGGCAATTGGTGGGATCTCAGCCCGCTCACCGCAGGGATCGACGGGGCGTTCCTGGCCGACGGCCTCGCCGGCGCCGTTCGGTCCGCCACTGCCGGTGAGCTGCCTCGGGTGGAGGTGGCTGATCGTTTCGGGCCGCCCTTGTCGGGGATCGGCAAGATCATCTGCATCGGGCTCAACTATCGTGATCATGCTGCCGAGACCGGTGCCGCGATCCCGGAGGAGCCGATCGTCTTCCTCAAGACTCCGGACACCGTCGTCGGTCCCGCCGACACCGTGCTGATCCCGCGCAAGTCGGTGAAGACCGACTGGGAGGTCGAGCTCGCGGTGGTCATCGGCGCGCAGGCGCGCTATCTCGATTCGCCCGATGACGCGCCGGGGGTGATCGCCGGGTACGCGATCAGCAACGACGTTTCCGAACGCGAGTTCCAGATCGAGCGTGGCGGCCAGTGGGACAAGGGCAAGAACTGCGAGACGTTCAACCCGCTCGGGCCGTGGATCCTGACCGCCGACGAGATCGCCGATCCCCAGCAGCTGGGATTGCGGCTGTGGGTCAACGGCGAGCAGCGGCAGGACGGCACCAGCGCGGACATGATCTTCGGCGTCAACCACCTGGTCTGGTACCTGTCGCAGTTCATGGTGCTGCGTCCCGGCGACGTGATCAACACCGGCACTCCCGCCGGGGTCGCGATGGGGATGAAGGACCAGCCGTATCTGCGGGCCGGCGATGTGGTCGAGTTGGAGATTGACGGGCTCGGCCGGCAACGGCAGACCTTCGAGCAGGCGTAGAGCCAGGTACAGGGGAAGAGACGGGCATGGGTGAATTCGACGGACGCAAGGCGCTGGTGACCGGTGGCGCTTCGGGGATCGGGGCCGCGATCGCGGCTCGCTTGACTGCCGGCGGCGCCACGGTCGCCGTCCTGGATGTCAATGTCGATGGGCTTCCAGAGGGTCTGGTGGGGGTGCGGGCCGACGTCACCGACGACGCATCGGTACGCGCCGCGGTGGCTTCTGCCGTTGATCAACTCGGTGGCCTGGACCTCGTGATCAACAACGCCGGCATCGGTGCGCAGGGTGGTGTCGAGGACAACGACGACGCCGAGTGGCACCGGGTACTCGACGTCAACGTGGTCGGCATGGTGCGGGTCACCCGGGCCGCACTGCCGGCATTGCGGCAGTCGGATGCCGCTGCGATCGTCAACACCAGTTCGATCGCCGCCACCGCCGGCCTGCCGCAACGGGCGCTCTACTCGGCCAGCAAGGGCGCCGTGCTGTCGTTGACCCAGGCGATGGCCGCCGACCTGATCGATGAACATATCCGGGTCAACGCGGTCAATCCCGGGACCGCGGACACCCCGTGGGTGGGCAGGCTGCTGGACAAGGCACCGGACCCGGCCGCCGAGCGGGCCGCACTGGAGGCGCGCCAGCCGCACGGCCGGCTGGTCGCCGCCGACGAGGTCGCTCAGGCCGTCTGCTACCTGGCCTCACCCGCGGCCGGATCGACCACCGGCACCTCGATCGCCGTCGACGGCGGCATGCAGGGTCTGCGACTGCGCCGGTGACCAGACGGGTGATCGGATGATCCGCGTCGACGCACACCACCACCTGTGGGACCTGGCCGTCCGCGACCAGCCGTGGACGGAGGACCAGCCGGCGATCCACCGCAGCTTCAGCCTCGATGATCTTCGCCCCGAGCTGGCCGGTGCGCGCATCGATCGTACGGTCGTGGTGCAGACGATCACGGTGTCGGAGGAGACGCCGGAGCTGCTCGCACTCGCCGATCGGGAGCCGGTGATCGCCGGCGTCGTGGGCTGGGTCGATCTGACCGCCCCGGAAATCGGTGATCGCCTGGCCGAGCTGAAAGGCCTGCCCGGGGCCGGGAAGCTTGTCGGGATCCGGCACCAGGTCCAGGGCGAGGAGGATCCACGCTGGTTGCTGAGGCCGGAGGTGATCAAGGGGCTGCAGGCAGTTGCCGATCATGATCTGGTCTACGACCTGTTGATCATCCCGCAGCAGCTGCCGGCCGCCGTGGAGGTGGTCCGTGCCCTGCCCGGGCTGACCTTCATCCTTGATCATGCGGCCAAGCCGGCGATCGCCCGGAACGGCTATGACGCCTGGCATCCCGGCTTCGCCGAGCTGGCCGGGTCGCCGAATGTCGCGGTCAAACTGTCGGGCCTGATCACCGAGGCCGATCATGATCGTTGGACGGTTGCCGACATTGAGCCGTACGCACGGTCGGTGATCGAGGACTTCGGTCCGGAGCGGGTGCTCTTCGGCTCCGACTGGCCGGTCTGCCGGGTTGCCGGGGGCTATCGACGAGCTCTCGACGTGGTGGATGCGGCGATCGCCGGACTGCCGGCCGGCGATCAGGAATTGATCATGGGTGGCAATGCCGTCCGATGGTACGGACTTGATCACGACAACGAGGACTCGGGGGAGCGCTGATGCAGCGTCACAGATTGGGCCGCACTGCGGTCGAGGTGACCGAACTCGGCTTCGGTGGCGCGCCGATCGGGAATCTCTACACCGCACTCAGCGACGAGCAGGCGTACGCGACCGTGCGGGCCGCCTGGGACGGCGGCATCCGCTACTTCGACACCGCACCGCACTACGGCATCGGGGTCTCGGAACGCCGGCTCGGCAAGGCGCTACAGGAGTTTCCGCGCGAGGAATTCGTGATCTCCACCAAGGTCGGACGGCTGTTGCGCCCCAACCCGGATCCGGTCGGCGCGGACCAGGAGGGTTTCGACACTCCCGACGATGTCATCCGGGTGCGTGACTACAGCGCCGACGGCGTACGGCAGAGCCTGGACGAGAGCCGGGAGCGGCTGGGCCTGGACCGGATCGACATCGCCCTGGTTCACGATCCCGATGATCATCTGGAGCAGGCCGCCGAGGAGTCGATCCCGGCCCTGTCCGAGCTGCGGAACCAGGGCGTGATCGGTGCCGTAGGGCTGGGCATGAACTTCGTCGATCCGCTGCTGGGATTCGTCACCCGGGACTATCCCGACGGCGTCGGGATCGACGTGATCCTCGTCGCCGGTCGCTGGACGCTGCTGGACCGATCCGGACGGAAGCTGCTGGACGCCTGCGCGGAACGGGGGATCAGCGTGATCTCGGCCGCGCCATTCAACAGCGGCCTGCTGTCCAGTCCGGAACCGCCGACCAGTGGCACCTTCAACTACGAGCCGGCGTCGGCGGCCCTGCTGGCTCGGGCACGCGAATTCGCGACGGTCGCCCGGGAGCATGGTTCCCAGTTGCCGCAGGCAGCCGTACGCTTCCCGCTGCGTCACCCGGCGGTGGCCGGCGTGCTCGCCGGGATGCGGTCACCCGAGGAGGCGGCGATGGACTGCACGCTGATCGCCGACGATCTTGATCCTGCCGCCTGGCAGGCGATCGACGCGATACCGGCGGCGATCGCCTGAGCCAACCGCAGGGCTTGCGCAGACAGGCCGCGGTGTCACTCGTAGTGGGCGCGGTAGTTGTCCTCGAGCAGCTCGGCCTTGCGGCGCATCTTCTTGGCCAGTTGCTTGAACATCGTCGTCGGCGCGATCCCTGAGGAGTAGAGCGTCTCGAACGCGTCGTCCATGAAGTTGCTGGCGTCCGGGATGACCAACCGGGCGAGGTCCTGGGTGCGTGCCTTGGGCAACTGGTCCAGGGAGGTGGAGAAATTCGGATCCTTCTTGATCAGGTCGACAAGCCGGGGGTCCTGCTGCGCCTTCTTGACGATCGGCAGATAGCCGGTCGCCATCGTCCAGGTGGCCGAGGTCTCCGGGCGCCCCAGATACTTCAGGAATTCGAAGGCAGCCTGTTTCCGATGGGCTGGCGCATGGGCCAGGATGCCCCAACCGGAACCGCCGGTCGGGCAGCCGAAGGTCTCGTGCTCCGGCAGGAATCCGGTGCCCAGATCGAATTTCCGCGCCTTGGCCAGCTCGACGGTCTGGGCCAGGCTGGCGGTGCTCATCAGCGCGCAGGACGCCGCCTGGTTGCCGAAGTCGACAGAACTGCTGGGCGACAGGTAGGCGGCCTTGTCCTTGTGGACGAAGTCGGCCATCCAGGTCACCGCGGCCATACCGTTCGGCTCGTCCAGCCGGATGTCCAGTCCGTCGGAATACCTGGCCTTCCACTGCCACATGTTGCCCTGGAAATACCAGGCGGAGTAGCCGCCGTCCAGGGCGAGCGGCATGACGGCATTGCCGCCGCCCTTCTGGCGTTTGATCGCCGGTGCCCACTGCCGGAATTCGGTCCAGGTCCTAGGGGCGCGATCGGGCAGGCCGGCCTTCCGGAAGAGCGTCTTGTTGAAGTAGAAGAGTGGCGTGGACCGGGCGAACGGCAGCCACCAGATGTGATCTTTGACGGTGCCTTCGGTGATGAACTGCTCGATGTAGTCCGACGGCTGCAGATCGGTGTCGAAGTAGCCCTCGAGCGGTTCCAGCGCGTCGGCCAGGTGCATCGCCCGCCAGGTCACCTCGGACAGCACGACCAGATCGGGGATCTGCCGGGCGATCAACGTCGCCGACAGCTTCTGCTGGGTCTCCTCGTAGCTGCCCTGGTACTGCGGCTCGATGAAGATCTCGGACTGACTGGCGTTGAACCTGTCGACGATGGCCACCAGCGCCTCGCCGGTCGTGCTGGCGAAGGAGTGCCAGGCGATCAGGTGCAGTCGACCGCGGTACCTGGCGGGGACGGCCGAACCACCGACCTGGGTGTAGTCGCGGGCACATCCGGCTGCCGCGCCGATTCCTGCGGCGCCGAGCAGGCCGAGCATGCTGCGCCGGCCGAAGCGATTGATCAGTGCACTCATCCCTTGGTCGCTCCTTGGGTCAGGCCGGCAACGATCTGTCGCTGGGCGAAGAAGAAGACGACCAGCACCGGGATGACCACGAAACAGGTCGCTGCCATCACGGCACCCCAGTCGGTGTAGCCCTCATCGCTCTTCAGCATCAACAGGCCGACCGGCAGGACGCGCATGCTGTCGGTGTTGGTCACGATCAGCGGCCAGATGAAGTCGTTCCACTTGGAGACCATCGTCACGATCATGACCGTGACCACCATCGGCTTGGACAAGGGCAGCACGATGCTCCAGAGCGTACGGAGGTGGCCGGCTCCGTCGACCCGGCTGGCTTCGGTGATCTCGGTCGGCAGCGTCATCATGTGCTGCCGCAGCAGGAACATCGCGAAGACGCTGCCCCAGCCGGGCACGATCAGGCCGGCGTAGGTGTTGACCCAGCCCAGTTGCGCCACGGTCATGTAGTTGGGAAGCAGCACGACCGTGCCGGGGACCATCATGGCGCCCAGGAAGATCCCGAAGATCAGGTTCTTGCGAGGGAAGGGCAGGAACACGAAGGCGTACGAGCTGAGGACGGCGACGCAGATCTCACCCACCGTGCCGAGGACCGTGATCACGACCGAGTTGATGTACATCTGTCCGAACGGCGCGGAATGCCAGGCTTCGACGAAATTCATCCAGTGGAAGTTCGTCGGGAACCACCGCGGCGGGAAGACGAAGATCTCCCCGGACGGCTTCACCGATGAACTGAGCAGCCAGTAGATCGGGATGATCGCGGCGAGTCCGACGACGACCAGGCCGAGATAGAGCAGGAACTTGACAACGATCGACTGACGCGGGCCAGAGTGCCGCGAGTCGTCACGCCGGGTGATCGGTGACCTGGCGGTGCGGGAGAGCGTTACGGGAGCTGTCACTGGTAATGCACCCGATTCCTGGTGAAGCGCGCCTGGGCCGACGTGATGAGCACCAGCAGCACGAACATGATCATCGCTGCGGCGCCGGCATGCCCGGCGTCGAAGGCCTGGAACGCCTGCTCGTAGATGTACCAGGACAGCGTGGTGGTCGCGGTGCCCGGACCGCCGCCCGTCATCACGGCGATCACGTCGAATGCCTGGAAGCTGCCGATGATCGAGGTGACGACGACGAAGAACGTCACCGGTGAGAGCAGGGGAAGTGTGATCCGGAAGAACATCGTCAGCGGTCCGGCGCGGTCGATCCGGGCGGCCTCGTAGAGATCACTCGGCAGGCCCTGCAGGCCGGCGAGGTAGATCACGGCGACGAAGCCGGCCGTCTTCCAGACATAGACGATGATCAACCCGGGTAGCGCCCAGAAGGAGTCGGTCATCCAGGCCGGGGATGCGATCCCGACGATTCCCAACAGCTGACGCAACAGTCCGTAGCTCGGATCGAAGATGTAGAGCCAGATGGTCCCGACCGCGGCTCCGGAGACGATGTGCGGCGCGAAGGAGAACGTCCTGACGAGGTTGCGGCCCCGCAGCTTCTGGTCCAGCAGCAGAGCGACCAGTAGACCGAGCACGATCGAAATGATCACGATGCCGCCGGAGAAGATCACCGTGCGCAACACCACCATCCCGAACTCGGGATCGGTGAACATGTCGGTGTAGTTGGCGAACCAGACGAACGGCTTGGTGTCGGAGAGCAGGTTCCAGCTGGTGAGTGACAAGTATCCGTTGTAGACCACCGGCCAGTAGGCGAAGACGGCCAGCAGGATCACATTCGGCGCGATGAAGGCCAGGAACAATGCGTAGCCACGGCGGCGCAGCGTACGACGGGATCTCGTGCTGGAGCGGTCGGGAACCACGGCTGTCGTCGGCGCTTCACCTCCCCGCGCCAGTGACGGCGTCGATGCGGTCACAGATTCTCCTCTACGGTGAGGTGGGAACGTCGAAGATCGAACGGGTCGAGACTATTCACCTTGCGTTCATCGTGTGTTCATTTCCTGCGGCGGGTTGTCCGATCCGTGAGGAGTGTCGGAGGCGCGGAGCAGAATGCTGCCGTGGCTGAACGACCCGAGATCCCGGCGGCCCTGCTGCGCCGCCTGGACAAGGTGATGAAGCGGTTCCCCGATTGCCGGTCCGAGGAGGCCTGGATCGGGATCCGCTGGCGCGTCCGCAATGCCACCGTGGCCCACGTCTTCGGAGGCGAGGACCAGCGCTTCCGGATCACCTTCCGGGCCGAGCCGGAGGAGGTCAGTGCCTTCGAGCACCTGGGTGAGCCGTATTTCCGGGCGGAGTGGGGCGGCAACGTGGTCGGCATGGTGCTCGACAGCCGGACCGACTGGCGTGAGTTGGAGGAGATGCTGACCGACTCGTACTGCCTGCAGGCGCCGGCCAAGCTGGCGGCCCAGGTCGGCAGGCCGGACTGACGGCGGACACCGATGGCCACCTGGGACGACGTGGAAGCGATCGCCGGTGCACTGCCGGGGGCAGCGATCGGCCGGGCGCCCGACGACGCACCGACCTACACCGTCGGGCGACACCCGTTCGCCCGGCTGCGCTGGAGCGACGAAGGCCGGGAGATCCTGCAGTTCTGGACCATGGAGCCCGGGATCGGCGAAATACTCGCCGACCGCCGCGACACGTTCGTCCGGATCGACTCGTTCAAGGTCAAGACGTCGGTCTGGGCCCGGCTCGATCGGTTGGACGTCCAGGAATTGGTCGAGATCCTGGCGGAGTCGCACCGCGCAAGACGTGGGGTCGCGCGGTGATCAGGAAAGGCCTGCGAGTCGGTAGGCGACCAAGCTGAGCGCGTCGCGATAGTGCGGAGTACGGGGCACGGCCAGACAGGTGCCGATGGCGTCGCAGGTGCGCAGCAGTGTGCCGAAGTTGAAGGGAAGCTGACGTCGCCGGTGCGTTGCGAGGCCCCGAATCGAACGGGGGCCGACGGGCTTATGAGGCCCGTGGCGTCACCCGACACTCGCACCGAGCTTCCAGGGAAGGAGTCGAACCTTCGTCCTCCAGATTCAGAGTCTGGGCGCGGCCGTCAGCGCACCTGGAATCGATCGCGGGACCGCGGGGGGCGAACCCCGCCCCACCGGGCTTCAACCGGTCGCACCGCCGTCAATGCGTCGGTCCCGATGGTGGGAGTGCAGCACTCCCACGCGTGTGATCTCTGTGCAGTTGTGTCGCCCGGGTGCCGAGAGTCGAACTCGGTTTTGCTCGGTTTTGGAGACCGAGTGCCTATCCGTTGGCTCACCCGACTGATGATCGAGCGGCTGGTCCCGGAGACGACGAAGGCCGCCCCATCGAGACAGTCGTCTCGCCGGAGCGGCCCGATGATCGGGTGCGTAGGCACCTACATCGGCGGCTCCAGGAACGACTGCCACATGAAGAAGCCGTATGAGAAACACCTGGGGACAGCCGACGTCGCACGAATCGCCCGGCGATCCGTGTCAGCCTGCTGACACCTGGTCGATTCCACTGCCCGTCCTTCGTGATCTTGGTAGGTCCAACTCCGCGGCGAGATTACCGGGCGCTTGCGTAGGCCGCCAAGTGCTTTTCGAGTGGGCTACCGGTATCACTCGGCCCGACCCGCGGACGATGTCGGTGCCGGCTGGAACACTCTGAGGCATGACCGGACCGACTTCGAAAACCACCGAGCGCGATGTGAGCGCTGCGCTCGTCGTGCCTTCTGACGGGCCACTGGTGGACCGCATCTGCCATCCGCGTCAACTCGGCCCTGACACTGATGAACTGGCACATCGGCCGCATGATTGACGTGGAGGTTCTGCGCGAGGGCCGCGCGGGCTACGACCAAGAGATTGTGGCTACGCTGTCGCACCAATTGAGCTGGAGCCACTTCAAGGACCTGCTGCCGGTCCTCACCGACGAAGCCCGCCAGTTCTACATCGACCAAGCGATCACTGCACGGCTGAGCGTCCGAGCACTGCGGGAGCTCATCGGCCGCAAGGGTTTCGAGCGCAAGGAGATCGCGAACGCTCAGACCCTTGGTGGGTCTGCCGTTCCTGCGGACAGTTTCCGCGACCCGTACTTCCTCGACTTCCTGGGCCTGCAAGGTGCCCATGACGAGCGAGACCTCGAAGATGCGGTCGTCCATGACCTCGAGGCATTCCTGCTGGAGGTCGGCAACGGCTGGGCGTTCGTTGCCCGGCAGAAGCGGATGACGGTCGACAACGGCGACTTCTACCTCGATCTGCTGTTCTTCTCGCGTCCGTTGCGGCGCCTCATCGCCGTGGAGTTGAAGGTCGGCCCGTTCAAGCCGGCCTATGAGGGCCAGATGAAGTTCTACTTGAAGTGGCTGGACCGCTACGAGCGTCGCGACGGCGAGGAAGCGCCCATCGGCCCGATCCTGGGAGCGGGTTGCCCGGCGGGGACTGCTGTCGGCTGACGACGCCTGAACAACTTTGCCGGAGGTCCTCCGCGACGGCATCCCGACCCACCTCCTAGGCTGGAACCAACGTACAGACCACTGGTAGGAGTAACGGGGATGGCCAATCGACTGGCAGCCGCGACGAGCCCGTACTTGCTCCAGCACGCGGAGAATCCGGTGGATTGGTGGGAGTGGATCCCCGAGGCTTTCGAGGAAGCCAGACGTCGCGACGTTCCGATTCTGCTGTCGGTCGGCTATGCCGCCTGCCACTGGTGTCACGTGATGGCCCATGAATCGTTCGAGGACGAGGCGATCGCAGCCAAGATCAACTCCGGTTTCGTGGCGATCAAGGTCGACCGGGAGGAACGGCCTGATGTCGACGCGGTCTACATGCAGGCGACGCAGGCGATGACCGGACAGGGTGGCTGGCCGATGACGGTCTTCCTGACGCCGGCGGGCGACCCGATCTATGCCGGGACGTACTTCCCGATGACGCCGATGAGCGGGATGCCCTCCTTCGACCAGGTGCTGGATGCGGTGTCCGGGGCCTGGCGCGAGCGCGCCGACGAGATCCGTGCCGGCGCGGCCGATATCAGCCGGCGGCTGTCCGACGCCGGTGGCGGAGACGTCGCAGCGTCGATCGGTCGAGACGACATCGTCCGTGCGCTGGAGGGCCTGGGCGGAGACTACGACGAACGACACGGCGGCTTCGGCGGTGCACCCAAATTCCCGCCGTCGATGGTTCTCGAGGCATTGCTGCGAATCGTCGGCAGTTGGCCCGACCAAGATCAACGCGGTGCGGCGGAGCGGATGGCCTACGGGACTCTGATCGCGATGGCCGAGAGCGGGATGTACGACCAGTTGGCCGGCGGCTTTGCCCGTTACAGCGTCGACTCCGGCTGGGTGGTGCCGCACTTCGAGAAGATGTTGTACGACAACGGCCTGCTGCTCGGCTGCTACCTGCATGCCTGGCGACTGGCCGATGATCAAGAACTGCGGGACAGGCTCGGCCCGGTGATCACTGACACGGTCGACTGGCTGCTGTCGGAGATGGTCACCGACCAGGGCGGGTTCGCCGCCAGTCTCGACGCGGACTCACGCGGTCCGGACGGCAGGCTGACCGAGGGGGCCTACTACCTCTGGACGCGGGACCAGGTCCACGCCGCGGTCGGGCCGGAGCTGGCGCCATGGGTGTTCGAGCACTGTCGCGTCACCGAGACCGGAACGGCCGAGGGCGGACAGTCGACCCTCCAGCTGACGGATCTCGATCATGACGATCATGAGCGCTGGTTGGAGATCCGGGCCAGGCTGACGGCTGCACGGGCCGTCCGGCCGCGACCGGCCCGGGACGACAAGGTGGTCGCCGCCTGGAACGCACTGGTGATCGACTCGCTCGCCGATGCCGGTGCACTGTTCTCCCGACCTGCTTGGATCTCTGCAGCCGAGCGCGCCGGCCGGCTGCTCTGGGACCTGCACTGGACCGGGGCGCGATTGCGCCGGGTGTCCCGCAAGGGAGTTGTCGGCCGAGCCGATGGAAGCGCGGAGGACTACGCCGGCGTCGCCCGGGCCTATGTGCGGCTGGCCGAGGTGACGGACGATCCGGTCTGGGCCGCACGCAGCCGGCAACTGCTGGACATCCTCGATGATCATTTCAGCGCGCCCGACGGCGGCTTCTACGATGTCGCCGACGATGCGGAGTCCTTGATCAACCGTCCGAAGGACCCGACCGACAACGCCTATCCATCCGGGCTGAGCACCGCTGTGCATGCACTGACGCGTCTGGCCACCTATGCGGGCGATCCGGAGTTGTCCGCGCGGGCAGAGCGGGCCGCCAGGTCGTCGGCAAAGTTGATCACCGCTGCACCGAGATTCGCCGGCTGGCTGCTCGCCGACGTGGTCACGCGAGTGACGGACTCGCTCGTCGAGGTGGCGATCACCGGTGATCCGGATGATCAGCAGGCCCGCGACCTGGTCCGGTTGGCCAGGATGAAGGTGTCCGCCGGATCGGTGGTCGTCGGTGGACTGCCGGATACTCCCAACGTGCCGCTGCTGCAGGATCGGATCATGATCAACAACGCGCCGACGGCGTATGTCTGCCGACAGTTCGTCTGTCGGATGCCGCTGACGGATCCCGATGATCTTGTCGCCGAGCTGACCGGAGCCACCGACTAGCGATCGCGGACAGGGTGCCGGATCGGCGGGTCTGCCGTTCTGGTCACAGCGCCGACGGGTCTGCCTCGGGCACGCGTCGGGAGTGTCTTCTGTGTCGTGGACAGCACAGCGGCAAGATCGGGAGGCAACGGCATTCGGTGAGGGCTGATCGGGCGGTTCGGATCCTTGTGCTGGCCGACTGCCGGTCGAGTGGTGGGAAGACCGACCAGGCGAGGGTCTGCAACGCCCTTGTCCCGCCCGAGCCGTTCGGCCGCGACCTTGAAGGGCTTGCCGTTCTTGCGATGTTCAAAAGCGATGATCTGTCGGATCGGACGTTGGTCACCCTCCACTGGTTCGAATTCGCGGTAGATCAATCGGTGCGACGGTCCGAGCCGTCGTCCACTCTTCGCGTACTCCCGAACGAGTTCAACCTTGATCTCGGCGCAATCGCGGAGGTCGTAGTGGGTGCGATCGAAGCCAAGCCGCTCGCCCCGGAAGTTCGCTTCCTGACCATCGCGCACTGCCCGCATCGCACTCATCGCGGCCCGGGCTGCGACCGGCCGGCTTCCGGATGGGGCGAGTCGCCGGAACTCCTGGAATTGAGGTCTGAAGTCCGGATGGACGATCACCCGGTACTTACTCATGCTCATCGTCGAGGTCTTTGAACTCGGCGAGAAAATCATCGAGGTCGATGGAGTCCTCGAGCGGAGCCTTCTTCCGCTCCCGTACGATTTCGGCGATCCGCTCGTCGCCCGCTTCCTCGTCTTCGAGATCCAGATATTCCAGCCAGTAGTCGACGGGGAGCATCACACCCTGAGCAATACCCGCGTCGCCGAGGATGATCACCTCCAGCGCGCCGGACTCCAGGCAAACGATCACGTCAGCCAGGTGGCGCTGGACGATCTCGACATCAACAGCGTCGGTTCTTTGTTCACGGAGCGGTGGAAGCCGCCGCTGTGGATCGGCTCGTCCCGTGGGGGCTGCCGCAAGCAGCGCCGTGAAGTGCTCTTCGGATTGCCACTCTCGTTGCGAGTCTTGGAGCCTTCGGCGAGCGAGAGCCTCTGCTCCGGTCTTGGCGCGCCGATCTTGGAGGGCGATGTCGTGCAGCCAGACAGTTGTCGGTAGCGCGACTGCCTGGGCACGTTCTTCGGTCCCGATGACGAGCGACTCCTTCGAGCCCTCCATGTAGCTCCACAGCATCCGCTGGAGATATTTCTGGCCCGTCCCCACGTCGTGGACGTGCAGCGTCGTACCGTCCGGCAGCAGATGGTTGTACTGGACCATGGCGGCAGCGTACGCCGGATCCGGACGCCGACGGCTGCTTCATCCACAGGCCGCGGTCGGGCCCGATCACAGGCCCACGAGCCGGTTGGCGAAGGTCGACATGGTGTAGGCACCGATGCCGTAGACGATCTCAAGCGCGTTCTCCGGGGTGAATCCCGCGGCCAGGAATTCCTGCAGTTCGTCGTCCGGCACGTCACCGGTCGTCGCGAGCAGCCGCAGTGTGAACTGCCGTACGGCCTCCAGCATCGGATCATCCAGTGGCCTTCCGCTGCGCAGCGGCGCAATCAGTTCGGCTCGACCCAGCTTGCGCAGGAACCCGCTGTGGATGCCGACGCAGACCCGACAACCATTCCTTACGGCGACTGTCATGATGACGACCTCCTGGGCGATGCGATCCAGGGAGCTGTGTTCGAAGGCGGCCGATGCGTCCAGGAACCCGTTCAGCAGTACCGGCGAGGTTGCGAGCCGTCCGAGCGCGGGCGGCACAGTGCCGAATTCGGCCGCGGTCCTGATCATGGCAGGCCGCGCCGCGGCGGGCGCGGTCTCGGGCGTATGGGTGGGAAAGCTGGTGGTGGACATGTGGTCTCCTAGGTAGTCAACCAGGTTGACGAATACCTGGGACGATACAGTCAACCGGGTTGACGTTCAAGGAGGTTTGATGAGCCGACCGGGATTCGTACTGCCGCTGTTGCTGCTCGCCGGATTCGAGGCGATCACCGACGAAGCCAACCGGCGCCTGGGGGAGCAGGGACATCCGAACATGCGTTCCGCGTATGGATTCGCTATGCAGGCCGTCGGTCGGGGGGCATCGGTTTCCGAGGTAGGAAGAACGCTGGGGATCTCCAAGCAGGCCGCGACCAAGACCGTGAACCGGTTGGTTGACCTCGGCTACCTGCGCATCGACGCCGATCCCCAGGACGCCCGGCGCAAGATCGCCACGCGCACCGAGCGGGGGATGGACATGCTCGATCGCAGCGCGGTGATCTTCGAGCAGCTCGCCGACGAGTGGGCGACGACGATCGGTCGGCGCCGTCTTGATCAGCTCGAAGATGATCTTTCCAGCCTGGTGGGAGACCGAGCGCTCCGGCTGGAGGGGCGGGCGGGATTCGGACCCGAGGGCAGCGCCGACTGATCGCTCCGCACCCGATGGCGCCAAACGCACGCCGTCGGGGCTGGCCCCCGCCACGGTCGGAAAACGTACGCGATCCAGCCGGGATCCGCCGTCGAACCCGGCCGTGGTCGGGAAACGCACCTGGGCGGATACGCAGATACGAGTATCGCCGCACCCGCGGGCCGGGTCAGTCGGCCGCAGCGACCGCCGAGAGCGCGACGTACTGCAGAGCGAAGGCCGCGACCGTGCAGGCGTGGAAGACCTCGTGATAGCCGAACCAGCGTGGCGCCGGATTCGGCCAGCGGACGGCATAGACGACGGCCCCGACGGAGTACACGAACCCACTGCCCAACATCATCGCGAAGATCCCGGGGCCGACATCGGGGAGGAACTGCGGCAGCCAGGCCGCTGCCGACAGTCCCATCACCCCGTACATCAGGGTGTAGAGCCAGCGCGGGGCGCTCAGCCAGAGGGTCCGGAACAGCAGCCCTGCGACGGCGGCGGTCCAGACCAGGGTCAGCAGCCAGCCGCGAGACGCACCGGAGAGCAGGCAGAGCGCGTACGGCGTGTAGGACGCGGCGATGAAGAGGTAGATGTTGGAGTGGTCGATCCGTCGCAACAAGCGGTAGCTGGGCGGGTTCCAGTTGCGGCAGTGGAAGACCGCGCTGGTCCCGAAGAGCAGCACCGCCGAGGCCAGGAAGATCAGCGATCCGGCCCGAGCCGCAGACGAGGTGGTGTGGGTGACCAGGATCAGCCCGGCGACGCACGCCGCGGGCGTGACGCCAGCATGCAGCCAGCCCCGCATCCGCGGTTTGACCAGCCGCAGCGCCCCCACACCAGGGTCCGGCATGGCATCGAAGTCGTACGGCTCCGGGGCCGGCGTCAGGTCGGCCTGCCGGTCGACGTTGCTGGTCATCCGCGCTCCTCGTGCCGATCGGTTTTGCCGGCGATGCGGTCGGTGCAGCCGGCTGAACGCACCCCGACCGTATCGAGCGGCGTGTGTCCAGCCTATGAACGCTGTCTGAGCGCCGTGTGTGATGTTGCCCAATCTTGATCATCGGCCGGGTTGGCTGCCGGGCACGGTTGCGACAGCGTAGTCTGCAGTCCGTGTCACGACTGGAGCGGCTGCGCGAGATCGCCGACCGGCTGCACCCGTCGAGCTGGCTGTATTCGACCTACGAACACCGGCTGATCTCCGAGCTCGACCATGATCAACTGCCCGAGCATGTCGCCGTGCTGGCCGACGGCAACCGGCGCTGGGCCCGGGTCAATGCGCCGGGCCAGCCGCTGGCCGTCGGCTACCGGGCCGGTGCGGACAAGCTCAAGGAATTCGTCGCCTGGTGTGAAGAGGTCAAGATCCCGGTCGTGACCTTGTGGGTCCTCTCCACGGAGAATTTCGCCCGCGACGGCGACGAGATCGTGCCACTGCTGAAGGTGATCGAGGAACTGGTCACCGATCTCGCATCCACCCGTCGCTGGCGGGTGCACCCGGTCGGGGCGATGGACCTGGTCCCGGCCGAGACCGCCGAGGTGCTGCGCCGGGCCGAGGCCGACACCAAGGACGTCGGCGGGATGATGATCAACATCGCCGTCTCCTACGGTGGCCGGCACGAGCTGCGGGACGCGTTCCGGTCACTGCTGGCCGAGAAGGCCCAACAGGGAATGACCATCACCGAACTGGCCGAGACCCTGGAGATCGACCACATCGCCGACCACCTCTACACCGCGGGCCAGCCCGATCCCGATCTGATCATCCGGACCTCGGGGGAGCAGCGGCTTTCCGGCTTCCTGATGTGGCAGTCGGCGCACAGTGAATTCTACTTCCACGAGGCTTTGTGGCCGGACTTCCGCAAGGTCGACTTCATCCGCGCACTGCGGTCCTACAACCAGCGCGAACGTCGCTTCGGCAAGTAGCCCGGACCGCATTTCCCCGACCTGCGACACACCCACTGCGATCCATCGATGCGGCGCCGGCGGGACTAGCGTTGTCGATGCGAGGCATGGGGAAGTGCCTCGCCGGGGAGGCGGCGAATGCACCTGGTGCGAACGCGTCACCGGACAGCACGTTCGACGACGAGCACCTGTCCGCCCCGGCCGACCACGTGAGCACGTGGGGCCGGGTGACGCTGTTGCGCGGCCCCCAGTGAGGACCGAGAGTGCCAGAAGCAACATCAGACCCGGGTCAGCGCACCTATGTCATCGACACGTCCGTCCTGTTGAGCGATCCTCGGGCCCTGCGCCGGTTCGCCGAACACGATGTCGTCCTGCCGGTCGTGGTGATCAGTGAACTGGAGGCCAAGCGTCATCATCCCGAGCTCGGATATTTCGCCCGCGAGGCGTTGCGCAGCCTGGACGACTTGCGGATCGCCCACGGCCGGCTGGATGCACCGGTGCCGGTCAATGACGAGGGCGGCACCATCCACGTCGAGCTCAACCACACCGATCCCGGCGTTCTCCCGGTCGGTTTCCGGCTGGGCGACAACGACTCCCGGATACTCGCCGTCGCGCTGAATTTCGCCAAGGAAGGCCGTGAGGTCGTCCTGGTCAGCAAGGACCTCCCGATGCGGGTCAAGGCCTCGGCGGTCGGTCTGCCGGCCGAGGAATACCGGGCGGAGCTGCCACCGGACTCCGGATGGACCGGGATGACCGAGGTCGTGGTCTCCAAAGATGATCTTGATAAGTTGTACGAGACCGGTCGCGTTGATCTCGACGACGCCCGGGATCTGCCTTGTCACACAGGGATCGTGCTCGGCACGGGTACGGCGACCGCGCTCGGCCGGGTGACGCCCGACAAGGACGTGAAGTTGATCAACTCCGATCGGGACGCGTTCGGCATCCACGGCCGGTCCGCAGAGCAGCGGGTCGCCCTCGATCTGCTCCTCGATCCCAGTGTCGGCATCGTCTCACTCGGCGGACGGGCCGGCACCGGGAAATCCGCCCTGGCCCTGTGCGCCGGGCTCGAAGCGGTGCTGGAGCGCCAGCAGCACTCCAAGGTGATCGTCTTCCGTCCGCTCTATGCGGTCGGCGGCCAGGATCTCGGCTATCTGCCGGGCTCGGAGGGGGAGAAGATGAACCCCTGGGCCCAGGCGGTTTTCGACACCCTCGGTGCGGTCACCTCCAAGGTGGTGATCGACGAAGTGCTGGAACGCGGCTTGCTCGAGGTGCTGCCGCTGACCCACATCCGCGGCCGGTCGCTGCACGACGCCTTCGTGATCGTCGACGAGGCACAGTCGCTGGAGCGTAATGTGCTGCTGACGGTGCTGTCGCGGATCGGCCAGGACTCCCGGGTGGTGCTCACCCACGACATCGCGCAACGGGACAACCTGCGGGTGGGTCGGCACGACGGCGTGGTCGCGGTGATCGAGAAGCTGAAGGGCCACCCGCTCTTCGCCCACGTCACGCTGCACCGCTCCGAACGATCGCAGATCGCGGAGCTGGTGACCGACCTGTTGGAGGAGTTGCCGCGTTAAAGGCCGGTGACGAAACAAAACCACCTAGTGCGCTCGCTCCGGGGTTAGTGATTGACTGGCCGGCAGGCCATCACGCACATCCTTCTCTCCCGGAGGTCATCGATGATCAGATCCGTACGATGGCGGGGCTCGTCGCGCCGGCTGGCTGCCGGCGCGACGGCCCTCGCAGCCATCGCAGCCGTGGGGCTCGGCACCGCCGCCCAGGCACATGCCGACCCGGCCGTCGCCCGGGCGACCGCCTTCGCCCAGGCGTCCAAGGAGTTCGGCGTTCCGGAGTCGCTGCTCGAGGCGCTGTCCTACTCCCAGACCTTGTGGGACGCCCACGACGGCCAGCACAACACCGACGGCGGCTACGGCCCGATGAATCTGATCGACGGCACGCTGTTCGCCGACGACGGTGCCGGCAAGACGGCCGCCGCCGGGCAGCCGACTTCCGTGGACTCACTCGGCCAGGCGGCCACACTGCTCGGCGTTGGCCGCAACCAGGTGCGTACGAACCCGGTCACCAACATCCGCGGCGGAGCCGCACTGCTGGCCCACGACCAGAAGTCGCTCGGCCTGGCCACCGGCGCCGACACCGATCCCGGCCAGTGGTACGCGGCCGTCGCGAAGGTCGGCGGCTCGGCCGATCAGTCCACTGCCAGGACCTTCGCCGATGACGTCTACGCGGCGCTGGCCGGCGGCGCCTCCCGGACTACCGACGACGGCACCCGGGTCACCATGGTCGCTGACCGGACGACGCCCAGGACGGCACAGTTGAGCAAGCTGAAGCTCGCCGGAGCGACCCAGAGCTCCGCCAAGAAGAACCCCAACGTCGAGTGCCCGGCGAGCCTGGACTGCGAGTGGATCCCGGCGCCGTACGAGCAGTACGGGACCGGGTCGGGCGACTACGGCAACTACGATCTCGCGCCGCGCGACACCCCCGCCGGCCCGACCGTCGACTACATCGTGCTGCACGACACCGAGGCCAGCTGGGACACCACCCTGCAACTGGTGCAGGATCCGACCTACCTCGGCTGGCACTACTCGATCCGGTCCTCCGATGGCCAGGTCGCCCAGCACATCGCGACCAAGAACGTCGGCTGGCACGCCGGCAACTGGTACATCAACCAGCACTCGATCGGCGTCGAGCAGGAAGGCTTCGCCGCCCAGGGTGCGACCTGGTTCAGCGAGTCCCTCTATCGCAACTCGGCCCGGCTGGTCCGCTACCTGGCCCAGAAGTGGAACATCCCGCTGGACCGGGCCCACATCCTCGGCCACGACAACGTGCCAGGGATCAACGCGGCAAATGTTGCGGGCATGCACTGGGATCCGGGTCCGTACTGGAACTGGGAGCACTACTTCGACCTGCTGGGCGCCCCTTTGCAGGCTCGGCACGGCAAGCCGTCCAGCCAGATCGTGAGGATCCTGCCGGGCTTCGACGACAACCAGCAGCCGGTGACCGGATGTACGACCGTGGGGCAGCCGTGTGACCCGCAGGGCACCAACTTCGTCTACCTGCACACCGAGCCGAGCCAGGATTCTCCGCTGGTCAAGGACATCGACATGCATGCCGGCGGTGACAGCACTACCGACGTCGCCGATGTGGCAGCGCGTGCGGCGGCGGGTCAGGACTATGCGGTCGCCGGCCGGTCGGGGAACTGGACGGCGATCTGGTATCTGGGCCAGCAGGCGTGGTTCTACAACCCGAAGAAGCATCCGACGGCGATCGCCTACGGCGGTTACCTGATCAAGCCGAAGCCCGGAGTGGCGGCGGTCACGACCTACGGCCGCGCCTATCCCGAGTCGTCGGCCTATCCGGCCGGCATCCCGGACCAGGGCACGGCGTCGCTGGACTATCAGCTGCTGGCCGGGCAGTCGGCCGTGCTCAGTGATGCCACGGTGTCGACCGACTACTACCGGGCGGTCACCTTCGACGGCACGCCGCCGACCGATCACATCGACATCCGAGGCACGACGAAGTATCTGCAGATCTCCTTCGGCCACCGGATCATGTACGTGAAGGCGGCTGACGTGGACATCGTCCCGGCGCGATGATCGGCTTCCCGGCCCGCTGCGACCCAGCGGGCCGGGACCCGGTCTTCCGGGTTACCGATGTGGCGTCACTGCTGGGCGCGGGATGCCGAGGCGATGCCGTACGCGAAGAGCGCGACGACATCCATCAGGATGACCACGAGCCAGAAGACGGCCCAGTTCGGCGGGGTGACGTACGACGCACCGTCGGCGCCGTAGGCCGAACTCGGCCCGGGCGTCGGTGCAATCGTGAGCGCCAGGCCGATGAACCCGGTGATCAGTACGGCGAACAGGAAGGCTCCGATGCCTTCGAGAATCAGTTTGGACCGCCGCTGCGGGTCCATGGCCGCCCGGGACTTGGGTGCGGTTCGCCGATCGGTATGGCGGTGGCTGTGCAGGAATGACGGCGTTGCGTGCGAGACAGACATTGTCAGCGTCCCTTCCTGTCGGTGGTTGACACCGGCGTCGATGACAGGTGGGTTGATTCCGCTGGACGGCCGGTCAGCTCGTGGGCCGTCCCGGTGACAGGGTTGCTGTCTTGTTGTTGCTGTCTTGTTGTTGTCTCGGTTACCCACCTTACGCCCGGGAAACGACCGGCCAGCAGATCTCGGTCCGGGATTCCGGGGCGCCGAAGCGTACGTCCAGGGCATCGGCCGCCGGGTCGATCGGGAGGTAGCGCTCCCGGATCAGGCCCGGCGCTCCGATCACCTGCTCGCTGACGTATCTCCCGAGCTCGCCGTAGGCGCGGTCAGCCTCGTGGTGTGATCCGTGGTGGGTGAGCACCGCGTAGTCGCCGCCCGGGATCGTCACTGCTGCCACACCCGGCGGCGGGTCGACGGCCGGCGTCGGGACGAACAAGGTCATCCGCCCGAACTCGTCGCTGACCAATTCGCGCTCGAAGACTCCACCCAGCGGGCCGGTGACCGGGATCGCCTTCCGGCGAGCGGCGGTGATCAGCCGGTCCAGCGAGTCGGCGAACCAGGCTCCAAGATCATCAGAACCCACGGCACTGCTGATCGACCAGGCGGGCAGCGCGTCGAATGTCTGGAAGCTGACATCAACAGCCGCCGGGTGCGGCGACAGCAGGTCCCGCAGCGCGGCGACGGTGTCCGCGGTCTGGCGTAGGTGTGCCTCCATCCGGTGCAGATGCGCTGTCAGCAAGGCATTGCGGCTGTCCTCGTCCGGTGCGGCCAGGACGGCCTTGACCTCGGGGATGCCCATCCCGAGATCACGGAACCGGCGGATGAGTTGCGCGGTGCCGATCTGGTCGGTGGCGTAGTAGCGGTAGCCGTTGTGCTGGTCGACCTCGGCCGGCTCGAGGAGACCGAGCTCGTGGTAGATCCGCAGCGCCTTCCGGGACAGGTTGGTCATCAGCGAGAATTCGCCGATCGGCACCAGCGTCGACATGATCACGGCTCGATCGTCAGGTGCACGATCTGATCGTCGAGGACGGCGAAGCGGTAGTGCAGGTCGGCGACCCCGCCGGGGAAGTTCCCTTCCAGGTGCATGGTCAGACCGTACGTGTTCGGCCCGGTGGCGCCTGCATCGGTGATCTCCTGGGTGTAGGTCCATTCGCTCGCCGGGCCGTTGCGCCAGGCGCTGATGGCATCCCGGCCGAAGTAGGCGTGGCCGTCGTCGATGACTGTCGCCGCGGGCGCGAAGGTCGCTGCCAGAGCAGCGGCGTCGGCCGACTCATCGGCCGCCAGGTAACGCTGGACCGGTGCTGGTGCGCTCGTTGTCGATGTGCTCATCTGTCGTCTCCTGATCGTCCTGGACGCCGCCCGGTGCGGCGCCGTGATCAGGCTCCGGCTTGCCCCGGGGGCAAGGTCAAACCGTGCGGTCGAAACTCGGAGGTTCCGCCGGATGGCGGACTCGTACCACCGGAATCGCCCCAGTCGGCGGTGGTCGGAGCCGGTGTGGTCCGGGAAGGATGGTCTGTGAAATCTCAACGAGGAGGTACCTGGATGACCACCGTCGAAGAACGTGCGCTGCCGCGGCCGCCGTACGATCCCGAACTGCTGCCGATGCTGGAAGCGGCGGCCCAGCAGGGCCTGCCGTCCAGCATCACGCCGGAGATGATCGCGCCGATGCGCGAAACCGGAAACGACGGCTGGGCACCGCCGATCGAGGAACTGATCGCTGATCGTCCGATCGTGCACACCGAGCGGACGGTGCCGGGACCGGCGGGTGCGCCGGACATCATCCTGTCGATCCTGACCCCGGCCGAGCCGTTGGCGGCCGCACCGGCGATCTACCACACCCACGGTGGCGGCATGATCATCGGCAACCGGCACGACGGCGTCGCGGGCTTCCTCGACCTGATCGAGCAGCACAAGCTGGTGCTGGTCAGTGTCGAGTACCGGCTCGCGCCCGAGCATCCTGACCCGGCGCCGGTGGAGGACTGTTACGCCGGTCTGGTGTGGACCGCCGAGCACGCCGACGAGCTCGGCATCGATCCGAGTCGGTTGATCATCGGCGGCGCGAGTGCCGGCGGCGGCCTGGCGGCCGGGGTCACCTTGCTGGCTCGTGACCGGGGAGGCCCGGCACTCGCCGGGCAGCTGCTGCTCTGTCCGATGCTGGACGATCGCAACATCACAGTCTCCAGCCGGCAGTACCAGGGCATCGGGGTCTGGGACCGGACGAGCAACAAGACCGGTTGGGACGCGCTTCTCGGCGAGGGGCACGAGAGCCGGGACGTCTCGGTGTACGCCGCCCCGGCCAGAGCCGATGATCTGCGCAACCTACCGCCGGCCTTCATCGACGTCGGATCGGCGGAGGTCTTCCGGGACGAGGACATCGACTATGCCTCCCGGATCTGGGCGGCCGGCGGTCAGGCCGAACTGCACGTGTGGGCCGGCGGTTTCCACGGCTTCCAGCTGATGGGCGGCCAGGCGGCGGTATCGGTCTCGGCCCGCGGTGCTGCCGAGGACTGGATCCGCCGGACGCTGTCGCTGTGAGGACCGGCGGTCTCGGCGAAGCCGGCCTGAGCGTTGTCACTGCGGTGTAGCGTGTCAGCACCATGCAGGAGCTGCTCGGGCGGTTGCAGACGCTCGATCCGCAGGCCGGCGCAGAGCTGCGGATCGTGGCGCACTTCGATGTGCTCGTCGCCTCCCACGTCGGACCCGAAGCACTGTTGAGAGCGGCGGTCACGCTGGCCGGTTGCCCGGCCGGTTACGCCGACCGGCGGACAGTGATCATCATCGACGGTGCGGGACATCGTCGGACCGACGGCGGTCCGGTCGGACTCCGCCGGTCGGTCCCCGGACGTGCTGGCGCATGCGTATGGCTGGATCGTGCCGGCGAGCCGCAACCCACCGACGAGATGATCATCGAACGACTCGCGCTCGCCGTCTCCGTGACCGAACAGCGGCGGCTGGAACTGCAGCAGCCGCTGCTGGTGTTGATCGACCCGGACGCATCCGAGGAGGACCGCCGCGCCGCCGGGGCCCGACTGCGGCTGAGCGGCCGCAATGATCTCCGGATGGTGGCCCTCGCCGAGCACGACCCGCTGCCGGACGGTGTCACCGGTGTCAGCGTTGCGATCGGTCCGGACCGCTGGCGGGCCGTCCTGGACCTTGATCAACAGCACTATCGGCTGGCGGGGCTGGGCGTCCGCGGGGCGGTGGACGAGCTGCCGACATCCTGGCAGACCGCCGTAGCGGCGCGCCGCCTGGCAGGCAGGCTGTTACCTGTCGTGGACGCCGAGGATCTCGGCATCCTGACCACGCTGGCGGATCACCGCGCCGATGATGCTCATGATCATGGTCGCGGCCGGCATGCCGATCATCGCCGGCTGGCTGCGGTGATCGAGGAGGTCCCCTGGGCCGCGATCACCGTCGAGGCGCTGATCCTGACCGGGAGCCGACGCTCTGCTGCCTCGGTCCTGGGGGTGCACCATGCGACGCTGCAGGCCAGGGTCGAGCGGCTCACGACGTTGCTGGGCTACGACATCACCGCACCGCTGGGCAACCACCGGCTGATGGTCGGCTACCTGTCCTACCGCCTGGCCTGACCGGGCCGCGGCCCCAGGATCAGGACTGCCTTCGAAATCAGGACTGCCTTCGAAATCAGGACTGGGGCCGGCGGGCCATCGCGAGCACGTCGAGTGCGGCGTCCAACTGCTCCTCGGTCAGCTTGCCGTCGGCGACGAATCCCTTGTCGATCACGACTTCGCGGATCGTACGACCCTCCTTGAGCGCCTGCTTGGCGACCGCCGCGGCGTTCTCGTAGCCGATGTAGCGGTTCAGCGGCGTCACGATCGACGGCGACGACTCGGCCAGCTGGCGGTCGTGTTCGACATTGGCGGTGATGCCGGCAATGCACCGGTCGGCGAAGAGGGTGCTGACATTGGCCAGCAGTCTGATCGATTCCAGGATGTTGCGGGCGATCACCGGGAGCATGACATTGAGCTCGAAGTTGCCTTGGGCACCGGCGAGGGTGATGGTCGTGTCGTTGCCGATCACCTGCGCCGACACCATCACGGTCGCCTCGCAGAGCACCGGGTTGACCTTGCCGGGCATGATCGACGAGCCGGGCTGCAGATCGGGGAGACTGATCTCGCCGAGCCCGGAGCGTGGCCCCGAACCCATCCACCGGATGTCGTTGGCGATCTTGGTCAGGCTGACCGCGATGGTCTTCAGCGCCCCGGAGGCCTCGACGATGCTGTCCTGGCTGCCCTGGGCCTCGAAGTGGTTGCGCGTCTCGACCAGCGGCAGCCCGGTCTGCTCGGCCACGATGCTGATCACGGACTCGGCGAAGCCCGGCGGAGTGTTGATGCCGGTGCCGACCGCTGTGCCTCCCAGCGGCAGTTCGGCCACCCGCGGCAGTGTTGCCTGGACCCGTTCGATCCCGTTGTTGATCTGTGCGGCATAGCCGCAGAATTCCTGCCCCAGCGTGACCGGCGTGGCGTCCATCAGGTGCGTACGGCCGTTCTTCACCACCTCGGCGAATTCCTCGGCCTTGGCCGCCAGCGTGTCGCGCAGGTGTTCCAGGGCCGGCGCCAGGGTGTTGATCAAGCCGTCGGTGGTGGCGATGTGGATCGCGCTCGGGAACACATCGTTGGACGACTGTGAGGCGTTCACGTGATCGTTGGGATGGACCGCGCTGCCCAGGATGCTGCTGGCCAGCGAACTGATCACCTCGTTGGCGTTCATGTTGCTCGAGGTGCCGGAACCGGTCTGGAACACATCGATCGGGAATTCGCCATCGTGCTGCCCGTCGGCTACTGCGGACGCGGCCTCGACGATCGCAGCGGCCATCGCCTCGTCGATGACGCCCAACCGCGCGTTGGTCGTCGCGGCCGCACCCTTGATCCGGGCCAGTGCTGCGATCAGCGCCGGGTCGATCGGCCGGAAGGAGATCGGGAAATTCTCCACCGCTCGTTGGGTCTGGGCCTTCCACAGCGCGGCGGCGGGAACCCGCACCTCGCCCATGGTGTCGTGTTCGATCCTGACGTCGTCGTTGGAGCCCGAGGCGCTTTCGCTCATGAGCACATTCTTACCCGACAGCCTGGGGATGGCAGGATGGGGCCGTGGCACAGGCAAGGAGACCGGCGGGCAATCGGGACATGTTCCTGTCGCTGCTGGTGATCCTGGTCCCGCTGGCGATCATCGTGGCGTTCTTCACCCGGGGCCCCAGTGATGCGAAGGTGGCGACGGTCAACTGGCGGCCGGTCGCGGCGCAGGCCCGCCAGCAAGCGCCGTACGCAGTCCTCACTCCGATCGAGCTGCCGGCCGGGTGGCGCGCCACCCGGGTCTCGTGGACCAAGATCGGTCAGCCGGATCCGACCGGCCAGGAATCGGTCCGCAACCAGTGGCAGCTCGGTGTGCTCACCGATTCAGGCCTCTACATCGAGCTCGACCAGGGCGACCAGTTGCCCAATGACATGGTCGCCGCCGTCTCCCGGGAGGGCGAACCCGACGGCACCAGCACCGTCGACGGTCAGACCTGGAAGCGCCTGGTCACCGACGACAACCGGACCCGGTCGCTGGTGCTCAGCGCGCCGCATGTGACATCGATCGTGAGCGGCGACGTCGACTACTCCCTGCTGGAGACCTACGTCGGCTTACTGCACTCTGAGACGAAGTCGTAGCGTCGCGCCTGCCGATCGCGATTGTTGGTCAGGTTTGTTGATCGCCGGCGCGGCGGGCGGCCTCGACCGTCTCCTTCGCCCCGTCCAGCCACTGCTGACAGACGGCGGCGAGCTTCTCGCCCCGCTCCCAAAGGGCGAGCGACTCGGCCAACGGGGCGCCGCCGGACTCCAGCCGCTGGACGACCGCGACCAGTTCCTCGCGAGCCTGCTCGTAGCTCAGCTGGGAGAGATCCTCGGTGTCGGGGGATTGCTCGGTCATCACTGGTCCAATTCTTGCCGGTCGGGGTCAGGCTGGTCGGCGTCGGGCTGTTCTTGGTCGGTCAGGTGGCGCTCGGCAACCGTCAACGACAGCCGCCCGGATGCCAGGTGTGCGGTCAGCGCATCGGCCTCGCGCACCTGGCCGGCAGCGGTCACGGTGACGGCGTCCTGATCGACGAGGATCGCGTATCCGCGCTCCAGGGTTGCCTTCGGCGACATCGCCCTGACCCGTGCCAGGGTGTGATCGATCGTCGACGACTCGGCGGACAGCAGGTGGCTGATGGCCCGATAGCCGCGGTGTCGCAGTGTGGTGAGCTGTTCGTAGCGCAGGTCGAAACTTGCGGTCGGGTCGGTCAGCACCGGCCGGCTCCGGGTCGCGGTCAGGAACTCCTGCTGACGCTCGATGATCTTGGTGATGGCCGCCAGGCCGCGGTCCCTCGCCTGCCGGACGCGCTGCGACTCCTCGGTCACATCCGGGACGATCCGGCGCGCGGCATCGGTCGGCGTCGAGGCCCGGACATCGGCGACCAGGTCCAGGATCGGCTGGTCGCTCTCGTGGCCGATCGCGCTCACCACAGGAGTTCGGCAGGCGGCGACAGCACGGACCAGACCCTCGTCGGAGAAGGCCAGCAGATCCTCCAGCGAACCACCGCCGCGCGCGATCACGATCACGTCGACGCCCGAGTCGCGGTCGAGCTGCTGCAGCGCGCCGATGATCTCCGCGGCCGCCTGCGGACCCTGCACCAGGGTGTTGCGGATGTCGATGCGGACTGCCGGCCAGCGGCGCCGTGCGTTCTCGACGACATCGCGCTCGGCCGCGCTCTGCGCCCCGGTGATCAGACCGACCGTCCTCGGGAGGAAGGGCAGCGGCTTCTTGCGGACCCGGTCGAAGAGGCCCTCGGCCTGCAACAGCCGTTTGGTCTGCTCCAGCCTGGCCAGCAGCCGGCCCTCGCCGACCGGTCTGACCTCCTCGCAGTAGAAGGAGAATCTGCCCGTCGGGCTGTAGTAGGTCGGCCGGACCTTGGCCGCGACCGTCGCCCCCTCCGAGAGGGGACCGGCGAGGTCGAGATTGGCGGGGGAGATGGTGATGCTCGCCGAGACGTCGGCCAGCTTGTCCCGCAGGGTGAGGAAGACCGTACGCGACCCCGAGCGCCGGTTGATCTCGATCAACTGACCCTCGACCCAGACCCAGCCCAACCGCTCCACCCAGCCTTTGACGGCATGGGCGACCACCCGCAGCGGCTGCGGGTTGTCCGGCGAGGAGTCCATCGGCATGGCCGAGACGATAGTGCGCCCCGCGGACAACGACCGAAACAGGCGGTCGAACATGGTCGTTACGTACTTGTTCGTAACGAACATGTTCGTTACGCTGATTCGTGTGAGCGAGTCACGAACGAGCCGGCGCGAGCGACCGGCCAAACCGGCCCTGACCCGGGAAGGCATCATCGCTGCCGCCGTCGCCATCATGCGGACGGAGGGCCTGCAGCGGGTCACGATGCGGCGGCTGGCCACCGAACTCGACACCGGTCCCGCTTCGTTGTACGTCTACGTCGCCAACACCGCTGAGTTGCACGCCGCGGTCCTGGATGAACTGCTCGGCGAGGTCGAGCTGGGCGGCGCATCGGGGGACTGGGCTGACCAGCTGATCGGGGTCCTCACCTCCTACGTCGAAGTCCTGACGGCAAATCCGCAACTGGCCCGGACCGCTGTCGCCACCCGGCCGAACGGGCCGAACTACCTGCGACTGGTCGACCGGATCCTCGGGCTGTTGGCCGACGGCGGCGTCGCCAGGACCCGCGCCGCCTGGGGTGTCGATCTGCTGCTGCTGGCCGGGACCGCGCACGCGGCCGAGCATGCCGGTGCCGGCGCGACCGCCGACCAGGAGTGGGAAACCCTGGGGCAAACGCTGTCGACGGTCGATCCCCGCCGCCACCCACACATCCACGAGCTGTCCGATCTGCTGCTCGCCGGGAGTCACACCGAACGGCTGACTTGGAGTTTCCAGGCTCTGATCGAGGGCCTCAGCCGGACCGAAGTTCCGGGCGAGTGATCACCGACCACAGCCCGGCACACCACCCCACTGACCTTGGAGGAATCATGACTGACGACCCACAAGCCGAGCATGTGCCGATCGCGATCATCGGCGCCGGCATGTCCGGCCTTGCCTTGGCCGCGGTGCTGCGCGCCAACGGCGTCGAAGCGACGATCTTCGAGGCCGAAGCCTCCGCCGACGCTCGTACCCAGGGCGGCATGCTCGACATCCACGAGGACACCGGCCAGGCCGCGCTGCGTGCCGCCGGGCTCTACGACGGCTTTCGTGCCATCGTCCACCCTGGTGGCCAGGAGCTGCGACTGATCGACCGCAGTGGCCGGATCCGCCACCAGCACAGCGATGACGGCTCCGGCGGCCGCCCCGAGGTCGACCGCGGTGATCTTCGTACGCTGCTGCTCTCGGCCCTCGGGCCCGACACTGTCCGCTGGGGTCACAAGATCACCGCTGCCCGGCCGCTCGGCGACGGGAGACACGAGGTGATCTTCGCCGCCGGCGGCTCGGTGATCGCGGATCTGCTGGTCGGCGGCGACGGCGCCTGGTCCCGGATCAGGCCGCTGCTGACCGATGCGCTGCCGGCCTACGCAGGGATCTCCTTCGTCGAGACCGACCTGCAGGATCCTGACACTCGTCACCCGGAGGCGGCGGAGCTGCTCGGCGGCGGGTTCGTCATCGCGCTGGACGGCGAACGCGGAATACTCGCGCACCGGGAGACCGACGACAGCCTGCACGTCTACACCGCCGTGCGCGCCCCGGAAGACTGGCTGGACGGCATCGACTTCCACCGCACCGAAGCCGCCGCGGCGGCGGTCTTGGCGAGCTTCGGTGACTGGCACCCCACCCTGCAGTCCCTGGTCACCGACGCGGACGGTCCGGCAGTGCCCCGCAAGATCCACGCGCTCCCCGCCGGAACGCGCTGGGACCACCGGTCCGGTGTGACACTGATCGGGGACGCCGCGCACCTGATGTCTCCCTTTGCCGGCGAAGGAGCCAACCTGGCGCTGTTCGACGGTGCCGAGTTGGCAAGGCGGATCATCGAGCAGCCCGACGACCTCGACGCCGCGGTGCAGGCGTACGAGGGGGAGATGTTCGCCCGAGCCGCGGACATGGCCGGCCAGACCGACGCCCAGATGAGACTGATGTTCTCCCCGGGCGCGATGGACAACCTGGTCGCGCTGTTCGAGGGTTTCGCCGCCGAGCAACCGCCGCAGTAGCCGGCGGTCGGATCGACCGGCCGGCGCTCATACACTGGCGGCATGCCTCAGCTCGATCTCTCCACCGACCAGCCGCACACCGACTCGACCGGCCGGCGGGTCGTCGTGGCTGCGCCACGCGGCTATTGCGCCGGCGTGGACCGGGCTGTCGTCACCGTGGAACGGGCGCTGGAGACGTACGGAGCACCGATCTACGTCCGCAAACAGATCGTGCACAACAGGCACGTCGTGGAGACGCTCGAGCAGCGCGGCGCGATCTTCGTGGACGATCTCGGGTCGGTTCCTGAGGGGGCCACGGTAGTCTTCTCCGCCCATGGTGTCTCGCCGGCGGTCCGGGACGAGGCCAGGGGACGCGGACTCAAGACGATCGACGCCACCTGCCCGCTGGTCACCAAGGTGCACCACGAGGCCAAACGCTTCGCCCGGGAAGACCTGGACATCCTGCTGATCGGCCATGCCGGCCACGAGGAGGTCGAGGGCACGACCGGCGAGGCGCCGTCCAACATCACCCTGGTGCAGTCCCCAGCCGACGTCGACTCCCTCGAGGTCCGCGATCCGTCCAAGGTCTCCTGGCTCAGCCAGACGACGCTGAGCGTCGACGAGACCATGGAGACCGTTCGGCGGCTGCGGGAGAAATTCCCGGACCTGATCGACCCGCCGAGCGACGACATCTGTTACGCCACGTCGAATCGACAGGCAGCGATCAAGCAGATCGCCGATCATTCGGATCTGGTGATCGTCGTGGGTTCGGCAAACTCGTCCAACTCCGTACGCCTGGTCGAGGTCGCGTTGGAGGCCGGGGCCACGGCGGCCTACCGGGTCGACAACGCCGGCGAGATCGCCGACGAGTGGCTCGACGGGGTGCGCAGTATCGGGATCACCAGCGGAGCCTCGGTTCCCGATGATCTTGTGCAAGGAGTGCTCGATCACCTGCAGCGCAAGGGATTCCCGGTTGCGACCGAAGAGCGACTGACCGAGGAGTCCCTGGTCTTCGCACTGCCTCCGGAGCTGCGTCGTGATCTTCGAGCGGGTGCTTCGGCCGACTGATCCTCAGCTGCCGAGGGACTGGAAGTCCTCCAGCAACCTCCCGATGTGCGCACCCATCTCCACCTGCGTCAGCAGCACTGCGACCGTGCCGTCGGGGTCGACGTAGAAGTCGGTGCCCAGGCCACCGGACCACCCGTAGCGGCCCTGCCGGGATCCGGTGGTGTGGATGATCACGCCGTAGCCCCAACCCATCCCGTCCCAGAAACCGGGAAAGAAGAAGCTCTCCGGTGTCTTGCAGTCGGCGGGCACCTGGTCGCTGGTCAGCTGCCGGAGATGGTCGGGAGAGAGCAGCGGTCGTCCGTCGATCTCGCCGCCGCGGGTGAGGACGCTGAGGAATCGGCCGAAGTCGGCGGCGGTGGAGACGAGCTCGCCGTGACTGACGTCGAAGGGTGGCGGCCCCGCATAGAAGCCGCCGCCGGCCGGCTCAATCTCGATCCACCCGGTCTCGCCGTAGCGATAAGCGGCTGGCAGCCGGTCGAGCTTGTCCTCGGGCACCCACATCGCCGTGTCGCTCATGCCGAGCGGCTGCAGGATGTCGGCCGCCAGTTGCTCACCGAGCGGTCGGCCGGTGATCCGCGAGATCAGGATTCCCAACACCCCGAAGGAGTGGTGATAGCGCCAGCCTCCTCCCGGCTGGAAGGCCAGCGGCAGGTCGGACAGCCGGCGCAGCCATTCGTCGGCCCCGAAATCGACCGGATCCGATCCGGCCTCCGTGCCGTTGGCGGTCATCGCCCGCTGCAGCGGTGACGATTCCATGATCATCCCATAGCCGGAGGTGTTGGTCAGCAGGTGCCGAAGCGTGATCGGTCGGGTTGCCGGGACGGTGTCGTCCAGCTCCGCCAGCGGAGTCCGCAGCACCTGCCGATCATCGAGCTCGGGCAGCCATTCGGTCAGCGACCCGTCGAGCTGAAGCCGTCCCGATTCGACCAGGCGCAAGGCTGCGACGGCCTCGATGATCTTGGTCATCGACTGGATCCGGACGATCGCGTCCGTAGGCATCGGCGGGCCACCGATCGACGCCGCGCCGGCGCTGACCGGCTCGGTGCCGTCCCCGGCGTCGACCAGCGCGACAGCGCCGGGAATCGTTCCGGCGGCTACATGACGGTGGAGCAGTTCGTTGACCGGTGAGTTCACCCGCCCAACTCTGCCAGGAGTCAGTGGCGTCCGGGGCGGGTCGGGAGTCGGGTGCTGTTGTCGTTGAGGATGGACTGAAGCTCGCGCAGACCATCGGTGATCGTCTCCAGCTCCTTCTGCCGCTGTCGCAGATACTCGGCCGCGAGCTGGTGACGGCGACTTTCGGCGACAAGGTCGAGGACGGCATCGGCGTCTTGTTCCAGCTGCGGCTGGGCGTGTTCGGCCCGGAGCAGCTGTGACAGCCGGTTGACATCGGTCTGGTAGGCGAACAGGGCCCGGGCACGATCGCGTACGGCGGTGAGATCGGTCGTGAGATCCTCGGCGTACTGCCGGTAACGGGCAGCCACCGGTGTGTCGCGCAGGGCGTCGGCCTGTGCGCTGAATTCGGCAATCTTGGCGGCGATCCGGCCGAGGTAGTCGTAGATCTCGGTCGCCTCACGAAGCGGATCGACCTCGAGTTTGTGTTCTGGCAGCCACGAATCCGACCAGGCGTTGGAGGTGATGATGCCCAGGGCGATGTCGCCCGGCTCGGTTCCGGCGAGCGCGAATCCGATCCGATTCTTGGGCTGGCCCTCGGGGAGCGAATCGAGCGCGTCCCGAAATCGACCGTACGCGGCGCCCAGCTGCGCGATCTCCGCCTTCTCCTGGTTGGAGACTCCGGGTGGATAGCTCGGGCGGCGACGCGGAGCTGGGTGGTAGTCCTTGGTGGACAGCAGAAGGGTCAAGATCGCAACCCCGACGCCTGCCAGCACGATCAGGATGTTGATCGGCCCCATGCCGGCGAAGGCACGGTGGAAGACGATCGGCGAGACGATCAGGATCAGCGCGATGCTGCCGCTGACGACGTGCGCCGGGAGATTCTCGACCGCGTGGTGCGGGCCGGCCGGGCGGAAATCCGCAACCTTCCAGGTATGGGTCGGTCGAACGGGAATTTTGGCGGCAGTCGATCGACTGCCGCCGCTGCCTCGAGATGGTTCGACCATGATTGTGCCTCCGGAACCAGTATGCGGCCAGGACGGTTCGTTCGGCCAGCACCTTGTGGTCGTACGGAATTGCTGTGGTTGGGCGTTCCCGCGGGACGCGGTGTGGACACTGATGATCTCACCGATCAGCGCAGATCCTTCTTGTAGTACGTGGCCGATTCGGCGTATCCGATGGCACGGTAGAAGTCGTCGGCCCGGCGCGTTGCGACGGCGACGTAGCGGGCGTCGGCGGTATGCCGGGCACATTCCTCGAATCGCTCCATCAGCCGACGTCCAAGTCCTGTCCCTCGTTGGCCGGGGTCGACGTAAAGCTCCTCCACCCAGCCGATGTTGCCGTTGGCGTGGAAGGCGGGATGGGTGAGTCCGTAGAGATAGCCGACAAGACCGGAATCGGTTTCGGCAACGATGAGGTATCGGTTCGGGTCGTCGAGGATGTCGGCCAGGACCTGCGTGAACGCTTCGCGGCGTGGTGTTGCGGAAGTGGCCAGGAGTCGGGCCATCCCGAACAACTGCTCGGCGTCGGCGAACGAAGCCGTGCGGAGTGCGGGCTCGGGTCTCATGGTCGCTTCGATGCCGTCAGCAAATAGGTCGCCGGGAGGCGGGTGGCTCCTGCCCCGAGGTGAGGGTAGTTCTCGGCATCCGGAAATTCCTCCAGCGAGCGCACTGTCAACCCGGCATTCACGACGGCACGGACGACGGCCCCCAGGTTCCACACGTAGCTGACCGGCACCTGCGCCGGGGCTCCGATCTCCCGGGTGATTTGAGGAGCCTTGTCCGGGTCCGGGTAGCCTTCGCGGGCGGCGTGGAAGTAGTCCCCGCTGACCGAAAGTGTCCCGTCCTTACCGGCGGACAGGATCTCCCACAGCGGATGGTGTTCGCTGATCACCAGCAGCCCGCCGGGATTCAACCGACCCGCCAGCGATCGGGCCCAGGCCTCGAGGTCGGGCACCCAGCAGATGCCGCCCCAGGAGATGTAGATGAGGTCGAAGTCGGTCAGTGCGTGATCGAGCGCCATCATGTCCTGCTGGACGAAGTCGATCGTGACGCCGACCTGGTCTGCCTTGGCGCGTCCGATCTCCAGATGGCTGGGCGCGATGTCGACCCCGGTGACCCGGGCTCCGAGCTGGGCGAAGGTGATCGCCTCATCGCCCATGGAGCATGCCAGGTGCATTACCCGGCGATCGCGGACCTCACCGATGGCGGCCAGCTCCTGGTCCGTCAGAGCGTTTCCGCCCTGGCGGAAGAAGTCGACGGGCTCCCCGTGGCGGTGCGGTGCCAAGGCCTCCCAGTACGCCGAATTCCGGGTGGTGGTCTTGTCCCATGCGTCAGTCGTCACAGGCATCGAACCTAGTTCGAACAACGAGGTCGTGCACGTGGGTTTCATGGTGGGGAACCGCTTAGCCGACCGGTAGCCCGATGCGGTCCCGTTCCAGCGCCCCACGGAGCTGCGCGAGTGCCTCGCGGGCGGGAGTGAGCCGGTCGGGAGCGACAGCCGGTGTCACCAGCTCGTTCAGTCGTCGGGAAAAAGTCGCCTCGGCTTCTGCCACCAGCCGTTCTCCTTTGGCGGTGAGGCGCAGCAGGGAAGAGCGCCCGTCGGCGGGATTCGGCGTCCGCCTGATCCAGCCGCGTGCCACCAGCCGGTCGCAGCCCTTGCTGGTCGCACCGATCCCGGCCGCGAAGTTCGTCGCCACGTCGGCCACGCGGCAACCGGGGTGATCGCGTACGTAGCGCAGGAACTCGAACTGGGACGCAACGATGCCGTGTTCGGCTCGCAGTGTCTCACCGATGGCGTTGTAGATGCGGGTCTCGCACCGGACCAGATCATCGAAGAAGCCGTCGAGCTCGTTTGAGGAACTAGATGCCATGGCATATAGTCTATCTAGTACATGCCAGGGCATGTACTTGCCCGGACCAAGGAGATGATCATGAGCAGGAAGCAACGACAGGAACTTGACGCCGAGCTCAAGCGGGCGCCCCAGCCGGCCGGTCCGCTGACGATCGACGAGGCACGGGCCGGTCTCGCGGCGCTGATGGGCAGCTTCACCGTGCCTCCAGGTATCCGTCGTACGCCGACGACGCTCGGCGGCAGGCCGGCCGTTCTGGTCGAGCCCGAGAGCGGGGCGAAGCCCGGAACGATCTTGTATTTCCACGGCGGATCGTTTTCCCAGGGCTCACCCGAGACCGCGATGGTGCTGACCGCGAACCTGGTTCTGCGCACCGGGATCCCAGCGATCTCACTGGACTACCGGCTTGCCCCTGAGCATCCGTTCCCCACCGGTATCGCGGACTGCCTGGCGGCGTACCGGGCACTGCTCGACAACGGGCTGGATCCGGAATCTGTCGTCTTCGCCGGCGATTCCGCAGGTGGCGGGCTGACGGTCACCACCTGTCTCGCTGCGCGCGATGCAGGGCTGCCGATGCCCGTGGCGATCGCCACCTTCTCGGCCGGACTCGACCAGACGCGGACGGGCGCCAGTATCGGCACCAAGCAGGGCATCGACCCGTTCTTCACGGCGGACGGGCTTCGCTGGACTGGCGATCTCTACCTCGCCGGACAGGATCCGAGCCAGCCGCTCGCCTCGCCCGCGGTGTTCGCCGATCTCACCGGCTTCCCGCCGATCCTGCTGCAGGTGGGCACCAACGAACTCCTGCTGGACGACTCCGTACGACTGGCCGAACGGGCCCGGGAAGCCGGCGTCGACGTCATCCTCGACATCACCGCCGACGTGCCGCATGTCTTCCAGGCATGGGCGGACACGCTGGACGAGGCGGATCAGGCATTCGACCGCGCGGCGCTCTTCGTCTCCCAGCACGTGCACGCGAATTGATCCGGAACGGCCACGAGCGCTGGAATGCAGGCGCAGAATGCGTTCGTGGCCGAGCACGTGCGCAAGCGCACCTGGTGGGGGTTGTACGTCGCGCTGGTCGCGGCGGGGCTCGGCTACATCGTGCTCGGGTACGCGACCGGCTGGGCCTGGACCGGTCTGTCGAAGCAGGTCAAGCTGTGGGACTGGCTCGAGGGACTCGCGTTGCCGATCACCGTCGGCCTGGTCCCGCTGCTGCTCAAACGCAGGCAACATCTCCAGCCTGTCCACAAGACTACGGGGGTGATGATCCTCGCTGCTTTCGTCGTGCTCGTGCTGGCCGGCTATCTGGTGCCATGGGACTGGACGGGCTTCACCGGGAACACGCTCTGGGACTGGCTGAGCCTGGCACTCCTACCGGTGGTGATCGCGACGGCAAGTCTGTGGCAACCGCCGCCGCGGTGGCCGGCCCGCCACGTGGCGCTGTTGTCGATCGCGACTGCACTCGCCATCGGTCTGGTGCTGGCGGGGTATCTGGTGCCCTGGAAGTGGACCGGTTTCACCGACAACACCGCATGGGACTGGATCAAGCTCCTGCTGTTGCCTGTGCTGGTGCCGACCGTGTTGTTGCCGCGGTTGCTCGACGTGGTAGAGGCGGGCCTTGGTCCGGTGGGCCGAGTTGATCAAGCCGAGCGGCCGTAGCCGATAACGAGTCGATCCGTATCCACCGCCCCGGTAGCCTGCCGCGCGTGATCCGGATCGGAAGGGTGAGCGCCGTGTACGTCGCAATCGGCAGTCGTCGTGCGATTTGATCAGCTCAGGCCCGCAGTGGAGGCGGTTCTCGGCGTCGAGGTCACAGAGGTCGATCGAATCTCCGGCTCGGTTGCGAATCAGGACTTCCGCGTTGATCTTGCTGACGGTCGACGGGTGTTCGTCAAGACTGGGCCCCGGTCCGAGCTCAGGGCCGAGGCATGGGCGATCGGCCGCGCCGCGGCGGTCGGAGTGCCGGTGCCGAAGGTTGCGGGGTACGAGGAACGGGTGGACCTGACACCCAGCCCCTTTCTGGTGATCGAACTCCTCAGGTCCGACGGGGATCTGTCAGCCGCGGTGCTGCGCTCGGTCGGGCATGCGTTGCGGCTCATCCACACCGTTCCGGTGCCCGGCTACGGGCCGGTCGACGTGGTCGGGGACCCACTGGCACCCGAGTCGGTGTCCGGGCGGTACGACAGTTGGCGGGGCTTCATCGAATCGATGATCGACAACATCGACGAGCTCATCCGGGCCGACCTGATGACGACCGATGTCGGCGACTCGATCCGTCGGCTTGCGACAGGGATCGACGGCTCGCCACTGGCAGGGGAGACCGGTGTCCTCCTGCACGCCGACCTCAAGCGTGATCATCTGCTGGCACTGGACGGCAGTCTCACGGGGATCATTGACTGGGGCGACGCCAGCTCGGGGGATCCCGCTTGGGACCTCGCACGGGCATCGATGATGGGGGCGGGAGACTTCGAGTCGTTGCTGGAGGGCTATCCCGGTGCGGGCGTCGACGAGGTTGCCCGGATCCTGCCCACCTATCGCATCCTCTGGAACACGCGGGCACTGTCCTACGAATATCGGGCAGGCGGCGACTGGTTCGCTGAATACCAGCGGCGGATCGCGAGTGATCTTGATCATCTTTAGGTCTCGACGATGACCTCGAGATCCGCCAACTCGTCAGCGGTCGGCGGCTGGAAGAGGGACCAAGCGGTCTCGAGTTCGGCACGAGTCATCGGGTAAGCACCGCGGTCAGGCCCGAGGTTGCGCCCCTGGAGTCGGGCCCACAGCGTCTCCAGATCGACGTCGAAGACGTGTAGCTCGATCCGCGCACTAGCAGCCCGAGCATCGCGGAATTTCTCGGCCCGCTCGTCGCGGCGCCACAGGCCGTCCTCCAAGATCACGTCGGTGCCGTGGCGGAGCAGATCGAGGGCGTGCCGGTACAGCACCGGCTGCAGCCGTTCGTGGAAGGCAGCATCGGAGTGGGGAACACCCAACTCGGCCTGCCAGTCGTCGGTGCAGATGCGCACGCCGCGGCCTTCGGCCTCAAGTCGCTTCGCCAGCGTGGTCTTGCCGGCCCCGGGAAGGCCGCAGAAAAGGATCAAGGTCGCCATCTCACGCCTTCTCCCTCCGTACGACGACAGCAAAGGTCTCCGAGGCAGGATCGTACGGTGAGCCGGCAAGGTCACCGACGAGGTCGGGCTCGCCGAAGCCAGCACCCCGCAGCTCTGTGGCGACCTCGTCGGGCGTCAGACACTGCATCCAGTTCCAATACTGCTTGGTCGCGTCCTCGGTGATGATCGTGAAACGGTCCAGGACCAGCCGCAGGTCGGCATAGGTGAAGGTCTCCTGGATCCCGTCGTACGGAGTCGGCGCCCAGAATCCGTTCATCAGGTCCGGCTCCCGGCGGATGCCATCGTGCTCGGCGGCGAACCGCGCCGCCGACGTCACGTCCATGGCGAAGGCGCCTCCCGGTCGGAGCGAGGCGATGATCTTGGTGAGCAGCAGTGATCGCTGCTGCGGACTCAGGACGCAGAAGTCCTCGTAGACGAGCAAAGCGGCGTCGTACGGGCCCCCAAGATCATCCTGGAGGTAGTCCGAGACCAGGAACTCGGCCGACAGACGCTCTGCGCGCGCCGCACCGGTGGCGTACGCGATGGATCGTCGGGACACATCGACGCCGCGCACGAACATCCCTCGCCGCGCCAGTCCGCAGGCGACCAGGCCGGGGCCGCAGCCCAGGTCGAGCACCCTCGAACCTGCGCCCAGCGCCAGGCGTGCTGCGATCCAGTAGACCGCGCGATCGATGAAGTCGGGTCGCCGTGAGGCAGCATCGATCCCGGGATCCAGGTGCGCTGTGAGCATCTGGGCGGAGATGTGGTCGTCGTCCCAGAACTCCGGCGTCGTGTATGCGCTGAAGGGCGCGGGCCGATCGCTCTCCATGGCCTCCTGCTCTGCGGATCGATTCCGCCCCGGCCGACGCGACCCGGAGCCCACCCATTATCGACCGGGCATGTCGCTTCCACGGACCGGTTTATGGGTCTGGGAGGGTTGGGCGGTGGCCGGATCTGAGTGCGCGGTGGTGTTGACAGCAGGTTTCGGGAGTCGGATGTTCCCGGTGACGGCGGTGGTGCCGAAGAGCTTGATGCCGGTCGCGAACCTGCCGGTCCTGCACTACGTTCTTGCCGATCTTGTGGCCGCCGGGGTGCGGGACATTGCGATCGTCGTCGATCGCGGCGACCGGGCCATTCGGGAGTATGTGATGGGCGCGCCGACGGTGCGCCGGACACTCGACGCCCGGGGCTGGTCCGCGAAGTACCAGGCCATCGCGGAGGCACATGCCGCACTTGCGGACGCCGCCTTCACCTTCATCGAGCAGGACGTCACCGGTGACTACGGCACGGCCGTCCCGGCCCGGCTGGCCGCGGATTTCGTCGCTGGCCGCACTTGCTTCTACCTGTCCGGAGATGATCTTCTGATGCCGTCCGGTGGTGGGCCGAATGTCGCCGACTTCGACTCCCTGCGCACAGCCGCCGCGAGCCGCGGCGTGGCGATGCAGGTTGCCGAGGTTCCGCCCGGCCGGGCTCATCTCTACGGGATGGTGGAATTCCGGCGGCACGGTGCGACCGCAGAGTTGGTGTCGTTGGCGGAGAAACAGGGTTCTGCCCGGAGTAGCTATGCCAACATCAGCCGCTACTACTTCGAACCCGCGGCCTTCAGCGCAGTGACGTCGGTGAAGCCGAACCCACACACAGGCGAGCTGATGATCACCGATGCCCTGATCCTGCTGCAGCAGGAGGGCCCGGTCGGTGTCTCGGTCGCCTCCGGGCGCTACTTCGACTGCGGCTCCGTCGACGGCTGGCACCAGGCCAACGTGGCGATGGCCGCCTCACGCTGACAGCCGCGGTCCTGGCGGAAAGGTCCAGGCAGAGCTTGCCCAGGCGTACCGTTCCGGCAGCTCGGGAACTGCCCAGTCCGGATCCGGGTGGAAGTCGAGCCACCGGCCGTTGAACGCGCCGGTCCCCGTCCGTAGCTCGGTGAGGACGTCGGCCGCCTCGGCCTCGATGTGACCAGCCACCGACCGGTCGAGGGTGCCATCCTCCAGGACCGTGCGGAAGTCATCTTCGTCCTTCCAGTGCCAGGACCGGTCCGGGTCCACCCAGAGGTCGAGGACGAGATCCATGCTGACGATGCCGGAGGAGGTCGTCTGCGTCGGCAGCTCGAAATTGACATACCAGCCACGGAACTCGCCGGTGACCGGGTCCCAGCCGAGGATGGTCGTCGACCAGCGGTCCGGCCGGCGGATGAACAACTTGTCCGGCGCCTCGTACACCTCCGCCACCCGCGCCTGCCTGCTCCTCAAGGTCAGGAGCTTGCGTTGATCACGGTTGAGCGACTCGGTGCCCGGCATGCCGCGGTTGCTGGCTCGGGTTGCGACGGTTCCGTTCGCGACGTAGGTGATCAACTCCGCCGGTTTGCTGGACACGACCCGGTGCGGCACCGCGCTCCACAGCAGGTCGTGCCAGCGTTCCTCGGCGATCATGGTCGATCCGGGAAGGAACTCGGGTAACTCCATGCTGGAAAGAATCCCAAGGCGTGCTCGACACCGCGACCCGTCGAGGCCCGGTTTGAGACGGACCAGACGATTCGTCAGTAGTCAGTGCCGGTGTTGCCTCGGCCGTGATCATCCTCCGGCGCTTCAGCGGCGGTGAGCTCGAACAGATCCGGCTCACCACGTACGAGTTCGTCGGCCTCGGGAACCGAACCGCGAGGTCGTCGAGACCTCCGCCCGACCATCGGCTCGACCTGCACCGCGTCCTCGACCAGCTCGGCCGCTTGGATCTGCCGGACCGGCGTCTCGACGGGGGAGAGCGCCTCCAACTCGGATTCGGTGACCTTGAGATCGGTGAACCGGCGAGCTCGCACCAGCACGGTGCCCTCGACGGTCGCGATGGTCTCGTTGTAGGCGTTCACCGAGGTCCGCAACGCCCGGCCGAGCTTGTCGAAGCGGTTGCCCATCAGGCCGAGCTTGTCGTGCAGCTCTCGGCCCAGCTTGAAGACCTCGGCCGCACTCTCGGCCAGCGCCGCCTGCCGCCACCCGTACGCGACCGAGCGCAGCATCCCGATCAAGGTCGTCGGGGTCGCGAACACCACGTCCTTGCGTGCCGCGTAGTCGAAGAGATCCGGGGCCTCCTCCAATGCAGTGGAGTAGAAGGCCTCGCTGGGCAGGAAGAGCACCACGAACTCCGGCGTCTCCGCGGCCTTCCAATACTGCTTGCCGGAGAGTTGATCAACGTGCTTGCGGACATGCCGGGCGTAGCGCTGGAGATGCTCGGCACGCTTGTCAGGATCCTCGGTCTCGGCGGCGTCCAGGAAAGCGCTCAGCGGTACCTTCGAGTCGACGAAGATGTACTTGCCCTCGGACAGGTTGACCCGCATGTCGGGCCGGATCGAACCGTCATCGGTCCGAGTGGTCGTCTGAAGATCGAAATCGCAGTGCTGGAGCATCCCCGAGATCTCGGCCACCCGCTTGAGCTGCACCTCGCCCCAGGCTCCGCGGACCTGTGGTTTGCGCAGCGCGGTCACCAGCGCGTTCGTCTCCTTGCGGAGGGTCTCGCCGGTCTGCCGGACGGTCTGGACCTGGGCGCGCAGATCGGCCGACATCGCGGCGCGTTCCTTCTCCACATCGGTCAGCCGGGTGTTGAAGCGCTCGAGAGACTCACGGACCGGAGCCATCAACTGCTCGGTCGCCTTCAGTCGGGCCTCGGCGGCCGCATCGGCCTGCTGGGACTGGCGCGCGATCGTCTCCGCCGACAGCACCTTGAACTGGTTGAGCATCGCCTCACGGTCGGCGGCGATCTCGCTCGCCCGGCGGACCGCGGCGTCGCGCTCGGCCACCGCCTTGGCCAGCCCCGCCGACACGTCGGCCGCCTCCGCCTGGGCAGCCGACGCCTCCGCCTTGGCCTCGGCGACGCCGGTCTGTACCCGGGCCAGCTCCGCGCGCGATTGGGACGCCTCGGACCTGGCCTCGGCCGCCTGGGACTGAGCGTGCGCCAGTTCGGCCCGCGACTGCGCCAGCCGGGCGTCGTCGTGGGCCACCTGGGTCTCGGCCCGGGCACGCAGGATGAACCACGCCGCGGCACCGCCCACCAGGGCGCCGAGGAGTAGTCCGCCGAGCAGAGCCAGCACGATCGAGGTAGCCATGGTCTCGATCTTGACCGCTGCCACCGACAAAACCCGGAAGCCGCCATCTTCGGCGCGCCGGTGATGTTGTTGGATGGACCCGTGGCTGCTGCGCTCGAACACATCAAGGATCTCGGCGACTTCGTCGTCGCATCACCGACTCCGTTCCACGCCGTCGCTGAGGCGGGACGTCGGCTGACCGAGGCCGGATTCACCGAACTGGACGAGACGGCCACCTGGGAGCTCGTGCCGGGCGGCTACTACATCGTCCGGGACGGCAGCCTGGTCGCCTGGCGGATCCCCGACGGCGCGACACCGGGCACGGCATTCCGGATCATCGGATCGCACACCGATTCCCCGACCTTCAAGCTCAAGCCCCGTCCGGACATCCGCACCGGCGACGGCTGGCAGCAGATCGGCGTCGAGGTGTACGGGGGGCCGCTGCTGAATTCCTGGCTGGACCGCGAGCTCGGACTGGCCGGGCTGGCGGTGATCGCCGACGGCGACCAGACCCGTACCGAACTGGTGAAGACCGGCCCGATCATGCGGATCCCGCAGCTGGCACCGCATCTGGACCGCGGCGTCAACGCGAACGGGCTCACCCTCGACCCGCAGCAGCACACAGCCCCGGTCTGGGGCGTCGGTCGTCCCGACCGCGGCATTCTTGATCATCTCGCCGGACTGGTCGGGATCGGTCGTGATCAACTGCTCGGCTACGACATCACCGCCTACGACACCAATCCGCCGGCCGTCTTCGGCGCCGACGACGAATTCTTCGCGTCCGGACGGTTGGACAACCTCAGCAGCGTCCACGCCGGACTCAGCGCCCTGCTGCACGCCGAGCCTGGGGCGTACATCCCGATGCTGGCGGCCTTCGATCATGAGGAGGTGGGCAGCTCGTCCCGGTCCGGCGCTGCCGGTCCGATCCTGGAGGACGTACTGACCCGGATCGGGTCTGCGCTCGGCTATGCCGGACAAGATCAACTCCGGGCATACGCGGGCTCGGTGTGCCTGTCCGGTGACGCCGGCCACTCGGTGCATCCCAACTATCCGGGTCACCACGATCCCCAGAACCGCCCACTGATCAACGGCGGTCCGCTGCTCAAGATCAACGCCGTCCAGCGGTACGCGACCGACGCGCGTGGTGCTGCCATCTGGCGCCGGGCCTGTGCCGCTGCCGGGGTCCGCAGCCAGGATTTCGTCTCCAACAACGCGATTCCCTGCGGTTCGACGATCGGGCCGATCACTGCGACCCGGCTCGGCATCACGACCGTCGACGTCGGCATTCCCCTGGTCTCGATGCATTCGGCCCGGGAACTCGCCGGTGTCAACGACGCCCTCGCGCTCAGCCGAGCGATGCAGGCGTTCTTGACTGACCACGCCTGACCCGGGCGATGATCATCCACGGCCAGGTGATCAACGCCCAGATCACGAACATCGCGACGAACGCGCTGAGCAGATACATCGGCCACGGACCCATCACGTCCAGCAGTGACGCACTGGCCGGAGTGGCGTTCAGGAAGCCGTAGTTGGTGCCGGCGACGACGTTGAAGCCGAAGGTGAAGACCGCCCAGATCACGGTCGCGATGATCCCGATCCAATAGCTGCGCCAGGTCGGAGTGTGGCCAAGCCCCCAGGTCAGGAAGATGGCCGCCCACATCACCAGGATGTGCAGCGACCAGTACATGAAGAAGTCGTAGAGCGGCGACCAGGTGTAGTGCAGGTTCGGCGTGATCAGCGACTGCGGATTGAAGGTCAGTCCCCAGTAGTAGACCAGCGCGACGGCCCAGAACCGCCGCCGCCACAACGCGTACGCCGACACGAAGCGCAGCAAGTCCGACAGTTGCAGCGGGATCGAGCCCTGCATCCGGAAGTTGCCCGGCAGAAGGCCGTGGATCAGGTGGATCACGGTGATGATCAGCAGCACCACCGCGAACACCACGGACACGGTCGTCGCGGCCGGCTTCCCACGGATCCGGCGTCCGACGATGACCAGCACGACGGAGCCGACAACGGTCAGGACGAGCATCGCCCAGTGTCCGAAGCCCCAGCGCACGAATGTGTCACCGATGAGATGCACGGGGCCAATCTAGGGGCAGGTAGGGTGGGCGGTTGCCTGGACAGTCATCAACTCGAGCCTGGAAGCTGCTGAATGGCCCTCACCATCGGAATCGTCGGCCTGCCCAACGCGGGCAAGTCGACGCTCTTCAACGCACTGACCCGCAACAACGTGCTGGCCGCGAACTACCCGTTCGCCACCATCGAGCCCAACGTCGGTGTGGTCGGCGTCCCGGATCCGCGGCTGGCCGTCCTGGGGGAGTTGTTCAAATCCGAGCGGCTGGTCCCGGCAACCGTCAGCTTCGTCGACATCGCCGGCATCGTCCGCGGCGCCAGCACCGGCGAGGGCATGGGCAACGCCTTCCTGTCCCACATCCGCGAGGCGGACGCTATCTGCCAGGTCACTCGGGTCTTCGAGGATCCCGACGTCACCCACGTCGACGGAAAGATCAATCCGGCCAGCGACATCGACACCATCTCCACCGAGCTGATCCTGGCCGACCTGCAGACCATCGACAAGGCACTGCCACGGCTGGAGAAGGAAGCCCGCTTCAACAAGGACCAGCAGGCCGTCGTCGCCGCGGTCAAGGAAGCGCAGGCGGTGTTGGAGACCGGCAAGACAGTCTTCCAGTCCGGACTGGATCGGGCTCCGCTACGGGAGCTGTTCCTCCTTACCGCCAAGCCTTTCCTGTACGTCTTCAACACCAGCACCGACGAGACCGACGAAGCCACCCGGGAAGAACTGCGCAAGCTGGTCGCGCCGGCCGAAGCGATCTTCCTGGACGCCAAGATCGAATCCGAGCTCTCCGAGATGGAGCCTGACGAGGCCGCGGAATTCCTTGCCGACATGGGAATCGACGAGCCCGGGCTTGATCATCTCGCCCGGGTCGGTTTCGAGACCCTCGGGCTGCAGACCTATCTGACGGCCGGCCCCAAGGAGTCCCGGGCCTGGACCATCCGCAAGGGGGCCACCGCGCCCGAGGCGGCCGGCGTCATCCACACCGACTTCCAGAAGGGCTTCATCAAGGCCGAGATCGTCTCGTACGACGATCTGGTCGCCGCGGGAACCATGCTGAAGGCGCGCGAGGCCGGCAAGGTGCGGATGGAGGGCAAGGACTACGTCATGCAGGACGGCGACGTCGTCGAATTCCGGTTCAACGTCTAGGCAGCGCGCAGGATGGTTTGCCACGAGGTCTACCTCAGGACGTTGCGGCACGATGATGCCGCGGATGTCCTCGCCGCCTTCGCATCGAACGCCGACATGGACCGGCAGGGGGACGTTGCGACCCTGCCTCCGGAGCCGTCGCCCGTGCGGCGGGTTTCGTGAAGGAAGGTACGGAGCGGGCCAAGTTCCTGGTTGATGGGGTCCGTGTCGATGTCGACACCTACGGTCGGTTGCGCTCCGATCCATGGCCCCGACTCGAACCGCTCGAATTCGGGCTCGACTCCGGAGGAAGCCGGGGATAGTCCGCGATCGGGTAGATACCGATCGCGAATCCGTGAACGACGTCACCGCGACGGGGGAGCGTGTCGAATTCATCGACCAGTGCCACCATCCGGTGCCAGAACTCCTGTTTCTGGTCCTGGTCGATCCGGGCGTGCCGGATGAAACCCCACAGCTGTCCGTCCGCGTACGCCTGCTGGGACTCGCCGGCCGCCACCTCGAGATCGTTGAAGTCCAGCGGTCGGTCTTCGCCACCTCCCGCCGGCTCGGGCAGCGAGACGTAGAAGTTGCGTGCACTCCGGCCGTAGAAGGCCTCCTCGACGGCACGCACCCGCCGGGTCCTGACCACCCGGACCAGCCCCGCCTCTGCAAGCACTTTGATGTGATGCGCCACGGTGCTCTTCGGCCGGCCGACCGCCGTGCTGAGCTCGGTGACGCTGGCGGCACGCTCGTGCAGGAGACCAAGAATCGTCGTACGGAGCGGATTGCCGAGTGCCCGGACCTGGTCCGGGGAGGTCAGCGCCAGCTGGTCCTCGAGGTCGTAGTCGGGAGTCTTGCCAGCCATGGAAGAACATACTAACGTTCCGGAACGTTCGAATTAAATGGTTCATTGAATGGAGTGCAGATGGCCGAGATTCTCCTGTTCCACCATGCCCAGGGCCTGACCCCGGGCGTCCACGCGTTCGCCGACCGTCTGCGGTCCGCCGGTCACACCGTGCATACGCCCGATCTCTTCGACGGGCGCACCTTCGGCGACGTCGAGTCCGGCGTCGCCCACGCCCAGCAGCTCGGATTCGGCCAGGTGTTCGCCCGCGGGGTCGCCGCTGCCGATGAGCTGCCCACCGAGCTCGTCTACGCGGGTTTCTCGATGGGGGTGATGCCGGCGCAGAAGCTCACCCAGACTCGGCTCGGTGCCGTCGGAGCACTGTTCTACGACTCGTGCCTGCCGGTGTCGGAATTCGGTGAGTGGCCCGACGGCGTGCCGGTCCAGATCCACGGTGGCACCGACGATGAGTGGTTCGCTGAGGATCTGGAAGCCGCCCGGGCGCTGGCCGATTCGACCCCGGCGGCCGAGCTCTTCCTCTACTCCGGGACGGCGCACCTGTTCGCTGATTCGTCTCTGGATGCCTACGATCCCGCGGCAGCCGAGCTGGTCCTGGAACGGACGCTGTCGTTCCTGGAGAACCTTTCCTGATCATCAAGATCTGGCTGCCCTGGAATACGGAGCATCAGCGTCGGTGTCGTAGATCTGGACCAGGCAGAATTCGTTGCCTTCGACATCTCGCATGACGACGACCACGCCTTCGTCGTTATCGTGCCGCTCACCGGTCACCGAGCCACCCAACTGCTGCACCTCGTCGATGCCGGTATCGATATCGTCCACCTCGACGTCGAGGTGCAGCCGGTTCTTGCCGATCTTGGGGTCGGCAACCGGTTGAAACACCAGCCGGGGAAGAGTGTCGGGTCGGGTGCCCAGGTAGACCCAGCCAGGTTCGGTGGGCCCCGGAGCGCGATCCAGCAGCGCACTCCAGAACGCTGCCACCCGCTGCACGTCCTGGCAATCGATCGTTATCCCGGACCACCGGTTCGCCATGGCGAACACCGTAGCTTGATCAGTAGTCGGCCTCGCCCTGCCAGAAGTCCCAGGTGGTTCCCCACGGATCGGTGACCGAGACCGTACGCGGGCCGTAGGGCTTGTCCTGCGGCTCATCGACCTCGACACCGGCATCCCGGATCCGTCGGTAGACGGCGTCGGCGTCCGGTACGCCGATGATCAAATAGCCGGACCGAGGACGAGTCAGACCGCCACCGATCGCGATCCGCGCGGATCCGACGGCGATGTCGCCCTCGTACCAATGCCCGTCGCCATCCCTGGAGACTCGTGCCGGTCCGAACCCGAGGACGCGGATCAGCCATTCGACGGCGGCATCACCGTCGGGATAGCGCAGGTACGGTGTCACGCTGAGGAACTGTTCGTCGCTCATGATCACCATCTTGGCGCCCGGACGGTCCGAGGTCTTGGAGAAAATCGTCATTCATCCTGACGTGATACGGGCTCGCGGACCCGGCCCGGTGCCAGCGTGCTCTGACCGACGCCGAGACAGTCGGCGACCTCGGTCACGGATCGCGCCGATCGCAACAGCGTGATCGCGGCCCGGCAGCCGGCGTCCGGCTCGGGCCGATCGGTCAGCAATCGTACGAACTCGTGCTCGAGCAGGTCGAGCACCTCGGCGCCTGACCGCCCGGCACCGGCTCGTACGGACCGGGTCGACAACCGGTCGGCGTCCAGGTTGATGATCACAGTGATGCCACGTATCCGGCGACCCCGGTGGATTCACGAGCGCAAATCTAGGGGACCGCGGGTCGCGGGTGCCCAGGATCAGATCAGGGACCGCCGGGATTTCGAAAGCTGGCAGCGATCCTCGCGGTGCGGGCCGTGCCGCGGACGATCACGATGCCCAATGCCTGACCGGTCGGATTCCCGTCAGCCTCGGCCGTGTATGCCCGGAACCCGTCGGGCAGCTGCAACTCCCCAGTCGGCGCACCCTCGATGGCACCTGTCCACGGTCGGCCGACAGCCGGCGAACGTTTCGCAGAAAGCGGTGCCCCAACTCCTGTCCCAGCTCGGCTCGCTCGCCCGGAGCAGTGTCGCCCCGGGGAGCGATCAGCCCGTCGCCGTGCAGCAGCCACTCGATGGGCTCTTCATGGTCCAGTACGACGTCCACCACGTCGGTCCATCCGCCGGGCGTCAGATCGAGGCGGCGGGACAGCCGGCATCCCGGCCAGTTCGCAACGCCCACGACCTGGGTCGGCGTGAACTCGGCGATCGCACCGTCGCAGCGGGGCTGGGGTTCGTCGCCGACGAAGACGGTGCTGTGGGCCGCCGGTGATCGCAGCCAGTTGGTGAAGTCGGCACCATATCCGCTGGTGCCGAGATCAGCGCTGCGCCAGCCCGAGCTGGTCTCGATGTCGACGGCGAGTTTGTCGTGATGATCATGCCAACCGGAATCGGGCCCCGAGCGGAGCGCGATTCGGGTCGTCGCGTCCCGCAGCAGAGCGATGCCGCAACCCGGCCAGTCGAAAGACTTCAGGTCCGATGCCTGGTTCATTGGCACCGATCCGGACCGAAGATCAGAGCCGCGATCGAGGCTCGACCGGCGAGCGCCGGCGACGGGCCGACCGGTGAGGTAGCTCCACCCCAGAGCTGGATCGGCTGCTCGTCGGCCCGGTCGTAGAAGGGCGCCAGGTCGATGGTGTTGCCGGGAACGAGCCGACTCGTGGCTTCGGCGTGCGGGGCAAAGGTGGCCAGCCGGACGTCAGTCCAGCCGTCCCCGTACGCTGGCAGCAGGCCATCCGAGTAGGCCAGTTGTGTCGGCGCCACGACAGCACGCTGAAGGGTCTCTGCCATCGCATCGGTGATCGCCTGCTGGCCGACTGCCTCGACCCAGCAGAGCAGTGCCTGCACGGTGTAGTAGTGGTAGTTCGGGTTGATCTCCCACCACATTCCCTCCGACCGGAATCCCTGAGCCGAATCGACCGCACCGCCAAGATAGTCCGGCCGGATGCTTCACTGGGGGCCGTGACTACACCAGCAGAGCGCCCGGTCGAGCTGTCGTTCCCGACCCGGGTCAAGGGTCCGGTCGTCCAGCGGCGCGGCCAGGTCGAGGCGACCACGACCGATCAACGCCTACTCGACCATCGCGGCCCCCAGGACTGGGTGCATTCCGATCCGTGGCGGGTGCTGCGGATCGAGGCCGAATTCATCGAGGGCTTCGGCGCGCTGGCCGAGATCGGCCCGGCGATCGCCGTCTTCGGTTCGGCTCGGACCAAGCCCGGGTTCCCGGACTACGAGATCGCCGAGCAGGCCGGACGCAAGCTCGCCGAGGCCGGATTCTCGGTGATCACCGGCGGCGGACCAGGCGCCATGGAAGCCACCAACAAGGGCGCCCAGCAGGCCGGCGGCGTCAGCATCGGTCTCAACATCGAGCTGCCGTTCGAGCAGGAACTCAACCACTGGGTCGATCTGGGCGTGAACTTCCGCTATTTCTTCGCCCGCAAGACGATGTTCGTCAAGTACGCCCAGGGCTTCCTGGTACTCCCCGGCGGCTATGGCACCCTCGACGAGCTCTTCGAGGCCGTCACGCTGGTGCAGACCCACAAGATCACCAGGTTTCCGGTCGTGCTGGTCGGTACGGCCTATTGGGGTGGTCTGGTCGACTGGCTTCGGCAGGCTCCGCTGTCCGGTGGCGCGATCAACGCGGATGATCTTGGTGTACTGACCGTGACCGACGATCTCGATGAGGCGGTCGCGCTGATGGTCGCCGCACGCGACCAGCCATGATCATCCAGCCATGATCACCGCGTGATGCTCATTCAGGCGTGAGCAGGTCCCAGTCGAGCACCACCGGAAAGAGCTCGGCCGCCGCCCAGGCGGCATTCTGATCGGTATGGTGCGGATCACCCGGCAGACCGGAGGCACCGAACGGGACCGCCCAGCGGCTGTTGGACCGATCGGCGAGGTCCCAGACGTACCGGGTCACCGAGCTCATCGAGCATCGGTGGGTGACACCGGGGGTGGAGTGGGTGGCCCGGACGGTGTTCCCGTCACCGGCCAGCCGCGGATCGGGAAGGGGTGGCACATGATCATCGGCCAGCCCGGTTAGCCCGTGGATGGGTGCCAGCCGGTGCACGTCTCCCCAGGTGCCGATGGGCGGTTCGTCGGCGACGGCGGCAAGGGTGGACCGGACACCCGCCGCGAGGTCAAGATCGAGTTTCTCGGCGTTGCGGCAGATCGCGTCGAACACCGAGGCGATCTTGATCCGGATGTCGACCGAGGCGGCGAACAGATCCGGCACCGGATCGGGGTCACGCAGCGCGACGAATGCCGGCTGCTCGGCGATCCACCGCAGCATCGCCGCCCGCCAGCTCGCGTAGAGCAGGGCATCGCTGCTGTCGGCGTCCATCCGGCCGTCCCAGGCCAGCAGCCTCTCCTTGATCGTTTCCGCGGGGCCTTCGACCTCGACCCGACTCAGCAGCTCCTTGGCCAGCCGGGCAGCACCAAGATCGACATCGCCGTGGATCGCCTCCATGGCAGCGGGATCAGCCTCGCCGGGTGACAGCGCACGCAGCCGGGTGGTCACCCGGCCGGCACGCCATCCCGGGGCGTAGAACTTGCCCATCCCGCCGCCACTGGACCGATCGTTTCCGTTGGCCACAAGATCATCGATCACGTCCACCGGCATCGGGACGTAGTCGCCGGTCCATGCGTACTGCGGATCCCAGGCCGGCACCGGGACGTCGAGATTCCTCTCGTCCCGCAACGGAGTCCTACCCACCACGGCATGCCGGACGGCTCCGGCGCGGTCGGCGATCAGCGCGCTGTTGACCGGCTCGACCCAGCCCTGGAGCGCCGCGACGACATCGTCGACAGTGTGCGCCCGCAGCAGCGGCAGCAGGGTGCCGAAACCAAGATCGTCATCGACCATCGTCGGTGTCCGCAGGCTCACCGTCAGCCCGGCGTCGTCGATGATCACCGGCCCGCGTCGCGTGATCAGGATCTCGATCTCCTCGGCCGTCCCGTCCCGGAGATCGATGGTCTCAATCCGCCGTTGCACCGGCTCGATCCCGTCCGGGCCGCGGGCGGTGACCCGGTCTGCGTTGCGGTGCAGGTCCTCCTCGAAGAGGTCCTGGTAGTCGGCCATCGCGTTGGTGATCGCCCAGGCCACGTCGCCTGCATGGGCGAAGTGCTGGACACCAGGGACGCCGGGGAAGGTGAAGCCGAAGACGTCGAATTCGTCGCAGGCCAGCCGTACCTGTTGGTAGGGACCGGGGAAGTCGATCTGGCGATGGGAGTCGCCGGCGATCAGCGGCAGGCCGCCGACGGTCCGACTGCCGTGCACGGCCCACGCGTTGCTCCCGATCGAATCCGGGATCTCGGAGTCCAGCAGCTCGATCGCCGCCTCACCGAGGCGCTGCGCCAGGTGCCGGCGCCAGAGCTTGTAGCCGAAGCCGCCGAAGATCAACTGCTGCACGGCGAAGACCGCGAGCGGAGTCCACGGCTGCCAGCGACCGGGACCAACGCCCAGCGACCCGAATTCGTACGCCCGGGCGGCGCCCTGGTCCAGTCCCGAATTCACCCCGTCGGTGAAGGCAGCCACCCAGTCCCGGGTCGTCTCGTCGAGGTTGTCGAAACAGCGCCGGGCGACCGCATCGATCTCGGCCCGGCGGGCGAACCGGTCGAAGGTCAGTCCCGGCGCCCCGACGATCTCGGCAGTCCGGCCCTCAGCGCGACGGCGGTGCCACTCGATCTGCCAGGCACGGTCCAATGCCACCGTCCGGCCCTGGAGACCGGCCAGCTCGTTGCAGGAGTCGGCTCGCAGATGCGGTATGCCCTGGGCGTCGCGGAAGACTTCGGCCACCATGGCAGCACCCTAGTGGCCGGCCCCTGGTCGCCTGAGGCGGTGCTGCCCCGAGTCAGTGCTGCCCCGAGTCAGTGCTGGGGAGTTCGGTTCTCCGCCGACACCATCCACGCCAGTTGCTCGAGGCGCTCGATGATCTGGTGCAGCAGGTCGGCGGTCGTCGGATCCTCTTCGTCGATATCGTCGTGGATCTCGCGGGCTGTCCTGGCCACCGCATACAGGGCGGCGGCGATCGCATCGACCGCATCGGTGGTGCTGATCTCACCTTCGGCAAACGGCTTCAGGCCCGACAGCTTGGCGATCGTCTGGGCCCGCCCGTCCGGCGCGACATAAACCGCCCGGAGCCGCTCGGCGATGTCGTCAGCGAAATTGCGGGCAGCGTCGACGATCTCGTCCAACTGCAGGTGCAGGTCCCGGAAGTTGGGTCCGACGATGTTCCAGTGCGCCTGTTTGCCGACCAGGTGCAGGTCGATCAGTTCGGCCAGCAGGTGTTCCAGATGCTCGGCGAACTTCGTGGAAGCGCGAAACACATCGGTCTGGTCTGCCATCTCGAATACCTCCGATTGTCAATCTGTGAAACCGATTCACTTGTGCGTAGTTGGGTACCCCAAGGACACCGTGACGAATCCCAGAAGAACCCCGCATTGCTGAATACCCGTCGCGAACCGTTTAAACGGCGCAGATGATCAAGTTCGTCTCCCCCAAGTATCGACATCCAGGTGAAGAGGACGCAAGATGGAAGTGGCCCCGAGGATGGTGCACCGATGATCGATGAGGTCGTTCCCCCGCTCGTTCCTGGCAGCCTTGTGTCTCCCAGTGTCGTTGAAATATCCACAAATGATCATGAACTGCCGGCGACCGTCGTTGCGGTGCCCGCAGCGGGGACCGACCGCACGGCGGCAGGACTGAGTCCGGTCCCGGTCTGGCTGCCGGATTCGATGCTCGACGAGCTGCAGTGGGTCGCCGAGCAGGAGGGACGCGACGTCGCCGACATCGTGGTCAACGCGCTCGACGAATTCCTCGCTGACCACTGGTCGCGCAACGCCGATCTCGATCTCGACCTTTAGAACAGGTCGAGCGCGGCGATCTCCCGGGCCATCTCCAGGTCTTCGCGTGCGGTGACCACCACGGTCCGAACGGTGGCGTCGTCGCCGGTCAGCTCCAGATCGGGTCGGGCAGTCCCATTGCGCGTCTCGTCGATCGCGACCCCCAGCCAGGCGAGCCGGCGGCACACCAATTCCCGCAGCAGTTCGGAGTGCTCGCCGACGCCGCCCGTGAAGACGAGCAGGTCGATACCGCCCAGCGAGCCCGTCATCGCGCAGATCGAACCGACCAGCCGGTGCACCTCGACCTCCATCGCCAGCACGGACTCGGCGACGCCGTCGCGATAGCCCTGTTCGACGGTCCGATGGTCCTTGTCTCCGGCCAGGGCCAGCAGTCCCGAGCGCGACTCGAGCATTTCGGTCACCGCGGACGGTGACAGGTTCTGGTGTTCCTCGAGCCAGAGCACCAGGCCGGGGTCGACCGTCCCCGACCTGGTCGCCATCACCAGACCCTCCAGGGGAGTGAAGCCCATCGTGGTGTCCATGCTGTGCCCGTCCCGTACCGCACACAGGGACGCACCCGCACCCAGATGGCAGACCACCACCCGGGACCGGTCCTCCGGGAGCCCGGTCAACTCACACCCGCGCCTGCTGGCGTAGGCGTGTGACAGGCCGTGGAAGCCGTACCGTCGCACACCGAGATCCCGCCACTGCCGGGGGATTGCGTAGGTCGACGCGCCTACCGGCAAGGTGGCGTGGAAGGCGGTGTCGAAACAGGCGACGGCCGGTACGTCCGGCAGCAGCCGGGAGACGGCTCGCAGCCCGGCCAGGGACTTCGGCTGGTGCAGCGGCGCGAGATCGGTGAGGTCTCGCAGCTGCTGCTCGACCTTGGGCGTGATCACCACGGCCGAGGAGAACAGCGTCCCGCCGTGCACGACCCGATGGCCGACGACATCGGGCTGCGGCCACCCGTCCAGGGCCTTGTCGACCTCGTCCGGATCAAGCTCGCCGCCGCTGATCGACAGGTCTCCGGTGTGCAGGGTCTCCTGGTCCTCCAGCAGCCGGAGCTTCAGACTGGAGGACCCCGCGTTGACCGTCAGGAGCCGCATGGACCGACCTCAGCCGACCGGCTCGGTGGTCCCCAGCTGGGAAGGGAATCGCCAGCCCGAAATGGCTGGATCGTCCTCGCCGTACTCCCGGGTGTAGGCGCGGGCCGCCAGGCGCGCATCCTCCATATCCTGGCGCAGCCGCGCCGCCCGGCTGCCGAGCGACGGCACCCGGTCGATCACATCCATCACCAGATGGAACCGATCAAGATCATTGAGCATCACCATGTCGAACGGCGTCGTGGTGGTGCCCTCCTCCTTGTAGCCGCGGACGTGGAAGTTGTGGTGGTTGGCGCGCCGGTAGGTCAGCCGATGGATCAGCCAGGGATACCCGTGATAGGCGAAGATCACCGGCTTGTCCAGCGTGAACAACGCGTCGAAGTCTGACTCGGAGAGACCGTGCGGATGCTCGCTCTCGGGTTGCAGTCGCATCAGGTCGACGACGTTGATCACCCGGACCTTGAGGTCGGGCAAATGCTTGCGCAGCAGATCGACGGCAGCCAGCGTCTCCAGGGTGGGGATGTCACCAGCGCAGGCGAGCACGACGTCAGGCTCGTCGTCGGCGGTGCCCGCCCACTCCCAGATCCCCAGCCCCCGGGTGCAGTGGGCGATGGCTTCATCCATGGTCAGGTAGTTCATCGCCGGCTGCTTGCCGGCCACCACGACGTTGATGTAGTTGCGGCTGCGCAGGCAATGGTCGGCCACCGACAGCAAGGTGTTGGCATCCGGCGGCAGGTAGACGCGGACGACCTCGGCCTTCTTGTTCATCACGTGGTCGATGAATCCGGGGTCCTGATGGCTGAAGCCGTTGTGGTCCTGCCGCCAGACGTGGCTGGACAGCAGGTAGTTCAGCGATCCGATCGGCCGGCGCCAGCCGATGTCGCGGGTGGTCTTCAACCATTTTGCATGCTGGTTGACCATCGAGTCGACGATGTGGATGAAAGCCTCGTAGCAGTTGAAGATGCCGTGCCGGCCGGTGAGCAGGTAGCCCTCGAGCCAGCCCTGACACAGATGCTCCGACAGCACCTCCATGACTGTGCCGTCGGGCGACAGATGATCATCAGTGTCGAGCAGGTCGGCCTCCCAGACCCGATCGCTGGTCTCGAAGACCGCGCTCAGCCGGTTGGACGCCGTCTCGTCCGGGCCGAAGACCCGGAAATGGTCGCGGTTGCCGGTGATGGTGTCGCGCAGGAATTCCCCGAGCACGCGGGTCGCCTCGCTGGTCGTGGCCGCGGGCTCGGGCACCTCGACCGCATAGTCCCGGAAGTCGGGCAGGTCAAGATCACGCAGCAGTACGCCGCCATTGGCGTTCGGGTTGGCACTCATCCGACGGTCGCCGACCGGTGCCAGCTCCCGCAGCTCATCGATCAGGGCACCGTCGGAGGTGAAGAGTTCCTCGGGCTTGTAACTGCGCATCCACTCCTCGAGCTGGGCCAGGTGCTCGGGATTGGTCCTGGTCTCGGCCAGCGGCACCTGGTGGGCCCGGAAGGTGCCCTCGACCGGAAGCCCGTCGACGGTCTTCGGTCCGGTCCAGCCCTTCGGGGTCCGCAGGATGATCATCGGCCACGGCCGGCGGGTCCGGTTGCCCCCGGTGCGGGCGGACTGCTGGATGTCGGCGATCTCGTCCAGGCACTCCTGCAGGGTGGCGGCAAGATCCTGGTGCACCTGAGCCGGGTCGTCGCCCTCGACCAGGTGCGGTTCGTGCCCGTAGCCGCGCATCAGGTCTGTGAGTTCGGTGTCGCCGATCCGGGCCAGCACGGTCGGGTTGGCGATCTTGTACCCGTTCAGGTGCAAGACCGGCAGCACGGCGCCGTCGCGGGCCGGGTTGAGGAACTTGTTGGAGTGCCAGCTGGCGGCCAGCGGCCCGGTCTCGGCCTCGCCGTCGCCGACGACACAGGTGACCAGAAGATCAGGATTGTCGTAGGCCGCACCGTAGGCATGCGCGAGCGAATAGCCGAGCTCGCCGCCTTCGTGGATTGATCCGGGTGTCTCCGGCGCGACGTGGCTGGGAATGCCGCCGGGGAAGGAGAACTGCCGGAACAGCCGCTGGATGCCGTCGGCGTTGGTGCCGATGTGCGGGTAGTACTCGGAGTAGGTGCCCTCGAGATAGGCGTTGGCCACCAGTCCTGGTCCGCCGTGACCGGGGCCGGTGATGAAGATCGAATTCAGGTCACGCTGCTTGATCAGCCGGTTCAGGTGGGCATAGATCAGATTCAGGCCCGGCGTGGTGCCCCAGTGTCCGAGCAGCCGCGGTTTGACGTGCTCCGGCAGCAGCGGCTCGGTCAGCAAAGGATTGTCCAGCAGATAGATCTGCCCGACCGAGAGATAGTTTGCCGCCCGCCAATAGGCGTTCAGCAGTTCGAGCTCGGTGCTGTCCAGGGGTGTCTTCGCCTTGCGTGCCATCGATTCCCTCCATGGTGAATCTCACGGGGTGCCGGGTGCTAGCTGCTGCTCCGGGAGCCACGCTACCGCCAGAGGGATCGGCCTCAGAAGAAGTCGGTGGTGAATGCGGCCGGATCGCTGCCGAATGCGCTGGTGATCAGACCCGCCATGCCCGGTGTGTGTTCGGTCAGCAGTCCGGCCCGGGCGAACGTCGTCGCCGGTGTCCCGCCGAGGTAGATCGCCGCCAGTTGCCGGGCACTCAGGCTCAGGTCCGGCGTGTGATCTGTACGGGTCACGCCGGATCCGTCCGGTCCGCCCTGGAGCCGGAACCGGCCGCCCGACTTGGGCAGGAAGTCGTCCACCACTTCGATCACCAGATCAAGATCAACTGTGTAGCTGCGGGCGCCGAGGGCAGCCGGCACGTCGACGATCCGCGCGTACGCGGCATCCGACAGCTCGGTCTTGATCATCCGCGGGTTCGCCACCAACTCGTGCAGCGGATCGTCGACAGGGGCGTTGCCCCGGCGGAAGGCACGGATCAGATCGAGGTCAAGCAGCCACCGCCACAGAGCGGCGTACGCCTGCGGTGTCGTGGCGTCGATCTCGGACACCTGGACCTCGCGTCCGTCGGCGATCGAGCTGTCCCGTTTGGTGCGGAAGGTGGCGTACCCGTCCGGGGTGCCGTCGGCGGCGAAGTGGAGCGCGAATCGCCATGCGCTCGCCCCGTCGCGCCAGCGCTCGGGATCGGTGAAGACCCCGTCCCACCACACGTCGTCACGCTCGAGATGGCCCGGACGCGTTCCGAGCAGCGAGGCCCGTAGCGGCACGACGACCGTGCGGTAGTGATCAAGGTCGACCTCGTCGACCGAACCCTGCCCGAGGTCGACCTCGGGCAGGAAGCCCAGCTCCCGGGTCTTGCCGGACAGCCGGAGGTGCCGGGTCAGGCTGCCGTAGCCGAACCGGCCGTAGATCAACGACTCGGTGGCGTACAACATCGCGATCGGTTCGCTGATCGTGGTCAGCTGGTGGCGCATCATCGCGGTCAGCAGGCCACGGCGCCGGAAAGCCGGGGCGACCGTCACCGCGGTGACGCCGGCAACATCGACCATCCCTCCGGGTACCGACATCCGCCGGGGGAAGGACAGTGCGGTGGTCACCCAGCGATCACCCGTACGGAAGCCGAACCAGCGGCCGGGGACGTACGACTTCCGCTCGGGAACCCATTCGTCGCCGTGGAAGTCGCTGTGGAATCCACGGGTCACCACCCGCTCGAAGTCCTCGATCTGGTCCTCGGCGACCGTCTGCAGATCGAGTTCGGCCTGGTGCGGTGGCGTGTGCGGCGCAGGAGTCGACATGGGAAAGGAGTCAATCATGATCGGCTCCCGCGCCGCCAACTCCTTACTTGAGGAAGATCTCGACCACCGGGACCGCTACATCCGGCGGCTGGATCGGCAGGTCGAGGGTGACCGTGCCGGCGGGCTGACCACCCGGAGTGGTGTTCTGCGCGGTCTGGGACGGGTCGGCCTCGCTGTACCTGACCTCCGAGGCGTCGTTCAGCAGCTGCGCGTAGGCGATCTTGCCGGCGAGCCCGGCGATGTGGACGTGCCGCATCGGCCAGCTGAACAGGTGCAGGTAGAGCCGGTTGCCGTTAGCAGTGAAGCGGGTGTCCGCTGGCGCGGTGAATTCACTGGCCCCCGCGCCGTAGATGGACCGGCCGTGCAGTTTGGTCCATTCACCGATCCCGGCCAGGCTCTCGATCGCCCGCGGGTCGAAGTTGCCCCGCCCTGTCGGCCCGACGTTGAGCAGCAGGTTGCCGTCCTTGCTGACGCCGTCGACCAGCATCTTGATCAACAGCTCGACCGATTTGTAATCGCTGTTGTCCCGGTCGTAGCCCCAGCTGCCGTTGAGGGTCTGGCAGGCCTCCCAGATCACCGGCTGGCCGTCCTTCAGCATCGGCCCCGAAGGCTGGTACTGCTCCGGGGTGACCAGGTCACCGGGGATGTCCAGCCGGTCGTTGACGATGATGTTGGGCTGCAGCTCCCGGACCAGGTTGATCAATTCGGGGCTGTTCCAGTCGTCCTTGCCCTTGCCCTCCAGGCCGTTGGCCGACCTGCCGGGGAAGGAGAAGTCGAAGAAGATGTAGTCGATGGTGCCGTAGTTGGACAGCAGTTCGCGGACCTGCCCGTGCAGGTAGTCCCGATACTTGTTCATGTCACGGCCCTCGTTGAGGGCGGCGGCGTTCTCGTCGTCGCGGCGCGGGTGCACCGGGTCGACGGTGTAGTCGGGATGGTGCCAGTCGATCAGCGAGTGGTAGAAGCCGACCTTCAGGTCCGCCTCGCGCAGCGCCTCGACATAGGCCGCCACGACGTCCTTGCCGTGCGGGGTCTTGGTCACCTTGTAATCGGTCAGGGCCGAGTCCCACATGGCGAAGCCCTCGTGGTGCTTGGTGGTCAGCACCACATACTTCATCCCGGCTTCCTTGGCCGCCTTGGCCCACGCGCGCGGGTCGTACAGGTCGGCCTCGAAGTAGTCGAAGTACTTCTCGTAGTCCTCGGTGTGGATGCGTTCGCGGTTCATCACCCATTCGTGCCGGGCGGGCAGGGCGTACAGGCCCCAATGCACAAACATCCCGAACCGATCATGGGTGAACCAGGCATGCTCAGGGTTCATGCTCCCAGCAAATCATCGGATGTATCCGGGCGTCAATGGCGCCATGCAGGTCTGGACAGGCGATTTTGGTGGGCCGGTCATCGGATCAATTTCCGGAAGTTTGAACCCTGTGTGAACACTTGTTACAGAAGACTGCATACCGGTGGACAGTCGTTTCATGACCGCGTACGCTCCCGGGTCGTGAGCAGAGGTCCCCGACAGCTTCGCGCACTGGTGTCCGAGGTCGCGGTGGGTTCTGTCCGTCCGGTGCTGATGCTGGACTTCGACGGTACCGTCAGCCTCGGCGACGGACCGGTCCTGGCCTACGCCGACGAGGCGTTCGCCCAGCTTCCGGCGCCGCTGCGGGCCGCCGCGGGCGAACAGCTCCGCCGATTCCTGGGCGGTGACCCGGAGCTGGTCCGCCGCTACGCCGACGGCTACGGCTGCGTACGCGACCTGACCGCCGGTCGGCTGACCTCCGACCAGCTGTCCGCCGCCTATCTGGCGAGCCGCCGGCGGCTGGCCGTCGACGACCTGGGAAGCTATCCGGCGCCCGGCGTGGCCGACTTGCTGACCGCAATCGGAGACCGGGCCACCACGGTGCTGCTGACCAATTCCCCGGCCGTCGGCGTGGTCGAGTCGCTCGAGCGGTTCGGACTGGCGGGTCTGCTCGACCAGGTCGTGGTGAGTGCCCACAAACCGCACCGGATGGCCGAGCATGTCGATGCACTGACCGCAGGGCGACCGCCGGAGACGTTGATCAGTGTCGGTGATCACTGGACCAACGATCTCGCGATCCCGCTCGAATGTGGTTGTGCAACCGCCCATGTCAGCTCTGCCCCCGCGGCCGACCAGCCGTCCCACGCCTGGGGACCCGATCTTGCGGCGCTGGCTCCGGCGATCCTCGACTGGGCGGAGGATCCGGCCGGCTTCGTCGCGTCCCGTCGACCGGTGGCGGTGTCGCGGTGACCGATCCGGAGCAGGCGCACGGGGCACCTGCGGACGTGACCGCCAGGATCAGCTCGTTGCTGCCCTCGTTGCTGCCGGCCGAGCGTCAGGTGGCCCAGGTGCTGCTGGACCGGGCCGCCGACGCCGCGGAATTGTCCAGCCAGCAGGTCGCTGATCTGGCCGCGACCTCGCGCGCGACAGTGGTCCGTACGGCGCAGAGCCTCGGCTACAGCGGCTATCAGCAGTTGCGGGTGTTGCTCGCCCGGGACGCGCTGCTGCAGCGGCAGGCCGCCGACTCCGGTGATCACGGCGTACGCGGTGTGGCCGCCGCAACCTTCGCCCACTTCCACCAGGTCCAGGACAGCGCCGTCCAGATGACGGCTCTGCTGGATGCCGACGAGGTGGCCCGGGCCGTCGCGCGGCTGGCAGCGGCGCGACGGATCCTCGTGGTCGGGCACGGGCTCTCCCGGTCGCTGTCGGTCGACGTGACCGCGCGGCTGGTCCGGCTCGGACTGCAGGCCGAGCAGCTCAGCGACCGGATGGATCAGCTGGTCGTGACCCGGCTGCTCGGGCCGCACGACGTGGTGTTGGTGATCAGCGGCAGCGGTGCCCACAGCGACTCCCTGGCCCTGGCCCGGGAGGCCGCGGCAGGGGAGCCCGGACTGATTGTGATCACTGCGTTCGCACGATCGGCGATCGCCCAACTGGCGGACATTCTGTTGGTCGTCGGCATGCCGAACACCTCCTTCACCGACGAACTCACCTACACCACCCGGATCCCGCAGGCGATCCTGATCGAGGGCCTGATGGGCTCGTTGCGCGACCAGCTGGGAGAGCGCGGCCGTCGGGCCGCGGCACTCGCCCTCTCGGCGGTAAGTGATCACGTTCATGAGTGAGACGGTGCAGACCCGGTTCCGTTTCCGGCCGCTGAGATCACCGGTCGCCTATCTCTTCGTGCTACCGGCGATGGCGATCTTCGCGGTGTTCACGATCATCCCGACGGTGTACGCGTTCGGGGTCAGCACCTTCAAATGGAACTACCTGAATTCGGCCCTGAGCACGTTCGTCGGCCTGGACAACTACAAGGCGATGATCCAGGGCACCTACGAGCCGAGTTTCGCCTCCACGATGGGGGTCAGCCTCTACTTCGTGGCCTCCATGGTCGTGCTGGGCACGATCCTCTCGCTGCTGTTGGCCGTCCTGTTGTATCGGGCGTCCACCGTGTTGCTGGCAGTCCGCAGCGCACTGTTCCTGACCTACGTCACCCCGCTGGTCGCCACCTCGCTGGTGTGGGTCTGGATGTTCAATCCCCGTTTCGGCCTGGCGAACGCGGTGGTCAACCTCGTCGGCATCCACCCGGTCGACTGGCTGAACAACACCCACACCGCCATGCCGAGCATCATCATCTACTCGCTGTGGCATGAGATCGGCTTCACCACGATCGTCTTCGTCGGCGGTCTGACGACGATCTCCACCGAGCTCAGCGAAGCCGCCAGGATCGACGGCGCCGGCCCGGCCCGGGAATTCCTGTACGTGACCCTGCCGCAGCTGCGGCCGTTCGTGATCTTCGTCGTGGTGATCGGATCGGTCAGCAGTCTGCATGCATTCACCCAGTTCTTCGTGCTGACGGGTGGCGGCCCCGGCTACGACACGTCCACCCTCGGATTCCAGCTCTACCAACAGGCCTTCGTGCTCCGTAACACCGGATACGCGGCGGCGCTGGCGGTGGTGTTGTTCCTGATCACCATCTTGCTCTCGCTGGCCCAGCTGGCAGCGTCGCGCTCATTGCGTTCCTCCGACCACTAGAGATCTTGCTCCGAAATCCTGTACCGAAAGGCAATCTCGCAATGTCTGTTCCCTTCACCCCCAGTCGACGCACTCTGCTGGCAGGCGGCCTCGGCCTGGCCGCCGGCGCCGTGGGCCTGAGCGCCTGCGGTTCCAAAGGCTCGTCCTCCTCCGGATCGTCCAATCCGAGCACTGTGCCCTCGGGAGACGCCAATGCCAAGGTGACGATCAGCTTCATGGAGGCGATGTCCTCCGGCGCCCAGAAGACCGCCCTGGCCAAGATGACCAAGGACTTCATGGCCGCCAATCCGAACGTCACCGTCGATCTTCAGGAGCAGCCTGACTACGGCACGCTGCAGACCAAGATCAGCGCCCAGACCGCGGCCGGCAAGCCGCCGACCATCGCGCAGGTCTACGAGGATTGGGCCGCCGAGTACGCCGAGTCCCAGGTGATCGTGCAGTTGGACCCCTACATCGCCAAGGCCCAGCAGTACGAGGATTTCTACGACGGCATCAAGGCCGACCTGCAGCTGCCGGACGGCAAGACCTGGATGTGGCCCTTCAACAAGTCCGTCGTCGTCATGTACTACAACGCCGACATGGTCAAGACGGCACCGAAGACCTGGGACGAATTCGCCCAGGTCGCCAAATCGGTGTCCAACGGTAAGGTCGTCGCCCTGTCGATCGATCCTGGCAGCTCGTCCTCACCGGCGGGCGGGACCGCCTTGTTCGAGATCGTCGCCGAGGCTTTCGGCGATCCGGTCTTCGCCAAGGACGGCACGCCGCAGTTCACCAAGCCCGGTGTGGTCAAGGCCCTGCAGTATTTCGTCGACCTGAAGAAGGCCGGAGCACTGGCCCTCGGTAAGAACTACCCGGGCCAGACTGCACTCGGCAGCCAGACCGGTGCCTTCGACATCTCCAGCGTGGCCAGCTATCCGTACGACCTGGCCTCGGCCGGCAAGAAGTTCACGATGGGCGTCGCCCAGTTGCCGACCGGTCCGGGCGGCAAGGCGGCCAACCAGTTGGCGGGCACCAACATCGCACTCTTCGCAGCGGCCGACGACAACCAGAGGGCCGCCGCCTGGAAGTACATGCAGTTCCTCACCCAGCCTGACCAGCAGGCGTACTGGGCGGCCCAGACCGGCTATCTGCCGGTCTGTCAGCAGGCCACCCAGCAGGCCGACTTCAAGGCGTACGCCAAGAAGACGCCCTTCGTCACCGGAGCGACCGAGCAGCTCAATTCGGCGACCGCGCTGCCGCCGGTCAAGTGGGTCAACTCCTGCAGCGGCTACCTGTCGGTGGCGATCCAGCAGGCCGTCACCCAGGGCAAGGATCCCAACGCCGCGCTGCAGGCGGCGCAGGCGGACGCCATGAAGGCCAAGCAGCAGGGATGACGACCACGGCGGGCGTTCTTGCCAGGCGGCGCAGGCTTCGTCCCGGCCGCCTGGTCCGGCAGGTTGTTGCGGTGATCATCGGGCTGGCCTTCCTGGCGCCGCTGATCTGGACGTTCCTGACCAGCGTCTCCACCGAGTCCGATGTCTACCGCTTCCCGCCGAAGCTCTGGCCGGCCTGGGACTGGTCGAATTACAGCAGGGCCTGGCAGGCCGCGCCCTGGCTGCGGTATTTCGGGAATACGATCTTGATCGCCGGCTGCGTGGTGGCGTTGGTGCTGGCCACCTCGCTGTTGGCCGGATTCGCCTTCGCCGTAATGAAGTTTCGTGGCCGGGGCGCGCTCTTCCTGATCGTGATGGCGGTGATGATGGTGCCGCAGACCGTGCTGTTGATCCCCAACTTCCTGATCGCCCAGCGGCTCGGGCTCTACGACACCTACGCGATCCAGATCCTGCCGTGGGGCGCCTCGGTCTTCGGCATCTTCCTGTTGCGGCAGTTCTTCAACACCCTGCCACCGGAGCTCTTCGAGGCCGCCGAGCTGGAGGGTGCCGGCCCGATCAGGATGCTGTTCAGCATCGCCGCACCGCTGGCCAAGCCGTCGATGGTGCTGGTCGGCCTGAATTCCTTCATGGGCTCCTGGAACGCCTTCGTCTGGCCGTATCTGATGACGAAGTCCGACAGCATCCGGCCGATCGAGGTGGGCCTGCAGTCCTTCTACGGCACCGATGGTACCGACTGGACCGGATTGTGCGCGGCGGTGACCTTCACAACCGTGCCCATCATCCTGCTCTTCCTCTTCCTGCAGAAGTATTTCGTCAACGGTGCCTATGGAGTCGAAGGAGCAGTGCGTGGCTGAGACAACGATCGAGTTCTATGGCGGCCTGGGAGTGATCGGCGGCTCCAAGATCATGATCAGTACGCCGTACGGCCGGGTGCTGCTCGATCTCGGCCTCGACATCCCGTCCGGTACGGATCTCTTCCGCAGCCCGGTCGGCACTCGCACGGGGCACGAACTCGCGGACTATCTGAACACCGGCCAGGCACCGGACCTGCCAGGGATCTACGATCCGGCGCTGCTGCCGCTCCGCGGGCCGCGCGCTGCCGCAGTTGTCGATCTCGGCCAGCCCGATCCGCGGCCGTCGGCGGTCTTCATCAGCCACGCCCATATCGACCACGACGGCATGATCGGCTTCGTACGGCCCGATCTTGCCTGCTATGCCCACCCGACGACGGTCTCGATCCACCGGGCACTCCGCTCCGCCGGGCTCGGTCCCGCCGGGCATGCGCCGACCCTGCAGGACGCGCCACCCGGTCGGGCGGTGGTGGTCGGCGACATCACCGTCGAGCCGATCGCCGTCGATCACGATGTGCCGGGTGCGTGCGGCTTTCTGATCACCACGCCGGACGGCCGGATCGCCTACACCGGCGACATCAACGTTCACCGCGGCGACGCGAGCCGCGACTTCGCGGACCGGGCCAAGGGCGTCGACGTGTTGATCACCGAAACCACCATGCTGAGCTTCGATCCATTGCCCCTCGAGCCGCCGGGCGAGCAGGCGGTCGGTGACGTCGTCCGCGATCAGCTCGGTCGCCCGGGCCTGCAGTTGATCAGTCTGTACGAACGTGATCTCGACCGTTGCCAGACGATGATCAACCTGGCAGCGCAGCTGGGACGGGTCCTCGTCTGGCCCGGGCAACAGGCGGCTTTCCTGCAGCTGATGGGATTGTCCGGGGTGGTGACCTGGGACGACAGCAGGCCGCAACGACCCGAGCACACCGAAGCGCTGGCCAACGCGACAACCGAGGTCGGCCCGATCCGGACGGTGTCGCTGGCCGACGTCTGGGCGCACCCCGGGGCGTACCTGCTGCAGACCGACAGCCGTGATGATGCAGGGCTGCTGGACCTGCCGATCGGCGAGCAGACCACCTGGATCCACTCCCAGGGCGAGCCACTCGGTCCCTTCATGCCGGACTGGCAGCCGTTCGTTGACTGGCTTGATCATTTCGGCATCGAGCGGATCGAGGCCGGTTCCAGCGGACATGCCGGGCCGGCGGGTCTTGTTGATCTTGTCCGGCGGATCAATCCAGGTGTCGTGTTCCCGATCCACGGCTTCAGGCCGGAAGCACTCGTGACCGCATTGGCCCAAGTGATCCCTGTTGTGCCGGCTATCGTGCCGGAGGCCGGGCGGGCCTACTTCGTGCGCTGACCCAGCGGTGCGTGACGAGCCCGGCGAGCAGTGAGAGGAGCGTCCCCAGGGTCAGATCGCCCAGGGTGTCGGTGTAGGCAGTCTGCAATTCGGCCGAGCGCCGGACGAAGGTGGCGTATTCACCGAGCTCCCAGGCCAGTGCGGCGGGTGCGCCGAATCCCATGGCCAGGAAGATCGCCGTGGTGCGGCTGAGTCGCCTCGGGGCGAAGGTGATCATCACGCCGGCGGTGAGCAGCGTCCAGTTGACGAAGTGCATCGCGTCGTCCCACCAGCCGATCGTGTCGAAGAGATTGAATCGGTTGCCGAGCAGATCCAGCAGCCACGGCAAGGTGATGAGCAGATCCCCGGTCCAAGGGAAACCCGGTCGACGGAACCGACCGAACACCAGCCACCACACAGGAATTGCCAGAGCGCCCAGCGGATAGACGATCAGTCTGGCCGTCGATGCTTTGCCCTTCAGTCCGCTGAGGTCGGGCCAGAAGAGGGCGGCTGCCAGGAGTAGTAACAACAACGCCTTGGTGCCGAGAACGGCGGTCGCTGGTGCGCCCGATGTGCGGGGACGGGCTCGATCGCTCATGGCTGGATGCTAGGCGATGCAAGCTCGGACAACAGCTGGATCGAACGGACAACACCTGGGCCGGATGGACAACACGAGAAACGACCGGAGTGTCAGTATCCAATCGTAAAATAGCATTCATGTTCGATCGGTATGTTCCGGAGATGGATGCCTCGATGGTGGTCGGGGCGCTTCGGGAAGGTGCCTGGGACGAGGTCGTGACCCAGTCCCGCCAGTTGTCCCTGGTCGCGCAGTGGGCCGCGGTGCACCCCGGTGCCGAGCTGCCCTCGGCGGGGACCGGCCGGCTGAGCGTGTTGGGCGAGCGAGCCGTCCGCTACGGCGGGCCGGGCACTCCCAAGGTCGCCGAGTTCGCCGCCGCCGAGCTGGCGCCCGAGGTGCGGCTCAGCGTCTATCAATCACACTCCTTGATCGCGGACGCGGTGGATCTGAAGTTCCGGTTTCCGTTGATCTGGGAGCGACTGCGACGGTGCCAGGTCCGGGCCTACGTCGCCCGTCAGATCGCTCGCCGGACGCGAGAGCTGCCCCTCGAGGTCGCGCAACGGATCGACCGACTGCTGGCCGACAAGGTGACGAACCTGCCGCCCCAACGGATCGAACACTTGGTGGACGCGGCTCTGGTGAAGGCAGATCCGGAAGGAGTGCGCAAGGCGGTCGAGGAGGCGAAGCGCGCTCGGCTGGCTCATTTCAGCCCGTCGACACCGTATGGGATCCGCAGCCTGTATGCACGACTGGACGCCCCCGATGCCACGCGGCTGAAGGCGATGATCTCCCGGCTGACCGACATCCTGATGAATTCGCCGGAGCCGATTCCTGGCGTTCGCTATGGCGATGCCCAGACTAGGCCGGAGTGGGAGGCGATCGCGTTGGCGACGCTGGGAAATCCAGGGCTGGCATTTCGGATCCTGGTCGAGCATGATCAGCCGGACCTCTTCACTCCGACGTCGGCACTGTTCACGCCGGATACTGACGCACCACTCAACGATCCGGCAGCCGGGTTCGACTACGACGTCGACGGCGAGCCGCCGGCCGATGAGCTGCCTCCGGATCCGGTGACGCTTCCGCCCGGTGATCTTGATGATCGTGGGGACGTGCCCGAGTCCACAGAACTCGGTCTTGGCACCATCGCGAATGACACCCATCGGCCCGAGGCCGATGCGGACAACGGCGTCGGACGAGAGCCGACCAGCGAGGCCGCCCGGCAGGCAGCGCTGGAGGCCCTGGTCAAGGCGATCGACCCGACCAGGCTCTTTGCTCCCGTCACGTTGTACGTGCACCTGACCGACGCCGCACTGGCGTCGGCCGTCAGCGCGGAATGCGGTCACGGCGACCTCGGCGAGACACCGACCGCTCGGGTCGAGCAAGTCGGTCCGGCGTTGCTCTCCCAGGTGCAGGAATGGCTCGGCAGTGCGAGCAGGATCCGCGTCGCACCGGTCATCGACCCGGGCGCGATCCCGCCGGTCGACGCGTACGAATTCCCCGAGCGGATGCGCGAGTCGCTGTGGCTGCGAACGCCCGCCAGCGTGTTCCCGTATTCGACCAACATGAGCCGGGACATGGACATCAACCACACCGATCCCTATCGGACAGGCGGCCGCGGGCAGACCGGCCTGCACAATGCCGGACCGCTCGGGCGGGCGGAGCATCGGTTCGTCACCCACGGACGCATATCGATGCGACAACCGGGCCCCGGCGTCTACGTCTACAAGACGATGTACGGCCGGGTGCTGATCACCAATCCGACGGGCACCTTCGATCTGGGTGACCAGGAGTGGGCTGCTGCCGTCTGGCAGTTGGCAGATCAGCGATCAGCCGCCGCGGCCGCCTGATCGCGCCCGTAGGAAGGCGTGGATCTCGCCTGCCCACACTTCGGGTCGTTCGAAGTGGCACATGTGCGCTGCCTCATTGATGACGGCAAGTCGACTGGTTGGCAATGCAGCGTGCAGTCTCTCGGCAAGAGGCAACGGAAACCCCATGTCCCGCCCACCGTGCAGGATCAGGGCCGGTTTCGCGAAGCCTCGCAGAATCGACTCCGGGTCGCCGTTGACCCACGGGTGCATGCGTCCGTCGACATACCGTTCGTAGCTCCAGTCGTCCTCGTCCAGATCGTTGATCATGGCGAGATAGTCGGGCACCTTGTCCAGATCCCAGACGAAGATAGTCGACGTGCGGAGCGCGCCGCCGGCATCGGCCTCCACCTGCCGACGACGCTGGTACTCCGGCCAGTCGCGGAGGTACGGCTCGGCATCGCTGGCCGGGTAGGCGCTCGTTGAGGCCAGGATCAGCCGTCGCACCTGGTCGGGGTAACGCCGTACGAATTCGATCGCGGCCCGTCCACCCGTCGAGAATCCCAAGAGATCAACGGCTCCGAGGCCCAACCGTTCTGCGAGCTGATGAGCATCGGTGATCACGTTCTCCGGCTGCAGAGCGTCCTCGGCGAGCCCGCGGCTGCTCCGACCACACCCGCGGAAGTCGAAGAGCACGACATGATGATCATGAGCGAGCGGCTCGAATCCCGGCAGCAGGTAGCTGTGTCCGACGTCCGGACCGCCGTGCAGCACGAGCAGCGACGGCCGGTCTGGACGTGGCTCGCCCAGCTCACGGACGAAGAGCGTCACCTCGTCGAGTCGTATCCACCTGCCATCCGTCATGGTCGCTCAGTAGTGATCGCGGATCCGCACCGGCCGGCCGCCGAAGATCGCGCCGAAGGTGTCGTCGTGGTCGGTCGGGCCGGAGAGGCCGCCGACGGTCCGGATCCCTGCCGAGGACTGGGATCCTGCGTAGGCGAGCGCCAGCCCGTTGGGTGTGAAGACTGGGACGGACGTCTCGGGACCAAGATCACCAAGACGGGTGCACACCGCCTTACCGTCGGCCAGCTCGAGCCGATAGTGCCCGTCGATGCCGGTGATCGGATCTCCGGAGACGCCGAACTCGAGGGTGGTGCTGATCACCGCCGGGTAGCCGCGAGTCTCCAATGCCCCGACGACATCGAGGATCTTCATCATGTACGGCTGGGAATCCAGCACCTGCCACTCCGAAGTGGGGAAGAGCTCCAGGACAAGATCAAGACCAGAGGCGTTCTGCACCTTCACCCAACCGACGATGCTGGCGTACGACCCCAGAGCGGCCAGCAGCGCGCGATAGCCGTCACGCTCGGACGCGATCAGGTCGAAGACGTTCAGCGTGCCCTCGGGGCCGAAGGACGAGCCCCGGTTCCAACTGGTGTAGCCGATGATCACGCCGTCCCGCTCCGCGATGGTGATCCCGGTGAAGCTCTTGATCAAGTTCTCGTCGTCGGGCGGGAACGACGCACCCCGGCGGCTGAGCGGGCCGTTGTTGGCAGCCGCCCAGACGTCGTACACCTCGCGGATCGCCGGCACGTCGGCGATCGTCGCGCGGCGGGTGCGGATGCCGTCGGGTGTCGAGATCCGGGCGAGTGCGGAGATCGGGAACCGGGCCGGATCGGCGGTGCCGATCACCTCGTAGCCGAGGCTGCGATAGATGCCGGCCGATGACGGATAGAGCGCCGACAGCACGGCGCCGCGGCCCTTGGCGATCCGGAACAGCTCGGTGAAGAGCGGTCGCAGCAGTCCCTGCCCGCGATACTCCATCGCCACGGTCACGCCGCCGATGCCGGAGGTCGACACCAGCCGGCCGCCGAACCAGCAGTCGAAGTCGCTGTCCACCATCCGCCCGGCCATCGTGTCGCCGTCCATGGCGATTACCGAGATCGCTCCGGGTCGGTCGAGACTGCCGGGGTCGGACGGGGTGGTGGGGAAGCCGAATGCCTCATGACCGAGTCGCCAGAAGTGCTCGGCTTCTTGCTCGGCGACGGTGCGGATCTCAAAGTCCATGATCAGCATTCTTGCGTTAGGGTCACCGCATGCCGAGTCTGACCCGCCTCGAGGCCCAACAGCGCGCTGCAACGATCACGGTCCGCGACACCCGCGTCGCCCTCGATCTCAGCAGTCAGGACGGGCAGGGTGCGAGCGAGTTCGGGTCGGTGACGACGATCGGATTCGAGGCCCGGCCGGGCTCGGACACCTTTCTGGACTTCAAAGGCGTACGGCTGAATTCGGCAACTCTCAATGGCAGCGAGCTTGACCCCGAGAGCTGGCAGGACGAGCGCATCCCGCTGACCGACCTGCAGGCATCGAACACCGTCACCGTCGACGGCGTGATGGCCTACTCCAGCGACGGCGAAGGGCTGCATCGGCACGTCGATCCTGCCGACGGCAACCTCTACCTGTACGCGATGAGCTTCCTGGACGCCGGCCCGCGGTGGTTCGCCTGTTTCGACCAGCCGGACCTGAAGTCTCGCTACACCTTCCAGGTCAGCGCACCCGACGACTGGACTGTGCACGGTAACGGCCCTGCCGAGAAGGGCCCTTCGACAGTCTCGGGGATCGGGACGTGGACGATCACCCCGCCGCAGCCGCTGTCGACCTACTTCGTGACCTTGATCGCCGGCCGGTACGCCTCGCTCTACAGCGAGCATGACGGCATACCGCTGGGGATCCACGTACGGGCCAGCCTCGGCAACGCGCTGCGGCGCGAGGCCGAGAACATCTTCGAGGTCACCGGGCAGGCCTTCGACTACTACCACCGCACCTTCGGGGTGCGGTACCCGTTCGGTGAATACCACCAGGCCTTCGTTCCCGACTTCAACGCCGGCGCGATGGAGAATCCGGGCTGCGTCACCTTCCGGGACTCCTTCATTTACCGCTCCCGCGCGACCCGCTCGGAGCGCGCCGGACGGGCCGGCGTGATCGCCCACGAGATGGCCCACCAGTGGTTCGGCGACCTGGTCACCATGCGGTGGTGGGACGACCTGTGGCTCAACGAGTCGTTCGCCGAATACATGGCCCACCGCTGCTGCACGGAGGCCACCGAATATCCGCTGTGGACCGAATTCGGGATCTCCCGTAAGGCCTGGGGTTACGTCGTCGACCAGTCGGCCGCGACCCACCCGATCGCCGGCAACGGCGCTGAGGACGCGCAGAGCTCGCTGCAGAATTTCGACGGCATCTCCTACGCCAAGGGTGCGGCGACCCTGCGTCAGCTGGCCGGCTACCTCGGCGACGACGTCTTCCTGGCCGGGCTGCGCCGGCACTTCGACCAGTACGGCTACGCCAACGCCGACTTCTCCGAACTGGTCGCCTCCTGGACGGCCGCCGGCGGCACCGGCCTGGATGACTGGACCCGCCAGTGGCTGCTCACGGCCGGTGTCGACACCCTCGCGGTCACCGACGGCAGCCTGGTCCGTACGCCGCCGGCCGACCGCCCGGCCGACCGCAGCCACGCGGTCCACCTCGCCGGGATCAGCAGCACCGGTGAGCTGCTCGGCGTGGCACCTGTGGTGGTCGCGAGCGACCCGATCGCGTACGACCGGCCCGACGGCGCGATCGCTGTGGTGCCGGACGCGTACGACCAGACCTGGGCCAAGCTGCGCTTCGACGCCGCCGACTGGCGGCAGTTGCGCTCGGTGGTGAGCCGGATCGACGAGCCCGGCAGCCGGGTGGCGATCTGGAACAGCGTGCGCGACCAGGTGCGCGACGCCGAGCTCGATCCGCGCGAGGCGCTCGCGATGATCACCGACCAGCTCGCCGACGAACCCGACGACGTCGTGGTCAACATCATGCTGCAGACGGCCCGCCGCAGCCTGGCCGGGCCGTACACACCGATCGCCGAGCGCGTCGACCGGCTCGCCGAGGTCGCCGCCCTCGCCGACCGGATCCTGGCGGCGGCCGAGCCAGGTTCGGATCGGCAGCTGATGGCCTTCCGCAATGCCGTCCCCGCCTGCTCCGACGTCGACCGGCTGGACGCCTGGCGGCTGGGCTTGGACCTGCCGTCGGGGATCGAGCTGGACCCGGATCTGACCTGGGCGATCGTCACCCGGCTCTGCACCCTGGCCGACCGGCCCGAGACCATCGACCAGACCCTGGCGGCAGATCGATCCGCGGCGGCCGAGGTCAACGCTGCCCGGGCACGCGCCGCACTGCCGACCGCGGAGGCCAAGCAGCAGGCGTACGACCTGCTGATGAAGCCTTCGGAGGCCTCGGCCTACGTGCTCTACGCCACCGCCGAGGCGCTATTCGGCGATTCCGCCGAGCAGGTGCAGCTGACCAAGCCGTACGCCCTGAGCTTCTTCACCGACATCGCCGCCACGGCCGGCTTCCGGACCGGCTGGGCACTCGGCCGGATCCCGAGTCTCGGGTTCCCGCTGTCGGTCACCGAGCCCGAGGTGCTGACCGCGGCCGAGGCGGTGCTGGACGACGACAACACCTCGCCGGTGATCCGCCGGGTGGTGCTGGAGGATCTGGACCAGCTTCGCCGGGCGCTGGCCTCGCTGGACCGCTTCACAGGGCAGTAACGAGGGCAGTGACGAGGTCACGATCAGGTTTCGTGTCTGAGGCGGTTTTGACGCTCAACTTGCTCGAAGGACCCGGTTGAGGTTAAAAGTTGTTCTAACGTACCCGCGGGTAGCGGTCGGGAAAATCACAGAAATCGGCTGCCGTGCGGGCGCTGCGTCCGAGATCCGGACGCACGAAACGGGAGGACATCCAATGCGAGGACACACTCGCGCGGTGGCCGCTGTAGCCGGGGTCGGTGTGGCAGCAGTGCTGCTGGCCGCATGCGGTGGCGGCGGTTCAACAAGCGGCAGCAAATCCAATGCCTCATCCGAGATCTCGATCGGCGCCTGTACGGTGCAGAGCCCACTCCTGCCTGGCGACACCAACGAAGTGTGCGGCGGCACCGTGTTGAACAACACAACCGCCAAGCTGGTCCGCTACAACCCCGATACTTCTCAACCTGAGAACGACATCGCCCAGAGCATCACCACCAAGGACAACCAGCACTTCGACGTCAAGATCAAGCCGACCTACAAGTTCTCCGACGGCACGAGCGTCAAGGCTTCGAACTTCGTCGACGCGTGGAACTGGGCGGCCGACTGCAAGAACGGTCAGGCCAACTCCTACTTCTACACTCCGATCAAGGGCTACGCCGACCTGCAGACCGACGGCGGCGCGTGCAAGACGGCGCCCAAGACCGACAAGATGTCTGGCCTGAAGGTCATCAGCGACACCGAGTTCACGATCACCACGACCGAGAAGGTGTCCAACCTGCCGGTCCGCCTCGGCTACGTCGCGTTCGCCCCGCTGCCGGACTCCTTCTTCAAGAGCGCCGCCAACCAGAAGGCGCAGGAGAAGATCCCGGTCGGCGCCGGACCGTTCAAGGTGGTCAGCAACAACACCACCGACATCGTGCTGCAGAAGAACCCGTACTACGCCGGGCCTTACAAGCCCCATGTCGACAAGGTCGACTTCCGGGTATACAAGGATCCGAGTGCGGCGTTCAACGATGTGCTGGCGAACAACCTGGACTTCACCGGCACCATGGACCCGATCCCGAACGACCAGTTGATCAACAACCAGTGGCAGAAGGAGCTCGCTGGTCGTTGGGGACAGAAGGGCTCCAGTGTCTTCGGCTACATCACCTTCTCGCCGATCGACAAGCAGCTGACCGGCGCATCGGGCCTGAAGTTGCGTGAGGCGATCTCGATGTCGATCAACCGGCCGTTGATCATCAAGCAGGTCTTCGCAAACTCCTACTCACCTGCTAGCGGCTGGGTGTCTCCGGTCGTCGAGGGCTACAAGGCGGGTGCGTGCGGGGAGAACTGCACCTACAACCCGGCCAAGGCCAAGCAGCTGTTCAAGGAATCCAACGGCTACAAGGGCACCCTCACCCTGACCTACAACGCCGACGGCGGACACAAGGCATGGTGTGAAGCGGTGGCCTCCGAGGTGAGCCAGAACCTCGGGATCAAGGTGGTCGCGAAGCCGCTGCCTGACTTCAAGACCCTGCTGGACAGCCTCGACAAGAAGGAGATCAGCGGGATGTTCCGTAACGGCTGGGTGATGGACTACCCGTCGATCGAGGACTACCTGGCGCCGATCTACGGTACGGGCGCCGACTCCAACTACGCGGGCTACAGCAACAAAGCCTTCGACAAGCAGCTGCAGGTTGCCGCATCGGCCGACACCGGCGCGCCTGCCGATGCGGCCTATCAGAAGGCTGAGCAGATCCTCGGCAAGGACTTCCCGACAGCTCCGCTCTGGTTCGAGAAGACCAACTATGCCTGGTCCAACAACGTGACCGACATCAAGGTGGACGCCTTCCAGCAGCTCGATCTGTCCTCTATCCAGCTCAAGAAGTCCTGAGGTGGAAAGCCTCCTGGGCGAGCGCTGAGGTGTGGGCCGGCCCGCCGGGCCGGCCCACACGCATAGGCTCAGGAACGGACATGGAGAGGGACTGATCCGCCAATGGTGAGATACATCATCAGACGCCTGTTGCAGATGATCCCGGTCGTCCTCGGCACGACCTTCTTGATCTACACAATGGTGTTTGGTCTCGGGGATCCGGCAAAGGGACGCTGCGGCGAACGGCCCTGCCCACCGGCGTACATCGCGAAGTTCAACGCCGAATACAACCTCGACAAGCCGCTTGTTCTCCAGTACCTGCTGTATCTGGGCAAGTTGGTGCACGGCAATCTGGGTGTCAACTTCTATGGCAACGACGTCAGCCAGGAGCTGACCACCAGGTACCCGATCACAATCAAACTGACGATCATCGCCATCCTGTTCGAACTGGTCGTCGGCATTGCCGCGGGTGTGCTGGCGGGAATCAGGAAGAACGGCTTCCTGGACAATCTCGTGCTGGTCAGCACTCTATTGGTGGTCTCGATCCCGGTGTTCGTCATCGGCGCCTTGGCGCAGATGGTTTTCGGCGTAAAGCTGCAGTGGTTCCCGGTCACCTCGACACAGGGAACACTGGGCCAACTGATATTGCCGGGCCTGGTTCTGGGCTCGTTGTCCGTTGCGTACGTGGCCCGTCTGACACGGACGAGTCTGGTAGAGAACCTCCGGGCGGACTATGTGCGAACCGCGCGAGCGAAAGGGCTCAGCCGAGGTCGAACTGTCGGGGTACATACGCTGCGAAACTCATTGATCCCAGTGATCACCTATGTCGGCGCCGATGTCGGCGCATTGATGGGTGGTGCGATCGTCACCGAACGGATCTTCAACATCAACGGCATCGGCAACTTCATCTACCAGAGCATCTATAACCACGACGGTCAGTCGGTCGTCGGCGCCGTAACGGTGCTGGTGCTGGTCTTCCTGTTGATCAATCTGATCGTCGACATCCTGTATGGCGTGCTGGACCCGAGGATCGCAAGTGACTGAAGCCGCAACCGAACAGTCGATCGCGCCGGTCGGCGACGTGCCCTCCGCCTCGGCGGGTCGCTCGGAGTGGAGTGCTGCCTGGGTCGAGCTGCGGCGCAAGCCGCTGTTCTGGGTGTCAGCGGTGTTGATCGTGATCTTCGTCGCGATGGCCGTCGCCCCGCAGCTGTTCACCCATACCGATCCGCGATATGCCAACCTCGCCGACGCCTTCAAGAAGCCGTCGACGCACGGTCCCTTGTTCGGCATGGATCGTCAGGGCCGATCCGTTTACGCGCGGACGATCTACGGGGCTCGGGCATCGCTATCGGTCGGGCTGCTGGCAACCGTCGCGACGACCATCCTGGGCATGATCATGGGTCTGTTGGCGGGATTCTTCGGCGGCTGGGTGGATGCCATCCTGCAGCGGATCGGTGAGATCTTCTTCACGATTCCGCTGCTGCTCGGCGGAATCCTCTTTCTCTACAAGTTCCCGACCAGCGTCGATGCACCGCTCATCGTGCAGGTGCTCAAGATCGTTTTTGTGCTCGCGCTTTTGGGTTGGCCGAACATCGCGCGCCTGATGCGCGGTGCGGTGCTGCAGGTCAAACCCAGCGATTACGTGCAGGCCGCGAAGGCTCTAGGAGCGAAGCCGGGAAGGATCATCTTCAGCCACATTCTGCCCAACGCTCTCGCGCCGGTCATCGTCGTTGCCACCATCAACCTCGGCGTCTACATTGCTGCCGAGGCAACGTTGTCCTTCCTCGGTATCGGACTGCAGGATCCCGCTATCTCATGGGGCAGTGATATATCGGACGCTTCGGGGCTGGGTGAGATCACGGCAGCTCCGCACATGTTGCTCTTCCCGAGCCTGTTTCTGTCGCTGACCGTGCTTGCCTTCATCCTGCTCGGCGACGCCGTCCGGGACGCGTTCGATCCGAAGCTGCGCTGAGGAGTGGTTGATCATGACTGATACTGCCGAAGAGGTCTCCCGGATCGGCTCCCGCTGGCAGCCTGGGCCGGACGGACTGCTGCTGGACGTCCGCGATCTGCAGGTCGAATTCCGAACCCGGGAGGGCGTCGCGAAGGCGATCAACGGCGTCGACTTCGATCTCTACGAAGGCCAGACCCTGGCGATCCTCGGCGAGTCCGGTTCCGGCAAGTCGGTGACCGCCCAGGCGATCATGGGGATCCTCGACTCGCCGCCCGGCTTCGTCACCGGCGGCACGGTCGAATACTGCGGCACCGATCTGCTGAAGCTGCCCGAGTCCCGGCGGCGCACGGTCCGGGGCCCGGAGATCTCGATGATCTTCCAGGACGCCCTGAGCGCGCTGAATCCGGTCTTCCCGGTCGGCTGGCAGATCGCCGAGATGTTCCGCAAGCACCGCGGGATGAACCGCAGCGATGCGATGCGCGAGGCCGTACGGCTGATGGAGCGGGTGCAGATCCCGGGTGCCCAGCAGCGGGCCAAAGCCTATCCGCACCAGTTCTCCGGCGGCATGCGGCAGCGGATCATGATCGCGATGGCGATCGCCCTCGACCCGGCGATCCTGATCGCCGACGAGCCGACCACCGCACTCGACGTCACCGTGCAGGCCCAGATCATGCAGCTGCTCGCCGACCTGCAGGACGAGCGCAAGATGGGCCTGATCCTGATCACCCACGATCTCGGTGTGGTGGCCGACGTCGCCGACCGGATCGCGGTGATGTACGCCGGCCGGATCGTCGAACAGGCCGACGTTTTCGACCTGTACGCCAACCCGGGCCACCCGTACACCAAGGGATTGCTGGAATCGATCCCGCGGGTGGACCTGAAGGGCCAGGAGTTGTCTGCGATCGGTGGCCTGCCGCCGAATCTGCTGGCGATCCCGCCGGGCTGCCCGTTCCATCCGCGCTGCCGCTACGCCCAGGACGTCTGCAAGGACGGGGCACCGCCGCCACTGCGCGAGGTCGGCCGCAACCGGTACGCGGCCTGTCATTTCGCCGAGGATGTCCTGCGAGAAGGAGCACACCAGTGACCGCGACGCATGCGGAATCCACCGGGAGCACGGCGACCGACGACGTGATCCTCAAGGCCGAGGGCCTGATCAAGTACTACCCGATCAAGGCCGGCGTCTTTCGCCACACCATCGGCCACGTCAAGGCGGTCGACGGAGTCGACCTCGAGCTGCACCGCGGCGAGACGTTGGGCATCGTCGGGGAGTCTGGGTGCGGCAAGTCGACCCTCGGCCGGCTGTTGATGCGGCTGGAGGAGCCGACCGCCGGCAAGCTGACCTTCGAGGGCACTGATGTGTACGCCCAGCGCGGCGCCGCGATGCGCCGGCTGCGCCGTGACATCCAGATCGTCTTCCAGGACCCGTACACCTCGCTCAACCCGCGCAAGACGGTCGCCGACATCGTCGGCGAGCCGTTCGAGATCCATCCGTCGGTGCTTCCGCGTGGCCAGCGCCGCAAGCGGGTCCAGGAGCTGCTCGAACTGGTCGGTCTCAACCCGGAGCACCTGAACCGTTACCCGCATCAGTTCTCCGGCGGGCAGCGGCAGCGGATCGGGATCGCCCGTGGGCTGGCGCTGAACCCGAAGGTGATCATCTGCGACGAGCCGGTGTCGGCGCTGGACGTGTCGGTGCAGGCTCAGGTGGTCAACCTGCTCAAGGAACTGCAGCAGGAGCTGGGCCTGGCCTACATCTTCATCGCCCACGACCTGTCGGTGGTCCGGCACATCTCGGACCGGGTCGGCGTGATGTATCTGGGCAAGATCGTGGAGATCGGCAACGACGCCGAGATCTATGAGCACCCGACCCACCCGTACACCCAGGCGCTGTTGTCCGCTGTTCCGGTGCCGGATCCGACCCAGCGGCAGAACAAGCAGCAGATCGTGCTCACCGGCGACGTGCCCAGCCCGGCCAATCCGCCCACCGGTTGCCGCTTCCACACCCGCTGCTGGAAGGCGCAGGAACGCTGCTCTGTGGAGGATCCCGAGCTGATCCCGCGTCCGGACGGCGTCGGCGAACACGTCTCCGCCTGCCACTTCGCAGAGCCGCGCGCGATCGTCTGATCCCTGAGCCTGTCGCGGCCCTGAGCTTGTCGAAGGGCTTGGGCGGCAGGTCGCGGTGTCCTTTTCAGCGGCGACACGATGGCGGTGATGGCGAACCGGACCGCGAGCTTCATGCGGTCCTGTCCCAACAACATTCCGCTGTCCCCGGGGCTGGTGCGCCAGATCGTGCACGCCTCGGCCGAGCGCTACATCGGCTGGCTGACCGACACCATCCGCGACCCGGACGAGCGATACGTAGGATCGACCCTGTGACTTCGGAGACTTCTGCACCAGAACTGGCTGACCGGCGGCTGCTGGTCGTTCACGCCCATCCTGACGACGAATCCATCGGCACCGGCATCACGATGGCGAAATATGTCGCCGAGGGAGCGGCCGTCACCCTCGTCACCTGCACCCTGGGCGAGGAGGGCGAGGTCCTCGTCCCCGAGTTGGAACATCTCGGCGCCGAGCACGAGGATCGGCTCGGTCCGCACCGGCTCGGCGAGCTGCACGAAGCGATGACGGCGCTCGGGGTGACCGACTACGTACGTCTCGGTGGCGACTACCGGTTCCGCGACTCCGGTATGAAGTGGAGTGAGGACGGCCGGGGCGCCATCCCGCGCGACGTGCTGCGGGAAGGCATCTTCTGGACCACCGACCTGCTGGAGGCGGCCAGCGAGCTGGTCGCGATCATCCGCGACCGGCGGCCGCAGGTGTTGATCACCCAGGACGAGCGCGGTGCGTACGGCCATCCTGATCACATCCAGGCGCACCGGGTCGCCACCTATGCCTACGCGCTGGCCGGAGTGCCAGGCTTCCGTCCCGATCTTGGCGAGCCGTGGACCGTCGACCGGGTGGTCTGGGCCTCGATCAGCGAGAGCCGGATGCGGGACCGGATCCGGACGCTGCGGGCGATGGGGGACACCGAGAGCTTCAACGGGGTCGATCCGGACGTCGCCGGCTCGTTGCCGATGGGAACCCCGGACGAGTGGATCGTCGCCGAGATCGTCGCCCCCGAGCACATCGACAAGAAGATGGCAGCCTTGCACGCCTACAAGACCCAGATCGCCCAGGAGAGCTGGTTCTTCCAGGCCGCTGCCAAGATCGACGACTTCTGGGCGGCCGAGCACTATCGCTACGCCGGCGGCAAGGAATTCCCGCAGGCGGACAAGTGGGCCGATGATCTCTTCGCCGGGCTGGACTGATCAGGCCGGCCGCAGATACAGGTAGTCGTGGTGGCGTACGAAGCCCAAGGACTCGTACGCCGCGACCGCACCGGAATTCTTCATTTCCACCTGCAGGTAGGCATTCCGGGCACCGAGCCGGGCAGCCCAGTGTCCGAGTTCGATCATGATCATCGTCGCCAGGCCCTGTCTGCGGTGTTCCGGCCGGGTCCACAGGCCGGCCAGGCCGAGCCACTCGTTGCTGACCTGGCCGCGGCCCAGCGAGGCGATCTGGCCGGCGTCCGGGCCCTCGGCCCGGATCGCAGCCAGGCCGACCGGCTGCGGGCCACCGAGGATCCGTCGCCCCACCTGATGATCACTGACGTCGCGATAGTGCAGATACGCCTGCCACCAGTCCTCGGTCAGCTCGGAGTCGATCGTCACCCGCGGGTTGCGGGGATGATCGTCGAGCAGTGCCGACAGTGTGCTGGTCATCACAGTCGTCCGGACGTAGGTCTCGACCCAGCCGAGATCACGTAATGCCTGCTCGATCGGTCCGCCGGCGACCGTCTGGACTCTCGGCTCGAGTCCGAGACCGGTGTAGTGGCCGATGATGATCTTGGCCGCCTGGTCGTATCCCAGCCTGGGATCACCGACCGCGAGACACGAATTCGCCCGCCCGGTGAAACCGTTGCCCGACCGCAGCAGCCAATCCCCGAGCGGCTCGTGATCGGCGATCCAGCCCGGTGCTGCCGCCGCTTCGACCTCGTCCGCGCTCCACCGCTCCGGGGGCCTGCCGCCGCGCGCCGGCGGCACCCGCTTGGCCAGGATGATGCTCCCGCGACCGACGACCGCTCGTCGATCACCGGGGGAGAGCACCTCGACCAGGGTCGGGTCGAGACGACTGATCCAGCCGACCACGTCGGTCGCCGAACCGTCGCCGAGGCGATAGCGGATCGTCACCCGGTCGTCGATCCGGATCGGCGGATCGATCGCGGCGAGCGGATCGGTGTCCATCAGGCGGGGCTACTTTCGAGTCGTGGCAGTAAAGGCGTGATACTAGTGACCTGTTGTTGCTGCTGAACTGAGGAGGACGCTGTGACGTACGTCATCGCGCAGCCGTGTGTCGATCTGAAGGACCTGGCCTGCGTCGAGGAATGTCCGGTGGATTGCATCTACGAGGGCAAGCGGATGCTCTACATCCACCCCGATGAGTGCGTCGACTGCGGCGCCTGCGAGCCGGTCTGCCCGGTCGAGGCGATCTTCTACGAGGACGATGTGCCGGAGGAGTGGAAGGCCTACTACGACGCCAACGTCGGCTTCTTCGACGACCTGGGATCCCCGGGTGGCGCCGCCAAGCTGGGCCCGATCGACAAGGACCATGATCTGGTTTCGGCGCTGCCGCCGCAGGAACACGACGAGTGACCAACCCCGCGCGTCCCAACCCGTTGGCGGCCGCCCTGGCCGACTATCCGTGGGACGCGCTCGCACCGGCCAAACAGCGGGCCGCAGCGCACCCCGGCGGGATCGTCGACCTGTCCATCGGGACTCCGGTCGACGACACCCCTGAGGTCGCTGTCGAGGCGCTCTCGGCCGCCGGCAACAGCCCCGGGTACCCGACGGTGGCCGGGACCCCGGCACTGCGCTCTGCGGCCGCCGGCTATCTCGGTCGACGCGCCGGAGCGGACGTGGCACCCGACGCCGTCCTGCCGACCATTGGCAGCAAGGAGTTCGTCGCCTGGCTGCCCACCCAGCTCGCGCTGGGACCTGACGACGTGGTCGTCATCCCCGAAGCCGCCTATCCGACCTACGAGGCCGGTGCGGTGATCGCCGGCTGTCGGGTCGTCGCTACCGATGATCTGACGGGTCTGGGTGGCGTACGCCCCAAGCTGGTCTGGCTGAATTCGCCGTCCAACCCGACCGGCCGGATCGCCGACGCCGCCAAACTGAGGGCGACGGTCGAGCTGGCCCGGTCCTGGGGAGCGGTGGTCGCCTCGGACGAGTGCTACCTGGAATTCGCCTGGGACGCACCGGCGGTCTCGGTCCTCGATCCTCGCGTCTCGGGTGGCGATCACACCGGCCTGCTGGCGGTGCACTCACTGTCCAAGATCGCCAACCTGGCCGGTTATCGGGCCGGGTTCGTGGCCGGCGATCCGCAGATCATCGCCGAGCTGACCTCGATCCGCCGGCATGCGGGCATGATCGTCTCCCGTCCGGTCCAGCAGGCGATGATCGCACTGCTCAGCACCGACGAGCACGTCGATGCCCAGCGGGAGCGCTACCGGGCCCGTCGTCAACTGCTGCGACCGGCACTGGAACGGGCCGGCTTCCGCGTCGACGACTCCCAGGGTTCGCTCTACCTGTGGATCAGCGACTCCGACGGCGACTGCTGGAAGACCGTCGACCGGCTCGCCGACCTCGGAATCCTGGTCGGCCCGGGAGCCTTCTACGGCAAGAATTCCGGCGATCACGTCCGGGTCGCGCTGACCGCGACCGACGAACGCATCCAGGCCGCCGTCGAGCGGCTCAGCACCGCGAGCTGACCGGCTGCCACCACTGCGCCGCGACCTTAGTAGGGTGCTGGCCGATATGGACCTGCAGACGAAGATCGGCCAGTTGACCACGCTCCTGGTGTACGGCGACTCCGCGGACACGGCCGACGACCGCAACACCGAGTTGTACGGCGTCGCGACGCCGGCCGAGGTGATCCAGCGCTACCGCCCCGGTGGCGTGATCTACTTCGCCTGGGCCGGCAACACCGACAACCCGCAGCAGATCGGCCGGCTGAGCAACGGCCTGCAGGCCGCGGCCAAGGCGGCGGGGCTGCCACCACTGATCATCGGCACCGACCAGGAGACCGGCCGGGTCGCCCGGATGGGGCCGCCCGCCACCCAGTTCCCGGGGGCGATGGCGCTGGCGGCGACGCATTCACCGGACTTGGTGCGGCAGGCGTACGCGATCACCGGCACCGAGTTGCGAGCGGTCGGGATCAACGCCGACTTCGCGCCGGTCGCCGACGTCAATGTCAACCAGTCCAACCCGGTGATCGGGATCCGGTCCTTCAGCAGCGAGCCCGACGTGGTCTCGGACCACGTCGCAGCCGCCACCGCCGGCCTGCAGCTGGACGCCGGCATCAGCGCCGCGGCCAAACACTTCCCGGGCCACGGCGACACTGCGAGCGACAGCCACCACGGCCTTCCAGTGATCACCCATTCCATGATCGACTGGGAGTTCCTGGATGCGCTGCCGTTCCGGGCCGCGGTCCGCGCCGGCATCGACATGATCATGACCGGTCACCTCGCACTGCCGGACCGGGATCCGTCGGGCGACCCGGCCACCCTGAGCCGCCCGATCCTGACCGGACTGCTCCGCGAGGATCTCGGATTCACCGGTGCAATCATCACCGATTCGTTGCGGATGGACGGCGTCCGTGAGACCTACGGCGACGACGAGATCGCGGTCCGCGCCATCGAGGCGGGAGTGGACATCCTGCTCGAGCCGGCCGATCCGGAAGCCGCCGTTGCGGCGATCGCCCGGGCGGTCGCCGACGGACGGCTGTCAGAGGACCGCATCGACGCCGGCGTGCAGCGGATCCTGGACCTGAAGCGCCGGCGGGGCCTCTTCGAGGCCGCCCCGACCGATCCGGCGACGATCGACCGGGTGGTTGGCTCAGACGCTCATCAGGCCCGCGCGGCGGCGATCGCCGACGCCACCATCACCCTGGCCCGGGATGATCAGTTCCAGATCCCGCTGCGCCGGGCCCTGACCTGCGTACTGGGCCCGGACGAGGCGAGCGTCGGCCGGGTCACCGAAGGCCTGCAGGCTGCGGGTCTGCAGACCTCGGCGCTGGTCACCGGCAACGAACCCGGGCGGCTGTTGATCGACGCAGCAAGACGACAGGCCCGGGCCGCCCAGCAGACCGTCCTGATCACCAATGCCGGTTGGCGGAGCCAGCGGCAGCGGATGCTGGTCCGGGCGGTGCGGCAGGCGGCCGAGCGGGTCAGCCTGGCCGCGATCACCGAGCCGTACGACGTCGGCCTGGTCGCCGACGGTGGCACTCTGTTGCTGACCTACTCGGCGACGCCCGGCGCGATCGACGCTCTGGTCCGGGTGCTGGTCGGCAAGGTCAGACCGACCGGACGGCTGCCGCTGTCGGTCGGAGAGATCGCCGACCATCCGCTCTTCCCCTACGGCGCCGGCGTGGTCCGCCGATGAGCCAGCCGATCATGGACCCGGCCTTCGACGAGCCCTGGGAGCGGCTGACGGCCCTACGGTCCGCCGTGGTCGACCGGCCGCTCTTCGCAGGCGCGGTCCTGCTCTGCGGCGTCGGGGACACGATCGTCGACCACCGGTCCGCCGGCTGGGCGTTGTGCTACGCGGACCAGGAAGGGACGCTGCTCGAGGAGCCGGACCGGATCCCGATGCGACTCGACACGATCTTCGATCTCGCGTCGATCTCCAAGCTCTTCACCTCGCTGGTGATCATGCAATTGGTCGAATCCGGCCAGGTGCAGCTGGACCGCCAGGTGGTGGACTACCTGCCGGAATTCGCCGCGGCCGGCAAGACCGCGGTGACCGTTCGCCAGTTGCTGATCCACACGTCCGGCTTCCCGGCCGAGATCCCGCTCTGGCGGCTCTACGACGATCCGCAGGCGCGGATCCGTGGTGCGCTCGAGGCCGAAGTGGTCGCCGCGCCCGGAACCGCCTACTGCTACAGCGATCTCAACCTGATCACCCTCGGCGAGCTGGCCCGGCGGGTCACCGGGCAGCGGCTGGACCGGTTGGTCGCCGAACGGATCAGCGGGCCGCTTTGGCTGACCGACACTGGTTACAACCCCGACCTCGCGCTGCGGCCGCGGATCGCGGCCTGCGAGTACGAGGCGGTCCCGGACCGGGGCATGGTGCACGGCCGGGTGCATGACGAGAACGCCTGGTCGCTGAACGGTGTCGCCGGGCATGCCGGCGTCTTCTCCACCGCCACCGATCTCGGCCGGCTGGCCCTGGCGGTGATCAACAGTGAACTGCTCGGCGAGACCGCAGCGCAACAGATGATCACCAACCAGACAGCGGACTTCGCCGATCATGATCACGGTCTGGGCTTCGAGATCAACCAGCGCTGGTACATGGGCGATCTGGCCGGCCCGCACACCATCGGCCACACCGGCTACACCGGCACCTCGATCGTCATCGACCTGCAGCGCCGTGCCTATGTCATCCTGTTGACCAACCGGGTCCATCCCAACCGCGGCTGGGGGAGTGTCAACCCGGCCCGGGTGATCGCGGCAGATGCGCTGGCGGCGTACCTGAGGCGGTAGGCGGCTCAGCGCAAGGTGATCTTCACCGCGTGCGAGCCGATCGGCCGTGCGGCGGTGTGCCAGCTGGCCAGATCCATCCTGCTGATCGCGAAATAGCGGCTGCCGACCTGCACGCTGGAGACACCATGATCACGGGCGTTGGCCAGCGCGAAGTGGGCGTAGGACCAGGCCAGGGCCTGCGACTTCGCCGAGATCGTGATCACCACCCCGCTGCGCTTCGGATGGATCTTGTACGTCTTGTGCAGCGCCTTGCCGAGTCCGGCCGGGTCGGCCTGGTGCTGGTCACGGATCAGGCAGCGCAGCCCGGCCGGGCTCTGCCCGGTCAGCACTGAGGCCAGGATCCGGCCGTCGGCCTCGTGGTCGCGGTAGGCGTCCGGATAGCCACTGATCTGGATCTTCTGGGCGATCTCGGTGATGTCGGCCGACTCCCAGCCGTGGATCTTGACCAGCGCGTCGTAGAAGCGGCCGGTGGCGTAATAGGGATCCTGCAGCTGCTTGGCGGTTCCCCAGCCCATCGAGGGACGCTGCTGGAACAGCCCGATCGAGTCCCGGTCGCCATGATCGAGATTGCGCAGATTGCTCTCCTGGTAAGCAGTCGTGATCGCGATCGAGGCAGCCCGGGGAGCGAGCCCGCGGCGTACGGCCACACCGGCGATGATCGCGGCGTTCTGGACCTGTTCGGTGTCCACCGCGACCGCGTTGCCGGCGGCAGTCGCGACACAGCGCTGCTCGCCGGGGATCGGCTTGTGATCGGGGATCAGATGCACGACCACCAGTGCGGCCACCACCAGCACCGCCAGCAGCCCGACCACGATCAGCACCGCCGCTGCGGCGGTGTGTCTGCGACGTGCCATTCCTCGGGTTGCCCGTCGTCAGATCGCGTGCAGCGACTCGTTCAGCGCAACGGTCCGACCGGCACGATCCCGTACCTCGACGGCGCCGGTCAGCGAATTGCGGATGAAGAGCAGGTTGTCCTGGCCCGACAGTTCGAGGGCCTTGACCACCCGGTCCTCGCCGCCGTCCTTGCCGCGCAGGGTGATCTTGGTGCCTGCGGTCACGTAGAGCCCGGCCTCGACGACGCAGTCGTTGCCCAGCGAGATGCCGATCCCGGCGTTGGCGCCGATCAGGCTGCGCTCGCCGACCGAGACGATGTGGGTGCCGCCGCCCGACATCGTGCCCATGATCGAGGCGCCGCCGCCGACGTCGGAGTCCTTGCCGATCACCACGCCCTGGCTGACCCGGCCCTCGATCATGGCCGGGCCGAGGGTGCCGGCGTTGAAATTCACGAAGCCCTCGTGCATCACGACGGTGCCCGGCGCGAGGTGGGCTCCCAGTCGCACCCGGGACGCGTCACCGATCCGGACGCCGGAGGGGATCACGTAGTCCAGCATCCGCGGGAACTTGTCCACTGCGTGCACGGTGAGCTCCCGGCGATCGGCCCGCATCCGGGTCCGGATCGCCTCGAAGCCGTCGACCGCGCACGGCCCGACCGAGGTCCAGACGACCGTGTTGAGCAGGCCGGCCCAGCCGTCGAGGTTGATCTCGCGGGGGCGTACCAGCCGGTGGCTGAGCAGATGCAGCCGGAGGTAGACGTCGGCGGCGCTGACCGGCGGCTGGTCCAGGTCGATCACCGTGTGCACCAGCTCGGTGTGCACGTGCCGGATCGGGTCGCCGCTGCTGGCGCCCGCAGCGGTGATCGCCAGTTCCTCGGGCGGGGCGGCGGTGTCGGGCGCGCCGAGCTGCGGCTCCGGGTAGTAGGTGTCGAGCACCTGACCCGAGGCGTGCGCAGTGGCGATGCCCCAGCCCCAGGCGGTCCGGCCCTGATCGTCGGTTGCATCGCGGGTCACATCGGGGGTCACATCGCGGGTCACATCGTCGGTCACGGGGCAACTTTATGTGCTCCGGTGGATACACTCGCCGCATGGAGTGGGCGATCGCGATCCTGGTGATCGCCGTGCTGGGAGCAGCGGCCGTCGTTGCGGCCGGGGGAGTCGGAGAGATGAACCGGGAACCGGTCCGTGACACCTACCGCCAGGACCTGCCTGACCGGCCGTTGACCGGTGCCGAATTGGAGGAGTTGCGCTTCGGCATCACGATCCGGGGCTATGCGATGGATCAGGTCGACGACGTCCTGGCCAGGCTCAGCCACGAGATCGCCGACCGCGACGCCCTGATCAGCCGGCTGACCAGCGCACACCCCCGCGAACACACCAGCGAACACACCAGCCGAGACAGCACGGATAGGAAGGTGGCCCGGTGACACTGCGATTCAACGGGTCAGCGATGGTGCCGGCCGCACCGGCCGAGGTCTGGCCGCATCTGGTCGACTGGGTCGGCCAGTCCCGCTGGATCCCGCTGACCACCATGCGGGTGATCCAGGAAAGGGTCGAGGGCCTGGGATCACGGATCCGGGCCGAACACGGACCGCGCGTGGGCCGCAAACGGGTCGGGATCAGCGACGAGATGGTGGTGACCGGCTGGGAACCGCCGTACGAGCTTGAGGTGGCCCATCTGGGTCCCTGGTTCACCGGCGTCGGCGTCTTCACCATCGAGGCCCGCGGGCTGCGCAGTTGGCTGTCGATCCGGGAGCGGGTCGATCTGCCCGGCGGCCGGGCAGCTGAGGCCGCGGTCCTGGCCGTACGGCCGGTGCTGCAACGCCAGCTGACCGGGAGCCTGCGCAAATTCGCCCAGCTGGTCGCCGACCATGCGCCGCGCCCGACCGAACTGTCCGACCCGGCCCGCCGCTACCTGGCCCGGCACACTCGGGCCGCGGTCTTCGACGACGAGGCGGCCAAGCGGAAACGCCGCCAGGACCGGCGCCGCCATTCGGACTCCGAAAGGGTCAGCTGATCGTGCCGGAGGCGCACAGCGGGTCCGTCGTCGGGCCCGACGGCCGTCGACGCTGCCCGTGGGGCACCGGCGATCCGGTCTATCTGGACTATCACGACACCGAATGGGGCAGACCCGTCAGCAGCGTCCAGGGCCTGTACGAGCGGTTGACGCTCGAGGCGTTCCAGTCCGGGCTGTCCTGGATCACCATCCTGCGCAAGCGTCCCGCCTTCCGGGCCGCCTTCGCCGGCTTCGTCCCCGAACAGGTGGCAGCGTTCACAGACCACGACGTCGTACGACTGATGGCAGACGCCGGGATCGTCCGCAACCGGGCCAAGATCGAGGCAGCGATCAGCAACGCCCGGGTGGTGGCCGACTGGGGCCAGGGCTTCGCCGAACTGGTGCTGTCCTACGCCGAACCCGATCGGCCGCGGCCGGCCCACGTCAGTGCCATCCCCGCGGTGACGCCGGAATCGTTTGCGCTGTCCAAGGCCCTGAAGAAGCACGGCATCCGGTTCTTCGGCCCGACCACCGCCTACGCCAGCATGCAGGCCGTCGGCCTGGTCGACGACCACCTGGTTGATTGTTTCGTCACTCTCTGATCTAGGCAAATACTTCGCCACGCGAAACCCCAGGTGTTGCGCCCGATGCCCGCCCGAGGCTCCGGATACGGGATAATGGGCTGCAAGCCCGTGAGCGGGCTTCATGGCTGAAAGACAGAGATGAGGATGCAATGGCTGCGATGAAGCCGCGGACCGGCGACGGTCCGATGGAGGTCACCAAGGAAGGCCGCGAGATCGTCATGCGCGTTCCGCTCGAGGGCGGCGGCCGACTCGTGGTCGAGCTCAACGCGGATGAGGCAGCCGAGTTGGCCGGAGCCCTCAAAGAGGTCGTCGGCTGAGCTATCGCCGATCCTGAGCGGCCCGGATCCAACGGGATCCGGGCCGTTGTTATGCCCAGCAGGGAGCACAGCGCCGCGCTACGAGGTCAGCAGGGAACGCCAGCGGCTCGACGAACTCGAGACACCCGGGTCGGGATCACTCGCCGATAGCCCGGATCAGTCAGGTTCGATCTCCTGCGCGGCGGCATGGACGTAGCTCTCGAGGACGGACCGCAGAAGCCCGATTGTGCGCTCGAGGGTGTCGATCTCGTCACCGTCGAGCGCCGCCAGGGCCTCGTCGAGCTGCTGGGCGAGCGGCTCGAAGAACGCGTCCGCGGCGTCGTTGATCGATGTCGTGGAGCGCAGGGTGACCACGCGCCGGTCTGCGTGTTCTCGGGTTCGCTGGATGAATCCGCCGGTTTCGAGGCGGGAGAGCAGGATCGAGGTCGCCCCGGGTGACAGGCCGATCCGCTCCGCCAATCGCGCCGGCGTGAGGAGCCGACCCTGGTCTTCGTGTTCGATGATCTGCACCACTGCGGCCGCATCGCTGAGGTGCATGCGGTTGCTGCGTGCGAACAACCGGAGGAGTTCGTTCTGCGCCGAGCCGAATGCGGTGAGGCCGGCAAGAAGACGCTGGCGCTGCTTCGGCCTCGAAGCTCCGTCCGTCATCGAGTTCTGCTCCCTGCCCGAGTGTCGCCGACGGTCAAATAGTTCGACTACAAAATAGTTTCGCACACCGCGCTTGATTTCCGTGAGTGATGCTCCTTGCCGCTAGATTATTATGTGGCATAATAATTTTGTGGCGGAAGTGAATCGGATCGGGCGTCTGGCCCGGCCTCGCCGCTCGCGAAGGAGATCGATAACCCATGAACCCCGTCGTCATCGTCGGAGCCGGCCTCGCCGGGCTGACGCTCGCCCGCGTGCTGCACCTCAACGACATCCCTGCCGTCGTCTACGAGGGGGAGGAGTCGTTGAATCCGCGCGCGCAGGGCGGCCAGCTCGATATTCACGACTTCAACGGCCAGGTCGCCCTGAGGCAGTGCCAGCTCATGGACGAGTTCCGGTCGGTCATCACCATGGGCGCGGAGGCCATGCGGTTCCTCGACACGGACGGCCAGGTCGTCGGTGAGATCCCCGACGACGGTGAGCTCACCAACCCCGAAGTGCTCCGCGGCGAGCTGCGACGCATCCTCGTCGAGTCGCTGCCCGAGGGCACTGTCCGATGGGGGCACAAGGTCGCATCGGTCGAGGCGGCGAACGGCGCACACCGGGTCAATTTCGCGGACGGGGAATCGGTCGGGGCCGATGTGCTTGTCGGGGCGGATGGTGCCTGGTCGCGGGTGCGGGCCTACCTGGGCGGCGCTGTCCCGGAGTACACCGGCACCCTCTGGGCCGAGACGTTCCTGCACGATGTCGAAGTGCGTCACCCAGCCGCCGCCGCGATCGTCGGCCGCGGGGCGATGCTCGCGATGCAACCGGGGAAAGGCATCTTCGGACACCGCGAAGCGAACGAGGTCATCCACAGCTATGTGGTGATGAAGAAGCCGCTGTCCTGGTCGGACACCCTCGATCTGACCAATCGTGAGCGGGCGCTGCGAACCATCGCCGACCAGCTCGGTGATGGATGGGCGCCGCAACTGATCGAGTTGATCACCGCCGGCGATACCGCCCCCGTGATCCGGCCGATCTGGGGCCTGCCGCTCGGACACACCTGGGACCGGGTCTCCGGCGTGATGCTGGTCGGCGACGCCGCGCACCTCACCCCGCCCGACGGCGACGGTGCGAACTGGGCCCTGTTCGACGGCGCTGAGCTCGGCACGCTGATCGCGGAGAACCCGGGCGACATCGATGCCGCGTTCGACGCCTTCGCCGAACGGATGCTGCCCCGTAGCGCCGAGTCCTCCGAGGAGGGCTACCAGTCCTTCGAACGCACGTTCGGCTACAACGCACCCGCCAACCTGCGGAACATGATGGAGGGCATCAAGACCTACGGGCGCGAATACCACCAGTAGCGACGAACTTGACGGGCCAACTGCCTCACCCGCGGGACTGGAGCAGGTCCGGCCCCTCGTCGTCGGTCAGCTGGCGAAAGTCGCGGTAGGCCGCGCCCACCTCGGCGATGCGCGTCGTGACCGGTTCGACCAGCACAAGGTCGGCCGCCTGACGGTCACGAAATCTCATCGCGATCTAGCCTCCAGCGTGCACCTCGACCGCGCGCTGATAGACAGCAACCGTCTCGGCCGCGATCTTGGCCCAGGAGAATTCGTCGATGGCCCGTTGCCGCCCGGCCCGGCCGAATCCCGCCGCGCGGTCGGGGTCACGGATCAGTTCATTGATCCGGTCGGCGAGCGTGGCCTCGAAGGTTGCGACCGCGGCCGGGTCGTCGGCGCGTGCGGGGTCGTAGTCGACCAGCGAGCCGGTCCGACCGTCGACCACGACCTCCGGGATGCCGCCGACGGCGCTGGCGACCACTGCTGTCTCGCAGGCCATCGCCTCGAGATTGACGATGCCGAGCGGTTCGTAGACCGACGGGCAGCAGAACACTGTCGCGTGACTGAGGATCTGCCGGACCTCAGCCCGCGGCAGCATCTTCTCGATCCACACCACGTTGCCGCGGGAACGCTCCAACTCGGCGAATGCGTCGCCGACCTGGCGGGCGATCTCCGGGGTGTCCGGAGCGCCGGCCAGCAACACCAGCTGGGTGTCCGGGTCCAGCCGTGCTGCGGCCCGGACCAGATGGATCAGTCCTTTCTGCCGGGTGATCCGCCCGACGAAGACCACCGACGGGCGGCCCGGATCGATGCCGTACGCGTCCAGCGCCGACTGGTCATGGTCGGGCTTGAACTCGTCGGTGTCGATGCCGTTACGGACCACGTGCACCCTGTCCGGGTCGAGATCAGCGTAGGAGGCCAGGACGTCGGTCCGCATGCCGGAGGAGACCGCGATCACCGCATCCGCGGCCAGGAATGCCTCCCGTTCCGCCCACGACGACAGCCGGTACCCGCCGCCGAGTTGTTCGGCTTTCCACGGCCGATGCGGTTCCAGCGAGTGTGCGGTGACCACGTGCGGGATGTCGTGGAACAGTCCGGAGAGCCGGCCGGCGAGATTGGCGTACCAGGTGTGGCTGTGGACAAGATCAACATCGTCGCCGATGGCCGCGGTCATCGACAGATCTGCGCCGAAGACCCGCAGCGCGGCGTTGGCGCCGGCCGGGAAGTCCTCGGCATGGGCGGTGGCACCGTCGCGGGGCTCACCCATGCACTGGACGTCGACCTCGATCAACCGCCGCAGCTGAGGTACGAGCTGTGCGACGTGAACGCCCGCCCCGCCGTAGATGGTCGGAGGGTATTCCCGGGTCAACACGGAGACCTTCATGTGGGGCATCGTTGCACGCACGGCCCGCTACCTCTAGGTTCACTGCATGGCGGTGCGTCCGAAGATCTTGTCGATAGTGCTGGCGGGCGGCGAAGGCAAGCGGCTGATGCCGTTGACCATGGACCGCGCCAAACCGGCCGTGCCGTTCGGGGGGACGTATCGGTTGATCGACTTCGTGTTGTCCAACCTGGCCAACGCCGGGCTCCGCCAGGTCGCGGTCCTCACCCAGTACAAATCGCACTCACTCGACCGGCACATCTCGCTGACCTGGCGGATGTCGACGATGCTCGGCAACTACGTCACCCCGGTACCGGCCCAGCAGCGCCGCGGGCCGCGCTGGTACCAGGGCAGTGCCGACGCGATCTTTCAGTCGATGAATCTGATCACCGATGAGGATCCGGACTACATCGTCGTGTTCGGGGCGGACAACATCTACCGGATGGACGTCTCGCAGATGGTCGAGGCGCACATCGACAGCGGACTGGACTGCACCGTCGCCGGGATCCGGGTGCCGCGCGATCAGGCGAGCTCCTTCGGAGTGATCGACGCCGATCTGGACAACAAGATCAAATCCTTCCTGGAGAAGCCGGCCGATCCGCCCGGGCTGGCCGATGATCCGGAGTCCTCCTACGCCTCGATGGGCAACTACATCTTCACCAAGACCGCACTCATCGATGCCCTGGAGGCTGACGCCGACGACCCGGAGTCCCGGCACGACATGGGCGGCGACATCATCCCCGGATTCGTCGACCAGGGTGCCGCCCAGGTCTACGACTTCACCCAGAACTCCGTCCCCGGGGCGACGGCCAAGGACATCAACTACTGGCGCGATGTCGGCACCATCGACGCCTATCACGAGGCGCACATGGATCTGGTCTCGGTCGATCCGATCTTCAACCTCTACAACGACGACTGGCCGATCTGGACCTACCCGGTGCAGATGCCGGGCGCCAAATTCGTCCTGGAGGGGACTGCCGAGGACTCGATCGTCAGCCCCGGCTGCATCATCTCCGGTGGCCAGGTGGAGAGTTCGGTGCTGGCCCCCGCGATCGTGTTGCAGGAGCGTTCCCAGATCAACCGGTCGGTGCTGCTGAGCGGAGTCCGGGTCGGCCCGGGGGCGGTGGTGGACAACGCCATCCTGGACAAGAATGTGATCGTGCCCGCGGGCGCTCAGGTCGGTGTCGACCACGAGGCGGACCTGGCTCGCGGCTACACCGTGTCGAGCGGCGGCATCACGGTCGTCGGCAAGGGCGTCACGGTCTCACTGACCTAGCCACGCGGCGACACCAGGACCTACGACACCAGCACGTACGCACCGTAGCTTCGACGAAGGAGAGAGATGGCTGCCAAGAGGAAAGTCGATCTTGGTCCGCGGACCAAGAAGATCTTGATCGCGGTCGGTGCCGGTGAGACGGTGCTCAAGATCATCGCGCTGATCGACCTGATCCGCCGGCCGAAGGATTCGGTCCGCGGCAGCAAGATCGGCTGGGCGACGGCAATCGCGACGATCAACTCCGCCGGAGCCGTACCGATCGGTTATTTCCTGTTCGGCCGGAAGTCCTCCTAGCGCGCTCGTCGTCACCGTCGCGCGACGGCGCGGCGTTCGGCAGCGCCGCGCAACGCCGGCCGGGCGATCCCGAACCAGCCCAGCGCCGCGACGACGACCACACAGCCGCCGAGAATGACGAACGTCAAGCCGACCGGGAGGTCCCAGACGATCTCCCAGTCACGGCCGTCGAAGAACACCCTCTGCGTCTGGCCATGCCACGAATCGGTGACGCTCACCTCGTGGTGCCGGCCCGGATACCGCGGATCGTCGAAGTACAGGACGTAGGTCGTCTGGTCGTCGCAGCTGGTCCGGGACTGCCCGTTCGAATCGGTGTGGGTAGTGCAGGACCGCTTCGTGTGCTCGTCGTAATGGGTGATCGTGACGGTGTAGATCGTGGCGTTGCCCGGATACCGGATGAGGAACTGACTGCCCATCGACAGCAGGACCGTGAGCAGCACGGCGATCCCGATGATCGACCCGATGAACCGGAAGAGAGCGCGACGGATCGTCCGTTGCGGCACCCCGCCTCGCTTGTCGGTCAGAGCTTGACCGCTATCAACAGGCCGTCGCCGCTCGGGACGAGCGTGCTCAGGAGTTCCTCGTTCTCCCGGACCGCCTGTACGGCGTCGCGGATCGCAAGCGTCTCGTCGTCGTTGTTGCCCGGGTCGGCGGTGCGGTTGTGCCACAGGGTGTTGTCGATCACCAGCAGTCCGCCGTGCCGCAGCAGCCGGAACGACTGCTCGACGTACTCGGGGTATTCGAGCTTGTCCGCGTCGATCAGCACCAGGTCGTACGCCCCGTCGCTCAGCTTCGGCAGCACGTTGAGCGCGGCACCGGCGATCAGCCGGAACCGCTGGCTCGGGATGCCGACCGAGCGGTACGCCTGCCGGGCGGCGTTCTGGTGCTCCGGTTCGATGTCGACCGAGGTCAGGATGCCGTCCGGCTGCATGCCGGCGAAGAGCGCAAGACCGGAGACCCCGGCGCCGCTCCCGACCTCCACGACGGCGCGGGCGTTGATCGCCTTGGCCAGCACGGTGAGCGTGCTGGCCGCGCCGCGGCTGACCGGAGTGGCGCCGAACTGTCGGCCGGCCTGTCTGGCCTCGGTCGCCGCCGGATTCTCCTCGTTGAAGAGCTCGGCGTAGACCCAGGTGTCCTGGGTCGGGTATTCAGCGCCGGTCTGCGATGCAAGCGAGCCGAAGGGGCTGTCCGGGGTGGTCACGCTCCTTACCCTAGCGAAGGCCGGATCGCCAACGCCTAGGATGACGGCCATGAGTCACACCGTGACGGCTGAGCTCGTCGCCAATGTCCTCAAACTCGAGGCCGGTGTGGGCGACAGGGTGAAGGCAGCCGACCCGGTGCTGATCCTGGAGTCGATGAAGATGGAGATCCCGGTGCTCGCCGAGGTCGACGGAGTGATCGTCGAGATGGTCGCCGCGGTCGGTGATGTGGTCACCGACGGGGACCCGCTGGTAGTGATCGATGAACAAGGGGAGCTGAGATGATCTTCACCGAAGGGCCGCTGTTCGGCCGGCTGCTGACGGCGATGGTCACACCGTTCGACAAGGACCTGGCAGTCGACCTCGGCGTCGCGGCCGATCTCGCCCGCTACCTGGTCGACGATCTCGGCAACGACGGCCTGGTGATCAACGGCACCACCGGCGAGGCGCCGACCACCACCGACGAGGAGAAGGCTGCGGTGGTCGCTGCCGTGGTCGCGGCTGTGGGGGACCGGGCCAGCGTGCTCGCCGGCGTCGGCACCTTCGACACCCGCCACACCGTCGACGCTCTGCAGGCTGCCCGGCAGGCCGGCGCCGACGGCGCCCTGGTCGTGACCCCGTACTACAACCGGCCGCCGCAGTCGGGATTGATCCGGCACTTCACCGCGATCGCCGATGCCAGCGAGTTGCCGATCATGATCTACGACATCCCCAAGCGCACCGGGACACCGGTCGAGACACCGACCATGATCGAGCTCGCCGCGCACCCGCGGATCGTCGCGGTCAAGGACGCCAAGGGCGACCTGAGCGCTTCGTCGGAAGTGCTGGCTGCGACCGACCTGCTCTACTACGCCGGTGACGATGCGATGACGCTTCCGCTGCTGGCCATCGGCGGCGTCGGCGTGGTCGGCACCTCGACCCACTTCAGCGGCCGCGGCATGAAACAGCTCATCCAGGCCTTCCTGGACGGCAAGAATGACGAGGCGAGCCGACTGCACCAGCAGTTGATGCCGATCTTCACCGGCGTTTTCGCCACCCAGGGCTGCATCCTCGTCAAGGCCGGGCTGGCCCTGCAGGGCCACGCCGTGGGCGGACTGCGCTCCCCGATGGTGGAGGCCACCGATCAGCAGCGTGCCGCCTTGCAGCAGGCGCTGTCCACCGCCGGATTGTGAGGCGGAACCAACGGTTGCGGGCAGTCGTTGATCCGATCGGGAGTATTTGACAGCGACCTGCCAGCGACCTGCCAGTGACTAGGACTGCGGCGATAAGAAGGGTCCAAGAAAAGGGCGTCGAGACTTGGGCGGATTACCAGTGTTCTCACAGCGGTTTACCAGGCTGGTTCACAAGAATCCCGATGTGACCACCACGAAGGGCGAGCCGACCTCCGCCGAGCCTGCCGACTGGGCGCCCCCGACCTGGACTCCGCCGACCTGGGAAGAAGTGGTGCGCGAGCACAGCGCACGGGTCTACCGGCTGGCCTATCGGCTGACCGGCAACCCGCACGACGCCGAGGACCTCACTCAGGACGTGTTCGTCCGGGTCTTCCGTTCGCTGCACAAATTCCAGCCCGGCACCCTCGAGGGCTGGCTGCACCGGATCACCACCAACCTCTTCCTGGACGGCGCTCGGCGTCGCAAGAAGATCCGCTTCGACGGTCTTGCCGAAGGCAGCGAGGAGCGTCTGGAGGGCGGCATGCCGGCGCCGGCCGAACAACTCGCCGATGCCGATCTGGATCATGACGTAGCCGCCGCGCTGGCCGCGCTGGCGCCGGAATTCCGCGCCGCGGTGGTGCTGTGCGACATCGAGGGCATGTCGTATGACGAGATCGCCGACGTCCTGGGCGTCAAGCTGGGCACCGTCCGCAGCCGGATCCACCGCGGACGCGCCCAGTTGCGTACGGCCCTGGCTCACCGCAGCCCGTCAGCGGAACACCGGCGCTATTTCGGCGTCGACGCCGAGGACGGCCGTTCGCGGCTGCCGGCACCGATGACGGGAGCCCTGGGCACGTCGTGAGACGACGATCATGTCGGGACTTCGCCGAGAGCCGTTCGGCGTACGTCGATGGTTACCTCGGGGAGAACGAACGGCAGGCATTGCTCGCCCACCTGTCCGACTGTGCGACCTGCCGGGAGGAGGTCGCTGCCCTGCAGCGGCTGCGGTCGCTGCTCACCGACACCGGCAGGCAGGCCGGCGTGCTGCCGGCCGACCTGACGTCGCGGCTGGCCGCCATCGCCGAGGCCGATGACGACCCGGACCAGTCCAGGACCGTACGACTGCGAACCGTCTCACTGGCCGGCATGGCAGTCCTGCTGGTACTGATCACCGGTGTCGGCTACCTGGCTGCGCCTCCCGAACGCGACGGAATCGCCGATCCCACCGCCGCCGTCCGGGCCGACTTCTCCAATGCCGTGTCCCAGCTTCCCCTGACCAGTCCTGCCGTTGCGGCCGCCCTGGCCGCAGATCCGCGCCGCCTCGGTGCCGGCGACACCGACCCCGACACAGACATCGATCCGGACCCGACGATGACCGGCCCCGCACTGGACCGGCAGCGGATCGTCGAGTTGCTGCAGCGCGCCGAATGGGCCTCGGCCCGGGTGTCCTACTCCGGGATCCAGCGGGTGATCGCGCCGCGTGACGACCGGACCAGCGCCGCCGACGTCAGCATCGACTTCGCCCCGACCACCGGCAGCCGGGTCGTCGTACGATCTCTGACCGGCACCGCTGTGATCGGCGGCACGCTTCCGACGCCGGCCGCCTCGCGAATCGCGGCGAACGACCTGATCTCCGCGCTGGCCGCCCGGTTCCGGTTGACCGGCGACAGCGGCGGCACCGTGCTCGGCCGTCCGGTGATCCGCGTGCAGGCGTGGCAGCGGGACCCGGCGCTCACCCAGCCGGAGTCGGTCTGGTGGATCGACTCGGCCACCGGTCTGGTGCTGCGGCAGCAGCTGTACGACCAGACCGGACGGCTGGTGCTGGCGGCCCGCTACACGCGTCTCGCGATCGAGCCGGCTGGCCCGTCGAGTCCCACTGTCCGCAACCTGCTCGCCGGGCCCACGCCCGCCGCACTGCTGACGCGGCCGACCACCACGGCCACCTTCACCACGGCCAGCGCCGGCGAACTGTCCCATCAGGGCTGGTTCTGCCAGGCCGAACTGGCCGGGATGCAACTGGTGCGGTTGCGTGCCGACGCTCCGGCCGAACCGGGCGTGCTGCACATGGTCTACACCGACGGACTGTCGACGGTCAGCGTGTTCGAGCGCCGTGGCCGGCTCACCGATCCGCCGTCGGCCTCGGCCTGGGATCCCACGCTCGCCGCCTACCGGGCCGATGCGATGGTCAACACCGCCACCTGGCAGTCCGGCACCGACGTCTTCACCGTCGCCACCGACGGTCCGACCGGACTCCGGGACAAGGTCGTCGCGGCGTTGCCCCACGATCCGGACGCCGGCCGAACTACGATGGGCCGCATCCGAGCGGGCTGGTCCCGCGTCCTGCACGCGTTGGGATAGACGATGTCTGAGAACGGCGGGTCCGGCGGCAGCGATCGGCCGGACCCGGGTTCTTTCCAGACCCCGGCCCGGCCGTACGACAACCCGGATCGGCCGCAGTTCCGCCCCGACTTCCACTCGCCGTACCAGAACCCGCCGCCGTACCAGCAGCCGCCCGGTTACGGTCCGTTCGGACCGACTGCACGACCGACTGCACCGCCGAGCATCCAGCAGGCCCCACTGCGTCCGGCCACGAGACCACGCAGCGCCGGGATCCTGGTGATCGCCGCTGTCCTGGCGGTGCTGCTCGGCGGCGGCGCCGGGTATCTGGGAGCGCGTCTCGGCACCCAGCAGCAGTCCGGTACGGCCGCGCCGGCCGCCTCCGCGCCGGCCCCCTCCGCGCCGGCCCCCCACCCGAAGTCGGCGACCAGCTCCGAGCCCAGTGCCGCTGCCCCGACCGCGGCATCGGCGCCGAAGGACTCCGGTTCGCCGATCCCGCCCGGCCGCGGCAGCGCCGACACCGTCCGGATCGCTGCGCGGATGCTGCCCAGCACCGTCACGATCGAGGTGTCCGTCGGCTCCGAGGGCGAACTCGGCTCCGGCTTCGTCCTGGACGACGACGGCCGGATCATGACCAACAACCACGTCGTCGCCGACGCCGCCGACGGCGGTTCGATCATGGTGACCTTCTCCGACGGCCACCGGTCCCGGGCCGAGATCCTCGGCCGCAGCCCGAGCTATGACCTGGCCGTGATCCAGGTCGCCGACCACGCCGGGCTGCACCCGGCCGACCTGGGCGACTCCGATCGTACGAAGGTGGGGGAGCCGGCGATCGCCATCGGTTCGCCGCTGGGCCTCGGCGGCACGGTGACCGAAGGAATCGTCTCCGCGATCGACCGTCCGGTCGCCGTCGGAGACCCCGACTCCTCCGACGGCCAGGCCTACCTGAACGCGATCCAGACCGACGCCCCGATCAATCACGGCAACTCCGGCGGTCCGCTGGTCAACGGTGACGGTGAGGTGATCGGCGTCGACTCCGCGATCCTGACCGGGTCATCGTCGGCCAGCGGCCAGGAGTCGGGCAACATCGGCATCGGATTCGCCATTCCGATCAACCAGGCGCGCCAGATCGCCGCGCTGCTGATCAAGGACGGCCATGCGACCTATCCGGTGATCGACGCGACGGTCACCAGCGACGGATCCGACAGCGGTGTGCGGCTGTCCAAGGTCGTCCGTGGCGGAGCCGCCGATGAGGCCGGACTGCGGGCCGACGACGTCATCACCGCGATCGACGGCAAGCGGGTGGCCGAGAGCGAGGACCTGATCGTGGCCATCCGGACCCACCGTCCCGGCGACGTCGTGAGACTGGAATTCAGGCGGAACGGAAGCTCTCACACGGTTCAGGTCCGCCTCGGGTCAAAACGGGGCTAACCTTTCTGCATGTTCGATATGGGGGCACCGGAGCTGCTGGTGCTGGGGATGCTCGCGATCATCGTGTTCGGACCGGACAAACTGCCCGGCATCGCGCGCAAGGCTGCGAAGGCGATCAGCTACGTGCGGCAGATGGCGGGCACCGCGCAGAACCAGCTGAAGAGCGAGCTCGGACCCGAGTTCGACGATCTCGACTTCCGCGACCTCAACCCCAAGGCATTCGTCCAGAAACATCTGTTCAGCGACGTCGATCCACTGGTGACGGACCTGAAGGATCAGTTCAGCGACATCAGCAGCCTCGGCATGAGCACCGTCACCGAGGCCACAACGGCCATCGACGACGCGAAGCGGCACGCCACGGCCCAATCGATCACGACCGGGAACGGCGTGGTCGCCACGATCATGCCGGCCCTGGCCGCTCCGCGGATCACCACCCCGTACGACCCGGACGCGACGTAGTCGATCACGGGTAACCAAGGACCTCGGGGCGCTTGCGCATCCAGGCCAGCACCGAGGCGACACCGTCGGCGAGGTCGTGTTCGGCCTTCCACTCCAGCACACGTTCAGCCTTGCTGACGTTGGCATAGGCGCCCACCGCGTCGCCCGGCCGGGGTGGCGCAGTGCGGGTCGGGATCGGTGCGCCGGACACCCGTTCGACGGTCCGAACCAGTTCGCCGATGGTGACGCCGGAGCCGGTGCCGATGTTGATCACGGTGCTGGTCGCGTTCAGCTCGGCCAGCACCCGGTCGAAGTCCTCGACGGCCCGGACGTGGGCGCGTGCCAGATCCCAGACATGGATGTAGTCACGGATCCCGGTCCCGTCGGCGGTGGGGTAGTCGGTGCCGGTGATGATGAATTCCGGCAGTTGACCGAGGGCGACCCGGGCCAGGATCGGTACGACGTGGGTCGGGTCGGCGTTGTAGACGCCCGATTCCAGGTCGGGATCGGAGCCGATCGGGTTGAAATAGCGCAGGATGATCGTCCGCAGCTCGGTCGCGGCGGACAGGTCGATCAAGATCGACTCCAACATGGCCTTCGTCCGCGCATACGGCGACTGCGGCGCCAGCGGCGATTCCTCGGTCACCTCGAAGGTCTCGGTCGGGGCGTACAACGACGCGGACGAGCTGAACAGCACCCGCGGCTTGCCCAGCCGGGTCAGTTCGTCGAAGAGCACCAACGATCGCGCGACGTTGTTGTCGTAATAGCCGTACGGCTCGGCGACCGACTCCGGGACCACCACCCGGGCCGCCATGTGGATCGTCGCACCGAGGTCGGGATGATCATCGACGATCCGTCGCAGCAAGCTGCGGTCGGCGATATCGCCCTGGTAGAAGATCCGGTCCCGCACGAAGACCCGCGGGCCGATCTCCAGCGAGTCCAGGATGATCGGGGTGTGCCCGGCCGACTCCAGCGCCTTGGCGGTTACCGAGCCGATGTAGCCGGCACCACCGGTGACCATCACCTTCATGGTTGGGACCCGTTCGTGGTTGGGATCGGGGGCGACTCAGCGGCCGACCGGCTGCAGGTTGAGCTTGCGGCCGGCGAGCCCGCGGCCCTTGCGGAGCAGGGAATCGGCAAGGCCGGTGACCGCGGTTGCCGAGGGCTGTGCCGGATCGCTGCCGACGATCGGCTCACCGGTGTCACCGCCGGCGCGCAGCTGCGGGTCCAGCGGGATCCTGGCCAGCACCGGGACGTCGTAGCCGAGCCGGGTGCCCAGGGTGGTCGCGACCTCGTCCCCGCCGCCCGAACCGAACACGTCGTAGCTGTGCTGTTTGCCGCAGTCCGGGCAGGTGATGAGCAGGTAGGACATGTTCTCCACCACGCCGATCACCCGCTGGTTGACCATGGAGGCCATCGTCCCGGCGCGTTCAGCGACCTCCGCGGCCGCCTGCTGCGGGGTGGTCACCACGATCACCTCGGCATTCGGCAGCTTCTGGCCGACCGAGATGGCGACGTCGCCGGTGCCGGGGGGAAGATCGAGCAGCAGGTAGTCCAGGTCACCCCAGTAGACGTCGGCCAGCATCTGGTGCAGCGCCCGGTCCAGGATCGGCCCGCGCCAGGCGACCACCTGGTCCCGGCGCGGCTTGAGCATGCCGATGCTCATCACCTTGAGCCCGTTGCCCTGCTCGACCGGGACCGGCACGGGCATGATCATGTCCTCGACGGAGGTCGGCCGGGCGTCGGCGATCCCGAGCATCGCGGGCACCGAATGGCCGTAGATGTCGGCGTCCAGGATGCCGACGGTCTGACCGCGGGCGGCCAGCGCCATCGCCAGGTTGACCGTCACCGATGACTTGCCGACGCCACCCTTGCCGGACGCGATCGCGATCACCTTCGTCAGCGACTCCGCCCGCGCGAACGGGATGTCCTTCTCGGTCCGACCACCCTGCAGATTGTCCCGCAGCGAGGCCCGCTGCTCGTCGCTCATCACGCCCAGGCTGACCTCGACCTGCTCGACGCCGGCCACACTGCTGGCCGCCGCTGTGACATCGCGGCGCAGGGTGTCCTTCAGAGGGCAGCCGGCAACGGTCAGCAGGACCTCGATCTCGGCCCGGCCGCCGTCGCTGATGTCGATCCGCTTCACCATGCCCAGCTCGGTGATGGGTTTGCGGATCTCCGGATCGTTGACTCCTGCCAGCGCCTTGGTGATCTCGGTCACCAACGGATGGTCGGGGGTCAGCGTCTCAACATCTGGCATGTCGACCAGCCTAATCGGCCTTGCGAACCGGGCGGTCATGGGACCGATCGTGCGGATCGTCGAGATCGGCGAGGATGGCGCGCAACTCGTTGCGCAGCTCGGTGCGCAGATAGTCCCGGGTCGCCAGGTCGCCGACCGACATCCGCAGGGACGCGATCTCCCGGGCCAGGAAGTCCATGTCGGCACGGGACTGCGCGGCCTGCTGCCGGTCCTGGTTGAGCGCCACCCGGTCCCTGGCCTCCTGCCGGTTCTGGGCGAGCAGGATCAGCGGAGCGGCGTAACTGGCCTGGGTGGAGAAGAACAGATTCAGCAGGATGAAGGGATAGGGATCCCAGCGGAAGCCGTACAACCCGACCAGATTGAGGACCACCCAGACGATCACGAACATCGTCATGTAGAGGATGAATCTCGCCGTCCCCATGAACCGGGCGAACGCCTCCGCGAAGTCGCCGAACGCCTCCGGGGAGAGCCGGAGCCTCGGCACCAGAGAACGCTGCCGGGCACCGGGGATGTTCAGCCGCTCCGGCTCACGCTCGCGGGCCCGGGCCATCAGCGCACCTCCTCGGCGTCGCTCATGGCGTCGAGCTGATCACCTCGCCAATCGGCCGGCAGCACATGGTCAAGGACGTCGTCGACGGTGACCGCGCCGATCAGCCGGCCCTCCTTGTCGACCACCGGCGCGTTGACCAGGTTGTAGGTCGCGAAATAGCGGCTGACCGCGTGCACGTCGGCCTGGTCGGTGAGCGGCTCGAGCTCGGAATCGACCACCGCCGACACCAGGGTCGACGGCGGTTCTCTCAACAGACGTTGGAAATGCACGCCGCCCAGGAAACGTCCCGTCGGCGTCTCCAGCGGCGGCCGGCAGACGAAGATCATCGCCGCCAGCGCCGGAGACAACTCCTCCTGGCGGACCAGTGCCAGCGCATCGGCGACGGTCGCGTCCGGGGAGACGATCACCGGTTCCGGGGTCATCATGCCGCCGGCGGTGAATTCGGCGTAGGTCAGCAACCGCCGCAGATCATCGGCCTCGTCCGGCTCCATCTCGCCGAGCAGCATCTCGGCCATCTCGTTAGGCAGTTCGTTGATCAGGTCGGCGGCGTCGTCGGCGTCCATCTCCTCCAGCACCGAGGCCGCCCGTTCCACGTCCAGAGCCTGGATCAGCTGGACCTGTTCGTCCTCGGGCAGCTCCTCGAGCGCGTCGGCGAGTTTTTGATCATCGAGGGCGGAGGCGACCTCGGAGCGCCGCTCCGGGGTGAGGTCGTGCAGTTCGCGCGCGACGTCGGCCGCCTTCATGTCCTCCATCTCGGCCAGCAACTGCTCGGTCGCCTGGCCGTACGCCCCCAGTCGCGCCGCGATATCGGCCCAGTCCAGGATCGCCACCTGGGCCCTGCGGCTGAATGCGCGGCCCAGGCGGCCGCGGGAGGCCTCCCGGACGGCGACCTCGGAGATCTCCCAGTCCGACGTACGGATCTGGTGCATGGCGACGTCGAAGATCACCCAGGTGCCGGGATTCGAGGGCCGCGTGATCCGCTGGTCGAAGAGGTCCTCCACGACCATCGTTTCGGATTCGCGGCGGGCGAACCGGCGGGTGTTGACCACACCGGTGGTGACGATCTGCACGGCGTCGACGCTCCGCACCCGGGCCATCGGAATGAAGATCCGATGCCGGGCGAACAACTCGACGACCAGACCCTTGACCCGGGGTGGTCTGCTCAGCGTGCGTTCGGTGATCAGGACGTCGCGCAGCCTGCCGATCGTGTCGCCTGCATCGTCGAGGATCGGCAATCCACGGATCCTCGAGATGAATACCGAAGAAGTGGACCCGTTCACGCGGTGAGATTACCGCTTCGCCACCGGCAGAGCCCAACTGTCAGATGCTGCGGATGGCGCCGGTCGGCAACAGGGCGTGCACACCCCAGGTCTGGTTGGCGATCTGGGTCACGCGCATACTCACCGTGGCACTGGCCATCGCCAAGGCCTCGGCCCGGGTGATGGCGTACGTCGCTGCCAGCCAGTCGATCATCGACGACAGCGCGATCGCGGCGGCCTCGTTGAGATCGGCCTCGAAGCCGAAGGTGATGCGTCCGGCCGGAGTGATCGCGTACACGCTGTCCAGGGCCGGCTCGTCGACCAGGTCGAGGGTCATCGTCGTCGTCATCCCGCACTCGATCGCGGTCCCGGACACCTCGCCGTCGCCCTGGACGGCGTGGCCGTCGCCGACCGACAACAGGGCGCCCTCGACGGCGACCGGGATGAACAGCGTCGACCCGGCAAGCAGGTCCCGGCAGTCGATGTTGCCCGCGCCGACCGGTCGCGGTGGCGTGGTCGAGTGCTCACCCGGCTCGGCCGGGGCGACCGCCACCACGCCGAGGAACGGGTCGGTCGAGGTGGCCAGGCCCAGTTGGTTCGTCGCGGTCCGGGTCTGGTTGTTGATCGTCCAGATCAGCCGCGCGCCGTCCTCGGGCTTGAGCCCGAGCCGGGTGTTCAGCGGGGTCTCGCGCAGAGCGGCGCCGGTGAATCCCCAGTCGTCGGGCACCAGCGAGTCGAAACGCACTGCCAGCGACTGACCGGGCTTCGCCCCCTCGACCGCGATCGGTCCGACCAGGCAGTGCCCGCGGGCCTCGCCGAAGAACCGCGGCGGCAGCTCGCCGTCGGCGCTCGGCGTTCCGACGTGACCGCCGGAGTCCAGGGTGTGCACGACAACCGTGTCGCCGGGGGAGACGGTCAGCACCGGTTCGAGATCCCGGGAGAAGTAGTTGATCGCGGTGGCTTTCGTGGTGTCGAGGTGGTGGGTTGCCATGGTGCTCCGTTCGGGGATGGGGTGGGGGTTCAGGCCAGGCGGATGCGGGGGTCGAGCAGCCCGTACAAGATGTCGACGATCACGTTCGCGACCACGACGAAGGTGCCGCCGAGCAGCACCACACCGATGATCACAGGTCGATCCTGTGCGGTCACGGCCGTGATCGCCAGCGCGCCGACGCCCTGCAGGTTGAAGACCTGCTCGGTGATGATCGCACCGCCGAGCAGCATCGCGACATCGGAGCCGAGCTGGGTGATGATCGCGGTCAGGGTCGATCGGAGCCCGTGCTTGTAGACGACCCGTCGCTCGGAGATTCCCTTGGCCCGGGCCGTACGGATGTAGTCCTCGCCGAGCACGTCGAGCAACTGCCCGCGGGTCAGCCGGGCATAGATCGCCGCATTGACCAGCGCCAGCGTGAACCAGGGCAGAACCAGGTGCCGGGCCCACTGGCCGATCCCTTCCGAGAGCGGGGCATAGCCGCCGGCGGGGAACAGCGTGAAGTTGGCCTGGCGGGGCAGGAAGTACAGCACGAAGAGCATCAGCATCCCGAGCACGAAGCTCGGAAAGCTCAACCCGACCAGGGTGAAGCCCTGTCCCAGCCGGTCGCGGGCCGAGCCCGGCGACCTGGCCGATGCGACTCCGACCGGGATTCCGATCAAGAGCCAGACGACGACGCCGCCCAGAACCAGCGAGGCGGTCGCCGGGATCCGCTCGCCGATCAGCGTCAGGACCGACTCCTGGCTGTGGTAGGAGAAGCCGAGATTGCCGTGCAGGGCGTTGTCGATGAATCGCAGGTACTGCACGTAGATCGGGTCGTCCAGCCCCAGCGAGTGCCGGATCTGGGCCAGCAGTTGGGCGGAGGCCTCGTCGCCGCCCAGAGCCCGTGCCGGGTCGCCGGGAGCGATGAAGAACAGACCGAAGACGAAGATGCTCAGGGCGATCAGCACAACCGCGCCGAACACCAGCCGGGTGACCACAAGTCTGATCATGCTGCCGCCTTCCTGGCCGATCGGGAGGAGCGTCGGCGGGTCAGCCGGACGAATCCGACCCGGCGGGCCTTGGGATCCAGAGCGTCCCGCAGTCCGTCGCCGAGGATGTTGAAGGCCAGGGTGGTGAGCAGCAGGATCCCGCCGGGGAAGATGACCATCCACCACGCGACCATGTAGAGCGATCCGTTGAGCGCCTCGGACAGCATCCCGCCCCAGCTGGCCGCCGGCGGGACGATGCCCAGCCCGAGGAAGGACAGTGTTGCCTCGAAGACGATCGACGACGGGATCATCATCGTCGTGTAGACGACGATCGGCACGGTCAGGTTGGGCAGCACGTCCCGGACGATGATCGACACCGGGCCCGAGCCCAGGGACCGGGCCGCCTCGACGAATTCCCTTTGTCGCAGAGAAAGCACCTGACTGCGGACCACCCGGCCGATATGGGTCCAGCTGAAGAAGATGATCACGCAGATGCTCAGCGTCAGGCTGGGGCCGCGGACCGACACCAGGGCCAGCGCACACAACAGGAACGGCACGCTCATCACCAGGTCGATCACCCGGCTCAGCAACAGGTCGGCCCAGCCGCCGAAGTAGCCGGCGATGGTGCCGATGGTGACGCCGATGGCGGCAGCGACCAGCGATGCGACGACGCCGACCAGCAGCGACACCCGGGCTCCATACGCCAGCCGGACCAGGACGTCGCGGCCGAGTGAGTCGGTGCCGAGCAGGAAGGTGTGTCCCGGGCCCCTCGGGATCCCGGCCGAGGTCAGGCCGGTGTCGCGGAACTGCTGGGCCATGCCGTGGCCGGTGGCCGCGGCGACCAGCGGCGCGCAGAGCGCGAAGATGATCAACAGCAGGACGAAGCCGAAGGCACCGAGCGCTGCGCGGTCGCGCAGCAGCCGGCGGATCGTCAGCTCTCCCGAACCGCGTTGTTTGACCCGTCGGGTGCCGATCTCGGCCTCGGCCGGGTCGACGGCAAGAGCGTCCGACATCAGGCCACCTCCTGTACGCCGTCGGGCCGGGCCGGTGCACTCAGTGACTCCACCAGGGTGCGGGGCTGGCCCGAGATCGGATACGGCCGCGACATCGATGCGCTGAGCAGGGTCCGGGTGAATTCCTGCTGCGGCGCGTCGTAGATAGAGTCCGCGTCGGCGAGCTCGATGATCATGCCGCCGTCCATCACCGCGATCCGGTCGCAGATGTGCCGGACCACGGCCAGATCGTGGGAGATGAACAGGTAGGTGAGGCCGAACTCCTGCTGCAGCGATTTGAGCAGGTTGAGGATCTGCGCCTGGATCGAGACATCCAGGGCCGACACCGGTTCGTCGCAGATGATCAATTCCGGTTGCAGTGCCAGGGCCCGGGCGATGCCGATCCGCTGCCGCTGGCCGCCGGAGAATTCCGAGGGGAACCGGTTGTAGTGCTCCGGATTGAGCCCGACGAGTTCCATCAGGGACTGCACCCGGCTCCGGCGCTGGGCGCCGCTCAGCCGCTCGTGGATCCGGTACGGGTCGCCGATGATCGACCCGACCCGGCGGCGGGGATTGAGCGAGCCGAAGGGGTCCTGGAAGACCAGCTGTACCTCCCTGCGCATCCGCCGCCACGCCGCACGGTTGATGTATTGCAGATCGGCACCCGCAACCGTGACGACGCCCTCGGTGACCGGGGCCAGCCCGGCGATCACCCGAGCAAGGGTGGTCTTGCCGCAGCCGCTCTCGCCGACCAGACCGAGGGTCTCACCACGGTGGATCTCCAGGTCGATGCCTTTCAGTACCGGCACCGACTTCCGCCGCCCCAGAGGTCCTGTCCGATAGGTCAGACGGACGTCCTGCACCGAGGCTGCCAGCACGTTTGCCGCCCGATGCCGGGAGATCTTGCGGGCGGCGACGGTCGCCGGCCGGCGCTCGGTGGCCGGCGCCTTGTGCTCCAGCCAGCAGGCGGACCGGCCGCCGTCGGCGTAGACCCGGACCGGCGGCGGCAGGCGTCGACAATCGTCGACCGCGGACTCGCAGCGTTCGAGGAACGGGCATAGTGCCGCCGGCTGCAACAGGCTCGGGGGCCGTCCGGGGATTGGCACCAGCTCCTCGCCCGGGGTGTAGTTGGCCGGCGAGGACAGGAGCAGTCCGGCGGTGTACGGGTGGGCCGGCCGTCCGAAGATCTCCGCGCGGGCGCCGATCTCCATCCGGTTGCCGGCATACATCACCATCACGTCACTGGCGATCGTGGACAGCAGGCCGAGATCGTGGGTGATCATGACGATGGTCGCGCCGGACTCCTGCTGGACCTCCTGCAGCAGTTCGATGATCTGGGCCTGGACGGTGACGTCGAGTGCCGTCGTCGGCTCGTCGGCGATGATCAACGGCGGGTTGAGGGCCAGCGCCATCGCGATCATGACCCGCTGCCGCATGCCGCCGGAGAACTGGTGCGGGTAGCTGGAGAAGCGTGTCCCGGCATCGGAAATGCCGACCTTGGCCAGCAACTCGATCGTCCGGGCCTTCGCGGCGGCCGGGCTGACCCGCTCGTGGGCATGGATCAGCTCGGTGATCTGGGATCCGATCGTGTAGTAGGGATGCAGCGAGCTCAGCGGGTCCTGGAAGATCATCCCGATCCGCCGGCCGCGCATCGACTGCAGTTCCTCGGGGCGCATCGTCAGCAGGTCGACCCCGTCGAAGCGGGCGCTGCCGGTGATCTCCGCGAAGGGCATCAGCCCGCTGATCGCCTGGGTCAACACGCTCTTGCCGGAGCCGGACTCGCCGACGATCCCGAAGATCGTCCCGGCCTCGACCGAGAACGACACCTCCTGCACGGCGTGCACGTTGCCGTCCTCGGTCGGGATCCGGACCGACAGCTGCTCGACCTCGAGGACGCTGGTCACGACTTCAGCCAGAGGTTGGTCCAGTCGGCCTGCGAGCCGATCGGGTAGATCTGATAGTTCTGCACCCGCTTGGAGTAGTAGAGCACCGACTTGCGAGCGTAGGTCGGGATGATCGGCGGATCGGCCATCACCTTGTCGTCGACCTGCTGCCACAGCTCGGCACTCTTGGCCGAGTCCGTGGTCGCCTCGGCCTGTTCGGCCAGCTTGTCGGCAGCCGGATTGTCGTAGTCGGCCAGGTTGTAGGTCTGTGGGGTGCCGTTGTAGGTATACAGCGTCCCGAACACCGCTCGCGCCGCGCCGCCGACCCAGTCGGCCTGCCAGCCGATCATGCCGAGATCCCAGTTGCCGGCGGCGGCACCTTTCTTGTCGGTAATGATCTTGGTCGCATCCACCGGGTTCTCGGGCATCAGCTTGAGAGTGACACCGGCCTTCCCGAAGGACGCCTGCAGGATCTGCACCAGAGCCGGGTTGGGGTCGGCCGTGCTGTATGGCAGCTTGAGCGTCAGCCCGTTGGGATAACCGGCCGCGGCCAGCAGTTGCTTGGCCTTGGCCGGATCGCCGGCATCGCCGGGCGACGGGTACGGCGAGAAGTTGTGGTAGCCGTTGATGCCCGGGCCGAGGATGCCGTGCTGGGGCGACGAGGTCAGCGGGCCGCCGAGCTGCTGGACCAGGGCCTTCTTGTCCACCGCGTATTCGAGCGCCTGCCGGACCTTGAGCTTCTTCAGTGCGCCACCGTTGTTGTCGGACAGCGTGTTGAACCAGATGAACGAGGTGGCACCGGTGTCGAAGGTCACCAGATGATCATCTTTGGCTGCGCTGAGCTGCTGCAGTGTCGCGGCCGGCATGGTGATGTCGTAGGTCAGGTCCCCGTCACCGGACTGCAACTGCTGCATCGCGGCCTGGGGTGTGACGCCCTGTTCGATGTGGATCTTGTCGACGTAGGCCTTCCGGAGCGGATCGGTGCTGGCCTTCCAGGCCTTGTTGCGGACCAGGGTGAGTTGCTGGTTGGGGGAGTAGCTGCCGACGGTATACGGGCCGCTGGCCACGAAATTTCGCTTGTAGTCAAGGGAATCCGGGAGATACTGCAGTGCTTCCTCGGGCTGCGGGGCCATCGCCGGCAGGGTGACCATGTAGTTGAAGTCGCCGGCCGGCTTGACCAGATGCACAACGACCGTCTTCGGGTCGGAGGTGTCGATACCGGAAATGGTGTGGGTGTCCAGGTACTTCTTGATCGCCGGCGCCGTCGGGTCGATCTTGGCGAAGGCCGCGCAGAAGTCGGCCATGCCCTTGATCAAGTCGAGGACGTAGCCGAGGCGGGGCGAGGCCATGTACGGATTGCACATCAGCGCCACGCCGCGGGCGAAGTCCGCTGAGTTGATCTGTCGGGCGCCGCTGGGGGCATCCCAGTCGGCGCCGTCGCGGATCGTGTAGGTGTAGGTCAACCCGTTGTCGGTCGGCTCGGGCACGGCGGTGGCCAGGTCCGGCCGCAGCTTGTTCCGGGTGGCCAGGTCCATCGACGACTGGTAGCCGAGCAGCGAGCGGGTCACTGCGTGCTGGACGTTGTTGCCGGCGATCGAGCCGCCCTGGGTCGGATCGATGTGATCGACATCGGCGGTCGCCAGGATCTGCAGCGTTCCGCCCTTCGTCGGGGTCCCGGCATTCGCGGAGGTGGTGGACGTACCGTTCTGGGAACAAGCCGCCAGGACGAGCGTGAGGGAGGCCAGGCCCACGACGAGCGTGGTCCGGGCCGAGCGGGTCGAGGGCATTGGGGTACTCCGGAGGCAGGCGACTGGTGGGTTCGATCCGTTACAGATGGTGTGGATCAACCCGCTTAGGTTATTCGTGTTTCAGCCTCTGCAGACTGTGTGAGACGATCCTTTAATCGGTCGGTAAAGCGACTGAAACACGAGACCTCGGGGCCGGCCGGCCGTAGGCTGTGACGCCATGAGCACCGACGATGCTGCTGCGTACAAGGACGTCGTGATCGACGCCGTCGACGGCACCCGGGCGGCCGGTTTCTGGTCCGCAGCGATCGGGCTGCAGGCGTCGTCGACCAGCCCCGGCGGCGACTTCGTGTTGCGCGGGTCCCGGCCGGAGCAGACGGTCTGGATCAATCAGGTGCCGGAACCGCGTACGGTCAAACAACGGGTGCACCTCGACCTGCACACCTCGGGTGTGGAGGAGTTGATCACGCTCGGTGCGAGCGTCGACACCGAGTTCGCCGGCTGGACGATCATGCGGGATCCGGAGGGCGGCGAATTCTGCGCCTTCGATCGCGAACCGGAGCGACTCGGCGATTATCGGATGTACGAACTGGTGGTCGACGCCGCGGATCCGGAACGGATCTGCCGCTGGTGGGCCGCTCGATTCGATCTTGAAGCCCGCCACGACGATCATGGTCCGTGGTGGTGGCTGGAGGGTGGGTCGCTGCCCTGGCCGATGGTCTTCAATCCGGTGCCCGAGCCCAAGACGGTCAAGAACCGGGTGCACTGGGATGTCTGGGGCCTGACGTCGGACTACCTGGCCGCCGGAGCGAGTCTGCTGCGCGGTCGCGACGACGAGATCGACTGGGATGTGCTCGCCGACGTCGAAGGTAACGAATTCTGTGTGTTCTCGCGGTAGCGTTGGGCTATAGATCGGAGGACAGCAGCAGATGTCACTATCCAATCCCGGCGGTTTCGCCCGCCCCGGCGGTCCCGGCACAAGTTCGCTCTTCGAGTTGCAGTTCCCGCAATCGGTCGGGCTCTACAACAGTTATGAGGATGCGCAGAAGGCTGTCGACTACCTCGCCGACAACAAGTTCGAGGTGCAGAATCTGGCCATCGTCGGTACCGACCTGAAGCAGGTCGAGCGGGTGCTGGGCCGGCGCAACTGGGGGACCGTGATCGGACAGGGCGTCCAGTCCGGCCTGACGACCGGCGTCGTGGTCGGCTTCGTGATGTTGCTCTTCGCACCGGTGCACAACTTCGTGGCGTTGATCTTGGTGGCGCTCGGCATCGGCATCGTCCTCGGCGTCGGGTTCCAGGCCCTGGGCTATGCGATGAGCCGCGGCCGGCGTGACTTCACCTCGATCACCCAGGTGGTGGCCACCAAGTACGAGGTGCTCTGCGAGCACAAGGTGGCGGCCAAGGCGCGCGAGATGCTGCAGCAGATGCCCGGCGCCCGCGCGGCCTACTTCCAGTAGGTCACAACCAGCCGTTCTTCTTGAAGCCGATCCAGACGCCGACCATCACCGCCAGGATCAGCCCGACGAAGATCCAGAAGTGGTACGCCCCGGTCGCCCACGGCAGCGGGCTGAAGTTCATCCCGTAGATCCCGGCCAGCGCGGTCGGCGCGGCGATCATGGCCGCCCAGGCGGCCAGCTTGCGCATGTCCTGGTTGTCGCTGACCGACAGCCGAGCCAGGCCGGCCTGCATGATCGAGGTCAGCACCTCGTCGTAGGACGACACGGCCTCCGCGGCGGCGACGTGATGGTCGTGGAGCTCCCTGAAATAGGCCCGGGCGTCCGGCGGGATCATCGGGTAGCTCCGTGTCGCCAGTCGCTCCAATGGTGCCGCCAGGGGTACAACCGATCGTTTGAACTCGATCAGTTCGCGCTTGAGCTGGTAGACGTTGCTGATCTTGCGCTCGCCGTCCTCGGCAAAGACCATCGCCTCGACCTCGTCGACGTCGGTCTCGAACTCGCCGACCACGTCCAGGTAGTCGTCGATGATCATGTCGGCGATCGAGTAGAGCACCGTCCAGGGGCCTTCGGCCAGGCGCTCGGGATCCTGCTCGAGGGTGCGCCGGATGTTGCCCAGCGGGGCATGCTCGCCCTTGCGCACGGTGATCACGAAGTGTTCGTTGAGGAAGATCATGATCTGGCCGGTGGAGACGATCTCGGCGGTGTCGGTCAGGCGCTTGTGCTCGACATAGGCGACGGTGGAGATCACCACGAACATGTCGTCGCCGAAAAGCTCCATCTTGGACCGGGTATGACCCTCGACCGCATCCTCGATGGCCAGCGGGTGCAGGTCGAACTGCTGCGGTAAGGCGTGCAGGTCGGCATCGGTGGGATCCTTCAGACCGAGCCAGACGAAGCCCTGTTTGTCCGCCACGGCGCGCCGGGCAGCCGTCGCCACATCGGGGGCGCTCTGCCGGACACCGTCGACGTACCAACCCCAGTCGACGACCGAGTTGGGCGCGGGGTCGGCAGCGGCGGGCGCGGTCCGGGGACGACGACGCCCCAGGACGCTCAGCGATTCGAAGTAGCGATCACGCGCCCGCTGGGCCGGATCCTCCGGCGACGGTCGGGCGGGAAGATGCGGCCTCGGGCTCATCGGCGGATCACTCCTTCAGAAGCGTTGCCATCCAGGCTTCGACGTCGTCGGCACTTCGCGGAAGTGCTGCCGACAGGTTCTCGTTGCCGTCCTCGGTGATCAGGATGTCGTCCTCGATCCGTACCCCGATACCCCGCAACTCCTCGGGCACCAGCAGGTCGTCGGCCTTGAAGTAGATACCCGGTTCGACGGTGACCACCATGCCGGGCGCCAGCGTTCCCTCGCGGTAGTTCTCCCGGCGCGCCTGCGCGCAGTCGTGCACATCCAGCCCCAGGTGGTGGGAGGTGCCGTGCACCATCCAGCGCCGGTGCTGGCCGCCGTCCTCCGACAGCGACTCCTCGGCGCTGACCGGCAGGATGCCCCATTCCTCCAGGTATCCGGCGATCACCCCGATCGCGGCCTTGTGCACCTCGGAATAGGTGGTGCCGGCCTTGGCGGCGGCGATGCCGGCCTCCTGTGCGGCCAGCACGGCCTCGTACACCTTGCGCTGGGCATCGGTGAAGGTGCCGTTGATCGGCAGCGTCCGGGTGACGTCGGCGGTGTAGAGCGTGTCGATCTCGACCCCTGCGTCGATCAGGATCAGCTCACCCTCGCGCAGGTCGCCGTCGTTACGGATCCAGTGCAGGGTGTTGGCGTGGTCGCCGGCGGCGGCGATCGAGTCGTAGCCGACCGCATTGCCGGTGTGCCGGGCGTGCAGGCCGAAGATGCCCTCGACCCAGCGCTCACCGCGCCCGCGGCGTACGGCTTCGGGGAACTGCTTGACGACCTCGGCGAAGGCCTCAGCGGTCCGGGCGCAGGCCTCGCGCAACTGGCCCTGCTCGAATTCGTCCTTGACCAGCCGAAGCTCCGACAGCAGGACCTCCAGCTCCTGGTCGGCCTCGGCCGCCTGCTCGGCGTCCAGACCGTGTTCGGCGCGGATCGCATCGATCAGCTCCGCCAGGCCCGGATCGGCGGCGCGGAGCAGCCGGATCGCGGTCTGGTCGGCGTTCTTGCGCAGGGCGTCCTCGAGTTCCTCGATCGGTACGCAGCGCAGCGCCGACCGGGCCGCCATCTCCTCCAGCGTCTCGCGCTTGCCGACCCACATCTCGCCGTAGCGGGCGTTGGCGTAGAACTCCTCGGAGTCCCGGGGTGCCCGCGGCTTGAAGTAGAGGGTGGCGTCGTGCCCGCTGTCGGTCGGCTCAAGCACCAGGACGGCGTCGGGCTCCTTGTCGGTGCCGAGCCCGGTCAGGTGGGCGAAGGCCGAATGCGGGCGGAACCGGTAGTCGGTGTCGTTGGAGCGCACCACGAGCCCACCGGCGGGGATGACGATCCGCTCACCCGGGTAGGCGGCGCCGACCTTCTCGCGGCGCGCGGGAGCGTAAACGGTCGCGGGCAACGGGTCGGGCAGGTCACTTGATCCGGGCGCCCAATCGGTACCGATGAATGCCCGGAACGCCTCGGAGAACGGCGTCTGCCGATTGGGAAGGGCTGCCTGCTTCTCGCTCATGGTGGCATTGTTGCACCGTGCCGAAGCGAACAGGGTGCGGCTTCGCGCGCTCTGGACGTCGGCCTTAAGGTTCACTCGTGGCCTTGACCCCTGTAGCCGATCGGCTGACGGCGATCGATGACGAGCACTTGACCCGGCTCGGCTTCCGAGCCGACGACCGACACGACGCCCTGCTGACCATCCGCCGCGCGCTCGACGAGCCAACGGTGCTCGCCCGCGTCCAGTACATCGCCGATCAGCTGCTGGAGCAGCTCGGGATCTTCGACCGGCCGAAGGACCCGTTCGCGGTGCCGGAGGGCTTCGACGACCTCGACCCGGCTGTGCTCGACAAGGAATGGGGAGTCGGGGTGCTACCGCTGCTGGCGCTGGTGGCGACCGCCGACGACGTGGCCGGTTTCCACGCCGGTCGGGGGATCGACCCGGAGGTCTCGCGCCGGAGCCTGTCGGATCTCGGCCAGCAGGCCTGGGTGCACCGCCGGACGTTCTCCGGCTTCGGCCTGCACACCTATCCCTGGATGCGGATCTGCTGGTCGGGAGCGCTCTACTGGCTCGGCCGGCTGCAGTTCAACCTGACCCGCTACCACGGTGACTGGGTGGTCTCCACCCACATCCCGGAGTCCGGTCCGCTGACGCCCGAGGCCTGCGCCGAGTCGTTCGGATGGGCCAGGACATTCTTCGCCGAGCACTTCCCCGACTACCCGACGACGGTGTTCCACTGCGGATCCTGGTTGCTGGACCCGCAGCTGACCGAAGTGCTCGCGCCGGAGTCGAACATGGTGAGATTCCAGCAGCTGTGGGAGCTCGACGACGAGCAGCGGGTCGGCGACCCGGACGCGCTGTTCTTCGTCTTCCGCCGTCGAGGCGAGGTCGACCTCGAGACGCTCCCGCAGGACACCTCCCTGCAACGGGCGATCGTGGCCAAGATCCGTGCCGGAGGCCACTGGCAGCTGCGCGAGGGTACGTTCGGTCAGGACCGCTTCGCCGGATGACGGGTCTGTAGATGACCGAGCTGTATCTGGTCCGGCACGGCGAGACCGAGTGGAGCAAGAGCGGTCAGCACACGTCGGTGACCGATCTACCGCTCACCGCGGCCGGCCGACGGCAGGCGGAATCGCTGAACGGCCGGCTGCGGCCGGAGGACTTCGCGCTGGTCCTGTCCAGCCCGCGGCAGCGGGCCATCGACACCGCCGAACTGGCGGGCTTCACCGGTGCTCATGCGCCCGAGCTCAGCGAGGACCTGATCGAGTGGGCCTACGGCGACTACGAGGGTCTGACCAGCGACCAGATCCACCAGCGCGATCCGGACTGGGACCTGTGGCGGGACGGCTGCCCCGGCGGCGAATCGCCGCAGCAGGTCGTCGACCGGCTGGAACGCTTCGAGAGCCGGGTCAAGGAGTCCGGTGCCGAGCGGGCGATCGCGTTCGCCCACGGGCATTCATTGCGGGCGCTCACCCTGTGCTGGCTGGACCTGGACATTGGCCTGGGGGAGCAGTTCCCGCTGCAGACCGCGAGCGTGTCCGTGCTCGGCTGGGCCAAGGGCGAGCCGGCACTGATCCGCTGGAACGCCGTCTAGCGATCAGGCCGACGGGTGGCTGCGGGGCAGGTCGGCCGCGGGCATCGCCAGTTCCGCCTCCAGCATCCGACGCTGGTGGCGCCGGGCCGGGATCAGCATCGCCGCCGCCAGGGCGGTGGCGAAGAACAGGATCCCCGCCAGCGGCAGTGCCGTGCCGTTGCTCAGCGCGCCGACCAGCGGCGTCGTGATGCCTCCCATCAGGAACTGCGCCGAGCCGAGCAGCGCCGAAGCGGTGCCGGCATTCTCGCCGTGACGGGACAGCGCGATCGCCGCAGCATTCGGCGAGGCGACGCCACAGGCCGCCAGCAGCATCCAGATCGAGACGATGAAGCCGAACAGGCCCAGCCCGAGGACCGCGGTCGCGACCATGCCGAGTGCGGCCAGCACACCGACGATCACCGCGCCGACCAGCACCCGCTCCGGAGAGAATCGGCGGGCGAACATCGGGTTGATCTGGGCGAAGACGATCAGGCCGACCGCGTTCACGGCGAAGACGATGCCGAACGTGCTCGGGCTCAGCCCGTAGATCCCCTGGAGTACGAACGGTGATCCGCCGACGTAGGCGATCAGCGCGGCGAACATCAGGGCCGCCACCGCGACCATGATCAGGTAGTTCCGGTCCCGGAAGAGCACCGCGTAGGCCTGCAGCCAACGCACCGGCTCGGCCGGGGTACGACGTACCGGCGGCAAGGTCTCCGGCAGCGCGACGATCGCCACCACCATGCTCAGGATGGCGAAACCCGCCAGCACGACGAAGATGCCCTGCCAGTCGGTCAGGGCCAGCAGGGCACTTCCGATACTGGGCGCCAGGATCGGCGAGACACCGGTGACCAGGACCAGCCGCGACAGCAGCTGAGCGGCCTTGATGCCCGCGAACAAGTCACGGACGATCGCCATCGCCACCACCGCGACGGCGGCGCCGGCCAGGCCCTGGACGGTCCGGGCGATGATCAACATCTGGATGCTCGGCGAGATCGCACAGAGCAGCGACATCAGCGCATGTCCCAGCAGGCCGATGATCAACGGCTTGCGCCGGCCCACCGAGTCCGACAGCGGCCCGATGATCAACTGGCCCAGACCGAGACCGAGCATCAGACCGGTCATGGTCAACTGCGCGCTGGCGTCGCTGGCGTGCAGCTCTCTCGACAGCGCCGGAAGGGCCGGCAGGTAGGTGTCGACGGTCAGCGGACCGATCGCGGTCAGGACTCCCAGCAGGAGAACGAGGTAGACGAAGCGCTTCCCGACGTAGCGGTCGCCGGAAATGAGCGTGGTCGTGGGCGCAGCAGCGCTGGACATGGCGGTCCTAGAACAGAAGAACAGGGCGGGTCTGGGCCGGTCACGACACCGTGACCAAGAGTGGGGTGGGTCTACCGGCCTGGGTCGAAGACCGCTTCCGTGGCCAACCTGCGGATCCGCAGATTCATTCCCCGTCGTCGTCGCTGTTCCGGCATGATCATGATGCACCATCCGGCCCGCCAGGGTCGAGTTGGCGTCTCGATCTGCGACGTGTCGGCGACGGCGTAGTCTCACCGGGAACAGTGCACATCTGAATCACGGAGGGCGGACTCATCCAAGCCGATCACGCGACCCAGCTCCGGCTGCTCGACCTGCAGGCCGTCGACACCGCGATCGCCCAGCTGAAGCATCGCCGGGCGAATCTTCCCGAGCATGCCCAGCTGGCGAAACTGGCCGCCGAGCGCAGTGCCGCTGATGCGGATCTGGTCGCGGCCGAAACCCGGGTCTCTGACCTGGAACTGGCCCAGTCCCAGGCCGAGGCGGACCTGGAGCCGGTACGCCAGCGGCGGGTGCGCAACCAGACCCGGGTGGACGACGGTTCGGTCGGTGATGCCAAGGCACTCGCCGGCCTGGTCGAGGAGATCCAGCACCTAGATCGGCGGATCAGCGATCTGGAGGACGCCGAACTGGAGGTGATGGAGCAGTTGGAGGCCGCCACCGCCGAGCGGGATGATCTTGCTGCCCGCAGAGCCGAGTTGGACGGCCGGATTGCCGAGGTGACGTCCCGCCGCAACGAGCAGGTGGCCGCCGTCGACGCCGATCTGGCGACCCAGGCCGGCTACCGCGAGGCGATCGCGGCTGATCTTCCGGCCCCGCTGATCGCCGCTTACGACCGGCTGCGTGCCGGTCACGGGGGAGTCGGCGCTGCCGAATTGCGCAACCGCCGCTGCACCGGCTGCCAGCTGGAGATCAACGCCGCCGATCTGCGGACCTACGCCTCAGCGGCGGAGAACGAGGTGCTGCGCTGCGAGGAGTGCGGCCGGATCCTGGTCCGAACGATCAACTCGGGCCTGTGACCGCGCCGGTGGCTCAGAGCGTGACGAAGTCGTACTCCTGGAAGTCGGCCACCTCGGTCTCCCAGCGGTCGGCCACGAAGCCGAGATGGGACGGATGGCTGTTGTAGCCGTCGTACGCGTCCTGGTCGGCGAAGATCATCGAGAACTGGAGGGTCAGATCGCTCTTCGGACTGACTTGGCGGTTGACCGTGAATCCCCCGACACCGGGGATCCCGCTCAGAATGCTGCGGGCGTCGGCGAGGAACGCTTGCTCCTCGGCAGAGCTGGCCGGGTGGCTGAGGCGGAAGACGACGGTGTGCTGGATCGACATGGCAGGAGTATCGCAGTACGGCTAGGATGGCCCGCTGGGTGAGTCGGCCAGGCGGTCGCGGTACCGGGAGACCGGTATCGAGGAAAGTCCGGACTCCACAGAGCAGGGTGGTGGGTAACGCCCACCCGGGGTGACCCGCGGGACAGTGCCACAGAAAGCAAACCGCCCAGGTGTGCCGAGCAGAGGGGCTCGCCTGGGTAAGGGTGAAACGGTGGTGTAAGAGACCACCAGCGCTCCAGGTGACTGGAGCGGCTCGGTAAACCCCACCCGGAGCAAGATCAAGAAGGGAACGCCTGCGTTCCCGCGGGAACTGTTCGAGGGCTGCTCGTCCGAGGTTCCCGGGTAGATCGCTTCAGGCCGTCGGCAACGACGGTCGCAGATAGATGATCGCCGCCCGGCGTTCGCGCCGGGCACAGGATCCGGCTTATCGGCCGGCTCACCTCCTCCGATACACCGGAACGGCCCCACCCGCTGTGCGGATGGGGCCGTTCGGTTCGGTCGCGTACGACCTGGGTCAGAGCGGGCGGATGTTCGAGGCCTGCGGGCCCTTCTGGCCCTGGGTGATCTCGAATTCGACCTGCTGGTTCTCGTCCAACGAGCGGAAGCCGTTGCCGGCGATCTCGGAGAAGTGAGCGAAGACATCCTTGCTGCCGTCGTCGGGGGTGATGAAGCCGTAACCCTTCTCAGAGTTGAACCACTTCACGGTGCCTTGGGCCATGCTGTATTCCTTTAGATATGTGGTGTCCGGGATCGGACACCGGTCGGTAACGCCGTGCCGGCGTCATACATGATCATCGGCGGGTTCGCCGATGACCAAATCTATTCTCGCCCCAGTCGTGCGGCGACGGGACAGGCGAACGGGTCCCGGGCCGAGAGCCCGACCTCGTTCAGATAGTTGATCACGGTGCGGTACGAGCTGAGCAGTGATGCCTCGGTGTATGGCACGCCGTACCGAGCACAGTGATCGCGGACCAGCCGCCGGGTCTCGGCCAGGTGCGGCCGTGCCATCGACGGGAAGAGATGATGCTCGACCTGGTAGTTCAGACCGCCCATCAACACCGTCGGCCAGATCCGTCCGCGGATGTTGCGTGAGGTGCGGACCTGCCGGGTGAGGAAGTCCACCTTGACGTCGGCCGGGACGATCGCCATGCCCTTGTGGTTGACGGCGAACGAGGAGCCCATGTAGAGACCGAAGATAGCCATCTGCACGCCGACGAAGGCGAAGGCCATACCCAGCGGCAGCACCCAGAAGACGGCGGCCAGATAGAGCGCGAACCGGCCGAGGATCAATCCGAGCTCGATCACCCGCTCCTTGTTCGGTCGCACGGTGACCAGCGAGCGGACCGACGCCAAGTGCAGGTTGAGCCCTTCCAGCAACAGCATCGGAAAGAACAGGTAGCCCTGCTTCGTCGCCATCGCCGCCCGGAACCCCTTACGGGTACGAGCCTCCTCGGTGTAGAAACTGATCATCGGCTCTTCGATGTCAGGATCCTTACCGATCCGGTTGGGGTTGGCGTGATGCCGGGAGTGCTTGTTCATCCACCACGAGTAGCTCATCCCGACCACACCGTTGCCGAGCACTTTGCCGGCAAGATCATTCGCGGGACCTGAGGTGAAGATCTGCCGATGGGCTGCCTCGTGGGACAGGAAGGCGAATTGGGTGAAGATCACGCCGAGGGCGCCGGCGATCAACAGTTGCAGCCAGGTGTGTCCGAGCAGGACGAAACCGGCCACGGCGCCGCCGAGGGCCAGGATGAGCCCGGCGAACAGCAGGCTGTAGAAGGTGGGCGCCCGCCGGAGCAGTCCGCGTTCGCGGATCTGCTTGGAGAGCTGGGTGTAGGAGTTCGTCTCGGCCTGGCCCGCGAGCCTTCGCGCGGCCCGGGCAGCGCCGGATACGTCAAGAACCGTCATAGGAGCACCTCGCCGTCACGTGCAGTGACCGCATTCCCAGGCGCTGATCGACAGAACCTTGTAGTTGAAGGAAGCGTAGCCGGTCGCAGGCCCGCGGGACAAACATCGCGGGCGGCTATTCAGTCAGTGTCAGGATCTCCGCGCCGTCGTGGGTGACCACGATCGTGTGTTCGAACTGAGCGCAGCGGGAACCGTCGGCCGTGACCACCGTCCAGCCGTCGTCCCACTGCCGCCAGGCGTACCCGCCGGTGGTGATCATCGGCTCGACCGTGAAGGTCATTCCGGGCTCGATCACGGTGTCGTATATCGGCTCGTCGTAGTGCGGGATCACCAGGCCGGAATGGAAGGTCGAGTGCACCCCGTGCCCGGTGTAGTCGCGGACCGAGCTGTAACCGAAGCGCGCTGCGTACTTCTCGATGACCCGGCCGATGACGTTGACCTGGCGGCCCGGCTTGACCGCCTTGATGCCCCGCATCATCGCCTCGTGGGTGACCTCGGTCAGCCGGCGGGCCTCGTCGTCGACGTCGCCGCAGAAATAGGTCGCGCAGTTGTCGCCATGCACGCCGCCGATGTAGGCGGTCAGGTCGATCTTGACCAGGTCTCCGTCCCCGAGCGGCCGGCCATCGGGGATCCCGTGACAGATCACCTCATTGACCGAGGTGCACAGCGACTTGGGGAAGCCGCGATAGCCCAGGGTCGACGGGTAGGCATGGTGATCGAGAAGGAACTCGTGCCCGACCCGGTCGATCTCGTCGGTGCTGACGCCGGGGGCGATCGCCTCCGAGGCCGCCTGCATCGCCTGGGCCGCGATCCGGCCGGCGATTCGCATCTTCTCGATCGTCTCGGCACTTTGGACATGGGATCCGGTGTATGGCGCCGGGCCGTCCTTGTCGACGTACTCCGGTCGCGGGATGGCAGCCGGGACGGCTCGCCGGGATGAGATCGGGTACGGCTTGATCGGTGACGCGACGGGTTCCACACAGGCGATCCTATGCGCGCTAGTCTCCTGAGCTATGGCCGACGAAGAGGGCAAAGAAGAGGGCAGCGAAGAGGGCAAGTGGTACTACTGCCTGGACCACAAGACGGTCGAGGACGCCGGAGGCTGTCGTTCGCTCAACCGCTTCGGCCCGTATCCGACCCGCCAGGCGGCCGAGAACGCCCTGCAGACCGTCGCCGACCGCAATGAGAAGTGGGACGAAGAGGACCGCAAGTGGAACGAGCCCGAGCAGTAGTCACTTCGAAGTAGCAGTCAGTCCTGGTCCGAGGCACCGCAGCGCGGGCAGACGACCCACTGCTGCGATCCTGCGGCAAAGGATCTGTCGGCGAAGGTCACCGGCACGATGCCGCGTCCGGCGCAGCGCGGACAGGACCGCTCCCGGTCCCAGCCGAGCGAATGCATCGCCCGCCGGGGCGTGAGTACAGCGGATAGCCCGGGCGCTGCCGGCCGGGACGGTCGGCGGAGATAAAAGAACATGATCATCCCGCGTAGCTGATGCGGGCTCCTCATCGTCCAGTGCAGCACCGCCGTCTGTGCAACCGACATCGCGGGCCCAAGAGGCTGCTAAGAAAGCGCTCGAAGGTTTCTTGAATCGTTCCAGAAACAGTGATTCAATCGGGTTATGGGGACGATGACCAGCACAATCGCGGCAGCTGCGACCGGGCCCGACTGGCGTGAACGGCTCCGCTCCGCGGGCCTGCGCGTCACCCAGCCGCGGCTGGCGGTGTTGGAGACGGTCCGGGAGAGTTCCCACCTCGCGGCAGACCAGGTCTGCGACCGGGTCCGGGAACGGATCGGGACTGTCTCCACCCAGGCCGTGTACGACGCGCTCAATACGCTGACCGACCATCAGATCCTGCGCAGGATCGAGCCGGCCGGCTCGGCCATGCTGTTCGAGATCAACGCCGGCGACAATCACCACCACATCGTCTGCCGACAGTGCGGGGCGGTCGCCGATGTCGACTGCGCAGTGGGGACCATGCCCTGCGCCGTGCCGCAGCAAACGCACGGATTCGTCGTAGAGGAGGCCGAGGTGACCTACTGGGGCTTGTGTCCTGACTGTGCGTCGGACCCCCAACGGCGTAGCGTGGAAGCAACGTGACTTTGACGAGCCAGGGGTCTGGTCCCTACCCTGAACCGCGAGTGCCCGCTCCACCCCCGAGGAGCGGGCACTCGCTTGTCAGCCACTCGCTTGTCAGCCACCTACCCGCAGCTGGGCGAGCACCTTCTCGTCCAGCGCGGCCCGGCTCGTGTCGCCCAGCGGCACCATCCCGCACCACATCGAGTACGCGTCGTTGCGACCGTCGTCGACCGCGACGAAGGTGAGCTGGTCCCCGCGGACGCTGAGGCCGGGGGTGTCGTCGTAAACCCGCCAGGTCAGGATCCAGGCAGTATGGCCGTCGATGCTGATCGGCGCGTCCTGGACGCTCTTGTGGCCGGTCAGGTGCAGGTACCAGTCGGTGCGCATCGCGCACTCCATCGATGCGTGGGCGGCGTCACGGACCGTGCCGAAGTTGCCGGCGCGCTGCAGTTCGCCGACCGCGAAGATCGACTCCCAGCCGGGTTCGGTGGTCTGACTGATCCCCTCGGTGTCCGACATCCAGCTGAGCATGTACTCCGGTCCGGGGGCCGAATAGCCCGGCACCCTCGGCATGGCCAGCCGGCCGCCGTGCACGCTGCCGTCCATCGGATGCGGCGCCAGCTCAGCCGGCCGGCCGGCCGGGCAGCTGAGACCGGACGTCGCCGCCGTTGACCGGCTGGCGGCCGCGGTCGTCGACGGCCCGTCCGGGGCGGCACTCGGACTGTGGCCGGTACCCGCCGACGGTGCCGAGCCGACCTCGGCGCCGAACTGGTCCGGGTCGGCGACCCGCCGGATGATACCGACCGTGCTGGCCACGACGACGACCAGTGTGAGCGCCGCTACCCCGAAGGCCACGCCGCTGTAGTGCCGGTGCTCGTCGGCCGTGGCCGGGCGCCGGTGGCCGGGTGTGCCGGGGGCCGGGTCCGCCGGGTCGCTCGACATCTCCTGGGACCAGGACGTCCCGCTCCAATACCGGTATCGGTCGGGCTGACCGCCCGGATCCGGATACCAGCCCGACATTCTCGCCCTCCATCCGTCAGCGCCTCCGCCTGGCGGAGTTCCAGAACGCGGCCGTGCGACCGACACTAGTGCGCCCGCTCAAGTTGGGCCGCTCAAGTCGGGCCGCTCAAGTCGGGCTGGTCAAGTCGGGCTGGTCATCCCACCCGCAGGCCGGCGATCGTGGTGTCCAGGAGTTTCAACCGGGCCTGGTCGCCGATCGGGACGAAGCCGGCGAAGTAGGAGAGCTGGCCGGTGACGCCCGCGTCGAGCACGATCACCTCCACGACGTCCCCGGAGGCGTGCACCTCGGGATTGTCCACCCTGATCTGGGCCCGGATCGCCCATCCGGATCGGCCGTCGCGGGTGAAGGCGCGGCTGAAGAGCGTCGTCCTGCCGACGAAGTACTGGTAGTAAGCCGAGCTGGCAATGCACTGCATGATGCCGTCGGCGGCCTGCTGCGGGTTGTGGAAGCCGTCGGCGGCATGCACATCGCCGACGGCGACCATCGCCAGCCACTCCGGCTCGACCCATTCGTCCGCCCCGGCGACGTCGTAAGCCCAGGTCATCTGGCGGGCATAGTCGTCGTCCCGCTCCCAGTCGCCGCCGGGCTGGACGATGGACAGCGATCCGCCGTGGATCCGGCCGTCGGAAGGATGGGTCTCGGTCTGGTACGGGTCGCCCGCTGCGCAGGCCGTCTGTCCCTGGGGATCGCCGCTGGGCGAGGTCGGCGGGGGTGTGGGGGACGGGCTTGCGGTCGGCAACGGGCTCGAGTCGTTCCAGCCGGAGATGCTCGGTGCCGGCGGATTCGGATCGGTCAGGGCGGCGGGACCGCCGCCACGAAGCACCAGGACCGCGATCACGACGACGACGAGCACGAGCGCCAGGGCACCCGCCAGCAACGGCCAGCGGCTGTTCCGCCGGGCGGTCCGTGGCCCGGAGGCCATCCCCGGTGGCGGAGTACGGGGATCGTCGGCCGTCTCGGCCGACCATCGGGTGCCGTCCCAGTAGCGATACCGGTTCGGCGTCCCGGCGGGATCGGGATACCAGCCGCTTTGTGCCATCAGTCGACCTGGAGACCGGCGATCGTCTGGTCGAGGAGCTGGGTTCGGTGCTGATCACCGATCGGCACGAAGCCGGCGAAGAACGACAATTGCCCGGGTTTGCCGGTGTCGACGACGATCACCTCGGCGGTGTCGCCGGGGACGCTCAGGCCGGCCGGCTTGTCGACGAAGATCTGGACCCGCAGCGCCCAGCCCTGATGGCCGTCCACCGTGACGGCCTTGCTGAAGACGTTCTTGCGACCGGTGAACCCGTCGTAGTAGGCGGACGAGGCGATGCACTGCATCATGCCCTCGGCCGACTGCTCCGAGGTCCGGAAGCCGTCGTCGGCATGCAGGGCGCCGTCGGCCATCATCGCGGCCCAGCCCGGCTCGGTCTCCTCCTCGGTGCCGTCGACGTCCCAGGCCCAAGTCATCTGCTGGGCGTAGCCCGTGTCCTCGGGAAAGACCGGCGTGAACGACAGGTCCCCGCCGTGCACCCGGCCGTCGTTGGGGTGCGGAGCGCGCTGACCGGGATTTCCGGTGGCGCAGGCGACCTGGCCCTGCGGGCTGGGGCTCTTCTTCGGAGTAGCGCTCTTCTTCGGGCTCGGGCTGTGCTTCGGGCTCGGGCTGGGCGAAGGGGGCGGTGTCGCGGTCGGTAACGGGCTGGAGTCGTTCCACCCGCTGACGGTCGGCGCGGGCGGGTTGGGATCGGTGAGTGCCTGGCCACGATCGGCCAGGCCTCTGATCACCAGCACACCGGCCACGATGATGACCAGCGCCAACGCCAGGATGCCCACGGTCAGGCCGGTCCGGTTGCGGCGCGGCCGACCGGAGGCGTACGGCCCCGGGCCGGCGGACGGCGGCGCGGAATTCGGGTTGTCGGTCGTCTCGGCCGACCACCGGGTGCCGTCCCAATAGCGGAAGCGACCGGGTGCGCCCCCGGGATCGGGATACCAGCCGCTGGATGCCACCCGGAAACCTTAGATGATCAGAGCGTCACTTCCGGGTGTCGGCCGGTCACTCGGCCAGATGCTTCTCAACCCGTTCGACCTTGGCCTGCAGCTGTCCGGTGTAGCCGGGCCGGATATCGGCCTTGATCACCAGGCTGACCCGCGGCGAGATGGCGGTCATCGCGTCCACCGCCTGTTTGACGACGGCCATCACCTCGTCCCACTCGCCCTCGATGTTGGTGAACATCGAGTTGGTCTCGTTGGGCAGCCCGGAGGCGCGAACGATCCGGACCACCTCAGCGACAGCGGCCGAGACCGAGCCTGTCTCGTCCGAGGTGCCGGGGGACATGCTGAAGGCGACGATCATGATCCGATCATCCCAGGTGGACCGCAGCACTGCCGTACAGCGGCCGGGTGAAGGACGTCAGGTAGTCGTGCGAATCCTGGTCGGGCAGGTTGTAGGTCAGGAAGACGCCGTAGTGCTCGTCGACCGTCTGCCGGGCCAGGTCCGCCGCCGTCGTCGGATCGGTCGCGTTGATCTCGATCGCCGCCGGCCCGAGTTGCGGTCGGTGCAGCCCCGGAACGTCCGGCACGCCCCAGGAGCCGTAGTACGGGTTCCAGGCGTAATCGATCAGTCTGCCGACCTGGACGCCGCGGTACTCGAGCGCGGTCGACGCCGGACCGATGTCGTACAACGAGATGATCTTGTGCGGCATCAGTCGGCGCAGTGCCGACACCAGATACACGAAGGAGTACGCATTGGGTTGGGGTGTGGCGTTGGTGCCGTAGTCGGAGTACTCGTCATCGAAGTCGATGCCGTCCAGGTCGTAGCGTCTGACGACGATGTCGGCGAGCTGGCGGGCGAAGGCGGTGGCGGCGGCCCGGTCGGGGAAGTTGGCCAACCCGGCACCCTGGTGGTTGCCCAGGATCGACAGCAGCACCTTGATGCCCCTGGCCTGGAGCGGGCGGATCTGGTTGACCGCATCGTCGAGTGTGGCCTGGACCTGCGGGTTGCAGAACAGCTGGGCCCGCTGCCCGTCGTAGTTGATGTTGGCGGCGAAGATGATGCCCAGGTCGAACACGCTGGCACCGGTCCGGGCCAGGGCATAGTCGGCGACGTTGCGGAGCTGGTAGTTGTTCACCTCGACGTAGGCGACCGAGATCGGATGGTGAGCCGGCTTGTGATGGCTACGCGCCTGCTGCGCGGCTGCGTCCGGATCGGCTGCTGCGAGCACGGCCGCACCACCGATCGCGGTCAGCCCGGAGTTGATCAACAGCGACCGGCGGGACAGCGTGGTCATGGTTGCTCCCATCTTCCCCCGATACTTGTGGCGTGGATGGCGCTCAAGCTATCAGCGGGGGACTGCTGATGACCGATGTCGGCAAGAGCTACCGGGGTCGGGTCGTATTGGACCGGATCAGCTCCGACTGCTGTCCGGTACGTCGACCGCCATCGGGGGCGCGAACGGATCGGGGAAGTCAACACTCTTGCGGATCGCGGCAGGCGTGTCCCTGCCGGACTCCGGCTCCGTGGCCAGCCGTCCGCCGACGGTCTCCTATCTGCCGCCGGCATTCGCACCGCCGGCCCTGATGCGGGCCGGGGACTACGTCACCCAGTTGGCGACGATCCGCGGGCTGCCGCCTGCGACCGCCCGCCGCCGGGCCGCCGACCTGCTCGAGCAGCTGAATCTGCTACCGGGACCTGCCGCGCGGATGGGCGGTCTGAGTACCGGGAATCTGCGCAAGGTCGGCATCGCCCAGGCGTTCCTGATCAACGCGGATTTGATCGTCCTGGACGAACCGCGGGCCGGCCTCGATCCCGATGCCCGGGTCGTTCTTGATCAGCTGGTCCGCATTGCGATCGTGGACGGGGCAGCGGTGATCACTGCTGATCATGAACCGACGGCGGCCGGTGATGATCACCGGTTCCGGTTGTCCGGCGGACGTCTGGAGCGTGTCGCCGCCGGGTCCGAGGATGTACGGCACTTCATGATCACGACCGTCGACCCGACGGGCGCCCCTAGCACCGTACGGGTTGCTGATCATGAACGGGACCGGCGGCTGGCCGAGTTGCTGGCCAGTGGCTGGTCGGTGATCGGAGTGCAGGCCGATGCCGAACGTTAGCGTCATCGGCTACACCGCGGCCCGTAGCGTGCTGCCCGCCTGGACACCCGTCTGGGTGGTGTTCTTCCTGGTCATCGCCATCGGATACGCGTCCGGAAGCCATGCCGCCGCCTCGCTCGAGTTCGGCGCCGCGATCCTGGTGCCGATCTCCGCCTGGATGGCCGTGGCCACCTTCCGGGGCGAGGACCCGATCCAGGCGGCGACCCACGGACTGCATCACGGCAATCCGACCGGCTACCGGTTCCTGGTCTCGGCGTCGGCCTTCCTGGCGTCGCTCGCGGTGCTGCCGATCTCCCTGCTGCTGGCACTGCTGCGAGCGCCACGGTATCCGCACATCTCGCCGCTGTTCCTGATCATGGCGCTGCTGGCCCAGGTCGCCGGAGCTGCGATCGGGACGGCGATCGGGACCTGGCTCACCCGGCCGATCATCGAGCGCGCGTCGACGGGGTTCATCGTCGGCGGCGTTGTCGGCATCAGCCTGATTGCGATCCCGAACATGCCCCCGATCAGGTTGCTCACCGACGTGATCATCAGAGCCCCGGCCAGCGGGACGATTGCCGCGCCCTCCGGTGTACGAGTCATCGAGGCGGTCCTGATCACCCTGGGCTCGCTGATCATCGCCGCTGCTGCCTGCTGGCTGGCCGGTGCGTTCGCCCGGCGCCGGATCTGACCCGACGATCACCCCGATAACACCGATCACCTGATGATCAGTTGTCCACCCGCAGTGACGACGTTGCCCGGTCGAGCTGCTTGATCAGGTCCGTACGCTCCATCGGCACCGCGTCGAAGTAGTAGGTGACCGGGTCGGACTCGACCACGATGATCCGGATCCGGGATCCGGTCGTCTTCAGCTGCGGATGGTGGAAGCGCAGCAGCGCATCGCGCTGGACCGCCTTGGTGTCACCGATCATGATCGGCCTGGAGCTGTTCTCGGTGACCTTGACATGCACGCTGGCGTAGAAGTCGCTGGTCACCAGGCACTGCAGCAGCCGGGCCGTGGCCTGGTCGGCGCCGGGAAAGGGTCGCATGGTGTTCACCCCGACCTCGGCGCTGGCCTGCCAGCCCAACTCCTCATGCATGTCCTGGCTCTGGACGTAGCTGTCCTTGCTGAAGGGGAACCGGTTGAGTGCGACCGGCTTGCCCCAGTTGCCACCGAGTTCGGCGAAGGACAGCGGTCCGCCGTGCACCCGGCCGTCCTCCGGCTCGGCCGGCGGCTGGCTGGCGTCGTACTGCTCGCAGGCTTCGGGATGCCCGGTCGGCACCGGCTGCACCGACGGTGTGGGCGAAGTGGTCGGGAGCGGACTCGAATCGTCCCAGGCGCTGCTGGTGCTCGGCGGGGGATCGCTGTCGGCCACCGCCGCGCGATGCGACCTGATCACCAGGGCCGTGATCACCACGGCCACGACCGCCAGCACCAGGACCGCGACGACCGGACCGCGACGCCGGCGGCGCGGCCCGATCAGGCGGGTCCGGTCGGTCCACGCTGACCCGTCCCAATACCGGTAACGGCCGGGTGTCTGGTCGGGGTCGGGATACCAACCGGCGGACGGCATGCCGGGAAGACTAGGCGATCAGAGGGGCCCTGGGCGTAGGCAATCCGATCACACAGTGGCAGCATCGGGTATGTGACCGATGTGAACCAAGCCCAGACCATCGCCTATCCCGCACCCGGTTCGGTTCCCGCGCTGCGGGAGGACCAGCCGGTCAACCCGCACGTGATCGTGCTCTTCGGAGCCAGCGGCGACCTGGCCAAGCGCAAACTGCTGCCCGGACTGGCCCACCTGTCGCTGTCGGAGCTGGTGCCCGACATCGAGGTGGTCGGCACCTCGCTGGAGGAGATGGACGACGACGGCTTCCGCAAGCTCGCCTCCCAGGCGATCCGCGAGTTCAGCCATCGCCAGCTGGAGAAGGACCAGTGGTTCCGCTTCGCCGACAAGCTGACCTATGTGCCGACGTCGGCCGGGCCGGAAGGCCTGGCGTCGGCGGTCAAGGCGGCGGAGGAGCGGCTCGGCGGGGATGCCCGCCGGATTCACTATCTGAGCGTGCCACCGAGCGCCGCGCCGGCGGTGATCAAGACCCTGCGGGACGCCGACCTGGTCGAGCGTTCCCGGGTGATCATGGAGAAGCCGTTCGGCACCGACCTGGCCAGCGCGATCAAGCTCAACAACCAGGTGCACGAGACCTTCGACGAGAACCAGATCTTTCGGATCGACCACTTCCTGGGCAAGGAGGCCGCGCTGAACATCCTGGCCTTCCGCTTCGCCAACGGCCTGTTCGAGCCGATCTGGAACCGCAACTTCATCGACCATGTCCAGATCGACATCCCCGAGACTCTCGGGCTGGATCGGCGCGCCAACTTCTACGAGGCGACCGGCGCGTACAAGGACATGGTCGTCACCCACCTCTTCCAGGTGCTCGCCTTCGTCGCGATGGAGACGCCGACAGCGCTGGAACCGCGGGCGATCAGCGAGGAGAAGAACAAGGTCTTCCGCTCGATGGAGCCGATCGACCCGGCCGACGTCGTCCGCGGCCAGTACACCGGCTACCGCAGCGAGGAGGGCGTGGCCCGGGACTCGGAGACCGAGACCTTCATCGCGCTCAAGGTCGGCATCGACAACTGGCGCTGGGCCGGCGTGCCGTTCTACTTGCGGACGGGCAAGCGGCTGGCCGAGGGCCAGCGGATCATCTCGATCGCTTTCAAGGAGGCGCCGAAGTCGATGTTCCCCGGCGGCTCCGGGGTCGGTGCCCAGGGCCCGGACCATCTGACCTTCGATCTGGCCGACGAGTCCAAGGTGTCGCTGTCCTTCTATGGCAAGCGGCCGGGTCCCGGGATGCGGCTGGACAAGCTGTCCATGCAGTTCTCCACCGACGAGACCGACCGCGCCGCCGACGTGCTGGAGGCGTACGAACGGCTGTTGCTGGACGCGATGCGCGGTGATCACACCCTGTTCACCACCGCCGAGGGCATCGAGGCGCTGTGGGAGCGGTCGGAATTCCTGCTCCGGATGCCGCCGCCGGTCAAGCCCTACCCGCAGGGCTCCTGGGGTCCGAACGCGATCCACCAGATGATCGCACCGCATGCCTGGCGACTGCCTTTCGAGAGGACCTGGCGGGAACACAAGCACTGACCGTCGGCGCGTCGGTGCCCCGGTAATGTACTTGTTACAGAGAACCGGCAGACTCTCCCTATGGATAAGCAGACGGAGTTCGTGCTGCGGGCCATCGAAGAACGAGACGTCCGTTTCGTCCGGCTGTGGTTCACAGATGTGCTGGGGTTCTTGAAGTCAGTGGCGATCGCCCCGGCCGAACTCGAAGGTGCCTTCGACGAAGGCATCGGCTTCGACGGCTCGGCGATCGAAGGCTTCGCCCGGGTGTACGAGGCGGACATGGTCGCCCAGCCGGATCCGGCGACCTTCCAGGTGCTGCCGTGGCGGGACCAGAAGCCGGCGACAGCCCGGATGTTCTGCGATATCCAGATGCCCGACGGGTCGCCGTCCTACGCCGATCCGCGGTTCGTGCTCAAACGGGCGATGAACAAGGCCGCCGATCTCGGCTTCACCTTCTACACCCATCCCGAGGTCGAATTCTTCCTCTTCAAGGATCCGCTGCTGCCGGGCGTACGCCCGGAGCCGGTGGACAGCAGCGGCTATTTCGACCACACCCCGCAGAGCGTCGGAAGCGACTTCCGTCGCGAGGCGATCACCATGCTGGAGCAGATGGGCATCTCGGTGGAGTTCTCCCACCACGAGGGCGCTCCGGGCCAGCAGGAGATCGATCTGCGCTACGCCGATGCGCTGAGCATGGCCGACAACCTGATGACCTTCCGGGTCGTCGTCAAGGAGGTCGCCCTCAGCCAGGGCATCCACGCCTCCTTCATGCCCAAGCCGTTCACCGAGTATCCGGGGTCGGCGATGCACACCCACATGTCGTTGTTCGAGGGCGACACCAACGTCTTCTACGACGCCAGCGCCGAGAACCACCTGTCCAAGACCGCGCGGCACTTCATCGCCGGCATCCTGCAGCACGCCGCCGAGATCAGTGCGGTCACCAACCAGTGGGTCAACTCCTACCGCCGGATCGCCGCCGGAGGCGAGGCGCCCGGCCACATCTGCTGGGGGCGCAACAACCGCTCCGCGCTGGTCCGGGTGCCGATGTACAAGCCGAACAAGGGCGCCTCCGCCCGGGTGGAGTTGCGGTCGCTGGACTCCGGCTGCAATCCCTACCTCGCCTTCGCGCTGGTGCTGTCGGCCGGGCTGGCGGGGATCAATGGCGAGTACGAGTTGCCCGAGGGTGCCGAGGACGACGTCTGGTCGCTGACCGAACGCGAGCGCCGGGCGCTCGGCATCAAGCCGCTGCCACAGAATCTGGACGAGGCGATCCGGGAGATGGAGGGCTCGGAACTGGTCGCCGAAACCCTCGGCGATCATGTCTTCGATTTCTTCCTGCGCAACAAGAAGGCCGAATTCGCCGATCATCTCAAGCAGGTGACCGAGTTCGAACTGCAACGCCTGTTGCCGGTGTTGTAACGTCGACCCATCGGGGCTTGAGCCGACGAAGGGGAGCAAGCCGATGAAGACATTGCTGAAAATATCGCTTCGACAGGTCGCCAGACGCGGACTGGTCGCCATGATCACCGGGACGCTCGGGCTGGCGGTGGGCGCCTCGGTGGTGGCTGCCCCGCAGGCCAGTGCCCATGACATCTCCGCCTCGTCATCCAAGTATGGCAAGGGCTGGAAAGCCTGTACCCGGAATCTGAACGGCGCCAAGACCAAGATCGCCAAGACCCAGCGCACCGTGCTGGTGGTCAACCAGACGTCCAAGACCCATGCCGACACCCGCTTCTACGTGCGGATCAACGGAAAGGCCTGCAGTTTCGTACGACTGTTCCGAGCAACCGGGTCGCGGCTGGGCTACGGCGGCACCGTGGCCGGCACCAAGCGCAAACAAGGCACCGGCACCACCCCGCTCGGCACGTACACGATGACCTCGGCCTTCGGCATCAAGTCCGATCCCGGGTCGTGGTTGCCCTACCACAGAGTGAAATCAGGCGACTACTGGGTCGAGGACAACGCCAGCAAGTACTACAACAACCTGCGCAACAAGAGCCAGGGCGGATTCCGGTACAAGCTCCCGGTCTCCAACGCCAACGGCAGTGAGCGACTTGCCTCCTATCCCGGCCAGTACGACTACGCGATCGTGATCAACTACAACCGGCCGTCACCGGTCAAACATCGCGGTGCCGGGATCTTCCTGCATGTCAAGGGCGACGGCGCGACCGCGGGCTGTGTGTCGATCAGCAGGACGAACATGAAGATGGCGCTGGCCTACATCCGCAAGGGCGACAAGATCGTCATCCACAAGTGATTCAACTGAGCACTGGCAGGATCTCCGACAGATCCGCGCGCTGACCGCTGGCCGATACCTTGCCTGCCGCTCTGGCCTCGGCCCAGTTGGTCCGGCCGGTCGCCAAACGCAGGAAGGTCGTCGGGTCGGTTTCGACGACATTGGGCGGGGTGCCCCGGGTGTGCGAGGGGCCCTCGAGTCCGATCCCGCACTGGACGGCGGCGTACGGCGGCACTCGCACCTCGACCGACTTGCCGGGATGCTGCTCGGCCAGCAGCCCGGCAAGCGTGCGGCAGCTGATCGCCATCGGCTGCCTGCCGGTCGGCACCGGGGCGCCCGCGGGGCGCGAGCGGCTCAGATCGTCACTGTGCACGACCGCGTCCACCAGCCGGGTCCGGACGAATTCGGCCAGCCGACCCGGTCCGCGCGGGGTCTGGATGGCGGGCGGCAGCAGTGGCGACGCGAGCAGGGTCTGCAGCCGATCCGTGCTGGCGCGCAGTTCGGAAAGAAGTTGATCTTTGGATTTGTCCGACGTCCAGGTCGCCGTACGCTCCTCGATCTGATCGACATCGCGCCGGTAGCGGGTGACCAGGACCGCCGCGGGCAGCGGTCGGCCGACCGGCCGGCGGTCGGTCAGCGCATCGTCCAGGATGTCGGCGAATCCGCCCGCCATCATGACCAGGTGGCCGGTCAGCGTCCGGATGTCCCAACCGGGCAGCACAGTCGCCTCACCGAAGTCCTCGACCGGCACCGCGTCGAGCCAGTCGGCCAGGACGCGCAACTGCTCGATCAGCGCGGAACTGTCCTTGGGACTGAGGGCGAGGCTTTGTGCGGGCACGGCCCAACTGTACGCAAGATCAACTTCTCAGTTCCGCCGGACAATTAATCTATCCGTGATCTGCGCCGGTCGCTCAGGCACTAGGGTGTGTCGGGTCGTGCGGCGCGGAGGGTTTTCGTGGAACTGGTTGTGCTGGGAGGATCGGGTGGCTGGCCTCGCGCCGGGCAGGGTTGTTCGGGCTATCTGATCGAGCACGACGGTTATCGGCTGCTGGTCGATCCGGGCCACGGAGTGCTCGGGGAGTTGTTGCGTCACTGCGATCCTGCCGCGGTTGATGCGGTCCTGATCAGCCACGGTCACCTGGATCATTGTGCCGACCTGGTTCCGCTGCTGCGGGCCCGGATGCTCGGCGCGAACGGGTCGGGGACTGAGACTGTGCCGCTTCCCGTCCTGGCGCCCGACGGCGCACTCGACGGGCTGCTGTCGCTGGATCCGGTCCGGCCCGACGGTCTCGAGCTGATCTCGGCCGGCAGTGGCGACAAGATCATCTTCGGTCCGCTGACCGTGCTGGCGCAGGAGTTGCGTCACCAGGTGGTGACCTTCGGCTATCGGATCATCTCCGACGACGGCCGGGTGCTGGCCTACACCGCGGACTCGGGGGAGAGCAGTGATCGGGTGGATCTGGCCCGGCACGCCGGCCTGCTGGTCGGCGGTGCGAGCTATCCCGATCAGGTCCCGGCCGCGGACGCCCGCTACCTTTCCGATGCCGTCCAGATCGCCCGACTGGCGATCGAGGCCGATGTCGACCACTGTGTGCTGACCGACCTGTTGCCCTTCACCGATCCGTTCACCGCGCTGCTGCGGGTCCGCGGGGCCGGCTTCGATGCCGTCGAGGTCGCCCGACCCGGCCTGCGCCGTACGATCGCCCCGCGCCCCGACGCCGTCGGCCTGCCGCGCCGGGCCGCGCAGCGGGTGATCGCCATCACCAACGCCGAGCCGCGGCGCGCGTCGTCCTGATTCGTCGGCACGGGTGCCGCTGCCGCCGGTCCTGGTCGTGTGGCGTCAGTTGCGGGGGACGACCCCCGCACCCCCGGATCGGTTGGGTCCAGGGTCAGTCAGACTCGCCGGCTTCGTTCCTCCGCCGGCGGCTCGCTTCGCTCGCGGTAGCCAGCCGCTCGTCCTGATCAAGGTTGCGGATTGCTGGCGTCGTAGGCGAGGAAGCGGCGCTGCCAGACCATCGCGAGGATGATCAGCAGGACGCAGAGCGAGCCGCCGATCATGGCCGCCCTGTTCTCGCCCCACCAGTCGGCCCAGCTGCCGAGCAGCAGGTCGCCGAGTCTCGGACCACCCGCGACGACGACGATGAAGACGCCCTGCAACCGGCCGCGCATCTCGTCCGGCGTTGCCGACAGCAGCAGCGTGTTGCGGAAGACCGAGCTGATCGAGTCAGCGCCGCCGGCGAAGGCCAGGAAGAGGCCCGCGAAGATCAGCGGGATGATCAGCGTACGACCCGGGCTGGTGTCGCCGGTGGCGGTCAGCACCACGCCGAACAGACCCACCGACAGTCCGTAGACGATGATCGCGGCCACGATCGCCCGGCCCTGCATCCTGATGTGCACCAGCCGTCCCGAACCCAGCCCGGCCAGCACAGCGCCGACTGCGAAGGCGGCGTTCAGGATGCCGGTCGTGGTGGCACCGCCGCCGAGGAACAGCACGCCGACCGCGGGATAGAGCACCCGTGGCATCGCGGTGATCATCGCGATCAGGTCGACCAGGAAACTGGTCCGGACATTCGGCCGGGTGGCCAGGTAGCGCAGCCCCTCCAGCACCGAATGCAGGCCGAGCGCCCGGGGCCGCTGTCTCGGCAGATCCGACCCACCATCAGCAGCCGCGGCAGCCTGGCCGACCGGCGGCAGGTCCGGCAGCCGCCACAGCGCCCAGAGCGCCGCGGTGAAGAAGATCACGTCGCAGCCGTAGGCGGCCCCGAAGTTCCAGGCCGACAGGGCCGCGCCCAGCAGCGGGCCGACGGTCATCGCGACGTTGAAGTTGGTGTTCTGCAGCACCTGGGCCGACGGCAGCAGCTCCGGATCGATCAATCGCGGCACGATCGCCGACCGCGCCGGGTTGTTGATCGCGAAGCCGCAGGACTGAAGGGCGACCAGCACGTAGAGCAGGTAGACCGAATGGACGCCGGCCCAGGCCTGGACCGCCAGCGCGATCGAGACGAACCACAGCCCGAACGAGGCGATCAGTGCCACCCTGCGGCGGTCGTAGAGGTCGGTCAGCGCGCCACCGTACAGGCCCAGCGCTACCAGCGGCACCAGCACGCAGATCCCGAGGATACCGACGGCGAAGGTCGATCGGGTGATCGCGTACACCTGCAGGCCGACGGCGACCTGGGTCAGCTGGGCGCCGAGATTGGAGATGCCGAGGCCCCACCACAACCGACGGAAAGCAGGACTCCGGCGCAGCGGCGTGAGGTCGATCAGCAACGACATGGTGGCATGATCCTAAGTTGTGCAGATCACCCAGGGGACACTGGCCCGGCGGGGGTTCGCCGATTCGTCGGCCGCCCACCAGCGGCTGGCCGGCTGGGACGAGGCGTATGAGCCGCTGCTGGACCTGATCGCCGGCTCCGCCGACCCGGACCAGGCGCTGCTCGGCCTGGACCGGCTGACCGAGCAGGTCCCCGGACTGCTGGACCGGCTGCTGGCCGATCGCGACCTGGCCCGCCGGACGATCCTGGTGCTCGGCGGCAGCTCGGCCCTGGTGCAGCATCTGCTGGCCCACCCCGGCGATCTCGACCAATTGGCCAGCCCGCCGCGGCGGACGCCGGCGGACCAGCTGCGCTCGGAGCTGCTCCGGGCGGTCGGCGCCGACCCGGCATCGGCCACACCGGTGGCCGGCACCGACGGCGATCCGCTGCGGATCGCCTATCGCGGCGCTCTGGTCCGGGTCGCGGCCCGGGACCTGTGTGCCCCGGAGCCGATCGAGATCATGCCCGACATCGCCGCCGAACTGGCTGACCTCGCTGACGCGACCCTCGAAGCCGCGCTGGCGGTCGCACGCCGCGACGTCGGCCCGGACCGTGCGGCCCGGGTGCTGCTGTCGGTGATCGCCCTGGGCAAGACCGGCGCCCAGGAATTGAACTACGTCAGCGATGTCGATGTGCTCTTCGTCGCCGAGGCCGCCGACGATCACGTACCGACCGACGAGGCGATCAGGATCGCCACCCAGCTCGCCTCCCGGCTGGTCGTGATCTGCTCGGCCCACACCGCGGCCGGGACGATCTGGCAGGTTGACACCGCACTGCGCCCGGAGGGCAAGGCCGGCCAACTCGTCCGCACCCTGGCCAGCCATCGCGGCTACTACGAGAAATGGGCCCAGACCTGGGAGTTCCAGGCGATGCTCAAGGCCCGGCCGGCGGCCGGCGACCTGGCACTCGGGCAGGACTTCGTCGAGATGATCACGCCGATGGTATGGCGGGTCGCCGAGCGGGAGAACTTCATCGACGACGCGCGGAACATGCGGCTGCGGGTCATCGATCACATTCCGGAGAAGGTCGGGGAACGGGAGCTCAAGCTCGGTGCCGGTGGGCTGCGCGACGTCGAGTTCTCCGTCCAGCTGCTGCAGCTGGTGCACGGCCGGGTGGACGAGCGGCTGCGCAGCCGCTCGACGCTGGAAGGCCTCCGGTCGCTGGTCGATCACGGGTACGTCGGCCGCGAGGACGGCAAGAGCTTCGCGCTGGCCTACCAGTTCCTGCGCAGCCTGGAGCACCGGATCCAGTTGCAACGGCTGCGGCGGACCCATGTGCTGCCGACGGCTGAAGATGATCTTCGGCGACTGGGCCGTTCGCTGCACTACGCCGATCCGATCAACGGGCTGCTGAACACCTGGCACTCGACCGCACAGCGGGTCCGGGCGCTGCACCGGCGGCTGTTCTACTCGCCGGTCCTGGACGCGGTGGCCAACATCCCGTCGGAGGGCCTGCGGCTGACCGCCGACGCAGCCCGGGATCGGCTGGCCGCGCTCGGCTACGCGGATCCGCGGGCTGCCCTGCGGCATATCGAGGCGCTGTCCCAGGGGGTCAGCCGGCGGGCCGAGATCCAGCGCCAGCTGCTGCCGGCGATGCTCGGCTGGTTCGCCGACGGCGCCAATCCCGATCACGGGCTGCTGGCCTTTCGGCAGACCAGCGAAGCCCTCGGCAACAGTCCCTGGTATTTGCGGGCCCTGCGGGACGAGGGTGAACTGGCGCACCGGTTCGCGACCATCCTGGCCTCCAGCCGGTACGCCACCAGCCTGCTGCTGCGGGCGCCGCAGAGCGTCCAGATGCTGGCCGACGACCGGGAGCTGATCCCTCGCACCTTCGAACGGCTGCGCTCGGAGATGTCGGCGGCTGCCGGCCGGCAGTCCAGCCCGACCGGAGCGGTCGAGGCGATCCGGGCGATCCGGCGTCGGGAACTCTTCCGGATCGCCGCCGGGGACCTGCTCGGGGTGAGCGACGTGCTCCAGGTCGGCGAGGCGCTCACCGACCTTGCCTCCGCGACCATCCACACGGCGCTGTCGGTGTGCCGGGAGGCGGAGGAACTTGATCCGGAGTCGACCATCGCGGTGATCGCGATGGGACACTGGGGCGGACGGGAGCTGGGCTACGCCTCCGATGCCGACGCGATGTTCGTGCTGTCCGGTGACGACACCAGAGGCGGCTCGGCGGTCATCTCCGAGCTGCGCCGATTGCTGTCGCGGCCCGGTGCGGACCCGGTCCTGGAGATCGACACCCGGTTGCGGCCGGAGGGCAGCGGCGGTCCGCTGATCCGGTCGCTGGCGGCCTACCGCGGCTACTACCAGCGCTGGTCGGCCACCTGGGAGATGCAGGCGTTGGTCCGGGCGGCGCCGCTGGCCGGTGATCTTGATCTCGGCCGCGAGCTGATGGCGATCGTGGAGCCGTACCGCTGGCCCGCCGACGGGCTGACGGCGACACAGGTGACCGACATCCGCCGGCTGAAGGCCCGGATGGAGGTCGAGCGGCTGCCGCGCGGCGCCGATCCCGCCAAGCACCTCAAGCTCGGTCCCGGCGGGCTCTCCGACGTCGAGTGGACCGTGCAGCTGCTGCAGTTGCAGCATGCCGGTCGGCTGCCGCAGTTGCGGACCGGCAGGACCCTGGAGGCGCTGGATGCGGCGACGGCGGCCGGGCTGATCGGGCAACGGGAGGCCGATTGGCTGCGGGACGCCTGGCTGATGGCCAGTCGGATCCGCAACCGGATCATGCTGGTCAGGGGTCGCGCGTCCGACACCTTCCCGACCGACCCGCGCGAGTTGTCGGCCGTCGCGCAGTTGCTGGGCCGGCGGCCCGGCGAGGGTTCCCATCTGGTGGCCGACTACCAACGAGTCGCCCGGCGCGCCCGGCGGGTGGTCGAGGACATCTTCTGGCAGGGGTGAGGCACTCTTCATGACAGCATTCGAGGACCAGGCAGCCATCGAGGATTACGGGCTGATCGGGGACTGCCGGTCGGTCGCGTTGATCAGCAAACAGGGCAGCATCGACTGGCTCTGTCTGCCGCGCTTCGACTCCCCGGCGGTCTTCTGCGGCCTGCTCGGCACCGATGATCACGGGCACTGGTCACTGGCACCAGCCGACGAGGTGCTTGAGTCCAGGCGCCGCTACCTGCCCGACACATTCGTGCTCCAGACCACGCTGCGGACCGCGACCGGTGTGGTCGAGGTGGTGGAGCTGATGCCCGTCGACCACCACCCGGCGATCATCCGCAGGATCACCTGTCTGGAGGGTGAGGTGCGGATGCACCAGGAATTGGTGATCAGATTCAGCTACGGTCGGGTGCTGCCCTGGATCCAGCGTCAGCAGGACCGTGGGGATGGCGACGGAAGTGTGCTGGTGGCGACCGCGGGCCCCAGTGCGCTGGTCCTCCGCGGTGATCATCTGCCCCGATCCTCGGGCCACCGCCACGTCGGCGATTTCACTGTGCACGAAGGGGAGACCACCGATCTCGTCCTGCAGTCCTATCGCTCCTACCATGACCTGCCCGGGCCGGTCGCCGTCGAGCAGGCGATCGAGCAGACGTCGATCTGGTGGCAGTACTGGGCCGGTCGGCGACCGCATCACGGTCAGGATGACTCCGGACCGTACGCGGAAGCGATCAGCCGGTCGCTGCTGGTGCTGCGGGCCCTGACCGATCGGGAAACCGGCGGGATCGTCGCTGCGGCCACCACCTCGCTGCCGGAGCAGTTCGGCGGCGGGCGCAACTGGGACTACCGCTACTGCTGGCTCCGGGACGCCGCGCTGACGCTGGAAGCGCTGCTGGAGTACGGCTATCGGGAGGAGACCGAGCACTGGCGGCTGTGGTTGCTGCGGGCCGTCGCCGGTGATCCCCAGGACATCCAGATCATGTACGGCCTGGCCGGTGAGCGGGAGCTCGACGAACGCTCTCTGGACCACCTGCCCGGCTATGCGGGGTCCCGACCGGTCCGGATCGGCAACGGTGCGGTGGGCCAGTTCCAGGCTGACGTGATCGGCGAGGTGATGGTCGCCCTGGACGCGGCACGCGGCCACGGCGTCGACGAAGATCATTTCTCCTGGTCGCTGCAGCGGGCCATGATCAGCCGGATCGAGGACACCTGGCAGCAGAAGGACTGCGGTATCTGGGAGATCCGTGGCGACCCGCAGTACTTCACCCACTCCCGGGTGATGGTCTGGGCAGCACTCGACCGCGGCATCCGTGCTGTCCGTGATCACGGCCAGGACGGCCCCGTCGAACGGTGGGAGAGCCTGCGCGACCGGATCCGGGACGAGATCGAGACGCAGGGATTCGACCAGTCGCGGGGCAGTTACGTCCAGCACTACGGCTCCGACCAGGTCGATGCGGCGCTGCTGCAGTTGCCGCAGGTCGGCTTCTGCGATCCGGACAGCGAACGGATGCTGGGCACGGTCGCCGCGATCGAGAAGGACCTGGTGGTCGACGGGCTGTTGCTGCGCTACCGCACCGAGTCGGCTGTGGACGGGCTGACGCCGGGGGAATCGCCGTTCCTGGCCTGCTCCTTCTGGCTGGTGGAGCAGTACGCCCGCAGCGGACGCACCGACGATGCCCGCAGGTTGATGGACCGGCTGCTGAGCTTCCGCAATGATCTTGGACTGCTGTCGGAGGAGTACGACACCACTGCCGGACGCCAGGCGGGCAACACCCCGCAGGCGCTGTCACACCTCGCGCTTGTGCGGGCGGCCGGAGCCATCGACGGGGTGATCGGACGCCGCGGAGGGACCCGATAGCTGGGCTATGGTGTCGCCCGTGGCAGATTCCAACGGTGCAGTCATCAACGGCGTGAAACGGCGGCATTCGGTCGCGGCGAACATCCTGCGCGGCTCGCTGGGAAACCTGATCGAGTGGTACGACTTCTACGTCTTCAGCGCCTTCGCCACCTATTTCGGCGCCAACTTCTTCGACTCCGCGGATCCGATCTCCAACACTCTGAACACCCTCGGAGTGTTCGCTGTCGGCTTCTTCATGCGCCCGATCGGCGGCTGGCTCTTCGGCCGGATCGCCGACCGGATGGGCCGACGCTTCTCCTTGACCCTGAGCGTCTTATGATGGCCGTCGGCGCGTTGATCATCGTGGTCTCCCCGAGTCGGGCGACCATCGGCGTCCTGGCGCCCGTGCTGCTGTTGATCGCCCGACTGCTCCAGGGCCTGTCGGTGGGCGGCGAATACGGCAGCAGTGCGACCTACATGTCCGAGGTCGCGACCCGCAGCCGCCGGGGCTACTACTCCAGCTTCCAGTACGTGACACTGGTCGGAGGCCAGGTGCTGGCGCTGGTCGTGCAGCTGATCCTGCAGGCATTCCTCACCGATGACCAGCTGACCACCTGGGGTTGGCGGATCGCCTTCGCGATCGGCGCCGCAGCAGCCGTCACCGTGCTCTGGCTGCGGCGCGGCATGGACGAGTCGATCAGCGATGATCAACTCGCGGCGACCCGGACGACGAGCGCTGCCGTCCAGCCGGGGACGCTGCGGGCGCTGGCGGCCCACTGGAAGCCGTTCCTGATCGTCTTCGGCCTGACCATGGGTGGTACGACCGCCTTCTACACCTACACCACCTACATGCAGTCCTTCATGATCAACACCAGTGGCATCGCTAAGCGCACCGTGACCTGGGTGAACTTCGTGGCCCTGTTGATCTTCATGGTGCTGCAGCCGGTCTACGGGGCGATCTCGGATCGGATCGGCCGGAAACCGGTGTTGATCTTCTTCGGGGTCGGTGGCGTGATCGGCACCTGGCCGATCCTGCTCACCCTGTCCCACACGAGCAATCCGGTCGGCGCGTTCTTCCTGATGATGATCGCGCTGCTGATCGTTCTCGGCTACACCTCGATCAACGCGATCGTGAAGGCCGAGCTGTTCCCTCGCGAGGTCCGGGCGGTCGGAGTCGGATTGGCGTACGGCCTGGCGAATGCGATTTTCGGTGGCACCGCTCCCTACATCGGGACCTGGTTCGCCAAGATCGGGCACAACTGGCTCTTCTACACCTACGTCACGGTGTTGATCGCGATCTCCCTGGTGGTCTATGTGCTGGCCTTCCGGAACCGCAGTGCCACCCATCTCGATCGAGAGCAGGGGCACGCGTACTGACCGGACCGCCCGGTGGCGTACTAGCGTGACTTCATGGGACAGACCGTCCGACAGGACGACACCGATACCAGCGTCGCGGCCCGCGCCGTGCGGGCGTTCGAGGCCGCGCGGGGCGCGCAACCCGGGTGGGCGTCCTGCGATCCCCGGGACCGCGCCCGACCCTTTCATACCTTGGCCCACGTGCTGCTCGAGCGACGGGAGACGGTGCTGGATGTGATCCAGGCCGATACCGGCAAGGCCAGGTCACACGCCCTGGAGGAGTTGCTGGACGCGGTGCTGTCGATCAGCTACTACGCGCGCAATGCTGGCCGGCTGCTGCGACCGCGACGCCGCCCGGGGCCGTTGCCGGTGCTGTCGCGGACCACCCAGTACGCGGCGCCGCTGGGCGTTGTCACGGTGATCACACCGTGGAACTATCCGCTGGCGTTGGCCGCCGACGTGGTGCCGGCCCTGCTGGCCGGGAACACCGTCGTCCACAAGCCGGACCTCCGGACGGCCCGGTCCTCACTGCTGCTGCGTGAGTATGCCATCGAGGCCGGGCTGGAGCCCCAGGTCTGGCAACCGGTGCTCGGCAGCCCGGACGAGCTCGGCGACGTCCTGATCGAGCGCGCCGATTTCGTCTCCTTCACCGGGTCGACGGCGGTCGGACGCCGGATCGCCCGGCAGTGTGCCGAGCGGCTGATCGGCTGCAGCCTCGAGCTCGGCGGGAAGAATCCGATGATCATCCTCGCCGATGCCGATCTCGAGCGGGCCGTACCGGCCGCGATCCGGGCCTGCTTCGGCAACGCCGGCCAGCTGTGTATCGGTATCGAGCGGATCTATGTCGACCGCAGCATCGAGGCGGAATTCCTGCGCCGCTTCGTCACCGCGACCAAGATGCTGCGGCTCGGCGCCGGCACCGGCTACATCGCCGACGTCGGATCGCTGATCTCGGCCGAACAGCTCGACCGGGTCCAGGGAGCGGTGGAGCGTGCGGTCGCTGCCGGCGGACGGATCGCCGCCGGCGGCCGGCCGCGTCCGGACATCGGGCCGTACGTCTACGAGCCCACGATCATCACCGGGGCCACCGAGGACAGCGAGCTGGTCCGCGAGGAGGTCTTCGGGCCGGTAGTCAGCGTGCAGGGCTTCAGTACCGATGCCGAGGCGGTCCGGCTGGCCAACGACACGCCGTACGGACTGAATGCCTCCGTCTTCGGACGCGCCCGCCGGCGCACCCGCTCGGTCGCCACCCGGCTCGAGGCTGGCATGGTCAACATCAACGAGGGGTACGCGACCGGTTACGGCTCGGCGGCCCCGGTCGGTGGCTGGAAAGAGTCCGGAACCGGTCGCCGGCACGGACCGGACGGGCTGCTGCAGTACACCAGGTCACAGCTGGTCGCCAGCCAGCAGCTGCTGGGATTCGACCCCGTTGCAGGGTTGTCCGCCGAACGCTACGGAAACCTTCTGGTCACCGGAGTGAAAGCTCTGCGCCGGCTCCGCATTCGGTGAAAATCCGGGGCGGTGAGACGTTTGGGGGATCGATTCCCGTAATCTCTGCCCCATGCTCACCGGCCTGAAACGCCTCGTCACCGTTACGGGTGCCGGTGCATTGTTCATCCTTGTGAGTGTGCTGTGCGGCCTCCTGGTGGCTGGCCTGGCGATCCCTTTCGCCGCCGCCTCCGGGGTCTCGGCACAGGCCGCCGACCGGGAGCTGAACAATCTTCCGACCAACATGACCCTGCCGGCTGCGCCGCAGCGGACCAAGGTGTTGGACGTCAACGGCCACGTGCTGGCGTACTTCTACGACCAGAACCGGATCTACGTCCCGCTGAGCAAGATCGCGCCGGTGATGCGCACGGCGCTGCTGTCGATCGAGGATCACCGCTTCTACGAGCACGGTGCCTTCGATCCGCAGGGCACCCTGCGCGCCTTCCTGACCAACCAGGCCAGTGGCGGAACCGTCCAGGGCGGCTCGAGCATCACCCAGCAGTACGTGAAGATGGTCCTGGTCAACGAGGCCGAACTGGACGGCGACAAGTCGGCGGTCGCGGCCGCCCAGGCCACCACGTACGAGCGCAAGATCACCGAGCTGCGCTACGCGATCGCGCTGGAGAAGAAGCTCTCCAAGGACCAGATCCTGGAGCGCTACCTCAACCTGGTCTACTTCGGTGACGGCGCCTACGGCGTCGAGGCGGCCGCCCGGCACTATTTCGGGACCACCGCCGCCAAGCTCACCCTGCCGCAGGCGGCCATGCTGGCCGGCCTGGTGCAGAGCCCCGACTCGGACAACCCGGTGTTGCATCCGGAAGCCGGCCTGGCCCGGCGCAACGAGGTCCTCAACCGGATGTCGGAGTTGGGCGAGATCACGCCCGCCGCGGCCGAGGCGGCGATCCGGACCGGTTTCACCAAGGCCGGGGTCCAGGCCTTCAACAACGGCTGCGTCGGCACCCGCTACCCGTTCCTGTGCGACTACGTGCGCCGATCGCTGCTGGCCACGCCGAGCCTGGGGTCGACGGTCGACGAGCGGGAGAAGACCATCGACCGGGGCGGGCTGACGATCTACACCAAGATCGATCCGAAGGCCCAGGACGCCGCCCAGAAGGCCGTCAGCTCGATGGTCGGGGCGACCGACCCGTTGATCTCCACCATGGACATGATCGAGCCGGGCACCGGGCTGATCGTGGCGATGGCGCAGAGCCGACCGGTGATGGGCTCCGATGCCAAGAAGGGCCAGACCTACTTCAACTATTCGGCGACCCAGTCGATGGGCGGCGGCCAGGGCTTCCAGGCCGGATCGACGTTCAAGGCGTTCACCGCGGCAGCGGCGTTCGACAAGGGCATTCCGATCGCCAAGAAGTACGACGCCAAGAAGACCGTCAACTACAGCGGGAAGCCGTTCGACTCCTGCGAGCGCAGGACCGAGGTCACCGGGAGCTGGAAGGTGTCCAACTCCACCGGCGTCAACGGCGAGATGGACATGTCGAAGGCCGCGGGCTGGTCGGTGAACAACTACTTCGTCCCGCTCGAGCTGGACACCGGCATGTGCTCGGTCACCCGGATGGCGGCGACCGTCGGGGCGCAGAGCAGCGTCGCGAGCGAGCCGATCAGCTCCTACGACGACAAGCCGTCCTTCACCCTCGGAACTGTGGACGTCGCGCCGATGTCGATGGCCGAGGCGTACGCGACCTTCGCCTCCGGGGGCATCCGCTGCAACCCGATCATCATCTCCAAGATCACCACGCCCAGCGGCAAGAGCCTTGCGGCCCCGAGCGCGGACTGCAAGCGGGTGATCAGCGCCGACGTGGCGAACGCGGTCAGCAAGCTCCTGACCGCGCCGGTGACCACCGGTTCGGCGACGGCCGCCCGGTTGCCCGGCGACAGGCCGATGGCCGGCAAGACCGGAACCATCGACAGCAACGCCGCGGTCTGGTTCGTCGGTTACACGCCACAGATCGCCGGAGCGGCGATGATCTCGATCGACTCGACCAAGAAGCCGTTCGTCAAGGGCAAGGCCGGATATCGTCCCGGCCTGAAGGGCTACACCGTTCCGTCCACCCACGTCTACCTTTCGGGCTCGGGTGGTGGCGACGCCGGTCCGGGCATCTGGAAGCCTGCGGTGAGCGCCTACCTCAAGGGCAAGCCGGTGGAGCAGTTCGAGCAGCCGCCGGATGCCCTGGTGCGCGGGAAGATGATCAACTTCCCGGATCTCAGCGGACTCAGCACGGCGGAGAAGATCGCCAAGCTGCGCAAGATCGGGATGACCGTGGTCAAGAAGACCAAGACCAGCGACAAACCCAAGAACAGCTTCCTGGGCTTCTCGCCAGACAGCGGGAAGGTCCCTCAGTACGGAACCGTCACCGCCTACTTCTCCTCGGGCCCGCCGAAGAAGAAGACCGACAAACCCAAGTCCGACGGGGCACCCAAGTCCCCGACCTCGCCGACCAGCCCGACTCGTCCGACCGGGCCGACCAAGCCGGGCAATCCCGGCGCACCGCCGTTCGGTCCGGTCAAGCCCCGCGACCAGGGACACTGACCATGCTCGACGCGGTGGTCGTCGGGTCCGGGCCCAACGGTCTCGCCGCTGCTGCGACCCTGGCCAGGGCCGGCCTGATGGTCACCGTGCTCGAGGCGCAGCCATCCATCGGCGGCGGCGCCCGGACGCTGGATCTCGGCCTCGCCGACGGCATCCGGCACGACCTGTGCTCGGCGGTGCATCCGATGTCCTGGGCGTCGCCCTTCTTCAACTGGTTCGATCTTGCCGGTGCGGGCGTCGAGTGGCTGACGCCGGAGGTCTCCTACGCCCAGCCCTTCGTCGGCCGACCAGCCGCGATCGCCTACCACTCACTGGAAGCCACCGTCGAGCGCCTCGGCCGCGACGGTCCGGCCTGGCGCGCGCTGCTCGGGCCGATCGCCGAGCGCCCGTACGCCGCTGCCGAGGTCGGACTCGGTGACCACCGGTCGCTGCCGTCACTCGATGCACTGCCCACCGGAGCGCGGATGATCATGGCGACGGCCGAACAGGGCACTCGGGCCTGGGGAGTGCGATTCCGTGATCAGGAAGCGCCGGCGCTGCTGTCCGGGGTGGCGATGCACGCTGTCTCAGAGCTGCCGAGCCTGGTCTCGGCCGGGACCGGGATCCTGCTGGGTGCACTCGGGCATTCGGGCCGCGGCTGGCCGATCCTGCGAGGCGGATCCGGCGCGATCCCGGGCGCGCTGGCCGGCGACCTGCGCTCCAACCGCGGGGAGATCATCACCGATCACCCGGTACGCAGCGCGGGTGATCTTCCGCCGGCCAGGGCCTATCTCTTCGACACCACCCCGCACACCGCGTTGGATGTCGTGGGGGATCGGGTCAGCCCGTTCTTACGCCGCGCGCTGACCAGATTCCGGCACGGCGACGGAGTCGCCAAGATCGACTTCGTGCTCTCCGGCCCGGTTCCCTGGAACGATCCGGAGGTGGCCAGGTCCGGCACCGTGCATCTCGGCGGCAGCCGGGAGGAGATGGCACACGCGGAGGCCGAGGTCGCCGCCGGCCGGCATCCGGAGCATCCGCTCTGCCTGATCAGCGATCCGGCGGTCGTCGACCCAGGCCGTGTGGTGAACGGGTTGCGGCCGCTGTGGGCCTACACCCACGTGCCGGCCGGTTCCACCCTCGACCTGACCGCCGCGGTGAGCGCCGAGATCGAGCGATACGCGCCAGGCTTCGGTGATCTTGTGGTCGCCTCTCGTTGCATCCCGGCGTCGCGGATGGTCGAGCACAACCAGAACTACGTCGGCGGCGACTTCACCGCCGGCGCCATGACCGCGCGACAGATGATCGCCAGGCCGACCCTGCGGCTGGATCCGTACAAACTCGCGACGGGCATCTACCTGTGTTCGTCCTCGACGGCACCCGGACCGGGCGTGCATGGCATGTGCGGTTGGCATGCGGCCCGGCGGGTGCTGGGGGACGTCTTCGGTATGCGGGGCTCAGATCAGAGGTAGCCTGGCAGGTCGAAGAGGCTGACCAATCGGCTGGTTGGTGGTATGGGCGCGGAGTTGCGCGGATCGATCAGCAGGGCGCGGATTCCCTGCTGCCGTGGGCCTTCGTAGTCGGCCGCGTAGGTGTCGCCGACGAACAGGGCGCGGCTCGCGTCGACGCCGAGCCTGTCCAGCGCTGCCCGGTAGATCGCCGGATGCGGCTTGCGGTGGCCGATGTCGACGGACAGCACGACGGCGTCGAACAGGTCGGCGACGCCCATCGCCTGGAGGTGATCGGGAACCAATCTCTGGCTGTGAGTGTTGGACACCACCGCGAGCCGGAAGTGCTCCGCCAGTTCCTCCAGCAGATTGGACATTCCGGCGGGATAGAGCACAGCGGAGTTCCAATCGGAGAGGTAGGCCTCCACGAATGCGGTCGTCTCGTCGGGCGTCGGCGCCCGTCCGATCGCCTGTTCCATGATCACCAAGCTCGGCTCCTGCATCGAGAACTCGCTCAGATCTGCGGCACAGCGGGTGTCGTGCTCACTGAAGGTCGCATCGCCAAATGTCAGGAAGCTGTCATAGCTGAGCGTTGCGCCGAGTCGGCGCAGGACGCCGTACGACGTCGAATAGTCCTGCTCCGTCCGGCTGGGGGAGTATTCGACGATCGTCCCGAAGAAGTCGAGCAGAAGATGCGTGATCTCGGTCGCTGCCATCCCGGGATTCTGCCATCAGGCTGCTCGAGGTGGCCGCTCCGTCAGGCTGAACAGCGCGTCGACGCAGTCGAACAGGCGGAATCCTGCACCGCCTCCTACCGGGAACACCCGGTTGGCATCGGGATGTTTGGTGTTGTGGATGTGGTCGTATGCGACCCGCAGCGCGGCGGCCTGGTCACGGAGCGCTTGGAACTCGAAGGGGCTCGTGCTCATCCTATTCATCCCGGCCGGTACGGGCGCGATGGTGCTACCGTCCGGGCGGGCGAACCGCCATCGCACTCGACAGCCGGGCTCATCGCAGGGACTGATGGTGAGGTGGTCCTCGTGCACCCGGGTGTGGTGGGTCTGACATAACAAGATCAGATTGTCGGTGTCGGTCCTGCCGCCGGACAGCCAGGAGATCCGGTGGTGGGCCTTCAGGTGCCGGATCCGGTTGCACCCCGGGAACTGGCAGCAGCCGTCGCGGATCATCAGGGCCCGGCGTTGGTGCTTGGTGATCAGTCGTTCCTCCCGTCCGACTGCCAGCGGCATACCCTTTTGGTCGACGATGATGCCCAGAACGGTGCTGTCGCACAGGGCGCGCCAGGCGTCTGAGGGTTCCAGTGCGGAGCCGCCGCGGACCCGGCAGGTGGGCACCTCGACAGTGTTCCCGCGGGAACGCTCCGCTGGGCCCGACGCCTCGTCTGCGTCGTGATCCTGCTGCGACCGGTAACGTTCGACTTCGTCCCGCCGGGCTTGACGTTGCTCCTGCTCGCCCGGTTCGGGCAGCTCCCGGTCAGCCTCGGCGAGGGCGGCGGCACTGACCTCGATCACCACCATCGTCCGGTCCGCGCCCGATCGGTCCTCCGGACGAGAACCGAGGTAGAGGTTGGCGATCTCGGTCAGTGCCTCGACCCGGGTCTGCTGGACGCGTTGCTCGCGATCCCGCTCCGACACCCGGTCCTCGGCGGCTTCCTCGCCGGGACCTGGCTCGGGGTCGGTGTTGGCATCGATCGCAGCCTGGATTGCGGCGATCACCGCGGCGCCCTGTTCCGGTGGCAGGACCGCGGACAGCTGCACGTTGCCGTCGTCGCGGACCAGCCAGGTCACCCGCTGGCGGGGCCTGCGGGTGCGGCTCGTGTCCCGCGCTGCCCGCCAACCCGCCACGGTGCGAGCAAGCTGGGAGGCGGTGCACGCCCGGGCCAGCTCGACCAGGCCGCTCTCGTCCAGACCTGCCAGGCGCGGCGACACTGGCTCGGGCTGGGGCTCGGCAGGATGCTGCTCGGGCGTCGCGACCGGCTCCGGGCGGCTGAGTTCATCGGCGACCCGGGTGAGCTCGCGTACCTTCGAATAGCTCAACTCGCCCAGCGCGAACGCCTCCCGTACGGAAGGCATCCGCCGCAACGCCCGGGCCACCCTGACATGCTCGCGAGCCGTCCCGGCGGCCATCGAGCACGCCCAGGAAAGCCAGTGCGCCGTCGACTGGATGCCGGCCCACCAGTCCACCGCACCGATCGCGTCGAACTCACCGACCAGGTCCAGAAGGACCGCCTCATGTTTGGCCACATCGGCCGCTGCGGCCATGATCCGCGCTCCGAGTGCCTCCGCCTCGACCTCCGAGATCAGACCCTCGAACCGACGCATCTTCGGCTCAAGATCAAGCACTGCCATCGCACCCGCCCCCGAATATCGATTCCGATGAGGAGAGACGCTAAGACCCACCACCGACAGTCGCTCCAACGCCGGGTCGAGTTGTCCACAGGACACGGTCCAGGGCGTTCCCGCGGGAACGCCGGACGGGGCCGGAAGGTGCTGGACGGGGTCGGACGGGAACGCGAGACGGGCCGTGATCACCCGGTGATCACGGCCCGTTCCCTCAGTTCTGTGACGAATTACACGTCGTAGTAGAGCTCGAACTCGTGCGGGTGCGGACGCTGACGCAGGGCGTCGATCTCGACCTGCTTCAGCTCGATCCAAGTCTCGATCAGGTCGGAGGTGAAGACGTCGCCGGCCTGCAGGAACTCGTTGTCGGCCTCGAGCGCCTTCAGCACCGACGGGAGGTCGGCCGGGACGGTCGGCACCGACGCGTGCTCCTCGGGCGGCAGCTCGTAGAGGTCCTTGTCGATCGGGGCCATCGGCTCGATCTTGTTCTGGATGCCGTCGATACCGGCCAGCAGTAGGGCGGAGAACGCCAGGTACGGGTTGGACGACGGATCCGGGCAGCGGAACTCGACGCGCTTGGCCTTCGGGTTCGACCCGGTGATCGGGATCCGCATCGCGGCGGACCGGTTGCGCTGGCTGTAGACCAGGTTGACCGGCGCCTCGAAGCCGGGCACCAGACGGTGGTAGCTGTTGGCGGTCGGGTTGGTGAAGGCCAGCAGCGCCGGGGCGTGGGACAGGATGCCGCCGATGTACCAGCGGGCGAGGTCGGACAGGCCCGCGTAACCCGCCTCGTCGTAGAACAGCGGGTCGCCGCCCTTCCAGAGGCTGGAGTGCACGTGCATGCCGGAGCCGTTGTCACCGAAGATCGGCTTCGGCATGAAGGTCGCGGTCTTGCCGGCGGCCCAGGCCGTGTTCTTGATCAGATACTTGAACTTCTGTACGTCGTCACCGGCCGACAGCAGCGTGTTGAAGCGGTAGTTGATCTCCGCCTGACCGGCCGAGCCGACCTCGTGATGGGCGCGCTCGACCAGCAGGCCCGAAGCCTCGAGATTGCGCACCATGTCGTCGCGCAGATCAGCGAAATGATCGACCGGCGGGACGGGGAAGTAGCCGCCCTTGTAGCGGACCTTGTAGCCGCGGTTCGCGCCGTCCTCCTCGCGACCGGTGTTCCACGCGGCCGCCTCGGAGTCGATCTGGTAATAGCCGGCGTTCTGCTTGGTCTCGAACCGGATGTCGTCGAAGATGTAGAACTCGGCCTCCGGCGCGAAGAACGCGGTGTCCCCGATGCCGGTCGACGCCAGGTAGGCCTCGGCCTTGCGGGCGATGTTGCGCGGATCCCGGCTGTACGGCTCCTTGGTCAGCGGGTCGTGCACGAAGAAGTTCAGCACCAACGTCTTGGACTTGCGGAACGGGTCCACATACGCCGTGGTGGGATCCGGCAGCAGCGCCATGTCGGACTCGTGGATCTTCTGGAATCCGCGGATCGACGAGCCGTCGAAGGCCAGCCCATCCTCGAACACCTCCGGACCGAACGAGCTGACCGGCACGGTGAAGTGCTGCATGATGCCGGGAAGGTCGCAGAAGCGGATGTCGACAGTCTCGACACCCTCATCCTTGACGTAGGCCAACAGATCGTCGGCGCCTTGGAACATGGATCCTCCGCAAGATTCGGTGACACAGCTTTGATGACACGGTGACGTCGCAGAGCCTAGGGCGAGGGGTTTTCCCGGCCGTTGCGGCTATGTTTCAGCGATGTTACGCCAGCTGTGATCATCGGCTCAGCCGCCCGGCCCGGTCACTCCAGGAGCGGGCGGATCTCGATCCCGGTGTAGTGGGCCATCGGGTGCTTGGCGGCGATCGTCCGGGCGACCTCGAGCGACGGCGCCTCGATCAGATCGAAACCTGCGATGTACTCCTTGGACTCCAGGAATGGACCGTCGGTGACCAGGATCTCGCCGTTGCGGACGCGTACGGTCTCGGTGTGGCCGTTGAGGGCGTTCCCGACGTGCCGCTTGCCGGCCCTGGCCGGGTCGCCGGTGTCGTACTCGTCCACCCAGACATCGACGTCGTCGCTCACCGGGTCGAGGGTGCCGGCCACGGTGCCGGCGTCGGCAGGTGTCGGGGTAGGGCGGCCCTGGGCTGCGCAGATCAGGAACAGGAACTTCATCGTTGTTCTCCTTGGTGAGACGTTCGGCCGGCGGCCGCTACACCTGCTGTACGAAACCGAGCGCGTCATTCGACAATTCAGGTTAAGATCTCCGATCGTGATGTCCTCCCGTACTAACTAGGTCTTCGGACCGGCTCCGGACAGCGGATCGCGTGATCCGCCGGTCGTGCCTGCCCGAATCTCACCGTCGATTCACGCGGCCTGAGCCCCTCCGGAGATCCGTCGCTGTCCAGCAGCGACGCGTAGTAGCGACCACATCATGATGTGACCGATTCCCAGCTCGGCGCCGCCAATCAGTGCGAGCGAAGGAATCATCATGCCTGTTATCCATGCGTCCGGTCTGACCAAGACCTATCGCTTCCATCGGTCCCGTGTCGGCTTGGGCGGGGCGATCACCGATCTGTTCCGCCGTCGGTACGACACCCGGGTCGCCGTTGCTGATCTCGATCTGCGGATCGACGAGGGCGAGTTCGTCGGCCTGCTCGGCCGCAACGGCGCCGGCAAGACGACGACGCTGAAGATGTTCTCCGGGCTGCTCCGGCCGAGCGCGGGAGCGTTGGATGTGCTCGGCCACCAGCCGTCCGCGCGCCGGTTCGAGTATCTCCGCCAGATCGCGGTCGTGCTCGGCAGCAAGTCGATGTTGTGGTGGGACGTCTCCACCCGGGCGAGTCTTGATCTCCATCAGGCGATCTACGACCTGCCCCGGCCGATGTATGCCGAGAGCGTTGATCAACTCGCCGGCCTGCTGGAGCTCTCGGACGTGATCGACATCCCGGTGCGCCAGCTGTCCCTGGGCCAGCGGATGAAATGCGAACTGGCGGTCGCCCTGGTGCACCAGCCGAAGCTGCTGTTCCTGGACGAGCCGACCATCGGACTCGATGTGGTCTCCAAGGCGGCCGTCCGACGGTTTCTTGCCAAGATCAACTCCGAGTACGGGATCACGGTCGTGTTGACCAGCCACGATATGGACGACGTCTCCGAGCTGTGCCGGCGGCTGGTGCTGATCGATCATGGATCGCTGCAGTTCGACGGCACCCCGGACGAGTTGGTCCGACAGACCAGACCACGCAAGCGGATCACTCTGACCTATGCCGGACCGCCGGGTCAGGTCGAGTTGGAGGTCGACCGCGAGGACACCCAGCGGGTGTTGGCCGAAGCGGCCGGCCGAGGAGAGTTGCTGGACCTCGAGGTCCGCGACGCCGACCTGGACGATGTGATGCAGGCGGTGATGGGCGCATGATCGTCGAGCTGCGACGACACGGTCGGGTCTTCAACAAGCTGCTCGTGCTGAATCTGTCGGCGTCCTTCAGCTACCGCGGCGAGATGTTCCTGTGGCAGGTCGGCAACGTCCTGGTGCCGTTGATCTCGCTGTTCGTCTGGCAGGCGGCGGTCGCCTCCGGCGCACAATTGCCGATCACCGGGCGGTACCTGACGGCGTACTTCGTGTTGATCTCGATCATCAACATGCTGACCAATTCCTGGACCGCGTACTTCCTGGCCGAGGAGATCCGCGACGGCGGTCTGAATCGCTATCTCTGTCGGGCGACCTCGACCCACATCAACGCCCTGGCCAACAACGTCGGGGAGAAGGTCGTCAAACTGATCTTGCTGGTGCCGATGGTCGCCGTGCTGGCCCTTGTGCTGGGTGATCAGTTCGAGTTGCCACGGTCGGTGTGGCGCTGGTTGCTCGCCTTCGGCTGCCTGATCATATCCGCCTTCATGACCTGGCTGCTGGACGTGATGATCGGCTCGTTGGCCTTCTGGTTCGCCGACGTGAACGGTTTCCTGCGGGCATCGGAGGTGATCGTCCCGCTGCTGTCCGGGGCGGTCATCCCGCTGGCGCTGTTGCCCCAGGCCTTTCGCGGTCTCGGGCAGGTGCAGCCGTTCCGTTTCCTGGTCTCGTTCCCGCTGGAAGTACTGCTGGGCAACGTTTCCGGCGGCCTGGCACTCGGGTTGGCCTACCAGCTGGGCTGGTTGATGATCTTCGCTGCGGTGGCCCGGCTGGTCTGGTGGCTCGGCATCCGCAGCTATTCGGCGGCGGGGGCATGATCATGCAACAAGCTCTGAAGCACGGTTTGCGAGTCGGGCGGGCGGTGGTGGCGATGGCGCTGATCCGAGAGGCACAGTTCCGGGCCCAGGCGTGGACCACGATCATTGTCGGCCTGGTCGAGGTGGTCGCCGAGGTGGCGCCGGTGCTGGTGATCTTCAGCCACTCCAGCCGGGTCAACGGGTGGGACGCCGGTCTGGTGATCGCGATCGCCGGTGTCGCAGAGGTGATGACCTCGTTGTTGGCCACCTTCATTGCGCCGAACCAGTCCAAGATGACTGACTACATCCGTGGCGGCCAACTGGATCTGATCTTGATAAGGCCGGTTGCCAGCCAGCCGTTCGCGGCGCTGCGCTGGGTGCAGCCGGCCGAGGCGTGGGGGGTCCTGACCGGGACCGCACTGACGATCATCGGACTGTCGGCCTCCGAGGTGCCCGTCCGACCGGAGTTGATCATCGCTGCGGTGCCGGGCTTCCTGCTCGGCCTCGTCGCGGTTGCGCTGGTGTGGACCAATCTCGGTTATCTCGCATTCTGGTTGACTTCGGTCGCAGCGCTCGGAGAGCTGTTCTCGGCGCTACTGACCGCGGGCAAGTATCCGCTGGCGTTCTTTCCCCGAGCGGTGCGCGTGATCATGCTCTCGCTGCTGCCGCTCGGCCTCGCGACGACGATCCCGGTGCAGCTGCTGACCGGCGGCGTACGGCCGCGACTGCTGCTCTACGGGGTGGGGCTGGTCGTTCTGCTGGCGATCATCACCCGGGTGCACTGGTTGGCCGGGATGCGCCGCTACAGCAGCGCCAGCTCGTGAGCTCCCGGGTCAGGGCCGTTTGACGTGGGTGTTGCAGAAGGCGATGTAGTGCCGCCAGTCCTCGGCTGTCAGCCCGTGGCCGCCGGGACGTAGGTGGAATCCGACCGGGCCACTGCCGCCGTTGCGCTGTCGGGCCGAGCGCACGGCCAGGAACTCGCCGTCGGGGTCGGCCCAGGTGTCCTCGGAGCCGCTGCCGACGTAGACCGGCCGCGGGGCGATCGAGGCGAGCAGCTCGTCCTGGTCGACCGGCAGTTCATCGTCCCGGTCGGCGAAGTCGGCGTAGCCGGGGGTGAACCAGTAGCCGAAGCGGCCGGTGATCGCGGCGATGTCCTCGGTGCCCTCGGCGCGGTGGGTGTGCAGCGAATCGCCGCTGCAGCCGGCCGCATTGCTGATCACGGCGGCGAATCCCTGGTCCTGGGCCGCCGACCAGAGCGCGGCCTTGCCCATCCGGGAGTGCCCGATCGCGATCACCTGGTCGCTGCGGATGTGGGGCAGGTTCGCCAGCTCGCGGCGTACCACGCTGAGCCCCCAGGCCCAGACCCCGATCGTCCCCCAGGGCGCCTCGGCCGGCGGGTCCGGAAGAATCCGTCGTACGCCCTCGGCCGCACCGTCGGCACGGTCCGGTTCGAAGGCATCCGCGTGCACGGTCGCCAGGCCGTAGCCGTTGCGTAGCAACAGGTCGATCGGGAAGGTCGCCAGGACGTCGTCGTTGCCGTTGAAATTCAGGCAGCTGAAGACCGGCGACCGGTCGGTGTTCGGAAGGCAGAGCAGCAGCTCGACCAGATGCCGGCCGCGTTCGGTGCTGATGATCAACTCGTGCCGGCTTCGGCTGCCGGCACCAAGGGTGACCGGCTGGTCCAGCGCGCGGAGTTCGACAGCCGGCTCCGCCTGCGGTGCGATCCCGTAGACGTACCGGCCGAAATCGTCGATCACCCTTGTCTGCTCGATGGTCACAGCACTGCTCCCGGGTTCATGATGCCCTGGGGATCGACGGCGTCCTTGATCTTGGTGCTGAGGGCCATCACCTCGGGGCCGAGCTGATCGGGCAGCGCGGCCTTCTTGAGCCGGCCGACGCCGTGCTCGCCGGTGATCGTCCCATTCAGGCTGATCGCCAGCGCCATCACCTGGTCGAAGGCCTGTTGCGCTGCCTCGCGGGCACCGGGCCGGCCCGGGTCGTAGATGATATTGGGGTGGGTATTGCCGTCCCCGGCGTGCGCAACCACCGGGATCATGGTGCCGGTGCGCTCGGCGATCGCCGCGATCCCGGTCACCAGGTCGGGCAGCAGCGGCACGGCGACCCCGACGTCCTCCAGCATCAGCGACCCAGCCCGTTCCATGGCGGGGAAGCTGGCCCGGCGGGCCGCCACGAAGAGCTCGCCCTCGTCCGGGTCGTCGGTTACGAAGCACTCCAGTGCGCCGAGGTCGGCGCACACCTTCTCCATGATCGCGATCTCGAAGGAGCGGGCCGGCCCGGGCGCATCGGACTGGGCGATCAACATCGCGCCGGCCTCCCGGTCCAGCCCGGCATGCAGATAGTCCTCGATCAGGTTGATCGACGGCCCGTCCATGAATTCCAGCATCGATGGCCGGATCTGCGCGCACATCCCGACCACCGCATCGGCCGCGGTCCTGATGTCGGCGAAGGTCGCGACCAGGGTGGCCTTCTCAGCCTGCTGTGGCACCAGTCGCAGGATGGCACGGGTGATCACTCCGAGGGTGCCTTCGCTGCCGACAAAGAGTTTCAGCAGCGACAGCCCGGCGACGTCCTTGACCTGGGTGCCGCCGAGCCGGACCCGTGAGCCGTCGGGCAGCACCACATCCAGGCCGAGCACGTAGTCGGTGGTGACGCCGTACTTCACGCAACACAGCCCGCCGGCATTGGTGGCCAGATTGCCGCCGATCGAACAGATCTCGTACGACGCCGGGTCCGGGGGATACCAGAGCCCGGCCTCGGCTGCAGCGGCCTTCACCTCGGCGTTCAGCGCACCCGGTTCGACGATCGCCACCCGGGCGGCGGCGTCGATGCTGACGCTGCGCATCCGCTCGGTGCTGATCACCAGTCCCTGCTCGACCGCCGTCGAGCCGCCGGAGAGGCCGGTGCCGGCACCGCGCGGCACCACCGGCACGCGGTTGGCGGCCGCCCACCGGACCGCCGCCTGCACCTGTTCGGCATTCTCTGCCCGGACGACCGCCAGCGGCATTCCGGCGTGCTCGTCCTGGGCCCAGTCGCGCCGGTAGCGGTCCATCACCCCGGGAGCAGTCGTGACGACGTCCGGGCCGAGTTCAGCGGCCAGCTCGTCGATCGCCGGTGCATCCGGGGCGGCACTGCTCATGGCGGTCAAACTACTCTGGTGCGGTGGTTCATCTGCTGGGCACCCAGGCCGTCGGTCTCGACTTCCCGACCCGGTCGATCTTCCGTTCGCTGACGGTCGGCATCAACTCCGGTGATCGGATCGGTGTGGTCGGTCGCAACGGCGACGGCAAGTCGACGCTGCTGCGCCTGCTGGCCGGTCGGCTGCGCCCCGACACCGGAGAGGTGATCCCGCGCCGGGACCTGCGGCTGGGCATGCTGGACCAGGCCGACACGATCGACTCCGCGGCCACCATCCGGCAGGTGGTGGTCGGCGACCGGCCGGACCACGAATGGGCCTCCGACGCCCGGATCCGGGACGTGATCGGCGGGCTGCTCTCGGATCTGGATTTCGACGCGGTCACCGGCACGCTGTCCGGCGGCCAGCGGCGCCGGGTCGCGCTGGCAGCGCTGCTGACCGGCGACGACGATGTGCTGTTCCTCGACGAGCCGACGAACCACCTGGACATCGAGGGCATCGGCTGGCTGGCCGATCACCTCAACCGGCGCTGGCGTCCAGGTGACGGCGGCCTGGTGGTGGTCACCCACGATCGGTGGTTCCTGGACGCGGTCTGCACGCTGACCTGGGAGGTGCACGACCAGACCGTCGAGCCGTTCGAGGGCGGCTACGCGGCGTACGTGCTGCAGCGGGTCGAGCGCGACAGGCTGGCCGCCGTGGCCGAGGACAAGCGGCAGAACCTGATGCGCAAGGAGCTCGCCTGGCTGCGCCGCGGCGCTCCGGCGCGGACATCCAAGCCGCGGTTCCGGATCGACGCGGCCAACCAGCTGATCGCCAATGAGCCGCCCGTCCGCGATTCCGTACGCCTGCAGCAGCTCGCCACCGCCCGGTTGGGCAAGGACGTCATCGACCTGCTCGATGTCTCGGTCGGCTACGACGGCCGCGAGGTGCTGACCGATGTCGAGTGGCGGATCGCGCCGGGCGAGCGCAGCGGCATCCTCGGCCCCAACGGCGCCGGCAAGACGACCCTGCTGAAGTTGATCACCGGTGCGCTCGAACCTGATCATGGTCGGGTCAAGCGCGGCAAGACCGTCCGGACTGCGGTGTTGAGCCAGCAGCTGGGCGAGCTGGCCGAATTCGATCACCTCCGGGTACGGGAACTGCTGGCCACCAAGAGAACCGAGTACGTCGCCGGTGGCAGGGAGTTGACACCGGCGCAACTACTGGAGCAGCTCGGATTCCCCACTGCGCTGCTGTCGACGCCGATCAAGGATCTCTCCGGCGGGCAGCGGCGTCGCCTGCAACTGCTGATGATCCTGCTCGACGAGCCCAACGTGCTGGTGCTCGACGAGCCGACCAACGACCTCGACACCGACATGCTGGCAGCGATGGAGGACCTGCTGGACTCCTGGCCCGGGGCGCTGCTGGTCGCCACCCATGATCGTTATCTGCTGGAGCGCGTTACCGACCAGCAGTACGCGATCCTGGACGGCCGGCTGCGGCATCTGCCCGGCGGAGTCGATCAATACCTGCAACTGGTTGCCGCTCGCCCTGCGACCGGTTCCGGATCCGGCCTGATGGGGTCGCCGGCCAGCCGCGCGGTGCCGACCGAGGGCTCCGGGTCGCAACCGCGGATCTCCGCGGCCGAATCCAGGGCGATCGGCAAGGAGATCGCGGCCATCGAGCGGCGAATGTCGCGGCTGCAGGACGAGATCGCCCGGTTGGAGCGGGACATGGCCGACGGGATGGTGGACGCCGACTACGTCCGGCTGGCGGCCCAGGGCGGGCAGCTCAACGGACTCCGCGCCGAAGTCGCCGGCCTGGAGGATCGTTGGCTGGAGCTGTCCGCCGCCGCGGAGGTCTGACCTGTGCGGCTCGCCGGGTAAGGTAGTTCGGCAGCAGAATCTGATACCGAGGAGTCCGCCGTCGACGTGACCGCCGAACACGCCACCCCCCTGACGCAACGCGTCGAGCCGCTACCCGACGGCGCTCGATTGCTGCACATCGGTATTCCCAAGACCGGCACCACGAGCCTGCAGCGCAGTGCCGCTGCGCGGCGACAGCAGCTGCTGGAGCATGGTGTCTGCTACCCGGGAAAGTCGCTGAACCATCGCGAAGCCGTATCCGCGTTGATGGACCGGTCCTTGGGCTGGAAGAACAGCGAGTCCACTCCGGCATTCCAGATCTGGAAGAGGATCGAGGACGAGGTCAAGGCGAGTCGGGCGCCTCGATCGCTGATCAGCCACGAGTTCGCCTGTGAGTCCACCGATGAGCAGGCACGCCGCTTCATCGAAGCACTCGGCCCGAACACCCACGTGGTCATCACGCTGCGCGGCTTCGCCGATCTGCTCGGCTCCAGCTGGCAGCAGTACGTCAAGGCCGGGTACCGCAGCGGCTACCGCAGCTGGCTGCTGCAGATCCTGGGCGATCGCGAGAAGCTGCACACGACCCCGACCTTTTACAAGCGCAACGACCAGGCCGCGATCGTCCAGCGCTGGATCCGGGTCGCCGGGGTCGACAACGTCACTGTGGTGATCGCCGACAAGCGTAAGCGTGATCAGCTGATCACTGCTTTCGAGGACCTGCTGGCGATCCCACGCGGTCTGCTCGGCGAACTGTCCACCGGGGGATATGCGGCCAACCGAAGCTTGTCGATGCCCGAGGCCGAGCTGGTCCGGCGGGTCAACCGGGTGTTCCGCGAGCAGGGCATGACCTGGGACAGGTATTCAGATCTGATGCGGCACGGGTTGATCGCGCGGCTGCAGGAGAACCGCACACCGGCACCGGATGAGCCGATGTTGACCCTTCCGGAGCGCCTGGCCAAGAAGGCGTTGGCGCAGGCGCGCGAATACGCCGAGGCCATCGATGCGACCGGCTGCCGGGTGATCGGGGATCTGTCCGCGTTGAGCGCACCGGTACCGACGGTTCCGCGGCTTCCGAGCATCACCCAGATCCCGGCCGACGCCGTTTACGAGGCCATCTCCGGGCTGTTGTCGGCAGAGGACGGCCGGGGCGCGTTCTTCGATCAGCCTCCGGAGGGTGTCCAGGGGGCCAGCTCCTCACCGGCCTATCTGCGCAAGCTGTACGAGTCGGACGGCGGTGCGGAGGTGGCCAGTGCGATCCGGGCGACGCGCCACCTCGACGACCGGACGCTGGCTGCCGTGGCCGTCTACCGGGGCGTCTCGACCGCGGATCTGAGGACGAAGGATTACCGGCGGCGTGCGGGCGCGATGATCAAGGGCCTCCGCAAGGCCGTACGATCCCGGCTGCCGTGACCGCGCCAGTGCCGGTCGGCACCCGGTTGTTGCACATCGGGCTGCCCAAGACCGGCACCACCACGCTGCAACGCGGCGCGGCGGTCAATCGCGCGCAGTTGCTCGGGCAGGGTGTCTGCTATCCGGGTACGGCCTTCAATCATCGCGATCCCGTAGCCGCACTGATGCGGCGACCGCTTGGCTGGCGGGACCGCGGAGCGGTGGTCCACCACCGGTCGTTGTGGGACGGGCTGCTGGCCGAACTGCGTGAGAGTCGGGCCGACCGTGCCTTCATCAGCCACGAGTTCATCTGCGAATCCGATGATCGGCAGGCCGAGCGGTTCCGGGGCGAACTCGGTGACCGGCTGCACGTGGCGGTCACCCTGCGGGGTTTCGCGGATCTGCTGGCCTCGAACTGGCAACAGGCGGTCAAAGCAGGACACACCGGCGGATTCGAGCAGTGGCTGCAGTCAGTGCTGAAGCGCCGCAAGGGCCCGACCGTCGGCACCTTCTACCGCCGCAACGACCAGGCGGCGATCATCAAGCGCTGGACCGAACTGGTGGGGCCTGAGAACGTCACTGTCGTGATCGTCGACAAGACGAACCCGGACCTGCTGACCGAATCCTTCGAGGACCTGCTCGGGCTGCGGCGTGGCACGATGGCGACCCGGCCCGTCGGTGGATACGCCGCCAACCGCGGCCTGTCGGCCCCCGAGGTCGAATTGGTCCGCCAGGTCAACATGATCATGCACACCCAGCGCTATGACTGGCACCGCTACACGTCGTTGGTCCGGCACGGGCTGATCGCGCGGATCCAGGAGAACCGCCGACCACTGCCGGGCGAGCCGAGTCCGCAACTGCCTGCATGGGCGGCCCGAGTGGCTTTGCGGCGCGCCCGCGAGTATGCCGAGCAGCTGCAGGCCTCCGGCTGCCGGGTGATCGGCGATCCGGCGGCACTGACCGCGCCCGTGCGCACCGTCGACGCGGTGGTGCAGCCGACCGAGCTACCGCTGGACGCTGTCGTGGAGGGAATCGCCGGCGTGCTGTCGGCGGCCGACGGGCTCGGCCCGTTCTTCGATCACGCGGCCGATGGATTGGAGCGCCGTCAGGCGAGGGACGCGCTTCTGGAAAGGGTGCTCGACCCCGGTACCACCCGGCGGGTGCTGAACGCGTACCGCGCAACCCGGCATCTCCCGCTGCGGGCTCTCGGCGTCGCTGCCGGCGCCAGATTCATCGATCGGGCGGTCCGCACGATCACCCGGAAGTAGACCCGAGGCCGATGGTGCCGCGTCAGCGGCCGCGCATCGCCTGCTTGGCGCCACGGACCTGACGTGAACTGGTCGGCATCGGGCCCTTCGGCACCGGCACCTGCGGCCGGATCTTGTCCAGGGCGGTGAGCCGGGACTTGATCTCGGTGACCTGATTGGGCTCCAGCACCTTGGGCAGTTTGCGGATGTGGTCGGCGAGCTTCTCCAGCGGCACCTGACCCTCCTTGCTGCCCATCATGATCGTGGTGACCTTGACGCCGTAGGCAACCTTCTCGTGCTTGCGGACCTCGCTGGACAAGAGCGCCTTCAGCCGTCCCGGCTCGCCCTCGCCGATCAGCACCAGGCCTCCCGGTCCGAGGGTCCGGTGCACCGCGTCCATCTGCCGGTTGGCCGCGATCGCGGGCGAGGAGATCCACTTCTTCGGCAGCATCGCCAGCGCGACCTCGGCCGAGCCGGCCTGGCCGGCGTATCGCTTGTAGGTGGCGGCCTTGGTCCGCCGGACCAGCAGCAGCATCGCCAGCAGCAGGCCGACCATCACCCCGAGGATGATCAGCGAGACCTGCATGCCGACCAGCAGGCCGGCGACGACGCCGACCACGATCGGCAGCACGAAAGCGCCGGCCAGTAGGAAGGGCAGCGGCTTGTCGTACTCGTGGGTGCGCTGGTAGGCGACGATGATCTGCCGGAACCGGCCCATCTGGGACGGGCCGGTCAGGTCCTTGTCGGACCCGGACTTCTCCGGTTTGGGTGCATTAGCCATGGCTCGGGACTGCTTTCATTCTCTTGCTGACCGCCTCACGATAGAGCCTTCCGGCCCGGTACGACGAACGCACGAGCGGACCGCTCATCACACCGGTGAACCCGATCTCGGTGGCCTCGGCGCCCAGCTCGGTGAATTCCTCCGGCGTCACCCAGCGGTCGATCGGGTGGTGCAGCGCGGAGGGGCGCAGGTACTGGGTGATGGTCAGGATCTCGGTGCCGGCGGCGTACAGGTCGCGCATCGCCTCGGTGATCTCGTCGCGGGTCTCGCCCATGCCGAGGATCAGGTTGGACTTGGTGACCAGACCGGCCTCCCGCGACCATCGCAGCACGTCCAGCGACCGCTCGTAGCGGAAGCCCGGGCGGATCCGCTTGAAGATCCGCGGCACGGTCTCGACGTTGTGGGCGAAGACCTCCGGACGGGTCGCGAAGATCTCTTCGAGGTAGTCGCGGTTGCCGGTGAAGTCGGGGGCCAGCATCTCGACGCCGACGCCCGGGTTGAGCTCGTGGATCTTGCGGATCGTCTCGGCGTAGAGCCAGCTGCCCTCGTCGGGCAGGTCGTCGCGGCAGACGCCGGTGACGGTCGCGTACCGCAGGCCCATGGTCTGCACCGACTCGGCCACGCGGAGCGGCTCGCCGGCGTCGAAGTCGGCGGGCTTCCCGGTGGCGATCTGGCAGAAGTCGCAACGCCGGGTGCACTGCTCGCCGCCGATCAGGAAGGTCGCCTCGCGATCCTCCCAGCACTCGAAGATGTTGGGACAGCCGGCTTCCTGGCAGACGGTGTGCAACTGCTCGTCCTTGACCAGCCGCTTGAGTTCGCGATACTCCGGTCCCATCTTCGCGGTGGTCCTGATCCAGGACGGTTTCTTCTCGATCGGGGTCGCGGAATTGCGGACTTCCAGTCGCAGCAGCTTGCGTCCTTCGGGAGCGATCGTCACCCGCCCAACCCTACTCGGGTCTCGGAGCCGGAACCGATCACCTGGTGGCCGTGGTACACGGGCACCGTCGAGGCCGGATCCGAGATCCGGACGGCTGGGAAATTCGTGTCGAGTCCCATCCGATCACTGTGGCACGCTGCGAGCGCGAGCGACAGCGGCCGGAATCAGCCGATGTCGCGCCGCCGGAAGACCAGCAGCGATGCCGCGACGGCGATCGCCAGGACCACCAGCAGGTAGACCAGGCCGTGGCCGAAGCTGAGATGCCGGGTGACCGTGTCGTAGGTGGTGCCGTCGGCGGTGACCCGGGTGACCTGGTCCTGGTAGCTGATGCCGTGCTCGATGACGGCCTGGGCGTTCTTGTCGGGCAGCCAGGGCTTGATCTTCTGGACCGCGTCGAGGGAGGCCATCACGATGTTCAGCACGAAATCGGCGACCAGATAGCCGACCACCACGCCCAGGGCGGCGATGGTGTGCCGGGAGACCAGGGCGAGTGCGAAGCCGCCCGCGGTCGCGACCACGACGACGATCAGGCCCCGGGCACCGGCGGCGGCGAGATCACCGACGTGGTCGACCGTTCCCGAGTTGATCTTCACCAGAAGCGCGGTGGTGGTCAGCGTCAGGGCCGCGGCCGCGGCGCCGATGACCGCGGCGGCCAGGGCGACCACGGTGATCTTGGAGACGTAGACGCGGTTCCGGTCCGGGATGAAGCTGAGCCAGTTGGCGATCGCGCCGGAGCCGTACTCGGCGCCGATCATGGACGCGCCGATGACCAGGAAGATCAGCGCCGTGAAGACGGTGCTGACGGTCAGCCCGGCATCGGCGGTCGCCGCGAACGTCTCCGGCGTCCGCAGGTAGTCGTTCAGGGTCGGAGGCGGATAGTCGCAGGCATCCGCCTGCCCCGGATTGTCTTCTTCGCACTGCTTCACGTCGGCGTCGTGGTGGGCCGTGTAGTCGGCCTGCGCCTGCTGGAGCTGGTGGCGGGCCGTGGCGATCTCGGACGCGGTCGGCTGCCGGACCACGAAACCGGCGAGCACCTGGAATCCGGCCACTGCCACCAACAGACCGATCAGCCAGATGATCACGATCCGGCGGCTGCGCAGCCGGGTGAACTCGGCGGCCAGCAGATTGATCATGGTCGGTCCTCGGTGATCGCGTGCCGGGCGGCGGTCGTTGTGACCCGGTCGGTCGGTCCGGAACCAGCACCGAGATGCTCGTCGGCGGTGAGGTCCAGGAACACCGACTCCAGGTCGGCCCGGATTGGTGTCAACTCGCTGACATACAATCCCTGGCGGGCGAGCAGCTCGGTGATCCTGCTCGGATCGAGCTGCTGCGAGCGACGGCGCGGGGACACGGTGAGCATGCCGTCCGCGGCGCTGCCGACCTCGAGGCCTGCCGAGGTCAGCAGGGCCTCGGCGCGAGCAGGATCGGCGACCCCGACCCGGACGGCCTGCTGGCCTCCGGCGGCGAGGATCTCGGCGACCGGTCCCTCGGCGATCAGGCGTCCGCGGCCGATGATCGAGACCGTGTCGGCGATCTGGGCGACCTCACTGAGGATGTGGCTGGAGACCAGGACCGTCCGTCCGCGGTCGGCCAGCCCGCGCATGGTCCGGCGGATCTCGTGGATGCCGGCCGGATCGAGTCCGTTGGTCGGCTCGTCGAAGATCAACAGCTCCGGGTCCTTGAGCAGGGTGGCGGCGATCGCCAGTCGCTGTTTCATGCCCAGCGAGTAGGTCCGGAAACGATCATCGGCGCGATCGCCGAGTCCGACCTCGGTGAGCACCTGGTCGATCCGCCCGCGCGGGGCCCCGATGCCCCGGGCGAGCAACTCGAGATTGCGCCGGCCGGTGAAGGCGGGAAAGAGCCGTGGCTGTTCGACGATCGCCCCGACACGGGCGATCACCTGGTCGAGCCGGGCCGGCACCGGCTGGCCGAAGAGCCGCATCGAGCCGGAATCCGCCGCGATCAGCCCGAGAAGCATCCGGATGGTTGTGGTCTTCCCCGAACCGTTGGGACCGAGGAAGCCGTGGACGCCACCGACCGGAACGTTGAGGTCGAGACCGGCAACGGCCGGGCGGCGGCGGCGTCTGCTGCGGTAGGACTTGCGAAGGTCGCTGACCTCGATCGCCGGGGCGCTGACCACCGGGTCAGCCCAATCCTGATCCAGAGGGGCCCGATCCAGAGGGCGCCGGACCGGCGAGTGCCGGCCGTGGGATGTCGGCGCTCCTCTCGTACGGCTGCCAGCCGAGCAGTTCGGCCAGCCGTGGCTGCAGCGCCGCCGAGACCTCCGAGAGTGCCGGGCTGCGCCCGGTCTCGTGTTCGAAAGTGGCCACGCCGGCGTCGGAGATGCCGCAGGGAACAATCTTGTTGAAGCTGTCCAGGCTGTTGGTGATGTTCATCGCGATCCCGTGCATGGTGACGCCGGAGGCGACCCGGATCCCGATCGCGGCGATCTTGCGCTCCGGCCTCTGGTCGTCCAGCGGCAGCCAGACACCGGAGCGGCCGTCGACGCGGCCGGTGCCGGTCAGGCCGAGATCGGCGAAGGTCCTGATCATCGCCTCTTCCAGGCGACGGACGTAGTCGACGACCTTGACCGCGTCGGGCAGCTTGACGATTGGGTACGCGACCAATTGGCCACGACCGTGCCAGGTGATCCGGCCGCCGCGATCGACGTCGATCACCGGCGCGGAGTCGACCGGCCGGTCCTGCGGCTCGGTGCGCTTGCCCGCGGTGAAGACGTCGGCGTGTTCCAGCAGCAGGACGGTGTCCGGCCGGTCGCCGGCGACCACCTCGGCATGGATCGCGCGCTGCAGCTCCCAGGCTTGGAGATAGTCGGTCTGCCGGTTGCCGGGATCGAGATCAAGGAAATCGGGTGTGGCGCCCATGGGGGCGAGCTTAATCGCGCCGCAGTGCCAGCCGCAGGGTGCCGGCGATATCGGGTCCGTCGAAGCTGAATCCCTGCTCCAGCAGCGCGCGGGGGACGACGTATTGATCGGCCACCAGCTGCTCGGCAAGCTCGCCCAGCGCCGTACGCAGGATCAGGCTCGGCGCGGCCAGCCGAGCCTTGCGGCCGAGTGCCGTGGCCAGGGCCTCGGTGAATTCGGCGTTCGTTGCCGGCTGCGGGATGGTCAGGTTGTACGGGCCGGCCGGCACTCCGGACTCCGTCGGCCCCCGTCCGGTCAGACCATGCTCGATCAGACCATGCTCGATCAGACCATGCTCGATCAAGAACAGCACGGCCCGCAGCCAGTCGTGCAGGCTGATCAATGTCATCCGTTGCCGGCCATCGCCGAGCCGGGCACCCAGACCGGCGCCGAAGACAGGCCTGATCAGCTTCAGCGTGCTCCCGGACCGGTCCAGCACCATGCCGCTGCGCAGGAAGCACACCTTGACCCCGGAGTCGGCTGCCTGCTGGGCGGCACCCTCCCAGTCGTGGGCGAGCCGGCCGAGGAAGTCGTCGGAGGCCGGTGCGCTCTCGTCGTACGGCTCGGCCTGCAGCGGGTCGGTGCTTGCGGTCCCGTACCAGCCGGTGGCACTGGCCTGCAGCCACAGCGGTTTGGCGCCGGAGTCGGCGAACTGCTCGACCACGGTCTCGGCCAGCAGCAGCGTCGACTCGATCCGGGCTGTCCGCAGCAGCTCCCGCCGGCTCCTGGTCCAGGGTCGGGTGAACACCGGCGGGCCGGCGAGATTGATGATCACTTCGACGCCGTCGAGTGCGCGGGCATTGATCCGCCCGGAGGCGGGGTCCCAGTGGAATTCGGAGGACGAGAGGGCCCCGCCGCGGACCAACCGCCGGACCTCGTGGCCCTCCTCGGCCAGCCGCACCCGAAGGGCGGTGCCGAGGAAGCCGGAGGAGCCGGCGATCAGGATCCGCATCGTGCTCGTCCCCGGCAGCGACTAGACGCCGAACTCGGAGCCGAAGTCGCCTTCCTCGAGGCGTTCCTTCAGTGTCACCAGGAAGCGGGCCGCATCGGCGCCGTCGACCAGCCGGTGGTCATAGGACAGCGAGAGATACATCATGTCCCGGATCGCGATCGTCTCCCCGAGCACCTTGTCGGTGATCACCACGGGCCGCTTGACCAACGCGCCGGTGCCGAGGATGGCGACCTGCGGGATGTTGACGATCGGGGTGTCGATCAGGGCACCGCGGCTGCCGGTGTTGGTGACCGTGAAGGTGCCGCCAGAGATGTCGTCCGGGGACAATTTGTTGTTGCGGGTCCGATCGGCGAGGTCGGCGACCTTCTTGGCCAGTCCGGCGATGCTCAGATCACCGGCGTTCTTGATCACCGGCACGACCAGGCCCTTGTCGGTGTCGACGGCGATCGACACGTTCTCGGTGGCCGGGTAGTGGATCTCCTCGGCCTCGGTGTCGATGGTGGCGTTGAGCTTCGGGTGCACCTTCAGCGCGTCAACGGTGGCCTTGATCAGGAACGGCAGGTAGGAGAGCTTGACGCCCTCGCGGCGGGCGAAATCGTCCTTGACCTTGGCCCGCAGCCGCGACACCAGCGTCAGGTCGACCTCGACGACGGTGGTCAGCTGGGCCGAGGTCTGCAGCGATTCGACCATCCGGGAGGCGATGATCTTGCGCAGCCGGGTCATCTTCTCGGTGGTGCCGCGCAGGGCACTCGGCTCGACCGACGATGCTGTCGCCGCCGCGGGCGCGGGGGACTCAGCGGCGGGCTGGTCGGCCGGAGCGGCGGCTGCCGCCTTGGCGGCTTCGGCCGCCGCGAGCACGTCCTGCTTGCGGATCCGGCCGCCGACGCCGGTGCCCTGCAGGCTGCCCAGATCGACGTTGTGCTCGGCGGCCAGCTTGCGGACCAGCGGGGTGACATAGCCGGGTCCGTCACTATCGGAGGAGGGTGCGGGTGCGGTCGGCCGGGCGGCCTCGACCGCAGGTGCCGGGGTGGGGGCGACCAGCGGTGCCGGATTCTGTTCCGCGGCCGGAGCCGGAGTGGGCGCCGGAGTCGGCTCGGGTGCTGCCTGTGCAGGCGCCGGTGCCTCCGGAGCGGGTGCCGGAGCGGCGTTGGCATCGCCGATCACGGCCAGGACAGCCCCGACCTGTACGGTCTCGTCCTCCTTGGCGCGGATCTCGAGCAGGGTGCCGGCGGCGGGGGACGGGATCTCGGTGTCGACCTTGTCGGTGGAGATCTCCAGCAGCGGCTCGTCGGTGGCGACGGTGTCGCCGACCTGCTTGAGCCACCGGCTGACCGTGCCCTCGGTGACGCTCTCACCGAGCTCGGGCAGGGTGACCTCAGTGCCGGCGCTGTCGGACGAGCCGGCGGTGGACTCCGCCGACGGAGCCGGAGTCTCGGCCTGCGGAGTCTCTGCGACCGGCGCCTGTTCCTGGGTCGGCTCCGGCTCGGGTGCTTCCTGCGGGGCCGGTGCCTGCTCGGCTTCCTGGGCGGGTGCTTCCTGGGTCGGGGCTTCCTGGGTCGGGGCCGGCTCGGACGGCGCGCCGCCACCCTGGGCCTCGGACTCCTCACCGATCACCGCGAGGATCGCGCCGACTTCGACAGTGTCGTCCTCATTGGCGCGGATCTCGAGCAGGGTGCCGGCGGCGGGGGACGGGATCTCGGTGTCGACCTTGTCGGTGGAGATCTCCAGCAGCGGCTCGTCGGTGGCGACGGTGTCGCCGACCTGCTTGAGCCACCGGCTGACCGTGCCCTCGGTGACGCTTTCGCCCAGTTCCGGAAGGGTGACCTCGACTGCCATGTTCTGCTTCGACTCCTCTATCGGCCCGGCCACGGCTTCTGTGGCCCGGCATATCCGCACCGTCGTCCGTCAGCCTATCTTCAAGCTAACCATGCACATGTAAGGGCTTCCCGGCCAGAGCCAGGTGCGCCTCTCCGAGTGCTTCACTCTGCGTCGGATGGGCGTGGATCAGCCCGGCCACCTCCTGCGGGTAGGCCTCCCAGTTGGTGATCAACTGTGCCTCGCCGACCAGCTCGCCGACCCGGGCACCGATCAGGTGGATACCCAGCACCGGGCCGTTTGCACGGCGGACCACCTTGACGAAGCCCTGGGTGCCGAGGATCTGCGAGCGACCGTTGCCGGCCAGTTCGTAGGTGAAGGTCTCGATGTCTCCGTACCGTTCCCTGGCTGCCGCCTCGCCGAGTCCGACCGCGGCGATCTCCGGGTCGCTGTAGGTGACGCGAGGGATCGACTGGTCGAGGACCGGGGTGGGGGAAGGTGTGCCGTCCCTCAGGCTCGCGATCTCCTCGGCCACGAAGATGCCGTGCGCGAAGCCGCGGTGGGCCAGCTGGAGCCCAGGGACCAGATCGCCGACCGCGTACACGCCCTCGATCTCGGTCTGCAGTCGCTCGTCGACGCGTACGGTCCGGTCGGGTGCTCGACCGACGGCGACCAGCAGGATGTCGGCGCTGACCTCCGTACCACCCGAGACGCTGACGGTGACCGACTCGTCGACCCGTACGGACTCCATCGGCTTGCCGATCAGGGTTTTGATCCCGCGTCGGCGGAATGCTCGCTGCAGCGCCTGGGAGATCTCCGGCTCCTCGTTGGGCACCAGTCGGGGCAGTGCCTCGACGACGGTTACCTCGACTCCGAAGGACCGCCAGGCCGATGCGAACTCCACACCGATCACGCCGCCGCCGAGGACGATCGCCGAGGTCGGCAGCTCGGTCAGCCGGAGGGCGTGATCGCTGGTCAGCACCCGGGTGCCGTCGATCTCCAGCCCCGGCAGGGACCGCGGCGAGGAACCCGTCGCGAGCACCACGTACGGCGCCTGCAGGATCTGCTCGCCGACCCGGACCCTGCGCATCGGCGGGCGGGTCGGCTGTCCTTCGACCGCGTCGGGTCCGGTCTCGAGTGCGCCGCGGCCGCGGACGACCTCGATCGAGCGGGACTTGATCAGTCCGGTCAATCCCTTGTGCAGTCGGCCGACGACGGAGTCGGCGTAGTTGCGAACCTCCCCGAGGTCGACCCTTTCGAGCGTGGCGTGCACGCCGAAGCGGGTGCTGTCCCGGGCCGCGTCGGCGATCTCGGCGGCGTGCAGGACGGCCTTGGTCGGGATGCAGCCGCGGTGCAGGCACGTGCCGCCGACCAGGTCCTCCTCGACCAGCACCGGCCGGAGCCCGAGTTCGGCGGCTCGCAACGCACAGGCGTAGCCCCCGCTGCCGGCTCCGACGATGATCAGGTCGTGTTGGCTCATGGCGGCCATCAAACCAGGCATTTCACCGGGTCAGGAATACTTGTCGTATGGGATGGTTCCGCAACCGCACGGCGCGGCGTGGTCGTACGCCCCGTGCCGGGCGGCCGTATCCCATCGACGAGCAGGCGGTCGCCCATCTGACCGAGTTCGTCCAGACCCACCGCGGCGTCGAGGCCTACATCGAGCAGCCGACGATGTTCATCCAGCCGACCCTGCTGCTGGTCGCCTACGACGGGCAGTGGACCCGGCGCCGGGTGCCGTCGCCGGACTGGGCGCGGTCCTTCGCCAAGCACATGGAGATCCCCGGCTACGACGCCGCGGTCGTCGGCTATCCGCAGCGGATGCGCGACTACAACCACCGGCAGAAGCTGCTCGCCCAGCGAAAGCTCGCCGACGAGAGCTGACCTCGCGCTTCAGCCGGCAAGGGATTCGGCCACGGCGACCAGGGTGCGGACCGCAGCGCCGGTACCGCCTGAGGGCACGTAGCCGTACGCGCTGCCGCTGTTGAACGCCGGGCCGGCGATGTCCAGATGCGCCCACGGCGTATCGCCGACGAATTCCCGCAGGAATGCCGCTGCCGTGATCGCGCCGCCGGCACCGCCACCGGCGCGCCCGGACCTGATGTCGGCGACCTCGGAGTCCAGATGACCGCGCGCCTCGTCGACGATCGGCAGCTGCCAGAATCGCTCGCCTGCCGTCGCCGCGGCGGTGATTACCTGCTCGGCGACCTCGTCCGAGCTGGCGAACACCGCAGCCGTCCGCTCTCCCAGCGCTGTCACCGCCGCACCGGTCAGGGTGGCGACGTCGATGATCAGATCCGGCTTGTCCTCGGCACTCGACCTCGCCAATGCGTCGGCCATCACGATCCGGCCCTCGGCATCGCTGTTGACATTCTCCACGGTCTTGCCGCCGTAGATCGTCAGGACGTCCGACGGGCGCCAGGCCGACCCGCTCGGCATGTTCTCGGCCAGCGAGCCGTAGGCGGTGACTTTGATCTTGAGTCCGAGATCGGCGATCGCCCGGATCGCGGCGAACACCGCACCGGCGCCGGACATGTCGCATTTCATCGTGTACATGCCCGCGGGAGACTTGATGTCCAGCCCACCGGAGTCGAAGGTGATGCCCTTGCCCACCAACCCCAGATGGGTGTTGGCGCCGCGAGGCGAGTAGCTGAGCCGGACCAGGCGCGGCGGTTTCGCCGATCCGCCGCCGACCGCGAGGAGGCCGCCGTAGCCGCCGCGGGTGAGTGCCCGCTCGTCTAGGATCTCGACGTTGATCTTGCTCTTGGCGGCGGCCGCGTAGTCGCGGACGTCGTCGGCGAAGCTCTCCGGGTAGAGCAGGTTGGCCGGCTGGTTGATCCATTCCCGGTCGGCGATCACGGCGGCGGCGACGATCTCGGCCGCCTCGACCGCGGCAACCTGCTGTTTGCCGGTCGATCGGGAGATCACGGTGATCGTGGCGATCTTCGGCGTCGGCACCGCAGCCGAGGTCAGGGCACCGAAGGTGTACGACCCGAGCAGGGCGCCCTCCATCGTCGCTCGGAGCGCCCCCGGCTCGCTGCTGCCGAAACTGACCGCGACCGATGCTTCGGAGAGCTCCAGGCCACTTGCGGCCCGCACACCGGCACCGGCCGCGGCCCGCAGCTCCTCCTCGCTGAGATCGTCGCTGGCCTTGTCCCCGAGTCCGACCAGCACCAGGCTGGTGCCACCGACGCGCGGCAGCACCGTGGTCGCCAGCGGCTTGGCGGAAGCGCCCATCGATTCGGCCAACTCGCCGACCGCGGTCCCGAGCTTCTTGCGGTAGCTGGTCCCGACCTGGTCGGGGACGCCGACGACACCGTGGGCGTTCAGGCCGGCGATGACAACGGCCGTGGAACGAGAGACGGATCGGGCGAGGGCTGCCGACGGCAGCAGCGGGGCTGGCACGACGTCAGGTTAACCGAAGCCGCACGGCCGCCGTGAGATAGGTTCGCCTTCCATGAGCGCCGAGAAGAACCCCGAGCTGAACGCTGGTTTGAAGCTGTCACCCTTGAATGATCGTCATCGGGCGCTGGGTGCCAAGTTTGCGGAGTTCGGGGGCTGGTCGATGCCGCTGGAGTACACCGGCGCCGGTGTCATCGCCGAGCACACGGCAGTCCGCAACGGGGTCGGGATCTTCGATGTCAGCCATCTCGGCAAGGCCACCGTCGCCGGCCCGGGCGCAGCCGGCTTCGTGAATCGCTGCCTGACCAACGACCTGGCCAAGATCAACCCCGGCAAGGCGCAGTACACGTTGATCTGCACCGAGTCCGGCGGTGTCGTGGACGACCTGATCGCCTATCTGAAGAGCGACGACGAGGTCTTCCTGATCCCCAACGCCGCCAACACCGCGACCGTCGTCGGCCTGCTCGCCGCCGCGGCGCCCGAAGGAATCACGGTCACCAACGAGCACGACGATTTCGTCGTGCTGGCGGTCCAGGGTCCCAGGTCCGACGACGTGCTACGGGCCGCCGGGCTGCCGGTCGGGCACGAGTACATGTCCTTCGAGCTCGCCGAGCTCGACGGCGTCCCGCTCACCGTCTGCCGGACCGGCTATACCGGCGAGCGGGGCTACGAGCTCGTCGCGCCCAGTGCCTCCGCCGGCCTGGTCTGGGACAAGATCATCGGCGCCGGCCAGGCGTACGCGATCCAGCCCGCCGGACTCGGCGCCCGGGACACCCTGCGGACCGAGATGGCCTATCCGTTGCACGGCCAGGACATCAGCACCGAGATCAGTCCGGTGCAGGCCCGGCTCGGCTGGGCGGTCGGCTGGGACAAGGAGACCTTCTTCGGCGCCGGGGCGCTGAAGGCAGAACGAGCGGCCGGCCCGAGCCGTACGCTGCGAGGGCTGAAGGCCGTCGGGCGCGGTATCCCGCGGCCGCACATGCAGGTGGTCGACAACGCCGGGACGGTGCTCGGCGAGGTCACGTCCGGCACCTTCTCGCCCACCCTGAAGACCGGCATCGCGCTGGCGCTGGTCGACCCGAAACTCAAGCTCAACAGCACCGTGCTGATCGACATCCGCGGCCGCGCCAGCGAATTCGTGATCACCAAACCTCCGTTCGTCCATCAGGCGACGAAGTAGGGCACGCCCTCCAGTGGCAGCGCCCGGGTGATCATCTCCCGGCCACCTTCTGCGAGGTCGTCCGGCAGGTGATCGAGCGGGTACCAGCCGACGTCGATCGATTCGTCGTCGGCGACGTGTGCCTGGCCGGACAGATAGTGCCCGCGGAAGGTGCAGTTGAGGAATTGGACCTGATCCCCGTTCGCGTACGCCGTGGCGGGCTGGGTGACCAGGCTGACCAGGCGGTCGATCGCGATCTCGACGCCGGTCTCCTCCAGCACCTCGCGGACCAGGGCCTGGGCAGGCTGTTCGTCGGGCTCCATGATGCCGGCGGGGAGATGCCAGCGGCCGTTGTCGGCCCGCCGGCCGAGCAGCACCGATGTGGGGTCCTGCCGGTCGTCGAAGACGACCGACTGCACTCCCGGCAGCAGCAGCGGTGCGGTCCCGATCTTCTCGCGGAGGTCGAGGATGTATTGCGGCGTCGGCACCCTTCGAGCCTAACCGCGTGAGCGCGGCGTCCGGTCGGGTACCTGCCGGACATGGCCGAAGCGTCAACCACGATCCGTACGAACATCCCTGCCCGCCTGGACCGCCTGGCCTGGTCGAAGTTCCACCGCCGGGTCTTGATCGGCCTGGGAACGGTCTGGATCCTGGACGGTCTCGAGGTCACGATGGTCGGCTCGGTCGCCTCCCGGTTGACCGAATCCGGCAGCGGCCTCGGCCTGCAGGCCGGCCAGATCGGGATCGCCGCCGCCGTCTACATCGTCGGCGCCTGTGTCGGCGCGCTCGTCTTCGGACAGCTGACCGACCGGTTCGGCCGCAAGAAACTCTTCCTGATCACGCTCGGCCTCTACATCGTCGCCACGGTTGCGACCGCCTTCTCCTTCGCCCCCTGGTACTTCTACCTGGCCCGATTCTTCACGGGTGCAGGGATCGGCGGCGAGTATTCGGCGATCAACTCCGCGATCGACGAGCTGATCCCGGCGCGGTTGCGCGGCCGGATCGACTTGATCATCAACGGCACCTACTGGCTCGGTGCAGCAGTCGGCTCGGCGCTGGTCGTCTTCCTGCTCTCGTCGGTGTTCCCGTCCGACATCGGCTGGCGGTTCGCCTTCGGGATCGGCGCCGTCCTGGGTCTGGTGATCTTGGTCGTCCGCCGCCACGTCCCGGAGAGCCCGCGCTGGCTCTTCATCCACGGCCGCGACGAGGAGGCCGAGCGGATCGTCGCCGGGATCGAACGGGAGGTGGCCGAGGAGACCGGACAGGAGCTCGACGATCCGGAGGAGACCATCGAGATCCGGCAGCGGCAGCGGATCCCGTTCCGCGAGATCGCCCGGACCGCCTTCAAGCGCTATCCCCGGCGCGCGGTGCTGGGGTTGGCCCTCTTCGTCGGGCAGGCCTTCATCTACAACGGCATCACCTTCAACCTCGGCACGCTGCTGAGCGGCTTCTTCGGCACTGCCTCGGGCACGGTGCCGATCTTCCTGGTGATCTATGCGGTCGGGAATCTGCTCGGTCCACTGCTGCTGGGCCGGTTGTTCGACACCGTCGGCCGCAAGCCGATGATCACGATCGCCTACCTCGGCTCCGCGGTACTGACGCTGCCGCTGACCTGGATCTTCTACCGGCAGTGGGGCGGCGAGGCGGCCTTCATCGTCGCGGTGTCGTTGACCTTCTTCCTGGCCTCGTCCGGGGCCAGCGCTGCCTACCTGACCGTCAGCGAGATCTTCCCGATGGAGACCCGGGCGTTGGCGATCGCCTTCTTCTACGCCGTCGGCACCGGGCTCGGTGGCATCGTCGGTCCGCTGATGTTCGGTTCGCTGATCGGGAGCGGGCATCGTGGCCCGGTGGCGATCGGCTTCCTGGTCGCGGCCGGGGTGATGGCGCTCGGTGGTGTCGCGGAGTTGATCTTCGGAGTCAAGGCCGAGAACGAATCGCTGGAGGACATCGCCGAGCCGTTGAGTGCCACCGATGGCGCGTCGGACAGCTGACGGGTATCGATCCGCTCAGACGATCGCGAGCCGGTTGATCACCGCCTCCGCATAGGCGTCGGTGTCGTCGACGGCGCCGACCAGGTGCCCGAAGAGCTCCAGTGAGATGCTGCCGAGCAAACCGCCCCAGGCCATCATGCCCCGGACCAGTAGGTCGTCGCTGATCCCTTCGCCGAATTCGCGCATTCCGGTTATCGACGTGTGAAGGGCCCGGGGGACCGGCAGCGGTTCGGGTGCCGCGTCGTGGTCCTGGATGTCCCGCAGCAGCTCTGTCAGCACCCGGAGGACCTGGATGGCCGGTTCGACGGTCGTCCGCGGTGCTGCATAGCCGGGGACCGGCGAACCGTAGATCAACGCGTACTCGTGCGGATGATCGAGGGCCCAGCGTCGGACTGCGCGGGCGAACGCCTGCCAGCGCCCACGAAAGTCGGTACGCCGTCGTACGGACTGGTCGGCGTCCCCGGCGGTGTGGCGGAGCTCGGTGTAGCCGACGATGATCAGATTCGTCAGCAGTTCGTCACGGCTCGCGACATAGCGGTAGACCGCCGACGAGGCCATACCGAGCTCGCGGGCGACCGCCCGCACCGACAGCGCGGCCGGCCCGACCTCGGCGAGTTGTGTGCGGGCTGCATCGGTGATCGCGCTGGTGAGCTCCTGCCGGGCCAGTGCCCGGGCGGTGCGGGGTGCAGATGTCGGACTCATGCTATCAATTGTGAGCAGTGCTCTTGATTTCCGCAACCATGCGTGCGATGCTCTCGTTTGAGAGCAGTGCTCTCGTATTACCGAACTGAAGGAGAACGATCATGAGCAAGCACGTCGTCGTCGGGGCCGGCCCGGTCGGCACCGAGGCCGCCCGGTTGCTGGTGGCAGCAGGGCACCAGGTGATCACCGTCACCCGCAGTGGCAGCGGGCCACGGCTCGACGGTGTCGAGCGGATCGCCGCCGACGCGTCGGACCCGGACCGGCTCACCGAGATCGCCACCGGGGCCGCGGCGCTCTACAACTGCGCCAATCCCAGTCACTACGGCAGCTGGGAGAAGGTCTGGCCCCAGCTGTGGTCCAGCCTGCTCCGCACGGCGGAGGCCACGGGAGCGGCGCTGGTCAGTGCGTCGAGCCTGTACGCGTACGGCCCGGTCAACCAGGTGATGACCGAGGACCTTCCGGATGTCGCGACCGAGAAGAACGGCCGGATCCGCGCCGGCATGTGGGCCGAGGCCAAGCGGCTCCATGATCAGGGCCGGATCAGGGCCGTCGAGGTGCGAGCCTCCGACTACGCCGGGGCAGGCGTCGGGGCCAACGGGCACCTGACCCGCAATGTGCCGGCTGCCCTGCAGGGTAAGGCCGTGTGGTTCCTCGGCGATCCTGACCAGCCCCATTCCTGGACCGACGTGCTGGATGTCGGCCGGGCGCTGGTCGCGGTCGCTGACCGGCCGGAGGCGTACGGGAAGGTCTGGCTGGCACCGACGAATCCGCCGCGGTCGGCACGGGAGGCGATGACCGACGTGCTCGCCGCTGCCCGCAGGCCGATGGTCGCGATGCACCGGCTTCCCGGACTGGTGGTGCGGGCCGGCGGGCTGGTCAACGCCGATCTGCGTCAGTTCGGCGTGATGAGCTACATCATGAGGCGCCCGTACGTGATCGACTCGAGTGCGATCGAGAAGGAATTCGGACTGGCACCGACGCCGTGGTCCGGGGTGTGCCGGCGCACGGCTGACCTCTGAGTGCGGTATTCCTATCGGGTGAACAACGCTCCCGGTGCGGCGGCTTTGATGACCCTACGGATGATCGTCGGCGCATTCATGGCGGCCCCGATCTTCATCGCGTTCGCCATGTTCTTCGTGTTCATCACGCCGGACAGTACCGTCCGGTTCGGACCGCCACTCCTGGTTCCCGTGGTGCTGGGCGTGGTGGCGTTCTTGCTGCAGAACCTGGCCGGATTCCGGGCCGCGGCCATTCCCGTCGGTACACCGCGCCGCAGCTATGTGGCCGACTTCCAGTCCAAGCTGTTCCTACGGCTGGCACTGGCCGAAGCGGTGATGATCGTCTGCATGGCACTGGCCTTCGTCTTCCTCGATACCGGCTTCGGGGTGTTCGTGCTCGGTGCGCTGATCACAGAGATCCTGCTGGTCGTCAACGGCTGGCCGTCGGAACGGGTGATCGAGAAGTATCGACGGGCCCTGGAGCGGGACGGCGGTCAGTCCTGGCTCCGCGAGGATCTCGGGCTGTCGACCTCAGGGCTGCCGGGGTCGTTCTGACCGCCTCCCGGTCGATCACGGCGGCCAGCAGGAAGAGGTAGCCGATCATGATCACGAATCCGGCTCGTTCCAGGAATCCGAAGGCCGCGATGCCTGAACCGGCGAAGGCCAGTGGCAGATGGATGGACAGGAAGATGCCGACCAGCGCCGCCAGACCGTAGGCCGACTGCCGGAGCCGGCGTGGCAGCCGGGTCCGCGGCTCGGTGATCGATCTCGACACCATCAGGCCGACGACCGGCAGGACGGCGAATGCGGTCCCGGCACAGATCCGGTGGATCGTGGAGCCGATCGTTGTCGCCGTGTCGGGCCGGCCCGTCCGGCACAGACCGACCATGATCAGCGCAAGGCTGAAGATCGCCATCGCGATGGCCGGCCAGGGGCCTCGTGCCAGACCGCCCCGATACATCCGGATCGTGATCAACGCCCCGAGCAGCGCCAGCAGCGATCCACCCGCCATGATCATCGCAGCGCCGCCGGGCACGAAGGCGTACCAGCTGATCGGGTCGGTCAGCGGGTTCACCACCCGGGCGCCGATCACATGCGCGATGATCATCGGGATCAGTGCGGCGGAGGACAACAGGCCGACCAGCCGGATGCAGCGACCGGGACGGACGGGGATCGGGAGCGGCAGCTCGACGGCTGGTTCGGCAGCCGTCGTACGGTGATCAACAAGGAGTGCGAACACGACAATCAGCGTGCCGGTGCGGGCCGGTCCGGCGACATGAAGCTGTCGCGCCGATTGCTGCTGGGGACAGCCCCAGCAACGGGCTGGGACCAGCCCGAGGGAATAGGCCGGGTGCCGGCTCGGTTGCCACGGGTTGTGAGATTGTCCGTACTCGACCTGATCCCGGTGCGCACCGGGCAAACCACGAGCCAGGCACTGCAGGCATCGGTCGCGCTTGCGCGCACCGCCGAAGCAGCCGGCTACCACCGCTACTGGGTGGCCGAGCACCACAACATGCCGGCCGTCGCGTCGACGAATCCGCCGGTGTTGATCGCTCTGCTGGCCTCGGCGACCGAGCGGATCCGGGTCGGGTCCGGCGGTGTGATGCTGCCCAACCATGCACCTTTGGTCGTCGCGGAGCAGTTCAGCCTGCTGGAGTCGGCCTTCCCGAGCCGAATCGACCTGGGGATCGGGCGAGCTCCCGGCTCGGACCCGGTGACCAACTGGGCACTGCGTCACGGTGGTGGCGGCACGGAAGGGATCGTCGAGGAGTTCCCGACCCATGTCGCCAACCTGATCATGATGATGAGCCCGGAGGGTGTCGGCCTGGCGCTGCAGGATCGGACCTACGACCTGCACGCGACGCCGAAGGCGACCAGTATCCCCACCCTCTGGCTGCTGGGATCCTCCGACTACTCCGCCCGGCTGGCCGCCGAGCAAGGACTGCCGTACGTCTTCGCCCACCACTTCGCCGGCGAAGGCACCGCGCAGATGCTGCAGCTCTACCGCGACAACTTCAAGCCGTCCGAGCTGCTGGATGCGCCCCGGACCTTCCTGACCGCCAACGCGTCGGTGGCCGAGACCACCGAGGAGGCCGAGCGGCTGGCGCTTCCGCAACTGGTGCAGATGGCCGGGCTGCGGACCGGACGCCCGCTCAGCCCGCAGCTGACGGTCGAGGCCGCGGAGACCGACGACTACCTGCGCACGCAGGCTCTGCTGATCGAGCAGATGCGAGGCAAGTGGGTGATCGGCGATCCGGGGATCGCGGCCAAGAAGTTGATCGCGCTGGCCGAAGAGTTCGGTGTCGACGAGGTGATGGTGAATCCGGTGGCCGGAGCATACGAAGACACTCCGGCCGATGCCGCCCCAGCCCGCGAACAGACGCTGCGGCTGCTGGCCGAAGCCGTCGACTGACGCCCATCGATCAGCCTTCCGGCTCCAAACTCATCGGGCCGTAGACCAGGCGCTCGTCCTCGTACAAGGTGACGGAGTCCACCCCGGCCTGCATCAGGTCGGGGTAGACCTCGCCGAGCCAGCTCTCGGCATCGCCCTGGCTGGGGAACTGTTGATCAAGCCCCAGCTCGGCGGTGTCGATGGCGCCCGCGCCGGGACGGGCGGAGGGCTGCCAGTGCCAGCTCATCGTCGGTACTCCTGATCAGACCAGCCGGGTCTTCGGCGAGGTCTCGTAGGTACGCTGCGGGTCGCGCTCGACGGCGTCACCCAGCGCCTCGTCGATCCGGGCCAGCGTTTCCGCCGACAGCTTCTTGCCTGCTGCCGCGGCGTTGTCCTTGACCTGCTCCGGCTTGGAACCGCCGGTGATCGCGGTCGCGACGTTGTCGTTCTGCAGCACCCAGGCAACCGCCAGCTGGGCGGGGGACAGGCCCTCGTCGGCAGCGATCGGCAGCAGGTTCTGGATCCGCTCCAGCAGATCGTCGGCCAGCAGCCGCTGGATGAAATTCGAGCCACCGTTGGGATCGGTGGCCCGGGATCCGGCGGGCGGCGGCTCGCCCGGCTTGTACTTGCCGGTCAGCACACCCTGGCCGATCGGGGAGAACACCACCTGGCTGATGCCGAGCTCCTTGGAGGTCGGCACGACCTCGCCCTCGATCACCCGGTAGATCATCGAGTACTGCGGCTGGTTGCTGATCAGCTGGAATCCCAGCTCGGTGGCCAGCTTGTGGCCGGCACGGAGCTGGTCGGCGGTCCACTCGCTGACGCCGATGTAGAGCGCCTTGCCCTGCCGGACGATGTCGGCGAAGGCCTGCATCGTCTCCTCCAGCGGCGTCTCGTAATCGTACCGGTGGCACTGGTAGAGATCGACGTAGTCGGTCTTGAGCCGCTTCAGCGAGCCGTTGATCGACTCGGTGATGTGCTTGCGGGACAGGCCGGTGTCGTTCGGGCCCTTCGGGCCGGTCGGGAAGTAGACCTTGGTGAAGATCTCCAGGCTCTCCCGGCGCTGACCCTCCAGCGCGTCGCCGAGGATGACCTCGGCCGCTGTGTTGGCGTAGGTGTCGGCGGTGTCGAAGGTGGTGATGCCGGCGTCCAGCGCGGCGTTCACGCACAGCTTGGCCGCATCGGCCTCGACCTGCGACCCGTGGGTCACCCAGTTGCCGTAGCTGACCTCGGAGATCTTCAGACCGCTGTTGCCGAGATAACGAAACTCCATCGGATTCCTTGTCTTGATTGCGACGGTGGGCCGGGCTCGCCACCCACCCTATCCGAGCCGCTACGGCACTGATCGGGGCGGCCGGGCAGGGTTCTTTGCGGTTCGGCTGCGGAGGCAGGTCCGGTCTGTCACATCGACGCCGCAGGTCGCTACCTGGCCATCCGGGCTATCGATGTACAGATCGCGTACTTCGACTCGCCGCCGGTGCTGCTCACCATGCGCGCGGATCTGGAGTCCTGGACAGGAGGGTGACTCCGGGACTTAGGGATATCGTGCTCAGAAAGTTCAGAGCCCGAGGTAGGACATGAAGGATTCGGTATCGCCGGTGCCACGCAGCCGGAGGGGGAGGTCCTTCGCGGAGACTCGGGGCGCGATTCTCGATCTGATCCGTTCCAGCGGAGAGATCTCGCGTGGGGAGCTGGCTCGGCGGTCCGCGCTCACCGAGGCGACGATTTCCAAGGCCGTGAAGGTGCTGCTCGCCGAGAAGGTCATCGTTGAGGCCGGGTACGCCGAGTCGACCGGCGGCAAGCGGCCGACTCTGCTGAGACTCGTGAATTCCGGACGCTGGGCCGTGGGCGTCATCCTCGATCACTTCCGCATCGTCGCGACCCTGTGCGGCATCGATGGGAGCCAGGTGGCTTCCATCGAGATCCCGGGGGCCGGCGAGGACGATGCCGAGACAGTCCTGCTGAGGGTGACTGACGAGGTGCTTCGACTGCTGTCCCGCAACGACGTTGCGAAGGATGCGGTGATCGGCCTCGGGATCGCCGTATCGGGTCGACGCATCGAGCACTTCGAATCCGGAACTGCGCCGCTCGAAGCGTGGTGGCAGCAGCCCTTCGTCGCCGGAAGGCTGGAGCAACTCACCGGGCTGGAGGTCCTGCAGGAGAACGACGCGAACTGCGCCGCGCTCGGAGAGTTCTGGTCCGGACGGGTGCCGGACGATCGGGACTTCGCGTTGGTCTACCTGGCTGACGGCGTCGGCGTCGGATTGATCATCAACGGAGACGCCTACCGAGGCCGGTCCGGTCACTTCGGGGAGATCGGGCACAGCTTCGTGGACCCGGCCGCCCGGCCCTGTTGGTGCGGATCCTTCGGCTGCTTGAACACCGTGGGGACTCCGCAGGCGATCGCCCAGGCCGTGCTGGACTCCCCGGGCAGGCGTACCGAATGGGGTCTCGCGGACGATGAATCCCCGGCGGTCACCTATTCGAAGGTGGCGTCCCTGGCTCGAGCGGGTGAGCCGGTGGCCAAGCAGGCGGTCGAAGAGGCGGCGGGATTCCTCGCCACGGCGGTGGTCAGCCTGGTGAACATCGTGGATCTCGACCGCATCATCCTCGCCGGGCCCGGCCTTTCGGTCGGCGCCGACGAGTATTTCGCAGCGGTTCAGGAACGAGTCAGGTCGACGTACATGAGCTCGATCCATCCGGTCGAAGTGGAGTTGCGGGAGGCGAGCGCAGACATCGCGGCGCTCGGAGCGGCCGCGTTGGTGCTGCATCGACGCCTCACCCCGCAGCTCAACACGCAGTAGCCCAACGGCGGTTGGCACCGCGCACCGTCACACCCAACTAACTTTCTTGACTATCTATTGCTAAGTCCGCGGGATCTCGCTTAATCTGCCGTCAGTTCCAGTGTCGGAACGCCGGGCCAGCCGGCATCTCACAAGGGAGAACCAACGATGTTTCCTCGCTTGAAGCACATCCGGGCCGTGCTCGCAGGCACCACCGTCCTTGCCGTGACTGCGATGACCTTCGCCGGGTGTGGGCCGTCCAAGAGCACCTCCGACGGAGGTTCAGCCACCAGCGGCACCCTCAACTGGTGGAGCTGGACCCCGGACAATGACCTTGCCGAGCGCGAGATCGCGGCGTTCAACAAGGTCTATCCGAACATCAAGGTGACGTACAAGAAGATCAACAGCGATCAGCTGGCGGCGGTCCTGCGGCCGGCGCTCGCCTCGAACGACGGACCTGACGTGTTCACCGTCAATGCCAGCGGATCGCACTCGGCCCAGGCTTTCGCCCCGTACGCCTACGACCTCACACCGGCCATGAAGAAGCTGCTGGGCGACGACTGGAAGTCCAAAGTCTTTGCACCCGGAGCCAACGCCTTCACCGTCAAGGGCCGACTTGTCGCTGCGGAGTGGGCCAAGGTCGGCGCGGGCATGATGTGGATCAACCAGGATATGTTCGACAAGTACGGCCTGAAGCCGCCGACGAACCTGGCGGAGTGGAAGACCCTGTGCGCCACCTTCCGGTCCAAGGGCCTCGGCTGCTTCCAGGAGGGCCTGGCGTCGACGTCGAGTTTCGGCACCGACACCCTGCATTCGCTGGTCAACAACGTCGACCCGAACGCCTGGCCGAATGCGCTGTCCGGTAAGGGAAAGTGGAATTCGCCCGCTTTCGTCACGGCGCTGCAGGAGCTCAGGACGTTGCAGGACGAGGGGATTCTGGACAAGGGTGCGGTGGGCGTACAGCAGTACCCCGATGTGAACAACGCCTTCCTGTCCGGGAAGGTCCCGATGGTCCAGATGGGCACCTGGTACTCGCAGTACGCCACCAACGACAGCCTCGACGCCGCCTTGGAAGGGGCGGGTGTGCCGGCCGGTTCGAAGAAGGTCACCATCATGCCGGTTCCGTTCCCGGACGTCAGCGGGAAAGGCATCCCGATGACGGTCTACTCCGACCCGGATGCCGGACAGGCCGTGAATCTGAAGTCCAAGCACCTGAACGCAGCCGTCACCTTTGCACTGTGGCTCGGCAACACGCCTGAGGGTGCCCACGTCGTGGCGAACAACCTTGACGAGTTCCCGACTCTGAAAGGCAAGGACGTCGGCCCGCAGTGGGACAAGGTCAGCCTGGTGAATCCGAAGGCCCAGCTGTCCGTGCTCCAGGCACAGGAGAAGCAACTCGAGGAGTCGACGGCGCCGCGCAACATCGGTATGTCAGCAGAGGTGAGCCAGGCGCTGATCGATGCAGAACAAGCCATGGTCAACAGCTCGAAGAGTGCGAAGCAGGTTGCTGACACGATCCAGGCGGCGGCGGATTCCGGTCAGGTCCACTAGGCGCCGGAGATCCGTGACATGACTGCTCGTACGCCCGGCTCCACCGGGCGGCGGCTGAAGTCGCCGCCCGGCTGGCCGTGGATCCTCCCCGCGCTGATCTTCTCGGTGGGAACCCTGTACTACTGCATCGGCTACACCGGCTACATCTCCACCCTCGACTGGGACGGCACCAGCCCGTTGCAGCAGTCGGTCGGCGTCGAGAACTTCGTGCACCTGTTCCACGACCCGATCTTCTGGCGATCGATCATCCACACCGTGATCTTCGCCGTGTCGACCTTCGTGATGCAGGTGGTGCTCGGCCTGGTTTTCGCTTGCCTGCTGCATTCCAAGCTCTACCTGCGCACCTTCTACAAGGTGTTGATCTTCATCCCGGTCGTGTTGGCGACGGCCACGGTGGCGCCGGTGTTCCGCCAGATCTTCGCCGCCGACGGTGTGCTGAACGACATCCTGCAGGCGGTCGGGCTCGACAGCCTTGCCCGGCCGTGGATGGCCAACGGAGCCTTCGCTCTGATCATCGTGATCATGGTCCATGTCTGGCAGTCCACGGGCGTGACCTTCGTGTTGTACTACGCAGCGGTCGGCCAGGTCGATCCGGAGACGATCGAAGCCGCTCGCATCGACGGGGCGGGGAATCTGCGGATCATCGGCTCCATCATCTGGCCGAGTGTCAGGGGCACGACGATTGCGATCGCCATTCTCACGGCGATCGGGTCACTCAAGACCTTCGACATCCCGTTCCTGGTCACCGGTGGCGGACCGAGCTATGCCACCGAATTCCTCGGAACCTTGATCTACCGGGTCAGCGTCTCGTACGCGCAAGTCGGCTACGGCGCCGCAATCTCGATCGTCCTGCTCGTGCTGGCCATCGTCGCGGCGATCATCATCAACACGGGTGGACGAAGAGGGGAGCGGGCCGATGTTTGAGATCCGCCGCACATCCACCCGGGTCTGGCTGCAGATCCTGCTCTCGGTCCTGGTGATCCCGTTCGTATTCCCTCTGGTGGCGATGGTGCAGGGATCGCTCGCGGGCCAGGGGTGGGGCAACTACGCCACCGTGCTCTCCCTTCCCCTGCTGCCGGGCTTCTTCGTGAACAGCGCGATCATCGCCGCCGCGGTGATCGTTCTCGTGCTGATCTGCACCATGACTGCATCGTTCGGGTTCTCGAAGTTGCGCATTCCCGGCAAGGAAATCTTCTTCTGGGCCCTGCTCGCCTGCCTCACGTTGCCGGGCGTCGTCCTGCTGGCCCCGCTGTTCGCCACAGTGACCCGGCTCGGCGCCTACAACACCCTGTGGGCGGTGATCGTCCCTGTTGCCGCGCTGCAGGTGCCGTTCACCGTGTTGCTGGCACGCAACTTCGTCGACGGCATTCCTGATCAGCTGATCGAGGCGGCACGTGTTGACGGAGCGAACGTCCTGAAGATCTTCTGGCACGTCATGCTGCCGCTCACGAGGCCGATCATCGCTGCCGTCGGCGTATTGGTCTTCATCAACTCCTGGAACGAATATCTGTTCCCACTTCTCTTCCTGCAGAGCCCGGAGCAGCAGACCGTCACCCTGGTGCCGTCGTACTTCATCGGCCAGTACAACAACGATCAGACGAAGGTCCTGGCGTCGGCGGTCGTCGTCGGCTTGCCCATCGTGATTGCGTACATCTTTTTGCAGAGGTTCTTCGAACGAGGACTCGCCGCCGGCGCACTCAAGTAGCACCACCCATTCACCATCACCTGCCGATCCCACAGGAGGGACGACCCTTGCCTCACGCACGCATCGATCTGCACAAGGTCCACCAGCCCCGGCTCAAGGAGTTCAGCGACGCCATCCTGGAGGGGATGGTGACCGGGCTCGGCATGCCCAGGGACGACCTTTTCCAGATCTTCCGACTGCACGAGCCGGGCGAGCTCGTGTTCTCGCCGACCCATCCCTACCACCAGCGCGACGACATCATCTTCATCGAGCTGCTGGCGCAGGTCGGCTACAGTGACGAACTCAAGCAGGCGGCGATGGGCGCGATCGCCGATGAACTCGCCAAGCTCGGCATCAAACGCGACAACGTGCTGCTGATGGTCGTCGAGGTTCACGGAGCGGCCTGGCTGGCCGCCGGCCCCGACGCCGCGGCATAAGGGAGGGCTGTCGTCATGGCTTATCGCTCGCTCCGGCGTGGCCAGCTCACCCGGGTGCAGGTGCACGACGCGCGTACCGGGACCGACATCGTGATCTTGGAGAGTGCCGAGATCCTGCTGGAAGCTCCTAACTGGTCGCTGGACGGTGAGACCCTGCTGCTCAACGGCAACGGTGTCCTGTGGTCCCTTGCGCCACGGGAAGGCGCGTCACCGGAACCGGTTGCTCATGATGGTCTGCCGGAGATCAACAATGATCACGTGCTCGCCCCCGACGGGGAGTCGATCTACCTGTCCGCGGCAGACGGCCACATCTATCGGGCGGCGCCGAGCGGCGGTCCGGTCGAGAAGATCACTCCCGAGGACGGACTCCGGCACTTCCTGCACGGGGTATCGCCGGACGGGCAGCGCCTGGCCTATGTGCAGCTGTCCGGCCCCGGCGCACCGGGGGTGCTGATGGTTCTTGCCGCGACCGGCGGAGAGCCGACGCTCGTCGACACAGGCGTCGGTCATATCGACGGCCCGGAGTGGTCGCCGGACGGGGAGTGGATCTACCTCAACAGCGAGCACTGGGCCACCGAGCCCGGGCATGCCCAGATCTGCCGCATCCGGGAGGACGGCAGCGACCTGGAGCGTCTGGTCGAGAGCGGCACCGTCGACTGGTTCCCGCACCTGTCGCCCGACGGGTCGAAGGCGGTCTACATCGAGTTCCCGCCCGGGACCCAGGGGCACCCCGCGGACCTGCCGGTGAATCTGGTCCTGGTGGACACGAAGGACTGGACGACGCCGCTGGCGCGGATCCCGGTCCCGGGAGGCCAGGGCACCATCAACGTCAACAGCTGGTCACCTGACTCGACCCGGTTCGGCTACGTCTCCTATCCGATCGGTGATGCATGAGCGCCGCGGTGACGCCGTCCTCACCCGAATGGATCCGCCCGTTCGGGCGTACCGGGTTGTCCGTGTCCGCCATCACGGCCGGTGGCGGGCCGATCGGCGGCATGCCGAAGCTCTTCGGTTATGACGTGCCCGACCACCAGGGGATCGATCTGGTGCGCAAACTCCTGCACAGTCCGATCCGGGCGGTCGACACCTCCAACGGGTATTCCGGCGGTAAGAGCGAGCGGCGGATCGGCGTCGGAATTCGCGAGGAGGGCGGGCTGCCCGCAGACTTCCTGGTCGCCACGAAAGTCGACGCCTGCGACGGCGACTATTCGGGTCGACGCATCCGCGACTCCGTCAAGGAGAGCCAGGACCGCCTCGGCCTGGACATCCTCCCGCTGGTTCAGCTGCACGATCCGGAATTCCACCCGGTCGAGCAGTTCGGCCTGCCGGGCGGAGCGGTCGAGGCGCTCGTCGCGTTGCGGGACGAGGGGACCATCGGTCACCTCGGCGTTGCGGGCGGGCATACGCCGACACTGCACCGGATGCTTGACCTCGGCGTCTTCGAGGTGCTCCTGACTCACTCCCGATTGACTTTCCTCGACCGCGGTGCGGACGAGCTGATCGACCGCGCCACGGAAGCAGGCATGGGCGTGGCGAATGCGGCGGTGCTCGGCGGTGGGCTGCTCGCCAACCGCAACGCCAAGCCGCTCTACGGGTTCAGGCCCGCGCGTCCGGAGATCCTCGCGGCGGCGGCACAGCTGCACGATCTCGCCGACGAGCTCGGAGTGTCCCTTCCGGATGCTGCCGTGCAGTTGTCGCTCCGCGATCCGCGGATCGACACCACCGTGGTGGGCTTCTCGAAGCCGGAGCGCATCGGCAAGCTGCTGTCGTCGCTGGAGCAGGACATCCGGGAGGAGTTCTGGAGCCGGGCTGCGGAGCTGATGCCGGACCGTGGTCTCTGGCTGGACGCGGAGACTCTCAGGCCGGATCCGGGATCCGCCCATCGACCGGCAGCGTCGAGACGTCGACCGGGATAGTCTCCGGATACTTCAGCCCGGCGCCGGTGTTGAGCACAGCGACCTCGTCGGATCCGGACAGCCAGCCGGATTCCCGCAGTTGCTTCACGGCTGCCATGCAGGCCGCGCCTTCGGGGCAGATGAAGGCGCCGTCGGCCGAGGCCAATGCCCGCTGCTCGGCCAGCAGGTCGGCGTCGGAGACGGCGATTGCGGTGCCGTCGGTGCGGCGTACTGCGTCCAGGACCAGGAAATCGCCGAGCGCCTTCGGGACCGTGATGCCGAAGGCGACCGTATGCGCGTTCGGGAAGGGTTCGCTGACCTCGGCACCGGACTCGTACGCCTCGACGATCGGCGCACAGCCCTCGGCCTGGACTGCGACCAGCTTCGGCAGTTTGTCGCCGATCCAGCCCAGCTCCTGCAGCTCCCGGATCGCCTTGTCGATGCCGATCAGGCCGACGCCGCCGCCGGTCGGGTAGACGATCACGTCGGGCATCCGCCAGCCGAGTTGTTCGGCGATCTCGTAGCCCATCGTCTTCTTGCCCTCGAGCCGGTACGGCTCCTTGAGGGTGGACACCTCCTGGTAGCCGGACCGGGATCCGACCGCGGCATTGACCAGCTTGCCGGCATCGCCGATCAGGCCGTCGACCAGGTACAGCTCGGCGCCGGAGGCGACGCACTCGGTCCGGGTGATCGATGGCGCGTCGACCGGCATCGCGATCAGGCAGTCCAGCCCCGCACGGGCCGCATAGGTCGCCCAGGCGGCGCCGGCGTTGCCGTTGGTCGGCATCGCCACGCCCGTGACACCGAGTTCGTACGCCCGGGAGACTCCGACTGCAGCACCCCGGGCCTTGAACGAGCCGGTCGGGATCAGCCCCTCGTCCTTCATCAGCAGCCGGGGCAGCCCGATCGCCGCGCCGTAACGAGGTAGGGCGGTGAGCGGGGTCATGCCCTCGCCGAGACTGACGACGTTGGCCCGATCCCGGACCGGCAGCACCTCGTGGTAGCGCCACAGCGTCGGCGGTCGGGAGGCGATCTCCTCCCGGGTCACCGACCGGGCGACCTGCTCGAGGTCGTAGCGGGCCAGCAACGGCACCCCGGCCGCGCTGACCCCCTGGACCTGGTCGGCGTCGTACCGCTCGCAGGTGCGGGAACAGTCGAGATGGCTGAGTGCACTGAACATGGTGCTGCGCACCTTACCCAGGCAGGAATCAGAAGGGCTCGCCGCGCTTGATCCGCGGAGCGGGCATCCGGAACCGGCGGAACTGGATCGAGCGGTTGATCACGTACATCATCAGTCCGCGGGTGCTCGACCTCGGCAGCCGCTCGGCCAGCAGCTTCTTGAAGCCCCGCCACAGCAGATAGGAGCTGACGATCATGGCCGCGATGAACACGTACATGAAGATCGTCGCGAACATCGAGATCGCCGGCGCGATCGAGTAGCCCAGAGTGGCCGCCAGGATGATGATCATGCCGGGCAGCAGGAATTCGCCCATGTTGCGGCGGGAGTCGACGTAGTCGCGGGCCAGCGCCTTCTCCGGCGTGTTGTCCCGGGCCGCCATCGCCTTCTGGCGCTCGGACCGCTGCTGGCGGGCGACGTCCTTCTTGTCGACCGGCTTGGTCAGCCGCTCGCGGCGCGCGGCCTCGGCCTGCTTGCGGGTCGGCGTCGCGGTGCCCTTCTTGCGGGCGCCGGACAGCGACTCGACGGTCACCTGCTCCGGCTCCTCCGGTACGGAGGATTCGTTCTTGCGGCGGAAGAATGCCACGACCCAGCGCTCCTTGTCCTACGGCCGGTCAACCCCGGGATTGTGTCAGGGTGACAACCCATTTACGAAACTACCCGGTGCGCGGAGATGTCGTGCTCCTGCGGCGGGCATAAGCTGGACGCTAATCGTGTCAGGCCAATCGAGTCAGAAACGTAACGATCAGCGGAGAGCAGATGAGCGGAATATTCCAGCGGATGTCGATGATCTTCCGCGCCAAGGCGGACAAGGCCCTCGATCGGGCCGAAGACCCCCGGGAGACCCTCGACTACTCCTACCAACGTCAGCTCGAGTTGCTGCAGAAGGTACGTCGCGGGGTGGCCGACGTCGCCACCAGCCGCAAGCGGGTCGAGCTCCAGGCCAACGGTCTGAACAACCAGATCGACAAGCTCAACGAACAGGCCAAGAAGGCCCTCGAGGTCAATCGCGAGGATCTCGCCCGCGAGGCGCTGACCCGCAAGTCCGGCCTGCAGCAGCAGCTCGGCGACCTGCAGACCCAGCACGCCCAGCTGCAGGGCGAGGAGGAGAAGCTCGTCCGCGCCTCGCAGCGGCTGCAGGCCAAGGTCGACTCGTTCCGGACCCGCAAGGAGACGATCAAGGCGACGTATTCGGCGGCCGAGGCCCAGACCCGGATCAACGAGGCCTTCACCGGCATCGGCGAGGAGATGGGCGATGTCGGCCTGGCGATCCAGCGGGCCGAGGACAAGACCGCCGAGATGCAGGCCCGCGCCGGTGCGGTGGACGAGCTGATCGCCAGCGGCGTGCTCAACGATCCGACCGGCAGCACCAAGGACGACATCACCATGGAGCTGGAGCGGATGGCCTCCACCTCCGACGTCGAGAACGAACTGGCGGCGATGAAGGCCGAGCTGACCGGCGGCCCGGCCGCTGCTGCTCCGGCGATCGAGGGTCAGGCGGACCAGCCGGCCGCCGCACCTACCCAGCAGGAGCAGACCAGCGAGCAGATCCAGGCCGGTCAACCCACTCCGAGCCAGCCCAGTCCGGGAGAGGTCCGATGATCATCCGGATCCTGGGCGAAGGTCAGTTCAGGATCGATGACGCAGCGGTCGCCGAGCTCAACTCGACCGATGACACGATCGAGAAGGCTGTCGCGGCCGGCGACCAGGAGGCGCTGACCGCAGCGCTCACCGAACTGCACGCCAGGGTCCTGGCCGAGGGCGAACCGGTGGCCGACGACGCGCTGGAGGATTCCGATCTGATCCTGCCTGCCGCAGACGCCTCGGTCGCCGAGGTGCGCCAGTTGCTGGAGGAGTCCCAGGAAGGTCTGCTCCCCGGCTGATGGTGGCCCTTGTGCTGATGTCGCGGAGCACTGATGTTGCGCAGTGACCACTGGTACGCCGCCGAGGGCAAGGACGGTTACATCCATCGTGCCTGGATGCGGCGCGGACTGCCGCCGGACGCGTTCGACGGTCGGCCGCAGATCGCGATCGCGAACACCGGATCGGATCTGACGCCCTGCAACAGCCATTTCGACCAGATTGCCCGTTCGGTCGAGCGGGGCGTGTACGAGGCCGGCGGCATCCCGCTCAACCTGCCGGTGGTCTCCCTCGGCGAGACCCTGGTCCGGCCGACCGCGATGTTGTGGCGCAACCTCGCCGCGATGGCGATGGAGGAGATGTTCCGCGCCAACCCGATCGACGGGCTGGTGCTGCTCGGCGGCTGCGACAAGACCATCCCGGCGCTGCTGATGGCAGCGGCGTCGGTGGATCTGCCCGCCGTCGTCGTGCCCGGTGGCCCGATGCTGAACGGCAGTTTCCGCGGCCGTCCGATCAGCTGCGGAACCGATGTCTGGAAGCTCAGCGAGGAGGTCCGGGCCGGCGGTATGGACGCGGCGGAGTTCCGGCGCTCCGAGTCGTCCATGATCAGAAGCCGCGGCCACTGCAACACCATGGGCACCGCCTCGACGATGGCTGTGGTGGCTGAGGCACTCGGCATGACGCTGCCGGGGGTCGCCGGCACGCCGGCGCCGGACAGCCGGCTGCTGGAGGCCTCGCACGCCACCGGACGGCTGGCTGTTGATCTTGTCCGGACCGGGCGGCGGCCCAGCGATGTGATCACCAAGGCGTCCTTCCACAACGCGATCGTCGCCCTGGCGGCGGTCGGCGGTTCGACCAACGCGGTGGTGCATCTGCTCGCACTGGCCGGACGGCTTGGGATCGATCTGTCGCTGGAGGACTTCGACCGGATCGGCATGGACGTGCCGCTGCTGGCCAATCTCGAACCGTCCGGCAAGTATCTGATGGAGGACCTGTTCCGGGCCGGTGGTCCGCTGGCGGTGCTGCAGCAGGTCCGTGATCTCCTGGATCCGACCGCGATCACCGTCACCGGTGAACCGCTGGTCGATTACCTGGCCGACAACGAGATCTACGACACCGACGTGATCGCTGAACGCGATCAACCGGTCCAGGAACGGGCTGGGATCGCTGTACTGCGAGGGAATCTCGCACCGGCCGGTGCAATCATCAAGCCTGCGGCCGCCTCGCCGCAGTTGCTGCAGCACCGCGGCCGGGCCGTGGTCTTCGACTCGATCGAGGACGTCCGGGCCCGGCTGGACGATCCTGATCTTGATGTGGACGCCGATTCGGTGCTGGTGCTACGCGGTTGCGGTCCCAAGGGCTACCCGGGCATGCCCGAGGTGGCGAACCTGCCCATCCCCAAGAAGCTGCTCGAGCAGGGCGTTCGCGACATGGTCCGGGTCTGCGACGGCCGGATGAGCGGGACGGCGTACGGGACGGTCGTGCTGCACGTGGCGCCGGAGGCCGCCGCCGGCGGCCCGCTGGCGCTGGTGCGGACCGGCGACATCATCAGTCTCGACGTCCGGGCCCGGACGATCACCCTCGAGGTGACCGACGACGAGTTGGCTTCGCGTACGCCGCCGGCCGCCTTCGCCGACGGACTCGCGAGTCCGGCCCGCGGCTGGGAGCGGCTGTACGTCGATCACGTGCAGCAGGCCGATACCGGGGTCGATCTTGATTTCCTGGTCGGAAGGACCGGCCCTGTGGTCGGCCGCGAATCCCACTAGCCCTCACTCCTGCCGCACGGCTCGGTCGGGCCACCCGAGGGCGGCGAACCGCTCGCCGATCAACCGGTGGGTCTCGGCATCGGGGTGCAGGTTGTCGGGCAGCGGGTGATCGACGAGGTCCGCCTCGTCGTAAAGACTGAGGCCGTCCAGGTAACCCAGCTGGTGATCACCTGCCGAACGCTGCGCGACGATCGCGGCCAGCTGCTCCCTGATCACGGCCAGGGTGAGCTGCCCGGCAGCGACCCCGGCGGGGTCGCCGGCAGCCAGGAACCGCAGCTCGCCTCGCGCGTAGGCCTCCGGATCAGGCATCGACGGCCCCGGCGTCTGCTCGTGGATCGAGCAATGGATGGGGGAGATGATCAACAGCGGCGTGTCGGGATGACCGTCGCGGATGGTGTCCAGGAAGCCGTGCACGGCCGGCACGAATGCTCGCAGCCGCATCAGGTCGGCATTGACCAGATTGATGCCGATCTTGATGCTGATCCGGTCGGCCGGCAGGTCCCGGATCGTACGGGCGACGAACGGATCGAGCAGCGCGCTGCCGCCCAGTCCGAGATTGATCAACTCCAGATCGAGCGCTCGCGAGGCCACGGCCGGCCAGGTGCTGCTGGGGCCGGCGGCGTTGGAGCCGTGGCTGATCGAACTGCCGTGATGCAGCCACACCGGCCTGCTGGTGTCCGTGATCCGCTCGACCGGCGCATCGGTGCGGAGAGTGATCAACTCCGTGGTCTCGTCCCAGGGCAGCCAGATCGCGATGATCTTGTCCCGGGCATCCAGTCCGCCGAAATGCGCGACGGAGCTCCGGCCGGCGTGGAATTCGGGTGCCGTCGTGAAGCTCATGATCATGGTGTTGCCACCGGAGATCGACGTGCTGGCGACGAATTCGTCGTCGACGTACAGGTCGTATCGGCCGTCGGGACGGGCCGGCAGGCCAGGATAGTCGCGCTTGGTCGGCCGCGTCTCCAGCTCGACCACGGTCGCCGCGGTGCGGAAGACCACCCGTACACCGGACGGCTGGGACTCGACCATCGAAAGCTGCGGATCGGAGTACTGTGCGCGGGCCCAGACGGGAAGTCGATGCGGCAGCACACCGTCTGCGGTCTGCTCCACGTCGATGGCGCCGCGTAGCAGTTCGGCGGTGATGGGGGTGCTGATCATGATGGTGGCCAATTCCTGAGTAGGTGGTCGAGGGCGCCGAGAGCTCGGGTCCAGCTCTCCTCGGACGACGGTTGGCTGTGGGCGAAGCCGCCGCCCAGTTCGAGTGCGGTGTAGCCGGCAACCAGGCTGCCCAGGAGGCGGACGGCGTGGGTCTGGTCGCGCTCGGGCAGGCGATAACCGCGGAGCACCGCTCGGGCCAACGCACTGTGCCGGGGTCCGGCGCTGGCCGCCGCGACGGCCGGATCCAACGGGAATCGCATCGCCGCGAACCGGCCGGGGTGGGCCTGCGCATACTCGCGGTAGGCGTTGGCGTAGCCGATCAGGGCGTCTTTGCCGGCTCGCCCGGCCACTGCTTCCGACGTCCGGTCGGCCAGTTCGTCCAACGCCAGCAGCGCGATCCGGGTCCTGAGGTCGGCCGAGCCCTGCAGGTGGGCGTAGAGGCTGGCGACTTTCACATCGAACCTGCGGGCGAGTGCGGACAACGTGACGGCGTCGAACCCGATCTCATCGGCCAGTTCGGCTCCGGCTGTCGTGAGCCGGTCGCCCGTGAGTCCTGCACGCGCCATGTCTCCTCCAGTTTCCCGAAGGAGATTATGCATTTACCTAAGGTGTTTAGGCAAACTCCAGCAGGCGAAGCAACTAGCCGGCGAACGCGTACACCGGAGCACCGGTGACGCCGACGTCGGCGCGGAAGACCGCGCCGGCGTGCGGCTCGTCGAGGACGTCAAGGCTGGCAGTGGTCACGTACAGGGTGGCCTTGTCCGGGCCGCCGAAGGTCGGGCAGGTGACCTTGGAGGCCGGAAACCCGATCACCTCGGTGAGCTTGCCGTCAGCGTCATAGCGGTGCACCGCAGATCCGCCCCAGAGTGCCACCCACAGACCGTCCTCGGCGTCGATCGCCATCCCGTCCGGGGCGCCGACACCCTCCGGCAGGACGACGAAGTCGCGCTGATCATGGAAGCTGCCGTCGGTGCCGTCGAAATCGAAGACCGCGATCCGGCCCGTCGCGGTGTCGTTGTAGAAGACCCGGCTGCCGTCGGCGCTCCACTGGACGCCGTTGGAGACCGTCACTGAGCCGAGCACGGTGCCGATCGCGTGATCATGGTCGAAGCGATACAATGTCCCGGCACCGGCTGCTTCGGCATAGGCCATCGAGCCGACGTAGAGCCGACCCTGCGGATCGCAGCCGCCGTCGTTCATCCGGATGCCATCAGTGTCGAAGGCCGACAGCACGTCACCCAGCGGTTCAAGATCATCATCGAGGAACCGGACGCCGCGCTCGACGCCGACCACGAAGCCGCCGGCCGTCCGCCGACGCAGCACGCTGGCGATCGTGTCCACGTGGGTACGGGACGCCTCGCCGTTCTCGTCGAGGGTCAGGATGTCGCCGCGGAGCAGATCGACCATCATGAACCGGCTGGTCCGGTCGTTCCAGAAGGCGCCTTCGCCCAGGCCGGCTACCGGAGGGCTGAACTGCTCGGCGGCGACCATCAGCTCACCACCAGCCGCCGTCGACGACCCACAGATGGCCGGTGCAGGACCGCGAGTCGTCGGCGCCCAGCCACAACACCATCCGCGCGATGTCGTCGGAGTAGAGCTTGTGCGGCAGCCGCTGGTCCTGGGTCAGCAGCTTGTCCAGTGCCTCCGGGGTGGCATGGTCGGCCAGCTGCTTCTCGGTCAGGATCCATCCGGGGATGATGCAGTTCACCCGGATCTCATCCTTGCCGTATTCGGTCGCCTGCGCCCGGGTCATGCCCTCGATGCCGGCCTTCGCCGCGATGTAGCCGGTCAGATTGGGGACCCGTACATGTGCGGTGATCGAGCCGAAGTTGATGATCGAGCCGCCACCGGCGTCACGCATCATCGGGACCACCGTCTGGGCCGCAAAGAAGTGGTGCTTGATGTTGACGTTGATGTCCCGGTCCCACTGGTCGGGGGTCACCTGGTCGAACGGCGTCCGGGCGTCGTTCGCGGCATTGTTGACCAGGATCCTGATCGGGCCCAGCTCATCGGCGAAATCGCGCAGCGTCTGCTGGTAGGCAGCCGTGTCGGTGATGTCGCAGGTCCGGTAGGAGACTTCGGCACCGCTCCCGCGCAGGTCCGCCGCCAGCTTCTCGCCGCGCTCGCCGTCGATGTCGACGAAACTCACCTTCGCCTTCTGGGCGGCCAGCTGGCTGACCAGTTCCGCACCGATGCCCGAGGCGCCCCCGCTGACGAAGGCGTGCCTGCCGGCCAGGCTGGGATAGGTGGCGTACTGGTACTGCTGCGTCTGTGGCATGGGGCCAAACTACTCAGCGGTGCTCCGGCCGTCACCCCGGGAGCGCCCCCGCGCTGCTGCCGCGACCGTGGGCCCAGAGGTCGCGCAATCCCGAGATCATCGCGCCGTGGTGGATCACCTCACGGTGGATGTGCAGCACCAGACCGATCATCGGATCCTGCTCGAATCCCGGTTCCCCGCACGGAGCGGCGAGATCGTCGTCCGACAGCCCGCGGACTCCGGTGATCCAGGTCCGATAGCCGGAGTCGAGATCGGCCAGCGCCGCGGCGGCCGTCGGCGGATAGGCGAAGGTCTCGTAGTCGACCGGCGGCCCACCGAAATGCCGGGCATTACGATCCCCGAGGACCCCGACCAACAGGTGCCCGAGCTGCCAGGCGATCGTCGTGACGGGCGCCGGCTCGGGCGGGGGATAGGCGTAGTCGAGGGTGAATCCGGCACTGCTCGGCCGAAGATTCCACGAGCCCGGCACCGGTTCCCACAGATACTCGTCGTCACTCAGCCCGTCCAGTCGCGGTCGGAGCTGGGCCTCCCAATGCCACGACAGCTGTTTGGACAATTCATCGGCCAGACCGAATGTCATGAGCTGACTCTGGCACCTGCCACCGACACTGCCCGTCGAATCGGTTTGATGCGCTGCGATCATGGATCTCATGCGGGTGATCATCGCGACCGACGGCATCGGTCCGCTCAGCTCGGCCGAGGCGGGGCGGATCCTCGCCGGCGGCTGGCAGACGACCGATGTTCAGGTGGTGCCGATGGGGGAGGCCGGGAGCGGATTCACCCAGGCCGTCGCCGACAGTGTTGGCGCCGAGTCGTCGGCCGGCGTCTCTCGGGGCGGTCTGACCACGATCGTGGACACCCCCGAGCGGCTGGTGATCGGCTTCGAGCCCGACACCTCCGGTCCCCAGCTCAGCATCGACCGGGACGCGTCGTCGGCGGGATTCGGCGCCGCTCTGGCGGAGGCGATGTCAGCCAGCCCCTACCGGGCAGCCGAGATCGTACTCGACGTCTCCGCCAACCGCGCCCACGACGGCGGCGCCGGTCTGCTGGGTGCCCTCGGCGCCACCGCGGACGTACCACTCGACGCCGGTGTCGCCGGGCTGCATGGGGTTTCCCGCGTCGACCTCAAGCCCGTACGACGCCTGCTGGCCGGCCGCCGGCTCACCCTGGTCGTCCCACCGGGGCAGCGCGCACTCCCGTTGCTGGGACTGCGCGGCATCACCTCCCGGTTCGGCCGCGACCAGGGCTGGCATCCGGAACTACTGCTGGCCACCGATGCCAGCCTGCAGTCGTTCACCCTGGCCGCCGCCCCGGGCATGCCGGAGGGACCGGACTGGGGCGCCTGCGGCGGCCTCGGTTTCGTGGCCGACCTGTTCGGCGGCCGGGTGACCACCGGTTCCGAATACTGCGCCGAGATCGGTGCGCTGCGCCGCCGCGTCCGCGGCAGCGATCTGCTCGTCACAGGCTGCACCAGTTTCGACTTCGCCGAGCGCGGCGGCGGCGTGGTCGCCTGGGTCGCCGATCAGGGTGCGCGCAGCAATGTGCCGGTCATCCTGGTCGCCGGCGAGGTCGTGATCGGATCCCGGGAGATGCGCTCGATGGGTGTCGAATCCGCGTACGGGGTGCACGAACCGCAGATCGACCAGCCTGCCGGTCAACTGAACGCCGAGCAGCTGGCGGCGACCGTCGCCAGGGTCGCCCGCAGCTGGACCTGGTGAGCCATCCGGGATGTAGAGGCCATTCTCGATCCGGCCTGTTCTCGATCCCAGCTGTCCATTCGGCGGGTACTGGTTGGCGACCGGGCGAGTGCTGCTTACACTGGAGAACAACATTCGCGCGTTATCTGGTTTAGCGAGGACGATATGACGGACACCATCCAGATCCAGGCCCCGGTCAGCGACGGCATCCTTCTCACCGACGAAGCGGCCGCCAAGGTCAAGGCACTCCTGGACGGCGAGGGTCGCGACGACCTGGCGCTGCGGGTCGCGGTGCAGCCGGGCGGCTGCTCGGGCCTGCGTTACCAGCTGTTCTTCGACGAGCGTTCTCTCGAGGGCGATGTGGTCAAGACCTACGGCGGCGTGAACGTGGTCACCGACCGGATGAGCGCGCCGTACCTGCTCGGCGCCACCATCGACTTCGTCGACACCATCGAGAAGCAGGGCTTCACCATCGACAACCCGAACGCGACTTCTTCGTGCGCCTGCGGCGACTCGTTCAATTGATATAGAGCGGGGGACGACCCCCTCGACCCCCGGGTCGGTCTGGTCCACAGGTCGGCTTCGGGGTGCCTGCTCCGCAGGCTCCACAGACACGAACCGCCTCCGGGATGATCCCGGAGGCGGTTTTGTTGTCCGCGGATAAGATTCGGCAGGACCGTCGGTGCGTCTGCCTCGTACGATTCCCCCGTTGATCGACGGGCCGACGAGCAGCTGGCGATCCTGCCGAAACTCATTGTGAGTGTCTCGCGACAATCCCTAGGAGGATTGTCCATCACGAGAGAACCTGGTGGCAGAGTCCAAGGTCCCGACTGATTCCGGCGTCAGCGGGGCGGGTTGCTCAACGATGCGCCGTAGACGGCGACCTGGGTGCGGCGCTGCATGCCGAGCTTGGTCAGCAGCGTTGACACGTAGTTCTTGATCGTCTTCTCGGCCAGGAACATCCGCTCGCCGATCTGCCGGTTGGTCAGGCCCTGCGCGATCAGGTCGAGGATCTCCCGCTCGCGCTCGGTGAGGTTGGACAACCGCGGGTCGGCCTCCGGAACCGGCTGTTGCAACCTGGTCATCAGCTTCTTGGTCACCGCCGGATCGATCAACGACGTGCCGCGGGCAGTCTCGCGGATCGCGTCGGTCAGCGACGAGCCGCCGATCTGCTTGAGCAGATAGCCCGACGCTCCCGCCATCACCGCGGCGAACAGCGCCTCGTCGTCGTCGTAGGAGGTCAGGATCAGGCAGCGCAGATCCGGCAGTGCCGACCGCATGTCCCGGCAGACGTCGATTCCCGAGCCGTCGGACAGCCGACCGTCCAGCAGCGCGACATCGGGCATCGTCGCCGGGATCCGCTGCCGCGCCTCGGCCGCCGTGGCCGCCTCGCCGACGACATGAAGATCATCTGTGGTGTTCAGCAGATCGACCAGACCGCGTCGTACCAACTCATGATCATCGAGGATGAAGACATTGATCACGGTGCCTCCAGGGGGATGGTCCAGGACAGATTCGTGCCGAGACCGGGCGAGGATGTGACGTTCAGGGCCCCACCGTACTCCTCGGCGCGGCGCCGCAGATTGTCCAGTCCGCTGCGTCTTCCGGTGTCGCCGATGCCCATGCCGTCGTCGTTGATGTAAACCTCGAGTTCGCCCGGGGTCGCCTCGACACGGACGCCGGCGTGCCGGGCGTGGGCATGGCGGGCGATGTTGGTCAGCCCCTCGCGGACGACGGCACCGACGTCGGAGATCACGCCCGGATCGGCCATCGTGTCCAAGGGTCCGACGAAGATCACCTCGGGCCGCTCGGGCAGCGCCGGGCCGACATCGGAGACCACCGACATGACCGCACTGCGCAGGCTGTGTTCGGCGCCCGGATCGCGGAGGGCGAAGATCGCGGTCCGGATCTCGCGGATCGTCTCGTCAAGATCACCGACGATGTCGATCAGTCGGGCCGCTGGGTCCGAGTTCGGCAGGCTGGCAGCGATGCTCTGCACGCTGAGCCCGACGGCGAACAGCCGCTGGATCACGTGATCATGAAGATCACGGGCGATCCGGTCGCGGTCCTGCAGCAGCGCCAGCCGTTCCTGGTTGGTCCGGGCCTCCGCCAACTCCATCGCCAGCGCGGCCTGCTCGGCGAAGCTGCCCGCCATCTCGAGATCGGATTCGGAGAACCGCCGGCTGTTGCGCGTACGCCCGACCACGACCGCACCTGCCATGCCCTGCTCGGTCGCCAGTGGCAACGCCATCACCGCGCCGAGCCCGTCGGCGTAGACGGGGCACAAGGTGGTCTCGACATAGGACTCGGCGCTGTCGACGATCACTCCGGAGCCCTGGTCCATCGCGGCACCGGCGAGTGAGCCGGGACGCAGATACCGGGCACCGGCAAGATCACTCGAGCCGAGACCGATCGCAGCCACCACCCGGACCAGCTCGCTGTCCGGCTCCGGCAGCACGACCGAGACCAGATCGGCCGCCGCCAGCCGCAGGATGCTCTCGGCGATTCGCTGCAGATTGACGGTCTGATCGTCGGTGGTGAGATTGCGGCCTACCTCGGCCCTGGCTCGCAACCATTCCTGCCGCTGCCGGGATTCCTCGTACAGCCGGGCGTTCTCGATCGCGATGCCGGCGGTGGCGGCCAGGCCGAGCACCAGTTCTTCGTCCTCGGCAGTGAAAGCACCGCCCCGGCTCTCGGCCAGGTAGAGGTTGCCGAAGACCGCGCCGGGCACCTGGATCGGGACGCCGAGGAAGGATTCGATCGGCGGGTGGTTGGCCGGCAATCCGAAGGAGCGTGGGTCGTCGGCGATCCGCCGTAGCCGGATCGGCCGCGGGTCGTCGATCAGGGCGCCGAGCAGGCCGCGGCCCTTCGGCAATTCGCCGATGGCACGGATCGTCTCGTCGTCCATGCCGACGGTGATGAACTGCTCCAGCAGCCCGTCCGGGCCGATCACGCCCAGGGCGGCGTACCGGGCAGCGGCGACGTCGCGGGCGGCCTCGACGATCCGACGCAGTACGCCGGGCAGCGAGAGCTCGCTGACGATGGACCGGTTGGCGTTGAGCAGGCTGCGCAGTCGCTCCTGGCTGCCGATCAGATCGGAGGCACGCTCGGACACCAGGCGCATCAACTGGTCGATGGACAGTTGCATGCCGAACTGCGAGGCAGGAGAGGACGGCGAGTGCTGCTCGGCTCCCGTTCCGGGGGGATCCTCGGCCATGATCAGAGATTACCCAAGATCACCGTCATGCGACGGGCCGGAAGCTGCACTGACCATCCTGCCGGTGATCAGCGTCGGGCTGATCTGGATGAACAGGTTCCGGGTCCCCGAGGCCCACGGGACCGGATCGTCCAGGCGCCACAACCGGCTGAGCTCCTCGGGCTCGGCCGTCGCGCGGGCCCGGCCACGGACCACGACACTCCAGCCGGACCGGCCGTGCTCGTCGATGTCGTCGACCTCGAAGGCGACATCCGCCTCGCGGACGAGCTCGGAGAGCAGTCCGTAGGCAGACGTACGGAAGACGATCGTCTCGTCGTACCAGATGAAGGTCACCGGCAGGATCTGGATGCTGTCGGCCGCCCGCCAGGCGATCCGTCCGATCCGCCGGCTGGTGAGCAGTTCCAGGCACAGCTCCCGGTCAAGGCCGCCTGTAGCCGAGGTCATCAGCCCGCCGCTCCTCACTCCCGCTGCGAACGCGGCTCGTCGGACCGCGGCTCCCGTCGGCCCGGCCTAGGTCGATCATCGGGCAGATCGGCGCGTGGGGTGGCGAAAGTCGTAAGAACAGTGCAACTCCTGAGACGGGGCCTGCAGGACCTTGGAATACCGGGCCGACCGGGGGCGGTCCCTCGGGGTCTGCTGCGTTAGGGTGCTGATAGGTTTGACACGCTGTAGTAGTACGTCTTTCGAAAGGGTCGACGTGGCACCAGACTCCCGCCCGCGGTTGCCGGTCCGACGGTCTGCAACAAGGCTGTTGCTGGCAGGTCTCGGTGTTGGCGCGCTGGCGCTTGCCGGCTGTGCGGACACCGGGCCCGGACTCCCGAGCCGACTCGGCCTGCCGCCCGCCGCGAGCGACCGTACGCCGTACACCCACCATCTGTGGATCGGCGCCTGGATCGCCGCCTTTGGCGTCGGTGCGGCCGTCTGGGGCATGATCGTCTGGTGCGTGGTGCGCTACCGCCGCCGCAAGCCGGGCATCCCGCGGCAGAACCGCTACAACCTGCCGATCGAGATCTTCTACACCGTGACCCCGTTCATCCTGATCGGTGTGCTGTTCTACTTCACGGTGCTGACACAGGACAAGGTCCAGGCCAAGGTCGCCCATCCCGACCACACGATCACCGTGGTGGCGCAGAAGTGGAACTGGTCGTTCAACTACCAGGAGCAGAACAACCCCGACATCGGCCAAGCGGTCTGGGAGTCGGGAACCATCGAGCATCCGGCCGATCTCTACCTGCCGGTCGGCCAGAGCGTCCGCTTCAACCTCCGGTCGGTCGACGTGATCCACTCGTTCTGGGTCCCGGCCTTCTACGAGAAGCTGGACGTGGTGCCGGGCCGGGACAACAGTCTCGATCTGACGCCCACCAAGGAGGGTGTCTTCGCAGGCAAGTGCGCCGAGCTATGCGGCACGTACCACTCCGCGATGTTGTTCAACGTCCACATCGTCTCCCAGAGTGAGTACGAGGCCCACCTCAAGTCACTGATCGCCAAGGGCCAGACGGGCCAGTTGCAGACGCTGCAGAATCCGGTCGCCGTACCGCAACGGCCGGCCGGGCAGGAAGGACACTGACGTGACGACCTTCGAGGGAACCGCCGAGCGGACTGCCGCGGCTCCGGCACGCGAGGTCAGCAGACCGCGGCCGATGGGCCAGTTGGCCTGGAAATGGCTGACTACCACCGATCACAAGATGATCGGCAACCTGTACTTCATCACCAGCTTCATCTTCTTCCTGTTCGGCGGCATCCTGGCGCTGGGCATCCGGGCGGAGCTGGCGTTCCCGGGGCTGCAGTTCCTGTCGTACGAGACGTACAACCAGTTCTTCACGATGCACGGCACGATCATGTTGCTGATGTTCGCGACGCCGCTCTTCTCGGCGTTCGCGAATGCGATCATGCCGCTGCAGATCGGTGCGCCCGACGTCGCGTTCCCGCGGCTGAACATGTTGTCCTACTGGTTCTTCCTCTTCGGGGGCCTGATCGTCGTCTCGGGTTTCCTGTCGCCGGAAGGCGCGGCCTCGTTCGGCTGGTTCGCGTACTCGCCGCTGAGCAATGCGGTCAACAGCCCCGGTGTCGGCGGTGACCTGTGGATCGTCGGGCTCTACCTGGTCGGCCTGTCCTCGATCCTCGGCTCGGTCAACTTCATCACCACGATCCTGACCATGCGGGCACCCGGCATGACCATGTTCCGGATGCCGATCTTCACCTGGAACACGCTGATCACCTCGCTGCTGGTGCTGATCGCCTTCCCGATCCTGGCGGCCGCACTGCTGATGCTCGAGGCGGACCGGAAGTTCGGCGCCCACATCTTCGATTCCGCCAACGGCGGCGCGATCCTGTGGCAGCACCTGTTCTGGTTCTTCGGGCACCCCGAGGTCTACATCATCGCGTTGCCATTCTTCGGCATCATCACCGAGATCCTGCCCGTCTTCAGCCGTAAGCCGCTGTTCGGCTATATGACCCTGGTCGGCGCGACGCTGTCGATCGCGGCCCTGTCGGTCGCGGTGTGGGCCCACCACATGTACGTGACCGGTGCGGTGAACCTGCCGTTCTTCTCCTTCATGACCTTCCTGATCGCGGTACCGACCGGAGTGAAATTCTTCGACTGGATCGGCACCATGTGGGGTGGTTCGATCACCTTCGATACGCCGATGCTGTGGTGCATCGGCTTCCTCACCACCTTCCTCTTCGGTGGCCTGACCGGCATCATCCTGGCCAGCCCGCCGCTGGACTTCCAGCTGTCGGACTCCTACTTCGTGGTCGCGCACTTCCACTACGTGGTCTTCGGCACGGTGGTGTTCGCGATGTTCGCCGGCTTCTATTTCTGGTGGCCGAAATTCACCGGGCGGATGCTGGACGAGAAGTGGGGCAAGGTGCACTTCTGGTTGCTCTTCATCGGCTTCCACACGACATTCCTGGTCCAGCACTGGCTGGGTGTCGAGGGCATGCCGCGGCGCTATGCGGACTACCTGCCCAATGAGGGCTTCACGCTGCTGAACCAGATCTCCTCGGCCGGCGCATTCCTGCTCGGCGCCTCGATGCTGCCGTTCATCTACAACGTGTGGAAGAGCCGCAAGAACCCCAAGGTGAACGTCGACGATCCGTGGGGCTGGGGCCGTTCGCTGGAGTGGGCGACCTCGTGCCCGCCGCCGCGGCACAACTTCGATTCGCTGCCGCGGATCCGTTCCGAGTCCCCGGCCTTCGACCTGCACCATCCCGAGATCGCGCTCGAGGAGTACGCGTCCAACATGGCGGGTGAGGGCGAATTCATCGATTCCGGTGAGCACACCGGTCGGGTGGATGCGCTGATCGGCAATGCCGAACACAACAGCGGAGAGGGTGACGAACGATGAGGATGGAAGCCTGGATCTTCGCGATCCTGACGGTCTTTTTCCTGATCGTCACTCCGGCCTACTGGTTCGTCACGCACGAGACCACCGGTACGGCGGCGCTGACGCTGACCTTCTTCCTGTCGCTGATGATCGCGGGCTACCTGTCGCTCATCGCGCGGCGTATTGATGCGCGCCCGGAGGACAAGCGCGAGGGCGAGATCGTCGAGGGCGCCGGCGAGGTCGGATTCTTCTCCCCGAGCAGTGTCTGGCCGCTCTTCTGCGGGCTGAGCCTGGCGTTGGTGATGGTCGGCCTGGTGATCGGCTGGTGGCTGGTGATCATCGCCGGTGCGCTCGGGGTCGTCGCGCTGACGGGCCTGATCTACCAGTACTACCGGGGCGAATTCCAGCACTGACCTTCTTCGTCCGTCTGGGTGACGCTGCCGCGATCTTGGTCTGGCGACTTGCGTTCCGGGGGGCGACCCCCGTGCCCTCGGATCGGTAACGTCCCAAGATCATCTTGCGGGGCGGTTGCTCCGCACGCTCCGCAACCACGTTCCTCGGCTGCGTCCTCGGTCGGGCTTGGGGGCGTACGGCTGCCGAATGAGGTCGCACAAAAGCCGAGCGTGTGGATCTTCGTGGGGGTCTGAAAGTCCATACGCTCGACTTCTGGGACGTCGCCCGTAGTTCTGCGCCCGTGAGACGCCAAGACCGGTTGACTTGGAATGGCCCACGTCGTATATTCCAGATGGAATAATTCGTACGGAGCTTGGGGTGTGATGAAGCTGACGCCGTTGGCGGTGAGTGTGTTGTCGCTGCTGGGTCAGCGACCGATGCATCCGTACGAGATGTATTCGGTGATGCTGGAGCGCCACGAAGACGCCTTGGTCAAGGTTCGTCCGGGGTCGCTCTACCACGCGGTCGAGCGACTCGAGCGGGACGGACTGGTCAAGTCCCTGGGCACCGATCGCCCGACCGGACGCCCGGAGCGTACGGTCTACGAAGCGACGCTCGAGGGTCACGAAGCCCTGCTCGACTGGGTGCGTTCGGGTCTGCGGCAGTGGCAGCCCGAGTTTCCACAATTCCCACTTGCGTTGGCGCTGGCCAACAATCTGCCGGCCGACACCGTCGTCGGGTTGCTCGAGGAGTACCTGCACTCCCTCGACCTGGAGGTGGCCGAGATGGAAGAGGCCGTCGCCGAGGTCAAGCGGCGCGAACTCCCCGAAGCCTTCTGGATCGAGAACGACTATCTGCTCGCGGTACGACAGGCCGAGCGCGCCTGGATCGCCGCCACCATTGAAAGACTCACGACGGGGGAGCTCCCATGGCACAAGAAACATCAATTCTGACCACGGCTGCGCCGCCGGGACGCAGTCCCTGGCCGGCGCTCTGGGCGCTGGTCATCGGCTTCTTCATGATCCTGGTCGACGCGACGATCGTGTCCGTCGGCGTGCCGGCGATCATGCGCGGCCTCGACACCGGCGTCAACTCGGTCATCTGGGTGACCAGCGCCTACCTGCTGTCCTATGCCGTGCCGTTGTTGATCACCGGCCGGCTCGGTGACCGGATCGGTCCCAAGTGGGTCTACCTGATCGGGTTGGCCGTCTTCACGCTCTCCTCGCTGTGGTGCGGCCTGGCACCCAGCATCACGATCCTGATCGTCGCCCGGGTGTTCCAGGGACTCGGTGCGTCGATGATGACCCCGCAGACGATGACCGTGATCACCCGGACGTTCCCGCCGCACCAGCGCGGTCGGGCGATGGCGCTGTGGGGTGCGGTCGCCGGGATCGCCGGCATCGTCGGGCCGATCGCCGGCGGTCTGCTGATCGACGGCCCGGGCTGGCAGTGGATCTTCTTCATCAACGTACCGGTCGGCGCCATCGCATTCGTGCTCGCGATGCGGCTGGTGCCACGCCTGGAGACCCACGCGCACCGCTTCGACATCCTCGGCGTCCTGCTCAGTGCGGCCGGCATGTTCACGATCGTCTTCGGCATCCAGGAGGGGGAGTCGTACGACTGGGCCGGCTGGATCTGGGGCCTGATCGGCATCGGCGTGCTGCTGATGATCGCGTTCGTGATCTGGCAGCGCTTCAACAAGGCCGAGCCGCTGGTGCCGCTCGGACTCTTCCGGGACCGGAACTTCTCGCTCTCCAACGTCGCGATCATGGCCGTCGGGTTCATGATCATCGCGATGCAGCTGCCCTTCATGCTGTACGCCCAGACGGTCCGCGGCTTCACCCCGACCCAGGCGGCCTTGCTGATGCTGCCGAACGCGATCGTCGGCATCGCCCTGGCACCGATCGTCGGACGGCTGGTCGATCTCTACCACCCGCGCTACCTCGCCGGTTTCGGTCTGCTCACCGATGCGGTCGCGCTGTTCTGGGCCAGTCGGGTCCTGCAGCCCGACACCCCGGTCTGGCACCTGCTGCTGCCGCTGACCCTGCTCGGCGTCGGTACGGCCTTCACCTTCGGACCGATCAGCGTCTCGGCGAACCGCAACCTGCCGATGCACCAGGCGGGCGCCGGCTCCGGTGTCTTCAACGCGATGCGCCAGGTCGGCTCGGTGCTCGGCAGTGCCGCGATCGCCGCACTGATGGAGTCCCGGCTGGCCGCGAATCTGCCGGCTGTGCCCGGCGGCGCGTCGGTCTCGGACGCCGAGTTCGGTACGCTCCCGGCCCAGTTGAAGGACGGTTTCGCCACCGCGATGAGCCAGTCGTTGCTGATGCCGGCCGGAGTGATCCTGATCGGGTTCCTGGTGGCGATCTTCCTGGTCGCGCCGAAGCATCTGGCCCAGGGCCGTCCGGGTGGGGGACACTGAAGTCATGTGTCGCAACATCCGCCAGCTGCACAACTTCGACCCGCCGGCCACCAGCCAGGAGGTCCACGATGCAGCCCTGCAGTACGTGCGCAAGATCGCCGGAACGACGAAGCCGTCGAAGGCCAACGAGGAGGCGTTCGATCGTGCAGTCGCTGAGATCGCGCATCTGACGCAGCATCTGCTCGACGATCTGGTGACCGCAGCACCGCCCAAGAACCGCGAGGAGGAGGCTGCCAAGCGTCGCGCACGGTCGGCCCAGCGGTACGCGACCGCCTGACCCTTCGGCAGGCTCAGAAACCGTTTCTCAACCGATGGGTTGACAAAGCTTCCGTACCGTGGTGAGCTTTACTCAACCAATCGGTTGAGGAAAGGTGAGCACGTGGCTCAGGACGCATTGTCGAAGGTCTTCGCGGCTCTGGCGGAGCCGACCCGGCGGGACATGGTGGCGCGACTCACGCTGGCCGATGCCACCGTGGGGGAGTTGGCGGAGCCGTACGACATGTCCATGCAGGCAGTCTCCAAGCACATCAGGGTGCTGGAGGACTCCGGACTGGTCAGCCGATCGCGCGACGCGCAACGGCGGCCCGTCCACCTGCAGGCCGAGGTGTTCGATCTGATGACCACCTGGATCCGCCGCTACCAGCGGCAGGCCGAAGAGCGCTACCGCCGCCTGGATGCCGTCCTCGCCGAACAGCCTGGAGGAGACGCAGGATGAGCACCAACACCAACAACACCAAAGCCGCGGCGATCATCGCCGACCCCGACCTGCCCAAGGTCACGATCACCCGTGAGTTCGACGCGCCGGCGGACCAGGTCTTCCGGGCCCATGTCGATCCGGAGCTCTTCGCCCGCTGGATCGGGCCGAGCCAGTACGAGGTCACGGTCGACCGCTGGGAGCCAACCACCGGCGGAAACTACCGGTACGCCACCGGAGAGCACTGGTTCTTCGGGTCGTTCCACGAGGTGCTGCACGATCAGCACAAGATCGTCCAGACCTGGGGCTACGAGGGTATTCCGGGGGGCCGTGAGCCTGGAGACCCTGACGATCACCGACCTGCCCGACGGCCGCTGCCGGTTGACCACGGTCTCGCTCGTCGACTCGATGGAAGCCCAGGCGATGATGCTGGCCAGCGGCATGGACAGCGGCGTCAACGAGGGTTACGCCAAGCTCGACGCATTGCTGAAGTCCTGACGGCTACGATCTGCGATGTGCTGCCACTGATCCCCGCTCCGACCGCCGCCGCCGAGACCGGACCCGGGTTCACCCTCGAGACCGGAATGGCGGTCGGGGTGGAATCGGCCCTGGCGGGCGTCGTACGCCCGTTCGTCGAAGCCGTTGCAGGCGACCATGGTCTGCAACTCGAGGTGGTCGACGGGCCGGCAGCGATCACCCTGGAGCTGGTCACCGACGATGAGGAGCTCGCCGCGCTGCCGGCCACCGAGGGCGTACGGGCCGATGACCATGCGGCCGACTCCGAGCACTATGGTCTGACGATCACGACCGAGGGTGTCCGAATCCGCGCCAAGCAGCCGATCGGATTGCATCGGGGCCTGACTACCCTGCGGCAGTTGTTGATCAACGGCCCGGGCCTGCCGGGCGTACGGATCCTGGACGCGCCCCGCTACGCCTGGCGCGGGCTCAACTTCGATGTCGTCCGGACCTTCTTCTCCCCGGAGATCGTCCGTCGGGTCATCGATCTTCTCGACACCTACAAGCTCAACGTCCTGCACCTGCACCTGACTGACGACCAGGGCTGGCGGTTGGAGATCGACGGCTGGCCGGAGCTGACCGGCATCGGTGCCCAGGGCGCTTACGGTGATCGGCCGGGCGGTCATTTCACCATCGAGGACTACAACGATCTTGTCGCCTATGCCGCCGAGCGCTTCATCACAGTGGTGCCGGAATTCGATCTCCCCGGGCACAGCACGGCGTTGATCAACTCCTACCCGGAATTCGGCAAGACCGAGGACGCCGGCGGCATCCCGATGAGCAAGCTGGATGCCGACAACCCGCGTTTGTGGGAGTTGATCACCGACGTCCTCGGTCAGTACGCGGCACTGTCGCCAGGCCGGTTCCTGCATCTGGGCGGTGATGAGGGATTCGGGCTGACCGACGAATTCCACCGCGACTTCCTCGACCGGGCGATCGGCATCGTGCACAGCCTGGGCAAACAGGTGATCGGCTGGCAGGAGGCTGCCCGGGCCGGACTGGGGGAGGGGGACATCGCCCAGTACTGGATCGACTTCACCGATCGGCTGGATCAGATGTTCGCAGCCCTGAGTGACGGCAGCGATCCGGCCCGCAGCGACCTCGCCCTCGAAGAACGTGGCCGGCAGCTGGTCGAGCTCTTCCGCAAGGCCGACGATGATCTTGGTCTGGCGGTCCGCAACGGGGCTGGGATCCTGTTCTCCCCGGTCAGTTACTGCTACCTGGACCGGCCGTACGCCGACGAGCCCGACGAAGATCAACGAGAGCAGTGGCAGCGACTCGGGCTGCGCCAGGCGTATGGCCAGATCAGTATCGAGGACGCGTACGACTTCGATCCCGGTCAGGCATTGCAGGAGGTCGCCGAGGGTGCCGTGATCAGTGGTGTCGAAGCCACCATCTGGTGCGAGACGATCACCGACGAATCCGACCTGCAGTTCCTGCTGTTGCCCCGACTGGCCGGCATCGCCGAGCGCGCCTGGTCGCCGGCGGGCCGGACCTGGGACGAATACCGCCCCCGGCTGGTCGCCCAGCGCAGCTTGTGGACCGGGCGCGGCTACACCTGGTTCGACCCGCCGGCGCTGGCCGGCAGCTGATCACCAGCTGACCGGCAGCGGGCGGCCTTCCTCGTAACCCGAGCTCGACTGCACGCCGACTCGAGCCCGCTCGGCGAACTCGGCCAGGTTGGTCGCCCCGGCGTAGGTGCAGCTGCTGCGGACGCCGGAGATGATCTGGTCGATCAGGTCCTCGACGCTGGGTCGTTCCGGATCCAGGTACATCCGCGAGGACGAGATGCCCTCCTCGAAGAGTCCCGCCCGGGCCCGTTCGAAACCGCTGGCGTCCCGGGTCCGCATCTTCACCGCGCGCGCCGAGGCCATCCCGAAGGATTCCTTGTAGGCGCGGCCCTCGGCATCGGCCATCAGGTTGCCGGTGCTCTCGTACGTCCCGGCGAACCAGGAGCCGACCATCACGCTGCCGGCGCCGGCGGCAAGAGCCAGGGCGACGTCTCGCGGATAGCGGACGCCGCCGTCGGCCCAGGTCGACACCCCGACCTCGCGGGCGGCCTGCGCGCACTCCAGCACGGCGCTGAACTGCGGGCGTCCCACGCCGGTCATCATCCGGGTGGTGCACATCGCGCCCGGGCCGACACCGACCTTGATCACATCGGCACCGGCCTCGGCCAGTTCACGGACACCGTCGGCGGAGACCACGTTGCCGGCAGCCACCGGCACCTGGCGGCCGGTCCGGTCGGTGAACCGGTCGCGTACCTCGGTCACCGACCTCAGTGCGGTGAGCATCCGGTCCTGGTGGCCGTGCGCGGTGTCGACGACGAGGACGTCGATCCCGGCGGCCAGCAGCGCCTCGGCCCGGCCGGCGACGTCGCCGTTGATCCCGACCGCGGCACCGATCATCAGGTGTCCGTCCGGATCGACGGCCGGCTGGTAGAGCGTCGAGCGCAGCGCATGCTTGCGGGTCATCACGCCCAGCAGTCGGTCACCGTCGCAGACCAGTGCCAGACTCAGGTGCTGGCCGGTCAGGATCTCGAAGATCTTCTCCGGTGGCGTGTCCGCGGCGACGATGACCAGGTCGTCGGTCATCACCTCGTGCACCTGCGCGAAGCGGTCGACTCCGGCTGTTTCGACATCGCCGACCAGGCCGACGGGACGGCCCTCGTCGACGACCACCACCGCTCCGTGGGCGCGTTTGGTCAGCAGCGAGACCGCGGAGCCGACCGTGTCGTGCGGGGCGACCGAGATCGGTGTGTCGAAGACGGTGTGGCTTGCCTTGACCTTGGCCACCGTCCCCGCGACGACATCGGTGGGAATGTCCTGCGGGATGATTGCGACGCCGCCCCGTCGGGCGACCGTCTCGGCCATTCGGCGCCCTGAGACCGCGGTCATGTTGGCCACGACCAGCGGGATCGTGGTGCCGATCCCGTCCGTGCTCGTGAGGTCGACGTCGAGCCGCGAGGTGACCGCGGACCTGCTGGGCACCATGAACACATCGGAGTAGGTCAGGTCGTAACCGGGCGGATCGCTGAGGAATCTCACCTGCCCATTCTGCCCGGCCGGACAAACCCCGACCGGCACGGCACCGGCCCCGGCGCCGCCGGGAATCCGTCCGGCGGGAAACCGGCCGCCAGGGAATCAGCTGCCGGAACCGGCCGACGATTCGGCGGTGATCTGTTCGATCGCCCACTGCGCCCACTCGATGGTCGCCTGGTACATCCTGATGCCGTACTGCGCCGCCAGCGCTCCCTGTCGGGCCGCTCCGCCGCCGGCCAGGTGCTCCTGATACTCGGCGTCGATCGCCTCCCGCTGCCGGGTCGAGTATTCGATCGTGCGGGTGAGTATCTGGCGCGCCTCGTCCTGGTCCAGCGCCGACAGCAGGAAGAGCCGCAGGACGTACTCGTTCCGTACGCCGCCGGCCACGGTCGGCGGTCTCAGCAGCCAGCCGCGCAGCTCCTCCTGACCCTGGCCGGTGATCGCATAGGTCTTGCGACCGCGAGCGCCCTCTTCGGCGATCTCGATCAGTCCGTCCTCGGTGAGCTTCCTCAACTCGGGATAGATCTGGCTGTGTTTGGCGTCCCAGGCGTACGCGCCGATCCCCTCGCTGAAGCGTCGGGTCAGGTCGTAGCCGCTGGACGGATGTTCGTTGAGCAGGCCGAGCAGGGCGAAGCGCAGGGACATGAGGCGATCGTACATGAAACTATTGACATGTCGAATACGACATGTCAGTCTCGACCTATGAGTTTCTACCTCGACGGAGTTTTCGCCCCGGTGCCCGACGAGATCGATGCCTACGATCTCGAGGTCGCCGGCACGCTTCCGCCCGAGCTCGACGGGCGCTACATCCGTAACGGGCCCAACCCGAAGCTCGGCGCCCAGGCGTCGACCGGGAAGGGGCGCCACTGGTTCGGAGGCGCCGGCATGCTGCACGGCGTCCGACTCTCCGGCGGACGGGCCGAGTGGTACCGCAACCGCTGGATCGACACGTCGGTCCCCGACGGGGAGCCGGTGACCGACGTCGACGGCCGCGATTTGCGGCGTACGGTCGCCAACACCCACCTGATCGAGCACGGCGGTTCGCTGCTTGCCCTCTGCGAGGCGGGTCTACCGTACGAGGTCAGCGGCGATCTGGAGACCAAGGGCGCCTACGACTTCGGTGGTCGGCTGCGGACCGCGATGACGGCGCATCCCAAGACCGACCCGATGACCGGGGAGCTGTTCTTCTTCGGCATCTCGATGGCCCCGCCGTACCTGACTTTCCACGTCGCCGACGCGAGGGGAAACCTGACCAACTCGATGCCGGTCGACGTACCGGCGCCGACGATGATGCACGACTTCGCGATCACCGAGCACTACGTGATCTGGATGGACCTTCCGGTGGTCTTCGACCGCGCTCTGCTCGGCCGGTCGATCCCGTTCAGCTGGAACGAGCAGTACGGCGCCCGGCTCGGCCTGATGGCGCGGACCGGCGGTCCGGTGCAATGGATCGAGATCGACCCGTGTTACGTCTTCCACGTCGGCAACGCCCGGGAGGACGGCCACGGCAAGGTGCAGCTGGATGCGATCCGCTACAGTCCCGGCGAATTCGGCCGATTCTGGCAGGCCGACAGCCTGCCGGCCGCCAGCATGCTGTATCGCTGGAGCATCGATCCGGCCCGCGGCGCGATCACCGAGCAGCAACTCGATGATCGCAACGTCGAATTCCCCAGCCTCAACGATCACCACGTCGGTCGGGCCAACCGCTATCTCTACGCGGTCGAGGCGACGGGCAACGGTGGCGTGATCAAATATGACAGTGAGTCGGGCACCGCGGTCTCCCACCGGCTGCCGACCGCCCATCACGTCGGCGAGGCCGTGTTCGTGCCGGCCGCCGATCGGATCGGCGCAACCGGGGCAGCGGAGGATGCCGGCTGGTTGATCACGATCGTCACTCCACAGGACGGCGGCGCGTCATCGCTGGTGGTCCTGGACGCGACCGATCCCGCGGCCGGACCGACCGCGACCGTACGCCTCCCACGCCGGGTCCCGGCCGGCTTTCACGGCTCCTGGATCCCGGAGCCGCAGCGATGACCGAGATGAGGACTGGGATGAGGACCGACACGATGACTGACACGATGACCGACACGATGACCGGCACGAGGGGCGACGAGATGGGCGACGAGGCGGGCGACCGGAAGACCGGCGCGATGATCGGCCGGATCATCTGGTCGCTGTTCCTGGACGCCGGGCTGGCTGTCGCCGGTTACCTGACCGCCGTGCATCTCGGCGCAAGCCTGTTCGTCGCCCTCCTGGTGGGCACCGGTGTGGCATTCGTGCGGGCGGCGTACGTGATCATCCGGCGCCGCGAACTGGACGCGTTCGCGATCTTCATGATCATCACCTTCGGTATCGGCCTGCTGTTGACGCTGTTCACCGGCAGCCCGAGATTCCTGCTGGCCAAGGACTCGATCTCGACCGGAGTCTCGGGAATCGTCTTCGGTGTGACGCTGGTGGTCGGCAAGCCGATGATGTATTACTTCGCCCAGCGGTTCGGTGCGACCAGTGATGCCGAACGCGAGGAGTGGGCGCAGCTGTATCCGACCCATGCGGGCTTCCGATCGTTCTTCCGCGGCCTGACCCTGGCCTGGGCCGTCGCCTTCCTGGTCGAGGCAGCCCTGAAGCTGGTCCTGGTCCTGATGCTCCCCGTGACGACGATGGCACCCGTGGTTCCGTTCTTCACCCCGGTGCTGATCAGCGCCATGGTGGTCTGGACCGTACGGCGCAGCGTCGCTGCCCGACGACGGCTGAGTGTTGCGCGATAACCCGCCGCGCTGCGGGGTAGCGTCTGGGTATGGTCGATGATCAGCGCAGCGAGGTGACCGGCGAGCACGAGCCGGAGATCACCTACGACGAGCAGTTCTATCCTGCCCGCCCGCGTCGGCTGCGCCCGCGCGCCCGGCTGCGGGGGATCTTCCCACTACGGCCGAGGACCTCGCACTCCGGCAAGTCGGTCGGGTCCAACCCCGACTATGTGGAATGGCTGATCGGGGAGTCGATGCTCTCCGACGCGACGGACATGGCCCGGCAGTTCGAGGGCCTGCCGAGCATGTTCCAGAATCCGTACGCCAATCCCGATCCGCGGGCGGCGATCGAGAAGGCGTCGGTCTGGTTCACCGCGTACCCGATCTCCATGATCACGCCGAAGGGCACCTCGTTCCTTGGCATGCTCGGCGATCCCGATCTCTGGGAGACCTTCCACCGGATCGGTATCGATGCCATCCACACCGGCCCGGTCAAACTGGCCGGTGGCCTCAACGGCTGGGACCGGACGCCCAGTGTCGACGGGCATTTCGACCGGATCAGCACCAAGATCGACGACATCTTCGGCACCGAGGACGAGTTCCGGCAGCTGTGCGAGGTGGCTGCCAACTTCGACGGCACCGTGATCGACGACATCGTGCCCGGCCACACCGGCAAGGGCGCGGACTTCCGGCTCGCGGAGATGAAGGTCGGGGACTACCCGGGCATCTACCACATGGTCGAGATCCCGCCGGACGACTGGCACATGCTGCCGAAGGTGCCCCGTGGCAAGGACTCGGTCAACCTGGACGCGGAGGCCGAGTCCCGGTTGCAGAAGGCCGGCTACATCATCGGCCGGATGCAGCGCGTGATCTTCGCTGATCCCGGCGTCAAGGACACCAACTGGAGCGCCACCGCGCCGGTCGTCGGACCGGACGGCGTCGAACGCCGCTGGGTCTACCTGCATTACTTCAAGGAGGGCCAGCCGACGCTCAACTGGCTGGATCCGACCTTCGCCGGAATGCGGTTGGTGATCGGCGACGCGCTGCATTCGCTGGGCGATCTGGGCACCGGGGCGCTGCGACTGGACGCCAACGGCTTCCTCGGCGTGGAGAAGACGGCCGAGGACGTACCGGCCTGGTCCGAGGGGCACCCGCTGTCCGAGGCGGCCAACCAGCTGATCGCCTCGATGGTCCGCAAGGTCGGGGGCTTCACCTTCCAGGAGCTCAATCTCTCCATCGACGACATCCGCAACTCTTCGGCCCGCGGCGCTGATCTGTCGTACGACTTCGTCAACCGGCCCGCCTATCACCACGCCCTGGCGACCGGCGACACCGAGTTTCTCCGGATGACGTTGAACCTGGCGATGCGCCACGGCGTCGAGGCGGTCTCGCTGGTGCACGCGCTGCAGAACCACGACGAGATGACCTACGAGCTGGTGCACTTCGCCACTGTGCACGCTGGTGAGCTCTTCCATTTCCGCGGCGGCGAATACACCGGCGAGGCGCTGGCGGTCCAGATCAGATCCGATCTGATCGACAAGCTGACCGGCGACAACGCCCCCTACAACCTGACCTTCACCACCAACGGGATCGCCTCGACCACGGCAACCATCATCGCTGCCTCGCTGGGATACACCCAGATCGATGATCTCGAGGAGGAACAGGTCGACACGATCCGTCGGGCGCACCTGCTGCTGGCGATGTTCAACGCCATGCAGCCGGGGGTTTTCGCCTTGTCCGGTTGGGATCTGATCGGTATGCTCACCTTGGACCGCAAGCAGGTCGAGCCGTTGCTCAGCACCGGTGACACCCGCTGGATCCACCGTGCCGCGTACGACCTGATGGACTACCAGCCCGAGGCGGTCCAGTCGGCATCGCTGATGCCGCGCGGGATCAGCCTGTACGGGTCGCTGCCCGAGCAGCTGGAGAACCCGGACTCGTTCGCCCGGCAGCTGGCTGACATCCTCCGGATCCGCAAGGCGTACAAGATCGCCACCAGCACCCAGATCGATGTCCCGCAGACGTCCAACAAGGCGATGCTGGTGATGGTGCACCAGTTGGAGGATCCCGAGGAGCGCCAGGTCACCGTGCTGAACTTCGGTGATCAGACCGTCTTCGGTCACGTCCGCTCGGAGAAACTCGAGCCGTCGGCGGTCGTGGTCGACATGGTCACCGACGAGGTGATCGGCGAGGTCGACAACCTGAACACCTTCAGCGTCGCGCTCGGCCCGTTCGGCGGAAAATCGCTGTTGATCAGGCCCCGGACCGACGATGATGCCGAGGTCGGGGTGCCCGACTTCAGTGAACAGGCGGGCGAGGCCTGACACCGGGCCCTGAGCCTGTCGAAGCGTGAACCCCGTGGAGGAGCGTGTGCTGTGGAGCGGTCGCTGAGCTTCGGAGCCGTCGCCGAGGACTACGAGCGCTACCGTCCGGGCTATCCCGATGATCTTGTCACGCTGATCATCGAGCACGCCGCGGGCCGGGTCCACCGGGCGCTGGAGATCGGCGCCGGCACCGGCAAGGCGACCCGGGTGTTCGCCCGGGCCGGGATCGAGGTCACCGCGACCGAGCCCGACCCGTCGATGCTCGGCGTGCTGCGCCGGGAATGCGCCGGGCTGCCGGTCCGGGCCGAACAGAAGCGTATGAGGAGATCGAGCCGGGCGGCGAGCCGTACGACCTCCTGTACGCCGCCGCGGCGCTGCACTGGACCCGCCCGGAGGGCCGGTGGGACCGAGCAGCTGCGCTGGTGCGCAGCGGGGGAGTCGTGGCAACGTTCGGCGGTCCGATCGACATCGGTGACGACGAGCTGGCGGCGGCCGAGCTGGACGTCGTCGCGCCGTACCTGCCCGGTCACCACATTGACCCGCCGTCGGCAGGCGCCGGCGGACTCGACTGGCCGGGCGACGAGCTGCTTGCCGATGACCGGTTCACCGATGTCAGCCAACTGTCCGTGCCGAGAAGGATGATCATGAGCCGGGCGGACTATCTGCGGCACCTCAACACCATCTCGGCCTACCGGATGCTGCCCGGTCCGGAGCGGGAGGCGATCTTCGCCGAACTCGACCGGCTGCTGCCGGATGACATTCCGGTGAAGGCCGATCTGACCCTGCACCTCGCCCGTCGGATCTGAACCGGACAGATCTGACCCGCGGAGGCCGCGGGTCTTTGTTGAGGATTTGACCAGTGGCTAGGCTGCCGGTATGTCCGATGTGCAGCAGGGTGTGCAGCAGCAGGATGCAGGTGCGGGATATGTCCACGGTGGGAAGGAATTCACCCGGGACATGAACTACATCCCGGACCGGATCACCGCCGACGGGCGGGACGGCTGGCCGGTGGAGGCGGGACGGTATCGGCTGATCGCCGCGCGCGCCTGCCCGTGGGCGAACCGGACCTTGATCGTCCGCCGGCTGCTCGGCCTGGAGGACGCCATCTCACTCGGCCTGTGCGGTCCCACCCATGATCAACGGAGCTGGACCTTCGATCTTGATCCGGGCGGTGTCGATCCGGTGCTGGGCTACGAGCGGCTGCAACAGGCCTACTTCGCTCGCTATCCCGACTATCCGCGCGGAATCACAGTCCCGGCGATCGTCGACATACCGACGAAAGCCGTTGTGACCAACGATTTCCCGTCGATCACCATCGACTTCTCCCTGGAATGGACACAGTTCCATCGCGACGGTGCTCCGGAGCTCTATCCCGAGCGGCTGCGCGACGAGATCGACACCGTCAACCAGCGGGTCTTCACCGAGGTGAACAACGGCGTCTACCGCTGCGGGTTCGCCGGCTCCCAGCAGTCGTACGAGAAGGCATACGACCGACTCTTCACGGCTCTGGACTGGTTGGAGGAGCGACTCACCGGACAGCGATATCTGGTCGGCGACACGATCACCGAAGCCGATGTCAGGTTGTTCACAACGCTGGCGCGTTTCGATCCGGTCTACCACGGGCACTTCAAGTGCAACCGGAACAAGCTGATCGAGTTCCCGGCGCTGTGGGCCTATGCCCGAGATCTCTTCCAGACCCCGGGCTTCGGCGACACCACCGACTTCGTCCAGATCAAGCAGCATTACTACATCGTGCATTCCGACATCAATCCGACCGGGATCGTACCGAAGGGGCCGGACCTGACCAACTGGCTGACCCCACACGGTCGCGAAGACTTGGGCGGCCGGCCGTTCGGCGACGGTACGAAGCCTCGGCCGCCGAAGCCCGGGGAGGTGGTTCCGGTGGGCCACAACCCCGCTTTGTGAACCGTATTCGGGGTTCTACCACCAGCCAGGGTCAGGGCTTGTCGGCGTTCCATGCCGGCAGGTCGTCGGCGCCGAGTGCGAACCACAGCGTGGGCGTGTCCTTGCCCGCCGGTTCTCCCGTCAGGCGATAGCCGCCGGGGTAGCCCCAGACGTCGTTGCTCGTCTCCGGATCATCGGCAACCTCGATCTTTCCGATGCGAACCCCCGGTATGGTCCTGCCGTTGGTCAATGGGGTGACCGACTGCGTGAGCGGCAGGATCACGGTCCAACTGCCGACCTTGGACGGGTCGGCGTCGGCTGCCCGCCTCAAGACGATCGTGCCGCCTCCGGTCAGGCTCTTGACCCGATAGGAAACGTTGAACAGGTAGGTCCCGGCTTCGTCACCCGGCCCGAGTGGGGTGATCCACGGGTCGATGATCGGGTCGGTCGCGTCAGGCAGCGCCGCGGTGATGTCGACCCCGCGAGCCGGACTGTCGGGAACCCGTTCGTCCCGGGCGGTCATCTTGTCGGCCGTCCTGATGTCGAGCCGGGCGATCGCGTTGACATAGGCACGGGCCGCGGCAAGCGCACCGCCGGTCGGGTTGGCATCCCGGTTCGCGGTTGCCGAGCAACCGGCCAGCAGACAGCCGACGAGCAGCCAGGCGCGCCGGCCGGTGCAGCGGGTGTGTGCACGTGGTCGGCTCATCATCATTGCTCGGCTTCGATCTCGAAGACGCTCGGTTTCCAGCTGTCGCTGTCGAGTCCCCACGTGCCCGAGGCATCGAAGTCCATCTCGTGGGTCCCTGTGTGGTCCCGGTAGCGGAAGGTGCCCGAGGACAAGGTGATCTTCCCGTCATTGCTGAGCTTGAGTCGCGGCTTCTTGGTCAGTCCGAGCCACCAGCCTTGGCCGCCGGCACCGGGATTGTTGTGCGCGACCAGAGCGTAGACAGGGCAGTAGACGGGATCGGCGGTGTCGCATGCGGCGAACTGCGCCCAGACCTGCTTCGTCAGCACGGTGCGGGTCGTCGACGTGGGAAGCAGCGGCTGCTTGGGCGGCGCGACGGACCGGGCGGTCACGGCGACCGAGGTGACTGCTGATGCGTAGTACGGGTCAAGGCGTTGCTGGACCTTGTAGACGGCCGGATAGAGCGGTTGGACGGTGGCATCGTCATCGTCCGAATTGTTCGCCGGCGTGCGGACGATGCGGGTGCCGTCCAGGTAGATGTCTGCTGTGGTGATGTCGAGGAAACCCGGCTGCGGCCACGCGATAGAGCCGGTGAGCGGCATCACGACCCGCCAGTTGGCCGGGTCCCGTGCGACTTGCGCCTGCGGATGAGCGAGTACGACGGATCCCTGATAGATCTTGCCGGCGAGCCGGTAGCGGACCCCGACCTTGGTGAAGTCGGCGAAGGTGTTCTCCACGACGACCGGATCGGCGATGTCCTTCGGTGCGGACGCCGGCGCCGGTGCGTCCACGTCGATGATCGTGATCCGGCGGGTCGCGCCGGCGAGCAGATCACCGGCTGTCCGCAGTGCTGCCGGATTGTTCGTGGCCGTCAGCTGGGCGAGCTTCGCCAGAGCGGGTTTCGACGCCGATGCGATGGAGTCCAGATAGGTCCGGGCAGCCGATCGAGCTGCCGAACTCTTCGTGTCGCATCCGGCGAGAAGCGTTCCAACCAGAGCGCAGAAGAGCACGGTGACCGCAGCCCGCACGACCCGCCCGCAACGCATGAGGCAGGAATATAGCTACGCAAGGGGTCGCGCCCCGTTGACGCCGTCAGGCGTTACTGTTCCGCACGTGACCGTCGACACCGAGCCCGCACTGCTGGAACTCGCCCGCAATGTGGATCGACTCTGCCGACTTCGTGGCAGTTTCACGCTGCGCTCCGGACTGCAGGTGGAGGAGTACTTCGACAAGTTCCTCTTCGAATCCGATCCGCTATTGCTGCGCCGGATCGTCGAGCGGATGGCACCGCTGGTCCCCGAGGCCACCGAGGTGCTCGGCGGGATCGAACTCGGCGGCGTGCCGATCGCAGCCGTGCTGAGCCAGCTCACCGGACTGCCGGCCACCTACGTCCGCAAAGAGCAGAAGGCCTACGGCACCAAGAAGCTGGCGGAAGGGCCGGACCTGTCCGGACGGCGGGTGACGCTGGTCGAGGATGCGATCACCACCGGGGGAGCGGTGCGTGCCGCCGCGTTGGCTCTTCGTGATCTTGGTGCGATCGTCGACACGGTCGTCTGCGCGATCGACCGGGAGGAGCCGGGCGGGAACGTCCTGGACGAGATCGGGGTTCAGGTCCGTCCGGTGCTCACTCGAACCCTGCTCAACGCCGGCTGAGAAACGACAACGCCCGCGGATCAACCAATCCGCGGGCGTTTGTTCGTGGTGATGGTGTCAATCAGTCGCTGTGACCGGCTCCGACCTGCTCGTCGGAATGCTCGCCGCTCTCGATGGCGTGATCATCGTGACCACCCTCGACCTCGTGGCCGCCCTGGTGGTGCCTGGCCTCTTCGACCTCCGCCGCGGTGGGCTTGGGGACGTTATGGCCGTAGTACCACCGGGTGAACGGACGACGGGCGCGTTCCTTGGCCGTGCCCCTGCGAGCAACGCCGTTCTCGTCGGTCTGCGGACCGGAAGTGAGCGGCTGGTACTCGTGGTGCTGGGTGATCGTGTACGCCTCGCCCTGGGTGATCGGGGTATGCGGCTCCGAATAGCCGCCGGCGGGGGAGCGGTGGATGACACCGGACTCCGACCCGTGCAGCACCCGGTCGTAGGCAGCGCGCTGCAACCCGATACAGATCCGCTTGGTGATCATGAACGTGATGATCGGCAGGATGAAGATGCCCCAGCGCAGCGTCAGGGTGATCGCATTCAGCGAGATGTGGAAGTGCGTCGCGATGATGTCGTTGGCACCACCGATCATCAGCACCACGTAGACCGTGATACCGGCAACGCCGATCGCGGTCCGGTTCGGTGCGTTCCGCGGCCGGTCCAGGACGTGGTGCTCCAGGTCGTCACCGGACACCCACTTCTCCAGGAACGGATAGACACCGATCGCGCCGGGCAGCGCGACGAAGCCGAGGATCGCGGGTATGAAGATGTTCCACGACCAGGTGGTGGGGCCGATATGCCACTCCCAGTTGGGCATCAGCCGCAGCGCGCCCTCCAGATAGCCGATATACCAGTCCGGCTGCGAACCGGCACTCACCTCGGCCGGGTTGTACGGCCCGTACACCCAGATCGGGTTGATCTGGATCAACGCAGCCATCAGCACGATCACGCCGAAGACGATGAAGAAGAAGCCGCCGGCTTTCGCCGTGTAGACAGGGAAGAACGGGTAACCCACGACGTTCTTCTCGGTCCGTCCCTGGCCCGGGAACTGGGTGTGCTTGTGGTAGAAGATCAACACCAGGTGCACCGCCACCAGGGCAAGGATCACCGCCGGTATCAGCAGGATGTGCAGCATGTACATCCGCGGCACCAGAATGTCGCCCGGATACTCACCGCCCAGGAACCAGGTCTCGAGGTAGGTGCCGACCAACGGGATCGACAGCACCGCGCCGAAGATGATCCGGACGCCGACACCGGACAGCAGATCGTCCGGGATCGAATAGCCGAGGAAGCCCTCGGTCATGCCCAGGAACAGCAGTGTCGCGCCGATCACCCAGTTGATCTCGCGGGGCTTGCGGAAGCCGCCGGTGAAGAAGATCCGCATCGAGTGGGTCAGCATCGAGGCGATGAACAGCAGTGCCGCCCAGTGGTGGATCTGCCGGATCAGCAGGCCGCCGCGGACGTCGAAGGAGATGTTCAGCGTCGAGGCATACGCCTCCGACATCGGCAGCCCGCGCAGCAGCTGGTAGCTGCCGTTGTACTCGATCTCACCCATCGACGGCTTGAACCACAGCGTCAGGAAGACGCCGGTGAGCAGCAGCACGACAAAGGAGTAGAGCGCGATCTCGCCGAGCATGAACGACCAGTGGTCGGGGAACACCTTGCGCAGGTTGAAGATGTTCGGGATCCGGCCGGACATGATGCCGCCGACACCGGTCCGGTCGTCAGCCCACTTGGCCGGACCCTTGAAGAACTTCATCACCGGGCCGAGCTGCTGGTCCGGCTGCTCGGCCGCCTGCGGTGCTTCGGTGGCGGTCTTGGCTGGTTTTGCCATCAGCGGTACTCCTGGCTCTGGCCCAGATCATGCCGGGAATCGCGTTCGAAGAAGCTCGGGCCGACGGGAACGGGGAAACCGCTGCGGGCGACCAGGTAACCCTCGTCGTTGACCTTGATCGGCAGCTGTGGCAGCGCCCGAGCGGCCGGACCGAAGAGCACCCGGCCGGAGTCGGCCAGGTCGAAGGTCGACTGGTGGCAAGGGCAGAGCAGATGGTGGGTCTGCTGCTCCCACAGGCTGATCGGGCAGCCGACATGGGTGCAGATCTTGGAGTAGGCGAGGATGCCGGAGACCTGCCAGTCCTGACGGTTCGCCGGGATCTTGATGTCGGCCGGATTCATCCGGACCACAACGATGGGGCACTTGGCCTTGGCGTTGTTGAACTCGGTGCCGGACAGCTCCTTCAGATTCTCCGGTACGCCGTTGACCAGCTGACCGATGCTCAGATCCTCCGGCTTGAGCGGGGTGTAGGTGATGTCGTTGACCAACCGGATGCCCTCTTTCCAGAGGGTGGTCTCGTAGGTCTTGCGCCGGTAGTTCGGGCCGGCGACCGGTCCCAGGTCGGTCAGCAGCACCAGTGCTGGCGCGGCCAGGATGCCGACCGCGCCGAGTGCGGAGAAGATCAACATCTTGCGACGCGGCACGCCGGACTCGTCGATGCCGACGTTGAGTTGGCGCAGTGCCTCCTCGTTGGCGTCAGCGGGCGAGTAGGCCGGGTGGCGCTCCTCGACGACCTCGTTGTTGGCCATCAGCTGGCGGGCCCACTGCTGGGTCGCCAGACCGATCAGCAGGACGCCGATACCCAGGGTCAGACCGAGGGCGACGTGCTTGGCCGAGGAGTGCAGCGGCCCGAAATCGATCGACTCGCCCCTCGGGATCAGGTAGTACGACAGCACGAACAGCACCGCCATCACCGGCACCAACAGATACATGGTGACGACCTGCCGCTCGACGCGGTCGGCCGCGGCCTTGTCGACGTCGGCCAACCGGGGCAGATGCTCCTCGACACCCGGATCGGGGACCGGCAGCACCGCCTCGTGCACCGGCATGTCGTGCTCGGCGTACTCCTCGCGCGCGATCTGCTGCTCCGGGTTGATCTCCTCGGGGCTCTGGCTCTGCACCCCGCTGGTTCCGCTGCTGGTCATCGTGCCCGTGCTCCTCGTGCCGTGATCCAGATCGCGAAGCCGATCAGAACACCGATGCCGATCGCCCAGCCGACCATGCCCTCACTGACCGGGCCGAGCCCACCGAGCTCGAGGCCGCCGTGGTTGGGCTCGGCGTGGATGGAGTTCAGATAGGCGATGATCTCGCGCTTGTTCTGCGAGGGCAGCACCTGGTCGGAAAAGACCGGCATCTGCTGCGGACCGGTGAGCATCGCCTCGTAGACGTGCTTGTTCGGCACGCCGACCAGCGACGGAGCCCGCCGCCCCTCGGGCAGCGCACCACCCTGGCCGGTGAAGTTGTGGCAGGCCGAGCAGTTGGTCCGGAACAGCTCGCCGCCCCGGGCGATCTCCTCGGCGCTCAGGCCGTCGGTCGAGTACTGCGAGGAATCGGGGATGGCCGGGCCGGGACCGAGGGTGGCGACATAGGCGGCCAGGGCCGCGATCTCGTCATTGGTGAACTCACCGGGCTTGATGGGAGCCTGCTGGCCCGGCTGTGCCAGCGGCATCCGGCCGGTTGAAACCTGGAAGTCGACCGCTGCGGCGCCGACGCCGACCAGGGTCGGGCCCTGGCTGGTGCCTTCGCCGTTCAGTCCGTGACAGGACGAGCAATTGACACTGAAGAGCTCTTTGCCCTTCGTCACCTGCTGGCTCGTGTTCGGCTCGGCTGCTGACTGCTCTGTCGGTGCAACGGCCGCGTACACCGCGCCGATGACGAACAGGGCAGCTACCAGGAGCAGCGCCTTTGCTGCCGGGTGCCGTCGTCGGGAGGACAGCAATCGCACGTGTTTGCCTCTCTAGGTACGAGATCTACTACGAGTCGTCGGAGGTGTTGATTCCGAGGCTATCCCATAGCCGCCTCGTCGTCACCGAAGGTCTTTGCTTGATGTGTCACTGGAGGATGTAGATGACGCCGAACAGGGCGATCCAGACCACGTCGACGAAGTGCCAGTAGTACGACACCGCGATCGCGCTGACCGCCTGCTCGTGGGTGAAGGTACGGGCCAGGTAGGTCCGGCCGAGCAGCAGCACGAAGGCGACCAGGCCGCCGGTCACGTGCAGGCCGTGGAAACCGGTGGCCAGGTAGAAGATGGAGCCGTACGGGTCGGAGGACAGGGTCAGTCCGTCCCGGGTCAGGTTCGCGTACTCGAAGACCTGGCCGCCGATGAAGAAGGCGCCCATGCAGAAGGTGAGTACATACCACTCGCGCATGCCCCAGGTCCGCGGGTTGAAGATCGAGCCGACCCGGCTGACCCGCCCGTGCTCGGCCGCGAAGACACCCATCTGGCAGGTCACCGAGCTGAGCACCAGCACGGTGGTGTTCGCGATCGCGAAGTGCACGTTGAGCATGCTCGCGCCCTGGTGCCACAGCGGGGTGAGACCGGCCTTGACGGCCGCTGCAGTCGTCACGTTCTTGATCGTGAAGTAGGCGGCGAACAGGCCTGCGAAGAACATCAGCTCACTGGCCAGCCAGATGATCGTGCCCACCGCGACGGCATCAGGCCGCCCGGGGTGACCGACCAGTCGCGACTGGGGCAGGTCGTGCAGGGCCGAATGAGGCTTCGGCGCGGGAGTCGATGAGACAGTGTGAATCGCCACGAGGGTCATTATTGCCTCCTACAGCGTGTAGCACATCCCCGGGGCGCGTCTCGGGCTCGCGAAATTCTCAGGCCGGGCCGCGATACGATGCCGGGCGTGACTAGCGAGCAGACTCCAGTCCGGGTTGCCACCATCCTGGTTTACGCCAGTGACCGGACGGTCCGGGCCCAGGTGCGCGCCGCCCTCGGACGCAAGGTCGCCTCGGACCTGCCCGAGGTCCGCATCGTCGAGGCCGCGACCCAGGCGGCCGTCATGAAAGCCGCCGACGCGTCGAATGAGGGGGCAGGCATCGACCTGATGCTGCTGGACGGGGAGGCCCGGCCGGGCGGCATGGGCGTATGCCGGCAGCTGAAGGACGAGATCTTCAACTGCCCGCCGGTGCTGATCATCGCCGGACGGGCCGACGACGCCTGGCTGGCCACGTGGTCGCGCGCCGACGCGGTGGTCGCGCACCCGATCGATCCGGTCACCCTGCCTGGCGCGGTCGCGGCCCTGCTGCGTCAGCGGCTGGGCACGACACCGGCCCGTACGGCCTAGGTCCGCCGATGCCGATCACGCCGGAGCCGACCTGGCCCGGGGTGTTGTCCTCCCTGGTCGCCGGCAACGATCTCGACGCGGCGACGGCCACCTGGGCGATGGGCAGGATCCTGGCCGGCGAGGCCAGTGACGTCCAGATCGCCGGCTTCGCGGTCGCGTTGCGCAGCAAGGGCGAATCCGCGTCCGAGCTCAGCGGCCTTGCGGCCGCGATGCTCCAGGTCGCGACTCCGATCGATGTCCCGGGGCCGGCGGTCGACATCGTCGGCTCCGGAGGTGACCGGTCCAACACGGTCAACATCTCCACCATGGCCGCGATCGTCGCGGCCGCGGCCGGTGCCCGGGTCGTCAAGCACGGCAACCGCGCGGCCTCCTCGGCATGCGGGTCGGCCGATGTGCTGGAGGCCTTGGGCGTACGACTTGATCTTGCTCCGGCCGAGCAGCGGCAGGTCGTCGACGGGATCGGGATCGGCTTCCTGTTCGCGCCGCTGTACCACGGCTCGCTGCGTAACACCGCCAGTGCCCGCAGCCAGCTCGGGATCGGGACGACCTTCAACTTCCTCGGTCCGCTCACCAATCCCGGCTGGCCGACTGCGCACGCTGTCGGGGTCGCCGACGAGCGGATGGCCGAACTGAGCGCGCAGGTCCTGGCCGACCGCGGTGACCGCGGCCTGGTCTTCCACGGCACCGACGGTCTGGACGAATTGACCACGACCACGACCTCGACGGTCTATGTCTTCGGCGACGGACAGATCGGACGGACCGATCTTGATCCCGCACACCTGGGCATCGAGCGCGCCTCGGTGGCCGACCTGGTTGGCGGCGGTCCGGCGCACAATGCCGAGATCGCTCGCCGGGTGCTTGCCGGTGATCATGGTCCGGTGCGGGACATCGTGCTGCTGAACGCGGCCTCGGCGCTGGCTGCCTTCGACGGCCCCGGGGATGCCGATGATCTTGAAGCGACACTCGGCGCGAAACTGGAACGGGCCGCGGCCGCGATCGACTCCGGCGCCGCCACGGCACTGCTGGAGCGCTGGGTCAGCGCGACTCGTTCGTGCTGACCGGCCTGGTTCAGCTGAGGCTGAAGGTGTCCAGCGAGTTCGCTGCGAGGGCGGTCAACGACGGTGCCGCATCGCTCGGTACCGAGCTGATTGCGGCGATCACCGAACCGTCCTGATCGGGGCAGCCGATGATCACCATCCGGTCGCTGCGGTTATGGCGGTTGTCGGCCTGCGCGCTGCTGTAGTCGACTTCGGCGCTGATCTTGGCACAAGGCCTGCCGCTGACCGTCGTCGTGGTGTCGTCGATCTTGCTCACCGCGGACGGGTGATAGCCGAAGAACTGCTCGGAGATGCCGCTCAAGGCCCTGCGGGTGAATCCGCGAAGATCATCCTCGGACCAGGCGCCGGCCGGGATGTGGCCGAGCCCGACCGTCGCGGCCCAGGTGTCCGAGCCTTCCGACCCGGTCCTGACCGGCGCGTTGGCGACGAACATGGCGTCGAAGACACCCGGCACCGTCACCGGATCGGTGACCAGCGCGTACGGGCTTCCCGGCAACACCATCCGGCCCCCTGCCAGCGTCGCCGTCCGCGTGGTCTCGTCCAGTTGGCCGTCAGGTTGTTGCGTCCCGGTCGTCGCGACAGGCGCCGGCGTGCCGGGCGTCTGGTTGCCTCCACCGGAGGTCGCCTTCTGACCGGGAGGTACGGCGTCGTGGAACGACCGCCAGCCCATCAGACCGACCACGCCGCCGCTGAGCACCAGGGTGACGCCGAGCAGCAGAGCTACCAGACGGGTGTTCTGGGCGGGAAGCTTGCTGCGGGTCCGGTCGGTCCAGTCGCTGCCGTCCCACCACCGGAATGTGCCACCGCGACCGGACGGATCCGGATACCATCCGGGGCGCGGGGCAGTCACGCCCTCCGAGGGTACCCGCGCCGTCTCCGGCGTCGACCGCATGCCAGGAACCAACCCCCGCATGCCGCGAATCAATCCGTATCGTGGGAACCGACCCGCAGGCTGCGAACTAACCTGGGGTGGTGATCTCCCGTGAGCTCGCCGTACGGCTCCGGCCGCTGCTGGACTGGACGCCGCAGAATGCCGACCGCTTCTTCATCCCGCGCGAAGAGATCGCCGAGGCGGTCTTCATCGTCAGCGACATGGTCGTGGAGCTGATCCATGCGCAGGGAGAGTCGAACTTCCACTTCAACGGCACCACCGAGTGGGCGCTGGACTCGGTGTCCTCCGAGGTCGCGGTCTGGTTGCCGTCGGAGCAGCAGCTGCGGGATGCGCTCGGCGACGCCTTCCTGTCCCTGGACCGGGTCGGCGACGGTTTCGTGGTCAGCTCGGCCGGTCCGTCCGGCGCCCATCACACGCCGTCGGTGCCCGATGCGTCCGACGCGTACGCGTTGGCGCTGCTGCACACGCTGGGCGGCGACGATTCGCTGCCGGCCGGTGATCAGGTGATCACGGCAGCAGGCTGAGCAGCACGGTTGCGGCATAGGGACCCGACACCAGCGCCGGACCGTACGGGAACGGGCCACGCCGACCGCTCACCAGGCGGAGCACGCCAATCACGGCTCCGATCACACTGCCCGACAGCAGCGACCAGTAGATCCCCGACCAGCCCAGGGTGCCGGCGACCGCGCCGACCAGGACCATCAGCCGGACGTCGCCGAAGGCGATCGCCCGGCCACCGGTGATCAACCAGAGCAACAGGTAGCCGCCAGCGGCGACCAGCACCCCCGAGCCGATCGTGATCGCCGCGTGCAGCCGGTGCGGGTCCTCCGCAAGACAGGCCAGGGCGGCGATGGCGGTGACGACCCAGCCGAGCATCATCAGCCCGCCTGGCAGCCAGGTGGTCCTGGCGTCGATGGCGGCCAGCAGCACCGCGACCACACCGAAGACGAACCAGGCCGGCCAGTACGCGATCGGCTGAGTCAGGACGGTGATTGCGGCGCCCGCGGCGGCCAGCAGACCGGTGATCAGCGCGAAGCGCGGCGTCGCCAACATCCGGTAGCTGATCTTGGCTCGGTAGTCCGCCAAGGTCACCTCGTCGGCAGCAGTCGGCGGCACCGGCTCGCGCAGCCGGCGCAGCAGCGCCGCGCCGCCGACGCCGACCAGCAGACCGGTCGCGATGATCATGATCATCGCGACGATCAGCGTTGCGGTGCCGGAAGAGGCCGGGGAGACGGTCACGCGTCGACTCTAGAGGCGTCCGGGGCATACCCACCGTCAGGCAACCGAGGCAGCCGTCAGGCAGCCGCAAGCGCCGGTGCCCGGTCGGCTCGGTGGCCTTGGAGCACCGTCTGCTCGGCCGGAACCCTGCGGACTGGCTGCCGCGTGTCCCAGAGCGCTTGTGCCGCAGCTTTCACAGTCGCCGCGACCAGCTGGGAGCAGACAGTGTCTTCGCCGATGGCCAGCGCCGAGAGCCCGGACACCGGCAGCTGGGTCCGGCGGGCGATCTCGCTGATCAACCAGCCGCGGTCGACCAGACAGCCGAGGAGCACTCGGGTCCGGGCCGCGTGCACCCGGCGTCGTCCGGCATCGACGACCGCGGTGTGGGTCAGGTGGAAGAGTCGTTCGGCGATCAGCGGGTGCAATCGGGGGACCGGCCGGCCGGCGCGGCCACGCAGCAGGTGATCCACCGACTGCGGGGGAACATCGGCCAGCACGGCCAGGGTGCGCCACGGCACTCCGGTCAGCTCCATGAGATGACGGACATGGGCACGGAAGGGTGCCGCATCCACCCATGGGCCGTAGTCGTCGGCATCGCCCAGAGCATCGAAATCGGGATCGAGCAGTTCGCGACCGTCCCAGCCGCCGGTCGGCTCGTGCGCCATCATCTGGATCGTCATGCCCGGGAAGGCCCGGCAAAGGTGTCTCCCGTGAGCGGTGGTTGTTGGCCGATGCCGCCCCAGCGTTGCTCGAATGTCAGCAGTGTTGTCCGAACAACCCAGGTGTTGTCCGAGGGTCCGAAGTGTTGTCCGACGGGTGCCGCGACAGTTCCTCCGACGGTGCCCTCGGGAGCAGGCTGCGGAATACCGGTGCCGCTGTCGGCCCCGGGAAGTAATGTCTGCCGATGTGACTGCTGGCTACCTCCGCTCTCCTGACATCCACGGTGATCTGATCACCTTCGCCGCCGCCGACGACATCTGGCTGGCTCCGGTCTCCGGCGGCCGTGCCTGGCGCCTGACCTCCGACAATGTCCCGGTCCGCAATCCGCGGTTCTCCCCGGACGGCAGCACGATCGCCTGGGCCTCGTCGAGGGACAGTGGCTTCGAGATCTTCGTCGCCGGCATCGACGGCGGCGCCGCCCGTCGTGTCACATACTTCGGCTCGGCCTCGACCTCGTTGCTGGGCTGGTTCGACGACGGTTCGGTGATCATTTCGACGGCGGCCCGCACCCACGAGAGATTCGTCACCTTCGGATACCAGATCGGTCTGGACGGGTCGGTGATCCCGTTGCCGTACGGTCCGGTCGCGGGAGTCGCTCGGGGCGACGAGGGCTTGGTCGTGTCCAGCCGCGCGATTCGCGCCGTCGCCGACCAGAAGCGTTACCGCGGGGGCACCGCCGCCAAACTGTGGTTCGACCCGACCGGTGCCGGTGACAGCTACCAGCGGGTGCTCGGTGACATCACCGCCGGTCTGGAGAGCCCGTCCTTCCTCGACGGCGAGTTGATCTTCAGCTCCGACCAGTTGGCGCAACTGCCCGGCCCTGCGGACGAGCAAGCCAACCTCTTCTCGATCCCGGTCGACAGGCTCGGCAACGCGACAGCGGCGGACCTGGTGCAGCGCACCTTCCACACGATCGACCAAGGCTACGTCAAGGAGCCGGTCACCGACGGCACCCGGATCGTCTACCACTCCCGCGGCGTGATCTACCTGGTCGAGCAGCTCGGGGACGAGCCGCATCCGGTCGAGATCAATCTCCCGGTGCTCAGCGCACGGCAGCCGCAGTCGCTGTCGCCGACCAAGAACCTGACCGCCGCGGTGCCGGACCGCAGCGCCATCGGGTCTGTGGTCTCGTGGCGCGGTAAGGCGTTCTATCTGAGCCACCGCGACGGTCCGGCGCGAGCACTGGCGGCATCCTCGTCGATCCGGATCCGCGAGGCCCAGCCGCTGGGCCGCAGCGGACAGGCGATCATGATCAGCGACCAGGCGGGCGAGGACCGCCTCGAGCTCCGCCCGCTCAACGGCGAAGGCGAGCCGCGGATCATCGAGGTCGATCTGGGCCGGATCCTGCACATCACGGCCGACCCCGACGGGGAGCGTGTCGCGCTGATCAGCCATGACGGTCGGATCAGTCTGCTGGACGTCGGAACCGGCGCCGTCCGGTCGCTCGGAGTGAGCACCGACGGCGAGGCGTCCGACCCGGTCTTCTCCCCCGACGGCCGTTACCTGGTGTGGACCCAGCCGGTCGGTGCCGCTCAGCACGGCCGGCTGGTTGCAGTTGATCTTGCCGGTCAGTCCGATCCGGTGTCGCTGACCAGTGGACGCTTCGACGACCGGTCTCCGGCGTTCACCGCGGACGGTAAGTATCTGGCCTTCCTGTCGGTGCGCACTTTCGATCCGCACTACGACACCCACGTCTTCGACATCAACTTCCCCTACGGCACCCGCCCCTACCTGGTGCCGCTGGCCGCGACAGAGCCGCCGCCGTTCGGTCCGAGCGTCGACGGCTGGCCGCTCGGCCAGGATGATCAGGGCAAGGATGATCAGGGCGGCAAGGATGATCAGGGCAAGGATGCGCCGCCGGCCAGTCCTGATCTTGACGCCGAGGGCTTCGAGGATCGGCTGGTGCCGTTCCCGGTCCCGGCCGGCGACTACCGATCGCTGCAAGCGGCGAAGGGTGGCGTGCTGTGGATCCACGAGGCGCCGACCCACGGCGTCCTCGGATCGGCACGGGCCGGCGTGCCGGGTGAGCAGCCGTCGGACCAGTTGGAGCGATTCGACTTCGACAAGCGCAGTCTCGACGTGCTGCTCGGCAAGATCGACTCGTACGAGGTCAGTGGTGACCTTTCCTGGATCGTGACCCGGGTGGGTGAGGCGGTGGCAGTGCAGCCGTCCGATCGAGAGGTCAAGGACGACGATCCGGCCAAGATCGCCGTCGATCTCGGCCGGCTGCGGTTCGAGGTCGACCCGGTCGCCGAATGGCGTCAGATGCTGGACGAGGACGTCCGGTTGATGCGGGACTTCTACTGGCGGGCCGATCTGGACGGCGTTGATCTTGAAGCGGTTGCCGAACACTATCGACCGGTGGTCGACAGGCTCGGCAGTTACGACGACCTGATCTCGCTGCTGTGGGAGGTCGGTGCCGAGATGAACACGTCGCACGCCTACGCCCGACCCAACAAGCCGTATGGCGAGACGTCCCGGGCTCTGGGCCTGTTGGGCGCCGACTTCGCGGTGGACGACGGAGAATGGGTGATCCAGCGGATCCTGCCCGGTGAGAGTTCCGACCCCGAGGCCCGGTCGCCGCTGCGCGCTGCCGGTGTGGACGCCCGCCCCGGCGACCGGATCGTCAGGATCGGCGGCTTGCCGGTCGATCCGGTGCTCGGACCGAATGCGAGCCTGATCGGCGCTGCCGACAAGCCGATCGAGTTGGTGCTGCGCCGTCCGGGACGCGACCGGGACCGCCGGGTCGTCGTCGTCCCGGTCGCGGATGAGTCGGCACTCCGCTACCAGGAGTGGGTGGCCGGGCGGAAGGCCTACGTCGCCGAGCATTCGTCCGGACGGCTCGGTTACGTGCACGTGCCGGACATGGTTGCGACCGGCTGGGCCCAGCTGCACCGCGATCTGGAGGAGGCCACCCGACACGAAGGTGTGATCGCCGACGTCCGTTTCAACGGTGGCGGTCACCTGAGCCAACTGGTCAACGAGCGGCTCGGTCGCAAGGTCGTCGCCTGGGACACCGCGCGGCACGCCGCGACCTCGGAGTATCCCTCCCAGGGCGTCCGTGGTCCGGTGGTCTACGTCGCCAACGAGTACGCCGGCTCCGACGGCGACATCGTCAACGCCTCCGCCCGGGCGCTCGGAATCGGCCCGATCGTCGGCACCAGGACCTGGGGCGGCGTGGTCGGCATCGACGGCCGGTTCGATCTGATCGACGGCACCGGCGTGACGCAGCCGCGATACGCCTACTGGATCGGCGGCCAGGGCTGGGATGTGGAGAACCACGGCGTCGATCCCGACATCGAGGTTCCGATCACCCCCGACCAGTGGCACGGTGCAGTCGATCCCCAACTCGACCGAGCGATCGCCGAGGCACTGCAGCGGCTGGAGGAGATCCCGGCGGTGACACCGCCGGAGCCGACGCCGCCGCGGGTCGGCGGCTGACCGGAGCCAAGACGAAGAAAGCGCCCCGGATCCGTGGGATCCGGGGCGCTCGGTTGGGTGTGGTCGGGTCAGCGCTGAGCCTTGGTGAAGCCTGCCGTCTCGGCCGCGGATTCGCTGTTGAACCAGACGTCGGCATTCGTCCGCTCGTAGCCGTCGGTGCCGGTCACGTGGTATTTCTTCGAACGCTCGTTGCCCTTGATCGTGAATCCCTCCGGCGGTTCGGCGCCGACATAAGCGCCCTCGCCGTACTTGGACCCCTGCTCGTCCTCCGGTCCGTCGCCGCCCTCCGGCTCGGCAGTGCTCTCGTCGGCGGCGTGGGCGGGAGCGACCTCGTCCGGGCTGGGAGCCGTATTGGCACTGGCTGCCGCTGCCTCGGCAGGAGCGGCCGGTGCTGCGGCCGGCGACTCGGTCACCGTCGGATCGGCCGCCGGCGACTTCGGCTCGGTGATGGTCGTCGCGGCGTACGGGGTCGTCGGTCGGGTGGTCTGCCATTCGGGTTCGGTATTGCCGGCCAGGAACTTCTTTGCGGCGTAGTAGGCGACACCGCCGGCGGTCAGCACGCCGGCGACCACGGCCAGGGCCTTCGGCCAGCGGCGTCTCTTCTTGCCGGCCGGCAGCAACTCCTTGCCCTTGCCAGCCGCCGCGACGACTACCGCCGGAGCATCGGATCCGGCGATTTCGCCCAGCTTCTCCGACAGCTTGGGCAAGACATCGGACTGCAGGCGCTCACGCGCCTCGTCGACCGCCGGGCCGATCCGGCTGGCAGCGTCATCGAGGCGGGGTCCCAGCCGATCCACCGCCTGGGCGGCAGCATGGGCGCCCTTCTTGCGCGCGGTCTCGGCGTACGGCCCGAGGCGTTCGGCAGCGTCCTGGGCCCGCGGCTCGAGCCAGTCCGCCGCTTGCTTGGCATACGGCTGGATCCGCTCCGTGGCGGCGTGTGCCAGGGGAGCGATGCGGTCGGCGGCGTCCTGGGCCAGCGGGGCGATGCGGTCGGCGGCGTCCTGGGCCAGCGGGGCGATGCGGTCGGCGGCCTGATGCGCGAGCGGACCGATGCGGTCGGCCGCATCGTGGGCGAGTGGGCTGATGCGCTCGGCGGCGTCCTGGGCGAGTGGGCCGATGCGGTCAGCGGCGTCCTGGGCGAGCGGACCGATGCGGTCAGCGGCCTGATGAACGATGGGTCCGACTTGCAAGTTGTCCTGGGCGGCGGCGATGGCGCGGCGGCCCTTGTCGGTCTTGCGGGTCACTTTTCCTCCGGTTCGAATCGTCGGCGAGCCCGCCGGGCGATGCCGGGAGCCCGTTGCACGGGAGCTAATCCACCGTACCGTTACCCAGGCCGTAGAGTCTCAGGGCCAGATATCGGAAAAATCCCGCAAGGGTCCCTGAAATCCCGAGAGGACATAGATGAGCACCGTCACGCTGCATACCAATCGCGGCGACATCGTGATCAACCTTTTCGACAACCAGGCGCCGAAGACGGTGGCCAATTTCACCGGCCTCGCCAACGGCACCAAGGAGTACCGCGACCCGCAGACGGGCGCCAAGACCACCGGCAAGTTCTACGACGGGTTGGTGTTCCACCGGGTGATCTCCGGATTCATGATCCAGGGCGGCGATCCGCTCGGTGACGGCCGGGGCGGCCCCGGCTACACCTTTGCCGACGAGTTCCACCCGGAGTTGCAGTTCGATCGCCCCTACCTGCTGGCGATGGCGAACGCCGGCCCAGGGACCAACGGCTCGCAGTTCTTCATCACCGTCGGCCCCACCCCGCACCTGAACCGTCGGCACACGATCTTCGGCGAGGTCGCCGACCAGGCCAGCCGCGATGTCGTCGACGCGATTGCGACCACGGCGACCGACCGTGGCGACCGGCCGACCGAGCCGGTGGTGATCGAAAGCGTCGAGGTCGCCTGACACCCGATCGGCACGCCGGCGGTACAGGTCGGAGTTGTCGGCGGCACGTAAAGTTCGAGCCGTGATTGAGGTTGATCGGTGAGCCGGCCGGAGTTCCAGGCGCCGAGTTTTGCGGCGTGTTACCGCCATCCGGACCGGTTCACCGGCATCCGCTGTCAACGGTGCGGCAAGCCGATCTGCGGTGAGTGCATGACGCCGGCCTCGGTCGGCTTCCAGTGCCCGGGCTGCGCCCGCTCCGGACGGGCGACGGTCCGGACCCCGCGGACCGTGTTCGGCGGCAATCTGTCCACCCGTGGCGGTCTGGTCACCAAGGTGCTGATCGGCATCGTGATCGGCCTGTACGTGCTCGATCTGATCGGCCAGGGCTTCATCAGCCAGGTGTTCGCGATGTCCGGACCGGCCGTGCTCGATGGTCAGGTCTGGCGGCTGGTGACCTACGGCCTGCTGTCCGGTGGGTTGATCAACACCCTCTTCATCGCGCTGATCCTCTGGAGCGTGGGCCGACCGCTGGAGGAACAGTTCGGCACGGCCCGCTACCTGATGCTGTACGGCGCCGGCAGCGTTGGCGGTGCGACCGCGGTGTTCCTGGGATTCCCTGACTATGCGATCGGTGGCGGCGCGTACTCGGCAGTGGTCGGGCTGATCGCCGTTCACACCGTGATCAAGATCCGTCGCCATGAAGACATCCGCCCCGATCTCGGACTGTTCGCCATCTTGATCCTGCTCAACCTGGTCCTGGGCGGCCTCGGCGGACCATCATGGGTCTCACTGGTTGGGGGCATCATCGTCGGCGGCTTGGCCGCCGCGGCACTGATCTTCCCCGGCCGGCAACGGCGGGCCCAGCTCCAGGTCCTCGGGCTGCTCGGCGTGGTGGTGTTGTGCATCGCGGCGATCGTCGTACGCGTGGCGATCGGCTTCGCCTGATCGTCGATCCGATCACGGCTCAGTTGATGATCTCGGCGCGCTGGTCGGCGCGGATCGCGGCCAGCCGGTCGCGCCAGGCCTGCAGTTCCTCAGGAGTCAGCCGGGTCCAGTCGGTGACCTCAGCGACCAACCGCAACGGTTCGCTGCTGCGATAGGACCGGGTCGGGTTGCCGGGGAACTTCTTGTCGGTCACGTTCGGGTCGTTCTCGAATGCACCCGTGGGTTCCACCCGGTAGACCCGTGGTGGTGCGTCGCCGGCCGCCAACTCGGCGGCAAGACCAGCCCCGTTGGACAGTGCCGTGAAGTAGATGTGGTTCATCACGACCTCCGGACGGTAGTTCGACCGGAACCCTGCCGTCAGCAGGTCACCCGGCTTCAGATCGGCCTTCGTGCCGTGGAAGAACGGTCCCTCGTCCAGCACCTCGCCCACCGGTTCAGCCCTTGGGAACCGACGGAACCTGCAGGTGGTGCATCGGCGGGGTGAGCCAGATGACCAGGCAGACCACGACCGTCGCGACCAGCAGAACGCCGATGACGATCGCCGCGATCGCCAACGCCCTGCCGGGCAGCCAATGCGCGGGATCGGCCTGTCGGTCGACCGGAGCGAGTTCGTCAGCCTCGGCCTCGACCCGGTCCCGGTACGGGTCCGCATGGGCGGACTCGATCAGAGCGCGGTCATGCTCGCCCGGCGGCGCCCAGTCCTGGCTCATCGTCACGCCGCGCCGAGTGAGAACGCGGCTTCCAGGTCGTGCACCGAGTAGGCGCGGAAGGCGATATGGGTCTCGGTGCTCAGCACCCCGGAGACCTTGTTGAGCTGGTCGGCCACCACCTCGGCGACCTGGTCGTGGTTCTTCACCCGCACCATCACGATCAGATCCACCGCCCCGGTCACCGAGTAGACCTCGCTGACGCCCGGCAGCGCCGCGATCGCCTCGGCCACCTCCGGGATCCGGGCTACCTCGGCCTTCACGAAAACGATCGCGGTCACCATGGTGGTGATCCTAATCCCAGGCGGGCCGCTCCCCGGTCCCATCCTTCTCGCCCTGATCCGCTTCGGGCGACCCACCGAGCAGCTCACCGACCAACGCCTCGTGGCTGAGCACGCCGTACAGCGGCCAGGCCCAGTCGCCGTCGATGTCGATCAGCCGGACACCGGGTTGCTCGAGCCAGTCGGCGATCCGCAAGGTCTCCTCGACGGTGGCCGCCGATCGCGGTCCGGTCGGCTCGGGCACCGTTTCGGCGGTCGCCACCAGCATCCGGGCGACCGCCTGCGGCACATCTCCCGGCCGCGCGACCCCGGCGGCCGCAAGCCTTCCGTGGCGGATCACATGCAGGTGCCATTCATCGCTGGAGCCCGGCCGCGCCTCCCAGCGGGCCGCGACGATCTGTGCGCAGCCCGCCAGACTCGTCACCCGATGGAACCGCCGGGCCGCATCCAACAGCGCACTGAGCCGCCGGCGCAGCAGCTCTGCCTCCTCGTAGCGCTGCTCGGCGACCAGACGGCGCAGCCGAGCGCGCAGTGCTCGACAAGCCGGGCGGACATCGCGGGTCAGCGTGGTGCGTACCTGCTCGACCAGGTCGCCGTACCCCTCGAAGCTCACCGATCCGTCACACGGAGCCACACAGCGGTGCATCCCTGCCAGGGCACAGGACGGACTGGGTCGGGTCCGCGACAGCTTGGTCGTGCACTGCCGGATCGGGAAGGCGTCGTACAACGCGTCGATCACGTCGTCGGTCTGCTGTCTGCGGCCGAACGGACCGAAATAGGTCGTGCCGTCGTCGCGGACCTGGGTGACGCGGGAGAGCCGGGGAAACGCCTCGGCGGTGATCTTGATCCAGTGCTGGCGCTCGGGGAATTTCGACCGGCGGTTGTAGCGCGGCGCGTGGGCCGCGATCATCCGCAGCTCGGTGACCTCGGCGTGCAACGGCGTCTGACACGGGTGGGCCTCGACTCCGGTTGCGACGCGGATCATCTCCTCGATCCGGGGCCGCTTCTCCGATGCGGTGAAGTAGCTGCGCACCCGCTTGCGCAGGTTGCCGCTCTTGCCGACGTAAAGGATCTGGCGGTCGGCGGGGTCGCCGGACAACTGGTCGTCGGCGACGAAGAAGTAGACGCCCGGCTCCTCGGGCAGATCCTTGGCCCAGCTGCGCTTGGAGCGCCGCTGCGGCGAGACCTTCCGGGTGAATTCGCGCAGCTCCTCGTACGTCCCGACCCCGAGATTGCCGACCCGCTCGATCAGGGCATGCAAGACGTCGACCGTCGCCCGAGCGTCGTGCAGAGCGCGATGGTCCGGCGTGACCGCGGTATGGAAATACCGGGCCAGGGTGGAGAGCCGGCAGTCCGGCACCTCGTCGGCGAGCAGGATCGTACGAGCCAGGGCGACCGTGTCCAACACGCCGAACTTCGGCCACGGGTAGCCGAGTGCGGCACAGTTGCGGCGGAGGAAGCCGACATCGAAGCGGGCGTTGTGGGCGACCAGCACAGTGCCCTGGGCGAATTCCAGGAAGGCGGGCAACACCTGGTCGATGGGTGGCGCGGCGGCGACCATCTGGTTGGTGATGCCGGTCAGCACTGCGACCAACGGCGGGATGTGGGTGTGCGGGTTGACCAGCGTCTGGAATTCGCCGAGAACCTCGCCCCCGCAGACCTTCACCGCGCCGAACTCGGTGATCGCATCGGTTTCGGCACCGCCGGTCGTCTCCAGGTCAACCACACAGAAGGTGGTTTCGGCCAGCGGCACCCCGAGATCGTCGAACGAGTCCTGCAGCGTGTTCGGACGGACCTTGTGACCGGCGGCTTCCATGGACGCGACGCTAGAGGACGGCACTGACACAACCGTGCAGACGTTCGACTGTGAGCTCGACTGTTGAGTTCGACTGTCAGAGGGTCCGGTCATCGTGACTGTCATGAGTGAGTTGACCCCTGTGAGCAACGGACGAGCGCTGGATGCTGAGCTGCTGCCTGGCTTCGAACCCGAATTGCCGCCCACGCGCCTGGACTGTCAGGGCTGCCCGGTGGCTGCCGGCGAAGTACCCGATGCCAGCTGTGCCGAGTGCGTGGTCTCGGTCTTCCTGTCGGCAGAGCCCTGGCCGGCCGACGGCTTCTGACAGCGCGCTGGGCCCGACGAGCTTCGGCGGGCGGACACCGCGAGCGCCGAGTCGAGGGAACCGAACTCCGGAGGTGTGCGTCATTGCGGAACACAGTTCTGTACCCGACGGAAGGAAAATTCCATGAGCTTGAAGAAGACGATCATCCGTGGTGCTGCGGCGCTGGCCGCGGTCTCGGCGATCGGAGCGGCAGGAATCGCCGCCGCGACCCCTGCCGAGGCAGCCACCGGCTGGGCACGCTGTCCTAAGGGCGATCTCTGTGTCTTCACCGGCAAGAACGGCACCGGCACGATGGCCACCTACAAGAAGGGCGACTACAACCTGGGGGACAAGACCGGCCCGCGTGGGATGAACAACAACATCGAGAGCGTGTGGAATCGGGGCAACCACTATTTCTTGATGTGGGGCAAGCCGGGCTACAAGGGCGCCGACGCGTCCGCATTCCCGGGCTCCAAGGGCAACACCAAGCCGAAGTTCACCAACTGGGCGTCTTCGATCGAGCTGCTGCGCTGATCACTTCTGTGGACCAGTGCGCTGAGTGAGGCGTCAACCCGTTCGGCCCGGACCACATCGGTCCGGGCCGGCGGTGTTGCTGAGCAATTGCTGGGGTCCGGAAGGACCAAAATCCGGTGGCCGGATTGCCAGTGATCAAATCGTGACCTAAAGTGCTCCCATCGCTCCGACACGTTGGGTGGCGGGTCGGTACCCAGGTTGCGGTGCCGTCGACGGAGCGGACCACCACACGCCTCCGGGCATGGTCGAGAAGTGGGAAGGACTGCGCGTGACCTCAGGCTGGCTGCAGCAGCGGGGATTGCGACGAGGCACGGTTGCCGTCGCATCGGGCATGGCATTGTCGGCGTCGGTCTTCCTCGTCGCCCCAACGGTTGCGACCGCGGATCCTGCGCCGCAGACCGTGGCGCAGGCCAAGGCACAGGTCGACAAGCTGCAGCAGGAGGCGGAGGCGGCCGACCAGGACTACCTCGCTCTGAAGGAGAAGCTCGACAAGAGCGAGCAGGACCTGAAGGACAAGCAGGCTGATCTGAAGACCGAGACCGCACAGGTGGCCAAGCTGCGCAGTCAGATCTCGAAAGTCGCACTGGCCCAATTCCAGAACCAGGGTCTGGATGCCCGGGCTCAGTTGTTCCTGACCCGTGATCCGGCCGGATTCCTGAACCAGTTCGCCACCATCGAGAAGATCAACCAGAACCAGAACACCGCGCTGCAGAACTACCAGGTCGAGCAGGCGAATCTGGCAGATCTGCAGCGTTCGACCGAAGCCGACATCACCACGCTGAAGGCGGAGAAGACCCAACTCGGCGCGCTGAAGAAGAAGGCCGACGACAAGGTCGATGCCGCCACCGCGGTGCTGGACAAGCTGACGGCCGAGCAGCGGCAGGCGATCCAGGACCAGGAGACGAAGGCCTCCGACCAGGCGGCCAAGGACGCTCAGGCGGCCACGTCGACCAATGATGCCAACGACAACAAGTCCGACAGCAAGAACGGAAGCAGCTCCGAGTCCCAGGACGATCTGACCGGCTCCAGCGCACCATCCTCGGGCAAGGGCGCGGCCGCGGTCGCCTTCGCCAAGGCTCAGATCGGCAAGCCGTACGTCTTCGGAGCTACCGGGCCGGGTTCCTACGACTGCTCAGGACTGACGATGGCGGCCTGGAAGGCGGCGGGCGTCCAGCTCGACCGGACCTCCGAGGCGCAGTTCCACGACGGCACTCCGGTCAGCCGGGACCAGCTGCAAGCGGGCGATCTGGTCTTCTTCTACAACAGCAGCGCGCCCAGCCACGTCGGTATCTACGTCGGCAACGGCGTCATCATCCACGCACCGCATCCGGGTGCCTCGGTGGAATACACCCAGCTGAGCTACATGCCGTTCGTCGGTGCCCGCCGCCCTGCCTGATCCCTCGCCGGCCGATCCCTCGCCGACAGGCCTTTCGACAACCGGCCTTTCGACAACAAGCCGACCGGGACGTGGAGCCGTACGTCGGCTGCTGGTGGTGGCTCTGCTGACCGTGGCGCTCCCGGTCGGTCTGCTGACCGGCTGCCGGACCACGTCCGGCAGCGCGCCCGGGCAGTCGCCGGGCGCAGGCAGCCCGAGCCCGGTGTCCCGGTCCGACACCACCGCTTCGACCCCGAACACCACCTCACCGAGCCCCGGCGCCCATCCGAGCCGGACCGCGAGCCCGACCGCCACGAATCTGGGCCGACTGCTGACCGGCCTGGTCGCGACGGCCGACCAGGGCAACCGATCCGACTTCCTGGCCCTGGTCTCGGACCGGGACCCCGGCTTCACCAGCACCGCCGGGATGATCTTCGACAACCTGCGGACCATCTCTCCCGATGACCTGGCCTTCACCGCGACGGGCAAGCGACGGGATGTGTCCACCAAACGGGCCCGGATCCTGGGCGCCGATGCGTATGCCGCACAGGTACAGGTCACCTGGTCGGTGCCGGGCGACCGGGTGCCAAGCAACCAACGGATCTGGATGACGATCATCCGCGAGCACTCCGAGCTGCGCTGGGCCGGCGTCGTGGACGGTCCCAGCACGCCACAGCCGACCCCGTTGTGGGTCCTCGAGCCGGTGCACTACGCCCACCGGGGCGCGGCCACGGTGATCACCGGCGACGGGATCGATCCCGGGGGTTGGGTGACAGCGGCCAACACCGCGATCTCCCATGACGTGCCGCGACTGCGCGGCGCCGACTGGAACCACCAGTTGGTGATCATCGTGCCCAGCAACGAGCACCTGGTCGAGCAATCGCTCGGGGTCGAGCAGGGCGCCGATTCCGCACTGGCCGGGATCAGCTGGCCGGACGGCAGCGACCCGAAGGATGCGCCGATCCGGATCATGATCAACAAGTCCGGCGCGGCATCCTCGTTGTCGACCGCCATCGTGCTGGCCCACGAGACGGTGCACGTGGCGACCAGATCGCCCACCTCTCCGTCGCCGTCCTGGCTGGTGGAGGGTTACGCCGACCAGATCGCCTACCTAGCCTACCCGCAGGCGGCCCAGCTGGCCGCCGCGGACGTGCTGTCCGACGTGAAGCGGAATGGGCCGCCGTCGAGACTGCCCACCGAGGCGGATTTCACCGCCGGCAGCCACGACCTCAACCGCACCTACGCGCAGGCATGGTTGGCCTGCCACTATCTGGCCGCGACCTACGGCGAGTCCAAGCTGTGGAGGTTCTACGCGGCCGTCGACGCCTCCCGGGACGGCGCGATCGCGGGGCCTGCCCGTACGGTCTTCGGGATCAGCTCCCACCAACTGGTCACCGGCTGGCAGCACTACTTGCAGACTGCCGCGAAACGCGGCCGGATCTGATCATGGTCGCGACCATGATCATCACGAATGACTTCCCGCCGACCGTCGGCGGTATCGAGGGCTTCGTCGCCGATGTCTGCGACCTTCTCGATCATGATGTGCTGGTCCTGACCCGATGGACATCCGGCTGGCGGGACCATGATCGGAAACTGGACTTCCCGGTGATCAGGACAGGCCGGTTGTTGTTGCCGACGCCACGGGTGGCCGATGTCGCAGCCGGATTGCTGGGGGAGTACGGCATCCGTCGGGTGATCTTCGGGGCGATGGCGCCGCTGGCCCTGCTGGGGCCTCGGTTACGAACGGCCGGTGCCGCGGAACTGCTGGCGATCAGCCACGGTCACGAGAGCTGGTGGGCGACACTTCCCGGGCCGTCGGCCCTGCTGCGCCGGATGGGCGATGCGGTCGATCACGTGTCGACGATCTCCGACTACACCCGAGCACGGATCGCGCCCGCCCTGTCCGGCTCCGCCCGCGGGCGCATGATCAGGATCGCACCGCCGATCGACACCGACCGGTTCCATCCGGCCCATGATCATCCGGCCGAGCAGCCGATCGTCATTGCCGTCGGACGGATGGTTGCCCAGAAGGGTTTCGACGTGTTGCTGCGGGCCTGGGCGCTGCGCGAGGTCCATCGTGACGCGGAATTGCTGCTGGTGGGCGATGGTCCGGATCAGCGCCGATTGCGTCGGCTGGCTCGCCGGCTCGGCCTCGAGGGCTCCGTACGCTTCGCCGGCCGGGTCCCCCGCGAGGCGGTCCCCGGGCTGCTGCAGCAGGCGACGATCTTCGCACTGCCGGTCCGGACCCGGCTGGCGGGGCTCAATCCGGAGGGTCTCGGGCTGGGCTTCCTCGAGGCTGCTGCGACCGGGCTCCCGGTGATCGCCGGCCGATCCGGCGGTGCCCCGGAGACAGTCATCGATGGCAGCACCGGCTACGTCGTCGACCCGCACGATCCGCAGGCTCTCGCGCTCCGGATCGACGAGCTGCTGTCCGACCCGACCCGAGCTGTACGGATGGGTGCCGCGGGGCGGGACTTCGTCCGCGAGCGGTTCGGCCGTGACGTTGCCCGCGCCACCCTGCGTGCCGCACTGCGCTTGGACGGGTGAATCGGGCCCGGCACCTGGCCGGCGGCGGCGACACGCCGGGTCGACTAAAGTGGACCTTCTTATGGCAACTGACTATGGGGCCGTCTGGTCCGAACTCGACCGCTCGCTGTCCTCCATCGAGGCGGTCCTCGATCCGGCGGCGAAGAAGGCCGAGATTGCCGGGCTCGAGGAAGAGGTCGCGCGCCCCGACCTGTGGGACGACCAGGAGAACGCCCAGCGCGTGACCTCCCGGCTGTCCGCGCTGCAGGGCGAGCTGGAGCGGGTGGAGGGACTGCGGTCCCGCCTGGACGACGTCCAGGTGCTGATCGAGCTGGCCCAGGCCGAGAACGACGCCGACAGCCTGGCCGAGGCCGACCGCGAGCTTGCCGGCCTGCAGAAGTCGATCGACTCGCTCGAGGTCCGCACCCTGCTCAACGGCGACTACGACGAACGCGATGCGCTGGTGACGATCCGCTCCGAGGCCGGTGGCGTGGACGCCGCGGATTTCGCGGCGATGCTGCTGCGGATGTATCTGCGCTGGGCCGAGCGGCACCACTACAGCGCTGAGGTCTACGACACGTCCTACGCCGAGGAGGCCGGCATCAAATCGGCGACCTTCGCGGTCAAGGCGCCGTATGCGTACGGGACGCTGTCGGTCGAGCAGGGCACCCACCGGCTGGTGCGGATCTCACCCTTCGACAACCAGGGCCGCCGGCAGACCTCGTTCGCCGGGGTCGAGGTGCTGCCGGTCACCGAACAAGCCGACCACATCGACATCCCCGAGCAGGACATCCGAGTCGATGTCTTTCGGTCCTCCGGGCCCGGTGGGCAGAGCGTCAACACCACCGACTCGGCAGTCCGGATCACCCACCTGCCGACCGGCATCGTGGTGTCCTGCCAGAACGAGAAATCCCAGCTGCAGAACAAGGCTGCCGCGCTGCAGGTGTTGCAGTCCCGGCTGCTGGAACGAGCGCGCCAGGAGCGCGAGGCCGAGCTGAACGCCTTGAAGAGCGACGGCGGCAACAGCTGGGGAGCGCAGATGCGCTCCTACGTGCTGCACCCCTACCAGATGGTCAAGGACCTGCGTACCAACTACGAGACGTCAAATCCCGATGCCGTCTTCGACGGTGAGATCGACGAATTCCTCGACGCCGGCATCCGCTGGCGCCGGACCCAGGAGGTAGCGGCGTAATGGCCAAGGGCGCGATCCCGGCGAAGCTCGAAGAAGTCCTGTCCCGGCCGAACCCGGCGGTGATGGCGACGCTCCGCCGCGACGGCCAGCCGGTCACTGTGGCGACCTGGTACGGCTATGAGAACGGCCGGATCCTGCTCAACATGGATGCCGAACGCAAGCGGCTCTCCCATCTGCGCAACGATCCACGGGTCTCGCTGACCGTCCTCAACGGCGACGACTGGTACAGCCATCTCAGCCTGCAGGGCCGAGTGGTGGAGATGGTCGACGACGAGGGCTTGGCCGATATCGACCGGATCAGCACCAACTACACCGGGAAGGCCTACGACAACCGCGAGCGGCCGCGGATCAGCGTGTGGGTGGAGATCGACTCCTGGGTCGGCTGGGGCGAGCTGGCGCAATCCACGGTCGAATCCTGAGCTTGCTCCTGGGTCTGATCCTGAGGAGGCACGTACACCCCGAGGACGTCGCAATTCCCGGAACCGGTTGAGGTCTCACCTAGACTCTTGCCGTCCCGCCGTATCCGTACGAGGGATGCTCACTGGATGTCCAGCCGAAACCGGGAATAGCAGATCGTGATCCGATTCGAGAACGTCAGCAAGGTCTATGACGGGCAGCGCCGTGCCGCGCTCGCCGATGTGAATGTCGAGATCGACAAGGGCGAGTTCGTGTTCCTGGTCGGCACTTCCGGCTCCGGCAAGTCGACCTTTCTGCGGCTCATTCTCCGCGAATTGCGTGCCACCCAGGGAAATGTGTACGTCGCCGGTCGCGACCTGGCGAAACTGCACAGCTGGAAGGTGCCGTCGATGCGCCGCCAGATCGGCACCGTGTTCCAGGACTTCCGGCTGCTGCCCAACAAGACCGTGCACGAGAATGTCGCATTCGCCCTGCAGGTGATCGGCAAGTCCAAGACCACCATCAACCGGGTGGTCCCCGAGGTCCTCGACCTGGTCGGCCTGGACGGCAAGGGTGACCGGCGTCCTGACGAGTTGTCCGGTGGCGAGCAGCAGCGGGTGGCGATCGCCCGCGCGTTCGTGAACCGGCCGATGATCCTGATCGCCGACGAGCCGACCGGAAACCTGGACCCGGCGACCAGCGTCGGCATCATGAAACTGCTCGACCGGATCAACCGCGCCGATACCACGGTGCTGATGGCCACCCACGACCAGACCATCGTCGATCAGATGCGCAAGCGCGTCATCGAGCTCGACGACGGTCTGGTGGTCCGCGATCAGAGCCGCGGCGTCTACGGCTACGCGACGTGATCCCGAGGTTCGATCCCGCAGGGATCACCAGCGAGCAGACCTGTGGACGGTACCGATCCGGGGGATGCAAGGGGGTCGTCCCCCTTGCTGTGACGAATGGAGCGCGAGGGCGTCAGCCCGCAGCGTGGAATGAGGAACATCGAACATGCGAATGAGGCATATTTTCGCCGAGGCGGGCGCCGGTCTCCGGCGCAACCTGACGATGACCCTGGCGGTCATCGTCACGATGTGGGTGTCGCTGTCGCTGTTCGGCGCTGGTCTGCTGGCGCAGCAGGAGGTCGGGCTGGCCAAGGGCAAGTGGTACGACAAGATCGAGATCACCGTCTTCCTGTGCTCCAAGGCGGTCGCCGGTGACAACTGCACCCCGGGCCAGGACGCCACCGAGGCGCAGAAGGTCGTCATCCGGCAGACGCTGCAGTCCAACCCGGAGGTATCGGCGAACGGTGTCTACTTCGAGGACAAGCACGAGGCGTTCGAGGAGTTCCAGAAGGCGTACAAGGGCAACCCGCTGGAGGGCTCGCTGACCGAGGACCAGATGCAGGAGTCCTTCCGGGTGAAGCTGAAGGACCCCCAGGAGTATGCGGGCGTGGTCTCCTCGGTCGCTCAGTTACCAGGGGTGCAGGCGGTCCAGGACCTCAAACAGATCCTGGATCCACTCTTCAGCTGGATCAATCTGCTGCAATGGGGGACGATCATCGCCTCGGCGCTGTTGCTGTTGGCCGCCGCCCTGCAGATCGGCAACACGATCCGGCTGACCGCATTCGCCCGAAGACGTGAGATCGGCATCATGAGGCTGGTCGGCGCGAGCAACTTCTACATCACCCTGCCGTTCCTCCTGGAATCGGTGATCTCGGCGTTGATCGGCGCGGGGCTTGCCGCCGGCACTCTCGGCGCCGGGGTGTATTTCGTCATCATCCGCAAGGCACAGGTGTCGATCCAGTCGTTGGCCTGGATCGGCTGGCACCAGACCATCCTGGCGATGGCCGCCGTCGGTATCGTCGGCATCCTGCTCGCCGTGATCCCGACCCTGGTGACCACCCGCAAGTACCTCCGCGTTTAGGTCGCGTCCAAGTCAGCTCGGTCGGCCCACTCGCCGAGTCCTCGCTTCAACTCGTACCGTTCCCGCTTCCCGCCGGCGCGCTCGCTTCCGGTGCCCGAGAGGCGGGGGCATGGGCGGGAAGCGAGGACCCTGTGGCGGGGCCGACCTGAAGCGGGGCCGACCTGAAGCGGGGCCGAAACTGTCCCGTACGAGCCGGATCGGGCGCCCCGATTGCTCAAAGAACACTCAGGTTTGCGGCTGGAATCTGAGAACACACGTGTCACAGCAGTTCCATCAGTCACTTCCGTACGGTTAAATCAGTTCGGAAAACCAGATACTGATTGGGGAAAGCTGTGGTTCCGGACCTTCCCTACGCCGGTAACGGCGTTCCGGACGACAGCGAGGCACCAGCAGAGCAGGGTCGCTTCGCCTGGCTTCGGCCAGCGTCCAAGGGCATAACCGAACGCAAGAATCCGATCCGACGCGTCGTGACGCGTACGGCGGTGGGACTTGCCGTGCTGGCCGTTGTCGGCCACGCCGGTCTGATCACCACCGCCAGCGCCGACGGGCTGGACGACCGGCACAAGGCGCTGCAACAGGCGATCAGCAAGACCAAGGCCGAGATGAGCGAGTCCACCCAGACCGCCTCCGACGCCGCAGTCGCGCTGACCAAGGCCGAGCAGGCGCTGAAGGATGCGCAGGCGGCGCTGACCAAGACGCAGCAGGCCGTGGCGGCAGCGCAGAAGAAGGACGACCAGCTCGCCGCTCAGCTCAAGCAGCAACAGGCCGCGCTGGCCAAGGCCGTCAAGGCGGTTCAGGACGGGCAGAAGCGGTTGGCTGCGCAGAAGGCCGTCGTGGGCGCGATCGTCCGTGATGACGTGCAGAAGCAGTCGAATCTGATGCCTCTGGCGCTGCTGACCACCAGTACGTCGATGAACGACCTGGCCAACCGGATCCAGCTGTCCCGGACGATGCTGGACACCAACCAGGAGAAATTCGACACCTACACCAAGCTGCAGAAGCAGTTGGACGCCGACAAGGCCGAGCAGGCGGCACTGGAGAAGAAGATCGCCGCAGACAAGGCCGAGTCGGCCAAGAGCCTGAAGAACAAGCAGGCTCTGGAGAAGCAGGCCGAGACGCAGAAGGCCTCGGTCGCCGACCTGGTCAAGAAGCGCACCGCCGCCCAGGCAGCCGCCGACAAGGCCGCCGCAGCGGACAAGGCGCACTACGCCGCCTTGCAGAGCGATGACGCCAAGGTCCAGAAAGAGATCGCCGCCCGGATCGCCGCCGAGAAGAAGGCTGAGGCGGCCAAGAAGGCGGCAGCCGCTGCAGCAGCAGCCCGGGCGAAGAAGCAGAGCCAGCATTCCTCCAGCAGTAGCAGTAGTGGCGGAGGCGGCGGTAGCTCGAGCAGGGGTAGCGGCGGCGGTGACGCTCCGGGCACCGGACGCGCGGCGCCGCACGGCGCCATCTGGCCGGTGATCGCGCCGATCACCTCGCCGTACGGGATGCGGTTCCACCCGATCCTGCACATCTGGGAACTGCACGACGGCACCGATCTCGGCGCCGCTTGCGGTACTCCGATCGAGTCCCCGTACTCCGGCACGATCACCCAGGAGTACTTCAACGTCGGTTACGGCAACCGGTTGATCATCGACAACGGCAAGATCGACGGTCATTACATCACCACCTCGATGAACCACGCCGAGCGCTACATCGTCCATCCCGGCCAGCACGTCAAACAGGGCCAGGTGCTTGGCTACGTCGGTCAGACCGGCTGGGCCACGGGTTGCCATCTGCATCTGATGGTGTGGAAGGACGGCACCAAGATCAACCCGATGCAGTGGTTCTAGGGAGTCCGCTTCCTGCCGCTGTCGCGATTTTGGTTGTACAGTTCCCGTTATGACTTCGCGTACGAGTTGCTGGTGGGCCGTCTAGGGCGGCCCCAGCTTCACGTACCGGAAACAAACAGCCGCCCCGTCGTGGGCGGCTGTTGCGTTGTCGGCTCCCTCGGCGGGCACTTCGAGGAGAACTGATGACCATCACCGAATCCGCACCAGCGGGCACTGCCACCGACCGACGTCCACCGGCGCGCCAGCTCAGCCTGATCACGCCGAGCGGACAGCTGACCATCGGCAACTACATCGGCGCACTGGCACAAATGCGCGACGCCGAGGGGGACTGCTATTTCGGGGTCTCCGACCTGCATGCGATGACCATGCCGCACCGGGCCGACCGGCTACGGTCGACGGTGTTCCAGATGCAGCGTCTGATGCTCGCCGCCGGCATCGATCCCGATCGGTACGCGCTCTTCCGGCAGAGTGACGTCCCCGAGCACACCGGACTGCACTACCTGCTGGAATGTGTGGCCCGGGTCGGAGAGATGGAGCGGATGATCCAGTACAAGGAGAAGGGACGCGGCCGGCCCGAGACCAGGATGTCGCTGCTCAGCTATCCGGTGCTGATGGCGGCCGACATCCTCCTCTACCGGACCGAGGCCGTGCCGGTCGGCGCCGATCAGCGCCAGCATGTCGAGATCGCCCGGGATCTCGCCCAGCGTTTCAACCGCGACTATCCGGGCCAGGACGGGCCGGTCTTCGTCGTCCCCGAAGTGGTCCACCCCGCGGTCGGGCTGCGCCTGCGCAATCTGCAGGATCCGACGATCAAGATGAGCAAGTCCGACCCGAATCCGGCCGGGGTGATCTACCTTCTCGATCCCCCCGAAGTGGTCCGCCGCAAGATCAAGCGCGCGGTCACCGATTCGTTCCCCGGAGTCAGCTACCAGCCCGAAGCCCGGCCCGGGCTGGCGAACCTGCTCGAGCTCGGTGCCGCCTGCGACGCCGGCACCATCGAGCAGCTCGTCGATGATCATCACTCCTTCGGCTCGCTGAAGGCGGTCGTCGCTGAGGCGGTGATCGAGACCCTGGAACCGCTGCAGGAGCGGTATGCGCGGCTGACACCCGAGGACGTACGCTCAGCCTTCGACTCCGGTGCCGAACGGGCGCGGGCCACCGCCGCTGCGACCTTGGCCGCCGCTCGGGCGGCGATCGGCCTGTAAGCCCACGACCGGGCTGTATGGTCCGGACATACTCGTTTGCAGCACTCTGGGAAGATGGAGGAATGGCCAAGAGCAGCAAGGCGGTCCCGACCGGGGCCGGCCTGAAGACGAAGAGTCCGGGCAAGGCCGCTCCCGGAGCCAAGGGCGGCGACCGCCTGGTGGTCGCGCAGAACCGCCGCGCCCGCCACGACTACCAGGTCAACGACACCTATGAGGCCGGCCTGGTGCTGGCCGGCACCGAGGTCAAGGCACTGCGCGACGGCAAGGCGTCGCTGGCGGACGCGTTCGCCACCGTCGACGACGGTGAGGTCTGGCTGCGCGCGGCCCACATCGGCGAATACAGCCATGGGTCGTGGACCAATCACGCGGCCCGGCGGACCCGCAAACTGCTGTTGAACCGCAAGGAGATCGCCAAGATCGAGCGGGAACTCGGCTCGTCCGGGACGACCTTGATCCCGCTGGCGATCTACTTCAAGGACGGGTACGCCAAACTCGAGCTGGCGGTCGCCACCGGCAAGCGGGAATACGACAAGCGGGAGAGCATCGCCAAGCGCGACGCGGAGCGGGAGGCGGCCCGGGCACTCGCGGCCCGGAACCGCCGCAACCGCGGCTGAGGCGGCTTTCCGGAGGGGTTCGCCCCCGGGCACCGTATGGTTGGTGCATGATCGTCGGGATCGGTTGGACGCCCAGGAAGCTCTCGCGGTGGGCCTTGGCGCTGTTGTTCGCCCTCGCCGCGGGGCTGATGTTCACCATCGGTGCCCCACCGCGGGCGCATGCCGATGCCGGCGACGTGATCAACAGCTTCAAGATCCATTACAAGGTCGAGTCCTCGGGCGTGCTGCACGTGACCGAGAACATCGACTACCACTTCGGCTCGTCCGACCGCCATGGCATCGAGCGGACTCTCGTCACCAGAGAGCCGGATCCGGATACCGGCAAGGACATCGTCTACGAGATCAGCAACTTCACGGCCTCGAGTCCGACCGACAGCGCCGACTTCTCGACGTCCACGACCGGGGGTGCGTTCTCCCGCAACCGGTCGGTGACCTACCAGATCGGCGATCCCAACTCCTACGTCAGCTCCCAGGACGTGAGCTACAAACTGACCTATGACGTCAAGGGTGCGATGCGGACGTCCGGTTCGTACGACGAGCTCTACTGGGATGCGACAGGCAACGACTGGTCGGCGGACATCAAGAATCTCCAGATCACCGCCGAGGTCCCCGGCGGGGCGCAGGATGTCGCCTGCTACGCGGGACCCGTACAGAGCAACACAGCCTGCACCTCGAGCAAGAAGGACGGCCAGCAGGCGGTCTTCAGTCAGGATGATCTGCCCGCGGGGCAGAACGTCACCATCGGCGTCAAGATCAAACCTGGTCTGATCACCAACAACACCCCGATCCTGGTCCACCGGGCGGGTCTGGTGAGCGCGCTCTCCTCGCCGGCGGTCTTCATCCCCGGCATCATCGGCCTGATCATCACCGCCGGTATTCCTTTCGTCGGCCGCAAGATCGCGAAGGACCGGACGACCGACCTGCGGTATCTGAATCTCGCACCCGGCACGGTGCCGCTGCCGGGCGCTCCGGTCGAGGTCGGCAAGTCCGATCCGCGCATGGAGATTCCGGTCCAGTTCACGCCGCCGCCGATCACGGTCGCCGAGGCCGGCATCCTGGTCGACGGTCAGGTCGACATCCGCGACACCGCTGCGACCTTGGTTTCCCTTGCTGTCAACGGCGCGATCAAGATCGAGGACGCCGACGGCACGGGCTATCAGGTCCGACTCCTGGACCCGTCCCGCGCGTCCGGGCCGCACGAGACGGCGATGCTGACCAAGATCTTCGAGGGTCGGCCGGCCGGTGCGGTGACCGATCTGTCCAGCCGCGGCAGCATGACTGACGCGCACCGGACCCTGGTCTCGCAGACCCGCTCCTTGGTCCAGCAGAAACAATGGTTCACGAAGGTTCCCCGGGCTGCCGGGCGAGCGCTCGGCGGCGGTTGGATCGGCGCGGTTGTCATCTTCGGCTGGATCTTCCTGCACTCGGCCGCCGGTGCCGGGTCCTCGTTCTCACCGGTCCTGCTGTTGTTGCTGTTCCCGATCGCCTCGCTGATCATCACGACGGCGATTGTGCGCAGGACGATGCGCCGCGGTCAGCGGACTGCGCAGGGCAGGGCGGTCTGTGATCATGTCGACGGATTCAAGCAGTATCTGGCGACCGCTGAAGCCGAGCAGCTCCGCTTCGAGGAGGGCCAGGACATCTTCTCCCGCTACCTGCCCTGGGCGATCGCTTTCGATCTTGCCGACCGCTGGCAGAAGATCTGCCAGCAACTGGTGGACATGGGCCGCCTTCCCGATCAGACGCCCTATTGGTACGCGGGGCCGTACAGCACCTTCAACGCCTTCAACATCGGCTTCCTGACCGGTTCGCTCACGACTGCCGCCACACCGGCGCCCTCGTCGTCGGGTGGTAGCGGCTTCGGCGGTACGGGCTTCGGCAGCGGCGGTAGCGCCTTCGGCGGTGGCGGCGGCTTCTCCGGTGGTGGTGGTGGCGGCGGCGGCGGCGGCAGTTGGTGACGCCGCTGCTGAAGCTTCGGGTGCCGGCGCTGCTCGCGGCCGTGCTCGTGACCCTGTTCGTGGCCGCCGGCCCGGCAGCGGCGGATCCCGCCGGCAGGATCACCGATCTGAAGATCAATTACCGGTTGGACACGGCAGGCGTGCTGCACGTACAGGAGACGTTCACCTGGGATTTCGGCGGCATCGCCCACGGTATGCAGCGCGAGTTGATCACCCGCGAACCTGATCCGACGACCGGCAAGGACATGGTCTACACGATCAGCAACTTCCGGGTCACCAGCCCCGACCCGGATGTGTCGACCAAGGTCAGCACGACCGACAACGGTGGTCCGCTGGACCGCAACCGCAGCACGGTCTATCGGATCGGCGACCCCGGCCAGTTGATCATGAACCAGCCGACGACGTACGTGATCAACTACGACGAGACCGGTACCGTACGGACCTCGGGCAACTACGACGAGCTCTACTGGGATGCAACCGGTGCGGCCAATCCTGCGATCGACGAGACGACGATCACGGCATCGGTTCCGGGCGGAGCCCAGGACGTACGCTGCTACGCCGGTCCGGTCGGCAGTAACGCTCCATGCGCCGGCGCTGCCAAGGACACCACCCGGGCGGCGCAGTTCACCGCCACGAAGCTGGCTGCCGGTGACAACGTCACCATCGGCGTCAAGATCAAACCGGGGCTGATCTCCGATGACCACCCGCACCTCGTCGCGCGGGCGTCGTTCGGCCAGGTATTGAAGACGCCGGTAACGATGATCAGTGGAGTGCTGTCACTGTTGATCACCTTGGCGATCATCGGTTGGGGACTGCTCCGCGCCCGGCGGCGCAACACCGACCGACGGTTTCTCGACCTGCCGCCGGGGACACTGCCCGAACCAGGCTCGCAACCGCGCATCGGGCCGTCTGCGATCGGAGTCGAGATCCCGGTCCGGTTCGAGCCGCCCGAGACTCCTGTCGCTGAGGCGGCCTACCTGGTCGACGGCCGCTACTCCGAACGGATCACGGCGGCCGTCCTGGTGTCGCTGGCCGTCTCGGGCGCGATCCGGATCGCTGCTCCCCAGCAGGGCAACTCGGTCCTGGGGGTCGACCTGCTGGACAAGGGTGCAGCCACCGGAGCGGTGGAATCGGCTGTGGTGGCTGAACTGTTCCGGAAATCCCATGATCGCCGCGACATCGCGCATCGCGGTTCGCTCGTCGGCGAAGCCAGGACGGCACGCCGGGTCACTCTGGCCGAGGTCACCCGTCGCGGCTGGTTCGACCGGATGCCGTCCAACCCCGACACCGTCAGCGCCTCCGGTCTCACGACGCTGATCGTCTTCGGCCTGCTCGGCCTGGGTGCGTTGCTCCTCGCTTCGGTCGTCCTGCCGTTCTGGCCATCGGGACAACTCGGCCCCGGTTTCCCGTTTGCGATCTTTTTCATCATTCCGCCCGTGCTGGCGCTGGTCGGTGCCGTGCTACTGCCGCTGTGGCGGGGGACCAGAGGCCGTCGGAGCGCCGCGGGTCGGGCCATGGCCGACCAGGTCACGGGATTTCGTCAATATCTGGCGACCGCGGAGGCGGACCAGTTGAAATTCGAGGAGGGGGAGGACATCTTCTCCCGGTATCTCCCCTGGGCGATCGCTTTCGATCTTGCCGACCGTTGGCAGCGGCTCTGCCAGCAACTCGTCCGATCCGGACGGCTCACACAACAGGCTCCCTCATGGCTGGGCAACCTGAACGGGACTCTCGGCGCCTTCGACGCGGCACTGCTGACCGGTTCGCTGGCCACGGCCGCGACCCCAGCCCGCAGCAGTGGCTTCAGCAGTAGCGGATCGAGTTCCAGCAGTTCCGGTTTCGGCAGCGGCGGAAGCTCGTTCGGTGGTGGTGGCGGTTTCTCCGGCGGCGGCGGAGGTGGAGGCGGCTCGTCGAGCTGGTGACGAGCCGCCCACCCGTCCGGTAGGTCGTCAGTTCAGCGGACGCCGAGCAGGTCGACGACGAAGATCAACGTCTCGCCCGGCTTGATGGCGCCACCGGCCCCGCGATCGCCGTAGCCCAGGTGCGGCGGGATCACCAGCTGACGCCGGCCCCCCACCTTCATCCCGGCTACGCCCTGATCCCAGCCCTGGATCACGTAACCCGCGCCGAGCGGGAAATCCAGCGGTGCGCCACGGTTGTAGCTGGCGTCGAACTCGTCGCCGGTGCTGAAGGCGACGCCGACATAGTGCACTGAGACGGTGTTACCCGGCTTGGCCTCCTCGCCGTCGCCGACGGTGATGTCGGTGATCTGGAGCTCGGTGGGCGGCTCGCCGCCCGGGAAATCAACTTCTGGTTTCTCGCTCATGGCCCTAACCGTATCCGGATCCGCCCCGGTCTCCGGGTCCGATTGGGGTCGAGCCCGATACCGAAGCCGGGTCCGCGCGAGCACGCTGGAAGCATGCAAGCCAGCTACGAGCATCCGAGTCTCCGCATCCCTGTCACCGCGGAGCAGCGCGACCGTGCCGCCGACTACCTCAAGGCGGCCTACGCGGAAGGGCGGATCAGCGAGGCCGAGTTCGATCGCAGGATCGGACTGGTGCTCGGCGCCGCCACCCGCAAGGATCTCAACGACGCCTTCTACGGCCTGGTCGAGCCGTCCGCCCAGGCGACCGGTGCTCCCTACGCCGCACCCTTCGGCAACACGGCGGGAGGGTACGGCGACCCCGGCCCCTTCCGGTCGTACGGATCCAGCCTCTCGCAGGCGGCGCAGAACTTCCCGGCCTTGCAGCAGGGGAGCGCGGGTGGCGCACTGGCACACTTCAGCGGCCTCTTCACCTCGGTCCTGGGACCGGGCATCGGCTACGCCGCTTCCCGGCCCGGAAGCGTTGCTCGCAAGGAATCGGCGAAGGCGTTCAACTTCCAGCTGATCGCTCTGATCGCGCTCGTCGTGGGCGGCGCGCTGCAGGGCATCAGCCACTCCGGCCTGGTCGGTTTCCTCGTCGGTCTCGGCTGGGTGGCGTGGGCGGTGCTGACCATCGTCGGCGGGGTCAAGGCCGCCCACGGGGAGAACTGGACCAATCCCGTCACCAAGGCGGTCAAGCTGCACGTCCTGCCGGAGAAGTAGCGGCCCGACCCGTACGCGCGGTCCGTACGCGCCCGGGAATCAAACCGGGTGCGTACGGGTTACGTCTGCGGCTACACTGGACAGCTGGACAACTCAATAGCGACAAGCGAATACACACGACAAGCGAATACACAACTGAACAGCTTCACGATCACGGGGGTGATCGGTTTCGACTTGGGACGGTAGTTCCAGGAGAAGCGGGCCGAGGATCCAAGGTCAACTCGTAAACGACCCTTGGAAACAAATAAGTGCCAACTCTAAGCGCACGAACTTCGCTCTCGCTGCCTGAGCAGTGATCGAAGGGTCAGCCCGGGGTCGTCTCCGACCCGGAATCTGGCCTCGTCAGGAGACTTACCCGCTCGAGCTGAGTCTCGGGGCTGAGCGGGGACATCAACTGAGGCTGGGCCTGGCTACGACCGTGCTGGTGCAAGCGTAGGGGCCGAGTAGACCGACATACACCAGCTGCGCCCGGAGAAGACCTGGTTCGCTGCTCGAGGACGCGGGTTCGATTCCCGCCACCTCCACTCCACGCGTCTTACTCGAACCCTCGACATCATGGTTGAGGGTTCGAGTAGGACGCTTGCTCGCGTTCTGGCGCTGGTCGGCCCAGGCGAGCGCCTGGTGTTGGGTGTCGCGGTCGAGCAGCAGCCCGAACGATCGGGTCGGCTCGGTGCGGATCGTGTCGTCGGCGTCGAGGTAGATGCGGGTAAAGAACGCCTGGTTCGCCATCCGCCGGGTCGTGTCTGAGCCGCAGGCGTAGACGGTCTGGCAGTCCCCGGCCAGCGCTAGGCATTCTTGGAGGTGGGTGCGGGCTTCTTCGTAGGTGCTGTCGAGCGCGTCGAGGCGGGCGGTTACGAGGTCGAGCTGGCGGGCGAGGCGGTCTTGCTCCTCTTTGAGCAGGTCCAGGGGCAAGGCTCCGGCGTAGTGGGCTTGGAGGCTCGCCCGGCGCTGGTCTTGGATGCGATCTTTCTCGACGGTGAGCTGGTGGCGTTCGGTCTCGCTGGAGGCGTGCAGCGCCGCGAACTCCTCATCGAGCATCCCGAGCATGGCGTGGCGCACATCCGGGGGTATCTGGATCGTCTTGTAGTGGTCGGCGACCAGTTGCTCCACCTTGTCCACGAGGATCGCCGGGCGGGTGCAGTGCGTCCGCTTGCTGTGCCTCCCGGCGCAGACGAAGTAGGGGTAGATGTTCCCGCTGGCGCTGCGCGCGTTGGAGATCATCAGCCGGGAGCCGCACGCGCCGCAGTAGACGGTGCCCTTGAGGTAGTGGTCGTGGCGGCGGCGTCGGTCCCCGGCGCTGTTGTGGGCGGAGAGGACGGTTTGGACGCGGTACCAGACCTCGATCGGCACGATCGGCGTGTGCGCTCCGGCGTAGGTCACGCCCTTGTAGGTCACGTCGCCCTTGTAGTAGGGGTTGGTCAGCATCCGATGCACCGATGAGAACGCCAGCGGCTTGGCCGGGTGCCGCGGCGTCGGGACGGTGGTCAGCCCGCGGGCGATCAGCTCCTCATAGATTTGGGCGGTCGTCCAGTTCCCGGTCGCGTAGGCGCAGAACGCCCAGGTGACGTGCTCGGAGCGGTCGGGATCGACCTCGATGGTGCGAATGTCACGGCCCAGCTCGTCACGCTTGCGGACGTTCAAATAGCCGATCGGGGCTTTGGTCGGGGTGCCGCCCGCCGCTGCCTTCTGGACCAAGCCCTTGGTGACCTCGGTGGCCAGGTTCAGGGAGTAGAACTCGGCGATCGAGGACATGATCCCGTGGACCAACATGCCGGAGGGGGTCTCGTCGATGTTCTCCGTGGCCGAGACGAGCATCACCCCGGCCTGGCGTAGCTCGTAGTGGATCATCGCGTCATCGAGCCGGTTGCGGGCGAGCCGGTCGATCTTGTGGACGATGCAGTACGCGACCGGGTGCTCCTTCACATACGCGAGGAGGCGTTGGAGGGCGGGCCGGTCGGTGGTGGTGCCCGACTCGCCGGGCTCGATGAACTCCTCCACGATCGCCGCGCCCAAGCTCTCGGCCTTGCGCTGGTTCGCCTCCCGCTGCGCGGGTAGCGAGAACCCTTCGTCACGGCCGCCGCGTTGGGCCTGTTCCTTGGTGGAGACCCGCAGGTAGGAGACGGCCAGTGCGCCGTCCTCGGCCACTGCTTGACCGTCAGGACCGGGGGTGGATCGTTTCGGCATCGGATGTTCCTCTCGTCGGTTGCTCTGGTGAGCTGACCGGGCCGGAACTTCCGATGAGGCGGGGTAGTCAGTCCTGAAAAGATGGCCCCGACGAGAGGGCAAGCACACCACCCGAGGGGTGTGCCGAAGAGATGTGCTCTGCTACCACACCAGCCAGGCCAGCGTGACCCCTTGAGGATACCTCTGCCGCCCGACCGACCAGCGGCACGAGCGGCAGGGGCGCGGTCAGGACGCGCGATCGTCCCCCTCGGTCGCGGCGTCGGCCTGCGGGTGCTGGGTGTCGGCGCGCTCCAAGGCCATCTGGATGAACAGCCGGGCCAGCAACCTTGGGTCGAGCGGGTCGCGGCGGATCGCGCGAATCCGCCAGCTCGGCTCCGGCCGACCGGCCGACCTGTGGCGCGACTTGGTGGCCGTCATGGCCGGTCCTCGGCCTCTGCCTCGGCGCGGCGTAGGAACTCTGCCTCGGCCTGCGCGCGGCGGTTCACGTCGGCGATCACGAACGCGACGAAATCCTCATCGCGGTTGACGATCCCGGTCTCCGCCGCCGGGGGGTTGACTTGCTCGCCGGGCCAGATCGTCTGCCGCGTCGGCCGGTCCCGGTCCAGGCGCGTGCCGGACAGCGCGACCCACTCGCGTAGGCGGTTTTGGGCGGCGTGGAAGTCGGCGAGCCATCCGATCGGGGCGGAGGCGTGCTGGGCGGGGTCGTAGGCGCCGAGCCAGTGCAGGTGCAGCGCCGACAGCTCCCACACCAGCTCGGGATGCCGATGCCAAGCGGGCGGGATGATCGAGGCGGGCAGCCCGAACTCGTGGCGCAGCCAATCGACCCACTCGTTGAGGGCCAGCCACTCGTACTCGGCGTCCTCAGCCGTGAGGGCGCGCCAGTTGACCGGATGCGGCACATCAGTCTCGGTAGCGTCGTCCGCGGTCTCGGCGGTGATCTCGTCCGGCTCCGGCTCAGACTCCAGGCCGCTGTCGGGGTCGGCGGCCCAGTCGTAAGGCCGGTTGCCAGGCTGCTCGGAGGTCTGGTCGCTCATGGCGATCAGCGCCCCAGACCGTCATGCTCGACCCCGGCCTGCTCCGGGGCAGGACGGGCGGCGCTACGGCTGGCGGAGTCGCGCTCGGCCGCCGGTGCCTCCCGCTCGGCGCGGGGGCGGCGATCGACGGTGTAGGTGGTGAGGTTCGGGTCATGGCCGAGGCGCTTGGCGACGAACTGCTCATCGGTGCGCTCCTGCCCATCGACCACATGGCGGTAGTCCTGCACGTAGCCCTGGGCGATGAACTTGTCGCCCTTGATGAACCTGTCGGCGGACAGCTCGGCGCCTTTGCCGAACTGCACGAGGTCGTGGAAGCTGGGCTCCAGCTCGGTGAAGGTGCCATCTTCCTCGCGGTGGTAGTGGTTCTGTCCGATGCGCGCGTAGAAGCGTGCCTGCCCGTCGTCGTTGAACGTCAGTCGCGGGTCGCTGGCGATGAACCCCTTGATCGACGGTTCGGTCTTGATCGCCACGATGTACCTCCCAGGCTCGGGTCACGAATCGAGCACCGGGGATCGGTGCTCCACCCGGCAGGTGCGCGACCGCTCCCCACCTACGCGGCTGGCGGGTCAGGCGGCGGCGCGTAGCGTCTGCTCGATCTGGCGGCGCTGCGCGGTGAGCTGGTCGGCGTCTTTGCGGCCGGTCCACGGGCGTAGGTCGGTCACGATCGGCGGCGCGGCGCGCAACAGGATCGTGCCGAGCCCGAACGGCATCGTCCGCAGCGCGTCCGGCGGCAGGATCGGCACGCGGCGGATCGACCGTTGATGCGACCGGCCACCCGTCGCGTCGGTCGTGGTGGAGTCGGTGGTCTCGTCGCGCTCGCCGATCAGGGTGGAGAGGTCTTGCAGGTCGCGGCTGTTGGACTCCCCGCCCAAGATGATCTTGACGATCGCGGTGTCAGAGATCGCGGCGGCCTGGTTCTCGCCCCACTTCTGCCTGGCCTGCGCCATCGACTGAAGCACCGTGAGGGTCGTGATCCCCGTCCCGCCGCCATCGGACATCAGAGTCGGGAGGGACGGGAGTGGCGCGAGGCTGGCGATCTCATCCAACGCGAGCAGCAGCGGCGGGTCGAGGCGGGCGCCGGGTGAGCGGGCGGCGTGACGGCGCGCGGTCTCCGTCAAGTCCTCGATGAACGCCGACACCAACGCCGCCGATGCACCGGCCCCGGCGCCGGTCGCGAGTAGGTAGAGGGTGCCGTGCTCGGCCAGGAAGGTGTCGGGGTTGAAGCCTTCACCCTCCCGCGGGGTCACGGCATCGAGCACGCGCGGGTCGGCGAGGGCGTTGAACGCGAGGCCGACGCCCTGCCAGATCGAGTCACGAGTACGCGGGTCGGAGTCGATCATCGACCCCAGCGAGTCCGCCCAGCCCTCCGCCGCCCGACCATCGGACTGGAGCACATGGACGGCATCCGTGGCGGCGGTCGGGTTCAGCGCCCACTGATACAACGTCCGCGCGTCGCGGCCGTCCAGGGCGGCGGCGTGGAGCAAGGCTTGGATGGCGGCGGCGGTCTTGCCTTCCCAGAACCCGCCGCCCTCCACCCCGCCACCACCGAGGCCGGTACCGGCGGCGAGGCCGGTGGCGCGGATCATCGCCGTCAACGGGTCCTCACACCCCCGCACCGGAGACCACCGCAACCCAGCAGGCAGACCAGGCGCGAGATGTTGGGGGTCGAACACGGCGACCGGCCCGACCTTCTGCCGGGCCGTCAACGTGACGGTGAGGTTGTCGGGACGGGTTGAGGTCGTCAGCACCGCGCCGGGCGCGTCGAGGATCGCGTTGATGACGACATGCAGGCCCTTGCCGGAGCGGGGAGGGCCGATCAACAGCATCGAATCCTCAACGCTGGCCCACACTTGCTGTCCTTTCGCGTGGCCGAGCAGGTACCCGATCTCAGAAGGTGCCGGGTGATGCAGCGAGGGCCGCAGCGTCGCGGCCCGATGACGCAAGGCCCGGCCGGAGGCGAGCTTGCGGACCTGCGCCGTGGTGGCGAGTCCGGCGCGGCGTCGTGGATCGTCACGGCTGTCGCCGTGCGAGCGGACGAGGCGCACCGTCAGCCAGGCGATCAGCGCGACCGCCACCAGCATGGCGGCGACAACAGCCCAATACGCGACAGGGCTCAGCCCCGGTGCCCCCAGGGCAGATGCGGGCCGGGTCGGGTGAGCAAGTACCGCGAGCCCCGCTCCGATGTTCCTGGCCGGTTGGTGGGTGCCGGTGATCCAGGCGGCGACAGTGCCCGCCGCGCGCATTAGGGCGGCGAGCACGCCGAGCGCGGCGATCAGCCCGAGCCCGAGGTTGAGGGCAGTGTCGTTGCCCGACCTGGCCGTTTGGCCGGTCACCGTCTCCACCACCGGAGGGTCGAGCGGAACGGGTGGGTTGGGAGGCTGCCGCGGACGATCGTTCCCGACGCCGCCCCCAGCAAGACCACTTCGGCCGTCTGCCGTGGTGGCTTCGGTGAGTCGGCGAGGGATGCTGCGCCGTGTTCGTCGGCATGAATGCTCGTGGCAATGACGGCGACCAGCACCGTCTCTACCGGCAAGAACCCCTCGCCCCGCAACAGTGGCCCCGCATCCGACTCGTTGCTTTGATGCTCGGTGTCGGGCCTGGGTTGCGGGGGATGGGGTTGGAGGATGTCGGCGTACCGCGACCCGTCCGGCTCACGGACCTCGACACGGACAGGGCCGCCGATCTGCTCGGCGATGCCCGCCAGCACGGCGCCCAGCTCGCCACGGCCGACCGGCCCGTCCGGGCTGTCGATCGCGTCGTGGTGGCCGATGTGCTCGACCACGATCCGGGCGTCGCCGGTGTCATCGACGGTGACAACCGCCCGCGGCAACACCACCGGCACCGCCGCCGCCGACGAGTCGCCGGGATGGGTGTCGGGCGCGTCGTGGCGGGCGCGCACCGGCCCGCCGTCACCGCCACCGCCACCGGGTTGTTCTGCTTGTCCCACGCCCGGTAGGTGCGTGGGACCGTCCACCTGCCGGGTAGCGCGCAGGCAGGCTGCGAGACCGGCCACTGGCCGCGAACGTCACTGATGCCCCGCCGAACCCGTCAGAAATCGTGGGGACTTCTAGGCGTTACCGCGCATCCTGGCCGTGGTGTCGAAGGTCGCCAGCTCGGCCGGGTGGAGCTGGTGCTGGACGACGAAGGAGCGGTCTTTGATCCGCCACAGCCCTTGCCCGGTCCCGAGTTGGGGGAGCATCTTCTGCTCGGTGCCGGTCAGGTTCAGCATGGCCGAGGTCGCGCCGAGCTGGTCGGACTCTTGGCGGTAGATGATCCGCGTCTCCGCGTTCGCGAGCAGGGATGAGGCGAGGGCGTGGGCGGCGGTGCCCTGGTCGCCCACGTTGTCGAGGTCGGTGAGCTTGTGGAAGATCAGCATGTTCGCGATCCCGAGATAGCGAGCCAGGCGCCAGTGCGCGTCCATCCTTCGCAGCAGCGCGGGGTGTTGCATGAGCTGCCACGCCTCGTCATAGACCACCCACCGCTGCCCACCTTGGGGGTCGAGCAGCGCGGACTCCATCCACGCCGACGCGCAGGTCATCAGCACGGAGATCAGGGCGTTGTTCTCCGCCACCCGCGACAGGTCCAGGCTCACCATCGGCAAGTCGGGGTCGAACGCGACCGTCGAGGGGCCGTCGAAGATGCCCGCCAGGTCCCCGGCAACGAGACGGCGCAGCGCGTGGCCGACGATCCGGCCGTCCTCCGCCAACCTGGCGTCCTCGCCCGCCTGCGGGTTGAGGATGCGATCGACGACCATCGGCAGGATCGGCGTCTCCGAGCTGGTGACCGCCCTGTTGAGGGCGATGTCTACGGCGGTGTGCTCGACCGGCGACAACGGCCGCCCCAGCACGGTTTCGGTCAGCGCGCCGATGAGGTCACGTCGGCGGGCGGTGACCATCGCTTCCCACTCAACATCGCTGACGCCGGAGGGGCGCCGTCCGGCGTCCAAGGGGTTGAGCCGGTTGGAGAGGCCGTGGCCGAGGACGATCGCTTGCCCGCCGACTGCTTTGGCGACGGGGGTGTGCTCGCCCTTGGGGTCGCCCGGCACGTAGACGCGGCGGCCGAACGGGATCGAGCGGGTGTAGAGCGCCTTCGCCAGCGCGGACTTCCCGGCGCCGACGATCCCGGCGAGGACGACGTTGGGGGCGGTGATGATCCCGCGTTGGTAGAGAACCCAGGGGTCAAAGACGAACGACCCGCCGGAGTAGAGGTCCTGGCCGACGAACACGCCCTCACCGCCCAGGCCACCCTCCGCGAGGAAGGGATATGCCCCGGCGAGCGTGGCGGAGGTGTCTTGGTGGGCGGGGAGCCGGAATCGCCGCCACGCCCGCAACGTTGCGGGTCCCGGCTCCCCACTGCGCGGCAGGTACGTCGTCGCTGCCCGCTCGGCTTTTTCGGCTTCGGCCAGGGCGTGGGCGGCTGCTCTGCGTTGCTCGGCGTCGGTCGCGTAGGCGTGAGCGGCGGCGCGGCGTGCCGCTCTCTTGTCGCGGCGGTGCTGGCCGGAGCGGCCGACCAGCACCGTCGAATACAACTTCTTCTCGCGTGAGGCCATGCGGCCAGCTCCCTTCGCGGCAGAACAGGTGTCTGCCGGTCAGGTGCGTTCCGAGAGTCGCTCCGCTCGACGGGTTGCCAAGTACAAACTCCTACGAGCCGAAACGTCGGGTGCCACCCAGGCACCTGGCGCTTCCCGCACCCTCACCGCGCCCTGTAGCTCGCCTCCAATTTGGCCGGGCTCGCAGTTAGAGTCAGGAGCACACTGGGTCGGCGTCACCGAGACAACGGGGGGATCAGCATGGCGAAGTCCGTCTACTACAGCTTTCACTACGAACGCGACGTTCATCGCGTACAGCTCGTTCGCAACATCAACGCGCTTGAAGGTCAGCCGATTCTGAACTCTCAGGAGTGGGAGAGGGTGCGTAGGGGCGGCGACGCGGCGATCAAGAAGTGGATTCACGATGAGATGGCCTACAAGAAGGCCGTCATCGTTCTGATAGGTCGGCAGACGGCGAGTCGTCCGTGGGTCATCTACGAGATCGAGAAGGCTTGGGCAGACAAGAAGCCCCTGCTCGGGATTCGCATTCACGGACTGTCTTCCTTGGGAACCGTCGATACGGCCGGCGCTGACCCGTTTGCCAAGGCCGCGGGTGTGGGTCGTGTACCGATCTTCGATCCCACCACCCAAGATTGGTCCGGCAAGATCGACAGCAAAGCGACCTACAACAAGCTGCTTGCCAACCTTGAGTCTTGGTCGAGCCAAGGAGCGACGAAACCGTCGTGGTGAGCGCGGCAGCTTGCCCGTTTTGCGCGATCGTCACGGGAGACGATGCCGACGCCAGGGTTGTCTACCGCGGCCAACAGGTCACCGTCTTCTTTCCTCTGGAACCGGCGACGCGCGGGCATACGCTGGTAGTGCCGAACCGGCACGTGGCGGATTTGACCGATCTCACCGCCGCGGAGAGTCGTGATCTTGGGGAAGCGGTCCACCGCACGGCCCGCGCTGTCCGCGCAGCTCTATCACCCGAAGGACTGAACGTGATCCAGTCCACCGGAGCGGTTGCGACCCAATCCGTTCCGCATGTCCACTTCCACGTGGTTCCGCGATGGTCTGACGATCGGATGACCCTTCGCTGGCCCGCGGAGGCGGCCGAGGACGGTCCAGCCCAGGACCGAACCCTCAGCGCAATCCAGGCAGTCTTGCCCGCCGAGGCAGGCGTGGTCTCAACCGAGGACCGCCGACAACATCTGTCCTTCATCCAGGCTGTCATCACTCGTATGTCGCAAGCTTCGTCGTCATCGAAGTCCTGGCTGCTTCCGATCGTGACTCTCACCTTCGGATACGCGATCACCCACAAGTCGATCGTGGTGGCACTGCTCGGCTGTCTCGCAGTTCTGGTCTTTGGGGTGCTCGATGCGAACTACCTCAAGCAAGAGCGTGCCTTCCGCAAGCTCTACGACGAGGTCGCAGCCGGCCACGCCGTCCCGCCGTTTTCCATGAACCCGGCCCTGGCCTCACCGGCCGGTACGAAGGTGAACTACTGGCCTGACTGGCCAGACGTGCGCTCATGGGCAGTCGCCCCGGTGTACGGTCCTCTGCTGCTCGCTGGCGTAGGCATCATCGTCTGGCTCATCTGTCGCTAGCTCCGGGCTAGAGGCCGCGGCACAGCGGCAGCGCCGCCGCGGTGAACGCTTGGGCTTGCTGGCCGACCAGCCGGCGGGTCTCACATGACGCTTGGATCGCGGCCTGCTCGACAGCGGCGACCGCGGCGTCCAGCTCGTCGGTCGTCGGGGCCGAGATGGCGATGAGGCCGATGTAGCGCAGCACGCCGTGCCCGGCGATCAGGTCGGCCTCTTGCTGGAGCACGTCGCGGTACTCGGCGGTCTGCTCGGCGTCCTCGATCTGCCCGATCTTCGCCCGTTGGGTCGCGTCGGAGAGGTACCCGGTCTTTTTCTTGCGGATGTCGCGGGCCGCTTGGTCGGCGCGTACCGGATCGCACAGCAGCGTGAACGCGCGCCGCACCCCCGACGACAACAGGATCGGCGCGAGGAAGCCGGGATACACCTGCGAGCGGGGCCACTCCGACACCCACAGCACGGCGTGATAGGCGGAGTCCGACCGCAGCCGGTCCCAGGTTTCCTCGACCGCCACCGGCCCGGCGGTGGCGAGATCGCGGCCCAGCTCGCTGCGCTCCAACGTCGCCGCGACGGCCGGGTCATACGCCGAGCGCAGCAGGACGGCGAGCTGGCCGGGCGTGTACCACTCGCCGGGCGTCAGGTCAGCGGCCCGCAGCGCGGTGGTCAGCGTGCGCATCTCGGCGCGCAGGACGGCGGCGGCGCCGCGCATCCCGTGACCGGCCGAGCGAATCGCCCTCGCCGCCGCCTTCATATCCAGCGACAACGAGAGGGTGGTGACGTGCCGTTCGGCGGTCGGCCCTGCCCGCTCGATCAACTCCCGGTAGGTCTCAGCCACCCAGGACCCGTCATCGGACCCGTGCGTGGCCCACCACTGCTCCAGACCCGTGCCCGAGTCGGGCACGGTGCGCTCCAGCACTTGCAGGCGCGCGATCCGCCCCGAGCGGCACACCGTCGAGAGAGCACGTCCCCAAGCCGTGACGCGGCGGTACTGCTCGCCAGGATCGAGCAGGATGAAGCTCGGATGCGTGACCTCCACCAACGCGGTCAACGTGGCGCGGTGCGGGTCGTGAACCATGACGGTCCCGGTCTCCGGGTCCTCATACTGGCGCAGCGCCGCGGTGTCACCGGGTAGCGCGAGGGTTCCGGCCGGGCGGGGTTTGGTGACCCGCCAGCGATACACCGTCTGCCCCAGCGCCGCCCGGAGCCCCCAATGCCCGGCCAGCGGTATCCATTCGATCAGCTTGTGCCCGCCGACCGGAACCCACACCAACAGCGCGCACACCCCGATCATCGGGAACACGAACAACAATCCCTTGCCCCCAGCGGTGTAGAGCGCGCCGATGATCGCAATGGCGCCGATGCCGAGGACGATCACCTGCGCCAACGACAGACCCAGTAACAGGCCGCGGCGGGCGAGGCGGGAGAACTTCACCGGCGAAAGCTCACGACCCGAATCCTCATGCTCGGCCATCACGAACCTCCCTCAGACGGAGCGGGTGGCTCGGCTGGGGACGGTGGGGATGGCGGCGCGGCCGACGGCGACGCAGGTGGAGTCGTCGTCGCGGCTGGCGGTGGGGTCGGACCCTCGCCCGCGGCGGGCGGCGCAGGTGCCGGGCTCGGCGCTGGCGGCGCGGCTGGCTCGGACCCGGCTGGGCTGGCCTGTGCGGGCGGGACCGGGACGGGCGTGGACCGGCCCGGACTGTCAGGCTCGCCGGAGGCCGGGGACTGTCCGGCCGCTTCCTGGCCCGCGTCGGCGTGGCCCTCGGCGGCGCTCGCGACCGCCTTTCCGGTCGCCGGTCCGGCCTTCGCCGCCGCGGTGACCGCCTGTGCGCCCGCGACGACGGCCATGCCCTCCGGCCCGGCCGCGGCGCCCTCGGCGCCCGCCTTTGAGCCCTGACCCGCCGACGCTTTGCCGGTGCCGCCGCCTCCGGTCGGGGTACCGGCGCCTCCACCGCCGGGCGAGGGCGGGCCACCACTATCGCCGCCGCCTCCCTTGTCACCGCCGCCGCTACCGCCACCGTCGCTGCCGCCCGAGTCGCCGCCGCCGAGCACCTTTCGGGCGCCCGCCAGGCTGGGCATCGACGGGACAGGGATCGGCCGGTTCATCGCCCCCTTCGCCTCGCTCTCGGCGCTCATGGCGTGGTAGAGGTCGAAGCCGACGAAGCTGATGAACTTGTAGGCCATGTACGGCGCGAACGCCGCCACGAACATCAAGACGATCCCGGCGACCGGGTTCGCTATCGAGGACAGTCCGAGGTTCAGGGGCGCGTTCATCTGGTTGATCGCGACGAGGAAGATCACGACCACGACCAGCTTGGAGACGATCAACGCGACGACGAAGCTGGCCCACTTGGTGAACCAGCCCCGGGCGTGGTCCCACGACTGGCCCGACAACGCGACCGGCGCCAGGACGACGGCGACGAGCAGGAGCGCCTTGCGGATCAGCAGGCTGAACCAGACGATCGCGGCGCCGGTGATCGCCAGGCAGCCGAGGAAGATGATGATGACCGCCCCCGCACCGGGAGCGGAGAGGGTGATCGCGGTGAGCCCTCCGGCGAGGGCGGCGATCTTGCCGCCCATCTCATCCAGGGTGGTGCCGGTGGCCTGGATGATCCCGACGCACAGCTCGTCAACGATCGTGAGCGCCAGCCCGGTGAGGGTGACGACGAGGAACGACCCGAGGACCGACTTCGCCAACCCGATCCCGGCCCGGTGCAGCGCTCCGGGATCACGGGCGACCAGGCCGGTGATGAGCTGCAAGAAGAAGAACAGCAGCATCAGGAAGATCGCGACGCCAAAGAGAACGTCGTAGACCTTCAGGTAGTTGGGGTCGGTGACATCGACCAGCGTGGTCGAGTCAAAGAGCTGCCAGACGCCCTTGAACATCCACTCCGCGGCGTTGCCGACCCCTTGCGCGATCCAGTCAAACGGGGCCGAGACGACCGTCGCGGCGGCCTTGCCCGCGACATGGCAGACGGTCGAGATGACCGGGACAGAGCAGACACCCATCTCAGATGCCCTGGCCGACGTTCCAGAAGAAATTGATGAACGCCACCGCGCCCCCGGTGACGATCGCAGCGCCACACGCGATCAACACCCCCGCCTTACCTCTGGTCGCCAGATGCGGATTGGCCGAGTGCGAACCGAAGGCCCACACCACCGCGGCCACGATCAACGCCAGCACGGACAGGATCAGGCCAACAGTCATGACCGCCCCGACGATCTTCTGCAAGGCACTGATGCCGGGCAGGCCGTTGGAGTTCGGGTTGATGTTGATATCGGCCAACACCAGACCGGACCGGCCGAGCACACCGCTCAGGCCGGTCGTGACAGGAGAAAGAACAGAGATCATCGGGCGGGCTCCCTCGCACTTGCACGGACCCGCACACCACCGACAACAGCCGGTGCGAAACGGCGGGATTCACCCCGCAGGTGCGCCCGCCCCGCCACCGCTCCGCTCGGCCCTCGCAGGACCGACGAAGCGGTCAGAGGGTCGGGCCTACCCCGAGCAGGAAGTTGATCCAGGCGATCCCGCCACCATCCAGAGCGGCGGCGCCGATCGCGACCAACAGGCCGGTGCGGGCCTTGGTCGCGGTCTGGTAGTTGCCGTGCGCCGAGGCGACCGCCCACGTCGCTGCGCAGACGACCATCATCAGCACGGCGACGATCAGCACGATCGTCATCAACGCGCCGATCACCGTCTTGAGCTGCCCGGCACCACCGACACCGTTGAAGTTCGGGTAGACGCCCGCGGCCAGCAGCGTGTGCGGAGCGATGAGAGTGACCACGCCCGTCAGGTGCGCCACCCCACCACCCCGAAGGGCCGCTTATCTTGGTTCGGTGATGCTGCGCACGCTCGCGGTCTGGCCGGGGAACTCCGAGAGGGTGCCGTAGCGGACGTTCCCGCCGGTCTGCGGAGCCTCCAGGATGCGGTCACCGCCGAGGTAGATCACGACATGATGCGGCACTGTTTCGCCGGGATACGTGTAAAAGATGATGTCCCCGTGGGCGAGCAAACGTCACAGCGTCTTTCGTTTGCTTGTCAGACCGAGCTTAACGATTGGGTATGCCGGAGTTGCTGTGTCAGATGGGGCGGATTTCAGACTCGGGCGCGGGCGGAGGGGTCGGGCTCCCATGCGGGAATCTGCGCTGAGTCGGATATCACGCCGCTGCTTTCTTGACGAGCGTTCGGATCTCGGCTTCTGCGGCGTCGTCGAGTGAGGTGAGGGTCCATGCGACGGGGTGCATGCTAGCCCCCTCTGACTGAGTCGGATTCACAGCCTCGCCGAAGCCGAACGCGATGAAGTCCTTGTCGGGCTTGATGTAGCAGATGTCCTTGCCGTCCTTCTGGTAAAAGGGCAGTCCCCAGCGCACGATGGGTTCCAACGACGGCGCGCTTTCTCGGATGATGGCGTGCAGTCGTTTCCCGATCTCGCGGTACTGAGCCGGTGCGCCGTCGAGCTTGCCCAGGACTGCCGCGTCGCCCTTCTTCGTGAACATGTGTTCAGTCCTCCTTCGAGTTCGTCGTTCGGATGATCGTCGTCTGGCTCATCGGCGTCGCGCACGTCATCAGGCGGTGAGCATTCAGCTGATGGCTATCTTCACCAGTGCGGTGATCTTCTTCTCCTCGGCCGAGGTCAACTTTTTGAGGGCGAAGTAGGTCGGGAACATGTCGCCGTCGTCGAGGTTCGCGTTGGGGCTGAACCCGATCGTCGCGTACCTTGCCTTGAACTTCGCTGCGCTTTGGAAGAAGCAGATGACCTTGCCGTCCTTGGCATACGCCGGCATCCCGTACCAGGTTCTCGCGGTGAGCGACGGCGCGGCCGCCTTGACGATCGCATGGATTCGTTCGGCCATCGAGCGATCGGCCTCGGGCATCTCGGCGATCTTGGCGAGCACGGCGCGCTCCCCGTCCTCACCACTGGCCTGCGCCTTGCGCTCGGCGGCCAGCTCCTTCATCGCGGCGCGCTCCTCAGGCGTCAGCGCGGCGGCGGACTTGCTCGTCGTGGTGGTGCGCTTGCTGCGCTTGGGTGTGTCGCTGTCTTGACTCATCCGATCCCTCTGGGTGCTGTCTTAGCTTCTCGGCGGACGCTTCGCAGGCCGCACGCTGATGCTCGCAAGAATAATGGTAGCCGTCCATCATGGTGGACGTCCAGGGAATCTGGGACACTGAGGCCATGACAGGAGAGGTCTCACCGGACATCGAGGTAGCTGAATTTGCTGGCCAGCTGTTCTTCCGGCTCTGGCGGGCCGCGCATACACGCACCGCGCAAGCGCTGGACTCGATCGGTCTCACGACTACTACCTTCGCGGTGCTTAACGTGCTCGGTGCTCGGGGAGGCACGATCCAGCAGCAACTCAGCACCGACATGGGAATCGACCCGAGCGCGATGGTCAAGCTGATCAATCAACTCGAGGAAGCCGGGCTGGCCCAGCGGCGGCGACGCCCCAACGACCGCCGCGCCTGGGAAGTCAGCATCACGCGCCAAGGCCAGGACACTTTGCGCCAAGCCAAGCAAATGGCCTCAGACGTCGAAGACGACATCCTCGGCGGCCTGACCACCGCCGACCGCCGCCGGCTCCTCGCGCTCCTACGCCGAGCGCTCGCCTCGGCACCTCCCCAACCCCTATGGCGCGCAGACGAGGCGGACCAGGACTGAACCGACCTCTATCCATCCCGAGTCCAGGGCCCGGAGCCGCCCCCACCCGTAGCCGGTACCCAGCTACAGCGTCGCCACCGATGACCGTGGCTGACAGACAATGCCGCTTACGGTTCGGTGATCCGCCGGACCGTGGCAGTCTGACCGGGAAACTCCGAGAGGATGCCGTACCCGACGTTCTGCCCGGTCTCCGGGGCTTGGAGAATCTTGTCGCCGCCGAGGTAGATCACTACGTGGTGCGGGACGGTTTCGCCGGGATAGGTGTAGAAGATGATGTCACCCGGCTGCTTGTCCGCCCAGGTGACGGACTGAGTTTCGCTGATCTGATCGCCCGTGTAGTGCAGCAACCGGACCTTGCCGCCGGAGGCTTGGTAGGCGGCGTACATGACCAGGCCGGAGCAGTCGAAGCCGGGGCCGCGGCCGTCCGATCCGATCCCGGAGGGGCCGGTGTAGGTGCCGCCGCCCCATACGTAGGGCAGGCCGATCTCTTTCTCGGCGGCGGCGATGAACGCTCCAGCGAACCCCGGCGGCAGGTTCCCCGTCGTGGTGGGGCCGGTGAGGCATTGGCTGCCGGTGAGGGTCACGCCGGTCAGGGTGCTGGCGATCTTCTCCGCGACTGGCTGGTAGTTGGCGTAGCGGTCGGGGTACTGCGAGACCTCGACGGCCTGCGCGGCGGCACCGAGGGAGAGGTTCTGCCAGTTCGGCACGTCCAAGAGCCCGGCCGGGCTGCCGTGGTTGGGGCCGTCCGGTCCGCCGTAGAACGCGCGGCTGGACCACACCGGGTCCATCAGGTTCGCCACGCTGCCCCAGCCGGTCGAGGGCCGCATCTGGAACAGCCCGAGGCTGTCGTGATCGGAGCCGTCGCCGTCGTTGGGATAGTTGACCGACTGCGGGACGGCGGTGGGGTTGGCGAGCACGCGCAGGGTGGACTCGGTGAGCGCGGCCATCAGCGCGATCACCTGGCCGTTGGCGGGGATGTTCTCGCTGTTGCCGACCGCGATGATCGTCGCCGCCCGCTCCAGTTGCGTGTGATCCAACGTCACCGTTTCCCCGTCTGCGGTCGTGGCCGCGAGGCTCTGCGGGACGGTGCCACTGACCGGCAGCGACGGATCGGACAACCCGCCCGCGTCCGTGCCGGTGGTGGCGCAGGTCGCGGCGTCGGTCATCGCGGGGGCGAACAGCACCGCCAGCGCCGACAGGCCGATGCCGGGACCGAGGAACACCAGGCCGACGACCAGGCCGATCAGCACCTTGCGGACCATCACCGGCCTACCCGACTAACCGAGAGGATCGTTGAGCTGCGAGAGGCGCAGGGTGTGGCAGTCCGGCCACGACGGGCTGCACGCCTCAAAGATCGTGAACGACACCGGATCGGTCGTCGAGGCCGGTTGCCCGTACCAGACGCCGGTGCGGTGCAGCGTCCCGGTGATCGTGATAGCGGTCGTCCCCGCCCGGAGCTGTCCGCGCGCCTGCGCGAGTGCTTCGGGCCACAGCGACGGGACCTTTGCGCTCGTGATCGTCAGGTGCTCGATGACCTTCATCGTCGCGAGCTGCGTCCACTCCGCCGTCGTCGGCTCGTAGCTGGCGACATCCCCGATCAGCCCGGCGATTTCCTCGCCGGACGGGTCGGCGTCGGCGAGCACCGGGGCGGAGTAGTCCGACGGCGCGTACCCGGTGGTCGTGGACCAGTCGAACAACGCCCCCGCGACCGCCCTCGCATACGTCACCGGGTTGTCGGTCTTGGGCAACATCGCCGGGGCAGGCCCGGCCACCGTGCCGCCCGATCCACCTGAGCTGCCGGTGCCGGTCGAGCCCTGCGTGCCGGTCTCGGTCGAAGCGGGCCGGGAGGTCGCGGTGTGGCCGGGGCCGCGCACGAGCCCGTAGACGCCGACACCGATCGTCGCCAGCACGACGACACCGACGACGGCGAGCATGACGATCACGCGACCAGGCAGACGAGGGAGACGCGGCGGTCGAGGTAGACGAACAGTGGGCACGGCTTGCTCCCAGCACGAGAAAGGGGACGGGTCGCCGTTCAGGTGCGCGCCCCGCCCCCGGTTCGCGTGATCAGCTCAGAAGCAGGCGGCGGATGGCGGCCGATCGGCTAACGGCCCGGCTGTCGGGTCGTGGTGGCGGGCGTCGCCGATGGCGCGGATGAACTCGATGCTGCCGTCCAGACAGGCGCACAACCGTTGCCACTGCTCATCGGACAGCCCGGCGGCGATCTCGCCAGAGTCGTAGTAGCGCCACCATCCATCCATCTCATCGACGGTCGCCAGGAACGCCCGCAGCCCGTATCGCTTGACCGCCACCAGCCGCAGCCCGTCAGCACCGTCAGGGTTGGTGGCGCGGGCGATGGCCGCCTGCGCGGCCTTGACCAGCTCCGCCGCAGGCCGACCGCGATCGAGCGTGCCCAACTCGTCAGCGGCGCGCGCCCGGACTGTCTCCGGCTGAGCGGGATCATCTGCCAGCCGGGCCAGCGCTTCGGTGCTGGCGGTGGCCTGGACGGTCAGGTAGTGGCCGTAGACCTTCCTGTCCGCGTCCATCTCGGCCAGCTCACGACGGGCGACCTCGCGCACGGGCTCAGGCGTGGCCGGGTCGTCGGCAAGGTGTTGGACCTCGATCACCCGGTCCAGCGACTTGGACGAGTCCTGGCCGGTGATCGCCCGCGCCGCCTGGCGCCTTGCCTTACCCGCGTTCCGGTCCAGACTTGCCTGCTCTGACGGTGGTGGAAACTTTCCACCACCGTCAGACCGGAATCTGGATGCTTGCTGGCGGCGGGCCGCGTCAGCCGCGTACAGAGCCTTCAGCTCGGTGTAGAGGGCGGCGGCCTCGGTCGGCGTCAGGGACTTGCGGATCGTGTTCTCGTGCTGCTCGGCCAAGACCTCCGCCAGCCGGGTCGAGACCGTCGAGGTGATCCACACTTTGACCCGCTCCCACCCCAACTGCTTGACGGCGGCGAGGCGGCGCGCGCCGCACACGAGAACACCGTCAGGGGTGATCGTGATCGGTTGCAAAAGCCCGAGCTTGGCGATCGAGTCGCACAGCTCGTCTAGGTCCCCGAGGTCGTGGCGGAAGCGGTGCCCGACCCGGATCGAGGCGACCGTGCGGTCCAGCTCCACACCACCGCCGCTACTCATCGCCGTCATCCCCCAGGCCGACGCCGCCGCTGGTCGCGGAGCGGGGGCGGCAGGCCAGGATCGCGCGCACCAGCCGGTTGTCGTCCAGCAGGTCACGCACGGTCTCGCCCAAAAGCAGCCGCGCCAAGACACCTTTGCGGGTCGGGCGTCCCGGTTGCGGCCGGGAGCCGAGCAGCACCCGCAGCAGCCCGGCCCACGCGATCCGGTCGAGGTCGAGCTGCGCGCGAAACGCGGAGTCACGCCGCAACGCCTCATAGGCGGCTGGGATGCTGCCCGCGTCCGTCAGCCGACCGGCGACGTATTCCACCACCGCCCCGGTCATCGTGTCCGGCCAGCCCAGCAGCTCCAGCAGCCCGGTGGCGTCCGCGATCACCGGCTCAACCTCAGCGTCGGCGCCGCGGTTGGGGCCGAGGGTGGAGAACGGCAGGGTGTCGGTCAGCTCACCGGCCCGCACCGGAGCGTCCATCTCGGCGTGCTGGGTGCGGCGGGCTTTCTCGGTTGAGGTCAGGTGCCGCTCGGCGTGGTTCTCGGCCGAGAGGCTGACCTGCACCGCCCGAGTGACCACCGCCCACGGGTCGGCGGCGTGGCGCACCCCGTCGTGGCGCATCGCCATGAACGCCGCCGACGCGGCCTCGCCGGGGTCGCGATGCCAACTGCGCGCCAGCGGGGCGTACCTGTCGATCGTGAAGGCCAACAGGGCGGTCGCGTCGGGGTCAGTGCGCCACGCTTGCGGCCCGGCGGCGTGGAGTCGGTCAAGGAGCGCACGCAGTCCCGCCGGGCTGGCGAACGCCAGCCCGGAATCCGCGTCCGGCGCGGTGGCCGACGCGGGAACCTGGCGGGAAAACTCGTGGGCGGGCATGGCAACCAACAGGTGCGCACCCCGCGCCACCGCAGCCGCCCAAGAACACCGCCATCTCGCCCGAAAGGCGTCAGGTCATCAGCAGCATCCCCAAGGCGGACCGCTCATGGGACGGCACGGCAGCACGGGTGCGCACGCGGCGGAGGGTCAACGGCCGACCATCGACCGCTCGACCGTCACCGGCCCGGACTCGCCCTGGCGGCCGAACGCCGACAGCGGCGCCAATCGCGCCCGGACGCTCGCGCGCACCTGACGGTGGGCGGCGACATGCGCCGCCACCGCCCCGGCGGAAGCTCTCGCTGCCATGCGCGCCGCCAGGTCGGTCGGGCGCACCCACTGCACCGTCACACCGTGCCCACGACCTCCAGCCGACTGCCAATCGCGGCCGGTCGCTTGCCTGGACGGATCGTGGACGGCCAACAGCTCACGCGGGGACTCGGCCCCGCCGGGCCGTTCGTCGTGGTGATCGTTGCTGTGACCGGCGCGTGGCCGGTCGTCGTCTGTGCTCATTGTGGTCTCCTTTGCTCAGATGTCTCGTGCTCTGTGCCGCCCGGTAGTCCCAGCGGCGCCCGCCCGGCCGTGAGCGCTCCTGGCGGGTGGGGTTTGAGCCAGCGGCCGACCGTGGAGGGATGCACCCCCAGCCGCGCCGCGATCTCCCGGTTGCTCATCGACGTGTCCGCCCGTAGCCGCAACGCCTCACCGATCCGGCCACTCTCATCAACCCGGCTCGCGGCCGTCGTCGGCCGCACCGAACGCTGCGTGGTTCGGCCAGACGCGCCAGCCGCCGCGCTCGGACGCCGGGGTGGGCGGCGGGTCAGCTCGACCGTCAAGTGCGTGATCGCGACCAGCACCACCGGCGGGACCGCGGCAACGAGTGCCGCGAGGACCGATGGGACCTTGGCGTCGGCGGTGACGATCGCGTGGCTGGCGTTCGCCAGCACCGACACCGCCGCCCCCGCCGACAGCAGCAGCCACGGGTAGCGGACCGCGTGGCGGTCCTGGCCGCTGCCGCTGATCGCGACGACCGAGACGGTGGCGACGACGATCACGCCGTCCACGATCAGCGGCCACATCCACGCCCTGTCAGCCGGAATCCCACAGGAACGGGCCAGCGCCGAGAGGGACGTGAACGACAGCCAGAACGCGCCCAGCGCGATGAACACCGTGCCCGCCACCGCGACCCCGAGCACCAGCCGACCCGACCCTCCCGGACCGCCCGCCGCCGTGGTCGCAGAGGTCATCGGCCCAGCCCTTCCGATGCGATGCTCGCGGTCGGCACGTCGCTCCGGCGGGTGGTGGTGCGGTAGGCGGACGCCACGGTGGCGTCGATCTCGCGCTCACCCAACCCCGTCCGTTCCGCCGCCGATCCGAGCACCTGGCGGGCTTCGTCTTGGGGGACCCCGGCCTCGGCCTGGCGGCACGCGGCCCAAAACAGCGCGCGGTTCCGGTTCCCCTCCGTCCGTTCCGCCAGCCACGCCCCCAACCGCTCCGACCCACCGGCCAGACCAACCCCCGGCCGCAGGTGCGGGCGGGGGCGGGGACGGGGCGGGTCCAACAGGCGACGCAGCTCCCCGGCCTCGACGGTCTGCGGGTCGTGGCCGGTGGCGATCAGCCGGTACCCCCGCTCGCCGTGCTCGTCGGTGATCCGCGAGGGCGGGGCGATCACGTAGCCGCCAGTCCCGCGGAAGTCCACATGCTGCTTCGGCAGCGCCCACGGCCGCTGCTCGCGGTCGGGATCGACAGGGAAGTAGAGATGCACCCCGCCAGACGGGGACCGGACCAGCACCGTCCAGCCGTCCACAAGCCCGGCCTGGCGTGCCCGGCGTAGCGCGGGGAATCCTGACCCGCCCGGATGCACGTCGATGTCGAGCACGTCGAACCCGCCCGACTGGCCGGTCGCCAGGCCGATGTTCGCCTCCGGCCATCGTCGCCACCACCCGGCGACCCGCGCCGGATCGAAGGTCGCGTCGCTGAGCCCGTGACGGGTCAAGGGCCGCTTCTCGCCCGGTACGCACGGGAACACCGCCAGGCCCGCCCTCGCATACGCCACAGCGGCGTCGGGGAGTGACAGTCCGCCTGCCGCGGCCACGGCATCGACCGGCGTGCTCATGGCGGGCGCGCTCACCATCCCACCACCGCCGCAGGCTCCCGAACCTCTACCGGCCCCGCCGCCGGGCGGGCGGTGACCGGCGCGGCGCGCTTCGCGCCCGACCGCTCCCGCGGCCGCTCCGCGCTGGTTGCGCGGTCGAGGCCGGGCGGGTCACCGTCCCCGACCGGCGCCTCCGGCAGCTCGTCGAGGATCGCCAGCGACGTCATCCGTGCCCGCTCACCCGTGGCGCGAATGACCTCCATAGGGGAGCTGCCAGTGACCTGCGAGGACCATCCGGCGACGTAGGGGATCGTGTAGTCGGTCGAGTCGAGCCCGAAGCTCGCGCACACCATCAGCGCGACCGACTCGGCCTCGACCTCCCCGATCCCTCTGTGCAACCCGTCCGGGCGACGATCCTCATGCCCCAACTCGATGTGCGCCAGCTCGTGCGCCAACGTCTTGACCCTGGCCGCGTCATCCATGTCCGCCCGGACCTGCACCGTGCGCGCACCGAAGTCCGTCACGCCGTTCGCCCCGTCCAGCGCCGCCGCATCCGGCGCATCCGGCGCATCCGCCAGCGTGAATCCGCGCTCGCGCACCTGGGCGGCAAGACCCTCCCACAATCCCGCGGGAGCCTCACCGGCCAGAAGCACCGGGCGGGGGCGCTCCGGGACCGGCTCGCCGCTGGTTTGGCTCACGTCCCACACGTAGGCGGGCTTGACGCCGACCATCTTGGAGCGCACGACCTCGCCCGGCCGCGCCTTCTCACCACGATCCAGCCGCCGCCACGACTCCGCATCCGCCGGGTTCGTCGTCGCGAACCGAGCCGTGACCGGCGCGTAGATCATGTAGCCCGTCTGGCCCTTGGTGACCTGCCGCCCCAAGGTTCTCCACTGCTTGAACCCCGCGACATACGACGGGAACGGCTCGCTCACCCGTCCCTGCTCGTAGGCGTCCTGATGCTGAGCGAAGATCAGCAACGTGTTCGCGAACGACCGCGACCGAAATCTGGTCGCAAACCGGATCGCCGCCGCCCAATCCTCACCCGACACCAACCGGCCCACCGCGCCCTCCAGACGGCCCGACAGCTCCGTCAGCTTCGCTTCGCGAGCCTCCCGAATCTCATCCGCCGTCTTGGCTGTCGTCCTGCGTGGCGCCATCGCCATCCTCCTGACCCGCACGAACCGCCGACCGGCGGCGTGTCGTAGGCCAGGTACGCAAGACGAGCCCGGTCACCACTCTCCGTCCACTCCAAACAACTCGGCAGGCTCACCACCAGCCATAGCACCCGACCCCGGCACAGCCGGGACACCAACAGCACGATGCGACCGGCCCATATCGGTTCGCGCCGTCCACTAATCCCCACCCCGTCTCCGCCAGTTCGCCTGCCCACGGCCGACCTGGCAGGTCCCACGCCATACGCTTATGGCAGACGCCGCGCAGCAGCGTTTATGTGGTCAGGCGATGCGTGGCGGCGTGGCGTGCTGGCGGCGGTACTCGGTTGGCGAGACGCCGTAGGCGGCGTGGAAACACTGGCTGGCGTGAAACTGGTTCTTCCAGCCAACCGAGCGAGCAGTCTCGGCGATCGACAGGTCCGTGGAGACCAGCAGCCGCGCCATCCGCTCGACCCGCATCTGACGTAGGAATGCCATCGGGCTCGTCCCCACCGTGGCGTCGAATGACCGTACAAGCTGGGAGCGGGACAGGTGGACTTGCTCGGCCAGGGTGTCGAGCGTCCACGGCTCGGCCAGGCGCAAGCGCAAGGCATTGACAGCAACAACGACATGGCCTCGGACAACGCCGTGCTGAGTTGAGATGCAAGGGCGTTGTGCGGGCGTTCGACGCGGAGGGTCAGGCGACCTGCCGTGGGCGGTTCGTGCTTGCTGCATGTCGCCTGATCCTTTGTTCAAGTTGCCCGTTGGCATGTCACCCGGATCATCTGGATGCGGACGCGGCGCTCTGCTCTCGCTGGTCGAGGGCGGCGGAGAGCCATGACCGCCATGATTCGGTGCGCCGCTGCGGGTCGGTGGGTGTGCCGTAGTGGTGGTCGCTCACGGCGATCGGTAGGCCGATGGCGGAACGCTCGTGGAAGCGGATCAGGTCATCGGGGGTGCGCAGCCCGATGAAGTGCTCGGTCAGGTAGTCCACTTCGCCGACGAGCTGCGCTGCGCCGGGTAGGTCGATCGTCAATTGATCGCCGAGACGGATCGGCCCTAGCCGTTGGCGCAGCTTGTCCCATCCGCCGACCGCGGGAGCCTCGGCCTCCACGTAGGATGCCGGGCGCCCGGCGAAGTGCCGCAGGTATTGGGCGAGCGTGAACAGGTACATGTCCCAGCCGCCGCTGGTCGCGCCCTCGTACTCGTCGCTCCAGTCGTCGCCGAGGATGCCGCTGTGGACGAACCGCAGCACGCTCGTCCCGCCGTCTCGGCCTTCGATCAGGTACTCAAAGGCGTGCGTCGTGCCATCTTCGGCCTCCGGGGTACGGATCGTCAGTTTGCGCGGCGGGTCCCACGCGATGACATCCGGGCTGTTCGGGTCGATCTCCATCGGCCGAAACCACGCGGTGATCCCTGGCCCGGTCGCGATCGCCTGCCAGACTTCCTCTGGTGAGGCCGGTAGCTCTATCTCCTTGCGTAGCTCGAACTTACGCGCCATATCGTCACTCCTTGTCTTGGTTCATCGAGGGATGCAAGGCCACGACCAGCCGGTGACTGCGGCCCTTGGCGGCTCCTTCGTCGTGGTACTTCGCCACCAAGTCGGCGACCGCCTCAGAAAGCTCCTGCGCGAACGCGGCCCGTTGTGCAGCGCTCGCGAATCGGACCTCCCCGTCGATCGCGAAGGTCGCTACTCGCTTGCCTGACGTAGCCCCGGCTTCGATCAGCGCACCCACGTCCTGCACGAGCCGAGAAGCCACGGCCAGTAGCCACCGGGTCGAAAGCCGGTCCGGCGAACGGGACGGGTCAGGCGCCACCGGACCGCAGGCCGACGGCGAGATCACGTAGGCGCTCGCGGTTGCGCGCATCACGCGCTCGGTCATGTTGCCTTTGCGGCGTTCCTCGACCAGCTCGATGAGACCGTGCTTCTCCAGTCCACGCAGGTAGTAGTTGACTTTCTGCCTGCTCAGCCCCAGCTTGGACGCGAGCACCGACGCCGATGCGGGCTCCACCAGTTCGTGCAGCAGCCGCGCCCGCACCGGCTCCAGCGTTGCCGCCGCCACGGACGGCTTCTCGATCACCGCGACCTCCAACATGCGCTCAGCCTGTCACCGACAGGATTATTTGTCAAGAACAGAGTAGTTGTCGGTAAAAGGCGCTGACGACAAGCGCGACAGCCGCAGGCCGCCAGCCAGACGACGAGCTGGACCGCCGCTCCCGAGCCCTACTCAGAGCGCCGCTGACATCCAATCCCCGAGCGCCGAATGGCGCTCGGGAGCCCGCCGTCTGTACCCGCTCTGAGCCCTGGACCGAAGTTCCCCGGAGGGACTTCGGTCCAGGCGACCGGCCGGTCCACACCTCTTGCACCACGAGGTAACCCCGGCGCACCTGACCGGCGTGACGGTCTCGATGCGTGTGATGTCCGCCGGGAGCGGCTACCAATATCTGCTCCAGTCGGTCGCTGCCGGCGACGGGAACCGGCCGCTGACCACACCACTGATCCGCTACTACGCGGAGAAGGGCACCCCGCCCGGCTACTGGCTCGGCACCGGCGTCCACGGTCTCGGCACCAACGAGCAGCGGATCGAGCCGGGCGGGACGGTGACCGAGGATCATCTGCGCCGTCTGCTCGGCCAGGGCCGCGATCCGCTGACCAACGATCCGCTCGGCCTGCCGTATCTCCGTCACAAGAAGGTCGAGGAACGGATCGCCGGACGGGTCGAGCATCTGGCCCCGGAGCTGAGCGCCGACGAACGCGCCGTCGCGGTGGAGCGGATCGAGGTTGAGGAACGCGAGCGCGGGACCCGCCGGACGGTGGCGGGGTATGACTACACGTTCTCGGTCCCCAAGAGCGTGTCGGCGTTGTGGGCCGTTGCTGACGCCGCGGTGCAAGCCCGGATCGTGGAGGCGCATCACCAGGCGGTTGCGGACGTGGTTGCGTTGATGGAGCGTGACGTTGCAGCGACCAGGGTCGGGCACGCCGGGGTTGCACAGGTCGCAACCCGCGGGCTCATCGCAACCGCCTATGACCACTACGACTCGCGCGCGGCTGATCCGCAGTTGCATACGCACGTCGTGATCGCCAACAAGGCGCAGGGCGAGGACGGCAAATGGCGCTCCCTCGACGGGCGACCGATGCACCAGGCCGTCGTCGCGATCTCCGAGCATTACAACGCGCTCCTGGCCGATCACCTGACTCGCAGCCTCGGTCTCGGCTGGGAACAACGGGAGCGGGGCCGGGATCGGAACCCGGCGTGGGAGATCGTCGGCGTGCCCGACGAGCTGATTGCGGAGTTCTCGTCGCGGAGCGCGGCGATCGAGGCGGAGACCGACCGGCTCATCGACACCTATCTGACCGAGCATGGGCACCGGCCCGATCAGCGGGCGGTGCTGCGGCTGCGGCAGCAGGCCACGCTCTCGACCCGCCCGGACAAGGCGCACTCCTCGCTGGCGGAGCTGACCGAGCAGTGGCGCCGCCGCGCTGACCGCGTGCTCGGCCAGGACGCTGAGACCTGGGCGGACCGCCTGATCGCGACCAGCAACGGCACGGTGATCGTGCGCGCCGAGGACGTGAGCCGCGACGAGCTCGCAGCGCTTGGGCAGGCCGTGGTCGAGCAGGTGCAGGAGAAGCGCTCGACCTGGGGCCGATGGAACCTGTCGGCCGAGGCGTCCCGGCAGACGATCGGCCTGCGGTTCGCGACGGTCGAGGACCGGGAGGCGGTCATCGGGCTTATCACCGACGCCGCCGAAGCCGCATCGCTACGGCTCACCCCGCCCGAGCTGACCGCAGCCCCCGCCGCCTTCCAGCGGTCGGACGGCTCCAGCGTGTTCCGGCCCCGTCACTCCATCCTCTACACGTCAACCGCGCTGCTCGCGGCTGAGGATCGGCTGCTTGACCTGTCCCGCGCCACGATCGGCCCGGCGCTCGACCCGGCCGGGGCCGCCCAAGTCGCCGCTTCCCCGGATCAGCGAGGCCGGGTGCTGTCGGCCGATCAACGTAGCGTGGTCGAGCGCATCGCCACGTCGGGCCGGACGGTGGACGTGCTGGTCGGCCCGGCCGGGGCGGGCAAGACCCTCGCGCTCGGCGGCCTGCGCCGGGCGTGGGAGGCCGAGCACGGTTCGGGCAGCGTGATCGGGCTCGCGCCCTCGGCGGCGGCGGCCGACGTGCTTGCCTCCGATCTTGGGATCGCGACGGAGAACACGGCCAAGTGGCTCTACGAGCACGTCCACGGCCGTTGGGACCTGCGGGCCGGTGAGCTGGTGATCGTGGATGAGGCATCCCTGGCCGGGACGATGCTGCTTGACCAGCTCACCACCCACGCCGCCGATCTGGGGGCGAAGGTGCTGCTGGCCGGTGACCCGGCGCAGCTCGCCGCGGTGGACGCGGGCGGCGCGTTCGGCCTACTCGTCCGCGACCGCAACAACACCGACGACGAGGGGGCGCCGGAGTTGGCCGACATCCGCCGCTTCAAGAACGAGTGGGAGAAGGGCGCCTCCCTGCGTCTCCGACGCGGTGATACCGAGGTCATCGACCTTTATGACGAGCAGGGCCGGATCGTCGGCGGCGACCACGACACCATGCTCGACGCCGCCTACCACGCCTGGCAGAACGACATAGCCGCTGGGCGGTCGAGCATCCTGATCGCCGAGACCAGCGACACCGTGACCGCACTGAACCAGCGCGCCCGCGCCGACCGCATACTCGCCGGGCAGGTCGCTGTCGAAGGCGTCGCCCTGCATGACGGGACCGCGGCCGGTGCGGGCGACACGATCGTCACCCGCAACAACGACCGCCGCCTCACGACCGGGAAGGGCTGGGTGAAGAACGGGGACACCTGGACCGTCGTGGACGCTCACACTGATGGGAGCTTGACCGTGCAGCGCCCCGGCGCCCGTGGGCGACGCGGCCGGGTCGTCCTTCCCGCCGACTACGTGGCCGAGCACGTCGAGCTGGGATACGCCATCACCGCGCACCGAGCCCAAGGCGCGACGGTGGACACCGCCCACCTGGTCGTCCACAGCAGTTCGATGACCCGTGAGGCGTTCTACGTCGCGATGACCCGAGGCCGCCTGGCGAACGTCGCGTATGTCGCGACCGACGAGGCGCATCTCGAGGAACATCAGCACACGCCCGGCTACGAGGATGAGGTCACCGCGCGGACGATCCTCTACGGGGTGCTTCAGCACGAGGGCGCGGAGAAGTCCGCGCACGAGACGATCGAGGCCGAGCAGGAGAAGTGGTCGAGCATCGGCCAACTCGCGGCCGAGTACGAGACCATCGCCCAAGCCGCCCAACACCAACGGTTCGCCACGGCCGTCGCCACCAGCGGCCTTGCCGACGAGCAAGCGCGGGCGGTCGTGGCTGGGGAGTCGTTCGGAGCATTGGTCGCGCAGCTCCGCCGTACCGAGGCCGATGGGCATCAGCCAGAACAGCTCTTGTCACGCGCGGTCCGCGCGGGCGGACTCGATGACGCCAAGGACCCGGCCGCGGTGCTCGCCGCTCGCCTCGCCAAGTTGACCGCTGCCCGCACCGGTGGCACTCGACCGCGTCACCGACCTCGCTACATCGCCGGGCTGATCCCCGAGGCCACCGGGGCGATGCCCACCGACATGCATCGCACCCTCACGGAGCTACGACACCTGATCGAGCAACGCGCCGCTGTCCTTGTCAGCCAAGCCGTCCACGAAGGGCGGCCGTGGGTACGGCGGCTCGGACCCCCGCCCGCCGACCCCGCCCGCCGGGCGGAATGGGAGCAGCAGGTCCGCATGATCGCCGCCAACCGCGACCGCTACGACATCACCGGCTCCGACCCGCTCGGTCCCGCGCCCAGCGGCCAAGGTCAGCGGCTCGATTACCAGCGCGCCGATACAGCCGCCCGGCGAGCACAGGCCACCGCCAACGAGGACATCCGGCGGCGTGGACCCGAGCAGCAGATCGACCCAGGCCGCGACCTCAGCCGATGACCAAGGGCCGTGCGGGGCCGTCAGGGAGAGGCCCGGTGATCTCGGGACCAGCAAACAAGTTTCGTCCGTCAACCGCCGTCGCGTTCTGGTCCGATGTGATCGGCGGCGACCACGATCGCGACTAGCGCGTCATCCACAGCTTGGTCGATGTCGGCCATGTCCTCGGGGTCCTCAGAGAGCCGGTCACGGGTGGCGACGACGCAGAACCCGACCCGATGAGCGGTTACGTGATGGAGTAGGCGGCGCAGGTCGGGCCGGTCCATGCTCAACCCCGAGTAGCCGACATCAACGAACTCATCAGCCATCCGCAACCCGAGCCGATCGGCGGCGAGCCCGATCTTCGCCCGCTGGCGCTCAACCTCACGCGCCGCCTCATCCGTGGTCGTCGGCGCGACCCGGATGTAGGAGACGGCGGGCAGGTCGCTCGGGGACCAATCCTCGGCACTCATGACGCCTGAGCGGCCGGTACGCGAGCATCCATGCGAGCGGCGGCGGCATCGGGGTCAGCGGGGTGGGTGCGCTGCCAGTCCCGCAGCAGCACCTTCTCCTGATGACGAACCCGCAGCAACCGCACGATCGAGGTCGGGATCAAGAACGTGAAGCGGCAGGTGTTCCAGAATCCGACGATGAAGAACAGGTTCACCCAGCCCGGTCCGCCGTCGCGGATGATCGTGCCGGTGGCGACCATCAGTAGCCCGTAGACGGCGATCCCGGCGAGGCCGACGAGCGGCCCCCACTTGATCCCGCTGCGAGTGTGGACGCGGCGAAGGACGATGTTGCTCGGGCAGAACCGCTGCGCCAGGCCGTAGAGGCGGGAGCTGAGTGCCCAACTGGCTGCGAAGATCATGACGGCCCTCTTTCTGGTCAGACACGCCCAGGGCGCGTCAGATTGCGGGAGTGGCAGTCCAGAAAAGAGGGCAACCCAAGCCGGAGCCGGGTGCAGCGCCGAAGCGTCGATAGATATTCTCTGCCAGCACTCAGATTAGCGCTGGCACCGGGCGGATGGAAGGGAAGATGCGCCCCGTGGGCATGTAAGCGAGCCGTCAGGTAGATGCGCGCGCCTTGATGTGTCCTCGGCTTTCCGAGCCTGGCGTAGTGGTACAACGGCTACCCCAACGACGAAGGTGGCTGCCGACGCCGGTACTCGGTGGGCGAGACGCCGCAGTGAGCGTGGAAGCACTGACTCGCGTGAAACTGGTTCTTCCACCCGACCGAGCGGGCGGCCTCGGCAACCGACAGGTCCGTGGAAGCCAGCAGCCGCGCCATCCGCTCCACCCGCATCTGGCGTAGATAGGCCATCGGACTCATGTCCACCGTGGCATCGAAGGCCCTCACGAGTTGAGAGCGCGACAGGTGAACCTCATCCGCGAGCGAGTCGAGCGTCCACGGCTCGGCTATCCGCTCTCGCAACAGCTTGACCGCGACGACGACGTGGCCCCGGACGATGCCACGGGGTGCGAGAGTGTTCGGCTGTCGCTCGTGTACACCGCGAGGTTCAGCGTTCGGACTCGGGCGATCAGACGGACTGGTCATCTCTTAAGCTCCCGTGGGGAGTTGAGCGCGATCTTCGGCCTTGCACGCGCCCCCGTCTCGGCGGCGGCCGTGGCCTTGATGCTGGGCAGGATCGCGGTGAGCAGGATCGGGCCGCTGGCGAAGATCGCGGCCGAGACCCAGAAGGCGACGGTATCGCCGTGTACGACCGCCGCGCCCGATGGTTGGGACGTGGATCGCCGTGCGTGCGTGTAGGACGTGACGGCTGAGGCGAAGATGGTTGAGAGCAGCGCGGTTCCGACCGCCCCGCCAATTTGTTGCATGGTGTTGACCATCGCGGAGGCCACGCCCGCGTCGGCGGGATCGACCCGATAGGTGGCGGTGAACACGGCCGAGCCCATGACCATCCCCATCGCCAGGCCGAACACGATCAACGGTGGGAGGACTCCGGTGGCGTAGGTCGAGGTGATGGTGAGCTGCGCGAGCCAAGCCATCGCGGCGGCGCCTGCGAGCATCCCGGCTGCTATCAGCGGTCGTGGTCCGAGCCAGGACAGCAGCTTGATGTTGGTCATGGCGGCGCTGAGGGCGATCGCGAGCGACATCGGCAGGAACGACAGGCCGGTGTCGATCGGCGTATAGCGCAAGGTGTCTTGAAGGAAGTAGGTGAGGAACAGGAACGCGCCGAACATGGCGACACCGAGGATTGCGATTGCCGTGTAGGACCCAGCGCGGGCGCAGTGGGCGACGATACGTAGCGGCAGCAGCGGGTGGCGTACGCGCGACTCGATCGTCACGAACGCGCACAACAGCAGGGCGGCGGCGATCAGCATGGCGATCGTCCCGGTCGCTGCCCAGGAATGTGTCTCGGCGTTGGAGAATCCGTAGACCAGGCAGAACAGCCCTTCGCACGCCGTCACGGTGCCCGGCAGGTCGAGCATTGGACGTTCGGAGGGGCGTTGGTTGACCAGGAGCAGCAGCCCGGCGATGGCGGCCGGGATCGCGAAGGCGAGGTTGACGAACAGGCTGTAGCGCCAGGACAGGAGTTGGGTCAGGATGCCGCCGAGCAGCAGCCCGACCGCGGCGCCGCCCGCCATGATCGAGCTGTAGACGGCAAACGCTCGTTTGCGGTCGGGACCGTCTGAGAACGTCGTCGTCAACAGCGCCAACGAGGACGGGGCGAGCATCGCGCCGAAAACACCCTGTGCTGCACGGGCGGCGACGAGCATCGCGAAGGATTGAGCGGCGCCACCCACAGCGGAGGCGACCGCGAACCCGAGCGCGCCGCCGATGAACGTCCACTTGCGGCCGAACAGGTCACCGATCCGGCCGCCGAGCAGCAGCAGCGATCCGAACGCCAGCGCATAGGCGGTGATGACCCACTGGCGAAGCTCGGTGGAGAAGTGCAGCGCTTGTTGCGCGTCGGGGAGCGCCACGTTGACGACCGTCGCATCGACCACGACCATCAACTGCGCGAGACCGACCACCCCGAGTACCCACCAGCGCCTGTCATCGTGTCGATCGCGGGCGGCGTTCATCAGACCGATCGCCCCCTATACGGGGTACTTGGCTTCCGCCTCGCTCTTGGCCTTCTGCATGTTCCAGAGCAGATCGGCGAGCAGGGTTGGGGCAACCGTCGGTCCCCATTCTCGTCCGCCGCCGGATTGCTGGACGTAGGTGTGGAAGGCGCTGTGCTCGATGATCGCGCCGATGTAGAGCATCCCCACGTAGACGCCCTTGTCGGCCAGCTCGGCGTGCAAGGACTGGAGATAGTTGCGCTGCGCGGCCTGCGCCGGGCCAGGCCCGCTCAGGTTCGCCACGCCCTGCACGGCGCTGGCGCCCTGCGCGGTCAAGATCGCACCGTCGCCTCGCTCGATCATGCGCGGCACGAACTCCCGCACGAGCGCCAGCAGCGAGTAGACGGCCAGCGGCATGAACGCCCCCGCCTGCTCCGGGGTCAGGTCCACCGCCGGGACGAACCCGCCGTCCGGCGTCGGCGCGTAGTAGATCGCATCCAGATCGCCGACCGCGGCGCGCACCTGCTCGGCCACCGCAGGAGCCGCCGCCACGTCAGACAAGTCAGCGGTCACGGCGTGCGCTGTCGCGCCCCCGGCAACCAAGTTCTGCGCCAGCGCGTCGAGCGGTTGCTGACGGCGGCCCACCAGCACCACGTCGTAGCCCTCCCGTGCCCAGCGGTGGGCGACCGCCTGGCCGAGACCCGGACCGGCTCCGAACACTCCGATCGACCTGAACACCGCAAACCTCCACGCGTGGACTACCTGCACGATCTCGCCCGACCCATCAGGTCCGGCAGTCGTCATCATAGTCGATCGTCACTAATTGCAACGATCACTTTAGTCTATGATCTCTGCCGTGGCCCTAAATGACCAGCCGACCCCGCGCTCCGGGCGCGACGGCGGCACGTCGCATCGGCTGGGGTACCTGTTCAAGCACGTCCACCTGCGCTACGAGCAACTGACCTCCGCGGCGCTTGAGCCGATCGGCATCAGCCCCCGCGAGTGGGCGGCGCTCAACTGCCTGGACGAGCAGCACAGCCTCTCCCAGCGCGAGGTCGCAGACCTACTCGGCATCGACCGCACCAGGATGGTCGCCCTGGTTGACGAGCTAGAGGCAAAAGGCTGGGTCAAGCGCCGTCCCCAACCCGACGACCGCCGCAAGAACATCGTCACCCTCACCAACACCGGACGCGGACTGCTTCAGCGCGGAAGCCGCATCGTTGACGAGTGCGAACAAGAGTTCCTCGCCGCGCTGAGCGCCGTCGAAGCCGAGCAGTTGAAGAACGCGCTCGACGCCGTGGTCGCAACCGAGTAGCAGCGGCATCGCGCAAGCCTTGCGGTCCCCGCGGACGGAGCCCGGTCCGTTAGGCCACAGTCGAGAGCTTCCTGCGCCCGCCCGGCCGGATCGTCACCGCCCGCTCCACCAGCACCCGCCGGACCGTCTGATCCGCCACGCCCAAGCGCTGAGCAACGTTGTGCAGCGTCCACCCATCTCGGTACAGGACGACCGCCTCGTCAATCTGCGCCTCGGTCATGACCGGCCGCGTCTTGCCCGCACGAGCAACGTGCCTGGCGACCGTCGTGCGATGAAGGTCGTAGACCTTTGCCAGCTCGCAAACACGAGCACCTGCCTCATACTCGGCGATCAACGCCTCCAACTCGGCCGGGGAGAGCCGCCGCTGAGCCTGCCGCAGCACCCGCACGTTCGGACCCCGCGAATCCTCAAACACCGCCACCGGTGGCTCCTGAGCCACCTTGGCGCCCTTCCCGATCCGACGAAGTAGCCGCCTGACCAGGGATTTTGCAGACGTGCAAGAGTTTGAGAACTCTCTACGTAGGTCCACAGGCAGGATGCGATGCCCTGCGAGAGTCCGCTCTCGCAGGGCATCGCTGTTCCGCGTCGCTTTCGGATCCCTGTCGGCGAGGCGCCGGACCTCTGGACGGCGTCTACGTGGGTTCGGTCATACGCCGCAGGAGGTTGCCGACCCCGGTCGGATAAAGAGCGCGGAAATCGGACTACGGAGTGTGTGAGCCGACGGTGGTCGGAAACCGTACGAGGCGCGAGGTCGGTGAGCTTGCGCGATCTCCGTACGCAGCCGCATCCGGGCCCGGTTGCCCGGCTCAGTCCTCGGCGAGCAGCGACTCCAGGTAGTCGACGGTGTCCTCCCAGCCGGTGACGGCGTGGATGGCGACCCCGGTCCGGATCACCGGGAAGTCGTTGCCCTCCGGGTCGAGCCGGTCGCCGACGAAGATCATCTCCGCGATCGGGATCCCGGTGACCTGCTCCAGCCGGCCCAACGCGTACCCCTTGTCGATGCCCTTGCGGGTGATGTCGACCGAGGTCGATCCGCCGGAGCGGACCGACAGATCCGGCAGTCGTTCCTGGACCGTGGCGGCGAGCCGGTTCTTCTTCTCCCCGGTCGGATCCCACGCCTTCTTGAGGTCGACCGGAGCTGCCTGGCCGAGCGCGGAGAAGGTAATCTGGGACCCGCGGTCCTCCAGGATCGGACCCCAGGTCTCGGCCTCCCAGAGCCCGAACTCCCGGGCCAGCTCCTCCAACACCGCCAGCGCCCGCTGCTTCTCGTCCGGGCCCAGATCGTCGGCGTACTCCCGCCGCCATTCGCCGTCGACGTAGCGGAAGTACTGGGTACCGGTCACGGGCATCAGGTGCAGTCGCCCGAGCGCATCGTCGGCCGCCTGGGTCAGGTGGGCGATGATCTGGGTCCGGAACTGCTCGATCTGCCCGCCCGAGATGATCGCAACCGGCACCCGCCCCAGCAACCTCGCCAGCACATCGGACATCTGCGGCGGCAGCGGTGACTTCGACGGTGCGAGGGTGTCGTCCAGGTCGAACGCGATCAGGCGGGCCGGCAGCGGCATGACGGATCCTCAATTCCCGGATTGGTGGCAGGGCATCGGGCGCGCCGAGCCTACCCAAGTGTGATCCGCGCCCAAGCGTGCCCGTCGGGAAAAGCGGCCCGGATTGTGCAGTTGTGGCTTATGCGGTTGTGGCCGGGAGCCTGCTTCGGGAACCCTGCTGCCATGTACGACCTGGAATTCACCACCTCCGCAGCCGACTTCCTCAACCGAGCCGGCAGCTACCTGTCCGAGCACCCCGTCGTCGAGAATGTGGTCGCGACCACGGCCGACCGCGCGATCCGCGAGGAAGCCGAGGGAGTCCTAGGCCGTCCGGGACCCTGGTGGTTCCTGACCGTGAGCAAGGCAGGCCAGGTTGTTGGTGTCGCGATGCGCACCGGACCCGAGCCGGAGTACGCGGTCTGGGTCGGCGAGATGCCCGGCGGCGCGGCACACGAACTGGGCCGCGCCCTCGTCGACCGCGACGAAGCCGTGCGGATGCTCACCGGCTCCCTGGATCCGGCCGCCACGGTCGCCGATCACCTCGCCGCGTCGAGGTCCGGCCAGGTCCGGATCGCGGAACGGACCCGGCTGTTCGAGCTCGGCGGACTGGTCCCGCCGACCGGCGTCAGCGGTGCTCTGCGGGCAGCGACCGAGGAGGATCTCGAGCCGCTGCACCGTTGGCGGGAGGCGTTCCTGGCCGAAGCAGAGCAGCAGGCCGGTCGGCCGGTGGTTTCCCGGCCTGCAAAGGATCCCGAGGAGACCCGGCGGCGGATTCAAGATCATCGGCTGTGGGTGTGGGAGGACGGCCGACAGCTCGTACAGATGACCGGTGCGAATCCGCCCAGTGCCGGCGTCGCGCGGATCGGGCCGGTTTACACACCCGAACCATCGCGGGGACATGGATATGTGTCGGCTGCGGTCGCCGCGGTATCGAAGCTGTTCCTCGATCAGGGTGCCCGGGTGTGCCTGTTCACCGACCAGGCGAATCCGGTGTCCAACAGGATCTACCGGCGGATCGGCTACCGGCCGATGGTCGACATGGCGCAGTTGATCATCGACTGAGCAGTTTGATCGTCGACTGACCGGAGCCCGCACCCGCTGCTACGGCAACCGCCGACTCGAATCGCGGACGACCAGCTGGCTCGGATGCGGTACGACCGGACGCACAGCGGCATCGCCGGGGCGGCGTACGGCCTCCAGCAGTTGGGTCGCGGTCCGCAGCCCGGCCTGATACGGGTCGCGTTGCAGGGCGGTGATCCCCGGACGAGCCGCCCGGCAGAGCATCGAGTCGTCCCAGGAGACGACCGAGACGTCGTCGCGGCCGGCCTGCTGCAGCGCGGCCTGTCCGCCGATCGCCATCAGGTCGCTGGAGTAGATGAACGCTGTCGGAGCATCCGGGACGCCGATCAGCTCGGCCGTCAGATCGTGAGCCCGGTCCAGCGAATAGCCGCCCTCCACCGTGACTGCCGACATATGGTGCCGGTCGGCGCCCTGCTGGACCGCCTGCCGCCGCTCGACCTCGTGCACCAGATCCGTCGGGCCGCTGATGTGGGCGATCCGGGTGTGCCCGAGCCCGGCCAGATGGTCGACCAGGATCAGTGCCTCCGCGTCGTTGTCGAAGTGCCAGCCCCGCTCGGTCAACGCGCCGCTGTGCACCAGGTAGGGCAGTGACAACTTCTCCAACAGCGCGGGACGGGGATCCTCGAGTCGCAGATCGGTCAGGATCACCCCATCCACCCGGCGCTCCGCGGTCCACCGCCGGTAGACGCCGGCCTCGCTGTCGGCGTCGGTCACGAATCGGATCATCAGGCTGGTACCGGCGTCCGACAGTGCCGACTCGATGCCCGACATCAGGGCCATGTAGTACGGCTCCGCGCCCAGGTCCTCGGGTCGGCGGATCAGCACCATGCCGAATGCGTCGGCCCGCGACCGCGACAGCGACCGGGCGCTGACACTGGGCTGCCAACCGAGCTCGCTGGCCAGCGCAAGGACGCGCATCCGGGTCTGCTCGGCCACCCCGGGCCGGCCGTTGAGGGCGTACGACACCGATGCGCGTGACAGCCCGAGCCGGGCCGCGAGATCGTCAATCGTTACCCGCTCCATTGCGGCGATCCTCCCTTGTCGAAGGCTGAATACGGCTGGAATGGAAGTCACCATATCGGCCGGACCGGGGCAGATGACGAGTTTTTCTGAAGCGGTTAGGTAACGCCGTGCGAGGCGACGTTGCGCCGGAGCCGGCGGACCCTGTGGGAGGATCGCCGGGTGAGTGCTGTTCCGTCTGTGTCGAATTCGATCACGGTCCGTCTTGAGGTGCCGGCGGGTGGTTCGTCGGTGTCTGCATTGACTGCTGCCGTGGAGGGTGCGGGTGGCAGTATCACCGCGTTGGACGTTACGGCGTCGGGTCATCAACGCCTGCAGATCGATGTGACGGTTGCGGCGCGGGACACCACCCATGCCGACGAACTGGTCGCAGTGATGCGGGCTGTCCCGGGCGTTGTGATCGGCAAGGTGTCGGACCGGGTGTTCCTGGCCCATATTGGCGGCAAGATCGCGATGGATGGCAAGCGGCCGATCCGCAACCGTGATGATCTGTCGCTGGTCTATACACCGGGTGTTGCGCGGGTGTCGATGGCGTTGGCAGCGAATCCGGAGGATGCGCGGCGGCTGACGATCAAGCGCAACAGCGTCGCCGTGATCACCGACGGGTCCGCGGTGCTCGGCCTGGGCAATGTCGGTCCGTATGCGGCTTTGCCGGTGATGGAGGGCAAGGCGGCGTTGTTCAAGCGGTTCGGTGGGATCGATGCCTGGCCGTTGTGTCTGGACACCCAGGACACCGAGGAGATCATTTCCGTCGTGCGGGCGGTTGCTCCGGGTTTCGCCGGGATCAATCTGGAGGACATCGCCGCCCCGCGGTGTTTCGAGATCGAAGCCCGGTTGCGGGAGCAGTTGGACATTCCGGTGTTCCACGATGATCAGCACGGGACTGCGATCGTGGTCCTGGCTGCGTTGTTGAATGCTTTGCGGGTGGTCGACAAGCGGCTGGACCGGGTCCGGATCGTGATGTCGGGTGCCGGTGCGGCGGGAACGGCGATCATCAGACTGTTGTTGGCGGCGGGTGCGCGGGATCTGGTGGTCAGTGACATCGACGGGGTGGTGACGACGGATCGGCCGGGGATCACCGGAGAGTTGGCCTGGATCGCCGCGCACACGAACCGGGTGGATCTGCATGGCACGATCCGGGAGGCGATTGTGGGTGCGGATGTGTTCATCGGGGTGTCGGCTCCGGATGTGATCACGGGCGAGGACGTGTCCAGGATGGCGGAGCGGTCGATCGTGTTCGCGTTGGCCAATCCGGATCCGGAGGTGGATCCGGCGGAGGCGAGTCGGTATGCGGCGGTGGTGGCGACCGGTCGTTCGGACTATCCGAATCAGATCAACAACGTTCTGGCCTTCCCTGGCGTCTTCCGGGGCTTGTTGGATGCCCAGTCCAAGGAGGTCACGACGCCGATGTTGGTTGCTGCGGCGCACGCGCTCGCCGGGGTGGTCAAGGATGAGGAGCTGAACGCCGCCTACATCACGCCGAGTGTGTTCCATGCCGATGTGCATACCGCGGTGGCGGCTGCGGTCCGTACGGCTGCGGGCGGTCCGGTTGAACTCCCGAAAGACACCGAGGTCGAATGATCCCAGGCGTGGCGTACTGATCATGACCGCTCCGAAGGCAGGCTCGCTGTTGGTGGCGAGCGTTGCGCTGGCCGACGGCGTTTTCGACCAAGCGGTGGTGCTGGTGCTGGACTCCGATGCCGACGGTGCGCTGGGCGTGATCTTGAACGAGATCTCCCAGACACCACTGGACGCAGTCCTGGCGGACTGGGTTCCGGTCGTCTCCGGGCCGAACTATCTCTTCCACGGCGGCCCGGTGTCGCCCAACGGCGCGATCTGCCTGGCCAGCGTTGCCGACCCGGGTGAGGAGCCACCGGGCTGGCGGCGGATGTTCTCCACCATCGGCCTGCTGCACCTGGATACCCCGATCGAGATCGTCCGCGGCGCCTACCGCGACCTGCGGATCTTCGCCGGCTATGCCGGTTGGGCGTCCGGCCAGCTCGAGCAGGAGATCACCGAGGGCATGTGGCACGTCGTCCCCGCCGTCTACAGCGACGTCTTCTCCACCCGGCCGCTGGAGCTGTGGCGTACGGTGCTGCGCCGCCAGAACAGCGAACTGGCGTTCTTCTCGACGTGGAGCGAGGACGTGGACTCGAACTGAGCTTCGGCGTTCTTCAGGCGGTCTTGCGGATCGCCGGAAGTCGGGGGTCATTCCTGCCCTCCGAGCAGACACAATCCACAGGCCGCAATCGAGCAAGATCTCCCCGCCGGGGCAGGCTGGGACGTACCCTTCTCCCCAGGGGAAACATCGGAGGACATCCGGTGGTCGGGGGTGAAAAGGAGCCTATATGGCTGACACATTAGACCTGTCCGAGGGGCAGGCGCGGACAGACCACGGCGACGGGCGACGGACGCCCGATGCCGGGGGTCTGAGAAACATGTCGGTGCTCATCCGGGTGCGGCGTGCGGTGCCCAATCTGAGGCCGGCCGAGCAGCGCGTTGCCCAAGCTGTGCTGGCGGACCCGGCCGGCATCTCGGAGAGCTCGATCACCAGTGTCGCCAAGTTGTGCGACACCTCGGAGACGACGGTGTTGCGCTTCTGCCGAGCGATCGGACTTGCCGGCTATCCCGAGCTGCGGATCGCCCTGGCCCGGGCAGCCCAGTGGGAGGAGAACGACCAGAACAACGGTGCTCCGCAGACCGGTCCGATCAGCGCGACCGACTCGCTGTCGGATGTGGTGGGCAAGATCGCCTACGCCGATGCGCGGGCCATCACCGACACGGCACGGTCGCTCGACCTCTCGGTCCTGGAGAAGACGGTCGATGCCATCGCGGGCGCCGGCCGGCTGGACATCTTCGGGGTCGGCGCGAGCGGTCTGATCGCCGGGGATCTGCAACAGAAGCTGCATCGCATCGGACTGGTCTGCCACTCCTGGCCCGACGTGCATCTGGCGCTGACGTCGGCGGCGGTGCTGACTAGCGGCGACGTCGCGTTGGGCATCTCGCACAGCGGCAACACCATCGATGCGGTCGACGTGCTGCGGACAGCTCGCAAGCGCGGGGCGACGACCATCGCGCTGACCAACTTCGACAAATCGCCGATCGCCGAGGTCGCCGATCTGGTCCTGGTCACCGCGGCCCACGAGACGAGCTTCCGCTCCGGCGCGATGTCCAGCCGGATCGCCCAGCTCGCGGTCGTGGACTGCATCTTCGCCGGGGTGGTCCAGCGGTCGTACGACCAGGCCATCGCCGCGTTGGAGAGCACCTACGCCGCGGTCGAGAGTCGTCACGACGGTCGGCGCATCCACTGACCATCATGCGGCTTCCGGTCCGGGACCTCGACGCCCCGGGCCGGAGGCGTGTTTACTGGAACGGTGAGAATTTCCATGAACGATAGATTCGAGGTAATTCCGCTGCATCCGTCCGAGGGGCGATGATGACCCAGCTGATCGGCACCGAGCGGCCGAATCCCGACTCTGGTGCCCTCGACGAGATGTCGGTGCAGGCGATCGTCACGACGATGAACGACGCCGACTTCTCGGTGCCCGAGGCGGTCCGCCGGGCTCTGCCGCAGATTACTGCGGCGATCGCGGCTGCCGAACCCTTGTTCACCGCCGGCGGCCGACTGATCTATGCAGGCGCCGGCACCTCGGGCCGGCTGGGCGTCCTGGACGCCGCCGAGTGCCCACCGACCTTCCACACCGACCCGGGCCGGGTGGTTGGACTGATCGCCGGCGGTCCCACCGCACTGGTGACAGCCGTCGAGGGTGCCGAGGACGACAGCAGCCGAGGCGCGGCTGATCTGGACGCGATCGGCGTCGGCGGCCGGGACATCGTCGTCGGGCTGGCGGCCAGCGGCCGTACGCCGTACGTCCTGGGTGCGCTCGATCACGCCCGCGAGGCGGGTGCGCTGACGATCTCGCTGTCCTGCAACACCGGCGCTGCCGCGTCAGCTCACGCCGACTGGCCGATCGAGGTCGACACCGGGCCCGAGGTGCTGACCGGCTCGACCCGGCTGAAGGCGGGCAGCGCGCAGAAGCAGGTGCTGAATATGATCTCGACCGCGCTGATGGTGCGCTCCGGGCGCACCTACGGCAACTTGATGGTCGACGTCCAGGCGACCAACGCGAAGCTGCGGGTCCGGGCGACCCGGCTGGTGATGTCGATCGGCGAGGTGGACGAGCCCACGGCCGTCGCAGCCCTGGAGAGTGCCGGCTACGAGGTGAAGACCGCGATCGTGATGGTCCGCTCCGACATCGATGCCGAGCAGGCCCGACAGCGCCTGGCAGCCGCCGGGGGACGGCTGGCACTGGCCATCGGACTGCCGAGTTCGCAGCATCCCGGACTCCTGCTCTGAGCGGGCAGCGGCTCGGTCACTCGGCCCGTCCCGTTCAGGCCCCCTTGTTCGGGCCCGTCAGTCGGCGCTCTCGGCCTCGGGAAGTGCGCGGGCCTTGGCAGTTGCCGTGTTGCGCTGCTTGTTGGCCTGCAGGATCCCGTTGATCACGATGAACGCGATCAGCGCGATCGAGATGTAGCCGGAGTACTTGGCGATGACGTCGACGATGGTGACGGCCCGCTGTCCGAGCCGGAAGCCCAGCCAGACGTAGAACGAGCAGATCAACGCCGAGCCGAGCAGGTCGACCAGGATGAAGGTCCGCAGTCGCATGCCGGCCATGCCCACGGTGGCGTACACGACCGCGGCCGGCAACGGCAGGATGTAGCAGAGCAGGACGGCGGGGATCCCGAACCGGCGGCCGAGCCACTCGGCCTTGTCCGCGGTCCGAGCGGCCCACCGGGACCGTCCTGCGACGACGTCGATCATGCCGCGGCCCCACAGCCGGCCGGCCCACCAGAACAGCGGGTCCCACTTCATGCTGCTGACGATGCCGAGCATCAGGGCGATCAGCCACCAGTCGGCCCGGCCGACCGAGGCCAGCGCCCCGCTGGTGACCAGGCCCGAGCGCGAGCCGGTGATGGCGACCAGCGCCAGCGGGCTGTGACCGATCAGCACCGGCCGCAGCGGGATCATGATGAGCCCGATGATCCCGCTGACCGAGAATCCGACCCAGCACAGGATGTCAGCCCGGCCGGGCTTGCCCTTCCAGGGCATCCGCGGGTCTTCCCACCACTCCGGAGCCTTCTTCGGCCCCGACTCCGGCGCGCCGGGCGGGTCGAGGGGCTGATCGGTGGACGGCACCCCGCAACGGTACCCGGCAGATGGTGCGTCCGGTCGTCCCTGACTGAAAGGTCGACTGAAAAGACGGTGAAAGGACGGGCACCGGGCAGGTGGTAGGTTCGGCCCAGAGACACACAAGAGCAGACCAGCAAGAACTGAACCGACAGGGGAGCGCGCAGCGCTGAGAGTGCGGGAGACCGCAGACCCTCACACCTGATCTGGGTAATGCCAGCGAAGGAAGTCGACCGTCGTCGTACTGCGGCGCCGGAAGCGCACCGTGACCTGTCCTTCTCATGAAGGCAGCCATGACCGAACAAGACCAGCACAACCCGGCGCCGGCAGCGGCCCCGGCACGCACCCGGCGTAAGGACGGTCCGTTCACCCGATGGCGGACCAGCGACATCCTGATCACCGCTGCTATCGGTGTCGTCTTCGGGGTGATCTTCATCTTCGCCGACGGACTCTGGGAGGCCACGGCTCCGCTGTTCACCTGGTTCCCGCCGGCCCAGGCGCTGATCTACGGCCTATGGCTGGTTCCCGGTGTCCTGGCCCCGTTCCTGACCCGCAAGGCGGGCGCGGGCGTGCTCGCCGAGGTGGTCGGCTCGGTGGTGGAGCTGTTGTCCGGCCTGGGCGGTGGTGGCGTGCTGCTGCTGTACGGGGTGGCCCAGGGAGTGGCCGCTGAGGCCGGATACGCGATCTTCGGCTATCGGATGTGGCGCAGGATCAACCCGTTCGTCGCCGGGGCCACCGCCGGAGTCGCGCCGGCGGTGCTGGACAACGTGATCTACTACCGCACCTGGTCCTTCGGCTGGCAGCTCAGCTACGGCATCGCCGCGGTGATCTCCACCGCGATCGTCGGCGGCCTGCTCAGCCTGGTGCTGCACGCCGCCCTGCGATCCTCGGGTGCGCTGCCGGCCCGGCGCGGTTGATGCCGACTTCCTCCAGCTCCGTGCATCTGAAGCCTGCCGGTCCGTCCCGGGTCGAGTTGCGCGGCTACGGCTACCGGCATCTGATCCGCGACAGCTGGGCGGTGCGAAAGGTCGACCTCGTCGTCGAGCCGGGGGAGCGAGTGCTGCTGCTCGGTCCGTCCGGCGCCGGCAAGTCGACCATCCTGCAGGCGATCGCGGGTCTGCTGGATGAGGAGTCCGGTGACGTCGACGGCAGTCTGCTGGTCGACGGCCGGCCGCCGGTCGCGGCCTCGGGAGGTCGTGGCCGGTCGGACACCGGCATCGTGTTCCAGGACCCGGACAGCCAGTTGGTGATGGGGCGGGCCGGTGACGATGTGGCCTTCGGGCTGGAGAATGCCGGTGTCGACCGGGAGCAGATCTGGCCGCGGGTGCGGGCCGCGCTGGACGCAGTCGGCTTTCCGTACGGCCTGGACCGTTCCACCCAACAGCTGTCCGGCGGGGAGCGGCAGCGTCTGGTGCTGGCCGGAGTGCTGGCGCTGCGGCCACGACTGCTGCTGCTCGACGAACCAACCGCCAACCTCGATCCCGACGGTGCTGCCCAGATCCTCACAGTGCTGGAGCAGCTGACCGCCGACCGCTCCGCGACCATGATCATCATCGAGCACCGGATCACGCCGGTACTGCCGCTGGTGGACCGGGTCGTGGTGATCGACCCGTCCGACGGGGTGATCGCCGACGGCGCCCCGGCTGCGGTACTCGGCGCCGAGGCCGACCGACTGGCGGCCGGCGGCGTCTGGGTCGACGACCAGCTTCCCTGGCGGCCGCAGCGCCCGGAACGCCGACCCGGTCCGGGCCTGCTGCGGATCGACAGGCCGCAGCGACGCTACGGATCGGGTCCGCTGGTGCCGGAGCCGATCGAGGCCGACATCGCTCGCGGCTCGGTGACGGCGCTGGTCGGGCCCAACGGGGCCGGCAAATCGACCTTGGCCGGAATGGTCTCGGGACTCGCCACACCCGAGTCAGGCGGCATCGTGCCCGGGGCCGCGCTGACGGCCGGCCTGCCGCGCCGGGTCGCCGGCCGACCGGTGCACCGATGGCCGTCGGAACACCTGGCCGCCCGGATCGGTACCGTCTTCCAAAACCCCGAGCACCAGCTCCTGACCGGCCGCGTCTCCGACGAGGTCGCCCTCGGTCCGCGGTACAGCCGTGCGGAATATGCCCGCCGGGCCGGTGAACTGCTGGAACGGCTCGGCCTGGCGAAGTTGTCCGACGCCAACCCGTTCACGCTGTCCGGCGGGGAGAAGCGACGGCTCTCGGTCGCGACCGCGCTGGCCGGGCGGCCCCAGGTCGTGGTGCTGGACGAGCCGACCTTCGGCCAGGACCGCCGGACTTGGATCGAGTTGGTGAAACTCTTCGCCGAGCTGGCCGACTCCGGCACCGGACTGGTGATCGTCTCCCATGATCGTCTGCTCACCGAGGCACTGGCCGACCGGATCGTCGAGGTACGCCCGCCCACGGCCGAACCGGCCCGGACGGTGGCGGTCCGATGATCTTCACGTCGCTGCCGCCGGCCCGCAGTCCACTCGCGACCCTGAACCCACTGGTCGGCCTGGTGGTGGTGGGCATCGTCGCCGTGGTGACCATCGTCAGTTTCGACCCCTGGGCGGTGCTGATCATCCTGATCGCCGAGCTCCCGCTGCTGGCACTGGCCAGGATCGGGGGCCGCGGCTGGCTGTTGCGGGTCTGGCCGCTGGCCGCAGGCCTCGCCGGCATCATGATCGCCAACCTGATCTTCACCGATGATCATCCGGGCCGCAGCCTGCTGTCGATCGGGCCGTTGGTGATCACCACTGGCAGCCTCGGCGCCGCCGGGATCGTGGCACTGCGGCTGCTGGTACTGGCGATCCCCGGCATCGTGTTGTTCGCCCGGCTCGACCCGACCGCACTGGCAGATGCGTTGATCATCCACTGGCACGCCGGGCCACGGATCGCCGTCGGATCACTGGCGGCGATGCGGATGGCACCGCTGGTGGTCGGCGATCTTCGTCAGTCGTACGCCGCCCGCCGCACTCGTGGGCTGATCAGTCGTAACCCACTGGCCGCCGCACCGGTGATCTTCGGCAGCCTGACCACCGTCCTGGTCACCACGGTCCGCCGCGCGACGCGGTTGTCGGTGGCGATGGATTCCCGCGGCTTCGACTCAGGCCTGCCGCGCACGCTGGCCCGCGAGTCCGCCTGGCGCCGCCGGGACACCCTGGTGATCATCTTCTACGCGCTCGCCGGGCTCGCTGCGATCGCTCTGACGGTCCTCAGCCAGCTCACCTGAGGTAGCTCGGCGCCCGGACACCAGGATCAGCAGCAGTCCGAGGACGGCCCAGGCCGCCGGGACCAGCCAGTCCGTCGCTGTCACGGCGTCGGGAAAGTAGCTGAGGTTGCGGAGCAACGTCGTGCCGGTGCCCTGCGGGAGCCATTGGCCAAGATCCGCCCACACGCCCGGCAGCAACTCCCGGGGCACGGTCGCGCCGGAGATCGGCATCGCCGCCAGGATGAACAGCAGTGCGGAGACGGCGAATCCCGGCAAGCCGATCAGCCGCCGCAGTCCCGCCACCACCGAGGCGACCGACCCGATGACCAGAGCGATCGCCAGCGCGCTGATCAGGTAGGAACCAGGCAATGCCCCGTACCAGGGGCCGAGGATCGCCGTCAGCCCGAAGCCCGCCAGCAGGCCGTAACCGAGCAGGGCCGCGAGCATCAGCCCCCGGCGCCGCCCGGTCGCGCCCAGGAAGGTCGTCAGGAACGTCGTCAGGAGGACGCCGCCGAGGACACCGCCCAGGGCCAGCGGTAGGGCGGCAGTCGTGATCCGGTTCCCAGCGGGATCGCCGGTGGAGTAAGGCACCACGTCGGTGACGCTGAAGGTGATGGCGCGCGACTGCTGCTGGAGGCCGGCCAGGAGCTGCGACATCACCTGTTGTGCGGCCGTGCCGGCGGCCGCGGCCGTCAGCACCTCGGGGTGCGTGGGGTCCAGCACGATGGCACCGACCGCATCGCGACGGCGGATGGCAGCGACCGCCGCCGACCGGTCGGCAACCCGGACGAGCATGACCGCATCCGCAGCCTGGCGGCCGACGGCAGCACGGACCTGCTGGACGAGTTGCGGCTGACCGGTGATCGCGACCGGCACCTGCCTCGGTCGGGCGACCAGCGTCGGCCAGCTCAGGGCCACCAGCACCAGGCAGACGGCCAGGGCGGCTGTGACAGGTGCGAAGACGGTCCGGCCGACCGCCGGCGCATCCACGTGATCCGACATGATGACTCCTAATAAAAACCGAATGACCGTTCTTGTTATGAATCCATTGACCCACCGCGCGTCGTGCTTGTCAAGAACGGGCGTTCGTTTTTATTCTGAGGGCGTGCCCAAGGTGACAGAGCAGTACAAGGACAACCGGCGGGCCCAGATCACCGCGGCGGCGGCGCGGTGCTTTGCGGCCAAAGGGGTGCACCGCACGTCGATGTCCGACATCATCGCCGAGTCCGGACTGTCCGCGGGGGCGATCTACAACCACTTCAAGAGCAAACAGGAGATCACGGTTTCGGTCGGTGCGACGTTGATCAAGGGCCGGGTGCTCGAGGCCGTGCAGGCGCTGGAGTCGGAGGCCGGACCGGTCGGTCCGGGGCAGCTGCTCGGACGGGCACTGCGAGAGCTCGACAGCGGCCGGGTCGATGATCAACCGCTGAGCGCTGTGATCATCCAGCTCTGGGCCGAGGCTGTCGTCGACGAGACCTTGATGGTCCTGATGCAACAGCAGATCCGCACCATCCGGACCGGTTTCGTCGGCCCGATCAAGCGCTGGGCCCGTGAGGTGCACGGCCAGACTCCCGCTCGCGCGGCTCGCTGGGCGGACGAGGTCAGTCAGCTGCTGATCTCGATGGCGACCGGGTACGTCATCCAGCGCGCGTTGTTCCCCGATTTCGATCGGCGCAAGTACATCGCCGACGCGCAGAGGATCATCACCAGCATGACACCGTGAAGGTTTGCCGCCCCCGTAACCCGCCCATCACCCGCTGTTCTTCCGTCCTCGATAGGTCTGACACCACCCAAGTCATCCCTCTCGAGGAGGAACAATGTCGTCGAATGTCTCCCGTCGGACCTTTCTGACCGGCGCAATGGGCCTGACCGGTGCGATCGGCGCCGGTTCGCTGGCAGCCGGCGGTCTGGTCGCTGGGTCCTCGGCTGTCGCCTTCGGCGCGCCCCGGCTCAACCGCGGTGGTCGCCCGTCGCTGACCCACGGGCTGCAGAGCGGTGATGTCACAACCAATTCCGCCACCACCTGTGGACGCGTGCCGACCGCGAGGCCAGGATGCTCGTCGAGGTCGCGCTCGACCCGGAATTCCGCCACGCACGGAGGATTCCCGGCTCACCGCTGCTCGCCTCCGCCGACTTCACGGGCAAGACGCTGATCGACGGCCTGCCCGCGGGAAGCGACGTCTACTACCGGATCACCCCGCTCGGCGACGGTGATCATGATCGCGCCGGCCAGCAGCTGACCGGCCACTTCCGTACGGTTGCCCGGGCTCGCCGGGACATCTCGTTCGTCTGGTCCGGCGATCTCGGCGGCCAGGGATGGGGGATCGACGTCGACCGCGGCGGCTACAAGATCTTCGAGGCGATGCGCAAGCTGTCCCCGGATTTCTATCTCTGCAACGGCGACAACATCTACGCCGACGATCCGATCGAGGCCACCCAGGTCATGCACAACGGTCAGACCTGGAAGAACCTCGTGACCGAAGAGAAATCCAAGGTCGCCGAGACACTGGACGAGTATCGGGGAAACTACAAGTACAACCTGATGGACGAGAATCTCAAGCGGTTCTACGCCGAGGTCGGACAGATCCAACAATGGGATGATCATGAGACCCACAACAACTGGTACCCGGGTGAGATCCTGGACGATCCGCTCTACACGGAGAAGCGCACCGATGTGCTCAAGTGGCGATCGGTGTAGGCCTATCACGAGTACGTTCCGATCAACCCGGTCTACGACCCCTCGCGGCACAACAAGGTGGGTCGCATCTACCGGACGTTGCACGAGGGACCGTTGCTGGACGTCTTCGTGCTGGACATGCGCTGGTATCGCGACGCGAACTCACCGGACAAGCAGGCGTTCAACGACGGCGGAATCCTCGGCTACGAGCAGCAGCGCTGGCTGGAGCAGGAGCTCCTGGGATCAACGGCGACCTGGAAGGTGATCTCCAACGACATGCCGCTCACCGAGGTCGTCGTCGACGGCACGACCGACTTCGAGGCGGTCGCCCAGGGCGACAACGGCCGGCCGATGGGCCGGGAGCTGCAGATCGCCGAGATCCTGCGCTTCATCAAGCGTAACAAGATCAAGAACGTCGTCTGGGTGACCACCGATGTGCACTACACGGCGGCGCACTACTTCGATCCCGACAAGGGGGCCTTCAGCGACTTCGATCCGTTCTGGCAGTTCACCAGCGGGCCACTCAACGCCGGCGCCTTCCCCTTCGACGCCACCGATTCCACCTTCGGCGCCCAGCAGGTCTTCGGGAAGGCTCCCGACTACTCCAACGCCGCCCCGGCGACCGAGTTCCAGTTCTTCGGCGAGATCAAGATCGACGGCAGGTCCGAGGTCATGACGGTGAATCTGCGCGACAACTCCGGTGCGGTGTTGTGGAGCAAGGAGCTCGACCCGCAACGGGGCGGTCGCCGTTGATCAGTTCTTGATCAGTTGCCGGTCAGTGTTGATCATGCCCGGTAGCTGTCCCGGCCTGGAACGTACTCGGCCACGGCCAAGGTGGTGTCGCTCTGGCCGTAGTAGGCCAGCCAGCGGTCTCTGAACCAGACCAGGCCCTCGACGAAGGTGACATTGGAGACCAGGCCGTGGCGTTCCTCGTACGTCTGCGGGCGCAGCCATGGCTTGGTCATCGACGCGATCACCGCGTCCGGCTCGGAGCGGGCGATGGCGAACTGGCCGCAGCGGTAGTCGACGCCGCCGCCGTCACCCCGGCAGGCACCGTTGGACAGGAAGATCATCAGGCCGTCGTCGGTGGTCACCGGAGGCGCCCCGATCTCCACCAGTCCTTCGTCCCAGGTACCGGGTGTTGGGCGGTGGATCGGTGCGTCGTTGGGACAGGGACTCCAGGTGATCAGGTCGGTCGAGGTGGCGTAGAAGATCGCGCCCTCGCCGAAGTAGAGGTAGTAGCGACCGTCGATCGGCTCCGGAGCGATCACTCCGGCCTTGCTCCAGGTGCGGCCTTGTTCCCCGGACAGCGGGGCGAAGGTGTCGTAACCGGCCGGCAGGATCGGGCCGAACTTGGTCCAGTTGTGCAGATCGGTCGAGATGGCCAGACAGAGCTGCGCGGTGTGGCCGTCGTAGCCGGTGTAGGTGAGGTAGTAGGTGCCGCCGATCCGGGTGACTCTCGGGTCCTCACAACCCTTCGACTCGTAGTCGTGCTCCGGGGACATGATCGGCGACTCTTCGCGGACGAAGGTGTGGCCGTCGTCGCTGCGGGCCAGCCCGATATGGGAGACCACATCCTCGGCATGGGCACGATAGAGCAGCAGTACCTGGTCGTCGACGACGATCGCGGCCGGATTGTAGAGATTCGCCGATTCCCACGAATTCCCGCGCGGACGCAGGATCGGATTCCGTTCGTAGGGACGGAACGGGCCGAGGGGAAACGACGACTGGGCGCTCGAAGTGCTCATGGCTCCATGATCACAGTCCGCGGTTCGCCCGCACTCACAGGGTTCTCACAGTGCGCACCGGGGTATCGCTTGGACTGGCGATCCACTCTGAATCACAGACCGCAGACCGGGTCAGCACAGGTGATGAGGAGGGCAAGATGCCGCGAGAGCGAAGGGCCGAGCGGAACCGGGGAGGGCAACTACGCCGGATCGGCGCCGGACTGGGCGCGGGTGCTCTGGCTGTTGGAGTGCTCGCCGGACCGGTGCAGGCAGCACACGCCGCCGATCTGGTCGACTGGGGTGGCTATGGAGGCTGGAGCTACAGCCGCGGTTACTCCGGTGGACAAGAGTTCGGCTGGGGCGGCCAGGACTACGGGCAGAACGGCCAGGCCTCCGGGCAGGATGGCCAGGGCTCCGGGCAGAACGGCCAGGCCTCCGGGCAGGATGGCCAGGGCTCCGGGCAGGACGGCGAGTCGGATGGCCAGGGCAGCACCACCTCAGGTGAGCCGGCGAGCAGCAGCGAGTCGAAGGGTGTCGTACTGATCGACACCGAGGACTACGACGGCAGTGAGGCTGCCGGCACCGGCATCGTGCTGACTGCCTCAGGCACGGTGGTGACCAACTACCACGTCGTCGAAGGCTCCACCTCGATCAAGGTGACGGTCGCCTCGACCGGCAAGACCTACACCGGCAAGCTGGTCGGCGCCGACCAGAGCTCCGATGTCGCCGTACTGAAGCTGTCCGGGGCCTCCGGTCTGGCGACCGCGACGATCGACAAGGACACGCTCAGCGTCGGTGACGATGTGACCGCGGTCGGCAACGCCGGTGGCACCGGCACTCTGACCCAGGCCGCCGGTGAAGTCACCGCGCTGAATCAGAAGATCACCACCGAAGCCGAGGACAATGTCGCCGGTGAGACGCTCACCGGGCTGGTCCAGACGAACGCCGATGTCGAGCCGGGTGACTCGGGTGGCCCGCTGCTGGACAGCCAGGGTGAGGTGACCGGTATTGACGCGGCTGCCTCCAGCGGCGGGGCGACCCAGGGCTACGCGATCCCGATCAGCTCGGCGCTGACCATCGTCGACAAGATCGAGTCCGGGCGGGCGAGCAGCGAGATCAGGATCGGCGCGGCCGCCTATCTCGGGGTCGAGGTCACGGCGACCGACGAGGAGAACTCCTCCGACGAGCAAAGCGGTTCTGGGTCCTACGACGATCCGTTCGGGTACGGCGGCTCCGATCAGTACGGGGATCAGTACGGGGATCAGAACGGGGACGCGCAGAGCACCTCTGGCGCCGCCGTTGAGCAGGTGCAGGACGGCACTCCGGCGGCCAAGGCCGGGCTCGCCGCCGGCGACGTGATCACCCGTCTCGGATCGACCACCATCGGCTCCGCTGATGACCTGACCACCGCGCTGAAGAACTACAAGCCCGGCCAGCAGGTGACGATCGGCTGGACCGACGCAGACGGCCAGCAGCACACCACGTCGGTGACACTCGGCTCCAGCCCGGTGAACTGACGACCCGCCCGGACACCTGCCGCCCCGCCCCGCAGCGGCCGGCCGTGGCGCCCGCGGCTCGGTCGGGCAGGATGGCACCATGGTGCTCTTCCCGACCACGACCGAATCCGCCGGAACCCCTGGCGGCCGGCCCGCGCTGACCATCGACGGTGAGACGATCAGCCGCTCCGAACTCTTCGGGGCGGCTGCCGCCGTTGCGGAGCAGGTAGCCGGCAGCGGCCCGGTGGCGGTCAACGCCACACCGTCGATCCGTACGGCGATCGCCTTTCTCGGCTGCCTGCAGGCCGGCGTGCCTGCCGTGCCCGTGCCCCCGGACGCCGGGCCGAGAGAACGCAGCCACATCCTCTCCGACTCCGGCGCAACGCTGTGGATCGGCAACCGGCCGGACGATCTTCCCGACGAGCTGGCAACACTGACCGTCGACTCTGCTGCGACCGGGACTCCGCCGGCCGAGCCCGATCCCGACAGCGCGGCGCTGATCATGTACACCTCCGGCACGACCGGCGCACCCAAGGGGGCTCTGGTTTCGCGGCGTGCGCTGCAGGCCCAGGTCGACGGACTTGCCGCCGCGTGGGACTGGACTCCTGAGGACGTCCTGGTCCACGGACTGCCGCTCTTCCACGTCCACGGACTGGTGCTCGGGATGCTCGCCCCGCTGCGGATCGGCGCATCACTGGTGCACACCGGCCGACCCCGACCCGCGTCGTACGCAGCCGCAGCCGAAGCCGGCGGCACGATGTTCTTCGGCGTACCGACGGTCTGGAGTCGGATCGCGGCCGAACCCGATTCCTGCCGGGCGCTGTCCTCGGCACGGCTGCTGGTCTCCGGCAGTGCGGGGCTGCCGCCGACCGTCTTCCGCGATGTGCAGGCACTCGCCGGCCAGGGCCCGGTCGAACGCTACGGCATGACCGAGACCTTGATCACGATCGCGGCCCGGCTCGATCATGATCGGGTTCCCGGCTGGGTGGGCGAGCCGATCGCCGGTGTCGAGGCACGGATCCTCGACGAACAGGGCTATCCGGTGATCAGCGACGGCGATACGATCGGCGACCTGCAGATCCGCGGAGCCACACTTTTCGACGGCTATCTCAACCGCGCCGAGGCCACCGAGGAGTCTTTCAGCGACGACGGCTGGTTCCGCACCGGCGATGTCGCCGCCAAGAATGATCAGGGCCAGCACCGGATCGTGGGACGTGCGAAACAGGACCTGATCAAGTCCGGTGGCTACCGGATCGGCGCGGGAGAGATCGAGGCCGTGCTGCTGGACTATCCCGGCATCGAGGAGGTCGCTGTGGTGGGCGTACCCGATGCTGATCTCGGTCAGCGGATCGTCGCCTACGTGGTCGGTGAGTTGTCCGACGAGACTGCGGTGATCGACTGGGTAGCCGGCCAGCTGTCGGTCCACAAGCGCCCGCGGGAGATCCGACGGGTCGACGAGCTCCCGCGCAACGCGATGGGCAAGATCCAGAAATCCCTGCTCTCCTGAGGCCACCGGTTCGCGCTTCCCTTCCGCCCCGGTCCCATCCCGTTCGCTTCCCTTCGGTCCTCCCGCTTCCCTTGCCCGGGAAGCGGGCGCACCAACGGGAAGCGCGGGCGGTAGGAGGTGAAGCGGGAACCCGGTGCTGGTTCCGGCAGGACTCACGGGTGAGCGAGCCGAGCATCCCGCGAAGCTTCCGCGACCAACCGCGCTGGTGGTCGGACGGTACCGACTGGCTGGACTCGCTGCCGACACGGATCGCGCCAGTGCGAGGTCTGGGACCTGCGGCCGGACGGGCGTCCCTGGCACCGACGCCTTGGTGCTGCCGGTCAACCGCGACGGGCAGGCGTACGCACTCCGGCTCGCTCCGCCCGACGAGCGGACCCGCTCCGAGCTCGCCGCGCTGGACTTCTGGTCCGGACGTGGCACTGTGCGGCAGTACGCCTCGGACCCGTAGGCGGGTGCGAGTCTGTTGGAGCGGCTGGACGGCGACGCCACGCTCCGCGGGATTGATCTTGATCCGGCGGCGGAGATCCTCGGCGACATCATCCGACGGCTGGCGGTGTCGGTCGGAGATCACGCAGTGCCGAGCACCGGCGCGATCATGGCGGGTGCCGGGGCCGAGTTCGAGCGCGACTGGGAAGCCTGCGGCAGACCCTTCGACCGGTCGGTGCTGGCGGCCGCGACTTCGGCGGCCGAGGCCCTCGTCGGTATCGACGACGACCTCGCGGTGAACGGCGACCTGCACCATGATCAAGTTCTGCGCGGCCTACGGGAGCCGTGGCTGGTCGGCGATCCGGTGCTGTTCCGCGGCGACATCGCTTACGATCTTGCACGCTGCCTGTGGTGGCGGCTGGACGACATGGGCGACGACCGGGCGATCCGTTCTCAGCTGGCGCGGATCGCCCGCTCCGCCGGGATCGATCATGATCATGCGGTCGCGGCCGTCATCTTCCGTACCGTCGGCTATTGGCTGTGGGGATTGCGCAACGGACTGACCGAGGATCCCGTGCGCTGTGCCCGGCTGCTGTCCGCCGTGCTGTGAGCACTGCCCGCGCTTGTAGGCTGAGCGCACCATCACCCGACGCCCAGGAGCTCGCCATGGTCCACCCGTCCGCCCGGATCGCAGCCATCGCACCGTCGAAGACGATGGCAGTCGATGCCAAGGCGAAGGCGCTGCAGGCCGAGGGCCGGTCGGTGATCAGCTTCGGCGCCGGTGAACCGGACTTCCCCACACCGGAGCACATCGTCGAGGCGGCCGTCGCGGCCGCTCGGGATCCGAAGAACCATCACTACACTGCCGCTGCGGGCCTCCCCACGCTGCGGCAGGCGATCGCGGACAAGACGGCCTGCGACGCCGGGTTGACGGTCCAGCCCTCCCAGGTGGTGGTGACCAACGGCGGCAAGCAGGCGGTCTACCAGGCCTTCGCCACCTTGATCAACGACGGCGACGAGGTGCTGCTGCCGTCGCCCTACTGGACGACCTATCCCGAGTCCATCGCCCTGGCGGGCGGCCACGCGGTCGAGGTCTTCGCCGGTGCCGATCAGGACTACAAGGTGACCGTTGATCAACTCGACGCGGCGCGCACGGAGCGGACGCGGGGCTTCGTCTTCGTCTCACCCTCCAACCCGACCGGCGCGGTCTACAGCACCGACGAGATCGCAGCGCTGGGGCAGTGGCTCCTGGCCAACGACCTGTGGGTGGTGACCGACGAGATCTACCAGAGCCTCACCTACGACGGCGTCGTGGCGCGATCGATCGTCGATGTCGTCCCGGAGCTTGCCGGGCAGACGATATTGGTCAACGGAGTCGCGAAATCCTATGCCATGACCGGTTGGCGGATCGGCTGGATGGTGGCCGCACCCGAGCTCGCCGAGGCGGCGGCAACGCTGCAGTCGCATCTGTGCTCCAACGTCAACAACATCGCCCAGGTGGCTGCTGTGGCTGCGCTGACCGGACCGCAGGAGCCGGTCGAGCAGATGCGCCAGGCCTTCGCTCGTAGACGCACCTTGATCCTGGAGCAGTTGCGGTCCGTGCCCGGTGTCGAGGTGCCGACACCGGACGGGGCGTTCTACGTCTACGCCGACGTCCGGGCGGTACTCGGCGACAGCTGGGACGGCGTCCGGGCCGATACCTCGCTCGAGTTGGCCGATCTGCTGCTGGACCGGGCCGGTGTGGCGGCGGTGCCGGGCGAGGCGTTCGGGCCGTCGGGCTACCTGCGCTTCTCCTACGCGCTGGGCGACGAGGCGATCGTCGAGGGGATCGGACGGCTCCGGGACTTCGTCGCCTCGTCCAGCTGAGCCCGTACGGCGGTTGTCCACAGCAGGGTCGCTGATTCTCCCCACAGGTACGGGAATTGGGTCAGGATCACCGGTCATGACACGTAGTTCAGAATCCGCGATGGACTGGCCCGAGGATGATCCGATCGAGCCGATCACTGCGATCGAGAGAGCTTCGCACGTCACGACCGTCGATGACCTGCGGCGCCGGTGGCGGTCACTGATGGGCGATGGTGGCTTCGGCCGGACGTCATTGTGGATCATCTGGTTCGACGAGCGTGGGCAGCAACTTCCGGTTGTAGTGCCGATCGACGACCTGCCTGCGGAGCTGGAGCCCGACGGCGTGGACAACCTCATCATGATCATCGGGAGTCCGGCCGAGCTGGGAGCAGCCAGTGTCGCACTGCTGCTGAGCCGTCCGGGTCCCGGCTCGGTGATCGATGAGGATCGGCGCCGGGCGAATCAGATCCTGGCCGGTGTGCATCGGGCGCAGCAACGCGGTGCGCTGGAGCTGAAGGTCTGGCCGCTGCACCTGGCGACGACTGATTCGGTCCGGCAACTGCCGGTGGACGACCTGCTGTGAGTGTGTCGGTCAGTCGAGCAGCAGTTCGTACGACGGCTGCCGGCCGCTGCCGATGATCACGATCCGGTCGGGGTGGACCTCTGCGACCGCGTAGGCGTTGCTGGACCCCTGGACGACGCCGTGCAGCGTCAGATAGTGGATACCGCGGTCGCGACCGTAGCCGCCGGCGTGCTGGTGGCCGTTGAACCAGACAGCCAACGCCCCGAAGTCGGCCAGCCAGTCCCGCAGTTCATGATCATCGAGCAGGTTGTCGTGATGATCGGGACAGACAGCGTGATGGGCGAGAACGGCCGCCCGGAGGCCGTTCTCTCCGGCATCCTGCAATTGATCAGCCAGCCACTGGCGCTGAACGGCGCCGATGGTGCCGTTCCACGGACGGGCGTTGCTGCGACGCTGGCCGCGGATCCGGCCGAGCAGCGCCTCGCCGTCGGCCGCCTGCGGACTGCCCGGTGGATACTCGATCACGCCGACCTCGTTGGTATCCAGCACCAGGAACCGCCAGCCCGGCTGGTCGAAGGCGTAGTAGGCGGTTGGCAGGCCGTACGCCCTGAGCACGTCGGCGGGATCACTCCGACCGGTGGTGGAACTGGTCGAGGCGAAGTCGTGGTTGCCCAGGACCTGGTGGAACGGGACGGACAGGTCCGCTGTGATCGTCAGCAAGCGGTCGGCGTTGGCCAGATCATGATCGACGAAGTCGCCGAGATGGGCGACGAATGCCAGATCCTGGCTGTTGAAATCGTCGACGGCGGCGCGGAGCTTGCCGGGGGACTCGCGATAGTGCCGGCCGGTGTCGATGTCGGTCGGGTCGTCGGCGTATTGGACGTCGGCCAGCAGTCCGAAACTGAAGATCGGATCGGTCACACCAGAAGTGTCACACGGTCATTCGGTCTGTGTGGCGGGCCACTAGGAATCGGCGAGCAGGCGCAGGATCCCGGCAGCCCGGGCGAGGGTCCTCCGGTCGTCCTCGCCGAGCTCGCGCAGCTGCGCCTCGAACCAGGCGTGTCGCAGCGCCCGGTCCCGGGCGACCAGCCCGTCGCCGGCCGGCGTGGTACGGAACAGTACCCGCCGGCCATCCTGCGGATCGGGTTCGCGGACCGCATAGCCTGCGGAAGTGAGCCGGTTGACGGTCTGGCTCATCGATGCCGGCGTCACCCGATCATGATCGCTGAGCGCCTTCAGGGTCTGCGGACCCTCCTTGTAGAGCAGGGTCAGGATCGACATCGCCGCGTCACCGAGATCGCCGTCGATGCGCTCGGAGCGGAACCGCCGGTACAGCCGCGCTACTGCCGTGCTGATCTCCACCCGCAGCTCGGCCAGGTCGGAGGCGTTTGCTTCGGGCATCATGGGTCATTAGTATAACGAAGCAAGTCTTTAATATACCTAATCAATGAGCCACATCAGTCGACGGAGCCGGAGTCCATGTCCTCGTTGATCACGCGCGTCGCCGGCCCGCTGCGACGGCTGCGGCAGCACGACGAGAGTGACTTCGACTACCGGCTGATCGCGCCGATGATCCTGGGCGCGATGCTCAACCCGATCAACTCCTCGATCATCGCGGTGTCCCTGGTACCGATAGGCATAGCATTCGGCGCGCCGCCGGCCGAAACCACCTGGCTGGTGTCCTCCCTTTATCTTGCGACCTCGATCGGCCAGCCGGTCGTAGGCAAGCTGGTCGACTCGTTCGGTCCCCGCCGGCTCTTCCTGATCGGCACTGCGCTGGTCGGCATCGCCGGCGTGATGGGACTCTTCGCGCCGAATCTCGGCGTCCTGATCGCCGCCCGGGTGGTGCTCGGCCTTGGCACCTGTGCCGGCTATCCGACCTCGATGTATCTCATCAGGTCGGAGGGGAGGCGTACGGGGCGGGACAGTCCGCAGATCGTCCTGACGATCCTGTCGATGGCGACCCAGACGGTGCTGGCCATCGGTCCGACGCTCGGCGGCGTGTTGATGTCGGCCGGCGGCTGGCGCGCGACGTTCGCGGTCAACATCCCTTTGTCGGTTGCCGCACTGATCCTCGGCGTCCTGCGGATCCCGAAGCACACAGCGCTGCAGGAGGAACATCAGCACCGCCGACCGCCCCGTATCGACCTGACTGGGATCGGCCTGTTCGCGGCCATGATCATCGCGCTGATGCTGTTCCTGATCGACATCAGTTCGCGCCTGTGGTATCTGCCGGTGATCGCGATCCTGGCCGGCGGCGGCTTCGCACTCCGGGAGTTGCGGACCGGTGACCCGTTCATCGACCTGCGGGTGCTGCGCGGTAACGCGCCGCTGATGGCGTCCTACCTACGCGCGCTGCTGGCGGCGACCGTTTCGTACGCGATGATCTACGGCTTCACCCAGTGGCTGGAGGACGGCCGCGGCCTGACACCAACGATCTCCGGCATCGTGCTGCTGCCCCTGTTCGTGGCGGGCATCGCCGCGGCCGCGGTGGTCGGCCGCCGCAAGGAGATCCGGGGCAAGCTCGTCGTGGCAGCCGTGGCGCTGCTGATCGCCTGTGTCCTGATCCTGTTCGTTCGGTCGGATGCGCCGATCTGGGTACTGATGGTGATCACCGGCGTCGCCGGCGTCAACAACGGACTGACCAGTCTGGCCAACCAGAACGCGGTCTACTACCAGGCCGAGCCGGAGCGGATCGCGGCATCGGCAGGCCTGCTGCGGACCTTCTCCTATCTCGGATCGATGGCCGCCTCGGCAGGCCAGGGCGCCTTACTCAGGCCAACGGCGAGCACGCCCGCCATGCACCAGTTGGCAATCTTCATGTTGATCTTCGCGGGCCTGTTCCTGATCATGTCCCTGGCGGACCGCTCGCTGTCGCGAGTGACCACCGCAAGCTAGAAACCCTACGAGAGAACGGAAAACCCTATGACCGTGTCCACGATCGATCCGAACACCGCACTCGTCGTCATCGACCTGCAGAAGGGCATCGCGACGGCACCGACCCAGCCGCATCCGGCGCCCGAGGTGGTGGCTCGTACGGCGCAGCTGGCCGACGCGTTCCGCGCGAAGGGGCTGCCGGTCGTCCTGGTCCGGGTGAGTTTCGCTGACGATTTCGCGGATGCATTGAAGAGCCGGACCGAACACGCCGGCGGCGGAGCGACCATGTCCGAGGGCTGGGACGAGGTCGTCGACGAGTTGATCACGGGCCAGGAGATCATCGTCACCAAGCGCAACTGGGGCGCCTTCCACGGCACCGATCTCGACGTGCAGTTGCGTCGCCGGGGAATCACCCAGATCGTGCTGACCGGCATCGCCACCAGCATCGGTGTGGAATCCACCGCCCGGTCCGCCTACGAGCACGGCTACCACGTCACCCTGGCCACCGACGCCATGGCCGATCTGTCCGAGGAGAACCACAACCACAGCATCACCGCGATCTTCCCCCGGCTGGGCGAGACCGGTACCACCGCGGAGATCCTTGCCCTGCTGGAGAAACCGACCTTGGTCGCCGGCTGATCTCGCCCACCCGCGGTCTGTCCACCGCCTGCCCGCAGCTGAAAAGTCGCACACGGGGAGCGGAACTCGGGTATTCGTCAGTTCAGGCGGGAACCGCCGACGATCACGGACGGCCGAGGACACCGACCGATGCGAGGGCGGTCCGCAGCAGTGTGCCGCGGCCGCCTTCGAGGTCGTCGTGCACGTCCTGCGACGACGCCTCGTCCGGAGTCATCCAGGTGATCTCAAGGGCATCCTGGCGAGGCTCACAGGTGCCGGTGACCGGCACCACGTAGGCGAGGGCGACCGCGTGCTGGCGGTCGTCGGTGTAGCCGGAGAAGCCGGGGATCGGGAAATACTCGGCGACGGAGAAGGGCACCGGGCTGGGCGGCAGCTGCGGGAACGCCATCGGGCCGAGGTCCTTCTCCAAGTGCCGGTACAGCGCATGCCGCAGGGTCTCGCCGTACATCACGCGTCCGCTGACCAGGGTCCGGGTGATCTTGCCCCATTCGTTGCCACGCAAGAGGATCCCGACCTCCGTGACCTGTCCGGATCCGTCTAGCCGCACCGGAACAGCCTCCACGTAGAGGATCGGCATCCGCCGCCTGATGTCGGCGAGCTCGAGATCGCTCAGCCACGCAGAATTGGGTTCAAGGGCGGAATTGGGTTCGGTGCCCGGGTTGGGCCGGGATGAGGAGCCCGACGGATCCGGATCGGGGGTGCCGACTGACATGGGCGCCATTGTGCACCACCCGACCCGGGATCGGGGTTACCGCGGCCGGGCCGACTCAGTGTCCGATCGCCGCGTTGGCCTTCGCCTCGGCCTGGGCCAGGCCCGACTTCACGGGTGTGCGGCCCAGGAAGATCTCCTTCAGGATCGGGTCGTACGCATCGGAGGACGCGCTGCCGCCGGTGCCCAGCGGCGCGGGGATCGTGTCACCGTTGGCCGCATCGACGAACGCCTGCACGTCGATGTTCTTGGCCTTCCAGAAGTCCACCCAGGAGGACTGGGCCGTCGACACCGCCGGCAGCGCCGAACCGGATTCGCCGATGAACTTGTTGCCGTCGGCCGATCCGAGGAACCGCAGCAGCTTCTTGACCGCGTCGGTGTTCTTGGTCGCCGCACTGGCGGCCACGACCACACCGCTGGCGACACCGAAGCTGCCTGCCGTCCCGGCCGGATTCCGGGCGATGGCCCAGTCGAACTTGGCGCCGTCGGAGATATTGGCGAGGTTGTAGGTGCCGGACTGGAAGATCGCCATGTGACCCTGCAGGAACTGGTTCAGGCTGAAGTCGCCGTTGTCGTTGGTGTCGGCCGCCGACGGAGCGACGTGGTACTTGTTGATCAGATCGACGATGTACTCGAAGGCCTGGACCGTCTTCGGGTCGCTGCCGAAGACGAACTTGTTGGAGCCGTTGCCCTGCTGCCAGCGGCCGCCGTTGGACCCGATGAAGGGGAAGTAGATCGCCTGCAGGTCGTAGGCGGCGTTGTAGCCGTAGGTCTTGATGTTCTTACCGTCGAAGCCGGCGTCGGTTGCGGCTTTGCCGTTCTTGTCCACCGTCAGCATCTTCAAGGTGGACAACAGGTTGTCGCCCGATCCTGCGCCAGGCCGCCACTTCAACTTCCCGATCCGGGAGATGATCTTCGGATCGACATCGGAGATGATCGACTTGTTGTAGAAGATTCCGTTGGCGTCGGCGATCTGCGGGATACCCCAGAGCTTGTCCTTGTAGGTGTACTGGTCGACGACGGGCTTCACCCACGCGTCGTCGATGCTGCCGAGCAGGCTGTTGACGTCACTGATCTTGCCGGCATCGGCGTACTGCTGGAAATTCGAGGAGTTCGTCCAGAACAGGTCGTCGATCGCGCCACTGCCGACATCGACCGGGAGCTGGGTCCAGTAGTTCGCCCACGGAACCAGATTGGTCTTGACCTCGATGTCGGGATTCTGCTTGGTGAATTCGGTGAACGCCTTCTGGTACGCCTTCTGCACCTGGTCGTCCCAGAGCCGGAAGCTGATCGTCACCTTGTCACCCGAGCCGCCGGTGGAGTTGCCGCCGCTGTTGCCCTGATCAGCCTGTTGGCTGGGCGAGCAGGCGGCCAGCAGGGCGCCGGCACTGCCGGCGCCGAGGATGCCGAGAGCCTTACGACGGTTGAAGGACAGGGGCTGGGACATGGTTGGGCTACCTTTCCGACACGGTGTGGAGTGAGTGTGACATGTCGTCGGCGCAGGTCGTCACTTGAAGCCACCGATCGAGATCGAATTGACGATCTGCCGCTGGAAGATCAGGTAGATCACGATCAACGGCAGCAGCGCGAGCGTGGTGGCAGCCATCACCAGCGTCCAGTTCCCGTTGTACTGGCTCTGCAGGTCGGCGGTCGCCACCGTCAGGACGGCCCAGTCCGGGCCGGAGGTGATCACCCGCGGCCAGAGGAAGTTGTTCCAGTGGCTGACCACCGTGATCACGGTGAGGGTGGCGATGATCGGCCGGGAGTAGGGAATCACGACGTACCACAACACCCGCAGCGTGCCGCAGCCGTCGATCCTCGCCGCCGCCTCCAGGTCGTCGGGGACGCCACGGAAATACTCCCGGAGCAGAAAGATCGCGTACGGCGAACCGAAGAGCGTCGGCAGCACCAGCGCCCAGAAGGTGTTCCGCAGACCCGCTGCGGTGAACATGCCGTAGAGCGGCACGATCGTGGTCACCGCAGGAATCATCATCGTCGCCAGATAGGCCCAGAAGATGATGTCCCTTCCGGGGAAGCTCAGCCGGGCGAACGCGTACGCGGCCAGGATCGAGCAGCTGAGCTGGACGACCAGGATCACCACCGTCATCTGGACCGTGACCGCGATCGGTGAGATGAAGTTGTGGTCCGGCCCGAAGAGCTCCTGGAAATTCGCCCAGGTGATCGGCGACGGCAGGCTGAGACTTGAGGTGTTGGAGAACTGCACCGGAGACTTCAGCCCGGTCATGAAGCTCAACAGGAACGGGGTCAGGATGATCACCGCACCGAAGATCAACACGGCGTAGATCAGCACGGTCGAGCCGATCCGCCGGACGGGCCCGCGGCTCAGCGGGCGGTACGGGTTGGTCGCCATCAGTCCGCCCCCTCAGTTGGCCACGTCGTAGGTGATCCGGCGGCGGAAATAGACCTGTTGCAGGACGGTGAGCACGATCAGTCCGATCATCAATATGACCGACAGGGCCGAGGCCTTGCCGAGGTCGAGCTGTTCGAAGGCGAGGGAGTAGATCCGGTGGGCGATCACGTCGGTCCGGCCGGGCGCGCCCGGACCGCCGCCGGTCATCGCATACACGGTGTCGAAGACCTGGAAGGAGGAGATGATGCTGGTCGCCAGCACGAAGAAGGTCGTGGGTCGCAGCAGCGGCATCGTGATCCTCCAGAAGACCCCGACCTCACCGGCGCCATCCACCCGGGCCGCGTCCTGGATGTCCTTCGGCACCCCGCTCAGCCCGGCGAGGTAGAACAGCGCCACATAGCCGGTCTGGGTCCAGACGCTGACGAAGGAGACCGCGGGCAGGGCCAGCGAGAAATCGGTCAGCCACTCCACCCGAGTCCCGATGATCGCATTCAGCAGCCCGCCGGTCGGTGCGAACACCCACTTCCAGACGATGCCCAACGTCAGCGGGGCGCAGATCCAGGGCAGCGCGAAGATCACCCGGAAGACCGGCGTGCCGGGCAGCCGCTTGGACAACAGCACCGCCAGACCGAGTCCGAGGATCGTCTGGGTCGGGATCACCAGCAGCGTGTATTGCGCGGTGACCAGGAAGGAATGCCAGACGTCCGGGTCGGTCAGGACGGAGATGTAGTTCTGCGGGCCCAGCCACTTCGGCGGGGAGATGATGTTCCAGGAGTCGAAGCTCACGGCGATCGCCACCAGCACCGGGATGATCAGGAACAGCCCGATCCCGATCATGCTCGGGGCGAGCAGGCCGTAGCCGACGGCCGTACGCCTGAGCGCACGTCCCCGGGCGTTGGTCAATGTCGTCTCCTGTTCGGGCTGCGGCTCTCTTCTGCGGCATGAGTATTCACCCCGATCAGAACTGTGGTCCACGCAGGTTCGCACCGATTGATCCGGTCGGACCTGCTGTCACCTCTGACCTCGGCACGACGGCTGTGGGCGAACAAATCCTATTGTCGCGATATGGGTCATCGCTATCCGGCTTGCGGTCAATCGCAGTGGGACGGGATACGGTCAGGTACGCTCTCACGACGAGGCGTCGCCCCGTCGCCGTTCCAGCAGTTCGGGGTTTCCAGTAGTCGGGACAGACCAGGAGAGCCAGCGATACCGATGTCAACACCGATACCAGGACCGGCGGCCGGGTTGATGTCCACTCACGCCGATTACCGGATCAGCCAACTCGACCAGCTCGAGGCGGAGTCGATCCACATCTTCCGCGAGGCCGCGGCCGAATTCGAGAAGCCGGTGCTGATGTTCTCCGGCGGCAAGGATTCGATCGTCATGATGCGGCTGGCGGAGAAGGCGTTCTTCCCCGCCAAGCTGCCTTTCCCCGTGCTCCAGGTGGACACCGGCTACGACTTCCCGGAAGTGTTGGCGACCCGCGACCACTGGGTCGACCGGTTGGGCGTACGACTGGTGATTGCTTCTGTCGAGGAAGCGATCGCCAACGGCATCGTGATCGACGACGGCAGGACCAGCCGGAACCGGCTGCAGATCGGCACCCTGCTCAACGCCATCGAGGAGGAGGGTTTCACCGCCGCCTTCGGTGGTGGTCGCCGGGATGAGGAGAAGGCCCGGGCCAAGGAGCGGATCTACTCCCACCGCGATGAATTCGGCCAGTGGGATCCCAAGAACCAGCGACCGGAGTTGTGGGCGCTCTACAACGGCCGGCTGCACGAGGGCGAGCACATGCGCGTCTTCCCGCTCTCCAACTGGACCGAGTTGGACATCTGGCACTACATCGCCCGGGAGCAGATCGAGATCCCGTCGATCTATTTCGCGCACAGGCGTCGGGTGATTCCCCGGGACGGGATGCTGCTGTCGGAGTCCGAACACGTCCAGCCCAGGGACGGCGAAACAGTCGAGGAACGGCTGGTCCGATTCCGGACCGTCGGCGACATGACCCTCACCGGTTGTGTGGATTCCGATGCCGACACGCTGGAGAAGATCATCGCTGAGATCGCCGTGGCCCGGGTGACCGAGCGGGGTGCCACTCGCGGTGACGATCGGTTCTCCGAGGCTGCGATGGAGGACCGGAAGAAGGAAGGCTACTTCTGATGACGAGCCAGACCGATGGCGCGAGCGCGGCGGACGCGCTGATCGAACGCGATGCGGATCTGCTGCGGTTCGCGACCGCCGGGTCGGTCGATGATGGCAAGTCGACGCTGATCGGCCGGCTGCTGCTGGATTCCAAGGCGATCTTCGAGGATCAGCTGGAGGCCGTCGAGGCCACCAGCCAGTCCCGCGGCTACGACTACACCGACCTGGCGCTGCTGACCGACGGGCTGCGGTCCGAGCGCGAGCAGGGCATCACCATCGATGTCGCGTACCGCTACTTCGCCACCCCGAAGCGCAAGTTCATCATCGCCGACACCCCCGGCCACGTGCAGTACACACGGAACATGGTCACCGGCGCCTCGACCGCCGATCTCGGCCTGGTCCTGGTGGACGCCCGGCAGGGTCTGACCGAGCAGTCCCGGCGCCATGCCGTGCTGTTGTCCCTGCTCCGGGTCCCGCACCTGGTCCTCGCGGTCAACAAGATGGACCTGGTCGACTACGACCGGAAGATCTTCGAGAAGATCGACGAGGAGTTCACCACCTTCGCCAGCCGGCTGAACATCCCCGACCTGCAGGCGATTCCGATCTCTGCGCTGCAGGGCGACAACGTGGTCACCCGCTCGGACAAGATGGGTTGGTACGAGGGTCCCTCGCTGATGCACCACCTGGAGCATCTGCACATCGCCTCCGACCGGGAGTTGCGCGACGTCCGCTTCCCGGTGCAGTACGTGATCCGGCCCAAGTCGGACCAGTATCACGACTACCGCGGCTATGCCGGCCAGGTGGCCGGCGGCGTACTCAAGCCGGGTGACGAGGTGCTGGTGCTGCCCAGCGGCATGACCTCCAAGATCGAGGCGATCGACTACTTCGACAGCCAGATCCCGGAGGCGTTCGCGCCGATGTCGGTCGTGGTCCGGCTGGCCGACGATGTCGACGTGTCCCGCGGCGACATGATCTGCCGCACCCGGAACGCCCCCGAGCAGACCCAGGACATCGATGCGATGGTCTGCTGGATGACCAATGCGCCGCTCCGCCCGCGCGCCAAGCTGGCCATCAAGCACACCACCCGGACAGCACGGGCGCTGGTGAAGGACGTTCAGTACCGTCTGGACGTCAACACCCTGCACCGGGACCAGGGTGTCGGCGAGTTGGGACTGAATGAGATCGGCCGGGTGCAGCTGCGGACGACCCAGCCACTGATGGTCGATCCGTACGAACGCAACCGCACCACGGGCTCGTTCATCCTGATCGACGAGGCGACCGGTGTTACGGTCGGGGCAGGGATGATCAACGGCTGACCCGTCGAGGGACGGTCAAGCGTGCCGAGGGGCGCTGAGCTTGTCGAAGGGTTCTGGGTAACGTCCTGGGTGGCACGGAACCGAAGGCGTACGCGAGGAGGCGGTGTGGCGGTCGAGGAGCAGATGCGCGGCAAGTACGCGGCCCTGGCCGCTGATGCCGCAGCCGGCTTGGAGACCGCCAGCGCGCAGGAGATCCTCGGGTGGGCGCTGGAGACCTTCGAGGACCGGATGTGCATCACCTCCTCGATGGAGAGTGCGGTGCTGATCGACATGGCCGGACGGCTCCGTCCGGGGACTCACATCGTCTTCCTGGACACCGGCTATCACTTCGCCGAGACCCTGGCCACTCTCGAACAGGTCCAGGAACGCTACCCGGTCGAGATCAAGGTGGTCCGGCCCAGGCAGACCGTCGCCGAGCAGGACGCCCTCTTCGGCGCCCGGCTGCACGATCGCGACCCGGATGCCTGCTGCAACCTGCGCAAGGTGGAGCCGCTGCGCCGCGCCCTCGAGCCGTACGACGCCTGGGCCTCGGGCATCCGCCGGGACGAGACGCTGAGCCGGCAGGACATCGGCGTGGTCGATTGGGACGACAACCGGGGCATGGTGAAGGTCAATCCGCTCGCCGCTTGGACCCAGGACGATGTCGACCGTTACATCGCCGAGCACGACGTGATCACCAACCCGTTGCTCGCGCAGGGCTATCCGTCGATCGGCTGCGCGCCCTGCACCCGCAAGGTCAAGCCGGGGGAGTCGCCCCGGGCCGGCCGCTGGGCGGGCTCGGACAAAGACGAGTGCGGTCTGCACCTCGATCCGCCGACCAGCACGACCCTGAACCTCACCGGCGGCTCGTTCATCAACCTGCCGAGGGGTCAGTAATTCCTCGATGCGTGCGGCGTGTCGCGGGGCGGCGTCGCTGACCGGTCCCACGGAGTCCTCGTCGCCCGACGCACGCCGCTCAGACGAGGGGATTAATTGACCCCTCGCGTCAGAGGACGTGCTGCAGATACCAGTCCCAGGTGCGGGCCAGGCCCTCGTCGAGGTCGACGGTCGGGGTGAAGCCCAGCTCGGCCTTGGCCAGGTCGTACGTCGCGAAGTTGCGTTCGACCTCGCCGCGCCGGTACGGCCGATACTCGATCGGATGGTCGGGCTTGCCGGCGACCCGGCAGCAGGCCTCGACCAACTCCTTGACGGTGGTTCCGACGCCGGTCGCCAGGTGGTAGACGCTGCCGCCCGGGACGTCGGCGGTCAGGCCCGCTTCGATCCCGGCGCAGAGATCCTCGACGTAGAGGTAGTCGCGGGACGAGTCCGAGCCGGTGCCGTAGATCACGATCGGCTCACCGCTGTGCAACGCCTTGAAGAAGACCGTGATGGCGCCGGCCTTGTGGCCGCTGTACGGGCCGTAGACGTTGGCGAAGCGGGTGGCCACCGTCCGCATCCCGTACGACACCGCGTACGCGTGCAGGTAGGCCTCGCCGACCGATTTGCTCGCCCCGTACGGAGAGATCGGCTTGGGCAGTGACTGCTCGTTGACCGGGGGCGGGGTGTTGCCCATCAGCGCTCCGCCGGTGGAGGAGAAGACCAGCCGCTCGATCCCCGCCCTCCGGGTCTCGTCCAGGACGGCGAAGGTGCCGTCGACATTGGTGGAGAAGTTGGCGGCCGGATCCTCGATCGAGGCGATCACCGAACCCGACGCCGCCAGGTGGACGACCCGGTCGATGCCCTTCAGTGCTCCCGCGACGACCTCGCGGTCGCGGATGTCACCCTCGACGAAGTCGACGTCCAGCCCGGCAAGATAGTCGCGGCTGCCGGTGACCAGCAGGTCGAGCACCCGCACCCGGTGGCCCGAGGTGAGCAGCCGCCGGACCAGGTTGGCACCGATGAAACCGGCACCACCGGTCACCAGCGTCGTGCCCATTGCGGCGTCGGTCGTGCTCACTTGACCGTCGGCTCCCCGGGCTTCTGGTTGTGGGTCCAGGTCGAGCGGGCGGGGATCTTGTCGAGATCGCAGCGGTCCTTGTACTTGCGGGCGATCTCGGTGACCTCCTGCAGCAGCCCGTCGGCCAGGGTGATCGGGTCCAGGCCGAGATTCAGCAGCTGCCGGTTCTCGACGTAGAGCTCGTTCTCCTTGTCCTCGTTGCGCGGGTTGGACACGTAGTCGATCTCAGCGCCGGTGAGCACTGAGACCAGCTTGGCCAGATCGCTGACCCGGTGGGTCTCGGTCATCTGGTTGAGGATCTGGACCCGCTCACCGCGTTGCGGCGGATTCTTGACCGCGAGCTCGATACAGCGGACGGTGTCCTGGATGTTGATGAACGCGCGGGTCTGGCCGCCGGTACCGTGCACGGTCAGCGGGTATTCCAGCGCGGCCTGCATCAGGAACCGGTTCAGCACGGTGCCGTAGTCGCCGTCGTAGTCGAACCGGTTGATCAGCCGGTCGTCCAGCTTCGTCTGGGCGGTCTGGGTGCCCCAGACGATGCCCTGGTGCAGGTCGGTGATCCGCAGCTTGTCGTTCTTGGCGTAGTAGGCGAAGAGCAGCTGGTCCTGGGTCTTCGTCATGTGGTAGATGCTGCCCGGATTCGGCGGGTAGAGGATCTCCTGGTCGACCAGACCGTCGGGGGTCTCCAGCTTCACCCGTAGGTAGCCCTCGGGGATCTTCATGCCCGCGGTGCCGTAGCCGTACACGCCCATCGTGCCGAGGTGCACGATGTGGGTGTCCTCCAGCTCGGCCTCGACCACCGCGGCGAGCAGGTTGTTGGTGGCATTGAGGTTGTTGTTGACCGTGTAGCGCTTGTGCCACGAGCTCTTCATGGAATACGGCGCCGCCCGCTGCTCGGCGAAGTGCACCACCGCGTCCGGCTTGAACTCCTGCAGTAGGGACAACAGCCGGTGGTAGTGCTGGGCGACATCGAAGCGGTGGAAGCCGATCGTCTTGCCGCTGACGTCCTTCCAGGCCTGCAGGCGCTTGCCGAGCGGCTCGATCGGTGTCAGGGAGCTGACCTCGAGCTCGTTGTCGATGTTGCGCCGCGACAGATTGTCCACGATCGCCACGTCGTGGCCACGGTCTGACAGGTGCAGAGCGGTCGGCCATCCGCAGAAGCCGTCGCCCCCCAGGATCAATACGCGCACGCCGAACCCAACTCCGTTTCCATCACTCGTACCCGACCGGCGGCGGTGCTGACCCAGAACGTCTTGCTCAAGGCGTGGACATGGGCACCACCGTCACGACTGCGTGGGAGCATACCCGCGGGGACTGTGCAGAGCGCAAAGCCACCCCGTACGTCGTGTCAGGCTTCCCCTCCGTGGCGAACCGCCGGCGGTCATCGGCCGGCGGCCTGCGATTCGGCGTATTCGGCGGCGATCCTGTCACCACCCTGCTTGCGCCACGTGGCGTACGCGTCTTGCAGGTGTTTCAGTGGCTTGCGCCCGAAGATCACGTCGAGCCGGGCATCGCTGAGCAGCTTGTTGAGCGTCGCACCCTGGCGACTGTAGGTATCGGAGTAGAGGCCGATGGTCGGGTCGAGCACCAGGTCCTTGGTGGCCCGCTGGTGCCAGGCGTACTGGTAGTCGACACCGGCCTTGACCCCGGGCCCGATGGTCGTCTGGGAGTCGACGATGTACTGCAGGTCCATGAATTCGGAGTTGCCGCGATCGGTGAGGGTCGGCAACCCGTTGCTGATCGTGTAGTCGATGCCCTTGACGCCGTACTTGCGCTCCAAGTGTTCCCGCGATCCGATGGGCGCGGCCAGATAGTTCAGGACGTTGAGGAGTTTGCGGGTGCGGTCCTCGCCGAGTCCGTTCTTGATCACCGTGATGCCCTGGATGCCGGTGCCGGCGAAGTGCCGGGCGTCACCCCCGCCGTCGGCCTTGGGTTCGATGACGAGTCCGAGCTTCGCGGTCGCCTCCGGGCCGCCGCCCAGCTCGCGGACGAAGAGGTCCCAGCCGGCATAGCCGTCACTGGTCAATGCCAGGCGTCCGCCGTAGAACAGATCGCGGATCCTGGTGTACTCCAGGGACGACGAGTCGGGATGGAAGAGTCCCTTCTTCACCATCTCCGCGGTCCGGGCCACTGCCTCGGTGCTGGCCTCGTCGGCGAAGGCGCTGACGAACGTGCCTCCAGAGTCGCTCCAGTTGTTGGGCGCGCCCAACATCATCTGCAGGTGGATGACCATGTTGGTCGGATTGGCGAAGGCCCAGCACTGGGCCTTCGGGTCGGTGACAGCAGTGAGCAGCTCCAGGAATTCGTCGTAGCTTCCGGGTTGCGGGTTGGCGCCGACCTTCTTGATCAGGTCGAGCCGGCAGTACATCGCGGTTCCCGACAGTGCCCGCGGTTGCGGCACGGCATAGACGGTGCCGTTGGCAATGGTCGGCTTCCAGGATGCAGTGGGGATGTTGGCGAGGTAGGGATAGTCCTTGATCTTGTCGCCGCCCAGGTAGGGGCCGAGGTCGGCGAACAGCTTGTCCATCACCCGCGGCTGGTCGGGTGTGGGCAGCGGAAAGTTGCAGATGTCGGGAAGCTCGTTTCCGGCGATCATGGTCTGGAACTTCGTCTGGTAGTCCCCACTGGGGATGAAGCTGATCTTCAGATCGGCGCCGATCCGCTGCTGCAACCTGGCGTAGAAGGCATTCCTGCCGGGACCGGGCGGAGCCGGCAGGAAGGTCGTGTACATGATCGAGACCGATCCGAGTCCGGCTGCGGGTGGCTTGTCGAAGACCGGCCCCGGATCGCTCGGGTAGTCGTAGTAGCCCGGCATCAGCACCTGGTTGCCCGGCAGGTCCGGCTTGACAAGATCAACAGGCCGGTAGGCCGGCAGTGTCGCCTTGGCGTTGCGGGTCCCGGTGTTGGTCTTGGCGGTCGGGTCCGAGCAGCCGGCCAGCGAGCTCCCGGCGATCCCGGCGGCCGCGAGCGCTCCGGCCGAGCCGAGCAGGCGTCGGCGGGTGAAGACGGAATCGGTTCGTGTGGTGACAAAGAACGGCATGGCAGGCACTTCCTTGTGTCCCGGCAGCGTTGTGTCGGTAGGGATTCTGGTCAGCGCCGGGTCGTCCGGATGTCGTCCGGCCAGGCGAGTTGGAAACCGAGCGTCTCGGTCAGCAGGTGCTGGAAATCCGCCAGCAGGTCCGGGTCGTTGCGCACCGCGCGCGGCGTCCTGCCGGTCCGGATCGAGTAGCCGGCCAGTGCGCCGGCGGCCTCGCCGATGTTCCATTCGACCGGATGCAGTCGGTAACAGCCGTTGGTGATGTGGGTGGTGCCGATGTTCTTGTTGCCGGCAAGCAGGTTCTCGACCCGGCGGGGGATCAGGGCTCCGAGCGGGATCTGGAACGGGTAGTCGGAGACGTCGATGTAGGTGCGCCCCGGACCCAGGCCGGTCGGGCTGCTGCTCGGGTGCAGGTCGATCCGGTACGAGCCGACGCCCACCGAGTCGTCGAAGATCGCCGAACCGTCGGGCAGTCCGGCTTTCTCGCGGGCCTGGACGCCGACATGTTCCTCGAGCACGGTGAACTCGGCCAGGATCCTGCGTGATTCCCGGATGTAGGGGCGCAGCGCAAGATCATCGGCGCTGCCGAGGAGGTCTCCGCGTGGCCGGAGTCCGCGATAGCCGGTGCCGCCGTCGAGACGAGGCGCCTCGGTCTGCATCCAGTAGAGAAACGAGAGGCTCTGCTGTCGCGAGGCTTCCAGGTGGCGGTCGCGGGTCTCCCCGTCGACACCGAGGATCGGTCCGTCCATGTAGTCGATCTGCGGCCAGTTGACCAGGGTGACGTCGCTCGCGTACCGGCCCGGCTGATGGTGCCGGACGGTGAAGATGCGGCGGTAGTGCCAGAAATCGCCGGTCACCGCGCCGCGATAGGAGTCCGGGTCGCTGAAGATCTCCCGATGCCGCCGCTCGAGGGTCTGCGGGTCCACATCATCCCAGCCGAGCACCGGTCCGGGCCAGAAGTCCGGCTGGTAGTCGCGCCAGTAGTCGTACGTTTCCGGCCGGTCGATGGTGAGATCGGCGTCCGGGTCGTAGTCGAGGGCGAAGCACCAGGTGAAGGACTGTTGATCAAGGGGTTCAGCCGTTTCGGAGGCGTGCAGTTCCCCGGTCTGGTCCTGGCTCTCGGAGCCGATCACGTGCTCGACCTGTGCCAGGTCGAGGAGGTCGCCCAGCTCGGTGGCGTCGATCACGTACGGCGCGGTGACGACCAGGTGCCCACCGGAACGCTCGTCGGCGAATTCGACTGCGGTGATGTGGTCGCCGTCGGTCAGGGCCGACCGAGGGAGGTGCTCGGTCAGCACGACGAGCTGCCCGCCGGCGCGGTAGGGCGCCAGCAGTTCGTCGATCGCCGCGACAGCGACACGGGGCTCGTGACAAAGCTTGCTGACGCCGCCGCGACCGGGATTGAGCAGGGAGTCGGCTGCGGCCTCGGCGGTGAGCGGATAGTTGCGCACGTAGTAGCCGCGGATCCGGTCGCGGAGGTCGCGATAGCTCGCGGTCGCTCCCTGCTCGGCGATCCACGGATGCTCGTCGGGCGGAACGGCCTGGGAGGTGAGCTGTCCGCCGAGCCAGCTCGACTCCTCGGTCAGCACGACCCGGCAATCGGTGCGCACTGCCGCAAGAGCGGCGGCGATCCCGCCGAGCCCGCCGCCGACCACGAGCACATCCGCCTGTCGTTCCCTGGGTGACAACTTCGACACGCCAACTCCTGATAAAGCGCTTCGGGTAATGCGCTCAAGTTAGCCAGGGCAGTACGCTGCGTCAAGAGCCCTGAGCCTGTCGACGGGCAGGATCAGGAGGAAGTCGTTGGCCAGACGCCGTACGGACGTCCGCCGGGTCTCCCAGGCCGATGTCGCGCGCCGCGCCGAGGTGTCGACCGGAATCGTCTCGTCGGTGATCAACGGACGGGACTACGGCTCGATCCGGGTCAGTGACGCGACCAAGGAGCGGGTCTGGGCGGCCGTGCGTGAGCTCGGCTACGTGCCCAACCTGGCTGCCCGCAACCTCGCCCGGGGCAGTAACCGGCTGGTCGGTGTCTTCACCTATCAACCGGTTTTTCCCTACGAGAGCAGGGATTTCTACCACGACTTCCTGATCGGCGTCGAGGAGGCGGCCGAGCAGCACGACTACAACCTGCTGATGATCACCGCAGCCAAAGACGATCAGGGTCGGCGATCGGTCTACGCCGGTGGTGTCAACAACCTGCAACTGGCCGACGGTGCCGTGCTGGTGGGCAGCGGCGAGGATGTCGACGAGCTCACCCGGATGACCCAGGAGGGTTTCCCCTTCGTCTACATCGGCCAGCGGCGGCCGGCCGGCGTCGACATCTCGTACGTGGCAGCCGACTACCGCGACGGCACCCGGGCTATCGTGCAGCGGCTGTACGACCTCGGTCACCGTCGGATCGCGATGCTGCAGGACCCCGGCACCGGGGAGCCGGTGCCGTCCCGCCGGCCGGGGTTCGCCGACGGCTGCGTCGAGCTCGGGATCGCCGCTGAGTGCCCGCAGTTCACGATGAGTGCCGACCGCAATCCGGACCCGGGCGTGCGGGTGATGGAGTCGATCGAACGACTGGTCGATGAACTGCGCTCGGGTGGCGTGACGGCGCTGGTGATCGAGCAGGATTCGACGGCGGCACAGGTCAGCGATGTCGTGGCTCGGCTGGGAGTGAAGGTGCCCGGCGACCTGTCACTGGTCTCGCTGTCGGTGCCACCGTTGGTACCGGCGTCGGGTGTGGCCCGACTGCAGATCCCGCGCCGCGAAATGGGCCGAAGGGCGGTCGAGATGCTGATGCAACTGCTGCAACCGGACACCACCGGGCCGGTCCGGGTGACCCTGGAGTGCGGACTCGACGAGGGGACGACCCTCGGGCCGCCGGACCCGGCATGAGGATCCGGCATGGCGATAAGGTCAACCGGGTGACGATCACCGCACAGCAAGCTCTGGCGCCGCTCCCGGATCCGTACCACCGGCTGTACCAGCGGGTGCTCGCCGTGTGCCAACCCGACGAGCGGATCCGCGGCCTCTGGCTGTCGGGATCGCTGGCCAGGGGGACTGCGGACCCCGGATCCGATCTTGATCTGCTGTTCGCGCTGGCCGACGATTCCTATGATCAATTCATCGCCGGCTGGCGTGATTGGCTCGATGCGCTGACGTCGACCCTGTTGGTGAAACAACCGCCGGGGCGGATCTTGATCTTCACCGCGTTGACGCCAGAGCTGTGCCGGATGGACGGGGTCTTCGAGAAGGTCGGGCACCTGCCCGAATCGCCGTTTCGGACCCGGATCACAGTCATCGACAGGGACGGTCTGGATGCACAGATCCCGGCGCCCGTCGACGGACCCGGGCCGGACGTGGACAAGATCGCCGGACTGCTGGCGGAGTTCTGGCGGGTGCAGGCGATCTCCGCGCCCATGATCAACGGACGCAAGGACCTGCTCGCCGCTCGGTCCGGGATCGACCTGTCGATCCAGATGCTCTACGAGTTGTTCGTCGAGACGAACCAGCCGCTGCCGCCGATGGGGGTCAAGCAGTTCAATGCCCGGCTGACAGCCGCTCAGCGCGCCCTGCTGGAGTCCTTCCCGCCGTACGGTGCCGATGTCAGGAGCCTGACCATTGCCGGCCGTGCGGTGGTGGACGCGATGCAGACCCATGGCCGGGCAGCGTCCGAACGGGTCGGGGCGGTCTACCCCGAAGAACTGGCAACCGCCGTCCGGGCCGAGTTGGAGCGCAGACTGCCGATCGAATGATCCGTGATCGGTTCAGCGGATCTGGGAGACCGGCCAGTCGTCGGGATACTGGTGGGCGCTCCGATCGGCTGCACGCTGGAGTTCCTTGCGTCGGCGGGCCGGAAGTCGGTCGCCGAAGACCATCCCGTTGATGTGATCGGTCTCGTGCTGCAGGCAACGGCCCAGCACGCCGCCGGCGGTGATCGTGATCGGCTCGCCGTACTGGTCCTGACCGGTGCAGGTGGCCGTGTCCGGACGGGCCAGCTCGATATTGGCTCCGGGGAGGGAGAGACAGCCCTCGTCCCAGGTCACCAGCCTCCGGTCGCTGCCTTCGGGAAGGGTGATCCGCGGATTGCAGATCACCCCGGTCCGCCGGGTCCAGTTCTCGTCCGGACAGTCGTAGACGAATACGGCCAGGTCGACGCCGACCTGCTGGGCGGCCAGTCCGGCACCGTGAGCGGCGGCGTTGCTGGCAAACATGTCGGCGAGCAGTTGCTGGAGTTCCGGGCCGAAATCGGTCACCGACACCGCCCGGTTGTGCAGGATCGGCGCACCCCAGCGGACGATGGTGCGTACGATCCCCAGACGCATCAACTCGGCGACAGGCATGTTCCCTCCAGCTAACGGCTGGACCAAGCTTGATCCATCACTGGCGTCCGGACAACTCCCGGTGCAGGATGGTCGCTTGTGTCTCTTCCCACCGACGTTCTGCGCGCCGTTCGCTACGTGTACGGCGCGGCCGCGGAGGTCACCGGCGTCGAGTGGCCTGGCGACTGGCAGGTCGCTCGGCTGACGGTCCGCCACGCGGCCGGGCGAACGACTCTGGTCGCCAAGTGGTTGCGATCCAACGCCATGGGATGGCGTACGGACCCGCAGCAGATGCTGGCGGAGGCCGAAGGGCTCCGGTTCGTGGCCGGGCTCGCGCAGGAGCTGGTCCCCGCTGTGATCGCAGCAAACTGGGATCCAGGGTCCGGTGGCGTGGTATTGCTGGAGGATCTTGCACCGCGCGAGCCGTTGGACGCGGTCATCCGGCGTCGGGGTGCATCCGCGACCGAGGGTGGCCGTCGCTCGTTCGCCCGGGCGATGGGGCGGCTGGCTGCCGTAACGGCGGGCAGGGATCGGCGGTTCCCGGGCGGAGCGATCGACCCCGCCCTGGCGCGGCGCAAGCGACTCGGTCTCCTCGGACCCCCGTGGGAGGAGCAGCGACACCTTCTCGAACGCTTCGGCGTACGGATCCCGCAGGCGGCGGAGCAGGAGGTTGACAAGCTGCAGGGGCTACTGGCTGAGCCAGGTCCGTTCCTGGCTCTGTCCAACGGGGATCTGGTGACGAACAACTTCATGATCGACGTCGACGACCCCGATGATCACGGTCGGCTGATCGATTTCGAGTTCGTCAAATTCGATCATGCGCTGGCCCATGCTGCGATCTTCTTCGTTCCCGGCCCGCGCTGGATGGTGGTCAACGATCCGATCGGTGACCGATTGGAGCAGGACTTCCGCGCTGCGTTGGTCGCCGGGATCCCCGAGGCGGCCGACGACGGCCCGTACGATCTCGGAGTCTCGGCCGGCTGCATCGCGACGGGATTCGAGCGCTGCGGCAATCTCACAGTGATGGATCGGCGCCCGCCCGGGCATCCGAGTCGGGTCCAACGGATCGCAACCGTCGAGGCGGCAGCGGCGCAGGCTGAGCGCCGTGGCCTGTGGAGTGCATTGAGCGGCGTTCTGCGTGATCTCGCCGGGAGACTCCGGCACCGCTGGGCGGACGCGGATGTCGATCTTGCCGTCCTCGCGCCTTACACGCCGCGGCCGGAGTAGCTGGGCGCGCTCTCAGGCAGCTGATCGCCGACTGACACAGCCAGGCAATACGGTGAGGGCGTCCGTCCGCCGACCCAGGAGCGTGCCGTGCCCAATCTCGACTCACGAACCGATCTGGAGCGGGTCGCCGCGACCTCGTTGCCGTCCGACGGGCTCGATCCGCGTGATGCCTACATGGCCGTGCACGACGAGATGATGCTCGACGGCAACGCCCGGATGAATCTCGCCACCTTCGTCACGACCTGGATGGAGCCGGAGGCGGGTGCGCTGATGTCCGAGGCGTTCGACAAGAACTCCATCGACCATGACGAATACCCGTCGACCTCGCGGATCGACTCGCGACTGTCCTGCATGGTCGCCGATCTCTTCCACGCGCCGGGGATCGATCCGCAGAATCCGGACTCGGCGACCGGGGTGAGCACGATCGGCTCCTCGGAGGCGGTGATGCTCTGCGGGCTGGCGATGAAGTGGCGCTGGCGCCAGGCACGGCAGGCGGCCGGAAAGCCGGCGGACCGTCCGGTGCTGGTGCTGGGCAGCAACGTCCAGGTGGTCTGGGAGAAGTTCTGCCGCTACTTCGACGTCGAGCCGCGCTACCTGCCGGTCGAGCCCGGCCGGTACGTGATCACTCCCGACCAGGTGCGGGAGTCGGTCGACGAGAACACCATCGGCGTCGTCGCGATTCTCGGCACCACCTTCACCGGCGAGTACGAGGACGTGGCCGGGGTCGTACGAGCGCTGGACGAAGTGGCTGCCGCCGGCGGCCCGGACGTCGGTGTGCACGTCGATGCCGCATCCGGCGGCTTCGTGGCACCGTTCCTGGATCCCGACCTGGTGTGGGACTTCCGGCTGCCGCGGGTGAAGTCGATCAACGTCTCCGGCCACAAGTACGGCTTGACCTATCCCGGCATCGGATTCGCCGTCTGGCGGGAGCGCGCGGACCTGCCGGAGGAGTTGATCTTCCACGTGAACTATCTCGGCGGCGATATGCCCACCTTCACGCTGAACTTCTCCCGGCCCGGCAATCAGATCGTCGGCCAGTACTACAACTTCCTGCGACTGGGCAGGTCGGGCTATCGCCGGGTGATGGCGGACCTGCGCACCGAGGCGACCTGGCTGGCGGACTTCATCCGCAACCGGTTGCCGGACTACCAGTTGGTCAGTGACGGGTCGGCGCTGCCGGTCCTCTCGCTGACCCTGGCCGACCCGACCCGGTTCACCGTCTTCGACGTCTCCCACGAGCTACGCTCCTACGGCTGGCAGGTGCCGGCCTACACGATGCCCGCGAACGCCGAACAGGTCGCGGTGTTGCGGATCGTGCTGCGACACGGCTTCACCGCGGACCTGACCCGTCGGTTCGCCGAGGACCTGGCCTCCGTCACCGCCCGGTTGCAGCAGCACGGCTCGGTCGGCTCGTCGGCGCAGCACTTCGCGCACTGACGCGGCGCCGGACCAGCGGATGATCTGAGGTTGATCACCCGAAGTTGATCACCCGAAGTTGATCAATCGAGCGATACCGGATCCGGAGCCGTCGACTGCTCGGCCCGGTGGGAGATCCACAGGCCGACGATGCCGCCCTCCAGGACGAACAGCATGCTCGGGAAGGTGACGAACCGCAGCTCGACGGCCAGATGCTGGCTGAAGCCGCGCGAGTCGAGCAGGAGATGGACCAGGACCGCGAGCACGAAGTTGAGCAGGATGCCGACCACCCAGGACAACAACGGGGACTTGCTGCCCCACATCGCCCGCTGGATGCTGCCGTTGATCGCGCCCAGCGCTGCTCCGAAGATCACCGCGGTCACGGTCCCGTACACGGTGAAGGCGAGCAGGTAGCTCACCCAGCGGGCGGTCTGGGGGAGCAGGGAGGTGTCGGTGCTGCCGGAATTGGTGACCGCGAGGCCGAAGAGGATCGAGCACAGGATGTAGAGCAGCGAACCCCCGAACCCGGCGCCCGCGCCGGCGGCGGCACCGGTCCGGATCATGCCGTCGGGTGGTGTCGGCGCCGGCCGGTTCCTGAGCTCCTCGGCGACGACACGAACATGGGGTTGGGCGCGCATGACTGACCTCTCCAACGGATTCCTTCGCCTCAACTGTCGTCTCCGGGCGGCTATCGCGGCGACTCGTTCACAGGTTCGACTAACCCATCCGACTGACCCCGCCGCCTGACCCCGCCGCCTGACCCCTCCGCCTGACCCATCCGGTCCGCCGCATCCTGCCCCGGTCGGATTACGTTCCGAACAACTTGTATCTATGATGTACTCATGCATGTTCGTCGGAATCCCGGGTGGCAGCGAGTGGCAGTCGCTCTGGCCACGGTCGCTTGGGGTGGCAACCAGTTCACCCCGCTGCTGGTGATGTATCGGCAGCATTCCGGCTTCTCCAGCCAGGCGGTCACGGTTTTGCTGGCTGCCTATGTGATCGGCATCATCCCGGCGCTGCTCCTCGGCGGCCCGTTGTCGGACCGGCACGGGCGCCGGCCGTTGATGTATCCGGCGGTCCCGATCACCGCGCTCGCCAGCCTGCTGCTCGCGCTCGGGGCGGATTCGGAACCGGTGCTGTTCGTAGGCCGGATGTTGTCCGGGGTGGCGCTCGGGCTGGGGATGGCGGTCGGGACCAGCTGGTTGAAGGAGTTGCGGCCCGGCTCCGGTGCGTCACTGGCTTCGACGGCGCTGACGGCGGGCTTCGCCATCGGGGCCGGGGCGGCCGCGGCGCTGGCCCAGTTCGCGCCCTGGCCGACCGGCCTGGCCTACTTGGTGCACATCCTGCTGGCGGTGGCCGCGATGTTCCTGCTGATCGGCACCCCGGAGACCCGCATCTCGCGGCCCGGGCAGGCGCCATCCCGCCCGTTGCTCGCCGACCTCGTCGTGCCGAAGGCGCGAGAGCGGCGGTTCCTGTTGGTGCTGTTGCCGATGGCGCCGTGGATCTTCGGCTTCGCCGGCAGCGCGTACGCCATCCTGCCGAACCTCCTGGTCGGGTGGTCGAAGGGTCTGGCCACCGGTCTGTCCGGCCTGCACTGCTTGATCGCGCTGGGCTGCGGCATCGCCGTCCAGCCGCTCGGCCGTCGGCTGACCTCCTACGGCGCCCCGACCGCGATCGGCGCCGGCCTGGGCACCGGGGTCGTCGGCCTGCTGATCGGCGGATTCGCGATCGCCGGGCAGATCCCTGCCGCATTCCTGGTCGCTGCCGCCGTCCTCGGCTGTGGCTACGGGTTGTTGATGGTCGCCGGACTCGCCGAGGTGCAGCGACTGGCCGGGCCGGACGATCTGGCCGGGCTGACTGCGGTCTTCTACAGCCTGTCCTACCTCGGCTTCTTCGTGCCGGCAGTGCTGGCCGGGCTGAGCCGCGAACTCGGCTATCCGCTGATGTTCGCCGGTGGTGCGGTGCTGGGACTGGTCGCGCTCGGGACCGTCTTGGCCGGAGGTCGCAGCACCCGACCGGAGATCGTCGTGGCCGCGTCGCGGGAGCTCGCGGCCGACGGTGCCGATTAGGCTCTGCCGCTGTGAGCGACACGCCCCGATCAACGAGGATCCCGTCCGATCCAGCCGCCCCCGGGCCGGGCGCCGATGGCGGCACGGCAGCCGACCGCGCCTATGCCCACGTCAAGGAACGGATCCTCTCCGGCGACCTCGAGGGTGGCGAGCTGATCAGTGAGGGCGAGATCGCCGACGGTCTGCAGATGAGCCGTACGCCGGTCCGCGAGGCCTTCCTGCGCTTGCAGACCGAGGGATGGATGAGGCTCTATCCCAAACGCGGGGCGGCGATCACACCGATCAAGCCCCGTGAGGTGGACGAGGTGATCGAGGCCAGGGCGCTGGTGGAGGCCCACGCGGTCGCCTCAGTCGCCGCCGACCCGGCCCGAGCTGCTGATCTTGCTGCCGCACTGACCATGATCATCGACCGGCAACAGCGGGCCGCCGCCGCCGATGATCTTGCCGGATTCGCCGTCGCCGACGCGGATTTCCATGGCAGCATCGCGGCGGCCAGCGACAACGATCTCTTGATCAACTTCTATCTCGGTCTGCGGGACCGTCAGCGCCGGATGACCAGGGACTCGGTGCAGCGGAGTCCCGGCGCACAGGACCGAATCCTTGATCAGCACCGTGAGCTGGTCGACTTGATCGCGGCACAGGACGCCGACGGATTCGCGGCCAGGATCAGCGAACACCTGGACGACATTCACCGGCACTGACCGCAGCACCTGCTGCCGGATCGGGCGTCCGGGCTGATCATGGAATCAGCCCAGCACCACCAGGATGACTGCGAGGACTGCGGCGAGCATGCCGATGATCTGGGTGCGGCTCCAGTGCTCGGCGAGCCGGAAGCGGGCGATCAGCACGGTGCCGGCCGGATACAGCGAGCTCAGAACCCCGACGATGGCGAGCTCACCGAAGCCGGTCGCGACCAGGTAAAGGATGTTGGCGGCGCCGCTGAGGAGTCCCGCGGCGGTCGTCGACAGCACCGCCCGTGCCTGCGGCGTCCTGGCGGACCCGAGGCCAGCGATCGCAATCGGCAACACCAGCAGCAGCACGACCGACTGTCCGGAGAGCAGCGGCCAGGCGCCGTTCCGGGTGCCGGCCTGGGAGAGTGCCACGAAGAGCAGACCGAATCCGGCACCGGCGAGCAGGCCGAGGACGGCGGCGCCGCCGGCGCGCGATCCAGCTGCCGGTCCCGGCTGCCGGGACACCAGCAGTACGGCCGGCAGCGCCAGGACGATGCCGGCGACCTGGATCGCGCTGAGGTGGTTGCCGAGCAGGATCCCGACGACTGCGGGGATCACGCTGGTCAGCACGCCGCACAGGGGAGCGACCACATTCATGCTGCCGACGGCGAGCCCGCGGTAGAGCGCCAGCACTCCGACCGCGCTGCCGATCCCGCTGATGGCTCCCCACAGGATCGGGCCACCGGCCGGTCCGGCACCGGGGAACAACAGCACGGCGACGATCGCAGTCAGCAGCCCGATCACCTGTGCACCGGCGGTGACGAGCCGGAAATCCCAATCGCGGCTGGTGACTCCGGCCAGGTAGTCAGAGATGCCGTACGACAGCGCCGAGGCGAGTGCGAAGACGACAGCCATGGTCAACGGATGGCTAGCAGGGGATCCGACCAGGGCACGGAGCCAGATCCTATAGAGACGGGGCCAGATCCTGTAGAGATCGCCGGGAGGTTGCCGGGTCAGTCGGTGCCGACCTGCCGGCGGAGCTCTCGCAGGAAGTCCAGAAGCAGCTCACCGGCCTCGGCGATGGTCCCGTTGTTGACGATCTCCAGGTCGGCAGAGGTGTCCGGGGCCGGATCGGCCCGATCGAGGCGGGCTGCGATGTCGTGCTCGGCCTCCCGACCACGCGCCGCCAGCCGCACCCGTCGGACGTCCGGCGAGACACTGACGCGGACCACCCGGAGGTGTTCGTAGCGGGCAGCGAGGCCGCCGAGCACCGTGCGCGACACGTTGGCGATCGCGATGCCGCCACCGCGGATGACCGCGTCGACCGAGATCGGCAACCCGTAGCTGAGCCCGTGCGCCTGCCACGTGCTGGCGAAGCCGCCGGAGTCGGCGACGGCTGCGAACTGGGCCCCGGTCAAGTGCTGGGAGTCCTCACCGGTACCGGGTGACCGGGTGATCACGCGCTGGACGAACGCGACCCCCGCCGCGCGATCGCGGGCATAGCCCAGGACCGAATCCTTGCCGACGCCACTGCCGCCCACGACGGCGACGAACGTTCCCGGACCGACCCGATGTGACGGAGCACGGTCCGTGCCGGTGCTCTCGGGCTCGGGCGGTGAGGTCATGCCGCGCTGGTACCCGCGCTCCGGTCGCGTACCGGCATCGGCTCGGTGAGACGGCCGAAATGCGGGCGCAGCGGATGATAGGAGTGCAACTGGAAGTTCGCACCCGGCTCGGGCTCGACGAAGAGCGCCAGCACGTCGAGTGCGATGTCGCGGCCGAGGCTGTTGGCGAACCAGTCACGCAGTACGGCCTCGACCTCGGGGTGGTGCTCCGGTGCGACCCGGTCGGTCAGAGTCAGGTGGAAGCGGAACTCATCGAAGACGTACGGATAGCCCCAGGCGTCCAGCAGGTCGCGCTGTCGTTCGGTGAGCCGTTCCGGCCGACGCCGAGCACGCTCGGCCGGCTCCAGGGGAGCGCGGAATTCGTCCAGGCCGGCGACCACCTGGTCGGCGAGCGCGCGGAGCGGCTTTGCCGTCACTCCCGGTGTGAGTGCGTAGAAGGAGTCCAGCCTGGTCAGCGCCAGCTGGGGGATCAGGACGTCGGAGTGGTCGGCGGCGAACCGGCCCAGGCACCGGTCCAGTTCGCTGAGGCTGCGTCCGGGGGCGAGTCGGAACGGCGCCTTCAAGGTGCCGTGGAAGCCGTATCGCCGAGCATCGACCGTCAGGCCATCGATGGCGTCCCGGGTCCACCCTGTCGGCTCGCGGCCCTGGTCCCCCGTGTAGCGAACCGGTCGACCGACCGTCGACCGACCGAGCCACTCCTCGGCGCGGTCGAGCAGCTGGGCGCCGTACGGATCCGGTCCGGATCCCGGCGCCGCGTAGATGGCGACTCGATACGGTCCGCCCATGCCTCGACTCACCCACCGCCCCTAAGTTGTCTATAGTTCTCGACAACTGAAGGCTAGTCCCGTTGGACTCCGAATCCGCGACCAGCCGGTGAACGTGGCATGAAGTCATCGGATCGGCGGATCCAACCCGGCCGTCGGATCGGCTGGCGAGCGGATGGGAGGCTTGATACATGTCGCAGATCACCCGACCTTCGACCGGCTACGCGGCGTGGCGGCTGATCGCCGAAGAACTGCGGGCCGACATTGTCGAGGGTCGGCTCGGCACCGGCGCCCGGTTGCCGTCGGAGAACGAACTCGCCCAGCGGTTCGGCGTCAACCGCCAGACCGCGCGGCAGGCCGTCACGGCGCTGGCCGGAGAGGGTCTGGTCGAGGCCCGCCGGGGCAGCGGTACCTTCGTCACCGGTGCGCCTGTCCACGTGCACCGGATCGGCGTACGCACCCGGCTGAGCAGCAGCCTGGGACCTTCCGCCGGGCCAGCCACCGGCCGGGTTCTCGATCATGCCCGAGAACGGCCGCCGGCCGGTATCGCGGCCCGACTGCAGCCGCTCGGCGAGCTGGCGATCCGGGTCGAGACGCTGCGGATCGTCGGCGGCAAGCCGCTCAGTCGTGGTACGCATTGGTTCGATCCGGCCCGGGTGCCCGACATCGTCGCCAACCTGCGGCGTACGAGCTCGGTGACGGCGGCACTGCGGGCGGCCGGGATCCACGACTATGTCCGGTTGTCCACGCTGGTCTCGGCCCGGCACGCAACCGCCGCCGAGGTGGTCGAGCTCGAGCTCGAACCGGGTTCGGTCGTGCTGGTCACCGATTCCGTCGACGCGCTGGTCGACCAGACCCCGTTGCAGGTGGGCATCAGCCGCTTCGCGGCGGCACGGATGGCGCTCGACATCGAGCACTCCTGAAATCCGATCCTGGAATCCGTTCCTGGCAATCGAATCCTGACAGTCCCAATTCCTCACAACCACTGGTTGTGACCGTCAGGACGGCTGGGGCCTGAGAAGTCGCGGCAGCGCGGACTGGATGTCGTCCCGTACGACAAGATCGGCAAGCCGGTCCGCCGGTGTCGGTTCTCGGTTGATGATCACGATGCGCGCTCCTGCCGCAGTGGCGGTCTCGGGATACCAAGCGGCAGGCGCGACCCCGAAGGAGGTGCCGACCGCGAGGAACACGTCGCAGTCGGCGACCGCGGACTGTGCCTCCTCGAAGACCGCCTGGTCGAGGTCCTCGCCGAAGAGGACCGTGGTGGTCTTCAGCATGCCTCCGCACCGCGCGCACACCGGGTCGGTGTCGCCGCCCCGGACGCGGTCCAGGATCGTCCGGGTCTGAGTGACGGTGCCACAGGACAGGCATCGTGTCGTCCGCTCGTTGCCGTGCAGTTCGAGGCAGGCCCGGGATCCGGCCATGCGGTGCAGGCCATCGATGTTCTGGGTGATCAGGGCGCGGATGCGTCCTTGGTCCTCGAGATCGACAAGGGCCCGATGGGCCGGCGTCGGAGTGGCGGCCCAAACTGGCGAGGTCGCCAACGCCGACCATGCCCGCCGCCTGACGTCCGGGTTCTCGAGGAAGTCCTCCAGCGTCGACAGCCGTTCGGCTTCGGGATCCTTCGTCCAGACGCCCTCCGGGCCGCGGAAGTCCGGGATGCCGGCCGCGGTCGAGATGCCGGCTCCGGTCAGAACGGTGATCCGTCCGGCCGCGGTCAGCCACGGCGGCGGCTCTTCCAGTCGATTCATCGGATCCCGAATCTAGTCTCCCGAAGTGTCGGAGAGCACATGCACCGAACGCTTTCGCGGACCAGCCGATTGTATGAGTGTGTCCGAGGGGGTCGTGTCCGAGGGGGGATATGTACGCTAAACCCAATGGTCGGAACAGTCGCCTTCGTGATGTGAAACTCCTTGTTGGAACAGCTCTCGGCGGTTTGGTCCACGGGTCGGTTCTACGATGCGGCGATCTCGCGGATCCAGTCGTTGACCTGTGCCACGGCGTTGTCGAGCGACAATCCGATCCCGCCAGAGTCTGCGGCGCGGGCGAAGTCGGCGCCCCAGTGCTGGTGAGCTTCGATAGTCGGCGGCCATGGCCGTGGCGGCCGTCCGAGTTCGGTGGACTCGGTAGCCCTGGCCCCGAACACCGCGGTACTGGCCTGCCGGATTTGGGCGAGAGTCGGGTTTCGGGTAGTGGCTGTAAGGTCGCGGAGCAGGAGTAGGTCGACAATGTCGCGTGCGCGGTCGTTGATGAAGTCCGGGGGTTGGTGCGGGTCAGAGGCCGCATGAAATTTCTGGGCGATCTGGAAGCGCGTGGCGATGGCGACCAGCGTGTCGGGATCGGGTAGGCCGAATCGGTCGAGTGGCGGCGGCTCGATGAGCTCGTATTCGTCGCCGATGCCAGCTTCGTCGGTTGATACTTCGAATTGGATCCGTCGCCATGTCACGCCGCGCAGGTCGAGAATTATGTCGAATCGCCGTGGTTTGATGATCTTGGTCGGCAGGTCGATCACTTCTATCTCCCCGCGGCGGAGCGTCAGTGGTCCCCACGGGTCGGCGAGTGCATCCTCAAGAGCCGCGAAGAAGGTGTCCATTTCACCGCGGATCAGGCCGTCTACATCCTTTGTGGTCCGGGCTGTCGCGTTGAGCCGGTGCTGAAGCAGGGTGCCTCCTTTGAGTAGAAACAGCTGACGTCGGTCGGCATCAACCGCGCGCTGGACGGCTGCGATTGCTATGGACGAGGCGATCAGCCAGCCAAGCCGTCCTGCTCCGGCTTCCTCGCCGAGGATGCGTTCGGCTTGGGCGATCCAGGTGTTGAGTACCTTGGCCGAGACAGGCTGCTTCGTCTTCGGATTAAGCGTTTTGAGCAGCGTGGCCAGCCGGGATCCGATCGGTTCGGCGGTCATGTGCGGTTCTCCAGCTCTTGGCTCAGCGCGTCGCGCTCGCTGGTCTTCAGGTAGCCCTGGGCCTGGCCGCGTTCGATGGCTTGTCTGAGGAGGTAGGCGGGTGTCCCGTAGGACAAGCACTGCTGGATTGCTGTCAGGGGGGTGACGGTCGGGATTTCCTGCCACCAGCCGAGCTGCACGGGTCGGAGGTCCTGGTAGTGAACCACGTAAACCTGGCCGCCAGAGCGCCGGAATCTACGGTGGGTGCCGACGGTGAGGTGGATGCGGTTGGGGTTGATATCGCTGATGCTGTAGACGTCCAGGGCGGTCTCGTGGCTGAGAGCGGCCTCGGGCACCCGGGTCCAGAGCACGGCCAGCGCGAGGTTGTCGTGCTCGCCGACGGGGTAGCGCGGGAACCGGTAGACGCCGTACGCGGCGCGTTCCAGGGTGCCGCGCTGAATGAGCATCTGAAGGGCATGCTTGTCGATGCCAGCAGAGGTGGCCTGTTGAGCGGTGACGAAGCCGTGCTGGGTGGCGGCGATGTCCCACAGCACGTCGCGTGCCAGCAGTCTTGTGCCCATGGCGAAAGTATAACGGAAACGTGCACCTACTGCCAGGCGCGGCGCGGCCCGTTGGCGATTCTGGCGCTGTCGCGGACCGTCGCCGCCGTTGGGTCGGCTTGCCGGGATTGCGGCGAACGCGGTAGCGCTCTTGATCTTGTCGGTACGTTGACCGCGTGTCCGGCGACGAGGAGCGTATGGGCGTGGAAGAAGTTCGGGTGGTTCACGGTCAGGCGGTGGCAGGCAGGGCTGTCGAGTTGGAGCGTCGTCTGGCGACGCTTCGGGTCGAGAATCAGCGGTTGCGGAATTTGCTGCGGGTTTCCGATGGTGTGGAACCGCCATCTGAGCAACAGTTGTTGGTGCCGGCGGATCCCGGACTGGTGACCAACGCCTCGTCGCAGGAGGCGAAGCTGGCGTTGTACGCGCGGCTGTTCGCGGCACGGCGTGATGTGTATGCCCGGTATTGGGAGAACCCGCGGAAGGGAACCAAAGGCTGGTCGCCGGTGGTGCGCGACCAGTTCAGGAGGGGTTCGGTGTGGGAGCGACGGCCGTTGCCGCTGACGACCGAGGTGGTGGAGGCGCACCTGCGCGACAGCGAGCTGTTCATGGGGCTGTACCCGCTGTTGCCGGACGCGACGTGTTGGTGGTTGGCAGCTGACTTCGACGGACCACGGTCGATGTTGGATGCGCACGCGTACGTGAAGTCGGCAGCGTCGCTGGGCGTGCCGTGCGGGTTGGAGATATCGCAGTCCGGCCGCGGTGCACATGTGTGGACATTCTTTACCGGGCCGGTTCCGGCTGCGGATGCGAGGGCGATGGGAACAGCCATCATCCATCGAGCGATGGGCCTGCGTGGGTCGATGTCGCTGACCAGCTACGACCGACTGTTTCCCAACCAGGACACGGTTCCGAGTGGTTCGTCGGGGCTGGGGAATCTGATCGCGGCGCCACTGAACGGAAGACGTCGTGTCGAGCGGCGTACCACTCTGTTCATCGACTTGGCGACGTGGGAGCCGTGGTCGGATCAGTGGGAGTTCCTCTCGAGGCTGGATCGGATGACCCCGCGGCAGGTCGTCGCCGTTGCCCGTACGGAGAGGGTCACTGTCGGGCCGGAGCTGACGAAACTGGAGGCATCACCGGCTACCGCCATCCGACCGAAGCCGGCGCCACAGGTCGAGGCCTCCCTCGGATCGAGATTGATCATCCGGGATGAAGATCTGACACCGGAGTTGTCGGCGGCGCTGCGGCATGCGGCGACGATCCATAACCCGGGCTTCTACGAGGCGCAGCGGGCGCGCCGGTCGACCTGGAACACTCCTCGTTTCGTTCAGGGCTTCGACGTCTCTGTCGACGGCGATCTGTTGCTGCCAAGGGGAATCCGCTGGCAGGCGGAGGATCTGGTTGCCCAGGCAGGCAGTCGACTGATCTGTGACGACGAGCGCAACCAGGGCAGCGAACTGGACGTGACGTTCGGCGGCCTCCTCGATGACCGACAAGTCGCTGCGGTGAACGCCATGCTCGCGGCAGAAGACGGCATCCTGCACGCACCCACGGGCTCGGGAAAGACGATCATGGCGTGCGCGATCATCGCCGAGCGGGCGGTCAGCACCCTGATCTTGATCAACAAGACGACTCTGGCCACACAGTGGAGGAAGCAGATCCTCGACCTGCTCGACATCAAGGCCGGCCAACTGGGTGCAGGGCGCACCAGGACGACCGGCCGGATCGACATCATGATGGTGCAGACACTGGCCCGCCAGACGCCCGAAGAGATCCGCAAGCTGACCGAATGATACGGCCAGGTCGTCATCGATGAATGCCATCACGTCGCAGCCGGTTCGTACGAAAGTGTTGTGTCACAGATCGGCGCCTCCTGGTGGCTCGGCCTGACCGCGACGCCGGAGCGCAAGGACGGGCTGGAGCAGGTGACGACCTGGCAACTCGGGCCCATCCGGCACGTCATGCGTGACACCCTTCCGGACGAGGCGAGCCTGGTCACTCCTTACGACGGCCGGCGACGAACGCTGCACATCCACGAAACCGGCTTCCGCGCCCCTGGAGACTTCGACCCATCCGCACCGGGCGCGATCAGCCAACTTGGAGCCGCACTCGCCGCCGACCCCGATCGCAACGGCCGACTGGCCGATGACATTCGTGCAGCTATAGAAATCGGAAGGAAGTGTCTGGTTCTGTCCCGCCGCCGCGATCAGCTCACGCTGCTGGCCGATCTACTGTCGGATGCCGATCCGATGATCATGCGCGGCGGCATCGGAAACCGGGCACTGGCACAGATTCGCAGCAAGATCGCTGACGCCGAATCGTCCGATCCGTTGCTTGTCCTCACCACCGTCCCGTACGGGGGAGAAGGCTTCGACGCGCCGATCATCGACACGGTCTTCCTCGTCGGGCCCATCTCCTATCCCGGCCTGCTGATCCAGGCAGTAGGAAGGGCGCTTCGCCGACACGAGAGCAAGACCGACGTCATCGTTCATGACTATGTCGACGTACATGTGCCAGTGCTCAATGCGCAGTACAGCCGACGCCGCGCCGCCTATCGACAGATGGGGTTCGTAGCTCAGAGTTGAACGCGACCAACCGATAATCGAACATTTGTACGTTTTGTGTCCGAGGGGGGACTTGAACCCCCAAGCCCTGTAAAGGGCACTAGCACCTCAAGCTAGCGCGTCTACCTATTCCGCCACCCGGACCGGGTCACCGCCGAGAGGCGGGCGCATGAACTATAGCCAAGGGAGGGCTGGACCGCCAAAGCCAAGATCCCCGCGCCTCCCGGGTGGTCGGGCGTAATCACCGTACGACGACCCAGGAGTCCCGCTCGTACGGTGTTCTGCGACGCTTGGCAGTGGATTAGGCAAGGCTAACTTTTCTGGAACTGTTCCAGAAAACGCTCTAAAATCGGGGGCATGAGCGAGATGGCCGCCGAACGAGATGACCAGACCACTGTCACCGCGCCACAGCAGAACGACTCCCACACCGCGACGCCCGAACCGCACGAGGGCATCAACCAACGGCTGAACTGGCTGCGGGCCGGCGTCCTGGGTGCCAACGACGGCATCGTCTCGGTGGCAGGCATCGTGGTCGGTGTCGCCGGCGCTGCGGTCAGCCGCAACGCGATCGGCCTGGCCGGACTGGCGGGACTGGTCGCCGGCGCGCTGTCGATGGCTGCCGGTGAGTACGTCTCGGTCAGCACCCAGCGGGACACCGAGGAGGCGCTGATCGAGAAGGAGAAGCACGAACTCGCGACCATGCCGGAGGAGGAGTTCGAGGAGCTGGTCGCGCTGTATCGCGAGAAGGGTCTGTCGGAGTCGCTGGCCCGCGAGGTGGCCCGGGAGCTCACTGATCATGATGTCCTGCAGGCCCATCTCGACGTCGAACTGGGGATCAACGCGGAAGACCTGACCAGCCCATGGATGGCGGCGGGTGCCTCGGCGGTCTCGTTCACGGTGGGAGCGCTGCTGCCGCTGTTGATGATCATCCTGACGCCCGAGTCGGTCCGCATCCCGTTGACCTTCGGCTCGGTCGTGGTGGCCCTGATGATCACCGGATTCGCCAGCGCCCGCCTGGGTGGTGCGCCCGTCCTGCGGGCGGTGCTGCGCAACGTGATCGGCGGCGCCGTCGCGATGGTGATCACCTATCTGATCGGCATGGTCGCCGGCACCCTCTGAGACGCGGCCGCGGTCGCGCTGGCCCGGATGACAGGATGACGTCATGACGTCTGTTCCCTCCCAGCCTGCACCGAACACGTACGTTCCGGAGGCCGAGGTCGTCGGACTCGCCTCGGAGCTGATCCGGATCGACACCTCCAACTACGGCCCCGAACCGGGCCCGGGGGAGCGGGCTGCCGCCGAACGGGTCGCCGAACTGCTGGACGAGGTCGGGATCAGCAGTCAGCTGTACGAGTCGGAGCCCCGACGCACCAGCCTGGTCGCCGACTGGTCCCCGGACGGGGTGGACGCCTCGGTCCCGCCGCTGTTGATCCACGCCCACCTGGACGTCGTGCCCGCCAACGCTGCCGACTGGCAGGTCGACCCGTTCGCCGGGGAGATCAAGGATGGCTGCGTGTGGGGCCGCGGGGCGGTCGACATGAAGGACTTCGATGCGATGCTGCTCAGCGTCGTACGAGCGCGGGCGAAAGCCGGTGTTGCGCCACGCCGGCCGATCCGGATGATCTTCACGGCCGACGAGGAGGCCGGCGGTCTGCTCGGCTCACAATGGCTTGTTGATCATCATCCCGAACACATCCGGGACTGCACCGAGGCGATCGGCGAGGTCGGCGGATTCTCTGTGACCGTTAAGGATGATCTTCGGCTGTATCTGATCCAGACGGCGGAGAAGGGAATGAACTGGCTGAAGCTGATCGCCGACGGCACGGCCGGTCACGGGTCGATGCGCAACCTCGACAATGCGGTCACCGAACTGTCGGCAGCGGTGGCCCGGATCGGCAACTACAAGTGGCCGGACCGGATCACCGCCTCCCAGCAGGCCTTCCTGAACGCCGTTTCTGAGGCGCTCGAGATTGATCTTGATCCCGACACGGTCGAGGCCACCCTGCAACGTCTGGGCAGCATCTCCCGGATGATCGGCGCCACCATGTCCAACACCGCGAACCCGACGATGTTGCAAGCCGGCTACAAGCACAACGTCATTCCCGGCCAGGCGACCGCGGCCGTCGACGGACGTACGGTGCCGGGCGGCGAGGAGGAGTTCTTCGCCACGATCAAGGAACTGATCGGCGACAAGGTGCATTACGAGGAGATGGTCAACCTGCAGGCGGTCGAGACCGATTTCGCCGGCGCCCTGGTCGAGGCGATGCAGATCAGCCTGGTCGCCGAGGACCCCCAGGCCAAGGCAGTGCCGTACCTGATGAGCGGCGGAACCGACGCCAAAGCCTGGGCCCGGCTCGGCGTTCAGTGCTTCGGGTTCGCGCCGCTGAAGCTGCCCCCGGAACTGGACTTCGTCGGCATGTTCCACGGCATCGACGAGCGGGTGCCGACCGAGTCCCTGGAATTCGGTGCCCGGGTTTTGGACCGCTTCCTCGCGATCGCCTGAAGCCGGGACTACTCTGGGCGGGCAATGGCGATCACATCTGTCGGACCGGTCCAGTACCAGGTCGAGAAGGTTCGGCTCAGCCGCGACCTCTCTCGCGGCGCCGTGCGCAAACTGCTCACCGATCACGCGGAGTACGGCGGCTGGGAACTGACCCGGCTGCGCCGCTACCGCGACGGCACCCGCGAGGTGTGGATACGCCGCAAGATCATCAAGGTCGCCTCGACGCTCTGAACGCCGAGGGGTCAGTTACTACTCGATCTGTGTGGCGTGTCGTCAGGATCGGTTGACTTCCCTCACGACACGCTGGACACACCGAGGGATTAGTGATCCCTCGGCGTGAGAGGGCGGGCGGTGAGGCGGCCGCCCGAGACGTCGTCGAGGGCGACGGCGATCTCGGTCGGCAGCGCCTTGCCTTCGACTGCGAGTGCCGGAGCCAGTTGCGCAGCCGTACGGGCGCCGAGCAGCGGGGCGGTGACGCCGGGGGCGTCGCGGACCCAGAGCAGCGCCACTTGCAGCGGATGCAAGTCCAGGCCCTCGGCCGCGCGGCCGACGGCTTCGACGACGGCACGCGACCGGGTCTGGAGATACGGCTCGGTGAACCAGGAGAAATGGTCGGTCGCCGCGCGCGAGTCGCGGGGGATCCCGGTCCGATACTTGCCGGTCAGGACCCCGCGGCCGAGCGGCGACCACGGGAACAGACCGAGGCCGAGCGCTCGGACGGCCGGCAGCACTTCGACCTCGGCCCGCCTGGCCAGCAGCGAATATTCGACCTGGGTGCTGGTGATCCTGGCCCTGCCGGGGACCGCCTGCTGCCAGGTGGCGGCCTGGGCGGTCTGCCAGCCGACGAAATTCGAGATCCCCACGTAGCGGGCCTTGCCGCTGTCGATCGCATGGTCGAGAGCCGACAATGTCTCATCCAGCGGTGCCGATCCCCATGCGTGCACCTGCCAGATGTCCACATGATCGGTGTCCAGCCGGCGCAGCGACCCTTCCAGGTCACGAAGCAGTGCCCGGCGGGAGGTGTCGGTGATTCGCTTGCCGTTGCGGATCGCGAACCCGGCCTTGGTGGCGATCACCAGCTCATCCCGGTCGACCACCTCACGGGTCAGCTTGGCGATCAGCCGCTCCGCGTCACCGCCGGCGTACGCGGCCGCCGTGTCGATCAGGTTGCCTCCGGCCTCGCAGAAGCTGGCCAGCAGGTCGCGGGCGTCGTCGGCGCTGGTATCCCGGGCCCAGGTCAGCGTCCCGAGCCCGAGCCGGGAAACCTGGAGTCCACTGTCGCCGACCTGCCGCATCTCCATGGGACGTGACCCTAACTTGTCCGGCCGCAGATCCTTATTCAGCCTGCGATGCGACGAGGGCCGCTCCCAGCAGGGCCGACTGATCCGGATCCTCGCTGCGGCGAAGCTCGAACGAGGCCCCCGAGGACGCGGATGCGAACCCGTCGCCGAGCGCCGGTTCGACCAGGTCCCAGGATCCGGCGATCGATCCGCCGACGACGACCACTTCGGCGCCGAACGCCGCGATGTACGGCGTCAGCGCGCGGGCGGCCGCCCGCCAGGCGCCCTGGAAGATGTCGAGCGCCGTCCGGTCGCCGCCCCGTGCCCGTTCGGTCAGCGCACTGACACTCGTGAGGTCGACACCGCACGCCCGGTTGTACGCCGCCAGCACCGCCCGGCTCGAGGCCGTCTGCTCCAGCGGTCTGCCGTCGATCGTCAGCCGGTAGGCACTCCCTTCCGGTGGCACGGTCTCGCCCTCGGTCACCGCCAGCCCGTTGTGGACGAACCCGGTCCCGACGCCCGTGCCGAGCGTGATCCCGACCAGCCGGGCCGGCCTTGGTTCGCCGATCGCGAGCCATTCCCCGACAGCGAAGGCATCGGCGTCGTTGCTGAAACGGATCCGTACGCCCTCGCCGATCGCGGCGGCTAATCCGGCGCCGATGTCCAGCCCGGCCAGGGCCGAGAACTTGCCGACCCCCGCGAACCGGCCGATCCCTCGCCGGTAGTCGAAGGGCCCGGGCATGGCGACGCCCCAGCTTGCTTGACCCGGACCGAGCCGTCGGGCCGTTGTCGCCCAGTGGCCGATGATCTCGGCAGCGGACCCGCTCGGATCCACGGTGGCACGGAAGCGGCTGCCGGAGACGAGCCTGCCCGCCATCAGGTCGGCCAGCCCGACGCTGACATGCGAGCCGCCGACGTCCATCGCCGGATAGCGGCGCGGATCAGGGGGCACGGAGCGGCTCTCCATAGCTGATCAGTTTCGTCGGAAGCACGTCACGGACCGGCGGGCCCGATGGCCGTCGCTCGCCATCGCCGGTGCCGGTCGTTCGCGGTCGTTGACGCTCGAACAGCACCTCGGCGCTGCGCTCGCCGAGCTGGTCGGCGTTGAAGGTCACCAGGGTCAGCGACCGTTGGAAGAGGTCGGCCACCTCGATGTCGTCGAAGCCGGCCAGCGTGATGTCACTGCCGGCATCCCGGACAGCTCGCAGCGCGCCGATCGTCATCAGGTTGTTGGCGGCGATCACGGCCGACGGAGGATCGCTGAGCCTGAGCAATCGACGGGTCTCGCGCATGGCCCAGTGGCTGTCGCCGGCGTGCTCGGTGATCAGCCGCTCATCGAACCGTACTCCCTGCTCGGCATGCGCTGCCGCGAAGCCCCGGAACCGTTCCGAGCCGGTCCACATCGCCCGGTTCAACCTGAGCAGTCCGATCCGCCGGTGACCCGCCGCCAGCAGCCGTCCGCACAACTCCCGCATACCGCCGAAGTCGTCGACGATCACCGAGCTGGCCTCGACACCGTTCGGCGGGGTGGTGGCGAACACGACCGGGCTGCCCGGACCGCCGAGCTCAGCCAGATGCCGGTGGTCCGGGGTCGCCGGGACGATGATCACACCGTCCACCTGGCGGGCCCTCAGATCGTTGATCACCTGGCGCTCGTTGGCAAGGTCATTGTTGGTGCTCATGATCATCAACCGGGTGCCGTGCTGGGCTGCGACGCGTTCGACACCGACGGCGAACTGGGCATAGAACGGGTTGGCCAGGTGCCCGACCACCAACGCGATCACGTGGGTCGGGCCGCCCGTCCGCAACTGACGGGCGAATTCGTTCGGCTGATAGCCGAACGCCTTCACGGCCGCCAGCACCTGCGCGCGCGTCGCCTCGGACACACCCGGATCGCCGCGCAGTGCACGGGAGACGCTCATCGGGGAAACGCCCGTCTGGGCGGCGATATCGCGCATCGTCGGCCGCGAGCGTGGTCCCGATCCGTTGTCGCCGGCGGAGCCGCTCATGTAGCCGTCCCGATCATGTCCCTGACTCTTTGACCAATGCTTTCACCAATCGCACCCTGCCATTCGATGTTGACCGGACTCTATAGCCACCGACCCCGGCAGGGACGGCGATCGTCTCCGCGTAATGGAGATCATGATCACCGGCAGCCGTCTCCAGCCGGCAGGAGTCTCCCTCGACCAGCGTGAGGACGTGGAACCTGCCGTCGTCGGGCTGCTCCGCGGCGGCCCCCGGATCGATCACCAGGCGACGGACCTCGAAGAACATCTCCGGCAGGCTGCCGAGGAGCTCCTCCTGCCAGCCTTCTTCCTTGACGATGGTCCGTGGCGACTGGATCAGATCGTCGACGACGGATCGCCCCCGTCGCTGTGGATCGAGATTGGCGAAGGCATGTTCGACGTGCACCGGGCGTTGCTGTCCCCGACCGTCGGTCCGTAGCCAGTCGAAGAAGCGCAACGAGTACAGGTACGGGGTCGCCGACACCTCGAGCACGACATTGCCCGCTCCGCTGCCGTGTGGCGTACCGGCTGGGACCAGGAACAACTGGTGCCGGGTTGCCGGGAAGGTCTGCACGAAGCGTTCGATGTCGAAGGTGCGTCCCTGTTCGTGGGCGGCCGCCGCCTGGTCGTGGAACGCGTCGAGGTCGACCTGGTCGTGCAATCCGAGATACACCAGGTTCTCCGGTCCGCCGACCATCAGGTAATAGGTCTCGTGCTGGGTGTACGGCCAGCCGAAGACCTCGCGCATGAACTCGGGCCGGGGGTGGGTGTGGACGGAGAGATTGCCGCCGTCGACAGTGTCCAGATAGTCGAAGCGGATCGGGAACGAGGTACCGAACCGGTCCCGGACATCGGCGCCCATCATCCCGGCCGGGTCACGGGAAACGACCAGCTGGAAGGGAATCTCGACAGCCAGGTCCGGATGATCACCGATCAGTACGCCACTCTCCGGCGCGATCAGCTCGTAACCGAGCGCGGTGTTGGTGCGTTCGAGGTTCATGCCCAGCTCGCGCTGCGCCCAGTGCCCGCCCCAGGGCGTCGAGTTGAAGGTCGGCAGCGTACGGAACGGCCGGCGGGCCAGGGTCGCGCAGGTGGTCCGCAGTCCGTCGCCCGAGATCCAAATCGGATCGTCAAGATCGCTAAGGTCGATCCAGAGGTCGATCCGATCACTGGTGGCGTCGCGATGCCGGTCCAGCAGTGGCCAGTCGATGTAGAACAGCCGCTTGGTCGTGGCCTCCGTGCCGGGTCGCTGGAAGAGGTTCACACCGGCCCCGCCGGTGACTTCCTCCTCGGCGTACCGCTTCGGCCGGTCGGCCCACCAGACCACTTCCGGATCGGTCAGCGCGGCGCCCGGACCGTAGACCAGCAAGATCGAATCCGAGCCGGCACCTGGCGAGCCGGCCGACAGGTCGGCCAGCCGTCCGAGGTCCATCAGGTCGCCGATGGTGCCGCCGGCGAGCTTGGCGAAATGCGGATCGTCGGCCAGCTCGGGGGTGCCGGTGAGGTCGACGATCTCCGGCCACGGTCTGGCCAGGGTCGAGGTGGGGACCGGCCTGACCTCGCTCTCCGTCGTCGCCCGGATCACTGCGGCGGCCTGGTCGGCGACTTGGTCCCAGTGCGGCATGGCGGGCCCGTCGAGGGCGAGCCGGCGGATGCCCGGCGGCACGGTGTCGGCTGCAGCCGCCCACCCACGGCGCACCGCGTGGGCGCCCGCTGCCGGGTAGTGCGGCTGCTGTACGTACTGGGCCACAATCAGACTCCCGTCGGCCGTTGGTGGGTGTGAGCAACGATATCGATACCTTTTCATCCCTGCTATCTCTCCGCATCTATTGCCACGGCCGGGACGGTATCGGTAACGTTCACGCCGCCGGACCACTCTGTCGAGAGGAATCGATGACCACCAAGGCGTTGATCAAGGACCATCCGTGGTCGAACGAGAAGGCGCGGGCCGGGACGGTTGCCTTGGCCGTTGCCGCGAGCGGCCGGCTCGGTGGTCACACAGTGCGGGTGGTCCCGGAGCATCTCGTCCGCCGCGGGACGTCCGGTCGCGAGCGTACGCTGCGGTTGATCATCGACGGGGTCGAGGGTGGTGCCGTCGACCATGATCAGCTGTCCGTCGCGTTGCACGCCGGCGGATCCGACCGTCCGATCCACGCCGAACCTGGGCCGGAGGGCACGCTGCGGCTCTTCACGCCGGTGCTTGACCAACCGGCGCCGGTTGTCCTGACGGTGAGCAACGGCTCGGATCGGGTCGAGCTGGAATTCGTCCTCGATCCGCCTCGCGAGTGGACCATCCACCTGGTCCACCACTCGCATCTCGACATCGGCTACACCGACCCCCAGGGCGTCGTCCTCGGTGAGCATGTGTCCTTCCTCGACTCGTGCCTTGACCTGACCAGCACCACCGACGGCTGGCAGGACGATGCCCAGTTCCGCTGGGCGGTCGAGTCCTTGTGGTCCTTCGAGCAGTGGGCGGCAGCGCGGCCGGCACACCGCGTCCAGCAGTTCATCGACCGGGTCAAGGAGGGCCGGATCGAGTTGACGGCGATGCCGTTCAACCTGCACACCGACACCTGCTCGACCGATGAGCTGCACGAGCTGCTCCGGCTCGCCCGCCGGGTCGAACAGACCTACGGCATCAAGCTGCACGCCGCGATGCAGACCGATGTCCCCGGCACGGTCGCCGGATTGCCGGATGCGCTGGCCCAGTTGGACATCCGCTATCTGTCGGTCGCCCACAACTGGGCCGGCCGGTCGGTGCCACAGCTGGTCGGAGGGCAGCACCTGCCGCGGCTGTTCCGCTGGCGCTCACCGGCCGGTCACGAGGTGATCGTCTGGATGACCGACAGCCCGCACGGCCTGGCCTACATGGAGGGCCCGGTGCTCGGCTTCGACACCTCCTACGACATGGTCGATGATCTGCTGCCGGCCTATCTGACGGCGATGGCGACCAACCCGTATCCGTTCCCACCCGGCATGTTCGGTTGGCACGGCGCGGCGGTCGAAGATCGCGAGCCGTATCCGTGGGACCTGCTGCACCTGCGCGTCCAGGGACATTTCGGCGACAACGCGCCGCCGCGGCTGATCCTGGCCGAGACCGTACGGCAGTGGAACCAGACCTGGGAGTATCCGCGCCTGCGGCTCAGCACGAACACCGACTTCTTCACCGACGTGGAGGAACGCCTCGGTGATCAACTGCAGACCTTCGAAGGCGACTGGGGCGATTGGTGGGTCGAAGGCGTCGGCTCCGGCGCCCGACCGCAGGCGATGGTCCGCCAGGCCCAGGCGTCGATCAATTCGAGCCAGTCGCTGTACGGCATGGCCGCGGCCCTCGACGGCACCGCTCCCGCAGCAGCCAGGGTCGACGCCGAGGCCTCGGACGTCTACCACTACATCTCGCTCTTCAACGAGCACACCTGGGGTGCCTCGAACTCCTGGACCTACGGCGACGCCGGGATGAATTCCGGCGCCCAACAGGAGATCTGGAAATTCGCCAACGCGATCAACGGCTTCGACCAGGCCGCCGTGATGGCCGATCATGCCGCCGCCGCGCTCGGCACCGCCCTGCCCAGCGGAAGCAGTGCGACGGTCAGCTACTGGGCGACCAACCCGACCGCGATCGACCGGCAGGGTGGGACCGTACGGCTGTTCCTTCGGGAGAGCCGGATCCCGCTCGAGCACGCGGTGACGGTGACCGACGGCCGAACCGGCGAGGAACTCGACTTCTCGATCACGCCGCAGACCAATCCGACCCACCGCGACGCCGGCCGGTTCCTCAACGTCCATATCGGCGACGTCCGGGCTTTCGGCCTGGTCCGCATCGATGTCGTGGACCGGCAGCAGCCGGTCACCGAGGCCGCGCGCTCCGGTCAGCCGTCGCCGGGCACACCGGCGGTCCTGGAAAATGATCATCTGCGGGTCGAGGTTGACCTCAGCCGGGCGGTGATCGCTTCCCTGGTGGAGAAGGCGACCGGCCGCGAGTTGATCAACACTGATGCGCTGATCGGCTTCAACGGCTACCTCTACGACACCTACACCACCGCCGGTGGCTACAACCACCAGGCCGACAAGACCTCGGTCTCACCGGCCCTGGAACTGCTCGGCAGCCGGTCGCTGGCCCGGCCGGCCGCGCTGATCGACTACGGCGACGACGGCGTCGAACAGCACCTGACCTACGAGTGGAACGCCGATGGCGTCAAGCGCGGCTGGACGACACTGCGACTCGGTGCCGACGCGAGCGAGTTGATCATCGACAACCGGTTCGACAAGCCGGCGACGATGACCAAGGAGAGCGCCTACCTGTCCTTCCCGTTCGCCCTCACCGACCCGGAGGTGAAGTACGAGATCAGCGGCACCGTGACCGGGTCCGGGCTTGATCATGTGCCCGGAGCTCCGCGGCACATGCGGGCCGTACGCTCGTTCGTCACACTCACCGACGCTTCCGGTCCGGTGGCCTGGGTCACCCGGGACGCGCCGCTGCTGCAGACCGGCTCGATCGCCCTGCCGTACGCGCCGTTCCCGGAGTCGACGGCGCCCTATGAGCCGGCGACGCTGTACTCCTGGGTGCACAACAACCTCTGGGACACGAATTTCCCGCCCCAGCAGGCATTCGAGGCCACCTGGCGGTATGCGGTCGGTGTCCGGCGCAGCACCGAAGGTCCGGTCACGGCCGCCCAACTCGGGCTCCGGACGGCCGCCGCCGTTGATCAACCGTTGATCGGAGTGCTCGCCACCGGCGGCGTCGGTGACGAGGATCCGCAGCGCAGCCTGCTTGCTGTCGACGACCCCGATGTCCGAGTGATCGCGGTGCGGCCAGTCGCCGGAGCCGACGGCCGGGACGACCTCCAGGTCCGGCTGCAGAGCTTCGCCGATGACGATCGTGAGGTCACGGTCACGGTGCCGGTCGATCCGGCAGGTGCCGCCCGGACGACCTTCCTCGGCGATGATCGTGAAGAGCTGGCGGTCTCCGCCGGTGGTCCGGGGCAGTACCTGATCCGGATCTCCGTACCCCGGCTTGGCGCGACCGCTGTTCGGCTTCGCCGATGAACGTTCGCTGATCACCCAACCATCGTGTCCGGGTCAAGGAGGATCCATGTCGAGTAAGAAACGCCTGGCCGCCGTTGCGGCGGCCGCCGCCCTCGCCATCACCGCAGCCTGCTCGGCCGGGACGACCGGTGGCAGCGGCGGGAATTCCGGCGGAGGCGGCGATTCCGGCTCCGGCGGGGCGGCGCCGTACCTGTCCTTCGCACCGTGCTGCAGTTGGGGTACGACCTGGTCGAACAACCCGTACAACGTCAACGGGCTGGGGATCCAGAACGACTTCATCACGCTGCGGTTGGCGATCCAGAACTACCCGAGCCTGACCGACTACACGCCGCAACTGGCCTCCAGCTGGGACGTCAAGGGCAGTGAGCTGACGGTGCATCTGCGCCAGGGCGCCAAGTGGCAGGACGGCAACCCGGTCACCAGCAAGGACGTCTACGACACGGCCCTGTTGGACGGCACCCGCGGCGATGGCTTCTGGAACGACATCATCGGCGTCAAGGCGACCGACGACTCGACCGTGGTCTTCACGCTGCGCAAGGGTCAGCCGGTTCCGCTGGCGGAGAACGACATCCTGGCCAACATCCTGCCGTACCCCTCGAGTGTGTACGGCAAGTTCGTCACGCCGCAGCTTGAGAAGGACGTCCCGACGTATTTCCAGGAGTTCCAGAAGGATCCTGATAAGGCCGGCACGATGCCCGAATTCAAGCGGATGGGCAAGGTCTTCCAGAGTCTGGCGGCCGAGAAGGTTGACAAGCTGATCGGTGACGGCCCGTTCCAGCTCGACAACATCACCACCAAGGAGGCCAAGCTCTCCAAGTGGTCGGGCTTCTGGGGTGCGGACAAGATCAAGATCGGCGGCATCGACTACGGCGACGGGAACACCGACACGATCTATCCGCAGCTCTTCAGCAACACGATCGACTTCTCCAACGTCTACATGCCGCCTCCGATCCTGAAGCGGTGGACCAGCACTCCGGATGCCCACACCCCGTTGCCGCTTGCCTTCGGGTTCGTGCTCGGCTTCAACAACCAGAAGTACCCCTTCACGATCAAGGAAGTCCGGCAGGCACTGGCGTATGTGATCCCGCGGCAGCAGATGAGCGAGGCGGCGTACGGGACCGCGAAGGGCGCCGGTGGCACCTGGAAGGAGGTCAACACCGGCATCTCGCCGACGATGGAGAAGCTCTACCTGCCGCAGGACAAGATCAATCAGCTGAACAAGTACCCGGTCGATACCGCCAAGGCGACCCAACTCCTGCAGTCGAAGGGATTCACCAAGAAGGGCAAGCAGTGGCTGATGCCCAACGGCAAGCCGTTCACCATGACCTTCATCGTCAACTCCCAGACCACCGACATCGTGACCTCGTTCCACTCGGCGGCGACTGCGCTGACCGCCTTCGGCATCAAGGCCGACGTCGATGCGACCTCGGGCGCGCAGCAGGATGCCGACCAGCACAATGGCAACTTCGACGCCGGGATGTATTTCATCGGCGGCAACGATTCCCTGCAGATGTACGACGGCATGCTCGGGACCGGCAACAACTACTCCAGTTCCGGCACCTACGCCGGCAAGCGCGGCCTGGGCTTCGGGCCGAAGATCGACGTGCCGGGGATCGGGACCGAGGAGATCGCCACCGCCCTGGACGCGCAGGCGCGCAACGTGGCACCGGGCCCGAAGCTCCAGGAGCTGACCTGGGACTACGCGCAGCTCGTCAACGACCAGGTGCCGTACATCTGGTACGCCACCAAGGTCTACCAGTTCCCGTATTCGACCAAGAAGTTCACCAACTGGCCGCCGACCGGCAAGAACGGCAGCAGCCCGCTGTGGGACATCATCGGCGCCAACATGACCGGCGGGATCTCGCTGGCGCTGCAGCAGGGCTACATCGTGCCGAAGTGACGGCGGCTCGATAGCGTGAGCCCATGCGGCTGGCACTCAATCTCGGCTACCTCGTCGGTGCGGACGACCCGCAAGATCAACTCCGCCTGACCCGGCATGCCGAGGACCTCGGCTTCGACTCGGCCTGGGCGGCGGAGGCGTACGGCTCCGACACGCCCAGCCTGCTGGCCTGGCTGGGCGGCCAGACCACCCGGATCACGCTGGGTGCCGCGGTCATGCAGATCCCGGCCAGGACGCCGGCGATGACGGCGATGACCGCCGCCAGCCTGGACCGGCTCACCGACGGTCGCTTCCGGCTGGGGCTTGGCGTGTCCGGACCGCAGGTGTCCGAGGGCTGGCACGGTGTCCGCTTCGACGCTCCGCTGCAGCGCACCCGCGAATACCTGGACATCCTGGAACTGGCGCTGGACCGCAGGACTGTCGAGTATCACGGCAAGCATTTCGACCTGCCGCTGCCCGACGGCCCGGGCAAACCACTCAAACTGATGATCCGCCCGGTCAGCGAGCGGGTGCCGCGATACCTGGCCGCCATCGGGCCGAAGAATCTGCAGCTCTGCGGTGAGCTCACCGACGGCTGGCTCGGCATCTTCTTCGCACCGAGCTTCGCGGCGGAGCAACTCGGCCACCTCGCCGCCGGCCGGGCGAAGGCAGGCAAGGACCTGACGGGATTCGACGTGCTGGCGACCTTCCCGTTGGTGGTCGGCGCCGATCTCGAACGCGCGGCCCAACCGGTCAGGCCGTACGCCGCCCTCTACGTCGGCGGGATGGGCAGCCGGGAACAGAATTTCTACAACCGGCTCGCCGCCCGGATGGGCTACGAGGCCGAGGCGGAAGAGATCCAGGACCTCTACCTCGGCGGCAGGCAGCGCGATGCGATGGCCGCTGTGCCGCAGCAGTTCATTGACGACACCTCGCTGCTGGGCGACGTGTCGCGGCTCGCCGATCGACTCCAGGCCCTGGACGCGGCCGGGCTGACGACCTGCGCGGTGTCGCCGTACGGTCCGGTGGAGGCCAAGCTGGCAGCGCTCACCGCGGTCGCCGAGGCCCTGGACAAGTCCGGCCTCGCCTGACCCTTCGGCAGCTCAGGGAGTGCTTCCGAGGGGGTCGAGGACACCGGTCAGCAACAGCACTGCAACGATCGCCGCGACGAGGATCCGGTAGATCACGAACGGCCAGAAGCTGTGCGTGCTGACGAAGCGCAGGAACCAGGCGATCATCGCCAGCCCGACGACGAAGGAGACGACCCCGGCCAGCAGTGTCGGTCCCCAGGCGACCTGCGCGCCACCGGTGACTCCCTGATACAGCTGAAAGAATCCGGCGCCGAGCACGGCCGGGATCGCCAGCAGGAACGAGTAACGGGTCGCGGCCTCGCGCTTGTAGCCCATCGCCAGGCCGGCGGTGATCGTGCCGCCGGAGCGGGAGACGCCGGGGATCAGCGCCAGCGCCTGGGCCAGGCCGTAGAGAATGCCGTGACCCCAGGTCAGCTGGTCCAATGACCGCTTGTGAGTGGCCAGGCTGTCGATGATCCCGATCACGAGGCCGAAGCCGGCCAGCATCGCGACTGTGACCCACAGATTGCGCAGGGCATGCTCGATCGGATCCTGGAAGAGCAGGCCGAGGATGATGATCGGGATGGAGCCGATGATCACCAGCCAGCCCATCCGGGCGTCAAGATCGCTGCGCGGCACCCGCCCCGACAGGGACAGGAACCAGGCCTTGATGATCCGGCCGATGTCCCGGGCGAAGTAGACGACGACCGCGACCTCGGTACCGATCTGGATGATCGCGGTGAAGGCCGCCCCCGGGTCGCCGTGGCCGAAGAGCTGGCCGACGATCGAGATGTGCGCGCTGGAGGAGATCGGCAGAAACTCGGTCAGACCTTGTACGAGCCCGAGCACCAATGCCTCGAACCAACCCATCCGCGTTCCTCTCCCTGAGCGGCCGGCGCCCCGTTCGGCGCTCGACCGCCCATCCTGTCGTCTCGATTCGTCGCCGCCAACTCAGCACGCGGCATTCGGGGCTCTGGATTCTCAGGTCGGCAGAATTCGGGACCATGGTCTGACCGGGCTACGACCGCGGGGTGAGTAGATCCGCGGTCTGGATTGCGCTCAACCCCCGGATCAGGCCGGAAGGCAGATCTGGACCGCAGGATTACTCACCGATCGGATACAACAGACAGGTGTCCATCCATTCCGAGCACCCGTTCCTGACACCCGAGCCCGACCGGGACCCGGTACGTCGGTTCCGCGGACGCCTGAATGCTCCGGTGACGATCTGGACCACCGGTACCGGACGCGGCCGTGCCGGGCTCACGGTGTCCTCGGCCTTCATCGCCGAAGGCGAGCCGGCGGAGGTGGTCGGCCTGGTCAATGTGGATTCTGCCCTCGGTGAGGAGCTGGAGGAGACCCGGACGCTGGTGGTCAGCGTGCTCGGGGCCGAGCACCGGACGACCGCCGATGTCTTCGCAGGTCGTACGCCCTCGCCCGGCGGGACCTTCCGCACCGGCAACTGGACCGACACGGACTGGGGCCCGGTGCTCGAGGGCGCACCGGCGTGGATGGGCGCGCGGCTGGTCGAAGGGCCGCTGCTGCGGTCCGGCTGGGCGTACCTGGTCCGGGCCGCGATCGAACACGTGGAACTGCGAGCTCTGACCGAAGGAGAGCAGGCGCTGGGCTATCTCCGCGGTCATTACCACTTCCCGGTCTGGTGACAGCTGCCCGGCCGGTGGGCGCCGCGTGTGACGACGTAGGGTCGGCCACGTGACCACGGTGCTGTTGCTACGCCACGGCCGGACCAATGCCAACCTGACCGGTGTCCTCGCCGGGAGATCGCCCGGTGTCGAACTCGACGATGTCGGGGTGCGCCAGGCGGCCGCAGCGGCCGAGCGGATCGCGCCGCTGCCGGTCCGTGCGGTCGTGAGTTCGCCGCTGCGGCGCTGCCGGCAGACCGCCAAGGCGGTCGTCGATGCCCGAGTCGCGCAGTTGGCCAGTACCGACGGGGGACCGGTCCCGGTCCAGACCGAGGCCGGACTGATCGAGTGCGGGTACGGCAGCTGGACCGGGCGCAAACTCGCCGAGCTGTCCAAGGAGAAGCTGTGGGCGGCGGTGCAGCAGCAGCCGTCGGCGGTCCGGTTTCCCGAGGGCGAGTCGATGGCTGAGATGTCGGCCCGGGCGACCGCGACGATCCGCAACTGGGACCAGAAGATCGCCGCCGAGCACGGGGACAGCGCGTTGTGGGTGGCCGTTTCGCACGGCGACGTGATCAAGGCGATCCTGGCCGACGCACTCGGGATGCACCTCGACCAGTTCCAGCGGATCATGGTCGACCCGGCGTCGATCTCGGTGGTCCACTTCGCAGCCACCAGGCCGTTCGTGCTGCGGATGAACACCGTCGGTCAGGACCTCGAGTCGCTGATCCCGAAACCGGCGCCGGCCAAGCGGGCCGCGAAGAAGTCGGCAACCAAGCAGTCGGCAACCAGGAAGCCTGCGGCCGGCTCACCCGCGGACGCCGCCATCGGTGGCGGCCTCGGCACCGACGACCTGGTCTGAATCCGGACGACTAGGCTTGAAGCTATGGCGATTCTTGTGCACCGGTATGACTCGCCGGATCGATTCGTCGCCGGCACCGTCGGACAGCCGGGCGAGCGTACCTTCTTCCTGCAGGCGCGCGAGGGCAACCGGATCACCAGTGTGGTCGTGGAGAAGCAGCAGGTCTTGGTGCTCGCCGAGCATCTGGAACGGGTGCTGGACGAGATCCTGAGGCGCAGCAGCGGTCAGGTCGAGGTGCCGCCGCCGGTCAATCGCGCCGCCGACAACTCGCCCCTGGACGCGCCGATCACCGAGGAGTTCCGGGTCGGCACCATGACAATCGCGTGGGACCCGGCGGTCAACCGGGTGGTGATCGAACTGTTCTCCAATGTCGACCAGGCCGACGAGACCGAGGACGAGCCCGATGAGAGTCCTGCATCGGGGGAGGGCGAGGTCGATGCCGACGAGGTGATCGTGGTCAAGATCAGCCCTGCCTACGCTCGGGACTTCATCGCCCGAGCCCAGGCATTGGTCGCCGCCGGTCGCCCGGCATGCCCCTTCTGCCTGCAGCCGATCGACGCCGACGGTCACATCTGCCCGAGAGCCAATGGCTATCGGCGACCACTCTTCTGATCATGGTGGCTCCGGGGACCCGGAGCCGTTCCCCAGCGATCAGGAGATTGATCACCAGCATCCCGGCCAAGATCATCCAGCGCTGACCACTCAGCCGCCCGACGGCGAGGTGGAGATCGTCGGCCGGTTGCGGCAGGCATCCAACCAGACCTTCCTGGTCAAGATCACCAACGCCGACGGCGAGGTGAACGCGGTCTACAAGCCGATCGAGGGCGAACGGCCGTTGTGGGACTTTCCCGAAGGCACGCTCGGTTTCCGCGAGGTCGCCGCCTACCAGGTGTCCCGGCTCGGCGGCTTCGACGTGGTGCCGGTGACGGTGCTCGCCGACGGCCCGTTCGGCTTGGGATCGCTGCAGACCTGGGTCGACTCGCGGCCGGCGGAAGTCGATCAACTCGTGGATCTGGTACCGGTCGACAAGGTGCCCGACACGGGCTGGTTCCCGGTGGTCGAGGGGTACGCCGCCGATGACAGCCCGATCGCGGTGATCCACGCCGACGATCCGCGGCTGCGCCGGATGGCGGTTTTCGACGCGCTCGTCAACAACGCCGATCGCAAGGGTGGCCACATCCTGGCCAACGCCGGACGGGTCTTCGGGGTCGATCATGGGATCTGTTTCCACACCGAGAACAAGCTGCGGACCCTGCTGTGGGGCTGGGCCGGCGAACCGCTGACCACCGACGAGCTCCGCCGGATCCGTACGGTCTCCGACGGCGCGATCGATCTACTCGCCGACCTGCTCAGCGAGGAGGAGATCGAGGCCTTGATGCTGCGCGCCGAGGGCTTGATCACCAGCGGCCGGCTCCCGTATCCGCACGGGGACTGGCACACCATCCCCTGGCCGCCCTTTTAGCGGGCGATCGCTAGGCTTCTCCCATGCTGGCCTGGAAAGCGACGTCGATCCCTTCTGCTGCGCGCCATGACGGGGAGGGCCACGCGCTGACGATCTTCGACTCGGCGGCCGGACAAGTCGTCGACCTCGGGCCTGAGGACGGCACCGCGCGGATGTACGTCTGTGGCATCACGCCCTACGACGCGACCCACATGGGCCACGCCAACACCTATGTCACCTTCGACCTGCTCAACCGGGTCTGGCGTGATCACGGACTCGCCGTGAACTACACCCAGAACGTCACTGACGTCGATGATCCGCTGCTCGAGCGCGCCGACCAGACCGGCGTCGACTGGCGGCAGCTGGCCGCCGACCAGATCCAGCTGTTCCGCGAGGACATGGAGGCGCTCAACGTCATCCCGCCGGACGCCTACGTCGGGGCGGTCGAGTCCATCGATCTGGTCGTCGAACTAATCGAGCGACTCCAGCAGCGCGGCGCTATCTATGCCGTCGGCGATCCTGATTACCCGGACCTGTATTTCCGCCGAAAGAGCGACGACGAATTCGGCTCGGTCGGCCATCTCGACGGTACCGAGGCGCTGGAGATCTTCGCCGAACGGGGCGGCGACCCGGCGAGGCCGGGCAAGGAGGATCCCTTGGACTGTCTGGTCTGGCGACTGGAGCGACCGGGGGAGCCGGCCTGGGACAGCCCGTTCGGGCGGGGCCGACCCGGCTGGCACATCGAGTGCACGGCGATCTCGCTGAAGGAACTCGGGCCGGGCTTCGACGTCCAGGGCGGCGGCAGCGACTTGATCTTCCCGCACCACGAGATGTGCGCTGCCGAGGGCCGCGTCGCCACCGGCGAAGACTTCGCCCGGGCGTACGTACACGGCGGCATGGTCGGCCTGGACGGCGAGAAGATGTCGAAGTCGCTGGGCAACCTGGTGCTGGTCTCCCAGCTGCGCGCCCAGGGGGTCGATCCGATGGCGATCCGGCTGGCGCTGCTGGCCAACCGCTATCGCGCGGACTGGTTCTGGACCGCCGATCTGCTGACCGCGGCGCAGGCCCGGCTGGAGCGCTGGCGGGAGGCTGCCCGACTGAGTGCCGCTCTGCCGGCCGCCGATGTGATCGCCCAGCTGCGGACGGCGCTGAACAACGATCTCGACGCGCCGGCGGCGCTGGCCGTCGTCGACGCCTGGGCGTCGGGTTCGCTCGACATCGACTCCGACGACGCCGAGGCGCCCGGTCAGGTGGCTCAAGCCGTCGACGCTCTGCTCGGCGTTCGGCTCTGACCTGGCAGGCCCTCCTGGTCGTGATGGTGGGAATATCCGCCAGGCGGTCCCGGTTGTGGACCGCGTGCACATCTGGTGCACAATGAGTGCGAAGTCTCGTACAAGGTTCCGGGGTCGGTGAAAGTCCGAACCGGCGGTGACAGTCCGCGACCCGGATCTGGTCCCAGGATCAGATCCGGTTGATGTGGTGGAATTCCACGACCGACGGTTAAAGTCCGGATGGGAGGAACCTAGGGTCTGCTGACCGCGGACGCCCTCTCGGGCATCCCGCGGTGACGGCTCCATTTCCCCGGTCTCGTGTACGACCGGATGGGTGGAGGAACGAGAAGTGGACATCACCGAGTTGCTCGGACGACTGGTCAACGCACAGATCAACATCGGCCCGGGCGTCACCTGGCGGGAGATCGTCGGCAACGCTTTCGGCATCGCCAGCGCACTGCTGGGCATGGTGCGCAAGATCGCCGCGTGGCCGATCGGGATCATCGGGAACGCCTTGCTGTTCACGGTTTTCCTGGGCGCGACCTTCGGCACGCCGCAGGACCTGAACCTCTGGGGACAGGCCGGACGCCAGGTCTTCTTCGCGATCGTCAGCGTCTACGGCTGGGTGCAGTGGTATCGCTTCCGTCGCCGGAACCAGGAGAGCGGCGACGAGCGAGCGGTTGCCGTCCAACCCCGCTGGGCAACCCGGTTCGAGCGGCTGCAATTGATCATCGGCGCGGCCGTGCTCTGGGTGATCTTCTACTTCGTGCTCAAAGCCCTGGCATCGTACGGCCCCGCCTCCGACGCGTGGATCCTGACCGGATCGATTCTGGCGACCTACGGAATGGCCCGCGGCTGGACCGAATTCTGGGTGATCTGGATCGCCGTCGACGCTGTCGGCGTGCCGCTGCTGTTCACCGCGGGCTACTACCCGTCGGCGATCATGTACATCGTCTACGCCGCGATCGTCATCATCGGCTTCGTGTCCTGGATCAGGATCCAGCGCCGCGAGCGCGACGCGAAGCTGATCGGCGACACTCCGGCACCGGTGGCCGTACCCGAGTAGGCCGTAACCGAGTAGGCCGGGAGCGGGCCCGGCAACTACGCTGTCGGGGTGACTTCGGGCCAGACCCACCAGACCGGACCCCAGGACGGGGCGGGTAAATCCTTCGACGCGCTCTTCGCGGAGCTGTCCGAGAAGGCCCGCCTCCGGCAGCCCGGCTCGGGCACTGTCGCGCGGCTGGACGCGGGCGTGCACGAGATCGGCAAGAAGATCGTCGAAGAGGCGGCCGAGGTGTGGATGGCCGCCGAGCACGAGGGCGGCGAGCGCACCGCCGAGGAGATCAGCCAGCTGCTCTACCATCTGCAGGTGTTGATGCTGGCGCTCGAGCTCGACCCCACCGACGTCTACCGGCACCTGTAAGCGCCGCGCACCGAAGGATTCCGACGTGACAACCGAACCTGGCAGCCGTGGCGATCGTCCCCTGCTGCGGGTGGCCGTGCCCAACAAAGGCTCGCTGTCCGAGGGCGCTGCCGCCATACTTCGTGAGGCCGGTTACAGCCAGCGCACTGATTCCAAGCAGCTGGTCCATCTCGACTCCGACACCGGGGTTGAGTTCTTCTACCTGCGTCCGCGTGATATCGCCACCTACGTCGGCGAGGGCACCCTGGACGTCGGCTTCACCGGCCGCGATCTGTTGATCGATTCCGGCGCCGCCGCCGAGGAGGTGCTGGGGCTCGGCTTCGCACGCAGCCGGTTCCGGTTCGCGGCGCCGACCGGCACCGACTACACCGAGGAGAGCCTCGACGGCGTCCGGCTGGCGACGTCGTATCCGCGCGTCGTCGGGCAGTATCTGGCACGTCGCGGCGTGACCCCCCGGTTGATCGAGCTCGAGGGCGCGGTCGAGTCCTCGATCCGGCTCGGCATCGCGGATGTGATCGCCGACGTGGTCGAGACCGGCACCACCCTGCGGCAGGCCGGGCTGCAGCTCTTCGGCGAGCCGATCCTGCAGTCCGAGGCGATCCTGATCAAGCACACCGGCCGGGACGCGATGCCGACTGCCTACGACACCCTGGTCCGGCGGCTCAACGGCGTGCTGATCGCCAGGACATACGTGATGCTCGATTACGACGTCGACAACGATCATCTCGACGAGGCCTGCAAGATCACTCCCGGGCTCGAGGGGCCGACGATCTCGCCGCTGGCGCGCGACGGCTGGTACGCCGTGCGCGCGATGGTGAAGCGCGCCGAGGCCCAGCAATTGATGGACCAGCTGTGGGATCTCGGCGCCCGGGCCATCCTGGCGACCGACATCGCCGCCAGTCGGCTGTAAGAGCGGCCGTGGATTCGGTGACTCCCGGCCTGGTCGTCAGCTACCCGCGCCGGATGCGGATCGTGGGCAGCATCTTCTCCGCTGCCTTGGTCGTGATCGCGTTCGGTGGCTGGATCGCGCTCCCTGCGTCGTTGCGCGCGCAGTTCACCACCTCGGAGTTGATCACCCTGCTGCTGGTGCTGATTGCGATCGTCGGCATCATCATGTCGGTGGCGATGAGCGTGGTCCGTGCCGACCATCAGGGGCTGACCATCCGCAATGCATTGCGGACGCACCGGATCGGCTGGCAGCAGGTGCACAATCTGGTCTATCGCAACGGTGATCCGTGGCCGACGTTGTTGATCAACAACCGCGATGATCCCGACAAGATCATGTTGATCGCTATCCAGCGAACTGATCATGAGCGTGCCGACGAGGCGGTCGCCGGTCTGCGTCGCCTCTACGCGGAATTCGACCGGTCGCGTTGAGATCCTCGACCGCCGTGGTCAGTCGGCGAGCTGCTTCTCCCACATCCCGGCGACCACGAACGGCCGGAAGCCCAGTGCCCGGTTGATCCGCAGCATCGCCTCGTTCTCACCGGCATTGCCGGTGATCACCCGGGCGGCGCCATGATCGACACCAGCCAAGGCGCGCAAGTTGTTGATCTTGATCCGGACGCCGAGATTGTGGCCCCGGTGTTCGGGGAGCACCATCGTGTAACCCTGCATGACGGCTCGTCCGTCGGTGACGGCGGGCCGGGTCAGCGTGGTGAAGGCGACGAGGTCGCCGCTCGGCCGGTGCCGAGCCACGGTGGTTTGCGTGACCACTCCGGCCGCGGCGTTACGGCGGTCCCGGTCGCGTACCCGGTCGGCGTCCCAGACCTGCACCTCCTCGGTCAACTCGCCGCTGGGCACGGCGGTGCTGACGACCGTACGGAGTCGTGCGTACGCATCGATCAAGTCGTCCGGGGTCGTACCGACCCAGCCGATCAGCTCGTAATCGCCGGCCGGCCGGGCATCGTCGACGAGTGCGGACAGCAGGTCGTCGGAGACCGGCAGCGGCAGCCCGCTCATCACCTCAACCTGGCCGAGCCGGAAGCCGAGGACCTGCAGGAACCGGACGGTCGCTGCCTGGGCGGGGATCGTTCCCGGACCGGCCGGTGACGCCAACCGCGGTTCGGTGTCCAGATCCGCGTGGAAACTGCCGGCCTGGAGAGTGCGGGCGCCGGCGGCGCGAGCAGCGGCGGTGAGCAGGTCGGCAAGCTGGGAGCCGAGCCCGGTTCCGCGCTCGCTCCGGCTGACTCCGGCCCAGAGCCAGGCGACCTGCTGTCCGCGTTCGAGGTCGAATTCGCCGAATCCGACGAGTCGGTCGTCCCGGTAGGCGCCGAAGATCCTGCTGATGGTGTACGGGCTGCCGGCCCGTGCCAGGATCTGCTCGGGCCGCTCGTCAAGGTCGGGCGATCCGATCTCGTCGTGGATGAGCTGGTTGCTGAGATCGGCATAGCCGACCAGCTCGTCCCAGCCGTCGGCTCCGACGGCGTCGGGAATTGTCAGCTCACGGATCTCGATCTCGGACACCCGCGGAGTCTGCCGGATCCGGCTACTCGATGCCACGGGATTTCAGCAGCGCCTCGATCTCGGCCAGTTCCGGATCGATGTCGGCGAGTTGCTTATTGCTCGCCGCCGCCTTGGATGCCTGGGAGCCGGGCTTGGAGCCGGACGCCGGGCCCGCGGCCACGGCCTGACCGGAGGAGCGACCCGCCACCGGCCGGCCGGCCGGCTTGTCGGACGACTTCGCCCGGCCACCGAAACGCGCGAGCACGGCGCCGATCACGAACAACACGATGCTCAGCGCGATGATGGCGAATCCGAACCAGTGCAGCGGAGAGAAAACCAGGTGGATCGCCCAGCGGACCAGCGCGACCACGAAATTCCACAGCACCGTCAGCAACCCGGTCAGATAGAGCCCGAACGGAATCACCACCAGCGCCGCGGCCTGCACCACCCGGCCCTTGTTGCCCCGGCGCCAGGCCAGCCCGGCCAGCACCACGCCGATCAGAGCGATGGCGACGCACAGGGGGAGGAGAACCGAATCTGCTGCGGGCATGTATCCAGGCTGCCACGCCCAACGGCCGATCGCGATCGGTGACAGCCCCCAACCTGCCCGGATCGCCGATATACCCGGGTCGTAGCTGGGACCGGATACCGTGGGGCGGCGATGACCGAACTCAACGATCACGACCCACACGACCACCAGGTCCAGCCGGATCGGGGGCCGCACCTCCAGCACCAGCGGACCCTGGCCGACACCCCGTTCGCCGGGGACGACGGGCAGCCCGACCCGCAGATCCGCGATCTGCTGGCCGCGGGTGGAGCCGACACCCAGGGCTACCTGCGGGCGATCGCCGGGCTGTGCACCGTCCGGCTGCTGGTGCCGGTGGTTGCCACGGCGACGGTTCGGGGGCGTACGGAGTCCGGGTCCCTGGCAGAGAAGGAACTGGAGTCGGACAAGGAAGCCGATATGGCGGTGGTGATGTTGCAGACCGGCGACGGGCGTACGGCGATGGTCGCGTTCACCGGGCTGGACACCCTGACCGCCTGGAACCGGCAGGCGCGACCGGTTCCAGTCACTCTCGACCTCGCGGCGGCATCGGCCCGGCAGGACGGCGCCGAGGCGCTGCTGGTCGACGTCGGCAGCGAGCATCCGCTGGCGATCGACGGCCAGATCCTGGCAGAGCTCGCCGTCGGACATGCCTTGGTCGAATTGCCCGACGGCCAGTTCGGGTGGGCACAGCCGGCCCGGGGATCCGCGGGGTCCGAGCGCTGAAGAGGGCTGACGTCCTCGAGGAATGGATTTCGGCGCCAAGCTGTTAAACTCAGTGCGACTGATCCGGTGGCCTGCCACCGGATCCGCAAGCGGAGACCCGAATCTCCCACCTGTACGACACCCGGACCGAGGCTTCGGCCGGGCCGTTGTCAGGTCGTCCCGAGCACGACGCCGAGACTGAATGACGGTGTCAGCGTTGGGTCGTACGCTCGTCGCGTACGACCGAGCCGGTGCCCGGACAGATGGGGTCTTCGCCGTCGGCGGGGCCCTTTTTTGTTGCCCGCCGGTGTGTGCGGATCCGCTGTCGGCACGGGTGAGGTCGCGCACCGAAGGAAGAACCGAAGACCGCATCAAACCTGGAGGAATGATCGCAACCGAACCGCGAATCAATGAACGAATTCGCATCCCCGAAGTTCGCCTGGTAGGACCTGCCGGCGAACAGGTCGGGATCGTCCGGATCGAGGACGCGCTGCGGCTGGCCCGCGAAGCCGAGCTCGATCTGGTCGAAGTCGCGCCGATGGCGCGGCCGCCCGTCGCCAAGCTCATGGACTACGGCAAGTTCAAGTACGAGAACGCGCAGAAGGCCCGTGAATCCCGGCGGAACCAGACCAACACCGTCATCAAGGAGATGAAGCTTCGTCCCAAGATCGACGCGCACGACTACGAGACCAAGAAGGGTCACGTCGTCCGGTTCCTCAAGGAAGGCGACAAAGTCAAGATCACGATCATGTTCCGTGGTCGGGAGCAGTCCCGGCCGGAGCTCGGCTACAACCTGCTGCAGCGGCTGGCCACCGACGTCGAGGAATTCGGCTTCATCGAGTCCTCGCCCAAGCAGGACGGGCGCAACATGCTGATGGTGCTGGGCCCGCACAAGAACAGGTCGGCCCTCAAGGCCGAACGCGGCGGAGATGCGAAATCCTCCGCGGCCGATGAGGATCTGCTCGACGAGGATCGTGCGAAGCCGGTGACGCGCCAGAAGGACGCGATGGCCGGGCTCGATCCCGATCAGATCTGACGCAACGGTTCGTCTCGCTGCCGGACCGGTCACCCGACAGCGACGGTGCAGGGCTGCGCCCGATCCAGCCGGATCGAGGCAGCCGGACCAACAGCAGGACCCGAACCGCAGTGATGCGGGACGGGAGCCGGCCGGCATCCCCGGTGCGGTAAGCAGGACAGACACGTAAGGAGCGGCATCGCCATGCCGAAGATGAAGACGCACTCCGGTGCCAAGAAGCGGTTCCGGACGACCGGCTCCGGCAAGATCGTGCACCGCAAGGCGGGCAAGACCCACCTGAACGAGCACAAGCCGAGCAAGCGGCTCCGCCGCATCGACGCCTTCGGCACCCTCGAGGGCGGCGACGCCAAGACCATCAAGAAGCTGCTCGGTAAGTAAGGGCGTGCCATGGGGAGTTGCGACATCGCAGTGAGCAACGCCTCGTCCCTTCATGCAGTAACCCGCAGGACATAAGGAGATATCTCATGGCACGCGTCAAGCGTTCCGTCAACGCGCAGAAGAAGCGTCGCGAGGTCCTCGAGCAGGCCTCCGGCTACCGTGGCCAGCGCTCGCGGCTCTACCGCAAGGCCAAGGAGCAGTTGGCTCACTCGTTCACCTACTCCTACCGCGACCGCCGTGCGCGCAAGGGTGAGTTCCGCAAGCTGTGGATCCAGCGGATCAACGCCGCTGCCCGCGCCGAGGGCATCACCTACAACCGGTTCATCGCCGGTCTGCACGCCGCCGGTGTGGAGGTCGACCGCAAGATCCTCGCCGATCTCGCGGTCAGCGATTCCGCCGCCTTCGCCGCATTGGTGCAGGTCGCCATGGATCATCAGACCGAAGCCGCCGCTGCCTGATCACACGCCTGATCACGGGTAGGTGTGCCGTTACGATCTCTGACACCACCGCCGACGAGCCGACCCGGCTGACTCCCGCCTCCGCGGGGCAGCTGCGGTCGGCTCGTCGTCTCTCGCGCCGCAAAGAGCGCGCCGCCCGCAGCGAGTTCCTCGCCGACGGCCCCCAGGCTGTCCGCGAAGCTCTCAGCTCCGCGGCGCAGCCGCGACTGTTGCTGGTCACCGGACGGGGCGCCGGCCGGCATCCCGAGATCGTCGACCTCGCTCTCCGATCCCGGGTACCGGTCGGGCTGGTCACCGATCAGGAGTTGGCGACGGTCTCCGACGCGACCACCCCGCAGGGGATCGTCGCCGTCTGCCCGGCCCTGGATGTCGACCTGGCGACCGCCCTGGCCGGAGCACCCAGACTGATCGTGTGTTGCGCCGAGATCCGTGATCCCGGCAACGCCGGCACCGTGATCCGTTGCGCCGATGCTGCGGGGGCCGATGCCGTGATCCTCGGATCTGCTTCGGTCGACCTCTACAACCCCAAGACCGTACGGGCCAGTACCGGGAGCCTCTTCCACCTGCCGATCGTCACCGATGCCGACCTGCCCGTTGCGCTGGACCGCTGCCGCGACCGAGGACTGCAGGTGCTCGCCGCGGCGGGCGGTGGTGCGTACGCCCTGGATGAGCTCGTGCGCAACGGCGATCTTGCGCAGCCGACCGTCTGGCTGCTGGGCAACGAGGCCCGCGGCCTCGATCAGGACCTGCTGGTCGCGGCCGATCGGGTCGTATCGGTGCCCATCTACGGCGCCGCCGAGAGCCTCAATCTGAGTACGGCTGCAGCCGTCTGCCTTTACGCGTCGGCATTCGCCCAACGCTGATCACTTCGGCCCAGCTGGATCCTTCGCCGAATTCCGTCGCCGAATCCCGTCGCGAAACCTCTCTCGTCCAACCCATTCGCCGGCCCTGAATGACCCTGCTGCTGCCGCAGCGATGGCGTCCACCTACTGAACCGCGGATTGTTCTGTGACAAAACCTAGTATAAATACCGAAAATACCGAGAAGATCGGGTTTACTAGAGGCGCCGACGTCGGTCGGCGGGGCTCGTACGGGGATGAAGGGGATCAATGATGGGGATACGGATCAAGGCCGCGACTGCGGCAGTCGCCGCAGGACTGCTGGCGCTGACCGCCTGCGGCTCGACGGCGGGAACCGGCAGTTCCGATGACGGCACGACACTGCGGATCAGCGGCTTCTCGGTGCTCGGCCAGGCCAACGTTCCGGTCTTCAAAGCGTTCCAAGCGACCCCGGCGGGCAAGGGCGTGCGGTTCCAGACCTCCTACGGAGCCTCCGGTGACCAGAGCCGCGCTGTCGACGCGGGCCAGAAGGCCGATGTGGTGCACTACTCGCTGGAGACCGATGTCACCCGGCTGGTGAAGTCCAACCTGGTCTCCGCGGACTGGAACAAGACGCCGACCAAGGGCATCGCGACCTCGTCGGTCGTGGTGCTGGTCGTGCGCAAGGGCAATCCCAAGCACATCACCGGCTGGGACGACCTGGCCAAACCGGGGATCAAGATCATCACTCCCGATCCGGGCTCCTCCGGGTCGGCCCGCTGGAACATCCTGGGCGCCTGGGCCCACATCACCGGCAACGGTGGCAGCGAGGCCGACGCCAAGGCGTACCTGACCAAGGTGCTCAAGAACACCATCGCCCTTCCTGGCAGCGGCCGGGAGGCGACGACGGCGTTCACCAGCGGATCGGGCGACGTGCTGATCTCCTACGAGGACGAGGCGATCGAGGCCAAGCAGGCCGGGGACGACATCGACTACATCGTGCCGTCGGACACCCTGCGGATCGACAACCCGGCCGCAGTCACCGTCGGGGCCAATCCGAAGGCCAAGGACTTCCTGAACTTCATGACCAGCGCGCAGGGGCAGAAGATCTATGCCCAAGAAGGCTTCCGCCCGGTGATCAGCGGAGTCGACGTGGGTCAGGTCAAGGGAGCCAACAACCCGTCCGACCCGTTCCCGCAGCCGAAGCAACTGTTCACCATCGACCAGAACTTCGGCGGCTGGAGCAAGGCGGCCGACAAGTACTTCGGCGACGGTCAGAACGGTGACCCGCTGGGCATCATCACCGCATTGCAGAAGAGCACCGGCAAGGTCGGCTCGAACTGATGGCCCGAACTGATGGCTGATACCGCGACGCCCGTTCGCGCGCCGAGCGTGGCCAGGCCGCCGACACCGGACACCAGCGCTCGTGGTTTCGGCGGCCGCGTTCGAAGCCGGGTGAGCACGCTCACCCTAGGCTCCGGACTGGGTCTCGGCGCGGCAATGATCTGGTTCAGCCTGCTGGTGTTGCTGCCGTTGGCGGCGGTCGTCGCGACGGCCGCCGCGGGCGGGTGGAAGGCGTACCTGTCGGTGCTGACCGACTCCCAGACTCTCGCCGCGATCACCCTGACCGTCGGCCAGGCTGGGTTGGTCACGCTGGTCAACGTGGTGATGGGCACCGTGATCGCCTGGGTGCTGGTCCGGGACCGGTTCTGGGGGCGGGCGGTACTGAACGTGATCATCGACGTACCGTTCGCACTGCCCACGGTGGTCGCGGGGCTGGTGCTGCTGACCTTGTACGGGCCGACGAGCCCGATGGGGCTGGATTTCGCCTTCACCCGGATGGCGGTCTGGCTGGCGCTGGCCTTCGTGACGCTGCCGTTCGTTGTCCGTGCGGTGCAACCGGTGCTGGAGGAGCTGGACACCGACGTCGAGGAGGCGGCAGCCTCGCTCGGCGCCTCGCCGGCCACCATCATCGGACGAATCATCCTGCCGGCCCTGGCACCGGCGATCACCACCGGCGCGGCACTGTCCTTCGCCCGGGCGATCTCCGAGTACGGCTCCCTGGTGCTGCTCAGCGGCAACCGGCCCTTCCAGACCGAGGTGGTCTCGGTCCGGGTGCTTGCCTTCATCGAGAACGGCAACAACGCCGGTGCCGCGACCGTTGCCTCGGCGATGCTCGCCGTCGCTCTGGTGGTGATCATCGCGCTGGATCTGCTGCAGCGGATGGTGGCGCGCCGTGGTTAGGACCTCGGCACCGGTCCGCTGGCTGCTGCGGGTGCTGGCGATCGGCTACCTGCTGTTCCTGGTGGCGCTGCCGCTGATGATGTTGTTCGGCGACACCTTCGCTGACGGGCTGTCCACCTTGGGCAGCATTCTCAGCGATCCGGATGTGATCAGCGGCTTCCGGCTGACGATCATCGTCGCGCTGTGGGCGGTGGTGATCAACTTGTTCTTCGGGGTCACGATCTCGATCCTGCTGGTGCGCTACGAATTCCCGGGCAAGCGGGCATTGTCGGCACTGGTCGATCTGCCGCTGTCGGTCTCGCCCGTCGTCGTCGGCCTGGCGCTGGTCCTTGTCTACAACGGCCGAACCGGCTGGTTCGGCCCGTTCCTGGAGGACCACGGGCTGCAGGTGATCTTCAACTCACCCGGAATGATCATGGCCACCACCTTCGTCGCGCTGCCGTTGGTGATCCGTGAGGTGGTCCCGACCCTGACCGAGATCGGTGAGGATCAGGAGCAGGCGGCCCGCAGCCTCGGCGCCGGCCCGCTGCAGACGCTGTGGCGGATCACGCTGCCCAGCATCAAATGGGCCGTCGTGTACGGCGTCGTGCTCAGCCTGGCCCGTTCGGTGGGGGAGTTCGGCGCCGTCAAGGTGGTCTCCGGCAACGTCACCGGCAGCACCCAGACCGCGACGCTGGTGGTCGAGTCCAAGTACGAGGGCTTCGCCCAGCCGGAGGCGTACGGCGTCGCCTTCCTGCTGGTCATGGTCTCGATCGCCTGCCTGATCGTCGTGGCCGTCGTACGGCCCCGCGAGAACGAGCCCCGCCGGAACAAGAGATGATCTGAGGACGCAATGAGTATCGAGGTCTCGGGTGTCACCAAGCGCTTCGGCGAATTCGTGGCACTGGACGATGTCAATCTGTCGATCCCGACGGGGGAGTTGACCGCCCTGCTCGGACCGTCGGGTGGCGGCAAGTCGACGTTGTTGCGGATCATCGCCGGACTGGAGTCGGCCGACCGCGGAACGATCATGATCGAGGGCGCTGACGCGACCCGGGTACCGGCCCGGCATCGCAACGTCGGATTCGTCTTCCAGCACTACGCCGTCTTCAAGCACATGACTGTGGCCCGCAATGTCGCCTTCGGGCTGCAGATCCGGGCCAAGCCGGCGGTGCCGTTCAGTACGACCTGGCGTGAGGACCGGGCCCGGATCAACCACCGGGTCGAAGAACTGCTGGACCTGGTGCATCTGTCCCAGTTCGCCCAGCGGCTGCCCTCCCAGCTCTCCGGCGGCCAGCGGCAGCGGATGGCGCTGGCCCGGGCACTCGCGGTCGAGCCGAAGGTGCTGTTGCTGGACGAACCGTTCGGAGCCCTGGATGCCAAGGTGCGCAAGGAATTACGGGACTGGCTCCGCCGATTGCACGACGAGGTGCACGTGACCACGGTGTTCGTCACCCATGATCAGGAGGAGGCGCTGGAGGTCGCCGACCGGATCGTGGTGATCAACGACGGGCGGATCGAGCAGATTGGTTCACCGGACCAGCTGTACGACGAGCCGGCCAACGACTTCGTGATGGGTTTCCTGGGCGAGGTGACCGAACTCGGCGGTGTGCGGCTGCGGCCCCACGACATCGACGTGGCCGTGTCGCCGGGAGTACACGGAAGCGTACCGGGTGTGATCAGCCGGGTGCTGCGGGTCGGCTTCGAGGTCCGGGTGACCGTCGTACCGGATCCGGTCATCGGCGCAGCACCGGCGCCCGAGGTCAACGTTGTGATGAGCCGGGCGCATCAGCGTTCGCTGGGGCTGGCGGAGGGTGCCAAGGTCTGGTTGTCCCCGGCGCCGGAAGCCGCCCGTGCCCGGCTCGCTGCGGTGCGCTGACGACCCGCCGAACCTGAGACGAAACCTAGAGCCGAGTCCCGCTCGGGTCCGCAAGGAGAGACCCGAGGAATACCTCTCGACCCGAATCCCTTAGCCTAGCTAAGGAAATCGGCGGACAGGGAGGTCTTCCGGGCATCGGGTAGTTCATCAGGTGGAGGGCAAGGTTGGTGCGGACGGGATCGACGACAGCGCCGGAGTTGACAGACCAGCAGATCGACCGGCGGGCCGAACGCGCGGCGGCCGCGACCGCCAGGCCGGGCTACAAGTGGATCGCCCTCTCCAACACGACGATCGGCGTCCTGATGGCGACGATCAACTCCTCGATCGTGATGATCGCCCTTCCGGACATCTTCCGCGGCATCGGGGTGAATCCGCTCGAGCCGGGCAACACCAGCTACCTGCTCTGGCTGATGATGGGCTACATGGTCGTGACCGCCGTCCTGGTGGTGGCGTTCGGCCGGCTGGGCGACATGTTCGGTCGGGTCCGGATGTACAACGCCGGCTTCGCGGTCTTCACCCTCTTCTCGATCATGTTGTCGGTCACCTGGATGCACGGCTCCGCCGGTGCGCTGTGGCTGATCGTGATGCGGATCCTGCAGGGCGTCGGCGGCGCACTGCTGATGGCGAACTCGTCGGCGATCCTGACCGACGCGTTCCCCACCCACCAGCGCGGTCTTGCCCTTGGCCTCAACCAGGTCGCCGGGATCGCCGGCTCCTTCATCGGGCTGGTCCTCGGTGGCCTGCTGGCCCCGATCGACTGGCGGATCGTCTTCCTCGTTTCGGTCCCGGTCGGCCTCTTCGGCACCGTCTGGGCGTACTGGAAACTGCACGACACCGGCGAGCGGCACCACTCCTCGGTCGACTGGTGGGGCAACATCAGCTTCGCCGTCGGTCTGATCGCGGTGCTGATCGGCATCACGTACGGCATCCAGCCGTACAAGACCCACACCATGGGCTGGACCAACCCGATGGTGCTCAGCTGTCTGATCGGCGGCGTGGTCGTGCTGGCGATCTTCTGCGTGATCGAGACCAAGGTCGCCGAGCCGATGTTCCGGCTCAGTCTCTTCAAGATCCGTGCCTTCACCGCCGGCAACATCGCCAGCCTGCTCGCCAGCCTCGGCCGCGGCGGCCTGATGTTCGTGCTGATCATCTGGCTGCAGGGCATCTGGCTTCCCCAGCACGGCTACAGCTTCGAGCAGACTCCGCTGTGGGCCGGCATCTACATGCTGCCGATGACCGTCGGCTTCCTGGTCGCGGGACCGGTGTCCGGTTATCTGTCGGACCGCTTCGGCGCCCGGGCGTTCGGCACCGGCGGCATGATCGTCGCGGCCTTCAGCTTCGCCTGGCTGGCGCTGATGCCGGTGAACTTCCACTACTGGGAGTTCGCCACCGCGCTGCTGCTCAACGGGCTCGGCATGGGCCTGTTCGCGTCGCCGAACCGGGCCGGGATCATGAACAGCCTGCCGCGGCAGCGTCGCGGCGCCGGCGCGGGCATGACCGCGACCTTCCAGAACGCCGCGATGGTGCTCTCGATCGGTGTCTTCTTCACCCTGATGATCGCCGGGCTCTCCAAGGCGTTGCCGGGCGCGATGACCTCAGGTCTGACCGCTCAGGGTGTGCCGGCCGATGTCGCGTCCAAGGTCGCCGGGCTGCCTCCGGTGTCGGTGCTGTTCGCCTCGCTGTTGGGCTACAACCCGGTGCAGACCATCCTCGGCCAGCAGGTGCTCGGCGCCCTGCCGGCGCACAACGCGGCCTACCTGACCGGCCGGGCCTTCTTCCCGTCGCTGATCTCCCAGCCGTTCTCCGACGGCCTGGGCGTCGCGTTCCTGTTCGCGATCATCGCCTGCCTGATCGCCGGTGTCGCCTCGCTGCTGCGCGGGGGCAAGTACGTCTACGTCGAGCCGGAGGCCGAGCCTGACGACGGCGCCGTCCCGGCAACGGTGGCGCCGGTCGAGCCGAGCCATGCTGACCGGGTTGAGGCCGACGAGATCGAGGCGGAGGACGAGCGGGCCGACGAGGAGACCTTCGCGACCGACAACTCCCGGACCGCCGGAGTCGGGGTCGGCGGCAGCGACTGAACCGCTCGCGTACGTCCGGGTCGCGTACGTCCGGGTCGCGCACGTCCGACTTCCGGCCCGGTACACGAACTCGCGACAACTCGACTTCCGCGGGCCGCCGCCTCGAAGTCGAGTTGTCGCGACTTGCGCGCGCGAAATCGCCCGAATCCGGCCCCGGATCTCGTGTTGTCGCGACTTTGCCGGTGGCGACGGCCGGAACTCCGGGGTTTACCTGACGCGTCTGTTCCGGCAATCCGGTTCGCGGTGTGTGCCCGGTCGTTTCTAGACTGTCTGGCGCTGCCATCGTCCGGCAGCTTCCACACCGAAGAGGAGTCCGATGTCTGGGCCGAACTCGAGCTACGACCCCGTACAGGTCGCATCGCTGAGCGAAGAGAACGTCGAAGCCATGGTGGCCGAGGCGCTCCGCGCGTTTAGCGAGGCGACGACGGTCGCCGAGCTCAAGCAGGCCCGCATCACCCACACCGGCGACCGTTCGCCGCTGGCGCTGGCCAACCGAGAGATCGGCGCGCTGCCGCCGGAGGCCAAGCGCGAGGTCGGCAAACGGATGGGGCAGGCCCGCGGCCGGGTCAACCAGGCACTCAAGGAGCGCGAGACCGAGATCAGTGCGGCCGAGCTGGAACGCCGGCTGGCCGAGGAGAAGGTCGACGTCACCCTGCCGACCGAACTGGTGACCCAGGGCGCGGTGCACCCGGTGCCGGCGGTGATGGACCTGATGAGCGACATCTTCGTCGCGATGGGCTGGGAGATCGCCGAGGGTCCCGAGCTCGAGGCCGAGTGGCTGAACTTCGACGCCCTCAACTTCATCCCCGATCATCCGGCCCGGACCATGCAGGACACCCTGTTCATCGATCCGCCGGAGCACAATCTGCTGCTGCGCACCCACACCTCTCCGGTCCAGGCGCGTTCGCTGCTGACCCGCGAGCTGCCGGTCTACGTGGTCTGTCCAGGCCGGGTCTACCGCGCCGACGAGTACGACGCCACCCACCTGCCGGTCTTCAACCAGATCGAGGGTCTGGCGGTCGATAAGGGGATCACCTTCGGCAACCTGCGCGGCACCTTGGAGCACTTCGCCCGCGAGCTGTTCGGTCAGGACATGGTGCTGCGCTGGCGACCGTCCTACTTCCCGTTCACCGAGCCGTCGGCCGAGGTCGACCTGCTCTGCTTCAACTGCCACGGCACCTCGGTCGGCGATCCGGACAACCCGTGCCGGATGTGCAAGAGCGAGGGCTGGATCGAATGGGGCGGCTGCGGGGTGGTCAACCCGCGGGTGCTCGAGGCCTGCGGCGTCGACAGCTCGGTCTACTCCGGTTTCGCCTTCGGCATGGGCGTCGATCGCACGCTGATGTTCCGCAACAATCTGTCCGACCTGCGCGACACCGTGCAGGGTGACGTCCGGTTCAGCCGGTCGCTGGTGGGAGGTGCACGATGAGGGTCCCGCTGAGCTGGCTGCGGACGTACGCCGCAGTGCCGGAGTCGGTGCCGACGCGCGAGGTCTCCACCGCGCTGGTCCGCGTCGGCCTGGAGGTCGAGACCATCGACGAGACCGGTGCCGAGGTCACCGGCCCGCTGGTGATCGGCCGGGTCGAGGAGTTCAGCGAAGAGACCCACTCCAACGGCAAGACCGTGCGCTGGTGCCGGGTCGACGTCGGCCCGCACAACGAGGGCGGTACGCCTACTGATTTCGGTGCGCCAGGTCGCGGAATCATCTGCGGGGCCAAGAACTTCGCCCAGGGTGATCTTGTCGTCGTCGCGCTGCCGGGTGCGGTTCTTCCGGGTGACTTCGCGATCGCCTCCCGCAAGACCTATGGCCACGTCAGTGACGGGATGATCTGCTCGGCGCGCGAGCTGGGCATCGGCGATGATCATGCCGGCATCATCGTGCTCAAGCCAGATGTCGTCGGCCCGCTGGCCGCGGGACAGACCGCGACAGCACCGGCCGAGCTTGTTGTCGGTGCCGACGCCGGTCCGGCGATCTATCTGCGCGACGATGTCCTGGACATCGCCGTGACGCCCGATCGCGGCTATTGCTGGTCGGTCCGCGGAGTCGCCCGGGAGGCTGCGCTGGCCTTCGAGGCGGGCTTCACCGATCCGGTCGCGCTCCCGGTGCCGGCCACCACCGCCGACGGTTACCCGGTGGTGATCAACTCCGACGCCTGCCCGGTCTTCGTGGCACTGACCGTGACCGGTATCGACCCGACCGCGGCCAGCCCGCGCTGGCTGCAACGCCGCCTCCACCAGGCCGGGATGCGGTCCATCTCGCTGGCCGTCGACGTCACCAACTACGTGATGCTCGAATCCGGCCAGCCGATCCACGCCTACGACAAGGCGAAGTTGTCCGGTCCGATCGTCGTCCGCAAGGCGGCCGCCGGGGAGAAGTTGATCACCCTCGACGACGTCACCCGTGATCTTGATCCCGATGATCTGCTGATCACCGACGACTCCGGCCCGATCGGCCTGGCCGGTGTGATGGGCGGCCAGAACACCGAAGTGGACGCGAACACCAACGCCGTGGTGATCGAGGCGGCGAGCTTCGACGCCCTGACGATCGCCCGCACCTCGCGCCGGCACAAGCTGTCCTCGGAAGCCTCCCGCCGGTTCGAACGCGGCGCCGATCCGGGCGCCACCTATGCGGCGGCTCGTCGCGTCGCCGAACTGCTGATCGCCCTCGGCGGCGGCACGCTGGAAACGGCCGAGACGGTCGCCGGTGGCGTCCCTGAGGTGCCCACCCAGACCATCGATGATCAACTGCCGGGCCGGATCATGGGGGCCGGGATCGATCACGCAACGGTGATCTCCGCGCTGCAGGCCGTCGGCGTCGCAGTCGATGATCATGGCGACACCCTGGTCGTGACTCCGCCGAGCTGGCGGCCGGACCTGACCGATCCGTACGACTACGTCGAAGAGGTCGGACGGGTCTTCGGCTATGAGAAGGTCCCCGCCGTCATCCCGACACCCCCGGCCGGTCGCGGACTCACCCGCCGGCAGCGGCTTCGGCGATTGGTCGGCCAGGCGCTCGCCGACGCCGGCTATGTAGAGGCGCAGACCCTCCCGTTCATGGGCAAGGCGATCCTTGATCAACTGCGGATCCCGGCCGATGACGACCGCCGGCGGCTGATGCGGATGGCCAATCCGCTGTCGGAGGAGCAGGCCGAGTTGCGGACGACGCTGCTGCCTGAGTTGCTCGCCTCGGTGAACCGCAACACCAGCCGTAGCCTGGACGATCTGGCGATCTTCGAGATCGGCCCGGTCTTCCTGGCGCCGCGCGAGCGGACCGCTGCGCCGCGGCCGGCCGTTGATCATCGTCCGACCGCCGACGAGCTTGCGGCGATGGATGCGGCGATCGGTGATCAGCCGCGTCATCTGGGCGCCGTGCTGACCGGAGCCGTACGCCCTGCCGGGTGGACCGGGCCCGCCCAGCAGGTCACCTGGCGGCATGCGATCGCCGTCGCCGAGGTGGCTGCCCGGGCGGTCGGCGGCACGATCACCGTCGAGCAGGCAGAGCAGGCGCCCTGGCATCCCGGCCGTTGCGCGGCGATCATCGCCGTCTCGCCGGACGGCACCCGGACGCCGATCGGCTTCGCCGGTGAGCTGCATCCCTCGGTGATCGATGATCTTGGTCTGCCGGCACGCACCGCGGCCGCCGAGATCGATCTGGACGCGTTGGTCGCAGCAGCGCCCGAGATCGGCACGATCCGTCCGCTGTCCAGCCACCCGGTGGTCAAGGAGGACATCGCGTTGATCGTCGATACGGACGTCCCAGCGGCCGCGGTGGAGGCAGCCGTACGCTCCGGGGCGGGGGAGTTGCTGGAGGACATCCGGCTCTTCGACGTCTACACCGGCACGCAGATCGGCGAGGGCAAGAAATCGCTGGCCTATGCGCTGCGGTTCCGGGCCGAGGACCGTACGCTCACCGATGCCGAGGTCGCCCAGGCCCGCGAGGCCGCCGTGTTCGCGGCAGCCGAGGCCACCGGTGCGACCCAGCGGATGGAATGATCATGCCTGACGCTGTCGACGGCCCGAGCAGTTTCGGTACGCCGCTCACCCCTGGTGCGATCACCGCCGTCCTGCTCGGCTCGGGAGAGCTCGGCAAGGAAGTTGTCATCGAGCTGCAGCGGCTCGGGGTGCAGACGCTGGCCGTCGACCGCTACCCGGATGCGCCGGCGATGCAGGTGGCCCACCGCAGCGCGGTGATCGACATGCGCGACCCCGAGGCGCTCCGGCAGTTGTTGATCACCGAGAGGCCAGCCGTCGTGATCCCGGAGATCGAGGCGATCGCGACCCAGGTGCTGGCGGAATTGGAGCAGTCGGCCGACTGGCCGCTGCGGATCGTGCCGACCGCCCGGGCGACGGTGTTGACCATGAACCGGGAGGGCATCCGCCGACTCGCCGCCGAAGAACTCGGCCTGTCGACCAGCCCGTACCGGTTCGTGGAAAGTCTTGATCAGTTCACCGAGGCAGCCGATGCGCTCGGCTGGCCGGTGGTGATCAAGCCGGTGATGTCGTCCTCCGGCAAGGGCCAGTCGGTGGTGAAGGACCGGGCCGGCATCGAGGCCGCGTGGCAGTACGCCCAGACCGGCGGCCGGGCCGCGGCCGATGCAGGACACGCGGTGCGCTGCATCGTCGAGGGATTCGTCGACTTCGAGGTCGAGATCACCCAGCTGACCGTCCGGCACGCCGGCGGCACGACCTTCCTCGACCCGGTCTTCCATCGTCAGGTGGACGGCGACTACGCCGAAAGCTGGCAGGAGCCGTCCGGGATCTCATCGCTGCCGGAGGCGGTCCAGGTCGAGGCCCGCGATGTCGCCCGCACGATCACCGACGCCCTGGGCGGGTGGGGCGTGTTCGGCGTCGAACTGTTCATCGCCGGCGACCGGGTGATCTTCTCCGAGGTCTCGCCCCGTCCCCACGACACCGGTCTGGTGACGCTGGTCAGCCAGGACCTCAGCGAGTTCGCCGCACACGCCCGGGCCGTGCTGGGACTGCCGGTCGACACCGTGACCCGGTTTCCGGGTGCGGCGGCCAGCCTGCCGATCAAGGCGCACGGCACCGGCGTAGCGACCTTCGACGGCATCGGCGAGGCACTGGCGACCGACCCGTCGGTCCAGGTGCGGCTCTTCGGCAAGCCGTCGGTCGACGGCGAACGCCGGGTGGGAGTGGTGCTGGCCCGCGGCGCCGACACCGCGCAGGCCCGGGCGGTGGTCGCCAACGCCGCTGCCCGGATCAGCACCCGCCTCACCTGACAAGCGCGAGGGGTCACAAATCCCTTAATCCATGCGGCGTGTCGTGAGCACGGTGCTGTCCGCGGTCGTACAGGTGTTGTCCGTTCGCCTCGTTGTCCACAGATCTGCCGCCCGGGCGCGAACGGACCGGCCGGCCGGGCCGATCGTTGTCCTCATGACTGAGTCCCTGTCCGCGGTCGCCGCTCGGCACATCGATGCCTGCCTACCGAATGACCGTCCGTTCACCTCGCGCCAGGCCCGGCAGGTCGGAGTGGACTCCAATGTGCTGGCCAGACTCGTCCGCCAGGGCCAGCTGCGGCGGGTGCTGCACGGCGTCTACGTCGACACGTCCCTGCCGGAAACGATCTTGGTGCGGGCCGAGGCCCTTGCGCTGGCGGTGCCGGAGTCGGCCGTGGTCACCGATACGACGGCCGCTTGGCTGTACGGCGTGGACCTGCTGCCACGGGGCAGCCACCACGATCCGACGCCGCAGGTGCATTACTTCCGGCCGCCCGACCAAACGCGGGTTCGCCGACCCGGCGTCCAGGGCGGTCGGCGCAGCTTCGAGGAAGCTGATCTTCGCCGGCTGGGACGGATGGTGGCGACCACACCGCTGCGTACGGCCTGTGATCTCGGTCGGTCGCTGCCGCGCGAACGTGCGCTCGGCGCCCTGGACGCACTGCTGCACCTCGGTGAGTTCACCGCGGCCGAGCTGGCCGGACAGCTCGACCGCTTCACCGGCCGTCGGGGTGTCGTACAACTTCGTGATCTTGTTCCGCTGGCCGACGGCAGGGCAGAATCCGTACGCGAGTCGGAGTTGCGATTGTTGTGGATCGACGCCGGTCTGCCGAAGCCGGAGTTGCAGATCCCTGTTGCAGCCCTCCCGGGTCGCGAACCGTTCCGGCTCGATCTCGGGGACAGCCAGGTCAAGTACGCCGCCGAGTTCGACGGTGAGGACTGGCACTCGAGTCCGGGGCAGGTAGCCCGCGATGAGTGGCGACGAGATTTGATCCGCCGCGACGGTTGGACGATCGATGTGTTCCGGGGCGAGGACCTGCACGGCTGGAGGACGATCGACCGGCTGCGGGACGGACATCGTCGGGCGGCGGAACGAACCTTGGACCGAGCAGCGGGAGCCGTGAGCGATACCGAACGAGCAACCCGTGCCTTCGGCCGCCCGCATCACCAGGAAGACTTCCTGGCATTCGAGGACTCCCTCTGGTCTGCGCCCGAGAGCCCGGATGACCCACGCGTGCGCGATGTGGATGAGTACGGTGCGGGTCCCGATGACTGGACGGCTCCGGACGACATCATCGAGAGCCTGACGACACGCCGCGAATATTGAGGAATATGTGACTCCTCGCGGAATGAGTTGGAATAAGTATGCAGAGCATGGCATGATCATTCCGTGACTTCGAAGTACAGGGCCGCCGTGGCGGGCGCGACCGGCTACGCCGGTGGCGAGCTGCTGCGACTCCTGCTCAGCCATCCGAATATCGAGATCGGCGCCGTCACCGCCGCCAAGAGCGCGGGCACGCTGATCGGCGAGCATCATCCGCACCTGGTCCCGCTGGCCGATCGTCTGGTCGAGCCGACCGACGTCGAACATCTGGCTGGTCACGACATCGTCTTCCTCGCCCTGCCGCACGGCGCCTCGGCCGAGATCGCCGCCCAACTCGGCCCCGACGTCCTCGTGGTCGACTGCGCTGCCGACCACCGGCTGGTCGATCCCGCGCAGTGGCGGCAGTACTACCACTCCGAGCACGCAGGCACCTGGCCGTACGGTCTGCCGGAGCTGCCTGGCCAGCGCGAGATCCTCGCCGGGACCAAGCGGGTCGCAGTTCCGGGCTGCAATCCGACCGCGTCGACGCTCGCGCTGCTGCCGGCCGTCGCGGCCGGGCTGATCTCTGCCGACGACATCGTCGTCGTCCTAGCCACCGCGCCCTCGGGTGCCGGCAAGAAGCTGGCGGTGACCTACCTGGCGTCGGAGATCATGGGCTCGGCGAGCCCGTACCAGGTCGGCGGCATCCACCGGCACACGCCGGAGATGGAGCAGAATCTCGTCGCCTGTGGCGCGACCGACCCGCACGTCTCCTTCACTCCGGTGCTGGTCCCGATGACCCGGGGCATCCTCGCCACCTGCACGGCGAAGCTCAGCGATCCGTCGATCACCGCTGACGAGGTGTACGCCGCCTACCAGAAGGCGTACGCCTCGGAGCCGTTCGTGCACCTGCTTCCGCAGGGCGTCTGGCCGCAGACCCAGGCAACCCTCGGCGCCAACACCTGCCACCTCCAGGCGACGGTCGACCCGAACACCGGCCGGCTGGTGGCGATCTCGGCGCTCGACAACCTCGCCAAGGGAACCGCCGGTGCAGCCATCCAGTGCACCAATCTCGCTCTCGGTCTCGACGAGACGACCGGCCTGTCCACGATCGGAGTCGCACCATGAGCGTGACCGCTGCCAAGGGCTTCGCGGCCGTGGGCCTGGCCGCCGGGATCAAGCCCTCCGGGGATCCCGATCTGGCTCTGGTCCGCAACCTCGGCCCCGATTTCGCCGCTGCGGCCGTCTTCACCTCCAACCGGATCAAGGCCGCGCCGGTGGTCTGGTCCCAACAGGTGATCAAGGACGGCAGCCTGCAGGCGGTGATCCTCAACTCCGGCGGCGCCAACGCCTGTACGGGGCCGGACGGCTTCGCCGACACCCACAGCACAGCGGAGCGGCTGGCCTCCGAGCTCGGTGTCGGCGCGATCGACATCGCGGTCTGCTCGACCGGCGTGATCGGTCACCGGATCCCTGTCGACAAGATCACCTCCGCGGTCCCGGCGTTGGTCGCCCGGGCGACCGAGGACGGCGGCCCCCTCGCCGCCCGGGCGATCATGACCACCGACACCGTCGCCAAACAGTCGGTGCAGACCCGCAACGGCTGGACCATCGGCGCGATGGCCAAGGGTGCCGGGATGTTGGCGCCCGGCCTGGCGACGATGCTGGTGGTGATCACCACCGACGCGGTGGTCAACGCCGCTGATCTTGATGCCGCGCTCCGTGCCGCCACCCACGTCACCTTCGACCGGGTGGACAGTGACGGCGCCATGTCGACCAACGACACGGTGCTGCTGCTCAGCAGCGGTGCCTCCGGCGTGGAGGCCGACCCCGGCGAATTCACCGAGGCGCTGACCACGGTCTGCTCCGACCTGGCGCGTCAGCTGGTCGCCGATGCCGAGGGCGCGACCCACGACATCGCGATCACGATCTCCGGTGCCGCCAGCGAAGAGGATGCGGTCGTCGTCGGCCGCAGCATCGCCCGGAACAGTCTCTTCAAGTGCGCGATGTTCGGCAACGATCCTTACTGGGGCAGGGTTCTCGCAGCGTTGGGCACCACCCAGGCGACTTTCGATCCGGATGCGATCGACGTCTCGTTCAACGGGGTGTTGATGAGCAGCAAGGGATTCGGCGTCCCGGACGCGGAGGTCGACATCAGCGCGAACCGTGAGATCCGTGTCGATGTCGATCTTCATGCCGGTGATCATGCGGCGACGATCTGGACCAATGACCTGACGTACGACTACGTCAAGGAGAACGCGGAGTACCTGTCGTGACGATCATCAGGAAGGCGGAGAAGCTTTCCCTGGTTGAGAAAGCCTCCATCCTCACCGAGGCCCTGCCGTGGCTGGAGACCTACGCCGGCAAGACGGTGGTGATCAAGTACGGCGGGAACGCCATGATCGACGAGGATCTGAAGAAGGCATTCGCCCAGGACATCGTCTTCATGAAGCGCTGCGGAGTGCACCCGGTGGTGGTGCACGGCGGCGGGCCGCAGATCTCCGCCATGCTGAAACGGCTCGGCATCCCGTCCGAATTCAAGGCCGGGCTGCGGGTCACCACTCCGGAGGCGATGGAGATCGTCCGGATGGTATTGGTCGGCCAGGTCGGTCGCGATCTCGTCGGGCTGATCAACCAGCAGAGCGCTCTGGCCGTCGGCATGTCCGGTGAGGACGGTGGCCTTTTCACCGCGACCCGCAAGAAGGCTCTGATCGACGGCGAAGAGGTCGATCTCGGTCTGGTCGGCGAGGTGAGCAGCGTCCGGACCGAGGCCATCAACGGCTTGATCAACGCTGGCCGGATCCCCGTCGTCGCCAGCATCGCGCCGGACCGCGACGGCGTCGTCCACAACGTGAACGCCGACACCGCCGCCGCGGCTCTGGCGATCGCGCTGAAGGCCGAGCGGATGGTGATGCTCACCGATGTCGAAGGGCTCTATGCGGACTGGCCGAACAGCACTGACGTGATCAAGGAACTCCCCGCCTCCCAGCTGCGGCAGCTACTGCCGAAGCTGGAGTCCGGGATGGCGCCCAAGATGGAAGCCTGCCTGAAGGCCGTCGAGGGTGGCCTGACCAGGGCCACCGTCACCGACGGTCGCGTCCCCCATGCGCTGCTGCTGGAGATCTTCACCAATGCCGGCATCGGGACCATGGTGACCCAGGACGGTTTGATCCGGCTCGGCAGCCGGGTGTTCCCGGCGTCGGAACCGATCCCGCCGGAGGAGTACGCCAACGGCGATTTCGGCGCCTTCCTGCCCGACGTTCCCGGCAATCTGAACGAGGTGGACCAGTGACGGGCATTCCGGCCTCCGAGCCGGCCTCTACCAGTTCGATCAGCGCGGTGAGTGATCAACTCGCCGCAGCCCAGGGCCGCGGCAGCGCGGCGATCTTGGACGGCTACAGCCGGTCGGTGATGAACACCTTCGGTCCGCCCAAGCGGGTCTTCGTCCGCGGGGAGGGCTGCAACGTCTGGGATGTCGAGGGCCGCAAGCATCTCGATCTGCTCTCCGGCCTCGCCGTCAACGCACTGGGCCATGCCCACCCGACCGTGCTCTCGGCGATCACCGGCCAGATCGCGACGCTTGGTCATGTATCCAATTTCTTCGCCACCCCGTCCCAGGTGGCCCTTGCGGAGCGGCTGACCGGGCTGGTGCGTCCTGAGCCTGTCGAAGGACCGGGCGCCCTTCGACAAGCTCAGGGATCTGTGGAGGCGAAGGTGTTCTTCGCCAATTCCGGCACCGAGGCCAACGAGGCCGCGTTCAAGATCACCCGGCAGACCGGTAGGACCAGGATCATCTCCACCGAGGGTTCGTTCCACGGCCGGTCGATGGGCGCCCTGGCGGTGACCCACAATCCCAAGTACCGCGAGCCGTTCGAGCCGTTGCCCGGGGACGTGGAGTTCATCCCGTACGGAGATGTCGATGCCCTGCGTGCCGCCGTCGACGACCGGACCGCGGCCGTCGTCCTGGAGCCGATTCAGGGTGAGAACGGCATCGTCGTCCCTCCGGACGGCTATCTCGCCGAGGCCCGGCGGATCACCAGCGAGGCCGGCGCGCTGTTGTGGATCGACGAGGTCCAGACCGGCATGGGCCGTACCGGCCGCTGGCTGGATTCCAGCCGCGAAGGCGTCGTCCCGGACGTCGTGACGCTGGCCAAGGGGCTCGGCAACGGTTTCCCGATCGGTGCCTGCATCGCCCTGGGTCCCGCCGCGGCGCTGCTCGGACCGGGCAGTCACGGCTCGACCTTCGGTGGCAATCCGGTGGCGGCGATCGCCGGTCTGGCGGTCATCGCGGTGATCGAACGCGACCGTCTGCTGGACAACGCCACCGCGATGGGCGACCGGCTGGCCGCCAACATCACCGCTCTTGATCATGCGCTGGTCGATCACGTCCGTGGCCGTGGACTGTTGCGCGGTGTGGTGCTGACCTCCGACGTCGCACCGGCCGTCGCCGATGCCGCCCTGGACGCCGGGTTCATCATCAACGCGCCCCGGCCGAACGTGTTGCGGATCGCGCCGCCGCTGATCATCACCGCCGAGCAGATCGACAGTTTCACCGAGGCGCTGCCCATGCTCCTCGGCCGAGCACAAGGAGCACGTGCATGACCCAGGCGATCAGGAGCTTCCTCGCCGACGATGACCTCAGTCCGTCCGAGCAGGCCGAGGTGCTCGAGCTGGCCCTTGCACTGAAGGCGGATCCGTACGGCGCCAAGCCGCTGGCCGGCCCGGTGAGTGTCGCGGCGATCTACGACAAGCCGACCTTGCGCACCCAGAGTTCCTTCGCCGCCGGGATCGCCGAGCTGGGCGGCTATCCGCTGCAGGTGGACGGCAATCTGGCCGGGATCGGCGTCCGCGAGTCAGTTCCCGATGTCGCGAGGATCCTCGGGCGCCAGGTCGGCATGATCGTTTGGCGGACCTTCGGTCAGGACAAGATCACCGAGTTGGCCGCGTACGCAGGCGTTCCGGTTGTCAACGCCCTGACAGACGATTATCACCCGTGCCAGTTGCTCGCCGATCTGCTCACTGTCAAGGAACAGAAGGGGACGCTTGCCGGGCTCACGGTGGCTTTCCTCGGCGACGCCGCCTGCAACATGGGCAACTCCTGGGCGCTGGCCGGAGTGACCGCCGGGATGCAGGTCCGCTTCGGCGCTCCGGAGGGTTACCTGCCAGACGAGGCGGTATTGGCCCGGGCCGCCGAGATCGGGAAGATCACCGGAGGCAGCACCAGCTGTGATCATGACCCGGTCAAGATCGTCGCCGGTGCCGACGTCGTCGTCACCGACACCTGGGTGTCGATGGGCAAGGAGGACGAGGCGGCCGCTCGCACTGCGGTCTTCCAGCCGTACGCGGTGACCAGCGAGCTGGTCAGTCACGCGAAACCGGACGCGATTGTGATGCACTGCCTGCCCGCCTACCGCGGCAAGGAGATCGACGCCGAGGTCCTCGACGGTCCTCAGTCGGTGATCTGGGACGAGGCGGAGAACCGCCGGCACGCGCAGAAGGCGATCATGGCCTGGCTGTGGCAGCAGTCCGAGGTGCAGCGCCGGACCCGGCAGGAGGCGTCGCGACGATGACCGAGGCCGCCCGCACGATCAGCAAATCGGCCCGGCACGCGAAGATCATCGCGCTGCTGGAGCACCACCAGGTGCGCTCCCAGTCCGAGCTCGCCGAGTTGCTGGCAGCGGACGGGGTGTCGGTGACCCAGGGCACGTTGTCGCGGGACCTGCTCGATCTCGGGGCGTTGCGGGTCCGCGGCCAGGACGGCCAGCTGATCTACGCCGTGCCGGGCGAGGGCGGCGACCGTACGCCGCTGGTGGGGGAGCAGGCAGCCTTCAACGAGCGGCTGGCCCGGCTCTGCGTCGAGATCATGGTCTCGGCCGAGGCGTCGGCCAATCTGGTCGTTGTGCGTACGCCACCGGGCGCCGCGCAGTATTTCGCCTCGGCGGTCGACAGAGCCGGCTGGCCGAGCATTCTGGGCACCATCGCCGGCGACGACACCATCCTGTTGATCACCCGGGATCCCGAGGGCGGCCGGGCGATCGCCGAGGAACTCACCCACTTGAGCACCCGTTGAGCCGGGTGGCAGCTGGAAAGGACGATATGACAGGCACAACCGGCAGCGGCCGGCTCTGGGGTGGTCGCTTCTCCGGCGGCGCCGCGGAGGCAATGTTCGCGCTGAGCAAGTCGACCCAGTTCGACTGGCGGCTGGCGCGCTACGACATCGCCGGGTCCCGGGCCCATGCGGGTGCGTTGCACCGTGCCGGGCTGCTCACCGACGATGAGCATTCGGCCATGATCACCGCGCTCGACCAGCTGGAAGCGGCGGTCGTCGACGGCAGCTTCGCTCCGGCGGACAGCGACGAGGACGTGCACGGGGCGCTGGAACGTGGGCTGCTGGAGATCGCCGGCGCGGATCTGGGCGGACGGCTGAGGGCCGGGCGGTCCCGCAACGACCAGATCGCGACGCTGCTGCGGATGTACCTACGGGACGCGATGGCTGCGGTCCGCGTCGACGTCGCCGACCTGATCCAGGCTCTGCACACCCAGGCAACCAGGTATCTGGGGGCGCCGATGCCCGGACGGACCCACCTCCAGCATGCCCAGCCGATCGGGTTGTCCCATCACCTGCTGGCCCATGCCTGGCCGCTGGTCCGGGACCTGGAGCGGATCCGCGACCTCGATCGCCGGCTTGCCGTCAGCCCGTACGGGGCCGCGGCGCTGGCCGGCACCTCGCTCGGACTCGACCCGGAGCAGACCGCGCGCGACCTCGGCTTCGCCACCAGCGTGGCCAACTCGATCGACGGCACCGCGGCCCGCGACCTCGCTGCCGAGGCGGCGTACGTGCTGGCCCAAATCGGGGTCGACCTGTCCCGCCTCAGCGAGGACGTGATCCTGTGGGCGACCCACGATTTCGGCTACGCCAAACTCGACGACGCCTGGTCGACCGGCTCCTCGATCATGCCGCAGAAGAAGAATCCCGATGTCGCCGAGCTGGCCCGCGGCAAGGCCGGCCGGCTGATCGGCAACCTGTCCGGTCTGCTGGCCACCCTGAAGGGACTGCCGCTGGCGTACAACCGGGATCTGCAGGAGGACAAGGAGCCGCTGTTCGACTCGATCGACCAGCTGCTGGTGCTGCTGCCAGCGGTCACCGGCATGGTCGGCACACTGACCTTCGACACCGACAAGATGGCCGCCCAGGCGCCGCAGGGCTTCTCGCTGGCGACCGACATCGCGGACTGGTTGGTACGCGCCCGGGTGCCCTTCCGCGAGGCGCACGAGATCTCCGGCGCGTGCGTGCGCTACTGCGAAGCGGAAGGTATCGAGCTGTCGGACCTGACGCCGGAGCAACTGACGGGGATCGACCCGCGACTGACGCCCGAGGTGCTGACCGTGCTCACCGTGCAGGGATCGATCGACTCGCGCAACGGTCGGGGCGGCACCGCCACCGAACGGGTACGCGAGCAACTGGACGAAATCACCGAACGGCTGGCCAAGCTCCGCCACTAGGCTTAGCGACGTGGGAGTACTCGAAGAACTGAAGTGGCGGGGCCTGCTCGCCGACTGCACCGACGAAGAAGCACTGCGTGAGCACCTGGACGCGGGGCCGGTCACGTTCTATATCGGGTTCGATCCCACCGCACCGAGCCTGCACTTCGGCAATCTCGTGCAGTTGATCGTCGCCCGGCACTTCCAGGCGGCCGGGCACAACCCCTTGATCTTGGTTGGCGGCTCGACCGGTCTGATCGGCGACCCCAAGGAGACGGCGGAGCGCACGCTCAACTCGAAAGAGACTGTTGCGGGCTGGGTCGACCAGATCCGCCGCCAGGTCAGCAGATACGTGCGATTCGATGGAGCCAATCCCGCTCGCGTGGTCAACAATCTCGACTGGACCGAGGGCGTTGGTGTGCTGGACTTCCTGCGGGATGTGGGCAAGCACTTCCCGGTCAACCGGATGCTGGCCCGTGAGGTGGTGCGTAAGCGACTCGAAGCCGGGATCTCCTACACCGAGTTCTCCTACGTGTTGTTGCAGTCGTTCGACTACCTGAATCTCTTCCGGCAGTACGGCTGCACGCTCCAGTTCGGCGGCAGCGACCAGTGGGGGAACATCACCGCCGGTGTCGAGCTCATCCGCCGCTCCGACGGGGAGCGAGTGCACGCGATCGCGACACCCCTGCTGACCAAAGCCGACGGGACCAAGTTCGGCAAGACCGAGGGTGGCTCGGTCTGGCTGAGCCGCGAGCTGACCAGCCCGTACGCCTTCCACCAGTTCTTCCTGAACGCCGAGGACGAGAAGGTCATCGAATACCTGAAGGTCTTCAGCCCGCGCAGCCAGGAGGAGATCGCGGAGCTGGAGAGACAGACGAACGAGAAGCCGCACCTGCGACTGGCCCAACATGCCCTGGCCGACGATGTCACCGACCTGGTGCACTCGCCCGAGGACACCAAGGCCGCCAACGACGCTGCAGAGGCCTTGTTCGGCAGATCGGAGCTGAGGTCGCTGTCGGCGGACGTGCTTCGGGACGTCTCTGCCGAACTCGGCGGCGCGGATCTGAAGGTCGACGGCGAGTTGCCGACATTCGTTGATGCCCTGGAGGCCGGTGGCGTGGTGGCGAGCAAGTCGGCTGCCCGGCGCGCGATCAGCGAGGGCGGGGCCTATCTCAACAACGAGAAGGTGACTGATCCGGACCGACGTCTGGCGCCCGAAGACCTGCTCGCCGGCGACTACGTCGTCGTGCGCCGGGGAAAGAAGACCGTGGGAGCGGTACGCGTGCTCGCCTGAGTACACAGCGCGGCAGGAATGTCGGTAGCGGTCCCGATGTCAGGCTGCTGCGCACCGACGGCGCCGATTGCCGCGCTGACCAGGGGTTTCAGTGCATGTGACCAGCGACACGGCACCTCGATTTGACCCGCTGGGAGCGTACGCGTAATGTTTTCCAAGCCGCCGGGGAGCGGGACGCGGAAGCCGAGAGGCGAAGCGGCCGGCCCGAGCGGAACCCAAACGGTATCAAAGTAGCCGTGATGGCGTGCGCCCTAGAGCGCAGCAGCCTCTTCACGGTCGACAGAGATGCCCGGAGGGGGAGGGGAAGCGCCGGTTTGACCGGAGCGGAACTTCTGGGTAAAGTTGGTCGGGTTGCCCCAGACGAGATCCGAAGGGTCCGGATGGGACACGAAGACCGAGGTGAAGGCCTCAAAGCGGGATCAACGCCAAGTTGACAAAGCAGCGAGCACTTCACTAAAGTAAGTCGAGTTGCCCCAAGCGGAATTCGAAAGAAAACCGCGCGGTGTGCGCCCGAAACTTGAGAACTCAACAGCGTGCTAAAAGTCAATGCCAGTTTATGCACAAATAAACCCCGTGCCTAGGCATTCAGAGATGATCTTCGGATCATCGACGATCAACTAGGCTCGGATTCCTTTGATTGATGACAGAACCTTTCGAGGTTCACGTCAGAGATCAAACTTGTTGACGGTAAAACAGCCCATGGTTATCAAACGCTGTGGTGCTGCACCGATATATTTCAACGGAGAGTTTGATCCTGGCTCAGGACGAACGCTGGCGGCGTGCTTAACACATGCAAGTCGAACGGTAAGGCCCCTTCGGGGGTACACGAGTGGCGAACGGGTGAGTAACACGTGAGTAACCTGCCCCTAACTCTGGAATAACGGCTGGAAACAGCCGCTAATACCGGATATGACCTCGAGCGTCATCGCTCTAGGTGGAAAGCTCCGGCGGTTAGGGATGGACTCGCGGCCTATCAGCTTGTTGGTGAGGTAACGGCTCACCAAGGCTTCGACGGGTAGCCGGCCTGAGAGGGCGACCGGCCACACTGGGACTGAGATACGGCCCAGACTCCTACGGGAGGCAGCAGTGGGGAATATTGCACAATGGGCGCAAGCCTGATGCAGCAACGCCGCGTGTGGGATGACGGCCTTCGGGTTGTAAACCACTTTCAGCTAGGACGAAGCGCAAGTGACGGTACTAGCAGAAGAAGCACCGGCCAACTACGTGCCAGCAGCCGCGGTGATACGTAGGGTGCGAGCGTTGTCCGGAATTATTGGGCGTAAAGGGCTCGTAGGCGGTTCATCACGTCGGAAGTGAAAACTCAGGGCTTAACCCTGAGCCTGCTTCCGATACGGGTGAACTAGAGGTATGCAGGGGAGAATGGAATTCCTGGTGGAGCGGTGGAATGCGCAGATATCAGGAGGAACACCAGTGGCGAAGGCGGTTCTCTGGGCATTACCTGACGCTGAGGAGCGAAAGCGTGGGGAGCAAACAGGCTTAGATACCCTGGTAGTCCACGCCGTAAACGGTGGGCACTAGGTGTGGGACTCATTCCACGAGTTCCGTGCCGAAGCTAACGCATTAAGTGCCCCGCCTGGGGAGTACGGCCGCAAGGCTAAAACTCAAAGGAATTGACGGGGGCCCGCACAAGCGGCGGAGCATGCGGATTAATTCGATGCAACGCGAAGAACCTTACCTGGGTTTGACATATACCGGAAAGCTGCAGAGATGTAGCCCCCGCAAGGTCGGTATACAGGTGGTGCATGGCTGTCGTCAGCTCGTGTCGTGAGATGTTGGGTTAAGTCCCGCAACGAGCGCAACCCTCGTCCTATGTTGCCAGCACGTAATGGTGGGGACTCATAGGAGACTGCCGGGGTCAACTCGGAGGAAGGTGGGGATGACGTCAAGTCATCATGCCCCTTAAGTCCAGGGCTTCACGCATGCTACAATGGTCGGTACAAAGAGCTGCAATACCGCAAGGTTGAGCGAATCTCAAAAAGCCGGCCTCAGTTCGGATTGGGGTCTGCAACTCGACCCCATGAAGTCGGAGTCGCTAGTAATCGCAGATCAGCAATGCTGCGGTGAATACGTTCCCGGGCCTTGTACACACCGCCCGTCAAGTCATGAAAGTCGGTAACACCCGAAGCCGGTGGCCCAACCTTTTGGAGGGAGCCGTCGAAGGTGGGACTGGCGATTAGGACTAAGTCGTAACAAGGTAGCCGTACCGGAAGGTGCGGCTGGATCACCTCCTTTCTAAGGAGCCATATGGCGACGCGTTCTCTCTGAGGACGTGGCCGTCCATGCGCTCGGATCCAGGACGTTCGTTCCTGGCCGAGCAGGCACCGGAATGTGGAACATTGACTATTAAGCACACCGAAGACAGATCTCGTCAGTACAACCCGTAAGGGAGTGGAACACCGGGTGACGTCGGAAGTGAGCCCAAGCACGCTGTTGGGTCCTGAGGTGTCGGTCGCAAGACCAGGCAACTCAGCGGACCGAGGGCCGGCTGGAAACAGCAGGTAACCGGATCCCGCCCGTATATTGAGAACTTCACAGTGGACGCGAGCATCTTTGTAGTAACAACAAGCTACTAAGGGCAATCGGTGGATGCCTTGGCACCAAGAGCCGATGAAGGACGTTGTAACCTGCGATAAGCCCCGGGGAGCTGGTAAACGAGCTTCGATCCGGGGATCTCCGAATAGGGAAACCTCGAAGGAAACCGGAGTAATGTCCGGCGACCCCTGCCTGAACACATAGGGCAGCGGGAGGGAACGTGGGGAAGTGAAACATCTCAGTACCCACAGGAATAGAAAACAACAGTGATTCCGTGAGTAGTGGCGAGCGAAAGCGGAAGAGGCCAAACCACATCTGTGTGATAGCTGACAGGCGTTGCAGATGCGGTGTTGTGGGGCCACCTGGACCGGGCTGTCGATCGGTCAAACAGTCAGAAATGCTCACTGAAGTCGAAGCGCTCTGGGAAGGCGCGGCACAGAAGGTAATACCCCTGTAGACGTAAGGTGAGCACTGTTAGGTGTTACCCCAAGTAGTACGGAACCCGTGAAATTCCGTACGAATCCGGCGGGACCACCCGCTAAGCCTAAATACTCCTTGGTGACCGATAGCGGACAAGTACCGTGAGGGAATGGTGAAAAGTACCCCGGGAGGGGAGTGAAATAGTACCTGAAACCGATTGCCTACAATCCGTCGGAGCTCTTCGGAGTGACGGCGTGCCTTTTGAAGAATGAGCCTGCGAGTTAGTGGTATGTGGCGAGGTTAACCCGTGTGGGGAAGCCGTAGCGAAAGCGAGTCCAAATAGGGCGATTGAGTCGCATGCTCTAGACCCGAAGCGAAGTGATCTATCCATGGCCAGGGTGAAGCGACGGTAAGACGTCGTGGAGGCCCGAACCCACCAGGGTTGAAAACCTGGGGGATGAGCTGTGGATAGGGGTGAAAGGCCAATCAAACTTCGTGATAGCTGGTTCTCCCCGAAATGCATATAGGTGCAGCGTCGCGTGTTTCTTGCCGGAGGTAGAGCACTGGATAGTTGAGGGGGCCCACAAGCTTACCAACATTAGCCAAACTCCGAATGCCGGTAAGTGAGAGCGCGGCAGTGAGACTGCGGGCGATAAGGTTCGTGGTCGAGAGGGAAACAGCCCAGAACACCAGCTAAGGCCCCTAAGCGATTGCTAAGTGGAAAAGGATGTGGAGTTGCGGAGACAACCAGGAGGTTGGCTTGGAAGCAGCCACCCTTTAAAGAGTGCGTAATAGCTCACTGGTCAAGTGATTCTGCGCCGACAATTTAGCGGGGCTCAAGCAATCCGCCGAAGCTGTGTCATTGACGCATGTGCTTGGTCTTTTAGACCCAGGCGCGTTGATGGGTAGGGGAGCGTCGTGTGCGCGAGGAAGCAGCGGGGTGACCCAGCTGTGGAGAGCACACGAGTGAGAATGCAGGCATGAGTAGCGAATGACGGGTGAGAAACCCGTCCGCCGAATGACCAAGGGTTCCAGGGTCAAGCTAATCTGCCCTGGGTAAGTCGGGACCTAAGGCGAGGCCGACAGGCGTAGTCGATGGACAACGGGTTGATATTCCCGTACCGGCGCAAGAACGTCCCTGCCGAGGCGAGTAATGCTAAGCACGGAAGGTCTTCGGATTCCTTCGGGATGAAGTTGACTGACTCTGCGACCCAAACTTGTATTAGGCAAGCTGCGGAGTGACGCAGGAAGGTAGCCCATCCCGGGCGATGGTAGTCCCGGGGTAACTGTGTAGGGCGAGATGTAGGCAAATCCGCATCTCATGTGCCTGAGACAGGAAGCCTCTCACGGTTTTTACCGTGTTGGAGTGGGTGATCCTATGCTGCCTAGAAAACCTTCGTGAGCGAGTGATTGTGCCGCCCGTACCCTAAACCGACTCAGGTGGTCAGGTAGAGAATACCAAGGCGATCGAGATAACCGTGGTTAAGGAACTCGGCAAAATACCCCCGTAACTTCGGGAGAAGGGGGGCCGACATTGTCTAGGGACTTGCTCCCAAAGGCATTGGAGGCCGCAGAGACCAGGCCCAAGCGACTGTTTACTAAAAACACAGGTCCGTGCCAAGTCGAAAGACGATGTATACGGACTGACGCCTGCCCGGTGCTGGAACGTTAAGGGGAGATGTTAGCCGCAAGGCGAAGCATTGAACTTAAGCGCCAGTAAACGGCGGTGGTAACTATAACCATCCTAAGGTAGCGAAATTCCTTGTCGGGTAAGTTCCGACCTGCACGAATGGCGTAACGACTTGGGCGCTGTCTCGACCACGGACTCGGCGAAATTGCACTACGAGTAAAGATGCTCGTTACGCGCAGCAGGACGGAAAGACCCCGGGACCTTTACTATAGCTTGGTATTGGTGATTGGATGAGCTTGTGTAGGATAGGTGGGAGACTTTGAAGCAGTCACGCCAGTGGTTGTGGAGTCAACGTTGAAATACCACTCTGGTTCTTCTGGTTATCTAACGTAGGTCCGTTATCCGGATCACGGACAGTGCCTGGTGGGTAGTTTGACTGGGGCGGTCGCCTCCCAAAAGGTAACGGAGGCGCCCAAAGGTTCCCTCAGCCTGGTTGGCAATCAGGTTTCGAGTGTAAGTGCACAAGGGAGCTTGACTGTGAGAGAGACATCTCAAGCAGGGACGAAAGTCGGGACTAGTGAACCGACGGCGGCATGTGGAAGCGCCGGAGATCAACGGCTAAAAGGTACCCCGGGGATAACAGGCTGATCTTGCCCGAGCGTTCATAGCGACGGCATGGTTTGGCACCTCGATGTCGGCTCGTCGCATCCTGGGGCTGGAGTCGGTCCCAAGGGTTGGGCTGTTCGCCCATTAAAGCGGCACGCGAGCTGGGTTTAGAACGTCGTGAGACAGTTCGGTCCCTATCCGCTGCGCGCGTAGGAATCTTGAGAAGGGCTGTCCTTAGTACGAGAGGACCGGGACGGACGAACCTCTGGTGTGCCAGTTGTTCCGCCAGGAGCACGGCTGGTTGGCTACGTTCGGAAGTGATAACCGCTGAAAGCATCTAAGCGGGAAGCACGCTTCAAGATGAGGGTTCCCACAGGATAACCTGGTAAGGCCCCCAGCAGACCACTGGGTGATAGGTCGGATGTGGAAGTGCAGCAATGCATGGAGCTGACCGATACTAATAGGCCGAGGGCTTGTTCCTACAAAGATGCTACGCGTCCACTGTGCAGTTCCCGAGATACGGTCGTAGATCGGTGAACTCGAGAGATTGAGTGAGCCTCGATCCGACTACATCTCCAAAGATGTTTCGGTGATCATGGCGAAGGGGAAATACCCGGTTCCATTCCGAACCCGGAAGTCAAGCCCTTCAGCGCCGATGGTACTGCACGGGGGACCGTGTGGGAGACTAGGACGTCGCCGGACTATATAAACACCTCGTGGGTGGCTATTCGTAGCCACCCACGAGGTGTTTTTGCGTTCTGCGCAGTCGTCGGCCGACGTTGCTCGACGCGAGCCGGCGGGCCGGCAGCGCAGCACGCGGAAGTCGCGCCAACTCAAGTTGCCGTTCTGGAATTGTTGTTTCGACGCCCCGAACTCCCGTTGTCGCGAGTTCGGGACGCCGACGAGACGGCCGACAGCGGGGTTCAGGAGGCGCTTGCGTACACCTCGTTGAGGAGGCCGGTGTCCACATCGAAGATGAAGCCACGCACGTCATCGGTGTGCGGCAGGAACGGTGACGCGTGGATCCGTTCCAGCGCTGCGCGGACGTTGTCCTCCTGGGCTCCGAAGGGCCGGGGTCCCCATGGTGGGGTGACGCCTGTCTCGGCGGCCAGCTCGGCCCGGAACTCCTCGTCGCTGAAGGTCGACAGCCCGCATCGGGTGTGCTGGATGATCATGATGGCCTGGGTGCCGAGTTTGCGCTGGCTGATGGCCAGTGAGCGGATCGTGTCCTCCACGACCAGACCGCCGGCGTTGCGAATCACGTTGGCGTCGCCCACGGTCACGCCAAGGGCGCGTACCGGGTCTATTCGACAGTCCATGCAGGTGACGACGGCAACCTTGCGTGCGGGAGTACCGGGCAGGCCGCCGGAGAAGGACTTGGCGAATTCGATGTTCGCCGCTACCAGGGGATCGATCGCTGACACGCCGACCATGCTAACGGGCCGGGTCAGGAGAGTGCCGGGTCAGGAGACGGGCAGGTTCAGGAAACGGCGAGCGTCGCGTCGGGATAGTGGGCGCGCAATGCGCTGCGGTAGCGTTCCCCGATGTCGTGGTGGGCGTCCAGATCCTCCGCGGTCGGCTCGAGATCCATCAGCACCGGCACCTTCCAGTCACCCAGCTCACCGGTCAGCGCCCAGGCCGCTTGGCGGGCGGCCCCGACGGCGACGCTTTCGAAGGGCTCGGTGACGGTCACCGCGAGCCCGAAGACCGCTGGTGCGATGTGCTGCACCGCCGCGGACTGCGCCGCTCCGCCGGTGAGCGTGATCGAGGAGATCGATCCGGTCTGCTCGGCCAGGACCTCGGTGCCGAAGGCAAGGCTCCACAGCACACTCTCGATCGCGGCACGTGCGACGTTCTCCGGCTTCATGTTCGACCGTGTCAAACCCAGCAGCTCGCCCGTGGCCGACGGAAGCGGCGGCGTCCGCTCGCCGTCCAGATACGGCATGAAGGTGATTCCTTCGGCACCCGGGGGCGCCGCCATCGCCATCCGGCTCAGCTCCTGGAGGTCGACGCGCAGCATGCCGGCGGCGGCTTCGAGATTGCGCGCGCAATTCAGCGTGCAGACCAGCGGTAGGAAGCGCCCGGTCGCATCGGCGAAGCCACAGACGGTCCCGGTCGGCTCGTGGCTCTGGTGATCGGCGACGGTGTAGGACGTGCCGCTGGTGCCGAGGCTGACCACGGCTTCCCCGGGTTGGACGTCCAGGGCCAGCGCACCGGCCATGTTGTCGCCCGTTCCGGGCGCGATGGCCAATCCGGAGCGGGTCCGGCCGATGAGCTCGTACGGACCGGCAACCCGAGGTAGCCGTACGTCGTGACCGAGGGCCCGCTCGACGAGGTCGTGGCGGTAGCGGTTGGATTCGGCGTCGAAGTAGCCCGTTCCGGACGCGTCGCCGCGGTCGGTGACCGGATCGAAAGAGCGGTCGCCGATCACCCAGGTCAGGTAATCGTGGGGGAGCAGAACCGAAGCGGTTCGCGCCGCATTGTCCGGTTCGGCCCGAGCGAGCCAGCGCAGCTTGGACACGGTGACGGAGGCGACCGGGACGGTGCCGATCGCATCGGCCCAGGCGGCTCGGCCGCCGAGCTCGGCGATCAGGTCGTCGGCGTCGGCGGCGGAGCGGTTGTCGTTCCACAGCAGAGCGTCGCGGACCAGGTCTCCGGACTCGCCCAGGGTCACCATGCCGTGCTGCTGGCCGCCGACCGCGATCGCCTCGACGCCCTCGAGCAGCCCGGGATCGGCAGTTGCCTGCTCGTAGGCCTGGACCCAGGTGGCGGCGGAGACCTCGGTGCCATCGGGATGGGGCGCCCGCGCGGATCGTACGATCCGGCCCGTTTCAACGTCGCAGACCACGACTTTGACCGACTGGGTGGAACTGTCGACGCCGGCAACCAAAGTCATAGATGCGTACTCTCAATCCACGGTCGGGACCACTGTCAGACCGACTCCGCGGTCGGAGAACGGGCGGTGCAGTCTGTCCGGCACCGAGCCCGCGACCACGACCTCGTCGATCTCCTCGATGGTAGCGAACGTCACGAACGCCGACCGGCCGACCGCCGCCGCATCGGCCAGCGCGATCACCCGGCGGCCGATCCTGGTCTCCGCGCGGCAGACCGCTGCCCCGGCCGGCCTCGGATCGCTGAGGCCGTCCTCGACGCTGATCCCGGCGGGGCAGATGACGCTGACGTCGGTCCGTAGCCGGTTGAGTTCGGTGATCGCCCAGTCGCCCTCCTGACCTCGCGATGTCGGGCTGACTGTCCCGCCGATGTTGTAGACCGCCAGCAGTGGTACCCGGGAGAGCACCACGGCGGCATCGAGATAGTTGGTCACCACCGTCAGACCTGGTCGTTCGGGAGGCGCCGCCGAGATGGCCTCAGCCAGCCCGAGCGCCGGCGGGCCGGTCCCGATCAGCAGCGTTCCCTGGCGCGGCAGTCGTTCCCAGACCGTCCTGCCCAGTCCGATATAGCGGGACTTCGGGGCCGAGCGGGTCACCATCGGACGGGGGACGACCGAGATCGCGCCGCCGTGCACCCGGTGTAGTCGGCCGGCCGTCTCCATCGCCCTCAGATCGCGGCGTACGGTCTCCGGTGCGACGCCCAGCAGCGCCGCCGCCTGCGCCACGTCGACCCGGCCATCGGCCTCCAGCCAGCCGGCGATCCTGGCCTGGCGACCGCCGGCCGCTGCCCGCGAACTCGGGCTCGGATCGGTTTCGAGCCGCGTCATCTGCTACTTGACCGCACCCATCGCCAGACCGCGCACCAACCGCTTCTGGGCGACCCAACCGGCGATGATCACCGGCAGCACGGCAATGGTCGATGCCGCCGACAGGACTGCCAGGAACTGACCGCGGCCGTCGACGAAGCTGCCCAGGAACGGTGGCGTCGTGCGTGCAACGACGGCGGTCAGCAGGTTGACCAGGAAGTACTCGTTCCAGGCGAAGATGAAGCAGATCAGCGCTGCTGCCGCCGCACCGGGGGCGACGATCGGCAGTGACACCCGCCACAGCTCGCGGCTGTAGGACGCTCCGTCGATCTGCGCGGCCTCGACGACCGCGTACGGCACCTCGGCGAAGAACGATCGCATCATCCAGATCGCCAGCGGGAGGTTCATCCCGATATAGAGCACGCCGAGCGCCCACAGGTTGTCCAGCGCGCCCATGACGCGCAGCAGCAGGAAGACCGGGATGATCGAGGCCGCGACCGGCATGAACTTGGTGGAGATGAAGAAGAACAGCAGGTCCTGCCAGCGGCCCACCCGGCGTACCGACAACCCGTACGCCGCCGGGATCGCCAGCGCCATCACCGCCACCGTCGACAGGATCGACAACGCCGCGGAGTTGGCGAGGTAGAGGCCCATCCCGCGCTGGAACACGGTTGCGTACCGGTCGAAGGACAGGTGGGTGATGAAGCTCGGCGGGAACTGGGCCGCCGCCTGTTCGGTCTTGAAGCTGGTGAAGATCATCCACAGTACCGGGAAGAAGAACAGGAACACCACGACCCAGGTCAGGACCGTGACGCCGATCCCGCCGATCCGCCGACCGGTGTACCGGGGCCTGGTCCGGACGGCAGGTCGCTCGCCCGGGTCGCTGGTCGCTGATGCCCGTCCTGGTTGCGCTGCGACACCGGTGCTCATCGCCCGCCACCCCCTTCCTCGGTGAAGACTCGGAACAGGGTGCGCAGTGCGACGGTCGCGACGGCGATCGTGACGATCACCGTGACAACGCCGTACGCCGCCGCCTCGCCGACCTGCTGGCCGATGAAAGCCCTTTCGTACAACAGATAGGACAGCGTCTTGGAGTGTCCTGCGCCGCCGGTCATGATGTTGACCGGGTCGAAGACCTGCACCATCAAGACGGTACCGAGCAGGATCGCCAGCTCGGCGTAGGTCCGCAGGTGCGGCAGTGTCATGGTGCGGAAGATCCGCAGCGGTCCGGCGCCGTCGACCTGGGCTGCCTCGAGCATCTCACCGGACTGGGACTGCAGTCCGGCGAGGAGGATCAACATCATGAACGGCGTGTACTGCCAGGTCAGCACGAACACCACCGTCATGCCGGGGAAGTCGGTGTTCCAGGCGACCGGCGGGATGTGCACCAGGCCGAAGGCCCAGTTGATCATGCCGACGTTGGCGTCCAGCAGCGACCACTTCCAGATCAGCGCCGACGCCGCCGGCATCACCAGGAACGGTGTGATCAACAACGTCCTGGCCACCGCGCGGCCGGGGAACTTCCGGTCCAGCAGCATGGCCAGCAGCAGGCCGAGCACCAGCGAGACGATCACCGAGGACCCGACGATCACGACGGTGTTCAGCAACGCCGGCAAGAAGGCACCGTTGGTGACGACTGCCGCGTAGTTGTGGAACCAGGCGAAGGACCGGGCTTCCGGCCTGGCGAGATCCCAGTTCTGGAACGAGTAGTAGATCGTTGCCAGGAACGGGATCTGGGTGACGATGATCGCGACGGCGAAGGCCGGGATCACGATCTTGCGAGCGAACGATCGCTCGCTGCGTTCCATCCGTGATGCGTTGATGGTCGGACCGGTTCCGGTCCGTTCCAGATCCGAAGCCGCGACGGCGGTCATTTCCCGGCCTCCCTCTTCTGGGTGTCCCCGGCTATCTGGGCGATCTGCTGGCCCTTGTCGAGTGCATCGGCCACCGACTCGCCACCGGAGAACGTGTTGGCGATCTGCTGGGACGTCTGGTTGCCGACGTCCTGGAATTCAGGGATCCCGACGAACTGGATCCCTGTCCACGGTTGGGGATCGACTCCCGGGTGGGTCGGGTCGACACTGCGCAGTGTCTGCGCGGTCAGCCCGGCGAAGGCCGAACTTGCCTGCTGGTATTGCGGATTGGCGTACAACGACTGTCGGGTGCCCGGTGGCACGCGGGCCCAGCCGAGCTGCTGTCCGACGAGTTGCTCGTACTGCTTCGACGTGGCCCACTTGACGAATTCCCAGTCGGCCTGCTGGTGTTTGGACAGCGAGTTGATCGCCAGGTTCCAGGTCCACAGCCAGCCGGATTCCTTGGTCTTGACCACCGGGGCTGAGACGTAGCCGACCTTGCCGGCGACCGGACTGCCCTTCGTCTCGAGGGTGCCGGCTGCGGAGGTGGCATCGTACCACATCGCCGCACGACCCTGCTGGAACAGATTCAGGCATTCGGTGAAGCCGAAGGAGGCCGGATCACGTTCGCCGGACTGTTTGATCGTGTTGACGTAGAAGTTGACGGCGTTGCTGAAGCCCGGCTTGTTGACCTGGGCATCCCAGCTCATGTTGTACCACTGGCCGCCGAAGGTGTTGACCACGGTCGTCAGGGGAGCGAACTGCTCGCCCCAACCGGGCTTGCCCCGCAGGCAGATGCCAGCCCGGTCCTGGGACGGGTCCTTGAGTTTGGCCGCCAGCTGGGCGACCTGCTGCCAGGTCGGGTGGGCGGGCATGGTCAGCCCTGCCTTCTGGAAGAGATCCTTGCGGTACATCAGGAACGAGGACTCGCCGTAGAACGGGGCCGCATAGATCTTGTTGTCGTAACTGACGCTCTGCTGGACGGGTTTGAAGAAGTCGTCGACGTCGTACGAAGGATCCGCCTTCGCCTTGGCGGTCAGGTCGGTGAGCCAGCCGTTGCGGCCCCACATCGGCACCTCGTAGGCGCCGACAGTCATCACGTCGTACTGGCCGCCGCGCGTCGCGACATCCTTGGTGGTGGCGTTGCGAAGATCGTTCTCCTCCATCATGATCACGTTGACCTTGATGTCGGGATGGGCCTTCTCGAATTCCGGCAGCAGCGTGGCGAGGTCCTGCATCTGCGGGTTGTTGACGCTGGCCAGGGTGATCGTGGTGACGCCGGGCTGGTTGCCGAGGTTGCCGAAACCCGCGCAGCCGGAGACGGTCAGCATCAGCGACGCGGCGCCGACGCCGGCGACCAGAGCAGCACGATGACGACCGGTCTGTCGCATTCCGACCCGTCGGAACCCGGGCCGACTCCTGAGCGCCCGGGATAACCACCGATTGCCGAACATAGGCTGCCTCCTCGTCGGTGAGTGACGTCCCGACGATGCCCGCATGTTGCTGGGCGGTCCGAACGCCTGCGAATCGGACCTTACTGCAGTCTTTGATGCCCGGTCCAGAGGGATTGGCGCCCCAGATCCGGAGATTCTGTGACCGAATCGGTGGAACACTGCCCGTATCTGTTGCAGATCGACCCGGCAGGATGGCCGCGGTGCCCTAGTCTTGGTCGGCGAAGGTGCATTCGCTGACGTTCGGGGACGAGGGGCACCGCGATGAGCATGGCTGAGACCGATGCGGGCAGGACCGATCCGGGTGACGCCGACACCCAGGCTGCCCCGGCCCGCCCGGCACCGGCCCACGCAGGCGGCCCGATGTACCCGCCGCAGCGTCAGCAGGCGATCGCCGACATCCTGCTGGAACACCGGGACAGGGTCGGCGTCACCACGATCGCTGCCCGGCTAGGGGTCGCGGCCGAGACCGTACGCCGCGATCTGGAGGTGCTCGAACGGCGCGGCGTGGTGCGGCGGGTCAGGGGTGGCGCGGAACTGGTCGAATCGGTGCCGTTCGAGCAGGCGCTGGCTGCTCGTCACGCCGACCAACGCGCCGAGAAGCAGCGGATCGCGGCGGCGGTCATCGAGGAGTTGCCCGACGACGGCGTCGTCGTCCTGGATTCGGGCTCGCTGACCTTCGTGATCGCGGAGAAGCTTCCCGATCGACCGCTCACCATCGTGACCAACAACCTGCCGGCCGCACTGGTCCTGGCCGACCGTCCGCGGCTCACGGTCATCACCCTTCCGGGCATGATCCGCGGTCTCACCCAGGCATCGGTCGACGGCTGGACCACCAGGAGGCTGGAGACGTTGAGCGCAGACCTGGCGATCGTCGGCGTCAACGGGCTGACCGCCGATCTTGGTGTCACCACGACCAATCCCGAGGAGGCGGCGGTCAAGCGGGCGATGTTGCTGTCGGCCAGGCGGCGTCTGGTGCCGGTGGTTTCTGCCAAGCTGGGCAGGAATTCGTTCTGCAGCTTCGCCGCGGTGAACGAGATCGACAAGATCATTACCGACGACGGGGCCGATCCGGAACTGCTCAGGTCGTTGCGTGGTGCCGGGCCCGATGTCGAGGTTGTCGAGCGCTGACATGGTCGTGCGAAGCGGGGTGGCCGGTTTGTCCTCACGTGTCGCCGTGCAGGAGGATTAGCCGGTGGCTGACAAGAGGTACGGCGGCGATCGCGACGACGATCCCCGTGACGATCGCGGGCGTGACGATCGCAGGCGTGACGATCGCGGGCGCGAAGACAACGGTCGTGGCGATCGGGATAGTGGATCCGGTCGTGGTCAGCGACCCGGTGGCTCCTCTGGACGGGGAGCGGCCGGTCGTGGCGGGTTGGGCAGCCGGGGCAGTGCCGGTGGCCGGAGCAGTGCCGGTGGCCGGGGCAGTGACAGTGGCCGGGGATCGGGGCGCCGGGATTTCGGGGATCGTGGTTCGGGCACCCGGGATACGGGTGGCCGCGACTTCGGCGGCCGGGACTCTGGCGGCCGCGGTTCTGGTGGTCGCGACTTCGGTGGCCGCGATTCCGACCGGCGCTACTCCGGCGGGCGTGACGCGCGCGGAGCGGACCCCCGCCGATCTGGTAGCGAGCGGCCAGGCAAGTCCCGCTACGAGGGTGAGCGGTCCGGTTCGGGTGGGCGCAGTTCCGAACGGGGAGAGTTCGGCGACCGTGGCGCTGCGGGTGCGCGACGACCCGGTGGCCGTTCCGGCGGACGGGATTCGGGTCGCGACTACGGCGGCGCGGACCGTCGTGATTCCCAGGATCGTTCGTATGGCGGCCGCGGGTCGGACCGCCGCGACTCACCGCGTACCGGAGACCGTTCCGCCGCCCGCGGGTCGGAGGGTCGCCGTGGCGATCGGTCCTACGACAACCGCGACAACCGCCGCTCGGGTGGATCGACCTTCGACAGCCGGCGGCCCGCGGGGCAACGCCCGGGCCGGCCGCGCACGGACTCCGGTACCGCGTACCGCGGCCGTGACGATGACCGGCGCCGTGATGACTGGCGCGGCGATGATCGGCGCAGCGATGGTGACCGCGGCAGTGATCGTCGTGGGACCGATCGTCGTGGGACCGATCGTCGTGGGACCGATCGTCGTGGGACCGATCGTCGTGGGACCGATCGTCGTGGGACCGATCGTCGTGGGACCGATCGTCGTGGGACCGATCGTCGTGGGACCGATCGTCGTGGCAGTGATCGTCCGGGCAGTGATCGTCCGCGCACTGATCGTCCGGGCGGCTATCGTCCAGGCACTGATCGCCGCGGCGATGATCATGGTCAGTCCGAGCGGCGGTTCCCGCCCGGCCTTGAAGCGAAGGGCGCCGAGCCGCAGATCCCGGTAGATACCGACATCCGCCGATTGGATCGTGGCGTCCGGGCGGAGCTGCGCAGCCTGCCCAAGGATCTGGCAGAGATCGTCGCCGGGCACCTGCTGCTCGCGGGCGAGCTGATCGACGAGGACCCGGAGCTCGCCTACGCCCACGCCGATGCGGCCCGTCGCCGCGCGGCCCGGTTGCCGATCGTCCGCGAGGGCGCCGCCGAAACCGCTTATGCGGCAGGGAAATACGACGTCGCCCTGAGTGAATACCGCGCGCTGCGGCGGATGACCGGATCGGCCGACTACCTGCCGGTGATGGCCGACTGCGAGCGGGCGCTCGGCCGGCCGCAGCAGGCTCTCCGGCTCGTCCGGGAAGCAGCGGGGCAGCTGATGGATCCGGCATCGTCGATCGAACTGCGGATCATCGAGGCCGGAGCGCGGCATGATCTCGGGCAGACGGCGGAGGCAGCCCGGCTGCTGAGGGCTGCCGTCGGTGATCTTGGTCATCGGGCAACGGGCGGGGGGATGCGGCTGCCGGCGGCGCGCCTGCACTACGCGCTCGGTGACATCCTCCTTGATCTTGGTGACGCGGCCGGGGGCTATCGCGAATTCGTCGCCGCCGCCGATCTCGACACCGATGGGGAGACCGACGCCCAGGAACGGGTGGATGCGCTCGACGGCCTGGACATCGACTTCGACGACAGCGAAGACGATGACCAGAATCAAGACCAGAACGACAACGACGGTGATGATCACGGCGATGATCACGGCGATACCGGCGAGGCTGGAGAGCGTGACGAGGAGCCCGGACGTGCTGATTGATCGCTACGACGCGGCACTGTTCGATCTTGACGGTGTCCTCTATCTGGGGCCCGACGCCGTCCCCGGCGCTCCGGAAGCCGTCAACGGATTGCAGCAACACGACGTACGCGTCGGGTTCGTGACCAACAATGCCGCCCGGACGCCGAAGGTGGTCGCAGAACAACTGCGTGGTTTCGGCATCACCTGCGACGAACAGGATGTCGTCACTTCTGCCCAGGCGGGCGCCCGGGTGTTGTTCGATCGCTTCGGCGCCGGCGCTCGGGTACTGGCCGTCGGCGGTGATGGGTTGCACCAGGCATTATCCGACTTCGGCCTGGTCGCGGTGCTGAGCGCCGATGACCATCCGGTGGCGGTGATCCAGGGCTACGACCCGGAGATGAGCTGGGAAATGATCACTGAGGCCGCCCTGGCGATCCGCCGCGGTGCGCTCTGGGTGGCCACCAACACCGATCCGACCAGGCCGACCGATCGCGGTCTGGTACCGGGCAACGGCGCCGCGGTCGCCGCGGTCCGGACAGCGGTCGAAACCGATCCGCTGGTGGCCGGTAAACCGGAACGACCGCTGCTGGAGGAGACCGTACGCCGGCTCGGCAGCAAGCGGCCGATCTTCGTCGGCGACCGGATCGACACCGACATCGCCGGGGCCGGCAACCTGGACATGGACAGCATGCTGGTGATGACCGGCGCACACGGACCGGTCCAGTTGTTCTCGGCGATCGGCGTGGAGCGCCCGACCCATATCGGGCTGAACGCGGGTGATCTGCTGGCCGAGGAACGCCGAGCCCGCGGCACCGGTGAAGATCGGATCGCCGTCGGCTCCATCGAGGCATATCTCGATCACCAGGGGCTGCGGCTGTCGCGCCGCCCGGGCGACGACGAGCTGATGGATGCGGTGTGGGCTGCGACCCGGCTGTGCTGGCAGTGCGCTGACGCCGAACTGCCCACGGACGCCTTCGACCTGGCAGACGAGCTGACCAACCGGGTCCGCGCCGTGCTCGGCGACTGACCCGCGCCGCCCGGTTGACAGCCGAGATCAGCGCGCAGCAGGGGTCAGTGGGTAGCCGAGATCACAGGCCGACCGGAGCGCACCAGCACTACGGTCCGGCCTGTTCCCCAGCTAGGTTGGATCTCACACGACCACGTGCACGATCAGGCGACAGGGAGACAGCGCATGAGCAAGGATGACGAGTCCCGTCGGACCCGGCTGCTGGGCCAGACGATGCCCGGCTATGCCGCCTTGAGCGAGGCGTTCGGTGCGGCGATCGACGGCGCCTCGCAGTTGACCCGCACCCGCGCCAAGCAGCTCGCTGAGCGACTGCTGACCCAGGCCGGCCTGGACAACGTCGATCTCGGTGAGGCAGCCTCCGAGGCGGGCACCCGGATCAACCAGCTGGCCGAGGAGATCATCGCCGCGCGCAAGGCCAATCGCGCGCTGCTGCAACGCACGATCAGCACGGAGCTCGAGAGGTCGCTCGGCCGGCTGGGACTGGCCCGGGCCGACGAGATCGCGGCGCTGCGCGCCGAGGTCGCCGAGCTGCGCCGGGACCTTGACGTGCTCACTGTTCCCGGAGCGGCTGGCCCAGCGAAGAAGGCACCCGCGAAGAAGGCACCCGCGAAGAAGGCACCGGCCAAGAAGTCGACTGCCAAGCACGCGGCTGCCAAGCACGCGGCTGCCAAGAAAGCGGCTGCGAAGAAGTCGGTCGCCGCGGAGGCGCCGGCCAGGATGACGCCTGCCACGACGACGCCTGCCACGACGACGCCTGCCAAGAAGACGGCGAAGAAGACCCCGGCCAAGAAGGCGGCAGCCGGCGGCACCACGAAGACGTCCGCTCGGAAGTCGACGGGAGCCGGCGCGTGACCGAGCCTGACCAGCAGGCAGACCAGCAGGGCGAACGCGGCGCGACGGCGGAGTCCGGGACCATCCCGGTGACCGGTCAACCGGCCGTTGATCATGCACTGACCGCCCTACAGGGGTTGGAATCCGAGCCGCTGACCGATCACCATGATCGACTGGCCGCGGTCCACGAGGAACTGCATGCGGCGCTCAACCCCGACCAGCCGGACGCGGGCTAGTTGATCATCATCCGGCGGCCCGGATGACCGGCCGGCTGGACGTCGCCCTGGCCGCCCGTGGGCTGGCCCGGTCCCGGACGCACGCCCGGGAGCTGATCGAGGGCGGCAGGGTCTTGATCAACGGCCGCCCGGCGGGCAAGGCGTCATCGACCGTCGGCGACCATGATCATCTCGAGCTGACCGAGTCCGATCCGTACGTGTCGCGGGCGGCGTACAAGCTGCTTGGCGCGCTGGACGATCTGGGCGTCATGGTTCCCCGCACGGCACTGGACGCCGGTGCGTCGACCGGAGGCTTCACCCAGGTGCTGCTGGAACGGGGCTGCGAGCAGGTGATCGCCCTCGATGTCGGCCATGATCAGCTCGACCCGTTGCTGCGTGAGGATCCCCGCGTGATCAATCTCCAGGGAACGAACCTCCGAGACCTCGAGCCGGCGTTGATCGGCGACCGCTCGGTGGAGCTGGTGGTCGCCGACGTCTCCTTCATCTCGTTGACCCTGCTGCTCGGCCCGCTGATCTCGGTGCTCACCACCGGCGGCCGGCTGCTCACCATGATCAAACCGCAATTCGAGGTCGGCCGTCAGCTGCTGGGCAAGGGCGGCGTCGTCCGGTCGCCGGCGCTGCGCGAACACGCCGTACGGACGGTGACCGCTGCAGCCTCCGAGCTGGGGTGGTGGCCGCTTGCGGCCGCCGCCAGCCGGCTGCCCGGTCCGGCGGGAAATGTCGAGTACTTCGTGCTGTTTTCCGGCGACCCGTCCACCGCCGACACCGATCGGGACCCTGGAGTGATCGACCGGTTGTTCGATCCACAGCCTTCGGGGGACGGTGGGCGCTAGCGCCTATGCTGTCCGCGTGATCGCCGAAGCCGACCAGACCAGCCACGCCGGAGGCCAACCGGGCGTGGTCCGGCGGGTCGCCGTGCTCACCCACACCGGACGCGACGAGGCGATCAAGGCGGCGTTGCGGCTGATCAACGGTTTGTGGGCCGACGGCATCGTCTGTGTGCTGCCGACAGCGGACATCGCCAATCTCGGCCTGAAAGCAGGCCAGCCTGGTATCGAGGTGCTGCCCGAGGCTGATCCTGTCGTCGGCCTGGGTGGCACCGCCGTCGGCATCGAGTTGATCGTCGTTCTCGGCGGCGACGGCACCATCCTGCGCGGCGCCGAATGGGTGATGGCCGCCGACATCCCGCTGCTCGGGGTCAACCTCGGGCACGTCGGATTCCTGGCCGAGGCCGAGTCCAGCGAGATCGACCTGATCGTCGAGACGGTGGTCAACCGCAGCTATCGGGTCGAGGAGCGCTCCACGATCGACGTCCGGATCCTGCGGGGCGAGCACCAGCTGTGGAGTTCGTTCGCGATCAACGAGGTCACGATCGAGAAGGCCGCCAGAGAGCGGGTGCTGGAGTTGATGGTCGAGATCGACGGACGGCCGCTGTCGCGTTGGTCCTGCGACGGTGTCCTGGTCTCGACGCCGACCGGTTCGACGGCGTACGCGTTCTCCGCCGGCGGACCGGTGATCTGGCCCGGGGTCGATGCCATGCAGGTGGTCCCGCTCAGCGCCCACGCACTCTTTGCCCGCCCGATGGTGCTCAGCCCCAAGTCGCGGGTGCTGATCGAGATGCTGCCGGGGATGGCTCCCGAAGCCGTCGTCTGGTGTGACGGCCGGCGGTCGACGATCCTGCGCCAGGGGATGCGGGTTGAGGTCGTGCAGGGAAAGCACCGGCTGCGGCTGGCACGACTGTCCGAGGCGCCGTTCACCGATCGCCTGGTGCACAAGTTCGGCCTGCGGGTGGAGGGCTGGCGGGGCGCTGCCCAGCTCCGGCACGAGGCAGCCCGCGCCGCGGCACTGCGGGACGGCACTCCCGCCGACGGCTCCGGACCCGCCACCGACCGAGGGGACGCATAGGGCCATGCTCGCGGAGCTGCGGATCACCGATCTCGGTGTGATCAGTGAGGCGACCCTCGATCTCGATCCCGGACTGACCGTGGTGACCGGCGAGACCGGCGCCGGCAAGACCATGATCGTCAGTGGCATCGCGTTGCTGCTGGGTGGCCGTGCGGACGCCGGTGCGGTGCGTACCGGCGCCGAGCGCGCCCGGGTCGAGGGTGTCTTCCGGCTACCCGGCGGCGCGGCCGCGATCAGCGCCGCCGTGGCCGAGGCGGGTGGCAGCGTCGAGGACGACGAGTTGCTGGTGGCCCGGCATCTGACCGCGGCCGGCCGCAGCCGGGCCTATCTCGGCGGAGCCCAGGTGCCGGCCGCCACCTGCGGCGACCTGGTCGCCGATCTGGTCACCGTGCACGGGCAGTCCGAGCAGATCCGACTCGGACGCTCCGAGCGGCAACGCGAGATCCTCGACCGCTTCGCCGGATCCAAGCTGGCCAGGCTGCTGCAGGAGTACGGCTCGGGTTACGCGGAGCGGCGGCGGACGGCCGCGGAGCTGGACGAGTTGCGCCGCAACGCCCAGCAGCGGGCCCGCGACATCGACCTGCTGCGCTTCGGTCTGGAGGAGATCGGCGGCGTTGACCCGCAGCCGGGTGAGGACGAGGCGTTGGCCGCGGAGGCGATCCGACTGCAGGCCGCCGACGACCTGCGGATCTCGGCCACCACGGCGATGGTCGCGCTGGCCGGCGACGAGGACGACCCGAATGCGCCGCTGGGCGGCGACGCACTCTCGGCGATCGGCACCGCCCGCAAGGCCGCCGAGCAGCTCGCCGGCCTGGACGCCGATGCGGAGCAGCTGTCCCAGCGGATCGCCGAGGTGAGCTATCTGCTGACCGATCTCGCCGCTGAGCTGAGCCGCTATCTCGCCAGCCTGGAGACCTCACCCGGCCGGCTCGAACAGATCGCCGCGCGCCGTTCGGAACTGGCACAGCTGACCCGCAAATACGGCAGCACCGTCGACGAGGTGATCGCCTGGGGTGACGACGCGGCCGGGCAGTTGGCACAGCTGGAGACCGGCGACGAACGGATCGACGACCTGCAGGCCCGGCTCACCGAGCTCGACGCCACTCTCGCCGACCAGGCGGCCAGGATCACCAAACTCCGGACCACCGCAGCCGGCCGGCTGAGCAAGCTGGTGCTGGCCGAACTGGCCGCGCTGGCGATGCCGCACGCCCGATTGGAATTCGCCATCACGCCGACCGAACCGGGCCCGTACGGCACCGATCAGGTCGAGCTGTTGTTCAGCGCCAATCCCGGCACTGAACCGCGGAATCTGGCCCGGGTGGCCTCCGGCGGCGAACTGTCCCGGGTGCGGCTGGCGCTGGAGGTGGTGCTGGCCGGGGACGACGCCGGCGGCACCTTCGTCTTCGACGAGGTCGATGCCGGTGTCGGCGGCAAGGTCGCGGTGGAGATCGGCCGCCGGCTGGCGGCCCTCGCCGAGCATTCCCAGGTGATCGTGGTCACCCACCTGGCCCAGGTCGCCGCCTTCGCCGACCGGCACTACGTGGTCGCCAAGGCCGATGACGGTCAGGTCACCACCAGCGGCGTCAGCCGGGTCACCGATGCGGAACGGGCCGCCGAGCTCGCCCGGATGATGGCCGGTCTGGACCGGACGCAGTCGTCGATCGCGCATGCCGAAGAGCTGCTGGAACTGGCAATGCGCAGGCCGTCCTGATGTCAGGAGTCCGGCTCGTGCGGGCGTGATCACACAGCCCGACATGACAGACTGGTCAGGATCGCCATGAAGCTCTCGACTCTGTTGCGCCGGCGCGCCGCCGGCACCGATCTCGGGGGAGTCGTGCGCCTTGACCGGCGTACGAAGAATCTGACCAAGCGCATCCGACCGGGCGAGATCGCGGTGATCGACCACCAGGACCTCGACCGGGTGAGCGCCGAGGCGCTCGTGCAGCGCGGCGTCGCCGCGGTGATCAATGTCGCCGCGACCGTCTCCGGGCGGTATCCGACCTTCGGCCCGCAGATCCTCCTGGACGCCGGCATCCCGCTGATCGACCGCGCCGACGGCGAGCTGTTCGACACCCTGACCGAAGGCGATCGGGTGCTGCTCGAGCGCGGTACGGTGCTGAACTCCCGACATGAGGTGCTCGGCAAGGGCGAGCTGGTCGATCAACAGGCTCTCGACAGCCAGCTCGCAGGCGCCCAGGCCGGGCTCAGCGACCAGATCCTCGCCTTCACCGAGAACACCATGAACTACCTCCGCGAGGAGAAGGACCTGCTGCTGGAGGGCGTCGGCGTCCCGGAGGTGAAGACGGTCTTCGAGGGCCGGCACGTCCTGATCGTGGTCCGTGGTTACGACTACCGCGAGGACCTCGCCGCGCTGAGGTCCTACATCACCGAGACACGGCCGCTGCTGATCGGGGTTGACGGCGGCGCCGACGCACTGCTCGAGGCCGGCTATGTGCCCGACATCATCCTCGGCGACATGGACTCCTGCAGCGACGCCGCCCTGCACTGCGGCGCCGAGCTGGTCGTGCACGCCTACCGCGACGGCAGGGCGCCCGGACTGGAACGGATCGAACGTGCCGGTCTGACGGCTGTCGTGTTCCCGGTGCTGGGGACCAGCGAGGACGCGGCCATGCTGCTCGCCGACTCCAAGGGCGCCCAGCTGATCGTCGCGGTGGGAACTCACGCCTCCCTGGTGGAGTTCCTGGACAAGGGGAGATCGGGCATGGCCTCGACCTTCCTGACCCGGCTGCGGGTGGGGCCGAAACTCGTCGATGCCAAGGGCGTGTCCCGGATCTACCACAGCGAGGTCAAGGTCTGGCAGGTGTTGCTGCTGGTCCTGTCGGCCCTCGTGGCCCTGGTCACGGCCATGGCGTTCACCGACTTCGGCCGGCAGGTGGGCGATCTCCTGGTGGCTCGCTGGAACGACATCGTCTACTGGGTGAAGGAACTGTTCACTTGATCAACTTCCGCTACCACATCGTGTCGCTGATGGCGGTGTTCCTGGCGCTGGCGGTCGGTATCACGCTCGGGGTCACGCTGGTCAGCGGTGAGGCCAACAAGGGTTTGGCCTCCCAGGCAGAGCAGGATCGCCGACAGGTCCAGACCTACCGGGAGCAGATCAGCAACATGCAGGAACTTGACAAGTACCGGGATGCGTACGCCAGTCAGGTCGGCAAGGAGCTCACCGCCGACATGCTGGTCGGGGTTCCGGTGGCGATCGTCACGATGCCCGACGCCCCGCGATCGGTGACCAACAATCTGCAACAGGCCGTCCGGGATTCGGGCGGGACGGTCGCCTCGGTGACCACCGTCAAGCAACAGGTCTTCGATCCCACCCAGCGGCAACAGGTGCTGACTGCGCTACAACCTTTCAGCAACCAGTACAAGCCCGGCGACGACGTCGCGGCCCGCTTCGGGAAAGTGCTCGGGCGGGCCCTGCTGTCCGGCCGCGACTCGATGATCGACCAGATGGGCAACAACATCGGCAACGCGCTGAACGGCAGCCTGATCAGTCTCGACCGGAGCACCCAGGACGTCGCGCGGCTGGTGATCGTCGTCAGCGCTCCGGCCTCGACGCCGCCGCTGAGTGCCGACATGCTGAAACGGCACGTCGACTTCGACGTCGCGCTCTCCGGTGACGTCCAGGGCCATCTGGTGGTCGCAGGCCCCAACAGCACCGACATGGACGCCACCGACGTGGCGACCGTCCGGACGGATCCGGAGAGCAGCAATCTGCTCAGCTCGGTCGACGCGGCCGACCTGCCCAGCGGTATCAGCACGGTGATGATGGCCGGCGCCGAACAGCTCGAGGGCGGCCAGGGCCACTACGGCTGGCACAGCAGTGCCGACGCACCGGCACCCGAGCTGCCGATCAGATGAGGCCTCGTGTCGGCCGCCTGGTCACCGCCACGACATCGGCCGCGGCGGCCGCGGGCGTTTCGTCCGCACTCGGTCGCCTGAGCCGTACGCGTCCGGGCGGCAGCCGCTGGCAGCGGACCAATCACGCCGGCGCGTCGGTCACCCTCGTCGAGGGACCGATCGCGACCGCTGCTGCCGTGGCCGGGCTGCTGGTCGCCGCCGTTGCGGACCGGCAGCCCGATGCCCGCCGGACCACAGCGGCCGTCCTGGCGATCACCGGCGCCGGCGCCGTCGGCTGCTACGACGACCTCTTCGGCACGACACAGGCCAAGGGATTCGGTGGACATCTCCGGGCGCTGCGGCGCGGAGTGATCACCAGCGGCATGATCAAGATCGCCGGGATCGGCGCAGCGGCGCTGGCGGCTGCGATGGTCGACCGGCCGCAGACCGGCAGCCCGGCGGCGCGGGGTATCGACGTGCTGGTCAACACCGCTCTGACGGCCGGGACCGCGAATCTGATCAATCTTTTCGACCTCCGACCCGGCCGGGCCGCGAAGGTGCTGGTCACGGCCGCGCTCCTGACCCCCGGTGCTGCGCCGATCGCCGGTGCGGCGGCGGGGGTGCTTCCGGCCGATCTTGCCGGGCGGTCGATGCTGGGCGACTGCGGTGCGAATGCGCTGGGCGCCGGCCTCGGCATCGCCGCCGGACGGTTGCCGCGACCGCTGCGGCTGCTGGCTCTGAGCGGCGTCGTCGGCCTGACGCTGGCCAGCGAGAAGGTCAGCTTCACCCGGGTGATCGAGAACAACCGGATGCTGGCCGCACTCGATCAGCTGGGCCGGCCGCTCCCGGCCACCACACCCAGCGACGACCCCGCCGGGGACGGACCGACCGGAACCGGCGATGACGACTGAGCGGACGGCGCGGTTCGCCAGCGTCGCGGTCGGCGTCGCCGCGCTCACCCTGACCTCGCGGATCGTCGGCTTCGGGCGCTGGCTGGTGTTCTCCAAGACCGTCGGAGACACCTGTCTGGGGGACGCGTACAACTCCGCCAACCAGTTGCCGAACGTACTCTTCGAGATCGCCGCCGGCGGTGTGCTGGCCAGCGTCGTCGTCCCGGTGATCAGCCGGCAACTGGCCGAAGGGCGGCAGGAGCAGACGGCCCGGACCGCCTCCGCACTGATCTGCTGGACCCTGGTGGTGCTGACGCCCTTCGCGATCGCGGCGATGCTGCTGGCCCACGTCTACGCGCGGGTCTTCGTCCAGTCCGACTGCCCGGGGGCGGCGGCGACCGCCGGTTCGCTGTTGATCATCTTCGGGCCTCAGCTGTGGCTCTACGGGCTGGCGGTGGTCAGTGCGGGGCTGTTGCAGGCCCACCGCCGGTTCACGGCCGCGGCCGCAGCACCCCTGGCCTCCAGTGCGGTGGTGATCATCACCTATCTGATCTTCGCCCTGGTCGCCGATCCGGCCGGTCGTGATCATCCCGAGCTGCTGCAGCGCTCGGCCCTGCTGCTGCTCGGCATCGGCACCACGGTCGGCGTCCTGGTGCTCACCCTGGTCACCCTGGTGCCGCTGCTGCGGATGGGGCTTCGGCTGCGCCCGACACTGTACTTCCCACCCGGGGTGCCGCGGTTGATCATGTCGATGGCCGCCGCCGGTGTCGCGGGACTGGTGATGCAGCAGCTCAGCGTGATGACCGGGATGTTCGCCGCCAACCACACCCGGGTCTCCGGAGCCTGGACCAGGGCGACCTGGGCGGCTGCGGTCTATCTGCTGCCGTACGCGGTGCTGATCTATCCGCTGCACCAGTTGGTATTCCCCCGGCTGGGGTCCGCGGCCAGCCGCGGACGGGAGGAGCTGGAACGGGTGCTGGCCGGCGTCGCCGCACCCCTGGTCACCCTGGCTGCCCTCGGAGCCGGGCTGTTGATCGCCGTCGCCATTCCCGGCGCCCGACTACTGGTCCTCGGCCCTGGCTCCGGGGACACCATGACACTGGCGGTGCCGATCATCTGCTACGCGCCGGCCGTCGTCGGTTTTGCGCTGATGGGACTGGCGACCCGGGCGCTGTACGCCGAGCATCGGGCTGCGCCGGCCGGCATCACCACCGCCATCGCCTGGTCGGTGGTGATCGGCGGCATCCTGATCGCCCGCTCCGTGCTCCCGGCGGCCGACATCGTGGCCGGCATCGCCGCCGCGAACTCGATCGGCATGCTGGTCGGGGCGGTGATCGGCTGGGCGCTGATCCTCGGCAGCCGGACCGGCTCCGTACGGCTGCAGATGGTACGGCCGCTGCTGATCGACACCGTGCTCGGCGTACTGCTCGGCGCCGTGATCGCCTACCTCGGGCGCGGCCTGGTCACGACCGGCATCCTGGGCGCGTTGCTCGGTGCGCTGGGCGCCGGGATCGCCTGCGTCGCCGCTTACGCGGCCGGGGTCCGGCTGCTGGACCCGCGGTCCTGGCGCGCCATCCTCGCGCTGCGCCGACCGGAGGTGTCGTGAGCGGCCCCATCGATCCGCCCATCGATCCGCCCATCGATCCGCCTATCGATCCGCGCGTCGATCCTGAGGCCGATACCGGGGCCGACAGCCGCGGCCGGTGGGCGCTGGGCCTGATCGGGCTGTCGGTACTGCTGGTGCTGGTGATCGGCTCGTTCGGTCCGACCGCCGCCCAGGCGAAGCTGCCCGGCGGGCCGGCCTGGCTGCCGCCGTACGGCTTCGCCTCGTTCGGATGGATTCGTGACCCCGGTCCATTCGTCGTCACCTGCCTGCTGATGCTGGCGATGGCGATCGGGGCCACCGGGCTGCTGACCGGCCTCGGTGCCATCGATCGCGGCTGGCGTCCGGACACCCGGCGCCTCGGCCGGGCCGGCATCGTACTGACGGTGTTGATGATCATGGTCGGGCCGATGGGATCGACCGATGTGCTGATGTACGCCGGATACGGCCGGTTGGCCGCGACGGGGCGTAATCCCTATGTCCACACGGTTCGCGAGTTGATCAACAGCGGCGACCCGATCGGCGTTGCGACCACCGGCATCCGCTGGGTGGACACCACCTCGGTCTACGGCCCGATCGCGACCGGCATCCAGGCCCTGGCATCGCTGATCGGCCGATCCTCGGTGCACACGACGGTCTTCGTGATCACCGCAGCCGGGGCGATCGCGTACGTGATCACGGGCATCCTGCTCCGCCGGCTGGCCGGTGCGGACGAGATCCGCCGGAGCCGGGTGCTGTTGCTCTGGACCCTCAATCCGATTCTGTTGTTCATCGCGGTCAACTCCGGCCACGCCGACACCATCGGGATCGTCTTCGCGGTCGCCTCCCTGTGGGCGCTGTCCCGGAAGCGCTGGATCCTCAGCGGGCTGCTGATCGGCGCGGCCTGTGCGGTCAAGATCACCTTCGGCATCTACGTGCTGGGTCTCGTGATCGTCCTGCGTGGGTTGCCGCGCCGACTGGCGACGGTTTTGGTCGGCGGCCTCGTTCTGGGCGCGGTGAGCTATGCGCTCGTCGGGCCGCAGGCACTGCGGTCGACCTTGCTGGCCGGCGGCAACTATGCCGCCGCCAGCCCGCTGCGCTGGCCGCTCTATCCGCTCAGCGCCCTGATCGGCCAGCAGCACGGCGTCACGGTCATCGTCGCGGTGGGCTGGCTGCTGATGTTCGTCTTCGGTCGACTGCTGTACCGGCTGCTGCCGCATCCGGCGCCGGCCTCCGGCGAGGACCAGGACCTGGCGGCGCGGGCCGTACCGGTGCTCGCCGCGCTCGGGCTCGGCTGGATCCTGACCTCGGCGTACGCGCTCGGCTGGTACGACGTGATCGCCTGGGCACCGCTGACGCTGGTGGCCGGGGCACGGCTGGTCGACCGGGTGGTGACGGTACGGACCGCGGTGCTGGTCGCCGCCTATCTGCCGGGCGCCGCGTCGGCATTCACACCGGCCACGCAGTGGCTGACCGACGGCGTCCGCAATGTGGTGGCGCCGGCTGTCGGCTTCGCGTTGATGGCGGTGATCTGCTGGGCGGTCTGGCGGCAGCGGCGGGGGTCGGAAGGGGCCGCGAGGCCGACACGCCGCAGCGCCGTGTGAACATTCGACCAACCCGGTCCCGAGCCCGTATGCTGGAGGTCCGTGGATGCTCACCAGTTGACCAAGCATGTATTCGTCACCGGGGGCGTCGCCTCCTCTCTCGGCAAGGGTCTGACGGCCTCGTCGCTGGGCAGCCTGCTGGTCGCCCGCGGCCTGCGGGTCACCATGCAGAAGCTCGATCCCTATCTGAATGTGGATCCGGGCACGATGAATCCCTTCCAGCACGGTGAGGTCTTCGTCACCGAGGACGGGGCGGAGACCGATCTCGACGTCGGCCACTACGAGCGGTTCCTGGATCGCAACCTGCCCGGCGATGCCAATGTCACCACCGGCAAGGTCTACTCGACGGTGATCGCCAAGGAGCGTCGCGGCGACTACCTGGGCGACACCGTCCAGGTGATCCCGCACATCACCAACGAGATCATGGACCAGATGCTGCGGATGGCCGAGCCGGCGCCGGACGGGACGCCGATCGACGTCGTGATCCACGAGATCGGCGGAACGGTCGGCGATATCGAGTCACAACCGTTCCTTGAGGCTGCCCGCCAGGTCCGCCATCTGGTCGGGCGGACCAACGTCTTCTTCCTGCACGTGTCGCTGTTGCCCTACATCGGTCCGAGCGGGGAGCTGAAGACCAAGCCGACCCAGCACTCCGTTGCGGCGCTGCGCCAGGCCGGCATCCAGGCCGACGCGATCGTCTGCCGTGCCAACCGGGAGATCCCGGACTCCGTGAAGCGCAAGATCTCGCTGATGTGCGATGTCGACGAACAGGGCGTGATCGAGAACGTCGATGCCCCCAGCATCTACGACATCCCGAGGGTGCTGCACTCCCAGGGGCTGGACGCCTATGTCGTCCGCCGCCTCGATCTGCGGTTCCGCGACGTGGACTGGACGCGCTGGAACGACCTGCTGGACCGGGTGCACAACCCCAAGGAGGAGGTCACGATCGCCCTGGTCGGCAAGTACATCGATCTGCCCGACGCCTATCTGTCGGTGGTGGAGGCGCTGCGTGCCGGCGGCTTCGCCAACCGCGCCAAGGTCAACATCCGGTGGGTGCGGTCCGATGACTGCGAGACCCCGGAGGGTGCCGCCCAAGCACTGGCCGACGCCGACGGTGTCTGCATCCCCGGCGGCTTTGGGATCCGCGGTGTCGAAGGCAAGATCGGCGCGATCACCTACGCGCGCACCCAGGGGGTCCCGATCCTCGGGTTGTGCCTGGGGCTGCAGTGCATGGTGATCGAGGTGGCGCGCAACCTGGCCGGGTTGGCCGGTGCCGACTCCAGCGAATTCACTCCGGACACCGAGCATCCGGTGATCGCCACGATGGCCGAGCAGGTCAAGATCGTTTCCGGTGATGGTGATCTCGGCGGATCGATGCGGCTGGGTGCCTACCCGGCCGAGCTGGTCGGCGGGACCATCGTCGCCAAGCAGTACGGCACCACCGAGGTGAGTGAGCGGCACCGGCACCGCTACGAGGTCAACAACGGCTACCGTGATCAACTCGAGAAGGCCGGCCTGGTGATCAGTGGCACGTCCCCGGACTCGACCCTGGTCGAATTCGTCGAGCTGGCCAAGGAACTGCACCCGTACTTCGTCGCCACCCAGGCCCATCCGGAGCTGAAGTCCCGGCCGACCAAGCCGCACCCGCTCTTCGTCGGGCTGGTCGAGGCAGCGCTGGAACGCAAGCTGTCCACCCGGCTTCCGGTCGACGGGGCTGTCGCGTGACCGCCGACCCGACCCCGATCGAGAAGTTGATCATCGGCCGGGATGACCTCGTCGACGTGCCGCAGTCCTGGCAGGTCAGCGAGCAGCGCCTGCTGGCCAAGGGCGCGGTGACCTCCTTCGCCGAGGAGACCGTGCTGACGCCCGACGGGGAGGAGTTGCGGCGGCAGTTCACCCTGCATCCGGGTGCGGTCGGGATCATCGCCATCGACGACCAGGACCGGGTCGCGCTGGTCCGGCAGTACCGGCACCCGGTCCGCCATCGGCTGATCGAGCCGCCGGCCGGGCTGCTGGACGTCGAGGGTGAGGCGTACGTGCTGGCGGCCCAGCGGGAACTGGCCGAGGAGGTCGGGCTGGCCGCGACCGACTGGCGGGTACTGGCGGAGGAGTTCACCTCGCCGGGCGGACTGGCCGAGAGCATGCGGATGTTCCTGGCCCGGGGTCTGTCGCAGGTGCCGGCCCCGGACGGTTTCGTCAAGCACGGTGAGGAAGCCCATATGGACACCGTGTGGGCCGGCCTCGACGACCTGGTGGACGGCGTTCTCGGCGGCCGGCTGCACAGCCCGACCTTGATCACCGGTGTGCTCTCGGCCTGGGCGGCCAAGACCCGCGGTGGTTTCGACTCGTTGCGGCCGGCGGATGCTCCCTGGCCCGCTCGTGAGGAGTTGCTGCGGCGGCAGACGGTCTACTGATCGGCCACCCAACAGGACTTTTGGCGTCGGTCCGGTCCGTAGGCCGAAGGATCTCCGCCGAGTGGTCCGACCGGCTCGATATGCTCGGGCCAGACCACGGAAAGAGGAGCGGCTGGCATGAAGGTTGGGGTTCCGACAGAGATCAAGAGTCAGGAGGGCCGGGTCGCGATCACCCCGGCCGGCGTCCGGGAGTTCACCTCCCATGATCATCAGGTGTTGATCGAATCCGGCGCCGGACTCGGCTCGACGATCACCGACGAGGAGTTCCGCGCAGCCGGTGCAACCGTCATCGGTACCGCCGACGAGGTCTGGGGCGAGTCCGAGTTGATCTTGAAGGTCAAGGAGCCCATTGCCGCCGAATACCGTCGGATGCGCCAGGGGCAGGTGTTGTTCACCTACCTGCATCTGGCAGCCGGTCGCGACTGCACCCAGGCGCTGCTGGAGCGGGGCGTCACGGGGATCGCCTACGAGACGGTGCAGAACGCCGACGGATCGCTGCCGCTGCTGGCGCCGATGAGTGAGGTCGCCGGTCGGCTGGCGCCCCAGGTCGGGGCTTACCACCTGATGCGCGGTGCGGCCGGGGCCGGCGGCGGTGGCCGAGGAGTGCTGATGGGCGGGGTGTCCGGGGTGTACCCGGCCAAGGTCGTGGTGATCGGCGCCGGTGTGGCCGGCATGAACGCCGCCTCGATCGCGCTCGGGATGCAGGCCGAGGTGTTGCTCCTGGACAAGAACATCGAACGCCTGCGGCAGGCCGACCGGATCTATCGCGGCCATCTTCAGACGGTCGCCTCCAACACCTACGAGGTGGAGCGGGCGGTCGCCGACGCGGACCTGGTGATCGGCGCCGTGCTGGTGCCGGGTGCCAAGGCGCCGACCTTGATCAGCAACGAGCTGGTCTCGCAGATGCTGCCCGGCAGCGTGCTGGTCGACATCGCGATCGACCAGGGCGGTTGTTTCGAGGACTCGCATCCGACCACCCATGCCGATCCCACCTACCGGGTGCACGACTCGGTGTTCTACTGCGTGGCGAACATGCCCGGCGGCGTACCGCACACCTCGACCTTCGCCCTGACCAACGTGACCTTGCCGTACGCGGTCAATCTGGCCGACCGCGGTTGGCGGCAGGCACTGGCCGCCGATCCTGCGCTGGCGGCGGGACTGAACACCTACGACGGCCGGGTGACCTATCCTTCGGTGGCTGAGGCCCACGACCTGGAGCTGCTGCCGCTGGAGAAGGTACTGGCCTGACCGGTGGACCGGATCGAGCGGATGATCAGCTCCTACCTTGATCATCTGGCGGTGGAGCGGGGGCTGTCGGCCAACACGGTCGCCGGCTACCGCCGTGATCTGCGGCGCTACGCGGAGTATCTGGGGGACGAGGGGATCGACGAACCGGCCATGATCACTCCGGCAGTGATCACCGGATTCGCCGCGAGCCTGGCTGAGGGTGTACCGGAGCCGGACCACGATCGGAATGCCGGAGATCAGAAACCGGCCCAAGAGCAGAAAACAACCCAAGATCAGAAACCAACCCAAGATCAGAAACCAATGTGGCGGCATCCGCCCCTGGTCCAGTCCAGCTCGGCCCGAGCGCTGGCGGCGGTCCGCGGAGTCCACAAATTCGCCGCGGAGGAAGCAATCACGGCCGATAACCCGGCCGCCAGGATCACACCACCCAAGCCGCCGCGCCGGCTACCCAAGGCCCTGCCGCTGGACGCGGTCCAGGCATTGCTCGCGGCGCCGGGGACCGAGACGCCTGCCGCACTCCGGGACACGGCGCTCCTCGAACTGCTCTACGGCACGGGTGGCCGGATCTCGGAGATCGTCGGCCTCGACGTCGACGAACTGTCCGGGCTGCTCACCGATCCGGACGAGGTCGGGGGGCTGCGGGTGATCGGCAAGGGCAACAAGGAGCGCTTCGTGCCACTGGGCCGCTATGCCAAGAAAGCGGTCGCCGACTATCTCGTCCGCGGCCGGCCCGAGCTGGCCCGCAGGGGACGGGGTGCCCCGGCGCTGCTGCTCAACGCCCGCGGCGGCCGGCTGTCCCGGCAGGGTGCCTGGCTGATCCTGCAGCAGACGGCCGAACGGGCCAAGATCAACAGCGACATCTCCCCGCACACCCTGCGGCACTCGTTCGCCACCCACCTGCTGGACGGCGGTGCCGATGTCCGGGTGGTTCAGGAACTGCTCGGCCACGCATCGGTGACGACCACCCAGATCTACACTCTGGTCACCGTTGATCATCTGCGCGAGGTCTATCTGACCTCGCACCCGCGGGCGCGCTAGCCCAAATAATCAGCCAGTTTGGAGAAAATGAGGCTGATCGGGAACGGCTCGCTGACTTCGAGCCGACCACTGTGGACGCCGGTCGAGACATAGGACCTGGTGGTCGGGTCAAGCCGGTAGGTGAAGATCACCGGCTCGTCTCCGTCTCGCTCCACCCGCCAGAAGTGCTCGATCCCTGCCCGGGCGTACTTGTGTGGTTTGGTATCCCGGTCCCGGTCGACGGAATCAGGCGAAACCACTTCGACCACCAGAACGGCAACCTCCGGCAGGTAGTGGTTGACGTCCAGGCCGTGCGGTCGTGACCCACGGATCACCGACACGTCGGGATCAACCGCTGTTCGGGGCTCGAGCTTGACCGTCATCTCCCGATTGACACGCAGACCTGCCGGCACCTGGCGACGGAACTCCGTGGCCACAAAGTCGATCATGGCCATGTGGAAGACCCGTTGCGGTGCCATGAAGACCAGACTCCCGTCGATCAACTCGGTGTGGCGGGGGAGATCGGTCATGGCCAGGAACTCGTCGGCGGTGTAGCCGTTCGGCGGGCGCAGCCAGTCGGGGACCGAACCGCGGACCACGGATTCGGTAGCCATCGATCCTCCCATGCCGACACCGTACGAGTTCCGGGCCTAAGCCTAACCGCGGTTGTCCACAGCCGGATCCGCCGCAATGCCACCGGCTGAGGCTGCAACCGGCACTGCGGGCGTACTAGAGTCGTGCGGAATATGGACGGGTCAGGGCAGGGACGCAACGAGCTGCCTCATGAAGGAGGATCGGTGCAGACGACGCAGGAACCGCGCGAACCGGACTTCCCGGAGGCTGAATCAATTCGGCCCGATCCTGATCCCGACCAGGCCGGTCCCGACCAGGCCGATCCGGGCCCCGTCGAGCCGCAGCTCTTCGATCCCGGCACCGACGGGCAGGCGGCCGCGGACTTTGTCGTTCCGCCCGAGGCACCGCCGCAGGCCGAGGCGATGTCCCCGGCGAAGAAGGCCGAGCCGGAGTTGGGCCCGACCGGTCGGCCGTGGCCCGATCTCGGTGAGCCGCCGGCGGTCCGGCCGGGCGACAAGGCCCTGATCATGGCGATGTGCAACCAGAAGGGCGGCGTCGGCAAGACCACGACGACGATCAATCTGGGCGCGGCGCTGGTCGAGCTGGGCCGCAAGGTGTTGCTGGTCGATTTCGATCCGCAGGGCTCGCTCTCGGTCGGTCTCGGCGTCAATCCACACAACCTCGAGCTGAGCATCTACAACTTGCTGTTGAGCCGGGACGTGACTCCCGACGAGGTGATCGCGCAGACCTCGGTGCCCGGCCTGGACATCTTGCCCAGCAATATCGACCTGTCCGCGGCCGAGCTGCAACTGGTCTCGGAGGTTGCCCGCGAGCAGACCCTGCTCCGGGTGCTGTCCAAGGTCCGCGACGACTACGACATCATCCTGATCGACTGTGCGCCATCGCTCGGGCTGCTGACGATCAATGCGCTGACCGCCGCCGACCAGGTGATCATTCCGCTGGAGTGCGAGTTCTTCGCGCTGCGCGGGGTCGCCCTCTTGACCGACACCATCGAGAAGGTGCAGGAGCGGCTGAATCCGGATCTGGAGATGCTCGGCATCCTCGGGACGATGTACGACCCGCGCACGCTGCACAGCCGCGAGGTGCTGGAACGGGTCGTGCAGGCCTTCGGCGACAAGGTCTTCCACACCGTGATCCGGCGGACCGTCAAATTCCCCGAGACCACCGTGGCCGGTGAGCCGATCACCACGTACGCGTCCGATTCGCCCGGTGCCGGCGCCTATCGGATGCTGGCTCGCGAGGTGCTTGCCCGATGCCTCGTCGGGTGAGTCTGCCGGGCGCGGCCGAGCTCTTCCGCGCCACGCCGGCGACACCGACGGATCCGGCGACGGCCCAGGATGGCACCTCCGAACACCACCCGTCGGCGGCTGCATCACCGGTGTCGCCCACCAGACGGCAGTCGGTCCGACCGGTCCAGGCCTCACCGGAGTCACCCGATCGCGAGCCTGCCGCTGCGGTAGAGCCGCAGACCGACGGCAGGCAAGCGCGCGGATCCGGCCGCGTCCGGCACGACGAGAAGATCACCGTCTACGTCAGCAATGACGAACTGCTCGACCTGGAACGGGCCCGGCTGATGCTGCGGGCCGACCACGGCATGGCGGTCGACCGGGGCCGGATCGTCCGGGAGGCGCTGGCGCTGGCGATCGGCGATCTTGCCGCCCGTGGCGTCGATTCCGAACTGGTCCGAAGGCTGTCGCAACCGTGATCGCCGTGACGGATCCTGACGAGCAGACCAGTTCCGTCGAGCAGACGAGCGCCGACGAGCAGATCACGGCACAGACCGAGACCGAGGATCGCGCCGACAAAGGCTTCAGCGTCCGGCTGACCAACTTCGAAGGCCCGTTCGATCTGCTGCTGCAGTTGATCAGCAAGCACAAGCTCGACATCACCGAGGTCGCCCTCTCCCAGGTCACCGACGAATTCATCGCCCATATCAAGGCGGCCGGCGACCAGTGGGACCTGGAGCAGACGAGTCAGTTCATCGTCGTCGCGGCGACGCTGCTCGACCTCAAGGCCGCCCGGCTGCTCCCCAGCGGCGAGATCGACGATCCCGAGGACCTCGCGCTGCTGGAGGCTCGCGACCTGCTCTTCGCGCGGCTGCTGCAGTACCGCGCCTTCAAGCAGTTGGCGGCGGCCTTCGCCGAGCGGCTGCAGGCACAGAGCCGTCGGGTCGGACGGACCGCGGGCCTCGATCCGGAATTCACCCGGCTGCTGCCCGAGATCACGATCGCGGTGACGCCCGAGCGCTTCGCCCGGATCGCCGCCCGGGCGATGACGCCCAAGGAAGCCGATGTGCTGTCGCTGGCGCATCTGCACGCCCCGGAGGTGAGCGTCCGGGAGCAGGCGCTGGTGGTCGTCGACCGCTTGCGCTCCCGGGGCTCGCTGACCTTCCGGGAGCTGACCGACGATTCTCCGGACAAGCTGACGACGGTCTGTCGGTTCCTGGCGCTGCTGGAGCTCTTCCGGGAGCAGGCAGCGGTCTTCGAGCAGCCCGAGCCGCTGGCCGACCTGATGATCCGCTGGACGGGCACCGAGGGCCAGCAGCTGACGATCTCCGACGAATTCGACGTGCCGCCGGATCAGAACGACAATCAGAACCAACAGAACGCCGAGCAGGACAGCGGGTCCGGGGCCTCGGAAGGGGTTTCGGACACGACGGATGGGACGCATGACTGACCAGGCACAGGAAGCCGACGAGCTGCAACCGGAGGCGGCTCCGGACCCAGCACACGACGCGGCACACGACGATGGGGGAGGCGCCCAGGAGGTGCTGCTCGACCAGCCGCGGGTCAGCTCTCCCGAGCAGTTGCGGGGTGCGCTGGAGGCATTGCTGCTGATCGCCGACGAGCCGGTCAGCGAGACCAATCTGGCGGCCGCGCTGCGAGTGCCCACCGACGAGGTGGCCGAAGCGCTGGCCGAGCTGAGGGCCTTATACGCCGAGACTGGTCGCGGTTTCGAGCTGCGCAAGGTGGCCGGCGGCTGGCGCTACTACACCCGCGAGGATTACGCGGACCTGATCGGGGCGTACGTCCTGGAGGGGCAGGTCGCCAAGCTGTCCCAGGCCGCGCTGGAGACCCTGGCGGTGATCGCCTACCTGCAGCCTGTCAGCCGATCGCGGGTCTCAGCGGTCCGCGGCGTCAACGTCGACGGCGTCGTCCGCACCTTGCTGGCCCGCGACCTGATCACCGAGACCGGCGCCGAGGAGTCCGGCGCGACGCTGTTCCGGACGACCGACTACTTCCTGGAACGGATGGGACTGCAGTCGCTGGAGGAGTTGCCCGAGCTGGCGCCCTATCTGCCCGAGGCGACCGAGCTCGAGGAGGAGCTCGGCCAGCTGGCCGTCGTGCCGGCAGCTGAACCGGCAGCTGAACCGGTCGCGACCGAATCCGCTGCGGAGCAGAGCGCGGATCCGGAGGCCGGAGCGTGACCCCGGCCGACGAGTCCGAGGAGGACGGCGTACGGCTGCAGAAAGTGCTCGCCGCCGCGGGCGTCGCATCCCGGCGGGCCAGTGAGCAACTGATCAACGAGGGCCGGGTCGAGGTCAACGGCAAGGTCGTCACCGTCCAGGGGCTGCGGGTCGACCCGCAGCGCGACGTGGTCCGGGTCGACGGGGAACGGATCCCACCGCCGCGCCGGCATGTGTACCTGGCCTTCAACAAGCCGCGCGGCGTGGTGTCGACGATGGACGACCCGGAGGGCAGACCGGCACTGGCCGAGTATCTGACCGGTCGCAAGGAGCGGCTGTTCCACGTCGGCCGGCTGGACGCCGACACCGAGGGACTGCTGCTGCTGACCAACGACGGCGAATTCGCCCATCGGCTCGCCCATCCGTCCTACGAGGTGTCCAAGACCTACGTCGCCGAGGTGACCGGCGTGATCACGCCACCGACGCTGAAGAAGCTGCGCGGGACGCTGGTGCTCGAGGACGGTCCGGTACGCGCCGAGCAGGTTCGGCTGGTTTCGACCGGAGCGGAACGTAGCATGGTCACCATCACCTTGCACGAAGGGAGAAACCACATCGTGCGACGCATGCTGGATTCCGTCGGCCATCCGGTCCGGAGGCTGTCCCGGGTCTCGATCGGCCCAGTCAGGCTGGGCAATCTCAAACCCGGCGAGCTCCGTGATCTTGATCGGTCCGAACTGGGCAAGCTGCTGGACCTGGTCGGTCGGTAACAGGCGCGCCCATGGACCGACGGATCTTCGGACTGGAAACCGAATACGGTGTCGCCTGCACCTCCAACGGGAGCCGGCGACTGACCCCAGACGAGGTGGCGCGCTACCTCTTCCGGCGGGTGGTGACCTGGGGGCGTTCGAGCAATGTCTTCCTGCGCAACGGGTCCCGGATCTATCTCGACGTCGGCTCGCACCCGGAGTACGCGACCGCCGAGTGCGACAACCTCACCACCCTGATCGCTCACGACAAGGCGGGCGAGCGGATCCTGGAGGACTTGATCGTCGACGCCGAGCAGCGCTTGGGCGCCGAGGGGATCAGCGGTGACATCTACCTCTTCAAGAACAACACCGACAGCCACGGCAACTCCTACGGCTGCCACGAGAATTACCTGATCAGCCGGATCGGTGACTTCTCCAAGATCACCGACGTGCTGGTCCCGTTCCTGGTTTCCCGGCAGTTGGTTTGCGGCGCCGGCAAGGTGCTGCAGACCGTACGAGGCGCGGAGTATTCGGTCTCCCAGCGCGCCGAGCACATCTGGGAATCGGTGTCGAGTGCGACCACCCGGTCGCGGCCGATCATCAACACCCGCGACGAGCCGCATGCCGATCCGGAGCGCTACCGGCGGCTGCACGTGATCGTCGGCGACTCCAACATGAGCGAGACGACGACGCTGCTCAAGGTGGGCGCTACCGAGTTGGTGCTGCGGCTGGTCGAGGCCGGGGTGCAGATGCGCGACCTGACCCTGGAGAATCCGATCCGCGCGATCCGCGACATCAGCCGGGACCGTACCGGCCGGGTGCCGGTGGCGTTGGCCAACGGCCGCAAGATCAGTGCCCTGGATCTGCAGAAGGCCTACTACGACAAGGTCTCCACCTTCGTCGCCGAGCGCGGGCTGGAGACGGCGACGACGCTGCGGGTGCTCGATCTCTGGGAGCGGACGATCCGGGCGGTCGAGGACGACAAGCTGTCGCTGATCGATACCGAGATCGATTGGGCGATCAAGCTCAAGCTGCTGGACGCGTACGCCGCCAAGCACGGGCTGAGCTTCGCCGATCCGCGGATCGCCCAGCTCGATCTGGCCTACCACGACATCCGCCGGGGCCGGGGCCTGTTCACGATGCTGGAGCGCCGCGGATCGGCTGCCCGGGTGGTCACCGACCCCGAGGTCTTCCGGGCCAAGTCGGTGCCGCCGCAGACGACCCGCGCCAAGTTGCGCGGCGATTTCATCCGGCACGCCCAGGAGGGTCGCAACGACTACACCGTCGACTGGGTGCACCTGAAGCTCAACGACCAGGCGCAGCGCACGGTGCTCTGCAAGGATCCCTTCGCCTCCACCGACGAGCGCGTCGACCGGCTGATCGCCAGCATGCACAGGCACTCCTAAGGCTTTCTCAGCAGCGCCGATCTACGTTTCTCAACCTCCCCCAGGTAAGGTCTGGGTGCCGAATCTCGGGTGACCGACCCGGGATCGGGCGAATCCTCTACGTCGAGAATCCGCCGAGAACCCCTGGACCGAGCCGAAAGCCGAGGCCGACGCGCGTGACCCCGTCGCTGCACCTGCCGTTGTCGATCCGTACCCGCCGGTCCTCCGGTGTGGCCGTCCGAGCGCTGGTCGTCGGCGCGGTCGCGACCAGCGTGGCGCTGCTCGGGGCGTGCGGCAATGACAACTCCGCGAATGCGGGCAAGAGCCCGTCGGCATCGGCGTCGGCGAAAAGCTCCGCCAGCCCGTCGGCCACGACGTCGGCCAGCCCGTCACCGAGTGCGACCCCGACGGTCAAGCCGTCGACGAACCTCGACGCGATCAAGGTCAAGGGCTCCTACGGCAAGGCCCCGAAGATCACCGTCAAGCACCCCTGGGCGATCAACAAGACCCAGTCCAAGGTGCTCAGCAAGGGCAAGGGCGCGAAGGTTACCGGCACCGCGACCGTCGGGGTGGACTACTCCGGCTGGGACGGTAGGACCGGCAAGGAGTTCGACTCCTCCTTCGACAAGAGCTTCGGGCACCAGCAGACGACCTACTTCCCCCTCGACCAGGTCGTCGCGGGCTTCAAGAAGGGCCTGCAGGGACACCACGTCGGGGACCGGGTGCTGATCGCGATGACCGGCAAGGACGGCTACGACAGTTCGGGTGGCAATGCCCAAGCCGGTATCAACGTCGGGGACTCGCTGATCTTTGTCGTCGACATCGAGTCGGCCACCCTGCCGTCCGCGACCGGGACCACCGTGAAGCCGAAATCCGGCCTGCCGACAGTGACGATGGTGGACAACGCGCCGAAGGTCACGATCCCGTCCACCGCCGCGCCCACCAAGACCACGGTCCAGCCGCTGATCAAGGGCACCGGCGCCAAGGTCAAGTCCACCGACCTGGTGACCACCCGGTCGGTGACAGTGCTGTGGAACGGCGGCAAGGTCGTCGACAACAGCTGGAAGACCCCGTTCGCGCCGCAGCAGGATCCGAGCACCGGCGCGGTGACGCCCACCCGGCTCAAGGCGATGCAGACAGCCATGGTCGGCCAACCGGTCGGCAGTCGGCTGCTGATCGTCTTCCCGCCCGGCAAGGGCTACCCCAACGGGGACAAGAGCCAGGGGATCGCCAAGACCGACACCGTGGTGATGGTCGTCGACATCCTCTTCACCCAGCCCGCCCAGTAGCACCCCGCTTCGGCCCATGGTGATTGGGCCGCGCTACTGGGTACCGAACCGGCATGGAAGCTACAGATCCGGCTGCCGATCCGACCGCTGATCCGGCCAGGAGTCGGGCCCAGCATTCCGCGACGAGCGAACCGACCGTACGCGTACCACCCCCCGCCGGCGACACTGAGACACCCGGTGGCGGGACGACAACCGGCGAACCGGTCGCTCCGGTCACCACTGTCAACGACCGGTCCGAGGTCGTACGCCGCCAGCGCGAGGCCTACGGCGGGATCAAGTTCGGCTCCTGCTTCTTCGGCTGGCTGACCGCGACCGGCATGAGCGTGCTGCTGACCGCACTGGTCGCAGCCGCCGGACTTGGCGTCGGCCTGGCCAACAATGTCACCACCGACACGGCCACCCAGAACTCCGAGTCGCTCGGGCTGGCCGGAGCGATCGCACTGGTCGTGATCGGCTTCATCGCCTACCTGTGCGGCGGTTACGTCGCCGGCCGGATGGCCCGCTTCAACGGCGTACGGCAGGGGACCGGCGTCTGGCTGTGGGCGATCGTGATCGCGATCGTGCTGGGTGTGATCGGGCTGATCGCCGGCAACAAGTACAACGTGCTGGACCGGACGAACAGCTTCCCGCGGCTGCCCGTCGGAGACGGAACGCTCACCTCCGGCGGAATCATCGTCGCGGCCGCCCTCGTGATCGTCGCCCTGATCGGTGCCGTCGTCGGAGGCCTGCTGGGCATGCGGTTCCACCGCCGAGTCGACCGGGTCGGTCTGGAGCCGGTGGATCCGGAGGTCTGAATACTGCTGGCTTGCATCCGACAATTCATTACCGTACGGTAAGGCTTACTATTCGGTAATGCATTGGAGGGCACGTCATGCCGCAAGTCGAGCGAACATTGGACATCGCAGCCCCACCCAGCACTGTCTGGGCGTGGTTCAGCACGCCGGAGAGGTTGCGCCGCTGGCTGGCGCCCAGCCTCGACATCGATCTGCGGGAAGGTGGCAGCTACCGGATGCGCGGCGCCGACGACGAGACCTGGATCAGTGGCACGGTACTGGAACTGGTTCCCGAGGGCAGGCTGGTGCTGTCCTGGCTGGAAGAGGACGCCGGCTGGCTGAATCCCGGGCGACTGGTAGTCGCGCTGACCGCCGTTCCCGCGGGAACGCGGATCAGTCTGGTGCACGACGGTTTCGCCGGGATCGGCAAGCCGGGGTGGCAGGCCACGCGGCAGGCGTACGAGCGCGGAGCCGACAAGCACCTGATCCTCCAGCAGTTGGCCGCCGTGGTGGCCGGGGACCAGGGTGCCTAGTCCCGACGATCCCTTCCGGTTGATCGCGGACCCGACCCGGCGGCGGATGCTCGACCTGCTGGCCGAGCGGGGATCGCTGACGGTGGGGGAGTTGGCCGCGGAATTCCCCGGGCTGGTGGCCTCGGGCATCTCCAAGCATCTGATGGCGCTGCGGGCCGCCGGCCTGGTCCGGGCCGAGAAGCGCGGGCGCAACCAGCACTACCGGATCGACCCGGCCGGTTTCGACGATGCCTTCGGTGCGTGGGCACGGCGCTACGAGGTCTACTGGGATGCCTCGCTCGCTCGGCTGCGCGCACTCAGCGAGGCCGAATCGGATTCCGAGACCTCTTGATCTTATGCGATTAGTCGTGTGAGACTAATCGCATGAGTGATGCCAACCTCGGGCGGCTGATGATCCTCGGCCTGCTGGCCGGCGGTCCGCTGCACGGCCACCAGATCCGCCGCACCGCGGAACTGACCGGCGTGGAGAATTGGGGCGGGGTTAAGGTCGGCGCGTTGTACGGGATGTTGCACCGCCTCGAGGCCGAGGGCCTGATCGCACCCGTCAAGGTCGAGCAGCAGGGCAATCGGCCCCAGCGCACGGTGTACGAGATCACCGACGACGGGCTGGCCGAGCTGGCGATCCATCGCGACCGCGCCCTCACCCAGCCGTCGATCTACTCGACAACTGTCGAGGCAGCCCTGAAGTGGCCCGCCGGTTTGGATGAGGACGCGCTGCAGGAGCGGTTGTCGCGTCGGCGTGCCGCGCTGGCCGCCGAACTGGACGACCTGGTCGCCGGCCGCGAGTTGTATCGCCAGGAGTGCAAGCTCCCGGCTTCGGCGCTGGCCGGCTACCGGCGCGGGGAGTTGCACCTTCGCGCCGAGCTGGCCTGGCACGACGAGCTGGAGGATCTGCTCGGTGAGATCGCTGCCGAGCAGGCCGGGTCCTGATCATGGGCAACGTGATCGAGGTCCGGCACCTCGTCAAGCGGTACGGCGACGTCGAGGCTGTCGCCGACGTGTCCCTTGCGCTGCCGGAAGGCGACGTGCTCTGTCTGCTCGGCCCCAACGGGGCAGGCAAGTCGACAACGGTGCGGATCCTGTCCACGCTGACCCGGGCCAGTGCGGGCTCCGGGCAGATCGCGGGCTACGACCTGAACCGCCAGACCCGCCAGATCCGGCAGTCGATCGGCTATGTCGCGCAGGAGGCGGGGACCGACGCGTATCTGACCGGGCGGGAGAATCTGCTGGTCCAGGCGGCGGCGCACCGGATCCGCGGCCGCGCGGCCCAGGATCGGGTGGCGGAGCTCCTCGAGCTCGTCCAACTGGAGTACGCCGCCGATCGGCTGGCACGGACGTATTCCGGAGGCATGCGGCGACGGCTGGAGATCGCGATGGGGATCGTGCACCGCCCGCGGCTGCTCTTCCTGGACGAGCCGACGACCGGACTCGATCCACAGGCGCGTACGGCCCTGTGGTCCGGGCTGGCCGGGATCGCGGCCGAACAGCAGCTCAGCATCCTGCTCACCACCCACTACCTGGAAGAGGCCGACCAGCTCGCCGATCGGATCGTGATCATCAACGGCGGCCGGGTGGTGGCGGAGGGGACGCCGGCCGAGCTCAAGGCTCGCGTGGCAACGGATAGCGATCATCCGGCCGGGCTCGATGAGGTCTATCAGCGCTACGCCGGTCCCGTCGAGGAGGTCCTGGCACCATGATCATCGCGATCATCACCAGAACGTCGATCGCGGCGGTCGGAGATCAGTTCACCGCTACGACGACCATGCTGGGCCGCGGCTACCGGATGCTGCGCCGGCAACCGCTGCTGTTTCCGATCATGCTCGTCCAGCCGATGGTCTGGCTGCTGCTCTACAGCCAGTTGTTCAATCGACTGCCGCGGTTGGGCGGCTTCGGCACGGACTCCTACCTGCAGTTCCTGGCCCCGGGTATCGCGGTTATCTCGGCTTTCAGCCACGGCGCCTGGGAGGGGCCGGGCATGATCGCCGACATCGAGCGCGGTGCGCTGGATCGCTTCCTGACAACGCCGATGCCGCCGAGCACGCTCGTCGTGTCGCGGACCGTCCAGGCGGCGATCATCGGCTCTCTGCAGGCGGCGGCCGTCGTCGCGGTGGCGTACGCCTTCGGAGCCCGGCCGAACGATCTGATCAGCGTGCTGGTGATCCTGGTCTCCGCGGCGCTGATCTGTGCGGGCTTCGCGGCCTTCTCCTATGCGCTTGCCCTGCTCTTCCGCCGGCAGGAGACGATGATCGCGGTCGGACAGTTTGCCGTGCTGCCGTTCATGTTCCTGTCGGCGACCCTGACATCTGTCGCCCAGATGCCGCCCTGGATGCAGGAGGTGTCGGCGCTGAACCCGGTCAGCTGGGCGGTCGACGCCGCGAGGACGTCCATGCTCGGCACGGCCGGGTCGCGGGTGCTCGTTGATCTGGCCGTTCTGGTGCTGCTGGTCGCGGCGATGCAGGTCTTCGCCCGTTTCGCGCTCGGGCGATACCGGCGGGCGCTGTGATCAGTCGAGTCCGGCGGCAGTGATGATCTTCGCGGCGATGTCGGCGGCGGCCAGGTCGCCGGAGTCGAAGACCAGGTCGGCCGGGATCTGGTCCTTGAGCGATCGATAGCGGGCATGCGCGGACTCGTGGAATTCGCGTTGCCTCGACGCGCCGCGATGGACGTCGGCGGTGACCCGCTCCCAGGTCGCGAAGATGGGAGCGTCGATCAACACCCGCACGACGACCGCATCCTCAGGAAGCCTTGTGTACAAGGCATCCTGCTCCTCGCGCGTGTAGACCGGGCCGATGCTGATCACGACGTCGACATCCGAACGCATCCACTGACCCACCAGCGCGCCGTGTGCCTGATGCGCCCGGAACCACAGCCGGCCCTTGCCGTCACCGGCAGGCATTCTCAGCATGTCCGCGACATCATCGACGTCGGCGACCACAACCGTGCGGCCGGTGCTGAGGACATGATCAGCCAGCAGTTCGGCGACGGTGTTCTTCCCCGCGGCGATCGGCCCCGTGATGGTGATCAGGATCGGCATCGTGGCGTCAGAGCGGACGGGCCAGCCGGTTGATCCGGACCGTGCTGTCGTCCGCGCCACGGACCCGCCAGGTCGAGGTCGGGGTTGGGTAGGCCCGCAGTGTCCGCGGAGTGCCGGACTCGCCGAAGACCTCGATCATGCTGCCGTCGACCAGGATCCGTACCGTACCGGGCTCCTCCGCGACCACCCGATCTTCGTCTCCGTGCAGCTCCAGCACCACCGGGCCGGTGCTGCGCACCTCGAAGGCGCGCTCGGTGATCTCGGGGCCGGTCAGGTCCCCGGCTCGCAGCGTATCCAGCTCCGTTGCCGGGATCGAGACCAGTCGACCGTCTCGGACCCGCAATTCACGCGGGAAGGTCAGCGCACCGGCCCAGCCCGCGGCCAGCAGGTCCTCGTCGCTGCGATCGATCTCGCGCGCCCAGCCCCAGATCAGCACCCGGTCGTCGGCCAGCATCACCTGCGGCGCGTAGAAGACCGGGCTCTGGTCGACCAGCCCGCCGGACGTCGGGACGAAGCGCAGCCCGTCTCCGTCCGGCTGCAGATCGCCGATCAGATAGACACTGGCAAGATCACCACGCCGGTTGCAGGCCACCACCAGGACCCACTGATCGTCCAACCGGAAGAGATTCGGACATTCCCAGGTGGTCGACTCGGCGACATCGCGGACCAGGGGATCGGTGTAGTCGAGCAGCACGCCGAGCTCGGTCCAGTGGTCAAGATCATCACAGCCGTAGAGCAGGATGGCCGGGTCCGCGTCGGGGCCGCCGGTTCCCTGCACCGCATACCGATGGTCGCCATAGCTGAAGACGTACGGATCCCTGGTCTCGGCAAGTCGTCGGTCCGCCGGCGGACCCATCACACCGCGGTCGGACTGCTGCCAGACCTGGAGATTCCGGTCACTGCGGGCCAGGGCGACGACGGCATCCGAAGCCCGATCGGCGACCGCGGTGTAGACGGCGGTCGGCACGCCGTGATCATCGACGACGCAGCCGGTCCAGCAGCCGGCCTCGTCGATCGTTCCCGGCCGGTTGATCAAAGCCGGCTCGTGGTAGTCCCAGGCGAGCAGATCCGTCGAGCTGGCATGACCCCATTTGATCGACCCGTGCAACGGCCGGTCCGGGTTGTACTGGAAGAATACGTGGTAGCGGCCGTCGACCAGGGCGAGACCGTTGGGGTCGTTGACCCAGCCGGACGGCGGGCGGACGTGCAGGCCAGGGAAACCGGGATCGTCGATCATGACCCCAGTATCTCTACCGCCAGCCTGCCGGCCGCGGCCGCCGCCAGGAAATAGGCCGGGTCGGCGTCCAGGTCGCGGCCCATCGTGGACAGGCTGATCGGAGACTCCAGCAGGGCCCGGTCCAGCCCACCGAGTCCGATCCGGTGCAGCCGATGCAGTGGGGTCAGGGCGGCGACCGACTCGAAGACCCGGTCGGCCAGCCGCGGCAGGGTGTAGAGGTCGCGGATCCCAGCCAGCGCCGACACGTCGGAGAAGTCGGGGACGGCGATGTCCGCCGTCCGCAACGCCACCTTGCCGTAAGCCGTCAGGCTGTGGTGGGAGACGTCGCGATGCCGGAACCGCGGGTCGGCGCTGGAGATCCGCAACGTGCCGATCGGTCGGCCGTTCAGCACCGAGGCGGCGTTGATCACGTCGCCGGCGCCGGTACCGGAGAACCCCCAATGCGTACCGGTACCGAGGTTGCCAGGACCCTGACTCACGATCACCAGATCGGCGCCGAGGGCGACCTTGGCCGCGAGCAGGCCGGAGTGCACGTTCACCGCTTCAAGATCACCGCCGTACGCCTGTCCGCAGGTGATCGTGCCCGCCAGCCAGCCGTGGTCCTTGAGAGCCGAGACCGTCCGGGAGAAGGCGATCGGCAATGCCGCCTCGTCGGTCATCAGGTAGCCGACCCGAAGATCACGCGCGTCGGCACGGATCGCGGCGATGATCGGCACCACGGCCGAATGCAGATCGGCGACGATCACCGGCAGGCCGTCCAGGTCGTCGGTGGCATCGAGTTGATCATGGAATTCAGAGCCCTGCTCGTCGACACCGGCGATCATCACCTGCGTCGGTGTGTAGCGCGCCTTCACCAGGTGACCCTTGGGCAGGTCCGGTTGCCCGATCAGCCGGCTCTGGTCATCGAGGACGGCGACGACCAGTGCGTAACCGCCGGTTCCGAGGCCGCGGGCCACCGCCGCGATGTTGATCAACACCCGGTCCCCGATCCGCGGCAGCGGCATCAGTTGGAGGTAGACCAACGACCGGAATGACTGCCCGCCAGGCGTGTCGATGATCAACTCGGCCGCTCCCGTCCAGCGGTCGCCGATCGCCGCCACGGTTCCCTCGGCCCAGATGATCACGGCATCGAGACTATCGGGCGGTCGATCAGAGGATCGGCTTGCCTCCCGTGACGGCGATCCGGGCACCCGACACGTAACTGCCCTCGTCGGAAGCGAGCATCACGTAGACCGGGGCCAGTTCTGCCGGCTGGCCGGGACGTTGCAGCGGTGCTTGCTGGCCGAAGTTCTCGACCTTCTCCGGTGGCATCGTCGACGGGATCAGCGGTGTCCAGATCGGTCCCGGCGCGACACTGTTGGCCCGGATCCCGCGGTCGGCGAGTAACTGGGCCAAGGAGGCGGTGAGGTTGGCAATCGCAGCCTTGGTGGCGGCGTAGGGGGCCAGCGTCGGCGACGGTGAATCGGAGTTGACCGAGGACGACCCGATGATGCTCGCACCCTCCGACATGTGCGGCAGCGCCGCCTTGACCAGATAGAAGTAGGCGTTCAGATTCGTGCGGACCGTGTAGTCGAACTCCTCGTCGCTGATCTCCTCGATGGTCTCGTGGGTCATCTGGTAGGCGGCGTTGCTGACCAGCACGTCGACCCGTCCGAACTCCTCGACGGTTGTGGAGATGATCTTGCGGCAGTGCTCGGGGTCGGAGACGTCGCCGGGAATCAGGACCGCGCGCCGGCCGGCCTTCTCCACCCAGTGCTTGGTGTCCTCGGCATCCTCCTGCTCATTGAGGTAGCTGATCACCAGGTCCGCGCCCTCGCGGGCGTACGCGATCGCGACGGCCTTGCCGATCCCGCTGTCGCCGCCGGTGATGACGGCGATCTTGCCCTCCAGTCGACCGGAGCCGACGTAGCTCTGTTCACCGTGATCGGCCTTCGGGTCCAGGTCCGATTCGGTCCCCGGTGGCTGCTGTTGTTGTGCTGGTTGGCTCATGGTCGGGTCGTACCCGAGAGTGGCGGAAATCAATCCCGGCCCGGCGCAGTGACGACCCATGGCGTACGGGGCAGTCGGGCGGGGTCGAAACGGTCCCGCAGTGTTGCAAGATCAACTTGTTCGTCGGCGGTGGCCAGTCCCAACGACACCGCAATCAGGCTGAGTACCTGGGGTGCTCCGATGCCGTACGGGGCCAGGTCGGCCAGCGTCACGGCACCGTCGCGCTTGGCCAGCCGCTGCCCAGCGGTGTTCAGGGCCAATGGGACGTGGGCGTAGGTCGGCGGCTGCTGGCCGAGCAGCCGGGCCAGGTAGGCGTGACTGATCGCCGAATCCAGCAGATCGTCGCCGCGAACCACCTGATTGATTCCGGAGCCGGCATCGTCGACTACTACCGCCAGGTTGTAGGCGGGGGAGCCGTCGTTGCGCTGCAACACGATGTCGTCGGGCCTCCCGGTGATCTCGCCGTGCATCAGGTCGACGACCGTGACGGGTTCCGGCTCGGCCCGCAGTCGGATGGCCGGCGGCCGGGACCGGCGGCGTTCGGCCCGCTCGGCCGCGCTGAGGTTACGGCAGGTCCCCGGGTACCGGCGGGGTGTGCCGTGCGGTGCCGAGGCAGACTCGGCGATTTCCCGCCGACTGCAGAAGCACTCGAAGGTCTGCTCGCGCAGCGAATCCAGGGCGCTCGCGTACGCCTCGAACCGGGTGGACTGGATCACCAGCGGGGGATCGAAGACCAGGCCGAGGGATTCCAGATCGGCGCGTTGCCGGTCGGCGGTGCCGGGCCGTACCCGCGACGGGTCCAGGTCCTCGATCCGGTACAGCAGCTCACCCGGCCCGACGTCCCGATGATCGCCCCGATGATCGCCGTGGTGGGCGAACAGCCACGCCAGGACGGCGGTCCGGAGGTTGCCCAGGTGCAGGTCACCGGTCGGGCTGGGGGCGTATCGACCGCGGACGCGCTCGGGTGCAGTCACCGGCTCACGGTACTGGCTCACCGGGCGGGGTCCGCAAACACGCTTGGGGAAAAACCTCGGCGCGGCGCATAATCGAACGGTTGTGTGATGGTAGCGTCCGAATCTGCCCGACTTCCTAGGAGACAGCCAGCGCCATGGCCCCTCGCAAGACGGAGCGGATCCTCAACCTGACGATCTGCCTGCTGGTCACGCGGAGTTTCCTGCCCAAGAGCCGGATCCGCGAGATCGTCGAGGGTTACCACGATCTCAGCGACCAGGCGTTCGAGCGCACCTTCGAGCGGGACAAGGAAGAGTTGCGCAAGCTCGGGATCCCGTTACAAGTCGGATCTTTCGACGCGTTCTTCGACGACGAGCCCGGCTACCGGATCGAGCGGTCGGCCTTCGAGCTGCCGTCGATCGAGCTGGATGCCGAGGAGGCTGCCGTGGTCGGGGTCGCCGCGCGCTCCTGGCAGCACACGGCGGTCGCCGAATCCACCCGCAGTGCGCTGGCCAAACTGCGCGCCGCGGGGATCGAGCCGGACGCGTCCCGGCTGGGCGCGTTGGAGCCCAACGTCTCGGCCAACGAGCCGGCCTTCGAACCGCTCTGGCATGCGGTCCTGGACCGCGCCCGGGTCTGTTTCACCTACCGCGGCGGCACCACCCGGACGCTGGAGCCGTGGGGGATGACCTCCAACAAGGGCCGCTGGTACGTGATCGGTCACGACACCGACCGCCGGGCGACCCGGATGTTCAAGCTGTCGCGGATCCTCGACACGCCCAGGCGGGTGTCGAAGGAGGGCGCGTACGAGGTCCCGGCCGATCTCGACCTGCGCGCTCTGGCCAGGTCGCTGGCACCCGAGGAGCCTCGCGCGGCCGCTGTGATCGCGATCCGTCCCGGCCGGGCTCCCGGGCTGCGGCGCAACGGCCGGCCCGTTGAGGCGGAGCGGCTCGGGCAGTTGAGCCACGCCTGGCCGCCGGGATTCGACGTGGTCGAGGTGCCGTACGCCGACCTCGGCTACCTGTGCGAGGAGGTCGTCGGCTATGCCGCCGACGCCGTGGTGCTGGAGCCGGCGGAATTGCGGACGGCTGTGATCGAGCAGCTGCGCCGGGTGGCGGCGACCCGGTCCGCGCCCCGGCACTACGCACCGTCGGTCGGATCGCCGGTTGAAGGAGCCGTGCGATGAGTCCCGAGAAAACCGAGAAGAGCGCCACCGGGCAGACCGCCCAGGCGCAGGTGCGGCGGCTGCTGAGCCTGATCCCGTACCTGCGCCAGCATGACGGCGCGTCGATCGCCGACGTTGCCGAGGCGTTCGGGGTCCCGCCGAAGCGGATCCGCGAGGATCTCAACGTGTTGTGGATGTGCGGGCTGCCCGGACTCAGCCCGGGCGATCTGATCGACATCGACATGGACGCGGTGGACGGCGAGGGCGTCATCCACCTGTCCAACGCCGACTATCTGACCCGTCCGCTGCGGCTGTCCGCCGACGAGGCGCTGGCGCTGATCCTGGCGCTGCGGACGCTGCGCGGAGTGACCGCGACCGGGGACCGGGATGCGATCGACCGGGCGCTGGCCAAGCTGGAGAGCGTCGCCGCCGAGGGGCCGGACCGGGTCGCAGGGCAGGCCGAGGTAGCGGTGACCGGCGGCGGTGAGGACACCCGCGCCACGGTGACCGAGGCGCTGCGCCGCGGCAAGCGGCTGGAGCTGACCTACGACGTCGCCAGCCGGGCCGAGACCACCCACCGGTTCGTCGACCCGTTGCGGGTCTTCGTGTTGGAGGGATACGGCTATCTGGATGCGTTGTGCTATCTGGCCAACGCGGTGCGGTCGTTCCGGCTGGACAGGATCGCGTCGATCCGGATCACCGACACCGATGTCGCGGAGCACCAGGTCCAGCTGCGCGATGTCACCAAGGGCTGGTTCGACGCCCTCAAAGACGCCCCACTGGTCACCCTGGCGCTGGATCGGGCCGCCGCCTGGGTGGCCGAGTACTACCCGATGGAGTCGGTCACTCCGGCCGACGACGGCGGTCTGACCGTGACCACCCGGGTCAGCGACCCGGCCTGGCTGCGCGGGCTGCTGCTGCGGCTCGGCGGCGGGGCGCAGGTGCTGTCGCCGGAGGATGCCGGCGATTCGGCGGCCGATGCCGCGTCGGAGGCACTGGACCAGTACGCCGCCCTGGCGGGTTGATCGAAGAGCCCGACCGAAAGCTGACCGGAAAGGGCCACGATTCCTTGCCGGTGCCGTACGCTGGCGGCCGTGATCTGGGTCTATGTGTTCGGCGGTATCGCCGTTGCCGGGCTGATCATGCTCGTCGCGTACGCGGTCTGGCTGGCCCACAAGGCATCCGACGTGTTCGCCGAGCTGAGGGTGCTCGGACAGCGGACGGCGCGGTTGGCCGATCTTGCCGCCCAGATCCAGGTTCCGGAGCTGGGCACAGGACCCGAAAGGTTCCGAGATCCTGATAAGAATGCAATCTCTTCCGACCGTGAAGCCGAATATCACGACGTAGGATGACGTGAGTTGCAGCCGTCGCACCGATGCGACAGCGACAAGCAACCGCATCACAGCGAAATGAGGAAACGCACATGACCCCGATGGCTCCCTTCGGACTCGGCCCCGCCGAGCTCGTCATCATCCTTGTCATCGTCCTGGTGCTCTTCGGGGGCGCCCGCCTCGCGGGCCTGGGCAAGAGCACTGGTCGTGCCATCAAGGAGTTCAAGGAAGAGACCCAGGGTCTCACCGGCGACAAGAAGGCCGACTCCGAGGTCGTCGACGCCGAGGTGATCAACGAGGAGAAGCGGCAGCAGACGCCCCCGGCCGTTGGTGGCGTGCAGCCGACCCAGCAGAACGTGAACAACTCGGCGGCCCAGCCGTCCGAGGCCCGTCGCGACAACTGATCAGGTCTGGCGCACCAGGCCTGCCAACCCGATCTCGTAGAGACGGTCAATCGACGTGGCACTCACTCTCCGTGGACGACCCATACGGTTCAGCCTTGCCTGGCTGAAACCGCCGCCCATGCCCGAAGACGGCAACATGACGCTTTGGGAGCACTTGCGGGAACTTCGCTATCGGCTGGTGATCATCGCTGCCGCGACCATCATCGGCACGATCGTGGCCTACATCTTCAATGCGCAGATCTTCGATGTGTTGATGCGGCCGTACCAGATCGCCAGAACGAATCTGGAGGCCACCCATCCGCACCTGCATCTGCAGACGGTCGTCGAGGGCGTCACCAACCCCTTCACGCTGATCCTCAAGACCTGCTTCGTTGCAGCATTGGTTGCGACATCACCGATCACGCTATACCAGATCTGGGCGTTCATCGTTCCCGGTCTGCTGGCTAAGGAGAAGAAGTGGGCGCTGATCTTCCTGAGCGCTGCGGTTCCGCTGTTCCTGAGCGGTGTCGCACTCGGCTACTACCTCATTCCCAAGGGCATCTCTGTTCTGATCGGCTTCACCCCGGGCAACGGTGATATCGAGAACCTGCTCGATCTGACCAACTTCCTGAATTTCCTGATCCGGGTGATGTTGGTCTTCGGAGCGGGATTCCTGGTGCCGGTGTTCGTGCTCGGGTTGAACTTCATCGGCATTGTCAGCGCCAAACAGTTGGCCAAGGCGCGATCGTTCGTGATCTTCGGCTGTTTCGTCTTCGGCGCTGTGGCGACTCCCCAGACCGACCCGGTCTCGATGCTGATGCTTGCCGTGCCGATGACCGTGCTGTACCTGGCGGCCGAAGTCATCGCCCACATCCATGACCGGGCGCTGATTCGTCAAGGCATCCAGCCGGGCTTCATGAACCGCGGTGGCCGCGGCGTCGAGTCCGACAAGGCGCTGGCCGCGCTCGAAGGCAGAGATCTCGAGGCCGAACAGGCCGCGAACAAACCGACCCTGGCCGACCTGTTGGGGCTGGACAAGAAGGACGATGCCTGATCGGCAGGCCGCCGCAACGGCGCGGCGGCCGCCGACCAGCATCGCGCTGGTCGTCAATCCCTCCGCCGGCAAGGGCCGTGCGCAGGAGATGCTGCCGGAGATCGCCGGACGGATCCGCGATGCCGGACACGAACTCGACATCTGGCTGAGCCGGGACTACGGCGAGGCCGTCGCATTGATCAACAAGGCCGCCAATTCCGGTGCCGGCGTCGTGGCGGTGATGGGCGGCGACGGCATGCTGCACGTCGGCGTCAACGAGGCGGTCCGGGCCCAGCAGTCGGCTCCCGCCGCGCCCACTCTCGGATTGATCCCCGCAGGAACCGGCAACGACCTCTGCCGTGGCCTGGATTTGGGAACCGACCCGTTGGTGGCGCTGGACGCCATCCTGGGCGCGCACGAGACCGCGGTCGACCTGGCCCGGGTGGGGGACGCGTACATCGGCACCATCGTCGCGACCGGGTTCGACGCGATGGTCAACCGCCGGGCCAATGACATGAGCTGGCCGAAGGGCTCGATCCGCTACCCGATCGCGCTGTTGTCGGTGCTGCGGACCTTCAAGCCGCTGCACTACCAGCTTACCATCGACGGCGTACGGCGTGATCTGGACGCGATGCTGGTCGCGGTCGGCAACACCCGGTCCTACGGCGGCGGCATCCAGATCTGCCCGGACGCCGATCCGACCGACGGGCTGCTGGACGTCACGATCATCCACCCGGTCGGTCATCCCACCCTGCTGCGGCTGCTGCCCAAGCTCTACACCGGCGGCTTCGTCGGCGAACCCTGTGTCGAGCTGTTGCGGGTGCACTCGATCACGATCGACGGGCTCGGCCTGGTCGGATTCGGCGACGGCGAGATGATCGGCGCCACACCGCTGCGGGTCGAGCAGGTGCCTGCGGCGCTGCGGATCTGCCGCCCCGAACTCTGAGTCGGGCCGATACCCGGCTCGTTGTGGCTGCCGGGGTACGTTGGCAACGATGTCCGCCATTGAAGAACCCGATCCTGCTCTGGATCGACGCAGCCCGGCCGACGCGTACGCCGCCTTCCGCGCAGGGCAGATGAGCCGGTCGCTGACCAACTTCGCCGAGGCGTACGGCTTCGCCTTCGATCCCTACCAGCGTGAGGCCTGCGAATACGTCGAGGCCGGGTCCGGCGTCCTCGTCGCCGCGCCGACCGGAGCCGGCAAGACCATTGTCGGTGAGTACGCCGTCTTCCTCGCCCTCGAGCAGGGCCGCAAGGCCTTCTACACCACCCCGATCAAGGCGCTGTCCAACCAGAAGTACGCCGATCTTGTCCGCCGCCACGGGGCCGACAAGGTCGGCCTGCTGACCGGCGACTCGTCGATCAACTCCGAGGCGCCGGTGGTGGTGATGACCACCGAGGTGCTGCGGAACATGATCTACGCCGGGTCCTCGACGCTGGCCAACCTCGGCTACGTCGTGATGGACGAGGTGCACTACCTGGCCGACCGGTTCCGCGGTGCGGTCTGGGAGGAAGTGATCATCGGGCTGGCCGACTCGGTCCAGGTGGTCGCACTGTCGGCGACCGTCAGCAATGCCGAGGAATTCGGCGACTGGCTGAACGAGGTCCGCGGCGAGGTGAAGATCGTCGTCTCCGAACGCCGGCCGGTCCCGCTCTACCAGCACGTTCTGGTCGGCAAGAAGTTGTACGACCTGTTCGCCGGTGTGGCGCCGACCGCGATCACCGGCGATCGTGGCCCTTCGTCGGGCGCGGGACGCGAGCGGCGGCCGGAGGTCAATCCGGCGCTGACCAAGGTCGCCCAGCAGGAGTCGCGGTCGGTGCGGGACGACTCCCGGCGGCCGCGGGGCCGCAGCGGCAAGGGCAAGCGCTCGGTGTCCTTCGGCAGCGGCAGGTACGGCGGTGCCGCCCACCGCAGCAACTTCGAGGACCGGGGCGACCGGCGGCGGGTAACCACCAGCAGGTACGACATGGTGGACGCGCTGGAGCGGGCGAATCTGCTGCCGGCGATCGTCTTCATCTTCTCCCGGGCCGGCTGCGACGGAGCCGTACGCCAGTTGCTCAGCTCCCGGCTGACGCTCACCAACGCCACCGAGCGGGCCGAACTGTCCGAGATCGCCGAGCGGCACACGGCCGGCCTGACCTCCGCCGACAAGCAGGCACTGGGGTATGCCACCTTCACCGAGGCGCTGGTCCGCGGCATCGCCGCCCACCACGCGGGCCTGTTGCCGGCCTTCAAGGAATGCGTCGAAGAGGCATTCGTCAAAGGCCTGGTGAAGATCGTGTTCGCCACCGAGACGCTGGCGCTGGGCATCAACATGCCGGCGCGGTCGGTGGTGCTGGAGAAGCTGGTCAAGTTCAACGGCGAGACCCACGCCGACATCACGCCGGGGGAGTACACCCAGCTGACCGGCCGAGCCGGCCGGCGCGGCATCGACGTGGAGGGCCATGCGGTGGTGCTCTGGCAGCCGGGGCTGGATCCGCGCGCCGTCGCCGGGCTGGCGTCCCGGCGTACCTATCCGCTGAACTCGTCCTTCGCGCCGACCTACAACATGGCCGTCAACCTGGTCGGTGCCGTCGGCCGCGAACGGGCCAGGACCCTGCTGGAGCAGTCCTTCGCGCAGTACCAGTCGGACCGTTCGGTGGTCGGGCTGGCGCGGAAGGTGGCACGGAACAACTCCGAGATCACCGAACTCTTCGAGCGGGCGTCCTGCGACCGGGGCGATTTCGTCGAATACGCCAAGCTGCGTGACGAGATCAGCCGGGTGGAGGCCGAGGCGGCCCGGGATCGCAAGCTCAACCGACAGTCGGAGGCGATCGCAGCACTGCAGCAGGTGCAGCGTGGCGACATCATCCGCATTCCCGCCGGCCGGTCGACCGGTTGGGCGGTGGTCGTCGATCCGGGCGTTGCCGGGCACCGGCAGGCGCCGCAGCCGCAGGTGGAGACCGAGGACGGTCAGGTCCGCCGGTTGGGGATGGTCGACTTCCCGACGCCGCCGCCGGTGGTCGGGCGGATCAAGGTGCCCAAGCACTATCACCCCAAGGACAAACAGACGGTACGCAACCTGCGGGCGGCGTTGGAGTCCCGGCTTCGTGAGCTTGACCCCGATCTTGAGCTCTATCGGCCGGCCACGATGGATCCGGAGGCTGCTCGGCGAGTGGCGGAGTTACGCGCCCAGCTGGAAGCCCATCCGTGCCACAACTGCCCGGACCGTGAGACTCACGCCCGCTTTGCCGCGCAGGCGATCCGGCTGCAACGGGAGAATGATCAGGCGGACCGGCAGATGGCCCGGCGGACCTCGACGATCGCCAACCAGTTCGACAAGATCTGCCAGGTGCTGACCTCCTTCGGCTACCTGGACCAGGATCGCGACCGGGTCACCGACGAAGGCCGGATGCTGGCCAGGATCTATGCCGAACTCGATCTCGTCACCGCGGAGTGCATCCGGGCCGGTGTCTTCGACGGACTCGAAGTGCCGCAGCTGGCCGCGGTGCTCTCGACGCTGATCTACGAGTCGCGGCGCAGTGATCATGATCGCTTCCGACCGCAGCTGCCCGACCGGAGGAGCGAGGACGCGATGGTCGTGCTGCGCCGGGTCTGGCGGGAGGTGTCGCTGGCCGAGCGGGACGTACGCATCGAGCGCGGCCCGGAGCCCGATATCGGGTTCGCCCGCGCCGCGTTCAGCTGGGCCGCCGGATGGCCGCTCGGTCAGGTGCTCCAGGACAACGACCTGACAGCCGGCGATTTCGTCCGCTGGGTGCGCCAGGTGATCGACTTCGCCGGTCAGATCGCCGATGCCGCCGGGGCGGGAGCGTTGCGCGATCAGGCTCGCAGAGTGGTGTCCTCGATGCGTCGCGGGGTGATCGACTTCGTGCCGGACGAGCCGGACGGTGCACCGGACCCGTACGTGGCCGACGACCGCTGACCCGGGCCTTCGGGTGACTCAGGACCGCAGGGCTTCGACGGCCTTGGCAACCCGGCGCTCACGAGTCTCCGGCTTCTTGGCCGCTTCGATCGGTTCGGCGATCTCACGCTTGGCGGTGAAGCTGAGAGCTTCCCAGCGACCCAGCGCTGCCTTGTCCCCGCCGAGGGCCGTGGCGAGATCGGCCGGGAGTTCGACGGTCCGTTCCTCGCGGTCGGGCTCGATCTGCAGGGTGTAGGTCTCGCCGGCGGTGAGGCCTGCTTCCTCGCGGCGCGCCTTGTTGATGCCCAGCAGGTAGCGGCCACCCATCCGCGCGATGGAGGTCCGGAAGTTGCTGCCGTTGACGGCGACCGTGACCTTGGGCCTGCCGCCGGAATCCAACTGCGCCACGAATTCATCCGGAATCACGAAGGCGGCGTTGTTGCCGGCGATGATCTCGAACGTCCCCGTGTAGTCCATGACATCGACGGTAGTGGACTCCGGCGCCACGGGACCAGCGATCAGGCTACGTCCAGGGCGTGCAGGTGTTGCATGCGGTCGGCGGCGTACCAGATCTCGCTGGCGAGCTGGTTGGTGGTGATGTTGCCGAGGTCGTGGGTGCCACTGTCGTTGGTGATCAACACGCGCCCGTATCGGGACTTCCACACGTAGGTGCCCGGGTCGGGTTGCCGCAAGGACATGTGCCCGATGGTTTTCGCCCGGTGTTCTCGGCGGGTGAGGGGGCCGAGATTGTGGAGCCCGGTCTGGCCGGGTGGTCCTGCCGGTGGCGGCAGATACGGGAGGGTGTGGTCGAGGTCGTTGCGCCGGTTGAGGCTGCCGGTCCAGGGGAAGCTGCTGGCCGGGGTTCGGGCCAGGATCGCCTCGCGCATCCGATCGGGCACTTCGTAGCGGTCGACGGGGGCGATGGTGGCGGGATCGAGCACGGGCTGCAACCGGATCGTGCAGCCGTCGCCGAGCCAGGTCTTGATCGTGGACAGCAGCGCGGGTCCGATCTTCTCCAACCGAGCGATCGAGTTTTCCGGCCGGGTGAAGGCGTCTGCGTTGAGGTGGATGTGCAAGGTGCCCGACGGGATCAGTTTGCTGGCGTCGATCCGGCCGACAACTTCGGCGACCAGCCGCTCATGGACAGGATCCGGCCGATCGTCGACTACCTTTGCCCCAGCCGGATCATGGGCGTCTGGGAACCGGTCGTCGAAGAGTTGGTCGAACAGGTCGGGTTGCTGGTGCTGGAGCAGGAGTTGGTTGGCCAGGATCGGGTTGGTGGTGAACAGGGCCATCGCCACCGACCGCCAGGCTTGCCGGGTGTCGGCGCCGCGGACGGGAACTCCGGCAGGCAGGTAGTCCTTGCGGGCCTGCAGGATGGTGGCGAGTTGGTTGATCGCCGCATCGGAGCGTTGGGCGTCGTCGGCGGGCATCGCACCCCAGAACTCGGTCAGATTGTCCTGATTGGGTTTGCCGAAGCGGACGTCGCGCTCGGCGAGCGCCTTCTTGGCGGCTTTGTCGCGGGCTTCCTGGTCGACACGCAGGATCTCGGCATCGAGCAGGTTGTCCAGCCGGGTCAGCGACAGGTTGGCCAGATGGCCGGCGATGCAGCGGTCGATCGATCCGGCCTGCTCCTGGCTGAGCCGGCGAGTCTTCTGCGCGATCCGGCGGGCCTGCCAGTCGGCGACCGAGCCGGCTTCGACCCGGGCCCACAGGCAGGGGAAGCGGAAATGCAGGTCGAGCGCATCAGTGATCAACGCCAGGGCCTGGCCGACACTCATCCGCGATTCCAGCGCGAGATCAGCTGCGGCACCCTCGGCGACATCGGGCGTGCCATCGCCACCAACGACGAGGCGGCGTTGATCGGCGCCGTTGTCGAGTTTGATCTCCAAGGGCAGTCCGTCGCCGGGATGTTTGAGCGCCCACTGGTCGGCGATCCGCAGCAGGTTACAACCGACAAGCATCTGCGCTCGGGCATTGTCGGCGGCCGCGGAAGCCAGCTCCGCGATGCTCCACTCCGACAGATCCCTTGCCATACACAGAATTCTATTGGTCGGCACCGACAGGATCGAGGACCAAGTGTTGTCCGGAACGCCTAAGTGTTGTCCGTTTCAGCGGCCACGATTTCCATCTCGAAACCATGATCATTCTCGAGGTAGGCGGCGTAGTGCTGTTGCCCGCCGGCGTACGGATGTCGATCGCCGAAGAGCAACCGCCAGCCGTGACGAGCACCCTCTCGGACGATCCGATCGACGACCTCTCGGTCAGCCGCCACGGCAAGGTGGTTGATGCCCGGACGCGTACGCCGGAACGTCTCCTGATCGAGATCGGGTGACTCCTCGATGACGACGTAGCTGCCGTCGTCCGCCCGCCAGGACCTGCCGCCGTCCCACCGCTGGTAGGGCTCCCAACCCAACTCGCCGAACAGCCAGCCCCAGGCCGGAAGCTGGCTGTTCAGGTCGGGTAGCCAGAGCTCGACGTGGTGGATGGACGCGTGGCTGTTCATCACGCCATGATCGCGTGTCTAGGATCGGAAGATGTCATTACGCCGATGGGCTGAGGACCGCTGATGCCACGCATCCTCATGCGAGCCAACAAGGACCCCTTCACCGTGATCCGGCCGGAAGCGGTCCTCGGCCAGCGGTTGATCGGCAACAACACCGGCAATCTGCTCTTCTCCGACTCCGTGCACGCGACGTTGTCGGTCCCCGACGCCACCATCGTGACGACCGCGGACCTGGACAGGTCCGGCGACGACGAAGCTTTCGCTGCTCGGATCAACGAGCAGTTCGATCATCTGGTCGTGCCGCTGGCCAACGCCTTCCGGACGACGTTCCTGAATCAACTCGACAACATCACCCGGACGATCGAGCGACTCGACATCCCCGTGACAGTTGTTGGGGTCGGTGCGCAAGGCGAGATGGACGGGATCGATCTCGAGCTGACGTCCGATCCGCAAGGTAAGGAGACCGTCCGCCGCTTCTGCTCGGCGGTCCTGGACCGCTCAGCGGCTATCGGCGTCCGCGGGGAGATCACCCGGAGATTCCTTGCAGGCCTCGGTTTCGGTGGCGATCAGGTCGAGATCATCGGCTGTCCCTCCTTGTTCCGCTTCGGGCCGGGCCTGACGGTCACGCGCAAGGTGGACCGGCTGACGTCGGATTCTCCGGTCGCCGTCAACATCACCCCGCATGTGCCGGGGATCGCCGAGATCGTCAACGCGAACGCCGACCGCTACCAGCAGTTGATCTTCGTCGGACAGGAGTACCCAGAGCTGCGGCTGCTGCTGTGGGGCGATCAGGGCAACGAGGGCTGGGATCGCTCGCTGCCGATGAACCCCGGACACCGGCTCTATCGTGAAGACCGAATCCGCGTCTATCTGGATCCACGGATCTGGTACGCGGCGATGGCCCAGCAGCACTTCGCATTCGGCACTCGCATCCACGGCAACGTGGCCGCCATTCTGGCGGGCACTCCGGCGGTGGTGCTGGCCCACGACTCCCGGGTGCTGGAACTCGCGGACTATCACGGTCTGCCACGGACCACCATCGCCGAGGTTGGCACCAATGTCGATGCGGCTGAGCTCTACGAGCGGGCCGACTTCACCGAGTTCCATCGCAGCCAGCCGGAGAACTTCGCGCGTTTCACGGCATTCCTGGAGCGAAACGATCTCGAGCACATCCACCAGCCCGGTCAGGCGAATCCGGACTACGAGCGGCGACTCGCCGAGGTGTCGTTTCCTGCCGGTGTCGGCAGCCTGGTGGGGACGGATGCCGACAGTCGCCAACGGGTTGCGGAGCGGCTGAACTGGCTGCGGCAGGGCGCAACCGTGGACCGGGCGCGACGCTGGGAGAGCTACCGTCCGACCTTCACTCTCACTCCGGCACGCGCTAAGCCGTTCAACGCGGACGCATTGGATGACGTACGCAAGCGCGCGACCCATAACCAGGACCGGATCGACCGGCTAACCGAACGAGCGCGCCGGCAACAGGACCAGATCAAGGAGCTGACTCGAATCGTCCAGAGGCAGCAGACCCAGCTCGCCGACGTCAAGCGGCGGGAGGCCCGACGCGAACGGGAGCGAAAACTGCAGGCCCAGCGCGACCGCAATCGGCTACCCGCCAAGGTGTCCCGACGACTGCGCCGGGCGCTGAGATCAGCGAGTCGCCGGATCGGAGTCCGCAGCTGAGCGCGCTGGCGTTGTGATCAACAGGTGACGTAGGCCTTGGAGTGCTTGCTCGGGAAGGTGCAGCTGTCCAGCCGCTTGCCGCTCTTGACCAGATATGCGGTGTCCCCGGTGTTGTTCCAGATGTAGTTGTGCTGGCCCCAGTAGAGACTCTTCGAGGTGTTCTTCCCGGGGCCGGTGTGCACGGTGACGCTCTTGCCCGCCTTCAGCGTGAACGAGCTCGGGAAGGTGTAGACGTGGCCCGACTTGTCCTTGATCTTGTACCCGGTGAGCTTGACCTTGGCCTTGCCGCCGTTGTGCACGACGACGTATTCGGCGTTGAGCGACTTGGTGCTGCGGTTGTCGCTGCCCGGTGAATCGGCGTACAGCTTGGTGAATTTGATCTTGCCGGCAGCGGAAGCTGCAGGCGTGTGGACCGCGCTCAGGGCGACAGCCGCCAGCAGGGCGGCGAGGACAGCGGTGATCGTGCGCAAGGGCTTCATGAGTCTCCAGTTCGGGTCGGGCCGGTACGACCCTAGGGTCGGCCGACAACGCCCGTGCGCCGTTTCGGCAACTCAGGACTTCGGTCCCGAACGCGGCGCCGGATAGGGTTGCCGCATGAGTCTGGCCGTGCGGGTGATCCCGTGTCTCGATGTGCATGCCGGCCGGGTCGTCAAAGGCGTCAACTTCGAGAATCTGCGCGACGCCGGCGACCCGGTGGAGTTGGCCGCGCTCTATGACGGCGAGGGCGCCGACGAACTCACCTTCCTCGACATCTCGGCCTCCTCGGAAGGCCGCGAGACGACGGTCGACATGGTGCGCCAGACCGCAGGCAGCGTCTTCATCCCGCTGACCGTCGGCGGCGGCATCGGCTCGGTCGCCGATGTCGATCGGATGCTGCGGGCCGGTGCCGACAAGGTCGGCGTCAACACAGCCGCGATCCATCGCCCCGAGCTGATCCGCGAGATCACCCGCCGTTTCGGCAACCAGGTGCTGGTGCTGTCGCTGGACGCCCGTCGGGATCCCGAGCAGCCCTCCGGATTCGGGGTCACCACCCATGGCGGACGCAAGAACGCCGGTCTGGATGCGATCGAGTGGGCGAGGAAGGCAGTCGATCTGGGCGTGGGCGAGATCCTGCTCAACTCGATGGACGCCGACGGCACCACCGGCGGGTTCGATCTGGAGATGATCCGAGCCGTACGGGCCGTGGTCGACGTACCGCTGATCGCCTCCGGCGGCGCCGGCAAAGCGGAGGATTTCCCGCCGGCGGTGGCGGCCGGAGCCGACGCCGTGCTGGCCGCAACCGTGTTCCATTACCGCACCTTGAGCATATCTGAAGTCAAGAAGGCGCTGGAAGAGGCCGGTTACCCGGTTCGCTGACGCTTCCTGGCAAGATCGACCCATGCGTGTGTGGGTGCCCTTCGAATCAGAGGCCGAGGCCCGGGACAAGCTCGGTGAGCTGCCGGACAACATCGAGCTCGACTTCTACACCGGCGGCGACTTCCCGTCGACCGCCGACGAGGTCGAGGTCTACGTGCACCCCTACCTCGGCGCGCACGACCCGTGGGAGCGGTTCGGCGAGCTGCCGAAGCTGAAGGTGGTGCTGATCCAGTCCGCCGGCTATGAGGACATCCAGCCGCACATCCCCGAGGGCGTCACGCTGTGCAATGCCGCCGGGGTGCACGACGCCAGCACCGCCGAGATGGCGGTCGGGCTGTCGCTGGCTCTGGGCCGGCACCTGGACGCCTACGCCCGGAACCAGACCAGCGGCACCTGGGAGCCGCAGTTCGGCCGGTCCCTTGCCGACCAGCGGGTCACGATCCTCGGCTACGGCCACATCGGCCAAGCCATCGAGCGTCGGCTGACCGGCTTCGAGGTTGCCTCGATCACCCGGATCGCCCGCCGGGCTCGTACGGAGCCGATGCCGGTCCGTCCGATCACCGATCTGGACGACGTGCTGCCGGAGACGGATGTGCTGTTCCTGATCACCCCGCTCACCCCGGATACCGAGAAGATTATCGACAAGCATGCCCTGGCGTTGCTGCCCGACGGTGCCCAGGTGATCAACGTCGGCCGCGGCCGGCTGATCGACACCGACGCGCTGGTCGCCGAGACCAGCTCCGGCCGGCTCACGGCCGGTTTGGACGTCACCGAGCCCGAGCCGCTGCCGTCCGACCATCCGTTGTGGACCAGTCCCGGCGTCCTGATCTCACCGCACACCGGCGGCGCCAGCAGCGCCTTCTTCCCCCGGTCGAATGCCCTGATCGCCGCACAGTTGCGCCGGTACGCCACCGGTCAGCCCCTGGAGAACGTGATCGAATGAGCCCTTCGACAAGTTCAGAGAACTGCATCTTCTGCAAGATCATCGCCGGCGAGATACCGTCCTGGAGGATCGACGAAGATGATCAATCCGTCTCCTTCCTGGACGTCGCGCCGTTCCATCGTGGTCATACGCTGGTGGTACCGAAGCGGCACGTCGAGAGCTTCATCGCCGATCCGCCGGCGCTGGCCGAGATCACTCCGGCGATCGACCGGGTGTCCCGGCTGTTGATCACCAAACTGGGCGCCGACGGCATGAACATGTTCTCCTCCGCGGGACCCGTTGCCGGTCAGGAGGTCTTCCATCTGCACGTGCATCTGTTGCCGCGTTACGCGGACACGCCCGGTCTGCGGAATCTCTTCGGCCCCAAGCCTGTGGCGACCGATGACGAGCTGGAGACGGTATGGCGACGACTGACCAGCTAGTGGCGCCGCCGCCGATGACCACGGCGCAGCGGTTCCGGCGGATGGTTGGGGAGATGGTCCCCGCCTACGTTGTCTCGTTGATCATGCTCCCGTTGATCATCGCGGGTGGCCGCTACTGGCCCTTCCGGCCGTCGACGATGGATCTGCAGGTCTACTTCTACGCGGTCCGCGCGATGTTGCACGGCGCCAACATCATGGAGTGGACCTCGCCCGGATTCCATCTCTGGTTCATCTATCCGCCGGCGGCGGCGATCGTCATGCTGCCGCTGGCGATCGGCCCGTTCATCGTCTGGGAGCTGCTCTGGATCGCCGGGCTGGTGATCGCCCAGAACGTGGTGATGATCCGCTGCGGGGTGCCGCGCGGCCTGCCGTTGGCGCTGTTCTCGATCGCCCTGGTGATCGGGATGGAACCGATCCGGACGACCATCGGGTACGCCCAGATCAACACCTTCCTGATGGTGCTGGTGGTCATCGACCTGCTGCCATCCGATCCGCGACGCAAGCGCAGATTCCCGGCCGGCATCCTGATCGGCCTGGCTGCGGCGATCAAGTTGACGCCGGCGATCTTCGTACTGATGCTGCTGATCGTCGGCAAGAAGAAGCAGGCACTCACCGCGATCATCACCTTCGCCGTCCTGACGGCGATCGGAACCGCCGTCCAGCCGGCCGCCACGGTCTCGTACCTGAAGAGCCTGGCCGGGGGAGACACGCACACGTCCGGTCCGGTCTACGTCGGCAACCAGTCCCTGCTCGGCGTCGTGCTCCGGCTCTTCGGTGACAGCCACCTGCACACCTACATCGGGTTGCTGATCTCGGTGATCGTTGCGGTGATCGCAGCCATCGTGGGAGCGCACTGGTGGAAACAGGGCGCCCACGTGCTGGCGATCGGTTTCGTCGGGCTCGGCAGCAATCTGGCCTCGCCGCTGTCCTGGACCCACCACTTCGTCTGGATCCTGCCGCTGGCCATCGCGGTGCTGTATCAGTTGCGTCGCCGGCCCTGGCCCGATGCGCGCGCCGATCACGTACCGATGCCACGCTGGTTGTTGATCGCCTCCGGTGCGATCGTGCTCTATGTCAGTGCCTGCCTGCCCCTGGCGCTGTTGCCGTACTACGCGGGTGCCGCCGATCACTACAACGCGTTGCAGGAACTGATCGCCAACTTCGGCCCGATCCTGATCACGCTGGTGCTGATCGTCGCGGCGGGCGGCATGATCGTACGATCCCGGCGCGTCTCGGCGAACGGGCGGACCGATGCGGAGCAGCTGATCGAGCAAGGGTAGTTTGACGCCCATGTCCAGCAGCACGATCGATACCAATTCACCCGCTTCCAGCGCCGGAGGCAACGCCCCTGACATCAAGCCCCGCTCCCGTACCGTCACCGACGGCCTGGAGGCGACCGCCGCCCGTGGCATGCTCCGCGCGGTAGGGATGGGCGACGAGGACTTCGCCAAGCCGCAGATCGGCGTCGCATCCAGCTGGAACGAGATCACCCCCTGCAATCTGTCGCTGGACCGGCTGGCCAAGGCCGTCAAGTCCGGAGTGCACGCGGCCGGCGGCTACCCGCTGGAATTCGGCACCATCTCGGTCTCCGACGGCATCTCGATGGGCCACGTCGGCATGCACTACTCGCTGGTCAGCCGCGAGATCATCGCCGACTCGGTCGAGACGGTGATGGAGGCCGAACGGCTCGACGGGTCGGTGCTGCTGGCCGGTTGCGACAAGTCGCTGCCCGGCATGCTGATGGCCGCCGCGCGCCTTGATCTTGCCTCGGTCTTCCTCTACGCCGGCTCGATCATGCCCGGCCAGGTGGACGGCAAGGACGTCACGATCATCGACGCCTTCGAGGCCGTCGGCGCCTGCGTGCGTGGCCTGATCAGCCGCGACGAGGTGGACCGGATCGAACGCGCGATCTGCCCGGGCGAGGGCGCCTGCGGTGGCATGTACACCGCCAACACGATGGCCAGTGCCGCCGAGGCGCTCGGCATGTCCATCCCCGGCTCCGCCGCGCCGCCGGCCGTCGACCGGCGGCGCGACGGGTTCGCGCACCGCAGCGGTGAAGCTGTGGTGAACATGCTCAAGAAGGGGATCACCGCGCGGCAGATCATGACCCGGGACGCGTTCGAGAACGCGATCGCCGTGGTGATGGCCTTCGGCGGCTCGACCAACGCGGTGCTGCACCTGCTGGCGATCGCCAACGAGGCCGGCGTCGAGCTGACCATGGACGATTTCGCCCGGATCGGCAAGAAGGTCCCGCACCTGGGCGACCTGAAGCCGTTCGGCCGATTCGTGATGAACGACGTCGACAAGATCGGCGGCGTCCCGGTGGTGATGAAGGCGCTGCTGGAGGCCGGCCTGCTGCACGGCGACTGCCTGACCGTGACCGGCAAGACCGTCGCCGAGAACCTGGCCGACATCAACCCGCCGGACGTCGACGGCAAGATCATCCGCGCGCTGTCCGAGCCGATCCACCCGACCGGCGGCATCACCATCCTGCACGGATCGCTGGCTCCCGAGGGTGCGGTCGTCAAGAGCGCCGGTTTCGACACCACAGTGATCGAAGGCACGGCGCGGGTGTTCGACGGCGAGCGGGCGGCGATGGACGCGCTGGAGGACGGCACCATCACCTCCGGCGATGTCGTGGTGATCCGCTACGAGGGTCCCAAGGGCGGTCCGGGAATGCGCGAGATGCTCGCCATCACCGGTGCGATCAAGGGCGCGGGGCTGGGCAAGGACGTCATGTTGATCACCGACGGACGGTTCTCCGGGGGCACCACCGGCCTGTGCGTCGGCCATATCGCCCCCGAGGCCACCGAGGGCGGCCCGATCGCCCTGGTGGAGAACGGTGACAAGATCATCCTGAATGTCGCCGAGGGCACTCTGGAGGTCGACGTCCCGGCCGAGGAGTTGGACAAGCGCCGGGCTGCCTGGACACTGCCGGAGCGCCCCAAGCCGCACGGCGTGCTGGCCAAGTACGCCAAACTGGTGAAGTCGGCCAACGTGGGTGCCGTCTGCTCCTGAGTCGCCCCCGAGCCTGTCCGTCCGATCCCCGAGCTTGTCGAACGGCCCTTGATTTCCTTCGACAAGCTCAAGGCTCTGATTGTCGGAGCCGGCTGCCAGGATGGCGCCATGCAGCGGATCAGTGTGCAGCAGCGGCGCGCGATGTTGGCGCGCCGGCAGCGGTTGGCCGGCCCCGCGCCGACCGACGTTGAGGACCTGGTCCGGTCGCTGGTCTGTCTGCATGCCACCGACCCGGCCAGCATCTACCTCTCCGCCTGGGCGCGGATCCCCGGCTTCGCGCGTGCTGATCTTGATCGCGCGCTGTACGCCGACCGGACGGTGATCAAACAGCTGGCCATGCGCCGGACACTCTTCGTGATCGATCGCGACGACCTCATCGACGTGCAGCCTGCGGGCGCCGCACGGGTCGCGGGATCGGAATCCCGCAAGATGATCAAGATGGTCGAGGAGGCCGGCGTCGCCGCCGACGGTGCCCGCTGGCTCCGCCGGGCATCACAAGCGGTATTGAAGGCGCTGTCGGATGGCAGGGAGGCGACTTCGACCGAGCTGGCGGCCGAACTGCCGATCTTGCAGGGGACCGTACGGGCGGGCTCCGGCAAGTGGTCCGCTGATGTGCCGATCTCGCCGCGGATCCTGACCATCCTGGGCGCCGAAGGCCGGGTCGTCAGGGCGACCAATCGCGGGCCGTGGTACACGTCTCGGCCGCGCTGGGCGAGCATGGAGTCCTGGCTGGGCCAGTCCCGGTTGAACCAGTCCTGGCAGCCCGCCGATACTGCGACCGCGCACCGGCGGATGGTGCAGCGCTGGCTGCAGTCCTTCGGGCCGGGTACGGCAATGGATCTCAAGTGGTGGTTGGGTTCAACCGTCGCCGCCGTGAATCGGTCGCTGGCCGAACTCGACCCGGTCGAGGTCGATCTTGACGGCCGGCCTGGCTACCTGCTGGCCGACGATCTTGATCAGCTCACCGATGATCAGCCGCCCGAGCCCTGGATCGCTCTGCTGCCCGCGCTCGACCCAACGCCGATGGGCTGGACCGACCGGGACTGGTATCTGGGTGATCACAAGAAACTCGTCTACGACACCAACGGCAACGCCGGGCCCACGATCTGGTGTGACGGCCGGATCGTCGGGGGCTGGTGGCAGGATCCGGCCGGCACCGTGATCGTACGGCTGCTGGAAGAGATCGGCAGCGACGCGGCCGCAGCGGTGAACGCTGAGGCCGCCGACCTCACGGATTGGCTCGGTGGCAAGGTGGTCATGCCGCGGTTTCCCTCACCACTGGCGAAACTCGTCGGCGACCAGGCTCCTTGATCGGCCGGCCCGGATTCGGCCGCGAAGCGAAGGGAATCGAGCGTTGCGCACGCTGAAGATCACCGCTGTCGAGGTCGAAGCGGTGAAGGGACCGCATCCCGACCTGCCCGACGGGCGGCAGAAGCAAGTCAGACCGCTGACCCTGTACGCCGAGCACCGGCCACCGCAGCAGCAGCCGACTCCGGCCCGCCCCGCCGAGTTGACCTCGCTCTATCTGCGGATCAGCACCGATCAGGGCATCAGCGGTTTCTACGGTCCGATCGAGTACGACGCCGCCTGGCCGATCCTCGACCAGTTCGCCGACTTCCTGATCGGCCAGGACGCGCTCGCCGGCACCATCCTGTGGGACAAACTCGAGCGCCTCGACCGGCACGCCCGGCACGGGCACCTCAAGATCGCGATCAGTGCGATCGACAACGCGCTGTGGGACCTGCGGGGCAAGGCGTACGACGCCCCGGTCTGGCAGCTGCTCGGCGGCGCCTCCCGGCAGCGGATCCCCGCCTACGTGAGCACCCTGGGGACGTCGCTGCGGCCGGAGGATGTCCGCCGTACGGCGGCGGAACTCAAGGCGGCCGGATTCGACGGCCAGAAATGGTTCTTCGCCGACGGTCCCGGTGACGGCCCGGACGGGCTGACCCGCAATGTCGAGCTGGCCAGGATCGTACGGGAGTCGGTCGGCCCGGATTTCCCGATCATGTTCGACGCCTTCATGGGGTGGGATCTGGCCTACGCCCGGGCCTGGATCGAGCGGGTTGGTGACCTTCGGCCGACCTGGCTGGAGGAGGTCTTCCTGCCCAACCGTGTTGATGCCTTCATCGAGCTGCACCGCAGCACCGGCCAGCCGCTGAGCGCGGGGGAGCACCTCTACGACCGTCCGGACGTGCTGGGCTTCCTGCAGGCCGGGGCACTCGCGGTGTTGCAATGCGATCCGGAGTGGTGCGGCGGTGTCACCGAGCTGGTCCGGATCTGTGCGCTGGCCGACAGCTTCACCGTGCCGGTGATCCCGCACGGGCACGGACTGCACGCCGCCCTGCATGTGGTGGCGAGCCAGTCACCGGCGACCTGCCCCAAGGCCGAATACCTCTACCGCATCATGCCCAATCGTCACCACTTCGAGTTGCATCCACTGACGCCTGAGGGTGGCTCCTTCGCGCTGCCGCAGGGCCCCGGTTTCGGGATCGAGCTGGACGAATCCAAGATCACCTCGCGGGAGCTGCTGCGACGATGATCAGTCCTGGTTCTTGAGCGCCCGGTCGATAAGTGCCCCGGTGTAGTCGGCGAAGGTGCCCAGCTCGCCGTCGGTCAGCCAGGCGTGGACCAGGGCACCGGCCGTCCGCTGGTCGAGGCCGAGACCGTTGGCGAAGATCGTCGCAGGGATCACCTGCGCTCGTTCCATCGGGTCGAACGGCAGGTCAAGTGGCTGCACGTCCGGCCGGCTGTCGAAGAACAGCCGGCGCGCGTTGCCGCCGAGGAAGTCCCGGCGCTGCTCGGCCGTCGGCCCCAACACGTCCACCCAGGCCAATGCCGACGCGAGGGTCTCGTTACGCCAGGTCAGCACCGGCGACTCCGACCCCCACAGCACCCGCCGCCAGCCGCAGGACTCGATCAGCCGCTCGGCGGCGGGCAGGATGCGATCGGCGGGGTAGCCGCCCTGCCGGGAGAAGATCACCGACACCTGCGGACGGGCGAACAGCTCTCCCACCGGACCCGACCGGAGCACGGCCGGTGCGGGCAGCCCGCCGAAGTGGCCGAGCACCAGGCGGCTGTCCGGATGGTGGTCCAGATGGTCATTCAGCACGGTCGCGGTCGCTGGCTCGCCGGAATTCGCGCAGACCAGCGGGACCCGGCCGTGACCGGCGATCAGGCCCAGTAGCCAGGACCGCTCGGCGATATCGGCGCCGGACAGCCGGATGCCGCTGAAGCCCGCTGTCAGTTGAATGATCACCGATGCCTCCAGCTCGTCGCGACCACTCCCCAGCGGCACTCCGATGCCGCAGAACCGCCCGTCCGGCCGGGCCAGCCCGTCGTGGATGGCGGCCAGATCCGGGCTGCTGTCGAAGGAGCACAACGCGGCTGCCGCGATGCCCGCCGACCGCATCCGAAGCTCGTAGTCGGCCAGCGACTGGAAGCGCGGCAGACCGATATGGGCGTACGCGTCGACGATGTCGGCGACCGCCGGACCGGTCTCAGACATAGCGCTCGTGCAACGCGTCGAGATCGATCCGGCCGGCCGTGTCCGCGACCAGCGCGACGTTAGCCAGGACCTCCTGGGGCGTCCGCATCCCCACGAGCACCACGTCGACCAGCGGATTCGACAGCACGAACTGGATCAGCGCAGGCGTGTAGTCGAAGGTGTTGGCCGGATTCACTGACTGGATCCAGCGTTGCAGGATGCCCGAGGTGGTACCGCGCATGGTGATGATTCCCAGACCATGATCGTCGGCGGTGATCATCGACCCGAACGGCCGGGACGGCTCGTACGGGTGCTGGTAGATCAGGTTGTAGCAGAGCTGGACGGTGTCGAAGGCGCCACTGCGGATGAACCGGTAGACCGCCTCGTTGGAATCCTCGGAGCTGAATCCGATCCTTCCGACCAACCCCTCGTCCCGGAGCCGGGTGAGCGCCTCGACCAGACCGCCCCGGGCCAGCAGCCGCTCGGCGTCGTCGGGGGAGTAGGAGGAGCCGTGCAGTTGCAGGAGGTCGACCCGCTCCCGGCGCAATCGCTGCAGACTTTCGGTGACGCGCGCCTCTGCCTGGTCTCCCGGTGTGCCCGGATCGATCTTGGTCGCCAGGAAGATCGGATGGCCGCCGGCCGAGTCGACGCCCTGCAACGCTTCGCCGAAGACGCGCTCACCGAGTCCGGCACCGTAGCCTGGTGCGGTGTCGAAGTAGTTCACGCCGCTGTCCAGGGCAGTCTCGATCGCGGCCACCGATCGGGCGTGCACGACCGGATCAGCCGGATCGAATTCCTGGACGTAGTCGGCCAAGCCGAGCGCGGCGCCGCCGAACCCCAACCTGCTGACGACCGCACCCGTGCCGCCCATCGTCGTGTATTCCATGATCGACAGTCTGGCCGATCGGATACGGCCACCGTTGGCCGGGCTCAGCGGAGCGTCTGCTCCTGCGGATCGATGGTCTTGGCGCCGGTCATGATCGCGACAGCCTCCTCCATGCTGTGGCTCTGCGGAGTGATCACGCCCGCTACCCCGCCGAGACGCTGGATCTGGATCCGATCGGCGGTCTCGAAGACGTCCGGCATGTTGTGGCTGATCAGGATCACCGCCAGCCCCTTGTCCCGCAGGTCCCTGACCAGCTTGAGCACCTGACCGGTCTCGCGGACGCCGAGCGCTGCAGTCGGCTCGTCGAGGATCACCACCTTGCTGCCGAAGGCTGCGGCCCGGGCGACCGCGACGACTTGGCGCTGGCCGCCCGACAGCGTCTCGACCGCCTGATCGATGTTCTGCAGAGTGGTGATGCCGAGCTCGCTGATGAATTGCCTGGCCTGGTCCCGCATCGCCTTGCGGTCAAGCATCCGCAGCCCCGATCCCAGCAGGCCGCGGCGACGGATCTCCCTGCCCAGGAAGAGGTTGCTGGTCACGTCGAGGGCGGGCGCGACGGCGAGATTCTGGTAGACGGTCTCGACGCCGGCGTCGCGCGCCTCCTGGGTGCTGGTGAACCGTCGTGGGCGGCCGTCGATCATGATCGTTCCCTGGTCGGGTTGTACGGCACCGGACAGGCATTTGATCAAGGTCGACTTGCCGGCCCCGTTGTCGCCGATCACCGCCAGCACTTCACCCGGATAGAGCCGCAGATCGACGCCGCGCAGGCCGACCACCCGGCCGTACAGCTTGACCAGCCCGGTTGCCTCCAGCACCGGTCGGTCACCTGTGTCGGTGCGCTGCGCCTCGGTCGTCGTTGCGGTCATCAGCCTCGCACCCTTCTGATCCACTGGTCGATCGCGACCGCCAGGATCACCAGGATCCCGGTTGCCAGCACCTGGTAGTTCGGATCGACGCCCGCCAGCGCGAGACCGCTGTTGAAGGTCTGCACGATCAGGGCGCCGATCAAGGTCCCGACGACGGAGCCGCGGCCGCCGAAGAGGCTCGTGCCGCCGATCACGACAGCGGTGATCGACAGCAGGTTGTAGTTGAGGCCTGCATTGGGATCGGCGCCACCGACCCGGCCGGCGACGATCCAGGCTGCCACCCCCGCGCAGAGACCGGCGACGGCGTAGGCGCTGAAGAGCACTTTGCGGGTGGAGATACCGGCCAGCTGGGCGGCCTCGCGGTCGTCACCGGTGGCGTACAGATGCCGGCCCCAGGCGGAGGTGTGCAGGATGAAGCCGAGCACCAGGAAGAGCAGCAACATCAAGATCACGCCCCAGGTCACACTGACCGGGCCGAGCCGCAGGCTGCTGCCGGTGACCAGCAGGAAGGCGCCGGGATTGAGGGTGATGGTCTGGCCCTGGGCGTAGAGCAGGGAGAGTGCGGTGAAGATCGAGAAGGTGCCCAGGGTGACGATGAAGGGCGGCAGGTTGATCCGGGTGACCAGGAAGCCGTTCAGCAGGCCCGTCGCGATGGCGACGACGATGCCGATCAGCAGCGCGATCACTCCGGGGACCCCGTCGAAGGCGAGCTTGGCCATCACCAGCGACGCCAGCACCATCGCCATCCCGATCGACAGATCGACGCCGGCGGTCAGGATGATCAAGGTCTGGCCAGCCGCCAGGGCACCGACCACGGCCATCTGCTGGACCAGCAGCGACAGCGCCTGAGGTCGCAGGAATCCCTCGGAGATGATGCCGAAGACGATGATCGCCAGGACCAGCACGATCAGCGGGCTCAGGGCGGGATTGCGGTGCAGCAGATGCTGGATCTGCTCCACCGGGCCGCGCCGGCGACTCAGCAGGTCGTCGACCTCGGCCGGTTCTACTGCCTGGGTGGTCATCGCTGTCCTCTCCGCTGCAGTGCCTTCAGCCCCAGCATTTCTTGCCTGCCTGGGCTGGTGTCTGACTCGGCACACCGGGCACGCTCTTCGCGGTTGCCAGGGCGGTGCCGGTGTCGTAGAAGTCCTTGCCCTTGGTCTTGGCGGGTGGTGCTCCACCGCGGGCGATCTTGGCGACGGCGTCGACGCCGAGCCGCGCCATCTTGCCCGGGTACTGGACGGCGTCGGCGTCGAACTGGCCGTTGCGCACCATGGTGATCCCGTCGCAGCTGCCGTCGATCACCACCAGCAGCACCTTGCCCGCCTTGCCGGCTGCCTTGAGCGCGGCGTACGCGCCCTCGCCTGCGGGTTCGTTCATCGCGTAGACGACGTTGATGTTGGGATTGGCCGACAGGCACTGTTCCATCGCCTGGCGACCGCCGTCGATCGCGCCTTGGGTCGGCCGATGGCAGACGATCTGGTACTGCCCGCCCTTGCCGCCCTTGTAGTGGCCGGTCTTCGGCTCGAGGCCGTTCATCGAACCGGGCTTGTTGGGAATGCCCATCCCGTCCAGGAATCCGTGGTCGCGGCCGGTGTCGACCTCGACGACCTGGTCGTTGTAGAGGTCGAGCATGGCGATCGTCGCCTTCCGGCCGTTGAGCCGGGCGGCGGCGTACTTGCCGATCAACAGGCCGGCCTGGTGGTTGTCGGTGGCGAAAGTGTTGTCGGCGGTGTCGACCGGAGTCAGGGGAGTGTCGACCGCGCTGACATAGATGCCGGAGTCCCTGGCCTGCCGCAGGGCGGCGTTGATCGCGTTGCCGTTGCTGGTCACCAGGATCCCTTTGTCGCCGCGGGCGATCGCGGTGTAGATCTCGTTGATCTGGTTCTGGGTGTCGCCGTCCTGGGTGCCGGCGGCGACGGTCAGCCTGACGCCGTCCTTGGCGGCCTCGGCGCGGGCCGCCTGTTCCATCGCGACGAAGTACGGATTGGTTGTCGTCTTGACCAGCAGTGAGACGCCGGGGCGGGGATCGCCTCCGTTGCACGCGGTCAGGATGCAGCAGAACGCCACGGCCAGCGACAGCATCCAGCGCGGGCCAACTCGCGATCGGGCCATGAGCACTCCGATTCGTCGTCGATTCGGGTCGTCACCAACGTCGTAACGCCTTCGGTAACCCGCTACGGTCATGTCAAACGTTTATCCAGCCGAATGGGCCTGTGTGGCCCAGATGGCAAGACGTCGCGTATCAGAAGTTGACACTGACAAAGGATCGCGGCAGGCTTGGGATCGTGCGCAATGCATTCATGATTCTCGTACTCAGAAAGCGCGTCGGCTGAGCTCAAAGCTCCCACCGATGCGCTCCCTCGTCTGCCACCCGGCGGCGGGGGTTTTTTGTTGCCGGGATTCATGACAAACCACCGAGGCAGGAGTGAAGGACATGGCTGAGGAGCGGTCCGAGAACAGCTCGGCCGAACCCGATGCTGCGGGTGCGGCCCCGTCTGAGAGCGTGTTGACCGGGGCACAGGCGTTGGTCCGGTCGCTGGAGCGCGTCGGAGCCGAAGTCGTATTCGGGATCCCCGGGGGGACGATCCTCCCCGCGTACGACCCCTTGTACGACTCCGAAGCCGTACGGCACATCCTGGTCCGCCACGAGCAGGGCGCAGGACATGCCGCCGAAGGCTATGCGATGGTCACCGGCAAGGTGGGCGTCTGCATGGCCACCTCCGGCCCCGGTGCGACCAATCTGGTCACCGCGATCGCCGATGCCTACATGGACTCGGTGCCGATCGTCGCGATCACCGGCCAGGTCTCGGGCCCGTCGATCGGGACCGACGCCTTCCAGGAAGCCGACATCACCGGCATCACGATGCCGATCACCAAGCACAGCTTCCTGGTCAAGGATCCCGCGGACATCCCGCACGCGATCGCTGCCGCCTTCCACATCGCCTCCACCGGCCGGCCTGGCCCCGTGCTGGTCGACATCACCAAGGACGCCCAGCAGGGCACCGCGCCCTTCCGCTGGCCCAAGCGGCTCGAGTTGCCGGGCTACCGACCGGTCACCAAGCCGCACAACAAGCAGATCCGCGAAGCGGTGAAGTTGATCACCGGCGCCCAGCGTCCGGTGTTCTACGTCGGCGGTGGCGTGGTGAAGGCCCGGGCGGCCGAGCCGCTGCGGCGGCTGGTCGAGCTGACCGGGATCCCGGTCGTGACCACGCTGATGGCGCGCGGCGTCTTCCCAGACAGCCATCCGCTCAACTACGGCATGCCGGGGATGCACGGCACGGTCGCCGCGGTCGGCGCCCTGCAGCGCAGTGATCTGCTGATCTCGCTGGGTGCCCGCTTCGACGACCGGGTGACCGGCGAACTGTCCAGCTTCGCACCGCTGGCCAAGATCATCCACGCCGACATCGATCCGGCCGAGATCAGCAAGAACCGCCAGGCCGATGTGCCCATCGTCGGTGACTGCGCCGAGGTGATCACCGAATTGCTCAGCGTGCTCGAGTCCGGTGCTGTCGATCTCGATTTCGAAGCCTGGAAGCGATATCTGGACGACCTGGCGACCAACTACCCGACCGGCTACGACGAGCCGACCGACGGCACGCTGTCTCCGCAGCATGTGATCAAGCGGATCGGCGAGCTGACCGGACCGGATGCGTACTACGTCACCGGGGTCGGGCAGCACCAGATGTGGTCGGCGCACTTCCTGCCCTTCGAGAAACCCGGCCACTGGCTGAATTCCGGTGGTCTCGGCACGATGGGCTACGGGGTCCCGGCGTCGATGGGCGCCAAGGTCGGTCAGCCAGATGCCACCGTCTGGTGTATTGACGGTGACGGCTGCTTCCAGATGACCAATCAGGAGCTGGTCACCTGCGCTCTGGAAGGGATCCCGGTCAAGATCGCGGTGATCAACAACCAGAGCCTGGGCATGGTGCGGCAGTGGCAGACGCTCTTCTACGAGGGTCGTTACTCCAACACCGATCTGAAGACCAACCGGGTCCCGGACTTTCCCAAGCTCGCCGAGGCGATGGGCTGCGTCGGCCTGCGCGCCGAGACCGCCGACGAGGTCGACGCGGTGATCGACAAGGCGCTGTCGATCAACGACACGCCGGTGGTGGTCGAATTCGTTGTGCACAAGGACGCCATGGTCTGGCCGATGGTTGCGGCCGGCACCAGCAACGACGAGATCAAGATCGCCCGTGATCTGGCTCCCAACTGGGAAGGGGACGTGCTGTGACCACTCGGACGCTCTCGGTGCTGGTGGAGAACAAGCCCGGTGTCCTGGCCCGGGTGGCCGGGCTCTTCTCCCGGCGCGGCTTCAACATCGACTCGCTGGCAGTCGGACCCACCGAACATCCCGACACGTCGCGGATCACGATCGCGACCGATGTCGACGATGCCGTGCTCGAGCAGCTCACCAAACAGCTCAACAAGCTGGTCGAGGTGCTCAAGATCGTTGAGCTCGACCCGGACTCGATCCGGTCCGAGCTCATCCTGGCCAAGGTCCGCGCCGACCAGCACACCCGTGGCCAGGTGCTGGAGATCCTCCAGCTGTTCAAGGCGAAATCCGTCGACGTCACCGCCGACACCATCACGATCCAGGCCACCGGAAACCCGGACAAACTCAACTCCCTGCTCGAGATGCTGGAACCGTACGGCATCCGTGAGCTGGTGCAGTCCGGGCTGGTGGCCCTGGGACGCGGCAGTCGGTCGATCACCGACCGCGCCCCCAGGACGGATCGCAATCCCGACCGGGCCACCGATCGGAGCAAGGCCATCCGCGCGATCTCCTAGTTCGCCCGGCGAGCGTCGGTCATACGATTCAGGTGGTCGTACGATCCCGATGGCCGCAGCAACATCTCACGCAATCGAATCTCAGGAGTTGGAACCAAGTGCCCGCAACAATGTTCTACGACGACGACGCCGACCTCTCGGTGATCCAGGGACGCAACGTCGCAGTCCTCGGCTTCGGCAGCCAGGGTCATGCGCACGCGCTGTCCCTGCGCGATTCGGGCGTCGACGTCCGGGTCGGCCTGCCGGAGGGCAGCAAGAGCCGCGCCAGGGCCGAGGCCCAGGGCCTGCGGGTGCTCACCCCGTACGAGGCGTGTGAGGAAGCTGACCTGATCATGGTCCTCACCCCCGATCCCAGCCAGCGCAAGGTCTACGAGGAGGCGATCGCCCCGAACCTGGTTCCGGGTGACGCGATCTTCTTCAGCCACGGCTTCAACATCCGCTACGGCTACATCAAGCCCCCGGACGGTGTCGACGTCGTGATGGTCGCGCCGAAGGGGCCGGGTCACCTGGTCCGCCGCGAGTACGCCGAGGGTCGTGGCGTGCCGGTGCTGGTCGCAGTCGAGCAGGATGCCAGCGGCAAGGCCTGGGATCTCGGCCTCGCCTACGCCAAGGGCATCGGCGGCCTGCGTGCCGGCGGCATCAAGACCACCTTCACCGAGGAGACCGAGACCGATCTCTTCGGCGAGCAGGCGGTGCTCTGTGGTGGCGCCAGCCATTTGATCATGGCCGGCTTCGAGACGCTGACCAACGCCGGCTACCAGCCGGAGGTCGCCTACTTCGAGTGCCTGCACGAGCTCAAGCTGATCGTCGACCTGATGTATGAGGGCGGCATCGCCAAGCAGCGCTGGAGCATCTCCGACACCGCCGAGTACGGCGACTACGTGTCCGGCCCGCGGGTGATCGATGATCACGTCAAGGAGTCGATGAAGGGTGTGCTGGCCGACATCCAGGACGGCAAGTTCGCGCAGCGGTTCATCGACGACCAGGACGCCGGTGCGCCGGAGTTCAAGCGTTTCCGCGAGGAAGCCGAGCAGCATCCGATCGAGAAGGTCGGCAAGGAGCTGCGTAACCTGATGGCCTGGGTGAAGAGCCACGACGACGACTATGTCGAGGGCAGCGCGGCCCGCTGATCACAGTCTGAAAACGTCCGTGTCCGGCGCCTCACGGCGCTCGGGCGCGGACGTTTCCGTTATCGCGACTGCTCGTGGATGTTCAGGACCAGGGCGCCGTTCGCGCGGTAGCCGGTGCTGATCTCGTACAGCGTGTCCGACAGCGGTGAGGAGTCCATCGGGTCGGAGGCGTCGTTGGCCCGTACACACAGCTTCTTCACCCCTGTGGTGTCCATCGAGGTGGGGTGGTCGGCGATGCAGTCGCCGAACGACTTCTGCAGCTCGGCCAGTGTGTGCTTCTGGTCGGCGACCGGGATCTCCACCAGCGCGTCGAGGGTGAAGTCGTGGGTCGACTCGTAGTGGGAACTGAGGATCTTGGTGCCGGTCGGCAGCGTCAGGTCGCCCCACCACTCGATGTCGGCGCGCGTCAGGTGATCGCAGGTGTAGCCGGTGAAATCATTGGTGCAGGTGGTTCCACGGCTGGTGACGAAGGAGAAGTACGGCACGCCCCAGCCTCCCGCGTACTTGCTGAGGATGAAGAACGGGGTCGCGGCGAGGACGATCATGACGCCGATGCCGATCAGGATGCGCGCGGCCCGACGCCGCCTTTCCCGGGCCATTGAGCCCACCTCTCGTCTGCCGAACCCCTGGAGTCCTCATGATGCCAAGAACAGGGTGCCCCGGGCCAGCGCTGTTGCCGAGCCGTGTCACCGGCGAGCGGCGGCGGGGACAATCTCTGCTGGAATTACTGGGGAGTTCGCCGCGGCAAACCTTCGGTGCGCTTCGGGTCCGGCGGATCCCGCTCACCGTTTGACGGCGACCAGGACAGAGGTGTCGGTGGCGACCATCACGTCGGCGCTGGTGAAGCGCTCGTCGGTCAGCCACTCCTGGCGCAGCTGGTCCACCCGTCCGGAATCCATCGGCGGCCAGTCGGCGCTGGGGGTGAAATCGTCGATCACGATCATCCCGCCCGTCTCCAGCATCCCGACGATCTCCTCGCGCGGCGAGTGCCGCGCGCTGTCGGCGTCGATGAAGATCAGCGAGAAGGGTGCGTGCTCGGCCAGCGACGCCCAGTCGGCGTGCATCACCTCGATGTCGTCGGCGGCGAACATCTCCATCACGCCGTGGGCCAGCTCCGGATCGAGCTCGGCGGTCAGGACCCGGGTGGACTTCGGTGCACCGGTACGCAACCAGGCTGCCCCGACTCCGCACCCGGTCCCGCATTCGGCCATGGTGCCGCCGCGGGTGGCGGCCAGCGTGGCCAGCAATCGCCCGGTCTCGGTGCGCGAGGTCATCACATACCCGTGCTGCAGTGACATCCGCAGCGCGCGGGTGACGATCTCAGGTAGGTCCGGGGGAGCGCTCACCCGTCAAGTGTCGCACTCGACGACCAGAACGTCCAGAATACGAGACTTGCGTCCCAGAATACGGTCGCGAATAGTCGGGGCCCCTAGTATTTCGGGAGCACCAAGACTCAGACGGCCGACGCGATCGCGTCCCCGATCTCGGACGTGCTGCGCTTGGTCCCGGCTGACCGTCGGCTGACATCGGCGAGCACCGCCTTCTCGATCCGGCCGGCCTCTTCGGCCAGCCCGAGGTGATCAAGAAGCAGACCAACAGACAGGATCGTCGCCGTGGGGTCGGCGATGCCCTGGCCGGCGATATCAGGAGCAGAACCGTGCACGGGCTCGAACATCGAGGGGAATGCGCCCTCCGGGTTGATGTTCCCGCTCGCCGCCAGCCCGATGCCGCCGGTCACCGCACCAGCCAGGTCGGTGATGATGTCGCCGAACAGGTTGTCGGTCACGATCACGTCGAACCGCGCCGGATCGGTGGCCATGAAGATTGTCGCCGCGTCGATGTGCAGGTAGTCGGTGGTGACATCGGGATACTCCGCCGCGACCGTCTCGAAGATCCGGTTCCACAGCCCGCCGGCATGCACCAACACGTTGTGCTTGTGCACCAGCGTGATCTTGCCCCGGCGCCGCGCTGCCCGGGCGAAGGCGTCACGGACGACGCGCTCGACGCCGTAGGCGGTGTTGACACTGACCTCGGTGGCGATCTCGGCAGGGGTGCCGGCGCGGACCACGCCGCCGTTGCCGACGTACAGCCCCTCGGTGCCCTCGCGGACCACGACGAAGTCGACCTCCTTGCCGGCGGTCACCGAGTCCGCGAGCGGCGTCGGAACGCCGGGGTAGATCCGGCTGGGCCGGAGATTCACGTAATGGTCGAAGGCGAATCTGATCTTGAGGATCAGTCCGCGCTCCAGGATGCCGCTGGGCATGGTCTTGTCACCCGGCGCAGCACCCACCGCACCGAAGAGGATGCCGTCGGCCGCGGCGAGCTCGGTCAGCACCGAGTCGGGGAGCACCTCGCCGGTCCGCTTCCAGCGTTCCGCCCCGAGGTCGTAGCTGGTGAGGGAGAAGCTGCCGGGAGTCACAGCCTGCAAGACCTTCAGGCCCTCGGCCACCACCTCCGGCCCGATCCCGTCGCCGCCGATCACTGCCAGATTTCTGCTCGTCACCCGGGCATCGTAGCCAGCCCTTGGCGGATCGAGAGCCCCCATCTCGACCACCAATCACCCAACGACAAAACCAACCCATCAACCAGCCAGAGAGTGAGTGCTACCGTGCCGAGCATGTTCGAGGTCCATCCCAATCCACAGCCGCGCAGCGAGGCCGAACGCGCGGCGATCCTGGCCAACCCGGGCTTCGGGCAGCATTTCAGCGACAATATGGCGCTGGCCACCTGGACCGCCGAGCAGGACTGGCATGACCGCGAGGTGAGTGCCTACCGCCCGTTCCAGTTGGATCCCGCTAGTGCGGTGCTGCATTACGCCCAGGAGATCTTCGAGGGACTGAAGGCCTACCGGCACGCCAACGACTCGATCTGGCTGTTCCGGCCGGAGAAGAACGCGGAGCGCTTCGCGAAGTCGGCGACCCGGCTCGCGCTCCCGGTGCTGCCGGCCGAGGATTTCCTGTCCAGCATCGAGACCCTGGTCACCACCGACCAGGCATGGGTGCCCGGCGGGGGCGAGAGCAATCTCTACATCCGGCCGTTCATGTTCGCCAACGAGGTCTTCCTCGGCGTGCGGCCGGCGAAGACGGTCACCTACTGCTGCATCGCCGGCCCGGCCGCCGCCTACTTTCCCAATGGTGTCCAGCCGGTCAACATCTGGCTGTCCACGCGGTACGTCCGCGCCGCCGGGCCGGGCGGGATGGGCGCTGCCAAGACCGGCGGCAACTACGCGGCCAGCCTGGTGGCCCAGCAGGAGGCGTACGAGAACGGGTGCGAGCAGGTGCTCTTCACCGACGGCGCCGAGCGCAAGTGGGTCGAGGAACTCGGCGGCATGAACGTCTACCTGATCACTGCCGACGGCAAGTTGATCACTCCCGCCCTGGAAGGGACGATCCTCGAGGGCGTCACCCGGGACTCGGTGCTGACCCTGGGCACCGAACGCGGACTGCAGATCGAGGAGCGCAAGATCGCGGTCGAGGAAGTGTTGCAGGGCATCGATTCCGGGCTGATCACCGAGATCTTCGCCTGCGGGACCGCAGCTGTGATCAACCCGGTCGGTTCGATCAAGACCGAACAGAAGTCGTACGTCGTGAACAACGGGCAGTCCGGCCCACACACCGACGGTCTGCGCCGGACGTTGCTCGACATCCAGTACGGACGGGCTGAGGACACCCACGGCTGGATGCACAAGGTCTGCTGAGGATCGGGTCACCGATAGTGCCGATCAGTCGCTGGGATGTCGCGGCCCGTGTCTGGAAGCGATTGCACGGGCCGGCCCAGTGGCGGATCCTCTGGTTGAAGCACGCCACCTTCATGATCGGTGTCACCGGTGCCGTCCTCGATGATCATGATCGGGTGCTGTTGCTGAAACACCGGTTCTGGAAGGACAACCCGTGGGGTACGCCGTCGGGCTACCTGGAGCGCGGGGAGACGATCGAGGAGGGCTTCGCCCGCGAGGTCGCTGAGGAGACCGGCCTGGCGGTCGGCGATGTCCGGATCGTCAAGATCAACTCTGGCTTCCGGCTCCGGGTTGAGGTCGGAGTGGTCGCCCGGGTCGCCAGTGGGGCCGAGCCGCGGGTTGACGGTGTCGAGGTCGAACAGGCGCAGTTCTTCCCGGTCCAGGAACTGCCGGACGACCTCCGCAAGAGCCAGCGCGCGGTCATCGACCAAGCGCTCCGTGAGGGACGCGGCACGTAATGCGGTGGTTGGCGTGGACGCAACTTCGGCGGTAGCCGGAGGCGGAAGTCTCAGCATCCGGACCAGATGCTGGCGCGGCCGGGACGTCGGGTGCCTATACTGCCGGTATGGCATTCCAGGCCATCATCATTAGCTAGCGCGCTGCAGCTGTCCGACAGCATTCAGCGCGCCAACCTCCTGTGCTCTCCCGCCGGGAGGTTTTTTCATGCCTCCAGCCGCCAGCCATCGCAGCCACTCAGAAGGAATCATGTCAACCACAGCCTCGGCCCCGTTCGAACGGCCCGCCGAATTCCACGTGTACGACACCACGCTGCGCGACGGTGCCCAGCAGGAGGGTCTGCGGCTCTCGGTGGCGGACAAGTTGCAGATCGCCGGACTGCTCGACGAGTTGGGCGTGAACTACATCGAAGGTGGCTGGCCGGGCGCGAATCCCAACGACACAGCGTTCTTCGCCGCGGCGGCCGCCGGCGAGGTGACGCTGAAGAATGCGACGCTGACCGCCTTCGGCTTCACCCGCCGGGTCGGCGGCACGGCTGCCGACGATCCGCTGACGGCGGCCCTGCGGGACTCGGGAGCAGGCGTTGCCTGCGTGGTGGCCAAGAGTCATGATCAACACGTGGTCCGGGCGCTGCGGACGACGCTGGAGGAGAACCTGGCGATGATCACCGACACGGTGTCGCACCTGGTCGCCGAGGGGCAGCGGGTCTTCCTGGACTGCGAGCACTTCTTCGACGGCTTCCGGGACAACAAGGCGTACGCCCTGGAGGTGGTCCGGACGGCCATGGACGCCGGCGCCGAGGTCGCCGTGCTGTGCGACACCAACGGCGGCATGTTGCCGACCTGGGTCGGCGAGATCGTCGCCGAAGTGGCCCAGGCGACCGACGCCAGGCTGGGAATCCACGCCCACAATGACACCGGCTGCGCGGTGGCCAACACGATCGCCGCCGTCGACGCCGGTGCGATGCACGTCCAGGGCACCATCAACGGTTACGGGGAGCGGACCGGCAATGCCGACCTGGTCCCGATCGTGGCCAATCTCGAGCTGAAATACGGCTGGCAGCTGCTGCCCGCCGGATCGCTGGCCGAGGCGACGCGACTATCCCATGCGATCGCCGAGGTGACGAATGTTCCACCGAGCACTCGTCAGCCCTATGTTGGCCTGTCGTCCTTCGCCCACAAGGCGGGGCTGCATGCCAGCGCGATCAAGGTCGACCCGAATCTCTACCAGCACATCGATCCGGAGCTGGTCGGCAACGACATGCGGATGCTCGTGTCCGACATGGCAGGCCGGGCCAACATCCAGATCAAGGGTTCGGAACTCGGGTTCGACCTGTCCGACCGGGACCTGGCGGCGAAGATCACCGACAAGGTCAAGGAACGCGAGGCGGACGGCTACACCTACGAGGGAGCCGATGCCAGCTTCGAGCTGCTGCTGCGCGCCGAACTTGATCAACTGCCGGAGTACTTCGTCGCCAGGTCCTGGCGGGTCTTCACCCAGTCCGGCACCGACGGCGTGACCGACACCGAAGCCACCATCCGGCTCGAGGCCGGGGGGCACAGCACCCGGGTGGTGGGTGAGGGCAACGGCCCGGTCAACGCTCTTGATCATGCTCTGCGGGAAGCCCTGCTGCCGGTCTATCCGGTGGTTGATCACTTCGAGCTGAGCGACTACCGGGTGAGGATCCTCGACCAGGGGCACGGTACCGACGCGACCACCCGGGTGCTGATCCAGACCACCAACGGACTGCGTACCTGGACGACGGTCGGGGTCGGGCAGAATGTCATCGAGGCATCCTGGGAGGCACTGAGCCAGGCCTATACCTATGGGTTGTTGCATTCCGAGGTCGAACCTGCCTCGTGATCGCCGGCCGAGAGGCAGCCTGATAGACAGGCTGCATGGCTGACACGATCGCGTCGCTCACGCTCTCGTCCGTACGGCTGCCCCTGGTGACGGCGATCAGCGACGCCAAGGTGCTCACCGGACGGCAGAAGCCGATGCGTGAGGTGATGTTCCTCTTCGCCGAGATCACCACCGAGTCCGGAGACGGCGGGATCGGCTTCTCCTACTCCAAACGCGCCGGCGGGCCGGGCCAGTACGCCCACGCCTGCGAGATCGCCCCGGAGGTGATCGGCGAGGATCCGTCCGATATCGGCAAACTGTGGACCAAGCTCGTCTGGGCGGGCGCGTCGGTCGGCCGCAGCGGGTTGTCGGTCCAGGCGCTGGCGGCGATCGACGTCGCGCTCTGGGATCTGAAGGCCAAGCGTGCCGGGCTCGGACTGGCCAAACTGATCGGCGCCCACCGCGATGGCGTCCGCACCTACAACACCTCGGGCGGCTTCCTGCAGGCACCGATCGAGGAGGTCGTGGACAACGCGCTGCGGTCGTTGCAGGCCGGTATCGGAGGTATCAAGATCAAGGTCGGGCAGCCGGACTGGCGGACCGACCTGAAGCGACTGACCGCGGTGCGCGAGGCGATCGGTGATGACGTGCCCCTGATGGTGGACGCCAACCAGCAGTGGGACCGCGCGACCGCGACCCGGATGGGGCGGCGGCTGGGGGAATTCGATCTGGTCTGGATCGAGGAGCCGCTGGATGCATACGACGTGGAAGGGCACGCTGAGGTGGCGCGACGGCTGGACACCCCGATCGCGACCGGCGAGATGCTGACGAGCGTCGGGGAGCACCTGAAACTCATCGACGCCGGCGCAGCCGATGTGCTGCAGCCGGACGCACCGCGGGTCGGCGGGATCACCCAGTTCCTCAAGGTCGCCGCCCACGCCGAACAACGCCACCTCGACCTGGCGCCGCATTTCGCGATGGAGATCCATCTGCACCTGGCCGCGGCATATCCGGGCAACGATCCCTGGGTCGAGCACTTCGAGTGGCTGGATCCGCTGTTCGACGAGCGGCTGGAGACCCGGGACGGCCGGATGTGGCTCCCGGACCGCCCAGGGCTCGGCATCACGTTGTCGGATCAGGCCAGGGCCTGGACGGTGGCGAAGACGGAGTTCGTCCGCTAAGCGGGGAAGGCGATCACCGGCCGCTCGGGCCGCAGGCCGAACACCTGGATGATCGTCCCGGCGCTCGCCGCTGGCTCGCTCCGGTCGGTGTCGATGATCAGATCAGCGGGTGGCTGTTCCACCGGCGAAGAATCCTCCCGGCCGGCGCGAAGCACTTCGAGATCGCTCAATTTGCCGGCTTCGATCCTGCTGGCATTGCCGATCCTGGCTTCCTGGGCCTGCTCGCTGACCGTGAGCCTGACCGAGCAGACTCGGCCCCCCTGGCTCTCGACGGCATCGCGCAGTCGATGCGGGAATCCGAACGGGACGGTGGACTCCGGAGCGAAGGTGAAGATCAGCGAGCGACCGATACGGGCCGCATCGGTGATCACAGAGAGCCAGATCTGCTCGCGCAGCCGGACGAACGGCTCGGAGCCGAACGGGAAGACCGTGGTCAGGAGGTTGACGGTCAGGTGGTTGTGGAAGACCGGATAGCCCAGCCGGGCCTCCAACGCTCGCGCAGTGGTCAGCTTGCCGGCCGCCGCCGGCCCGTGCAGGAAGATCAGATTCACCTAACCGTCAACCCCAGAAAGACACGCAACGACTCAGCGCCGGTGACAGTGATCATCTCGTCGCCCCTGATGAAGTCGCCGGGAGTCAGCACCAGTCGCTGGAGCCCGGCGAGATCACCACGGCGGACCAGGTGTTCGGTGCCGTTGGGTCGATAGCCGACCTTTCGGCTGACCGCCAGGGAGGCCTGATTGTCCAGGAATGCACCGGAGGTGATCTCTGTCGCATCCAACTCGTCGAACACGAAGGCGCACATCGCCCGCCGCATCCGGGTGCCGATGCCCTGGCCGTGGAATCGCTTGGCCAGCCAAGAACCGGTCTCGCCCGTCCTGGTGATTGCGAAGTCGTTGGTGGAAAACCCCTGGATGCCGACGAGTTGACCATCGCGTCGGGCACCGAACTCCAGGCTGAAACGCGCAGCGGAGAGCGCGGATCTGACCTGCCAGTGATGCCGTACGAAGTTGGCGGGCAACTCGCACGGGTCGACGTCGGTCCAGGGAAAGGAGAAGGGCATCAGCGCGGGATCATGGATGCCCGACAGCGCAAGATCAACAAGTTCCGGCAGGTCCTCGTCACGGACGACCCGCAGTGTCAGGTCGCCAGCGGTGACCGCGACGGCGAACGGCGGCCAGATCTCCTCGAGCCGCATCGGTGTCTCACTCCTCGATCTTGAGGAATCGGCGTACGGCCTCGGCGCCGCGGACCGTGAGCGGATCGCCGCGGTTGAATGTCTGGGGAATCAACCGCAGGAGTTGATGATCGGCGGCGACGCCGTTGCGGACCGTACGCTGCAGACCATTCGGCTGGTAGCCGACGTTGCGGCTGACTCCCAGCGACGGTGCGTTGTCGGTGAACGCGCCGGACGTGATCTCGACTGCGCCGAGCTCATCGAAGGCGAAGGCGCAGACCGCCTGCCGCATCCGCGTGCCAATGCGGTTGCCGTGGAATCGTCGGCCCAGCCAGGAGCCGGTCGAAGCTGAACGGGTGATCATGAACTGCTTACCCTTGATGTCCTGGGTGCCGACGAGCTCGCCGTTGCGGCGGACCGCGAACGGCAGCGTCCACTCGTCGACCGACGTCTGGCTGCGGCGAGCCCACACGAAGCGGACGAAGTTCGCCGGCAGGTCGTCCCGGGGTGCGGCGGTCCAGGGAACCCCGAAGGGCATGAAGTCCGGGTCATGGATCCCGTCCAGCACCAGATCGACGAAATCCGGTAGGTCGTCATCGGAGATGATCTTGAGCTCCAGGTCACCGGCAGTGATCACCAATTGGTCCGGCGGCCAGATCTCGGCGAGTTCCATATCCCCACTGTGCCGATGAACGCCGGGCTTGTCGACGGGGTTTCGGATATACGATCCCTGAGCCTGTCGAAGGGTCAGGCTCCGATCCGGTCGATGATCAACGGTTCAGTGTCGGGTTGCTGGTCACCGACCTCCCAGGCGCCGTCCAGCGCCGCGCGGGCCCGGGGGATCAGGGAGGCGTCGTCGGTCTGCAGCGTGAAGAGTGGTTGGCCGGCGGTGATCTTGTCGCCCGGCTTGGCGTGCAGGATCACTCCGGCAGCGGCCTGGACCGGGTCCTCCTTGCGGGCGCGTCCTGCGCCGAGCCGCCAGGCGGCGATGCCGACGGGCAGCGCGTCCAGCCGGGTCACGTAACCATCCCCGCCGGCCAGGACGGTCTCCGTCTCCCGCGGCCGGGGGAGCGGGGCATCCGGATTACCGCCTTGCGCAGCAATCATGGTGCGCCAGACGTCCATGGCCCGGCCCGAGTCGAGCACCTCGGCCGGATCGACGTCGTCGATGCCGGCCAGACCGAGCATCTCGCGGGCCAAGGCGAGTGTCAGGTCGATGACGTCGGCCGGTCCGCCGCCGGCCAGCACCTCGACCGATTCGGCGACCTCGACCGCATTTCCGGCTGCCCGTCCCAGCGGCGTCGACATGTCGGTGACCAGCGCCACCGTCGGCAGCCCGGCGTCGGCGCCGAGCCCGACCATCGTCCGGGCCAGCTCCTTCGACCGGTCGAGCTCGGTGATGAAGGCACCGCCGCCGGTCTTGACGTCCAGGACCAGGGCGCCGGTCCCTTCGGCGATCTTCTTGCTCATGATCGAGGAGGCGATCAGCGGGATCGACTCCACCGTCGCGGTGACGTCGCGGAGCGCATACAGCTTGTGGTCGGCCGGGGCCAGACCCGATCCGGCGGCACAGATCACCGCACCGATCTCGTCCAGTTGCCCCAGCATCTCCTCGGTGCTCAGTGCGGCACGCCAGCCAGGAATCGCCTCCAGCTTGTCCAGGGTCCCGCCGGTGTGGCCAAGTCCGCGACCGGACAGTTGCGGTACCGCGGCACCGCAGGCGGCGACCAGCGGCGCCAGGGGCAGGGTGATCTTGTCGCCGACGCCGCCGGTCGAGTGCTTGTCGACGGTCGGCCGGCCCAGCCCGGAGAAGTCCATCTGCTCGCCGGTGTTGATCATCGCTGTCGTCCAGGCCGAGAGTTCGGCGCTGTCCAGCCCACGGAAGAACACGGCCATGTTCATCGCGGCCATCTGCTCGTCGGCGACGGTACCGGTGGCGTACCGGCTGATCAGCCAGTCGATGGCAGCCGTGCTGAGGGTGCCGCCGTCCCGCTTGAGCTTGATCAATTCGAGGGCGTCGAATGCTTCGGCCATGGGTGGACGATAGCCTCACCCCATGCGCATTGCTCGATTCTCCGCAGGTTCGGATCCGCAGTACGGCATCGTCGAGCTCGCCGTCGACGGCGGTGAGCACCCGGACACCGTCTCGGCGCTGACGGGTGATCCGTTGGCGACCAAGGTGCAGCTGACCGGTCAGCGCTTCCCGCTGGCCGATGTGCGGTTGCTGGCGCCGGTGATCCCTCGCAGCAAGGTGGTCGGCGTCGGGCGCAACTACGCCGAGCACGCGGCCGAGCTGGGCAACGAGATTCCCGAGACCCCGTTGATCTTCTTGAAGCCGAACACCTCGGTGATCGGGCCGGAGGAGGCGATCGTCTATCCGACCTACACCCAGCAGCTGAGCTATGAGGGCGAGTTGGCGATCGTGATCGGCCGGATCTGCAAGGAGGTCCCGGCCGAGCGTGTGCCGGAAGTGATCTTCGGTTACACGATCGCCAATGACGTCACAGCCCGGGACCTGCAGGGTCCGGACAAGCAGTGGGCGCGGGCGAAGGGCTCGGACACCTTCTGCCCGATCGGGCCGTGGATGGTGACCCATCTCTCGATCGAGGAGGCGGAGAATCTGATGATCACCACGATGGTCGACGACGAGCGCCGTCAGCACGATTCGACCAGTCTGATGTTGAACAAGATCGTCGACCTGGTCGTCTACATCAGCAGCTTCACCACGCTGCTGCCCGGGGATCTGATCCTGACCGGTACGCCCGCCGGGGTCGGCGGCATGGAGGCCGGCCAGCGGGTGTCGGTCGAGGTGGAGGGCATCGGCACACTGTCGAATCCCATCGTCTCCGCCCAATAGCGCGAGGAGTCACTAATTCCCTCATGCGTGCGGCGTGTCGTGCTGCCTGTGGATCCAGCGCCGACGACACGCCGCGCGGATTGAGGGATATGTGACCCCTCGGCGTGGCGGAGGGCGCCGGTAGAGTGGACCGTCGTGAGTTCTGACCCCGCACTGCTGACCGAGGATGATGTCCTCGGCGATCTCGATCCGACCGCCGTACGCGTCCGGTTCCCGCCGTCGCCGACCGGCAACCTGCACGTCGGCAACGTTCGCAGCGCGCTCTTCAACTGGGCGTTCGCGCGGCACTACGGCGGCAAGCTGGTACTGCGGATCGAGGACACCGACGTTGCCCGCAACCAGGAAGGTTCGCTGGAGGGGCTGATCTCGGCGTTGCGCTGGCTGGGTCTGGACTGGGACGAGGGACCTGAGGTCGACGGCCCGTACGGCCCGTATGTCCAGACCGAGCGGTTCGACGTCTATGCGGGCGTCGTCGGGCAGTTGCTGACGGGCGGCTACGCGTACAAGTGCTTCTGTACGCGGGAGGAGATCGAGGAACGGCACAAGGCGGCCGGACGGAGCGGTCCGGCCGGATACGACGGCTTCTGCCGGGATCTGGCTGCCGACGACGTGGCAGCCAAAGAAGCCGCCGGCACGCCCGCGGTGATCCGGGTCCGGGTGCCTGACCAGCCCATCGATTTCATCGACCTGGTCCGCGGCCCGGTGCATTTCGAGGCTGCCAACGTCCCTGACTACGTCATCGTCCGCGCCGACGGCTCGCCGCTGTACACGTTGACCAACCCGACCGACGACGCGCTGATGGGGATCACCCACGTCCTGCGCGGGGAGGACCTGCTGTCCTCGACGCCGCGTCAGATCGTGCTCTACGAGGCGTTCGCGCAGCTGGGTGTCGGCTCGGGTCGCATCCCGCGATTCGGACATCTGCCGACCGTGCTGGGAGAGGGCAACCGACGACTTTCCAAACGAGACAAGGGATCCGGGCTGGCCGAATACCAACAGGCGGGCTATCTGCCGGCCGGGTTGCTGAACTACCTGGCTCTGCTGGGGTGGGCGATCGCCGACGACCGGGACATCTTCACGATGGACGAGATGGTGCAGGCGTTCGACATCCGCCGGGTGAATGCGAATCCAGCCCGGTTCGATCCGAAGAAGTGTCTGGCGATCAACGCCGAGCACATCCGGCTGCTCAACGAGGCCGAGCTCACCACCCGGATGACGCCGTATCTGGTCGACGCCGGTGTTGTGGCCGATCCGCCGACCAGCGACCAGGTCGAGATCCTCACCCGGGCCACCCCGCTGGTGCAGGAGCGGATGAACACCCTGTCCGAATCCGTTCCTCTGCTGGATTTCCTCTTTGCCGACGACAACCGCATCGAGATCTCCGAGGATGCCGGGCTGAAACCGGACTCGCTGCCGGTGCTGGATGCGGCCGCCCGGGCGATCGCCGAGCTCGATCCGTTCAGCCACGATCAGATCGAGGCCGCGTTGCGGGCGGCACTCATCGACGGTCTCGGACTCAAGCCGCGCAACGCCTTCGGCCCGGTCCGGGCGGCGATCACCGGCAAGCGGATCTCGCCGCCGCTGTTCGAGTCGATGGAGCTGCTCGGCAAGACCTCCAGCCTGAACCGGATCTCCCGCGCCCGGGCGACGGTTGCGTGAGGACCGGCGTAACGCGATGAGCACGACGCCCAGCACCAGGTCGTACGGATTCGACCTCCAACCGCCGACCGGTGTCAGCTATCCGCAGTTGCTGCGCACCCAGACCTACGTCTGGTGGCGGTCGCTGCTGGGCGTGGTGGTCGCCTTGTCGCTGTACTTCCTGATGGTCGCCCTGATCAGCCAGGCAGTGATCCTGCTCGGCTTCACGATCACGTCTCCTGGCGGGACCTTCAACGCCTACTATCAGAAGTCGGTCGCGTTCGGCACCGCCTTCGGGGTGCTCGGCACCAATCTCGGAATCGCCGCACTGACCCCGATCGCTTTCGTCGTGATCATGGTCGTGCACCAGCTCCGGCCACGGTGGCTCGGCTCGGTCCGGCCGCGGCTGCGCTGGCGGTATCTCTTGATCAGTGTCGGCATCGCGGCCGTCACACTGGCGATCAACCTGGTGCTGTCGGTCGTCACCCAACCGGGCACCCACATCGCACCGATCCCGAACGCCTGGGTCTACATCGTGATCATCCTGATCACCTCACCGTTGCAGGCGGCGGGGGAGGAGTATCTGTTCCGCGGCTATCTGCTGCAGGCCTTCGGAAGCGTGGTGCGGACGCCGTGGTTCGGAGTGATCGTCTCGTCCTTCGTCTTCGCCCTCTTCCACGGGACCCAGAACCTTCCGCTGTTCCTGGACCGGTTCGCCTTCGGGCTGCTGGCCGCGATGCTGGTCTGGCGGACCGGCGGGATCGAGGCCGGGATCGGAGCGCACGTGATCAACAACGTGTACGCATTCGGTCTCGGCACCCTCACCGGGACGCTGTCGCAGACCCGCGGCGTGCAACAGATCGGCTGGGCCAGCGCCGGCTTCGACGTAGGCAGTTTCGCCCTCTTCGCCGTGCTCGCCTGGCTCGCGGGCCGGGGGCTGAAGCTGCGGACGGTGACCGGCCCGCCTGCCGGTTTGGGTGTGGCCGGGGGAGTGCAGTAAAGTTCTTCCTCGTTGCCCGGGCGTTCGCGGCCGGCAATCCCATGGGGTATGGGGTAATTGGCAGCCCGACTGATTCTGGTTCAGTTAGTTCAGGTTCGAGTCCTGGTACCCCAGCAATTCCCGCTCGGCGCGGCGTACGGCATCGCCACATTCGGTCCGGATCCGGGCCATCACCTCAGCCAAGTCGTCCGGTCCGTCGATCCGCTCCGCGAACACCGCGTCGAGATGATCAAGGCCGGCCTCGGTCAGCAGCCTCTTGTCGTTGGTGATCCATCGGCCGCGGGCCGCCAGCACCGCGTGTGCGCCGGCAGCGGCTGCCTGGGCGGCGAGTCCAAGAGCCATCGCCGTACGACCTGGGGGCACGTGATTGGCCGACGCGTAGTCGAGGGTGCCGGTCGCCCAGCCCCACCACGCCCCGGGAGCCTCGGCCCGCAACCGTTCGGGGTAGTCCGGTCGGGGGAGGGATCCGCGCAGCGTCTGATTGAGGGCGAGTTCGGCGAGCAGCAGATAGCTGGGGATGCCGACCACATGGAACATCAGCCGCTCCACGACGAAGCGGCCACTCTCGGCCTCGGCCAGCTGATGGTCGATCACCCCGAGATCGCGATAGTGCACGTCGACCTTGCGACCGTCGATGCTCAGCCAGGCGCCGCCGTTGTAGAGCCCGCCGCCCCAGCCGCCGATGTCGAACACCTCGCCCGGCCAGCCGATGTCACGCAGGGTCCGCGGTTCGAAGCTGCCGCGATAGTAGATCGCCAGATCCCAGTCGCTGTCCGGGCGGGCAGTGCCCTGGGCCCGGGATCCGCCGAGCGCCACTGCCTCGACTCCCGGCAGCGCGGCCAGCCGATCGGCGACATGATCAACGAAGTCGGCGTCATCCATGACACCTGAGCGTCGCAGTGTCCGTGGTCGGCGCGCCACCGAATTCTCGATGGTCGCACTGAGGCCGGGAGGCCGGTGGGTCGCGAAAGTCGTGACAAGTCGAGTTTGCGGTCGCGTACGCGTCGATCGGGGCGCGGAAGTCGTGACGACTCGAGTTTGGGGTCGCGTACGGCCTGGCTGGGGCCGGGATTGATCCGGGAGCGGCTATTCGGTGCCGGTCCGGCGCAGCACCTCGGACAGCCGCTCGGCGGCCGCGATCACCGCCGGTGCATGCAGTCGGCCGGGTTGACGGGATAGTCGCTCGATGGGGCCGGAGACGCTGACAGCCGCGATCACCTTCCCCGAAGGGGACCGGACCGGCGCCGAGACCGAAGCCACACCGGCCTCGCGCTCGCCGACCGAGTGGGCCCAGCCACGGCGTCGTACGGCCGCCAGGGCCACCGCCGAATATCGCGAGCCGCGCAGGCCGCGCTGCATCCGCTCCGGCTCCTCCCAGGCCAGCAGGATCTGGGCGGCGGACCCAGCGGTCATGGTCAACTGCGAACCGACCGGAACCGTGTCCCGCAGCCCGGACGTACGTTCGGCCGCCGCGACGCAGACGCGATAGTCACCCTGCCTGCGGAACAGCTGGGCCGACTCGCCGGTGATGTCGCGGAGCCGGGCCAGAACCGGGCCCGCGGTCGCCAGCAGCCGGTCCTCACCGGCCGCCGAGGCCAGCTCGCCGAGCCGCGGGCCGAGCACGAAGCGGCCTTGCAGATCGCGGCCCACCAGACGATGGTGTTCCAGTGCGACCGCCAGTCGGTGGGCGGTCGGGCGGGCCAACCCGGTGGCCGCGACCAGCCCGGCCAGGGTCGTCGGTCCGGTCTCGAGGGCCCCGAGGACCAGGGCCGCTTTGTCCAGAACGCCGACACCGCTAGAGTTGTCCATGTCTTGATATTGCCGTCTCGAATTGTGGAATGCAAGTCCTGGCAGGCAATAACTCCGATCAAGATCAACAATGCTGGATCAACACAGGATCACCATGCTGGACCGACGCCGACCGGTGCGTGGGTCCACGAGATCATCATGGCCGTAGGGAGCAAACACCGATGACTACTGCGAAGACGTTGAGTGAGAAGTTGTGGGACGCCCACACCGTCACCTCGGACGAGAACAACGATCTTCTCTACATCGATCTGCACCTCGTGCACGAGGTCACCAGCCCGCAGGCCTTCGACGGTCTCCGGCAGGCCGGTCGCCCGGTTCGCCGGCCCGATCTCACCCTGCTGACCGAGGACCACAACATCCCGACGGTCGACGTCGACAAGCCGATCGCCGATCCGGTCTCGCGGACCCAGGTGGAGACGCTGCGCAAGAACGCCGAGGAATTCGGGCTACGGATCCACAAGCTCGGCGATCTTGATCAGGGCATCGTGCACATCATCGGACCGCAGTTGGGACTGACCCAGCCCGGCACGACGGTGGTCTGCGGCGACTCCCACACCTCGACCCATGGCGCTTTCGGGGCACTCGCCTTCGGCATCGGCACGTCAGAGGTGGAGCACGTGCTGGCGACCCAGACGCTGCCGCAGCGCAAGCCGAAGACGATGGCCGTCAACGTCAACGGCGACCTGCCCGCGGGAGTCACCGCCAAGGATGTGGTGCTGGCGCTGATCGCGAAGGTCGGCACCGGTGGGGGTCAGGGCTACGTCGCCGAGTACCGCGGGTCGGTGATCGAAGGGCTGTCCATGGAAGCCCGGATGACGATCTGCAACATGAGTATCGAGTGGGGCGCCAAGGCCGGGATCATCGCACCGGACGAGACGACCTTCGAATATCTGAAGGGCCGCCCGCACGCGCCGCAGGGCGCGGATTGGGATGCGGCGGTCGAGTACTGGAAGACCTTGCGTACCGACGAAGGCGCCACCTTCGACGTCGAAGTCGATCTTGACGCTGCCGAGTTGTCGCCGTTCGTGACCTGGGGAACCAACCCCGGCCAGGGCGTGCCGCTGTCCGCGTCGGTGCCCGATCCGGAGACCTTCTTCGACGAGTCCAGCAGGACCGCTGCCGAGAAGGCCCTGGAATACATGGATCTGAAGGCCGGTACGCCGATGCGCGAGATCGCGGTTGACACGATCTTCCTCGGCTCCTGTACCAACGGCCGGATCGAGGATCTGCGAGCCGCGGCCGATGTGATCAAGGGCCGCAAGATCGCCGATTCGGTACGCATGCTGGTCGTTCCCGGGTCTGCCCGGGTCCGGCTGCAGGCCGAGTCGGAAGGACTGGACGTGGTCTTCAAGGAGGCCGGCGCCGAGTGGCGCGGCGCAGGATGCTCGATGTGCCTGGGCATGAATCCCGACCAACTCGCACCGGGTGAGCGCAGCGCCTCCACCTCCAACCGGAATTTCGAAGGCCGACAGGGCAAGGGCGGTCGTACGCACCTGGTCTCCCCGGTGGTGGCCGCCGCAACAGCGGTCACCGGCACGCTGACGGCTCCGGCCGATCTTCCGGATGCCGGCTGATCCGCCCACTACGGCCACCGTCGACCACTCACCGTCGACCCACCCAACGAGGAAAGCCAGAACATGGAAAAGTTCACCAGCCACACCGGAACCGGACTGCCGCTGCGGCGCAGCAACATCGACACCGACCAGATCATCCCGGCCGTCTACCTCAAGCGGGTCAGCCGGACGGGTTTCGAGGACGGTCTTTTCGCTGCCTGGCGGCAGGATCCGCAGTTCGTCCTGAACCTGCCGCAGTACAAGCTCGCGACGATTCTCATCACCGGACCGGATTTCGGCACCGGATCGTCCCGTGAGCACGCCGTCTGGGCCCTGCAGGACTACGGATTCAAGGTCGTCATCGGCTCCCGGTTCGGTGACATCTTCTCCAACAACTCCGGCAACGCCGGTCTGCTGCTGGCCAAGGTCAGCCATGAGGACGTCGAGCAGCTGTGGAAGATCGTCGAGAACCACCCCGAGACCGAGATCACGGTTGATCTTGAGGCCCGATCGATCACGGCCAGTGACGGCTTCACCACCTCGTTCACGATCGACGACTACACCCGCTGGCGGCTGCTGGAAGGCCTGGACAACATTGGCCTGACACTGCGAGCGGAGGACAAGATCGCTGCCTATGAGGCGAATCGCCCCTCCTACAAGCCGACCACGATCCCGGTCCAGACGGGCAGCTGAGGGCCCAAAAACCGCCGTTAACCGGCGTTAACAGCCCCGAAATCGCCGAATTTCCTTACGACACGGCGTTTCGGGGCTTGTGGTCGTTGTCTGCATGGTTCAGTTTCCCTAGCGTTAGCTGTTGTAGTCGCACCGTGCGGCACAGAAGCGTTCGAAGAAGGGAAGCTGTGAACAAGGCTGAATTGATCGAGGCGCTTGCCGCCCAGTTCGACGGCAGTAAGTCCCAGGCAGCCAAGGCGCTCCAGGCGGTGACCGAGACGATCACCTACACCACCGCTCGCGGTGAGAAGGTGTCGATCACCGGCTTCGGCGTCTTCGAGAGCGTGCGCCGTCCGGCTCGGATCGTCCGCAATCCCCGTACTGGCGAGCGCAAGCGCGCCAAGGCTACGTCGGTCCCGAAGTTCCGCGCCGGCTCCGACCTCAAGGCGTACGTGTCCGGCGAGAAGAAGCCGCCGCGGCTGACGGCCAAGAAGGCCGCCGCACCGGCTGCCAAGACGACGGCCACCAAGACGACCGCGACGAAGGCGACTGCCACCAAGGCCACTGCCACCAAGGCCACTGCCACCAAGGCCACCGCCACCAAGGCTGCTGCTACGAAGAAGGCTGCAGCGACCAAGGCTCCTGCCAAGAGGACGACCACCAAGACCGCCGCAACCAAGACGGCGGCCACCAAGACGGCCGCAACCAAGACGACTCCGGCAAAGAAGACGACGGCTCGCAAGGCCACACCGGCCAGGACTGTCGCCAAGAAGACCACGCCGGCGAAGAAGGCGCCGGCCAAGAAGACCGTTGCCAAGAAGGCCCCGGCCACGAGGACCACCGCAAAGAAGACGGCTGCGAAGAAGGCGCCCGCCAAGCGCACAGCCAAGAAGGCGTGACCTGGCCTACGCCAAGATCACGGAAGCAGGCCCGGACGGTTCCACCGTCCGGGCCTTCCTTGTTTCCGCAGTCGTTTCCCACACTCGGGTCTCGGCCGATGCTAGAGCCAAGCCGACACCAGACGGTGCCCGTCGGTGACCGCATGCACCCGCTGCCCGGGGCGAAGGAATCTGATCTGCGGGTCGAGAGCGGTTTCGGCCAGCGGCATCCGGACCCCGGAGTCGGTGATCACCGTCAGCGCTCCCGCTCCATCCGCGTCGTCGAACCCCGGGCCGGCGACGGTCGCGCTGACGTAGCCGCCGAGCCGGTCACCGGTGATCAGCGTCGCAGTGTGGGCGCCGACCCCGAGTCCGATCACGGCATCGAGATCCTCGACCGAGTCCACATCGCTGCTCAGCCGGGGATCCGCATCCGGTACGGGTACGGCTCCTGACATCCGGTGTGCTTGCGCCGACGGCCCCTGGAATCGCGGATCCAACCGACCCGCCTCGGCGATCAGCAGGGTGGTGCCGTAGCCGGTGTGATCGGCGACGAAGCACCGGGGGAGTTCGGCAGTGCGCACCAGCAGGTCTTCGAGCACTGCGGCAGTCAGAGCGGGCAGGTCCCCGACGGCCGCCAGCACCCGGGTGAACCGTTGTTCTCGTAGCAGTCGATCACCTGTTGCCAGTGCCGCATTCATCCCGGCCGGCTCGGGTTCGGGGACCAACCGCGCCGCGATGCCCGCCCGGTGGAGTTGCACGGAGAGCTCGGGATCGCCGCCGACGACGACGAGTTGATCGGTTGCTGCGGCCAGAGCGGCCAGCGTGTCGAGCGCCATGGACCGGGACAGTCGTCGACGCAACGGTACCGGCAGCGCGCCGAGTCGGGATTTGGAGATCCCCGCTGGTTTCAGTGCTACCACCGATCCGACGCCGTTCATGTGATGATCTTGTCAAACCCAGCACGGCAGCACCCGATCGGCCACCTGATCGGGTTAGCTTGGGGCGTGGATCTTGCTCCCGTCGTACCCCTGCTGAAACCGGCCGCCCGGCTGGTGATCGCGACGGTCGAACGCCTCATCCGGCCCGACTGGCGCGATGTCTCCAAACTCCCGGACGGTCCGGCGATCGTTGTCGTCAACCACATCTCCAATGTCGACCCCGTGCTGGTCGGGGCCTTCCTGGCCCGCAGCGGCCACTGGCCGAGGTTCCTGGCGAAGGACTCGCTCTTCGACGTACCGGTGCTGGGCAGGATCCTGACAGCGATCGCCCAGATCCCGGTCCACCGCGGCTCCGTCGACGCGGCCGACGCCCTGCAGCATGCGGTCGCCGCGTTGGCCGACGGTGGTTACGTCGTGATCTACCCGGAGGGGACGATCACATCCGCCCCAGGGTTGTGGCCGATGAAGGGCCGGACCGGCGCAGCCCGGCTCGCCGCCCGCACCGGCGCGCCGGTGATCCCCGTCGGTCAATGGGGTGCCGAAAAGATCCTCTACGGCAAACGACTCGGCCTCCCCGCTGTCCTGCCGCGGAAGCTGATCACGATGATGGTCGGCGATCCGATCGACCTGGAAGGGCTGTCGGCCGACCAGGCCACCGAGCGGATCATGGCGCGGATCACCGAGCTGGTCGGCCGGGTGCGCGGCGACGAGCCGCCGGTGGCGTACGATCCCGACAAATGAGCACGGTGGCGGTGATGGGATCGGGGTCCTGGGGGACCGCAATGGCGCTGACCCTGTCCGACAACGATCACCGGGTCACCATCCGGGCCCGTCGGGCGGAGGTCTGCGACAAGATCAACAATGATCATCGCAACCCCGACTACTTCACCGACCTCGAGCTGCCGCCCTCGCTGCGGGCCGAACGCGATCCCCAGATCGCCATGCAGGACGCCGAATTCGTGGTCCTGGCAGTGCCGTCGCAGTCGTTGCGCGAGACCCTGTCCCAATGGCAGATCTCCGATCAGGCAGTGATCGTCAGCCTGGCGAAGGGCATCGAGCTCGGCAGCGGCCTGCGGATGAGTCAGGTGATCATGGAGGTGACCGGCGCCGGTCCGGAGCGGATCGCCGTCCTGACCGGGCCCAATCTCTCCCACGAGATCGCCCGCCGACAACCTGCTGCCGCGGTCGTCGCCAGTGTCCGGGAGGAGACGGCGATCGCTGTCCAGCAGCTGTTCCACACCGCTACCTTCCGGCCCTACACCAACACCGACGTGATCGGTTGCGAGCTGGGTGGCGCGACCAAGAACGTGATCGCCCTGGCCGTGGGCATGGCGGCCGGGATGGGCTACGGCGCCAACGCCACTGCGTCTTTGATCACCCGCGGCCTGGCCGAGATCATCCGGCTCGGCGAGGCGATGGGCGCCGATCCGCATACCTTCTCCGGGCTCGCCGGGATCGGGGATCTTGTCGCCACCTGCTCCTCGCCGCTGTCGCGCAACCGCACCTTCGGCGAGGAACTCGGCCGCGGCCGGACCGTCGCTGAGATCGCCGGATCCACCCGGCAGGTCGCCGAGGGCGTCAAGTCCTGCTTCTCGATCAAAGCACTCGCGGAGAAGCACCACGTGGAGATGCCGATCACCTATGCCGTCTGCGCGGTGATCGAAGGATCACTCGACCCGCGATCACTGGTCCAGGCACTGCTGGCGCGGGCGCCCAAACCCGAGCGTTACTGAGTCGGCCTGACCCGTGGTCACGGTACGTTGCGGCGGTGACGTCCCCCACCGCCGCAGACCGCACTTCCGTCAGTCCGCACCGGGAGGATCGCTGGAGTCCGTGGGGGTGGCTGGCTCTGGCACCCGCTGTGGTGTTGTTGGCGTGGCAGTTGGTCGTGCCGGCTGTCCGTACGGTCCGGTGGAGCTTGAGCGCGACACTGGATTACTTCACCGCCCCGCAGGCCACCGGATTCTCCACGCACAACTTCGCCGCGCCCCACGTCTTCGTCGACTCAGTGCTGGTGGGGCTGGCACAGGGCTGTCTGTTGCTGGCCGGCGGACTGATCATCGGTCCCGTGATCGGGATCCTTGCCTCCCGATCGACGGCGCGGGTCGGCACGTTCATCCGCATCCTGTTGGCGCTCTTCCTCGTCAGCTACGCCCCGGTGGGTGTCCTGCTGACGCTGCCCACGCAGCAGCTGCGATCCCATCCGGTGATCATCACTGTCGTTGTCGGCTACCTGCCGATCGTCATTGCTGTCACGGCGCTCGCCCAGCTCTCCACGCGGAGGCTGAGCGTCTCGTTGATCATTGGTGGCGTGACCGTGCTCGGCTGTCTGGCCTGGGGTCTGCAATCGTTCGATCTCTCGGCCCTCATGGTTTCCCGGGATCCGGGGTCGGGTGAATTCCTGTACCGCAACCTGGTGAATCTCCAACCCGGTCGCGCGGCGGCACTGGCGGTGGTGCTCCTGGTCATCCTGTGGGTGTTCGGGGCAGTCGCAGGCCTGCTCTTGGTGGCGTCGAAGATCCGATTCGATGTCCACGAATCGCCCGCTCCGGGTCGGCTGCTGCCGGGAATCGTCGCGGCGACCGTGGGCTGCGTTGTCGCGCTGGCATTGATGATCGCGCAACGGAACTGGGTATCGGCCCTGTTCGACATCGGATCGTTGCCCCCGGGCATGACCCGGCCGGAGGCGGCACGATCGGTGATCGACAGTTGGCTGCCACCGCTGGTCGCGCTGCCGGCCCAGTTGTGCGTTGCCGGGCTTGCCGCCTTCGGTATCGGGTGGCTCCGGCCGGCGGGCCGGTACAGCCGGTGGCTTCTGATGATCTTCGCCCCGTGGCTCCTCGTCGGCCTCACCCCGCTGCTGCCGGAGCACTTCCTCCGGCTGATCTCGGCGGGTCGCCTGAACTCGTTCATCGCACTCGTCCCGCCGGTCTGGGTCGCAGTGCCGGCGATCTTCGCACTCACCCCGCTGTTCTCGGCGCTTCGCCGTAGATTCCGGGCCGGGCCGTTGTTCGGCGGCCTGTTGTTGACGGCGCTGCTGCTCGTGATCCCTGCGGTGCAGTCGATCCAACTGGGTCTTGTGGCCAGTTCGAACGTCCGTAAAGCACCTGCCGGAGTGCAGCTCATGATCGAGTGGATCTCGGGAAGGTACGGCACGGGCGATCATGCCGGCGTCTGGCTGCTCCTGCCCCCGCCTCTATTGGCAATCCTGGCCGCCGCGGCGGTGGTCGCCGTTCTGCTGGTGCGAACGATCAGGATCGAGCGAGGTCCAGAGCTGTGAGCAGATCGCTCGCGAGATCGTCGACGTGTTCGACACCGACCGACATCCGCACCAGCCCCGGCGGCACGGAAGGCAGCTCCGACGGCCAGCGCCGGCGGCGCTCCAGGGTCGACTCCACACCGCCGAGGCTCGTCGCGTGTACCCACAAGCGCAGGTTGCCGATGAAGCGGTCGGCACTCTCGGCATCAGTGAGATCGATGGCGAGCATCGATCCGAAGCCGGGGTAGCGGACCCGATCGACCAGTGGGTGATCGGCCAACAGACCGGCCAGTACCTTGGCGCTGGCCTCGGCCTGGCGCAGCCGGACCGGCAGCGTACGGATCCCGCGCAGGACCAGATACGCCTCCAGCACGCCCGGGGTCGCGCCGTGCAGCTTGCGGGCGCTCTCGGCACGAGCGACAAGCTCGGCATCGGTGTCGGACCCGAAGACCAGGATTCCGCACAGCGCATCGGAATGCCCGGACAGGAACTTGGTCGCCGAATGCAGCACGATGTCAGCTCCCTGCGTCAGCGGCTGCTGCAGCAGCGGGGTGGCGAAGGTGTTGTCCACCAGCAGCAGGCATTCCGCCGGCAGTGCGGCGGCGATCGCGGGAAGGTCGGCGACATCCATGGTCGGGTTGGCCGGGGTCTCGATCCAGACCAGTTCGGCGCCGTCGGCCGCCCGCAGCACCGCAGCGGTATCGGCGATGTCGACCGTACGGACCGTCAGGCCGTGCCGCTGCCGGTACTCATCGGCCAGGCCGGCGACTCCCAGATAGCAATGCTCTGGAATCACGATCGTGGCGTCGGCGGGCACGGCAGCCAGCACGGCAGCGGCGGCGGCCATCCCACTGGCGAAGGCCAGCGCCCGGGACCCTCCCTCGAGGGCAGCAACCGTATCCTCCAGCGCGCTCCAGCCGGCATTGCCGTAGCGGCCGTAACCGACGAGGTCGGTCGTGCTGCCGCCGATATAGGTCGAGGCGGGCACGATCGGCTGGTTCAGCGGCGCGTCGGGCACCCGGTCGGGCCGTCCGGCGGCGACGGCGAGGGTCTCGGGCTTCCAGTTCGGATGGCCGCCGATGGCCTGGTCTCGGTCGTTCTGCATAGGTCACAGTCTGCGATATGCGGCTGCCACGGCTGTGCGCGGCTACGACGTGCAGGCTCAACAGCCATGTAAGGTCGCGATGACGAAGGAGGGCAGATGGCAAGGATCCGGGTCGCGTTGGTGTTCGGCGGCGCGAGCGAGGAGCATCCCGTGTCCTGTCTGACGGCGCACGGCGTCGCCGCTGCCCTCGACCCGGAGCGCTATGACGTCGTCGGGGTGGGCATCACCCGTGACGGACGCTGGGTGGTCGTGCCGCGTGAGGAGATCATCGCCCTCGACGTACAGGACGGACAGCTTCCCGAGTTGACGACCAATGGCCTGACCGGATCCGGATCACAGGCGATCCTGTTGCCGGGCACCACGGGCAGCCAGCTGGTGCGGCGTGCCGAAGGCGGGGCGGCGCTGGCCGAGGTCGGCCCGGTGGACGTCGCCTTCGCCCTGCTGCACGGCCCGTTCGGCGAGGACGGCACGATCCAGGGGCTCTTCGAGATGATGGGCACCCGCTATGTCGGCTCGGGAGTGCTGGCCAGCGCCGTCGGCATGGACAAGCACTACATGAAAACCGTCTTCGCCGCCGCCGGACTGCCGGTCGGGCCGTACGCGGTGATCACCCCGGCCGACTGGCGCCGCGATCCGGCCCAGGCGCTGAAGTCGGTGTCCTCGTTGAACTATCCGCTCTACGTCAAGCCGGCCCGCGGCGGCTCCAGCATCGGGATCACCAAGATCATCGACGAGTCCCAGCTGGAGGCGGCGATCGACTACGCCCACCGCTTCGACCCCAAGATCGTGGTCGAGGAGGGGCTCGAACACGCTCGCGAGCTGGAGTGTGGCGTGCTGGAGTCGCTGGACGGCGGCCTGCCGCAGGTCAGCGCCGTGGCCGAGATCAGGATGCACAACGACTCAGGCTTCTACGACTTCCAGGCCAAGTACCTGCCGGAGGAGCAGGTCGATCTCGACGTACCCGCCCAGCACCTGGATGCCGACGTGGTCGCGGAACTGCAGGCACTGGCCTCGCGGGCGTTCGAGTCGATCGGCGGCGAAGGCCTGGCCCGGGTGGACTTCTTCCTGACCGCTGAAGGACGCCCGGTGATCAACGAGATCAACACGATGCCCGGCTTCACCGAGCACTCGATGTTTCCGCAGGTCTGGGCTGCCAGCGGTATCGACTATCCGAGTCTGGTCGATCGGTTGCTGCAGCTGGCCGTCAAACGGCCGACCGGCCTGCGCTGATCATGACCGCTGATCAGACGCAGGGTTGGACCACCGGCAGCTGATCGCTGATCGCCTTCGACAGGTCGACCAGCGGATCCGACGGAACGTACTTCTTCGGCACCATCACCTGGGCGTACACCTTCCGCCCGATCGTGGTGAAGCGGTAGCCGGCGGCCTGTTTCTCGGAGAACCAGCCGACGCCGTTGACTTCGAAGCATTCACTCGCCGCATTCAGTGCCGGAGGTTTGGGCACGCCGCAGGACAGGGTGATCGCCGGATCGCCCCAAGCCGCGGTGTACGGCGACGGATGGGCGATCTCACGGCGCTTCTGGCTGTCGACGACGTCGGGGGTGTGGGAGACCAGGTCCCGGCAGATCGTCCGGGCCTTCGCCTGCGGCGTCGGTGCGGTCAGGTCCACCGGACCGGAACAGGCGGCCAGCACTGCGACGGCGGCTGCGACTCCGGCCAGAGCCGGGAGACGTCCGAGCCGGAACAACCCGGTCGGATGAGATTGTGGCGACAACTCAGATGTGCACCACCGGACAGGTGACCGTGCGGGTGATGCCGGCGACGGTCTGCACCTTGGCGACGACCAGCGAGCCGAGCTCGTCGACGCTGGCGGCCTCGGCGCGCACGATCACGTCGTACGGGCCGGTGACGTCCTCTGCCAGCGTCACGCCGGAGATGTCGCGGATCTGCGCTGCGACATCGGCCGCCTGGCCGACACCTGTCTGAACCAGGATGTACGCCTGCACGGACATAGTGACCCACCCTCCTGAAGTACGCTCTGGCGGGGATCACGCTACCTCAGAAGATTGACCGTCATGGATGGAGAGAGTCCTTGAGCCTGTTCAGCCAGCCGACGACCCCGGGCGGACCGACGCTGGCCGAGGTCGGCGAATTCGGGTTGATCGACATGATCACCGCAGGGCTGCCCGAGCGCTCCGACGTGCTGATCGGGCCTGGCGACGACGGCGCCGTGCTGACGATCGACGGACCCGTGGTGTGCTCGGTCGATCTGCTGATCGAGGGCGTGCACTTCAAGACCCAGTGGTCACCGGCGGAATCCGTCGGGCGCAAGGCGATCGCGGTCAACGTCGCCGACATCGAGGCGATGGGTGGCACCGCGACCGGTGCCGTCGTCGGATTCGCGGCGCCACCGGACACCCCGCAGGCCTGGGTGCTGGATTTCGCCCGCGGGCTGCGCGCCGAGTGTGACACGACCGGAGTGGCCCTGCTCGGCGGCGACATCACCCGCTCGGACGAGATCGCGATCTCGGTCACGGTCTTCGGCACCCTGGAGGGTCGGGCCGCCGTCACTCGTTCCGGCGCCCGGCCCGGCGACGTCGTCGCGCTCTGCGGACGATCGGGCTGGGCGGCCGCCGGTTGGGCGGTGCTCGGCCGCGGATTCCGCTCCCCTCGGGCCGCGGTGACGGCCTACCAGGTGCCGGAAGTGCCGTACGGGCAGGGAAAAGTTGCTGCATTGGCCGGCGCGACATCCATGATCGACATCTCCGACGGACTGCTGGCTGATCTTGGTCACATCGCCGAGAGGTCCGGGGTGTCCATCGACGTTCACCGTGATGCCTTCGAGGTGCCGGATCCCTTGCACGCCGTCGCCGCGGCGACCGGGTCGGACCCGTACATCCTGATCCTGACCGGTGGCGAGGACCACGGGCTGGCAGCGACGTTCGCGGACGGCGACGTCCCGCAAGGCTGGACGGTGATCGGAACGGTCGACGAGCCGGCGGACGGTCCGGCCGTCACTGTCGACGGTGCGGCCTGGGACGACAGCACTGGCTGGGACCACTACCACTGAAGTCGACCCGTCGGCGCTGTCGAAATCGGCGGTCTTCATGTGTCGTCGTCCTTGACAGGACTCTCTGTCAGACTCGATCCACGAGGAAGGAACGACTGCAGCATTGCCGGCGCCCCGGGTCCGGGACGGTCGGCTGTGCTGGTCCCGTACCAGTGGCCGGGCGGGCAGAGTTGGCCACGACCATCACCGAGCATCAGGAGCGCCGATGACCGATACCGCCCCACCCGTGGCTGTGCCCACGCCGATACCGGCGCCGGATCAGCGCGCCGAACGCCTGGCCCGCGAGCACCTGGACGGCCTGGCCAAGCCGCTGGGCTCGCTCGGCCGGCTGGAGGATCTCGCCGCGTGGATCTCGGCCTGCCAGGGCAGCGTCCCGGCGCGGCCGCTGGACCGGGTCCGGGCGATCGTGCTGGCCGGCGACCACGGGGTCGCCGAGCACGGGGTCTCGGCCTATCCGCGCGAGGTGACGCCGGCGATGGTTCGCACCTTCGTCGCGGGCCGGGCCGCCGCGACCGTGCTCGCCGCCCAGCATGGGGTCGACCTGCGGATCTACGATCTCGGTGTCGATGACGACCTGTCGGGCGTACCCGAGGAGGTCACCCGCTACAAGGTCCGCCGGTCGTCGGCACCGTTGCACCTGACCGACGCCCTGACCGAGGGTGAGGCACGGCGGGCGTGGGATGCCGGCGTGGCGATCACCGAGCGGGTGATCGCGGACGGCACCGACCTGCTGATCGTCGGTGATCTGGGAATCGGCAACACCACCCCGTCGGCCTGCCTGATCGCCGCCTCCCTCGGCCTGCCTGCCGAGCTCGTGACCGGCGCCGGGACCGGGGTGGCCGGCGAGGCGCTGCAGCACAAGACCGCGCTGGTCGCCACCGCACTGGAGCGGGTGGGCGAGCGGGCGCAAGACCCGTGGCAGCGATTGGTGGCGCTCGGTTCCGCCGATCTGGTTGCCGGGGTGGCGACCATGGTCACTGCGGCAAACGCCGGGGTGCCGATCCTGCTCGACGGCCTGATCGCGGTCGCCGAGGCGGTCACCGCCGAAGATCTCGCGCCCGGGGTGATGGCCTGGTGTCGCGCCGGGCACCGGTCGACCGAACCCGGGCAGCGGCTGGCACTGGAGAAATTCGGCCTGGTACCGGTCGTCGACGCCTCGATGCGGCTGGGGGAGGGGAGTGGCGCCCTGGCCGCGGTCCCGCTGGTCCGGTCCGCGGTGCTGCTGATGGGCTCGATGGCGCTGCTCTCGGATCTCTAGGGTGCGCTCGCTGTTGTCCGCGGTCGGGCTGCTGACCGTGTTGCCGGTCCGCGGTGGCCGCTTCGACCGGCGGTCCGCGGCCGCGATGATGCTGTGGGCGCCTGTCGCGGTGCTGCCGGTCGCGGTCGCGGTGGCGCTGGTCAGCTGGGCCGCACGGCTGCTCGGACTGCCGGCGCCGGTCGCCGGCCTGATCGGTTTCGCCGTGCTGGCGCTCGGCACCCGGGCGTTCCATCTGGACGGGCTGGCCGACACCGTCGACGGTTTCGGTTCCGGCTGGGACCGAGACCGGGCGTTGACGATCATGCGCAGCGGTGACGTCGGCCCGATGGGTGTGATCGCCTTGATCATCGTCGGCGGGCTGCAGGCGTACGGCTTCGGTGCGCTGGCCGCAGATCTGCCCGGTGCGGTCACCATTGCGGTGATCATCTGTCTGTCCCGGACGGCGCTGGCGCTGGCCTGCAGTCATGGTGTGCCGTCGGCCCGGCCGGACGGGCTCGGGGCGACGGTCGCCGGCAGCGTGCCGGTGCCGGCGTCCGTGATCATCGCGCTGGCGTCGATCGTGATCATGGCCGGCGCCGGGATTCTCGATCATGGTCCGACCGGTGCTCAGGCAGGGGTGATCGGCGGGCTGGCGGGCTACGCAGGTTGCCTGGTGCTGGTCCGGCATGCGGTCAAGCGGCTCGGCGGTGTCAGTGGGGACGTCTTCGGCGCCGCGGTGGAGATCACCGCGACGATCATGGTCGTTGCGATGCTGGTGCGCTACTGATCGATGCGCCCGGCAGGTGCCGGGACGATCATCGGGCGGCCGGCCACCATCAGCACGAGTTGATCACTGATCGCGGCGATCGTCCGGTTGACCTCGCCCAGCAGGTCGGCGAAGATCCGTCCCGAGCGATAGGCGGGGACGACGCCCCAGCCGACCTCGTTGCTGACAGCCACGATCGGCCGATCGCAGGACTGCCAGGCCGAGACCACTGCCTGTAGCCGATCATCGAACTCCGGTTTCCAGTCCGCCGTCGGCGCGTCCCACCCGTCCAGTTCGTCGATCACCGCGGTGGTCCAGGTGCCGAAACAGTCGATCAGCACCGTCCCGGTCGCCGAATCCAGGACGGAGCCGAGGTCCAGGGACTCGATGGTCGTCCAGTCGGACGGCCGTCGGGCCCGGTGGTCGGCAACCCGGGCAGCCCACTCCGGATCGTCGGCGCTCGGCTGCGGTCCGGTCGCGACATAGCTGACCGCAGCGCCCAGGGATTCGGCGAGCCGTTCGGCGTAGGTGGACTTGCCCGACCGGACGCCGCCGGTAATCAGAAATGTTCGCGCCGTACGCTCAACCACGGCGCCGAGCCTAGCCATCCCGGCCGGGCCGATCCCGATCACCAGGAAACAGGGGAGCCCATGCAGACCTTCGGAGCAGCCGCAGCCGCCTACCAGCAGGGCAGGCCCGACTATCCCCGGGAATCGATCGACTGGCTGCTGGACGGTGTCGCCTCCGAGGGCCTGGTGGTCGATGTCGGTGCCGGCACCGGCAAGCTCACCCGGGTGATCGCAGCGACCGGCCGTCCGGTCGTTGCGGTCGACCCGGATCGGAAGATGCTCGAGCAGATCACCGGCATCGAGACCCGGCAGGGCAGCGGTGAGCAGCTGCCGTTCGAGGACGCTGCTGCGGCGGCGATCACCTTCGGTCAGGCCTGGCATTGGGTGGACCCGGTCCGCGGATCGGCCGAGGTCGCCCGGGCGCTGCAGCCCGGCGGGGTTCTCGGGCTGATCTGGAATGTCCGGGACGAGTCGTACGACTGGGTCCGTGAATTGGGCAAGGACATCCACGGAGCGGCCGACCACGGGTTGATCGCTGCCGAAGGTCCGCCGGTGGCCGCGCCGTTCGGGTCCCCGGAGCGGCACGAGACCAGCTGGACCCGGCCGATGAGTCCGGACGACATCGAGGCGATGATCCGGAGTCGCAGTTACGTGATCCAGGCCGAACCGCAGGTCCGCGACCGGATCCTGGGCAACGTACGGGAGCTGCTGGCGGGCCATCCGGACACCGCGGGACGTGAGCTGATCGAGATGCCGTACGTGACCCGAACCTTCCGCTACCGGCGGCCGTGAGGCGACGGGTAGCGGTTCGGCGTGTAACGGGAGTGACGGACGGGGCGGATGGCGTACCTTAGGGTCCATGGCGACCCGCGCACCTTCCCCGGCGCGGACTCGTACCTCAAACTCCGCGAACACTTCGCGGAGCAGGTCGACTTCGCGTTCGTCCGGAAGCAAGAACACCCGTAAACCGGCTGCCCGGCCGCGCCCGTCCGGCAAGGGCGGCGGCCGCAAGCCGGTCAAGCCGCAGCGTCCTTCGGCTGGTTCGCTGCTCGGCCGCGGGCTGCGCGGCGCCTGGATGGGGATCGCGCATGCGGTCGGTCGCGGCACCCGCAGCGTCGGGAACGGCCAGGAGGACATCGATCCCGCGCTGCGGCGTGACGGTGTCGGGCTGCTGCTGCTGGGGATGGCGATCGTCTTCGCCGCCCAGTTCTGGTGGGGGCTGCCCGATCCGGTCGGGCAGTGGATCCAGATCGGCGTCACCAGTGTCCTGGGGACCCTCGCCTACGCGTCGCCGATCCTGCTCATCGGGATGTCCTTCCGGACCCTGCGGCATCCGGACCGCAACGGACCGGCCGGTCGGCAGTTCGTCGGCTGGAGCGCCGCCCTGCTCGGCCTGCTCGGCCTGATCAATCTCGCCCAGGGCCTGCCGCGGCCGAACGATCCGGACAAGCTCCGGCAAGCCGGTGGCGTGCTCGGATTCATCTCGTCGTCGCTGTTGCACGACCTGCTGAAGACCAACTGGGTCGCCGCGCCGCTGCTGGTGCTGCTGCTGCTCTTCGGCCTGCTGGTGATCGTCGGTATCCCGCTGCACGAGATGCCGGCGCGGATCGAGGATCTCCGCGACCGGCTGCTGCCCGGCCGAGTGATCGACGGCGAGGTCGTCGAGGATCTCGAGTACGGGACCGATGAGCCGTACGAGACTCCGATCTTGACCGATGGCAAGGAGACGGAGAAGCCCAAGCGCGGCCGGAAGAAGAAGGACCCGAAGCCGGAACCGGATGAGATCGGTGACAGCGTCTCGCTGGTCGAGGACGCCGGCGAAGAGACTGTTGCACCGTGGGACAGCGTCGAGCCGGTGGACGAGCCGGTCGTGGACGGTGCTCCCGAGTCGAAGAAGCCGGTGACCGCGGGACTACCGCCGGACTTCCACGTGCGTGGTGAGGACGAGGAGTCCGAGCCGGAGCCGCCGCAGCACACTCCTGCGCCCCAGCGGGTCGAGCAGCTGCAGCTCTCCGGGGACGTCCAGTACCTGCTGCCGGATGCCGGGGACCTCAAGCAGGGTTCGGTTCCGCGGGCCCGGACCGATGCCTCCGATGCGGTGGTCGGTCGGCTGACCGGTGTCCTGGAGCAGTTCAACATCGACGCCCGGGTCACCGGCTACAGCCGTGGCCCGACGGTCACCCGCTACGAGGTGGAGCTCGGGTCGGCGGTGAAGGTCGAGAAGGTCACCGCCCTGAGCAAGAACATCGCGTACGCGGTCGCCAGCAACGAGGTCAGGATCCTGTCACCGATCCCGGGTAAGTCCGCGATCGGCATCGAGATTCCCAACACCGACAAGGAGATCGTCTCCCTGGGTGACGTGTTGCGGTCGAGCACGGCACGCAATGATCATCATCCGATGACCGTCGGCCTCGGCAAGGACGTCGAGGGCCGGTTCGTGGTCACCAACCTGGCCAAGATGCCGCACCTGCTGGTCGCCGGCGCGACGGGCGCCGGCAAATCCGGTGTGATCAACTCCATGATCACCTCGGTCCTGATGCGAGCCACCCCGGACGAGGTGCGGTTGATGCTGGTCGACCCGAAGCGGGTCGAACTGTCCATCTACGAAGGCATTCCGCACCTGGTGACGCCGATCATCACCGCGCCCAAGAAGGCGGCCGAGGCGCTGCAGTGGGTGGTGCGCGAGATGGACATGCGCTACGACGATCTCGCCCACTTCGGCTTCCGGCACGTCGACGACTTCAACAAGGCCGTACGGGCCGGTGCGGTCAAGCCGCCGGAGGGATCCGAACGCAAGCTGGAGCCGTACCCCTATCTGCTGGTGATCGTCGACGAGCTCGCCGACCTGATGATGGTCGCCCCGCGCGATGTCGAGGACTCGGTCGTCCGGATCACCCAGCTCGCTCGCGCCGCCGGCATCCACCTGGTGCTGGCGACGCAGCGACCCAGCACCGATGTCGTCACCGGTCTGATCAAGGCGAACGTGCCCAGCCGGTTGGCGTTGACGACCTCGTCGATGACCGACTCGCGCGTCATCCTGGACAGCCCCGGCGCTGAGAAACTGGTCGGTCAGGGTGACGGACTGTTCCTGCCGATGGGGGCAGGCAAGCCGATCCGGATCCAGGGCGCCTGGGTCAGTGAGACCGAGATCCGCAAGGTCGTCAAGCACGTCACCGAGCAGCTGCAGCCGCAGTATCGCGACGACGTCATCCAGGCGCCGACCGCGACCAAGGTCGCCGAGGACATCGGCGATGATCTTGATCTGGTGCTGCAGGCGGTGGAGCTGGTGGTTACCCTGCAACTCGGCTCCACGTCGATGCTGCAGCGCAAGCTGCGGGTCGGCTTCGCCAAGGCGGGGCGGCTGATGGACATCCTGGAGACCCGGGGCATCGTCGGGCCGTCGGAGGGTTCCAAGCCGCGCGACGTGCTGGTCAAGCCCGATGATCTTGACGCGGTACTGGAGAATCTCCGCGCCGGCTGACCCCAGTAAAGGTCAGCCCGGGACGGCGAAGCTCCGCAGCTGGGCCAGGACGTCGTCGATGATCTGCGCCATGGTCCGGGTCTCGTCGGCCCGGACCCACTGGGTGAAGGCGATTCCGAACGCGGTCGCGCCGGATTCGGCTGCCAGCGTTGCTGTCGGCTCGGTGACACCTCGGGCATGGAGTGCCGCGGCGAGCGTGGCCGCGGCCTCTGATCGCTTGTGCAGTTCGCGTTCGGCCAGGGCCGGATTGGCGTCGATGATCTGCTTGCGGATCCGCGAGTAGGGACGGCGGTCCTCGCCGAAGCGTTCTGCCACGGCGGCTAGTGCCGACGAGATCATCTCGAAGGCAGAGGCATCCTCCCGCGCGGCTCCGACGCCGTCGGTGTAGGCCTGCAGGTAATCAGCCTGGCCGTCGAAGAGCACCTCGCGCTTGTCGCCGAAGTGCCGGAAGAAGGTGCGCTCCGTCAGGCCGACCGACTGTGCGATCTCCGCGGCGGTGGTCTGTTCGAACCCGTGGGCAGCGAACAACTCGAGGGCGGCCGCTCGCAGCCGCTCCTTCGTACCCGGTTCCCATCGCACCACGGAGCCATTCTAGGTGATGACAGCGGCTGACATGGTCGTGCTACTCTGATGTCTGTGGCTGACGTCAGTCACAGACATCGTCCGAGGAGTAAGTAGATGCACGTCTTCGTTACCGGAGCCACCGGCTGGATCGGCTCCGCAACAATCAATGAGCTGCTCGCCTCCGGGCACCGGGTGACGGGTCTGGCCAGGTCCGACGCCTCCGCGGCGAAGCTGGAGGCCAAGGGTGCCGAGGTGCTGCGCGGGAATCTCGGTGATCTCGAGGTGCTCCGCCGTGGTGCCGAGAGCGCCGACGCCGTCATCCACCTTGGCTTCAACCACGACTTCTCCGATATCGCCGGCGCCGGGCGCACCGACCGCGCCGCCGTCGACACCCTGGGCAACGTCCTGGTCGGTACGAACCGGCCGTTCTTCGTGGCGTCCGGACTGGCCGGGATCCAGCAGCCGGTGACCGAGGATCAGGTCTCTCCGTTCGTCGGTCCGGACGCCCCGCGAGGAGGCACGGAGGCGCTGGCTCTCGACTTCGCCGAGCAGGGCGTACGGAGTGCGGCACTGCGGTTCGCGCCGACGGTGCACGGCACCGGTGACCACGGCTTCGTCGCTGAGCTGGCCCGGGTTGCCCGGGAGAAGGGTGTCTCGGGGTATCCGGGCGACGGCACCAACGCCTGGGCCGCCGTCCACGTGACGGATGCCGCCCGGATGATCCGGCTCGCGCTGACCGACGCACCGGCCGGTGCCCGGTTGCACGCAGTCGGGGAGACGGCCGTGCCCACCCGGCAGATCGCCGAGGCGATCGGCCGCGCCTTCGATCTGCCGGTCGCGTCCATCCCTGCCGGTCAGGTCCTTGATCATTTCGGCTGGATCGGCCGGTTCTTCGGGAGCCCGATGACGGCGACCAGCCTCAACACCCAGCAGCTGCTGGGCTGGACGCCAACCGGGCCGGGGTTGATCACCGACATCGACAACGGCGCGTACGCACTGGATGCGGTGCCGCTGGCCGGCTGACTCGTCGGTCGCGAGCAGGTACATATGCGGTCCAGATCGCCGGAACGGGTGGTTTCCCGGGTTCCTGGCGATCTGGACCGCTGATGTTCATGCGCCGCTGCTGGATATCCTCGAAAACCTCGTTGACGCCGTTGCCGTCTGACGGCTAATCTCCCCTTTCTGGATCTGGTTGCACCTGGACGGTGCGACCGCCGCCCGTTGGCTGGCCATCCACTCTTCGAAGGGTGATTTGGCGTGCCACGGTTGCGATTCGACTCCCCGTTTTCGCGAGGTCAGTCGCCTGCGCGCTCGCGCAGGTGTGATCTGCATCACACAAGTCGTGCATTGCTGGTCTGGGGTGTGCTTACCTTTCCCTACCCGGGCATTGGCAGCCTCCCGTTCCTGACGGGCGGCGCGGAATCCGTCTCTTCGTTCCCCGATCTCATTGCGAGGTGTACTTGTTGTGCCCGGAAACTCTGCCGTGCCCGGAAACTCCCTGGTGGCCAGATCGCGGCTGCTCCTGCACGTCCGGATGTTGACCCACGTCGCACCCGGATTGTCCGCGATCGCGGGAACGCTCGCGATCCTGCGCTCGGCGGCGGTCATCGTCGCCATGATCAGTTCCGGCCGGCTGGTCGGTGCGCTGTCGGTGACCAGGGTCGAACCGGCTCGCGCCTGGCAGTGGCTGGCGGTCTGCTCGATCTCCTTCGTCCTCGGTGCGGTGTTCAGCGCGATCTCGCGTGGGGTCGAGGAGTTGATCAGCGCCCGCTATCTGTCCGGCTATCAGGATCTGTTGCTGGACACGGCGGTAACGCCGAACACGGTGGAACGTCTGCAGTCCGATGCCGGTGCCACGGCGCTGGACCAGGCCGCCGGCGCCTTGCAGCATTGGCTCTTCCTGCGGGGCGTCGGCGGTGTCTGGGGCATGATCGCCCATCGCGTCGCCGGGTTCGGGGCGTTGATCATCGTCGCCGGCTGGCGCTGGTGGATCGGCCTTCCGCTGCTGGCCGGCTGGCTGGTGATGTCGCGGGCCAGTGCCCGGTGGCGCAGCATCGTCTTCGACGACACCGAGCAGAAGGCGGTGCCGCTGAGGCATCGCGCGGACTATCTGAGCCGGCTGCTGGCAGGACGATCGGCCGCAAAGGAGATCCGGCTGTTCGGGTTGGCGGACTGGTTGCTCGGGAGCTATCGCGAGCTGTGGCGTACGGCCATGAGGATGGTCGCCGGCCGTCGCGGTGACGGTGCCAGGCGGATGGCGCTGCCCATGCTGGTGTTGCTCCTTCTGAACGCGATCGCCTTCGCGGTGCTGATCACCGATGCTGCCCACGATCGGGTCTCCGTGGCCTCGCTGACCATCCTGGTCCAGGCCGTGCTCGGGATGAGTGCACTGGGTCGGCAGGACGACGACGAGACCTCCACCGGGCGGACGGCGACCGAGCTCTCCCGACTGGTCGCATTCAGGAGCACCCTCGGGTTGCCGTTTCCGGTTTGTGCGGCCGAGCGGCCGATACCTGTACGGGCGTCCGGGGCGGCCCGGATCGAGATCCGCGGCCTGCGGTTCGGCTACCCGGGCGGTGCCCCGGTACTTGACGGAGTCGATCTTGTGGTGGAGCCCGGGGAGTGCCTGGCGGTCGTCGGTGTGAACGGGGCGGGCAAGTCCACATTGCTGAGTCTGATCTGCGGTCTGTGGAGGCCCGATGCCGGCACGATCACGATCGACGGCCGTGATCCGATCACGGATCCGGCAGTACGGCAGCGGATCGCACCGATCTTCCAGTCCTTCCTGCGGCTCCCGTTGTCGGCTGCCGACAACATCACTGCCGGCAATGCCTGGCGGTCCGGCACCTCCTGGCAGCAGGCTGCTGCGATCTCGGGGGCAGATCAGGTGATCGCCGAACTTCCCGCGGGAGCGGCCACGCCCCTGTCGGGCCAGTTCACCGGCGGCACGGAGCTGTCCGGCGGTCAGTGGCAACGGGTCGCACTTGCCCGGGCAATCGCTGCGATCGATGCCGGGGCAGGGATTCTCGCCCTGGACGAGCCCAGTGCGGCGTTGGACGTACGGGCCGAGGTCGCGCTCTTCGATTCGGTGCTGCGCCACCGTGACCGAACGACAACCTTGTTGATCACTCATCGGCTCTCGTCGGTGCGTTATGCAGATCGGATCGTCGTGCTCGGCAGTCCGGACGAGGACGGCGGGGCACGGGTGATCGAGCACGGCCGGCACGATGAACTGATCGGGCTCAACGGCAGGTACGCCGAGATGTTCCGGCTGCAGGCATCCCGATTCGGCCAGGTGACCCGATGAAGCTGATCAGGGCGCTGCGATTGCTGGTATCGACGTCGGTGAGGATCGCGCCCGCCTCCTCGATCGGCTGCCTGGCCGAGACGGCTGGTGTGATCGTGTCGCTGCTGAACTCGTGGATGCTCGCCGTCCTCGTCGCTGCCGCCGCCCGCGGGGATGTTGATCGGATGATCCTTGCGGCCGTTGTTCTGGTCGGGCAGATCGCTGTGTCGCGAGTGCTCTTCCTGGTCGGGATGAATGCCCGGATGAACCAACTGGAGATCGTCGGCCAGGAGTTCGCGGGACGGATCGCCTACATCACCGCGACGCTGCCGACCCTCGAGCCGCTGGACGACCCGAAGTATCTCGATCAACTGCATATCCTGAAGGAGCAGCAGGGTGCGCTGGGTATGGCTGTGAACACCCTGCTCAACCAGCTGAACAGTCTGGTGGGCGTGATCTGCGTGCTGACCCTGGCGACCGCTGCCGATCCGCGGATGCTGTTCGTCGCCGCGGCGAGCCTTCCGACCGTGCTCGCCGGCCCGGTCGTCGCCCGCTGGCAGGCGCGGACCGAGGCTGCCAGCGCCGAACCGGGGCGGCTGGCCCAGGCATTGCTGGGGCTGGGCATCGCCCCGGCCCATGCGGGGGAGTTCCGGGTCTTCGGGTTGGCCGGCCCGCTGCGTGCTCGTCAGGCTGCGGCCAGCCGGGCCTGGCGCGCACCGATGCTCGGGCTGGCGATCAAGGAATCGACCCTGACGGCTGCCACCCAGGTGGTCTTCTTCGGTGCTGCGGCTGTGGTGATCGGGTGGATGGTGCATGACGCGTTGGCAGGCACGGTCGGGATCGCGGCGATCACGCTGTCGATCCTGTTGGTCACCCGACTGCAGAATGTCAGCTCGGAAATGCGGGCGATCATCGGCCAGGCGGCCTCGATGAGCCGGACGGCCGGACGCTACCTCTGGTTGGTGGAACTCGCCGATCGCCTGGCGGTCGACCGGCCGACCGAGCTCACGCCGTCGGGATCCGGGCTGCGGCTGTCCGGCGTCTGCTACCGCTATCCCGGTGCCGATCATGATGCGGTGCGGAGTGTCTCACTGGAGCTGACACCGGGCACGGTGTTGGCGGTGGTCGGTGAGAACGGCGCGGGAAAATCAACCCTGGCAGAGCTGATCGCCGGGATCCGCACGCCGACCTCGGGCCGTGTCGTGTGTGCCGGGATCGATCAGGCGGCGGTCGATCCGAGTGCCTGGCGGCAGCAGGTCTCAGCGGCATTCCAAGATCACGTACGGTTCGAGTTCCTGGTGTCGGAGACGGTCGGGATCGGGGATCTGCCCGCGAGCGCGGATAGCGATCTGGTCCTGCAGGCCGTGCGGGCAGGCGCAGCGGAGGGAGTGGTGGCGGCGGTGCCGCGTGGTTTGGACACCCAACTCGGCTCCGCGTGGCCGGACGGCGTCGACCTCTCCGGCGGCCAATGGCAACGGCTGGCGATCGCCCGCAGCATGATGCGTCGTACGCCGCTGGTCCGGGTGCTCGACGAGCCCACCGCAGCGCTTGATGCGCTCACCGAACATCAGCTGTTCGATCGGTATGCCGAGGCGGCGCGTACGGGCCGGGTGTCGGGAACGATTACGATCCTGGTCACCCACCGGTTCTCCACCGTCGCGGCGGCCGACCTGGTCATCGTGCTCGATCACGGGCGCATCGTCGAGCAGGGTGCGCATGATCAACTCATCGCCGCGAACGGGCGCTATGCCGAGCTCTACAACCTGCAGGCGCGGGGCTATCGACCCACTACCGAACCAGAGGAGACGATTTCATGATCACGACCGATCGACCGATCAGCATCTTGCGGAGTTGGACGACCATCCTGGGTGCGGCACCGCAACTCGGGGCGGAGCACACCGGCCGCGAACTGTGGCCGGTGACCGCCGAAGACGGCTTGCACTACTTCCTCAAACGGCTCGGGCCCTGGCGTAATCTCCCGGTGGCCGACGAGGCCCGGGTGCTGCGCTGGCTGGCACGAGAGGGCATCGCGGTTGCCGAGTTCGTGATCACTGACGATGCCCGGCTGTCCGCTGGCGAGGTCGAGGACTCGTTCGTCCTGATCCCGAAGATCGCGGCGGATCCGCTGGAGCCCCCGGAAGTGCTGGCCACCGAGGAGCGCGTCGGCGTCAAGATCGCCGAGCTGCATCAGTCCTTGATCGGCTATTCGTGGCCGGTCAACTCCTATGCCGAGAATCTTGCCGGAGCGGCGGCTGGTGATCTGCTGCTGCCGGACGATGTCGCCGCGGCCTACAGCGAGCGTCGGGATGCGGTCGTGGGCAGTGTCACGGGCCTGCCGACCCAATTGGTACACGGTGATCTCACGCCGGACAACGTCCTGCTATGCCGTCCGAATCTGGTGGCCGGCTTCATCGACTTCGATCATCTGCCGATCGCGCCGCGGGTCTGGGAGCTCTCGCGCTACCTGTCCCGGCGGATCCGGCTGCGCTGGCAGGGCGACCATCCGGGGTCCGATCGTGCGGCGCATATCGCTCCGCTGATCGCCGGCTACCACAGCGTCAGCCCATTGACCGAGCAGGAACTGGATGCACTGCCAGCAATGATCATGATCTGCAACCTGATCGAGGTCAGCTACGAACAGCAGATCGCCGACGGACTGCTGGAGCGGCGGATGCTGCCAGACCACCACGAACAGCTCGCTGACACGATCGAGGCGACCCGTTGGCAGCTCGCCAACTATGGAGCAGTCGAGGAGTCGGTCCGATCGGCTGCTCCTCTCCGTGGCCAAAATCCGAGCTAAGTGCTGATTTTCGGCCGCGGCTCAGCACTTAGCTCGGAGTTTGTTGCTCCAGCACGTATCCGAAATGCCTCAGCACCGCGGTTGCGACCTCACTCGGCCGCAGCTTGTCGGTGTCGATGATCACCTCGTCCAGATCGGCGGCGGCGAGGCGCTCGCTGAGCTCCAGGTGTCGCTGCGCGTGCCAGTCGTATTTCGCGGATTGGGTTTCGGTGTACCGGCCCATCAAACGGGTCTCGGTGATCGCCGGACTGGCCACCAGCCGTACCGGGCGCACGGTCAACTCCAGCGCATCGTTGTAGCGCTCGAGGTCCTCCCGACCGGCGATGACGCCGCTGATCACCAGCCGGCGGGGTCCCGCAGACTTGTAGTTCGCCCAGACGACGGCCATGTTCTTCGCCTCGATGATCTTGTTGCCTCGGTCGGGATCTGCGGGCGGCCACGAGCGGTGGTACCAGTCGACGTCCATCAGGCTGAACGGATGTCCGGCATCGGCCAGCAGATCCGCGATGTGATCAAGTGTCGCGGACTTGCCGACGCCGTACGAGCCGTTGAGGAAGATCGCCCAATCGTCGTTGATGGTCGGTGACGTCATTCACCGGATTGTACGGACGGACCCGCGAACGTCCTCCTGCCGGCGGCAACCAGCACGATCGCGGCCGCGAGTACCGGGAGGCCGAGCAGGAACGGTGCATGCAACCCGAGATGGTGGGCGCTGATGCCACCGAGGGCCGCGCCGGCCACGGTTGCGGTCGCTGCTGCGGTGCGGGTGATCCCATTGACCCGACCCAGAAGCTCCGGCGGAGCGGTGCGTTGCACCGTCGTACGGGCCTGGACGTTCCAGATCGCGAAGGCCATGCTGCTGGACGCCAGCACTGCTGCGGTTGCGATCACCGAACTCGTCGTCCCGAGGAGGAGCTGGCCGATCGCGGCGAGGGCCAGGCAACCCAGGGCCGTGATCCTGGCGCCGAGCCGGTTGATCAAGCGAGCGGCGAGCGCGCCACCGGTCAACCCGCCCACCGCGCCGATCGCGAGCAGCACCCCGTGCCACGCCGCAGGAACCTGCAGGACCTGCTGGACGTACAGCACCAGGAGCGTGAACCAGGCGCTGTCGGTCATCGCCAGTGCGACCGTCGTCGCCGGAACCGGCCAGAAGCTCCGGTGGTGCCGGAACCAATCCAGCCCGGCAGCGACTCCGCTGCGGATCACCGGCGGCACAGCTCCGCCGCGGTGCCCGGCCTGCCGGAGCACGGGGATGCCGGCGACCAGGACGACCGCCAGTGCCAGCGTTCCGCCGTTGACGGCGAACGGAAGGACCGCGGCGACGCCGAAGAGAAAGCTGCCCAACGGTGGCCCGACGAACTCGTTCCCGGCGATCTCCGCGGTGATCAGCCGTCCGTTTGCGCGGTCCAGTTGATCAACGCTGACGAGCGACGGGACCAGTGTCCCTGCGGTTGTGTCCCGCAACACCTCGGCCAGGGCCGACGCGAAGATGACGACGTACAAGACGCCGATGCCCGCCCGGCCGGAACTGATCATGCCGATCAGCCCGAGCAGCAGCAACAGCCGTACGGCGTCGACGACGACGATCAGCCGTCCCCGGTCGAAACGGTCGGCGATCGAGCCCGCTGTCAGCCCGAGCAACAGACCGGGCACTTCACCGGCGATGGTGGCTCCCGAGATCAAGATCGGGTTGTGGGTCATGGTTGCGGCCAGCAGCGGGAACGCCGCCAACCGGACGCCGTCACCCAGGTTCGACAGTGCCGTGGCCGACAACAGTCTCCGGTACGGCCCGCCGAGAGCCAGCGTCGCCATCCGCGCCTCCCGTTAGCACTCTCACCCCGAGAGTGCTAACGGTAGCAGTCGGGATCAGTGCCGACGGGCCTCGCGGCGGTTGGCGAGCGTCAACTCGTGCAGGGCGTCGCGTAACTGCGGATCGGATTCCACGAGATAGACCAGCCCGCAGTCCTGCGGGCCGGTCGCACCGGGAAAGCACAGATTGCACGGTTCGTCCCGGATCGGGCACCGTGGCACGGGCCGCCCCGCCGGGTGCCTAGGTGGGATTCCATCGCGATCATCGACCACGTACGTGACGCTAAGCCGCCCGCTCGACCTGCAGCAGAGGCGTTCGTCATGATCGTTCGGGTCCGTGGTCCGGGAGTGGTGGATGCGACCAATCGACAGACCAGTTGCCATACTGGCTCATTGATGAGCACTGACATCGCCGATTCCGGCCTCACCGCGGTCCATCTGGTCACCCTGGGCTGTGCGCGCAACGAGGTGGACTCCGAAGAACTCGCCGGACGGCTCGCAGACGGCGGGTTCCGGCTCGTCGACGACCCTGCCGAGGCCGACGCGGTGATGGTGAACACCTGCGGGTTCATCGACAGCGCCAAGAAGGACTCGGTCGACACTCTGCTGGCCGCCGCGGATCTCAAGGCCGACGGCAAGGCCCAGGCGGTCGTGGCGGTCGGGTGCATGGCGGAGCGATACGGCAAGGAACTGGCCGATTCGCTGCCGGAAGCCGACGCGGTGCTCGGCTTCGACGACTACGCGACGATCGCCGACAAGCTCAACGCCATCCTGCACGGCCAGCAGCACATCTCTCACGTGCCGACCGACCGGCGCAAGCTGCTGCCGATCAGCCCAGTGGAGCGACGCGCCTCGGCCGGATCGCTGCTCGCGACCCCCGGCATGCACACCGCACCCGACCTTCCGGACGGCATCGCCCCGGCCAGTGGTCCGCGGACCTTCCGCCAGCGGCTGGGCTCCGGACCGAGCGCTCCGTTGAAGATGGCCTCCGGCTGTGACCGGCGGTGCGCCTTCTGTGCCATCCCGCGGTTCCGGGGCGCGTACGTCTCTCGGACCCCCGACGAGATCGTCGCCGAAGCCCGCTGGTTGGCCGATCAAGGGGTCCGCGAGGTGTTCCTGGTCAGTGAGAACTCCTCGTCCTACGGCAAGGACCTCGGCGACATCCGACTGCTGGAGAAACTGCTCGGCCAACTGTCCCGGATCGAGGACCTGGACTGGATCCGGGTGTCCTACCTGCAGCCGGCCGAGACCCGGCCCGGGCTGGTCGAGGCCATGACCGGGATCGACAAGGTGGTGCCGTACTTCGATCTGTCCTTCCAGCACGCCTCCGCTGCGGTGTTGCGGCGGATGCGCCGCTTCGGCGACCCGGACTCCTTCCTGGCTCTGATCGACTCGATTCGGGCACGCGCCCCGCAGGCCGGCATCCGGTCCAACGTGATCGTCGGCTTCCCGGGCGAGACCGAGGCGGACGTGCAGACACTTGCCGATTTCCTGACAGCGGCAAGACTTGATGCCATCGGGGTGTTCGGATATTCGGACGAGGAAGAAACCGAGGCGGCCGGCATGAGCGGCAAGATCGACGCCGATGAGATCGAGGCACGTCGTGCCGAGCTCGCTGATCTTGCCGACGAACTCGTCGCCCAGCGGGCCGAGGATCGGATCGGTGAACATGCCAGGGTGCTGATCGAGTCGGAGGAGGACGGCTGGCTGATCGGCCGGGCCGAGCACCAGGGTCCCGAGGTCGACGGCAGCGTACGAGTTGATCAACGCGGCGCGGCTGTCGGGGATATCGTCGATGTCGTGATCACGGACAGCGACGGAGTCGATCTTGTCGGGAGTGCCGAGCGATGAGTTCGCCGGCCGGACAGGACGATGCCCACAACACCAATCAGCACGATCCCGATCGGCAGCGCGCCGATCAGCAGGGCAGCACCTCGACCTGGAATGTGCCGAACGCCCTGACGGCATTCCGTCTGGTGCTGGTGCCGTTGTTCGCGATCGTCCTGCTCAGCCACCCGCACGACACCGGCTGGCGGATCCTGTCCACCGTGATCTTCGTGCTCGCGATCTTCACCGACTTCTTGGATGGCCGGATCGCCCGCAAATACCACATCATCACCACCTTCGGAAAGCTCGCCGATCCCATTGCCGACAAGGCGTTGACCGGCATGGCCTTCATCGGCTTGTCGATCATCGGCGAGCTGTGGTGGTGGGTGACCATCGTGATTCTGGTCCGCGAATGGGGTATTACCCTGCTGCGTTTCGTCGTGCTGCGCTACGGCGTGATGGCTGCCCGCAAGGGCGGCAAGATCAAGACAGTGCTGCAGGCAGTAGCGCTCGGGTTGTTGTTGCTGCCGCTGCCGCACTGGCTTTTGCCGCTGGGCTGGGTGGTGATGGCTGCCGCATTCGTCGTCACCGTGGTCACCGGTGTCGACTACCTGCTGGAGGCCAACCGGATGCGACGTGCGGCGCTGCGCGGGGCTGCCCCGCCGGCGGCAGGGACAGAAACCTCGGATCGACCGGACGGAAGCTGACATGACCGACACCGCCACACGACAGATCGGGACCGACCACGATGGTCTCGACGAGTTGACCGCGGGGACCGGGGGCGTGGCGGTGCTGTCCGACCCTGATCTGCACGAGCTGGTCACCGGGCTGATCGAGCGCCTGGGCGCCCGCGGCGAGACGATCGCCACGGCGGAATCGCTCACCGGTGGCCTGATCGGTGCGACTCTGACCAGTGTTTCCGGCGTCTCGGCGATCTATCGCGGCGGCGTCGTGAGCTACGCGACCGATCTGAAGGCGACGCTGGCCGGCGTCCGGGAGACCACGTTGGCCGAGCACGGAGCGGTCGCCCCACTGACAGCGGTCGAGATGGCCCTCGGCGTCGCCCAGCGCTGCGACGCGACCTGGGGGGTCGCGGTGACCGGGGTCGCCGGTCCGGATCCGCAGGAGGGCCATCCGGCGGGCACCGTGTTCACCGCCGTGGCCCGCAAGCCGCCGGCCAGCACCGACTGGGATGACCAACAAGCCGACAGCGTGGTGTGCGTCCGGGAGTTGTCGCTGAGCGGTGACCGGGCAGCGATCCGGGACCAGACCGTACGCGCCGCCCTGCGCCAGCTGCAGCAGGTCTGTCTGGGCTGATCCGGGGCCGGTTCTGGGCCCGATCGGGCACGGGTCGGCCTGTCGCGGAATGTTTCCCGGGCCGGCCTGCGTTGTCGTAGGCGAAAGTTCGGTTGCGGCAATTGTTGATGACCGAGGGAATACCGCGAGGAGTGGTTCGGAGGGTGGGTACAGTATCTGCCATGGGTGAGGTCCAAACGGTGAAGCCGGTCCTCGTACGAGAGTTGATCGGCGAGACCCTCCGTGAAGAGCGCACTCTGCAGGGCAAGACCCTTCGCGAGGTGTCCAAAGCCGCTCGGGTGAGCCTCGGCTATCTCTCCGAAGTGGAGCGGGGCCAGAAGGAAGCCTCCAGCGAGTTGCTGGCCGCGATCTGCGGCGCCCTCGACGTGCCGCTGTCGGTGATCCTTTCCGTGGTGAGCGAGAAGCTCAGGATCCACGAGAAGATCGTCATGCCGCTGCCGGTTCGTCCGCTGGCTCGGGCCGCTGCCTGACCCTGCGGCGCAGCAGGTCGATCAACGCCAGCAGCAGTGCAGCCAACACCAGGCCGATGGTGGTGTGCATCGCGTGCGAGAACGCCCCGGCGAAATCTCCCCTGGTCTGGCCGAGCCGGGAGAAGAACTGTGCCAGCACTACAGCCACCCCGATCGCCGAGCCGACCCGCTGGGTTGTCTGCAACATCCCGCCGCCGGTGCCGGCATGGACCGGGTCCACATCGGCCAGCGTCAACGTGACGTTGGGGGATACGACCATCCCGCCGCCCAGGCCGGTGAGCAGCAGCGCCGGCGCCAGCTTCAGGCCGACCATCCCGGACAGGTGCGGGACGAGCAGATCGATGCTGGTCAGGCCGATCGCCACTACGACCATTCCGATCACCACCAGCAGTCGCCCGAAGCGTTGGACCAGCCGTCCGCTCATCCAGGCAGAGAAGGCCGAACCGACCGCGAACGGCATCTGGGTCGCGCCGGCCTGTAGCGCGCTGTAGTGCAGCCCGGTCTGCAGGTAGAGCGTGGTGATCAGGAAGATCGAGGTGAATCCGGCGAAGTAGAAGGTGCCCAGGCTGATCCCGAAGACGTACGACGGCAGCTTCAGTAGGCCGAGCTCCATCAAGGTCTCCTTCTCCCGGGAGCGCCAGAACCGCTCCCAGAACACGAAGATCACCAGGCCCGCGACGGCAGGGGCGAGCAGCCACCAAGGTCGTGCGGACAGAGCTTCGCCCTGGCCACCGGAAACCACCGGATACAGGATCAGCAGCACCGACGCGGCGAAGATCAGGACACCGATCGGGTCCAGGGACTGCCGTCGGCCGGGCTGGCCGGCGGGCAGCACCCGCCGGATCAGGATCAGCAGGGCGATTCCGACCGGGACGTTGACGTAGAAGACCAGTCGCCAGCCGAAATCCGGACCGCCGAGGCGCACCAGCAGGCCGCCCAGCAGCGGTCCGATCGCTGTGGAGACTCCGATCGTCGCTCCGAACAGGCCGAAGGCGCGGCCTCGCTCGGGCCCGCGAAAAAGGTTCTGGATGAAGCCGGACACCTGCGGCGAGATCAGGCCGCCGCCGACGCCCTGGACGATCCGCGCGACGGCGATCCAGGTCGGACCCGTCGCGGCACCGGCAGCGGCACTGGCCAGGGTGAAGACCGTGACTCCGATCGCGAACATCAACCGCCGGCTGCGGGCGTCGCCCAGCCGGCCGGCCGGGACGAGCACCACCCCGAAGGCGAGCGCGTAACCCGCGACGACCAGCTGGATCTCCCGGTCACCGGCATGCAGCCCGGCCCGCAGCGACGGGAGTGCGACGTTGACGATGCTGACGTCCAGCAGCGTCATGCCACCGGCGATCAGGCAGACAGCCAGGGCGCGCCAGCGGCGCGGATCGGCGCCGGGTTCTGGGGTCCCGGGGCTCTCGGCGGAATCGCGGGGCACCGCTCCACCGTACGCGAACGGGCTCAGCCCCGCAGTCGGAGACGGGCAGCGCCGACGATCCCGGCAAGTCCGGCGAGGGCGAGGAGAAAGGACGAGCGGCTGTGGCAGGAGAAGGCTTGGAGCAGGCCGGACCACGGCATCCACACAGTCACGAGCCGCAGGGTAGTTGTTGGTACGAGTAGCGGGGGCAGTTTGGCAGAATCGGTCGGGTGAGCACGTCCTCCACCGATCGTGATGAGCCCGCCGGCAAGCCGGGATACCGGCGATCGGCAGGGACCGTACGGGGGCGGCTGCGCCGGCAGGAACTGCTGGAACGGGTCACCGACGACTTGGCTGCCAACGGCCTGTCCGACTTCTCGCTGCGCCGCGCGGCCCGGGCTGCGGGGACCACCCACAAGGTGCTGCTCTACCACTTCGACGGCATCGAGGACCTGACCGCCCAGGCACTGCTGCGGCTGCGCTCCCGACGGATCTCCAATGTGCTGGCGACGGCCGCCGAGGGTCACGCGACGCTGGCCGACCGGGTCCGGGCGATCTGGCCGGTGCTGGCCGACGACGAGACCGGCCTGCGGGTGATCGACCAGTCGATCGGGCTGGCCATGTACGACCCGGAGCATTACCGGCATCTGGCCCGCGAGGCGGCCGAGCAGTACATCACGCCGCTGGAATCACTCTGCCCGCCGGACTGGACGGTCGGGCGCAAGCGTGAGGTTGCGGAGCTGATGCTGGCGACCCTGCGCGGCTTCCTCGTCGAGTGGCGGACCAACCGGGAGACCGACCGGATCGAGGCCGGACTCGCGGCGCTGATCCGCGCCCTGGACCGGGAGGAGTCGGCCGGCTGAACTCGTCGGCCGAATTCTTCTGGCACCCCTCGACAAGATGTGAACCACGTGGTTCACTTTTACTCATGACTTCGATCGAGGTACGACAGCGGGTGCGGTTCGCTGGTGGCAGCGACACAGTCGTGGGCTGGCACTATCCCGGCACCAACGGTGCCTGTGTGGTGATGGCGCCCGGCGGAGGCGCCACGAAGGAACCGGGCACCGACCGGTTCGCAGCCCGGTTTCATGCTGCGGGCTACAGCGTTCTGGCCTTCGACTTCCGGCATCTGGGGGAGAGCGGTGGCACGCCTCGGCAGGTGATCCGGATCCGGGAGCAGGTTGCCGATCTGGAGGCCGCGATCCAGCATGCAGCGTCGCTTCCGGAAGTGGATTCGGCCCGGATCGCCTGTTGGGGTTTCTCGCTGGCCGGCGGCCACTTGTTCAGGATCGCCGCACGCACTCCCGGTGTCGCCGCGGTGATCAGCCAATCGCCGCTGGCCGACAACCTGGTCGCTTCACCCAAGGCGCTGCGCTACGAGTCGCCCGGCGTCGCCCTGCGGTTCCCGCTGATCGCCGCGGCGGATGCGATCGGCGGTCTGTTCGGTCGCGTTCCGCACGTGATCCCGCTGGCGGGTCCGCGCGGGACGGTTGCGATGCTGAGCACCCCGGACGCGTTGGACGGCGCCGCCGCTCTCGATCCGGACGGTCGCTATCCCGAGTGGAAGCAGACCATCGCTGCCCGGTCGGTGCTTCCGCTGATGGCGTACCGTCCGGGTCGGGACGCAGCCAAGGCCCGGTGCCCGATGCTGGTGGTGATCTGCGAGCAGGACCTGACGGCGCTCGCCGCACCGGCACATAAAGCAGCCGCCCGGATCCCCGATGCTGAAGTGCTGTCTGTGCCCGGCGGCCACTATGCGCCATTTCTTGATCAACACGAGGTCGTGGTGGCAGCTGAGCTCGACTACCTCCAGCGCCGGGTGTTGCAGACGGTCTAGGTGAGCGCGCGGCGGCTGTCCGGACGGAGCCGGAGGCCCTGCGGTGTCATCGTGAAGCCCGACTCCTGCAGCAGTCCGGTGAGCCGGCCGGTTTCGAAGATCTGTTCCCCGTTGGCACGCTCGATGGTCACCCGGCCGAGCTTGCCGTCGCGTACGGCTCCGGCCAGGGCGGCCACCGCCGGACCGAGGATTCGGTCGTCCTCGATGAAGGTCAGCAGCGTCCGGCCGCCGCGCTCGACGTAGAGCGTCAGCAGACCGTCGACCAGGACGACGAGGGCGCCGGCCTTGCGGCCCGGCCGGTGGCCGGCGCGGTCGGGCCAGGGCAGGGCGGAGCCGTACGCGTTGGCCGGGTCGGTCGCGGCCAGCACCACGGCCGGCGGCTGGTCGAACTCGGTCTCGCGCTGATGATCACGAAGCCGGTCGATCGCTCCGGTGACCGCGAACTGTGCGGCGCCGAGTCCGTCGATGAAGTAGCCGCGACGGCACTGCCCGGATTCCTCCATCGTCGACAAAGCCCGGTAGGCCGTACCGAAGCCGCCTTCACCACCCTCGGCCAGGACAGAACCGCGGGTCAGGACGCCGTAGCGGTCCAACCGCGTGAAGAGGTCGCCGGCAAACCTGACCCGCGCTTCGATGTTCGGCCGCCGCACCGCGGACCAGCGGCCGGCGGTCGTCGGCGAGCTCATCCGGAAGCCAGGTCGCGGTGGCCTGCGCGTCAGTCCGCCGCCCGGCCCGAACCGAGCTCGCCCGGAGACTCGGGCTCTCGGCTGGGATGGCCGCTTGAGTACGCCGTCGGTGGACAACGCCCGGATCGGGGCGAAGGTATCGCAGCTGACGTGACCGGCCCAGACCAGATCCCAGAGGGCGTCCACGTAGGACTGCCGCCTGCTGTCCAGTGCCGGTCCGACCTCGGCCGGGACCAGATCGTCGAAGAAGAAGCCACCGCCGGAGGAGAACCGCTCGAGCATCTCCGCCGCCAGCGGGCCGGGTGGGTCCTTCGCGTCGGGCAGATCGTTGTCTCGCGGGTAGAACCGGACCCAGCCGTCGCTGTCGCCGATGGCGCCGTCTCCGACCCACGTCACCTCGCCCGAAGAGGTCAGCTCGTCGAGCATGGCCGGCGCGTAGTCGGCGACCCGGGCCGGCAGGATCACCGACTCGATCATGCTCGCCGGCAGCGGATAGCCGGCCAGTTGCTCGAGCACCGACAACACCGCCTCGGTGCCGCGGACGCCGGAGCCGACGCCCTGCCAGTCGAGGAGGAAGCGTTGGTATGCCACCTGGTCGACTGGCTCGATACCGTGCCGGAGTCTGGCCAACGTCCGGCGCTTGATCAACGCGAGATTGCGCTGGTGGCAGTATTCGCGGTCTTCGGATTCGCTGCTGCCACCGGGGGTGAATCGTCCGGTGATCACGGTCCGATCATCGACCAGCGTGCGTAGGGCGGCCGCGATGACGCCGATTCCGAGTCCGTACCGCTCTGCGATCGTCCGCGGTCGGAAGGGTCCGTGGGTGCGGGCCCAGCGGAGCACAAGATCACGGATCGGGTCTGCTGCCTCGTCGGCTTCGGTGACCGCCCCGGGCGGCAACGGGATGCCCAGACCGTCGCGCAACCGGGCGAGATCCTCGACGACGGCGAATCGTGGCCGGCCGGCGATCCTAACCTCGGCGATCCGTCGGGAGCTGAGCAACCCGGCGAGTGCCGTGTCAAGATCAAGTTCGGCTGATCGTGCGGCGAGCTCGCCACGGTCGTACGGTCCTGCGGTCCGGATCAGATCGAACAGCTGCTCGCTGCCATGGGCCTGACGGTCCTCACTCAGCGACTGTAGATCGCGCTCCACCTCGGTGATCACGTCGGTGTCCAGGAGCTGCTCCAGGCCGTCCTTGCCGAGCAACTCGGCCAACAACCCCGCGTCCAAGGACAGCGCGGCGGCCTTCTTCTCCGCCAGCGGCACATCGCCCTCGTAGACGAACTCGCCGACGTAGCCGAAGAGCAGGGACTTGGCGAACGGTGACGGTTCCTTGGTCTCGACTTCCAGGATCCGGATCTGGCGGGATGCGATCCGGCGCTGGACGTCGAGCAGCGATTCGAGGTCGAAGACGTCGGTCAGGCATTCGCGCATCGTCTCCAGCACGATCGGGAACTCCGGATACCGGGAGGCCACGCCGAGCAGCTGGGCCGAGCGCAGCCGCTGCTGCCACAATGGCGACCGGGACCGGGGATCCCTGCGGGGCAACAACAAGGCGCGGGCGGCGCACTCGCGGAAGCGGGCGGCGAAGAGCGCCGATCCGCCCACCTCGTCGGTGATCAACTGCTCCAATGTCTCCGGATCGTGGATGATCAGGTCGGCACCCGGCGGCTCGGACTCGGTGTCCGGGATCCGCAACACGATGCCGTCGTTGGTCGCGGTCGCCGCCGCCTCGGTGCCGTAGCGTTCGCGCGCCGCCGCCTCGATCGCCAGGGCCCAGGGCGAGTGGACGGCGGAGCCGAGCGGCGTGTGGATACAGACCCGCCAGTCGCCGAGCTCGTCGCGGAACCGCTCGATGATCACCTGCGTGTCGGTCGGCAGTCCACGGGTGGCCTGCTGCTGATCATGGAGATAGCCGATCAGGTTGTCCGCGGCCCAGTCGTCCAGCCCGGAGGACTGCAGCAGCGGCTTGGCTTCGGCTGCCGGCATGGCGGAGATCTCGCGGACGAAACCACCGAGCGCCCTGCCCAGCTCCGCCGGCCGGGACGGAGCATCACCTTTCCAGAAAGGCAGTCTGGCCGGCACCCCCGGGGCAGGGGAGACCTGGACCTGATCATGGGTGATCGCCTCGATCCGCCAGCTGGTGGTGCCCAGGGTGATCACATCCCCGACCCGGGATTCGTAGACCATCTCCTCGTCCAGCTCGCCGACCCGTCGGCCCGCGCCCTCACCGACCAGGAAGACGCCGAACAGCCCTCGATCGGGAATCGTGCCACCGGAGGTCACCGCGAGCCGCTGGGACCCGCGCCGGCCCTGGAGCAGACCGCCGCCCTTCAGGTCCGCGGTGCGGTGCCAGATGATCCGGGGCCGCAGCTCGGCGAAATCCTCGCTGGGGTAGCGGCCGCTGAGCATCTCCAGCACCGCTTCGTAGGCACTGCGTGGTAGCTCGCGGTAGTCGTGGGCACGGCGGACAAGATCAAACAGATGATCGGCTTCGATGCCGCCGCCTTCGGCTTCGCCCGCGTCGGCGACAATCGCGACGATCTGCTGGGCCAGCACGTCCAGTGGGTTGTGCAGCTCGGCGACCTCTTCGATCTTGCCCTCGCGCATCCGGGTCGCGACCACCGTCGACTCGATCAGATCGCCACGGTGGTTGGGAAAGAAGACCCCGCGAGAGATTGCGCCGACCTGGTGGCCGGCACGGCCGACGCGTTGCAGGCCGCTGGCCACCGACGGCGGTGACTCCACCTGGATGACGATGTCGACCGCGCCCATATCGATGCCCAGTTCGAGGGAGGAGGTCGCGACCACGCACCGCAGCCGGCCGGACTTGAGATCGTCCTCCACGATCGCCCGCTGTTCCTTGCTGACCGAGCCGTGGTGGGCCTTGGCGATCAGCGGCACCCCCTGGCCGTCGCGGTCGGTGCCGTCGAAGCCCTTGGCAACACCGGACTGGGCCATCAGCTGCGCCGGCGGCTCGACATCGCGCGGCACGTCGACGCCGAGCCGTTCGGCGTACAACTCGTTGAGGTGGGACGTCAACCGCTCGGCGACTCTGCGGGCGTTGGCGAAGACGATGCTGGAGCGATGCTGGAGAATCAGATCCAGGATGCGGCCCTCGACATGGGGCCAGATCGACGGTGGTCCGACCGCCTCACCGGCCAGCTTGTCGCTGTCCAGATCCGACATGTCCTCGACCGGGACGACGATCTGCAGATCCCAGTTCTTCTCGGCCTCGGGTGCGACCACGCGGACCGGATGCGGACCTCCGAGGAACGCGGCGACTCGCTCGGGAGGCCGTACTGTCGCCGACAGCCCGATCCGTTGGATGGGTTGGCCGGTCAGCTCGGCCAGCCGTTCGAGTGAGAGGGCCAGGTGCGCACCGCGTTTGGTGCCGGCGATGGCGTGCACCTCGTCGACGATCACGGTGTCGACATAGCGAAGCGTCTCGCGGGCACCCGAGGTGAGCATCAGGAACAGCGACTCGGGAGTGGTGATCATGATGTCCGGGGGCCGGGTGACCAGCTTGCGGCGGTCCGAGGCACTGGTGTCACCGGAGCGGACGCCGACCTTGATCTCGGGGATCGCCTCACCCAGTCGCTCGGCCGTGCGCGAGATGCCCGCCAGCGGAGCGCGCAGATTGCGCTCGACGTCGACGGCCAGTGCCTTCAGCGGGGAGACATAGAGCACCCGGCAGCGCTCTCTGGCCGGCGGCTGCTCGCGTCCGGCCAACTGGTCGAGTGCCCAGAGAAAAGCTGCCAGGGTCTTGCCCGACCCGGTCGGTGCGATGACCAGGGCATTCTCCCCGGCCGAGATCGCCTGCCAGGCGCCGCTCTGAGCCGCGGTCGGGGCGGCGAACACCTCGGTGAACCAGGTGCGTATAGGCGCGCTGAATCCCGCCAGGGCCTCGAACCGGTCATCCGTACGCACTCGACCATCTTGCCGCGTGCCACCGACAGTCCCCAGCTCACGCCCCGGCCGGGATCCCCGATGACAGCAACTCGGCCCGCTCGGCAAGAGACTGGCCGGCAGGCACGGCATTGACCAGGACGCCCTGGATAGCGTGGTAGATGTCGGGTTTCCCGACGAAGAGTGTGCTCGCCGGTCCGCCGTCCGGGCCGATCTCGTGGTGCCAGCTGCCGTGCTCGGTATCGCAGAACAGGCCGGCGGCCAGGGCCCGATAGCGGTCCAGGTGGCGGGCTGCCTCGGTGTTCTGGTCTGCGGCCAGGACGGCCGCCGAGGCGACGGCCTCGACGTGCACCCAGTGCAGCCGCACCTCGGCAACCGGCGTGCCGTCGGGTTCCATCGTGTAGACGAATCCCCAGTCCTCGCGGAATCCGCGCTGGGCCGCGTCGAACAATCCGCCTGCGGCTTCGCCCAGCCAGTCCGGAGCCTCGGGTCCAAGGGCTCGGCGGAGCTCGAGCAGCAGCCGCGACCACTCCAGCTGGTGACCCGGAGTGACACCGTACGGCCGGAACTCGTCCAGCGGGCGGTCCCGGTTGAAGTGCGGCAGCGGCGTCAGGTCGGCGGCGAAGTGCTCCGGTAGCATCCAGCCGGCGGCTCGCGCCGCGTGGTTGATGAAGGTGTCCGCCAATCGCAGCGCCCGCCGAGCCCAGCGCTGGTCGCGGCGTAGATGATCAGCGGCGAGCATCGCCTCGACCGCGTGCATGTTTACGTTGACGCCGATGTAGTCCTCGGTGTCGGAGGCCTGGTAGCGAACATGATCAGGACTGATCAGGAAATGTCGTTGCCACCGATCGATCGCCTGGTGCAGCAGATCGTCGGCCCGGCTGATCCCCGCCTCGGTGGCGGTCGCTGCGGCGGCGACGGTGAAACACAGGTCGTAACCACTGACGATCGAAGGCAGCGTCCGGGAAAGATGATCAACGGCGTGGCGGGCCAGTGCCGCATAGTCGTCGTCTCCGAACAGGATCGACCCGACCGCGAAGCTGATACCCATCCGCGCGGTGATCATGGTCTCGGCTCCGGAGCCGGCCAGCCCGCCGTGATCATCGAGTCGTCCGAAGCCTTCGGGCAGACGCGCAGGGACGGCGAATTCGAGCAACTCCCTGATGTGGCCCTGTGGGTCACGCCATGGATCGCCCGGCAACTGAGTGGACACCCGACCATCATCCAGCTGCCTGATCGGTCCGTAGGTTGGGGGCATGCAGTTTCCACCCATCGAGCCGTACGACTCCGGCCTGCTCCGCGTCAACGATCACGACGAGATCTACTGGGAGACCTCCGGAAATCCCAACGGGGCACCGGTGCTCTATCTCCACGGCGGACCAGGCGGGGGACTCGGTAGGGGCGGCTATCGTCGGCGCTGCGATCCGGACCGGCATCTGATCATCGGACTCGACCAGCGCGGATGCGGCCGGTCACGGCCGCTGGCGATCGATGTACTGGACCGGATCGGCGGCAACACCACTCCGGCGCTGATAGCCGACATCGAGACGCTTCGCGGGTATCTCGGTGTCGAGCAATGGCTGGTGACGGGCGTTTCGTGGGCTGCAGCCTGGCCCAGGCGTACGCGATCGCCCACCCGGATCGGGTGAGCGGACTGGTGCTGATGGCCGTCACCACGACGAGCCGCGACGAAGTCGATTGGATCACCGAGGGCGTCGGCCGCATCTTTCCCGAGGCCTGGAACGAATTCGACCTGGCTTCAGGGCGAGAGAATGGCGAGCGGCTCGTCGAGGCATACGCCCGGCGCTTGGTCAGCACCGACGCAGAGGATCGGTGGGCGGCGGCCCAGGCTTGGAACGCCTGGGAGGACGTGCACATCTCCCTGAGCCCGGGATGGCAGCCGAGCAGCGGACCAGTGGATCCTGTCCGGGCGCGCAACTTCGCGACGCTGGTGACGCACTACTGGTCGCACGACGGATTCCTTGTCGGTCACCAGTCGATCATGAACCGGCTGGATCGGATCGCGGAACTGTCTGCGGTGCTGATCCACGGCAGACGGGACGTCAGCGGACCTGCGATCACACCGTGGCTGTTGCACCAACAGTGGCCGGCCAGCGAATTGATCATCATCGACGAGGGCCACGGTGGGGAGATCATGATCGAGGCGACGGTAGACGCTATCGCGCGACTGACCTGATTCCGTCCCAAGAGGTTGGATCGCCGATGCCGACACGTAGGCTGGGCGCCATCATGCGCGAGACGGAATTCTGGGAGCGGATGCGCACCCACCTCGGCCCGGTCTACAGCCAGGTCTGGGCCAGCCAACACAACCTCAGCGAGCTCGGCGACCGGACGGTCGACGAGGCGATGGCGGCCGGGATCGACTGCAAGACCATCTGGCGCGCCGTCTGGGAAGCGCTCGAACTCCCCGCCAGCGAGCGCTGAGCTCAGACCTCGATGGCGTCACTGATGGCGCCGACGAAGTCCCTGAGGTCGTCGGGCGTCCGCGAGGTGATCAAGGTGAAGCCGCCGGTGTTGTCGACGACGACCGACTCGTCCGACCACGAGCCGCCCGCGTTGCGGATGTCGGTCTGCAGGGAGGCGTACGAGGTCAGCGACTTGCCCTTGACCGCGCCGGCCTCGAGCACCGCCCAGGGGCCGTGGCAGATCGCCGCGACCGGGCGTCCGGTGCCGGCGAAATCCCTGATGATCGAAAGGGCCGTGTCGTCCTGGCGCAGAGTGTCGGCGTTCAGGGTGCCGCCGGGAATGATCAGGACGTCGTAATCACCGGGATCGACCTCGTCCAGGGACGCTGTGGGCTGCACCACCTTCCCGGGGTCCTTGTCACCGACCAGGGTCTGGATCGGGTCCTTGGACTGGGCGGCGACGGTCACGTCGACTCCCTGGGAGCTCAACTTCTCGACGGGAACGACCAACTCGTCCTGTTCGACGCCGTAGTTCGTGCTGATCGTGAGTGCTTTGGCCATGTGCGGCTCGTACCCGGCCGGGAGGGTCTCGAAAACCTGCCGGAGATGAGTCTCTGATCCGCACCAACGACCGAGATCCGCACCAGCTGCAGCCGGTGCGGATCTCGGAATGTGGCGCGGATGTGCGGATGTCGCCGGGTTCGGCTCAGCGACCGGCGAGTGCGCCCATCGGATCCCAGGCGGGCAGCACGACGGGCTCGGTGTCGAGGGCGGCCAGCACCTCGGCCGGCAGCAGCGACTTGGGTGCGGCGATCTCGAAGACGTACTCGGAGTACCACGAGTCGTTCATGGTGTAGAAACCCTTCTCGGCGCTCTCGTCGCCCCACGAGTTCTCCACCCGCCACTTGCGCGGCGTACCGTCGACAAGATCAACGCCGGTGAACAGCATGGCGTGGGTCATCATCGTCTGGTGGTACTCCAGCCGAGCAGCCTTGTCCAAGCTCAGCTCGGTGTTGTAGACGCCCTCGAGGTCCAACAGCTTGGCGTCCCAGAAGCCACGCTCACGGTCCATCATCTGGCCGACGTCGCAACCGAACCAGACTGGCTGACCGCTCACGATCAGGTCCGCGGTGAGCTTCTTCATCAGCTCGACGTCGACGTTGAGGTAGACGACCTCAGGAGCATCGACGACATTGCCGAGGAGTTCGACGGTGTAGGTCTGGTTGGTCTTGTTGCGGGGGTCGTTCACCAGGCAGATGTAGTCGGCAGGGTCGATTGTCAGGTACTTGTCACGGAATTCCTGCGGGGTCAGCCAGCCGTCGCGATGGAACTGCTTGTCCTTGTCGGTCCACTGCCAGAAGAGCTTCTCCGGCGGGGTGCCGAGATGCATGCACAGCGCCCGCCAGACCGTGCTCAGAGCGGTCTCGGCGAGCTCGGCGCGGGCATCGGGGTCAGTGGCCACTCGGATGTCGCGGGCGGCGGTGTGCAGGATCTTGCGCAGCGAGGAGTTCATCTGCCGGGTGCCGGAGGAGCTGATCGTCTCCGGCATTGCCGACTTGGGCACTAGGCCGTGCTTGGCCACGACGGCGACGAACATGTTCCACTGGCCGCCGTCGCCCATGCAGTCCTGCAGCAGCGTGGCCAGCGTCCGGTCGTCGGTCGGGCGGTCGGCGAGGTCGATGACCGACTGCAGGAAGTAGTTGGCGCGTTCGATCTTGTCGAAGAACATCGCGTAGTTCTGGCTGAACTCGAAGTCCTTCACGCCGAGCTTGGCGGCGGTACCGGCACGCAGCAGATTCAACCCGGCGAACAGCCAACACCGTCCGCTCTGCTTCTGGTTGGTTGCGCCCCAGTCGTCTAGCTTGTGCGACATGGTGGTGTCGATCGAGGTCAGCACCTCGCGGTCGAGGGCGACATCCTTCAGTTCGGAGGCGGTCAACGCGTTCTGGAGCAACTTCGCGGTCGGGTCGGCGCTGAATTCCTTCCGCAGTCGATCAAGGTCGGGTGTGGTGATGGGTTTCGCGGACATGGAGCGGGTGATCTCCTCGGCAGGTAGCGACAGGACGTAGCAACAGACCATGCCAACAGCACATGGCGACAAAACGGCTCACCTTTGACGCTAGTCGATCAGTCCAGCCCTCCACAAGCACACATGTAACGGTTAGATTAATCGTTTTGCCTCATCTTGTTGCTTCCATTGACACGTGCCGGGGCCATCGACAAATCTCCATCACCAGACGCGCCCGGGGTCCATGCGGCGCGCACGGACTGAAGGACATGTTTGATGCGCAAGTTCCGGCTCGCTGTGCTGGTCCTGGCCGCCGCTTCGGCGATGGCGATGTCAGCGTGTGGCGGCTCGACGTCGGGAAGCTCCGGCTCCCAGACAGCCACGAAGAAGATCACGATCGCGATCGCCGCCGAGGAGATCCCTTACATCAATCCGCTGAATGACAACGGCAGTCCCGGTATCCAGGTCGCCCAGGCGCTCTTCGCGCCGCTGGTGCGGACCAATCCGGCTACCGGGAAGCTGCAGGATGTGATCGCACAGTCGGTGACGCCGAATTCGGACAGCACCGTCTGGACGATCAAGATCAAGTCTGGCCTGCAGTTCGACGACGGTGAGCCGCTGACCGCCCAGGACTACGTCGATAGCTGGAACATGACCTCCCAGGAATCCCGCGGCTGGGAGAACGCCGGATTCTTCTCCAAGATCAAGGGTTGGGATGCGATGAATCCCGAGGTGGCAGACGGGAAGAAGCCACCCTCCAACCTGCCGAAGAAGCTCAGTGGTCTGAAGGTGGTCGACAAGACCACATTCCAGGTCACCCTGGCCCAACCGTTCTCGCAGTTCGGCCTGACGCTGCAGTATCTGGGCGCCGCTCCGATGGCCGCGAAGGAGCGCGAGGACCCGGACGCGTACAAGCGCAAGCCGATCGGCATGGGACCGTACAAGCTGAAGACCTCGCCCTGGAAGACGGGTACGGATCTTGATCTTGTCAAGAGCCCGACCTACAAGGGCCCGTTCGCGCCACAGGCTGACGAGGTGGTCTTCCAGTTCATCCCCAATGCGGAAACCGCCTACAACGACTTCCTGGCCGGCAACATCGACTTCACCGGCGTCCCCGCGAGCAAGATGGGCACGTACAAGCAGGATGCGCCGAACCAGTGGGTCGAGTCACCGGTGGCCGGCAACGTCTACTACCTGAGCTATCCGTTGTGGGACAAGCAGTACGCCAGCGCCGACGTCCGCAAGGCGATCTCGATGGCCATCAACCGGGATACTTTCGCCAAGCTCGTCGGGCCGGCGACCGCGGCGCACGGCTACATCGAGGCCGGTCTGGACGGCTACCGTGCCAACTCCTGCGGAACCTCGTGCCAGTACGACCCGGCCGTGGCCAAGACCCTGTTGAAGCAGGGCGGTGGCTTCTCCGGACCGCTCAAGATCTATTACGCCAACGACTCGTCGACCGGTCAGGTGTATGCCCAGGCCATCGGCAACATGATCCGGCAGAACCTCGGGATCAAGGTCACCTACATCGGCAAGACGTCCTCCGACATCTCCGATCTTGCCGATGATCGCAAGCTCGACGGCCTGCGCTTCTCGGGCTGGGGCCACGACTATCCCTCGATCGAGGACGACATCACTCCGATGTTCGCCTGCTACGGCGACGCCAACTTCTCCCAGTACTGCAACAAGGCGGTCGACGCCGCGCTGGCGAAGGGCAACAGCGAGTCCGACGAGCAGGCGGCGATCAAGGACTATCAACACGCCGAGGACCTGGCGCTGGCCGACCTGCCGCTGGCACCGCTCTACAGCGTCTCCGGGGTCGACCTCTACTCGAAGCAGATCAAGCCCCAGGTGTCGAAGTACACCGGCATCTCCGGGTTGTACGCGACCTTCACCCCTTGAACGCGAGGGCTGACACCGAACACCTGACATCCGTTTCCCTGACTTCTCCCGTTCTCACGATTTCTCCCGCCCGACCGGAATCTGTGCCGGGCAGCACCCCGAAGGAATGCTTATGCACAAGTCCCGACTCGCTGCCGCATCCATCATCGCGGCTACAGCGTTGGTGGCCTCCGCCTGCGGTTCCAGCACCAGCGGTTCGAACTCCGACGCAAGTGTCAAGAAGCTGACGATTGCCGACGCGGCCGAGGCGCCGACCTACATCAACCCGTTGAACGACAACGGCGCGACCGGTCTCGGTGTCGCCCAGGCGCTGTTCGCACCACTGGTCCGGACCAACCCGGCCACCGGCAAGGTGCAGAACGTGATCGCGCAGTCGGTGACGCCGAATTCGGACAGCACTGTTTGGACGATCAAGATCAAGCCGGGACTCCAGTTCGACGACGGTGAGCCGTTGACCGCCCAGGACTACGTCGCCAGCTGGAACATGACCTCCCAGGAGGCGCGCGGCTGGACCAACTCCGGCTTCTTCGCCAAGATCAAGGGCTGGGACAAGATGAATCCGCTGTTGCCCGAGGGTAAGAAGGCGCCGTCGAATCTGCCCAAGAAGCTCAGCGGGCTGAAGGTGATCGACAAGACGACCTTCCAGGCGACCTTGTCGGTGCCCTTCTCCCAGTTCGGCCTGACACTGCAGTATCTCGGTGCGGCGCCGATGTCGGCCAAGGAACGCAAGGATCCCGACGCGTACAAACTCAAGCCGATCGGCATGGGCCTGTACAAGGTCAAGGGCGGCGTCTGGAAGGTCGGCACGGACCTCGATCTCGTCAAGAGTCCGACATACAAGGGACCGTTCGCGCCGCAGGCCGATGAGGTGGTGTTCAAGTTCATCCCGAATGCGGAGACCGCTTACAACGACTTCCTGGCCGGCGACGTCGACTTCACGGGCGTGCCGTCGACCAAGATGGGCTCCTACCAACAGGACGCGCCGGGCCAGTACGTGACCTCCCAGACCGGTGATTTCCTCTGGTACCTGATTCCGCCGCTGTGGGACAAGGACTACCAGAGCGCCGATGTGCGCAAGGCGCTGTCGATGGCGATCAACCGCACGACCCTCTCCAAGCTGGTCGGTACCGCCACTCCGGCGACTGAGTACGTCCAGCGTGGTGTCGACGGTTTCCGCGAAGGGACCTGCGGCACCGCCTGCAACTATGACCCGGCCGGTGCGAAATCCCTGCTGCAGCAGGCCGGCGGCTTCAAGGGCGGCCCGCTGAAGATCTACTACTCGACCGATTCGGCCACCTCACAGACCTATGCCCAGGCGATCGGCAACATGTTCCGGCAGAATCTCGACATCAAGGTCACCTACGTCGGCAAGACCTCCTCCGAGATCAACGACCTCGCCTCCGACCACAAGGTGGACGGCGTCCGGATCGGTGGCTGGGGATTCGACTACCCGTCGATCGAGGACGATCTCACTCCGATCCTTGCCTGCCAGGCCGATTACAACCCTGAGGGCTACTGCAACAAGAAGGTCGACGCATTGCTCGCCGAGGGCAACTCCCAGTCCGACTCGCAGAAGGCGATCGGCATATACCAGCAGGCCGAGGACCTGGCGATGAAGGATCTGCCGAACATCCCCCTCTACGAGACCAAGAGCATCTACCTCTACTCCAAGAGGATCAAGCCGCTGAATTCCAAGTACACCGGCATTTCCGCGCTGTACTCGACCTTCACCTCCTGAGGACTCGCTGACCCACCGATGCTCGGATACATCCTTCGACGGATCGCCGCTGCGATCCCGATCGGCCTGATCGTCACCTTCGGGGTGTTCGCGCTCGTCTTCCTGATGCCGGGTGATCCCATCCGGGCCCTGGCAGGAGACAAGCCCTTCCCCCCGACGGTGATGGCGGCCAAACGTGCCCAGTTCCACCTCGACGACCCGTTCTTCGTCCAGTACCTACTGATGATGCGGGACACCTTCACCGGACATTTCGGCACCACGTTCGCCGGTGCCGACATCGGCGAGCAGCTGAAGCTGCGGATCCCGGTCACCCTCCGACTGGCCCTGCTGTCCTACTTCTTCGAGTGGTTGTGCGGTCTGCTCTTCGGTATCTACGCCGGCTTCCGCCGCAACGGCATCGTCGATCGGCTGCTGCTGCTGGCCACACTGCTGATCCTGGCGATCCCTTCGCTGGTGTCGACCTTCACGGCGCAGTACGTCTTCGGCGTCAAGCTGAAGTGGCTTCCGGTGTCGGGGATCCTGGACGGCTTCCCGACGTCGTACCTGTTGCCGGCCATGGTGATCGGAGTGCTCGGCTTCGCCGGGCTCGGCCGGTTGACCCGAACGTCGGTGGTGGAGACCGTGAATGCCGATTTCGTCAAGACGGCACGCTCGAAGGGATTGTCCGAAGGCAGGATCCTCTGGCGACACATCCTGCCGAATGCGCTGCTGCCGGTGATCACCTATCTCGGTCTTGATCTTGCCGGCATGTTCGCCGGCGCGATCATCACCGAGAGCATCTTCAATCTGCCCGGACTGGGTCAGTTCCTGTTCCAGTCCATCCAGATGAAGGAGGGCGGAGTGGTGGTCATCCTCACGACGCTGGCATTCGTCTCCTTCATCGTGATCAACCTGCTCGTCGACGTCCTGTACGGCGTCGTTGACCCGAGGGTGCGCGCATGACACAGATAGCTGTTGCAGCCGAAGAGGTCGAGATCGCCGACCTGGCCGAGGGCCGGGCGCCGACCACCCGCGAGCTGTTGATCTCGCTGCTGAGGAAGCCGGCTTTCGATGTCTGCGCGGTGCTGCTGCTGCTGTTCTTCGCGATGGCGGCGGTGCCACAGATCTTCACCTCGGTCGACCCGACCGTGTGCGATCTCGGCAAGAGCATGCATCCGGCGAGCGCGGGCCATCCCTTCGGATACGACGTCCAGGGGTGTGACTACTTCTCCAATGTCATCTACGGGGCGCGACCGTCGGTCCTGGTGAGTGTGGTGGCCAGTTTCGGCATGTTCCTGCTGGCCGGTGTCCTTGGCCTGCTCGCGGGCTACTTCCCGGGTTTCGTCGACGCATTGATCTCCCGGACCGCCGACGTGCTCTTCGCTCTGCCGGGCATGGTCGCACTGATCGTGATCCTGAACGCAGTGCCGCATCGCAACATCTGGATCATCCTCGGGGTGATCCTGATGATCGGTTGGCCGGGCGGGATGCGGCTGATGCGCTCGACCGTATTCTCGGTCCGCAACAAGGAGTACGTCCAGGCGGCGCGAGCGATCGGCGTACCGGCCTGGCGGATCCTGACTCGACACGTTTTCCCCAATGCGATGGCTCCGCTCCTGGCGATGACCACGCTCGGTGTGGGAGGCATGGTCGGGCTGGAAGCGGCGCTGACCTTCCTGGGCGTCGGGCTGCCGCCGGGCACCATCTCCTGGGGGAGTCAGTTCGGCATCGCGGCGTCCTACCGCGAGGCCCCGCACCTGTTTGTCTGGCCGTCGATCTTCATCTCGGTGATGACCATCTCCTTCATGATCATCGGCGACTCCATCCGCGACGTCTTGGATCCGAAGCTGCTGAAATGACCGTACACACAACTACTGAGCCGATTCTCGAGGTCAAGGACCTGACAGTCGAGTTCGAAACCGCCAGGAAGCCGCTGACCGCGGTCGACAACGTCTCGTGGTCGCTGTATCCCGGACAGACACTGGCCATCCTGGGCGAATCCGGGTCCGGAAAGAGCGTCTCGACCCAGGCGGTCGCGGGCATCCTGGACATGCCGCCGGGCCGGATCGTCTCCGGCTCCGCGAGCTATCGCGGCCAGGATCTGCTCCAGATGCCGCGTAAAGCGCGGCGGAAGATCGTCGGGGACCGGATCACCATGGTCTTCCAGGACAGCCTGTCGGCCCTCAACCCGGTGCAGTCGGTCGGTGCCCAGATCGCCGAGAGCTATCGGGTGCATCGCGGGCTGGGTCGGCGGGAGGCCAGGGAGCGGGCGATCGAGATGCTCGCGAAGGTCCGGATCCCGGCGCCCCATCAACGGGTGCACGACTATCCGCACCAGTTCTCCGGCGGCATGCGCCAGCGCGTCATGCTCGCCATGGCGCTGGCGCTGGACCCGGACGTGCTGATCGCCGACGAGCCGACGACCGCGCTGGACGTGACCGTTCAGGCGCAGATCCTCGAGCTCCTGGCGGAGTTGCAGTCACAGACCACGATGGCGGTGGTTCTGATCACCCATGACCTGCGGGTGGTCGAGGATGTCGCCGACCACGTGGTGGTGATGTACGCCGGTCGGGTGGTCGAACAAGGTCGCCGCGACCAGGTCCTGACCCACCCGGCTCATCCGTACACCGAAGGCCTGCTCAAGTCGATGCCCTCGGCCGAGCTCAAGGGCAGCCAGTTGGCCACCATCGCGGGCACGCCGCCGTCGCTGACCTCGATCCCGAGCGGCTGTGCCTTCCGGACCAGGTGTGCGTACGCATTCGAGGAGTGCAGCGTGATCAAACCGGAGTTGATCAAGATCGGCAGCGGAAGTCCCGACACGGCCGCCGCCGGACGGTCGGCAGCCTGCCTGCTGGATCTCGACCAGCGCGTCAGCGGCCTCGGGACCGGCGCGCGGGAAGTGAGTGCCGCCCATGTCTGAGTCCCCGGCGATCTTCAGCGTCCGCGGCGTCACCAAGCACTACCCGATCAGATCCTCCCGGGGACTCGGCAGGCGGTTCAGCGTGCGGGCCGTCGACGGAGTCGATCTCGATCTCCGCAAGGGCGAGTCACTGGGAATCGTCGGTGAGTCCGGTTGTGGCAAGTCGACCTTGATCAGGTTGATGGCCGCCCTCGAGAAACCGACAGACGGCCAGGTGCTGTACGACGGAGTCGACGTGAACAAGCTCGGCATCGGTGCGCAGCGGCGGTGGCGCAAGCGCGTCCAGGTGGTGTTCCAGGATCCGTACTCGAGCCTGAACCCGCGGATGCGGGTCGGCGACATCATCGCCGAGCCACTGGAGGTGCACCCGGATGCCGTGGGCAGCGAGGGCGTCCGGGCCAGGGTCCGGGAGTTGTTGCTGATGGTCGGGATGCGCGCCGACGACATCAACAAGTACCCGCACCAATTCTCCGGCGGTCAGCGGCAGCGGATCGGCATCGCCCGCGCGATCGCGGTCAATCCGGAGGTGCTGCTGTGTGACGAGCCGGTGTCCGCACTCGACCTGTCGATCCAGGCCCAGGTGGTCAACCTGTTGATGCGGCTGAAGGAGGAGTTGGGCCTGACGATCGTCTTCGTCGCGCATGATCTTTCGGTCGTCCGGCACGTGTCGGACCGGGTCGCGGTGATGTACCTGGGCAAGGTCGCCGAGCTCGGCACCGACTCGCAGGTCTACACCGCACCGGGACACCCGTACACGCAAGCATTGCTCTCCGCAGAGCCGGGCATCGACGACTCGGGACGAGAACGCATCATTCTCGCCGGTGACCCGCCGTCGCCGGTCGCACCGCCGTCGGGTTGTCGCTTCCACACCCGGTGCCTGCACGCCGAGGAGCGCTGCTCGGTCGAGGAACCGCTGCTGCGGGTGCTGCCGAGCGGTCAGCAGTCCGCCTGCCATTTCGCCGAACGGGTCCAGTCGGCAGCCGTCCCTGGTTGATCAGCTCGTCTGGCGCAGGTACAGCTGCCAGGGGAAGTCCCACCGGGAGGGCCGCCGCGGATGATCATCGAGGGCGACATCGATGATCAACTGGGCGACCTTGGAAAACAGGTCGGCCGGACCAACGGAACTCAGCGCAGGGTGCATCAGAGCTGCCTCCGCGGTGTTTCCGACGCCGATCACCTCGAGCTCGTCGGGGATCGAGATTCCCAACCTGTTAGCGGCATTGACGACGTTGATCGCAGCGAAGTCGGATGAGGCGAAGATCGCCGTCGGTGGGTTGTCACGGTCGAGCATCCGCTCCGCCGCCTCGTAGGCGCCCGCCTGGTCGCGGGTATAGCGCTGCAGGTCACCGGGACGTTGCTCGATGCCTGCGCGGGCCAGCCCGTCGATGTAGGCGTCCTCGCGCTTCCACCCCTTCCGGGTGATATCGCTGTAGGCCAGGCAACCGATCCGGGTGTGGCGGGCGACCAGATGCTCGATCGCCAGCTCGCAGCCGGGGCGTTGGGCGCTCCTGATCACGTCGAAGCCTTCCGGCTCGAGGGTGTCGGAGAAGACGATCAGCTTGAGTCCGCGCCCGACCAGGCCCTGGATCCGAGGAAGATCTTCCTCCTCGGCGCCGTCGATGAATGCGGCATCGACCGGCTGGCCGTCGAGGACCTCGCCCCAGTCGCCGTCGGCGAGAATGAGCGGCTGCAGATGCAGCCCGGCCGCGGCGGCATTGACCGCCTCGCTGATCGACTGGCTCCACGGATCGGAGAGCTGGGTCAGCGACAGCAGGACCAGACCGGAACGACCCGTACGGATAGCCCGCGCGGCCTGGTTCGGGCGGTAGCCGAGCTCTTCGGCCGCAGTACGGACCCGGGCCGCGGTTGACTCGGATGCGGCGATCCTGCCGCTGGGCCGGCCGGACAGGACGAATGACACCGTGGCTACCGAAACTCCGGCGCGCTGGGCAACCATCTTCATGGTCGGCCGTCGATTGCCGGTCTTGCTGCTCGCCGCCCGCGTTGCCGTCACGCGGTAAGAGTAACCGGCAATGGCGGTGGCGTCCTGGCAATTGACCGACACCTGACCGAGACGTGACGATGGGTCATTTCTCTTGCAGAGCAGGGGGTCGGGCGTGCCAGCCGGTACGGCTGCGGAAAGGAGGTCCACCAGGTGGAAATCCAACTCCCTGCCGCCTGGGGGGTGTCAAGCAGCAGCACTGCGATACACAGACACTGTCCGCGGTCCGGGGCGACGGGAGATGATCATGGATCTGTTGGCGAAGCGGACCCAGCGGCTGCTGGGCTCGGTGATCGATTCATCGACCTCGCTGGTGCAGAGGCAACGCCACGACGTCATCCGCTTCGCCGTCGGCAGCCCCGCCGCGGAAGCGATCCCTACCGCCATCTTCGATGAGCTGGCGCCGAAAGCCTTCACCGCGGACGCGTTCGACTACGCGGCCACCGACGGCGATCGGCAGTTGCGCGCGGCACTGCTTGAGCTGTTGTCCCGGACTTCGGAGGCCACTACGGGGGAGCGGTTGACGATCACGACCGGCGGCATGCAGGGACTGGACCTCTTCGGCAAGCTCTTCATCGAGCACGGTGATCTTGTAGTGATCGAGTCGCCGACCTACACCAATTGCACGGCCACTGCGTTGTCCTACGGCGCGGAGCTGTTGGAGGTGTCGACCGACGGCGACGGGATGATCATCGATGAGCTCGAGGCCGCCGTCGAGCGTGCTGGTCGTGCGCCGAAGGCGATCTATGTGATCCCGACTTTCCAGAATCCGGCCGGCACCACGATGAGCCTGGAGCGACGGCTGCGACTGATCGGGCTGGCGCGGCGGTGGAACTCGATGATCATCGATGACGACCCGTATGGAATGTTGCGCTTCCAGGGGCAGGAGATTCCGAACATCCGTGCGCTGGCCGACGCCGATCCGCTGGTCTACGCCGTCCGGACGTTTTCCAAGATCATCGCGCCCGGCCTGCGGGTCGGCTGGGTGGACACCGATCCCGAGATCCACCAGTGGCTGATCAACGCCCGGCAATCGATGGACACCTGCACCAACCTGCCGAACCAGCGACTGGTGGCTGCTTTCCTGAGTGCTGGCTATCTCGATGATCATCTGCAGCTCCAGCGGGAGCGGTACCGCGAACGCAAGATCGCCATGCAGTCGGCGCTGGCCGAGCACTTCGGGTCGCGCGCGTCCTGGACGGATCCGGACGGCGGCTTCTACCTGTGGGTGACGTTGCCAGGTGTCGACACCCAAGCTCTCTTCCCGGTGGCGTTGACCGAAGGGGTCGCGTACATCCCTGGGCCGGCCTTCTCGCCGTCGGGGCGGTTCCCCGACGCGCTGCGACTGTGTTTCGCCTCGATGCCGCCGGATCGGATCCGGGAAGGTATCGCACGGCTGCGGCGGGCCGTCGACCAGCTCCCGTGATCACGCTCCGGGCTTGAGGACGACCTTGAGGCAGTCGTCGGTCTTCTCCTGGAACATCTGATAGGCATCAGGCGCCGCGTCCAGGGGCAATCGATGGCTGGCCAGACCCTCCAGATCCAGCGGATCCGCGGGATCGCTCACCAGGGGCATCAGGTCGTCCACCCAACGCCTGACGTTGCACTGGCCCATCCGGATCTGCAATTGCCGATCGAAGAGGTCCATCAGCGGCAGCGGGTCGGTCTTGCCGCCGTAGACGCCGGACACCGAGACGGTGCCGCCGCGGCGGGCGGTCTCCAGCGCCAGGGTCAGCCCGCCGAGTGCGTCGACGCCCGCGGTGGTCATGACTTTGCGGCCGACCGCATCCGGCAGCGCGCCCACCATCCGGTGGGCGAGTTTGGCCGGGGACCCGTGAGCCTCCATGCCGACTGCGTCCACTGTCGCATCGGCGCCCCTGCCCTCGGTCCGGTCGAGGATCGCGCTGATCGTGTGACTGTCGAGATCAAGGACCTCGATGCCGTGGGCGGCGGCGACATCGCGGCGGTGGGGTACCGGATCAACGCCGATCACCGGATGCCCGAGATGCCGGGCGATCCGCGATGCCAGTTGACCGACGGGGCCGAGTCCGATCACCGCCACTGTGGCCTGCGGATCGGGATCGGCGTAGGCGATCGCCTGCCAGGCCGTCGGAAGGATGTCGGACAGGTAGAGGAAGCGCTCGTCCGGTGGCTCCGGGTCTACCTTGATCGGACCGTAGTTGGCGAACGGAACCCTCAGCCGCTCGGCCTGTCCGCCGGGTACCGACCCGTAGAGCCGTGAATAGCCGAAGAGGGCCGCGCCGGTGCCATGCTCACGCACCTGGGTGGTCTCGCACTGGGACTGCAGCCCGTGCCGGCACATCCAGCAGGTGCCACAGGAGATGTTGAAGGGCACCACCACCCGGTCACCGGGTTGCAGCTCCTCGACCGCCGGTCCGGCCTCCAGAACGGTGCCCATGGCCTCGTGTCCCAGGATGTCCCCTGGGTCCATGAACGGCCCGAGAACCTCGTACAGATGCAGATCCGAGCCACAGATCGCGGCCGAGGTCACCTCGATGATCACGTCGTCGGGCTCGATCAGCTCCGGTTCGGCGACCTCGCGTACGGCGACGTCTCGTCGACCCTGCCAGGTTACGGCTCGCATGGTTGGGCTCCTTCGGATTGCGCGCTGACGGCCGGATGCTGTGCCGACCGCCGGATGCGGTGCTGTTGCGCTGTTGCGGTGAGCGGTGCGTACCCCGGGGACCATCGAAGAAAACGGCCGGGCGGTGTTTCCAACCTTGCAGAACGATCGTGCTATTTTTGGGTCATGGCCAAAGGAGAAGAGACCCGCGACGCCATCCTCCACCAAGGCGTGGAGACGGCGTACCGGGTCGGTCTCGGCGGCCTGACGATCGGCGAGTTGGCCCGCAGCACCGAACTGTCCAAGAGCGGTCTGTTCGCCCACTTCCGGTCCAAGGAGTCACTGCAGTTGCAGGTCCTCGCACGCGCCCGCGAGGAGTTTGTCGCTACCGTCCTGCGGCCGGCCGTGCGGGTGCCGCGCGGCGAGCAGCGGGTGCGAGCACTGTTCGACAACTGGCTGTACTCGGGCGTGCACCGGACGGCAGGTGTGTGCCTGTATGTGAAGGCTCTCAGCGAGTTCGAGGAACAGACCGGCGCCGTCCGGGATCAGGTCCTGCAAGGTCACCGCGATCTCTACGACTCGGTCAGTCAGATCTTTCGGACCGGTATCAGCGAGGGCCAGTTCCGGTCCGACGCGGATCCGATGCAGTTCGCCTTCGAGCTCAACGGGCTGTTGCTGGCCGCCTACAACTGGGTGCGGGTGGTCGGGCCCGAAGACGCCGAACGGCGTGCCCGGCACTACTTCGAGACGCTGCTCGAGACAGCGCGGGCCTGAAAAGGGGGATGCCCGATGACAACCGACTTTGCCCTGAAGAAAAGCACGACCGTTCGTACGCCACCACAAATCCGCGCGATCCGGATCGCGTTCGCCGTCCTGGAGCGGGTGACACCGCGGCAGGGATCGCGCTGGGCGCTCCGGCTGTGGTGCACGCTGCCCGGCAACCCGGGTCGACGCCGCGACGAGCGGCCCCACGACGGCCGGCGGTCCACCGTGCTGCTGCACGGCCGGGCCGTCGCCGTTGAGACCTGGGGCAGTGGTGAGCCGGTCTATCTGATGCACGGCTGGGACGGGTGGCGCGGACAGCTCGGCCGCTTCGTCGGGCCGCTGGCCGCCGCCGGAGTTCGGGTCGTCGCGCTGGATGCTCCCGGTCACGGGGATTCCGAGCCGGGCGGTCTCGGCAAGGGGCGGGGCAACGGCGCCGAGTTCGCCGAGGCCCTGATCGCGGTTGCCGCTGTGCACGGTCGTCCGCGAGCGGTGATCGCCCACTCCTTCGGCTGCGCGACGACCGCGACGGCCGTACGCGACGGGCTCGGCGTGCGCCGATTGATCTTCGTCGCGCCGGGCGTCGACCCGCTGACCTACGTCCGGGGGCTGCAGGCCGCATTCGGCTTCGGCCGGCGCACGATCTCGGAGATGATCACCAGGATCGAGAAGCTGGCCGGGCGCCCGCTGGCGGATTTCGATCCGCGGACCATGATCACCGGGCAGCCACCGACCTTGATCATCCACGACCGCCAGGACAAGGAGGTGCCGTACGCTGAGGGCGAGGGCCTGGCAGCTGCCTGGCCGGCCGCGGAGTTGATCACGACCGACGGGCTGGGGCACCAGCGGATCCTGCGGGACGATGATGTGGTCCGTCGGGCCGTCGAATTCGCAGCGCGCCGATCAGTCTGACCGCCAGGGCACGCGGGCCGTACGACGCTAGACGGCGATGCCGATGTACTTGGTCTCCAGGTACTCGTCGATCCCGACGGCACCGCCTTCGCGACCGAGGCCGGACTCCTTGACCCCGCCGAACGGCGCGTACGGATTCGACACCAGTCCCGAGTTGAGCCCCACCATGCCGAATTCCAATGCCTCGGCGACCCTGACGGCCCGGCGGAGGTCGTTGGTGAAGACGTAGCCGACCAGTCCGTACCGCGTCGCGTTCGCCCGGGTGACCACCTCGGTCTCGTCGGAGAACGGCGTCAGCGGCGCAACCGGCCCGAAGATCTCCTCCGCATTCAGATCCGCATCGTGGGGCACCTCGGTGAGCACGGTCGGGCTGAAGAAATAGCCGTCGCCGTGGACCGCGGATCCGCCGGTGACCACCGCGGCACCGCGGCCGACGGCGTCATCGACCAGCCGCCCGACCTTGTCCACGGCGGCTTGGTCGATCAGCGGTCCCACCGCGACACCCTCATCGGTTCCGCGGCCCAGCTTGAGCGCCTTCATGGCGTCCGCCAGTCGTTGGCTGAACGCCGTCATGATCGACTCCTGCACAAAGATCCTGTTGGCGGCCGTACAGGCCTCGCCCATGTTGCGCATCTTGGCGACCATCAGGCCGGCGACCGCCTCATCGAGATCAGCGTCGTCGAAGACGATGAAGGGCGCATTGCCGCCGAGCTCCATGGAGGTTCGCAACACTTTGTCCGCGGCCTGTTCCAGCAGCAGCTTTCCGACCCGGGTCGAGCCGGTGAAGGAAAGCTTGCGGGCCAGCCCCGATCTGATCATCGGCTCCATCACGGCATTGGCATCGGTGCAGGTGATCACGTTCACCCCGCCCGGCGGCAGACCGGCTTCGGTCAGGATCTCCACCAGCGCAAGCATCGACAGCGGCGTCTGGGCCGCCGGCTTGATCACGCTGGCGCATCCCGCGGCGATCGCTGGGCCGAGTTTGCGGGTGCCCATCGCCATCGGGAAATTCCACGGCGTGATCAAGATGCAGGGGCCGACGGGCTGCTTGGTCACCAGCAGTCGCGAACCGCCCGCGGGTGCTGTCCGGTAGCCTCCGTCGATCCGCAGTGCCTCGCCGGCGAAGTGTCGGAAGAACTCCGCCGCATAGGTGATCTCGCCCCGCGCCTCAGCCAGCGGTTTGCCCATCTCCAAGGTCATCAGCAGGGCAAGATCGTCGATCCGCTCGTGCAGCAGATCGAAGGCCTTGAGCAGGATGTCAGACCGCTCCCGCGGCGTCAGGGCCGCCATCGCGGGCTGGCACCGTGCCGCGGCCTGCAAGGCAGCCATGCCGTCCTCGGGAGCGGCGTCAGCGACCGAGCACAACACCAGGCCGGTAGCCGGATCGGCGACGTCGAAGGTGGCTGCACCATGAGCATCGGCCCACGAACCGCCGACCAGGAGTTGCTTCGGCACGGCATCGATGACTGCTGCTTCATCCATATCGGGCAGCTTAGGCGCCTGCCCGAGCGCCACCAACGGTCAGGACTTCCAGGAGACCTTGAAGCCGTAGGTCGCCAGCGCCGGCAGCGTCAATCCGGTCATGGTGATCTTGCCGGGTGTCGCCATCGTGTTGCGCCACTCGTCGTCCAGTCTCAACTGGGTCTCGCCCCGGACGAAGCGGATCGGGTTTCCGGCCACGGTGTGATCGTCGGTGAAGGTCACCCGGCCGTCGGTGGGCAGCGACGGAGCGACACCGATCATGTCGAAAACGCCGGTCAATGCCGTCGATGGATCGGAGATGAGGTCCTCGTAGTGCAGCACGGTGTAGCCGGCGGCCAGCGGTCTGAGACCGCTGATCAGCGCGTTGATCATGTCCCATTCGGCGCCTGTCTTGAGCAGGCTGTAGCGATTCATGTTCGCGCCGCTGCCGGGGTTGAACTTCCTGCGTTGCCAGGAATGTGCGACGGCGCGACTGTCGCGGACCAGATGGATGACATAGAGATCGACATCGTCCATCGCCGCCAGGACGTAGCCGTGTGACGGATCCTTCGTCGAGTCAACGATCACCTCGCACCCCGATTCGGCGAGGATGCCGTCGTAGAGCCTGCTCAGCAGATCCTGATGGATGGCAAGATCACGTCCCCACCGGCCGCTGTGCAGAGGCCGGGCGGCGAGCCGCGGGATCAGCCACCAGCGGTCCACGCGCTGTTTGCGGGCAAGGACCTCGGCGAGGTCGATCGGATCGCCCTCGCTGAACACCCGTTGGCTGACCGATGCCCAGAACGGGCAGTCCAGGAACCGAGCCCCGCACCCACAGAGCCGGTTCTCCGCGTACCCCTCGGCGAAGATGTGGCGGATCTCGCCGCCGGAGAACAGGGACGGGCTGCTGTGCCCCAGGATCCGGTCGAGCAACGTGCTGCCGCTACGCCCGTAGCCCCCGACGAACAGAATCTTTTTGCGCGCTGACATAGCGCTCCTCGTGGCCGGGACGGTGAACCTGCCTCGACGGTGAGGCGAACCGACCCCTTCCTACCGAACCCGTCGGGAGCCCGTCAAGAGCCGCCGCTATCCCTGTAAATCCCCTTGAGTAACAGGGATTTCCGGTTCTGGATCCCGCCCAAGTCAGGACGCGTCGGCGGAGATGATCTTTCCGGACTTGGAGCGCGTGGTCTCCGGGATCTTCGTGCCGCGCAACGAGGCGCCTGCGGTCTCCTTCATCGAGAACCAGGCGATCACACCGACGACACAGGCGGCCATCATGAAGAACGCCGGGAAGATGTCGATCTTGGTCCAGCTGATCATGGCGTCATTGATCAGCGGCGCAGTGCCGCCGAACAGCGACGTCGCGATGTTGTACCCGATCGCGAATCCGGCATAGCGGACCTGGGTCGGGAACATCGCCGGGAAGGTCGCCGAGATCGTCGAGAGCTGCGGCACGTACAGCAGGCCGAGGACCATGAACGCGACGATCGTCAGTCCGAAGTTGATCGGCATGATCAGATACATCGGGATTGCCACGACGAACAATCCGATCATGGAGAAGAGCCACAACGGCTTGCGGCCGACCCGATCGGAGAGCGCACCGGACAGCGGCAGGAAGCACATCATGAACAGCTGTCCGACGGAGGCGAGCACCAGTGCCTGTGTCTCACTCAGGCCGAGTCGGGTCTGGACATAGGTCGGCATGTACGACAGCAGCGTGTAGTTGACCACATTCAGCGCGATCACCAGGCCGGAAAGGGTGAGGATGGGTCGCCAGTATCCGGTGACGAGGTCCTTCAACGCTGTCGTCGCCTTCTCCTCGGTCTGGCCCTTCTCGTCGAGATCTCGGAACGCCGGAGTCTCGTCGAGCCGCGACCTCAGGTACAGCCCGATCAGGCCCAGCGGCAGCGCGACGAAGAACGGGATCCGCCAGCCCCAGGTCTGCATGAAGGAGCCCGAGGTGGACAACTGCAGGGCCAGGGTGACCAGGCTGCCGCCGGCGAAGCCGCTGAGAGTCCCGAATTCCAGAAAGCTTCCGAAGAAGCCGCGTTTGCGGTCGGGGGAGTATTCGGCCATGAAGGTCGCGGCGCCGCCGTATTCGCCGCCGGTGGAGAATCCTTGGATCATCCGCAGCAGGTACAGCAGCAGGGTGGCGATCCAGCCGATCTTCGCGTAGCTCGGGATGAGGCCGACGCAGAAGGTCGAGCCGGCCATCAACAAGATGGTCGTCGCCAGCACCCTGCGCCGGCCGATCCGGTCGCCGAGGGGTCCCCAGACCAGGCCGCCGATCGGGCGGATCAGGAACGAGATCGCGAATGCGCCCAGTGTGACGGCGATGGAATCCCCGGGCGCCAGCGCTTTGGCGATGTAGGTGGCAACCACGGAGTAGACGCCGTAGTCGAACCACTCGGTGAAGTTGCCCACTGCCGCCGCAGCGATGGCTCTCCGGAGGATGGGCGGGGACGCGTCGGCGATAGCCTGGTTGGTCGACCCTGGTGCTGCGGGGCTCATCTTCGGACCTTTCCTTCTGCACGTCCACGGCCGCTGTCCGCGGACGGGTCGTGCTTGTTGATCGGTTTGCGATGGGCGGCTCGTCGTCACGACGATCGGAGCGTCGGCGATCAGGACCTCGATTCGGGGCCCGGTCCCGGCGCACGGTCACGGGACCGTACGCCCATCAACCGCCGATCGCGAATCGACAGATGGTGATCCGGGCGTGTCGGGCTTGGCCGTTCGAACAGATGTTCGGTAAGTTATCCACCGTTCGACTGCGCCGTGGAGCGATATCCACAGACGGCGTGGAGTGCTGAACAAGTGTCAGCGCCCGTGCTTAGTGTCTGGATGTAGGCACGGGACTGTGCAGGACGAGGCACACGACAAGGGTTTTGAGAGGACACACAATGGCCGTCACCGATCGGGACAAGGCGCTGGACTCGGCGCTCGCACAGATCGACAAGCAGTTCGGCAAGGGTTCCATCATGCGGCTCGGCGACGAGGACCGGCCGCCGATCGCCGTCATCCCCACGGGTTCGGTCGCTCTCGACCTGGCGCTGGGCGTCGGTGGACTACCACGCGGTCGGGTCGTTGAGATCTACGGACCGGAATCCAGTGGTAAGACCACTCTGGCGCTGCACGCGGTTGCCAATGCGCAGGCGGCGGGCGGCATCTGTGCCGTCATCGACGCTGAGCACGCACTGGATCCGGTGTATGCCGAGAAGCTCGGCGTCGACACCGACGCGCTGCTGGTGAGCCAGCCGGACAACGGCGAGCAGGCATTGGAGATCGCCGACATGCTGATCCGTTCCGGTGCTCTCGACCTGATCGTCATCGACTCCGTTGCCGCGCTGACCCCGCGGGCTGAGATCGAGGGTGAGATGGGTGACAGTCACGTCGGTCTGCAGGCCCGGCTGATGTCCCAGGCGTTGCGCAAGATCACCGGCGCCCTGAACGCGGCCGGTACCACCGCGATCTTCATCAACCAGCTGCGAGAGAAGATCGGTGTGATGTTCGGCTCTCCGGAGACGACCACCGGCGGCAAGGCGCTGAAGTTCTACGCCTCGGTGCGGCTGGACATTCGCCGGATCGAGACCCTCAAGGACGGCCAGGAGATGGTCGGCAACCGGACCCGCGTCAAGGTCGTCAAGAACAAGGTCGCCCCGCCGTTCAAGCAGGCCGAGTTCGACATCTTGTACGGCCAGGGCATCAGCCGTGAAGGCAGCCTGCTGGACATGGGCGTCGAGACCGGCATCGTCCGCAAGGCAGGTGCCTGGTTCACCTACGACGCCGATCAGCTCGGCCAGGGCAAGGAGAACGCTCGCACCTACCTGCGGAACAATCCCGAGGTCGCGGACGAGCTGGAGCGCAAGATCAAGGACAAGCTCGGCATCGGCCCGGCCTCCGACATCCCCGAAGGCGTCGATCCGGTAACCGGCGAGGTCGAGTTCTGAGTCGATGATTCCGGAAGGTTCGCCTCCGTCGGCAGAGCGGCACCGGACCGCGGCAGCGGCACTGGCGCAGGCGGAGCGCATCGCGCGCGAAGCCTCGTCAGGCCGCCCGTCCCGGGACGGGACTGCTGGAGGGCCAGATCGGGCCGAGCCGGATCCACGGGATGTGCGGGGCCGCAGGCAGAGCGCCCGGACCCGCCGTAATCCCGCTGCCGACAACGGCCCGGATGGACAGCCCGGACCGGAGGCAGATCCGCAGTCGGTCGCCCGGGACATCGTGCTGCGGAAGTTGACAGCCCAGCAACGCTCGCGCAGCGAACTGGCGAAGGCGCTCAAGGAGCGCGACGTCCCCGATGACGCGGCCGGCGAGGTGCTGGACCGGATGGAGGACGTCGGCCTCGTCGACGACACCGCCTTCGCTGAGTCCTGGGTCCGGTCGCGGCAGTCGCGACGTGGCCTGTCTCGGCGTGCGCTGCGTCAGGAGCTCGTGCAGAAGGGCGTCGACCGCGACGACATCGACGACGCGTTGTCGGCGGTCACCCCCGAGGACGAGGTCGCGGCCGCCACAGCGCTGGCCCAGAAGAAGCTGCGGGCGATGGCAGGACTCGAGCGGGACGTGAAGTATCGGCGTCTTGCCGGCGCCCTGGCCCGCAGGGGATTCTCGGCCGGCCTGACTTCGCAGGTGCTGGCCTCGGTGCTCGAGGACTGAGAGCGTGTTACCGAGCGGGGCGATGTTGGTCGCCCGGTGTTTGAATCTTGACCACTTTCTGGCGGCGACCTAGTCTTCGGATCGAGGGATTTGACAGCATTCGCGACTGCGGGTGCTTCTGATGATTGAAACGAAACCGGTCATCGACCGGGCTGAGATAGCCACTACTGTCGCGTCACATACGAAAGCGAGTCGTAACACCCGTCACTGACGCCACACCGGATAGCACCGCACCCTGACGTCCCGTCGGGTGTCGGAGTGACTTGTCGAACCCTCGACGAGGTGCACGCCTGTGCGCCGGGAGTGAGAGGAGCGGCGGTCATGTCCAACCTGTTCGAGGTGCTCGTGCTGATCGGACTGGTCGTGCTCATCGTGCTCGCCGTCGCCGCGATCTTCACCCGCCGCCATCGGGCCGGAGTGCATGCGCCCGAGTCGGGCACCGCCGATGCCGGAGCCGAGGTCGATGCTCGTGCGCGCGAGAGTGTGCTGGACGCCCGGCGAGCCGAGGTCGATCGGCACGCGGCCCAGGCCCGTTCGGAGGCAGAGCAGCTGCGATCGGAGGCCGACGCCTATCACCGTGACGTCCGCGGTCGCGCGGACGAAATGTTGCGGGAGGCCCAGACCGCGCGGGCCGAGCTCCGCGACACCCGAGCAGAGCTGGACCGGCGCGAGCAGCGGCTGACCGAACGGGAGACCCGCCTCGACGATGAGGGCAAGGCTCTGCACGATCGGGCCCAGCGGCTGGACCAGCTCGAAGCCGATCTCAACAGCCGGCAGGAGACCCTGGCGGCCGCCGACACCGAGCGGCTGCTCGAACTGGAGCGCGTCGGCGGACTGACCGGCGAGCAGGCCAAGAGCGAGTTGATCTCGGCGGTGGAGCACGACGCCAAACGGCAGGCGATGATCCTGTCCCGCGACATCGAGACTCGCGCCCGCCGGGAGGCCGAGGACCGAGCCCGCGAGATCGTCGTCACCGCGGTCCAGCGGATCGCCTCCGACCAGACGTCGGAGTCCGTCGTCTCGGCGGTGCACCTGCCCGGCGACGACATGAAGGGCCGCATCATCGGCCGCGAGGGCCGCAACATCCGGTCCTTCGAGCAGGTCACCGGCGTCAACGTCCTGATCGACGACACGCCGGAGAGCGTTCTGCTGTCCAGTTTCGACCCGGTCCGACGAGAGACGGCGCGGATCACCCTGGTCGAGCTCATCGAGGACGGGCGGATTCACCCGGCGCGGATCGAGGAGGTGCACGAGCGGAGCAAGGCCAAGATCGCCGACCAGGTGATGCGGGCGGCCGAGGATGCTCTGGCCGAGGTCGGCATCGCCGACCTGCATCCTGATCTGGTCCCGATCGTCGGCACGCTGCGCTACCGGACCTCGTACGGCCAGAACGTGCTCAAGCACCTGGTCGAGTCGGCGCACATCGCGTCCGTGATGGCCGCCGAACTCCACCTCGACGTGGCAACCGTCAAGCGTGCGGCGTTCCTGCACGATATCGGCAAGGCGCTGACCCACGAGGTGGAGGGTTCCCACGCCCTGATCGGCGCCGATCTCGCCCGCCGCTACGGCGAGCATCCCGACATCGTGCATGCCATCGAGGCCCACCACAACGAGGTGGAGCCGACCACGGTCGAGGCCGTGCTGACCCAGGCGGCAGACGCGATCAGCGGTGGCCGGCCAGGCGCGCGGCGGGAGAGTCTTGAGGCCTACGTGAAGCGGCTGGAGCGGTTGGAGCAGATCGCGCAGGCGCACGACGGGGTGGAGAAGGTCTTCGCGATGCAGGCCGGCCGCGAGGTCCGGGTGATGGTCGCCCCGGACGTGGTCGATGACATCGAGGCGCAGGTGCTGGCCCGCGACATCGCCAAGCAGATCGAAGAGGAGCTGACCTACCCCGGCCAGATCAAGGTCAGTGTGATCCGCGAGTCCCGGGCGGTCGAGACCGCTCGCTGACTCCGGGAGATCCGCTCAGGCGACCTTGGTCTTGGTCCAGGCGTGGCCGTTGGCATTGGCATACAGGAAGACGTAGCCGTCGGTCTCGTGCGGACCGTCCTGGTCGTTGGTGCGCACTTCGTAGTAGACCTTGTAGAACGCGTTGAACTTCCGGTAGTTGGCCCAGGCGTACTTCCCGGTCCTGGACTCGTAGATCTCGACGATCGGACCGCCCGAGTTCTTGACGAAATGCGGTCCCTTGATCGTCGTGATCTTGCCCTTCTTGTAGCAGAAGGTGGCGTAGGCCGAGACACTGTATGCGCTGGTGAAGCTACCGGACTTGGCCTTCTTGTGGACGCGTTTGCAGCCTGTCGGCCATTTGGTCCGGCCGCCCGGACCTGGATCGGTGTTGATGGCCGAGGCCGGTGCGGCACCGGTGCTCAGTAGGAGTGAAACCACCGCGAACGTCGTGGTGATCACTGTCAAGACCTTCATCCTGACCTTCATCCGGGTTGCCCCTCTCGTTCGGACGTCGGGTGTCTCCCGATGTCCCAACGGTGGCCGAGTCCCGCGGCCAGATCTGCGAATCCGGTCAAAGTCGGTCAAGGCAGGGCATCCGGGTTTACGACGCGCCCGCCTTCGCCGCCTCGGCCGGGTTGTCGATCAGCTGATCGGCCGGCGGCCCGCCGACCCGGCCGCGACGCTGCAGCGAACGCTCCAGCGCCTGGGCGACCCGGGACAGGGTGTAGTTGATGACGATGAACATCGCCGCCATCACGAGCATCGTCGGAATCAGGTTGCCGTAGTTGGTGGCGAAGGTCTGCCCACCGCGGACCAGGTCGTAGTAGCCGATGATGTAGCCGAGGGCGGTGTCCTTCAGAACCACGACGAGTTGGCTGACCAGCGACGGCAGCATCGCGGTGACCGCCTGCGGCAGCAGGATCAACCACATCGCCTGGCCCTCGGACAGTCCGATCGCCAGGCCGGCCTCCCGCTGGCCACCGGGCAACGAGCCGACGCCGGAGCGGATCAGCTCGGCAATCACCGAGGAGTTGTAGAAGACCAGCCCCACGACGACACCGAAGAACGGCTGGTTGTCCGCCAGATGCAGCACGTACAGCGCGAAGTAGTACGCGAACAGCATCATCACCAACACCGGTACGGACCGGAAGAATTCGACGAAGACGCCGCAGATCGCGGACAGGACCCGGTTGGTCGACAACCGCCCGATCCCGAGCAGTACGCCGCCGACCACCGACAGCACGATGGACAGCCCGGCGGCCTTCAGCGTGGACAACAATCCCGGCAGCAGATAGTCCGCCCAGGTCGAACCTTGCAGGAACGGCGTCCACTTCGCCGCAGTGAGCTGACTGTTGCGGGGATTGGCCAGTCCCTTGATCACCAGACCGAGCAGCACCAGCAGCACGACGACCGCAGCCACCGTGACGATCAGATGCCTGGTGCGCGCCCTCGGCCCGGGCTCGTCGAAGAGCAGCGTCGTGGGAGCACTCATCGCTGCACCGCCACACGTCGCGACAGGTAGGTGAAGAACGCGCCGACGGGCAACGTCAGGACAACGAAGCAGATGGCGACCAACAGGAAGATCGCGTACAACAGGTGCGGGCTGAATTCGATCATGTTCTTCATCTGGTACGCGATCTCCGCGACACCGATCGTCGAGACCACGGTGCTGTTCTTGGTCAAGGCGACCAGGGTGTTGCCGAGGGGTGCGATGGCGCCACGGAATGCTTGGGGGAGGATGACCTCGGTCAGCGACGGCACGAATGACAGCCCGATCGCTCTGGCCGCCTCCGCCTGTCCCAGCGGGACGGTGTTGACACCGCTGCGCAGCGACTCCGCGACGAACGAGGCGTGGTAGACCGAGAGCGCGACGACGCCCCATCGGAAGTTGTTGTCAGCGATCGAGGTGGGGGAGTGCGGGTCGGCCAAACTGATGCTGAGGGTGTTGAGGACGCCGAAGGCGAAGAAGAAGACGATCAACGTCAGCGGCGTGTTCCGGATGACATTCACATATGCCGCGCCGAACCAGCGCAGGACGCCGACCGGGGACACCCGGCAGACGGCGACGATCGTCCCGATGATCAACGCCCCGAGTGCGCTGATCGTCGTGAGCCTGACCGTCATCCAGAATGCCAGCAGTACGTGATACCTGGTGATCAAATCGGCGAGCTCGCCCACCTGTCCTCCTTCGCTGCGATCACGATCTGCCGTGACCATGGCGGATGCGGCCGGCCGTCGCGACGGCCGACCGCGTCCGATCGATTCCTCAGGGCGTGATCAGCGCCGCATCCTGAGCTGCGATCCTTACGTGCAGGGAATGTGCTTCGGCGGATTCTTGGATGCGTCCGGCTTGAAGTCGGCCGGACCGAAGTTGTTGTCCAGCGCCTTCTGCCAGGACCCGTCGTCGACCATCTTGTCCAGGGCGTCGTCGATCTTGTTGCACAGCTCGGTGTCGCCCTTCTTGATGCCGATGCCGTAGTTCTCCTCGGTGAACGGCTTGCCGACCACCTTCAACTTGCCCTTGTACTGCTCCTGTGCCGCGTATCCGGCCAGGATGGTGTTGTCGGTCGTCATCGCGTCGAGGGTGCCGTTGATGATCGGGTCGACGCACTTGGAGTAGGTGTCGTATTCCTGCAGCTGCACCTTGTCGGCGAATTTCTCCTTGACAGTCGCCGCCGAGGTGGAGCCGGTCACCGAGCAGAGCTTCTTGCCGTTCAGGCTGTCCGGTCCGGTGATCGAATTGTCGTCGGCACGGACCAGGAGGTCCTGACCCGCGATCAGGTACGGCCCGGCGAACGACACCTTCTGCTTGCGCTCGTCGGTGATCGAGTAGCTCGCGATCACCATCTTGACCTGGCCGCTCTGAAGCAGGGTCTCCCGTTGCGCCGAGGGGGACTCCTTGAAGGTGACCTTGTCGTAGCCGAGGGCCTTGGCGACGTAGTTGGCGACGTCGACGTCGAAGCCCTTGTAGTCGGACCCGACCTGCTGACCGATCCCCGGCTGGTCGAATTTGATGCCGATCGTGATCGAGTTGCTGTCGTCGCCACCGGCGGAGTTGTCGCTGGCACAGGCGGCCAGTGAGATCGCGAGCAACGATGTCGCCGCGGCTGCGGCGACCTTGTTGGTGGTGCGCATTGGAGTTGATCTACCTTTCAGTGGGTCAGAATCTTGCTCAGGAAGTCCTTCGCCCTGGCAGTGGTCGGACTGGTGAAGAAGGCTTCCGGCGCCGCTTCCTCGAGGATCTCGCCGTCGGCCATGAAGACGACCCGGTCGGCGGCGGTGCGGGCAAAACCCATCTCGTGCGTGACGACGATCATGGTCATGCCCTGTTGTGCGAGCTGGATCATGACATCCAGCACTTCGTTGATCATCTCCGGGTCGAGTGCCGAGGTGGGCTCGTCGAACAGGATCACCTTGGGATCCATGGCCAACGCCCGGGCGATGGCCACCCGCTGTTGCTGGCCGCCGGAGAGCTGGGCGGGGTATTTCTCCGCCTGGTTGCCGACGCCGACCCGGTTGAGCAGCTCCATGCCGTGTGCACGAGCCTCCTGTTTGCTCTTCCTGCGCACCCGTACAGGGCCGAGCGTGACGTTCTCCAAGATCGTCTTGTGGGCGAACAGGTTGAACTGCTGGAAAACCATCCCGACATCGGCGCGGAGCCTGGCCAGCGCTTTTCCCTCGCTCGGCAGGGGAGACCCGTCGATCATGATGCCGCCGGACTGGATGGTCTCCAGCCGGTTGATGGAACGACACAAGGTCGACTTGCCGGATCCCGACGGGCCGATCACGACGACGACCTCGCCGCGACCGACGGTCAGGTTGATGTTCTTGAGGACATGAAGGTCACCGAAGTACTTGTCGACGTCGGTGAGCACCACGAGCGGCTCGCCGACAGCGACCGACGTATGCGGCGTCGGCAGCAGGTCATCGGCCGGGTTGGACTCGGTCATAGCGCTGACCCTAGACGAGCAGCGTCAGCAAGGCCGACATATTGGTGTTGAGATTCGGTTACGACACAAGTTCGGTTGGTACCGAAGCGGAGATTGTGACAAGGCAACCCTGGGGCTGCTCCGCACACAGACGCCAGGGCTGCCGAGGGCTCCCGGCTGGCTCAGCGACCCGAGACGCCCCAGCTGCCCTCGTACACGTCACCCGGGTGCAGGACCACCAGACCGGTCGCGGTCACCTCGGTGTTGAATGCGTCGGGACCGCAGGTCATCGGCTCGATCGCGATGCCGAGGTCGCGGCGGTCGTCGCCGGTGTAGATCTGTGTCCACTGGTGCGAGCCGTCGGCCCAGATGGTTGTCCGGCGGTCGCCGAGTGCCAGTTCGATTCGCCAGACGCCCTGGTCGTCGGTGGCCAGATCAGTGAAGGCCGTGTCCAGGTTGCGGGCGCCGAGCGGCGAACCGTCACGCAGGTCCTCGGGCAGGCCGTCGACCGGCCGTACCGCGACCGGCAGCAGCCGGTCGTCGACGTCCAGGTAGGAAACGGCAGGCACGGTGAGCTCGATCTCGTCCACGCTCTGCTCCCCGACGGTGAAATACGGGTGGGCGGCGTAGCCGAACGGCACGGTCCGATCGCCGGTGTTCTTCGCCTGTACCGTGACGCTCAGCCCGTCGGCCGAGAGCCGGTGGGTGATGGTCGCCAGCAAGGTGGTGTCCCAGCCCTTCTGCGGGAAGACGGTGATCTGCTGGACGACCGTGTCGTCGGTGTGGCTGACCAGTTCCCACCCCGACCAGCGCACCAGACCGTGGATCGCGTTGTGCCGCTCCGGCTCGCTGAGCGGCAGGTCGTACTCGGTGCCCTCGAAGACGTAGCGTCCGTCCCGGATCCGGTTCGGCCAGGGCAGCAGTTGCTGACCGTGCCCGCCGGAGATCCGGTCCCCGGGCCCGAATCCGGCCAGGATGTCGCGGCCGTCGACACTCAGGTGCCGCAAGGTTGCACCCACCTCGGTGACCACGGCACGGTACGGGCCACTGCTGATCTCGTACTGCTGTCCGGTGGGGCTGCTGGTGGCGCTGGCGGTCATGACCGTGACTCTATCCGTGAGCGACATCCGTGAGCGACATCCGTGAGCGACGGTGTCCTCGACTCCGGCCAATGACCCGATCGTGCGCGTGATTCCCCGCTCGGGGTACCTGCGGATTACCCTTGGCGATCATGTCGGTGGATATTCAGGCGGACGCGCGGACGTACCAGATCCGTACCCACGGCTGCCAGATGAACGTGCACGACTCCGAGCGGCTCGCCGGCCTGCTCGAGGAGGCCGGCTATCGGCCATCGACCGGTGACGAGGCCGATGTCGTGGTCTTCAACACCTGCGCGGTGCGGGAGAACGCCGACAACCGTCTGTACGGCAATCTGGGCCAGCTGCTGGCCGTCAAGAAGGTCAATCCCGGTATGCAGATAGCCGTCGGCGGCTGCCTCGCGCAGAAGGACCGCGGCCGGATCACCGAGAAGGCGCCCTGGGTCGACGTGGTCTTCGGCACCCACAACATCGGTCAACTGCCGCGACTGCTGGAGCGCGCCCGGATCGAGCAGGAGGCCCAGGTCGAGATCGCCGAATCCCTCGAGCGATTCCCGTCCACCCTGCCGACCCGACGCGATTCCGCCTATTCGGCCTGGGTGTCGGTCAGCGTCGGTTGCAACAACACCTGCACGTTCTGCATCGTGCCCGCGCTGCGTGGCAAGGAGACCGATCGCCGCCCCGGCGACATCCTGGCCGAGATCAGGATGCTGGTCGATCAGGGAGTCCAGGAGATCACCCTGCTGGGCCAGAACGTGAACGCGTACGGGGTCGAGTTCCGAGACCGTGAGGCGTTCAGCAAGCTGCTGCGGGCCTGCGGCGACATCGACGGTCTGGAGCGGGTCCGGTTCACCTCGCCGCACCCCAAGGACTTCACCGCCGACGTGATCGCGGCGATGGCCGAGACGCCGAATGTGATGCCGCAGCTGCACATGCCGCTGCAGTCGGGTTCGGATTCGATCTTGAAGTCGATGCGCCGGTCCTACCGCAGCGAGAAGTACCTGAAGATCATCTCCGATGTCCGGGAAGCGATGCCGGATGCGGCGATCACCACCGACATCATCGTCGGCTTTCCAGGGGAGACCGAACGGGATTTCCTGGACACCATGGAGGTCGTACGGCAGTCGCGCTTCGCCAGCGCCTTCACCTTCCAGTATTCGATCCGGCCCGGCACGCCGGCGGCCACGATGGCCGACCAGGTGCCGGCCGAGGTCGTCCAGGAACGCTACGAGCGCCTGGTCGACCTGGTCAACGACATCTCCTGGGCCGAGAACCGCAACCTCGAAGGTCAGCGGGTCGAGGTGATGTTCGCCGATGGCGAGGGCCGCAAGGATTCAGCGACCCACCGGATGTCGGGGCGGGCTCAGGACAACCGCCTCGTGCACGTCGCGGTCGGTGACGATCCTGGTCTCGCTCCGCGGCCCGGAGACATCGGCGAGGTGATCATCACCCACGCCGCTCCGCACCATCTCAACGCCGATGCGCAGGACGGTGGTTCGGCGTTGATCACCTTGCGACGGACCCGCGGCGGAGACGCCTGGCAGGCGCGTCAGCAGGCTGACGACGATCAGCTCAGCGGTCATGGGTCGGCAGTCAGTCTCGGGATGCCGACGATCGGCGTGCCCGCGCCGCTGCCGGCCGCCGCGGCCTGCGCGATCACCGACTGAGCAGCCAGACCGATCGCCGCGGTCCGACGGCGCCGTGATCACCCCCGGCCGTCCCAGATGTGACAGCGCCGCAGACGCTGCTCGCCGGAGATGACCCGGGGCTCGGCGATGATGGACGCCATGGGCGAGATCAGCGGCTTCGACTGGTGGTTCCGGGACCGGGACTACGTGCTGCGGGAGAATCTGGAATCCCTGGAGGCGAGCTCCGCGGCGGCGGCCAGCCGTAGTGCCCGACTGTCCAGCCAGCTGTCCCAGCTGCAGGGCAGCCTGGAGCATCGGCTGAACGCACTGTCCTCGGCCTTCGACGCCTATGTGCAGCTGGGCGATGTCCGCGAGCAGCTGGCCGCCTTCAGCGAGGCGGCGACGATCCGCCGCGAGGCACTGGTCGCGATCGGTGACCTCGGCGACGGCAGGCCGGCAACCCCGGTGGACGACCGCGGCACCGACTACTGGGTGGCCGCCGCCACCAACGCCATGATCGCCAGGATCTCTGGTGCACCCGACGCGGCCGGGGCGGCAGCCGTCTCCGGCGCCGAGCCGGAGGCCCGGCTGTTCCTGGTGGCAGCGGCAGGGGCGCTGGGCCACGGAGCCGAGGTCGCACACGCGCTGCCGGCCCTGCTGCACAGCGAGGACGGCAGGCTCGATGATCATTAACGCGACCTGTGGCAGGCGGTCGTCCGGGGTGACTTCGGCCCAGGGCTGATCGGTACCGTATTGGCCGGCTGGCATGATCAACTCGCGGCCGCCGGCGAGTCCGACTGGTGGAACTGGGCCACCGACCGGGGCGCCGCGGCCGGTCAGGATGGGATCGACTGGATCCTCGGGCAGGCGCAGGATCGGAGCACTCCGGCGGACCAGCCGCCGGCCGTCCCGGGCGATGATCAACCGGCCGCCGGCGGCAGCCTGCGTGGCCTGGTACTGGAGTTGATCAATTCCGGTTTCGGCGACGAGAAAGCCCTGCTGGCGACCGCACGCAGCCTGCGGGCACGGATCGAGAATCCCGGCGCTCCCGTTGCCACCAACAACGATCAGCCGGTCGGCGTCGGGGCGGTCGAAGTCGTCCGATCCACCTACCTCAGCGTGCAGGACCCCGATACGAGGGCGGTGATCTTCGCCGCACTCCTGCCGTTCCTTGCCGCGGCGGCGGAGGCACAGGCACCGCGGTTGCTGTCCCAGGAACCAGCAGTGGTGACGGTCCGGCTGGCCGGCCGTTCGGTCGGCGTCACCGCGACCGGGCCGGATCCCGCGGCGCTGCGCGCAGCGAGCGGACCGGCCGAGCAGTGGTCGGATCCCGCGGAATCCAAGCCCGGCTTGTATGCGTTCACCGTTGTCGCCATCGCCTGTGCCGTGATCGGGATCGTGCTGATCCTGATCGGCGTGGTGGTCTGGCTGGCGGTGATCCTACTGCTCGCGGCGGTGGTGACCGGGATCCTCGCGATCCGAGCGCTCCGCGCGGGTCGGCAGCAGGAGGAGGGGCGGCAACTGGCGGCCGCGGACCGGGATCGGACGATCAGTGAGGCGAAGGAGCGCGCCGGTCAGATCGACCAGGCGCAGCGTGAGGCGACCCGCAAGACTGCTGACCAGCTCGACCGGATCCGCCTGCTGGTGTCCGAACAGGCGCCGCAGGGCGAACCGGCCGTTCCAGCCGAGCAGGCAGACCAGCGGATCGCCGGGTCGATCGGCTGACCGACCCGGCGACGTACGGCGGTGCTACTCGCCGTCGTCCTTGAGGTACTCGTCCGCCTTGTCCTTGGCGATGTCGGCGCCCTTGTCGATCTGTTCGGTGTATTCGCCGCCGGTCTTGTCGTCGGCGAGGTCGGCGGCCTTGTCGACCGCGCCGTCGACTGCTTCCGGTTTGCGGCCGAGGAGATCCTTGGCCCTGTCGAAGATACCCATGACACGCTCCTGCCTGCTGGGATTGACCCAGGGGCGTCCGGCGTGGCGTCCCTGACACCAGCCATACTTGCCCATTGCGAGTGATAGCGGAAGGTGCATCGGCTGTGCAGCAAGGGACCCAACCCAACCCGACGGGCATCCTGGTGCCGGTGCTGGTGGGCGCGACGGCGTCGGGGAAGACCTCGCTGGCCGTGCGGCTGGCCCAGCGGCTGACGGCCGACGATCGCCCGGCGGAGATCGTCAACGCCGACGCCATGCTGATCTATCGCGGTATGGACATCGGCACGGCCAAACCGTCGGTGGCCGAACGGGGCGGCGTACGCCATCACCTGATCGACATCCTGGACGTCACCCAGACCGCTTCGGTCGCAGAATTCCAGGCCCGTGCCCGGGACGCGATCGCGGACTGCCGGCGGCGCGGCGTGGTCCCCGTGGTGGTCGGCGGATCAGCGCTGTACGTACGGGCGGTTGTCGACCGGTTCGAATTCCCCGGCACTGATCCGGTCGTACGGGGCCGTCTTGAGGACGAGCTCGCCCGGATCGGTCCCGAGGCGTTGCACCGACGCCTCGGCGAAGTCGATCCGCCGGCGGCGGCAACCATCGAGCCCGGCAATGGCCGGCGGATCGTACGTGCTTTGGAAGTGATCGAGCTGACCGGCACTGCGTACGCTGCCCGGCTGCCCGAGCACACCTACGCCCTGGACGGCGTCGTGCAGATCGGTCTGGACGTGCCGAGACCGGTGCTGGACCAGCGGATCGCCGACCGGGTGCAGCAGATGTGGAGCGCCGGATTCGTGGACGAGGTCCGCCGGCTCGAGCGTGCAGGGCTGCGGGACGGCGTGACGGCCAGCCGCGGGCTGGGCTATCGGCAGATCCTGGACTTCCTGGACGGCATGATCACCGAGGCCGAAGCCAGGGATCGTACGATCGCGGCGACCCGGAGATTCGCCCGACGCCAGGACGGCTGGTTCCGCAAGGATCCGCGGATCAGCTGGTTCGATCCGGACGACGACCGGCTCGTCGATGCAGTGGCAGCGCTGCTGGCCCGGCCGGAGCGCTCAGATGGATGATCGTCGGGTCGGCTGGCACACTGGAGCTGTGGCCAGCAGTCGATCGATCGGTTTCGCCAAGGGGCACGGGACTGAGAACGATTTCGTGATCATCGCCGACCCTGAGGGCGAACTGAAGTTGTCCGACGACGACGTTGCCTTCATCTGTGATCGCCGGGCCGGGATCGGCGCCGACGGCGTGCTGCGTGTCGTGAGGTCGCAGTACGTCCCCGACTGGGGCGGTGACCAGGACCTGTGGTTCATGGACTACCGCAACCACGACGGCTCGACCGCCGAGATGTGCGGCAACGGGGTCCGGGTCTTCGCACGCTATCTGATCGAGAACGGGTTGGCTGACGGCCCCATGATCAACATTGCGACCCGGGATGGCGTGAAGCCGACCGAAGCGCTGGGCGACGGCCGATACCGGGTGGCCATGGGTCCGGTGATCGTCGACCAGCCGGAGGTGGCAGTTCAGCCTGCAGGGCTTGAGATGCCGTTGCCTGCGCGTGCTGCCGACGTCGGCAACCCGCATGCGGTGTCCTTCGTCGATGATCTTGAGAAGCTGGACCTGCGGACGGCTCCGACCTGGTCGCCGGTCTTGCGCTTCCCGGACGGGGTCAACCTGGAATTCGTCCGGCGGATCGGCCCGCGACACATCGCGATGCGGGTGTTCGAGCGCGGATCCGGCGAGACTCGCTCCTGCGGCACCGGCACCTGCGCGGCTGCTGCTGCCGCGGCCGTCGAGGCGGGCCAGACAGAACGCCCGGTCAGCTATCGCGTCGACGTACCGGGCGGAACGGTCGAGGTCGAGCTGCATGATCACCAGAGCTATCTGACGGGGCCGGCCGTGATCATCGCCACCGGCGAGTTGATCTTGCCGGGGTGACACCCGAAGGGCCGTAGGATCGGCCACCATGACACAACCGCCGGGCCAGCAACCGTGGCCTGCACCCACCGGACAGCTGGTGCTGAATCTCGAGTCGACCTGGGGCAGCAGGTCGATGATCACCCCGCAGCTGCGGATCAACGGCCAGTCGGCCCCGGTGCGCTGGGGACATAACGAGATCCCGGTATTTCCCGGGCGGCTGGACGTCGAGATCACGTGCACCTATCTGTGGGAGTACGGACGCGCTCGCGACACTGTGCCGGTGAACCCCGACAGCCGGGTCGAGGTCTACTACTCGTCGCCGTACTTCACCTTCCTCTCGGGTCGGATCGGTCCGGTCCCGCAGCCGCACCGCGGCAAGCTGGCGCTCTGGCTGCTGCTGATCGGTCTCGCGATCGTGGTCGTGCTGGTCATCATCGGCGCCATCGCCGGCTCGTAGCGGCTCGGACGGATGGCCGATCGTCCGCCGCTCGCCCGCTGAAGTGCCGATCGCCCGCCGCTCGCGGATTGTCCGCCGCCGGCGGATGGGCCATGGAAGTGGTGACAACGGGAGTTCGTGGTCGGTTTCGGCGCGGATCGGGCAGCGGCGGAGCAACTCTGTGGGTAAACCGGGTGCCACTGTTGGTGGGGCGTGCGAAACTGGAACCCAACATGACCGAACGTTCCACGAATCTCCAGTCCGACCGCGCGACCGACTTCGAGGCCGAGGTCAACTACGACGGCGAGCAGCTCGACCTGGCCGACCGCATTTCGTTGCGCCGGGTCGCCGGGATGTCGACCGAGCTCACCGACATCACCGAGGTCGAGTACCGCCAGCTCCAGTTGGAGCGGGTGGTGCTGGTCAGCGTCTGGACCTCAGGCAGCCAGGTCGACGCGGACAACTCTCTGGCCGAGCTGAAACTGCTGTCGGAGACCGCCGGCTCCGAGGTGCTCGAGGGCCTGGTCCAGCGCCGCGACCGACCGGACCCGGCGACGTATATCGGCAGCGGCAAGGTGGCCGAGCTGCGGGAGGTGGTCGTCGCCACCGGCGCCGACACCGTGATCTGCGATGGCGAGCTCGCGCCCGCCCAGCTGCGCAAACTCGAGGACAAGGTCAAGGTCAAGGTGATCGACCGGACCGCCCTGATCCTGGACATCTTCGCCCAGCACGCCAAGAGCGCCGAGGGCAAGGCGCAGGTCGAGCTGGCCCAGCTGCAGTATCTGAAACAACGTCTGCGTGGCTGGGGCGGCAACCTGTCCCGGCAGGCCGGCGGCCGGACGAGCGGTGGAGCCGGCATCGGCGGCCGTGGTCCCGGCGAGACCAAGCTGGAGACCGACCGACGGCGGATCAACACCCGGATCGCCCGGCTCCGCGCGGAACTGCGCGAAATGGACTCGACCCGCGAGACCAAGCGGGCCGAGCGCCGGCGCAACAAGATCCCGTCGGTCGCCCTCGTCGGCTACACCAATGCCGGCAAGTCCTCGCTGCTGAATCGGCTCACCGGCGCCGGCGTGCTGGTCGAGGACGCACTGTTCGCGACTCTCGATCCGACCACCCGGCGCACCCAGACCGCCGACAGTCGCGACTTCACCCTGACCGACACCGTCGGCTTCGTCCGCCACCTGCCGCACGATCTGGTCGAGGCCTTCCGCTCCACCCTGGAGGAGTCGGTGCTGGCCGATCTGCTGGTGCACGTCGTCGACGGCTCCGATCCCGACCCGCAGGGCCAGATCGAGGCGGTCCGCGAGGTGCTGCGGGAGATCGGCGCCGACCAGGTGCCCGAGCAACTGGTCATCAACAAGGCCGACCGGGCCGATCCGGCGACCCTGACGGTGCTACGGCACCAGTTCCCCGATGCGTTGGTGGTGTCTGCCCGGACCGGTGCCGGGATCGAAGAGTTGCAGTCCCGGATCGACGAGCGGTTGCCGCGGCCCGGAGTCGAAGTGCAGGCTCTGGTGCCGTACGAGCGCGGAGACCTGATCAACCGGATCCATCACGAGGGCGAATTCGACAAGCTGGAGCACACGGCGCAGGGGACGTTGGTCGTTGCGCGGGTGCACGAGGGACTCGCCGCTGAGCTGAGTTCCTTTCTCCTGTCCGAGGGTGCCGATACCTTGGTGCGGTGATCCCGCGAGCCCTGAGCCTGTCGAAGGGTTCTGATGAGCACCGCTGAGCGTACGACCGGTTCCACGGCTCCGACCGCCCAGGACGTTCTCGATGCCGCGGTCGCCGAGATCGGCGGCCAGCATCGGCCCGGCCAGGTTGCCATGGCCGAGGCGATCACCGAGGCGTTCGGCAGCGGCCGACACCTGTTGGTCCAGGCTGGGACCGGCACTGGCAAGTCGCTGGGATACCTGGCGCCGTCGCTGGTGGCGCTGGCCGACGGATCCGTGCAGCGGGTGGTCGTTGCGACCGCGACGTTGGCGTTGCAGGCGCAATTGGCGACCAAGGACATCCCGGCCGCGCTCGCGGCTGCGGAGCAGGCCACCGGCCGGCGGCCCAACGCCGCGATCCTCAAGGGCCGTACGAACTATGCCTGCCGGCTGCGGGTCAACGGCGGTGCCGAGAGTGCACAGCAGTCGCTGATCGATGCCGCCGACCTGGCGGAGAGCCTGCGGACGGCGATGGCCGGCCAGCCGGAGCAGGACGAACCCGACAGCCCGGGCATGTCCACCGCGCTCGGTGCCGAGGTGCTCGCACTGCGGGAGTGGGCCGAGGCGGAGCACGAGCGCGGCGGGCTCGGTGATCGTGACGATGCGCCGACCCACACCGAACGAGCCTGGCAGCAGGTCTCGATCCCGGTGCGCGAATGCCTGGGGATCCAGGCCTGCCCGTTCGGCGACTCCTGTTTCGTCGAGCGATCACGGGAGAAGGCACGGGGCGCGGACCTGGTGATCACCAACCACGCCCTGCTGGCCATCGACGCGATGCACGGCCGGACCGCGCTTCCGGATCATTCCGTGCTGATCATCGACGAGGCGCACGAGCTGGTGTCTCGGGTCACGGGTGCTGCGTCGGCGGAATTGCACCCGACGACGATCGAACGGGTCTCCCGCCGTGCCCTCAGCTACCTCGACGATGATCTTGCCCTGGACCTGATGGAGGCTGCCGATGGTTTGCGGGAGGCACTGGACTCGGTGTCACCCGACCGGATCGAGGACACCTCGTCGCCGGTGATCGCCGCGGTGGACGCGGTCCGTGGGACGTCGCGCCGGGTGGTCAGCGCGCTGACGTCCGAGGGCAGCAAGAGTGAGGACAACGATCGCAAACAGGCCGCCGCCGCGGTGAAGGAGATCTTCGATGTGGCCGACCGGATCGTCAAGATCGATGATCATGACGTGATCTGGGTCGCCGATTCGGAGCGGACCGGACGCGATCTCAGGGTTGCCCCGCTGTCGGTCGCCGGGCTGATGCGGGACCGGGTCTTCAGTGATCGTACGGTGATCATGACCTCGGCGACCCTGAAGCTGGGTGGTGACTTCACCGGGGTCGCGGCCTCGGTCGGCCTGCGGTCCGGTGAGCGGGACGACGCCCCGCGGTCCCATGATCAACAAGCTGCGGTCCGGCAGGCATCGATCCGGGCCGGCGAACACGCCGAAGCCCACGATGGTCTTGAAGAGGGGCTCGGAGACGATCTTGAATTCGATGACGAGCCGGGGGCTGCCGGAGGGCCGCGCACGAAGCAGACGGAGAAGCCCGGCAAGCCGGAGACCGGGCCGCTGACCTGGCGCGGGCTCGACGTCGGGACACCGTTCGACTATCGCCGACAGGGCATCATGTACGTCGCCCGCAACATGCCCAAGCCCGGTCGGGACGGCCTGGGCGAGGAAGTGCTGGCCGAGATCGCCGAGCTGGTCTGGGCGGCCGGCGGCCGGACCCTCGGGTTGTTCTCCTCCCGCCGTGCGGCCGAGGCCGCCGCGGTATTCGTCCGCAAGCAGCTGCCGAAGATGACCATTCTCTGCCAGGGCGACGCCCAGCTCACGGAGTTGACCAGACGTTTCGTCGAGCAGGAGGAGGCCAGCCTGTTCGGCACGCTGTCACTGTGGCAGGGGGTCGACGTACCCGGGACCACCTGCCAACTGGTGATCATCGACCGGATCCCGTTCCCGCGGCCGGACGAACCGCTGACGGTCGCCCGTCAGCGCGCCGTCTCCGAAGCCGGCGGCAACGGCTTCATGGCCGTCGCTGCCACCCACGCGGCGCTGTTGCTCGCCCAGGGTTCCGGTCGGTTGATCCGGCGGTCCAGCGATCGGGGTGTTGTCGCGGTGCTCGATCCGCGGCTGGCGACGGCTCGCTACGGAAACTTCCTGCGCGCCTCGATGCCGGACATGTGGCCGACCAGCGATCGCGAGCTGGTCGTGGGTGCGCTGCGCCGCCTCAACGGCAGCTGAGCGCCTCGAGGGTGCGGTGCGTCGGAGAATAATCGGCCGCTGACCGTCGGAATCCGGTCGGTTGGGACGACAGTAGGAATGTGAGCGAACGGTGGCAGGTCGAGCCCGAGCCGGGTCTGCTGCTGCTCGAACTCTATGACGAGGCGCTGCCGGCTGTCTTCGGTTACCTGCTGTCACGGTCGGGGAGCCGTACACTCGCCGAGGATCTGACTGCCGAGACGTTCGTTGCGGCTATGGGATCTCTGCGCGCCCGGACCACGTCGCAGCCGACGGTGGCTTGGCTGATCGGGATCGCCCGACACAAACTCGTTGATCATTGGCGCAGGGCCGAACGCGACGAGCGCGCGATTCGCGTGCTGAGCGGGGGCCTGGTTGGGCCGGAGGATCCCTGGGAGTCGGAGATCGACGCCATTCGGGCTCGTGGGGTGCTGATGCGGCTGGGCGCCCCGCATCGTGCGGCACTCACGTTGCGGTATCTGGACGGGCTGTCTGTGCCGGAAGTCGCCGCGCACCTGGATCGCACCATCCATGCCACCGAAGCACTGCTCGTACGGGCCCGCGCGGCCTTCCGCCGCAGCTACGAGCGAGAGGAGGGCGAGTCCGGTGGCTGACCCGTTCGACGCCCTTCGCGAGCCGGTGGCACCCACAGAACCCGATCCGGCATTCGCCGAGCGACTCCGGAGCAGGCTGCAGCAACTCCTGCTCCACAGTGAACCATCCGACGGAGGAGATATGAGCGCGTCCACTGCAGCAGGATCCGACCCGGCCGAGTTGGCCTTGCCGCCGGCCATTGTCCCGTACCTCGGCGTCAGCGACGCCCGCCGGGCGCTGGACTGGTATGTCGAGGTCTTCGATGCCGAGCGCAGGGGGGAGGCGTACGTCAATCCGGACGGCAGCATCGGTCATGCCGAGCTGGGCATCGGCGACGCGGTGCTGATGCTGGCGGAGTACGGACCCCGACCTGCCGCTGCCGATCAGCCGGCGACCGGACCGGCCCACTCGCTGTTCGTCACGGTGCCCGATGCCGACCGTACGGTCGATCGCGCCGTATCGGCAGGCGCGACGCTCGAACGTCCTGTTACGGACGAGGCCTATGGCCGGACCGGTGTCATCATCGATCCGTTCGGCCACCGGTGGATGGTCAGCACCCGCCCACGAAGCGCCACCCGTGCCCGGGCCGGAGACATCGTCTACGTGACGATCTGGGTACAGGACCAGGAGCAGGCCGTACGGTTCTACGAGAACGTGCTCGGGACCAGGGTCCGCGGCAACACTGCAGCGCCGACGGTGTCGATCGCCGGACTCGATCAGCCTTACGCTCCCGAGGATGCGCGACCGGCAACGGTCCCCGTCTACCGGGTTACCGACCTCGATGCCGCGCTCGAGCGGGTGCGTGCCGCCGGTGGCCGGACCACGGAAGCATCGCAGGAGCCGTACGGACGGATCGCTGACTGTTACGACCCTGAAGACACCTGGTTCGCCCTCTGGGAGACTCCACGAGGCTGAACGATCACGGCGATCATGACCCGGGTTGCACCGGAACCTTGCTGGCACGCAAGGATGTCGGCCATGAGTTCCGACGCCTTGGAAGCCGCCCTGTCCGACCGCCCGTACCCGGGCCGGGTGATCATCGTCGCCAGGACCGCGGCGGGGATCGTTGCCGCGTACGCCGCGACCGGTCGCAGCGAAGCGTCCCGACAGCGCCGGATCCGGCTGACCGAGACGGGCGACCTGCTGGTGGAGCCGACAGTCGGGGATGCCTCGGACCCGCTGCGGCACTATCGCGCGGTACGCCGCGTGGACGGGTGTTTCGTGCTGGGTAACGGCAGCCAGGTCGACCCGGTCGCGGATCGGATCGCGTCCGGAGCCGTACCGTCGGTCGCTCTGGAAGACCTCGAATACGAGCCGGACCCGCCGATCTTCACGCCGCGGATCACAGCAGTGGTCGGTGACGACGACACCGTCTGGTTGGGGGCCGCACACCGCGGATCGGCCGACCGGGCCTCGGCCGACACGATCGTGACCCGCGCCGGGCGACTGGACGTCGGCGAAGGTCTGCTGTTGTCGACCTACCGCGGGCCGGTGGCCGAGCCGGTCACCAATCGGGTCCCGGTACCGATCACCACCACGGCGACCACTCACGCCGAGCTGGCCCGGCAGCTGTGGGACGGACTCGACGCCGAACGCCGGGTGCTGTCGGCCGGCTTCGAGCCGAAGGACCATCTCGCCGATCCCGTTCTGATCAACGCCGGCTGATCAACGCCGGCTGATCAACGCCGGCTGATCAACGCCCAGGGTGCTGGTCGAGCACCTGAGGGTGGTGCGCGGCCACCTCGGTCTGCGAGTCTGACAGTGCCCACACCCTCGACGTCGCCGTCGACGGCCCGGTCCAGCTGCACGCGAACGAGCGCCGTACGGTCACCGCGGACAAGATCGTGATCGCCGTCGGCACCACGCCGGCGCGGCCCGCGCACATCCGGTTCGACGGCGTACGGGTGCTGGACTCGGACCAGATCCTCAACCTCGACAAGGTTCCCGACTCGCTGGTCGTCGTCGGGGCGGGCGTGATCGGCGTCGAGTACGCCTCGATCTTCGCCGCACTCGGCACCCGGGTCACGCTGGTCGAGAAGCGGCCGAACATGCTGGACTTCTGCGACCCGGAGATCGTCGAGTCGCTGAAATTCCATCTGCGGGACCAGACGATGTCCTTCCGCTTCGGCGAGGAGGTCGCCCAGGTCGAGTCGAGTGATCGCGGCACCACCACCACCCTCGCCTCGGGCAAGCGGATCGCGGCCGAGGCGGTGATGTATTCGGCCGGCCGGCAGGGCAACACCCGCCGACTTGATCTTGCCAACGCCGGGCTGGCGGCGGACAACCGTGGCCGGTGGTCGCCGATGATCATTATCGGACGGCGGTCGAGCACATCCATGCCGTCGGCGACGTGATCGGCTTCCCGGCGTTGGCCGCGACGTCGATGGACCAGGGGCGGCTGGCGGCCGCACACGCTTTCGACGAGCCCGCCCATGATCTTGCCGCCCTGCAGCCGATTGGCATCTACACGATTCCGGAGATCAGCTACTGCGGGAAGACCGAGGCGGAGCTGACCCAGGAGGCCGTCCCGTTCGAGGTCGGGATCTCGCGCTATCGGGAACTGGCCCGTGGCCAGATCATCGGCGACCCGTACGGGATGCTGAAGTTGATCGTGCACTCCCAGACCCGCAACATCCTCGGCGTGCACGTCTTCGGCACCAACGCCACCGAACTGGTGCACATCGGCCAGGCGATCATGGGCTGCGGCGGAACCGTCGACTACCTGGTCGACACAGTCCTCAACTATCCGACGCTCTCGGAGGCGTACAAGGTCGCGGCCCTGGATGTGACGAACAAACTGCGCGCCGTCGACCGGCTGGTGGGCTCGATGCTGGCCGGCGACTGAGTGGGGTCAGCCGATGATCTTGATCAGCGCGTCGGCCAGCCGCTGGTAGTCGTCGGGGGTGTTGTAGACCGCACCCGCGATCCGCATCAGGGCCTCTCCGCCGAACTCGTGCATCGGGACCTGGATGCCGAACTCGTCGGCCAGCCGTTGCCGGGCAGGGTTGTCGCCGCGAAGCAAGTGATCGGGCAGCCGTACGATCCGCATCGTCGGCGCGGGATGCACCGGCAGACCGTCCAGGGACGTCCCGAGTGCGTCGGCCAGCAGCCGCTGTCCGGCGTCGACCGTCGCACTCTGCCTGTCGATCTGCTCCCACCCGCCCAGCTCGGTCCAGAAGTCCAGCCCGGCCGGCGCCGCCAACCAGCCCGAGTAGTCCCAGGTGCCGGGGTGATCGAACGCCTCGGCGTAGCCGTCGTGCAGGTGCCAGCTCAGCACGCTCGGCGGCGTGCCGGCACGGCGGTCCTCGCGGGACCACAGCACCGCGGTGCCGCGGGGAGTGAAGGCCCATTTGTGCAGATTGCCGACCCAGTACGCGACCCCGAGCTCCTCGATGTCGACCGGGAGGGTGCCGGGCACGTGCGCGGCGTCGACCAGGACCGGTGCCTCGATCGCTGCTGCGATCTCTGCCACGGGCAATACTGTCGCGGTCGGGGAGGTGATCTGGTCGACAATCACCAGCCGGGTCCGCGGACCACAGACAGCGACGAAGGCGTCGACGATCTCGTCGTCACCGGCGCCGAGTGCGAATTCCGCCGCCCGGACCGAAGCGCCGCGCCGGCCGGCCCAGTGCTCGGCCGCGATCCGTACGGCTCCGTAACCGTGGTTGCAGACGACGATCTGATCGCCCGGTTCAAGATCAAGTGAACTGATCACCGCGGACGCGCCCTCGGACACATTGCGTACCCAGCCGACGCCCTCGGGGTCGACGCTCAGCCACGCGGCGACGAACCGGCGCGCCTGCGGCACGAGTTCGCGGAGCTCAACGCTGTTGAAATGATTGGGATTGCGTTCAGCCCGGTCGCGCCAGGCCTCGGCATGTCTGCGCACCGCGATCGGCGCCACACCGAAGGCTCCGTGATTGAGGTGCAGTACGTCGGGATCGAGTCCGAATTTGTCGAGCAGCTCCAGGTCCACGGGTCCATGATCGCTGGTCGGACGACTGTGCCGCCAGTCGGGGCAGCCTTGAGCGGTCCGGGCAGCTCACCGGGACCGACCGAGCAAGATCAAACTTTGCGCAGCACCGCCACGACGATGCCCAGGATCGATGCGGCGTCGCCGTCGATCGGGTCGTACGCCTCATTGTGCGGCATCAGCCAGACATGACCGTCGACGCGCTTGAAGGTCTTGACCGTCGCCTCGGTGTCCAGCAGAGCTGCCACAATGTCGCCGTTCTCCGCGGTCTGTTCTCGTCGGACGACGACCCAGTCACCGTCGCAGATGGCCGCGTCGATCATCGAATCGCCGCTGACCTCGAGCATGAACAGCTCGCCGTCGCCGACGATCTGCTTGGGCAGCGCGAAGACGTCCTCGAAGCGCTCCTCAGCGAGGATCGGGCCGCCGGCCGCGATCCGGCCGAGGAGCGGAACGTGAACCGGAGCCGGGAAGGCGTCGTTGATCGCGGTCTCGTCGCCGGTCGTGGCCGGTCCGGCCTGGCCGATCCTGCGGACGGTGGCGGGCTCGCCGGAGTCGTCCTGGTCCGGTGTGCCGAAGTCCTGGGGGAGAAACACCTCCATAGCCCGCGGGCGGTTCGGGTCCCGGCGCAAGAAGCCCTTCTGCTCGAGCACTTTGAGCTGGTGGGCGACGCTGGAGGAACTGGCCAGGCCGACCTCCTCGCCCAACTCGCGAATGCTCGGTGGGTAGCCGCGACCCTCGACGGCTTCCTTGATCACCTCGAGGACCCGGCGCTGGCGTGGGGTGAGACCGCTCGCGTCGGCCGGGCCGTCGGGTAGCGATGTCACGGTCGCCCGTTGGGCGGCGCGTGCCCTGGACGCCGCGATCTGGGCCTCGACGTCGACATTGCGCGGTCGACCGCGCTTGGGAGTGGGGATCGGCCGCGATCGTGGTGTCGGCTTGCGCGTGGACTTGGCTGCCGGTGCGCTGACGGCCTTCTTGCCGGTGTTCTTGCCGGTGTTCTTGCCGGTATTGCTCCCGGTCGTGCCGGTCCCGCCAGGGCTGCCGGGCTTCTTCGATTCGGCCATAGGTCCACCGTACGGGAATTTCTTGTGTCGAATCAAACAATTGTTCGATGTAGCGGTCGGCGTGTCGCGGGGACTTCGCGCACTGGTCGGCCCGGCTGTTCGGACGGGCTGTACGCATCGACTGTCAGTGGGCCCTGCTTTGCTGGAATGCAGGTGGTCGCAAGCCTGTTCGATAACGAATGGGAACTTTTGTGCGAATGGTCTTGCGGTCGCCGGCGGGATGAGCTAAAAATCAAACACGCGTTCTATCGAACAGACGTTCGAGGCGCAGAGGAGGAGTCACCATGAGTGCAGCAACCCTTGAGCGTCCGGCTGTCGCAGCCCGCTCCGCCGGGACCACGCGCACCCGGCAACTCCGTCCGGGGCGGGGATCCGGCCGGGCCGGTCGCCCGGTCACACGATCGGTCTCCGGCGTCCAGGCTCCGATGATCGGTCGCGACCGCCATCCCAGTGCCGGCGCTCGGGCCTGCCGTCCGGAGGTCGCTGCCCGGCCGGTGTCCGCAACGTCGGTTCCGTCGGCCTGGCAGTTGACGAACCGGGGGATCGCCGTCGTACTGATCGCCGGTGCGCTGCTTGCCGCGGCCGCGATCACCGTGATCACCGCCACGGCCATCACCGTCACTTCCGACGGATACCACTCCCACGGATCGGCGCTGGTCCGGCGCTGAGGGCCGCAGACCCAGGACGGTGGCGAGCTCGGCTCGGCTGTGATTTCCGGGCCGACCGACACCGAGGTCGGATGCGGCGCCCGATGTGACGCCTTCGGGTGGACAATGGCTCCATGCCCAGCGCGCCTCTCCCTGCTCAGCCGCTCGGGGTCGCCGGTGCCGGTGTCGCCCAGCCGGCGGCGTACCGGATGCGGCCTTTCGAGGCAGTCCGGGCTGTCAAGAGTCTGGGCATCTTCGTCGGCTTCGGCCTGGCGGTGAGCGGTTTGTACGCGACCACTGGGATCGGCTTCCCGTGCCCGCTGCGTGCGGTGACCGGCTGGGAGTGCCCGCTGTGTGGAGGCACCCGGCTCGGCTCGTCGTTGCTGCACGGCCACATCCGACAGGCATTCGACTACAACCCGGTCGTGTTCATCGGCCTGATCGTGATGACGATCCTTGGTGGCATCTGGATCGTCGAGGCCCTCGGAGGGCCGAAAGTCCGGCCCCCGCGGCGCATCGCGGATCGGCTCGTACGTGTCCACCCGACCGTGTGGGCAGCGATCGCGGTCGCGGCCGGACTCGCCTACACACTCGTTCGCAACCTGGTCTAGTCGCTCCCGGGCGGCTCGCCCTGCCACTTCACGGATCTGTGTCGAGTCATGGTGTCGACTCCCTGGTGTCGATCACCTGGGTCGCCTCGGCGCGACACGCGACATCCAACCTGCGCCTTGGTTGACGACCGCTGTTATCGGACCTAAGATCCATATGTAGTAGTTACACGCGTGTGCTTCATCCACAAATAGTGGTCGATGTCCACACACGATCCACAAGCTATCCACACCAAGACCCACAAGTCATCCCCAGACTTGTCCCCAAGATCGCCCTCGGCGGTCGCCCTGATCCGAATCGGAAGAAGGCTCCACGTGCACTGCCCCTACTGCCGGCACACGGACACCCGGGTGCTGGACTCGCGGGTCGCCGAGGACGGCAGCAGCATCCGCCGCCGCCGGCAGTGCCCGGAGTGCGGGAGCAGATTCACCACGATCGAGCAGATGCAATTGGCCGTCATCAAGCGGTCCGGTGTGGTCGAGCCGTTCAACCGCGACAAGGTTGTCAGTGGTGTCCGCAAAGCTTGCAAGGGTCGGCCGGTCAACGAGGACCAGCTGGCCAAACTCGGCCAGGAGGTCGAGGAAGCATTGCGGGCGTCCGGCAAGCCGGAGGTCCCCGCCGACGAAGTGGGGGTGGCAATCCTCGGACCGCTGCGACGACTGGACCAGGTGGCGTACCTGCGCTTCGCCAGCGTCTACCGACAGTTCAACTCGGTGGACGACTTCGAGGCGGAGATCGCGACCTTGCGGATCGAGAAGGATCCGATGGGTATCGAGCCGTTGATCCCGGAGCTGGCCGGCGCGCCCGCCGGTCGCCGGGCCAGTGCCAAGCGCAGCACGACCGGCAAGACGACGGTGCATCGGCGCGCGCCGCGCCCCGCCCAGCCGCCGCAGCGCGGCGGCACCCCCTAGACCCCGGGACGGGCCCGCATCTGGGGAAGGGTGCGCGGTCCGTCCCGGCCTATCGACGATCACGTATGCGATGCAGCGAATGCAACACGCAACAGCGAACACAAGCGGTACCGAAGTTCTCCCGGATATCAGCTAGTAGTGAGAGGCAGGAGCAATGTCCGAAACGACCCGATCGGACCGGAAGACCCAGTCGAGCGCGAGCTCGGGGACCAAGGTCGCGTCTTCCAAGCCCGGACTGACCAGTGGACTGACCATCGACCGCGTCTTCACCACCGAAGGCGTACATCCCTATGACGAGGTCACCTGGGAGTCGCGCGACGTCGTCCAGACGAACTGGAAGACCGGCGAGACGGTCTTCGAGCAGAAGGGGACTGAATTCCCCGACTTCTGGAGCGTCAACGCGTCGACGATCGTCACCACCAAGTACTTCCGGGGAGCGGTCGGCACCGACGCGCGGGAGTGGAGCCTCAAGCAGCTGATCAATCGCGTGGTGTCGAAGTATCGCCAGTCCGGCGAGGAAAACGGGTACTTCTCGACGCCGGCCGACGCCGAGACCTTCGAGGCGGAGTTGACCTGGATGCTGTTGCACCAGTTCTTCAGCTTCAACAGCCCCGTCTGGTTCAACGTCGGCACCCAGGCGCCGCAGCAGGTCAGCGCTTGCTTCATCCTGTCCGTCGACGACTCGATGGACTCGATCCTCAACTGGTACAAGGAAGAGGGCTTCATCTTCAAGGGCGGCTCCGGTGCCGGCCTGAATCTCTCCCGCATCCGCTCGTCCAAAGAACTGCTCAGCTCCGGCGGCACCGCTTCGGGTCCGGTGTCGTTCATGCGCGGCGCAGACGCCTCGGCCGGGACGATCAAGTCCGGTGGCGCCACCCGGCGCGCGGCCAAGATGGTGGTCCTGGATGTCGATCATCCCGATATCGAGGAATTCATCGAGACCAAGGCGCGCGAGGAGGACAAGATCCGCGCGCTGCGGGACGCCGGGTTCGACATGGACCTGGGCGGCAAGGACATCGCCTCGGTGCAGTACCAGAACGCGAACAACTCGGTCCGGGTGACCGACGAATTCATGAAGGCCGTCGAGGACGGCACCGAGTTCGGCCTGAAGGCGCGGATGGACGGCCGGGTCATCGAGACCGTCGACGCTCGTACGCTCTTCGGCAAGATCGCTCAGGCCGCCTGGGAGTGCGCCGATCCGGGTCTGCAGTACGACGACACGATCAACGACTGGCACACCAACCCGGAGACCGGCCGGATCACCGGATCGAATCCCTGCTCGGAGTACATGAGCCTGGACAACAGCTCCTGCAACCTGGCCAGCCTCAACCTGCTCAAGTTCCTGCGGGACGACGACACCTTCGACGCGCCGCTGTTCGCCAAGGCCGTCGAGTTGATCATCACCGCGATGGACATCTCGATCTGCTTCGCCGATTTCCCGACCGAGAAGATCACCCAGACCACCCGCGACTACCGCCAGCTCGGCATCGGGTACGCCAACCTGGGCGCCCTGCTGATGGCCACTGGCCACGGCTACGACTCCGAGGGCGGGCGGGCCGTCGCTGCAGCGATCACGTCGCTGATGACCGGGGTCGCCTACCGGCGCTCGGCCGAGTTGGCCGGCGTCGTGGGGCCGTACAACGGCTATGCCCGCAACGCGACCGCTCACAAGCGGGTGATGCGCAAGCACCAGGCCGCCAACGATGATCTTCGGACGCTGTCGGCCTTCGACGCCGACATCCAGAAGCTGGCCACCGACGAGTGGGCCAGGGTCATCAAGATCGGCGAGGAGAGTGGCTACCGCAATGCCCAGGCCTCGCTGCTCGCGCCGACCGGCACCATCGGCTTCATGATGGACTGCGACACCACCGGCATCGAGCCCGACTTCTCCCTGGTCAAGTTCAAGAAGCTGGTCGGCGGCGGTTCGATGCAGATCGTCAACCAGACCATCCCGCGGGCGCTGAAGAAGCTCGGCTACACCGGTGAGACCAGCGAGGCGATCGTCGAATACATCGCCGAGAACGGTCACGTCGTGGATGCTCCCGGACTGAAGCCCGAGCACTACGAGGTCTTCGATTGCGCCATGGGCCAGCGGGCGATCAAGCCGATGGGACACGTGCGGATGATGGCGGCGACCCAGCCGTTCCTGTCCGGTGCGATCTCCAAGACCGTCAACCTGCCGGAGTCGGCGACCGTGGAGGACATCGCGCAGGTCTACAGCGAGGGCTGGAAGCTCGGGCTCAAGGCGCTGGCGGTCTATCGCGACAACTGCAAGGTCGGCCAGCCGCTCAGTGACGGCAAGAAGAAAGACGAAGCCAAGACCGATCAGGCTCCGGCCGAGCAGCCGGTCAAGATCATCGAGCGGCCGGTGCGCAAGCGACTGCCGAAGTCGCGGGCCAGCCGTACGACCTCGTTCTCCGTGGGGGGCGCCGAGGGCTACATGACCTCCGGCGCTCACGAGGACGGCGAGCTCGGCGAGGTGTTCCTCAAGCTCGGCAAGCAGGGCTCAACCCTGGCGGGCGTGATGGATGCCTTCTCGATCGCGATCTCGGTGGCGCTGCAGTACGGGGTCCCGCTGCAGACCTATGTCGAGAAGTTCACCAACATGAAGTTCGAGCCGGCCGGTCTGACCGACGACCCGGACGTCCGGATGTCGCAGTCGATCATGGACTACGTCTTCCGCCGGCTGGCCCTGGACTACCTCTCCTTCGACGAGCGGTCCGAGCTGGGGATCTACACCGCCTCCGAGCGTGCGCGTCAGGTGGAGACCGGCTCCTACCTGCCGCCGGAGCCGGAGACCGACGACGCCAGCGAGGCGGACTCGCTCAAGACCGAGCCAGTGGCCAAGAGCGCGGAGACCGTGGAAGCGCCGAGGGTCGAAGCGCCTGCCGCCAAGGTCGAGACGGCCAAGGCTGCGGCGCCGAAGTCCGCGCACACCACGGCCGAGCTGATGGAGTCGATCTCGGGCATGAGCTTCGACGCACCGCTGTGCTTCACCTGCGGTACGAAGATGCGGCCCAGTGGTAGCTGCTACGTCTGCGAGGGCTGCGGCTCGACCAGCGGCTGCAGCTGATCATCGGACAATCGAACGGCCCCGGCGGACACCGCCGGGGCCGTTCGCCTCTTCATACACACGAAGCCCGGGTCCCGAAGATCAGAGCAAACTCATGATCCGCGGCTTGAAAACATGAGTCTGCTCGGGTCCTGTCCTTGCGCCCGACCCAGCGATCCCAGTGGACCGCAGCATGACACCCGGAACCGGCACAATCCCTGCATGGCGAGACCTCTGCGGCTGGTGTTGGCGTCGGCGGGCGTACTACTGGGACTGTTGTCGGTGCTGGTCGCCGCGTCCCAGATCACGCTGACCTACTACCTGCCGAGCCCTGGCGGAATTGCCACCACTCACACGACGACGTTCCAGCCGGCGATCGTTGCGACGGTCGTCGCCGTGGTGATGGCGCTGGTCCTGATCGGCTGGCTGGTCCGCAATCTGATCGGCGCCTCGCGGAACTGGTTGTGGGCGATCCCGGTTGCCGCCTTGATCATCAGCTACGCCGTCATCATCGCGGTAGCGGGCATGCCCCGGCCCTCATTCTGACCGGCGCCAGCTCCTTATCTTGACTTGTTCAAGAAACTGCACAAGACTGCGGCTGTGGCCACGGAGTTCGAGCAGCAGCTGCGCAGTGTCTCGCTGCGGGTCACCCAGCCCCGGCTGGCGGTCCTCACGGCAGTCAACACCCACCCGCACTCCGACACCGACTCGATCATCGCCTCGGTGCGTCAGAAGCTGCCCGGAGTCTCCCACCAGGCCGTCTACGACTCGCTGCACGCGCTGACCGAAGCGGCACTGCTCCGCAAGATCCAGCCATCCGGTCTGGTGGCCCGCTACGAGTCGCGGGTGGGTGACAACCACCACCACGTCGTCTGCCGGTCCTGTCGGCGGATCGATGACATCGACTGCGCTGTCGGCGATCCGCCCTGCATGACGCCTTCGGATGATCATGGTTTCGTCATCGATGAGACGGAGGTCATCCACTGGGGTCTGTGCCCTGACTGTGCGGCAGCAGTGCAGGCGGACGCCGACGTGATCGCAGACCCGGTCACCGCCAGGACCACGAGCAAGATCAAGATCAAGAACGACAGCTGAACACCCGAAAGGATTGACATGTCTGAGACCGTCGACGCAACCTCCTCCGGCACCTGCCCGGTCGCGCACGGCACCCATCCGACCCACGGCGACGCCAACAGCGAGTGGTGGCCGAACCGTCTCAATCTGAAGATCCTGGCCAAGAACACCGACGCACGCGATCCGCTGGGCGCCGACTTCAACTACCGCGAGGCGTTCAAGTCCCTCGATCTCAATGCCGTCAAGGCCGATCTTGCTGCGGTCATGACCGACTCCAAGCAGTGGTGGCCCGCCGACTTCGGTCACTACGGCGGACTGATGATCCGGATGGCCTGGCACTCCGCCGGCACCTACCGCAGCCACGACGGCCGCGGCGGCGCGGGAGCAGGCCAGCAGCGCTTCGCACCGCTGAACTCCTGGCCCGACAACGTCAGCCTGGACAAGGCGCGGCGGCTGCTCTGGCCGGTCAAGAAGAAGTACGGCCAGAAGATCTCCTGGGCCGACCTGATGATCCTGGCGGGCAACGTCGCGCTGGAGACGATGGGCTTCCCGACGTACGGCTACGCCGGCGGGCGTCCGGATACCTGGGAGTCGGAGGACGACGTCTACTGGGGCCCGGAGAACGTCTGGCTGGACGACAAGCGCTACACCGGTGATCGTGATCTCGAGGCGCCGCTGGCGGCGGTCCAGATGGGCCTGATCTACGTCAACCCCGAGGGTCCCAACGGAAATCCCGATCCGCAGAAGGCCGCGATCGATATCAAGGAAACCTTCCGCCGGATGGGCATGGACGATGAGGAGACCGTGGCGCTGATCGCCGGCGGACACTCCTTCGGCAAGACCCATGGTGCCCATCCCGACGACAAGATCGGCCCGGCACCGGAGGCCGCGCCGATCGAGGAGCAGGGCATGGGCTGGCGCAACGGCTACGGCACCGGGGTCGGTGCGGACGCCGTCACCAGCGGCCTCGAGGTGACCTGGACCGCCACCCCGGTGCAGTGGGGCAACGGCTTCTTCGAGAACCTGTTCGGCTTCGAGTGGGAACTCAGCAAGAGCCCGGCGGGCGCCCACCAGTGGGTGGCCAAGAACGCCGAGGCGATCATCCCGGCACCGGACCAGGGCGGCGCCAAGCGGCTACCGACGATGCTCACCACCGACCTGGCGCTGCGCGTCGACCCGGTGTACGAGGAGATCTCGCGCCGGTTCCTGGAGCACCCGGACCAGCTGACCGAGGCCTTCTCCCGGGCGTGGTTCAAGCTCACCCACCGCGACATGGGGCCGAAGGCGCGCTACCTCGGTCCCGAGGTGCCCGCGGAGGACCTGATCTGGCAGGACCCGCTGCCGGCGCAGACCGCAGCAACCGACGCCGGCTCGCTGGCGAAGGCCAAGCAGGCGATCGCCGACTCCGGTCTGAGCGTGCAGCAGCTGGTGTCCACCGCATGGAAGGCAGCAGCCACGTTCCGGGGCTCCGACAAGCGCGGCGGTGCCAACGGCGGTCGGATCCGGCTCGAGCCGCAGATCTCCTGGAAGGTCAACCAGCCCGACGAGCTGAAGCCGGTGATCGCCAAGCTCGAGGAGATCGCGGCCTCCTCCGGGGTTTCCTTCGCCGACACCCTTGTGCTGGCCGGCGGGGTGGGTGTCGAGAAGGCTGCTGAGGCGGCCGGCATCTCGATCACAGTGCCGTTCACCCCGGGCCGGGTCGATGCCACGCAGGAGCAGACCAGCGAGGAGAATTTCGCCTGGCTGGAGCCGGTGGCCGACGGGTTCCGCAACTACGACAGCGGATACCTCGACCTGCCGACCGAGTTCCTGTTGATCGACCGGGCCAACCTGCTGAAGCTGACCGCACCGGAGATGACGGTGCTCGTCGGCGGGCTGCGGGTCCTCGGTAACAACTGGGACGGCTCGGAGTACGGCGTCTTCACCGACAAGCCGGGCACGCTGACCAACGACTTTTTCGTCAACCTGCTGGAGCCGGGTATCGCCTGGACTCCGTCGTCGGACGAGCAGACGTTCACCTCGGCTGACGGTCGGTGGAAGGGCAGCCGGGCCGATCTGATCTTCGGATCGAATTCGGAGTTGCGGGCGCTGGCCGAGGTCTACGCCAGCGACGACGCGAAGGACAAGTTCGTGGCCGACTTCGTCGCCGCCTGGACCAAGGTGATGGAGCTTGATCGTTTCGATCTGCTCTGATCCTCGTCACTGATCGACCATCCGGCAGGGGTGTCGCCACGGCAGAATATCCGTAGCGGCACCCCCGCCGCGTTGTCGGCCCGGTTCGATTCCCTCGGGAGCACAGATGCTCGCAGCACGGTTGAATGTCGTTGATCATCGTCTGGACGTTGCCGAGGTGTCGATCCCCGAACCGGGACCGGGCCAGGTGCGCATCGCCGTCAAGGCAGCCGGAGTCTGCCTGTCCGACGTGCATCTGGTGCAGGGCCTGCTGAACCCGATGTATCTCAACGGCGACGTTGTCACCCTCGGTCATGAGGTCGCGGGCACGATCGACGCGCTCGGGCCCGGAGTCACCGGCTGGACCGAGGGTCAGCGGGTGGCGTTGCAGGCCGGCGAGCTCTCGGCCGCACAGGTGCTGACCCGTGGCGTCGACTACGACGGCGGTTGGGCGGAGTACGCCCTGGCCACCGTCGCGACGCTGGTGCCGATCCCGGACGATCTGCCCTTCGAACAGGCGGCGATCATTCCCGATGCGGTGTCGACACCCTGGGGTGCGATCACCGGGACCGGAGCCGTACGGGCCGGTGAGGCGGTCGGCGTGTGGGGGATCGGTGGCCTGGGAGCGCATGCCGTGCAATTGCTCCGGATGATCGGTGCCGCACCGATCATCGCGGTCGATCCCAATCCGGCGGCTCGTGAACGCGCCCTGGACTACGGTGCCGATCTTGCTCTGGACGCCGCCGATCCCGATCTGCCGATGGCGATCCGGTCGGCCACGGCCGGCAACGGGCTGGCCGCTGCCTTCGACTTCGCCGGCATCGAGGCCGTACGCCGACAGGCCCTCCCGTGCCTCGGCCCAGCAGGTCGGCTGGTGCTGGTCGGGTTGGGCCCGGAGCCGATGACGATCGCCAACCCGACCTTGATCAGCTTCCTGGGCCAGCAGATCCGCGGCCATTACGGCTCCGGTCCGGATGATCTTGGTGTGCTGGTCGGTCTGGTCACCCACGGCCGGTTGGACTTTGCGAAGTCGATCTCCGACGTTTTGCCGCTCTCGCAGGCCGCCGAGGCCGTGAATCGCCTTGAGCATAAGGAAGGAAACCCGGTCCGGCTGGTGCTCAGGCCGTGACGATGTCGCGGGCAGGATCGCGTACGGGCTCGAAATGCATGTCCCGGCGGGGATCGGCGAGCCGCATCCGTACGGAGTCGACGAAGTAGTTCTGCGGGTAGAACCAGGCGCCCCCCGCACCCTGGACCGGAAGCCGGGCTCGGATCACATAGCCGGACGTCAGCGGCAGCAACGGATGCGGATCAAGATCATCGGGCCGGACCGGACAGCCCGAGGCCAGCCGATGCCGTTGCAGGTAACGAAGAAGGCGGCAGACATACCGGCTGGCGAGATCCGCGCGCAACGTCCACGACGCATTCACGTAGCCGACGGCCATGGCGAAATTCGGTACGCCGTCGAGCATCAGCCCGCGGTAGACGATCCGGGTCGCCGGATCAACCGGCACGCCGTCGACGCTGAGATCGATCCCGCTCAGCAGCTGCATCCGCAGCCCGGTGGCCGTGATGATCACATCGGCCGGCAGCAACTCGCCCGATGTCAACCTGATGCCATCGGCCTCGAAGTGATCGATGTGATCGGTGACGACGGACGCATCACCGCGCTGGATCGCCGTGAAAAGATCCCCATCGGGGACGACGCACAGCCGCTGGTCCCACGGGTTGTACAGCGGTGTGAAGTGCCGGGCCGCATAGTCGGCGCCGAGCCGGCGGATGATCGGCTCGCTGAGCATCCGGCGGGCCGTCTCGGGACGGCGTCGGGTGATCCGGTAGAACACCTGCCCGAGGGCGAGATGGCGGACGCGGTTGACCCGATGTGCGAGACCTGCGGGCAGTCGCTGCCGCAGCCGCTCGGCCGTCGGATCGTGACGCGCCTGGGAGGTGATCCAGGTCGGCGACCGCTGCAGCATCGTCACCTGTGCGGCGATTCCGGCCAGTGCCGGGACCAGGGTGACCGCGGTCGCACCGGAGCCGATCACCACCACTCTCCTGCCGGTCAGGTCAAGATCATCCGGCCAATGCTGCGGGTGCACGACGGGCCCCGCGAAATCCTCCCGGCCCTCGAAGTCGGGGGTGTGGCCCTCGGCGTAGTCGTAGTAACCCGAGCAGGCGTAGAGAAAGCGACACGTCCAGATCTGCTGGCCGGCGGCGCCGGTGGTTGTGACGGTCCAGCGCTGGTCGGCGCTGGACCAGTCGGCTGCCGTCACCCGGGTGCCGAAACGGATCCTGCGATCGATGCCGGATTCGGCGGCCAGGTCCTGCAGGTAGCGCCGGATGTCGGCGCCGTCGGCGAGCGCCTGTGAGCCGGGCCAGGGCCGGAAGGGGTAGCTGAAGGTGAAGATGTCGGAGTCGGACCGGATGCCCGGGTAGCGGAAAAGATCCCAGGTCCCGCCGATCGCGTCCCGGGCCTCCAGGATCGCGTACGAGTGATCCGGACACTGCTGCTGCAGTCGGTACGCCGCGCCGATGCCGCTGATGCCCGCGCCGACCACCAGCACGTCGACGACGCGCTCGCTGCCCGCACCCACAGCTTCGGAGGACACAGGATCCAGTGTGCCAGTTGCGCCCGGTACGGGTGGTCATTAGTATACCTAAAGAACTGTCCTCCGAGCGGTAGTCGGGAGTCAACACCACCATGCCCAATCCCATCGGACGCGCCCTGCGCAACCGGCGTGCCGGCCACGACAAGCTGGTCTGGACCCTTCCCGGCCTGCAGGCGCCGGAGAACTTCACGCTGACCAGCCCTGCTTTCGCGCACAGGACTCCGATCCCGTCGGCGCACCGCGGCCGGATCTTCGCGCCGAACGTATCGCCGGCGCTGACCTGGACGACACCACCCGAGGGCGCCGTCGAACTGGTGCTGATCATCGAGGATCCCGATGCTCCGCGGGCGACTCCCGCGACCCACGGGATCACGACCGGCATCGATCCATCGCTGACCGGGCTCCCGGAGAGTGCGCTGACCGATCCGAGCCGGATCCCCGGCCTGCGGCACGGAAGCGGCGCGATGGGCCGCCGCGGATTCATCGGCCCGATGCCGCCGGGTTCGCACGGGCCGCACACCTACGTCTTCCAGCTGTTCGCAGTCGATCACAAGCTCGGGCTGCCGGAGAAGTTCGGTCTGACCGACGTCCTCACGGCCATCGACGGGCATGTGATCGGCCGGGCACGGCTGGACGGGACGTACGAGAACAAGTGAGCATGATCAAGTGAGAAAGATCAGGTGGGGCGGGATGAGCCGAGCTGGGTGAGATCGGTTCCGATCCCGGGGGTCTTCGACTGTTGGCGGTAGATGGTCGGCGTGACACCGGTCAGGTGCCGGAACCGGCGCGCGAAGTAGGTCGGATCCGCCCAACCGACGAGGGCACCGATCCGGGCCACCGGCTCGTCGGTATTGGTCAACAGGCCGGCCGCCCGCTCGACCCGCAACCGGGCGAGATAGGCCATGGGGGAGACGCCGTAATGTCTGCGGAAGAGCCGGCCCAGGTAGTCGGGATCGATCGCGGCGACGGCAGCGACCTCATCGATCCGCCAATGACGCTCCGGTGCCGCGGCCAGCAGTCCGGCGGCCTCGCGGACGGCGTCCGGGATCGTCGTGTCGCCGGATTGTGATTCGGCGGGCGCCTGGTCGTCGAGGGCATCGACGAGAAGCCCGAGCGTCGCCAACAGATGACCGAGCAGCGTCAGCCCGGCGCCGCGCACGGCACCGAGCCGGCGGATCGCAGCGACGCCGGCGGTGGCAGCATCAGCCGGTAGCCGTACGGCATAGCTGCCTTGGTGGCCACCGAGCACCGGCCCGCTCCACAGCAGCCGGCGGAGGACGGGATCCGCGTACAGCAAGGAGAGCTGGCCGTCCAGCGCCTGCGCCGACAGGCAGCAGTTGGCTACCTCGAGGTCGCGGCAGTCGGCGAATCCGTGCCAGGCACCCGGTCGCAGCACCAGCAGGTCGCCCCGGGAGAGCGGCTGTTCTCCCCGGACATTCAGATGCTTGCCGGAGCCGTGGCCGATCAACGCGATCTCAACGAAATCGTGCCCGTGCACCTCGGCATCACCGTCGAGATTCCAAACACCCGCGAGCACCGGGCGGTCGGCGAACATCTCCGACTCCCGATACAGCGACGGCCGCGCCACACCCACGGTGCCAGCGTACGCGAGTCGGAATCGTCCGAGTTCCGGGCGGGATCGTCCTAGCCGCGCAGCTTCCCGGCGACAACAGTGTGAGCATGACAATCTCCGATTCGACCATGATCACCGACGATCCCGTCCGCGATGTCGATGATGACGGAAACCTCCCAGCCGAGTTGATCGACACCTACCGCACCGACGGTGTGGTCCGGATCCGCGGGATGCTGAAGCCCGAGGAGGTGCAGACCTTCCTGGCGGCCGAGCAGGCATTCCACCAGCGGCACAAACAGGACAGCCTGGACAAGCAGGGCACCTTCACCCAGCTGGTGAACGTCTGGCAGCAGGACGAGACCCTCGCCCAGCTCACCCTGCATCCGAGGATCGCCGCCGCTGCCAAGCAACTGACCGGGATCCCACTGCGGATCTGGCATGATCACATGCTGGTCAAGGAGCCGCACAACAACAAGCCGACCTTCTTCCACCAGGACCGGCCCTACTGGCCGCACACCGGGGACCGGCAGTCGCTGTCCTGCTGGATCGCACTCGTCGACGTCCCACCGGAGCGCGGGTGCATGACCTTCCTGCGGGGCACCCAGCACCTCACCGGGCTGCGGCCCCAGAACCTCGCCGAGGAAGAGGATCTCTTCGGGCTGGCACCCGACCTGCGGTGGCTGCCGCGGATCACCTACCCGCTGCGTGCCGGCGATGTCACCTTCCATACCAGCTACACCGGGCACATGGCGCTGGACAACCGCACCGATTCAGCCCGGTACGCTCACATCACCGTCTACATGGATGCCGAGACCCGCTTCAACGGCAACCCGCACATCGTGACCGCGCCGCTGGACCTGACGGAGGGCGATCCGCTGGCAGGGGAGAATTTCCCCCAGGTGTGAGCTGAGGACCGTCAGATCCCGCGATCAGACCCCGGCGATCTCGGGAATCGCCTCGGACAACTGGGGAACGCGCTCGGGGAAGAGACAGGCCGCACGGTGGCCGGGGGAGACCTCGGCCATCGGCGGCCTGGCCTGACGGCAGGCGTCCTCGACGAACGGGCAGCGGTTGGCGAAGATGCAACCCTCCTCGGCCGGCGGCTGCTCGGCCAGATCATCCACAGCGTCGGTGGCGATCTCCTGACGGCGGCGCCGGGCAGTCCGCGGATCCGGTATCGGGATCGACTCCAGCAGCAGGTAGCTGTACGGGTGCCGGGGATGCTTGATCACCTCTTCGGCGGGCCCATCCTCGACCACCTCGCCGAAGAACATCACGATGATCCGACCGCCCCGGGCGATATAGCGGACAACGCCGAAATCGTGGCTGATGAAGACGTAGGCCAGCCCCTGCTCGGCGCGCAGGGACAACAGCAGATCGAGGACGGCGACCCGGATCGACACGTCCAGCATGCTGGTCGGTTCGTCGGCCACCACCAGCTGTGGCCGCAGGCTGACAGCGCGGGCGACGGCCAGCCGCTGGCGCTGACCGCCCGACAGCTGGTGCGGAAAGCGTCGCAGGAACGCCTCGTCGGCGTCCAGGCCGACCAGCTCCAGCAGTCGCAGGATCTCGCCCTGGACCTCGCGGCGGGGAACGATCTTGTGGTGCAGCAGCCCCGGCCGCAGTGTCTCGCGGATGCTCAAGCCCGGATTGAGGGACGCGTACGGGTCCTGCTGGACGATCTGCACCGCGCGCCGGTACTGGTTCCAGTCGGCCCTGCCGAGGTTCCAGATATCCTGGCCCTGGTAGAGGATCCGTCCGTCGGACGGCTTGAGCAGTCCGGTGATCATCCGGCCGAGGGTGGTCTTGCCGCAGCCGGATTCACCGACGATGGCGGTGACCGAATCCTGGCCGACGGCTAGGTCGACGCCGTTCAACGCCGGCAGTGGGGCCGTACTCGTCGGGTAGCGGTGGGATAGCCCGTCGACCTGCAACAACAGTGCCGGGTCGGTTGCCGGCGTGGTCTCGGCAGCGGTCACTTGAGTAGCCCCTTCTCGCTGAGTCCGGCGTTCACCACATGGCAGGCGACCCCGTGCTCGGCCGCGTCCAGCAGCAGCGGTGGATCGACCGATTGGCAGATGTCGATGGCCTGCGCACATCGGGGCGCGAACCTGCATCCCGGAGGCAGCTCGGCCAGGCTCGGCACCCGGCCCGGGATCGGCTTGATCAACTCGGTGTCCGCGGTGACGCTGGGGACGGCGCGAATCAGGGCGCTCACGTAGGGGTGCCGGCGTTCGTCGTAGAAGATCTCGTCGATGGTGCCGGTCTCGACCAGCCGGCCGGCGTACATCACCGCGACCCGGTTGGCGAGCTCGGCGACCAGGGCCAGATCGTGGGTGATGAAGATGATCGTCACGCCCAGGGTCTCGTGCAGGTCGTTGAGGATGTCGATCACCAGCCGCTGGTTGAGGATGTCCAGGGCCGTGGTGGGCTCGTCCAGGACCAGTACTGACGGCCGCAGCAGCAGTCCGAGCGCAATGGCGACCCGCTGCTTCATGCCGCCGGAAAGCCTGCTCTCGTAGCCCTTCCAGACAACCTCCGGGTCGAGCCGTACGAGTCGCAGCAGGTATTCGAAGTACTCCCGGCCCTCCCTGGCGGTGGGGAAACTGTCCGGGTGCGCCTGCAGGACGTGCTCGACCTGGGTGCCGATAGTGATCACCGGGTTGAACGCATTCATCGCCGCCTGGAAGACCATCGAGATCTCGGCGCCGCGGATCTGGTCGAGCTTGCGCCGGTCCATCCCGGTGAGGGTGTGGCCGCGGAAGGTGATCTGTCCGGTCGAGACCACCCCCGGTGGCGGCACCATGCCCAGCAGTGAGTAGGCCAGCGTCGACTTGCCACAGCCGGATTCCCCTGCCAGGGCGTAGATGTCGCCCTCGCGGACTGTCAGGCTGACCCCGTCGACGGCGCGCAGCGGGCCGAAATTGACACTGAGGTTGTCAACCTCGAGGATCGCGGGCGCCTGCTGCCGGGCGTCGGAGTCGCCGCCGCCGGCGGTGTCGGCGTGCAGGGCCATCATCTGATGCGTACTCATCGCTGCACCCTCACTTCACTGGACCCGTAGGCGCGGATTGAACAACTTGTCCAGGGCTCTGGAGAAGTAGACGAGCGCGACCTGCAGCAACACGATCGCGCCCATCGGGGCAAAGAGATAGAGCATGCTCTTGCTGGTGTAGAGCGCACCCTGGTTCATAGCCAGGTTGATCATGATTCCCCAGTTGGTGCCGCTGACCGGTGCGACGCCGAGCACGAAGAGTCCGACCTGGGCGTAGATCGCGCCGGTCACGGCGAGCAGGAAGTTGATCGCGACGAACGGCCCGACGTTGGGCAGCAACTGCTTGCCGATCAGGTTTCCGATCGGCAGGTTCTGTACCTTCGCGGCGTCGATGAAGTCCGACGTCCGCAGGCTCAACGCCTGGGCGCGTACAGCCCGGGCCAGACCTGCCCACGCCGTGACGGACAGGATGATCGCCAGCACGAACGGGTTGGTGGTGTGGATGATGCTGGCGATCACGATGATCAATGGCAGCCCGGGGATCGTCAGGAAGATGTCGGTGACTCGCATGATCAGGCCGTCGACGAAGCCGCCGACATAGCCGCTGAAGAGGCCGACGACGACTCCGACGAAGATCACGATCACCGCGGATACGACGCCGACGATCATCACCGGCCGGGTGCCGATCACCAGTTCGGACAGAGTGTCGTTGCCGAGGAAGTCGGTGCCCAGCAGGTGCCGGCCGGATGGCTTGAGGTAGGCCTGCCCGCCGGCCGGCAGATCCGACACATGGGCGAAGAGATGACCGAAGATTGCCACCAGAGTGTAGATCAGCACGACGATGCCGCCGACGAGTGCGGTCTTGTCGGCACGCAGGATCCGCCAGAAGTCCTTGAGAAACTCCATCGCCGCCTCCTACGCGTTCATCGCTTCCGGGGTCTGCAGCGCAGCCTCCGGTTTCGGGGTGATCTTCGTCCGGCGGGCCCCGGGCTTGACGATCCGCGGATCGACCACCGGATAGATCAGGTCCACCACGAAGTTGGACACCACGACGGAGATGGTGATCAGGATGAAGCAACCCATCATCAGCGAGTAGTCGCGGGAGTTGACGGAGTTGATCAGCCGGTAGCCCAGCCCGGGGTAGGCGAAATAGGTCTCGATGAAGACCGAGCCGCCGAACATGTAGCCGACCGAGATCGCCAGGTTGGTGACCATCGGCAGCATCGCGTTACGTCCGATGTAGGTCTGGGTGACCCGACGGCCACCCAGACCGCGGGCCTCCGCTGCCCGGACGTAGTCGGCGCCCAGCACCGTGGTCACGCTGCCCTTCATGGCCAGCGACCAGGCACCGAACGACACGATCACGTACGCGGCCATCGGGAGCAGTGCGTGATAGAGAACGCTGCCGATGAAGGGGAAATTGAATCCCGGGACCGTGTTGTTGGAGTAGGCACCGCTGATCGGGAAGACGTGGTGCAGATCGCCCAGCAGATAGATCAGGATGATCGCGATCAGATAGTTGGGCACCGCCGACAGGAACGACACCACACCGGTCATGATCCGGGAGAACAGGCTCTCCGGATAGGCCGCCAGGATGGTCCCGACCACCAGTCCGATGATGAAGCTGATGATCAACGAGACCCCGACCAGGATGACGGTCCAGGGCAGAGCGCTGGCGATGATGCTGGTCACGCTCTGCCCCGGATTGAGCATCGAGTTGCCGAAGTCCCCGCGGAAGATGTTGCCGACGTAGGTCAGATACTGCTGCCACAGCGGACCGCTCGGCATCACCCCGTAGATCGCCTGGACTTGCTGCCTGATCTGGTCCGGGCTCACGCCGCCCTGCTGCTCCAGTTGCGCCTCGAGGAACTGCATCGGGTTGCCCGGCATCAACCGGACCATGTAGAAGGAGATCGTCACCACGACGAAGATCGTGACGAAAGCCATCAGTATGCGCCGGGCCAGATATCCAACCACGGGTCGTCTCCTCAGTGCTTGCTCGGAACGGGACTACTTGAGTTTCAGATAGCCGGCCTGCATCCATTCCACCGGTTGCGCGGCTCCGCTCAGTCCGGTCCACAGCCACTTCTGCGAATCCGGTGGGAAGTTGGTGTAGCGGGTCTGCGAGGAGGCCTCGTGGAAGGCGTTGTTGTACAGCGGCAGGAAGGGCAGGTTCTGGTTGAACCACTGGGCCCAGGCCCAGGTGTACTTCGACCAGGTCGACGGGTCGGCCTGGTTCGCCTCGCGGTTCAGCTCGGAGGCGATGTTGACGTGGCCGAGTCCGGGCACGTCCGCCTCCGGGCCGATGCCGATCGCGCAGTTGCACGGGCCCTTGCCGCTATAGGAGATCGGGTAGTTCCAGGCCGGGGTCGACGCCTGTCCGAAGCTGGCCGCCCAGTCGGCCATCGGCGCACCCTGGCCCCAGTCCATCCAGGTCTGAGACGCTGCGAAGTCGCCGGCCTGCTGTTTGGTCGTGTAGGTGGCCGGATCGACATCCTCGACCTTGACGTCGATGCCGAACTGCTTCAGATAGCCGGCGATGATCAGGCCATCCTCGTCGAACTGCGGGATACCGGCCTGTTCGGAGATCGTGAAGGAGAACGGCTGACCCTTCGGAGTCATCCATTTGCCCTTCTGCAGGGTAAAACCGGCACCCTGCAGGAGCGTCGTCGCTTTGGCCTTGTCCACCGGATAGTGGTTCAGCTTGGCAAACTGGTCAGCCGTCAGGAACTGCTTGGCCTCGGAGTAGTTGATCCCGTCCGGTGTCTCCTCAGCCGGATCCTGGACGATCTGCCCGCCGGCGTCCCTCTTGACCAGATCGTGCCGGTCGATCACGTATTCGAGTGCCTGGCGGACCGGGAGCAGGTTGAAGGGGTAGTGGTTGAAGTTGACCACCAGGCCGACCTGCTGCACCGGCGACGGTAGGAAGGTGTAGTGGGCGTTGCTGCCCTGACGATTCAGCGTGGTGACCTGAGGATCGGTGAACTGGTTGTCGCTCTCGAATTCGATGTTGCCGGAGCTGATCGCCCCGTACTCGGTCGAGGTGTCCATCGGCGTGACCTGGATGTACGGCGCCGTGATCTTGGCGGCGTCCCAGAAGCCGTTCCACTTCTTGTAGAGAACGCCGCTGACGTTGGCGCTCTGGAGCGTGTAGGGGCCGTCCCCGTTGAGCTTCTTCGGGTTGTACTTGACCAGCTTGCCGCTGTTGGCGGTCATCACCTTGCCGGCGGCGCTGCCGCTGGCCTTGGCTATGCTGGCCGTCGTCGGTTTGAGGATGTTGTAGTCCTTCCAGTACGCCAACAGTGTCCGGTTGACATCCGACGGAACGAACTGTCCGTATTCCTTGTCCGGGACGATCACGATCTGCAACAGGTGCAACAGATCGTTCTGTGGCACGGCCCAGGACTGCAGATCGACGGTGACGGTGTGATCATCGGGCGCCGAGATCTTGGTGATCGCGGCCCAGACCGAGTTGTAGTCGATGCCCGCGACCCGAAACGAGGTCACCACGTCCTTGCTGGTCAGCGGGGTGTTGTCCTGCCACGTGGCCTTCGGCTGCAGGTGGAAGGTGATGGAGTGCGCCCCGACGTCCCAACTCTGCGCGAGTTCCGGGTAGTAGGGGTTGTCGCCCGGCCGGTCCCAGTCGGAGACGACCGCGAGGTTGAGCAGTGAGAAGTTGTACTCCGGCACCGGCGTCGGAGAGTACGGGTTGTAGCTGATCGAGGATGCCCACGCACGGGTTCCCCAGCGGAAGGCAGTGGTGGACGGGTTGGCGGTGTCGGCGTTGATGTTGCCGTTGTTCGAGCCGCCACCGCTGTTGCCGCTGCCGCCGTTGGTCGAACTGCCACCGGTGCACGCGGCAGCCGTGATCAACAGCAGCGAGCAGAGCGCGACCAGGAGCAGGCGGAGTCTGCGGCCCGTAGCGCGGACGGGGAGATGATCGGGGACCTTCCACATCATTGTGTGTCCTGTCTGTCAGGGGCTGGGTGGGGAGCTAGGTGAGCTTGAGATATCCGTTCTGCATCCAGACGACCGTCTCGTCGGCACCGGAGAGGACGGTCCACAGCCACTTCTGCGACTGCGGTGGGAAGTTGGCGTAGCGGTTGGTCTGGTAGATCGTGTGGAAGGCGTTGTTGTAGAGCGGCAGGATGGGCAGTTGCTGGTTGACCCACTGGGCCCAGGCCCAGGTGTACTTGGACCAGGTGTCCGGTGTCGCCTGGTTGACCTCACGATTCAGCTCGGAGGCGATGTTGACGTGGCCGAGCCCCGGCACGTCAGCCTCGGGCCCGATACCGATCGCGCACTTGCAGGGTCCGCTGCCGCTGTAGGAGATCGGGTAGTTCCATGACGGTGACGACGCCTCACCGAAGGTGGCCGCAAAATCTGCCATCGGCGGCCCCTGGCCCCAGTCCATGTACCACTCCGAAACCGCGAAGTCGCCGGCCTCCTGTTTGGTGGTGTAGGTGGCCGCGTCCACGTCCTCGACCTTGACATCGATGCCGAACGCCTTGAGGTAGCCGGCGATGATCAAGCCGTCCTGGACGAACTGCGACAGTCCGTTCGGCTCGGAGATCGTGAAGCTGAACGGGGTGCCCTTGGGCGTGTACCACTTGCCGGCCTTCTTGGTGAAGCCGGCGGACTGCAACACGGACGTCGCCCTGGCAAGATCGTGCGGATAGTGGTTCAGCTGGGCGAACTGCTCCGGCTTCAGATATTGCTTGGCCAGGAAGTAGTTGATGCCGTCCGGCGTCTCTTCGGCCGGGTCCTGCACCAGGTCGCCGCCCATGTCCCGTTTTACCAGGTCGTGCCGGTCGATCACGTACGCCAGAGCCTGGCGGGCGGCGAGCAGATTGAACGGGTAGTGGTTGAAGTTGAAGACCAGGCTCTCCTGCTGCACCGGGGACGGAATCACGCCGTAGTGCGCCGTCTGGGTGGCATTCATACGGGTGACCTGCGGATCGTTGAACTGGGAGTCAAGTTCCTGCTCGATGGAGCCGCCAATGATCGCGCCGTACTCGGTGGAGGAGTCCATCGGGTAGATCTGGACATACGGCGCGGTGATCTTGGTCGCGTCGAAGAAGCCGTCCCACTTCTGGTAGAGAACGCCGCTGACGTTCGCGCTCTGCAGTTTGTATGGTCCGTTGCCGATCATCGGATTCGGATCGAATTTGACGAGCTTGGCTGCGGCCGCCGCCATGATCTTGCCGTCGGGACCGCTGCCGGCCTTGGCGATGCTGGCTGCCGTGGGATGCAGGATGTTGTAGGTCTTCCAGTAGCTGATCAGGGTCTGGTCGAAGTCGGTCATCGGGATCAGCGAGCCGTACTGGGTGTCCGGCACGATCACGATCTGCAACAGGTGCAACAGTGCGTTCTGAGGCACAGCCCAGGACTGCAGGTCAACCGTCACGGTGTGATCGTCCGGGGCGCTGAGCTTGGTGATTGCGGCCCAGACCGAGTTGTAGTCGGCGCCGGCAGCCCGGAAGGAGGTGATCACGTCCTTGCTGGTGAGCGGTTGGCCGTCCTGCCATTTGGCGTCGGGACGCAGCGCGAAGGTGATCGAGTGCTGGGCGAGCTTCCAGCTCTTGGCCAGCTCGGGATAGTAGGGGTTGTCTCCCGGCCGACCCCAGTCGGAGACCACACCGAGGCTGAGCAGCGAGAGGTTGTAGTGCGGCGTGGGCGTCGGGGCGTACGGGTTGTTGGCGATCGAACTGCCCCACGCCATCGCGCCGATCCGATATGCGGTGGTGCCGGGATTACCGGAGCCACCGCTGCTGCTGCCCTGGGAGCCGTCGGCGGCGCCCGTCCCGCTGCCGCCGGTGCACGCCTGAGCGGTCACGGCGACGAGCATCAGGACGGCCAGGCCGACCAGCGACCTCCGAACGGCCTGTGGAGCGCGCCAAAGGCCGTTGCGGCGGGTGCCCGAGGGCGGGCGCGCGCCGGCGTCAAGACTCTTTCCTAGCCACATCGTTGTGGTCCCTCCGGGCTCGAATCCCTGTCTGTGCGGGGATCCGTGGGGTGAGCAGCGGATTGGTGAGTCAGTGCCCGCATCACCCTTGCGGGCGGTACGTACACACGAACCAGCACCACACGGCCGACGGCTCGATGGTCCCGGCGCTGCCCGACGCATGGCGACTTGAATCGTTGCAATGGAGTGTAGGGACGGAGGTGAAAACGGGCAACCCTCAATGCGGACGGCATGTTGGCCACGCCACCGGCGCCCGTGTGGAGCGGTCCGTGCTGCGAGTGGTCTGCCCGGCGACTACCTCGTCTGGCACCGCGGCTTTGCCTATGCTTGCTCGGGTGCCGGAGGCCTCCACGAAAAAGCAGATCGATGTCGTTGGGGCAGTCATCGTGCGTGACGGTCTGGTGCTGTCTGCCCAGCGCGGACGCGGGAGCCTGGCCGGCCGCTGGGAATTCCCCGGAGGCAAGATCGAATCCGGCGAGACGGCGCGCGCCGCCCTGGAACGCGAGATCCTTGAAGAGCTCGAGTGCGAGATTCAGGTCGGTGACGAAGTCACGTCGACAACGCATGAGTACGACTTCGGGGTCGTCACGCTCACCACATTCCTCTGCACCCTGATCTCAGGGACGCCGAAGCTCACCGAACACACCGACATCGTCTGGCTCCCGGCCGGCGAGCTGGCAGGCCTCGATTGGGCGCCGGCCGACCTTCCGGCGGTCGAGATCATCTGCGATGTCCTTGGTTGACCGATCCTGATCACCGAGACCAGCTGATCAGGTCGTCATGTGCGGCGACTCCGGTAGATCACGAACGGGTCATCCGGGGCCGCTGAAGCCGCCCCGCGGGTCGTGACCGGAGCCCGTACGAAAGAATGGCGGCCAACCTTGATCGACCGGCCGGAGGAGCGACGCGTGGGTGGAGTCCTGCAGGGCTTCCTCACGCTCGTGCTCGTGATCGGCGTCGGATTCCTGATCGCCCACCTCAAGGTGGCCGGAGCCAACGCACAGACCACGCTCGCCCGACTGTCCTTCTTCGTCGCGAGTCCCGCGCTGATGCTGACCGAGATCGGCAGCACCAACGTCAAGCAGATCTTCTCGACCAACCTGATCGCGTCCATCACCAGTACCGCGGTCAGCGCGATCCTCTTCGTGATCGCCGCGCGGCTGGTCTTCAAACGCTCCGCCAGCGACACGGTGATCGGCACCTTCTGTGCCAGCTACGTCAACGCCGGCAACCTCGGCCTGCCGATGGCCGTGTACGCCCTGGGTAGCGCCTCCTGGATCGTCCCGATGCTGCTCACCCAGCTGGTGCTGCTGCAGCCGGCCGGCCTGGCCGTCCTCGACATGACCACGCACAACCACACCGGCGGCAACCGGATCCTCCGCCTGGTCACCCAGCCGTTCAAAAATCCGCTGATGATCGGCTCCCTCCTCGGCCTGCTGATCTCGATCTTCTCGATCAGGCTCCCGCAGTGGGTCAACGAGCCGATCACGATGATCGGCAACATGGCCGTGCCGGCGATGCTGATCGCCTACGGCATCTCGCTGCGCCTGGGGCCGCTGCCCGGCCGGGGCGAGCCGAAGGTCCAGATCGGCTACATCGTCGTGCTGAAGCTGATCGTCCAGCCGCTGGTCGGCTTCATCATGGCCCGCTACGTCCTGCACCTCGATCCGCACGCGGTGCTGGCGGTCACCGTCGTCGCGGCACTGCCGACAGCCCAGAACGTCTTCACCCACTCCGTACGCTACGACCGCGGCATCATCCTGGCCCGCGACTCGATCTTCGTCACCACCGTGCTGTCACTGGTGGTGCTGGTCTTCATCGCTGCGATGCTCGCCCCCTAGGCCTCAGAACCGCATGGTTGACGGTTGGGGCGCAGTCTCAGCCGTGGCCAAGACTGTTGTTGGCCCTCGGTAAAGAACGCGTTACAAGCCTGCTGATTGCTTGACGCCCGGGTGTCGAGACCCAAAAATCTATCTATCTGGGAACTTTCCAGACGGTTGTCGGGTCGTCTGGGGTGCAAGGTTCCCCCTAGCTGACGACGGTGTCGGATGAAGGGGTTGTCGGGGTTGCGGATCGGTGGTCCACGAGCGCTGCGGGCGATGAATGATCGTGCCGCGCTCTACGCGCTCGCCGAGCACGGGCCGCTGTCCCGCGTCGAGCTGGAGCACGCGATCGGCTTGTCCAAGCCGGCCGCCGCCGAGTTGCTGCGGCGGCTGGAGGCGGCCAAGCTGGTCCGGCAGGACGGTCACAAGACCAGCGCCGGGCCGGGACCGAACGCCAAGCTGTGGACGGTCAACGAGAATGCCGGCCACGCCGTCGGCATCGACGTGGTGGCCTCCGGGGCGGACCTGGCGATCGCCGACCTGGCCGGCCAGGTCATCGCGGAGCGTCGGGTGCTGAGCCGGGGGAACGGGCCCGATCCGATCTCGCCGTTGCGCAAGGCGGTCGCCGATGCGGCCAAGTCGGAAGGGTTGGCGCTCGGCGACATCGACCGCGCGGTGATCGGGATCTCGGGCTCGATCGACCCCGTCACCGGCTTTCTCGGCTACGCCGAGCACATGCCGCGTTGGCAGGGGTTCAACATCCCGGCTCGCCTCTCGGATTCACTCGGAATCCCTGTGACCGTTGAGAATGACGTCAATCTTGTCGCCACCGACGAGCTGCTGCACGGTCGCGCCAAAGGCTACACCGATGTGCTGTTGCTCTGGATGGGATCGGGTGTCGCCGCGGCGGTGATCCTCGACGGGCAGTTGCATCGGGGCTGGCGCGGTGCTGCCGGCGAGATCGACTTCGCACCGGTCGAATTCGACGGCCGTCGGGTGACCGAGTTGATCGACAGCCGTGGCGTGCTGGAGCTGGCGGCGCAGCACGGCGTGCGGGCCAGCCGGCCGGCGACTGCCGTCCGGCGGGCGGTGTCGGCGGTCACCGGCGAGATCGACCGGATCGGCGATCCCGAGGGATTGCTGGCTGAATTGGCTTCCCGGATCGCCCAGGCCGTGGTGATTCCGGTGTCGTTGCTTGACCCCCAGTTGGTCCTGCTGGGCGGGGAGATAGGGGTCGCGGGTGGGGACCGGCTCGCAGACCGGGTGGCCGATCGGCTACACCGGCTGATCGCGCACCGGCCGGAGGTCAGGCCGGCCACCGGGCGTGATCACGCAGTACGACACGGCGCCGTCGAGGCCGCCGTACGGCAACTTCAGGAAGCAGTATTCGGATGACAGCTCTGCTGACAATTTCCAATGAGCGGTTCAGCGATCGGGAGGATGATCATGAAGTTCGGTAAGCGGATCAGGGCGCTCGGCGCTCTGGTCGGGATCGGGGTGCTTGCCCTCGTGGCGGCATGTTCCGGCGGAGGATCCGGGAACAGTACCGGATCGAACGGCTCCTCGTCGACGTCGCTGACGATCGCCAACGTGGCCGGTACAACCTGGACCTGTGGATTCAATCCGTTCAATCCGTCGGTGAGCGGACTGAGCATCGGCTTCGTCTACGAGCCGCTGGTGTATGTGAACCCGTTGCAGAACTCCAAAGAGACTCCGATGATCGCCAAGTCGTCGCAGTGGAGCTCGGACAAGAAGACCCTCACCTTCACCATCCGCGACGGGATCAAGTGGAGCGACGGCAAGCCCCTGACTGCCGACGACGTCGCCTACACCTTCAACCTGCTGAAGGCCAACAAGGGTCTTGACCTGAATGCGTTGTGGTCGTCGGGCCTGACCTCGGTCACCGCCAGTGGCGACACCGTGACGATGAAATTCAGCGCTCCGTCGACGACGTACTACTACTACATCGCCGACCAGACCCCGATCATCCCCAAGCACATCTGGGACACCGGGGCGGCGGCCAAGGATCCGGTCCAGTACACCGATGCCAAGCCGATCGGCAGCGGTCCGTACACCGTCTCGGACTGCAAGCCGCAGAATGTCCGCTACCAGGCGAACGCGAACTTCTGGCAGAAGGGCAAGCCGGCGATCAAGACCATCAACTACCCGGCCTACACCGACAACAGCCCGGCCAACCTCGACCTGGCCGAGGGCAAGGCGCAATGGGGTGGCCAGTACATCCCGAACATCGACCGCTACTACGTCAACCGGGACAAGGCGGACAACCACTACTGGTTCCCGCCGGTCGCCAACGTGCAGATCTTCCTGAATCTCAAGCAGGGCCCTACGGCCAATCTTGCCGTCCGGCAGGCACTGGCGTACGCGATCAACAAGGACCAGGTCTCCAAGACCGCTGTCGGCGGCCAGCTGCCCTCGTCCAACCAGGCCGGCATCGTGCTGCCGACCTTCAAGGACTGGTACGACCAGGCCGCGGCCGACAAGTACGGTTACAAGCAGGATCCTGCCAAGGTGAAGCAGTACCTGGCCAAGGCCGGCTATTCGACCTCGAACCCGCTGAAGCTCTCGATCATCAGCGTCTCCGGATACACCGACTGGGAGGCAGAGCTGCAGGAGATCAAGACCGAGCTCGCCCCGCTGGGTATCGACCTGACCGTGCAGAACATCGCCGGCCAGACCTACGACACCAAGCTGTACAAGGGTGACTTCCAGCTCGCGTACGGCAGCCAGACCGGTGGTCCGGTCCCGTACTTCGAGCTGCGGCAGAATCTCTACAGCGGCAACACCGCACCGATCGGCCAGAACGCGTCGACCAACTACTCCCGCTACTCCAACCCCAAGACCGACGCGCTCTTCAAGGCCTATCCGGCAGCGGACGACCAGAAGCAGCACGACATCGTCAACCAGTTGCAGCAGGTGATGCTGTCCGACATCCCGACGATCCCGGTCCTGGAGAGCGTGAGCTGGTTCCAGTACAACACCAAGGACATCAGTGGATGGCCGACCGCCCAGAACCCGTACGCGCTGCCGGCGCCGTATGCGGTTCCGGACAACGAGCAGGTGCTGCTGCAGCTGAAGCCGAAGAGCTGAGGCTGGCAATCAGTCCTTCGACAGGCTCAGGGTGCTTCGGGCCCTGAGCCTGTCGAAGGGGCGCTGAGCCTGTTGAACGGGCACTGCCCGGACGACTACCGGAACCAGGAACGGAAAGCTTAAATGATCAACACGTACGGCTGCGGGCGGCGCTGATGCGGTTCATTCTGCGCAGGCTCGGTTTCTTCGTGATCACCCTCTGGGTGGCGCTGACGGTGAACTTCTTCGTCCCGCGGCTGATGCCCGGCAACCCTGCCGAGGCGATGATGGCCCGGTTCCGCGGCCGCATCAATCCGGACGCGCTCAAGGCACTCGAGGTGGCCTTCGGCCTCAACACCCAGAAGCCGCTCTTCGTCCAGTACCTGGATTATCTGGGCAACACGCTGACCGGGCACTTCGGCATCTCGCTGACCTTCTTCCCGCAGCCGGTCAGCACGGTGCTGGCCCAGGCGCTGCCCTGGACGCTGGGACTGGTCGGCATCACGACCGTGCTGGCATTCGTGCTCGGCACGGGCATCGGCCTGATCGGCGGCTGGCGGCGCAACGGGATCGTGGACAGCGTGCTGCCGCCGGTCTTCGTGATCACCTCGGCGCTGCCGTACTTCTGGGTCGGCCTGGTGCTGATCATGGTGCTGTCGCTGGGCACCAACGGCGCGCTGCCCAACGACGGCGGCTACGACCCGACACTGAATCCTGGCTTCAACGCCGTCTTCATCTGGGACGTGGTCAAGCACGCGATCCTGCCGGCGCTGTCGATCCTGATCATCTCGATCGGTGGCTGGATCCTGACCATGCGCAACAACGTGGTCACCACACTGGCCGAGGACTACATCAGGATGGCCCGCGCCAAGGGCATCCCCAATCATCGGATCATGATCAACTACGCCGGCCGCAATGCCATCCTGCCGAATCTGTCGGGGTTCGCGATGTCGCTGGGCTTCGTCGTCAGCGGCTCGATCCTGGTGGAATTCACCTTCAACTACCCGGGTGTCGGCTACATGCTGCTCAGCGCGGTCAACAACCAGGACTATCCGCTGATGCAGGCGCTGTTCGTGTTGATCACGGTCGCCGTCCTGGTCGCGGTGCTGATCAGCGACTTCCTCACCGCGTGGCTCGACCCGCGCGTCCGGACCGCGGGATAGGAGCCGAATCATGAGTGCTGTTGCTGCAACCGTTGCCGGGTCCGACGCCACCACCCGGGTCCGTCCGGGCTCGGGCGTCCTGCGGGCCGTCCTGGGCAACAAGAAGGCCCTGGCCGGCGCCATCATGCTGCTGATCTTCCTGGTCGCCGCGATCGCGCCCGGACTCTTTACGTCGATCCGGCATCCCGACACCCACAAGTTCGCCCAGCTGCTACCACCCGGATCGGGCCACATCCTGGGCACCAATGCCTTCGGGCAGGACATCTGGGCCCAGTTGGTCTACGGCACCCGGCAGTCGCTGTTCGTGGCGGTCGTCGCCGGGGCGCTGGCCAGCATCCTGTCGATCATCGTCGGTGTATCCGCCGCCTATCTCGGCGGGCTGGGCGACGACCTGCTGTCGTTGCTCACCGACGTCTTCCTGGTGATCCCGGCCTTCCCGCTGATCATCGTCATCGCCGCCTACGCCGGCGGCGGGAGCATGCTGGTCGTGATCGGGGTACTGGTGGTCACCGGCTGGTCCTACGGTGCCCGCCAGCTCCGGGCCCAGGCGATGTCCTTGCGGAACAGGGATTTCCTGGAATCGGCCCGGGTGCGGGGCGAGCGGCGGTCGTATGTGATCGTCTTCGAGATCCTGCCGACCATGGTGTCGCTGATCGCCGCCAACTTCCTCGGCGCGGCCCTGTACGCGTTGCTGACCGCCGCCGGGCTGCAGTTCATCGGACTGGGCAACTCCTCGACCGACAGCTGGGGGACGATGTTGCACTGGGCGCAGAGCAACGAGGCGTTGCAGACCGGCCAGCAGTGGTGGGTCATCGCGCCCGGCCTGTGCATCGCGCTGCTGGGTGCCTCGTTCGCGCTGCTCAACTACGCCTTCGACGAGATCAGCAACCCGGCGCTGAGGCCCGTGCGGCGCAGAAAGGTACGCAAGTGAACGAGAGTGTCGAGAGTCCTGAGCTGGTCGAAGGGCTGGGAACCGGCTTTTCCCCTGAGCCAAAGGACGGCCCGTTGCTGACCGTGACCGATCTCTCGGTCGAGTACGACACCCCGAGCGGCCCGGTCACCGCGGTCGATCACGTCGATCTCGATGTGGGTGCCGGCGAATTCGTCGGCATCGTGGGGGAGTCCGGCTGCGGCAAGTCCACGCTGCTGTTCGCCATCGCCCAGCTACTGACCTCACCGGCCCGGATCTCGTCCGGCGAGGTGATCTTCCGCGGCCAGAACATGGTCACCATGAACGAGGCTGAGCTGGCCCCGGTCCGGTGGCGCAACATGTCGGTGGTCATGCAGAGCGCCATGAATGCGCTCAACCCGGTCAAGAAGATCGAAGCCCAGTACGCCGATGCGATGAAGGCTCACGGCGTACGCTCCCGGTCCGAGATCCGGGAACGCTCGCAGGCCGTCCTGGAGCTGGTCGGCATCGACCGGGCGCACCTGAACAGCTATCCGCACCAGCTGTCCGGCGGGATGCGGCAGCGGGCCATGATCGCGATGGCGCTGCTCTTCACCCCGGAACTGGTGATCATGGACGAGCCGACCTCGGCGCTCGACGTGGTCGCCCAGCGTTCGCTGATGCTGCAGATCAAGGAACTGCAGCAGCAGCTGGGTTTCGCGGTGATCTTCGTGACCCACGACATGAGCCTGGTCAGCCACTTCTCCGACCGGCTGATGGTGATGTACGCCGGCAAGGAGATGGAGTTCGGTCCGACCCGCAAGGTCTTCGACAACCCGGCGCATCCCTACAGCCAGGGCCTGCTCGACGCTTTCCCGTCGATCAGGGGGGAACGCGTACCGCTGCAAGGGATCCCGGGCAGTCCGCCCAGCCTGTCCGCGATGCCGGTCGGCTGCCGCTTCGAGCCGCGCTGCCCGCTGCGCTTCGACGCCTGTGCGACGGTCCCACCCGAGCTCTACGACGTCGACGGAGTTCAGGCCAGGTGCCTGCTGCACGACCCGGCCTATCGTGATCATGCCCCGGTGGAGGTGGCGAAATGAGTGATCCTGCCCCGCTCCTGGAAGCACGCGAGCTGACCCGGGTCTTCCGGGTCGGCGGCCTGCGCAGCCGCAAGCAGCTGCACGCGGTCGACGGCGCGAATTTCGTGATCAACCCCGGCGAGATCGTTGCGCTCGTGGGCGAGAGCGGCAGCGGCAAGAGCACCATCGCGCGGCTGCTGGCCCAGGTCTACACGCCGAGCAGCGGCGAGATCCTCTTCGAAGGAACGCCACTGTCGTCGTTGAGGTCCCGGCGGGACGTGCTGGCCTACCGGGCCGCGGTGCCGATGGTCTTCCAGGACCCGTTCAGCTCGCTGAATCCCGCCTACACCGTGGTGCACGGCATCATGCGCGGCCTCAAGCTGCACCGCCCCGACATCGGCCCCGCAGATCGCGAGGCCGAGGCGCGCCGAGTGCTGGAGGCGGTCGGCCTGACGCCGGCGTCGCAGGTGGTCGGCCGGTATCCGTACGAACTCTCCGGCGGACAGCGGCAGCGGATCGGCTTCGCCCAGGCGCTGGCCTATCACCCCAAGGTGATCCTGGCCGACGAGCCGGTGTCGATGCTGGACATCTCGATCCGGATCGGACTGCTCAACGTGATGACCAGCCTGCGCGATGATCAAGGTGTCTCGCTGCTCTACATCACCCACGACATCGCCAGCGCTCGATATGCCGCCGATCGGATGATGGTGATGTACGCCGGCCGGATCGTCGAATCCGGCCCGGTCGAGGAGGTGCTCGGCAACCCGCTGCATCCCTACACGCAGTTGCTGGTGGCCGCTGTACCGGACCCGCGGGCGGAGTTGACGGTGACCGCGGAGATGGCCAAGGGTGAGCCGCCGAAGGTGATCGATCCGGGTCCCGGCTGCCGGTTCGCCGATCGCTGCCCGCTCGCCCGTGAGGTGTGTCGGACCACCACGCCGCCGCTGTTGGAGCTCAAACCGGGCATCCGGGCCGCCTGTCACGTGGCGGCCGACGACCTTGGTCGCGGCGAGGAGTCGACCGGCGGTGCGCCGCTGGGCGCCAAGTTGGCCGCCTGACCGGTCGACCTCGGGCGCGCAGGGTGTGCGTTACAGCAGCTGATGCGGGAGCCGACCGCCGTGGCTCCGCTTCAGCTGTAGAGGTCGCAGAACTCGCGGGCGTCGAGTTTGCGGAAGTCCGGTAGGGCATCGCGGAGTTGGTCGTGGGACCAGTCCCACCAGGCGAGTGCGAGCAGCCGCTCGGCTGTCCCCTCGTCCACCCGACGCTTGATCGGGCGGGCCGGGACGCCGCCGACGATCGTGTACGGCTCTACGTCCTTGCTGACCACGGCACCGGCTGCGACCACGGCGCCGGTGCCGATCGTGACGCCCGGCAGGATGATCGCGCCGTGGCCGATCCAGGTGTCGTGACCGATCGTCACCCGGTTGGATCGCCGCCAGCCGAAGAACTCGTCCTCGTCCTCGTCGGCCAGACCGTAGGACGCCGAGCGATAGGTGAAGTGATGCAGCGTCGCCCGCCAGGTCGGGTGGTTGGTGGCGTTGATCCGTGTGTACGCGGCGATATTGGCGAATTTGCCGATCTCCGCGCACCACGAGATCGTCCCTTGCATGACGTAGGAGTAGTCGCCCAGCGTCGTCTCGGTCAGGTCGGCGTTGGCCGCCACCTCGACGTAGGTGCCGAAGGTGCAGTCCCTGGCGATTGTGGTGGGATCGATCACTGGTTCGACGCCGAGTCTGCTCATGACCGCCAAACTAGGAACGTCGGGCGGAGTGCCAGTTGCCAACCGGCAACGTGTCGGTGTCGGGTAGGCGACGATCGGTGACCACCTCCAGTACCGTCCCCGATCGACGGCGAACTACTCGGGCACGCCCGTTCCCGCCAGGTATTCGATGCTGGGAATGGCCGTGACACCGGTCGCGTAGCCGCGCACCGACGCCAACCGCGGGTCCGGCCCCTCGATGGTGATCAGCAGCTCGGCGGTCCGCACCTCGTCGAAGACGTGGATCCGTTTGTTGCCGACGGTCCGACCCTCGGCAACAAGTCGATCGCCGTTGGTGATCTTGTGCGAGATGATCCTCTGGCCGTCGCGATAGTCCTCGGTCAGCTCGAGATGATCAAGCCGTACAGTCCGGTCGAAGCTCGCGCGCCAGGTGCCGGGCTCGACCAGGGTCAGCACGGCGTCGATCGGTTCGGCGAAGCGCCGGTCCAACTCTGACCGCCATTCCCGCAGCCGGTCGATGTCGGTATCGGGGATCAACCCGCGGTCGTCCGGCGGGAGGTTGAGCAGCAGGTTGGCGCCCATCCCCACCGATCGGTAATAGATCGCCAGCAGATGATCAACCGATTTCGGCCGATCATGGTCGGCCCAGAACCAGCCCTTGCGGATCGACACATCGCACTCAGGCGGCAGGTAGAGCGCCTGGTCGAGCTTGGTCGTCTGGACCGTGTACTGGCTGAAATCCGTCTCGGCGACGACGTACTCGACCGGATCGGCGGCCAGGCCGTCCTCGTTACCGACCCAACGGATTGTCGGGTCGCCCATGTTGAAGATCATCGCCTGTGGTTGGGTCTGTTTGATCACCTCGCCGATGCTGACCCAGTCGTACTCCCGGCCCTGCGAACCGGCACCGTCGAACCACAGCTCCGACAGCGTCCCGTAACGGGTGCACAGCTCGCGCAGCTGATCCTGGTAGTAGCGGTCGTACGCCTCCGGGTCCGGGTAGCAGGACGCGTGCCGGTCCCAGGGCGACAGGTAGAGGCCGAACGCCAGCCCATGCTGGTGGGCGGCTGCCTGCACCTCCGCCACGACATCGCCCTGCCCGTCCTTCCAGGGTGACGACTTGACCGAGTAGTCGCCTGTGTCGGTCGGCCACAGGCAGAAGCCGTCGTGGTGCTTGGCGGTCAGGACGACGTAGCGTGCCCCGGCTTCGGCGGCGGTCCGGACCCATTGGTCGGCATCCAGGTCCTCCGGGTTGAAGATCGACGGGTCGAGGGTGCCGTCGCTCCACTCCAGGCCGGCGAAGGTGTTCACCCCGAAGTGGAAGAAGACGCCGAGTTCCTGGCGCTGCCAGGCGTACTGGCCCGGGCTGGGCGGGAGCAGTGGAGGCTGATCGACGGTCACGACCAGAACCGTACAAGACCTCCGATGTTTGCCCTCCCTCGGCGGGTGGGTGGGTGGACGTAGGGTGCGGACATGGCTGCGCTGCCCGATGTGGTTCCGATGCCCGGTCTGCCCGAGGCGGTGACGATCTACGAGGTCGGACCGCGCGACGGGCTGCAGGCGGAGAAGGCGATCGTCGACACCCCGACCAAGATCGAATTCATCCGGCGGCTGCGGGAGACCGGGCTGACCGCGATCGAGGCGACCAGTTTCGTCTCGCCGCGGTGGGTGCCCCAGCTGGCCGACGCGGCCGAGGTGCTGGCCGGGATCGGCGAGCACGAGGGCGTACGGCATCCGGTGCTGGTGCCCAACCAGCGGGGGATGGACCGGGCCCTGGCCGCGGCCGCTACCGAGATCGCGATCTTCGTCAGCGCGACCGAACGTTTCGCTCGGGAGAATCTGGCCACCACGGTCGACGGTGCCATCGAGCTGGCCGTGCCGGTCGTGGACCGGGCGCGGCAGGCCGGGATCGGCGTCCGGGGATATGTCTCGATGTGCTTCGGCGACCCGTGGGAGGGCCGGGTGCCGATCGCCCAGGTGGTCGACGTCGTACGGCGGCTGGCCGACCTCGGCGTGGGCACGATCAGTCTCGGCGACACCATCGGGGTCGCGACGCCGGGACACGTCCGCGCATTGCTGGCTGCCCTCGACGAGGCAGGAATCGGGATGGACCGGATCGCGCTGCACTTCCATGACACCTACGGAGGCGCGCTGGCCAACGTGCTCTCCGGGCTGCAGTCCGGCGTGACCGAATACGACGCCGCGGCCGGTGGCCTGGGCGGTTGTCCCTTCGCCAGATCGGCGACCGGCAACCTGGCGACCGAGGATCTGGTCTGGATGCTGACCGGCCTCGGTGTCCGGACCGGCGTCGACCTCGACCGACTGCTGGCGATCAGCACCTGGATGGCCGGCAGGCTCGGCAGGCCGGCACCGTCCCGGGTGGTCCAAGCGCTGGCCGCGTCCTGACCCTTCGACAGGTTCAGGGCGGGTTCGGCAGGATCAGATCCTGGCGCGGGTTGCGATAGGTTCGCACACGTACCGGCACGCGGAAGGACGGGCGTTGGACGCGACTGATTACGAGGGCTTCGACATCGACCGGAGCACCGAACAGGCTTGGGCCGAATTCCGGACCCGGCTCAGCGAGGTCGTCTCGGTGATCGACGAGACGGCCGATCTGGTGATCGGCACCGAGTCGCAACGCACTGAGGACGGCGGTCCGTTCGTCTCCTTCACGGCCCCGGCGAGGGACCAGATCCGCTCCGAGGCCGCCAGCAACGCCGTGCTGGGTGACGCCTTCCAGCTGGACGACCGGCAGCTCGGGGCGATGGAGAAGGCCGGCTGGAATCCGCCGAGCGCCGATGCCTCGGCGAATTTCTGGGTCGAGCTGCCCCAGGAGGAGTCTGATCGGCTCGCCGATCTCGCCGTCACGGCGCTGCGGGACGTGTACGGGGTCCAGCACCCGGTCTTCCTGGCTCCCGATCAGCTGGCCGAGATCCTCACCCCGAAGGTCGCCGACCCGCCGGAGGAGAAGATCTACGACGAGGAGGACGTCACGGCGGTCCTGGCGGGCAGCCGCGAGCATCTCGATGATCTTGTCGCCGAGGAGCTCACCGAGCTTTTCGGGCACCGGCCGATCCGTGACGAGGAAGGCGATATCGCCATTCGGGTCGGTTCGACGATGATCTTCCTACGCACCACCGACGATGCCACCGAGATCGTGATCTTCGCCGCGATCGTGCACGATGTCGAAGGCAGGTCGCGAGCGGTCGAGGTGCTCAACGACCTGAACACCGAGGCGCGCTGGGTCAAGTTCCAGTTGATCAGGGACCGGGTTTTCGCCACGCTGTCGGTGCTGGCGCAACCTTTCGTGCCGGCCCATCTGGCCCAGGCGGTCAAGATCATGTCCGACACCGCCGACGCGATCGACGACGAACTCGCCGAGAAGCTGCGCGGCCGGACGACCTTCGATAACGACAGCGACGACTGAGTGTGTGAAACGTAACAGATGCTCTGATCTCGCGCTCGCCTGTCATTCACCGTACATTTGGCCTCACCCATCGACCGAGGAGGCCACCCCACCGTATGAGCAGCAAACCGCAATCCACACCCGAGGAGTCCGTCGCGGCGCCTGACAGCATCCAGTTGTGGCAGGTGCCCGGTGACGGGGCCCCGACGCTGGCACTGCACGGCGGCGCCGGCGGCCGGATCAAGGAACTCGCCGAGGACGAGCGGCGGGGCTTTGAGTCCGGGCTGGCGGCCGCCTACCGTGCGGGCGAGTCCGTCCTGGTCGGCAGCGGTTCGGCGCTCGACGCGGTGTGCGCGGCGGTGGAGGTGCTGGAGAACGATCCGCTGTTCAACGCCGGCAGAGGCGCCGCCCTGACCGCCGATGGCCGGGCCGAGCTCGATGCTGCGGTGATGACCGGGGACGGGCAGGCGGGTGCGGTCGCCGCCTCGCGGTATGCCAAGAGCCCGGTACGGCTCGCCCGCCGGGTGATGGAGCGGTCCGAGCACGTGCTGTTGGTCGCACCGCCCGCCGAGCTGGCGCGGGAATGGGATCTCGAGGTCGTCGACCCGGACTACTTCGTCATCGACATCCGCCGACAGCAGCTGGCCCGGCTCCAAGAGCAGGCTGTGACCGGGCCGCGCCACGGGACGGTCGGTGCAGTCGCCCGGGACAGCAAGGGACAGATCGCCGCAGCGACCTCGACCGGAGGGATGTCCAACCAGGCAGCCGGACGGATCGGCGACAGCCCGATCGTCGGCGCCGGCACCTACGCGCGCGACGGCCTGGCCGCCATCTCCTGCACCGGCCACGGGGAGGCGTTCATCCGCGGCGTGGTCGCCTACGACATCGCCGCACGCATCCGCTACCTGGGCTCCGGGCTCGCGGATGCGGTCACGGCGACCTTCGAGAACGAGCTCCGGGCCAAAGATTCCAGCGGCGGTCTGGTGGCAGTGGACGGCAGCGGTCGTATTGTTGTGGCCCACAACTCGCCGAGCATGTTCGCGGCGTACACAAACCAGGGAGAGTTGATCATTCACACATGATCATCGCCAGCTGATCAAATCCGAGGTACCGATGCCGATCACCACCATGCTGATCAAAGACGAGATCTTCGCCAGGATGGACGAACTCAGTCCGGCGGAGCGCAAGGTGGCGCGGACCTTGCTGGCCAGCTATCCGAGCGCCGGCCTGGCCAGCGCTGCGGCGCTCGCCCGGTCGGCCGGTACGTCGGCACCCACCGTGCTGCGATTGCTGTCCCGGTTGGGAATCGGCAGCTACCCCGAATTCCAGCAGAAGCTGCGCGAGGAGGTCAGCAACCAGATCAACGCCCCCGTCCGGCGGAGCGAGGCCGTTCGGCGGCTGGACGAGGATGATCTTCTCGGTCATGCGATCGCCCGCCGCGCCGGGCTGGTCGCCGACCTGGCCGGGAGCGTACCGCCCAGCGAATTCGAGCGGGCGGTCCGGCTGCTGGTCGACAAGCCCCGGCACGTCCTGGTCACCGGCGGTTACTTCAGCCGCTACATCGCCATGCTGCTGGCCGCCCAACTGGACGAGGTGATCCCCGGCGTCGATTTCGTCGACCAGCCCGTCGGCCGGCAGATCGGAAAGCTGCTCAGCCTCGGCAACCGCAGCGTGGTGATCATCATGGACTTCCGCCGCTACGAGGAGTCCGCGGCGAGCGCTGCCGAAGCGGCCCGGGCCCGAGGAGCGGCGGTGGTCGTGATCACCGACCAGGGGCTCTCGCCTGCCGCCGAGCACGCCGATGTCGTGCTGCCCGTCAAGGTGGCCGGGATCCCCTTCGACGCCATGGTGGGGCTGCTCGCCCTGACCGAGGCCCTGGTCGAGGCGGTCCTGGACGGCGCCGACGAGCGCGGCTTGTCCCGGATGAAGGACTGGGAGACCTCCGTACGCATCCAACGGGCTGAGCGCACCGACTGACGGCTGGGCGATCGGCGAGTAACGACATCGCGGCAGAAGTTCAAGGACACGTCGACTGGACCTACCCCAATCAGTGCATCGATCCGATTGCCTGGGGAAACGTGAAGATCGCGATTGTCGCCGAATCTTTCCTGCCATCGATGAACGGTGTCACCCACTCCGTCCTGCAGATCCTCGACTACCTCTCCGCGCGGGGCCACCAGGCCGTCGTGATCGCGGCCGCAGATCGTGATGCGACCGACAGCTACCAGCCTCCGGCCGGTCCGGCGGTCCCCGTGCACCGACTGCCTGCTGTGGCACTGCCCGGCTACAACTCGTTCCGGGTGGCCGTCGGCGGCAGTGCCCGGCTCCGCAAGCTGCTGCTGGAGATCGAGCCCGATGTCGTCCACCTGGCCGCCCCCTTCGTCCTCGGTTGGCGGGCGATCGTCGCCGCGGACCGGCTGGGGCTGCCGACCGTCGCCGTCTATCAGACCGAGGTGCCGACCTATGCCGCCCGCTACGGGATCCCGGCGGCCGAGCCGATGCTGTGGAAGCGTGTGGTCGACATCCACGACCGGGCCACGATCACCCTGGCGCCGTCCTCCTTCAGCGCAGCCGAGCTGGAGCGCCGCGGCATCCCGCGGGTACGGCGATGGGGGCGCGGGGTCGACGCGCAGCGCTTCCATCCGTCCCGGCGCGACGACGGGTGGCGCCGGCGGATCGCCCCCGACGGCGAGGTGATCATCGGTTACGTCGGCAGGCTCGCCGCCGAGAAGCAGGTCGCCGATCTGGCCGTGCTCGCGGACCTTCCCGGCACCCGGCTGGTGATCACCGGCGACGGTCCGTACGCCGACCGGCTGAAGGCGGTGCTGCCCGACGCCGTCTTCACCGGGTTTCTCGGCGGCACCGATCTCGCCCGGGCGCTGGCGAGCCTGGACGTCTTCGTGCACCCCGGCGCGGCGGAGACCTTCTGCCAGACGATCCAGGAGGCGATGGCCTCCGGCGTACCGGCGGTTGCCGTCGGTCGAGGCGGTCCGCTCGACCTCATCGACCACAGCCGTACCGGATGGCTCTACCGGCCGGGCGATCTCGCCGGACTGCGCAGCCGGGTGGCCGACCTGGCCGGCGACACCCGCAAGCGGCAGGTCTTCGGCGAGACCGCACGCCGCCGGGTCGAGGGATCGAGCTGGTCGGCGCTCTGCGACGAGCTGATGGGTCACTACCGCGACGCGATGCTCGCCGGCCGGAGCCTGGATGTCACGAGACGTTCACCGATTCGTCGCCACCGCGTCGGCAGCCGGGCCGGCACCACACCGTAAGAATTCCGAACGTGCACAAAGTTCTCGAAGATCAACTCCGCCGCCTCGCCGAACGCTACGGAGCACCGGAATTCACCGTCGTCGAGTTGGAGGACGACGATCCTGTCCTGCGTGCCTTCGACGGCACGATCGTCGACACCTGGCGGGAGAACTACCCGTACGACGAACGCATCTCCGCCCAGGTCTACGAGGCGCAGAAGCGGCTGTTGCAGATCGAGTTGCTCAAGCTGCAGACCTGGGCGCGCCGCAACGGTGAACGCCTGGTGATCTTGTTCGAGGGTCGGGATGCCGCCGGCAAGGGCGGCACCATCAAACGCTTCATGGAGCATCTCAACCCTCGCCACGCCAATGTCGTCGCGTTGGAGAAGCCGACCGACCGCGAGGCCCGGCAGTGGTATTTCCAGCGCTACATCCAGCACCTGCCGGCCAAGGGTGAGATCACCCTCTTCGACCGGTCCTGGTACAACCGGGCCGGTGTCGAGCGGGTGATGGGTTTCTGTACCCCGGCCGAATACGACGAGTTCCTCCGCCAGGTGCCGGTCTTCGAGCAGTTGCTGGTCAACGAGGGCATCCACCTGACCAAGTTCTGGTTCTCGGTGTCCCAGCGCGAACAGGGCACCCGGTTCCTGATCCGCCAGATCGACCCGGTCCGGACCTGGAAGCTGTCGCCGACCGATCTTGCCTCGCTGGACAAGTGGGACAAGTACACGGCCGCCAAGGAAGACATGTTCGCCGTCACCGACACCGACTACGCCCCCTGGACCGTGGTCAAGAGCAACGACAAGAAGCGCGCCCGGCTCAACGCGATGCGCTACGTCCTGAGCCTGTACGACTACGACGGCAAGGATCCCGAGATCGCCACCGCTGCGGATCCGCTGATCGTCGGCCGGGCCACCGAGCTGTACGAGCTGGGCGAGCGGGTGGTCTCGCCCCGTCCCGAGGCGCTGCAGGCGGAATTCCTCGGCTGAGGCTGTCGTGGGGTTATCCGTTCGAGGGTGGACCGGACGCGGACATAAGCTGGGCCCGTTATGTCCACCCCCGCCCTGACCAGCCCGACCAGCACGCCAGGGCCGAGGATCACCTTCGACCCGGCACTGCCGATCGCAGCCAGGGCAGCCGAGATCGAGACCGCCATCCGCGATCACCAGGTGGTCGTCGTGGCGGGGGAGACCGGGTCGGGCAAGACCACCCAGCTGCCGAAGATCTGCCTGCAACTGGGCCGCAGGTCCATCGGGCACACCCAGCCGCGCCGGATCGCGGCCCGGACGGTCGCCGAGCGGATCGCCGAGGAGCTGAACGTAACGCTCGGCGATCTCGTCGGTTACCAGGTGCGATTCACCCGCAAGGCGTCCCGGGACACCCGGCTCAAGGTGATGACCGACGGCGTGCTGCTGGCCGAGATCGGCCATGATCGCGAGTTGCGCAAATACGACACGATCATCATCGACGAGGCGCACGAACGCAGCCTCAACATCGACTTCCTGCTCGGCTATCTCAAGCAGCTGCTGCCGCGCCGGCCGGAGTTGAAGGTGATCATCACCTCGGCGACGATCGACACCGTACGGTTCGCCGAGCATTTCGCCGACCAGGACGGTAACCCGGCGCCGATCGTCGAGGTCTCCGGGCGTACCTACCCGGTCGAGGTCCGCTACCGGCCGCTGGTCGGTCAGGCGGGCGAGGGTGCCGGGGATGCGGTGTCCGTCCAGCGGGGATCGGAGGACATCGACCAGGTCGACGGGATCGTCCGGGCAGCCAAGGAGCTGGTCGCCGAGGGTGACGGCGACATCCTGGTCTTCCTGTCCGGCGAACGCGAGATCCGCGACGCGGCCGATGCCCTGCACCAGGCCCAGGCCGGCGGAGCCCGCGAATTCCGGTTCACCGAGGTGATCCCGCTCTACGCGCGGCTGTCGTCGGCCGAACAGCACAAGGTCTTCCAGTCCCATACCGGTCGGCGGATCGTGCTGGCGACCAACGTCGCCGAGACCTCGCTGACCGTGCCCGGGATCCGGTACGTGATCGACACCGGCACTGCCCGGATCTCGCGCTATTCGGCCCGTACCAAGGTGCAGCGGCTGCCGATCGAGCCGATCTCCCGGGCCTCGGCCAACCAGCGGTCCGGGCGCTGTGGTCGCCTCGGCCCGGGCGTCTGCATCCGGCTGTACGCCGAGGAGGACTTCGCCGGTCGACCGGAATTCACCGAGCCCGAGATCCTGCGCACCAACCTGGCCTCGGTGATCCTGCAGATGGCCGCCGCCGATCTCGGCGAGATCGCGTCCTTCCCGTTCGTCGAGGCACCCGATTCGGCCCAGATCACCGAAGGCCTGCGGGTGCTGGACGAACTCGGCGCGATCAAGCCTGCCCGTAGCGGCGACCGGTCGCCACGGCTGACCACCATCGGTCACCGGCTGGCCGGCATACCGATCGACCCGCGGATGGGCCGGATGCTGATCGCCGGCGAGCGGCAAGGCTGCCTGCGCGAGATGTTGATCATCGTCTCCGGGCTGTCGGTCCAGGATCCGCGCGAGCGGCCGGCCGAGCACCAGCAACAGGCTGATCAGCTGCACCGGCGCTTCTGGGCGCCGATGGTCACGCCGGACGGAGATCAGGAGCCCGAGCCGGACGGCAGCGACTTCATCGCCATCCTGCGGCTGTGGCGCTACCTGCGTCAGCAGCAGAAAGCTCTGAGTGGCAACGGATTCCGGCGGATGTGCCGGGACGAGTATCTGCACTTCCTGCGGATCCGCGAATGGCAGGACCTGCACGCCCAGCTGCGCCAGATCATCCGGGAGCTCGATCTCAACCTCAACGACGAGGCTGCTGATCATGGGCGCATCCACACCGCGATCCTGACTGGCCTGCTGTCCCACGTCGGCCTGGCCGAGGTGATGGAGGATCGCAAGCGAGGAAACCAGCCGGGACGGTCCGGCAAGCGCCGCCGGCCCGCGCTGCAGGAGTACCTCGGCGCTCGGAACACCAAGTTCGCGATCAATCCCGGTAGCAGTGTCGCCCGTACCAGCCCGCCGCTGGTGATGGCCGCGGAGATCGTCGAGACGTCGAGGCTGTGGGCGCGTACGGCCGCCGGGGTCGACGCCGCGCAGATCGAGGAGGTCGCCGGGCATCTGTTGAAGCACAGCTACTCCGAGCCGCACTGGTCCGCGCGCAGCGGGTCGGTGATGGCGTACGAGCAGGTGAGTCTCTACGGCGTTCCGATCATCGGGCGGCGGCGCGTCTCCTACGGCCGGATCAATCCGGCGGAGGCCCGGGAGATCTTCATCCGGTCCGCGCTGGTCGAGGGGGACTGGAAGACCCGGCACCACTTCTTCGCGGACAACCAGAAGGTACGGGCCGAGGCGGAGGAGTTGGAGGATCGCACCCGACGCCGGGACCTGCTCGTCGACGACCAGGTGATCTTCGACTTCTACGACGCCCGGATCCCGGCCGATGTCACCTCAGGCGCCCACTTCGACCGGTGGTGGAAGGACGCCCGGCACCAGGATCCGGATCGGCTGACCCTGACCCTTGATGATCTTGTCGTCGATCCGAACGTGGCCCACATCGACGAGTTTCCCGATGTCTGGACCAGCGGCGAGATGTCGTTCGAGATCGGCTACCGCTTCCAGCCGGGCACCGCCCGCGACGGCGTCAGCATCGAGATCCCGGTCGGATTGCTCAACCAAGTCTCGGAATCCGACTTCAGCTGGCAGGTGCCCGGATTGCGGACGGAGTTGGCGACCGAGTTGATCAGGTCGCTGCCGAAGGCGGTCCGGCGCTCCTTCGTGCCGGCACCCGAACACGCCCAGCGGGCATTGGCCTGGCTCGATGATCATCCCGGCGCCGAGGGGGAGTCGCTGCCGGCAGCCCTCGGTCGGGCGCTGACCCAGCTGACCGGCGTACGGGTCCCCGCCGATGCCTGGCGGACCGGCGAACCGCCCGCGCATCTGCTGCCCACCTACGTGATCACCGATCACGACAAGGTGCTGGGCGAAGGTAAGGATCTTGACGAGCTGCGCCAACAGTTGGCGCCCCAGGTGAGCAAGACCCTCAACCGGGCCGCGGCCACTGTCACCGTGACCGGAGCGACCGACTGGACCTTCGGAACCATTGAAGATCAGATCAGGACCGGGGACTTGATCAGTTATCCGGGTCTGGCCGACGAACAGGTCTCGGTCGGCCTGATGGTCTATCCGTCCGCCGAGCTACGTGATCATCACCATCCGCTCGGGCTGCGCCGGCTGGCCATGCTCAACATCCCGGATCCGACCAAGTGGGTCGTCGGCCACCTGGGAAATCAGGCCAAGCTCGCGCTGGGCAGCAGCCCGTACAGCGGGGTCCCGGCGTTGCTGGAGGACGCACGGCTGGCGGCCGTCGGGGAGTTGATCAGGCGCCATCACGGCGAGCGAACCCATGATCAACAGTCCTTCCGCACGCTCTGTGATCTGGTCCGCGCCGATCACGCCGACCGGATGCGATCGCTGGTCAACGAGGCCGCGACCGTGCTGGAGCTGTGGCACCAGGCCGAGGCACAACTGGACGCGGTACGGGCCGTCAGTGATCTTGCCGCGGTCGATCTGGGAGAGCAGCTGGGCAATCTGGTCTTCGCCGGATTCCTCGCGGTCACCGCCGGCGAGCGATTGAGTGACCTCGTACGCTACCTGCGCGCCGCGCTGAACCGGATCGCGGTGCTGCGTGCGACGCCGGCCCGCGACAACGCCGGGCTGGCGACCATTACCCGGGTGGAGGACGCGTACGCCGACCTGGTGTCCGCGATGCCCGAGGGGCCGCTGCCGCCCGACGTGGAGAACATCGGCTGGACGCTGGAGGAGTTACGGGTGAGCCTGTTCGCCCAGCAGTTGCGGACCCGGGTCCCGGTCTCGGAGAAGCGCGTGATGACCGCCATCGCCGAGGCACGTCGCAATCATGAGTCGTAGCTGGGCATACATTTGGACCCATGTTGGATCCGCGTTCGCTGTATGAGGTCCGCGAGGACGTCGCCAAGGAGATGGTTGGTCAGCACCCGGTGCTGATCGTGCAGCTGGACGGATTCGTCGACGCGGGTCAAGCTGGCCGGCTCTTCCGCCGCCACCTGCTGCGCCATCTCGACCACCAGGTGCTGGTCGATTTCGACCATGACCAGTTGCACGACTACCGGTCCCGGCGGCCGATGATGGACTACGACGGCGACCACTGGTCGTCGTACCGGAGCAGGGGACTGCGGATCCACCGGCTCACCGACGAGACCGGCGAGGTGTTCCTGCTGCTCAACGGTCCGGAGCCTGACGTCCAGTGGGAGCGGGCCAGCGCCGCCGTGATCGGGTTGATCGAGCAGTTCGACGTCCGGATGGTCGTCTCACTGACCGGGATCCCCGGTGCGGTCCCGCACACCCGGCCCGTCGCCCTGAACGCCCACTCGACCGATCCCGACCTGGTCCGTGACGAACAGGCCTGGTTCGGCAAGGCCGAGGTGCAGGCCAGCTTCTCGGCGATGCTGGAATACCGGCTCGGCCAGCAGGGCCACACCGCGGTCGGCTTCGAGGCCTTCGTGCCGCACTACCTGACCCAGGCCGCCTTCCCCCAGGCGGCACTGACCCTCGGCATCCGGATCAGCCAGACGACCGGTCTGGTGATCGGCTACGGGCCGCTCGAGGAGGCCGCCGGCAGCAACATGGCCGAGATCGCCGAGGAGGTCGCCGGCTCGACCGAGGCGCAGGAGATGGTCGGCCAGCTGGAGCAGCAGTACGACTCGTTGCGCGCCGATCGCGGTGGCCTGGGCTTCCCGCCGTCCGTGGCCGACGAATTCGGGTCGGTGCCCAGCGCGGACGAGATCGGCGCCGCGTTCGAGCGGTTCCTGGCCGAGCAGACCGACGACGACGATCCGGACAACCGTTCCGACGACTGAGCCGGGAGCGTACGGCCAGTAGGATCACTTCGTGCCGGAGTCGTTGGATGAACTGAAGGATCTCCTCGAGCTCGAGGAGATCGAAAGCACCCTCTTCCGAGCCAGGACGCCCAAGACCCACTTGCAGCGGGCGTTCGGCGGCCAGGTGCTGGCCCAGGCCCTCACCGCGGCCGGGCTGACGGTTCCCGAGGGCCGGTATCCGCACTCGCTGCACGGCTACTTCCTGCTCGAGGGTCGGATCGACACCCCGATCGTCTACGACGTCGACGCCGTCCGCGACGGCGGCTCGTTCTCCACCCGCAGGGTGAGTGCTCGGCAGAACGGCCACGTGATCTTCTACATGTCGACCTCGTTCCACAAGGACGAGGACGGCTGGGAGCACGCCGATCCGATGCCCGACGACGTACCGCCGCCCGAGCAGTGCCCGTCGATGTCGGAGGTGCTGAGCAAGCTGACCGGGGCGCCGGCGTCGAACTGGACCCGTGAATGGGGCGCACTGGATGTCCGGTACGTCGGCAATTCCGGTCCCGGCGGCGGTCTGCGCGACCCGCGGCACCCGGCCCGCGCCCGGCTGTGGATCAAGACCGACGGCTCACTACCTGATGATCGTTTCCTGCACACCTGCCTGCTCGCCTACGCCAGCGACCTCACCCTGCTCGGCGCGAGTCTGGTGCCGCATGGCGAGGTGCTCGGCTCGCCCCGCGTGCAGGCTGCCTCGATCGATCACGCGATGTGGTTCCACCGGCCGTTCCGGGCCGACGACTGGCTGCTCTACGACCAGGTCTCGCCCTCGGCGTCAGCAGGGCTCGGACTGGCGACTGCGCGGCTCTTCCAGAACGGCCTGCTGGTCGCCGACGTCGCCCAGGAGGGGTTGATCCGTCAGGCACGGCGCAAGGGCTGAGTCCGGATCCATGAGCCGTTTCCTCTTCCCGTGCTTCGCGCGTCGGTCCGATGTCATCGTTGACATCGTCGGCCGGGGTTGCGAGGATCGGGGTGCCCTGATCAACGGTGACCGCGGCCCTCACGCGGTTGGGAGGAGACTCGACCATGACTGGTATCAGTCGAAGGACGTTCGGAACGGCCGTACTGCTCGGCGCGGCCGGCGCAGCGACCATGGCACCCAGAGCGCTGGCCACCCCGGGGGGCCCAACGACCGGGTCGCGGACGCCGGTGGCAGCGGCGAACACCGAGCTCACCGAGGCGTTCCGGCGGTTCGGTGACAGCGGTGGCGGCTGGTCCAACCACGGCGGCTGGGGTGCCTCGGACGGCACCTACACCGCGGAGCTTCCGGGCCACCAAGTCGTCTGGCTGATGAACGACACCTTCCTCGGACCGGTCAATCCCGACGAGAGCATGACCAACCCCGGATTCATCCACGGTTCGGTCCTGCTCGGCGGTCGGGACGGCTTCCCGCGGTACACGATCACCGGCGGCACCCACGATGCGCCGACCTCGATCGCCTCCCCGCCCGACGCGGTCAACGGCGATCCCTGGTACTGGAACGCCGCCGGCATCTTCGACGCCGGCAGACTGCAGGTCTTCCAGGGCCGGATCGGCCAGACCGACGGTCCGCCACCCTGGAATTTCGGCTGGCTCGGCTCCGACATCGTGACCTACGACCGGCACTTCGCGGTCGAGAAGATCACCCGGACCTACGGCCAGACCGGAGGCGTCAACTGGGGCAACGAGCTGCTCCGGGTAGGCGGTCACATCTACATCTACGGTGAGCTCAACAGCACCATGTACGTCGCCCGGGCACGCTCCGGCCATCTTATCGACAAGCACTGGCAGTTCTACACCGGCAGCGGCTGGTCCTCGGCCGAGAGCGACGCGGCACCGCTGGTGACCGATCTCGGAGCCTCGTACAGCGTGACGCCGGTCAACGGACGGTACGTGCTCAGCACGACGGCCTCGGCGATCTTCGTCGACCATCAGATCTACCTGGCGACCGCCCCGACCCCGGTGGGCCCCTTCACGCCCAAGACCCCGGTCTACACGCCGCCGGAGTCCCAGGTATCGGGGATCTACACCTACAACGTCGCGGCGCACCTGCAGATCAGCCGGCCCGGCGAGCTGGTGCTGTCCTACAACGTCAACGCCCAGAACGGCGACGACATCCTGGCTGACGCCAACAACAACCGGCCGCGCTTCATCACCGTCCGCTTCTGAGTATCGACCTCTGAGTATCGACCTCTGAGAATCCGCCTCTGGAGCGTGCAAAAGGGCCGGTCACCTGTGGTGACCGGCCCTTCGCGCTGCTTCCTTATGCTGCCAGCGTCGACGCGCTGCGCAGCTTGGCGATCGCGTGCCGTTCGATCTGGCGGACCCGCTCGGCAGTGATGCCCCAGACGGCGCCGATATCGGCCAGCTTGGCCTGACGACCGTCCAGCAGGCCGTACCGGCGGCGTACGACATCCGCCGACCGCTCGTCCAGCTGGTCCAGCAGGGCCTCGAGACGCTCGTGCTCCTCGGCGTCCAGGAACACCTCGTCCGGGCCCGGCATCGGCTCGCGGGCGATCAGATCACCCAGAGCGGTGTCGCCACCCTCCTCGACCGGGGCGTCCAGGCTGACGTGATCGCGGCCGTACCGCATCAGATCCAGCACCCGATCCTCGTCGACACCCATCTCCTCGGCGATCTCGTCGATCTCCGGATCGCGGCCCAGCCGCCGTTCCAGCGTCCGGCGCACCGCGCCGACCTGGTTGACCTGCTCGGCGACGTGCACCGGCAGCCGGACGATCCGGCCCTGCTGGGCAATGCCACGACTGATCGACTGCCGGACCCACCAGGTGCCGTAGGTGGAGAACTTGAAGCCCTTGGTGTAGTCGAATTTCTCGACCGCGCGGATCAGTCCGGTATTGCCCTCCTGGACCAGGTCCAGCAGCGGCATCTGGGCGCGGCCGTACTTGCGGGCGACCGAGACGACCAGGCGCAGATTCGCCATCACGAACCGGCGTTGTGCCTGCTGGCCGTCCTCGATCAGGAACTGCAACTCGTCGTCGGTGATCCCGACGGCCTTCTTGCCTCGCTCCTTGGGGGACACCTCACCTGCGAGCAGCTTGCTCGCGTAGAGACCGATCTCGATGCGCTTGGCCAGCTCAACCTCCTCCTCGGCGGTCAGCAGTGGCGTCTTGGCGATTCCATCCAGGTAGAGACCGACAGCATCCTTACCTTCGATGCCCTCGTTGACGCGGCTCGAAGTTCTCGTTGCCACTTCTGTCCCCTTTCGTTGGCTACACACATTCAACGTTCCGGGGGTGACGCAGGATTCCGCGAGCACCCTGAAGAGTCCCTGAATGTCGCTTCGGGGTCACTCCGTACGGAATCTCGATACCCGTCGTCTCGACCGGCAACCGGACAACAAGGGCAGTGATGCTCCTGTTCCCGAGGGGAGTCACATCCGCATCCGGGGGTCGGCGGCGACCGGAATCAGATCCTTGGCGCTGAACGGGAAGAACTCATCCGGGTCGAAGTCGTAGCCACCGTTCTTGCCTTCCGCGAGCACTGTGACCAGCTGGCCGCCGGTGGTTTCGACCTCGACGCCGAATCCGCCGGCATCGTCGGGCAGCCGGATCATCGTGATGCTGCGTGCACCCGCGACGCCTTTCGGGCTGATCCGATGACAGGTCGAGCCGTCATAGGAAGCGGAAGTCTTGTCGCAGAAACTCGCCGCGTAGGTGTTCGTGGTGTCCCGGGAGATGTCCACCTCGATCTGACCCACCCCTGGACCGGTCGCGTTGTACCAGGTGAACTGGCCGCCCACGCCGGTCAGCTGCTCGGGTTGCGGATCCTCGTCCCAGCTGTTGAACGCCTTGTAGGTGTCGACGATCCGCCGATGATGCGGATCGAGGTGGCCGTAGACCGCTGCCCGGACCTTCGGATAGAGCACCTTGTCGAGCTGCCGGGACTCGGCCGCGATCTCGGCATCCGGGCCGGACATCGTCGGCTGCTGGGTCGGCGGATCGGCGGGACTGACCGGCAGGCTCCGGGCGTGCCCGGGTCCGATCCGTGGCAGCACGGCCACACCGACGAGGACCATGATCAGCACGGCGACGGTAGCGGCGACCACACCACCGACACTCCGGCGCCGGAGGTGCCGGCGGCGTTCCCGGCCGCGGACCAGATCGGCCCCGGGGTCCGCATCCGGCGGTGGCGCGAGATCGACCAGCCGGCCCAGCTCGCGGCCGACCACCTCGTCCAGCGCTTCGTCATGATCAATCACGCGGATCACCTGGCCTTCCTGTCCCGGGGGACGGGCTGTCGTCCAGCAGCAACACGCCGCGAAGGATGCTGAGGGCTGCCGAGGTTTGGCTCTTGACGGTGCCCGTGCTGACTCCGAGGTCGTCGGCGACCTCTTGCACCGACAGTCCCCAGTAGTGCCGCAGGATCACCACCCGTCGCTGTTTCGGGCTCAGCCGTCTCAGCGCAGCCCACAACTCGTCGTTGTCCTCGGATGCCGGTTCCGGTTCTGCCGGCTGATCGATCAGGTCGAGTCCGGGAACCTCGCGATGCCATCGCTGCCGGGCGTGGTCGATGTGGGTGTTGATGATCGCGCGGCGGGCGTACGCACCGATGTCGACCCGGCCGTGGAGGCGGCGCCAGCGGACGTACAGCTTGACCAGGGTCGATTGGACGATGTCCTCGGCACGCTCCCGGTCACCACCGGTCAGGAGGTAGGCGGTCCCGAAGAGCGCCCGCCGACGCGCGGCGACGAAGTCGGTGAACGCGGCATCGAGCTGCGCGTCCTGCTCGCGGCGGCTCACACCGTCCGCCCGTCCCGGCCCGTCACGTCCCGCAGACCTCCCGTCCGATGTCGGGCGCCCGTCGACCCGACATCAGCTATGACGCGTGCGGAGTCGGTTCGGTTGTCTCCGAGTCCGATGTTTCTTCCGTCAGCTCACCTGATCGATCAGCCAGGCGAACTCGAAGGCGGTCTCCTTCCAGCCCTGGTATCGTCCCGAGACCCCGCCGTGGCCGGCCTGCATCTCAGTCTTCAGCAGGATCGGCCGGTCCGGGCCGTTGGTCGCAGTGTGCCGCAGGGCGGCGATCCACTTGGCCGGCTCGGTGAAGAGCACCCGGGTGTCGTTCAGGCTGGTCGTCGCCAGGATCGCCGGGTAGTCCTTGGCCTCGACATTCTCGTACGGGCTGTAGGACTTCATGTAGGCATAGATCTCCGGATCGTGCAGTGGGTCGCCCCACTCCTCCCATTCGGTGACGGTCAGCGGCAGCTCGGGCATCAGGATCGACGTCAGCGGGTCGACGAAGGGCACGCCGGCGTGGATCGCACGGAAGGCGTCCGGAGCGAGATTGGCCACCGCACCCATCAACAGTCCGCCGGCACTGGCGCCGCGAGCAGCCAGCCGATCGGCCGAGGTGTAGCCCGCCGAGACCAGATAGCGCGCGGCGTCGACGAAGTCGGTGAAAGTGTTGATCTTGGTCGTGGTGCGGCCTCCGCTGTACCAGGCACGTCCCATCTCGCCGCCGCCGCGGATGTGGGCGATCGCGTACACGAAACCGCGGTCCAGCAGGGAAAGCCGGGCGATCTGGAAGCTCGGGTCCATCGAGGCCTCGTACGACCCGTAGCCGTAGATCAGCGCCGGTGCACTGCCGTCGATCGGCGTGTCCTTGGCGTAGACGATGGAGATCGGGATCTTGGTGCCGTCCTGGGCAGTCGCCCAGTCCCGCACCTGGACGTAGCCCTCCGGCCGGTAGGCGCCCTTGGTCGGATGAGCAAGGACCGGGGTGATCTTGCGCAGGATCAGCTCCCGATCTGCGACCCGGTAGTCGTAGACGGAGCCGGGCGTCACCAGGGAGGTGTACGAGAGCCGGACCAGACCGGTCGCGTACTCGCTGCCGGAGAACGATCCGACCGTGTAGAGCGGCTCGGCGAATTCGATGTCCCAGCCTTCGCCGAGATCGCCGATGCCGTCGCGCGGGATGATGTGCACACCCGTCAATCCGTTGCGCCGCAGGCCGACCACGACGAAATCGGCGTACGCGTCCACTTCATCCAGCCGGACGCCCGGCTGATGATCAAGAACCGTCTGCCACTGTTCGTGGCTGCTGGCGTCAAGCGGTGCTTGTGCCAGGGCGAAGTCCTCGGCGCCGCCGTCGTTGTGCAAGATCAACAGTCGGTCGCCGGCCGGCTCGACCTCGTACTCGACGCCTTGGCGACGGGGCGCGACGATTCGCGGTTCGGCCGTCGGATCGCCGCTGGACAGCAGCCTGACCTCGGTCGTCAACTTGCTGCCGGCGTGGATCACGATCCATTCCCGGTCCCGGCTGTTGCCGACGCTGACCCAGTAGCGCTCATCGGGTTCTGCGAAAATCACCGGGTCCGTCGAGGAGTCCGTCCCGAGCGCGTGCCGGAAGATCTGGAAGGGCCGCCAGGCGTCGTCCGCGCGGGTGTAGAAGAGTTGGTCATCGCCGGCCCAGGCGAGCCCGTAGGCGACGTCGGAGATCACGTCCGGCAACTGCTCGCCGGTCACCAGATTCCGCAGCCGGAGCTGGTAACGCTCGTTGCCCATCAGATCGACGGCGTAGGCGAGCAGGCCGCCGCCGGGGGAGACGCTGAAGGCTCCGAGGGAGAAGAACTCGTTGTCGCCGGCCTCGGCATTGCTGTCCAGCAGCACCTCCTCGCCCGGGATGTCGGCCGCGATATCGGGCGGGGTCTGCGGGTCGGCGGCAGGTGCCCGGCAGAAGATCGGATACTCCCCGCCCTCGATCGTGCGCTGGTAGTACCAGTACGCCGGCGCCTCGCCGTCCGGTCCGGGCAGGTGGCTGGTGTAGGACGGGACGCTGAGGTCGGTCTCCTTGGTCCGTGACCGGATGTCGGTGAAGATCTCCTCACGCAGCCCGTCGAGGTGCCTGGTCTGCTCCTCGGTGTAGGAGTTCTCGGCCTCGAGGTAGGAGATCACCGCCGGGTCGTTCTTGTCCCGGAGCCACTCGTACGGGTCGTCGAAGGTGTCGCCGTGGTGCGTGCGGATGAAGGAGCGGCGCTCGGCGATCGGAGGCTCGGTGGCAGCAATGTGCGTGTCTTGTGCGGTCACCCGCTCAGGCTAGTGGGCGTTCATCCGACAGCTTGCGCAGCGTCAGGATCTGTTCGGCCCGGCCGACAGGCCCGCTCGGGTCGTACAACGTCGTGGTGGTCAGGCCGATCCCGGACGCTCCCCAGATCGCGGTGCTGTCCAGCCCGACCCAACACCGGGCCGGGTCGTCGAACCGCGGCGCCCGGTAGTAGTGGATGGTCAGATCGATGTTGGGGAATGCCCATCGGTTCGGATGCTGGCGGGCGGCGATGCCGTTGGCGGTGTCGACGAGAGCGGTGAAGGTGGCCAGGTCGGATGCCGGCTCGCCCTCGACCAGCCCGACGTCGGAGCGCAACCAAGCCCGACTGCTGCCCGGTACGGATGCGGGATCGACTCGGAAGTCGACGCTGTCGATGTAGCCGCCGGACCAGAAGCCGGCGACGTCCCAGTTCGGCCATGCCTCCGGGCCGGGCATCGGCGCAGGCCCGCCGCCGGCGACCGCGGCGGTGTCGGAGGTCGCCAGCCGCCAACCGGTCGCCCTGATCGCCGGCCGGCTGCTGATGATCATGCGTGCCTCGACCATCTCGATGGTCCTGCCGGGGCGTACGACCTCGACCTCGATCTCGAACGGCTCGCGGCTGATCACCCCGAGGATCTCGTAGCTGATCCGGCAGAGTTGAAGATCATCGCGCGGATACTGCGTCTGCAGGGCATGGGCCAGCAGTCCGGAGGCCGGCCCCATGTGCTGCTCGGCCTCCCGCCAGGCACCCTGGGTGTGCTCGGTCGGCTCGAAACGGTTGTCGCCGATCCGTCGGTAGAAGCTGGCAGTTGGGTCCGATGTGGAGTCCGACCTGGTCACCGCAGGAGCCTAATCCGCCACCCCGTGGGTAAAGATGGGCCCATGGGTGACGACGTCGAGGAACAGAAGTTCACTCGCGCCGATCGCACCCGGCACCGGGAGCGGGTCCGGGCCGGGCTCGATGTGCTGGCGCGGATGATCGCAGAGAACCGGTTCGAGGCCGAACGTCCGATGAGCGGACTCGAGGTCGAGCTCAATCTGATCAACGACCGCTTCGAACCCGCGATGCAGAACGCCCAGGCGCTGGCCGCGATCTCGGCACCGGAGTTCCAGACCGAGCTCGGCCGTTTCAACCTGGAGATCAACGTCCCGCCGCGGGAGCTGTCGGAGGGCGGCCTCGGATGGTTCGAGCAGTTCCTCCGCCGGGCCATGGTCGAGGCCGACCAGGCGATCAGCGGCGCCCGGCTGATGATCATCGGGATCCTGCCGACCCTGCGTCCCGAACACGCGATCATGGAGAACCTGTCGGCCAACCCGCGCTACGCCCTCCTCAACGACCAGGTGCTGCAGGCCCGCGGTGAGGACATCACGATCAGCATCGACGGCGAGGAGCGGCTGCAGCTGGTCAGCGATTCGGTGATGCCCGAGGCGGCCTGCACCTCGACCCAGGTGCATCTGCAGGTCAGCCCCCAGGAATTCGGTGCCTACTGGAACGCCGCTCAGGCGATCGCCGGGATCCAGGTCGCGGTCGGCGCCAACTCGCCCTTCCTGTTCGGCCGACGGCTGGTCGACGAGTCACGGATCCCCCTCTTCGAACAGGCCACTGACACCCGCAGCGATGATCTCAAGGCCCAGGGCGTACGCCCCCGGGTCTGGTTCGGCGAGCGCTGGATCACCTCGATCTACGACCTGTTCGAGGAGAACAGCCGCTACTTCGCGCCGCTGCTGCCGGTGATCAGCGACGAGGACCCGTCCGCAGTCCTGGACGCCGGTGGCACGCCGCAGCTGGAGGAGTTACAGCTGCACAACGGGACCGTCTATCGCTGGAACCGGCCGGTCTACGACCCCGCCGGCGGCTCGCCGCATCTCCGAGTCGAGAACCGGGTCCTGCCTGCCGGGCCGACGGTGATCGACACCGTCGCCAACGCCGCGTTTTTCGCCGGTCTGGTCCGGGCACTGGCCGAGGCGGACGTACCGATCTGGTCGGAGCTGGACTTCGAGACCGCCGAGTCCAACTTCCGCAGCGGAGTCCGCAACGGGATCGAGGCGACGGTGGCCTGGCCCGAGGCCGGCGAGGTGGCGGTGACCGACCTGGTGCTGCGCAGTCTGTTGCCGCTGGCCCAGGACGGGCTTCGGCGCTGGCAGGTGCCCGATGCGGAGGCGGATCGACTGCTCACAGTGATTGAACGGCGGTGCCTGTCTCACTGCAACGGCGCAACCTGGCAGACTGCCGCCGTAAGGCGACGGCAACACGCGGGGGCTGATCGGGACACAGCGTTGCATCAGATGGTGGCCGACTATCGGGAACTGATGGCGGCCGGCGATCCGGTGCATAGTTGGCCCGTCGGATGATCGTGTGCACGGCGCAACGGTCGGCAGTGTCGCTGGCGAGGTGGGCCGGTGACTCGATCGCCGGCGGACGGGCAGGGAGGACCATCGCATGACGGGAACCGGACCGATACCGGACGCAGACTCGGTCGCCGCCACGATCGTCGTCGGCTACACCGCCAAACCCGAGGGGCGGGCCGCGCTCGAGCGCGCCATCCGGATGGCCCGGGCCGGGGCCGCGAAGATCGTGATCGTGCACACGGCACCGGCCGACGAACTCGTCGGGCTGGACGAGGAGATGGCGACGACAGGGGTGGCGTACGAGATCCACCAGGCGCCCGACGTGTTGGATCCCGCTGAAGAGTTGATCAAGGTTTCGGAAAGCTCCCCGGACTCGATCATCGTGATCGGTTTGCGTCGGCGCTCGCCGGTCGGAAAATTGTTCCTGGGAAGCAATGCCCAGCGGGTCCTGCTGGACGCCTCCTGCCCGGTGCTGGCGGTCAAGGCCGACAACCCCGGCCGGTGATCGCGCTTGATCGGGCCCGATCGGCGACACGTCGAGTCCGACCCGATTCTGCCGATTTGGGTGGCCGTGCCAGAATACTTTTCGGAGCAGGGGTTGACTTCCAATGGCCTGGCCCTGCCCTAAAGTGAGCAGCTCTGCACCGCAGAGACATATCCGATGCATCCGTACCGGTAAGCGAGAGGTTCTTTGTGACACCCACCTCCAATGCCCGACCGGCCGACGGACGCGCGTCCGCGGCGACCTCGGCCGCCAGCAAGATCGACGCGCCTGTCAAGAAGGCCCCTGCAAAGAAGACGTCGAAGTCGACGGCCCGTAAGACCCCGCTGAAGGCGGTGACCGACGCTCCGGAGGTGCTTGAGGAGGAGTTGGCCGCCGACGGGGTCGAGAGCGGTACGGCGAAGAAGTCGACCAAGACTGCGTCCAAGAAGGCGCCAGCCAAGAAGGCATCTGCCAAGACCGCCCAGGGGCGTAAGGGCAAGGACGAGGTCTCCGTCGAGGTCGACGGCAACGACGTCGTGGTGACCGTCGGCGGCAAGAAGCGCAGCCTCGACGATGTCGACGAGTCCAACTTCGACCAGGCCGAAGAGGGCAAGCTGGAGAAGGAGCTCACCGAGGACCAGGGCTTCAGCCTCTCTGACGCCGACGACGCCGATGAGCCCGAGCAGCAGGTGCTGGCCGCCGGCGCGACCGCCGACCCGGTCAAGGACTACCTGAAGCAGATCGGCAAGGTCGCCCTGCTGAACGCCGAGCAGGAGGTCGAGCTCGCCAAGCGGATCGAGGCCGGCCTGTTCGCCGACGAGCAGCTCGCCTCGACCGATGTCAAGATCAAGGAGTCGGAGCGCTTCGACTACGAGTGGATCGCCGAGGACGGCCGGCGCGCCAAGAACCACCTCCTGGAGGCCAACCTCCGCCTGGTGGTCAGCCTGGCCAAGCGATTCACCGGCCGCGGCATGATGTTCCTGGACCTGATCCAGGAAGGCAACATGGGCCTGATCCGTGCGGTCGAGAAATTCGACTACACCAAGGGCTACAAGTTCTCGACCTACGCCACCTGGTGGATCCGACAGGCGATCACCCGGGCGATGGCAGACCAGGCCCGGACCATCCGGATCCCGGTGCATATGGTCGAGGTGATCAACAAGCTGGCCCGGGTGCAGCGGCAGATGCTGCAGGACCTCGGCCGCGAACCCACTCCGGACGAGCTCGCCAAGGAGCTCGACATGACCCCGGAGAAGGTCGTCGAGGTGCAGAAGTACGGCCGCGAGCCGATCTCCCTGCACACCCCGCTGGGTGAGGACGGCGACTCCGAGTTCGGTGACCTGATCGAGGACTCCGAGGCGGTCGTTCCGGCCGACGCGGTCGGCTTCACGCTGCTGCAGGAGCAGCTGCACGACGTGCTCGACACGCTCAGCGAGCGCGAGGCGGGTGTGGTCTCGATGCGTTTCGGGCTGACCGACGGCCAGCCCAAGACGCTGGACGAGATCGGCAAGGTCTACGGCGTCACCCGCGAGCGGATCCGCCAGATCGAGTCCAAGACGATGTCGAAGCTGCGGCACCCGTCCCGGTCCCAGGTGCTTCGGGACTATCTGGACTGAGATCTGGACTGAGTTCCTGCCGAGCGGCCCTTCTCCTTCGGGAGGAGGGCCGCATCGCGTTGTGGTGGGCCGGCCTCGTGAGTATTTTCGCGGTCCAGATCAGGCGGCTGTGGCGTGTCGGGCACGATCCGGCGAACTGGCCCGCAGGTTTACTCAGCTGCCCCGATAGTCCGCCAACAGTCGGTCCCGGGCGGCCGCCTTCTCGGCTGTCCACTGGTTGTCCCAGCTGACGTTGCCGAAGTGCACGACGCCGTAGGCGGACTCCTTCCAGCCCAGGCCGTGGGTCGCCATCACCTGGGTGAGGATGCCGAGGGTGTCCCACCAGCGGCCGGTGCGTTCGCTCTGCACCAGGCCCGCCGAGAGTCCGAAGAGCTCGACCGTCCGGCGCAGCGCCGTGGTGTTGCGCAACAATGCGCAGAACGGGTGGATCCGATCGCCGGCGCGATTCTCCACCTCGAACTCGTACGGCTCCGACCAGCTGTCGGCGCCGGCCGCCCGGATGCTCTCGCGGATCCGGGTGTGCGGGTATCCGCTCGTCGGCGCCGGCCGGAAGACGTCCCCGTCGGGGCCCAGCCATTGCGCCTGGACACCGAACAGCGTCGGATCTGCCGCCAGTTCCTCGGCCAGGCCCGAGATCGTGTTGTCGGTGCGGAAGCAGACGTCACTGTCCAGCAGCAGGTAGGCATCGGTGTCGGGATGTTCGAGGATCGCCGCGGCGACGATCTCGCCGTGCGTGATCACCTGGTGCTCCAGGCTGTAACCCGACGGGCGGACCTCCACGCCGTCGACCGCAAGCTGCTCGAGCCGTTCGAATCCGGGCGAGCTGTTGTCCAGCAGCAGCAACCTGTGGTCTGGTGGTGCCGGACGAAGGATCGGACGAGGAGCTCGGCATACTCAGTGGTGCCGTGGTTGACCGCGATCGCCTGGATCTTCACAACCGGAGAAGCTAGTCGCAGGTACGCAAGTGCCGCTGAGCATTTTCGCCGTCCAGTCCGGGCTCACCCGGCGTGTCGGGCAGGATCCGGCCATCTGGACGGCAGAAATACTCATCGCTGCCCCGAAAAGCACACCGCCGCGACCTCCCAGAGGGAGATCGCGGCGGCGATCGGATATCAGCGGCGGCCGTACTGCTGCTTCCGGCCTACCGAAAATCTCAGCTCAGCTGATCTTGGACGTCTCGTCGTGGATGTTCAGCGCTACCTGCCGGAGCTTGTCGGCGTGTTCCTTGCCGTGATGGGCACAGAACAGCAGTTGCGAACCGCCCGGCATGGTCACGCGTACGTAGGCCTGCGCGCCGCAACGGTCGCACCGGTCCGCTGCCGTCAGGGCGGCGTCGTCGATGACTGAAGTGCTCACGATGGCCTCTCTTTCTCGCGATCTTCCGGTTGCCCGGCCGATCCACCTTCTCAACGCTTCCGACTTACCTACCAGTAAACAGCGGGTCGGCCGAAGTTAGTTCCAGTCTGCGGCCCAATTTCGTGAAGGTTCTGTTACAAGCCCCCCTATGTCCCTGGCACTGCCAGATTACCCGCGGCACCGCAGCCGTCACGCGGCAATGTCAATACTCGGGAGCGTCGCGATCGAGTCGATCCAGCTCGCGGCCCGATCACGCAGCGGCTGGGGAGTGGCTCCGCCGAACTGTCGTCGCGGACAGGTAATCTCACCGGGTGCCCACAGCAAGGAAAACAGCCGCACCCGGCGCCGAGGGCCGGGATTACGAAGCCCGCCATCTGCTGGTCCTGGAAGGCCTGGAAGCCGTACGGAAACGGCCCGGGATGTATGTCGGATCGACCGACACCCGCGGCCTCATGCACTGCGTGTGGGAACTGATCGACAACACCGTCGACGAGGCGCTGGCCGGATTCGGCACCGAGGTCGAGGTCTCGCTGAATGCCGACGGCAGCATCTCGGTCAACGACCACGCCCGCGGCATGCCGGTGGACACCGAACCGCGGACCGGGCTGAGCGGCGTCGAGGTGATCTTCACCAGGTTGCACGCCGGCGGCAAGTTCGGCGGCGGTGCCTACAACGCGGCCGGCGGCCTGCACGGCGTCGGCTCGTCGGTGGTCAACGCGCTGAGTTCTCGACTGGACGTCGAGGTCGACCGCAACTCGACCACCTGGGGGATGTCCTTCCAGCGCGGGGTGCCCGGCACCTTCACCGGGCCGGGGGAGAAGGCCAAGTTCACTCCCGGCAGTGGCCTGAAGAAGATCGGCAAGGCCAAGCGGGGCGTGACCGGGACCCGGATCACCTTCTGGCCGGACCGACAGATCTTCCACAAGGACGCCAAGCTCTCGGTCGAGGAGTTGAAGGCGCGGCTGCGGCAGACCAGCTTCCTGGTGCCGGGCCTGGCGCTGACCATCATCGACGCCAGGAACGGTGACCCCGAGACCGAGACCTTCAAGCACGACGGCGGGATCACCGAATTCTGCGAATACCTGGCCGAGGACGAGGCGGTCACCGACGTCATCCGGTTGCAGGGCACCGAACAGTTCACCGAGACGGTGCCGATGCTGGACGACGACGGCCACATGACGCCCACCGATGTCGACCGCGATCTCGAGATCGACATCGCGGTTCGCTGGGGCAAGGGGTACGGGACCTTGGTCCAGTCCTTCGTCAACGTGATCGCCACTCCCAAGGGCGGCACCCACGTGCAGGGATTCGACCGTGCACTGACGCGGACGTTCACGAAGGCGCTGGAAGGCACCCGGCTGCTGAAGAGTGGCGACGAGGTGATCAAGGACGACATCCTCGAGGGGATGACCGGCGTGGTCACCGTACGACTGGCCGAACCGCAGTTCGAGGGTCAGACCAAGGAGGTGCTCGGCACCCCGGCGGTCACCCGGCTGGTGGGCAAGGTCGTCGACAAGGAGCTGTTGGCCTTCCTCACCTCGACCAAGAGCGCGACCAAGGCCCAGGCTCGGGCCGTGATGGACAAGGTCGTCTCGGCGTCCCGGGCACGGGTCGCCGCGCGGCAGCACAAGGAGGCCCAGCGGCGCAAGAACGCGCTGGAGTCCTCCAGCCTGCCGACCAAGCTGAAGGACTGCCGCAGCACCGACGTCGAGCGCTGCGAACTCTTCATCGTCGAGGGTGACTCCGCGCTCGGCACCGCCCAGGGTGCCCGCAACTCCGAATACCAGGCGTTGTTGCCGATCCGCGGCAAGATCCTGAATGTCCAGAAGGCATCAGTCGGCGAGATGCTCAAGAACGCCGAATGCGCCTCGATCATCCAGGTCGTCGGCGGCGGCTCCGGACGTACCTTCGATCTCGACGCGGCCCGCTACGGCAAGGTCATCTTCATGGCCGACGCCGACTCTGACGGCGCCCACATCCGTACGCTGCTGGCCACCTTGTTCTTCCGCTACATGCGACCGATGGTGGAGGCCGGCCGGGTCTACTCCGCGGTCCCGCCGCTGCACCGCTTCGAGCTGACCAACCCCAAGAAGGGGATGGACAAGTATCTCTACACGTACTCGGATCCGGAGTATCAGCGCAAGGCGGCGGAGTTGACCAAGAAGGGCATCAACTTCAAGGAGCCGCAGCGATACAAGGGCCTGGGCGAGATGGACGCCAAGCAGCTCGCGGAGACCACCATGGATCCCCGCCACCGACTGCTGCGCCGACTGACCATCGACGACGTCGCCGCGGCCGAGGTCACCTTCGAGTTGCTGATGGGCAACGACGTCGCCCCACGGCGCGACTTCCTGGTCGAGGGCGCCTACCAGCTGGACGTCGCCAGTATTGATGCTTAGCCGGCTTCCTGCTGCTGCCGCGAGCTGCGTGGACCAATAGCCAGTTTCCGGGGGCGACCCCGGACCCCGTGCGCACTCACGTCAATGGTTAGCCAGACTCGCCGGCTCCGTTCCTCCGCCGGCGGCTCGCTGGCGCTCGCGGGTGCCGTTCCCTGTGTTGGGGTCGTACGGCTGGCGTCCTGGGTTGTCGATAGGTTTGTATTCCGTGACTGCGGTTGAGGCATCTGCGGAAGATCTGAAGTTGGCGGGCGAGCTTGTCCGCGAGGCTGGGGAGCTGGCCCGGCGGATGCTGGCAGAGGGGCTGGAGACCCACCACAAGACGTCGATCTCCGACGTCGTCTCCGATGCCGACCACGCCGCCGAGCGATTGATCAGTGGCCGGCTGATCGCCGAGCGACCGGAGGACGGCCTGGTGGGCGAGGAGGGTGCCCGGCGGGAGCCCGCCGACGGCAATGCCGGGCGGACCTGGTTCATCGATCCGGTGGACGGCACCTACAACTTCTTGTCCAAGCTCGGCATCTGGTGCTCTGCGGTCGGCCTCACCGACGCCGATGGTCTGGTTCTCGGCGCGATCTACCACCCGGTCGCCGACGAGTTGTGGCTGGGCGGTCGAGGGGTACGGACCACCTGCAACGGCGTACCGGTGGAGCCCCTGGCGGACGCCCCGCTGGCAACGCTGTCGATCGGCAGCTACCTGCCGCCGGCGCGATTGGCCGCCGACCGCGTCCAGGGCATCCAGCCGCTGCTGACCGCCATCTCCGGTGCGGCGACGCTGCGAGTGATCGGCTCGGGCTCGATCGAGCTCGCCTCAGTGGCTGCCGGCCGGATCGGCGTCTCGCTGCACAACATGACGCTGCCCTGGGACTGGGTCCCCGGAGCGGCGCTGGTGGAGGCCGCCGGCGGCCTGACACGGGTGATCGAGCGTGGCGAGCAGCGCTGGCACCTGGCGGGCAATCGGCTGGCCGTCGAAGAGGTTGCACAACTGCTCGCGGAGAGTTGAGCGATTCCTGATCCTCAGCGTCATCCTGAAACGATTCAGCTGTCAGTTTTCGACGTTCGTGTTACAGCTAATGCACGAACGTGAGAGATATCCGTACAAATGATGCACTAGCGTGCAACGATGATCCCCGTTACGCTCCGAGGAACCTCGGCAGCGATCGATGAACTGTCCGGGGAAGACAGCGAAGTTGGGGAGGGGTATGGCGGCGATCGAAGCCGGCGTTCGAGGACGCCCGGCGACGGGTGCGGTCCCGATCTTGAAGAAGGTCTGGCGCAACTACGCGTTGCGTCGTTTTCTGCGCGCGATCTTTGTGATCTGGGTGGTCGCGACGGCGGTCTTCTTCCTGGTGCGACTACTGCCCGGCAATCCTGTCGAGCAGTACATCCAGGTGCAGGTGAGCCAATACGGCGCCACCTACGCCGACGCCCAGCGCAGCGCCCAGGCGTACTTCAACTTCGATCCCGGCACGCCGCTGATCCAGCAGTATTTCGTTTACCTGTGGGGATTGTGCCGACTTGATCTTGGTATGTCGATCGGCAACCGCGGGATGGCGGTCTCCACGCTGATCGCCCAGTACCTGCCGTGGACGCTCTTCAGCGTCGGCATCGGTGTCGGCATCGCGATCATCATCGGCTTGATCCTCGGCATGATCATGGCCTACCGTCGCGGTGGCGCGATCGATCACGCGGTCACGGCGATCGGCAGTTTCCTGCACGCGATCCCGAACTACCTGCTGGCAATGATCATCGTGGTGATCGGTGGCGCTCGGTTCGGTCTGTTCGACATCGCGACCATGCGCGGCACGGCGTCGCCCGGGGTGACCTTCAAGGCCTACGGGCTGGCCTTCTTCCCCGACATCTTCTACCACGCGTCGATGCCGATCCTGACCTACGTGCTGACCACGGTCGGCACCTGGTCGCTGGTGATGAAATCGTCCACCACGCAGGTGCTCGAGGAGGACTACGTCACCGTGGCCCGGGCGCGCGGGCTGCGGGACCTGCGGATCCGGACCAACTACGTCGGGCGCAATGCGATCCTGCCGCTGGTCTCGCAGATCGCCACCACCGCAGGCTTCGTCGTCGGCGGCGCGATCTTCGTCGAGCAGACCTTCAAGTACGACGGCATCGGCACCTTGCTCTACACGGCTCTGCAAGGCCGTGACTACACCGTGCTGGAAGGGATCCTGCTGATCGTGACAGTGACGGTCGTGTTCGCCAACCTGATCGCGGACCTCGTCTACAGCCTGCTGGATCCCCGGATCCGGACGACGGAATCGGGGGACTGAGATGGCACAGGCAACCGTTGAGACCGCAACCCTGGAGACCAGCGTCGACTCGGGCGTACGGAGCGTTCGCGGCTCCAGCCTGTTGTCGCAGCTGACCCGCAGCGCCTCCGGATTCGCCGGACTGATCATCGTGGTGCTGATCGTGGCGATGTCCTTGATCGCACCGCTGGTGGTGCCGGAGGCGAAGCCCAACGTCAACCAGATCTGGAGCGGTCCGTCGTCCCGGCACTGGCTGGGCACCAACAACTCCGGCCAGGACATCGTCACGCTGATCCTGCGCGGCGGCCGTACGGTGATCTTCGTCGGCTTCGGCGCCGCCCTGCTCACGACGGCGATCGCCGTGGTGATCGGTTCGCTGGCCGCCTACTTCCGCGGCCGGTTCGACGCGATCATGCTGCAGATCACCGACATCGTGATGACCATCCCGCAGATCATCCTGCTGGCGGTGATGGGTGCCTTCTTCGAGCTCAACTCGCCGTTCGCGCTGGCCGCCCTGATCGGGGTGCTCAGCTGGCCGGTACTGATGCGGTCCATCCGGGCCCAGGTGTTGTCGCTGAAGGAGCGCGAATTCGTCGAGGCGGCACGGCTGCTCGACCTGGGCACGTTGCGGATCGTCTTCATGGAGATCGTGCCCAACATGGCCAGCTTCATCCTGATCAACTTCATCATCGCCATCACCAACGCCACCTACGCGCTGATCGGCATGTACGTGCTCGGCCTCGCGCCGATGTCGGGTGACAACTGGGGGATCATGATCAACGACGCCTGGATCTCCGGCGCCATGTTCAATCCGAATTCGATGCTCTACATCCTGGCGCCGGTGGCGATGATCGTGATCATGCAGCTCGGACTGATCATGCTCAGCAGGTCATTGGAAGAAATCCTCAACCCGCGATTGCGGGATCGGTGACCGGGAGGCGATGACGATGGCAGAGACGACGATGACAGCGGCGAAGTCCGACGTGAACACGGAAACGCCGATTCTTTCGGTCAAAGACCTGGTGGTGCGCTACACCACCGGTTCGAAGAGCTATCTCGATGCGGTTCGGGGTGTGAGCTTCGATCTCTATCCCGGTCAGTCACTGGCCCTGGTCGGCGAGTCCGGTTGCGGCAAGACCACTCTCGGCCTCGGCCTGCTGCGATTGTTGCCGCGGCTGGGCTCGGTGCCGAGCGGCAGCATGACCTTCGTCGGAAAGAACAACAAGCCGGTCGACGTGCTCAAGCTGGGCACGGCGGCCTTGCGGCGCTGGCGCTGGGAAGAGGCCGCGATCGTCTTCCAGGGCGCGATGAACTCGTTCAACCCGGTGCTGCGGATCGGCGAGCAGATGGCCGACACGATGAAGGCGCACCTGATCGACGGTCACAAGCCCAGCAAGGATGAGATTCTCGACAAGAGTGCCGAGATGCTGCGCGCCGTCCGGCTGGAACCCAAGCAGGTGCTGCCGAGCTATCCGCACGAGTTGTCGGGCGGTATGCGGCAGCGGGTGCTGATCGCGATGAGTCTGCTGCTCGATCCGCGGCTGCTGATCCTGGACGAGCCGACCACCGCGCTGGACATCCTGACCCAGCGGGCGATCGTCGATGTGCTGGGGGAGCTGCGGGAGCGGCTCGGCTTCACGATGATCTTCATCACCCATGACCTGGCACTGGCGGCCGAGCTCGCCGACCGGGTCGCGACGATGTATGCCGGTCGGATCATCGAGACCGGGAGCGTCCGCGACACCTTCCAGAATCCACGCCATCCCTACACTGCGGGCCTGATCAACGCGGTGCCGCCGGTCACCGGCGATCTGCCCAACCTGGCATCGATCCCGGGTTCTCCGCCGTCCCTGGCGACGCTGCCCAAGGGCTGCGCCTTCCGGGACCGGTGCAGCTACGCCGAGGACAAGTGCGCCGAGATCGATCCCGAGCTGGAGATGATCGAGAGCCGGCTCGCCGGCCTGAGCCATACCGCCGCCTGCATCAACTGGCAGCAGGTCCACAGCCCGCGAGAGGTGGTGACGGCTGATGCCTGATCCGATTTCATCCGATCCCAAGTCGTCCGATCGCCCGTCATCCGATCGCCAGACGCCGCTGATGGAGCTGAGCGGCATCTCGCAGATCTTCAAGACCAAGCGAGGTGACCGGCCCGCGGTGCGTGACGTCAACCTGACGGTCAACGCCGGCGAGGTGTTGTGCCTGGTGGGCGAGTCCGGTTGCGGCAAGACCACGACCGCGCGGATGGCCGCCGGGCTGACCAAGCCGACCGACGGCACGGTCGCGTACAACGGTCAGGACATCTGGTCGATGGACAAGGACCAGTTCACCGAGTTCCGGACTTCGGTGCAATACGTGCACCAGGATCCGTACGCTTCCCTGAATCCGATCCGCAGCGTCTACAAGACGATCTCGGCCCCGTTGCGCAAGCACGGACTGTCCAAGGGCAACGACGACTCCTGGAAGCAGGCCTCGGAGCTGCTCCGCAGGGTCGACTTGACGCCGCCGGAGAGCTACCTGTCCAAATTCCCGCACCAGATGTCCGGCGGTCAGCGGCAGCGGGTCGCGGTCGCCCGGGCGTTGTCGCTGAATCCGAAGTTGATCATTGCCGACGAGTCGACGTCGATGCTCGACGTGTCGATCCGGGTCGGCATGCTGAACATGCTCGGCCGGCTCCGCGACGAACTCGGGGTCGGCTTCATCTTCATCACCCACGACCTGGCCATCGCCAAGTATTTCGGCTGGGAGGGCCGGACCGCGGTGATGTATCTGGGTGAGGTCGTCGAATATGGCCCCACCCAGCAGGTCATCAACGACCCCCAACATCCGTACACCCGCGCACTGCTCAACGCCGTGCCGGAGCCGGATCCTGATCTTGCCGCCCAGAAGCTCCCGGGCGGCGGGTTGCGCAGTGCAGACATTCCGAGCCTTGCTGCACTGCCGAGTGGTTGCACCTTCCATCCCCGCTGTCCGTTGTTCGAGGAGGGCCTGTGTGACGTGACGTCGCCCGAGCTGTCCTTGATCGGCTCTCGACGCGAAGTCGCGTGTCACGTTGTGGCGCGAGAGTCCGGACGGGCAGCGGCCGATGCTTCGGTGTCAGTCAGTGGTTGATCGCAGTGGTGGCTCTGGCGGCCAAAGCCGCGATCATGCTCGGGTCCTTCCTCCTGGCGGGATCAGTTCTGCTGTTGTTCCTCGTCAAGCCAGGGACTGACGAGTTCGTAGTGACCATCATCAACCTGATCATGGGCGGGGCCCTCGTCGGGGCGGGCGCAATCGGCGCCCGTTGTATCACCCGCCTGACTTCGTACAAGGAGGACTTGTGACTGAACCCAAGGGCGTGTCCCGGCGGAACGTGTTGCAGATCATGGGCCTGTCGACCGTGGGGGTCGCCGGGCTGGGGGCCGCCGCAGCTTGTGCTCCGGCGACACCGAAGAACGACACCGGCAGTGGCGGTGGAACCAGCGGAACCGGCGGCGCCGCCGCGGGCACCGGCGAGTACCACGGCGCGTACCCGTACACCCAGCCGCCGCAGGGCCACTTCAACATCGCCGGCCAGCCGTTCGTCGCGGTTCCGAACGCGATCTTCCCCGGTCCGTACGGCGACCTGATGAACCTGCCCAGCGGCTACTACCAGTGGAAGGCCAACGCCTGGACCCTGTTCCTGCTGGACTCCTACAAGCTGGACAAGAGCACCAACACCTACACGCTCAAGCTCAAGTCGGGTCTGAAGTGGGCGGACGGCACGCCGCTGACCTCCAAGGACTACCTGACGACCTTCTACTGCCAGTTCGCCCTCAACTCGCCGTTGTGGGCGCTGATCAGCAAGATCGACGCCCCGGACGACACCACGTTCACCGCGGTGATGAAATCCCCGGCGATGGTGGTGGAGCGCTACCTGCTGCGTAGCAACATCATCGACACCAAGACCTACGGCAAGTACGCCGACCTGGCCAAGGCGATCGTCGATGCGGGTGCCGATACCAGCGGCGCCGACTTCACCAAGCTGAATTCGGATCTGATCGGCTTCAAGCCGAGCAAGCTGATCCCGAACGGTCCGTTCGACTACGACTATTCGACGATCAACGCCACCCAGCTCAGCCTGAAGAAGAACACCAGCAGCGTGCTGGCCGAGGCGGTCAAATTCGCCAGCATCCTGCTCTACAACGGCGAGACGCCGACCGTCACGCCGCTGGTGCTGAGCAAGGACGTCGACTACGCGACCCACGGCTTCGCGGTCGCGTCGGAGAAGCAGTTCCAGGCCCAGGGCTACAAGATCCTCCGGTCCCCGGTCTACTCCGGCCCGGCGATCTACTTCTCCTACGACAAGGTCCCGGAGTTCGCCGACTACCGGGTCCGGCAGGCCCTGATCCAGGCGTTCGACCACAAGCAGAACGGAACGGTCGCGCTGGGCGAGTCGGGTGTCCCGCAGACCTACTACTCCGGCTTCTCCGACAACCTGGTCGATACCTGGATCACGTCCGACGGCAAGGGCAAGCTCAAGCAGTACCAGCACGATCCCGACGCGGCAGCGCACGGGCTCGAGGCCGCCGGCTGGAAGAAACAGGGCAGCGGCTGGCAGTTGCCGAACGGGAAGAAGGCCGCCTACGAGCTGCTCTACCCGTCCGACTACGCCGACTGGAGCGGGGCGGCGAAGGACCTTGCCGACCAGATGAAGTCCTTCGGCATCCCGATCACCCTGCACGGTGTGGTGTCGACCCAGATCACCACACCGTGGCAGAAGGGCCAGTACCAGTGGACGATCAACTCGTGGGGTAACTCGACCCAGCCGTACCCGTACTTCTCCTTCGTCACCAACTTCATCACCAACAACTACCCGGGCCTGAAGGGTGTTGGCGGTAAGGGAATGGACTTCCCGATGAGCGCGACGATGCCGGGTCAGGGCAAGATCGACATCAACGACATGATCAACAAGTCCGGGTCGGGCATCGACACCGCCGAGCTGCAGAAGAACATCACCGAGCTCGCGATCGTCTTCAACACCCTGCTGCCGATCATCCCGCTCTTCGAGCGGCATGCCAACGCACCGGCGTTGGACGGCGTCCGGGTCGCGAAGTTCCCGGATCCGAATTCCGACATCGTGCAGAACTCGCTGTACGCCGACAACCCGGTCCTGTACGGGATGTTCACCGGCACGATCGGACCGAAGGCCTGATCAACCGCTCGTGAGCATCCGTTCGTGATCAATTCGTTCTGATCACCGGCTGGGTCCGAACCGAAGGGCCGCTCCTACCGCACCTCCCGGTGTGGTTGGGGCGGCCCTTCATTGTCCCAGGGAGTCTTGACATCCAGGTGTCACGGTCAATACGTTTGGGCTAATTTCGTTCACCCTGAGAGAAATCTACGTCGCACACCATGGTCACTGCCGAACAGGCCCGCTCAGCGAACCGGAGTGCCGTGTTGTCGGTGCTGCTGTCCGGAAACCTCCTCGACCGCAACCAGATCATCGATGGCGCAGACCTGAGCCGGGCGACGGTGTTCCGGATCGTCGACGAGCTGCGCGCATCGGGTCTGGTCGAGGAGTGCGAGCTCGAGCCGCCGAGCGGGCCTGGACGCCCTCCGGTCGGAATCCGGATCGTGGCCGGATCCCGGCTGGTGTGCGGGGTTGATCTGGGTGGCTCACAGTGCCGCTTCGTTGTGGCCGACCTGCTGGGGCGGGCGGTAGCCAGGTCCCACCACCAGACGCCTCGTGATCTTGACGGACCGGGTCTAGCAGTCTGGATCGGCGATCGGGTCGCCACCCTGACCGCAGGCCGGTCGGGGCCCGGAACGCTGGGATCGGTTGCGATCGGCCTGCCCGGCGCACTGTCGGGGGACGGCAGCCGGGTGGTCGCGTCCCAGAACCTGCCGCAGATCGGGGGCACCGACTTCATCGACGCCCTGCGGTCGGTCTTCGCGGCGCCGGTCGTCCTGGAGAACGACTCGAATCTGGCCCTGCTCGGAGAGTTGCGCTACGGCTCGATCGGGGCCGGCGACACCGTCAGCCTGCTGGCGATCGGCACCGGGCTCGGCTCCGCGGCGGCCATCGACGGGACCATCCTGCGGGCCCAGGACGGCCGGCTGGGAGAATTCGGTCGGCTGAATCTGCCGGGCTCGAAGATCCGGATCCGGGACCTCGTCTCCGGGGCCGGACTGGTCGCGTACGCCCAGCAGAACGGGATCGACATCACCGATGCCCGTGAGGTGCTGCAGGCACCGCTGCGCTTCGGCGGCCTGCACCGGCAGGTGATCGAGGCCCTCGTCCATCTGGTGGCGATCGTTGCACTGTCCTACGAGCCGCGGGTGGTGCTGCTGACAGGCGGTTTCTCCCACGGGCTGGACGATGCGCTGCTGCATCGGGTCAGTGCAGAGGTCAGCGAGATCGTCGGTATCCCGGTCGATCTGCAGCGGACCTCGCTGGGTGATCATGCCGGGCTCTACGGCGCGCTGGCGACGGCACTGGCAGGGCTGTACGGGTCGATGGGGATCCTCGAAGAACATCTCGGGTCGATCGACGTCGATCGCGCCAGGGTGACCGACCTCTTCGGCCGGGCACCGAATGTTGTCTGAAAGGGGTTAGGTGATGGCGACTGTCGACCAGCTCGCCCATGCGGTCCTGTTCCCGTCGCTGGGGCGTGCCACCGTACCGCGCTGGATCAGCGAGCCGGTTGCGGCCGGGCTCGGCGGATTCGTGCTCTTCGGCCGGGAGGCCGTTTCCGCTGATCAGTTGCGCGCGCTCACCGCCCAGCTGCGCGAGCGGGCGCCGGGCATCCACCTTGCGGTCGACGAGGAGGGCGGAGACGTCAGCAGACTCGAGGCCACCGGGGTGATCAGCACCCCGGGCAACCTGGCGCTCGGACGGATCGACGATCTTGCGGTCACCCGGGACTGCGCGGTCCAGCTCGGACTGGCGCTGCGCGATCTCGGCGTCGACTGGGACTTCGCCCCGGCCGTCGACGTCGCTGTCAACCCCTTGACGCCCAACGGTGTCCGGTGCTTCGGCAGCGACCGGAAGCGGGTCGCCGAGCACGCCGTCGCCTGGGTCGAGGGACTACAGTCGACCGGCGTCAGCGCCTGCGCCAAGCATTTTCCGGGACACGGGCTGAGTGGTACCGATGCTCATCTCGGCACCCCCAACCTCGAGCTGTCCCGGCATGAGCTGGTCGATCACTACCTGGACCCGTTCCGGGCCGTTGTTGCCGCCGGTGTCGACTCGATCATGGTCTCGCATCCGCAGGTCCCCGCCATCGACGAGTGGCCGGCGTCGATCAGCAGGCCGATCATCACCGGGCTGTTGCGGGACGAGCTCGGCTACGACGGCGTGGTGATCACCGACGCGCTGGAGATGAAGGGCGTCGCCCGGATGGCCGACCTGGCCACCGCTGCCGTACGGGCCCTGCAGGCCGGCGCGGACGCGCTGTGCCTGGGCTCCTGGTCATTCGGCGACGACGTCCGCACCTGCGTCGAGGCGATCACCGCGGCGGTCGCCGCCGGTGACCTCGACCAGGATGCCCTGGAGCGCTCCGCCGAGCGGATCCGGCGAATCGGAGCCGGTCCGGTCACCGTCAGCGGTGCTGCCGATGTGACGACCGGCCCACGGTTGGCCAGGGAGGCGATCGAGGTCAACGGACGGCCGCAGCTGCGCGGCTCGGCGGTCCTGGTCGTACGCCTGGAGCCGGGCGTCTCGCCGGCCGCGGGGCGCGGCCACGGTGATGTCGAAGGGTTGCTGGCCCAGCGAGGTCAGACGGTCGAACGGGTCGCCGTGTCGGAGCAGACCTACAACGGCGACGGCATGATCCACGCGGCCATCGCGGAATTCCGCGAGGAGTACGGTGCCGACGGCGAGGTCGTCGTGCTGGTCCGCAGTCCGCACCGCTACGACTGGCAGCTGCGGGTGCTGGACCGGATCCTGCAGACCACTCCCGATGTGGTGGTGCTGGACATGGGCTTCGCGCACCGCGACTTCTCCGCCGCCCGCGCCTGGATCCGCACCTTCGGCGGCTCGGCGGCGTGTGCGACAGCGGCGACCGAGATCCTGTTGCCGGTATGACCGCGAGGTCCGACGGTCCGATCACCTTTACCGGGGCCAGGATGGTGCTGCCCGACCGGCTGCAGCAGGGCTGGCTGACGATCGACGGCGACCGGATCGTCGCGCTCGGACCGGGCACACCGCCTGGGCCCGGCGGCACGCACATCGATCTCGGCGGTCGCTATCTGGCGCCGGGGTTGGTCGACATCCATTGTCACGGCGCCGATGGTGCGGTGGTCTACTCCGGGTCCGATGATGATCTTGCCCGGGTCACGACATCGCACCTGCGCCGTGGGACGACCTCGATGCTCGCATCGGTTGCCACGACTCCGGTTGACCGGATGATCGACGCCGCATCGACGATCGGCTCGGCGACCCGGGCTGGTCGGCTGCCGAATCTGGCCGGGGTGCATCTGGAGGGACCGTTCCTGTCGCCGGTCCGCCGAGGAGCCCAGCTCGAGTCGGCGCTGGCAGCGCCGGATCCGTCGCTGACCGGTCGGCTGCTGAACGCGGCGGGAGAGATCCCGATCATGATGACGATCGCACCGGAACTCGAGGGCGCGGTCATGATCATCGAGCAGTACGCGTCGCGGTGCCGGTTCGCGATCGGCCACACTGATGCGACCTTCGAGCAGACGATGGCCGCCGTCGGCGCCGGGGTGCGTCATGTCACCCACCTCTTCAACGGGATGATCCCGCTCGGCCACCGGAGCCCCGGCCCGATCACCGCGGCGCTGACGGATCCTCGGTTGAGCTACGAACTGATCGCCGACGGGCATCACATCGCGACCCCGGTCCTGCGGTTGGCGGCCGCGGTCGAGGGCGGCCGCCGGGCGGTGCTGGTCACCGATGCCTCGATCGCCGCCGGTCTCGGGGACGGCCACTACGCCTTCTCCGGCCGGGAGGTCGACGTGATCGATGGCGTCGTCCGCCGGTCCGGCACCGGCAGCCTGTCGGGGTCCACCGTGTTCTTGATCGACTGCGTCCGGACCATGATCACCCGGGTCGGGGTCGGTGTGGCAGACGGATTCCGGATGGCCTCGCAGACCCCGGCGGCTGCGGCAGGACTGGCCGACCGCGGCAGTCTCGCCGTCGGCAACCGCGCTGATCTGCTGGTCCTGACCGAAGAGTTTCCTTGCAGGAAACGTATTGCGGTGGCGTACGCCTCCCGCCGAGCAGCAACCCCTGAAGTCGAACCCGCGGCAAGGATGCCGGAGCCACAACCCCCAAGGAGTGCCATGAGTGACCAGAGCGGCGTGTCACGCCGGAATCTCTTCCAATTGGTCGGCCTGTCGTCGCTGGGCGCCGTCGGCGTCGGCGCGCTCGGGTCGGCCTGTGCACCGGCGACGCCGAAGAGTGCGCCGGGCAGTCACGGAGCTGCGGCCGCCGGCGGCGAGTTCCATGCCGGCACGCTGTATCTCCCACCCACGCAGGGCAATTACAACTGTGCCGGTCAACCCTTCGTGAAGGTGCCCAACGCGATCCTGTTCTCCGGCAACTACGGCGATCTGGTGATGTTGCCCAGCGCCTTCTACCACTGGAAACAGCAGACCTGGGACCTCTATCTGATCGACTCCTACAAGCTGGATGACGCGACCAAGACCTACACCGTCACCATCAAGTCCGATCTGACCTGGAGTGACGGCAAACCGATCACCTCCCAGGACTACCTGACGACTTTCTGGTGCCAGTGGGTGCTGGGATCGCCGCTGTGGGAGTACATCGACAAGATCGCCGCTCCGGATGATCATACCTTCACCATGAGCATGAACCAGCCGGCGCCGGTCGTCGAGCGGTATCTGCTGCACAGCAACATCATTCCGACCAGCCAGTACGGCGACATCGCCGAGCAGGCACGCAAATCCGCTGAGACGGGGGGAGCGTCGGCGAAGCCATCGGCCTCCCTGACCAACAAGCTGGTCGGGCTGCAGCCGGACGCCTACATCGCCAGCGGCCCCTTCAACATCGACTACAAGACCCTGAACAACACCCAGCTGACGCTGGTCAAGAATGCCAAGGGGTACGCGGCCGATCGGGTCAAATTCGACAAGATCGTGATCTACAACGGCGAGACGCCCGCAGTCACGCCGCTGATGTTGAGCAAGACCATCGACTATGCGACCAACGGTTTCCCGGTGGCGTCGGCCAAACAGTTCGAGGCCATCGGCTACGAGATCCTCAAGCCGCCCACCTATTCGGGCCCGGCACTCTTCATGAACTACGGCGCGCAGCCGGAATTCAACGACGCCAGGGTCCGGCAGGCGCTGAACTACGTGATCGATCATGATCGCAACGGCGATGCTGCGCTGGGATCGTCGGGCAAGGCGACCAAGTACTACACGGGATTCTCCGACTTCCTGGTGGACGGCTGGGTGGATCCGGCCGGCAAGTCCAAGCTCAACGGCTACGGCCACGACCCGGACAAGGCGGCAGCACTGCTGGAGAGCGCGGGATGGAAGCGCTCCGGTAAGAAGTGGCGGCTGCCGAACGGCAAGCCGGCCACCTACGAGTTGCTGTTCCCCTCCGACTACGCCGACTGGAGCGGTGCGGCCAAGGATCTCGGCGAGCAGTTCGGCGGCTTCGGCATCCCGATCACCCTGCGCGGTGTGGTCTCCACTCAGCAGCCGACCAGCATCTACAAGGGCCAATTCCAGCTGGCCATCCAGTCCTGGGGCAACTCGGCCCAGCCGTATCCGTACTTCTCCTTCGTCGCGGCATTCCTGAACTACAACTACACGATGGCGCAGAGCAACGGCGGCAAGGGCATGAACTACGCCCTGAAACGTACGGTGAGCGGCTTCGGCACCGTGGACATCCAGAAGTTGATCAACGCCACCGGCAGCGGCATCGACCAGAAGGTGCTGATCGCCAACACCACCAAGCTCGCGCAGATCTTCAACGCCGATCTGCCGATCATCCCGCTCTTCGAGCGACTGGGGAATTCGCCGGCGCTCAACGGTGTCCGGGTCAAGAACTTCCCGACCAACGACGATCCGCTGATCCAGGACTCGCTCTACGCCGACAACGTGGTGATCTTGTCGATGCTCAGCGGGCAGCTGGAGCCGGTGGCCAAATAGCGGTCTCCATCGCTCACTGGGCCAGCAGCCTGGTCCCGGCCGCCACGATCGGCTGTGCGGCCGGGGTGCCGGAGCCGTCCCGACGTCCGTCGGCCGCCGGCAGATCGATCGGTGCACCACTGTCGGCGGCGGCAACCGCCGGTACCGGTCCGGCCCAGGCGAACAGCAACGTATCCTCGCCCTTCAGGAACCGATGGCACCGTACGCCGCCGGTCGCGCGGCCTTTGCCCGGATACTGGTCGAAGGGCGTGACCTTGATCGTCCCGGCGTCGGTGCCGGGCAGCGCATCGCTGCTGCCGGCGACGGTGACCACGATCGCATCGGTGTCGGGGCGGAAGGCGCCGAAGAAGGCCACCCGGCGGCCGGCCGAGAGCTTGATCCCGGCGATACCGCCCCCGGACCGACCCTGGGGGCGTACCGAGGATGCGGGGAAGTGCAGCAACTGGGCGTCGTCGGAGATGAACGCCAGCTCGGCGTTGTCGTCGGCCAGCTCCAGCGCACCGACCACCTGGTCCCCGTCGTCGAGCCGCATGATGTCCCAGACGTCGCGGTTGAGGGTCTCCGGATTGACCCGCTTGACGATGCCGTTGCGGGTGCCCAGTGCGATGGTCGTGGCCTCGTCGCCGAGCCGGACGAGAGCCAGGATCCGCTCGCCGGGCTCGGCGGCCGCGATCAGCTCGGCGACGTGGGCGCCGCCCTGCAGGTTGGGAGCATTGGCAGTCACCGGCACGGTCGGCAGATCCAGTGCGTTGCCACGGATCAGCCGGCCGGAACTGGTGATCAGGCCGTACTCACCGCGGGCCGTGGTCCGGACCGCGGAGATGATCACGTCGTGGTTGCTCCTGCCCCCCTCGGTCGGTAGCGGTTCGGCATTCTCGGTCCGGGCCAGCAGCCCGGCCGAGGACAGCAGCACCCAGCACGGGTCATCGGGCACCTCGAGCGGGGCCGCGTTGGCGGTCGTGGTGACACCGCTGGAGGACAGCAGGATCGTCCGCCGCGGGGTGCCGAACTGCTTGGCGACCTCGGCCAGCTCATTGCCGACCAGGGTCCGCAACAGCTCGTCGCTCTCGATGATCTCGGTCAGCTCGGCGATCGTGTTCTGCAGCTCGTCGCGCTCGGACTCCAATTCGATCTTGGAGTACTTGGTCAGCCGACGAAGCTGCATGTCCAGGATGAAGTTGGCCTGGGTCTCGGTCAGGTCGAAGGCCTCGATGAGGCGCGCCCGGGCAGCCGCGGCGTCGTCCGAACCGCGGATGATCGCGATCACGTCGTCGATGTCGACGATCGCGATCAACAGGCCCTCGACCAGGTGCAGCCGGTCGGCCGCCTTGTCCCGGTCGAAGGTGGTACGCCGCAGTGTCACCTCCAGCCGATGCTTGAGGTAGACCTCCAGCATCTCCTTCAGGGGAAGGGTTCTCGGCTGTTCCTCGACCAACGCGACGGCGTTGATCGCGAACGAGTCCTCGAGCTTGGTCAGCCGATAGAGCTGCTCCAGCAGGGCATCGGGGTTGAAGCCGTTCTTGACCTCGATCACCAGCCGGGTGCCATTGGCCAGATCGGTCAGATCCTTCAGGTCGGCGATGCCCTGCAGCTTCTTGGCGCCCACCTGCGTCTTGATCTGCTCGATGATCTTCTCCGGACCGACGTTGTAGGGCAGCTCGGTGATCACGATGCCCTTGCGGCGCGGGGTGACCTGCTCGACCCGGGCGGTGGCTCTGATCTTGAAGGAACCCTTGCCGGTCTCGTACGCCTCCCGGATGCCGTCCAGGCCGATGATCTTGCCACCGGTCGGCAGGTCAGGGCCAGGGATGAAGCGCATCAAAGTGTCGAGGGTCGCGTTGGGATGCTTGAGCAGGTGCCGCAATGCCTGGACGACCTCGACCAGGTTGTGCGGGGCGCAGTTGGTCGCCATCCCGACCGCGATGCCGTTCGTGCCGTTGACGAGCAGATTCGGGATCGCCGACGGCAGCACGATCGGCTCGGTCTCCTTGCCGTCGTAGTTGCTCTTGAAGTCGACGGTGTCCTTGTCCAGCCCGTCGGTCATCGCCATCGCCGGTGACGCCATCCGGCACTCGGTGTAACGCATGGCCGCCGGGCCCGCGTCCAGCGAGCCGAAGTTGCCGTGCCCGTCGACCATCGGCAACCGCATCACCCACGGTTGGGCCATCCGGACCAGCGCGTCGTAGATCGCGCCGTCGCCGTGCGGGTGCAACACGCCCATCACCTGGCCGACGACCCGGGCGCATTTCACGTGTGGACGGTCGGGATAGATCCGCATGTCCCGCATCGAGTAGAGGATCCGCCGCTGCACGGGTTTGAGGCCGTCCCGGGCATCCGGCAGCGCCCGGGCGTAGATCACCGAATAGGCGTACTCGAGGAAGCTGGTCTCCATCTCCGAGGAGACGTCGATGTCGACGATCCGCTCGGCGAAGTCGTCGGGCGGTGGTGTCTGGGACTTGCGGGCAGGCATCGTGGGTCGGTGACTCCTCAGTTCTGGGGCTTGGGAGATTGTCTCTCAGGCGGCCAACAATCGCTGTGATGGCTCGCCGAGAGGTCACCGAGCCCGCGACGCGCCGCAGGAATCAGGGACTTTGTGACCCCTCGGCTATTTGATGCGCTTGGCGACCAGCTTGCGGAGCCGGCGGCGGTGGTCGGCCTCGGCGGCGTACAACACCCCGAAGGTGAAGCCGTTGCGGCCGGGGATACCGCCGAGATCGCGCAGGAAGACCGAGGCCAGCCGGCTGTCCTGGTAATCGCCGAGCAGGTCCTGCAGGTCCTTGCGGTCGGCCACCACCTTGTCGGCGGCCTGACCGAGCACCGGGACAGCCGCCTCGGCCGCGTACCGGTGCCGCTTGCCCGCCTTGCGCGCTGAATGGATCAGCTCGTCGGCCTCCTCGTCGTGGGCGGCGACGGCGGCCATGGCCCGGCGCAACCGCTTGGCCAGCGTGTGGTCGGCCTTCCGGACGTACTTCTTGATCTTGGCAGCGGGCTTGTCGGCCGGCGGGGCCCACGGCGGGCGGCTCTTCCAACCGTGCAGCTGCGCAGTGAGGTCGGCGTAGCGCTCGCTGTGGGTGGCATCGCGGAGCCCGGCGATCGCGATCTGACGCCGGTAATCGATCTGCTGCGCCAACTCCGCCCTCGGATCGTGCAGCACCAGATCCTCGTCCAACTCGTCCAGGGCGGCACCGATCCGCGCGGCCAGCACGTCGAGGTCGCGGATGCCGCCCAGCGCCAGCCCGTACCAGCGCGCGTCATCGGACAGTCGTCCGGCCTCGGGAACCGAGAAGACGTCGGCGAAGACCCGGGTCACGCTCCGCAACCGACGACAGGCGACGCGGGCATCGTGCACCTGGTCGTCGTCGATCTGGGGCGCCGCCGACTCCAGGACCTTCTCCAGTTCGGCGTTGATCGACAGCACCACCTCGCACTGGACGGCGATGTAGCGGCCCAGGACGTCGGCCAGGGTGCTCTCGGACTCGATCTTGCTCACCTGATGTCCCCCGTCGGTCGTGGGCTAGTCGAAGTCACTGGCGTAGAACTCGTTCTCAGCGCGCCGGCCGTCCCGGGCCTCCTCGGTCCGGCGCAACTCAACCCGCCGGATCTTGCCGCTGATCGTCTTGGGCAGGTCGGCGAATTCCAGGATCCTGATCCGCTTGTACGGCGCCAGCTGGGCCCTCACGAAGCCGAAGATATCCTTCGCGGTCTGCGCGTCGGGCTCGCGACCCGCCGTCAGCACCACGTACGCCTTCGGGACCGCGAGCCGGACCGGATCCGGGTGCGGTACGACGGCGGCCTCGGCAACCGCGGGGTGCTCGATCAGCACCGACTCCAACTCGAACGGGCTGATCCGGTAGTCGCTGGCCTTGAAGACGTCGTCAGCCCGTCCGACGTAGGTCAGGTAGCCGTCGGCGTCGATGCTGACCACATCGCCGGTGTGGTAGACCCCGCCGTCGAACGCGTGCTGGTTCTTGACGTCGTCGAAGCTGTCGGCGCGTTCCTTGTAGCCGGTCATCAGCGACAGCGGACGGCCGTGTCCTGAGCCTGTCGAAGGATCGAGGTCGAGGCACAACTCGCCCTCGTCGGGCCGGGTCTCACCGGTCGCCGGATCCACCAGGCGTACGGAATACCCGGGCAGTGGCCGGCCCATCGAACCGAGCTTGAGCTCCACTCCGGGCGGGTTGCCTGCCTGGGCAGAGGTCTCGGTCTGGCCGTAGCCGTCGCGGATGGTCAGGCCCCAGGCCGTACGGACCTGTTCGATCACCTCGGGATTCAGCGGCTCGCCCGCCGAGACCGCCTCCCGGATGGAGTTGGTGGCCGCCGCGAGATCGGTCTGGATCAACATCCGCCAGACCGTCGGCGGCGCGCAGAAGGTGGTCACGCCGGCCTGGCCAAGGACGCGCAGCAGCCCGTCGGCGTTGAAGCGCTGGTAGTTGTAGACCAGGATTGACGCGCCCGCCAGCCAGGGTGCGAAGAAGCTGCTCCACGCGTGTTTGGCCCAGCCGGGGGAACTGATGTTGAGATGCACGTCGCCCGGCCGCAGGCCCAGCCAGTACATCGTGCTCAGATGCCCGATCGGATAGGAGACCTGGGTGTGTTCGACCAGCTTCGGCAGCGCGGTGGTGCCGGAGGTGAAGTAGAGCAGCAGCGGGTCCTCGGCCTTGCTGACTCCGGGGAAATGGCGGTCCGCGGACGGATCCGTGATCACGGTCGCGTAGTCGTGCCAGCCGCCGGGTGCCGGGGCGCCCGAACCGGAGCCGTCGACCGCGACCTTGCCGTACGGAACCTGCAGGTCGGCGAACTTGTCCTGGTCACCGGTGTCGGCGATCAGAATCTTGGCGTCGCCCCGATCAACCCGATCGGCAAGATCATGCGCGGCCAGCTGCGGGGTGGCCGGGATGATCACCGCGCCGATCCGGATCGCGGCCAGCATCACCTCCCAGAGCGGGACGCAGTTGCCGAGCACCAGCAGCACCCGGTCACCGCGGCGTACGCCCAGGCCCACCAGCCAGTGCGCCACCGCAACCGAACGGTCCCGCAGCTCGGCGAAGGTCAGTGACTGATCGCGCCCGATGCCGCCGTCGGCCGTCGCATCGACCACCCGCAGCGCGACCTGGTCCGGCGTCTCCTCGGCCAGCCCGTCGAACCAGTCGGTCGCGAAGTTGAACAACGGCAGCTCGGGCCAGGTGAAGCCGGCGTACGCGGTGTCGTAGTCACTGCGGTGCAGCAACAGGAAGTCCCGTGCGGCGCGCACCTGCGGATGGGTCGGCATGAGCCGACGCTACCGTGAATCGACGTCGACCCAGCCCAGCGTGCGCTCAACCGCCTTACGCCAGTTGGCGTGTCCGCCGGCGCGGGCCTGGTCGTCGATCCGCGGTGTCCAGCGTTTGTCCTCGTGCCAGTTGGCCCGCAGTTCGTCGGTGTCCTTCCAGAAGCCGGTCGCCAGGCCGGCGGCGTAGGCCGCACCCAGGGCGGTGGTCTCGGGGACCTGTGGGCGGCTCACCTGGACGCCGAGCACGTCGGCCTGGATCTGCATGCACAATTCGTTGGCTGTGATGCCGCCGTCGACCTTCAGCACGTCCAGATGCACGCCGGAGTCCTTCTCCATCGCGTCGGCGACATCCTTGCTCTGGTAGCAGATCGCTTCCAGCGTGGCCCGGGCGATGTGGGCGCCGGTGTTGAAACGGGACAGGCCGACGATCGCGCCGCGGGCGTCCGATCTCCAGTAGGGGGCGAAGAGGCCCGAGAACGCCGGCACGAAGTAGACGCCGCCGCTGTCCTCGACGCTGGCTGCCAGGGTCTCGCTGTCCGCCGCGTCGTCGATGATCTTGAGCTGGTCCCGCAACCACTGCACTGCCGAGCCGGTGACGGCGATCGATCCTTCGAGCGCGTAGACCGGGTCGTCGTCGCCGAAGCGGTAGCACACCGTCGACAACAGCCCGTTCTCGGAACGGACCAGGTCGGTGCCGGTGTTCATCAACAGGAAATTGCCGGTGCCGTAGGTGTTCTTCGCCTCTCCGCGCTGCAGACACACCTGCCCGACCATCGCCGCCTGTTGATCACCGAGAATGCCGGCCAGCGGCAGTTCGGCACCGGCCGGACCGTCCGCGCGGGTAGTGCCGAAGAGATCGGGCTCGGACGAGCTGCGGATCCGCGGCAGCATGGTGCGGGGAATGCCGAAGAAGCCGAGCAGCTCGTCGTCCCAGTCCAGCGTGACCAGATCCATCAGCATCGTCCGGGAGGCGTTCGTGACGTCGGTGGCATGGACGCCGCCGTCCGGGCCGCCGGTCAGACTCCACAAGATCCAGCTGTCGACGGTGCCGAAGAGCGCGTCACCCTTTTCGGCGGCGGCACGGACACCGTCGACGTTGTCCAGGATCCACTGCACCTTGCCGGCCGAGAAGTAGGTGGCGGGCGGGATGCCGGCCTTCTGCCGGATCACATCGCCGTGGCCGTCACGGTCCAGGGCGGCGGCGATCCGGTCGGTGCGGGTGTCCTGCCAGACGATGGCGTTGGTGTAGGGGCGGCCGGTCCGCTTGTTCCAGACGACAGCGGTCTCGCGCTGGTTGGCGATGCCGACCGCCTCCAGATCGGAGGCGGCGAGGTGCAGCTTGTCGAGGGTGGCGCCGATCACCTCGCGGGTGCGTTCGATGATCTCGACCGGGTCGTGTTCGACCCAGCCCGATCGCGGCAGGATCTGCTCGTGTTCGACCTGGTGCTTGCCGATCTCCTTGCCCGCGTGGTCGAACACCATGAACCGGGTGCTCGTCGTCCCCTGATCGATCGCCGCTACGAAATCGCCCATGCGGGTGATCATGCCAGGGCGGCCGTGAGTACATCAGCGGGCCAGATCGGTCATCATGGACTTGGGGGTCGGTTTTGCGCATCTGACCCGCAATAGTTCACACCCGCGCTGCCAGAGCGCGCCGGATGCACCCGATCACCCAGTCGGCGGACTGCGTGATCTGCTCCCACGTGAAGTTGAGAACCGTGTATCCGGCGAGAACCAACTCGTTGCGCCGACGACGATCTCGCTCGAACGCGGCCCGGTCGTGGTGGAACTCGTAGCCGTCGACCTCCACCACGACCTTCCGGCTCTTGAACAAGACATCTACGAAGGCGCCCCGGGTCTCCAGATTCGGCAGACCGATCCAATAGTTGGCGGACCAGCCCTTGATGTTTTCGGCGTGGAGCAGGGCGTGCAGCCGTCGCTCCGCCTCCGACCACGGGCTGTCCCTGGAGTCTCGCAGCAGCCGCTTGCGAGCCGTATTCCCGACGCGGCCCCGAGTGTTGTCGAAGGCCGCCTGGATCCGGTCCAGGGTCACCCCGGCTCGCAATGCACGATCGATCGCATCGCCGCCGTCGCGCTCCGACGCCAGATCGATCGCGGTCAGTTCGGGTGCTGCGATTCGCAGGCCGTGGTGATGCCACACCAGTTCTGGTGGGGTGACTCGCTGGGTCAACGTCCATGGGCCACGACGTCCGTGGCGCTTACGCGGTGTGGCGAAGTCGTAACGTCGGACCTCGAGTTCCGGCCAGAAGGTGAGCCGGGCGGCCGAACGTCCGATCAGGACCGAATCCGGTCCTGCCCACAACTGGCCCGCCCGGAGTGCGATCACCAGGTCGTTCGTCGAACCCGGGAGGCAGAGAATTCCCGGCAGCGGAGATTCCAGGATGCCTCGGCTGCGTAGGCCATCGAGGCGACGGCTGAACAACGGATGGTCAGCGCGGCGCAACACCCCTCCGTTCGCTCGGAAGAGCTCTTCGATGTCTGCCTTCACAATCGGAACAATGGGGCTCGATCGAGCAGGTGTTTCGGGCCGAGCCGAATCTGTGGAAAAGCCTCGGAGTGTGTTCGGCTGTGGACAACGTGCATTTCTGCGGGTCAGATCATCGATTCGGCCCAGCTCTGGCAATGGATGCGATCTGGCCCGCCGATCTTCTCGTATTACCGTGGCCCAGTGCATGATCACGCTTCTTGCTGCGCTCCGGGCGGACGGGGCGACGGCCCGCAACCGCTCGGCAGCCCCACGATGCCGAGCCCGATGCCGAGCCGGGTGGAGCCGGACCTGGGAGAGCGGATCGAGTTGCCGGGCGGCGAGTTCCGGATGGGGACCGACGACGCCGAGGGTTTCCCCGACGACGCCGAGGGGCCGATCCGGTCGGTGCGGCTGGATCCCTTCGCGATCAGCGCGACCGCCGTGACCAACGACCAGTTCGCCCGCTTCATCCGGGCGACCGGCCACCGGACCGAGGCCGAGACCTTCGGCTGGAGTTTCGTGTTCGCCGGATTCCTGCCGGCCGCGCTCCGCAAGATCAGCTCGCGCCCAGAAGGAACGCCCTGGTGGTGCGCGGTCGACGGCGCCACCTGGGATCACCCCGAGGGGCCCGGCTCTGAGCTGGGTGGTCGCGGCAACCATCCGGTGGTGCATGTCTCCTGGAACGACGCGGTCGCCTACTGCGACTGGGCCGGCGGCCGGCTGCCGACCGAGGCAGAGTGGGAGTACGCGGCCCGTGGCGGCCTGGACCAGGCCCGCTATCCGTGGGGCGACGACCTGACCCCCGGCGGCAAGCATCTGTGCAATATCTGGCAGGGCCGCTTTCCGATTCGCAACGAGGCCGAGGACGGCTACCGCGGGACCGCCCCGGTGCGCAGTTTTCCGGACAACGGCTACGGCCTCTACGAGGTGGTCGGCAACGTCTGGGAGTGGACGGCCGACCGCTGGGGGACCGATCACCCGATCCGCGCCGACGGGACGCCCGAGCACAATCCAACCGGCCCGGAGACTGGCCCGCAACGGGTGATGCGGGGCGGGTCGTATCTGTGCCACAAGTCCTACTGCAACCGCTACCGGGTCGCGGCGCGGAGCAGGAACGACCCCAACAGCGGCGGCGGCAACAACGGATTCCGGATCGCTTTCTGATCGCCGGACAGGCCTTTACAACCTTGTAATCAGTGTGGCAGGGTCACAATCACGGTCTGTTTCCATCGGGGTGGATCATCGAGGCGAGCTAATCGAGAAAGGGGAGTGCCATCCGTGCCGCAGCCCGCGAACGCGACGATCAGACTCGATCCGATGTTCACGGTCGGCCCGTTGCGCCGCCGGTTGTTCGGTTCCTTCGTCGAACACCTCCGCCGCTGCGTCTACACCGGCATCTACGAGCCCGACCACCCGACAGCCGACGAGCACGGCTTCCGTCGCGATGTCGCGGAGCTAATCACCGAACTGGGTCCGACGATCATCCGCTACCCGGGCGGCAACTTCGTCTCCGGCTACGACTGGCGCGACGGCGTCGGTCCGGCCGCCGACCGACCGACGAGGCTGGACTTCGCCTGGAACACGATAGAGACCAACGAGGTCGGCACCGATGAATTCCTGCAGTGGTGCACGCGGCTGGACCTGGAGCCGATGCTGGCGGTCAACCTCGGCACCGCGGGCGTCCGGGAGGCGATGGAATACCTGCAGTACGTCAACGGCAAACCGGGCACCGCGCTGTCGGACGAACGCGTCCGCAACGGGCACCCGGAGCCGTACGATGTCGATATCTGGTGCCTGGGCAACGAGATGGACGGGCCGTGGCAGCTCGGCCACAAGACACCGCAGGAGTACGGCCGGCTGGCTGCCGAGACCGCTCGGGCGATGAAGATGTTCGACCCGTCGCTGCAGCTGATCGCCTGCGGGTCGAGCAATCGCGGGATGCCGACCTTCGGCACTTGGGAACGTGAGGTGCTCGACCGCTGTTTCGACCAGGTGGAGTTGATCTCCGCCCATGCCTACTACGAACCGGTCGACGGTGATCACCAGTCATTCCTGGCCAGCGCGGAGGACTTGGACCGATTCATCTCCTCGGTGGTGGCGACCGCTGATCATGTCGCGGCGACGCACAAGTCCGACAAGCAGATCATGATCAGCTTCGACGAATGGAATGTGTGGTTCCAAGAGCGGTTCGCCGACCGTGATCTCGAACGGGTGAAGGCGGCCCGGGATCTGATCGAGGACAGTTACGACGTCCAGGACGCTGTGGTGGTCGGCAGCCTGCTGATCGAGCTGCTCCGGCACACCGACCGGGTCGCGGTCGCCTGCCAGGCGCAGTTGGTGAACGTGATCGCCCCGATCATGACTCGGCCGGGCGGTGCGGCCTGGCGGCAGACGATCTTCCATCCGTTCGCGCTGACCGCCCGGCACGCGAAACCGGTCGTGCTCGACGTCGCCTCCCGCGGCCCGGTGATCACCACCGACCGGTACGGCGAGGTGGATCAGTTGCACAGTGTGGCCACCTACGACGATCAGACCGGCGAGCTGGTGATCTTCGCCGCCAACCGGAGCCGTACGGATCCGTTGCAGCTGACCGTCGACCCGGTCGCCTTCGGCGGCACGCTCCGGCTCGTCGAGCACCTGATGATCAGCGATGACGACCCGCATGCCCACAACACCGAGGAAGCCCCGGACCGCGTGATCCCCAGGCCCGGTAGCGCCACCGTCACCGACGGACGCCCCACCGCCGTACTGCCGCCGATCTCCTGGCACTGCCTGCGATTGTCAACACGCTGACACAAACCCGCACGAAGTCCGACGACAAGGATCAATGATGATCATGAACCGCGGAGTTGCCACCAAGTGCTTGATCATGTTCTCCGGCCTGTTGATGCTGATCGGAGGCCTGGTCGCCGTCCGGCCGGTACCGGTCGCCACAGCCGCGCCACCCGGCCCAGCGGCGCTGCGCTACACGAATGCGGTCAGTGATTCGTTCTCCGACACGTTCGCCGATCCGTCGATCATCCAGGCCAAGAACGGGTGGTGGTACGCCTACGCGACCGCCGATCCGCTCAAGGCCGGTGATCAACCCGGGCTGATCCACATCGCCCGGACCAAGGACTTCGTGCACTGGCAGTACCGCGGTACGGTCTTCACCGACAGGACCCGGCCGTCGTACGCGACCGGTTCCGCCGGGCTGTGGGCGCCGGACATCCGCTACATCGACGGACGCTACGTGCTCTACTTCGCGGTCACCGACACCACCCTCAATGCAGACGGCGCCGACAACGCGATCGGCGTCGCGACAGCGCCGAATCCCGACGGTCCGTGGACCGCGACCGATGCGCCGATCATCAAGCCCCGGTTGGCCTCGGGCGGCTACTTCCTGGGCACCATCGACCCGGCCGGTTTCACCGACGTCGACGGCCGGAACTACTTGTATTTCGGCGGTTTCAACGGCGGCATCTGGGTGGCCAAGGTCAGCGCCGACGGGCTGACTGCGGACACGAACTACACCCAGATCACCATCGACAACCGTTACGAGGGCGGCTACGTCATCCGCCATGGCGGCTGGTACTACTTCATGGGCTCGGTCGCCAACTGCTGCGCCGGGCCGACGACCGGCTACTCGGTCTACGCCGGCCGGTCGCGATCACCGCTGGGTCCGTTCGTCGACCAGGACGGTCAGAGCCTGCTGGATCCGTACGTCGGCGGCACCAACGTGATCATGCAGAACGGCAACACCTACATCGGCCCCGGACACAACGCGATCGCGACCGACGCCCAGGGACGCACCTGGATCGTCTACCACGCGATCGATCGCAACAATCCCTGGCTCACTGATCCGTTCGGGGTCAACCGGCGGCCGATGCTGATCGACAGGATCGACTGGATCGACGGCTGGCCGCGGACCCGGGCCGGCGCCGGCCCGTCGGACACCTCGCAGGCCGCTCCGGTCACCACCTCCGGGCTGGGCATCGCCGCCGACGATCCGGCCGCGCACGGCGTTCGCGGGCTGTCCGCAGGTCCGATCGATGATCAGGCCGGCCGGACCGCCCGGTTGGACGGAATCGCCACGACGGTTGCCAAAGCTTCGTCCGGATCGGTACGCGTCCGGTTCGATCTCAAGGCCACCGGGCATCCGGTGACGGTGACGGTCGGCGACCAGGGCGACGGGCTCAGGGTGACCGTGGATCCCACCGCCGAACAATTGCAGGTGATCACCACGAGCCACGGCCGGACCCGGACCGGCGCCGACACGATCGTGGGCTGGGACAGCGGATGGCACACGCTGACCGTGCAAGTCGATCATGCGAGGATCCAGGCCTCGCTCGGCGAATCCGATCTTGCCGATCCGGGGGCCGAGGTGCGCCTCGGCGGCGTACGACTGCCGGCCGCACCGGTCCGCTTCAGTGGGCACGGCGCCGAACTGGACAACCTCACCATCCGGCCGGTTGCCCGGGAGGCGACCAGGTTGGTTGCCACACCGAAGGCCGGGAAACTTCTGGCGGACGAGGAATTCTCCGATTCCGACCTGACCGGTTGGACCTGGATCCGGCCCGACTCCGCGGCGTCGGTCAGCAAGGGCCAGTTCGACTTCCCGGTGCAGGCGGGTGACCTTTCCGGTGACGACGCCGACGCATCGGTGCTGTTGCACGATCCGCCGACGACCCCGGGCGACTGGATGGTCGAGACCAAACTCGATCTTGATCTCGGCACCGACGAGGTCCGCAACTACCAGCAGGCAGGACTGGTCGCGTACCGGAACGACAACGACTTCGCCCGGCTGGACAAAGTCGCGATCTGGAACACCCGGCAGGTCGAATTCGGGCGGCAGCTGGTCGCGACCGACGACGGTCAGACCTCCTGGGGCGGCTCGATCCAGGCCAGGCCCGCCAGGGGGTCGACCTGGTTGCGGCTGGCCTACCACCGCACCGCCGACGGCGAGCAGCAGTTCCGCGCCGCCGTCAGCCGGGATGGGAGGAACTGGACCTGGGGCGGCGTCTGGACCTTCAGCGCCGGCGAGGTGCCGCGGATCGGGCTGGTCGCTCAGGGCGGCAGCAGTCCCGCGCTGGACGCGAAGTTCGACTACGTACGGTTCCACGCCGTGAACTGATGCTGGGAAGTGATGGGAGCCACAGGTGCCGCGGCCCGGAATGACGCAGCACCGGCAAGGCGCGCCTCCTACGATGGGGCGCGTGCCCCACACCCCCCGCGAGAACCCGCCCGGTTATCCGGCCGGCTGGGAGGCCGATGTGGTCCTCAGCGACGGTGGGCTGGCGCGGCTGCGCCCGATCCGGCCGGCCGACGCTGATCTGCTGGTCGACTTCTACGGGCGGGTCTCGGACGAATCGAAATACCTGCGGTTCTTCGCGCCCTACCCACGGCTGAGCGAGCGCGACGTGGAGCGCTTCACCACGGTCGACTATGTCGACCGGGTGGCCTTCATCCTGACCGTCGCCGACCAGATGATCGGGGTTGGCCGCTACGAGCGACTGGAGGACGACCGGGCCGAGGTGGCGTTCCTTGTGGAGGACGCGCACCAGGGCCGTGGTGTCGGCCAGTTGCTGCTGGAACATCTGGCCGAGGCGGCGCGGGAGCGCGGGATCACCGGCTTCGTCGCCGAGGTGCTCCCGGAGAATGCCCGGATGGCGCAGGTCTTCGCCGACGCGGGCTACCGGCTGACCCGCCAGTACGAGGACGGCCTGCTGGTAGTGGAGTTCCCGATCCTGCCCTCCGACACCTCGGTCGGGGTGATGGAGCGGCGTGAGCATCGCGCCGAGGGCGAGTCGATCCGGCGGATGCTCAACCCACAACGCGTGGTGGTGGTCGGTGACGGCGTGCGTGCGCAGGCCATCGTGACGGCGATGCTGTCCGGCGGATTCCGCGGCGAGGTGGTCGCGGTCAGCACCGACGATGTCGAGGTCTCCGGCGTGCCGACCAGCCCGTCGCTGGCGACCGTGGACGGCAGATTCGATCTTGTGGTGGCCTCGATCCCACGTGATGATCTTGGTGCCGCGGTGATCGACGCAGCGCACAAGGGTGCGCACGCGATCGTCGTGCTGACCGGTGCCGACATCGGCATCGCCGACAGTGCGCGGGTGGTGAGCCTGGCCAGGGCGTACGGGATCCGGGCGCTCGGCCCGGATGCGCTGGGCTTGATCAACACCAGTCCCGAGGTCGCGCTCAACGCCAGCCCCGGGCCGATGCCGCGGGTCGGTGGTGTCGGGCTGTTCTGCCAGTCTGCGGCGGTCGGTGTGGCGCTGCTGGCGCCCGCGCTGCGGCAGCAGATCGGTATCTCGTCCTTCATCTCTACCGGTGAGTACGCCGACGTCAGCGGCAACGACGTCATGCAGTACTGGGAAGACGATGATCAGACCCGGATCTGCCTGCTGTCGCTGGACAGTCTGGGCAACCCGCGCAAATTCACCCGGATCATCCGCCGGTTGGCCCGGCGCAAGCCGGTGGTGGTCGTCTCGCCCGGCCGGGCGCGGCGCGCCTCGCGCCCCGATGATCATGGTCAGACGTACGCCCCCGATGCCGCCGTGGACGCGCTCTTCCGGCAGTCGGGCGTGATCGTCACCGATCGCCGGGACGAAATGTTCGGTATCGCGCAGGTTGCTGCCCGGCAGCCCCTGCCGGCCGGGCCGCGGACGAAATTGATCATGAATTCCGAGACCTTGGCGCACCAGTCGTCGCACACCGTGGCCGCCTCCGGCCTGATCCTGGCGGGCGATCCCGTCGTCCTCGGCCCGGGGCAGCCGCCGGAGCGGTTGGCCGAGCTGGTCGCCGAGGCCTTGCGGGACGACGGCTGCGACGCGGTCATCTGTGCGGTGATCGGGGTGTTCGGGTCCGACCCGCAGGCCGCCCGGTGGCGACTGGATGAGTTGGCCGCGACCACGACCAAACCGCTGCTGGCCGCCTTCCTCGACTTCACCGAATTCGACGAATCCGAGGACGGGCCAGACGCCGGGCAGTCGCTGCCGATCTTCGAGGGGCCGGCCGACGCCATCCATGCGCTGGCCGCTGTCAGCGCCTACGCGCACTGGCGCGAACGCGACCAGGGAGCCGTTCCGCTCCTGGAGGACATCGACCCGGCCGCAGCGCACAAGGTGGTCAACCAGGCGCTCGCCAGAAACCCGCTGGGCGGGCGGCTCTCCGACGACGATGCGGCGGCGCTGTTGGCGGCGTACGGGATCGAGCTGGTCAGGCAGCGCCGGGTGGACGCGCTGGACGAGGCGCTGGCCGCCGGGGAGGCGTACGGCTGGAATGTCGTGCTCAAGGCGACCGACGAGCGGGTCAGGGGCCGGCCGGACCTGGCCAGCGTCTTCCGCAGCCTGGACGGCCCGGACGCGATGCGACGGGCGTGGCTGGATCTCACCGTGCTGGCCGGTGAACTGGGCCTGGAGACTGAAAAGGGTCTGGCGGCGGCGGCTCCGGTGGTGCAGCCGATGGTGCCGGCCGGCGTACCGCTGCGGATCGCCACCCACGAGGACATCGCCTTCGGCCCGATCGTCGAGCTCGGTCTGGCCGGCATCGCCAGCGATCTGCTCGGCGACCAGGCATTCCGGGTGCCGCCGCTGACCACCGTCGACGCCGCGGCGATGGTGCGTGATCTGCGGGCTGCCCCGACGTTGTTCGGTCAGCACGGTGCGCCGGGAGTGGATGTCGCCCGGGTGGAGGAGTTGCTGCACCGGGTGTCCCAGCTGGCCGATGAGCTGCCGCAGTTGTCCTGGCTGCTGTTGACCCCCTGCATCGCCACCCGCAACGGCCTTTCGGTGCTCGGCGCCCGGATCGAGATCGCCCCGACAGGAGACCAGCGCGACCCGCTCGCCCGCACCCTGTAGCGGCCCCCAGCGGATGCCCGGGGGCTGTGGATGCGGATAGGGTTCCTTGCCGGACCGCGTGCAATCATGGCCCCTATGACCCAGGCGTCGATCAGCGTACGGCAGGAACTGCGTGCCGATATCGAGTCGTGCGGCTTCTTCCCCGATCTGGTCGAGGACGGGGTGCTGCTGGCTGCCGGCGACGAGCCGATCCTGAGCTTCCTGGTGCACTACGAGCCCACCTTCGACCGGGACGAATTCCACCGGCACCTGACGGTGCTTGCACTGACCGCGACCCGGCTGCTGGTCGGGCACACCGACGATCACGCGGTGGAGGGTGCCGGTGAGCACACCTATGCATCGTCCTCGACGGAGTCGATCGCGATCCGCAACATCAACACCGTCGTTCTGACCCGGGTGGTGGCGGATCCGGAGAATTTCCGACCCGCGGCGTCCCCGGTCGAGGAGACCTGGCTGTCGATCGGCTGGGGGGCGATGCGCCGGTTGGATCTCGAACCGGCCGGCTGTGCTGACCCCAATTGCGAGGCCGATCACGGCTACACCGGAAACCTGGTCGCCGACGACCTGACCATCCGGATGAGCCCGGCCGGCAATGGTGCGGACCGGGTGGCGCGGCTGGTCCGATTCTCCAGCGACCTCCAGCGGGCGGCCGCCCTGTGACGATCGCGAACGGGGGGACGATCGCGAACGGGGGGACGTTCACCAGCGGGACGTCGTCACCGGTTGCGGTCGGTGCGGCGATGGGCGGCCCGCGCCGGCTGCCGGAGATGATCAGGCCGGCGTATCAGCGTTCGACCTTGGCCGATGTGCTCCCGTCCGCGTGCGCACAGTTGGGCGTCCCGGGCTGCGAGGACGTCCTCGGCCTGCCGGGATCGCAACGCTACGTGGTGGTGCTTGTCGACGGGCTGGGCTGGCATCTGCTCCGCCGGGCCGTACGCAGTGCGGCCTTCCTGACCAGCTTGCTCGGCGATGCCCGGCCGATCACGGCGGGCGTGCCGAGCACGACGGTGACCAGCCTGACCAGCCTCGGCACCGGCCTGCCGCCGGGCCAGCACGGCATGGCCGGATACACCACCCGAGTGCCGGACCTCGGCATAGTGCTCAACGCGCTCTACTGGGACGTCCCGGTCGATCCGCGGGACTACCAGCCGCGCCAGACGATCTTCGAGCGGGCGCTGGCGGCCGGTGTCGCGGTGACGTCGGTGTCACCGCAGCATTTCGCCACCAGCGGGCTGACGATCGCCGCCCAGCGCGGCGCCGAATTCGTCGGTTTTGCCAACAAGAGCAGCGATCGACGCCGGTGCGAATTGATCACCGAGGCGGCACTGCGCGGCAGTCGCAGCCTGGTGTACGCCTATGAACGCGATCTTGATCATGCCGGCCACGCCTACGGGTGCGAGTCCGGCGACTGGCTGGATGCGCTGACCCAGATCGACCGCCGGCTCGCCCTGTTGCGCGACCTGTTGCCCGACGAGGTGACCATGATCATCACCGGTGATCACGGCATGGTCGACATCCGGCCGGGACACCGGTTCGTCGCCGAGGATGAACCGGATCTGCTGGTGGGCGTCGATGCGATCGCAGGTGAAGCGCGTTTCCGGCAGTTGTACGTCGACCGCGACAATCCGCATCTGGTCGCCGCCCGCTGGGCCGATCTGCTCGGCGAGCGCGCCTGGGTGCGGACCCGCGACGATGCCATCGACGACGGCTGGTTCGGCCCGGTGGAGGATCGGGTGCGGGAACGCTTCGGACACGTCCTGGTCGCACTGCGCGACGACTGGGCGGTGATGACCCAGACCCAGACGCGGGAGCATGGGCTGGTCGGCATGCACGGTTCGCTCACCCCGGCGGAGATGACCGTCCCGCTGCTCGTCGGCTAGCTGCCGGGCTCCGGTCCCCGAGAAGCGAACGCCCCGGCGGGAAGCGAGGACCGCCGGTGCGGACCCGGCGGGAGCGAGGTTGCCGCTGGAACTGGCAGGATGGACCCTCGTGGCTGAGTTGGTGTTCTTCACGGGTCCGATGGATTGTGGCAAGTCGACGCTGGCGCTGCAGATCGACTACACCCACAGCAATACCGGCCGGCTCGGGCGGCTGTTCACCAGCCGCGACCGGGCGGGCGATTCGATCATCTCCTCCCGGCTCGGGCTGCGAAGGCCGGCCGTCGAGGTCACCGAGGAACTCGACTTCTGGTCCTATGTCGTCGGGGAGCTGACCAACGGGCAGCGGATCGACTATCTGATCTGCGACGAGGCGCAGTTCTACCAGCCGGGACAGATCGACCAGCTCGCACGGCTGGCAGACGAGTTGCAGCTCGACGTCTTCACCTTCGGGATCCTGACCGATTTCCAGACCAAGATCTTTCCCGGCTCTCAGCGACTGGTCGAGCTGGCGGACCGGATGGAGACCCTGCAGGTACGGGCCCTGTGCTGGTGCGGCGCGCGGGCCACCCACAACGCGCGTACCGTCGACGGTCAGATGGTGACCGAGGGCGATCAGGTCGTGGTCGGCGACACGGCACCGGACGACCAGGATGCTGATCATGATCAGCCGCAGTACGCGTACGAGGTGCTGTGCCGCCAGCACCATCGCCGGGGCGTGACCCGGGCGGTCGCCCGGGCGACACTGTCGGACCCGCTGCCGTTCGGCGAGGAACCGGGCTTCTACGACGAATCCACCGATCGGCTGCACTGATCTCGGTCCGGCACCGACCGCTCACCGCCGCCGATGCTCGCCAGCACCGAGGTTGTGACCACGCGCGTCCGGCGGCGGGCCTGGCCTCAGCTGAGGTCGACGAGCTTGATCGCGAGATTCTCCGGGTAGGGCTCGCCGAGCGGTTCGGTGATCCAGCCCGAACGAGTCCCGTCGGCGGTGTGCCGCAGCCGCAGTCGGTGCGGGGTGTTGATGAAGGAGAGCTCGGCGTCGATGGTGCCGTCGGATCCGGCCACGGCGCTGCCTGAGCAGGCCAGTGTGTGATCACCGATCGCGATCGTGTTGGCGACCCAGTGCCCGACTCCGCAGTTGATCTCGAGCTGCACCACATCGTCGGTGCTCGGCCGCAACGGTGCTCCGACGGCCTGCTGATCATGATCAAGGGTCAGTGTGATCACATCACCGTCCTGGTCGACCTTGATCACCCGGACGGGGTCGCGATTCGTCGCCGGGTTGTTGACCGGCTCCGGGATCGGCTGCGGCTGCCAGTCCTCGGCGCCGACCGGGGTCAGGGTCAATCCCGCCAACCGCTCGGCCAACGCGGCATCGGCGTTGTCATCGGCAGGCTGCGGCTGGTCACCGAAAGCCGGCAGCAGGTGCTCCCAGATCCGGTCCAGGATGCCCTGCATGTCCGACGAGGCGCTGGTGATGGCGACCACTGCATCCTGCTCCGGCAGGACGACGCAGAACTGCCCGTACGCCCCGTCGCCGCGGAAACCGTGCCGCGCCATCCAGAACTGGTAGCCGTACCCCTGGCTCCAGTCCGGATTCTCCTGGCTGCTGTTGTCGGTCTGGTACGAGGTCGCTTCGGCCAGCCACTGCGGATCGAGCAGCTGCCGGTCGCCGATCCGACCACCGTCGATGATCAACCGGCCGAAACGGGCGATCGACCCGGTGGTCAGGTGCAGCCCGGAGAAGCCGAGGTTGCGGCCCCGGTTGTCGGTCTGCCAGTAGCAGCTGTCGATGCCGAGCGGCTGGAAGAGCCGGGGCGCCAGGAAGTCGACCAGGCTCTGCCCGGATCGCTTCTGCACCGCGGCGCCGACGACGAAGGTGGCGACGTTGTTGTAGCAGAAGATGGTCCCGGGATCCTCGTCCAGCGGTACCGACAGGAAGCCGCGGACAAGATCATCGGGGGAGTTGCGGTAGGCACGCTCCAGGGCGTCCTCGCGATGCCCGGTCGCCATCCGGACCAGCTGCCGCAGGGTCAGCTCGTTCGACCGCGGATCGACGACCGCGTCGGCGTGTTCGGGGAAGATGTCGACGACCTTGTCGTCCAGCGACAGCAGCCCCTCGGCCTGGGCCAGACCGGCGGCGGTCGAGGTGAAGCTCTTGGACAGCGAGTAAAGCAGGTGCACGTGATCCGGGCCGTACGGCCCCCACCAGCCCTCACTGATGATCCGGTCGTGCCGGACGATGATCAGGCTGTGCGGCTCGATGCCTTCGGCGTCTTGCACCGAATCGAGGAAGGCGTTGATCGCGGCCGGGTCAACGCCCTGGCTCTCCGGGGTGGCCCGTTCGAAGGGCGGAACCGTCGGTGCCTGGGTTGATGGTGCCGGGGTTGACGGTGACGTGAGGGGCGAGGGCTGAGGCGACGTTGACACGTTGTCAGCCTATAGATGCCGTGCAGGATCAGGCCAGGAGGATGCCAGGATGGGCATGCGGATGAGTGCAGGATGAACCGGACGTGCGCTGAAGAGACGCGCGCTGACAGGAGGGGCGGCAACCGATGGGTGTGCTGATCGAGGTCGACGAACTGGCCGCACTGCTGGACTCGGCTGCGCCGGGCACGGTGCTGGACGTGCGCTGGACGTTGGGCGGCCCGTCGCGGGAGCCTGACTTCCTGGCCGGTCATGTTCCGGGAGCCCGCTGGGTCGATCTGGAGAACGACCTGTCCGACCACGAGCGCCCCGGTGGGCGGCACCCACTGCCCGAACAGGCGCACTTCGAGTCGGCTATGCGCCGGGCCGGCGTACGGTCCGACCTGCCGGTGATCGTCTACGACGCCGACAACGGGCTGGCAGCGGCCAGGCTGTGGTGGATGCTCACCGACGCCGGCCACGGCGAGGTGCGGGTGCTCAACGGCGGGTACGCGGCCTGGATCCAGGCGGGACAGCCGACCGAGGACGGTCCGGGTGGGACGCCTTTGGCCGGTGACTTCATCGCCCACCCGGGGCAGCTACCGCGGATCGACGGTGATCAACTGGCGGCACGGGTCGCTGACGGCACGGCTCCGCTGATCATCGACGTCCGGGGCGCTGAGCGGTATGCAGGGGAGTCCGAGCCGATCGACCCGGTGGCCGGTCATGTGCCCGGTGCGGTCAACGTGCCCTCGATGGTCAACGTCGACGGATCAGGCCGATTCCGTGCGGCTGCGGAGATCGCCGCGCACTTTCCCGAGGCGGGCACCGAGGACGTCGTCTACTGCGGTTCCGGCATCACCGCCGCCCACACCGCGCTGGCCCGAGCCTCGGCGGGGCTGCCGATTCCGACGATCTACCCCGGATCGTGGAGCGACTGGATCACCGATCCGGACCGTCCGGTCGCCACCGGCGACAAGCCCTGAGTTCGCAGCAGTTGCTGTGACCGACAGGCAGTCGACAGCTGGCGCCGGGTCGATCGGTGAGGTGATCGCCCGGCTGCCCGACGAGCCGGGCGTTTACCGGTTTCGCGACGCCTCCGGTCGTGCGCTCTACATCGGCCGGGCGGTCCGGCTGCGGCGCAGGGTCCGCTCCTACTGGGGCGATCTCGGGGACCGACGGCATCTGCGCCGGATGGTGCCCCAGATCGTACGAGTGGAGGCCGCGGTCTGCGCTTCGGCCCATGAAGCGAGTTGGCTGGAACGGTTGCTGTTGGAGGAATCCCGGCCACGCTGGAACCGGGCACTCGGCGGTGCCGAGGTGGGGCTGATGATCATCCTCGACCGGGGCCGGGCTCGGGTGCAGGTGGTGCATGAGACCGGGCTTCCTCCCGACGACGAGTTGATCTTCGGACCGTTCCTGGGTGGCACGAAGGTACGGCTGCTGGCGAGCGCGATCCATCGCGTCCATCCGATGATCTACGCCCGCGAACAACTCAGCGGCGCGGAACGCGATCTCGGCCGGATCCGTGGCGTCGGCGTCCAGGATCGCGACCGCATGGTCGCCTCCGTGATCGCGGTGTTGGAACGCCGGCCGTCCGCTGTCGCGGAATTCCTGGCCGCGCTCGAGTTGCGCCGGGACACGGCATCCCGGCAGCACTCGTACGAACTGGCTGGGCAGATCCATCAGGAGTTGGCCGCCGCGACCTGGCTGCTGGCGCCACAGCGGGTGGCGATCGGAGCGGACGGCCGTACGGTCGACGAGCGGGATCTGTACGGCTGGCACGACGGCGTTCTGGTCCGGTTCACGCTGCGATCGGGCCGGATCCGGGGATGGCAGATCCGCGATCTGGGGGACCGGGCGTCCCGGCAGCGTGTCGCAGCGACTCCATCGCAGTGGCGAGACTTCACCGAGAGCAATGCCCGCCTGGCCGCGGCGCTACGGCACGTCGCCGACTAGCACCACGATGGCCCCCGCGGCTGCGATCAGGTGCTGATCCTTACCCTGTCACTTGCCCTTGGGGCCCGGGCTGCCGAACATGATCTCGTCCCAGCTCGGCACGGCAGCTCGTTTCCGCTTCTTGGACTTCGCCGCCGGCTTCTCCGCGGGCGGCTCGGGGGAAGGTTCAGTCTCGGTCGCGACTTCAGGCTCAGGCTCAACCTTGAGTTCAGGCTCACCATCGGGCTCAGGATCTGCACCGGGGAGCGTCTCCTGGGTCGCACCGTCAGCGAAGATGTCGGGCTGGACGGGCTCGCCGGGCTTGATGACCGGGACCGTCGGCTCGGGGTCTGCAACGGAATCGGCCGGCTCGGCCTCGTCAGCGCGGCCTTCGGTCTGATCCGCGATCTCGGTCCCGTCCGGGGTCTCGGCTTCATCCTCAGGCGGCTGCCAGCCGCTGTCGGCGACATCGGGCACGGCGACCGCGTCGCTCAGTCCCTCGAAGACCCGGATCGAGTCCTCGGCGAAACCATCGTTGCCGAGCAGTTCGTAGAGCAGGTCCAGCTGCGACGACTGGTCCGGGATCGCGCTCGATGCCTCCGGATCGCCGTCATCAGCGACGACCGCCTGGTAGTCGACGACCTCGACCACCGCCTCGAACTCGGTCTCAGGCTCAGCTTCAGCCTTGCTGTGGGTCTCATCGTCGGGCTCCGGATCAGAACGAGCCTCAGGCTGCGGTTCAGGTTCGGGCGAGCGCTCAGGCTCGCGCGCAGGTTCAGGCTCAGGTGTCGGCTCGTTGGTCTCGATTGCGCGCACCAGGGCAAGTTCATCAGCAGGGCCCGCCAGCTTGAGGGTCGGCTCGGAGTCGAATTCCTCGGCCCGCTCCCTGACGCTCGTGCGACGGGCATCCTCGCTTTGCTCGCCGATCGCCCAGCGGGCGTCGTCATTGCCTGCGACGGAGAATCTGCCGCGCTGGTCGAAGTAGAAGACCGCGTCTCGGTCGGCCTGTTCCAGCCGGTAGGCAGCGCTGACCGACCAACGACCGTCGTCCATCTTGAACGCGTCCCAGGTCACCGTGTCCGGATCGACGCCGCGTTCTTTGAGCCGCTCGTTGACCGCGGCCCGCAACGTACGGTGTCCGCTCGGTTCGCCGGTGCGTCGGACCGATCCGGTCTGTGCCAGCCCGGCGATGTGGTTGCGCTCGGCGATCACCGGCGCGGCGAAGGCCTCGACCCTCTCGACCGGCATCCCGGAACTCTCGACGATCTCCTCGACCGAGGCGCCGGCACGGATCTTCATCTGGATCTCGCGAGGTGTCATCGATTGCTCCATCTCGTTCTCCAGGTGTCGTCGTGGCCGGTTCCGTAAGGCTGCGCGCAACCCATCGTCGACAGGGATGGAGATCGACTCGCCGTCGGAGGTCTCGACGATGATGAACTGTCCGTCATCGCTGTGTCCCACCGGTCGTGCCGTACGCATCGATGGGTCGTGCCTCGCTCTCTCGATCCATCCCAATCCACTCGCCTTGGGGAATCAACCTACCTCGACTGTTCGCCCGGACGCTGCAGGCGCGGCAAGCGTGCCAACGGTGGTTGCCCGATTGACCTTCCGTTTGGTCCTGATCAGTCAGCACGCGGCAGAGTCAACCAGAGGAACGTGCTGAGGTCTGCCTGGCCCCGGGCGTCGGCGCCGACGTGATGGAGAGCAACGATACTGTGCGGTGCCAGGACGGATTAGGACTGGTCGGCCTGCCGGTCGAGCTTGGCTTCAGGGGGTCTGATGACACTGTGGGACGTCACCGGTCACGGAAGTCTCCACCCGAATACCCGGGCCCTCGACCACCAGGGCCGCCATGATCCGCTCGGTCGGTTCGCGCACCTGCTGCCCGAATGTGGGTTGAAAGTGGGGATACTGACGGATCTGAGCCAGCGGACTTTGTTGCGCGAATGGTTGGGCCGGCTATCGAAGAGCACCATCGACCTGGTCCTTCCGCCCTACTCCGATCCCACGGGGTATGCGAGTGAGGGCATCAGATGCCACCTCGCTGCGGGCTACCTTCAGGTACAAGAACGACTGAGGACCGTCGGGCCGCACGACGTGATCATCGATCTTCGAGATCGGCGCGACATTGTCCGAGCGCGGGTCTGGCGATCGATGTTTCTTGACCTGCGACCTGGCGGCCTGTACATAGTCGACCGTAGGACCGCCAGGCGACCCGATCCGCGGCTGGCTACGTGGTTGGACTCCCTGGATGCCCGCAGGAGCGACGATCGGGAGTATCTGGACGCCGTGGAGGATATCGCTGTCAACCGGCAAGTAGTGATCTTGACCAAGCGCGGCGTCCACCTGCCGAAGCTCACCTCGGCCAAGGTCAATGGAATTCTCCCGAAGCGCGACGGGGGAGTGCAGCTCCGGCTGCTGTCTGCGTTGGATGCAGGAACGTTCAGCCCCTCGTCGAGGGATTTCTCAGGAGCCGTCGGCGCCGCTTTCGGGGAAGACGTCACGTATCCGCGGATCTATCTGCGCTGTTACGCAGGGGATGTCGTCTGGTCGCCGCCCGGACTGATCATGGCCAACTACTGCGTGCTTCCCGGGTCGACTGGCGTGGATCCGGCCTCGATGACGCGAAACCAGCCGCCCCAGGCAGGTTTCGTCCGTGTCGAGGAGATTCAGCCAACCAACGAAATCTCTGGCGTCGCCTATTCGGTCGATGTCCCACCGGGACTGGACATCGCTCGTACGGTCTCCGAAGTCGCATCTCGTTTGTGGGGATGGGACATCGCGAAGGCAAGGTTTCCCGATCTTAAGGCCGTGTACACCAGCCGGGGGCTGGAACATGACGACCTGCTCATCGCGATGCTGACCGCGTACGGTATCGATCCCTCCGAGATAGTCGGGGTGCAGGAATGTGTGAAGGTCGAAGCGCTGATTTCTGCCGACGCGGTGTGGGGGGACGGTGCGGACACGTTTGCCCATCCCGAAGTGAAAATCCCGTGGCATCGGATTTCCGCGGGCCTGGCCGACCGGTCTGGACCGGGTTCTCCACCGCGACATAAGCGTGTGCTCATCAATCCTCGGGCCTCGGGACAGCCTGAATCAGTCATTCAGCTGTTACAGGCAAATGGGTTCGCCGTTATCGTGCCTGAGGAGTGTGCACTGCCTGAGTTGGCCGCAGTTGTGCGGCAGGCCGAGGTCGTCGCGGGCCGCGGTATGTCGGCGATGACGGCATTCATGCCTGACTGCCCCCAGACCTATGTCGTAGTCGGTTCGGATCCATTGGGTCATCGCCGAGCGACAATCCATGCCGCGCTGGCGGGGGGAGCAGTTCACCATCTCGGTCACACGACCGCACCTGGCCAAGCCGATACGGCATCCGAGCGCGATGAGGCAGATCAGCTGGTCCTGGAGCGCGAGCTGAGCGACGTGTTGCAGCTGCTCTGACCAGGTCGACCTGGTCAGACGGCTCTTGCGCGAGGGGTTAGCGTGAGTAGCGTCTCTACTGAGCCCTCCATTCCTGTCCGCCCAATAGTCAGCCCGCACGACCCATTCCGACTGCTCGTGATGACGCGAGGTCGTGGATCGGCCAGGCAGCGGGATGATCACAGGAGCTCCATGTCATGAGTCAGGCATCCACCCACACCCCATCGGCCGAACGCCCCCGCACCGTCGGGCAGCTAAAGGCCTCCGGATATCGCACTCGCGGAGTCAAGGAAGAGATCCGCGCCAATCTGCTCGATCGGCTGAGGTCCGGTGAGACCGCGTTCCCGGGCATCGTCGGCTTCGAGGACACCGTGCTGCCCGAGCTCGAGGCCGCGCTGCTGGCCGGCCACGACTTCGTGCTCCTAGGCGAACGCGGCCAGGGCAAGACCCGGCTGATGCGGACCGTCGGGAAGCTGCTGGACGAGTGGGTCCCGGTCGTCGACGGTTGCGAGATCAACGACGACCCGTACGAGCCGTTGTGCGTCCGCTGCCGGACACTGGCCGCCGAGCTCGGGGACGAGCTGCCGATCGGCTGGCGGCACCGTGATGACCGCTACACCGAGAAACTGGCCACTCCCGATACGTCCGTCGGTGACCTGATCGGCGACGTCGACCCGGTCAAGGTCGCCGAGGGCCGCACCCTCGGCGATCCGGAGACCATCCACTACGGCCTGGTGCCGCGCACGCACCGCGGAGTCTTCGGCCTGAACGAGCTACCGGACCTTGCCGAGCGCATCCAGGTGGCCTTGTTCAATGTGCTGGAGGAGCGTGACATCCAGGTCCGCGGCTATTCGATCCGGCTGCCGCTGGACGTGCTGGTGATCGCGACCGCCAACCCCGAGGACTACACCAACCGCGGTCGGATCATCACCCCGCTCAAGGACCGTTTCGGCGGCGAGATCAGGACCCACTACCTGTCCGACATCTCCGACGAGGCGCAGCTGCTGCGGCAGGAGGCGCAGCTGGTGGCCGAAGTGGGTGATCATCTGCTCGAGGTGATTGCGCGGCTCAGCCGAGGCCTGAGGGAATCTCCGTCGGTCGATCAGCGGTCCGGCGTCTCGGCCCGGTTCTCGATCGCAGCGACCGAGGCGGTCAGTGCATCAGCGCTGCGCCGCTCGGCCCGCACCGGCGAACCGGACGCAGTGGCCCGGATCGGTGATCTTCCGCAGATCCTGCCGACATTGCTCGGCAAGATCGAATTCGAGATGGGCGAGGAGGGCCGGGAGGCCGCGGTCCTTGATCATCTGCTCAAGCTCGCGGTGGCCGAGACCTTCCGAGAGCGGCTCAGCGGAGTTGATCTTTCGGCCTTCACCCAGATCTTTGCCGAGGGTTCGGTGGTGGAGACCGGTGACCTGGTCGCTGCCGACGAGTTGCTGGGCCAGTTCGGCACCTTGTCGGGGTTGTCCCGGGTGCTGGACCGGCTGGGCTACGGCGACGACGCCGGGCGGGGTGAGGTCGCCGCCGCCGTCGAATTCGTGCTCGAAGGCCTGTATCTGACGCGGCGGATCGAAAAGGATGTCGTCGACGGTCGTACGGTCTACGGCGGCTGATCATGAACGATCGTCAGGACAACCTGGGATTCCACCGGGACCGGCACGGACGGATCCGTTACGGCCCGTGGCGTGGCGGGCCCGATCCGCTGGCCGCGCCCTTCGATGTCCGGTCGGCGATGGACGAGCTCGGCCAGGACGTGCTCAACTCGGGCAACATCGGCGATGCGCTGCGGGATCTGCTGCGGCGCGGCGCTGACGGCCGTGGCGGACTCGACCGGCTCGCCGACAGGATCCGGCGGATGCGCGAACAGGCCCGCAGGCGGGGCAACCTCGGCGGCACGCTCGATCAGATCCGGGCCGCGCTGGATCAGGCGATGGCTGCGGAGAAGGAAACGCTGGCCGGTGACGACAGCACCGACGCGCGATTCGCCGAGATGGAGCTGGACACGGTTCCCGATGACGTGGCTGGAGCCGTACGGGCGCTGGAGCCGTACAACTGGAAGTCGCCGGAGGCACGTCAGACCTACGAGTCGATCAAACAGATGCTGCGCCAGCAGGTGCTCGAGTCGCAGTTCCAGGGACTGCAGCAGGCGCTGAGCAATCCGGACCCGGAGGCGATGCAGCGGGTCAAGGACATGATGGCCGATCTCAACCAGTTGCTGGACGCCCATGCCCGCAATGAGGACACCGATCAGCAATTCTCCGACTTCATGGACAAGCACGGAGAGTTCTTCCCCGACGATCCGCAGAATGTCGAGGAGCTGATCGACTCGCTCGCCCGGCAGCAGGCCGCGGCGGAGCGGATGCTCAACTCGCTCAGCCGTGAACAGCGTCAGCAGCTCAGCGAGTTGATCAACGACGCGTTGCGCGATGCTGATCTTGCTGCCGAGATGGCGCAGTTGCAGGACAACCTGCGCGCGCTGCGGCCGGGGCTTGATCGACGGTCGCCGACCGGGATGCCCAACGAAGGCGAGGGTGAAGGGCTCGGGTACGGCGATGCCGTCTCCGCGGTTGCTGATCTTGCCGATCTGGAGGCACTCGAGGCGCAGCTAGGGCAACGGCACCCGGGCGCAACTCTGGACGACGTCGACATCGACGCGCTCGAACGGCATCTGGGCCAACAGGCAGCCAGGGATTTCAGCCAGCTCCGTGATCTTGAACGCGAACTGGAACGGCAGGGCTATCTGCGCCGCGACGACGACGGTTTGCGGCTGACGCCCAAGGCCGTACGGCGTCTGGGGGAGACGGCGCTGCGTCGGGTGTTTGCGGAGATGGAGGCGCACGGAACCGGTGACCACGCGGATCGACGGACCGGTTCGGCCGACGAGCAGACCGGGTTGTCGCGGCAATGGACCTTCGGCGACGAACTGCCGATCGACGTGCCTCGTACTGTCGGCAACGCGCTGCGCCGCCGGGCCTCGGCCGGGGCACTGCGGTCCGGGCGGTTGCTGGAGGTCGACGATTTCGAGGTCACCGAGACCGAACGCCGGACGACCGCCGCGGTGGCACTGTGTGTCGACCTGTCGTTCTCCATGTTCGCCGACGGCCGCTGGGGGCCGATGAAACAGACCGCGCTGGCGCTGTCGCACCTGGTGGAGACCCGGTTCCGGCAGGACGCGCTGCAGATCATCGGCTTCAACCTGCTCGGCCGTCGGATGTCCGCGGTCGAGTTGGCCGAATCCGAGCCGGAATGGGTGCAGGGGACGAATCTGCAGCACGCGCTGATGCTGGCGTCCCGGCACCTACGTCGGTATCCGGATGCCGAACCGGTGGTGATGGTGGTCACCGACGGCGAGCCGACCGCGCATCTGACCGAGACCGGCGAGCCGGTCTTCCACTGGCCGACGACGCCGGAAGCAGTACGGGCGACCGTCGCCCAGGTCGATGAACTGGCCCGCTACGGAGCGACGCTGAACACCTTCATGCTCGGCGAGGATCCCGGTCTGGCACGATTCGTGGACGCCATCGCTCGGCGTTGCGGCGGCCGGGTCTTCACTCCCGACATCGGCCGGCTGGGGGAGTACGTGGTGGCGGACTACCTGAGGACGCGCAACCGAGGACGCCGCTGAGTGATGCCGGAGATCCTCGGTCAGGCCCACGCGGTGCAGTGGCGCCTGATGCGGCGGGACCCGAGTCAGAACGGTTCGCCTGACCGGAGGCGCTTTGGCGGATCGACACAGCGCCTGATTGTTGGCAGATCGTTCAGTTGGCAGTAACTCCTGGTTAGGATGCGTGACAACCTACGTATCTGTGGAGAGGCTGTTGATGAGCGAGACGAAGAGCGCCTATTGGGAGCGCTACTACGCCAAGGGTTCTGGCCTCGCCCGGCCGGTACCGTCGCAGTTCGCGGCTTTCGTTGCAGGCGAACTGCAGGGGCCGTACAGGGTCGTCGAGTTCGGATGCGGCAACGGACGCGATGCGCTGTTCTTCGCCTCGCATGGTCATGAAGTGACTGCGATCGACGGCTCGTCGGCGGCAACCGAACGCGGCAAGGCGGTCGCGGATGCCCACGGGGAGAAGGTCGAATTCATCACCTCGGCGATTGACGCCGCGGAGTTGGCGGATCTGGTTTCCGAGGCCGGCGACAAGACCTTGGTGTACGCGCGATTTTTCCTACACGCGATCACGGGCGCTGAAGAGCAGGCGTTTCTCGAGTGCGCTGGCGAGCTGACCAAACCGGGCGACCTGATGGCAGTGGAGTACCGGACGATCAGGGACTCCAGCGGCGTCAAGGAGACGGCGGAACATTACAGGCGCTTCATGAGCCCGGCGGAATTCCAGTACTCGGCGATCCAGCATGGTTTCCGAGTGACCTATGCAGTCGAGGGGTACGGCTTCGCCAAGTACAGGCAGGACGACGCCTATGTTGCGCGAAACCTGCTCGAGCGGGTGTGAGGCGAGGTGCGGCGTAGGTAATGCGGGCGCGACGGCCGCCCAGCCGATCGGCGCCGTACACAGATCAGATTCACAAACAAGGAGGTCGGTAGCGGATGGCGATCGGGCGCAGCACCGAAGTGGCAGGAGTTCAGCCTGACTACTCCGGCCAGGAGTTCAGCGAACAAGACGTAGCCAACGGCGAGCACCGTAAGTTCGTTGGCGGATCGTGGGACACGCACGGCAAAACTCAATTGCATTACTTGCAGTCCCGAGGTCTGAAGCCCGAGCACCGACTGCTTGACATCGGCTGCGGCGCGTTCCGGGCGGGCAGGCACTTCATCGACTACCTCGAGCCGGGTCACTATTTCGGTATCGAGGCCAACCCGACCCTGATCCAAACGGGCTACGATCGTGAGCTATCGGATGAGCAGCGTGATAAGGCTCCAGAAGACAACTTTCGGATCACCGATCGTTTCTGGAGTAAGTTCGGGGCGACGAAGTTCGATTACGCGCTGGCGCAATCAGTCTTCACTCATATTTCGCTTAACCACATCCGTCTGTGCTTGCACAGGACAGCTCAAGTTGTGAAGCCTGGCGGGCATTTCTACGCGACGTTCTTTGAGCGTCCCGATGATACGTCCCTGGGTAAGGTCTTCAATCAAGGAGGCAACCGCCCGTTCTTCACGGAGAAGAATGCGTTCTGGTACTACCGGGGCGATCTCGAGTGGGCGGCTTCTTACGCGCCGTGGAAGATGAACTACATCGGGGATTGGGGCCATCCCGCCAAGCAAATGATGATTGAGTTCGTTCGGATGGGGCCTGGCGAGGAGATGCGTTGGCGCCAGCGCCGAGCCGCCCAGATCGATGGCGTACCCGATGAGCCGTCAGTGAGGTCTAGCCTGCAAAGACTGCAGAGTGATCTCGCCGACTTGTCGCGCGTAAGCCGCTCATGGGTAGCCGAGAAGATCGCTTCTTCTCGGTCGTGAGTTGTCAGCGAGATCCAGCTTGACTCATTTGCATCTGCGGGCGTCTGTGCGCGTGTTCTTGGCAGCTCAACATGGCGCAGCCGGAATGCATGCCGGTTCTCCCGTCGTTCATGGCGGCAGTCGGCGCCATCGTAGGGCAACATCGATTGATAGGGGTTTGCGCCATGGTGGCAATTAGCGAGGCGGTTCGGATGCCCCTCATCGAGGAGCAAACTGTCTCGGACTCGCTCGCGCTGGGGCGGCGGGTGGTCGCGAAGTTCCCGGATCTGCGGTTCCTCAACCCGGGTGGCGAGTTGGAGCTCAAGATGCGCATTCCCGCGGCGACCGCAGTGCGGATCGAACTGCCGTCCACCGAATCGCTGCACCTTGCGACGGTCCTTATCGATGCCGACGGTGTGACGGACCTTGTCGCGGCCACCAGTCGAACCACGAGCAGCAGCTGGAAGGACTACGACAAGACACTCGCCTCGGGCATCCTATTCGACCCGGGGAACCGGGAGACGGCTATGCATACCCGAAAAGAGTGGCAGCCGTGGATGCAGATAAGCTTCACAGACCCTGTGGAAATCTCGCGCATCTTCATCCGTAACAGAGACGACGGCACGAGCGTTCGAGCTCGTGGCCTGCAAGTGTTAGTGCAAAATGATCACGGTCGTTGGACGACAGTTTATGACGGGATCCGCCGCGAGCGTGAATTCGCCGCGGCGATGAATCGCGCTTACGGCGGTCTCACAGCGAGGCTCGACCCCGTCATCGGCCGATTGCCCGCTTGGATACGACCTGATCTTCACCGCGGCGCTCCGGCAGGCATCCTTGCCAGCAAGCCGCAGACGAACAGACTCGGCGGTGATCTAGTCAGAATTCTGACAGCGCTCTATCTTCGCGACTACACAGGTGTTGCGCGAGACTCGGATCTACTCGATATGTCGGCGGATCAGGCCGCCCACTTTCGGGCGCTTGTTAATAGCAATATCCTGGCAGAGCGTGAACTTGAGTGGACTAGTCACGGAATTCGCAGGTCATTCAGATTTTGGCCACGGGTTGAACAGGAACAATATGTCAGCTTTGCAATGGGGGTGGTCGAGGCACTCAGGGACCTGAATGACTGTGTGTGTCTCGGCTTCGGGTCTGTGCTTGCCGTTGTTCGAGATCATACGCTGATACCGCACGACGACGACCTTGATATTCTGATCGGATTTACTCAGGATCAGGCAAGTTCGCTTGCCGATGGAATTGCGCTCGTACGCCAATGCTTAATCCCGAAGGGCTATTCGGTGACCGGAAATCTCACGGCCCACCAATGGGTGACTAAGTCGGGAAGTAGCCATAAGGTAGATGTCTTCGTGGGTCTTTTTGAGGGTCAAGCCATCTCCTGGTATCCAGGTAAGCGTGGTTCTCTGACGCGTGAAATGATGTTTCCGGCCAAGTCTATGCAGTTTCTTGGTACGGAGTGTGTCGTGCCACGCGAGCCCGAACAGTACCTTGAACAGGTGTACGGTTCTACCTGGTCTATTCCGGACTCGAACTTCCGCCATCAATGGGTACGGTCGGAGTACGCAGACATCGCCAAGTGAACACATCATTCGTGGTCGTGTCCTCTATGGAATCAGCGAAAGGTGGAGGAGTCAGTAGGGCGGGTGCTTCGTGCGCTGCCATGGTCTTGTATGCTCGTCGCGCGTTGGCGGGACGAGGGAGGCGATCGATGACACGACGAGGAACGTCGTCTCCGGGGCAGATTCCGTGCGGCCACAGACCAATAGCCATCGACCACCGGGAAGAGACGTGTCACCGTTCCTACGGCGTCTGATGGGTCGGCGCGCGGGTCGGATCACCGTTGAGCCGATCGGCCAAACTGGCCCGCTCCGCAGTCAGAAGGGGACTGCGACGCTCCTTCCTTCGTTGGGCTACTTTGGTGGGATCGCCGCCAATCACCTATGCGTGAGCGTGCCTTCTCCGGTGGCAGAAATCCGCCTTTCGCTCCCCGGTACGGCAGAGCAGTTGGATCTGCGTGGGCTTGAGTTGCTCCGGGAGAGACGACTGGTCCGGGTCGATGAAGGCAGGACGCGTATATCGCAGAGCTCCGGCGGGCGATCACACGGCGTGCAGCGCAGCCCGCTCGCGTTCGGGGGCATCCGGACCGAACGTGAGTCGTCGCCGTGGTGGGCGATGGCCTTCGATCCGCCGATCGACATCGATGAGGTGCGGCTGTACAACCGGCTCGATGGATGGGGCGTTCGGGCCGACCATCTCGCCGTCGCTTTCTCTGAACCGGGCGGCGAGCTTCAGGACCTTGTGTCGGTCGATTCCGATCTGATCATCGACTCGACTCTTGCTCTGCTCCGGCGGTTGACTGGACTCGATCTCCCCGTCGAGATACTGGCGACGAAGGGCAGCGCGGACCAAGCGCGGCGGGAGGTGCTCGGCTCGCTTGCAGGACTGGCATCACGAGCTCGGCTCGCCAAGAGCCGGGAGGAGCAGCGTCTCCTGGCGTCTCTGCTCCCGCGACGACCGATGGCGGGGCAGAAGAACCTCACCGATGACGAGTGGGCTCTGCTCGGTCATTTGCTTGCGTGTGAGCGTCTCCGCGTTCCCTCCAGCAAGACCTCTGTCGTGTCGTTCCACCGAGTGCTCGATACGCGTGACAAGTTGTCTCGCCTCGAGACGGAGGTGAACCGAGCGGCGACCGTACTTCGGTGCGAACCGGTTCTGCTTACGCGCCACGGATTCAGCGAGGTCAGCGCGCTCCGGCGCCGATCAGGTGAGTTTCTCGATCTGATCGAGCGGGCCGGCAACGTTCTGGCCGAGTGCGGATATCCTGCCATGCTTGCCTATGGCACGCTGTTGGGGGCGGTGCGCGAGGGTGACTTCCTGGCGCATGACGATGATGTCGATATGTTGATCCCGATTCCGGCAGCGACGCGAGATGACGTGGAGAAGGCGCTGGCTCCGCTGGCCGATCAGCTTCGCGCACGGGGGTGGCGAGTGTCGCGGCCGAACTCGTACACGAATTTTCACCTCACCGACCCAGGCACCCGGCTTCACGTGGATGTTTTCCCATTGCTAGTGGATGGTTCGAGCGCAAGCTTGCACATGGAGGAAATGCGGCTGCGTCCGATCCCGACCCGGATCGTGCTGCCGCCGAAGCCGTTCACCTTTCTTGGGCGGGATGTGCTTGTGCCGGCCGATCCAGAAGCTTTTCTCGAGGAGCGCTACGGTGCCGGTTGGTCGACGCCCGATCCCTTCTACGACTGGCCATGGAAGCTGCAGGACTGAATCATTGAGAGCTGCTGATCGTCACCGGTGGAGCGAAGCGCGTTGGCGCTTCCTCAGCCGTCGCAGGACGGTGCGGCGGAGTTCCTGAGCGAGCTCCCGGGCGCGCTCTCGCGTGGAGCTTGATCGAAGCGCCGCCAGATCTGCTGTCACTCGGTCCCGCTCTGCGGTGACTCGGTCCAGATCCGCACGAAGCCGATTGATCTCGGCAGCGCGGTCGGCGACCTCCTTCGAAAGGTCGGTGCGTGCCTTCTGCCCGGCAAGAATCCCACCCGCGACTGCTTCGGCGGCGACATCGATAGGAACCGCGGACATAGTCGGCCAATCCGCGGTTCGGAAGTCAGCCCCGATGGTGTCTACGTCTCCCACTATCCGCACTCCCGAGTGCCGGATGGCGTCGGCAAATTGCGTGCCGTCCCGGCGCGCGATCTCGCCCGCCCAAGAAGGCAGGACGACTCGAGGCTCGCCCGGCGACAGCTGACGTCGCTCAGGGCCGAGCTTGATCGCGCCGTAGCGGACGAGCGAGTGGAAGGTTGACCATCCCGCGCCCCGGTCGCGCAGGATCGCATTGACGTGGCGGAAGAGCTCGGCGTCGATCGCAGCCAGCGAGGCGTTGCTGGGCCGCCATTCTAGGACGCCGTCGGGCAGTCCCAGCATCGCCTCGAAGGTTCCCGTCAGCAGCCTAGGATCGGACTTGTCGACGACGATGACGGTGACGTTGTCTGGCCCGACGAGCCGTGCCCAGCGGTTGACGAGTTGGCCTTGGTCGTAGGCGCGCTGGAAGCGGGCGGAGATGGGATGGACAGGATCCTTTCCGAAGAACCTTGCGAGCCAGTCCACGAATGGTTCGGTCTGTGCATCGTCCCTGACACTTTGTGCCCACAGCGACGGGACGATCTCACCGGGGGACCGCAGGGTGATGCACACGTGGATCGGCTCCCCGACAGCCTCGACGACCTTCCGAGCCGTCGAGTCATCAACCTGACTCACGAACTCATGGGTCAGGAAGATGCGCCGGTCAGGATCGGCCTCGATCTCGGCTTTGACGCGATCCCAATCTCCACGGGGCGGTACCCCTTTAGCGTCGATGTCGAGGCGATCGGGCTCCAGAGGCTTCGCCCTCGCCCACGTATTGACGCTCCACCCGATCAGTGCACCGAGCTGCCGGCGCTGATTGACCTCCGTCCCCGGATACCGCACGCCGTTGGCAAGCAGGACCTCACGCCTCGCTCGAGCGGCCAGTTGCAGCGACGTCGTTCCCGTCTTCATCGGTCCGATGTGAAGCAGTCGAGTCCGGGGCGGCAGCAGCAGACATCGCTTCTCTATCTGATCAACCATGGCTCGGCGCTGCCCCTCTCCGCTGGACATCTGCGTGATCTGCGCTGCCCTCTGTCGGGAAGACGGCATCCACGACGCGCTGCGCAGCCTCGCCATCGTCGTGTGGAGCGAATTCCGTGACGAATTGTGCGTACTGCCTGGCATAGCGGGCGCGCATCTTATCGAGGTCGGCCAACGCCTTGTTCAGAGCCGGAGTGTCCCGGCAGATCGGCCCCGGCGCGATGTCGGGCAGATCGAGATAGAAGCCTCTCGTGACGTCGCGGTATCGATCGAGATCGGGTGTCAGCAGCACGATCGGCTTGCCGGTCACGCAGTAGTCGAACATGATCGAGGAATAGTCGGTGACCAGCACATCCGAGGCCAGGATGAGGTCATTGACATCGGGATGGTCGGTGACATTGATGACTCCGGATTCCTCAGCGGCTCTGTCGTGGGCGGTGTTCGCATGCCCCCGCAACAGAATCACTGAACCCTCCCCGAGCGCGATCCTGGCCGAGCGCGTGTCGAGATAGGACACCATCGCGTAGCCGCTCGAGACCGACACGTTGTCCCGCCAGGTCGGTGCATACAGCAGGGCGACCTGGCCCTCCGCAATGCCGAGTGCCTTTCGCGCCCGCTCGCGATGTGTCTCCGTGTCGTCTCCGACCAGCAGGTCGTTGCGGGGGTACCCGACATTCAGCACGCGGCCTTCGTAACCGAACGCGGCCGGTAACACCTTTGCGGCGAAGTCGTTCTGCGCAAGCAGGACGTCCCAGTAGCCTGCCTCGCGCTTCATCAGTTGCCGGTAGGACAGAGAGAGATTCGCGCCGGGAACGTCGTTGCCGATCCGCTTCAACGGCGTGCCGTGCCAGGTCTGGAGGTAGGTCTGGTCCGGTCGCTTGCGGTAGTAGAACGGGAAGTTGTTGTTGTTGATCAGATAGCGAGCGTTGTGCAACGCATCCATGTAGGCCCGCGAATGAATCAGCACCGGGGATGATCCGTCGGGGATCGCGGTCTCCAGGTCAGCGACCGACCAGAGATACTCCAACGCGGGATAGCGCTCGCGGAGCTCATGGTAGATCGCCAACACCGAGTCGCTGACGTAGCGGCCGTTGAAGCTCTCCAGGAGCACGGTGTTCCGGGGTCGTACTGTCAGGCCACCACCAGCCGAGGTGAGGCGTTGGAAATGCTCGTGCAACTGGCGTTGAGCGAACCGGCCACGCTCATCGAGCAGGTAGGGCGGACGGAACCGCACCCAGAGGGCTCCCGCGCTTCGAGTCCGGGTGAATGTCACCCCGCGGAGCGTTGCCATCGCATTCATCGGGAAACTGTGCTGCAAGTCGTTGCTGACCTTCAGCCACCGCTCCTGATGCCGACCGTCGAGTACCACTGACAACCGGGCGCTGAACCCATACCGGGTGCTTGGCGCTCGACCACCTTCGCTGAGTGGAAACCGAACCGTGAACCTCTCCCTGGACGCGTGGAAGTGAACCTCATCGGCATCGATAACGTCATTCCCGCCAACCAGCCGCCCCCAAAGCGCTTTGGCGCCAGGGGCGCAGATCCGGCCGGTGACGGTTATCGACTCATCTTCGATCTTGACACCGTCTGCCACAGCCCACCAGCGATTCTGGATCAGCCGCAAGGTTCCGGCTCGGGTGAGCGATGGCCGGACACGCCAGTGCTCTGGCACTGCCTCATGCAAGTCGTCGATCCCGCCCGGGTAGACGATTCTCCGTGTCGTTCCGGCACCCGCCCGCAGCTCCAGAGACCAGACGTGCTCGGTGCCCTGAGCAGTCGTGCCTGTCACTTCGGGCAGGACGACTCGGAAGACAATACGGCCAGGTGTTGTCGTCTGGCGGCGGCCCGACACCTCCAGCGTCTTGCGAAGCGATTTGCAGGTCAGCGTCAGATGGGTAGCGTCCGCGTCGTCGACTTCGATCGACAGCCCCGCGCCGTCAGCGGCGATAGAGACTGCCGGCGAGCCTGGGTTGATCGAGCGCCGCAACGTGAGCCGATTCGCTTCCTCGAAGGTCGCCATCCACCGCACGGCGGCAACCTCGGGGGCAACAGGTTTTGTGCCGGCAATGCCGCGAGGGTCGAACTCTCTGACGATGGTCGACCGGCTGAGTCCTTGCGTCGTCACAGTCAGCTCGAGGTGCCATGGATCTCGGGCCTCGAGCGGCAGCTCGCTCGGATCGATCGTCACGGAGAATCCGGCCAGACTGTGGTCGTTCCATGCGTCATTGGTCTCGGTTGCCAGGATCGGGTCCGGGCGTGCATCGACGACGAGCGGAATCCGTCTCCGGTCCGCTGACACCAGATCCAGCTCGATGCGTGAGTTGTCTGGATCGAAAGGCACATTGGTGATGTATCCATGGCCCTCGATCCGCAGACGTGTTCCGGACCACCACAGGGAGGTGACTTTGGCGACGACCCGGAGGTCGACATCGCCGACTCGCAGTTGCCCATCGGTCAGATACAGGCCGATCTGACCAAGATACGAGCGCTGTACGACGGTCTTGCCGTCTCGAACCTCCGTCGGAAAGAACCACCCGTACTCAGCGCGAAGAGTCACCGCCGCCGTCACATCATCGGGCCGGTTGGCGAGCACTGCCAGCGACGGGATCCGGTCGATGATCGGCACGCGCTCCCAGGTGTGTTCGGTCGCTCGTTCGGCCAGCGCGATGGCGCCCGCCCTCAACTGATCGAAGTACTCCCGATCTGTCCGAGGCACCTCTTCGAAGTAGGGCCGAAGGTCGAATCCCAGGGCCTTGGCAAGCCAGGCGTCATGCGATTCGTGGCTCGCGCCCGCCGAAATGACCTCGGACACCCGGTGCTTGACCAGGAGCCGATCGTGAAGGTCGCGTGGATCGGCCTTCTGCTGGGTTATTGAGGTGCCGTCCTCACGATCCCGCCAGTAGTAGACCGGGGCGCTCAGCACGTCGAACCTGCCGCTGACATAGGCTTTCGCCGTCGGCTCCTGGTCCTCGTACCGGATTCCTTCAGGGAAACCACTCACCGCACCACGGAAGAACTCGGCGTCGAAGAGCTTGTTCCAGGCGAAGACGTCTTTGAGGATGTCGGGGAAGTCGTCGAGTCGGATGCCGAAGCGGTCCTCCGCGTGCACTTCCTTGGCCCAGCCGGGAAGCCACTTCCGGCCGTTCGCGATTCGCCAGGGCGCGCCGACCGCGAAGTCGGATCCGCTCCGCTGTAGCGATCTGACCATGAGTTCGATCGAGTTCGGAGGCAGGATGTCGTCGGAGTCCGCAAAGCACAGGTAGCGGCCGCGTGCGATAGCGATGCCGGCGTTCCGAGCACCTCCGAGACCGCGATTGGCCTGCCTGATGATGCGGATGCGAGGGTCCCACCGCGCATAGCCCCGAGCGATGCGCGCCGAACCGTCCGTTGATCCGTCGTCGACCACGATGATCTCGAGCTTGCGGTAGCTCTGGCCGACGATCGACGTCAGGCACTCGCCGACGTACTCCTCGACGTTGTAGATGGGGATGATGATGCTGACGAGATCCAGTTGTTTGCTGTCCTGACGATATGAACGCACGCGTTTCGTCGTCGCTCGCAGTGCGGGATGGGCTCGACGCCACATCCCCCGGGCTACCTTCTTAGCAGTCTCAGGTCGCAATTTCGCGGACGCTCCTCGCGCTCGGACAGGTGACAGTGCACCACCAATCGCCCAGCTTTCGGGGTGGGCGAACCGACGCGGGGATCCTATCGTTAGCCGGGCATTAGACGACCACTCGAGGCATCTGATACAAACAGTAGGCAAAATCTAGCTGACGAGACTGTTACGGTGTCCGAGGCTTGGGGTGGTGCTTGATGGAGACGAGACCGGGGCGAGGACTTGGTACTGCCGCGGTAGTCGAGCCTGCCCGCCGGGTTGGTCAGTGGTGGCGACGGCGTCGTGAACACTCGCGTCTGCACAAGCTGCCCGAGTATCAGTTGCATTCCGGTCGCCACTTCGACGTGCTGCTGCACTTCCCGGACCTGCCGGTCAACCTCTACCAGGTCCGCCAGTGGTACGGACCGCTCGAGCAGCTGTCGCGACAGCGATCGGTCGCGATCCTGTGCTACGAGCCCGAGACTGCCGAGATCATCCGCCGGGAGACCTCGCTGCCGGTTCTCCTGACCCGCGGCGGCCTGCCGGATCTCGAGAAGGTCCGCACCGACCATCAACCGAAGGTCATTCTGTATCCCAATCAGAATTACACCAATTTCGGAATTCTTGGTCTCAACACCGTTCAGCACGCCTTCATCTGTCATGGTGAATCTGACAAGATCTACATGAGCTCCAACTGGATGAAAGTATTCAACTATGACCTGGTTGCCGGCCAGGCGGCAAAGGATCGGTTGAGTCGTCGACTCTTCGGCTATGATGTCGAGGCTCGGACTATCGAGATCGGTCGACCGCAGATCGACATTGAATTCCAGGCGCCGTACACGTTCGATGAATCCCGGAAAACGGTGCTCTACGCACCGACCTGGGAGGGTGGTCGGACATCGATGAGGTACGGCTCCGTGGCCAGCCACGGACTGACCATGGTCAGCTCGCTGCTTGCTGATCGACGCTTCCGGGTCATCTATCGACCACATCCGAGGACTGGGATCCTTTTGCCGCAGCACCGGGCAGCGGACCTCCGAATCCGCGAGCTCATTGATGTCGCCACGGCCTCCGATCCATCCGCGGGGCACTTGGTGGACGACACGCCGTTCGGGTGGCAGTTGAAGGCTGCGGACGTCATGATTACCGACATCTCCGCGGTTGCCTACGACTGGCTGACTACGGCCAAGCCTCTCATCGTCACACAGCCGATCGAGCCGTCGGCAGTTGTGGACCAGGGCAGCTTCATTGGCGATCTGCGATTGGTCACTGCCGACGAAGCGCATCGCATACCTGAGATGGCCGACCGGGCACTGTCCGATCCCGAGCAAATCGGACGAATGCGCCGGTGGTGCGCTTACTATTACGGCGACACCACACCGGGAGCATCGATGACGCGATTTATAAACGCCATAGAGCGGATGATCGAGGAACGGGATGGTTGGGTCTTCCAGGACCACGATGTCGCGGACGAGCTTGCGGCGATCGGGCCGGTAGCCGTCTGATGGTCGCTCACCAGCCCGATGTCACTCTGCGTTCCCGCGCAGAGCGCCCAACCGTCGCCCCCATACGGCTTCGTCGGGCGCTCGAGTACGCCCGTCGTTACCATCGGCTCTCAGTCAATCTCCGTCATCAGCATCTCGTCCTTCCCGACAGCCGGGCACGGGCTGCTGACCCGGCCAACCACACCCACTTCCTGATCAACTTCCCGGGATCACCCAGCGGCGTCGACGAGTTGACCGCCTGGCTGCCGATGCTGCACCGGCTGAGTCGATGGGCTCCGGTGGCGATTCTCGTCGGCGACGTGCTGGCATACCGTGCAGTTTCGGCGGAGACGGCATTGCCATGTTATTTCGGGCGCGTCGCCAGTGAGGCGGAATATGTCGCCCAGCAACTTCAGACCAAGGTGATGCTCTACGTCAACCAGTCGAAGTTGAATCTGCGCGAGGCGGGCTTTCACGACATCCTGCACGTGTTCCTCGGCGCGCCAGGGCCGGGGCGGCAGAACTGGTTGAACAATCGGCTGCGTTTATACGACTATGTCCTTGCTCCCGACGACGAATCGAAGGCGTGGCTCGCCGCTCGGATGATGGCCTACGACGTCTCGACGACGGTGCGGATCGTCGGTCGGCCGGTCCCTCCAGCTGGACCGTTGAGTGGCCTCGGGGCCAGGCTGCGAGCCGCCGATGTCGCGGAGGCCGGTGTCGATGTCGATGCGGTCGTTGAAGAATTGCTGCAGATCCGTGATGAGCGAGATCGTTTGGTGACTGAGCGCGACGCCCGCCTCGCCGAGCAAGGAATCGTCCTGCTCAAGGGCGGTCAGGCCTGAAGCTGGATCTCCGTGCGAACTGCTGCGACGTCGCCGGCGATGATGCAGTCGAGCAATCGCTGACGCGGCTCCGAGAGCCTCGCGCGGACGGCGCTGTCGGCATGCTTCGTCAAGAATGCGCCGTGAGCATTCAACCACTCGGCCTGTCGGCCGGAGTCGTATTGCGGGAACCGAGTTGGGAGGTAGAACCGCAGCACCTTTCTGCGGATGATTTCGGCGATGAGCGCTCGCGTCATCGCGGGCCCACGGCTCAATTCGTGCACATTGGCGGCAATCTTCTCCAAAGACGCTACGTACGCCTCGGGCACGATCCGGCGGGACGAGATGTTCTGCCCGTCCTCGCGTCCCCGGAAGAAGTAATAGTCCTGGTCGGCGAGGACCGAGATCTTGTCGGCCAGGAGGTAGCAGCGGGACAGCAGAATGCCGTCCTCCAAGCGGATCTCACCTTCGGGAAAGCGCAGATCGTTGGCCTCGATGAGCTGCCGGTCGATCAGTTTGTGCGGGGTGAAGGTACGAAATGCCTGCCGTTTGGTAATCGATGGCTGCGTGGAGACGAACTTCCGCCGACCCGATCGCGTGCCGCAGCGCAGCACCCGTGGAATCACGATCTCGGCAGCCTGTTGGTCGCCGAATCGTACGAGTTCGGCCAGTCCACGCGGCACGAGATAGTCGTCGACGTCGGCGAAGAAGACCCAACGTCCGGTTGCGACATCCAGGCCACGATTTCTCGGCATCCCGGGCCAGCCTGAATTCGGCTGGGTCAGGACCTGAACGTTGCGGCGATCTCGGCGGAAGCGATCCAGCACCCCCGACGACCCGTCGGTTGACCCATCGTCGATCAGCACAACTTGGAATTCACGGTCGGTCAGGCCTTGGTTGTCGATCGAGTCCAGGAGATCCGGCAGGTAGGGGAGTGCGTTGTAGACGGGAACGATCAACGAGACCAACGGGGCCTTCGTGAGCACAGGCATTCGCTTGAACACCATGGACCAGGCCCCGTTCGCCAAGCTCATCAGTTTGACACGCTGCGTTCGTATCGGCCCGGCGGGACGACGCTCACACGATATAGCCTGCAGAAGGTCGCGAGAAGCCTAACCGCGGGACACTGCCGCCGGTGCGAAAGCTTGTCCAAGCCTCGACTCAACGAGCCCCGAGATCTGCGGGCGCAACTCGTCTGGATGGGTGGTCGGGTCTGTCCCGGCGATCAGCTCCAGCAGGCCGGAGTCGAGGACCCGATGTGGAGCGGCGACACCGAGCCGGTCCAGCAGGCGCTCAGGCACCCGCTGCGGATCGGCATGCCGGAACTCTTGCAGGATCTGGTCGTAATGATCACGAAGCACGGTGTTCGCCGGGTCCAGGCCGGTGATCATCAACAAGCCGGTGGGCCGGGTGTCGACCGTGATCACCGACAACTCGGGCCGGTACTTCGCGAACACGCCGAGCATCGAATAGACATCGCCGGTCCATCCGTTGGTGTGCCGGACCCGGGCCGCCTCGTCCACTGACCGAGGCAGCATGTCGTCGAAGATGATCACGCCGCGGTTGCTGGAATGTCTCTCAGCGTTGATGAAATCGCGGAGCGCGAATTCGAAGAGATGCAGGCCGTCGATGAAAGTCAGGTCGAAGGGCTGCCCCCCGGTCGGTGTTAGCGGATCGGGCCGGGAGAAATATTCGTCGCTGGTCGTCCGAAAAAGCGACACGGGCGCATTCAACTCAGCGGTGATCGAATATGCGGGATCGATCGCCACCGAAGCGCAACGGGAGCAGGCAAGGCTGCCGCCGTTACGGATACCGATCTCCAGGTAAGTGCGCGGCCGCAGCCGCTCGTGCACCCGGGAGAGGAAGTCGTAGTAATAGAAGTACATGGTCGATCTCTCTCCTCAGCCCCGCCCGGTGGCTTTGCGATAGGCGCTCTTGATCAACGGCGACCGCGAAGCAGCCCGTGCCCATGGTTGCAGCGGCTTCGGCACCCGGCTGATGATCCGTCCCGACCGCCTCTGCTCGGGCTTACCCTTGCCTGCTGATCCGGTTGCCTTCTTGGCTACCGGCTTCTTGGCTACCGGTGCTTTCCCCCCCTGCTTCTTGGCGGCCGGCTTCTTGGCGGCCGGCTTCTTGGAAGGGACCTTCGGGGCGGCTTCGATCGTCATCTCCCCGGCCGGCCCGATCCTCAGTTGCAGTCCGAGCGGCTGCTGCTTGGTCCCGCCGAAACTCGCCTCGAGCCTGCTCACTCCCGCGAGCCCGTTCAGGTAACACTCGATCTGCGCACTCGATCCGGTTGTCCGCAGGACGGCCGGAGCCCGGAACTTGCCGAGGAAGAGTGCCCCGTGCAGGATCGCGTCGCCGCGCGCGACGGCATCCGGCAGCGTGATCGTCAGGAGCGCGCCGGCCGCGGTCTCGTTGATCGTCGCCTGCTCGGGACTGAGCCGTGCGCCGAGGAAACCGTGTCCTCGGGCGCCGACATCGAGCCGCAGCCGGCCGTCGACGGCGAAGACACTGACCGGCGTACCGTCGACGACTGCGCCGCTCGCAATGCCCGTCGTGCTTCGGGGCTGTGGCAGTGCCGCGCTGATCGTTCGATCGGAACCGAATCCATTCAGGCGTACGAGGATCTCCCAAGTACCGCGCTCAAGCGGTTTGCCCGCGGCTGCCAGAGCGGCGTCGACCGATGCATGCACGATGAAACCGGCGGAGTCGCGCGCGGCATCGGCCGTGCTCGGCAGGACGTATTCGATCCCGGTCGCGAGGTTGCGGATAGCGGCGGCGAGGGTGAAATCCGGTCGTGGATCCGCCCGCGGTAGGCCCTGGACGACGCCCATGACCGTCAGGTACAGCACTCCGGCCGACCACTCGGCCGACGTGCTCGGTACGGCCAGCCCGATGTCGGCGACCGCCTTCGTCGCGCTGTCGGCACCGGCGACGTCGGCAGCCACAAGCGTCCGGACAACGTCCCGTTGCGCATATGGCAATGTGTCAACATCCCGATCCGTCCATGCACTGCGAACCAGTCCGACGATCTGGTCCGCCGTCGACCGGGGCACGCCGCCGGCTCCGCTGTGTCGGAAGGTGGCCGCCGCCTGGGCGGCGACCAACCGGGCCGATGGTTCGGCGTCAAGGTGGCCGAGAGCCTCGGCGAGGTCGGACCAGGCATCCTCGATGGATTGTCCGCCGGACGGGCCCATTCCGAGCCCGACCGGCGACGTGGCCACTACCGAGGCCCCGGCGGCCTCGAGCACCGCCGCGCGCAGGCTGCGGAAGCCGGCGTCCCGGCCGGCTTCAGCGGCAGCGGACATGACTTCGGTCAGCGTCGTGCGTCGGATCAGCGCGAACGGCGCCAGCATCGCGATTCCCCCAGCCGGGTCGGACGCGTCGATCGTCATGCCGGGGGACAGATCCTCGCTCACAAACCCCGCCGGCCCGGATTCGCTGCCGGTGGCCACCACCAGCTGCGCACCACCGGCAGTGGCATCGAGCAGCGACTGGAGTCCGCCGGGGAAGAGTAGGTCGTCAGGCCCGAGTAGCAGGACATAATCACCCTGCGCTGCCTCCACGCCTGCCTTCCAGGCATTGCCCTCGGTACCGGGACTGATCGGGAGCAGCGTGACATTGGGCCGTCGGACGACGAGCTCCCGCAACCGTCGGCTGGTCCGCTCCGAGGAACCCGGGTCGAGATAGATGACCTCGTACCGACTGTAAGGAAGCGACTGATCGTCCAGCGACGTCACGATCCTGGGCAGCCTGTCGTCGAGAGTTCCGGCGTCGATCAGGACCGAGGCCGTCACTGCGTCATGCTCCATGGTTCTCCGTCACGTAGCCCGATGAACAGATTCCGGACACACTACCCGCCGACCTGCCATCCACGACTCAAGGCGGCCGATCGCTCGGTACGCGAGAGACCGGAGGACTCCGGATACTGCATGTGGCCGACGCGCCTCCACAGGATCGGCTAATGTTCCCGGTAAAGTCCCTAATACCTAGTTGGAAACAAGGGGATACTGATGTCGTTGGGAGTGTCGATTGGCCGTGCGGTGGCCGAGACCGCGCGAATGCGTCTGGGACGGCGGTACGCCGACAGGTTCGGCGTGCGTCGGTTTCGCCGGTTACTGGACGACTACGAGGTCGCCGATCTCATCGAGACCGATGGCAAGGTCCCGCTCAACTACTTCGTGTACAAGCCCAACTTCGGTGACCTGCTGTCGCCGTGGCTGGTCCGCCACATCACCGGTCGTGACGTTGTCGTCGCCGACCGCCGCAGCCCGCACTACGTGGTGATCGGCTCGATCATCAATCAGGGAACGGATCAGTCGATCTTCTGGGGCACCGGCATGTACGGCACCGAGTCGGCGAAAGAGGTGCCCAGCGGCGCGCAGTATCTGGCGGTCCGCGGCCCGCTGACCCAGGCCAAGCTCGGTGCAGCACGGGGCTTCGGCGTCCGGGCACCGAAGACTTACGGGGATCCGGCCCTGCTGCTCCCGCTCTACTACCAACCACGGGTCCCGATCCGCTACGAATACGGCGTCGCGGTGCGGTGGAGCGAACGTACCTGGGCGCACGCCGAGTACGGTCCCGGCGTCAAGTTGATCGACTTCGGGCACTCCGATGTGGAGGCGGTGATCCGCGATCTGCTGTCCTGCCGGCGCATCGTCACCTCGTCGCTGCACGGCTTGATCGTCGCGGATGCCTACGGCATCCCGAGCGCCTGGCTGGGGTCGAAGTCTCCGCGAGGCGGGGTCTTCAAGTTCTACGACTACTTCGCCTCGGTCGACAAGTTCCGCCGGCCGCACGAGTTCAATCCGGCCAAGGAGCCGGTCACTGTCGAGCGGCTGCGACAGGCATTCACCTTCAGCGATCAGCCGATCCAATTCGACTACCGGGCCTTGCTGGAGTCCTCGCCGTTCCTGCGACGCAAGCGCGACGTCATCCCGGCAGCTCCGGACGGCTTGGAGACCACCTCCGCCGTTCGACGCGCGGTCGTCAACGCATGAGTTCTGCCTTGAAGCCTTGGCGCCAGGACGGATAGCGCAGCGTCCAGCCCAACTCCCGCTTGGCCTTGGCGTTGGAGAACCCACGACCCTGGGTCATCATCACCACGGCCTGCTCGCCGGCCAGCATCCGGGCCAACCACACGGGGATCCGTCGGGGCTGCTTCGCTCCGGCGCACTCGGCCAGATAGGGCAGCCAATCCCGGGCCGGTGCCGGGTTGTCGTCGACGATGTTGAAGACGCCGTGGGCGCGCAGCTCGATGGCCAGCACGGTGGCTCTGGCGGCATCGTCGAGGTGGATCCAGGAGCTGTAACCGCCACCGTCTCCGACCAGCGGATACTGCCGCTTGCGGAGCAGGGTCACTTGATCGTCGATGGCACCCGGACCGTAGAAGGCGCCGTATCGCAGCACCGCGCCGCCGAGCGCCAGAATCCGATCCTCGGCCTCCTGGAGGATCGCCAGCCCGGCGTTGGTGGTGAGATTCAGCGGATCGTCCTCGGCCTTGACCCAGCCGCCCTCCGGTGCGCCGTTCCAGCTCGCATAACCCTGTGAGACGAGATGCGGCACGGCAGCAGCGGCGGCTGCTGCGATCAGGTTGTCCGTGCCCTCCGAGCGCAGCCGATTGGTGGTCTCGAACCATTTGTCCGGGTGTTTGAGATCCGGCTTGCCCGCATGCGCCACCGCGATCGCGGTCATCTGATGAACCACGACATCCGGCGCTGCGGCGCCGACGGACTCCTTGACGCGCGTCGCGTCGAGTCCGTTCATCACCACGCCGGTCGCGCCGAGATTCTTGATCAGCCCGAGTTTCTCGCTGCTGGTCGTGGTCGCCGTCACCTCGTGCCCGCGCGCCACGAGCTGCGGCAGCAGCCGCCTGCCCAGCACGCCGGAACCACCCGCTACAAACACCCGCATGTCCTGCACTCCGTTTCGTCGTCGGTCGTCCGGATATCCGAACCACCATTCAGACGAATCCGAGGCATCAGATGTGACGTACGGGTCAGAGAGTGAACCTGTGGCCCGGGACGAGGTCCAGCTGCAGGTCCCGCCGGCCAGGCATCCTGATCATCACCTGCTGTCCGATCGTCGGCATGATCATCACCTCGGTGATCGCACCGTCCCGCCAGCTCAGGTCCATGATCAATCCGCCTCGCGTGCGGACCCCGCGCAGACTTCCGTCCGCCCAGGTGTCGGGCAGGCAGGGGAGCAGGTCGATGATCCGTACGCCCTCGGCCGTCCGCCCGTGGGACTGGACCAGCAGCTCGAGGATTCCCGCGGTGACACCGAAATTGCCGTCGATCTGAAAGGGCGGGTGGGCGCAGAAGAGATTCCGGTAGACGCCGCCGGCCTGGGCGACCTGCGGGCCGGCGGCCGCGATGTCGTCCGGCACCGGCGCCAGGAAGTAGCCCAGGCTCTGCTGCGCAGCCGCGGTCTCGTGTAGCCGGGCGTGCAACGAGATCCGCCAGGCCAGCGACCAACCGGTGGAGTAGGCACCGCGCAGCCGCAACGTCTCGCGTGCTGCCTCGATCAGATCGGCCTGCTCGGGGTCGTAGACGGTGACCGCGTCGCCGGGGTGGATGTCGTAGAGATGGGACTGGTGCCGGTGGCTCGGCTCGGCCTCGGCAAGATCATCCCGCCACTCCGGATAGCTGCCCCGCGCCGTCGGCCGGGGAAGCGGCAGCCGGTTCAGCGTCGCCCCGACGGTCGTGGTGCGTACGGGGTCGATGTCGCCACCATGGCGAGTGACGATCTCGGCCGCCCGCTGCCAGTTCCGCAGGCATTCGCGGATCAGCGCACCATCCATCGTCGAGGAGATCGTCACCGCTGCACGGTCACCGTCGGCTGTCAGGTAGCTGTTCTCCGGCGACGTCGACGGGACGGTCCCCAACGATCCATCGGGCAGGTCGACCAGTGTCGCCAGCGCGAATTCGGTCGCCCCGTCGAGCAGCGGCCAGGTCCGGTTGATCAGGAAGTCCTCGTCGCCGGTGAATTCGTACTGCTCCCAGAAGTGCCGCAGCAGCCAGAATCCTGCCATCGGCCACGCCGCCCAGCACGGGTTGGCGTCGCCCGGACCGACCGGCAGGCTGTAACCCCACTGGTCGGCATTGTGATGGGCCGCCCATCCGGGCCGGCCGTAGACCCGGCGCGCAGTCTCGGCACCGGTCACCGCCATTGTCTCCACCAGGTCGTACAACGGCTCGGCCAGTTCCCCCAGATGCGCCGGGAATGCCGGCCAGTAGTTCATCTCGGTGTTGATATTGACCGTGTAGTTGCTGCTCCACGGCGGCTGCACCCACGGATTCCAGATGCCCTGCAGGTTGATCGCCCGGGATCCGGGCCGGCTGGAGCTGATCATCAGGTAGCGGCCGAAGGCGACGATCAGCGCGACGAGTCGCGGCGACACGTCGCGATCGCGGGAGCGGGCCAGCAGCGCGTCGGTGTCAGCATGATCATCGGCCGCGGTCGGATCGGCCAGCTGCAGGTCGAAGCGATCCCACCACGACCGGTATTCCTCCAGGTGCTCGGCGCGGAGTCGTCCCACCGGGATGGCGGTGACGTCGGCCGACCGCTGCCGCGCGGTGCGGATCAGGCGATCAAGATCACCGTGCGGAGGAGTCAGGCTGTCGCCGAAGTCGGTCTCGGTGACGACGGTGATCACGAGCTCGGTCGCCGCGGCGATCCTGATCACCGGGCCATCGGCGGAGACCGTTCCGTCGCTGGAGATTCCGGCGACGGCGACGGCCGTTACCGCGGCGCCGGGGGTGTCGTCGTAAAACACGGATCGGGTCGCGTGATCATGACCTGGGAACACATCCGACGGCATCCGGCTGACCAGCAGCAACTGATCTTGATCCGCTGTCACCATGCTGCGGCGGCTGTCGGCATGGGCGGCGGTCAAGCCGATCGTCAGATCGCGTGGCCGGTCCCACCGGTAGTCGCCGACGATCGCCGCCGCCGGGGCGCTGGCGAAGACCTCGGCCCGTCCGCCGTCGGACTGCCAGCCGGCCACGGCGGTACCAAGATCAAGATCGCGGCGGGTCAAGGTGCTGGCCGGACCGGCGACCTCGATCTCCAACTCGGCCAGGGGTTGGTAGGCCTGGGAGTGGCCGTACTGGACCTTGCGAATCTCGCGCTCGGCGGTGACGACATCGCCGGCCAACAGAGCCGCCCGGACGCGTTCGATCACCTCCGGCGACGGCTCCGTGGACGCGGGTACGCCGGCGGTGCTGCTCGGCGATCCGGACCAGCAAGTGTCGTCGTTGAGCTGCCAACGATCATGGTCCGGTTCGCCGTAGAGCATGGCGCCGATCCGGCCGTTGCCGATCGGCAGCGCGTCGGTCCAGTGCCGGGCCGGGGTGGCGTACTCAAGTCGGTGCGGTGCCGCTGCGACGCGGTCGGGCATGGTCACTCCTCATGATCACTGACGAGGAACGAACCTATCGGACCTGCTTCGCGCGTCGCGGCGCGCCTGCGGGGGAACCCGCGAAACTCGCGTTGTCACGGCTTGCGCGGACGGCCCGGGCCGTTTCGTCCGTCGAACTCGTGTTGTCGCGAGTCTCGGGGGCGGCGTACGCGGGTCGGAGGTCCGGGGACGACGACCCTCAGGGGAGGGCGACGGTGATGCCCGAATGCGATAACGGCTGGCCCATCCCGACCAGTGCTCGACCGGCCCCGGGCAGATCGGTCACCTCGGTGATCAACTGCTCGGGACGTACGCGACCGGAGCTGACCAGCTGCAGCAGGCCCGGATAATCGGCGGCTGCGATCCCGTGCGAGCCGTGGATCGACAGCTCCCAGGCGATCGCCCGGTCCATCGGCAACGGCGGGGTGGCCGCCGGCCCGAAGAGCAGCCCGACCTGCACGTGATGGCCGCCACGGCGCAGGCTGCGGACCGAGTTGAGAGCGGTCGTCGCCGTGCCGGCGCAGTCCAGACTGAGGTGTACGCCACCGGTCCGATCGGTGATCAACCCGGCCGGATCGCCGTCGGCGGCATTGATCGTCTGCTCGGCACCCACCTGTGCGGCCAGTTCGAGCGCGGCGGCGGACAGGTCGACGGCGATCACCCGCAGGCCGAGTGCGGCCCCGATCATGATCGCCGACAGCCCGGCTCCGCCGGCGCCGTACACCGCAAGCCAGTCGCCAGCGCGGACCGGCGCGTGCCCGGTCACCGCACGATAGGCGGTCGCGAACCGGCAACCGAGCGCGGCGGCGGTGGTGAAGTCGAGATCATCGGGGAGCCGGACCAGATTGAAGTCGGCGGCGTGGATCGCCACCTGCTCGGCGAAGGATCCCCAGCCGGTGAAGCCTGGTTGGGTCTGGTCCGGACAGACCTGCGGGGCCCCGTTACGGCAGTAGTCGCACCGGCCGCAGCCGCAGACGAACGGGGTGGTGACCCGGTCGCCGACCGACCAGCGCGTCACCTGGGGCCCGATCTCGACGATCTCGCCGGCCAGTTCGTGACCGCCGACGTGCGGCAGGTCGACGGGGTCGTGACCCACCCAGGCGTGATAGTCGGAGCGGCAGACGCCGGTGGCCCGGACCCGGATCAGCACGCCGTCGGCCGGGCACCGGGGATCGGCGACTTCCGCGACGGCCGGGGTGCTGCCGGTCGCCTCGTACACCAGTGCTCGCATACCACTCCTGAGAAACGGGAAAGCCTGAGAACGACGAAAGGCCTGCGTCAGGATGCGTTATAGCGCGTCCCGACGCAGGCCTTCCGGGTGGGGCTACTTGACCCCGGAGAACCGCAGGCTAACGATCTGGAACGGCCGGACCTTGACGGTCGCGGACTCGCTGCCGCCCTCGACCAGGGCCGGCTTCACGTCCTCGATCGCGTCGATCGGACGCTCCAGCAGGTCCACCTCCGACACCGACGCGAAGCCGAAGCCCGGCGTGATGGTCGCCGTGCCCCGAGCGCCGTACGGCTCGTAGGCGCGGATGATCACATCACCGGACTTGTCCTCGGCCAGCTTGATCGCCTCGATGATCACGCCGCCGTCGACGGTCGCGATCGCCGGCACGGTCGCCGCACCCGGCTGCCGGCGCTCCGGCAGGTTGAGCGCATAACCGGCATTGACGGCGTCGGCGATCCCGGCACCGATCTCGAACCGGGCCTTGACCGTGTGCCGATCCTGGTCGGTGCGCGGGTCGGGGTAGCGCGGGCCGCGCAGCAGCGACAGCCGGACCACCGAGTAGCTGCCACCGTCGGGCGAGGCGTGCCGGGAGACGTCGTGGCCGTAGGTGGAGTTGTTGGCCACCGCGGCGCCGAAGCCGGTCTCGCCGACGTGCACCCAGCGGTGCGCGCAGACCTCGAAGCGGGCGCTGTCCCAGGAAGTGTTCTCGTGGGTCGGCCGGTAGAGATGGCCGAACTGGGTCTCGTACGCCGCACTGTCGGCGTGCACGTCGATCGGGAAGGCCAGCTTGAGCAGCTTCTCCTGCTCGTGCCAGTCGATGTCGTTGCTGATCTCGACGCCGGACTCGCCGGGCCGCACGATCAGCGTCTGGTCGACCGTCGAGTTGCCGAAGGTGCGCTTCAGGCTGACCTGCACCGAGCCGTTGGGCAGCACCTCCGCCGCCAGGCCCTCGACGTCGGTCAGGTTGGTGACCGTGTGCTTGTAGAACTCGTCGATGTCCCAGGCGTCCCAGGCATTCGGGAAATCGGCATGCAGCTGCAGCAGGTTGGCGGTCTGGCCGGCCGGCAGGGTCTCCCGGCCGGTGGCCAGATCGATCGCCGAGGTGATCAGGCCCCGGGCGTCGATGGTGATCTTGATTTCGGAGTTGGTGATCACATAGCCGCCGTCGGCCTCGGTCAGCGAGACCGGCTCGACCACGACCGATTCCGCCGGTGCCGCCGACAGTGCGGCGAGTCCGCCGCGCGCCACCGGAGCGCCGTTGAAGACCGTCTCGCCATCGCCGGTGCCGAACTTGGCCACCAGCGCCTGCTGTGCGGCGTCGATCAGCGTCGTCACATCGGCGATGATCTTCTGGTAGTTCTCCCGCGCCTCGCGATGCACCCAGGCGATCGCCGAGCCCGGCAGGATGTCGTGGAACTGCTGCAGCAGCACCAGCTTCCAGATCCGCGCGAGCTCCTCGTACGGGTAGTCCAGACCGGCGTGCACGGCGGCCAGCGCCGACCACTGCTCGGCCTCGCGGAGCAGGTGCTCGCTGAATCGGTTGCCCTGTTTGGTCTTGGCCTGCGAGGTGTACGTCCCGCGGTGGATCTCCAGGTAGAGCTCGCCCTTCCAGACCGCCGGGTTCTTGTACTCGGCGGCCGCGTCGGCGAAGAACTCCTTGGGCGAACGGACCGTGACCTTGGCCGAACCCTCGAGATCGGCCGTACGTCGGGCCCGCTGCAGCATCTCGCGGGTGGGGCCGCCGCCGCCGTCGCCGTAACCGAACGGTGCCAGCGAATGGCTGGACGCACCCTTGTCACGGAAGTTGGTCACCGCATGATCAAGTTCGCGACCCGACAAGTCGGAGTTGTAGGTATCGACCGGCGGGAAGTGGGTGAAGACCCGGGTACCGTCGATGCCCTCCCACATGAAGGTGTGGTGCGGGAACTTGTTGACCCGGTTCCAGGAGATCTTCTGCGTCAGGAAGTGTTTGACGCCGGCCAGCTTGACGATCTGCGGCAGACCACCGGAGTAGCCGAAGGAATCGGGCAGCCAGACCTCGTCACACAGGATGCCGAATTCGTCGCGGAAGAAGCTCTGGCCGAAGAGCAGCTGGCGGGCCATCGCCTCGGAGCCGACCATGTTGGTGTCGGACTCGACCCACATGCCGCCGACCGGCACGAAGCGGCCCTCGCCGACGGCTGCCTTGACCCGCTGGTAGACCTCGGGACGGTTGTCCTTGATCCACTCGTACTGCTGGGCCGAGCTCATCGCGTACACATGGTCGGGATAGGTCTCGAGCAGGTTGACCTGGTTGGCGGTCGTACGGGCCACTTTGCGGATGGTCTCGCGGACCGGCCACAGCCAAGCGGAGTCGATGTGCGCGTGACCGGTCGCGGTGAGCTGGTGGGCGCTGGCATTGGCCTTCTTGGCGAAGACCGGCTTCAACGATTCCCGGGCCGCGGCCGCGGTGCCGGGGATGTCGGACAGCTCGATCAGGTCCAGGGCGTGATCGAGAGCCAGCAGGATCTCCCACTTGCGCGGTTCGCCGACCGGCAGCGACTTGCCGAGCTGATCAAGAACATCGAGATCGGCGACCAGCTCGTGGACCTCTTCGTGGAAGATGTTCAGGTCGGCACGCAGCAGCTTGTAGATCGGGTCCTTCGGGGCGGTCAGCTTGTCGCCCATCTCGGTCGGACGCCAGTCGCCGACACTCGGGTTGGCCGCGGCCTCGACGTAGAAGTCGATCGCGGTGCCGGTGACCTTGATCCACTCGTTGAACGGGTTGATGCCCTTGATCACGCTGCCGTCGGGCAGGTAGATCAGGCCTTCGGCCTGGAAACCCGGGCCACCCCGGTTCCAGCCGAGGTTGATCACGATCTCCAGGTCGGCCGGGTCGAGCCCGTCCGGAACGGTTCCGGTGACATGCAGCCAGCTGGTACCCCACGGTGGGCCCCACGGATCGCCGACGCCGAACGGCACGTACTCGGGACGGGTGTTGCCCTCGAGCCCGAGGGCGATCGCCGGCTGGACCGGCTCACCACCACCGCCCTCGACGTGCCAGGCCTCGATCTGCAGATCGGCCACTGGGGTGTAGACAGCCGGCGAGACGCGCTCCCGCAATACTCTGCGAACGCGGTTCTCGATCTCGGTCTGACGGTCGTGCATCGGTGCAACTCCTCAGGCGGAACGGTGACCGGGACAGGGCGTCCCGATTTTGTCACGTGGATTGATTAATCCCGGTCAGGAACCTTATCCGATCCGAGCGGCTCTGCACTGCCCGGTTGTCGATTCCTGGACGATGCGCGGGAGATGTCGGGCGTGATGTCGTCTACGACGCTGTGTAGGACCTGATGGCCGCCGGGCGGGTCGGATGTGTGAAGATCTGATCGTGAGTCCTGTTTCGCAACTCGAGCCGTACGACGCGGTGGTCCTGGTTTCCTTCGGCGGACCTGAGAAGCCGGAGGATGTGGTGCCGTTCCTGCGCAACGTCACGCGCGGCCGCGGGATCCCCGACGAACGTCTCGAGGTCGTCGGCGAGCACTACTACCTCTTCGGCGGCAGGAGCCCCATCAACGACCAGTGCCGCGCGCTGATCGCGGCGCTGGAGAAGGAGTTCGCGGACCGGGGACTCGAGACCCCGATCTACTGGGGCAACCGCAACTGGGAGCCCTACCTGACCGACACGCTCCAGCAGGCCGGGGCCGACGGCCACCGCCGGGTGCTGGCAATCACCACCAGCGCCTACCCGTCGTACTCCTCCTGCCGGCAGTACCGGGAGAATCTGTACGACGCCGGCCACGACACCAGCCTCAGCATCGACAGGATCCGCCAGTACGCCGATCATCCCGGTTTCGTCACTGCATCGGTGGACGCGGTCCGCGCCGGGCTGGCGCAGCTGGGCGCCGAGGGTCACGATCCCGCGTCCGCGCGGCTGGTCTACGTGACGCACTCGATCCCGTCACCGATGGCGGAGGCATCCGCCCGCGCGACCCGCGGATACGAATCCTGGCACCGCGCCGTCGCCGACGAGGTGACCCGGCAGGTCGCGGCGGCGACCGGCGTCGACTATGCCGGTGGTCACGACAGCGATCTGGTCTACTGCTCACGCTCCGGCGCGCCCGGCCAGCCGTGGCTGGAGCCCGACATCAACGACCGGCTCCGGGAGTCGGCGGCAGACGGCACGAAGGCCGTTGTCGTGGTGCCGATCGGCTTCATCTCCGACCACATGGAGGTGATCTACGACCTGGACACCGAGGCGGCCGAGACCGCTCGGGAGCTCGGCCTGGGCTTCGCCCGGGCCGCGACCGCCGGCACCCATCCGGCCTTCGTGGCTGCGTTGGTCGACCTGGTAGAGGAGCGGGCTGCGATCGCACGCGGGGAGCAGCCGGAGCAGGCCGTCATCCCGGGCGCTGAGATCGGTGCCGTCGTCTGTCCGGTCGACTGCTGCCTGAATCTCCGCCAACCGGACCGTCCGGCGCTCTGCCAGCGCTGATCGAACTGACGCCGCAGCTCGGAGTCGGCATGTGAGAGGCTCGACCTCATGGCGCGACGGGTGTTGGTGACAGGTGCGGCCGGATACATCGCCGGGTTGGTCCTGCCCGCGCTGCGGGAGCGCTACGACCTGACTCTGGTCGATGTCACCGACACCGACCGGGACGGCAACCGGGTCGACGGGGTCGAGGTCCTCGACCTGCTGGCCGACCCGGATGATCGTTTCCGCCAGTTGTGCGAGGGCGTCGAGACCATCGTGCACGTCGGCTTCCGGCGACCTGCCGAGGGGCCGTCCTACCGCGAGGAACGGATCAACGTTGACTTGGCTGCGCAGGTGTTCGAGACGGCAGCCGCGACCGATGTCCGACGGGTCGTCTGCACCAGCACCAACCAGGCCAGCAAATGGTACGAGCGACCCTGGAAGCAGCAGCGGATCGATCGGGTCGCCCCCTTCGACTACCCGCGGCCGGACACCTTCTACGGCTGGGCCAAGGCGGCGTACGAAGCGCTGGGCTTTCTGTATGCGACCGGTGCGCAGACCCGGGCCGTCCCCAATGTGCAGATCCGGATCGTCGCACCGCGGCCGATCCGGGCGGCCGATTTCACCGACCGGCCGTTGATCGACTATCTCCGCGACATCGCGGGCTGGGTCAGCGAACGCGATCTGCAACAGCTCTACGTGCGCAGCATCGAGGCGGAGTCGATCGACGACGAATTCGGGGTGCCGTTCCAGATCTTCTACGGCGTCTCCGGCAACGCCCGGACGTTCTGGTCGATCAGCAACGCCCGCACGCTCATCGGCTACGCGCCGCAGGATGATTCCGAGATCGCCTACGCCGACGAGATCGCGGCGATGCTGGCCCGAGGCTGAGCCTGGTCGGGCCGAGACACGGCTCGTCCGTCGATCGCGTACAGTCCTTGCGCGGTGTTGATCTTCGACCAGCGACGAGAGAAGACGATGGCTGAGCTGACCGGATTCCAGGAACAGGCGCCGTACGACGAGCGCATCGATCTGCGGACCGACTTCGTCATGGTGTACGGCCTCAACGACACCACCGCGGAGCGGATCGAACGCTGGCGCCGGGCCGGCTACCGCATCCATCTGATGACCGGGATCTCGTGGGGCACCTACCAGGACTATCTGTACGGCGACTGGGACGGCGAGCAGCACTGGGACGACGCGCAGACTGTGGCAGACGGGTCACCGATCCTGCACGGCAAGGACATCCCGTACATGGTGCCGACGGTGTCCTTCACCGACTACCTGGTGCAGAAGCTGCGGCCGATCCTCGAGCTCGGCGTCGAGGGCGTCCATCTCGAGGAGCCGGAGTTCTGGGCCCGGGCCGGCTACTCGCCGGCCTTCCGGCGGGAGTGGCAGGCCTACTTCGGTGAGCCCTGGCAGGACCCGCACAGCTCGCCGGAGGCACATTTCCGTTCCGGGCAGCTCAAGCAGCACCTGCTGACCCGCAGCCTGGACCGGGTCACCACGGTGCTGCGGGACGAGGCCCTGCGGGCCGGCCACGACCTCCGTTTCTATGTGCCGACCCATAGCCTGCTGAACTACACCCAGTGGCAGATCATCAGCCCGGAATCCAAACTTCGTGATCTTGTTTCGGTGCACGGGGCGATCGCCCAGGTCTGGACCGGCACCTCCCGGACGCCCAACATCTATGCCGGCCGGCATGCCGAGCGCACCTTCGAGACCGCCTACCTCGAATACGGCATCGCGCAGGATTTGACCCGGGGAACCGATCGCACGCTGTGGTTCCTGCACGATCCCATCGAGGACCAGCCGGACCGCACCTGGCAGGACTATCTGGCCAACTACCACCGGACGCTGGTCGCTTCGTTGCTGCACCCGGACGTCACCCGGTTCGAAGTCGCGCCGTGGCCGCACCGGATCTTCACCCGGCCTTATCTGTCGGAGGGCTCGACCGAACGGATCGGTATCCCGCCGGCGACCGCGACCTCGTATCTGATCACCATGAACGCGTTGCGTGATCTTGACGGGCGGGGGGTGTATCAGCAGCCCGACCTGCCACACTTCGGCGTGTTGCTGTCCGACACCGCCATGTTCCAGCGGTGGCGTCCCGGCGAGGCGATGGGACACTACGACGGGCTTCAGGACGCGCTGGCGGTCGAGGGCCGGGAGCTGCTCAACTTCTCCGACTTCTACGGGCTGGCGTTGCCGCCGCTGTTTGCCGGGCAGCAGGTCCGTCCGGTCCAGCTGGAGAATCTGATCACAACACCCGGAGCTCTCGATGATCTTGACGTGTTGATCTTGTCCTACGAATTCCAGAAGCCGCTGACGCCGGCGCTGCACTATGCGCTGGCGGCGTGGGTGTCGCAAGGCGGTGCGCTGCTCTATGTCGGCGACGGATCGGATCCGTACCATCGGATCCGGCAGTGGTGGACCGGACGCTATCCGGATCCGGCCGTGCACCTGGCCGAGGCTCTTGGCATCCAAGGAGATTCCGCTGGGATCCAGGCTGTCGGCGCCGGTCACGTCCGGTTCGTCGCCGCGTCGCCGGCGGACTTCACCAGCTCGCCGGAGCGGGCCGCCGAACTGTGTGATCATCTTGAGCGGCTGACCGAGGCCGCCGGGCACGACTGGACACCCAGTCCGTGGCTCTCGGTGCGTCGTGGACCGTATCTGATCGGCGCCGTGCTGTCCGAGGCCGAGCACGGGGTCACTGTGTCGGGTCGCTATCTGGATCTGCTCGACCCCGACCTGCCGGTGATCACGAACCGTGATCTTGATCCGGGCGACGTGGTCTGGCTTCGTGATCTTGACCAGGGCGACGAGTTGGTGCTCGCAGCAGCCGGTCGGATCCGTGATCTCGAGCGCGCTGCCGACACGGTCAGCTTCCGCTGCGAGGCACCACGGGACGTCGCGGTGATCATCGCGCTGCGATCGGTCCGACCGCCGCGGCAGGTCGTTGGAGCTGAGTGGGAGCACGAGCCGGCGCCCGGCGTCCTGCGGCTGCGCCATCCGGGCTCGCCGGCCGGCACGGCGATCACCATCAGCTGGTGACCGCGCAGCCCGGACAGCTCTGGGATAGCTTGAGACCCATGACGCGTGCAGTCTCATCGTGGTCCCTGCACCGGACGCTCGGCCGGTATGTCGCCGATGATCCGGAGCCGGCGGGATCCGACGGCCTCCGACCCACCGGCCCGGTAGCGGCGACCAGTCTGCTGGAACTGCCCGGCCAACTGTTGGTGCACGGCTATGACACGGTCCAGCTCTGCCACTTCCATCTGCCGCATCGCGACGACGGCTACCTGGCCGAACTCCGGGCCGCGTTGGACGATTCCGGGATCGCCCTGGATGGGCTGCTGGTCGATGCCGGCGATCTGACGCATCCGACGGACGCCGATGCCCATCAGGCCTGGATCGATGCCTGGATCGACGATGCCGAAGCGCTCGGCGCGCGGCGGGCCCGGGTCATCGCCGGTCAGCAGGCCCCGACCCCGCAGCTGCTGGAGCAGAGCGGCCGGCGGCTGGCCCGGCTCGCCGCCGCCCATCCTGACATCCGGATCGTGACCGAGAACTGGATGGCGCTGTTGCCCGACGCCGATTCCGTACGCTCCGTGCTGGACGCCGCCGGCGACTCGGTCGGACTGCTCGCCGATCTGGGCAACTGGACCGGTCCGGACAAGTACGACCAGCTGGCCGCGATCGCGCCGTACGCCGAGACCTGTCACGCCAAATGCCACCACACCGCCGACGGCGAGTTGGAGACCGAGGACTACCGGCGTTCGGTGCAGGTGCTGCTGGACGCCGGCTTCGGCGGGCCGTTCGCGCTGGTCTACGACGGGCCGACCGACGACGAGTGGGCGTCACTCGATGTCGAGCACGAGATCGTCGCCGGCCTGGTGGAGCAGCCGGCCGGCTGACCGGGCGGTACGCCCTGGCTGGGCGGCACACTCTTGATCCCGCCGGCAACGGGAGTACCGTCGTCAGCAAGCGCTCGACGACGAGCGCATGAGAACGGGTGCGCGATGCATGCCTGGATGATCTGGGTTGCCGTCGCCGCGGGCCTCGGGGTTGCCGAACTGGTCGCGACGACGCTCGATCTCGCCCTGCTGGGTGTCGCCGCTCTGGCCGGCGCCGGGCTGGCCGCGCTCGGACTGCCGATCGGCTTCCAATTCCTCGGTTTCTGTATCTCCGCCGTGCTGTTGATGGCCGTCGTCCGCCCGGTCGTCCGCCGGCACATGCTGACCGGTCCGCCGATCCGCTCCGGTGTCGCGCGACTGATCGGCAAGGAGGCCGTCACACTCACCGACGTCGCCCGGGACAGCGGTCGGGTGCGGATCGGCGGCGAGGAGTGGACGGCTCGTCCGTACGACTCCGACCTGGTGATTCCCAAGGACACCACAGTCGAGGTATTCGCGATCGACGGCGCAACCGCCCTCGTCCATCCCAGGGAGCTCCCATGGCAGGTTTGATCATCGGCATCGTCGCGGCCCTGTTCGCGGCCTTGATCGTCTTCCGGACCGTACGGATCGTGCCGCAGGCGCGAGCCGGCAACGTCGAGCGGCTCGGCCGCTACATCCGAACCCTGGAACCCGGGATGAATTTCGTGATCCCGTTCGTGGACCGGGTCCGGCCGTTGATCGACATCCGCGAGCAGGTGGTGTCCTTCGAGCCACGCTCGGTGATCACCGAGGACAACCTCAGTGTGCACATCGACACTGTGCTCTACTTCCAGGTCACCAATCCGCGCGATGCGGCGTACGAGATCGCCAACTACATCCAGGCGATCGAGCAGCTGACCGTCACCACCCTGCGCAACGTGATCGGCAGTCTTGATCTTGAAAAGGTGCTGGTCTCCCGGGAGTACATCAACTCTACCCTGCGCGGGGTGCTCGACGAGGCGTCCGGCAAGTGGGGGATCCGGGTCAACCGGGTCGAGATCAAGGGCATCGAGCCGCCGCCGTCGATCAAGGAATCGATGGAGAAGCAGATGCGCGCCGACCGGGAGAAGCGGGCCGCGATCCTGACGGCCGAAGGCGTACGGCAGTCCCGGATCCTCACCGCAGAAGGCGAACGGCAGGCGGCGATCTTGAAATCCGAGGGCCAGGCAAAGGCGATCGACACCGTCTTCGAAGCGATCCACCGCAACGACCCGGATCCGAAGCTGCTGGCCTACCAATATCTGCAGGTGCTGCCCGAACTGGCCAAGGGCCAAGGCAACACGTTCTGGGTGATTCCCAGCGAGGTCACCTCAGCCCTGCAGAGTGTCACGAAGGCGTTCACCGACAGCAAGATCAACACCGATGGCGACAACACCGACAACACCGACAACACCGACAACACCGACAAGCAGCAGGGGATCAGGATCCCCTTCGATCCGATCGCTGCGCTCAACGGCAAGGATCACAGCGAAGATCAGTGACGATCAGGCGGTCTTGATCGATCCCAGGCCGCTCTCCTGCAGCCACTGGCTCCAGGAGAGGTTGTAGGCCGCGTAGCCGTTGGTCGGGTCCGCGTCGCCCCGCGGCGAGCCGGTGATCGTGACGGGATCACCGATCTGGATGTGGTTGTAATACCACTTGGCATCGGACAGTGACAGGTGGACGCAGCCGTGTGATCCGTAGCTGTGCCCCGGGTAGGGGTCGCCGTCGGAGTAGTGCACGAAGGTGCCCGACCAGGTCAGCCGGACCGCCCAGGGGTAGTAGCCGTCGTAGTAGTTCGGGCTCTTCTTGTTGCAGGTGATCCCGGCACTGCAGGACGTCATGTGTTCGTTGGGATCCTTCTCCGACACGGCCATGGTGCCGTCCCAGCTGGGGAAGTCCGGGCTGCCGGCGTCACTGGGGAAGGTCTTCAGCAGCTTCCCGTCGCTGTACACCTTGGTGGTGTGGTGGGTGACGGAGATCTTGGTCTCGAAGTCGCCGCCGATCGTGAACTTGTGGACGTAGGAGTGGGTGCCCTCGCGGCCGTAGCCGTCCTTGACGTGCTTGAACTCCGCGTCCAGGGTGACCGAATCACCGGCCGGCCAGTAGTCCTTGGGGCGGAATTCGACCTGGCGATCACCGAACCAGTGCCAGGCACCGGTGACCGGGGTGGATGCCGTCAGCTTCATCGCCTTCTCGATGCCCTTGCGGGCCGAGGTCTTCACCGGGTCGGTGAAGACGACGATGATTGGCATCGCGACGCCGACGGAGGCGCCGTCGGACGGCATGATCGAATCCAGCAGCATCGCCGGCGGCGGGGGAGTCGGCGTCGGAGTCCGTGTCGGGGTCGGGCTCGGCGAGTCGGATGCGCCGGCGCTGGTCGACGGATCCGGGACGCCTGAGGTCGGGCCGCCATCGGTCGCGCCACCGGTGGGCGCCGGCTGGGAGGTCGCGGTGGCGGCGTTCCCGCCGGCCGTCTGATCCGACGGGCGGACGCCACAGGCGGCAGCCAGCAACAGCACGGTGGACAGACCGATCGCGCCCAGCGAGCGGACGCCGAGGACGCGTCGGCGCCCACCGACCGGCAGCTGGTTGAATCTTGTCACCGGTACATGATCACCCGGACAGGCCCAAAATCTCGCATTGGCGCAGGATTTTCCCAGCACCGCCGCTAGATCTGTAACCGAGAGACCAGTACGTGACGATCAGTACGTGACGATCAGTACGTGACGATCAGTACGTGACGATCAGTACGTGACGGGGGCCGGGCCGAGCTCGTCGAGCAGTTGCTGCATCTTCACGTACGCCTTGTTCCGGTACGCGACGAGTTCCGGGGTGTCCTCGGCGGGCACGTTCAGGAAGCCGGCGCCGGACTTGGTGCCGAGCTTGCCGGCGTCGACCAGGTCCTTCAGGATCTTCGGCGTGGCGAACCGCTCCGGGAAGCCCTGCTGCAGCGATTCGTAGCAGAAGGCGTACACGTCCAGTCCGGCCATGTCGGCGATCGCGAACGGGCCGAAGAACGGCAGCCGGAAGCCGAAGGTGGTCCGGACCACGGTGTCGATGTCCTCGACCGAGGCGACGCCCTCGTCGACCAGCTGGGTGGCCTCGTGGAAGAGCGCGTACTGCAGCCGGTTCAGCACGAAGCCGGTGACGTCCTTGATCCGCGCGGTCTGTTTGCCGGTCGACTGCACGACCGCCTCGGCGGCAGCGAAGGTGTCCTCACTCGTCCCGTCGTGGCCGATGATCTCCACGCCCGGGATGAACGGCGACGGGTTGGAGAAGTGCACGCCCAGGAAGCGCTCCGGATGATCGACGGCCGAGGCCATCGCGCCGATCTGGATGGTCGAGGTGTTGCTGGCGATCACCGCGTCGACCGGAGCGGCAGCGCTGATCCGGGCCAGGGTCTCGCGCTTGAGGTCCAGCTTCTCCGGTACCGCCTCCTCGACGAACTGCGCCTGCGCGACGGCTTCCTCGATGGAGGCGGCCGCGGTCAGGTGGGCGTCGATGGTTGCGGTCGAGCCGGCCTCGAACAATCCGTCGGCGACGAACTGGTCGGACTCGGTGAGCAGCCGCTTGCGGTTGTTCTCGGCGACCTCGGCGCTGACGTCGGAGATGATCACCGTGTGCCCGGCCAGCGCCAGCACCTGGGCGATGCCGCCGCCCATGTAGCCGGAGCCGACGATGGCGATGGTCAGCGGGTTGTCGGTCTGCTTGATAGCCATGATCTTCTTCCTGCTGCTCAGGCGGTCTTGGAGAGGGTGGTCTGCTGGGTGACCAAGCTGCGCGGGGCGGTGTGCGGCCTCTTGGGCAGTGCGTGCCGGCGCAGGTAGTCCTGGTTGGTGGCGCACACGCTGAGGCTGTCGCCGCCGTAGTGCTCGCACATGATGACGCCCTGGAAACCGGAGGCGACGGCAGTGCCCATCGCGGACCGGTAGCTGATCAGCCCGGCCTCCAACGGGGCCGGCGTCGCGAACCATTGGCCCTTGGCGCGGTCCTCGTCGCGGAAGTAGTTCTTGACGTGCCAGAAATTCGCGTACGGAAGGGTCTTGGCGTGGGCTTCCTGCCAGGACTCGATCGGCCGGTGCAGGCGCACCAGGTTGCCGATGTCGGGATTCAGGCCGACGTTATCCAGACCGATCTCGGTGACCAGCCTGACCGAGGAGTCGGCCGTGCCGAGGTAGGTGTCCTCGTACATCTCCAGGGACATGATCTGGCCGTTCTCGGCGGCATGCCGGCCGAGATCCTGGAAGCGTTCGACCGCGAGGGCAAAAGCCTCCTTGTCCTCCGGATCGTCGGTGTGGCCCTGGACGGTCCAGAACCACAGCTGCTCCTGCTGCTGGGGCGTCAGCGCCTGGTGCAGGCCGAAGGAGACCACCCCGATTCCCAGCTCGGCGGCGGCGTCCAGAGTGCGGTGGCTGTAGGCGAGGTTGTCCTCCCAGGCATCCTTCTGGATCACACTGCGGCGGATCGCCGAGACCGAGGCGTAGCGGACGCCCTGCTCCTTGGCGATATCACCAAAGGCCTTCAACTGCTCCGGATTCAGATCTCCGGGGCGGACCCAGCTGTCGGTGATGTCGGCGTAGGCGAACCCGGCGTCGGCGACATCGCGCAGATTGCTGGTCCACTGCTCGACGGGCGCCGGCGCGTCCGGTGCGGGTTGTCCGTCGCCGGCCCACATCATTGCGGTGGCGATCGGCCAATTGTCGGCTGTGAAGCCGGGTTGCGTTGCGGTGTCCTCGGACGCGGATTGGGTGGCCATGGGGGGATTGTCCCAACCGCACCCGGTCCGGCCAAAGCCGGGGTCAGCCTGCGGAGCTCCACAGCTGCGCCGCCCGGGCTCCGGCCTGCCGCAGCCAGTGCACGGGATCGGCGAGCGCGGCCTCGGTCGACCCCGCCAAGTCAGCCAGCCCGATCGCCGGCACGGACTCGATCCGGTGGGCGACCTGGCCGGCGATGATCGCCGCGTCGACCCCGTACGCCGCCGCCCGCTCCAGGACGTAGCCGACCACCTTGCCACCCAGTGACGTCTGATCGAACCGGCCTTCGCCGCTGATCACCAGGTCCGCCTCGGTCAGTGCTGCCGGGAGTCCGGCGAGCTCGGCCAGATACGGCGCCCCGGGCGTGATCACCGCGCCCAATCCGGTGACCAGGCCGTGGCCGAGGCCTCCCGCGGCACCCATGCCGGGGTCGTCGGTCGAGCCGCCGAGCAACCCCGCGAAGCGGGCCAGGTTGGCGTCCAGGATGCCGATCTGACCCGGATCGGCGCCCTTCTGCGGACCGAACACGGCCGCTGCGCCCGTCGGCCCCAGCAACGGCGCGTCCACGTCGCTGAGCATGATCAACTTTTCCGGCCGGCGCGCGGTGCCGGCGATAGTGGCCAGCCGGGCCAGCCCGCCGCCGCCCGGCGGGACCGGGCGACCATGATCATCGAGCAGTTCCAGGCCGAGCGCGGCCAGCGCTCCCGAGCCGCCGTCGGTGGTCGCCGAGCCGCCGGCGCCGACGATCACCGTGCGACAACCCGCGTCCAGCGCGGCGGAGATCAACTGGCCCAGTCCGTAGGTGGTGGCGCCGAGCGGATCCAGACTCTCCATCAGCGGCAGCCCACAGACCGAGGCAATTTCGATCACCGCGGTTCCGGCACCCAATTCCAGCCAGGAGGCCGACACAGCCCGGCCGTCCGGGCCGTGCAGCTCGTCGACCCGGTGTCGCACCCCGTCCGGGCGGGCGGCGGCGACGGCGTCGACGGTGCCTTCGCCACCGTCGGCCAAGGGAATCGCCAGCAGTCGGTCATGATCACGAACTTGCCGCCAGCCCTCGGCGATCAAGTCGGCGGCGTCGGTCGCGGTCACCGTGCCCTTGAAGGAATCCGGTGCGATGGCGACGGTCAACGGCCGGTGGCGCTGGTCTGCAGTCACAGTGTCGGATGTCCCTCGTACGGTCGGTTCGGGCATGGCATATCCTTTCGCGGCCGGATCCCTCAACAGGCTCAGGGGCGGTTACCCGGCTATTCCACCGAGCCAGCACGACCGAATCAGCACGACCGAACCAGCACTAGGGGCGAGATGGCGTTCATCGGCGATCAGGACCGAGTCGATCTCAATGATCAGGAAGCTACCGGTGATCACGAATCTACCGGTGCGGGGCTGGGGGCGTCGCAGGAGCCGTCCGATCCCGACGAACAACCTCTCGGCTCGCCGTGGGACGACCTGCGTGCCTACATCAGCCTGCCCCGGCTCGGATCGCTGGTGCTGTCGCCGACCGGCACGTTGTTGGTGTCGGTCAGCGAGTTGAACCATGATCAGACCGCCTATCGGTCGAGCTGGTGGTCGGTCGACCCGACCGGTTCCGCCCCGGCCCGGCGATTCACGCGATCGGCGGAGGGCGAATCGGTCGCGGCCTTCCTGCCCGACGGCAGCCTGGTCTTCGGATCGCGCCGGCCGGCGCCGCCGGCCGCCAAGGCGTACGGGCCCAAGCCGGAGACCAAGCCCGACGACAGCGATGGCGTGCTCTGGCTGCTGCCGGCCGGCGGGGGAGAGGCGTATCCGATCGCGCGCCGGGCAAGCGGCTGGCGGAGCATCGCGGTGGCCCGCACGAGCCCGCGCGCGGTCTTCAGCGCCGCGGCTCTGATCGGCACCGAGTCGGAGAAGCAGGACCAGGATCTGCGCAAGCTCCGCAAGGCCAAGAAGGTCTCCGCGATCCTGCACGAGGGCTACCCGGTGCGATTCTTCGATCATGATCTCGGCGAGCGGACCCGGCTCTACGCCGGCGAGCTGACCGGTGAAGTCGATCATGGTGACCTGGACGTCGACCTTGATCAACTGACCAAGCTGCTGCCCGACACCGGACGGGACGGCGTCGAATTCGAGGCGATCGCCGACGACGGCAGCTTCGTGATCATCAACCGCCGGGTGCGCAAGCCGCGGGGCAAGTCGGCGGGCACCCTGGTCGAGCTCGATCTGACCGATCCGGACGCCGAGCCGGTAGTCCGCGCCGAGGAGGACGACGCCCAGTTCGGCGGTGCGGTGATCAGCCGCGATGGTTCGCTGATCGCGACCGTACGGCGTACGGAGCCGACCGCGACCGAACCGCCGACGGTCAAGCTGTGGCTGATCGACCGGGCCTCCGGCGAGGGCCGGGTGCTGGCCGGGGACTGGGATCGCTGGCCGCACCCGGTCGCCTTCAGTGCCGACTCGTCAGTGCTCTACGTAGTCGCCGACGAGGACGGCAACTCTCCGATCTTCGCCGTCGACCTGGCGACCCAGACGCCGCGCCGGCTGACTGCGGACGGATCGTACGGGTCGGTGCTGCTGTCACCGGACGGCAACACGCTGTACGCGACCCGTACCTCCTACACCGACCCGGGCAGCGTCGTGGCGATCTCGGTCGCCGACGGCTCGCTGACCGAGCTCAACGCACCGGTCAGCTACCCGGAACTGCCCGGCACCCTGGTCGACGTCGAGACCGAGGCTGCAGACGGCGTACGGATCCGTGGCTATCTCGCGCTGCCCGAGGGTGCGTCGGCGACCAACAAGGCACCGCTGGCGCTGTGGATCCACGGCGGGCCGCTGGGCTCCTGGAATGCCTGGTCCTGGCGCTGGTCGCCGTGGTTGCTGGTCTCCCAGGGCTATGCGGTGCTGTTGCCCGACCCGGCACTGTCGACCGGCTACGGCCAGGAATTCATCAAGCGTGGCTGGGGACGCTGGGGTGCCGAGCCCTTCACCGACCTGATGGCGATCACCGATGCGGTGGTGGAGCGTGACGACATCGACGAGACCGACACGGTGGCGATGGGCGGCTCGTTCGGTGGGTATATGGCGAACTGGGTCGCGGGTCATACCGACCGCTTCACGGCGATTGTGACGCATGCCAGCCTGTGGAATCTGGGTGCGTTCCGGTATTCAACCGACAACGGCATCTATTGGTTGACCGAGTTGAATGACGAGATGATCGCCCAGCACTCGCCCCATCTGTCGGTCGACAAGATCGTCACGCCGATGCTGGTGATCCACGGGGACAAGGACTATCGCGTGCCGCTGAGCGAGGGGCTCGCTCTATGGACCGAGTTGGTCGCCCGGCACGAAGGCGACCCAGAGGAGCTGAAGCACAAGTTCCTGTACTTCCCGGACGAGAATCACTGGGTGCTGAAACCGCAGCATGCGATCGTCTGGTACGAGACCGTACGGAACTTCTTGGAATCGGCCCGCAGCGGCGGGAATTTTGATCGGCCGCGGGTGTTGTAAGGCAAGTCTCGCGCAGGTCTTGACTTGGTGTGATATGCATTGCGCTCGGACTTTGCGCGTGGCGGTGTCCGATGCAGACTCCGGTACCTGGCCGCCGGAGGAGTTGAAGAGGGATACGAACTCGGGTGTCAGGCCCGGGAGGGGAAGAGATGGCGACCGATTACGACGCCCCACGTAAGACCGATGAAGATGTCAGCGAAGACAGCATCGAAGAACTGAAGAACCGACGTAACGACAAGAACTCCGGGAAGGTAGACGAGGACGAGGCCGAAGCGGCCGAGGCCTTTGAGCTCCCCGGCGCCGATCTGTCGCACGAGGAGCTCACTGTCCGGGTGCTACCGCGCCAGGCCGACGAGTTCACCTGTGCGAGCTGTTTCCTGGTCCGGCATCGCAGCCAGCTGGCCGAGACCCGGAACGGTCAGATGTACTGCGTCGACTGCGCCGGCTGATACGACCGCCTCATCGAGGCGTCAGGCGGGGCCCGTACCCAGTAAGGGTGCGGGCCTTCGTGTTGTCCGCTCCTCGGCCGGCCCGTGGCCTGCTGCGCCGCGACCCCGGATCTGATGCTCAGTGGTCGGGCTCAGTGGTCGGTCAGCGTGCACAGGAAGAGGCGGACATACCGGCGAACTCGATGTCGCTGATCGCGTTGGCCAACAGCGGTAACAGCACTCCAGCTTCTCCAGCCGTCCGAGGACGGGAGGAGCTAGATCTTCAGCTTGATCTGGGGGATCCCGGGCGCCTGGGTCCCCATGTCCTTGGCCCACCGCTTGGCGGCGAACCGGGTCACCACGAACTGCGTCAGCCCGACGCCCACCCCGCTGGCGATCGCCCAGCTGGCGGCCTCGGCGAGCGGGATGTCGGGATCGGTCGGCAGCGGCGGCTTCTTGCCGGTCGCCGCCTTCCAGGCCAGCTTGATGCCTTGTTGGGCGGCGATCGTCGTAGCCGCCCCGAAAACACCTATGTAGATCTTCCACACCAGCTTCGACGTCGGTCGCATGGGTCGACTCTACCGTCGTGTCCGGCCGACTTCTGTGGATCGGTCGGCTGCGCGTACCGTTGCACCGTGTCAGCAAGTCCCGATCAGCCTCCCGAACACAGTGCTCGCCCCTTGTACAGGGAGCGGCTGTGGGTGCCGGTCGGCTGGTGGGTTCTCACCGGGCTGTTCGCGTTGTCGCTGCTGATCGCGGTGCTGTTCTATCTCGGGCCGGCCTGGGGCCTCGGGTCCGGGGTGCTGGTGATGGTCGTGATGGGCGGGGCCTTCCTGCGCTACGGCCGTGAAGAGGTACGGGTTGAGCGCGACCGGCTGTGGGTCGGCGGCGCGAACATCGAGTGGCCGTACATCGCCCAGGTGCGGGTGCTGGACGAGCACGCGACCCGCCGGCGCCGTGGGCCGGATTCGGATGCCCGCGCCTACCTGGTGCTGCGGCCATATCTCAACCGGGCGGTCGAGGTGACCATCGCCGACCGGACCGATCCGACGCCGTACTGGCTGATCAGTTCGCGTCGGCCGCAGCGGCTGGCAGAAGCGATCGCATCGCGGTTCGGCGCCGACGAGACGAACGCGAGTGCCGATGCAGGTGCGGATGCGGTCGTACGCCCCCAAGTGTCCCCACCCCGAGATACCGTTGAATCGTGACTGAGACAACCTCCGGCGAGGAGCGAGGACCCGGTTCCGGGATCGGCTCCCAGAGCGCGGAAGGGGTTGACGTGGTCGAGGTGCAGTTGCTGCTCCTCGACCCGGGGTTACCTGCGCCCAGCTACGCGCGGCCGGGTGACGCGGGCGCCGATCTGCACCTGGTCAGCGACACCATCTTGGAGCCGGGGGAGCGACGCCTGGTCGGCACCGGAGTGGCGATCGCATTGCCCGCCGGCTATGTCGGTCTGGTGCACCCGCGGTCCGGCATGGCTGCCACCCACGGTCTCAGCATCGTCAACGCTCCGGGCACCGTTGACGCCGGCTATCGGGGCGAGATCAAGGTGTGTCTGATCAACACCGATCCGTCTACGCCCATCAAACTGTCCCGCGGGGATCGCATCGCTCAGCTGGTCATTCAGCGGGTAAGTCGAGCGGAGTTCGTAACGGTGTCACAATTGCCCGGGTCCATCCGCGGATCGGACGGCTACGGGTCGACCGGCGGGATGCCGGCCGCGGCCGGTGCGGCCTCGCACCAGCCGGACAGCACACAGGAGAAGAATCGATGATCTTTCGCTCGCGACGGCGGCGAAATGACTCCGAGGTGACCGAGGACCCGGCTCTCGACGAGACCGCCGCGGCTGCCGAGGACGCTGAGGTCGACGACTCGTCGGCGTCGGACTCGGTCGACTCGGTCGACTCGGTCGACAAGGAGAATGCGACCCCGACCCTGGCCGAGTTGGACGCCCAGGAGTGGCGCGACCTCGGTCCGTACGACGTCGCCGACGTGGACACCGACAGCCTGGAGGACGAGCTCGAGGCCGGCCGCCGGATCGATCTGGGCAGCCTTGTGCTTGCCGCCGGTGATGGCGCCGAATTGCGGCTGCAGGTCGACGAGGCCAGTCAGCAGGTGGTCTCGGCGATGTTGATGCGTGGCGACTCCGCACTGGAGGTCGGTGCCTTCGCCGCACCGCGCAGCGGCGGCCTGTGGGCCGAGATCCGGGACGAGTTGGTCCAGGCCGCCCACGAGGCGGGCGGCTCGGCCGATCTGGTCGCCGGTCCGTTTGGAGTCGAGCTGCGGCGTTTGCTGCCGGTCCGCTCGCCGGACGGGCAGGAGGGCTACCAGCCGTCACGGATGTGGGTCGCGGAGGGCCCGCGCTGGATGCTGCGCGGGATCGTCTACGGCCAGGCCGCGCTCGAGGACGGTCTCGACGGCGCGGTCGCCGGTTTCCTGGAAGCCTTCCGGATGATCGTCGTCCGCCGCGGCGACGAAGCCATGGCACCGGGAGATCTGCTCCCGCTGTCTCTTCCCGAGAATGCCACTCCGGCCGACGTGCCGGATGAATCAGGAGAGGCCTGATGAGTACGGATCCGCAGGTCGGCCCACGCGCCGACGCGGAACAACGCCGTGGACTGGTGCGCCGAGCCCTGCGGCGGCTGGCGTCGTCCAATGCCGAGTTGCAGGACGAGGACCGCCAGCGGGTGGTGCGCGAAGCGGGCGCGATGCCGATCAGCACCTGCGGCGATCGCCAGCTGGTCGACCTGTGTGGCGACGTCGCCACCGTGACCATCAATCCGCACGGCGGCAAGCCGGCGCTGGAGGTGGAACTGCGCGACGGGTCGGGGTCGGTGACGCTGGTCTGGCTGGGGCGGCGCAAGATCCCCGGTATCGAGCCCGGACGCAACATCCGGGTGGCGGGTCGGCTGAGCTGTTCGGCCAACGGCCATCGGGTGCTGTTCAACCCGCGTTACGAGTTGCTCTGAGGTGTGCGCGGCCAGCTAGTGTCGCGCGTCTGAAGTTCGTTGACGGGTGGCGTGAGGCAGGATTTCGTCGGCGGGTTTGGTCC
>NZ_BMMZ01000002.1 GCF_014646195.1 Microlunatus endophyticus
GAAGCCGTCGAAGGAGCCGAAGTATTCGTCGATGGCGGCGGCGAGGTCGCCGGTGGGTTTGTCGCCGCCGTCGGGGGAGAGGTTGGGCCAGAAGACGGAGTGGTTGATGTGGCCGCCGAGGTTGAAGGCGAGGTTCTTCTCGAGGCCGGCGACGGTGCCGAGGCTGTTTTTGTCGCGGGCTTCGGCGAGTTGGTCCAGGGCGGTGTTGATGCCGGCGACGTAGGTGGCGTGGTGCTTGTCGTGGTGGAGTTCCATGATCTTGCCCGAGATGTGGGGCTCGAGGGCTGCGTAGTCGTAGGGCAGATCGGGCAGCTCATAGACGGCCATCGTTGAGTTCCTTTCACAGGCGTTCTCGTACGGTCTTCAGATCTGATACCCATCCTGCAACTTCAACCTCGGTTGAGCGCAAGGGGGTCTTGCCTGGCGTGACTCGGCACCTCTAGAATCGAACACATGTTCTATCGAGGAGGGTGCGATGGATGGGTATGCGCCGCCCGGCTGGCCTGAGGTCGTACGGCCGCCCGGTGCCGTGGACTGGGACGCGCAGGCAGTGGCGTACCTGCTGGACTGCTGCCCCGCCGACTTCCGCAGCTATCCGGTCCTGCGGCGCCATCCGATGGTGCTTGCTGTCTTTGCCCGGCACAGCGTGCGGGGCCAGCGCCGCGCCGCGGCCGATGGCGTGTCGACGGTCCGTTCCGATCTCGAGCAGCGGGTGGAGCATCGGGTGATCGACGAGGCCCTCGACGCCTGGCAGTCGGAGATCGCCCGGCTGGCCCGGGTCGAGCGTTCGGTCGACCTGCTCAGCCGAGCCCTCGCCGGCGAGCGATTCGCTCCCCGGCTCGGCGAGGCGCTTGTCCATGGAGCTGGCCGGGCGGAATAGCCCGCGCGCCGGCTCGGTTGTCGCCGGGGTGACACTGCTTTTCGAGCCATACACCCTGCGTACGCTGACCTTCCGCAACCGGATCTGGGTGGCGCCGATGTGCCAGTACAGTGCCGAGCCCGACGGACCCGAGGCGGGGGTGCCGAACGATTGGCACTTCGCCCACCTGGCCTCCCGCGCGACCGGTGGTGCCGGCCTGGTGATCACGGAGGCGACCGCAGTCAGCCCGGTGGGTCGGATCAGCCCGCAGGACCTGGGCATCTGGAACGACCGGCAGGTCGAAGCCTTCTCCCGGATCACCGCCTTCATCGCCTCCCAGGGCGCAGTGCCCGGTATCCAGTTGGCACACGCCGGCCGCAAGGCCTCGACGGCGCCGCCCTGGAACAGCGGCGGGCTGGTCACATCCCGGGACGGCGGCTGGGAACCGGTCGGACCGAGCCCGATCGCCTTCTCCGAGGATCTGGCGACGCCGCACGAGCTCACCGCCGACGAGATCGCCGGCATCGTCGAGGAATTCCGCGCCGCCGCCGAGCGCGCCCTGGCCGCGGGTTTCAAAGTCGCCGAGGTGCACGGCGCGCATGGCTATCTGACACATCAGTTCCTCTCGCCGATCAGCAACCATCGGATCGACGGCTACGGCGGCAGCTTCGAGAACCGGATCCGCTTCGCGCTCGAGGTGACCGACGCGGTGCGCTCGGTGTGGCCCGAGGAGTTGCCGGTGCTGTTCCGGGTGTCTGCGACCGACTGGCTCGCCGAGGCCGGCGACGAGCGACCGAGCTGGACCGTCGACGACACGGTCGAGCTTGCCCGGCGGCTCAAGGAGCACGGGGTCGACCTGATCGACACCTCGACCGGTGGCAACGTCGCGGGTGCGAAGATCGCCCTCGGCCCCGCTTACCAGGTGCCCTTCGCGCGCCGGATCCGCGACGAGGCCGGTATCGCCAGTGGTGCGGTCGGGCTGATCACCGAGCCCGTCCAGGCGGAGAAGATCGTCGCCGACGGTGACGCGGATGTGGTGCTGCTGGCGCGGGAGTTGCTGCGCGATCCGTACTGGCCGCTGCACGCCGCCCGCGAGTTGGGCGTCGATGTGACGGTGCCCGAGCAGTACGCCCGCGCGTTCTGACACCGACCCGACAGCACAGGCCCGACGGCCGACGGGGCAGGCGGTCGCCGAGGCCGGAATCACGCCGCTCGGCGGCCCGGCCGAACTGTTTGAGCGGGCCCCGGCCACGTACACTCAGGGATATGTCGCTGTTGGAGAAGATCAACGAGCCGCGTGATCTGCGGTCCCTCTCCACCGACCAGTTGGACCAGCTGGCGCAAGAGATCAGGGCCTTCCTGATCCACCACGTGAGCCAGACCGGCGGTCACCTCGGCCCGAATCTCGGCGTCGTCGAGCTGACGCTCGCCCTGCACCGGGTCTTCGAGTCCCCGCGCGACCCGATCATCTTCGACACCGGGCACCAGTCCTACGTCCACAAGATCCTGACTGGTCGCCGGGAGCTGTTCCCGACGCTCAAGCAGCGCTACGGGCTGTCGGGCTACCCGAGTCGTGCCGAGTCCGAGCACGACTGGGTGGAGAACCAGCACGCGTCGGCGTCACTGTCCTATGCCGACGGCCTGGCCAAGGCCTTCCGGCTGCGCGGCGACAACCACACCGTGGTCGCCGTGATCGGCGACGGTGCGCTGACCGGCGGGATGGCCTGGGAGGCGCTCAACAACATCGCCGCGTCCCCGGACCTGCCGGTCGTGATCGTGGTCAACGACAACGGCCGCTCCTACACGCCGACCGTGGGGGCGATCGCCGATCATCTTTCGGCGCTGCGGACCGACCCGCGCTACGAACAGGTTCTTGATCTTGTCCGGCGCAGCGTCACGCGGACCCCGGTCGTCGGCAGTGCGGCGTACGAGGTGCTGCACGGGGTGAAGACCGGGCTGAAGGACGTACTGGCCCCGCAGGGCATGTTCGCCGATCTTGGACTGAAATACGTCGGACCGATCGACGGCCACGACGTCGGTGCCGTCGAACGGGCGCTGCAGCAGGCCAAACATTTCGGCGGACCGGTCATGGTGCACGTGATCACCCACAAGGGCAAGGGATTCCCGGCCGCCGAGAACAACGCCGAAGATCAGTTCCACACTGTGGGCAAGATCGACGAGATCACCGGTGCGCCGCTGTCCGGCCCGGGCGGACGCCAGTTCGCCGAGATCTTCGGCGAGGAGCTGGTCCGGCTCGGGCGTTTCGACGACCGGCTGGTCGCGATCACCGCGGCCATGCTCTATCCCACCGGGCTGCATCGCTTCGCGGAGGTCTTCCCGGAGCGGACCTTCGACGTCGGCATCGCCGAGCAGCACGCGGTCACCTCTGCCGCCGGGCTGGCGATGGGCGGCATGCACCCGGTCTTCGGTGTGTACGCGACCTTCCTCAACCGGGCGTTCGACCAGGTGCTGCTGGATGTCGCGCTGCACCGGCTCGGCGTCACCTTCGTGCTGGACCGCGCCGGCGTCACCGGCAATGACGGCGCCAGCCACAACGGCATGTGGGACCTGTCGATCCTGCAACTCGTACCAGGGTTGCAGCTCGCGGCTCCCCGGGACGCGACCCGGCTACGTCAGGCGCTCGGCCGGGCGGTGACGATCGACGATGCGCCGACGGTGATCAGATACTCCAAGGAGGTCGTGCCGGCCGATATCGATGCGGTGGACGTGATCGGCGGGATCGACGTGCTGGCCCGGTGTGATCATGATCAGGTGCTGGTCGTGGGTTACGGTGCGATGGTGCCGACCGCACTGACGGTCGGCCGCCGGCTGGCCGACCAGGGCATCGGCGCGACAGTCGTCGATCCGGTCTGGGCGCTGCCGGTCAACCCGGCGTTGATCGATTGCGCCGCCCGTCACCAGTTGGTGATCACCATCGAGGACAACGGCGTGGTCGGCGGTTGTGGAGCCCGGCTCGCCCAGGAGCTCTCGCACCGCAAGATCAAGACACCGGTGCGCAATTTCGGTGTGCCGCAACGATTCCTGGAGCACGGCAGCCGCTCCGGCCTGCTGGAGGAGCTGGGTCTGTCGGCCCAGGAGATCGCCAGGGAGACCCTGGAGGAGATCGTCGGGCACGCCCGCCCGCTGACCACCGAGGACGTGCTGGCCGACCGGCCCCAGTCCTGACCCGACGGCTCCCGCTCGGCCCCCGCGCGGAGATTCGCGGGTCACTGTGGTGCTCCGGTGCTCACTTGCCAGAACTCGTGACAGCTCGAGTTGCGGCTTCCGTACGGCGTCGGGTGCCCTTGGAACTCGCGACAACCCGGGTTCGGTTGCCTGGGATTTCGTAACTCGTGACAACTTGAGTTCGCGGTCGCGTACGGCCGGATTGGTGCGCGCAACTCGCGACAACTCGACATGCGGCGCCTACGCGGCGATAGCGAGAGAGGGAAACTCGCGACAACTCGAGTTGGAGCCGACCCGGCCGGCTGAAAACCGTTCGCATCGACCGTCGCCGACCTTCATCATGATCGTCGGCCCGGCAACCGGGCTGCGTCATAACGTGACACACGAACGGAGGAGGTCAGAATGCCTGAGCAATTGGAGAAGAAGTTGATCAATTGGGCGTCCGTCCTGGAGGACAGCACCCGCGAACAGGCGGTGACCACCTCCGGGCTGCCGTTCATCTTCCCGCACCTGGCGCTGATGCCCGACGCCCACCTGGGCAAGGGCGCGACGGTCGGTTCAGTCATCCCGACCGACCGGGCGATCATCCCGGCGGCCGTTGGCGTGGACATCGGTTGCGGCATGATCGCGGTACGGACCCAGTTCGAGGTCGGCGATCTGCCGACCGATCGGCAGTCGGTGCGGACGATGATCGAGTCCGCGATTCCGCTGTCGGCCGGGTTCTACAACCGGGACGTGTATGCCGGCCACACGGCGGAGCGGATCGAGACGCTGCGGCTGGCAGCAGATTTCGATCTTGATCGGTACGCACCCAACTGGCCGATGCAGCTGGGCAGCCTGGGATCGGGGAACCATTTCATCGAGATCTCGGTGGACGGCGAGGATCGTGTCTGGCTGTTCCTGCACTCGGGCAGCCGGGGTGTCGGCAACAAGATCGCCCAGCATCACATCAAGCAAGCGCAGAAGATCATGAAGCAGTACTGGATCGACCTGCCGGATCCTGATCTTGCCTACCTGGTCGAAGGGACGAAGGAGTTCAGCTCCTACCTGGCCGAATTGCACTGGGCGCAGGCATTCGCGCTGGCCAACCGGGACGAGATGATGGACCGGGTGGTCGCTGCGGTCGGGGAGTGGACCGGCGCGACGGTCGAGCGGGAACTGGTGGTCAACTGCCACCACAACTACACCGCGCGGGAGAAGCACTTCGGCCGGAGCGTCTGGGTCTCCCGGAAGGGTGCGATCGACGCTCATGAGGGTGTCTGGGGCCTGATCCCGGGCAGCATGGGCACCGCGTCGTACGTCGTGGTCGGCAAGGGCAATCCGGTCGCGTTGTGCTCGGCTCCGCACGGTGCCGGCCGGCGGCTGTCCCGGTCCGCGGCCCGGCGGCAGTTCACTGCCGACGACCTGCGGGCGGCGATGGGGGAGATCGAGTATCGCGACACCGATGCCTTCGTCGACGAGATCCCGGCGGCGTACAAGGACGTCGAGCAGGTGATGGCCGATGCGGCCGATCTGGTCGACATCCGGTATCGGCTGCGGCAGATCGTCAACGTCAAGGGCGACTGACGCGCCTGCGACGCGCGGTGGGTGTATTCCGGCTCGTCGGAGTCCTGTGGCTCTACTGTGAACAGTGCGGCTTACTCATCTCGACCGAGAGGGGCAGTACCGGTGAGCGTCCTGAGGACCAAGTCCATCGAGCAATCGCTCGCGGACACCGACGAGCCGGAATACCGGCTCAAGAAGAATCTGAGCGCACTCGACCTGACGGTCTTCGGCATCGGCGTCGTGATCGGTGCCGGCATCTTCACCCTGACCGGGCGGGCGGCGGGCACGATGGCCGGCCCGAGCATCGTGTTGAGCTTCGTGCTGTCCGGGTTGTGTTGCGCTTTCGCCGCGCTCTGCTACGCCGAATTCGCCTCGACTGTGCCGGTCTCCGGCTCGGCGTACACCTTCTCCTATGCCAGTCTCGGTGAGCTGATCGCCTGGATCATCGGCTGGGACCTGATGCTGGAGCTGCTGGTCGGTGCGGGCACCGTCGCCCAGGGCTGGTCGGAATACGCCCAGTTACTGATCCAGCAGCTCGGCGCGAAGGGCTTCTCTGCCGAGATCGGTCCGTTCCATTGGCTGGCGGCGTTGTTGGTCCTCGGACTCTGCGTGTTGATCACGGTCGGCATCAAGGAGTCGCTGCGGGTCAACATGGTCCTGGTGTTCCTGAAACTCTTCATCGTGCTGTTCGTGATCATTGCCGGTCTGTTCTTCATCAACGGGGCGAACTACTCGCCGTTCATCCCGCCGGCCCGGCCGGGTGATCAGGTGAGTGGGCTGGCCGAGCCGCTGTTGCAGGCGGTCCTCGGGATGCAGCCGACGGCCTTCGGAGTATTCGGCATCTTCTCCGGCGCGGCGCTGGTCTTCTTCGCCTACATCGGATTCGACGTGGTCGCCACCACCGCCGAGGAGGCCAAGAACCCGCAGCGGGATCTGCCGATCGGCATCATCGCGTCCTTGATCATCTGCACCGTGCTCTACTGCGCGGTCTGCCTGGTGATCACCGGGATGGTCCGCTACGACAAGATCGATCCGGACGCGGCGCTGGCGGAGGCGTTCACCACCGTCGGTCATGGATGGATGGCGACGATCATCTCGGCGGGCGCGGTTGCGGGGCTGATGACCGTGGTCCTGACCCTGATGACCGGCGCGTCCCGGGTGGTGTTCGCGATGTCGCGTGACCATCTGCTGCCGCCCGGGCTGGGCACCCTGCACTCGTCCTTCAAGACGCCGTACCGGGTGATTGCGATCATCGGCGTGCTGGGCGTCCTGATCGCCGGATTCATCCCGGAGGACTGGTTGGCCGACATGGTCAACATCGGCACCTTGACCGCCTTCATCCTGGTGTCGATCGGCGTCATCGTGTTGCGGCGTACTCGCCCGGACCTGCCGCGTGCCTTCCGGGTGCCGGGCGTTCCGGTGATCCCGATCATCGCGGCGCTGATCTGCTTCTACCTGACGATCAACCTGTCCATCGAGACCTGGCTGCGGTTCCTGGTCTGGATGGTCATCGGCTTCGTGATCTACTTCGGCTACAGCCGGACGCACTCCCGGCTGGCGACCGGGGCGGACCAACACGGCAACGCACCGACCGCCCCGGCCGACCAGAGTTGATCACGATCCCGATCACCTCTGCCGGGGGTGTGGTCAGCGGGCGACGCTGGCCACACCCGCCGGCAGGAAGCGGCGTCCGATCACCTTCTCCGAGACGCCGGTGCGGTCCAGGTACGGTGTGATGCCGCCGTCGTGGAACGGCCAGCCGGCACCCAGGATCAGGCACAGGTCGATGTCCATCGGCGCCTGGACCACCTTCTCGTCCAGCATCAGCCCGATCTCCTCCGCCAGCGCGGAGGTGGCGCGTTCGAGGATCTGCTCGGCGGTGCTCGGTTTGTCGCCGACCGTGAAGAGCGACTTCACGTCGTCGGGGACGTACGGCTTGCCCTCGGTATCCCAGTCATAGACGCCCGGACGCTTGGACGCGACGAGCGCTTTGAGATTGTCCGAGACGGTGAACCGATCACCGAGTTTGGCGTTGAGCGTTTCCGCAACGTGCAATGCGATCGCGGGACCGACGAGCTGGGTCAGCACCATCGGCGTCATCGGCAGGCCTAGCGGTTGCAGCGCCCGATCGGCGACCTCGATCGGCGTGCCCTCGTCGATCGAGGCGATCACCTCGCCCATCAGCCGGGTCAGCAGCCGGTTGACGACGAACGCCGGCGCGTCGGACACGATCACCGCGTTCTTCCGCAGCTTCTTGGCCACCGCGAGCGCGGTGGCGACCGTCGGGTCGTCGGTCTTCTCGCCGCGGGCCACCTCCAGCAGCGGCAGGACGGCGACCGGGTTGAAGAAGTGGAAGCCGACCACGCGTTCGGGATGATCAAGATCGGCGGCCATCTCGGACACCGACAGCGACGAGGTGTTGGTCGCCAGCACTGTCTCGGCCGCGACGTGCTTCTCCAGCTGGGCGAAGACCTGCTTCTTGACCGACAGCTCCTCGAAGACAGCCTCGATCACGAATTCGCAGTCGGCGTAGGCGCTGTAGTCGGTGGTGCCGGTGATCAGCGCCTTGAAGTGGTTGGCGGTGTCGGCGTTGATCCGGCCGCGGGACAACAACCGCTCGATCTCGCCGTGCACGCCGGCCATACCGCGGTCCACCCGCTCCTGGTCGACATCGCTGATCACCACCGGCACTTGGAGCCGCCGGATGAAGAGCAACGCCAGCTGGGACGCCATCAACCCGGCGCCGACGACGCCGACCTTGGTCACAGTACGGGCCAGCCAGGAGTCCGGTGCGCCGGCGGGCTTGCGGGCCCGCTTCTGCACCAGGTCGAAGGAATACAGGCCGGCGCGCAGCTCGTCGGACAGGATCAGCTCGGTCAGCGCCGCGTTCTCCCGTTCGAACGCCGCATCCCGGTCCGGCACCTTGGCCGCGGCGACCAGATCCAATGCCCTGTACGGCGCCGGTGCAGCTCCCGAGACCTTGGCGTCGGCGATCGCCTTGCCGCGGGCGACCGCGTCGTCCCACGCCTGTCCGCGATCGGGCTCCGGGCGGTCAATGGTGATCTTGCCCGCGACCACCTGGCCGGCCCAGTCCAGCGACCGCTCCAAGAAGTCGGCGCCGTCGAAGATCGCGTCCGCAAGACCGAGCTCGTACGCCTGCGGCCCGGTGAGCATCCGGTTGTTGTTCAGCGGATTCTCGATGATCACCGTGATCGCTCTGTCGGCACCGATCAGGTTGGGCAGCAGGTAGGCGCCGCCCCAGCCGGGCACCAGGCCGAGGAACACCTCGGGCAGCGCCAGCCCGGCTGCCGAGCGGGAGACCGTACGGTACTGGGAGTTGAGGCCGACCTCGAGTCCGCCGCCGAGGGCGAGTCCGTTGTAGAAGGTGAAGGTCGGGATCTTCGCCGTGCCCAGCTTGCCGAAGACGCCGTGGCCGATCCGGGCGATCGACTCGGCCTGCTCGGGCTCGGTGATCTTGGAGACGCCGGCGAGATCGGCACCGGCTGCCAGGATGAACGGCTTACCGGTGATCGCGATCGCGGCGACGCCACCCTGATCAGGCGCCGTGCGGGCCAGAGCGGCATCGATGGCCTGGTTGAGATTGCCGAGGCTGGCCGGCCCGAAGGTGTTGGGCCGGGTGTGGTCCTGGCCATTGTCCAGCGTGATCAACACCGCGGTGCCGGCGCCGTGCGGTAGTTCGACGTCACGGCTCAATGCCTGGGTGACGACGGATTCGTCCGCGAGCGCGGCGGCCTCGTCGATCATGGTCTGCAGATCCTTGGTCACAGTGCTGCTCCCTCGGCCTCGGAGTCGTAGTACGGGTTCTCCCAGATCACTGAACCGCCCATGCCCAGTCCGACGCACATCGTGGTCAGGCCGTAGCGGATCTGCGGGTTGTCGCGGAAGGTGCGGGCGAGATGGATCATCAGTCGGACGCCGGAGCTGGCCAGCGGGTGGCCCAGGGCGATGGCACCGCCGTACGGGTTGAGCTTCGGATCGTCGTCGTCGACCTTGAAGTGATCACAGAAGGCGAGCACCTGGACCGCGAAAGCTTCGTTGATCTCGATCGCACCAAGATCATCGAAGCCCAGTCCGGCGCGCTGCAGTGCCTTCTCGGTCGAGGGGATCGGGCCGACGCCCATCACCTCTGGATCGACACCGGCGAAAGCGAAGGAGACCAGTCGCATCGCCGACGGCAGGCCGAGCTCCGCGGCGGTGTCCTCGGCGGCGAGCAGGGCGGCGGTCGCGCCGTCGTTGAGACCGGCCGCATTGCCGGCGGTGACCCGGCCGTGCGGCCGGAACGGGGTACGCAGCCCGGCCAGCGCCTCCATGGTGGTGCCGGGGCGCGGCGGCTCATCCTTGGTGGCAAGGCCCCAGCCGAGTTCCTTGCTGCGCAGGGCTGTCGGGACCAGCGCCTCCTGGATGATTCCGGCTTCGTAGGCCCGGGCGACCCGCTGTTGGCTGAGCACCGCGTACGCGTCGGCGCGCTCCCGGGTGATCTCCGGATAACGATCATGGACGTTCTCGGCGGTGGAGCCCATCACCAGCGCGGACTCGTCGACCAGCTTCTCGGCAACGATCCGCGGGTTGGGGTCGATGCCCTCGCCCATCGGATGCCGGCCCATGTGCTCGACACCGCCGGCGATCACGACGTCGTAGGCGCCGAAGGCGATACCGGAGGCGGTGGTCGTCACGGCAGTCATGGCGCCGGCGCACATCCGGTCGATCGCGAAACCGGGGACCGACTTGGGCAGGCCGGACAACAGAGCCGCACTGCGGCCGATGGTCAGACCTTGATCACCGATCTGGGTGGTGGCCGCGATCGCCACCTCGTCCACTTTGTCCGGCGGCAGTTCAGGGTGTCGGCGCATCAGGTCGCGGATGCAGTTGATCACCAGGTCGTCGGCACGCGTCTCGGCGTACATCGACCCGGCCTTGCCGAATGGGGTGCGAACGCCGTCGACGAAGACGACCTCGCGGGAGGCTCTGGGCATGGGCCCCATATTACTCACGAGTAACCATGGGGGCGAGGGGTCGCGTCGACCCCACTGGCGCCGCCGTAGTCGTTGAGCTGCGGCACCCGCCGCAGCAGTCAGTGCAGTCGCAGCAGTCAGCGAAGCAGCCAGGCGGCTGCGGCCGCCAATGCGAAGGCCAGCACTGCCGCAACCACCACCAGTGGAACCGGCCAGTTGTGCGACCGTAGTCGACCGCTCGGAGTCCGGTCGGGTGCGGCAGACAGTGCCGTCAGTCGATCACCCAGGTCAGCAGCGGTGGTAGGACGCTGACCGGGATCGCGGCTCAACGCGGCAGTCAACAGCGCGTCCAGCTCCGGATCCAGACCCAGACCACGGGCGATCGGCTCCGCGCGGACCTGCGCGGAGCGCGTCATCACCGCGGCCGCGCTGACGTCGTCGAACGGACGACGCCCGCTGGCCAGTTCGTAGGCCATCACTCCGAGCGCATAGACGTCGGCTCGTGCGTCGAAGCCGCCGCGCTGATCGGCCTGCTCCGGCGCCATGTAGGCGGGCGTTCCGGTGGTTACCGTGAGCCCGCTGGCGTCGGCGAGCATCTTGGCGCTGCCCAGGTCTGCGACCAGCACCCTGGAGCCGCCGTCGGAGTCGTCCACCAGCAGATTGGTCGGCTTGATGTCGCGGTGCACGATCCCTTCGACATGCAGCACCTGTACTGCGTACGCCGCCTGAGCAGCCAACCGCAAAGCGTCCCGCGGCTCCAGTTGACCGATCAAGTCCGCCAGCGTTCCACCGGGGATGTAGTCCATCACGAAGAACGGCCGATCTTCGGCGACACCGACATCATGTACTCGGACCACTTGTGGGCTCTCGATCCGCCGGAGCAGCCGGGCTTCGGTCAGGAACCGTTCGCGGACATCAGCATTGACGGACCAGTTCTCCGCCAGGATCTTGATCGCGACACCGGTGTCGAGTTCCGGGTCGTATCCCTTCCACACCGTTGCGAACGCGCCCGAGCCGAGAACATGGTCCAGGCGATAGCGACCGAGTTCGCGCTCGGGTTGCTGGCGTGCTGTCATCGAACGGTCCCCATGGCAGGCTCATTCTGCGTGATATCGGGTCACTCGTCGAACCGGGCACCGGATGATGTTAGGACCCAGTTCCCACCGGGAATTCACCAACTGCGGTTCGAACCTGCTATTCAGGTCCGTGATCTCAAACTGCACATCAGGGGTGGTCATGCCGAACGATGAACTGGACGCGCTGGTCCGGGCGGCCCGGTCCGGCAATGCCGGAGCGATGGACGAACTGCTGGTTCGGATCCGTCCCCAGGTGTTGCGTCGGTGCGCGAAGTTCCTGCCGTGTCCGATGGATGCCGAAGAGGCGGCGCAGGATGCCCTGTTGTCGATCAGTTCCAAGATCAACACCTTCGACGGCCGAGGGACGTTCCTCGGCTGGGTCGCGGCGACCACGTCCAACAGCGCACGAGCGACCTATCGATCGCTCCGCAGGCGCGCCGACCGTGAGGCGTCAGCGCCCGATCACGAGCCCGCGGATCCGCGCACCACGAGTGTGATCGCCGGCACCCGCCTGGATCTGCTGGAGTCACTCGACGAACTCCAGGAACAGCACCCGGCGCTGGTCGAGTCCTTCGTGCTCCGGGATCTCGACGAGTTGACCTACGACGAGATCGCCGAACTCACGGGAGCACCATTGGGAACCGTCAAGCACCGGATCCATCAGGCCCGGGCATTCATGCGGGAACGGATGCGACTGGTCATTCAGCGCGATCACAGATGAGCAACGAACTCTGGTGCGGACCAAACTTTTCCGGAGCCGGCGGCATCACCCCAGCTGAGCACCGTCCGTCGAGGAGCGGCCATTGAGGACACGATCTGCGGCCGCCGCAGTCGGCGCGGCGGTAGCCCTCGGCCTGGTGGCCGGCGGGATCGTGCTGCCGCACTACTTCGGTCCGCATCCGCCCGGGCTGACCGCGATCGGGGGAACCCCGAGTGCCCAGGCCACAACGTCCTCGCAGGGTCCGCAGCAATCCTCGGCCCCGTCCGCCTCGCCGACCCCAGTCCGGACGGCGGCCACGACCCCGCCGCCCTCGTCGTCCCCGGCACCACAGACCGGAAAACTCGGGACCTCACTGCTGCTGCGCAATCAAGATCTCTTCCAGGCGGGCTTCTACTCGTCCTACAAGCGCACGACCGGAACCGGTGAGGGCGGCTCGATCCTGGCCGGCTGCGGTGGTGAGGACGAGTCGGTCAGCGTGCACGCCCGGACCGCTGACCTGATCTACGCCAGGTGGCTGGCTGACGGCAACGGTCACGACCGCGGAAGCGACCTGATGGGCTATGAGGTGATCGGCCAGTCGACTACGTCGGCGCAGGCCACGCGAGCCGCAGACGCAGCAGTGCGGGTGCTGTCCGGCTGCGTTGTCGAGCCGGCAACGCACTGGTACTACACCAAGCCGATCACGACGACAACCGGCAGCACGCGACTGACCGTCTTCATCACCCACGACGGCGACGGCAAGCAGTCCGGCAGCATTGCCGTGTTCCTCGACCGGCGACGGTTCGGGGTCCTTGAGCTGGAGACCTACGACGGGACAGATCAACAGTTGACCAAGATCAGCTCCACGACAGCGCGCCGGTTGCGCTGACCGCCCTCGTCCGCACCATCGGGCGGTTCCCGGCGGACTGATCACCGAGGTCGCGGTGCCGTGTCCCGATCGTGACCAAACCATCGACTCAGTAGCGGCATCTCCCTATACGACAGCGCACGATGCGCGCTGCCGGCCACGGCGGCCAGATCTCTGATCGCCGTTTCGTATCACAAGCGAGGAGAAGTCCATGGCTACCAAGATCAATCGCACCGCCGGCAAGATCGCCGCGGTGACGCTCAGCGTCGTATCCGCCGCCGGACTCACTGCCGTCCTGCCCGCGACCCATGCGGCGGCCGATGGCGGTACGACAGCCAAAGGCCGGGTGACCGCCAGGACCACGCTGGCCGAGCGATCCGCCCCCAGCACGCACGCGCCGATCGCGGGCAAGGGATACCGTAACGGCCAGACGATCAAGCTGGACTGCAACCTGTTCGGCACCAGCGTCGGCGGCAACGCGACCTGGTACAAGATCGTCGGCAAAGACAGTTGGGTAGCGGCCCGCTACGTGAAGAACATCGGCAACGCTCCCATCGCGTGCACCGCCGCCAGCGTTCCTGCTGACCGGCACGCCAAGACCACCGCCAGCGTCAACCTGCGCCAGGCGCCTTCGACCCATGATCGGGTGATCGGCCACATCGCCAAGGGCAAGCAAGCCCAATTGTGGTGCAAGGTCGCCAGCCAGAAGGTGGACGGCAACCACACCTGGTACCAGGAGTCGAACGGCTGGGTCGCCGCCAAGTACGTCAAGACCGCCAAGCGGATTCCCTACTGCTCGCAGCTTTGAACCACAGGCGGTGACCGGGATCTTGCCCGTCGGCGCTCAGTGGAAGGTCAGGTAGGAGCAGATCGCCATTGGCACCAGGCCGAGAAGGACGAGGGGATTGGAGAGACGGCGTCGGTTGACCTTCAGAATTATTGCCGTGCTGATCAGGCCGATGACGCCGGTCAGTGTGCAGAGCCCGATCGCGTCGGAGCGAGCGATAGTCGTGCGGTTGAAGACGGCGTACAGCCCGACGGCGGCGGAGTGGATGCCGAGCACGATGGTGATGATCACTGATGCGAGCACGCGCTGGACCCGGTCGAGGCTGCGGCCCTCTTCGGGGCTCCGTGGGATGTGTGCGTCGGTCATGTCGCTCGCTGATCGATGGCTCAATTCGCGGGCGCCGTCAGGCAACGCACTCTCCGTTCGTGGGACGTCCGGGCCGGAATACCGGGGTTGGCCCGATCCCGATTCTACGGGTCTCTTGGCTGAGCCCGCGGCCGCTATTGACCGGCCGGCTGGTCGAGCAGGGGAGTCAACAGCGGTACGACGATCTCGCGCTGCCACGCCCGGGCACCGAGACCGGCCAGGAAGCTGTCGACCGACGACTCGTCCAGCGGCTCCGGCGGACGCCAGGCCAGACGGCGGACGTAGTCGGGGGTGAGCAGATTCTCCACCGGAAGCGTCAACTCGGCGGACCGGGCGGTCAGCGCCTCGCGAACCGCGGCCAGCCGGGTGGCGGCGACCGGATCACGGCCGGCCCAGAGCCTGGCCTGCTGGGGTGGCCCGTCGGAATGCCTGTGCAGCGGCGGCAGCTGGGACTCCGGCAGCGATTGGGCACGCTCGATCGCCGCGATCCAGTTGGTCTCGTACCGTCGGGTCGAGCGACGACGGAAGGTGGGCAAGTCCCGGACCGCCTGCGGGGTCGGATTCCGCAGGGCGGCGATCTCGGCGATCGCCAGGTCGGGCAGGATCTTCCCGGGAGTGCGGTCGGTCCGCCGGGCGATCTCGTCGCGGGCCAGCCACAGCTCGGCGACAACCGCCAGACCGCGGCGGCTGCGGATCCGATGGATCCCCGAGGTTCGCCGCCACGGGTCGGGCCGGGGTTCGGCGGGATCGGTCGAATGCACGGCCAGATACTCGAACTCCTGGCGGGCCCACTCGGTCTTGCCCGCCTCGTCCAGGCGTACGGCCATCGCCTCGCGCAGCTCGATCAGCAGTTCGACGTCGAGCGCGGCGTAGTTGAGCCAGTCGGTTGGCAGCGGCCGCTTGGACCAGTCGGCCGCCGAATGCTCCTTGAGCAGTCGGACGCCGAAGAACTCCTCGATCAAGGTGCCGAGGTTGACCCGCGGATAGCCGAGCAGCCGACCGGCCAGCTCGGTGTCGAAGATCCGCGACGGCACCAGCCCGATCTCGACCAGGCACGGCAGATCCTGGTGCGCGGCATGAATGATCCACTCCGCGCCGATGATCAGCCGATCCAGGTCCCCGAGATCGGCCGGCCGGCCGGCAGGCGCCAGCGCGACCGGATCGATCAGCACCGTCCCGGAGCCCTGTCGGCGGAGTTGGATCAGATAGGCGCGATTGCTGTACCGGAATCCGTGGGCGCGCTCAGCATCGATGGCGACCGGTCCGGTCCCGGAGCCGAGCGCCGCGACCGCATCCCGATAGTGAGCCTGATCGGCGACGACATCGCCCAGTCCGTCCGCCGGCTCAGTGAGCAGTCGGACGTCATCCTCGCCCGCCGCATCCGGTTCATCCGGATCGAGCCGGTCGGGAGTCGTCGGGGACGTCACCGTAAGCGACCGTTTCGCCCCTGAGGTGTCCGGCGCGACGGGATGGGGACCACACCCTCGGGCAGCGGCGGCTGGCCTGCCGTGGTGCACAACATCTCACCCCAGGCCTGCAGATGTGGTGTCAAAGGCTCCAGATCCTCGACCTCAGGCGTCCAGGACGCCCGGATCTCGACCTCGGCACGCGGCGGCTCCTCGGCCATGCCTCCGAACGACTCGCTGGAGACCGACGTGACCGTCCCGCTGGGCGAGTGGAAAGCGGCGCCGTGGTTGGTCAGCGCCTCGATCAGCCAACTCCAGCCGACACTGCGCAACAACGGGTCGGTCACCATCTCCGGGTCCACCTCGGCACGGGCGAAGGTGACCAGCCGGAAAGTGCCGCCCCAGGCTGCGTTGCCGGCCGGATCGTGCAACAGCACCAACCGGCCGCTGCCGATCTCCTCGTCGCCGGCTACCACGTCGGCGGTCAGGGCGGCTGCGAACGGTGCGATCCGTTGCGGCGCCGGGATCTCCTCGATCTGCAGTTCAGGACGCCAGGAAGCAGAACGCAATTCCGCCACGACTCTGCGGAAGCCGTCCGGAGCGGAGGGCTTCTCCTGGTTCACACCCACATGCTGACCTTACGGTGCGGCACCCACACCGATGAGGCCCGACGCGCCGCGCGTGAAAAGATTCAGTCCGTGCCCGCACCCCAGACCGACCCCGCCGTACCCGCTCCACAGACCGGAGAACCAGCTCTGCTCGCCGCCGCCCGGCGCCGACAGTCGGATGCGGCAGAGGGGAACCGGCTCCCGGTCTGGTTCATGCGTCAGGCGGGGCGGTCGCTGCCCGAGTATCACAAGGTCCGGGCCGGACTGGGGATGCTCGAGACCTGTGCTCGGCCGGAGCTGGTCACCGAGATCACCCTGCAGCCGGTCCGCCGCTACGGCGTCGACGGTGCGGTGCTCTACAGCGACATCATGGCGCCGCTGCAGGCCGCCGGCATCGGGTTGGACATCAAGCCCGGCGTCGGTCCGGTGATCGACGAGCCGATCCGCGACCGGGCCGGCCTGGATCGGCTGCGGCCGCTCGATCCGGCCTCGGTCGAACACGTCGCAGAGGCCGTACGGCTGCTGGTCGCCGAGCTCGGGACCACCCCGCTGATCGGTTTCGCGGGTGCGCCGTTCACGCTGGCCAGCTATCTGGTCGAAGGCGGCCCGAGCAAGGACTACGCCAGGACCAAGGCCCTGATGGTCGGCGACCCGGCGCTGTGGCACGACCTGTGCGAGCGGCTCGCCGACATCGCCGCGGACTTCCTCGCCGTGCAGATCGGGGCCGGCGCCCGGATCGTGCAGCTCTTCGACTCCTGGGTCGGCAGCCTGTCGCTGGCCGACTACCGCGTATCCGTCGCCGAGCATTCAGCGCGGGTGCTGGCCCGGGCGCGGGAGCTCGGGGTGCCGACCATCCACTTCGGGGTGGGGACTGGCGAGCTGCTGCCGGCGATGGCGGACGCCGGAGCGGACGTGGTCGGCGTGGACTGGCGGATCCCGCTGGCCGAAGCCAGCCGTCGGATCGGCCCGGACCACGCCGTCCAGGGCAATCTGGACCCGGCACTGCTCGGTGCACCCTGGCCGGTGGTCGCCGATCGGGTCCGCTCGGTGATCAGATCCGGTGCCCAGGCGCCGGGCCACATCTTCAATCTCGGTCACGGTGTGCCGCCGACGACCGACCCAGATGTGCTGGCCAAGATCGTTGATCTTGTGCACGCCGAGGGCCCGGCGCTGCGGTCCGAGGTCACCCGATGACGACGACGGTGATCATCGGCGGCGGCGTCACAGGGCTGTCGGCCGCGCACCGGCTGGCGCAGCTGGCTCCGCAGGAGACGATCATCGTCTGCGAGTCGTCACCACGCCTCGGCGGCAAGCTGCGTGGTCTTGATCTTGGTAGCCCTGCGACAGGCTCAGGGTTCGTGGTCGATGTCGGCGCCGAGTCGATGCTGGCCCGCAGGCCTGAGGGGACGGCGTTGATCAGCGAGCTCGGTCTCGATGATCAACTGACCCATCCGACCAAGGCCCGCGCGCAGGCCTACCTGGGCGGAGCCGTACGCGCACTGCCGCCCACCAACCTCGGCGTCCCTGTTGATCTTGACGCGCTGGAAGGCTACCTGAGCGCCGAAGGTCTGGCCCGGGCCCAGGCCGAGGTCGAGCTTCCCGCGCCGCCACTGGCCGGCGACGTCGGCATTGGCGAGTATGTCGCGCAGCGGTTCGGTGACGAGGTCACCGACCGGGTCCTGGAACCAATGCTCGGCGGCGTCTATGCCGGGCAGTCGCGCCGGTTGTCCTTCCAGGCCGTGCATCCGACCTTGTACGCCGCCGCCCGTGACGGCGGATCGCTGCTGCAGTCGGCGCAACGGGTCGCTGCCGCAGCCGGCCGCCGCAACGATGCCGCGACCGGTTCGGCGCCGCCGGTGTTCGCCGGCCTCGTCGGCGGCATCAACACCATGATCAGCGCGCTCGCCGATGATCTTGGACGGCGCGGCGTGGAGCTCCGGACCGGCACGACGGTCCGCGAGCTCACCCGGACTGCCTCCGGGTCGTACGAGGTGATCACCGGTCCGGTTCCCGCTCCCGTGACGATCATCGCCGACCGGGTGCTGCTGGCCACCCCGGCCGCCCCGACCGCCCGGCTGATCTCCGGGCTGTCATCAAAGGCATCCTCAATCCTGGAAGGGATTCCCTCGGCGTCGATGGCGGTGGTCACCTTCGTGGTCGCCGATGCCGCGCTGGACGGTTCCGGCCTGCTGGTGCCGCCGGGCGAGCTGCCAACGATCAAGGCGTTCACCTACTCGTCGAACAAGTGGGCCTGGATCGCCGATCGGGCTGCGGCCGTGTACGGAGACGGTGTCGCCGTCGCGCGGGCCAGTGTCGGCCGACTGGGCGAGGAGCAGCTGCTGCAGGTCGATGATCGACAGCTGATCGACCGGACGATCGCCGAGGCGCGTCGGGTCCCTGGCTGGGAGCACGCCCGCTTGCTGGTCTCCTCGGTGCAGCGCTGGGGCGGTGGCCTGCCGCAGTATCTCGTTGATCACCGACGGTCGATGGCGCAGCTGGGTGCCGCCGTCGACGCGCTGCCGAGGGTGACGGTCGCCGGCGCCTATCTGGACGGGGTCGGCGTGCCGCCGTGTATCGCCACGGCCCACCGTGCCGTCGAGTCACTGCTCGGCTGACCTGATCCGATTCGTGGCCGCTGATCGTCGGGGCGCAGAATGGACGCGTGACTGAACCGACTGAGACAGGCGGCGACCGGCCCCGCGTGAAAGCGCGAGAGATCAACGACACTATCCGCTACACGATGTGGTCGGTGTTCCGCCGCCCCACACGGCCGGAGGGTGATCCGCAGCGGCTCGCGGCCGACGCGCTGGCCGACATCGAGAAGGCCGCCGATGGCGAGGACCTGGAGATCCGCGGCTGGTACGACGTCGCGGCCCTGCGGGCTGATGCGGATCTGCTGGTGTGGTGGCATGCTCCGTCGATCGAAGTCCTGCAGGCGGCCTATCACGCCTTCCGCCGGTCGGCGTTGGGCAGTCAGCTGGAGTCCCGCTGGTCCGAGGCGGCACTGCACCGGCCCGCCGAATTCAACAAGGGCCATGTGCCGGCCTTCATGTCCGGTGAGGATCCGAAGCCGTACGTCTGTGTCTATCCGTTCGTCCGGTCCTACGAGTGGTACCTGCTGCCGGAGGAGGAGCGTCGCCGGATGCTCGCCGAACACGGCATGATGGCCCGCGGCTATCCCGACGTCCGCGCCAACACGGTCTCGTCCTTCGCGCTCGGCGATTACGAGTGGATCCTTGCCTTCGAGGCCGACGAGCTCTACCGGATCGTCGACCTGATGCGCGAGCTGCGCAAGGCCGACGCCCGTCGGCACACCCGGGAGGAGACCCCGTTCTTCACCGGCCGCCGGCGTGAGCTCGCCGAGATCGTCGCCACCTGGTGAGTCGGCGCTGACTGATCAGACCGGGATCGGCGAGAACGCGAAGTAGTAGCCGCCGATCACGGCTGCCACAACTGCCCCGAGACCGAGCAGCAGCCACCTGACGACGGCCGGCCAACGCACCATCAGGATCGCGATCGGTGCCAGCGCCGGGAAGAACGACATCATCACCCGGGGCGCGGCATTGGTGACCACGCCGCCGTAGGCGAAGGCCATGACGGTGCCGGCAGCGATCAGGCCGATGATCGGCAACGGCGGCCGCAGTGCGATCGCGACGATCGCCGAGGCCATCAGCCCGACGGCGAAGATCGCCAGGATCAGGTGCAGCCGGCCGTGGACGGTGGCAGGGGATTGCCTCAGATAGTCCACCCAGTCCGCACCGTAGCTGAGCGTCGTGTGCCAGCCGTCGCGTTCGGTCAGCCGCCAGGCGTCCAGGGTGCCGGTCCGCAGCCCGATGTAGCCGATCGAGGCCAGGAATCCTAGCGGGGCAAGGAGAACAGCGATCAGGCCGCGCCACTCGCGGCGTCGGACGATCGCCTCCAGCCCGGCCAGTGCCACCGCTCCTGCGACGACGATCCCGGGTGAGCGTACGGCTCCGGCCAACGCTGCCAGCAGACCGGCCAACAGCCACTGCCGGCGAAGCGCGAACAGCAACGCCGCTGCCGCGAAGGCGGTGAACACCGCCTCGGTGTAGGTGGTGTTCAACACGACCGAGACCGGGAAGGCCGTCCACAGGCAGCCCAGCAGCTGGGCGGAGCGGCGGTCGAGATATTGTAAGCCGACCAGCACGATGATCAACACCGCAGCTGTTGCGGCGACCAGGTTGATCACCAGCGCAGCCTGCCAGTAGAGCAGGCCCACCGACCGCAAACCGTTGACCAGCAGGGGATAGAGCGGGAAGAAGGCCGCCGTGCTCGACTGATAGCTCCCGTCGGGACGGGTCGGCAACGGCGATTGGTAGCCCAGCACAGCGACCTTGTAATACCACTGACCGTCCCAGCGGGTCACCACATCAGAGAAGGACCGGCCGCTGATCGCCGAAGCGACCAGCAGGCCGGCCACATTCAGCGCCCGAGCGACCAGGTGGAAGATCAACACCGGCCGCAGCAGTCGCCATCGCCCGGTAGTCCGGACGGCCTGCTGCCGGTCAGCGACGCGGACACCGACCGAACTCCCGGCGCGGGAATCGGCGGACGGGGCAGCGACCTCGGTCGTCATCGCCGATCCCGGGCGCCGGTTGTTGTTGTCAGGCCGGTTGTTGCTGTCGGGCCGTTTCTTGTGTCAGGCCTTCTCGGCCGGTTCCAGCGTCAGGCTGATCGAGTTGATGCAGTAGCGCAGGTCGGTCGGGGTGGGGTAGCCCTCACCCTCGAACACGTGTCCGAGGTGCGAATCGCAGGCGCCGCAGCGGACCTCGACCCGCCGCATCCCCAACGAATCGTCGGTGATGTAGCGCACCCGGTCCTCGGCCAGCGGTGCGAAGAACGACGGCCACCCGCAGTGGCTCTCGAATTTCTCGTCACTGCGGAAGAGCTCGGTACCGCAGGCCCGGCATCGGTAGACGCCCTCGATCTTGGTGTCGGTGTATTCACCGGTGAACGGCCGTTCGGTGCCGGCCTGCCGCAGCACCCGGAATTCGGCCGGGCTGAGCAGCTTGCGCCATTCCTCTTCGGACTTGACGGTCTTGCCGACACTGGCGGCAGGGCTCCCAGCCTGATGAACAGCCGGATTGGTGTTCTGCTCGGTGGTCATGATGATTCCTCCTTCGCGGACGCTTGATACGTCCACGGCGTTCAACACAATCGCCCGCGGGTTCGTTCCAGCGGCGGCCCTGCGGTTGACACTAGCCTAGGGTCATGGCCAAGACTCCCGCCGCCGTCGTGGTCGCCGGTGATCGTGAGGTCCGCGTCTCGAGTCCGGACCGGGTGATTTACGAGGCCACGGACCGCACGCCGCAGCTCAGCAAACTTCAGGTGTGCCAATTCTTCGCGACCGTCGGCGAGGCGCTGATGACGGCGATCGGAGACCGGCCGACGGCGATGGAACGCTGGCCGGATGGCTGGCGGCAGGGCATGCGGCTGGCCACCGGCCCGCAGGACCGGGAGGGTGACGGCTTCTACCAGAAGCGGCTCCCCAGGGGGGCGCCGGACTTCGTCGAGACCGTCAACGTCACGTTTCCCAGTGGCCGGACCGCCGACGAGCTGTGCCCGTCCGAGCCGGCCGCACTGGTCTGGGCCGCGCAGATGGGCGCGTTGACCTTCCATCCCTGGCCGGTACGCCGTCCGGACGTCGACCATCCCGACGAACTGCGGATCGATCTCGATCCGCAGCCGGGCACTGGATTCGCCGACGCCCAGCGGGTCGCCGACCTGGCCCGCGAGCTGCTGGTCGAACTCGGGCTGAAGGGCTATCCGAAGACCAGCGGCAATCGCGGCATCCATATCTACGTCAGGATCCGGCCTTCATTCAGCTTCGAGGACCTGCGGCATGCCGCGATCGGCTTCGGTCGGGAACTGGAGCGGCGTGACGACGGCGTCACCACGGCCTGGTGGAAGGAGGAGCGCGGCGAGCGGATCTTCATCGATTTCAACCAGAACAACCGGGACCGTACGATCGCCAGCGCCTGGAGCCTGCGGGCCCGGCCCGGTGGGCCCGTCAGCACGCCGATGACCTGGCAGCAGCTGGCCGAGGTCACCGATCCACGCGACTTCAACCTGACCACGATCCCGGACTATCTCGCCGACGGTGATCCGTGGGCCGATATGGTCGACCAGGCCTACGACCTGGAGCCGCTGCTGCAGCTGTGGGAGACGCTGCCCGGCAGTGAGCTGAACTTCCCGCCGGACTACCCGAAGATGCCGGGCGAGCCGCCGCGGGTCCAGCCCAGCAAGAAGGTCGCCGCCCACTGGGACGAATCCGGCAACCGCCTCGCATGACCTCGGCACACCAGCTCTCCGGCGCTTCGGCCGGCGTAGACGCCAGCACTGCCCGTCGTCCCTGGTTCGGATTGATCATCATCGTGCTCGCGCAGCTGCAGATGGTCCTCAACGTCAGCGCGCTCCCGGTGTCCCTTGGCCCGATCTCCGCCGACCTGCACGCGCCGGCGACCGCCGCGGCCACTGCGCTGCTGTTGTATTCGCTGTGCGTTGCCGCATTCGTCATGGTCGGCGCGAAGATCGGCAAGATCGCCGGTGAGCGGCTGGTCTTCCGAGTGAGTGCGGTGGTGCACCTGGCGTCGATGGTGCTGATGGCGATCAGCACCGACGTGGCCATGATGAATCTCGCGCAGATCATCGCCGGTCTCTCCGCAGCCGCGTTCGTCCCGACCCTGGTGGTGTTGATCACCGCGAATTATCACGGCCGGCAACAGGCGACGGCACTCGGGGTGCTGGCGGGGATGCCCGCAGCGGGGAGTGCGATCGCCTTCGTCCTGGCCGGTTTCCTGGCGACGGCGTTCAGCTGGCGTTACTCGTACTGGCTGATCGGGCTGCTCGGTGTCGTCGTTGTGGTGCTGAGTCTGCGGCTGGCGCCGGTCCGCCGGCAACCGGGCATCAGGATCGACCTGGTCGGGGTGCTGCTGTCGGCCGCCGCGATCGCATTCATCCTGTACGGCTTCAACAACCTGCAGACCTGGGGACTGCTGGCTGCCCGGGACGCGGCGCCGTTCTCGGTGCTGGGAGTGTCGCCGGCGCCGATCATGGTCGCCCTGGGTGTGGTCCTCGGCCAGGCGTTCCTCGCCTGGTCCAGCCGGCGGGTCGGCGCGGGCCGGCAGCCGCTGCTGTCGGCGGAGGTGATGGACAGCCGGGAGGAGCGGAGCGCGGTGATCGCCTTCCTGGTCGCCGGCAGTCTCAGTCTCGCGGTCGGTTTCCTGATCCCGCTCTACGTGCAGTTCACCCAGGGCCGGACGCCGTTGGCTTCCGCCGTCGCGATCCTGCCGTACGCGGCTGCCGTCGCCGGATCCGGCGTTGTGTCGGTCCGGCTGTACGGACGTTTTCCGCCGCGCCGTCTCGGAGTCGCCTCCTTCATCCTGATCGCCGTCGGCCTGGTGGTGGTCGCCTTCACCGTCGGCAGCGCCTGGAGCACATTTTCGGTCATCCTCGGCCTGCTGCTGGTCGGCGTCGGCGAAGGGACACTGCTCACCCTGCTCTTCAATGTGCTGGTATCCGCATCGCCGAAGCACCTCGCCGGCGATATCGGCGCGCTGCGTGGCGTGGTGAACAATGTCTCCAATGCGCTGGGAGCAGCCTTCTCGAGTGTGGTGGCGGTCGGCCTGCTGGGAGTGTTCCTGGCCGTCGGCTACAGCAGTTCGGACCTGCCGCAGGCCCTGCACCTGCCAGGGGCCGGCAGGGAGGTCGACTTCGTCACCGGCAGCGAACTGCGCCGGGAACTCGGCGCGCACTCGGCGACGCCGCAGCAGATCGACCAGGTGCTGGCGATCAACCAGCAGGCAGGTCTGCGGACTCTGCGGGCCTCGTTCCTGATCGTCGGCGCGCTCTCGTTGCTGGCGATCTTCCCCGCGTCCAAGCTGCCGGGCTACACGGCCGGCGAGCTGTCGGCCGAGGAGATCCTGACCGAGGAGCCTGCCAGGGAAGGTTGATCACCCCGGAACCTCCGGGGCGCGGTCAGGTCCGCAGATAGCGGAGCAGGAGTGCGTTGTCGTCGGCCAGGATCGCATGCTCGAGCCGGAACCGGTCCTCGTCGATCCGGGGGCCGACGGTCGTCCGATGTGCCGCACCGGCGATCACCAGCGGCGACAGGGTCAGGCAGAGGTCGTCGACCAGCCCGGCCTGGTGCAGCTGGGCATTGAGGTGCGGTCCGCCCTCGCACAGCACCCGCCGCAGCCCTCGACGGGCCAGTTCGGCGATCACCAGCTCCACCGGCACCTGGTCCGGGTCGTCGAATTCGACCACCTCGACGCCCTCGCAGAAGTCGGGGCGTCCGGCCCGGGACCTCCGGCTGGTCAGCACGAGCACCGGGCCGCATTCCTCGTCCGGCACCAGCCGCGCAGGCAGGTTGCCGCTGGCCGAGACGATCGCCAGGGTTGGGTACGGCGACAGTCCGAGCCGCGCCCGCTGCTCGCGTTGGGCGTCCTGCAGATCGACGGCCCGATACTGCTCGGCCCGGGCGGTCCCGGCACCGACGAGCACGACGTCGGCGTGGGTGCGCAGCTGGGCGAAGACAGCCCGGTCACTGGCGGTGTTGATCGTTGCGGACCGACCGTCACGGCCCTGGACGGCGCCGTCCAGGGTGCTGACGAAATTCGTCCGCACCCAGGCCCGGTCGCCGGGGTCGGGGTGGGCGTACCGGTCGGCCAACTCCGATTCGGCGAGGACGCCGTCGCGGCCGCCCGTGGTCAGCTGGCGATAGATCGACACCCGGTGACCCTACCCGGCCGTGGCGGTCCGGGAGCGATCGATCAGGCGCTGACCGCCGTCAGATGGCGTACCGGCTGTTGCTCGGTGAGCAGCGGCTCAAGATCAACAAGGTCCATCGCGGACACCACGTAGCGGCTGATGATCGACTCGACCAGCTCCGGTTCGGCGCCCAGCGGCGCGGACACCGCCAGCGCGCCCGCCTCGGCGGCGAGCTGGGCCTGCTCACGGAAATCGTCGGTCGGGCCGAGATACCAGCTGCCCACCGCGACGTGCCGTCTGCCTTGTGCCAGCAGGGATCGTACGGCCTCGGCTGCGGACGGACCATGATCACCGCCGAAGGCGATCACGGTCGGCAGCTTGTGATGGGTCGACCACAACCGGGCCCGTCGGGCGATGATCGCGTGGCTGCGCGGATCGTGGTGACCATCGGCCAGGAAGACCAGGCCGTCAAGATCATCGACACGGCGCCGGCGCAGCTCGTCGCGCAGCCGGCGGTCGACCACGCCCAGCAGCCGGGGGTCCGGTCCGACCGGCTGGGAGGCGACCACCTGGAGGCCGGGATGTGCCGCCCGGATCGCGGTCAGCAGCTGAGCCAGGTCCTCGCTGCTGCTGAAGGCGTCGGACAGACTCAGCGGGGTCAGCACCACCTCGGTGACGCCGTGCTCGACCAGCTTGTTGATCATCTGCAGCGCGGTCGGCGGGTTGTCGGTGAAGGCCACCTGCACGTCGAGGCCGGGACGGAGCTCGCGGACCTGGCCGCACAGGGTCTGGCAGATCTGGGCCACCCGCGGGTCGCGGCCGCCCTGGCCGAGGAGGATGAGAGACGGTGCAGTCATCGTGCGTCCTTTCGTGCGGTGCTCATGCCGGGTCCTGTGCGGCGGTCGGGCCGCCCAGCAGTTCGGCGGTCAACGCCAGGGTCTGGGCCACGGAGTCGTCCAGTGGAACCGCTGCGGTGTCGATCACCAGCTCGGCGGTGGTGGGTTTCTCGTACGGGTCGTCGATCCCGGTCATCCCGCTGATCTCCCCGCGGCGGGCCTTGGCGTACAGCCCCTTGACGTCGCGCTGTTCGGTCACCTCGAGCGCGGTCGAGACGAAGATCTCGGCGTACGGGACGTTGTGCTCGGCGTGGTCCTTGCGGACCGCATCCCGGGCCTGGGCATACGGCGCGATCACCGGCACCAGGACGACAACACCGTGGCTGGCCAGCAGCCGGGCGACGAAGCCGATCCTAGTGACGTTGGTGTTGCGGTCCTCGCGGCTGAATCCCAGTCCTTGCGACAGATACGGCCGGACATCGTCACCGTCCAGCACGTGGACGTCCAAACCGTTGGCCCGCAGCTTGTCGGCGAGTGCGTGGGCGATGGTCGACTTGCCTGACGACGGCAGGCCGGTGAACCACAACGTGGCTCCCGAGACCGTGTCCGCGATCGGATTGGACGGCCGGGACAGCCCGGTGGACAGGATCGGTTCTGGGTTCACAGCTGGATTCCGCATTCGGTCTTGCCGGTGCCGGCCCAGCGCCCGCTTCGGGCGTCGGATCCGGCCGCCGGGCGGCTGGTGCAGGGCTCGCAGCCGATCGACGGGTAGCCGTCGGCCAGCAGCGGATTGCTGATGAGTGCGTTGGTCTCGACATAGGCCGCCAGGTCGTCATCAGACCAGTCGGCGATCGGTGCGATCTTGATCATCTTCTTCGAATTGTCCCACGTGACGACTTTCGTCCCGGCCCGCCGGGCGCTCTGGCTGCGGCGGATCCCGGTGGCCCAGGCGGCGTACGGTGCAAGGGCCCGGCCGAGTGGCTCGACCTTGCGCATCTTGCAGCACAGGTCGGGATCGCGAGAGAAGAGATCCTTGCCGTAGATGGCGTCCTGCTCGACGACGGTGAGCTCCGGGGTCACGTTGACGACGTGGACGTCGTAGATCTGCTCGACCGCGTCGCGGGTGCCGATGGTCTCCACGAAGTGATAGCCGGTGTCCAGGAAGATGACGTCCAGGCCGGGTGCGGTGCGCTCGGCCAGGTGGATCATCGCGGTGTCGGCCATCGACGCGGTCACGGCGAGGCGGTGCCCGAACTGCTCGAACGCCCAGGCCATGATCTCCTCGGCCGGCGCGCCCTCGAGCTCACGGCCGGCCCGGTCGGCGAGCCCGCGCAGGCCGTCCTCGTCCAGCGTGCTGGCCCGGCCGACTCCGGGTCGGGTTTCGCAGATCGTCATCGCACCTCACCGCTTCCTGCGTTGACGCCGTCCGGGTTGACCAGCCCGAGGAAGCTGACGGAGAAGGCTCGCAGGCAACTGCGGCACTCCCAACCGCCAGCCTCGCGCGGGAAGAGCGTTTCCTCGCTGCAATAGGGGCAGTACGCGATCGGCTGCCGCCCGGCACTGCCGGTCTCGGTGCCGCTGTGGGGGCCGGTCGCCGACGATTGGGTCACAGCAGGACCGCCTCATCGGCCCGGGCGACCCATTGGGCGAAGCGCTCGCCCTGCTGCCGGTCAGCGAGGTAGGCCTTGGCGACCCGTTCGACGTAGTCCGGAAGCTCCTCGGCGGTGACCTTGTGGCCCCGGAGCTTGCGACCGAAGCCCGCGTCCAAGCCGAGGCCGCCGCCCAGATGCACCTGGAAACCCGGGACCTGACCACCGCCGGGCCCGGCGACCAGCTGGCCCTTCAGACCGATGTCGGCGACCTGGATCCGGGCGCAGGAGTTGGGGCAGCCGTTGAGGTTGACGGTGATCGGGGAGTCCAGGTCGCCGAGACGGCGCTCCAACTCCTCGACCAGATTCTTGGCCCGCGCCTTGGTCTCGACGATGGCCAGCTTGCAGAATTCGATCCCGGTGCAGGCCATCACCGAACGCCGCCAGGCGCCGGTCTCCGCGGACAGACCCAGGCCCGCGAGATCGGCGATCAGCCCGCCCACCTCGGATTCGGTGACGTCGAGGACGAGAAGCTTCTGCATCGGAGTGGTCCGCACCCGGCAGGAGCCGTGCGCCTCGACGGTTTCGGCGACCTTGGCCAGCACCTCGCCGCTGACCCGTCCGGCGATGGCGGTGAAGCCGACGAAGTAGCGACCGTCCTTTTGCTGATGGACACCGATGTGATCACCGGGTGAGACGGGCGTCTCAGGTTCTGGACCATCGATGAGCGGGCGGTGCAGGTACTCGTCCTCCAGGACCTGGCGGAACTTCTCCGGACCCCAGTCGGCGACCAGGAACTTGATCCGGGCCCGGTGCCGCAGCCGGCGGTAGCCGTAGTCGCGGAAGATGGCGATCACCCCGGCCCAGACGTCGGCCACCTCCTCCAGCGGCACCCAGGCGCCCAGGCGAACCGCGAACATCGGGTTGGTCGACAGCCCGCCGCCGACCCACAGGTCGAATCCCGGGCCGTGCTCGGGGTGCCGGACTCCGACGAAGGAGATGTCGTTGATCTGCGGCACCACATCCTGGCTGGGATGCCCGCTGATCGCCGTCTTGAACTTGCGCGGCAGGTTGGAGAATTCCGGGCTGCCGATGAATCGCTGGTTGATCTCGCGGATCGCCGGGTCGCCGTTGATGATCTCGTCGGCGGCGATACCGGCCACCGGCGATCCGAGGATCACCCGGGGCGAGTCTCCGCAGGCCTCGACGGTGTCCAGACCGACCGTTTCGAGTCGCTCCCAGATCTCGGGGACGTCCTCGATCCGGATCCAGTGCAGCTGGATGTTCTGCCGGTCGGTGAGGTCTGCGGTGCCGCGGGCGAAATCGGTCGAGATCCCGGCGATCACCTTCAGCTGCTGCGTGCTCAGTGCCCCGCCGTCGATCCGGATCCGCAGCATGAAGTAGCGGTCGTCGAGCTCCTCCGGCTCCAGGGTCGCCGTCTTGCCGCCGTCGATCCCGGGCCGGCGCTGGGTGTAGAGGCCGAACCAGCGGAAACGGCCGCGCAGGTCTCCCGGATCGATGCTGTCGAAGCCGCGCTTGGCGTAGATGTTGATGATCCGGTCCCGCACGTGCAGCGGATTGTCGTCCTTCTTGGACTGCTCGTTGGCGTTGAGTGGCTCGCGGTAGCCGAGGGCCCACTGTCCCTCGCCCTTCTTCCGCCCGACCTGTCGGCGCTGGCCGGCACGCGCGGGACGACCGGCGGACGGTCGTTCGGTGTGGTTCGCACTGGTCTCGTCGGCGCTGGTCTGGTCGGTGGTCTGGGCTGTCATATCCTCGGGCCATCCTCGGGCTTGGTGAGCTGTTCGCATACGTGGTGCAGGTCGGAGACGACCGGATCCGGTGATCCGATGCGCTGCTGTGACTCGTGGCCCACCCGTGGCACACCGCGGTTCGAGCCGCGGGATCGGCGCAGAACAGGCGCCGGCCGGGTGCTGAGATGCCGAATACGAGTCAGGCCGAAAGGCGACACATCATCGACTCCGTCAGCGCGAAGTCGACGAAACGGCGTACGACGAACGGGCCGAGATCGGGAACGATCCCACTCGGCACCCGCAGGGTTGCCCGACGGGCCCGCATCCCGGTAACCGGGCGGGCGATCTCGGACAGCGGTGTACGCATGGGTCAAGCCTCACTGCTGGTCGCGTATCTGGCAAGTCCTTGTACCGGATCCCGGACAGCTATCTTGCAGAATGAGATGATTCTGGCTCGGAATGCCTCCGGGGGTGGACCACACGGTCGAGCGCGGAGTTGAAGGCGGCGCCGATCAGGATCGCCAACGAGACGACGTACAACCACAGCAGCAGCGCGATCGGGGCGGTCAGCGGTCCGTAGATGGATGGCCCGTTTGTGCTCCGACTCAGAAACATCCGCAGGAACCAGCTGCCGACGACCCAGATCACCAGCGCCAGCCCGGCGCCCGGCAACGCCCAGCGCACGGTGAATCGGCGGGGCAGCGACACGTCGTACAGCGTCGCCAGGAAGAAGCCCGAGCCGGCCAGGGCGATCGGCCAGTAGAGATCGCCCAGCCAGTGCAGCTGGTGCGGCAGCACTCTGTCGACGAAGCCCGGACCCGCCAGCACCAGCGGCACCAGGACCACGGCCATCAGGATGAAGACGACATAGAGACCGAAGGACAGCACCCGGGCGAAGACGACGTGTCGGTAGCCCTGATAGCCGTACATGATGCCGATCGCGCTGATGAAGACGTTGAGCGCGCGCGAGCCGGACCAGAGCGCGATCACGAAACCGATCGAGATGACGTCGGCGCGCCCGCCGGCCAGCACATCGTCGATGGTCGGCCGGATCACGGTGTCGACCGCCACCGGTGTCAGGACCTGGGCGGCCAGCTCCAGCACCTCGTCGCGGAACTCCTGGATGACCTGCGGGCTGAGCTTGGACGTGACGAAGCCGATCGCACCCACCGCGGCGAAGAGCAGCGGAGGCAGCGACAGGATCGCGAAGAACGCGGCCTCGGCGGCCAGACCGGTGGCGCGGTAGTCGAAACCGGTCCGTATAGTCGACGCCACAACCGTCCAGGACTTGCCTCGCGGACGACGCAGCCGGGGCAGCAATCGGCCGGTCCGGGGTGGCATGCAGTCAGGCTAATGAACCGTCGGCCGATCGCCGGGTCAACCACACGTAGTACGCCGAGGTTTCGGACAATCATCCGATTGTGTGATGCGACTGTCGGAGCAGGGCAATAATCTACCCGGCAGGATGTCGGAAGCTCACGCCAACGGAGACTGCTCGGTGAGCATTGCATTACCCACACTGCAGGACCGGCGCACCGCCCGCGGGCCGGCGCCGATCCGGGATCTGGTCATCGCTGTCGCGATTACCGGCACGATGATCATCGCCACCATCACCACCGCCGCCATCGGTGCGATGCCGCGCACCGGTGCGGCGATCATGGACCTAGGACTGCTGTCGCTTGCGGTTCGCCGCCTGCTGCCGCTGCCCGCAACGATGGCCACCGCCGTCGTGGTGCTGAGCACCGTCGTGATCGCACCGGACGCCGTCAAGGCGCCGGTGCTTTTCGCGGTCGCGCTGGCCGTCTACTCGCTGGTCCGGTACGCCTCCGGTGCGCGGCTGCTGACCGGGCTGCTCGCCTGCGTGGTCGGAGTCGGCGTGGCGCGGCTGTTCCTACCGCCGGCGCAGGCCCACGGGGTCACGATCTCCCAGCTGGAGGCGATTCTGGTCCTCGGACCCGCCGTGGTGGCGGCCGTGATCAGATGGCGGGGCCGGATGCCCGGCCCCCGCGGTGATCATCGAGTGGATCAACAAGTTGATCATCAAATCGGCCATCAAATCGGCCATCAAATCGGCCATCCAATCGGCCATCCAATCGGCCATCAGGGTGAGCATCCGGGCGATCGTCTGCTGGAGATCGGCCGCGGGCTGGGCCGGGTGGCGTCCTGGGTGGAGTTCGGCCGGGTCAATCGGGACCGGATGCTGTCCACCGTCGCCGCCGGACTGGTGTTACTGGTGCTGTTCCTGCACGGCGTCGGCACCGGAGCGGTGGTGCGGGACGTCGCGGCGATCGTCCTGGCCGTCATCGCGGTCGGATCGGTCGCCCTGGTCGGCCGCTGGCCGTGGCCGGCTTTGTTGGTCGCCCTGGTGGCCGCGGTGCTGTTCTCCGGCATCGCGTCGCTCCCGGATGCCTACGACAGCGTGATCGGCGGCGTCGTGGTGATCGGCTTGCCACTGATGGTCGGAGGGATGTTGCGGTTGCGACCGGCCGCCATCGCCCTCGGCGCCTGCGTGACCGCTGCCGTCGTGATGGGGCTGGTCACCCAGCCGGACAGCGGTCGTGCCCTGGGACCGGCGGTCAATTGTCAGGAGTTGCTGTCCTCGGTGGCCCTGGTCTTCGGTGCCTGGTCTGCCGGGCGGGCGCTGCGCAGTGCCGGCCAGTTGGCGGCCGGCACGGGCCGGGTGGCTATCGCCGGGGTCGATCGGAGTGCGGCCGCTGAGCCGGACCTCGAGCGCGCGGTCGAGCAGCAGCCGGCGGGGGAGGCCGGTGCCCGGCATGCGGTCGCCGCGAGCAGTCGCCCGGCACTGCCCGACGCCACGGCCCTGGTGCGGCGGGTGATCGCATTGGGGCTGCAGCCGACGACGATCAGGGTGGACCAGCCGCACGGCGACCATCTGCCGCAACGGATCGTCGAGGTCGTCGGTGAGATCCTGGACGAGGCGCTGCTCAACGCCGCCCAGCACGCTCCGGGCGCGGAGCTGATGATCAAGGTGCTTCGGGATGCGACCGCGATCCGGGTCGAGGTGATCAACGGCCGCCGGACGGCCGACACCGGCCCGACCTGCGGATCCGGTCAGGGCGTCCCGGCGCTGGCGCACAGGATCGCCGAGATCGGCGGGATGTTCCTCGTCGGGCCGGCGGCGGGCGGGTTCGCGGTGCGCGCCCTGCTGCCACTGGATCAGGTTGCTCGGCCGGGCGGCCAGGTCGGCACGGCCGGCGCGCTCAGTGACCGCGGCCCGGGAGGCTGATCGACGCCAGTCCGGCGAAGGTTGCGGCCGGGGTGCTGACCGTCTCCGCGGTCAGCGCGCCGTCGAGCACTGCTCTGGTGATCGCCGTCGCCGCGGCGGCCTGGATGTCGACCAGCGCAGCGATGCGGGCCGACAGATCGGTCGGCAGCGGCCGCTGGCCGGTCGCCAGACCGAAGATCGTGTCCCCGTCGGAGAGTGTGTGGACCGGGTCGAGGGCCCGGGCCATGCCGTCATGAGCGCAACTGGCCATCCGGGTCGTGTCGGCGACGTCCAGCAGTGCATCGGTCGCCACCACGGCGATCGTCGTGTTCAGCCCGTCCGGTGCCTCCGGTTGCAGGTCTTGGACCAGCTCCTCGATGCCGGGTAGCTGCGGAACTCCGCGGGCATTGACCACCGCAAGCGCCCCGACGGTGTAGGAGACGCCGTCCGCCTCAACGGTCACCGACGCCGTGCCCACTCCGCCTTTCAGCCGCCTGCCAGCAATCAGGGAACCGGTACCGGCGCCGACATTGCCGCGTTGCACCTCGGCATGATCACCTGAGGCTTCGGCCAGGTCGGCGGCCCGATAGCCCCAGTCCTCCTCGGGCCTGGCTCCGAAGCGGCTGCCGCGACCAAGATCGAAGACTGCCGCCGCCGGCACGATCGGAACCACTCGACCCGGCCCCATCGGAACACCGCGCTGGTGTTCCTCACACCACCGTTGCGCCCCGTGGGCGGTGATCAGCCCGTATGCACTGCCGCCGGTCAGCACCACCGCGTCCACCGTCGGTACCAGCGTGCCGGGCTTCAGCGCGTCGGTCTCGTGGGTGCCGGGTCCGCCGCCGCGGACGTCGACACCGGCGACCGTGCCCGGCGGCGGCAGGATCACGGTGACCCCGGTCAGGTAGCCGTCGTCGCTGCGCTGGACGTGACCGACCCGGATCCCGGCGACATCGGTGATGCTTCCGGTGATCGTGCTGATGATCGTCTCGTGGCGCTCGGCAGTCATGATCTTCTTCCACTTCAGATGATGCTGGTCTGCAGCGTCGGCAGTGCGCCGATCAGCTGCCGGGTGTAGGGATGTCGCGGGTCGGCGTAGACCTGGTCGGTCGGCCCGCATTCGACGATCCGTCCGGACTGCATCACCGCAACAGAGGTGCACAGATGCCTGATCACGTTGAGATCGTGGGACACGAAGACGAGCGTCAGCGCGTACGCATCGACGAGATCGGCCAGCAGGTTGAGCACCTGGGCCCGGACCGAGACGTCGAGCGCCGACACCGCTTCGTCGGCGAACAGGATCCGCGGCTCGGTGATCAGTGCCCGGGCGATGGCGATCCGCTGTCGCTGGCCACCGGAGAACTGGTGCGGATAGCGGTCTGCGGCTGCGGCCGGCAGGCCGACCGCAGCCAACAGGTCGGCGACCTTCGTCCGTCGCTCCGCCTGGGTCGCATGGCGCAGCGGTTCGGCGATCACCTCCCGCACCCGCATCCGGGGATCCAGTGAGGAATGCGGATCCTGGAAGACGATCTGGGCCTGCTCGCGCAGCCGGCCGAGACCGCGTTCCCGGGCGCCGGCGAGCTGGACCCCGGCTACCTCGGCGGCGCCGGAGGTCGGTGCGTCCAGACCGCAGAGCAGCCGCAGCAGGGTCGACTTGCCGGAGCCGGACTCACCCACGATGCCGAATCGCTCTCCGGCTGCAACGTCGAAAGAGACCGAATCGAGCCCGCGGATCTCCCGCCGCGGCCCGAAGAGTGACGTACGCCCCCGGTGATAGGTCCGGGACAGGCCGCGGACCCGGATCGCCGGCTCGTCCTCGGTCTGGTTGAAGATCGTCGAGCCGTCCTCGCCCAGTACCTCGTGGGTGGCCGGCCCAGATCGCCGAACTGCGTCATCGGATCGCTGAGCTGCATCATCGGATCGCTGAGGGCTCGGCGGGCTGTCCGTGGCACCTCCGGCACGCGGGACCGTGATCAACTTCCCCGTCCGGGGATCGGTGGCCAGCGCAGAGGCGGCCAGGAGACCGCGGGTGTAGGGATGCCGCGGATCGTTGAAGACCCGGTCGATCGGGCCTTCCTCGACCAGCACGCCGTCGCGCATGATCAGCACCCGCGCGCACAATCCCGAGACCACCGCCAGGTCGTGGGTGATGAAGAGCAGTGCGGTGCCCGATTCCGCGACCTCGTCGCGCATCAGATCGAGCACCTGCGCCTGTACCGTGACGTCGAGCGCCGTTGTCGGCTCGTCGGCCAGCAGCAGGTCCGGTGAATTGGCCATCGCCATGGTCAACATCACTCGCTGGCGCTGGCCGCCGGACAGCTGATGGGGATAGGCCTCGGCGGCCGCAGCGGGGTCGGGAATGCCGACCCGGGCCAGCAATTCGACAGCCTCTCGGGCAGCCTGCTGTTTGTGCCTGCCGTGCAAGGTCATGATCTCGGCGACCTGACGACCGACCTTCATCAGCGGATTGAGCGCCGTCATCGGCTCCTGGAAGATCATCGACATCCGCTGTCCGCGCAGGGTCGACAGCCGGGACTCCGGCAACGTCAGCAGATCATGATCAACACCATCCAGATGTACCGATCCCGAGGCTTGTAGTCCCTCGGGCAGCAGCCCCATGATCGACAGGCAGGTGATCGACTTCCCGGATCCGGACTCGCCGATCAGCCCGACCCGTTCACCGGGCTCGATGATCAGGTCCAGGTTGTCGATCAAGGTCCGGCTGCCGCTGTGCACGGCGAGCCCGGACAACTCGAGCAGGCTCATCCCTCGCGCTCCAGCCGTGGATCGAGGACATCCCGGAGACCGTCACCCAGCAGGTTGAATCCGAGCACGGTCAGCGCGATCGCGCAGCCCGGCCAGACGATCAGCAGCGGATCGCTGAAGACGTAGGTCTGGGACTCCTGCAGCATTCGTCCCCAACTGGGCGTCGGCGCCGGGGTGCCGAGTCCGAGATAGGACAGGGCCGCCTCGGCGAGCACCGCGACGGCGAAATTCACCGACGCCTGGACGATCAGCACACCGCCGACATTGGGCAGGATGTGCCGGACCGCGGTGAACCACCAGCCACGGCCGGAGGCGCGCGCCGCCAGGATGTATTCGCGGCTCATCACCTGCAGTGTGCCGCTGCGGGTCACCCGGGCGAAGGCCGGCGCGGTGCCGATGCCGAGGGCGAACATCGCCGTCACCGCACTGCCGCCCCAGATCGCCCCGAAGGTGATGGCCAGCAGCAGCGCCGGAAATGCCTGCATGATGTCGTTCCAGCGCATCAGCCAGGTGTCGGCCCGGTAGCCGGAGCTGCCGGCGACGATACCGATCGGGACGCCGATCACCGCCGCCACCGCGACCGCGACGACGCCGACGAGCAAGGTGGTGCGGCTGCCGGCGATGATCACCGAGGCGATGTCGTGGCCGAAGGAGTCGGTCCCCAGCCAGTGCAAGCCGGACGGCCCCCGGAGCCGGATGGTGACGTCGACGGCAGTTGGGTCGTACGGCAGCCAGAAGAACGAGACCACACACGCCAGCACGACCAGGCCCACCAGCACCGCACCAGCGACCAGGGTCGGGTTGGCCCGGCGGCGTACGGGTCCGCTGTCGGTGCCCGACTGGTTGTCGGGGAGCAGGGAAACCGCTGTCATGCCCGACTCCTCATGCCCGACTCCTCATGCCCGACTCCTCATGCCCGACTCCTCATGGTCGTCTCTCCACGGGTCGTCTCTCCACGGGTCGACTCCTCATCGTGACGTCCGCAGCCGCGGGTCGATCACCGCGTAGAGCAGATCCACCAGCAGATTGATCACCAGCACGATCGCGACGATCACCATCACGATGCCCTGGATCTGGATCAGGTCCCGGTTCTGCACCGACTGCACCAACAGGCTGCCGATCCCTGGCACGACGAACACCGACTCGATCACGATCGCGCCGACGAACAGCGCCGCGAGCTCGATCCCGGTGATGGTCAAGACCGGGATCAGCGCGTTGCGCAGACCGTGCCGGATCAGTGCCCGGAACGGTGTCAGCCCCTTCGACCTGGCAGTCCGCATGAAGTCCTCGCGCATGATGTCGAGCACCGCGGACCGGACGTATCGGCTGAGGATCGCGCCCTGGATCAGCCCCAGCGACAACGCCGGCAACAGCAGATGTCGCAGGAAATCTCCGAACCCCTCGATCGGCGCCACCCAGCCGCTGGCCGGCAGCCAGTGCAGGGTGACTGCGAAGACGATCACCAGCAGCAGGCCGGCCAGGAAGCCCGGGACCGCGACCGCCAGCTGGCTCAGCGCGCTGAGTACCGCACCGGAGATCCGGCCCTGGCCGTAGGCCGCGAAGACGCCGACCGGCAGGGCGACGCAGATCGCGATGATCATGGCCGAGATCACCAGGATCAGCGAGACCTGCAGATGATCCGAAACCGCGGCGGCGACCGGCTGGTGGGTGACATAGGAGGTGCCGAGATCGCCGTGCAGCATCCCGCCGACCCATTCCAGGTACCGGACTACCAGCGGCCGGTCGAGCCCCATCTCGTTGCGCAGTGCCGCGACCGCTTGCGGGGTCGCGTCCACACCGAGCATCGTCCGCGCGACGTCACCGGGCAGGATCGCCAGCAGTCCGAACACCACGATCGAGGCGACCAGCAGGGTCAGCACGAAGAGTGCTGCCCTGCGGATCAGCCGGATCGCCACGCCTCAGCTCCCATGATCGACAAGATGATCAACACCGACCCGCGATCAGGACGGGTTGCTGACGCCGGTCAGGTCGAGCGATACGCCGTTGTCGTTGGCCGAGATCCCGGTCACCGACTTCTTGGCGAAGACGATGTTCGGCGCGTTGTAGAGCCAGTCACCCGGCACATCGTCGGCCAGCACATCCACGACCTGCTTCATGTCGTCGGCGTACGGCTTGTCGCCTGGTGCCGCGGCGGCCCGGCTGAGCAGCTTCTGGACCTTCGGGTTGTTGTAGTTCCAGTAGTAGTCCGGATCGCCGTAGTTGAAGATGTTGCGCGACTCGACGTGGTTGATCACCGTCAGCTGGTAATCCTTCTGGGTGAAGGTCTTGTCCAGCCAGACCGCCGGGAATTCCTGCGTGTGCAGGTTCACCGTGACGCCGACCTTGGACAGATCGGACTTCACGATCTGGGCGATCGTCTGGCAGTAGGGCAGATTCGGGACGTTGAAGTCCACGGTCACTTTGCTCTTGCCCGCAGCCGCCAGCAATTGCTTGGCCTTGGCCGGATCGTACGGGTACTTGTCGGCCAGATCGCTGTACCACGGGTCGGTCGGCGGCACCGGCGCGCCCAGCACCTTGCCCAGGCCCTCGGTGACCGCGGTGTCGATCGCCTTGCGGTCGACGCCGTAGACGATCGCCTGCCGGACCCGCTTGTCGTTGAAGGGCGCCTTGCCGGGATTCATCGACATCACGGTGATGCCCTGGGTGGTGCCGATCTCGACCTTGTACCGGTCATCGGACTGGAACTGCTTGACCTGATCGGCCGCCTGGCTTTCGTAGACGGCGTCGATATCGCCGCTGCGCAGGGCGTTGACCGGAGCATTGGCGTCGGCGTAGTAGCGCAGCGTCACCTGGCTGAGCTTCGGTTCGGTACCCCAGTACTTGTCGTTGCGCTTCAGGATCAACGACTCGTTGGTGTTGTAGCGGTCGACGACATAGGGGCCGGTGCCGATCGCGGTCGTGGCGAGATTGCTGACCTCGTTGGGATCGAACATCGCCCCCAGCGGGCCGGCCAGCCAGAACAGCAGGTTGTTGTCGGGCTCCTTGAGATTGATCTTGACCTCGGTGTCGGAGACCGCGTCGACAGATTTGATCGCCGCCAGGTAGGTCGGCGTGTTGGCCTTCCACTTCGGGACCCGATCCAGGCTGAATTTGACGTTGCTGGCGGTGAACGGGTCGCCGTTGGAGAATTTCACGCCCGATTGCAGCTGGAAGTCGTAGGTCAGCCGGTCGCTGCTGATCGTCCAGGACTTGGCCAGCAGCGGCTGGACCGCCGCTTTCCCGTCCAGCTTCACCAGGCCCTCGTAGACGTTGTACATCAGCGCCTGCGGGATGGCCGCGCCCGCGGTCTGGGTCATGTCCAGATTGGCCGGGGCAGCCCCGAGGCCGACCTGGAGGGTCTGGTTGCTCGCTCCGCCGGAGGTGCTGCCGTTGTTGCTGCCGTCGGTGCCGCCGGCGTTGTCCCCGGCGCCGGCCGAGCACGCGGCAGCCAGCAGGGCGATGCCGGCCAGCAAGGTGCCGGCGGCGATCCGCAGTCGGCGCGCGGGGCGTACCGCCGCGGAGGTTGGCTTGCTCATGGTGAGCCCTTCTGTCAGCTCGGGCCGTCGGTTCCGGCGTTCCTGGTTGGTGATCATCAGCGCGGGACCCGGCGCAGGACCCGTCCCATGATCATCGTGGGTGATCATTCTGGCGTTCAATCCCGATCACAGTTGCGGGATTTACAAAGTCTTCGCAAAGTCACTGACCGATCGTGATCTTCGGCCACGGCCGTACGGCGCTCGCCGGCCGGTTCACCTCGTAGAAGGCCGCGGCGGCCAGCAGTCCGCGGTCGTCGAACCGGCGGCCGGCGAGCTGAACGCCGATCGGCCGGCCGTCGGCGGTGAAACCGCAGTTGATGCTGAGCGAGGGCTGGCCCGACATGTTGTACGGCATGCAGAAGCCGATGTGGTCCATCGCATGGTCCACATCGTTGCTGGGCATCGGCCATTCGGCTGGATAGGTCGGTTCCGGCGAGGTAGGGGAGATCACCAGGTCGTACGGGGCGGTCGCGGCCAGGGTGCGGCGCGCGATCTCGATCTGCGCGTTCGCGCCGGCGGTCGCCTCCGGTCCGCCGAGGCCCTCGCCGGCCCGGCACCATTCCGCGATGAAGGGCAGCAGCAGCTCCCGGCGCTCCTCCGGCAGCGCCAGATAGTCGTTCCAGTGCCCGACCCGCCAGAACAGGTCGACCTTCTCCAGCAGGTCCGGAGTGAGGAACGGATCCAGCGGCTCGACCGTCGCCCCGGCCGCGGCGAACACGGCGGCAGCGGAGCGTACGGCCTCGCTCACTTCGGACTCGACCGGAGTCCCGGTACCTGCCTCCAGCAGCAGGCCGATCCGCAGCCGGGCCGGCTCGATGTCGAGATCCTGCCAGGGGATCGGCTGGTCCGGGAGGCTGTAGGGGTCGCGTTCGTCCGGCCCGGAGACCAGCGGCATGGCCAGCGCGATGTCGGCCACGGTCCGAGACAGCGGGCCGATGGTGCGCCCGGTGTAGGTCGGATCGACCGGGATCCGGCCGTAACTCGGCTTGTAGCCCAGGCAGCCGTTCCAGGTCGCGGGCAACCGGATCGAGCCGCCGATGTCGCTGCCGAAGTTGAGTGGGGCATAGCCGGCGGCCGTCGCAGCGCCGGCACCCGAGCTGGAGCCGCCCGGGTTCCAGGCGGGATTCCACGGGTTGCGGGTCGTCTCATGCAGCGAGGAGACGCCCGAGGACAGCATGCCCCAGTCCGGCATCGTGGTCTTGCCGAGGACGATCGCACCGGCGGCGTACAGACGCTCGGCGATCGGTGCGGTACGGATCGCAGGGACCGGGGGACTGGCGGCGGTGCCCCAGCGGGTCGGTTCGCCCGCGACATCCACGTTTTCCTTGATCGTCACCGTGACACCGTCCAGCGGTCCCAGTGGTGCACCGTCGGCCCAGCGCTTCTCGCTGGCCTGGGCTGCGGCCAATGCCTGGTCGGCGTAGATGATCTGCAGCGCGTGCAGCGTCGGCTCGCCTGCAGCGACACGGGCCAGTGCCGCTTCGGCCACCTCGACCGGGGACAGCTCGCCGGCCTGGTAGCCGGCCCGCTGCCCGACCGCGTCGAGGTCGGCGATGTGGTCACGATCCGCCATCCGGGCCCTCCGCTCGCTAGCTCAGTGTGCGTACGCTACCGCCGCCGGGCCTGGGGTCGGGACCGGGTCTCGCGCGGGGCCCGGCGGCGCGACCGGCCGCGCCGAGACGCCACATGAACCGTGTGAGATCCAACAGCTGCCGTGTTAAGTCGGGGTCTATGCTGGGGCCGTTGGCCGGCAATCCCGGTGCAGCCGGTTAGTGCAGCCGGTTAGTTCGGGGAACACACGTACGAGATGGGCACGTCCGAGTCAGGCACGTCCGAGATAGGAAAACGACACCGATGTCCTACATCAGTAACGACCCCGCGCGGTTCAGCGAAGAAGCGACCGCCGGATTCGTCGCCGCTCATGCCGATCTGGTCCGCGCCGTACCGGGCGGTGTGGCCCGACGGACCGCGACGCCGCAGGGCCGGGTGGCGGTCGTCATCGGTGGCGGCTCCGGTCACTACCCGGCCTTCGCCGGGCTGGTCGGGCCGGGACTGGCCTCGGGTGCCGCCGTCGGCAATGTCTTCGCGTCGCCGTCGGGTCAGCAGGTCTACAACGTCGCCAAGGCCGTCGAGAACGGCGGCGGCGTGCTGCTGACCTGTGGCAACTACGCCGGTGATGTGTTGAACTTCAACCAGGCAAGGGATCGGCTGAAGGCCGAGGGCTTCGCCGCGGAGACCTTCTTCGCCACCGACGACATCTCATCGGCCAAGCCCGACGAGGCCGAGAAGCGGCGCGGGATCGCGGCCGCGCTCGCGGTCTACAAGGTCGCCTCCGCCGCCGCCGAGGACGGCCGCTCGCTGGACGAGGTGGTCGCGTTGGCCAAGCGGGTCAACGACAACTGCCGCACCCTCGGCGTCGCCTTCTCCGGTTGTACGCTCCCGGGCGCCGACGAGCCGCTCTTCACCGTTCCCGCCGGCCGGATGGGCGTTGGCGTCGGGATCCACGGCGAGCCGGGCATCGACGAGACCGACCGGCTGACGTCGGCGGAGCTGGCCGAGATGTTGTGGAAGGCCGTGTACGCCGAGAAGCCGGAGGGCGCCGGCAGCCGGGCGCTGGTCTTTGTCAACGGCCTCGGGTCGGTCAAGAACGAGGAGCTGTTCATCCTCTTCAACGACATCGGTCCGCTGGCCGAGCGGGACGGCGTGGAGATCGCCGGGATCGAGGTCGGGGAACTGGTCACCAGCTTCGAGATGGCCGGCGTCTCGCTGTCGCTGGTCTGGGTGGACGACGAGATCCTGGACTACTGGAACCGACCGGCCTACACCTCCGGTTATCGCAAGGGCAGCGTCGGATCGCAGGCGGGTCAGGACGGCGACGTCGAGGTCCTGGAGGATGTCGACGAGGCCGAGGCGATCGAGGTCGGCGAGGCCAGCGAGGAGTCCCGGCGGGCCGCCGAGTTCGCGGCCGAGCTGCTGCAGACCGTGCACGCCACCATTCGCGAGCATCAGGACGAGCTGGGCAGGCTCGACGCCATCGCCGGCGACGGCGACCACGGCATCGGTATGGAGCGCGGGGCGCGGGCCGCGGCCGAGACCGCACAGCAGCTGCTTGAGCGCGGACCGGGCGCCCAGACCTTGCTGGTCGAGGCAGGCGCCGCCTGGGGTGCGCAGGCCGGCGGCACCTCCGGGGTGATCTGGGGTGCGCTGCTGGACGGTATCGGCCGGGCGCTCGGGGACGACGCTGCCGCGACCCCCGATTCGGCGGTGGCCGGAGTCCGGCAGGGCGCCGAAGCGGTCACGAGGATCGGCGGCGCGCACCCGGGGGACAAGACGATGGTGGACGCGCTGCATCCGTTCGTGGAGACGCTGGGCGAGCAGGTGGACAGCGGCGAGTCGCTGGCCGCCGGCTGGCAGGCCGCTGCCGCTGCCTCGACCGAGGCGGCCGAGGCCACGAAGGACCTGCTGCCGAAGCTCGGCCGGGCCCGGCCGCACGCGGAGAAGAGCCTCGGCACCCCGGACCCGGGCGCGATCTCGTTCGCTCTGATCGTCACCGCGGTCGGCGAGAAGCTCGCCTCCCGGGAACGCTGAAACGAATGGGTTGAAACCTTAGGAAGGAATGATCATGGCTGACAAGAAGTGGCGGATCGTGGTCGGCAGTGATGATGCCGGCTTCGACTACAAGGAGGTCCTGAAGAAGGACCTGGAGAATTCCGATCTGGTGGAGTCGGTCGTCGACGCCGGTGTCGATGCCGACGGGCACACGCCGTATCCGACGGTCGCGATCGGGGCCGCGGAGATGGTGGCCCGCGGCGAGGCCGACCGGGCGCTCCTGGTCTGCGGGACCGGTCTCGGCGTCGCGATCTCGGCGAACAAGGTGCCGGGGATCCGGGCGGTGACCGCGCACGATCCGTTCTCGGTCGAGCGATCGGTGCTGTCCAACAACGCCCAGGTGTTGTGCTTCGGACAACGGGTGATCGGACTCGAACTGGCTCGCAAGTTGATCAAGGAATGGCTGACGTTGCACTTCGACGAGTCGAGTGCCTCGGCCGAGAAGGTCGCGGTGCTCACCGACTACGAGAACCGGACCGACGCCACAGCCGACCAGGCCACGGTCTCGGCCTGCTGAGCCGGACTGCGTTTCCGATCGATCAGCCGACCGATGGCAGCGGTATTCCTCGGCGTGAGCCTGAAGATGTATCTCGACCACGCCACAACCCTGGGTTGGGTGCGGCAGGTGATGACGATCGCCGACCGGGCACCGGCGGTCGCCGCGGGTCGGGTGGAGCTCGCCGTGCTGCCGACCTTTGTCTCGATCGAGGCGGTTGCGGCGTTGGCCCGGGACACCGCGGTTGCCCATGGTGCGCAGGATCTCGGCTGGGCCGACCAGGGTGCGTTCACCGGCGAGGTCAGCGGTGCTGATCTTGCCGCGTTGGGCTGCCGGTACGTCGAGGTCGGACACGCCGAGCGCCGCCGGCTGTTCGGCGAGGACGATGCGATCGTCGCCGCGAAATTCGCCGCAGCCGTCCGCAACGGGCTGGTTCCGATCCTGTGCGTCGGGGAGACCGAACGGATCGGTGCCGGGGCCGCGATCGAATTCTGCGTCGATCAGGTCCGGACCGCGCTGGATCAGGTCGAATGGGCGCCGGAGTTGATCATCGCGTACGAGCCGGTCTGGGCGATCGGCGCCGACCGGCCGGCCGGCGTTGATCACGTACGGACCGTCTGTGCCGGGATCCGCGCAGGTCTGGTCGGTGATCATCGGCTGTCGACGGTCCGGGTGATATACGGCGGCAGCGCTGGTCCCGGGCTGCTGACCCAGTTGGGCAGGGAAGCCGTCGACGGGCTGTTCCTGGGACGGTTCGCCCATGATCCGGCGGCGATGGCGACCATGGTCGACGAAGCCTCGGCGCTCGCGGACTGACCAGGCGATCGGACATGATCACCGACGATTCGGCATCCCGGCAAGGCAAGCGGACCCAGCGGCAGAACGCCATCGCGCAGGCGGTGATGGAGCACGGCTCGATCCGGATCGAGGAACTGGCCGCCCAGTTCGGGATCAGCGTGATGACCGCTCATCGTGATCTTGACGAGTTGCAAGATCGAGGGCTGCTGCGCAAGTCCCGCGGTACTGCAACGGCTCAGGCCTCGACGCTGGTGGAGTCCAGTGTGATCTACCGGCAGACCCAGCGGCTGGAGGTCAAACGGGCGCTGGCGGCGACCGCGACCCGGTATGTGAACACTGGCCAGTCGGTGCTGTTGGACGACTCGACCACAGTGCACCAGATCATCTCGATGCTGGCCGACCTGAGCCCGTTGACGGTGATCACCAATTCCTTGATCGCGATCGAGGAGGTCAGCCGGACCGACGGCTTGTCGTTGATCGGGCTCGGCGGGCAGTACTACAACTGGTGCGCGTCGTTCATGGGCGCCATGACCAATGCCGCGATCGCGCGGCTGCGCAGCGATCTGGTGCTGATGTCGGCGGCAGCGGTGGTCGATGGGACCATCTACTTCCAGGCATCGGAGACCGTGGAGACCAAGCGGGCGATGATGGAGGCTGCGGCCGTACGGATCCTGCTGGTCGATCACACCAAATTCTCCGGCCGTGCGCTGCACGCCTGCGCCCGGCTGACCGAATTCGATCATGTGATCGTCGATGCGGGTACGCCGACCGGCCTGGTGCGTGAGCTGCGGCAGGCGGGCATCGACACGGTCGTCGCCCGTTCGCGGCGGTGAGGCTGCCGGGCCCGGCCCAGCTCCAAAGCCCGCCCTCCGCACCAGCCCGTCCCCTCGCGCCAGCCCGTCCCCTCGCGCCACCCGTAAGTCGTGACAACCTGTGTTTGCGGCCGGTTTCGGGCGATTTGACGCTCGGAACTCGAGTTGTCGGGAGTTTGTCGTGCTGGGGAGCCGGGGAGGTACGGCGCCGAGGACGGACAGCGGGGAGCTGGAAGCGATCGTCTTCATCTTGCGCAGATGAAGCAGATAGCTTCACAATGGCAGGGTGAAGGAAACTGCTTCAGCACCAGTGTTCCGTGCCGCGCTGATCGGCGATCTCGTCGGGTCCCGTGACGCTGCCGATCGGCAGGCGCTGCACACCCGGTTGTCGCGAGCCCTGGCTGCGGTTCAGCAGCAGCTGCCCAGCCTCGACCCCCCGGTCATCCAGGCGGGGGACGAGGTGCAGTGCAGCTACGCCACCGTCGGGGAGGCGCTGCACGCCGGTTTCCTGCTGCGGATCCTGCTGGCGCCCGAGGCCGACATCCGATTCGGGGTCGGGTGGGGACGGGTCGAGGTGCTCGACGCGCAACGCCGGACCCAGGACGGCCCGGCCTGGTGGCAGGCCCGGGCGGCGATCGACACGGTCGAGGCCCGGGCACAGCATCCGGGCACCCGATATGCGCGATTCTGCTATCGGTCGGCGCCCGACGGATCCGGCCCGACCGAGGCGGCGGTGGAGGCCGCCCTGTTGTGTCGGGACCATCTGATGGGATCTCTGGATACCCGATCGATGCGCATCCTGGGAGGACTGGTGGCGGGACGGAGCAAGACCGAGATCGGCCGAGCGGAGAAGATCTCCACCTCGGCGGTCTCGCAGCGGACGCAGCGGGACGGTCTGGATGTGATCGTCGCGGCCAGCGCGATGTTGCGGGAGGTCCGATGAGCATCGTCGGCGTCCTGCTGATCGCGATCGGGGTTTCCGACCTGGCCCGTGGGCACAAGCAACCGTTGTGGGCTCCGCTGGTCGCCGGCCCGGTCGTGGTCATCGGCTTCGGGCTGCTGGGCGGGATGGGTTCGATCGGTGAGATCTGTCTGCTGGTGGCAGCCGGCATGATCACCCTCGGTTGGGTGGTGCTGACCGGGCGCGCACGGCTTGGAGTGCTGCAGCAGTCGGTTCCGTTGATCGTGTTGCTGGGCGGTGTCGGGATATTGATCATCCTCAGCCCGATCGCAGGGCCGGCCGGAGGCGTACTTGCCGATTGGTTGCGGGCGACTGGCTGGCACGGGCTGGCGGGGCTGGGGGTTGACCGATTCCTGTTGGTGCTCGGCTTGTTCTTGGTGCAGCTCAGTACCGGCAACGAGATCGTCCGGCTGGTGCTCGCGGCCACCGGGACGATCAAGCCGGTGGGGGAGCCGCAGGCGTCCGATCAGCTACGGGGCGGCCGGCTGCTCGGACCGCTGGAGCGAATCTTCATCTTCGGACTCGGATTCAGTGGGTATGTCACCGCGGCCGGCCTGGTGATCGCAGCCAAGGGCTTGATCAGGTTTCCGGAATTGAACGCTCGCAGGAAAAACGGCTCGGTGACGGGCGTCGGTATCGACGAGGTCACCGAGTACTTCCTGCTGGGGAGTTTCCTGAGCTGGCTGATCAGCCTGGCTGCGATCGGGATCCTCGCTCTCGGCTGAGTCTCGGGACAGGCTTGGGTTCCGGTCACGATCCGGCTTACAACGTTGAAACTCTGACGGGACGTGGTTACAGTCACTTTCGTCAGGCTCCGTGCGGTGGCCGTGGGGTTGATCACGCTCCGGCGGGGCGCCAGCTAGCGTCAAAGGGGCACGCAGATGGCATTTCGTGACCGCGACAGCGGCTCGTACGCAGCCGGGGCACGACTGTCCCGGCGAGGACTCATCCGCGGCGGTCTCGGAGTCGCGGCAGGTGCCGGCCTGGCGGGTGGATTGTCGGCCTGTGGCAGCGCGTTGTCGGCCGGGATCGCTGGCACCCAACTCGCTCCCGGCACCGTGATGTACTGGAATCTGTTCGGCGGAGGCGACGGTGTCCGGATGGTCGCGATGCAGGATGCCTACACCAGATCGCCGGGAGCCTCGCCACTACAGGCTGCGACCTTCGCCTGGGGCAATCCGTACTACACCAAGCTGACGCTGGCGACCGTCGGCGGTGCGCCTCCGGATGTGGCGATCTCGCACCTCACCCGGATGCAGAATCTGGCCACAGCCAACCTGTTGACCGAGTTCACCGACGACATGCTCAGCATGGTCGGACTGAGCCCGAGCGACTTCAACCAGACCCCCTGGGAAGCGCAGAAGCTGAACGGGAAGTCGTACGCCATCCCGCTCGACACGCATCCGTTCGTGCTCTACTACAACGTCGACGTCTGTCAGAAGGCCGGCCTCCTGGACGGCGACGGCAATCTCAAGCCGATCGAGGGAAAGGCCGGCTGGGAGGCCGCGCTCAAGGCGGCCAAGGACGTCACGAAGGCCTACGGTGCATCGGTTTCGACGGTCGGGGACACCGCGACCAGCTGGCGCTGGTTCACCACCCTCTACAGCCAGCGCAACGGCAACACCCCGTTCCTGGGCGACGGCGGCCGCAAGCTCACCTACAACCGTGAGCTGACCCTGGACACCCTCGCCTACATCCAGCAGTTGACCAAGTCGGGGTTGATGCCGGCCAACACCGACTATGCCGGAGCCCAGACGCTGATGTTCACCGGCAAGGCCGGCTTCTATCTCGAAGGCGAGTGGGAGATCACCACCGCGCAGGCGGTCAAGGGGCTGAAGTTCGGCATGGCGCCGGTCCCGACGATCTTCGACAAGCCGGCTGCCCAGGCCGACTCGCACACCTTCGTGCTGCCCCGGATGGACCGCACCGAGGACCAGTTGAAGCGTGCGATGGGCTTCATCAAGTTCCTGCTCACCCAGAGCATGACCTGGGCCATGGGCGGTCACATCCCGGCCTACCTGCCGATCAAGAACAGCGAGGCCTATCAGAAGCTGCTACCCCAGGCGAACTACGCGAAGGCAGCTGAGTTCGCGGTCTACGACCCGCCCGCCTGGTACTCCGGCTCCGGGTCCAACTTCGAGAACATCACCGGGGCCCAGATCGGCCTCGTCCAGCAGGGCCTGGCCACGCCGCAGGCGGCATTGGACAGTATCCGGTCGCAGCTGGAGATCTACGCCAGGACGGAGAGTCCGCTATGACCACCGCTGAGCTCCAGACGACGGCGACCGTCGCCCGCCCGTCCCGCTTCGACGACGAGGTCGGCGGGCCGCGTACCCACGGGATGACCCGTGCCGGTTGGCTCTTCCTCGCGCCCTTCGCGGTCTTCTACATCCTGTTCCTGATCTGGCCGGTGATCTACATGCTGATCACCAGCTTCTTCAACACCTCGATGGTGCGCAGCGGTCTGGGCAGCTTCGCCGGCTTGGCCAACTACCACGAGATGCTCACCAAGCCGGATTTCTGGGGCGCGTTGTGGCACACCATCCAATTCACCATCTACACCACGCCGCCGCTGGTGATCTTGTCGTTCGTCTTCGCGTTGCTGGCCAACAGGGTGCAGCATGCCCAGTGGTTCTTCCGGCTGGCCTTCTTCGTGCCGTTCATCCTGCCCTCGGCGGCCATCGCCCTGATCTGGACCTTCATCTTCACCCCGTCGACCGGGCTGTGGAACGAATTCCAGTCGCTGCTTGGCGATCCGGCCCCACTGCCGGTGCTCGGGACGCCGAACCTGGCGATGATCGGTATCGCGATCACGACGGTCTGGTGGACGATCGGCTTCAACTTCGTCTTGTATCTGGCGGGTTTGCAGGACATCCCGCGTGAGCTGTACGAGGCGGCCGCAGTCGACGGTGCCACACCGTGGCAACAGATCCGGTCGATCACCATCCCCTTGCTGAGCAGGACGACGACCTTGGTCCTGCTGCTGCAGATCGTTGCCAGCATGAAGATCTTCGACCAGGTGTATCTGATGACCTCCGGTGGTCCCGGCGTGTCCACCCAGGTGTTGCTCGGCCTTGTCACCAACACCGCGTTCACCGACAACCGGATCGGTGCCGCATCCGCCGCGTCGGTGTTGTTGTTCATCGTCATCCTGATCATCACGCTGGCCCGGCAGATCGTCGAGTCGATCCAGAACCGAAGGGAGGCCTGAGATGACCGAGAGCACGACAGCCTCACCGGCTACCGCCTCGACCTCGGGTCGCGCCCGTAGGTCGCGCAACGGGGTCTCCATCGCGGCGCCCGCCGCGCGGGTCGTGGACAACAGCGGCAAGGGATCGGGCCGGACCTTCAACATCGTCTCGTGGGTGGTGTTGATCGTCTTCGCGGTGCTCTGGTTGATCCCGAGCCTGTGGGCGATCAAGACCTCGCTGACGTCCAACAGCACCTCGGCGATCGGGGCCGGACCCATTCTGCGTGATTGGCACCTGACCTTCGGGTCCTACACGACGCTGCTGTCCGGCGGTGATCTGTGGCACTGGTACCTGTCCAGCTTCGTCACGTCGATCCTGACCGTTGTCTTCGCGGTGACCTTCGGTGCGATGGCCGGTTACGCGCTCTCCCGGCTCCGATTCCGGGGTCGGCGTCTGGTCTTCCTGTTGCTGATCGGCGGCATCCTTGTCCCGCCGCAGGTCCTGATCGTCCCGGTCTTCCAGTTCCTCAACGTGATTCACCTGTTGAACACCTACTGGGCCGTCATCCTGCCGCAGATCCCTGCGGTCGTCGCGGTGTTCGTCTTCAAGCAGTTCTTCGACGGAATCCCGCACGACTTCGAGGAATCCGCCCGGATCGACGGCGCGGGCTATTGGCGGACCTTCCGCTCGATCATCCTGCCGTTGTCCCGGCCGGTGGTGGCGGCGATGGCGATCATCACCTTCGTCGGCACCTGGAACAACCTGATCCTTCCGCTCTTCGTGCTGTCCAACCCGAAGCTGATGACCATTCCGGTCGGTCTGGCGACCGTGCAGGGTTCGTACGGCCAGAGATTGAGCGACATCCAGGCGTCCTCGATCCTCGGTGCGCTGCCATTGGTGATCTTGTTCTTGATCTTCCAGCGACAGATCGTCGAGGGCGTGGCCGGCAGCGGGCTGAAGGGCTGAACCACTCGGCGATCAGGCCAGGGCTGCCGTTCCGGTCTGCAGCGGCAGCCACTCGTCGGTCCACCGCTGCTCGATCCCGGCACGCCAGTCGGTCGCCGCCGCGGTCAGACGTGCGGTAACCCCCGGCTCGGCGCCCGCCAGATTGTGCTGTTCGGCGACATCCTGTTCAAGATCGGCAAGGAAGACCGACTCGGGGTCGGTTTCTCCTTCGACGAGTTGACCGTTGAGTACGAGTTTCCAGCGACCTTCGCGCACGGCCGTCTGGTCACCGAGCTCCCAGAAGAGCTGTCTGTCCGCCGGCGCCGGGGCCATCGCTGCACCTGACAGCACGTCGAGCAGCGAGGTGCCGTCGAGCTCCAAGCCGGCGGCGTCGAGCCGCGCCGCGGCGAGGATCGTCGGCAGCACGTCGACGGCCGAGCAGGGCAGGTCGACGACCTGGCCGGCGGGGATGCGGGCCGGCCAGGAGATGATGCCGGGCACTCTGATCCCGCCCTCATACAGGCTGTACTTGTGGCCCTTGAGCGGTCCGGTGGTGCCGCCGCGATATGGGATGCTGGTGCCGTCCAGCCAGTTGCGGGTCTCACGCGACGGGCCGTTGTCGGAGCAGAAGACGATCATGGTGTCGTCCCGCAGACCGTGTCGGTCGAGTTCGCGGAGGATCGCCCCGACGCCGTCGTCGACCGCGGCGATCATCGCGGCCATCACCCGCCGTTCGTCGGGCAGGTGGGGGAACCGGTCGAGGTAGGCCCGGGGTGCGTGCATCGGATAGTGCGGTGCGTTGTAGGCGACGTAGCTGAAGAATGGCCGGTCCGACCGCGCCGCCGAGCGGATCTGTGAGACAGCCCGCCGGGTGATCATCTCGGTCAGGTAGCGGCCGTTGTCGTACGTCTCCTCGCCGTTGTCCCAGAGGTCGTGGACCGGATCGGTCCGACCATCGGCCATGCCCCAGTAGAAGATGTGGGAGTAATAGTCGACGCAGCCGGCGAGGAAGCCGTACCAGTCGTCGAAGCCGTGCCGGTCCGGTCTGCAGTCCTCGGAAACGCCGAGATGCCACTTGCCCGTCATCGAGGTCCGATAGCCCGCCGGCTTCAAGAGGCCGGCGATGGTCGGTACCGTCGGCGACAGCCCGGTGGCCGTACGGTGACCGGCAAGGATGCTGCGCACGCCCGCGTTGCCGGGATACCGGCCGGTCAGCAACGAGGCGCGGGACGGTGAGCAGACCGCGGATCCCGCGTAGAAGTTGGTGAACCGCACACCGGTTGCAGCGACCTCGTCCAGGTGCGGGGTCGCAAGATCACTGCTTCCCGCGCACGACAGGTCGGCGTAACCCTGGTCGTCGGTCATGATCACGATGATGTTGGGTCCGACCACGACGGCAAGGTTAACCGACCGGGAGCGGATCCATCCGGTGCCCACGGCTCCATCCGCGGTCTACTCCTCGATCAGTCGGTCGGCGAGCAACTGCGCAAGATGGATCCCGGTACGGCCGTTGCCGGCCAGTTCGCTGATCTGCGTGCGGCAGCTGAAGCCGTCGGCCAGCACGGCGGTCATCGTGTCCGCCTCCCGGATCCGCGGCAGCAGGACCCGTTCGGCCGCGCCCTCGCTGACCGCTTCGTGACCGCGTTCGAAGCCGAAGTTGCCGGCCAGTCCACAACAGCCGGACTCGAGTTGCTCGGCGTCCACGCCGGCAGCCTGCAGCAGCTTCTGATCGGCATCCCAGCCCATCACCGCGTGCTGGTGGCAGTGGACCTGGGCGATGGCCTTGCCGTCGACCTGCGGCGGCTGATAGCCGGGGGAGTGCTCGGTGAGCAGTTCGGCCAGGGTGACCGTCTGGTCGCGGAGTCTGCGAACGTCCCGGTCGGTCGGGAACAACTCCGGGGCATCGGACCGGAACACCGCCGTACAGCTCGGCTCCAGTCCGAGCACCAGCCCGCCGGCGCGCACGTGTGGCGCCAATTGGCGTACGGTCCTGGACAGCACTCGGCGGGCGACGCCGAGCTGGCCGGTGGAGATCCAGGTCAGTCCGCAGCAGACAGGCTGCTCGGGCATCGTGACCCGCCAGCCGGCGTCCTCCAGCAGCCGCACCGCGGCCTTCCCGACCTCGGGATGGAAGTTGTTGGTGAAGGTGTCCGGCCACAGCAGGACTGTGCCCCGATGGCCGTCGCCGCCCGGTGTGCGACCGGCGACCCATTGCTGCAGCGTCTGTTCGGCGAAGATCGGGATCTCCCGGTCGGCCAATCCGCCCAACCGGATAGCCAACCGGTGCAGACCGGGGGTGTGGCTGAGCCGGTTGACCAGCGGAGCGATCTTGAACCGACTCACCAGTTGTCCGATGGCCGGCATCCAGCCGATCGCGAAGTCGGACCTCGGCCGCTTCCACGGTCGGCCGCGGTAGTAGTGGGCCATGAATTCGACCTTGTAGCTGGCCATATCGACATTGGCCGGGCAGTCGGTCTTGCATCCCTTGCAGGCAAGGCAGAGATCGAGTGCGTCGTGCACCTCGTCGGACCGCCAGCCGTTGTCCACCGGGCTGTCGCCGTGACCGTTGACCATCTCGAAGAGCAGCCGCGCCCGCCCTCGGGTCGAATGCTCCTCCTCTCCGGTGACCTGATAGGAGGGACACATCACCTGGCCGCCGGAATTGCCGTGCTGGCGGCATTTCCCGACCCCAACGCAACGATTGGCGGCCTCGGCGAAGGAGCCGCCGTCGTGCGGATACTTGAAGTAGAGATCCTGCGGGTCCCACGGTGCCCAGTCGGCGCCCAGCCTCAGATTCTCGTCCAGCCGGTACGGGGCCGTGATCTTGCCGGGGTTCATCCGGTCCAGTGGGTCGAAGATCGCCTTCAGCCGTCCGAAGGCATCGACCAGGCGGTCGCCGAACATCCGCCCCAGCAACTCGCCGCGACTCTGCCCGTCGCCGTGCTCGCCGGACAACGAGCCGCCGAAGCCGACCACCAGATCGGCGGCGCGTTCCATGAACCGCCGGTAGGTCGCCACGCCGTCGGCGGTGTAGAGATCGAAACCGATCCTGGTGTGGACGCAACCCTGGCCGAAGTGCCCGTACAGGCTCGGACCGGTCTCGCTGGCGTAGCCGAATTCCTGGTAGAGCCGGTTCAAACCGCGCAGATAGTCACCGAGCCGGTCCGGTGCGACGGCCGAGTCCTCCCAGCCCTCGAAGGTGTCGGGCCGGTGCGGGACGTGGGCGGTTGCGCCCAGACCGGACTCCCGGACGGCCCACAGCTCGGCCTCCCGGTCCGGGTCGTCGTAGAAGGCGACATCCGGCTCGTGCTCGGTCTCGTGCAGCGCCTCGAGCAGCTGCTTGCCCTGGCGGTCGACCTCCTCGGTGCTGTCTCCGCCGAACTGCACCATCAGGAAGGCGGTACCCTCGGGCAGTTCCTTGATCGCCTGCGGATTCAGCCCCTTCAGTTGTTGGTCGGTGATCAGCTTGTGGTCGACGCCCTCCAGCGCGACCGGCTCGTGGGGCAGGATCGCCGGGACGGCGTCGGCAGCCCGGTAGATATCGGGATAGCCGAGCACGATCAGGCTGCGCTCGGACTGCACCGGTACGAGTTCCAGCTCGGCGCGCAACACGGTCACCAGGGTCGATTCGCTGCCGACCAGCAGTCGGGCGACATCGAAATCGTGTTCGGGCAGCAGGGAGTCGAGGTTGTAGCCAGAGACCCGCCGCGGAATGTCGGGATAGCGCTCCCGGATCTCGTCGGCGTACTCGTCGCGCAGCCGGCGGAGTTGCCGGTAGATCATCGCCCGGGTGTCGCCGCGGCGTTCGATCTCGGCGTACTCCTCGTCGCTGGTCTCACCGCACCAGAACCGGCTGCCGTCGTAGGTCAGCACCTCCAGCCGTTTGATGTTGTCGACCACCTTGCCGGTGCGCTGGGCGGTGGCTCCGCAGGAGTTGTTGCCGATCATCCCGCCGATGGTGCAGTTCGGATGGGTCGCGGGCTCCGGACCGAACCGCAGACCGGTATCGGCCAGCTGCCGGTTGAGCTCGTCGAGGACGATCCCGGGCTGCACCAGGCAGGTGCGGGCCTCTTGATCAACCGACTCGATCCGGTTGCAGTACTTCGACCAGTCGATGACCACTGCAGTGTTGGTGCATTGTCCGGCGAGGCTGGTGCCGCCTCCGCGGGACAGCACCGGCGCCCCGAACTCCCGCGCCACCGCGACAGCCGCTACCGCGGCCTCGGGCGTACGCGGCACGACGACGCCGATCGGCAGCTGCCGGAAGTTCGACGCATCGGTGGCATAGGTGGCGCGGCTGCCGGGATCGAAGCGGATCTCGCCGTCCACCCGGTCCCGCAGTGCGGTGATCATGGACCCGACGTCGATCGGCTCCGGCCGATCGGTACGCCGGACGGGCGCTGGCAGCTCAACAGTGGCCATCGTTGCTCCTCGTCATCACAGGCTGACTGATCACGGACCGGGTTCAGATCGTGTACGGCTCGGCGGCCTCGGCGCGGAAGGTCAGGCCGTGACCGGCCCCCGTGGACGGCACGGTCACCGAGCCGCCGTGCGGGTCGAGGCAACCGTCGAAGAGTTCGGATTCGATCCGGTCGTGATCGACGAACCATTCGATGTGCCGGAAGTTCGGTATCGCCGCGCCGGCGTGCGCGGACAGATTCGGCGCACAGTGGGCCGAGACCTCGAGGCCACCAGCGGCCGCCACGGCGGCAGCCCGCAGCCACTCCGTGTAGCCGCCGCACCGGGTGACGTCGATCTGCAGACAGTCGACGACGGGTGCCATCCGGGCGAAGTAGGCCAGGTCGTAGCCGTATTCGCCGGCTGCGATGTCGACCATCGTCGACGACCGGACGGTCGCCAGTCCGGCAAGATCATCACTGGAGACCGGCTCCTCGAACCAGGTCACGCCAAGGTCGGCCAGCGCGTCCGCCATCCGCCGGGCCTGGCCGACGGCGTAGCCGCCGTTCGCGTCGACGAAGAGTTCGACGCGTCCGCCGACCGCGTTGCGGACGAGGGAAACCCGCCGCACGTCCTCGGTCTGCCGGCTTCCCCAGGACTCGCCGATCTTGATCTTGATCCGGCCGAGCTGCTGGCCGTCGGTCCAGTTGTGCACCTGTTCGACGAGTTGATCATCGTCGTAGCTGGTGAATCCGCCGCTGCCGTACACATCGACCTGGTCCCGGCAGCGGCCGAGCAGATCGGCCACCGGGATCTCCAGCCACCGGGATGCGGCGTCCCACAGGGCGACGTCGACCGCGGACAGGGCGCATGAGACCAGACCGGGCCGGCCGAGATTGCGGATCCGCTGCTGCATCGCCTGCCACGCCCGCGGGACCGCCGAGACCGGCAGGTCCTTGATCACCGGAGCGAGCAGGTCGTTGATCAACGGGACGCAGGCCGCGTCGGCATAGGTCCAGCCCAGGCCGTGGACGTCACCGGCCTCGAGCCGCACGACGACGATGGTCGTCGAATCCCAGGCGAGCGTCCCGTCTGCCTCCGGACCCGCAGTCGGGACCCGGTACGCCGCGGCCCGCGTCGAGCGGACCGTCGGCGCCACGGGGCTCATTTGGCACGCTTCCCCGGGACGAACTCCTGGAGCTTGGTCTTGGTGCCCTGCAACATCACGTGCAGGGCGTCCGGGTCGCCCTTGAGCAGGGACGCCGCCGTCGCCTTCATCTGGTCGAAGGTCGCGTGCGGCGGGATCGGCGGCACCTCCGGATCGCACCGGACATCGAGCACGGCCGGCCGGTCGGACTTCAGTGCGGTGTCCCAGGCCGCCCCGAGCTGCTCGGGGTCGTCGACGGAGATCGCAGTCAGGCCGAGGGATCTGGCGAATCCGGCGTAGTCGACGTCCGGCAGCACCTGCGATTCCTCGAATTTCGGCTGCCCGCCCATAGCCCGCAACTCCCAGGTCACCTGATTGAGGTCGTTGTTGTGGAAGACGCAGACCACACAGCGCGGATCGCTCCACAGCTCGTGGTACTTCGCCAGGGTGATCAACTCGGCGAGGCCGTTCATCTGCATCGCTCCGTCACCGACCAGGGCGATCACCGGCCGGTCCGGATGGGCGAATTTGGCGCCGATCGCGTACGGGACTCCGGGGCCCATCGTCGCGAGCGTGCCGGACAGCGACGAACGGATCTCGCCGCGGATCTTGAGATTGCGGGCGTACCAGTTGGTGGAGGAGCCCGAGTCGGCCGTCACGATCGCGTTGTCGGGGATCCGTTCGGACAGCTCCGAGACGATCCGCATCGGGTTGATCGGATCGGCCTCGGTCAGCGCTTCGTTGTGGACGGTCTCCCACCAGTCCGTGACGTTCTTCTCGACCTTCGTCCGCCAGGACCGGTCCTCCGCGCGATTGATCAGCGGCAGCAGCGCCTCCAGCGTGCTCAGGCTGTCGCCGACCAGATTCACCTCGGTCGGGTAGCGCATCCCGATGAAGCGGCCGTCGATGTCGATCTGGACGCCGCGGGCCTGGCCGGGCTCGGGCAGGAACTGGCTGTACGGGAAGTTCGAACCGATCATGATCAGGGTGTCGCAGTCCCGCATCAGCTCATAGCTCGGGCGGGTGCCGAGCAGGCCGATCGAGCCGGTGACGAACGGCAGGTCGTCGGGCAGGACGTCTTTGCCCAGCAGCGCCTTCGCAACGCCGGCCCCGGTCGCCTCGGCGAGATCGACCACCTGGCGAGCGGCGGCGCGAGCACCCTGACCGACCAGGATGGCCACCTTCGATCCGGCGTTGATCACCTCGGCTGCGGCGCGCAGGTCCTCGTCCCGGGGCACGACCCGGCCCCAGGACGTGCCGGGCGGGCTGGACGGCACCTCTTTGAACGCGTGACCGGGTGCGCTGTACGGCTCTTCCTGAAGATCATTGGGGATGATCAGCGCCGTGGGCGAGCGGGTCGCCTCGGCGGTCCGGATCGCGCGGTCGAGAGCGTTGGGCAGTTGCTCGGACACGGTGACGTCGACCAGATACTCGCTGGCAACGTCCTTGAAGAGGGCATGCAGGTCGACTTCCTGCTGGTAGCTGCTGCCCATCGAACTGCGGGCCGCCTGGCCGACGATCGCCACGACCGGGGTGTGGTCGAGCTTGGCGTCGTAGAGGCCGTTGAGCAGGTGGATGGCACCCGGGCCGGAGGTGGCCATGCAGACGGCAACCCGGCCGCTGAATTTGGCGTAGCCGACGGCCTCGAAGGCGGCCATCTCCTCATGGCGGGCTTGGACGAAGCGTGGCGAGTTGTCCGCCTTGCCGAAGGCGGCGACCAGGCCGTTGATGCCGTCACCGGGATAACCGAAGACCTGGTCGATCTCCCAGTCACGCAGGCGTTGGAGCAGGTAATCGGCAACTGTGTCAGCCATCAGGTGTCCTCGGGATGTTTGGACCTGCGATCGGTCGACCGTGGTTGCGGGCCCGCTACCCGGACCGGAAGATGGCTAATCGCCGGTCTCAGGCTGCCCCGGCCGGCGCGATTCCCCGCTCGTCGCCCCGGGTACCACCGCAACAGGCCCGACGGAAGGAGCGGTGTGCGCGCAGGCATCGAGATCGCAGCCTGGTGGCTTGCCGGGTTCGTGGTCTGGACAGCAACGCTGGCCTCGGCGAGCGGTCCCGAACTGGTCACCGGAGTGCTGGCGTCGCTGGTGTCTGCCGTGCTCGCCCGGACAGCCCGCCGGGCGATGGGCGGCCAGCCCGGGCTGTCGCGGCAGATGTGGGCCAGGTGGGTGCGTTGGGCGGCACTGGTGCCGGTCGCCGCCGCCGCGGACCTGGCCCGGCTGGTCGGCTGGCTCGCCGGCGGCCTCCGGGAGCCGGGCGCATCCGCGCGGACCCATCAGCTGACTGTGCCGTCCGGCAGCGGACCGGAAGCGATCACCTGGCGACAGGGTGCCGCGCTGGCGGTCTCGTCCACCCCCGGGTCAGTGGTGATCGGGATCAGGCCGGACGACGGGACTCTCGTCCTTGATCAACTCGTCAGCGGGTGGCCCGGACTGGACGAGCGGGTGGCTGATCGGCAGGTCTCACCGTGAACATCTGGCTGGTCGCAGTGCTCGTCCTCGCGGTCGTCGGGCTGCTGCCCGCGATTCATCGGGCCGCGACCGGGACCGGACCGCAACGCCTGGTCGGGCTGCAGTTCGCCAGCGTCGCCGCCCTGATGATCATCATCGCGCTGTCCATGGCCGTCGGCCAGTCGTCGTACCTGATCGTCGCGGTCGTCCTGGCATTGCTCTCGGCGGCTGGACTGTTGGTCTTCACCCGGTTGCTTGCCACCGAGATGGAGGGTGAGCGGGCAGCGGACCCGCCTGAGGACGATCGTCCAGGACAACCATGACTGGTCTGCTGACGGGACTGGCCCTCGGCGCACTGCGTGCCGGGATGGTGGACGTCCTGGTGATCCTGGCGCTGCTGGTGATCACGATCGCCGCCGTCGGCCTGGTGTTGGCTCACGATCCTGTCACCCGCCTGCACTTCCTCGCGCCGGCGAGCACTCTGGCGCTGCCCTGCTTCGGCGCCGCGGCGGTGATCGAACAGGGACTGGGCCTCGGCAGTGCGGCGATCGTCCTGACGGTCGTCGCCGGCGCGTTGTCGTCCCCGGTGCTCACCACCTCGATCGCGCGGCTGGTCGCGGCAGAGGACGCCGACCGCCCGGCCTCTAGGTCGGTCCGATGACCATCGTGATCACGGTGCTGTCCACGGTGGTGCTGATCGGCGCCGCCGTCGTGATCTTCACCCGGGCTCCGGCCAAGCAGGCCGTCACGCTGTCGGTATACGGACTGCTGCTGACCCTGTTGTTCGTCGCCCTGCAGGCGCCCGACGTCGCGCTCAGCCAACTCGCGGTGGGCACGGCCGTCGTCCCCCTGATGGTGATGCTCGCGGTCCGCAAGATCGCCGCACACCGGGATTCGGGAGGAGACGACCGATGATCCACCGGGTCCGCATGATCATGCTGGTCGTAGGCGTGCTGGGCACTGCCGTGGTTTTCGGTGCAGCAGTGGCAGGAATGCCCGGGTTCGGCGGTGACCAGCATCCCTACCGTGATCTTGCCGTCGCAGCAGCTTTCCAGCGAGCGACTGCCAATGTGGTCTCTTCGATCAACTTCGACCAGCGGGCGCTGGACACCTTCGGGGAGGAGACGATCCTGGTCGCCTCGGTTGCCGGGGTCGCCGCGCTGCTGCGGCCGGTCCGTTCCGAGCGCCGCCGCCGGGTGCGTCCGGGAGTGCCGGTTCTGGAGTCGACGCGGCTGCTGACGGTGATCTTCTTCCCGATCACGGTGCTCGTCGGGATCGACGTCGTCGCCCACGGCGCAATCACCCCGGGCGGCGGCTTCCAGGGCGGCGTCGTGCTGGCCACCGGACTGCACCTGCTCTACGTCGGCGGGCGCTACCGGTTGCTCGAGCGGATGCGACCGGTCCGGTTCTTCGAGATCACCGAGGGCGCGGGTCTGGTGATCTTCATTGCGATCGGCCTCGCCGGCCTCGCCCTGACCGGAGAGCTGTTCCGGAACGTGATTCCGTACGGCGACCTGGGGCAGCTGGTGTCGTCGGGGACCGTGGTGCTGCTCAGTTGTGCCGTCGGGATGGCCGTGGTGAGCAGTGTGGTCGTGCTGCTGGCCGGCTTCCTCGACCAGGCGCTGGCCCTGGTCGAGGTTCCCGACGCCGACCACTCGGACGACGAGGCCGCCCGATGAGTGCGGCCGGCTTCGCGCACTACTACCCCTACGGTGTGGCCGGGGCCATCGTGCTGCTCGGCGTGATCGGCATCGCCATCAGCCGTGATCTTGTGCACGCCGTCGTCTGCCTCTCGGTCTGTCAGTCCGGGACCTACGTCTTCCTGCTTGCCGTCGGCTACCAGTACGGCGGCCTGGCGCCGATCTTCGGCGCTACGGTGCATCGGTCCACGCCGGTCGTCGACCCGGTCGTCCAGGCGCTGAGTCTGACCGACATCGTGGTTTCGGCCGCAGTGACGTCGATGCTGCTGGCCCTGGTGATCCAGATCGCGAAACGCCGCCGGACCGTCGATCCGGACGAGCTCCGGTCGCTGGAGGGCTGACCGGATGCCCGTAGGCGATCCGGCCGGGCAGCTGCTGCCGCTGCTGGTGGTCATTCCGATCCTCGGCGCCGCGGTGCTGATCGGCGTCGGACGCCGGCTGCCCGGCCCGCTGGTCGGAGCCGGCACCCTCGCGCTGGTGGCCATGGTCGGCTGCGGCGATGTCGCGCTGTTGATCACTGCCCGGAGCCGGAGGATCGTGAGCTGGCTGGGCGGATGGCGGCCCGGCAAGGAGGGAACGGGCCACAGCGGTACCGGTGTCGGCATCGCCCTTCAGGCGGACCAGATCAGTGCCGGTCTCGGTCTGCTGGTCGCGGCGCTGATGATCGGCGCACTGGTGTTCTCCTGGCACTACTTCGAGGCGCCGGGCAGTCACTATCACGCGCTGATGCTGTTCTTCCTGGCCGGGATGACCGGGTTCGTCCTGGCCGGCGACATCTTCACCATGTTCGTCTTCTTCGAGCTGATGGGGGTTGCGGCATACGCCCTCACCGGCCTCAAGATCGAGGACCCGTCGGCTGTCCAGGGAGCGATCAACTTCGGCATCGTCAACTCGGTCGCGGCCTACTTCTCGCTGATCGGGGTGGGGATCATCTACGCCCACACCGGCGAGCTCAACCTGGCCGACCTGTCCCGCAGCCTGACGGGCGATCACAGCCTGGTCGTGGTGATCGGCTTCGTCCTGCTGTCCACCGGGTTCCTGGTCAAGGCGGCGATCGTGCCGTTCCACTTCTGGCTGGACGACGCCCACGCGGTCGCGCCGACTCCGGTCTGCGTGCTGTTCTCCGGTGCGATGGTCGAGTTGGGTCTGTACGGCGTGCTGCGGGTGTACAAGATCGGCTTCTCCGCGACAGCGGTCGCCGGCGGCTTCGAGCGGCTGTTCCTGGTGCTGGGGATTCTCACCGCCGCACTCGGTGCGGTGATGTGCCTGCTGCAGCGGCACCTCAAGCGGCTGCTGGCCTACTCGACCATCGCCCACATGGGGATGTTCCTGGTCGTGCTGTCGGTCGGAGGTTCGGCCTCGCTCGGCGGCATTGCGGTCTACGTGATCGGCCATGCGGCCGTCAAAGGTGCGTTGTTCCTGTGTGCGGGAATTCTGCTCGATCGCTTCGGCAGTGTCGACGAGATCACTCTCTGGGGTGTCGGCCGTCGGCTCCATGGCGCCGACGGGGTGGCCGTCCGGACGATCTTCCTGGTCGCAGCCCTCGGGCTGGCCGGCCTGCCACCCTTCGCTGCGGGACTGGGGAAGGCGGCCGCGGAGACGGCCATGTCGGATGCCGGCGCGCACTGGGGCCCGGTATTCATGATCGTCATCTCGGCGCTGACTGGGGGAGCGGTGCTGAGGGTGTGGCTCCGGGTGATGATCGGGGTCGGCAGCAGGCCGACGGATGTCGACGCCGAGGGGATGAGCGGCGACCAGGAGCTGATGGAGGTCGATGTCGGGGACGACATCCCGAACCGCATGATCATCTCCGCCGGTGCGCTGGTGATCATCGGCGGACTGGCCGGCGCAGTGCCCGGACTCGTCGCCGGAGCGACCACTGCCGCTCAGCGTTTCGCCGATCCGGCGGCCTACAGCGGTGCCGTCCTGGACGGCAGGCTCGGCTACCCCGCGGTGAGTGGCGCCACGCCGGCGGGCTGGGATCTGCACGGGGTGCTGCTGTCCGGGCTGACGGTGTTGTCCGCGTGTCTGGTCGCCACGGCAGCGGTGCTGAGACGACGCCTGCCCGCCGGCGTGCGGACGCCGCCAGGTGTCAGGGCGGCCGCTGCGTTGCTGCACCGGATCCATTCCGGGCGGGTCGGCGACTACGTGGTCTGGCTGTTGATCGGCGTCAGCGCCTCCGCTGCAGTCCTCGTCACCTGGTGATCCGGTTAACCCGATGTGCCGGTGATAGGTCTGGTCCGTGGCGGGTACGCCGAGAGGCACGCAACGCCGAGGAAAGGAACCCCGATCATGATCAAGAAGTTGCACGAACTCGGACTCAAGAGCGATTACGCCTACGCCGGCGCACTCGCTTCGGTCGGGCTGACCTATGTCAGCTATTTGACAAGCCGGGCGAAGAAGGGCTCGGACAAGGCGCAGGCCGACCGGTGGGGCATCTTCATCGCCACCTGGGCACCGACGCTGTTCGCCTTCGGAACCGCGTTACGGCTCGAAGAGGACCGCTGAGCGTTCCACCTACGATCAGTTCGCGGAGCTCAAGAGCAGCGTCGATGAGCATGCCGAGAACGAGGAGCGCGCGGAGTTCCCGGCCGTTCTCGAGCACTGTGATCTCGATCAGCGACAGCGGATGGGGCGCAGGATGGAGGCCGTCGAACGAGTCGCTCCGGTTCGACCCCATCCCAGCGCGGCCGGTTCGCCGGTCAGACAGTGGACGGTCGGCCAGTTCGCCGCGCTGATCGACAAGGCTCGCGCCGCGGTCTCAGCGATCCGCGACTGATGTCGATCAGGCAGCTCTCGCCTGCGCGAGGGCGCGGTTCTCGACCCGGATCCGAAGGGTCAGGGCCGCGCCGTTCAGGACGGTGAAGGCCAAGGCGGTGATCCAGGCGGTGTGCACCAGCGGAAGAGCTGCGCCCTCGATCACGACTGCCAGATAGTTCGGATGGGACAGGATCCGGTACGGACCGCGCCGGACCAGGGCCAGACCGGGGAACACGATGACACGAGTGTTCCACCGGCTGCCGAGGGTCGTGATGCACCACCACCGCAAGGCCTCTCCGGCCAGCACCAGTACGAACATCGGAATACCCAACCCGGCGACGAATTCCGGCCTTCGTACCCAGGTCTCGACCAGGCAGCCGGCCAGCAGACCGATGTGCAGGGCGACGATCAGGGGATAGTGCCGGCGGCCGTACTCGATCCCACCATGATCGAGAGCCCAACGCCGGTTACGGGTCGCGACGACGAGTTCAGCGAGCCGTTCACAGCCGACGGCGAGGACCAGGATCGTGAACCACAGCAGCGATGCCACCGTTCACGCCCGGAGCAAGACCTGCTCGAGGGCGAAGCCCGGGCCCATCGCCATCATCAGCCCGTACGACCCAGGTTCCGGCCTGCGCTGGTCCAGCGTGTCGGTCAGCACGTGCAGCACCGACGAGGAGGAGATGTTGCCGATCCGGGACAGCGAATCCCAGGTCATCGCCAGCTCTCCATCGGTCAGCTTCAGCGTCTCCTCGATCGCCTCGATCACTTTCGGCCCACCGGGATGGCAGACCCACCAGCCGATCGCGTCGCGGGACAACCCCTGCTCGGACAGGAAACCGTCGACGTCGTCGGCCAGATAGCTGCGGACGAGTTCCGGGATCTCCGCGCCCAGCACGATCTGCAGCCCCGAACTGCTGACGTCCCAGCCCATCGCGCGTTCGGTGTGCGGGTAGAGCCGGCTCCTGGTGCCGACCACGACCGGGCCCTGATGATCATCAGCTTCGTCCGGGACGTCGGCGAACCCGGCATCCGGATCCGGGCCGCGCATTACGACGGCGGCGGCACCGTCGCCGAACAGACCGCTGGCAATCAGATTGGCTGTCGACGTGTCACCGCGCTGCAGGGTCAAGGAGCACAGCTCGACCGTCACCAGGACCCCGATCCGGCCCGGCCGGCCGAGCAGGAAGTCGCGCAGTCGCGCCACACCGCCGGCGCCGGCTGCGCAGCCGAGCCCCACCACCGGAAGCCGTACGACATCGGGGCGCAGCCCCAGCCCGACAGCGATCCTGGCGTCCAGCGACGGCACCGAGACCCCGGTGCTCGACGCGGCGATGATCACGTCGACCTCGCGCGGGCTGACCCGAGCGGCCGCGAGAGCCTCGCGGATCGCCTGCTCGGCCAGTTGCGTACCGGCCCGGAGGAAGGCGTCGTTGGTGGCGCCGAAATCGGTCAGTCCGGCGTACTCCTCGATCGGCAACGCAAGCCGTCTGGTCCGGACTCCGGCATTGCCGTGCACCCTCTCCAACAGCTTGCGCCGCGGGCCCTCGAGGCCGACGAACTCGGCGAACGCCTCGGTCAGCTGTTGCTGCGGATAGCCGTACGGGGGCAGCACGCCGCGCGTTGCCAGGATCTGCGGATGCACAGCGGCTGTCCGATCGCCGGGCCGTGTCTCGGTGATGAGTTGCTCCACCATCAGTGGCTACCCCTCCCGGCGGCCGGCAACCGCCGGTGTCCGCCCTGCGTCCCCAGCATAGGCGCAGGTTTGCGGATCGACCGTTGCGCTGCCGGTTCGCTGGGTACGGCACCACCCATGCAGGACATGATCCTTCTCGACACGATCGACGAAAGGCGGAGGGGGCTCCGATGAGCGAGGACGGCGTGGTTGACAGCGAGGAATACCGGCTGGAGCTGGGCAAGCGGGCCGATGATCTCGGGCGGGTACTGAGCCAGGTCGGGCGGGCGTACGAACTCCGCGCCGCCGGAACGCCGCCGAATGCGGTACCGGAGCTCGTTGCCGCCGACCTGAACGAGGTGGACCAGTTCCTCAGCCAACTCGAGGCCGGCGGAGACACCAAGGGCTGACGACACGAGGCGGTGGGTCTGGTCCTTTGGCCGCGGCCGCCGTTATCGTGGATGGCACGGATCGGACGAGACGGAGGTTCGTTGATGGGCTGCGGTTCGGGGATGGGCTGCGGGCCATGGGTCTGAGCAAGGCGTTCCTCGGCTGGCCTGTGGTGCGTCAGCTGACCGGAAACGATCCGTTGGGTCGGGGAGCTGCCGCGGAGTCGAAGCGCACCCGATCTTGGACCGCGCGGACCGAGACCGCCGACGCGGTGGTCAAGAGCGTCTGCCCCTATTGCGCGGTCGGCTGCGGCCAGAACGTCTACGTGAAGGACGGCAGGGTCGTCCAGATCGAGGGCGATCCCGATTCGCCCGTCTCGCGCGGCCGGTTGTGTCCCAAGGGGTCGGCCAGCGAACAGCTGGTGAACGCGCCGAACCGGATCAAGCACGTGCTCTACCGCCGCCCGGGCGGCACCGATTGGGAACGGATCGAGGCCGAGCAGGCGCTGGACATGATCGCCGACCGGGTCGTCGAGTCCCGCCCGCGCTGGTGGCAGGACACCGACGAAAAGGGTCAACCGCTCCGCCGGACGATGGGCATCGCAGCGCTCGGCGGCGCGACCCTGGACAACGAAGAGAACTATCTGATCAAGAAGCTCTTCACAGCTCTCGGCGCGATCCAGATCGAGAACCAGGCCCGTATTTGACACAGTGCGACGGTTCCCAGTTTGGGAGCCTCGTTCGGCCGGGGCGGTGCCACCGGCTTCCTGCAGGATCTGGCCAATTCGGACTGCATCGTCATCCAAGGGTCCAATATGGCCGAGTGCCACCCGGTCGGGTTCCAGTGGGTGACTGAGGCGAAGAAGCACGGCGCCAAGGTCTTCCACGTCGACCCGCGGTTCACCAGGACCTCGGCGCTGGCCGATGCCCACGTGCCGATCCGGGCCGGGAGTGACATCGCCTTCCTCGGGGCGGTGATCAACTACATCCTCAGCAACGAGAAGTACTTCGTGGAGTACGTGCTGACCTACACCAATGCCTCGCACATCATCGACGACGACTTCCGCGACGTCGACGATCTTGATGGCGTCTTCTCCGGCTACGATCCCGAGACCGGCACCTACGATCCGGACAGCTGGTCCTATGCGGATCTGACCGAACATGCCGCCAGCGGAGGACCGACGTCGCACGCCGACGAAGAGCAGAACGGCCAGGATCAGGACGGCCAGGATCAGGGTGGTGAGCACCCGGCCTCGGCGTCGAGCCGCGCGGCGGCACACGAGCTCGGCGGCCACGGCGCGCCGATGGATTCGACCGGCATCCGCACCGACGAGACACTGCAGGATCCGCACTGCGTCTTCCAGATCATGCGCCGCCATTTCGCGCGCTACACACCGGAAATGGTGCAGGAGGTGTGCGGGGTCAGCCCCGAGCAGCTGCTCGAGGTGTGCGAGGCGGTGACCGCCAACAGCGGCCGGGATCGTACGACCGCGTGGGTCTATTCGGTCGGCTGGACCCACCACACGGTCGGCATCCAGTACATCCGCAGCGCCTGCATCATCCAGCTGCTGCTGGGGAATATCGGCCGGCCCGGCGGCGGCATCATGGCCCTGCGGGGTCACGCGAGCATCCAGGGTTCGACCGACATCCCGACCCTGTTCAACCTGTTGCCCGGTTATCTGCCGATGCCGATGGCCGGTCAGCACCACTCGCTGGACGCCTATGTCGAATCCATCGCGAGCCCTGACCAGAAGGGCTACTGGACCAACGCACGGACCTACATCGTCAACCTGCTCAAGGCCTGGTGGGGTGATGCGGCCACGGAGGAAAACCAGTACTGCTTCGATTATCTGCCCACTCTGACCGGTGATCATGGGACCTACGCGACCGTGATGGACATGCTCGACGACAAGATCGACGGCTACTTCCTCTTCGGCCAGAATCCGGCGGTCGGGTCGGCGCACGGGACAATGCAGCGCAAGGCACTGGCAAAGCTGAAGTGGCTGGTCGTTCGTGACCTGAACATGATCGAATCGGCCACCTTCTGGAAGGACTCACCGGAGATCGAGACCGGGGAGCTGAAGACCACCGACATCGACACCGAAGTGTTCTTCCTGCCGGCCGCAGCGCACACCGAGAAGTCGGGTTCCTTCACCCAGACCCAGCGGATGCTGCAATGGCATCACAAGGCCGTCGAACCACCGGAGGACTGCTCCAGTGATCTTGATTTCACCTACAAGCTGGGCCAGAAGATCAGAGAGCGGCTGGCCGGCTCGACCGATGATCGCGATCGGCCGATCCTCGACCTGACCTGGGATTATCCGCTGGAGGAGTCCGGGGAGGTGTCGGCCGATGCGGTGCTGCGGGAGATCAACGGCGAATTCGTCTCCGGTGATCACCAGGGCGAGACACTCGGCAGCTACCTGCAGATGGCCGACGACGGGTCGACCTCCGGCGGCTGCTGGATCTATACCGGTGTGTACGCCGACGAGGTCAACCAGGCCGCCCGCCGCAAGCCCGGCCGCGAACAGTCCTGGGTCGCACCCGAGTGGGGCTGGGCCTGGCCGGCCAACCGGCGCATCCTCTACAACCGCGCCTCGGCCGATCCGGAGGGCAAGCCGTGGAGCGAGCGGAAGTCGTACCTGACCTGGGACGAAGACCAACAGCAGTGGACCGGCCCGGACATCCCGGACTTCGAGCCGACCAAGGCGCCGTCCTACCGACCGGATGAGGGCGCCACCGGACCTGAGGCCCTCGCCGGCGACGACCCGTTCATCATGCAGGCCGACGGCAAGGGCTGGTTGTACGCACCGTCAGGGCTGCTCGACGGGCCGTTGCCATCACACTACGAACCGCAGGAGTCGCCGGTCAGCAACGCCTTCTACCGTCAGCAGGCGAATCCGACCCGGGAGGTGTTCCCGCGGCCCGACAACCTGCAGGCACCGTCCGGCGACGAGCCGGGCGCCGAGGTGTTCCCGTACGTCTTCACCACCTACCGGCTGACCGAACACCACACCGCCGGCGGGATGAGCCGCTTCCAGCCATACCTGTCCGAACTGCAGCCGGAGTTCTTCTGCGAGGTGTCGCCGCAGCTCGCCGCCGAACGCGGACTGGAACATCTCGGCTGGGCGACGATCGTCAGTCCGCGGACCGCGATCGAGGCCCGGGTGCTGGTCACCGAACGGATGGTGCCGCTGCAGGTGGCCGGCCGTACGGTGCACCAGGTCGGCCTGCCGTACCACTGGGGCCAGGGCAGCAGCGCTCTGATCAGCGGGGACGCGGCCAACGACTTGTTCGGGGTGACCCTGGATCCCAACGTGCACATCCAGGAGAGCAAAGTGGCCTCGTGTGACATTCGTCCGGGGCGCCGCCCCCGCGGTCCGGCGCTGCTGGACCTGGTCGCCGACTACCGGCAGCGGGCCGGCATCTCGATCGACACCGGCCAGCTCCGCCGCACGCCCGACGACAGCGCGAACGCCGGAACGCGGGTGGACGGGCGCCGACCGGAAAACAGGGAGGGTTGATGATGAAACTCCCGTTCGACCTCCCGTTCGCGGCCGGACCCGAGGGACCCGCTGCCGACGCGGGCTGGCAGGACGCGCCGGATCGCAAGGGATTCTTCACCGACACCTCGATCTGCATCGGCTGCAAGGCCTGCGAAGTCGCCTGCAAGGAGTGGAACGGGGTGCCGCAGGACGGCATCTACGAACTCCTCGGCAGCTCCTACGACAACACCGGGGCACTAGGAGCCAGCACCTGGCGGCACGTCGCCTTCATCGAGCAACGGGTGCCACGATCAGCACCAGTTGATCTTGGGATGCCGTCCTTCGACCGACCCGGCGAGAAGCATGATCACCAGGCTCGAGATCAGGAGACGGGGGACTTCCGATGGTTGATGAGTTCCGACGTCTGCAAACACTGCACCAACGCCGCCTGCCTTGACGTCTGCCCGACCGGATCGCTGTTCCGGACCGAATTCGGCACCGTCGTCGTCCAGGACGACATCTGCAACGGCTGCGGCTATTGCGTGCCCGCCTGTCCGTACGGCGTGATCGAACGCCGCAACGGTCCTGAGGGAACCAAGAACGTCGGCATCGCCCAGAAGTGCACGCTCTGCTACGACCGGCTCGGCGCGGGCAAGACGCCGGCCTGCGCGCAGGCCTGTCCGACCGAGTCGATCCAGTTCGGCGACGTCGTCGAGTTGCGGGAGCGGGCCGCGCAGCGGATCCGGAAGCTGCACGAGCAGGGCGTGACCGATGCCCGGCTGTACGGCGCCGACCCGCACGACGGCGTTGGCGGTGCCGGAGCCTTCTTCCTGTTGCTGGACGAGCCGGAGGTGTACGGCCTGCCGCCGGATCCGGTGGTCACCACCCGGGACCTGCCGGCGATGTGGAAGCGGGCCGCGATCGCGGCCGCCGGCCTGGCCGCGGTGGCGGTGGCCTCCTTCGCCGGGAGCCGGCGATGAGCGCGGATCGGCCGGCCGGGGTCGGTCCGGTCTCCGGCGGTCAAGGGGGCGAGCAGGATCGCGGCAACCGCCGCGGTGGCCCCGGTCGCGGTAGGGGCCGTCGTGGCGGTGGCCGGCGCGAGCAGCCGGTCGTACCGGACGCGAACTTCGTCTCCTACTACGGCCGGCCCGTGGTCAGGGCCTCGCCGTGGAAGGCCGACATCCCGACGTACTTCTTCGCCGGCGGACTGGCCGCTGGGTCGTCGTTGCTGGCCGCGGGGGCTGACCTGACCGGACGGCCGGGGCTGCGCCGCGCAACCCGGATCGCCGCCCTCGGCTCGGTCGGGGTCAGTCTCTATACGCTGGTGCACGACCTCGGCCGGCCGGCGCGGGCGTTGAACATGCTCCGGGTGATCAAGCCGACCTCGCCGATGTCGATGGGCACCTGGTCGCTGACTGCGTTCGGTCCGTTGGCAGGGGTCGCCGCGGTGGCGGAAGTTGCTCCGGCGCTGGAGCGGCGGCTGCCGCCCAGGCTGCGCTGGACTGCCCGGCTGCTGGCTGTGGCCGCCAGGCCCAGCGGTTTGCTGGCCGCGGCGGTCGCGCCGATGGTCGGGACCTACACCGGCGTGCTGATCGCCGACACCGCGACGCCGGCCTGGCACGAGGGCCGGCGGGAGTTGCCGTACGTCTTCGCCGCATCGGCCGCGACTGCGGCGGCCGGTCTGGGGATGATCACCGCACCGGTCGCCGAGGCCGGGCCGGCACGCCGGATGGGGATGATCGGAGCGGCTGCCGACCTGGTCGCCGAGTATCGGATGGAAACGTCGATGGGCATCGTGTCGCAGACGCTCAGAGAGGGCAGCGCCGGCCGGCTGATGAGGGCGAGCAAGGTGCTGACTCTTGGCGGCGCTCTCGGCGTACTGGTCCTGGGACGTCGCAGCCGGGTGGCCGCGATCGCCTCCGGCGCGGCGCTGTTGGCCGGCTCGGCGGGTACGAAATTCGGCATCTTCCACGCCGGCCAGGCGTCCGCGCTGGACCCGAGATACACGGTCGTTCCGCAGCGTGAGCGGATGGAGGGTGGCGGCTCGACCGGCCCCCGGCGGCCGTGATCCGGCGGCACCTCAGCCAGAGGCCAGTTGCTGGGCGCAGTCCAGCAGCAGTGCGTGCACGAATGCCTGGGGCAGATTGCCGCGCAGTTGTCGCTGGGTGACGTCGAATTCCTCGGACAGGATGCCGGGCGGTCCGCAGACCGTCCGCTGGATGTCGAAGTAGCGGTAGGCCGCCAGCTGGTTCCCCTGTTGGAGATGGGCGAGGCTCAGCATGAATCCACAGAGGGTGAACGAGCCCTCGGCCTCGCCCAGGGGACGCTCGTCGGGGCGGAACCGGTAGGCGTGGCCGTCAGCCAGCAGATCGGCCTCGACCTGCCGCAGGGTGGCGACCGTCCGCGGGTCGTCCGGGGGCAGCGCTCCGCGCACCGGCGGCAGCACCAGTGAGGCGTCGACGCCCGGATGGTCCGGGCTGCGGCGCCAGTAGCCGACGGGATCGAGACTGCGACGCGTCGTCTCGGCCAGGATCGTCTCGGCAAGGCTGCGGTAACGATCGGCGGCGGCGGGCGGAGCCTGCCGCGCCACGGAACGCAGGCCTGCGACGACGGCCAGTCTGGAGTGGGTCCACCAGGCGTCGTCGAGCTCCCAGATACCTGCCTCGGGTTCGGTCCAGCGGTTCTCGATCGCAGCGACGGCGACCTCGATCGCCCGGTGGTGGTCCGGTCCGAGGCGGTCCAACCGGGCGCCGGCGGCCAGCAGCTGCAGGACCTCACCGAACGCATCCAGCTGGAACTGCTTGTTGGCCCGGTTGCCGATCTTGATCCGACCGCCGGGGTAGCCGGGCAGGTCGTCGGCTGATTCCTCGTCCGGCACCGGGCCGCCGTCCGTGCGATAGGCGGGTGCCAGCCGGTCGCCGTCCTCCAGCAGTCTGGCGGTGGTGAAGGCGAGGGCGTCGTCCAACAGCCGCAGTGGTTGGCCGACCGCGCCGGCCGGGCCCGCATACGCCTGGTCGCGGATCCACACGTAGCGGTAGTCGTAGTTGCGGCCGCGTTCGGCTCGTTCCGGCAGCCCCAGGGTGGCGGCGGCGACCATCCCGTTGCCGGGACTGGTCAGCCCGCGCAGCACTGCGTAGGCGTGCAGCGCGTCCCGAGGCGCCGCGGTGTTGGACAGGTCCGGCCGGTCCGACTGCCAATGCCCGGACGTGTCCCGCCACAGCCGGTCCGCATCCGGTCGGTCCGGCAGCGGCCGGTCACTGATCTCCAGGACCAGGTCGTGCCGGCGTCCGGGGCCGATGGCGAGTTCACCGCGGAACATGTCGCTGTCCCAGTGGCCGTCCGGAGCACCGGACCAACGGAGGGTCAACGGACCCAGCCGTGCCGTCCAGGCACCGGCGCCGTCGCGGCGCAGCTCGGTGGCACGGGTCCCGCCGAAGTCGCCGGACAGTTGCAGGTCAACACTCACCCGGCTGTCGTGGTCGGCCGTGATCCGGCGGAGCAGGACCAGCCGATGCGGGTCGCCGGGGGACGCCAGCGCGTCCCGGCAGCCGATGATGGTGTCATCCTGGCTGATCCACCGGTTGTTCCAGATCAGGCTGCCGCGTTCGTAGCTTCCGCCCCAGACGAACGGGGTCGTCGGCGTCACCGCATAGATGCCCGGGCCGCCGACGAGGTGGGAGATCACGGCGGCCGACTCCCAGTGTGGCGCGCAGAGCCAGCCGATCTCACCTCGTGGGCCGACCACCGCACCCCGCGACCCGTCGGCGAGCAGCGCGTAATCCCGCAGGCCCTGCAGCGGATAGTCCGCGGCGAGCCGGTCGTTCATCGCACTCCCGCGCACAATCTGGCTCCTGCCTTACTCCCGCTCATCCCGGTCACCCCGCCGTGGCACCGGTCGTCACCGGCACCGCCAGGCCCGCCATCCGGCCAGGGCGGCCTGGGCACCACTGACCACGGCGATCCGCCGACGGGAGGGTTGGCGTACGGCCAGCAGCAGCATGCTGCTCGCGTGGACCATTTCGACGACGGTATGCAGCCGCGCGAACCGACCGGGCGCAAGCGCCTCCAGCCCACCCTGGGTGAGATAGCGGGCACCGAGGACACCGATGCCCAGCTGTTCGGCCTGGTCCGGGACGCGGCCCTCGAGACGGCGGAAGAGCTCCGGCCCGGCGAGCAGCAGCGTGGCGCCCCAGATCATCCCGGCCACACCGAGCGGGCGCAGCGACCGACCAGGTCCGGGCCTGCGGGCGCTCACCGCCTGGCCCTGCCGACCACTGCGGCGGTGGCGGCGACGACTGCGGCGCCGACACCAGCGAGCTTGTACTTGTTGTGGGCCAGCCACAGCTGCGGTGCCCGCGACTTCGCCCGGTCGTCGAAGGCGCCGTGGGCACCGAAGTCCTTGCCGTCCGGACCGTCCGCGGGCTCCCACAGGTTGACCGGCGCATCGGCGGGTCGCCGCTCGGAGGTCTGCTGGCTCTTGAAGCCGGTCCTGGCCAGATAGCGGTCCAACAGGCCCGGAGCGACCTTGTTGCCCAGGATGGTCAGCACGGTGCTGGCGCCGACCCAGTATTCGCGCTGACGGGGATGGTCGGCGGCGTACAGGATCGCCGCGGCCGCGACCTCGGGCTGATAGATCGGCGGCACCGGCTGCGCCTGGCGGGGCATCCGGGACAACAACCAGCGGAACTGCGGAGTATTCACCCCGGGCATGTGCACCATCGTCACGTGGACATCGCTCTTCTCGTGCAACAGCTCCACCCGCAACGACTCGGTGAAGGCGCGGATGCCATGTTTGGCACCGCAATAGGCCGACTGCAAGGGAATGGCGCGGTAGGCCAAGGCGGACCCGACCTGCACGATCGTTCCCCGGTTGCGCGCCATCATCGGCTTCAGCACCGACAAGGTGCAGTGCACGAAGCCCAGATAGCTGACCTCGGTGGTCCGGCGGAATTCGTCGGCGGCGAGTTTCCAGACCGGTGAGAAGACCGAGCTGAACGCAGCATTCACCCAGATGTCGATCGGGCCGAGTTCCCGCTCGATCTGCTCGACAGCTGCCTCGACCGCTTCGGCATCGGCGACGTCGGTCGGCACCACCAGCGGTGTCCCGCCGCGCAGCCGAACGTCCTCGGCTGCCGCCTGTAGTCCCTTCTCACCGCGTGCGATCAGCGCGATTGCGGCCCCGCGTTCGGCGAACGCCCGGGCGCAGCTCCGGCCGATGCCACCCGAGGCACCGGTTACGACGACAACGGACATGCTTCCCCTCGGTTTCGGCGGTCGGTAGTGGTTCTGTGCCCACGAGTGCGTTGTCGAATCACCGTCCTCAGCAGGTCGAACAAGGTCTGAACAAGCGGCCGAGCAGCCTGTACCCGTGACAACCGACCGCCGCTGCGGTACCTATGTGTTACGGAACACCACGCCGCCCATGTCTTCGCCCGGGTCGCAGGCTTCGCGCTGGTTGCGGCAGCGATCATCGGGTTCGCCGAGCAGATCTGGTGGTTCGCGATCGTCTGCTTGGTCCTCTTCGTGGCCATCGGCGTATTCGAGGCGATCACGATCTTCAGGCACCGTCGCACCCCGCGGCCACGCTGATCTTGCTGCACCGCGGGCCGCCGCGCGGAAGAGTCAGCGGATGATCAACCGGTGATCACCGGGCGCGACGACCTCCCCGATCACCGGGTGGCCGGGGACCTCGCCGACGATCAACAAGCCGCCGCTGGTTTGCGCGTCCGCAAGCAGGATCAACTCGTCTTCGCCGACGGACGCGTCCACCTGCGGCTGCACCCAGGCGAGATTGCGCCGGGTGCTCCCACTGACGTATCCGTCCTCCAACGCCTTCCGGGCGCCGTCCAGGTAGGGCACTGCGGCGGCATCGATGATCATGGAGACGTCGGAGGCTCGGGCCATTTTGTACGCGTGTCCCAGCAGGCCGAAGCCGGTGATGTCGGTCGCGGCCTGCACGCCGGTCGCCAGGGCGGCACGGGAGGCCTCCGCATTGAGCGCCGCCATCGATTCGATCGCCTCCGCGAAGACCTGTCCGGTCGCTTTGTGCCGGTTGTTGAGCACCCCGATACCGAGCGGTTTCGTCAGTGTCAGCGGCAATCCCGGTCGCGCGGCGTCGTTGCGCAGCAGCCGCTCCGGATCGGCCAGGCCGGTGATCGCCATTCCGTATTTTGGCTCCGGATCGTCGATGCTCTGGCCACCGGCCAGATGCATCCGTGCCTGCCGGGCGATGTCGGCACCGCCCCGCAGCACCTCGGCCAGCAATTCCATCGGCAGCACATCCCGCGGCCAGCCGACCAGGTTGAGCCCGACCAGCGGGACCGCACCCATGGCGTAGATGTCGGACAGCGCATTGGCAGCGGCGATCCGGCCGAAGTCGTACGCGTCGTCGACGACCGCGGTGAAGAAGTCGGTGGTCGCGACGACCGCCCGGTCCTCCTCGATACTGACCACGGCGGCGTCGTCCCCGGTCTCCAACCCGACCAGCAGCTCGGGTGAGGTCCACGGCACCAGACCGGCGACGACGTCTTCCAATTCACCCGGCGGGATCTTGCATGCACAACCGCCGCCGTGGGCGTACTGGGTCAGCCGAAAGCTGCTGCGAAGATCGAGATTGGCGTCAGTGGTCACTCGTCCACCCTAGGAGTGATTGGCCGTAGGGTGGCGGGCGGAGGCGTACAGGTGCCTGGTGGCCCTCCCGGTCTTCAAAACCGGTGAAGCCGAGCAGCTCGGCTTGGCGGGTTCGATTCCCGTCCGTCTCCGCCACAGTGCTCGACACGCCGCACGGATGAGGGGATATGTGACCCCTCGGCAGGAGGAGGGATCGGTGGATCATCGGCGCCAGGTGCCGCGCACCGATCGGGTGCTCGCCGACGAGCGGCTTCGTGCGGCTGCCGTACGCCTCGGCCCGGCGCTGGTGAAACAGGCGGTGATCACCGCCCAGCAACAGGCCCGGGACGGCGTCATCGCACCCGGTGCCGTCGCCGACGAGGCCGTCGCGTCACTGCCGGAGGCCGCGGCCAGCACCCGACCGGTGATCAACGCCACCGGAGTCGTGCTGCACACCAACCTCGGCCGAGCCAGTTTGTCCGCGGCCGCCGTCGAGGCGCTGACCCGGGCGGCCGGCCCTACCGACGTCGAATTCGATCTTGCCTCAGGGCAGCGGGCCCAACGCGGTCGTGGCACCCTGTCCGCGCTCCGGGCCGCGGTGCCTGCGGGCGGGGATGTTGCCGTGGTCAACAACGGCGCAGCGGCGCTCATCCTGGCCACCACGGCCCTGGCAGCCGGCCGGGACGTGATCATCAGCCGTGGCGAGATGGTGGAGATCGGGGACGGCTTCCGGTTGCCGGAGTTGATCATGTCGACCGGCGCCCGGCTGCGCGAGGTCGGCACCACGAACCGGACCAAGATCACCGACTACACCGACGCGGTCGGACCGGACACCGGCTGCATTCTCAAGGTGCATCCCAGCAATTTCCAGGTGCGAGGATTCACCTCCAGCGTGGCCGTCGACAAGCTCGCCGGGCTCGGTGTGCCGGTGGTCGTCGATATCGGCAGCGGACTGCTGGCACCGGATCCGTTGCTGCCGGACGAGCCGGACGCGGACAGCACGCTGCGGGCCGGTGCGAGTTTGGTGACGGCCAGCGGGGACAAGTTGCTCGGCGGTCCGCAGGCCGGGTTGCTGCTGGGTGAGAAGTCGATCATCGAGCGGCTGCGCCGGCACCCGCTGGCACGGGCGCTGCGGGTTGACAAACTGACGCTCGCTGCTCTGGAGGCGACCTTGGTCGGGCCGCTGACGCCGACCTGGCAGGCATTGCGCGCCGATCCCGAGGATTTGCGTGCCCGCGCCGCCGCCATCGCTGCAGCCGTTCGTGATCACGTCGAAGCGACCGTGGTCGGCTCCGACGGCGCGGTCGGTGGTGGCGGCGCGCCGGGTGTCAGCCTGCCGGGGTGGGCGATCGCGCTGCCGGAGGCGTACGCGATCCGGTTGCGCATCGGGGAACCGGCGATCGTCGGCCGGATCGAACGCGGCCGGTGCCTGCTCGACCTGCGCTGCGTGCCGGCCGACCAGGACCAGCTGATCATCGGTGGAATCCTCCGGAGCGTCTGACCGTGCACGTGATCGCCACCGCGGGACATGTCGATCATGGAAAGTCGACTCTGGTCAGGGCGCTGACCGGGATGGAGCCGGACCGGTTCGCCGAGGAGAAACGACGCGGGCTGACCATCGAGCTCGGCTACGCCTGGACGACACTGCCCGGTCCGGACGCACCCGCGGATCCGGTGCTCGCCTTCGTCGACGTGCCCGGTCACGAACGGTTCATCGCCACCATGCTGGCCGGACTCGGCCCGTCACCCGCGGTGATGTTCGTGGTCGCCGCGGACGAGGGCTGGCGGCAGCAGTCGACCGAACACCTGGCCGCCGTCGACGCCCTCGGGCTGACGCACGGCATCCTGGTCGTCACCCGCAGCGATCGCGCCGATCCCGGCCCGGCCACCATTGAAGCCGTTGCCAGATTGGCGGATTCGAGCCTTGGTCAGGTACCTGCCATCGCGGTGTCCGGGTTGACCGGAGACGGGTTGCCCCGACTGCGCCAGGCCTTGGCTGATCTTGTCCGCACCCTGCCTGACCCGGTGACTGACGGCCGGATCCGGCTCTGGGTCGACCGCTCGTTCACCATCCGCGGCGCGGGCACGGTGATCACCGGCACTCTCGGCGCCGGCACCCTCGGCATCGGCGACGAGCTGCAACTGGACGACCGAAGGACGCGGATTCGCGGCCTGCAGGCACTTGGCCGGGACCATGATCAGGTCAGCGCCGTGGCCCGGGTCGCGGTCAACCTGCGGGGTGTCGGACCGGACGACATCGGTCGCGGTAACGCATTGATCACCCCGGACGCCTGGTACTCCGCCGCAGTGGCCGATGTACGGGTGCGACCTGTCGGCCGCAGTGTCGACGATCTCCCGGCCCAACTGGTTGCGCACCTCGGCACCGCCGCGATCCCGGTCCGGCTGCGACCGCTCGGCGGCCCGATGGTGCGGTTGACCCTCTCCCGGGCGGTACCGCTGACGCCCGGCGACCGACTGGTGCTCCGCGATCCCGGTCGGCATGCGGTCGCTGCCGGGGCGATCGTGCTGGACGTCGATCCGCCCGAGTTGCGTCGTCGCGGCGCAGCCCGACAGCGGGCCGCCGACCTGGTCCGCCGGGAACACGTCTCGGTCACCGAGATCCTGGCCGACGAGGTCCGGCGACGCGGACCCGTCCGGCGCTCCGATCTTCAGGTCCGCGGAATCGGCATCGACGGCCGGGCGGACCTGGTGAGCATCGACGACTGGCTGATCGATCCGCAGACCTTCGGCGATCGAGGTCGGGCATTGGCAGCGGCGGTCGACGACCGCGCGAATGCCGCGCCATTGGACCCGCGGCTGAGCATCGAGGGTGCCCGGCGCGCCGCCGGACTGCCCGACCGCCGACTGGTCGCCCCGGTGGCGGCGGCCGCCGGTCTGGTGATCGTCGACGGATCCGTGGAGCGGCCGCAGACCGGAGACGATCTCGGCGCGGCCGAGCCGGGACTGCGGACACTCACCGAGCACCTCACGGCGGCCCCGTACGCTGCGCCCGAGCGCCCTCAGCTCGACGAGTGGGGGCTGGGGATGCGGGAGCTGGCCGCCGCCGAACGTGCGGGGCGGATCGTCCGGCTGGCCGAGGACATCGTGCTGTTGCCGACCGGTCCGGCGCTGGCGATGCGGACACTCGCCGCGCTGCCGCAGCCCTTCACCACCAGCGCCGCCCGGCAGGCGCTCGGCAGCACCCGCCGGGTGATCATTCCGCTGTTGGAGAGTCTCGATCGGCGCGGCTGGACGATTCGGGTCGACGCCGATCACCGCCGCGTCCGTACCGGCGGTACCAGCCGCGCCGACTAGCCGGCAGCCGGTTTCCGGATCGGGCGGGCTACCAGCGAAGAACCGCCCCGGCAGGCGCACCGGCCATCGTCGAGGAACGGGTGATGACCGGTTCCGCCTGGGTCAGCAGGGCCATCGCCAGCAGGACGAGTTCGGCACGCTGCGGCCGGTCCGCCGGTACTGCGCCGAGCGCGAGGCCCGGGTGATCAGCGGGGTCGACCTCCTGTACTCCGGCATCCGGATCCGAGAGCGCCTCCGGATCGAGCAGCAGCGTCTCGACGCTGCCCTGGATCAGGGCATCCACGGTGTCGGACACCCCGGTGGTCGCGCCGTGGCCCTGGCCGAGGCGATCCCGCAGCAGATGGACCGCCCCCAGCCGATGGGCAACCGAGCGGGCCGCGACGACCTGCCGGAGCTCGGAGATGATCGCATCCTCGCTGCCGTCGGCCTCGCGGCTGCCCTCGGTCAACTCGACGATCTCGACCTGACCGCCGCGCTCGTGCTGCCGGAGCTTGTCCAGCACCCGGGCGCGGGCGTCCTGGTCTCCGCCGACGACCACGTATTCGACGCCGGGTCGCAGCTGCCGGTCGATCTCGGCGACCACCTCGTCGGCGTTGCGGCCCCACACGGTCTCGGTGGAACGCTGGAAATTCAACTGGTTCCAGGCACCGCCCTTGATCTTGTGTTCCCACGGTGATTTCTCACCGACGGATGCCTGGTGGTCGGGCTGCATCGTGACCGGGCTGAAGCCGGCCACGTCGCCGCCCTCATGATCGACCAGGGCCAGCACGAAGTCGCCGGCGTCGGTGTCGCTGAGCCAGGCGCTCAGATCCGGCAGCCCGGACCAGCTCGTGGTCGGACGGCTGATCGGCACGCGGATGACGTCGTCCAGCAGCACGCCGCGTTCGCTGGCGACCACCATCCGGCTGACGGGAGCGGCCAGGTGGGTGTTGGCCGTCAACAACTCACGGATCGGTTCGATCACCGTGCCCGGTGCGCCCTGGGCGCGCAGGTCGTCCATCGCGTCCCTGGCGCGGATCTCGACGATGTGCTCGCCGTCCTCGGTATTGCGGGTGACGTCGAGGTAGACACTGGCGAACGGGCCCGGGTCGTCGTACAGCCGGACGGCCGCGTGCCGGGCCCGCGTCGTGGCGGACGGTGTGTCGCTGGGCATCAGGTTCTCTCCTCAGCATCTCGGGGTCTCGTTGACCTTCGCGATACCCGGTCGGTCCGGACCGACACGGCCGACCCAGACGCAGTGTGTGCATTCACGCCGATGGGCCCGGGAGTCAGTGGCGAAAGTCCCTACACCGGCGGCACCGGCCGGCGGCAGCATGGAGAGAATCCTCAAGCTGGCAGGAAACGATCTGATGACGAGTCTGGATCCGGTGCGAACGGCCGACGCATTCCGGCGCGCCGCCGTCCGGGCGACGCTGGCGCCGTCGGTATACAACACCCAGCCCTGGCGGCTCCGGCTCGGGCCGTCCCGGCTCCGTCTCTACCCGGACCGCGCCCGGCAACTGTCGGTGCACGATCCGGCCGGCCGGCAGTTGGTGATCAGCTGCGGCTGTGCGCTGTTCAACGCCCGGGCGTCGCTGGCGGCCGACGGCGTTTCGATCACCGTCGATCGTTTCCCGGCTGGGGTGGGAGCCGGTCTGGCGTGTGCCGAGATCGCGACCGGCGGCGGGCCGGTTGTCGACGACGGGACGATGGCCCTGCTCGACAAGGCCGCCGAGTCGCGCCGTACGAACACCCGACCCTTCACCGCCGATCCGGTTCCCGACGATGTGCTCGAACAGGCACGTGAGGCGGCCGGTCTGGAGGGAGCGACACTGCTCCAGCTGTCGGGGGTCGACGCGCTGTTCGCGGCCTCGCAGGTGCGGCAGGCCTTGACGGTGATGCAGCTCGACCCGGCCTATCGAGCCGAACTCCGGGCGTGGCGGGCTGATCCCGAGCCGGAGGGGGCGGCCGGCGAGGACTCGATGGCGCGCGACCCCGGCGCCGAGCGCTGGGCACTGCTGGTCACCGAACACGATCAACCCGGCGACTGGCTGCGGGCCGGTGAGGCGCTGGAACGGGTGCTGCTCGAGATAGCCAGATCCGGTTATGCGGTCGGATTGTCGAGTCAGATCGCCGAAGTCCCGTCGGTGCGCACCCGGGTGCGCCGGGTACTGCATATGGACGGTTTCCCGCACGTGCTGCTGCGGATCGGCGTGGCACCGGCGTCGCCGGCAACGCGACGCCGTCGGCTGGGCGAGCTGATCACGCCCGAAGCCTGATGGCCGAGGACCGAGGCGTTACCGTGTGCGCTGTGGAAGGGGTCCCGCCAACTCGCCGTGCCGACGTGCCCAAACTCGAGATCGACGAGCTCGTCGACCAGTTCCTGGAGCGGGCCGACGAGATCAAGCGGGCCCGCGGCCGGGTTTGGGCGCTGTTGCAGAGCATCGAATCGGTCACCGGCGACCTGTCGTTGGAGCGAGTGCTGCGGCGGATTGTCGAGTCTGCTTGTGAGCTCGTCGGTGCGCAGTACGGCGCCCTGGGCGTGATCGGGCACGACAGCGGTCTGGAGCAGTTCATCCATATCGGCGTCGACGACGAGATCGCGAAGCGGATCGGGCACCTGCCGGAGGGCAAGGGCCTGCTCGGTGCGCTGATCACCGATCCGCGACCGATCCGGTTGCGGCACATGACCGACGACAGCCGGTCGACCGGCTTCCCGGCCGGGCATCCGCAGATGGAGTCGTTCCTCGGTGTCCCGGTGCACGTCCGCGACGAGGTGTACGGGAACCTCTATTTGGCCAACAGCGAGAACGGCGAATTCAGCGCCGACGACGAGGAGTTGGTGGTCGCGCTGGCGCTGGCCGCCGGCACCGCGATCAGCAATGCCCGGCTCTACCGCGAGGCCGAGTTGCGACAGCGGTGGCTGGAGGCGTCGGCGGAGGTTCAGGAGCAGCTGCTCAGCACTTCCGGCGAGGACCCGCTGCGGACCATCGCCCGGCGCTCCATCGAGATCGCCGACGCCGACCTGGTCACGGTCGGCCTGCTGACACCGGATCGGGACGGCTTCGTGATCGAATTCGCCTTCGGCGAGCGGGCCGAGGAGCTGGTCGCCCGACGATTTCCGCTGACCGGCACGATCGGTGAACGAGTGATCGCCGGCGGTGAGCCGTACGTGACCGCGATCGCCGGCGACCCGCAGGTGCCGTCCACCCATGTGGCGACCGTGATCGAGGTCGGCCCGCTGATATCGCTGCCGCTGCGCGGCAACGAGGAACCCCGCGGCCTGCTCACACTGGCCCGCAAGCGCGGGCGCCGGGACTTCACCGAGACGGAGGTGGCGATGGCCGCCGGCTTCGCCTCGCACGCCAGCGTGGCACTGGAGCTGGCCGACGTCCGCGCCGCCGAGCAGAAGATGATCATGCTCGAGGACCGGGACCGGATCGCCCGCGACCTCCATGATCACGTCATCCAGGAGCTGTTCGCGATCGGCCTCAGCATCGAGGGTGTTGCCGGGCAGTTGCAGTCCATCCCGGCGCTGGCCGACCGGCTGCGCAACCGGGTCGAGGATCTGGACCGGGCGATCCGCCGGATCCGGACCAGCATCTTCGAGCTGCGCGGCAATCTCGCGGTCAGCCAGGAGGGCCTGCGGCTGAGCATCCTCGAAGTGATCAGCGACGTGACGCCGGCACTCGGCTTTCCCCCGAGCGTCAGCTTCGCCGGCCTGCTGGATCTGCAGCTGCCGGAGATGCTGACCCAGGACGTGATCGCAGCCGTACGGGAGACGCTGACCAACGTCGCCAAACATGCGCACGCAACGTCCGTCTCGGTCGACGTCGAGCTGGCCGGGGACGAGTTGACGATCAATGTCGCGGACAACGGCGTCGGGGTCGGCGACCCGAGCACGGCGAGCGGGGTCGCGAATCTGCGCACCCGGGCCGGTCACCATCACGGTTCGTTCGTGCTGACCGCCGGACCCGGCGGGGGGACAGTGGCTATCTGGAGAGTGAGAACCCGATGAGTGACCATGATCATGACCCTTCGACAGGCTCAGGGAAGATCAGGATCTTCCTGCTCGACGACCATGAGGTGGTCCGGCGGGGGATAGCCGAGCTCCTCGGTGACGTCGACGGGTTCGAGGTGGTGGGTGAGGCGGGCACGGTGGCCGAGGCGCTACCGCGGGTACGGGCCTGCCGTCCCGATGTCGCGATCCTGGACATGCGGCTGCCGGACGGCAGTGGGATCGACGTCTGCCGCGACATCCGCTCCGAGCTGCCGGAGACGTACTGCCTGATCCTGACCTCCTACGACGACCAGGATGCGGTGCTGTCCTCGGTGATGGCTGGCGCCTCGGGCTATGTGTTGAAGGAGGTCCGGACCGCCGGCCTCGTTGACGCGATCCGGCAGGTGGCGCTGGGCCGGTCGCTGATCGACCCGTCGGTGATCAGTCAGGTGATGACCAAGGTCCAGCAGGCGACCCAGACCGATCCGCGGCTGGCCGCGCTCACCGAACGGGAGCGCGAGGTGCTCGACCTGATCGCCGACGGGCTGACCAACCGGCAGATCGGCGAGCAGCTGTTCCTGACCGAGAAGACGGTCAAGAACTACGCCTCCAGCCTGTTTGCCAAGCTCGGTCTCGAGCGGCGCAGCCAGGCAGCAGTGTTCGGCGCCGAGCTGCGGAAGAAGTGACTTTCGCAGTCGGCGCCGAACGGTGGCTGGATCCGCGAGAGCGGGGGATACTCAGTGGGTCCAGGCGTGGTTGCGGATGTAGGGGAGCCGGTTGAAGTAGCGGCCGAGGCCCCAGGTGATACCCGCGGAGGTTGCTGCCAGCACGATCAGGGCCAGCGCGTAGATGATGTGGTAGTCGACGATCGGGTTGGTGGAGCCGCTCGGGTCTCCGGTGGTGGTGAATCGGGCGATCGGGAATTCGGTGGCCCACATCATCAGCAGGATCAGCGAGCCGGCGATGGCGGCGGGTCGGAGTGCGATGCCGGCCATGACGGCGACGCCGACGGCGAGCATGCCGAGCATGAAGAGCCAGTCGGCCCACCAGGTGCCGGCGATCGCGTGGGCGATGCCGGTGAAGGGTCCGACGTCGGCGGAGGCGAGGAAGCCCTTGGTGGGTGAGCCGCCGTTGATCCAGGATTTGGCTGTGGTGGTGGAGTAGCCGAGGCCGAAGGTCTTGTCGAGGAAGGCCCATAGGAAGATGAAGCCGGTGGCGAAGCGGAGCACGGCGAGGATTCGTCGGGTGACGACACTGAGGCCTGCCCGACCGGCGTTCTCTGCGGACGCCACGGCAGTGTTGCCGGGTGCCTTGGTGGCCACGGGTTCGGTGACTGTGGTGCTGCGGGCGACCCCGCTGCCCACGGTGTGCGTTCCGTGCTGAACGCTCATGATCTTTCCTTCCCTCATTGGTGATCCGTTGCTGCGGATCCCGGGGTTGTTGTGGTGTTCTCTTCGTTTCTGATCTTGGTACGGCGGCGGCGGACCGGAATCTGCCGAAAGGCGTGACCTGATGGGACCTTCGTCATGTCGGGCCGGCCGAACGACGGAATATGGCTTGCCCCTGGGCTTCACGGCTGCGAACATGCTGCGTCGTGCCTGATCCCGCGCCCGACGACGTCGCGAGGTTGACGTTGCTCTCAGCACTGGGCGCGGCCGCGAGTTCGGCAGCGTTCACCGTCCGGCAGACCTGGCGGTACGCGCCGGGCTGGCTGGTCCGGCTGGTCGCGGCCAACTCGGTGATGGCCTTGACGCCCTCGGCGCAGGTGCTTGCGGTGGCCTGGCTGGTGCGATCGTCCGGCGGCAGCGCACGGGGATTCCTGCCGCCGTTGCTGGTGCTTGTCGGACTGGTTGCCGTCGGCCAGGTGATCAGCAACGCTTCGAATCTGACCCAGCAACGGGTCCGGACCCGGATGCGCCGGCACTACCAGGACGAGCTGATGCGTACGGTCGCGGCGTTGCCACCGCAGGAGCTGGCGCGGCCGGCGACCACCGCGCTGATCGAGGCGGTCCGCGGCGCTCTCTTCGACATCGGGCACTTGGTCGGATCGGTGCTCGCCTCGATCGCGGCCCTGGTCACCGCCGTGACCCTGGGCGTCACGGTCTGGGTGATCTCGCCGGTTGCCGGCGTACTCGTTGTCGCCGCGTTGGTCCCGTTCCTGCTGGTCTTCGCGTGGGAGTCGAAGATGCAGGACGAGGCATTCACGCGGCACGGATTCGCAGAGCGCCGATCGAACTACGCCGTTGAGCAGCTCGTCGGCCAGCGCACTGCCACCGAGTTGACGACGCTCGGGTCCGGAGCGGTCGTTGCCGGCATCGCCGACGCCCACCGGGCGCGGGCGGATTCGATCATGGACAGGATCCTGGCCCTCCTGATCCGGGCTGATCTGGTCGGCGCGGTCGGCACCGCGGTGATGTTGGGCGGTGCGCTGGCCGGGATCGTGGTCGGAGGGGCCGGTGGCGCCGGGATCGCGGCCGGGATCGTCGCCGTGCTCGCTGGGCTGGACGCGACGCGGTCGGCTGGGTTCTCCTTCGGTGACCTGATCGCTTACGGCCCGAAGGTAGCGGCCTATCGGCGGTTGATCGGCTCCGTGCCGGGCGATGATCATGATCGGGTCAAGATCAACCCCGAGCGGGGGATCGCGGTGACCGGGATCACCGTGGGCTATCCCGGCGCGACGCATCCGGCAGTGTCGGAGGTCTCGCTCTCGGCCGGCCCGGGGATGATCATCGCGCTGGTCGGTGTGAACGGTGCCGGCAAGACCACGACCGTCAACGCGATCATGGGACTGCTCGATCTCGCCGAGGGCATGATTACCGTTGGCGGCGTCGATCTTGCCACCCTGTCCAGCCGGCAGCGGCTGGATCTGTTCGGGCTGCTGACCCAGGAATTCGGCCGGTATGAATTCACGGTCCGCGATGTGGTCCGGATCGGTCGTGCCGACGGTCGGGCCGATGACGACGAGATCTGGCGGGCGCTGGCCGCGGCACACGCGAAGGACTTCATCGAGAAAATGCCGGACGGCCTGGACACCCAGCTCGGGCCGCAGTTCGGGGGCGTCGGGCTGTCCGGGGGCCAGTGGCAGCGACTGTCACTGGCTCGGGTCTATCTGCGGGATGCGCCGATCTGGATCCTGGACGAGCCGACCTCCGCGATCGACGCCGAGGCCGAGCAGCAGATCTTCGCCGAGTTGCAGCGCACCAAGGCCGGCCGGATCACCATCGTCGTCTCACACAGGGCCTGGACACTGCGCGGGATGGACCACATCTACGTCTTCGATGAGGGACGGATCGTCGACCACGGCTGCTACGACGAGCTGTTGTCCCGCGGCGGCAGGTTCGCCGAGATCTTCGCCGAACAGGTCGGCTAAGCTCGGCTGCTCAGCCTGCTCTCAGTCAATGCGGTGACAGGCGCCGGGATCGGGATCCGTAGAGTTTGCCCGGCAGCGCGATCCGGAAATGACCGGGAACGAATCGGGTACGAAGGAGAGCAACCAGGCGTGAGGCGGATCCTGTGGGGCGCGACCATCCTGGTGCCGATCGATGTCGTGCTCGCGATCCTGGGCGTCCACGGCACGGTGCTGTTCATCGTGAGCGCACTGTCCCTGGTCCCGTTGGCCTTCGCCATCGGTGAGGCGACCGACAATGTCGGCGAGCACACCGGCCCAGTGGTCGCCGGGCTGTTGAATGCCAGCTTCGGCAACGCGCCGGAGCTGCTGATCAGTCTCTTCGCGGTGCACGAGGGCCTGTTCACCGTCGTCCGGGCATCGTTGACCGGCTCGGTGGTGAGCAACCTGCTGCTGGTGCTGGGCACAGCGCTGATCTTCGGTCGGACGGCCAGGGTGGCCCGGCGGTCCATCTTCGCCAACCTCGGTCAGGTCGCCGTCGCAGCCGTGTTCTTCGGCGTCACCTCGGTACTGCCGACCGTCCAGCACACCGATGGCGCCTCCGGGACCGGGCTGGCGCCCTACGCCATCGTGGTCGCGGCGGTGCTGCTGGTGCTCTATCTGGTGGTCACGACGCTGCACATCCGCCGGGCGATCCGGCTCAACCGCGAGGAGAACGACGGCCCGGCCGAAGGTGCTTGGTCAATGACCCGCGGGCTGGTCATCCTGGCACTCGCGACCGTCGCGACAGCGGTCGTCAGCGAGTTGCTGACCGGCACCATCGAGACCTTCGCCGAGCACACCGGGCTCGGCCAGTTCTTCACGGCGGCGATCATCGTCGCGATCGTCGGCAATGCGGCCGAGCACGGTGGCGCGGTGGTCGTCGCTGCCCGCGGCAACGTCGCGCTGGCAACCGAGATCGGCCTCAGCTCGGCCGCCCAGGTGGCGACCTTCGTGATCCCGGCGGTCGCGTTGATCTCGCTCGCCCTTCAGCCGCTGCCGATGATCTTCCGCCCGGTCGAATTCGTCGGCTATGCGGCCGCCGTCGCACTGCCGGCAATCCTGCTCGGGCGCGGCCGGGCCAGTCGGGGCCGGGGCATCGTCCTGGTCGCCGCGTACGCGGTCATCGGCGTGGTCTTCTTCGTGGCCGGCCGGTAGCCGATGCTCGGTTTGACCCGGGACTCGGTCATCATGAGGCCCGTGCCCGTACGCAGCCGCCTGCTCTTCGCGCTCCTGCTCGCCGTCGGCGTCGTGGTCGTCACCTGCGGCGGGGCCTCACCGGCGCATGCCGACGAGGGCGACCGGATCAACGAATTCGACGCCAATTACGTGCTCGACTCCTCGGGCAAGCTGACCGTCACCGAGACGATCAACTACCATTTCGGCGACACCGATCGGCATGGCATCTATCGGGAGTTCTACACCCGGGTTTTCCATGATCGCTACCACGACGTGAAGTACGACTACCACATCGAGTCGGTGAGCAGCCCGACCGGTGCACCGGCCGATCACGACACGTCGACCGAGACTCTCTGGGACGGATCCAAGGAACTCAAGCTCCAGATCGGCAGCCCGGACCGGTACGTGGATCACCAGGACGAGACGTACAAGATCGTTTATACGGTCAAGGGTGCGCTGCGCAGTTCTCCCGGCTACGACGAGCTCTACTGGGACACGCTGGGCACCGATTGGGACGGTGCCCCGTTCAAGAAGGTCAAGATCACCGTGAGCGTCCCCGGAGGCGTACAGGACCTGCGGTGCTACGCCGGCGACATCGGGTCAACCGACAGCTGCACGTCTGCCCAGGTGAGCGGTGGCAAAGCCGTGATCAGCCAGGACGGCGTCGGCGCGTACGACGAACTGACGATGGGCGTCAAGATCAAGTCCGGGCTGGTGTCGGACAACAAACCGCACATCGTGCTCCACACCGGCCTGCTGATGCTGCTCATCGGCGGCATCGCCACCGTGATCACGCTGATCGGATCGGTGATCGGGGGTGTGCTCTACTACCGCTCGCGAGGACGGGATCAGCGCTACCTCGACCTGCCGCCGGGGACCGTTCCGGCATCGGGTCAGCAGGCCCGCACCGGTCCGACCCCCAAGATCGAGATCCCGGTCCGCTTCACGCCGCCACCGATCCCGGTCGGCGAGGCCGGGCTGCTGGTCGACGGGCAGTTCCAGCATCGCGACACCGCCGCCACCCTCGTCGACCTCGCCGTGCGCGGCGCGGTCCGGCTCGACGGCGCGAAGGATGATGTCGAGGTTGTGCTGCTGGACCGCAGTAAGGCCACCGCGCCCCATGAAAGCGCACTGCTCGAGGCGATGTTCGGGACCAAGAAGGGCAGCGACAAGCGGGGCCGGTCACGCAAGCGGCTCGGGCAGCGCGGCAGCCTCACCAAGGCCGACGACCGGGCCGCCAAGGCGGCGGCGCGTGCGGTCGGCAAGCACAAGTGGTTCGTCAAGGTGCCCGATCGGGTCGGGGAGTCGTCTCGGCGGCAGAATCTCACCTGGGGGATCGTCGGGATCCTCTGCCTGGGCATCGCGGCTTCCGCACTGATCGGCAACGCCATGGCATCCGGCAGGGTGAGTCAGATCCTGCTGATGGTGATCGTGCCTTTGCTTCCGGTCGTGGTCACGCTCCTCGTCGTGCAGTCCCGGATCGGCAAGCGGGGCGTACGCACCCCGGACGGCCGGGCGATCTGCGACCAGGTGGACGGTTTCCGCAGCTACCTGGCCACCGCCGAGGCGGAGCAGTTGCAGTTCGAGGAGGGCGAGGACGTCTTCTCGGCCTATCTGCCGTGGGCGATCGCCTTCGATCTGACCGACCGGTGGACCAAGGTGTGCGCCCGTCTTGTCGAGCTGGGTCGGATCCCGGACGTGTCGCCGGACTGGTACGGAGGCGGGTTCAGTATCTCCTCCTTCGACTCCGGACTCATCACCGGATCCGTGCTCAGCTCCGTCCAGCCGATCCGGACCAGCAGTTCGAGCGGCGGGTCATCCGGTAGCAGCTTCAGCGGCGGCTCGTCATTCTCCGGCGGAGGTGGCTTCTCCGGTGGCGGTGGCGGCGGTGGCGGCGGCGGCAGCTGGTAGCCCCGTCAGGTGTGCGGCACGTGCTCGTGCTCGCGGTGCGTCGAGGGCTCCAACTGGAAGGTCGAGTGTTCGATGCTGATCGCGAAGTGGTCGGCGACGCAGGCCTGCAGCTGATCGAGGATCTGTGGCGTGTGCCCGTCGGAGAAGCACTGCGCGTCCAGGGTGATGTGAGCAGTCAACACCGGCAGTCCGGTCGAGATCTGCGAAGCATGCAGATCATGCACCTCGTGCACATGATCGACATCGAGCAGATGCCGCCGGACCGCGTCCAGATCCAGGCCGGGCGGGGTCGACTCCATCAGGACGCCGATCGCCTCCCGCAGCAGCCGTACGGCCCGGGGCATGATCAACACGCCGATGATCAAGCCGGCAACGGAATCGGCCCGTTGCCACCCGGTGAACGCGATCACGATCGCCGCGACGATCACACCGAGTGATCCGAGGCCGTCGTTGACCACTTCCAGGAATGCCGCTCGCAGATTGAGATTGGCCGACCTGCCCCCGGCGAGGACGATGATCGAGATCAGGTTGCCGAGAAGACCGATGATCCCGAAGACCAGCAGGCTGTCCGACGGCACATCCGGTGGCGACAGCAGTCGACGGATTCCCTCGACGAGGACGAACAGGCCGACCGAGAAGAGCACCGCAGCCTGGGCGCTGGCTGCGATCACCTCGGCCCGCGCGTAGCCCCAGGTCCGTCGGTCGGTCGCGGGACGCATCATCAGACCGGCGGCCAGCAAGGCGATGGCCAGTCCACCGACGTCGGTGAGCAGGTGGCCGACGTCGACGATCAGGGCCAGCGATCCGGTGATCGCCGCGCCGATGATCTCGATCAACAGCAATGTGGCGCTGATCGAGAAGGCCACCAGCAGCCGCCGGCGGTTCACTTCCATTCCGCCCCCGTGATCATGGCCGTCCACGGTGATCCCTCCCGTCCTGCTTGACATTCCTTCGGTCACGCCGACCTGGGATCAGGCGCGCCGAGTTGAGGATGAACGCCGACTCGCTGCCGACGTGGACCACCGCAGCCAGGACCGGTCCGAGGAGACCGAAGGCGGCCAGCACCATGCCGGACAGATCGACGACGAGGGTCCCGACGAAGTTGACCATGACGATTCGGCGGGCCCGGCGCGCGATTCTGATCATGGTGGTCAGATCAGCCAGGTCGGAGCTGATCAGGATGACGTCAGAGGTCTCCCGCGCGATGTGGGTGCCGGATCCCATGGCGATCCCGACCGCCGCCCTGGCGAGGGCTGGGGCGTCGTTGACGCCGTCTCCGATCATCGCGACCCGGTGGCCGGCCCGCGTCAGCGCGTCGACCGCGGAGACCTTGTCCGACGGCAGCAGCTCGGCCTGGACCTCGTCGATTCCCAGCTCCCGCCCGATCGTCCGTGCCGTTGTCGCGTTGTCCCCGGTGATCATCACGACCCGGATTCCGAGTCGGACGAGATCGGTGACGCATTGGCGGGCCGACGGACGTACGGTGTCGACGACCGTGATCGACCCGGCGTAGTCGTCGTCGATGGCGACGTGGACCGCGCCCGTCTCACCGGTCTGTTCGGCGTGCGCCTCGGGAACCAGTCGGGTGGTTCCGACGCGAACCTGGTGCAGGTCGACGCGGGCGGTGACGCCGAAGCCGGGAGCGTAGCCGAAGTCGATTCCCGGATCGACCGTCAGTCCGCGCGCGGCGGCGTGGTCCCGGACGGCCTGGCCGATCGGGTGCTCCGAATACCACTCCGCCGCGGCAGCAGCCGTGATCAGCTCGTCCTCGCTGCGGTCTGCCGGCCGGACATCGGTGACGCGCAGGGTGCCTGCGGTCAGCGTCCCGGTCTTGTCGAAGACGATCGTGTCGACCGTGGAGAGCTGTTCCAGGTAGCTGCCGGCCTTGATGTAGGCGCCGGAGCGGGCCGCGCGGCCGATCGCGGCGAGGGCGGCCAAGGGCGTACCGGCTGCGATTCCGCAGGCGCCCGCGACGACGACCACCGAGATCGTCGACCGGAGGTCGCGGGTGATCAGGAAGGTCACCAGAGCTGCTGCCAGTGCCAGGTAGACCAGCCACGCTGCCAGTCGGTCGGCGAGCTTCTGCGCCGGTGTCTGGGAGGACTGGGCCGCACGGACGGTCTCGACGATCTGTCCGTACGAGGAATCGGGTCCGACCCGGTCCGCGCGGATCTCCAGGGCACCGATCTGGTTGACCGATCCGGCATAGGCCGTCGCGCCGACGCTGACCTCGACCGGCAGTGACTCACCGGTGATGCGGGACTGGTCCAGGCTCGACCGCCCGGCAACGACTTGGCCGTCGACCGGAACGCCGGCGCCCGGCGGGACCACGACGACCTGGCCCGGCCGCACCGAGGACAGCGGAATCGGCGTCACGGCCGCGCCGTCCCGGATCCGGACGGTTGCGGGGAGGAACGCCACCAGGTCGGACAGTGCGTCTCGGCCCCGGTCCAGGGAGAGGTCCTTCAGGATCTCGGCGGCCAACACGAAGACGGTGATCACCAGAGCCGTTGTCCACGCGCCGATCGTGGCTGCTGCGGCGATGGCGACGAGCATGGACAACTCCATGCTCATCCGGCGTTCCCGGGCGTCGTTCCAGGCCTCGGTCAGGATGGGCCAGCAGCCCAGCAGCAATCCGACCACCGCGATCGCACCGACGACCGGCCATGGCAGTCCGACCGTGCCCAGGATCGCAACCAGGGCGGCGAAACCTGCGACGACGGTGGTCCTGGCGAGATCCCACCGGTCGATCCGCGTCCAGAGGCTGTCGGGCTGGTGTGGGGGGTCGGCGTGGTCGCTGAGCAGATCGGCCGCCGCGTGCGTCTCGGTCACCGGCGACTTCTTCTGTCGCTCAGTTCCTCGACCGACGGGTGCCCGGTGCCATGGTGACGCGGGTGCTCGTCGACGGCGTGCTCGGCGTGGAAGACGGCTTGCTGAACGAGCTCGCGAGCGTGATCATCGACGAGCCGGTAATAGGAGCGCGTGCCGTCCTGGCGGGAGGCGACGACTCGTGCCCAGCGCAACTTCGCCAGATGCTGGGAGACCGCGGTCGGCGGCTTGGCGACCCGCTCGGCCAACTCGCCGACGGCCAGTTCGCCGTCGCGGAGCGCCAGGATGATCCGGATCCTGGTCGGGTCGGACAGCAGGGTGAACACCTCGGCGGCAAGATCGACGTACTCACTGTTGACACCGAACATGCAATCCTGCATATCTTCGCGCATACGCATATATTACCTGTTATCGAGCGGGCGGCGATAGAAGGCTGGTCGCCATGTGGTGGCACGTGGTCGCGGGCGTCGCGGCAGGGTCGCTGTTGGCGTACGTGATCTTGGTGGTGGCGCTGTGGCGGGCCTACATGGGGACCGGGTCGGCCAGGCAATGTGGACCGCTGTTGCACGAGCCTCTTTGGGTGGGCGATCCCGGGATCGAACCGGGGACCCCTTCGGTGTGAACGAAGTGCGCTAACCGCTGCGCCAATCGCCCGTCAGAGTTGCGCTCACCTGGCGGTGAGGCGGTTGCCAACTGTAGCGCATCGGGCATGGCATTCGTGAACCGACGCGAGCGGTCCGCCGACCCGGCAGCTCGCCGCTGTCGGTCGGCCGACGCGGTCGAGTTCGCGCCGGGCCGGATCCAGGGGCCCGGTTTGGTCTCCTGCGTCGGCTCCGCTATTGTTTCTGCTCGCGCCCAGTAGCGAATCGGAGCCGGAAAACTCCGATACGATGCAGTGCGAAACATGCGGACGTGGCTCAGTTGGTAGAGCATCACCTTGCCAAGGTGAGGGTCGCGGGTTCGAATCCCGTCGTCCGCTCGGAGGGGGCCTGTCCCACTACCCCGTAGCAGGGTTGAGTCCCTGTGGTGGAGTGGCCGAGAGGCGAGGCAACGGACTGCAAATCCGTCTACGTGGGTTCAAATCCCATCTCCACCTCGGGCGATTGGCGCAGCGGTTAGCGCACTTCCCTGACACGGAAGGGGTCGGCAGTTCAAATCTGCCATCGCCCACCAGCAGGTCGGTTAGTCAGAGGCACTTCCGGAGCATCCCGGGAGTGCCTCTTCCCTGTCTGCGGACGACACCAATCCGGGACGGTGGTGTGGGCCTCAGCTGGGAGGCGACTCGTCGGGCTCGGAGAAGACGAGGACGTTGCGCTCCGTCCAGGTCTCGATCTTCGCCGAGTACAACCGCAGTTCGTAGACGAGCTCGTGCTGTCGTTCGTCGTCGGACATGTGCTCGACATATCCCGGCACCTGGTCTCGATACAGCTGGGCGACCGAGAGGAACCGGCGGTCCGAGCGGTTGAGCTGGAGCTGATTACTGCTGATCGTCGCGCCGGACCTGGTCTGCGCCGTCACCAGCGCGATCCCGCCGCGGTCCAGTTCTGCGACCTTCGGACTGTCCGGAGCCGTGGTCAGGTACCACAGGTCGTCCTGGTCGGAGGTGACGAAGTTCATGACCCTGGCCGAGGGCCGGCCCTCAGCGTCCACACTGGCGACCGTGACCACTTTCGTCTGGCCGGCGGCTTCCCGGAAGACCTCCAGCGCTCGTGCCCTGGACCGCGCGTTGTCGAGCTGGTAGTGCCACTGCTTCACGGCCTCGAGGGCGGCACGGACGGAATCGAAGCGGTGCTCGTTCTCGATGGAGTGCAGGATCTCGGGGATGTAGGGGGAGATGTCCTCGTCTTCGAAGTAGAACTCAAGCCAGCGCCGGCCGGCCGACAGGTCGGCGCCGTACTTGAGAGCCAGGCGGGCTTCTCTGGAGGCGAGCCGCCGGCGTCCGGGCGCCGTCGACAACAGGAAGTGTCCGAGCAGCCCGCCGAAGATGCCGCCGAAGACGAAAACGGCGAACGTTCCGCGCCAGACGCCGAAGTCCCCGATCAAGGCACGCTCCACCGCGACGAACGCTCCGTCCACGACGATCGCGCCGATCACCGCCATGACGGCGACGAAGGTCTTGCGGGAGCGGCGGATCTCGTACGCGATCGTGTTGGTCGCACGCTGCCGGGCTTTCAGATGAAGCGCTCGCTGCTTCATCCGCGCGATCAGATCCTGGTCGGTCGTCGTGGATCCCACTACTCGACTCCGTAGGCGCGGTACTGGTCGCGTAACTCGTAGGTCTCAAGATCGCTGTACGGCTCGATCCGGATCTTATTCTGGTGCAGGCGGAGGTCGGCCGGACCGAATTTCCTTGCATACAAAGCCTGGGCGACTTCGAGTCGCTGCGCCAGGTGCTCCTCGTGATAGCCGGCCATCGCCAGACGCTGCCGGGCGATAGCGCGATTGCGGTAATGCAGCAACAGGAAGCCGACGATGAAGACGATCACCAGGACAGCCAGGATCAGCAGCGTGATGTCCCACATCAGAAAGCCCTCTTCGTAGCTCCACCAGCCCCGCGTCTCGTGATAGCGGTAGGTGATCGCATGGACGGTGATCACGATGGGCAGGATGTCGAAGAACCAACCGACGACGATCAGCGCGCCTTGCACAGCCGTTTTGCCGTGGTGTCCCGGCCCGAAGAACCAGTCGACGGTGACCTCATTCTCGTCCACTGTGTTGACGATGTAGGCCGGCCGGCCGGGTTGCGTTCCTTCCATGATCAAGTGCCTCGCTACTCGGGATGGGTGCTCTGCAGACTGGTGGAACGTTCGGGCGATATCCAGGCGCCGCCGTCGCGGTGCCGCCACACCTTGCGCACCGTCGGGATGAATTCGTAGACGATGGTGAACGTGTTGACCATCCAGTAGATCAACAGGTACCAGGGCGCGAAAAGGATGTATTTCAGCGTCCGGCCACGGTCGTTGAAGAACGAGGCCAGTGTCAGCTGGACGAATCCGACGATCATCTGGATGCACACGTAGATGGCGACCATGTACCAGCCGTGCAGGAAGTGTTCCCAGTTCTGGCTCGCGGCGTAGTAGATCTGCAGCAGCAGGAACAGGGCCATGCTGACCCAGTAGGAGAAGCTCCAGACGATGCTCAGGCCGTAGTCGATGACCACCGGCACCATGGCGAAGTTCCGTCTCGGCCGGCTGAGCAGTTTGGGCGCCTTGGTCAGCATCACGTAGATGCCGCCCGACGACCAGCGGCGTCGCTGCTTGACCAGGGCGGGGGTTCGTTCGGGAACGTCCAGGAAGAATCTGATGTGCGGGGCGAACACTGCACTCCAACTGGCGACCTGCATCTCCCAGGCGATCGCGATGTCCTCGGTCGGTTGTTCGGCATGCCAGCCGCCGACGTCCAGCACGGCCTGTTTACGATACATCGTGTTGGCGCCGGAGAAGGCGAACAGGGCTCCGTACGACATCTGCGACCGCTTGATCAGCCCGATGATCGAATTCAGCTCGTTCTGCTGGGCCTCGGCCGGGATGGTGGTGCGATTGGCCGGGAGCATGTTGCCGGTGACAGCACCGACATTGTGGCCGCCCTCGCGCTCGAAGTAGCTCAGGTATTGCCAGAGCGCGTCGGGATTCGGTTTGGTGTCCGCGTCATTGGACAGGATGAAGTCGCCTTTGGCATAGGCCAACGCCACGTTGAAGCCGTGCGCCTTGCCACGGTTCTGCACGATCGTGATCACCCGCAGATCGGGATATCGCTGCTGCAGGCCCTCCAGGATCTCGCCGGTGCGGTCGGTGGAGGCGTCGTTGATGACGAGGATCTCGTACTGGTCGCGCGGATAGTTGAGCGAGTTCCGCAGATATTCGATCGTGCTCGCGATCGAGCGCTCTCGTTGTGGGCGGGGACGAAGATCGTCACGAAGGGCTCGCCGTGCTCCAGATAGCGCGGCCGGTCCCGCTTCTCCAGGAACGCGAAGTAGTAGATGCTCGAAACGATGAAGGCGAGTCCTCCGACGATCGGGTATCCGACCAGGACGAATACCAGGATCTGGGCGAGCCACTCACCAGCCGTGGTTGGCACCTGCGACCTCCTTCCGGCGTCGGGTCGCCGTTAGGGATGAGCCAGTAGTGGCCGAATCACCGTGCCTCTCGATCGTACCGATATCTGTCCAGTGTCAGCAGCGTTCGGCGCTGCGCCGGAGCCACCAGCCCAGGATTGCGCCGTAGCTGATGTGCGGATCGGGCCGGCCTCAGTGCCGCGGACGGTGCCGGCGTCCGACGATGATCAGAACGACCGCAAGGGCCGCGGCGGCAGGGATGGCGACCCGCACCGGCCCGGGAAGCGATCGTGTGGTCGCCTGGGCCTGGTGCTGGGCCTTCCGGGCGGTGCCGCCGAGGTTGTCGCGGGTCTGGTCGATCCTCGCCCTGACCTGTTTGGGAATGTCGGCCTTGTCGGCCAGCGCCGCGACGTCATCAGCCAGTCGCTCCCGGGCGTCGGCGATATCTGCCTCGAGATCCTCGGCACTCGGGTTGTTGCGCGGCTCATCGGGCTCGTTCATGATCGTGCGCTCTCCTTGATCTCCCGGACATCGGTCTTGACCGTCTCCACCGTGCGTTCCGGGACCGGTGGCGTCGCCTCGGTGATCTTGCGGCGGGCGACCAGCGCGACGATGCCGGCGATCACCAGCAGAGCGACGCCGACGATCACGGCGGCCAACCAGGCCGGCAGCAAGGTCGCGAGCCCGAGCACCGCGGCTGCGAGCAGGACGCCGATACCGAAGAACGCCAACAGCCCGGCGGCGCTGAAGCCCCCGATGCCGACCCCGACGTCCTTGGCCTTGGCCGACATCTCGGCCTGCGCCAGCCTGATCTCGGAGCGGATCAAGCGGCTGGAGTCTTCCGACATCTGCCGGACGAGTTGAGCCACCGACGCCTCGGCGGGATCGACCCGGCCCGCTGGAGGCCCCTGGTTCAGCTGGGACGACTGTTCAGACACCGTTCCTCCTCGGCTCGACGATCACGAGTGGCGTATACCCATCTGTCGCGGCTTCGGTCGCGTTCTGCCGGATGAACGATCACGCTACGATCTGCGGGTGATCGGACCAGGCTGCTGACGTGGGTCGTCGCCTGCGAGGCTCGGCGCTGTTGCGCTTGTTCGGAGCCGTTCTGATCGGGCTCGTCGTCGGCTTCGTCGTCGGCGCATCCAGTGGAGCGCCGCTCGGCGTACTGTCCGGGATCGCCGTCGGAGAGCTCTCGTTCGTCGGGTCAGGCTGGCTGGCGTTGTGGTCGATGGATGCCGACCAGACCAGAGCCCACGCTGGACGGGAGGATTTCCGTCCGGTCATCGACGAGGTGGTGATCGTCTGCGTCACGCTCGGCGGTCTGGCCGCGATCGTGCTGCTGCTGACGGTCGGGAGTTCGGCGAATCGCGTCGTGGTCGCGGCTGTCGCGCTGACCGGCGTCTTCATGAGCTGGGCAACGCTGCACCTGATGTACGCCGTGCGCTACGCCTACGTCTTCTACGGGAGCGGGGGCGGGATCGACTTCAACAACGATGTCGACCCCAGCTACTCCGACTTCTTCTACTTCAGCTACAACCTCGGGATGACCTACCAGGTCTCCGACACAGCGGTCTCCAGCCGTGCGATCAGGGCGGTCGTGCTCCGGCACGCGCTCTTGTCCTACGTCTTCGGCGTGGTCATCCTGGCGACCACGATCAACCTGGTGTTCGGGATGCTGAGCTGACGACCCCTCAGGGACCTAGGCGTCCATGCCGGCGATCAGATCGCCGCACGGACCGCCGCCGGTGGCTTCGGCGATGAAGACGTCACGGCGCGCGGGATCGACCAACGGGTGGTAGAAGCTGGCGATCTCGACGCTGGAGGCCGGGATGTAGTGGAAGATCAACGAGCGTCGGAAACGATCGGTACTGGTGTTCGGCAGTGATCCGTGCACGACGCTGCCGTGGAAGAACAGCACGTCGCCGGCCTTCATGATCGTCTGGACCTTCGACATGCCCTCCGGGATGGGCACCTCGGCATCGGTGAACGACTGCTCGAGATCCGCAGGCTCGGGGCAGACCAGCTCGGTCTCGTGGGATCCGGGCACGACGGCCAGGCCGCCGTTCTCGGCGTCGACGTCGTCGATCGCGATCCAGGCCGCGAGGCAGGTCTCCGGATGCGCGCGCAGGAAGGTGTTGTCCTGATGCATCGCCTGCCCGCGGGCCGTCGGCGGTTTGAAGTAGAACATCGACTGGGCGCCGAGCGCGGGGCCGATCAGGCTGGTCACGACGTCGAAGATCCGTGGGTCGAGCATGTAGTCCAGTGCCAGCTTGCCCACTTCGAGATCGGGGTGGCGGTGCGGATGCACGAAACGGGGATAGCGGGCCAGCACATCGTCGTCGGGTACGCCGTCGTCGATCGCCCAGGAGTGATCCCTGGTCACCTGGTCCATGAAGGCGGCCCGGATCGTCGCCACCTCGTCCGGACCGAGCAGACCGGGGAGCTGCACGATCCCGTCATGGTGGTAGCCGGCTGGGAGGTCCGCATCCTGCGGGTTGCCGACCGTGATGCCCGGGGTGCGGGCGCTGGTCGCGAAGGTTGTCATGGCACAAGCCTGACCCGGATGATCATGGAGAGCTATAGCCTATGTGTCTGTGAACCTTCGAGATCCTGCTACCGAATCGTTCACCCCGACGGTGGCCCGGCTGGTCGCGGGGGAGTTCGACGTCGGCGTCGGCTACGCGACCTACCGCAGCCGCGGCACCACGGACTGGCTGCTGATCCACACGCTCGCAGGCGAGGGTCGGCTCGGCACCGACGGTCCGGACGTCCGCGCGCTGCCCGACACCACCACACTGGTCCGGCCCGCGACCCGGCACGACTACGGGGTCGAGCAGACCTTGCAGCACTGGCACTTCCTCTACGTCCATTTCCACCCGCGACCGGATTGGGACCCGCTGCTGGTCTGGCCGGAGGCCGCCGTCGGGATCGGGCAGATCCGGCCCGACCTCGAGGTGGCAGGCCAGATCTGCACCGCGCTGCGGGACTGCGTACGCCACGACACCGGGACCGAGCGCAACCGGGAGCTGTCGGCGATGAATGCCCTGGAGGCGGCGCTGCTGCTCTGCGACACCCAGCACCCGGTCCTGCCGGCCGTCGACGAGCGGGTCCAGGCAGCACTGAAGCTGATCGCTGACCGGCTGGCCGGCGATCTCGACGTCGCCAGGCTGGCAGCCGCAGCCGGGCTCTCGGCGTCCCGGTTCGCGCATCTGTTCCGGTCCCAGCTCGGCGTCAGTCCGCAGCAGTTCGTCGAACGGCGTCGACTGGAGTCCGCGGCCCGACTGCTGGATCTGGACGACCGGCCGATCGGCACCATCGCGGCGGAGGTCGGCTTCACCGACCCGATCTACTTCTCGACCCGGTTCCGCCGGTGGTACGGGGTCAGTCCGCGCGGCTACCGGGACCGCCGGCTGCGCTGACCGGCGCCCTCGCTCCAACAAGTGCCCGGCCATGATCCTCGCTTCCCCGCCACGCGCTCGCTTCGCGGGCAACGGAAGCGCCGGCATGGAGGGGAAGCGAGCGTCGTAGGAAGTGAAGCGAGGGCGTACGAGATCAGTTGCGGTGCCGGACGACCCGGCGGCCGCTGATCGCGTCCGGGTGGAAGCTCATGAACAAGCTCCGTGCTCCGCCGGCCCAGGGCAGCACCCGGTTCCAGCGGCCGACCAGCTCCGCTTCGTCGTCGGGCAGCACCTTCAGGTCACCGTGCATCAGTACGCTCCAGCCGACGCCCTCGTGGGAGTGGTAGTCCACCTCGAAGGTCACCCGGGTCCCCACGTGCCGGGCGATGATGCCGTCGGGCAGCGTACGAATGATCAGGTCGACGTCCACCAGATAGTTGACGGGGATGATCAGGACTGTGCCGTCGACCACCAGGCCGAACCGGCCGACGGTGGCAGCGTCGACGAGTTCCCAGCACTCCTCTTCGGTGAGGGTGCTGATGTTGCCGGGCAGTCCTTCGGTCGCTTCACTCACAGGGTCATCGTGGCGCGCACCGGCTCGGGCTGCAACCAACGGGCGACGAATAGCGCAGTAGGCTCTCTTGGTGTGATCCGATCCGAGCTGCTCACCGGGGTGCTCCCGGTCGCGCCGACGATCTTCACCGCGGACGAGGAACTCGACCTGCCGGGTCTGCGCCGGGTCTGCGACTACCTGGTCGACGCGGGGGTCGCGGGGATCTGCATCCTGGCGAACTATTCGGAACAGTTCTCGCTCAGCGACGAGGAACGGCGGGCAGTGCTCCAGACGACGATGGAGCAGGTCGCCGGCAGGGTCCCGGTCTGTGTCACGACCAGCCACTTCAGCGCTCGCATGGCTGCCGATCGCTGCCGGGAGGCGGCCGAGCGCGGTGCCGATCTGGTGATGATGATGCCGCCGTTCTTCGGGGCGTCGCTGCGGGTCGGCGCTCCGGGGGTGATCGACTACTTCGAACGAGTCGCCGACGGACTGCAGATCCCGATCATGATCCAGGATGCGCCGATGAGTCCCACGGCGCTTCCGGCCGAGCTGATCGTCGAACTGGCGACCAAGATCGCCGGCATCCGATACGCCAAGATCGAGGTGCCGCAGACGGCTGCCAAGATCGCCGCGCTGAGCCGCTACCCCGACGTGCTGCCCGGGATCTTCGACGGCGAGGAGGCGGTCACCCTGATCCCGGACCTGCAGTCCGGAGCGGTCGGCACCATGAGCAGCGTGCTGGCTGTCAGGGAGCTGACCTCGATCATGGCGCACTGGACCGCCGGTGGTCAGGACCGGGCCGAGCAGGAGTGGGAGGCATTGCTTCCGTTGTTGCATTACGAGAACCGGCAATGCGGTCTCGCCGCGGCCAAGGCAGTCTTGGCGGCTGGTGGGGTGATCGCCGACGGACGGACCCGGACACCGTATCCGCAACTGGCGCCCGCGACCCGGGACACCCTGATCAGCATGGCCCGGAAGCGGGACCTCTTCGCCCTTCGGTGGGCGGCATGACTCCGGCGTCCGCGACGCCGTCACCCCAGGCAGCTTCACGAACAGGAATCGGATGACCTCGCAGCAGACCACCCTGTCGACCGGTGGGTCGGCCAGTGGGTCGACCATCGACTTCGGCGAAGTCGCCGTCATCCCCGAACCAGGTGACAACTGTGCGGTGGCGTCCCGGACGCTCGAGGCCGACACAGTGATCATCCACGGCGACCGGCAGTACCAGCTGGGCCATCGGGTGATGGAGGGCCACCGGTTCGTGATCATTCCGGTCGCCGCGGGAGCTGCGTTGCTGAGCTGGAACACGCCGTTCGCGACCGCCCTTCGTGATCTTGCGCCCGGTGACTACGTGTGCACCCAGCCCGTGCTCGACGCCCTGGCGGTACGGGACGTGCCCGGACTGCCGACCGAGCCGTCGGCGCAGAACGTGATGCTCGACCCGTACGAGCTGGACGAGACGACCTTGATCATCGGCGATCAGGTGCCGCAGGCCCGGACACCGCGGACGTTCTCCGGCTTCGCCCGCAGCAACGGCCGGGTGGGCACCCGCAACCACGTGGTGATTGTCGGCGTCACTTCCCGCTCCGGCGGATTCGCGACCGAACTGGCCAAGCGATTGGCCGAGCGGCACCCGGCCACCGATACCTTCGACGGCGTTGTCGCCGTCGCCCATACCGAGGCGGGGGAGGACACTCGGCCCAACAACGCCGACTTCGTCCTGGCGGTGCTGGCCGGCACTCTGGTGCATCCGAACGTGGGTGCAGTCCTGCTGGTCGACGAGCCGGACGCGGTGCTCACCAGCAAGGACGTCAACCTCTTCATGCAGGCGCGTCACTATCCGGCCGTGGTCGCGCCCTGCGCGACCTTCAACCGGCACGGCGGCTTCGAAGCCGATCTTGCCGAGGCGGCCGAGGTGGTCGAGCGCTGGCTGCCCGAGGTGACCTCGGCCGTACGGACAGAGCAGCCGCTGGCCGAGCTCAAGATCGGCCTGCAGTGCGGGGGATCGGACGCTTTCTCCGGTCTGAGCGCCAATCCGCTGGCCGGCGCGGTCGGCGCCGAAGTGATCAAGAGCGGCGGCATCGCCTGTCTGGCCGAGACCGACGAACTGATCGCCGCTGAGGGCTATGTGCTGAAGAACGTCCGCAGTCCGGACGTCGCCCGGAGGTTCCTGGCAGCCGTGCAGAGTTTCAAGGAGCGGGTCGCCTGGCACGGCCACACCGCCGAAGGGAATCCCTCCGGCGGCAATATCTACCGTGGTCTGGTCAACATCTCGCTGAAGTCGTTGGGAGCCGCCAGGAAGCTTCCCCGCGAGGTCCGTCTGGACGAAGTGATCAACTACGGCGACCTCTATCCACGGCCGGGCTACATCTTCATGGACAGTCCCGGAAACGATCTTGAATCGGTGGCCGGCCAGGTCGCCAGCGGCTCGAATCTGATCTTCTTCACGACCGGCAATGGGTCGATCACCAACTTCCCGTTCGTGCCGACGATGAAGTTCGTCACCACCAGTGAGCGCTACCGGCTGCTCAGCCACGAGATGGACGTCAATGCCGGACGCTACCTGGACGGTGAGGACTTCGACGCGCTGACCTCCGAGACCTTCGAGCAGACCATCAGGGTCGCCTCCGGTGAGCGCACCGCGGGCGAGCAGGCAGGCCACAGCCAGGTGTCGATCTGGCGCAACTGGAAGCAGACCGGTCCGCGGCAGGGCATCTCGATCACCATCGACGGCCGACTGAGTCGCCGGCTCGACGAACTGCCCGCCGACGAGAGCGACGCGTTGCTGCCGGGCCTGTCGCTGCCGGTCGACCAGGCTCGACTCGCGGCGCTGGGCGAGCCGCCGGTGCGGACCGTCGAGCTGTTCCCGGCCGAGCGCGACTACGCCTCCGAACAACTGGCGCTGGTGCTGCCGACCTCACTGTGCTCGGGACAGATCGCGGCCCGGCTGGCCGACCGCGCCCAGGCGGAGGACTGGACCGCCGGACGTACGACCAGAGCCGTCGCGCTGCCGCACACCGAGGGTTGCGGGGTTTCCGGCGGGGCCAACGTGGTCACCTTCACCCGCACTCTGGTCGGCTACCTGGCCCATTCGGACGTCCGGCTGGCGCTGCTGCTGGAACACGGCTGCGAGAAGACCCACAACGACTTCTTCCGGCACGAGCTGGTCGAAGCCGGCCTGGATCCGGACCGGTTCGGCTGGGCCAGCATCCAGTTGGACGGCGGGATCGAGGCGTCCGGGCAACGGGTCAAGGACTGGTTCGCCGATCGCGCCCTGACCCTCGACGTCCCCGACCGGGTCGAGCGGAGCCTCGCAGACCTGTTCATCGCGCTCGACGCACGGGGCCCGGTGTCGGATGTCGTCGGCGCGGCCTTCGGGAGGATCGGCGGCTGGATCGTCCGGGCCGGCGGGACCGTCGTCGTCCCCGCAACCAGCGGCCTGCTCGCCAACGCGGGGTTCAAGGCAGCCGCCGGGATCGATCGTCGGGAGCCGACACTGGCGCACGGACAGCGACCGAAACAGGCGGGCTGGCACATCATGCGGATGCCGACGACAGATTGGCTGGAGACGGCGACGGGCCTCGGTGCGACCGGCGCGCAGCTCGCGCTGGTGCACGTCATCGGCGGCACGCTGGGCGGCCACCGGTTCCTTCCGGTCCTGCAGGTGAGCGCCGATCAGGACACCGTGGCGGCCCACGACGCCGACCTGGATGCGATCCTCGATCCGTCGGTCGACGATGCAGCAGCCGACGGGCTGCGCGCCCTCGTCGCGGCGGCTTCGGGGCGGATCCGGCCGAAGGCCGACCAGTCCGGCAACGTCGGTTTCCAGCTGACCCGGGGGCTGCTCGGCGCCTCGATGTGAGCCCGGGCCGCCCGGCTATCGCTCTGGGCGAACACCCAGCGGAGCCGCTGTCCAAGACCGGAAGCCGTTTCGCCGTACCCATCGCCGCTGCCGTGGGCGGCTTGGTGACCGCCGCCGGACTGTTGGCCGGTCCGCAGGCGACAGCAGCGCCCGCACCGCATCAGAATCCGGTCGCCCACCAGCTGGCGACCACCCAACAGGCCCGGGCGAAGGTGCGGGACTACTGGACGCCCCAGCGGATGGAGCACGCGAAGCCGCTCACCGACGCACCCGGCAGCAGTTGGCGTCCCACGAAGGTCGCCACCGGTAAGGCCACCGTGATCAAGGGCAGCGCCGCCCACAAGAAGAGCCCGAAGTCGGCCAGCAGCCTGGGCGGCCCGTGGAGCGGCGGCGGCAAGGTCGTCCAGACCACCGGCAAGGTCTTCATGACCCTCGACGGCGTCGACTACGTCTGCTCCGGAAGTGTCGTTCCGGCCGCCAACAAGAGTCTGGTCACGACCGCCGGACACTGCGTCAACGAGGGTCCCGGCGATTTCGTGACGAATTTCGAATTCGTCCCCGGCTACAGCAACGGGCAGGCGCCGTACGGCGAGTGGAGCGCGGCCGAGGTCGGCACCACCCAGCAGTGGGCCCAGCAGGGTGACTTCAACTACGACGTCGGCTTCGCCGTCGTCGCGCCGCTCAACGGCACCTATCTGACCGACGCGGTCGGCAGCCAGAACATCGGCTTCAACCAGGCCCGCGGTCAGCAGGCGTACGCCTTCGGATACCCGGCCGGATCGCCGTACAACGGCCAGACCCTGGACTACGCCTCCGGCGTGACCGGCAACGACACCCTCGGCGGCAGTGACGACCTGTCGCTGAAGACCAACCTCACCGGCGGCTGCTCCGGCGGCCCGTGGTTCCAGGGCTTCGACGAGTCGACCGGGACCGGCACCCAGGTCTCGGTGAACTCGTTCGGCTACACGAGCCAGCCCAACGTGCTCTACGGCCCGTATTTCGGCTCGGTGATCCAGAACACCTACAACCAGTTGCAGAACGAGCAGGTCGACTGACCGCGACCTGACCGGATCGTACGAGAACGGGATCGTAGGAGAACGGGCCCCGGGAGCGATCCCGGGGCCCGGCTTCGTCTTCGACTGTCGGTCGACCGCTCAGTGGTGATGCTTCACCGGCGGCTTCGGATGATGCCCGCCTGCCGGGGTGGAGGAGACCTTCGCCCCGGTAGTCGGGTTGAGGATCAGCTTTGCGTTCAGCTTGTGGGAGCTGAAGTCGAACAGCGGGTCGATCGATCCGGCGATCGAGTCGGTCGAGCCCTTGATCCGGCCGAGGCCCCAGTTGTCCTCGATGAACTTCACGATCGAGCTCTGCTGGGTCTGGTTGTGTGCCACGTAGTTCGACTTGGCGTACGGCGAGATCACCAGCAGCGGCTGACGCGGGCCGGGGCCACAACGGCCTTCCTCGCCGGCCAGCGGCTGGGCGGTCCTGCCGTGCCGGGCAGTCTTGCCGTGCTGGGTGGTCTTGCCGTGCTGGGACTGGCTGCTCGGGTGGGACGGGTCACCGACCTGGCACTCGTTCTGACCGTTCAGCACATCGGCGACAGTCGAGGACGGGTTGCTGATCTCGGCGGACTGGTGGTCGTACCAGCCGTCGGAGTCGTCGTAGGCGAGCACGATCGCGGTCGAGCTCCAGTCAGGGGACTTCTCCAGGGCGTTGATCTCCTTGGCGACGAACTGCTGCTCGTCCAGCGGGTCGGAGTAGGAGGCGTGCGCGTCCTGGTAGCCCGGCGCCTTCAGGTAGCTGACCGCCGGCAACGAGTCGGGGCTCATCGTGCCCGCCGAGATCGCCGACACCAGGTTGTCGAAGGTGCTCATGTCGTACTGGTGGTTGGCGGTGTCGAAGTCCGGCTTGCCGTTCGTGTAGTGCTGGGTGTCCTTGCCGACGACCGACAGCGAGGTCGGCGCGAGGTGATGTGGATTCGCGGTCGACTCGTAGTACTGGAACGGCTCGTGGTGCGGGATGTAGTCGGCCTTGGTGCCGTACTGGCCGGTGCCGCCGATCGCCGTGCCGACGTTGCTGGTCGCGCCACAGACGGCACGGCCGGTCACGTTGGTCGGACCGTAGGTCGATCCGGTCTGCGACGGGCCGGTGTATTTGGTGGTCGGAGCGAATCCGCCCTCGAACCAGCCCCAGCTGATGCCCTTCTTGTTGAGCAGGTCGCCCACGGTGTGACCGCTGCCACTGACGCCGGTCAGGCCGCCCGCACTGCAGTCGTCCCAGTAGGGATCGTTGTCGGAGATCTGGGAATACTTGCCCTTGCCGTCGGCGACCAGGCTGGCGGCGCCCGCGTTGGCGGCGGTGGTCGCGTACTTGAGCGAGCCGGCGGTGGTGTCGATGCCGCCCGTGCTGCCGGCGATCACGCTCAGCGCGCCCGGGGTGGACGGTCCGAACACGTCACTGTAGGAGTTGTCGCTCATCGCGTACTGCTGCGCGTAGTTCCACAGTGCGGTGACCGAGTTGCCGTCGTAGTAGTCGAGGTCGTCGGTCGCGGCGCAGGCCTGCCCGCCCGGAGTCTTGCCCGAGGCGTTACCGACGTTGTTCGGGAAGGCGTCCATCTTCCCCTTGTCGTACGCCGCCTGTTCCGGCGTGTAGTCGTGGTTCTGGTCGCAGGTCAGCACCTGGTTGGGATCGGTGGGCGAGAGCCGCTGCGGATCGGCACCGTTCGGATTGTTCGTCAGCAGCGTGCCGCCGCCCTTGACCTTGGTGTTCAGGCCGTTGACCTTGGGCGTACCCGGCTTCGCATGGAACGGTGTTCCATTGGTGTTCGTTGCGTAGGGGTAGGTGCCGAAGTAGTGGTCGAAGCTGATGTTCTCTCCGAAGATCACCACGACGTGCTTGATCGGTGTGCTGGTCCGGACCACCGGTGAGGTGTGGTGATCCGGCTGAGGAGCGGGAGCATGCTCCGGCACGACCTGGGTCCCGCATGCCTGCAGGGCGAGAGTCGTTGAGGCCAGCAACCCGACTGCGGCCGCTGTGATGATCCTGGTGCGGTGGCGTCCGTGGGGGCGCGACGAATTCTGATGATCAGTCACAGTGCAGAACCTTCCGCTCACGCGTGCCAACGGGTTGACCGCCGCGTGAATGACTGATGTCCATTGGTGAACAACTTCCAAATCTCAGGCCCGGCAAAGCACTGTTCGTTCACCTGACGGTTGCCTGGCCGACATGGCGCGCTGCTGACATATCAGTCGTGGGGGAGCCGGGGACTGGACGGCGCCGGGCCGCGATTCCGGCGATGATCGTGATCATCTGCCTGATCGGGCTGGCAGTGCTGGCAGGTCTGTACGCCGCCCCGGGCCGCAGTCCGACAGCTGCGAGCTCGGCGGTGGCCCGGTCGCCGGACCCGGGACCGCTGGCGGTCAGCAGCCGCGGCTGCCTGCCGGGCATCACGGATCTGCGATCCGGCCGCAGCACGCTGCGGATCCGCAACACCGGGAACAGCCCCGAAGAGGTGCAGATCCTGGACGACACGCACACCTACGACTACGCCGACCTGGAGCTGGTCGCACCCGGCACGACCCGTGAGTTGATCGTCGTCCTGCCGCCCGGTCGCTTCGGCGCCTCCTGCGAGGCCGACGACGGCACGATCGGCTACTCCGACCCGTTCCAGGTCACCGGGCCGGCCGTCGGTGGCGTGCACCGCTGGATCCCGGCAACGCTGACCGACCTCGGCAATGCGGTGACGAACTACCGGACCTCGGTCACCGCCGGGCTGAAGCAGCTGGCTTCCGATACCGACGCGCTGCAGGCCGCAACCGACGGACAGGACCGGGCGATGATCAAGAAGCGCTGGCTGACCGCCTATCTCGACTACGAACAACTCGGCGGGGTCTACGACACCTTCGGTGACTATGCGGACAAGATCAACGGGCTGCCGTCCGGCCTACCGCGCGGAGTGCAGGATCCTGCCTTCACCGGTTTCCACAAGATCGAATATCTGCTGTGGCACAACGGTTCCGATGATCAAATCCGGGCGGCGACCCGCCTGCTCGACCGGGACGTACACGGGCTGGTGAAGGCCTTCCCGCACCAGGAGACCGCACCCAACGACGTCCCGCTGCGGACCCACGAGATTCTGGAGAACACCATGCAGCTCACGCTGACCGGCCAGGATGATCTGGGAAGTCACAGCGGCCTGGCGACCACCGCCGCCAACATCGACGGCACCCGGATGACGCTGAAGGCGCTGACGCCGCTGCTGCAGCAGAACGATCCGGCATTGCTGGCATCGGCCGAGCATTCCCTTGATCAACTCGACGCCGTGGTGACCTCGCTGCACCGCAGGGGCGGCTACCCGGCGTTGCGGGCGTTGTCGAGGACCCAACAGGAGCGCTTGGACGGGACACTTTCCGGCACCCTGGAATCACTCGATCCGATCCCCACCGAACTCGAGGTCCTCCTCACCCAGGACAACAGTTGATCATGGACGAGACGCCACTGACGCCGCAGGGATCATCGCGTCGTGGTTTCCTGCTCGGCGGTGCGACAGCCGGCGCGGCGGCGGTGATCGCAGCCGGTCGCCGGATGGCCGTCGCTGACGACACCAGCCAGGAGATGGGCGGGGTGCTGGCCGCCGAGCTGTCCCCGTACGGGCCCAACCAGCGGGTGCTGCTGAACGAGCCGTCGAGGGCGACCGCGATGATCAGCTTCGACGTGATCGCAACCGGCCGCAAGCAGCTGTCCGACCTGTTCGCGGTGATCAGTGACCGGGTCAAGGTGCTGGCGGCGGGGGAGTCGGTCGCTGTCTCCGATCCGTCCAGGCCGCCGGCCGACAACGGTGTGCTGGGGCCGTCGTTCGCCGGCAACCAGGTCGGCGTGCTGATCGGTGTCGGCGCGTCGCTGTTCGATCACCGCTTCGGACTGGCGGCCAGGAAGCCGGTCGGACTGAAGCCGATGCGCACCTTTCCCAACGACAATCTCGACCCGGCGATCTGCCACGGCGACCTGAGCGTGCAGTTCACTGCGGCCACTCCGGACGTCGTCACCCACGCGCTGCGCGATCTGACCAAGCACACCCGTGGTGCGATGCAGCCTCGCTGGCGCGTCGACGGCTTCACATCACCGCCCCGACCGGACGGTGCGCCGCGCAACCTGCTCGGCTTCAAGGACGGCACCTCCAATCCCTCGACCACCGACACCGGAACCCTCGACCGGCTGATCTGGACCAAGGACGGCGGCAGCTTCCAGGTGGTCAGGATCATCCGCAACCTGGTCGAATTCTGGGATCGGGTCTCGTTGCAGGAGCAGGAGCTGATGATCGGCCGGCGGCGCGACGACGGCAGCCCGCTGGATGCCGATGGCGAACTGACAGCACCGGATTACGCCCGCGACCCGCAGGGCCTGATCATCCCGACCGATGCCCACATCCGGCTCGCCAACCCGCGGACGCCGCGGACCGAGGCGACCCGGATCCTGCGCCGGAGCTGGAACTACGATCTGGGCCTGGACAGCAACGGCCAGCTCAACCAGGGCACGTTGTTCACCTGCTACCAACAAGACATCGAGCGGCAGTTCGAGGCGGTCCAGACCCGGTTGATCGACGAGCCGCTGACCGACTACATCTCACCCGTCGGCGGCGGCTACTTCTCCGTGCTGCCCGGGCTGGCCGACAGGAACGACACCTACGCCAAGGCGCTGTTGTCCTGACCTGAAGCGGGTGCCGGTCCGACACTAAGCTCGGATCATGGACCCTGCCGCCGACCGCACCCCCGGGAGCGTTCTCGCGGTGTGCACCGGCAACGTGTGCCGTTCGCCGTATATCGAGAGGGTGCTGGCCGCTCGACTGGCCGGGACCCGCATCCGGGTGACCAGTGCCGGCATCGGCGCCCTGGTCGGGTCGGCGATGGAACCACGGGTCGCCCGCCGGGTCGTCGAGGCGGGCGGACAGGCCGACGGTTTCGTCGCGCGGCAGCTGACACCCCAGCTGGTGGGGCAAGCCGATCTGATCCTGTGCGCGAGCCGGGAGCATCGTGCGGCCGTGGTACGGATGGAGCCGGCGGTCCTGCAGCGCACCTTCGCGCTGGCCGATTTTGCCCAGCTCGCCACCGCGATCCAGAGGCTGCCCGCGCAGGCTGCGGTTGCTCCGGCGGGTGGGCCGACGTCGGCCGTGGCCCGGCTGGTCGGCCTGGTGCCCCTGGTCCGGGCCACGGTCAGCCCGCTGGCTGCCGGCGCGGCGGGGATCATCGATCCCTACCGGCGGTCGGACCGCACGGTCGCGCGGATGGTGCGACAGATCGAGGAGCTGCTCGGCCCGGTCGAGGCGGCGCTGCGGGGCGCGGTCAGCGCGGAGGAATCTGCCGGGGATGCTGCGGTGAGTTGACGGCCCACAACGGCTCCTGGCCCCGGGACCAGCGCGCCACGTTGGCGCCGAAAAGCTCCGAACTCTTGGCCAGCATCGAATGGGTCAGGCCGCCGATGTGCGGGGTCGCGATGACCCGCGGGTGACGGGCGAACGGGTGGTCCGGGCCGACGGGTTCCTGCTGGAAGACGTCGAGACCGGCCAAGGAGATCCGGCCGGAATCCAGCGCCGCCAGCAGCGCGGGATCGTCGACCATCACACCTCGGGCGACGTTGACGAAGATCGCCCCCGGCTTGCAGGCGGCGAAGGCGGCCGCGTCGAACAGGTGTCGGGTGGCGGCGCTGGCCATCGCGGAGCAGATGACCACGTCGGCCTGGCCGAGCACGTCGTACAGCTCGTCGGGACCGGCGACCCGGTCGACGCTCGGCGGTGCGCCGGCCTCCGGGTGGGCGCGGACAGCGATCATCCGGCAGCCGAATCCCGCGAGCCGCTGGGCGACGGCCGTGCCGATCGCCCCGAGTCCGACGATGGCGACCGTGCTGCCCAGCAACGAGGCGCTGATCGGCTGCCACCAGCCGGTCGCGACCGCGGCGCGGGATTCGTCCATCCTGCGGATCGCCATCAGGATCTGCGCGACCGCCATCTCCGCGACGCTGTCGGCGTTGCCCGTCAATCCGGCCGGGAGCCGGGCGACCCACACCCCGTTCGCTGTCGCCGCTTCGACGTCCACCCTTTCCAGTCCGACACCGTACTGCTGGATCAGGCCGAAGCTGCCTGCCTCGATGATCTCCGCGGTGACGGCATTGGGCATCGGGACCAGCACGTCGACACCGTTGAGGTTGGCCAGGATGTCGTCGCCCCGGCAGACCCGCACGTCCCAGCCCGGCAGGTGTTCGACCGCGATGTCCCACGAGGCGTTCGGGTCCGACCAGGGGTGTGCGACCAAGATGCGCATGCGACTCCTTCAGCAATGGCGTTCAGAACCAGGAGACTAGTGGTCGGCCGACCGGACGCGCCGTTGAGGAGCCCGTCGGTTACGGCCGCCTGAACAGTTGCCGAACCTCAGCCGACCGATGGCCCTGGACGGCCGGAAACCCGTCAGCACCGGATCTAGGATCCCGTCGACAGCTGCCGAATCCCGCTTCCTGATTCCCGCACGGCATGGAGAGTTGATGCAAGAGCCCCCGCTCGTCTCGATCGTGATCCCGGTCTTCAACGACGAGGAATGGCTCGAGGCGGCGCTGCGGAGCGCGTGCCGCCAGACGCTGGAGCGGGTCGAGATCATCTGCGTCGATGACGCCTCGACCGATCGCAGCCCGGAGATCATCGAGGAGCAGCGCAAGCGCGACGAGCGCATCCGGGTCATCCGGCACGAGCAGAACCGTTCGGCGTTCCAGTGCCGCCGGGACGGGATCCTGGCGGCCGCTGCCGACCACGTCCTCTTCCTCGACGGTGACGACGAGCTCGATCCGCGAGCGGCGGCGAAGGCACTGGCGAAGGCTCAGGCAACCGACGCCGATCTGGTCGGTTTCGGTGTCGCAGTCCTCGGCCCGACCGGCGGCGTGGTCGGCGGCTACCAGACCCGGCTGAGTCCGGTGCACAAGGTGCTCGAGGACCAGGACGTCCTGCCCGGCCTGTTCCCCGCCGACAAGCCGGCGCAGGGACAGATCTGGCGCTACCTCTTCCGTACCGAGTTGCTGCGCACCACGTACGCGCTGCTTCCCGAGCAACTGGTCCTGAACCGCATCAACGACCTGCCGGTCACCTTCCTCGCGGCGGCCGGAGCACGGCGGTACGTGTCGATCCCGGACCGGCTGTACGAATACCGCTTCCGCCGCGGCGGCAGCGGGCAACTGGTGGAGGAGTTGGCGCAGTTCGCCTTCTACGCAGGCGGGATCGACTCCGTCACCAGCATCGAGCAGGCGGTCCGCACCCTGGCCCGGAGGAGCACCGATCCGCAGCCGCTCATCGACGGCTACCGGACGGCCCGGTTGTCGATCATCGGCAATGTGCTCAGCTATCTGGTCAAGAGCGTACGCAGCGACCTGTATGAATCCTGCCTGGTCCTGCTGCACCAGAAGGCCTCCGCACCCGACATCGTCCTGGCCGCCACCTTGTACGCACCCGAGGCGCTCGGCTTCCTGGCCCGTCACGACGCGGCGATCGGATCGAGCGCCGGCCCGGGCGACCGTAGAGTGCACAGTGTCCTTCTCACCACCCGCGCGATCACTACCGGCGGCGTGTCCGGCGTGCTGCTGGCCCAGGCGCGGCATCTGGTCGAGGCGGGCTACCGGGTCACGGTGGTGGCGCATCGTGACGACAACATCCTGGACGGCCTGCCCGCTGGCGTGACCTTCGTACGGCTGACCGGGAGCGGGCTGTCGGACCGGCTGGCCGAGTGGGCCCAGATCTGCCGCAGCAACGCCGTCGACGTGGTCATCGACCATCGGATCCTCTACAGCCGGGAGTGGCCGGCCTTCGCCCTGATGTCGCGCGCCGAGGGCGCCGCCACGATCGGCTGGATCCACAACTTCGCGATGCGCCCGGTCTACGATCTCAAGGACCTGCTGTCCTACATCTGTGATCACGCCACCACGCTGTCCACCCTGGTCACACTGTCGCCGCTCGATGTCGAGTTCTGGAAGCTGCGCGGTGTCGAGCACGCGGTCTACCTGCCCAACCCGCCGTCGCCGCTGCTGGCCGAGTCCGCCGATGACGGAGCCTCCAAACCCGCCCCGTACGGCCGCCGGCTCGAGCTCATCTGGTGGGGCCGGCTGGAGCAACACACCAAGCAACCGCGTCAGCTGGTCGCGGTGGCCGCGGAACTCCGCCGGCTCGGCGTCGACTTCCGGCTGCGGATCGTCGGCCCGGACTGGACCGATCTGACCGCGACCCAGTTGCGGGCCGAGGCGCGGCGACGAGGGGTCGCCGATCAGGTGGAGGTAGTGGGCCCGCTGCACGGGCAGGACCTGGTCGAGGCGATCGACACGGCGGACCTGTTCGTCGGCACCAGCATCATCGAGGGCTACCCGCTGACGCTGACGGAGGCTCAGGCCAGGGGACTGCCGGTCGTCATGTACGACCTGCCCTGGCTGGCCATCGCCGAGGACAATGCCGGACTCGTCGCCACGCCGCAGGGCGACGCGGCCGAGCTGGCCCGGCGGATCGCCGGGATCGCCGACGATCCCGACCTCTACCAGCGGCTTTCCCGGGCATCGATCGGTGCCGCCCGGCAGGCGCTGTCCCACGACTTCTCCAAGCTGTATCAACAGCTTGTCTCGGGAATGTTGCCGGAAGAGTTCTCGCCCCAGCCCACTCTGGCCGGTGCGCGGCGGCTGCTGGATCTGATGGTGTTCTTCGTCGAACGCAACGCCGAAGCCGTCAAGCAGGCCGAGCGAACCGGAGCGCCGGTGGCAGCGAAGCGGTCGAGCCCGGCCGACCAGCTGTCCAGCCAATTGTCCGGAACCGACTCCCGGGTCGTCCGGGCGGCGCTGCCGATCGCCCGTCGGCTCTACCGGGTGGCGCCCGGACTGCGGCCGGCCGGCCGGCGTTTGAAGCTGCTGTTGCCGGGCACCGTGCTCGGCAACAGCCGTACCGCCCGACCGGGGCGTTGACCAGCAGAGTTCGACGAGTCAGGCGACAGACCTCATCGCTTGGTGCATCCGCAGCGTGAGTGTCGCGATCGACTCCCGGGCGGAGTCGATCGCGGGCACGAGCCCGGCCAGCTTGGACTCCAGCAGCGGCGCGACCTCGGCAAGCTGATCGTGCCGACCGACCAGATCGGCGAGCCCGGCCACGGCGAGCAGCCGGGCGATCTTCTGCGGGTCGTCCGCCGACCCGACGGGAAAGGCGCCCTCGGTCGCCCCGATGATCAGTCCGTGGGCGCGGTCGCTGACCACGGCGAGGGACTGCCGGTAGATCGCCCGGACGTGGGCGTCGAGATCCGGGTGCCGCATGCTCGGTGGGGTGCGATACTCGCCGCCCAGCGCCGCGGCGAGCCGAACGGCGCGCGGCGCGTCCCGGGCCACCTGCGCCAGCGTGACGATCCTGGTCCCGGTGCGGGCGGCGAGGCTGCGGACGGCCGCGATCCAGCCGTCGCCGGGCCACGGCCGGTCGTAGCGCAGAGTGACGGCAAGGAGTGGGCGCGAGTCGGCTGAGGGCCACTGGGCGGTCGGGGAGCCGAGCGCGTAGCCCCAGTCCGGGGCGACGTCGCCGAAACCCGCGGCGTCCCGCGAGACGGTGTCGCGCCAGGACACCAGGGCGGCCTCGCGCAGCGCCGGATGGAAGCAGACCTGATCGGCGACCGACGGTTGCCGCAGACCGGCACCGGCCAGGATCACGATCCCTCCCCGGCCAAGGACCCGCTGCAGCTGCAGCGCCGGCTCCTTGCGCGGGTACGCACCAGGCAGCGGATTGATCTCGCCGGTGTTGAGCAGCAGAACCGGGCGGAAGGCCGTCGCGCCGGCCTCGAGCCAGTCGACGGGATCGGCATAGACCCGGTGAGCCGGCGTCAGCGGCAGGCCGGAGAGATAGTCGTCGGACTGCACCCCGAAATGCAGATGGAAGCGTCGCCCATCCCCTTGAGCGGCCAGAAAATAACCAGCCCGCAGCGCGGAATCGCCGAGATTGTCGTCCTGTCCGCTCAAATGAGCAAACACATCCTGGATGCCGTCCTCATTCATCGTCGGATAAGTCTATATAGTCTTCGCGTGCGCGTCTCTTCGCATGACCCGGACCGGCTCCGTGTCATTATCGGCCACCGTCCACCAGCCCCGGTGACCCGTTATGTCGACCAGGTCATCGGCGAGAATCACGGCGATATCGATTTCCAGTTCTTCGGCGGATTGTTCAAGCGCTTCGACGTCGACGTGGTGCACCTGCTGGATGCGGCCCAGGTGTTGCGCAAGGGTCGCACCGGCGCACAGCGGCGGGCCGCCGCCCACGCGCTGGTCGCCACGCTGGCCGAGCATCGGATCGCCCTGGTCCAGACGGTCCTTCCCGTGGCCGGTTACGCCCTGGACCGCAGGGACGAGAGCCATCGGATCCTGGACCGGGCCACGACGGTGTTCATCACCCTCGACGAGACCACCGTGACTCCCGACCCGGGTCGTACGACGGTGATCCCGCACGTGCACTACCGCGACCGTTTCCTCGGCTTCCCGGTGACCACCCAGGTGCCCGGCCGGCTGTTGTGCCTGTCCCGGACCGGTCTGTCGCGAGCAGCGGCGGGACCGCTCAAGGTCTTCTCCGTGATGGACACCCCGGGAGTCTCACTGCGCGTCGTCGGCGATGCCGACCCCGACCTGGACGAGCTGATCCCTCGTGCGGTCCGCAGGAATCCCGACTCCGTGTCGGCGGCGGTCGAGCATCTTTCCGATGCGGAGTTGGTACGCGAGCTGTCGGCGGCCGAGCTGGTGATGCTGCCCGGCATCAACACGTTCGCAGACCTGACCGCACTCTTCATGGCACTGTCTCTGGATCGCCCGGTCGTCGTCCCCCGGAGCACGACGGCGAGTCTGCTCGCCGACCAGGTCGGGCCCGGATGGGTCACCTGCCTTCCCGGCCCGGTCACCGCCGAGCTGCTCGACGCCACGATCCGGACGGTCCGTGAGCAGGTGCGCACCCCGCGTCCCGACCTCGACGGGCGGGATCCGGAGACGGTCGCCGAGCAGTACGCGACCGTGTTCCACCGGGCGGCCGAGCGCGTACGGACGGATGGCCAGGCTGTGCTCGCCGGTGAGGACACCCTCCCGGACACCCTGCTCGGACACCTTCTCGGACACCAGGAGACACCTTCCCGTCACCCGGGCTCCCTACCTTCTGGAGCGTGGACCTTCTTGTCGTCGGATCGGGATTCTTCGGCTTGACGATCGCGGAGCGGGCTGCCCAGTCCGGGCGTACGGTCACGGTGATCGAACGCCGCGACCACCTCGGCGGGAACGCCTACAGCGAGCCGGAACCCGAGACCGGGATCGAGGTGCACCGCTACGGCGCGCATCTGTTCCACACGTCGAACGCCCAGGTATGGCAATACGTCAACCGCTTCACCGCGTTCACCGACTACGTCCACCGGGTCTACACCACCCACCGCGGCGTGGTCTATCCGCTGCCGATCTCGCTGGGCACCATCAACCAGTTCTTCGCCGCGGCCCACTCGCCCGCCCGGGCGCGGGAGCTGATCGCCCGGCAGGCTGCTGAATCTGATCCCCAGCACGCCCGCAATCTCGAGGAGCGCGGGATCGGCCTGATCGGACGACCGCTGTACGAGGCGTTCATCCGCGACTACACGGCCAAGCAGTGGCAGACCGACCCGCGGGAGCTGCCGGCCGAGGTGATCAGCCGGCTCCCGGTTCGCTACACCTACGACAACCGCTACTTCACTGACACCTGGGAGGGGCTGCCGGTCGACGGCTACACCGCCTGGCTGGAGCGGATGGCCGATCATCCGAACATCGAGGTGCGGCTGGAAACCGACTTCTTCGACCACACCCAGCCGCTCAACAAGGACGCGGTCGTCGGACAGCTGCCGGTCGTCTACACCGGCCCGGTGGACCGGTATTTCGGCTATGCCGAGGGGGCGCTCGGCTGGCGGACCCTCGACTTCGAGCAGCAGGTCCTCGACGTCGCCGACTTCCAGGGCACTCCGGTGATGAACTACGCCGATCTCGAGGTGCCGTACACCCGGATCCACGAGTTCAAGCACTTCCATCCCGAGCGGGCCGACCGCTACCCGGCGAACCGCACGGTGATCATGCGAGAGTATTCACGCTTCGCCGAGACCGGGCCGCAGGCTACTGACGAGCCCTACTATCCGGTCAACACGCCCACCGACCGGGCCCGGCTGCTGGCCTACCGCAAGCGGGCCGCCGACGAGCCCGAAGTCCATTTCGGCGGCCGGCTCGGCACCTACCAATATCTAGACATGCACATGGCGATTGCCTCGGCGTTAACGATGTCCGGAAATCTGTTCACCCAAAAGTAATTCATCGGTCATTCGACATCCATTTCAGAGCACCGAGCGAAGGTAATTGCGTGCTGTTTCGTCCAGTAAGCTCACCTGACATGCCGATGCCGCACAATAACTCGCCACTCCAGCGATGGCATTCCGGTGACTTTCTTGTTCGGATTGCGCGCGGCGAGCGTCCCGACGACGATCCGACACCCGGGCACTATGCCACCCCCGCCGTCGCGGGCCGGCTGGATGTTCCTACGACATCGTCGTTCGCGACGCGGTCTGCGGCTGCCTTCCTGACAGGGCTGCCGGCCGACCCGGACCTGTACGAGCACCACGCGCTGCTCCGCTCCCCGGCGCTGACGACGGCGCAGCTGACCAGCTTCGGGGCGCGGAACAAGTCGGTCTGGGCGCTGGACGCGCTCGCCGGCCGGCTGACCGGGGACCGGCACGACTGGTCCAGCCTGCGCGCGACGGTGCTGCTCTGCGACGAGGCGCCCGAGGCCTTCGAACCGACTCTCGACCCGATCGCGCTGGAAGACCTGTACAGCCTCGCCCGGGTCCTGCACGACGGGGCGTTCGATCTCGAGACGGAGCGCGCACTGCTGCGGTTCATCGCGCTCCGGATGCTCCGCGGCGGCGAGCTGGAGACGACCGACCTGGAGACCTTCCTCACGCGTCTGCTGGGTGCCGGGCTCGGTGCGGAGGCCGGGGCGCTCTTCCCCGGACTCTCGACCCAGACCTGGCGCCGGTACGCGATCGCCGCGGAGCTGCGGCACCCGCGGTTCGGCGGGAGCCTGGACGCCACGCTGGCGCGGCTGAACGAGGCGTACTACCGCCTCGGGCTCGAACGCCTGCGACTGGACGGCGCCGCCGAGACGCCGTTCGAACGGCTCGCCGCCGCGGCGGCCACCCCGGCAGCGGTCGGCGGACCGCTGGTGACCGTGATCATCACCTCGCATCGTCCGGGGCCGGAACTGCAGACGGCGGTGCGCTCGATCGTCGCTCAGTCCTACCAGGACTGGGAACTGATCGTGGTCGAAGACGACTCGCCGGAGGAGTATCGGCCGGTCCTGGACGCCGTCGCCACGTTCGACCCGCGTATCCGCGTGATCCGCGGCGAGACCGGTGGGGGCCCCGGGATCGGCCCGTACGCCCGACGCAACGAGGCCATCCAGCTCGCGCGCGGTGAGCTGGTGACCATGCAGGATCCGGACGGCTGGTCGCATCCCCGGCGGATCGAGCTGCAGGTACGCGACCTGCTGGCTGTGCCGACGCGGCTGGCGAATCTGATCACCGGGGCCAGGGCGACCGACGAGTTCTCGCTCTTCACACCGTGCGGTGCGGATCTGGTCGAGGTCCAGTCATCGATCCTGTTCCGCCGGGACGCGGTTGTCGACGCCATCGGATACTTCGACTCGGCGCACGGTGGTGCCGAGCTCGAATTCCGCCGCCGGCTCGAGACCGTGACGCGGATGCCGGTGCACGCGATCGCGACCGAGGTCCCGCTGGTATTCGTCCGGACCGAGTCCGGGTCCGCACCCGTACAGGACGGCACCGCGACCTGGTCCGAGCAGGAGCTGATGGCCTACCACAGCTCGGTCCATCGATTCCATGAGCAGATCCTGGCCGGGCGACAGGCGCCCCAGCTTCCGCCGGCGCAGGGCGAGCGGATGATCGCTGCGCCGCCCCGCCTGCTCGGCACCGAGCCGATCCCGAGACCGGTGGATCTGCTGCTCGTGGTCGACGGTCGGAAGCCGTCGTGGCGGGAGAAGTTCATCGACGTCGTCGTGGACGAGATCCGGACAGCTCTGTCGGCGGGCCTTCGGGTCGCGTTGCTGCACTCGGAGTCGGCGACCGGCATGCTGTCCGGGGCACCGCTGCCGTACGCCCTGCAATCCCTGATCGACTCCGGCCGGCTGCTGCAGGTCTTCGACCAGGATCCGGTCGAGGCCACGGTCGTCGTCGTGCGGCATGCCGGCGCGGCGCAGGGACATCCGGCCCGCCGGCGGCCGATCACCGCCACGCGGGTGGTGGTCGTCGAGGACCCGTCCGGTGGCGATGAGCGGGGCGGCACCGTGGCCCGGCCGGACGTCTGCGCGACTGTGTCCGCCTGGTTCGGCGTGCAGCCGCGCTGGATCCCGGTGCGGCCGACGCCGTCCAAGCCGAACATCAAGTCGGTCGTCGTCGATCGGGACATGGTCCTGGTGCGGCTGCAGTCGCCTGATCTGGCGAGCATCTCTGCGGTCAGGATCGGGAGGCCCGATGCTTTCGTCGACCTCGAGCTGACGCCCGGGGAGGACGCCGGCGGGAGGTTCCGGCTCGCTGCCGGGCCCGTCGACGAGTTGCCGGCCGGTGAGCTCTCCATCGCCGTCGTGCGCCAGATCGACGGGGGACCGCCCGCAGTACAGACCTGCCAGGTCCCGCCGAGGTCGGTACTGACGGTCCCCGGCCGAAGATTGCTGGTCAGCACGGGGGACAGCGGCGGCCTCCGGATGCTGTCCGACACTCCCGGCCCGGACGCCAGCGGGGCGGACGCCAGCGGGGCGGCCGACTTCTACCAGCGCTACCTGGATGCCGAGGTGTCGCTGGTGAAAGTGTTCCGGAACCTCGTCGGCGTGACGGTCGCGGGTCGCAACGTCGCCGGACTGGTCGCGCTGTCCGCGCTGCGGATCGTCAACGGGCGGATCCGCCGGCGTGACTTCATCCTCGAGCCGGCCACCGACGGTCAGGTCCGAGCTCGGCATTCAGTGGCGTCCATCGCCGACGTGCGGTGGCAGATCTACGGTCTGTTCCAGACACCGGTCGGCCTGGTGGAGATGCCGATCCGGGTCACTGCCGACACTGCGGTGGAGAACAGCGACCGCTACCGGGTGCGGGTGCTCGCCGAAAGAGGCGTCGTCCAAGTCGTTCCGCAACGAGTCGACCCGCAGTCGGATCGGGTCCCGGGCCTGTCGGTGATCATGCCGGTCTACAACGTCGGGCCGTATCTGGACACCGCGATCAGATCGGTGCTGACCCAGGACTTCGACGATCTCGAGTTGATCATCATCGACGACGCCTCGTCGGACAACGGCCGCCGGATCATGGAGATGCACCGGGAGCTCGACCCGCGGATCAGGGTCATCGAGCTGGATCACAACACACTGGGCGGAGCGGGGATCCCGAGCAATCTCGGCATCCGTGCGGCGCGCGGCAAATACATCGCCTTCGTCGACAGCGACGACTGGGTGAGCAAGACCGGTCTCAACCAGCTGGTGGTGCTCGCCGAGCGACACGACGCCGAGATCGCCATCGGCGACTTCCAGCTCTTCAACGACGACGACCGGCAGCTCGACCCGCCGCTGGACAGCGCGGCCTGGCTCGACCTTCCGGTCGACGAGGTGATCTCGGCGGTCAGCCATCCTGCGCTGCTGAGGCTGTCGCCGGTGCCCTGGCGCAAGCTCTACCGCCGGGATTTCGTCCAGGCCCATCGGATCCGCTTTCCCGAGGGCGACCTCTTCTATGAGGACAATGTGCTGCACTGGCTGGTCCTGTCGCGGGCCGAACGAGTCGTCGCCTCGGACGAGATCGTCGCCTATCACCGGATGCAGCGCGAAGGTCAGACGATGGCTGCCGACCTCTACAAGTTCGGCGCGATCGCCAGCCACGCCAATGCGATCGTGAACGCCTTGGACGAGGTCCGCGACGACCGGCGGGGTCCGTTGTTCGAGGCCTTCATCCAATACCTGCGCCGACAGAACTGGACCGTCAGACGCCAGACGCAGCCCGCGGCGGCGGCGCTGATGAAGCGCCGCTTCGCCGGAGCATACGAGAAGGCGATCGCGGCAGCGCCAGGAGCCCCGGTCAGGGCCGAGATCCGCCGGCACTTCGAAGAGTTCCGGGACGCCTATCCAGATCTGGATCTGACCGTCGTGATTCCGGTGTTCGACAGCGAGGATCTGATCCGCGACACCCTGGACTCGGTGTTGCGGCTCACCGGCCTCGGCTTGAGCTACAACGTGTTGCTCGTCGACGACGGCTCGACCGACTCCTCGCTGACGGTCATCCGGGAGTACGAGGACATCTACGACCACGTGCACGTCTTCACCCAGCGGAACCGAGGGGCCGGCAGGGCGCGGAATTCGGTGATCCCGCTGGTCACCGGTCGGTACACGTACTTCCTCGATGCCGACGACGTCGTCGACGCCGGCGCACTGGCCCGGGCGGTTGCGCACGCCGACAGTGAAGCTGCCGACCTGGTCTTCCTGAAATACCGGATCGAGTACTTCGACGAGGGCCGCTCACGCGGGATGTTCAACGCCGACACCGAGATCTGGAACCGGATCCTCGAGTGCGACGACGCCGCCGAACGCCAGCGGCTCATCGTCGGCCTGATCAACTACCCGTGGAACCGGCTGATCCGGACCTCGCTCCTGCACGACGCCGGCATCTTCTTCGGGCCGACCGTGGTGCATAACGACATGGTCTTCCACTGGCACGGGACCCTGAGCGCGCGGACCATCAGCTTCCTGGACGCCGAGGTCTGCATCCATCGCAAATTCGACAGCCGTACCCAGGTCACCAACATCGTCGACGAACGCCGCATGGTCGTGGTCGAGGCGCTCCGCGGCACCTACGAGCGGATCTGCGAGCTGCCGTCCTATCCGAATGTCCGCGAGGAGTGGATCCGCTTCGCGGTCGACCTGCTGGACTGGGCGAAGGACCGTATCCCGGCTTCGCTGCGGGAGACCTACGTCCAACGGGGCGAGCGCTTCATCCAGGCGGTGTTCGAGGAGGCGGCCCAGTCCGCGGACGGTCAGCAGCCGCTGCAGCCCGACGGCGTGGTCCGGGTCGACCAGAACACGCCGACGACGATCTCCGTTCCCGCCTGAGGAGGCGCCCATGCCAGCACAGCCCACGACCGGGCAGCCCACGACCGGGCAGCACAGGACCGCGTCGGGTGTCTCGGTACGAGCCGCCGACGCCTGGGTCAGCGCGCTGTCGAATCTGGTCGCGGTGCGCAGCCCGCTGAGCGGACAGCTGGCCGAGCGATTGACGATCCGCCAGGATTTAAGCCGAGCCCAACGGGTCCGGCTTGACCGGCTGGTGCCGTGGGCCAGACAGCTCGCCGAGCCCGCTCCCGTGCCACGGTTGCGGTCCGGCGAGATCCCGTTCGCCGTCCTCGGTTACCGCACACCGGACTACGAAGCGGCATCGCGGAACATCGGCGACTGGGTGCAGACGATCGCAATGATGTCCCACGTCATCCGCCGGCCCGACGTCCGGTTCACCGGAGACGACGAGGTCGCGGGCCTGTTCAACCGGCTGCGATCGAGGATGCCCGCCGGCAGCCGGATCGACGGTCCGTCCGGGACGCTCCGGTTGGTGGAGGTCAACCGCGACGCGTCCTGGTACGACTCGCTGCCTGAACCGACCTGGGCCTTCGTCTTCGGGTGGTACTTCAAGCTGCCGTTCGGTCGGCACCCGGAGTTCTGGCTGAACCCGCGGATCATTCCGATCTTCCTGTCCTTCCACATCAGCCGCGGCGACCAGCTGTCGGACAAGGCGTACGACTACCTGCGCGAGCACGCGCCGATCGGCTGCCGGGACTGGCCAACGGTGCGGATCCTTCGAGGCCGGGGGATCCCGGCCTATTTCTCGGGCTGTGTCACCACGACGATCGGATCCTTGTTCCCGCCGGTCCATCCTGATCGGACAAAGCCGGTGGCCTACGTCGATGTCGAGCCGCCGCAGGACGCCGCAGGCGTGGTCGCCCTGCGCAGCCTGGACAATGCCCTGCGTGAACTGCCACTCGCCGAGTCCCTCGGCAGGGCGGTGCGGCGGCAGTACGCCTACCGCAGCCGATACTCCCGGATCGTGACGTCGCGGTTGCACACCCTGCTCCCGGCACTGTCGTGTGGGCTCAGCGTCGACTGGCGTCCGAGAGATCCCAACGATCGGCGGTTCGAGGGACTTGCCGGCCCGACGGCCGAGCCGATGGACGAGATGGCCGCACGGGTTTCCGGGATCGCTCGGGTCGTGCTGGACGCGATCCTGACCGGCAGGTCGAAGTCCGAGGTGTACGCCCGCTACCGGGACGAGGTGGCCGAGGAGGTCGCGGTTGCCGAGCTACGGCTGTCCGCCGAAGAACAGTCCAGGCAACCGTTCGGCCGGCCCGCGGCCGGGCTCTGACAGGGACGTCATGCGCAATCTCATCTGGCAGTTCCACGTCGACACCAAGCGGCCGTACGACGGGGTGCATCGCAAGCGGATGGCGATGGCGTCGGTGGAGACGGTCGCGTTCTATGCCATGAAGCACGGCGTGGAATACGAGCTGGGAGCCCATCCCCGATGGTGGGGCCGCGGCTATCACGGCGGCCCGGCGATGGAGCGCTTCCAACTCCTTGACGAGCGGTTCGATGACTATGACCAGATCCTCTACCTGGACACCGACATCCTCATCTCGCCCGAAGCGCCCGACATCTTCCAGGAGCACTCCGACGCGACCATTGCGGGAATCCGCCAGATGCACCAGCGAGACGGCACATTGCTCGAGGACGGCTGGCTGGGCAGGGAATTCCCCGACCCGGACCGGTATCGCACCAACTACGTGAACGGCGCCATCCTGCTGTTGTCCCGTGACTTCCGCCAGTATCTGCGCGGAGTCCTGAGCGTCGACGACATCCAGATCGACAAGGGCAAATCGTGGGATCGGGACCGGCTCGACGTGCGGTGGCCGGTCTACGACCAGTCGATGGTGTCGTACTGGTTGGCGATGTCGCCTTTCTCGCTGACGCCCTTGGACCGGTCCTGGGTGAAGGGTCCGTACTTCTACAATCACGGCGGCCAGAAGACCGACGAGAAGCTGAAGCGCTACTTCCGCCGCTACGACGAGCTGCGTCAGCAGTGGATTCCGCAGGGGTACCCAGGGGTTGCGGCCGATCAGTGAGCAGTATCGGGCACCCGTGGCGGGTCAGGCCGACGGGACGGTGAGGACAGCCAGATGGTCGACCCGCCGGCCGGGCTCCAGCTCGGGATACTCCACGAGCCAGCGGTTGACCGTCTCGCGCTCCTGGCGACGGTTGTAGTCGTCCAGCAGGACGGTTGCGCCGTCGCTCAGTTTCGACCGCAGTAGCGGAACTGCGGGGTAGCGAGCCAGCGGATGGGTCTTGCCGACGGGGCCATCGACCAGGAGCAGATCGATCCCGGTCAGATCGGCGATCGCCTCGACCGCGTACCAGGGGCGCAACTCCGCTCCGACCGGGGTCTGCTCGATCGGAGCGTGGCGGACCTCGACATTGTCCAGGCCCTCGCGGCGGACCATCGTCGTCACGGCCTCGACCCACTCTGCGGAATTCTCCAACGAGACGAGCCGTCCTCCGCCAACCTGCCGCAAGGCCCGTGCGATCCACAGCGTCGATGCGCCGCTGCCGCACTCGACAACCAAGCGCGGCTTGTCGATCAGGACCCGCCGGACGACCTCGTGGAGTCCCTGCGGAGACAGTTGCCAGCCGGCATTGATCGGTGTCACCATGCCGGGCGACTGATCATCGGATCGGGGAGCGACCATGTCCCGCAACTGGAACTCCGCTCGCAGGTTGGTCTCGAGCCGCTGCTGGTCGGCGGCGATCTTGTCGACGGTCCTGCGCAGTGCTGCCAGTTCCTCGACGACGGCGGCCAGCAGTGCCTGGGTGCTCGTCTCCGTGGTCGGCCCGGTGCTCGTCTCCGTGGTCGGCCCGGTGCTCGCCTTGGCGGCCGGCGCAGCGTTCGGCTTACCGCTCAATTGCGCGACGACGCCATCCCAGTCCGAGCGCAGCACGCCGGCCAACAGCGTCCCGGTCAGGCCTTCGGCCCCCGCCGGATCCGCGCCGGCGAGCACCGGGTCGCGCAACAGGTCTGCAAGTCGCCGTAGCTCGACCGGGCCCGCCGGCTTCCCGAGGGCGAGCATCGACGCGAGGTAGCGGTGCCGCATCAGGATCCGGGGAAGCACTCTCGTGGAAACGATCGCACGCCGTTCGGAATCCTCGAGCTCGCTCTCGCGCAGTGCCTCGATCATCGCTTCGAGGATCCGATAGCTCTTCTCGATGTTGGCCGCCGGAGCGTTGGCCCTTCGCGACAAGTGCGCTGGCTCGGTCGGGTCGTCGGCGTGCTGGGTCAGGAAGTAGTAGTCGTAACTGCCGAGATAGACGAACCGGGATGCCCGGAGGATGAAGGCGAAGGCGAACGCAACATCCTGCCCGGAGGGCAGCGCTTCGGAGAATCTCAGCCCCTGACGCTCGATCTCGGCGCGCCGGAACACCTTGTGGCAGGTGAGCGTGGACAGCGCCCGCATCCGGGGCTTCTCGGCGTACGGCTGGGCGAACGTGAAGACGCTTGTCCGGCCGTTGACCGCTACCTGGTTGACCGAGATCCAGTCGATCCTCTCGTGAGCGAGGTAGCCGGCGATCCGAGCCAGCGCCTCGGTCCCGATCGTGTCGTCGGCGTCGACGAAGAAGATGTAGTCACCGCTCGCCTCGTCCAGGATCCGGTTACGGGGCCGTGCCGCGCCGCCGGAGTTCTCGGCGGAGTGGATGACGCGTACGAATCCCGGCGTCTGTGCATGTTCTCGCTCGAAGTCGGCGAGGATCTCCAGCGTCTCCGGCGCCGTGCTCCCGTCATCGACGATGACGATCTCGTAGCGATCATGCGCCAGCGTCGAGCCGGAGATCGACTTCAGACAGCTGCGCAGCAGGTCCCGGCCGTTGAAGACTGGTACGCCGACCGTCAGGACCTTCGATCCGTCAACCACGGATACCCCTCGGAGAAATCTGCCTGCTGGGTGGAAGTGCAGAGTGGAAGTGCAGAGTGGAAGTGCGGGGACGGCGCGCTCAGCCGTCGGTGAGGCGTACGGCCAGATTCATGTGGCCGAGGCTGATCGCCTCGAAGCTCAGACCGGTGCGGTCGAGGAATTCGGTGAAGGCCTTGTGCTCGTGCTGCTGCCAGCCGTAGTAGCCGAAGTACTCGTCGAAGACGACGACCGTGCCCGGCACGAACCATCGCTCCAGCTTGTCGAAGACGGTCTTCGTCGAGCTGTACAGGTCGGCGTCGAGATGACAGAAGGCGAACGGGCCGTCGAAGCGGTCGCCGTAGACGGGCACGGTGTCGTCGAACCAGCCGACGTGGAACTCCACATTCGAGACCGGGATCGTGGGCGGTTGAGCGCCGATGTCGAAGGAGCCGGCGACATTGGCCGTGCCACCCCATGCCTCGGGAAGGCCGACGAAGCTGTCGAAGCCGTGGACGGTCAGGTCCTTGAAGAATTTGGCGATCTGGGTCAACGATGTGCCCCTGTAGACGCCGAATTCTGCGACCTGGCCGGTCAGCGTCACCGCTTGCAGGCCGGCGGCGATGGTCCGGGAGTTGTCGAGGGTGACCTGCATGGTGTCGAACCGCCGGTCCGAGTTGATCAGGTCGACGCCCTCTTCGACAGACCGCTGCCGCAGGGTGATGCCGGTCGAGGGGATGTTGCGGGCGATGTTCAGCTCTTTGCGGATCTGCTCCAAGAGCCGAAGGGACTTGTCCAGCCTGCCCTGGATGGCGTCGAACCGCTGGTCAGCCGAAGCCGAGCCGTCCGGCTGCTCGACGGGCGAGTCCTCCGCCGACCCGTTCGTTGCCGGCCGTCGGTGGGAGGCGATCCCGCCCGTGGGGATCCTGCGGGCATTGGCCAACTCCTTGCGAAGCTGGTCCAGCACCCGTGCCACCTTGGCATTGTCTTCAGGCACGATTCTGTTCTCTCTTCCGGCGATAGCTTTGACGACGACGCACGCTTTCGGACATCAAAACCGTAGCAGTGCTCGTACGGAATACCGCGATCACAGAGCGCATTGTCGGCGGCCAGAAAGTGCCGATTCAGCAACGCCGATATGAACGGTATGGAAACGAAATTCGACGAACCAGAGATTCGATCGACAAGGCTCATCCGAGGGGTCCGGCCGGGCATGGGCAAGTTACGATGAGCCCGCGTTCACCCCGAGCGCGTGAGATCGAAATTCGGCCGACGAAAAGGTGTCATGACCGTTCGCTCAGATCTGACCCGGCGACTGAGTCGTCCCGTGGCGACACCACGACGGCAGTTACCGGAATGGAAGAAGCGCTGGTTCCGAAATTCCTCCCGCCAGTATCTGGCCCGCTACAACCGGACATTCGCCAAGGCCACGAAGCCGGGCATGCTCGTCCTGGACGCCGGTGCCGGAAGGGCGCCATATCGCGGCTTCTTCAAGCATGCGACGTACGAGTCCGCTGACTTCAAGTTGCTGCAGGCGGACCAGACCTATATCTGCGATCTGACCGACATCCCGGTGGAGGACGGCCGGTATGACCGCGTTCTTCTCAATCAGGTTTTGGAGCATCTGCCTGACCCGGCCTCGGCCCTGCGGGAGCTGTATCGCGTGACCAAGCCCGGGGGAGAGCTCATCTGTACTGTTCCGCTGTTCTACGAGGAGCACCAGAAGCCGTACGACTTCTTCCGGTACACCCAGTTCGGGCTGCGAAAGCTCTTCTCCGATGCGGGCTTCTCGGTGCAGACGATGGAGTGGATGGAGGGCTACTTCGGGACGGTTGGCTACCAGTTCGAGGGTATGCACCGGCACCTGCCCAGAACGGTTCCCTCCGGCCTGGGCAGGTGGCGGGCCGGGCGCGCCAGGGTGTTGCTGGGCGCCGCCCGAGGGCTGGGGTTGCTCTTGGCGGGCCTGTTCTACCGACTGGACCAGGAGTGGAAGTACACCCGGACCGGATATCCCAAGAACTTCATGATCATCGCCGGCAAGCCGCGATGAGGGTCGTCGACGTCCTGGACATCTCCGACTTCCGCTTCGCCGGCGGCACCGCTGCCAGCATCGCCGAGGAGATCGCGGCCCAGGCCGGCGCCGGCTGGACCACCGGGCTGATCCACCTGAACGGGCCGCTGGTCGCCCGCGTCACCGGATTCAATCCGCGGATCACCGAACAGCTCGCCGACGGTTCGGCCCGGTTGCTCATCGGTCACGACCCGGTCCGGGCAGCGATCACCCTGATCCGGCACCCGACGGTCCTTGACCAGGCATCCGACCAGCTGCCGCCGATCACCACCGAGCAGGTGGTCGTGATCGTCAACTCCACGATGATCGCCCCGGATGGCGCGCGAGAATTCGACCCGGCCCGCATCAACCGGCTGGTTCGCCAGCGGTTCGGACTCGATCCGCTGTGGGCGCCGCTGTCGTCCCGGATCCGCGGCCAGCTGCTGGCCGCGGGCGGGGACCTGCGGCTGATCGCTGACGACTGGGTCAACGTGATCGATGCGCGGAGCTGGCACGTCGAGCACGACGCCCCGGCCGGTGACCGTCCGGTGATCGGCCGGCACAGCCGTGATGTCGCGGCGAAGTGGCCGCGGGAGCGGGCTGAGCTGCTGGCGGCCTACCCGGAGGACGGCTCGGTCGAGGTCCGGGTCCTCGGCGGCGCCCGGTCCGCGCGCGCCGTGCTGGGCTCTCAGCTGCCGGACTCCTGGCGGGTCTGGGAATTCGGCACCCGCGAACCGCGCGAATTCCTGCAGGGCATCGATACCTACGTGTACTACACCGATCCGCGCTGGATCGAGGCGTTCGGCCGGAACGTGCTGGAGGCCATGGCCGCCGGAGTCCCGGTGGTCCTGCCGCCGGTGTTCGAAACGATCTTCGCAGACGCTGCCTTGTACGCCGAACCGGCCGGGATCCAGGAGGTCGTACGGTCGTTGCACCGGGACACCAACCTGTGGCTTCGGATCTCCGAGCATGCCCGCGCGACGGCGCGCCGGCGGTTCTCCCGTCAGGTGCACGTGGACCGGATCCAGGCACTGAGCGGGCTGGAGGCCCGCACTCCTCAGGCTGGTGGCGAGCAGAGCGGGCACTCCGCTTCGCGACTGCGAGGAACGCCGGCGACGCGGGCCGCCGACGAGCGTCCGAAGCTGCTGTTGGTCAGCAGCAACGGCACCGGCATGGGGCACCTGATGCGACTGATGGCGTACGCGCGACGGGCCACGCACTTCCAGCCGCACGTGGTGTCGCTGTCGCAGGGAGTCGCGGCGGTCGGCAGGCTGGGGATGTCGTACGAGTACGTCCCCTCGGCAGCCGGGCTCGGCATGGATCCGAGCAGTTGGCAGCCGATCTTCACCGACCGGATCGGCGCGGTCCTGCGCCGGGTCCGGCCGGCGGTCGTCGTCTTCGACGGCACCTGGCCCTACAACGGGATCGAGGAGCTCCGCTCGACCCATCCCGATCCGCTGTGGGTCTGGTCGCGCCGGGGCATGTGGCAGCCCGGTCGCAGCCGGGACCAGCTGAAGAAGGCGGCCTGGTTCGACGCGGTGATCGAGCCCGGAGACTTCGCCTCGGCGGGTGACATCGGGGCCACTGCCTCGGCACCGGCTGTGCGGATCCCGCCGGTGACACTGCTTGACGAGGACGAGCTGCTGACCAGGCATGCGGCCCGGCGGGAACTCGGCCTGCCGACCGGCGGCCGGATCGCGCTGGTCGCCTTCAGCGGGGGAGCGGTCGAGGACGTGACCAGTGATACCGCGGCGGCGATCGCCGCCTGCCGTCGGGTGGGCCTGGAGATCTGCGTCACGCAGTCGGTGGTCGCTCCGGATGTCGCGCTGCCCGACGATGTGCATGTCATCAATCCGATTCCGCTGGCGACCTATCAGCGCGCATTCGATGTCGCGATCTCGGCTGCCGGCTACAACTCGTTCCACGAGTTGTTGCGTTTCGGGACCCCGACGCTGTTCATCCCCAAGCGCAACAGCGCGCTGGACGACCAGGGCCGGCGGGCGCGGTGGGCCGCCGATCAGGGCTGGTCGCTCTGCGCCCCCCGGGTGTCGGAGTCAGGAACCGTCCCGATGCTGGCCGAACTGCTCGAGCACGGCGACGAGATGATCGCCAAGGTCACGGCGATGGACCCCGGCAACGGAGCCGTCGATGCGGCGCGGCTGCTCACCGATCTGCACCGGGGTAGGACATGAGCAGCCGCGATCTGGTGGCCGGTCTGGCCCGCGCCGGGCGCAAGGTGCCCGGTGTCCCGGCCGCGCGGCGGATGGTCATCCCGTGGCTCCGCGACAACGACCTGCTCCGCCGGCTTGCTCGCAGGCTCTGGATGACGGAGGTCGGTGCCGATGGCCGCGGCGCCGATCTGACCGCTGGGAAGCTGCTGGGTGGCGTCGGTCGTGACACTTTGCCGGTCCTGCTGGTCGATCTCACCCGGGTGCCCGCCGACGGGCTGGAGACGGTGGTCGACGAACTCGCGGAGATCCAGTTGATCACCGCGGCCTTCCGGCCGGTGCTGTTGCTGGACGCGCCCGCATTCGCCGTCGCCCGCAAATACGGCTACCCACCCGAGTTGGTGCCCCGGTCGCCGACCGAGGTCGATCGGATCGCGTACTGGAAACGCCTGCGCCGCACCTACGGCACCGCGCTGCGATGCACCGTCGGCGCCGAGGGGCTAACTCCTGATGAGCGCGTGTTCTTGTTTTCACTGTCACAAGATGGGTGAGTGACGAGAATTGAGCGGACGATTTTGGTAGCATCACGTACGTATTCCATTGCATGTCAGTGGTTGCTCGAAGGGCCGCAGAGGATTCGAGGTCGGTGGTCAATGAATATCGGGTTAACGTGATGCGTCGTGCTGTTGTCGCCACTGAATATCACCGTTTCCATAGCCCATCGGGACTCGAGACCGGACATATTCAGAATTTCCTTTCGATGAATAGCAGGTTAACGTGATGAGTCGAGTCGCGATCGTTGGGCAGGGTTATGTGGGACTGCCGCTGGCCCGCGAGGCGATCAAGGCCGGACTCGACGTCATCGGTGTCGACCTGGATGCCGAACGGGTGGCCGGGCTCAATGCGGGCCGCAGCCATGTCGACGATCTCTCCGATTCCGACATCGCCGCGATGGTGACCGACGGCTACCGGGCAACGGCCGACTTCGCCGAGATCGCCGATGCCGGCGACGTGGTGATCTGTGTGCCCACCCCGCTGACCGATGACGGTGAGCCTGACCTTCGCCCGTTGCGGAGGGCCGCCCGCGAGGTTGCCGCGCAGCTGCGTCCGGGGATGCTCGTGGTCGTCGAGTCGACCACCTACCCCGGGACCACCGACGAGGTCGTCCGGCCGCTGCTGGAGGCGAACGGGCTGGTCGCGGGAGTCGACTTCAACCTCGCGTTCTCCCCGGAGCGGATCGACCCCGGTAACACCCTGTTCGGCGTCGGCAACATCCCCAAGATCGTCGGCGGTCACACGCCCGCCTGCGGTGACCGGGCGGCGATGTTCTACCAGAAGCTGGTCTCCGACGTCGTCCGGGTCCGCGGCACCCGGGAGGCCGAGATGGCCAAACTGCTGGAGAACACCTATCGGCATGTCAACATCGCACTGGTCAACGACATGGTCCGGTTCTGCCGGGAGGTGGGGATCGACCTCTGGGACGTGATCGATGCCGCCGCGACCAAGCCCTTCGGCTTCCAGGCGTTCCGGCCGGGTCCCGGGGTGGGCGGACACTGCATCCCGATCGATCCGCGCTATCTTTCCCACAACGTACGCGCCCGGCTGGGCCAGCCCTTCCGGTTTGTCGAGTTGGCTCAGGAGATCAACGACTCGATGCCCGCCTACGTCGCCGAACGGATCGGCGGCCGGCTCGGTGCCGACGGCATCGACCTCGCCGATGCGAAGGTGCTGCTGCTCGGTATCACCTACAAGGCCGATGTCGCCGACACCCGGGAGACCCCGGCCGCACCCCTGATCCGGATCCTGCGGACGCTGGGAGCGGAGGTGTCCTATCACGATCCCTTCGTCACCCGATGGGACCTCGACGGCGAGAGCTTGCACTCGGTGGCCGACCTACCGGCGGCGATCGGGGAGGCAGACATCTGTGTGCTGCTGCAGCCGCACCGGGCCTACGACCTCGAGGCGGTCGCCGGGGCGGCCCGCCGGCTGCTCGACACGCGGGGTGTCACAACCGGTACGACTGTCGAGCGGCTCTGACCGGCCGGATGGGATCACCGCTGATGTTGTCGAAGTCTCCACGTCGGGCACTGGTCATCACGGTCGTGCACGATCCCCGCGATTCCAGGATCTGGTTCCGGCAGATCGCCGCCCTGCTGGAGCGGGGCTGGCAGGTCACCTACGCGGCCGCGTTCTCCCCCGACGTCGGACTCGGCACCGAGCACCTCAGCCCCGAGGCCTGCAGCCGACTGCGGCGGGTGACCCTTCCTCGGTCCCGGAATCGGTCCCGGCTCCGGGCGCTGCTCGCCGTACGGCAGCTGCTGGCACGGCACAGCGACCGGTACGACGTGATCGTGATCCACGACCCGGAGCTCTTGGCGTCCACCGTCGGACTGCACCTGCCACAGCTGGTCTGGGATGTGCACGAGGACCTCGCCGCATCGCTGGGCACCAAACAGTGGCTGCCCGACGCCGTCCATGGCCCGACCGCCCGGCTCGTCCGGTCCGCCGAACAGTGGGCCGAGCAGCAGTTCACCCTGCTGCTGGCCGAGACGGCCTACCAGGAGCGGTTCAGCCGGCCACATCGGGTGGTGCCCAACGCGGTGATCGTGCCGCCGGATCTGGTGCCGGCCGGCCAGGACCGGGTCATCTATCTCGGGTCACTGACCGCTGCCCGCGGCAGTCACCTGCTGCCCACGATCGGCCGACTGCTGCGCGAACGGTCCGACGGCCGGATCGGGCTGGAGGTCATCGGGCCGACCCACGACGACCGCACCCGGGATCTGCTGCTCCAGGCTCAGGCCGAGCAGGATCTGGTCTGGACCGGGTTCTTGCCGGCGACCCAGGCCCTCGAGCGGGTCCGTGGTGCGCTCGCCGGGCTGTCCCTGCTGCGGGACTCTCCGAACTATCGGCACAGCATCCCGACCAAGCTGCTCGAATACTGCGCCTACGGGGTGCCCTTCGTCACGACGCCCCTGCCGACAGCTGTCGACCTCGTCCGGCGGAGCGGGTCGGGAGTCGTCGTCGGCTGGGACAGCCCGGATTCGGTCGTGGACGCCGTCCTCGAGCTGGCCGGCCGGCCCGGTCTGGCGCAGCAGATGGGGCGGCGCGGCCACGACTTCGCCATGGCGGAATACGACTGGGCGTACTGGTCGCAGATCTTCGCCGACGAGTTGGAATCGGTTGCCGCCCGGCGGTCCAGGACGCTGGTCGGCGCAGCCGGCTGACCGGGGCGCCGACCACAGCCGCCCTCGACCGGGCTCCCGCCGAGGACCACTAAGCTTGCTGTGCATTTCCGGCGCCGGCACCCGTGGCGCGGGACAGGAGCCGTGAGGAGAAGCCGTGGGGTCGTTCAAGATCACCGTTGTGCGTGACAACGCTGCCGCCGAGCAGGAGGTCACGGACGAGACGACGGGTCTTGACCTGTTCGGCGAGGATCGTACGGTCGTCGCGGTCAAGATCAACGGCGAACTGCGCGACCTGGCGCGCGCGATCCTGGACGGCACCGAGCCTTCGACCAGCTCAGGGATCGAAGTGCGGCCGGTCTCGATCGAGAGCCAGGACGGGCTCAACGTGCTGCGGCATTCGGCCGCGCACGTCGCCGCCCAGGCGGTCCAGACCCTGTACGCCGAGGCGAAGCTGGGCATCGGTCCGCCGATCACCGACGGCTTCTACTACGACTTCGAGGTCTCCGAGCCTTTCACCCCGGACGACCTCAAGGCCGTCGAGAAGCAGATGACCAAGATCATCAAGGAGCGGCAGCGATTCGTCCGCCGCGAGATCACCGACGATGAGGGCCGGGACGAGTTGGCCGACGAGCCGTTCAAGATCGAACTGATCGGCAAGAAGGCTGCGCTGAACAGTGACGGGACGGCTGACGAAGAGGGTGCGAGCGTCGAGGTCGGGGCCGGCCAGCTGACCATCTACGACAACGTCCGGCGGGACGGATCCGTTGCGTGGAAGGATCTCTGCCGCGGCCCGCATGTGCCGCACACCGGTTACATCCCGGCGTATGCGATCACCCGCAGCTCGGCGGCGTACTGGCTGGGGGATCAGAACAACCAGCAGCTGCAGCGGGTGTACGGCACCGCCTGGCCGAGCCGGGAGGCGCTGGCCGACTACCAGCACCGGATGGCTGAGGCGGCCAAACGTGATCACCGCAAGCTCGGTGTGGAGCTCGATCTCTTCAGTTTCCCTGACGAGCTGGGCTCCGGGCTGGCGGTCTTCCATCCGAAGGGCGGCGTGCTGAAGCGGGAGATGGAGGACTACGTCCGGCGCCGGCACATCGAGGAGGGCTTCTCCTACGTCGGTACGCCGCACCTGACCAAGGACAACCTCTTCTACACCTCCGGCCATCTGCCGTATTACTCCGAGACGATGTTCCCGCCGATGGAGTTGGAGGGCGCGCAGTACCGGGTCAAGCCGATGAACTGCCCGATGCACAACCTGATCTTCCGTTCGCGCGGACGGTCCTACCGCGAACTGCCGCTGCGATTCTTCGAATTCGGCTCGGTCTACCGGTACGAGAAGTCAGGCGTCGTGCACGGTCTGACCCGGGTCCGGGGGATGACTCAGGACGACTCGCACTCCTACGTCACCCCGGAACAGGCGCCGGCCGAGATCAAGCACCTGCTGAATTTCATCCTCGGGCTGCTGCGCGACTTCGGGCTGGACGACTACTACCTGGAGCTGTCCACCCGGGACCCGGCGTCGGACAAGTTCATCGGCACCGACGAGGAGTGGGAGACCGCCACCAGCATTCTGGAGCAGGTCGGCGTCGAGTCTGGTCTCGAGCTGGTCCCGGACCCGGGCGGCGCCGCCTTCTACGGCCCGAAGATCTCGGTGCAGACCCGGGATGCCATCGGCCGCAGTTGGCAGATGTCGACCATCCAGTACGACTTCAACCAGCCGGCGCGATTCGGCCTGGAGTATCAGGCGGCCGATGGCACCCGGCAGCAGCCGGTGATGATCCACTCGGCCAAGTTCGGTTCGATCGAGCGGTTCATCGGTGTGCTCACCGAGCATTACGCCGGTGCCTTCCCGCCCTGGCTGGCCCCGGTCCAGGTCGTCGGGATCCCGGTCGCGGCGGAGTTCGACGGGTATCTGGTCGACATCGCGGACAAGCTGCGGCGGGCGGGCGTTCGGGTCGAGGTGGACACCAGTGACGACCGGATGCAGAAGAAGATCCGGAACTGGACCAAGCAGAAGGTGCCCTACCAGTTGATCGCCGGCGGCCAGGATGTCGACGCCGGAGCGGTGTCGTTCCGGTTCCGCGACGGCACCCAGCGCAACGGCGTGCCGGTGGACGAGGCGATCGCCGAGATCACCCGGGCGATCGCCGACCGCGTCCAGGTGTAGGCGCAGCTCCGGACAGCGCGTGGAACGGCCGCGGATGGCAATGGGTAGCAGATCGGTGCGACCTCACACCGGTTTCCGGTCCAGTCGCGTCCAGAAGGAGGTCCCGGATGACCCAGCCAGACATCGATCTTGCGGTGCTCGACATCGCCGGTACCACTGTCGACGACGGCCAGCAGGTCTACAAGGTCCTGGCCCAGACCGCACGGGCCCACGGCGCAACGCCCAGTGATGCCGACATCGCCCGCTGGCACGGAGCGGCCAAGCACGAGGCTCTGAAGGCGCTGCTGACCGAGTCGTCCGGTGTCGGGCCCGGGCCTGAGCAGCTGGCCACGGTGGTCGAGGACTTCCGGACCAGACTGCGGGCTGCTTACGCCGATCATCCACCGGTCCCGCTGCCCGGCGTCGTCGAGACGCTCGGCCGGCTCCGGCAGGCGGGCGTGCGAGTGATCCTGAACACCGGCTTCGACCGCGAGATCGTCACGACGCTGCTCGCCGCGCTCGGCTGGGACGGCGACGCGGTGGTCGACGGCGTGGTCTGCGGCTCCGAGGTCGCGCAGGGCCGGCCGGCGCCGTACATGATCTTCCGGGCGATGGAGCTGGCCGGTGTGACGGCTCGGTCCCGGGTGCTGGTGGCCGGCGACACGCCGCGTGACCTGCAGGCCGGCATCAATGCCGGTGCCGGCTATGTCGTCGGCGTCCTGTCCGGCGCCGGGACCGTCGCCGAACTCGGCGTCGAGCGGCACACCCACCTCCTGGGCTCGGTCGCCGATGTCCCGCAATTGATCGGCGCGGGCTCCGAGCAGCCTGTTTGCCCGACGGCCGGGCGGGGCGTTGTGGACCTGCCGTCCTGATCCGGCATGCTTGGATCCGACATGCTTGGATCCGACATGAGCGACGAGAGCGCAGCGGACTTCGCCGGCGAACCCGATGGGTTCGAACGGCTGTGGACCCCGCACCGGATGGTCTACATCGAGGGCGAGAACAAGCCGCCGGACGGCACCCCGGAAACGTGCCCGTTCTGCCGGATCCCGACCAACGACGACGAGACCGGGCTGCTGGTGCACCGCGACGAACTCGCTTTCGTCGTCCTCAACCTCTACCCGTACTCGCCGGGCCACGTCTTGGTCTGTCCCTATCGCCACGTAGCCGACTACACCGACCTGACCGAGGACGAACGGATCGCGGTCGGCCGGCTGACCGCGCAGTCGATGTCCGTGCTGCGCCAGGTCAGCGCTCCTCACGGCTTCAATCTCGGGATCAACCAGGGCGCGGTCGCCGGTGCCGGGATCGCCGCGCATCTGCACCAGCACGTGGTCCCGCGCTGGGCCGGCGACGGCAACTTCCTGCCGGTGATCGGTCAGACCAAGGCGATCCCGCAGCTCCTCGGCGACACCTGGAGACTCCTGCACAAGGCCTGGCCCCAGGTCGCGGACCGGACCGATCCCGGCCATCCCCTCACCGAACAGGGAGTGAGCTGATCATGCTCGAACGATTCCGCGCAGCCTGGACGAAGGTGATCTCTCCGATCGCCGCCTTCTTCGTCCGGCACAACGTGTCGCCGGACGTGATCACGATCATCGGCACGATCGGCGTCATGCTCGGGGCGATCATCTGCTACCCGCAAGGTTGGCTCTGGCAGGGCACTGTGGTGATCTTCATCTTCGTCTTCTCCGACATGGTCGACGGGCAGATGGCCCGTAGCACCGGCCGCAGCAGCAAGTGGGGTGCCTTCCTGGACTCCAGCCTCGACCGGGTCGGCGACGGTGCGGTCTTCGGCGGGATCACGCTCTACTTCGTCTACGGTTACTCGGTCGCCGGCCGCACTCCGGCCTTCGGCTGGACGACGATCTGGGCGGCGGTCACCCTCTGGGCGCTGGTGATGGGGCAGTTGACTTCCTACGTCAAGGCCAGGGCCGAGAGCCTCGGCTACCACGCCGACGGGGGACTGGCTGCTCGCGCCGACCGGTTGCTGATCGTCCTGATGGGGGCCTGGCTCGCAGGCCTCGGCATCCCGTATGTGCTGGAACTCGCCGTCAGCGCTCTGGCTGTGATGAGCACGTTCACCGTCTTCCAGCGGATCCTCAAGGTCCGCAACCAGGCGACCGAGCAGGACGCCCGGGGTGCAGGTGCCTGATCAGCCGGCACCGCGCCGGCGTCCGAGCGGCCCGCAGGGGGCGCAGGCGGTCCTGCTGCGGCTTCTCTACCAGCTCGGTTGGCGGGTCGGCCCGCGCATCCCCGCGGTGCTGCAGGAGATGGTCATCTCCGCCGGCGCGGCGATCGCAGTCGACCGCGGCGGCCGCCCTATCGACCAATACGCCGAGAACCTGCGATACGCCACCGGTCGCGAGCCCGATCAGGAGCTGCTGCGGGCCGGGATCGCTTCCTATCTGCGGAATTTCCTGGAGATGTTCTCGCTGCCGGGCTGGAGTCGGTCCAAGATCATCGCCCGGGTGAGCACTTCGGGCGAGGGTGATCTGCGCCGGGCGATGGCCGATCAGGGCGCTGTGATCGCCCTGCCGCACAGCGGCAATTGGGACCTCGCCGGCGCCTGGGCCTGCCTGACCGGGATGCCGGTCAGCACGGTCGCCGAGGAGCTTTCCGGACCGGAGTACGAGGAGTTCCTGGCCTTCCGCGAGGGTCTGGGCATGCAGGTGATCGGGCACCGGGATCCGGCTGCGCTGTCGGAGCTGATGGCGGCCGTACGCCGCGGCCGGTTGATCTGTCTGGTCGCCGACCGGGATCTGGTGGGCAGCGGGGTGCCGGTGACCTGGAACGGTCACCCGGTCACCATGCCTGCCGGGCCGGCGCTGGTTGCCCGGCGCACCGGGGCGGCGCTGTTCCCGATGGTCACCTGGTTCACCAACGACGGGCTGCGGCTCGACATCGGCCCGCGGATCGCCCACCGGCCGGGCCGGGCCGGCCTGGTGGCGATGATCCAGGACGAGGCTGACTATTTCGCGGACCGGATCGCCCGGCGCCCGCAGGACTGGCATCTGATGCAGCCCTTCTTCACCCGCGGCCCGGCCGGGGCATCAGCGTGACTGAACTGCTTCCTGCCGGTCTGTCGGAAGATCTCCCAGATGCCCGGCAGCCGTTGACCGTCGGCCTGGTCTGCCCGTACTCACTGTCGGTGCCCGGCGGCGTACAGAACCATGTTCTCGGGCTCGCCGGCTACCTGACGGCGGCTGGTGACCGGGTCCACATCCTGGCGCCCGGTGATCTTGATCCGCGGCGTGCCCGGCAGTACGGCGTCGACCCCGCGGTGATCACCTCGGCCGGCGGTTCGGTGCCGGTGCCGTACAACGGCTCGGTCGCGCGGGTCGGTCTCGGGCCGGCCATCGAGGTCCGGGTACGGCGCTGGCTCGGTCTGGTCCGTCCCGATCTGGTGCACATCCACGAACCGCTCGCTCCGGGCGCGTCCCTGGCCGCCCTGGTGGCCAGCCGGGCACCGGTCGTCGCGACGTATCACACCGCGACTCCGAGGTCGGCGCTGATGCGGATGGCCGGTCTCGTCCTCGGCCCGGTGATCGACAAGATCACTATCGGGGTCGCGGTGTCCGAACCGGCCCGCGGTGTCGTCACGAGCCATCTGGACCGCGATCCGGACGTGGTCCCCAACGGTTTCCGGCTCGCCGAATTCGATCATGCCGGTGTTGATCATGAGGGTGGCGGTCCGGCGACCGGCCCGTGGCGTGCCGGCGATCATCCGCGGCTGGTCTTCCTCGGCCGGCTGCAGGAGCCGCGCAAGGGGCTGCAGGTGCTGCTCGACGCGCTGCCGATGATCAAACAGCGCCGCCCCGACCTCGAGGTGGTGATCGCCGGCAGTGGCAGCCAGGCACGGATGGACAAGATCATCCGCCGCAGCGGCGTACCGGTGGACCGGGTGCTCACCGGTCAGGTCGACGACAGCACGCGGACCGCATTGCTGCGCGGTGCCGACGTCTTCGTCGCGCCGCACCGGGAACGGGAGAGTTTCGGCATCGTGTTGATCGAGGCGATGGCTGCCGGCGCCACTGTGGTTGCCTCCGACCTGCCGGCCTTCACCGATCTGCTCGGCGATGCCGGCGGCGATCCGCTCGGCTACGTCTTCCCGGCCGGGGACCCCGCCGCTCTGGCCCGTACGGTGACCCGGGCGCTGGATTCGGACCGTACGCTGCTCAACCTTCGGGCTCGGCGTGCGGTGGGCCGCTACGACTGGTCGGTCGTCGGCCCCCGGATCCGGACGCTGTACGGTCGAGCCACCGGGACGGCGAGCGACGACCCGACCGATGACCCGACCGATGACCCGACAGCCGGGACCTTCCGGCGGGATGCTCTATTCCCGAACCGGCGGCGGAATCGTTAAGGTCACCGGCGTGGATGCTCATGCCTCGGCGGACGGTCGGCGGGCCAGGCACGCCCCGGACGCGAGCATGGATCTGCTCAAACAGATCATCGAGCAGCCCGTCGATCCTGACTACGCCGCGGTCGCGGCGCGGCAACCTGACCGGCGCAAGCGGGACACCAACCGGTCGCGATTGGCGTTCGCGGTGATCATCGTGGTGATCGGCGTCCTGTTCACCGTCGCCGCCCTGCAGACGACCCGGTCGAGGCCGGCGGCGGCGAAGGAGCGCGACCAACTCGTCGCCCGGATCAAGTCGGCCCAGACCAGTCGTGACGCGATGCGTCAGCAGGCCGACTCGCTGGCCGCAGAGAATGCCCGACTGCGCAGCAACGGGCTCGGCGACGACGCGGAGGACCAGCAGCTGCGTCAACAGCTGGCCGGCCTGGAGTCGGTGACCGGCGCCGGTGCCGTGACCGGCCCGGGCCTGAAGATCGTCGTCGACGACGGCACCGGGGCTGCCGGTGACAATCAGGTGCTGGACGTGGACCTGCAGGTGCTGGTCAACGGCCTGTGGCAGGCAGGAGCCGAGGCGATCCAGATCAACGGGCAGCGGCTCACCGCGCTCAGTGCGATCCGTGAGGCCGGCCAGGCGATCACCGTCAACTACCGGTCGCTGACGGGACCGTACGAGGTGGATGCGATCGGTGATCCGGATACGCTGCAGGCACGGTTGCTGGAGACGTCGGCCGGACCCTGGTGGAATTCGCTGAAGGACGAACAGGGCATGCGCTACGACGTGTCCACCAGCTCGGAGTTGCACCTGGCGGCGGTGCCCGGGCTGACCGTACGGAGCGGAAGGACGCGATGATCCCGATCCTCGGCCTGATCGCCGGCATCATCCTCGGCCTGGTCCTCCAGCCGGGAGTCCCGGACTTCCTCCAGCCGTACCTGCCGATCGCCATCGTGGCCGCCATGGACGCCCTGTTCGGTGCCTTCCGCGCCTATCTGGAGGGGACCTTCACCGACCGGGTCTTCGTGGTGTCCTTCATCTCCAACGTTCTGATCGCCGCCGCGATCGTCTACGTAGGCGATCAGATCGGCGTCGGGTCCCAGCTGTCCACCGGCGTCGTGGTGGTGCTGGGCATCCGGATCTTCACCAACGCCGCAGCCATCCGGAGGGCCTTGTTCCATGCCTGACGACGCGCAGACCCCTGAGCCCGACGTCAAGACCCCTGAGCTTGTCGAAGGGGCGGACGACAGACCTTCGACAAGCTCAGGGACCGAGGGGAGTTCCGGCCCGTGGCGCCGGATCCGGCGTGCCTTCACCCGGCCCGGCAAGGGTCAGCTGATCGCTGCGCTGATGTTGTTCCTGGTCGCGTTCGGCGGCGTATTGCAGGTGCGGAGCAATCGCACCGACGACACCTACGCCAATGCCCGGCAGGACGATCTGGTCCAGATCCTCGACGGACTGAACAGCGAGTCGCGCCGGCTGCAGGGCGAGATCGAGGATTTGCAGAAGACCCGGGACAACCTCCGTTCCGGCGCCAACCGGCAGCAGGTGGCCCGGAGCGAGACCCGGCTGCGGATCGGCGATCTGGGCATTCTGGCCGGCACCGAGAAGGCCGAGGGGCCGGGCGTACGGATCACCGTCACCGACCCGCACCAAAAGCTGACGCCGGAGCTGATGCTGGAGGGAATCGAGGAACTCCGCGACGCCGGTGCGGAGGCGATCGAGATCGACAACAGCTACCGAGTGGTGGCCACTACCTACTTCGCGGGCACTGCCGGTAACGTGACGGTCGACGGGCAACCCATCGGCAGCCCCGTGGTGATTGAAGCGATCGGGGACAGCGACAGTCTGGCCTCCGGCGCGGATTTCCGCGGTGGTTTCGCCGACCAGGTCACCGGAAGCACCCAAGGGCAGGTCGAGATCGTTCGCAAGTCCACGATCGACATCGACTCCTTGCACACCCAGAAGAAGAATCAGTACGCTCGCCCAGCATCGTCGCCGTCGGCGAAGCGATGACCAGTGACCGACCAGCAGGCGCACACACCGAGGAGCCAAGTTCGTGCCCGAATACCCCGAGGATCTGAAGTACACCGCTGAGCACGAGTGGGTCCGTCAGGGCAACGAGGCCGGCGTGCGGATCGGGATCACCGAGTACGCCGCCGAGCAGCTCGGTGACATCGTCTTCGTCTCGCTGCCGGCCGTCGGGGACGAGGTGACCGCCGGCGACTCGTGCGGAGAGCTGGAATCAACCAAATCGGTCTCCGACGTGTTCTCCCCGGTCTCGGGGACCGTCACCGCGATCAACCAGGCACTGGAGGACAGCCCCGAGCAGGTCAACACCGACCCGTACGGCGACGGCTGGCTGTTCGAGGTGGAGACTGCCGCCGGCACCGATCTGGATGACCTGTTGGATGCGGACGCCTACGCTGAACACGTGGACAGCTGAACACGTCGATCGGATGTTTGTCGGATGATTTACTGCACCAACTGCGGCCATGCCAACCCGGAGGCCAGCAACTTCTGCAGCCAGTGCGGCACCCAGCTGCAGAGGCCGGAGAAGCCTGCCCCGGAATCCCTGGACACCACCCGCACGATGGCGGCGGTGCCGGAGCCTGACGACGATGCGCTGAGCTCCGACGACGAGGCCGCGGTGAGCGCACTGCCGAAGGGTTCAGCGCTGCTGATCGTGCGTCGCGGTGCCGACGCCGGCAGCCGGTTCCTGCTGGACACCGAGCACACGACCGTCGGCCGCAGTCAGGAGGCCGACATCCTGCTGGACGACATCTCGGTCTCCCGCCGGCACGCGGTCTTCACCCTCACCGACGACGGCGTCGTGGTCAAGGACATCGGCAGCCTGAACGGCACCTACGTGAATCGGCAGATGGTCGACGAGCAGTTGCTGCAGGCCGGCGACGAGGTGCAGATCGGCAAGTTCCGCCTGGTCTATTACGCGGCACGATCCTGAGGGGTCGCTGACGGCGTCGGACGGATCGCCCGGTTAGGCTGGGGGCCCGACTGCACATCGACCGGACCGCACATCGACCGGAGGGGGCGCCGACCACCGTATGGCTGCGAATTCGACGCTGCGGAGTATCGGTCAGGTGCTCGCCTCGTTGAAATCCGAGTTTCCCGACATCTCGATCTCCAAGATCCGTTTTCTGGAAAGCGTCGGGTTGCTGGCCCCGGAGCGAGCGCCGTCCGGATATCGCCGCTATCGGCCGTCCGATGTCGAGCGCCTCCGCTACATCCTGCGCGTACAGAAGACGCAGTACCTGCCGTTGAAAGTGATCCGCGACCACCTCGAGCAGCTGGACCGTGGACTCGACCCGAGTGTGCGCCGTGACGGCGGCGCGCCCGAGGCGGTGCAGGCGCCGCTGGTTGCGCCGCCCGCGGTGTCCGCGGTGCCGAACGGTCCGCGGAGTGCGACGACGAAAGGGCAGGGTCCGACCGGTCCCCAGGCGACCTCGGCCGGCGTACCGCCGGCCGCCTTGCGAGACGCCTCACCCGCCACCGCACCGCCCGGTGCGGATCGCGCCCGGCAGCCGCCGCGGCAGCTCCGGCTGTCCCGCGCCGACCTGCTGGAGGCTAGCGGCCTGACCGAGGCGGCGCTGACGGAGTTGGAGTCGATCCAGGTGATCGTCCCGCGCCGTGGCACCCAGTACTACGGCCGGGAGGCGCTGGCCATCGCAGTGGCCGCCCGAAGGCTGGCCGTCTACGGGATCGACAGCCGGCATCTGCGGGCCTTCAAACTCGCGGCGGACCGGGAGATCGGACTGGTCGAGCAGGCGATCGCCCCGCACACCCGCGCGCGGGTGAAGGACGGCCAGGGCGACGTGGCGGCTGAGGTGACCCAGCTGGTGATCGGCGTGCACGCTGCACTGATCCGTACGGGCATGGAGCGGTAACGGCCCTGCAGTGGCCGGATGGGGTTGTTACGTGATCATCAAACTCGGCTGGGGCCGTGTTCGCACCGGGCGTCGGCGACGTACTGTGGTCGTATGCCAGAACTCGATGTGGTCGGTGTGCGAGTGGAAATGCCGTCGAACTCGCCCATGGTCCTGCTGCGAGAGGTCGGCGGGGCCCGATACCTGCCGATCTGGATCGGCGCCGGTGAGGCCTCGGCGATCGCCAACGCCCAGGAGGGCGTCGTGCCGCCGCGCCCGCTGACCCATGACCTGATCGTCGACTTGCTGTCCGGCCTCGGACACACGCTGTCGGAGGTTCACATCACCGAACTCTCCGGCGGCACCTTTTATGCGGTGCTGGTGATCGACGGCGTCGAGATCAGCTCCCGCTCCTCGGACGCGATCGCCATCGCCCTGCGGGCCGGTTGCGAGATCTACTGTGCCGAGGACGTCCTCGACGAGGCCGGTGTGCTGATGCCCGAGGAGGACGGCACCGACGAACCGGAGGAGACGCTGGACTCCGATACCGAGGTGGCGAAATTCCGGGAGTTCCTCGACCAGGTCAACCCGGACGACTTCGTCACCGGTGGCCCGGACCACCCTTGATCGCTGGGGCCCTGATCCCTGAGGTCCTGATCCCCAGGTTCATAGGGAACGCCGCCACAGAGGGCGAGCGTGTGGATGTTCAGAGCCTCGCCAAGATCCATACGCTCGCCTTCTATTACCAGTGGTGCCGTCGCCACCAAGAGGGCTGCTCGAGGGTCCAGGTGTCCAGAGCGCGGTTCCGGCGTTGTCCGCGCCGGTAGCCGTCCTGCCATCGACGGATGAGCTGGTTCCGGTGTCGCCGGATGTCGGTCTTGTCACATCGGACAACGACCAGGTTCGCTGACTCGAGTTTCTCCTCGCGGATATTGTCCTTTCGGTGCTGCTCGGCCGTGCGATGCTGCCCGCCGTCGAATTCTCCGACCAGCCCGGATTGAGGGTCGAACAGGTCTGCGATGCCCAGAAGTTCCTCCGACGGCCCGAAGATCGGCATGTTGACCAGTGGGTCCGGGAGACCGGCATCGAATCTCCAGGACATCCGCGCCCGGGTTTCCCAACCGCTGCGTACGCCTCTGCGTGCGAGTGCGGTCGCACGTTCAGCCTGCTCGACTCCTGTCCAGGTCCGATGGGTGACTGCGTAGGCCAGCAGTTGCGGAACTGAGACGCAGCCGAACGCGAGCATCGAGTCCAGGAACACGACTGCCTCCTCCAGCGAGGTGGCCCGGCGGGTGCCGTCGAATGCCGTGCGAGCCGGCGAGGTGATTCGGACGTCGTCGCGGACGACGGTGTCCTGGCCGGTCAGTTGGGACCGGCGATAGCTGATGCCTGCAGTGGAACGGCGGCGTACTTCCGGGGAAATGAGCACCAGCTCCTGCTCGGCCATGGTGTGCGGGTCCAGCCCGTCAAGCCAATCGACGCCGAAGAGGTATGCCGCCGCCCACGTGCCCACGGCGGAGCCCTCAGGCATCAGTGATGTCACGTCGAGGATGCGTTGCGCGGTTGACAGCCGCACTGAGTCCGGACGATCCGGGTCGTCGGAGGCGACTGTGGTCAGACCTGCAGTCGCCGGGACGTAATATCCGCGGCTGACGCGCCGCCAGCGGGTGGATCGCAAGGCACTTTGATTGATATCCCTCGACAGGAGGGTCGCATACGACTCCGGACGGACAGCGCGTGCCAGTTGTTCCTTCCACGCAGACATCTCGTCATTCTCAGCGACCCTGGGAGGTACAGCGCCGGGTCATCCACAGCGGTTCGGCCGGCACAGGGCGAGCGTGTGGATGCTCCGAGCCCCCCGAAGATCCATATGCTCGCCTTGTGCGGCGGCCCTCAAGTTGAGGTTGAGGGACAGCGGCCGTCCGGGCACCGTCCCGGCGTGTCGTTGACCCTCGGCGACGGCTGGTCGTAGGTTCTTAGAGGTAATCCACAGCATGGAATTACCTCGATGAGAGTCCTGCCTGGGAGGCACCGGTGACAAGCAAGGGACGTACGGCCGAGTCGGCTGATCAACCCACCCTGCCGATGGGCGAGGCCCAGGACCTGCTCTTCGAGGGTGATTTCGCACCGCTTCCGAGCGACCGCGGCTTTCGCGGGCCGGTGGCCTGCAGTGTCGTCGGCATCACCTACCGGCAGCTGGACTACTGGGCGCGTACCGGCCTGGTCACTCCCGAGATCCGCGGTGCCAGCGGCTCGGGCAGCCAGCGGCTCTACAGCTTCCGCGACATCTTGATCCTCAAGGTGATCAAGCGACTGATCGACGCCGGTATCTCACTGAACCAGATCCGTACGGCCATCGAGCACCTGCGTGCCCGTGGCGTCAACGATCTCTCCGAGGTGACGCTGATGAGCGACGGCGTCTCGGTCTTCGAATGCACCTCCGACGACGAGGTGATCGATCTGCTCCGCGGCGGCCAGGGTGTCTTCGGGATCGCCCTTGGCGGGGTCTGGAAGGACATCGAGGGCTCGCTGGCGACGCTGCCGGTGGAGCGTGCCGAGGTGGCCGAGCACGACGACGAGACCGAGGCGGCGCTGAAGGCGGCCGACGACGAGTTGTCCCGGCGTCGCCGCGCCCGCGCCGCCGGCTGAGTCTCATCGATCGGGGCCGCCGGCCTGCTGCCGTGGATCCGGTGGTCCGTCGGGTAAGCTGAGCGCGCTGGACGTCGACGCGCGAGAGTCCATCCCCGGTGGATGGCGCCGAAGGGGCAACCTCCCCGGAACCTCTCAGGCACCAAGGACCGCGGACGACGGGCGATCTGGAGCCTCCTGAGGTGACAGAGGGGAGACGGCCTACCGATCAGGTGTGCCGCCATCCACCGACTCGTCACGAAGGATCACCGGCTCCCATGACAGTTGAATCGGCACCTCAAGCAGCCACTCGATCGGCTTCCGGATCGGAAGTCGACGCCACCCCGGCCGCCGCGCTCGGATCCGCCGCGTTCGTCGATCGCCATATCGGCCCGGACACCGACCAGACCGCGGTCATGCTCAAGACGCTCGGCCTGTCGACGACCGAGGAGCTGGTCGAGCGCGCGATCCCGGGCGGTATCCGGCTGCAAGGCGACCTCAGGCTTCCGCCGGCGCTGACCGAGACCGAGGCCCTGGCCTGGCTGCGTGATCTCGCCGCCCGGAACAAACCGCGCCGCGCGATGATCGGACTCGGCTACCACGGCACCGTCACGCCGCCGGTGATCCGCCGCAACGTGTTGGAGGACCCGGCCTGGTACACCGCATACACGCCCTACCAGCCGGAGATCAGCCAGGGCCGGCTGGAGGCGCTGATCAATTTCCAGACCATGATCGAAGACCTGACCGCGCTGCCGATCGCCGGCGCCAGCCTGCTGGACGAGGCGACCGCGGTCGCCGAGGCCGCCGCGCTGGCACGCCGGAATACCAAACACGGCTCGGTCCTGGTCATGGACGCCGACATTCTGCCCCAGACGGTCGCGGTCACCCGGACCCGCGCCGAGGGCCTGGGGATCGAGGTGGTCGTCGCCGACGGGCCGCTGCTGGATGCGATCGCCGACCATGATCTTTTCGGCGTTGTCGTGCAGACCCCGGGGACCAGCGGCGCTCTGCTCGGCACCGCGGCACTGCGGGAGATCGCCGACGCCACCCACGCCAAGGGTGGGTTGGTGATCGCGGCCTGCGACCTGATGGCGCTGACCCTGACGACCCCGCCAGGGGAGTGGGGCGCCGATGTCGCGGTCGGGTCAAGCCAGCGCTTCGGTGTGCCGCTCTTCTACGGTGGCCCGCATGCGGGCTTCATGTCCGTCCGCTCCGGGCTCGAGCGTTCGCTGCCCGGTCGGCTGGTCGGCGCCTCGGTGGACTCGCAGGGTGCGCCGGCCTTCCGGCTTGCCCTGCAGACCCGTGAGCAGCACATCCGCCGCGAGAAAGCGACTTCCAACATCTGTACGGCACAGGTGCTGCTGGCCGTGGTCGCGGCGATGTACGCGACCTACCACGGCCCCTACGGCCTGCGGGCGATCGCCCGTAGGATCCACGGCGACGCCACCGCACTGGCCGCCGACCTGCGGTCGCTGGACGGAGTCGAGGTCGATCACCAGTCGTTCTTCGACACCGTGCAGGTGACGGCGCCGGGCCGGGGCAGGACGATCGTCGCAGCCGCCCGGGAACGCGGTGTGCACTTGCGGCTGATCGACGATGATCATGTCGGGATCGCGGTCGGTGAGGACACCACCGGTGATGATCTGCGGGCGGTTCGCGCGGCGTTCGGGGGCGGCGAGCTCTCGGGTGAGCACTGGGGCGACCTGGCGGGATCCGAGCGGAGCAGTGACTTCCTGACCCACCCGGTCTTCACCAGCCACCACAACGAGACGTCGATGCTGCGCTACCTGCGGGCGCTGTCCGATCGCGACTACGCGCTGGACCGGGGCATGATCCCGCTCGGCTCGTGCACGATGAAGCTGAATGCGACCGCGGAGATGGAGCCGATCTCCTACGACGGCTTCGCCAACCTGCATCCCTTCGCGCCCGACGACGATGCCCAGGGCTACCTCGAGTTGATCTCCACCCTGGAGAGCTGGCTTGCCGAGGCGACCGGTTATGCGAAGGTGTCGGTCCAGCCGAATGCCGGCAGCCAGGGCGAATTCGCCGGACTGCTGGCCATTCATGCCTACCACCGGAGCCGTGGCGATGATCAGCGCCGGGTGATGTTGATCCCGTCATCGGCGCACGGCACGAATGCTGCCTCGGCCGCCATGGCGGGGCTGAAAGTCCTTGTGGTGAAGGCGAATCCGGATGGCTCGATCTCCCGCGATGATCTTGCCGCCAAGATCGACGCGAACCGCGATCAGCTGGCCGGGATCATGATCACCTACCCGTCGACCCACGGGGCCTACGAGGACGGAATCTCCCAGATCTGTGCTGACGTGCACGATGCCGGCGGTCAGGTCTACATCGACGGCGCGAACTTCAACGCGCTGCTCGGCCTGGCGCAGTACGGCCGGTTCGGTGGCGATGTCAGTCACCTCAATCTGCACAAGACCTTCTGCATCCCGCACGGCGGCGGCGGTCCCGGGGTCGGGCCGATCGGCGTCGCCGAGCACCTGGTGCCGTTCATCCCGAAGTCGGTGTCCGCTGCGCCGTACGGCTCGGCCGGGATCCTGGCGATCAGTGCCGCCTACATCGCCATGATGGGCGCTGAGGGACTGACCCGGGCGACTGTGCAGGCCGTGCTGTCGGCCAACTACATCGCGGCCCGGCTGGGGGAGCACTACCCCGTGCTCTACACCGGCCACGGCGGCCTGGTCGCGCACGAATGCATCCTCGATCTGCGGCCGCTGACCAGGCAGACCGGCGTCACCGTCGACGACGTCGCGAAGCGGCTCATCGACTACGGATTCCACGCGCCGACGATGAGCTTCCCGGTCGCCGGCACGCTGATGGTCGAGCCGACCGAGTCCGAGGATCTGGACGAGGTCGACCGCTTCATCGACGCGATGATCGCGATCCGCCAGGAGGCGGACAGGGTCGGCGCCGGGGAGTGGCCGGCCGACGACAACCCGCTGCACAACGCGCCGCATACCGCGGCCGTGGTGATGGCCGACGAGTGGACGCACCCGTACAGCCGTACCGCCGCCGCCTACCCGTTCGGCGTACACCGGGGACCGATCGCCTCCGGCGCCCAGGACAAGTACTGGCCGCCTGTGGGCCGGATCGACGGCGTCTACGGCGACCGGAACCTGGTCTGCTCCTGCCCCCCGCCCGAGGCCTTCGAAGACTGACCACCCCGCTCGCGGCGGTCAGCCTTTCTGCTCGGGAGCGCCGCTCAGCGCAGGGTCGGTGGCGAACCAGAGAGCCTGCGGCAGCTTGAAGGCCGTGAAGCAGTAATTGCCCATCGGCAGCCAGTAGTGATACTCCTCGACCGACGAGCCCTGGAAGACGACCAGATACTGCCAGCGGTCGGCGTACAGGGCCCAGACCCGGCGCTTGCGCAGCGCCCCGTCCTGCTCGAAGGTGAAGGTCCGTTCGAGCTTGACGATGTTGTTGTAGTTCTGGTCGTCGGCCTTCTCGATGTCGCGGGCGTTGAGCTGCTCGAGGCCGGCTTCGAAGCCCTCGCGCAGATCGGGCAGATCCTCGGCGACGACGGCCACCTCGAGATCGTTCACCCAGACGGCGAAGTAAGTGTCCTGGTCCTCCTCGACCGGGCGCATGATCACACCGTCGCGATCGTCCTCGAGATCGTCGACGATCCAGTCGGACGGGTATCTGAACTCATAGCGGCCGAGTTTCTCGCCGAAGGTGTTGACCCCGGTGAATCGCGGTCGCTCGGTACGTTCGCTGGTCACGCGCTTGGTGCTCCTGCTGCTTGGGATGCCGATGCCGTTTGCGGCACGGTCTCGATGGACGATACGACGGCGCCCTTGAGCTTCAGCTCGTCGGAGAAGTGGCAGGCCGCCTGATGACCGGTCGCCTTGCCGTCGACCTTGACCTCCCGCAGCGGCGGGGTCTCCTCCGAGCAGATCGGCTGGGCGTAGGGGCACCGGGTGTGGAAATAGCATCCCGAGGGTGGCGACGCCGGACTGGGCACATCACCCTTGAGGGGTACGACCTCCAGCCGGTTCCGTGGATCGGGCTGCGGCACCGCCTGCAACAGCGCCTCGGTGTAGGGGTGCTTGGGATTGTAGAAGAGATCCGCGGTGGTGCCGATCTCGACCACCCGGCCGACATACATCACCGCGACCCGGTCGGAGATGTGCTCGACCACCGACAGGTCGTGGGAGATGAACATGTAGGTCAGGCCGAGCCGTGACTGGAGATCCTCCATCAGGTTGATCACCTGCGCCTGGACCGACACGTCGAGTGCCGACACCGGCTCGTCGCAGACGATCAGATCGGGGTTGAGCGCGATCGCCCGGGCAATGCCGATGCGCTGGCGTTGGCCGCCGGAGAAGGCGTGCGGATACCGGCTGGCGTGCTCGGGCCTGAGCCCGACCTCGACCAGCAGCTCGGCGACGCGGTCCCGCAACGCCTTGCCCTGCAGGACTTTGTTGATCACCAGTGGTTCGGCGATCACCCGGCCGACGGTCATCCGCGAATCCAGCGAGGCGAACGGGTCCTGAAAGATGATCTGCATCTTCGGCCGGATCCTGGCCATGGTCTGCCGATCTGCGCTCTCGACGTTGACTGCCCCGAGCTCGGAATCATGGAAGACGATCTCGCCGCCGGTCGGCTCCTCCAGCCGCAGAATGGCCCGGCCGGTGGTGCTCTTGCCACAGCCGGACTCGCCGACGATGGCCAGCGTCTCGCCCCGGTTGACCGACAGGTTGACACCGTCGACGGCCTTCACCGTGCCGATCTCGCGGCGGAGCAGTCCGCCCCGGATCGGAAAGTGCTTCTTGAGATCCGTGACCTCCAGGAGCGGCTTGTGCTCGGCCGATTCGGGCGTGCCCTGCCCCTGGTCGGAGATGTCGGTGGCCTGTTCTGTCGTGGTCTGGGTCATCTCATGCCTCCCGCTCATGCCTTCAGCGCGGACGCGGCCGCCGGTTGCTTGTCCGCCTGATCTGTTGCCTGGCCGCCCGCGCTTGCTCCTTCGGTGGCCAAGGGATCCGGTTCGCCCTCGTTGTTGTCGGAGTACAGATGGCACCGCACGGTGTGCAGCGTCGGGCCGGCCAACAGCGTTTCGGCGGGGATGATCGTGTTGCAGACACCGTCCATGTAATCGGGGCACCGTGGGTGGAACGTGCATCCGGGCAATCGGGTGTAGGGATCCGGGATCGACCCCTTGATCACCTCCAGCTTCTCCTGCCGCTGGGCGCCGATCCTGGGGATCGACCGCAACAGCGAGCGGGTGTAGGGATGCTTGGGGTTGTAGAAGATCTCGTCGACCGAGGCCCGCTCCACCACCCGGCCGAGATACATTACGATCACCTCGTCGCACAGCTGGGCGACCACACCCATGCTGTGCGTGATGAACATGATCGACATCCCGATCTCGGACTTCAGATCCCGCATCAAGGACAGGATCTGTGCCTCGGTGGTGACATCGAGCGCGGTCGTCGGCTCGTCAGCGATCAGCAGCGCCGGGTGGCAGGACAGCGCCATCGCGATCATGGCCCGCTGCCGCATGCCGCCCGACAACTCGTGCGGGTAGGAGGTGGCGATCCGCTCCGGATTCGGCATCCCGACCTGCCGCAGCATGTCAACGGCCTGCGCCTTGGCCTGCTGCTTGTCGTCGGTCTGGTGCAGCAGGATCGCTTCCTCGATCTGCGAACCGACGGTGTAGACAGGATTCAGCGAAGTCATCGGCTCCTGGAAGATCATCGCGATCTCGGCACCGCGGATCGCCCGCATACCGCGGCTGTTCGGATCCAGCTTGGCGATGTCGACCCCGCCGGAGCGGGTGGCCGCGTCCTTGTCCTCCGGCTCGCTGAGCAACTCGTCGGCGGCGGCCTCGCTGCCCTTGCGATGGAACTCGATCGAGCCTCCGGTGATCCTGCCGGGACGCTCGATGATCTGCATGATCGCCCGGGCTGTCACGCTCTTGCCGCACCCGCTCTCGCCCACGATCCCGATCACCTTGCCTCGCGGGATGTCGAAGTTGACGCCGTTGAGAGCGCGTACGACGCCCAGACTGGTCGGGAATTCGACCTCGAGATCCTTCACCGAAACGATCGTGTCGGTGGGGCCGTCAGTCATCAGTTTCTCCCGTCATTGGTTCGACCGTCCATCCATATGTCTTTCAGCACGTGGTGTCCCATGATCAGCTGTACGGGTCGACGGCATCGCGGACACCGTCACCGAGAAGTTGGAAACAGGTGACACACAAGATCACGGCCAGCGCAGGGATCAGCACCCAGGGGTATTGCTGTAGGACGTCGATCTTGGACGCGTCCTGGAGCAGTACGCCCCAGCTGATCGCCGGGTCGAGCATGCCGATGCCGAGGAAGGACAGTGCGGTCTCGGCGAGAATCGCAGTCGGCACCGCCAACATCGACACCGCGACGATGTGGCTGGCCGCGTTGGGCACCAGGTGGGTCAGGACGATCCGGCTGCCCGACGATCCCGCGGACTTGGCGGCATTCACGTAGTCGGCGTTCGCGTAGGACATCACCTTGCCGCGTACCTGTCTGGCCAGACCGGTCCAGGTTACCAATGACAGGATGATCGTCATCAGGAAATATCGGCCGGTCACCGACATGTTCGGCGGCATCACCGCAGCCATTGTCGCCCACAGCGGCAGCTGCGGGATCGACATGATGATCTCGATCACCCGCTGGATCACCGTGTCGGTCGGACCCCGGACGTAGCCGGAGACGGTACCGATGACCGAGCCTAGGATCGTGGCGATGATCACGCCCAGGACGCCGATGGTCATCGACACCCTGGATCCGTAGACCATCCGGCTGGCGATGTCACGGCCCTGGCTGTCGGCGCCGAAGAGCAGCAGTTTTCCCTTGTCGACGGTCACCAGGTGCCGATCGGTCGGAATCAGGCCGAACAGCTTGTATTCGAAGCCTCTGCCGAAGAAGCGCAGTGGGATCGCGTTGTTGCAGTCCGTGACGTAGTGGCTGCTGATCGTGACCGGATCGATCACTTGCTTGACCTGGCAGATCCCCGGACCGCCGTTGAGCGTCAGGTGACTCGGCTTGGAGAACTTGTAGTTCGCGTCGACCTGGGCCGGATCGTTGGGGGACAGAAACGGCGCGAAGACCGCCCCCAGATACATGATGATCAGGATAATCCCGCTGATCACCGCGAGCTTGCTCTTGCGGAACCGGCGGATCATCAGGCGGGTCTGGGAAACCTCCCCGATCCCGCTCTGTTCCGGTGCGAGCGCGGCCCGGTCATCGTCGGGCATCAGGTCCGTGGTTTCGAGCTCTGCGAGTTGGCTCATGATCAGACTCCTAGTCCGTGACCTTGACCCGCGGGTCGATCCAGGCGAGCGCGATGTCGGAGATCAGGTTGCCGACGACGAGCAGCACGGACAGCAACGTCAGCAGCGTCGCTGCGACGTAGGTGTCCTTGCTGATCAAGGTCTGCACCAGCGCCTGGCCGGTTGTCGGCAGGGCGAAGACGATCGAGACGATCGCCTCGCCCGAGATCAACGCGCCGAGCGTCGTACCGAAGGTCATCACCAACGGGTGCAGAGCGTTGCGGACGGCGTGTTTCCAGATCACCCGACGCTCCGGTACGCCTTTGGCACGGGCGGTCTGGACGTACTGCTGGCCGAGCACATCAAAGAGGTTGGCCCGCATCACGCGGGTCAACCAGGCCGTACTACCGACCGCGATCACCGCCAGTGGCATCCACAGATGGGACACCATGTCCCCGAATCTGGCCATACTCCAGGGCGCGTTGAGGTACTGCGTGTCGAACAGGCCGCCCACTTGAAGCCCGAACCACTTCACCGCCGCCACCATCACGCCCAGGGCCAACAGGAATTCCGGGATGGCCACACCAACGAACTGGATGACGGTGATGATGTAGTCGGGGATCGTGTAGCGGTGGGTGGCCGAGAACACCCCGACCGGGATCGCGATCGCCCAGGCCACGATGATCGCGCCGAAGCTCAGCGCGACCGAGAGCGCCAGCCGGCTCCCGATCAGCTGACTCACTGGCTCGTGGTAAAGGAACGACTGGCCCATGTTGCCATGGGCCAGGCCGCTCACCCACTTCCAGTACTTCACGATCCACGGGTCGTTGATCCCGTATTGCTTTTCCATGGCCTCGATCTGGGCGCCACTGACCTCTGCACCTTGGGCCCGCAGCCGAGCGAACTCCTCGGTCAACGCGGATCCGGGAGCGAGCTCGATGATGAAGAACGCGATGAACGAGACCGCGACAACCGTCAGGACGGCATAGGCCAACCTGCGAATGATGAATACCAGCACTGGAAAGTCCTATCCGAACGAGACAGACGCCTGACTTCTACGTGTTGTGCTGGTCCGGGTTGTCCCAGTACCACGTCTCCGGGTCGTAGACCGCAGGCACGGGGTGCGTCCAGGGATTGACGAAACCGCCCTGCTGAAGGTTTTCCTTGAGTGGGAAGTTCTTCAGGTCCTTTTTGACGACCTCGACCTGCGGGTAGTTGGCGACCGTGCCCTGGAAGAACGGGCCGTCGGAAACATGGATCTTGATCATGTCCCAGACTAGCTGGTCGCGCTTCATCTCGTCCGGCTCGACCTTGGACTGGTTGTAGAGATCCCAGAGCTTCTGGATCGGACCGTTCTTGTCCGGCAGCATCCGCGGTGGATGGCGCTTCCACGGATTGACGTTGGTCTCGGTGCTGTTGGTCTTGGTGCCCAGCTGCTGGTACCACTGGCCCTCCAGCGGAGCCCATCGGGTGTATTCCAGCGGCACCAGCCACTGCGGGTAGACGAGGTGGTTGGGGCCGTCGCCGACCTCCCAGTCGCTGTGCGACATCAGCTTGCCCGACTTCCACTGGTCGTCGTAGCTCTGCGGCGGGATCGGATTCATGATCATGTTGAGGCCGATCGCCTTGAGGTCGGCAACCAGGTGGTTGTCCTTGCCCTTGTGCTCGTCGTCCTCGTCGGCCTGGTAGTCCAGTCGCAGCTTGAGCGGCTTGCCGTTCGGCAGCGTACGGACCCCGTCCGATCCTGCCTTGACCCCGATCGAGTCGAGGAGCTGCTTGGCCTTGTCCGGGTTGTATTCCACGTAGGAATCCCGCCAGGACTTGTACGCCGCCTTACCGGTGTCATTGACGATGTACTCCTTGGCCTTCGGGCTCAGGGTGCCGGTCGTCTTCTCGCCCGTGTTGAAGTAGATCGCCTTCTGGACGGCATCGCGATTGAAGGCGTGCGAGACAGCCTGACGGAACTTCGGATTTTGGATGACGGCGCGGATGTCGTCGTCGATGTAGTCGTAGTTGAAGAAGAAGATCGATCCTGTGCCCGAGCCGCTGTCCCACAGCACCACCTGGGTGTTGGCCTTAGCACCGCTGTCCCGCAGTCCCTGGACGTCACTGAGGGTGATGCTGTTGAAGTTGCCGTGGCAGAAGTCGACAGCACCCTGCTGGACCTGCAGCTTGCCGGCCTCGGGGTCGGTTACGACGCTGAACTGGACCTCGTCGATGTAGGGCAGCTGGTCGCCGTTGGGCATGACGCACCAGTAGTAGGGATTCCGCTCCAGGACGACGCCCTTGTTGTTGTCGAATGACTTGCACTTGTAGCCGATCAGGGTCGGGCAATCGGGGTTGCGGTGCCAGTCGGCCTTCTCCTGCATCAGGCCGCCGACGCTGTCCCAGTCGGACGGGATGTTCTTACCGGTCCCGATCTTGCCGGCAGGGTAGAACTGCTTGAGGTACTTGCTCGGCATGATCCGGATCGGGCCGTTATTCCCGATGTTGCCGCCGGCCCACATGGCCAGTCGGTCGGCGGTCAGCGGCGCCGGTGCGTCGAAGGTCATCTTCAGCGTGGTGTCGTCGACCGCGGTGAGCTTGGCCAGCGTACCCTTGCCGGAGCGGCACTCATCGGGCGGCGTCTGGGCCATCTTCTCCGGCAGGATGAAGCCCTCCCACCAGAACATCACGTCGTCCATGGTCAGCGGCGTCCCGTCGGACCACTTGACACCCTTGCGAAAGTTCAGCGTCCACTCCGATGCGTCGTCGTTGGACTCCCAGGTCTCGACCAGGCCGGGACCGATCGCCTCGCCGTCGTTGAGCCAGCGGAGCCAGCCGTTGCCGTAGTAGAACTCCCGGTCGGAGTCGGCCTTCGCAGCCCCCTGGGTGGACACGGTGTTCATGTTGAGGCGGCCGCCGTACTTGCCCGGCTTGACCCAGTTGTGCGGGATGACGTACGGGTTGTCCGGCAGCCGCTGCTCGACCGACGGAAGGCTCGAGTCGATGTTCGGCGCTTGCTGGAATTTGGCCGGCTTCGGCAGTGGCTTCAGAGCCGAACCCTTCGCATTGGAGGCGCCGGCAGAGGCGCCACTCGAAGCGTTGTTTCCGGGATTGGTGGTGTTACCACCACCGGACGAGCAGGCAGCAAGCGCCGCGGCGCCAGCAACCATGGCAGAGCTGTACAGAAAACCACGACGGGTGATCTGGGAAGACTTCATCGTTTTCCTTTCCGACGTTCGCAGGCGACAGTGCCGAACGGCCTCGCCACTGAGCCTGCGTGACCCCCTTGGGGCTTGATCGCGTGACGGCGATCTTAGGGCCTAGTTTGTCCTGACAACACAGCCCTGTCCTCAACTTCAACAAATTTGTTCCCAAGCGTGATCTTCGCCACTCTGAAACAGCCTGATCACAGCGGGATTCGCCTTTTCCCGCGGGAGCCCCTGCTGCCTCTCAGGTTCCCTCGCTGATCCGGTGCGCCAGCTCGATGTCCTGCTGGGTCAGACCGCCTGCGTCGTGACTGGTCAGCGCCAGGTGAACTTTGTTCCACCGAATATCGATATCGGGATGGTGGTTTGCCTCTTCAGCTTGTTCTGCGGTGCGGTTGACGAAAACCATGGCAGCGCCGAAGTCATCGAATTCGAGATCGGCGACGATCTGATCGCCGTCCTGCTTCCAGTCTGGAAGCTCCTGCAGCTGCCGGGCGATCTCCTCGCCATCGAGTAACCGACTCATGCGGCCAGCCTGCCACAGTGCTGGCGCCGTGGGCGTTGCGAACTTCTGGCCATCGGTACGCAGGCCGTAGGGTTCAGGAGTGGATCTCGAGGCGTTCGCGGCGCGCGTCGGACCCATTCTGGGATTCCTGGTGTGCATCACCGTGATCGCCGAGCTGGCCGACATGATCGGGATCTTCCGGGCGCTGGCCTACGGTGCCGCTCGGCTTGCTCGGGGATCGGTCCTGGTGCTGTGGCTGCTGGTGGTCGTGGTCGCCGCGGTTTCGGCGTCGCTGCTGTCTCTGGACACCACCGCCGTGTTGATTACACCCGTGGTGCTGGTGCTGGCGCGCCGGTTGCATCTTGATCTTGGTCTGTTCGCCTACACCGCGGTCTGGCTCGCCAACACCGCCTCGTTGCTGCTGCCGGTGTCCAATCTGACCAACCTGCTGGCGATGAGTTGGCTGCGCAGTGATCAGTTCGGATCGTCCGATGTCGGGACGTTCGGCGGCTTCGCCCGGCTGATGTGGCCTTCCGCGGCCGTCGCGTTGTTGATCACCGTCGGTACGCTGGCGGTGATCTTCCGGCGTTCGCTGCCGGGGTCGTACGAGATGCCGGGCTGGCACCCTGTCGCGGATCGGGTGTTGTTCGTGGTTGCGGCGGGCGTCTGTGCCGGTCTGGGTCCCGCCTTCGCGCTGGGCGTCAATGTCACCCTGGGGGCCGGGGTCGGCGCAGCGGTGTTGGTGATCGCCTGTCTGGTAAGGAATCGCCGGATGTTGGCCTGGAAACTGCTGCCCTGGCAGCTGGTGCTCGGGGTGTCGGCGCTGTTCCTGGTCGTGCAGTTCGCCCATGATCACGGACTCGGCCGGCTGCTCGCTGTGATCGGTGGACACGGTGACTCCGGATGGGCGCTGTTGCGGCTGGGGGCAGTGGCCGTGGTCGGGTCGAATGTTGTCAACAACCTGCCTGCTTATCTGGCCTTGGAGCCGTTGGCCGACACCGTGCACCGGATGGCGGTGCTGTTGATCGGTGTCAATGCCGGTCCGCTGATCCTGCCGTGGGGGAGTCTGGCGACCCTGCTGTGGGCGTCCCGTTGCCGCGCTGCCGGCGTCCGCGTGCCGTGGGGTCGTTTCGCCCGCCGTGGGCTGATCCTGGTGCCGTTGTTGCTGTTGGGCTGCACCGGTGCCACAGTTCTGGCTCGTTTCTTGACAAACTAGCCTCATGTCCGCGGTCAAGGAACGTGTCGGAAAGGTCACCCGGCGACCCATGGTGGCGCACCTGTTGAGGGCGAACCAGCGATTCGGTGGCCGGCTGGGCAACCAGTTCGGTGCCGCCATCACCTACTTCTCGGTGCTGGCGATCGTGCCGATCATCATGTTCGCGTTCTCGGTGCTCGGCTTCGTGCTGGCGATCGCGCCCGACCTGAAGCAGGAGCTCCTGGACGAGATCCGCAAGGCGCTGAGCGGTCTGGACAACGGCACCAGGGCCAGCATCATGGCGTTGATCAAGAATGCCCTCGACCACTTCAAGGCGATCGGCATCGTCGGACTGTTGTCGGCGCTGTATTCCGGCGCGGGCTGGATCGGCAACCTCAAGGATGCGGTCCGGGCGCAGTGGCGGGAAAGCTTCGATCTCAGGATCAAGAAGGAGAACTTCCTGATCAAGAACGCGCACAACATCCTGATCTTGCTCGGGCTGCTGGTGTTGATCGCGATCACCTTCGGACTGGCGTCGATCTCGACCACCCTGAGCGGGACGATCACCGGATGGCTCGGCCTCGATCAGGTCGGCTGGCTGCAACCGGTGCTGGCGATCGTCCCGATCATCTTCTCCGTGGGCGCCGGCTGGCTGGTCTTCATGTACCTGTTCCTGGTGCTGCCCGAGACCCGCGAACCGTGGAGCGCCGTACGCCGCGGTTCGTTGATAGGTGCGATCGGCCTCGGCGTCCTGCAGTACCTGACCAGTTTCCTGATCGGCCGTTTCACCAACAGCCCGACGGCGAGTCTGTTCGGGCCGGTGATTGCGCTGATGGTCTTCCTGAATCTGTTCGCCCGGCTGGTGCTCTTCGTCGCTGCCTGGATCGGCACCGCGACCCATGCCGCGGAACTGGACTACGCCGGCCTCGAGGAAGAGGCAGAGGGTGCCGAGGTAGCCGGCCAGACCGACGATGGTCGCACCCGAGCCGACGAGCAAGACGACAAAACGGCCGACCCGCGCGGGGATTGGTCCCGTACGCCTGGGTACGTCTCCCACGAGGTGGCGACCCGCTCGGTCCAGGTCGGCACCGGGACCGGTTACGTCACCGGAGCCGCCACCGGCATCGGCATCGGCGCCGTCATCGCCCTGGCCATCAACCGACTCCGCGGTCGGCGCTGACCGAGGATCAGGCTTGCCCGATCTCCGAAAGCAGGCTGGTGAACCAGTCCGCCTTCGTGTTGAAGGGCTTGCCACCGGCGATCCGCGGAAACTCGATCGCCCGCAGCTCGTCACCGCGCTCCTCGTCCTGGCCGATCACGCCGGCCTCGCCGCGCAGCGCACAGTCGACAGCGAGGTCGGTCATCTGCTTGATCAGCGCCAGGTCCTCCTCGTTGGCCGCCGCCGAACGAGAGAAGTAGCCGGATTTCTGCACCAGGACCTTGCCGGCGCCCAGGACTTCAGCGAACTGCTCGGCGAACCAGGCCCCGGGGTTGATCTTGTCGAGTTTCACGTGACCGAAGGGATCCCGCGGCACCTCTGCGCCGGTCCGCTCCAACTCGGCGACGATCGCCTCGACCCCGGCACCCTCGGAGATGAAGAGATTGACGTTGCCGATCTCATCCATGATCTTCTTGAGCCGTGCGCCCTCGGCCTGCAGATCAAGATCAGCTTCCGGGACGTACACGCCGTGAATGTCCCAGTCCTCTCGCGACAATCCGATCTCTGGCAGGAACTCCTGCTGGGTGAGCCACTTCCGATACGCCGCAGCCGTGGCGGCGGTGAGCCAGCCGCAGTTGCGTCCCATCACCTCGTGCACGATCAACATCCGGGAACCGGAGTTGTGCTCGGCGACGATGTTCTGGGCGAACCGGGCACCCTGCTCGGCCGCCGTCCAAGCGCCCAGCGACTGCTTGATCGGCACGACGTCGTTGTCGATCGTCTTGGGCAGCCCGACCACGGTGAGCTCATGGCCCTGCTCGGCCAGGAAGGCGGCAAGATCGGCGGCGGTGGTGTTGGTGTCGTCGCCGCCGATGGTGTGCAGGACGTCGACGCCGTCCGCGGTCAGGCGGTCGGCCGCGGCCTGCAGCGGGTCGACGCCCTCGGCGACCAGACCACGCTCGACCAGGTCGGCGGCGTTGGTCAGTTTCACCCGGGAGTTGCCGATCGGCGAGCCGCCGAAGTGGTGTAGCAAGCCGGCCTTGGCACGAACCTCCCCAGTGACGGTCAGTGAATCACCGGCCAGCAGACCCTGGTAGCCGTACCGGTAGGCGATGATCTCCACCTCCGGTGCGACCTCGGTGTAGCGCTCGATCAATCCGCCGACCGCCGACGACAAGCACGGGGCGAAACCGCCCGCGGTAAGTAATGCGATCTTCACTCGTCCACCCTATCGGCGCCCCGCCGGGACCTCACCCCGCCGCCTGCGTGCCGGTGCTGGCAGGTTCCAGATAACGGGCTCCGGTGCCCGACGCTGCCGCCTTGTCCTCCGGATTCTGCAGTGCGCACCGCTGCAGGCTCAGACATCCACAGCCGATGCAGCTGTCCAGTTGATCACGCAGCCGGACCAGGCGCTGGATCTGCTCGTCGATCCGTGGCCGCCAGTTCTCCGAGAGCCGGGCCCAGTCGGTCCTGGTCGGGGTCCGGCCCGATGGCAGGGTGGACAGGGCGGCGGTGATCTCCTCCAGGGAGAGCCCGACGCGTTGAGCCGACCGGATGAAGGCCAGTCGGCGCAGCGTCGAGCGACGGAATCTGCGTTGATTGCCGGCCGTACGCACCGAGGTCACCAGCCCGTGCGTCTCATAGAAGCGGATCGCCGACGGTGCAAGTCCGGAGCGCGCAGCGACATCACCGATGCTGAGCAGGTCGTTGGTCTGCATCCGGGCAGCATACATATAGTTCAAGGAAGCTTCAGCTTCCGTGAGGGGTCACTTGTTCCTCAATCTCGCGGTGTGGCGTCGGCACCGGGAGAGGTGAAAAGGCGACGCGCCGCGAATATTCGTGAACAAGTGACTCCTCGGCGGTGGGCGTGGGGGTGAGGGCGGCGGCGAGACGCGCGGCGCCGTCGGGGATGAAGGGGGCCAATTCGGCCGCGATTGTCCGGCACGCCCCGATGAGTCCGGCGCAGACCAGCGCCAACCGGTCGCGATCGGCAGCTCTGGTCGATCTCGCCAGCTGCCACGGCCGGGTCGCCTCGACGGCCTGGTTGGCCAGCGCAGCGACCGCAACGATCGCCGCCGTGGCCCGTCTCAGATCGAACTGTTCGAGATGATCGTCGACGGTCCCGGGCAACCGGACCGCGGCCGCGCGCAGGCTTGCCAGCTCGGGATCGGTCGCCGTCTGCGGTCGCAGTACGCCACCGAACGCGCGCTGAGTGACCACCGAGACCCGGTTGACCAGGTTTCCCACGGTGTTGACCAGATCCTCGGTGTAGCGGCGGCGCAGCCGGTCGATCGAGAAATCGGTGTCGCCGACCCGGTTGACGTCACTGGTCAGCCACCAGCGGAGTGCGTCCCGGCCGTAGGTGTCCAGGACGGTTTCCGGTGTCTCGGACCGGGCGTCCGGATCGGATTTGCTGATCTTGCGGCCAGCCAGCTGCAGGTATTCGTGCACCAGGATCTCGGTCGGCAACGGGATGCCGGCGGCCAGCAGAGTGCCGAGCCAGTAGACGGCGTGGAAGCGGATGATGCCCTTGCCGATCAGATGGATCCGTTCGTCCGCGCCGGCCCACCAGCTCCGGTACGCGGGCTGCTGCGGGTAGCCGAGGGCGGTGATGTAGTTGGCCAGTGCATCCCACCAGACGTAGATCGTCTGGCTCGGGTCACCGGGCACCGGGATGCCCCAATCGCCGGTCCGTTCCGCCGGGCGCGACACGCTGAAATCGGCCAGCCCGGAGCGTACGAATGCCAGCACCTCGGCCCGGCGGTGGTCGGGACGGATCCGGACGCGGTCCTCGGCGATGGCCGACTCGATCTGTTCCTGGTAGCGGGACAGCGCGAAGAACCAGTTCTGCTCGGTCACCTCCTCGGGGCGCGTGCCGTGTTCGGGACAGTGCCCGTCGACCAGATCCGCGGCGGCGTAGAACTGCTCGCAGCCGGCGCAGTACAGCCCGGTGTAGCTGCGACGGTAGAGTTCGGCGCGAACGCGGCGCCACAGCGCCTCGACGCCCGGCCGATGACGGGGATCGGACCCGGTCCTGATGGCGTCGTCGTAGCCGACGCCGAGCCGGTCGACCAGCCGTACGAAGGCGTCGCCGTTGGCCCGGACGAAGTCGGCGACCGGTACGCCTGCGGCGCGTGCCGCGGTGACGTTCTTCAGCGCGTTGTCGTCGGTGCCGGTGAGCAGCCGGACCTGGTGGCCGCGCAAGCGGCGGTGCCGCGCCAGCACATCGGCCTGGACGAATTCCAGCGCGTGCCCCAGGTGTGGGCGGGCATTGACGTAGGGGATGGAGGTGGTGAGATAGCTGATCATGACGGCTCCTGATGGCGGGTGATTCACGCGAGGAGCCGGGTGCGTCTCCTCGGTCCGGGAGGAAACGCGGGCATTCGGATCAGCGCAGCGGTTACCTCGAACCGGTGCGCATCATGGTGATCACGAATGACATGGGCCCTATTGTCCGCGTCCGACCTGCCCGCGTCCACCGAATTCACCCGGCGGAATTAGGCTGCCGCCGTGCGCTTCGACGAGCAGGTCGTCTTCATCACGGGTGCGGCCAACGGGATCGGCGCCGCGACCGCGCGGCGGCTGCACGGCGAGGGTGCGACGGTGGTGCTCGCCGATCGGGAGGCCGATGCCGGCCGGTCGCTCGCGGATGATCTTGGTGATCGGTCGCTCGCCGTCCAGTGCGACATCCGCGACCGCGCGTCGGTGGACGCGGCGTTCGACGTCGTACGGGATTCATACGGTCGGCTGGACCAGTTGATCGCGGTCGCGGGCGGGTCGGCGCCGATGCCTGCCATCGAGGAGTCGCCGGACGACCTGTGGACCGGGCTTCTCGATCTCAACCTGACCGGCACAGTACGGTGCATCCGCGCGGCGCTGCCGTTGCTGCGGTCCAGCGAACGTGCGGCTGTCGTGATGGTGTCCTCGGTGAACGGGGTCGCTGCATTCGGCGAGGAGCCGTACGCAGCAGCCAAGGCCGGGCTGAGCAACCTGGCGATGAATCTGGCGGTGCGCTACGGCGGGGACAGCATCCGCTTCAATGTGGTGGCTCCCGGCACGATCCGGACCCGGGCCTGGGGCGGTGCCCGGGCGGCCAATCTGGAGCGGATGCGCCGGCTCTACCCGCTGGGCCGGGTCGGCGAGCCCGAGGACATCGCCGCGGCGATCGCCTTCCTGGCCTCGGCTGACGCTGCGTGGATCACCGGCATCACTCTGCCGGTCGACGGAGGTGTGCTCGCCGGGCCGCTGCATCGGATGCTGACCGTCGACGAGTTGGCCGTCGGTCCGTTGAGGGATCCGGCCGATAGCGATTAGGGTCGGACGATGGCGCGTTACTACGACGTTCATCCGAAGGATCCCCAACGGCGGACGATCGCCCAGGTCGTGGACCTGATCCGCGACGACGGTCTGATCGCCTACCCGACCGACTCCTGCTACGCGCTCGGCTGCCAGCTGGGTAACAAGGACGGCTTGGATCGGATCCGGACCATCCGTGAGCTGGACGACAAGCACCATTTCACCCTTGTCTGCAAGGACTTCTCCCAGCTCGGGCAGTTCGTCCAGATCGACAATTCGATCTTCCGGCAGATCAAGGCGGCGACGCCCGGCAGCTACACGTTCATCCTCCCGGCGACCAAGGAGGTACCGCGCCGGCTGATGCATCCCAAGAAGCGGACCGTCGGCGCCCGGATCCCTGACCATCCGGTGGCCCAGGCGATCCTCGCCGAACTCGGCGAGCCGCTGTTGTCCTCGACGCTGCTGCTACCGGGCTACGACGAGCCGCTGACCCAGGGCTGGGAGATCAAGGAAGCGCTCGACAACCAGATCGATGCGGTGATCGATTCCGGCGAATGCGGGCCGGAGCCGACTACGGTGATCGACTTCCGCGAGCCGGTGCCCGAGGTCGTACGCGTCGGGGCTGGTGATCCGTCACTCTTCGAGTGATCACCGACCTCCCCGACCCTCGCTTCACCGAATTCCGTGCTCGCCTCCCGTCGATGCGCTCGCTTCCGGTGCCCGGGAAGCGAGCGCATGGCGGAGAAGCGAGGATGTGGCCGAGCCGGATTCGCTTGAGATCAGGCCGTCGGCTGGAGGGCGCGTGCGAAGTCGTCGACGGCGTGTGCTGCCGCGACGATCGCAGCGAGGGTCGCCTGCAAGTCAGCTTCGACCTGCAGCGAATGATCGGCGTCAGGGACCTCGAGTCGGCTCGCCCCGCTGGCGGCGGCGATCGTGGAATCCCAGAGCGGATCCGCCGTACCGCCGATCAGCAGATGATCTTGGCCGAGCCTGCGGGCGGTATCGGCGATCTTCGGCTCAGTGAGGACCGGCGTGAGCCAGATGCCCGGCAGACCTCGTTCGACGGCCAGCGGCATCGCCAGGCTGCCCAGCGACTTGCCCGCGACGAGAACGCGCGACGGGCGAACGAGCGATTCGATGATCTCCTCTGCCACGGGTCGTACGAGATCGCGTGCCAGTTCGGACAGAGAACTGCCCGGTCCTGCGGCCGGCTTGACCGGCCAGGTCACCAGATGAACCGTCCAACCTTGGTAGGACAGCGCAGCGGCTGTGTACCAGAGCAGGGGAGCGGTCGCCGGGTAGCCGCCGCCGGGGAGCAGCACTGCGTGCCGGTCGTCACCGTCCAGGACGCTGGTCGAGAAGTCCATGATCGTCAGGTTAGTCCGGCCGTCCGGCAGACCTGGTCCGCGACCTCGGCCGGGGTCATCCCATCGGTCGTGATCACCGTCGACTCTTCGCGCAGCCAGTCCAGGGATCGCCGGAACATCGTGATCTTGGACGCCCGTCCGGTGGCGACCTCCGGGGATTCGACGGTGTCGTTGGCGATCCGGCGCTGATGCTCGTCGATCTCGGCGATCAAGGTCACATGCACAAGCTCGATATCGGAAGCCAGGATCTCGTCGCGGATCTCGTGCCAGTACTGCTGCTCCGGCACGGTCTGCGGCATGATCAAGACACCGTCCAGGACGGCGTGGATCGAAGTCGCGGCCCGGGCGACCATCGCCCGCCACGGCCGCCAGTCGCGGAAGTCCGGCACTGGGCAGACCGCGGAAAGCGTGGGCCGCAGGATGACGCCGACGTGTTCGGGATCGAAGATCCGGGCACCGGGGATCCGCTCGGCCAGCAGGCCCGCAGTCGTGGTCTTGCCGATGCCGTGCGGCCCGTTCAGCCAGATGATCACCCGACGACCCTAGACGTCACCCAGGCCACCGGCCAGCCGCCAGGCGTCGATGATCAACTCTTCCAGCTCGGCCCTGTTGAACGCCTCGATCCGGGCTAGCACGGCCTTGTAACCGTCGTAGTGCGGCTCGGTGAAGTACTTGTCGGGCTCGGATGCCAGCAGCGCTTCTTTGTCTGCCAGTTCCGGTACCCAGACGACCAGCACGTCGGGCTGCGGAACCTTCGGTTTGCGTGGATCGACCCGTTTACGCCAGCTGTACAGGAATTTCTTCGGCTTCGAGCCGGTGACGACCACGAACTCGACCCCGGTCGGCTGTTGCGTCCCGATCGGCTGGTCCGGGGGCTCCGGCGGTTCGGCCCGGGTGCCGGGCAACCGGCCGACGATCTCGTACACGTCCGCCAGCGTCGCCATGGCGCCAGCATGTCACGAGGTCCGCCTGTCGGCACCTGTGTAGGTTCGGGTTCCATGGCTGAGCAACGCCCCCGACAGACTCACCGGCTGCGCCGGGACGGGGAGTTGATCACCAAGACCTACCGGTCCTGGTCCCGCGACGAACATCGCCGCGAATGGGCCGTCCTCGAGCGGCTGGCGACCCGCCGGCCCGGGCTGGCACCGGAGCCCGTCCGCGCCGACTTGGAGGCGGAGCCGCCGTCGATCACCATGACGGCGATTCCCGGCGCCGCGATCTCCGGGCGTTGGAGCGACGAGCAGGTCCGCCTGCTCGCTGAGGCGATGAACCGGCTGTGGAGCACGCCCTACGACGGGCTGCCGCCGCTGGACATGTACCAGCCCGGCTACTGGCGTGACCTGGTCGCCGGCTCCGACCGGCCGACCTCCGGTATCGCGATGCAGGCGTACGACATCGCGACCGGATGGGTCGCCGGTCCCGACGTCGCCCGCCTGCTCGACGGTCGCTTCGACGTGCTCGGCCATGGCGATCCACAGCCCGGAAACCTGCTCTACGACGGGGAGCAGATCCGGTTGGTGGATTTCGAGGATGCCGGAGCCGGGGACCTGTGCTTCGAGCTCGCCAACCTCGCCGAGCACCTGGGCACCCGCCTGGCCGGACTGGACCGGGTCGTCGGTCTCGTCGACCACGACCCGCGGCGGTATCTGCTCTTCCGACGGCTGCTGGCTGTTTTCTGGCTGATCAAGCTGCTGCCCGACCCGACCGGCGTCCGCCCACCGCGGACCGCCGAGCTCCGTGACCAGTCGTTGCGATTGCTCGACCTCTTCGGATGACGGCGGCTTCCCGGATTCAGCGCCGCTGCGACTGTTCGTACTCGTGCCAGGTCGGCTGGTCCTCGGCCCTGCCCACGGCGACGGGACCGACCCAGACGAGATCGTCCAGGTTGACCACGATCGCCTCCTGGGTCGATCGGGCGATCACCACCACCGCCTCGACATCCGGGTCGGGATTCTCCTCCCGGTGCGGCACCCACGGCGGCACGTAGACGAAATCGCCGGGAGATGCCTTCAGCCGGGTCTCCTCGTCCTTGCCGTGCTCGCTGTCCAGGAACACGAATTCGGGGTTGCCGGAGACGACGTAGATCCCCGTCTCCGAAGCGCCGTGGTGATGATTGCCGGAGCCTGTGGCCGGCGGCACGATCGTCTCGCCCATCCAGATCGCGCTGGATCCGACGGACTTGCCGGAGATGGCCTCCCGGCGCCGCATCCCGGTCGTCTGGGTGGTGTGCTCACTGAGCTCGGAGTGGGCGACGTGATGCAGCCGGTGGTCGTAGTCACCGGAGTCCGTCGTCGTCTCGTCAGTCACCTGAGCCTCCTCGGTTGCGTGCCTGCTGCCACCGTCCGCTGCCATCATCGCAGCCGCCCGGACTCGAACACGTAACGGTGCCGACGCGCCCAGCGGGTGCTTCGGATTTCCTGACCACAGCCCCGTACGCTGTCCCGCGATGATCGAGCACCACCCGTCCCCCGTCCGCTCCGCTGCCGTCCCCGGCAGGAGGAGCGACCGTTGATCGCGCTCCTCGTTGCGGGCGCGTTCGCTCTGGCGTTCACGCTGCTGCTGATGCCCGCCTACATCAGGCTGGTGCATCGGCTCGGCTGGGGGCAGCCGATCCGCGTGGACGGTCCGACCACCCACCAGATCAAGCGTGGTACACCCACCATGGGTGGCCTGGTCTTCGTGCTGGGTGCGGTCGGCGGCTATTTCCTGGGACACGCGATCGCGCCCGGCACCCCGGTCACGGCCAGCGGGCTGCTGGTCATCTTGATGATGGTCGGAACGGGGGCGGTCGGCTTTCTCGACGACTTCACCAAGACCCGGCGGCAGCAGAGCCTCGGTCTCACCGGCTGGCAGAAAGTCGGCGGACAGGTGATCGTCGCCACGGTCTTCGCCGTGCTGGCGCTGATGTTCCGCGACAGCGACAGCGGCCTGACACCGGCGACCGCCGCGATCTCGGCGATCCGGGATGTGCACTGGCTGGATCTGATGCGACTGGGTCCGGTCCTGGGCGTGGCGTTGTACCTGATCTGGATCAACCTGCTGACCGTCTCGGTGTCCAACGCGGTCAACGTGACCGACGGTCTCGACGGGCTCGCCACCGGCGCGACCATCCTGGCGCTGTCGGCGTATATCTTCATCGGCTTCTTCCAGTTCAAGCAGGCCTGCCACAACGTCGGCGCCGCGCGCGGCTGTTTCACTGTCCGCGACCCGCTCGACCTGACCATCGTCTCGGTGGCGCTGGCAGGAAGTCTGGTCGGCTTCCTGTGGTGGAACGCCTCGCCCGCGCGGGTATTCATGGGCGACACCGGTTCGCTCGGCATCGGCGGCACGCTGGGCGCGTTGGCGATCCTCACCCACACCGAGCTGCTGTTGATCGTGATCGGCGGTCTCTACTGCATCGAGACCGGATCGGTGATCATCCAGCGGGCCTACTTCAAGGTGACTCACGGCAGGCGGATCTTCCGGATGAGCCCGATCCATCACCACTTCGAACTCAAGGGCTGGGAACAGGTCACCATCACCATCCGGTTCTGGATCCTGGCCGGGCTCTTCATGGTGATCGGGGTCGGGCTGTTCTACTTCGGTTGGCTGTCCAGCTAGACATCCGGCTGGTCGGCGCTCGGTCTTGGGATCGCCCCGAGCTCAAACCTCGATGGTGCGGGTTGGTGTTGCGGGTTGGTCCGCGTCAGGTGAGGCCGGCGGTCGCGGCGAGGTCAGTGGCCTGCCGGCGTACGAAGCGGGCGGCGACGGCGTACTCCCGGGACGAGTGGCTGGACAGCATCATCAACCCGGCGATCTGCAGGCAGACGGCGAGCAGGTTGGTCCCCAGCGACCACGGCAGCCAGCCGAAATGATCCACCGCGCCGACGGTGATGGTGACCACCAGCAGCGCCATCAGCAGCAGCCGGGCCGGCTGGCTGCCGCGCAGGGTCAACACGATCAGCACCACTTCGACCAGCAGCACTACCAGGGCGACGACGGATCCGATCCCGGTCCACGGCAGGTCGGCATCGATCAGCACCCGGAACTCTCCGGTCTTGATCCAATCCCGCAGGCCGAGGGCGATCAGCACGGCCGCGCTGCCGAGCACCAGCGCGGCGCTGCCCAGGATCGACAGCGGGCGGCGCTGTGACTCGCGGGTTTCGGCCAGCGCGTTGGACAGGCTCAGCCGGCTCAACGTCCGCTCCTGGTGGTGTTCGCTCTCGATCGGCGTCTCGTCGTCCTCCGGGAAGTCGAGGACCGGCAGGTCGCCGTCGGTGTGGATCGAGTCGCCGCCGCCGTTGCGCGAGTGGTAACCGGTGGTGAAGTCCCGCAGCATCTCGATCGTGGTCCCGGGCACGGCCTCGGACAGCGTCCGGGTCACATGATCGCGTTCGACGTCGATATCGGCATCGATCTTGTGCGTGATCTGCAGCGTGAAGAGACTCAACCCGACCGCCCGGTCGTACGTCGCCGCCGCCAGCCAGTCCACCCGGTGCCCGCCGGGCAGCAGCCAGTCGTCCGGGCACTTCCAGAACCGGATGTGGTGGCGTTTGCCCGGACTGCCGTTGACCTCCTGCTGGTAGGCGAAATCCTGCTGCCGGCCGAACAGCAGCAGCGGCGACACCGGAGCCTCGGGATAGCTGTCCCGACCGAGCGTGGACACGATGATCCGCCAGGCCGATTTGAGGGTGAGTTCGTCGGCCAGGGTCCAGCCGGCCTTGCGCATCACCTGGTGCAGCTGGGCCTCCTCACCGATCGTGGCGAGATTGATCGGATCACCCAGCAGACCGTCACTGGTCCGGGTCCGGCCGATGAAGTAGTTGGGCACGTAGATATCGGACAGGATGCGGTGCAGCCGGGGCAGCGTCAGATAGGCCGCCATGCCCCAAAAGAGGATGAAGAACAGCCAATTCGACCAACTCCACCGGAAGCCTTCGCGCAGCAGGAAGATGGTCATGCCGATCACCGCGACCCCGGCGATGATGAAGAAGAATTGGTCCAGCGGCCCGGCCTCCGGGATCCGGATCTTCATCCGTCCCGGCCGCCGGCGGGTGATTCCCCGCGGATCCGTCCGTGTAGCCACGCCGGAATCGTACGGGGCCGGTGCGGTTTCGTGGCCCTTCCGGCAGGACCCGGGCGGATCAGCTGCGCTGGACGGCTTCCTTGCTCCTGGAGATCACGGCCGCGATGATCGTCGTCCCGATCGTGCCGACGACCAGGAATACCAATGCCCACAGCCCGGTGGTCCGGGCCTCCAGTCCGACCAGCAGGCAGATCGAGGTCCAGATCACCGCGGCGGTCGGTCCAGCGGTCAGTCCGCTGGCGAAATTCTTGCCCATCGGTCGCGCCCTTCGCTTGGGGCGAAGATACTCTGCGCCACGAAGTATATGGTTCGGGGTCAGTGTGTCGCTGTTACGCTCACGGGGTGTCTCAGAAGGAGCAGGCGGAGACCTCGCTGCGCGAGGTCCGTGAGCTGACCTTGCGGACCCGGCTCGCGAGTCGCACGAACGCCACCGGCTTTCCGATGGTGGGCTGGGGAATCACCTGGATCTTCGGGGTCACCGCGGCCGGACCGGCATCGTTCGAGCACGGGGTGCTGTTCCTGGGCGGCCTGGCGATGTGCCTGTACGCCATCGCCACCAAGGACATCGTCTACGCCGTGGTCTCGGGCTTCGGCATCGTCATGGCCGGTGTACAGGCGGCGTTGGGCACGACGACTCCGCCGCTCTGGTTCGGCGTCACCGCAGGTGTTCCGCTCCTTGCGCTCGGTCTCCAGCGGGTCTTCCGCGGCGGCGGCCATGTCTGAGCGGAGCGTCGACCGGTCCGGTCTGGACGAGGCGATCGGCGAGCAGTTGCGGACGCCGTTCGATGCGGCACTGTCCGATCCGAATCGGCTGCGCATCCAGGCCGCGCTGCACGGGCTTCCGGGCGACGGGTCGATCCGGTTCACCGCACTGGCCAAGGCACTGAACCTCAGCGACGGGAATCTCGCCACGCATCTGGCCGTGCTGAGTGCGGTCGGGTACGTGGCGGCGCGCGAGACCTACACCGGCAAACGGAGGACCCGCTGGTACTCGGCGACCGCGGCCGGTCGGGAGGCCTTCGAGGCCCACGTCCGAGCACTCCAGTTGATCATCGACGCTGCGCGGGCCGCCGATGGCTGAGGACCGTGTGGTCGCGCGGTTGCGGTCCGCCGGATGCGTCTTCGCCGAGGACGAGGCGGCGTTGTTGATCAAGGAGACTGCCGGTCCGGATGATCTCGAACGGGCGATCCGCCGGCGGGTGGCGGGGGAGCCGCTGGAACAGATCCTCGGCTGGGCCGGGTTCTGCGGCCTGCGGCTGGCGGTCGCGCCGGGGGTCTTCGTGCCGCGGACGCGGACCGGCCTGCTGGTCGCCGAGGCCGTACGCCGCTGCTCACCCGGCGACATCGTGGTCGATCTGTGCAGTGGGATCGGCGCGGTCGCGGCAGCGGTTTGTGCGCGGGTCGGCGGCCTCCAGGCGTACGCGACCGAGCTTGATCCGATCGCCGCCGACTGCGCCCGCCGCAACCTCGGCGACCGGGCGGGAGTGCTCGAAGGTGACCTCTTCTGCCCGCTGCCCGATGATCTTCGCGGGCGGGTCCGGGTGATCACCGCGAACGCGCCCTACGTGCCGACCGCGGAGATCGCCTTCATGCCGACGGAGGCGCGTGATCACGAGGATCCGGTCACCCTGGACGGCGGTCCGGACGGCCTCGACGTGCATCGCAGGATCATCGCCGAGGCGCCCTCCTGGCTGGCCTCGGGCGGCGCGCTGCTGATCGAGACCGGGCGCGAGCAGGTCGAGACCGATCTCGTGCTGCTGGCTGCGGCAGGTCTGGCCCCCTCGGTGATCACCGACGACGACATCGACGGGACGGTCGTGTTCGGCAGGAACGCGAAGAACGTCGTTGCGGATCGCGGATCCGTCCCGACAGAGGCGTGAAACTGCATCGGCAAGCACGAAATCAGCGGTCTGTCTGCCGTGCCACCTCGAGCGCACGCTCCGCCGGGCAGGCGATATCGGGCACCACACCGACCTGCTCCCAGTTGTTGCCGGTGACGGCGTTCCGGGACCGGGCGACCGGGATCGTCACCTCGAGGTCGTCGGTGAGCCCGAACACCTCGCACGGGTGAGCGCCGCCACCGGTGGTCTCGCCGATGATCGTGGCCCGGCCCAGTGCCTGCAGGTTGTAGGCAAGCTCCTCACAGCCGGAGAAGGTGCGCGAACTGGTCAGCACCACGATCCGGGCGTCATCGGCGAGACGATTCGCGGCCGGCACGCTCCAGAACTGCCGCGCCCGTCCATCGCGGTCGACGACGTCCTGCAGGTACACGGGTTCGTCGCCCAGCAGATAGCCGCAGACGAAGGCGACTGTCTCGGGTGTGCCGCCCAGACCGGCCCTCAGATCGATGATCAACCGGGTGACACCGGTCAGCAGCCCGAAGGCGGCCACGAGGTACGGCTCGGCGAGGTGCACCGGCGACAGGTACGGCGCAATCGTCAGCAGACCGGTCTCGGCGTCCAGCCGGGTGACTGCCCGGACCCCGCCGGCATTCTCCCGAGCCTGGACGACATAGCGACCGTCGAGATCGTCGTCCTGGACCGTCGCCCCGGGCGGGCGGCGGCGTACGCGCAGATGGCGGTCGTGATTGATCCGCTGCAGGTGGTCGGTCAGGATCACCGCGGCTCGGGCGGGATCGTCCGGGATCATCAGCTCGACGAGCCCCTCGGTGATGGTGTTCGCGGCGTCGGGACAGACGTAGTTGTCATTGATCAGCTTGCGGAGCTGCACGAGTTGGTCGGACATGCCGACCAGCACACCAGCGATCTTGACAAAGCGACGACTGCTCTTGACGCTTGATTTCGTGACCGAGATCCCTCCACTGATCGACACGTCCGACCCGGCGTCGATGCGCGCCCTGAGCCACCCGACCCGGCACCGGTTGCTGGCCGCCCTCGGAGACGGTCAGGCGACGATCAGCCAACTGACCAACCGGTTGGCGATCAACAAGGGCAACGTCGCTCACCACCTCGGCGTCCTGGTCGACGCCGGCCTGGTGCGCAAAGGCCCGACGCGTACGGTCCGCGGTGGCACCGAGCAGTACTACCTGCGTGCCCACTCCCGACTCGATGTCACCGGCGACGAGCCGGCACGGGCCATGCTCGACAACCTGACGGCGCAGATCCTGGCCGACGCATCAGCACGGCTCAACCACCGGGTGCTGCGGCTCACTGCCCGCCAGGCCATCGCACTGGCCGATCATCTGGACAGCGTGGTGCACCATCTGGCGCCGGCACCCGAACGCGAGGAGCGCTACGGCGTGCTGGTCGGCGTCTACCGTCACCGCGATGTGCTACCGCCGCCGACTGAGCCGTAGGATCGACAAGGCCCGATTCCGGGCCGGGCGGTACGCCAGACCATGTCTTACGCCGGACCATGTCAGACAGAGAGACCATGTCTTACGGAGGAGATCAGTGATTCGCACCCATCAGGCCGGCACGCTGCGCGCCGAGCACGCAGGCCAGACCGTCACGCTCGCCGGCTGGGTCGGCCGGCGTCGTGATCATGGTGGGGTCGCGTTCCTGGACCTGCGGGACGCCTCCGGCATCGCCCAGGTCGTGGTGCGCGACGAGATCCTTGAAGCCTCCGGCGCTCACGACCTGCGCAACGAGTACTGCATCAAGGTCACCGGTGTCGTCGAGCCGCGGCCGGAAGGCAACGCGAACCCCGATCTGCCGACCGGTGAGATCGAGGTCGTCACCGCCGAGCTGGAAGTGCTCAATCCGGCTGCACCGCTGCCGTTCCAGATCGACGAGCGGGTCAACGTCGGTGAGGACACGCGGCTCAAGTACCGCTATCTCGATCTCCGCCGGCCGGCGCCGGGCCAGGCGATCCGGTTGCGCAGCGAGGTCAACCGGATCGCCCGGAACACCCTGGCCGAGCATGATTTCGTCGAGATCGAGACGCCGACGCTGACCCGGTCCACGCCCGAGGGTGCCCGCGACTTCCTGGTGCCGGCGCGGTTGCGTCCGGGATCCTGGTACGCCCTGCCGCAGAGCCCCCAGTTGTTCAAGCAGTTGCTGATGGTCGGCGGCATGGAGCGCTACTACCAGATCGCCCGCTGCTACCGCGACGAGGACTTCCGCGCCGACCGGCAGCCGGAATTCACCCAGCTCGACATCGAGATGAGCTTCGTCGAGCAGGATGACGTGATCGCCCTGGCCGAAGAGCTGTTGATCAACATCTGGAAGCTGATCGGTCACCAGGTGAGCGCACCGATCCCGCGGATCACCTACGCCGACGCGATGGACAAGTACGGCTCCGACAAGCCGGACCTGCGCTTCGAGCTGGAGATCACCGAGCTCACCGACTACTTCAAAGACACCCCGTTCCGGGTCTTCCAGGCGCCGTACGTCGGCAGTGTGGTGATGGCCGGCGGTGCCGACCAGCCGCGTCGCACGCTGGATGCGTGGCAGGAATTCGCCAAGCAGCGTGGGCACCGCGGACTGGCGTACGTCCTGGTCGGCGAGGACGGTGAGCTCGGCGGCCCGGTGGCCAAGAATCTCAGCGAGACCGAACGCGACGGCTTGGTCGCCGCGACCGGCGCCAAGCCTGGCGACTGCGTCTTCTTCGCCGCCGGCGAGCGCTCCAAGGCGCAGGCGCTGCTGGGCGCGACCCGGCTGGAGATCGGCCACCGGATCGGCGCCATCGACGACTCCGCCTGGTCCTTCGTCTGGGTCGTCGACGCACCGCTGTTCGAGCCGGCCTCCGATGCCGTCGCGGCGGGTGACGTTGCGGTCGGCTCCGGCGCGTGGACGGCGGTGCACCACGCCTTCACCTCGCCGAAGCCGGAGAATCTGGACAACTTCGACACCGACCCCGGCAACGCCCTGGCGTACGCCTACGACATCGTCTGCAACGGCAACGAGATCGGCGGCGGGTCGATCCGTATCCATCGCCGGGACATCCAGGAGCGGGTGTTCGCGGTGATGGGGCTCTCGCAGGAGGAGGCGCAGGAGAAGTTCGGCTTCCTGCTGGACGCGTTCGCCTTCGGCGCCCCGCCGCACGGCGGTATCGCGTTCGGCTGGGACCGGATCGTGGCCCTGCTGGCCGGTACGGATTCGATCCGCGAGGTGATCGCCTTCCCGAAGTCCGGCGGCGGCGTCGACCCGCTGACTGACGCCCCGGCGCCGATCACCCCGCAGCAGCGCAAGGAAGCCGGGATCGACGCCAAACCCGAATAACCGCGAGGGGTCACTAATTCCTCGATATTCGCGGCGTGTCGCGCGGCTCGAATTCGGACGGTCTGGATGCTCGGCCGACGCGCCGCAGATATCAGGGATTTACTGACCCCTCGGCGGGTGGGAGAGTGAGGCAGCGATGAGTGAGGATCTGTTCGGCGAGCCCGTCGCCGACCGCAGCGCCGCGGGTTCGGTTGCGCCTGCAGGCGGCAGCCTCGGCAGTGATCAACACGCCGGTACGCCGCTGGCCGTCCGGATGCGGCCGCGAACCCTGGACGAGATCGTAGGCCAGCAGCACCTGCTGGCTCCCGGCTCGCCGCTGCGCAGACTCGCGGCGGGCGAGCCCATGTCGGTCTTCCTCTGGGGGCCGCCGGGGGTCGGCAAGACGACCATCGCCTCGGTGGTGTCCCGGCAGACCGACCGGCGCTTCGTGGAGGTGTCGGCGGTGACCGCCGGGGTCAAGGACGTACGGGCGGTGCTCGACCAGGCCAAACGTGATCTTGGTCGTGGCCAGCAGACGGTGCTCTTCGTCGACGAGGTGCATCGCTTCTCCAAGGCCCAGCAGGACGTCCTGCTGCCCGCGGTGGAGAACCGACTGGTGACGCTGATCGCTGCCACCACGGAGAATCCGAGCTTCTCGGTGATCTCTCCGTTGCTGTCCCGGTCGTTGTTGCTGACCTTGAGACCGCTCACCGACGAGGACATCTCGGGCCTGCTGGACCGGGCGATCACCGACGAGCGCGGACTCAGGCAGGCCGACGGCAGCACCTTCGAACTCACCGACGACGCCCGGGACGCGCTGCTGCGGATGGCAGGCGGTGACGCGCGGCGCGCGCTGACCTACTTGGAGGAATCGGCCGCCGGGGCGAAGGCCGTCGACTCCATGATCATCGACCCGCCGGTCGTGGAACGGGCTGTCGACCGGGCGGCCGTGCAGTACGACCGCGACGGCGATCAGCACTACGACGTGATCAGCGCCTTCATCAAGTCGATGCGCGGCTCGGACGTCAACGCCTCGCTGCACTATCTGGCCCGGATGATCGAGGCCGGAGAGGATCCCCGGTTCATCGCCAGGCGGGTGATGATCCTGGCCAGCGAGGACATCGGGATGGCCGACCCGACCGCGATCCAGGTCGCGGTCGCCGCGGCCCAGACCGTCCAGCTGATTGGCATGCCGGAGGGTGCCATCACGCTGGCCCATGCGGTGATCCACTGTGCCCTGGCGCCGAAGTCGAATGCTGTGGTGACCGCGATCGGCGAAGCCCGGGCCGACGTCCAGGCGGGCAAGATCGGCGTCGTGCCGCCGCACCTGCGCGACGCCCACTACGCGACCGCGAAGAACTACGGCCACGGGGTCGGTTATCTCTACGCCCACGACGAGCCGCACGGCATCGCGGCCCAGCAATATCTGCCGGACGAGCTGGAGGGTGCCGACTACTACCAGCCGACGACCCACGGCAACGAGGCGTCGGTCTCGGAGCGACTGAAGAAGATCAACGAGTTGCTCGGTCGCGCCTGAGAATCCACCTCAGATCCTTGAGATCCCCGTAACATAACCGCATTCCAGCTCCGGTAGCGTCTGGCTCGCACACTGATGAAGGAGTCATGAACGATGATCGTCAAGGCATCCCGACCAGCACACTTGCGGGCCGGTCTCGCTCTGCTGGCAGCCCTGGTCTGTTGCGCCCTGGCGATGGTCGGCGCGGGCACCAAAGCGGCCGCCGACACACCGAAGAGCTCGACGCTCACGGTGGTTGCGGCCACCCAGATGTCGGCCTTCAATCCGTTCTTCTCCTACGCCGACGGAGAGCTGTACGTCGAGTCGATGCTCTATCCCGCGCTGACCTACAACGACAAGAACAACGAGCCGGCGCCGTACCTGGCGACCAAGTGGACGACCTCGCCGGACGGTCTGACCTGGACTTTCGACATCCGTAAGGGCCTGAAGTGGTCCGACGGCCAGCCGCTGACCGCCAAGGACATCGCCTGGACCTACAACCTGGTGATGACCAACACCCAGGCCGCGACCGCCAACGGCACCTATGTCGAGAACATCGCCTCGGTGTCGGCGCCGAATGACACCACCTTCATCGTCAAGACCAAGACCAAGCAGGCCAATCTGCTGTACGAGTCGATCCCGGTCGTGCCCGAGCACGTCTGGAAGTCCAAGGTCTCCAATCTGAAGGCGTACAACGCCATCCCGACCGCCAGCGAGCCGGTCGTGAGCTACGGGCCGTACACCTTCGAATCCTTCAAGACGACCTATGCGACCCTGAAGGCGAACAAGAACTTCGTGCTCGGCGCGCCGAAGTACGACACCTTGATCAGTCAGTACTTCTCCAGCACCGACGCCGCCGTGAACGCGCTGAAGACCGGCCAGATCCAGGAGGACGGCCTGCTGACCGCCACCCAGTACAAGGCGCTGGCGAACACGCCCGGCATCACCACCTATCGGGAGGAGCCGTCCGGGTGGGAGGCGATCGAGGTCAACTCGGGGGCCAAGACCAAGTCCGGCAAGTCGATCGGTACCGGCAACCCGCTGCTGGCCGATCCGACCATCCGCAAGGCGATCGCGCTGGGCATCGATCGCCAGACCCTGGTCACCAAGATCCTCGACGGCCTGGGCGCTCCGGGTGCGGGCTACGTGCCGTCGGGCTATCCGCAGTGGGCCTGGCAGCCGACCGCCTCGGAGAAGATCGGCTTCGACCCGGCCAAGGCCAACCAGCTGCTGGACCAGGCCGGTTACAAGAAGGGTTCGGACGGTTACCGCACCGATCCAAAGACCGGCAAGCCGCTCTCGTTCCGCTTCGGCATCCATTCCGACGAGAGCGACGACGCCTCCATTGCGCAGTACTTCGTGCCGTGGATGAAGGCGATCGGGATCAAGATGACGGTGCAGCCGATGAGCTTCGCCCAGCTCAACGCCAACCTGGCCAAGGGCGACTGGGACCTGCTGATGGACGGTTGGTCGACCGGCCCCGATCCGACGTACCTCTTCAGCATCCAGACCTGCGGCGTGCTGCCCGACGACAAAGGTCAGGGCGGCAACACCGATGCCTTCTACTGCAACCCGGCCTACGACAAGCTGTACGCCCAGCAGCAGACCCAGATCGACCAGAATGCCCGCGCGGCGACGATGCGCAAGATGCAGGACATCCTCTACAACGCCAACGCCGACATCATCCTGTACTACGGCGACGGTCTGGTTGCGGTGCGGACCGACAAGACCAACTACATCACCGGCAAGGCCGATGCCCAGGGTGTGTACCCGTTGCAGAGCGCCTTCTACAACTGGACCCACGCCTCACCGGTCACCGCGAAAGCCGCCTCGAGCTCGTCCAACAAGGGCACCGTGATCGGGATCGTGGTCGGGGTCGTCGTCATCCTGATTGTGCTCGGCGTGATCTTCGGTCTGCGGCGCCGGCGGACCGCCGGGGACCGCGAATGATCACGGGCCTGTCTGACTGATGGCGTCTGCGAATGTTCTGGGGCCGGAGCTCGTCGATTCCGAACAGAGCTCCGGCCGTGCCGACAGCTCCGAGCGCAGCGCGTTCTGGTGGTACTTGGCGCGCAAGATCATTACCGCTCTGATCAGCCTGTTGGTCGTGTTGGTGATCGGCTTCGTGCTGTTCACGATCATGCCGCAGAACCCGGTGGAGTCGATCGCGCGCGCCAGTGGCAAGCCGATGGACGCCGCCCAGTTGGCCGCGCTGCGCAAGTCCCTCGGGCTCGACGAGCCGATCTGGCAGCGCTTCGGGATCTACGTCTGGCACAGCATCACGCTGCATCTGGGCTATTCGTACGGCTACAACCAGTCGGTGGCATCCCTGGTGTTGCCACGGATCGGCCCGACCCTGCTGCTGACCGGCTTGTCGACCCTGATCTCCATCGTCCTGGGGCTGTGGTTGGGCTCGAAGGCCGGCTGGCGGCCGGGCCGATGGCTGGACCGGATCGCCTCCGGTACGTCGCTGGTCTTCTGGTCGGTGCCGACCTTCTGGCTCGGCATCATCCTGTTGATCGTGCTCGGAACCGGGGTCGGACCGATCCCCACGTTGTTCCCGTCCGGCGGGATGACGACTCCGGGGTTCAACGGCGGGCCGGTGGGCACAGTGCTCGATGTTGCCTGGCATCTCGCCTTGCCGTGCGTGACGCTGGTGCTGGTGGTCTTCGCCCAGTATGTGACGATCATGAGATCGTCGTTGATCGACGAGCTCGGCAATCCCTATCTGCTGACCGCGCGGGCCAAGGGACTGCGCGACGACGACGTACTCCGCAAACACGCGCTGCCCAACGCACTGCTGCCGACCGTGACGGTGATCTTCCTGCAGATCGGCGGACTGATCTCCGGAGCGATCACGGTCGAGACGGTGTTCAGCTGGCCTGGGTTGGGACTGCTGACCTACAACGCGCTGAAGATTCCTGATCTTGAACTGTTGCAGGGGACCTTCGTGATGTTCTCGGCCTCGATCATCGCCATGAATCTGGTGGCCGACCTGCTCTACCGGGTCATCGACCCCAGGGTGCGTGCCCAGTGACCGCCGCAACCCAGGTCCCGTCCCCCAATCAGTCGGTGATCAACAGGGGTACGCCACCGCGCACCCAGGCGCTGCGCAACTTCGGCTCGGCCTACGTCCGCAACACCTGGGGCATGATCGGACTGGTCGTGCTGCTGGCATTCACGATCATGGCCCTGACCGCGCCCGTGTGGATCCACGACAGTGATCTCAGCGCCGCGGCAGCCACCGGACCCTTGCTGGCACCGCCGCAACACGGCTATCCACTGGGAACCGACCAGCCGGGGCGTTCGGTGCTGTTGTTGTTGATCTACGGATCCCGGCCGTCGCTGGCGATCGGTGTGATCGCGACAGTGGCAACCGTGGTGATCGGGGCAGCGATCGGACTGATCGCCGGCCACTACCAAGGCATCGTCAGCAACCTCCTGATGCGGGTCACCGACTGGTTCATCGCCTTGCCCGGGCTGCCGCTGGCGATCTCGCTGTCGGTGGTGCTGGGTCAGGGACCGGTGTCGATCACGATCGCCATCGCGATCACCTCCTGGACCGGTGCCGCGCGGCTCGTCCGGGCCCAGACACTGGCCGTCGAGGCCAGGCCCTACATCGAGAGGGCACGGGCCCTGGGGGCCGGCAACACCCAGATCATGATCCGGCACGTGCTGCCCAACGTGATGCCGCTGATCCTGGTCTCCAGCACACTGACTGTGGCAGGTGCGATCCTGTCGGAGACGACGCTGACCTTCCTCGGCCTGGGCAACCCGACCGATGTCAGCTGGGGTTCCATGATCAACCAGGCCTTCACCCAAGGCGCGATCACGGCCGGCGCGTGGTGGTACGTGTTGCCGCCCGGTCTGGCGATCGTCGTTGTGGTACTCGGATTCACGCTGGTCGGACGGGCAGTCGAGGCGATCCTGAATCCGAGGATGGTGAACCGATGAGCCTGCTGGATGTCGAGGATCTCGCAGTGACCTACCAGACCGGCGGCGATGAAGTCCGTGCGGTCCGCGGGGTCGATTTCAACCTCGAACCGGGTCAGACCCTCGGTATCGCGGGGGAGTCCGGGTCGGGCAAGTCGACCACGGTGCTGAGTCTGCTGCGACTGCTGCCGGCCAGCGCCTCGGTGGCCGGCACCGTACGGTTCAAGGGCGAGGATCTGGCACAGGCCAAGTGGTCGCGGATCCGGGCCGTCCGCTGGGCCGAGGCGTCGGTGGTGTTCCAGGGCGCGATGAGCGCACTGAATCCGGTCCGTACGATCGGCGAGCAGATCCGCGAACCGATCCTGCTGCACGAGAAGGTGGGTAAGCGTGAGGCCCGGGCCCGGACCGCCGAACTGCTGGACAGTGTCGGTGTCTCGGCACAGCGGGCTGCGGCCTACCCGCACGAGTTGTCCGGTGGGCAGCGGCAACGGGTGATGATCGCGATGGCGCTGGCCTGCAAGCCGGAGTTGATCATCGCCGACGAGCCGACGACGGCACTTGACGTGATCGTGCAGGCGCAGATCCTCGGCCTGCTGACCGATCTGGTGGCCGAGAGCAGTATCGGAATGATCATGATCAGCCACGATCTGTCGGTGTTGAGCTCGGTCTGCGACCGGCTGGCGGTGATGTATGCGGGCAAGATCATCGAGATCGGGCCGTCGAAGCAGCTGATCACCGAACCACAGCACCCGTACACCAAGGCGCTTGCCGGGGCTTTCCCGACGATCGGCGACCCGGCGTCGCGACTGGCACCCAGCGGTCTGGCCGGTGATCCGCCGGATCTGCGCGGCGATCTTGTCGGTTGCCCGTTCGAACCGCGGTGCCCGGTCTCCATGGAGCAGTGCAGGACAACGGAGGTGACGCTGTGGCCGGCGGGACCGGAACGCGAGTCGGCATGTCTGCGGGTGCTCCCATGACGTCCACCGAGCGAGTGGTCACCGACGAGGCAACGAACCGCCCGGTGCTCGAGGTGCACGACGTCAGTGTCACCTTCCCCGGTCGTCGCGGGCGACGCCCAGCCCGGGCAGTCGACGGAGTGAACCTGACCGTCGGCTCCGGCGAGATCGTGGCGCTGATCGGCGAGTCGGGGTGCGGCAAGAGCACGCTGGCCCGGGTACTGGTCGGACTGATCAAGCCGACGGCCGGCGCGGTCTCGTACCGCTCCGAACCGCTGGGTTACCGGGCAGCGGCACTCAAGGAGTACCGGCGCCACGTCCAGTTGGTGTTGCAGGATCCTGCTGCGGCGTTGAACCCGCGGCAGAACGTCTTCGATGCGGTGGCCGAGGGCCTGCGACTGCACGGTGAGCGGCAGAACCTGACCGGCCGCGTCCACACGGCGATGGAGCAGGCCGGGCTGCGTCCGGTGGAGAACTATCTGGCTCGCTACCCGCACGAGCTCTCCGGCGGGCAGCAGCAGCGCGTGGTGATCGCCGGCGCGCTGGCCCTCGATCCCGGCGTGATCGTCGCCGACGAGCCGGTCTCATCCTTGGACGCCTCAGTGCGCGGGGAGATCCTGAAGCTGATCCTCGACCTGCGGGATCAGCTCGGGCTGTCGGCACTGGTGGTCAGCCACGACCTGGGGCTGGCCTGGAACATCGCCGACCGGGTCGCGGTGATGTATCTCGGCCGGATCGTGGAGGTCGGGACTGTCGAGGAAGTGCTGCTGTCGCCCAAGCATCCCTACACCAAGTCCTTGATCGCAGCAGTGGCCTCGGCCGGTCGGGCCCCGCACCCGCTGCTGACCGGCGAGCCGCCGGATCCGACCCGGATCCCGAGCGGCTGCCGCTTCCATCCACGCTGTCCGCTGCGCGCCGAGGCCGGCGAACGCGGCGACATCTGCGTCAGCACCCCGCTGCCGATCCTGGCGGCCGACACCGGCCAGCGCCAGGTCGCCTGCCACTTGGCTTGATCGGGGGCAGGTGAGCTGACCCGGCTGGATGTCAGCCTGTACGAGTGTCCCGACCATCCCCGCCGGAGCCGTACGCGATCGGGCGTCGTACGTTGCTGGCCGGCGGTGCGGCAGCGCTGCTCGCGGGGTGTGGGGTGCCCCGGTTGCCGGGGCTGCCGCAGTCCCAGGGCACGAAGCCGGACCCGACCGCGCCGCCGGCGCGGGTGAGGCTGGACAAGCTGTGGGACACCGGCGGGATCGGCACTGTCGACGACGCCGCGCCGGCCGGCGATGTGGTCGTCGTGTCCGGCGGACTGAAGGGCGGTCAGAAGATTCCCTTCCTCGCCGACATCGCTGCCTTCGGCCTGACCGACCGCAAGCGGATCTGGACCTCGCAGACGGTCAACCGGCAACTGGCGACGATCGATCCGACGCTGTCGGTCTCCGACGGGCAGGTGGTGTGCGAAACCGACAGCAACGCGATCGTCACCGTGCCGACGTATCAGAATCCCTGTCCTGGTGGGAAAGGCTCGTGCAGCACAGCGGAGACGACGCGTACCGACGGCAAGGGGCTGACAGCGATCCGCGCGGCGGACGGTCGGTTGCTGTGGCACAACCTGCTGCTGCCGGCGGTGCCGCGGAGCGACCCGCGGGCCCGGCAACGGGACGACGAATCTGTGCAGGTGATCGCGGGCGACGCTACCCGCGTCCTCTACATCGCCGGCGCGCTCGACGTGGTCGTCGGCGGAGAGGCGCCCCGATCGGGCCAGCGGATCTGGACCGGGCTGTTGGATGCCGCGACCGGCAAGGAACTCTGGCGGGTCGATGACACTAAGGGCAAGTATCTGGCGGGCGACGTGGTGCTGGTTGATCTGGTCCATGAGGGCCAGGGCGATGGCGCGGAGAACGACCACGGCCCGGTCGCCGCCCTGGATGCCGGCACCGGACGGCAACTCTGGTCGACCCGCGGAACCGACTCGCAGCGCGGCCGGTGGATCTTCGGCGCATCTGGTCTGGCGGGGCTGGAGACCCAGAAGTCCGATGGCGGATACCGCGCGGATCTGCTGCTCGACCCGCGGACCGGCGCGACGCGCTACACCGAGAAGCGCGTCATGATGGCCGCCGCAGCTGGGATCGGTCCGGGCGGGGCACTGATGGCGGTGTGGTTCAGCCCGGATAGTGGCATTTTCGCCGGTTCGGACGATCACCTTCGGAGTTGGGCGGGTGGAGGCCCGTTGCGCACCGGGACGCAGAAGCTGTCCGATTCCCCGACCCTGAGCGGCACTTTGGTCGCCGGCGGCCGGATCTGGGCGACCCACTCCGACTACGCGGGCGCGACGAACGCCAACCGGGTCGCCGCCCTCGACCTGTGGGGACGGCAACTCTGCGATCCCGTTCCTGGCCAGGCTTGCGGAGCAGGCACCGACCACTTGGTCGTGCTCGGCGACGAGTCCGCGACGGTCTACAAGGTCTCCTGAATCGCTGGGGCGGGCCGCCGGGGATATGGATGGCACACCCACGAGGGTCGGCACGGTAGGGTTCGTGGGCGAGGCACACAGCTATCACCGGGAGAGGAACCGATGACCATAGGGGAGATTGCCGGCCTGATCGCGGCGATCGCGTTCGCGATTCTGGTGATCCTCTTCGCGATTCCGCTGCTCAAGCTCGGCCGGGTCCTGGAAGAGGTCCGGCTGGCGGTCCGCGATATCGGCCACGAGAGCGTCCCGATCCTGACCGAGATGCAGGGTACGGTCCGGGCGACCAACGAGGAGCTGGCACGCCTGTCTGTCGTCACCGAGGACCTGTCCAAGGTCAGCCAGCACGCGACCGTGGTGAGTGAGAACGCGGCCAACATGGCGACGCTGTTCTCGGCGACCATCGGCGGCCCGCTGGTCAAGACAGCCGCCTTCACCTACGGCATCCGCAAGGCGATCCGCGGCGACGGCAAGTCCGGCAAGCCGGCCCGCCGGAAGAAGTGATCGCGTGCTCAGGCGTCTGATCTGGTTCGTCCTCGGGGCGGCCGTCGGCATCTTCCTGATCCGGAAGATCCGCGGCTACCTGGCGAAGTCGCGCCCGGAAGCGATCGCGGGCCGGGTCAGGCAGGGACTGGGTGAGCGGGCCGGGGGCATCGGCGCGGCTGCAACGGATTTCGTCGATCGGGCACGAGCTGCCATGGCCGAACGCGAAGAGGAGATCCTCGACGCGCTCGGCCGCAACCAGCCCGCTGACGACAACCCGGAGCGCTGAGCGCTCAGCAAGTGCCCGACGAGGGGTCGAGGCCAACACCTGCCGCACGACACGCCGCAGATATTGAGGAATGAGTGACCCCTCGCGGCAAGGAGGAAACGAACAATCATGAAAACCGCGGAGATCCGACGCCGCTTCCTGGACTACTTCATCGAACGCGACCACCACGAGGTGCCCAGCGCCCCGCTGGTCTACAACGACCCGACGCTGCTCTTCGTCAACGCCGGCATGGTGCCCTTCAAGCCGTACTTCACCGGTGCCGAACCCAATCCGTGGCCGCGGGCCACCAGCGTTCAGAAGTGCATCCGGACCGGCGACATCGAAGAGGTCGGCAAGACCACCCGGCACGGCACGTTCTTCCAGATGAACGGCAACTTCTCCTTCGGCGACTACTTCAAGGACGGCGCGATCCGCTACGCCTGGGAGCTGCTGACCAAGTCCCAGGAGGCCGGCGGCCTCGGCTTCGACCCTGAAACAATCTGGGTCTCGGTGCTCAAGGGTGACGAGGAGACTCGCGGGTTGTGGCGTGCGATCGCCGGCCTGCCGGACGGGCGGATCCAGAACCGCGGGCTGAAGGACAACTACTGGAACATGGGCGTGGCTGGCCCGGGAGGGCCGACCAGCGAGATCTTCATCGACCGGGGCCCCGAATACGGGCCGTACGGCGGTCCGGAGGTCGACGAGGACCGGTATTTGGAGGTCTGGAATCTAGTCTTCATGCAGGAGGAGCTCTCTGCCGTCCGGGCCAAGGACGACTTCGATGTCCTGCGCCCGCTACCGCGGAAGAATATCGACACCGGCATGGGCGCTGAGCGTGTAGCGCTCCTCCTGCAGGGTGTCGACAACTTCTACGAGATCGACGAGGTCTATCCCGTCCTCGACCGGGCCTCCGAGCTGTCCGGCAAGCGCTATGGCGCCGATCACGAGGACGACGTACGCCTGCGGGTGATCGCCGACCACGTCCGGTCCGGCCTGATGCTGATGAGCGACGGCGTCACCCCGGGCAACGAGGGCCGCGGCTACGTGCTGCGCCGGTTGCTGCGCCGGGTGATCCGCTCGATGCGACTACTTGGGGTCACCGACAGCAGCTTCGCGGAGCTCTTCACCACCAGTCGGGATGCCATGAAGGCGTCCTATCCCGAGCTGGAGACTGACTGGGGCCGGATCAGCGAGGTCGCCTACGGCGAGGAGGAGGCGTTCACCCGGACGCTGACCGACGGGACCAGGATCTTCGACCTGGCGGTCTCCGATGCCAAGCGGCAGCAGCAGAGCACCCTGACCGGCGAGCGGGCTTTCCAGTTGCACGACACGTACGGCTTCCCGATCGACCTGACCCTGGAGATGGCGGGCGAGCAGGGGCTGCAGGTCGACGAGGCCGGATTCCGCCGGCTGATGGACGAGCAGCGGCAACGGGCCAAGGCGGACGCGAAGGCCAAGAAGGGCAGCGCGCAGGCCGTCCAGGCGTACGCCGAACTCCGCGATCTGGGCGAGACCCCGTTCCTCGGCTTCCGTACGCTCACCGGCGAGTCCCAGGTGCGCGGCATCATCGCCGACGGCGAGCTGACCGAGGGTGCCCGGCCGGGCGACAGCGTCGAGATCGTGCTGGAGGAGACTCCGTTCTACCCGGAGTCCGGCGGCCAGTCCGGCGACCACGGCCGGATCACCACCGCCGACGGCACGGTGTTGGAGATCGTCGACGTGCAGCGTCCGATCAAGGGACTGCTGGTGCACCACGCGAAGGTCGTCGAGGGTGAGCTGCGACGTGGCCAGGTGGTCAGCACCGAAGTCGACCCGCAGTGGCGGCTCGGCGCCTGCCAGGCGCACTCGGCGACCCATGTCATCCACCAGGCGCTGCACGAGATTCTCGGCCCGACCGCGTTGCAGCGTGGCTCGTTCAACCGGCCCGGCTATATGCGGCTGGACTTCGCCTGGGGCAACCAGGTGTCGGATTCGGAGCGGGAGAAGATCGAGAGCATCGCCAACCTGGCGATCCGTGACGATCTGGGTGTGGTCGCGCGCGAGATGCCGATCGGCGAGGCGCGGGCGTCCGGCGCGATCGGCCTCTTCGGCGAGGTGTACGGCGATGTCGTCCGGGTGGTCGACATGGGCGAGGGCTGGTCCCGGGAGATGTGCGCGGGTACCCATGTCCAGCAATCGGCCCAGGTCGGCCTGATCGCGGTCAACGCCGAGTCGTCGGTCGGTTCGGGGATCCGCCGGGTCGAGGCGTTCGTGGGCATGGAGGCCTTCCAGCAGCTGGCGCGAGAGCGGGCGCTCGTGCACGGCCTGACAGAGACGCTCAACGTGCAGCCCGATCAGTTGGTGGACCGGATCAACCGGATGGTCTCCCAGTTGAAGGACGCGGAGCGGCAGATCGCCGATCTGAAGAGCCAGAATCTCTCGACCGCGATCGACCCGATCCTGGCCAAGGCGCACGAGATGTGGGGCGTCTCCTACATCGCCGAGCACGTCCCGGGTGTCAGCGGCGGCGATCTCCGCACGCTGGTCACCCAGGTCCGGGACCGGGTCCAGGGCCAGGCCGCCGTGATCGCGCTGATCGGCGGGGAGCTGGACAAGCCGAGCGTGGTGATCGCGACCACCGAGGGTGCCCGGCACCGTCAGCTCAAGGCCGGCGAGCTGGTGCGGGTCGCGACCCAGACGCTGGGTGGACGTGGCGGTGGCCGCGACGACATCGCCCAGGGCGGCGGCAGCGAACCGGGCAAGGTCGTCGAAGCGCTCCGCGATGTCGAGTACGCCATCGGCCACACCCTGCAGACCAGCTGAGCAGGCTCGTCCGATGAGCATCCGGAGGGGTCGCCGACTCGGCATCGACTGGGGAGACGCCCGGATCGGTGTCGCGGTCAGCGACCCCGATGGGCTGCTCGCGGTCGCGCTCGACTTCGTGCCGGGCGGCGACGGTGAGTTCGGCCGGATCGCCGAGCTCGTCGGGGAATACCAGCCGCTGGAGGTTGTCGTCGGCCTGCCGCGGTCGATGAACGGTGGCGAGGGACCGGCTGCTGTGAAAGTGCGGGGCAAGGCAGAGCGATTGCGCACGGTCCTGCGGCAGCGGTTCGCGGACGACACGCCGTCGATCCGCCTGGTCGACGAACGGCTGAGCACCGTGGCGGCGGCCGGACGGCTGCGTGCAGGCGGAAAATCGGCGAAGAAACAGCGGGGATTGATCGACTCCGAAGCTGCGCGCGAGATCCTCGATCGGGCGTTGGACACCGAGAGATCCACGGGTACGGCGCCAGGGGAGTTACTATCGTCCACCGATCGGGTGGATGGGAGCCGATCATGAGCGAGCAGCGCATCGACGAGCGCGACGACCAAGAGATCGACCAGGGGACAAGGACACCCGACGACGTGACAGATCTGCTCGACCAGGCGCCGCAGCCGCGCAGCAGGACCGCTGCCCGGTGGGGCAAGAGCTGTCTGTCCGTCCTCATCGCGCTCGCGGTGATCGTCGGTGGCGGCTTCTTCGCCTGGCACAAGTTCTCCAGCTTCGCCGCGGAGACCCTGTCCACGCCCGACTACACCAACGCCAAGGGCACCAAGGACATCCACTTCACGGTTCCCAGCGGTGCGCCGCTGACCACGATCGGCGAGGACCTGCAGAAGGACGACGTGATCAAGTCCACGAAGGCGTGGAAGAAGGCGATCGCGGCCTACGACGGGACCCCGACGGTGCAGGCGGGCACCTACCGGTTGCGGACCCAGGTGCCGGCCGCCACCGCGCTGTCGCACCTGACCCATCCGGCCACCTACCGGATCCGCAACACCGTCCAGGTGCTCGAGGGGCTGCGGCTCAGCGACCAGATCGCCGCCCTGGCCAAGGGGACCAAGATCAGCGTCAAGTCCTACGATGCGGCGCTGCGGAAGCCGCAGGATCTCGGCCTGCCGCCCTGGGCCAAGAACAAGCCCGAGGGATTCCTCTTCCCCGACACCTACGAGCTGACCGACGGTGCCACCGCAACCTCGGTCCTGCAGCAGATGACCGGCCGGTTCACCCAGGTCTCCGATTCGATCGACCTGACCCAGCGGGCCCAGGCGCTGCACGTCACGCCGTACCAGGTGGTCATCGTCGCCAGCATCATCGAGAAGGAGGTCAACCGGCCTGCCGATCGGCCGAAGGTGGCGCGGGTGATCTACAACCGGTTGGCCAAGGGGATGAAGCTGCAGCTCGACTCCACCGTGCTGTACGCCGTCGGAAAGGACGGCGAGCTGACCACCAGCGATGCCGAACGGGCCAGCAAGTCGCCGTACAACACCTATGTGCATGCCGGGCTTCCGCCCGGCCCGATCTCGGCACCGGGCGAGGCGGCCTTGAAGGCCGCGGCGAATCCGGCGAGCGGGCCGTGGATGTATTGGGTGGTCGTCAATCCGAACACCGGCGAGACGGTGTTCAGCACCACCAAGACACAGCACGATGCCGCCGTCATCAAGTTCCAGCAGTGGTGCACGGCACACAAGGGCAAGTGCTGAACCGACCATGAACATCGGATCATGATCAGGTGCGCCGTGCTCGGATCGCCGATCGAGCATTCGTTGTCGCCAGCGCTGCACCGGGCCGCCTACCGCCATTTGGGTCTGGCCGACTGGGAGTATCAGCGTCACGAGGTCGACGCTGATCAACTCGGCGGCTTCGTTGCCGGTCTTGACGATTCCTGGCGCGGGCTGAGTCTGACCATGCCGCTCAAGGTGGTCGCCCTGGAGCTCGGCGAGCCCGACGAGCTGGCCGTGCTCGCCGAAGCGGGCAACACGATGATCTTCGAGGCCGGCACGACGCCGAGGGTCTACAACACCGATGTCGGCGGTCTGGTCTCAGCCTTCGCGGCGGCCGGCGTCGACAAGGTCGATTCCGCGACGGTGCTCGGATCGGGTGCCACGGCGCGATCATCGGTGATCTCCGTCGCGCAGATGGGCGCCGGTGTCGTACGGCTGATGGCGCGTCGTCCTGAGCACGCCCGCGACGTGTTCGCCGGTCTGGCTGATCGTCTCGAGATCGCCGTGGAGGTCGTTGGGTGGGGGCCGCGGGTCCCGGAGTCCGATGTGCTGATCTCGACGGTGACCAAGGGCGCCACCGATCCGGTCGCCGAGCAGGCGGCCGCTGCCGCGCCGGTGATCTTCGACGTCATCTACGATCCGTGGCCGACCGCACTGGCGGTGGCGGCCGGCGCCGCCGGCCGGACGGTGATCAACGGCCTGGACCTGCTGGTGCACCAGGCCGTCGGGCAACTGGAGTTGATGACCGGCCGTACGGTGCCGTACGCGGTGCTGCTGGACGCCGGTCGGGCCGCGCTCGGCGGCGTGAAAGGATAGCTTCATGCTGCGTTGGTTGACCGCCGGCGAGTCCCATGGCCAGGGTCTCGTGGCGATTCTGGAAGGACTCCCGTCCGGTGTCGAGGTGACCTCACAGGACATCTCGGAAGCCCTGGCGCGGCGCCGGCTCGGCTTCGGCCGCGGCGCCCGGATGAAATTCGAGGCCGACAAGGTCACGATGATCGGCGGCCTGCGGCACGGCGTCACGCTCGGTTCGCCGGTGGCGATCGAGATCGCCAACACCGAGTGGCCGAAATGGGAGACCGTGATGTCCCCGGACCCGGTGGACGCGCAAACGCTGGCCAGTCAGGCCCGCAACGCGCCGCTGACCCGCCCGCGCCCGGGCCATGCCGACCTGGTCGGCATGCAGAAATACCGGGTCGACGAGGCACGCCCGATCCTGGAGCGGGCCAGCGCCCGCGAGACCGCCAGCCGAGTGGCATTGGGACGGATCGCGATGGCCTATCTGCGGCAGGCGTACGGGATCACGATCCTCAGCCACGTCGTCGAGATCGGGCCGATCCGGGCGCCGTACGGCCTGATGCCGACCATCGACGACCTGCCCGCGATCGACGACCACGAGCTGCGCTGTTTCGACGCCGAGGCGGGCGACAAGATGCTCACCGAGGTCAAGGCGGCGCAGAAGGAGGGTGACACCATCGGTGGTGTGGTCGAGGTGCTCGCCTGGGGACTGCCGCCGGGCCTGGGCTCCCACATCCAGGGCGACAAGCGGCTGGACGCCCGGCTCGCCGGAGCCCTGATGGGGATCCAGGCGATCAAGGGGGTCGAGGTCGGCGACGGCTTCGAGCTGGCCCGCGTCCGCGGCAGCCGCGCCCATGACGAGATCCTGCTCGAAGGCGGCGGCATCGCCCGCGCTTCGCATCGGGCCGGTGGCACCGAGGGCGGGATGAGCACCGGCGAGGTGCTGCGGGTCCGGGCCGCCATGAAACCGATCTCGACGGTGCCGCGCGCGCTGCGGACCATCGACACCAGCACGCTCGAGCCGGCGGTCGCCCACAACCAGCGGTCGGACGTCTGCGCGGTGCCCGCGGCAGGCGTGGTGGCCGAGGCGATGGTGGCGCTGGTCCTCGCCGATGCGGCGGTGGAGAAGTTCGGCGGCGACTCGGTCGCCGAGGCGGCACGTAACTATCGCGGCTATCTCGACGACGTGGCCGAACGCGGGCTGCAACTCCATGAGTGATGCCACCGGCGACCGCGGTCAGGGGGCGATGGGGCCGATCGTGCTGGTCGGCGCGCCGAGCTCGGGCAAGTCGACCGTCGGCCGGGCGCTCGCGGCACGGCTGGGCGTCGACTTCGTCGATATCGACGCGCTGATTGAGGAACGGGCCGGCAAGCCGATCGCCGAGATCTTCGCCAGCGATGGTGAACCGGTCTTCCGCGACCTGGAGACGGCGACCACGATCCGTACGCTGGGCGAGCTGTCGGCAGCGCCGGCGGCGAGCGGAGCGATCGTGTCGCTGGGCGGGGGAGCAGTCACCTCGGAGCCGATCCGGACGGCGCTGGCCCCTTACCGGGTGGTCTGGCTGCAGGTCGGGATCGCCGCAGCCGCCGACCGGATCGGCCTGAACACCGCTCGTCCGCTGCTGCTCGGTAACGTACGCGGACAGTTGATCAAGCTGATGCGCGAGCGGGAACCGCTGTATCGCGAGGTGGCGACCATCGGACTGGCGACTGATCATCATGAGCCCGCCGAGCTGGTGAAATTGATCATCGAGCAATTGCCGGGGTTGCAGGGATCGCAGTCCTGACCGATCGTTCGCCTACGTGGCAAGCCACGTGACAAGTCGGCCGGAACCGGCCGAGGAGACCAGGAACCGGAAGTGGTGTGATCTTGACTGATCCGACGGGGACCGAGCCGGCGACGGTGATCATCGACGTGGAGTCCGAACAGCCGTACCGGGTGTCCGTCGGCCACGGCATCCTCGACACCGTGCTCGGGCTGGCCGAGGGCAGCCTGCGGGTGGCGATCATCCACCAGCAGACCACCATCGATCTGGTGTCCGGGCTGGAAAGACGGTTGATCAAGAGCGGCTTCTCCGTGCTGCGGGTGCCGGTTCCCGACGCCGAGGCGGCCAAGAGCGCCGAGGTGCTCGCTTACTGCTGGACGTCGTTGGGCAAGGCCAACTTCACTCGGTCCGACACGATCATCGGCGTCGGCGGTGGCGCGGCGACCGATCTGGCCGGCTTCGTGGCCGCGACCTGGCTGCGCGGCGTCCGGTTGATCACCGTGCCGACCAGCCTGCTGGGCATGGTCGATGCCGCGGTCGGCGGCAAGACCGGCATCAACACGGTCGAGGGCAAGAATCTCGTCGGCGCCTTCTACGAGCCGGCGGGCGTGGTCTGCGATCTCGACGCACTGCGCACGCTGCCGACCGACGAACTGGTCCCCGGCCTGGCCGAGGTGATCAAGTGCGGATTCATCGCCGACCCGGCCATCCTGGACCTGGTCGAAGGACGCCCTGAGCGGGCGGTCGACCCCGCCTCGGCGGAGCTGGCCGAACTCGTCCGACGCTCGATCGCGGTGAAGGCTGTCGTGGTCGCCAAGGACCTTCGGGAGACGACCTCTATCGGCACCCGGGTCGGCCGGGAGCTGCTGAACTACGGTCACACCCTGGGTCACGCGATCGAGCGGCGCGAGCGCTACCAGTGGCGGCACGGCAACGCCGTCAGCATCGGAATGGTCTTCGTCGCCGAGCTGGCCCGACGCGCCGGAATCCTTTCCGACGCCGTCGCCGCCCGGCATGCGCGCACGTTGATGCTGGTCGGACTGCCGGTCAGCTATGCCCGAAACGCGTTCGACGAGCTGCTGGCGAACATGGCCCTGGACAAGAAGACCCGCGGCTCGACGCTGCGGTTCGTGGTGCTCGAGGACCTGTCCAGGGCGCGGATCCTTCAGGGCCCGGACGAGCAGCTGTTGCGGGACAGCTACAGTGCCGTCAATCCCTGACAGAACCTCGAATGTCCGCGCGATTCCCGCTGGGTTTTGCGCGGGCGGTTCCGGTGCGGTCGGACGGGTCGTCGGAGGGGGTCGTCGCGACTGAAAGGAGCGTTACAGCACGGTGGTTGTGTATCGGGTCGGTAAAGGACCGATAAAGATTGCTCCGTGCGGTTGGCGCCGGGTCCGCCGATCTGGTTATCTCGATGCGGGCTTGACTTAACCGGTCCGAACCAGAGGGGTGAAGCGGATGTCGGTGCGTACCGCGGTTCGCCGTGCGATGACGGCTGTTGCCGCGTTCGCACTGGCGCTGCTGGGGTTCGCCGTCGGCCCGGTTCTGTCCGCAGCCGCAGCGCCGGCTGCCAGCGACTCTTCGGTCCAGGTGCCCTCCCAGTTCATCGCCAAGATCTACACCGAGGCGCTGGGACGGCTGCCGTACCAGTCGGAATGGACCAGCGACGCTCAGACCTTCAGCCAGGCCGGGTGCAGCCTCCAGACGCTCGCCGACGTCGGGCAGCAGGTTTACACCTCGGCCGACTACGCGCAGCTGGGCTACGACAACACCTCACGGCTGATCACGCTCTATCGCGGTGTCTGGAACAGCGAGGCCGACGACACCCTGTCGAGCTGGCGGCAGGCCCTTGACCACGGCGAGGCCTGGTCGACCGTGGTGGCCCGGTTCTTCGCCGATCCGCAGTTCACCGATCTGGTGCCGAAGATCTGCTCCGGTGCGCGCGACTCCAGCGCCACCTCCTACGCCCTGGCGGGTAAGAGCCCGTTGCCGCTGCAGACCGCGACTGCGGGCTTCGACGGCAGCCAGCAGGAACTGCAGGCGCTCCTGGACGACACCGCTCCCGGTGGCAGCGTGATGCTGGCCCAGCGGGCGCTCGTGGTGTTGACCAGTCCGCTGACGATTCCCAACGGAGTCACGCTGACCACCGCCGACAATCCCGATCCGGAGCACTACGCCCAGATGGGCCGGCTGGTCCGGGGCGGTTCGTTCGACCAGCCGATGGTCGACGTGACCAACGGCGCGAAGCTCACCTCGGTCTGGGTGGATGGAGCGCGGAACAGCCCGGGCAACTTCAGCCCGAACCGGTACGACGTACGGGTCCTCGGCGGTCACCAGACCACGGTCAGCAACGACAAGATCTCCAATACCGCCGGTTCGGCCAGCATCCAGGTGCTCGGCCAGGGCGGCGGCTACGCCTGCTCCGAGGTGAGGGTCAGCAAGAACGTCATCACCGCGTACAGCAATGATCACTACCTGACCCGGCAGCTGTCCGACGGTACGACCGCGGGGGCCTGGAGCGACGGTATCGCCTCGGGCTGTGCCGACACGGCGATCACCGACAACCAGATCGTCGACACCGGCGGGGTCGGCATTTCGCTCACCCGTGGCAGCCGGCTGCCCGACGTCGGCGTCGTGCAGAAGTCCGTCGTCAGCGGCAACTCGATCCTGTCCGCGGGCGTCTCGATGTACGCCGGGATCGTCGCCGATCCGTTGTTCTACGTGCCGGGAACGGGCAGCCAGTCGCGCTACGACTTCAGCGGCGCCCGGATCGTCGACAACACCGTGTGGTCCGGGCCGAGCACTCACCTGGTGATCGGCATCAGTGCCGGATCCCGCGCCTGGTACGCCGGCACCGCGATGATCGGTGCCAACAGCGGCCACGGGCTGACGGTCACCGGCAACACCACCGGCGGGGTCGGCGCCAGGGTCCGGATCGGGATCGCGATCAGCGGCATCTCGGCGGTCCGGCTCGGCGTGAATCCGGCGGACTGGATCCACTCCGGTGTCCCGGGCAAGCAGGGCAACGCCTGCCCGACGGCCGACGTCGCGGCCGCGGTCTCGGCTGGCGACGCGGCCGATCTGCAGACCGACCAGCCCTACACCGATGTGTCGTTCGACGGCTGCATGGGCGAGTGATCCGCTGATCCCACGGCGTCCGGCGACTCGTCGAGGGCGCCCGGGGCCAGGATCGCCATCACGATCTCGTCGTACCAGCCGCGATCCCATTGCAGCGCGTGTCGGAGTCGGCCCTCGAACTCGAATCCGATCTTCTGGTAGGACTTGATCGCCCGCTCATTGAAGGCGTACACGCCGAGGCTGATCCGGTGCAGTCCGACCAGTCCGAGCCCGAAGTTGATCACAGCGAGCCCGGCCTCGGTGCCGTAGCCCTGTCCGACCACATCGAGTCCGCGCAGGGCGATCCGGTAGTTCATCGACTCGTTGCCGCGATCCAGGTCGTTGAGCACGACCTCACCCAGATAGCTGCCGTCCTCGGTGCGGACGATCGCCCAGTCGGCTCGGTCGCCCCGGCGGGAAAGGCTGTCCAGATGGCCGCGCACCTGTTCCTCGGTGAAGCTCGCATGGGTACCCGTCAGCCGCGCCACCTCGCGATCCTGCAGTGATCGCCAGACCTGGGGGAAGAACCGGGGTCCCATCGGCACCAACTGGGTCCGTGCCGTCTTCAGGGTGGGTTGCTTGGCCAGGAACTCCGTACGAATCACGCTGCGACGATATCGGCAGCCTCGCCTGTGCGTTCTCGGACCGGTCGGCACCGGATTGATCAACTCGCCCGGGCCGGGGGACCGGCAGTAGACTTGGACGCTGCCCGTACGACCGGGCTGGATAGCAGACAAGTGCATGACGACGGTGCTCGACGACGGTGCGTGACACCGTCCGGAAGCCGCAACACGAAGGACAATCGCTGTGATCTCCACCAACGATCTCAAGAACGGCACGGTTCTCGACCTCGACGGCCAGCTGTGGACCGTGACCTGGTTCCAGCACCACAAGCCCGGTAAGGGCAACACCGTCGTCCGGACCAAGCTGAAGCACGTGCTCTCCGGCAAGGTGGTCGACCGCACCTTCAACTCCGACACCAAGATCGCCGACGCCCAGGTCGATCGCCGGGACATGCAGTACCTCTACTTCGACGGCAGCAACTGGGTCTTCATGGACACCAACACCTACGACCAGCTGAGCCTGGACGAGAGCGTGGTCGGCGACGCCAAGAACTATCTGCTCGAGGAGCAGGTCGTGACGGTCGCGCTGCACGACGAGAACCCGCTCTACATCGACCTGCCGGCCTCGGTCGAACTCGAGGTCACCTACACCGAGCCCGGTCTGCAGGGCGACCGAAGCACCGGCGGCACCAAGCCGGCCACGGTCCAGACCGGGTTGCAGATCCAGGTCCCGCTGTTCATCACCACGGGCGAGAAGGTCAAGGTCGATACCCGGACCGGCGAGTACCTCGGCCGGATCGGCGGCTGACCCAGGTGCCGTCAGCCCGTACGAAGGCCCGCAAACGGGCCCTGGACATCCTCTTCGAGGCTGAACTGCGTGGTCGTACGCTGTCGGAGACGCTGGCCGAGCGGAGCCTTGACGCCGATCCGCCGCTGCGCGACTACACGGTCGAGTTGGTGCGCGGAGTCGAGGCCCACCAGGAGTCCATCGACCGCCGGATCAGTGCCCACCTGGCCAAAGGCTGGTCGCTGGCCAGGATGCCACGCGTCGACCGGGCGGCCATCCGGATCGCGACGTACGAGATCGACTATATCGACGACGTACCGGATGCGGTCGCGGTCGCCGAGGCGGTCGAGCTGGTGGGGGAGTTGTCCACCGACGAGTCGCCCGCCTACGTCAACGGCCTGCTCGGCAGTGTCGTCGAGGACAAGGCGGCTGCCAAGCAGTAGCCGCACCACCATGCACGAACGGCTCGGGCCGGACCCCACGAATGGGATCCGGCCCGAGCCGTTGGCGAACTAGTGCTGTTGGTGGACCGGGGAGGCGATCAGCTCTGCTGATGGTCGCCGCTCGGCGTCCGCAGCTGCTCGGTGACCCGGCCGCTCAGCTCGCGCTCCACGCCACGCAGCTGCTCGATGCGCTTCTCCAGTTCGGCACGCTCGTGCTCGGCCTGGGCCAGCGTCCGCTCGGCTTCGGCACGGGCCAGCCGGGTGACCCGGTCGGCCGTCTGCTGGCTGTCCAGCAGCAGGTTGTACTCGTACTGGCGCAACTCGTCGCCACCGGCCCCGTCGGGAGCAGGAGCGTGCCGCTCGGGCTCGGCCGACAGCAGCTGCTCGCGGATCTCCTGGACCTGGCGATGGAAGCCGCCGATGGCTGCGTCCACGTCATGGGACAGGGTGTTGAGCCTGGCGACCAGCTCGGAGACCTTTTCGTGGCCGAGCGACTCCTGCGCCCGCGCCCGGTCCTGGGCTGCGGTCAGTACGTCCAGTGCGGCAACCGAGACCCGCTCCGCAGGGTCGTCGAGGGCCGATGGATCCCAGTCAGCCGACGTGGCCGGGGCTTCGTCCTCTGCGTCAACCCGGGCATCCACTCGGGAGTCGATGCGGCCGGCGGCCGGAGCGCCTGCCTGGACCGGGAGCGGCTTGTTCACGCCATTGGTGCCCGCCGGCTGTCCGGCGCCATCGGTCTGGTCGACGACCCGGGCGACATTGGGCTCGGTGGCCAGCTTCTCCAGCTCGGCCGCTGCCGGGACCGCGACCGCGGCCGCACCCCCCTCGGCGGGCTTGTGCATCTCGACCGTGGTCCGCAGCGGAACCTCGTGGACCAGGATGACCGCGATGAATGCGGCGATCCCGATGATCGCGGCGATCAGGAACAACAGTCCGAAGGTGTCGCCGTACGCGTGGTGCACGATCGTACGCAGCGGCTGCTGCAGACTGTTGATGTCCAGGTTCATCCCGGCCTTCTTCATCGCTGCCGCCTCGACCCCGGCCTTGGCCTGGTCAGCGGGGGACAGCGACGAGAACGCCGCGGTGATCTTCTCCGGAACCTTGGTGGCCAGCACCGCGCCGAGGACGGTCACGCCGACCGCGCCGCCCAGCGAACGGAAGAACGAGACTGTCGCTGACGAAGCGCCGATGTCCTTGACGTCGACCGTGTTCTGGACGGCCAGCACGATGTTCTGCAACATCGCGCCGATGCCGATACCGCCGATCGCGACCCACATGGCGATCTGCCAGTACGGGGTGCTGTGGTCGAGGAAGTGGCCGAGACCACCGAAGCCGATCAGGAACAAGGTCGCGCCCAGGACCATGACGGGCTTCCACCGGCCGGTGCGGCTGACGATCTGGCCGCCGATCACCGAACTGAGCAACTGCGCGACGATCATCGGCAGGGTCATCAGACCGGCCTTGGTCGGGCTGTAGCCGGCGCCGAGCTGGAAGTACTGGGTCAGGAAGGTGCCTGCGCCGAACATGCCGACGCCGACTGCAAGACCGGCGATGATCATCAACGCCGTGGTGCTGTTGGCGATCACCCGGATCGGGACGATCGGCTCCGGATGCTTGAGCTCGACGATGATCGCGACGCCCGCCGCCACGACGAACGCAGCGAGGAAGAGGCCGGACTGCCAGGAGATCCAGTCGTAGTCACTGCCGGCGAAGGTGACCCACATCATCGGGGCCGCTGCGGCGCACGCCAGGAAGAAGGCACCGAAGTAGTCGATCCTGACCTTGCGCTTCGGGCGGGACGGAAGGTGCATCTTGGCCTGCAACAGGATCAGCGAGATCACCGCCAGCGGCACGCAGACGAAGAAGACCCACCGCCAGTTCCAGGTCTGGGTGATCCAGCCGCCGACCAGCGGGCCGGACACAGTGGCAACCGCCATCACCGCCCCCATGTAGCCGGAGTACCGTCCCCGCTCGCGCGGGGCGATGATGCTGCCCATGATCGCCTGCGTCATGGCCATCAGACCGCCCATCGCGACACCCTGGGCGGCGCGGGCGATCATCATCTGCCAGATCTCCTGCGACAGGCCGGCACCGACGGATCCCAGCACGAACAGGATGATCGAGAGCTGGATCAGCAGCTTCTGGTTCAACAGGTCGGCCAGCTTGCCCATGATCGGCGTGGAGATAGTCATGGCCAGCAGCGACGCGGTGATCACCCAGGTGTACTGGCGCTGGGTGCCGTGCAGATCGGACATGATGGTCGGCAGCGCCGTCGACACGATCGTCGAGGAGATCAGGGCGGTGAACAGAGCGGCCAACAGGCCGATCATCACCTCGAGGATCTCAGCGTGCGACAGCGGTCCCCCGTCGCGGTTGTGCTCGGCAGCGATGGCGGGGCTGCGCTCGGCTACAGCTGCGCTCATACGGCAGTCCTCTCCCACTCGGTCATTGGCTGGCTCTCTTGTGTTTCGGTCGGTGTGGTGGTTCGTTCCGTGGCAACCGCGGTTGTCCTCAGCGGGTCGGTCCCTGCCCCAGCGGCACTCGCGAACTGGTCCACCAGTTCGTCGACGCTGTGCTCGAGCCGCTGCAGGATCCGGATCGATTGATCCGCGTCCTCCGGCGACCAGTCGGACAGAGTACGAGCGACCAGGTCGAGGGCCCAATCCTCACGCGCCCTCAGGTATTCGCGCCCGGTCGGGGTGATCCGGATCCGGCACGCCCGTGCGTCGTCGGGATCGGGATCGCGACTGACATAGCCCTCGGTCTCGAGGGCCGCGACGGCCCGAGAGGCCACCGACGGCTTGACCCGCAGCTGTTCGGCGAGGTCGCCGAGGCGGGGATCGGTCTCGGAGACCAATCGAAGCAACGCGATCGGCGTTGCCGTCACGCTGTGCGCCGAGTCCCGGTGGGCGAACGTTCTCGTCACCCGGACCAGCGACACCAGCGCTTCCAGGACGCTTGCCGCCTGGTTACGTTCGATGGTCATCGGTAGAGGAACTCCTTTGGTTGCTGTAAGCAACTATAGACCTGTGTTGTTGCTTAACGAAACTAACCGCCGACCACTGACAGTTTTCTCAGCTACAACTCAGGCCGGCGATCGTACGAACCGGATGCGGGTTCCTGCCGGGTGTTGTCGGCGGCCCACCAGTCGCGACGTCGTGACAACGCGAGTTTCGCGGCCAGACGGCGTCGTCGGATCTGGCACCGGACTCGCGACAACTCGACCTTGCGGTCTACGAGCCGCCTCGGGGCGCGCAGAGTCGTGACAAACGCGACTTCGCAGGGTTGATGGGTTGTCCGTCCGGCTGGCGGGCTCAGAGTTCGGGGCTCAGTGCGCGGCTGAACCGCTGCAGCAGGGTGGCGAGCTGGGCGAGATCGTCGGGCTCCCAGGACTCGAGCCGGCTGAGCATCAGCTCGCGACGTCCGACCCGGGAGTTCTCGACGGCGGTCCGGCCGCGTCCGGTCAAGGTGACTAGCCGGGCACGGGCATCCTGCGGATCGCGGACCCGAGCGATCAGCCCGAGCCGCTCGAGATCGGCGATCGAACGGCTCAGCGTCGACTTGTGCAGATTGGTGCGGCTGGCGACGTCGACTGCGCGGACGCCTTGATCATCGGGGTCCAATTCGAGGATCGTTGCCAGCAGCGCATAGCCGGGAGAATCGAGATCGGGGTGGATGTGGCCGGCGATCCGTTCGGAGAGGCTGCGAGCGCTGCGGAAGAAGAGACTGATCTCGCGTTCGAGGTCGGCCATCGCGGCCGCGCGGTCGTCCGCAATACCGGGCCCATCGGTTGTCACGTCCCGCAGCGTAGTCGGCGGCGATGTGCGCCGGATCCGATGGCTGCGGCTCGCGTGCCCGGATGCGTGCGACCGCCACCAGTGCTGATATCCTCGCCTGGATACAACGCCAACCTTTAAGACCTGTCCTGTGAGGCAGGAAAGGACGGTAATGTCGCATTCTGCGTCTCTGCCTGACCATGCCCTCTCGACGCCGCTCTCGACGGCGATTCCCCCTCTGGCGGCGAATCCGGGGACGGGCCACCAACGAATTCCAGCGATCCTGGTCCTGGAGGACGGTCGCAGTTTCCCGGGGTATTCCTACGGGGCGACCGGCGAGACTTTCGGCGAGGCGGTCTTTCAGACCGGGATGTCGGGATACCAGGAAACCCTCACCGATCCGAGCTACCACCGCCAGGTGGTGGTCGCGACCGCGCCCCACATCGGCAACACCGGGTGGAACGACGAGGACGACGAGTCGAAGCGGATCTGGGTCGCCGGTTACGTGATCCGCGACGCCGCGCGGATCCCGAGCAGTTGGCGTTCCCGCCGCAGCCTGGACGCCGAACTCAAGGCCCAGGGCATCGTCGGCATCGCCGGAGTCGACACCCGGGCACTGACCCGGCACCTGCGCGAGCAGGGGGCCATGCAGGTCGGCATCTCGACCACCGAGTTGGATCCACAGAAACTGCTCGTACGCGTCCGGCAGCAGCCGTCGATGATCGGCGCCCACCTGGCCGACGACGTCACCGTCACCGACACCGCGGTCGTTCCGGCGGTCGGGGAGAAGCGGTTCACCGTCGCCGCGATCGACCTCGGCATCAAGACGATGACCCCGCACCGGATGGCCGAGCGGGGGATCGAGACGCACGTGCTGCCGTCCACAGCGTCATACGACGACCTGCGCGCGATCGGCGCGGACGGTGTCTTCTTCTCCAATGGTCCCGGTGATCCCGCCGCCGCCGAGATCCAGGTCGATCTGCTGCGGGAGGCGTTGGCCGATGATCTTCCGTTCTTCGGGATCTGTTTCGGCAACCAGGTCTTCGGCCGCGCGCTGGGCCTGGGGACCTACAAGCTCACCTACGGCCACCACGGCATCAACCAGCCGGTGATGGATCTCGGCACCCGCAAGGTGGAGATCACCGCACACAACCACGGGTTCGCGGTCGACGCGCCGATCGGTGAGGACATCGACACGCCGTACGGCACCGCACGGGTCAGCCACGTCGACCTCAACGACAACGTGGTCGAGGGCCTGGAGCTGAAGGATGATCAAGGAAAGTTGAAGGCATTCTCGGTGCAGTACCACCCGGAGGCAGCGGCCGGTCCGCACGATGCGGCTTATCTCTTCGATCGGTTCGTGCAACTGCTCTCTGATGCAAAGGGTGGCAACTGATGGCACGCCGGGACGACATCAGCACGATCCTGGTGATCGGCTCCGGGCCGATCGTGATCGGCCAGGCCTGTGAATTCGACTACTCCGGGACCCAGGCCTGCCGGGTGCTGCGCGCCGAGGGCTACCGAGTGGTGCTCGTCAACTCCAACCCCGCGACGATCATGACCGACCCGGAGATGGCCGACGCGACCTACATCGAGCCGATCAATCCGGAGACGGTCGCCAAGGTGATCGAGAAGGAGCGGCCAGACGCGCTGCTGGCGACGTTGGGTGGCCAGACCGCGTTGAACACGGCTGTTTCCCTGTGGGACCAGGGAATCCTGGCCAAGTACGGTGTCGAGCTGATCGGCGCGTCGGTGGACGCGATCCAGCGCGGCGAGGATCGCGAGTCCTTCAAGCGGATCGTCACCGAACTCCCGCCGGGCCGCGACGGTGAGGTCCAGGCCGAGGTCGCGCGCAGCCAGATCTGCCATTCGATGGACGATGTGCTGGCCGCCGCCGGGGTTCTCGGCTACCCCTTGGTCGTGCGCCCCAGCTTCACCATGGGCGGCGTCGGTTCCGGCTTCGCCCACAACGAATCCGACCTGCGCCGGATCGCGGGCGCAGGACTTGCCGCCAGCCCCACCACCGAGGTGCTGATCGAGGAATCGATCCTCGGCTGGAAGGAGTACGAACTGGAGGTGATGCGCGACAAGGCTGACAACGTCGTGATCGTTTGCTCGATCGAGAATCTCGATCCGATGGGCGTGCACACCGGCGACTCGATCACCGTCGCTCCGGCGATGACGCTGACCGACCGCGAGTACCAGCGGATGCGTGACGTCGCGATCGGCATCATCCGCTCGGTCGGTGTGGAGACGGGCGGCTGCAACATCCAGTTCGCGATCAACCCCGAGGACGGGCGGATGATCGTGATCGAGATGAATCCGCGGGTGTCCCGGTCCAGTGCGCTGGCAAGCAAGGCGACCGGCTTCCCGATCGCCAAGATCGCCGCCAAGCTGGCCGTCGGCTACACCCTGGACGAGATTCCCAACGACATCACCCGGCAGACTCCGGCCAGCTTCGAGCCGACCCTGGACTATGTCGTGGTCAAGGTGCCCCGGTTCGCGTTCGAGAAGTTCCCGGCCGCCGACAGCACGCTGACGACCCACATGAAGAGCGTCGGTGAGGCGATGGCGATCGGTCGCAACTTCACCGAGGCCCTCGGGAAGGCGCTGCGCAGCCTTGAGGATCCGAAGGCGCCGTTCGACGTCGCCGGCGAGATCACCGAGACGGTGCAGGAACTCCTCGACCAGGCGTCCCGCCCGCACGACGGTCGGCTCGGCGTTGTCTACAAGGCGATCCGGCAGGGCGCCACGGTCGAGCAGGTGCATGAGGCAACCGGCATCGACCCCTGGTTCGTCGATCAACTGGTGCTGGTCAACGAGGTGGTCACAGAGATCAGGACCGCCCCGGAGCTGACCGCCGAGTTGATCAAGCTGGGCAAGATGCACGGGCTGTCCGACTCCCAGATCGGCGCCCTGCGGCATCTGGACGAACGGGTCGTACGAGGCGTGCGGTGGGCACTCGGACTGCGGCCGGTCTACAAGACCGTTGACACCTGCGCGGCCGAATTCGCCGCCAGCACGCCGTACCACTACAGCTCCTACGATCTGGAGAGCGAGGTCGAGCCGAGAACCAAGCCGGCGGTGATCATCCTCGGCAGCGGCCCGAATCGGATCGGGCAGGGGATCGAATTCGACTACTCCTGCGTGCATGCGGCGATGGAGCTCAGCGCCACCGGTTACGAGACGATCATGATCAACTGCAACCCGGAGACGGTGTCCACCGACTACGACACCTCCGACCGGTTGTATTTCGAGCCGCTGACACTCGAGGACGTCCTGGAGGTCGTGCACGCCGAACAGGCCGCCGGTCCGGTCGCCGGGGTGATCGTGCAACTCGGCGGTCAAACGCCGTTGCGGCTGGCCCAATCGCTCAAGGCCGCCGGGGTGCCGATTGTCGGCACCAGCCCGGAGGCGATCAACCTGGCCGAGGAACGCGGGGCGTTCGCCCGGGTGCTGGACGAGGCCGGACTGCTGTCACCCAAGCACGGGATGGCCAGCTCCTTCGAGGAAGCCCGGGACATCGCCGAGGAGATCGGCTATCCGGTGCTGGTGCGTCCCTCGTACGTGCTCGGCGGTCGCGGCATGGAGATCGTGTACGACGACAGCACCCTGTCCTCCTACATCCGTCGGGCGACCGAGGTCTCGCCGGAGCATCCGGTGCTGGTCGACCGGTTCCTCGACGATGCGATCGAGATCGACGTCGACGCTCTCTACGACGGCACCGACCTGTATCTCGGCGGCGTGATGGAGCACATCGAGGAGGCCGGCGTGCATTCCGGCGACTCCGCCTGTGCGCTGCCGCCGATCACCCTCGGTGCCGAGGTGATCAGCCGCATCCGGGTCTCGACCGAGGCCATCGCCCGCGGCGTCGGAGTGCGAGGCCTGATCAACATCCAGTACGCCCTGGCCGGCGACGTGCTCTACGTGCTGGAGGCCAACCCTCGGGCGTCGCGTACGGTTCCCTTTGTTTCCAAGGCAACCTGGACGCCGCTGGCCAAAGCTGCGGCTCGGGTGATGCTGGGCGCGACGATTCCGCAGCTGCGCGCCGAAGGCATCCTGAAAGCCGAGGGCGACGGGGCCGACGAGCCGCTCGGAACGCCGGTGGCGGTGAAGGAAGCGGTGATGCCGTTCAACCGGTTCCGGACCATCGAGGGCGCCAGCGTCGATACAATCCTCGGACCGGAGATGAAGTCCACCGGCGAGGTGATGGGCCTGGACACCAGCTTCGGCACCGCCTTCGCCAAGAGCCAGGCCGGGGCCTCCGGACCGCTGCCGGAGCGGGGCCGGATCTTCGTCTCGGCAGCCAACCGGGACAAACGACACATCATCCTGCCGGTGAAGCTGCTGTCTGATCTTGGTTTCGAGGTGTTGGCCACCGCCGGCACCGCGTCGGTGCTGGAGCGCAACGGCATCCCGGTCAAGCGGATGCGCAAACACAGCCAGGGCCCCGGACCCAACGGCGAGAAGACGATCGTCCAGGCGATCACCGACGGTGAGGTCGATCTGATCTTCAACACCCCGCAGGGCCAGAGCACCGACGGGCGGCCACGCTTCGACGGCTACGAGATCCGGACCGCGGCGGTCGCGCGCAACATCCCGTGCATGACCACCGTGCAGGGGTTGACCGCCGCTGTGCAGGGAATCGAGGCGATCCGGTCGGCCAAGGTCGGGGTCAGATCCTTGCAGGACTGGGAGCAGGCGGTCGGCGACGCGCAGTGAACGGGACCGGCGGCGGAGTTGAGCTGATGAGCGGCATCGAGCGGGCCTACCGCGGCATTGCCCGGCCGTTGATCTTCCGGATGGACGCCGAGCGGGCCCATGAGGTGACGCTCCGTGCACTCGCAGTCGCGGGACGGCTCGGGCCGGCGCGGGTAGCAGCTGCCGGGTTGTTCAACCGGCACCGGCGTCCGGTCCGGGTTGCCGGCATCGAGTTCCCGGGGATCGTCGGCCTGGCGGGGGGTCTGGACAAGAACGGCGTTGCGGCGCGGATGTGGGGAAGTCTCGGATTCGGTTTCGCCGAGCTCGGCACCGTCACCTCCCAGGCACAACCGGGCAACCCGCAGCCCAGACTGTGGCGGCTCGCCCAGAGCCGGGCGGTGATCAACAGAATGGGCTTCAACAACCTCGGAGCAGCGGCTCTGGCACGCACGCTGGCCGCCGCCGGCGTACGACGGGGCAACAACGCGCTCGGCATTCCGGTCGGGGTCTCGATCGGCAAGACCAAGATCACGCCGCTGGAGCACGCCGTCGATGACTACCTGACGTCCTTCCGACTGCTGGCCGACCGCGCCGATTACGTCGCGGTCAACGTCTCCAGCCCGAACACGCCCGGCCTGCGATCCCTGCAGGACAAGGAATCCCTGACCGATCTGCTGACGGCCCTGACAGCGGAGGCGATCACAATCGACAAATCGGGCCCGGTGCCGATCTTCGTCAAGATCGCCCCGGACCTGAGCGAGTCGGCGCTGGACGAGGTGCTCGAGGTGTGCGGTAGCACCGGCGTCCAAGGACTGATTGCGACGAACACCACGCTGTCGCGTGACGGCATCGGCCCTGCTGATCTTGAGCTCGCGGCCGAGGCGGGTGGGCTGTCCGGTGCACCGCTGACCCGGCGGGCTCGGCAGGTTGTCGCCCATCTCGCGGCCCGGACCGACCTGCCGATCATCGGCGTCGGCGGGATCGAGTCGGCGGCCGACGCCCGGGCGATGCTCGACGCCGGTGCCCGGCTGCTGCAAGTGCTGACCGGCTTCATCTATCACGGTCCCGGTCTGATCGACCGCATCAATCAGGAGGTCTCGCTATGACTGGCTCCTACGGCGAACGGCTGCGTACGGCTGTTGCCCGCTACGGCCCGCTGTGTGTCGGCATCGACCCGCATCCGGGCGTCCTCGATCGCTGGGACCTCCCGCGGGATGCCTACGGCCTGGAGCGCTGCGCACGGACCATGATCGAAGCCGTCGCCGGCCGGGTCGCGATCGTCAAGCCGCAGTCGGCGTTCTTCGAGGCGTACGGTTCGGCGGGGATCGCGGTGCTCGAGCTGCTGATCTCCGATGCCCGCGAGGCCGGCGTCCTGGTGCTGCTGGACGTCAAGCGTGGCGACATCGGGTCGACGATGGACGCCTACACTGCCGCCTATCTGACCGACGGCTCGTCGCTGGCTGTTGATGCGATGACGGCCAGTCCGTTCCTCGGTCCGGGGTCGCTGGACGGGGCGATCGCACAGGCTGAGCGGTCCGGGCGGGGCGTCTACGTGCTGGCGGCCACCAGCAATCCCGAAGGTGTGACGGTCCAGCAGGCGGCCAGCCCCGAGGGCGGCACGATCAGCCAGGCCATGATCGACTTCGCCGCCGGTCACAATGCCGACGCCGCGGTGAGAGGCGAGTGGGGGAGCGTCGGCGTCGTCGTCGGCGCCACCATCGATCCCGGTACCGGGTTGGACTTCGCCGCACTCAACGGCAGCATCCTGGCACCCGGTCTGGGCACCCAGGGCGGGACCGCGGACGACCTGCGGAAGATCTTCGGTGACGCCTACCCACTGGTCATCCCTTCCAACAGTCGCGGCATCCTCAATGCCGGTCCCGGGGTCGCGGGGATCCGCGCCGCTGTCGAGGAGACCCAGCAGTCTCTCGGCTGATCATTCCGAGCGCCCAAGCCGGTCCCAGTAGTCGCGCAGCAGTCGGGACCGGGCTGCTGAGGACAGCACGTCGGTGGAGTCAACGAACTGGTCGACCGAGCCGACCAGGGGCAGCCGGCGAAGTTGATCATCGGCGATCGCGGCACGACAGGCCGTGGCGAATTCTCCGTGCAATACCGCATACGGCCGGGTGAAATAGCATCCGATCGACCAGTCGATCCGATCGGTGATCCCAAGATCATCGTGCGCGGTCGCGATGATCTTGTACGCCCGGACCAGGCCGGCTTCCCGGGTGGGGTAGTCGACAGCATCGACCGCTTGCCCGAGTGCGGCTGCCAGCCCGTCGCTGTCCGGCAGCCCGGCGAAGGCCGATCCGAACCATTTGGTGTAGGGCCAGTAGTTCCGGTGCTGCAAGAGGCGTAGCCGCATCACCTCGCGCGCCAACCGGGCGGCGATGATCTTCGACCCGAGATCGTCACCGACCTCGGCGGCTCGTCCGACGAAGGCGATCTCCTGGAAGATCCGGGTCCACTGGCAGGCCAGCAGCCAGAGCCAGACGTCGTGCGGATACCAGGCCAGCCGATCGCGTACGGACTGGAGTTCGCGATCGGGATCGGCGTAGACGGCGCCACGCGTCACCCCGAGCAGTTGCTGTTGCGGGATCGCCAGCCAGTCCAGATTGTCCAGACCACCTCTGGGATCGACACCGAGCTGTCCTACCAGCCACGACCCCAACGGCTGCACGTCGACCCGGTGGGCGGGTGCCCGCTCGTCCGAACCGATGCGCGTCGGCCGATCACGGAAGCGATCCGGCAGCCGGCCCGCCAGCGCCGCCCTGGCTGTCTCGACGGCGTCCGGTTCGACGAAGATCTGCAACCGCGGACCCCAGTCGTGGTCGGTCGACCGGTCTGTGTCGTAACCGAGTACTTCGGAGCCGGTGCCGAACAATGCGGCGCTGTGCCGGTGATCGCGAAGAAGCCGGGCGACCACCTCGCGGTAGAAGTCGCGGCTGAGGTCGAGCGCGGGAACGAACGGCGGGGTCGGCACCCCGCCATGGTGGAGACTTGTGCGGACCGGCCGCAACCGGTTTGGATCGGTCGGAACAGGTTGTCGCTGGTTTCGGAGCCCCGCGCGGCATGCAGCTGGTTCGCCAGACGTCGAGCCGAAGGTCCCTTTCCCGATAACGATCTCCAGACTCGGCCGTCTACTGACCAGAAGTCGATGAAGTCCAACAGCTGCCGGAAGAACCCGAACACCTGCTCGGTCAGCACAGCACGCCTGAACAGAACGCCGAGCTTCCTTCGCAGGCGCGGTGGCCCCCGACGGAGTCGCCTGCAGCTCGTGATGCGGCCCAGGGCTGCGCAACACCCAGCCGCCGTCCGCGCGCTGCTCCCGTAGCGGCGCACTCGCCGGCGTCGGCTCATCGACGGCGGAGCAGCTGAAGTCGATCACGCTCGGGTTGTCGTAGGGCGGCTGGTACAGCACTGCCCGGGTCGCGCCCTCCGGAATCGTCGCGCCGATGCGTTCGACCGCCGTCGTCGCCACGTCGAGGTGAGCCGCGACATCGGGGTCGAGGTTCTCCCACCCGGCGACTTCGTGCTCGGCCCATTCGCGCCCCGCGGACCGCTGCCCACGCCGACAGCCAGCTCCTTGGACATGTTGACGTTGACCCGATTGCGGACCGCCGGCGGCAGGGCAATCTTCACGCGGTAATTCGCAGCCACGCCCATCAGGCTAGGAATCCACAGGGGCGGGCGCACCGTCCCAAAACGATCGGGTGCCGGCAACGATCCTTGGCCGGACAAGATCGCTGTTTCTATCTTCGCTGATTCTGTCGCCGACGATCGAGCCGCCACGGCGTGTCGCCCCGGGGGCAGACCATCCTCGGTCACAAAACCAGCGGCTCTGCAAGACGTTCTACCCGGGGGCCGCGCCCGGTGACCAGCGGAGTTACCGATGCCGCGAGACCCGTCCGGCTCCGATGTCTGCAAGGGTGTGTCATACGCAACAGGTTCGTCGTAACGGAAACGACCGTTACCGGGATGCCGGTTACGAATCGACGCCGGAAACGGCGGCGAGGCAGGCTTACCCCGCCCTCGCAAGGTCACGGGGCTGAAGCTGTCCCGGAAGTTGAGTTGATCATGGTCTGATCATCCGGCTTGTCGTGGAGGCATAGATGGATCGACCGCGCGCGGAGTGACCTGCGATTCACCATCAGCAATCCAGGATCCCTTGCCTGGAGGAAATTGGCTGCGCTCGATGCTGGACCAGCGGAACCGACACCAATCGAACAGCACGGTCCCTCCCTGACGGCGCTTCCGGGCAGGCCTTGTTGACATCGGCACCCGGTGGGAGGCTCATGGCATGACCACTGTCACCGGCATCAGCACCGCGATGTTCGCCGTCGCGGACCAGGACGTCGCGATCGCGTTCTACACCCAGAGGCTGGGCTGGGAGCTTCGATCGGAGACCAGGTTCACCGAAGGCGACGACGCCGGCCGCTGGGTCGAGGTCGCCCCACCGGGCTCGGAAGCCGTGCTCGCACTGAACCTGCCGATGGGCGGTGCGCCGGGTGGCGGCTCCATCGGCGTCGTCGCGTCCGATGTGAACGCGGAGTACGAGCGTCTCACGGCCACCGCCGGCATCGAGGTCGGCCAACCGCTGGGCGGTGAGGGCCCGGTGCCGAAGATGTTCTCGGTCACCGATCCCGACGGGAACTGGATCTGGATCGTGCAAGCAACCGACTGATCGCCGGCGGGATCGACGGTGGGATTGACGGTGGGATTGACGGCGGGATCGTGCGACCGGGCCGGGATCGACCATCGGCGCAGGTCACGGTAGGTTTTCACCCGAGTAGCCGTGATCAGTTGATGGAGTTGTTCTTGTGCCGATCCCACACCTGAGCGAGGAACAGCGCCAGCAGGCACGCGACGCTGCGACGCAAGCGCGTCGGCGCCGGGCAGAGGTCAAAGACCGGCTGCGTACCGGCGAGCTGACGATCCAGGACGTGTTGCGCCTGGCAGGTACGGACGAGGTGATCGCGCACACCAAGGTTGTGGATGTCCTCAAGTCGCAACCGCGGGTCGGCGAGGTCCGTGCCACCAAGGTGATGGAGCGGTTGAAGATTGCCTCCAACCGCCGGTTGCGTGGACTGGGTAAACACCAGATCGATGGCCTGATCGCCGAATTCGGCACCGACGAGGCCTAGGGCGTGGGCATCGACACCAGCCGTCTGGTCGTTCTCTCCGGTCCCTCGGCGGTCGGCAAGGGCACGGTGATGAACCGGTTGCGCGAGGTCCATCCGGAGGTCTTCATCTCGGTCTCCGCCACGACGCGCCGGCCACGGCCCGGCGAGCAGGACGGTGTGCACTATCTCTTCGTCTCTGAGGCCGAATTCGACGAGTTGATCGCCTCCGGCGCCCTGCTGGAGTGGGCCATCGTGCACGGCGCACATCGGTACGGCACCCCGCGGCAACCGCTGCTGGACGCGTTGGAGGCCGGGCGGCCCGCGATCCTCGAGGTGGACCTGCAGGGCGCGCGGCAGGTCCGCGCCAGTTGGCCGGAGGCACGCTTCGTCTTCCTGGCACCGCCGACCTGGGAGGAGTTGCTCCGGCGCCAGCAGGTCCGCGGCACCGAGGACGTGGCCGAACAGCAGCGACGGATGCAGACCGCCCAGCAGGAGATGGCAGCGCAGGGCGAATTCGACCACACGATCGTCAATCGTGATGTCGAGCAGGCGGTCCAGGAGTTGGTAGACTTGCTACACCTGTGACTCCGTGCGTCTTTGGCGTGCCATCAGATCACCTCCGTGATCGGGTCCCAGAGCCACACTCCATCCCGCTTTTAAGGGGCATCTTGACCGACAACCAGACCGCGTTCCAGGGCATCAACAACCCGCCGATCGACGAACTGCTGACCAAGACCGACTCGAAGTATCGGCTGGTGCTGTTCGCCGCCAAGCGCGCCCGGCAGATCAACTCCTACTACAGCCAGCTCGGTGAAGGGCTGTTGGAGCACGTCGGCCCGCTGGTCGAGACCGGCGTCCAGGAGAAGCCGCTGTCCATCGCGCTGCGCGAGGTGAACGCCGGAGTCCTGCAGTGCACCGAGACCGACGACGAGGGCAACGTGCCCGGCGAGGAGAATCTCGGGCTGAGTGCTGTCGAGGACATCCCGGCCGGCTTCGACGACACCGAGCCGAGCGCCTGACCCGCCGCATCGGGCCAGGCATCCGACTGCAGAAAAGCACGCCGACACGATGAGCCGGATCCTGTTGGGCGTCGCCGGTGGCATCGCGGCGTACAAGGCTGCGGAGCTGCTGCGCAGGCTCAAGGAGTCCGGCCACGAGGTCACGGTCGTGCCCACCGAGGCTGCACTGAAATTCGTCGGCGCGGCAACCTGGGCGGCACTGTCCGGAAACCCGGTCACGACCCAGGTCTTCGACGACCCGGCGTCGGTCCCGCACGTGAGGCTCGGGCGGCAGGCCGATCTGGTCGTGGTCGCCCCGGCGACGGCCGACCTGCTGGCCCGTGCGGCAGCCGGCCGGGCCGATGACCTGCTCACCAACTGCCTACTGACCGCCACCTGCCCGGTGCTGTACGCGCCGGCCATGCACACCGAGATGTGGCGCCACCCGGCGACCCAGGCCAATGTCGCCACGTTGCGGCAGCGCGGCGCAATCGTCGTCGATCCGGCCTCCGGCCGGCTGACCGGGGCCGACAGCGGCCCCGGCCGGCTCCCCGAAGCCGCCGAGCTGGCCGCCATCGCCCAGGTGCTGCTGGACCGACCCGAACTCGCGGCACCCGCGTCGGCCCGCGATCTCGCCGGGCTGCGGGTCCTGATCAGCGCCGGGGGGACCCGGGAGCCGATCGACCCGGTGCGGTTCATCGGCAACGCGTCCTCCGGACTGATGGGGTACGCCCTCGCACGCGCTGCCGTGCTGCGCGGTGCCAAGGTCCAGCTGGTTGCAGCGAATGTCGAGCTGCCAGACCCCGCCGCAGCCGCTGTGTCCGTTGTCGGGACGACGGCCGAGCTGCAGGAGCAGATGCTCAAGTACGCAGCCGAGGCGGACATCATCGTGATGAGCGCCGCGCCCGCCGACTTCCGCCCGGAGACTGCCGCCGGCCAGAAGATCAAGAAGACCTCCGCCGAACAGGAACTTGATCTGCACCTGGTGCAGAATCCCGACATCCTCCTGCGGCTGGTCACCGAGCGCACCGATCCAGATCAGGTCATCGTCGGATTCGCGGCGGAGACGGCGCCCGATCCCGAGCAGCTGATCGAGCTGGGACGAGCCAAGCTCGCTCGCAAGGGCTGCGACCTGCTGGTGCTCAACGCGGTCGGCGGCGGGCGGGTCTTCGGACGGTCCGACTCCGAGATCCGGCTGCTGGTCGCCGACACCGACAGCGGTGCTGACGACGCACCCGACGATGGAGCTGCCAGCCAGCCGCACGCGGTCGCCGGATCCAAGGACTTGTTGGCCCACCACATCTGGGATGCAGCCGGAAAAATCCGGTCGCGCCGTTAAGCTGGCGCGGACATGTAGTGACCGCGGCGGTTCTGCGGCGTATCTAGGAGAGGCAATCGCGGATGGCGACTCGACTTTTCACCTCGGAGTCTGTGACGGAGGGGCACCCCGACAAGATTTCCGACCAGATCAGCGACTCCGTGCTGGACGCGCTCCTGGAGCAGGACCCCGAGAGCCGTGTCGCGGTCGAGACCCTGAACACGACCGGGCTGGTGGTGGTGGCCGGCGAGGTGTCGACCAAGGCCTACGTCGAGATCCCGCGGATTGTCCGGGACCGGATCCTCAAGATCGGCTACGACTCCTCGACCAAGGGCTTCGACGGTGCCTCCTGCGGTGTCCAGGTCGCCATCGGTCAGCAGTCTCCGGATATCGCCCAGGGCGTGGACAAGTCCTTCGAGGGCCGGTCCGGCGAGACGGCCGATGACTTCGACTTCCAGGGCGCCGGCGACCAGGGCCTGATGTTCGGCTTCGCCTGCAGCGAGACGCCGACCCTGATGCCGCTGCCGATCGATCTGGCCCACCGGCTGGCCGAGCAGCTGAGCGCGGTGCGCAAGAACGGTGAGATGGCCTACCTGCGGCCCGACGGCAAGACCCAGGTCACCATCGAGTACGAGGGCGACACGCCGGTCCGGCTGGACACCGTCGTCGTCTCCAGCCAGCATGCCGCCGACATCGACCTCGACGCGGTGCTGAGCCCCGACGTCCGCAAGCACGTCGTTGCGCCGGTGCTCGAGAAGTACGAGATCGACGCCAGCGACTACAAGCTGCTGGTCAACCCGACCGGCCGGTTCGAGATCGGCGGCCCGATGGGTGATGCCGGTCTGACCGGTCGCAAGATCATCGTCGACACCTACGGCGGCTACGCCCGGCACGGGGGCGGCGCATTCTCCGGCAAGGATCCGTCCAAGGTCGACCGGTCAGCGGCGTACGCGATGCGCTGGGTCGCCAAGAACGTCGTCAAGGCGGGTCTGGCCGAGAGATGCGAGTGCCAGGTCGCGTACGCGATCGGCAAGGCCCACCCGGTCGGCTTCTACGTCGACACCTTCGGCACCGAGAAGGTACCGGTCGAGCAGATCCAGGCCGCGGTCCTCGAGGTCTTCGACCTGCGTCCGGGTGCCATCGTGCACGATCTGCAGCTGAAGCGTCCGATCTTCGCCGCGACCGCGGCATACGGGCACTTCGGTCGCGAGCTGCCGGAATTCACCTGGGAGGCGACCGACCGCGCTAATGCGCTGGCCGCCGCCGTCAAGGGCTGACCGACCTCAGTTCCGTACGCCCGCCTCCGGGGCTTCCGCAAGATCAAAGTCTGAGCTTGCGGATCCGTGGTGCCGAGGACGCAGGCAGCGAACTGGCGGCCTCATCCCGCCAGCGGCGGTCCCGCGGCGAATGCCGACGGTCGAGCCGTGTATCCAGTACGTCCCGGGCCTCGAGGTAGCGCCCGGCGCGGAGCAGTGCGGCGATCCGGGTCTCCTCGACGATCTCCCGCTGCGCCTCGCTGCCACCGACCCGCCACAGCTGGGACTCGATCGCGGCCAGGTCATCGGCCGCCTTGCCGGGATCGCCGGACGCCAGCCGGCGCAGCGCCTGGGTCAGCGGCGTACAGACCTCGCGGATGCAGCGGTTGTCGCTGCGGGCACACCATGATTCGAGCGAGACGAGCGCAGCGGTGTCACCGGCCGCGCAGTGCGCCACGGCCACATGCATCGCCATGAACGCCGTCGGGGGTGCGGCCACCACGTCCGGCGCGATCGCCAGCACGTCGTCGATCGGTGGCACGCCGTCGGCACCCGGTGTGATCGACCAGCGCCACAGCAGCGAGCCGGAATCGACCAGGGCCCGGCAGCCCAGCGCGGGGGTGGGCTGCAGCTGGTCGTCGTAGCGCCGGGCAACCGCGTCGAGGTCGCCCAGGGACAGCTCGTGCATCGCGGCATGCCAGGAGAAGTGCGCCAGCCGTTCAACGGTCCGGCCGTCGTGGGTGATCCAGTCGTCCATCCAGGCCAACCCGCTGACGTGGTCGCCGGTCTCGTAATGGGCGTGCGCGCGGGCGTGAGCCGCGTGGCCGCCGGCAGGCTCGGCGTCCAGCGATCGGCAGGCGAGGTCCATGGCCTCGTCGAACCGGTGCTGTTCCTGCCGCATGAAGGCCAGCAATCCGGTGAACCACCAGTCGTCGCCGTAGGCCGGCCGGCAGCTCTCGACCAGGTCCCAGGCCTGACCGGGCAGGATCGGTGCACCGGTGAAGGCGATGGTCGGAACGGCAACGGACAGCAACAGGGAGTCGGCCGGCCACTGCTCCAGGTGCCGCAGCAGCGGGCCGGAGTCACCGCCGACATGGCGCTCGACGGCGTGCACGTGACTGCGTTCACGCTCGGTGGCTCCCACTGCGTGGCGGCGCGCTGCGGCCAGCCGGGCCGAGATGTCGACCCGCTCACCGAACTCGTAGCCGAGCAGGGCCACAGCCGCATGACCGAGGGCGAAGGTCGGATCGAGAGCGATCGCGCGGGAAGCGCCGCCGATGGCTCCCGGGTGCAGCCGCAGCACGGCCGCGATCGCCTCGTTGTAGGCGCGGCCGGCCTGCTCACCGGTGGTGAGCCGGAGGCCGTACAGGTCGCGCATCATCCTCGTAGGGTACGACATCCCTACCGTTGCGCCGGGAAACCGGCTCCGTCGGCACCGGACTGAAACGTGGGCGAGATATGAGAGCCTGTCCGCTGTGTCGCCTACTCCCGTCGAGCCGCCGGAGAATCCGGTCGCGCGGGTCGTGGTCGATGTATCGCTGCCGCACCTGGACCGGCCCTTCGATTACGCGGTGACGGCCGCCCAGGATCTCGACGCGGTGCCCGGTGCCCGGGTCCGGGTGCGGTTCGCCGGCAAGTTGCGGGACGGTTTCATCCTCGAACGGGCGGCCGACACCGACCATGCCGGCACCCTGGCGCCGCTGTACAAGGTCGTGTCCGCCGAACCGGTGCTGACTCCCGAGGTCGACCGCCTGGTCCGTTCGGTGGCCGATCACTACGCCGGCTCGTACGCCGATGTGCTGCGGCTTGCGGTGCCACCTCGCCACGCGGCAACTGAGAAGGCGACCAGGCCGCAGCGGCCCCCGGTGGCGCCGCAGCCGGGCGACGGGCCGTTCGCCGGGTACCCGACCGGACCGGCGTTCCTGGCGGCACTGCGCCGGGGCGACAGTCCGCGGGCTGCCTGGCAGCTGATGCCGGCGGCCGACCCGGTCGGCGACTGGGCCGCCGGACTCGCTACCGCAGCGGCCGCGACCCTGGAAGCAGGCCGGGGGAGTCTGCTGATCGTCCCGGACCTGCGTGATCTCGACCGGCTCCGGGTCGCATGCCGGGAGTTGCTCGGCGAGCAGGGATTCGTCGCGCTCACCGCGGATCTGGGACCCGCGGCCCGCTACCGGGCCTTCCTGGCAGCAGTCCGCGGCGATGTCCGGGTGGTGATCGGGACGCGTGCGGCCGCCTTCGCACCGGTCCGCGATCTCAGCCTGGTGGCCCTGTACGACGACGGCGACGACCTGCTGGCCGAGCAGCGGGCGCCGTATCCGCATGCCCGGGAGGTGCTGGCGATCCGGGCCGCCGACGTCGGGGCTGCGGTCCTGATCGCCGGCTACAGCCGCAGCTGCGAGGTGCAGCGAATGGTCAACCGGCAGTGGTTGATCCCGCTGGTCGCGGAGCGCGGTCAGCTGCGCCGGACCGCGCCGCGGACCCGGATCGCCGCCGACACCGACCAGGCGCTGGCGCGGGACCCCGCGGCTCGGGCAGCGCGGCTGCCGCACGATGTCTTCGAGACCATCCGGGTCGGGCTGGCGGCCGGGCCGGTCCTGGTGCAAGTGCCCCGGGCGGGCTACCTGACCAGCCTGGTCTGTCAGGACTGCCGGGAGCCGGTGCGCTGTGGCCACTGTCACGGCCCGGTCCGGGCGGGCCGCGCCGACCACGGTGCGGACGACTACGGCCGTACGGTCATGCTGTCCTGCCGGTGGTGCGGGCGGATGCTGCCGCAATGGCAGTGCCCGACCTGTGGATTCCGGCGTTGGCGGGCGCCGGTCGTCGGCGCCGCCCGGACCGCCGAGGAGCTGGGCCGCGCGTTCCCGTCGACGACGGTGCGCCAGTCGATGGGCGGCAGCGTGCTGGACCGGGTGCCGTCGACCCCGGCCCTGGTCGTGGCCACGCCGGGTGCCGAACCCCCGGCCGACGACGGCTATGCGGCCGCTGTCCTGCTCGACACCGGGCTGATGCTGCTGCGTGCCGACCTGCGGGCGTCGGAGGAGGGGCTGCGGCGGTGGCTCAACGTCACGGCGCTGGTCCGCCCGGGTGAACAGGGCGGGACCGTGATCGCCGTGGGGGACACCGGGTCCCGCCCGCTGCAGGCTTTGGTGCGTACGGATCCAGCCGGATTCGCCGCGCGGGAGCTGGCCGAGCGCGCCGAGGCGCGGTTTCCGCCGGCGGTGAAGCTGATCACCGTGGACGGCAGGACGGAGTCACTGGCCGACTTCACCGGGCTGCTCGAACCACCGGAGCCGACCGAGATCCTCGGGCCGGTCGAACTCGGCCCGAACGCCACCGGCGACGTCATGATCAACAGACTCACCCTGCGCTCGCCGCTGACCGTGGGGAACCGGCTGACGGCTGCCGTGAAGGCGGTCAGTGCCACACGCTCGGCGAAGAAGGCCGAGGGAGCGTTGCGGATCCAGGTTGATCCGGTGGAGATCGGCTGAGCGAGCCGCCGATCACGGCCTGCTTGCAGCATGATCCCTCTAGACTCGGCCGGCGTGAGACTTGTCTTCGCCGGAACCCCGGACGTGGCCGTGCCGTCGCTGCAGGCATTGCTGGAATCCGACCACGAGGTGGTCGCGGTCGTCACCCGGCCGGATGCCCCCAGTGGCCGCGGCCGCCGGTTGCAGGCGAGTCCGGTCGCCGAGCGGGCCGCCCGCGAAGGACTGGAGATCCTGAGACCGGAACGTCCCCGGGACCCCGACTTCATCGCCCGGCTGACCGAACTGGCCCCGGACTGCTGCCCGGTGGTCGCGTACGGGGCGTTGATCCCGCAACAGGTGATCGACATCCCGGCCCACGGGTGGGTGAACTTGCACTTCTCGTTGTTGCCGGCCTGGCGCGGGGCCGCCCCGGTGCAACATGCGGTGATCAACGGCGACCCGGTCACCGGGGCCGCGACCTTCTCGCTGGTCAGGGAGCTCGACGCCGGGCCGGTCTACCGGACGATCACCGAACCGATCGGCCCCACGGACACCGCCGGCGACCTGCTGCAACGATTGTCGGTCTCGGGAGCGCGGCTGCTGGTGGAAACCCTGGACGGCATCGCCGCCGGCGATCTCGAGCCGGTACCGCAGCCGACCGAGGGGATCAGTCCGGCGCCCAAGATCACCGTCGAGGACGCCAAGATCAACTGGGCCGACAGCGCGTTGACGGTCGACCGGCTGATCCGCGGCTGCTACCCGGCGCCCGGGGCCTGGAGCACTTTCCGCAACGAGCGTTTCAAGATCAACTCTGCTACTCCCGATGATCGTGATGATCTTGGTCCGGGGGTCCTCGAGGTCACGAAGCGATCGGTCCGGGTCGGTACCGGTCGGGGGAGTCTGCTGCTCGGACGGGTCCAGGCACAAGGCAAGAAGCCCATGCAGGCGGCGGATTGGGCCCGCGGGGTGCAATTCGTCCCCGATGAGTCACTGGGCGAATGAGTCCACGGAACCAGGCCCGCTCCGGTGCCAGCGATCCGGCACGCACGCTGGCCTTCGACGCGTTGCGCGAGGTGCACAGCCAGGACGCGTACGCCAACCTCGTGCTGGCTCGGTTGCTGCGGGAACGCAGATTGTCGGTACGCGACGCTGCCTTCGCCACGGAACTCCTGTCCGGCACTTGCCGGCTGCAGGGCAGCTACGACGTGATCATCGAAGCGGCATCAGGCCGCGGACTGTCGTCGCTGCAGCCGGCCGTGGTCGATCTGCTTCGGCTCGGCGCGCACCAGGTGCTGTCGATGCGGCTGCCGGACCGCGCCGCAGTCTCGGCCACGGTGGAACTAGCGGCGGCGACGGTGGGCCGTCGGGTGACCGGGCTGGTCAACGCCGTGTTGCGCAGGATCACCGTGCGCTCCTACGACGACTGGGTGGCCGAGCTGTCCGCCGGTCTCGACGACCGGGACGCCCTGGCGCTGCGAACGGCGCATCCACGGTGGATCGTCGACTGCTACGCCGACCTGCTGCCCGCCGAGGAGGTCGAGACCGCGCTGCTGGCCAACAACACCCAGCCGGTCACCACCCTGGCCGTACGCCCCGGGCTCGCCTCGGTCGAGGAGTTGGAGGCCGATGGTGCCGAAGCCGGGCGGTGGTCCCCGTACGCCGCGACGATCACCGGGGATCCCGGTCGACTGCCGGCTGTCCGGGAAGGGCGGGCCGGCGTCCAGGACGAGGGCTCGCAGCTGGTCGCCCTGGCCTTGGCGCGGGCCGCAGCCGGGCCCGGCCCGTGGCTGGACCTGTGTGCCGGGCCGGGTGGCAAGTCGGCCCTGCTCGCCGGGCTGGCCGGCGCCCAAGGCGCTCTCTTCGTCGCGAGCGAGCCGGCCCGGCACCGGGCCGCACTGGTGCAGTCCGCTCTCCGGGGCTATCCCGCCGACGGCGGTCGCGTCGTGCTCGCCGCCGACGGCACCTGCCCGCCGTGGAAACCGGACTCGTTCGCCCGGGTGCTGGCCGACGTCCCCTGTACCGGCCTGGGCGCGCTGCGGCGCAGACCGGAGTCCCGCTGGCGGCGGCCGCCCGAGGCGGTCACCGAGCTGCATCCGCTGCAGCGCGCACTGCTCGGGTCGGCACTACAGTCCGTGCGGCCCGGTGGAGTGGTCGCCTATGTCACCTGTTCGCCGCATCACGACGAGACAGCGGTCGTCGTCGAGGAGGCGTTGGCCGGACGCGAGGACCTGGAGTTGCTCGACGCCCCCGCGCTGGTCCCCGAGGTACCGGACGCTGCGTTGGGAGCGTTCCTCCAGCTGTGGCCGCACCGCCACGGCACCGATGCGATGTTCCTGGCGCTCGTTCGCCGGCTGTGATCCGCGAGCCACGGCGCAGTGTGGGTACTGAGCGGTGGTGACCGACACGACGATCCCCACTGCGGCTTCGCCCGTGACTCCCGAGGACGGCTGCACCCAGGCCGGTCGCAGATGACCGATCGGCGGCTGGCCGTCATCTCCAATCCGGCCAAGATCAGCGATCGGTTCGCCGAACTGCTCACCGAGCGTGCCCGGAGGGCCGGCTGGGCCGATCCGGTATGGCTCGAGACCAGTACGGATGACCCCGGGCGTGCAGTGGCCCGACAGGCGGTCTCCGACGGGGCCCGGCGGGTGCTGGCGGCGGGCGGCGACGGCACCGTCCGGGCGGTCGCCTCCGGGCTGGCCGACTCCGACGCGTCGCTCGGCATCATTCCCGCCGGGACCGCCAATCTGCTGGCGCGCAATCTCGGCATCCCGCTGACCGAGCCCGAGGCAGTGGACGTCGCCCTCGGCCAGCGGACGCGCAGTCTCGACCTGGTCCGGATCACCACCGACGACGGGGTGTCCGACCGGTTCGCGGTGATGGCCGGCATCGGGCTGGACGCCGCGATCATGAGCAGCAGTGACTCTGTGCTCAAGGACAAGACCGGTTCACTGGCCTATGTGGTCGCAGCCGCCCGGGAGCTGGGCCGGGAGCCGCGGACGATGCGGATCAGGGTTGACAACGGCCCGGTGCTGCGGCGCCGGGCGATGATCTGCCTGGTCGGCAACGTCGGAGCGATCCAGGGCCAGATCGAGCTGATCCCGAACGCCAAGCCCGACGACGGGCTGATCGACGTTGTGGTAGCCAGCCCGACCCGGCTCCGGCACTGGATCCGGGTCGCGATCCGACTGATCACCCGCAGACAGCGATCCGGAGATCGGGTGGACCAACTGATCGGGCGTCGGGTCGAGGTGCTGATGGACGAGCCGGACGAGTACGAGCTCGACGGCGACACGATGGGCAGCTGCCGCCGGCTGGTGGCCGAGGTCGAGCCCGGAGCGCTGCAGGTCTGCGTCGCGGCCACGGAGTCGGGGCGGGCGGCCCGATAGACTTACCGCGTGCCGGAAGCCAGCAATCGTAGGAACAAGATCATGCCGAGCATCCTGTCGGCCGATTTCGCCAACCTGCAACGCGAGATCGAGCGGGTGCCCGGCGCCGACGCGTTGCACATCGACGTGATGGACAACCATTTCGTCCCGAATCTGACGCTCGGCCTGCCGGTGGTGGAGGCGATCCGCACGATCACCGACAAGTTCCTCGACATCCATCTGATGATCGAGGACCCCGATGTCTGGGCACCGGCCTATGCGGAGGCCGGAGCGGAGTCGGTGACCTTCCACCTCGAGGCAGCCAAGGCGCCGGTCCGGTTGGCTCGTGAGCTGCGGTCGAAGGGCGCCAGAGTCGGGATGGCGCTGAAACCGGCGACCCCGGTCGAGCCGTACGCCGAACTGCTGGCCGAGATCGACATGATCCTGATCATGACTGTCGAGCCAGGCTTCGGCGGCCAGAAGTTCCTGGACCTCACGTTGCCCAAGATCACCAAGGCCCGGGAGTTGATCAACGGGCGCGGCGGCGACATCTGGCTCCAGGTCGACGGGGGAGTCTCGGCCGAGACCATCGAGCGCGCCGCCGGCGCCGGTGCGGACGCGTTCGTCGCCGGCTCGGCGGTCTTCGGCGCCGACGACCCGGACTCCATGATCAGCTCACTGCGGTCGCTGGCCGACAAAGCTTGAAACCGAAGTCTGAAAATAAGCCCGGTATTCCCTGCTGCTCAGGGCGGGATTATTGACAACGTATGCCGTGGTCGCATATAACACTCTTCATATGTGAGTTCTCACATATGAACTGATGCAGAACTGCGAACAGGGACGATGAAGTTCGAATACGTGATCTTGGGATTGCTGTCCTGGCGGCCCTTCAGCGGCTACGACCTGGCCAAACACCTCGAGGTCGAAGGCCGGTTCCTGAAGAACAAGGTGCACCTGAGTCAGGTCTACCGGCTGCTGGCACGGATGGTCGATTCCGGTTGGGTGCAGTACGAGGTCGTGGTCAACGACGGTCGACCGGACTCCAAGATCTACCGGCTGACCGATCTCGGAGTCGCCACCCTGACCGATTGGGTGCGCAGCCCGTAAGAGCCCTCCACACGCTTTCAGGACCCGGAGTTCATGGTGCGGTTCAACTTCGGTGGCCCGTTGGACAGGGACGCCTTGATCAGTCTGGTGCGAGTCGAGTTGGAGACCCGTCGCAACCAGGTGGCGAGATTCCGCACCCGGGATCGCAGCATCAAGGATCTGAGGCCGATCGACGGCGTGGACATCCATCTGGTGCAGCGGCTCAGTGACCTGGGGCATGAGCACGGTGCCTCGGCGATCGATCACTGGATCGCCTGGTTGCAACGGGTGCTGGACGAACTCGAGCAAGATCATCATCTGAATCGGACCAAGGAGCACAGCGCGTGAAGGCCATCATGGTCATGTTCGACACCCTGAATCGCAGGTTCCTGCCTCCCTACGGCAACGACTGGGTCCATGCGCCGAACTTCCGGCGGCTGGCTGAGCGGACGGCGACCTTCGACACGTGCTATGCGGGCAGCATGCCGTGCATGCCGGCCCGGCGGGAGATGCACTCGGGTCGGCACAACTTCCTGCATCGCGGCTGGGGCCCGCTGGAGCCGTATGACGACTCGATGCCGGAGATTCTGAAGGACAACGGGATCTACACGCACCTGGTGACCGATCACCAGCACTACTGGGAGGACGGCGGTGCGACCTACCACAATCGCTTCCGCAGTTACGAATTCTTCCGCGGCCAGGAGGGCGATGCCTGGAAGGGGCACGTAGCGGACCCGGAGATCCGCCCGAACCTGAAGGCGATACGTCCCTCGATGTTCCGGCAGGATGTGATCAACCGGCAGTATCTGACCGGGGTCGATGATCATCCGCAGACCAGGACCTTCGACGCCGGTCTGCACTTCATCCGTACCAATCATGATCAGGACGACTGGTTCTGCCAGATCGAGACCTTCGATCCGCACGAGCCGTTCTACAGCTTCGCCCAGCACAAGTCGCATTACCCGCACGACTACGACGGTCCGGACTTCGACTGGCCCGATTACAAGCAGGTGCTGGAATCCCCGGAGCAGACCGAGCACCTGCGCTACGAGTACGCCTCGCTGTTGTCGATGTGCGACGAGTCGCTGGGCCGGGTACTGGACACGATGGATGATCTTGACCTGTGGGAGGACACGATGCTGATCGTCTGCACTGATCACGGATTCCTGCTCGGCGAGCACGGCTGGTGGGGCAAGAACGTCCAGCCCTGGTATGACGAGACGATCCACACGCCGCTGTTCATCTGGGATCCGCGATCACGTGTGCAGGGCGAACGCCGCGCCGCCATGGTGCAGACGATCGACTTCGCGCCGACGCTGCTGGAGTACTTCGGCATCGACCGCACCCCGGACATGCTGGGCGTACCGCTGCGAGACGTTGTCGCCTCCGACCAGCCGGTGCGGGCGGCCGGCCTGTTCGGCGGATTCGGCGGCCACGTCAGCGTCACCGATGGTCGCTATGTCTACATGCGCGCCCCGGTTCGCGCGGACAACACCCCGCTGGTCGAACACACCCTGATGCCGACCCACATGCGTGGCCGCTTCACACCGGCCGAGCTTCGCGATGCCGAACTCGTGCCGCCGTTCGGATTCACCAAAGGCGTCCCGCTGCTGAAGGTCCCGGGGCAGGCGATGTCGAGCCCGTACGCCTTCGGCACCCTGCTGTTCGACCTGCAGTCGGATCCCGGGCAGGAACATCCGCTGCGGGACGACGAACTCGAACTGACGATGATCGATCACCTGGTGGGCCTGATGCGGATCAACGAGGCACCGGCCGAGCAGTACGAGCGCCTGGGCCTGCCAGCCGAGGGACCTGTCGGGCGCGAACATCTGTTGGTCGAACGGCAGTGGCCCCAGGTCGACGCGTCGCTGGCTGGACCGCCGGATCCGTCCGAGTATCCGTCCGGGCCGCTGAGCGCTCACACTCCGCTGCATCAGCTGCTCGCCGATCCCGACGCCCGAGCTGTCGTGATCCGGCACCTGCCCCAGGCAGCCGGCGAGCCATTGGCGTCGATCGGCCGGGACCTCTCACTGATCCAGATCGCGGCGTTCGCGATCGGACTGCTGCCGATTCCAGTGTTGACATCCCTGTCCGACGATCTCGCTGCACTGACGGTGCCGGCGGAGAAGGCTGATCGCAGATGACCATGAACGAGGCCACGCCCGTGGCACCGACATCGGCTGCCGAGCCGGAAGTGCGGGTGCCGCACCGGTGGCGCAATCTGGGCCTGATCACCGGCGGGTCCGTGATCGACAGCGGCGATACCTCGATCGTGCCCACGCTGTTCCCGACCCTGCAGAACGTGCTGCACGTCCAGCTGAGCGCGTTGGGAATCTGACAGCGCTGGGCAAGATCGTCGGTGTCGTGTCGGGCCCGTCCATCGTCTACCTCGCCCGCCGCACCAACCGTAAGGTCGTACTCGCGATCTTCTCCGGGTTGTGGGGCGGCTGGTCGATCCTGGCGGCACTCTCGCAGAACTACACCCAGCTGTTGATCATGTTGTTGATCGCAATGGCCGGCTATGCCGGAGCCGCACCGATCACCAACGAACTCTTCTCCGATCTCTTCGGTGATCGACGGCGCGGCCGGGTCGCCGGATACTTCTACGGGATCACCTCGCTCGTGGGCTCCGGGGTCGGGGCAGCGATCGGGCAGCTTTCCAAAGTAGAGAACGGCTGGCGGTACGGCCTGGCAGGTGCCGGTGGACTGGCGATGGTTTTCGGTGTCGCGATCCTGATCTTCTTCAGGGATCCGGGAGTCGGGGCGGCCGAGCCCGAGCTGAGCCACCTGAGCCGCAGTCAGCGGGATGCCGAGGGCAAGATCACCTGGAGCAGGGTGGCGCGGCTGGCCAGGACGCGCAGCTTCGTCCTGATGATGATCCAGCGACTGCTGTCCGGGCATCTGCTGATCCAGACCTTCGGCGTCACCTTCCTGGTCCAGGTGCGGCACTTCGACAACGCGACGGCTGCCCTGGTGACGCTGCCGTTCGGCTTCGGCTACTTCTGCGCCGCCGTATTCGTCAGCCGGCTGACCGATCGGATCCACCTGCGGCACCCGCGCTTCGGTCGGATCGGGAGCCTGCAGGTCGCCCAGTTCGGCTTCGCCGTGGTGGCCTTCGCCGCCACTCAGTTCGACTGGGGCTCGACGATCACGATCTACATCGGATTCTGGTTCCTGATGGGCGGTCTGCAGGGCATCAATCCCAGCCTCAACAGGCCGATCGTCATGTCGGTGGTCTCTCCCGAGTTGCGGGGCGCCGCGTTCGCCATCATGTTGTCGATCTTCGAAACAGCCGGCTGGGCGGTCTTCAACTACCTCGGCGGCAGGCTGGGGGACTCGATCGGTCTTCAACACACGTTCTTGTGGATCCTGGTGATCCTGATGATCGTCAACGCCGCCTTTGTGACGCTGTTGTACCGGCCGTACGCCCGTGACAGTGCAGCGGTACGCGACCTGCTTGCCCAGCGCGCCCGGCAGCACTGACCGCCCAGCGGCACCCAAGGCTCGGATTGACTAGGCTGGGATTGACTAGGTGGGACGCCGAGACCGATCTCAGGGGGCAGCGTGCTCGTGGCGGGGCTGATCGCGGCAGGCCTGGCCGCCGCGGTGCACGTCTACATCTTCTATCTGGAGGCGTTCGCCTGGACCCGACCGAGGACGCGGTCGACCTTCGGCACCAGCGAGCAGGAGGCGGTGACGACCAGGCCGCTGGCCTTCAACCAGGGCTTCTACAACCTGTTTCTGGCGATCGGCACGGTGATCGGCATCGTGGTCATCGCGGCGGCGTCCGAACCGGTCGGTTCCGGCCTGGTGCTGCTGGCCACCGGATCGATGCTGGCCGCAGCGATCGTGCTGGCCGGCTCGGATCCTACGAAGGCGCGGGCGGCCGCGGTGCAAGGCGCATTTCCGCTGATCGCGGTCGTACTGCTCCTGATCCACCTGGCCGGCTGAGCTACTGCTGGCGCCGCCGGCGCAGATAGCGTTCGAACTCGGCCGCGATCGCATCGCCACTGGCCTCGGGCAACTCGCTCTCGTCGCGCTGCTGCTCGAGGGCCTCGACGTATTCGGCCACCTCGGTGTCATCGGCGGCCAGCTCGTTCACTCCCCGTTCCCAGGCCCGAGCCAGCTCCGGCAGATCGCCGAGATCCAGCGACAGGTCAAGCAGGTCCTCCAACCGGTTCAGCAGCGCCAGGGTGCCCTTGGGCGAGGGCGGCGATGAAACGTAGTGCGGGATCGCGGCCCAGAGGCTGATCGTCTCGATGCCGACCTTGTCCAGGTGATCGTTGAGAATGCCCAGGATCCCCGTCGGACCCTCGTAGGTGTTGGCCTCCAGGCCGAGCTCCTCGGCGACGGTCGGATCACCGGAACTGGCCGAGACCGGGATCGGCCGGGTGTGCGGATGGTCGGCGAGCAGGGCGCCGACCAGGTAGACGCGCTGGACGCCTGCCGAGCGCAGCGCAGAGGTGAGCAGCTGGCAGAACTGTCGCCACCGGAAGTTGGGCTCCAGGCCCTGGATGATCACCAGGTCCCTCCCGTTGGGCAGTTTGCCGACCCGGATCTCGGTGGTCGGCCAGGCGATCCGCCGGGTCTCGCCGCTGCCGCGGACCTCGGGCCGGTTGACCTGGTAGTCGTAGAAGTCGTCGGGATCGAGTGAGAATGCCTGCGAGGTGTCGCAGGTCTCGGCGAGATGTTCGACGGTCTGGGAAGCGGCGCTGCCGGCATCGTTCCAACCGCCGAACGCCACGAACGCCACGGGATCGGTCAGACCCCGCAAGCCGCTGATCTGCGAAGGGTTTTCGTCGGCCATAGTGCTTCCAGCGTAGTCCCCGGATCCCTAGGATGCGTCGATGGACAAGCTGGTGGCCGTGATCACCGATGGCAATCTGCGCGGGCTGGCCGATGAGCTGCAGACGCTGGTCGGTGAAGAGGTCGAGTTGCGGTGGCCGTCCGGGCTGGAGCAGACGCGCGCCGCGCTGGCCGATGCCGATGCGATCGTCGGCGGGCGGTTCGATGCCGAACTGGCCTGTGTCGCGCCCCGGTTGCGGCTGGTCCAGGTGTCCGGTGCCGGGACCGACGGCGTCGATCGTACGGCGCTCGGACCCGATGTCGTGCTGGCGAACACCTATCACCACGAGGACGCCATGGCCGAGTACGCCATCTGGGCGGCCATCGGATTGCGCCGCGGGCTGCCGACCGCGGACGCCCAGCTCCGAGAGCAGCGGTGGACCTCGCCGGCCCAGGATCCAGGCCTGCCGCTGCCGCTCAGCCTGGCGGGCGCTCGCGTCGGTCTGTACGGCTTCGGTCACGTCGGCGAGCGGGCCTGGCGAGCGTTCGCATCCTTCGGCTCCCTGGGGGCCGCCGTGACCGGGCGCGGCAGCGTCGATGCCGCTGAGCACGGACTGCAGTGGGCCGGCGGACCGGACGAGTTGCTACGGCTCTGCGCGGAATCGGACATCCTGCTGGTCTCGCCTCCGCTGACCGCCGAGACCAGGGGAGCGGTCGGTGCCGCCGAGATCGATGTGCTCGGTCCCGACGGCATCCTGATCAACGTCGCCCGCGGGCCGGTCGTCGACGATCGGGCCTTGTACGAGGCCTTGCGCGACCACCGGCTCGGTGCGGCCGCGATCGATGTCTGGTACAACTACCCGCCGCCGGGGACCCGGTCCGGAGCGCCGGCGAGTCTGCCCTTCGCCGACCTCGACAACATTCTCATGACCCCGCACATCTCCGGGGTGGCTCGGGCCACCTTCGAAGGCAGGATCAGCGACATCGCCGCCAACCTGCTGGCGTTGCGGGCCGGGAGGCCGCTGATCAACCTGACGACCTAGGTCGGGCTCCACGCGGCGACGTTCGCTTCGCTTCGTACAGTCCTCGCTTCCCCATCATGCGCGCGCTTCCGTTGCCCGGGAAGCGGGCGCATGGAGCTGAAGCGGGGAGCTTGCAGTCGGGATCAGCGGGAAGCGAGAACCACCGACGCCGCGCCGAATCGAGGCGCGACCCGACAACCCGTCCCGGTCAATCGGCAGCGGCCGGCATCGGGTCCCCGTGTCGCGCATCCGCCTCGGCGAGCAGATCGCGGCCGCGGGTCTCGGGAGCCCAGACGGCAGTGACGAGTCCGATCGCGGCCAGGACCATCAGGTAGACCACCACCGGGATGAAGCTACCGGTCGCCGCCAGCAGGCCCTGGGCGATGAAGGGGCCGAAGCCGCCGACCGCGGCCGAGGTCTCGCGGCCGATCGCGACACCGGTGTAGCGATAGCGGCTGCCGAAGAGTTCGGGCAGGAAGGCCGACTGCACGCCGACGGTGCCCTCGACCGCGACAATGAAGCCGACCACGACGACGAGACCGACGATCAGGACGCTGCGGGTATGCAGGAGCAGGAACGCCGGATACGGCATCACCATCAGCATCGCGCAGATGACGATGTAGAGCGGCCGGCGCCCGAACCGGTCACTGAGCACGCCACCGGTGAAGGCCGAGATCATCGCGAAGATGCCGCCGATCAACAGCATCGGCGGCACCACGTCGGAGGGCATGTGCAGATCGTTCTCGATGTAGCTGCCGACGAACACCTGGTAGAAGTACGAATGCGCGATAGCGCCGATGTTGATGCCGAACACCCGGACGATCCCGCGCCAGCCGTTGCGGAAGGCCAGCCCGAGCGGCGTCCGCTCCCGCTCGACGATCTTGCCGCGCGACTTGGCCTCCTCGAAGACCGGTGATTCGCGGAGTCGGCGGCGGAAGATGTACGCCGCGATCGTGACCAGGATCGAGGACAGGAAGACGATCCGCCAGCCGATCGACTGGACCCGGTCGTCGGGCATCAGCTGGACGAGGATCCAGACCAGGGCACCGAGCACCGATCCGAGCGCGGCGCCGACGTAGACCAGCGACGCGTACCGGCCGCGCTTCGTTCGAGGCGCGGTCTCGGTCAACAGCACGATGCCACCGGCCTGCTCGGCACCGGAGCCGAAACCCTGCAGCAGCCGGCACAACGTCAGCAGGATCGGCGCGAGCACGCCGACGGTCCCGTAGGTCGGCAGCAGCCCGATCACGAAGGTCGCGGTGCCCATCAGGAACAACGTCCCGATCAGCACCCACTTACGGCCGATCCGGTCACCGAAGTGGGAGAAGAACAGCCCGCCCAACGGCCGCGCGACGAAACCGACGCCGTACGTCGCGAACGACGCCAGGATGCCGATCGCCGGGTTGAGGTTGGGAAAGAACAGCTTGTTGAACACCAGTGCGGCGGCGGTGCCGTAGATCACGAAGTCGTAGTTCTCCAGCGTGGTGCCGATCATGCCCGCCAGTGACGCTCGGCGCAGGGTCGATCGGTCCACGGTGAGCGATTCACTGATCGAATCGCCCGCACTCAGGTCTTCAGACATCGTCGTCTCCTCTTCGGTTGCCCCCGAAGAGCCGGACGGTCAGTTGCCCGGCGAATACCCGAGATTAGGGGAGAGCCACTTCTCGGCCTCCGCCAGGGTCCACCCCTTGCGATCCGCGTAGTCGGCGACCTGGTCCTTGCCGATCCGGCCGATCACGAAGTACTGCGACTGCGGATGGCTGAAATACAGGCCGCTGACCGAGGCGCCGGGCCACATCGCCATCGAGTCGGTCAGCTTGATGCCGACATGCGCCTCGACGTCCAGTAGCCCCCACAGGGTCTGCTTCTCGGTGTGTTCCGGGCAGGCCGGATAGCCGGGCGCGGGGCGGATGCCGGCGTACTGCTCCTTGATCAACTCCGTGTTGGACAACTGCTCGTCCGGCGCGTAGCCCCAGAACTCCATCCGAACGCGCTGGTGCATCCGCTCCGCGAACGCCTCGGCCAGCCGGTCGGCCAAGGATTCCAGCAGGATCGCGCTGTAGTCGTCCAGCGCCGCCTTGAATTCGGCGATCTTGGTCTCGATCCCGATCCCCGCCGTCACCGCGAAGCCGCCGACATAGTCGCGCAGCCCGGTTTCCTTGGGAGCAACGAAATCCGCCAACGACCGGTGCGGTACGCCGTCGCGATGCTCCGACTGCTGGCGCAGCTGCCGCAACGTCGCCCGTACGCTCGCCCGTCGCTCGTCGGCGTACACCTCGATGTCGTCGCCGACCGCGTTCGCCGGGAACAGGCCGATCACCGCCGAGGCGGTCAGCCAGCGTTCCTCGATGATCTTGTCGAGCATCTGCTGGGCGTCGTCCCAGAGCTTGCGGGCGGCCTCGCCGGAGGCCGGGTTGTTGAGGATGTCGGGGAACTTGCCCTTCAACTCCCAAGCATTGAAGAACGGCTGCCAGTCGATGTAGTCACGCAACTCCGCCACCGAATAGCTCTCGAACGTCTTCACATACTGGGTCGGCTGCTCCGGCGCGTGATAGTCGTCGGTGTGCCCGTCGCGGGCCTGCTGCAGCAGCAGATGCGGGCGCGGCGGACGGTAGTCGGACCAGTCGATCGGCGTCCGGTCGGCGCGGGCCTTTTCGAGCGGGAGCAGGGTCCGCTCGTTGTTGCGGCCGGCATGCCGCTCGCGCAGCGAGTCGTAGTCGGTCTTGAGCTCGGTGAGCAGGCCGGGGCGGCGTTCGTCGGAGAGTAGCCGGGAGACGACCGGGACGGACCGGGATGCGTCCTTCACCCAGATGACCGGCCCGTGGTAGGCCGGATCGATCTTGACCGCGGTATGGGCTCGGGACGTGGTCGCGCCGCCGATCAGCAACGGGATGTCAAGTCCCTGACGTTCCATCTCGGCCGCGAAGTTCGACATCTCGTCCAGCGACGGCGTGATCAGCCCCGACAGGCCGATGATGTCGGCGTCGTACTGCTTGGCGGCGTCCAGGATCTTCTGTGCCGGCACCATCACGCCGAGGTCGATGACCTCGTAGTTGTTGCACTGCAGCACCACGCCGACGATGTTCTTGCCGATGTCGTGCACATCGCCCTTCACCGTGGCCATCACGACGGTGCCGTTGGTGCCCTTGTCGTCGTCGGACTTCTCGGCCTCGATGTAGGGGATCAGGTAGGCGACCGCCTTCTTCATCACCCGTGCCGATTTCACCACCTGGGGCAGGAACATCTTGCCGGAGCCGAAGAGTTCGCCGACGACGTTCATGCCGTCCATCAGCGGGCCCTCGATGACCTCGAGCGGACGACCGCCGCGGTCGGCGATCTCGGCGCGCAGTTCCTCGGTGTCGGCCTCGACGTAGCTGTCGATTCCCTTCACCAGCGCATGCGAGATCCGCTCGGCGGCCGGCCTGGACCGCCACTCCTCGTCGACGACCTCTTTCTGGGTGCCGGTACCGGCGAACTCGCCGGCGATCTCCAGCAACCGGTCGGCCGCATCGGGGCGACGGTTCAAGATCACGTCCTCGATCCGCTCCCGCAGCTTGGGATCGACCTCGTCGTAGACGACCAGCGCGCCGGCGTTGACGATGCCCATCGTCAGTCCGGCCTTGATCGCGTGATAGAGGAAGACCGCGTGGATCGCTTCCCGGACGGCGTTGTTGCCGCGGAAGGAGAAGGACACGTTGGAGATGCCGCCACTGATCTTGGCGCCGGGCAGGTTCTGCCGGATCCAGCGGACGCCCTCGATGTAGTCGGTGCCGTAGGTGGCGTGCTCCTCGATACCGGTGGCGACCGCGAAGACGTTCGGATCGAAGATGATGTCGGACGGGTCGAAGCCGACCTGATCGACGAGGATGTCGTACGCCCGCCGACAGATCGTCTTACGACGTTCGAGATTGTCGGCCTGGCCCTGTTCGTCGAAGGCCATCACGACCACGGCCGCGCCGTACTTGCGGCACAGCCGGGCATGCTCGATGAAGGGCTCCTCACCCTCCTTGAGCGAGATCGAGTTGACGATCGACTTGCCCTGGACGTTCTTCAGGCCCTCTTCGATCACCTCCCATTTGGAGGAGTCGATCATCACCGGCACCCGGCTGATGTCGGGCTCGCTACCGATCAGCCGCAGGAAGCGCCGCATCGCGGCGAGGCCGTCGATCATGCCCTCGTCCATGTTGACGTCGATCACCTGGGCGCCGTTCTCGACCTGCTGGCGTGCCACGTCGAGTGCGGTGTTGTAGTCGCCGGTCTTGATCAACTTCCGGAACCGGGCCGAGCCGGTGATGTTGGTCCGCTCTCCGACGTTGACGAAGAGCGAGTCGTCGTCGATCGTGACCGGCTCCAGGCCGGACAGCCGCAGCGCCGGCTTCACCGCTGACGGCGTCCGGGGCTCGACGTCCTCGGTGATCTTGGCGATCGCGGCGATGTGGTCGGGCGTCGTGCCGCAGCAACCGCCGACCAGGTTGACGAATCCGGACCGGGCAAAATCGCCGACCGGGCCTGCGGTGTCGTCCGGACCCTCGTCGTATTCGCCGAAGGCATTGGGCAGACCGGCGTTCGGGTAGGCGTGCACGAAACAGTCCGCGACCCGGGACAGCTCGGCGACGTACGGCCGCATCTCGGCACCGCCGAGCGAACAGTTCAGTCCGACGATCAGCGGCCGGGCGTGGCGTACGGAATTCCAGAAGGCCTCGGTGACCTGACCGGTCAGCGTCCGGCCGGAGGCGTCGGTGATCGTCCCGGAGATGATCACCGGCCAACGCCGTCCGAGCTCTTCGAAGATCGTCTCGACCGCGAAGATCGCGGCCTTGGCATTGAGGGTGTCGAAGATCGTTTCGATCTGCAGGATGTCCGCGCCACCGTCGAGCAGACCGCGGATCTGCTCCAGGTAGGCGGCGACGATCTGATCGAAATCGATGTTGCGGGCGCCAGGGTCGTTGACGTCGGGGGAGATCGACGCGGTCCGGTTCAGCGGACCGAGGGCCCCGGCCACATAGCGGGGCCGGTCCGGGATCCGGGCCGTCATCGCGTCACAGGCCTCGCGTGCCAGCCGGGCAGCCGCAACGTTGAGCTCGTAGGCGAGCTCCTCCATGCCGTAGTCCGCCAGCGACACCCGCTGGGCGTTGAAGGTGTCGGTCTCGACGATGTCGGCGCCGGCCTCGAGGTAGGCGGTGTGGATGTCGCGGATGACGTCGGGCTGGGTCAGGACCAGCAGGTCGTTGTTGCCCTGGACGTCGCGGTGCCAATCGGCGAACCGCTCACCGCGGTAGTCGGCCTCGCTGAATTTGTGCCGCTGCACCATGGTCCCCATCGCGCCGTCCAGAACTAGGATCCGCTGCTGCAGTGCAGCGGTCAGCTCGGCCGTCGCGTCCGGACGGTGTCCGTCCGCGACACGGAGATCGGTGCCATGATCGACCACGGGTGAACCTCGTTCAGGTCTTGGATGCCTCAGGTGCTCGGGTGGACGCCCAGTCTAGGGCCGGGTCTCAGCGGGGCGCCGGACTTTCCGGCCGTCGGGAATGTCCGCCCCGGGCTCTCCGTGACGTCAACGCCGGGGCGGGTGGCAGGAATTCCGGCCACCGCCCGGTCTTTGCGAGAATGGGCCTGCCATGACCGATCCCGTAGCTGAAGCGCCAGCCGACCAGACCCATTCTCCCGAGACCGCGACGCTGACCGAGGAGACGCCGAGACCGGGCGGCCTGGCTGCAGCGCTCTGGGATTTCGACGGCACCCTCGCCGACACCGAGCCGATCTGGATCGCCGCGGAATACGAGCTGATTCCCCGGCTCGGCGGCGAGTGGAACGACCACCATGCCCACCAGCTGGTCGGCAACGACCTGATCGACTCGGGCACCTACATCGCCCAGGTGATCGGTCGCGACGATCTGTCGCCGGCCTGGATCGTCGAGCAGCTGTTGCAGCAGGTGGTCGAATACTGCCGGACCAATCCGATTCCGTGGCGGCCCGGAGCTGTGGAGCTGCTGGAGTCGCTGCGGGCGACCGGGATCCCGTGCGCGTTGGTGTCGGCGTCCTACCGGGAGCTGCTGGACGTGATCATCGGGCGGCTGCCCGAGGGGTCGTTTGTCACCTCGGTGGCCGGCGATGAGGTGACCCGCGGCAAGCCGGATCCCGAGCCGTACCTGCTGGCGTGTGAGAAGCTCGGCGTTCGCCCGCAGGACTGCGTCGTATTGGAGGACAGCCCGCCAGGGTCGCGGTCGGGACACGATGCGGGCGCGACGGTCGTCGTGATCGAGAATTTCGTGCCGGTGCCCGAGCTGCCCAATCAGATCCGCGTACAGTCCCTGGAGGAGTTGGACGCGACCTCACTGACCGAGCTGGTGGCGCGCTCCGCTGGGGGGCGAGCCCATGATCGCGTTGACACCCCAGAGATCGACCGCCGCGGCGCCGATGCGTTCTGAACTCCACCGAAGCAACCTGAACCGATTCTCTCGGAGACGCTCCTGGGCCGGTGTCGGCGTCGCGCTCGCCATGGTGCTGGCGTTGATCACCGGTTGCACCGGGCAGGCCGGCGACCCGAAGCCTTCACCCACGGCCAGCCCGACCCCGCGGCGGCCGTTCACGATCATGACCACCGACAGGATCGCCACCGCCGATCCGGCGGCAGTGGCCGACACCGGGTCGACGATGCTGACCGGCAACGTGTTCCAGCGGCTGATGACCATGGATCCGACCCAGCCGCAGCTCAAGCAGTTGAAGCCCGATGCCGCACAGGACTGTGAATATCCGACCAAGACCGTCTACGAATGCGTCCTGCGGTCCGGGCTGAAATTCAGCAACGGCGACCCCTTGACGTCCAAGGACGTCAAATTCAGCATCGAGCGCGCACTGCGGCTCGACGTGGCCGGCTCGTCGGCGTCGCTGATGAGTTCGGTACGCAAGGTCGAGACTCCTGATCCGCTGACCGTACGCTTCGTGCTGAGCCGATACGACACCCAGTTCGCGGCCGCGATCGCCTCCCCGGCGGCCTCGATCGTCGACTCGAAGGTCTACAACCCCGACCGGATCGAGACCAATTCCGAACCGGTGGTCGGCTCCGGACCCTTCAAGGTCATCTCGCTGACCAAGGACCAGCTGGAGCTGGGGAAGTATCTCGGCTACGAGGGCGCTGCGGCGGCAAAGGTCGGCAGTGCGGTGATCAAGACGATGCCGGACTCGGCCAGCATCGAGGATGCAATGGCCAAGCACGAGACCGATGTGGTGTGGCGTGGTCTGAGCTCGGCCGCCCAGCAGCGGCTGGAGAGCCAGCTGTCCGGCTCCAAGCAGAGGACCACGAAGGCCGGCTTCAGCCAGCTCATTCTGCCGGGCGGCCGGGTGGAGCAGCTGATCTGGAATCCGGGTTCGTCGCGGCGCGGGTCGACGGCTCTGCGTGACGTCATCGCCGGGGCGCTGCAGGAGGACCGGACCCTGGACTCGGTGGTGCCGACGAATGTTCCGGGGCATCGCGCGTCCTTCCCGCTCGGCGGCAAGGCCGACATGAAGATCACCTGGGACAACCGGATCCGACTGACCCTCGGCTACGATCCGACCGCACCCAACAGCCTTGATCTGGCCACCCAGATCCGCACCCGGCTGGAGGAGACGGGCGGCCTGAGCGTCCTGCTCCGTCCCAATGATCCCGGCGCGGACCTCCAGCTGGTCGACAGGAAGGCCTGGACCTCGACGGGGATCGCCTGGCTGCAGCCGGTGATCGACGACCCGCTGAAGCCGGAGCAGGCCGCCATCGAGACTGCTCTGCACAAGGCGCAAGAGGCGCCGAACGCCACCCCGCAGCTGACGGCGGCGCTGGCCGAGCTCCAGCAGGCCGCCGCCCAGGAGAAGACGGTGCTGCCGATCTCGCAAGGCCCGGAGTATGTCTACCTCGGGCCGCATGTCACCGCGACCGCCAACGCCTTCGGACCGGGCTGGCAGCTCGGCCTGTGGGGCTTCACGATTCAGAATTGAGCCAGCGACTGATGAACGACCCCGCAGTGAGCGGATTCCCCGACCCGGCCGACTACTCCGGAGTCCGGACCGGCCCGTTGCAGGTGGGCGAGCGGGTCACGCTCACCGATCCGAAGGGCCGCCGGCATTCGGTGGTTCTGGCCGCCGGGCAGCGCTTCCACACGGCCAAGGGCGCCATCGAACACGACGACCTGATCGGCGGGCCGGAGGGCGTGGTGGTGACCTCGGTCGGCGGCGTCGCCTATCTGGCGCTGCGGCCGCTGCTCGGTGAATTCACCGTCGGCATGCCGCGCGGCGCGCAGGTGGTCTATCCCAAGGACGCCGCCCAGATCGTGGTCGGGGCCGACATCTTCCCGGGCGCCCGGGTGCTGGAAGCCGGAGCGGGATCGGGAGCCCTGAGCCTGGCCCTGTTGCGGGCGATCGGCCCGACCGGGCGGCTGACGTCGTACGAGCGCCGTGAGGATTTCGCCGCCGTCGCGGCGAAGAACGTCCGCAACTTCCTCGGCACCGAGCACCCGGCGTGGGACTTGCGGGTCGGTGACCTCACGGTCGCCCTGGGCGCCGGCGAGGGTGCGGACCCAGGTGCGCCGGAGCAGGTCGACCGGGTGGTGCTGGACATGCTGGCGCCGTGGGAATGCGTCGACACGATCGCCGAGCGGCTGGTGCCGGGCGGGGTGATCTGCTGCTATGTGGCGACCACCACCCAGCTGGGCCGGATCACCGAGACGTTGCGGGTGCACGGCGGATTCACCGAGCCGGAGGCTTCGGAATCGATGATCCGGGACTGGCATGTGGAGGGTCTGTCGATCCGGCCGGCACACCGGATGGTCGGGCATACGGGATTCCTGCTGACCTCGCGTCGACTGGCGCCCGGCGTCGTGGCGCCAACCCGCAAGCGGCGGCCGGCACCTGGTGCGTACGGAGAGGATTACACCGGGCCGCGTCGGGCCGAACCGGCTGCGGGCGGAACCGAAACGTAACACAATCGAGCGTCTCAGCCCGCCGAAATGACCCTTGGTGCGCGGGTGGCCGCGGGTACTGTTTCGTCATGGAGGTGTCCAGATGACTGAAACACCCGACCGTCGGAACCGGCACGACCAGGAGTCCGAGGGGCACGAGCCCGAGGATGTTCTGCTGAATCGGATCGGGCAACTGAATGACGAAGTGGACCGGCTGCGGGATCGGATTTCATCCCATCCGCACGACCTCGCGATGATCGAGCGGAGGCTTGCCGACGCCCGGGCCGATGTCCGAGCGGCCTCGGCGAACAACGAACGACTCGCGGCCACGCTGCGGGAGGCGCGCGAACAGATCATCTCGCTGAAGGCCGAGGTCGATCGGCTTGCGCAACCGCCGGCCAGCTTCGGCGTTTACCTCGGGCCCGTCGACGAGGCGACCGCAGACATCTGGACCTCGGGACGCAAGATGCGGGTCAGCGTCAGCCCCGAGGCCATCGAGAAGCTCGAGCCCGGTCGCGAAGTGATCCTCAACGAGGCGCTGAATGTGGTCGGCGTGCTCGACTTCGACGAGGTCGGCGAGGTGGTCAGCCTCAAGGAGGTCATGTCCGACGGCGAGCGGGCGCTGATCATCGGCCACGGTGACGAGGAGAGCGTCGTCCGGCTCGCCGACCAGTTGCGATCGGAGCGGCTGCGCGCCGGTGACTCGCTGCTGGTCGACCGCCGGGTGCATTTCGCCTACGAGCGGGTGCCGAAGATGGAGGTCGAGGAACTGGTCCTTGAGGACGTTCCCGACATCGGCTACGAGGAGATCGGCGGACTGCGCGGCCAGATCGACGCGATCCGCGATGCGGTGGAGCTGCCGTTCCTCTACAAGGACCTGTTCGCCGAGCACGAGCTGAAGGCGCCGAAGGGCATCCTGCTCTACGGCCCGCCCGGCTGTGGCAAGACCATGATCGCCAAGGCGGTCGCGAACTCGCTGGCCAAGAAGGTCACCGAGCGGACCGGCCGCGAGGGGCGCAGCTTCTTCCTGAACATCAAGGGGCCGGAGCTGCTCAACAAGTATGTCGGCGAGACCGAGCGGCACATCCGGCTGGTGTTCCAGCGGGCTCGGGAGAAGGCCACCGACGGCATGCCGGTGATCGTCTTCTTCGACGAGATGGACTCGCTCTTCCGGACCCGCGGCACCGGAGTCTCCTCCGACGTCGAGAACACCATAGTGCCTCAGCTGTTGAGCGAGATCGACGGCGTCGAGGGCATGGAGAATGTGATCATCATCGGCGCGTCCAACCGCGAGGACATGATCGATCCGGCGATCCTGCGACCGGGACGGCTGGATGTCAAGATCAAGATCGAACGTCCGGACGCCGAGGCCGCCCGGGACATCTTCAGCAAGTACCTGACGCCGACTTTGCCGTTGCACGACGAGGATCTCAAGGAGTTCGACGGCGACCGGCAGCGGACCGTCGACGCGATGGTCGAGCGCACGGTCGCACGGATGTACGACGACTCCGAGGAGAACCAGTTCCTCGAGGTCACGTACGCCGGTGGGGACAAGGAGATCTTGTACTTCAAGGACTTCAACTCCGGTGCGATGATCCACAACATCGTCGACCGGGCCAAGAAGATGGCGATCAAGGACTTCCGCGACACCGGCAACAAGGGGCTGCGGATCGGTCACCTGATGCAGGCGATCGTCGACGAGTTCGCGGAGAACGAGGACCTGCCGAACACCACGAACCCAGACGACTGGGCCAAGATCAGCGGCAAGAAGGGAGAGCGGATCGTCTTCATCCGTACGCTGATCTCCTCCAACAAGGGCACCCAGCCGGGGCGGTCGATCGACACGGTCTCCAACACCGGGCAGTACTTGTAGGCGTCCGTCTGGGTGCCGCTGCCGCGAGCTGGTCTGGCCGGGTTGCGTTCGGGGGGACGACCCCTCGACCCCCGGACCGGTGGCGTCCATAGATGTCGTTGCGGCGCGGTTGCTCCGCGGGCTCCGCAACCGCCTCGCTTCGCTCGCGGGGTGGGCCGGGTTCGGGGCGGCGGTCGGTCGGCGGTGGCGAAAAGGTCGTGACAACGCGAGCGTGCAGTCTCGTACGGCCGTAGGGCGATCGGGGCCGGATTTCCAGCCGGCTAGCGGCGGGGAAGGGTGAGCACGAATCTGCCTGGTTCGGTGTCGTCTGCGGACCGGTACTCGGCCTCGCCACCGTGGATCCGGCAGATCTCCCGGACGACGTAGAGACCGAGGCCGGCGCCCCCGCTGCCAGGGCCCGAGACGAAGCGGTCGAAGAGCCGGTCCTGGACACCCGGATCGACACCCCGACCGGCATCGCTGACAGTGATCACGACATCGTGCCCGGACTCGGCGGCCGGAGCAGTGTCCGGGCCTGCGTCGGCGATCGGGACGGCCCCTGCGTCGGCGGTGATCGCGATCGGCGGACGGCCGTGTCGGATCGCATTGCTGATCAGGTTGTCGATGGCCTGGCCGAGGCGTACGGAATCGACCGTGATCATGGTCTCGAGGTCGCCGTCGACCGTGATCGAGACCTCGGGATGGACGATCCGGGCGCGTTCGGCGGCGCCGGAGAGCAGCGTGTGCAGACTGATCGGGGCGCGGTGCAGGGCCAGCGTCTCGGCATCGAGTCGCGAGGCCGTGAGCAGGTCGGCCGACATCTGGTGCAACTGCCGGGTGCTGGTGCGGACGCCCGCGAGCAGTTGTTCGCGCTCGTCCGGATCGAGTTGATCATGCTGAAGCACAGTCTCCACCGACCCGTCGATGACCGCAGCAGGAGTGCGCAGTTCGTGCCCGGTAACGGCGAGCAGTCGACGCTGCAATTCGATCACATGTTCTCGGTTCTCGTCCGCCACCCGACGCTCGGTCTGGTCCCGGGTGACCTTGGCGAAGCCGATGTGGCGCTTCTGGCGGTCGACGACGGCCGTGATCACGACGCTGGCCCAGAATCGGCTGCCGTCCTTGCGGATGCGCCAGCCCTCCTCGGCGTAGCTGCCTTTCTCCAGAGCCACCTGCAGCTCGTACTCGGGGTGTCGTTCGCGTTGTCGATCTTCGGGATAGAAGACCCGGAAGTGCTGGCCGACGATCTCCTCGGTGCGATATCCCTTGATCCGCTGGGCGCCGGGGTTCCAGCTGGAGACCCGGCCCTCGGTGTCCAGCATGAAGATCGCGTACTCCTCGACTGCATCGATCAGTAGCTGGAAGCGCTCTTCGCTGCGCCGGAATCGGTCTTCGGCAGCGCGTTGCGCCGTGATGTCCTGGACCTGGAGCAGGGCATAGAGGGCGGCGCCTTCGCGATCGCGAACCGGGGCGACGGTAGCCCGGGCGATGTGCGGATCGGCGTAGCCGGCGATCTCGTGTTCGAAGCTGGCCAGCGACTGTCCCGTACGGATCTGCTCGAGACTGCTGTCCAGTGCAGCGCCCTGGCCGCAGGTGAACTGTCCGTAGTCGAGCCCGACCAGATCGGCGGCGTCGCAATGCAGCAGGGCGGCCAGTGCCGCGTTGGCGCGCACCACGCTGCCGTTGAGGGTGAGGGTTGCCATGCCGATGGCAGCGACGTCGAACACCTCGCGATATCGCTCGAGGTGTTCGTTGAGGACCTCTTGGTCGTGGCCGTCGCCGGCGTCACGACGGCTCCCGGCGATCATCCGCAGGCGAGCAGTCCGCGCCTGCGGCTCGGCTCCTGCGATCTTGGCCAATCGGTCCGGGAGCTGGTCGATCGGGAACGACTTCTCCACGAAGTCCACCGCCCCCAGCTCCAGCGCGACGTCGGCCAGGCTGCGGCCCTCGAAGCCGGTGTACATCACGACCCGGGTCTCGGGGGCGACGGTCATGATGCCGGGCAACGCCTCAAGTCCGTCCATGCCCGGCATGGATGTGTCCAGCAACAACAGCGTCGGCTGGTGTTGGTAGGCCAGCCCGATTGCTTCGGTGCCGTCCTTCCCGTCGCCGACCACGTCGAACATCCCCGAGCGGTGCAGCCTCAATCGCACCAGCCGCCGGAGCCCGTCGGAGTCATCCACCACGACCACCGTCGGCAGTCCCGATGTCACGCAGTGCCTCCTGAGTTCGTCCGAACAGAGCGCGGGCGGACCCCAGTTACCCACTCGTCGGCCATGCACTCACACCGTCTCAGGCCGGTGATTGTGCATATCCATTCCTGATGCTGCATAATCATGCGCATGTCCAAGGTGCTCAGCTCCCTCCCGGTCGGCCAGCGGGTCGGCATCGCGTTCTCCGGCGGCCTCGACACCTCGGTGGCTGTCGCGTGGATGCGCGACAAGGGCGCCGTCCCGTGCACCTACACTGCCGACCTCGGACAATACGACGAGCCCGATATCGCCTCGGTGCCGGGCCGCGCAGCGCAGTACGGCGCCGAGCTCTCCCGGCTGGTCGACTGCCGGCAGCAGCTGGTCGAGGAGGGCCTGGCTGCGATCGCCTGCGGCGCCTTCCACATCCGCTCCGGCGGCCGGACCTACTTCAACACCACGCCCCTGGGCCGGGCAGTGACCGGGACGCTGCTGGTGCGCGCGATGGCCGAGGACTCGGTCTCGATCTGGGGCGACGGCTCGACCTTCAAGGGCAATGACATCGAGCGCTTCTACCGGTACGGCCTGCTGGCCAATCCGGGGCTGCGGATCTACAAGCCGTGGCTGGATGCGGACTTCGTGACCGAGCTGGGCGGCCGCAAGGAGATGTCGGAGTGGCTTGTCGCTCATGACCTGCCGTACCGGGACAGTACAGAGAAGGCGTACTCCACCGACGCCAACATCCTTGGCGCGACCCATGAGGCCAAGCAGCTGGAGCATCTGGACGCGTCGATCGAGATCGTCGAGCCGATCATGGGCGTGAAGTACTGGGACCAGTCTGTGCTGGTCGACCCGGAGGACGTCGAGATCACTTTCGAGCACGGCCGTCCGATCGAGATCAACGGTAAGGCCTACGCCGACGTTGTCGATCTCTTCAGCGAAGCGAATGCCATCGGTGGACGGCACGGGCTCGGGATGTCCGACCAGATCGAGAACCGGATCATCGAGGCCAAGTCCCGCGGCATCTACGAGGCGCCGGGGATGGCGCTGCTCTACATCGCCTACGAGCGGTTGATCAACGCCATCCACAACGAGGACACGGTCGCCTCGTACCACAACGAGGGCAGGAAACTCGGGCGACTGCTGTACGAGGGCAGATGGTTCGATCCGCAGTCATTGATGATCCGCGACGGACTGCTGCGCTGGGTCGCCTCTGCGGTCACCGGCACGGTGACGCTGCGGCTGCGGCGCGGTGAGGACTACTCGGTGATCAACACCGAGGGCCCGGCCTTCTCCTACCATCCGGACAAGCTGTCGATGGAGCGTACCGAGGACGCCGCCTTCGGCCCGACCGACCGGATCGGCCAGCTGACGATGCGCAACCTCGACATCGCCGATACCCGGACCAAGCTGGAGTTCTACGCAGGCCTCGGCGCCCTGCCTGAGCGCGATACCAACCTGGTCGGCACCCTCGAGCCCGGCGGTGCCGACGCGATCGCCGAGAATCCAGCGGCACAGGAGGAAGACGCGCTCGACCGCGCCGCGATCGAGTCCGGAGTCGATTAGCTGACAGTGGCATGATCACCACATGGTTGATCAAGGTGTAGCAGTCGTCACCGGCGCGGGCTCGGGGTTAGGGCGCGCAACGTCGATCGCTCTGGTCGAGGCCGGATTCAAGGTCGCGTTGCTCGGACGGCACCGTGACACCCTGGAGGAGACCGCAGGCCTGGCCGGCGGAGAGACTCTGGTGCTGCCGGCCGACATCTCGCTGCCTGCCGACGTGGAAGCCGCGTTCGCAGCGGTGGTCGCGGACTGGGGTCGGATCGACCTGCTCTACAACAATGCCGGACGGTTCGGGCCGACCGGTGATGTCGACGAGGTCGAGATCGACGACTGGGTTGCCTCGGTTGCGACCAACCTGACCGGCACGTACCTCTGCTCGCGGGCCGCGTTCGCCCAGATGAAGAGACAGGACCCGCAGGGCGGCCGGATCATCAACAACGGCTCGATCTCGGCCCATGCACCGCGGCCAGGCAGTTCGGCGTACACGGCGACCAAGCACGCGATCGCCGGGCTGACCAAGTCGCTGTCGCTGGACGGGCGACCGTACCGGATCGCCTGCGGTCAGATCGACATCGGCAACGCGGCTACCAGGATCACCGCCGGGATCGGCGAGGCGACCCGGCAGGCGGACGGGTCGATGCGGGCCGAACCGACCTTCGACTCCCGGTACGCCGCCGAGGCCGTGGTGCAGATGGCGCTCCTGCCACTGGACGTCAACGTCCAGACGATGACGATCATGGCGACCAACATGCCGTTCATCGGCCGCGGCTGAGCATCGAGCTGATCTGTCCCCGGCGACACGCCCACGCGGGACCGGCACGGACCGGACCGGCTGGGATACCGTGCGAACGTCTGTTCGGATCCATCCGGATCCGTCGTGGGAGGTTCTGTGCGCGTCCTGGGGATCGATCCCGGCCTGACCCGGTGTGGCTTCGGCGTCGTGGACGGCACGGTCGGACGGAGTCCCGGCCTGGTCGCGGTCGACGTCGTCCGCACCGACGCCAGCAGTGAGGTCGCGCAGCGGCTGTTGCGGCTTGAGGTCGCATTCGAGGAGTGGGTGGTGAAGTACCGGCCGGACGTGGTCGCGGTCGAGCGGGTCTTCGCCCAGCACAACGTCCAGACCGTGATGGGGACCGCGCAGGCCGCCGGGGTCGCGATGCTGGTGGCTGCCCGGCACCAGCTGCCGGTCGCGCTGCACACACCCAGCGAGGTCAAGGCCGCGATCACCGGTTCCGGGCGGGCCGACAAGGCCCAGGTCGGGGCGATGGTGACACGGATTCTGCGGCTGGACGAGACGCCGAAACCCGCGGATGCCGCCGACGCCCTGGCGTTGGCGATCTGTCACGTCTGGCGCGGTTCGGCCGGTGACAAGATCAGCCGGGCGACCGATCAGGCTGCCCAGCTGGCCGCCCGGCAGCGGAGGGCGTACGCCTTGGCCCGGCGCACGCTGCCCACCGACCTGAATTCACGAGGAGTCTGATGATCGCGCAAGTCACCGGGAGCGTTGTCGCCGTCGGCGCGACCTGGGCGGTCGTCGACGTGGGTGGCATCGGGATCAAGACCCTGTGCGGACCCAACACGACGGCTGAGCTGCGGCACGGGCAGCAGGCGACGCTGGCGACCTCGCTGGTCGTCCGGGAGGACTCGCTGACCCTGTACGGCTTCGGCACGGCCGAGGAACGCGATTTCTTCGAGCTGCTGATGACGGCCTCCGGGGTCGGTCCGAAGCTGGCCCAGGCTGCACTGGCGGTGTTGACTCCGGATGATCTTCGGCAGGCGATCGTGACCGAGAATCTGGTCGCCCTGACCAAGGTGCCAGGGGTCGGGCGCAAGGGTGCCCAGCGGATCGTGATCGAGTTGAAGGACAAGGTGAATGCCGTCCTGGCCGGCCGGCCGAATGACGCGCCCGGTCCCGAGCCCGTGCCGACCGCCGAGTGGCGTGATCAGGTCAGCCAAGGTCTGCAGGGCCTCGGCTGGTCGGCCAAGGACGCCGAGGCCGCGTGCAGCCGCGTGGAACACCTGGCCGAGGAGGACTCGTCGGTGAGCGTGGCCGTGTTGATGCGGGCCGCGCTGCAAACACTGGCACGACCCTGAATAGGTTGGGGATCGTGGCGCACTCCGAACCAACCAAGGACGTACCGGACAACGCGGCGGAGTGGCGGCACGGCAGTTTCACGGCCAGGTCGGTTCAGCACAAGTCCGGATTCCTCAACCGACGCACGGTTCCCGGACTCGACATCACGGTCGGTCACGAGGGATCGGCTTCCTGAATCGTGAACTGGCGGACTTCTTCGACGGCCGTACGGACAATCTCGAAGCATCGTTCGGCGGTGCACTCTTTTACCTGTACCGGGTGAACGACGCTCTGCCGCCGGCCGGTGGCAAGCCGCTGGAGGGTGTGCCGGTGGGGTCGATCACCGTGCTCGCGGCTTCGGGGCACGTCCTTGCCCCGCTGGTCGTCCTGCCCCCGTACGAAGCCGGCGACTTCAGCCGCTGGTTCGCGGCATTGTGATCGGCGCCGTGCCGTGATCGAACTGGTTCCGTAGGATCACGCTCGGGACTATCTCGCTTTTCGCGACTAACTGCGGGCCATCCGGCCGAGGTCGAGAGGTGCGCAGCTGCCACGCTTCGGCTTCTGCGGGATAGCCATGTGATCCTGCTTGGTACGTCGACAACAGGGTCTGATTCGTCGACGCGAACTGGTCGCAGTGTCGGAGGCGGCTGGTAGGCAAGGGGCGAGCGGGCATGACCCGGACCTGAGCCGAAGGAGGCTGCGATGCAGCGGCCACGCGTCATCGTCAGTGTTGGGGCAAGCGCGGACGGCAAGGTCGCGCTGACGCGGAGGCAGATCCTGATGGGGACCACCAGCGGCGAATTGTGGTTCACCACTGTCGACGGGCGTGGACGCGTGCGATGGGACGAAGATCACGAGAACTGGGACATCCTGGTGCTGGTCTGCCGCTCCACGCCACCCGAATACTTGGCCTACCTGCGCAGGCGGAGCATCTGCTATCTGGTCGCGGGTGATGATCGCGTCGATCTGACCCGAGCGATCACAGCGATGGCCACTGAACTCGGCATCACCTGCGTGCTCTCGACCGCGGGTGGCGGCCTCCAGGGTGCTCTGTTGCGCGAGGGACTGATCGATGAGTTGTACGTGTCGATCGCCCCGGCGCTGGTAGGCGGGCTCGGGACGCCGACGATCATGGACGGCCGACCATTGGACATCGGTGAGGCGCCGACCCCGCTCCATCTGCTCTCGGTGCACACCGACACGGCTGGCACCGTCAGACTGCACTACGAGGTGATGCGGGATTCGACCAGCTGATGCGCCGGAGCGCAGCTACGCCCTGCACCACTGTTGGTGTGCGAGCACCGCGCGGCTCGGACGCGTCGGGACCCACGGATGAAAGGGTGGGCGGATGAAGATCGCGGTGGCAGGAAGTAGCGGATTGATCGGTTCGCAGGTGTGTCGTCTTACCGAAGCGTCCGGGCACCAGATCGTGAGGATGAGCCGTACCGACGGGATCGATCTTCTGGATGTGGAAGCCGTCACGAAGGCGTTGACGGGCGTGGAGGCCGTTATCGACGTGTCCCGTCCGGCCCAGATGGAGCTGTCCGCTGCGCGAAACTTCTTCGAAATGGTCGCACGGAATCTTGGCGACGCCGGCCGCGCGACGGGGGTCCAGCGGACGGTTGTGCTGTCGATCGTCGGCATCGAAGACGGTCAGGACTACGACTGGTACATCGCGACCCTCGCGCATGAGCAGGCAATACGTGATCATGCTCCGGGCGCGCGGGTGCTGCGTACCACCCAGTTCCACGAGTTCCCGGGCCAGGCCCTGCAGCGGGCTCTGGTTGGGCGGGAGCCGACCGGGACCGTCGAGATCATGGATGTTCCGACACAACCGGTGGACTCCGCCGAGGTCGCACGGGCGCTGCTCGAAATCGCGATCGACCCCGATGCCGGCAGCCGCCAGCTTGCCGGGCCTCAGCAGGAGCGACTGGTCGACCTCGTACGAGAGCTGGTTGTGCACGACGGGCTGGACCTGACCGTGCTGCCCGGTCCCGCCCCGGCGGTGAGCATGGCCGCCGGCTCGATGCTGCCCGGGCCGGACGTGCCGACCGCCGGCGTCGATTGGCACACCTGGCTGCGCGATCGCCGCGGCTGAACAGAAACCGTTCTTATCAGGAGTGACTGCGCGGGCAGGATAGGGCCATGCCTGACGTTTCCGTACGGTTGGTCGCCGTTGGCGAAGATCGTCGTCGCACGCTCCAGAACCTCGCCCAGCTGTATCTTCATGATCTCTCCCGGACCGGCGGCTGGGATCTGCGCGACGACGGAACGTTCGACGGCAACCTGCTCGACGGTTGCTGGACCGAATCCCGGCGGCATCCATTCCTGTTCTACGCCGCCGAGTCGCTGGCCGGCTTCGCCGTTGTCGACCGGAGGAGCCATGACGGTGGTCGCGAGGACGTCTGGGACATGGCGGAATTCTTCGTTGTGAACCGCTGGCGGCGTGCAGGGGTAGGGCGGTCGGCCGCCCGGCAACTGCTCTCGGCATTTCCCGGCGACTGGGAAGTACGGCCTTTTCGCGGCTACCAACCTGCAGAGAGGTTCTGGAGCTCCGTCTGTGCGGAGGCGGCCTCGTCCGAGGTCGTGATCGACGAGGACCAGTCGCGGGCGGATGCGCGGATCATTCGGTTCTCAGTCGACTAGCGGGACCGTGCGGCAGTACTGATCAGCCGAGGAATCCTTCCGACAGCTGCCGGCGCACGTCGAAGTTGGCAGAGCGGCCGACATCGCCCCGGGCGAGATCCCAGAGCAGTCCGGTCACCGCTCGTGCCTGGACGCAGCGGCGGGACAACGCCGCATCGACTCCGGCAGCTTCGCTGAAGATCTCGACCCGGTGGGACATCTCGCGCACCAGATCGACCCCCGAGTGCGGCTCGGGCGGCCGGTCGGAGCACATGGTGAGCGCATCGAAGGCGGCCGTACCTGCAACGCCCTGCGGATCGATCGCAATCCAGCCGCGGTCGGAGTGCAGGATGTTCTTGCTGTGAAGATCACCATGCAGCATGGTCTGCGTGTCGTCGTGTCCGAGGCCCCGGACTGTCTCGACAGCAGCATCGACGGTGCGGGCGGGCAGGGGATCGCCGGCCTGATGGTGATCGTCGCGAATCTGCTGCTCCCATTCGGAGACAGTGTCGGCCAACCGCTTCACATCCGGTGGTGCCGGAACAGCCAGTCGGGCAGAGAGCTGACCGCCGATGGCGATCGCCTCGTCGACTGGGGCAGCCAGTTCGCGGCCAGCGAGCCGCTCGAGAAGCAACGCGTGTCCTTCAGGGTCGGCGTCGAACAGGCGAACGGCGCCGTCGCCGTCCCAGGCCCGCAGCGCCTTGTGCTCGTCGGCGGTGCTGGGGTGCGGATAGCTGATCTTGACCACAGCCGCACCGACCGGTGTCCGGACAGGAATGACGACAGCGGTCGCACCTGCCACCACGGGTCCGTCGACCTGTCCGTGCCAGCGTGCCAGGTACTGGTCGGCGAGATCGGGAAAGTCGTTGATCCAGTCCTTGGCTGCATCCTCGGTGCGAAGCAACCGGACTCGGAGCGACTCCGGGACCGTGATCATCGACTACCTGCAACTCCTTCGGCGTCAGGGCCGTACGGCCACCTGTTGGAGGGTGCCGAATTCGGCCAAGGTGCGGGACTTCAGGCAGGCCCCGCTCGCTGCGCACCGGACGTCGACCGCCGTGAGATTTCCGTTCCGGTCGATCACGAACAGCCATCTGCCGTCCGGCGAAAAGACGAGCTGGCCGCTGCCCGGTGCCAGGACCTGCCAACCCACGGCAGCCGACAGTCGCCGCGATGTTCCGGTGGTGAGGTCGACCAGCGTGACCGGATTCTCGGAAGGGTCTGACGCATCGGCCAATGCGGCGTAGCGACCGTCGGGGGAGACCACGCCGTACCCGCTCGAGGCCGGCGTCTCCTCGTGCAGCTGTACGGTTCGGACTCGCTTGAGATCGCGGCCGTAGACGGCTGCGCTACAGGAGTCCACTCGTCGGCAACTCGTGATCAACAAGCTCGTCGAGCCTGACGCCACCAGACGCCCGGGTGCCACCCGGGTGCGGCCGTCTGGCCGGACGTCGTACACGCCGTCATCCGTCTGGACGACGACGTACCCACTGCGATCGGATTGGGGCATGCCGACGATGTCGCTGGGCAAGGTCAGCGTCGTACGGGTCCGCGTCCCGTCGAGGCCCACCAGCACCAGATGCGTTGCGTCTTGGCGCACCCAGACGTGTCGGGAGTCGGGGCCCGGCAGCAGGTCAGTGCCCGCGGTCGTGAAACTGCTGGCGGAACCGCTGCCGTCAGGCACGACGTAGACCGTCCTGCTACCCGTCGCGAGGACCAGAACGCTGGAGCCGCTCGGCACTACAGCGCCGGGATCGTTGGCCGAGTCGGTGGCGAGCCGGGGGATCCACACCTTCTCGACATGGCCCGTACGGGCCGCGATCCGATAGACGGCGCCGCCAGCGTGAACGACCAGGCTGTAGTCGGTCGGAGTATGTAGCCAGGACAGGTCGATGTCGAAGTCCAGACGCGACTGTTGGCTCGGAGCATCGGTCGGATCGGCCGCGGGAGGCGAGCTGGCGGCCGTTGGTTCTGGCAGCGGGACCTCCCCCTTTTGGACAGAATGCCAGAGGCCGATTCCTGCCAGGACAACGATCACGCAGACCGCGATCACCAGCGGCGTCCGGCGGCGGGGCCCGACCTGCATGACCTCGCGATCTCCGAACGGATCGGGGTCGTCGGGCTCGGTCATGATGTCATTCTGCCCACAGATGAGAAGTCGATTCGATCGCTTGATCGAAGACGTCACGGCTGGTTCGCAAGGTCCCGCTACGCGCTGCCTATGGTGAACGTGAACGTCGCCCGAACCGGATCGCGATCGTCGCGGACGACCGCCGTTCCCGCTGCGGTCTTCGGCGGGATGCGTACGGTCGCGGCGAATCCGAAGTCCGGTCCGGTTGGTGTGTAGCGATCCAGGTGCTGGACGCGGCCGTCGGGGAGCGTGAGAGTCAGTCGTACTGATGGCAAGGGCTGGATCGGATCATGGCCGCCGCTGTCGTTGCAGGATTTCGCATACCAGTGGCCGTAGACCGTGATCGAGTCACCAGGATGCACGGTCGGGGATGAGGCACCGAAACGACCTCCGACGCGTGGCTGATCATCGAGGTACGGTCCCACGCAGGACGCACCCGACAAAGTGTCTTGGCCGGCTACTGAGTTGGCGCCGCAGGCCATCAGGATCGGAAGGATGAGAGCCAACGCAAGCTTGTGTCTCACAGCAGGATTGTTTCCTTTCCTGCGTCGGATCGTCAGCGCAGACAGCGAATCGCGAGCAGATCGTGATCAACCCGACCATGGCTCACAAGGCACGATCCACCCGCCAGATGAAGCTGTCATGGGATAACCGGCCATCGACTTGCACCGGGACCTGTGCCGCCCGAGGTCAGGCCGGATGACCCGGCTCGACGTCGTCGATGTCGTGCAGCGTCAGGATGTCCGTTTCGCCCTCCTCGACCTCCTCAGCGATCGGCTCCAGCAGGAATCCGACATGATCACCCAGTGGCAGTGGCTTGAGGATCCCGCCGACCATCCGTCGCGGTAGATCGTCGAGCAACGGAACACCGTCTGGTCCGGGATGCCAGCGCACCCGGGCGAACTTGTCCACCTCGTCACCGGTCGTACCGCCGAACAGCTCAGCTGCCGCGTGATCATCCGAGCCCATCACGTGGACGGCGAGGACAGTCGCGCCGGCGGCGACCCGACGGGTGTGGTTCGCCTCCGACAGACAGATCAACAGCCGCGGTGGGTCGATGCTTGTCTGGGTCGCAAATCCGACCAGGCAGCCGCCGCGCTTTTCGCCATCAGTTGTCGTGACGACGAAGAGCGGGTAGTCCAGCCCATCGATGAACGCGTCGAACTCTTCTGTCGACAATGGCCGGGTCATGGTCTGATTGTCGCAGCAGCCGATCACGGCACGACGTGTTTTCATGGGCTCATGGCAGACAGCAGGTTCGCCGACACGGACGTCGTGGTCCCGGTGGCTGTGCGCTCCGTCGCTCGCGGTGGCGAAGTGGAGCCGGTGTGGTTGAGCGGCGACCAGGGCGTGACGTTTCGGATCCACGGAGCGTCCGTCCGATACGTGAAGTGGCGGCCCGGACCTGTGTCCGGAAGTCTTGAGGGCGAAGCGCGCCGCCTGGCTTGGGCGGGGAAGTTCGTTGCAGTGCCCGAAGTGGTCGAGTACGGGGCGGACGACTCCGGCGCGTGGCTCGTGACAGCAGGAATCCCCGGCGAATCGGCGATCTCATCACGGTGGAAGGCCGATCCCGGCACCGCGGTGCGGGTGGCGGGTTTCGGACTGCGACGGTTGCACGACCGTCTGCCGGTCGATGAGTGCCCGTACGACTGGTCAGTCGAAGCTCGTCGGCAGCAGATCCATCCGTCCAAGCTCGGGGATCGGAGGCTGTCGGAGAACATCCCGGATCCGGACAGGCTCGTCGTCTGCCATGGGGACGCCTGTGTCCCGAACACCTTGATCGCCGACGACGGCACCTTCGTCGGACATGTCGATCTCGGTGATCTTGGCGTAGCTGACCGTTGGGCCGATCTCGCGGTCGCCACCTGGAGCACGGAATGGAACTATGGACCGGGTTGGGCAGATTTGTATCTCGAGTCGTACGGCATCGAACCGGACCACGATCGGATCCGCTTCTATCGCGATCTCTGGGATCTCGTCCATCCGGTCAATTGAGTCGATTGCGAGCGCGCCGGCCGGGCTGAGCGCAGGCCGGTCGGGACTCTCAACCGTCAACTGCCCGCGTTGTCAGCACGTCGGGCGTCGAGTGGCCGGATCGAGGCGCGGGCACTGAGGCCGGCCTCCGATCTGTACTGCTCGCGTACGAAGCCGGGATCGGTGCGTTGATCACTCACGCTTTCCGCTACAGACGGATAGGAGCTCCAATCCATAGACTCGAGGTGGTCGGCAAAGGGGGCGTACGAGATGGCTGACGAGGCTGCCGAGATCAAGGCCGCACGCGAGCGCCTGGTCTCCGCGGGATCCGCGCGGATCCTTGGTGCCACGCAGTTCCACTGGGGCGACGGGTTCTCCATCGACCAGATTCCCAATCCCGCGTGGCGCACCATCATCGGGGCGGGGCGGATCGCCTGGAAGGCGGTCGGCAGGCCGCTCCTGCGGCTGGCCACCCAGGACACCGACTTCCGGAATCGGACCGCCAGAGGATTCGTCGACTTCGCAGGCCGGCGGTCCATGATCGACTACGGATCGTACGCCGTGCTGCAGATCGGCGGTCAGGAGTGGAGCGGGCGATCGGGCCGTGCCGTGTCCGGGTTGTCGGCATCCGCGGCGGGCGTCGGTACGCCGCTGTGGCTGGTCGATCTGATCAAAGGGACGACCGGCGCCGAGGATCTCGGCACGGAGTTGATCGCGGGGGAGCAGTGGAGACACTTCACGCTGACCGCGAGCCTCGCGGACGCATCGGCCGGCTCGGCCGTGGGGTTGGCCACCCCGCAACGCGACCAGTTCGACGACCTGCTGCGTCTGGTCCTTGACGTCTGGACCGATTCGCATGGCCTGCGGCAAGTCCGGTTCGTTCAGTCCGGGAGGACGGACACGGTGACCTTCAGCGAATCCGGCGTCAGCCTGGCCGATCTTGACTGGGGCCGGCTGCCGACATTCCGATCACCCGGCGAGGGTCGCTAGGTGACGGGCATCGTTGAATCCCACCAAGGTCCAGCGAGGCTGGTGCGGCTCCGGGTCGTGGATCCAGCGATTGATGCTGGTGTTCTCCGGTCCGATCCGCACCCGCGGAGACGTCGGCCCGAGTCCGAACGCCAGCGAGAACGATGCATTGATCACACCGCCGTGGGTCACGGCCACCACCCGCTCGTCCGGATGCCGCTCGACGAGTGAGGTCAGCGCAGCTCCCGCGCGGATCAGGAACGCGGCCCAACTCTCGCCGCCCGGCGCGAATTCCTGGAAGGGATTGGCTGACAGGCCCTGCCGCAGCCCCGGCCACCGGGCGGCCCACTCGTCGTTGGACATCCCGTCTGCCTCGCCCACGCGTACCTCTTGGAGACCGTCGTCGTCCTTGATCGGCAACCCGAGCGCATCCGCGACATAGCGCGCGGTCTCCTGCGCACGGGGAAGTGTGCTGGCGTAGAGGGCGTGGGCCGTCAGTTCCTCGGCCCGCAACCGGTCGCGTACGAGTTCGGCCTGTCGGCGACCGACATCGGTCAGACCGCGATCACCCCGCATGCCGGCGACGATCGGATTGACATTGGCGTGGGACTGGCCGTGGCGGATCAGGATGAGTTCGGTCGGCATGCCGCTATCCAAGCCGATCACGGTGGGTCCGGCGCAGACGGGGTGTTGCCGGACCGTCCGGGGCACCTGTGCTGATCATGAGACTGAGGCATCCTGCCACGACAGCACCGACTCCCGCGGCGGAGAGCAGAGCGGTCGGATCGAGTGTCGTCGCGAGCGCAGCCGCACCAGCTGAGCCGACCGTCGCGGCCAGGTTGCCGGCCCAGAGGATCGCGGCGATAGCGCTGCCGCGTTTCTCCTCGGGCAGCCTGGTCTGCTGGTAGGTATCGCTGAGGACCTCATAGACGCTCCACGCGCAGGCATTGACGCCCCGACCACCGACGAGCACCGCGATGACGCCGATGTGGCCGGGCACCAAGAGGCTGAGCGGAAACACGGCGATCGCAACACCGCGAAGAATCGCAGTGATCTTGATCGAGCGATCGAGGCCGATGCGCACTCGGATCCGGTTCGTCATCAGAGCTGCGAGGACGCCGCCGAGGCTCCCCGCGGAGAAGATCACCCCGATCGCGGCGGCGCCCAGGCCGAGCGTGTTCCTGAAGAAGACGACCACGATCGCGAAGACGAGATCGAAGAAGAACAGATATCCGGTCTCGACGATCGCGAGCCAACGCAGCGGCTTGATCTCGTAGACGCACCGGAATCCGTCGACGATGCCGCGCCACCAAGTCGTCCGCGTCGAGATCCTGTGATCATCGTCGGGCTCGTACGATCCCGGCTGGTCGGGTCGGATGCCGACCGTCGCGATGCCGGCGAGCACGGATGCCGCCACCTGGACCACAACGGACCAGATCGCGCCGACGAACTGCGTCAGATAGCCCGCGAGCGCCGGCCCGGTTGCCCGCGCTGCAGCGTCCGTGCCGCCCATCCGGCCATTGGCCGCGCCGAGGTCTTCCGCCGCCAAGATCGTCGGCAGGAAGGCTCGGTGGCCGACAGCGAAGACGACGCCCAGTAGGCCGGCCAACGCGGAGACGATCCAGACCTGCTGCATCGTCAACCTCCCGATCGCGTACGCGGCCGGGATCGTCAGCCACAGCCCGGCCCGGCCGAGGTGGGACGTCACGAGGAGACGCTTGCGCCGCGTGCGGTCGGCGATCGTTCCGATCAAGGGTGCGACCAGCCAGGGGAGACTCGACACGGTCCCGATCAGGGCGACCTGCGACGCGTCGGCGTGCAGCACATCGACGGCCAGCAAGGGAACCGCGACCGAGCCCGTCTGGAGTCCGACCAGCGATGTCGACTGCGCGAACCACAACCGGTTGAGGTTGCGTCGGGTCGGGCGGGCAGGCCGGCGGGATGATCTGATCATGGGCAGACGTCTCCTCAGGACGCCCGCCTCAATCCCTGAACACGAAGCTCTGCTGTTGTGAGCCGTACGCTACACCGTCGTGGACCGGCCCGGTGTCCTTCGTTTGCCGTTGCTCGCTGGGTCGCCAGGTGGCAGGATGGAGTCATGACCTCGTGAGCAGCTAAACCTGCGACCTCGCCCGCAGGACGGGCGAGGCATCTGTTCCTGCTCACGAAGGTGTTTCTTGTCCAGCTCAGACCACTCGACGTCAGCCCCTGATCACGAACACGATGATCATGAAATTCTGCTGACGGGCGGTTTCGTCAACGCGGTCGTCCGCGTCGGCGACACCGTGCGTCGTACGACGGGAGCGTGGACCCTCTCCGTCCACGCCTTGCTTCGGCATCTCGAGCGAGCCGGTTTTCCGGAATCGCCTCGCGTGCTCGGGATCGATGATCATGGTCGGGAGATCCTGACCTATCTGCCAGGGGAGTCCATGCCGTGGACCGCCTGGCCTCCGGTCCTCCGTGGCGATGATGGCGTCGCGCAGCTTGGGCGGCTGCTCCGCCGCTACCACGAAGCAGTCAGTGACTTCAGTCCGCCGCCAGGAGCTGAGTGGCGCAACCCGCTGGCCGGACCCGGAGAGATCATCCGCCACGGCGACTTCAGCCCGTTCAACACCACCTGGGTCGATGGCTGCGTGGTCGGCCTGATCGACTGGGACTTCGCGAGACCTGGACGGCGGGTCGATGATCTTGCCTACCTTGCCTGGCAACTGGTTCCGTTGCAGTCCGAGGGGCGACGGGAGCAGTACGGCCTCGACGCTCGGCTCGATCTCCGATCACGATTACGCGTTCTCTGCGACGCGTACGGCGGTGACTTCCCGCCGATGGCGGTGGTGAGAGCCGCGATCGAGGTGATCGATGCCGAGCGGCGGGACACCGAGGAGTTGGCTGCCCGGGGACTGCATCCCTGGAATCGCTTCGCCGCGGACGGTGCGCTGCAGGCATTCGCACGTGAGGCGCAGTGGATCCGCGAGACGCAGGACTGGTGGAGCGGCGACGAGAGCTGAAGGGAGGGCATGATTGGCCCGTGCCCATGGTTGACCATTTCTCGTTACAGGAGCAGATGCGACGCTGCCACGTCCCAGGCGTCGCTGGTGCGGTGATCACGGGCGATCAGGTGCACGAGTTTGCCGTCGGCGTCCGGTCCGCGGAGAGTCCCGAGCCGGTCACTTCGACCTCCCGGTTTCAGGCGGCATCCATCAGCAAGCCACTGGCGAGTCTGGCAATGCTGCGCCTTGTGGACGCCGGAGTTCTGGATCTCGATCGCGACGTCAATACCTACCTCAGATCCTGGCAGTTACCCGCGTCGTCTCTGGGCAGCGTGACCCTTCGGCAACTGGCCAGCCATTCGGCCGGCCTCGGTGTCTCGGGGTTCCCGGGCTACGGACGGTTCGATCAGGCGCCGAGCTTGATCGAGATCCTGGACGGGGCGGCGCCGGCAAACACGGGGCCGGTGCGAGTCGAGTGTGTGCCAGGTGAGCAGTTCCGCTACTCCGGCGGCGGCACGGTGATCATGCAGCTGGTGCTGGAAGAGGTGACCGGGGAGCCGTTCCACGATCTTGTCGCCCGTCTGGTCCTCGAGCCGTTCGGGATGGTTCACAGCTCGTACCGACAGCCGCCCGATGATGAAATGCGATCGGAGGCCGCGGTTGGACACGATGAGAGCGGTGCCGCGATCAAAGGCGATTGGCACGTGTATCCCGAGCAGGCGGCCGCGGGACTGTGGACCACGGCAGGGGACTTGGCGCGCTACGTCCAGTGGCTGAATGATGCTGGCAGGTCCAGCGATGATCAGCAAATCCTCAAGCCGGAGACATTCGACCAGATGCTCACCCCACAGACTCCGACCGACGAGGAGGTCAAGGTGGGCGGGCTGAATGCCATGGGCATCGGTCCGTTCGTCCGGGTCACTCCGCATGGAGTCGACTACGTCGGACACAGTGGCGGTAACGCCGGCTTCCGGTGCCACTTGCTGGCCCATCGGAGCGACCGTGCGGGCGCCGTCGTTCTGACCAACGGCGATGGCGGATATCCGCTTCTGGTGGAGATCTTCGACGCTATTGCCAGATGTCACCGCTGGACCGACTACCCGTATGGCGCTGCTGATCGAGGTCGGTGATGTCGGGCGATGTCTCCTGATCAGAGGAGCGCGCACGAACGGAATATGCGACGCTCAAGAAGGCGCTGGCCCCTTTGCTGCTTGCCGATCGCGTCGCCTACACCGAGGGCAAGACCGAGTTCGTACGCTCAGTCCGCGACTGATCATGCACCGGCTCGCGATCTTGGAAGGCTCGGCGCAGGGGAGGCCGCACTCGGCGACGAACGCTAGGAAGCTGCCAGCGGTAGGACTCGTGGACCGTCGGACGTCATGACGATGGAGCGGAGGAGGTCGTCGCGACGTCCTTCGTCCAGCCAGTGGTTGAGCGCAACGCTGGCAGTGGGCGGCATGTCCAACTTCCGTATGGCGGCGGTGTTGAGATCGAACCACCGCAGCTCGCCCTCAGTACAAACCGTGGGCAGGGTCGCCGTCGGCAGGAGGCCAGCCGTGAAGTAGTAAGTGAACCGCAGTTCGTGGCCGGTGTCTCGTAGGGAAACGTAACGCAGTCTGGGTCCGGTGGTGTCGTCGGCGGTGAGCCCGATCTCTTCCTCCAACTCGCGAAGCATCGCCGCGGTAGGATCCCGGATCTCCTCCGGCTCGACATGACCACCGATGCCGACCCAGGAGTCCGGGACAGCTGAGGACCCCATCCGATACAGGAGCAGCACCTTGTCGTCACGTGTAAGGAACATCGACGTCATGATGCGCGCCGCTCGGAGATTCATGATCACCAGGCTACGGACTGGAGATCAGCTGGCTGGAGTCCGGCGAATGGGAGGCGGACGACGCGCTGCTGAATCGTTCGCAATGCGAAGGTCCGGGGCTCGAGTCCGCTGAGCTCCACTCAAGGAATATCGCTGTGACCAGGCGAAACGCCGTCACCTTTCCGGTGCCCTGGAGGCGGAATGGCCCGGAAGTACCTTGACACGATTTCGATGGTGCGCCGCGCCCGGTGCCGGCTTGGTGCTCGCCAGATGGAGCTTGTGCGCGCTGACAAGGGTCTGAATGAGGGCGGGGTCGATCTCGTTCCGGGCGTCCGCGAGCCACTCGCGGACGGTGTCGAGGTCATCCGTCCTACACAGATTGATCCCTTCGGGTGCCCCGGTGTTGTCCAGGACGTAGGTGTGTCGGTCCGACTCGCCGCCGGGCACCACCACGATCCAGGCCCGGACATCGACGTCGGGTCCCAGCTGCGCGCGGCACAGGCTGGCTGCCGTGGAGAGCTCGACGCTGCCGCCTCGGAACCGCTCACCGTAATAGAGCACGGCCAACGGGCCGTCCCAGGAGTAGATGCCCGGCTGCCAGAGCTTGACCTCGATCAACGCGACTCTGCTGCCGAGGAACCAGCCGGCGAATCCGTCGCCGATACGCCCGAGGTAGCGCAGACCCCACCAGGCGACGGCAGCAACCATGCCGAATCCGGCACCAGTGGCACTGCCTGCGACGGCCGACAGGAGCCCGAACCACACCAGCTCTGCGACCAGCACGTAACCCAGGACGATCAGCGTCTGGTCGGTCTGGCCTGTCCTCGGCTACCAGGCCACCGCCCGGTCAAGATGCTGGGCCGTCTGCCACCAGTTCGCCGTCAGAGCTGCCGACCACGCTACGAACACCACTGCGACCAGCACTCTGAGTAACCGTCGCGTGGCCACACAAGAAGACTAGGTCGGCCGGGGCCCGAGAGCGATTTTGTTGACCCAGTCGTTACGTTCACTTCGTCCGCGCCATCTGCAACCGCCGAGGTTTGCAGCGCGGCACGAACGATCGCAGCGGCAACACCTGGTGATGATCATCAGCAGTATTCGGGTGGAATGACTCCGGTCAACCAGCCGAGCTCGTTCTGCTCAACGAAGGTGGACAGTGTCCTTTCCTGCTTCAACGGCCACGGGTGGTACGCCTCCAGCAGTTCGCAGTAGGCGGCGCCGGCCGCCGCGCTGGGATGATCGAGCACAGCCGTGGCGTGATCTTGGTACCCATCCGGGATCCGGGGAAGTGATGCCAAGGTCTGCTCGAGATACTTCTGTCCCTGATACAGGGTTTGATTCAGCGCCAGCAGGGCCCGACCGCCGGCGCCGATCAGATGAACCGCGGCATGGTGCAGCAGGAAGGTGTTGTCCAGCTGGTCCGCCTGTTTGAGGAAATAGCCGCCCTGCAGTCGAACCTGAGCGATGAACGAGGCCATCCGGCGGTCCCACTCAGCCGGCGAGAGCTTCGGTATCGCCGCCACCAGCTCTTCAAGATCATCAGCACGCGACCAGGCCACCCTGGCGTTCAGGAACGAGGCGCGGGTCGGATCGTCGCCATGGTCCGCCGCGGCGCGGAGGTACTCCGTGTTGATCACCTTGATGTCGTAGTAGCCGCCCTCGTAGCTGATTCCCTCGCGGTCGACGTAGCTGAGCCGTCCCTGGCGCACGTGATCGTCAAAAGCCTCGTCGGTCAGCAACAGGAACAGATCGACATCGGAGTCCGGACGTTCGTTGCGGTTGGTGACCGAGCCATGCACGATGACCCCGCGGACGCCGTCGATCTCGCGGATCCGGCGGACGTACCTGGCGATGCTGTCCTCATGGTGCTGCACATCGGGCTCCTGCGGTTCGGATGGTGCCGCACAGCATAGGGTTGCGGGCTCCGACCGCAACCCGACCTGACCGATCCGTGGATGCGATCATGACCTGTGCAGTTTCGTGAGCTCCGCCAAGAGGACCTGTCGACCAGCGAGTGGATGAGGCAGGTCGAGTTGCGGCCGGACCGGTGGCGGGATGATCACACCCGGTCGGCAGTAGCCGTCGAAGGCCTGGAAGTGGTCGCGGCGGGGATGATCTGGACCTCGCGGGTGCACGGGGATCGCTACTGGATCGACCTCGTCGTCGATCCCTCAAGGCGCCGCGAGGGGATCGGCACTGCACTCTTCGCTCACCTGTCAGGACTGCGCAAGGATGATCTTGCCTTCATGACCCGCGGCTACGTCGACGAGGAGCGGTTGGCGTTCGCCGACGCGCTGGGTGCGACGACGGTCCAGGTCGTACCGCCGGCGCTGATCGACGTCGTGGGACGCTTCGCGTTGCGGCCGTACGATGCCGTCGTTCCGGGCCGCGAGGTGCCGTGGTCGCGCCTACTGGAAGCCAATGCCGCGACGTACGAATGGATCCACGCGTCGTGGAGTCCGGTCGCGGAGGGCTTTGCCGAGGCACTCAACGAAGGCCTGGAAGATGATCTTGACCTGGATGCCACCTCGGTCGCCGTCGACGCCTCGGGGCGGATCAGGGCGGTCGCGATGGCGTACAACGACGTCGAGCCGCCGGTGATCACTGCCGAAACCGTTGTCCGCGACGAGCCGGAGGGGGAGAGGCTGGTCGAGGCATGTGTCCGGCGGGCCCTCGATGTGTTCGCCGGTCGGGGCGTCGCCGAGGTCGAATTCGACGGCCACGTCAGCGATCCGCATTTCCTGCCGGTCTGGGCCCGGCTCAATCCCCGCGGCCGCTGGTTCCGGCTCGTCGAGATACCTCCGCACCAGTAGTCGCACCGGTGCATCCCGGCCAGAATGACGATCGTGGACGAGATCGAGGTGATGGCATTGGCTCCGGTGCCTATGCCTTCCACGGAGGGTCCGTCGGCGATCCGTCGGTTGATCAGGTCACCAGCATCCTCGACTGGTCCGAGGCCGGGTCCGGTGATCCGATGTACGACCTGGCGATCCTCACCCTCGCCACGAGGAATGCCTGGGTGATCTGCTCGCCGGCTATGGCGATGACGTTGATCTTGACGTGATCCGCTCCTGGTGGTCGGTGCGCAGCCTGAGTGTGGCCCGCTGGTTGATCGAGCACGGTTTCGATCCGGGCTCGCCGGGCGCCGGGTTCGCCGTCCTGCGGTCCCATGGCTGACCCGTACGCCGACCGCGGAAGTCGAGTTGTCGCGAGTTCAATGGTCCGATAGGCGGTTCCGGGTCGGGTAACTCGTGTTGTCGCGAGTTCGGTGGTCCGCTCGGCAGCGTACGGTCGGGGCGGCTTTCGCAGATCGGGCAATTGCCGTTAGGCTGACCTAAGTAAGTGTTACCTAACCCGCAAAGGCTGCCGCTGTGATCCGTCGTTCCGCCCTCGTCCTGGTCGCCGCCGTGCTGGCGCTGGCCGGCATCGTCTCCGGATGCACCACCGGACCCGCAGGAGGCAGCCAGTCCGGCTCGTCGGCCCATCCGTCGCAGGGCGCGAGCGCCGACCCGGCGGCGTTCCCGGTCACGATCAAGCACCACTTCGGCTCGACCACGATCGACAAGCAGCCCACGAGGATCGTTGCGATCGGCGTCAACGACCCGGACAACCTGCTCGCCCTCGGCGTGATCCCGGTCGGCATCGGCAAGGTCACCTGGGGCGGCAACGCCCACGGCACCACGCCGTGGTTCGACACCAAGCTCTCCCAACTCGGCGCCCAGCAGCCGGCGCAGGTCGATCAGACCGATTCGATCCCCGTCGACGAGATCGCCAAGCTGACCCCGGACCTGATCCTGGCGACGAACTCCGGTATCACCAAGCAGCAGTACGACAAGCTGTCCAAGATCGCCCCGGTTGTCGCCTTCCCGGGCGATCCGTGGACCACGACTTGGCAGCAGTCCCTGGAGATGGACGCCAAGGCAGTAGGCAAGGTCGCCGAGGGCAAGCGCATCGAAGAGCAGACCGAGGCGACCCTCACGGCCGCCAAGCAGCGATTCCCGCAGATCCAGGGCAAGACCTTCATCTTCGCGGCGCTGGCGACGACCGACATGTCCTCGATCTCGTACTACACACCGATCGACGCCCGGCCCATGTTCCTGACCTCGATCGGGATGAAGAACGCGCCGATCATCACCAAGATCGCACCCAAGCGGACGTTCTACGGTCAGATCTCGGCCGAACGGGCGGCGGAGCTGAAGTCCGACGTCCTGATCACGTACGCCGTCAAGGCCTCGGATGCCAAGACCTTCACCGACGACAAGCTGATCGGCCAGATCCCGGCGATCAAGTCCGGCCACATGTTCGCCTCGACCGACAACATCCCCGCTGAGGCGGCGAGCGTCCCGACCCCGCTGGCGATCCCGTACGCGCTGGACCACTTCGTGCCCAAGATCGCGCAGGCGGTCGAGGGCGAGTGAGGATCGCACTGCCGCAGGCGCGCCGGTTGGTCCCGATCCTGCTGCTGGTCGTCGTCCTGGCGGTGGCGGCGTCGGTCCTGGTCGGGTCGCAGCTCGTCTCGCCGACCGCCTTCTTCGCCCACGGCAGCGACAACCAGGCGATCCTGCAGGCCCGGCTGCCGCGTACGGTGCTGGGCCTGATGGTCGGCGCGGCACTTGGCCTCGCCGGCGCCTGCATGCAGGGGCTGACCCGTAACCCGCTGGCCGATCCCGGCCTGCTGGGGGTCAGCGCCGGCGCTTCGCTGGCGATGGTCTTCGCCGTCGCGGTGCTCGGCATCGGGTCATTGATCGGCTATGTCTGGTTCGCGTTCGCCGGTGCTGCGGTCGCCGGGATCGTCGTGTACGCGGTCGCCTCGCTCGGCCGCGACGGCGCGACGCCGATGAAGCTGGTACTGGCCGGCGCGGCGGTCTCGGCCGGGGTGACCAGCTGGACCAGTGGCGTGCTGCTGGGGGACAAGCAGACCTTCGACGTCTTCCGGTCCTGGCAGGTGGGCACGATCGGCGGCCGGTCCTGGCAGGTGGTGCTGATCGGGTTGCCGTTCCTCGCGATCGGCGCGGTCCTGGCCCTCGCTGGTGCCAAGACCCTTGACTCGCTGGCTCTCGGTGACGACCTGGCGACCGCGCTCGGTCGCCGGCTGATCCGGGACCGCATCCTGATCGGACTCGCGGTGGTGTTGCTCGCCGGAGGGGCGACCGCGCTCGCGGGTCCGATCGCCTTCGTCGGATTGGTCGTCCCGCACGCCGCCCGCGCGGTGACCGGTAGCGCCCACCGTCGGGTGCTACCGCTCTCCGCCGGTTTCGGCGCCGTGCTGATCCTGGTCGCCGACGTCGTGGGCCGGGTGGTGCTGCCGCCGACCGAGGTCCAGGTCGGGATCATGACCGCTGTGGTCGGCGTGCCGGTGTTCGCCTGGTTCCTGCGCCGCGGTCGGCTGGCCGGCCTGTGAACGTGGTGACCGAGGAGATGACCGGACGCTCCGAGCGGCAGCTCGGTGCCGAGGCTGCAGTCCTGACTGTCCGGGCAGCGCGCACCCGGCAGCGACGACGGCTGCTGCTCGTCCTGGTCCCGTTGGCACTCGCGCTCGTCGTCGCGTTCGGCCTGCGCGTGCTCGGCGGCGACTATCTGATCAGCCTGCCCGACTTCTTCCGGATCCTGGGCGGCCGGCAGATCCCCGGCGCGAGCTTCATCCTGATGGAGAGCAAGCTGCCCCGGGCTGTCCTCGGTCTGCTGGTCGGCGTGGCGTTCGGGACCTCCGGCGCGATCTTCCAGAGCACGCTGCGCAACCCGCTCGCCAGCCCCGACCTGCTCGGCGTCAGCACCGGGGCGAGCACTGCCGCCGTCTTCGGCATCGTCGTGCTGGGCATCTCGGGGCCGGCACTCTCGCTCGCCGGGATCATCGGCGCACTGGCGACGGCGCTCGCGATCCGATTCATAGCGGGCAGCACCTCGGGCTACCGGCTGGTCCTGGTGGGTGTCACCGCCGATGCCGCGCTGCTTGCGGTGATCCAATATCTCTTCACCCGGGCCGACGAGTACGACGCCCAACTCGCCCTGCACTGGATGATCGGCAGCCTCGAGGCGGCCGACTGGCAGACCATCGCGGTTCTCGTCGCCTGCCTGGCCGTGCTGCTGCCGCTGGTCGCCGGCACGCTGCGGGCCCGGCGCGCCCTCGAACTCGGGCCTGATCTGGCCACCGCGCTCGGGGCCGGGCGCTGGTCGTCGGAATTCCTGCTGTTGCTGGCCGTCCTGCTGATCGCCTTCGGCGTCGCAGCAGCCGGCCCGGTCGCGTTCGTCGCCTTTGCCGCCGGACCGATCGCCCGCGCCCTGAATGCCGGCCGTACGACGCTGGTCGGCTCCGCACTGGTGGGCGCGGTCGCGATGGTCGCCAGCGACTACCTGGGAGCGTACGCGATCGCCGACGTCAACCTGCCGGTCGGCGTTGTCACCGGGGCGTTCGGCGCTCCGTTCTTGTTGTGGATGCTCGCTGCGGGCCGCACCGGAAGGAGAGTTTCGTGAGACTGATGGCAGAGTCGGTCACGCTCGGCTACGGCGGCCGGCCGGTGGTCGACCAGGTGACGACCGGCATCCCGGACCACGCCGTCACCGTGATCGTCGGACCGAACGGCTGTGGGAAGTCGACGCTGTTGCGCGGCATGGCCCGACTGCTCCGGCCGACCTCGGGCCAGGTCGTGCTGGACGGCAAGGCGGTCCATCTGATGCACACCGTCCAGGTGGCCAGGACATTGGGACTGATGCCGCAGTCACCGGTCGCCCCCGAGGGAATCACGGTGGCGGATCTGGTCGGTCGCGGCCGGCAGCCGCACCGTGGCGTGCTGAGCCGCTGGAGCCGTACCGACGACGAGGCGGTCGCCCGGGCCCTGGAGCTGACCGGGACCGTTGACCTCACCGATCGGGTGGTCGACGAATTGTCGGGCGGTCAGCGGCAGCGGGTCTGGGTGGCGATGACGCTGGCCCAGCAGACCGACCTGTTGCTGTTGGACGAGCCGACCACCTTCCTCGATGTGGCCCACCAGATCGAGTTGTTGGACCTGCTCGCTGACCTGCGCGCCGGGCGCACGATCCTGATGGTCCTGCACGACCTGAATCTGGCCGCCCGTTATGCGGATCATCTGATCGCCATGCGGGACGGTGTCGTGGTCGCCGAGGGAGCGCCCGACGAGATCGTCACCGAGGACCTGGTCCGCAGTGTCTTCGGCCTGGACTGCCGGGTCGTACCCGACCCGGTCTCGAACACTCCGCTGGTGGTGCCGATCGGCCGCCATCGCGGCAGAAATCCGAAAGAGAGCTGACCATGTTTCTGATCGCACGGGTCGCCGTCCGTTCGGTGCGACGGCTGTCGTCGTCGTTCGCACGGGTCGAGCTGGCCGGCAGCGAACTGTCCGAGTTCGGGGTCGACGGGCCGACGTACGACCAACGGATCAAGATCATCTTCCCCGGTCCGTCCGGCCGGCTGCCCGAGCTGCGTCCTGACGCCTGGTGGCAGGATTTCCAGGCCCTGGATGACGACCAGCGCTGCTCGATGCGGACCTACACCATCCGCAGTGTCGCTGATGCGGCTCCGGGAGCCGAGCCGGGCTTCGTGGTCGACTTCGTGGTGCACCCCGGTGCGCACGGCCCCGGATCGGACTGGGCCTGCGAGGCGGGGCCGGGCGACGAGGTGCTGGTCGTCGTCCCACGCAAGGGGGAGTCCGGCGGTGGGATCGAGTGGGCTCCGCCCGCCGATGCCGACCGGTTGCTGTTGGTCGGCGACGAGACCGCGGTCCCGGCCGTTGCCTCGATCCTGGAGTCGCTTCCGGCGCACGCCGTCGGCACCGCTGTGCTGGAGGTGCCGCAGGCCGACGATGTCCAGGAGGTGCGGGCACCAGCCGGCGTGGACGTCCGGTGGTGCGTCCGCGATCAGGCTCCGATCGGCTCCCGGTCGATCGCCGAGGTGGCCCGGGTGCTCGGCGCTGGTTCGCCGCCAGTGATTCAGGCCGGACCGGATCAGGCCGGACCGGATCAGGTGGGCCCGGATCAGGTGGGCCCGGATCGTGTCGATCCAGACCTCTGGGAAACCCCGGTGTATTCATCGTCCGGCGAGCAACTCGATGCGTCCTCCGGCGAGTACCTCGGCCCGACCGGCGGAAGCTACGCCTGGGTTGCCGGCGAATCCGGCATGGTCACCGCCCTGCGGCGCTATCTGGTCAAGGAGCTCGGCATGGATCGCCGGCAGGTTGCCTTCATGGGCTACTGGCGTCAAGGCGTCGCTATGCGCGGCTGACCACGGTCGATGCCGGGCTTGCGGGCGTGTGCGTGCAGCGCTGTCGGCGGGATCGGCGATGATGGTCGCGATGGCTGAACCCGACGACCTGCGCGACGACCCCGGCTTCGAGCACCGATTCGATCCCGGGATCGATCTTGTCGATCCCGAAGCAGAGCCGGGGGAGTCGGCCGCCGAGTCGGCCTTGCGCCCGACCCGGCTGGCGGACTTCGAAGGCCAGCCGCGGGTACGCGACCAGCTCGGCCTGGTGCTGGAGGCCGCCACGGCCCGAGGAGCGGTGCCCGACCATGTCCTGCTGTCCGGCCCGCCCGGCCTGGGCAAGACGACCCTGGCCGGCATCATCGCCGCCGAGCTCGGCGCGCCGCTGCGGATCTCCAGCGGCCCGGCGATCCAGCACGCCGGCGATCTGGCCGCGATCCTGTCCGGGCTGACCGAGGGCGAGGTCTTCTTCCTCGACGAGATACACCGGATGTCCCGCCCGGCGGAGGAGATGCTCTATCTGGCGATGGAGGACTTCCGGGTCGACGTGGTGGTTGGCAAAGGTCCGGGCGCCACCGCGATCCCGCTGGACATCCCGCGGTTCACCCTCGTCGGCGCCACCACCCGGTCCGGTCTGCTGCCGGGCCCGTTGCGGGATCGGTTCGGCTTCACCGCACAGCTGGACTTCTACGACCCGTCGGACCTGGAGCACATCGTCAACCGGTCGGCCCAGCTGATCGGCGCCGAGCTGGAGCCGGCCGGCGCGAGCGAGATCGCCGGCCGGTCCCGCGGCACGCCCCGGATCGCCAACCGGTTGCTGCGCCGGGTCCGCGACTATGCGCAGGTCCGGGCGGACGGCCGGATCACCGCCGACATCGCGCGTGCGGCGCTGGATCTGTACGAGGTGGACGCGCTGGGGCTTGACCGACTCGACCGATCGGTGCTGGAGTCGATCTGTACCCGGTTCGGCGGCGGACCCGTCGGCCTGGGCACGCTGGCGATCTCGGTCGGCGAAGAGGCCGAGACGGTTGAAGAAGTGGCCGAGCCGTTCCTGGTCCGACTCGGCTTCCTGATGCGTACGCCGCGCGGCCGGGTGGCAACCGATGCCGGTTGGCGACACCTCGGCCTGACTCCGCGGCCCGGTTCGGCGGCCCGGGCCGGGGCCGACACGGGGCCGGACCTGTTCGGGACGGTCGACTGAACGGTTGGCACTGAATGATTGGCTGTGAATCACCGGCAATGAGCGCAGCCAGGCGCGCCCGAAGCTGGGTTTGCGGGCGTTCCTGGGTAGAGTACGGCGGTCGGGGCCGGATGTTGGCCGATTGCTGAGCAGGGCGCGCAGGCGCCGACGATGGGACGTGAGTTGAAATGGGATCGTACGGATCGATCATCTTGATCGTCGTCATGATCATCGCCTTCTGGCTCTTGATCATGCGACCCCAGCGCAAACGGCAGGCCGAGCAGGCACAGCTGATCAACGCCATCGAACCCGGTTCGCGGGTGGTGACCACGACCGGCATCTACGCGACCGTGGTCGCGGTCGGTGACAAGCAGATCGTCCTGGAGACCGCACCGGGTACCCAGATCACCATGCTCAAGCAGGCGGTCGGCCGGGTCGTCCGCGAGGACGAGGAGGATGCGTCGCTGGCGGGTTATCGCGGCGGCGCCGCGCCGGCAGCCCATCCTGACGGCGACGAGCCGGGCACCGATGCGGCACCCGCGCAGCCTGGGCAGGAGTCCGGTTCGGCCAGCGGACTGGCCGGCGGAGCCCCGATCCAGGAGTACGCCCCAGGGCCCGCACCGGACTTCAGCGCCCCGGAGGGCGACCAGCAGCCGCACGAGACCGCTCCGTGGCCGCCGTACGGGTCCTCGGAGGGCTCGACGCTGGGCAACTCGTCGTTGTCGGGTCAGCCGTTTCCGGACAGCCAGCCGTATCCGGACAAGAACGCCGACGACGAGGTAGAGCAGTCGACCGACAAGACCGACAAGAACGCCGAGGGGAACGACTCGAACCGCTGAGTCGTTGACGTTTCCGACTCTGATCCGACCCTGATCCGACTTCTGATCCGAATCTGATCCCGGACCCGACCCGAAGGACCGACTGACTCGTGGCATCCAAGGTCGGCCACCCGCTTCGCACGCTGGTGGCCCTCTTCATCGTCATTGCCGCGCTGTACGGCGTGATGGCGGCTACCCGGACTTGGACTCCACGGTTGGGGCTGGATCTGAGCGGCGGGACCACGATCACGCTGACCGCCCGTAACACCAACGGCAGCGGTTCGGTGAGTGCGACCAGCCTGGAACAGGCCAGGACGATCATCCAGCAGCGGGTCGACGGTTTGGGTGTCGGCGAGAGCGACGTGACCACGGCCGGCGGTAACCAGATCATCGTCAGCGCCCCCAACGTCCAGCGCGACGAGTTGGTCGAGCAGGTCGGCCAGACCGCCGAGCTGCGGTTCCGTGCCGTCTATGACATGCAGTCGACGACGCCGACCTCCCAGCCGACACCGCAGGCAGGTTCCACCTCCTCGCCGACGACTGCGCCGACGACCTCGGGCACGTCGTCGCCGACCGCCTCCAGCCCGACCGCCTCCGGCCCGACCGCCTCCAATTCGACAGCGTCGCCGAGCTCCTCACCGACGGCGACCGCCACCGGCAACGGCCGCCCGGCTCCGGCACTGCCGACCGAGCCACCGGCGCCGCCGTCGCCGCGGCCCACGGCGCCCGGCAAGGGCACCGCGCCGGACAAGGCGATCAATTGGCAGCCGACCGACCAGGACACCAGCGATTTCGCCAATTTCACCTGCCCGCGCGACACCGACACCTATCCGGATGTGTCCGACCAGCCGCTCTTCGCCTGCGACGAGGCCGGCACTACGAAATACCTACTCGGTCCGACGGTGATCTCCGGCAATGAACTGACCAGCGCGAGTGCGGGGCTCGGCCAGGGGAACTCGCTCGGTTGGCAGGTCGACCTGGGCCTGAACAGCAAGGGCGCCACCCAGTTCCAGAACGTCACCGGTGTGCTGGCCAGCCGTACCAGCCCGCAGAACCAGTTCGCGATCGTGCTCGACGGCACGGTCGTGTCCGCCCCGTCGGTGAGCAGCGCGATCGCCGGTGGCCAGGCCACCATCAGCGGCGGCGACATCGACCAGCAGTCGGCGCAGAATCTGGCCAACGTGCTGAAATACGGCCAACTCCCGCTGGCCTTCGAGATCTCCAGCGTCGACTCCGTCTCGGCGACTCTCGGCGGTGAGCAGCTGCAGGCCGGCCTGATCGCCGGTGCGGTCGGGATGGCGCTGGTGCTGATCTTCTGCTTCATCTATTACCGCGGCCTCGGCCTGGTCGTGATCGCCTCCCTGGCCGTCGCGTTCGGCACCACCTATGCGGCCATGGTGCTGCTGGGCGCCGCGGTCGGCTTCGCGCTCAGCCTGGCCGGCATCGCAGGTGCGATCGTCGCCATCGGCGTGACCGCGGACAGTTTCGTGATCTACTTCGCCCGAATACGCGACGAGGTCGGCGAGGGCCGTACCATCCGTACGGCCGTCGAGACCGGCTGGCGGCGGGCCCGGCAGACCATCCTGGTCGCCGACGGCGTCTCCTTCCTGTCCGCGCTGATCCTGTTCATCCTGGCAATCGGCTCGGTCCGCGGCTTCGCCTTCACCCTCGGCCTGACCACGATCATCGACATCCTGGTGGTGTTCCTGTTCACCAAGCCGCTGGTCACGCTGCTGGTCCGGACGAAGTTCTTCGGCACCGGCCACAAGCTCTCCGGTCTGGATGCCGAGCACCTCGGCGTGCAGGCGCTGCCGGGCAGCCGCCGACGAGCACGGTCCGCGACGACGGCCGGGGGTGACGTCTGATGGCCTCCGGGATGCGAGGGGTCGGTCACCGGCTCTACACCGGCGAGATCTCGCTCAATTTCGTCGGCAGATGGCGACGCTGGTTCCTGATCTCGGCGATCGCGATCGTCATCGTGGTGATCGGCTTCGCCTTCCGTGGTCTCAATCTCGGCATCGAGTTCACCGGCGGCGCCGAATTCCAGGTCCCGGTCCACGCAAGCCAGGCGAACATCCAAAAGGTCGAGGATGCGCTGGCCAACAGCGGCGTTCCGCACGCCGCCGACGCCGATGTCACCGCCGTCGGCTCCAGCACGATCCGGGTCGAGACCTCCGCGCTGAACACCGAGCAGGAAGTGCCGAAGGTCAAGGACGCCCTGGCCCAGGCGACCGGTGCGAACGCCGAGCAGATCAACTACAGCCTGATCGGTGCCTCCTGGGGCGGGCAGATCACCGAACGCGGCCTGATCGCCCTGGTGGTCTTCCTGGTCCTCGTCAGCCTGGTGCTCTGGGCGTACATGCGCAATCCCAAGATGTCGCTGGCTGCGCTCATCGCGCTGCTGCACGACCTGGTGATCACCCTCGGCGTGTACGCCGTGGTGGGCTTCAGCTTCACGCCGGAGTCGCTGATCGGGATGCTGACGATCCTGGGTTATTCGCTGTACGACACCGTGGTGGTCTTCGACAAGGTGCGGGAGAACACCCGCAACCTGACGGCCAACGCCACCCGCACCTACAGCGAGGCGGCCAATCTCGCGGTCAACCAGACCCTGGTCCGCTCGATCAACACCACTGTGATCGGCGTTCTGCCAGTGGCCGCGCTGCTGTTCGCCGGCGGCGTGATCCTGCACACCGGGCCGTTGGAGGATCTGGCGCTGGCGCTGTTCGTGGGCATGATCTCGGGCGCCTACTCCTCGATCTTCATCGCGACGCCGTTGCTGGCGGTGTGGAAGGAACGCGAGCCGGACATGGTGCGGCAGCGCAAGCGGGTCGAAGCCCGGCGTGCCCGCGACGCCGCCCGGGAGCGCGGCGAGGAAGTGCCGGAGCGGGGCCGGAAGCGTACGACCCGGTCGACCGGCAAGTCGACCGGCAGGTCGACCGGCGGTGACAGGGGCGCCACGGCCGGGACGGCGACGCTGACCGCCGACGATGAAAGCTCCGACGAGGCCAGCGACGAAACCACCGACGACGACACAGTGGGCGGCCGGACGACCGCAGCGGCGGGCCCGAAGCCGAATCTGGGCCGGATCACTCTTGCCGTCCGGGAGCCCGGCGAGAGCGGGGGAGCGGGCACGACGGAGAACAGGAGCAGCGGGACCGATGCCCGCCGTGACAGACTCTCCGACGGTGCGGCGGGCAGGCCCCAGCCGCAACGCAAACCCCGCAGTGAACGGAAGAAGTAGCCGATGAACAACCAGGCCTGGATCGACCTGATCCGCGACATCCCGGACTTTCCCACGCCGGGCGTTGTCTTCAAGGACATCACGCCGCTGATCGGCTCCCCGGGCGGTTTCGCGGCGGTCGTCCACGATCTTGCGACCAAGGTGCCGGCCGACATCGACGTCGTCGTCGGCATGGAGGCGCGTGGGTTCATCTTCGGCGCGCCGGTTGCGCTGTCGCTGGGCACGGGCTTCGTGCCGGTCCGCAAGCCGGGCAAGCTGCCCGGTGAGGTGATCACCACCGAGTACGAGCTCGAGTACGGCACCAATTCCCTCAGCGTGCATCGGGATGCGATCCCCGACGGTTCCCGGGTGCTGATCGTCGACGACGTGCTGGCCACCGGCGGCACGATCGCTGCAACGGCTCGGTTGATCAAGGAACTCGGTGCCACCCTGGTCGCAGTCGCAGTGGTGCTGGAGCTGGACTTCCTCAAAGGCCGCCAGTTCCTCAGCGAGCAAGGCATCGAGGACGTCATCGCCCTGACCCACGGTTGAGTTCCGGGCTACCGGCCGGTGACACCGATGTTCGACAGCTACCGACCTGACGACCGACCCGCGGACGACGGCCGGCGCGACATCCGCCGTCGCGGCTGGGTGAACGAGCCTCTGGTCAGCCTGCCGACGCGTCAGGTCTCGCCGCCGCGGCAGCTGGCCGCCCGGGCACTGATCGCGGTCGGGCTGCTGGCCTTGATCGTGGTGATCGTCTACGTCGATCGGGACGCCTATCGCGACAGCTACGACGGTTCGGTGTCGCTGATCGACTCGATCTACTACGCCACTGTCACGATCACCACCACCGGCTACGGCGACATCACCCCGGTGCTGCCGCACGCCCGGATCATCAACGCGATCGTGATCACGCCGCTGCGGATCGCCTTCCTGGTGTTGTTGGTCGGTACCACCCTTGAGGTGCTCGCCACCCAGGGACGACGGATCTTCCTGGACTCGCGCTGGAGGAAGCGGATGCGCAATCACGTGGTCGTGGTCGGCTACGGCACCAAGGGACACAGTGCCGTCCAGACCCTGATCGACACCAAGTACACCGCCGAACAGGTGGTCATCATCGACGGCCGCCCCGGGGTGGTTTCGGAGGCCAACCTGGAGGGTTTCGCCGCCATCGCCGGCGACGCGACCCGGCGGGAGATCCTGCGGCGGGCCGAGATCAGCAGGGCCGCCGATGTCATCATCACTTTGGACCGCGACGATTCGGCGATCCTGGTGACCCTGACCGTACGACAGCTGAACCCGGCCGCCCACATCGTCGTAGCGGTCCGCGAACGGGACAACGCCTCACTCCTGCGCCAGTCCGGAGCCAATGCGGTGATCACCTCGTCGGAGGCGGTCGGCCGAGTGGTCGGATTGAGCTCGATCAGCCCGAACATCGGCGAGGTGATCGAGGATCTGCTCACCGCCGACGAGGGCTTGGAGATCGTCGAGCGGCAGATCTCGGCAGACGAGGTCGGGCACGATCCCTCCGAGATCCGTCCCGAACGGGTGCTCGGCGTCGTACGGAACAAGACGCTGCGACCGTACGACGACCCGACGGTAGCCAGTCTCGACACCGGCGATCGGATCGTGGTCGTCCGCCGCGGTTCACGGACCGACGGTGGCCGGATTTCTGGTGGCGGACCGGCGAACTAGACTCGAAGCATCCAGTGTTGTTCTATGCAGTTGTTGCGCTAGTTGTCTTCCCCCTCAGATTTTTCTGACAGGGTAGTTTCACGGATGAACACGCCGAGACGCTGAAGGGGCCCCATTGAGCGAACCTGCAACCGCCGTCGGATCGGAAGCCGCTGCCTCCCAGGGCGCGGACCGGACGAACGAGCGGCCGGCTGACGAGAGCCGGACGCAGGAACGTCGTGCGCCCTCCACCCCGGCATCTCCGGTCCGGGTGACCGATACCGGCGGCCCCTCGGACCAGCCGCGGGTCAGGATGCGGCAACGGATCGCCCGGTTCGGCAGCAGTAGGCCGCAGACGCCGGTGCTGGACGCGCTCTTCAAGACCGTCCGGGCCAACCATCCCAAGGCCGACACCGCGCTGCTGGAGCGCGCCTACCGGACGGCCGAACGGCTGCATCAGGGCCAGCTGCGCAAAAGCGGGGACGCCTACATCACCCACCCGCTGGCGGTGACCCAGATCCTCGCGGAGCTGGGCATGACCGAGCCGACACTGGTTGCGGCCCTGCTGCACGACACAGTGGAGGACACCCCGTACACGCTGACCGAGCTCAGCCACGACTTCGGTGAGGAGGTCGCGCTGCTGGTCGACGGCGTGACCAAGCTCGACAAGGTCAAGTACGGCGAGTCGGCGCAGTCGGAGACCATCCGCAAGATGATCGTCGCGATGAGCCGCGATATCCGTGTGCTGGTGATCAAGCTCGCCGACCGGCTGCACAACATGCGGACGCTGCACCACCTACGGCCGGACAAGCAGAACCGGATCGCCACCGAGACGCTCGAGATCTACGCTCCGCTGGCCCATCGGCTGGGTATGAACACGATCAAGTGGGAGCTGGAGGACCTGTGCTTCTCCACCCTGCATCCCAAGGTGTACGACGAGATCGTGCGGCTGGTCGCCGACGCGGCACCGAAACGAGACGTCTTCCTGGCCCAGGTGATCGACGAGGTGACAGCCGATCTCAAGGCGGCCAAGATCCGCGCTACCGTCACGGGCCGGCCGAAGCACTACTATTCGATCTACCAGAAGATGGTGGTCCGGGGTCGCGACTTCTCCGAGATCTACGACCTGGTCGGGCTGCGCATCCTGGTCGACCTGCCCCGTGATTGTTATGCCGCTCTCGGCGTGATGCACGTCCGCTGGAACCCGCTCCCGGGCCGGTTCAAGGACTACATCGCGATGCCGAAGTTCAACATGTACCAGTCCCTGCACACCACCGTGCTCGGTCCGGGCGGCAAGCCGGTGGAGTTGCAGATCCGGACCGAGGAGATGGACCGCCGCGCCGAATACGGTGTCGCGGCGCACTGGAAGTACAAGCAGGACGGCAAGGGCGGGGTGCCGGCGCCGGCCAAGGGCTCGCCCGACGATCTGGTCTGGGTGCGGCAACTGCTGGACTGGCAGCGGGAGACCGCTGATCCGGGGGAGTTCCTCGACACTCTCCGCTTCGAGATCAATTCCAGCGAGGTCTTTTGCTTCACCCCCAACGGGGACGTCATCGCGCTGCCGTCCGGGGCGACGCCGGTCGACTTCGCCTACTCGATCCATACCGAGGTCGGGCACCGCTGTGTCGGCGCCCGGGTGAACGGGCGGCTGGTGCCGCTGGAGTCGGTGTTGTCCAACGGCGACGTCGTCGAGGTCTTCACCTCCAAGGCCGAGGGCGCCGGGCCGAGCCGTGACTGGCTGGCCTTCGTCAAGAGCGCCCGGGCGCGCAACAAGATCCGGCACTACTTCACCCGCGAACGCCGCGAGGAGTCCATCGAGCAGGGCCGGGAGATCCTGGCCCGGCATCTGCGCAAGGCCGGGCTGCCGCTGCAGCGGCTGCTGACCGTCGAGCACCTGACCGCGGTCGCGAACCATTTCCGGCTGGCCGATGTCGATGCGCTGTACGCGGCCATCGGCGAGGGCAACGTCGGTGCGGCTGCGGCTGTCAACCGGCTGATCAGCGTCGAGGGCGGCGAGGATGCCGCGGTCGACGAGACCAGCGAGGACCGGGTCGCGACCGGTCGCCGGCGCCGCAAGAGCGGCGGCGGTGAGACCGGCATCGAGGTCGTCGGTGCCACCGACCTGTGGGTCAAGCTGGCTAAGTGTTGTACACCGGTCCCGGGCGATCCGATCATGGGATTCGTGACTCGCGGCGCCGGCGTCTCGGTGCACCGGACGGACTGTGTCAATGCCGCGAGCTTGCAGAGCCAGTCAGAACGGATCGTCGACGTCGTCTGGTCGCCGGGAGCCCAGAGTTCTTACCTGGTTGCGATCCAGGTCGAGGCTCTCGATCGCAATCGGCTGCTCTCCGACATCACCCGGGCGCTCTCCGACCAGCATGTCAACATCCTGTCAGCAGCGCTCAACACCTCGAAGAACCGCATCTGCAAAGCGAAATTCACCTTCGAGACCGCCGATCCGACCCACCTTGATCACGTACTTCAGGTCGTCCGCGGCATCCCCGGAGTCTTCGACGCCTACCGCATCAACCAGTAGCCGAGGGGTCACAGATTCCCTGATCTGTGCGGCAGGTCGCTAGTCGCACGGCGCAACCCACCCGGACAAGCGGTGCCCGTCTCACTTGGGTCGGAATTCGTCAGCTGCCTGTTGCGCCTGGGTCAGCCACTCCCGGTAGGTCGCGGCACTCTCGGCCGCCTCCCGGGCGGCCTTGGCGTCGCCTCGTGCCTCGGCCTTGGCCGCCCGTTCCTCCAGCTGGGTGATCTGTGCCTCGAGTTTGGCGGCAGTGTCCTCGGCCCGCGCTCTGGCCTCCGGGTTCGTACGCCTCCAGCGCTCGTCCTCGGCGTCCCGGATCGCGTTCTCGACCGCACGCAGCCGGCCGTCCAGCGACCGCATCGATTCCCGCGGCACCTTGCCGATCTCCGACCAACGGTCCAGGAAATCCCGGAAGCGGGCCTTGGCGGAATCGAGATCGGTGACCGGGAGGATCCTCTCGATCTCGTCGAGCAATGCCTCCTTGGCGCGCTGGTTGTCACGGAATTCCGCGTCCTGGGCCGACAACGCGGTCTGCTTGGCGGAGAAGAACTGGTCCTGGATCCCGCGGAACCGCTGCCACAGCGTCTCCTCGACCTCGCGCGGTGCCGGGCCGGCGGCCTTCCACCGGGTCATCAGGTCGCGGAAGGCGCCGGTGGTCGGGCCCCAGTCGGTCGAACCGACCAACGTCTCAGCCTCGCCGATGATCTGCTCCTTGGCCAGTCGCGCGGAGTCCCGGCGCTCGGCCTGCTGGGCGAACTGGGCCTTGCGGCGCCGGGTGTACGTCGTACGGGCGCTGGAAAAGCGATGCCACAGCGCGTCGTCGGTGGCCCGGTCCAGGCGCGGCAGTTGCTTCCACTGGTCCAGCAGCGACCGGAACCGGTTGACTCCGCCCCGCCAGTCGTTGCTCTGCGCCAGCCGCTCGGCCTCGGCGACGAAGCGCTCCTTGGCAGCCAGCGTCTCGTCGTGCTGGCGGGCCCGCTCCGCCTTGCGCTCGGCGCGCTTCTCGGCCAGCAGTGGATTGAGTGCCTCCAGCCGGGTCCGCAACGCGTCCAGATCGCCGACGGCGTTGGCGTCGCGTACGGCTTCGGTCACCTTGCGGACCGACGCTGCGGCGTCCTCGGGAGAGAGGTTGCCACCCCGGACCCGGCGCTCCAGCAGCGACACCTCAAGCTCCAGAGCGGTGTAGCGGCGCACGAAGAAGTCCAACGCCTCCTCAGGACTGGCGTCGGGGACCTGTCCGACGGCCCGTTCGCCGTCCTGGGTCCGGACGTACACAGTCCCGTCGGAATCGACACGCCCGTAGGAGGCCGGGCCATCAGACGGAGTCGGCGTCGCATCCGCGGCCCCGTTTGCGTCTTCGCTCATGCACCAATCCTGCCCGATACCCTGGGTCGTGTGGTGCTCGCCTCCTTCGCTGCCGGTGCCTTGGCGGCCAATTGTTACGTCGCCGGGGTCTCGGACCGCTCCGAATGCGTCGTGATCGACCCCGGAATGGACGCCGTCGGCCCGCTCGGTGATGTTCTCGACGAACGAGGCCTGCAACCGGCACTGGTGCTGCTCACCCACGGTCACTTCGATCACATCGCCTCGGCGGCCGAGGTCTGCCACTCCTACGACGTCCCGTGCTATCTCGGACCTGCCGATCGGGCCTGGCTGGCAGACCCGTTGTCCGCGCTGACCCCGGATTTCGAGCCGCTGGTGACCAACTATCTGGCTGGACGGACCATCAAGGTTCCCGACCGCTTCGCCGGCCCGCACATCGGGGCGGACGGGGTCGCGCGGCTGGAGGCCGCCGGTCTGACCTTCGAGTTGCTGCCCGCGCCGGGGCACACGCCGGGCTCCACGCTCTATAGAACGTTCTATCGGGAGGCCGGAACGTCGTACGACCTGCTCTTCACCGGCGACGTACTGTTTGACGGCACCGTCGGCCGTACGGATCTACCAGGTGGCGATCCGGCCGCCATGGACCGTACGCTCAGCTCGAGCCTGAGTCGTCTCCCCGACGAAACGGTCGTGCTCCCCGGACACGGGGCGCGGACCACGATCGGTCGGGAGCGCTCGACCAACCCCTTCCTGCGCCGACTCGGCGCACCGACAGACAAGTGAGGCCTAGAACACCGTGCCACGTCCGAAACCGCTGTCCGGATTTCCCGAATTCCTGCCCGAGGGCCGGATCGTGGAACAGCATGTGCTGGGTCGGCTGCAACGGACGTTCGAGCTGCACGGATTCGCTTCGATCGAGACCCGCGCTGTCGAGCCGATGGACCGGCTGGCCAAGGGCGGCGAGATCGACAAGGAGATCTACGTCGTCCGCCGGCTGAGCGCCGGTGATCCTTCGACAGGCTCAGCACAGGGTGCCGACGAGCTCGGGCTGCACTTCGACCTGACCGTGCCCTTCGCCCGCTATGTGCTGGAGAACGCCGGCCACCTGCAGTTCCCGTTCCGCCGCTACCAGATCCAGAAGGTGTGGCGGGGCGAGCGACCGCAGGAAGGCCGCTATCGCGAATTCACCCAGGCCGACATCGACATCGTCGGCAACGGTGATCTTGCTGCCCACCACGACGTCGAGCTGCCGCTGGTGCTGCTGGACGCCCTGGAGGCGCTGCATCGTGATCTTGGACTGCCGCCCGCGCTGATGCACGTCAACAACCGCAAGCTGGCCCAGGGTTTCTACACCGGCCTGGAGATCAGCGATCTGGCCGGGGTGCTGCGTACGGTCGACAAGTACGACAAGATCGGCCCCGACGCTGTCCGGGAGTCCTTGATCAACGAGATCGGGCTGACCGCTGCCCAGGCCGATCTCTGCACCCGGCTGGCCGAGATCAACACCACCGACGCGTCGTTCGTCGATCAGGTCACGGCACTCGGGGTCAGCAATGATCTCCTGGACGTCGGACTGGCCGAACTCGCCGCCCTCGTCATGGCTGCCGGTGATCAACAGCCCGGCCGGCTGGTGGCCGATCTCAAGATCGCCCGGGGTCTGGACTACTACACCGGCAGCGTGTACGAGACCGAGCTGGTCGGTTTCGGATCGCTCGGCTCGATCGCCTCCGGCGGTCGCTACGACTCGCTGGCCAGCGACGGGCGGACCAGCTATCCCGGTGTCGGGATCAGCTTCGGCGTCACCCGGACGCTGGCGCCGTTGCTCGGCAAGGGACACCTGACCGCCAGTCGGCCGGTGCCGACCTGCGTCCTGGTCGCGGTCGACTCCGAGGAGACCCGCGGCGCGGCGATCTCGGTCGCGACCAAACTCCGCAAGCGCGGGATCCCGACCGAGGTCGCCCCGAAGGCGGACAAATTCGGCAAACAGATCCGGTACGCCGACCGCCGCTCGATCCCGTACGTCTGGTTCACCGCTGCTGAGGCGGGTGCAGGCGGCGAGGTGAAGGACATCCGGACCGGCGAGCAACTGCCGGCCGACCCGTCCCGCTGGGTGCCGGAGGAGCAGGACTACTGGCCGTCCGTCCAGGGTGTGTGGGACCCGGAGTAGAGATCCGGGCCTGCTTGACCCCCGCCTCGCTCGCCCCAGCCTGAACCAACCCGGACCTAGCCCGGACCAGCCCGAAACTCAGGTGACAGCGTGGGGAAGCGATGGACAGGGGCAACCGGGATCGGTGTCCACCGGATCGGGATTGGACTGCTTCTTGGTATCCAGTAGGTGTCCACTTGCGGTGGTTCCGGAAGAGAATAGGTCGCATGAGCGACGTGTCAGGACCCCAGAACAGCACTGATCAGCAGTTGGGCACCACCCCCGTCAAGCGCGGCATGGCCGAGATGCTCAAGGGCGGCGTGATCATGGACGTGGTCACCGCCGATCAGGCCAAGATCGCCGAGGATGCCGGCGCGGTCGCGGTGATGGCGCTGGAGCGGGTTCCGGCCGATATCCGCGCCCAGGGCGGGGTCGCTCGGATGAGCGATCCGGATCTGATCGACCAGATCATCGCGGCGGTGTCCATCCCGGTGATGGCCAAGGCGCGGATCGGGCACTTCGTCGAGGCCCAGGTGCTGCAGTCGCTCGGCGTGGACTACATCGACGAGTCGGAGGTGCTGACCCCGGCCGACTACGCCAATCACATCGACAAGTGGGCCTTCCAGGTGCCGTTCGTCTGCGGCGCCACCAGTCTGGGGGAGGCACTGCGCCGGATCACCGAGGGGGCGGCGATGATCCGCTCGAAGGGCGAGGCCGGGACCGGTGACGTGTCCAACGCGACCACCCACATGCGCAAGATCCGGGCCGAGATCAACCACCTGCGATCGATGTCGCCGGACGAGCTGTACGTCGCCGCAAAGGAGTTGCAGGCACCGTACGACCTGGTGAAGGAGATCGCCACCACCGGCAAGCTGCCGGTCGTGCTCTTCACCGCAGGCGGGATCGCGACCCCGGCCGACGCGGCGATGATGATGCAGCTCGGCGCCGAGGGCGTCTTCGTCGGCTCGGGCATCTTCAAGTCCGGCAATCCGGCCGAGCGCGCTCAGGCGATCGTCAAGGCCACCACCTTTTACGACGACCCGGACGTGATCGCGAAGTTCTCCCGCGGCCTGGGCGAGGCGATGGTCGGCATCAACGTCGACGACATCCCGGAGCCGCATCGGCTGGCGCAACGCGGCTGGTGACCGTCCCAGTTTCGGGGAGTCCGGTTCCGGGGAGTCCGGTTCCGGGGAGTTTCGACTACTCGGCTTTCACCACGGCAGCGCCGAAGAAGCTTGTCATCGCGTACCGGCACTCCTGTGAGGTACGCGGCTACGACGACGAGCACGGGTTCGACGAGCAGAAGGCGTCCCCGGCCAAGCGCGGCGCGTTGAGCAAGACCTGCGTGATCGTGCTGGCCGTGTGCTGCGGCATTGCCGGCCTGTTCTTCGTGCTGTTCGGGGTCGCATTCATGACGACCCCGGCCGAGGACGTGACCAGTCCGATCAGCCAGGTGATCGTTGGCGCGATCTTCCTGGCGATCTCGTTCGTGCTGATCATGACTGCGCGCAGTATGACGACCTATGCCACCTGGGTGGTGCGCTACCGCTTGAGCTGGTTCGCCCGGGCCAACGGTCTGTCGTACGCGTTCCGGTCCGATCCGCGCAGCTTTCCCGGCATCACTCCGGACAGGCCCGGTTATCCCTACGTCAGTAGCGTCAAATTGACCAATGTGCTGCGGACGACCACTGGTCCCCAGGTCGCCATGGGACATCAGGATGTCACCTACCGGGATAGCCGCGATCGCGCGTGGAACAGCAAGGGTTACGGCATCGTCAGCGACGACTGGAACTTCGTTGCGATCAACTTCAGCACGAGGTCGCCATGGATGCACCTGAAACATCGCAGATCTCCCCAGCATGATGCGCCGGATCAGCTGCAGGCGAATTTCACACTTGCCGACAAGACCAGGGAGGACGAGGCCCATGCGTTCTTCACTCCAGATCTGCTGAGTGTGATACTCCAGACCGCACCGGGCTATGACGCCATGGTGCACAACGGATGGTTGTATCTGCTCAAGGGCAGTCTTTACGAGGAGAGCACCCATGCCGAAGGCATCGCCGAACGACTCGAGATCGTCCAACGACTGGTTCCGATGGTGGTGAAGCAATGACAAGTCCCCGGATCGGAGTGCTGGCACTCCAGGGCGACGTCCGCGAACACCTGCGGGCATTGGAATCCGCGGGTGCTCGAGCGACCAAGGTCAGGCGACCGGAGGAGCTTGATCACCTCGACGGGATCGTGATCCCGGGCGGTGAGTCGACCACGATCGACAAGCTGTCCAGAATCTTCGAGATTCGCGAGCCGTTGATCGACAAGATCAGAAGCGGGCTGCCGGCGTACGGATCGTGTGCCGGGATGATCTTGCTCGCCGACCGGATCGTCGGCGGAATCGATGATCAACAGACCTTTGGCGGGCTGGACATCACGGTCCGGCGCAACGCCTTCGGCCGGCAGGTCGACTCCTTCGAGACCGATCTCGATCTTGATCTCGGAGACGTCGACGGGCGCGCTTTCCACGCGGTCTTCATCCGTGCCCCGTGGGTGGAGAAGGTCGGGGACGGGGTGACGGTGCTCGGCCGTGTCCCGCACGTCGCGGACCAGTCGGGTGAGGGCGCGATCGTCGCCGTACGGCAGGGTGGCCTGCTGGCCACCTCGTTCCATCCCGAGGTCACCGGCGATCACCGCTTGCACGCCTACTTCGTCCGCCTGGCCACCACTTCCTGACCCCTCGGCAGGATGGGGTGACTTGACTCTGGCGAACGGGTGTTCGAATATGGATCAATGACGGTCACCACCCTGCCTGCCGCCCGGGATGCCGGGGAGCGACTGGCCCACATCGCCGAGCTCCGGCAACGGGTGCACCGGATGCAGGGGACGGCCACCTCCCACTCGTTACCGACGCTGCCGGCACTGTCCGGACTCATCCGGCTGAAGACCGGGGCCAGTTACGCAGTCGACCGGCCGGGGCTGGCGATGGCGCTGATGGCCGGTCCGTCCGGCGCTGGATCCTGGTCCGCCGTGGTCGGAGTTCCCGATTTCGGGTTGGAGGCGGCGGCGGGTTTCGGCGTGGACCTGGATCGTACGGTGCTGGTGCCCGAGCCGGGAGATGCCTGGCTCGAGGTGGCCGCGGCCCTGATCGATGTGTTGCAGGTGGTCGTCGTACGGCCGCCCCAGAAGGTCACCCAGCACCAGGCGGCCAAGCTGTCATCCCGGTTGCGGCAGCGGGACGCGCTGCTGATCTCGGTCGGCGACTGGCCGCATGCCGAGAGCAAAGTATGGATCGAGGAGTCGACTTGGACCGGGATCGGCCGCGGTCACGGCAGGCTGACCGGGCATCGGGCCCGGGTCGCCGTCCGGCTGCAGACCGGGCGACAGCGTGATGCCGAGCTCTGGCTGCCCGGTGTCGACCTGCAGACCCGGGTGGCGGAGCAGGAGTCCGGTCAGTATCTGGGGCAGGCGATACCGGGTCCGTATGTTGTCAGGCCTGAGGCCAGGGCCGGATGATCAGTCCCCGTTGACCGAGGTGACGCATTCGGTCGTGACATCGGTGAATACCTTCTCGTCCGCGGTGGACAGACCGGCAGGATTCTGCTGGGCGAGTTGGGTCAGTCCGGCCGCCGACAGCTCCTGATAGGACGGATAGACGGCGCAATCGGCGGCGGTCTGCGCTTTGCCCGCAGGGAGATTCAGATCATCCCGGAAGTAGCCGACCAGGCCGGCGCGCAGGGCGCCGATCGTCGGTCTGCCGCCGCGCGCCTTGGCCGCACTCGTACTCGACGGCGCGCTTGACGCCCCGCCGGGAGGCGGGGAGGTTGGTGCGGCCACCGAGGCTGAAGCAGGTGGTGCCTGGGCGGCTGGCTGGTTGGGAGCCGTACAGCCGAACAGGGCGGTCATCGTGAGGATGCCGAGACTCCCTGCAGCTGCGCGAAACCCTGGATGCAGATCCGACTTCGTCACCCGGAGATTCTACGAACCGTAGAAGCGAACTGGATGAGGGGAGGCTGTGGCGGGCTGCCATATTGACTAGTTCGAACAAAAGTTCGAATATGGAGAGGTGAGTACGCCACCGATACTGCAGCCGATGCTCCCGGAATCCTCGACGACAGCCGCCCGGACCAGGACCACCACGGCGAAGGGAACCATCACGGCCAAGGGAACCGTCACGGCCAAGGCGGAAGCGGTGGCGAAGACGGAAGCGGTGGCGCCGAAGAAGACCACAGCCGGGGCGAAGCAGCCGGGCGAGCGGCGGGTGATGGCGGTCTGGTTCCCGGACTGGCCGGTGATCGCTGCACTTGAGGCGGAGAACCTGCCGTCCCATCTGCCGGTCGCGGTGATCGCCAAGGGCGAGGTGTTCGCCTGTTCGGTCGCGGCTCGGACCGAAGGCGTACGGCGGGGAATGCGCAAGCGGGACGCTTCGGCCCGCTGCCCGGAGCTGATCGTCATCGATCACAACCCCGATCTCGATGCCCGGGCGTTCGAGTCGGCGCTGGCCACCATCGAGGTGTTCAGCCCGGGGGTCGAGGCGATCCGTCCCGGACTGTGCGCCTTGACCGTGCCGAGCCGCTATTACGGCGGGGAGGCACAGGCAGCAGCACTGCTGGCCGAAAAGCTTGTCTCGGCAGGGATCTGGGACGTCCGGATCGGGATTGCCGATGATCTGTTCACCGCCGAGCAGGCAGCCCGTGCGGCGTCGGTCCAGGATCACGTCGTCGTGCAGCAGGGCAGTGGTACGGCCTTCCTGGCCGGGCTGCCGATCGGCGTGCTGGCCACCGATGTCAATCAAAGCGACGAACTGGTCGGGCTGCTGCTGCGGATGGGGATCACCACCCTGGGAGATTTCGCCCGGCTGCCGGCCCGAGACGTGCTGACCCGGTTCGGCCTGTCCGGTGCGAACGCCCACCGGCTCGCCTCCGGACGGTCGGCCCGCAAGGCCAGTGGCCGGATCGTCCCGCCGGAACGCGAACAGCAGGTCGACTTCGCGCCGGGGCTGGAGACCATCGAGCCGATCGCCTTCAGCACCCGGCAGACCGCCGACCGGTTCGTCGCAGGACTCGGCCGGCATGGTCTGGTGTGTACCGCGATCACGATCGAGATCAGCACCGAGGGTGGCTGGGTCCGGTCCCGTCGCTGGGCGCACCCGCGCTGGTTCGACTCCGCCGACATCATCGACCGGCTGCGGTGGCAGTTGCAGGCCGACCCGCCGCCCGATCCGGTCAGTTCCGTACGTCTGTTGCCGACTGAGCTCGAATCCATCGGTGATCAAGGCGACGGGTTATGGGGCAGTGCACCGGACGAGAAGATCCAGCGCGGAATCGCCCGGGTGCAAGGGATGATCGGCTTCGACGGCGTGGTCACCGCGCAGCTGCAAGGTGGCCGTGAGCCGGCTGACCGGCAGGCCCAGACGCCGTGGGGAGAGCAGCCGACCGGCTTGCGTCCGACCGGGCTGCCGTGGCCGGGTAGCCTGCCGCCGCCGGCGCCGACCCGGATCTACTCCCAGCCGCTACCCGCCGTCGTCCTCGACGCAGAGGGCCAGCCGATCAAGATCACCGAACGGGGTGCGATCACCGGCGAACCGGCGAAATTCCGGCCGTCGAAGGATCACCGCTTCGCACCGGTCGAGGCATGGGTCGGGCCGTGGCCGATCGACGAACGCTGGTGGGAGGAACCTGACACCCAGCTCCGGGCCCGCTTCCAACTCGTCGCCCCCGATGGCAGCGCCTGGCTGCTGATCGTCTGTGGATCCGACTGGCACACCGAAGCGCGATACGATTGAGGTTGGTCCCAGTGTCGATGATCGTTTCATGCCATGTGTTGCCGAACGCAGGGCCAAGCTGTGGTCCGTCGATGCTTTTGGTGCCTGGTGTTACCGAACGCACGCGATTTCTGGGTTTTGCTCCGCTCTTGGCTGCACGTGTTACCAAACGCACAACGAAGCAGGGAACGGGACAGGGGCCGGGTCAGGGGCCGGTCCCGTACGGATCGGAGCCGACTCGTGGCGTATAACAATCCTCCTGTTCCCTGGTCGGAGCTGGAACGCAAGCTGTCCGGGCGGATATCGAAACCGTGGGAGAATCCGCACGCCGACAACGGTCCTGGCTGGCACCACCGCGAGGAGTACGAGGCCAAGCAAGACGTCAAGCGTCCGGACGGGCCGACCACCCCATATGCCGAGTTGCACGCGCATTCCAATTTCAGCTTCCTGGACGGAGCCAGTGACCCGGAGTCGATGATCGAGGAGGCTGTACGCCTCGGGCTGGAGGCGCTGGCACTGACCGATCACGACGGCTTCTACGGTGCCGCCCGGTTCGCCGAGGCAGCAAGGGAGTACGACCTGGCCACCGTCTACGGAGCCGAGTTGTCCCTGGACCTGACCGCGGCACAGACCGGCATCCCCGATCCGGCGGGAACCCACCTGCTGGTGCTGGCCGAAGGCGTCGAGGGTTATCGACGGTTGGCCGGAGCGATGACCGAGGCACACCTGCGCGGCGGCGAGAAAGGCAAGCCGGTCTACGAGTTGGAGGAGCTGGCCGCTGCAGCCGGAGAACACTGGATGATCTTGTCCGGCTGCCGCAAGGGCCCCGTACGCCAGGCTCTCACCGTTGATCATGAGGCAGCGGCACGAGAGCTCGACCGGTTGACGGCACTCTTCGGACTCGATCAGGTCGTGGTCGAGTTGATCGACAACGGGCTGCCCGGTGACTCCCTGATCAATGATCAACTCGCGGTGCTGGCCGCTGATCACGGGCTGCCGACGATCGCCAGCGGCAACGTCCATTACGCTGATCCCCAGCACTACCGGCTGGCGACCGCGACGGCCGCCGTCCGGGCCCGCCGTAGTCTGGCGGAGATGGACGGCTGGCTGCCGCCACCGGCCGCGCACCTGCGGTCCGGCGCGGAGATGGAGCAGCGGTTCGTCCGCTATCCCGGCGCCGTGCGACGGGCCGCTGACCTCGGCCGGCAACTGTCCTTCGACCTGCAGGCAGCCAAGCCGAAGCTGCCGAAGCTGAATGTTCCGGACGGTCACACTCCGACCACCTGGCTGCGTGAGCTGTCCCAACGTGGCGCCAACGAGCTCTATCCCGGCATCCGCGAGCAGGCACAACAGCGCCTGGACAAGGAACTCGCGGTGATCGAGGAGAAGGGCTTCGAAGGTTATTTCCTGATTGTGCACGGCATGGTCGCCTTCGCCAGGGAGCGCGGGATTCTCTGCCAGGGCAGGGGATCGGCTGCCAACTCCGTGGTCTGTTACACCCTCAAGATCACCGCGGTCGATCCGATCAAGTACGACCTGCCCTTCGAACGGTTCCTGGCCACCACCCGCGAAGAGGAGCCGGACATCGACGTCGACTTCGATTCCGACCGTCGCGAGGAGGTGATCCAGGAGGTCTACCGGCGCTACGGCCGCCGTAACGCCGCCCAGGTCGCCGACGTGATCAGTTACCGTCCGAAGTCGGCGGTCCGCGACATGGCCAAGGCACTCGGCTATTCACCGGGACAGCAGGACGCCTGGTCCAAGCAGATCGACCATTTCGCGTCGGTGCCCAGTGATGATGATCATGAGATCCCGGTCGGTGTGGTCAAGCTGGCCAATCAGTTGATCGGCGCGCCTCGGCATCTGGGCATCCACTCCGGTGGCATGGTGCTGACCGAGCAGCCGGTCGGCGAGGTGGTGCCGGTCGAGCACGCCCGGATGGAGAACCGGACCGTCCTGCAATGGGACAAGGACAGCTGTGCCTGGATGGGGCTGGTCAAATTCGACTTCCTCGGGCTGGGGATCCTGAGTGCGATCAACCACGTCTTCCACCTCACCTCCCAGCATCTGGGCGAGCACTGGGAATTCGCCAGCCTGCCCAAGGAGGAACCAGCTGTCTACGACATGCTCTGCAAGGCCGATTCGGTCGGCCTGTTCCAGGTGGAGAGCCGCGCCCAGGTCGGCACCCTGCCCCGGCTGCGGCCGCGGAAGTTCTACGACCTGGTGATCGAGGTCGCGCTGATCAGGCCGGGACCGATCCAGGGCGGCGCGGTGCATCCGTACATCCGCCGGGCCACCGGGCTCGAGCCGGTCAGCTATCCGCATCCGCTGTTGGAATCGGTGCTGTCCCGGACCCTGGGCGTCCCGCTGTTCCAGGAGCAGCTGATGCAGATCGCGATGACCGTCGGCGGCTGCACCGGCGACGACGCCGATCTGCTCCGCCGCGCGATGGGATCCAAGCGGGGTGTGGAGAAGATCGAACGCCTGCAGCAGAAACTCTTCGACGGGATGGCAGCCAATCACATCACCGGTGATCTTGCTCGCAGCATCTACGAGCGGATCGAGGCATTCGCCAATTTCGGCTTCGCCGAGAGCCATGCGATCAGCTTCGCGCTGATCGTGTACGCCACCGCCTGGCTCAAACTGCACTATCCGGCGATCTACCTGACCGGGCTGCTGCGGGCCCAGCCGATGGGCTTCTACTCACCGCAGTCGCTGGTCGCCGACGCCCGCCGGCACGGTGTCGAGGTACGCCGCCCCGACATCATGCTGTCCGCCGCCGAGACCGATCTCGAGCCCTGCAAGATCCCTGAGCCTGTCGAAGGGCCGACCGGAATGGACAGTTGCCTTGATCATGATCAACCGCCGGTCGGAACTTTCGATCCGCAGGTCGACGATCCGACTCCGGCTCATCGTCGCGATGGTGCTCTCGCCGTACGACTCGGATTCACCGAGGTGCAGGGGCTGGGCACGGAGGTTGCGGAGCGGATCGTCGCCGAACGTGAGCTCAAGCCGTACGCCAGCATCAACGACGTCGTCCGACGGGCCGGGCTGACCGTCAAACAGGCCGAGGCACTGGCCACCGCGGGAGCGTTCGACTGCTTCGGCCTGAGCCGCCGGCAGGCGCTGTGGAATGCCGGGTATGCCGATCGGGTCGACCAGCTGGAGGGGACTGCGATCGATGCGCCGCCGCCGGAGCTGCCGGGGATGAGCCTGCCGGAGCTCACCCTCGCCGACTTCTGGGCAACCAGGATCTCCCCCGATGATCATCCGATCGGACACCTGCGGGCCGAGCTCGACGATCTTGGCATCGTGGCGATCAAGGAGCTCTTCGATCATGGACGGGACTACGACGGCAGGCGGATCAAGGTCGCCGGCCTGATCACCCACCGGCAGCGGCCCAGCACGGCGGGCGGGGTCACCTTCCTCAATCTGGAGGACGAGACCGGGATGCTCAACATCATCTGCACCGAAGTGTTGTGGAAGCGGTTCCGGCGGATCGCCCGCAACACCAACGGCATGGTCATCCGGGGCACCATCGAGCACACCGACGGGGTGACCAACCTCTCCGCCGACCGGCTGGAACGGCTCGTCGAGGTGGTCCCGCGTGCCGCCCAGGTGATCCCGCGCAAGCACGTCTCCCGGGACTTCCACTGACCGCGCACGACCGCCGTGCGGTCAGCGGGAAGAATGGGGCAGATGACCGAGCGATCAGCGGCGTCCCGGCGGGACGGCCGTGTTGTCCGGACCGGAAGCGGTAAGTGTGCAACGGTGATCCGTACGCGAATGGGGAAGGCGAACAGATGACATCGGCGGGAACGTTGCTGCTGGTCGAGGACGACGAGGTGATCGGCGAGGCGACTCAACTGAATCTCGAGCGGTACGACTACCAGGTCACCTGGGTCCAGGACGGCCTGGACGCGTGGCGCGCTTTCACCGAGCGCAGTACGGAGGACCCGTTCCAGATCGTCCTGTGCGACGTGATGCTGCCCGGATTGGACGGGATCAGCCTCTGCCGGCGGATCCGTGAGGCCGGCAACACCCCGGTGGTGCTGATCTCGGCGCGTACCGAGTCGATCGACATCGTCTCCGGGCTGGAAGCGGGCGCCGACGACTACGTCACCAAGCCCTTCGACATCCAGGTGCTCCTGGCGCGGCTGCGCAGCGTCTCCCGGCGTGCGGTGCAACCGGCGGTCTCCGACGCCGAGTCCGGGCAGGCGAGCCCGGCCGACGGCGACGAGCATCTGATCATCGGTGATCTCGATCTCGACCGCCGGGCGCTCGAGATGCGCCGCGGGGACAAGCTGATCAATCTGACCCCGACGGAGATGCGGCTGCTGCTCGAACTGGCCGAGCAGCCCGGCGTCGTACTCTCCCGTGCCGCCCTGTTGCAGCGGGTCTGGGACTATCCGGAGTGGGAGGAGGACGATCACCTCGTGAACGTTCATATCCAGCGATTGCGGACCAAGATCGGCACCGACCGGATCGAAACTGTTCGGGGATTCGGCTACAAGTTGCGCCGCTGATGGCCGGCCTGTCGATCCTGCGACCCGACGACGCAGCGGACGACCCGTCCGCGGCGGCGGCGTCGGAACCGACCCCCGACCCGACGCGCGAACCCGGGACCGGCCGGGGAGCGGGCCGGCGCCTGGAGACCGGCCTACGGGTCCGGATCGCGGCGACGATCGCCTGCATCGTCATCGCCGCGGTCGTGATCCTGACCCTGACCGTGCACCTGATGGTGGTGCAGAACCGGATCAACCAGCAACGGTCCGCCGCCGACAGCGTGGTCCAGGTGGCGATGTCGATCTACCGGGACCAGGGCGTGCTCACCTTCGACGCCCGGCTGGACGATCCGGGCGTCCCGGCCGAGCTGCGTGACCGGCTGGGCGCGCCGAACAGCCACGGCACCTACGTGAGCGGCCGGAGCACCCGCGACGTCTGGGCAGCCGGCCGGGTCGGAACCCACATCCTGAGCACCCACACCACATTCGCCACGGTCGACGACTCGGTACGCGCGGTTGACCGGGCACTGATCGTCGCGGGTATCGCGACCGTGATCGGCGCCTCGGCGGTGGGTGCGCTGTCGGCGAACCGGCTCTCCCGCCGGCTGCGCCTGGCCGCCCGCACCGCGCGGACCATCGCGGTCGCCGCCGCGACCCCCGGCCTGTGGCCTGGTGCGACCGGCGACGTGCCGAGGGACCGTACGCTGCGGGCTGCGGTAGGCGAGGGCAGTGACGAGGTGGGGGACCTGGCCGACGCCGTGGACGGAATGGCCGCCCGGCTCGCCGAACGCCTGCAGGCCGAACAACGCTTCACCGCAGACGTCGCCCACGACCTGAGAACGCCGCTGACCGGGCTCAATGCCGCTGCGTCGCTGCTCGACGACTCCCGTCCGGCGCAGATGGTCCGGGACCGGGTCGAGGCGATGACCAATCTGGTGGAGGAGCTGCTCGAGGTGGCGCGGCTGGACAGCCGGGTGGAGACCGCTCAGCTGGAGTACGCGATGATCCCCGGAATCGTGACCCGGGCGGTCCAGCGCGGCGTCGCCAAGGGTGAATTCCCCCAGGATTCGGTGATCGTGCGCACGCACAGCGGCGGAGAGGCGCTGCTGACCGATCCGCGACGTCTGGAACGGGTGCTGTCCAACCTGATCCGCAACGCACTCCAGCACGGCCGGCCGCCGGTGATCCTGGACGCCAGCGGGAGCCAGGTTGTGGTCACCGACTCCGGCGACGGGTTCAGCCCGGAATTCCTGGCGAGCGGGCCGCAGCGGTTCCGGCGGTCGTCCCCGAGCCGGGGCGGCGGCCACGGGCTCGGACTGATCATCGCCCAGGGCCAGATCGCCGTGCTCGGCGGCACGCTGCAATTCGACAACGCCCCCGAGGGCGGCGCCCGGGTCTGGATCGAGCTCCCCGGCGCACCACCGGGGCGCACTGAGGCGCACACGGACGCGCTGGAGTGACAAACCGGGCCGATGATCGGAGACTGAAGCTTCCTGAAGCTGATGCTGATGGGATTCCTGGGATCGAGAGCCGGCTGTGACACGGGTGAGACGTCATCGCTCGGCGTACGTCGTACTGTTCAGTCCATGAGCAGGACGACGCGACATCGATTCGCCGCACTCGCCGTGGGTGTGGCCGCCGCCGCGTTCCTGGCCGCTTGCGGGAACGGTGTCGAGGTCGGCGGTCCGGCCGCCGGTACCAGCCCACAGGGCTCACCGACCAGTGCAGCCAGCCGCTCGGCCGACTCCGAGAGCGCGAGCCCGACAGCGCCGGCGACGACCCGCTCTGCCACCCCGTCCAAGTCGCCGTCATCGGACGCCGGCTCGGGCAAGTCCGAGAAGCCCGGCAAGCACCGCACCTCGCAGAAGCCGGACAAGCCCGGCGACGAGACGAGTTCGGCTCCGTCGAACAGCGGGACGGACTCCGGGGGGATCGCGACCTGCACTTTGGGTGATCTGGACGTCACTGTCGACACTCCGGCCGGGGCCGGCGGTGCCGGCAGCCAGTACGTACTGCTTGGATTCACCAACACGTCCCCCGACCCCTGCGCGATCTACGGCTATCCCGGCGTCTCCTTCGTTGGCCACCACAACGGCACCCAGCTGGGTAAGCCGGCGGTACGCGACCGGTCCCAGTCGCCGCACACCGTGCGCCTGGCACCGGGGGCGACCGAGTCCGGGCTGCTGCAGATCGCCCAGGCGGCCAACTTCGACCCCCAGAAGTGCCAGCCGACGACCTCCGACGGCTTCCGGGTGTATCCGCCCGGCTCCTACACGGCGGCGTACGTGCCCTTCAAGGCGTCTGCCTGTCAGGGCAAGGTCGCGCAGCTGACGGTCTACCCGGTCGGCAGCAAGTCGTAGGGCAAGTCGCGACAGGGCGCGTCACAGGAGGTATGGGGCCTGGACCCGTCCGGTGACAGCGGCGTCCAATCGAGCCAGCAGATCATCGGCGCTGACCTGTTCCCGGCGCCCGGTGGCCGGCTCCTGGAGTGCGACCGAGCCGGAGCGGGTCTCCTCGTCACCGATCACACCGATCAGGGTGTTGCGCTCCAGCCGGGCACCCCGGATCCGGTTGCCGAGGGTGCCGTCCGGTGCGACCCGGACCCGCAGCCCGGATCGCCGGAGGCGGTCGGCCAGCCGCCGTGCGTGATCTTCGTGGCCCGCGGTCACCGGCAGCAGCACCAACTGGACCGGGGCCAGCCACAGCGGCAGCCAGCCGTCGGTGATCTCGAGCAGGAACGCGACCATCCGTTCCATCGCGCCGAGCAAGCCGCGGTGGATCATGGTCACCGGCTGCCGGGACCCGTCCGCGGCGATATATTCGAGCCCGAAACGGACGGGCTGGTTGAAGTCCAGCTGGACGGTCGACAGAGTCTCCTGGTGTTGCCGGGCATCGAGCACCTGGACGTCGATCTTGGGACCGTAGAAGGCGGCCTCGCCCTCGGCCTCCTCGACGCGCAGCGCGGGATGATCATGCTGGATCGACGACAGCACATTGCGCAGTTGATCTTCGGCAGTGACCCAGCGCTCGGCCTCCCCGAGGTAGCCGTCGCCCGGGCCGCGCCGGGACAGTCGGAGGTGATCGATCCGGATCCCGAGCAGCTCGTACGCCTCCAGCACCGCCTGCATCGCCAGCGCGACCTCGTCGGCGAGCTGGTCGGCGCGGCAGAAGACGTGGGGGTCGTCCAGGTTGATCTGCCGCACCCGGCTGAGCCCGGACAACACTCCCGATCGCTCCGACCGGAACATCGGCGCCAGCTCGTTGTAGCGCAGGGGCAGCTCGCGGTAGCCGTGCTACTCGGCTGCGTAGATCATCGCGTGATGCGGGCAGTTGGCGGGCCGCAACACAAGTTGATCATCACCGGTGTTGCCGCCGACCTCCATCGGCGGAAACATGTCGTCGCTGAACTTGGCCCCAGTGCCCCGATCGCTCGTAGAGCTCCCGCTTGGCCAGCACCGGTGAGTAAACTCCCTGACACCCGGTGCGGACGGCGACCTCGTGGGCGTACTGCTCCAACTCCCGGCGGATGATCGCGCCGGCCGGCAGCCACAAGGGCAGGCCCGAGCCGATGACGGTGCTGCCGGCGATCAGCCGCATGTTCCGGGCGAGTTCCCGGTGATCGTGATTCATGGAATGTCTCCTGTCGGTTCGGGAGTCCGCGGAGCCCGATCCAGGGCAGGTACGACAAAGCCCCGGAGTCATGACTCCGGGGCTCGCAGGCTGGGTTGGCTTGATCAGCTCAGCACGATGGGGCGCCGGAGGTCACCGGCGTCGTCGTGCTGTGCTGGAATGCCATGACCACTACGGTAGGGCCTGCACCGGAGACAGACAACCCGGTAAGAGACACCAGGAGGTACGGCGTGGGCCATCGGTACCGGCGGCTGGTCCTGAAACTCAGCGGCGAGGCGATCTCCGGCCCCTCCGGCTGGGGTGTCGACCCGGCAGCACTGCAACACCTGGCCGCCGAGGTGCTCGCCGTGCACCGGCTCGGCATCGAGGTTGCCGTCGTGGTCGGCGGCGGCAACTACTTCCGTGGTCGTGAGGCGGAGGAGTGGGGGATCGGCCGGGCCGAGGCGGACAACATCGGGATCCTCGGGACGATCATGAACGGGCTGATGTTGCGCGGCGCACTGACCGCGCTGACCGACGCCGACGTGCGGGTGATGACCGCGATCCCGGTGCAGAGCGTTGCCGAACCATTCATCCGGCTGCGGGCCGATGCGCACCTGAAGGTCGGCCGGATAGTGATCCTGGCCGGCGGCATCGGCCAGCCCTACGTGACGACCGACTACCCGGCGGTGCAGCGGGCCCTGGAGCTGGAGGCCGACGCATTGCTGGTCGCCAAGCGCGGTGTCGACGGCGTCTACGACAAGGATCCCAACCGGTACGGCGATGCCCGCCGCTTCCGCACTCTCACCTACGCCAGAGCGTTGGACCTGGGCGTCAAGATCATGGACACCGCGGCATTCGTGCTCGCTGATGATCATCGGCTGACGATGCATGTCTTCGACGTCGACGCCGCCGGTGCGATGACTGCGATCTGTCGCGGTGAGGACGTCGGCACCCTCGTCACGCCCTGATGATCACGTGGACGCCGGTCGCACCGTCGTGATCATCAGACCCGGGCGCGGAGCACCGGTATCCCGGGCAGACCCGAGCTGACTCCATCCAGCGCGCGGTCGAGATCCTGCATTGCGAACCGCCGCCCGTAGTGTTCCTGGCTCTGCTCGACCAGTTCATGGATCGCGGTGTCCGCCGACAACGCGTTGGCTGCGGTGTTGCTGACCAGCAGCTCGATCGTGTTGGCGCCGGCGTGCAGTTGTCCGCCGACATCGAGCACGTAGGGCGGCGCCCACAGCATGCCGCAGGGCTGGCCGTTGACGATCACCTGGGCCACCTCGCGGATCGGCGTGGTCAGCTGCACGCGGTAGGAGTTTCCGCGGACACCGTCGCGCTCGAGCGATCCCGCATCGATCGGGATACCCGCGCCGAAGTCGATCACGACCGGTCCAGACGCGAAGCTTGGGTCGAGCTCGAACGTCGTCCGGTAGCGGACGGTCCCGGAGAAGCTTTGCCGAGCAGGATCGGTCTCCCATCGGTGCGGCAGCGTGACGTCGGCCGGCTGGTCGCCAGGGAACTGCACCGACCACGATCTCAGCTCCACGATCCCTGAGCTCCCGACGATCCCTGAGCTCCCGACGATCCCTGAGCCCCCGACGATCCCTGAGCCCCCGACGATCCCTGAGCCCCCGACGATCCCTGAGCCCCCGACGATCCCTGAGTTTGTCGAAAGGTCGTTCCCGTGTCCTCCGACAAGCGCGGGGACCGGCTGGTCATGCAGGACGATCACCACCGACTGGTAGGGATGGAGATCAAGAGTGATCGAACCGCCGGATCCGGACGCGATGACGGCACCCGTCTCGGTTGACCACACTTCGTACGACGTCCGACGATCGCGCGGCGCGGTGTGCACCGTGCGCCGCAGGGGTCCGGTGTTGATCACCAGATGGATGTCGGCGTCGTCGAGCCGGCGATGCACCGACCCGATGTCACCGGTCGCGGGGAAGACCTGCAGATCCGGCCCGATCGTGTCGGCGATCCGTTCCACCAGTCCGTCGGCCGATCGCGTCCGGATCAGCGACCCGCCTGCTCGTCGGTGGTTTTCCAACCAGGCTTGGGTTCCTTCCGGGACCGTGCTGGTCGCCGGCAGGATGATCACCGGCACCGCAGCCGGGTCGAGCACCGTCAGCGCGTGGTCGTCGACGAGATCGAAGTCCCAGCCGTTCTCCCGGATCGCGGCAGGGATCGCCGGGTCGATGTGGCCGCGCGTCTCCCGCCACAGATCGAGCGATCCGGAGACCTCGTGGCCGAGCTTGGGGAATATGTCGTCGGTGGGGATGTAGATCAGCACGTCGGTCACCGGCCGTCCCTGGCGCATCAGCCAGCAGAGCCGTTGCAGGTAGCGAGTCAGCTCACCCATCGCCGGCCACCATGGGTTGCGATCGTCCAGTGCTCCGGCCGCGTAGAAATACCAGCCCAGCCCTCGATCGACTTGCGGTGAATACGGCCAGCCGTGTCCGATGAACTGGTTGATCCCGGCGAGCAGGTGCTCGTGCGCCTCACCCTTCAGGTCGAGCAGCGTTGCCCTGAACGACGGTGAATGCACCCAGGTCCAGGTCTCGGACGAGACGACGGGCAGCCCGTAGCAGTGGGCGGCCGAGGACGCCCACCGGGTCTGGGTGATCTCCTTCCAGCCGAATCCTTCTCCCTCGTAGAGATCGGCGAACCGGTAGCTGCTCACCGAGGCCGGCGGAGTGCCGTAACCCTGGATCCGGAACGGGACGCCGTGACCGGCTGCCCAATCCCGGAAGACGGCAACGAAGTTCTCTTCGTACAGCTCGGTCAAGGTCCGGTAGTAGTCGATCCGCAGGTGGTCGGAATCCTCGCCGGCGATGATCAACTGGTGCAGCCTGGGCAGCAACGGATACCCGCGCCGGCGCTCGAACTCCTCGGTCATCGCCGGTGTCCAGTTGGCCCCGTAGACCTCGAGACTGTCGCAGAAGACCGAACCGATCAGGTCCGCCGGCACCGCCGCGAGCAACGGCTCGGCGACGTGGTCCAGATGGGCCCGCGCCGCCGTGGCCGAGTAGTGATCAAGAACCGGTCCGTCAGCGCCGGCGGCAGCCCGCTTGACGACCTGGCCGGTGGGACGTGCCGAGACGATGATCAACTGACGCGGACCGCTGCCGGCAGGGATCCGCAGGGTCCCGTCGACGGCCTCCAGTATCGTGAAGTCTGCCGGTTCGCCGACGCTGCCCGGACCGAGGTAGCACGCCAGCACCCGTTCACTCGGCCCACCAGCACCGGACGGCGACCCGACCGTGCTCGCGGCTGGGATCGTTGCTGCGGCCGGCGGGATCTCGCGCCGGTCCCAGTGCAGCATGCTGGCGGCCAGTTCGGTGCCGATGTGCGGCCCGCCGAAGGACCAGCCGCTGCCCAGGGTCAGGTCGAAGCGCAGGCCGAGCTCGTTGGCCCGTTCGGCCGCGTACCGCAACTGCCCCAAGAAGGTGTCCGACAGCAGTTCGGGACTGTCCGGGCTGAGCGGATAGACGTAGGACACCTCGACGCCGCCGATCCCGGCTGCCGCCATCGCCGTCAGTTCGCGGTCCAACTCGCCGCGCTCGACATCCGGCCCGAACCACCACCAGCGCATCATGGGACGGCTGTCCGGCGGCGGATTCAGCCAGCCGGCGCGCAGATCGTCGAGGCTCTGACCTATAGGCATGCAGGACTCCCGTGTCGCTGACTGCTGTCGTGCGGGCCGGCAGGCGGCAAGCGCCGCACAGTGCCGTTGAATGGTTTCAATCGAGCAGCGAGTCTAGCCGACCTTGGCGTCGAACGCCTGGCGGGCGGCCCGGCCGCCGTCGGCGCCGGAACCGGGATGGGCGCCGCGATCGCCGTACGTTCGGCGGCATCGACGTGCTGGAGCATTCGCCGGCGCCGGTGATCACGAACTACCACCCGACGTTGCCGTCGCAGACCACGCCCGAGGCGGTGCAGTGCAACCACGCGCGACGAGGCGGAGGTGGTCTTCACCGCTGGCTAGGATCATCGCAACCGCGCCGGGTCGGTCGGCGAACCGGTGGACGGGAGCAGGCAAGTGGACGGGAGCCGGGCAATGGCACCACTCACCCCGAAGGCCATCATCGAGGGCCGTACGGGCAATCGGCCTGCGACCGTCCTGATCATCGGGCTGGTGCTCGCCGGCGTCGGTGCGCTGGCGGTGATGGGGGCGTACTTCTACTTCGACGGGGCCGTTCACACGGTCGTCGCGACGATCATGGCGCTCCCGGTCGGGGCGATCGTCGTGGCGGGGTTGCTGTACCTGGACCGGTTCGAACCCGAGCCACCGCTCAAACTGCTCTTCGCCTTCCTGTGGGGCTGCGGGGTGGCCGCGCTGATCGCCTTGGTCGTCAACAGCCTGGGCATCGTGGTGCTGAGCTCGGCCATCGGGGCCGCCGGCGGAAATCTGCTGGTGGCCTCGTTCTTGGGGCCCATGGTGGAGGAGACCCTCAAGGGGTCGGTCCTGCTGGTGCTGCTGTGGCGGCGGCGGGACGAGATCAACGGCGTCACCGACTGCGTGCTGTACGCCGGCATGGTCGCGATGGGCTTCGCCGTGATCGAGGACGTCAACTACTTCGCCGAGGCGATGGGGCGCTCGGGAGAGGCGGCACTGCTCACCTGGATCGTCCGCACGCTCTTCGGGCCGGTCGGACACCCGGCCTTCACCAGCGCGACCGCTGTCGGTGTGGCCTACGCGGCCACCGGCCGACGGGGCGCCAAGGGAGTGCTGGCGGTGATCGGCGGATGGTGCATCGCCGTCTTCCTGCACATGTCCTGGAATATCGGCAGCAGCTTCGGCCTGCCGGGGATCGCCGTCAGCCTGGTCTTCATCCTCGGCTGGATCGCGGTCCTGGTCGTCCTGCTGGTCCGCGACCGCCGCCGGCTGATCGGCACCATCCAGCAGTACCTTCCGCTCTACATCCCCTCGGGGATCGTGTCGGCTCCCGACATCGCGATGCTCAGCAATCTGCGATCCCGTCGACTGGCCCGACAGCAGGTCCGAGCCCGGCTGGGTGTCCCGGCCGCACGGGCCATGGCCGACTACCAACTGGCAGCGACCGAGCTGGCGTTGTTGCATGCCAGCGCCACGACCCGGACTGTGACGCCGCAGCGGTTCAATTTCCGCCAGCAGGGTCTGACGTATCTGATGGGCCAGGCACGCCAGGCGTTCACCCCGCCGGCACCGCTGCCGCGCGGCCCCTACCCGTACCAGGCGCCCTCAGAGCCGCCGCACGGGAGACCCTGAGCGCCACGCCAGGATGTCGTCGACGGCGTCGGCGAAGAACCGCCGGTAGGTGTCGGCGGTGACATAGCCCAGATGCGGTGCCAGCACGGTGTTGCGCACGGTTCGCAGCGGATGGTCCGTCGGCAGCGGCTCGACGTCGTAGACGTCCAGGCCGGCGCCGGCGATCCTGCCCTGGCTCAATGCCTGCACCAGTGCAGCTTCCTCGATCAGCGGCCCGCGCGAGCTGTTGATCAGATAGGCCGTCCGTTTCATCGACCGGAGATCGTCGGCGGTCAGGGTGTTCCGGGACCGGTCGGACAGTTTCAGATGCAGCGTCACGATGTCGGAACCGACCAGCAGCTGCTGTTTGGTGACCGGTGTGATACCGAGCGACCGGGCGTGATCATGATCAAGGTTGGGGGACCAGGCGACGACCCGCATGCCGAAGGCCAGGCCAATGGTGGCGACCCGCGTCCCCAACCGACCGAGGCCGATCACGCCGAGGGTGTGGCCTTCCAGGTCGATGCCCACTGTCGACTGCCAACCGCCGGAGCGGATCAACGCATCCTCGGCGGGGATGTGCCGGGCACAGGCAAGGATGAGCGCCCAGGTCAACTCGGCCGCCGAATGGGGTACGCCACCGGTCCCACAGAGCTCGATACCGCGGTCCCGTGCCGCGTCGACATCGATTGCCGCGTTCCACATCCCGGCGGTGACGATCAGCTTCAGGTCGGGGAGTTGATCAAGAACCTGGACGGGCAGCGCCGTACGCTCCCGGACCGCCACCACCACGTCCGCACCCGCCAAGGCCGCGATCAGCCTGGGACCTTCGAGGTGATCTTGGAGGAAGATCACCTCGGTATCCGGCCCGAGCGCGGCCCAATCGGCATACCCGGCGATCACCTGCTGATAGTCGTCCATCACGACCACCCGCAGGGGTCCCAGCGTCGTCGGCATCTGGTTCACCATCGGCATTCTGCCAGTCGGGCACTCAGTCGAGCGTGCCACCTGCCGGGCCACCCCGGGAGGTCAGCCGCAGCCGCAGCGGGACGCCGATCCACAGTGCTGCAGTGGCGAGGAAGATGACGACACCCACGACCCAGCCGAGCGGGAGTCCGAGCACCACGTCGAAGATCAACAACACCGTTCCGGAGAAGAGGATCGAGGACGCCACCAGGCAGATGATCAGGACCCGGTTGGACATCGAGACCAGATCGCCGATCCGATGCCGCCGAAAGAGCATCCGATGGGCGGCAACGGGTGCCAGGGCCAGGATCGACACCGCGGCCGCGAGCACCACCAGTCCCAGATAGATCGTCGTCTGAGCCGGGGAGAGCGTGCCGAACCGATTCTGGAAGGGAAGCGTCAGCAGGAAACCCGCCAGCAGCTGGGTGCCGGTCTGGGTGATCCGCAGCTCCTGCTGCAGGTCGTGCCAGTTGCGGTCGTAACGCTCCTGCTCGGTCTCGTGCCGTCCGCTGCCGGTCGGTTCCGGGTCGGTCATGGGCCAAGTCTGGCTGATCTGCCGCCCTGCGACCCCGCACCGTCACCCGGGATTTCACCCATGTCGCAGCGGCACTGTCGTGGGTACTCTCGATCCTGTGTACGCACGACGCGTACGCCAGCATGCTGAGCCCGGCGCAGTCGTCGCCGACGGACAGGAGGCAGCCATGAAGATCAGGACACTCGGCGTGATCGCCGCGGGGGCGGCGATCGGCTACGCCCTCAACACGGAGTCCGGACGGCAGAAGCTCGCCCAGCTCAAGGATGCCGGCGGCCGGTTCCTCGGACGCCCGGACGTCCAGGCTCGGACAGCCGACCTTGCCGACAAGGCCAAACAACGCACCGGAAGCCTCCCGCAGCCGGTACAGAACATCGCCAACCAAACGATCGACAAGGCACAGCAGGCGACCAGCCGCGCCGGCAGCAACGGCTCGGCACCCGGCCCGGCCTGATCGATCCTGGGGTTGTCCGGCACCCGGCTCGGTGCCGTACAGGCGTCGGCTACGCTCGCCGGGTGCCCGGCCAGTGGATCCTCTTCGACGTCGGTGGCGTCCTCGAACTGGTCGACGACGCGACCTGGCCCATCGCCTTCGTGGCCCGGTGCGCGGAGCGGCTCGGGATCAGCGCCGAGGAGTTCGAAGCCCGGCTCGCGACGGTGCGCCTGCCTGACGCTGGGACCCGAAGCGGTGTCGAGGAAGAGTTCTGGCGGGTCTACGGGGTGGCGGTCGGCGCAGATCACGGACAGCTGCGGGCCATCCGCGACGATTTCTGGGACGCCTACTGCGGACGGGCGAATGCTGAATTGATCGAATTCGCCCGGTCGCTGCTCGGGCGCGTCGGCCTGGCCATCCTGTCCAACTCCGCCGACGGTGCCCGCGAACAGGAAGAGCGCCGGTTCGGATTCTCGGCCGTCTTCGACCCGATCTGCTACAGCCACGAGATCGGCGTCAACAAGCCGGACGAGCGAGCCTTCCGGGCCACGCTGGATCGGATGGACGCCAGGCCGGGTTCGGTGATCTTCGTCGACAACCGCGCGGAGAACGTCGAGGCCGCCCGGGACCTCGGGTTGGTGCCGCTGCTGCACGTCGACAACCGGACGACGATCGAGGCCATCACCCGGCTGCTCGCGGACCTGCCGGCGGACGCCGGGAATCCGGTTTGATCACGACAGGCTGACGCTAGAGTCTGTTCGTCCGACCCGTCGACGAGGAGTCCCATGTCGCTGTCAGAGAAGTTGCTCGCCCCGCAGGTTCGGCCTGCTGTGATCGCCGATCTGGTCCATGTGGTCGATCAGGAGGTGAACGACAAGAAGGGCTTCTCCGGTGCTGCTGTGAAGGCCGGTTATGCAGCCGGCAAGAAGGTCATGCCCAACCTGGCCGAGCGCGCCCTGACCCGGATGCTGCCGGACTTCGCGACGGCAGCCGACCCGTTCTGGGACGACTTCCAGGCAGCCGGTGGCGGCGACTTCGGCCAGTATCTGAGCGGTCGGGGTCCGGAGGTGGCACAGGCTCTCGTCGCGGTCACCGACGACCGGGTCGCAGCAACCTCTCGGGAAGGGCTGAAGCGGGCGTACAAACCCTTGCGGGGCAAGGCGGTCGAGAATGTCCACGCCGCACTGCCACGGTTGGGTGCGGTGCTGCAGAAGCACGCCGGCTGAGGCGGAGCTCCGGGCGACAGGTCGCGGGTGGCCCCCGATAGCATTCGATCATCGTGATCACTGCATTGATCACGGACTCGATCACCGTGGTGAACCACCTGAGCCAAGGACCGCCGATGCCCGTACTGGATTCGTTCTCCCTTGCCGGCAAGACGGCATTCCTCACCGGCGGCAGCCGGGGGCTCGGCCGCGCCATGTCCCAGGCACTCGGTGAGGCCGGAGCGGCGGTCGCGTTGTCGGCCACCACACTCGACGGTGCCCGTCGTGCGGCGGGTGAGCTGCAGGATCTCGGCATCAACGCCTACGGCGTTCAGCTCGAGGTCTCCGACCGCGAGGACGTCGATCGTGCGGTCGCCGACATCACCGAGAACTTCGGCGAGATCGACATCCTGGTCAACAACGCCGGCGGTGGTGTCGGGGGCGCCGCCTTCGACGCCGCGGAGGACACCTGGCGGCAGGTGATGAGTGTCAACGTCGACGGCGTCTGGTACTGCTCCCGTGCGGTCGCCCAACAGATGGCCGGACGTGGTGGCGGAGTGATCATCAACATCGGCTCGATGTCGGCCTGGATCGTCAACCAGCCGCGCTGGCAGATCTCCTATCTGACCTCGAAAGCCGCGGTGCATCACATGACCGAAGGGCTGGCTGCCGAATGGGCGCCGTACGGGATCCGGGTGAACGCGATCGCCCCGGGCTACTTCCACACCGACAACTCGCCGATCTACGAGCCCGAGTACAAGCCGTACTGCGTCGACCCGGCACCGATGAAGCGCGGTGGTGAGCCGCGGGAGCTCGGCGGCGCCGTGGTGTTCCTGGCCAGCGAGGCGTCGAGCTTCATGACCGGTTCGATCGTCAAGATCGACGGCGGCTTCACGCTGTTCTGAACTGCTGGCACTGCCAGGATGGCGGTATGGCTGTCACTACACGGGTGTTGAGTGTCTCGTTGCCGGTCGCCGATCAGGACCGAGCGCTGGCGTTCTATCGCGACGTCCTGGGATTCGAGGTCCGGATGGACATGGAGCCATGGCCCGGAGCGCGGCTGGTCGAGGTCGTGCCGCCGGGATCGACGGTCGGGATCGTCCTGCTGCCGCTCGATACCGAACTGCCGATGGCCGTTCGGATGGGCACCCCGGACGCGGCCGCGGCGCACGCCGAGCTGCAGACGTCGGGAGTGACGCTGCACAACGACGAGGTGATCGAGCTGCCGGGAGTGGCACCGATGTTCTATTTCGCCGACCCGGACGGCAACGGACTGGTCTACATCCAGGAGGATTCCGCCGGTCAGGACCAGGACTGACCGCGGGGGTGTAGAGTTCCTGCCGTGTTCGGTCGTTGGTATCGCTATTTCGCGTCGGCTCTGGAGGAGCCCACGTCGGAGTAGTCCGCGACCACAGATCTTCCAGAGCCAACGGGACCAGGAGAAATCCTGGTCCTTCGTCATATCAGGCGGGCTCTGAAGATCGGTCCGCCGGAAAAGGACCCCGATGTCAACCACCCTGCAGGACCAGAGTCGGATCAGCGACACCCACGTCGCCGGCTTCCAGAGCCTGGCCACACCCGACGACGTCCGACGACGGCTGCCCGTTCCGCCGCGGGTCGAGGCGGTCGTTCGCCGCGGCCGCGAGGAGATCGCCGCGGTGCTCTCCGGTGCCGACGATCGATTGCTGGTGATCACCGGACCGTGCTCGGTCCACGACACCTCCGCCGCGCTGGACTACGCCCAGCGGCTCCGACCGCTGGCAGAGGCGTACGCGGATGATCTTGTCGTGGTGATGCGCAGCTACTTCGAGAAGCCGCGGACGACCGTGGGATGGAAGGGATTGATCAACGACCCGCATCTGGACGGAAGCCACGACATCGAGGCCGGGCTCGAGATCGCCCGCAGGTTCTTGATCGAGATCGCGACGATCGGCCTGCCGACGGCGACCGAGCTGCTGGAGCCGATCACCCCGCAATACATCGCGGAGTTGATCAGCTGGGCGGCCATCGGCGCACGGACGACGGAGAGCCAGATCCATCGACAGCTCGCATCGGGCCTCTCGATGCCGGTGGGCTTCAAGAACGGCACTGACGGCGACGTCCAGGTCGCTGTCGACGGAGCCGTTGCAGCCAGGAATCCGCAGAGCTTCCTCGGTATCGACGGCGACGGACGGGCGGCGCTGGCCACCACGACCGGCAATCCCGACAGCCACATCGTGCTGCGGGGTGGCCGGAGCGGACCCAACTACTCCACCGATCATGTCGCGGCTGCGATCCAGCAGGTCAGCAGATCCGGTCTGGAGCCGTACGTGATCATCGACGCGAGCCATGCCAACTCCGGCAAGGATCACCGGCGGCAGGCCGAAGTCGTTGCCCAGATTGCCGGCCAGATCGCGGCGGGGGAGCGGGGTATCGGTGGCGTGATGATGGAGAGTTTCCTGGTCGGCGGGGCACAGCCTCTCGAGGTTCCCGTACGCCATCCGCTGGTCTACGGGCAGAGCGTTACCGATGCCTGCCTGTCCTGGGAAGCGACGGCCCAGCTGCTCGGCGACCTTGCTGCGGCGAGCCGGGCCCGTCGGCTCGTCTGATCAGCGCAGATCTACTGACTGTCCACCGCTCGCCAGCTAGTGGAAGATCCAGTACCAGGACACAGCCATCGGGATCAGCCCGATCAGCACCAGCGGGTGGTACGGCTTGTGCCGGTTGAGCATCAAGATCATTCCAGCACTCAGCAGTCCAATCAGGCCGCTGAGCCCCCACAGCCCGATCACATCGGAATGCTCCATCCGGGACTTTCCACTGAAGATCAAATAGGAGTCCAGAACGGCCGAGATCAGGCCCATCACGAACACGACCAGCACCGACGCGAGCACTCGTTGGACGCGATCGAGGCTGATGGCCTCAGCTTCGCTGCGCGGTGTCATCTCGTCGCTCATCCCGCTCGTCGACCCGTAGCGCGCCGAGCGATTGCGGTCCTCCACGCCCACCATCCCGTTAGTAGACTAATAGTTAGTGCACATATTACACTGGCGGCGTGACCGATCAACAGACCACCGAGCCGCCGGACCTGTTGGCGCTGGAAAGTCAGGTGTGTTTCGCCCTGGCGGTGGCGTCGCGACGGGTTATCGGGCTCTACCGCCCGCTCCTGGAACCGATGGGACTGACCCACCCGCAGTACCTCGTGATGCTCGCGCTGTGGCAGCACGAGCCGCTGACCGTGCGGGAGCTTGCAGGCAAGCTGTCGTTGGAGTCGGCGACGCTGTCGCCGCTGTTGAAGCGGCTGGAGGCGATCGGCTACCTGACCCGGCCGCGGCATCCCGACGACGAGCGGGCGCTCCAGGTCGGCCTGACCCCCGCAGGACGCAAGCTGCGGGAGCGTGCCCTGGACATCCCGCCGGCGATGATGGCCAAGCTGGAGATGAATGCGGACGAGTTGCAGGACCTGCATCGACGGCTGACCGATCTGATCAGGCGGGCGACCGATGCTGAGGCGTCCGGGCTCCATTAGCATCGGCGGCCATGGGTGTGTTGACGCCGCTGGCCGTCCGGATCGGTGCGATCTCCTGGCTGCCGCGGTTGTTGCCGCAGATCACGTGGGTTGACAAGCGGCTGCAGTTGGCGAGCCGTGGCCGGCTCAGCCTGCTGAGGGTGGCCGGCCTTCCGAATCTGATGCTGAGCGTCCCGGGGCGTACCAGTGGGATCGAGCGCACCACGCCGTTGCTCTGCGTGCCCGACCAGGACACCTGGCTGATCGCCGGCTCGAATTTCGGCGGTCCGGTGATGCCTGCCTGGGTGCACAACCTCCGAGCGGCGTCCGCGCCGCGAATCCGACTTGCCGGGCGCGAGATCCCGGTCGTCGCGACCGAGCTCTCCGGCGATGATCGGGCCCACGCCTGGGCCGTGATGGTGCGCACCTGGCCCAACTACTCGCTGTACGAGATCCGCACCCGGCGTACGATCCCGGTCTTCCGGCTGACGCCGGTCAGTCAGTAGGCGGACGAACACCCAACTGAGCGCGACGGCGGCTGAGGTAGGCGGTTTCCGCGCTGTTGCCGACGAGCCCGATCGCGGTGTCGTACGCGGCCCGGGACTCCTGACTGTGACCCAGCCGTCGCAGGAGTTCGGCACGGGTCACGTGATAGGCGTGGTACCGGCCCAGCGACGGATCCAGGCGATCGACGAGTGACAGAGCGACCTCCGGCCCGTCGAGCTCGGCCACGGCCACGGCCCGGTTCAGTGCCACGATCGGCGACGGGTCGATGCGCAGGAGTTGGTCGTAGAGGGCGACGATCTGAGACCAGTCGGTGTCACGGGCGTCCGCGGCGTCAGTGTGCACCGCGTTGATCGCGGCGAGGATCTGATAGCGGCCGGGCGGGATCCCGGTCGCCAGCCGCGCTCGTACGATCGACCGCCCTTCGCCGATCACCGCGGCGTCCCAGGAGCCCCGGTCCTGCTCGTGCAGCGGGACGAGTTCTCCGGTGGCTGAAACGCGCGCGGCGTGCCGAGCCCCGGAGAGCAGCATCAGCGCCAGGAGGCCGGCCACCTCGCCGTCGTCGGGCATCAGTTCACGGACCAGCCGGGTGAGCCGGATCGCCTCGGTGGTGAGTTCGCGCCGTACCGGATCGGTGTCGGGCCCGGTTGCCAGATAGCCCTCGTTGAAGATCAGATACAGGACCGTCCGGACGCTGGCGAGACGGCCCGGAAGATCATCGGCGGACGGCACCCGGTAGGGGACTCGGGCCGCTCTGATCTTGGACTTCGCACGCGTGATCCGTTGGCCAAGAGCCGGCTCCTGGATCAGGAATGCACGGGCGATCTCGGGGACCGTCAGCCCGCCGACCAGTCGCAGGGTCAGCGCCACCCGCGCTTCGACCGACAGGGCAGGGTGGCAGCAGGTGAAGATCAACCGCAGCTGATCGTCCTCGATCGGCCCGGTCGGTTCGGGCGGTACGTCGTACATCTGTTGCGCCTGCTTCTGCTTGTCGTCGCGCTTGGTCTCACGGCGGATCCGGTCGATCGCCCGGCGGTTCGCCGTCACCGTCAACCAGGCGCCGGGATTGGGCGGTACGCCTTCGTCCGGCCAGCGGGCGACAGCGGTCGCGAATGCCTCGGCCGTGGACTCCTCGGCCAGGTCGAGATCACCGAACCGGCGCGCGAGGCCGGCGACCACCCGGGCCCACTGCTCGTGGTAGGTCCGGGTGATCGTCTCGTCGAGGTCGTCAGAGCTCAACGAACGGCCGGACTTCGAGCTTGCGGTTGCAGTGTTTGGACGCCTCGGCCCCGAGCTTCAGCGCCTCGTCGAGATCGGCTGCCTCGATGATCCACAGGCCGGCCAAGTACTCCTTCGTCTCGATGAACGGGCCGTCGGAGAACACTGCCGCGTCCGCCCGGTTGTCGATCACGGTCGCAGATTCGGGCGCGGCGAGTCCACCGGCGAAGACCCAGTGTCCGTCGGCGCGGAGCCGCTGGTTGAAGGCCGCCACGGCGGCCATCTCGTCATCGTTGGCTCGAGTGTTGTTATCGTCGATCACCGAAACCAGGTACTGCACAAGATCATCTCCTGTAGCTCGGCGGCACGAAGTTGCGCCGCGTTCACCCCGGCTACGAATTCGGGCTCCCGGATCCGACACCTGTGGGCAGGCTAGTCTCCGGCCGGGTATCACCGCGCGGGTATCGTTGCGGCATGCCTGACACGTCGGCTCCGACCATCCAGACGCCATCCTCCGAGATCCCATCCAGGGCGCTGACCCTGGAGCCTGCCGAGCGAGGACCGAATGCCTCGGCTGGAGCTGGGCCGGCCGTCGGCCGGTTCAGCTTCGTGGCCGGTACGGACACGTCAGGCGTCTGCGAGATCGAAGGGGAGTGCCGCTGATGAGTGAGCGCGAGCTCTTCGCCCAGGTGCCCGGGCGTCTCGGCATCGACATCTGGAGTGACGTCGTGTGCCCCTTCTGCTACCTGGGTGACACCATCCTTGATCAAGCACTGGGGCGGTTCCCGCATGCGGACTCGATCGACATCGCGTACCACAGCTTCCTGCTGATGCCCGACCTGTCCGACACCCCAGTTGATCTTGCCGAGCTGCTGTCCAGCCGTCATGGAATGTCCCGTGACCAGGCCGTTGCGATGAACGACAGTCTCGCCGCCCGCGGCCGCGAACTGGGTCTGGACTACCGGTTCGACCTCGCACAGGCCGTCAGCACCCGCAGCGCTCACCAACTCAGCCACTTCGCGGCCCAGCACGGAAAGCAGCACGCGATGGTTCGGCGGCTCTTCCGGGCGTACTTCACCGAAGGTCTCAATGTGGCTGATCATGGCGTCCTGGCCGGGCTCGCAGCCGAGGTCGGCCTGGACCCGTCTGCCGCACAGTCCGCCTTGGCGAGCGAGGCCTATGCCGCCGAGGTCGACACCGACATCCAGTACGCCGGTCAGCTGGGGATCACCGGTGTCCCGTTCTTCGTCTTCGGCGGGAAGTACGCGATCTCCGGCGCCCAGCCGGTCGAAGCGTTCGTCCAGACCCTCGACACCGCGTGGGCGGAGATCGTCGAAGGCGCAGTGCCGGATCCTGCCCGTTGATCATCCCTCAAGTGGCCGGCCAAGATCTTGTGCCCGCCAGTGGTCGGGTAACAGGGAGTCGCGTCCGACGCTCGAGGCTACCGGGCTGACCCGTCGGCACGAAATTCCGTCTCGGGCTCGATCCGTACCGATTCCGCGCCGGCTGATCACCCGGCGGATCTTCTGTCGCGCATCGCAGCAAGCCACCGATCGCGCCGGAACTCCTTCTCCGCCAGCAGTGCGCTGGACTCATCCGGGTATGACACCGCGAATGCGTGCATGATCATCGTGTCGTCGGCAATCACGTGCCGCAGCGCATGCGTCTGCATGACCCTGGTCATCAACTCGAACGTGTCGAGGAAGTCGTCGTGCGTGGCGTACAGCATCCGGGCGGAGGACAGCCCGACGTGTTCGACCACGGTTCGGAAGACCTGCGTGTTGCTGATCAACGCACAACAGGGATGCAGCCGGTTGAGGTAGAGCGCCGGGTTGTTTGCAACCTCCGCAGGCAGCGGAGTCTTGCCGTCCCAGGACAGCCGCGGCCCCGCGCCGAAGGCCTCCGAGTGCTCGGACAGCAGGGCCAGCAGCCGTGAGATCGTGCCGGGTCGGGTGAAGCAGATGTCGGCATCCAGGAAGAGGAACTGGTCGGCCCGATCGTTGTCGTGGTCGAGGACGAAACTCCGCAGCACCTCACCGTGAGAGTTGCCCGGCGTCGACGTCGAAAAGCCCGATGGAACGACGCGTACGCCATGATCATCCGCAGCGGCGAGCAGTCCGGCACGATCATCGGTGGAGCTGTTGTCGTAGACGGTCAGCTGCAGGTCGAGCCCCGGATTCTGGACGAAGAGCGAGCGCACCGCCAGTTCGGCGAATGCCGAGGTGTTGTGGTTGACCAGCACGGCAGCGATGCTCATCTGCGTCATCCTCACCGGTGATCGCTTGTTCGGCAACCACATTGATTCCGGGAGAGTCAATCGGAAGTGGGCCATTCGTCACGAAGCACCGCGTACATGAGACCGTCGTGCCAGGTGCCGTCGCGATGCAGCGCGGTCGCTCGACTGTGTTCCTCCCGGCGCATGCCGATCCGTTCCATCAGGTGCCAGGAGGGCGCGTTGTCGGCGAAACATCCGGCATGGACGCGCCGGACCTTCAACTGCCCGAAGCAGAGCCCGACCACGGCTCTGACCGCTTCGGTGGCATAGCCCTTTCCGCCGTACGCCGGATCGAACATCCAACCGAGCTCGATCTCGAGGCCTTTGGCGCGATCGGCGACGTCCGACTGAGCCCAGCCGTCACGCGGCATGATCATGATGTGCCCGATGATCGTCGAGGCAAACAGCACCATGACGTGGGTCGTCGTGCTGGATTGCGACTCCAACGCGGTACCGAGATCTTGCCGCGTGTGCGGCGCCCAGCCCAACCAGCGTTGGACCTCGGGCAGCTGCTCGTACGCCCACAGCGCGTCCAGATCTTCGGACTCGTAGCTGCGTAAGGACAGACGCTCCGTCTGCACTGGCCAATCGATCGCCGTCATCCGGTTGAGAATAGCCAGAATTCGCAGCGGCAACTGTCGGTGTGTCGCCGATCGGTGATGGAGCGGGCTCGACGACCTGACCGACTGCGGCGCTGGTCGCGCACCCGCGAAGGAAAGCGTCAGGAGCCATTGGCCGTCGAAGTTGTGATATGCAGGACCCCGATCCATGATCCCGCGCACCGACCGTTGGTGGACAGTAGAGACGTGGAGGAGTGATCGCACGGGCTCGGTTAGCCCTGGCGCGGCGTCATCGGTCTGTGGCGCACGTCTACGATCTTCATGTGGCAGTGGTACAGATCGACGGGCTCTCCGGATCCGGCAAGTCGACGCTGTGCACCGTGGGAGGGGAGCGGCGGCGTCGAACCGCCGCGCCACGCGGCTGAACAGATCGCGCTGTGGAACTTGTCGGCCGCGCTCGAACCGCTGCTCACGGCGCCGTTCGCCCAGAACTACGAGGACCTAGTGCAGCGAGCCGCCAACGACTTGTCAACGGCGACTCGTGATACTTAGGTCGAGGCTGTCTGAACGTCATCCAAGACTGGAGCAGACCACGTCATGAGCCCGTGTCGACCTATCCTCGTGGCCATGTCCAGCTACTGGTTCCGACGGAGATGGGGACGCTACTATCCCTGCTCGGCCGAGGGCTGGCTGCTGACGGCGATCGCACTTGCGATGAGCCTGGCGGGCGTCGCCGTGATCCTCGCCACCGACGCGAGCCGGAGCGGCGTCATCACCGGGATCCTGCTGATCTTCGTGCCGATCATCCCCTTCAGCGTGATCGTGCTGAAGCGCGCCGAGCCGAGGGACCGCTGATCAGCTCCGACTACCCGAAGCCGAGCAGGGGAGTCGGCCGCGATTGATCATCAGCCGGTCAGGCATCGTCAACGCTTGGCCGAGCGCAGTCGGCGCTGAGCAATCTCCGCTGCAATGCACAGAGTGTTACTTGACATAATGTAGCTTATCGGACAATCGCGGAGTGCGCTCAACAGGTTGCTCAGACGACCGCCAAGCCGATTGCGCGGGCGGATTCCTTGAGCCCCTCATCGAAGGTCGCAACTCGGGCAGACGTCTGCTCGGCAGTCAGCAGGACGCAGCAGCCGGGCATCTTCGACCGAGTGTTCGCGCGCAAGCGAGCCAACCTGGTCGCAGCGTCGTCGGGAAGTGCCGTCGTCGTGATGCCGAGCGCACGGATGTCGGCCAGCATCTGCTGGTCACGGTTCTCACGTGCCGCCCTCACGAGTACTTCGGCTTGGTTGATCGGGCCGATGGTCATGGGCTCGTCCGGGTTGACTGCGAAGACCTCTTCGGCGGCCTCGTGGTGCGCGTTGTTCGCATCGAACAGGGCCACGAGCACTCCCGCGTCCAATGCGATCACGCAGGCCACTCCGCCCGCAGGTCTTCGAGGTAGCCGGGCTCGTAAAGGCCGGTGTAGGAGCCGCTGATGCGACGCAGAGCGTCAAGGCGGCCGTTGCGGCGATCGGCGGATTCGGGCTCGATGCTCTTGAAGCCTTCCTCGATCAGGTGCCGCAGGAGTCGAGCCGGTTTGTCATGATCCTCCGGCCACTTCCGGGCGGCGGCGCGCAGCGCCTCGGAGACCTCGGGTGTCTCGGTCACCGCGTGGCGGGTCTTCGTAGTCGGCACATCTCAAGTGTAACACCGCGCCCTGGTGTCACACCCGCCGGCGATAGGCGCTGAGCAAGGAGCCGCATCGCCACGGCGAGCTCATCGCGATGATCGGCGGCATCCCGCGCAAGGTGCTGACCGGGAATCTCGGCGAAGCAGTACTCGTTTGGCCACAATGAGGTCACATCTGGGCAACGGCGGCAGCGCCGGGACGACATTTGATCCCTTCAAGCCCGATATTCCTCTCTGTACCAATTGCGCAGGCACCGAGATGAGACGAGTGAGGCAGTATGCCGGTCGGGGGACGTACGAAGGCTCTGGGTGTCGGCGCTGTCGCGACCTTGTTGATCGCCGGGGTCGGACTGACCGGCTGTACGTCGTCGGTCGTCGAAGGCGATCACCCGTCGGTCTCCCCCGCCGGCTCGTCATCGCCGAGTCCGTCCCCGACAGCCGGTTCGTCGCCCGCCTCCGATCCGTCGACGGCAGCTCCTGCGACCTTGCGGGTCAACGTGTCCAAGGGCGCGGACGGCGTCAAGGTCGACAAGATGATCCAGGTGACCGCTGTCAACGGCACGCTGTCCAAGATCACGGTCAGCGGCCGCTACCTTGATCACGGCGTACGGAAGAAGGCGACGATTTCCGGCAGTCTGAACGACGCCAAGACCCACTGGAAAGCCTCGGACCTGCTCGAACCGGGCGGCAGCTACACGCTGAAGGCCACAGCCGTCGGGGCGGACGGCCACACCACGACGACCTCGCGGAAGTTCACCGCCGAGGACCTCGGACTGGACCAGCAGATCTACCCCTCATTCGTCAGCCTGGGCACCAAGGTCGGCGTCGGCACTCCAGTGGTGCTGACCTTCGACCGCCCGGTGACCGACAAGGCGGAATTCGAGAAGCACCTGCATGTCACCAGCACGCCCAGCCAGCCCGGCAGCTGGCACTGGTACAGCGACACCGAAGTGCATTGGCGCCCGAAGACGTACTGGAAGCCCGGTACGAAGGTCACCGCAACGGCCGACCTCAACAGCGTTCCCGCGGGCAACGGTGAGTACGGCCAGCAGAATGCCAGCACCAGCTTCACCGTCGGCAAGTCGGTGATCACCAAGGTCAACCTGAAGACCGACGTCGCCAAGGTCTACGTCGACGGCAAGCTCGCCCGCAAGATCCTGGTCAGCGGCGGCAAGCCAGGCGACGAGACCAGCAGCGGCACGACGGTGATCACCCAGAAGCTCACCAACTACACGATGACCTCGGAGATGATCGGGCTGCCCAAGACCGGGCCCGAGTCCTACTCCCTGGTCGCCGCGTACGCGATGCGGATCACGACCTCCGGGCAGTTCCTGCACTCGGCTCCGTGGAACACCGGCTACTTCGGCAACACCAACGCCAGCCACGGATGTGTCGGCATGAGCGTGGCCGACTCGGGATGGCTCTTCGATGAGGCGCTGCCGGGCAGCCCGGTAACCGTCACCGGGACCAGCCGCCCGCTGGAGGGCCAGAACGGCCTGACCGACTGGAACGTCAGCTACCAGACGTACGCCGCCGGCAGCGCCTTGCGGTGACGGGGCGGTTCACGCCTCGCGGGCTTCGGCCTGTTTGCCCGCCGTACGCCGCCACAGCGCGATCGCCGGGAGTCCGGCGAGCACCGGGATGCCCAGGTCGAAGATCCGCCAGACGACCAGAGCCGCGATCGCCGGAGCTTCGACGGTGGGACCTCCCGATTGGACCAGCGCGGCGACGATGATCGAGTCGACGATCCCGATACCGCCGAACGGCAGGATCGTCAGCGGGAAGGCGAAGATGTAGGCGATCGCGATGTCGATGATGCTGGCGTCGGACCCGGAAACTCCGACGAATCGCAGGCAGAGCACCAGCAACACCAGATCGTCGGCCAGCATCGCGATCATGCCGCCCAGGGAGCGCGGGAAGCCGTACCGGAACCGATCGGAGATATGGCCGCGGAAGTCAACACAGCTCTGCGCCCACTGCTCGGGGTCGACGCTACGGCGGAACCGCTGCGCAATCCTCCCCGACCGCAATCCGACCTGCCGGGCGAGCCCGTCACTGCGCAGGATCAGGATCACCGCAGCGACCAACGCGGCAGCGATCAGCAGGCTGAACACGTCGGCCCAGCGGTAGGAGACTTCCCCGCCGACCAAGACGAGCATCACGAAGCCCAGCAGCGGAAGGGAGAACCGGGTCACCATCAAGGTGATGGTGTTCATCGTCGCCCCGGGAGTGCCCTTCGCCGCGGAGACGCCCCAGGACGTGAACATCGCCACCCGCAGGGCGTAGTTGGCCGGCGCCGGAGCGACGGTGGACATCAGGATCGCACCAAGATCGTTCTGGGTCGCCCGGCCGATCGAGACGCCTTCGATGTAGAAGTGCAGCGGGCTGGCGTTCAGCACCTGGCGGACGGCCAACACCAACAGCAGCACGACCGGCTGCCACCAGCTCAGGTGGCGAAGCGCCGACCACACGACGCCCCAGTCGACGTCACCGAGGCGGTTGATGATCACGGCCCCGACCGCAACGGCCAGTACCGTCAGGATCAGACGTCGCAGCCAGCGACGTCGCGGCGGCGGGGTTTGCCCGGTCGGCATGTTCGCCACCTTAGCGGAGGCTATGGACCGATATAGTCAGCCAGGTACTGCCCGGTCAGCGTGGTGCGGGTCGCCACCAGATCGGCCGGCGTGCCCTCGAAAACGATCCGGCCTCCGTCGTGCCCCGCACCCGGACCAAGATCGATGATCCAGTCCGCGTGCGCCATCACGGCCTGGTGGTGCTCGATCACGATCACCGACCGGCCGGAGTCCACGAGCCGGTCCAGCAGGCCCAGCAGTTGTTCGACGTCGGCCAGGTGCAGACCCGTCGTCGGTTCGTCGAGCACGTAGATGTCACCCGACTCCCCCATCTGGGTGGCCAGCTTGAGTCGTTGCCGTTCACCGCCGGACAACGTCGTCAGCGGCTGGCCGAGGGTCAGATAGCCGAGTCCGACATCGGCCAGCCGGACCAGGATTTTGTGCGCCGCGGGTGTGGAGGTCGCCGTGTCTTCGGAGGAGAAGAATGCCTCGGCCTCGGCCACCGGCATCGCCAGCACCTCGCTGATGTCCCTGTCCCCGAGGCGATACTCGAGCACGTCGGCAGAGAACCGCCTGCCCTCGCAGACCTCGCAGATGATTGCGACACCGGCCATGATGCCGAGATCGGCGTAGATCACGCCGGCGCCACTGCAGTTGGGACATGCACCCTCGGAATTGGCGCTGAACAGTGCCGGCTTGACGCCGTTGGCCTTGGCAAACGCCTTGCGGATCGGTTCCAGCAGCCCGGTGTAGGTCGCCGGGTTGCTCCGCCGAGATCCGCGGATGGCCATCTGGTCGACGACCACCACGCCGTCCCGACCGGCCACCGATCCGTTGATCAAGGAACTCTTGCCCGAACCCGCGACTCCGGTGATCACCACCAGCGACCCGAGCGGGATGTCGACATCGATCTTCTGCAGGTTGTTGGTGTCGGCGCCCCGCACCTCGAGCGCACCCGCGGGCGTACGGAAGGTGGACTTGAGTCGGGCGCGGTCGTCGAGGTGCCGCCCGGTGATGGTCTTGCTCTTCCGCAATCCGTCGACGCTGCCCTCGTACGTCACCGTGCCGCCACCGGCGCCGGCGCCGGGCCCGAGATCGACGACATGGTCGGCGATAGCGATCATCTCCGGTTTGTGCTCGACCACCAGTACGGTGTTGCCCTTGTCGCGCAGCCGGCGCAGCAACCCGTTCATCCGCTGGATGTCGTGCGGATGCAGCCCGATCGACGGTTCGTCGAAGACGTAGGTGACGTCGGTCAGTGACGACCCGAGGTGCTTGATCATCTTGGTTCGTTGGGCCTCGCCCCCGGACAGGGTGCCGGTTGGTCGGTCCAGCGACAGGTAACCCAGGCCGATCTCGATGAACGCGTCCAGGGTGCGAGCCAAGGCATTCAGCAGCGGCGCGACCGCGGGTTCGTCGAGATCGGTGATCCAAGCGGCGAGATCGGTGATCTGCATGGCGTACGCATCGGCGATGCTGGTCCCGTCGATCGTGGACGATCGCGCCTGGTCGCTCAGCCGGGTGCCGTCGCAGTCGGGACAGACGGAGAACGTGATCACCCGGTCCACGAAGGCACGCACGTGCGGCTGCATCGCCTCCCGGTCCTTGGAGAGCATCGACTTCTTGATCTTGGGGATCAGTCCCTCGTAGGTCAGGTTGATGCCTTCGACCTTGATCCTGGTCGGCTCCTTGTAGAGCAGATCATTGAGCTCTCGCTTGGTGAATCTGCGGATCGGCTTGTCCACGTCGAAGAATCCGCAACCGCGAAAGATCCGCCCGTGCCAGCCGTCCATGCTGTAGCCGGGGATGGTGAGCGCGCCCTCGCTGAGAGATTTCGAATCGTCGTAGAGCGCGGTCAGGTCGAAGTCGGTGACCGAGCCCCTGCCCTCACATCGCGGACACATGCCGCCCAGGATGGCGAAGCTCCGACGCTCCTTGATCGTGCGGCCGGCCTTGGTGACATTGACCGCGCCCGCGCCACTGATCGACGCGACGTTGAAGGAGAACGCCTGGGGCGAGCCGATGTTCGGTTCCCCCAGCCTGCTGAACAGGATCCGTAGCATGGCGCCGGTGTCGGTCGCGGTGCCGAGGGTCGACCGCGGGTCGGTACCCATCCGTTCCTGATCCACGATGATGGCGGTGGTCAGCCCTTCCATGACATCGACGTCGGGCCGGTTGAGAGTCGGCATGAATCCTTGGACGAAGGCGCTATAGGTCTCGTTGATCATCCGCTGGGACTCTGCCGCGATGGTCCCGAAGACCAGCGAACTCTTACCGGAGCCCGACACCCCGGTGAAGGCCGTCAACCGGCGCTTCGGGAGATCAACGCTGATGTCCTTGAGGTTGTTCGTCCGGGCTCCGACGACGCGGAGCTGATCGTGACTGTCAGCGGGGTGTGCAACCGCTGTGTCGGCCATGGTGCCTCATCTCTTCCGACGGTAGGGCTCTCCTCGGGCGGCCGACTCTCCTCGGACAGCTGTCCGGCCGACCGGCCGGTCAGGTCGGTGGAGCAGTGTTCGCCGGTGGAGCAGTGTTCGTCGGCGTAGCAGTGTTCGATGATCCCTGGGTAGCACATCAGCTGTCCTGGCAGGGTTCAGTTCCGCTGCTGGATCCGGATCAGGTTGCCCGCGGGGTCACGGATCGCACAGTCCCGGACGCCGTAGGGCTGGTCGGTCGGCTCCTGGACGACCTCGGCACCCCGGCCCGCGATCTCGGCGAAGGTGGCGTCGACGTCCTTGGTCGCCAGCACCACGGCGCCGTAGGTCCCCTTGGCCATCATCTCGGCGATGACCCTCTTCTCCTCATCGGTGACACCGGGGTTGGCGATCGGCGGTGCCAGGACAATGGCGGTGTCAGGCTGCCCGGCCGGGCCGACCGTGATCCACCGATAGGCGCCGGCGCCGACGTCCAGGCGAACCTCGAAGCCGAGGACGTCGCGGTAGAACGCCAGCGATTCCTCGGGATCGTCGAGCGGCAGGAAGCTTGAGTAGATGGTGATGTCCATGGCGTTCAGGCTAGGTGGGCGATGACCCCCGGCGCTTCTCGATTCCTGACCGGTCTGGTGACCTGTTTGGCCACACAGGCGGGCAGCCCGTCGGAGATTCCCGCGGTCAACTCGCGATAGGCGCTGGGCGACATCCCGACCAGCTCGCTGAAGCGGGTGCTGAAGGTGCCCAGCGACGAGCAGCCGACCTCGAAGCAGACCTCGGTCACGCTCAGGTCGCCCCGCCGGAGCAATGCCATTGCGCGCTCGATCCGCCGCGTCATCAGGTACGAGTACGGCGATTCCCCGTACGCCAGCTTGAACCCTCGGCTCAGATGCCCGGCGGACAGATGCACGTCCCGCGCCAGGGTCTCGACATCCAGCGGCAGGGCATACTCCCGATCGATCCGGTCCCGGACCCGGCGCAGCCGGACGAGGTCTCGGCGTCGCTGGTCCTCCGATGCTCTGGTCACCCCACTGATGCTGCCACAACACAGCCCGGGTGACCTGGGATCATCCTGCTATGGGATGGCAACGCACTGAGTACGAGCGCATCGCCGCAGCCTTGCCGGCCGTGGCTGTCCGGCCGCACGGCTCGGTTGTGCTTCCGGACGCGTCCGATGGCTGGAGTGATCTCGACCTCAAACTCACCGCTGACGACCCGATCCCGGCCGGCGTGATCTCCGGCGGCGCCGGTCTGTGGGCGTACGAGGACGTCCGGACGCCGACGCGGGAGACCCTCCGGATGGTTCTGCGCGACGGCCGTCGCATCGATCTGACGGTCAGCGGCGCCGGACGGATCGACGGCCTGCAGCCCGCACCGGACAACGACTTCCGCTTCATCGCCGCGATGGCGGCGACGAAGATCGGCCGGGGGGACCTGCTGATCGGCGGCCATCTCACGCTCGAGTTGATCCGATCCTGTCTGGTGGTGGCCATGCAGTTACGTGACCGGGATCTCGGCACCACGATCCACCGCCGTGGGAGCGACCGGGATCGCGATGCGCAGCAGGCGATGGAGCTGGCCACCGTCCCGCTGACCGCCACGCCACGCCCCAACGTGGTCGAGCAGGTTGCCCGGCGCTACTCGGACTGGCAGAGCGAGCTCGATCCGGCGTACCGATCGGACTGGAGCCCGCTCGAGGCGCTGATCGACCGAGGGACGAGCAAATCGTGGGATGGGGCAAATCGAGGGATAGAACAAGTCGAGGGATAGGGGCAAGAGTCGTCCGCCGGCCGTGCATTCCGACTGGATCTGGGTACGGGGCAGATTCCACGCACTGACCCAGAACAACCAGTGGAGGACTTCGCGATGCAACCGATTCCCGGACGCCCGAGCAGCTCGACTCCGACCGTCGACGAGCCGACCGAGCCGCAAGGCCCGCTGTCCGACAAGCCCGACCAAGCCGCGCCGGACGTGATCACCCCGACGGGAGCTCCGACCGGCGCGCCGACTGCTGCCAACGGCCAACAGGGCGCCCATCTGACGACGTCCCAAGGCGTACGGCTGCGGGACAGCGACCATTCGCTCAAGGCCGGCGAACGAGGCCCCAGCCTGCTGCAGGACCATCACCTGCGCGAGAAGATCACCCATTTCGATCATGAACGGATCCCGGAGCGGGTCGTGCACGCGCGCGGTGCGGCAGCCCACGGCGTCTTCGAGGGCTACGGAACCGCCGACCGGCTGACGGTCGCGGGCTTTCTGCGCAAGGGGAGGCAGACCCCGGTGTTCACCCGGTTCTCGACCGTGCTCGGCTCCCGTGGTTCGGCCGATACGGTACGCGACACCCGCGGTTTCGCGACCAAGTTCTACACCGACGAGGGCACCTTCGATCTGGTGGGCAACAACATCCCGGTCTTCTTCATCCAGGACGGGATCAAGTTCCCTGACGTGATTCATGCCGGCAAACCGCATCCGGACCGGGAGATCCCTCAGGCGCAGAGTGCGCACGACACCTTCTGGGACTTCGTCTCCCTGCACACCGAGGGCCAGGCGCACACGATGTGGAACATGTCCGATCGCGGCATTCCGCGATCGTTGCGGATGATGGAGGGCTTCGGTGTCCACACCTTCCGGCTGATCAACGCCGAGGGCGAGACATCACTGGTCAAGTTCCACTGGAAACCCAAGCTCGGCGTGCATTCGCTGACCTGGGAGGAGGCTCAGCTGATCAGCGGTATGGATCCGGACTTCCACCGACGTGATCTTGCCGACGCCATCGAGGCAGGTGCCTATCCGCAGTGGGAGTTGGGCGTGCAGGTCTTCCCGGACACACCGGAGCAGACCTTCGAGGGAATCGACCTGCTCGATCCGACCAAGATCATTCCGGAGGAGTTGGCGCCGGTGCAGCCGATCGGGCTGCTGACGCTGGACCGCAATCCGACCAATTACTTCGCCGAGACCGAACAGGTCGCCTTCCATCCGGGCAACCTGCCGCCGGGCATCGATGTGACTGACGACGCGCTGCTCCAGGCCCGGTTGTTCTCCTACATCGACACCCAGATCACCCGGCTCGGTGGCCCGAATTTCGGACAGATCCCCATCAATCGTCCGCACGCACCGGTCAACGACATGTTGCGTGACGGCTTCCACCAGGACGCCGTGCACAGCGGGGTTGCCCCCTACAAGCCGAATTCCCTGGACGGCGGCTGCCCGTTCTTCGCCGGTGCCGATGATCACGCCTTCATCGATGCGCCGACCAAGATCGCCGCGGAGGCCACCAAGGTCCGCGCCCAGCCGGCGTCGTTCGATGATCATTTCAGTCAGGTCCGACTGTTCTGGTTGAGCATGACCCCGGTGGAGCAGGAGCACATCATTCGCTCCTACACCTTCGAGTTGGGCAAGGTCTACGAGCAGTCGATCAAGGAACGCCAACTCCTCGCGCTGGCCAACATCGATCCGGTGCTGTGTTCGGAGGTTGCCACCGGACTGGGTCTTCCGGCGCCCGAGCCAACCGAGACACTCACCGATCCCGAGCCGAGCCCGGCGCTGTCCCAGGTCGGCAAGGAATGGCCGGTCGATGGACGCATCGTGGGCATCGTCGTCGACGACGACACCGACGCCGGAGAGCTCGACGACCTGCGGACCGCGATCGACGAGGCAGGTCTGGTGCCGCTGGTCATCGCGCCGCATGGCGGCAACGTCGCCGGCACGCCGGCCCAGAGGACGTTTGCCACGAGCCGATCGATCGAATTCGATGCCCTGCTGCTGGGTGCGTCCCCCGCGCCGGCTCCGGATGCACTGGCCTCCCGGGACGGTAAGGCCGGCGTGGCCGACCGCGATGATCTTGATCCGCGGGTCGTGTTGCTGATCGAGGAGTGTTTCCGTCAGGCCAAGGCGATCGGCGCCTGGGGAGCGGGATCCGACGCGCTGGCCAAGGCGGGTTACCAGGCCGGAACAGGCATCGTCACGGCCGACTCGGCCCAGCAGACCGTCGAGTCCGTGCTCGAGCTGCTGGCCGCACATCGGGTCTGGGAGCGGTTCGCCACCTCGGTCGGTTGATCAGGCCGGTGCGCCCGGCGTAGCCCCAGCAGGGCCGACGACTGCTAATGCGGCGTCGAGCGCACCCTCCCTGGTCGTGGTATCGATGACCGTACGATCCCCGTCACGCTCCGGTTCCCAGTGGGTCCAGTCCAACGACTGGACCCACTGCCAGTCGGGAACCCGTTGGCCGGGCATGTCAGGCAATCGGGCCTCGACCCGCCGACGATGTTCCGCCGGGTCCGGGAGCGACGTCTCCAACACGATCAGCTCTCCCCCGCCCTCCTGGGCCGTCACGGCCCATCCGAAGCGCGATTCCGGTACCGGGCATACGGCGTCGACTACCACGTCGTGGCCGAGCTGAAGATTCAGCCTGGACAGGAAATGGCAGACGAAGTAGCCCTTTGCGCCGACCTGCGCAGTGTCCTGGCGCGCGACCTGGATGGCGGTTTCGATCGCATCAACCCGCAGGTAGGTCGCGTCGATCTGCCCTGCAAGGCTCCGAGCCAGCGTGGTCTTGCCGGTGCCGGGCAGTCCGGCGACCAGCACCAAACGCGGCCGCGTCACCGCAGACTGCTGCCATGTGCTCACAGCAGGAGCCTGCTTCAGCAACAGATCCGGGTCAAGGGCGTCGAACCCGGGCGGTTTGACAACGGTCCTTTCGAAAGGCATTCTTCGAAATATGCCTTTCGATGAGAGGGAGAGCTCCGACCCCACCTGGATGCGCGCGATGGCGCATCCGCTGCGCTGGCAGATCCTCGACGTGCTGCGCTCCAGCCCGGAGCCGATGACGGCAACCCAGGTCAGCGAGGAGGTCGGTGAGAGCCCGGCCAATTGCTCGTTCCACCTGCGCACCCTGGCGAAGTACGGCTTCATCGAGGAGGCAGGCGGCGGCAAAGGGCGCAGCAGGCCGTGGCGCCCACGCGATGTGCAGATCGAGATCAGTGACGAGTCCGGTCCCGATGCGCCTGCCGGTGCCCGGGCGCTGCGAGACGTCATCCGGACGCGGTCGTTCCAGGCGATCGAGGCGTGGGAGCACGACGAGCACTCCTATCCCCCGGCCTGGCGGGAGGCAGCCATGTCGGCGGAGTGGGAGCTCAAGCTGACGATCGACGACCTGGCCGAAATCGAGGCCGAGTTCAAGGCGATCCTTGACCGCTACACGTCGCGGGAGAAGTCGCCGGACGGCGCGGTCCAGGCGAAGGTCCTGGCCTGGGCGTTCCCGATCGGTACTCCGCCCGAGGCCGCCCCGTCACCCACCCGGCGACGCCGCGAGACCTACCTGCGCAGCAGTCGCACTTCGCGCACCGGCACGAACGAGGACCGATGACCGACAGCACGACGTCGAGCCCGGCCCGCTTCCGTACGGTCGTCGACGCGGTCCGACTGGTACAACGCGCCGGCGGCGGCGCCTTCCTGGCAACCCTGTTGCTGTTCGCGGCCTCCAGCCTCGGTCTGGTCGTCGAGCTGATGATCGGCAACCAGCTGTTGAACGTCCTGGTCGGCCACGGCCACAACGCGGTCCTGACACCGCAGATCTGGGCGATGCTGATCATCGTCGTGGTGATCTCCGGGATCGTCGCGTTCGCCGGTGCTGCCGGTGCCGGACTGCACCGGCTGCTGACCGAGCGGACCATGCGGCACTGCGCGTCGATCACCCTCGCGCTGGCCGCTCGGGTCCCGCTCCGCGAATTCGAGTCACCGAAGTTCCATGATCGACTCGAACGCGTCCGGCAGAACCACGGCAGCCCGATCCAGATCGCGATCGCCGTCCCGCAGCTGGTCTCGGCGGCCATCGGAGCGATCGCAGTGCTGGTCGGGCTGGCGACCATCAATCCGGTCCTGGTGCCGATCACCCTGGCGTCGGCGGTCCCGATCTGGCTGACCGGACGCAGCAACAGCGACGAGATGTACAGCTTCAGCTTCGGTCACGCCGCCTACGACCGTGCCCGGTTCAATCTGGAGGCGATCATCAACAAGCGCGAGTCTGCGGCCGAGGTCCGGGCCTTCCGGCTTTCCGGCTATCTTTCCGATCGCTGGTCCGGCTACTACGACGACCGCATCACCGAGATCACCAGCCTGGTCCGCACCTTCGTCCGCCGTTCCGCCCTCGGCGCGGCGATCGGTGCCGGCGTGCTGGTCGCCGTCTTCGTGATCATTCTGCTGCTGGTCGGCCATGACGCCATGTCGCTGACCGCAGCCGCTGCCGCCTGTGTTGCGGTGCTGCTGCTGGCGAATCGGTGTCAACAGGCTGCCACCAGTGCGGCACAGTTGGTCGAGCACAGCCACTACGTCGGCGAGTTCCTCGAGCTGGGCGACTGGGCCGACCGGCTGCCGAGCCCGACAGAGGTCACCGTGCAAGCTTTCACGTCGCTCCGGGCCGACGATGTCAGCTTCAGCTATCCCGCCGCCGCCCGGCCGGCTCTCGAGCACGTCTCGTTCACGATCGGCCGCGGCGAGGTGATCGCCATCGTCGGGCCGAACGGGTCCGGCAAGACCACGCTGGCCAAACTGCTGGCCGGGCTCTACCCGCCGACCGACGGCGTGATCAACTGGGACGACAGACCGCTGTCCACGATCACCACCGATGGCGGCCTCTCCGAGGTCGGGGTCGTCTTCCAGGAATTCGGCCGCTACTGGTTCTCGGCGTCCGACAACATCGCCGTCGGCGCCGTGGGACGGGCCGGTGATCACGACGCGATCCAGGCGGCGGCCGACCGGGCCGGCGTCACCGAATTCGTGACTGCTCTCCCCCGGGGATTCGACACTCCCCTGGGCGTCGAGGTCGAGGGCGGCACCGACCTCTCCGGTGGCCAGTGGCAGCGGATCGCGATCGCTCGGGTGCTGTTCCGCGACGCCTCCTTCCTGATCATGGACGAACCGACTGCGGCACTGGATGCCGAGGCCGAGGCGGCACTCTTCGAGACCATCGGTGATCTTGCCCAGGGTCGGACGGTCGTGCTGATCTCACACCGGTTCTCCACCGTCCGCTCGGCGGACCGGATCCTGGTCCTCGACCACGGCAGGCTCATCGAGGAGGGCTCCCATCCCCAGCTGATGGCACTCAACGGACGCTACGCGCGGATGTATTCCTTGCAGGCCAAGGCGTACGCCTCGGTCTGATCACGCCTCACCCGCGGGCTGGCCGCCCACCAAGATCAGCCACGAGATTACGCAGGTGGTCGGCAGCGAGGTGGGTCGCCCGGCCGTCGTCATCGGTGAACCACTGCAACTCGCCGACCGCACCCAGCCGGGCGAAGGGCAACAACATCTCCTCCGCGGACGGATCGAGCGGGCCTCCGGCGGCCACGTAGTCCTGCCAGACTTGCTGCGGCGACACCGCGGGATCCGAGTAGGCCAATCCTGCGACCTCGGCGGCGAGTGGCTCGATCCGACAGTCGTCGGTGTCGATAATGCCGACGAGTTGGCCATCGCGGTAGAGCTGGTTGCGCGCATTGAGATCGGCGTGCACCACCGCGCGCGGTTCGTCGGGATGATCATGGCACCAGCTGCGGACCTGCTCATCGAGCTCGGCGACGGCGCCGTCGACGACGCCGACGTCCGCCATGATCTCCGATCCGTCACCGAACCGTCCGATCACTGCCGACCGGACCGGGAGCCACTGATCAGTTGCAGCAAGATCGTCGATCGAGCGGGCACCCGGTCGCTGTGGGAGATCGATCTCCAGCGACCTTCGATGCAACTGTGCCATCACCGCAGCGAGCTGCCGGGCGCGCAGTACCGGATCGATGCCGGTCCCCGGCACGCCGTCGCAGAACGGGTACACAGTGATCACGTGACCGTTGATCACCGGATGCACCTCCGTCTCGGGCGCGACGACCTGCCGGACGGACGACCAGGCCGCGACAACACGGTCCTCGTATCTGACCTGCTCGAGGGTCCGCTCCGTCCGGCTCACCCGCAGCACCCGATCATGGTCGGCACAATGCAGCCGCCAGGACTGGTTGAGCAGTCCTTCGGACAACAGGGCGGCACCGGTCGCAGCGACGCGATACTGCTCATACGCCGCCTCGATCACCCGGTCGGCGGTCAGCCAGAGCGGCTGCCAGCCCCAGTCCGGGCCGTCGTAGTAGTGCAGGCCATCCACGGAGAGCTCACCGCGAGCCGGCATCAGATCCGCGCTCCTTTTCCTCGCGTGGCACGCAACAGGTATTCGCTGCGGTCCAGCGGATTTCGGTCCGTACGTCGTCGCTCGGGCGGCCGGCCGACGACCGGACGGTAGCGGTCGAACGGACTGTCCAGGACGCCTTCGCCCCGGGTCAATGACGGCAGCTCCTGTTCCAAGCCGTGTACCTCACCGGCCGGGATATCGCCCTCCATGACCACCACTGTGCCATCGGTCACCGGCGGCTGCGGGATCGCCCCGTGCGCTGCCAGGACCGGGTAGATCCTGTCCAGCAGCGCCGCCGGCAACTCGAGACGGAAGCGGTGGACGGGCTCCAACACCTCGGTAGCGGCGGATCGCAGGGCGGCCATCACCACGAGTGGAGTGAGGTCACGGAAGTCGGCCCCGGTGCTGGACATTGACTTGCTGAATCCCTGATGTGCATGGCTCTGGCGCGGCGCGTAGCCAGTGTGCGTCAGGGTGATCCGCGCATCGATCAGCTGCCACCCGTGCAACGCCTGCCGGCAGGTCTCGTACACCGTCTCCTCGACCGCGGTGAAGAAGGCGACCGGCATCGTGCCGTGCACGCTCTTCTCCAGGTCGAAAGTGATTCCGCTGCCGCCGGCCTCCGGTTCGACCCGCAGCCCGACGGTCGCCAGGAACGGATTGGCCGCGTCCCGCATGAATTCGACCGCCGTCCCGACGCCGACCGGCCGCTCGACGCAGATCGTCGAGCTCTCCGAGAAGGTCGCATCGATTCCGAAGTCGGTCAGCAGGGTCGCCCCGATCACCTCCTTCTGCACCTCGCCGTACAGACAGACCGAGAGCTCGCCGTGGGCGTCGTCCTGGCGAACGTTGATCAGCGGATCCTGTTCGGCCAGCTGGTCGAGCGCAACCCGGAGAGGGCCCCGGTCGGCATCGTCCACCGGGCTCACAACGGTCTCCAGCGTCGGCGCGGTGAAGTAGTGATCAAGCCGGTGCCGGGCACCGGTTCCAATTTGATCACCGATCCGGGCCTCGGCCAGTCCCCAGAGCTTGCCGATCCGGCCCGCCTCCAGCGGACCGCCGGTCGGCTCGCCGGCGCGATCGAAGACGGTGATCCTGGACACCTTCTGCTGCGTGGTCCGGTCGTCGGAGCCGAGTAGTGTGACCATGTCCCGTTCGGCGATCCGGCCCCCGAACGACCGCACGTACGCGATCTTCTCGCCGCGGGTGCCGCGATCGATCTTGAACACCACTCCGGACGGATCGGCGTCAGTCACCGGCTCGGTCGCCGGCAGGATGTCCGCGATCACCGCCATCAGCTGATCCATCCCGGCACCGGTGATCGCGGATCCGAAGATCACCGGGCAGACCTGGCAGCGGATCGTCTGTGACACCAACGATGCCCCGAGCCTGCCCGCCGAGAGGTGCCTGTCGGCGACGAAGTCGTCGAGCAGTTGATCATCGCCACGGCTCAGGCGCTCGACCAGAGAATCATGGAAGATCGGGTCTGTGGACGCGTACGCGATCGTACGGGCACGGCGGGAACCGGCCTCCTCGACCCGCGACAGCGGTACCACGGCGACCCTGAGCCGGGCTTCGATCTCGGCCAGCAGTTCGTCGGTCCGGGCGCCGGCCCGATCGATCTTGTTCACCAGGATCAGCGTCGGCACGCCGACCCGCCGTAGCGCGCGGGTCAGGACACGGGTCTGGGCCTGAACGCCCTCGACAGCCGAGATCACCAGGATGACGCAGTCCAGGATGTCGAGGACCCGCTCGACCTCGGCGATGAAATCGGGATGGCCAGGAGTGTCGATGAGATTGATGACCCGAGCCCGGTCGCCGCTGCCGGTGACGAAGGAGGTCACGGCCGTCTTGATCGTGATCCCGCGCTGACGTTCCAGCGCAAGGGTGTCGGTCTGGGTGTCGCCGGAGTCGACCCGGCCGAGATGGTCGATGACGCCCGCGGTGTAGAGCAGCCGCTCGGTCAGGCTGGTCTTACCGGCGTCGACATGGGCGAGAATTCCAAGATTGAGCGTGCGCAACGGGGTGCTGGTCCTCACGGATAGACATCAGAAGAACTGGGGTGGACCAACCCGTTGCACGCATGTCAGCTCCTGATCGTGAGGTCGCCGGCGACGCCGCCGCGTCCGTTTGCCGGACTCGCCAGGATTCTCGATCGGCCGCCCGGCCAGGTCAACTCATTTCTCCGGTTTCGACTCTCCGCAGGCTTCGGCTTCGACGCTCCGGCACTGCCACACACCGCTGGAGCGCCCCACTGCCCCAGGATTCGCGCAGGATTCCCTTATCCAGCGCGCGCCACTCCTGTCACAACAGGTCTAATGTTCGGATAGTCGGTCGAGCCGGGGAAGGCGCTTAACTCGACGGGTCCTGCGCAGAAAGTGGGGTTGCGTTGCTGAGATTCCGCTACGCGGCGAAGAGCCATCCTGGGCTGCTGCGCGGCAACAACGAGGATGCCGGTTATGCCGGCGCCTATTTGCTGCTGGTGGCCGACGGCGTCGGTGGTGCTGCAGCAGGCGAGATCGCATCGGCCAGTACGGCCTATGTCACCAGCACGGTGTCCATGATCAGCGAGGGCGACCCGATGGCCGTCCTGGCGCAGGCGATCGACTTCGCCCATCAGCATTTGCGCGACGGCGTCCGGATGGATCCCTTGCGGGACGGGATGTCGACCACGCTGACCGCCGTTCTCGGTGATGGCGAGCGCTTCGCTCTGGCCCATATCGGCGATTCACGTGGCTATCTGTGGCGACAAGGATCGCTGCATCGGATCACCCGTGATCACACGCTGGTGCAGATGATGCTGGATTCCGGCCAGTTGCGGTCCGAGGACGTGGCAACGTTTCCCTACCGGTCGGTCATCGCCCGCTCGGTCACCCACGAGGAACCGCCGGAGCCGGACCTGTGCCTCCTGGACCTGCAACCCGGCGACCGGCTGTTGCTCGCCAGCGACGGCCTGACCGACTTGGTGGACGACGAGCTGCTGTGCTCGACGGTGACCGATCATGATCTCGAGTCGGGCGTCCAGGCGCTGGTCGAGCTGGCCCTGGCCGCCGGCGGTCGGGACAACATCACCTGCATCATCGGCGAGGTCGAGGCCGGGGACCTGATCAATCCGCGCGGGATCATGGTGGGCGCCGCCGCGGATCCGCACAACCTGATCGACGGCGCTGCGGTGCACATCGATCACCGGGCGCCGCAGCGAACCGCCCGCCTGCAGACGCTGCTCGAATCGGCCGGGTGAGATCCCGCCCCGGGATCCGTCCGGTTCGGGCAGATGCAGCCTCAGCGCGGGGCGACAGCGATCACGGTCACCGTTCCCGGGGCTATCTCGGTGAATCCGGCATCGCGGACGGCGAGCGCCCGGTGATTTCGCCAGCCGGCAGCCGGGTCGGCGACCAGGGAGCTGAGCTCCTGCCACGTCCGAGCATCGGCGCGGTGCGCGTCGACCGGGCAGCCACGGGCGTACCAGCGCTGCAGCGGGGTTGATTCCTGGCCAGGATCCCCACCGGGGTCCCCGCCCGCCAGCAGCGCCGCCGCGATCATGCCCGCGTGCCCGGTCTGGGCCATGGTCTTGCCGAGCGTCATCACCGGCTCCTCAGGCACCCAGACCCGGAGTGCGTCGCCGTCGGGCGCTCCGGCCGGTGGTTGGTCGACCGGAGCGTCGGTACCTCCGACCTGTAGTTTGGCGACCCGCTTGTCCAACCGACTCACGAGCTCCGGCAACAACACCCGCACCTCGGTGTCGCCATCGGACAGGGTCAGCCCCGGGAGGTCGGCAGTCGCCTCCCACTGAGCGCCGCGACCGCGCCGGGTGACCTTGCGGATGTGCCCAGCGGCATAATCGCTGATCGCCCGCCGCCACGTCGGATCAGTGTCGATCCGAGGATCAAGGCAGAGCCGCGCAGCGCCGCTGGCCGCCAACCGGACCGCGGCATGCCAGGACGGGATCCGATCCCGTTCCATCCGCAGGATCAGCTGCATTGCGCGAATCTGATCCGGGTTCTCGTCACGGTCGTCGAGGACTTCACCCGTGTCCAGGCCGAGCCAGTAGGCGTACCGGCTGCGGAGCGGGGCCAAAGTATCTGTCGCATCGTCCGCGGACTCGGGTCCGATCTGGTAGACCGACTGGTGCAGCGCCCGGCCCGCCGACTGTTCGTTCGTCACTCCCCCATCCTGCCGTGCGGGCCGACGCGATTGAGACCGGCTGCCGCCGGATTGTCCCCTGGTCCGGTTAGGATTCCCGGCAACCACCTCGAGGGAGCGACGAAACACGCTGTGACCACGATCCTGATCCGGGCCCATAAGGACCCCTTCCGAGTAGCGACCGCCGGGCAGACACTGCGGCGCAACCTGATCGGCGGCAACGTCGGCAACCTCGTCTTCAGCCAGTCCGTCTGCCGCCTGCTCAGCACGTCCGACGCCCAGATCCGTACGGCCGCACTACCGCGGAAACAGGACCCGGCACCGTACGAGCGGCTGGTGCTCCCGTTGGCCAACGCATTCCGGCCGGGCTTCGGCCAGACGATCGACCGGCTGACGGAGTTGCTGGAGCGGACATCGGTGCCGACGACGGTGCTCGGGGTCGGTGCCCAAGCAGGCTTGAACGGCAAACCCGACCGCCGGCTCGACCGGACCGTTCGCCGCTTCGTCACCGCGGCGCTCCGGATCGGCACCGGACCGATCGGTGTTCGCGGCGAGTTCACCCGCGACTATCTCGTCGGTCTGGGCTTCGCCGACGACGAGGTCGCGATCATCGGCTGCCCGTCGATGTTCATGTGGGGTCCGGATCTTCAGGTCACCAAGCGTGTGCGCGAGCTCGACCGGTATTCGCCGATCGCGCTCAACATCAGCCCGTACGTCCCCCAGGTCGGTGCGATCTCCCGCGACCAGCCGGCCAGGTACCCGAACATGATCTACTTCGGCCAGAACCTGCAGACCCTGGGGCTGCTGATCACGGGCCATTACCCGGCCGACCCCGATGCCAAGGTGCGCTCGGTGGGCGGCCCGGTCGACCTTGACCATCCGCTGCTCGAGCAGGACCGGACCAGGTTCTTCCTCGACGCGACCACCTGGATCGAGCACCTGAAGAGCTATGAGTTCTCCTTCGGCACCCGGATCCACGGCAACATCGCCGCGCTGCTGGCCGGTGTGCCGGCCCTGGTGCTGGTCCACGACGCCCGGACCCGCGAGCTCGCCGAATACCACCAGATCCCGCATCGGCTGATCAGCGACCGTCCGGAGGAGCTCGACGCCGCCGAGCTGTATGCGGCCACCGACTGGGATCCGATGACCAAGTCCCACCCGGACCGCTGGGCGGTCTTCGACGAATTCCTGTCCCAGCACGGATTGCGTACGGTCTTCGCGGCCGGCGAGGACCGCGGCGCTGACTTCGACCGGCGGCTGGCGGCAACCGACTTCCCCGGCCCCGTCCGGACGCTGAAGGGCCTGCCGCTGCACGAGCTCTATGCGATGCGGGACGAGCTGAACCGGCTGCGGACCGAGAGCCGGAGGCGTTCAGGCCCGGTCGCAGACCGTCTTGTCGCCGCCGGCCGGACGGGCCTGCGGCGTGTCCGCCGGGGTGTCGATCGGGTCCGCAACCGCTAGCCGGACCGTCACCCACGGCAGGAAGAGCTGGACCAGCGGCCCGATGCAGACCGCGTACGCGACCGTGCCGATCCACAGGTCGCCGCCGAGCAGGAAGCCGCCGATCACCACCAGCACCTCGATCCCGGTCCGGACCACCCACACCGGCAGCCCGGTCCTGGCGACCAACCCGGTCATCAGCCCGTCCCGGGTGCCCGGGCCGAGCTGCGCTCCGATGTAGAGGGCACCGGCGAACCCGTTGAGCACGATGCCGATGACCAGGAAACCGATCCGCTCAGCCAACAGGTGTGGCGTCGGTAGCAGCGCCAGGCCGATGTCGACCGAAACCCCGACCAGCACGGCGTTGGCGATAGTGCCGACGCCTGGCCACTGGCGCAGTGGGATCCACAATCCGAGCACCAGGAAACTCACCGCGATCACCACCAGGCCGTAGCTGAGATGCAGATTGCGGGCGATGCCCTGGTGCAGCACGTCCCACGGCGCGACCCCGAGCGCGCCCTGGAGCATCATCGACAATGAGAAGCCGTAGATCAGCAGGCCGACGATCAGCTGGGTCAGGCGCGACGGCAGCCGACCGGCACGGAGTTGGCCCAAAGGCGTGAGCGGCAACAGCCCGGTACTGGATCGATTGCGCGGCATGCAGAGCATTCTGGCAAAATTGGCCTCATACTCAATATCCAATTCTGGATCGGCGGACCTGGACAGGAGTGGACCCATGGCGACGACTCATTGGGTCACCGCGGCGCAGCTGGCCGAGCTGTTGGGCGATCGGAGCTGGCAGCCGCCGGTCTACCGCGACCTGGCCGAGCGGTTGCGGCTGTTGGTGATCGACGGCCAGCTGCCCGACGGGGTCCGGCTGCCAAGCGAACGGGATCTGTCCGCGGGCCTCGGGCTGAGCCGCACCACCGTGACCAATGCGTACGCCGCACTCCGGGATCTGAGCGTGCTGGCGGCCCGCCGCGGGGCCGGCAATTTCGTCCAGCAGCCCGAGGGCGGGATGGCCAGCAGTCTGCTGCCGGTGACCCTGGCCGCCGACGAGGACAACGCGCTGGTGGCGCTCAACACCGCGTCCTCGACCGCTCCTCCGGGGCTGAGTCGTGCCTATCACGCTGCTGCCGAAAGGCTGCCGTCGCTGCTCAGCGGCACCGGCTATTTTCCCGACGGGGTGGAGCCGCTGCGGTCCGCGCTGGCCGATTGGTTCGGTCGTCGCGGACTGCCGACCAGCCCCGAGCAGTTGATCATCACGGTCGGATCGCTCTCGGCCTGGAACGTGATCCTGCAGGCGCTGGTCGATCCCGGTGATCCTGTGCTGCTGGAATCTCCGACCTACTACAACGCCATCGAGGCCTGCCGGCGCCTGGGGACCCGGTTGGTGCCGTTCCCGATCTCGGCCGACAGCTGGGATCCGGGCCGGCTGCAGACCTTGCTGGCGCGGTCGCGGGCGCGGCTGGCCTTCCTGATCCCGGAGTTTCAGAATCCGACCGGGATCTGGCTGGACGAGGAGCAACGGCGGGCCGCCGCCCGGGTGCTCAACCGGCACCAGGTGGTCACTGTCATCGACGAGACACTGCTGGAGTTGCGGCTGGACGGAGATGATGAGCGGACGCCGATGGGGAGTCTGCTGGACAACGCGATCACCATCGGCTCGGCGAGCAAGTCGTTCTGGGGAGGGTTGCGCATCGGCTGGATCCGCGCGCCGAAGCCCTATGTCCGCAGGTTGATCGAGACCCAGGCGACGATGGACAACGGTGCGGCGCCCTACGAGCAGCTGGTGGTCACCGAGCTGATGACCGATGCGGACCGGATCCTGGAGCACCAGCGGCGGCGGATCCGGTCCCAGCGTGATCATCTTGTCGACCAGGCCGCCCGGCTGCTGCCGGAGTGGAACGTCGTCGTTCCGCACGGTGGGCTGTCACTGTGGTTCGAGCTGCCAACCGAGTCATCGAATCTGATCACCGCACTGGCGCGCAAGCGCGATCTTGTGCTGACGCCGGGACCGCGGTTCTATCCGCGTGGCGGCGGGCGTCGGCATCTCCGGGTGCCCTATGTCGGGGAGCCAGCGGTGCTGACCGAAGCCGTACGCCGACTTTCCGTTACCTGGCAGGAAAGCAAGTCCAGCCCTGCCGATACCGGACGGCGTGCGCCGGCGGAGTTGATCATTTGACCTCGACCTCGGCCCGCTGCCGGGCCTTCTCCTCCTTCTTGGTCTGCCGCACCTTGATCAACGACGACGGGTCGACGATGTCGGCGACCGAGCGGAAGACACCGTCCTCGCCGTAGCGGCCGGCCGCCTCGCGCCAGCCCGCAGGCGTGACACCGCGTTGTTTTCCCAACAGGGCAACGAAGATCGAAGCCTTCTGATCGCCGAAACCCGGTAGTGCCGCGATCCGCTTCTTCAACTCGGTCCCGTCGCTGACATCGGCCCACAGATTGGCCGCGTCACCGTCGTACTCCTCCACCAGCGCCTGGCAGACGGCGTGCACCCGCTTGCCCATCGAGCCCGGGAAGCGGTGGATCGCCGGTCGCTCGGCACAGAGCGCGACGAAGTCGTCGACTTCCATCGCAGCGATCCGGCCGACGTCGAAGCTGCCGCCCATCCGCTCGGCTATCACCGCCGGCCCACTGAACGCCTTCTCCATCGGCACCTGCTGATCCAGGGTCATCCCGACCAGCAATGCGCTGGGGCTGGCCGACAACAGGTGATCGGCCTCGTCGTTGCCGGTCAGGTGCAGTTCCGGTGCGCTCATGCGGCCATTGTGTCCCGTCAGTCAGGGTCTTGACCAGTTCCCGTCAGCGGTGCTCGGCCGCTACGGGATCGCCACCTGACAGCTCGGACCGGAGGGAGTCGCCCCCTGTGTTTCGGCGGGAGGGCCGACTACAGTGGGCGGTGTGATCGCCATCACACCCTGAGCGACCGCGTGCGGAGCACGGGAGGCCCCATGCATATCTCAGACATCCTGCGGACCAAGGGCACCGAGGTGGTCATGGTGCCACCGGATCTGCTCGTGCGGGAACTGCTCGACGTTTTCAAGGCGCGCAATCTCGGCGCCGTCGTCGTCTCGGTCGAAGACCGTGTCGCGCTGGGCATCGTCTCCGAACGCGATGTCGTGCGCCACCTGACGGATGGCCCCACCACCCTCGACCAGCCGGTTCACCTGATCATGACACCGGCCGACCGGATGCACACCTGCACCGCATCCGACACCGTCGACAGTCTCGCCCAGCTCATGACCGAGCGCCGGGTCCGGCACATCCCCGTCCTCGACGACGACGGCCTGCTCGCCGGCATCGTCAGCATCGGCGACGTGCTCAAGACCCGGATCGGCGAGCTCACTTCCGAGCGCGACGAACTAGAGGCCTACGTCAGCACGTAGCCGACCGGTACGACTTACGACAAACTCGAGTTGTCATGAGTTCCACGCCGTCAGGCACCGATTTCGGCCGCCGAACTCGAGTTGTCACGACTTTCGCCCTGCCCAGTGACCCCTGCCCAGTGACCCCAGAACCGGCGCGCCGAACCGGGGAACGGCACCCGCGAGCGCAGCGAGCCGGCCCCGAGGTACGAAGGGGCTGGGTCTCGCTCATCATGGACGCCAGTGCGCACGGGGGGTACGGGGGTCGTCCCCCGGAACCGCCACCACAAGACCAAGACCGGCGGCAGCGGCACCCAGACGGACGCCTACAGATTGATCATGTGCCCTTCGATGCCGTGGATCGCTTCCTTGATCGCCTCGGACAGTGTCGGGTGGGCGTGCACATTGCGGCCGACCTCGGCCGCGGTCAGATCCCACTTCTGGGCCAGGGTCAGCTCCGGCAGCAATTCGGTCACGTCCGGCCCGATCATGTGGGCGCCGAGCAGCTCGCCGTACTGGGCGTCGGCGACGATCTTGACGAAGCCGACCGCCTCGCCCAAGCCGTGGGCCTTGCCGTTGGCGGTGAACGGGAACTTCGCGACCTTGACCTCGTGGCCGGCAGCCTTGGCCTGCTCCTCCGACAGCCCGAAGGAGCCGATCTGCGGCTGGCAGTAGGTCGCCCGCGGGATATTGGCGTAGTCGATCGGCATCGTCTCGGCGCCGGCGATCGTCTCGGCCGCGACCAGGCCCATCGCCGAGGCGTTGTGGGCCAGCATGATCTTGGCCGTGACATCGCCGATGGCGAAGATGTTCGGCACTGAGGTCCGGCAGTATTCGTCGATCTCGATGGCACCGCGCTCGGTGAGCTTCACACCGGTGGCCTCCAGCCCGTAGCCCTCTGTGCGCGGCGCGAAGCCGATCGCCTGCAGCACCTTGTCGGCCTCCAGCACCTGCTGGTCGCCGCCTGCGGCAGGACTGACCGTGACCTTGACCTTCTCGCCCGAATCGTCGATCGTCCCGACCTTGGTGCCGGTCAGCACCTTGACGCCCAGCTTGCGGTACGCCCTGGCCAGTTCGGCGGAGATCTCGGCGTCCTCGGTCGGGACCATCCGGTCCAGGAACTCCACGATCGTCACATCCACGCCGTAATTGGCCAGGACGTAGCCGAATTCGACACCGATCGCACCGGCGCCGGCGATGATGATCGAGCCGGGCAGGTTGTCGGTGAGGATCTGCTCCTCGTAGGTGACGACCCGCTCGCTGAGCTGGGTGCCGGGCAACAGTCGGGTTGTGGCTCCGGTCGCGACGATCGCGTTGTCAAAAGTGATCTCGGTCTCTCCCCCGCCACCCAGCGCGACGGTGAGCGCGTTCGGGCCGGTGAAGGTGCCCCAGCCCTCGAACTCCTTGATCTTGTTCTTGCGCATCAGGAAGTGCACGCCCTTGCTCATCCGGTCCGCGACCGACCGGCTGCGCTTGTAGGCCGCGCCGAAATCGAAGGTCACTTCACCGCTGATGCCGAAGGTCGAAGCCTCGTGGTTGAACACGTGGGCCAGTTCGGCGTTGCGCAGCAACGCCTTGGAGGGGATGCAGCCGACGTTCAGGCAGACACCGCCCCAGTACTTGGTCTCCACGATCGCCACCGACTTGCCGAGCTGCGCGGCGCGGATGGCGGCTTCATATCCACCGGGACCGGCCCCGAGGACGACGACATCGAAGTGTTCGGTCATGAACCGAACTCTAGTGTGGGACCGAACCCCGGCCGCGTCGCGGGGTCCTTGCGGCGGCGTCGTCGGCTACTGAATGACAAATGGGTATCACCCTCCGCGACACCCACTTCGTGACCAAGTTGGAACGAAGAAATATCTCGCCCATGAGTTATTGTCCTGTGGTGACTGAATTGACTCTCGACCACATCGGCGGACTGATCCGCGACGCGCGCAAGCACCGCGGACTCACCCAGACCCAACTGGCGTCCCGTCTCGGCACCAGTCAGAGCGCGGTCCACCGGATCGAGGCGGGCAATCAGAACCTCAGTCTGGACATGGTCACCCGGATCGCCGAAGCGCTGGACAGTCCGATCATCTCGGTCGGCGGCAACGGCCCGACCCACCTCCGGGTCCGCGGCGGCAACAAGCTGCATGGCAGCATCGAGGTCCGCTCGTCCAAGAACGCCGCCGTCGCAGTGCTCTGCGCCAGCCTGCTGAACCGGGGCCGTACGGTCATCAAGGACATCGCCCGGATCGAGGAGGTCAACCGGATCGTCGAGGTGCTGACGTCGATCGGGGTCAAGGCGACATGGTCGGCGGACAAGGCCGATCTGGAGATCATCCGTCCCGACGAGCTCGACCTCGATGCGATGGACGTCGAGGCCGCCCGCCGGACCCGCAGCATCATCATGTTCTTCGGGCCGCTGTTGCACGCCTACGACAAGTTCCAGCTGCCGTACGCCGGCGGCTGCGACCTGGGTGCGCGGACGATCGAACCGCATCTGCAGGTGCTGCGGCACTTCGGCCTGGACGTCACCGCTACCAACGGCTACTACCAGAGCATCGTCAATACCAGCGTCGAGCCGACCCGGCCGATCACGCTGACCGAACGCAGCGACACCGGCACCGAGAACGCTCTGCTGGCGGCGGCGATGAATCCGGGCGTGACCGTGCTGCGCAATGCCAGCCCGAACTACATGGTGCAGGACCTGTGCTTCTTCCTGACCAAGCTCGGCGTCGAGATCGACGGCATCGGCACCACGACACTGACCATCCGCGGCAAGTCCGAGATCAGCACCGACGTCGAGTACTACCCGTCGGAAGACCCGATCGAGGCCATGAGCCTGATCACGGCCGGCATCGTCACCAACTCCGAGTTGACGATCAGCCGCGCACCCATCGAATTTCTGGAGATCGAGTTGTCGATCTTGTACGAGATGGGCTTGGATTTCTTCCTGAGCGAGGAATACCGCGCCCAGAACGGCCAGACCCGACTGGTCGACATCACCGTCCGGCCGAGCCTGCTGCGGGCGCCGATCGACAAGATCCACCCGATGCCGTTCCCTGGCCTCAATATGGACAACCTGCCGTTCTTCGCCGTGATCGCCGCTGCCGCCGAGGGCAGCACGCTGATCCACGACTGGGTCTACGAGAACCGCGCGATCCACCTGCTGGAGTTGAACAAACTCGGCGCCGACATCTCCCTGCTGGATCCGCACCGGCTGCGCGTCAACGGCCCGACCCGGTGGCGAGGCTACGAGATCGTCTGCCCGCAGGCCCTGCGGCCCAGCGTCTGCATCCTGCTCGGCATGCTGGCGGCCCGTGGCGAGTCGGTGCTGCGCGACGTCTACATGATCAACCGTGGCTACGAGGACCTGCCGAACCGGCTGAACGCGATCGGCGCCAACATCGAGGTGTTCCGGGACTGAAGCTGCGGCTTAGCGCTGCGGGCTAACGCCTCGGGCGAAGACGCCGCAGCGCCCGTCGCCTCAGCTCGCTGAACAGGTCGCGCCGCGTCGCCTCGGCGACGAGCGGTTGGTTTGCGATCTGCCGGCGGACCGAGTCGATCTTGTGCCGAAGGGCCTCGATCTCGGACTCGGTTCGCCGACGCCGTTCCGCCGCGCGCTGCTCGCGGTTACGACGATCGATGGCCGTCAAGACTGGAGCACGTTCGGGATCCGGCGGTCTGGTCGGTGTATATCGGCCCATCGTCTCGACCAGCCCGACCGTCAGCCGGGCCGCCAGATCCGCGCTGACGGAATCGATCGTGGGATTGTCGACCGCAGGATCGTTGTCGGCCGGTGTCCGGGCCGACCGGTCCAGATCACGGATCGGTCCCATGATCTTCACACCCGAGTCGATGATGTCGGTGACCATCATCCGCGCGATCTCGCCGGCTCGCTGTGCGGCCCAGCCGGGCAGCCGGATGCTGTGACTTCCCGCCGCGACCGGCTGCTCCTGCAGACGGCGGATGGCGCCGTATCTGATCAGAGTGGTGTAGTCGGTGCCGGTATAGCCGGCCGAACGGTAGAGCTGGTTGAAGCGACGGACCAGCTCTACCTCCTCGAGCGCGAGGGATCGGTTGGATCGCAGATCGCGGGGTGTCAGCGTTCCCGGGACCACGTCGAGGAGCTCCTCGAAGCTCCGCACCACGAATTCCGGGTCGCGCTCGTCGACCGCGATCACGGTGACGCGCTCGCGTCCGGCGACCTCCACCCAGCGGCGGACCAGAAGGTCGTGGCGATGGCGAAGCCAGAAGGTCGGGGTGATCTTGCCGGAGCGGGGCTCGGAAAGAATCGCCTGCAGCCACTCGTCCCAGGGGTAGACCAGACGGTTCTGGATGTATTGCTGCCATTGGGAAGGAAGGATCGAGGCCAGCGGACGCAGGGTGATCACCACCTGCACGTCACTGCCGAGGCGTTCGAGCAGCCACTCGATCCGCTCCTGGGGCGTCTCGGAATAGAACTCGCTGCTCAGAACGCCGAGCCGGGCCCCGGACGACCTGATCTCGTCGAGCATCTCGAACCAAGCTGCCGTCGAGGTTTCGACACTCTGCCCGGGTTCGACAGTTCTGCTCGAGACGGCGGTCGCTGCATTGAGTTCGTGGTTCTGCCGACCGGGATAGACGACACCCTGCTCCCGTAGACTCGCCCGATTCTGCCCCAGCCCCGCCTGCAGGGTCGTCGTACCCGTCTTGTGCGGGCCGATGTGCAGCACCATCGCAGGCAAGCCGGTCGGCCCGGACTTCATCGGCGTTCCGGTGTCTGATCGGGTGGCACCAGGTCCGGTGGCCGGGTCATCCACGGCGGGTTCCCGGCATGCGCCCGGTGAGCAGCTGTCGAGCCAGAGCTGTCAGCGGCAGTCGGTGCAGGTTCGTCGGATCCGCGCGCCGCCTTTGCAGTTCCTCGGTGGCGATGCCGAGTTCGTCCTGCAGTTGCTGCTTGGTGGCGGTCAAGCCGTCGTCCGTCGAGCCGGGATCCATCGTTGCAGCATCCACCGGCTCGGCGGACTCGACGGGACCCTCGACTTCGGTACGCAGCACCGCCAGCGGTACTTGTGCCGCAACGTCGAGGTCCAGCAGAGGGTCGGTCTCCGGGCTTCCAGCATGGCGCGACGACGCTGCGGTGGCGACCGCGCGAATCGCCGCATCGGAACGGGACCGGGCGAGCCGCGACGACGCCAGCCGGCGTTCCGTGAGCCGCAGCCGCACAGCCGAGGCGAACGCGTCCGCCAAGGGATCGACGGAGCGCTCGGCACTCTCCGGTCCTTCTGCAACAGAATTCATCGCGGTGATCGTACTCGGCCATCATGTGCGGCACGCTTCGCCGGACGGAGGTGGACGAATCAGCAGTGGCTGTCCCGGAAGACGGGATGCCGCCGCGGCCGCGGCGACTGCGTCATTCCCTGGATTCGCCGAAGAATCTCTCAACCACCCGCTCGGCAGCGTGCCCGTCCTGCAAGTACTGGTACTTGGCATGAAAGGCGGCTAGTTGCTCCCGATAGCCGGCTGCCAGTCCGTCAAGATCACGCAGTGCGGCGATCACCTCGTCGGCAGTCTCCGCCAACGGGCCCGGAGCGGTGTCGGTGAAGTCGTACAGGAATCCCCGGACACCACCGGTGTAGTCGGCCAGATCCGGCACCAGGAAGACCATCGGACGTCCGGTCAGCGCGAAATCGAAGCGCAGGCTCGAGTAGTCCAGCACCGCCGCGTCGGCAGCGACGATCAGGTCGTTGATCTCCGGATACTCGGTCAGATCGATGATCCGGGTGGTACGACGCTCGACCCGGCGCGCTTTCGAGGTAAACCGGTGGCCGCGCAGCAGCAGTACGTAGTCGTCGCCGAGTTCCGCGCTCGCGGATGCCACATCGAGGTTGTCCACCATGGCGGCCGACTGATAGCTGCTGGCCAGATGATCACGCCAGGTCGGCGCGTACAGGATCGCCTTCTGATCATCACGGATCCCGAGCAGGTCGCGGACTAACTGGCGGCGCTCCCGGGCACTCGGGAGCACCAGCGCGTCGTCGCGCGGGTAGCCCTGGTTGTGGATCGGACCCTGGTAGGCGTACTCCTCGCGGTAGTAGCGATCCATCTCCGGTGCCGGTGTCAGGATCAGGTCCCACCCGGCCATGGTCCGCGCGAGCTCGGCCTGCAACCGGCGCGGGGTGAATTCCTTGGCCCGCCACATCCGCAATCCCATCGACTTCGCCGGGTAGCCGTGGAAGGTCTGCAGGAACTGCTGGCCGGGTCGTTTGCGCCACCAGCGGGGGAAGTCGACATTCTGCACCAGATAGCCGGCCGTACTCAGCACCCGGTACCACTCGGCGCTGTTGATCAGCACCTTCTCAGCACCGTCTGGCACCGGGGTCCGTAGATCCGCGACGCCCCAGACCGCGCGCGCCCCAGGCCGGCTGCGAAGCAGCTCCTCCTGGATGGCCACGCCGCTGTCGGTCGGCTGCGACCCGTCGTAGCTGGCGAAGTACGCCAGTTGTTGGTCGATCGGGCCCAGACCATCCAGACAGGCCTGCTGCAACCGCTGCTGTTGGTAGGCGCCCGCGTGCTCCAACGGAATCGGGGCTGCCAGGGTGAAGCCGATCGTGCCGCCGCGGCGGAGTAGCCGCCCCAGCCGGACCACGTCGTTGAACTGGAATCCCGCCAGCGCGCCGACCCACTCCGGGCTCGCCCAGACTCGCGCCGGAGCCGGCGGCCGCGGCGTCGTGCTCCCGTCGGAGGACGGATCGACGCTGCCCGGGCCGGCGTCCTCACCGGCCCGCTGGACGGTCAACCTGTACTCCCCGCGCGGCACACCGACCTCGCCCAGTCCCCAGGGATCCCAGTAGAGCGGTACGTCGAAGCTGAAATCACCGGAGCCGATCAGGTAACTGGTCTGGTGGCGCGGCCCCTTCACCACGATCTCCAGGTCCTGCGGTGGTGTCGCCCCGATCCAGTGCCCGCGCACCCGGACCGCCCGCGGTCGAAGCTCGACCGAGTCCAGCAGGACCACCTGCGACGTCTCGACCAGCATCGCGTTGCCCCATTCGCTGCGGGCAGCGACCACATCGCCCTCACCCTCCCCCAGCCACGGACCCGGATCCTGGCGCTCGGACGGGCTTCCCTGGGGCGCGTGCGCGGACCCGGGCCAGGCGATCGGATAGCTCACCCGGTCGCTGCCGATGGCCCGCAACTGCCAGATCGGCGAGTTGCCGGCGGGATGCTCCGGCAGTACCAGCTCGGCGACCGAGTCGGTGACCGCGGCCTGGGTTCGTACGCTGCCACAGCGCGCGGTGACAGCGGTCACCTCGACCCCGGGCAGGCTGCCCGGCCGGGGCCCGACGGTCAGCCGTGCCGAACGACCCCGGACCGAGACCGCGCCGAGTCCGATCGGCTCACAGTCCCTGACCTGGATGAGCAGTCGACGCTGCCGCTCAGCGAGCGTGACGGCGGTACCGGACCGAGTGTTGTGCACCGGGCCATAGCGAGTGCCCAGCAGGAAGGCCGAGCCCCGCCGGTCGACCGTGATCTCCTCAGTGCTGCGGATGAGGCCGTCGACCTCAATCGTCGTCTCCAGGTGCCAGCTCCCCTGGAGCAGCGCAGCCCGGTCGATGGTGACCGTGCAGCCGCCGGCCCGGTAGTCCTGGTACCGATGGCTGACCGTCAGATTGGCCTGATCGTCGAACCGAGCACGGACCGGCAGCTCGATCGGTTCGGGCTCGCTCGGTTCGGGCTCGATCGGTTCGGGACTGTCGCCGACACCGTCGACATCGCCGGCACTGTCGACATCGCCGGGGACTAGCCGAGCGGTGATCGTCGGCTGTCTGCCGGCCAGGTCGACCAACTCCATCCGTACCAGCAGGTCGAGCTCCAACTGATCGCCGGGACCGGAGCGCACCGACCGCAAGTGCGCGCGTGCCGGCGTCTCGGATTCCGCCAGCACGTACGCCTCCCGGTCGACGACCAGACCCGGACCGTCGGTCACCGGCTCGTCGAAATACGGCAGTCGTGCGTAGATCCGGCCGGACTCGATCGTGGTCGCGACGTTGTCGCGTTCGAACCAGCGGGCGGCGACGAATTCCTCCAGCAACCCGCGCCGATCATTGATCAGCAGCTCGAGCTTGACCCGCGGCTCGGCGCGCAGCCGGTTCCAGACCCGCGCCTCGACCCCTTCCCGCAAGGCGACGATGCCGTCGCGGAGTTGGCGCCAATGCTCGGCGGAGATCCGCTCGACATCGCCAAGGAAGGTCTGCACCTGGTTCTCGCAGACTCCGACCAGCCAGGTCTCGTAGAGCCGGTCGCCCAGCCGCCGCAACCGCTGCCCGACAGCAGACGTGTCGGTCAGCCAGTCCGACAGGTCGGCCGTCGAGTCGTACATCTGCTCGACCGGCAGTGCGTCACCCCGGGAACGTTCGGTGTAGGTCGAGGCAGTGATGACGTCGAAGGAGGTCGCCTTCTCGAATCCTTGCAACACCAGCAGAGTCTCGCCCTCGGCACCACTGAACGACAGCCGCGCGCGCCGCCAGAAGCCGGTCGCGAACATCCGATTCCCCAGCGACATCTCGGTGATCGCGGCCGGGAAGTCCGCCAGCGTCGTGTGCAGCCGCTCGCTGTCGTGGACCACATCGCGGCGCGGCAGGGCCGAGGGCAGCAGTGACGGTGGCGATGTCATCCGGCCGATCACGAAATCGGACCCGCTGCGGTGCAGCGCATCGAACGCTTCCGCGACCGCGCGGGGAGGCAGCGTGTCGTGTCCCCGCAGAAAGCACAGCAGCCGGCCCTTGGCCAATCGAGCGCCCCGGTCCCGGGCCGCGGCCAGCGTCGGGCTGCTACCGCGGACCAGCCGGACCCGGTGATCAGCCGCCAGCCATCCCTTCAGGGCTGTCGGCAGCCGATCCGCGGCGCCGTAGGCCAGCACCAGGATCTCCAGGCTCGGATGGGTTTGGTCGACGGCCGACCGGATCGCCGCGTCCAGATACTCCAGGTCGTCGTCGGAGGCACTGAGCACGATTGTGACCAGTGATCGTCCGAAGCGGTCTCCGGCGAGATTGCGGGCCACATCCCTGGCAGCCCGCCGGACGACCGCGGGTGACCGGCCGTCGATCACCTTCAGTGTCCGGCCGAGTCCGCGTCGGGTCACGGTCACGGCGCGCCGGCCCCGATCGACCGATCGGGCCGACCTCGGCCGGCTCACCCGCGCTCCATCGCGGCCGCGGTGTCGCGTACGAAGACGCCCTCGCGGTCGAAGTCGAAGCTGAATGCGGACTGGTAGCCGCCGGACGCGAAGTGGTCACCGCGCCACTCGGCCTCGGACCGGCACCAGGCCACATTGATTGCATGACCGAACACTCCGGCGATCAACCACTCGTTGCGGCCGGTGTACGACTCGGAGGTAACCAGGATCACCTGCTTCGGCTCGGGGGTGAACATCAGGTGGAACATGCCGCTGCCGGCGAAGCCGGCGATCGCGTCCGCTTGCCGGAACATGCGGATCTGGTCGGGAAGCGGATGGTCCTCGGGATAGACCAGGGTGAAGCCCAGCGACTCGAACAGCTGCTCGACGTCGGTTGCGTTGCGGCACGACCGCTTCTTGATCCGCCGCGCGATGAAGATCCGGTCGGGCGAGGCGCCCAGCTCGGACTGTGCGGCCAGATCGTCACCGACGCGACGCCAGATCTCGCCGATCCCGGGGTGCACGTAGTACGGATTGGACAGCATCGGCGTCGCAGCGACGAGACGCTCGACACGGACGGGCTCACGGGCGAACACAATGTCGTCCCGGTCGATGCCGGCTGCGCCGAGCAGCCGTACCTCCCAGTCGGACAGCTGCCGGCGCCGGTTGGCGTGCAGGATCGCCTTCAGCGACGGGTCGGCGGCCTTGGCCTCGTCCCAGGCCCAGAGCCGGGCGAGGACCTCCGTGGTCATGTGCCCGAAGTGTCCCCGGACCTCGTCGTCGAGGTAGAAGTACGAGCCGGGCAGCGTACGGACCGATTCCGGGCCCGGATCATCGGCGAACTCGGGCACTGCTGTCGCGTCGGCGAAATCGCGGGCGATCTCGCGCATGAAGGGGTTTCGGAGCCGTCCCACCGGCCAGTGCCGGTAGCTGTCGGGAAGGATGATGGAGCCGATCGTCGCGATCTGGCCCGGAATCGTCAGCACCCCCTGGTACTCGCGCAGCGCCAGCGCCGGAGCCTGCTCCAGGGATCTGACCGAAAGCAGGTGGTCGTAGTCGCTCATCCGCAGGCTCGGAGGCTGCGGAACCGGAGCGCCCGGCCGGCGGGCGAGGACGCGGCCGAGATCGGGGCGCTGGTCGAGCAGGTCGTCGATCTGCTCCTCGCGGATCTTCGCCTGTGCCGCAACGCCGGCCACCAGGACCAGGTAGTCCCGTCCGAGCTTCAGCTCCCGGACCGCCTGACCGAACCGCGCCCGGTCCGTACGGCCCCACTGGGGATCCCCAGGTCCCTGCTCTGTGCCGTACTGACCGGCCACATCGGCCAGCACCGCGCCGAGTTGCTTGCGCAGAGCCTCGGCACCGTTGCCGCGGCCGAGTTTGCGGACCAGGACCACCCCGCCCGGACGGACGCAGTAGATGTAGCGCCGGACGCGCGGCAACCTGTCCGGCACCGTGCTGTCGTCGATGATCAGATCGCACGGCCCGATCGCGGCCAGCGCGACGTGCAGCTGTGCATCCGAGAGACCGGCTCCGACGTCGTGCACTGTGGCCTGCGGCCGACCTGCGAGCACCGTCTCACGGAGCCGTTGCAGCGGGCGATGGGCGATAATCACCACCACTGGATCCGCGATCTGCTTCAGCTGATTGGACAGCACCTCCTCGACCGTCCGCATCCGGGTGACCGGCGGCCTCGAACCCTGTGCGGCCAGCGGGGCTGCCACTGACCGCAACCGACGGCGGGCAGGACCGGGGATCCGGGCGGCGAGCGGCTTGGTCCACCCGGCCACAGCTCTGCGTACTGCCGTAAGTCGTGCCATAGCTCGCTAACGATATGTCACGCGGAGCCAACTGTCGTCGGTCTCAGGTTCCTCGGGGGTTCGCCCTTCAGGTTGCTCAGGCAACACCTAGGCGACACCCAGATTCAGGAAGCGCGACGCTGCTGAGCGGCGCCGACGGCCAGCTCCAGGTCGGAGCGACTCATCGAGGACCGGCCGGCGATCTTCAACTCCTGGGCCAGGTCGTACAACTCCGATTTCGACAGCTCGGACAGATCCTGCCCTTGCTGGAGGGCCCGGCCGCTCTTGGCCGTGCCTGCACTCCTCCTGGCAGCGATCTTCGTGCTTGCGCGCTTCTTGCCGGCCCGGATCTTGCTCGTCCCCTTGTTCTTCGCACGGGCGCGCTCGACAGAGGCGCGCAGAGCAGCAGTCAGGTCGACCACGGTCGACTCCGGCTCCTCTTCGTCCACCTCGAACTTCTCGTCGCGACCCTTGGCCTCGACCAGGGCGTTGACCCGCTCGGTGTAGCTGTCGTGGTAGCGCTTCGGGTCCCAGCCCGAGCTCATCGATTCGATCAGATTGGTTGCCATCTCAAGATCCTGCTTACGCAGTGACCGATGGTCCGGCCGGTCGTTGATCACCTGGTCGAGATCGCGGACCTCGTCGGCGAAGTACATCGTCTCCAAGATCATTGCGCCTTGGTACGGCCTGATCACCGCGAGATATTCCTTGTTCCGCAGCACAAAGGAGGCGACGGCAGCCCGACCGGACTTCTCGATGGCGGCGCTGAGCAGAGCGTACGGCTTGCGGGCATTCTCGTCACGCGGGCTGAGGAAGTAGCTCTTCTGGAAGTAGACCGGATCGATCTGCGCCAACTCGACGAAGTCCAGGATCTCGATCGCCTTGGTCCGCTGTGGTTCGACCTCTTCGAGCTCCTCGTCGGTCAGGACGACATACTCCCCGTCCGGCAGCTCGGCACCCTTGACGATGTCGTTGTAGTCGACCTCGTCGCCGGAGTCCTGGTTGACCCGTCGGTAGCGAATCCGCGAATTCGTCCCCCGTTCGAACTGATGGAAGCGGACCTCGTGTTCCTGGGTCGCCGGATAAAGCCCGATCGGGACGCTGACCAGTCCGAACGACAGGGCGCCGGTCCATACCGCTCGTGCCATCGTGCTCCTTCCCCAGGCTTCCGGCACTCAGCCATTACCCAGCGGCGCACCACAGAAAAGCGCAACAGAAAGCCCGCGGCGACATGGTCACCGCGGGCTCCACGGTGGGATCAGGTCGGGGTCGCAGAAGCTCAGGCGGCAGCCGCAGGCAGGTCCGAGGTGCAGTACTTGCACTTGGTCGCGCCGACTGGGAGGTCATCCGACAGGCAGGCCGGGCAGGTCTGGGCCGGTGCCGGATCGCCGAACACGGTGATCCCCCGACGGGCCTGGATGTGCTTGTACGGAACGACGATCACGAAGTAGACGACCGCCATGAAGATCAGGAAGTAGATGATCGCCGAGATCAGCGAGCCCAGGTCGATGAAGGTCGCCTTGGCTCCGGGGGCACCGAGCTGGATACCCAGACCCTGGGTGTCCGGGCTCGCGCCCTGCGCCCGCGCGACGATCGGCAGGATGATGCTGTCGGTGAACGCCTTGATCAAGGTACTGAAGGCGGTGGCAACGACCAGGCCGACGGCGATGACGATCACATCACCGCGCATCAAGAAGTTTTTGAAGCCCCTCATGACTCTCCTCCTGACGTCTCGAGACGTCGTCACATAGCGGCCGAGTGGTAGCCGGGTTGGTTATACGACGCACGTACGCTATCGCGAGCTTCGGTCCACCCGACTGCGAATCGCCCCGCGAAACGCGGCTGGAAACGTCAATTTCAACTACCTCGGCCCCGACCTCACCGGATCCGGACGACCGGGAAGCTGCGGCTCGGGCTCGCGATCTCGTCCTGTGCCGCAACCAGCTGCAGTTCCCGGGCGCCCCGGGCCCGGGTGAGCGACAGCACCCCATAGGCGACCGCAGCCGTCTCGGCGAGAGCCTCGGCCGCCGCATCCCTGCCGTGCTGGAGCAGGCCGCCGAGGAACACCGCGGCGGTCAGGTCGCCCGCGCCGGTGAAGGTCTGCGGGATGAGGGGTGTGGTCACCCGCCAGCCGCCCGAGTGGTCGACCAGCACCATCGACACCGAGTCCAGGTCGTCCGGAGTGGTCACGCTGGTGACCAGCACCGCTCCCGGACCAAGATCACGGGCGGCTTCGGCGGCGGTCAGCACTTCATTCAGCGAGCCGGTCGGCAGGCCGGTCAGCAATCCCAGCTCGAACTGGTTGGGCGTGATCACATCCGCGGCCGGGACCACGGTCGAGGACATGAATTCGGGGATCGACGGGCGGACGTATATCCCACGGTCGACATCACCCAGCACCGGGTCGCAGCAGTAGATCGCGGCCGGATTGCGGTCCTTGACCAGGCGTACGGCTTCCAGGATCGCCGCGCCGACGTCCTCGCCGCCCTGATAGCCCGACAAGACTGCGTCGCAGCTGCCGAGTACGCCGCGGTCGTCGATTCCGCGTACCACCTCGAGCACATCGGAGGCGGTCAGCATCGGGCCGCGCCAGGACTCGTAGCCGGTGTTGTTGGAGAAGTGCACCGTGTAGACCGGCCAGACCTCGATCCCACGGCGCATCAGCGGGAAGGTCGCCGCGCTGTTGCCCACATGACCGTACGCCACCGAGGACTGGATCGACAGGATGCGGTGCGGTTCGGAGCTGGCCGGATCAGAGGTCACATCGCATTCTTACGTTCCGGCCCGGTCGGACGCCCACCGGCCACCAGCCGAGCAGCAGCCGCCCAGTACCGGCAACCGCCCACTCGAGCGATCTGGTCGAGCTGACCGACCCAGCTAACCGACCCAGCTAACCGACCCAGCTAACCGATCCAGCTGACCGATCCAGCTGACCGATCCAGCTGACCGATCGAGCTACCTGGTCCGGCGCAGCATCCGTCAGACTGTCCGCGTGATGAAGCCCGAGACGGCCACCGTTGCGGCTGCCGCCGACGCCTGGACCGCCGACCTGCACGACGTCCTGACCGCATTGGTCGCCGAAGAGCTCAGCGCAGCGGCGCACCTGCGGATCTCCTACGAGTTGGCGACGACCGACGGAGTGGTCGATACCAGGCAACCCGACCTGCAGCACTACTCCGCCAGCACCATGAAACTTCCGTTGGTACTGGCCGCCTACCGCCTGCACGACCACGGAACCCTCGACCTGGACTCGACGCTCACCGTCCACAACAGCTTCACCTCTCGCACCGGCGAGCCCTACGCCATCGATCCGGACGAGGACTCCGACCCGGAGGTATGGGCGAGAGTCGGTCAGCAGGTGCCGCTGCGCTGGCTGTGTCGCCGCAGCATCATCCGGTCCTCGAACCTGGCGACCAATCTGGTCGCCGACGCGGTCGGCTTCGAGGCAGTCGCGCAAGTGATCGTCGACTGCGAGGCGGACGGTGTACAGGTCGTTCGCGGCATCGAGGACTACGCCGCGCAGCGGGCCGGCATCTCCAATCTGGTGACGGTGTCCGGACTGAACAAGATCCTGCTCGCGCTGGCCGGCGGGACCGCGGCCCCGCCGGGCACCTGTGCCGCAGTACTGGGCGTACTGGCCGACAACGAGGTCGACACCGACATCCGTCCAGGTCTGCCGACCGGCACCTGGGTGGCCCATAAGAACGGCTGGGTGAGTGACGGCGTCCTCGACGCTGCGCTCGTTCGGCCGCACGGCGGGGACGATCCCCGCGATCAGTTCGTCCTCAGCGTGGCGATCAGCGGCGCGTGGCCGAACGAACGGTCCCATCGGCTGATCCAGCGGATCGCGGGCACCGTCTGGCAACGTCGGCCCGGCGGCGGCGATGACTGACGGTCTCACTGAAAGTTTCCCCAGAGCCGGATCACAGCAGGCCGAGGCGGGCGTCACCGCACCTACAGTTGTGCCCATGGCGACCCGGGACGCTCGTGGAGGTCGGAGCGAGCCCGAAACCCGCGGCGCGCTGAGCGGCACGACGCACGCGGACCGAACCATGCAGGGCAGCGACCAGACCGAGCACCACGACCGCTGGGCTTGGCGGCGCAAGATCCGCGCCGATCCCCACAAGGCCAGGGTCTATCGGGTGCTGATCGGCATCCTCGGCACCCTGCTCATCCTGTTCGGCGTCGTGAGCGGCCCGTTGCCCGGTCCAGGTGGCATCCCGTTGGTGCTCCTCGGGCTGGCGATCTGGGCCAGTGAATTCGCCTGGGCCCATCGGCTCATGCAGTGGGTCAAGCGCCAACTGCATACCTTCCGCGGCTGGGGCAGACCGAAACAGGTGCTCGCCTGGGTGATCTTCTTCGCCGTCATCGGTGCGCTCGGGTACGCAGATCTGCTGGTGCTCGGCATCCCGACCTGGGCACCCCACGTGGCCGTCACCTGGTTGAGCCGGCTGCCGGGCGTGGGCTGATGGCTCGGGCACCGGTCGGCCGGCGGGCGGCGGACTTCGGCTTCTTCGATGCCCCGTTCCTCGCCTTCGCCCATCGCGGCGGGGCGGCGTACCCGGCCAATCGCGGTCACGAGAACACTCTGGCGGCCTTCCAGGCTGCGGTCGATCTCGGCTACCGCTACCTGGAGACCGATGTGCACGCCACCCGGGACGGACGGCTGGTCGCCTTCCACGACGAGCGGCTGGACCGGGTCACCGATCGCACCGGGGCGATCGCCGAGCTGACCTTCGACGAGGTGCGGACGGCGGTCGTCGGAGACGGATACCAGATCCCGACGCTGGCCGAGTTGCTGCACGCCTTTCCGGCCGCTCGGTTCAACATCGACTGCAAGGCCGAGGACGCCGTCGACCTGCTGGCCCGGGAGATCCTCGAGCACGAGGTCGTCGACCGGGTCTGCGTCAGCTCCTTCGGCGTCCACCGGCTGCGCCGGCTGCGGGAGTTGTTGCCGGCGGTGCCGACCGCTGTCAGCTCGCGGGCCATCGTGCAGTTGCGGTTCGCGCCCTTCCTGACCCGGCTGCCGGTGATCAGCAACCTCGTCCACTCCCCTGGTGTCGCCCTGCAGCTGCCGGTCACCACCCCGGTCGCGGGACGCCAGGTGGCGGTGCTGACCGAACGCCTGGTGACGGCCGCACACCAGGCCGGACGGCAGGTGCACGTCTGGACGATCGACGACGCGGCCGAGATGAATCGGCTGATCGATCTCGGCGTTGACGGAATATTCACCGACCGGATCGACACGTTGAAGGACGTACTGGCCCGGCGCGGCCTATGGTCGGCAGCATGACGACCGACAGCGGTGTCCCGGCGGGAGCCGAGGCCGTACCGGCTGCCTCGCCCGGCGCCCAGCCGGCCAAGCGCCGTACGGTGCTGGCCTGGGCATTGTGGGACTGGGCCTCGGCCGCTCAGAACGCGGTGATCACAACCTTCGTCTTCGGTCCCTACATCGTCCAGGGAGTGGTCGGCGACCACCGGCCCGGCGGGCTGACCGGCGACACCTGGATGGGTATCTCGACCACGGTCGCCGGTGTCTGCATCGCGCTGGCGGCCCCGATCGGCGGCCGGCGCGCCGATGCCGGTGGGCATCGGCGACGCAACCTGGCGATCTGGTCCGGGCTGGTGTTGTTGACCATGGTCGGACTGTTCTGGGTGAAGAACGACGTCAGCTTCCTCTGGCTCGGGCTGGCGTTGATGGCGGCCGGCAACATCTTCGCTGAGCTGGCCGGGGTGTCGTACAACTCGATGCTGCCGCAGGTGTCGACCAAAAAGAACATGGGCCGGATCTCCGGGTTCGGCTGGGCGATGGGCTATTTCGGCGGAATCTTCCTGCTGCTGATCTGCTACGTCGGCTTCATCGCGCCGCACGTCGGCTGGTTCGGCGTCGGCAGCGAGGGCGGGCTGCGCTATCGCGCGATCGCACTGATGGCCGCCGTCTGGTTCGGCATTTTCGCGATCCCGATCTTCCTCGCCGTGCCCGAGGTCAAGGCCGCTGCGAAGGTCAGGCTCGGTGGCGGCGGACTGGTCGACGCGTACCGGCAGCTGATCCTCGACATCCGCAACCTGTTCCGGGCCGACCGGCATTCGGTCTATTTCCTGCTGGCCAGCGCGATCTATCGCGACGGCCTGGCCGCGGTGTTCTCCTTCGGGGCGATCCTGGCGGTCAGCGTCTACGGGATGGCGTCGGGGACGGTGTTGATCTTCGGTGTCGTGGCCAACATCTCGGCCGCGATCGGCGCCGTCGTCATGGGCCGTTTCGAGGATCGGATCGGGCCCAAGCGGGTGATCCTGATCTCACTGACAGGGCTGGTCGTGATGGCCAGCACATTGCTGGTGGTGGCGCTGATCCATCCGGCCAACATCACGATGCTCTTCTGGATCTTCGCGCTGATCATGGTGCTCTGGGTGGGCCCGGCACAGGCCAGTTCCCGGTCCTTCCTGGCCCAGATCGCACCGCCGCAGCGGGAAGGTGAGCTCTTCGGTCTGTACGCCACCACCGGCCGGGCAGCCTCATTCATTGCACCGGCACTCTTTGCCGTGTTCTCAGGCTTGTTCGGTGACCGGATCGGTATCCTTGGGATCATTCTGGTCCTGCTCGGCGGGGCCGTGGCGCTGGTGCCGGTGAAGTCCCCTGCCGCGAGGGCTCGAGCAGATTTCTAAGCAGATTTCTAGGATGTGCGGTTGGCCACATCGCGGGTAACGCCCCGTCGGTGAGGGAACATGTTATCGGGCGCATGCGTTGTGATATGCGAACACATCGGGAGGTAAACCATGGCTGATCGTTCGCTGCGTGGCACGGGTCTCGGCTCGAAGAGTTTCGAGGATGAGACCGGCGTCGAGTTCGCAGCTCGTCAGGAAGTCGGCTACATCTGTAGCAACAAGCACGAGTACTCGCTCACCTTCGCCGTGGAAGCCGAAGTCCCCGCAGTCTGGGAGTGCCCGCGCTGCGGTGCCGAGTCGCTCCGTCTGGACGGCACCAAGGCGGAGGCCAAGGACGAGAAGCCCGCACGTACGCACTGGGACATGCTCCGCGAGCGTCGCTCCATCCCCGAGTTGGAGGAGTTGCTGGCCGAGCGGCTGGATCTTCTGCGCAGCGGCGAGCTCGGTCCGAACTACGCGACCGTAGGCGGCAAGACCCGCAAGAGCGCCTGAGCTCCGCGGCACGCCGTACAGGGCGTCGTACGACTCCGGTCGTACGGCGCCCTTTCGCATGCCCGGCGCCGTGCTCAGGGGCCGTGGAAGTCGCGACAACTCGAGTTTCCGCCACGAAATCGGCCCGTAGCACCGTGGAACTCGTGACAACTTGAGTTTCGGGCGGCGACGGCTTGTGCTTGTTCCTTCTCCGACCGGTGACGAGACGACCGGTAGGAGCCGGTACGCCGACTCGCTCGAGGCACACGAGACTGCCGCGCACGCGGTGTGGCAGACCATCCGTTCGGACCCGGCGGCGGGCTCGGCATAGCCATGGTCACCGGGAGTTGAACTGCTCCCAGTGCCCCTCGGAGATCACCTCGATCGCATCGCCGACCGAGATCGCCGTCTGGTCGTCGATCGCGTACGCCGGCCCGCCGATCTTGGTTGCCCAGCGGCGGGCACTGTCGAGCGAGTTGTCCGGCCAGTCCGGATAATCCAGGTGCGGAAAGATCGAGAATTCGACGAGTCCCAGGGTCTCGTCGCCGGGCGACCGGTCCCAGTCGACGAACTCCGGGCCGATCCGCGGAGTCATCACCATGCTGCCGGCGCTCACCCCGACCCAGACCGCGTCCTCCAGTGAGGGCAGCAGCTCGGCCAGCCCGGATTCCTTCATCCAGTGGCACAGGTAGGTCGCCTCGCCGCCGTCGACCAGCAGGACATCCGCCGCCCGGACCCACGGAACCCAGCGGCCGCGATCGATGCTCGACAGCGCCGTGAGCTCGAGGACGCCGACCGATTTCCAGCCGAGATCACCCAGACCCGGCCCGGCGATCGATCGCATCACCGACGCGGGCGAGCAGGCCGGCTGCCCCCATTGGGCGGTCGGGATGAAGAGCGCGTCGGCGTCGGCGATCGGCTTGCCCAGCAGCGAGACCAGCGCCGCATTGATCGTCGGGTTCGTGACACCGCCCGAGGTGAGAAGCATCCTCATGATCTACCCTTCGGTCCGCCTCGAAGTTCACCCACAGCGCGTCCAACCCGGCCCGCTGGCTCAAGGTTTGCGATTGGTGCCGCGACACGCCGTACGAAAGTGGTGCAGCTGTGCGCAAGGTCAAGGTTCGAGCTTTGGTGTGGAGCGGTCAGCGGTCGCCGACCTCGCCACGGATGATCGTCGGCCCGTCCGGATCCTGGGTGCCATTCGGACCGGGATTGTCGACGACTTCGCCCTCGATCACCTCGCCATAGCCTGTCGACCCGCGCCCGCGGGACCGGCCACCGAATCCGCCCAGCCCATCAAGATCCCCCAGGTCGGGGATCCGCCGGCCGATGGCGCGATTCAGCATGGCGGCAGGCACCCGCCGGGTGACGGGCAAGAGGAGGAGCAGGCCCAGGACCGCTGTAATCACCCCTGGAAAGATCAGTGCCGCTGCCCCGCCGACGACCAGACCGGTGTCGACCGCCTGCGCCACCTGCCGGCCGGGATTCTGCAGGTCCAGCCGGCTTGGATCGGGTCGGTTCTCGCCTGTCCTGGCCAGCCGCTGCCACGCGCTGCGCCAGCGGCGCCGGATCAACCACCCGCCCGCGGCCGCCTCGGCAATCATGAAGAGCACCACCGGCAGCGCACCGAGGTGGTGCCCGATCAAGATCAGCAGCCAGATGTCCACGACACCCAGGATCAGGGCGCCGGCGAACACCGGTCCCAGGCGATGTCGCCACCTCCGCGTTCCCGCGGACTCATCCGGCCGGCCCCAGCTCATAGACCGATTGTCCCTCAGTCTGCCGAAGACTGGCCCGCGGACGACCCCGAGGGATCCCCCAAAGAGCCACCCGCCGTACGTGTCCGGGTGCGTCTGCCGGCGATGATTCCGATGACACAGCACACCAGCGCGCCCGCAGCCAGCCCGCGGTCCAGCCACGGGGCGATCCGTACGGCCGGAGTGATCTCGGTGCGCAACGGCATCGTCACCACGTTCGAGGTCGCCGTACGCTCCTTGGTCTGCCACTCCACCTGACCGTCGCGGCCGATGAATCCGGAGACACCGTTGGTGGTGGCGACGGCGATCTCGCGGCGGGTCTCCATGGCGCGCGCGCGGGTGATCGCGAACTGCTGGGCGACCTGGCCGGTGCCGGTGTAGGTGGCGTTGTTGCTCTGCACCATGAACAACTCGGCCCCGGAGTTGACCACGTCGTAAATCGTGTCGTCGTAGGCGAGCTCGAAACAGATGGCGTCGCCGACCACGACCTGGTGCACGGCGCTGCCGCCGAGAGTGATCGGGACCTTGATCGCGCCGGGCTTGGTGCCGGGAACCGACTGCGGCCCGACCAGCTGCAGGATCGGGAAGTGCGGCAGCAACTCGTTGCGGAACGGGATCCATTCGCCGAACGGCACCAGGTTGCGCTTGTCGTAGCGGGCGATGATCCCCTTCTGGGGATCCCACCACAGCCCCGAGGTCTGCCGCTCGTCCGGACCCGGTCCGTCCATCACCGCCCCGACGAAGATCGGCTTGCCGGCAACGGTGGCCGCAGTCTCGACCTGGTCACCGGTGATCGGATCCTTGGTCGGGTCGATGTCTGTGGAATTCTCCGGCCAGAGAATGAAGTCCGGCTTCGGGTACTTGCCCTCATCGACCTGGCCCATCAGCTTTTCGGTCTGTGCCACGTGGTTGGCGGTCACCGTACGCATCCGGCCGAGGGCGTCGATGCCCTTGCCGGGGACATTGCCCTGGACGATCCCGACGTGCGCAGTCTGTCCGATGCCGTCGGCCGGATCCGGATTCCAGCGCTGCAGGCCGACACCGGCGCCCAGCAGCACGACCCAGACAGCTACCGGCGCGACCAGCATCCGCCCGATCCGCCGCCGATCTTGACCCTCCGGCCGGGCCGTGATCAACCTCAGCGCCAGCCAGCCGACGGCCTGCGACAGCAGCGCGACCAGGAAGGAGACACCGGCCACGCCGACCATCGGGAACAACCCCTCGAAGGGCGTCCCGACCGCGGTGTAAGCGATCCGGGTCCAGCCGAAGCCGCCGAACGGATAGCGGGAGTAGACGTACTCGACACCGGTCCAGGCAGCGGCGGCCATCAGCGGCCAGAATCGCAGCCGGCCCACCAAGGTGATCGCGACACCGAGCAGTCCGAACGCGAGCGCCTCGAACCCGACCAAGCCGAAGACCCCCAGGTAGGCGACGGCGCCGCCGCCGACGATCACCCGGACCCAGCCGATCGCCACGGTCAGCATCGCCAGCCCGAAGAGGTAGCCGGTGAGGAAGGCCCGCCGCGGCCGGGTGCCGTGGGTGAGGATCGTCAAGGCAGCCGCGCCGACGAAGGTCAACGGCCAGATCGCATACGGCTGGAAGGCGAAGGCCAGCGCGAGACCGGCCAGCACAGCACTCAGCAATCTCAGCAACAAGGGCATTCGGAGGCTGCCGGCACGGCTCCGCCGCAGTACCGCCGGGCGGGTATCACGCTCGGCCGCGAGCGCCGGTGAGGCGGGCGCGGTCAGCGCATCACGTTCGAGCACCACCCGAGGGTACCTGCGTCACACCGCCGGACGATCTTCGTACGGCACCGACAGCACGACCGTCGTGTGGGTGGAAACCCTGCCCTTGCTGCGGATCACCGCCAGCAGGTCCTCGAGCTCGGCGGCATTGGAGACCTGGACCTTGAGCAGATAGTTCGCTTCGCCGGCCACCGAGTAGCAGGAGACGATCTGCTCGATGTCGCTGAGCAGCTCCGGGGTGTCGTCGGGTTGTTCGGCGAAGAACGGCTTGACCTCGACGAAGGCAGTGAGCATCAGCCCCAGCTGCTCGGGTGCGACGATCGCCTTGTAGCCGGTGATCACGCCGCGCTGCTCGAGCTTGCGCACCCGCTGCTGGGCAGCCGAGGTGGACAGGCCGGTGGCCTTGCCGATGTCGGTGTAGGACATCCGGCCGTCACGGGCCAGCAGCGAAAGGATCTGTCGGTCGAGCTTCTCCATGGGCCCAAGCGTGCCAGTATTTGCGGCGTGAGTACCCCAAGATTGCTGCTATTGGACACGGCTTCGCTCTATTTCCGCGCATTTTTCGGCGTCCCGGACAGCATGCGTACTCCGGACGGGCGCCCGATCAATGCCGTACGCGGTCTGCTCGACTTCATCGCCCGGCTGGTGACCGACTACCAACCGACGCATCTGGCCTGTTGCTGGGACAACGACTGGCGACCGGCCTGGCGGGTGGCACTGATCCCCAGCTACAAGGCCCATCGCGTCGCGACCGGCGACCAGACCGGCATCGCGGAGATGTCGCACTCGACCGCGACCCCGATCGAGGAGTCCCCCGACGACCTGGCGATCCAGGTCCCGATGATCATCGACACCCTGACCGCCCTGGGGTTGGCGATCGTCGGCAAGGACGGCTACGAGGCCGACGACGTGATCGGCACCCTGGCGCGGACGGTCGGCATTCCGGTCGACGTGGTGACCGGTGACCGGGACCTGTTCCAGCTGGTCGACGACGACCGTCAGATCCGGGTGCTCTACACAGCACGCGGCGTCGGCAAACATGACCGGGTCGACGACGCCTGGCTGCAGAACCGGTTCGGCGTGCCCGCCGCCGGTTACCGGGACTTCGCCACCCTCAAAGGAGATCCCTCCGACGGACTGCCGGGCGTTGCCGGGGTCGGCGAGAAGACGGCGGCGAATCTGATCACCCGCTACGGCACTCTGGAAGGGATCATCGAAGCGGTCGCAGCTCCCGCTTCGGCGATCGCGCCCGGCATCAAAGCCAAGCTCAGTGCCGCGATCGACTACCTCGCCGTCGCCCCCGAGGTGGTCGGGGTGCGCGACGATCTCGACCTCGGCGTCACCCTGGATGATCTTGTCCTGGCGACGACACCTGCCGATCCGGCCCGGTTCGCCGAGCTGACCGAGTCGCTCAGGCTGGGCGGCAGCTCCGACCGGGTGCTGGCCGCCCTCGACCGCCACCCCTGACCCCGCCCACGCCGAACAGTCAATTGTTCCCCGATACGCGCGGCGTGTCGCGACCCAAGGAATCCAGGCTTCGGCGACACGCGGCCCAAATTGATGAGTTTGTGACCCCTCGGCATGAGGGCGAGGGGAAGGTCGGCGTCACAGGAGACTGTGGACCGCGGCGTAGAACGGCTGGTCGTCGCCTGGGTGATCACCCAGGTAGTACCGGGCGGTGGTTGCCCGCTCGCGCGCCAGCGGGTCGGTCTGAAGTAACTGCTCGAGCAGCTGGGCGGTCAGCAGCGGGTCGCCGAGTGCCTCGTATCGGATCAGGTAGGCGGCCCGGGTGCTCGGCAGATCGGCCCGGGCGGTGTCCTCAGGTTGTCCGGGCGGCAGGACGACGGCGTACGGCTTGCCGGTGGCGAAGTAGTCGACCAGCACGCTGCCGATGTCGGTGATCAGTGCGTCGGAGTTGTCGAAGGCATCGGCGACCGACTCGTCACGATGCTCGACCGCCAGCCTGTGCGGACGCCCGGTCGCCTCGCGGTCCTTGCGGAGGATCTCGTCGATGGCGGTGATCTCCGACCGCTCGCCGGCGCCGAGCCAGCTGAACGGATGGGCACGGAACCCGACCACCGCCCCGCGGTCGAGTAGCGCCCTGACGATCGAGGCACCCACAGGCAGCGAGCTCAGTGTGGTCTGGGCGTTGTAACCGCGCCAGGTCGGTGCGAACAGCACCCGCGGCGGCTGGATCTCCCCGATCGGGCGTACAGCCTTGTCCAGGTCGGCCATCTGCGGGCGGCCGACGATCATGAACTTGTTCTCCGGGATGATCACACCGGCCTGGCTGTATCGGTCGATCGCGGCCTGACCGGCGACGAAGACCCGGTCGAACATGGCGTGCATCGGGTGCACCGACAATTCCTTGTCGGAGTCGCCGTGGCCCAGGTAGACGTGGGTCAGGTTGCGGTAGTTCACCAGGGTCGAGTTCTCGGCGATTCCGTTGACGTAGAAGGCGATCCGCAGTCCGGGCACCATGATCGCGTCCAGGTCGCTGCCGGTCGGCAGCATGATGATCGGGGCGTCGGTGATCATGCGGGTCGGCCGGACCGCGTCCTGGTGTCGGAGCACGATCAGATACCGCAGCCCGAGTCGCTCGACGATCGGGATCCACATCGTCAGCTGGTACGACGCGTCGTTCCGGCGGCCGGTGTAGATCACGAACCGCGGTCCGTACGCCTCCACAGCTGTCCGCACGGCGGCCCGCAGCCGCGAGCGGGCCCGCCGCCGGTTGTAGGCCATCGCGATGTTGATCAGCAACCCGAGACCGGCCAGCACCATCACGATGAAGGCCACCCAACCGGGCAGCCGCCACATCACCACCACCACGATCAGCACGATGACGCCGGCGATGCCCTGGCTGCCCCGTCCGGTCGGCACCGGCAGCGGGCGCCGATACCCGGGAAGCCGTAACGCCTCCGGGGGCTTCGGGCCGTGGACGGCGCTGATCAGCGGCAGGGCGGCGACGGCGACGGCCGTGCCGATCGCCGCCAGCAGTCCCAGCACTCCGTGCTCGCGTAGCTGGGCGATCACCACCAGCGCCAGGCCGATCGCGACTGCGATCGGCAGTTGTCCCAGCGCCGACTTCAGCACCGACCGGAGGTTCATACCGGCGTGTCCCCCGGCCCGGTCGTCTCGAGCAGCCCGGCACTGGCCCGCAGGAAGCCCTCCGCCGCGCGGTCGTTGGGCAACTCCCCCAGGTAGTAGCGCCGCATCCGATCCCGTTCAGCCGCCTTCGGATCGGTGCCCAGCAGTCGCCCGAGCACCTCCGGAAGGTCGCTCAGGTCCTCCGCAACGGGGTAGCCCGCGGCCGCCGCCGGAGCCTCGGCGATCAGTTCGGCCTCGGTCCGGCCAACGGCGACGACCGCGAACGGCTTGGCCGCCGCGAGGTAGTCAGAGATCACCGCCGACACATCGCAGATCATCGCATCCGAGGCATTGAAACAGTCTTCAACACTCAGTCGGTTCTCCGCCTGTTCACCCCACAGGTGGTCGGTGCCGGTGCGAGCGCGGTCGGCCGCCAACCGGGCCCCGATCTCGGTGATCATTCGCCGGTCCGCGGCGAACCGATAGTTGAACGGATGGGCGCGGAAGATCACTCGGGCACCCCGCTCCAGCAGTGCGTCGACCAGTTGCAGCCCGACCGGGAGCGAATACACCCGGCTGTCCGCGTACGGCCCCTGCCAGGTGGGCGCATACAGAACGGTCGGCCGTTGCACCGATCCGATCGGTGCCGACGCCGGAATGATCGTCTCGGTCTGCGGCCGGCCGACGATCACGAACTTGGCGGCCGGGATCGTCACCCCGTGCCGGGCATACCGATCGATCCCGGCCTGACCGGCGGTGAATATCTTGTCGTAGATCGCGTGCACCGGGTTGTAGCAGGCCGGCTTCTCGGAATCGCCGTGGTTCAGCCAGACATGGATCAGCTCACGGCGTTCGATCAAGTGGGTGTTGCGGACGGCGTTGTTCACGTAGTAGGCCAGCCGCATGCTCGGGACGACGACCTCCTCCAGGCTGCGCAAGGTCGGCCGGAACAGCACCGGAATCCCGGTTCCCCGGGTCAGTCGTACGATCTCGGCCTGCATCGGCAGTGCCCGGGTAATGATCACGAACCGGCGGTCGAGCCGGCGGAAATACTCCAGCCACATGCCGACCTGGTACGCCGCCCCGATCCCGGAGCCGAAATAGACGCAGAACTGCGGCGCAAATTCCGCCAGCACGGCCGGCACTGCTCGCTCGGCGGACAACGCCGCCGCCAACCGGGTCCTCGCCCGGGCCGTCGCCACCGCGACCATGATCAGAACGGCAAGTATCAGCGCGGCGATCACCAACATCGGCCACGTCGCGCCGATGATCATCGCCGGCCAGGCCAGCCAACTGGTCACCGCCGCCGTGACCGGCAGCAACCATGGCCGGCGGCTCGATGCCGGCACCTCGAGGCCGGCCAGCCCGGTCGCGATCACACCGGGATAGGACCATCCGGAGCGGATCGTCGTCTCGGCCGCGATGCCGATGATCATCGGCAGCAGCACCGGGCCGAGCCAGTGCGGCGGGGCGCCGGAGGCTGCCGCCGCGGCGGCAGCCAGAGCCATGATCATCCGGGCGCCGTCCAGGGGCGGCGGATCGGCCGCAACCCGACGGGTCAACGGCGTCAGCACTGCAACCAGGGCGGCGATCGTCGCGGCTACCGCACCGAGCAGGACCGCATGGTCGACACCGGCCGCCAACGCCACCACCGCGGCGACGCCGGTGCTCATGGCCCTGGCCAGACTGTCCAGGTTGCGCCGGACGGTGTCACGGCTGACGGCGGTCGAGCCGTCGTCGGACTCCGCCACCTCGGCGATCCGAGGTGCGGGTGTGTCGCAGGCTTCACGGACCGCGGCGGTGAAGTGCTCGGCGTAGCCCCCGACCGCGAAATCACCCAGATAGTCGGCACGCACCCGTGTCCGTCCCGTCGCCAGACGATCGCCGGTGATCACCAGCAGGTCGTCCAGGACCGCCTCGAGCGTGGTCAGCTCGTGATCGATCAGATAGCCGGCGCGGGCGACCGGGTAGTCGACGACGAAGCGGTCGGACGCTAGCTCGGGCGGCGCCACCATCGCGTACGGCTTGCCGGACTGCAGGAAGTCCGAGACCACGCTGGAAACATCGGAGATCAACACGTCGGCGGCGTTCATACAGCCGAAGGCGTCCAGATCGGTCTCGGCGGCCGGACCGTAGCAGTGCTGCCGGGAGCTCGACTGCCGGTCGGCGGCGAGCCGCTGCTTGACCCGCTCGATGATCTCGGTCTCCCCCGGATCGTCGTAGCTGAAGGGATGTGGCCGGAAGATCACCTCGGCGTCACGATCCAGCAGCGCGGCGACGATCGCCTCAGCGCGATCCAGCGAGGACAGCGCGGTCTCGCTGACGTGCCCCTTCCAGGTCGGCGCGTACAAGATCACCGGCCGGGCGCCGGCGACCCGGGCAGCAAGCCGGTCCGGGTCCGCCGGCCGGATCACCTCGACCTGCGGCCTGCCGACGATCCGGAACTTCGCCGGATCGATCAGCACGCCGTGCTCGCCATAGCGACGGTTGGCCGCCGGGCCGGCGGTGAAGATCCGGTCGTACATCGCATGTGTCGGGTTGTAGGACGGCGGCTTGTCCGAGTCGCCGTGCCCCAGGTAGACGTGCGTCAGCTGGTGGTACCGGATGAGCGCGCCGTTGCCCGACGATGCGTTCACGTAGAACGCGGCCCGCAGCGATTCGGTCATGATCAGATCCAGGTCGGCCACCGCACGACAGCAGACCACCGGGAGATCGGTCAACGCCGCGATCGCCTCGGAGGGCAGCTCGTCGCGGGTCACGATCACGAACGGCCGGCCGGCGCGTCGCAAATACGGAAGCCACATCGTCAACTGGTAGGACGCGTCGTCCGGCCGGGCCGTGTAGAGCACGAACTCAGGCGCGTAGCCGGCCATCGCACCCGGTAGCCGGGTCCGGATCCGGGCTGCGACCTGTCGGCGGGACCGGACCTTCAGGATCACTGCGGCCGACGGCACCGCACCCAGCACCGCCAGCGCCAACGGCACCCAGCCAGGCGCTCCGGCGACGGCGGTGGCGCCGACCGCGATGGTCGCGACCTGGCCCAGATGCGCCGGCAGCCAGGCATAGCCGATGCGGGCGGGCAGTACCGGCAGGCCGGGCAGCCGCACCGCGTACGGCGCCGGCAGACGTAACAGCCGGACCACGAACGGTTCGGCAGCGATCGTCAGCACCAGTCCGGCGGCCGCGATGGTCACCAGGACGAAGCCGGCCCGGTCGTCGGTGGCGAGATAGCGGCCGGCTCCCAGCAGGACCGCAACACCGACTGCGGCTGTCCGCAGCCCGGGAAACCGCCCCAGCCCGCCGAAGCCGTTGACGATCCAGAGCCGACGTCCCGCTGCCGCGCTGCGATAGACGGACTCGCGCGGATCGTCTTGGTCGGCAGCTCGCGGGAACCGAGCCGCGGTTGCCGCCGCCGCGACCGCGAGCGCCACCACTCCGAGCCACCGGGCGGCCCGGGCCGGGCCCGCCGAGCCCAGCATGGCCACCCCAGCCAGGCCGCCCAGGGCCAGCAGGACCGCGATGGCCAGATCAGCCACCAGCCCGCCGGCGAACCGGCGCAACGCCGTCGGCTGCGGACCGGCTTCGGCGGGGAGCATGCGGTGCGGATCTCCTACGCTCGGATCGGACAACTCGGGTCAGGCAACTCGGATCGGACAACACGGATCAGACGACTCGGATCAGACGACACGGATCGCGACGTTTGAGTGTATTGGCTCGATGACCGCGACGACCGGACCGTCGAGGGCACGGCGTGGATCAGGCTGCGTGCAGGTGCGCCGGTTAGTCTGACCTGCGCCGCTCACGGCTGCGGGCTGCAAGGTGAAGGATCATTGACCGGGGATCGCGGAAGGCGAGGGATTCGGTGTTGGACAAGGCGCGGACGAGCGCTCGACGGCTGGCACACCAGGCGTCGGCACGGATGCCGTCGGTCGCCCAGCGCGGTGTCCGCGAAGGTTGGGGGCGGCTGCGTCCCTACGCCAAACAAGCGTTCTACTCCCGCCTCGCCTCGCCGTTGGTCAGCATCGTGATCCCCGTGTACAACGTCGAGCGCTATCTGCCGGCCTGTCTGGACAGCGTGCTCTCCCAGTCCTACCGGCATCTGCAGGTGATCCTGGTCGACGACGGCTCGCCGGACTCCTCGATCGACATCATCCGGGCCTACGCTGCGCGGGACCGGCGCATCACGATCGTGCGCCAGGCCAATGCCGGACTGGGCGCAGCCCGCAACGTCGGCGCCCGGCATGCCAAGGGCACCTTCCTGATGTTCATGGATTCCGACGACGAGTTACGTCCGGACGCGATCAGCACCTACGTCCGCACACTGCGCCGGACCGGTTCGGATTTCGCCGTCGGCTGCTATGACCGGATGTCGTCCCACCAGACCTGGCCGGCCGCCTGGTGGATCCGGTCGGCCCACCGCTTCTCCCGGCTGGCCACAACCATCGCCGAGTCACCCGACGCGGTCGTCAACGCGGTCGCCTGGAGCAAGGTCTACCGGCGCAGATTCTGGGAACGCCACGGCTTCGCCTTCCCCGAGGGCGTCCTGTACGAGGACCAGGCGCTGTCTGCCCGCGCGTACGCGAAGGCAGAGAAATTCGACATCCTCTCCAAGGTCACCTATGGCTGGCGGGTGCGCGAGGACCGCAGCTCGATCACTCAGCAGGCCACCGCGCTCGCCGATCTGCGGGCGCGGCTGAGGGCGGCGGAGAATTCGCTGGCCGAGCTGGACGGTCCGGGTCTGGAGCATGTGCGCGACACCCGGCTGGCGCAATATCTCAGCAACGATTTCCCGCTGTCGATCAAATCGGCCCAGCGTGCCAACGACGAATTCTGGGAATTGCTCACCGACGGACTCCGCCGGCTCACCGAACGGGCCGGCGACGCCGTCTGGGCCGCGGTATCGGCACAGCACCGGGTTGCGATCAAACTGGTCACCGAAGGCCACCGCGAGGCGGCGATCGACTACGTGGGTCTCGGCCACAACAACCCCAAGAACATCCCTCCGCTGGTCGCCGGTGGACACGTCTATCTGCAGACCCCGGCCCGGGAGCTGCTCGGGCTCGGTCCGACGGATCCGCTGCTGGCACTGGCCGACCATCAGCTGGGCCTGATCACCAGCATCCAGCATGTGGCCTGGGACTGCGATCACCGGCTCCGAGTGGACGGCTGGGCCTATATCGACAACCTCGACCTCAGCCAAGTCGATCCCGCGGACATCGCCATCTCGCTCGTTGCCCAGGATGCCGAGACCGGTGCCCGGGCCGAGCTGGACGTCACGCTCAGACCTTCGGTGGAAGTCACCCGGAGGAGCAAGCACCGGTACGCCAACTACGAGCGCTCCCACTTCGAGGCGGTGTTCGACGTGCCGGCGGCGCTGGCCGGGCCCGCGCCCGACGACCGGGCCGGCGCCGATCGGCGAATCTCCTGGCAGCTGAATGTGTCGGTGTCGGCCGGCGGTATCACCCGGGCGGGGCTGCTCCGGGCGGTCGAGCCGGGCAGTTCCGCGAGCCGGCTCGGAGCAGACCTGCTGCCCGACGGACGCCTGGCGACTGCCGTCTATTCCGGCCGCGACGGGCTGCGGGTCCAGGTCAGCCGGCCGCGGTGCACCGTCACCGACGTGACCGTCAGCGGCCACCGGTTGACTGCGCGGCTCACCGGCCACGGCGGTTTCATCCCGTACGAGGTCCAGCTGGCCCGTACGGCGACGGTGTTGCAGGGAGCGGTGTCACAGGGAGCGGTGGCGCAGAGGTCGACGGTGTTGTCCGCACCGGTCCAGGCCGGACTCATCGATCTGGTGGTCCCGGTGAGTTCGCCGCTCCCGGGCGCGACGACCGGCCTGGAACTCACGGTGATCGCATCCGACGGCACCCGGACACTGCCGATCTGGACGCCCGACCCAGCCAGCACCGGCTCGTCCCAGCAGACTGTGCCGGCGGCCTGGCGGGCGCGCAACGGCGCCCTGACGATCATCGAGCAGCCGACGATGGTGCTGGACGACGCCGCCGCCGTTGAGGAAGGCCTGCAGCTGACCGGTCGACTGATCGCCGGTCACCCGAGCGGCACCGAGGGCGGGTCCGTCCGCGTCGGCCTGCGGGTACCGCGACTCTCGACTCAGGTCGAGATCGAGCCGGCCGCGGACGGATCGTTCACCGCGATCGTTCCGACAGTCGCCGACCCCTGGGGTTTTGGGGCGCTTCCGCTGCCGTCGGGCGACTACGCGGTGACCGCCTCCGTGGTCGAGCATGACAAGGACTTGACTGAGATCTCCGTCCGGATCGGCGACGCCCTCCTGCACCGGCTGCCCGAGCCCTTCCGGACCAGCCGGCTATCGGGCAGACTGCTGCTCCAGCAGCCGCACCGGCTGGCGATCAGGCTGCAGCCGCCGTTGGCCGACGCCGAGTCCGGCGCCCGCCAGCAGCAGCGACTCCAGGACCTGCTGGCGGCCCGGCTCCGCGATCCCGCGCATGAGCCCGGGGCGGTGCTGCTGCGGTCTTACTACGGCGAGATCTGCGGCTGCAATCCGGCGGCGCTGCAGGCGCGGCTGCACAGTCATGGAGCGCCCGGCGGTCCGTACACCAGCTATTTCGCGATCAAGGACTACTCGGTGCGCGTGCCGGAGGGTGCGGTGCCGGTGCTCTACGAGAGCGCCGAGTGGTATCGGCTGTTGCACGATGCCGTGCTCTACATGGACAACATGCACCAGCCGCTCTATCACAAGAAGCCGGCCCACCAGACCCAGATCCAGACCTTCCACGGCTATCCGTTCAAGCAGATGGGCTTGTCGCACTGGGCCATGCAGAACCGCGACGTCGCCCACGTCAAGTCCTATCTGGACCGCGCCGCCGACTGGGACTACCTGGTGTCACCCGCCAGCTACGGTTCGCAGGCGCTGGCCCGGGAGTTCGGCTTCCCCAACACGGTGTTGGAGATCGGCTATCCCCGCAACGACATCCTGCTCTCCCCCGACGCGGACAAGATCGCCCGGCAGGTACGTGATCGGCTCGGCATCTCGGACGGCCGCACGGCGGTGCTCTACGGCCCGACGTTCCGGGACAGCATGAGCACCGACGACAACACTGCGGCGATGGTGGACTTCCTGGACGTCGACACGCTGGCCCGCGAGCTCGGCGACGATTTCGTGATCATGGTCCGCGGGCACGCGTTCAACGCCCGGCTCGAGGCCCGGATCGGCAGCCGGGGAAGGATTATCGACGTCACCGACTATCCCGACATCGCCGATCTCTGTCTGGCCAGTGACGCGGCGATCCTGGACTACTCCTCGCTGCGCTTCGATTACGGGCTGACCGGCAAGCCGATGATCTTCATGGTTCCCGATCTGGTCCAGTATCAGACCGAGGCGCGAGGATCGCTGTGGGACTACGGGCCGACCGCGCCCGGGCCACTGCTGTCGACGACCGACGAGGTGATCGCCGCACTCGGTGATCTTGATCGGGTCCGGCGCGATCATGCGCAGGCGTACGCGGCCTTCCGGCGCGACTTCCTCGACCTGGACGACGGTCACGCCACCGAGCGGCTGGTCGCCGCCGTGTTCCCCGTATCCGGGTGATCAGTTCCGGGTGATCACTGCCGCAGCAGTGCATCGACGGCGCGGCGGGATGCCTGGCCGTCATCGTACGGATTGAACTTCTGTCGCCACCGGCGGTAACGATCGGCATACCGATCCGCCACAGCGGGAAGATCCGCCAGCGTCGCTATCACCTCGTCGGTGGTCCGAAGCAGCGGGCCCGGCGCTTCGGCACCAAGATCGAAATAGGTGCCCCGACGACGCCCGGTGTACTCCCCGATGTCTGGCACGAAGAAGATCATCGGCTTCCCGGTCACACTGAAGTCGAACATCGTCGAGGAGTAGTCGGTGATCATCACATCACTGGCCAGGTAGAGATCGGCCAGCTCGGGATAGAGCGTCACGTCCAGGACCGAACCGCCGACCCGGCCGCCGTGCTTGATCGTATTCACGTGTCCGCGGACCAGCAGCCGGCCGGTGGCTCCGAGCGACCGCTGGACCGCCTCGAGATCGAGCTCGGCGAAGATGCTGCCCGATCCCTCACGCCAGGTCGGCGTATAGAGGACGACCAACTCGTCGGCGCCGATCCCCAGCCGGTCGCGTACGGCTGCGGCGATGTCGGAGCCGGCGTCGGCGGCACCGCTTCCGGCACTACTGAGCACGTCGTTGCGCGGATAGCCGATCTCGAGGATCTGACCCTGATAGCAGTAGGCCGAGCGGAAGACGTCGCGGCTGAACCGGTTCTGCGCGATCAGCGCCGACCACTGCGCCACCTCGTGCCGGGTCTTGCTCCGGTACGCCTCGCCGCGGTTGGTGCCGATCCGGTCGAAACCGAGCAGTTTCAGCGGGGTGCCGTGCCAGGTCTGCAGCAGTTGTTGATCATCACGCCGCTGGTACTTGGCCGGCATCCAGCAATTGGTCACCACGTATCGCGACTCGCTGAGCGCCCGCCACCAGGCCTCGCTCCACAAGATCACCGGCTCGCTGCCCTCGGGAACCTCCACCGACAGGTCGGCCACCGTCCACAAGCGGCGCAGCCCGGGCGAGCGGCGCAGCAGCTCGTCGTGCACGGCCCGGGTGTTGTCATTGGCCGCCTTGCCGTTGAAGCTGTTGTAGAGGACGGCATCGACCAGCGGGCCGGACCAGTCGCGATGCATGACCTCCAGCCGCTGCTTCTGATAGCCGCTCCGGGCACCGTCGGGCAGCGGCACTCCCACCGAGAGCTCGAGCCGGGCGCCCTTGGCCCGGTGTGCCACGATCCGGTTCCCGGTGGTCTGCAGGGTCAGCGGAAGCCGCTGTCCGAGCCGTTGGTCCACGCCGGCCCGGATCCGATCCGGTCGTGAATCGGCCGGAGCATCGGGATCGGATGGACCGCAGGCCGAGACGGTCGCGACGCTCAGCTCGAATGTCGTCGTCGGCAGCGGCATCGCCCGCGTGCCCCACTCAGGCACTGCCAGCACGGTGAATGCGGTACTGAACCGTCCGGTCGCCCGGTCCAGCTCGACCGTGGCCGCGACCAGGTCCGACCGGCCACCGACCAGTCGCCAGTCCCCGGGCTCGTCACTGACGGCCAGGGCTGTGCCTTCGATCGTCAGCTGGATCTGCGCGGCATCGCCGGCAATCGCGATGGTGTCCGCCAACAGCAGCGCCCGGTTCGCATCGATCCGGATCACCCCGCCGGCACCGTAATGCACGGCCAGCTGCGGCAGGTCTGCACTCGGCTGCCGCGCCGGCTGATCCAGCGGCCCCTGCCAATGCACATGCCGGGTCCGGCCGCGGTCATCGACCACGTGCAGATACCGGACCACGGCCGGCGGGTCCTCAGTGCCGGGCACCAGGTCGGACAGATCGTCGTAGATCTGCAGCTCGCCGTCGGTGGCGTGGGCAGTCAGTGTCCTGATCTGCTCACCCTGCCGCAGCATCGCACCGACAGCCGGAAACTCCGGGTGCATCAGGATGCTCGCCTCCAGCCGGGCGCCGGTGAGGCGGATCCGCTCCGCGACAGCTGCGCGGCGCGCGAGGGTGAGCACGAGGCCGCGTTCGGCGTCCCACGACGGTTGCGCGACGGCCCGATCCCCCAAGTAGCAGCTCTGCAGCTGACCCGCGGACCCGCTCTCGTCCCGGGATCCGAAACTGCCCGTCAGCGGTCCCTGACGGTCGGTGACGGTGATCCGTACGGCACCCCGGAGCTCGGCCAGTTCGTCCCGGTCGACGGAATCGGCGATCGCCTGCCGCAGCCCTTCGACCGCGAGGGTGGCCACGAACCCGGCCGTGCTTCGGTCGACGGCCGGCATCCGGGAGTGATAGTTGATCGATCCGGACGTCAGCGGCTCGACCTCGAACGCCAGTTCCCGCCCTTCGGACTGCCATTGCACGGCGGTCACCGCCGATCCGTCCTGGGCACCCCCACGGCGCCAGGCCGAACCTTCGATCGCGAGCACCGAGCCCCCGTCCCGCTCGGTCCAGTGAGCCCTGGTCAGCCTGGCGACCAGGTGAGCAGGCTCCGGGACGTCCGGCGCGGTCTGCTGCCGGTCGGCCCGGTCGGCTCTGTCGGCCCGGTCGGCTCTGTCGGCCCGGTCGGCTTCGGGAACGGCGGCTCGACCGGTCGGCCGGAGCCGGTTGAGTCGCGCAAGGACGCGACGTATCGCCCTCGCGGGCGAACTCGACTCCATGCCACTCCTCCTGCGCAGCCGACGCCGCCGGAGGACGTCTGAGACGGACCAGCCTAGTGAATCGGGCGAGATTCCGGGTTCACTGCTGAGAACGCTACAGTCAAGCGGTGGACAGGTTGCGGAATGTGGCGATCATCTTGGCCGGCGGAACCGGCACCCGAGTGGGCTTGGACATCCCCAAGCAGCTCGTCAAGATCGCCGGCAAACCGATCATCGAGCACACCATCATCGCCTTCAGCCAGTCCTCCCTGATCGACGAGATCATCATCTTGATGACGCCCGGCTATCTCGACCCGGTGCACGCCATTCTCAAGGCCGGGAACTATCAGAAGGTCACCCAGGTGCTCGAGGGCGCAGGGCCGGGCGGCACCCGTAACGACACCACCCAGCTGGCGCTGGCCGCGCTCGGCGATCAGGAGTGCAACGTCCTGCTGCACGACGCCGTACGGCCGCTGGTCTCGCAGACGATCATCGAGGCCAACATCGCCGCGTTGCAGGAATACCAGGCCGTCGACACCGCTATCGCCTCCGCCGACACGATCGTCCAGGTCGACGGGCAGCTGTCCGGCGGCGTACGGGTCGGCGAGGATCAGCCGGTGATCTCCGACGTGCTGCCGCGTGCGCTGTTGCGCCGCGGGCAGACGCCGCAGTCGTTCCGGCTCTCGGTGATCCGCAAGGCCTACGAATTCGCCAACCACGACCCGGACTTCACCGCGACCGACGACTGCACCGTTGTGCTGCGCTACCTGCCCGACGTCCCGATCGCGGTCGTCAACGGCCACGAGCGGAACATGAAGATCACCGAGCCGATCGACATCTACCTGGCCGACAAGCTCTTCCAGCTGACCTCGGCCGACACGCCCGCCGAGCTGGACGACGATCAGTACCGGGCTGCGCTCGAGGGCAAGGTGATGGTCGTCTTCGGCGGCTCGTACGGGATCGGCAGCGATATCGCGAGCCTGGCCCGCGAGCACGGCGCCATCGTGCACACCTTCTCCCGCTCGGCGACCAACACCCACGTCGACCGCCGGTCCGACGTGCACGACGCGGCCCGGCAGGTGCTCGCCGAGAGCGGCCGGGTGGATCTGGTGGTCAACACCGCCGGGGTGCTGCCCCGCGGCGAGCTCGCCGAGACCTCGGAGGACACCATCTACCAGGCGACCGAGGTGAACTATCTGGCCCCGGTCTTCATCGCCCAGGAGTTCTACCCGTACCTGAAGGAGTCCCGCGGGTCACTGCTGCTGTTCACTTCGTCCTCCTACACCCGCGGCCGTTCGGGGTATGCGCTCTACTCCTCGGCCAAGGCGGCAGTGGTCAACCTGACCCAGGCACTGGCCGACGAGTGGGCCGGAATCGGCATCCGGGTCAACTGCATCAACCCCGAGCGCACCGCGACGCCGATGCGGACCAAGGCTTTCGGCGAGGAGCCGCCCGGCACGCTGCTGGCGTCCACCGATGTCGCCCGGCAGTCGCTGAGCGTGCTGTTGTCCGGCCAGACCGGCCACGTCATCGACATCCGCCGCGAGGACGGGCCGCCGGCGCTAGCGCAAGAGTGATCGGGGCCGGCCCTGGGCCCGGCCGGTAGGTTGTCGCTATGCGAGCGACGGTACGGGATGTGGCGGCCCGGGCCGGAGTGTCACCCAAGACGGTCTCCAATGTCTTGAACGGCACTTTCCGGGTGACGCCGGAAACCCGCGCCAAGGTCGAGGAGGCGATGGCTGCCCTCGACTACGTACCGAATCTGTCCGCGCGGGGCCTGAGGAACGGACGGACCGGGATGATCGCGGTCGCCCTGCCCGACCTGCGGATGGCGTACGCAGCCGAGATGCTCCACCATCTGGTCGAGGCGGCTGCCGAACGCAATCTGCACGTCCAGATCGAGGAGACCGGCGCGAGCAGTGAGCGTGAAGCCGAATTGATGTCGCGGGCCCGCGCCCAACTGGTCGACGGGCTGATCCTCAATCCGGTGATGTTGGAGACCACCGCCGTACAGCGCGGTGTGGCACTCCCCCCGGTGGTCTTGATCGGCGAGGTCGACCAGCCGATCGTCGACCACGTCTGGGTCGACAACGTCGCCGCCACCCGGGAGATCACCGACTTGCTGATCGCCGAGGGCCACCGCCGGATCGCGATCGTCGGCGTCGGGCCGATGGCCACCGCGCAGCTCCGTCTGAAGGGGTACCGCACGGCGTTGCGAGCGGCCGGAATCCGGGCCGAACCCGAGCTCGAGATCAGCTGCGGGAACTGGTACGCCGACGGTGCCGCCACCAGCTTCGGCGCCTTCCTCGACCAGCGTGATCATGACCGCCCGGACGCGGTGGTCTGCATGACCGACACCCTGGCGCTCGGGGTGATCTCGGCGGTTCACCGGCGAGGACTGTCCGTGCCCGGTGACATCTCCGTGGTCGGCTACGACAACATCGCCGACGCCGCCAGCATGGAACCGCCACTGACCACGGTGCACTTCGACAAGCAGGTCTTCGCCGAGACCGCGATCCGGGTGCTGACCAACCGGATCTCCGAACCCGACCGGCCGACCATGAGCGTCACGCTGCCGCACCGGATCGTCCGCCGGGCCAGCACCTGCCCGAGGTGAACCCTCAGACTTTGAGTTCGGTCTCCAAGGCGGCGACGAACCCGTCGACGTCGTCCTCCGTGGTGTCGAAGGAGCACACCCAGCGGACCTCGCCGAGGCCCGGATTCCAATCGTAGAAGGCGTACTGCTGCCGTACGCGATCGGCGACACCGGCCGGCAGGGTTGCGAGGATGGTGTTCGCCTGAGTCTGCTGGGTGAAACCGATGCCGGCGATCGTGCCGGCATCGATCCTGTCCTGCAGCGCCGTACGCAACCGGGTCGCCATGGCGTTGGCGTGCCCGGCCGACCGCCGCCAGAGATCCCCCTCCAACAGGCTGATGAACTGCACGGACAGGAACCGCATCTTGGAGGCCAGCTGCATGTTCAGCTTCTGCAGATAGGCGAGGCCGCTGACTTCATCGGGATTGATCACCAGCACCAGCTCACCGAACAGCAGGCCGTTCTTGGTGCCCCCCAGAGAGACCACGTCGACCCCGGCGTCGGCGGTCAACGACCGAAGGCTGACCTGCTGGCCGGCGGCAGCGTTCGCCAGCCGGGAACCGTCCATGTGCACGGTCAACCCGAGCTCGTGCGCACGGTCGGCCAGGGCGGCGATCTCGTCCGGGGTGTAGGCGGTGCCCAGCTCGGTCGACTCGGTGATCGAGACCACCTCTGGCAGCGGGTGATGGACATCCTCCGGATTCCGGGGGAACCGGTCGAGATCGGCCGGGCGAAGCTTGCCGTCGGTAGTCGGAACCGTGAGCAGCTTGATCCCGGCGACCCGCTCCGGGGCGCCGTTCTCGTCGGTGTTGATGTGCGCGGTGTCGGCGCAGATCACCGCACCCCAGCGCGGTAACAACGACTGCAGTCCGACCACATTGGCACCTGTGCCGTTGAAGACCCCGAAACCCTGGACGCCGGCGCCGAACTGATCGACGAGCACCTCTTGCAGCCTGGCGGTGTAGACGTCAGCGCCGTAGGAGACCTGGTGCCCGCCATTGGCGTCGGCGATCGCGACGAGGATCTCGGGATGGACGCCGGCGTAGTTGTCCGAGGCGAAGCCGCGCCGGCCCGGGTCGTGCAGGGGTGTGGTCACCCCAGGAGTTTCTCACCCAGCCGTTCCGGCGTTTCTCCGGCCGGCCTCAGGATGTGGCCGACGTCACGTACCTGCAGTGTCTGCATTCGTGCAGTCACTGCACTATTGTGGTCTCAGCGCGTACCACAGGGCCCAACGGCGGACCGGCGCTCCACCGAGAATTCGGTGGCTGCCTCGTACCCACCACTCCCGAAGAACGGCCTGATGAGCATTAGTCTGCGCGAGAAGAAGCGCGAATTGCTGCGATCCACGATCGAGAAGACCGCGGTCGCGCTGGTCCTGGAACACGGCTACGACAACGTCACCGTGGACATGATCTGCGACGCCGCTCTGGCATCGCAGCGGACCTTCTTCAACTACTTCGGCTCCAAGGAAGCAGCCATCCTCGGCCCTGCCCCGGCCGATCCCGACCCCCAGATCGCGGAGAATTTCATCCATCATCCCCAGGGTGACGTGTTGAGTGACCTGACCCGGATGATGGCGGCCGTGCTCGCCGATCACGGCGATGTCGACATGACACTGTGGACCGACCGCCGGACGATCATCCGATCCAATCCGCAACTGCTCAAAGCGCAGGCGGAGCGGTTCGGCGACAAGGACGAGGAGCTCGTCGCCCTGGTGCTCCGCCGGCTCGAGGTGCAGCACGGTGGACCCGGAACCCCCGACGACCGGCTGGGCGACCAGGCGCGGTTGATCGTGAACCTCTGGTGGGGAATCACCCACCACGCCATGAAGCTCTGGTCACAGGCTGCGGCCGCAGACCATGCACCTGACCCCCAGCAGATCATCGACGACCTGCTCATCCTGCTGGACAAGATCAAGGAAGCCTGATCAGAAGTGAGCGTTGAGACTGCCGCCCCGGTGGCGGCTACCATCCCCGACCCTGCGCCGGAGCGCACCGGGAACCGGCACCTGGTGCCGATCTTCGCCGGCCTGCTCGTCGCCATGTTCCTGGCGGCGCTGGACCAGACCATCTTCTCCACCGCGTTGCCGACGATCGTCGGTGATCTGCACGGTGTCAACCACATGCTCTGGGTGACGACGGCCTACCTGGTCGCTGCCACCATCATGATGCCGATCTACGGCAAGCTGGGCGACCTGGTCGGCCGCAAGTCGTTGTTGATCTTCGCGCTGTCGGTCTTCGTCGGCGGTTCCTTCGTCGGCGCGCTGGCAGGCGACATGACCGTCTTGATCATCGGCCGGGCCATCCAGGGAATCGGCGGCGGCGGCCTGATGTTGCTGGCGCAGGCGACCATCGCCGATGTCGTCCCGGCGCGCGAACGCGGCCGGTACATGGGCGTGATGGGCGCCGTCTTCGGCCTCTCCTCGGTCGTCGGTCCGCTGCTGGGCGGCTGGTTCACCGAGAGCCTGACCTGGCGGCTCGGCTTCTGGCTGAACGTCCCGCTGGGCATCATCGCGATCCTGGTCGTCGTCTTCTTCCTCAAGCTGCCCAAACATGATCAGCGGGCGACGTTGGACGTCTTCGGCATCGTCACCATGGCGATCGCCGTGACCTCGCTCATCCTGGCCACCTCGTGGGGTGGCGGCCAGTATGACTGGAACTCCTGGCAGATCATCGGCCTGTTCGCCCTGACCCTGGTTTTCGGCGTGCTGTTCGTGATCGCCGAGCGGAACGCCCGCGAGCCGATCATCCCGCTGCACCTGTTCGCCAAGCGCAACTTCAACCTGACCACGCTGGGCGGCCTGATCATCGCGGTCGCGATGTTCGGCGCCATCGGCTACCTGCCGACCTACCTGCAGATGTCCCAGGGCGTCAGCGCGACCGTGTCAGGCCTGATGCTGATCCCGATGGTCGCCGGCCTGTTGATCGCCTCGATCGTCTCCGGCCAGATCGTCACCCGGACCGGTCGCTACAAGTGGGCGCCGATCGTCAGCATGATCATCACCGGCGGCGGCCTGTTGCTGCTCTCGACGCTGACCGTAGACACCCCGCTGTGGCAGCTGATGGCCTACATCTTCGTGCTCGGCGCCGGCATCGGTACGGGCATGCAGAACCTGATCCTGATCGTCCAGAACACCTTCCCCAACCGGGAGGTCGGTACCGCGACGGCGGCGAACAACTTCTTCCGCCAGATCGGTGCCTCGCTGGGCTCCTCGATCGTGGGCAGCATCTTTGCCAACCGCCTCGCCACCCTGCTCACCGAGCGGATGCCGGCCGGAGCGTCGCAGAGCGCCGGCAGCAACATCAACTCGCTCACGCCGGACATCGTGAAGCACCTGCCGGAGGCCGTGCAGAACGTCATCATCGGCGCCTACAACGACGCGCTGACGCCGATCTTCCTGTATCTGGCTCCACTGCTGGGCATCGCGTTGGTCCTGGTGATCTTCGTCCGGGAGAAGGCGCTCGCCACCACGATCGAGGGCAGCGGGGCTGAGGTTGACGTCACCGCGAAGTCGGAGGCCGAACCTGCGCTCCAGGCGGCCGAGGCTGCCGGTCTTCCGGTCGCCGCCGAGGCCACCGTGCCGGCGGCGGGATCGTGGACCGTCGCTTCGCCGGAGCCGCTGTCCCGGGCCGTACGGGCCGGGCATGCCGTGCCGGCCGAGGATCTCGAGACGTCGGCCGCGGTCAGCGTCCTGACGGCTGCCCGTGATCATGTTCGGGCCAACACGGTTCCGGGCGACGCTCCGACCGAGCGGCTCGCCGGCCGGCTGGACGACGTCTCGCAGCAGCTCGACGCGACGATCGGTGCGACCCATCGGCAGTTGGACCAGATCCGGCAGCAGTTCGCCGAGACGGCGACCCCGGCGCCGGCTGAGGGCGACGAGGCGCACGAGGCGGTCCTCCTGCAGGACAGCCATACGGTCGCCGATCGGGTCACCCGTAACGCCCGGGCCGAGGCCGAACGGATCCTGGCCGAGGCCGAGGACCGGCGCGCCGAGATCGATCATCAAATCGCGGACCTGCGGGCCACCGAACGGGAGCTGTCCGCCCGGGTCTCCGGTCTGCTGGCTGCACCCGAAGCCGGTCAGCCTGAAACGGCTGCTCCGCAGGTCCGGACCACCGACGGCTCCGATGCCGACGAACCGGACGAGACCGTCAGGGCCACTGTCTGATCCGGCCCGGAAAGTCCGGCCCGAAAAGACACGAGAGCCCGTCTCCCTATCGGGAGGCGGGCTCTCGTGCTTCGCGTGCGGCTCGGTGCCTCGTTACGGCACCCGATACAGCCAGTCATCGGCACCGAACTTCTCAGCCACGAGCTGCTCGGCCCGCTGTCGTTCCTGGTCGGCGATCGCGCCGTCCACGGTCGCGTACCGACTGCGGAAATGATCTTTGAACGCCTCGATCACCGCCGCTCGCGGCATGCCGGTCTGGCTGCGGAGCGGATCGACGCGCTTGTTGGCGCTGGTGGTGCCCTTGTCGGAGAGCTTCTCCCGTCCGATCCGCAGCACCTGGGTCATCTTGTTCGCATCGATGTCGTAGGACATCGTGACATGGTGCAGCACTGCCCCGCCGAGCTTGTTCCGGGCCTCGGGATCTCTGCTGGCCAGGCGTTTCTGGGCCGCACCGCCGATCTTGCCGATCGGCGAGGTGATGTCGTTCAGGGGCACATAACGCGCCGCGATGCCGAGGTCGGACAGCGCGCCCAGCACCCAGTCGTCGAGGAAGGCGTACGACCGCTCGAAGCTCAGACCCTCGACCAGCGAGCCCGGCGCGTAGAGCGAGTAGGTGATCGTGTTGCCCGGTTCGATGAACATCGCACCGCCGCCGGAGATCCGGCGCACGACGGTCACGTCGTATCTGTCGGCCGCCTCCTGGTCGATCTCGTTGCGGTAGGACTGGAACGAGCCGATCACCACGGCGTTGCGTTCCCATTCCCAGATCCGCAGGGTCGGGCCCCGGCTACCGTCCGCGACCGCCTCGGTCAGGGCTTGATCAAGAGCCATCTGCAGCTGCGGCGTCTCGGCCGCGCCGTGGACGATCTCGAACGTGTGGTCGGACCAGCTGGTCGCCCGTCCGACAGCCCGCCGGACGGCGATCGCGACGGCGTCCGGGTCGAAACCGATCAGGTGGGTGTCCGGCCCGATCGCCGCTTCGACCATCGCGCTCATCCGCGCCACCGAGGCGTCCTCGGGTAACCCGGTCAGCGCCCGGTCGATGCTCTCCAGGGCATCGTCCGGCTCCAGGAAGAAGTCACCGGAGATCCGGACGGCGGTCAGCGTCTGGTCGTCCACCTCGACATCGGCAGCGACCAGTTTGCCGCCGGGGACCTTGTATTCACCACGCACAGTGACACCCAACCGCACCTGCCCGACCGCTATTCCTCACCCTCGCGAAGGGTCACATATTCCCTCACGCGTGCGGTGTGTCGGCAGGGCGGGCAGGCGACACGCCGCAGATATTGAGGAGTTATTGACCCCTCGGCAGGATGAGGCAGCTGGTGGTGGCGGTCGCGACCAACCGCTGGTCGGCGTCGTGCACCTCCGCCCGCGCCACCCCGGTCCTGCGGCCGACGTGGTCGGTAGTACCGATGATCGACACCGGCGCATCGTCCGGCCGAACCGCCCGCAGGTACCGGACCTGGAGGTCGAGCGTGGTCAGGCTGATGCCGACCGGCAGCCGGGACTGGATCGCATACCCCATGGCGGTGTCGGCCCAGGACGCGATCACGCCGCCGTGCACGGTGCCGATCGCGTTGCACTGGAACTCAGCCGGTCTGGCGGTCACGACAACGCGTCCGGCGTTCGCCTCGACAAGATCGAAATCGAGTGTCCGGCTCAGTGCCGACGGGGCCACCTCGCCGTTGATCATCTTCTGCAGGAAGTCCAGGCCGGAGGTCTCCGGCGCGACCCGCGCAACCTCGGCCGGATCACTCCACTCATACGTCCGCTGCCGCTCGCCGGCGCGCGGACGAGCCGGCCGTGGCCCAAGATCAAGAATCTCGGACCAGGCCGGCTTCTCCTTGTCAGTAAGGCGTTCGGAGCCGATCCGCTCAGACAAAGAGCGGTTCCATCCCCCAGGCCCTCTCAAGCTCGCCCATCGCAGCGTCGTCCGGACGCGTGGTGAAGCGCTCGGCGGCGTCGAGGACCTTCGGCAGGATGTGGATGTCGCCGACGGTGTTGAGGAAGATGCCCGGCTTGCCGAGCACCCAGCTGACCGCGGTGTCGATCGCGGACTGGTCGCGCAGCGGCTCGTACCAGGTCGCGGCGAAGCGGTCCGAGTCGTCCTGCCACGGTGCCCGGGTGATCGCCTTGATCGTCTGGAACGCGACGTTCTTCTCCTGGCAGTACTCATACAGCCTGGTCCAGTCCTCGATGTAGGTCTGGTTGCGGCTCATCGGGAAGTTGTACGGGCACAGGATCGAGTCGAAATCGAAGACCTGCAAGGACTTGTAGTGCTGCGCGGCGACCGTGGTGCCGTGGCCGGTGATGCCGATGTACTTGACGAGTCCCTCGTCGCGGGCCTGGATACAGGCCTCGAGCGCGCCGCCCTTGCCGAGTGCGGTCTGGCGCTCGTCCTCGTCGACCAGGTTGTGCAACTGGATCAGGTCGAGGTGGTCGGTCCGCATCCGCTCGAGCGAGCGCTGGATCGACGCGTACGCCTCGTCCCGGGTCCGGTCACCGGTCTTGGAGGCCAGGAAGTACTCGTCACGGTGCTCGGCGATGAACGGCCCGAGCCGGTCCTCGGCGCCGCCGTAACTGGCCGCGGTATCGATATGGGTGATGCCGTGCTGACGGATCAGCTCGAACGTCTGGTCGGCCTCGTCCTGGGTGACGTCCGACAGCGCCGCGGCGCCGAAGATGATCCGGGTCGACTCGTGCCCGGTACGGCCGAAATTCAGGGTCGGGATCATGAGAGGTGCTCCTGTTCGGTTGGGTTGCTGCTGGTGCTGTGGGCGTTCTCGGGGACGGGTTCGCCGGGTCGCAAACCTGCCGTCCAGGCGGCTGCGATGGCTTCGGAGAGAACGATCTGGGCCGGAGTCCCGGTCGCGGTCGCGATCTTGGTGATGTGATCGAACTCCGGCGTCGCCTGCTCGATCAACCCGTTGCGATGCGCGAGTTTGATCATGATCTCTCCCCCGGTGATCTTGATCGTGACCCAGGCGCGCGGCAATGCGAATTTGCGATAGTCGGTTTGCCGGACACCGATCGTGGTGGTGCGGGTGAAGATCAACTCGCGGAGCCGGTCGGCCGCGGACGGGTGGGACAGCACGGTCAGGGTGTGGGCCGGGCGGCCCTTCTTCATGGTGATCGGTACCAGCCAGGCGTCGGAGGCACCGGCCGCCATCAGGTCGGCCAGCGCACCGGGCCATAACCGAGGATCGAGATCATCGACATTGGCCTCGATCAGGACCGCCGAGTCGCCCCGGTCCTGGCGCGACGGGCTCGTCCGCTCTCCGACGAGGATCCGGGTGACATTGGCCCGACCGTGGAAGTCCTTGCTGCCGGCGCCCAGGCCGACACTGTCCATCCGCAGTGCGGGCAGGTCGGTGCACTCCCGGCACAGGGTCACGACCAGTGCCATGCCGGTCGGTGTAGTGAGCTCCCCCTCGCCGCCGGCAACGAGCTCCCAACCGGAAGCCAGCCTGGTGACCGCCGGGACCGGAACCGGGATCCGGCCGTGGGCGGCCTTGACGGTTCCCGATCCGACCGCGACCCGGCTGGCCGTCAGCGAGCTGATGGCCAGATCATGAAGCCCGGCGCAGACCCCGACGACGTCGGCGATCGAGTCCAGCGCACCGACCTCGTGGAAGTGGATCTCCTCCGGGGTGGTGCCGTGCACCTTCGCCTCAGCCTCGGCCAGCTTGGCGAAGACCGCGGTCGCGTTCTGCCGGACATCCTCCGGGAGATCGGCGTCGGCGAGCAGTTGCGCGATGGTCCGCCAGGTGCGGTGCGGCGGGTCCTCCACGAGCACGTCGACATGCACCTTGATCGCCGCGATCCCGGCCCGGGTCACTCGCTCGGACCGGAGCCGGACGGAGTCCGGCAACACGGCATCGATGCAGCGTTGGGCGAAATCGAGGTCGGCGCCGGCGTCGGTCAGCGCGCCGAGCAGCATGTCCCCGGCAACCCCCGCCGAGGCATCGATCCAGGCGTGTCGCTCAGGCATCGGAGCCTCCCGACGATCTCTCAGGACCCAAGGGCGGCGCGCTGATCTGCGCGGCGAGGTGACCGGCGCCGTACCCGTTGTCGATGTTGACCACCGCGACGCCCGGGGCGCACGCGTTCAGCATGGTCAGCAGCGGTGCGATCCCGCCGAAGGCGGCCCCGTAGCCGACCGAGGTCGGCACCGCGATCACCGGGCAGCTGACCAGACCGGCGACCACGCTCGGCAGTGCCCCGTCCATCCCGGCGGCCACGACGATCACCCGGGCCGTACGGAGCAGGTCCAGTTTCGACAGCACCCGGTGCAGACCGGCGACTCCGACATCGGCGACCAGCTGCGCGTCCCGGCCCAGATACTGCGCAGTCAACAGCGCCTCGCGTGCCACCGCCAGGTCCGAGGTGCCGGCGCACAGCACCAGCACCGCTCCGCCCGTGGAGTCCGGCACCGTCGGCGGCCAGGCCACCAGCCGCGCGGTCTGGTCCCAGTGCGCGTCCGGAAGGATCCCCAGGAGTGCCTTGGCCTGCTGCTCCGAGGTCCGGGTGAAGAGATGGATCTGCTCCGGATGGTCGGCGATCACACCGGCGATCGCGGCAACCTGATCGACCGACTTCCCTTCGCAGAACACCGCTTCGGGATAGCCTCTGCGGTCGGCCCGGCCGAGATCGAGGTTCGCGATCCCGTCCAATGGATCGGACTCAGGCATGGTTCTGGCCGAGCACGGTCAGCGTGAAGGCACCGGATTGCATGCCGCCCAGATCCACGGTGGCGTAGCGGAAGCCGGAGCGCTGCATGGTGCGGCGGATGTCGCCGTTGAGCGGAGGCGTGACGGCCCGTACGAGTTCTTCGGCCGGCAGCTCGATCCGGGCGATCTCGCCGTGATGGCGGACCCGGAAATCGCTGAAACCCAGTTCGCGCAGACCGGCCTCGGCCTGGTCGATCTGCTGCAGCTTCTCGGGCGTCACCTCCTCGTTGTGCGGGATCCGCGACGCCAGGCAGGGCGCCGCCGGTTTGTCGGCCGACGGCAGTTTCCAGGCGCGGGCCAGGCGGCGTACGGCCTGCTTGTCCAGACCGGCGTCGGCGAGCGGTCGCAGCACCTTGTGCTGCGTCGCGGCGTTGGCGCCCGGCCGGTCCGGCCGGAGCGCGTCATCGGCATTCTCCCCGTACGCGACCGCGTCCAGCGCATGCTCGGCGAGCAGCTCGTCGTCGATCCGGGTGAAGAGCTCGTCCTTGCAGAAGAAGCAGCGGTCCGCACCGTTGGCGCGGTATTCCGGCCGATCACCCTCGTGGGTCTCGACCTCGACGACGGTGGCGCCGATGAAGTCGGCGACCTCGTGGGCAGCGGCCCGTTCCGCGGTGGCCAGGCTCGGCGACACCCCGAGGATCGCGATCACCCGGTCGGCGCCGAGGTTGCGTACGGCCGCCGCCAACAGCACCGAGGAGTCGACGCCCCCGGAGAATGCCACCCCGAGCCGGCCGACCCCGTCGAACTGTCGGTCGAGCTGTCGGTCGAGCTTGGTCATCTCCTGGTCGTCAGGATCGAGAAGCTGCTCATCGATCGCAGGTCCTACCGACGTCATAGCCAATGCCCTCTCGCTGTCCATCGCACCCACCGTAGGGGCACGACCAATCCACCAGCGGGCCGGGCATCCCGCTGCCCCTAGTCTGCCAACATCTGCCGTCCTGGTTCCAGTCGGGGCCCCGACGTGCTGTACTTCTTCCGATGAACAAGATCATTCTCGACACGGATCTGGCGATGGGCGCACCCGGCTCGGACATCGACGACGGCTTCGCGCTCGCGCTGGCCCACGCCGATCCGGAATTGGCCCTGCAGCTGGTGACGACCGTCGACGGCAACACCGACGTCGAGAGCGCGACTGTCCTGAGCCTGGAACTGCTCCGGCGGCTCGGCGTGAAAGACGTACCGGTCGTCAAGGGGGCGGCCACCCCGCTCACCCATCCCGAACGCAGGCGTACGCCACCGGATGAGGTGATCAACTCCTACGGGCAGGGATTGTCGCCGGAGTCCGGCTACGCTCCGGCGGTGATCGCCGAGCGGATCCTGGCCGAGCCCGGGGAGATCACCCTGGTCGCGATCGGACCATTGACCAATGTCGCCGCGGCATTGGCCATCGAGCCGCGGCTGGCGGGCGCGGTCAAGGAGATCGTGATCATGGGCGGGGTCTTCCTCGGCATCACGGGTCAGCGAGGCATGCCGGGAGAGTTCAACGTCTGGTGCGATCCGGAGGCCGCTGCGGCGGTGCTGCGCAGCGGTGCACCGCAACGCTGGGTCGGTCTCGACGTCACCCTGAAGGTCCGGCTCACCCGTGCCGACGCGCGCCGGCTCAGCCAGGCACCGGGAGAGTTCGCGCCGTTCGCCGGGGCAGCGACCGAAGCCTGGATCGATCACACCCAGGCCGCCGAGCCGGGCGATCCGCAGGCCGGGGACTCTTGTGCGATGCATGATCCGTTGGCGGTCGCGGCGATCGTCCACCCGGAGCTGATCACCTGGGCCGATGTCAGGTTGGACGTGATCACCGGCGACGTTCCCGGCGCCGGGATGATGATCACCGACCTGCGGCGCGCGGCCGACGCGCCGGCATCGAACGCGCGGATCGCCGTTGACGTCGATGCGACGGCGTTCACCGACTACTTCCTCCGGAGCATCGAGGGTCTCTGAGTTGATGCGGCCCAGCCGCCAGCCGGGTCTTGCGGCGTTTCTCAGCGCTTGGTCGCGTACGGCTGCGCCCAGTCCTGGATCGCCTTGGTGGCGGCCGGAGCGAGCACCTGGGCGGTGATCGGCTGGGTGCTCAGATGCATTTCGTGGTCCGCGCCCTGCAGGACGGTCAGTCCGGGTCCGGTGACGCCGGCCGAGTCCAGTGCCTTCTGCAGCGGACCGATCGTGTCCCTGGGCACGTTGGTGTCCAGGGTGCCCTCGGTGATCATCACCCGGGTCCCCGGTCGCACAGCGGCGGTCAGGCGCACCGGGTCGATCTTGTCCCAGCTCAGCGTGTAGGTGGTGTTCGGCTCGTTGACCACGCTGCCCAGCACCTGCTGGGCGATCGGAGCCATGCCGTCGGAGTCCACCGGCTCGCCGGCTCGCAGTTCCTGGATCACTCGTGCCACGGCAGTGTTGCTCGTCCGGGCGGCCGAGGACGACAGTTTCCCGGCGGACACCTGGTCTGCCGTTGCCTCGGCGACCTGGATCCTGACGAGGTCGAGAATGCGCTCGTCCTGTGGTTCGAGCAACGCCAGGCCGGCGGGTTTGGGACTGGCCGAACCAGCGACGTCCAGCGCGAACATGCCGCCCTCGCTGTGCCCGACGATCAACAGCCGATCCGGATCGGCGCGCTGCTGAGCGGCCAGGAACGCGTACGCGGCCGCGGCCTGTTTGAGATCGGTCTGCACCGTCAGCGATTTCGGATCCACGGCAGCCGGGCCGGTCTTGCCGGAGCCGTACTTGTCGTAACGGAGCGTCATCACCCCGTCGGCGGCGAGCTCGTCGGCGATCAGCTTCAGGGTGCCGGGCGTTACGCCCGCCTTGGGCTGGTTCCCGTCGCGATCATTCGGCCCGCTGCCGGAGATCAACAGCGCCGCGGCCAACTTGTGGCCACCAGGGCGAGCAGGCACCTCCAGCGTCCCGTACGTCTTCGTGCCGTTGACCTGGAACGACACCTCCGTGCTCGTCGTAGCCGGCGGCGAGGCTGTCGGCGATGATGCTGCGACCGGGCCGTGCGACGCGCTGCACCCGACCGTCGCACCGATCGCCATCACCACACTGATCAACACTCCGACCGGCTTTCGGAATCGTCGGCTGCCTGCCCGCATTCAGCCACGGTAGCGATCCGATGGGTCGACCCCGGTCCTCGCCGACACCGATTTTCACTCGCGACCACGCCAACGCCCTGACAGACTGGCCGCTCGTGGGCCACGTCGAGGTGTCGAACGTCGGATATCGGCTGCCCGATGGCAGGCCGTTGCTGACCGACGTCAGCTTCCGTGTCGGCGACGGCGCCAATGTCGCCCTGGTCGGAGCCAACGGGTGCGGGAAGACCACCCTGCTGAAGATCATCGCCGCCGATCTCGAGCCGCTGTCCGGTTCCATTGTCAGCAGTGGTGGGCTCGGCGTGATGCGGCAGTTCATCGGCACCGGGCATGGGGTGGCGTCGGTCGCGGAGCTGCTGTTGTCGGTGAGCTCGACGCGGGTCCGTTCCGCGGCGGCCGACCTCGACCGCGCCGAACTTGCCGCCATGGAACGAGACGACGAGCAGACCCAACTGTCCTATGCCGCGGCCTTGGCCGAATGGGCCGATGCCGGTGGGTACGACGCAGAGATCCTCTGGGACATCTGTTGCTCCGAGGCGCTCGGTCTCGGCTTCGACAAGGTCAAGCATCGCGACGTGATGACGCTGTCCGGAGGCGAGCAGAAGCGATTGGTCCTGCAGGTGCTGCTCCGCAGCCCGGACCAGGTGCTCGTCCTGGACGAGCCGGACAACTATCTGGACGTGCCGACCAAGCGCTGGTTGGAGACCCAGCTCAACGAGACAGCCAAGACGGTGCTCTACGTGTCCCACGATCGCGAGCTGCTGGCCAACACCGCACACCAGATCGTCACCCTGGAAGGCGGCCCCGAGGGCAACACGGCCTGGGTGCACGGCAGCGGCTTCGCCGGCTATCACCAGGCCCGGCTCGACCGGCACCAGCGCTACGCGGAGCTGGGGCGGCGCTGGGAGGAGCAACGCGACAAGCTCCAGGCCCTGGTCCGGGCGTTGCAGGCCGCCAAGTCACCCAAGACCCAGGCCGCCCTCAGCCGGCTGAACCGGCACGAGGCGACCAAGCCGCCGGAACCGCCGCGGGAGCAGAAGATCCGGATGCGCCTGCAGGGTGGTCGGACCGGTGTCCGGGCGCTGACGGCGACCGGACTGGCACTGACGAACCTGACTGATCCCTTCGATCTCGAAGTGTTCTATGGCGAACGCGTCGCCGTGTTGGGCGCAAATGGCACCGGGAAGAGTCACTTGATGCGGCTCCTGGCGGGTTGGCCGGAAACCGATACGGTCGCCCACACCGGTGACTGGAAACTCGGTGCCAGGGTCGTGCCCGGCTACTTCTCCCAGTCCCACGACCGGCCCGACCTTGCCGACCGCACGCTCCTGGACATCCTGTGGACCGACTGCTCGCTGCGATCGGAGCAGGCCGCCGGGGTGCTCAACCGGTACGAACTCGTCGCGGCCCGCGACCAACGGTTCGGCACATTGTCGGGCGGACAACAGGCTCGCCTTCAGATCCTGCTGCTCGAGCTGTCGGGTGTCACCATGCTGTTGCTGGATGAGCCGACCGACAACCTCGACGTCGCATCGGCCGATGCGCTGGAGAATGCGCTGGCCGAATTCGACGGGACCGTGATCACCGTGACTCACGACCGTTGGTTCACCCGGGGTTTTGATCGGTATCTCGTGTTCGGCAACGACGGCGCCGTGAGCGAGACCCCGGAGCCCGTCTGGTGATCGGCGCCGCGATCCGTGGCGATCTCAGGGGCTGCGGGTGGAGCGGATCGGTCCATTGCTGATCAAGGTCCGCGCGTCCTCGACGGCTGTCGCCGGCGGGACATATTCACACCACCAGTCGGCTCCGGCCTGCTCCAGCGATGTGACGTAGTCGATCTCTGCTCCAAGATCATCCCGCCGGGGACGCCCGCCGACCGTCACCACGAAGTCGTCCTTCCCGAGGCGGCGTGCCTCGTACTTCAGAGCGATGACATCCGCGACGGTCAGATCGACCCATTGCGGAGGCGGAGTTCCGTACATGCAGGACCCGTCCCATCGCAACGCTCGTTGCCGTGGACCGTCGAACCGGGCGCAGCCGCCGACCCAGATGGGAATGCGTGGCCGCTGCACCGGCAGCGCAGGCAGCCGGACATCGTCCACCGACACGAATCGGCCGTGATAGGTGACCGGTTCGCCCGACCACAACGCGGCTAGTACGTCCAGGCTCTCGTCGAGTGCAAGTGCACGCTCCCGCGGATCAACCGGCTCCCCGACGCCGCCGAAATCCTTGCTTCCGGCATCGCCCAGGCCGACCCCCAGGACGAGCCGACCACCCGACAACCGGTCCAGCGTCATCGCCTCGGCCGCGAGTTTCCAGACCCGCCGACGGGCAACCGGCGTCACACAGGTGCCGATGGTGATCGACGACGTCGCCACTGCGATCGCGCTCAACGTGACCCACGGGTCGTACGCCGGAACCTCCGGATCGTGGAAGAACACGTAGTCCTCCAGGAAGATCCCGTCCCAGCCCGACACTTCCGCGAGCCGTGCGAGCGCCACCATGGTCGTCGGATCGCCGCACGGACCGACGGCCGAAAGATCAAGACCGTAATGCATCAACCTCAACTCGACCTCGAGGCTAGAGCCCGCCTCCGACAATCAGCCGGGACAGACCAGTCCGGTCAGATCAGCCCGGATAGATGCGGAAGCCCGCCTTCTCCTTGTGGTCGAACGAGCGATAGAAGCCCTGCGCGTCATCGGTCAGCAGGTCGACCCGCTGTGCTCCGCACGCCCCGAACGCCGCCTCGATCAATTTCGTCGCGATCCCCTGCCGCCGCCACGGTTCAAGTACGCCGATCTGCGCGAGGTAGGCCTGCACCACACCGTCGCTGAGGACCTGGGCGAAGCCGACGACCGCCTGGTCGGCGAGAGCAACGCGTGTCGTCACACCGGGAGCGCTGCAGCCCCGCGCGGCGACGTCAGGATCGGCGTAAGACGGCCACCCGAGCTCGCTGCACGCGGCCGCGACGCCCTCCGCGAGTCCGGGACCGAACGGGATGATCTGGACCTCTCGCGTCATGGGGCCGACGCTATACCGACCTGCGCGGTCGGGCCGGAAAACCAGTACGTCCCTGCAGCTCCGGCTTCTAGGGCGCTTGCTGTGGCAGTGATCACCCCGCAACTGAGGCGGGCCACCGAATCCGATATCGAGTTCCTGGCGAATGTTGTGCTCGTCTCCAGCGAACATCGGTACAGCCGGTATCCGGAATGGGACCGGGACGCCTTCCATGCCGGTCTGATCGAGGATGCCGCCGATCAGGTGGCCGGTGGCGTCGAGAACAGCACGACCTATGTGATCATCGTCGACGGGATCGCTGTCGGCCGGGCGAGACTCGTCACGACCACAGGACGGATCGAGATCGCCGGGCTGCAGGTCCTTCCTGTGCATCAGAACGCCGGAATCGGCACAGCAGTGATCTCCCAGGTCATCGATACTGCAACCGGGGCAGGGATACCGATCGTCCTGGACGTCGAACCCGACAATCCTGATGCCCGACGGTTGTACGAGCGCGTGGGCTTCCGACCGTCCGGTCCGGTGATCAACGACCGGCAACCAATGGTCCTGCATACTCCGCTGTCAACCCCCTGACACAAGGCCGCAGCAGATCACGGTGGCGCACCGCGCGTCCGGTCCTGCTCCCCCAACTACTGCAGGTCTCTCACCACGAACCTCCGCACAGCTTCCATCGCATCCTCGATCGACATCGCCGCGTCGACCGGAAGAACGTCGGCACCGGCCCAGGGAACGAACGCGTCCCGACGCTGGGCGACGTTGGACCAACTGCCGGTCTCGTGCCAGCCGGGAATGCCCCGGGTACGGGCACTGAATCTCGCTTCATGCAGTGCGATGTCCTCGCACTGGCACAAGATCACCGAGAACGTGGCACCCGCCGCCGCGGCCAGCGACGCCCAGCGGCCCCGCAGTGCCGGGTCCTCGACCGGATGATCAAGGATCGCCGACTGGCCCAGCACCAGCTGCCGATAGGCCAGGTGGGTGAGCTGCTCCGCGGCGATACCCAGGAGATCGTCCCAGTAGCGGCCGCCGAACGGGGTGAGCGCACCGAGGAGCCAGTCGGCGGCGAAGACCGGCGTACCGGTCTCACGTCCGAGGCGTTCGGCAAGCGTGCTCTTGCCGGTTCCGGGCAGCCCCGCGAAGACCGTCAAACGCCTTCCTGGTGGAAGATCGCTGCCGAAGTCCTCGGGCCTGAACGTCTCCGGCAGACGTGGTGCCAGCTCCGCGGGGATCAGCGGCGCCACGAGGCATGACCGCAGCCGGTGTGGTTCGTTCTCCTCGGTCGCGATCGCGACGACCATGCTGCCGATGCCCGTCGACACAGTCGCCTTGGCCGAAAGACCGGTGATCTGCACGGATTCGACCGTCACCGGAGCGAACCGCTGCGCCCAATCCCGGGCGATGCTGACGAATTGGTCCGGCGCCAACCGCGAAGCGTAATCCGGCGACATGCGCTCCGCTGCGTCATCGCCCCATTCCCCTGAGCCGGCATCGAGCCCCTCCAGGATCCATTCCAGCTGCGATATCACCGCTCGACGTCTGCGGGCTGTCACTCTGCTTCACTCCTCGGATGATCATGGAAGACGGGTTCACGACCGGCGTCGGACCAGTGTCACGACAGCATCGACGTGCCGCTCGACCGGCTCTACGGCATCCGCGACGTAGTCAGGATCCTGCGTCGGCTGGTACGTCCTGGCGTCGTCGAGCACCCGCTGCCAGGTGATGGCGCTGCTTCCGGACTCGTACCGTTCCGCGACACGCCGCTCGTGCAGAGCAACGTCAGAGCAGATGCACTCGACCACGATGCACGGTGCGCCGAGCGCCGCGGCGTCGGATTGCCACTCTCGGCGGAGACCCCGGGCCATCACACTCTCCACGACGGCGCTGCGCCCTTCAGCCAGCGTTTCGGTCGCCAACATCGTCTGATCAGCTTCGAGGGACGCGGCCACAGCAGCAGCCAGTGTCGTCTTGCCCGTTCCCTGCAAGCCTGAAATCAGGATCAGCACCGGCCGACCCCGCTGCGCCCCGTTCACCATGTCGACCATTCTGGGCTCCACTATCGGGGCGTCCGCCGCCAGCACCGTGGTCAGAGTTCACCACGAAGTCGATCAAGGAACCCGTCGGCGTAGCTGCGCCCCTCTGCAGCAATCGCTTGACCGCGAGGTGTCTTGAACTCGACGCGGTGCAGATTGCGCCGAAAGATCTCCATCGTTTGCTCGTAACTCTGCCGCTCCGCCCCACCTTTGGTGAATGCCTTCGCGACACCGAAGGCGCCCAGGACCTCGATGTAGTTGGCGTCGTGGACGATGCACTCCTCACTCGTCTGTGGATCAACACAATGGCGTTCCAGCAGGACGTACGCCTCGTCGATCTCCGGCTCGGTCCAGTCGAGCTCGGCCAGCAGTTCGCGCACCTGCTGATCAAACTCGCGGTCATGAGCGACGCGTGAGGCCAGGCCATGGAAGCTGGCTAGGAAGTGCAGAAAGGCCGCCCGGGGAGCCGGGTCGACTCCATCAGAGAGGTCATCCAGCCTTCCGACAATTCGGCGAATGTGGGCGGCGTTGTGGGCCGAGTCGCGGGTCTCGTAGAACGGCAGCGCAAACTCCAGGTACGGCGCGACGGCGTTGACTGGCACGCTGGGATTCTGGCACTGGAGCCGTCCGAGCGGCACCCAATTCCCGGCCAGTTGGGATTAGGGCGGTCACAATGCGTTCCAGATCTCCGGCCTCTGTCCGCCGCTGTGATGCCGGAGCTCGCCGATGACCTACCCGACCAATACCCGACTATCGACCCGACTCGGCACATCGCCAGCGGCCCCGGATCGGCCACCCGTCACGCAGAATGATCACCACGATGCCGTGCAACTGATCACCACCTCAGTGCCCTGGTGGGTTCACGAACACCGCCGGGTCACAGAAGGAGCCGCCATGTCGGTGTTCGCCTCTACTGTGTGACGAGTGACATCAATCTGGCTCACCTCGGTCGCGTCGCAGTATCGGGCGATCCTCCAGGATCTGGAGACGGGCCTCCGCACGTGTCCGGATGAGCTGTGGGAGGAGAGCCTCTACCCGGCCGACCGGCCCGGACCGGCAACGTGGACGCCGATCGCCCCGGACGGCAGTCGGTTCGAGGACGAAGAAGTCGTGCAGTCCAAGCGGTGGGCACAAGGCGCTGTCTGGCGTACGGCCGCGCACACGTTGTTCTTCACCGATGCCGATCTCTCGGCCATGGAGCACGACTGGGTGCCGCATCCACCGCTGTCACCACACGACGAGGACGAGAACGTCGTGCCGCCGATGTACTCCCGTGCCCAACTGCTGGAGTACGTCGACCACTGCCGGCGGAAGGTCGACGAGGTTTTTTCCGATCTGACCGACGATCTGGCGGAGGATCCAGTTGCCGACTCGCACCGTCATCGCGGAACGCCCGTCGGAGAGATGCTCGTCGTGGGCCTGACCCACCTCCAGATGCACACCGCCCAGATCAGGGCCTTCCTGGCGACCCGCGGAGTCCCGTGGTTGGGCGGATAGGCGCTATTTCGAACATGTGTGCTAACCTCGATCGGTATGGGCACGCGCCATCGACGCCACCACACCTGCGGATTGTGAAGTAGGCCAATGCTTCAGGGCCGCCTCATCGCAGAGAGCTGTACGCCCGGAGTCGACATCCAGGTCCCGGAGCTGCGCCTCGTGCGGTTCGGGCGCCACGACGTCACCGAATCCACCAAGCCCGCCGACGAACGCGACGCGTCGCACACGCCAGGGGTTGTGTCCGGCCAACCGAGCATCTGGACCTTCGTCGACTTCGAGGGGCCGAATGAGATCGCCGTGGAACTGGCGCAGGCGTTGGCCGACGCGCTCCAGCCGGATCTCGGCTGGTGGGCCGACTTCACCATCGACGATGTCGAGAGAGTGGTCGTCTTCGCCGGCAAGGTGTTCCGCTACCGAGTCGGCGACGTGTCCGCCAGCGCCGAGGCCAAGGCGTGGGGACTCGCACACGGCACGCCGGCAGCCCAACTCGACTGGCGCTGAGCCGTCATCCAGGACGGGCCCTCGCTCAGGAAAGCACGGGTCAGGAGACCTGGATGCCGCCGTTGATGTCATACGTCGCGGCGGTGATGTAACCGGCGTCCGGCCCGAGTAGGTAGGTGATCAGCGCAGCGATCTCATCGGCCGTACCGACCCGGCCTAGCATGCCGCCGGCGGACATCGCCTGTTTGCGGTCCTCGGTCAGCGTTCCGCCCATGATGTCGGTGTCGACGGGCCCGGGGGCGACGGCGTTGACGGTGATCCCGAACTCCCCCACTTCACGGGCGACAGCGCGGGTGAAGCCGAGCAGTCCGGCCTTCGAGGCGCTGTAGGCGACCTTGGAGTACGTCCCGCCGCCCCGCTGCGCCGAGATCGACGAGATGCTCACGATCCGGCCGAGTCGGCGGTCGATCATGCCGTGCAACGCGCGCTGGGTGACGATGAAGGCGCCGCGCAGGTTGATCGCCAGCACCCGGTCCCACTCCTCGACCGCGGTGTCCATGAACGCCGTTGGTGAGCTGATGCCGGCGATGTTGGCCAGGCCGACGACCGGAGGTAACTCCCGCTCGATCGTCGTGAACGCTTCGTTGACCGACTCGGGATCGGCGACATCGGCGCCGACACCCACGGCAGGCACGTCATACCGGGCGCTGATCTCCTCGGCCGCACGCTCCGCATCGGTGACCGCGACGTCGACGACCGCCACCGCCCAGCCCTCGGACGCCAGGCGTCGGGCAGTCGCCTTGCCGATGCCCCGTTCGGATGCGGCTCCGGTGATCACCGCGGTCCGTTCGGCTGGAAATCCGGTCGGCTCGGTCATTGAGACTCCTTTTCGGTTGACGTCGACGTTGAAGATCGACGCGATGATGATCTTGTCACGTCGCGATCTGCTCCAGTTCCTGACCCGGGCGGATGTTGGGCAGGAAGAACGTCGCAATCCCCTGGGCGACACCTATCGCAACACCGATCACCAGCCAGGCGAGGGTCAACGTGCCGACCTCGTTGAGGATCGTCCACAGCAGGCTGCCCACCATCAGGCCGCCGACGAACATCGCCCCCATCCAGCCGACGGCCGGCGCCCGCACCCGGGTCGGGAAGGATTCCGCCTGATAGGCGTACCCGGCTCCGGACCAGGTGCCGTTGGTCGCCTGGTAGACGATGAAGAACAGCACCGCAACCCAGACGTGGCTGTCGACCAGCAGGAGCACCAGATTCAGCGGCCCGACCAGCACCCCCGAGACGACCAGCACGTTCCGGCGGCCGAACCGCTCGCCCAGCACGCCGCCGAACAGGTAGAAGAAGAACCCGATCCCACCGGACACCAGCAGCAGCGTCGCCGCCTGCCCGGAGGTCCAGCCCTTGGCGGTCGTCAGCCAGTAGGTGATGTAGACGTTGGTCGCGACGTAGGCGGTCGAATAGCAGAGCCAGGCGATGGTCAGCCGGACCAGGGTCGTACGGACCGGACCGGGCGTGGCGAACAGCTGGCGTACCGATCCGCGGTGCAGGTCGTCGACATCCATCGGCCGCTCGGCCTGCAATCGGTCGACGGTCTGCTGATCATCACTGGCGACGGCTGCCCGCATCGCCTTCAGATGTTGGAACCGCTCCGACTCCTTGATCCGGGACCGGCCGATCGCGACGATGATCAACGGGATCACGCCGAACAGGTAGACCGTCCGCCAACCGAGGCCGCCGACCAGCAGATACAGCCCTGACGCCAGGAACACCCCGATCGGCCAACCGCCCTGCACGATCGAGTAGAGCAGCCCGCGGCGTCGCGACGGCACCTGCTCGTTGACCAGGGTGATCGAGACGGCGAGCTCGGCCTGCGCGAAGCCGGAGGCAAGTGCGCGGACGACGGCCAACTGCCAGAACGTCTGGACGAAGAAGGTCAGGCCGGTGAAGAGTGCGGCGACCAGCAGGCAGAACATCCACATCCACTTGCGGCCCCGCCGGTCCATCCCCCAGCCCACGAACAGGGCGAGGACGAACTCCGCACCATAGACGATGAAGCCCAGCACGCCGAGGACGCCCGACGTCAGCCGGAACTCCGACGCGATGTCGGGCATCGTCAGGGTCAGGATGTTCGAGTCGTAGGAGGCGAGCGACCATCCCAGCACCGCGACGACGATCAGATAGATCGTGTAGCGGCGGTTCCGCTCCTCGGTAGTGCTCAGCTCGCCCGCGGTCATCGTCGACCTCCTCTGTGTGTCGGGTCGCTTACCCCGATCAGTCCGATACCCACGCGAACGCACGGCCCGGTGCACCCGTGCCGCGCGCCACTTTCAGCGGCGCGAAACAGAAAGTCGCACCGCGGACCGGCAACTGGTCGAGGCCTGCCAGTGCCTCGATGAAGACGACACCCGAGGACAGCCCGAGTTGGTGGACCGGCGCCCCGTTGTGGCTGGAACCCATACTGGCGCCGTCGGTGCCGACGCACCGGACACCACGGTCGATGATCACCTGCATCGCCTCGACCCCGGGTGCGGGCCAGCCCGGCTCGGACCTGGTCACCAACGGTCCATGGCTGTACGCCTTGCCCTCCGGCCCACGAACGTAATGCCGGTCCCAGCGGGTCCGGAACAGCACGATGTCGCCCGACTGCAGCCGCCCGTGCCGTTGCTCCCACCCGAGGACAAGATCGTCGGTGATCAGCGGCGACACACCCGGCTCGGAGCCCGGCAGGTCATCGGGGATGTCGATCACCGCGGCAGGCCCGGTCAGCCGTTCCAACGGGATCTGCTCGACCGTGATCGTTCCGGCCGGACCGGCGTTCGGCAGCCCGGTGTCCGGCTCCGGGATGAAGTGGGCCGGCGCGTCGATGTGGGTGCCGGTGTGCTCGTCGATCAACAGCCAGCGGGTCTGGTACGGCCCGGTCTCGCTCTTCAGCGGGGCGACTTGATCATCTCGGTCGGCGAAATAGTTGAAGGTCTTCTGCTGGTACGGCATATGCGTCGCCCAGGCAGCCGGCAACTCCTCGGCCAGTAGCAGGCTGAGATCGACGATCCGTTGTCCGGTAGCCATGGGTCCACACTAACGATGACGATCGGGCTGATCTCGTCGGCGGTATGGTCCGGGTCGCCCCGACACGACAGCCTGGATAGGACAGACTGAGGTCATGAACGTGATCCGCTACACGCCCGGACCACAGGACTGGGCGCATCACTTCGGGCCGGCCGAGCCCAAGATCAGCATCGCCCCCGGTGACGTCGTCCAGGTAGCGACCGAGGACTGCTTCGGAGGCCTGGTCACCTCACCGTCGGATCTGCCCAGCGAGGTGGTCCCGTTCGAGGCGCTCAATCCGGTGTCAGGACCCTTCCATGTGGAGGGCGCCGAGCCGGGGGACGCGCTGGCGGTGCACTTCATCGACATCGTCCCGTCGAGAAACACCGCCATCTCGTCGCTGTTCCCGCATTTCGGGTCGCTGTCGCCGACCCATGAGACCGCCCTGTTGGCCGAGCCGCTGCCGGAGAAGGTCTGGTTCTACGATCTCGACCTCGACCGGTGGACGGCCCGGTTCCGCGCCCTCAGCAGCGACTTCACGCTCGAACTGCCGCTGGATCCGATGCATGGAACCATCGGCGTCGCGCCGGCCGCCGGTGAGAGCCGGTTGGTGATGGTGCCGTCGACCTACGGCGGCAATCTCGACACCCCGGAGATGCGCGCCGGGACCACCCTGTATCTGCCCGTCAACACCGACGGCGCGCTGCTGGCGCTCGGTGACGGACACGCGCGACAGGGCGAGGGCGAGGTCACCGGCACCGGCCTCGAATGCGCGATGCACACGGTCTTCACGGTCGAGGTGATCAAGGGCGCAGCGCCCGCATGGCCACGGCTGGAGAACGAGCATTCGATCATGAGCACCGGCTCGATCCGGCCGTTGGAGGACGCGTACCGGATCTCCCAGAAGGATCTTGTCGAGTGGGTCACCGACCTGTTGCCGGTCGATCGCTTCGACGCCTACCAACTGGTGTCCCAGCTGGGCACAGCGCCGGTCGCCAATGTCTGCGATCCCAACTACACCTTCGTGTCCCGGTTCCCGAAGTCGGTGCTCGGCACCGAGCAGGCCTACGGCGGAGCCCATGCGCGACTGGCCGCAGTGGCCGAGGAATACCGGTCGGCCAATGCCCGGATCTGGTGATCATCACGAGGCCGCGTGCATTCCGACGGGATAGCGACGCGCTACTCCGAAGGGAGCCCGGATCCTCTGCTCGCGTAGAGGCTGAGCACCCGGTCACGCGGGATCACGCCGCAGCGCTGGGTCCACGCCTCGTACGCAGCGGACAACTCCGCAGCCATCGCCGGTTGGTCGGCCGCACGGTCCGTCAGCTCGGTCCGGTCGGCTGCCAGGTCGTACAGCTCCCAGTCCTGACCGTACTTGCGCACCAGCTTCCAAGGCCCGCGACGGACTCCGCAGTTGCCCTCGTGCTCCCAGTAGAGCAGTCGACCATCGTCGCGTTGATCCTCGACAAGGGTCGGAGCCATGCTGACACCCTCGAGCGGAAGAATCCGTCGACCCTCGAACTCCTCCGGGTACGGGGTCGAAGCGGCTTCCAGCAGCGTCGCCATGACGTCAGGAAGCTGGTGGGGTTGATGCCGCAGCCCACCGTCATCGGCCGTTCCGGCCCAGCGGATGATGAACGGAGCGGCGATGCCGCCCTCATGGATCCAGTGTTTGTACTCTCGGAAAGGCGTGTTGGAGAGATTCGCCCACGGGCGTCCGTAGGTGCTGTAGGTGTCCTCACCACCCGGCACGATGGACGGATCATTGCCCGGACGAACCTCACGACCATCCCTGGTCGTCGGATCGAAGGTGACGTAGGTCGTGACGAAGTCCTTTGCCGTCTCGATCGGCATCTCCTCGGCACAGCCGCCGTTGTCGGACAGGAAGATCACGATTGTGTCGTCCAGGATGTCGAGTTCGTCCAGCTCCCGGATGATCTTCCCGATCCCCTGGTCCATCCGGTCGACCTGCGCAGCGTAGACCGCCATCCGCGCCGCCTCCCACTCCTTGGCGCTCACGTCCGACCACTCCGGCACTCGCGGGTCGCGATCACTGAGCGGCCATTCCGGGGAGATGATGCCGTGCTTGATCATCCGCTTGAGCCGCTCCCGCCGCAGCTGGTCCCAGCCGACGGTGAATCGGTCCTGATATTTCGCGATGTCATCAGGAAGCGCGTGCAGCGGCCAGTGTGGCGCGGTGTAGCCAACGTACAGGAAGAACGGACTCTCCGGTGTCCGGTCACGGTGCTCACGCACGAACCTGACAGCGTTATCGGAGATCGCATCGGTGTAGTAGAAGTCCGGACCGTCGGCCTCCGGCTCGACATTGGTTTCGTTCCTGGTAAGGGTTCGAGGCTGGAAGTAGCTGCCGGCACCTTCCAGGGTCCCGAAGAACTGATCGAACCCACGTCGGGTCGGCCAACTGTCGCTCGGGGCGTGGATGTCGCTGGCCATGTGCCACTTGCCGGAGATGTAGCTGCGGTATCCGGATTGCCCCAAGGCTTCGGCGAGCGTGACGCAGGATTCATTGAGAGTGCCGGGATAGCCTTCCGGGGAGTCGTCGTAGTTCAAGATCCCGATCCCGGTCTGATGGGGATGCAGGCCAGTCATCAGCGATGCCCGGCTCGGGCTGCAGCGAGCCGTGTTGTAGAACTGCGTCAGCCGGACGCCTGCGGCAGCCAGAGCGTCGAGATTCGGAGTGTCGATCTCGCCTCCGTAGCAACCGATGTCGGAGTAGCCCATGTCGTCGGCGAGCATGATCACTACGTTGGGCCGGCGGGGCCGATCTCGGGAGTCGATGGCGCTGTCCATTACTGCGTCGGGATCCTTCCTGAGTTGTCCGCTTGATCATGATCACCAATTGATCATGATCACTGTTTGACTGCGATCACTGTTTGGTCAGGGCTGCCGAGAGCAACTCGGCATCAATGTCCTTCTTGGCGGTCTCCTTCGCAAACGCGAGGCTAGTCAGAGCAGTGGCGGCCGCGATCATCACATAGATCGCCACCGGCCACGATCCGCTGAACCGAGTGACCAGCCATAGCGACAACGCTGGGGCGATGGCGCCTGACGGGAGTACGCCGATCTGGTAGACGACCGACATCCCGGTGTAGCGGACGTTGGCCGGGAAAAGTTCGGCGAAGAAGGCCGCCTCGGGGCCGAACATGGTGCAGGCACCCAGCGTCCAGCCGATCAGGATCGCCAGCCAGATGAAGATCATGCTCTTGCTGTCCAGCAGGGCGAAGACCGGGAATGCACTGACCAGGGCGACCGCGGCGCCGATGCCGAACACCGGCCGGCGGCCGATCCGGTCGGAGAGTCTGCCTGCCACCGGGATCAGGAAGAAGCCGGCGACCGAGGCGATCAGCAGCCCGTTCAGGGCGTACGACTTGGGCACCTTGAGCACGGTGCTGGTGTAGGTGAGGATGAACGCGTTGTAGACGTTGAAGGTGATGCTCTCGCTGAAGCGGGCACCGGCACCGATCAGGATCTGCTTCGGGAAGCGCCGTACGACGCTCAGCAACGGCACCCGGACCCGCTGGTCGGTGGCGACGACCGCGTCGAAGGTAGCCGGTTCGGCGACCCGCAGCCGCAGGAACAGCCCCATCCCGACCAGCACGGCGCTGAACAGGAACGGGATCCGCCAGGCCCACGCCACGAGCGGGCCGTCGCCCCCGGCCGATGCCAGGTCGACGGCGATCGTCGAGAGCAGCAGTCCGAGCGGTACACCCGTCTGCGGCCAGCTGCTCATCCGTCCGCGTTGCCCGGCCGGCGCGTGTTCGAAAGTCAGGATCGCCGCACCGCCCCACTCACCGCCGAGGCCGATCCCCTGCAGCATCCGCAGCACCAGCAGGATCACCGGCGCAATGGCACCGACGGCCGCGTAGGTCGGCAGCAAGCCCATCAGGAACGACGATCCACCCATGATCAACATCGTCAGGATCAATATCTTCTTCCGGCCCAGGCGATCGCCGAAGTGCCCGAAGATCAGCCCGCCGATCGGACGCGTGACGAAGCCCGCCGCAAACGTGACGAAGGCGATCAAGCTCCCGATCAACGGATCGAACTCGGGAAAGAAGGCTTTGTTGAAGACCAGTGCTGCCATGGTCGCGTACAGGAAGAAGTCGTACCACTCGATCACCGACCCGATCACACTCGCAAGGACGGTGGTGCGCATCGAGCCCGGGCTCCGCCCGGCTGCATCGTTGTTGATCATCGTTGACCCCGGTTCCCTTGATGTCCCGCATTACGGGACACTGTCCCACGGCGTTGATGACTGTTCCATGGACGGGACGGAAGATCAAGAGGTTCGATAGGATATTCCAGGCAGCATCACCGGGGATTAGCTCAACTCGGCCGTAGCGACGCTGCAGCGGCGCGCAGCACCCCACGGGCCTGCTCCAGTTTCTCCGCGGCGAGCCGACTCGTCGGACCGCTGATCGACAACGCGGCGACGACCGCTCCGTCGAGATCACGCACCGGCACCGCGATCGAACTGACGTTGTCGATCGTCTCGTTGCGAGCAACAGCGAAGTCGTCGCGCCGTGCCTGCTCCAGCAAGCTGCGTCGGTCCTGCGGCGAGACTGCCCGATAAACCGCCTCCGATTGGCTCTCGTCGGCCAGCACCTCGCCGAGTTCGTCGTCGGCGAGATCCAACATCAGGATGCGGCCGCTGGCGCCGGACCAGAGCGGATAGCGCCGTCCGAGCTCGGAGGCGAAGCGCAACTGCTGCCTGCTCTGCACCTCGTCGATGAATACCCGCGAGTCGGCCACCCGGACCGACAGCCCGACCGTCTCCTCGACCTCGTCCCTGACCCGGATCATCAGCGGGCGGGCCAGTGAGACCAGATCAAGGCCCTTGCGGTAACCGAGTCCGATCAACAAGGCCTGCGGGCCGATCCGGTACCGCTGGTCGACCGAGTCCTGCTCGACCATGCCGGAATCCTCGAGGGTGGACAGGATCCGCTGAACGGTGCTCCGTGGCATGGCGACGACGGTGGCCAATTGCCGGGCGCTGCCGCCGTCACCGGTGCTTCGCAGCGCCTGCAGGACCGAAATCGCCTTCGCCACTGCATTCCCCGAGCTGGACTCCATGGCCGACAGGCTAGCGAGCAGGTCGGCACACCCTGGGGATGTCGCCCCGCAGTCGATGGGCAAGGATGATCGGTGTGAAGATGCTTACTCCTTCCCGAACAGATCTCCAGGCCTCCAACGTCGTCCTCGGGCTGATGCGGATCTCGTCACTGGACGATGAACAGATCCGCGAACTGGTCGGCACGGCACGCGATGAGGGCATCAACTTCTTCGACCACGCTGACATCTACGGCGGCGAGCACGGCTGCGAACGCCGCTTCGGTGACGCGATCAGCTTCTCCCCCGCCGATCGCGAGCAGGTGATCATCCAGTCCAAGGTCGGCATCCGGCCGGGCTACTTCGACTTCTCCGCCGAGCACATCACCGGCTCGGTCGCCGAGTCGCTGGAGGCACTGCGCACCGACTACCTCGACGTGCTGCTGTTGCATCGTCCCGACACCCTGGTCGAGCCTGATGAAGTCGCGGCCGCGTTCGACCAGCTGCACAGCGAGGGCAAGGTGCGCCACTTCGGGGTCTCCAACCACACGCCGGGCCAGATCGAACTGCTGAAGCGTTCGCTGAACGTGCCGCTGATCTTCAACCAGGTCCAGCTGAGCATCACCCATGCGCCGCTGTTCGCCTCCGGGATCGCCGCCAACATGGCCGGCCTCGACCAATCGGTGGTCCGCGACAACGGACTGCTGGACCATGCCCGGCTCAACGACATCACGCTGCAGGCGTGGTCACCCTTCCAGAAGGGCTTCTTCGACGGCGTCTTCCTCGACGACCGGGAGAACTACGCAGAGCTCAACGACGCACTGGACGAGCTCGCCGCCAAGTACGGTGTGACGCCGACCGGCATCGCCGTCGCCTGGATCACCCGCCACCCGGCCGACATCCAGGTCGTGCTCGGCACCACCAAGCCGAGCCGGGTCAAGGAATCGGCCGCCGGGTCGGAAGTCCCCCTGACCCGCGAGGAGTGGTACCGGCTTTTCACGGCGGCCGGTTACATCGTCCCCTGATCGATGCTGTCACAGCCGTCCTCCCAGCTCTGACGTGGTCAGGTGCCCCAGGAAGCCAGCAGTCCGTCGACCTGGCGCTCGATCATTGTGTCAAGCCCGGTCGCGCTGCGGGCCAGGATCGCGTAGCCGATCGGACCGACCAACTCGGCTACCGCCTCGCCGGTCTCGGGCATGCCGCCCAACCCCGGCCTGACCCGGTCCAGCACGATCCGGGCCGACTCGGCCAGTGGATCGGTCGCCACCAGCAGCCCGGCGACCTCCTCGTCGTGCTGGGCCTGGCCGAGTAGCGCACGATAGGCCAGTCCGGCCGGCGACACCGTCAGGAACCGGACCAGCAGCTGAAGAAAGCTGGTCAACTCGGCCCGAGGCGTACGCCGGACCGGTGCGACCAGTTCGTCCAGCGCATCGGTTACGGTGGCCTCGATCAGGATCTCCGCCTTGGTCGACCACCACCGGTAGACGGTCTGCCGGCCGACTCCGGCGCGCTCCGCGATGCCCTTCATGGTCATCGCCGCGTAGCCCTGCTCGAGCAGCAGGTCGTCGACGGCGTGCAGGACGGCGGTCCTGGCGGCCTGACTGCGCGGTCGGCCAGGCGCCTGGTTGGTGGTCATAGGGGCAGTATATGAGATAACGAGACAGAGTGTCTCGTTTCTCTGCTAACGTACGGCGTGCAATGACCAGTACCGAATCCGCGGCACCCCGGAAGTTCGCCGCACTCCGCAACCGGCACTCCCGTCCGTACCTCTTCACGGCCGGGCTGTCGATGATGGGCGACAACAACGAGCATGTGATCACCTACTGGGTGCTCTGGCAGAAGTTCCATTCCCCTGCCCTGGTGGGCTTCGAGGTGATCAGCCACTGGCTGCCGTTCCTGCTGTTGTCCGTCTGGTTCGGCAGCCTGGCCGAGCGGTTCGACTGCCGCCGGTTGATCAACATCTCCCAGGGCCTGTTCATGTTCGTCTCGATCATGTGGGGCGTGCTGTTCGCGACGCACTCGTTGCAAATCTGGATGGCCTGCGTGCTCCTGGTGCTGCACGGCATGGCCGGCTCGATGTGGGGTCCGGCGGAACAGTTGATGTTGCACGACTTCGTCGAACGGGACGAGCTGCCGAGCGCGGTCCGGCTGAATGCGACCTTCCGCAGCCTCGGCCAGCTCTTCGGACCCGCGGTCGGTTCGGCGCTGCTGCTCGGGCTCGGACCGATCTGGGGCATCTGGGCCAACGTCGCCTTCTACCTGCCGATGCAGCTCCTGATGATGCGGATCCCGTACACCGGCCACACCCGCGAGCTGGTCAGTACCGGCCAGCGGGTGACGATCATCGACTCGATCCGGGTACTGCGCAAGGTCTGGTACAACCGCGTCCTGGTCAGCATGATCATCCTGTCCGGGCTGACCGCGGTCACCGTCGGAAATGCCCTCCAGGTGTCGATGCCGATCTTCGCCGGCAAGCTCGGGTCGGGTACCAGCGGTACGGCCTACGGCGTACTGCTGTTCGCCAACGGGGCCGGCGGTGTACTGGGCGGCTTCCTGCTCGAGGCAACCCGGGCGATCAAGCCGATCATGAAATGGGCGGTGATCTGTTCAGTCCTGTTCGGCATCACGACGCTGGCCTTCGCCACCACCGGCAGCTATCTGCTCGCAGTGATCGTGCTGGTGATCGGCGGCGTGGCCAACATGGGCTCGATGTCGATCACCCAGAGCATCGTGCAACTCGAGGCGCCTGCCGGCGAACGTGGCCGGGTGTTCGGTGTCTACGGCATGTTCTCCTCAGGCATGCGCACCTTCAACGGTGTCACGCTCAGCATCCTGGGCACCGCGATCGGCGTACCCCACTCGGTTGCGCTGGTCGCCGGAGTGTTGATCATCGGCGCCCTGCTCGCGGGCCTGTACGCCTTCAGCGGCTGCCGCCGCGCAACCCCGACCCCTGCTTGATCACGCGCGCGGATCGGTCACCCGGCCGATGAAGATCGGCACCCGGGACTGACGGTCGAAGATCATGAACAAGAACGGTCGGTCGAAGATCAACTCCCGCGGACGGGCGAGTGCCGCCGCGCGCACCATGCCAACGCCGGTTGCCGCGGCGGCCTCGGCGCCCTGCTCGTCGACGGCGACGTACGCCTCCTGGATGACCGTGCCGATCACCAATGGTTCGTCGTCGGTCATCCCGCTGAAGTCGGCTGACCGGCGGTCGAACGCGAGCGGCATCCCCAGCCGGCTCAGCTGGTCGGTCAGCTCGTAGCGGGAGCGGAAGGCCCACTTCGGCAGCTGGACATGCAACGAGCCGACCGTGCGGTACGGCTTCAGGAGCTCAGCGATGACGTCCTCGGACAGGGACTGCTCCAGGTCGGTCAGAGAACCGTCGGGCAGCACCAGCGCCATCGCGATCCGGTCGCCGACGAAGTTGAGCTGGAGAGCCTGCCAGCCCGGGCCCTCGTGCAGGCCGACCTTCTTCAGCGTCTCGGACATGGTCGACAGCTTCACGGTCGTGCCGTCGGCCAGGGTGAAGCGCCGGTCGACGGTCGGATCGGTGAACGGCTGGTCCCAGGTCGCCTTGAAGTAGGCGGCGTTGACCAGCACCAACCGGGCGTCGGCGTCCAGCATCCCGGGCCTGAAGAGTTCGGTGATCTTGTCGTGGGTCTGCTCGGCGACCCAGCGGTTGATCCGGTCAACGGCAGCGCCGGTGTCTGCCTTGAAGTCGACCTGCTGGAACGCGGCCTTGTAGCCGGTCTCCAGCGCGGTCAGGAATTCCTGCTTCCAGCCCAGATCCTGCTGCGCCCACAGGGAATTGGCGAGATCGAGCGTGACCCCGGCCGGGGTCTCCCCCGCGCCGGCCAGTTCAGTGCCGAGGCCGCCGAAGGCCGAGCCGTCGTCGGGTGCGACGTGCAGCACCCGGCCGATCTGCGCCGCCGTCTCACCCCGCGCACCCTCCAGAGTCATGCCGAGAGCGGCCGCCGCCGAATACGGCGACACGACGATGTTTCCCGAGCCATTCCTCGAGCCGTTGCCCGCGTCCGCGCTCGAGGCCAACCGCCCGTACAGCTCCGCGGTGAAAGCCCGGACCGACCCCGCGACGTCTGCCTGTTGTGCGCTCACCCCCACGACACTACGCGGCAGGTGGTCGAGGCTCCCGGGATTCCGGTGGCTGCTGCTCCACCAGCCGGACCAACTGCTGCAGCACCTCCAACGTCGTCTGCAGCCGGTCGTGTCCGACCTGGTGGCCCAGCGAATCGGTCCAGGGATGCTGGCCGAAGCTGATCCGCCGGAGCGCATAGTTGCCGGCCTCGGTCCGGACCAACAGTTTGGCCCGTCGGTGGGTCGGGTTGGGCCGGTATTCGGCCAGCCCGCGGTCGACCAGGATGTCGGCGATCCGCTGCACGGCCTGCCGGCTCATGCCCATGATCCGGCCGATCTCGGCGACGCTGCGCGGCTCGTCCGGTACGCCGCCGAGCACCTGCCACCAGGCTGCGGTGATGTCCCCCGCAGCCGCCATCTGCTGCGCCGCCTCGAGCAACTCGCCGTTGAGCCGGAACACCGTGAGAACCAGCTCGGTCAGCACCTGGCCGTCTCTGCTGTGCGGCGGAGCATCCGGCCATTGCTCCCGCGGAGGCGTCGGAGGATTCCCGTCCGGTCGCGCTCCCATCAGCCCGCCATCAAGATCGGGTACGCGGCCGGATCGGCCCGGTGGAAGACGCCCTCGTACGCCTCCAGCCGGGTCGGCGTGGCGAGTCCGAGCAGCCCGAGGGTGGCGGAAGCGAACTGCACGGCCGACTGCGGACCGGCCGTGACGACTCCGTGGTCGGCGACGGCGCGTTCGTCCACGTGGTGTGCGGCGCCCCGATAGCCGGTCGCGGCCAGGTATTCCGGCGCCGCGCTGGTGTGCCGGCGTTCGTCCAGCAGTCCGGCACGGGCCAGACCCGACGTCGCTCCGCAGATCCCGGCGACCGGCACCCCGGCGTCCAGGAACGCCCGTGCGGCGTCGAGGAACGGCTCGCCGCCGCCGTCGTCCCAGAAGCCGGAGCCGGTCAGGATCAGCAGGCCGCTGTCCGCCGGGTCCAGGTCGGACAGCGTCAGGTCGGGCAGCACCCGCAGCCCGCCCATCGTGGTGATCGGGTCCAGGGTCTCGGCGACGGTACGGATCTCGTACGGCACGCCGGTAAAGCGGCCGGTCCGCAGCTCGACGGCCAGGTGCCCGTATTCCCAGTCGGCCAGGGTGTCGTAGACCGCCAGATGGGCGACGCGTACGCGGTTCTCAGTCAATGGGTCATCGGTATTGCTCTCGGTACTACATCGTGTCGGCCGCGATCTCGGCGACAGCCGCCGCCAGCTCCACCGGATCGAGTTCAAGTGCGCCGTCGCCGATGTTCAGCTCGGACACGGCCCGGCCCGGTTCGCTGGTCGCTCGCCAGGGACTGCCGAGCGCCAGGCCGCTGGATTCGGCGTACGCGACCAGCCGCTCGTTGATCTTGTCCGGATCGCCACCGGTGAAGATCAGGAACTGGTTGGTGTGCGGCACCGGCGGCTGCACGGTGATCGATTCCGGCAGTGCCGCCGCGAAGGACCGTGCCCAGGCGGCGCAGTCGGCCATCAGCGGCAGCCGATCCCGCAGCCCGACCAGCGCCGAGACGGCTTCCGCGGTGTTGCGGTAGATCGTTCCGCCCATCCTCCGGCGCCACAGCCTGGCTTCCGCGATCAGGTCCTCCGAGCCCAGCAGAGCCGACCCGGCCAGGCCGCCCAATCCCTTGTAGAACGAGACATACACCGTGTCGGCCAGCTCGGCGATCTCGGCCAGCGAACGCCCGAAATGATCCTGGGACTCCCAGATCCGGGCACCGTCGACGTGCAGCGCGATGCCCCGCTCCCGGCAGCCGGCCGACAGGTCGGCCAGTTCTTCGAAGGTCGGCAACAGGCAGCCCGCATCGCGCAGCGGCAACTCGACTAGCACGGCGGCGAGCCGTCCGGGGATCGCGGCCAGCTGGTCCACATGGGGCGGCTGGAACCCTCGAGTAAGGAATTCGAACCGCAGGTCCTGCAGGATCCGCGGGCCGTCCTCCTCGTGCACCAGCAGATGACTCAGATCGGGCAGCGCGACGCGCCTGCTGCCGGACCGGTCGGCATGGATCCGCAGCGCGACCTGCTGGGCCATCACACCGCTCGGGAAGTACGCCGCAGCCGGCTTGCCCAGCAGGGTGGTGAGTTCCTGTTCCAGACGTTCGACGGCTCCGTGGCCCGCGTACAGATCCCACTCGTCGATGCCGAGTTCGGTGCAGGCCGCGGCCAGAGCGGCGAAAGCTGTCGCGGGGTCGGCGGGGCGACGCCAGGAAGTCGTTTCGGAGGCAGCGGCGTACGCCTTGCGGAAACGCCCGGCAAGATCATCGGTCACGGGCAGCACGCTAACCGAAGAAGGCTAGGCCACCTCGCTCGAGGCCACCAATGCTGCGACCTCCAATGCCTGCCGGGCTGAGTCCAGCAGGGTCGGATCAGCGTCACTTCGGAGCTCGATGACTGCGCGGAAGTCCTGCACCGCCTCTGCGGCTCGCCCGGCCGACAGGAGCGCCTTCCCGCGATGCTGACGCATCGAAGCTTCTCGAGCAGTACCCACCGTCTCCGCAACGAGCGAGTCATACTCCTGGACGGCCGCAGAGGCCTCGCCGAGATCGCGCAGACAATCGGCGCGAAGTGCTCGCACACGCAGCGTCGGCTCCTCAGCTGCCAGCAGCCGCAGAGCCCCCGAGGGGTCGCCGCTCCACAGAAGTTCGATCGGCTCAGCCAGACGGTCCGTCGCCATCGCTCCACGGAACGCCGCCAAGTCGGTGATCTTGGGGCGCAGATCGCTACCCCGGATCACCCAACCTGCTCCGCCTTCGATGTCATGTGCCACGCACTACAGTATGGCTGCGCGGCGTACGCCTTGCGAAAGCGCTGAAGATCATCGGTACGGAGCGCTCGGGCTACTCGGACCTGCACTGGCGCACGAGGATTCGATCGCTTCGAACGGTCCTTCGCGGACCTCGTACCGCGGCAGCCGGGCCTACAGTCAGTCCCAAGGTCGCCTTGGGCTCTTCGGCCTCGAACTCGACCGGCCTAGCCAGGCGTACAGAATCCGGCCATGGCCGGGAAAACAGCGGCCAAGCGCGGGCACAACCGTACGGAATCCGACCACCGCGGCGAATTGCACCACGTGGTGGCAAACGCACAGGTCGTGGGTACAGAATCCGAGCATCCGCGGGACATCACAGGTCCAACCCAGCCAAAACAGAGGGGCATGTCCCGTTACGGAACACGCCCCTCATATCGATCACATCGTCGGGCTGGCGGGACTTGAACCCGCGGCCTCCGGTCCCCCAGACCGGCACGCTAACCAACTGCGCCACAGCCCGATCGGCCCTTACGAGCCGAGGGAAAACACTACTACACCTCGATCCCGCCGCAGGCATCCGCTCAAGGATCAGGAGCGTTCTTTGCGCTTCTCCCGCGGCCGGATCGACAGATGGATGGGGCTGCCGTGGAAGCCGAACTCCTCGCGCAACCGGCGCTCGACGAAGCGGACGTAGCTCGCGTCCATCCGGCCTGAGGTGAAGAGGATGAAGGTCGGCGGGCCGGCCTGGGCCTGGGTGCCGAACAGGATCCGCGGCTGCTTCCCGCCGCGCACCGGATGCGGATGCGAGGCGACCAGGCGCCCGAAGAAGGCGTTCAGCTTGCCGGTCGGCACCCGGGTCTCCCAGCCCGCCAGAGCCTCCTCGATGGCCGGACCGAGCCGGTCCAGGTGACGGCCGGTGAGCGCCGACATGTTGACCGAGCCGGCCCAGCCGAACTGGACCAGGTCCCGTTCGATCTCCCGGTCCAGATAGCGGCGCCGTTCCTCATCGGTCAGGTCCCATTTGTTGAAGGCGATCAGCAGCGCCCGGCCGGATTCCTCGACATTGGTCAGGATCCGCAGGTCCTGTTCGGACAACGGCTCGCTGGCATCGATCACCACGATGCAGACCTCGGCGCGTTCGATCGCGCCCTGGGTGCGCAGGCTGGCGTAGAACTCGTGGCCACTGGCCTCCTTGACACGCCGGCGAATGCCCGCGGTGTCGATCAGCCGATAGACGACGCCGTTGATCTCGACCAGCTCGTCAACCGGATCAACGGTGGTCCCGGAGGCGTTGTCGACCACCGAACGCTGCTGGTTGGCGAGCTTGTTCAGCAGGCTCGACTTTCCGACATTCGGCTTGCCCACGATGGCCACCCGCCGCGGGCCGCCCTCCTCGACCGCCTCACGCGGTGCCTCGGGCAGGATGTCCAGGATCGCGTCCAGCAGGTCGCCGCTGCCCCGGCCGGTCAGCGCCGACACCGGGTGCGGCTCGCCGAGCCCGAGATTCCACATCGCCGCAGCCTCCGCCTCGGCCCGCTGGTCGTCAACCTTGTTGGCCACCAGCAGCACCGGCTTCTTGCTGCGCCGCAGGACGCGGACGACCGCGTCATCGTCGTCCAGCACCCCGACGTGGGTGTCGACGACGAACACCACAGCGTCCGCTGCGGCGATCGCCAGCTCGGCCTGTTCGGCGATCTGGGCCGCCATCCCCTGCGCGTCCGGGGCCCAGCCGCCGGTGTCGACCACGACGAACTGCCGACCGTTCCAGACGGCGTCGTACGACACCCGGTCGCGCGTGACGCCCGGCGTGTCCTGGACGACTGCAGCGCGACGGCCGATCAGCCGGTTGACCAGGGTCGACTTGCCGACATTCGGCCGCCCGACAACGGCCACAACCGGCGGTGGTGCCGCCGCGAGCGGTCTGTCATCGATCGCGCTCACGTCAATCGTGTTGGCGTCGGTCGTGTCGGTCATCTGTCACCTGTCGGTAGCTGCGGTCGCGTCTCACGCGACCGGCGAATCGTCTTCCTGAGTCGGGGGCCCAGGAAATCGCGGCGCGACGGCTTGGGCCGCCGTTCCCCCGGCGGGCCGGGCAATTGCATACCGGTCAGCTCCGCCGAACTGGCGATGTGCTCGGCCAGAGTCGTACGAATCTTCTCGGTCCATTCCGCGACCGCGATTTTTGTCCTCGGCCAGGGTACCGCCGGAATCTGCATCGGCCGTCCGTAGCAGACATGGATCGGCGAGTGGTAGCTCGGAACATGACCGGTCGTGTGACCGGGCCCGCGAGTTCCCAGCAGGGCCACCGGGACGACCGGCGCGCCGGTGACCATCGCCAGATACGCGGCGCCGCGGTGAGCGTACGCGACCTCGCCGCCGGTCCGCTTGCCCTCCGGGAAGATCGTCAGCACCCCACCCGTCCGCAGCAGGTGGATGGCCCGGGTCACGCCGCGGAGGTCGGCCCGGCGCCGATCGATGGAGATCTGACCGACGTAGTCCAGTGCCTTGCCCAGGGCCCCGGTGAACAACTCCACCTTGGCCAGCGCAAACGCCGGCTGCGGATGGACGACCACCATCAGCGGTCCGTCGATCACGCCGACGTGGTTGGCGACCAGGATCATCGGACCGCGGGGCGGCAGCTGCTCCCGGCCATGGATCCGGATGTGCCAGTAGTGGGTCATCAACCAGCGGGTGGGTTGCCGAAGAGTCCGGAAGATCAGGTCCCGCCGTCGAGGCAGCTGCTCAGTATGCGGAAGTCCCGCCAATGTCCCCAGGCTCACACATCCATTGTCCTCCCAGCGGTGTCGATCAGATCGCAGATCCGGTCGATCACCTGGGCGAGGGTGAGGTCGGTGGAGTCGATCACCGTCACGCCCGGCGCCGCCGCCTCGAACTGGGCGACCGTCGAGTCGTCGCGGTCGCGTCGGATGACCTGGTCGCGGACGTCGGAGATCGTCACCTGGCCGCCGAGTTCGGTCTGCCGGCGCGCCACCCGGGCGGCCGGATCGGCGACCAGCAGCACCCTGACCGGCGCATCAGGGGCGACCACGGTGGTGATGTCGCGGCCCTCCGCCACGATCCCGGGCGCCGCCGCGGCGATGATCTCCTGCTGCCGGGCGATCAGCATCCGGCGGACGTCGAGGTTGGTCGCGACCTTGCTCACCGAAGCGCTGATCTGCGGTTCCCGGATCGCCTGGGTGACGTCGAGGCCGTTGACGGTGAATACCGGCGCCTTCGGATCGGTGCCGATCCCGAAGTCCGCCTCGGCGATCAGTTTGGCCACCAGCGGCTGCTCGGCGGCATCGACATCGGAGTTCAGGACCAGCCAGGTCGCGGCCCGATACATCGCGCCGGTGTCGAGGTAGGCGTATCCCATCCGCTCGGCGACCCCGCGTGCGGTCGAGGACTTGCCCGAGCCGCTCGGACCGTCGATGGCGACGACGAAGCGATCTGCCGGCTGGCGGCTACTGGCATCGGGCACGGGGCCACACTACCTGTATGGACATCGATTTCAGTCTCGACAACAAGGCTGTGTTGGTCACCGGTGGCGCGTCCGGGATCGGCTGGGCGATCTGTCAGCTCTTCGCCGGCCGGGGCGCCCGGATCGCGATCGCCGATCTCAATACCGACTCTGCGGCCGAGCGGGCCCGCGCGCTCGGGGGGCCGGCCAAGGCGTACGGCCTGGACGTCACCGACCCGGATTCGGTGACCTCCACGGTCGGCCGGGTCGCGGACGACTTCGGCCGGATCGATGTCCTGGTGAACTCGGCCGGCATCGGCCCGCTGGCGCCCGCCGAGGAATTGGGACTCGACATCTGGGATCCCACCCTCGCCGTGAATCTGCGCGGCACCTTCCTGGTCGCCCAGGCGGTCGGCCGGCTGATGCTGCAGCAGGGCTCGGGCAGCATCATCAATCTCGCGTCCCAGGCCGCGAGCGCCGCGCTGGACAAGCATGCCGCCTACTGTGCGTCCAAGGCGGGCGTGATCGGGCTCACCCGGGTGCTGGCGCTGGAATGGGGCGGGCGCGGGGTACGCGCCAACACCATCTCGCCGACCGTGGTGCTGACCGAACTCGGCCGCTACGCATGGTCAGGTCCGGAAGGCGATGCCTTCAAACAGCTGATCCCCGCCGGCCGGTTCGCCGAACCGGAGGAGATCGCTGCGGCCGCGCTCTTCCTCGCCTCGGACGCCTCATTGATGATCAACGGCACGGATCTTCCGGTGGACGGGGGCTTCCTGGCCCGCTGAGGCTTCCGCCTCAGCCGGCGCTGTCGGAGGACGGATCCGAGTCGCCGATCGCCCAGCCGGCGTCGGTCATCGACCCGACCAGTGCATCGGCCTGGTCCGGGGCGACAGCCAGCGACAGATAGCCGACCTGGCGATCGGGATCGTGCTGGATGGAGATGTCCTCGACGTTGACCCCGGCCTGGGCGACATCGGCGAACAGCCGCGACAGGGCACCCGGAGCGTCCGGGATCTCGACCACGAGTTGCCGATATTGAACCGGTGCCGCCCCATGCTTGCCCGGGATCCGGCGGGTGCCCGCCAGTCCCCGTTCAAGATGGGCCAATACTGCATGGGCTTGGGCACCGGCCGTCCCATCGCTCTCGATCGCAGAGATCAAGGTGTCGAGCTGATGCTGTACGGCCCGCAGTTCGGGCAGTACAGCGGCAGAGTTCGCGCCCAGGATCTGTTCCCACAGGTCGGGATCGCTGCCCGCGATCCGGGTGACGTCACGGAGTCCCTGGCCGGCCAGCTGGAGCTGTTCGACGGGCACCTCGTTGAGGTGGCCGGCCATCAGCACGCTCATCAGATGCGGCACGTGGGAGACGCGGGCCACCGCCGAGTCGTGGATGTCGACGTCCATGATCACTTCGTTGGCACCGCAGGCCGCGACCAGATCGCGTACGTCCTGGGTCGCGGCAGCAGACGACTTACGGTGCGGCGCGATCACCCAGGTGCGGTCGTGGAAGAGATCAGCCTGGGCGGTCAGCGGGCCGCTGAACTGCGAACCGGCCATCGGGTGCGAACCGACGTAGCGCGTGACGTCGCCGCCGCTGTCCCACAGAGCGTTCAGCACCCCGGCCTTGACTGAGCCGACATCGGTCACCGTGGCCCGTGGGAACCGGTCCAGGGCGTCTATGATCACCGCCGCCAGTGCGGCGGGCGGCACGGCCACCACTACCAATCGGACCTCGTCTGGCACCGCAGGCTCCGACGTCCCGGCGCCGATGCCGGCCGCCACCTGGACGTGCGAGGCGTTGCGATCCTCCAGATGCACCCGGTGACCGGCCTTGGTCAGCGCACAGCCGACCGAGGCGCCCACCAGCCCGGCGCCGATCACGACGGCGGGCGACAGGCTCATGGCTGCGTGCCTTCAGCGCTGCCGGCGAGCAGTTCGGCCAGCCGAGGACCGACGATCCGGCGGAACTTGCGCGGCTGGGTCCGGCGCCGGTCCAGGATCGCCACCTCGAGGGATCCGACGCCGAGCTGGCGCGGTTCGGCGCCGTCGGACTCCAACGCCCGGACGGCCAGTTGGACCGCTGCGGCGAGCCCGAGACCGGTGGCGTATTGCTCCTCAAGCGTCTGGGCGATGGCGTCGGCCGAACCGCCCATCACCGCGTAGTGGTCCTCGTCCTGGACCGAACCGTCGTAGGTCAGCCGATAGATCTGGTCGGTTTCGGGGGTCTCTCCGAGCTCGGCGACGATCAACTCCACCTCGTACGGCTTCTCTCCGCCCGAGGAGAAGATCGTGCCGAGCAACTGGGCGTACGCGTTGGCCAGCGCGCGACCGGTGACATCGCTGCGGTCGTAGCTGTAGCCGCGGAAATCGGCGTGCCGGATGCCGGCGATCCGCAGATTCTCGAATTCGTTGTACCGGCCGACCGCGGCGAAACCGATCCGGTCGTAGATCTCGCTCACCTTGTGCAGCGCCTGAGACCGGTTCTCGGCGACGAACAGGATGCCGTCGGCGTAGTCGATCACGATCACCGACCGGCCACGTGCAATGCCCTTCCGCGCATAGTCGGCCCGATCCTTCATCTGTTGCTCGGGCGCGACGTAGAACGGCATCGACATAGGTTTGGTCCCTTCCTGGTCCCTGCTGCGGGCTGGCTTTCGGCTGACTAGAGGACGGGGGCTGCGGGTCCGTCCGGACGCGTCCGGCGGCCGGCGACGATCTGGTCGATGAACTCCCCGACCCGGTCGTCACCGATCCGCTCGGCGCCGTCGAGGCTTGCGGTCCACACCACCGGATAGATCCGGCGGGCCAGATCCGGGCCGCCCGTCGCCGAGTCGTCCTCAGCCGCGTCGTAGAGGCCCTGCAACGCCGCAAGCACCGCCTCTTCGGCGGTGAAGTCGTCACGGTAGAGCTTCTTGACCGATCCCCGGGCGAAGATCGATCCGGACCCGATCGCGTGGTACGCGCGCTCCTCGTACCGACCGCCGACGGGATCGTAGGAGAAGATCCGACCGCGACCCTCGGCGTCGTCCCAACCGGCGAACAACGGCACCGCGGCAAGTCCCTGCATGGCCAGCCCGAGATTCTGTCGCAGGATCGTCGACAGCCGATTGGCCTTGCCGATCGTGGACAACGGGGCGCCCTCGATCTTCTCGTAGTGCTCCAGTTCCAGTTGGAACAGCCCGATCAGCTCGATTCCGATCCCGGCGGCGCCGGCGATGCCGATCAACGACTGCTCATCGGCCGCGAACACCTTCTGGATGTCGTTCTGGGCGATCATGTTGCCCGCGGTGGCCCGGCGATCGCCGGCCATCACGACACCACCCTGGTAACACAGCGCGAGGATCGTCGTCGCGTGCGCGGTGAGGTGGGCCGCGCTACCGGTTCCGAGCGCACCCGAGGCGACCCGAGCACCCGGCAGCGTCTGCGGCGCGATCAGGGAGACGAATTCGGTGAACGACGACGTGCCAGCCCGCAGGAACGTGCTGGACAGGCCGGCATGATCTCGGTAGTCGCTCATCGGCGGATCACTGACCACCTTTCTGGACGAACGACCGGACGAACTCCTCGGCATTGGTCTCCAGGACGTCGTCAATCTCGTCGAGCAGCGAATCCACCTCGGAGTCCAACTCGGGCTTCTTGGCGCCGCCCAGCGGTGCGCTCTCCAGTTCCTCGGTGTCGTCCTCGCGGCTGCGCGACTGACGTCGGTTCTGCTCCGACTCGGCCATGATCGCTCCTCTCCAGTCTGTCCGTGGCTGACTGTGGCCAAAAGACTGCTCCCGGACGGGAGACCCGACCGGGATGGTCCCAGCGTAGTTCGCCGGACCGCCGATCGGCACGCAGGTTCACGTTCCGGCCGCGAGCCGTCGGTGACCGATGCCCAACCGTGATCTGGCATCGCCGAGCTCCGGTCAGTCCGCCGGACCACCCAGGCCGAGCGCCTCGAACAGCTCCGCGACCGTCTCGCTGGAGTCGATCAGTGCCTTGACCTGGGCGCTGGTCCCCCGTAACGGGTCCAGCAGCGGGATCCGCTGCAGCGCCGGCCAGCCCGGTACGTCCAGGATCACCGAGTCCCAGGACGCGGCCACCACCGCGGCCGAGAACTTCTCCATCACCCGGCCGCGGAAATAGGCGCGGGTCTCGGTCGGCGGCCGCAGTCGGGCCTCCTGGATCTGATCGTCGTCGACCAGCCGACGCATCTTGCCCCGAGAGATCAGCGCCTGGAACAGGCTGCGCCGCGGGTCGACATCGGTGTACTGCAAGTCGATCAAGGACAACTTCGCCGCGTCCCAGCCAAGATCATCACGGCGCCGGTAGGACTCCAGCAGAGCCAGTTTGGCCACCCAGTCCAACTGGTCGGCCAGTTGCATCGGATCGTTGCGGAGGGTGTCCAGGACGTGTTGCCAGCGTTCCAGGATGTCCTGCCACTCGGTGATCATCTCCGCGGTGGTGCCGGCCTCGCCGACGGTCTGCTCCCCCACCCATTTGCGGCAGGCGAGCAAGTAGGCTTCCTGGATGTCGATCGCGGTCATCCGACGGCCGTCGGCAAGATCAAGAACAGTGCCCACACTGAGGTCGTGGCTGACCTGCTGCATCGCCGGGACCGAGTGCCGCAGCCGAAGATCATCTCCGAGGCTGCCGGCCTCGATCACGTGCAACGCCAGCGCTGCGGTGCCGACCTTCAGATAGGTGGAGATCTCCGACAGGTTGGCATCGCCGGTGATCACGTGCAGCCGCCGGTAGCGTCCGGCGTCGGCGTGCGGTTCGTCGCGGGTGTTGATGATCGGCCGGTTCAGGGTCGTCTCGAGCCCGACCTCGGCCTCGAAGAAGTCGGCGCGTTGACTGAGCTGGAAACCGGCAGTGTCGCTGCTCTGGCCGATGCCGACCCGCCCGGCACCGGTGAAGACCTGCCGGGTGACCAGGAACGGGCTGAACTGCCGGATGATCCGGTCGAAGGGCGTCCGACGGTCGAGCAGATAGTTCTCATGGGTCCCGTACGAGACGCCCTTGCCGTCGGTGTTGTTCTTGTACAACCGGACCGGCCGGCCGAGCCGCCGACTGGCCTCCTGCCCCGCGATCGCCATGATCAGGTCGCCGGCCCGGTCGTAGCGCACCACATCCAGGGCGCTGGTGACCTCCGGTCCCGAATACTCCGGATGAGCATGATCGACATACAGCCGGGCGCCGTTGGTGAGGATGACATTGGCCATGCCGAGGTCGGAATCGGTCAGCTGATCGGGATGGGCCTGCTCGCGACTGACCTCGTAGCCACGGACATCCCGCAGCGGCGTCTCGGACTCGTAGTCCCAGCCGGCCTCCCGCCCGGACACCGAGCCGTACGCCTTGACCACGTGGTTGGAGAGCTGCATCGGGTGCAGTTCCTCGCCCGCCGGCTGGCCGAGCGCCGAGATCCCGTATTCGGTCTCGATCCCGAGCACCCTGCGATTGCTGACATCAGCCATGGACCGAGCCTAGTTGGACCGGCACACGTCCGGCGGAGGACCCGACGTAGGCTCGCGGCGTGAAGTTCGCAGTCAGCCTGCTGCTCGATGTCGTCATGGTGCTCGTCTTCGCGACCATCGGCCGGGCGAGCCACAGCGAAACGGACTCAGTGACCGGCATCCTGGCCACCGCCTGGCCGTTCGCGGTGGCGGCCATCATCGGATCGGTGGTCGCAGCTCTGGCCCGGCCTCGGGCGACGGGGGGCCATCAGCCGTACGGCTGGCGAACCGGCCTGATCGTGCTGGTCAGCACGGTCCTGGTGGGAATGCTGCTGCGACTGCTGGCCGGCGGCACCGCCGCCTGGCCCTTCTGGATCGTCGCATTCGTCACCCTGGGCATCCTGCTGCTGGGCTGGCGACTGGTCGCCCGGCTGATCAGCAACCGGCGACCCGGATCCGAGACTCAGCCCGCGGCGGCCATCACTTCGTCGGAGGCGTCGAAGTTGGAGTAGACGTTCTGCACGTCGTCGGAATCCTCGAGGGCATCGATGATCTTGAACAGCTTCTCCGCCGTCGGCTCGTCGATCTCCTGGGTGAACTGCGGGACGAAGCTGACCTCCGCCGACTCGTAGTCCAGCCCCGCGGCCTGGACGGCCTCGCGCACCTTCACCACGTCGTTGGGATCGCAGATGATCTCGAACGAGTCGCCGAGGTCGTTGACGTCCTCGGGATCGGCGTCCAGCGTCGCCTCGAGCAGGTCGTCCTCGGTGACCGTACGGGTCGTCTCGTGCCGGCCCTCGCCCTCGGTCTGCTCCTTGGCCACCACGACTACGCCCTTGCGGTCGAACATCCGAGCGGTCGAACCCGGGTCGGCCATCGTGCCGCCGTTACGGGTGACCGCCACGCGGACATCGGAGGCCGAACGGTTGCGGTTGTCGGTCAGGCACTCGATGAGCATCGCGACACCGGCCGGGCCGTACGCCTCGTACATGATGGTCTCGTAGTCGGCACCGCCGCCCTCGGCACCGGACCCGCGCTTGACGGCACGGTCGATGTTGTCGTTGGGGACCGAGGTCTTCTTGGCCTTCTGGATCGCGTCGTAGAGCGTCGGGTTACCAGCAGGGTCGCCGCCGCCGACGCGAGCCGCCACCTCGATGTTCTTGATGAGCTTGGCGAACAGCTTGCCGCGCTTGGCGTCGATCACGGCCTTCTTGTGCTTGGTAGTCGCCCATTTGCTATGTCCCGACATAAGAGCCGAGTTTAGTGCCGAAGCGACCAACCGCCCAAGCGAGCAGGCTCCGGGATCAGGACCAGATGCGGCGCTTGCGGGCCTGCCCGCCGGGCTCGGCCGACTGGCTCTGCTCCCAGATCCGACGCCAGCTGCCCGCCGGCGGCGCCGGGGCGACCGCCTCCGGATGCCGCAGGCTCTGCCACCAGGTCGTGGTGTCCTCGACGATCAGGTCCTTGACCGCCCGGTTGATCCGGGCGGTGAAGCCGGCGGCCGTCTCGCCCGGCTCCGGCTGCAAGGCCGAGCCGAACCGTACGCTCACCCGTGGCCGGGTGCGTCCCGCCGGTCCGAACCGCCCGCCGCCCGGCCAGCCGAGCACCGGCCGGTTGCGACCGCGCGGCATGGCGGCGAAGCTGCCCCGGATGCCGACCGGGATCACCGGCACCTGCCGCTCGATCGCGACCTGGGCCGCATCGGTGGTGAACTCGCCGACGAAGCCGTCCCGGGACCGGCTCGGCTCGCCGAAGACGAGCACGCTCCAGCCCGTACGCAGCAGGTCCCGGCAGACGTCGCCCCGCAGCGGCACGGTGTTGAAGACCACCGACGACGCGATGGTCTTGACCAGCGAGTTGAGCGCCGTGCCCGGGATGACCGCGACCCCCGTACGCTCCCGGTAGGGCTCCGGCAGGGATTCCAGCAGCAGCGGGATGTCCAGGTGGCTGGCGTGGTTGGCCACCAGCAGCACCGGCCGGTGGTCGGGCGGCAGTTCCTCCAACCCGCCGACGTCGGTCTGCACCTGGCTGACCAGCAGCGGCCGGACCACCCCGGCCTGCAGTGCCCTCCGGAGTCTCGTTGTCGGCGACCGTCGCGCCCAGGCCAGGCCGCGACGCGCCAGCACTCCGACGACCGGGCCGGTGGTGCGGCTCGTCATGTGACAGACCCGAGCAGGGCCGGCGGTGTGTGCAGGTAGCGGATCCGTGGCGTACGGCCGACGGTCGCCGAGGTGATCTCCAGCGCGTCGGCCAGGGTCGAGGCGGCTCGGAAGCCAAGCCGTGCCGCGCTGCCACGATCAGCGCCGACGAAGATCACGTCGCCGGCCTGCTCCGCGGCGGGTGCGAGCTGGTACCACAGGTGAAACGGCAGCAACCCGTGGAAGGCTTGCGAGGTCCGGTAGAGCTGGCTGTACCAAGGATCGTCGGCGTACTTGGACTCGAACCGGTCCGCCAGCTCGGCGGCATCGGTGGTCGTCGGCAGCACGTCGGCGAAGAAGTCGACCGTTGCCGGATGCTGCAGCGTGCTGAACTCCTGGGCCAGCGGGTGGTAGACGATCACCGCACCGCCTGGCCGGACCAGCGGCTCACCGGTCACCGAGTTGTAGCCGACCCCGAGGGCGTGCCAGGCGGCCAGCACCGGGTCGGTCACCGATCCGATGCTGTAGGGCGTCACGGCGGGCACGCCGAGGACGAGCACATCGGCCTGGCCGGACACCTCGACCTGCTGCTGTTCGAGCACCCGCGCCCGTCCGGCGGCGGCGACCGGTGCCGGTGCGCCCGCGTTGACCGCGGTGACCCGATAACCGGATTCGAGCCGGTCGTTGATCAACAGTGAATACCGCGACGGCAGCGCCGTCGCCCCGCGCAGGGCCAGCAACTTGGCCTGCGACTTGAGCGTCCACTCCCACTCGCGGGTGGCCAGGAAGTCCAGCGCCGGCGGATAGCTGTTGTTGTCCAGCACGGCCTCGACCGCGAACACCGGCACCGCCTCGGTGATCGCAGCGCCGATCTCGTCGATCCTGCCCTGCGGCGCGCCGTAGCCGCGTACGGCCCGGATCGTTTCCAGGGACGTGAGGCCGGTGCTGAGCATCCCCAGCCCGCTGCCGGTCAGTCCGCCCTGGCCGATGTCGTGGGCCAGGTGCACTGCGACGACCAGGTCCGACTCGGCGAGTCGGCTGTTCACGGCGATCTCGTACTGATCATCCGGCCGGCCCTCGGGCTGACTCGCGGGCTGACCCTGGCCGGCGGGTCGCAGGACGGTGAGCCGGTCGCGGTCCAGAGCGTCGTGATTGGTCAGGTTGCCGTCGGCGTAGAAAGAGCGGAAGACCCGCTCGCCGAGCAGCTGCCGCAGCTCGCCCTGGGTGTTACGCCGGTTCAGCCCAGTCGCGCAGATCAGCTGGACGTCGTCCACGCCGGCCGCCGCTGCCTGCACCAGCACCCGTTCGATGATCCGGCCCCGGACGTCGGGGGTCCGCAGCGCCGGTGCGGCGGTGACGCTGTCGAAGACGATCGTCAGGCGCATCCCCGGCCGCAGCTGGTCGGCCAGCGGCCGAGACTCGGCAGGTGCCGCCAGCGCCGCGTCGATCGCCGCCACCAGATCGCCGACCGCCGGCAGCGGCTCGGCCGGATAGAGCACCTCGGTGCCGAGCGGGAACCGTTCCAAGCGCACCCGCGGACCGTCGGGCACCAGCAACGCCGGTGTCCGATCGTCAACCTCGAGTACGAATCCCGGACGCGCCATTCAGCGCTCTCCCCTCACGTCGACTGCCGAGCTCGATTCCGCGCCCGATCCCCCAGCAGATTCTCCGGCGGACTCCCGGCCGGACTCCGCGCTGGATTCTGCGCTGGACTCCAATTGTGGCGTGCTCCCGGTCGCGGGCGGCACATCCCTGCCGCGGATCCGGAACGGCCGGGTCCAGCGCGGGTCCTGCGCCTTGCTGGACCAGATCACGCTGCTCCAGCCGTTGGCTGTCGCGGCCCGCATCAGCGCGATGTCCGGGCTCACCACGACCGGCCGGCCGACCACCGAGAGCATCGCCAGATCGGGATGGCTGTCGGCGTAGGCGTAGCTGCGGGACAGGTCGATGCCGTGCAGATTGGCGTAGTGGTTCAGCCACGCGGCCCGGCTCTCCCCGACCATCGGCGGCCCGGTCAGGAACCCGGTGCAGATCCCGTTCGCATCGGTCGCAAGATCACTGGCGACGATCACGTCGAACAGCGGCCGCAGCGGCCGGGTCAGCGGCCGGATCGCGCCGGTGATCAACACCGTGGTGTGCCCGGCCTCGCGATGCTCGCGGGCCCGGCGTACGGCCTCGGGCGAGAGCCGGGACAGGATCTCCCGGGCCAGCACCGTGTCGACGAATTCCTCCAGTGCGGCAAGATCGGCACCGGCGTAGCGGCGGTAGATCGTCCGCAGGAACATCCCACGGTCGGTCCGGTCGGCGCGCAGGTAGCTGGGCAGCTTGCGGGCTATCGAAGCGATCTCCCGCAGCTGCCCGGTCGGAGCAAGATCGGGAAGCTTGGTCCACAGGTATTGCTCGATCACATTGGTCGACATCACCGTGCCGTCGAGATCGAAAGCAGCCAGGACCTCGCCAGGCTTGTCCTTGGTACGACTCAGATCGACGAAGGTCGTCGCCCGGTTGCCGCGTCGACGGCGCAACTCCTCCAGCCGGCGGACGGGTGCGACGATCGCCGGGATGTGGGTGTGCAGGATGTACTCGGTCCAGTCGTAATCACCGGTGTCGAAGCTGAACGTCTCTTGATCATCCGGGTGCAACGACCGGGTCAGTCGCAGGGTGTTGTCATCGACGAAATGCAACTCGGACTGGGCGTACTCGTTGTAGAGACCGAGATAGGAGCGCAGGAAGTTGATCCTCGACCCGAACCGGTCAAGATCACGGGCAGCCTTGCGGGTGCGCTCCGAGCGGGGCGCGAATTTGATCAGGGTGTTGGCCAGCTGGTGGCCGCGCTCGGACCGGGACAGGAAACGCTCGATCGACGCGGCACCGGGGAACTGCCACTGCGGCAGTGCCGGCGCTCCCCGCTCGCCGGCCACCATCGGATGCTCCAGGAAATAGTCGCGGACGTAGCCGTAGAACTCCCGGAAGCTCATCGGATTCCTGGCGCCGCTGGAGACGTGGTAGTACTCGCAGACCCCGACCTTCGGCTCGGTGGCGGCGACGGCCAGGGTGGCGTTCACCACGTAGTCGCAGGGCACCACATCGCAGATCGCCTCCGGCGAGGCCGGGAATTCCGGCAGTTCGCCGCGGCCGTAGGCCAGGATGATCGGCTCGGCCATCTTGAAGCCCTCGATCCACCCTGGATAAGGATGTTTGAGGGACGACTCGACGATCGCCGGCCGGGCGATCGAGGCCCGGATGCCGGCACACTTGTCCGCGACGACCTTCTCCCCGAGCGCCTTGGTGAAGGTGTACGCATCGGTCCAGCCCAGTGACCGGGCGCGTTCGGTGCCGGCCTGGACCAGCTTCTGCTGCACCCACTCCTTGCGCCGCCGCTCGGTGTCGGTAGCGGTGATCAGATGGCCGGCGGCTCGGTGCTCGCGTTCGGCCGCCTTGCGGAATTTCGCGAGTTGGTCGGCCGTACGGGACTGAGTCTCGATCTCCGCTGCGATCTTGAGACCGGCGGCCATCTCGGCTTCGTAGTCGATGTCGTGGGCGTGCGGGGCCTCGCCGATCGCGCCGCGACGGCGGCCGGCGGTGTAGGCGGTGGACACGTGTACGTAGTGCGGCATCCGGGTGAAGGTGCCGTCCGGCCCGGTGCAGGACTCCAGGAACCGGTCGATCAGATTGGCGGTGCCGATCAGGTTGGTGTTGAAGGCGCGGTCGATCGGCGGATCGAAGGACACGTCGCCGGCGCAGTGCACCACGATGTCGATGTCGGTGGGCAACTTCGGCACATTGGGCAGATCGCCTTCGATGATGTCGATCTTGGCGTCCAGCAAGCCGTCGGGGCCACCGTACGGCTCGGCCAGCGGTTTGAAGATCTTCTTCTTGACCACACTGGTCATCCGGTCCCGAGCGGTCGCCGAACCCTTACGCCGGACCAGCACTGCCGCCCTGGTGTCGGGCAGGTCGTTCAGGATCTTCCACAACAGCTGTTCGCCGATGAAGCCGGTCACGCCGGTGAGCAGGATCTTCTTGTCGGCCAGCAGGTCCGCAAGCCGACCGTCCAGGGTCGGTGCCGGATGTTCGGCCTGGGTCGCCCCGTGCAGTGGGGTGCCGAAGGCTTCGGCCGGCGCCGTCGAGGCCGTCACGCCTGCGCTCCTTCGACAGGCTCTGGGCTCCGGGCGGTCTTCAGCGCGTCAGCAAGGGTGAAGTTGCCGACGTACAGGGCGGTACCGATGATCGCACCCTCCACGCCGATGCCGACGAGCTCGCGCAGCGCCGCGATGTCGTCCAGCGTCGTGATGCCGCCGCTGGCCACCACCGGTTTGTCCGTCCGGGCACAGATCGCCCGCAGCAGGTCGTAGTTGGGGCCCTTCAGCATGCCGTCGCTGTTGACATCGGTGACGACGTAGCGTTCGCAGCCCGCGGCGTCGAGCCCGGCCAGGGTCTCGAACACGTTGCCGCCCTCGGTGGTCCAGCCGCGGGCGGCCAGCGTCTCGCCGCGGACGTCGAGCCCGATCGCGACCCGGTCGCCGTAGGTCCTGATGACCTCTTCGCACCACTCGGGTCGCTCCAGCGCGGCGGTGCCGATATTGACCCGCCGACAGCCGGTGGCCAGCGCCCGTTCCAGGCTGGCGTCGTCCCGGATCCCGCCGGACAGCTCGAATTTCAGTCCGGAGATCGCCGAGATCTCGGTGATGACCCGGCCGATCACCTCGGCGTTGCTGCCCCGACCGAATGCGGCGTCCAGGTCGACCAGGTGGATCCATTCCGCGCCTGCCTCGGCCCAGCGGGTGGCAGCCGTGACCGGATCGCCGAAGACCTTGCCGCTGCCTGCCTTGCCCTGGACCAACTGGACGGCCTGACCTCCGGCTACGTCGACGGCCGGCAACAGCTCCAGCCGCGACGCGATCTTCTCTTCCATGCCCACCAGACGACCCTAGCGGAGAAGGCCGCGGGCGATCACTTCCGCGGCCCCGCCCTCAGGCGGTGACCGCGGCCAGAATGATGTCGGTCAGCGCGTCGGCGTACTGCTCGATATCGATGTCCGGGTGGCTGTCGGCGTAGGACAGCATCATGTCGATCGCGCCCTGATAGGTGACCGCCATCACCCGGGTGTCGAACGGCCGGAAGTAGCCCAGCTGCTGCCCGCGGCGGAACAACTGCTCCTGGCTGGCATAGGTGGGCTCGTAGTCTGCCAGCGTGAAGTCGGGAAGCCCGTCGGCGCCCCGCTGGCTCCGGCTGATCTGGTCCATGGCCCGTAGCTCGTCGCGATGGCCGAGGCTCCAGGCGGCGATCCAGTGGATCGATCTCCGGATCAGCTCCGGCGGCGGAGCCGTGACGTCCAACTCCGCGATCAGCTCGTCGGTGATCCGCGTCGCTGTGGTGACAACCGCCTGTTTGAGCAGGTCGTTCTTGTCGGCGAAGTAGTGCCAGAGCAGGCCCTTGGAGACCTCCGCCTCGGCTGCGATCAGGGTGGTCGACGCGCCGGCGTAGCCGTGGCGGGCGACAACTGCCAGGGCTGCGCGGACGATTTGGGCCCGCCGCTCGTCCTCGCCCAGGCGCCGGCGCGATCGTGGCCGCCGCTCCGATCGGACAGGGTCGCTGGGCACGGACGCCACTATGGCACGGGCGCGCGGGATCCCCGCATGGCTACGACGTCGTCCGGGCAGCGAGCCGGCCGGTGGCGACACCGGCCAGCGCCGCCATCAGCAGCACGACCGCAACCATCACGACCCGCATCCAGAGCGGGAACGCCGGCAGGAATGCCTCGACCAGGTTCACGACCGCGACGACCAGGGCGATGATCGTCACCGCCCGGAGTGCCCGGTCACTGCCCCGCCGTGCTGCCCGGACCCGCAACGGCAGGACCACCGCGAAGATCGCCACGATCACCTGGTGACCCCACGCCTCCGCTGTCGCCTGCTGCGGCGCGAGCACCGAGAGAACCGCCAGCGCGACCAGGGTCGCGGCGGTCAGGCCGACGTAGCCGTACACGAGGCGGGTGACCAGCCCGAGGTTGGGCGCACGCCGCGCCACAGGATTGCTATTGACCACGTGGTCAATACTGCCGACTATTGACCCAATGGTCAATACAGTTCAGTCCAAGGACTCCCGCACGCGCTTGGGCAGCTTGGCAACAATCAGCTCGTACGAGGTGTCGATCGCATCGCGCAGCTCGTCCTCCGGGATCCGCGAACCGACGACCAGGGTGTTCCACCCGTGCTGGCCGATGTAGGCCATCTTCACCGCGTCCTCCGGGTAGCGCAGCAGCCACTCGTCCGCCGCCTCCCGATCACCGCACTTGACGCCCAGGCTGGTGACCTCGCCCGAACCCGAGCCGCCGAGGAAGACGAAGATCTTCCCGCCGACCTTGGCGACCAGGTCTGCCTCCCAGGGCTCGTCCGGCCGGGCGCCGGGTTTGGCCAACGCGTACGCCTTCCAATCGGTCACGGCACCACGCTAGCCCGGCAACGGATCGGCAGGCCCTACCTGGGATGATCAACTCATGGCCAACGACGCTCGCATCGTGATCGATCTCGACGTTCCCGGACCGGTGATCAACCGGCATCTCTACGGACACTTCTCCGAACACCTCGGCCGCTGCATCTACGGCGGCTTCTATGTCGGTGAAGACTCTCCGATTCCCAACGAGGGCGGCATCCGTCTCGACGTCGTCGAGGCGCTGCGCAAGATCAACATTCCGAATCTGCGCTGGCCGGGCGGCTGTTTCGCCGACGAGTACCACTGGACCGACGGCATCGGACCCAAAGACCAGCGGCCGACGATGGTCAACACGCACTGGGGAAATGTCGAGGAGAACAACCACTTCGGCACCCATGAGTTCATGGCGCTGTGCGAGTTGCTCGGCGCCGATCCCTACGTCAACGGCAACGTCGGCTCCGGCACTGTCAAGGAGATGAGCGACTGGGTCGAATACCTGACCCGGGACGGTGACAGCCCGATGGTCAGGCAGCGCAAGGCCAACGGGCGGGACGAACCGTGGCGGGTGCCGTTCTGGGGAATCGGCAACGAGGCCTGGGGCTGTGGCGGCAACATGCGGGCCCAGGCGTATGCCGATCTGGCCCGGCAGTACGCGACCTTCTGCCGCGACCATGGCGACAACGAGCTGTACCGGATCGCGGCCGGTGCCGCAGACGGTGATCTTGAATGGACCGAGACGCTGATGAAGGCGATCAGCTGCCTCGGCTGCTCGCGGACGCCGAAGAAGATCTTCCAGGGGTTGTCGATCCACTACTACACGGTGGCCGGCCCCTGGGACCACAAGGGTTCGGCGACCGAATTCGATCTTGAGGACTACTACCTCACACTGGGCAAGGCACAGTTCGTCGACCGGATCATCTCCGGCCACTCGGCGATCATGGACGCCTACGACCCGGACCGGACGGTCGGGTTGGTGCTGGACGAGTGGGGCACCTGGTGGGATGTCGAGCCGGGGACCAATCCGGGTTTCCTGTTCCAGCAGAACACCCTGCGGGACGCGCTGGTCGCCGGCACCCACTTCGACATCTTCCACAAACACGCCGAGCGGTTGATGATGGCCAACATCGCCCAGACCGTCAACGTGCTGCAGGCGATGATCCTGACCGACGACTCCGCCGACGGCCGGGGCGCATTGGTGTTGACGCCGACGTACCACGTCTTCGAGATGAACAAGGGTCACCAGGGCGCACAGCGACTCCCCGTGCACATCGTTACCGGTCCGGATCCCCACCCGGCCGGCGGCTACCAGGTGGCACTGTTGTCGGCCTCCGCGAGCACGACCGGTGACAGCGCGTTGGTGTCGCTGACCAATGTCGAGGCGAACGAGCCGACCACGGTGGTGCTCGATCTGCGCGGCCGCGACCTGGCCGGACAGACCGCGCGGGTGCTGGCCGCCGATGTCCTGCAGGCGCACAACACGCCGGCCGACCCGGACCGCGTCAGCCCGCGCGAACTGACCGACGTCCAGCCCCATCCACGCGGGCTGCAGGTGACGCTGCCGCCGCATTCGTTCGCGACGCTGGAGTTGCTGCTCGACTAGAGGACCGCACCCGCGAACGCGGTGATCGGCAACTCCGCCGACACCTCGGACGGGACCAGCTCGCCGTAGAGGTGCGGATACTGCTCGCCGCTCGACGGGTCCGCCTCCATGATCACCGGCGCCGACAGCGCCGCGGGATCCAGCTGCAGCACGACGAGCTCGTCATCGGCAAGATCACTGTAGGAACGGGTACGCACCGGCAGCACCTGCTCGGCGGAACTGCAGTGCACGAAGCCCTGCGTCTCCAGCGTGACCCGCCGGGTCGACCAGATGTAGTTGCCGTGCTCCTTGGCGGCTTCCCATTGCTTCCGCTTGGCGATGTGGAAGATCGGCCCAGGTACGTCGGCACGCTCGCCCAGCAGTCCAAGATCGACAAGCCGCTGCCGGGCCTGGTCGGCGCCGGTGAAGTTGATCACTTCCAGGCCGAGGCCTTTTGCGGTGTCGCAGTTGTGCTGGTTGTCGTCGATGAAGATGGCCGACGCTGGATCGATGTCGTATCGCTCGAGCACGATCGAGAACAAGCGAGGATCCGGTTTGGCGATGCCTTCCTCGCCGGACACCACGATGCCGGCGAACCGGTTGAGCAGCCCGAAACGGCGCCGCGTCGGGTGGAAGAGATCAGCCGACCAGTTGGTCAGTGCGACCTGCCGGATGCCTGCCTGCTGCAGTTCGGCGATGATCGCTCCGGTACCGGGAACCATACCGGTGATGGTCTGGTCGAAGTACCGACGGTAGGCCTCGATGGCCTCGCGCCGGTGTGGCAGCCGGGAGATGAGTTCGGCTTCGCCTTCATCCCAGTCGTGTCCAGCGTCGTGACGGCGGTTCCACTCGTTGAAGCAGATCTCGTCCATGAAGCCACCGACCTCCTCGGCCGGCATGACCTGTTCGTACGCCCGCTGCGGTTCCCACCGCAGCACGACGCCACCCAGATCGAAGATCACATCGGTGAAGGTGCGGCTACCGCCGTCGCTGGCTGCGTCGCTCATCTACTGCCCCTTTCTCAGGCTTGCAGACATGATGAATGAGTAACCGGCCCATGGCAATCCAATCGGCGCAATCCAGTCATCACAGGCCGGGCACGGTCTGCGGTGATTACCAGCGCTGTCGGTTGGGTAGTCGCTTTCTTCGGTGGGCAGACCCGCCCTGCCGGCTCAGCGACGAGAGGAACGGGTAGCACTGTGGATCAGGACCGTCTCGGGGACCAGGACCAGCACACGCCGACCACCACTCCCCCGGGCAGTCCCGATCGGACGACAGCCCCGCAGGCCCGGATCCTGCCGCGGGCACATTGGATCTCGTGGACGATGCTCGCGGTCACGTTCGGCGCGATCCTGATCACTGCGATCGACCGGACCATTCTGCCGACCGTGCTGCCGGCGATCCTGAAGGAGTTCCATCTCAGTGCGACGGCCGGCGGGTGGCTGGTCGGTCTCAGCTATGTCGGAACGCTGATCGGCGGTGTCCTGGTCGGTGCCATCGGCGACGCGTTCGGCAAAGGCCCAAGGCGCGCGTGGATCTGGCTGGTCACGGTGGCGCTGGTGGTCGCCTCGGCGATTGCGACCGCGGTCACCCGCACGCTCGGGCTGCTGCAGGTCCTGCGCGTGACGATGGGGATCGGGACCGGCTCAATGGAACCGGTGAACGTCGCCATGATCGGCGACTGGTGGCAGAAGGAGGATCGCGGCTTCGCCGTCGGCGCCCACCACACCGGCTTCCCGGCGGGCCAGTTCGTCGGGCCCGTGTTGATGGGCGCGATCATCGCGGCGACCAGTTGGCGCGGCACGTTCCTCTTCATCCCACTGCTCGCGATACCGATCGTGATCGCGCAGATCCTGCTCGCGCGTCGACGCAATCTGGTCAAGGTGGATCGGTGGATCACCGATCATGACCTGACGCCGTCGGCCGATCCCGACGAGGTGACGGGCTGGCAGAACCCGTTCGCCCGGATCCGCGATGCAGTACGCGCCGATCGCAATGTGGCGCTGGCGATGATCATGAACTTCCTGTTCCTGTGGACCGAGACTGCGGTCACCTCGTTCATCACGCTGCAGCTGACCCGCGATCTCGGGATCACGCTCGCCGTTGCCGCCGTCGTGTCAGGTGCCTCTGGTCTGACCGGCTGGATCGGCCAGATCGTCTGGGGTGCGATCTCGGACCACATCGGCCGCAAGATTCCGCTGTTGATCGTCACGATCGGTGACGCGATCGCGCTGGCATTGATGATCGAGATCCATTCGCTGACGATGGCCTGGATCCTGTTGCTCGCCTGGGGGCTGGTCCGCAACGCACCGTATCCGGTGCTCTACGCATCGGTGATCGATGTGGTCCCGGAAGCCGCCTCGACGGGACTCGGCCTGATGGTCGGGGTCGGCCTGGGCGCCTCCGGCATCGTGGCCGCCCCGATCGCCGGCTGGATCGTCGACCACTACGGCTTCACCTGGCACTACCTGGCACTGGTCGTGGTCTGTCTGATCTCGTTGATCCCGATCTTCCTGTTGAACGATCCGGTCCGCGCCGAGCGTCGCCGGCAGCGCCTGGCCGGGTAATTGCCGGGCGCTGTGGGACCGGCGGTCGTATCGTCTGCTGCGTGGCGCATCACTCGTTCCACGGTGCTCCCGGACGATTCGAGGCTACCGCCCGGTTCGTCGCCGACCGGTTTCCGAACGCGCAGTACGTCGCGGATGTGGCCGGCGGGCAGGGCATGCTGGCGCGGATCCTCACCAAGCGCTACAACAAGCAGGCGGAGCTGATCGATCCGCGCGGCTGGGCCCTGCGCGGAGTAGCGAGCCGGCAGGAGGCGTACGAGGCCGGCTCGGCAGAGTTCTACGACCTGGTCGTCGGGTTGCATCCCGACCAAGCCCTAAGGCCGGTCGTCGAATCGGCACAGCGCCGGCCCGTTCTGGTCGTACCGTGCTGCAACTTCTGGGATCCGGAGACCCGGCTTGGTCGCGCTGCGCTGACCGAGGCGATCACCCGATATCACGAAGAGCGCGGCGGTTCGGTCGAACCGGTCACACTCGGCTTCGCCGGACCTATGAACCGGGGACTGGTGTTGCTGCCGTCGGATCGTCGGCACTGACCGGGACCGGCGCACCGACGAACAGCGTCGCGGGGTGGCCGTTGATCAACAGGTCGTACGACTTCTTGATCGCGAACCCGGAGCCGGTCCACTCGGCTGCCACCTCACCGGCGAGCCGCCGGGCCACCAGCATGGCGAGACTTCCGTTGTCACGAAGGACGCGTCGGATGCCGCCAAGTGCAGCAGCCACCAACTCCGACGGCGGTGAGTCCTGCTGATCGAATTCGCCCCAGGGCGGATCGGTGACGACGACGTCGATCGTGTCGTCGGGTAGCGAGGTCAACGTACGGGCGTCGTCGGAGAGTGCACGGACGTCCTTCCGCCGGGCTAGCTGTGGTAACAACCTCACAGAACCATCGGCAAACCCAAGATCAGAACAGATCGCCTCGCGGAACGGCTGCTGGATCCGGGCGGCGATCAACGCGCCGCTCCCCGCGAACGGGTCCAGTACGACGTCACCGGGTCGGCTGCGACCGATCGCGTTGACGATCAACGTCGCCACGTCCGGCGCCAACCCGCCCTTGGGAGTCTCCGGCCGCTTGGGCCGGGGAAGGCGCCTGCAGAAGAGAATCTCGTCGAGATCGCGGCGTCCGATGGTCCAGTACTCGTCTCCCCCGCCTCGTGGCTGGAGTCGTCCGGCGGTTGCCCGGCTCACTGCCGCCTCGAGCCGTGCACGAGCGTTGCCGGGAACACCTGTCAACTTGCCGTCCTCGGAGAACATCAGTCGGTACGGCTTCCCGGTGCGTTGCAGCCGCCAACCGGGAACCTGACCACTCACGGTGCCGACCGCCTCGGCAAGATCACGTCGACGTGGAACCGAACCGAGCACCACGAAACAGTTCTTCACGTACGCAAGCGAACCGATCTTGGATTCGGCGGCCTTGGTGTTGATCACGACCGCGCTGTCGTCGGCGTACACGACGTGCGCGTCGACGTCAGCGGCAAGCGACATCGCCACCAGCTCGCCCAGCCCGGCGGTATGCATGCACAGCACCTTCATCGGCCCGACACTATCTCTCCAGGCTCAGGTGAGCAGTAGTCCGGCGCGGTGTCGGATGTTCAGGATCGGTTTCTGCTCCGGATCAATGATCTTCGGCGGCCGCCACCACACCCTGCCAGCCTCGTATTCAGCCGACCACCCATGACGGGCAAACCGCTGATGATGAAACCCGCAGAGCAGAGCCAGATTCGCCAGATCCGTCTTGCCGCCCTTGGCCCAGTCCACGATGTGATGGCGTTGGCACCACTTCGGCGACTTCGAACACCCCGGAAACGTGCACCCACCATCCCGCGCGGCAAGAGCCAACGTCTGCGCATACGACGCCAGCCGACGAGTCCGACCCAGATCCAACACGTCACCGGTCCGCCGATCGAACACGGTACGTACGATCTCCGCCTCATCCGCCAGGCCGACCACCACATCCATCGACAGAATGTCACCAGTCTCGGTCACCCCTGAACCCGGACGACCCGCATCGCCGGATTCCGGATCCGCAGCAGCGGCGGCCACGAACTCGTCTTCCTCGGCAATCAGGATCAACGTCGCCGGCGTGCCACCATGAGCCGGCAACTCACCCGCCCGAAGGCTGCGATCCATCACCTCTTCCAGCGCATCGTGCATACGTTGGCCGCGGTCCCGGCAATCCTGCTCGATGACATGTCCGGACTCGTCAGTGACCGGTAGCGGCTTCGACAGCGGATCCAACACCGCCAACACCTTCGCACCCGCTTCGGCGGTCAACCGACCCTCCAGCCGATACGTGCCCTTATGCATGCCCCGCTCGATCGGCCGCACCTCCAACTCACGGACCGCATCCTGCGCCGGCCGATCATCCACCATCCCGTCCGGACACAGCCAGCCCGCCACCCGGTCGATCACCTGCATCAACTGCCGACCACCAAACACCCGCGCCTGCCGGGCCAACAGTTCCTCAGCCTCAGCCAACGACTCGACGGTCACATTGTTCCCGGTGACCGGCAGCAGCTTCTCCCACTCCACCAGGGCTTTGGTCAACAACCACACCCGGTCCGCAGAAATCTCGCCCGACCCGATCGCCTCCGCCAACATCGGAAACCGTGCCGGTACCCGTTGGCCATCGGTGCCGACCGTCGCGGCGAACAAGCCGGCCGCCTGCACCCGCGCCTTCGCCTGACCCACCGGCACCCCCACCAACGCCGCCAAGAACGCCTGCGGACTCGCGAACAAGCCGAGCGGGCCATCGATCCGACAACCGGCCGCTTCCATCAGATTCAGCAACACCTGATCCGGAACCTGCAACCGGTTCCGGCACCGTTCCAACTCCCGCACCCAACCGATCAACAGGTCCCCACCGGCCAACCCCAGTCCCGGATCAGCCGCCAACGACGCCACATCATCCAAAACTGCCGACAACCGGCCGATCGCCGCAGCAAACCGCTCCGGAACCGAGCCGGGCGCTTCATCACCCACCAGGCCAGAGTCCAAGCCAGACTCGAGGCCAGAGTCCAAGCCAGACTCGAGGCCAGAGTCCAAGCCAGACTCGAGGTCCAAGTCGGGGTCAGACTCGAACCAGCCGCCAAGATCTTCATCGTCAAGGTCCAGGGGCCAGGGATCCTCAGGATCCGGGACCGTCGGCTCCAGCTCCTCCGGCTCCCTCGCGAACAGGGCATCCAGCTCACCCGGAAGCCACTCCGGCCCCGACAACGACTGATGCCCCATAACGACAGATTCTATTCGCTCCAGCGTGCGAATGCAAGACCTCAGATCGCCGAAATCCCTTGTATACAAGAGAAAAGCCGCTATCCGAACTAGACCGACAAGTGCCCCGTACGAGCCTACGGGAAGGGACCGACAGTTCTGCCCACCACCCGAGAGAGCCTGGGGACAACCCCCTCGAACGAAATCGCATGCAGCAGATCGTGCCGCCCCGTAACGTCACGGCCATGCCCATCTCCACGTTTCGTCTACGGAAAGCGACGGACGCCGACATCGGCTTCCTCACTCACGTCCTACTGATCTCCAACCAGGAGCGCTACGGGAAGCATCCCGGGTGGGACGCCGACGACTTCTGTCGGGCAATGACCGACGACACGTCCGCTCAGATCGCCGGCAACGTCCCCGACAGCATGACCTATGTGATCACCCATGACGACGCCGATGTCGGACGACTGCGCCTGGTCACCACGACCGCCGTGATCGAGATCGCCGGCCTGCAGGTCCTGCCGAAGCACCAGAACCGAGGCCTTGGCACGGCCGTGATCAACTTCGTGCTCGAGCGCGCGGCCAGGTCCGGGATCCCGGTCGAACTCGAAGTCGAGTCGGACAATCCGGATGCCCGAAGACTCTACGAACGTCTCGGCTTCAGCGGCGTTGGAGAACCAGCCGGAGGCCGGCAGAAGATGGTGTGCCGGACCGACTCGGGAGCGACGCGGAATCGGGTCTAGAGACTCGAGACCCAGTTCGCCAGCAGTTTGGCTCCCGCTCCACCGGACTTCTCGGGATGGAACTGGGTCGCTGTCAGCGGTCCCTGCTCGATGCCGGCGATGAACCGATCGCCACCGTGTTCGGCCCAGGTGACCAGGGCATCACCGAAGTCACGTACGGAGCCCTGCTCGCGGACACCGTAGGAGTGCACGAAGTAGAACCGCTCGTCCTCCACGCCGTCGAAGAGCACACTGCCTGCGGGCGCCGTGATCGTATTCCAACCCATGTGCGGAAGCCGCTCGGCGTGCAACTCCTCGACGACTCCCGGCCATCTGCCGCAACCCTCGACGCGATTCCCGTGCTCGACGCCTTCGGCGAAGAGGATCTGTGCTCCGACGCAGATTCCGATCACCGGCTTGTCTGCCTCGAGCCGCTCGGCGATGATCATGTCGCCGCCGATCGACAACAGCCCGTCCATGCACGCGGCAAATGCACCGACTCCCGGGACGACCAGGCCGTCGGCGGCGAGCGCGGCGTCCCGATCGACGCTGACCATCACCTGTGCACCGGTACGTGCCACCGCACGTTCGGCGGACCGGATGTTGCCCAGCCCGTAGTCGAGCACGACGACCGACTTGTTCGAGCTCTCAGCTGACACCGCCATCACAAGGCGCCCTTGGTGCTCGGAATCCCGATCACTCGCGGATCCAGCGCCACCGCGTCACGCAGTGCCTGAGCGACAGCTTTGAACTGGGCCTCGACGATGTGATGCGGGTCGCGGCCGGCCAGGACCCGTACGTGCAGGCAGATCCCGGCGTGGAAAGCCAGGCTCTCCAGCACGTGCCGGGTCAGGGACCCGGTGTACGGAACGCCCGCCGTGCCACCGCCGATCTGGACGTATTCCTGTCCCGCGGGCTCTCCGCTGTGGACGCAATAGGGTCGCCCGGAGATGTCGACGACCGCTTGGGCCAATGCCTCGTCGAGAGGAACCAGGGCATCACCGAAGCGGCGGATCCCGCTCTTGTCACCGAGAGCCTGTCGGATCGCCTGTCCGAGGGTGATCGCGGTGTCCTCGACGCTGTGGTGGGCGTCGATCCAGACGTCTCCCTTGGTCTGCACTTCAAGATCGAAAAGTCCGTGCCGGGCCAGTGCGGTCAGCATGTGGTCGTAGAATCCGACCCCGGTGTTGATCACCGAATCGCCGGAGCCGTCGAGGTTGATCACCACCGAGACGCTCGACTCCGAGGTGGTCCGCTCCAGTCGCGCGATCCGTTCCGGGGTCAGCCCGTTCGCTTGATCACTCATCGCCCGCCCTCTCAGCCGTCGGAAGCACCTCGGTCAGCGCATCCCGGAACGCAGCGTTCTCCGCCGGAGTGCCGACCGACACCCGCAGCCAGCCCTGCGGTCCGGTCTCACGGATCAGCACGCCCCGGTCCAGTAGTTGCTGCCAGACCTGGTGCCGATCGGCGAACCTGCCGAACAGGATGAAATTCGCGTCCGACTCGGCCGCATCCAGGCCCGTCGTCTGCAACCATCGCTCCAACTCATCGCGCTCACCCCGCAGCACGTCGACCTGCCGCAGCATCTCCGGCGCGTGCGCAAGGGCCACCCGCGCAACGGCCTGGGTGACCGCTGACAGGTGATAGGGCAGCCGTACGATCCGCAGCGCGTCAACGAAAGCCGGCGCCGCCGCCAGGTAACCCAACCGGCCACCGGCGAAGGCGAACGCCTTGCTCATCGTCCGGCTCACCGCCAGCCGCGGATACTTCGGCAACAGCTCCAAGGCGCTCCGGGTACCTGGACGAGCAAACTCCGCGTACGCCTCATCGATCACGACAACCCCCGGCGCCGCATCACAGAGCGCCTCCAGTTGATCAAGCTCGGCCCGGGTGCCGGTCGGATTGTTCGGGCTCGCGACCAAGACCACGTCCGGACGGATCTCGGCGATCGAGCGCAGCGCGAGATCAACATCGAGGCTGAAGTCCGGCCGGCGCGGCACCGTCAGCCATTCGGTGTGGGTGTTGCGTGCGTACTCGGGATACATCGAGTAGGACGGCGCGAATGTCAGGGCGCTGCGTCCCGGACCGCCGAAAGCACCCAGGACGTGGGTCATCACCTCGTTGCTGCCGTTGGCAGCCCAGACGTTCGCTGTGGTCAGTCCGTGGCCGAGGTAGCGGGCTAGATCATCCCGCAGCGCCATCGCGTCGCGTTCCGGGTAACGGTTCATGCTCGCGGCAGCGTCGGTGATCGCACGGCCGATGTCGGCGATCACCGCGGCACTCGGCGGATACGGATTCTCGTTGACGTTGAGCAGCACTGGTACGTCGAGCTGCGGTGCCCCGTACGGCTCCTCGCCCTTCAACTCCGGGCGCAGCGGCAGATCGGTCAGCTTCGGATCGGCGGTGCCGCTCATCCGCGACCCTCCTGACGGACCGAGATCGCGCGGCCGTGGGCCGGTAGATCCTCGGCCTCTGCGAACGTGACGACCCCGTCGGCGATCTCGGCAAGCGCCTGTTGGTCGTAGTCGATCACGTGAACGGCCTTCAGGTAGCTCTTGACATTCAGGCCCGACGAGTGACAGGCACAACCCGCAGTGGGCAGCACGTGCGTGCTGCCGGCCGAATAGTCGCCCAGGGACACCGGCGACCAGGAGCCGAGGAAGATCGCGCCGGCATTGGTGATCTTGGTCGACACGGCGGCCGCGTCCCGGGTCTGGATCTCCAGGTGCTCCGCCGCGTACGCATCTGCGACGGCGATTCCGGCGTCAAGATCATCGACCAGCACGGCTCCGGACTGCTGTCCGGTCAGCGACGCGTGGATCCGTTCGGCGTGCTTGGCCGGCAGGACCTGCCTCTCCAGTTCGTCCTCGACCGCAGCGACCAATTCCGGCGAGTCGGTGATCAACACCGAGGCGGCGTCCGGCGCGTGCTCGGACTGGGAGATCAGATCGGCGGCGACGTAGGCTGGGACCGCGGTGTCGTCGGCCAGGACGGCGATCTCGGTCGGACCGGCCTCCGAGTCGATGCCGACCAAGCCCTTGACCAGGCGCTTGGCGGCGACGGTGTAGATGTTGCCCGGTCCGGTGATCATGTCCACCCGGGGACACAGCCCGGGCACGCCGTAGGCGAACATCGGAACGGCCTGCGATCCACCGACGGCGTACACCTCCTCGACACCGAGCAACGCGCACAGCGCGAGGATGCTCGGGTGCGGCAGGCCACCGAACTCGGCCTGTGGGGTCGAGGCCAGCGCGAGCGATGCCACCCCGGCGACCTGGGCCGGGACGACATTCATGATCACCGTCGACGCCAGCGGCGCCACGCCGCCGGGTACGTACAGTCCGACCCGGTTGACCGGAATCATCCGCTGGCTGACCCGGGCGCCGGTCGCGACGTCCACATCGACCTGACGCTCGCCGAGCTCGGCCTCGCTGACCTTGCGGCGGCGTTCGATCGAGACCTCGAAGGCTTGCCGCAACTGGGGATCAAGATCGGCCAGAGCCTGGGTCAGCGCTTCGGCCGGGACCCGGAAGGATTCCGGCACCACATGATCGAACTGCTCGGCATATTTGGTGAGCGCATGGATGCCGTGCTGCGCGATGTCCTCACAGATCGGTCGAACCGCCTCGACGGCGGCATCGACATCGAACGCGGCGCGCGGCAGCGCGGCCCGGAGTGCCTCCGGGTCCGCCGGCACGCCTGAGGCGCGAAGATCGATACGTCGTAGCACGGTCGAAGTCTACGAGGGGCCCACTCCCCGCCCGCAATCGATATCCTGGCTGACCGTGGCTTCCTCGAAGCGATCCTCCTCGAAGCGATCCGCACCCGAATCCGCGGGCACTCCGGCCACCGTCGCACTCTCGGCGGCCGGCATCGCCTACACCGTGCATCCCTACGAGCACCAGGACGACGCCACGCACTACGGCGACGAGGCTGCCGAGGAGCTGGGCGTGGACCGGCGTCAGATCTTCAAGACCCTCGTCGCCGACGTCGGTGGCCGGCTCACTGTCGCGGTGGTGCCGGTCGCCGATCAGCTCGATCTGAAAGCGCTGGCCCGGGCCTGCGGTGCGAAGAAGGCGCAGCTGGCAGATCCTCGGGCCGCCGAGCGCAGCAGTGGCTACGTGCTCGGCGGGATCTCACCGATCGGGCAGCGTACGAAGCTGCCGACCGTGATCGACAGCAGCAGCTCCGACTTCGCCACCATCTTCGTCAGCGCCGGACGGCGGGGCCTGCAGGTCGAGCTCTCGGCCGCCGACCTGGTCGCCACCACCGGCGCCGTGGTCGCGCCGATCGCTGGTTGAGTGCCCGTCCCGCTGGGCATGATGGAGTCATGACGCCCGCCGCGGAGCAGTCCCAGACCGTCTCGGTCAGCGGCCGCCTGCTCAAGATCAGCAACCTGGACAAGGTGCTGTATCCGCAGACCGGGACCACCAAGGGCGAGGTCATCGCCTATTACTCGGCCATCGCCCCGTACATGGTGCCGCACCTTTCCGGCCGGCCGGTGACCCGCAAGCGCTGGGTGCACGGTGTGGGCACCGAGTCCGACCCGGGGTCGGTTTTCTTCCAGAAGAACCTGCCACCGGCCGGGGTGCCGGACTGGGTGCCGCGCCGCCAGATCGAGCACCGCGGCGGCACCAACGACTACCCCGTTGTCGAGGAGCCGGCCACGCTGGTCTGGCTCGCCCAGCTGGCCGCACTGGAGATCCACGTGCCGCAGTGGCGTTTCGACAGCGACGGCACCCCGCTGAATCCGGACCGGCTGGTTCTCGATCTTGATCCCGGGCCGGGCGTGGGGCTGCCGGAATGCTCCCAGGTCGCGCTCTGGGCGCGGGAGATCCTGGAGGACATCGGGCTTGAGCTGTTCCCCGTCACCAGCGGTAGCAAGGGCATTCACCTGTACGCCCATCTCGACGGCAGCTACACCTCGGCCGACGCGTCCAAGATCGCCAAAGAGCTCGCCGAGACATTGCAGCGAGAACATCCCGACCTGGTGGTCGCCGAGATGGCCAAGGCGCAGCGCACCGGCAAGGTGTTCATCGACTGGAGCCAGAACAATGGCAACAAGACGACCATCTCGCCGTACTCCTTGCGGGGTCGGATGCGTCCGATGGTCGCCGTGCCGCGCACCTGGGACGAACTCGACGAGGATCTCGAGCATCTCGACCTCGACCAGGCGCTCCGGCGGGTCGAGGACTTCGGCGATCTGCTATGGCCGCTCGCACCGGGCGGCCCGTCCAGCCCCGCGGCCCCCGATCGACTCAGCAGATACCGCAGCATGCGCGATCCCCAGAAGACTCCGGAGCCGGTGCCGACCACCCCTCCCACCCCACGCAGCGACGGAGCGCCGACTTTCGTGATCCAGGAGCATCACGCCCGTCGGCTGCATTACGACTTTCGACTCGAACACGACGGAGTGCTGGTCAGCTGGGCGGTGCCCAAGGGCGTACCAGTCGACACCAGGACCAATCACCTGGCCGTCCAGACCGAAGATCATCCGATCGAGTACGGCTCGTTCTCTGGGGTCATCCCGCATGCCGAGTACGGCGGCGGCGAAGTGATCATCTTCGACTCCGGGACGTACGAACTGGAGAAGTGGCGCGACGGCCGCGAGGTGATCGCGATCTTGAACGGCACCAAACCCGGCGGTGTCGGCTCCGGATGCAAGATCGCGCTGATCCATACCGGTGGTCGCGGCGGCCAGCCGGAGAACCACTGGCTGATGCACCTGATGGCCGGCAGTCCCGCCGAGCCGAAACCGGCAACCGACGAGGAGTTGCGGGCGCTGCACGAGCAGGCTGAACGCGACGAGTCGATGGTCTGGCATTCAGATCGTAAGGATGATCAGATTGCGCAGGAACCTGACTTTCCGCCGGAGATCAAGCCGATGCTGGCCAGCACGACGGACAGCATCGACTTCACCGATCCCGCCGAGTGGGCGTACGAGATGAAGTGGGACGGAGTACGCGCGATCTGTTACCTGGCCGCCGGCCGTGCCAAGATCATGAGCCGCCGGGGCCTGGACGTCACGGCAAACTATCCGGAGATCGCCGACGCCCTACCCGGGATCGATGTGCAGGACGCGATCCTGGATGGCGAGATCGTCGCCCTGGATGAGAACGGCCGGCCGAGTTTCTCCCGACTGCAGAACCGCATCAATCTCAGCAGCCCGGCCGATGTGGCCCGCGCCCGCCGCCAGACCGCGGTCCAGCTCGTCGTCTTCGATGTCCCGTATCTGAACGGGAAATCACTGGTGAAGCACAGCTACGACGACCGTCGGGCCGAGCTGGAGAAGTTGATCACCGGCGGCAGGATCCAGCTGCCGCCCAGCTTCGAGGGTGACCTCGAAGCGGCCGAGATCGCCAGCAAAAGCCTCGGCATGGAAGGGCTGGTCGCCAAGCGCCGCGGTTCCACCTACCAACCGGGCAGCCGGGCCCGCACCTGGATCAAGATCAAGAACTTCCGCACCCAGGAGGTGGTCATCGGCGCCTGGCGTCCGGGCAACGGGCGCCGCGCCACCACCGTCGGATCGGTCCTGGTGGGCATTCCGATCGACGGTGATCATCATCGGCTCCGCTACATCGGCCGGGTCGGCAGCGGCTTCTCCGACGCCGAACTGGAACGCATCACCGAACTCTTCGCCAGCATGGAGCAGCCCGAGCCGACCCTGGTAGACGTCCCCCGGCTGGATGCCCGGGACGCCCATTGGATCGAGCCCGAGCTGGTCGGCGAGGTCACTTATGCCGAGTGGACCGATGACGGCCGGATGCGGTTCCCGGTCTGGCGCGGTTTCCGGCCCGACAAGTCGCCCGAAGATGTCGTGGTCGAGGACTGATCATGGCTCAGATGAGAACGAACTGAGCCGGGCGGCCGCAAGGGGTCACAACGCCACCGCGTACCGGCAGACTGCGACCGTGACGGCTGAACATGATCGACTCGCACGCGTAGTCGCACCGACCGGCGGCGCCCCGGACGAGGGCTGGCGGCTCTGGGGTCCGTATCTGGCCGGACGCCAATGGGGAACGGTCCGTGAGGACTATTCGGCCGACGGCGACGCCTGGGACAACTTCGACTTCGACCAGGCCCAGCACCGGGCGTACCGCTGGGGCGAGGACGGCATCGGCGGGATCTGCGACCGGTACGGCTTCCTCAACCTCGCCGTCGCCCTCTGGAACGGCAACGACGACCGGCTCAAGGAGCGGTACTTCGGCCTGAGCAACGGCCAGGGCAATCACGGCGAGGACGCCAAGGAGTACTGGTGGCATCTGGACGCCACCCCGACGCATTCGTATGCCGAGCTGCTCTATCGCTATCCCCAGCAGGCGTTCCCGTACGCCGACCTGCGCGCCGAGAACGACCGCCGCGGCTACGGCGACGAGGAGTACGAGCTCGCCGACACCGGAATCCTCGCCGATGACCGGTTCTTCGACGTCCTGGTCACCCACGCGAAAGCCTCCCCGACCGACATCGTGATCGAGATCTCGGCGACCAACCACGGCCCCGATCCGGCCAGGCTGGACCTGGTCCCGCAGATCTGGTTCCGCAACACCTGGAGCTGGGGCGACCCGCGCAAGCCGTCGATCACCGGTACTGGTTCGGCGACCGACGGGCTGACACTGAGCCACGGCTTCCTCGGCGACTACCGGCTGACCTGGCAGGCCGACACCGAACCCGAGGTGCTGCGCTGCGACAACGAGACCAACACCGTCGCCGCCTTCGGCAGCGACCTGCACCAGGCCACCTACCCGAAGGATGCGGTCGAGCGGGCGATCGTGTACGGCGACCGGTCCGGGCTCGCTCCGGATGACATACCGGTCACGAAGGCCGCGCTGCGCTGGTCGTTCCCGGAGATCCAGCCGGGCGCGACTGTGACCGTACGGGTGCGGCTGACTGCCCAAGAGCCAGCACCGGGCCGACACGCCGCGAATATTGAGGACTATGTGACCCCTCGGCGGGTTGCGGAGGTGCGGAAGGCGGAGGCGGACGAGTTCTACGACGCCGTGATCGGAGCCGAAGCCACTGCCGAGGACCGGGCGACCGCCCGCCGGGCGTTCGCCGGGCTGCTGTGGTGCAAGCAACTCTTCCGCTACGACGTCCGTCGCTGGCTGGACGGTGATCCGGGACAGCCGACACCGCCGCCCCAGCGGCTGCAACGCCAGCCGCTGGGCCGCAACACCGACTGGACCCACCTCTATCTCGCCGACATCATCTCGATGCCGGACGAGTGGGAATATCCCTGGTTCGCCTCCTGGGACCTCGCCTTCCACTGCGTCGCCCTCGCCCACATCGACCCGGGGTTCGCCAAGGACCAGTTGACGCTGATCTGCCGGGAATGGGCGATGCACCCCAACGGCCAGCTGCCGGCCTACGAGTGGAACTTCTCCGACGTCAACCCGCCCGTCCACGCCTGGGCGGCCTGGCAGGTCTATCAGCTCGACGGCGCCAGGGACCGGGAGTTCCTGACCCACATCGCCGCCAAGCTGCTGCTCAACTTCGGCTGGTGGGTCAACCGCAAGGACACCGACGACAGCTACCTCTTCGAGGGCGGCTTCCTCGGCATGGACAACATCGGCCTCTTCGACCGGTCCGACCCGCTGCCCGACGGGCATCATCTCGAGCAGAGTGACGCCACCAGCTGGATGGCGTTCTTCTGCCTGGGCATGCTGGCGATCTCCTGGGAGCTGGCCCGCACCGACCGCGGCTGGGACGGGATCGCCAGCAAATTCCTCGAGCACTTCCTGTTGATCAGCGAGGCGATGACCAGTGCCGGCAACGCCGCCGTCGAGCTCTGGAACGAGTCGGACGGCTTCTACTACGACGCGGTCGTCTTCCCCGACGGCACCAGCCGGCAGATCCCCGTCCGGACCATGGTCGGTCTGCTCCCCCTGGTCGCCGTCGCGGTGCAGCCGGACTGGGTCGAGGACACCCTGCCGGACTTCACCGAACGCCTCGGCTGGCTGGCACGGCATCGTCCGCAGTTGACCGACGCCGTCCTGCACGTCCATGATCAGACGACCCTCGCGCTGCTGGACCAGGACCGGCTGCAGAAGCTGCTCACCCGCCTGCTGGACGAACAGGAATTCCTGTCCCCGCACGGGATCCGTGCTGTTTCGACGGTCTATCGGACACCGGTAACGATGGAGGTCGAGGGCGTCTCCCGGACCCTCGCCTACACCCCGGCCGAGTCGGACTCGGGACTGTTCGGCGGCAACTCCAACTGGCGCGGCCCGGTTTGGTTCCCGGTCAATGTGCTGATCACCGATGCGCTGCGGTCCCACGCCCTCCGTGATCTTGACGACGTCGGCTTCCCCACCGGATCGGGCTCCGTACGCGATCTGGCCGCGGTCGCCGACGCCATCGACGACCGCCTGATCAGCCTCTTCCGGATCGGGCCCGACGGCCGCCGGCCCAGCGATCCGCGGCATGTGCCGACCGGGCCGCTGTGGCAGGCCCATCCGACCTTCAGCGAATACTTCCACGGCGACGAGGGACGCGGCCTGGGCGCCTCGCACCAGACCGGCTGGACGGCCGTCGTCGCCCACCTGATCTGTCAGCAGGCACAACGAACCACCCAACAGAAGGAGATCGGCAAATGAGCCAGGACGTGAGCCGCGCGCTCGACGGCAAAGTGATGATCGTGACCGGAGCCAATTCCGGAATCGGTGAGGGCATCGCCCGCGAAGCAGCGGCCCAGGGCGCCAAAGTGGTGATCGACTGGGTCAGCCATCCCGAGGCCACCGACAAGATCATCGCCGACATCACCGCCGACGGCGGCACCGCGACCGGCTTCCAGGCCAATGTCGGCAAAGTCGACGAGATCGCCAAGCTGATCGATTTCGCCGTCAGCACCTACGGACGGCTGGACGTCATGGTCAACAACGCCGGCGTGGAGATCGGGCAGACCAGTGCCGATCTGACCGAGGACCGGTACGACTTCCTGATGAGCATCAACCTCAAGGGGGCCGTGTTCGGCACCAAGATCGCCTCCGACCAGATGCGCAAACAGGGTGGCGGCGGAGTGATCATCAACACCACCTCGGTGCACGAGGACTGGCCGATGCCGTCCGACCTGGCCTACTGCGTGTCCAAGGGCGGGATCCGGATGCTGACCCGGACCGCCGGCGTCGAATTGGGCCCGTACGGCATCCGGGTGGTCGGCATCGGACCCGGCGCGATCGACACCCCGATCAACGCCGACGACACCCCGGAGCAGACCGCCGCACTGCGCAACGCAATCCCGCTCGGCTACATCGGCAAGCCGTCCGAGATGGGCAAGGTCGCCTGCTTCGTCGCCTCGGACGCCGCCTCCTACATCACCGCGACGACGATCTTCGCCGACGGCGGCCTGATGCAGAAGCCGGGTGCCGTCTAGCGATCCGGCGGACTCTGCAAGGGTGCTGTCATGACAGAACCAGTGCGGTTGGGAATCGTCGGCACCGGCAGCATCTCCCTGCGAGGGCTGCTGCCGCATCTGACTATGGCCGATGTCCAGGACCGGGTCCGGGTGGTGGCGCTCTGCGACCCCGTCCTGGACAGGGCTCAGGCGGCCGCGGCCAAATTCGGGGTCCCGGCCGCCCATCCCGACCTGGCGAGCATGCTCGATGCCGGGGGCCTGGACGCGGTGAGCATCGCCACGCCGATCGGACTGCACTACGAACAAGCGGTGACCGCGGTGGAGGCCGGGCTGCACGTCCATCTCAACAAGACCATGACGACCACCGTTGCCGAGGCGAACGACCTGATCGCCCGCGCGCGGGATCGCGGCGTGAAGCTGGTCGCCTCGCCGGGCGAACTGATCAATCCGCGGCTGCAGCGGATCAAGGAGCTGGTGGGCTCCGGTGCGCTGGGCCGGCCCACCTGGGCGGTCACCGGTGCGACCTTCGGGCGTTACCACGAGGAGGAGGCGAGCGCCCGGCTCGGGGACGACCCGCTGACCAACGTCAACCCCGCCTGGTACTTCCGCAAGCCGGGCGGCGGACCGCTGTACGACATGACCGTCTACGGACTGCACGCGCTGACGGCCGTCGTCGGTCCGGCCCGGCGCGTCACGGCCCTGTCCGGTGTCCGGATCAGCGAACGCGAGTTCCGGGGCGAGCGGCTGCCCACCGACATGGATGACCAGACCATGATCATCGTCGACTTCGGGGATGCGTTCTTCGCCCACGTCTACGGTGTCGCCGCGGGCAGTCTGCCGGATCTCGGCCGCCCGCTGATCTTCGGTACCGAGGGGACGATCAACGGCGCAACGCTGAACGGTGAGGTCATCGACTATCCCGGCCGCGACGTCGCCGAAACCTACGGCTACACATACGCCCTGCCGCATGTGGTCGGGGATCATCGCGGCATGGAGGAGGCCCATGTCTTCGAGGACGTGATGCAACTGGTGGACTGGATCACCGACGACACCCCGACGGTCGCCACCGCCGAGCACGCACGCCACGTGATCGACATCTTCGAGTCCGCCTATCGCTCGGCCGCGACCGGGCAGGTGCAGGAGCTGACCACGACCTTCTAGGCTCGGGCGTCGGGCCGGACGGACGCGGGCTGACCCTTGTCCGGCTACGGCCGGTGGCGATAGCGTCCTGAGCCATGACCCCAGCGCTGAAGTCCATCACGGTCTACCGGTCGCTGATCGGTCTTGGTGTCGGCCTGGCCACTATGTCCACGTTGGTCGCCGTGCCGGTCGCGCACGCGTCCCCGGCCGACCCCGGGCTCAAGTCCAAGATCAAAACGGTGATGGCTGACCCGCGGGTGACCAGGGCCCGTTCGGGCGCCATCGTGCTGGACGCATCCGACGGGCGGAAGCTCTACGTCCGCAAGGCCACCCGGTCGGTCACCCCCGCGTCGAACAACAAGATCCTCACCGCTGTGACGGCCCTGCACGTCCTGGGGCCGAAGTACCGGTTCAAGACCCAGGTCATCCGGCGCGGCCGGGTCAGCGGCCACACGCTGGAGGGCAACCTGTACCTCAAGGGCTACGGCGATCCGACCCTGCGCCAGTCCGATCTCGCGGCCCTGGCCAAGAAGGTCCGCGCCGCCGGCATTAGCACGGTCACCGGTAAGCTCGCGGTCGATGCGTCTTTCTTCGACAGCCACCACTACAACTCCGGCTGGGACAAGTCCTATGCCGGCGACTACTACGCTGCGCCGGTCTACGGCCTGACGCTGGCTCCCGACGCCGACTACAACGCCGGAACAGTCCAGATCAACTACGCCCCGGGCAGCGCGGCCGGCAAGCCGGCCAGGATCAGCTTCACTCCGGCGGCCGCCAAGTCCTACCTCAAGGTGTCCACGAAGGTGACAACGGCCAAGCGCGGCGCGGCCACCACCTTCTCCGCGTCGCGCAGCTACGGGAGCGCCACCATCAAGCTCCGCGGCAAGGTCGCCCGGGGCCGGTCGACGGGGCACGCGCTGGTCACAGTCAGCCGGCCGGACCTGCTGGCGGCCGCCGTGTTCCGCTCCGAGCTGGCCAAGGCCGGAGTCGCCGTGCGCGGCGGCACCAGATCGATCACGGCCCCGGCCCGCAGCCGCACGGTGATTGCCCAGGACGCCTCGATGACGTTGTCCAAACTGCTGGTGCCGTTCCTCAAGCTGTCCAACAACAGTCACGCCGAGGCTCTGACCAAGGCGATGGGAGCGCGCAAGGGCCGGCGCGGCAACTGGACGGATGGGCTGTCCTACACCAAGGCGTACCTGAGGCACCTCGGCGTCCGGTCGAAGGTGATCCGGCTGAAGGACGGCTCCGGGCTGTCCCGGTCGGACAAGCTGATCCCGCGGGCGGTCGCGAAGGTGCTCTACCGCGTCCAGCGCGCGTCCTGGTTCCCGGCGTTCTATGCAGCCCTGCCGGTCGCCGGCAATCCGAAACGGATGGTCGGCGGTTCGCTCAGCGACCGGATGCGAGGAACCGCAGCCGCCGACAACGCCCGGGCCAAGACCGGAAGCCTCACCGGCGTGACCGCGCTCAGTGGCTACGTCCGCGGCCGGGATGGGCGGCGGTACGTCTTCTCCATGATCAGCAACTATTCCGGCGCCTCACCGCGGCCGGTCGAGGACAAGCTCGTACGAACGCTGGCCGACCGGAGACGCTGAGTACCTACAACGGCTGGGAGCGGTCAGCCCGCGACCTGGATCACCGGCTCGTGCCGAACCGGGAAGTTGACCGAGTTGGCGATGAAGCACATCGCGTGCGCGGCATCGTGGGCCTGCAGGGCGGCGGTCGGATCCGAGTCTGCTGCGATCGTCACCACTGGGCGCAGGGTGACCTCGACGAAGTGTCCGCCGCCGTCGGGCGTGGTGATCATGGTGCCGCTCGCCTGGTCGGCGTAGTCGACGATGACAACGCCGGCCATCACGCACGCGTGCAGGTACGACAGTAGATGGCATTGGCTGAGCGCTGCCAGCAGCAGCTCCTCGGGATTGAGCCGGCCGGCATCGCCCCGGAAGGTGGGATCGGCGGAGCTGAGCAGGACCTGATCGGGTTTGCTCGCCAGCCGGATCTCATGGTCGCGCGAGTAGTCCCGGTAGCCGGAGGTGCCGGTGCCGAGATTGCCGGTCCAGGTCGTGGTCAGCGCGTAGCGATGCTCCCGGCCGGTCACGACCCGGCTCCGTCGGCCGGCCCACCCGAAGCGGCCTCCTGTGATCCCGGACCGGTCGGACCAGTCAGATCGATCGGATCTGTCGGACCATTCGGATCGGTCCGGCGGCGCCCCCTCCGCGGCAGCGAGCTCTCCTCCGGATCCCGGCCCAGCGAGGCGCGCAGCAGCACCGGGATCAGCGCTCCGAACGTCCAGACCAGCAATGCCACCGGCGTCCGCACGGTCAGTGTGATCGGCACGAAGTCGCCCGGCCGGGCGGCTGCCAGTCGCGGGTCGAAGTCACCCGGTCCGAGCTTGTAACCGACCCACCAGCAGACCAGCGCAGCACAGATCGGACCGACGATGGCCACGATCACCACCGGCCAGCCGAGGCGGCCGAACCATTTCCACGCGATGATCCCGAGCCCGATGCTGACGAAGAAACCGATGGCCGCGAACGACGCGTCTCCGGAGATGAATCCGGCCAGGCCCCGCTCGGTGGTTGTGGCTGTGCCGTTCTGGGCGACGGTGTAGCCCGGCAGATCGGTGATCCGCTCCCACAACACCCCGGCACCGATCCCGATCAGCACACACAACAGCAGGTAGCCGACCAGCCAGCCGGCGGCCAGGCCGACCGGCAGGTCACCCAGCCCGGCGACTCCGGTGTGCTGGCTGGGCTCGGAAGTGCCGGTCCCGGTGCTCGTCACGCCAGCTCATCCTGCCAGACAGGACGGTCCGAGTTCGGCCTTGAGATCGGCCATCAGCGGCTGCGACGAGGTGACCCGGAACTGGCTGCCCACTCGCATGGTGGTGATCTTGTCCGGCGCCTTCAGCTTCAGCTGCACCTCGGTCATGCCCGGGTGGGACTTGAGGATCTGGGCGAGCTTGTCGATCGTCGCCGGGGTGCATCGGGTCACCGGCAGCGAGATCACCACCGGCCCGGTCGGGCCCTCGGAGATGTCCGGCAGCGTCAGCTCCTGCCCGACCAGGGCGATCGACTCGTCGTCGTCGCGGACCCGACCCTTGACGCGGACAACGGTGTCCTCGGCGATCACCGTCGAGACCAGGTCGTACGCCTTGGGGAACAGCAGCACTTCCACCGAGGCCTCGAGGTCCTCCACCGTGAGCACGGCCCACAGATCGCCTCGTTTGGTGGTCTTGCGGGTGATGCTGGTGATCATCCCGGCGACGGTGACCATGCTGTCGCGCGGACCGTCCTCGCCGATCAGGCTGCTGATGCTGAGATCGCGTTCCCGCTCCAGCACGTGCTCAAGGCCCTGCAGCGGATGATCACTCACATATAGGCCGAGCATCTCCCGCTCGAAGGCGAGCTTGGTGCGCTTGTCCCAGTCCTCGAGCTCCGGTACGGCTCCGGACAGCGGGGAGGACTCGACACCAAGATCGCCGAACAGGTCGGACTGGCCGTGCGCCTCGTTCCGCTTCAGGTCGATGACGCCGTCGACGGCCGCTTCGTAGACGCTCATCAGCGCCCGCCGGGTGTGGCCCATCGAGTCGAAGGCGCCGGCCTTGATCAGCGATTCGATCACCCGCTTGTTGCAGGCCACCAGCGGGATCTGATCAAGGAACCCGTGGAAGTCGCGGGCCTTGCCGTGCTCCTGGCGGGCAGCCACGATGCCGTCGACGACATTGCCGCCAACATTGCGGATCGCGGTGAGGCCGAAGCGGATGTCGGACCCGACAGGCGTGAAGCGGGCCTGCGACTCGTTGACATCCGGCGGCAGCACCTTGATCTTCATCCGCCGGCACTCGCCGAGGTAGATGGCAATCTTGTCCTTGTCGTCCTTGACCGACTCCAGCACAGCGGCCATGTACTCAGCTGGATAGTGCGTCTTGAGGTAGGCGGTCCAGTAGGACACCAGTCCGTACGCCGCGGCGTGCGCTTTGCCGAAACCGTAGTCGGCGAAGGGCATCAGCGCATCCCAGACCGCCTTGACCGCGGCGTCGGAGAAGCCACGCTCCTTCATGCCGGACTGGAAGCCCTCGTACTCGGCATCCAGCACGGCCTTCTTCTTCTTGCCCATCGCGCGGCGCAGCATGTCCGCGCGTCCCAGCGAGTAGCCGGCAAGCCGCCGGGCGACCTCGATCACGTCCTCCTGGTAGACGATCAGACCGTAGTTGTCCTCGATGACCGGCTTCAGCGCCTCGATGACCTCGTCGTGCGGATAGACGATCGGCTGGTCGCCGCGGCGCCGCATGGCGTAGTTGACGTGGGAGTTGATCCCCATCGGGCCCGGCCGGTACAGGGCGATCGTCGCCATGATGTCGGTGATCCGCTTGGGCTGCATCATCTTCAGCAGCGACCGGGCGCCGCCGCCGTCCAGCTGGAAGACGCCCAGGGTCTCGCCGCTGCTCAGCAGTTCGTAGGTCTCGGCGTCGTCCGGCTCGCGACCGAGCGCGTCGAGATCGATCTCGATCCCCCGGTTGAGCTTCACGTTCTCCACCGCGTCGCCCAGGATGGTCAGGTTCCGCAGGCCCAGGAAGTCCATCTTGACCAGGCCGAGCGGCTCGAGGGCGTACGCGTAGTCGAACTGGGTGATGATCGCGCCGTCCTGCTCGCGCTTCATCAGCGGGACGATGTCGATCAGCGGGTCGCTGGACATGATCACGCCGGCGGCGTGTACGCCCGGCTGGCGGACCAGCCCCTCGATGCCCATCGCCGAGTCGACGACCTTCTTGGCATCCGGGTCGGACTCGTACAGCGCCCGGAATTCGCCGCCCTCGGAATACCGGTCGTGGTTCTTGTCGAAGATCTTGGGCAGCGGGATGTCCTTGCCCATCACGGGCGGCGGCATCACCTTGGTCAGCTTGTCGCCCATCGCGTACGGGTAGCCGAGCACCCGGCTCGCGTCCTTGACTGCCTGTTTGGCCTTGATCCGGCCATAGGTGACGATCTGGGCGACGCGTTCGCTGCCGTATTTCTCCGTGACGTATTTGATCACCTCGCCCCGGCGACGCTCGTCGAAGTCGACGTCGAAGTCCGGTAGCGACTCCCGCTCCGGATTGAGGAACCGCTCGAAGGTCAGCTTGTACTGCAGGGGATCGAGGTCGGTGATCCGCATCGCGTATGCACACAGCGAGCCTGCGCCCGATCCCCGGACACCGGTCCGAATGCCCCGGTCTTTGGCCCACTGCATGAAGTCGGCGACCACCAGGTAGTAGCCCGGGAAGCCCTTGCCGATGATCACCTCGGACTCGTAGTCCGCGCGCTGTCGCACCTCCGGCGTGATGCCGTCCGGGTAGCGGAGCTTCAGTCCCTCCTCGACCTCGCGCAGATACCAGCTGGTCTCGTCGTGACCCTCCGGCACCGGGAAGCGGGGCATGTAGCGGCCCTCGCCATGCACGAAATCGACATTGCAGCGCTCGGCGATCTCCAGCGTGTTGTTGCAGGCCTCGGGCAGCTCGCGGAACAGCTCACGCATCTCGGCCGGCGACTTGAGGTAGTAGCCTCCGCCGTCCAGCTTGAACCGGTTGGTGTCGGCCATCGTCGACCCGGACTGCACACACAGCAGCAGTTCGTGTGCCTCGGCGTCCTCGGCGTGGGCGTAGTGCAGGTCGTTGGTCGCGACCAGCGGCAGCTGCAGGTCCTTGGCGATCCGCAGCAGGTCCTCGCGGACCCGCTTCTCGATGGACAGCCCGTGGTCCATCAGCTCGACGTAGTAGTTTCCGGCGCCGAAGATGTCGCGGAACTCGGCGGCGCTGGCGCGAGCCTCTTCGTACTTGCCGAGGCGCAGATAGGTCTGCACCTCACCGGACGGGCAGCCGGTGCTCGCGATCAGGCCCTTGGCGTACTCGTTGAGCAGCTCACGGTCCGCCCGCGGCTTGTAGAAGTAACCCTCGGTCGAGGACCGGGTGCCCAACCGGAAGAGGTTGTGCATGCCCTCGGTCGTCTCCGACCACAGCGTCATGTGCGTGTACGCCCCGCCGCCCGACACGTCGTCGGAGCCGCCGTCGCCCCAGCGCACCCGCTTCCGCTCGCTGCGGTGGGTCTTGGGAGTGACGTAGGCCTCCAGGCCGATGATCGGCTTGACACCGGCCTTCTGCGCAGCCATGTAGAACTCGTGGGCGCCGAACAGGAAGCCGTGGTCGGTCAGTCCGATGGCGGGCATCTGCTGTTGCTGGCATCCGTCCATCAGATCGGTGATCCGCGCTGCGCCGTCGAGCATCGAGTACTCCGAGTGCACGTGCAGATGGACGAAGGAATTCCCACCAGAAGCCGCTGACATGGGAACTGCACAACCTCCAAAGGTCCGAACGAAGATCCATCAGCTGCAGGCCGGGGAAGGACAGCTAGGAAGCCAAGATTAGCCACCCGGTCCGACAGTGTTCCGACCGACACGGGTGGTGGCCGAAGTGCTCAACGGTTCGCGAGTTCGGACAGTGAGGCGACGGTCCGGGCGTTGCGGGTGGTGATCGGTTGCCCAACGGCCTTGCCGAGCTGGACAGCCAGTTTGCTGCGCGCCAGTCCACCGGCAAAATCGACATACACCTCCCGGCCGGCGATCTGGAACCGCTCATCCGGCGACGCCAACGCCGCGATCCGCTGATCAGCTGCCTTCTCGATCGCAGTCGCGGCGAAGCCGACGGTCACTTGCTTGGGATCTCCCTGCGGAAAGGGATTCGTGGCGACCACGGCCGCCAACTCGGCTGCGGTGCGGATCGCGCAGTCCACGTCGAAGCCGTACCGCTGAGCGATGGCCTCGTCGAGCTCCGCCGCGATCGCGGTCGGCCTGCGATCCGAACTCAGGATCAGGTTTCCGCTGGCGATGTAGGTACTGACCTCGGTGTGCCCGAGCTCGGCCGCCAACGCCTTCAGCTCGGGCATCGGGATCCGCCGTTTGCCGAGGTTGATCCCGCGCAGCAGCACCACGTATCGCGTCACGCGTCCACCCTGCCACTCGGCACAGACAGTCCGCCGATCGGTCAGTTCCCCGCCGGCGTAGCGTTGGGCCCATGTCCACCGCGTATGCCTTCGCCGCACCCTCGGCGACCGAACCGCTGTCCACCATCACCATCGAGCGTCGCGAGGTCGGTCCCAAGGACGTCCTGATCGACGTCGCCTACTGCGGCATCTGCCACTCCGACATCCACACCGTCCGCGGCGAGTGGGGCCCGGTTCCCTACCCGCTGGCCCCGGGCCACGAGATCGTCGGGACCGTCGCCGCGGTCGGCTCCGAGGTCAGGAGGCACCAGGTCGGCGACCTGGTCGGCGTCGGCTGCATGGTCAACTCCTGCGGCGAGTGCGAGAACTGCCTGGCCGGTGAGGAACAGCACTGCCTGCAGGGCAACGTGGGGACGTACGGCTCCATCGACCGGGACGGCACCATCACCCAGGGTGGCTACAGCACCCAGGTGGTCGTGGTCGAGGACTTCGTCCTGAAGATCCCCGACGGCATCGACCCGGCCGCCGCTGCGCCGTTGCTGTGCGCCGGGATCACCACTTATTCGCCGTTGCGGCACTGGGGCGCCGGTCCGGGCAAGAAGGTCGCGGTCATCGGACTCGGCGGTCTCGGTCACATGGCGGTCAAGCTGGCTGCTGCGATGGGCGCCGAGGTGACCGTGCTGTCGCAGTCGCTGAAGAAGCAGGAGGACGGGCTGCGGCTCGGCGCCAAGGCGTACTACGCCACCAGCGACCCGGACACCTTCGAGACCCTCAAGCGCAGCTTCGACCTGATCATCAACACCGTCAGTGCTCCGTTGGACATCGACGCGTTCCTCGGTCTGCTGCGGCTCAACGGCGCGCTGGTCATCGTCGGCGCTCCGCCGCAGGCACTGCCCGTGCACGCCTTCGCCCTGATGGGCAGCCGGGCGTCCTTTGCCGGCTCCAACATCGGCGGTATCCGCGAGACCCAGGAGATGCTGGACTTCTGCGCCGAGCACGGCCTGGCTGCCGATATCGAGACGATCGGCGTCGACAAGGTCAACGAGGCGTACGAGCGAGTGCTTGCCTCCGACGTCCGCTACCGCTTCGTCATCGACGTTTCTACGCTCCGCTAGCCCGCCGTCGGACTGTGCCGCCCGCGAAACCAGTCAGTGCCCGATCGGCTGGGCTGTGGCGGCGACCGGAAGCGGCAGCTTGGTGACGCCGGAGAGGTACTTGTCGACGCTGGCCGCGCAGGCGCGACCCTCCGCGATCGCCCAGACGATCAGCGACTGGCCGCGGCCGGCGTCCCCGCAGACGAAGACACCGTCCCGGGCGGTCGAGTAGTCGGCATTGCGGACGGCCCGGGTCCGCGGATCGGTCGGTACGCCGAGCTGCTCCAGCAGCGCGGCCTCCGGCCCCTCGTAGCCCATCGCCAGCAGCACCAGGTCGGCGGGCAGGATCTGCTCGGTGCCCTCGATCGCGGTGTTCACGCCGTTCTCCCGGAACACCTCGATGATCTTGACGCCGGTGACGTTGCCGTCGTCGTCGCCGACCACCTCGATCGTGGAGGACTTGAAGATCCGCTCGCCGCCCTCCTCATTGGCCGGTGACGTGCGCAGGATGCGGGGATAGGTCGGCCACGGCTCATGGGCCGGCCGCATCACCGGGGGCTCGACGTTGTGCTCCAACTGCATGATCGACTTCGCGCCCTGGCGGATCGCGGTGCCCAGGCAGTCGTTGCCGGTGTCGCCGCCGCCGATGATCACGACGTTCTTACCGGTGGCCAGCACCTGGTCGGGAATCGACTCCCCGACCGCGACCCGGTTGGCCTGGGTCAGGTACTCCATCGCATGGTGGATCCCCGCCAGGTCGGCTCCCGGTACGCCCAGCTCGCGCGCGACGGTGGCACCGGTGGCTACGATCACGGCGTCGAACCGCTCCCGCAGTGCCTGGCCGCTGATATCGCGACCGACCTCGGTATTGGTCTTGAAGTGGGTGCCCTCTTCGCGCATCTGCTCCAGCCGGCGGTCCAGCACCGACTTCTCCATCTTGTACTCGGGAATCCCGTAGCGCAGCAGGCCGCCCGGCTTGTCGTCACGCTCGAGCACCGCGACGGTGTGCCCGGCCCGGGTCAACTGCTGGGCGGCGGCGAGCCCGGCCGGTCCGGAGCCGATCACCGCGACCGTGCTGCCGGTGTGCCATTCGGTGACCTGCGGCTGGACCCGGCCCTCGTCCCAGCCCTTGTCGATGATCGACACCTCGACGTTCTTGATCGTCACGGCATCGTCGGCGATCGCCACCACGCAGGCGTCCTCGCAGGGGGCCGGGCAGAGCCGCCCGGTGAACTCGGGGAAGTTGTTGGTCGCATGCAACCGCTCCAGCGCCGCCTCCCAGTCACCCCGCCAGACCAGGTCGTTCCACTCGGGGATCAGATTCCCCAGCGGGCAACCGGTGTGGCAGAACGGGATGCCGCAGTCCATACAACGACCGGCCTGGTCGGAGATGATCGGCAGCAGCGCCCGCCCCGGAGTGCCCGGGTAGACCTCTTTCCAGTCGTGCACCCGCTCCTCGACCGGCCGGCGCTTGGCCGACTGCCGAGGCGTCTTCATGAAACCTCTGGGATCAGCCATTCGCGGCCTCCATCATGCGTGCGGTGGTGGTTGCCTCGTCGAGACCTTCGGCCTGCGCCTGTTCCCGGGCAGCGACAACCCGGGCGTAGTCCCGGGGCAGCACCTTGGTGAACCGGACCGAGGCCATCCCCCAGTCCGCCAGCAGCCGCTCCGCGATCTGCGAACCGGTCTCCTCCTGGTGCCGGATGATCAGCGCCTTGAGCTCGTCCCGATCGGCGTCGGTGAGCTTGAGCGGGTCGACCATCTCCGTGTTCAGCCGGCTCTGATCGAGATCAAGCACGTACGCCACGCCGCCGGACATGCCGGCGGCGAAGTTGCGGCCGGTGCTGCCGAGCACGACCACGGTTCCACCGGTCATGTACTCGCAGCCATGGTCGCCGACGCCCTCGACGATCGCGGTGACGCCGGAGTTGCGGACGCAGAACCGCTCGCCGACCTGCCCGCGCAGGAATATCTCACCGGAGGTGGCGCCGTAGCCGATCACGTTGCCGGCGATGATCTGTTGCTCGGCGACGAAGACCGCTTCCCGGCTCGGGCGGACGACGATCCGGCCACCGGACAGGCCCTTGCCCAGGTAGTCGTTGCTGTCGCCCTCCAGGCGCAACGTGATCCCGGCCGGCACGAACGCTCCGAAGCTCTGGCCGGCCGACCCGGTCAGCGTCAGATCGATGGTGCCGTCCGGCAGACCCTTGCCCTGGGTCGCCTTGGTCACCTCGTGTCCGAGCAGTGTGCCCGCAGTCCGGTCGACATTGCGAATCGTCAGCTGGGCCCGGACCGGCTCGCCGCGTTCGATCGCATCGGCACAGATCCTGATCAGCTCCTGGTCCAGTTTCTCGGCCAGACCGTGGTCCTGGGTGGTGACGTTCTTCAGCGGCGCGCCCTCGGGCAGCTCCGGCCGATACAGGATCGGCGACAAGTCGAGACCTTGGGCCTTCCAGTGGTCGACCGCAGGCCGTACGTCCAGCGCTTCGACGTGGCCGATCGCCTCGTCCAGGCTGCGGAACCCCAGCTGGGCCAGATACTCCCGCACCTCGGCCGCGATGAACTCGAAGAAGTTGATCACGAACTCAGGCTTGCCGGTGAACTTGGCCCGCAGCACCGGGTTCTGGGTCGCGATCCCGACCGGGCAGGTGTCCAGGTGGCAGACCCGCATCATCACACAGCCCTCGACCACCAGCGGCGCGGTGGCGAAGCCGTACTCCTCGGCTCCGAGCAGAGCGGCGATCACCACATCACGACCGGTCTTCAGCTGGCCATCGACCTGGACGACGATCCGGTCCCGCAGACCGTTCAGCAGCAGGGTCTGCTGCGCCTCGGCCAAGCCCAGCTCCCAGGGACCACCGGCATGTTTCAGCGAGGTCAGCGGAGCAGCACCGGTGCCACCGTCGTGGCCGGAGATCAGCACCACATCGGCCTTGGCCTTGGAGACACCCGCGGCAACCGTCCCGACGCCGACCTCTCCGACCAGCTTGACGTGGATCCTGGCCTGCGGGTTGGCGCACTTCAGGTCGTGGATCAGCTGCTTGAGATCCTCGATCGAGTAGATGTCGTGGTGCGGTGGCGGCGAGATCAACCCGACCCCCGGGGTCGAGTGCCGGGTCCCGGCAACCCACGGGTAGATCTTGTTGCCGGGAAGTTGGCCGCCCTCACCGGGCTTGGCGCCCTGGGCCATCTTGATCTGGATGTCATCGGCCTGGGTGAGATAGGCCGACGTGACGCCGAACCGGCCGGACGCGACCTGCTTGATCGCACTGCGCCGCTCCGGGTCGTACAAGCGGTCGAGATCCTCGCCGCCCTCGCCGGTGTTGGACTTGCCGCCCAGCCGGTTCATGGCGATCGCGAGGGTCTCGTGGGCCTCCCGGGAGATCGAGCCGTAGCTCATCGCGCCGGTGGAGAACCGCTTGACGATCTCGCTGACCGGTTCGACCTCGTCGATGCTGATCGGCTCCCGGCCATGTCCTTGCGGGCCGGCGAATCTCAGCAGCCCGCGCAGCGTCATCAGGTGTTCGGCCTGGTCGTCGACCCGCTGGGTGTACTGCTTGAAGATGTCGTACCGACCGGAGCGGGTGGAGTGCTGCAGCCGGAAGACGGTCTCCGGATCGAAGAGGTGCGGCTCACCCTCCCGGCGCCACTGGTACTCGCCGCCGATGTCCAGGCTGCGGTGGGCCAGCGGGATCCCGTCGGACGGGTAGGCGCGCAGATGTCGGCTGCGGATCTCGTCGGCGATCTGCTCCAGGCCGATGCCGCCCAGCTTGCTGGTGGTGCCGGTGAAATAGCGGTCCACCAACTCCTGGGACAGTCCGAGCGCCTCGAAGATCTGGGCGCCGGTGTAGGAGGCGACGGTGGAGACACCGATCTTGCTCATCACCTTCAGGACGCCCTTGCCGAGCGCCTTGATCACGTTCTGTACCGCCTTCTGCGGCGGGGTGTCGAGGTAAACCCCGCGCAGCGCCAGGTCCTCGACCGTCTCGATCGCCAGATACGGGTTGACCGCTGCGGCGCCGTACCCGATCAGCAGCGCGACGTGATGCACCTCGCGGACGTCGGCGGCCTCGACGATCAGCCCGACCTGGGTCCGGGTCTTCTCCCGGACCAGGTGGTGGTGGATCGCGGCGGTCAACAGCAGCGACGGGATCGGCGCCAGCTCGGCGTTGGAGTGCCGGTCGGACAGGATGATCGTCCGGGCGCCGTTGGCGATCGCCTCGGACACCTCGGTCATCAGCTGGTCGAGTTTGGCCTGCAGTGCCGCCGCGCCGCCGTGCACGTTGTACAGGCCGCGTACGACATGGGTGGCGTAACCGGGCAGGTCGCCGTGCCGGTTGATGTGGTTGATCTTGGACAGCGAATCGTTGTCCAGGACCGGGAAGTCCAGCACCAGCCGACGGCAGGACGCGGGGCCGGGCGCGAGCAGGTTCTGCTCCGGTCCGATGGTGTTGTGCAGCGAGGTGACGAGCTCTTCGCGGATCGCGTCCAGCGGCGGGTTGGTGACCTGGGCGAACAGTTGGGAGAAGTAGTCGAAGATCATCCGCGGCCGGTCGCTGAGCGCCGCCACCGGAGTGTCGGTGCCCATCGACCCGATCGGCTCGGTGCCGCTGGCCGCCATCGGCGCCAGGATGATCCGCAGCTCCTCCTCGGTGTAGCCGAAGACCTGCTGCCGGCGGGTCACCGAGGCGTGGGTGTGGATGGTGTGCTCGCGGTCAGGCAGGTCGGACAGCTTCAGCCGACCGGCCAGCAGCCATTCGCCGTACGGCTCCGCGGACGCCAGGCCCTGCTTGATCTCGTCGTCACCGATGATCCGGTGTTGTTCGAGGTCGGCCAGGAACATCCGCCCTGGCTGCAGCCGGCCCTTGCTGATGATCTTCTCGGCCGGAATGTCCAGCACGCCGGCCTCGGACGCCAGCACCACCAGGTCGTCGTCGGTGACCCAGTAGCGCCCGGGCCGCAGGCCGTTGCGGTCCAGCACCGCGCCGACCTGGTTGCCGTCGGTGAAGACCACCGCGGCCGGCCCGTCCCAGGCCTCCATGAGGCAGGCGTGGAACTCGTAGAACTCCCGCAGCTTGCGACCCATCTGGGGATTGTTCTCCCAGGCCTCGGGAATCAGCATCTGGATCGCGTGCGGCAGCGACCGGCCGGCCAGGTGCAGCAACTCGACGACCTCGTCGAAGGACGCCGAGTCGGAGTAGGTCGGCGTACAGATCGGGAACAGCCGCTCCAGATCACCCGGGATGACCTCGGAGGACAGCAGCGCCTCACGGGCCCGCATCCAGTTCCGGTTGCCCTTGACGGTGTTGATCTCGCCGTTGTGCGCGATCATCCGATACGGGTGGGCCAGCTCCCAGGCCGGGAACGTGTTGGTCGAGAACCGGCTGTGCACCACCGCCAGCGCGCTGGCCAGTCGCTCGTCGTGCAGTTCGGGGAAGATCTGCTCCAGCTGAGCCGGGGTCAGCATGCCCTTGTAGACGAGCGTGCGGCTCGACAACGACGGGAAGTAGACCCCGAGCTCGTGCTCGGACCGGCGGCGCAGGCAGAAGGCCAGCCGCTCCAGATCCAGGCCCTGGACTCCGGGCGCGACGGCCGTCACCATCAGCTGCTCGAACCGCGGCATCACATTGAGCGAGATCGGGCTCAGCCCGGAGGGGTCGATCGGCAGCTCGCGCCAGCCGAGCACCCGCAGGCCCTCCTCGACGGCGATCTCCTCGATCGCCGTACGCGCCGTGTCCGCCTCTTCGGCATCGGAAGGCAGGAAGGCAGTACCGACGGCGTACTCACCCAGCGGCGGAAGCTCGATTCCGGCGACAGCACGCAGGAAGGCATCGGGCACCTGGATCAGGATCCCGGCCCCGTCGCCCGCCGCCTCGTCGGCACCGGTCGCGCCGCGATGGTCGAGATTGCGCAATGCCTCGAGGCCCTGCTCGACGATGGCATGAGCGGGTACCCCGGTCAGGGTGGCGACGAAGGCGACGCCACAGGCGTCGCGCTCCAAGTCAGGGTCGTACAGACCCTGACGTCCGGGCAGGCCGGAAGGTGCGGCAACCCGACGTCCAGGAGTGGACGGTGCTGCGGTCCCAGCGGTCATGGTTCTCCCGTCGGTGCTCGGCTCGGGTCACGTGCGGACCAGCGGCAAAGCGGGTTCGGAGGCGTCGGCGGGAAATCCGCCGTTGCGCCTGTTCGAGATAGCGGCGCACGGCGTCGTTGAACGTGCGCGGTCGGTCGGCCTTGAAGTTGTCGGGCTCGTGCCGGGTGAGGCTCGAGACTCCCCCGTTGTCGATGGGTGTCGATCCTGTTGACTGCAGTCGGGCCGGGGCGGGTCCGCGATGTGAGCGCGGCAGCCTCGATCCGACCGGAGTCTACTGCCGGACACCCACAGGACCAGAATTCGTTACCGGACCCATTGCGTTAGGTGAATAGCGGCCATGGTCCCATTACGATTGATTATGCGGCCTCCGGACTGGCGGCGCACGAGATTAATCAGATCCCCCGCCGTCGCCGGTCGACAAACCGTCGTCCTTGGTCGCCGATGAGGTGTTGGTCACAGGGTCGCCGCGCTGTGGGTCTTCCGCCGCGTCGTGGGCTATACCCTCCGCGACCTCCGCATGGGCCGGCACGTCCTCCTGGTCGGGCAGCACTCCGTCGACGTAGCGGCGGTCACCCTCCACGATCTCCTCGCGCCCGGGCCGGAAGCGGACCAGCAGCAGGAGGACGACCAGAGCGACCAGGAAGACGACACCGGAGGTGTAGTCGTTCAGCCGCAGACCGTCGATGCGATGGGCCGGGTCGATCCGCAGATGCTCCACCCAGGCCCGTCCGGCGGTGTAGAACATCGCGTAGAGGGCGAAGACCTTGCCATGACCGAGCTTGAACCGCCGGTCCAGCAGGACCAGTGCGACGCCGACCGCCAGGTCCCACAGCAGTTCGTACAGGAAGGTCGGGTGGAAGGTGGCGTACTGCTCGTAGCCGGCCATCCGGTACTGGGGGTCGACCTGCAGGCCCCAGGGCAGGGTGGTCGGGCCGCCGTACAGCTCCTGGTTGAAGTAGTTGCCCAGCCGGCCGATCGCCTGGGCGACCACGACACCGGGAGCGAGCGCGTCGGCCAGTGCCCAGAACCTGATCTTGCGACGGCGGGCGACGAGGTAGCCACCGAGGGCTCCTAGGGCGACGCCGCCCCAGATGCCCAGTCCCCCGTCCCAGATGTAGAGCGCCCGGATCGGATGCTGTCCCGGTCCGAAGTAGAGCTGGTGGTCGGTGATCACGTGATAGGCCCGGGCGCCGACGATGCCGAACGGCACCGACACCAGCGCGACCGTCTCCACGGTGTCCCGGGCTCCGCCGCGCGCAATCCAGCGCCGGGTGGCGATGATCGTGCCGACCACGACGCCGGTGATGATGCACAGGGCGTACATCCGGATCGGCAGCGGGCCGAGATGGAACTCGCGGAACGGCGGGCTGGGGATCGACAGGGCGGGGATCACGTCGCCGCGCCGATCGCGGACTTGAGATCGGCAGCGGTCCAGCTCGACACCTTGTCGGCCGGCTGGCGTACGCCATTGATGAACACAGTCGGGGTCTCCGTCACGTTTTTCGCACTTGCGGCGGAAGTGATGCTATCCACCCACGCGCGGTGCGCATCAGATCGTATGCAACCGGCGAAGTCGCGCGACGGCTTGCCGACGAGCGTGCCGAGCCGGATCAGCTGGTCGTCGGACCAGGACAGGCCGCTGTTGGCGAACAGCCCGACCCAGTACGGCTGTCCGAAGCCCTCGGTCGCCGCACAGGCCATCGCATTGGCCAGCGCCGGTGAGCGCTTGGTGACGAAGCTCATCGGATACAACTCGACCTCGACCCGTCCGGACCGCTGCAGATCGGTGATCGTCGGCCCCAGATTCTTCTCGAAATCCGCGCAGTGCGGGCAGTTGAAATCCTCGAACAGGGTCAATGTCACCCCGGCGTCGTCGTGTCCGAGCCGGATCGGCTGGCCGTTGGTCAGGGTGACCGGAGCGAAGCTCGGTTGGGCAGCGGGCGGCTGCGGGTCGGCAGCGGACCTCTGGTGGGAGATCACCGCGACGGCCACGATCACGATCAGCACCACGGCGGCGAGCAGGACACCGAGGACCAATCGCTGCCGGGACTGTCGCGGGCCGGATCCCCGCCCTGGCGCCGGCCTCGTGCGCGCGGACTGCCGTGGGCGGTCCTGCTGCTGATGTGCAGCGGCCGTACGGACGGCTGGATTGCCCGACCGGGACGGTTTGCGAGGTCCAGGTTTGTTGGTTGGCATCAGGTGCTTGCTGACTCAGGGCGGATCGCTGACAAGACCACCGATCAGCCCTTGGTGACCGCGTCCTTCATCTGCTGGGTGGTCCAGTTCATCACGGTGGTCAGGTCCTGCACCTTGCCGTTGATGAACATCGTCGGCGTGCCGGACACGTTGGCGGCAGAGGCCGCCTGCTGGGAGGAGTTCACCCAGTCCTGGTGCTTCATGCTGGTCACGCAGTTCTTGAACGAGGACGGCGGGTCGGCGACCTTGTTGGCCAGTTCGACCAGCGAGTCCGTGCTCCAGGTCTGGTTCGGGTTCTTCCAGAAGCCCTGATACATGGCCTGGCCGAAGCCGTCCTGGGCCGCGCAGGCGAAGGCATTGCCGGCCTGCACCGATTCGTTGGTGCCGTCCTCGGCGTCGATCACCGGCAGGATCCACAACTCGATCTTGATCGTGTTGTTCTTCTGCAGCGAGCTGAGCGTGTCGCCGAACTTCTCCTCGAACTCCTGGCAGTGCGGGCACCGGAAGTCCTCGAACAGGGTGACGGTGGTCTTCGCGTCGGGATTGCCGAGGACGATCGGCTTGCCCGAGTCCACCGAGACCGGGCCCCAGCCGGTGGCGCTGGCCTGCTTGTCGCCACTGACGTGGCCGAAGTTGGTGGCGTAGCCGATCCCGACGCCGATCGCGGCGACGACCACGACGACGGCCAGCACCAGGATGCCGAGATTGCGGCGCCGCTTCCGCCGGGCATTCTCCCGTGCCGCCGCAGCGGCGCGCTCACGGGCGTTGCGGCTGCCGCCGTCCTTCGGCGGCTTCCGCTTGCCGCCGTTGACCCGGGTGGCCTCGCTCATCAGTTCTCCTCGTCGCTCAGGTCGGCAGTCCGGTCGGCATGATCATCGATGTAACCACCGGTGAGCGAGTCAAGGCTCAACCGAGTGAACGGTTGGATGACCAACCACGCGGCGGCCGCCAGGAAAACGATGTCACGGATCAGGTCCGGTACGTAGGTCGTTGCTCCCGGCGCCACTTGGCCGCCGGCGCTGAAACAGCCGCAGTCGATGCTGAAGCCCCGGGCCCAAGCCTGGAGCAGGCCGATCACGAACGCCAGTTGCAGCAGCCCGCTCAGCGCCGCGGCCCAGCGTGTGAACAGGCCGCTGATCAGCACCAGTCCGAGCAGGATCTCCAGGTACGGCAGCGTCCAGCCGACCAGGTACGACAAGCTCTGCGGCAGCAGCTGGTAGGCGCGCACCGCGGCGACCGACTGGGTCGGATCCGTCACCTTCACCGCGCCGGCGACCACCCACACCACACCGAGGCCGACCCGGACGACGGTCCGGGCCCAGGGCAGCACGACCGCCCAGTTGACCCCCCGGGATGCCGGGCGCGACGCCGACGCAGATTCGCTCATCAGTTGCTCAACCTCACAGCGGACTCAGAAGTTCCCGACCTGACGCCTGTGGCCAGATCGGCAACAACCGTACGCAGACCGGCCAAATCATCCGGGCTGCCGGCGTCGTCGGCCTGGATCAGGGTCGCCACCAACGCCGAGCCGACGATCGCGGCGTCGGCATAGCCGTTCACCTCGGCGGCCTGGGCCCCGTTGGAGACCCCGAGACCGACGCCCGCCAGCGCCTGCGGACGAAGCGAACGGATCCGCTCGACCAATGCCGGCGCCGCCGACGAGACCTGCGCGCGGGCGCCGGTGACGCCCATCAGCGAGGTCGCGTAGACCCATCCCCGGCAGGAGTCGACGGTCGCTGCCAGGCGCTCGTCGGACGAGCTCGGTGCGACCAGGAAGATCCGGTCCAGACCGTAGGAGTCGGACGCCTCGAACCAGGCGCCGGCCTCGTCCGGGGTCAGGTCGGGAGTGATCAGCCCGGCCCCGCCGGCCGCGACCAGGTCCCGGGCGAAGGCGTGTGGCCCGTAGTGCTCGACCAGATTCCAGTAGATCATCACGACCGCTGCGGTACCCGTCTCGGCGACAGCCTCGACTGCGGAGAACACGTCGCGGACCCGGACGCCGCGCTGCAGGGCGCGCGTGCTGGCCTTCTGGACCGTCACCCCATCCATGACAGGATCGCTGTACGGCATCCCGATCTCGACCAGGTCGACGCCGGCGTACTCCTTGGTGCCGCTGTCACCGATCCCGCACAGCGCGCGCATCGCTTCGAGCGAACCGGGCACCGTCGGGTAGCCCACCGGCAGGTAGCCGACCAGCGCGCCGCGGCCCTCGTTGCGGGCGGCGGCGAAGATCTTGCCGGTGATGCCCTGATCGAAGCCGGTGTTCTCGCTGGTGCTCACAGTTCGCTGCTCCCGGTCGCCTCGCCGTGGATGTCGGCGAACCATTTCATCGCGGTGTCGACATCCTTGTCGCCGCGGCCGGACAGGCTGACCAGGATCAGCGGCGGCTGTTCCCGGTCCTCCTCCGACAGCCGGCGGACCAGCTTGATCGCGCCGGCCAGCGCGTGCGCGGACTCGATCGCCGGGATGATGCCCTCCGTCTCGCTCAGCAGCCGGAACGCGTCCATCGCCTCGCTGTCGGTGATCGCCTCGTACGAGGCCCGTCCCGAGTCCGCCAGCCAGGCATGCTGGGGTCCGACGCCCGGGTAGTCCAGGCCGGCCGAGATCGAGTGCGAGTCCTTCGTCTGGCCGTCCTCGTCCTGGAGCACGAAGCTGCGGGTGCCGTGCAGCACTCCGACGCCGCCGCTGGAGATGCTGGCCGCGTGCCGCTCGGTCTCGACACCGTCGCCGCCGGCCTCGAAGCCGTACAACCGGACCGACTCGTCGGGAATGAAGTCGGCGAAGATGCCCAGCGCGTTGGAGCCGCCGCCCACACAGGCCGCCACCGCATCGGGCAGCCGGTCGTAGCGTTCGAGCAACTGGGCGCGGGCCTCTGTGCTGATCACCCGCTGGAACTCCCGCACCACCTTCGGGAACGGGTGCGGCCCGGCGACCGTACCGATCAGGTAGTGGGTGTCCTCGACGCTGGCCACCCAGTCCCGCAGGGCGTCGTTCATCGCGTCCTTCAGCGTCTGGGTGCCGGACTCGACCGCGATCACCTCGGCACCCAGCAACTGCATCCGGGCGACGTTGAGCGCCTGCCGCTCGGTGTCCACCTTGCCCATGTAGATCCGGCACTCCAGGCCCATCAGGGCGGCCGCGGTCGCGGTGGCCACGCCGTGCTGGCCGGCGCCGGTCTCGGCGATCACCCGGGTCTTGCCCATCCGCTTGGTCAGCAACGCCTGGCCGAGGACGTTGTTGATCTTGTGCGAGCCGGTGTGGTTGAGGTCCTCGCGCTTGAGCACGATCGTCGGACTGGTGTCGGGCCCGTCCACCGGCACCCCGGTCAACTCGGGACTGCCGGTCAATGCAGCCCGGGTGAACCGGGGCACCTCGGTGATCGGGGTCGGCCGGCCGGAGTAGTCCTTGCGCAACGCGTCGAGCTCGGCCCAGAACTGCGGATCCTTCATGGCCCGGCCGAATTCGGCCTCCAACTGGTCCAGGGCGACGTAGAGCGCCTCCGGAACGAATTTCCCGCCGAACCGGCCGAAGTGGCCGCTGTCGTCGGGCAGCTGGTCATCCTGCGCCGCGCTGTGGGCGCGCGCGATGGGCGTACTGGTCATAGTTGTCTATTGTCCTTCTTCTGGCCGAGCGGGGCATGTCGAGCGGGTCTCGGTCAGGGTCGCCATCGCCGCAGGTCGGTGCGGATGCCCGCAATCTGGCCGGTGATCATCTCGCGATAATGCTCTCAGTCGCGATTCGCCAGCGCGGGGTGCGCACCGGCGGCCACCAGGTCGGCGACACCGAGCCGCGGGTCGCGGCCGGTCACCAGCGCTTCACCGACCAGGACCACATCGGCGCCCTCGCGCGCCAGTTCGATCACATCGTGCGGACCCCGGACACCGGACTCGGCGATCTTGACGATCCCGTCGGGGATCCGCGGAGCCAGCCGACCGAAGGTGGCCGGATCGACCTCGAGGGTCTGCAGATTCCGCGCGTTGACCCCGATCAGCCGGGCGCCGGCGTCGACTGCACGGTCGATCTCCTCGGCGGTATGGGTCTCCACCAGCGGGGTCAGGCCGATGGACTCGGCCCGTTCGATCAGGGAGACCAGCTCGAAGTCGCTCAGCGCCGCAACGATCAGCAGAGCAAGATCGGCGCCGGCGGCCCTGGCCTCGAAGAGCTGGTAGGCGGTGACGATGAAGTCCTTGCGCAGTACCGGGATGTCGACCGCACAGCGGACGTCGACGAGATCCTGCAGTGCGCCGCCGAAGCGGCGTCGCTCGGTCAGCACCGAGATCGCCGCAGCGCCACCGGAGGCGTACTCGGCGGCCAGTCGGGCCGGATCGGGGATGTTGGCCAGGGCCCCCTTGCTCGGGCTGGCCCGCTTGACCTCGGCGATCACCGAGACACCGGACTGGCGGAAGCGCGGCATCGGGTCCAGGGCCGCATCGACGTGCTGGACCCGCTCCTTCAGCCGATCCAGGGGCACGGCTGCCTGGCGCTCGGCAAGATCCTGCCGTACGCCGTCGACGATGGTGTCGAGAACGCCCATGACCGTTTCCCACTCCCTCTTGCGAACCGGTTCCGGGAATCTGGTTCCCGCCTGACGCCGCCACAACACTGACCAGCCCGTCAGGCCTTCCGACTAAGACTTCTGGTGTTTCTCGTAAATGCCAAATCCGAGCTTCTGCATCGCCACCCCGACGATGATTCCCGCCACGCAGATCCCGGCGGCAATCGCGAAGAGCGGCCAGTTGGGGCCGAGCATCAGCGAGATGCCGCCGACGATGAAACCGACGATCTCGATCACCACAGCCGTCCACATGGCCCCGGTCTGGCCGTGGTGGACATGCCGCATCGGCCGCGGATCCAGCGGCTGCAGTTGCGGATTGGCCGCTTGCGCGCGCACCGCCACCGCTTCGGCCTGTTCGATCTGATCCGCCATCGCCTGCACCCCATCTGTCAACACTCGCCCGAGCCCCTGTTCGGCTGGGCCGCTGTTCCTAATGGTCACTTTCCTATCGTCATTGTGGCCCCAGCGGTGATCACAGCACCAATCGGGGTGGCGGCCTGCCACTCAGGCACGCGGTCCCGGGTCCTGCTCCTGGCTCTGGGTCGGATCCTGGCCGGCGTCGATCGCCTTCCAGATCTCCGCCGCATCGGGCTCTCCGTCCGGTCCGAGGGGCATCCCCTGTCGGGTCGGCGTCCGTTCGAAGCGCGCAGCCCGTTGCGGCCAGCGGTTGGCGTAGCGGACGACGAGCACGGTACCGGCCAGCACGGCGAGCCAGCTGACCACGTAGCCGATGCTGCCTCCGGTCGCGTGCAACTGATAGCTGGAGGCCAGGCTGGTCTTGCGGAGCTCGGTGAACACCTCGTCGGAATCGGGGCGCTGCCAGGGCAGGAAGATCACCGCCAGGATGCTGATCACACCGACGACGACGGCGACGATCCGGCGCCCGGTGGCTCGTAGGGTCAGCATCAACAGCGATCCGGCGAGGACGGCGACGCCGAGCACCTCGGCGACTCCCCCGGTGATCGCGGTCCCGCTGAACCGCGTCCGGGAATCGACGTAATACCACGGAACGGTGGCCATCGCGACGACGGCGATCGCGCCCAGCACCAGCAGGGCGAACGCGACCGTACGGGTGCGGGCGCTCACGCCGACGGGCCGACGGTGGTGCGGACCGGGACGAACGTCTCGGCGATCGACAGCGCCCTGATCACCGCGGCCGCCTTGTTCTGCGACTCCTGGTCCTCCAAGGCCGGAACCGAGTCGGCGACGATGCCGCCGCCGGCCTGGATGTAGGCGGTGCCGTCGCGCAGCACCGCGGTCCGGATCGCGATCGCGGCGTCGCCGTCGCCGGCGAAGTCGAGGTAGCCGACCACTCCTCCGTAGAGCCCGCGCCGGGACACCTCGAGCTTGTCGATGATCTCCATCGCCCGCACCTTGGGCGCCCCGGACAGCGTGCCGGCCGGGAAGGCCGCCAGGATCACATCCAGGGCACTACGGTCCTCGGCGATCTCGCCGACGACCGTCGACTCCAGATGCATGATGTGGCTGTAGCGCCGTACCTCGGCGAATTCGATCACCTCGACCGTGCCCGGCCGGCAGACCCGACCAAGATCATTGCGACCGAGGTCGACCAGCATCAGGTGCTCGGCCCGTTCCTTCTCGTCCGAGCGCAGCTCGGCCTCCAGGAGTTGATCTTCGCGATCATCGGCGCCGCGCGGTTTGGACCCGGCGATCGGGTGCGTCAGCGCGGTACGGCCCTTGACCGTGACCAGCGCCTCCGGACTAGAGCCGACGATGTCGAACCCGTCCATCCGCAGCAGGTACATGTACGGGGACGGGTTGGACAGCCGCAGTACCCGGTAGACGTCGAGGGCGTCCGCGGTGGTGTCCACCTCGAAGCGCTGGCTGACGACGATCTGAAACGCCTCTCCCGCCTCGATCTCCTGCACAGCGGCGCGGACCGCGTCCTGGTACTCCTCGCCGCTGCGCTGCCGGCGCACCGGCAGCTGGTGACCCAGGTCGGCCGCCGCCGCGGTGGGCGGCGTGGGAAGGCCGACGGCCGCGGTCATGTCTTCGACCCGTCGGACGGCATCGGAGTACGCCTCGTCCACCCGCTCGTCGGTTCCGTCGTAGTTGATCGCATTGGCGATCAGCCAGACCTCGCCGGTCTCGTGATCGAGGACGGCGAGATCGCTGGCCAGCATGAAGCCGAGTTCGGGGATGTGCAGGTCGTCGTGGTTGGTGTCCGGCAGCAGCTCGACCCGGCGGATCACGTCGTAGGACAGGTAGCCCACCATCCCGGAGGTGAAGGACGGCAACCCGTCGATCCGGGCGGTGTGCAGCAGCCGCAAGGTCTCCTGCAGCGCCTGGACCGGATCACCTCCGGTGGGCAGTCCGGCCGGCGGATTGCCGGTCCAGTACGCCACACCGTCGCGTTCGGACAGGGTCGCCACCGAATTGACGCCGATGAAGGAATACCGGGCCCAGACGCCGTTGTGCTCGGCCGACTCCAGCAGATAACTGCCGACCCGGTTGCCGGCCAGCTTCACGTAGAGACCGACCGCGGTCTCGGCGTCGGCCAGCAGCCGGCGGTAGACCGGCACCACCCGGCGGTCGGCTGCGTAGGCGCGGAATCCCTCCAGATCCGGCACCACGCGAGGGGTCGCGTATTCCTCAATGCTTGCGGCGTGTCGTCCGGTCGTCGAGCCATCCGCCTCGCTCATCGCGCAACCCCGGCCGTCGCGGGCAGCACCCGGTCGTCGAAACAGCTGCGCGTGCCGGTGTGACAGGCCGGGCCCTCCTGGTCGACCTTGATCAACAATGTGTCGCCGTCGCAGTCCAGCCGGACCTCGCGGACCCACTGCCGGTTGCCGCTGGTCTCGCCCTTGACCCAATACTCCTTGCGGCTGCGGGACCAGAAGGTAGTCCGCCCGGTCGCCAGGGTCCGACTCAGCGCCTCGTCGTCCATCCAGCCGACCATCAGCACCTCGCCGCTGTCGTGCTGTTGAATCACCGCGGTGACCAGACCCGCGCCGTCCCGCTTCAGCAGATCGGCGATCTCTGGGTCCAGCGTGCTGGGTGATGAGGAACCAGATGAGGAACCGCCAGATGAGGAACCGATTGACGTCACCCGGCCATTCTCCCCTGCCGGGCCAGCCGGAATCCAACCACCGCCCGGCAGGCGGTTGAGGACCGCGGCGACCGGTGCCCTAGCATCGCGCCTATGACCTTTGCCAAGGACGAACGCGTCGCACTCTGCGACCTGCTCGTCGAGGTCGGCCCGGATGCTCCGACCTTGTGCACAGGATGGACGACCCACGACCTGGCCGCGCATCTGTGGATCCGCGAGACCGATCCGGTCGGCGCGCCCGGCATCGCGGTCAAGCCGCTGTCCGGTCTGACCGAGCGCCGGATGGCCGAGACCAAGGCCCGGTGGTCCTTTCCCGAACTGGTGACTCGGATCCGCAACGGTCCGGCCCGATTCTCGATCTTCGCGTTGCCGGGCGTCGACGAGCCCGCCAACGGCACTGAGTACTTCGTCCACCACGAGGACGTCCGGCGGGCCGGTGACCAGCCGCTCGGTCCGCGCGATCTCGGTCCCGAGATCGAGGACCTGATGTGGCGACGGCTCAAGCTGATGGGCCGGGCATTCTTCCGCCGGGCCAAGGTCGGCGTCGTTCTGGAGCGGGTGCCGGTCACTGCTGCCGATCCGGACACCGAGCCCGAAACCGTACGGGCCCAGACCGGCGCGCCGATCGTCACCGCCGTCGGCAAGCCGAGTGAACTGGTGCTTTTCGCCAACGGCCGCACCTCGGCCGCAGACGTGAAGCTGGTCGGTGAGCAGGATGCGGTCGACGCCCTGCTGGGCAGCGATCTGGCCCTCTGACCCATCGCCGAGGGGTCACATATTCCCTCATATTTGCGGCGCGTCGCCGATCAAGCGGCCGCCCGCGGCAAGTCAGCCGATGACGCCGACGGACCGCAGCCGCTGTCGCTCGTCGGCGCCGACCCCGAGCTCGTCGAGAACGGCGTCGGTGTCGGCGCCTGTCCCTGGGATCGCACCGGCGGAGGTCGTCGTACGAGACAAGCGCGGCACCGGACCGGCAACCTGACAGTCGTCAAGCGTGACGAAGCTCTGCCGGGCTCGGTTGTGCGGATGCTGCGGTGCCTCGGTCAGGCTCAGGACCGGGGCGACGCAGGCATCTGTGTCGGCGAAGATCTCCGCCCATTCGTCCCGGGACCGGGTCGCGAACCGCCCTGCCAGCCAGTCGGCACACGCCGACCACTGCTCGGTGACGTACGGACTCGGCACTTCGTCGGGCTCAGCGCCGAGGACCCGCATCAACTCGGCCCAGAATTTCGGCTCCAAGGCCCCGACCGCCACGTAGCGCCCGTCCTCGCACCGGTAGCAGCGGTAGTTCGGCGCGCCGCCGTCCAAGAGGTTGCGCTCACGTTCGTCGGTCCAGTCACCGCTACCCAGGAACTGCCGGGTCATGGTGCTCAGGTACGCCGCGCCCTCGGTCATCGCCGCGTCGATCACCTGGCCCTCGCCAGTGGCCCGGGCGTGGACCAGCGCCGCCAGGATCCCGCCGGCAAGCACCAATGATCCACCAGCGAAGTCAGCCAGATAGTTCACCGGCGGGACGGGCGCGCGATCGTGTTCGCCGATCCCGTGCAGGGCGCCGCTGATCGCCAGATAGGTGATGTCGTGACCGGCGGTTCGGCTCAGCGGACCGTCCTGTCCCCAGCCGGTCATGCGGCCGTAGACCAGCGCCGGATTGCGTGCCAGAGCTGCTTCGGGGCCGATGCCCAGCCGCTCCGCGACGCCAGGCCGGAAGCCCTCGATCAGCACGTCGGACCGCTCGATGATCCTGAGTGCCAGGTCGGCACCACCCGGCCGGCGAAGATCGAGTCCGATCGAACGCCGGCCGCGGTCCAGCGCACCCGGAGCGAATTCCAGTCCGGTCCCTGTCCCCGGCAGCCGATCGATCTTGATCACCGACGCACCAAGATCGGCAAGGAACATGCCCAGGAACGGAACCGGCCCGATCGCCGGCAGCTCGAGTACGCGTACGCCTTCCAGTGGCCCGACCATGATCACCACCTCCCATGATCACCACCTCCCATGATCACCGCTTCGAGGAAGCCAGTGAGCAACCGAGAACGCCCGACACGCCGCAGAAATGAGGGACTTAGTGACTCCTCGGCGGGTCGGGGTTAGCCGAGCTTCTCCAAGATCAACTCCCGGACCCGGCCGGCGTCAGCCTGACCTCTCATCTGCTTCATCACCGCTCCGATCAACGCACCGGCCGCAGCCAGCTTGCCATCCCTGATCTTGTCCGCGACGTCCGGGTTGGCGGCGATCGCGGCATCGACGGCCTCGGACAGCGCGCCGTCGTCGGAGACGACGGCCAGCCCGCGAGCCTCGACTACCTCGGCCGGACCGCCCTGACCGGCGAGCACGTGCTCGATCACCTGCCGGGCCAGCTTGTCGTTGATCGTCTTGCCGTCGACCAGACCCTGCAACTCGGCGACCTGGGCCGGAGTCATGCCGACCGACTCCAGCTCGACGCCGGCGTCGTTGGCCTTGCGCGACAATTCACCCATCCACCACTTGCGGGCAGCCTGCGCGGGTGCGCCGGCGGCCACGGTCTCCTCGATCAGATCGACCGCGCCGGCACTGACGACATCCCGCATCTCCAGGTCGGAAAAGCCCCAGTCGGCCAGCAACCGCTTGCGACGTTGGGCCGGCGGCTCCGGCAGCGTCGTACGCAGCTGCTCAACCCACTCCCGGCTCGGTGCCACCGGGACAAGATCAGGTTCGGGGAAGTACCGGTAGTCCTCGGCCTGTTCCTTGCTCCGGCCCGACGACGTGCTGCCGTCCAGTTCGTGGAAGTGCCGCGTCTCCTGATGCACCTTCTCGCCGGCATCCAGCAGCGCCGCCTGCCTGGTGATCTCGTAGGTCAGTGCCCGCTCGATGCTGCGCAGCGAGTTGACATTCTTGGTCTCGGTTCGCAGCCCGTACTCCTCGCGGCCGATCGGCCGCAGGCTGACGTTGGCGTCGCAACGCACCGACCCCTGCTCCATCCGGGCATCGGAGACATCCAGCGCCTTGACCAGGTCACGCAGCATCGCGACGTAGGCCCGGGCCACCTGCGGCGCCTTGTCGCCGGTGCCCTCGATCGGCTTGGTGACGATCTCGATCAGCGGTGTGCCGGCGCGGTTGTAGTCCATGGCCGAATGATCGGCACCCTGGATCCGGCCGGTCGCACCACCGATGTGCAGCGATTTGCCGGCGTCCTCCTCCATATGGGCCCGTTCGATCTCGATCCGGTACGTCTGACCGTCCACCTCGACGTCGACGTGGCCGTCGTAGGCGATCGGCTCGTCGTACTGGGAGATCTGGTAGTTCTTCGGCACGTCGGGATAGAAGTAGTTCTTCCGCGCGAACCGGCACCACTCGGCAATCTTGCAGTTCAGCGCCAGCCCGATCCGGATCGCCGACTCGACAGCCTTCTCGTTCACCACCGGCAGCGAGCCGGGCAGCCCGAGGCAGACGGGGCAGGTGTGGGTGTTGGGCTCGCCGCCGAATTCGTTGATGCAGCCGCAGAACATCTTGGTCCTGGTGTTCAACTCGACATGCACCTCGAGGCCGAGCACCGGATCGTACTTGGCCAGCGCGTCCTCGTACTTCATCAATGCCGCGGTGCTCATCGGGCCGCCTCCAGTTCCGGAATCGTGGAGAGCAACGAACCGCCCCAGTCGGAGGTCAGTGCCCGCTCCAGTGCCGCACCGACCCGGTACAGCCGATCATCGGCCAGCGGCGGCGCGATCACCTGTAGACCGACCGGCAGCCCATCCTCCGGCGCCAGCCCGACCGGGAACGACGCACTCGCGTTGCCGGCCAGGTTGCTCGGGATGGTGCACAGGTCGTTGAGGTACATCGCCAGCGGGTCGTCGATCTTCTCGCCCAGCTTGAAGGCGGTCGTCGGGGTGGTCGGCGAGACCAGCACGTCGACCTGTTCGTACGCCTTGTTGAAATCGTTGATGATCAAGGTCCGGACCTTCTGCGCCTGACCGTAATAGGCGTCGTAATAGCCGCTGGACAAGGCATAGGTGCCGATCATGATCCGGCGCTTGACCTCCGCACCGAAGCCGGCCTCACGGGTCGCGGCCATCACTTCCTCGGCACTGGCCGACCCGTTGTCACCGACCCGCATGCCGTAACGCATCGAGTCGAACTTGGCCAGGTTGGAGGATGCCTCGCTCGGCAGGATCAGGTAGTAGGCCGGCATCGCATAGGTGAAGCTCGGGCAGGACACCTCGACGATCTCGGCGCCGAGCTTCTCGAGCTGCCCGACGGCCTCCCGGAAGCGCTGCTCGACCCCCGGTGCGTAGCCCTCACCGGAGAACTCGGTGACCACGCCGATCTTCATCCCGCTGACGTCGCCCGACCGGGCCGCCTCGACGACCGCAGGAACAGGGGCGTCGATCGAGGTCGAGTCGTACGGGTCGTAGCCGGCGATCACCTCGTGCAGCAGGGCCGCGTCCAGGACCGTACGCGCGCAGGGCCCCGGCTGGTCGAGACTGGACGCCAGCGCGACCAGCCCGTAGCGGGAAGTGCCGCCGTAGGTCGGCTTGACGCCGACGGTGCCGGTCACCGCAGCCGGCTGCCGGATAGAGCCACCGGTGTCGGTGCCGATCGCCAGCGGCGCCTCGAAGGCGGCCAGCGAGGCCGACGAGCCGCCGCCCGAACCGCCGGGGATCCGGTCCAGATCCCACGGGTTGTGGGTCGGGCCGTAGGCCGAGTTCTCGGTCGAGGACCCCATCGCGAACTCGTCCATGTTGGTCTTGCCGAGGATCACGATGCCGGCGTCCAGCAGCCGCTTGGTGACGGTCGCGTCGTACGGCGGGACCCAGCCCTGCAGGAACTTGGACCCGCAGGTGGTCGGGGCGCCTGAGTAGGTGAGCACGTCCTTCAGCGCGAGCGGGACGCCGGCCAGCGGTCCGACCTGCTCACCTGCGGTGATCCTGGCATCGACTGCGGCGGCCTGGGCCAGTGCCCGTTCGCCGTCGACATGCAGGAAGGCGTGAACCGCCGGATCGACAGCCGCGATCCGGTCCAGATGGGCCTGGGTGACCTCGACCGCGCTGACCTCCTGCGCGGCGATCTTGGCGGCGAGATCGGCAGCGGTGCTCCTGATCAACTCGGGTCCTGAGCCTGTCGAAGGACTCATGCGCTCTCCCCCAGGATCCGCGGCACCCGGAAGCGTCCGTCCTCGACCGCCGGCGCGCCGGACAGTGCCTGTTCGGCGGTCAGGCATTCCCGCACCTCGTCGGCCCGGAAGACATTGCTCAACGGCAGTGGATGGGAGGTGGGCTGGATGTCGGCTGCGGCGACCTCGCTGACCCGGGCGACATGCTCCAGGATCTGATCGAGCTGCGGAGCCAGATGCTCCAACTCCTCGGTGCTCAACTCGATCCGGGCCAGCCGGCCGAGTGCCGCCACCTCCTCGCGACTCAATGCCACGTCCACTCCCTGCTCATCTGTTCACTTCGTGCGTGCAGCGCCCGTCTGCGGGCGCTGAATCATCCTAGGGCGCGAGCCCGGCGCTCTCGAACCCGATAGGTCCGGCCGACCGGTCAGGTCAGTGGCCGGATCACGAAGCCGGTCTTGAGCTTCGGGGTGAAGAAGGTGGACTTGGGCGGCATCAGCACTCCTTCTCGGGCGGTCCGCTCGATCTCGGACACGCTGACCGGGCGGATCAGCACGCCCGCCGCCGCGTCTCCCGCGGCGACGGCCGCGCGGACCTCATCCACGCCGTGCTGGTAATCCACCGCGACGTCGAGTTCAGCGAGTGCGGTCTCCAGCCACAGGCCGTCCAGAGCCCGGATCCCGTCGAAGGCGCCGGCCTTCGGCTTCAGCGACCAGGTCTGCTGCGGTCCGACCAGCACCAGGAACTCCTCCGCCTCCATCCGGGCCAGGGTGCTCGCATCGGGCGGCTCGATCGGTGCCGGATCGAAGAATCGCTCCAGTGCCCGGCTGAGTTCGTCGAAGCTCCGCCCGCTGTAGAGCCGGTGGATGGCAGCAACGCTGAGCTGGTCGGCCACCAACTCGCTGATGAAGGCGAGAGTGTCCTCGGCCGGAGTGTCGTCGCGCCCGGTGGCGGCGCGGATCTCGTCACGGTGGATCCGGGCCACGCCGTAGCGGTGGTGACCGTCGGCGATCAGGACGTCGTCGGTGCCGATCAACGCCGTGATCGCGGCGATCCGCTCGGGGTCGCGGACCCGCTCGATCACGTGCCGGACGGTTCCGGCCTGCGGATCGTCGTCGACCACGTCGGCCAGCACCTCACCCGGCGCCGCCAGCAGGTCGGTCAGACCGGCAGCCAGCGACAGGCCCCAGACCGGGGACAGGTTCGCGCCGGTCGCCCGGGTCAGGTCCAGCCGATCGGTGGACGCCTTGGGTGTCGTCCGCTCGTGCGGCAGCACCCCGCCGCTGTGGTGGGCTGAACCCGTCGCAGGATCGACGACCTCGAGACCGCCCAGAACCCCGGCGATCGACCGGTCGCGGCCGGCAGCGTCGGTGAACTGCATCCGGTAGATGCTCAGAGAAGGTTCCGGATCTGCGATCAGGACGCCATCCGCGACCCAGCGGCGGAAGAGTTCACCCGCGCGCTGGTAGCGATCATCTCCGGTGGGTACATCGACCCGGGTGATGTTGTGTGGATGCGCGGCCCGGAATCGGTCCGCCTGCTGCGGCGACAAGACGTCGTACGGCGGGGCGATCACGGATTCGATGGGGTCTCGGGCATACCTCAATGCGTGGAACGGGCTGAATCGTGGCACGGTAGTGAGGCTAATCGACCGGCAACGCTGCCGCCGCCACCATCCTGATCGAACCGATCGGATCCGTCCCGGCGTCTGGCGCCGGTACCGGATCGCAAGACGAGTGAAACATGCCGGACACCGGCGTGAGACAGGATGGGCCCGTGTTCTTGATGAGGGTTTCGTTGCCGGATGTCCCGGGATCCCTGGGGGCGGTGGCGACCGCTATGGGTTCGGTCGGCGCCGACATCCTCGCCGTTGAGATCGTCGAGAAGCACGAGGGTGCGGCGATCGACGACTTTGTCGTCGGGTTGCCCCCGGACGGTCTCCCGGACGCATTGATCAGCGTCTGTCAGGGACTCGGTGGTGTCACGGTCGAGTGGATCTCCCGGTATCCCGAAGGCGGCGGACTGCAGTCGGATCTGGAGACCCTGGAGCGGATGACCACCGATCCGGAGCATGCGGCCGAGACCCTGGTCTCCTCGGCGCCCGCGGTCTTCCGCTCCCAGTGGGCGGTGCTGGTGTCGGTGCTCGCCGACGGTCGGGCCGTGGCCACCTACAGCACTCCGATGGCACCGGACTTGGACACCGACCACCTCAAGGAACTGGCGCCCTTCGACGAGACCCACCGGTTGGATCTGCCCGGCGACTGGCTGCCCGGTTACGGCGATTCAGTCGGAGTGGTCAGCCCGCTGGGCGAGGGCCAGGCGATCGTGATCGGCCGGCTCGGCGGCCCGACCTACCTGGACTCAGAGGTCGCCCGGCTCCGCCATCTCGCCCGCTTGGCGTGAGCGATCACGTCGTCCGACAGCCGAAGCCGAAGCCGTAACAGCCGGTCATCTGGAAGTAGACGTACCAGCCGAGCAGGAAGCAGGCCAGCATCGCCAGCGGCAGCGCGATGCCGACATAGATCCGCATCCGCCGCTTCTGTTTGGTCGTCGGCACCTGCGCCGGGCCCCACTCGCCAATCGCCGGCTGCACCCTCGGCGGCGTACGGCCGTTCAGGTTGAGATTGGAGAAGGCCCACCGCTTGAAGCGGGCCCAGCGGCTCGGCCGCGGTTCGGATGCCGCCCCTGGCTGACCGTCCGGCACCGGCTGGCCGGACTTGTCCCAATGCCAGTCCGATTGCTGCCAGTTCGATTGCGACGGCGCTGACGGGTTGGGCTGGTTGCTCGACACACGGCAACTGTAGCCAGCCGAGGATCAGAAGCTGAGCAGAGTGCGGCGGACCGCCTCCGCGACCCGACCGGACATCCCGGCCAGGTCGACCGCAGCACGACCGGCAACCTGAACAGGAATGAAGTCCAGCCACTCCGGGCTCCAGATCAGCAGCGCGCGCAGAACTGCCCGCGGGTCGACCCTCACCCCGGCCGCACGCTGATAGCACTGGAGGTAGTTCTCGGCCGTCGCAGCGGAGAACAAGCCGGCGAGATTCAGCATGCAGTGTCCGACGTCGATGCCGCGCGGGCCCACGCCGGCCATCGTCCAGTCCACCACCCCGGTGACCCGGCCGTCAGTCCACAACACGTTGAAGTGCTGATAGTCGCCGTGCACGAAGACCCGCTGACCATCCATCGGGCCGTCGGCCGCCTGGAGCGCCGCACGTCGCAGACCGGTGTCGGTGATCCAGCCGAGATCAACGCCCGGATCGAACCACCCCTCGCGCGCACCTGCGAGGGTGGGCGGCAGCTCGTGGATCGACGCCTGGACCCGCGCCAGCCTGCGCACCCAGGAGTCCAGGTCCGCGGGCGCCAGCTCCACCCGGCCGCCGACCTCGGTCATGAGCACGCTCGGCACACCGGCCAGCCGTCCCGACCGATCGACCGAGATCAGCTCCGGAGCGCCGATCCGGTGCCCGGCCAGCGCCTGAAGCGCACCGGTCTCCGCGTCGAGGTGATCCTCGACGTGCACCCGGTGGCCGATCCAGCGACGCAGCACTGCCCGATGCCGGCCTCCGTCAGCAGACCGGGCGACGATCCGATCCATCGCGGCTGTGATCCCGCCCACGAGCCGCTCGACGGACTCGATGATCGCTCCGTCACCGAAGCGCGGCCTTGCCCACTGCTCGAGAACCCAGTTGAGGGCCTGGTCGGACATCGGCTCGTACGGCATCGCAACACCCTGTCATGGACGTCGCCGAGCGGCCACCGAGTTGTCCGGTGCCGGCGTCTCCCTCACTCGCCGACCCGGGCGACCTCCGCCGCTTGATCCGGTCCGGCGTTCAGCAGAACCTCGAATCCGTCGGCGTCCAGGATCGGCACCTTCAAGCCGACCGCCTTGTCGTATTTCGATCCCGGCGACTCGCCGACCACGACGTAGGACGTCTTCTTCGACACTGAGCCCGACACCTTGCCGCCGCGGCTGGTGATCGCCTCGGCCGCGCTGTCCCGGCTGTAACCCGGCAACGTGCCGGTGACGACGAAGGTGAGCCCGGCCAGGGTCTGCTGGCCCAACTCGCGTTCCTCGGCCTTCATCTGCGCACCGGCGGCCTGCCATTTGGCCACGATCTCGCGGTGCCAGTCGACCGCGAACCAGTCCACGATCGCCTGCGCCAGCGTCGGCCCGACGCCCTCCACCTCGGTCAGCTGCTCGACCGACGCCTCGGCGATCCTGTCGATGTCGCCGAAGGCCGCGGCAAGATCGGGTGCGACCCCCGGACCGAGGTGGCGAATCGACAGCGCCACCAGGAAGCGGTCCAGCGGACGCTGTTTGGCATCCTGCAGATTGGTGATCAACTTCGCGCCGTTGGCCGACAGCCGTCCCGACTTGGTGCGAAAGAATTCCGTTGGCAGCAAGGCGTCCTCGTCCAGGTCGAACAGATCACCCTCGTCGGTGATCAGCCCCGACTCCAACAGCGCGTGCGCCGCCGACTCCCCCAGCACCTCGATGTCCAGTGCCGAGCGTCCAGCCAGATGGAACAGGCGCTCGCGCAGCTGGGCCGGGCAGGACCGGCTGTTGGGACAGCGGATGTCTGCGTCGCCCTCCTGCTCGGGTCGCAGCTCGGTGCCACAGGACGGGCAGTGGGTCGGCATCACGAACTCGCGTTCGTGCCCAGAGCGCAGATCCACCACCGGGCCGACGATCTCGGGTATCACGTCACCGGCCTTGCGCAGCACGACGGTGTCGCCGATCAGCACACCCTTGCGCTTGACCTCGGAGGCGTTGTGCAACGTCGCGAATCCGACCGTCGACCCGGCGACGACGACCGGCTCCATCGCCCCGTACGGAGTGACCCGGCCAGTGCGTCCGACATTGACCAGGATGTCGAGCAGTTTGGTGTTGACCTCCTCGGGCGGGTATTTGTACGCGATCGCCCAGCGCGGCGCGCGGGAGGTGGAGCCGAGCTGGTCCTGGACGCCGCGCTCGTCGAGCTTGATCACCACGCCGTCCAGCTCGTGCTCGACCGAGTGCCGGTGCTCGCCGTAGTAGCCGATGTAGGCCCAGACCTCGTCCAGGGTCTTGCACAGCTTGGTGTGCGAGCTGACCGGGATGCCCCAGCCGGACATCGCCTCGTACGCCTCGGACAGCCGGTCGAGCTGCCGGTAGCCCTCGACGACACCGAGTCCGTGGGCGATGAAGCCGAGGTTGCGGCTTGCGGTCACCCGCGGATCCTTCTGCCGCAATGATCCGGCCGCCGAGTTGCGCGGGTTGGCGAACGGCGGCTTGCCGTCGGCGACCAGCGATTCATTCAGCTTGGTGAAGTCCTCGACCGACAGGAAGATCTCGCCACGGACCTCGAGCAGGTCGGGGATCCGGTCTCCCGCGAGCCGGGCCGGGATCGCACTGATGGTCCGGACGTTGTCGGTGACGTCCTCACCGACTCGACCGTCGCCGCGGGTCGCGCCCTTGACCAGGCGGCCCTGCTCGTAGGTCAGATCGATGGCCAGCCCGTCGATCTTGAGCTCGCAGAGGAAACCGGACCGCTCGATCTGCTGCTGGCCCAGCTCGCGGATCGCCCGCTGGGCCCAGCGGTCCAGTTCGTCGGAGCTGAAGGCGTTGTCCAGGCTGAGCAAACGCTGCAGGTGCTCCACCGGAGCGAACGTCGATCCCGGTGGCGGGCCGACCTTCTGGGTCGGGGAATCGGGCGTCCGCAGCGACGGGAACTCCTCCTCGAGATCGGCCAGCTCGCGCAACCGCTGGTCGAACTCGGCATCGGACACGGTCGGCGCGTCCAGGATGTAGTAGCGCCAGCGTGCGTCATCGACGATCTCGCTCAGCTCGGCGTGCCGCTGTCGTGCTTCGGCGGTCGGCTGGCGGCCGGCCGTCGTGGCCGTCTCGTCGGGGAGCTCGGGGGTCTCGGTCACAACGGCAATCTAGTCGCCGGTCCTGACATCGCCCCGGTGACGCGTACACCCCCGGGCGAGGCCGCCGAGGGCCGAAACAAATCACCGGAAACTGTCCGGCGTCAAGGCTAGGCTGCCCGGGTTCGGGGTGGATTCGATCCGGCTCACCGACGACGGAGGTCCATGTTCGGGATTCTGAGGCTGGGGCTGCAAGTCGCGAAAAGAGCGACCGTCATCTCACTGATCGCCGCGCTCGTCGGTGCGGGGACCGCAATCATCCTGCCGGTGCTGACCGGGCGGGCCATCGGTGGTGTGCCGGGGCTGATCCACCACGGCTGGACCGGGCCGTACGTCGGCATCCTGGTCGGGCTGCTGGCCGCTCTGGCGATCAGCAATGTGACCGGCGTTCTGGGCCAGACCGGGATCGAGCTGGCCGACGGTCCGATCCGCCGCGAGATCCTGCTGCGGATCGGCTGGGCGCTGTCCCACGACCCCGATCTCACCTCACTGGAGGATCCGCGCACCGCCGATCTGGTGCAGAAGATCAGATCCCGGGAGTGGGAGATCTCGATGGGCTATCAGATCCTCACCGCAGTCGCCACCCGCCAGTTCCCGGCCCTGATCGGCACGGCGATCACTCTCGGGATCGTGCTGACCTGGTGGGCGCCGATCCCGATCGTGATCGTGATCGCCATCAACGCCGAGTACCTGCGGCGGGTGATCACCACCCAGATGGACGTCTGGTCCGGCCAGGCCGAAGGACTCAAGCACGCGGCGTACGCATTCGAGCAGGGCATGGGCAAGGCAGCCAAGGAGATCCGGATCTTCGGGCTCGCGGACTACCTGCGGGCCCGCATGATCGACTTCGCGATGGAGGGCTACCGGCCCTACTGGGCACGGCGGTGGAAGGACGCCGGCACCAGTGTGGTGCTCGGTGTCATCCGGGTGATCACCACCCTGGGCACCATCGCGTACGCCGCCTGGCTGGCGGTCAGCGGCCGAATCGACCTGACGACCATCGCCACCGCGATCCCGTTGATCATGGCGATGGCCGAGACCGATCTGTGGATGATCGGCCAGCTGCAGCGGGCCGGGACGACCTACGGCTGGCTGGAGCAACTCGCACCGGCACGTCAGTACCTCGCCGACGCCGGCCGTACGGCAGCGCCGATCACCTCCGGCGACGGGGCACCGGTCGTGATCAAGGACCGTGCCACTGACAGCGGCGCCGCCACCGTCGGAGCCACGGCACGGCCCGCTCCGCCGGCGATCGTCTTCGACGAGGTGAGCTTCCACTATCCCGGCAGCGACCGGCTGATCCTGGACGGACTGAACCTCGAATTGCCGGCCGGGGAGCCGGTGGCCCTGGTCGGAGTCAACGGCGCAGGCAAGTCGACGCTGGTCAAACTGCTCGCCGCCGGCTATCTGCCGACCCGCGGTCAGGTGCTGGTCGACGGAGTCGATCTTGCCTCGCTGGAGGTCGACGAGCGGCGCGACTGGCAGCGTCGGGTCGCGCCGATCACCCAGGAATTCCTCCGGCTGCCGCTGCCGGCGGGCGACAACGTCGAGCTCGGATCCGGCCGGGTCTGGGCCGGCCGGCTGGATCCCGACCCGCTGCCGGACACCACCACTCTGGACGCGGTGGCCGAGCGCGCCGGAATCACCGACCTGATCCACCGGCTGCCGAAGGGCTGGTCCACCTCGCTGGACAAGACGATGCCGGACGGGACCGACCTGTCGGGCGGCGAGTGGCAGCGGATCGGGCTGGCTCGTGCGCTTCGTGCGGTCGCCGCCGGCGCCCAGGTGCTGGTGCTGGACGAGCCGGCCGCGGCCCTGGACGTCGAGTCCGAGGCACGGCTGGTCGGCGGCTACCTCGACCTGGCCCGGTCGGTCACCTCCTTGATCATCTCGCACCGGTTCTCCGTGGTCCGGCCGGTGCCGTTGATCTACGTGCTGGACGGCGGCCGGATCACCGAGCGCGGCAGCCACGACGAGCTGATGGCGGTGCCCGACGGCCGCTATCGCGCGATGTTCACGATGCAGGCCAGCCGGTACGCCGAGGCGGAGGCCGAGGTACGGGCAGCGACGGAGGCGGGCGAATGATCGAACAGCTGGCGGCAGCGGTCAGCACGATCAAGTTGTGGATGACCACCGCATTCAAGGCCTCACCGGGTCTGTCGCTGCTGATGTGCATCAGCGTGGTGCTGTCCTCGGTGCTGAGTCCGCTGCAGGTCTATGCGATCAAGCTGGTCGTCGACGGCATCAGCCAGCACACCTCGGTGATGTCGGGAGTGGTGCTGCTCGGCGTCTGCCTGCTGGTCACCGCAGTCTCCGGGAGTTTCGCCGGCCCGATGGGCGACACCCTGGACGAGAAGGTCTACTGGTATGTCCATGACGACCTGCTGCGGCTGACCGCCGGCATCCCGTCGATCGGCCACCACGAGGACCGCCGGCTGGCCGACCGGATCGCATTGATCGAACAGGACCGCAACCAGCTCGCCGGCGTCTACCGGATGCTGTCGGTCGTCGGCGGCGTCACCGGGACGATCACCGTGGTGGCGATGCTCTGGTCGGTTTCACCGGTGCTGTTGCTGCTGTTGGTGCTCGCCCTGGCCGTGGCCGGCGTTCAGGCCCGCGGCTGGCAGCAGCAGCGCAAGCTGATCCGCGAGCAGGAGCATCTGCGCCGGCTCGGCACCAAGATCACCGATGCCCTGACCGAGCCGCCGACCGGCGTCGAGGTGCGAAGCTTCGGCCTGGGCCGGACCCTGGTGACCGTCGCGGCCGACATCATCAGCCTGCGCCACAACCGCTACAGCCGGATCACCAGCCGCTTCGCCAGGCTGGTGTCCGGCGGCTGGGTGATCTACGGCGTCGGTTACGCGATCGGCCTGATCTGGCTGCTGGCCCGGGCCCGGGCGGGCGCGGCCACGATCGGCGATGTGACGCTGCTGCTGCTGGTCGGCCCGCAGATCAACACCACCGCACAGGCGATGACCAACAACGTACGGATGGTGATCGGCGCGCTGGACTCCTTCGGCCGGTACCAGTGGCTGCGCGACTACGAGGCCTCGCACGACTGGCAGGCGAGCCAGGCCGAGCCGCCCGACGCGCTCACCGACGGCATCCGCTTCTCGGGTGTGTCCTTCGGCTACCCGTCGGCGATGGACACCGAGGTGAAGGCTCTCGACGGCGTCGACCTGTTCCTGCCGGCCGGCACCACGATCGCCTTCGTCGGTGAGAACGGCGCAGGCAAGTCGACCCTGGTCAAGCTGCTGGCCCGGTTGTACGACCCGACCGAAGGCCAGGTGCTGATCGACGGCGTGCCGTTGTCGACGATCGACCCGCTGGCATGGCGCAAGCGGATCTCGGCCGGCTTCCAGGACTTCGCCCGGCTGGAATTCCTGGCGGCCGACTCGGTCGGCGTCGGTGATCTTGACCTGCGCGAGGACCGGCAGCTGATCAGCACCGCCGTCGGCGCCGGCCAGGCCGGTCCGGTGATCACCGGCCTGATCGACGGCCTGGACACCCAACTCGGCCGTCAGTTCACCGGCGGTGTCGGATTGTCGGGCGGCCAGTGGCAGCGGCTGGCGCTGGCCCGCGCGTTCATGCGGACCAGGCCGCTGCTGATGTTGCTGGACGAACCGACCGCGGCGCTGGATCCGGAGGCCGAACAGGCGATCTACGAGGAGTACGGCGCCAGCGCCCGCAGGTTGGCGGCCGAGACCGGTGCGGTCACCGTGCTGGTGTCGCACCGGTTCTCGACGGTCCGGATGGCTGATCTGATCGTGGTCGTCGCCGGCGGCCGGATCAGCGAGCTCGGCAGCCACGTCGAGCTGATGGCGGCCGGTGGCAGGTACGCCGAACTCTTCACCCTCCAGGCCGACGCCTACCGCTGACCGTCAGTCGGCCAGCTGGTCGGTGACGATGTCGGCCGCCTTGCGGACGGCGCGTAGGGCGCCCACCGCCGATGCCCGGTCGAAGCGGGCCAGCCCGCAGGCCGGGGTGATGATCATCCGACCGGCGACGTCCGGTTCCAGTCCGAGGGTCCGGACCGCGCGCAGCACCCGCTCGCCGACCCGATCCGCTGACCACTGCCGGCCGGCAGCCGGTCCTGTCGCCGGGCTGGTGGACAGCGCACCCGCACCCAGCCACAGGCCGTCGGTCATCGCCTGGCCGATCGCATCCCAGTCGGCGGTGCCGAGTTGATCAAGGTCTACCAGGACTCCGCCGAAGCCGGCCTTGTGGACCAGCTGCACCGGTACGCCGCGGGCACAACTGTGCAGCCACACCCGCGGGAGAGTCGACTGCTCCGCCGGCCGCAGGGCGGCCGAGACCGCCTCCGCCACAGACTGCAGCGAGTCGCTGACCTCCGGAACATCGACCTTGCGGTGCTTGGAGAAGCCGCTCGCGGTGGCGATGTCGCCGGCCAGGACCGCCGGCAGGGCGGGCTCGTCCAGCTGTACGACCAGGTCCAGGGCCGGCAGTCGCCGCTGCAGATCATCGACCAGTTCGGCGATTCCCTCGGCCAGCGACTGGGTCAGCTCCCGCCGCGCGCCGTGATCAGCGAGCAGTCGGTCGCCGCGGGGCCGCTCGACCGAGGCCGCCATCGTCCACGGCCCGGCAATGGCGATCTTGAACGGACCTCGGTAGTCCTGGGCAACCTCCTCGAGTTGATCACGATCATCGCGCAGCGTGGCCCTGGCCCGGAGTTGATCGCGGCCGGGCGCATCGGTCAGTCGCCAGCCGGCCGGTTGCAGGTCGGCGCCCAGGCCGGACAGCACTGCTATCCCCCGGCCGATGATCTGCGAGCCGACGCCGCGCGCCGGCAGCTCCGGCAGGAAGGGCAGCTCCGGCGCCTCGTCGAAGCTGATCTTGAGCGCCTCGATCAGGTCGGTGCCGGGCCAGGAGCCGATGCCGGTACTGCGGATCGGCGCGAACTCGTCTGCCATCAGGATCCGACGGCCGGCTCAGGCCCGTGCGGCCGAGATCGTGGCGCTGCCCAGCACTCGCGTACCGTCGTAATAGACGACCGCCTGGCCCGGTGCTACCCCGGTCAGCGGCTCGTCCAGCACGACGCCGACCCGGTCGGCACCCGCCGTCACGGTCGCCGGCACCATCGAGCCGTGGGCCCGGACCTGCACCTGCGCGACCCAGGACCCATCGCGTACGCCCTCGGTCCAGGTCGGCCGGATCGCGTCCAGTTCCCGTACGTCGAGATCCTCCCGGGAGCCGACGGTGACGGTGTTGTCGACCGGGGAGATGTCCAGCACGTAGCGCGGCTTGCCGTCGTCGGCGGGAGTGCCGATCCGCAGACCCTTGCGCTGGCCGATGGTGAAGTGATGGCTGCCGTCGTGCTCGCCCAGCTGGTGGCCGTCCTGATCGACGATCGCGCCCGGACGGCTGCCGAGCTGCTTGTCCAGGAAGCCCGCGGTGTCGCCGTCGGCGATGAAGCAGATGTCGTGGCTGTCCGGCTTGTCGGCGACCGACAGGCCGCGACGCTCGGCCTCGGCCCGGACCTCGCTCTTCAGCGAACCGCCCAGCGGGAAGTAGGACCGCTGCAGCTGGGCCTGGCTCAACACGCCCAGGACGTAGGACTGGTCCTTGCTGTCGTCCACCGCTCGATGCAGCGCGACACCATGATCATCACGGACCAGCCGCGCATAGTGCCCGGTGCAGACCGCGTCGAAACCGAGCGCGATCCCGCGGTCCAGAACGGCGGCGAACTTGATCTTCTCGTTGCATCGCACACACGGGTTGGGCGTCCGGCCGGCGGCGTACTCGGCGACGAAATCGTCGACCACGTCCTCGGCGAACTGGTCCGAGAGATCCCAGACGTAAAAGGGAATGCCGAGCACATCGGCGGCCCGGCGCGCGTCGTGGGCGTCCTCCTTGGAGCAGCAGCCACGAGCGCCGGAGCGGAAGGACAGCGGATTCTTCGACAGCGCGAGATGGACACCAGTCACGTCGTGCCCGGCCTCGACCGCGCGGGCAGCGGCAACCGCCGAATCCACACCGCCGGACATTGCAGCCAGCACCTTCACGATCGCGTCCTTTCTCGTCGAACCTCGACCATTGTCTCCTCAGCCGGCACGCCGGGCCAATTCGACCGCCCCCGGAAGCACCGCCAGCAGCCGGTCGACGTCGACGTCGGTGCTGGTGTGGCCGAGGGAGAACCGCAGCGACGACCGGGCCTGGATCCTGGTCCGGCCCATCGCTTCCAGCACGTGGCTGGGCTCGGAGACGCCGGCGGTGCACGCCGACCCGGTGGAACTGTCGATGCCGTGCTGGTCCAGCAGCATCAGCAGGTTGTCGGCCGAGCAGCCGCCGAAGGACAGGTTCGCAATGCCGGGCAGCGATCCTGCCGGATCGCGGATCCCGTTCAGCTCGGTGCCGTCGATGGTCGTCAGAACGGTATCGATCAGCCGGTTGCGCAGCGTACGGATCCGGTCCGACTCGCGCGTGAGCTCATCGACGGCCGCTCGCAGGGCAGCCGCCATTCCCGCGATGCCGGCGACGTCCAGGGTGCCCGACCTGACGTCACGTTCCTGACCGCCGCCGTGCTGGACCGGGGAGAGCCGGAAGTCGCGGCGTGCCAGCAACGCCCCGGCCCCTACCGGTCCCCCGAACTTGTGCGCCGACAGCGACAGTGCATCGAGCCCGGAGCCGGCGAAGTCGATCACGGTGTGCCCGACTGCCTGGACGGCGTCGGAATGCACCGGCACCCCGGCGGTCCGGGCGGCGGCAGTGATCTCGGCGACCGGAGCGAGCACGCCGGTCTCGTTGTTGGCGTACATGATCGATACCAGCGCGATCTGCTCGGCATGCCCGGCCAGTGCCGCCCGCAGTTGATCAAGGTCGACCCGGCCGTCGTGATCGACCGCGATCAGGACGACCGTCGCTCCGTCACTCGCCACCGACTCGACCGACTCCAGCACTGCATGGTGTTCGACGGTCGAGGTGATCAACACCGGGGCGTCCGGGTGGGCCCGGAAGGCGCCCTTGATCGCCAGGTTGTCGGCCTCGGTGGCACCAGAAGTGAAGATCACCTCTGCCGGATCGGCGCCCAGGCAGGACGCCACAGATTCCCTCGACTCCTCCACCACCCGGCGGGCCTCGCGCCCCGACGTGTGCAGCGACGAGGGATTGCCGACCCGGGTCAGCTCTGCTGTGATCGCAGCGATCGCCTCGGCGCGCAGCGGGGTCGTGGCGGCATGATCGAGATAGCTGCGCGACGTGATCAGACCCCGCTGATCATGCTGGTGATCATGCTGGTGATCATGGTGATGGTCACTGCTTGTGCTGCCTGACGGCCTCGGTCACCGCAGGCAGCACGGCGTGCAGATCGCCGACGACGCCGAGATCGGCCAGCGCGAAGATCGGCGCCTCAGGATCTTTGTTGACCGCGACGATCGCCTTCGAGGTCTGCATGCCGGCTCGGTGCTGGATCGCTCCGGAGATGCCGGCCGCGATGTAGAGCTGCGGCGAGACCGTCTTGCCGGTCTGGCCGACCTGGTAGGCGTGCGGGTACCAGCCGGAGTCGACGGCGGCGCGGGAGGCGCCGACGGCTGCACCGAGCGCGTCGGCCAGCTCCTCGACCGGCCCGAAGTTGCCTCCGGTGCCCCGGCCCCCGGAGACGACGATGCCGGCCTCGGTGAGCTCCGGACGGCCGCTGACCGCCTTCGGCTCGGTCTTGACGATCCGGGCGCCTTTCGAAGCCTCGGAGACGGTGAAGCCCAGCGGCTCGGTGGTCGGCTCGACCGGCGCCGCTTCCGGGCTGGTCGCGTTGGCTTTGACCGTGATCACCGGAGTGCCGTGGGTGACCTGGGAGCGTACGGTCCAGTTGCCGGCGAAAACCGACTGGGTGACCAGCGGACCATCGCCCGGCCCGCCATCGCCGGGTTGTACGTCCACGGCGTCGGTGATCAGGCCGGAGCCGAGACGCACGGCCAGCCGGGCAGCGATCTCCTTGCCTTCCGGGGACGAGGTGAGCAGGACCGCGGCGGGCTGCACCTTTTCGACCGCGGCCGCGACGGCGTCCGCCTTGGGCGCAACCAGGAATTCGCCGAAGGCCGGGTCATCGGCGGTCAGCACGGAGCCGGCACCGTACTGCCCGAGCGTCGGCGCCACATCACCCGCACCCAGCACAACGGCCACCGGGTCACCGAGCCGCCGGGCCAGCGTGAGAAGTTCCAGCGACGGCTTGGTGACTGCGCCCTCGACGGACTCGACCACAACCAGCACCTGTGCCATATTCGTCATTCCTCTCAGATGTACTTGCCGGCGACCGGTCAGATGTACTTACCGGAAACCAGGAACTCGGTCAGCGCTGCGGCGCCCGACCCGTCCTCGTCGGTCACCTGCCGGCCGGCCTCCTTGGGCGGCCGCGGCGTGGTGTCCTTGACGGTCGACCAAGCGTTGGCCAGGCCGACCTGTCCGTTGACTTCGGCGTCGAGATCGAGATCATCGATCTCCCAGTCGTCGACCGGCTTCTTCTTGGCCGCCAGGATGCCCTTCATGGACGGGTAGCGCGGCTCGCCGGACTGGTCGGTGACGCTGACGATCGCCGGCAAGGCCACCTCGATCGTCTGGCTCGCGGTGTCGCCGTCGCGGCGAATGGTCGCCGTGGTCCCGGCCAGGGACAGCGTCGCGCCCAGAGTGGCGGCCGGCCAGCCGAGGCGTTCGCTGAGCATCGCCGGGACCACGCCCATGGTGCCGTCGGTGGAGGCCATGCCGGCGACCACCAGGTCCGGTTCGAGTTTGCGGATCGCGGCGGCCAGGATCGCGCTGGTCGCCAGGGCGTCGGAGCCGTGCACCGACTCGTCGTTGATGTGCACGCCGGACGTGGCGCCCATCTGCAGTGCCCGCTTGATCGCGTCCGCGGCGTCGTCCGGTCCGAGGGTCAACGCGACCACCTCGACGTCGCCTCCCGAATCCTGGGAGTCGGCGAGCTGCAGAGCCTGTTCGACCGCGTACTCGTCCAGCTCCGAGAGCAGGCCGTCGGTCGCCTCGCGGTCGACCGTGCCGTCATCGGCGAAACCTCGATCACCGGTTGCGTCGGGTACGTACTTGACCAGCGTGACGATCTTCATGTCCCTCGCTTCTTCTCCGTTGACTCGAGCCTATATTACTCACCAGTAACCAAGCTCAGGCACGCGGGCGCCCGGAGCCAGTCTGGCAGGTCGTCCCGGCGGAGTCAGGCAGTTGTCACCCGTACCGGGGTATCCAGCACCCGGCCCTCGCCGACGATCCGTACGCCACCGGTGATCGTCACCGACGCCTGCAGCGGGCGGTCCTCGCAGGAGCGTCCGACCGACAGCTCGATCTCGCCGGGCTCGACGATCCGGCGGTAGTCCGGTCCGGTGAAGCTGAAGCGGTCGCAGTGCACGCTGAAGGTCACCCGCCGGCGCTCTCCCGGCTCAAGATCAACCCGGGCGAAGCCGATCAGCTGCTTCAGCGGGCGGGTGACCCGGGCCACCGGATCGCCGGCATAGAGCTGCACCACCTCGGATCCGGACCGGTCCCCTGTGTTCGTCACGGTCGCCGACACGTCCACAGTGCCGAGGTTGTCGATCTCGGCACTGCTCAGACCAAGATCATCCAGTTCGAAAGTGGTGTAGGAGATGCCGTGGCCGAAGGGATACAGCGGCCGCGGGTCGAGGTTGGAAACGCCGTCGCTGTACCAGCCGAGCGGCGGCGCGATGTAGGTGCCGGGCTGGCCGCCCGGGTGACCGGGGATCCCGATCGGCAGCCTGCCCGCCGGATTGATTCTGCCTGAGAGGACGCCTGCCAGAGCGGCGCCGCCCTCGATACCGGGCATGAACGACTGGATCACGGCGGCACTGCGTTCGGCCAGGCCACCCAGGGCATACGGCCGGCCGGAGATGATCATCAGCACCACCGGTGTGCCGGTGTCCAGGACCGCCGCCGCGAGCTGGTGCTGCAGCCCGGGCAACCGCAGATCGACCGAGTCGCAGCCCTCCCCGGACGTGCCCTTGCCGAACATCCCGGCCCGGTCGCCGATGGCCAGCACGACGAGATCACTGGCTGCGGCCAGTTCGACCGCAGCGGCCAGGCCGGAATCGTCCGGCTCGAGGACCGGGACGCCGGCAGCGACCGTGACCTCGGCATCGGCGAACTCCCGTCGCAGGGCGGTGGCCAGATCGTCGCCCGGCAGCCCGATCTCGTCCGAGCCTGCCCGGGACAACACGTGGTTGGGGAAGGAGTAGCAGCCGAAGAAGGTGCGGATGTCGGCGGCACACGGACCGATGACCGCGATCTTCCTGCCCGCGGACTGCTCGTACGGCAGCACGCCCGAGTTGGCGAGCAGAGTCACCGAGCGCTCCGCGACGCGGCGGGCGAGATCCCGGTTGCGCGGGCTGTCCAGATCGACCGTCTCCGGCTCGGCCGGCGTCCAGCCGTGGTCCAGCAAGCCCAGCTCGGCCTTGTGGGTGAGCACCCGGCGGACTGCGGTGTCCAGCTCGTCGGCAGTGATCAATCCGGCCTCGAGGGCCTCACCGAGCTGGTAGAAGGCGCTCGTCTCGGGCAGCTCGACGTCCATGCCTGCCGAGAGCGCCAGTGCCCCGGCCCCGCGCAGATCCGTCGCGACCCGATGCATGGTCTGCAGGAACGGGATCGACCAGTAGTCCGAGACGACCGTGCCGTCGAAGCCCCAGCGCTCCCGCAACGTCCCGGTCAGCAGGTCGCGGTCGGCCGCGACCGGGATCCCGTCCACGTCGGAATAGGAATTCATCACCGACCGGACACCGCCGAGCCGGACCGCCATCTCGAAACTCGGCAGTAGCAGGTCCTCGAACTCCCGGCGCCCCATCGGCACCGGAGCGTGATTGCGGCCGGCACGGGAGGCCGAGTAGCCACAGAAATGTTTCAGAGTCGCGATCACCCCGGCGGACTGGATTCCCCGCACATAGGCGGTGCCCAGGGTGCCGACCAGATAGGGATCCTCGCCGATCGTCTCCTCGACCCGGCCCCAGCGATAGTCGCGGACGACGTCCAGCAGCGGGGCAAGCGACTGATGGACACCTACAGCGGCGAGATCGGAGCCGATGGCCGCGGCCATCTGCTCGATCAGCTGCGGGTCGAAGGTCGCACCCCAGGCCATCGCGGTCGGATAGACCGTGGCTCCGTAGCTGGTGAACCCGGTCAGCGACTCCTCGTGGGCGACGGCGGGGATGCCCAACCGGGACTGCTTGATCACCCTTTGCTGCAGGTCGGCGAGCTTGGCCATGCCGTCCACGGGATCGATCGGCGCGGTGCCGAAGACGCGCGTGAGCTGGCCGAGGCCATGGCGCGCGGTGTGCTCGAAGCCGCGCCGGGAGGCATCGAAGACCGACTGCATCGGAGCGACCTCGTCGGCGGTGTCGACGGGGTCGGCCGGGGTTTCGGAGATCACGGCATGGGCGGCGACGGGATCCGACGGCTCGTCCCGCGGCCAGAAACTGCCCAGCTGGCCGATCTTCTCCTCGGTGGTCAGTTCGGCGAGCAACGCGTCCACCCGCTCGGCGATACTCCGTCCGGGGTCGTTCCAGCTGTGCATCGTCATCTCCACGGCGAGACGGATCGAAACTTTCGATCCGTGTACGGCAACTTTCGCGCAGAACTCTAGCCGATGCCCCGGAAATCTCGGAGTGCCGCCGGGTAGCGGCCGATCACCCCGGCAGGGTGCGACTCCACCAGTCCAGGACGATCTCGAAGCGCTGCCGGCGATGCCGGGGCCGGCCCGCGCGACTGAGCTCGTGGTTCTCGCCCGGGAAGACGACCAGTTCGGTCTCGACGCCCTGCCACTTCAGGCTCGCGTAGTAGCGCTCGGCCTGGCTGAGCGGACAGCGCAGATCCTGTTCGGAGTGCAGGACCAGCGTCGGAGTCGTGACGTCGGCGACGTGGGCCTGCGGGCTCTGGGCGGCGATCTGCTCGGGATCGGTGCCGACGTACTCCTGACCGAAGAACGAGCCGATGTCACTGGTGCCGGCGAAGAGCTCGGGATCCAGGAAGCCGCGCTCGACGATCGCGCCGCTCCACCGATGATCGTGGGCGATCGTCCAGGCGGTCAGATAGCCGCCGTACGAACCGCCCAGGATGCCCGTCCGGTCGCCGTCCAATCGTTCGTCGGAAGCGATCGCCTCGTCCAGGAAGTCCAGTACGTCGGCCAGGTCGACGGTGCCCATCGACCGCCGGATGGCCCGGCCGTGGTCTTCGCCGTAACTGCGCGACCCCCGCGGATTGCAGTAGGCGACGGCGTAGCCGGCTCCGGCCAGGATCTGGGTCTCGTCGAAGGCGCCGACCCCGTAGGCGGCGAACGGGCCGCCGTGGATCATCAACAGCACCGGGAATGGGCCTTCGCCGTCCGGCACTGCCAGCCAACCGTGCACCGGGTAGCCGTCGCGGCCGGTGATCGTCAGCTCGGTCGGCGTCACCAGTCCCCGCTCCCGGATTGCTGCCGAGAAATCGGTCAGATCCGTGATGCCATCGTCGGCCACCACACCAATATCACCGAAGCTGGTCGGGTGGCTGTAGCTGACGACCATCGTCGTGTCGGTCGCGTCGAATCCGCTGATGTCGACCGAACCGTCGGTCAGCGCCTCGACCTCACCGGTCGGCGCGACGCTCAGCAGTTGCTGGGTGCCCTTGCGGCTCTCGACTACCAGGACCGAGCCGTCCGTGCGCGGCACGATCTCGCCACCCAGGTCGTACGTCGCGGGGTCCGTCACCCGGACGGGTGCCGCGTCGGGGTCGGTCGCATGGTCGGTCGGATGGTCGATCGCATACAGCGCATGGCTGCGGCCGATGAAGTCCAGGCCCTCGGGACCAAGATCACCGGCGACGAAGAAGATCTTCCCGTCCGGTGCGAAGGCGGCCGAGCCGATCGCGTACGGTCCGTACGCTCCGGTCAGATTCCTCGGCTCCTCCGGCCCTGCTCCGGCATCGGTCACGCCGATCAGCAGCAGGTCGGTCCGCCGATCAAGATCGCGCCCGGGGTGCACCGCGGCGATCACCGCCAGCGATGAGCCATCCGGGGAGAAGTCCACCAGCTGGTGGTCGGTGTCGGCGCTGGTGATCTTGGTCGCGGGCGGGACGTCGGGTACCGGATCCGGCTTGCCGTCGACCGACGGGACGGGTTGGACGACCGGCTCGGCGGCAGGATCCGGCACCTCGACGACGAAGACGTGCGCGCGGCGATCGATGTCGTAGCCGAGTCCGTTCTGGGAGTACTTCAGCGTCGTGATCCGGCGTGGCGGCTCGGCGCCGGCGTCCAGACCGTCGATGGTTCCGTAGCGCCCCTGCTCGGGATCCCTGCTGGTGAAGGCGATCCGGCTGCCGTCGGGCGACCAGGCGAACTGCGAGACGCCGAGCTTGCGGTCGGTGACCTGGACCGGTTCGCCACCGGTCGCGGTGACGACGTACACCTGCGGCGGCTTGCCCGGTGCGGCGCGCAGGAAGCCGATCAGGCCGCCGTCCGGGGAGTATTGCGGCGCGGTGTCGCGATAGCCGCGGGTCAGCCGGCGCGGAGCGGCACCGTCGACCGGGACGGTCCAGAGCTGCCCGACATAGCTGTCGGCACCCAGGTCCGGCCGGGTCACGGCGGCGACGGAGACCGAACCGTCGGGATGGAGCGAGGGAGCAGAAACGGAGTTGATCAGGTCGAGATCGGCAGGCTGCACGGGGTCAGCCTATGATCCCCGCCGGTTGCAGGATCATCCGGTAGCGGTCGTCGGGCCGGGACGGATCGATCAACACCTGTACGGTCTTCAGACCCGGGTAGGCCTGTGCCGGATCCTGCATGAAGTTCTCGCTGGCGAAGGTGTGGTGCTGCCCGGTCGTCGGGTCGACCCAGTCGGCGAAGACCTGCCACGGATTGACCCGGTTGATCTCGACCTGCGGATTGCGAGCGATCCTGATCACCTCGGCCTCGACCCGGGTCCCGTTGGCCTCCAACCAGGAGTCGATCCGACGCCGGCGGACGTACACCGTGATCAGCAGCAGCCCGACGCCGGTGAAGACGATGCCGAGCACTCCGGTGATCAACGGCGCCAGCCACTGCGAGACAAAGCCGCTGAGCCGGGCATCCTCGGGATGGCCGGCCTGGTAGAGCACTGTCACCTGCTTGCCGATCGCCGGCCGGGAGTTGGTCCCGGTGTGCGACCGGAAGGTGATCTGCCGGCCGTCAGTCGCAGTGAAGCGGACCACCGGGTAGTAATCGGTGGTGCAGCCGCCGCCGGAGTTACTGCAGCTCAGCTGGCTCGCGACGTCGACCACCGTGCCGGTCGTGCTGGTCGCGGTGGCGCGGAAGTGCACCGAACTGGTCGTGGTGACGGCGCAGACGACCAGCAAGATGATGCCGACGGGTGCGAACACCGCTCCGACGATGACGATCAGTCTGCGAATCACCGGATCTCCCTGCTGTTGTCAGCGCCCGGCGAACCGGGCCTTCCCCGGTCCGTCCTCCACGAACGAGGTCATGCCTGTCGCCCGGTCCTCGGTGGCGAACAGGCCGGCGAAGAGCTGGCGCTCGATCTCCAGGCCGGTGGCCAGGTCCACACCGGCCCCGAGATCGACGGCCTGTTTGGCCGCCGCCAGCGCGAGCCGCGGTCCCCCGACGAACTGCCGGGCCCACTCGACCGCCGCCGGATAGACCTCCTCGGCCGGCAGCACCCGGTCAACCAATCCGATCCGCAGTGCCTCGTCGGCGCGGACGAACCGGCCGCTGAAGATGATCTCCTTGGCCCTGGACGGGCCGATCAGCCTGGCCAGCCGCTGGGTGCCGCCACCGCCGGGGATGACACCGAGTTTGATCTCCGGCTGGCCGAAGGTCGCGTCCTCGGCCGCGAACCGGACGTCGGCGCACAGGGCCAACTCGCAACCGCCGCCGAGCGCGTAGCCGTTGATCGCGGCCACGACCGGCTTGCTGATCTTGGCGACGGCGCTGAAGCATTCGACGATGCGAGCCGACTGGGCGTTCATGTCGGCATAGCTCATTGCCGCCATCTCCTTGACGTCAGCACCCGCAGCGAACACCTTCTCGCCGCCGGTCAGCACCACCGCCGCGACGTCGTCGGCACGGTCCGCCTCGCCCGCCGCGGCAGCGATCCGGGCCCGGATCTCGACATTCAGCGCGTTCAACTGCCGCGGGCGGTCGATCCGCAACGTAGCGACGCCGTCGGACACCTCGAGCCGTACGAGATCACACATGGATGCACTGTATCGACGGCAGAGTCGTCCGGGCGTCGGCTGCGAGCGGTTGCCGAATCCTGGGGTACTTCTGGGTCGGATCCCCGGCGCGCGGTTGTGCCGGCGGCTATCCTGAACCGGCTTTCGCAACAGAACGGATCTCCTATGACCCAGATCGACCTGCCGACACCGACCGAAGAAGCCGTCCTCGGAGCACAACTGGACGCCGACGGCGCGACCTTCGGGCTGTGGGCACCACGTGCCACCCGAGTTGAGTTGGCGCTGGTCGACGAGGACCGTACGCAGCACAACCACGACATGGAACTCGGCGCGGACGGCGTCTGGCGGGTGCACGTCCCGGGTGTCGTCGCCGAGCAGCGCTACGGCTTCCGGGTGCATGGTGAGTGGGCGCCCGAGGACGGCCGCCGTTTCAACCCGGCCAAGCTGCTGCTCGACCCGTACGCGCGTGCGATCACCGGCGGCGTCGACTATGCCGGCCCGATCTCCGACCACACCACCGAGTCCGATTTCACCCCGGACCCGACCGACTCCTTCCAGGCCGTGCCGCTGAGCGTCGTGGTCGAGGACACCCCGGCGCCGGAGCCGATCGCCCGGCGGCGTCCGCTGGCGGAATCGGTGATCTACGAGACCCACGTCAAGGGCTACACCCAACTGCACCCGCAGGTCCCCGAGCACCTGCGCGGCACGTTCGCCGGCCTGGCCTACCCGGCCGTGATCGAGGATCTGCAGGATCTCGGCATCACCGCGATCGAGTTGCTCCCTGTGCACCACTTCGTGTCGGAGCCGTTCCTGATCGGCCGCGGGCTGACCAATTTCTGGGGCTACAACACCCTCGGCTTCTTCGCCCCGCACGCCTTCTACTGCTCGGTCGGGACAATGGGTCAGCAGGTCCGTGAATTCAAGGAGATGGTGACGGCCTTCCATCAGGCCGGCATCGAGGTGATCCTCGACGTGGTCTTCAACCACACCGGCGAGGGCGGGCACGAGGGACCGACCCTGTGCTTCCGGGGCATCGATCACGCGGGCTACTACCGGCTGACCCAGGACCAACGCAACGACTACGACGTCACCGGTACCGGCAACTCCGTCGACACCAGCAATCCGGGCGTGGTCCGGATGATCATGGACTCATTGCGCTACTGGGTGACCGAGATGGGCGTGGACGGCTTCCGCTTCGACCTGGCCACCACGCTGTTGCGGGACGGCCATCACAACGTCACCCAGGATCATCCGCTCAAGACCGCGATCGCCCAGGACCCGGTCCTGGCTGATATCAAGATGATCGCCGAGCCCTGGGACGTCGGTCCGTACGGCTATCAAGTCGGCCGCTTCGGCCCCCGCTGGAGTGAGTGGAACGACCGGTTCCGCGGCCTCGTCCGCGACTACTGGCGCGGCAATTCCGACGTCCAGGAGCTCGCCGCCCGGCTGGTCGGATCACCTGACCTTTTCGATCATGACGGCCGGACCGCCGCAGCCAGCGTCAACTTCGTCACCGCCCACGACGGCTTCACCCTCCGCGACCTGGTCACCTACGACCTGAAACACAACCAGGCCAACGGCGAGGGCAACCGGGACGGTTCGGACGACAATCGGTCCTGGAACTGCGGATTCGAGGGTGAGACCAGCGACCCGGGTGTCAACGCGTTACGTCACCGGCAGGCCAAGAACCTGTTGATCACCACGGTGCTGGCCGCGGGAGTGCCGATGATCACTGCAGCCGACGAGATCGGCCGGACGCAGGACGGCAACAACAACGCCTACTGCCAGGACGGGCCGATCTCCTGGGTGAACTGGGGTGATGCCGAGACGTGGAGCGACCTGCGCGACCTGACCCGGACCGTCTTGCGGCTGCGGCGCGATCATCCGGTGCTGCGCTCGGACAAGTTCCGGCATGGCGACGAGGTGATCGGCAAGGACGGCGAGCCGACCGGGCGCAAGAATCTCGCCTGGTTCGCGGGCTATCCGCACGATCTGCAAGGCGAGATGACCGTCAACGAGTGGCAGGACCAGAGCCGGCGGACGCTCGGGATGTACATCGCCGACAACGCATCCGACGATGCCGAGGGTGCCGAGGGTGCCGACGACAACGCTGCCGATGATGCTCTGCTGATCTGGTTCCACGCCGGAGCGGATCCGGTCGAGGTGCAACTTCCCGGCGGTGCTTGGGGCAGCAGCTACAAGGTCCTGGCCCACACCGGTACGGAGGGTGAGCTGCCCGATGAGCCGGTGCCGGGCGACAGCCTGTTGACCATTCCCGGGCGGACGATCGTCATCCTGCAACCAGAAGCGTAAGCACCTGGCTCGCGATCTCGGCCGGGGACGGCAGCGAACGCTCCCCGCCGAATCGTGTGGCCAGAGCCCGCTGGAATGCCGCACCGACGATCAGGAGTGCGACCGTTCCAAGATCGGCATCCCGGATCCGGCCGGCGGACTGCTGGGCGGCCAGGTAATCCCGTACGGGCACGACGGCCAGGTGCGGTCCCTGCTGTCCGCGATGCTCACCGAAGGCCGCGAACAGGTGCTGATCGGCCTGGGAGGCGATCAGGCCAGGCAGGATTCGTTGGTAGTAGGCCTCGAGGAATTCCAGCAGTCGCCTGATCCCCGGCTCGGGCCCGACGTCCTGGCTGATCAACTCCTCGACCATGACCTGGTACTGCCCCACCTCGGCGAAGATGATCTCCCGGAGCAGGCCACCACGATCGCCGAAGTGGTAGAAGATACTGGACTCCGCGACCCCGGCGCGTTCCGCGACGGCTTTGGTGGTGAATCCTGCGACGCCGACCTCGGCCAGCAACGCGGCCGCAGCGCCGACGACCGATTCCCGGACGCCCGTACGCGGCCTGCCCCGGCCACGCCGCTGCTCACTCGTCATCGGCCCCTCCCAGATCGTCGGTCTTAGGCCTTGCCCTCGGGACGACCGCATCCTATCTTTTATTGAGTGCTTACTCGATAAATAGGAGTTGATCATGCGAATTCTGGTCTCAGGTGCGACCGGCAATGTGGGTGGCGCGCTGGTGAAGCAGCTGGCCGATGCCGATGTGGCGGTGCGCGCCGTCAGTCGCCGGCCCGCGGATGCCGGGCTTCCGGATGGTGTCGAGGTCGTCTTCGGCGATGCCGATCGGCCGGACACGATCGCAGCCGCAGCACAGGATGCCGACGCCGCGTTCGTGATGACCGCCGGAAAGGACTCCGGCGCGCTCCGGGCGCTGGCCGATGCCGGCGTGCGCCGGGTGGTCTATCTGTCGGCCCTCACCGTGCAGACCAGGCCGGGCTTTCCGATCGGAGCGTGGCAGGAAGCCGCCGAGCTCGATCTCCGCCGGCTGCTGCCGGAATCCACGATCCTGCGTCCCGGGCAGTTCACCTCCAACACCCTGGCATGGCGGAAGATGGTCGGATCGGGAACGATCTACGCACCGTTTCCGGACGTCGCGACATTGATGATCGACCCGTACGACATCGCTGCCGTGGCGCGGGCCGTCCTGCTGGACCCGAGTGGCCGCTATCTGGGTGCTGCGTACGGGCTGACCGGAGCCGAGTTGATCACGACGCGCAGACGGGTCGAGATCCTCGGCGAGGTGCTCGACCGCGACCTGCAGGTGGTCGAGATCGATCGCACGGCCGCCCGGTCGCAGATGCCGCTGCCGGAGGCGCTGGCCGATGCCGCGCTCGAGCTCAGCGCGAATCCCAATGCGGCCGAAACCGAGATTCTTCCTGCAGTGCAGGAGATTCTCGGTCGCGAACCCCACACCTTCGCCGATTGGGTGCGAGCGAACCGGCACCACTTCGACTGAGGGCCGTCGGGCTTGGGCCTCGCTTCGCCGGCAGGCTCAGGCGATCAGATCGAGTGCGCGTCGAATCCGGTTCTCCATCACACTCTCCGTCCGGTTGAGGGCGTCCCAGAGTGTGCGGGCGAGGTTGCCGGTGCCGAGGTCGTAGGTGCCGCCCGGGTTGACGATCAGGACGCGTCCGTAGCTGGTTTTCCAGACCCGGGTGTCGGGGTCGGGTTGACGCACGTTGATGTGTCCGAAGGTTTTGTGCCGGTGTTCGCGCCGGGTCAGCGGGGCGAGGTTGTCGGGGCTGGTCTGTCCGGGTGGCCCGCCACGGTCCGCTGGCAGGTAGGGAATGGTGTGGTCAAGATCGTTGCGCCGGTTGAGGCTGTTGGACCAGGGGAACCGGGATGCCGGGGACAGGGTGAGCAGCGTCTCCCGCATCGCAGCCGGGATCTCGTACCGATCGACCGCGGTGATGCTGCCGGTGTCGATGACGGGTTGGAGTTTGACCGTGCAGGCCTGACCGAGCCAGTGCCGGACTGTGTCGAGATACAGCGGGCCGAGGCCTTCGACCCGGGCCAGTCGGGCTTGCGGATCGGCCGGCCCGAACGGGCCGTCCAGCGATGCGTCGGAGATGTGGAGGTGCAGGATCGCCGACGGCTGCAGCTTGGTGAAGTCGAGCTGTCGGATCAGCCCGGTCACCAGCTCGGCGATTACGACTTCACGAACCGCCTCCGATGCGGCATCCTGCGCCCGGTCAGCCCCAACACCGTCCGCCACCGCATCCGCCCCATCAGTAGAGGCTGCACTGGCATCGGTTGCGCTGCCGTGGGGCACGGCGTCCGCGGCTTCGTCCCCAGGCTTGTTCGTGGCCGAGTTGTTCGTGGCGGGGTTGTTCGTGGCGGGGTTGTTCGTGGCGGGGTTGTTCGTGGCGGGGTTGTTCGTGGCGGGGTTGTTCGTGGCCGGCTCGTGCTGGTCGTCGGCGGTCGGCACCTCGGGCTGTGCGGGCTGCCACCGATCTTGAGATCCCGGCCGATGATCATCGTGGTCCTGGAGGTGGGTGAGGGTGTCGGCGGCTTGGTCGAACAGGCCGGGTTGGTGGGCTTCCAGCTGGATCCGGACGGCGAGTCCGGGGTTGGTCTGCAACAGCTGGGCGGCGACTGCCCGCCATTCGTCCAACCCATCCCGCCCATCGGCACGACCTTCAGCGGCGTCGGCGCCGCGGACCGGGACTCCTGGGGGTAGTTGGTCTTTGCGGGCTTTGAGGATTTTGGCCAGGGTGGTGATCGCCGTCCAGGAGGCGCGGGCGTCGGCTTCGGTGGTGTGGAAGTACAGGTAGGTCATCCCGTTCGCATCCGGGCGGCCTTTACGCACGTACCGGTCCCGGACCGCGGCTGCGGCTTCTTGTTCGAGGCGTTCTTGGTCGACGCGTTTGATCTGGGCGTCGAGCAGGTTGTCCAACCGTTGCCCCAGCGTCAACCGCGGCAACGATCCGGACAGGTGCCGCTCAATGTCTCCGGCCTGTGGCTTCGACAGGTGCCGGGTCCGGAAGGTGACTCGGTGGACGGTGTCGCGGCGGACCCGGCCGAACCGGATCTGGGTCCACAACTGCGGCATCCGGTCCCGGGCATCCAGGGCGTCGGCGATCAGGTTGCGGCCCTGGTCGGGACTCATCCCGATCTCACACCCCAATGCACCGGCGGCGGTCTCGGCCACATCCGGGGTGCCGGCCCCGCCGAACAGGACCGCGTCCTCCCCGTAGACGTCCAACCGCTCAGCCGGGCTGAGCAGGCTGTCCGACGGGTGCAGGTCGGCCCACTGGGCGGCCGCGATCAACAGGTCGCAGCCGGCACGCTTCTCGGCCAGCATCGAAGCTCGAGCGGCAGCCAGCACGCTGCGCTCGTCCAACTCCCCCGATGCCGAATCCATGCCAGGAACGGTATCCGGCACCACCGACACGATCCATCCCTATGTTCGAATCTGTGGATAACCCTTCAAACCACTTCCGAGGCTGTGGAGAAGCAGCGGTCTACGGCTCGCTGATCTTCGGCAGTGCCGCCAGCCCCAGCTCGGCATCGCTGGCCAGATCGGGATGGTGCGGCACCACCCGTACGGTGTAGCCGATCGATCCGGCCCGGTGCGTGGAGACCGTGCCCTGGTATCGACGGACGCCGTCGGGCTGGTCGACTCCGGCCGGGAACGGATAGCTCTGGATGTCCAGCAACTCGTCGTCGGGACCGACCCGTCCGGCTACCATCTGCACCTCGATCTCCTCCGGCCGGAGCTCCCCCAGCCGGACAAGCGCGCTGACATCGATAGTGGCGCCGACCTCGACGGTCTCACCGCCGAGGCTCTCGACATGATCAACACTGACCTGCGGCCAGAGTTCGCGGACCCGTCGCTTCCAGGCGGCGAGTTCCTCGGCCGACGTCGGGGTCGCCGACACGCGCCGTGACGACGCGGTCGCCGGAGTGTAGAGCTTCTGGACGTAATCGCGGACCATCCGCGACGCGAGCACCTTCGGGCCAAGCCCGGCGACGGTCTCGATCATCGCCTGGATCCAGCGCTGGGGCAGGCCGTGGCTGTCGGTGTCGTAGAAGCGCTCCACGATCTCGTTCTCGATGATCTCGTACAGCGCCCGCGCCTCGAGATCGTCGCGCTGGTTGGGATCCTCCACCCCTTCGGCCGACGGGATCGCCCAGCCGAAGGCCGGGTCGTACCACTCGTCCCACCAGCCGTCCCGGATCGAGAGGTTGGCAGCGCCGTTCAGTGCTGCCTTCATCCCCGACGTACCGCAGGCCTCGTAGGGACGCAGCGGATTGTTCATCCAGACGTCGCAGCCCGGATACAGCGGCCGGGCCATCGCGATGTCGTAGTCGGGAAGGAAGACGATGCGATGGCGTACGTCCTCCTGATCGGCGAACTGCACCATCTGCTGGATCAGCCGCTTGCCGCCCTCGTCGTCGGGATGCGACTTGCCGGCGATGACGATCTGGATCGGACGCTCAGGGTCGGTCAGCAGCCGCTTGAGCCGCTCCGGATCCCGCAGCATCAGGGTCAGCCGTTTGTACGACGGCACCCGGCGAGCGAAGCCGAAGGTCACGATGTCCGGGTCGAGGACATCGGCGGTCCAGTCGCTGGGCAGGCCGCGGGTGACCGCGCTGGCCGTCAGCCGCTCCCGTGCCATCTCGACCAGGTCGATCCGCATCCGGCGCTTCATCGTCCAGATCGTCGCCCGGTCGACGCGCTCGAGCCCGGCCCAGTCGTAGCCGTCAAGAATGGTGTCGCCGTTGCCGCGGGCCGATTCGAGCACCTCCAGTAGCGCCGGATGGACCCAGGTCTCGTGATGCACGCCGTTGGTGATCGAGGTGATCGGGACCTCGGCGGTGTCGAAGAGCTTCCACAGACCGTGGAACATCTCCCGGGACACCTCGCCGTGCAGTTCGGACACCCCGTTGGCCCGTTGGGCCAGACGGAAGCCCATCACCGCCATATTGAATTTGGTCGGATCCCCGTCCTGGTAGTCCTCCGCCCCCAAGGCCAGCACCCGGTCTACGGGCAACGGCTCGTAGTGAGCGAAGTATCGCCGGATCAGTTCCCGGTCGAAACGGTCGATACCGGCCGGGACCGGGGTGTGCGTGGTGAAGACGGTCCCCGCCCGAGCCTCCTCCAGCGCCGCGTCGAAGTCCAGTGCAGGTCGGCCGTCGACTCCGGTCATGTATTCCCGGATCCGTTCCAGGCCGAGGAAGCCGGCGTGGCCCTCGTTGGTGTGGAAGACCTCCGGCAACGGCGTTCCGGTGACCCGGCAGAATTCCCGGATCGCCCGTACGCCACCGACCCCCAGCAGGATCTCCTGGGCCAGCCGGTGATCGGAACCACCGCCGTAGAGCCGGTCGGTGACGTCGCGATCGGTGCCGGAGTTGAATTCGATGTCGGAGTCCAACATCAGCAGCGGGACCCGCCCGACCTGAGCCACCCAGACCTGGGCGTACAAGGTCCGGCCGTCAAGAGGCAGCTCGATCACCACCGGCTTGTCCTGGTCGGCGTGATCATGAAGGAGTCTCAGCGGCAGGCTGTTGGGATCCAGCAGCGGATACCGCTCCTGCTGCCAACCCGAGTTGTTGAGCGACTGCTCGAAATAGCCGTGGCGGTAGAGCAGGCCGACGCCGATGATCGGGACACCGAGATCGCTGGCGGCCTTCAGATGATCACCTGCCAGGATTCCGAGACCGCCGGAATACTGCGGCAGCACCTCGGTGACCCCGAACTCCGGGGAGAAATAGCCGATCGACTTGGGTGCGTCAGCGTTGCCGGCCGCGTATTCCTGATACCACCGGTCCTCGGTCAGGTAGTCCGACAGCTCAGCCACGGCCAGCTCGACGCGCCGGGTGAATTTCCGGTCGGCGGCGAGTTCCGCCAGTCGCTGTGGTGCCACCTCGGCGAGCAACCGGACCGGATCGTGGCGGGTCTGTGCCCACAGCTCTGGGTCGATACTGTCGAAGATCTCGCGCGTCTCGGCATGCCAAACCCAGCGGAGATTGAGCACCAGGTCCGCAAGGCCGTCCAGCGGCTCAGGCAGGACGGGGCGGACAGTGAATCGTCGAATGGCGCGCACGACGCCAACACTAGGGGAAAGCGCCATGGGTTTGGCGAGTCGTCCCGCGGCTAATGTAAACGCGTGACCTTGCGAACGAAAGGCTCCACCCCAGTCGCGCCGATCACGAGGATCCCGGTGCTGAAGCCGTCGCCGGTGATCGGTGACGGTGAGCTACCGGCCAAGGCCGCGGTGGGTGAGGTATTCACCGTGGCGGCGACCGTCTTCCGGGAAGGGCACGACTCAGTCGGCGCGCAGGCCGTCCTGACCGGGCCCGACGGCCGCACACGGACGGTGGCCTTGCAGCCGATCCCACCCGAGGGTTTCGACCGGTGGGGCGCCGACGTACGCCTCGACCGGGCCGGCAACTGGACCTTCCGGATCGAGGGCTTTGACGACCCGTGGGAGACCTGGCTGCACAACGCCAAGATCAAGATCCCGGCCGGGATCGACGTCCAACTGGTGTGCACCGAGGGCCACCTGCTCTTCACCGAGTCCGCCCTGGCGGCTGCCGAAGCCGGCGACCCGTCCGCCGCTGCGGTGCTGTCGGCGGCTGCTGAGGCGATGAAATCGTCGTTGCAGGTCGAGGACCGACTGACGCTGGCTCTGGCCGCCGACGTCACCGAGGCGATGGACCGGCACAAGCCCCGCCGGCTGCTGTCGGCAACGCGGGAGTTTCCGATCTTCTGCGACCGCACGAGGACGCTGTTCTCGTCCTGGTACGAATTCTTCCCACGGTCGGTGGGCGCGACCCAGGACCCGCGGACCGGCGCCTGGCAGTCGGGCACCTTCGAGTCCTCCCACGAACGCCTCGAGGCCGCTGCAAGGATGGGCTTCGACATCGTCTACCTGCCGCCGATCCACCCGATCGGCCGCTCGTTCCGGAAGGGCCCGAACAACACCCTCGAGCCAGGTCCGTACGATCCCGGCTCGCCCTGGGCGATCGGCGGTCCCGAAGGCGGCCACGACGCGATCCACCCCGACCTGGGGACCTTCGACGATTTCGACCGCTTCGTCGCCAAGGCCAGATCGCTCGGGCTGGAGGTCGCATTGGATTTCGCTCTGCAGGCCTCCCCTGATCATCCCTGGGTCAGGGAGCACCCGCAGTGGTTCAGCACTCGCGCTGACGGCACGATCGCCTATGCCGAGAATCCGCCGAAGAAGTACCAGGACATCTACCCGATCAATTTCGACAACGATCCCGAGGGGATCTACGCCGAGTGCCTGCGCTTGATCAACTTCTGGATCGGTCACGGCGTCACGGTGTTCCGGGTCGACAACCCGCACACAAAACCCGTCAACTTCTGGGCGTGGCTGCTGGCCGAGGTCCGCAGGGATCATCCGGAGGTGATCTTCCTCGCCGAGGCCTTCACCCGGCCGGCGATGATGCACACCCTGGGCAAGATCGGCTACCACCAGTCCTACAGCTACTTCACCTGGCGCAACGAGAAGTGGGAGCTCATCGAATACCTCACCGAGCTGACCACCGAGACCGATCACTTCCTGCGTCCCAACTTCTTCGTCAACACCCCTGACATTCTCTCGGGTTTTCTGCAGACCGGTACCGCGACCGCCTTCACCATCCGGGCAGTGCTCGGCGCGACACTGTCGCCCGACTGGGGCGTCTATTCGGGCTTCGAGCTCTTCGAGAGCAAGCCGCTACGGCAGGGATCTGAGGAGTATCTGGACTCGGAGAAGTACCAGTACCGGCCTCGCGACTTCGCCGCGGCCGATGCCGGCGGCGAGTCGCTGTCGCTGCTGCTAGGACGGCTCAACCAGATCCGCCGTGACCATCCGGCCCTGCAGCAGTTGCGCAAGCTGCACTTCCACACCACGCACCATGATCAGGTGCTGGCCTATTCCAAGAAGATCGGTGACGACGTGATCATCGTCGTCACCAGTCTTGATCCGCACCGGACGGTCGAGACCGAGGTGTATCTGGACATGGCGGCGCTCGGACTCGATGATCACGAAGTGTTCTGGGTGCACGACGAGCTGACCGGACGGCGGTGGCGCTGGGGTCAACGCAGCTTCGTACGGCTGACCCTGGAGGACCCGGCCCACATCCTGACTCTGTCATCAGAGCCGCCGGAGCCGGCGGACCCGTCGGACCCGGCCCCCGGTGCCGCATCGTGAGCGGGGAGCCGCTGCTGGACCACATCACCGCCGCGCGCTGGTTCGGCGGCAAGGGGCGCTCGGCCGAACTGATCGGCCTCACCCCACTCGGTTGGCTGCGCCCGCCCGGACAATGGCCGGCGGTCCGTCAGGAGATCGCCGCGATCGGCTATCCGGGCAGTACTGATCATGACTTCTACCAGTTGTTGATCAGCTATCGCCCGCACGACCAGCAGTCCGGAGCGGTGATCACCGAGACCACCGACGCCGAGCACGGCGTGCTGGCCGGCGTCGACGGCACCGACGATCCGGCCGCCCATGACGCGCTGCTCGGCCTGGTCCTCGACGCGTCGTCTCCGACGGGCTCGAAGACTCCGGCGGACGCGACGAGCCTGGTCGGCCATCGGCTCGGTGGCGATCACCTGACACCGGGACTGCCGAGCCGGGTGTTCGGCGGTGAGCAGTCCAACACCTCGATCCTGTTCGCCCATCTGGCGATCCTGAAGATGTTCCGGCGGATCGAGCTCGGCCGCAATCTCGACGTCGAGACCCACGACGTGCTGACCCGGACCGGGAGCGACGCTGTGGCCAGGCTGATCGGCTGGATCGAGGGCAGCTGGCCAGGCCCGGATCCGAACGTGAGCTTCGGCGCGGACCTCGCCATGATCACCGAGTTGCTACCCGAGGCGCGGGACGGTTGGGAGTACGCGCTGGCCGAGTTGCGCGCGGGACAGGATTTCACCGCCGAGGCGCACCGCCTCGGCCGCGCGCTGGCCGGTGTGCACGACCTGCTCAGACAGAACTTCCCGACCAGCACGATCGATGGCGGCGAGGTCGCGGCGATCATGAACGATCGGCTGGACGTCGCCGCCCGGGCAGCACCGCAACTGGCGCCGTACGCCGAGGGCCTGCGCAGGACGTTCGACTCCTTGGCCGGCCGCACACTCGAGGTCCAGCGCGTGCACGGAGACTTCCACCTCGGCCAGACACTGCACACGCCACGGGGCTGGAAGATCATCGACTTCGAGGGCGAGCCCGCGAAGACGCTCGCCGAGCGGAGCCGGCCGGACAGCGTCTGGCGCGACCTTGCCGGGGCGCTGCGGTCCTTCGACTACGCCGCCGCGCACTCCCCCGCCGGCCGTGCGGCCGACTGGGCCGCGGCCTGCCAGCAGGCGTTTCTGTCGGGCTACGAGCATCCGGACCCGGAAGCGGTTGACGTGCTGCGGGCCTACGTCGCGGACAAGGCGATCTACGAGGTCGTCTACGAGGCGAGGAACCGGCCCGACTGGGTAGAGATCCCGTTGACCGCCGTTGCCGCAATTGCCAATACCGAGGAGCCAGCATGACTGATCGGACCGCCTTGACTGACTCGACTGGGGGCCTGACCGGTTGGGACCTGTCGGGATTTCACGAAGGCCACGACACCGAGTGCTGGCGTCGGCTGGGGGCGGTCGAAGTGCCCGGCGGGACCCGGTTCTCGGTGTGGGCACCCAATGCCCGGGCGGTTCGACTGGTCGGCGACTTCAACTTCTGGGACGGTCACGACCACCACTTGGAGCTGGTGCCGGGATCCGGCGTCTGGGCGCTGTTCGTCGAGGGTGTGGGGACGGGGGCGCTCTACAAATTCGAGATCCTCGGTGCCGACGATGTCTGGCGCCTGAAGACCGATCCGATGGGCCGGTTCTTCGAAGCAGCGCCGCACAACGCCTCGATCGTCTACAACAGCCAGTACACCTGGCAGGACGACCAGTGGCTCTGGTACCGCGGCGAACGGCAGGCATGGGAACGTCCGATGAGTATCTACGAGGTGCATCTGGGCTCCTGGCGTCGCGGTCTGACCTACCTCGAGCTGGCCCGCGAACTGGTCGAATACGTCAGCTGGCAGGGCTTCACCCACGTCGAGTTCCTGCCGCTGGCCGAACACCCGTTCGAGGGTTCCTGGGGCTACCACGTGACGGGTTATTTCGCACCGGTCTCGCGATTCGGTTCACCCGATGAGTTCCGTTATCTCGTCGACCAACTGCACGCCGCCGGGATCGGCGTGATCATGGACTGGGTGCCCGGGCACTTCGCGACCGATCCATGGGCCCTGCAGCGATTCGACGGCACGGCGCTCTACGAGCACGAGGATCCGCGGTTGGGATGGCATCCAGACTGGGGCTCCTACATCTTCAACCTCGGGCGCAACGAGGTCCGCAGTTTCCTGATGTCCAACGCCTACTACTGGCTCGAGGAATTCCACATCGACGGGCTGCGGGTCGACGGCGTCGCCTCGATGCTCTACCTCGACTACTCGAGGTCTGACGGCGAATGGATCCCCAACAAGTACGGCGGCAACGAGAACCTGGAATCGGTCGCCCTGCTGCGTTCGGTCAACGCCGATCTCTATCGCCGCAAGCCCGGGATCGTGACGATCGCCGAGGAGTCCACCTCGTGGCCCGGCGTGACCCGCAGTGTCGATCATGGCGGACTCGGCTTCGGCTTCAAGTGGAACATGGGCTGGATGAACGACTCGCTGCGTTATTACGGGCGCGAGCCGATCTATCGCCAGTACCACCACAACGAGATGACCTTTGCGTCCTCGTATGCCTATTCGGAGAACTTCGTCCTGCCGATCAGCCACGACGAGGTCGTCCACGGCAAGGGCTCGATGTATGAGCGGGTGCCGCAGGACGAGTGGCGCAAGTTCGCGACCATGCGAGCCTTCTACGCATTCATGTGGGCCCATCCGGGCAAGAAGCTGCTCTTCATGGGCACGGAATTCGGCCAGAAGCGGGAGTTCAGCGAGCAGCGCAGCCTGGACTGGCACGAGACCGAGGGCTGGGGGCACCGCGGCGTGCAGCTGCTTGTCAAGGACCTGAACCGGGTCTATCGTGCCAACTCAGCCTTGTGGCGTCATGATCACGACCCGACCGGTTTCCGGTGGATCGACGCCGATGATCATGGTGGTAACACCTTCTCGTTCCTGCGGATCGATCCGGGCGGCGACGACGAGGACGCCCAACAGGTCGCCGCCGTGATCAACTTCAGCTCCGAGCCGCGTTACGACCTGCGCATCGGCCTGCCGGCCGAGGGCCGCTGGACGGAGATCCTCAACACCGATGCCGCGATCTATGACGGCACCGGCCAATTCGGCAATCTCGGCCAGGTGATCGCCACCGAGGTGCCGAGCCACGGATTCGACTACAGCGCCACGGTGACCGTCCCTCCGCTGGGCGGGATCTGGCTGCGGTTCGAGCCGGAGCACCCTGTCGATGACCCCGACGAGGTGCTGACCGAGATCGCCGGCTCCGTCGCCCGTCGCGGCACACCGGGCCAGGACACGCCGGAGGAAGGCACGCCGGCGGAAGGCACACGGGAGGAAGGCACGCCGGCGGAAGGCACACGGGAGGAGGGCGCGCCGGAGGAAGGCACACCGGAGGAGGAAGCGCGGAATGACCGTCGCGGCAGCGACGGCGACAATCCCTGGTCGTCGGCGGCTGCGACCGGGTCCGCGCCGATCCCGACCGCCGGGGTGCGTCCGCGACGGGCCAGCGAGGACCGGCCCGAGGATAATCGCTAGCCTGTCCGCGTGAGGGACCCCGAGATCACCATCGAGCCTGCCGGCCCGGGCTCCGGGGTGCTGCGCTGGCAGCGACACGGCGAGGCGGCCCCGGAATCGCTGATCGTCGCCATTCGGACCGCGACATCGCAGGCCTTCGCCGGCTCTGCTCTGCACCGGATCGAGGCCGACGTGCCGGCCGATGATCATGCCGGCCGCAGAGCGTTGCTGCGGTCGGGGTTCCGTTGGGAGGGAACCCGCCGGCGCGCAGTGTTGGATGCGTCCGGCGAGCCGGTCGACGAGTTGATCTTCTCCCGGCTGGACGACGACCGGGTCGACGGGCCGGACGGCTTCTCCGGGGTGATGAATTCCGCACTCCCCCGCAAGAGACTGATCGCGCATGTGCTGATGCACGACGAGGCAGGCCGGATCCTGTTGTGCGACACCGCGTTCAAGACCGACTGGGAGTTGCCGGGAGGGGTCGTTGAGCCGTTCGAGTCGCCGCGGCAGGGTGCGATCCGGGAGGTCAAGGAAGAGCTGGGCATCGACATCGAGCTCGGACGGCTGCTGGCCGTCGACTGGATGCCGCCCTACCTGGGTTGGGACGACGCCGAGGAGTTGATCTTCGACGGTGGGGCGGTGACCGAGGCCGAGATCGAGGCGTACGTGCTACAAGCCTCCGAGATCAGGTCGGTGCAGTTGATCACCATCGAAGATGCCGAACCGCATCTGACGGCACTGTCCTTCCGCCGGCTGTCGGCGATCATCGCTCTGGGCATGGAGCGGACGCTGACCATGGAAGACGGCCGGGTCGTCCAGGGCCCATGATCGACGACTGGATCCGACGCATTCGCAGTCCCCGGCTGGCCGGGCTGCGCACCCTGATGCGCTGGACCGTGCTGCGGCCGGTCAGCCGATGGTTCCTCCGCATCCGGATCAGCGGCCTGGACCACTGTACGGGGCTCGACCAGCCGGTGATCGTGGTCGCCAATCACAGTTCGCACTGGGATTCGGTCCTGGTGCACGGCTACCTCCCGACGGCCATCACGCGCAGGCTGGCCACCGCTGCCGCCGCCGACCACTTCTTCCACCGCAGCCGGCCGCCCGTCGCGCCACGACTGTTCTTCAACGCCTTCCCGGTCGAGCGTCCGGGGCGGCCGAGCAAGGCGCCACGCGGCCTGACCGGAGAGCTGCTCTCCGCCGGCACCTCCGTGCTGATCTTTCCCGAGGGCACCCGATCACGCAGCGGGTCGAGCCGTACGGGCAGTTTCAACCCCGGTGCCGCCAGCCTTGCCGTGAGACGGAACCTGACCTGCTTGCCCATCCAGATCACCGGGACCTGGCAGGCCTGGCCACCCCATCAGACCCGGCCTCGCCGACCCCGCAGAGCCGTCACCATGACCATCGGCGAGCCGCTCGTCCCGCAACCGGACGAGACCATAGCCGGGTTCAACCAGCGACTCCGGCAAGCACTTGAGGCACCCGCGACACACCGGTAGATGGATAGTTTCCGGCCCGAAAACCCGCCAACTTCCGGTGGTTCTGCCTTCGTGCTACAGAGAGATCAGAAGAGGGCGGTCATCAGGTCCCGGCGCGCCTTCTGGACCCGCGGATCGGAATTGCCGAGAGTCTCGAAGAGCTCCAGCAACCGGACCCGTACGGCATTCCGGTCGTCGCCGGAGGTCCTGCGGATCACGCCGATCAGCCGGGCGAAGGCGGCATCCGCGTCGCCCGATGCCAGCTCCGCGTCGGCGGCGGTCAGCTGCGCGTCGATCGGCGCATCCGGGGCGGAGGCGGCCGCCACAGCCGCCTCAGGATCGAGTTCTGCGGTCCGCAGCAGCAGCGACGCCTGGGCCTTGCCGACCTCTGCCTCAGTGTCCTTCGGATTGGCCTGGAGCAGCTTGTCGAATTCCTCGACGGCCGTGGCGAAGTCCCCGGTCTCCATCGCCTCGTACGCGGCCGCGAAGCGCGGATCGGGTTCGCCGTCGTCCTCCTCGCCCGCCGGCTGGCCGACCGGCTCGGCCCGCCCGACGATGCCGTTGGCGACGGCGGCCTTGGTGACCTGGTCCAGAGCCCCGCGGATCTCCTCCTTGCTGACCACGCCCTGGAACAGCGGGATCAGCTGCCCCTGCAACGCCGCCACCACCGTCGGCACCTGCTGCAGGCCGATCTGCTGCGCGAACTGCGGGGCCGCGTCGACATTCATCCGGGCCACCAGGAATTTGCCGGCGGCCTCGGTTGCCAACTCGGCCAGCGACGCGGACAGCTGCTCGGCACCCTGGGCCCGCAGCGTGTAGAACTCGATGATGACCGGGTAGTTCAGCGACCTCCGGACCACCTCGGCGTCGAAGGTCTGTTCGGTGACCTCCAGCACGTAGGACGATCCCCCGGTTCGGCCGGGGGCGGCATCGGGTTGCTTGGCCCGGTCCGCAAGACCGGACAGATCGACGGCACCCCGGGAATTGGTCGGTGTAGAGCTCATGACCCCATCCTGCCAAAGGTCACAACCGTGCAGAATGTGCCTATGGCCCATCCTCGCGCAGGTACCCCCGCCCGGCCCGAAGATCTGATCGACGTCGACGCGGTGGTCGACGCCTATTACGATCGCCGCCCCGACCCGTCCGATCCGGACCAGCAGGTGGTCTTCGGGACCTCCGGGCACCGGGGCGCCAGCCTGGACACCGCCTTCAACGAGGCACATATCGCCGCCACCACCCAGGCGATCGTCGAGTATCGGGCCGGCCAGGGCATCCGCGGACCGTTGTTCATCGGCAAGGACACCCACGCCTTGTCGCTGCCCGCCTGGAAGACCGCGATCGAGGTGCTGCGGGCCCACGACATCACCGTGCTCTGCGAGCGGGACGAGCAGTACACGCCGACCCCGGCGGTATCCCGGGCGATCATCAACCACAACCGCACCGCCGCCCGTACCGACATCGCCGACGGCATCGTCGTGACTCCCTCGCACAACCCGCCCCGGGACGGCGGCTTCAAGTACAACCCACCGCACGGCGGCCCGGCAGACACCGACGCGACGAAGGCGATCGCGTCCCGAGCCAACGAGTTGCTCGGCGATCTCGACGGAATCAAGCGGGTCCCGTTCGCGACAGCGATCGGCCAGGTCACCCGGTACGACTACCTGGGCAGCTACGTCGCCGATCTGGCGCTGGCTCTCGACCTGGCGGCGATCAAGGATGCCGGTATCCGGATCGGCGCCGATCCGCTCGGTGGCGCCAGTGTCGAATACTGGGGCCGGATCGCCGAGACGTACGGCCTGGACCTGACCGTGGTCAATCCTCGGGTCGACCCGCAGTGGGCCTTCATGACATTGGACACCGACGGCAAGATCAGGATGGACTGCTCGTCGCCGAATGCGATGGCCTCCTTGATCAGCAGCAAGGATTCCTACGACATCGCCACCGGCAACGACGCCGACTCCGACCGGCACGGGATCGTCACACCGGATGCCGGACTGATGAACCCCAACCACTACCTGGCGGTCGCGATCGGCTATCTGTACGCCCATCGTGACGGCTGGCGCTCCGACGCCGGCGTCGGCAAGACGCTGGTCAGCTCCTCGATGATCGACAAGGTGGCCGAGGAGTTGGGACGCACGCTCGTGGAGGTCCCGGTCGGCTTCAAATGGTTCGTCGAGGGGCTGCAGACCGGTGAGATCGGCTTCGGCGGCGAGGAATCCGCCGGCGCCTCCTTCTTGTCCCGGGACGGCAGCACCTGGACCACCGACAAGGACGGCATCCTGCTCGCGCTGCTGGCCAGCGAGATCCTTGCGACCACCGGCAAGACACCGAGCCAGCACTATGCCGACCTCGTCGACCGCCACGGCAATCCTGCGTACGCACGGGTGGACGCACCGGCCGACCGCGAGCAGAAGGCCAAGCTCGGAGCCCTCGACGCCGATGCGATCACCGCCACCGAGCTGGCCGGCGACCCGATCACTGCCGTCCTGACCACGGCTCCCGGCAACGGGGCTGCGATCGGCGGGCTGAAGGTCACCACCGAGGTCGCCTGGTTCGCTGCGCGACCGTCCGGGACCGAGGACGTTTACAAGATCTACGCCGAGTCCTTCAAGGGTCCGGACCATCTTGCCGCCGTCCAGGACGCCGCTCGCGAGGTGGTCAACGCGGTGCTCTGAGCCGCTTTCTTGGACCAGCCTGAGATTTGCGTTTCTGTACGGTCTCCGTCCAGTAAGGATCGCGTGCCGTTGCGGCGTGGATCGGCTGCCAAGGGACAGATTGTTCGGCAATATGCCGTTCCGACCAGCGTTGCCGAACGCGACTAGGAGCTAGTTATGACAACTGTCGTCGACCCATCCCCTCAATCAGGCACGTCGGGCCAGTCCGGCGCAGGCCTGAGGCGGAACGTCGGGTTCATCGGGTTGCTCTGGGTATCGACGGGATCGATCATCGGCTCCGGCTGGCTGTTCGGATCCCAGAAGGCACTCGCCGCCGCGGGTCCGGCCGCCATCATCTCCTGGGCGATCGGCGGTGTCGCGGTGGCCATCCTGGCGCTGGTGCATGCCGAACTCGGTGGCATGTACCCCTTCAGCGGTGGCACCGCCCGATTCCCGCACCTGGCGTTCGGCGGCATCGGCGGCGCCTCGTTCGGTTGGTTCTCCTGGCTGCAATCGGTCGCGACGGCACCCATCGAGGTGACGGCCATGATCAGCTACGCCCAGCACTACCGGTTCGCCTCGGGATTCATGCACGCCGACACCGGGGTCCTGACTCCGGTCGGCATCGTGATCTCGGTGCTGATGATGGGCGTGTTCACCGGTATCAACTTCCTGAGCGTGCGGGCCCTGGCCCGGACCAACAGCGCCCTCACCTGGTGGAAGGTCGCCGTCCCGCTCTTCACGATCCTGATCCTGGCGATCTTCGCCTTCCACGGCAGCAACTTCGCCAGCGCCGGCGGTCGGACCTTCTTCAACGGTGGCGTCAAAGGCATCCTCTCCGCGGTCTCGACCAGCGGCATCATCTTCGCCTTCCTGGGCTTCGAGCAGGCCGATCAGCTGGCCGGTGAGAGCGCTAATCCCAAGAAGCACATTCCGCGTGCGGTGATCGGCTCGGTGATCATCGGGCTGATCATCTACATCGCCCTGCAGATCGTGTTCATCGGCGCCATCCCGGGCAGCAAGCTGCTCAGCAGCTGGGCCGCCACCTCGGCGCAGTTCGTCACCGGCCCGTTCGCACTGGTGGCCACCCTGGCCAGCCTGGGCTGGCTGGCGACAGTCCTCTACATCGACGCCGTCATCTCCCCTGGTGGCACCGGCCTGATCTACTTCACCGCGAACTCCCGGGTCGCGTACGGGATGAGCCGCAACGGCTACTTCCCGGCGATCTACGAGAAGCTGACCAGCCGCGGTGTTCCGTGGGCCGGACTGCTGACCACCTGGGTCGTCGGCTCGATCGCCTTCCTGCCGTTCCCCAGCTGGCAGTCGCTGGTCGGACTGATCACCAGCGCCTCGGTGTTGATGTTCGCCGGTGCACCGCTGGCACTGGGAGCCTTCCGCAAGCGCATCCCGCACGTCGAGCGGCCCTACCGACTGCCGGCCGCGTCCGTCCTGTCCCCGATCGCCTTCGTGATCGCCAACTTCATCATCCTGTGGACCGGTTGGGACACCGACTGGAAGCTCGGCGTCTGCGTCCTGATCGGTTTCGCGATCCTGGTCCTGAACCGGGTGCTGAAGCTCAACAGCGTCCCGGTCAACTGGGGCTGGCGCAATGCGATCTGGCTGCCGGTCTATCTCGTCGTCCTCGGGTTGATCGTGCTGGTCAGCGACTTCGGGCCGTTCAAGCACCCGTGGTTGCCGCTCGGCTTCGACATGCTGGCGACCACGATCTTCAGCCTGGTGATCTACTACTGGGCAGTGAACTCCGCGGCTGACGCGGAGACGATCGAGGCGACTGCCGCGCTGTCGGCCGACATCGCCGCCGACGAGCCGGAGGCGATCGCCTAGCTCGACGACGCAGAGTTCACCGAGCCGGACGGATCGCAGCTGTGATCCGTCCGGCTCTGGGCTTGTCAACGGCTAACTCCGGCCGTCGCGGGATCGACAGAATCCTGCCCCGTAAGTGAACATTCGGGAAACTCTGGGCCACCAGCACTGAACTCTTGGCGACAACTTCATCCGAGAGTCTTTCCCCGCTCGACCAGACGTTGGACAGGGACTTGAATCTCAGTCGTGGAAGCCTTGTTCATTCTCATCGTGGTTGTCGTCGTCGCACTGGCCTTCGACTTCACCAACGGGTTTCACGACACCGGCAACGCGATGGCGACGTCCATCGCGACCGGTGCGTTGAAGCCCCGCGTCGCGGTCGGCATCTCCGCGATCCTCAACCTCGTCGGCGCGTTCCTGTCCATCCAGGTGGCGCTGACCGTCACCAACAAGATCATTGCCATCCAGGGCGACAACGGCGCTCCGATCCCGTCGTTGATGGGCGTGCCCATCCTCACCATCGTCTTCGCGGGGCTCTGCGGCGGCATCCTGTGGAATCTGGCGACCTGGCTCTTCGGGCTGCCGTCGAGCTCGTCGCACGCACTCTTCGGCGGCCTGATGGGATCCGCGATCGCGGCACTCGGCTGGGGCGGGGTGAAGTGGTCGGGCGTCATCACCTCCATCGCGCTGCCGGCGATCTTCGCGCCGGTGGTGGCCGCCATCGTGTCTGCGATCGGCACCCGACTGGTGTACGCGATCACCGACCGGCTCGCGCCGGAAAGCCGCGAGCGAGGCTTCCGCTGGGGCCAGATCGGCAGCGCCTCGCTGGTCTCGCTGGCCCACGGCACCGGCGATGCCCAGAAGACCATGGGAGTGATCACCCTTGCGCTGATCGCGTACGGCAGCTGGACCAGCACCGACTCCATCCCGTGGTGGGTCAAGATCGCGTGCGCAGCCTCGATCGCTCTCGGCACCTACATCGGCGGCTGGCGGGTCATCCGCACGCTCGGCAAGGGCCTGGTGGAGATCGAGTCTCCGCAGGGTATGGCGGCCGAGGCGGCCTCGGCAGCGGCCATCCTGACTTCCTCACACCTCGGCCTGGCACTGTCCACCACGCACGTCGCAACCGGCTCGATCCTCGGCACCGGCCTGGGCAAGAAGGGCGCGACGGTCCGCTGGGGCGTCGCCGGCCGGATGGTGGTGGCGTGGCTGATCACGCTGCCGGCGGCCGGCGTGGTCGGCGCGATCACCTGGGGCATCGCTCACGGCCTCGGCCCGAACGCGGGTACGGCAGTGGTGCTGGCGATCCTGATCGCCGCCTCCGGCTTCATGTTCCACCGCTCGCGGAAGAACGCCATCGGCGCCAACAACGTCAACAGCGAGTGGGAGGGCGGCTTGGCACCGGCGGCGGAGCCCACCCAACCCGTACCCGCTGCCGGTACGCCGGCCAAGGCCTGAGAGGCAGAGCACCATGGACATCGTCACCGACACCCTCAGCGCGCTGTGGAAGGTCCTGGCCGTCGGCATCCTGCTGGGTGCCGGGCTGCCGGCGCTGTACGCCCTGGGCCTGCGGTCCATGAACTCCGGACGCACGGTCAATGCCGACGGAACGGTCTCCGGTTCGACCTCGGCCGCCGGCAGAGCTGTCGGACTGGTGATTCTCGCCGTCGTCATCGCGATCGCGCTCTTCGGTATTGTCGTGATCGTCTGGGGTAAGCAGATCTTCGGAGCCTGAAAGGAGGCAGCGGATGAGCACCGAGACCGATCCACAGCTCGAACCGACCGCCGATTCGACCGGCGCGGAGAAGAAGCAGTCGATCATCGGCCGAGTGATCGGCTGGCTGACCGCAGGCTATCCCGAGGGCATCCCCGCGGCTGACCGGTTCCCGGTCATCGCCGTTCTCAAGCGGCGACTGACCGACGAGCAGGTCCATGAGATCGTCGAGGAGCTGACCCACAAGGACTCCCCCGCCCTGGCCGACGGCGTGATCACCCACGACGAAGTCGAGGCGCTGATCCAGCGCATCCTGAGCGAACAGCCGACGCACGACGAGATCCGCAGGGTCTCGGCACGGTTGGCCGCCGGAGGCTGGCCGCTGGCCGGTGGGCAGAACGAGGAATCCGGGGCGCCCTGACGTGGCTCCTGCGTTCCTGACGGCCATCCTGGGCTGGCTGCGTGCCGGGTATCCCGATGGGGTTCCCGAATCCGACTATGTCCCGCTCTTCGCGCTGCTCAGTCGTCGGCTGTCCTCCGACGAGGTACGTGAAGTGGCCCGCTCGATCATCCACTCCGAGGCCGGAGCAGTCGACCCGATCGACATCGGCGTGGAGATCACCAAGATCACCAACGAACTCCCTCGCCAGGAGGATGTCGACCGGGTGCAGACCAAGCTGGCGGCGGCCGGCTGGCCGCTGGCCGATCCGACCGCGCCGCCGGACGACTGAATGCCGCACGACTGAGCGCCGCACGACTGGCGATCCGATCGGATACGAGTGGTTCCAGCAGCGCGCTAGAAACGTGCCGGCTCGGAGTACTCGCCCCACTCGGCCCGCAGCGCGTCGCAGATCTCGCCCAGGGTGGCCTCGGCCCGTACGGCCGCCAGCATCGGCTCGATCAAGTTGTCCGTCGTCCGGGCGACCTGCACCATCGTCGCGAGCGCGGCGTCGACCGCCGCCTGGTCGCGGCTGCTCCGGCGATCCGCGAGTTCGCGCCGTTGTTCGGTCTCGACCTCGTGACTGACCCGCAGGATCTCCAGATCACCGGTGACGCTCTCGGTGTGGCTGTTCACTCCGACGATCGTCTTGTCGCCCTTCTCCAGCTTCGTCTGGTAGCTGAAGGCGGCATCGGCGATCTCACCGGTGAACCAGCCGTCCTCGATCCCGCGCAGCAGCCCGGCGGTGATCGGGCCGATCGGATGCGGCGACCGCCGTCCGAGCCGTCCCAACTCCTCGATCCGGCTGAAGATCGACTCGGCCTCGGCCTCGAGCCGATCGGTGAGCTCCTCCAGATACCAGGATCCGCCGAGCGGATCGGCGACGTTGGCCACCCCCGTCTCCTCGCCGATCACCTGCTGGGTGCGCAGGGCGATCTCCGCTGCCCGCTCGGTCGGCAGCGCCAGCGTCTCGTCCAATGCGTTGGTGTGCAGGGAATTCGTACCACCCAGCACCGCCGCCATCGCCTCGACCGCGGTCCGTACGACGTTGTTGTACGGCTGTTGCGCGGTCAGTGAGACACCCGCGGTCTGGGTGTGGAACCGCAACCACTGCGCCCGTGGTGTCTTGGCACCGAAACGGTCCCGCATCCACCGGGCCCAGATCCGCCGGGCCGCCCTGAACTTCGCGATCTCCTCGAAGAAATCGATGTGGGCATCGAAGAAGAAGCTCAGGCCCGGCGCGAACCGGTCGACCTCAAGACCCCGCGACAGCCCGAGCTCGACGTAGCCGAAGCCGTCGGCCAGGGTGAAGGCAAGTTCCTGCGCCGCAGTCGATCCGGCCTCGCGGATGTGGTAGCCGGAGACGCTCAGTGGCTTGTACGCCGGCATGGTCGCGCTGGTGTACTCCATCAGGTCGCCGATCAGCCGCAGATGCGGCTCGGGCGCGAAGAGCCACTCCTTCTGCGCGATGTATTCCTTGTAGATATCGGTTTGTAGAGTGCCGTTCAGCCGGGTGATGTCAACCCCCTGACGCTCGGCCGCCACGACGTACATGCAGAAGATCGGGACCGCCGGCCCTGAGATCGTCATCGACGTGGTCACCTCGCCGAGGTCGAGCCCGTCGAACAACACCTGCATGTCGGCGACCGAGTCGATCGCGACACCGCAGTGGCCGACCTCACCCAGGCTGCGCGGATCGTCGGAGTCCCGGCCCATCAGGGTCGGCATGTCGAAGGCGACGCTCAGGCCGCCACCACCGGCACCCAAGATCATCTTGTAGCGTTCGTTGGTCTGCCGGGCGTTGCCGAATCCGGCGAACTGGCGGATCGTCCACGGGCGCCCGCGATAGCCGGTGGGATACAGCCCCCGGGTGAACGGGAATTCCCCCGGCCAGCCGATCCGGTCCATCGGTGGATCGGTGTCCTCCGGCGGGCCGTAGACGGGATCGACCTCGAGCCCGGACAGCGTCGCGAAATCCGCATCGCGGATCCTGCCCTCGGCGACGGCACGCTGGTAGGCCTGCTGCCACCGCTCACGGCCGCCCGGGTTGCTCGGGTAGGCCGGCGGCTCCGGGTGCTGGTTCGTCATCGATCCCACCTCCAGGTGAATGCCCTGACTCCGTAGTCACCTGAATACTAGGACCCCCTACTATTTCCCCACCCCGCCGAGGGGCGATCAGAAATCGCCAGCTGCCGCCCGGGCTCCGGCGAGCAGCCGGGTCAGCTCCCGGCACTGACGCTCGTCCAGGGATCCCAGACCGAACCTGGCGTCGGTGATCACCCTGCTCGCCCGCTCGGTGACAGCGCGGCCGGCGGCAGTGATCTCGGCCAGCACCGCGCGGCCGTCCTCCGGGTGCCGGTTGCGTACCAGATAGCCGCTGACCTCGAGCCGCTTGACCAACGGGGTGACCGAAGTGGCGTGCACCTGCAGCCGCTCACCGATCTTGCCCAGCGGCAGCGCACCTCGCCGGGAGAAGGACAGCAGCACCAGCACCTCGAAGCGGGCGAAGGTCAGGTCGAGGGGCCGCAACAGATCGTCGAGCCCGGTCAGCAGCAATTGGTGGACCCGCATCAACGAGGTCACGGCCTCCATCCGGTGCCGCTCGGGCCACTGCTTCTCCCAGCTGCTCGCGGCGGCCGCGATCGGGTCGAACGCGAGCCGGTGTCGATCGGTGGACCTCGGCGGATCGGCGTCGATGATCAGCTCCTGTCGTCCCGGTCACCGCGTGGTGCCGATGATCGATAGTCGGCAGCGTCTCGGGCCGACCAGCCGCCCTCCAGCCATTCCTGGTCACCGCCCGGCTGTCCGGGCTGTTCACCGGTCCGGGCAAGTGAGTCGTCGTCGCCGATCCCGTCACCCGCAGCCGGATCGTCACCGGGAACGTACGGCGTCCGGGGCGTGCGCGGAGCAGCAGTATTGGCGACCGGACGCATGCTGGACCGCAGGCCGGAACGCTGGATGACTCGCTGGATGGTGAGATCCCGCTCGTCGGGCCGAGCCACGAAGCGGATGTCGCGCAGCCCCTGGTTCTCGGCGGCCGACTCGAAGACGAAGTGGCCGTAGTTGAGGATCCGTCCCAGCAGCGGTTTGTGCACCGAGATGTCAAGGATCCGCGACATCGGCATGGTCGCGGTGTGCTGGGAGAAGATGCCGTGCACCCGGAAGACCCGCATATTGGTGATCACGAAGCGGTCCATGTGCGCGGCGAGCATCCGGTAGCCGCCGATCGCCAGCAGGACCAGCCCGACACCCAAGGGCAGCCAGGCGATGGCGACCGGGACCCAGAGCGTACAGATCATGATCAGGACGCCGAGTAGGCCGAGCACGCCGGGGCCGACGAAGGCCATCGGATGCCGTCGCACCTCGTCGACGACGATCTCACCCTCGTCGGCGATCAGGTGGTCGCTGACCCGCGGGTCGAACGCTGTTCGCAGGAGGCCGGCCATGGTTCGCGGATCAACTCGTCAGGTCAGGCTGACCGGATCACGATGTCAGTGAGGTGAAGAAGGTCATCACCGCGTCGAGGCCGTTGCCGACCGCTCCGAAGGCGCTCTTGACCGCGTCCGCCGCGTCCGTCGGACGGGTGAACAGGTAGAAGAGGGCGAAGATCACCACGACCGCGACAACAAGCCGCTTGATCCACTTCATGCCCGACTCCTCCGGTTGCCCACCTCTCGCGGGACGAACTGCTGAGCACTGTTCTACCGTCAGCGGACACCCGCGGCACGCAGGCCACGCCGGACGCGACGCGGATCTGCCGATCCTTGAGCAGAAACTGCCGGACCGCTGGGCTAAACGCTGGTCGAGGACTCAGCTCTGGCCGATGTCGCCGATCACCTGATCGGCAGCGCTGAACGCGTCGAGCCGGCCGTCGCGGACCGCCGCCGCCAGTTCGTCCAGAACTGCGCCGCGGCGGCTGTGCATGCGCTGCTGCAGGAACGCCAGCGCCAGCGACTCGACCTCCGAGCGGGCCCGTTCGAGTCGCCGCCGCTGCCAGCTGCCATCTGCCTCGGTGTGCGCGCGGTGCTTGTCGAGGGTGGCGACCAGGTCGTCGATGCCCTCGTTGCGGGCCGCGACGGTCCGGACGATCGGCGGCTTCCAGTCCTGCGGCGCTCGCTCGGTCATGGCGATCATTGTGCGCAGTTCCCGGACCAGGGACTGGGTGCCGTCCCGGTCGGCCTTGTTGACCACGAACAGGTCGCCGATCTCCAGCACGCCCGCCTTCGCCGCCTGGATGCCGTCGCCCATGCCCGGTGACAACAGCACGACGGTGCTATCCGCGGAGTCGGCCACCTCGACCTCCGACTGCCCGACACCGACGGTTTCCAGCAGGACCACATCACAACCGGCGGCATCGAAGACCCGCAGGGCCTGGGGGGCCGCGACCGACAAGCCGCCGAGGTGCCCGCGAGAGGCCATCGACCGGATGAAGACGCCGTCATCGAGGGCGTGCTGCTGCATCCGCACCCGGTCACCGAGCAAGGCTCCCCCGGTGAACGGCGAGGACGGGTCGAATGCCAGTACGCCGACCCGGAGTCCGCGGGCCCGGTAGGCGCCGATCAGCGCTGCCGTCGTCGTCGACTTGCCGACACCGGGCGGGCCGGTCAGGCCGATCACATGCGCCCTGCCGGTGTCGGAGGCCAGTTCGGCCATCAGCGGTCGGAGGGCGTACGAATCGTTCTCCACGGCGCTGATCAACCGCGCCACCGCTCGCGGGCGTCCGGTGCGAGCTGCCGCCACCAGGGCCTGCAGCGCCTCGACGTACGGCTCCGGATGGGAATCAGGGTGGGATTCCGGGTGCGCAGCGCTCATGCGCCGGGCCGGGTGATGATCAAGGCGTCACCCTGCCCGCCACCGCCACAGAGGGCGGCCGCGGCCGTCCCGCCGCCGCGACGCTTGAGGGCATAGGCCAGATGCAGCACCAGCCGCGCGCCGGACATCCCGATCGGGTGCCCGACGGCGATCGCGCCGCCGTCGACGTTGAGCTTCTGCTCGATCTCCTCCGGGCTCAGTCCCAGCGCCCGGGCGCTGGCCACACCCACGGCGGCGAACGCCTCGTTGATCTCGATCAGGTCCAGGTCGCCGACGCCGATCCCCGCCTTCTTGCAGGCGGCCTCGATGGCGTTGGCGGGTTGAAGCTGCAGCGATGAGTCCGGTCCGGCCACCATCCCGTGGGCACCGATCTCGGCCAGCACCGGCAACCCGAGCCGTTCGGCCGCCTGCTTGTCGGCGATCACCAGGGCGGCCGCGCCGTCGGAGATCGGGCTCGCCGATCCGGCGGTGATCGTCCCGTCCGGCGCGAAGGCCGGCCGCAGCCGGGCCAACGTCTGAACGGTCGAATCCGGCCGTACGCCCTCGTCGGTGCTGACGACGAGGTCCTCGCCGCGACGCTGCGGAACCGGGACGTCGACGATCTCCTCGGCCAGCGTCCCGTCGGCGATCGCCCGGGCGGCCAGCTGGTGCGAGCGGGCCGCGAAGGCGTCCTGGTCCTCGCGGCTCACCGCGACCGGTCCGGTGTTCTGCTGTTCGGTCAGGGCGCCCATCGGCTGGTCGGTGAAGGCGTCCCACAGGCCGTCATAGTCCATGTGGTCACGCAGCGTGACGTCGCCGTACTTGAAACCTCGTCGCGAGCGGGGCAGCAGGTGCGGGACATTGGTCATCGACTCCATGCCACCGGCGACGACGATCTCGCACTCGCCGGCCCGGATCAGCTGGTCAGCCAGGGCCACCGCGTTCAGCCCGGACAGGCACACCTTGTTGATGGTCAGCGACGGCACCGACATGCCGATGCCGCCCTTGACTGCGGCCTGACGGGCCGGCAGCTGGCCGGCTCCGGCCTGCAGCACCTGGCCCATGATCACGTACTCGACCTGGTCCGGTCGGACGCCAGAACGTTCCAGGGCGGCGGCGATCGCGATGCCGCCGAGATCGGTGGCCGACAAGCCCTGCAGCCCGCCAAGCAGCCTGCCGATCGGCGTCCGAGCTCCGCCGACGATCACCGATGTCATGACATCCTCCTGTCGCGTTGGCGCCCTCCTTGAGAACCTTAGGCGCAGCCCGGCGGATTTCCCATCGTGCGCCCCGCGATCACAACCTGGAGCGGACGCAGGTCCGCATCGGTGACCAGCAGGTCCGCACGCGCACCCGGCTCGAGCCCGCCCCGGTCGGACAGTCCGAGGATCCCGGCGGGGATCGAGGTCGCCATCGCAAGGAGATCTGCGGGCTCGAAGGGCGTTTGGGCCATTGCCCACGACAGGCAGTCCAGCAGCGAGCTGCCGGATCCGGCATTCAATGCCGTCCCGGTGAGCCGCAGAGCGCCGTCCGGATCGACCGTCACCGACCCGCCGACAGGAGTGGCGTAGTCGCCGGGCGGGCAGTGCGCCAGTGCCGCCGCATCGCTGACCAGCAGCGTCCGGCCCGGACCCTTGGCCCGGATCATGGCGGTCACCGTGTCGGCATCCAGGTGATGCCCGTCGGTGATCAATCCGGCGGTCAGCCGGTCGTCGGCGAGTTGGGCCCACAGGTAGTTGGGGTGCCGGGGCAGCTGCGGATGGGCGCCGTTGCCGAGGTGGGTGGACAGCGTCGCCCCCGCCGCGGCCGCGCGATGGACCTGCGCCGGCGTCGCCGCGGTGTGGCCGAGCGACACCAGGACGCCGGCCGCCGTCGCGGCCCGGATGTATTCGATGCTGCCCGGCCGTTCGGGGCCGAGGGTGACGATCCGCAGCAGACCACCGGAGACCTCAAGCCAGTCGGCCAGCTCGGCGGGATCCGGATCCCGGAGCCACTCGGCGGCATGCGCCCCGCGGGCGCCGTCCTCGGCCGAGATCGACGGGCCTTCGACGTGGATCCCAGCGACACAGCGGGCCACCATCGGGTCCTGTTCGCAGGCCGACCGGATCACGCCCAGAGCGCGGCGGATCCGGTCCGGGGAGCCGCTGATGATCGTCGGGCAGTAGGTCGTCGTGCCCTCGGCAACAAGCGACCGGGTCAGCGCGCCGACCACCTCGACCGAGATGTCCTCGGCGTTGACATCCGCGCCGGCGAAACCGTTGATCTGACAGTCGACAAGTCCCGGCAGCACGAGCTGACCAGGATCGTACGAGAGCGGCTCGATGTGGGTGATCAGCTCGCCCTCGATCGTCACCCGGACGGCCGGGCCGCCGGGCACCCGGCCCTCGATGGTGGCGATCTGGGTCACGCGGTGTCTCCTGCCGGTCTGGTCGGATCTCGGGCACCAGCCTAGGAGTACGAGCACCCGACGATGCGGGCAGACTGATGCGGGCAGACTGATGCGGGCAGACTGTTGACATGACTCATGACCTGGTGCCCGGCGCCCTCGGCGCAGCCGGACTCGCCGCGGAAGTCGAGGCCGTCGACCACGTCGGGGTGGCAACCGCCGACCTGGACGCGACGATCGCCTTCTACCGCGACGCCTTCGGCATGGTGGAGGTGCATCGCGAGGAGAATCCCGATCAGCAGGTCGTCGAGGCGATGCTGGCGCCGGGCGGGGAATCGGAAGTCCCCGGGGCCACCCGGATCCAGGTGCTGGCGCCGCTGGCGCCGACATCGACGATCGCCAGATTCCTCGACCGTTCCGGGCCCGGTCTGCAGCAACTGGCCCTGCGCGTCCGCGACCTGGATGCCTTGTCGGCGCGGTTGCGGGCGCTCGGGCTGCGGCTGCTCTACGACGAACCCCGGATCGGGACCGCTGGTTGCAAGATCAACTTCCTGCACCCGAAGGACGCCGGAGGGGTCCTGATCGAGTTGGTCGCAGCGGCACCGGAATCCCTTGGCAGATAAGCGATCCGAAACGGCGCGGGGTACCGGGAAGAGATTGCCACGGAGGGTACGGTATGGGTTCGAACATACCCGCAGGTGACCTTGAGGATCGCATGTCTACTTCGGACGAATCGACCGGCCTCGATCTCTTCGACGAGAAGGCCAGTGCCGTCGGAAACTTCCCCACGGCGCTGCGTGGCTATGACCGCAGCGCCGTTGACGATTACGTACGCGGACTCGAGGGCAGGGTCCTCCAGGCCGGTCGACAGGATGCCGTCGCCCAGCGCCGGATCGCCGACCTCCAGGACCGGATCGACGCCCTGCAGAAAGAGCTCGACGACCGCCCGCCGGGCGAGGTCGACTACACCAGCCTGGGCGCGCGCGCCGGACACATCCTGAAGATGGCCGAGGAGCAGTCCCAGGAGATGCTCGATCAGGCCAACCGGGACGCCAACCAGCTCCGCGACGATGGTGCCCGGGATGCCGAGCGGCTGCGCCAGCAGGCCGAGGCCGATGGTGAGCAGATCCGCCGCAACGGCCGCGCCGAGTTGGAGAAGCTGCGCCAGCGGGCCACCGAGGAGGCCCAGGCGGAGGTCGAGCGGGCCCGGACCGAGGCCCAGGCCGTCGGCGCCGCCGCCGAGCGGGAGGTCGAGGCGCTGCGCCGGCAGGCCCAGCACGACGCCGATGCGACCCGGCAGAGCGGCTATCTCGAGGGCGAACAACTCAAGCACAATGCCGAGAGCGAGGCCGCCCAGATCCGTAAGCAGATCGCCGAGGAGCGCGAGGCCGCCACGGCGGAGCTGAAGAAGATGCACCAGGAGTCGGTGACCGCGACCGGCAAGCTGCTGGCCGAGGCAACCGAGCACCACCAGCAGGCCGGTGAGCGGCTCGCGGCCGACATCGCGGCCGGAGCCACGACCCGGACCCAGGCCAAGGCCGAGGCGGAGAAGATCGTCCTGGACGCCAAGGAGGAGGCCGACCGGGTGCTCGCCGCGGCCAAGAAGCAGGCCGAGCGGATCACCCAGCGGACCCACCAGGAATTCGAATGGCGCAAGGAGCAACTGCGCCGCGAGACCGAGAATCTGCTGCAGCGCAAGCAGGCCGTACTGAACCAGTTGCAGAGTCTGTCCGCGCTCGCCTCGCAGAGCGCCGCCGACCTGCCCGCGATGCAGCAGCCACTGGCCGATCTGTCCCAGGATCTGGAGGAGTTCGCCGACGATCCCCAGGCCGAGCCGATAGCTCCCGAGGATCCGACGCTCGCCGACGCCGAAGCCCCTGCGACCGAGCCGGAGGCACCGGTCGACACGGACCAGCAGACTGAGACCGACCAGCAGACTGAGACCGACCAGGAGACTGAGGAGGAACCGAGTGCCTCCGATGACACAGCCGATGAGGACGACGACCAGGAGCCGACGATCAGCGTTCCCGGCGCGCGCGGACCTGGCGCCGCGAAGTCCTGACAGCTACAAGTCCTGACAGCTACAAGTCCTGACAGCGGGAAAGACTAGAAGAGCCGCTCGTCGGCGTTGTCCATCCCGCGCAAGGCGTCGTAATCGACGGTCACGCAGGTGATACCGCGGTCACCGGCCAGGACGCGTGCCTGCGGCTTGATCTGCTGGGCGGCGAAGACGCCGCGGACATCGCCGAGCAGCGGATCGCGGCGCATCAGTTCCAGGTACCGGGTCAGCTGCTCGACCCCGTCGATCTCCCCGCGGCGTTTGACCTCGACCGCGACATAGCCGCCGTCGGCATCCCGGCAGAGCAGGTCGACCGGGCCGATGGCGGTCATGTGCTCGCGGCGTACCAGCGTCCAGCCCTTCCCGAAGGTCTGCGGATGTTCGGCCAGCAGCGCCTGCAGATGGGCCTCGACTCCGTCCTTCTGCAGCCCGGGGTCGACACCCAACTCGTGGCTGGAATCCTGCAACACCTCGCCCAGCGCGACCTGCAGGGTGTCGCCGTCGCGCCCCTTGACCTCCCAGACCGCGGTCAACTCCCGTCCCAGTCCGTCGGCCAGGTCTCCCACGGCGTCGGCGGGCAGTTCGGTCAGCGCACACGGCGGGCTCATCCAGTTCAGCGGCTTGTACGCCCGGTCGTCGGCGTGGATCGACACCGACCCATCCGCCTTGATCAGGATCAGCCGCTTGGCCATCGGCAGATGGGCGGTCAACCGCCCGGCGTAATCGACCTGGCACTCCGCAACCACCAAACGCACGAGGCAGACCCTAGCCGTCGCCATCCGGTTCCGCGATCCGCCATCGGGCCACGGGCTACGCCGACGCCCCGGTGTAGTGCCGCAAGGCGTACTTCCAGAAGGCTCGGGCAGCTGCGAAGAACAGAGCGGCCACCGCGGCGGAGCCGAGCACGAGCCACCCGCTCAGCCCGCCGGCGAGCGCCTGCGCGGGGACGGTGACCGCAAGGCCGACCGGAATGATCAGGCTCAATACGATCCGCATCCAGCCGGGAAAGACGGCCAGCGGCCAGCGACCCGCCTGGCCGAAGACGGCCGAGAACACCACCAGGATGTTGTCCACCTTGACCCACCAGAAGGCGCAGGTGCCCAACAGCGTCAGGAACGAGTAGACGATCACCGCGCCGAAGACCAGGGTCAGGCAGAAGTAGAGCCATTGCAGCGGCCCGATCGTGGTCCCCATCCGAAGACTGGCATAGCCGACGATGCCCGCACCGAACACGATGTTGAGCGCCTGCGCCGGCGAGACCACAGCCACGCTCGCCAACAACTGGGAATCTGCGGGCTTGGTCAGCGTGAAATCGAAGGTGCCCAGCCGGATGCCCTCCATCAGCTGCTGCAGAGACGGCTGGATCACCATCGCGATCAGACCGGACAGGATGGTGTAGACGCCGATCAGGGCGATCAGCCCGGACGGGGTCCAGCCGCCCAGATTGCTGGTGTTGGCGAAGATCACCGCGATCCCGACGAACTGGGTCGCCAGGGTGATCACATTGGCGAGGGCGACGAAGAACTCGCCGCGATACTGAGCCACGTTGAGGACGCCGAGCCGGAGATAGGTCGCCACGATCGTCCAGCCGTGCGCCAGCCGACCGCGCCCAGCAACGCCGCCGAGTTCCTGGCTCATGCGCCCACCGCCGAATATCGCCGTACGGCCCGGGACCAGACGAGCCGCAGCAGTCCGAACGCCGCAGCGACCCAGACGGCCTGCACTCCGTAGCCGTACAGGATCGACGCACCGGTGGTGCGGCCCATCGCGATGTTGGCCACGAATGCCTGGGTCCACGGGAACGGCGACCAGTTGGCGATCGCCGCGATCAGCGGCGGGAACACCGTCAGCGGTGCGAAACCGCCGCTGAGGAAGGTCTGCACCGACATGTAGAAGTTGTTCAGCGCCGTGGTCTTGGTCAGCCAGAACGCACTGAGGGCGAGGACCCATTCGATCATGAACCGCAGCACCGCGCCGCCGACCAGGGCCGGCACCGAGGCGACGAGCTGCAGCGGATCCATGCCCGAGAGATCGCCGCGGAAGGCGACGATCAGGATCACCATCGCGGGCAGGATGCCGATCAGGCCGATCATCTTGTAGGCGACGTTGTCGCTGATGTCCTTGTGGATGGGATGGATCGGCCGCAGCAGCAGCGGGGAGAACGTGCCCTCCCTGACCCGCCACTCGAACTCCCACATCAGCCAGATGAAGGTCAGGTGGTTGACCAGCATCATGATCGCGAAATAGGTGACGAACCGGCCGGCGGTGTAGCCGCCGACCATCCCGGTCGGACCTGCGACCGTGCGCCAGACGACGATCATCACGATCGGCTGGATGACCGAGGTGACCACCCAGATCCCCACCGAGCCGCGATAGGCGACATTCACGGCGACCGACGCGGCGAACTCGCCGCGGTAGTACTGCCGCAGCGCGCGCCAGGAGAACCGGCTGAAATCCGGTGCCGGCTCCAGCTGGTCCGGTCTCGTACGACTCGGTGCTGTCACCGCCGGACCTCTGCCTCATCCGATGCGCGTCCGTGTGCCTCGTCGTGAGCAGGCACGGCGAAGACCTTCTCGATCACCGCTTCGATCGGCTCGTCCTCGATCGTCACGTCCGTGACCGGGAGCCCGGTCAGCAGCCGGGCGGCCACCGCCGGCGTGTCGGCCGCAGGCACCTTGACCCGCCAACCGGTGTCGGTCTCCTCGATCGGCGCCTCGGCAACCCGACCGCCCAGCAGTGTCGCCAGCTCGGCCCGGGACGCCGTGTTGGGTTCGGACAACTCGACAGTGATCGTCTTGTCCGGTGCGACGGTCCGGACCAGCTCGGTCAGCGGGCCGTCGAACAGCAACGTCCCGTGGTGGATCACGATCACCCGCTTGCAGAGCGCCTCGACGTCGGCCATGTAGTGGCTGGTCAGCATCACCACCGCGCCGGTGCGCCGGTTGTACTCCGCGACGAAGGACCGGATCCGGCGCTGCATCGCCACATCCAGCCCGATGGTCGGCTCGTCCAGGAAGAGCACCTGCGGGCGGTGCAGCAACGACCCGGCGAACTCGCACTTCATCCGCTCCCCCAACGACAGGTTGCGGGCCGGCTTGCGCAGCAGTTCACCCAGCTCGAGCAGGTCGGTCAACTCACCGAGCCGGGCCGCGAAATCAGCATCGCCGATCTGGAAGACGGCCTTGTTGAGCCGGTAGGAATCGACCACCGGGATGTCCCACTGCAGCTGACTGCGCTGCCCCATGATCAACGCCATCCGTCCCAGATAGTCCCGGTCCCGGCGCCACGGCGTGTAACCGAGGACCTCGGCCCGACCCGAGGTCGGATGCAGCAGGCCCGCGAGCATCTTCAGCGTCGTGGTCTTGCCAGCACCGTTGGGTCCTAGGAAGCCGACGACCTCGCCGGCCTCGACGGCGAAACTGATCTCCCGGACCGCGGCCACCGAACGCGTCCGGCGGCGGACCAGGGACATCATCGCGGCCTTGATACCGGCGTCCCGCTCGGGCACGACATACGTCTTCTGGAGCTGCTCGACCTGCACCGCTGCGCCCGACATGAGACGAACCAACCACATCCCACCGACATTTCGCCAGAGCGTTTGTCGCCGCCCCACCACCGACGAGGTTGTGCGCTTTGAAACACTGGACCAGTGACCGCGCACCAGACCAGTGGCAGTTGTCGGTGATGGCACCGTCCCAACGTCGCCGGAGCAAGCACCTCCGCCCGGCCCGGCCGCTGGTCGTCGGGCACGCGTCATCGGACCTCAAGTCCGACGGTCGGTGGATCGTACGACCGATCGCCGGCGCGTCCGCGATCAAGGACTACCGCTGCCCCGGCTGTGACCAGGTCATCCGGCCCGGAACCCCGCACCTGGTGGTGTGGCCGGCCGACCCCGGACTGGGATTCGTCAGCGGGGTCGAACAACGCCGGCACTGGCACAACAGCTGCTGGACGCGGCGGCGCTGATGGAACACCCGTCGACGCCCGGGCTCCACAGCTCGATCCTGGACGCCCGCCCCGGACCGGACCGCCCAGGGATCGTCTTCTGTCACGGCCTCTTCGGTCAGGGCAAGAACTGGACCACGATCGGACGGCAGTTCGCCCAGGACTACCGGGTCGCCCTGGTCGACATGCCCGATCACGGTCGTTCCCCCTGGACCGACGAGCTGTCCTATCCGGCGATGGCTGCATTGTTGGCCGCCGACCTGGAATCGTCCGGCCGTCGGTGGACAGTGGTCGGGCACTCGATGGGCGGCAAGATCGCCATGGTGCTGGCCCTCACCCGCCCCGAGCTGGTCGAGCAACTGGTCGTCGTCGACATCGCACCGGTGGACTACGGCGGCCGCGGGGAGTTCCTGCAATATGCCGATGCGATGCGCGCGATCGACCTTGCGGCGTTGGAATCCCGGCAGTCGGCCGATGATCAACTGCGGGCGGCGGTGCCGGACTCCACCGTACGCGGCTTCCTCTTGCAGAACCTGCGCCGTGGCGATCGCTCCGGTGGGCCCGGTTGGCACTGGCAGATGAATCTGGAGCTGCTCGGTGACCATCTGGGGGTGCTGAGCGGATTCCCCGATCTCGACGCGGCCCCCTATCCCGGTCCCACCCTGTGGGTCGCCGGTGCCGACTCCGATTACATTCGTCAGGAGCATGCGGGCCGGATGAGACAGCTGTTCCCCCGGGTGCGGACGGTGACGATCAAGAACGCCGGCCACTGGGTGCACTCCGAACAGCCGGAGATCTTCGTCGACGTGCTGCGGCGGTTCCTGGCGGGCGCGCCGGTCACCCCACGGTGACGGAAACGATCTTGGCCGCGGTTTTGGGCTTGCCGTCGCCCTCGGCGTTGCGGTTGTCGACGCCGCCTGCCGCGATCTTGGTCAGCACATCGATCCCGGCCTGATCCATCTTTCCGAAGACCGTGTAACTGGGCTGCAGATCGGAGTCCTTGAAGACCAGGAAGAACTGCGAGCCGTTGGTGTTGGGACCGCTGTTGGCCATTGCCACGGTGCCGGCCGGATAGGTCTCGTCTCCGCTGAGTTCGTCAGGGAAGGTGTAGCCCGGTCCGCCGGTCTGGGTGCCGGTGGGATCACCGCACTGCAACATCGACAGGCTCGCCACCACGGTCATCCGCGGGCATTCGGTGTTGTCGTAGAACTTCTGCTCCGCCAGCGAGATGAAGGAGTTGACCGTACAGGGCGCGTCGGTGCGATCCAGGGTGATCGTGATCTTGCCCGTCGACATCGTGATCACCGCCGTGGCGGTGCCGCTCATCTTCACCCCGGTGCTCGGTGGCGGGCTGACCGGACGGGCCGGCGTACCGGTCTCGGTGTATTCGCAATCGACCGGTGCGGCCTTCGGCGACGCAGCGGTCGTGGCGGCCGGAGAGGTCGCGCCGGCGCCGGTTCCCGGCTGCTGGCCGCAGCCGGCCAGCCACAGCACCGCCGCGATCATGATCACCGCGACAGCCCGATAGCCGCCCCGCCGGGGACGATGCCGAGGAAACACGTTCACGGGCGCTACCTAAGCACCTGCGCCGCCCGGATGCGGTATCGACCCGCGCTGTCGGCCCGGCCGTCCTCAGGGAGTCACCAGTTCGGCTCGGCGTGCTCGACGACGGGCGGCAGCGCGACGTGGGCGGGGTGATAGACGTAGACAGTGCCGCCCGAGTGCGGCACCCAGGCGTTCTCGAGCTGGTCGCGACGGTAGGTGACGCGCACCTGGCTGTCATCGGGGATCAGATGGGACGCAGGATCGTTGACGACGACGTCGCCGTCCTCGGTGAATCCGACCACCACCATCAGGTGCCCGTTGGTGCCGTAGCCGGCGCCGTCGAGGTCGCCCTTGGCGAACGACACCGAGATGATCACCGGGATCCCTCGCTTGATCAACTCCTCGGCCTCGGTGAAGTTGCGCAGCCGGGTGACGAATGCCTTCAAGCCCCAGGTGGTGGCGTAGGCGCAGTTGAAGGGCCAGTTGCCCGCCCCGTCGTAGGTGTAGTCGAAGACGTTGCGAGCGGAGTAGTCGACCTCGGCATCGACCGGCGGATCAACCCAGGCAAGATCGGCCTTCGTCGGGCCGGTGTGCCAGTACTTGATCACCATCGCCGTAGAGGTGGCCGAGCACCACGCCTCGCCGCCGTTGTCCCATTGCGGATAGTGCCCGTTGTGCACCTCCTGGGACAACTCGGGCACGTCGAGCACGATGCCGCCCGCACGGCCCTTGGGGCTGACCGGGACCGTGGGATCCGACGGCAGCGCCGAGGCCACAGCACCGACGGTCTGCAGGATCGGCGTCAGTCGGCTCCCGGCGGGCCGTAGCAGGGTGACCCGAAGCTGCCAGTCCGACAGGGCATGGTCGTCGAAGAGATGCAGGGTGTCGGTCCAGACCGTCGCGAGGTCGGTGTCCTGCCCGTCCACCGAGCAGCGGTGGATCGCGCCGCCGTCGTCCGGGTCCTTCGCGCACCAGCGACCGAGGATGTACCAGCCGGAACGGGTCCCGGTCTCGTCGGTGCCACGGACCTCGATCTGCACCCGGGTCCGGCCCGGGGTGTCCACCTCCCAGGACGAGATCAGTTCGGTAAGTCCGAAGCCGGTCCTGGCCACCGGCGAGGTCCAGGTCGCCGTCTCGTAGCTGACAGCGGTGGCGTCGTCGGCATAGGGTCGCTGTAGTCGAGGCTGCCGGTCGGGTGCGCGATCCGTACGCCGTCGTGACGCCAGCTGGTGCCGTGATGATCACCGGCCCGCAGTTCGGCCCCGGTGAACTGGCGGTAGAGCACGTGCCGATCGGAGAGCGCGGTCTTGGATCCGTGGGCGCTGGCCGGCGTCTGGGCGCCGATGGCGAGCCCTACCGAGGCGCCGACGCCGACGCCGAGCACGGTCCGGCGCGGTAGCAGGTGGATGCGGGGTTCAGGATCCGGGCGTTCGGCCACGCTGTCCTCCGAGGCAGGGTCGATGACGGTGCGTATGACAAAGTTTGCCTCCCCCGTCCATCGGATCGTAAACCTCTCACCACACCCGCGTCCACAGCCTCGCGGCACCGGACCAACGGAACTTCTCCGGCGGCTAGAGTGACCCGCGTGGTGCACCTGACGAGGATCTACACCCGTACCGGCGATCAGGGCCGGACCCGCCTGGTGGACATGTCGGTGACCGCCAAGACTGACCCCCGGGTGGCAGCGTACGGCGATGTCGACGAGGCAAACGCGGCTATCGGTGTGCTGCTCACCCTCCCCGGCATCGATGATCACCTACGCCGGGTGCTGGCCCGGGTGCAGAACGAGCTTTTCGATCTCGGTGCCGATCTGGGCAATCCGCTGGCCGCGTCGTACGAATTCGAGCCGCTGCGGATCACCGCGGACTACGTCCAGCAGCTGGAGCAGTGGTGCGACAGTTTCGGCGACCCGCTGCCGGCACTGCACTCCTTCATCCTCCCTGGCGGCAATCCGGTCGGTGCCCAGTTGCACGTCGTACGGACGATCGTCCGGCGTGCCGAACGAACCGCCTGGCAGGCTGTCGAGGTGTACGGAACCGAGCCCGCCCAGTCCGGATCCAACGCGTCCGGGTCCGACGCGTCCGGGTCCGACGCGTCCGGGTCCGACGCGTCCGGGACGGACCGGCCCGGCGGCGTCAACCCGCTGGCGATCCAGTACCTCAACCGGTTGTCGGACCTGCTGTTCATCCTCAGCCGGGTCGCCAACGGGACCGAGTCGGAGGTGCTCTGGGTGCCTGGCGGGGACCGCAGCCCCGATCGATCGTGATCATGGGTTTCCGGCATACTGAGACCGCCACCCGTTCGTCGATGCACAGGAGTCGAAAGCAATGACCAGCGCCACCAACTATCCCGCCCTCGGACGGGAAGCCACCGGAGTCGCCAAGCCGAAGCAGGACCGGCCGGTGACGCTGTTCACCGGGCAATGGGCCGATCTGCCCTTCGAGGAGATCTGCCGGCTGGCGGGCGAATGGGGCTACGACGGCCTGGAGATCGCCTGCTGGGGTGATCATTTCGACGTTGTCCGTGCTGCCGAGGACGAGGCGTACGTCAAGAACCGCAAGGACATCCTGGCTAGTAACGGCCTGGGTTGCTGGGCGATCTCCAACCACCTCAACGGCCAGGCGGTCTGCGAGGCGATCATCGATGATCGCTACAAGAACATGGTCAACCCGCGGGTGTGGGGTGATGGCGATCCTGAGGGCGTCCGGCGGCGTGCCGCCGAGGAGATGAAGACCACCGCACGCGCGGCCGCCGCCTTCGGCGTGGATACCGTAGTCGGTTTCACCGGCTCGCCGATCTGGCATTACCTGGCGATGTTCCCGCCGGTCGCCGACGACGTCATCGAGGCCGGTTACACCGAATTCGCCGAGCGCTGGAACCCGATCATCGATGTCTTCGACGAGGTCGGCGTCCGGTTCGCCCACGAGGTGCACCCGAGCGAGATCGCCTACGACTACTGGACCACCGTCAAGACCCTGGACGCGATCGGTCACCGGCCGGGCTTCGGGCTGAATTTCGATCCCTCGCACATGATCTGGCAGGGACTCGACACGGTCGGATTCCTCTGGGACTTCAAGGACCGGATCTACCACGTGGACTGCAAGGACACCAAGGTCCGGATGCATAACGGCCGCAACGGCCGGCTGTCCAGCCATCTGCCCTGGGCGGATCCCCGTCGTGGTTGGGATTTCATCTCCACCGGTCGTGGCGACACCCCCTGGGAGGACATCTTCCGGATGCTCAATTCGATCGGCTATGGCGGCCCGATCTCGATCGAATGGGAGGACGCCGGCATGGATCGCCTGGACGGTGCCCCCGAGTCCGAGCAGTGGGCCCGCCGGTTGAATGCGATCAAGCCGTCCGAGGCGTCCTTCGACGCCGCGTTCGCGCAGAAGTAGGGTCGCTCGACAGTGCGGTTCGTCAGCTACAACCTGCGGTTCGCGAGCGAGAACGACCCCCAGCCATGGTCGCGACGCCGGGGTCCGCAGGTCGAGCTGATCGACAGCCTGGCGCCCGACGTGCTCGGCGTCGAGGAAGGTCTTGATCATCAGCTGGCCGACCTGATGGCCGGCCTCGATGATCATTACCGGCTGATCGCCGAGCACCGCCGGGACGGCGGCCCCGAGGAGAATTCGGCGATCATCTACAACGGCTCAGTCGTCGAGTTGATCAAGGTCGAGCACCAATGGCTGTCCGACACGCCCGATGCACCGGGATCGATCACCTGGGGCAGCAGCCTGCCCCGGATGTACTCGCTGGCGACCTTCCGACGGATCGCCGACGACGTCGAGTTCTTCGTGATCAGCACCCATTTCGATCATGAACTCGAGATCGCCCAGATCAACTCCGCGCGCCAGCTCCGGAACCGGATCAGCGCTCTGGACCCGGAGCGGGGGCTGGTGCTGATGGGTGACTTCAACTGTGGCGAGGATTCCGAGCCGTACGCGATCCTGACCGGACGGTCACAGGATGGCGCCGGCCTGCGCGACGCCTACCTGACCGCCGCCGATCGCGGACCGCGACTGGGCACCTTCAACAACTACGCCGCTCCGGACCCGGACGGGATCCGGATCGACTGGATTCTGATCAACGACCGGATGGCTGCCCGGTCGTCAATGATCGTCGACCAGGCACCCGGTGGCCAGTATCCCTCCGATCACCTGCCCGTCCTCGCCGAAATCGACTTCTGACCCGGCTCCTGGGTTGATCTTTCGCCCGCCGGAACTCGGACTGTCGCAGGCCCGTGCAAGTATCGAGTGCATGACTGATTCCCCCGCCAGCAACCGACCGACCCTGATCGGCAGCGAGCGTGCCGCCATCGGCAACGCCACCGGTCCGGTCCCCGATGACGAGCTCATCCAGGCCACGATCGTGCTGCGCCGGCGGAATGACACGCCTCCCCCGGCGCATTATTTCGGCGCTGCCTCGCCGGCGCTCAGTTCCCAGGCGCTCGGGGAGGGATACGGCGCCCATCCCGAGGATCTGGACTCCGTGACCAGGCTGCTGGCCGCCCGGGGCGTACGGGTGCTGCACAGCCACGCCCCGTCTCGCCGGGTCAGGATCGAGGGCACCGCGGCAGCGTTGGCTGACCTGTTCGGCGCCCGGCTGCAACAGATCAACCGGGACAACGGGGTGGGCCAGAGCCGGATGCGCGACGGCAGCCTGACGCTGCCGACGGAGCTGGACGGACTGGTCACCGCGGTGCTGGGGCTGGACGACCGCCCGCAGGCCACGCCGCGGATCGTGTTTGCCGAGGCGAGCACCGGCACCAGCTACGCCCCGCTCCAGGTAGCTGAGCTCTACCAGTTCCCTGAGGGTGACGGAACCGGGCAGACCATCGCGATCATCGAGTTGGGCGGCGGCTTCGACCAGTCGGATCTGGACACCTATTTCCAGGGCCTTGGACTGACCAGTCCCAAGGTGACTGCCGCCTCGGTCGACGGCGCCAAGAACGTGCCGGGTCAGGATCCCAGTGGCGCCGACGGCGAAGTGCTGCTGGACATCGAGGTCGCCGGCGCGGTCGCCCCCAAGAGCGACATCGTGGTGTATTTCGCGCCGAACACCGACGACGGTTTCGTGGACGCGGTCTCGACCGCCGCGCACGCCACCCCGACACCGACGGCGATCAGCATCAGCTGGGGACAGAGCGAGGACAGCTGGACCGCGCAGGCCCGGCAGTCCCTCGACCAGGCGATCGCCGACGCGGTCGCGATGGGCATCACGGTCTGTTCTGCGGCCGGCGACAACGGCAGCAGCGATTCCGGCTCCGGTGTCCACACCGACTTCCCTTCCTCCAGCCCGAGTTCACTGGCCTGCGGCGGCACCACGCTGCGAGCGTCCGGCACGACCGTCACCAGCGAGACCGTCTGGAACGACGGCGGCCAGGGCGGATCGACCGGCGGCGGTGTCAGCGGCGTCTTCGAACTTCCGAGCTATCAGAGCGCAGCCGGAGTACCGCAACGCTCCGGCGCCACGACCACCGGGCGGGGCGTGCCGGATGTCAGTGCCAACGCCGATCCCGAAACCGGCTACCAGGTCTTGGTCGACGGTCAGCAGACGGTTGTCGGCGGCACCAGCGCGGTCGCGCCGTTGTGGGCGGGTCTGGTCGCCCGGCTGGCACAGCGCGCGGGTGGCTCCCTCGGGCTGGTCCAGACCAAGCTCTACGACGGTGTCGCCGCGGGCGAGCCGGTTCCTGGATTGCGCGACATCACCAGCGGTTCCAACGGCGCCTACCAGGCGGGTCCGGGCTGGGACGCCTGCACAGGTCTCGGTGTGCCCCAGGCCGGGATCGCGGACGTGTTCAGCAGCAACTGAGCGCTGCTCCGGCACGGGGGCCGGTGTTGTCCGCCGGCCACGGGTGTTGTCCGTACCCGGAGTTGTCCACAGATCGCCGGCACTCGGCCGCCTCGGGTGCCGGCGATCGGCACGCTGTCCTGCATGCGTACGCGACCGCCCGTCCTCGACAGCCGTCAGCCCTTCCGCCGAGCCGAGGCCCTGGCCACTGGGATCACGATCCGCGAGCTGACCGGGCCCAAATTCCAGAAGGTCCTCCACGGTGTCTACGTTGCTGCCGGAGTGCAGCTGACTGATCTCGTACGCGCCCGGGCGGCCTTGCACATCAGCCCAGACGGGAGTTACGCCAGTCACCACACCGCCGCCCGGATCTGGGGAGGCACGGCGCCCAACGATGCACGCACCCATGTCAGTGTTCCGGACCCAGGATCGCGATCCGAGCGTCAGGGCATCGCCTCCCATAGAGCAACCGTCGATGCGGACGTCCGCAGCTGGCGATCAACACCTGTGTCCTCACCGCCGCAATGCTTCTGCGAGATCGCGAGCCTCGGAGCCGGCCTCGTCGAGCTGGTGGTGCTTGGAGATTCCCTCGTTCGTGCAGGGGTGGTGACCCCAACCGAGCTGATCGCCGCGGCGGACGCGTGGACCCACAGAGGTTCGGCCGTCGCCAGCAGAGCTGCCCGACTGGTACGAGAAGGTGTGGACTCGCCGATGGAGACCCGCCTGCGACTGTTGATCGTCCTCGCCGGTCTGCCCGAGCCGGTCGTCAACTTCGTGATCAGACATGAGAACGGTGACTGGAGGCTTCGCTTCGACCTGTGCTATCCGGAGCTGAAGCTGTTGATCGAGTACGACGGTGACCAGCACGTATTCGACTCCATGCAACGAGCCCGGGACCTGGAGCGCCGCGAGGAGCTCCAGCGGATCGGCTGGCGGATCGTGACGATACAAAAGCAGCACTACTACGCCCAGCCGGCTCGGGTTCTTGAACGAATTCGGCAGGCTCGCCTGGACTGCGGCGCCTCGGCTTCATCCTGCCGGGTCCGTACGACATGGATGAACCACCACACATGACCGTGATCCCGCCGTGGTCGGCAAAGATGTAGGAATCTGGCCGAACCAGCTGCCAAAGCAGACACCGGTCGGAGAACGTACCGAGATCATCCGGTCCCCACACACAGATCCGACACCGGTCGGAAAACGCACACGCGGCGGCTGGACGCTGGTCTGCAGCGACGGGCCGTGTGGGTCAGTGGCGGGTGATGCCCGGAGGTGCGGCCTCGAGCCAGCTCAGCATGCCGGTGAGCGAATCCGGGGTCATGGCCAGGTCGCGCTGCTCGAGCCGCTCACCGGTCCCGGTGGCGACGGTGACGACTTCCTGGTCGGCGTAGAGGGCGACCGCCTCGGCGGCGCTGGGAACGCGGTGTTCCAGCACCGAGACTTCGGAGCGCCGGAAGGAATGTTTGGGCCACCAGGCCAGCGAGAAGAAGCGGAACCACTCCAGGTATTCACCGCTGTAACGAGCGACTCCGAGCACCCAACCGGTGCTCGGAGTCCTGGTGTCCGACATGTCGTCGATGTAGTGGCCATGGCGGCGCATGCTGCATTCGAAGGTGCCACCGTTGCGGGCGAGCCAGCGGCGGCGTACGGCAAGCCCGATCAGGACGGCCGCAAGCAGAACCAGAACGATGCCAATGACCTCGGCCGCACTGAGCCACCCGAACCGCACTACCTACCCCTCCCGAATCAGTCCCGGCCGTGGAACCGATTCGCCTGCCCGAATCCTCCTACGACCGATCAGCGGGCCTTGTTCGCAGCACTCAGCTGCGCCTCGGCCCGACGGTAGGCCTTGCGGGTCTCTTCGTCGTCCTCACCGGCGTCGAGGCGCTGGCGGGCATCGGCGAGCGCTCGCTCGGCCCGATCGACGGTGATCTCCTCCGCCATTCTGGCGTATTCGCTGATGATCGACACCCGACGCCGGGCAACCGAGATGAAACCGCCATCAACGGCGACGATCTCGCGGTTGCCGTCGGGCTGGATCACCTCGACACCGCCCGGCGCGAGCAGCGCCAGCACCGGCTCGTGGCCGGCCAGGATGCCGATATCGCCCTCGACCGTCTTGGCGATCACGTTCTCGGCCTGGCCGGACCACACGACCCGGTCGGCCGAGACCACCCGGAGCTCCAGCGGATCAGCCATTGCTCAGGCGTCCTTCTGCAACTCGGACCAGGCCTTCTCGACATCGTCCATCGAGCCGACGTTGAAGAACGCCTGCTCGGCAATGTGGTCGACCTCGCCGTCCACGATCATCCGGAAGGACTCGATCGTGTCGGCCAGCGGCACCGTCGAGCCCGGGACGTTGGTGAACTTCTCGGCCATGTAGGTGTTCTGGCTGAGGAACTGCTCGATCCGTCGGGCCCGGGCCACGACGATCTTGTCCTCCTCGGACAGCTCGTCGACACCGAGGATGGCGATGATGTCCTGCAGTTCCTTGTTCTTCTGCAGGATCGCCTTCACCGAGTTGGCGACGTCGTAGTGGTGCTGACCGATGTACTGCGCATCGAGGATCCGCGAGGTGGAGGTCAGCGGGTCGACCGCCGGGTAGAGCGAGCGGGCCGCGATGTCACGGGACAGCTCGGTGGTCGCGTCCAGGTGGGCGAAGGTGGTCGCCGGTGCCGGGTCGGTGTAGTCGTCGGCCGGCACGTAGATCGCCTGCATCGAGGTGATCGAGTGACCACGGGTCGAGGTGATCCGCTCCTGCAACTGGCCCATCTCGTCGGCCAGGTTCGGCTGGTAGCCCACCGCGGACGGCATCCGGCCGAGCAGGGTCGAAACCTCGGAACCGGCCTGGGTGAAGCGGAAGATGTTGTCGATGAAGAGCAGCACGTCCTGGTTCTGCACATCGCGGAAGTACTCCGCCATGGTCAGCGCCGACAGTGCAACCCGCAGCCGGGTGCCCGGCGGCTCGTCCATCTGACCGAAGACCAGCGCGGTGTCCTTGAAGACGCCGGCCTCTTCCATCTCGTTGATCAGGTCGTTGCCCTCACGGGTCCGCTCACCGACGCCGGCGAACACCGAGGTGCCACCGAAGTTGTGGGCGATCCGGTAGATCATCTCCTGGATCAGAACGGTCTTGCCGACGCCGGCGCCGCCGAACAGGCCGATCTTGCCACCCTGGACGTACGGGGTGAGCAGGTCGAGCACCTTGATGCCGGTCTCCAGCATCTCGGTCTTGGGCTCGAGCTGGTCGAAGGCCGGGGCCTCGCGGTGGATCGGCCAGCGCTCGGTGATCTCCAGCGTCGCCGGATCGGCGTTCAGCACCTGACCGGTCACGTCCCAGACATGGCCCTTGGTGACGTCGCCGACCGGGACCGAGATCGGTGCACCGGTGTCCTTCACCTCGGTGCCGCGGCGCAGACCGTCGGTCGGCTTCAGCGCGATCGCGCGCACCATGTTGTCGCCGATGTGCAGCTCGACCTCGAGGGTCATGCTGCGGCTGCCCTCGTTGGTGTCGATCTCCACGGTCAGGGCGTTCATGATGTTGGGCATCGCATCCGCGGGGAACTCGATGTCCACCACGGGACCGATGACCCGGGCGACGCGCCCGACGCCCAGCGTCTTGTTCTCTTGTGTCTCTTCGACAGTGGCAGTCATTTCGATTCCCTCTTTCAGTCTGATTCGGCCGAAGCGTCGGCGAGAGCGTTGGCACCGCCGACGATCTCGCTGATCTCCTGGGTGATGCCGGCCTGGCGGACCTGGTTGGCCTCCCGCGTCAGCCGCTGGATCAGGTCTTCGGCGTTGTCGGTCGCCGACTTCATCGCCCGCTGGCGGGCGGCCAGCTCGGACGCCGCCGCCTGCAACAGGCAGAAGTGGATCCGGCTGGCGACGTACAACGGAAGCAACTCGTTGAGTACGGTCTCGGCATTCGGCTCGAAGTCGTACAAGGGCAACAGCTCGTCCGGCGCCGGCGGCTCGTCCTCCTCGACCACCTCGAGCGGCAGCAGCCTGATGACCTCGACGCTCTGGGTGATCATCGACTCGAACCGGGTGTAGACGATGTGGATCTCGTCCACGCCGCCTTCCTCGGACGGAGTGTTGAACGCCTCCAGCAGGCTGTCGGCGATCTCCCGGGCGTCGGCGTACGTCGGGCCGTCGGAGAAGCCCGACCACTGCCCCGCCACCGGACGCTCCCGGAAGGTGTAGAACGCCGCCGCCTTCCGGCCGGACAGGTAGGGAACGACCTCGAGGTTGTTGTCGGCCAGCAGCTCCCGCAGCCGCTCGCCCTCCCGGATCACGTTCGACGAGTACGCACCCGCCTGGCCCCGGTCCGAGGTGATCAACAACATCGCCGCCCGGCGCGGATTCTCCGCCTCGGTCAGCAGCGCATGATCAACATTGGAATGGGTCGCCAGCGCCGAGACCGCACGGGTCAGCTCGGCCTGGTACGGCGCCGCCTCACGGGCCCGTTGCTGGGCCTTGATGATCCGCGAGGCAGCGATCAGCTCCATCGCCCGAGTGATCTTCTTGATGTTGGTGGCTGAGGCCCGGCGGGCCCGCAGCTCACGCAGTGATGCCGGCATCAGTACTCACTTCCTCCGCGATCACCGCTTCTGGGCAACGATCTGCTCCTGCTCGACATCCTCGGCGTCCAGCGGGGCGTGCTCCTCCCGACCGACACCCAGGAACTTGCCCTCGGAGGTCTGGAAGCCCTTCTTGAACTCCGCGATCTGTTCGCGCAGGGTGTCCTTCGCCGAATCGTCGAAGACCTTGGTCTCCTTGATCCCGGCCAGCACCGTGCCGTTGTGCCGCAGGTGCTCCAGCAGTTCCTGCTCGAAGCGCAGCACGTCGCCGACCGGCACATCGTCCAGCTGTCCGTCCAGGCCCGCCCAGATGCTCACGGTCTGCTCCTCGAACGGGTACGGGCTGTACTGCGGCTGCTTGAGCAGCTCCATCAGCCGCGCGCCCCGCTCCAACTGGCGCCGGGTGGTGGCGTCCAGGTCGGAGGCGAACATCGCGAACGCCTGCATGTCGCGGTAACGGGCCAGTTCGGTCTTCAGCGGCGCGGCAGCCGTCTTCATCGCCTTCGTCTGGGCGGCGCCACCGACCCGCGACACCGAGATGCCGACGTCGATGGCCGGCCGCTGGTTGGCGTTGAACAGGTCCGACTGCAGGAAGATCTGGCCGTCGGTGATGGAGATGACGTTGGTCGGGATGTAGGCCGACACGTCGTTGGCCTTGGTCTCGATGATCGGCAGACCGGTCATCGAGCCGCCGCCGAGCTCCTTGGACAGCTTGGCGCAGCGCTCCAGCAGCCGGGAGTGCAGGTAGAACACGTCGCCCGGGTATGCCTCACGGCCCGGCGGCCGGCGCAGCAGCAGCGACATGGCGCGGTACGCCTCGGCCTGCTTGGACAGGTCGTCGAAGACGATCAGGACGTGCTTGCCCTGGTACATCCAGTGCTGGCCGATGGCCGAGCCGGTGTACGGAGCGATGTACTTGTAGCCGGCCGGATCGGACGCCGGGGCGGCGACGATCGAGGTGTACTCCAGCGCACCGGCGTCCTCGAGCGCGGCCCGCACCGAGGCGATGGTGGTCGCCTTCTGACCGACCGCGACGTAGATGCAGCGGACCTGCTGCTCCGGATCGCCGGTCGCCCAGTTGTCCTTCTGGTTGATGATGGTGTCGACCGCGATGGCCGTCTTGCCGGTCTTCCGGTCGCCGATGATCAACTGCCGCTGGCCGCGGCCGATCGGGATCATGCCGTCGATGGCCTTGATGCCGGTCTGCAGCGGCTGCCGGACCTCCTGGCGGTCCATCACGCCGGCGGCCTGGACCTCGAGGTCGCGGCGGCCCTCCAGCGGGGTGATCTCGCCGAGGCCGTCGATCGGCCGGCCGAGCGCGTCCACGACCCGGCCGAGGTAGCCGTCGCCGACCGGGACCGACAGAATGTCGCCGGTGCTCTTGACGGTCGAGCCTTCCTCGATGCCCTCGGAGTCGCCCATCACGACGACGCCGATCTCGCGGACGTCCAGGTTCTGCGCGATACCGATGGTGCCGTTCTCGAACTGCAGCAGTTCGTTGGCCATCGCCGACGGCAGGCCCTCGACGCGGGCGATGCCGTCACCGGAGCTGACCACGGTGCCGACCTCTTCGCGGCTGGAGGTCTCCGGGGTGTAATTCCGGACGTAGTTGTCCAGGGCTTCCCGGATCTCCTCCGGGCGAATCGTGAGTTCTGCCATCGCCTTCGTTCCTGCTCTCGAGGTTGTCTATCTCGTGTTCCGGGTGTTGCACCCAGGTTTGTCGTGTTGCGGCCCTTCGACAAGCTCAGGGCGCGTGTTCACTCGAACTGGCGTCGTACGGCGTCCAGCCGACCGGCGACCGTGCCTTCGATGACCTCGGCACCGATCTCGACCCGCATGCCGCCGATCAGTTCCGGTTCGATGATCTCCTGCAACGCTATGTCGCGACCGATCTGTCGCGCCAGCGCCGCCTGCAGCCGCTCCCGCTGCTGCAGATCCAGCGGCCGGGCCACCCGGACGGTGGCGATCACCCGGTTGCGGGCGTTGGCCGCCAGCTCGATGTAGCCGTTCAGGGTCCGGGAGAAGTTCCGGTCCCGGGCGCCGATCGCACGCTTGGCCAGTCGTACGGTCTGCTGCTCCGCCTTCCCGGCGAGCAGCTCATCGACCAGCCCGGAACGACGCTCCGGTGCTGCGGAACGGTCGGTGATCGCTCCGCGCAAACCGGCATCGCCGTCGACCAGCCGGCCGAAGCGGAACAGCTGGTCCTCGACCTCGTCGAGCTTGTCGTCCTGTTGCGCGGTCTTGAGCAGCGCCCGTACGGCCTGGCGTTCCAGACCGTCCAGGAGAGCGGTCGCACCGATCCGCTTGCCGACGCCCTCGACCACCAGGGCGAGCGCGGCATCGCTGACCCGCGGGCCGAACAACCCGGTCGCTAGCGCCTGCCGGCGCTCGACGGGAGTCGCCGGATCGGTCAGCGCCCGGCGCAGGGTCGGTGAACCCTGCAACAGGTCGACGACCGAGAACAACTCGTCGGCCAGTGCGTCCGAGACCGCTGTCCGGTCCAGGGCGGCGTCCAACTCGGCGAGAGCGGCTTCGGACTCGATGCTCACTGTTCTGTCCTCATCGGTCAGTCCTCACTGGACATCTGCTCCTTGCGGGGCCGGCGCATCGGCAGATTCCAGATCGGAGATGAAGCGATCGACCGTACGACGGGCACGCTCGTCATCGTCCAGTGATTCACCGACGATCCGACCCGCCAGGGACGTGGCCAGGCCACCGAGCTCACCGCGCAGCTGATGCACGATCTGGTTGCGCTCGGCCTCCAGCTGCGAGTGTGCCGCCGCGACGATCCGATCGGCTTCCGCCTGGGCCCGCTGCCGGGCGTCGGCGGTGATCTGCGCGGCATCGGCCTTGGCCGCTTCCTTGATCTGCGCAGCCTCGCCGCGGGCGTCGGCCAACTGGGCCTGGTACTTCTCGAGAGCGGCAGCCGCCTCGGCCTGAGCCTGTTCGGCCTTCTGGATGCCGCCCTCGATCGCCGCAGCCCGGTCGGCGTACGTCTTCTCGAACCTCGGCATCACGACGCGCGCGACGACGAAGGTCAGGATCGCGACGAACACCGCGGACGCGATGATCTCCGCAGCTCCACCCGGGATGATCGGGTTGTTGCTCTCCAGGGGTAGCAGAAAGGTTGTCATCGGGCAGGCCTCAGCCGAAGTTCGCGAAGACGAACGCCAGCGCGATGCCGATGATGGCCAGCGCCTCGGTCAGCGCCATACCGATCCAGGCAGTACCCATCATGGCGCCGCGGGCCTCCGGCTGCCGCGCCGTGCCCTGGATGACAGCAGCGAAGATCAGGCCGATGCCGATGCCCGGGCCGATCGCGCCAAGACCGTAGCCGATGATGGCGATGTTGCCATTCAGTTCCATTGGGGTCATGTCTTGCTTTCCTTCCCTGTCAGGGTTTCCGCTGACTCTCCGCGAGTCAGAAGTCTGTAGTTGTCAGTGCTCCTCGGCCAGTGCCGAGCCGATGTACTGCGCACTCAGGATGGTCATGATGTAGGCCTGCACACACTGGACGAAGGTTTCCAGCGCAAGGATGGCCAGCGAGAAGATCAACGCGAAGCCACCGGCGAACTTGTTGATCACGGGAGCCGTCTCGAACAACAGGAACTGACCGCCACCGGCGAACACGAGCATCAGCAGGTGGCCGGCGAACATGTTGCCGAACAACCGCAGGCTCAGGGTGACCGGGCGGATCAGGATGTTGGAGATGAACTCGATCGGGATCACCAGCACCCACAGTGCCGGCGGCACACCGGCCGGCAGCACCGAGTGCTTGACGTAGCCGAAGAAGCCGTGCTTGCGAATGCCGACGACGTTGTAGATCAACCAGCTGATCACGGCGAGCGAGTAGGCCCAGCCGACATGCGACATCGTCGGAAACAATGTCAGCGGGAACATGCCCCACAGATTGTTGATGATCACGAAGGTGATCAGCGCGATCAGGTAGGGCAGGTACTTCTGGAAGTCCCGGCCGATCTGGTCCCTGGCGATGCCGTCCCGGACGAAGGAGTACGCCCATTCACCGAAATACTGTCGCTTACCCGGGACCAGCTTGTGGTTGCGCGACATCGCCAGCCAGAAGCTCAGCGCCAGCGCGAAGGCCACGAGTCCCAGCAGCATCGCCCGGGTGAACCACGGGATCGAGGACAAGAACGGTGGAGTGGTGAAGTTCGCGACACCGACCGAGAAATGCTCTTCGGTCGGCACGGTGATCGCCACGATGATGCCAACAATCAGGGAGATGACGACCAGGGCGACCGCGATCACCCCCAACATCGGCATGCCCCGGCGTGTTGCCGGCGCGACCTGGGCGACTGCCATTACCTCTCCCCTCCGGTGAAGCTCAACGTCTCTGCTGTGAACATTTCAGGCGTCACCCTGCTTTCGGGCCAGGGCAGACCATTGCTCCTGCTGGCGTTTGCGTTCGGCGACCAGGTCATCGATCTGCGCGCTCATGATGTCGGCCCGGGCATACCGCCGGACGATCAACAGCACCGATAGGCCCATACCCAGCACGATGCCTGTCGGCACCATCCACAACTGACCCAGGAAGTGCCAGCCGAGCCAGCCCAGCGCGCCGTAGACCAGCACGCCGCCGACCAGATAGGACAGCACTGCCATCCCCTGCGACTCGCCGACGCTCGCGCTGGCGCGCACAGACCTGCGGCGGGTTCCGTCCGACGACGGCGTTACCTGAGTGGTCATAGCGCACCAAACCGTAGCAGTCGGTTCTCAGCGCCAGCACAGCGAGCGGGCCCGGGAAGACCGTTCATCGTTCCTCGACCCCCTTGTCGCCGGATCGCCCATCATGAGAGCCGCTCCCCAGGTCCTGATCAGCTGCCTGATCAGCGGATGCCGGGGGTTGGTATTCCGTATCGTAAATGGCGATCCGCAGCCGTGAGAACACGACCACCTCGACCAGGATCCAGCCGGCGACCACAGCGATCGCGCCGATGAAGAGCGCCCGGGCGTCGACCCAGCTCCAGCTATGCGCGTGCTGGGAGAAGATCAGCAGGATGAGGCCCAGGATCACCACCCGGCCGGTGTAGCTGACCATCGAGCCCATCAGCAGGGTGCGCGCGCCGGCATCGGCCATCCGGACCATCACCAGCTGCCCGACCGCATAGAAGAAGAGCACGAGTCCGGCGCCGAAGGCAGTCGATCCCAGGCCCCGGGTGCCTTCGATGATGGTGAAGGCGATGATCGCCAGGATGGCTGCCCCGACGCCTCCGGCGAGGCCGCCGAGGAGCAGTTTGCGCGCGCGGACGACATGAATGCTCGGGCCGGCTGCATCCCGGTTCCGGTGGCTTTCAGTCGTCATTTCGGCGGCTGTCCTGTCTATCGCCAGGGGTGCCCGGTCCGGATCGGACGGCACCGTTCGAGGCTGACTCATTACGCTTGTGAAAACTAGCACAAAGTCCCACACGGTCTCCAACCGGCGGTCGTTCGCGGGCCGGCAGGCCGCCGGCCGGGCTCTACGGGAGCCGCCGCGCGGTGACCTCCGGCTTGACCTCGGGGCGGTCATTCAACCGGCTCTTCCTGCCCCGGCTGCGCCAGCTGATCGGCCGGCCGAGCGTCAGGATCGACAACACAACGGCAACCGCGACGATCGCTGCGACCACCTCCCAGTTCTGCAACCGGCCGAGAGCGATCACGCCGAACGACAACAGCGCGGTCCAGCCGTACATCAGCAGCACCGCCCGGCGCATCCCGTGGCCACGTTCCATCAGCCGGTGGTGCAGGTGCTGTTTGTCGGCGACGAACCACCACTTGCCGTGGTACGTCCGGCGGATGAAGGCCAGCGCGAAGTCCAGGATCGGCAGTGCCAGCGCGGCCAGCGGCAACACCAGTGGCAGATAGGTCGGCACCAGGCTGCCGCGGGTGTTCTCCAACTGCGAGGAGTCCAACTGGCCGGTCAGGCTGATCGTCGAGGAGGCCAGCAGGAAGCCGAGCAACATCGCGCCGGAGTCACCCATGAACATCCGTGCCGGCTGGAAGTTGTGCGGCAGGAAGCCGATACACGCGCCGACCACCGCAACCGTGATCAGGCTCGAGGTGGTGGCCCGGACGAGATGCTGCTCGACGGCCAGGTTGTAGGAGTACAGGAAGAACGCCAGGGCGCCGATGCAGACGACGCCCGCGGCCAGCCCGTCCAGGCCGTCGACATAGTTCACCGCGTTGGAGCACAACAGCACCAGGAACACCGTGATCGCGATCTGGATACTGCTGTCCAGCGCGATCGTGTTGTTGGCCAGTGGGATGTAGTACATCTTCACGCCGAAGGCGACCAGCAGCCCGGCCGCCAGGAACTGCCCGGCGAGTTTGGCGAAGGGATTGAGCTCCAGCAGGTCGTCCAAGACGCCGACACCGCAGATCACCGCGGCCGCGATCAGGACGCCGCGGGAGTCGGAGCTGACGGTCGGCTGGGAGCCGAGGAACGGCAGGTGGCTCGCGATCAGGAACGCCGCCGCGATCCCGAAGAGCATCGCCACGCCGCCGAAATACGGCATCTCGACGGTATGCACGTCCCGCTTGCGGACCCGGGCCACTGCTCCGACCTGCAGCGCGATCCGCCGCCACACCGCCGCCAGGACGTAGGTCGTCGCGGCGGAGATCAGCAGGACGAGCAGGTATTCACGCATGGATCAGTCGGTTTCGTCCGAGGTCCCTGAGCTGGTCGAAGGGTCCTCGTCCCGGGCGCCGCCGTCGATCGCTTCGGCAGGCTCAGCGCTCTCGAGTAGCGGTGGCTGCAGCGTGTGCCGGGCGCGCAACTTCTGGACCGTGTAGGCCGGGGCTTCCTCGGCCTCCGGCTCGTCGACCACCAGGTCCTCGACGTCGGGCAGATACTGCTGCAGCGTCTCCAGGCTGATCGCGCCCCGGCGAAGGATCTGGCCGGTCTCCTTGAGGGTGAAATCCACCAGTGTCGACGGCTTGCCCTCGGTGCCGGTCAGCTCGCCGCCGTCGAGGAAGACAGCGACACTCGTGCCGAGCTGCTCGATCGCGTCGTCACAGGTGAGCGCCGACGGCCGGCCCGTCTTGTTGGCGCTGCTGACCGCCAGCGGCCCGGTCTGGCGCAGCAGTTCCCGGGTCAGCTCGTGGTCGGGCACCCGCAGTCCGACGGTGCCGTTGGTCTCCCCCAGGTCCATCCGCAGATGGTCGCTGGCCTTGCAGACGATCGTCAGGGCACCAGGCCACAACGCCTCGACCAGCGACATCGCCGCATCGGGCACGTCGACGGCCAGCGCCTTCACGAAGTGCGGATCGGAGATCAGCACCGGCGGTGGCTTCTCGCGGCCGCGACCCTTGGCGTCCTGGAGCCGCTGCACAGCGTCGGCGTTGTACGCGTCTGCGCCGATCCCGTAGACGGTGTCGGTCGGCAGCACGATGGGTTGACCGGCGTCGAGCGCGCGCCGTGCCGCAGCGGCGGCGGTGTCGATCGCAGCGCGGTCGTCCCGGTCGGTGCAGTCGTAACGGGTGTAGCCGGGACCCGCTGGCGTTTCCGGTTCGGGGATCTCGCCCGGCTCGGTGATCTGGTCAGTCATCGGCGCCAATCCTGCCACGCCCGACGGCAGTTCCGACCTTGCGTGCGGTCGTGAACCGGGGACGCCCCGCCAGGTCACGATGATCACGGACCTGTTCGTACGAACCATGTCCGGCAAACAGTGCGGGGACGGACTCGGCCTGCACCTCGGCGTGCTCGACGGCGACCCAGCCGCCCAGGCGCAGCAACCGCGCCGCGACCCGGGTCAGCACGCGGATCGCGTCGAGGCCGTCATCGCCGGAGAAGAGGGCGACCTGCGGATCATGGTCGCGGGCCTCGGCCTGGACCGACTCCCAGGCCACCAACGGGATGTAGGGCGGGTTGCAGACCACGACGTCGACCTGGCCGTCCAGCTCCGGGAATGCCGTCGCCATGTCGCCCACCCGCAACTCGACGCCGGTACCTTCCAGGTTCTGTGCCGCCCAGCCGGCCGCATCCTCACTCAGCTCGATCGCGTACAACCGGGTGCCCGGCGCTTCGTCGGCCAGCGCTTTGGCGATAGCACCGGAGCCGCTGCACAGGTCGACGGCGACCGGCGTCCGGTCGGTGATCTCGCGGAGCCGGTCGACGGCCCAGCCGGCCATCACCTCGGTCTCCGGTCGCGGCACGAAGACCCCCGGTCCGACCTGCAGGCTGACGTACCGGAAATGAGCGACACCGGTGATGTGTTGCAGTGGCTCCCGTCCCGCCCTGCGGTTGATCAACTCCTGAAAACGGGCGGCCACGTCGACCCCGACCGAATTCTTGATCAACAACTGCGAACGCGACCACCCGGTGGCAACCTCGAGCAGGATCCTGGCATCGGCATCCGGGCTTTCGACGCCTGCCGCGGAGAGCCGCTCGCGGGCATCGACCAGCAGCGTACGAACTCCGATCTCGGCTGCCACGACGCAGACCTTACTGTGGTTCGGTGAAGATCACCTCGATCGAGACATTCCAGCAGAACGCGAATCTGGCACTGGTCCGGGTCCGCAGCGACGACGGGCTCGAGGGCTGGGGCCAGACGTCGCCCTATCTGGCCGACCAGAGCGTGCCGGCGGTCCATGATCAGATTGCGCCGTGGTTCCTGGGCTCGGATCCCTGGGACGTCGCCGCCACGGTGGACCGGCTGGTCCGGGCCGAGTACAAGTTCTACGGCACCGTGCTGTACCGGGCGCTGTGCGGCGTCGAGACCGCGGTCTGGGACCTGCTCGGCAAGGCGGTCGGGCGACCGGTCTACCAACTGCTCGGCGGCACAGTCCGCACCACGATCGGGGTGTACGGCTCCAGCATGCGTCGCGACATCAGCCCCTCGGACGAAGCGCAGCGACTGCTCGGGTTGGTCGAGGACGGGACCTTCACCGGCTTCAAGATCAGGATCGGCTCGGTGATGGGCCAGGACGCGGACGCATCGCCCGGCCGGACCGAGCGGATCATCCGCCTGGTCCGCGAGACCCTCGGTGACCGGATCAGCCTGCGGGCCGACGCCAACGGCTGTTACAGCCCGGCGGAGGCGATCCGGGTCGGCCGGATCCTGGAGGACCAGGGCTTCTACCACTACGAGGAGCCCTGCCCCTATCCCCAGATCGAGGCGACGATGAAGGTCGCCGACGCCCTCGACATCCCGGTCGCCGGCGGCGAACAGGACCAGACCCTGGAGCACTTCCACCGCATGATCAACACCGGCGTGGTGGACATCATCCAGCCCGACATCGGATACCTGGGCGGCATGGTCCGGGCCCGCAAGGTAGCGCTGATGGCCGAGGCGGCAGGAATTCCCTGTACGCCGCACTGCGCCAACACCTCGCTGTTGCAGGTCTTCACGCTGCACCTGGCGGCCTGCTCGGCCGCGGTGAGCCAGTTCCAGGAGTGGAGCATCGAGGACGTGAGCTGGACCCGCGATCTCTACGACGGGCTGCCGCAGGTCCGCCAGAGCATGATCGAATTGCTCGGTGCCCCGGGCTGGGGTGTGCAGATCAACCAGGACTATCTGCGCAGCAGCAGGACCAGGACGAGCACCGCGGCCTGACCGGCAAGTGATCAACTGCCGGCCAGCAGGCCGGCGATGGCCGCATCGACCGTACGCTCGGCGGCCGCCCAGACGTCCGCCTCCGGGTGCCCCTGCAACGGACCACCCAGCGCCAGCAGCGCGAAGCCGTGGACCGCCGACCAGCACGGCCATTCCGCGCCGGGCCGTGACCCGGTCGGCAGTTCGCCGGAGTCGACCAGGGCGTCCAACGCAGCGGTCAACATCTGCAGCGGCCTGGCCGAAGGGGCGTCCGGATCCGCGTCCGACAACGCGCCGGCATGGGAGAAGGCGGTGTCGAACCATCCCGGCTCGGCCAGCGCGAAGCCGATGTAGCCCAGGCCGACGGCTCTGAGCCGGCCGCGTGCCGACCCGGTGGCCGGGACCCCCTCCTGGACCGACGCGGGTGGCTGGAAGCCGCGCATCTGCGCGGCCATGTCGTGCTGGATCCGCTCCGCAACGGCAGCCTGCAGGCTGTCGCGGTCGGCGAAATGCCGATAGGCCGCATTCGGCGAGACACCGACCTTGCGAGTCGCGTCCCGCAGGGTGAGCGCGGCCGCGCCCCCGACCCGGGTCAACTCCAGACCGGCTGCGATCAGTGCTTCCCGCAGGTTGCCGTGGTGATAGCCCTGCCGCTGCGGCACTGATGCTCCTCGAAGGTCTTGACACGTCGGACCCAATGTGTACGGTGTGAACATAGCATCTGGACACCGTCCACATGCGCTCTCACTGCACTCAGGAGATGAGCATGTCCACCACGCAGACAAGCACTGGACCAAGCACTGGACCAAGCACCGCGCTGCCCCCCGTTGTCAGCGCCGACGACTGGCGCCGGGAACTCAAGGCACTGCGGGTGCGCGAGAAGGCCGCAACCCGAGAACTGGACGCGATCGCCGCTCAACGCCGGCGACTGCCGATGATCCAACTGCCGGATTACGTCCTGGTCGGGGCGGACGGTCCGATCCGATTGGTCGACATCTTCGACGGCCGGTCGCAGTTGATCACCTATCACCACATGTGGGAAGCAGATGCCGAGTGGCAGTGCGGCGGTTGTACCGGCTTCACGTCTCAGTTCACCCGGCTGGATTTCCTCGATCCCTACGACGCCCGGTTTGTGATCGTCACCCAGGGTCCGATCGAAGAAGCCCTTGCCTACAAGGAAAAGGTGGGCAACAGGATGGATTGGTTCTCCACCGTTGACAGTCCGTTCGGCACCGATGTCGACGCGCCGCCCGGTGGCGGTTTCGGGGTCAACGTCTTCCTGCGCGACGGTGACACGGTCTATCGCACCTGGCACACCAACGGTCGCGGCACCGAGCAGCTGGGCTACAACTTCGCCTTGGTGGACCTGCTCCCCTATGGCCGGCGGGAGGTCTGGCAGGATTCGCCGGAGGGCTGGCCGAGAACGCCGACCTACGGCGGTTGGCTGGGCTCCCCCGACGTGGCTCGGCTCTACGGCCCGCCGGCGGCCTGACTAACCGGCGACGGCCAGCCGCTCGGCGGTGTCGGCCTCCTGCAACGCCTCGACGATCGGGCCGAGCTCGCCATTGAGGACCTGGTCCAGATTGTGCGCCTTGTAGCCGATCCGGTGGTCGGCGATCCGGTTCTCGGGGAAGTTGTAGGTGCGGACGCGTTCGGACCGGTCGACCGTACGGACCTGGCTCTTGCGGGCGGCCGAGGCGGCGTCGGCGGCCTCTTCCTCGGCGCGGGCGATCAGCCGGCTGCGCAGCATCCGCATCGCCTGTTCCTTGTTCTGCAGCTGGGAACGCTCGTTCTGGCAGGACACCACGATGCCGGTCGGCAGGTGGGTGATGCGGACCGCCGAGTCGGTGGTGTTGACGCCCTGGCCGCCCGGCCCGGACGACCGGTAGACGTCGATCCGGAGGTCGTTCTCGTCGATCTCGACCTCAGTCTCGGCGACCTCGGGCATCACCAGCACACCGGCGGCCGAGGTGTGCACGCGGCCCTGCGATTCGGTGACCGGTACCCGCTGCACCCGGTGGACGCCGCCCTCGAACTTCAGCACGCCGTACGGCATGGTGTCCGGGGCACCGGCACTGGGAGCCTTGATGGCCAGCGTGATCGACTTGTAGCCGCCGAGATCGGTCTCCTGGGAGTCGAGGACCTCGATCTTCCAGCCACGCTGCTCGGCGAATTTGGCGTACATCTTGAAGAGATCGCCGGCGAAGAGCGCGGACTCCTCGCCGCCTTCGCCGGACTTGATCTCCATGATCGCGTCGCTGGAATCGTTGGGGTCCCGGGGTGCCAGCAGCCGGGTCAACCGGTCGACGGCCGTGTCCAGCCGTGCCTGCAGGTCCTCGGCCTCGGCAGCGAATCCGTCGTCCTCGTCCGCCAGCTCACGCGCCGCGGCGAGATCGTCGGTGAGCTGGTGGTACTCGTCCAGACCCTTGATGATCGGCGTCAGCTCCGCATAGCGGCGGCCGATCCGGCGCACCTTCGCCTGGTCGGCGTGCGTCTCGGGGTCGGCCATCTGCTGCTCCAGACGCGCGAACTCCTCACGCAACGGCGCTGCGGACTCGAACACGCTTCCTCCTAGGGCGATAGGACTTCCTGGACATGCGAAACGCCGGGAACTCCGGACTGCACCGTCATCAGGATGCAGGTCCGGGTTCCCGGCGTTGCGTAAGCTACTTCTTCTTGCCGTACCGCTTCTCGAAGCGAGCGACCCGACCACCGGTGTCGAGAATCTTCTGCTTGCCGGTGTAGAACGGGTGGCAGGCCGAGCAGACCTCGACGCGCAACGTGCCGCCGGCGGTCGACTTGGTGGTGAAAGTATTGCCGCAGCTACACGTCACCTCGGTGTCGGTGTAGTCCGGGTGGATCCCAGTCTTCATGTTTCTCCCTGTCGGTTAGGGCGCCGGGTCGGCGTGGCGGGATTGGCCTCGTCGTGAACCGGCACCAGCGACCAAGTGTGCCAGTCGGTCCAACGCCGCACCAAACCGGGACATTCCCGCCGAGGGGTCGCACTTCCCCGCCGAGGGGTCACATATTCCTCAATATCTGCGGCGTGTCGCGCAGTCAGGGGATCAGAAACCCGCTGATCAGCTGCCGCAGGCTCCGGGGATCGAGCCCGTGCAGCCGGTCGTGATCGGCGAGCGTGCCGTAGCGATGCGGGTCCGGGTCGGTGACCCCGAGCCCGAGCTGCCGGTGGTCGAGGTCGGCCAGCGCGCGGGCGACGTGGGCCGCCGACGTACCGGCCAGATACGGCTCGACCATCACGATCCGCGGCGTACGCAGAGTCGATCGCAGGGTGTCCGCATCGAACGGCCGGACGGTCGGGGCGTAGAGCACGGTCACATCGAGTCCGGAGACCGCGGGCAACGTGTTGCGGAGTGTCGGACCGACCGCGACCACCGTCCCCGCGCTGCCCTGCCGCAGCACGCTCCAGGCGTCGTGGTGGGTGGGAAACGCCTCGGGATTGGACCGACCGCCGATCCGGAGGTAGACCCGGGTGTCGTCAGCCGCGGCCGACCGGAGCTGGGCGTCCAGCTCCGCCGGATGCCCCGGCACGTGCACCACCCAGTCGGACAGGGTGTCGATCAGTGCCACGTCCCCCGGCGACTGGTGCGTGCGGCCGCCCTCGGCCCAGTCGTAGGAGCCGTACGCTCCCACCAGGATGGCGCCGACGTCCTGGTGGTCGAGATCGAGTTTGACCTGCTCCCAGGCGCGTTCGATCACGAAGGCGCCGAAACTGTGGGCGATCGGCCGCAGGCCGGCCAGCGCCAGTCCACCGGCCATGCTGACCATCAGCTGTTCGCGGATGCCGACGTTGAGTACCCGATCCGGATGCGTTGCGGATGCGCCGGCGAACTGGTCGGCGGAGATCTCGGCCAGGACGACGGCGACCCGCGGGTCACTGTCGACCAGTGCCGAGGCGGTGGAGACGAACTGGCTGCGAAGATCCATGATCATCCTTTCGGTTCCACCCGCGCCACGACGGCGGTCGGAGCGTCCGGCGCGGTGCTGAGGAAGGCCGCTGCGATGGCTTCATGATCACGACCGTCGATCTCGTGGACCAGCCAGCCCTCGACGGCGAAGCGACGACCGATGCCGCCTGACCAGCCGTGGCTGGAGGACTGGTTGTCGATCACCACCGCGGTCAGATTGGCCAGCCCGATGCCGCCGGCGTACACAACGGCTTCGGAATTGCTGCCCTCGTCGAATTCGGCGTCCCCGATCAGGCAGATCACGCGCGCCCCGATGCCGCGGACCAGCAGTCCGTGCGCCATCCCCACCGATGCCGGCAGCCCGTGCCCGAGCGACCCACTGGAGAATTCCACCCCGGGCACCAGCAACCGGTCCGGGTGGTGGCCGAGCCGCGAGTCGTACGATGCGAGGCCCGCCAGCTGATCTTCACCGAGAAAGCCTTTGGCGGCCAGCACCGCGTAGTAGGCGATCGGCCCGTGGCCCTTGGACAGCACGAAACGATCACGGGCCGGATCGTCGACGGTCGCCGGCGTGATCGACAGGATCCGGTCGTAGAGCACCCAGATCACATCCAGGGTCGAGGTCGCGCTCGGCCCGTGCTTCTCGTCGCCGGTCAGCAGGCCCATCAGCCGGCCCAGCTCCCCATACCCGGAGGTCGTGCGACTCTTCATGACCACGACTTTGCGACATCAAGTGCGGTTGAGGTCAAGGGCCCGGGGTCGGTTAGGGTCGTGGCGGTACTGCAGTGGAGCAGGAAGGAAGGCTGTCCGTGGCCGACACGATGACCGCCGCCGTCTGGAGCGGAAACGGTCCCCGGCTGGAACTCACCGAGATCACGGTCCCGGAGCCGAAGGCAGGCGAGGCGCTGGTCCGGCTGACGTCCTGCGGGGTCTGTCATACCGACTATCACGTGATGAAGGGTGAGGTCGCCTTCCCGTCACCGGCAGTCCTCGGCCACGAGATCAGTGGCCGGGTCGCACGCCTCGGGCCTGATACCACCGCTCCCGGTCTGACCGATGACACGAAGGTGGTCGGGGCGTTCATCATGCCCTGCGGCAACTGCGTGCAGTGTGAGCGCGGCCGCGATGACATGTGCGTCAACTTCTTCGCCCAGAACCGCTTGAACGGGACGTTGTACGACGGCTCGTCGCGGCTCCGCGCGGCCGATGGCAGCTCGATCGCGATGTATTCGATGGCCGGCATGGCCGAATATGCCGTGGTCCCGGTCACGGCGCTCGCGCCGCTGCCGGACTCGATCCCCGAGGTGCCGGCCGCGATCCTGGGCTGCGCGATCTTCACCGCGTACGGCGCGCTGCGACACAGTGCGGACCTGCAACCCGGCCAGACGGTTGCGGTGGTGGCGATCGGGGGTGTCGGATCGAGCATCGTGCAGCTGGCCCGGGCGATGGGCGCCGGCACGATCATCGCGATCGATGTCAGCGACGAGAAGCTGGCCAAGGCAAAGCAACTCGGTGCCGACGAGGTGATCAACTCACGATCGACCGACCCGGTGGCGGCCGTCCGCGCCCTCACGGGCGGGAACGGCGTGGACGTCGCGTTCGAGGCACTGGGACTGCCACAGACCTTCGAGCAGGCGTCGAAGATGTTGATCGACGGCGGCGTGATGGTCGCCGTGGGTATCGCCGCCGGCGCGGCGACCGCCAACGTGGAGATCACTCCGCTGGTCCGCCGCGGCTACCACCTGATGGGCTCCTTCGGAGCCCGCACACGGGTTGATCTTCCCGCCGTTGTTGATCTTGCCGCCAGCGGCAAGATCAACATCACCGATGCGGTCAGCCGCGAATACCGACTCGATCAGGTCAACGAAGCCTTCGCCGCCCTGGGTCGTGGCGAGATCAACGGTCGTGCGGTGATCAGAATCGGCTGATCAGACTACGCGGGCAGCTGTGAGCGCAGCGAACACGATTGCGGAGCCTGCGGAGCAATCGTCCCGCGAGTTGATCTTCGGACATGACCGGTCCGGGGGTACGGGGGTCGTCCCTCGGAACCGGCTATTGGTAGCGCCCCGATCGCGGCAGCGGCAGGGAGCGGACGCAGTGAACTAGTCGCGTTGGCCGGGCATGGTCTTGGTGATCGCAACCAGGAACTCGTTGTTGGTCTGGGTCTTGCGGAGCCGGTCGAGCATCGTCTCCAGTGCCTGCTGACCGTCCATGCTGGCCAGCAACCGGCGCAGCCGCCAGATGACCGCGAGTTCTTCCTTGCCCATCAGCAGTTCCTCGCGACGGGTGCTGGAGGAATCGACGTCGATGGCCGGGAAGATCCGCTTCTCGGCGTACTCCCGCTTGAGCCGCAGCTCCATGTTGCCGGTGCCCTTGAACTCTTCGAAGATCACTTCGTCCATCTTCGACCCCGACTCGACCAGCGCGGTGGCGAGGATCGTCAGCGAGCCACCGTTCTCGATGTTGCGGGCAGCGCCGAAGAACTTCTTCGGCGGGTAGAGAGCGGCGGAGTCGACACCACCGGACAGGATCCGGCCGGAGGCGGGAGCCGCCAGGTTGTAGGCCCGGCCCAGTCGGGTGATGCCGTCGAGCAGTACGACGACGTCCTTGCCGAGCTCGACCAGGCGCTTGGCCCGTTCGATCGCCAGCTCGGCGACTGTCGTGTGATCATCCGCCGGACGGTCGAATGTGGAGCTGATCACCTCGCCGCGGACCGAACGCTCCCAGTCGGTGACCTCTTCCGGGCGCTCGTCGACGAGAACGACCATCAGGTGCACGTCCGGGTTGTTCGCGGTGATCGCGTTGGCGATCGACTGCATGACCATCGTCTTGCCGGCCTTGGCCGGAGCGACGATCAGGCCGCGCTGACCCTTGCCGATCGGGGCGACCAGATCGATCAGCCGACCGGTCAGGTTGGTCGGCGTGGTCTCGAGCTTGTAGCGGACGTTGGGGTAGAGCGGGGTCAGCTTGCCGAAGTCCGCACGGCCCTTGGCCAGCTCGGGATCGGTGCCGTTGACGCTGTCGATCTTGACCAGCGGGTTGAACTTCTCCCGGCGCTCGCCGTCCTTGGGCTCGCGGATCTGGCCGGTGATCACGTCACCCTTGCGCAGCCCGTACTTCTTCACCATCGACAGCGAGACGTACGCGTCGTTCGACCCGGGCAGGTAGCCGCTGGTCCGGACGAAAGCGTAGTTGTCCAGGACGTCGAGGATGCCGGCGGCGGAGACGAGGACATCGTCCTCCGACACCACCGGCTCGGCCTCGAGCCGCTCCAGGCCGCCGCCGCGATTGCGCCGGTTCTGCCGGTCACGGTTGCGCCGCCGACGTCCGCGACGGCCGCCGCCGTCGTCGTCCCGGTTGTCCCTGTTGCTGTCGCGGTTGTTGTTATCCCGGTTGCTGTTATCCCGGCTGCTGTTGTCCCGGCTGCTGTTGTCCCGGCTGCTGTTGTCCCGGCCGGAGTTGTCGCGATTGCCGTCACGATTGGTGTCGCGGCTGCTCTGGTCGGACCGGTTCTGGCCGTCGTTGCGCTGGCGCTCGCGGCCCTGCTGGCGGTCGCGACCCTGCTCCCGATTGCCACCCTCGGACTGCTCGCCGTTGGCATCGCGGCGTCCGGTCCGCTCGCGCGTCTCGGTCTCGGCGATGTCGGACCCGCCGGTGGTGTTGTCGGCCCGGTTGCCGACCTGATTATCGGTCCTCCCGTTCTCGGCACGGTCATGCTTCTCGGCGACCGCGGGCTCGCGGTTCGGTCGCTCGCGACTCACGCGGTCGCGGATTGCCTGCTCGAGCTGGGCCCGGTCGGCGTCGCTGGGCCGGCCGGCAGCCTCGGTGGCGACCTGCGTGGACGCCGGCTGCTCGTGGTTCTGCGGCAGCGTCGGCTGGGCGGAACCTCTGTCATCCTGATTGACGGTGGTGTCCGGCTGGCTCTTGGCCGACCGGGTACGCCGAGACGTCTGGCCACCACTGGCCGCAGACGGTCCGGACTGCGCCGACTGGATTGCCTCGATCAGCTGACCCTTCCGCATGCCCGCTGTGCCCTTGAGGCCCAACTGGGATGCGATCTGCTTCAGCTCGGGCAGGACCAGCGATTCCAATCCGGTGCCCTTGCGCTTGCGCGCGGACTCGGTGCTGGTCACCTCGGCGGTATCTGTCACGTGTTTCCTTTCGGATTCGGCCCTCTGGTGGGCCCTGATCTGTGGGCACCCGACGGCAGCCACCCGGCTGCCGCAGCCCACAGTTCGCGCCTGATCTCGCAAGAGCGATTCACAGTCTTCGCAGTGGCGCTTGTTCTCTCTCAGGCAACGATCTTGGTGTTCGGGTCCGGTACCCGCTCGCCAGAATTCGGCGGCACGGTTTGGGTTGGTAGACCTCTGGCGACGAACCAGAATTCGTACCGGATGCGCCTGACCCGGGCGCTGACGCTGGGGACCCTGGCATCCACGCGAAAACTACCCGTGAGGAAGATGTCCTGGGACTCGGGAGTCATCCGGTGCGGGGATAGCGATCCACCAGCAGCCCTCAGGCTAGCACCACGGGTATCAATTCCGGGTAATCACACCGCGAGTCATGGCAAATTCACAGTCAGGATCTCCGCTGCCCGCACTCGTGCCAACACTGCTCAGGACGGCAGAATTCCCGCGCCGGGCCCGACGCCGACCGCAACGACCCGGAACCCGGCGGGCACCAGCGCGGTCGCCGGCTCCAGGTCCGCCCGGCGGCCGATCACCAGCAAGCTCGGGCCCGCCCCACTGACGACCGCCGCCAATCCGTGGTCGCGCAGGGCGGTGAGCAGCGCGTACGACTCCGGCATCGCCGGCGCGCGATACGACTGGTGCAACCGGTCGGCGGTGGCGTCGAAGATCAGTTCCGGCGCCGCGGTCAGCGCATGCACCAGCAACGCCGCCCGACCCGCGTTGGCCGCGGCGTCGCGGTGCGGCACCTCCGACGGCAACAGCGACCGCGCGACGTCGGTTGCCAGCGGTTGCTCCGGAATGAGCACCAGGCCGCCGAGGTCCGGATGCACTGCTGTGGTGACGGCGGCCACGCGACGGTCCGTCACGGTTTCGTACGCCAGCACCAGGCCGCCGAACAGCGCGGCAGCCACATTGTCGGGATGCCCTTCGATCCGGTCCGCGAGCGGCAGCCAGTCTGCGGGTTCGAATTCCTCGCCGGGGCGGGCCAGCGCATGCGCGCCGGTCAGTCCGGCGACGATCGCAGCCGACGAGGATCCGAGGCCGCGGCCCTGCGGGATCGTGTTGCGGACTCGGACCCGCAGGCCGTCGAACCGGACTCCGAGTCGGTCCAGACCCGCCTGCAAACTCGCGACGATCAGATTGGAGGCACCCCGGGGCAATGTCGCCGAACCCTCACCCTCGATCTCCACCACAGCTCCAGGCTCTGACGGGCCGGTGGTCGCGACGGTGATGCTGTCCCGCCAGTCCAGTGCCAGGCCGAGGCAGTCGAAGCCAGGGCCTAGGTTGGCGCTGGTGGCCGGCACCTCGACAGTGGCCGTACGGCCGGCCGGGAGAGTCAGAGGCCGCATGCCTGTGCCACTGCGCCGAGTTCGGCGGGGACGACCTCGGCCTCCACCGGCCCGCCGTTGAGCGACGGCAGAGCGCTCAACGCGGTGTCGATGTCCTTCAGCCCGTGTCCGGTCACCGTGACGGTGATCGACAGTCTGGCCGGCACCTCGTCCCGTTCGGCCAGTGACAGCAGCCCGGCGACACCGGCCGCCGATGCTGGCTCGACGAACACGCCTTCGCGCTGGGCGAGATAGGCCTGGGCGTTCATGATCTCGGTGTCGCTGACAGCCCAGAAGCCGCCGCCGGATTCGTTTTTGGCCGCGACCGCCAATTCGGTCGAGGCCGGGCGGCCGATCCGGATCGCGGTCGCGATGGTGTCCGGTTCGGCGACCGGGGCGCCGTTGACCAGCGGTGCGGCGCCGGCGGCCTGGAAACCCCAGATCTTCGGGCGCCGGGTCGCCAGGCCCTTTTCGGCGTATTGGGTGAAGCCGCGCCAGTAGGCGGAGATGTTGCCGCCGTTGCCGACCGGGAGCACATGGACCTCGGGCGCATCGCCGAGCGCGTCGACGATCTCGAACGCAGCGGTCTTCTGACCCTCGAGGCGGACCGGATTGACGGAGTTGACCAGCGCGACCGGGTATTGATCGGCCAGTTGCCGGGCGAGGTCGAGGCAGTCGTCGAAGTTGCCGTCCAACTGCACGATGTGAGCTCCGTGGATGACTGCCTGGGCAAGCTTGCCGGCGGCGATCCGGCCGGCGGGGAGCAGCACGATCGGGCGCATCCCGGCTCGGGCGGCGTACGCAGCCGCCGACGCCGACGTGTTGCCGGTCGAGGCGCACACGACCGCGGTCGCCCCTTCGGCGAGGGCCTTGGAGACGGCGACCGTCATGCCGCGGTCCTTGAACGAGCCGGTGGGGTTGGCGCCCTCGACCTTGAGCCAGACGTCGCACTGCAGTTCGTCGGAGAGGCTGTGCGCGCGGACCAGCGGCGTACCGCCCTCGCCGAGGCTGACCACAGGGTCGTCGTCCCCGATCGGAAGCCAATCCCGATAGCGGGCGATCACCCCGGAGGCAGCGGCTTCCACGGCTATCTGATCTCCCACCTGATCCCCCACCCGATCCCCCACCTGATCCCCCACCTGATCCCCCACGTCATTCACCTTCGACTCTCATGACACTGGTGACCTGGGTCACCACGTCCAGTTTCTGCAGCGCGTCGACCGTGGCCGACAGGGCGGCGTCGGTCGCACGGTGCGTGACGATCACCAGTTTGGCGTCTGCCTCGCGGCCCTGCTGCCGTACGGTCTGGATCGAGACGCCGTAGTCGGCGAACAGCTGGGCGATCCGGGCCAGCACGCCGACGACGTCGGCGACGTCGAGGGAGAGGTGGTAGCGGGTGACGACCTCGCCGATCGGCGAGACCGCCCGCTGGGCATAACTCGACTCCCCCGGCCCGGCGGCCCCCCGCAGGCGGTTGCGGGCCACGGTGACCAGGTCGCCGAGCACCGCCGATGCAGTCGGCTGGCCGCCGGCGCCGGGACCGGTGAACATCAGCCGGCCCGCCGACCGTGACTCGACGAAGACGGCGTTGTACGGGCCGCCGACCGTCGCCAGCGGATGGCTGCGCGGGATCATCGCCGGGTGCACCCGGACGGAGACGGCCCGTTCGCCGGCATCGTCGGGGTCGGTGAGGGCGCAGATCGCCAGCAGTTTGACCACGCAGCCCATCTCCCGGGCCGAGGCGATGTCACCGGCAGTGACCTCGGTGATGCCCTCGCGGTAGACGTCAGCACTGCTGACCCGGCTGTGGAAGGCCAGGCTGGACAGGATCGCGGCCTTGGCCGCGGCATCGAATCCCTCGATGTCGGCAGTCGGATCGGCCTCGGCGTAACCGAGTGCCTGGGCCTCCTCGAGTGTCTCGGCGAAGCTGGAACCCTCGCTGTCCATCTTGTCCAGGATGAAATTGGTGGTGCCGTTCACGATGCCCATCACCGAGGTGATCTCATCGCCGACCAACGATTCCCGCAGCGGGCGGATGATCGGGATGGCGCCGGCGACCGCGGCCTCGAAGTAGAGGTCGACGCCTGCCTTCTCGGCGGCTGCGTAGAGCGTGGTGCCGTCCTCGGCCAGCAGCGCCTTGTTGGCCGTCACCACGGATGCGCCGTGCTCCAGTGCAGTGATGATCAAGGATCGGGCCGGCTCGATGCCGCCGATCAGCTCGATCACCAGGTCGACGTCGTCGCGCCGGACCAGCGAGTCGACATCGGTGGTCAGCAGCGCCGCGTCGATGCCCGGGCGGGGCAGGCTCGGCCGCCGTACCGCGACGCCGATCAACTCCAGCCGCCGGCCGATCCGCATCGCCAGGTCGTCGCCCCGCTCGGTGATCAGCTTGACCACCTCCGTGCCGACGTTGCCACAACCCAGGACGGCGACGCGCAGGGGCGCCGCAGCGGACAGCTGCTCGGCTTCGGTGGTGTTCATTCAGCAGGCCTCGTGGGTCGTCTCAGGTCGTGCGGATCAGGTCGTGCAATCAGGTCGTGCAATCAGGTCGTACGGGTCGGATCCCGGCGCGCGGCGGCAAAGTCTGGGGTTGTGTCGCGACGACGCCCCAACATTGTTCCCCATCGGCGGCGCCAGCAGGAACTATGCCGCCGGATGTGGACAACCACGCGCCGGCGTCCGCGCTCAGCTGACGTCGAGGGCGAGCAGATCTTCGATCATCTCCCGGCGGACGAGTGTGGTGATCGCCCCATCACGGACCGACACCACCGGCGGCCGCGGCACGTGGTTGTAGTTGCTGGCCATCGACCGGCTGTACGCCCCGGCGCCCGGGACGGCGACCAGGTCGCCCGGCCGGATGTCGGCGGGCAGGAACTCGTCGCGCACCACGATGTCACCGCTTTCGCAATGCTTGCCGACGACACGGGACAGCGCCGGCTCGGCGCCGGAGCGCCGGGAGGCCAGGGTGGCTGAGTATTCGGCGCCGTACAGGGCGGTTCTGATGTTGTCGCTCATGCCGCCGTCGACCGACACGTAGAGCCGGGTCGCCCCGCCGTCGAGCTGGACCGGCTTGACGGTCCCGACCCGGTACAGGGTGAAGGCCGACGGACCGCTGATCGACCGGCCGGGCTCGATGGACAGCTTCGGCACCACGACGCCGGCCAGGCCGCACTCGGCCTTGACGATCGCATTCAGAGCCGCTGCCAGTTCGGCGGGAGTGGCCGGAGTGTCCTGGCTGGTGTAGGCGATGCCGAATCCGCCGCCGAGATCGAGCTCGGGCAGCTCGACGCCGGTCTCGGCGGCGAATGCTGCGTGCAACCGGAGCGTACGGCGTACGGCCACCTCGAACCCTTCGGCATCGAAGATCTGGGACCCGATGTGGGAATGGATGCCGAGCAGCTGCAGCCGCGGATGATCATGGATCCGGCGCAGCGCGGCAGCCGCCTGGCCGCCGGCGATCGAGAAGCCGAATTTCTGATCCTCGTGGGCCGTCGAGATGTATTCGTGGGTGTGCGCCTCGACCCCGGCGGTGACCCGGACCATCAGCTGCGGCCGGGCGTCGAGTTGATCACTGAGACCGATCAGCCGGCCGATCTCCTCGTCGGAGTCGACGATGATCCGCCCGACGCCGACCCGCAGCGCGGTCGCGAGCTCCTCCTCGCTCTTGTTGTTGCCGTGCAGTCCGATCCTTGCCGGGTCCATCCCTGCGGCCAGCGCGACCGCAAGCTCCCCGCCGGTGCAGACGTCGAGATTCAGTCCCTCCTCGGCGATCCACCGCACGACCGCCTTGCAGAGAAAGGACTTCCCGGCGTAGTAGACGCCCCAGCCGGCGAACGAGGTGGCATAGTCCCGGGCCCGAGCACGAAGATCATCTTCGTCCAAGACATAGGCCGGCGTCCCGACCTGGTCGGCGATCTCGGAGACCGTCAGGCCGGCCACCGTCAACTCGCCGTCGCCGTTCTTGGCGGCGTTGCGGCTCCACAGCTTCGGCAGCAGCTCGTTGACGTCGTCGGGCAGGCCGAGCCAGACCGGCGCCAGCGAGACGTCGGCATGGATGGACCCGGCCACGTGGGTGTGGGACATGGGGAAACTCTGCCAGATCGTCTTCGGGCCAGCGCTCCGGCGGGTCAAGAGGTGGGCACGCCGACGTCGGGACCACTGGAGTTCCGCGGCCGCCCAGGGGTCGTGGGGCCGAACGCGCGATTGCATTCGTAACCGGACCGTCGAGCCTGGTATGTTTCTCCACGGCCCAAAAACCGGTCTCGCATCGGATCGGGCCAGCTGGCCCCCGTAGCTCAGGGGATAGAGCACCGCCCTCCGGAGGCGGGAGCGTAGGTTCGAATCCTACCGGGGGCGCCGGCTTCTCAGCCTGATCAAGAACACCACGACGCTGTGGCCCCTTGATCATGCGGATCCTGGTGTCGACTCAGTCGAGCGGGATCATGAAGTCCTTCGCCGGGATCTTCTTACCGTCAGACGTCTGGGCCGCGAGCCGCTTGAAGTCCAGCTTCAGGTGCTTGCCGCCCTTGTCCGGGGTGAACACGATCCACCCAGACGTGCTCTTGCCCTCCTCGGCGTCCGGCAGCGGCTTGTAGCCCTTGGACTTGATCTCGCTGTCCAGGATCGTGGTCGACGCGTCATTGGTGCCCGGCGCGCCCGCGATGAAGAACGAGGTGGCCCCGACCGAGTCGTAGTACTTCGAGCTCGAGGTCACCTTCACCTCGACCAGCACGACCTCCTCGTCTGCCAGCGCCGAATACTTGGCCTTGGACTTGGCTGAGGGCTGATAGTTGCGGATGACCTTCAGCACCGTGCCCTTGTCACCCATGACCTTGTCATTGAACGACTTGTTGACCGTGACCGGCTTCGACGCCTTGGTCGGAGTCGACGCGGAGGACTCGTCCGACGACGGTGCCGAGGCGGGTGCCGAGGTGGCCGGGGCCGAGGATGGCGCAGACGACGGAGCTGATGATGTCGGTGCACCCACCGAAGACGGCGCGGAAGACGGTGCCGAGGAGGTTGCAGCAGACGGAGCCCCCGCCGCGCTGTCACCTCCGGAGCTGCTGCAGCCGGCAAGCGCGACACAAGCGAGCGCGGCGGCGCTCAAGGTAACTGTCCGAATTCGCATTGCGATAGAACCCCTAATCGACGTTGTTCACTTCTCCGGGGCATCAGGCTGCTGCCCGATGGCGCACCGAATCATAGGCGGGCGAATCATCGGGATCCGAACCGCCCTGACTGGCATTAGGACGCGTGCCGGATGTGGTCAGTTCCGCAGTTGATCAAGAATTCTTGCGACCACTTCGTGCAGCGGTGCCCGGGTGTCGATCTCGATCGTCGCCATCCGTCGCAGCAGCGGCTCGACAGACTGCTTGTAGGCAACGGCTTCCGCCTGCTGATCTGTCGAGCTGCCGTACGGGTTGTTGGTCCGGGTCGCCAGCCTCTCGATCATCACCTCGGCCGGAGCGCTCAGCAGGATCACCCGATCGAACCGCGGCAGCAGCTCTGACATGTTCGATGCTGTTCCCCCGATGACAATCTGTTCGTTGCATTCCAGCAATCGCCGGATCCGATCGACATTCCAGACCCAGTCGCCGCTCTCGTCGAAGAGCGACAATTCGTCGTAGTCGGTGTCGGCCACCCGATAGCCACGCCCTGCCAGGGCCGCCAGAACGCTCGACTTCCCGACCCCGGACAGCCCGGTGACCAGGACTCGGCAGGACGCGTCCGCGCTCACCCCATCAGACCCGTACGGCCGCTGCGGGCTCTTCAACGGCCGTACGCGACCAGACCCGGGCCAGCACCGCGCAGGTGATCAACTGGATCAGGTGATAGATCATCACCGGCAGGATGATGAAGCCGACGGTGGCGCTGGGAAACAGCAACGTCGCCATCGGCAGCCCGCTGGCCAGACTCTTCTTGGACCCGGCGAAGACAAGGACGATCCGGTCCTCGCGCGGCATCGAGAGCAGCCAGCCGAGGAGGAAGGTGATGCTCAGCACGACGGCCAGCACCACGATGCTGATCAGCACGACCAGGGCCAGTCGAGGGGCGGCAACGATGTGCCAGAGTCCCTCGACCACAGCGGTGCTGAAGGCGGTGTAGACGACCAGCAGCACCGAGCCGCGGTCGACGATGTTGACCACCGGTTTGTGGGCCGCGAGCCACGAGCCGATGCGACGATGCAGCAACTGCCCGACCAGGAACGGCACCAGCAACTGCAGAACGATCCGCACCACCGAGCCGATCGTGATCTTGACCTCCGAGCCGAGCAGCAGGCCTGACAGCAGCGGGGTGATGACCACGCCGAGCACGTTGGACGCCGAGGCCGAGCTGATCGCCAGTCCGACGTTGCCCCTGGCGATCGAGGTGAAGGCGATCGAGGACTGCACTGTCGACGGCAGCACGCACAAGAAGAGCACACCGGCGTACAGCGTCGGCGTCAGGAGCGAGGACCGCAACGGATGCAGCAGCAACCCGATCACCGGGAACAACACGAAGGTGAAACCGAGGACCAGCAGCTGGAAGCGCCAGCGGGTGATGCTGTTGATCGCGTTCTCGGGCGACAGTTTCGCGCCGTGCAGGAAGAACAGCAGGCACACGGCAGCCGTGGAGAGATGGTCGAAGACCGCCACCCCACTGCCGCGGGCGGGCAGCACGGTCGCGAGGATGATCACCGCGAACAACGACACGATGAACAGGTCCAGCCAGCCGGGTAACCGCACTTTCGCCACGTCCCTATCCTCGCCCATCCGCGGCATACGCAAAACCGGCATACAGTTCTAACTGTGACCGCAGAACGTGATAGCCAGTCGATGGTCGCACCGCGCGATCTCGAGCTTCCGTGGCTGCGCACCTTCCTCCAGGTCGCCGATCTGTTGAGCTTCTCGGCCGCTGCCCGCCGACTCGGCCTGAGCCAGTCGGCGGTCAGCCAGCACATCCGGCGGCTCGAACAGACCCTGGGCGTCCGGCTGCTGGTCCGGGACACCCACAGCGTCACCCTGACCGCCGAGGGCGAATCGCTGACCGGCGTCGCCCGGTCGATGCTGGAGCTGAACGACGATGCCTTCCGGTCCGTGGAGTCGGCGGGCCCGCGTGGTCGGGTGCGGTTCGGCGTCTCGGAGGATTTCGCGCTCTCCAGGCTGCCGGACCTGCTGCGCCGCTTCCGTTCCGGGCACCCCGGTATCGATCTCGAACTCACCGTCGGGCTGAGTGAGCAGCTGCACCGCCGGCTCCGCGCCCGGGAACTGGACCTGGTCCTGGTCAAGCGGTCCCCGGACAACTCCTCCGATGCCGGCGGCGCACGCCTGGTCTTCACCGACACGCTGGTCTGGGTGGGATCCGGCGACCTGGTGCTCGACCATCGCGAGCCGGTTCCCCTGATCGTCTATCCCCCGCCGAGCGTCACCCGTGATCGGGCCGTACTGGTCCTGGAGCGGGCCGACCGCGGCTACCGGACGGTCTGTACGTCGGGCAGCCTCAGCGGTCTGAGGGCAGCCGCCCTGGCCGGGCTGGGCGTGATGCCCTTCTCCCGGTCACTGATCCCTGCCGGACTGGTCGAGATCGACACACCGGACCTTCCCCGCCTCGGCTCGACCGACTTCGTATTGATCACCCGACGGCGTACGGTCCCGGCGGCGACCCGGGCGCTGATCGACGCCGTGCTCGTCGATCACCGCACTCTCTACGAACGCAGCTGACTGACCAGCCCGACCAGATTGGACTCGGAGTCGCGGACGAACGCCATCCACTCCGTCGACCCGGCCGGTCCCAGGGTGTCGTCGTCGTGGCTGAAGATCACGTGCGGCTCACTGTCGATCGTGACGCCGTCGGTCCGCAACGTCTCCACGGTCTGGCGGACGTCGGGCACAGCGAGGTAGATCAGCGCCGACGGAGCCGCACGGTCCAGCAACAGACGGACGTCGTCCAGCTGGAAGAACAGCAGGCCGGGCGGATCGAAGCGCGCCGCCGGAGCGGTCTGCAGCACCTGCTCGTACCAGGCGGCCGCGCGGTCGAGATCCTCCGCGTGTTGGGCGATCTGGAGCAGTCGCATCGTCAGCCTCCGCGGTCGGGCGGATCGGGACACCCGCTGGTGTAAGGATGCTAGCGCCGGCCGGGGTTTCCGTACCGCGACCCCGCGATATCTCGCGGGTGTCCGACCGGTGGCGGATGATAGGTTCACGGTGCCCAACAGCCGACCGGAGAAGGACGTGTCCAGCCAGCCATCGACCGCGCAACCAGCGGTGTCCGCCGGTCCGACGGCGACCCGTCGTGGCGGCGTACCGGTAGTGGTCACCTGGGTCGTCACCCGCGCGATCATGGTTCTGCTGGCAGCAACCGTCGAGAATGTCGCCACCGGTGATGTCACCTACTACTGGCGCAAGATCGCCGCGCTCGGCGAGGTAGGCCTCAGCCAGACGCTGAACGAATATCCCACTCCGGTCGTCTGGATGCTGTCGATCCCGTACGGCATCGGCGCCGGCACCCACCATGGGTACCAGGCCGCGTTCATCGGTCTGATGATGGCGCTGGACGCCGTCTTTGCGTACGCCCTCTGGCGGGCCGCCGGAAGGCGCCGCGACGCCGGCCTGACCTTCTGGGTCTGGTTCGTCTTCCTGATGGGTCCGCTCTGCTACCTCCGCTTCGATCTGGTGCCCGCCGTGCTGGCCGGCAGCGCGGTGTTGTTGTGCCGGCGACGCCCGGCGATCACCGGCGTGCTGACCGGCGTGGCGGCCGCGATCAAGCTCTGGCCGGCACTGTTGATCTTCCCGTTCACCGCGGCCCGGCGCGGGCGGCGGAACACCCTGTTGGGTTTCGCCGTGGCCGGAGTCGGACTGGCCGTGGTCAGCCTGATCACCGGCGGCCTGCCGCGACTGGTGTCGCCCCTGACCTGGCAGTCCGATCGCGGCCTGCAGATCGAGTCGGTCTGGTCGACCGCACTGATGGTGCTGAGGATCGCGCATCCGCGGACCTGGGTCGTGGGGATGTCCCGGTATCAGGCATTCGAGGTGTTCGGGCCTGGTGTCGGCGCCTGGTTGGTGATCAGCACGGTCGCGACCCTGGTCGGCCTGGTGATCATGATCATGCTCTACGCCCGCGGCTACCGGACGCCGAATCCGACCAGCGGGACGATCGGGGTGATGATCCTGGCCACCATCGCGATCATGACCATCACCAACAAGACGCTCAGCCCGCAATATCTGGTCTGGTTGGGCGGACCGATGGCCGCGATGTTGATCATGAGATCAAGGGACGTCCGCGGCCGGCCGACGATCTTCTCCCGGTTCGCCATCCAGTTGCTGGTGCTGGCGTTGATCACCCATCTGGTCTATCCGCTCACCTATACCGGCCTGTACGAGGCACCGCACGGCCGGATGTTCGTGCTCTCCACAATCCTGCTGCTGATCCGCAACCTCTGTCTGCTGGTCTTCACGATCGCGATCACGGCGGTTGCCTGGCGCGCCACCGGACGGCGGCCGGATCCCGACGTGCTCGGCTCCGTCCGGCTGCCGTGAGACCGGCTGCCGTGAGAGTGCTTGCCGTGAGACCGGTGCCATGAAACGGGTGGTTCTCGGCGCCGATGTCGGCGGCACGTCGACCAGGGTCGGGGTCGCCGACCTCACCGGATCGGTCCTCGCGGTCACCCGTGAAACCGGCGGCAACCCCAACGCGGTCGGGCTGGAGACCTCGGCAGCGCGGATCCGTACGGCGACCTCGCGAGCCCTGGAACAGGCCGGGGTCGAACCGTCCGCGGTCGCCGCGGTCGTGCTCGGCATGGCCGGCTACAACACCGCGACGTCCGCCGGACCCGGATTCCTGCACACCAGCCTGGGTGCCGCCGCGGCGGTGTCGCGGATCGTCTCCGACCTCGGGGTCGCGTACGCCTCGGGCAGCCCGCTGGCCCACGGATATGTGGTGATCGCGGGTACCGGATCCGCAGCGGCCGAGATCGACCACGGCGAGATGATCTGCCGGCGCGGCGGCTGGGGTTGGCTGCTCGGCGACGAGGGCGGAGCGTTCTGGCTCGGCCGCGAGGCCGTCCGACTGGCCCTGACCGAGGTACAGGCCGGGGTCCGCCGCAGCGACCTCACCCGGCAGGTCATCGACCGACTGGACGGCCACGGGCTCGACACCGGCGGGCTCGACACCGACGGGCTCCACGCCGACCGTTCGCTGGCCTCCCTGCTGCGCCTCCCCTATGACCGGCCGCCGATCGCGCTGGCCGAACTGGCCCCGCTGGTGACCAGGCTGGTCGACTCCGATCCGGCGGCCGCATCGATCGCGGCTCGCGCGGCCGACATCCTGACCGGGCTGGTGCTCGATCTGGATCCGCGGCCCGGGCTGCCGGTGGTCGCCACCGGATCGGTGCTGCTCTCCGCCCGGCCGATCCGGCAGGCGTTCACCGACCGCATCGACATCTCGCTCGGCAGCCCGGTGTTGACCGCGACCTCAGGCCTGGTCGGGGCGCTGTGGCTGGCGCTCGGTGACCTGGACCACGTGCCCGATCCCGTCGTCCACGACCGACTCGCCGGCACCCTCGCCGGGCTGGAACAGCCGGCCGAATGACGGCCGCTGCACCGGCCGGGCGAATATCGACCTGTCGTACTACGGGCACGCCGTACCAGTTACCGTTGTGGTCTCAGCCATTCGGTAGCCTGGACGGAGTGCCTGATGCAAGTTCGCGGCACACGGGTAACTGAGAATCAACCGGAAGAAGGCGAACGTGGCCCCCGCGCCCGACCCAACAACTGCACACGCTCCAGGCAATGGCTCCACCGGTCAGGTCGCGACTGACGATTTCGGAGCCAACGACTGGCTGATCGAGCAGATGTACGAGCAGTACCTCGCCGATCCGAAATCGGTTGATCCCGGTTGGACCCGCTTCTTCGCCGACAAGGGCGCCCCGCAGTCTGCCCCGATCGCGCCGGCCGGAAACGGCAGCGCCGGTTCCAACGGTCAGACCACCAAGCCAGTTCAGGCGTCACCCGCCCCCGCCGAGCCGGCCCCTACCAAACCGGCTCCCGTCCAACCCGCTGCTCCTGCGAATCGCCCTGCTACCGCACCGCAGGCCACCTCACCACAGGCCACTGTGGAGTCGAAGCGGCCGTCAACCAACCAGCGCGCCACCGGCGCCGGCCTGCCGGCCGACCCGCCCAACCCGGCCGCCCGGCCCGAGACTGCATCCGACGAACCGGAGCGGATCGTGTTGCGCGGCGCGCCGATGCGGACCGCGCTCAACATGGACAGTTCGCTGACGGTGCCGACCGCAACCAGCGTCCGCTCGCTGCCGGTCAAGCTGCTCATCGACCAGCGGATCGTGATCAACAATCACCTGCGCCGCTCCCGTGGCGGCAAGGTGTCCTTCACCCACATCATCGGCTACGCCCTGGTGCAGGCACTCAAGCAGGTGCCGGACATGAACGTCGCCTACGACGTCGTCGACGGCAAGCCGACCCTGATCCGGCCGCGGCACATCAATCTCGGGCTGGCCATCGATCTGCCGCGGCCCGACGGCACCCGGCAACTCGTGGTGCCCAGCGTCAAGAGTGCCGAGGATCTCGACTTCGCGCAGTTCTGGACGGCGTATGAGGACATCGTCAAACGGGCCCGTGCCAACAAGCTCACGGTCGCCGACTTCGCCGGCACCACGATCTCGCTGACCAATCCGGGCACCATCGGCACCAATCACTCGGTCCCCCGCCTGATGAACGGCCAGGGCGCGATCATCGGCGTCGGCTCGATGGACTACCCGGCCGAGTTCCAGGGCTCCAACCCGGAGCGGCTCGCCGGCCTCGGCGTGTCCAAGGTCCTGACGCTCACCTCGACCTACGACCACCGGGTCATCCAGGGCGCACTGTCGGGTGAGTTCCTGGCCAAGCTGCACAGCCTGCTCCTGGGCGAGAACGGTTTCTACGACGAGATCTTCTCCGCGTTGCGCGTGCCGACCGCGCCGATCCGTTGGGCGGTCGATCGAAGCACCCTGCACGAGGATCAGGTTTCCAAGCAGGCAAGGGTTTTCGAGTTGATCAACGCCTATCGGGTGCGCGGTCACCTGATGGCCGACATCGACCCGATCGAGTATCACCTGCGTGATCATCCTGATCTCGACGTGCAGACCCACGAGCTGACCTTGTGGGACCTCGACCGGGAATTCGCCACCGGTGAATTCGCCGACGGTTCCGGCCGGATGACCCTGCGCAAGATCCTCAGCATCCTGCGCGACTCCTACTGCCGTACGGTCGGCATCGAGTACATGCACATCCAGGAGCGCGAGCAGCGCCGCTGGATCCAGAATCGCGTGGAGCGGCCGCACGAGTCGCTGCCGCGCGAGGAACACCTGCGGATCCTGGACAAACTCAACGAAGCCGAGGTCTTCGAGACCTTCCTGCAGACCAAGTACGTCGGCCAGAAGCGGTTCAGCCTCGAGGGCGGCGAATCGGCGATCGCCTTGCTGGACGAGGTCTGCGAGCAGGCGGCCGATGATCATCTCGAAGAGGTGACCATCGGGATGTCGCACCGCGGCCGGCTGAACGCACTGGCCAATATCGTCGGCAAGTCCTACAGCCAGATCTTCCGCGAGTTCGAGGGCAACATCGATCCCCGGACGGTGCAGGGCTCCGGCGACGTCAAGTACCACCTCGGGGCCGAGGGCAAGTTCACCTCGTTGGACGGCAACACGATCAAGACCTCGATGGCCGCCAACCCCAGCCATCTCGAGGCGGTCGACCCCGTGCTCGAGGGCATCGCCCGGGCCAAACAGGACATCCTGGACCGCGGCGACGAATATCCCGTCCTGCCGGTGCTCGTGCACGGTGATGCGGCCTTCGCCGGCCAGGGCGTGGTGGCCGAAACACTCAACCTGTCCCAGCTGCGCGGTTACCGGACCGGCGGCAGCATCCATGTCGTGGTCAACAACCAGGTCGGCTTCACCACCGCTCCCGGTGAGGGCCGGTCGTCCACCTACGCCACCGACGTGGCGCGGATGATCCAGGCGCCGATCTTCCACGTCAACGGCGACGATCCCGAGGCCTGCATCCAGGTCGCCCGGTTGGCGTACGACTTCCGCCGCGAATTCAACAAGGACGTCGTCATCGACCTCGTCTGCTACCGGACCCGCGGCCACAACGAGGGCGACGACCCGAGCATCACCCAGCCGCTGATGTACGACCTGATCTCCAAGAAGCGCAGCGTCCGCAAGCTCTACGCGGAGGCGCTGATCGGCCGTGGCGACATCACCATCGAGGACGCCGAGAGCGTGCTCACCCGGTTCCAATCCCGGCTGGAGAGCGTCTTCGAGGAGGTGCGCGAGACCAACAGCGCATCGGACGACGAGGAATATCTGCGCGCCGCGAAGTATCCGGAGAAGCCGGCGTCGAACCACGGCACCGCGATCGATGCCGAGACCCTGAAGCGGATCGCCGATGCGCACCTGAACATCCCGGACGGCTTCACCGTGCACCCGAAGGTGCTGCCGCAGCTGCAACGCCGGGCGCAGCAGATCGCCGACGGCCCGATTGACTGGGCGACCGGTGAGCTGCTGGCTCTCGGTTCGCTGATGATCGAGGGGCGCGCGGTCCGGCTCACCGGCCAGGACACCCGTCGCGGCACCTTCTCCCAGCGGTTCGCAGCGATCGTGGATCGCAAGAACGCCGACGTCTGGATCCCGCTCGCGCACCTGGATCCGCACCAGGGCAAGTTCCACGTCTTCAACTCCCTGCTCAGCGAATACGCCTCGATGGGCTTCGAATACGGCTACTCGGTGGCCCGCCCGGAGGCGCTGGTGCTGTGGGAGGCGCAGTACGGCGACTTCGCCTACGGTGCCCAGACGATCATCGACGAATTCATCACCGCCGGTTACGCCAAGTGGGGCCAGAAATCCGGTGTCGTGCTGCTGCTGCCGCACGGCTATGAGGGCCAGGGTCCGGACCACTCGTCGGCCCGGATCGAACGCTGGTTGCAGCTGGCGGCCGACGATGCATTCGTGGTCGCCCAGCCCTCGACGGCGGCCAGCCACTTCCATCTCCTGCGCAACCATGCGCTGGGGTCCAACCACAAACCGTTGATCGTCATGACGCCGAAGCGGATGCTCCGGATGAAGGCCGCGGCATCCGATCCGAGCGAATTCACCGAGGGCAGCTGGAAGCCGGTGCTCGGAGATCCGTCGATCGCCGACCCCGCGCGGGTCCGCAAGCTGTTGCTGACCAGCGGGATGGCCCGCTGGGACCTGGCGGCCGAGCGGGACAAGCAGGGTCTCGGCGAGCAGATCGCCGTCGTCGGGCTGGAGCGCTACTACCCGCTCCCGGCCGCCGAGATCGCCGCGGAGATCGCCAAGTATCCGAATCTGGAGCAGGTCACCTGGGTGCAGTACGAGCCGAAGAACCAGGGCGCCTGGCCGTACCTGGCTCTCAACCTGCCCGCGGAGCTGGCCGAACTGGGTGTCAACCGCCCGTTGGTCCCGGTCACCCGGCCCGCTTCCTCCGCCCCGGCGACCGGTTCGCACAAGGTGCACGAGCAGGAGCAGAAGCAGCTGATGGCTGCTGCTCTCGGCTGAGCCGCGATGTATTTCACCGATCGCGGCATCGAGGAGCTCGAGTCCAGGCGCGGTGACGAGGAGGTCACCGTCGCCTGGCTCGCCGAACAATTGCGGACCTTCGTCGACCTCAATCCGGAGTTCGAGACACCGATCGAGCGCTTCGCCACCTGGCTGGCGCGCAGCGACGACGACCTCGACGACGACCCGGTATAGCGCCGGAGCGCTGCTCTCGCCGACCCCTCCTGTGCGTCCGGCCTCCGACATGGGCCCGCCCGAACTTCAAGGTTTGACCCTGCGGGTCCGACACGCCGGTGCGAACTGGAGCGAGGATGCGCAAACTCGAAGTTTGAGCCTGCGGGCGGGGCGAAAATCCGTGGCCTCGGGCGAGTGAGCGGCGTACGGTTTCTTCTCGCCCCGGATCAGTGCTGAAGCCGTCGTCAGCGGTCAGATTGCACGCGTCGTACCCGGAGCTCGCCAAGGAATGGCACGCGCTCACCACGCGTCAGGGTTCGATTCCCTTACTCCAGGGCGATCGGGCGGCGACGTCGAGGAGCCGGCATCCTGTGGCGGCGATGGTCAGGCCGACATCGCCCGCCCCATGCCGACGCCTGTCGCCGCCCTTTCGTCCGCGTGGTAGGCCGTACGTCCGCAGTGATCACACGACAGGAACCACGACCCGTTACCGGCGCGGACGAAAGGAGGCCGGACCATGACCATGCCCACAACCATGACCATGCACACAGCGCGATCGACGACGGACCGGGCGACCACGACCCTGTTCTCGATCACCGTCGGCGCGCATCAGCGCACTCTCGAATTCCTCGACGGCCGGCTCTCCCGCGTACTCGAGCCCGGCCGCTACCGCCGTCGCCGCCGTACCCGCTACCGCACGGTCGACATCCGTGATCAGCTGTCCGCGATCGCGCTGCAGGAGATCCCGACCGTTGACGGTATCCAGGTCAAGGTGTCGGCACAGATCCGTTCTTACATTGAGGATCCGGTCGCCTACGACCAGGTCGCGACCGCTCCGTCCGATCTGGTCTACGCCGCCGTACAGCGTACGCTGCGGGACGCGGTGTCCGAGCTGGAGTCGGGCCAGCTGCTCGGTGCGGCCCGCACTGATCTTGGTCGGGTCCTGACCGAGGCGGCCACCCGGGCGGGTGCTGAGGTCGGGATCGGCGTCCGCAGCGTCGAGATCGAGGACGTCCTGCTGCCGACGGAACTGCGCACTGCCGTCCTCGAGGCACTGGTTGTCCAGCGCCAGGGCCAGGCCAAGCTGGAGGCCGCCCGGGCGGAGACGGCCGCGCTTCGTTCGCTGGCCAATGCGGCGAAGCTGCTCGATGATCACCCGGCACTGGCCCGTCTGCGCCTGGTGCAGGCGGCGCCGTCCGGCACCAAGATCGTCATCGGTCTGGGCGCCGAGTCCGCGGCTACTTGAGGCCCGAGGTGACGAAGCCGTTGATGAAGCCGCGCTGGGCGACGATGAACAAGATCAGAACGGGGAGCACGTAGAGCACCGAGCCGGCGGCCAGGGCGGTGTAGATCGGCGTGCCGGCAGCTGTCGTATAACCGCCGCTGAGCCCGACCGCGAGTGTCGTGTGGTCGGAGTCCAGGAACAACGACGGGGTGATGAAGTCGCCCCAGGCGGCGGTGAAAGACAGCACGAAACCGGCTACCAGCACCGCCTTGGCCATCGGCAGGAAGATCCGCCAGAAGATCCGGAAGTAGCCGCAGCCGTCGATGATCGCAGCATCTTCCAGGTCCATCGGGATGCTCGCGAAGGTCTGCCGGAAGAGAAAGATCAGGAACGCAGATCCTGCGAGCCCCCACAGCACCCACGGCCAATAGGTGTAGACCAGATGCACCCGGGCGAAGATCAAGTAGGTCGGGATGACCGTGACGATCTGGGGCAGCATCAGGGTCGCGACGACGACCAGGAACAGTGCTCGTTTGCCCCTCGCCCGCAGTCGAGCGAAGCCGAAGCCCGTCAATGCCGAGCTGAGCGTCGCCAATCCCGACTGGACGATCGCCAGGAACACCGAGATGGTCACGTACTTCCCGAACGGGATCAACGTGACGGCGTCCTTGAAATTCGACCACTGCAGGGTCTTCGGGAGCCAGGCCGGGGTGGACAGCTCGCCCTCGCTCTTCAGCGACAGCGACAGCAGCCACAGCAGCGGGACCAGGAAGATCAGTGCCACGATCACCAACAGCACGTAGAGACCGGTCCGGCCGGCGACCGCCCTCGGCCTCGCCGGCCGGCGGTTCAGTCCCCCGGCCACGGGAGCCTCAACCGCTCTGCTCATCGCTCCACCTTTCCGCCCGTGGCCTGTTCTCCGGCGGCCTGCCCGGCGGCGGCCTGGGCCGCCTCGTCCGGTCCGCTCTCGTAGAAGACCGCCCGGCCGCTGACCTTGAAGATCACCGCAGTCAGCACCAGGATCAGGATGAACAGCGCCCACAACAGGGCCGAGGCGTAGCCGAACCGGCCGTAGTCGAAGTACTGCGCGTAGGCGTGGATCATGAAGAGGTAGTTGCTCTGCGGCACCGAGGTCGCGGCCACGGTGCCGGACTGAATGGACAGCAGCAGTGCCGGAATGAAGGCCTGGATGCTGGCGATCACGCCGGTGATCACCTCGAAGAGGATGATCGGTGACAGCAGGGGCAGGCTGATCCGGGTGAATGCCCGCCAGGCGTTAGCCCCGTCGACCTTGGCAGCCTCGATCAGCTCGCCCGGGATGCCCTGCAGGCCGGCCAGAGAGATGATCATGGTGCCGCCGACGCCCCAGAGGGTCATCGCGATCATCACCCAGAACACCAGCGGATCCGCCAGCCACTGGATGGTCTGCAGGTGGAGCTGGTTGAAGATGTGATTCAGCAGGCCGAAGTCTGAGTCGAAGAGCATCTTGAAGCACAGCGCCGATGCCACGATGGGCACCACCGCCGGCAGGTAGAAGATCGCCCGGAAGGCGGCGCGGCCGCGGACCGGCCGGTTCACCAGCACCGCCAACGCGGTGCCGATGATGATCGCCGCCGGCACGGTGATCACGGTGTAGAGGGCGGTCCGGCCCAGCGAGTGCAGGGCATCCGGGTCCCGGAAGATGTCGGCGTAGTTGTCCAGTCCGACGTAGCGGTAGTGGCCGGTCATGCCGTCGAAGTTGGTGAAACTCAACCAGAGCGCGTATCCCAGGGGAAAGAGCGTCAGCAGGATGAACCCCGCCAGCCACGGTGAGACGAAGGCGTAGAACGTACGAGCCCGGTAGCGTTTCCAGCCCCGCGGCGCTGCCGCTTGGACATCTGCCGGCAATCGGATCGTGGCCGGGGCTTCGGCGGTGGTCATGCGACCAGCTCCTTTCCTTGCTCCAGCAGCGGATTGAGCGTGTCGTTGACGAGATCGGCCAGCCTGCCGGCAGAGAGCCCGGACTCGAGTCCCTTCACGAAGGCCTGGCTCAGCGAGGCGTCCAGAGCGGTGAAGGCCACGTACGGCGAGTACTTCAGCACCGACATGTGGCTGAATTCGGCGTTCTGGACGTCAAGAGCCTGCTTCTGGTACGGCTTGACCTCCGGCAGGTCGGCATTCATCGCGGTGATGCCGGGCAGTCCCCAACCGGACTTGGCCCGGTCGATCGCCGGCTGCTCGCCGAAATACCACTCGAAGAAGTTCCACGCCTCCTGCTTGTGCTGGGAGGTCTTCGGGATCCAGTGCCCCACCGCCGCGAAGCACGGTGAGGTCCGGGTCGAGCCGAACTGCGGTGCGGTGACGAACCGGACGTGGTCCTGGACCTGCGGGTTGCTGGCGACCTCGCCGCCGAACCAGTAGCCGTAGCCGACCATGCCGAGTTGATCGGCGAAGAAGGCCGCGGCCGCGCCGGCAGCCAGTGGTCGCGCGACGGTCGGACCGACCTGAGCGTCGGCGTAGTCCAAATACCACTGCAGCGCCGATTTCGCCTCTGGGGCAGAGAAATCAACCTTGGTGTAGTCGTCGTTGAAGACCGATCCGCCGGCCGACGTGACCATGTTGATCACGCCTGCGCTGAGGCTGACGTCGAACGGCGGATACAACCCGTACGCCGAATACTGCGCGCCCTTGCGCCGGGTGATCCGCTTGGCGACGTCGAGCATCTCCTCATACGACATCGGCTTGGTCGGATCCGGCGGCTCGACCCCTGCCTTCTCGAAGACCCGCAGGTTGCACCACAACATCGCGTCCTGCGAGTAGTCCTTGGCCAGGCCGTAGCGCGGGCCCTTGCCCTGGACCGATCCGTCGTAGCGCCAGACGTCGTCGACGGCGGCGATCTTGTCGTCGGTCAGCACGGTGCTCCTGGCGAAGTACGGCGCCAGGTCCTCGGCCAGATCGCGCTTGACCAGGTAGGGCGTGTTCTGCACGCCTTGATCACGGATGATGTCGGGCGGATCACCCGCCGCGAACATCGCGGTCAGCAACTGCACCGAGTTGGTGACGAATTTGATCTTGACATTCGGATACTTCTTGGAGAATCCGGCCACATCGGAGTCGGTGATCTCCGACGGGTGGTTCCCCATGATCGTCAGCGTCGTGTTGCCGCCACCGGATCCACAGGCCGATGCGGCCGCGGCCACTCCTGCCGCGGTTGCTGCGCCGGCCAGCAGTCGGCGGCGACTGAACCGGCCGCTCATCCGCGACCCCAGCCCCTGCGACCTCCACCCATGCGACTCTGCACCGGCACCTCCAAGTCCTCGATGACTCTTCGATCGCGCCGACCACCCGCCCATCGATTACGGCGGACGTGGGCAATCGGTTTCTCAACTAGTACCCCAGCGTGTTTGTCGAAGTCAAGGGAATCCGGCGAAACCCACAGGTTGCCCGACCAAGACCGCCGACCTAGATCGGGAGGTAGCGCTCTTCGTCGGTCGGCGCACCAGGCCGGGCCCCGGTCGTCGACTCGCCGAGGACCAGGGAGCACCGCTGGTAATGGACACCCGGCTCGATCGTGCTGCTGCCCGCGTCCAGCAGACAGCCGGCCGCAACCTCCCCGAGGGCGGCCATGTTGGTGTCGACCGTCGTGATGAGTCCGTCCGGTTGGCGCACCAGACTGGCGAGGTTGTCGACACCGACGATGGCGACATCGTCGGGCACCCGCACCCCGGCCGCACGCAGCGCGAGCAGCGCACCGGTGGCGATCTGGTCGTTGCCGCAGAACATCGCGTCGAAAACCGTCCCCTGATCGAGCAATCGCGACGCGGCGCGGGCACCCCACCCGCGCGACCAGTCGCCGTACTGCACGTCCCCGACCAGTTCCAGACCGGCGCCCTGCAGCGTCGCCAACATTCCCCGGACCCGGTCCTGGGTGGCGAGATCGGTCGCCGGGCCGGCGACGTGCACCACCCTGGGGCGGCCGATGTCCAGAAGGTGCTGCACCGCGAGATTGCCGACCATCCGACCGTCCGGTGTGACCGAGATGTCGCGAGGATCCTCCGACACACCGAGTGCGTAGACCACCGGGACCGGAACGTCGTGGGAGATCGAATGCAACGGCGACTCGAGGCTGTCGCCGACGACGATCACGCCATCCACCTGACGGGCACGGAGCCTGCGAACGACGTCGCCGAGGCCGCGCAGGTCGTAGCGCACGCTGTAGAGCAGCGTCGCCATCTCGCTCTTGCCCAGCGCCGACTGCGCACCCAGAAGGACCGGCAGCGCGAATACGCTCGGTGCATCACTGGTGACGACGCCGATCGTCTGGCTCTTGCCGGTCGCGAAGAAGCGGGCCAGTGCGTTCGGCCGGAAATCGAGTCTCTCGGCGACCTCCTCGATGCGCCGCCGGGTCTCCGCGGACACCCGGCCCCGGCCGTTCAGCACCTTGGAGGCGGTCGACACGGAGACCCCAGCCAGAGTCGCCACGTCGCTCAGGCGAACCGGCTTCTCGTTCATGGAGTCGCATCATAGGCGGCCTGCTCCGGGGTGCACACCTGCGCGGGAAAGCAGTTGCGCAGTCGACGCCGGACCGCCCGTCGGCGGCCGTCACCTCCGTCGGTCAGCCGTGGAAGCGGTACCGCTCCAGGGATTCGGCGCGCATCTCGGTGCTCGCACCGGGTGTGTGCGGCGCGACGTAGCGGCCGCGTCTGAATTCCAGCGGCTCGACGAAATTCTCGTGCAGATGATCGACGTATTCGATCATCCGGCCGTCGAGTTGCCGGGAGACCGCGGCGTAGTCGAAGAAGGCCAGGTGCCGGACCGCCTGACAGAGCCCGACGCCGCCGCCGTGCGGGGCGACCGGGACTCCGAATTTCGAAGCCAGCAAGAGAATCGCGATGTTCTCGTTCACCCCGGCGACCCGGGTGGCGTCGATCTGGACGACGCCCAGGGCCTCGGCCTGCAGCAGCTGCTTGAAGATCACCCGGTTGGCGGCATGTTCGCCGGTCGCGACCTTGATCGGCGCGACCGCCCGAGCGATCGTCGCATGGCCGAGGATGTCGTCGGGGCTGGTCGGCTCCTCGACCCAGGCAAGGTCGTACGGCTCCAGTGCCCGGATCCAGTCGATCGCCGTGCCGACATCCCAGCGCTGGTTGGCATCGACGGCGATCCTGATGTCGTCGCCGACCGCGGCGCGGGCGATCTTCAGCCGGCGCTTGTCGCTGTCGAGGTCGGCGCCGACCTTGAGCTTGACCTGCTGGAAGCCGTCCTGCACGGCCTCCCGGCAAAGCCTGTCGAGCAACTCGTCGCTGTAGCCGAGCCAGCCCGGGCCGGTGGTGTAGCCGGGATAGCCCTCGGCCTGCAGCGCCGCGATCCGCTCGGACCGGGTCGGCTCAGCAGTCTTGAGGATGTCCAGCGCCTCGTCCGGGGTCAGCGCGTCGGTGAGATAGCGGAAGTCGACCAGCGAGACCAGCTCGTCCGGACTGAGTCCGGCCAGGTGCAGCCACAGCGGCTGGCCGGCCCGCTTGGCCCGCAGGTCCCAGAGCGCATTGACCACCGCACCGATCGCCATGTGCACGACACCCTTTTCCGGACCGAGCCACCGCAACTGCGAGTCGTGGACCAGACGCCGCCAGGTGTCGCCCATGTCGGCCAGCAGCCCGTCGACGTCGGCGTCGGCGATCAGCCGGGCGACCGCCTCGATCGCCGCGACCTGGATGTCGTTGCCGCGCCCGATGGTGAAGGTGAATCCGTGCCCGGATCCGATCTCGGTGTCCAGGCGGAGATAGGCGGCAGAATAGTCGGGGTCGGGATTCATCGCGTCCGAGCCCGCCAGCGTCTCGTGAGTGGGGAAACGGACGTCGAAGGTCCGTACGGACTGGATGCGGGTCATGGTCTCCGGCCTGGTGATGATGCGATGTGGGCAGTAAACATCGGATCTTTGGGCCGTGTCAATCAGAATGACCGCTCTACGGTCGGATCCGCGGCCATTCAGCCGACGCTGACCACCAGCTTGCCGAATCCGCTGCCCGACTCAAGCCGCTCGAACGCCTGCCCGACCTCGGCCAGCGGCGTCGTCGAATCGATCACCGGGCGCAGCCCGGTCGCGACCAGCAGCCCGACCAGGTCGGCCAACTCGTCCCGGGTGCCCATCGTCGAGCCGATCACCCGCAGCGGCTTGAAGAAGATCTTGGTGAGTTCGGCGCGTTCCGGCTCGGCACCCGTGGTGGTGCCGCAGATCACCACCGCCCCACCGGGGCGCAGCGCATTGATCGAGTGCGACCAGGTCGCCGCGCCGACCGACTCCATCACCGCATCGACGCGTTCCGGCAGCCGTGACCCGCTGGGGAACCAGGCATGCGCACCCAACGACGCCGCCCGCTCACCCCGCTCCTCAGAGCGGGACGTGACCCAGACCCGCAAGCCTGCGTGGCGGGCCAGTAGCACCAGCGCGGTCGCGACTCCGCCGCCGGCGCCCTGGATCAGCACCGTCTGCCCGGGCCGCAGGCCGGACTGCACGAACAGCATCCGGTAAGCCGTCAGCCACGCGGTCGGCAGGCAGGCCGCCTCGGAGAAGGTCAGCTCAGCCGGCTTGGCGACCAGATTGGTTCGCGGCACCCGGACCCGCTCCGCCAGGGTGCCGGGACAGCGCTCCGACAGCAGCGACCGGCGGGGATCGAAGGTACTGTCCGGCCCGGCGAAGCCCGGATCGTTGATCACGCCGTGCACGATCACTTCCGAGCCGTCCGGCGCGATCCCGGCCGCATCACATCCCAGAACCATAGGCAGCGACGCGGCCGACAGCCCGACCCCTCTCAAAGAGAACAGATCGTGGTGGTTCAGCGCGGCAGCCCGTACCTGAACCTCCACCCAATCATCGGATGTTTGGGCTCCACCGGGGGTGGCCGCGACGTCTATCTCGCCGACCTCGAGGGCGTCCAGCGGATGCTGCGGATCGATCCGGGCGGCGTAGGCGGCGAGCATGACTCCACTCTAGGGATGGAAGGATGGCGCCGTGGATCAGCACGTGGATCAGCATCAGCAACAGTTGCTCCGGGACCGGAGCACCCAACTCTTCGGCCGCCTGCCGGCCGGCGTCTGGGCAGCGCCCGGCAGGGTCAACCTGATCGGTGAGCACACCGACTACAACGACGGTTTCGTGATGCCGTTCGCCCTCGCCGAGCAGACCCTCGTGGCCGCCTCACCGACTGCCGACGAACACTGGACGGTGCACTCCAGCACCATCGGCGACGGGGAGACGGTCAGCTTCGGCCCGGACGAGCTGGTCCCCGGAATGGCGGGCTGGCAGGCGTACGTCGCCGGGATCGTCTGGGCGCTGCGGGAGGCCGGGCACGCCGTCGGCGGCGCAGAACTGATGATCAGCTCGACGGTCCCGGTCGGCGCCGGGCTGTCATCCTCAGCTGCACTGGAATGTGCGGTGCTGACCGCGCTGATCGACCTGTACGGCCTGGAGATCGAGCCGCTGGACCGGGCGATCCTGGCCCGGCGCTGCGAGAACGAGTTCGTCGGCGCCCCGACCGGCCTGATGGACCAGGCCGCCTCCACGCTGTGCACCGGTGATCATGCGCTCTTCTTCGACTGCCGGGACTACGCCCACGAGCAGGTGCCGCTGGAGCTCGCCGCGGCGGGGCTGGAGTTGCTGGTGCTGGACACCCGGACCCCACACGCCCATGTCGACGGTGAGTACGCCGCGCGGCGGCGCAGCTGCGAGGAGGCCGCCGGGATCCTCGGAGTCCCGGCGCTCCGCGATGTCGACGATCTGGACGCCGCGCTGCAGAAGCTGACCGACGACACCATGCGCAGGAGGGTCCGGCACGTGGTGACGGAGAACGAGCGGGTGCTCCTGGCTCGTACCGTCCTGTCGGACGGCTCCCGCACGCCCGCCGAGCGGTTCGCGGCAGTGGCGCCGCTGTTGGACGCATCCCACGCCTCGATGCGCGACGACTTCGAGATCACCGTGCCGACCGTCGACCTGGCGGTCGAGACCGCCCGCCGGGCCGGTGCGCTCGGCGCCCGGATGACCGGCGGAGGTTTCGGCGGCTGCATCATCGCCCTGGTCCCGGCCGGCACCGCGGACAGCGTTGCTGCCGCGGTCGCAACGGCATTCGCCGACGCCGGATTCGGTGCTCCCGCGCACTTCCTCGGCGTGCCGTCCGACGGCGCCCGGCGACTGGCCGCATGACCGCCGGCACGGAGGTCGGCGGATCCGACTACCGAGTCATCAGCCTGGAGACGGCGGAGCAGCGCCAGCAGGCGGCCGCGCTGTATCGCGCCGTCTTCGGCTACCAGGACCCGGCGTACGGCGTGAATCCACGGCTGCTCGCGGCGATGGCGGTCAACGGCGGCTCGGTGGTCGGCGCCCTCGATCCGGGCGACCGACTGGTCGGCTTCGCGTACGGGTTCCTGGGCACCGACGGCGACCGCACCTTCCACTACTCCCAGGCGGCCGTGGTGGCGGCCGGCCTGCAGAGCAAGGGCCTGGGGCGGCGGCTCAAACTCGCCCAGCGGGATGTCGCCCTGGCCTGGGGCGAGACCAGGATGCGATGGGCGTACGACCCGCTGGTGACCCGCAACGCGCACTTCAACCTGGACGTGCTCGGTGCGGTCGGGATCAGCTTCAAACCCGAGCTCTACGGCGAGCCGGACACGGACCGGATCGTCGTCGAATGGGACCTCCTGCGCGATCAGGGTGCCCGGGCACAGCGGGAGGACCTCCCCGCCGACGCCGACTGGGGCGACCAGCTGACCGAGCCGGGCCGGGTGCTGCTGGCGGTGCCCTCCGACATCGCCGGCCTGCGCCGCGCCGATCCGGAGCGCGCGACCCTGCTGGCCACCGTCGTACGCGAACGGCTGACCGCCCTCTTCGGGGCCGGATATCAGGCCGTATCGTGCCATGCGGTCGCAACCACGGCGTTCTACATCCTCAAGCGACATCCTCAAGCGGCGATGTCCTGAAGCCGAACTAGCGAAAGAGGCAGGCTCGTGCAGGTAGTCACAGCGCGGATCCATCGGGCGCGGCAGTCGCTGGTCCACGAATTCCGCACCAGCTCGCATCAGAAGAGCTATCTGGAGCACCTCCTGGTCGAGGTGCAGGACGCCGACGGCACGGTCGGCTGGGGTGAGATCGCCTCGCCCAGCGGGCCGTTCTACTGCGCCGAGACCACCGACAGCTGCTGGCAGGTGGTCACGGACTTCATCCTGCCCGCGCTGCTCGGCAAGTCCTGGGAGCATCCGGCCGAGGCCGCGAAGCTGTGGTCGAAGATCCGCGGCAACGAATTCGCCAAGTCCGGCATCGACACCGCTGTCTGGGCCTTGTGGTCGACGGCCCAGGGCATCCCGCTGGCACAAGCGCTCGGCGGCACCCGGACCGAGGTGGTCGCCGGGGTCTCACTGGGCATCGAGCCGACGATCGAGGACCTGCTGGAGCAAGTCCGGCTGCAGACCGCTGCCGGGTATCCCCGGGTCAAGCTCAAGATCGCACCCGGCTGGGACGTCGAGCCGGTCAAGGCGGTCCGGGCCGAATTCGGCGATCTGGACCTGCACGTGGACGCCAACGGCGCCTACAGCGAGAGCGAGGACCATCTGGCCGCACTGACCGCGCTGGACGACTTCGGCCTGACCATGATCGAGCAGCCGTTCGCGCCGCGGAACCTGCTGGCCCACGCCAGGCTGCAGGCCAGGATCTCGACCCCGATCTGTCTGGACGAGAGTGTCGAGACCACCGACGACCTGCGCACCGCGATCGAGCTGTCGGCGATCAGGATCCTCAACATCAAGGTGTCCCGGATGGGTGGTTTGACCCCGGCGCTGGCCGCCCACGACCTGGCCGGCGAGCACGGCATCCCGGTCTGGTGCGGCGGGATGCATGAATTCGGCATCGGCCGGGCCGCCAACGTCGCGATCTCGTCGCTGCCGGGATTCAGCCTGCCGTCCGACGTGTCCGCCTCGGCCAAGTACTACGAGCGCGACATCATCGTGCCGGAGGTGGTCGCCGACAAGGGCGTCGTCCAGGTGCCGACCGGGCCCGGACTCGGCCACACGATCGACACCGCGCTGATCAAGGAGATCACCACCGAGACCGTCGAACTCTAGATGACCTCTGAGCTTGTCGACGCCGCAATGGGTCAGTCCTGGCCCGCGGGACCGCTGCCCGGCAGGCGGCGCCCGGAGGTGAAGGCGACCGTCGAAGCCGGCAGGAAGACCGCGACCAGGACGACCGCCGCGGTCACGAACAGCGCGATCGCCAGTCCCGCGAAGCCGTGCCGGAAGCCGTACGCGATCGGCAACTGCAGCAGCTGGAGCGCCACCGCCGGACCGCGGGACCACGGCCGTACGAGGACAACGCCGCGGCCGACCAGGCCCAACGCGACGCCCCAGGCGATCAGCAGTCCGGCAACGCCGAAGCCCACGCCGGACGAGGTCCGGGCCGCCGAGATCAGGACGAGGACGCCGAAGACGACCACGCCGAGCGCCTCCAACCACAGCACCCCGGCTGCGACCAGCAGGGCGGGTCGCGCTTGACGTGCGGCCGGGGTGGCGGCCGGGTGTGACGGACCGGATCCGGGTCGTGCAGCTGCGTTCACACCGACACCTTAGGTCGCAGGGCTAACAACGTCCTGACGTGGCCCAATGTGAGGCAGCCAACGTTGGTAACCCTTGTGTGATCGTCAAATACTTGACAGTGTTGGAGGCCGTAAGCCGTACGGTGCAATCGATGCTGCCCCGAGGCGGCACTGACACGTACAAGTAAGGAGTGAAAACGGCATGGATTGGCGCCACAAGGCTGCCTGTCTGGACGAAGATCCGGAACTTTTCTTCCCGATCGGCAACACCGGCCCGGCCCTTCTGCAGATCGAAGAGGCCAAGCAGGTGTGCAGGCGTTGCGACGTCCGGGATGCCTGCCTGCAGTGGGCACTGGAGGCCGGTCAGGATCACGGAGTCTGGGGTGGAATGAGTGAGGACGAGCGCCGCGCTCTCAAGCGCAGGGCTGCTCGCTCCCGCATCCGCACCGCCTGACCCACGAACATCTAGCTGACGTAAGCGCCGGGACGATTGTCCCGGCGCTTTTGTCGTGCCCGGATACAGACCGCTAAGCGTGTCTAGCGCTCGTTGGGGATCTCGACCACGGCACGGGTCCCCGGCGCATCCGTACGGTCGGTGAGCTCGAAGGTGCCGCCGAGCTCGGTCACCAGCCCGGTGACGATCGACAAGCCGAGGCTCTTGCGCTTGGAATCGATGATCGAGAAGCCCTCCGGCAGACCGTGACCGTCGGCGACGACCTCCATCCGCAATCGCCCGTTGGACAGGGTCGGCTGGACCACCACCTCGCCCGAGCCGTTGGACAGGCTGTGTTCGACGGCGTTCTGGCAGATCTCGGTCATCACCAGCGACAGGTTGGCCGCGACACTGGACGAGACCACCCCGAAGCTGCCCTTGCGATGGGCGCGGACATTGCCGTCGGCCGAGGAGACATCGCCGACCATCTTGAGGATCAGGTCGGCGACCTTGTCGAATTCGACCAGCTCGTCGAAGGCCTGCGACAGGGTCTCGTGCACGATCGCGATCGACGCCACCCGCGACATCGCCTCGTTGAGCGCCTGCTTGGCCTCGGGAACATCGATCCGGCGGGCCTGCATCCGGAGTAGCGCAGCCACCGTCTGCAGGTTGTTCTTGACCCGGTGATGGATCTCCCGGATCGTCGCCTCCTTGCTGAGCAGCTCACGCTCTTTGCGGCGGATGTCAGTGACGTCGCGGCACAGGATCACCGCGCCGGTCCGGGTGTTGTGCGGATGCAGCGGCACCAGCCGCATCAGCACATGCGCGGTGCCGGCCTCCACCTCCACCTCACGTGCAGACCGGCCGGAAAGCGCCGAGGTCAGCGAGTCCTCGACCGGTTCGGCCGACGGCGGCACCAGGTCGGCGGTCAGGGCAGCGAGGTTGCGGTCGATCAGGTCGCCGCTCAGGCCGAGCCTGCGGTAGGCGCTGAGCGCGTTCGGGGACGCGTAAGTGACGTCGCCGTCCGGGTCGGTGCGGATGAAACCGTCGCCGACCCGCAGGCCGACCATCGTGCCCCGGCCGCCGGTCGGGAAGTCACCGGCGGTCACCATCTCGGCCAGCTCGGATGCCGACTCTCGATAGGTCTGCTCCAGAGCACCCGCCGTTCGGATCGCCAGCTGGTTGGTGTGCTGCTCGACGACCGCGATCGTGCGACCGTCGCGACCGACCGGGATGGCGTGTACGTCGACCGGGATACCGGCCTGCAGTTTGCCCTGGCTGGTCTGGGTGATCCGGCCGCTCAGGAACGCCTCGGCGACCAGATGCTCGGGTGAGTACGCGATCAGGTCGCCCACGACGTCGTCGACCAACGCGGTCGGTCCGGTCGTCGGCCGCACCTGGGCGGCGGCCCAGAAGACATTCGCATCAGGTTCGGGAACCCAGAGCACCAGATCGGAGAAGGCCAGATCGGCCATCAGCTGCCATTCCTCGACCAGCAGGCCGAGCCACTGCTCGTCCTCTCGGGACAATGAGGTGTGCTCGGCGATCACCTCCGACATCGACGGCATTCCGACCTCGCCTTCCTGCCTCGATTGCTTGGCTGACTCCGGCACCAAATACCTGCGTTCGGTGGCAAACGCATGATAGTTGTGTCCTCATGGCCATCGACGAGGAGCCTGAACCTGATCGCCCGCAATCGGTGTATCGCGGCGAGGACGATCCGCGGTGGCGGGTGACGCCGACCAAGATCGTGGTCACGATCATCCTGGTCGCGGCGATCGTGCTGCCGCTGCTCACCTGGACCTACTCGCGGGACAGTCCGCGGTTGTTCGGCTTCCCGTTCTTCTACTGGTACCAGTTCATCTGGGTGTTCCTGGCGGCGGGCGCATGCTACCTGTGTTATGTCCTGCTCCGCCGGGAGGCACGGGCCCACCAGGCCGGACATCCCACGACGCTGACACCGCCGACGGCACCGCCGCCTGGTGATGCGTCCAGCGACGTGCTTGCCGACAATCCTGCCGATACCGCGGCAGCGGACCAGCGGAAGGCGGAGTAGTCGTGCACGACGTCAACTGGGTCGAATTGATCATCCTGGCGGCGCTGTTCGTGATCGTCGCCTTCATGGGCTTCCGGGCCGCCCGGTGGCGGCGCGGCGAGGCCGGTCTGGACTCGCTCCACGAGTGGGGGCTGGGCGGCAAGTCCTTCGGCACCTGGGTGACCTGGTTCCTGCTCGGCGGTGATCTTTACACCGCCTACACCTTCATCGCGGTGCCGGCAGCGATGTTCGCCACCGGTGCGGTGTCGGGGTTCTTCGCGGTCCCCTACACGATCGTCTTGTATCCGGTGATCTTCTTCTTCCTGGGCCGGATGTGGTCGGTCGCCCATCGGCACGGCTACGTGACGCCGGCCGACATCGTCCAGGGTCGGTACGGGAGCAAGTGGCTGAGCCTGGCGATCGCGGTCACCGGAATCCTGGCCACCATGCCGTACATCGCCCTGCAGCTGGTCGGCATCCAGGCGGTGCTGGAGGTCGCCGGACTCGGCGGCTCGAGCGTGATCGCCCGCGACCTGCCGCTGTTGATCGCCTTCGCCGTGCTGGCGGCATACACCTACTCGTCGGGGCTGCGGGCGCCGGCCATGATCGCGGTCGTCAAGGACGGCCTGATCTACATCGTGATCATCGTCGCGATCATCTATCTGCCGCACCATCTGGGCGGCTGGAACGGGATCTTCGATGCGGCCAGGGCCAAGATGGACGCGCCCAGCGCGACCGATCCGAGCAAGCCGACCGGGGTCTTCATCCCCGGCGCATCCCAGGCCTGGGCGTACACCACCCTGGCGCTCGGTTCGGCGATGGCGCTATTCATGTATCCGCACAGCGTCACCGCCGCGCTGAGCTCGAAGGACCGCTGGACAGGTCGGCGCAATGCGGCGATCCTGCCCGCCTACTCACTGATGCTCGGCCTGCTCGCGCTGCTGGGTTTCGTGGCGATCAAGGCCGGCACCAAGCCGATCGGGCTGGACGGCAAGCCCAATCCGCAGCTGGTCATCCCGCAGCTCTTCGAAGATCATTTTCCGAGCTGGTTCGCCGGGGTGGCGTTCGGCGCGATCGCGATCGGCGCCCTGGTGCCGGCGGCGATCATGTCCATCGCTGCGGCCAACCTGTTCACCCGCAACATCTATCGGGCCTTCTTCAAGCCGGATGCCACGGCCGGCCACGAGGCCCGGGTGTCCAAGATCGTCTCGCTGTTGACCAAGGTCGGCGCACTGTTGTTCGTGCTGTTCCTGGACAAGCAGAATGCGATCAACTTCCAGCTGCTGGGTGGTCTGTGGATCCTGCAGACGCTGCCCGCGCTGATCTTCGGGCTCTTCACCCGGTGGTTCCACAAGTGGGCGCTGCTGGCCGGCTGGGCGGTCGGCATGGTCTACGGGACGATCGTGGCGTACGGCTATTGCACCGCCTGCACGGTGAAGCATTTCGGCAGTTCGCTGGCAGCGATGCCGATCTTCGGGACCACCGCCTACATCGGCTTCACGGCCTTCGTGCTGAACCTGATCGTGGCTGTGGTCTTGACGTTGATCCTCCGGGCGGCCAAGGTGTCGAACGGGTCCGACATCACCCGGCAGTCGGACTACTTCGTGGATGCCGACACTCCCGGACTGGTCCAGCCCGACGTGACGGAACCCATCCGCTAGCCCGGCCAGGACGGGCACTGGACTCCCCCGGGATTCGTTCCGGGGGCGGCCGGCGTGGCACAATGGCGTGCCTGCCGGACCGATAATTCAGGGAGATTTGACATGGGAAAGACCGGGCGGAAGCGCCGCGCTCGTCGCAAGAAGGGCGCAAACCACGGCAAGCGTCCCAACGCCTGAGACGCATCACGCTGAACGTACGAAAGGGTGGGAGATCATCGCGATCTCCCACCCTTTCTCGTCCCCGCTAGACCAGGAGGCCGGCAATCACCGCGCGAGGATCGGTCGCCGCAGCCGCGCCGTCGTGGATCAGCAGGTTGTCCCAGAGGGCGCCGCTGACGAAACGCGCCTGGGTGAGCCGACGGGCCCAGTCCGGGTCGGCACCCGAGGCGTCACAGAAGATCGTCAGCCGCCGGTCGAATTCAGCACGCAGGTCCGGTGCCTGCAGTGCGCGCTGGTAGCCGTAGAGCATCATCGTCATCGCGTCGTGAGCAGGATTGCCGGCCACGCCTTTGGGATCGATGGTCACCCAGCCGCGATCGGAGTCCAGGATGTTGCCGGCATGCAGGTCTCCGTGGGTCATGGTTGGAGTGCGGTCCTGGGCAAGATCACGAATGGTCTCCAACGCGGCACCGACGATGTGCCGCGGCAGCACCCGGCCGGATCGGTGGTCCTGATCATGAAGCTGTTCCTCCCAGCCCTGAGCCTGGGCCGCCAAGGTCGGCATGTCGTCCGTGGCCGGGACGGCGAGTCGGCGCAGCAACTCACCGCCGATCGCGATCGCCTCGTCGTCCGGCAGGTCGAGCTGGCGCGTCGAGACTCGTTCGAGCAGCAGGGCGAAGTCCTCCGGCGCCTCGTCGTACAGCTGCACTGCGCCATTGCCCTGCCACAGCCGTAATGCACGAGGCTCGTCGACATTTCCGGGATGGGTGAAGCTGATCTTGAGCACCGCCGGCCCATGTGGGGAGCGCACCGGCATGATCAGGCCCACGGCGCCGCTGGTCACGTCACCATCGAGATCGCACCGCCACAACGCCAGGTACTTCTCGGTCAGCGCAGGAAGACGCTGGATCCAGGCCCGTCCGGCCTCGCCTTCGCGCGCGATCGTTGCCGCGGCGAACGGGTCCGGGACTGTGATCATCCGACCATCATGTCAGCGGCCGGACCAGCGGTCAGAACTTGCGGACCTCAACGGTTGTCGACGTCTCGATCACCGCGTGGATCTTGGCCCGCAGGTGCTCGGGGGCGACCTCACCGCTGCAGCCGCGCCGCACCAGCTCCTTCAGCGCCTGCTCGGCATCGAAAGTGTCCAGGCACGGCTCGCAGGCGGCCAGGTGCTCACGGATCTCGTCCGCGTCGGCCGCCTTCAGCTCGTGGTCAAGGAATGCGTAGAGCTGCGAGATCGCTCGATCGCAGTCACTGACACCGTCACCCTGCCCGGTCATGCGCGGGCCTCCTGTTCGTGCTTGCCACGAGTGGGCTGATCGTTGCGGTCATCATCGCTGCGGTCATCATGATCGTGCAGGAGGCCCCGGTCGCGCGCATAGTCCTCGAGCCGGGCGCGCAACTGCTTGCGACCTCGGTTGAGTCGCGACATCACGGTGCCGATCGGCGTTCCCATGATGTCGGCGATCTCCTTGTAGGCGAACCCCTCCACATCGGCCAGGTAGACCGCCAACCGGAAGTCCGGCGCCAACGCCTGCAGCGCGTCCTTGACATCGGAGTCCGGTAGATTCTCCAGGGCGACCATTTCGGCCGACTTCAGCCCGCTCGAGGTGTGCGACTCGGCCCGGGCCAACTGCCAATCCTCGACATCGGCGCCGTCGGACAGCTGGGGCTGGCGCTGCCGCTTGCGGTAGTTGTTGATGTAGGTGTTGGTGAGGATCCGGTAGAGCCACGCCTTGAGGTTGGTGCCCGGCGCGAACTGCTGGAACGAGGAGTACGCCTTCGTGTAGGTCTCCTGGACCAGATCCTCGGCATCGGCGGGATTGCGGGTCATCCGCATCGCCGCCGCGTAGAGCTGGTCGATGAACTCGAGCGCGTCAGCCTCGAACCGCTGCCGTCGCTGGGCCTCGGTCTCGTGGTGTTCGTCCGTCCCGACCGTACGGTCGGCGGAATTGTCAGGACCAACAGGAATCGTCATCAGGTACGAGCGTACCGAAGTCTGCGGTCGCCTATCAGCGGTCAAAGTAGCCATCACCCGATAAAACGCCGACCGCGGGCTGGTATTCCCGCCGTCCGGCGTAACGTGCTGACCGTGGAACTCGGAGTTCACTACGCCAATTTCACCCACCCGGAGTGGGAATCGAAACTGACCGATCGCCTCGCCGAGACGGCGACGACCGCCGACCAAGGCGGCGTGTCGCTGCTCACCGTGATGGATCACTGGTTCCAGATGATCCCGATCGGCGGCCCGTTCCAGCCGATGCTGGAGAGCTACAGCACGCTCGGTTACCTCGCCGGCCGGACCGAGCGGGTCCGGCTGAGCGCGCTGGTCACCGGCGTCACCTACCGGCACCCCGGCCTGCTGGCCAAGACCGTGACGACCCTGGACGTACTGTCCGGCGGCAGGGCCCTGCTGGGCATCGGCGCTGCCTGGTACGAGCGCGAGCACCAGGGGCTCGGCGTCCCCTTCCCCAGCACCGGGGAGCGGTTCGAGCGGCTCGAGGAAGCGCTGCAGATCGCCAACCAGATGTGGTCCGACGACGATGGGCCGTACGACGGCAAGCACTACCAGCTGGCCGAGACGATCTGCCTGCCCAAGCCCGTACGCGGCCGGGTCCCGATCCTGATCGGCGGCTCCGGTGAACGCAAGACGCTGCGGATGGTGGCCCAGTACGCCGACGTCTGCAACCTCTTCACCGCCGACGGCGTCGACGGTGTGGCGCACAAGCTCAGTGTCTTGCGTGAGCACTGCACCCGGCTGGTCCGTGACTACGATGCGATCGAGAAGAGCATCATGTATCACGGCAATCCGGTCGAATCAACGGACGCCTTCCTGTCCGACATGGAGCGGTACGCCGCCCTCGGGATCGGGCTGGTGACGATCGCGCCGCCGACCCCGGATCCGGTCGGCTGGACCGAAGGCATGGTGACCGACGTGCTGCCGCGGCTGAAGACGATCTGACCCGGAGCCGACCGACCACCGCCGGTTGCGTGGGGCCGCTGCCGTCCGGTGCCCGGTAGCTGAAACCGCCGCCACGGCGCCGACCGCGGGCTCCGGATGCCGGCTGAGGTAGAACTGGACCGTGCCGACAACAGCTGATCGCATCGGGAAGGTTGCCGTCATCGGACTCGGGGCGATGGGCGGACCGGCGTCCGCCGCGTTGGCCGCAAGGTATCCGGTGCACGGCTACGATCCGGTTCCTGCTGCCCGCGACCGGGCAGCAGGCTACGGCGTCACGGTCCACGATTCGGCCGCCGGGGCTGCACAGGGGGCCGAGCTGATCTTCTTGTCGCTGCCGACACCGGACGTGGTCCGTGCCGTGATCGCTGATCTTGTCGCTGATCTTGGTGCGGGCATCGCCCGCCGGACGGTCGCCGACCTCTCCACCATCGATCCGGGCACCGCGCGTGACGTGGCGGAGTCGATCACCGCCCGGGGCGGTCACTATGCCGACTCGCCGATCCTCGGGCGGCCCACTGCGTGCGGCGGCTGGACCCTGGTCTGCGGCGGCGCCGAATCCGCGGTCGCGATGATCACCGACGTCGCGGTCGGCACGATCGCCAAGGCCGTGCACCGGATCGGCGATGTCGGTGCCGGAGCCACTCTCAAGCTGCTGAACAACCTGATGTTCGGGGCGATCAACATGATCACCGCGGAGATCGTCTCGCTGGCCGAACAGGCGGGCCTGGACGCCGGCCGGTTCACCTCCGTCATCGCCGACTCCGGCGCCGCGAGCGTCTCTGGCCTGTTCCGGGATATCGCGCCGCGGATGGCCGCTCACAGCTACGATCCGGCGTTCGCGATCAAGCTGCTCGCCAAGGACGTCCGGCTGGGATCCGAACTCGCCCGGGAACTCGACCGCTCCGCGCCGATGGCCGAGTTGGTGCGTACGATCACCGAACGCGCGGTAGCCGGGGGGCTCGGTGATCTCGACACGGCCGCGGTCGTCGAGCTCTACCGCACCGAAGCCGACGGATCAGCACCCGCTGATCAGCACTGACCTGACAGGAGCCCTTCGGATGTCGTCACCGGCGATCACCGTCCGTACGCCCCGGGACATCATCGACTATGTCAACGACCACCCGACCGGTACCGGCCGGACGCGGTTGCTGGCGATCATCGCCCTGGGTGGCGTGTTCGTCGATGCCTACGACTTCACCAGCCTCGGGCTCGGGATCGGCAGCCTCACCAAACAGTGGGGGCTCGGCGCCGTACGGGTCGGACTACTCACCTCGGTGATGGCCTTCGGCGCGTTGGTCGGCGCACTCGTCGGCGGCCCGCTGGTCGACCGGCTCGGCCGCTACAAGATCTTCATCCTCGACCTGATCTTGTTCGTGGTCGCTGCGGTCGCCGCCGGCCTGTCGCCCAACTACGGCTTCCTGGTCGTCTGTCGCTTCTTCCTCGGCGTCGGGGTCGGGATCGACATGCCGGCGTCCTTCAGCTTCGTCGCCGAATTCACCAACCGGCGCCGCAAAGGCAACTTCGTCAACTTTTGGCAGGCGATGTGGTACATCGCGGTGTGCGCGGCCGCGGCGATCGCGTTGCCGATCTTCCTCGGTGCGGGTGCTGCGAACCTGTGGCGCTGGCTGGTCGGGCTCGGCGCCGTTCCAGCCCTGGTGGTCCTGCTGCTGCGACTGCGGTTCACCGAGGAGAGCCCGATGTGGGCGGCTCACAATCTCGGCTTGGGAGAGGCAGCCCGGATCCTGGAATCCAGTTATCACGTCAGCGTCGACGTCCAGCCCGCAGCCGGCGATGGCGCCGACCACGGCGCGGAGGCTGCCTGGCGGCGGACCAAGGAGCTCTTCACATCGCACTACCGCCGCCGGACCGCGCTGGCATCCATCATCTCGGGCACCCAGGCCGCACAGTATTTCGCGGTCGGCTTCTACATCCCGACGGTCGCGGCGGTGCTGTTCGGTGACGACCTGACCGACACGATCCTGGCGACCTTGATCATCAACCTCTTCGGGATCGTCGGCGGCGTCTTGCAGTCGTTGGTCACCGGTCGGCTGGGGATGCGCCTGCTGGCCGGGATCGGCTACGTGTTGATCATCGTCTGCACGGTGAGCCTGGCCTTCGGCAGCGATTCGATCAGCGTCTGGATCTCCACCGGCCTGGTCGCCCTCTTCGTCCTCGGCCAGTCCTTCGGTCCCGGACCCCAGGGCAAGACGATGGCAGCGCTCTCCTACCCGACCCGGTTGCGCGGCACCGGCACGGGCTGGGCCGAGAGCATGTCCCGGGTCGGCAGCATCCTCGGTTTCTACATCTTCCCGCTGCTGTTGGCATCGGTCGGTCTGGCCGGGACCATGGGATGGCTGACGATCATCCCCGCTGTCGGGTTGCTCGCCGTACTGTTGATCAAGTGGAATCCGCTGACCGCGGAGGTCGAGGACGAGCCCCAGGAGGCGATCACCCGATGAGAACCGTCCGGCTGGAGTACGGCGACCACGAGATCGATGCGCAGGTTCCTGACACCGCGATCGAGATCATCGCCGGCCGCGCACACCAGGAGCCCGAGCCACTCTCCGACCCGGTGGCAGCCACCCGGGACGCGCTCCGCGCCCCCTTGGGCCTGCCGCCGATCGCGGATCAGGTCGGGCCCGGTTCCAAGATCACCATCGCCTTCCCGGACCGGGTCAAGGGCGGTATCCACGAAACCGCGCACCGTCGGGTCGCGATCCCCCTGGTGCTGGACGAACTGGAACGCGCCGGCGTCCGATCCGGTGACATCACCCTGGTCTGCGCGATCGGCCTGCACCGCAAGAACACCGCCGAGGAGTTCGCAGCACTGCTCGGCCCGGCAGTCCTTGATCGACTCGACCCGGGGCAGATCGTCAACCACGACGCGGAGGATCCGGGGATCGCCGACGCCGGGCTCTCCCGGCATGGCGATCCGGTGCAGTTCAACAGGCTGCTGGCCGAGTCAGACCTGACCGTCCTGCTGGGCCACACCTCCGGCAACCCGTACGGCGGTTTCAGCGGCGGCTACAAGATGCCCGCGACCGGCCTGACCACCTGGCGCTCGATCCGGGCCCATCACTCCCCCGGCACCATGCATCGTCCCGACTTCGTCCCCGCCTCGACGCACAGTCACTTCCGCCACCAGCTCGAGGCGATCGGCAGAGCGATGGAGCAGGCGATGGGTCGGCCGTTCTTCAGCGTCGACGCCGTGCTCGACGCACAGTCCCGGCAGGTGCAGGTCAGCGCCGGCGCGATCACGCCGGTCGAGCAGGCGACCTGGCCGCTCGCTCGGCGGCGTACCGAGGTCACGCTGGACGGCCCGCCCGCGGACGTGCTGGTCCTTGGCATGCCCCGGAATTTCCACTACGGCGGCGGGATGGGCTCCAATCCGATCCTGATGACCCAGGCGATCGGTGCGGCTGTCGCTCGCGCGGGGTCGGCGTTGCGGCCCAGGTCCGAGCGGGGTGGGCCGGTGATCATCGCCGCGTCGGTCTGCGACGGCTACTTCAACGAGCCGGAGTTCCCGGCGACGGTGCCGCTCTACGACGCCTTGCAGACCGTGGAATCCGCTGCTGATCTCGTCCGCTTCGAGGAGTCGTACGCGACCCGGCGGGAGTGGGTGGATGCGTACCGTTCGGGTGCCGCCTACCACCCGTTCCACGCCTTCTCGATGGCCTACATGGGCGGTGTCGCGACCAACGCCGCGGCGGCGATCTTCATCGCAGGCGCGCAGGAGGCGCGCTTTGCCGAGGGGATGGGATGCATCCCGATCGGCAGCGTCGAGGCGGCCCTGGCCGCCGCGGAGCAATACGTCGGCGGGAATCCGCGGGTGCTCGTGATCCCGCAACTCTCCAAGCCTGCTTACCATCTGGCCGCCCGCTGATCCTACGACCGCGCTCAGGACCCGGCGACAAGCTCAGGACCCGGCTGATCGTACGAAGTCGATCACCGAGACGGTGATCAGATCGCGCACCTCGACCGGAGTGATCGGCGCCGACTTCGGGGTTCGCATCGAGTGGTCGGCGCCCGGTACCTCGATGATCGTGATCGGATCGGTCTCGGTGATCACGGCCCGCACCTCGTCGGGGCCACCGAAGGTGTCGCGCTCGCCCTGGATCACCAGTCGCGGGACCCCGGCACCGAGCAGTTCGCCGGCCCGACTGCGATCTGGTCGGCCCGGCGGGTGCAGCGGAAAGGCACAACAGACGACGCCACGGACGTCGGTGAAACCCGGCGCAGTCCGGCAGGCGACCCGGGCACCCGCGCTCCGACCGCCGAAGAAATACGGCAGGCCGGCGGATCCGGCCAGCAACGCAGGCACCGCGCCGGTCCAGGCGCTGTCGAGCCGCGGCGGCGGGCTGGCGACCTTCTTGCCGGCCGTGCGCCAGGGCTGTTCGAAGCGGGCAACAGTGATGCCGTGCTCGGGAAGCCGGCTCGACAGCACCGAGAGATCGACGGCGTCCACCCCGCCACCGGCACCATGTCCCATGATCAACAGTGCCGCCGGGTCGTCGGCGTCGGCGATGAAGAACCGGCCCGGACCCTCCGGGGTGTCCACTTCCAGGATCCGGTCTTCGGCTCCGGGCATCAGAAGAGCGTCTCCTCGTCCCTGGCCGGATCCTCGGCCAATGGCTCCAGCAACTGGGGTCCGTTGTTCTTGACATTGCTGACCAGCGCGGACACCGCGTACGCCTCCAGCATCGCCGGCTCGGTGACGACCAGCAGATCGCGGGCTGCTCCCGGGTCGGTCTGCCCCGGGTCCAGCCAGGCGTCCCAGCGATCCGGGGTGACCACCATCGGCATCCGGTCGTGAATGTGCCCGACCGCGTCGGTGGCCCGGGTGGTGATCACCGTACAGGTCCGCAACCAGGCCGAGTCGTCGTCCTTGTCCTTGTCCGGGTCGCGCCAGATCTCGTACAGGCCTGCCATCGCCAGCCGCCCGCCGTCGGCCCGGTGGATGAAGAAGGGTTGCTTGCGCGGTTTGCTCCCCGAACTGCCCTCCGGCTCGTACCACTCGTAGTAGCCGTCGGCAGGGAGCAGGCAGCGGCGGACGGCGCAGGCTCGCTTGAAGGCCGGCTTCTCGGCGACCGTCTCGAACCGGGCGTTGATCATCTTCGCACCGGTACCGCGGGTCTTCGCCCACGACGGCACCAGACCCCAGACCAGCGGGGTCAACCGTCGGCATACGTCCCGGCTGTCCTTGGCCTTGCGCTCCAGGATCGCGGGAACCTCGACCGTCGGCGCGACGTTGTAGTCCGCACCGGGAAGCTCGCCGACGATGTCGTCGACCTCGTACTCCTCGGCCAACTCATCGGGCGAGGCCGAGGACGCGTACCTGCCACACATATTGGGTACCGTAGTCGAGCGTTCCACCCATGCCCGAGCACCGCTGTGTTAGGAATGAGGATATGACTCTTGTACGGGCCGTCGGCCGAACCATGCTGTCCAGCTATTTCGTGCTCAGCGGGATCCGGGCAATCCGCAGACCTGAGGAGTTCGTGCCCGATGCCGAGCCGTTGACCGATCGGCTCGTGCCGGCCGTCAAGCGCTTTGCTCCGGCCGAGGTCGCCGGGTTCATCCCCGAGGACACCGCTCTGCTGGTCCGGCTCAATGGCGCCGTCCAGGTGGCCGGCGGGCTGGCGTTGGCTACCGGCAAAGGGCGCCGGTTCGGCGCCGGGCTGCTGGCCCTGTCGCTGGTCCCGACAACGATCGCGCGGCACCCGTTCTGGCGTGCCGGCAGCCAGGACGAGAAGGTCCACGAGCGCCAGCAGTTCGTCAAGAACGTCGGCCTGTTGGGCGGCGTGATCATCGCTGCTCGGGACACCGAGGGCAAGCCGGGCCTGGTCTGGCGTGCCAACGAGGGTCGCGAACTGGCCGTCAAGCGCACCCGGAAGGCCCGCAAGGCAGCCAAGAAGGCGCTCAAGCAGAACCGTCGCAGCCAGACCGCGACAGCCGCCCTCGGTACCGGTTTCGCAGCCGTCTCCGACGTGCTCGGCGATGCCGTCGAGGAGGTGGTGACCGAGGGGCGCAAGGCACGCAAACAGGCCGCCAAGCGGGCCGAACAGGCGCGCAAGGACGGGTTGAAGCGAGCCGAGGAAGCGCGCAAGGCCGCCCGGAAGTCGGCGAAGAAGAACAAGAAGAAGCTGCAGAAGTCCACGGCCGCGGTGCAGCAGCGGGCGCTCGAGGCGGCGGGCGATGCCGGCAAGAACGTCCGCAAGCGCGCCGAGGATGCCCGGAGCCAGCTGGGCGAGCACATCCAGCTGGGCTCGAACTGACCGCGAAGAAGACACCTGGAGCCATGCCCGATTCCCGACCCTGGACCGCGCCACTGGCTCCGGTTCCCGTCAATGCGACGGTCAGCATTCCCGGATCCAAGTCCGAGACCAACCGCGCCCTGATCCTGGCTGCCCTGGCCGACGGGCCGTCGGTGATCACCGGCGGCCTCGACGCCCGGGACACCCGACTGATGCGCGACGGACTGCGCGCTCTCGGAGTCGTGATCACCGAACACGATAACCGCTGGGAAATCACCCCGCCGTCGGAATTCAGCCCCGCCGCGGAGATCGACTGCGGCCTGGCCGGGACCGTGATGCGGTTCCTGCCGCCGGTCGCGGCGCTGGCCGCTGGGGCGACGACTTTCACCGGCGAGGTTGCGGTTCTCGACGGCGGAGAGGTCCGGGTTCGCCCGATGGGCGGTCTCCTCGAGGGCCTGAACGCGGCGGGGGCAGCTGTGGAGATCGCGGCCAATGGGCTGCCGTTCACGATCACCGGGCGCCCCGATCTCCCCGGCGGTGAGGTCGTCGTCGACTCCTCGGCGACCAGCCAGTACGTCTCCGGGCTGCTGCTCGCGGGAGCCCGGTTCGCTGGTGGGCTCGACCTGCGCCACCAGGGTCCTTGGGTGCCGAGCCGGCCGAACATCGACATGACCGTCCAGATGCTGCGCGATCGCGGCGTGGTGATCGAGGAGCCGGAAGCCGATCACTGGATCGTCCACCCTGGCACCATCGCCGCCGGCGAATTCGTGATCGAACCTGACCTTGCCAATGCCGCGCCGTTCCTGGCCGCTGCTGCGGTGACCGGCGGCCGGATCAATGTGCCCCGCTGGCCGCGGGAGTCCAACCAGCCGGGTGCTGCGATCACCGACGTGCTGGCCCTTTTCGGGGCCGACGTCAGTCTCGACGGTGACCTGTTGACGGTGCAGGGCACTGACAAGCTGGAGGCCGTTGATCTTGACCTGCACGATGCGTCGGAGCTGACCATGGTCGCCGCGGTGCTGGCGGCATTGGCCGACCACACCAGCCGCATCCACGGCGTGGCACACATCCGCGGCCACGAGACCGACCGGTTGGCCGCGCTGGAGACCGACCTCACCGCCGTCGGTGCCGAAGTTCGGCAGACCGACGACGGGCTGGTGATCCATCCCAAGCTGCTGCGCAGCAACACTTGGCTCACCTACGCCGACCATCGGATGGTCACCGCCGGCGCGTTGCTGGGGCTGGTGATCGATGACATCCAGCTCGACGACGTCGAGTGCGTCTCCAAGACGATGCCCGATTTCGTCGATCTGTGGACCGGCATGCTCGCCGACAGCGTCGCCGCCGAAGAGGAGGCTGGTCGGGCGTGACGCCGCGCGTGGTCGGTGAAGATGATCATGCTCGGTTCGAAAGACCGCAGCGCCGGACCCGACCACGCACCAAGATCAGACCGGACTACTCCGACGCCGAGGTCGGCATGGTGATCACCATCGACCGCGGCCGCTACACCTGCCTGGTCGGGGAATCCGATCCGCACGAGGTGATCGCCGCCAAAGCCCGCCAGCTCGGCCGCAAGGGCGTGATCGTCGGCGACCGCGCCCGCCTGGTCGGCGACACCTCCGGCGAGGAGGGCACGCTCGCCAGGGTCGTCGAGGTTCTCGACCGGGCCACCGTGCTGCGACGAACCGCGGACGACGACGATCCGTACGAACGCCCGATCGTGGCCAATGCGACCCAGATGGTGATCGTCAGCGCGCTGGCCGATCCGCCGCCCCGGACCGGGATGATCGACCGCTGCCTGGTTGCGGGCTATGACGCCGGGCTGCGCCCCCTGCTCTGCCTGACGAAATCGGATCTCGGCTCCCCCGACAACCTGGTCGCGCTGTACGAGCCGTTGGACGTGCCGATCGAGATCACCCGGCCGGGCGCCGACCTGAGCGGCCTACGGGCCCGGCTGGCGGGCCAGCGGAGCGTCTTCATCGGCCACTCCGGGGTCGGCAAGTCGACTCTCGTGAACGCTCTGATCCCGGACGCGCACCGGACCACCGGCGAGGTCAACGAGGTGACCGGCAAGGGCCGGCACACCTCGACCGCCGCGTACGCGATGCGGCTTCCGGCACTGGCCGAGGATCCGGAAGCGGATCCCGGCTGGGTGATCGACACCCCGGGCGTCCGGTCGTTCGGGCTGAGCCACGTGTCCCGGGACCGCATCGTCGCGGCCTTCGAGGACCTCGACCGCTTCGTCTCCGATTGCCCGCGCGGGTGCACCCACGGGGCGGACGCGCCCGACTGCGGCCTGGACGCTGCGGTCGCCCGCGGCGACCTGTCGGCGGCACGAGTGGCCTCCTTCCGACGGATGTTGAGCGGGGAACAGTAATCTCAGCGCTATGCCTGCTGTGCCCACCGCCAAGTTGACCGATGACCTGCGGCTTGCCCACCTGCTCGCCGACGACGCCGATTCGATCACGATGAGCCGGTTCAAGGCACTCGACCTGCACGTCACGTCCAAACCGGACCTGACGCCGGTCACCGATGCCGACACCTCGGTCGAGGAAGCCCTTCGCCGCACACTCGGCCGCGCCAGGCCGCGGGACGCCGTGCACGGCGAGGAGCTGGACGACACCGGCTGGGGTCCGCGGCGGTGGGTGATCGACCCTATCGACGGCACCAAGAACTACGTGCGCGGAGTGCCGGTCTGGGCCACGCTGATCAGCCTGATGATCGAGGACCAGCCGGTGGTCGGTGTGGTCAGTGCGCCGGCGCTCGGTCGCCGGTGGTGGGCCAGCCTCGACGGCGGCGCCTACATGGGCAAGTCGCTGATGTCGGCCAGCCCCATCCATGTTTCCGACGTGGCGAAGATCTCCGACGCCTCCTTGAGCTATTCGTCGCTGGACGGCTGGATCACCTCGGGCATCGGACAGGGATTCGTCGACTTGTTGCGGGACTGCTGGCGGACCCGGGCCTTCGGCGATTTCTGGTCCTACATGCTGCTCGCCGAGGGCGCTGTCGATCTTGCCTGCGAGCCCGAGTTGGAGTTGCACGACATGGCCGCCTGCTCGATCGTGGTCACCGAGGCCGGTGGCAGGTTCACCGATCTGGACGGCAAGCCGGGGCCGAACGGCACTGGGGCGTACGCGTCGAACGGTCGGCTGCACGACGAGCTGCTCAGCCGGCTCGCATCGTCAGACGATCCCGACGCCCCGGACGAAACGGGCACGGAATCGTGATCGTCGCAAACTGACGATTACTTGATCTTCGCGCCGGATGTCGGGGTAGACAACTTGATCTTGTAACCACTTTCGATCAAGATTCCGCGCACCCGGCGCGGTGCTGCGTTGCGGATCGGTGATCATCCGGCGATACTCAGCGGTAACCAGGAATTTTCTTGCAGGTCAGAGTCGACCAGGAGAAACAATGGCTACCTCGTCCAACGCTGCATCCTCCGCGCCGGGCAAGCCGCAGGGCCTCGGCAAGATCGTCACCGCCTCGATGGCCGGCACGGTCGTCGAATGGTACGAATTCTTCTTGTACGGCACGGCATCGACGCTGGTGTTCGGCAAGATCTTCTTCCCCGAGTCCGACAATCCCCTCGACGGCATCATCAAGGCCTTCCTCACCTATGCCGTCGGCTTCATCGCCCGACCCGTGGGTGGTCTGGTCTTCGGCCACTTCGGCGACAAGTACGGCCGCAAGCACCTGCTGCAGATCAGCATCCTGATGGTGGGTGCCGCGACCTTCCTGATGGGCAGTCTGCCGACCTTCGGCGCGGTCGGCTACCTTGCGCCGATCCTGCTGGTCGTGCTGCGCTTCATCCAGGGCTTCGCAGTCGGCGGCGAGTGGGGTGGCGCGGCATTGTTGATCACCGAGCACGCGCCGGACAGGAGTCGCGGCTACTGGGGCAGTTGGACCCAGGCAGGTGTGCCCGGCGGCAACCTGCTGGCGACGATCGTGCTGTGGATCCTGTCGGGTGCGCTGTCCGACTCCGCCTTCCTGGGCTGGGGGTGGCGGATCGCGTTCTTCCTGTCCGCGATCATCGTCTTCGTCGGCTGGTACGTCCGGACCAAGGTCTCCGATGCCCCTATCTTCAAGCAAGCACAGGCAGACCTCGAGGCCGACGAGTCCAAGCGGTACGGCGTCCTGGAGGTGATCAAGCGTTACCCGCGCGGCGTGCTCACCGCGGTCGGGCTGCGGCTCGCGGAGAACGTCGTCTACTACGTCATCGTCACCTTCTCGATCACCTACCTCTCCGTGAAAGTCACCGGCGTCGAGACCAAGACCATCCTCTTCGCGATGGGCATCGCCCACGCCGTCGAGTTCTGTCTGATGTTGCTCTGGGGCCGGCTCACCGATGTGGTGGGACGACGTCCGGTCTATGCGGTCGGCACGGTGTTGTCGGCCGCCTGGGGCTTCTATGCGTTCACGATGTTCGACAGCGGTTCGACCGGCATCATCGTGCTGGCGGTGACCCTGGGGCTGGTCGGGCACAGCATGATGTATTCCGGCCAGGCGGCTGCGATGGCCGAGATGTTCCCGACCCGGATGCGGTACTCCGGCGTCTCGTTCGGCGCCCAGGTCAGCTCGGTGGTTGCAGGCTCCTGGTCACCGCTGATCGCGGCTGCGCTGCTCAGTGCGTACGGTTCCTCCACACCGGTCGCCCTCTACGTCCTGGCCTGCTGTGTGATCACCGGTGTGGCGATCGCTGCCGCCCGCGAAACCAGGGGAATCTCGCTGCACTCCCTGGATCGCGATGATCACGACCGGCTGGTTGCCGAAGGGGTCGCGCCGGCCGGAGGTATCCCACCGGTAGGGTCCTGACCATGGCTGGAGATCGTGATCTGGCAGGCCGTACGGCACTGGTCACCGGCGGCGCCGCAGGCATCGGCGCCGCATGCGCCCGGGCGCTGGCCGATGCCGGTGCGTCGGTGATCATCGCCGACCGCGACGGCGACGGAGCCCGCCGGGTCGCCGACGAGTTGGGCGGCCGGTCCTGGCAGGTCGACCTGTTGGACACCGCCGCACTCGAGTCGCTGCAGCTGGACTGCGACATCCTGATCAACAACGCCGGCATCCAGACCGTGGCGCCGATCGAGCAGTTCGAACCGGCGGCGTTCCGGCGGATCCTCACATTGATGCTGGAGGCGCCGTTCCTGTTGGTCAGGGCCGCGCTGCCGCACATGTACGAGTCCGGCTGGGGACGGGTGATCAACATCTCCTCGGTGCACGGGCTGCGGGCCTCGGCGTACAAGAGCGCTTATGTGGCAGCGAAACACGGCCTCGAGGGCCTGTCCAAGGTCACCGCGCTCGAGGGTGGTCCGCACGGCGTCACCAGCAACTGCATCAACCCCGGCTACGTCCGGACGGCACTGGTGCAGGGCCAGATCGCCGATCAGGCCAAGACCCACGGGATCGCGGAGGACGCGGTGGTCGAGCAGGTGATGCTGGCCCACGCCTCGATCAAGAAGTTGATCGACCCCGCCGACATCGGTTCGCTCGCCCGCTGGCTGGCCGGCGATTCGGCGTCCATGGTCACTGGTGCCTCCTACACGGTCGACGGCGGCTGGAGCGCGAGTTAGCCGGCGGGCTGTTCACGATCTGATCATGATCGACACCCGGCAACCGCTGCGGATCCGGGTGGGCGAGAATGAAATCCATGCAGATCACTGCTCTGGAAACGTTCATCGTCGAACCCCGCTGGTTGTTCCTGGCCGTCCGTACCGATGAGGGGATCACCGGCTGGGGTGAGCCGATCGTCGAGGGCAAAGCGGCCACAGTGGCCGCGGCGATCAGGGAACTGTCCGGATTCCTGATCGGCAAGGACCCGAGCCCGATCGAAGATCACTGGCAGACGTTGATCAAAGGCGGCTTCTACCGGGGCGGCCCGGTGCTCTCCAGCGCGGTCGCCGGAATCGACCAGGCGCTGTGGGACATCAAGGGCAAGGCGCTCGGACTGCCGATCCACGAGCTGCTCGGCGGCCCGGTGCGGCAGCGGCAGCGGATCTACGGCTGGATCGGCGGCGACGAGCCCGGTCAGCTCGCCGAGTCGGCCCGGCAGCGGGTCGAGCAGGGCTACGACGCCGTCAAGATGAACGGCGGCGGCAAGATGCGGGCGCTGGAATCCCGCGCGGAGATCAAGGGCATCGTCGAGCGGGTCGCCGCCGTCCGTGACGCAGTCGGCGACGCAGTTGACATCGGCATCGACTTCCACGGCCGCTTCTCCCCCGCGCTGGCCCGGGTCGCCTGCCACGAGCTCGAGCCGCTGCATCCGCTCTTCGTCGAGGAACCCGTCGTCCCGGAGCTGCAGCTCGACCTGGCCAAGATCACCGAGGCCACCACCATCCCGATCGCCACCGGCGAGCGGCTCTACTCCCGCTGGGACTTCCGCGAGGTGCTAAGGACCGGGATCGCCGTCGTCCAACCCGATCTGTCTCACGCCGGCGGCATCTCCGAGGTACGCCGGATCGCAGCCGCCGCCGAGACGTACGGAGTCTCGCTGGCCCCGCACTGTCCCCTCGGCCCGATCGCCTTCGCGTCCTGCCTGCAGGTCGACTTCGCCAGCCCCAACGCGATCATCCAGGAGACCAGCCTGGGCATCCACTACAACGCAGTGGGCTCGGAGCTGCTGGACTATCTGGTCGATCCCGGCGTCTTCGAATTCGCCGACAGCTCGATCGCCCGGCTCACCGGGCCGGGGCTGGGTATCGAGATCGACGAGGACGTGGTGCGCCGGAAGGCCATGGACAGCCATAACTGGCACAACCCGGTCTGGAGGCACGCGGACGGGTCCTTCGCCGAGTGGTGAGTTGGCTGGCGATTGACGTCAGCCAACTGCATAAGCTAGCTATCTACCCGGCGTTGCTGGATGGCTGACCCTGATCAAGGACTCCTGATCACACCGGGTCGGTGATCACCCGCAGCGAGACGGTCTCCGGGAGTTGCCGCAACTTCTCGACCAGTTCGTCCGACAACTGCGACCCGACGTCGGTCACCACGACTCCGAGGGTGCCGCGGGTATTGAGGGTCTGGCTCTCGATGTTGGCGCCGAAGTCGGCCAGGATGCCGTTGGTCGTCGCCAGCACACCGGGAACGTTCTGGTGCACGTGCAGGATGCGTGCTGCCGACATCCGCTCGGTGACCGCCACCTGGGGCAGGTTCACCGACATCGTGGTGTTGGCGTCGGCGACGTAATCGCGCAACTTTCCGGCGACGTACTGCCCGATATCTGTCTGTGCCTCCTCGGTCGAGCCGCCGACATGCGGGGTGAGGATCACATTCGAGATCCCTTGCAGCGAAGAGATGAACGGATCGCCGGCGGTCTTGGGCTCCTCGGGGAAGACGTCGATCGCGGCACCCGCGAGTTGCCCGCTGAGCAGTGCATCCCGGAGCGCTTCATGATCGACGACCGGCCCACGGCACAGATTCAGGAACAGGCTGCGGGGCCGCATCTTGGCGAACTGCTCAGCGCCGAAGAGGTGGCTGTTGGCGGCGCGGCCGTCGACGTGCAGGCTGATCGTCTCGGCCTTCTCCAGCAACTCGTCCAAGGTAGAGCACCGGCGGGCGTTGCCGAGCGCAAGCTTGTCGGCGACATCGTAGAAGTAGACCTGCATGCCGAGTGCCTCGGCGACCACGGAGAGCTGGCTGCCGATGTTGCCGTAGCCGACGATGCCGAGAGTCCGGCCGCGTACCTCATGGGCGCCCTTCGCGGACTTGTCCCAGATCCCGGCATGCAACGCCGCATTCTTGTCAGTCAGGTGCCGGGCCATCGCGATGATCTCGGCGATCGCCAGCTCCACCACGCTGCGGGTGTTGGAATACGGGGCGTTGAAGACGGCGACGCCCCGGTCGGCCGCCGTGGTCAGATCGATCTGGTTGGTGCCGATGCAGAAGGCACCGACCGCGAGCAGCTGCGGAGACTGTTCCAGGACCTCGCGAGTGACCTGGGTCTTGGACCTGATGCCCAGCAGGTCGATGCCCTGCAGTGCCTCGACCAGCTCGTCGCCGTCGAGCGCGCCCTTGCGCGTCTCGACCTCGAACCCGCGCTCGGCCAGCAGCCGTCGGGCCTCGGAATGGATGTTCTCCAGAAGCAGCGCCTTCACGCACGGCAGTCTATTTGGTTCCGGTCGGAACACGTCGGATCGTCTCGCGACATATAACAGTCGTATGCGCCTTCGGCGGGACGGGCAGCGGCGGGCGAGGGCCTGGCGGGCACGCTGGTGCACTCCCCCGGTCCGCAGACCAACCAGGCCCTGCTGATCGCACTGGTGTTGGCGTTCGCTACCGGCGTCGTGACGATCGCGGTCGGTTCGCTGTGCGCTGCCTGGGTCGCGATCGGCCACGGCATCCTCGGACTGGTCGTCGTGCTGCTGGTCACCTGACTCCCCTCCTGCCGAGGGGTCGCTAAATACTCACTATCTGCGGCGTGTCGTGCGCCCGAGGATCCACATTCGGTGCTGCGCACGACACGCCGCCAATATCAGTGAGTTTGTGACCCCTCGCCGGAGCGGGGTTCGACCCGGATCTCGGCCGAATCGTCGGCCGACCGGTAGGCGGCGTCGACGATCAGGGCGCGGGTCAGCGCCTCGTCACCCTGATGGCCGGCGAGTTCGCCGGCCCGGACCGCGCTGACGAAGTCGGCGACCGCCTCGGTATGACCTCCGTTGGGACCGAGCCGCGGTTGCAGCGTGGCATCGACACCCTCGACCTGGGTCCATGCCTTGATCTGCGGGCCCGGCGGGTTCCAGGTCAGCTCGGCGCCACCCTCGGTACCGAACAGGGTCACGTACATGTCGTCGTGGCCGACCCCCTGGGCCCAGCTGCTCTCCAGCAGCAGGGTGCCGCCGTTGGTCATCCGGACGAACGCCGTGGCCAGGTCCTCGACCTCGTAGGTCTGGGTGCCGTCGCCGCCGGTCTTGGTGGTGATGCCCCAGTTGGAGCCACCCCGGCCGCGCGGGCCGAATTCGGCGTACGTGCTGGCGCTGACGGCAGCCACATCCGGCTCACCCATCAGGTAGAGCGCCATGTCGAGCATGTGTACGCCGATGTCCATCATCGGGCCGCCGCCGGCGGTGGCCTTGCGCGTGAACCAGCTGCCCAGGCCCGGGATGCCGGAGTGCCGCATCCAGCCGGCCTTGGCGTAGTAGATCTTGCCCAGCAGGCCGCGGTCGATCAGATCCTTGGCGGCCGACACCTCCGCCTTGCGGCGATGGTTGAAGGACACCTCAAGGATCCGGCCATTGGCCTTGGCCGCATCGACCATGGCCCGGGCGGAGACCGAGTCCAGTGCCATCGGCTTCTCGCTGAGGACGTTGATCCCGGCCTCGAGCGCAGCGATGGCGATCGGGGCGTGCAGCGACGGCGGGGTGCAGACGCTGACCACGTCGAGCTGGGTGCCGGCGAACAGGTCGGCCCACTCGGCGTACCGGTGCTCGACGCCGTACTCGTCGCCGAGCCGCTGCAGGTGGTCGGTCTCCAGACCGGCCAGGCCGACGAGGTCGACCCCGCTGGCCAGGTGATAGCCCTTCATGTGCTGCTGGCCGGCCCAGCCCAGGCCGACCACCCCAGCACGGAGGTTGCTTCCATCAATCGGATTGCTCATGAAACGTACGGTCCTACTCTGCGTTGAGCGCGGGGTTGAGCTTGGTGTCGACGAACTTCGGCGGGGCCATGTTGACCACCGACGGCACCTGGAAGGTGCTCGAGACCGGGGCCGCCCACTGGACGGCGTTGGCCAGCACCCGCTGGATGTCCGGGTGGTTGTAGACCGGGTACTCCTGGTCGCCGGGCGAGAAGTAGAAGACCTTGCCCTTGCCGCGCTTCCAGGTACAGCCGGAGCGGAAGACCTCGCCGCCGGTGAAGGAGGAGATGAAGATCTGCTCGTCGGGCTGCGGGATGTCGAAGTACTCGCCGTACATCTCCTGGCCCTCGATCACGATCGGGCTCGGCACGCCGGCGGCGATCGGGTGATCGGGCGAGGTCGTCCAGACCAGCTCGGTGTCGTTGCTGTTGCGCCAGGCCAGCGAACAGGTGGTGCCCATCAGCTTCTTGAAGATCTTGGAGAAGTGCGCCGAGTGCAGGCACAGGATGCCCATGCCGGACAGCACCCGCTGGTGCACCTTCTCGACGATGGCATCGTCGATCTCGGCGTGCCGGACGTGTCCCCACCAGGTCAGCACGTCGGTGCTGTTGAGGACCTCGTCGGTGAGGCCGTGCTCCGGTTGGTCGCGGGTCGCAGTCCGGACCTCGACGGCGTCGCCGAGGAGTTTGGTCAGGCCTGCGGCGATCGCGCCGTGCATGCCGTCCGGATAGCGCTCGGCCATGCCTTCGCGGTCGTTATCGCTGTTTTCGTGGTAGTTCTCGCCCCATACGGTGACGCGGATCGGTTGGTTCACAGCCACCCATCCGATCACTGACCGGAGGATTTCGCAGGGAAGGCTCGCCGCCATTCCGACATTCGGACGAGAACCTTCCGAAGTCGTACGAGCTGTGCCTGGGCCGGGTGAGAAAGCTCCTGGCGATAGTCCGATCGTGTCACGTCCCAAGCCTCTGTGACCGCCGTCTGGGTGTGCTCCGGCTCCGGTCAGTCGCGCCGCGCGTGTTCCCGGCCTCACCCCGGCCCTTGCCGGAACCGCTTCCCATCAGTCCGCGCGTATGTGCCCTCGCTTCACTTCGGTCCGCCCGGGAGACCCCTCGCTTCCCCTCCATGCCCGCGCTTCTCTTGCCCGGGAAGCGAGGGCACGGGCGTGAGGCGAGGTTGGAATCAGCTGAAGCGGGAGTCTTGCCGTGGCGCGATTTGAAACCCGACGGGGTGTCGGGTAAGTTAACTGAACGCGACGCGGGGTGGAGCAGCTCGGTAGCTCGCTGGGCTCATAACCCAGAGGTCAGAGGTTCAAATCCTCTCCCCGCTACCACGAAAGGGCCTCTTGACTAGGTGACACTCCTAGTCAAGGGGCCTCTTTCTTTGCGGATTGTGTCCATTTGTGCAACGCCCGTCGAGCCATGAACGCGCCTCTCTCGTGGATGTCGGCGGTCCATGCCGATCGATGCGACGAAACTCCACGGACGTTGCGAAAGCGCGACCTGGAAGGTCCACGCCTTCGCATCCAGCGCGGGCATCCTGGACTTTCGCCCACCGGGACCCGGCGATGCCGTGCAATCGATGATGCTCTCTGTCACGCCATGGCCACCCCTTCCAGACAATCTGGGCTGATCGCCCTCTCCCTAGTCGACGTGACGAACCGGCTCAGCCCTGGTCCGCCAGAAGTTGCTACAGCGACGGGCGGACGCCGCGGAGCAGGACCGTCGTCTGCTCGACCTGGGTGCCTCCGCGGCCGTGGTGATCTGCCGGAGGGCCAGCTGGAGTTGGTCGAGCTCGCGATGCAACGCGCCATAGGAGTCGCTGCGGCGTCGTTGTGCGCAAGTCGATCAGGGATGGCGTGGCCGGGTACCACGGCCCCGCATCCCGCCGTGCCGGTGCTCGCCCCCACTTCGGCCCTTATCTCCGTGTCCGCGATGCCCGTACCGCTCGTCCGGCCGGCCGTCGCGCGACAACGGATTCTCCTGAGATACGTCGGACGTCAAGCTCCCGGTCGTCGGATCGGATCTTCACTTCGGCTGCGAGGCGGTCGCCGTCCCGCAGTTCAGGCGACACTTCCTCAGCGAACGCGGGTTACCTAGCGCCCTGATCACCACCCGCGGCTATTGGCGCGCCGGCGAGGCCGACCACCCCGATCACGAAACGGCGAAGACTGAGCCGCACGCGTGACCGACGGGTAGCGGCCGCCTCCGGCGCGACTTCCTCGTTGTCAGCCGGCACCTGTTGCCGGGACTGCTGTCAGGCCGCGATGTGGGCCTGGAGCAGCCAACGGTCCTTGGTCAGACCGCGCTCGATCTCGATGGCAACGTCCTGACTTGAGAGATCCACCTCATCGAGTCCGGCAACCGCGTCGCGGACGGTGACGAGCGCAGCGTCGAGTTGGGCCACGACCTCGGCCACAGTCGTCTCCCAGTTCTGGAAGCGATCGGACAGCGCAGGCAGGGTGGTCTTCTCCGCGACGGTGGATACCCGGGCGTCCAACGGCAGGCCAAGCGCGATCACTCGCTCAGCGGCAAGATCGGCGAATTCCTGAGCATGATCGACAACCTGGTCGAGCAGCTCGTGCACGCCGATGAAGCTGGAGCCGCGCACGTGCCAGTGTGCCTGCTTGCCGTTGACTACCAGCGCCTCCAGATCGATGACAACCGGGGTGAGGAACTGCGCGGCACCGGCCGCGAGTTCGGGGGTTGTCGACGTGGACGAGGTGGTGGTGGAGCTGGCTGAGGTGGTCATGGTGACGGTTCCTTCCTCCTGATGCGTTCGGTCCGACGATGTCGTTCGTCACTGGTAACGATGCGACGCGGGCCCTGATTCCGCAACGAAGTGAAGGCTGCCCTATCCGGTCTTCAGTGCAATCCGGCGGCTGGCGAAGGCGTCCCTGACGATCATCAGGCCGGCCATTCCCGGCAGCTTCGCGATGTGATCATCGAATCGATCGCCCTGGGCCGCGCCGTCAGGGCCGGCGAAACAGATGGCCATCACGTAGGCGGCCCCCTCGTCAGCCATCTTGCCTCGAACCGACCGGCCCCGAGAACCTGCGCAAGGCCTACCGGGTCAGCAACTGGGCCTTGCGATTGTGCTCCAGCCGGCGCCGCGCCTGGGTGACGTAGAACGCGACGTGCCGGGTCTCCCGGTGGGCGATCCGACGCACCAGCAGGCTGAGCACCGGATGGGATTACATCGCTACGAGCCGGTTGGCCGCGGCGGTTGCTGACCGTTCGTCGGCGGCATCCCAACTCATATGCACGGCGATGAAATCGGCGCCGACCAGCATCCTGGCCAGCGCCTGGCGGACCGGTGCCGGCTTGTCGGGCCATCCAGCCTTGAGCCGGGTCTCCTTGAGCACGTCGAAGTCGACCGTGATGCCGTGTTCGGCCGGGACCGCGGCCAGCGCTTCGCTGCGCCTGTACGCCTCACGGTTCCGGATCGTCATCAAGGTGGTGACATCGCATCTACCCGGGACGGCGTCATCAACATGTCTCGCAGACAGCAGACGGTGTGGAACTCGATATCGCACATATGGCGCAGACAGCGGAGCGGACGGGCCGGCAGCGGATCGGTCCTGAACGCCGAAAAGTCAAGATCCTGCCAGGCCAGTCGCCGGGAGTCGCGGGCGAATGTCGTGATGTCGAAAGCCAAGATTATCGAGACTTCACACGCGTATGACGACGCCGGTTTGAGTCGGCGAGATCAACCTCGGGGCTCGATTCTCCCCGCCGATCTCTACTCAGATAAAGTAAGGCTAGGCTAACCTTCATCGACTTCGAGTGCCAGACACGAGCCGTCCGGTAAGCGCTCGAGGAATTCCCGACGAAGGAGACCCACATGCCCCTGGCCGTACAAACGACCGCGGATCACGCTCGGTCCGGCATCGACACCGAGGCCGAGTTCGCCGAGATCGTCGACCAGCTCACTCGTCGCGGACTGCTTGTCGGTGGCCTCGGCGGTGCTGCCCTCTTCGGTCTCGCCGGCTGCGGCGACCGTGACCGTCCGGCCGGCACTCGGTCTCCTGCAGCGGTCATGATCTCCCATGAGTACGGCACGACCCAGGTGCCCGGGCATCCCGAGCGGGTTGCCACGGTCGGGTACAACGACCAGGACTTCGTCCTCGCCCTCGGAATCGTCCCGGTCACGACCCGCGGCTGGTACGAGAACTACAACCGGCTGCCCTGGGTGCAGCAGGCAACCCGCGGCAAGGGTGTAGCTGACACAGCGGGTTCGGCCGAGATCAACTACGAGGCGCTCGCGGCCACGCACCCGGACGTGATCCTGGCCCTGTACGAAGACATCGATCGTCCGACCTACCAGAAGCTGTCCGCCATCGCTCCGACAGTCGTCAAAGGGGCAAAGTATCCCGCCGACACGATCCCCTGGCGGGACGAACTGCTGCTGACAGGAAAGGCACTCGGCCGGGAGTCCGAGGCCAGGACGCTGCTGGCCCGGGTCGAGGCCAAGATCAACACCGCCAGGAAGGAACACCCCGAGTTCGCCGGCACGGTGCTCGTCGTCGACTACGGGCCGGAGAATGGCGGTCACTGGCTGGTGCCCGCCGGCGACCCGAGACGAGCGCTCTTCGACGACCTCGGATTCGCCGCACAATCGACCGGTAAGGATGTCAGTGCCGAGCGGGTCGACCTGCTGGATCGTGACATCCTGTTCGTCGAAGGCGCCACCAAGCGGCAGATGCTTGCCGCTCCGGCCTTCGCCCGACTGTCCGTCGTCACCCAGGGCCGAACTCTCTACACCGGCTTCGATTCGCGACTCAGTGCAGCGCTGTCGTATGACGGGCCACAAGCGCTGCTTTATGCCCTCGACATACTGGTACCGCAGCTTGCGAACGCGCTCGCCGGACGGCCGGTTGCCAATCTCGACGAGGCCTGACGATCATCGATCCCGCAGTCCACCCGCCGTTGCCACCCGTCTCAGCCGAACCGATCGTCAAGGGCATCATCGAGTGATCGGACCTGGTCATACACCGGGCCGAGGAGCAGGTCCTGGACGGCTGCGACATGAGCGCTCTCGGCGACCCCGATCCACATCAGAGGATGCTCGGCCGACTGCTCATCGGCGCCGGCAAGCCACTCGGTGGCCCAGCCCGCCAGTGCCGCGGCCAACGGCTCGCCGCGGTCGGCGAACGGCAGCAGCGGGATACGGCTCGCTCGCCTGCTCCGGACCAGCCACGTGACCGCCACCCGCTCAGGTGCCGGCAACGACTCCTGCACCCGTTCAGTGAGGATTTCGACGAAGACCTGACCATAGGTGTCCTCTGGCAGGCCGCCCAACAGGCGCCGTATCGCCGGTAGGTCGTACTCATCTCCGGCGATCAGGACGTATCGGCACGGATTCCTGTGCTGCGATCCCACGCCTAGAGTGTAGGTTAGGCTTACCTCAATTCGCTAGCCGCAGCCGCCATGCGGCCGGCCTGGACGCTGAAGCTGCCGACGATGCCGGGAGGGGGAGACCGTGCCGGTTGACGATCTGGTCAACACCGCCGAGATGTATCTGAAGGCGATGCTCGAGCTGGAAGAGGAGGGCGTCGTCGCGATGCGGGCGCGGCTGGTGGAGCGCTTCGAGCAGGCCAGTCCGACGGTGAGTCAGACCGTGGAGCGGCTGCAGCGGCACGGCCTGGTCGAGGTCGAGGCCGACCGGCATCTGACCCTGACCGACCTCGGCCGGCGGACGGCCGCATCCGTGATGCGCAAACACCGGCTGGCGGAGGTGTTCCTGGAGCAGGTCGTCGGGTTCGACTGGGAACTGCTGCACGAGGAGGCGTGCCGCTGGGAGCACGTAATGAGTGATCAACTCGCCGACCGGCTGGACGAACTGCTGGGCCACCCAAGGGTGACCCCGTACGGAAACCCGGTCCGCGCTCCGCATCCCGACAGGCCCGCCACGTCGACCGACCGACCACAGAATCTGACCCGCCTCGGCGCGGACCTCGACGACAAGCTGACGGCGAGGATCATCTGGATCGGCGAGCCGTTGCAGGCCGACACCGCGGCCCTCGCCAGCCTGCGCCAGCACGGCCTGCTTCCGGGCACCGAAGTCACCATCTCCGCGGCCGATGGCCACTGGGTGACCCTGCGCCGGGCCTGCGACGATTTCGACCTGGAGTTGCCGTACGAGTTGGCCGTGCACCTGTTCGCGATGGCCGAGGTCCCCGCTCCCCTGACGGCTGACGCGTGACGGCCGGTCAGCCCTTCAGTTTCTTGCAGAGTGCCTCGATGGCGTGCAAGTAGGCAGTGCCGCTGGTGAAATTGTCGATGTTGAAGGCGTTGTATACCGTCATGGCGCCGGACGTGACGGCAGGCAGCCTCTTCCACGCCGGCTGGCTGATCAGATGTCGACCGTTGGCGCTGATCAGCGTGCCGTCGGTCGACCCGTAGCCGTTGTCGTCGAAGATCATCGCATCGGCATCGGACAGGTCCGTGATGAGTTCCATCGACAGTTTGCTGCCACCGTTGGCGGCGGTGTCGGCGTGCTTCTGCTGCTTGCCGAAGCGTGCGCCGAGTTCTTTGAGGGCCGCAGGACCAGGCGTCGACACTGCCTCGAGCTGGAAGTTCGCGTCGTCCCATGGCGTCACGACGTACCAGTGGTTGTTCGCGAGCTGGGCGGCGTAGGCAGTGCGGATCCGCGCGACCTCTGCACGGTAGGCCTTCCGGGCGACGTCGAAGGCATTGATCTTGTCGACGGCGTAGGCAGTCTGCTGGGCCCGCTGCTGCCAGGTGATGCTGCTGGAACTGTCGTAGACGAAGGTCGGGGCGATCTTCTCGATCCGTTCGAGAGCGGATACGCCCGACCAGACGAAGATCAGGTCAGGACGCAGCGCTGCAATGGCCTCGACGTCGATGGTGCCATCGGCGGCCTGCACCTTCGGCAACTTCGCCACCGCAGCTTTGTATGCCGCCGGAACCGCATTCTCGGCGTTGGTCCAGGTGCCGACGACCGGTACGCCGAGCTCGCACAGATTGCTGATCGACGCACCGAGCGCAACAACCCGCTTCGGCTCCGACGGCACGACCAGGCTCGCTCCCAGTGGCGCCTCGATCGTCCGGGTCGGTGCCGCGGATGCCGGATCGTCGGCAGCGGAACTGCCGCAGGCGGCCAGACCGAGGATGCCGGCCGCGGTGATCCCGCCGGCGAGGAAACCGCGGCGCGTGAGTTGGTCGACGATCGCGGCGAAACGGCTCTCGATGTCGATCTCGAACAGGGTGGAATTGGTGGTCGTGGTAGTCATCGTGGGCTCTTTCGTGACGTGTCGATGTGCGGCGGGAGTAGGGCTGTCGGGCGCCTTGCGCACGAACTCCCGATCGACGTCCGAGTGCAAAAGTGCAGAGGTCATGATGGCCCGTCCTACTGATTGGCCCCGAGAATCGACGGGCTCAGGCGAACTGTTGGAGGATGCGTTCGACCAGGTCGAGCATCTGGGCCGCCTGGCCGTAGCTCTGCGGATAGGCGACGGTGGTCGCGTACAGATGACCCGCCTTGGTGGCCGGCAGGCTGCGTACGACCGGGTCTGCCGTGAGCGCCTGTTGGGTGCCGGCGACCCCGCTGGAGTTGTTCAGGATGATGTCGGCATCTGCGAGCCGGTCGAGATTCTCGAAGGAGACGACCGTCCCGTCGTCCACCGGATCCTTACCGGGAACATCCGCGCTCGACCAGTGCGCGCCGAGATCGACCAGGACCTTTCCGCCGGTCGACAGCTGGTGGTAGACGTAGGCATTGCTGGTCGACAGGGCGGAGACGATCGACCACTTCAGCTCAACCAGCTGTTTGCGATAGCTGGACCGGATGTCGGCGATCCGGTTCCCATAGCTCCGCTTGGCAGCGGCGAGTTGATCAGGCCGGCCGAGGGCGGTCGCGAAGTAGCTCTCGGTCGAGGCGAAGTCGGTGTTCTGATGGGCGACGACGGGGGCGATCGCGCTCAGCTTGGGCAATACCTTCTTGTCCAGGAAGATCGTCATGATCAAGTCCGGCTGTGCTGCGGCGATCTTCTCCAGGTCGGGAGTGCCGCTCGCCGCAACAACCGGGACCGCCTTGGCCCGGGCACGAAACTGCGGCGGCACGAAGGCGGCCGCCCCTTCAGTGGTCCCGACGAGATGCGCTCCGACGTCGAGACAGGAGTTGAGTGTCCAGGTGTCGAGCGCCACCACCCGCTTGGCCTGTGACGGCGCCGTCACGGTGCCGTTGTCGGCCTCGACCTGGCGTGTTGTCGGCGCCGCGAGCGACTTCGGTGCGGTGGCGGTGCGGCTGTCGTTGCCACAGGCTGCCAGCCCGGCCAGGGACACTGCACCCAAACCCGCGCCCAGGAGCCGACGTCTGGTCAACTCGTCGACGATGTCCCCGGGACCGAGGCGTGCGGACAGACTCACAAGTGCTCCTTGACATGTTCAGGGTGAAGTTGCGCTGATCGGAAGATCGGTGCGGGACCGCGGCTCCGGGCAGGCTGGTACACCGCAGGAGGAGGGACGGTTAGGTCAGCCTTGCCTAACTAAGGCTAGGAGGCCGGCGTCCAGCGGCGCAACGAGCCCCGACGCCAAGTCTTGTCGCCTATCCGCCGCGATGTCACGAGCCCGACGAAAAGGCAGCTCAACGGTTGCTCAAGCGCGAGCCGTCCGCGCGGTGCCGCTGGTTCCAGAATTCGGCGTACCGGCCGGCCGCGCCCAGCAGCTCGGTGTGCGTGCCCGATTCGATGATGCGCCCGCTGTGGAGGACGGCGATCCGGTCAGCGGCAGCCACCGTCTCGAGGCGATGAGCGATGATCAGCACGTACGATCGCGGGCCAGTTCCGCGATCACGGCCTGCACGGCCGCACCGTTCTCGGTGTCCAGCGAGGCGGTCGCCTCGTCGAGAAGAACGATCGGGCGTCTTTGCACAGCGCCCGTGCGATGGCAACGCGCTGGCGCTCCCCGGCGGATTCCCGACCCGGATGTTCTCCTCGATCGTGGTGTCGAGGAGGAAGACGTCCTGGAAGACCACCGACACCTGGTCCAGCACCTCGCACGCGGTGGGATCACGGACGTCGACCCCGCCGATCCGGACGGCGCCGGAGTCGCCGTCGTGGAATCGGGCGATCAGCTTGGTCAGCGTCGTCTTCCCTGATCCGGAGACGCCGACCAGCGCTGTCGTACCGGCGGCCACGATCTCAAGGTCAACACCCCGCAGCAGCGGCCCCCGACCGGGATAGCCAAAACAGACGTCGTCGAAGTCGATCCGATGGTCGGCGATCCGAGGCGCCACGATCCCGGTCCGGTCCGGTTCGGGGAGTCGCGGAGCGTCGAGCACCGACCGGACGCGCTGCTGGGACGCCTGCCAGGCACTGAGCGCGGTGCTGGTACCGACGATCGCTTCCAGCGGAAGCAACATGGCGATGCCCGGGACCACCAGCGGGATCGTCCGCGCCGCTGTCAGCTGCTGTCCGGTCACCAGCGCGGCCCTGGTCGCGACCAGTGCCGTGAAGGCCACCTGAACACCGAGCTGCCCGAACCAACGGCCAGACCGAAGCGGAGCCCTGGAGCAGGCGCCGACCCATCTCGACCAGGATCACCACCGGGGTCACCGAGAGCGCAGCAGCCAGGGCCTGCAGGATGGCGGCCCACGGTGACGGTGACCAGGACCGGGCTCTGCAGCTCGCCAAGATCACGGCCGCGGGGTCCTGCGGCCGTCCGGAGGTGCTCACCGCAGTCTCCGCAGCTCAGACCTTGGAGGCGGCGGCGACCAGCTTGGGCACCGTCACCTGCAGGCCGTACGGGATGCTCAGCACAGAGGGGAATGCGACAGCCACCGCGGCCGCCATGTCAAAAGCGACATAGGAGCCGCGCTGGACCGCCTTGAGCTTCTTGAACAACGGCTCCGCCTCGAGTTGCTCGCGGACTGCCAGATCAGGGAAGGCCAGGATCAACACGTCCGCGTCCAGCAGGCCGATCCGTTCCATCGAGAGCTGTGCACGGCGGGGCGTGGACGATGTCGGCAGCGAGGTGACCTCCGGCGACAGCCTCATGCCCAGCTGATCGAAGAACTGGGCGCTGGCATCGCTGTCGTCGTTGATCGTGAACAGGGAGTCCAGACTGCTGACCGGCCCGAACGTGTAGGTCTTTCCGGCCAGCTGCGGATTGCTCTTCTTGGCCGACGCGATCGCATCATGGGTCTTCTTGATCAACTGCTGGGCCTGGTCAGGCTTGCCGAGTACCGTTCCGGCGCGGGTGGTCATCGTCTGCCACGAGTCGGCTCCGACCCCGCTGAGATAGCTCAGGGTCGGCGCGATCTTGGCCAGGTTGGCCCAATCCTTGATGAGCGTGTAATCGTCCGAGGCCATGATCAGGTCCGGGCGCAGGCCGGCGATCTTCTCCAGCGGCAAGCCGTTGGTCGTGTCGAAGAGCTCCGGGCTGTCGGACGGCTTCTGCCACGGCGCGAGCCCGGACGCGAAGGCCGAGTTCTTGGCCGCACCGACCAGCGGGACATCGAGAGCCAGAGCGAGATCGGTGTCGCGCAGATAACCCGCCGCGACCACCCGCGACGGCTGGGTCTTCACCGTCACCGAGCCTTCCTTGCCCGGCACCGTCACCGGGAACAACGACCTGGCCGTCGACGGCGAACCGCTGGGACCTGCCGCATCCGTATCGGTGCCGCAGGCCGCGATCAGGCTTGCGGTGACACCGAGGCCGCCGAGCAGCATCCCGCGCCGGCCCCAGGTTCGGGCCGGCGCTCCGCCGGTTCCAGGATCAACAACCATCCGTCATTCACCTCTCGGTACATGCCCGGGCACCCAAGACAAGGATAGGCTATCCTAACTATGGCGAGATTGAATGACTCGCTTAGGGTAGGCTAATCTAAAGTTCATGAGCCGACGTCGCGGGCCGTCCATGCATGTGTGCATCATCGGCACGGCCGAGGACCTCAACGACATCACCTGCCTGGTGCGCGGTCTTCCCGCGGACGCTTACGGCCAGATCTTCATCATGGGAACGGCCCCCGCACATCCCGACGCGTTCGCCTGCCCGGCGCGGATCTCGACCAACTGGCTGCCCGGGGACCACGTCGCCGCCGATCGCCGACTGCCGGCCGTACTCGCGGCATGGGCCGCCGAGTGGATGGTGGGCGAGCCGGGCGATGCACTGCGACCGGTGATATGGGTCGGACAGCATGCCTGCCATCGGATCGCCGAGGAGCTGTCCTATTTCCCCGACGCGACCTTCGCCACGATCCCGGCCGCGGCCACCACGGATCAGCCGGACCCGAGCTACTTCGAGCAGTCGACGCCGTTGATCAGCGATCCGACCCCCGTCCGCGAGGTCCACGGCTCATAACCGACCATCATCCAGACTCTGGAACCGAGCTATGAGCAGATCGCGGCGCTGAACCCGGATCGATCCTTTGACGTCCGCAGCTCCGGCGACCAGGCACGACCCCGTCGAGGTGCTCACTTGGAGAAACTCACGCCCCTGACGGGACTACTGGCACCGGCTCGTACCGCGTCGTCCTCGAGCTGTTGGCGACGACGGCCAACGATGAAGCGTTGTGCAGGATTGCGGCCAGGACCGGCGAGAGTGCCCCACCGGCACTGACCAGCAGGCCGGCCGCGTTGACGGCGATGGACATCCCGTAGTTCTGCCGGATGACGCGCACGGCTCGCCTGCTGAGATCTCGGAGCGCGAGGAGCTTGGTCAGGTCGTCGCCGGCCAGTGCGACGTCTGCGGTCTCGACTGCCACGTCGGTGCCGGAGACGCCCATCGCGATGCCGATATCCGCTCGCGCCAGGGCCGGGGCGTCGTTGGTGCCGTCGCCGACCACTGCAACGGTGTACCCCTCGGCCTGCAACTCGCGAACGATGGCGAGCTTGGACTCCGGCATCACCTGGGCGCGCCATTCGGTGATGCCGACCACGGCGGCGACGGCAGCTGCTGTCCGGGGATGGTCGCCGGTCAGCATCACGACCCGCCGCACACCGGAGGCTCGCAGTGCTGCGACGACGGCGGCCGCCTCGGGGCGTGGTTCGTCTCGCAGACTGACCAGGCCGACGAGCCGACCGTCGACGGCCAGCAGCAGCGGGGTTTCTGCCGCATGCTGCAGACGCTCGGTCCAGTCCTCGGCGTCCGGGCTCAGCGGCACCCCTTCGGAGTGCAGCAGCCCGGGACTTCCGAGCAGCAGCGTTCGGCCGTCGGCCTGGGTACGCATTCCCAGTCCGAGCAGCACCTCACATTCCTCATGCGCTGGGATCGCGATGCGCCGCTCCTCAGTCGATCGGATCACCGCTTGGGCCAACGGATGGCGGGAGTGAATCTCCGAGCTGGCGACGTAGGCGAGGATCTGCTCCGGCTCCCAGTCGGGGGCGAACGACACCACATTGGTCACGACAGGCCTGCCAACGGTTAGCGTGCCAGTCTTGTCGAACACCACTGCGTCCACCGATCCGGCGGCCTCCAGATGCGATCCTCCCTTGATCAGGATCCCGCGCCGTGCGCCGTTGCCGATCGTCGCGGAGATCGCCGTCGGGGTCGACAAGCCGACGGCGCACGGGCACGCCACCAACAACATGGTCATCGCCCGCCTTACGTCTCCGGTGACCACCAAGGTCGCACCGGCCAGTGCGAAGGAGAACGGCACGAATCGGCGGGAGAAACTCTCCCCGATGGTCTGGATCGGCGCTCGATCCTGCTGCGCCTCCTCGACGCGCGCAAGGATCCGTCCGACTGCCGTATGGGTGCCGACCGCCTCGGCACGTATGACGACCCGCCCCCGGACCAGTACCGAGCCAGCATTGACCTGCTGGCCGACGGACACGGTGACCGGAATGTTCTCCCCGGTCAGCGCGGACTGGTCCAGGAGTCCTTCCCCGTCGACGACGATCCCGTCCACGGGCACAGCGACATGCTCGTGGACCACGACCTGATCGCCGACCGCCAGCGTTGCGATGTCGACCAGCCGCTCGATCCCGTCGTCATCGCGGAGCCAGGTCTCGGTCTGGGCACCGGTCAGCAGGTCCCGGATCGCCCGCCTGGTCCTGCGCAATGTCAGGTCCTGCAGGTATTCCCCGATGTTGAGCAGCCAGAGCACCGTCAGGGCGACGACATTCTCCCGTAGCACCAAGCTCGCGATCGTCGCTGCCGACACCAACGCGTCGGTGCCCGATGATCGGCGGCCGGCAAGCGCACGCAGTGCGCCGCGCAGGAACGGGTAACCGGTGAAGATGGTCACACCCGTGGCGACGGTGCGACTCGCCGGGCCCAAAAGCAAAGGCCGGCGCATCCCGTACCGGCGCCAACCCAGCAGAGCCAGAGCCACGCCACCGACGACGATCCGAGCCAGGTCTCCGCCAGAGCCATCGGCCGAACGCGGACGACGGTCGGCGGGTGCATCCCAGCGGGTCGCCAACCCCTTGTCGATCGCCCCGGCGATCCGGCTGCGAACCTCGGACGTCCCAGCGACCGGGTCCGCGCGGTCGTCGTGCCGGCGCACCCAGATCACGACAGATCCGGTGCGAGGATAGGCAAGCGAGGTGATCACCCCGGTAACCGCGTCGAGGGCGGCCTCGATCGCGACCGCCCGCGCCACCGATCCGCGCAATCCGGGCACCACCATCCGGATCCGCCCGGCCGCATCGGAGCAGACCCGGAAAGGTACCGGCAGGTACTTCCCATCAGCGTCGGCCATGATCACTGCTCGCGGTCAGTGCTCGTGGTCATGGGATGGCTCGAATCCCGGCGGCGGAGCCGTCTCGCCGAGATTCTGCCGGGCCTCGGCCAGCACATCGGCACCGAAGAGCCGGGCGTTCTCGGCGCCGGTCTCGGCCGCCCGGACACCGCGAAGACCCCAGGTCGTCGCACCCACGAGCGTATGCCGGCCCAACCGGGGACCGAGCCACTTCCGCGCCGCCGAAACGACCGCCACCCCGACGACTCCTGTCGCCACCGTGCTCGCAGTCTTCCGGGTGATTCCCCGCCATGTCACCATCAATCGCTCCGTTCACTCGAGCCGGCCGCACCTCGTTCACGGGCGACGACGGGATGACACTATCCAGGAACGATTCTCGTTCGCAACAGGACCGCTCATCCTCTAAGAGCATCCGATCGACCACTTGTCGTTCCGACGCGACCTTGCGGTTACGTGATAATAGTTCTCGTTAGAGATAGATTTACATCCTCGATGCGACGGGCCGGGCCTGTCGCTCAGACCGAGCAGGAGAACCCATGAACCGCAGCGACCTGGCCAGGGCCATCGCCAGCCGGACCGGCACCGACAGAGCGACCGTCGACTCGATACTCGATGCGCTCGCCGAGGAGCTGATCTCGCTGGTCGGAGCCAGCGGTGAGCTGCGCTGGCCAGGCATGCTCACGGTCGATGTCGTCGACCGCGCCGCCCGAACCGGCCGCAGTCCGCGAACCGGCAAGCCGTTGGAGATCCCGGCCAGCAGGACCGTACGGGTCCGGCCGGGATCGCGGCTGAAGTCAGCGGCCCGCTGACCACAGACCTGGACCCATCGTAGCGATAATGATTCCCGCTACAATGGGGCAATGCCCATCGACGACGGTACAGGACTTCCTGGCCGAGCGAGAAAGCACAGAGCCACCACCCAGGGCCGGACCATCCGCTCCATCCTCGAGCGCCAGGACCGTTTCCTCAGCGCCCAGGACCTCTACGCCCGCTTGCGCACCGAAGGCCACCGGATCGGACTGTCGACCGTGTACCGACATCTGCAGTCCTGGGCCGAGGACGGCACCCTGGACACGATCCATCGATCCGACGGTGAAGCGACCTACCGGTTCTGCGGCGATCCCGGCACCCGCGGCCACCATCATCATCTCGTGTGCCGCCGTTGCGGCCAGGCAGCAGAGGTCGAGGGCCGCGCAGTGGAGCGATGGGCGGACCAGACCGCACAGCAACTGGGCTACACCGATGTCGACCACACCGTGGAGATCTTCGGCATCTGTGCCACCTGCACCGCCGAGACGGCCTGACCGATCTTTGCACGAGGCCTCAGTCCCGGAGACCGTCGGTGAGACGGAGCCGTCCGGATTCCGCTGGGGCCGGTCCAGAGCTCGTGGTCGGCCGTGACCGTCGCCTTGCCCAGGTCCAGCCACGACCCACGCCATAGGCAACGCCCGACAACGTGCCGACCAGGAAACCGACCGGCAGGTTCCAGTGGTATGCGGCCGCGATCGAGATCCACAACGTGAGCAGCGAGATGCCCACGGACAACCCGATGCCTGCGAGCGGCCGGGCGACGATCGACCGCGCCGCGGCCGGCGGCCCGATCATCAGGCTGAAGATCAACAACGCACCGACAACCGGCAGGGTCATCGTCGTCGCGAGTGCGACAACGACCAGGAAGGCCAGATCGACCCGTCCGACCGAGAGACCACGGGCGGCGGCTACATCCGGCACCGTGGAGGCAAGCAGCAGCGGTCGGAACAGTACGCCGATCGCGATCAGGCTGACCGCGGCCAGGATCATGGTCGGCGGCAGCTGGCTGTTGTTGACCCCGAGAACCTCGCCGAACAGCAGCGCGAAGAGCTCCGATCCGTATTCGGTGTTCCAGCTGACGAACAAGGATCCGAGCCCCAGCAACAGAACCAGGACCAGCGCGGCGACCACGTCGTGGCGACCTCGGCGGCTGAGCGAGCCGATCCCCAGCGCCGACGCGACGGCGAACACCCCCAGGCCGAGCAGCGGGTTGACGCCGATCAGGTCGGCGCCGGCGGCGCCGGCGAAGGCGCCCTGGGGGATTGCGTGGGCGGCGAATGCGCTGCCGCGCAGGACGACGAAGAAGCCCACCACCCCGGCAACGATCGCAACCATGCTGGCTGCCAGCCAGGTGTCGATCATGAACCCGCTGAACATCAGCTCCTCACCGCCTCGGGAAGATCACTGCCGACACTGGCGCTCGTCCGGTTCCGCTCGCGCATCCCGCGGCGGATTCCCGATCCGACCTCCGTCGCGAGGAACGCGACGAACACCAGCGCGACCACAAGGAAGCTGACCGGCCAGCCGTGGTGTGCCGGCGGCCAGTCGTAACTGTCGTAGGACAGCAGCACCCCGAGCCATACGGCGGCCAGGCCGAGACCGCTGGCCAGCAGCATCGCGACGCCCGGTCGCCGGGTCAGCCGGACGGCGGTCGCGGCCGGACCGATCAGCAGCGCGGTGGACAGGATCGAACCGATGGCAATCGCTGACAGCCCGACCGCGATCGCCAGAGCCGCCAGGAAGCCCAATCCGACCAGGCGGACGGGTACTCCCCGGGCTGCTGCGATATCGGGGTCCAGCCCGGTCAACAACAGCGGCCGGTAGAGCAGCGCCATCAGGATCAGACTGATCACCGCGAAGATCACCACCGGTCGCAGCGTCGACGGACTGATCGTGAAGATCGACCCGAACAGCACGGTCATCACCGCCCCGCTGGTGTTGTCGATCGTCGTGTCCAGATACAGGAACAGCGCCGAGATCCCCAGGCTGACGCCCAGCACGATCCCGGTCGCCAGGTCACGTCCGCGAGCTCGCCGAATCCCGATCAACTCCATCGCACCGGCACCGGTCAGGGTGAAGAGCAGGAAGCCGAACAGCGGTGACACGTTCACCAGGAAGGCACCCGATCCGCCCGTTGTACCGATATCGGCCAGGGAGTGCCCGGCGAACGACTGGCCGCGCAGGACGGTGAATACCCCGACGATCGCGGAGACCACGGCGACCACGCCGCCCACCATCAGTGCGGTCTGGACCTCGTCACTGGCGAAGAAGCCGGGTTGGAAGATGTGCTCCAGCATCGAGGCTCCGTCATCCCACCACGTCGACGTCGCTGTTGATTTCGCGACCGATGTCGCCGACGGAATCGCCGGCGGTCTCGCTGTCGCCGACGACCACCAGCACCCGGCCGTGGACGTGGATCACATCCACCCGGTGTCCGTAGAGGCGGCTCAGCACCGGGGTGGTGATCACTTCCTCGGTCGTGCCGGATGCTGCGCGCCCTCCGGCGAGATAGACGATCCGATCCATCACCGGTAGCAGCGGATTCATCTCGTGCGCCGAGAGCAGGATCGCAATCTGCTGTTCGCGGGCGATCCGGGCCAGCAGTCCGACGACCTCGTGGGCACTGCCCAGGTCGAGGTTGGCCAGCGGTTCGTCCAGCAGCAGCAGATCCGGCCTGCTGACCAGCGCATGAGCGATCAGGATCCGTTGCTGTTCGCCACCGGAGAGCTCACCCACCCGGGCATTGGCGAAGCGCGATGCATCGACCGCAGCCAACATCTCGTCGACGAGCAGCCGCCGCCGCCGTGACGGCAGCCCGATCCCGAAGCGATGTCCGTCCATTCCCAGACCCACGACATCGCGAGCACGCAGCGGGACATCGGGCTCGAGGAGCACCTTCTGGGGGACGTAACCGATTCCGCTGCGACCGCGACCGGTGCGCGTCAGCCGTACGCTTCCCCTCGTCGGACGTTGCAGGCCGAGGATGACGCGCAACAGCGTGGTCTTGCCGGCGCCGTTGGATCCGATCAGGCCGGTGAACTCACCCGGCCTGACCTCGAATCCCACCTGATCGAGGATCGTCCGTCCGCCGAGTCGTACGTCGACGCCGCTGACACTCAGGAGAGCCTCCGACCCGCAGGCTCTCCTCGCGACGTCGTCGACCACGCTCTGCGTCACAGCTTCTCGGTCGAAGTGCCGTTGGCGATCGCCTTCTTGATCGCTGTCAACTCGGCCAGCATCCACGACTGGTAGGTGTAGCCGTCCGTGGGCATCGTCTCGTACACCCCGACCACCGGAACGCCGGCCGAATGCGCTTGACCGAGGAACTTCGTGGTGATGTCGTCGGTCACCTGCTGGTTGTACAGGAACACCTTGACCGACTTGTTCTTGAAGAGCGAGTCCTGGGTGGCGATGTCCTGGGGTGCAGGATCGGTGTCGTTCATGATCGCCGCCTGCATGCTCCACGGTGTCTTGTTGTCCAGGCCGGACGCATCGATCAAATAGTCCGCAACCGGCTCTGTGACCGCAACCCCGGTCCCGCCGTACTGTTTCTTGAATGTCTCCATGGCATCAGTCCAGGTCTTCATCGAAGCCAGGAACTTCGTCTGCTGGTCGTGGAAGTACGACGCATGGGCCGGCTGCAGTGCCGACAGGTCACCCACCAGCTCCTTCGCGACGGCGGGCATCGTCTTCGGGTCGTACCACAGGTGCGGGTTCGGGGTGTTGTCCGGCAGACCACGCAACTTCTGCACGTCGATCACCTTCCGGTCCGCGTTCGGCGAGGCCTTCTCGATCTTGTTCATGAAGTCGTCGTAGCCGATTCCGTTCTGCACGACCAACGAGGCGGCCTGCACGGTCTTGGCGACATTCGCCGAGGCTTCGAAGGTGTGCGGATCGGTGTTCGGATTGCTCATGATCGACGTCACTTCGACATACTGGCCGCCGATCTGGCTGATCACATTTGCATACTCGTTCTCAGCACCGACGGCGATGATCTTGTCAGCCGTGCCGGTCGGCGTGCTGGACACGGGTGCATTGGGAGCAGCGGCGCTGCTTGCCGGAGCGGAGGGCGGATCCGACGACGGTGCGGAGGAGGCCCCCGAAGTCGTCGTGGTGTTCGAGTTGCTACAGGCAGCCAATAGGGCAGCCCCGGCGATCAGCGCCACGATCCCGGCGCCGCGCGTCCGCCCGTTGTGTGCAGTCATCAATGCATCCATTCCACGTTCGTGTTGACACTGTCTTGTTGACACTGACTTTCACTATCGAGAAGTAACGATATCAGGAATCGCTCCCATTAAGACACCGGTCTCAGCTGCAGTAACGCTGCAAGCGCTCGACGCCTTTCGGCGCTGCCGGACCTCCGCCAAGCAGCGCCTGGTCGAGTCGCCGACGGACCTCTGGTTCGTCCCAACCGAAACCGATAGCCACGATCTGGCTGAGCGACTGCCGGCTGACGGCCCGCCGCCCGGGTGCCGGTGCGACATGGATCGCCCGTCCGACACGATTGATCACGTAGCGCCGCCGGCTCAGCGACCCGTCGCCTGCGACGGTCACGACACCCTTGATCCGGTACGCACCGTCAGGAGGATTCTCGAGCAGGTCGACCAGCGCCGACGGATCGACGACACCGGCCGACTCGACTGCGACGGACCTCGCCGGCGGATGACGGTGGACGACGCTTTCGCTGCGCGGGAGTTCATCCTGGCGGGTGACCACATCCCGTATCCGTGGTTCGAAGAGAACCAGAGGATCCAACGCCCCCTGTGTAGTTTCGATGATCGGGACGGAAGCGTTGACCGCCCGGACCGCCGAAGTGACCCGCTCGATCGCCGCGCGACGCTCTGCGGGGGCCAGCAGATCGATCTTGTTCAGCACCACCAGCGAGTCGGCTGCGAATCGGTGCGGGCCGGTGCTGCCGAGCGTGCGCTCACAGGCGGTCAAGTCGACGACCTCGACGATCCCCGCCGGCCGGACGGCACCGACGGCCGTACTGCGCACCAACCGGGCCAGTGCCGTCGGCTCGGCGATTCCGCTGGCCTCGATGACGATGACATCCAACGCGAGCCGCGGCACGGACAGCCGCGACAGTGCCGCGTCGAGGTCGCCGCTGTCGGGCAGGCAGCACAGGCAACCTCCGGCGATCGAGGCCGGATCGTCGATCTGTCCACGGACCAGCCCGGCATCGACGTTCAGCGCTCCGAAGTCGTTGACGACGACGCCGATCCGGGCGTCGGAGTGCCGAAGCAGGTGATTGAGCAGTGTCGTCTTGCCGGCACCGAGACAGCCGGCCAAGGTGACGACCGGGACGGGAGGTCTCACCGGCCGGCCGGCTTCAGTTGGCGGCAGCCAACTCCTGCTCCCGCAGCTTGCGCCGGCAATCCGGGCAGCGACCGAAGATCTCGATCGTGTGGCTGATCAGGGTGAAGCGCTTGCGGCGGGCGATGGACTCCACCCACTCCTCGTGTTCGGGACCGATCTCGATCGTCGTCCCGCAGTCCACGCAGACCAGGTGATGGTGGTGTTCGTCGCTGCATGAGCGGTACAGCTGCTCTGCCCCGCTCATCTGGATCGTGTCGGCGGCACCGGATTCCGCGAGGTCGTTGAGATTGCGGTAGACCGTCGCGAGACCGACCGGATTGCCGCCCTGACGGAGCCGGGCGTGCAACTCCTGGGCGCTGACGAAGCCCCTGCAGTCGGCCAGTTCGGCCTCGATCAGGGCTCGTTGCTGTGTGTTCCTGCGGCGCGGCGCCATCCTTCCACCTCCAGCAGCAGAGCCTACCCGCCGATCGTGCCGCACCGGGTCGCGTCGCAAGATCGCTGGGGACGCTCACCACAGCCGCGCCCGCTCCCCCAGCCATGGGTCGAGGCCGTCGTCGCCGAGCTGCCAGGCCGTCTCCCCCAGCATCAGCTCCTCATCGGTCAGCAATGCTCGCTCGAACGCGTTCCGTACCTCGCGCGGGTCACCGTCGATGCCGGTGATCACCAGATAGGTCTCGGGTGGTCCGGTCCATCGTCCCGCCGGCCCAATGCTCAACTGGCCACCGGCACCGTCCCACGCGCAGCGCAGCCCGGGCCGGGTCGGCAGCCAGAACCGTCCTCGGCCGCGCAGTCTGCCGGCACCGAGCCGTCCGAGTTCGACCTGCAGCCGGTACGGGGAGAACGGCCGGTCCGACTGCAACTCGACCGACCAGATCCCCAGCCGATCGGGAGCACCGGTTGCCATCGCGAACGACGGATTGCCGCGCCAGAAGCCTTCCAGGTCGCCGCAACCACCGGCGATCCTGAGATCGTCGTCGATCGCTCGCGGCTCCAGCAGCTTGGTGCCGTCGGTCCGGTGCAACTCGGTCCAGCTGGCCCGGCCGCCGACCAGGTGGTCGAGGGCAGTCGCGACGCGTGGTGGCGCCGCGGTCTCGAAGACGATCCGGTCGGCGAACTCGATCTGGTGCACCAGGCACTCACCAACAGCGCGCCGATCCAGCTCGCCATGGCTGAGCCCCCGTTCCACCAGGAGGTCATCGCCGAACAGATCGTCCTCCAGCGACTGGCTGTCGATCGCGACCACGACCTGGGCGATCCGGAGCAGCTCCGGCTCAGCCGACGCCGCGTCAACGAGAGCCTTCACGATCTCGGCAGGTTCGACGGCCGGCGGGAGCGACAGCAGGATCGGACGGCCGCGTTCGCCCCAGTGTCTCAACGTCGGGACGATCTCATCGGCCAGACTGCAGCAGACACAGTCGTGCCGCATCGGCACCAGCACGTCGTCGACGACTCCGGTGATGTCCGAGACGGTCCGCCGCAACAAGGCCTGCTCGATCAGTACCTGATAGCTGAGCTGGACGCCTGTCGGCAGATCGATCAGCAGGCTGCCCGTGGCTGCGACCCGGAGGGCATCGGTCAGCGCACAGATCGTGATCACCGGCGACGGGCCGTCGCGCTGTCCGGTGGCCGCGAAATCTGGCCGCAGGTCATCTGGCGACATGAGCACTCCTGTCCCTGGCATTCGGGAATGATTATGCTATTGAGAATATTTCTCATTAGTATCACAACTACAGGAGGTGCTCCATGAAGGTCCGCAACTCACTCAGGACGCTCAAGAACAGGCCGGGCGCGCAAGTCGTCAGGCGTCGCGGTCGGATGTTCGTGATCAACAAGCGCGATCCCCGCTTGAAGGCGCGCCAGGGATGAGGGCAGCCGCGCCCAGCAGATCATCGGTGCGACGGCCTCGACCACGGGCCCGTCGGCTGCCGCGAAGTCTCGACTGTCTGGTGGTCGGAGCTGGCCCAGCAGGTATCGGAACTGCGCTGGCTCTGGCATCGATACCCAACTTGACGACCGGAATCGTCGAGCGCGGTGAGATCGGCCAGACATTCATCGACTGGCCACATGATCAACGGTTTCTCACACCATCCTTCACCGGCAACGGATTCGGGGCCACGGACCTGAATGCGGTCCACCCTGACACGTCGCCGGCGTTCTCTCTCGGTGTCGACTATCCGGACGGGCTCGCATACGCCCGGTATCTGAGCGCGGTGACCGAACACTTCGGGATCCAGGTGTCGTCGGGAACCGAGGTCCTTACGGTGCGACCTGACGATCATGCATTCCGAGTCGACACCGACCGGGCCCGATCCGCGCCCGGTGCCTGGTCTGGGCAGGTGGCGAATTCGCCGATCCCGCAGCCACGCGCATCGCCGGAGCCGAGTTCGCCATCCACAACAAGTATCCCGACGCCTGGAGGCCACCGGACCAACCAGGCCGGCTGGTGGTCATCGGCGGCTACGAGTCCGGTATGGACATCGCCTGCCACCACGTGGCATTGGGCAACCGAGTGACCGTGATCGATCCCGGCCACCCGTGGAAGGCAGAAGCAGGCCGAGGCGCAGGTTCGGATCCGTCCTATCTACTTTCCCCGCGCACCAGAAGCCGACTGGCAACGGCTCTGGGGACGGGCCGGCTGAAGCTGAGTACCGGTCGGGTGGCGGTGGTGGCTCCCGACGGCGATGGGCACGTCGTCAGCACGACCTCGGGGACGCGTTACCGATCCGATCTGCGGCCGGTGCTCGCGACCGGATTCGGTCCCGGACTCGGCCCGGTAGCCCCGTACTTCGCCAAGCGTCCTGACGGTTGGCCGGTGCTGACCGATGACGACGAGTCCACCAGCACACCGGGGCTCTTCCTCAGCGGGCCGAGCGTGCGGCACGTCGATCTCCGGTTCTGCTTTGTCTACAAGTTCCGTCAGCGCTATGCACAGATCGCCAAGACGGTCGGGGAACGCTTCGGTCGGGACATCAGCGGGTTGGACTTCTGGCGGGCGGCGGGGATGTGGACCGAGGATCTCGGCTGCTGCGGCGTCAGTTGTGCATGCTGAGTACAGGACCAACTGATCGCGATCCGGCCCGGGAGGAGTTGCTGCCGGGCCGGATCGCCCCGCTGCTCGCGGCGGCGGTCGTGGTCGGGAGTGGCATCGGCATTCTGCTGCCTGGGCTCGGCCAGCAGGCCGGCAGGCTGCTGCCCCCGACCGTGCTCCTATTGGTGACCGCACTTTTCTTCGAGGCCCGGCTGGATCTGCGTGGAGCGCTGCGCGCCTGGCGGGTCGTCGGCCCCGCATGGTCAGTCAACTTCGGGCTGGTGCCGGTCCTGGCGTACGTGATCTCAAGCACCTTCGTCGGACGTGAGCTTGCTGCCATGCTCGGGCTCTTCATCTATTTCGCGGCGCCGTGCACGGACTGGTTCCTCGGCTTCACACGGATCGCCGGCGGCAACATCGTCGCCGGATCGGTATTGCTGCCGATCAACATGGTCACCCAACTGGCCGCCTATCCGCTGATGTTGTCGATCTTCTTCGGACATCGCTCCGGCAGAGTCCCGGATGTCGGATTCACGGTGCTGATCTGGTTCGCTCTGCCGTTCGTCGCCGCCCGACTGGGCCGCATGGTCGCGGCTTCCACCTCGGCTTCCCTGCAGGCGCGACTGACGCGTCGCGCGGGGAGGCTGGTGCCCTGGGTGATCACGGCGCTGATCATCGAGATCTTCGGGGCCAACGCCCAGACGATCCTGGCTCATTTTCGGATCTTCATCTGGTGCCTGGTGGCGGTCTTCAGCTTCTTCGTGATCATCTTCTTCATCGGGGAACTCGTCGGTCGGGCTTGCCGGCTCGACCGCGGCGACCAGGTTCTGCTGACGATGACGACGTCTGCCCGCAACGCCCCACTGATGCTTGCAATCACCACAGTGGCCATCCCGGGCGAGCCGCTGACCTACGCGGCGATCGTGATCGGCATGCTCATCGAGTTTCCCCATCTGGTGGCCGTCAGCACACTGCTCCGCCGGCGCGGGTCTGTACATCGCGTAGTGGTTCGCCGTATGATTTGATAATAAGAATTCTTCTCATTAGTAGATTTACGACGTTCGGGCCAATATGTGGGGGATGCGCAGCAGGCTCGACCCAGCCGGATTGACAAGCATCGCTGTCGGAAGCATCCGCAGAGGGATCGTCCCATCACCGGGCAGTTCCCGACGATCAATCATCGGCCACCCGCGCGCTGTCAGCCAGACGTCACTGTTTACGCTACGAGAATGCTGACCCGCCCGTTCGGCCGAAGCGGCCTCGTCGTTGGACGACTCGCACTAGGTACCTGGACCTTCGGCGAACAGACCCCCGCAGAAGATGCTGCCCAACAGATCCGCACGTTCTTCGACGCCGGCGGCACATTAATCGACACTGCCGACGTGTACGCCGCAACCCGGAGCGAGTCGATCCTCGGGGAGATACTGAGCTCATACGACCGGGATAGTTTCGTCCTGGCGACCAAGGCATTCGGCCGGACCAAGCCCGGTCCGATGGGCGAGGGCCGATCACGAGGCCACCTCCTATCGGCCCTGGACGCGTCACTGCGACGGTTACGTGTCGACTACCTGGACCTTTGGCAAATACATGCCTACGGAGGGACCGCTGTCCCGGCCGAGGAGACCTTGGCAGCACTCGACACAGCCGTCGCCTCCGGCAAGGTCCGCTACGTCGGCGTCTCGAACTACCGAGCCTGGCAACTCACCTTCGCCGCGACCCGGCAATCACTGACCCGACAGCCCCCAATCATCTCCAACCAAGTCGAATACTCACTGCTCAAACGAGAACCGGAAAACGAACTCGTCGACGCAGCCGACTTCCTCGGCGTTGGGATCCTCGCCTGGTCCCCGCTCGGACGAGGCGTACTCACCGGCAAATACCGCTCCGGAACCCCCGAAGGATCCCGCGCCGACACCCCGCAGTGGAAAGACTTCGTGAACCCGCTGATCGGCGGCCCATCCGATCAGATCGTTGACGCCGTCACTGACGCCGCCAACGAACTCGGGACCAGCCCAGCAAACGTCGCTCTCTCCTGGGTCCGTGACCGGCCAGGCGTGACAGCGCCCATCATCGGAGCACGCACCAACGAACAACTGGTAGCCAACCTCGAAAGCGAGAGCCTCACCCTCCCGACCGAGATCGCCACAAAGCTGACGGCCCTATCATCGAGCGCGGCCTAACCATCCTCATCCTCCGGTGATCGCAGCCGCCGAGATCGCCGCAAAAGGTTCCCTGGCGAGCATCAAGATCGCGATCAAGCATCGTCACCGCCAGCGGAATCCGCTACGGGCAGTAGCGTCAACCAGAACCATGCCCTTCTAGTACGTCGGCCATCCACCAAGTTCGGGGCCAACCACAGGTGACTCGCGACCGAGCAACCAGGCAGCAAGATCACGCCCACCACCAGCGGCGACCACCGTCCCAGTGCCCCATCGACGGCTCAGGTCGCCGGCCAGGATCGCGGAACCGTCCGGCAGCCGCCGGCTGAACAGATCGCGCACGTGGATCACGAACGAGTCCTCCCACTCCGTGCGCTCCACACCGACATCAAGATCGACAAGATGGACCAGGAGTTCACGCCACCGGGTGAACACCGTCGTCTCGTAAGCGTCCCAGTCCTGAACGGTTGACCACACCCGCTCCAGGTTCATCGCCGATTCCGCGAACGCCTGCTCGTGCTGGCTGGCAGTCCGGCCAGCGGTCTCCTCGATGATCCGATTACGTTCACCCGGGGCCCACATCTCCACGTGCTCACCCCGCAGCTCATGCTCGATCAGCCGCGCTCGAGCACGGGCTGCATCAGTCAGATGCGCCAGCACATGACCACGAGTCCACCCTGGCAGCCGCGACGCGGCGGCAATCTCGGAGTCGGACAGGCTAGGAATGAGGCGCAGGAACCGCTGATGCGTCGCCGCGACCTCAGCAAACGGAGGAGCCACGGCATCACCGTAACGGCCCACCGGTCACGCCGGAGCAGGCCTCCGGCCAAAGAACCGCTGCCATCCGACCAATCTCGGGGCGCCGAGCCGAAGTTCCCTGCCCGATAGCCGTTCCCTGCCCGGTGATCGTTCCCCAGCAGACACCAAGATCACGATCACGCATCGTCACCGCGAGCGGATCCTGCACCGGGCACAGCAGTGGCTGCGATCAATCCGTTAGTGACCGCAATAGGAGCAGATCGGCGAGGTCCTTCTCAGTGGGTGTGTATCCCTGGTGAGCCAGGACCTGGGTGGTCGCGTCAACGCAATCCACTACGACCCCATCAATCTCCCCGACCACGGGCCGAGGATAGTAGAAGCGGCCACCGTCGGGGAGTTCCTGATGGCCGCCACCTATGCCGTCCGGGCTTATCGGGTGCAGATCAACCTCGTTGCTTGCCTGGTCAGCCACAGCTAATGCTGCTGGCAGCCAGTCCCGCAAGACAATTCCGAACCCGATATCGGACAAGGTGGCTCGCACCGAGCTCAGTTCCGGCATCAGCACAACCAGATCAAGGTCGGAGTGTTCCCGGGTCGTTGTGCCGAGCAGCGCATCAATACCCCAACCGCCGTCGCCCCATGCAGTCACACCCGCGGCACGCAGCGCCGACAACACAGCAAGCACACCGGAGGCAGCCATCACGGCTGCCATTGTCCGCCTGTGCCCAGTAGACCGGCAGACACCCCGACACGCAACCGCCGGCAGGCCGTGCCGACAGCCGTTCCACCGCGGACACGGCCGTACGCCGCCCGTGCGTATCCGGCACGTTGACGGCCGACGTGTGTCACAGGGGATCGGTGACCGGGCACATGATCTGGCCTTGGCCGTCAGTTGTTGCTGTGGTCATTCCTCGCGGGAGAATGCCAATGGCAGCAGGTCCTCCACGACCACACTGATCAGCTGATCCTTGGCGGGCACAACCACTCGGATGCCCGGGTGATAGTCGGCCAGAACCTGACGGCACCGACCGCAAGGACCAATCACTCCACGACCGAACCTGCGCACAGCGACGATTCGTGCCAGCGAGCGGATACCTTCGGCGCGGGCGCTGGCCAGAGCAACGATCTCAGCACACGGCCCGCCGGTGAAGTGATAGAGATTCACAGCCGTCTGGATGCTGCCATCTGAACTGCGGATCGCGCACCCGACGGTATGCACGCCCGGCTCTCCCGGTCCGGAGTCGGTGGCGCCGTCGATCACCTGCTCAGCGGCTCGAATCAGATCAAAGTCCTCGGCGTCCAGCACCCGCGCCGACGGCAAGACCTCGGTAGAACTCATTCCGCCATCTTCGCGCCAGGCGTCTGCCGTAACGGGTTCATTTGGACGGCCAGTTGCACGCGAATCGGCCGCTCACAGCGGCGAATCATCACCGGGCGGATGGATGGTAAGCCTCAGGACAATTGGAGCAGGCTTCGACCCGTCTCGATGATCGTCTCCTGGACTGAGCGTGGCGTCCAGCCCAGCACGGCCCGAGCTTTGGCGTTACTGATCTGCTTCCGTTTCCCGAGTTCAGGGACCATCGGCCGCAGCTGCGGCCGAAATCGTGCCAACCCGCGGACCAGCCAGGACGGCAGCTGCCGGGTCGGAACCTTGCGGGCTTCCGGTCCTAGGCCCGACCGGAGCATCATGGCGATCTCGTGCATCGTGACCGGTGAACCGCCGACCACGATGAACCGCTCACCGGCCGCCCGCGGATTGGTCATGGCCCGTAGGTGAGCATCGACGACGTCGCGGACATCGACTACTCCAAACGCAAGGTTGGGCGTGCCGGGCAGAGCGCCGTCCAAGAGCTGTTTGATCAGGCCGAGCGATCCCGAGTAGTCCGGGCCCAGTGCCGGGCCGAAGATCCCGGTCGGGTTGATCACCGCCAGGTCCGGGCCTCCGTTGGCGGCGACGAAGTCCCATGCCGCTCGCTCGGCGATCGCTTTCGACGCAATATAGGCAGGCTGGCCCTTCGGGTCGGTCCAGTCTTGCTCGGTATAGATCCCCCCGTTGGTCGTCGGGCTGTAGCCGACCGCGGCGAACGATGACGTGAGAACGACCCGATCCACGCCGGCATCCCGGGCAGCGGCCAGCACGCGGATCGCTCCGTCCCGCGCCGGCCGGACGAGTTGTTCGGGATCGTCCGGCGCGACTGACGGGAACGGCGATGCGACATGGAGGACTGCTTGGCAGCCAGCTGCCGCTGCCGGCCAGCCGTCGTCCTTGGTCAGATCTGCTGACACGATTTCCAGCCGGCCAATCGCTGCACCATGCCCGGCAAGAAGGTGGCGCAGCTCGTCGGCACGACTCAAGTTGCGCACGGTCGTTCGCACCTCATAGCCGTCGTCGAGCAGTCGGAGCACCGCATACCCGCCCACGAACCCTGTCCCACCGGTAACCAAGATTCGGTGCATCAGAACTCACCCCACAATTCCTCAGCAGCCTGGACTGTCTCCCGGGTGGCGGCCGCCTCCGCGGCAGGGTCGTCACTGACCCGCGCCTGCCACAGACCGACCTTCGACAGCACGTACCGCCGCCGTCTTTGGAGCGCGGCCATCTCCTGATCCAAGCGCACCACCTGCTCGCCGAAGAGCGCGACGAGCCGCTCCGCGTCCCCGTGCTCAACCCCCAGGAGATAGGCCCTCATGTCGTCGATGCCCAGACCGCTGGCACGCAAGCATGCCAACGCCTCAAGACGCTCCACCAACTCCATCGGATACCGGCGGTGACGGCTCGATGGATCCCGCGGCACTCGAGGAATCAGACCGACCCGCTCGTAGTAGCGCAGCGTCGGCTCGCTGAATCCAGTGCGCCGCGCAACCTCCTGAATACTCACTGAAGCCCTACCTGTATCGGTCACCCCGCCATCATGAAAAACCTCAAGCGCTTCAAGTCAACTCGCGAACGTCCCCGAGATACGCAGCACGGAGCGAGCCATCCACCCGCAACCGAACACGACGAGTCAGATACCCCGCCGATAACCTCGCCCGGAGCGACTGCGGCTGCGAATGCCGATTGATAACAGACCGCAGGTGTAGGAACGCAGGCCCTCTGCAGCTCTAGCCCGACACATTGGTTAGGCTTGCCTAACTTAATGTTGGCCAACTCGTACGGAGGCGCTCTATGACATCGCTCGTCAACCCAACGATTCTCGAGGTGGACACCGAGTTCGCCGGCATCGCGGATGAGTTAACGAGGCGAGGGTTCCTTGCGGGCGGTCTCGGTTCGGCCGCCCTACTCGGGCTGGCGGCCTGCGGCTCATCCGACAGCGAGTCCAGCACTGCCCCCAGCGGCGCAGGCACCCGTCAGGTGAACACCATCCACGGGAAGGTAGACGTCCCGTCCGATCCCAAACGAGTCGTCGCAGTCAGTTTCATCGGAACGGCTAACCTGCTCGACCTCGGAGTGACGCCGGTCGGCGGCACCACGGGAGGCGTGGAGTTCCTGCCCGACTACAAGGCCAGGCTCGCCGCGATGCCGCTGGTTGCCGACTCCTCCGGCAAGGTCGATCTCGAGGCGATCGCCGCGCTGCACCCCGACCTGATCGTCGGCTCGGATTGGGCGAGTGGCTCACCGGCTCTGCTCCCCTACACCAAGCTGCGCGAGATTGCCCCGACCGCCGTCTTCGAGCAGGCACCATCGGTCGGCAATTGGACTGACCAGGCGCACGGCTATGCCGATGCCGTCAACAAGATCGAGGCACTCGAGCCGCTGCGTCAGAAGTTCCTCGCCGTGCAAGAGCGGATCCGCACCACCTACGCCGACCTGCTCCAAACCCTGCGCTGGGAGATCATCAACGCCGGAGACGATGGCTGGTACCGCTACTCGACCAGCGCCTCGCACTGCAAGGTCCTCGCGGGCGCAGGATTCCGCTTCACCGACGCCGCCGCGGCACAAGAAACCGCCTTCGCCCAGCTATCCAACGAGCAACTCGGACAGCTGCGGCCAGCCTCTGCCATCGGCCTGGGCCGGTCGGTCAACACGAGCTGGGACAAGTCCCTGACCGGACAGAAACTGTTCCAGCGCCTCCCCGCTGTCAAGAACGACCACCTCACCCGGCTCAAGTGGTTCTTCCCCAGCAGCTACGGAACCGCGAGGGCCCTTCTCACCCAGATTGAGCCGATCCTGACCACATGGAACAACGCCCGCTGAACTGAACTCCGTCTCGCTCACGGCGCCTCTCTGATCAGCGGGACCGTCGCACCCACAACGATCGAGTCGAGCACGCGTGGTCCGGACCACCGGTAGATAGGGAAGGTCACAACCGCGATCGCCGGCAAAGCAGCCAGGACCCGAGGTCCCCGACGCCCGATCACGGGCGACGGCATCGTCTCATCGGGGTGCTCTGTCGAGCACGTCGGCCAGCTCTGGTGAGCACAAGGACGAGGACAGCGCCGGGCACCACAACGACCAGGGCGACAGCCGCAACAACGATCAACTCGGCCAGTCCCAGCCCAACCGCCTCTGGTGGCAGCGCGACTGCCATCGGAACTCCGTTCGATCGGCAACATCGGATCCGACAATCGGATCCGACGATGATGCCGCCGCCACGGGTCATGGTGGTGATCTCGACGGCCGGGATCCAAGCGGTCCGCCCATTCAGGGGCTCGATAGCATCCAGAATTGATCAATGTGACGGCTGCGCCTGAGGACAAGATGACCAAGACTGAATCCGGACCGGTAGTGCCGCTCGGCCAGCTTTCGCATCCGCAGGCACCACCGACTGGCGGCACGTTCACCGCAGCCGACACTTGGCCGCGGATTCTTCCGCGCCGCCTCAGCCGTCTCGCCGCGATCTACTGCGTCGACACCGCTGACCCGGTGATCGGCCTCAGCTACGACGACGGCCCACATCCGGAACACACGCCGCGGATCCTCGATCTGCTGGCCGAACGCGGACTTCATGCGTCGTTCTACGTGCTGTCCCGCCATGTCAGACAGTTCCCCGACGTCGCCCGGCGCATCGTGGCCGACGGTCACGAGATCCAGCTGCACGGAGACACCCACGACTCGCTCCTGACCATGAGTGTGCCGGAGGCCGTACGACGGATGCGGCGTGCCCGCACCGAGGTCGAGGACGTCATCGGACGGGAGATCACCTGGTTCCGGCCGCCGTACGGCGCCCACACCGCGCCCCAGGTTGCCGCCATCCGAGCGGTCCTCGGTCTCCCGACGGTCGTCTGGTCGTCCGACGCCAAGGACTGGATCGACGATGAGATCGGCGCGATCGTGGACCGTGCCCTGGCCGGGGTGTTCAGCGGCGGCGTCCTGCTCCTGCACGACAACCGCGGCGATCCACACACGCTGCGTGCCGGTGAACGTCTGCCGAATTTCGACAAGGCGGCAGTGCTGGCCGGCGTACTCGATCGGTTCGCCGCGCAGGGCCTTGCCGTGCGTACGGTCGGCGAGCTCATCAGCAGCTATCCACCAGTCCGCCGGGTCGCACCGATACGAGCGCCGCGGAGGCTGTGACTTCCCGATCGCTCGGTGCCGATCATTCCAGACCAGGAAGGTCCCGCTGCACGACCATGGTGAAGATCATGGAGGCGTTGCCCGGCGTGTCCGCCTGCCAGCGAACGACGTTCTGTCGGCCGCCGACCGAGGTCACGCCGGAATTCTTCAGGAGGCTGGAGTACGGCCTGTTCGAGGCGTCCGACGTCCCGCTCTTCAGGTCGGTACGTGCCGCGGCCGCATACCTGCTCGCGGTCCCCGGGGATGACCAGGCCGTGCACACGACAGCTCTCGGCGTCGCACTCGCGCTGGCAGGCCGGGCGATTCCGGCCGCAAGCTCGGTCATCCCGGACGACGTCACCGTGGAGCCGGAGACGAAGTAGGCGGTCACCACGTCGCCGAGACATCCGGCCAACGCGCTGGTGAGAGCATCGTCGGCCAGCGTCGCCCCGTCCGGATCACCGGCCCGATCCAGGTCGGCGCCGGTGCCACCGATGATCACGTCGGAACCGTCGGGGCGGACCTTGGCGAGTTGGATTCCGTAGGTTGCCGTCACCGACGGCGCAGTCAGCGCACCGGCAGCAGATTTCCAACCCAGCTTGGTCAACCGGCTGGTCACCTGCCTACCGTCCTGACCGCCGGCAACGACGGTGAGAGCCCTCGGCGGCTGGCCGGCCGAGATCGCGTACGACTCCCCCGCCACATCGATGCCGGTGTCATCGCGGAGCGGCTTTCCCATCGAACTGAGCGAGGAAGCGCCGAATCCCAGGAGCGGTCCGAATCCCTCGGCGGGGCTGTCTCCGGTGAGTTTGGTCAGCCCGGCAGTGTCGTCGTAGTAGACGCCGTTCCGGTTCGCGGCAGTGTCGGAGATCCGGGCCAATGCGGATTTGAGTCCGGTATCCGACCCCGGCGCCGGCTTGTGATCACCTGTCGGGCTGGCGTGCGAACACGCACCCAGGACCAAGATCAACACGGTCGCGAGCGCAGTAACCCCCAAGCGCGACCTGCTCTCCGAACTCGGCATCGCCCGATGCTAGCGATCTGGCGGTTCATGCCCCCGACCATGACGGCACCGAATTTCGTTCTGGTCACCGAACCCGGATGCTGATGTGGTGCCGGCTTCTGTGACGACGCTGAGTGAGGTCGGGGCCTGCTGGGGGTCAATACCGATGGTCGAGCACCTGACATCTGTCACACGATTTGGATGACCCGGGTGACTGGCGGTCAGCCGCCCGCAACGGAAAGGTTTCGGGCATGTCATTTGTGCAGCCGGTCGGTGCGGATGCGCACCGGGCCCAGGCCGGGATCCCGCCGGCAGTGCGGCTCGACGCCGTACACAAGTCGTTCGGTTCGGTCCATGCCGTACAGGGAATCGACCTGACCGTCCGCTCCGGCGAGGTGCTCGCTTTCCTGGGGCCCAACGGCGCGGGCAAAACGACCACGATCGACATGATTCTCGGGCTGAGCCAACCGGACCAGGGTGAGGTCCAGGTGTACGGGATGAATCCGCACCAGGCGATCTCCCGCGGGTTGGTATCGGCCGTGATGCAGACCGGTGGCCTGCTGAAAGACTTCACCGTCGCCGAGATCCTGCGTTACACCGCCAGCGTCTTCGCCGTCTCCGAGTCGATCGACTCGGTCATGCAGCGCGCCGGCATCACCGGCATCGCCAACAATCTGGTCGGCAAGTGCTCCGGCGGTGAGCAGCAGCGGGTGCGTTTCGCCATGGCGCTGCTCTCCGATCCTGAACTGCTGCTGCTCGACGAGCCGACCGCCGGGATGGACGTCGAAGGGCGCCGGGCGTTCTGGCAGGCGATCCGCGACGATGTCGGCAAGGGCCGCACGGTGATCTTCGCGACCCACTACCTCGAGGAGGCCGAGCGATATGCCGACCGGGTCGTGCTGGTCAGCAGGGGCCGGATCGTTGCGGACGGTACGTCCGCCCAGATCAAGGCGATGGCGTCAGGTCGTACGGTCTCGGCCACGGTCCCCGACCTGACGGACGAGCTGCTCCGCAGCATTCCGGCCGCCGACAGCGTGGAGGTGCAGGGTGAACGGCTGATCGTCACCTCCTCCGACACCGACAAGGTCGCACGCCATCTGCTCACCCAGACGGGTGCCCATGATCTTGAAATCGCTGCCCGCGGGCTGGAGGACGCGTTCATCGCACTGACCTCCGACGACGCCGTACCGACCGGTCAGCACAACGACCACCAGCAAGGAGAAGCACGATGAGCGCACCGGCCGTACCGAACCTTGATCGTCGCGGACCGGCCGCCGGAGGATTCAACCCAACGCTGCTCAAGCTCGAGGTCCGCCGGCTGCTGCGCAACAAGCGCACCGCGCTGTTCTCGATCTTGCTCCCGGTCGCGTTCTACATCATCTTCGGGCTGCTGCAGAACTACGGTGACGAGCGGTACGGCACCGGCAATGTCTCTGCCTACATAGCGATCAGCATGGCCCTGTACGGCTCCGCTCTGGCCACCACTGCCGGCGGCGGGATGGTCTCGATCGAGCGCGCCCAGGGCTGGTCGCGGCAACTGCGGCTCACTCCGCTCTCCCCTGTCGCCTACGTGCTGCTCAAGGCGATCACTGCGATGACGCTCGGCCTCGCCTCAGTGCTTGCCGTCTACATCGTCGCGCTGGTCACCGGCAAAGCCAGCATGCCGGTCTCGGCCTGGATCATCTCCGGGCTGACGGTCTGGATCGGCTCGCTGATCTTCGCCGCGTTCGGCCTGTTCATGGGCTACCTGCTGCCGACCGAGAACGTCATGCAGCTGCTCTCCTTCGTGCTGGTGATGTTCGCCTTCGCCGGCGGCCTGTTCATCCCGATCACCCGTGGCAGCGGCTTTGATCACTTCGCCCAGTTCACCCCGATGTACGGGATCAACTATCTCGGCCGGGCCGCCCTGCAGGGCACGCCGTTCAGCTGGGTCTGGATCGTCAACGCCGTCGTCTGGCTGGCGATCTTCGTTGCCGGCGCGGTCTGGAGATTCCGCAAGGACACCGCCCGCGTCTGATCGGGAGGATCTCCATTGTTGGCAGCCGGCAGGCGACACTCGGTCGGGTGTCGGACGGACGGCACCGTGGTCGCCGTCGGCAACGGTGCCGCCGGCGAATGCCGTGTCGAGGAATGGGAAGGCGTCGTCGCCGTTGCGGCAGGCAACGTCCACACCGCCTCCAACACCGGACGATCACATACGGTGGGACTCCGGGCCGACGGCACCGTCCTGGCGGCAGGCTGGAACGGCGACGGGCAGTGCGACATCGGCGCCTGGCAGGACATCGCCGCCATCGCCGCCGGGTGGCGGCGCACCCTCGGGTTGCGCACCGATGGCACGGTCCTCGCCGCCGGCCGCGGCTCGGAAGGACAGTGCGCCGTTCAGCCCTGGCGCGAGATCGTTGCAATCGCCTGCGGCGACTGGCATTCCGTCGGTGTCCGGGCCGACGGCTCGGCCGTCGCGGTCGGCAACAACCTGCGCCGACAGTGCGCCGTCGAGGAGTGGCGCAACATCAGCGCGGTGGCAGCCGGATATCTGCACACCCTCGGGCTCGGCGTCGATGGTCGCGTATGCAGCGCAGGTGATCATCGAATCGGTGCTTGCGATGTCGAGGACTGGACAAGGGTGGTGGCAGTGACCGCTGGGAGCTATCACAGCGTCGCCGTCACGGCATCCGGGCACGTTCTCGCCGCCGGCGACAACAATTACGGACAGTGCGACGTCGCGGGGTGGCGCAACATCGTTGCGGTGGCGGCCGGCTCCACACACACCCTCGGTCTGCGTGCCGACGGCACTGTGGTCGCTGCCGGAAACAACAGCGATTCGCAGTGCGCAGTCGATTCCTGGTCAGGGATCCGGACCTGACGGTCTCACCTGGGCTACCTGCTCACCTCGACTACCTGGCGGTCAGGAACTCCCGCGCCGACAGCGGCCGGTTGACGATCCGGGTGTCGCCGACGCTGCCGAGGAAGACGATGTCGATGGAACCGGCGTACTCGTGGCCGCCCAGCAGCCACGGTAGTCCGAGTGTTGTCAGGCCGACCGACAGTCGACTGGGGTTGTCGACGACCGGAGCCCCGTCGACGTACAGCCGGGTGTGCCGTCCGTCGTTGACCACCGCCAGATGCCACCACCTGATCTCCACCAGGCCGTGGCCCCAGTTGGTCGTCGGATAGGTGTTGTTGAGCGAATAGTGGTTCCACTGCGGTTCGCGGCCGTTGTTGGAGATCGCGAACTGGACCACCGGCTCGTCCGGATCGGTGTTCTCGCCGTGCTTACCGGCGGCCGACGCAGAACCCCGCCGGGTGAGGATCGACGCCCAGCCGTTATTGCCGGCGTCCCAGCCAACGGGATCATCACGAAGGTCTCGAACGTGTACCCGGCCTTGAAGGTCGCTGCGTTGAGCGGGGCCTTGTCGGCGGTCGTCAGATAGCTGCCGTGCACCGGGTTCCTGCCCCCGACGAATTTCAGGCTGGCATGTCCGGGCTGGTCCGGGTGATGGTCGTCGGACCAGGTCAACGCATCGCTCGCGGTGCCCGGAACGGTCACCACCGTCAGGTCGTTGCGCTTGCCCGACAGGTCCTTGATCGTCTGTCCTGCCGAGAGTGACGTACCGGATGCCCCCTGCCCGTCGAAGCGCCAGTACGCCAGCGTGCCCGGCACCAGCTCCTTGCCGGCCGGCCGTGCAGGCCGAGCCGGCACGGGGATGAAGCTGGAGAAGCGCTGCTCGAAGTCGATCGCGACCGAGAAGTCGTCCACCGGCCCGGTGACCCGGGACAGCTCCCCGGCCAGCTCGTTGCGCGATCCCGGTTCCTGGGCGAGGATCCACGGGTTGATGGTCTCGACGTCGATCATGGTGCGATCAAGATCGAAGTGGTAGAGCCTCAGCATCGCACCGCCACCGAAGTAGCGGTTCTGGTAGTTCGTGATGTGCAGGTGCACGTCGTTGCCGGCGGCGTTCTTCTTCGTCGTCCGGCCCGGCGGCCAGTAGTGGCCGCTGAGAGTCAGGAACACCTGATCATTGTCGTTGATCAACTTGTCCCACATCGCCTGGCCGTTGTCCTGGAAGATCGCGTTGTCCTCCGGATCGCCGGACTCGTACGGGTAGACGTTGTCGTCGTACGGCGATGCGACGATGTCGTGGGAGGTGACGATCACCGGCAGCTTCGGGTAGGACTTGATGATCTTGTTCGCCCAGGCGTAACCGGCATCAGTGGTCCGCCAGTCCAGCGCCAGCAGCAGCCATGAGCGGCCGGCCGCCTGGAAGACGTGCGCGGTGTTGTAACCGCTGGAGTCGGCGCCGACGAATGTCCTGCTGTGCTGGAAACGCTGCGGGCCCATGGTCTGCAAATAGGGGGTGTCGCCGCGGGTGTCGTCACCGGTCACGTCGTGGTTGCCGGCGAGCACGCTGTACGCGACCCCGTGCGAGTCCAGGATCGCGAACGCCTTGTCGATCTCGGCGAACGACGACGCATCGGCGTCCTCGGTCAGGTCGCCCAGGTGTGCCATGAAGACGATGTTGTTGTCGGGGTCTCCGCTGTTGTCGATGATGTAGCGGAAGGACTCCTCCTGCGGCTGCCGATTGACACTGTCCTGGCTGCCCCAGTACAGGAACTGGGTGTCCGGCATCACCGCCAGGGTGAACTGCTGAGCGACCGGGTCCGGCGTCCACTTTCCGATCTTGCCGCCACCGGCGGACGAGGCGCTCCTGCCGGACACGTCGGCGAACGCGGGCACTCCGCCGACCGCCGTCTCACCGACGACCGCAGCCGTCCCGGCGGCGGCCAAGGCCGCGCCGCGCAGGAATCCGCGGCGATCATGACCCTTCCCGCGATCGTGTCCCTTCCGGAGATCGTGGCCCTTCCGGAGATCGTGGCCGGTCGGTGCTGCCGACGTCTCGTTGGCGCTCGTGTCGGCGTCGTCGTACGTGCTCATGGTGCCTCTCGGGTCGACGGATTGACGCGGCACTGACGCTAGCCACCGGTTGTGTACAGCTCGGCGGACTTCGGATGACAATCGAAGATCGATAGCCTGACCCGATGTGAACACCAGTTTGTGGTCGACCCACCTCGACGACCTGTTGCGCCGGACGGCTTCCTCGGATCCGACGCCCGGAGGCGGATCCGTCGCCGCGATTGCCGGGGCGCTCGGGGTCGGACTGATCCAGATGGCGATCAACGTCACGGCAGACCCGTCCCTTGATGACTTCGGCAGCAGACTCCAAGCTCTTCGGGAGCGGATCGTTCCGGCCGCCGACGGCGATGTCGAGGATTTCTCGGCGCTGATGGCCGCCTATCGCCTGCCCCGGACCGACGACGTCCAGCGCGCCGAACGAAAGCGAACGATCGAGGAGGCGACCGTTGCGGCGACCAGACGTCCGCTGGAGTTGGTGGAGACCTTCGCCGAGGCCGTGGGACTGTCCCACGAGGTGGAACCACTGGTGAAGAAGACGGTCGTCAGCGACGTCCAGGCGGGACGCGACCTCGTCCTGGGCTCGGCCCGGGCCGCTCTGCGGACCGCGGACATCAACATCGCCGGCCTGCTGCGCCTCGACTCCGACTCGGCCGCCGGGTTGCAGGACCGCCGGACCTCGGTGACCTCGCGATTGGAGATTCCGGCGTGACCGCCCGAGTGCTCGACCCGTCCCCGATCGCGGCCGAATACCGCAGAGCGACACGCGACACTGTCGCCCGGCTGACGACCCCGGAGCGCAGACTGCGGATCGTCGGGCTGCTCGGACAGCGCAAGGGGCCGGCGGCGACCTACGCCCGCTACGCCCGGCGGGGCTGCGAGGAGGTCGGCATCGAACTCGATGTCCGGCACGTCAAGCCGCACGAGGTCGAGGCCACGATCGCCGGCGCCAACATCGACCCGACAGTGGACGGCATCTTCCTCTATTACCCGCTCACCGATCCGGGTGGCGACCGGTGGCTGCGGGAACTCGTCGATCCGCGCAAGGACGTCGAAGGGCTGCACTCCTTCTGGAGCCGGTTGTTGTACGAGAACCAGCGGTTCCTGGACCCGGAGGGCACCGTCCGCGCGATCCTGCCGTGCACTCCGCTGGCGATCCTGAAGTTGCTGCAGCACGCAGGAATGCGAGGCCGCCGCGGCGACGCACCGCTGGAGGGTGTGACCGCCTGCGTGATCAACCGCAGCGAGCTCGTCGGCCGCCCGCTGGCCGCGATGCTCGCCAACGACGGTGCACGAGTGCATTCGCTGGACATCACCGGTGCGGTCACCTTCGAGCCGGCGATCGGCCGGCACAAGCATGACGTCCGCGATTCTGGCATCAACCGGGCGACGGCGCTCGCCGCCGCCGACGTGGTGATCTCGGCAGTCCCGACCCCCACCTTCGAGCGGATCCGCGGCGACGAGATCCGCGCGGGCGCCATCTGCGTCGACGTTGCCGAATACAGCAACTACGAGGAGTCCGTACTGGACCGGGCCAGCGTCTTCGTACCGCGCGTCGGCCCGCTCACGATCGCGATGGCGGCCCGCAACCTGACCCGCCTGGTGGCGGCGCGTACGGCCGCCGCTCCCGGCGAACGCGTCGACCGCTGATCAGCGGCGCAGCGAAGCCCGGACCTCTCCGGCCAGCCGTACCGCGGCCTCGATCTCGACCTTCCGGGTCGAGACGCTCTCGACGTTGAAGCCGACCGGGACGTCGAGCCGCCGACAATAGGCCAGCATGTCGAGCGCCATCGCGCGCACCTGGTCGTACGACGCCGCCAACGTGTCGTCGCTCCGAGTGAGATCGCGCTGGATCCAGCGCGGCACCTGAACTCCCAACCAGGTCAGGAATTCCAACGTCTTGACCGAGCCGCAGACCGACAGGGTGAACGCGATCGGCCGTGGGCTGATGCCTCGAGCGTCGCACTCGTCGCGGTAGTCACAGACGAGATTCTTGGCCGCGTTCACGTCGTACAGGACCTGACTGACGAAGAACGAGCAACCGGCCGCCTGCTTGTCGAGCATCCGCAGATGCTCGTCGCCCCGGGCAGCGTGTCGCTCCGGAATCACGACGGCCCCGATCGTCAGGTCCGGTTGTACGGCCTCGCGCAGGGCGTAGGCGCGTTTCAGTGAGGTCAGCCCCGGATTGACGCTCGAGGAGGAGCCGACGAGCACCGACAGCACCCGGTCGGTCGGCTGCTCGGCGAGCCAGGCTTCGAAACTCGGCTCCGGGTACTTCCCGACGGACCGGTAGACGATCGTCGGCTTCTGCCAGCCGCCCAGCGGGCCGGACAGGTAGTCGGCCAGGTAGTGGGCCGGATCGACCGTCGGCAGGAATGGGAACGGCCGCGCATCCGGGTTGCGGTCGTTCTCCTCGGCGATGTCGTACAAGATCACGCCGTCGGGATCGAGGGACTCCAACCGGCGCAGCGTCGATTCGGCGATCGTCTCCAGGCGCTCGGGTTTCGTCGAAGCCCGCGGTGGAGTGATCGCGAACAGGAGGAATTCGCCCCGTCCGTCACGAAGGTGCTGTCGCAGATCCACGAGGCGACGCTACCGTCTGGCGGGCCTGGGGCGGTCGAACCGGGTGACGAGTGTTCCGCGGAACGGGAATTCGCGATCGCGATGCCCTGTTGCGACCCTCATGAGCCAGAAGCCGATCAAAGTCCCCGGTCCGGATCACCCGATCACTGTCACGCCGTCCCCGGATCATGTCACGGCAATCGTCGCCGGCCGGACCATCGCGGAGTCGACGTCGACGCTGGCGTTGGCGGAGGCGAGCTATCCGGTCGTCCATTACTTCCCTCGGGCCGATGTGGACATGACCGCTCTGGAGCGGACCGACCACAAGACCTACTGCCCGTACAAGGGTGACGCCTCCTACTTCAGCATCCGTACGGCCGACGGCCTGCTGGAGAACGCGGTCTGGACCTACGAGCAACCGCATGACGCGCTCGCGGAGATCGACGAGTACGTGGCCTTCTATACCGACCGGGTGGACGTGGTCTCCACGCCGGTGGACTGATCCGCCAGCGGCTTCAGTCAGCCCCAACCGGATCGGCAGCGCCGCGGACGCAATGGCCGTCGAGGCGGACAGCTTTCAGGCAGGTTGCGGGGTGAAGCCGGCACCGGCTAACCGACTCTTCGCCTCGAGATACAACGCCGGGTCGAGGGGCCCCTTCAGCAGGGCATTGATGTTGTCCCGCAGGTGATCCGGATCGGCTGTGCCGACGATCGTGGTGTCAAGATCGGCATGGGAGAAGGTGAAGCGCAGAATGAACTCCTGGCGGGATTCGCCATCGAGCAGATCGTCGATCCCCGCGCTCAGCCAGCGGTCCCAGTACACGCCCTCTCCCTTGCCCGGATCGCCCTTGGCAGCCCCTCCGCGGATCACGGTGCCGGCGCCGGCCTCGGACGCCTCGGTGATCACATCCTCGTGGTCGCGCTCCAGCGCCGAATAGGGAATCTGGAAGACGTCGAACACGCCGAGCTCGATCTGTTCGGGAAGGTTGGGCAGGGTGCCCGACACGCCGAGGAAGCGCACCTTGCCCTCGTCCTTGAGCTTCTGCAGTTCCTCGAGCGCGCCGTGCTCCTCCAGCTGTTGCCGGGACGGGCTGGCGTGGAACTGGACGACGTCGAGGTAGTCCGTTCTGATCCGGCGCAGGCTCTGCTCGACTCCGGCCCGGACGTTCTCTGCGGTGAAGACATGCGGATTGCGCCCGTTCGGTGCCGGCGGAGGTTCGCCCGGCAACGCCCAGCACGCGCACTTGGAGGCGAGGTAGTACTCAGAGCGCCGGCCGGCGATGGAGCGACCGATCCGCTCCTCGCTCAGCCCGTAGTCGACCGACGTATCGATGTAGTTGATGCCGGAGTCCAGGACGGCGTTCAGGATGCGCTCGGACTGGTCCTCGGAGATGTCGCGTCCGCGCGGCATACCGCGCAACTCCATCGCGCCGTAGCCGAGGGTCGTCACCTGGAGACCGGTACGGCCGAGTTCTCGCTTCGGTAGGTCAGGCACTGATACCTCACAGAGTCGAAGGGTGGAGAGGTGCTCATCATGATCATCTTCGCGTTGCTTGCCGGAAGACAAGTACCTGCTGCCTGCGGCCTCTGCCGGCACTGTTACGCTCCCCCACCACATGTGAGAATTTCTGCTCGTGAAGGCGGTACGGTGCCCAAACTTCTGATCATCAACGGCAGCGTCCGAGAGGGGCGCGTCGGCCTGCCCATCGGCGAGTGGGTCCGGACGGCGGCTGAGGCCGACGGCCGCTTCACCGTCGACTATGCCGATCTCGCCGAAGTGCGATTGCCGCTGATGGACGAACCCAATCATCCCCGGATGAAGAAGTACACACGCGCCCACACGATCGCCTGGAGCGAGCGGGTCGAGGCCGCCGACGCCTTCCTGCTGATCTTCCCGGAGTACAACTACAGCTACTCGGCGCCGATCAAGAACGCCTTGGACTACCTGCACACCGAGTGGGATCGCAAGCCGGTCGGCTTGGTCAACTGGGGCGGCAATTCTGGCGGCACCCGCGCCCAGGTCGCGCTGCGGCCGGTGGTGACCGCACTCGGCATGGTGCTCACCAAGGGCAACATCGAGATCAACTTCCCCCAGAAGCAGGTCAACGACGATGGCGAATTCGAGCCGAACGAGCAGCAGGCCACCGTGCTGTCGCTGCAACTGGATGAGTTCGTCAAGCTCGATGCCGCACTGAAGCCATTGCGGTGATCATCGGTCGTCGACCAGCCGCTGGAGCAGATTGTCGAAGCGGGCCAGGTCGGCGGGCGACAGCCGGCCCAGCGAGTCCGCAAGCACCTCGTCGACCACTACCTGCGCCCGCTGACGGAGTTCGCCGCCCTTCGCCGTGATCTTCGGCCGGATCGCCCGGCCCGGACCCGGTACGCGTTCCAGCAGCCCGCGGTCGATCATCCGGCGCGCCAGGGTCCCGAAGGCCTGATCCGACTGGAATGTGAGGACGGCCAGATCATGCAGGGATGCACCGGGATTCTCAGACAGGTGACGGAGGGCATCCCATTGCACCAGAGAGATCCCCAGCGGCGCGAGCGCGCTGTCGATCGCCCGGTGATGCTGGGACTGCAGTCGCTTGATGTCGAGACCGATGCGGGATGGTGAACGCGTCATGGCAATGATTCTAGGTCTGAATCAGCTTGCTTATATCAACATGTTTATATAGAGTCCTCGGTATGACCGCACGCACCGCAACGATTCCCCTCGACCAGACCACCGTTCCCGTCACGATCACCGAGTACGGCCCTGCCGACGCGAGCCCTCCCGTGCTGTTCCTGCACGGCGGAGCCGGCCCGCAATCCTTCGACGCTTTCGCCCGCAGCTTCGCCGAGACCCACAACGCGCGGGTGATCATTCCCACCCATCCCGGTTTCGCCGGCACCGAAAGACACCCGGCTCTGAACACGATCACTGATCTCGCCCGGCTCTACGTCGCACTGCTCGAGCACGAGCGGCTCGACAACCCGGTCGTGGTCGGCAACTCGGTAGGCGGCTGGATCGCAGCAGAGATCGCGGCCCTCACCTCTGCCACCCTGTCCCGATTGGTCGTCGTCGATGCCGCCGGTCTGGCCGTTGCCGACCATCCGGTGCCCGACGTGTTCGCTCTCGACTTCGGTCAGATCGCCGAGCTCAGCTATGCCGACCCGGACCGCTTCCGGGTCGATCCGACGACTCTGCCGCCGGCCGTTCGCGCTGCGATGGCGGCCGGGATGCAGGCGCTCCACGACTACGCCGGTGCCGAGATGGCCGACCCGACGCTGACTGATCGGCTTGCGAAGATCACCGTCCCGACCCTCGTGGTCTGGGGAGATCATGATCGGATGATCGACCCGGAGATCGGAAAGGCCTATGCCGCGTCGATTCCCGGTGCCAGGTTCGAATTGATCAGCGACACCGGGCACCTGCCGCAACTGGAGGCGCCGCGAACCTTCGCGGCCCTCCTCGGCGACTTCATCGCTGCACCGGAAGGCTCCCGCCGCTAGCTAGTCGACGGCTATCCTCGCCGTCTGTGGGATTCACCCGAGCCGAGTTGGAGAGCCATCGCGACGAGTCGATCCCCGATCTTGTCGGGCCGGGTCTGAAGCTGCTGTTCGTCGGCATCAACCCCGGTCTGTGGACGGCGGCGGTCCAGACCCCGTTCGCCCATCCGGGAAACCGGTTCTACCCCGCCCTCCGCCGGGCCGGGATCATCGATCGCGGGATCGATCCGGCAGCCGGCTTCACCGATTCCGATCGAACGTATCTGATCGAGCGTGGGATCGGTAACACCAATCTGGTCAACCGGGCCACCGCCCGTGCCGATGAGCTGACCAGGGAGGAGTTGCGGGCCGGCGCCGTACGGCTGCGGACATTCGTCGCGACGCACCGCCCGAGGGTCGTGGCCATGGCCGGAATCACTGCCTACCGGACCGCCTTCGGCGCGCGGTCGGCCAAACTGGGCCGGCAGCCCGAGCCGCTGGAGGGGGCCGAGCTGTGGATCGTACCGAACCCGTCTGGACTCAATGCGCACGAGACCATCGATTCGCTGGCCGCCAAGTACGCCGAAGCCGCGCGTGCGGCCGGACTGCTGTGAGCTGCCGTTTCGGCAGTGTGCTGTGATGGGGCCCATGACCTCTGCCAGCCTCGACTATCCGGTCGCCGAGCACGTCCTGGACAACGGGCTCCGGGTGATCGCCAGTCCTGATCACGCGACCGGCTCGGTCGCGGTCAATCTCTGGTACGACGTCGGCTCCCGGCACGAGGAGGAAGGCCGGACGGGTTTCGCCCACCTTTTCGAGCACCTGATGTTCCAGGGCTCGGCCAACGTCAAGAGCTCGGAGCATTTCGCGCTGTTGCAGCCTGCCGGCGCCACCGTGAACGCGACCACCTGGTTCGACCGGACCAACTATTTCGAGGCGTTGCCGGCCGGCGGCCTGGATCTGGCGCTCTGGCTCGAGGCGGACCGGATGGGCAGCCTGCTGGCGGCGCTGACGGCTGAGAATTTCGAGAATCAGCGCGAGGTCGTCAAGGAAGAGAAGCGGCAGCGCTACGACAACGTCCCGTACGGCGATGTGATGGAGCGGATCCTGGACCAGGTCTTCCCCACAGGCCATCCCTACCGGCACACCGTGATCGGCTCGATGGACGACCTCAACGCGGCCGGTGTCGAAGACGCCCGGGAGTTCTTCCGTCGCTTCTACATGCCCAACAACGCTGTGCTGTCGATCGTCGGTGACGTCGATCCCGAGACCGCTTTCGCCAAGGCGGCACAGTATTTCGACATCGTCCCGGCCGCCGACCGGCCGGAGAAGTTGATCACCGACCCGCTGCCACCGCTGACCGGCCTGCCGCGGATCGAGACCACCCAGGACGTGCCCAGCGAGGCCGTCTACCTGACCTGGCGGCTGCCGGCTGACCGCGCGCCGGGCTTCGACGCTCTTGATCTCGGCTTCGGAGTGCTGGGACAGGGCCAGAGCTCCCGGCTGATCAAGAGCCTGGTCCGCGGCCGGGAGATCGCCGAATCAGCGTACGCGAGTGCGATGGGACTGGTCGGCGGGAATTCGCTCGGCATGGTCGGTGCGCGGGCCCGAGCCGGTACGACCCCGGAGGAGCTGGAGGACGCGCTGCTGTCCGAGATCGACCGGCTGGCCGACGAGCCGCCCACCAGCGCCGAGGTGGAACGGGCCAAGGCCCAGACCGAGCGGCACTGGATGCAGGAACTGGCCCGGATCGACTCCCGTGCCGATCAGCTGAGCGGTTTCGCCACCCTCTACGACGACCCGCAGCTGATCAACACCCGGTTCGCCGAGGTCGAGGCGATCACGCCCGAAGAGGTGTCCGCGGCGGTCGCCGAGTGGTTCACACCCGAGCGGCGCGCGTCGCTGATCTACCGGAAGGAAGGCCGATGAGCCAGCCCAACGCCTTCGCGCCCGGCCCGCGACCGCACATCGCCGAGCCCGGGCCCTGGAGCTTCCCGACACCCCGTCGGGCCACTCTCGACAACGGTCTGGAGGTGGTCAGCTACGACCTGCCAGGCCAGCACGTGATCTCGGCCAGTCTGGTGCTCGATGTGCCGTTGGCCGCCGAGCCGCGTGAACTGGAAGGGGTCGCCACGATCACCTGCCGGACCCTGGACGAGGGCACCGCCAAGCACAGCACCGACGAATTCGCCGAGCTGCTCGAGACGGCCGGCGCCGGATTCGGCCTCGATGTGAGCTCGGCCGGGCTACAGCTGATCCTCGACGTGCCCTCGCGGCGGCTGGACGCAGCACTCGACCTCTTCGCCGAGGCGGTCACCATCCCCGCACTGGCCGGACCGGACATCGATCGGCAGGTGCAGCTGCGGCTGGCCGAGATCGGCCAGGCCCGTGCCAATCCCAGCCAGGCCGCCGCGATCGCCTTCCGCCGTACGGTCTTCGCAGCCGGCACCCGTTACGCCCGGATGAACGACGGCGAGCCGGACACCGTCGCAGCGGTCGACGCCGAAGCCGCACAGAGCTTCCACCATGATCATTTCGGCCCGCGTGGCAGCAAGCTGATCCTGGCAGGTGAACTCCCCGACACGGTGCAATCCCTGGTGGAGCAGCATTTCGGAGTCTGGAGCGGTGATCATCAGCGGGCAGTTGATCATCGCCCGCCGGAGCCGGGCGCCCGCCGATCGGTGATCGTGCACCGGCCGGGCGCAGTCCAGGCCGACCTGCAGTTCGGCGGTTTCGGCATCGATCGTACGGATCCTCGCTGGGCCGACATCAGCGTCGCCTCCTACATCATGGGCGGTGCCTTCCTGTCCCGGCTCAACGGCGTGCTGCGCGAGGAGCTCGGCTACACCTACGGTGTCCGGATGGGCTTCAACCCGCTGCGCTCCGGCGGCACCTTCTCGGTCTCGGGATCCTTCCGGACCGAGGTCATCGGTGACGCCTTGACCCGGGCGCGCGACCTGCTGTCGATCAAGGACCAGCCCTTCACCCCGGCCGAGGTCAAGGACGCCGTGACCTACTTCGCCGGAGTCTCCCCGCTGCGGTACGCCACCGCCGACGGAGTCGCCGATCAGGCAGCGATCCAGGCGCTGGCCGTACTGCCCGACGACTACCTGGACCAGCGGCTGGCCAGGCTTCGCGACGTCACCCCGGAATCGGCGGCTGCCGCGTACGAATCCTTGGTCGACCCCGACCAGCTGACGCTGGCCGTCGCCGGCGACGCCGACAAGATCGCCGAGCCGTTGCGACAGGCGCGCTTCGCCGACATCGAGATCATCGACCTGGAAGGCTGAGGCATGGACGCGACCTGGGAGATCGAGCCGTCGGGGCCGCTGCGCGGGGACGTCACGGTCCGCGGCGCCAAGAACGCGGTCAGCAAGCACATGGTGGCGGCGATGCTGGCCGACGGCCCGAGCACGATCAGCAACACGCCGGACGTCGGCGAGGTCGGTCTGACCGCCGGCATGCTCGAGCACATCGGCATGACCGTCGAGCGCACCGACGACTCGATCACGATCGTCCCAGGCCCGGTCGCCGAGCCGAGTGTCCCGAAGGCGTTCAGCGGGGTCAACCGGATCCCGATCCTGCTGCTCGGTCCGCTGCTGCACCTGGCCGGCGAGGCGTTCATACCGCAAGTCGGAGGCGATCCGATCGGTCGCCGCCCAGTGGACTTCCACGTCGAGGCGTTGCGCCGCTTCGGAGCCGAGGTGAGCATCGAGTCCGACGGCATCAGGGCCCGGGCGACGTGGCTGGTCGGAACTCGTATCGACCTCCCGTATCCGAGCGTCATGACCACCGAGACCGCACTGCTGGCCGCCGTGCTCGCCAAGGGCCGTACGGTGATCTCCAATGCTGCGACGGAGCCGGAGATCACCGAGCTGGCGCTCTTCCTGCAGCGGATGGGCGCCGGGATCGCCTTCAGCCCGGACCGGCGGATCGTCGTCGACGGAGTCGACAAGCTGCGCGGCGCCCGCACCCGGCTCGGCGGTGACAGGATCGAGGCCTTCTCCTACCTGGTCGCCGGCCTGGTCAGCGGTGGCGAGGTCCGGGTGCACGGATGTCCGCAGGACCGGCTGGTCACCCCGATCACGACGTTGGCCCGGATGGGCGCCAAATTCGACATCACCGACGACTGGATCATGGCCTCGGCACCGGGCGGCCTGCGGCCGGCTGCCGTCCAGACCGACACCCACCCGGGCTTCGCGACCGACTGGCAGACGCCGCTGATGGTGCTCTTCACCCAGGCCGACGGAATGTCGGTCCTGCACGAGACGGTGTACGAGAACCGGCTGGCCTATGTGCCGGCACTGCAGAGCATGGGCGCCGAGATCGAGACCTATGACACCTGTCTCGGCGGACCGGCGTGCCGCTATCACGACACCGGCGCCGTGCATTCGGCGGTGGTCCGCGGTGTCAGCAAGCTGCACGGTGGCGACGTCACCATGCCCGATATCCGGGCCGGATTCTCGGCGGTGCTGGCCGCGGCGGTCGCCGAAGGACCGTCGACGCTGCGCGGCGTCCATCACATCGAACGCGGCTACCACCGGCCGGTCGAGCAGTTCCGGGCACTCGGCCTGACTGTCAACACCCGCTGAGTCCCTGAACCCGATAGGGGCCCTAGACGACCAGGTCTTCCCAGACGAAGGTCGTCGTCGTCCCGGTCCTCCAGTCCCGGCGCAGGATCGCGTACGCCACCGATGCCTTCGGCTCGCCGCCCTCCACCGGCCAGCCCTCCCGGTAGTGGGCCTCCTTGATGAATCCGGCGCGCAACATCACCGTGCGCATCGCGATGTTGTCCTCGCGGGTCTGTCCTTCGAAGCGGGCGACCCCGGGAAACCGGTTGAACACCAGTGCGGTGAGTTCCTTCAGGATCGGCACGCCGAGCCCCTGTCCCCTGAAGCGCTCGTCCAGCCGCAGATCGAAGACCGGATTGCCGCCGCCGGCGAGATCCTCCAGATCGTCCAGGACGGCCAGGCCGACCCGCTGGCCGTCGGCGTCGATCCAGAAGCCGAGATGATCATCGGAGCGGAACCGGCCGCCGGCGACCGATTCCCGCGCCTGGGCGGGCGTGTAGGAGGTCCGGCCGTGGAAGGGAAAGCTGTTCCCGGTCAGGAACGCGACGATCTCGTCGGCGTCGGTACGGGGATCGATCTCGGTGTAGGCGACGTGCACCCGGACAAGGTAGCGCGCGTCTCTCGTTTGGGACGCGTGTAGCGGTCCCGACGTTGTATGACAGGCGCTACAGTGATTCCAGGAGATGCCGGGGATGACTGTCCACGATCGCAAGGGACCCGACCAGATCTCGCCCGAGGACCGGATGGAGGCCGCGGGATACACCATCCTGCCCACGCGATGGGGTGTTGAGATCGAGGGTCTCGAACCATCGGATGCCACGGAGGCTCTGCGACTTCTCCGGGCAGCTCGTCGACTGCAGTCCGAGCGCGGCTCGACAACGGCAGCGAACCTCATCGAGGTGATGGCGGAGGCGGATCTTGATCTCACCCCTCCGGCGGCCATCGAACAGGCAAGAAAGCAGGCCGATCGCCGACGCCGGCTCCTGGCGTCCCCGGTGTACACGAATGAGACGCTCGGCGAGCTGCTTGGTCATTCCCAACCGTCGACGACCCGGACTTGGGTATCCAGGAAGAAGGCCGAAAGGCGACTGTTCACCGTCAAGATCGGCAACCAGGTCATCATCCCGGCGTTTCAGTTGAACGCAGAAGGCAAGCCCCGCGCAGAGCTTGCACCGATCCTCGACGCGCTGCTGGGTGCTGGAGTGGACGGATGGACACTGTGGACGTGGCTCGTCGTCGGAACACCTCTCTTGTCCGGTGGGGTCCCGGTGGACTTGATGTCGACGGAACCGACACGTGTCCGGCGTGCGGCGCAACGGTTCGCGAGCCGGCACAGGCCGGCTGCCTAGGCGGACCCGCCAGATGGACTATCCGTCGCAGGATCTGGTCTGCCCTGATCCGACTCGGTGTCCCGTCATCAAGCCGGCCGAACTCGGTTCTGTGCTGCACGTCGAGCAGATCGCCGAACAGACAGTTCTCTACCGTGTCTACGACGGTGCCTGGGGTTATGACGAGCCGAACCCCGGCTTCGGCGACGCTAGGTTCTCGCCGTTCGACGCCCTGTCGGACGGACGTCGCGTACCCGTGCGGTATGTCGCCCAGACCCCCGCCGGAGCACTCCTCGAGACGATCTTTCATGACGTCCATCAATCGGCTGCCCGGATCATCTACGAGGGCGATCTTCGTCGGCAGTTGCTTGCCCATCTGGCGACACCGGCAAGGCTGAATCTAGTTGATTTGCGCGATGAGGCTCTCGGGGACCTGGGCATCCGACGCGACCAGCTTGTTTCAACGTCTGCCGAGCACTATCCGTGCACCCGCATGATCGCGCAACAGCTTCATGATGCCTATGTCGATCGGGGCGCTGCGCAGGGCTTCGTCTGGGACTCGCGGCAAGCGGAACTCCACGACTCAGAGCCTGCCCTGGCCATGGTGATCTACACCGACAGCTACAACGTCGGTCGCGGCGGGTGGAAGCGGCTCGGACCAGGCAGTCAGGACTTGTTCCAGGGGCCGGGGCGACTACTGGTCGACACAATCGCGAACGCGCTGAAGGCGACCATCGTCTCGCAGTAGTTGGTGGACCGGCCTGCAACGATGCCCACCATTCAGATCCGCACCCGCTGCCGCGATCCGCACCTGGTGCAGCTGGTGCGAGTCGCAGTAGTCGGTGCGGCTGTGGCGCGAGCGCCGGAACTCGTCTTCAGGGCCGGCCGATGATCTTCGGGGTACCGGTTCGGTTGTCCACCGTGATGCAGTGGCCGTCGGGCTCAACCACCAGTGCCAGCAGACCGCTCTGACGGGCCAGCCAGTCGACGGCATCGCAACCGAGGGCGTACGCGGCGGTGGCATCGACATCGGCGCGGGTCAGCGAGTCGGCGATCACCGTCACCGAGGCGATCCCGGTCGGCGGTCTGCCGGTCCGGGCATCGACGATGTGTTCACCGCGGCGACTCGCGCCCGACGTCGCCACTGCCCCGCATGACACCGGGACGACCGCGATGATCTTGGTCGGGTCCCGCGGATCCTCGATCCCGATCCGCCAGGGCGGCGATTGCTCCGTCGCCGTATGGCAGACCATGTCGCCGCCCGCCGACAGGCAGAAGTCGACGTCGTCAAGCTCTGTCAGGAGCTGTGAGACGCGCTCCACCGCCCAGCCCTTGACCACGCCGGTGGGATCCAGCCGCGGACCGTCGTCGGTCGGCAGCATGATCGAGAACGAGCCGCCGCTGCGACGATTCGCCTCCGCGCCGATGCCGAACACCTCGCCGACCTCGGGCGGGCACTGATCGAGGACGATCTCGCCGCGACCCAGCCGGCTGATGATCGAGTCATTCCGGTAGGTGCTGAAGATCCGGTCGATCTCGCGCAGGTCGGCCACTACCTCGGCCCACGCAGCGTCCAGTCCCGCTCGTACACCATCGGTCCTGCGGACGGCGAGGCTGATCGGCATCCCCATGATCATCTCGACCCGTCGGTGCACCGCGACGGTCCCCGGATCGGCCGCTGCCGTCATATCCCCGCCCGGTCCAGGGCCGACTGCAGCGACTCGAGGTAGCCACCGCCGGTGACCGTCGCACCACTGACCATGTCGATCTGGGCGCTCTGGGCGCTGATCGTCTCCTTGATCAGGATCGGCACCGCATAGTCGTTGATCCGGACGTCCATCGGATCCTCCGACGGCACCTGCAGGATCGAGACGCCGGTGATCTTCTTGTGCTTCACGGTGATCTTCACCTGGACCGGTCCGCGTTCGGTCTGCGCGACGTCACCGGTGTAGCTCTTGCTGCCGCCGGTCCCAGTCTTCGGTGGCGACGTGCTCGGGGCGCTGCTCGGCGTCGAAGACGACTGCCCGGACTGGCCGACGGTCGTGCCCGGCGACTGGTCGGTCGTGCTGCCGAGCGCCGACGTCTTGTTGGTCGAGGTGTGATACCCGAACAGCAGCACCACGACGGTCACGGTCGAGGCGATCCAGATCGCGATCTTCTTCATCCGGTCACCACCCGAATGCCTCGGTGTGAATGCGATCGGCGGGTACGCCGGCGGCCGCGACCAGACGCTCGAGACCGGAGGCCCACGGCTGCGGGCCGCAGATGTAGACGTCGCTCTCGACAAGCTCGGGCAACCAATGCCGGAGCACCTGCAGCTCGTCGTGCCCGGCGGCGACCGGACCGAGCACACCGCCCGACCCGCTCCGGGCACCGGGCAGAGCGAGGATCTTCAGGCCGCGCGCGCCGGCCAGGCGGTCGAATTCGGCGGCGAACAACGGTTCGCCGGTGTAGCGGTAGAGCAATGTCGCCTCCCCGGCTGCATACTCCAGGCCCTCGGCCAGGGCACGTAGTGGGGTCACGCCGATGCCGGCTCCCGCCAGCAGGACGGGCCGGACGGTGCGGGCGCGCGGACTGAGCCGGCCGTACGGCCCTTCGAACGCCACCCGGACACCCGGCCGCAGTCCGGCCAGCCGGGCACTGCCGTCGCCGACCGCCCTGGCGGTGATCCGCAGCGATTGTCCGTCCGCAGCGGCCGAGATGGAGAACGGGTTCGCCCTGGTCCAGCCCGCCCCGGAAAGGAACCGGACGATCAGGAACTGCCCGGGCTGCACCGGTAGCCGGTCCAGACGGCGGCCGGACAGGAGCACTGATACGGTGTCCGCGGACTCGGTGATCACGGCTGCCACCCGCAGGTCGAAGCGAACCGACCGCCAGATCGGCAGGATCAAACGCCAGATGATCACCGCCAGTCCGGCCGCGCCCCACAGCGACCACCAGTACAGGGTCGCGCCACGGGATCGCAGGAATTCCTGCCCGGTCCACAGCTGGTGTGGCAGTGCCAGGCCGGCTCCGAGGTAGCCGTACAGATGGATCAGGTGCCAGGACTCGTACCGCAGCCGCCTGCGGGCAGCCTTGATGCTGGTGACCACGACCATGATCAACGCGACCGTTCCGGCCGTGGCCAGCAGCATGCCGCCGTATTCGGTGACCAACTGCCAGGTCGTCGGCAGCACCAGTGACCAGCGGGCCGAGGCATAGCCGCCGACGATGGTCACGATGTGGGCGACCATCAGATAGAACGAGGTGAGGCCGACGATCCGGTGGATCGCGACCAGGCGGTTCCGGCCGAACGCATTCTCCAGCGCCGGCAGCCGGGACATCAGCAGCACCTGGACGAGCAGCAGGTGCGCCGACCACAGTCCGGTCAGCCGACCGATCGACAGCAGACCCGTCGCGGGCCGAGCAAGATCATTGATGCCGCCATCGGCGTCCCACCAGTACGTGATCAGCAACAGCCCGGCCCAGAGCAGCAACCCGGTACCGAGGCGTACGACGGCGTCCGTCCGCGCATGGCGACCGAGTCCACGAGCGTCGCCGACGACCACCAGCGGTGGCTCCGCAGTCGCTGTCGCCATGATCATCATCCAACCCACGCCGGCCGGGTCCGCGACCCGGCGATTCCCCCGACAGATTCATTATCGCCGTGCCCGAAGTCTGACTCCGCCTGCTGGACGTCCGCCGAGCGCAGCTTGTGAGCCTCCTGTGGGAATCCGCGCCGCTATCCGCCGACGCCGTGCCAGGCGGCGGCCGCGCCCGCGTGGCCCACCAGGGTGACCCAGACCAAGCTGCCGATCGCCGAAACGACCGCCAGCACTGTCGCGATCGCAACCAGCACCGGCGGCAGGGTCCATCGACGCCGCACCCACGGCAGGCGCGCGGTGAAGACGGCCAGTGCGCCGACCGCCAACGCGATCAGCCACGGCAGCAGGCCGTCGGCCAGTTCCGCGTGTCGCGCGATCAGCGGCGACGGCGGCAGCTGATGCCGCAACGCGTCGCCGGACGCGGTGGTCAGCGGGTCCAACACGACGGCCAGCAGCGCCAGCGCCGGAGCTCCCCAGTTGATCCACCGCCGGAACTGCGGCCACACGGCGGCGAACAGGACCACGACCGCGGCAACGGGGACAACGACCACCGTCGCATGGACGACCAAGGGGTGGAAGGGCAATCCGAATACAGTGATGAACAGCGGCGCCGGCATGACTGGTCTCCTTCGGGCTGTGTCACGATGGTGCGAAGAAGCGTACTACTACAGAATGTGTAGTAGCTGAGCTCGTCGGTTGGTCGACGGGAGGGTGCAGTGGTTTCAGCACGACGTTCGCCCGGCCGGTTGGAACAGGACGTCCTGGATTGCCTGGCCTCGTCGGAGACCGCGCTGTCCCCTCGCGAGGTCCAGGACCGGCTCGCCGGCGAGTACGCCTATACGACCGTGATGACGGTGCTCTCCCGGCTGCTCGCCAAGGGGATCGTCGTCCGGCATCGGACCGGTAGGGGCTTCAGCTACGAGCTGCCGATCCCGCTCGAGCAGGTGCAGGCATCGGTCCAGGCGCGCCGGATGCGCCAGATCCTCGACAGTGGCGGCGATCGCTCAGGTGTCCTCGCGCGATTCGTGACCGACCTGACGCCGGAGGATGAGCAGGTCCTGCTCCGGTTACTGTCGGATGCCGACCGCGACGACGAGGCGTGATCGGTGCTGCTCGCCCTGGCTGCGATCCCGGTGGTCGCCAGCGTTGTGCTCGGCCTCCTGGCCGATCCCGCAAGCCGACGACTGGCGCCGGCAACTGCGGTACGGCTCCTGGTCGCTGCGGCCGGGACGACCGCACTGGCGACCGTCTTCTGCCTTGCGGTCCTGGCCTTCAACGCGCTGACCGAGAATTTTGCGATCGCCCGGATCGGGCATTGGATCCCCACGGTCGACCCGGATGACGGCACACCGCCGCCGATCGGCGGTGCCGTCCTGTTGCTCTTGATCATCGGCATGCTGGTCGCCGGGATCGTCGGATCCGTCCGGGTGCTGGTGGCCGCGGCACGCGCCCGGCTGGCCTTTCGTGACCTCGCACCGGCCGACGACGGGGTCGCCATCGCCGAAAGCCCGATCGCCGACGCCTTCGCGGTGCCGGCTCTGCTCGGCGCTTCCGGCCGGATCGTGATCACGCGCGGCATGCTGCAGACACTGGATCCGGAGGAGATCCGGTTCCTGGTCGCCCACGAACGCTCCCACCTGGCCAACCATCACCAGTTGCTGGTGCAAGCGGCCCGGCTGGCTGCCGCCACGAACCCGTTGCTGATCCCGGTTGCCCGGCGCGCCCGGATGCTCACCGAGCGTTGGGCCGACGAGGACGCCGCTGCCCGGATCGGGAGTCGCCGGTTCGCCGCCCGCACGGTGGCCAGGCCGCACTGGCGCGGACATCCAGCCTGCGCACGGCGTCCGGATCGTCGGCCACAGTGACCGCAGGCTCCCCCGGTCTGAGCGCCACCACGACCGGCGTGCCGGACCGGGTCCATGCCCTCTCGCGGGCGTATCAGCCTCCGCAGCCTCGCCATGCGTGGCCGTTGGTCACCCTCGGACTGGCCGTCGTCGTCGCGTCGGCATCGATCGCGACGCTCACCCAGGCCAAATTCGAGCGCGCAGCGTCAGACACCGTCACCGTGCACGGCAGGGTGTATTGGGCCGCCGAGCTGGGTGATCATGACGGAGATGATCGCCACCGCTGAACCGGTCAGCCGGCGAGGTTGACGATGTAGAGGATCGCGCTGATGCCGCCGAGCACGATGCCCGCGATCGCGAACACCTTGCCCTTCTTGTTGTTCCGCTTGATGTCGGGCAGTGCACGGACGCTGAGGATGATCGGCAGGGCGGCGATCACGACGATGCCGGAGAACAGGCTGATGCCGAGCACGATCAACGAGGCGACGAAACCGGCGATCGCCAGCCCGGACCACTTGCGCTCGCCGTTGGCGGGCAGACCGTAGGGCGCCACGCCGGGCTGGACGTACGGCACACCCGGCTGTCCGTATGCGGGCGGCTGTCCGTACGCCTGTTGCCCGTCGGGCTGCTGGGCGTAGGACTGTGGGGCGTAGGACTCTTGGGCATACGGCTGCTGCCCGTTCTGCTGGGGTTGGCCATACTGCTGCGGCTGCCCATACTGCTGCGGCTGCCCATACTGCTGCGGCTGCTCGGGCTGGCCGTACTGCGGCGGCTGCCCGTACTGCTCGGGCTGGCCGTACTGCGGCGCCTGCTGCGGATCAGAACCAACTGGCGGTTGGGCCCACGGGCTGGCGCCTTCCGGCTGCGACGCCGGGCTACCGGTCCCGTACGCGTTCGATTCGCTCATTGCTCCCCTATAGGAATGACGTCGGAAAACCCCGACGGTTGAGGGTAGCGGAGAAACGGACCAGAAACGCGTCCGGGTGATCAGGTCCTGGGTCAGGAGCCCCCGAGCGCCTTGATCGCGGCATCGACCGCAGCCTGGGCCTTCTTGTTCTCGGCCTGGTATTCGGCCAGATTCCCGGCCTTCAGCGCATCCTCGGCCGCCTGGAACGCTTTGTCCGCCGCTTCCAACTGGCTGCGGGCTGCCTGCTCGTCCGCCGTCCCGGTCTGGGTGCCCTTGCCGCTGTCGCCCGAGTCACCGGTGCTGGTCGTCGGCGGCGACTCCTCCCCGGTACTGGCTCCGGCATTGCCCTTGAAGACCTGGTCGAGTGCCTCCTGCAAGGTCGTACCGATTCCAACCTCGGCACCGAACTTCACCACCACCGCACGCAGGATCGGGTATTGCCCGCCGCCGCTTCCCTGTTGCTGGGTGTAGATCGGCTGCACATAGATCAACCCGCCACCCAAAGGTAATGTCAACAGGTTGCCATAGGTGACCTTGATCGACGCCTGGGTGAAACTTCGCAGCAGGGTCGCGACATCCTCATTGGTGCGCATCGCGTTCGATGCCTGACCCGGCCCGTCGATCTGGCTCTGGGCAGGAACTCTCAAGATCGTGAACTGCCCGTAGTCCGGACTGGTCGGATCGGAGTTGACCGCCGCATAGGCGGCGATGTTCTGCCGGCCGTTGGGGACGTACACACTGGTCAGACTGAACGACCCGGTGCTCTGACCCGGCATCCGGACCGTCAGGTAATAGGGCGGTTCCTTGGTGTTGTCGTTGGAATCCACCGTCGGGTCATTCGGAATCGCCCACTGATCATTTCCGGCGAACCAGTCACTGGCATTGGTGACGTGATAGGTGGTGAGGATCTGCCGTTGCACCTTGTACAGGTCCTGCGGGTACCGGAAGTGCTTCATCAGGTCGGCGCTGATGTCGGACTTCGGCAGAACCGTGCCGGGGAAGGCCTTCTCCCAGGTCTTCAGCACCGGATCGTTCTCGTCCCAGGCGTACAGCTTGACGCTGCCGTCATAGGCGTCGACGACGGCCTTCACCGAATTGCGCATGTAGTTGATCATGGTGTCCGGCTGGGCACCGATGGTGTTGATCCGGGTCCGGGTGTCGCTGGTCGCGTCCTGCAAGGAGACCCGCTGGCTGTTGGGATAGCTGTCCGACGTCGTGTAACCGTCGACGATCCAGACCACCCGGCCGTCGACGACCGCCGGATAGGCGTCGCGGTCGACGGTCAGCCACGGAGCCACCTTCTCGACCATCTCCTTGGGGTCACGGTCGTAGAGGATCTTCACGTTGTCACCGCGGGTGCGGTTGGAGAGCAGGATGTTGGCGTCGAAGTACTTCAGCGCATAGAGGATCCGGCGCCAGCCGTTGAGCTTGACGCCACCGCTGCCGTTGTAGGTGTTGTACTTCGGCCCGTTCCCGACGCCACCGGTCGGCGTGTCCAACTCCAGCGAGTTGCCGCTGGGCTTGGCCCCGACGATCGAGTAGTCGTTGCCGGAGTCGAACATCTCGCCGTAATAGATCCGCGACTGCTTCTCGTCCAGCGCACCGGTGGGAGGAAGATCGCTTTCGATCCAGTCCGGCTCGCCCTGATCTCCGGCCTTGCTGCCGTACGCCGCCACCAGACCGTAGCCATGGGTGTAGACGGTGTGCAGCAGATTCCAGTTCGGATTCTGGATCCCGCTCATGTTGAGCTCGCGCGCCGCTACCACGGTGTCGGTGTCGGTCGAGCTCCCGTTGAGCTGGTAGCGGTCCACGTCCAGTTCACTCGGGAACTGGTAGTAGCCCTTGACCTGTTGCAACTGCTCGAAGGACTGCACGACCTTGGCCGGGTCCATCAAGCGGATGCTCGGCAGCACCGACGCGTCCTGTTTCAACTGCCCCGCCGTGGCCGTGGTCTTGGCGTTGTAGTTGATCTCCTTGGTGTCGGTCAGGCCGTACGCCGCCCGGGTCGCGTTGATGTTCTGCTGGATGTAGGTGCGTTCCTTGTCCGGCTCGTTCGGGCCTGCGGTGAAGCCCTGGACGATCGCCGGATACACCATGCCGAGGATGATCGCCGACATGATCATCAGCACCAGACCGATGGTCGGCACCACCCAGCGGCGCAGCACGCCGTTGGCGAAGAACAGCACCGCACAGATCACAGCGATCACGGCCAGGATGGTCTGGGCATTCACCGTCGCGTGATCAGTGGTGTAGCGCAGACCGGTGAAGCGCGGCCCATCGTTGATCTCCAGCCCGTAGCGGTCGAACCAGTACTGCACGCCGCGGACCAGCACGGCCAGGCCGACCAGGATCGACAGGTGCGCCTGCGCAGCGGAGGTGCCGCCACGGCGCGGCGCGTTCAGCCGGATCGCGCCCAGCACGTAATGCACGATCGCGGCGGCGATCGCACTCAGGATCAACGTGGTGAAGACGAAGGAGAGGATGTAGCGCAGCCAGGGATAGCCGAACACGAAGAACGAGACGTCGATCCCGAATTTGGGATCCGTGGTACCGAACGGTGTCCGGTTGACCCAGGCGAGATAGGTCTGCGCCTGTCCGGTCGAGATGCCGCCGGCGAACAGGCCGGCGATCACGGCCAGCACCACCATCACGATGGTGAACCGCGATTCCAGCATCATCCGATAGCGCTCGAGCATCGGACTGGTGGCTGCCCCGCCTCGACTGCGCGGCCGCACCCGGTGGGCGATCGCCACGTTGGCCGCGACCACGGCCGCCATGATCAGCCCGAAGGAGACGAACAGGCCGATCCTCACCAGCAGCAGATGGGTGTAGACCGAGGAGTAACCGAGCGAGGCGAACCACAACCGATTCGTCCAGATGGTGGTGTAGATCGCCAGCACGACGATCAGTGCGGCGACGATGATCAGGAACGGCAGGACCGCGCTGCGCCGCCTGCCCAGGCGCAAGGTCGGGGTGCTCACTGCTGCCCCTCCTGGTCGGACGCCGAATCCTCGGGATCGGTCAGCGTCTGGGCCAGCGCCTCGGTCAGCCCGGGCACGAGGTCCGGCGAGCCGAGCAGCTCATCGGGGTCATTGCGCAACCGAGCCACCCCGTGGGTGTTGCCGGCCCGGTCGACTCCCATCACCACCCGCAGCTCGAGGCGTTGCTCGTGCTGGGCGACGTACGCCGCGGCGAGCGCGGGATCATCCGGGATGTCGGCGTCGGCCCCGGACGGCAGGAAGGTGCTCTCCAGGCTCAGCGCGCAGCCGAAGACCGTCTCGGGCCAGAAGATCGTCGAGAGATCGGCCAGCAGGTCCTCACCGGGCCGGAACTGATCTTGCTCGACCGCGGTCAGCGCATCCGGATGCCCGCCCTCGGCACTGCCCCGCAGCCCGAGCTGGGTGGCCAGCTGCGGCTCGGCGGCGAGCATCGAGTCGGTGTTGACCAGCGCGAAGAGCCGCGGCGCTTGGTCCCAGCCGGCCTGACCGATGTGGCGCTCCAGTTCGATCAGTGCGGCGGCCAGGGCGTCGGAGCCGTCCAGGATCTCCTCGCCGCCCTCACTGAGGGCCCGCGGCTGCTGGTCGGATGGTGTCTGATTCTCGCTCATCGTCCTGTTCCGGTGATCCTGCTGCTTCGTTCTGGCTGTCGACGTTCGGGCTGTCGACGTTCTGCCTGTCGGGCAGAGGCTACCCGTGGGAACGAACGAGCCGTCGGATCCGTTACCGGTTGGCGCTGTCCAACCGTCGTTCGACGTCGTGGATCGGGCGGTCGTCAGCAGTGCGGCAGCGAGTGCGATCCCTTGTCCACGGCGTTGATGGCATCGATCGCGCTCTGCAGGCTGGTGACCTTGACCAGGGTCAGGTGGGTTCGTACGCCCGCAAGGTCGCCGCAATTGGGGGCGGGCACCAGGAAGACCGAGGCGCCGGCGTTCGACGCACCGGCGATCTTCTGTTGGATGCCGCCGATCGCGCCGACGTTTCCGGACGCGTCGATGGTGCCGGTGCCCGCGATCCGCCGGTCACCGGTCAGCGAGCCGGGGGTGATCTTGTCGTAGATCGCCAGGGAGAAGATCAGGCCCGCGCTCGGACCGCCGATCTGTTCGCCCAGGTCGAAGGAGATCCGGGGCGCGTACTCGAAGCCGTCGCCGATCGTGATGCCGGACAGGTCCGAACCGCCGGTGGAGGCGGAACTGTTGAAGCGCACCACTTTCGCCGTCCGGTCCCGGATCACGTCGAAGATCAGTGTGCTGCCGGCGGTCCGGCCGCGGATAATATCGGTGGCCTGCTGGTTGCTGGTCACCTTGGTGCCGTTGATCGCGGTGATCAGGTCGCCGGGCTGCAGCTTGTTGTACGCCGCGCTTCCGACCGTCACCGACGCCACCGCGGGACGCTGGGTGACCGGTTGCCCTGCCGCCCGGAGAGCGGCCACCACCGCGTTGCTCTGGGACGTCTCCATCATCACCCGGCTCTCGCTGTTGACCTGGTCGGCGGTCTTTCCCGACGGGTAGATCGCCTCCCGTGGCAACGTGTCACGGTGCGGCAGCCAATAGGACAGCAACGCCTCCGGCAACGAGAGCCGCGCATCGGCGCGGGTCTCGGAGACGGTCGTCAGGTCAAGCTGTCCCCGGCTGGGATAGGTGGTGATTCCGCTGATGCTGATCACCGGGGTGTTGTTGACCTTGCCGAGGGTGTCGGTGACCGATCCCGGCGTCCAGCTGACGTACGGGACCGGCAGCACGACCAGGCCGACCGCGGTGAGTACGAAGGCGACGGCTGCGACGAATGCGGTCCAGGTCTGCCGGGTCATGGCAGGCCGACCCACTCCGAGACGCCGTCGAGGAAGGTCTGTTCCTTCCAGATCGGTACGCCACTCTTGAGCTCGTCGATCAACTGCCGGCAACTGGCGAACGCCTCGGCACGGTGCGCGGCGCCGACGGCGATCACCACGGCCAGGTCGCCGACCTCGAGGTGGCCGATCCGGTGTTCGACCGCGACGGCATGGACGCCCTCGACCGCGGCAGCGCGCTCCGCCACCTCGACCAGCCGGTCGGCAGCCGACGGGTGCGCGGTGTAGTCGAGCGCAACCACGCCGCGTTCGCCCGGGTCGGGATCCTGGAGCGTGCCGGAATCCTGGAGCGTGGGGCGGTCGTGGTCGCGGACGGCGCCGATGAAGGTCACGATGCCGCCGACGGCCGGATCCGTGACCGCGGCGACCACCCGGTCCACGCTGAGCGGCTCGTCCAGCAGCCGGGCGGCACGCACCTTCTGTTGCATGACTCGACCTTAATCGGTCGGCCGACTCCGCTGGGAGCGAACACGGCCGGGACCGCTTCGATCGAGTTGGGCAGGTGCGCTTCAATGGATCCTCAGGACTTGAGTCTGGTGGACTCAGGGCGCCTGGCAGGCGGGTGCGCAGAGTTCTGTGCACCCGGAGATGACGAGCTATGCAACAGGAGCAGTGATCATGGCTGACGATCCGCGACCCGACGACGAGGATCTGCCCGAGGACCCCCTGCCCGACACCGGCTCGTCCGACAGCGACCGCGATGCGCAGGGCAACGGTGGCCAGCAGGGCGACGGTGGCCAGCGTCCGCTCGGCCCGACCCCGGGCGAGCATTCCCCCGCCGCTCCCGGCAACGGGCCGATCGGGTTCGGGGGTGCGGGATTTGGCACGCCCGGCAATCAGAATCCCGGCCAGAATCCGTTCGAGGCGCTGTTCGGCGCCCTCGGCCAACCGGGTCAGCCCGGCGCCCAGGGCCAGGACATGAACGCGTTCTTCCAGCAGTTGCAGAACGCCTTCGCGATGTTCAGCGGCTCCGCCGGCATGTTCGGCGGCGCCGCGCCGGACGGCGGTGTCAACTGGGACCTCAGCAAGGACACCGCCCGCAAGACAGTTGCCGGCCTCGGACCGGATCCCACCCCGCACGACGGTCAGCAGCGCGAGGTGCGTGAGGCGCTGTCGCTGGCCGAGACCTGGCTGGACGATGCCACCGGATTCCCACGTGCCGCCCGTACGGTGGCGGCCTGGAGCCGAGCCGACTGGGTCGAACGGACGATGCCGGTCTGGCAGCGGCTGATCGAACCGGTCGCCACCCACATCGCCGACGCGATGGAGGGCGCGATGTCACTGGGCGGTGAGGACCACCCGGGACTGCCGCCGCAGATGCAGGGACTGGAGCAGATGCTGCGGCCGATGCTGCGCAACTCCGGGGCCAGCATGTTCGGCCTGCAGGTCGGACAAGCGCTCGGGCAGCTGGCGAGCGAGGTGGTCGGCAGCACCGACATCGGGCTGCCGCTCGCACCGGGCGGGCAACTGGCCATGCTGCCGACCAATGTGGCGAAATTCGCCGAGGGCTTGGAGCAGTCCGGCTCCGACGTCCAGATCTACCTCGCCCTGCGTGAGGCCGCCCGGCTGCGACTGTACGGCTCTGCCCCGTGGCTGCAAGAGCAGATGTACGCGCTGATCGCCGAATACGCCCGCGGCATCACGATCGACACCTCGGCCCTCGAACAGGCCGTCGGCGAGATCGACTCCGGCAACCTGGAGGACCTGTCCTCGGTGCTTGAGGGCGGCTTGTTCGAGCCGCAGAAGACTCCGGCACAGCAGGCGACGCTGGAACGGCTGGAGACGATGCTGGCCCTGGTCGAGGGCTGGGTGGACGATGTCGTCGGACAGGCCACCGCCCGTTGGATGCCCGCAGCCGAAGCGATCGCGGAGATGGTGCGCCGTCAGCGTGCGACCGGCGGCCCGGCCGAGGCGACCTTCGCCACCCTGGTCGGACTGGAGTTGCGACCGCGTCGGCTGCGCGATGCGGCAAACCTTTGGGCCGCCGTACGGGCCGAACGCGGCGCCGATGGCCGGGACGCGATCTGGGCCCACCCGGACCTGTTGCCGGGTTCTGCCGATCTCGACGACCCGATCGGCTATGCCAGGGGTGCGACCAAGTCCGATGCGGACGACGCCTTCGACGCGGCGCTGGCCGAGTTGCTCAAGGACAGCGACACGAAGGACAGCGACACGAAGCCGGGCGAGCAGGAGCCGGGCGAGCAGGAGCCGGGCGACGACGCACCGGGCGATCCCCGGGAGTGAGTCGGCACCGCCTCACCGAATCGGCACGCGAAGTCCTGACCACCTGGGATCCCCCGGATCGCGGACAGGCAGCGCTGCGGCGGCTCTACCGTGATCATCTCGACGACCGACCGGACGACGGCTGGGCCAGATCCAGCCCCGGCCGGCACCTGACCGCCAGCGCCATGATCATCTCGGCCGCCGGCGACCAGGTCCTGCTCACCCTGCATCGCAAGATCGGCCGCTGGCTGCAGACCGGCGGACATCTGGAGCCCGGTGATCGAGATCTGCCGTCCGCCGCACTCCGGGAAGCGACCGAGGAGTCCGGGCTGGCCGATCTCCGACTCGGACCGCTGCTGCTGTTGTCCCGGCATCAGGTGGTCTGTGGCCCGGCCACGCCGACGTTCCACCTGGACCTGCAGTTCCTGGCGGTCGCCGACGAGGTCACTCCGGCTGTCGTCTCCGACGAGTCCGACGACGTGCGCTGGTTCGCCTGCGATCAATTGCCCGAGGTCGACGACTCCGTACGGCAGCTGGTCGCAGCTGCCAGGGTGGCGGTCGCCGACCGGTAGTCGCCGTGCGCACAGTCAATGCCCGGTCCGCTCCTGCTCCACCCCGGTACTCCGGCTCCCCTCCGAAGCGAGGCCGGAGTACGGAGTTGAGGCATCCCGCCGCGTGCCACCGGCAAACGCGCCGGTGCCGGCACCCGGCCCGGACAGCAACAACCGGACGTTGTCCCAGCCCTCGAGCCCCGGGTCCAGCCGGTGTACCGATTCGGGCGTACGCATCCGGTGCCAGCCCGGTGTGTGCACGACGAGATTGCGACGCGGTGCCAACTCCTGCAGCCGGTCGTACGGATCGGTGTCCAGGTCGAGGTCGCCGACGCGATCCCCGTCGAGCCAGGCCGGCCACGGCAGCCGTACGCCCAGGCCGGCCAGACCATCGCCTCCGCGCTCCGGTGACAGGGCGATATCCGCCCGCGACAAGGCCTTGGCGATCTTGGCGATGATCAGCTCGGGAAGATCGGGAACGTCGCCGGGCAGCATGATCAACTCCGCGAACCCTTGATCGACCATCCGCGCGGCCACCGCTCGGATCGACGCGACGTCGTCGGTGATCAGCAGATCCTGCGGCCAACGGATCTCTTCCAGACAAGGCGAATCCCCGACCAGACCGGCAGTGATCCCGGTCATGGTCGCCACCACCTCGTAGCTGTCTGCCAGGCAGGCATCGGCGTAGGCCACCGCTGCGATCCCGGGCGGCGGCACGGCCCGGCACGTCGACAACACCAGGGCGCAGCGGCCGCCGGACTCAGTGTTGACCATCGGCCACCATCATGGGTGTTGCGAGCGGCCGGCCTGGAAGCCCTCGAGGTAGCCCTGGGCCTTGTCCGAGTCCGGATAGACGTTGACCAGCTGCCAGAACCTGGCCGAGTGCGCCGCCTCGACCAGATGCGCCAATTCGTGCAGCAGGACGTAGTCGACCACCCAGGCCGGCATCGGCTGCATCCGGTCGGACAGCCGGATCGTCGCCGAGCTCGGCGTGCACGAACCCCATCGGTGGTTCTGGTTGCGGACCCACGACACCGAAGCCGGCTTCGGCGCCTGTCCCAGTTGCGGCGCGAGGTAGCGCTCGGACAAGTCCTGCGCACGCCGGAACAACGCCTGGTCGCCGCGCGGTGCGCCGGTCCGGGACTCCCGGGCCAGCACCTTGGCGACCATGTCCTCGACGTAGACCTGCTCGTCGGTCTTGGTCATCCGCTGCGGGATCAGCACCACGATCGTGTCGGCGTCCCGGTAGGCGGTGACCGTGCGCTTCCGGCGGGCACTGCGCCGCACGACGATCTTGGGGGTTGCCGACGGATCGAGCAGCTCGGGTCTGCTGTCCGGTTCGGGCCTGGTCGGCTGTACCAGCGGCGAAGGGCCGCCGACCTCGAGAAGGGATGGCTGATCGACGGACGGTTGTCGCTGACGTCCTGCCATCAAACCTCCTCCAATTCGGGTCGCTCCGGCATCAATTGTCGCGCGTCATCAAGTTTCGCCCGTCATCAAGTGTCGCCCGTCGGGGCCGCAGTGGGTGCTCAGCGACACTAGTCGTCGGGTCCGATGTCTCAGAGTGTGACCGCACAGCATCAGGATCCGACATTTGATGAACGGGGTGTGTCCACAAGCCGACACGCGTCCGACCTGAGGTTGTCCGACACACTTCCACATTTCGGCCCACCCGGTGCACACGTCATCCACAGGGTTATCCACCACAGTGGGAACGCCAGGGGTTTGACGGCCGGACCGAGTTGGCCATAGCGTTCGGTTCACGAAACCTCCGGATGGTCGGCGCGCTCGCAGGGGAAGGCAAGCGATCCGATGTTCCTGGAGGTTTCGTCTTTTCTGCCCCGGGGTACCGTGGCCGCGGAACAGAGAGACAAGTGGTCACTGATGCGCAGGTGACTGGAGCGCTTGAATCGGTACCGACACACCGTCGTGAGGCGGAGCCCATGCGGCTGACGTGCGGCATACTCACAAGAGTTACCGGCGAATGAGCGCCCGGAGACACGGCGGATCAGCCGAGAATCTGACCGCGTCGTGCCACTCGGCCGGACCCGGCCGAGTCAGGCGCACGCACGAGCGAGGAGAGAACGTTGGCAGAGACCTACAGTGGCGAGTTTTACTGTGTGAAGTGCAAGGCGAAGCGTGAGGCCACCGGCGAGGTCCAGGTGAACGACAAGGGCACCCGGATGGCCAAGGCCAAGTGCCCGGTATGCGGCACCAACCTGAACCGCATCCTCGGCAAGGCCTGACCAGCCCAAGAGCCTGACACGGGACGGTGCCCTGACGGGTGCCGTCCCGTCGGCATGTCCGGGTCGCGATTCCGCAGGCCGTACGTCCGGCCCCGTCGTTGACGACGCGTCGTGCACGCATGCGACTCATCGCCGGCCCGTGCACGTCCCTGTGGACAACGGGAACCACGGATGTCGGGGACGCCGCACAATCGCTGCTGTGCCCGATCAGAGTGCAGGAGACACAGCCGAGCGACCGCGACTTGCTCCGTGGATCCCTGTTCTCCGGCGTGGCCCGGATGAGTTGCAGCTGGGCACCGATGCTGGCACCGGACTGGTTCTGTCCGGAGTACCCGACCACTTCGAGGATCTGCTGGCGTTGTTGGACGGCAGCATCTCCCTCCCCGACCTGGCGATGATCGCCAGGTCGTACGGGATCGAGCCGGAGACGGCGCTGCAGCTCGTCCGCGGGATTGACGCCGCTGGACTGCTCACCCGCCCCGGGACGCCCACCGCCACGCCGACCCAACGGTTGCGAATCCGGCTGATCGGAGCGGGTGTGCTCGGCCTGGCGGTGGCGACCGCACTGCTGCGAGCAGGCATCTCCCGGCTGGACATCGTCGACCCCGATCCGGTCGACCCAGGCATCCATCCGCGCCCCGGATTGGCGACGACCCAGGCCGAGGCACTGCGGCTCCGGGCCCGATCACGGTCCCGGTCCGAACCGAACCGCGATGCCGGCCCGCCGCCTGCCATCCAGGTCGCCCGGCACTGGAACAAGCCCGACCACCCGCCGCCGGACCTGACGGTGATCGCCGTCGACCGCGCCGAGCCGGACCGGGCGATCGGGGACGATTACGTCCGCTCCGACCATCCGCACCTGTACGTCCGCCCGATGCAGGCAGGCGCGGTGATCGGCCCGTTCGTGCTCCCCGGCCGTACGCCCTGTCTCGGCTGTCTGGACCGGGTCCGACGGGACGCCGATCCGGCCTGGCCCGGGTTGCTGACCCAGCTCTGCCGGATCCGGCTGCCGGTGCTGCCGATGCTGGCCGCGTGGGCGGCCAGCACCGCCGCTGTCCAGATCGCCTGCTGGGCCGGCGGCGGAAACCCCGGCAGCGGTGGCGGCACCTTCGAACTGACCGCCGACGACTTCGAACTGCGCGTCCGACCATGGCCGATGCATCCCGCGTGCGGGTGCTCATGGATCAGCTGACCCGCGGCGCCGTTGGTGAAGCGCCCGAACGGCTGAGCCACAATGGGGGTATGGGTTCGGACACGCCGCGGGACACGCCACGAGACAACCCGAGACGCGAGCGCGATTCACTGGCGCGTTCAGCCTTCCGTCGCAGTGCCCGGCTAGCGAGCCTGCCCTTGGGCTACGCCGGCCGCAGGACACTCGGTCTCGGCCGACGGATCGGCGGTGCGACCGCCGACTCGGTCAACGAGGAGTTACGGGCTCGGACGGCTGACCAGCTGTTCCGGGTGCTGGGCGAGCTCAAAGGCGGCGCGATGAAGGTCGGCCAGATGATGAGCATGATGGAGTCGTACCTGCCGGACGAGGTCGCTGCGCCGTACCGCGAAAAGTTGTCGATGCTGCGGGATTCGGCTCCCCCGATGCCGACCTCGCGGGTGCATGCCGTCCTGGCGCGGGAACTCGGCCCGGACTGGCGATCCAATTTCGAGCGCTTCGATCCACGGCCGGCGGCGGCCGCCTCGATCGGGCAGGTGCATCGGGCCGCCTGGGCCGACGGCCGCGAGGTTGCGGTCAAAGTCCAATACCCCGGAGCGGACGAGGCGTTGCGCGCCGACTTGAGACAACTCGGACGGATGGCGGCTATCGCCGGGCCACTGGCCGGCGGGATGAATGTTCGCGAGATCGCCGAGGAGTTCGCCGCCCGGATCGACGAGGAGTTGGACTACCGGCTGGAGGCCGAATCCCAGCAGGCATTCGCCGACGGCCTGGACGGCGACCCGGAGTTCTTCGTCCCGAACGTGGTCGCGCACACTCCGAGGGTGCTGATCAGCGAGTGGGTCGAGGGCGTACCGCTGACCACGATCGCCGACTGGGAGACCGAGCCTCGCAACGAAGCCGGACTGAAATACGTGCGCTTCCTGTTCGCCGGGCCGAGCCGGGTCGGGCTGCTGCACGCCGACCCGCATCCCGGCAACTTCAAGGTGCTCCCCGACGGCCGCCTGGGCGCGGTCGACTTCGGCCTGATCGCCCGGCTGCCCGACGGCCTGCCGTCCGAGATCGGACGGATCCTGCGGATCGCGATGAGCGGCGACGACGAGGCGGCCGTTGCCGGGCTGCGGCGGGAGGGATTCCTGACCCAAGACGTGGACGCGGAGATGGTGATGGACTACCTGCGGCCATTCGTCGAGCCGGCCCAGGCCGACCGGTTCTCCTTCACCCGGGCCTGGACCCAGCAGATCTACCGCGACGCCAATGAGGACTCGGTGGCGGCCCGGGAATTCGGCCGGGCGTTCAACCTGCCGACCGACTATCTGCTGATCCACCGCGTCTGGATGGGCGGCATCGCAGTGCTCTCCCAGCTCGGCATCACCGCAGACTTCCATTCCGTCCTGGACGAGTTCCTTCCCGGATTCGCCCCCGAACCGGCCTGAATTGGGGCACGATCGATCTGTGATCGATCATTTCGGCATCAACGTAGAGGACATGGCCGCCGCGTCGAGGTTCTACGACGCCGTGCTCGGCACCCTCGGCCACCGCCGGCTGATGGACTTCGGACAAGCCGTCGGGTACGGCACCCAGCAGCCACAGTTCTGGATCTCGACCTTCGACGGCGTCGGCGCCAACCGCGAGAACCACATCGCCTTCACGGCTCCCGACGCCGACCACGTCCGCGCCTTCGGCGAAGCCGCCCGGACCTTCGGTGTCGAGATCCTGCACGAGCCTCGGATGTGGCCCGAATACCACGAGCACTACTACGCGGTCTTCGTACGGGACCTGGAAGGCAACAACGTCGAGGCTGTCTGCCACACGGCCAACGAGGGCGACTGAACCGGCATCCGGACCGGGCCCGCTGACCCCGGTCAGCGGGTGAAACGAGCCGCTGCCTCGGCGGTCTGGGGCGTGAACAGGTTGACGAGGTTGCCGTCCGGGTCCCGCAGCAGCAGCGACCGGTTGCCCCACGGCATCGTCGTCGGCTGCTGCACGACCTCGCCTAGGTTGCCGACCCGCTCGAATTCCCGGTCCACGTCCTCGACGATGAATTCCAGGATGGCCGTGCGATTGGCGGCCGCCCTGGCGATGTCCGGGCCGAAGAGCTGCATGGTGCGGGTGCTGCCGATCGCCAACGTGCAGCCGTCGGTCACGATCTCGGCGAATTCAGGAGCGGCCCAGCGGGCGTCGAGCCCGGTGAGCTCTTCGTAGAACCGGACCAGAGCCGGGACGTCGTCGGTGATGATGCGGACGGAGATGAAGTTCATGGATCGAGTCATGGCGCAACCGTAGAGCCGATACCGGGCAGAATCCGCCCGGTAATGCGAGAGACTGTCCTTCATGAGCCGACCGACCGGACGCGTACTCGCCCTGCTGGAGATCCTGCAGGCCGGCGGGACCCGTACGGTCGCCGACCTCGCCGACCGGCTCGGGGTCGACGAACGGACCGTACGCCGGTATGTCGACCATCTCGACGAGCTCGGGATCCCGGTCACCTCAGTGCGTGGTCGATACGGCGGCTACCGGCTGGCCCGCGGGTATCGGATGCCGCCGCTGATGCTCAGTGACGACGAGTCGCTCGCGGTTGTCCTCGGACTGCTCGCCGGCCGGCACGCGGGTCTGCTGACGACACCGCCCGCGGCGACCGAGTCGGCGATCGCCAAGATCCGCCGGGTGCTGCCGGACACAGTCCGGCAGCGGTTGGATGCGCTCATCGAAACAGTGGGATTCACGGTCGACGAGCGTCCCGGTGTATCGACCGGGACCGGCGTCCTACTCACGCTCGCCGGTGCCGTACGCGACCGGGTGCCGGTCCGGATCGGCTACAGGGACCGTTCGGGCACCGGCAGCGAACGCACCCTCTCTCCGTACGGCGTGGTGTCGCATGCAGGCCGGTGGTACGTCACCGGCCAGGACTCAGCCTCCGGAGAACTGCGCAGCTTCCGGGTTGATCGGATCATCCGAGCCGATCTGCTACCCGGCAGTTTTCGGCCGGCGCCGGCCGGGTTCGATCCGACCGCCGCTGTGCTGTCCGCCCTGGCCCGGACGCCGTGGACCCACCAGGTCCGGATCCGGATCCGGGCGACGACAACTGAGGCCCGGCGGGTGTTTCCTGCAAGCGTCGCCTCCATTGAGGACGTCACCGACCAGAACAGCCCAGACCAGAACAGCCCAGACCAGAACAGCCCAGACCAGGACAGCCCCGAAGATCACGATGCCACGGCCGGCTGGCTGCTGCTGCGGTTGCAGGTGGAGGATCTCGGCTGGATCCCCGGGCTGCTGGCCGTTCTGGACCGGCCCTTCGTCATCGAGGAACCGGACGACCTCCGTGAGGGCGTACGGCGACTGGCCGATCGACTCGTCCACTCCGCCGACAAGACAGGCCGAAGGCCCGGCGGAACGGGTTGAGCCGTTCCGCCGGGCCTCGGCGATGGTGGTTATCTTGTGGGCGATCCGTGCTCAGGCGAGCGCCCGGCCGAGCCAAAGCCGGATGGTGTGGAACATCCGTCCGAGGTGACCGACCGAGACCACGGGTCGTTTCCAAACGGGCGAACCATCCGACTCATCGATCATGCCGCTCGTTCACTCCCGCTCTTGGACAGCGTCCGCTGCGCCTGCAACTCCGCCAGGTGCTTCGCGGCCAGGAGCTGCGCCGCGGGCGCTTCCTGCTCCGGAAGCGGGTGCTTCCGGGGCCGGCCCCGCGGCCGCTTGCGGGCCACAACCTCGCCTTGGACCAGCAGCTGTCCACCCCAGACACCCCAGGGCTCATGCCGCTCGAGGGCCTCCGCGAGGCAGCTGTCCTGAACCGGGCACTCCCGGCACAGGGCCTTGGCGTACTCGACATCGGCGGGCTGCTCGGCGAAGAACACCTCCGGATCGTCGACGAGCCGGCACGGCAGCTCATCGAGGTTGACGGCACCCACGCGCCCACTGGCGACAGGGGCTCCCCCAACGACAGGTGCGAGCAGTTGGGTTGCCAGGGACTGGTTACTTCCTGCGTCAAACATGTCGGCCAACTTCTTGTTCTCGAGTGGTCTGCTGGGGCGCTGGGTCGCGCCGAGCGGATCCACTCTCGGTGGCCGGGAAACACGAAGGCCGTGAATCCCGGAATGTCTGGGGTTCACGGCCTTTTGAGCTGCCTCGGTTTTTACGCCGGTGGACTCGGAGGTCTGGAACCCAGACTGGTGACAAAGGCACCCATGCCGTCGTGCTTGGCGGCCGAGAGACCCTCGTCGATGGACTTGATGGACTTGGACTGGTTGATCACTGCATCCAGACGGACCTCTGGCTGCGAATGACCGTTGGACGGGCCACACAGATCGGCCAGGGCATAGTTCTCCCCTGGAATCCGGTCGAAGATCTGGCCGCGCCCGAGGACGGTGTCCTGAGCCTGTCGAAGGACGATCACCGAACCACGAGCATCCGACAGCGCCACGGCCGGTCGCGGTCGCGATACGAGATCGGCCCGGGTGGACCGCGTGCAATCGACTCTCGTCTCGTCGAGCATCAACGTCGCCATGTCACTGCCTCCTCTCGTGCGCTCAGCATCATCCGTTGCTCCTGCGTTGGGTTTGGTTGGCGGCCCCGAAAGAGCCGCATGGAAACACTATGGTGCGACCGGTCTTCAGATCAACCGATTTATCCGGATTTCATCGGCAAGTTTGTCGGTTCGTTACCGGCAGCCCGGATCGGCACAGATTTTGTCGTCATCCGGCCGGTCCTCAACCAGGTCTCACGCACTGTCGTTGATGACCTCGAGCAGGTCGGCGCCGTACTTGCTGATCTTGGTCTTGCCGACACCGGGCACCTTGATCAATTCCCGCGCACTGCGGGGTCTGGCCTCGGCGATCGCGACCAGGGTTGCGTCGGTGAAGATGACGTAGGCCGGCATCCGTTCCTGGCTCGCCTGGAGCTTGCGCCAGTCCCGCAGCCGCTCCAGGGTCGGCTCGTCGTAGCTGGCGGGGCAGTCCTCGTGGCGGCCGAGCTTGCGTTCGGCGGCGTCTGTCAGGTGCCTGCCACAGGACCGGCAGGTCGCCGCGAGCGCGGTCGGCCGATTGCGCCGTACAACTGACCTCGACTGTGCCGGACCGCTGTCTCCACCCGGTCGCAGCCCATCCAGGAATCGCGACGGCGACCGTTGGGTCGACCCGTTGCGACTGCGCGACCAGGAGATCCGCAGATGCACCCGCGCCCGGGTGATGCCGACGTAGAACAGCCGCCGCTCCTCCTCGATCTGGTCCGGCGTCGTGGCCAGCACGAACGGCAGCGAGCCCTCACTGAGGCCGACGAGCGCCACGGCGTCCCACTCCAGTCCCTTGGCCGAGTGCAGGGTCGAGATCGTCACGCCGTTGGCCACCGGCACGTGCTGGGCATCGGCACGGCGCTGCAGTTCGACGACGACATCGGTCAGGGTGCAGCCCGGCCGGGTCGTCGCCAGGTCCTCCGCCGCGGCTACCAGTGCTGCCAGCGATTCCCAGCGCTCCCGGACCGTACCGGTACCGTTCGGCGGCTGTTCGGTCCAGCCCAGGCCGGCCAACAGCGCCTTGACCTCGGCGACAGCCGGCTGTGCTTCGCCGGCGCCGCCCGCGTCCTGGTTGGTTTCAGCGGTACGCGCCTGGGTGCGCAGCGCCAGCAGCGCCTGCCGTACCTCCGGCCGCTCGTAGAACCGCTCGCCGCCGCGGACCAGATACGGGATGTCCCGGTCGGCCAGCGCCTGCTCCAGGATCGGCGATTGGGCGTTGACCCGGAACAGCACCGCCATCTCGCGATAGGCCACCCCGGAGGCGTGCAGCCCGGCCAGCCAGTCCGCGACCGCACTCGCCTCGGACAACTCGTCGGCCGCATCCCGGACGACCGGCTCCGGTCCGTGATCGCGTTGGGCCTCCAACAGGACCGGGTTGAGACCCGTGCGCTGTGCCGGCCGCGCGCCCTGCAGGACGCGGTTGGCAGCCCGCACGACCTGGGGAGTGGATCGATAGTCCCGGACCAGCCGGACCACGGTCGTCTGCGGGTGCCGGCGTGCGAAACCCGTGAGGAAGGATGCCTGGGCGCCGGCGAAGGAATGGATCGTCTGGGCCGGATCGCCGACCACGCACAGGTCCTGGGAGTCGCCGCGCCACAGGTCGAGCACCGCCTGTTGCAGCGGGCTGACGTCCTGGTACTCGTCGACGACGAGATGCCGGTAGGTGCGACGGATCTCGGCGGCCACCTGGGGGTGCTCGGAGATCATCGCCGCGGTGCAGAGCAGGATGTCGTCGAAGTCGATCCGCACCCGGTCCCGTTTGACCTGTTCGTACGCCCCGAACACCCGGGCGACGGTCTCCGGATCGCACGACGCCAGCATGCGGTTCCCGGCGGACGCGATGCGCGGGTACTCCTCCGGGGTCACGTTGCTCACCTTGGCCCAGCTGATCTCGGTGATCAGGTCCCGCAGGCCGCCCGACTCGGCCGGGACCCGCAACCGCGACGCGGCTTCGGCGACCAGCCCGTAGCGGTTGTCGACGATCGGCGGCAGGTCGGAGCCGTACGCCCGCGGCCAGAAATACTGTGCCTGCCGCAGCGCCGCCGAGTGGAAGGTCCTGGCCTGGACCCCGTGCACGCTCAATTGCTGCAGCCGACCGCGCATCTCCCCCGCCGCGCGGGTCGTGAAGGTGACCGCCAGCACATTGGTCGGCGCGTAGACCCCCGTCGTGACCGCGTATGCGATCCGGTGCGTGATCGCCCGGGTCTTGCCGGTGCCCGCGCCGGCGATCACCGCGACCGGGCCGCCGAGGCTGGTGGCGACCTCACGCTGCTCCGGATCCAACCGGTCCAGCAGTTCATCAGGCCCCATCACGATCCGAACCCTAATCCGCGCCGGTGACATCCGCCGTCGCCGGTCCACAGGGCCGCGAGGAAGATGATTGCGTGACGTCACCAACTCCTCCAGGGCGCGCCCGGGCCCGCGACCTCGGGATCCAGCCCGGGCGACTGCCGACCGGGCGACTGAACGCGATCACCGACATACCGGGCGTCCTGGTCGGCCAGCGCACCCTGATCGAGGGCGACGACGTACGCACCGGAGTGACGGCCGTACTCCCGCATGGCGGCAACCTGTATCAGCACAAGGTCGCCGGCGCGGTCCACGTCGGCAACGGATTCGGCAAGACCGCCGGCTCGATCCAGGTCGGCGAACTCGGCACCATCGAGACACCGATCGTGCTGACCAACACCCTCAGCGTCGCAGCGGGCATCGGCGGCGTCATCACCTGGACCCTGGCACAGCCGGGCAACGAGCAGGTCTCCTCGATCAACGCGCTGGTCGGCGAGACCAACGACAGCGGTCTGAACGACATCCGCGGCCGGCACGTGACCGAGGCCGACGTCGTCGCTGCCATCGAGGCGGCCATCTCCGGACCGGTCGAGGAAGGTGCGGTCGGCGCCGGGACCGGGACCTCCGCCTTCGGCTGGAAAGGCGGAATCGGAACCTCATCGCGGCTCGTCGGCGATCGGGTCGTCGGCGTCCTGGTGCAGACCAACTACGGCGGCGTGCTCCGGATCGACGGTGTCCCGATCGCTCCCGAACTGACTCCCGACACCCCGGGCGCCGATTCGGCCGACGGCTCCTGCATGATCATCATCGGCACCGACGCATCGATCGCGGCCCGTTCCCTGGAACGGATCGCCGCCCGTGCGGTCTTCGCGCTCGCGCGGACCGGATCCAGCTACAGCCACGGCAGCGGAGATATCGCGGTCGCCTTCAGCACGGCGGACACGGCCGCGCCGGCCGAGGTCGCGGTCGGAGGATCAGCTTTGTCACCGTTGTTCGAAGCCACGTTGGATGCAACCGAAGAGGCGGTCTACAACTCGCTGTTCGCGGCGACCACCGTCACCGGCTTCCAGGCCACCCGCCGCCCGGCGATCCCGCTCGACGCCGTGCGGAAGATCCTCGCCCGCCGTTCCGGCCCGGGAATGCACCGCGCCCCGTAGCGTTGTCACCAGCAGCTGCCACCGAAAGCACCTTGCAGCACCACGAAGGGATCCCATGTCCAGTCCGACATCCAGCGCACAGTTCACTCTCTACTCGACCACCTGGTGCGGCTACTGCTTCCGGCTCAAGTCGCAGCTGAAGCGCGAGCAGATCGCCTTCGACGAGGTCGACATCGAGAAGCAGCCCGACGCCGCCGACCTGGTCGCGAGCCTCAACGGCGGCAACCAGACCGTACCCACTCTGATCTTCTCCGACGGCTCGTCGCTGACGAACCCGTCGGTGCGCGAGGTCACCGCCAAGCTCGCCAGCCTGTGAGCGCCGGTCCGGTCGATGCACGGCCGGTACTGCTCTTCGACGTCGACGGTACGGTCGTCGATTCGGCGCCCGGGATGGTACGCAGCCTGCAGGCCGCCATGGCCGCGGTGGGACTGGAGCCCGCTGCCGAGGGTCAGTTGCGCGCCGATCTCGGCCCACCGCCGGCTGTGATGCTGGCCGGGGTCGGCGTACCGGAGTCGTTGATCAACGATGCGGTGATCGCCTACCGCGCCCACTACCGGCAGGTCGGGATGGACCGCGCCGAGGCATTCGCCGGAGTCCCCGAGGCGCTGGGTGGTCTGTGCGCCGGCTACCGGCTGGCGACCGCCACCATGAAACTGATCGACACCGCGACCGAATTCCTGGCCCGGCACGGACTTCGTGATCATTTCGAAGTAGTCGGTGGCGCCCGCAACGGGGTCTTCGACAAGGCCGCGATCATCGCCGAGACCCGGGTCGCCCTGGGCAGCCCGGCAGCGGAGAACATGATCATGATCGGCGACCGGCACTCCGACATCTCGGGCGGCCACAGCAACGGGCTGCGGACCATTGCGGTGAGCTGGGGCTACGGAAGCCGGGCCGAGCTGGAGGCCTCGGAGCCGGATGTGATCATCGACCGTCCCGACCAACTCGCCGAAGCGGCGACCCGGCTCCTGCAGTCGGCCACGGCCTGAACTCCCGCGGCGACGGGAGCGCGCCGAGCACTGTCGGACCGGCCCCCTAGAGTGGCGGCAAATGGGTTTGTGGGTGCATCGGGCCGAACGGGCCGACCGGCTGGCCACCGGTCTGGGATCGCTGCTGCGCGAGGGCCTTGGGGACCCGTTCGCGACCGAGATCGTGGCGGTGCCCACCCGTGGTGTCGAGCGCTGGCTGGCCCAGACGCTCTCCCATCAACTCGGCGCCGACCCCGGCGAGCCCGACTCCGGCGACGGCGTCTGCGCCGGAATCGACTTTCCGTCTCCGGACCGGCTCGTCGGCACAGCTTTGGCCGGCGTCACCGGTATCGACCCGCGCTCCGATCCCTGGCATCCCCGGCAGGCGGTCTGGCCGCTGCTCACGGTGGTTGACGGCGCCCGGGACGAGGGCTGGGCCGGACCGCTCTGGCGCTATCTGGAGCGGTCCGACGACCAGCAGGCCGCCGGGCGCCGGTTCGGAACCGCGAGCCACCTGGCCGGCCTGTTCGACAGCTACGCCGCCAACCGGCCGCAGATGCTGCAGCACTGGCTCGCCGGCCGGGATCTGGACGGCGCCGGCGGGCCGCTGCCGGACGATGTCGCGTGGCAGGCCGAGCTGTGGCGCCGGCTGCGCGCCGAGATCGACGTACCGGGGCCTGCCGAGCGGTTGCGTACGGCCTGTCAGGAGCTGATCGACCGACCGGACCGCGCCGGACTGCCCGACCGGTTGTCGATCTTCGGACCGACCCGGCTCCCGTACGCGACCCTGGCCGTGCTCTCGGCGCTTGCCCGGCATCGCGACGTGCACCTGTGGCTGCCACACGCCTCCCCCGCGTTGTGGTCCTCGGTCAGCCGGTCACTCACCGGGTCCGGGGTGATCGACAGGTCGTTGCCTGCCGGGGAACTGCTGCCGGCGCCGACCGGCAGCCGCAGCGCCGACGACAGCGCCGGTCTCGTACGCCATCGGCTGCTGGCCTATCTCGGCCGGGACAGTCGTGAGCTGCAGCTCGCGCTGGCCGGCCTGCCCGCCGAGATCCATGATCAACTCCTGGATCCCGGCCATGATCATCCGCGCGATCCCGGTCGTGATCACCTCCTGTCCCGGCTGCAACGTGATCTTGCTGCCGACCGGTCACTCGAGCAGCTCGATCCCATGCCGATCGAGCCCGGGGACGACAGCATCGCCGTCCACGCGGCACACGGCCCGGACCGTCAGGTCGAGGTGCTGCGCGAGGTCCTGCTCGGACTGCTGGAAAGCGACCCGACACTCGAGCCCCGCGACATCGTCGTGATGTGCCCGGACATCGAGACCTTCGCGCCACTCATCTCGGCAGCCTTCGGTGCGCAGGTCGACGAGGAGGATCCGGGCGCCGGGCACCCGGGACACCGCCTGCGGGTCCGGCTCGCCGACCGATCACTGCGACAGTTGAATCCGCTGCTGCAGGTGCTCGGCCGGTTGTTCGACCTCGCGGAGTCCCGGATGGAGGCGTCCGCGGTCGTCGACCTGTGCGCCGGCGAGCCGGTCGCCCGTCGCTTCGGCTTCAACGACGACGACATCCTCCGGCTGCGCGAGCTCGTCAAGGGCTCCGGAATCCGCTGGGGCCTGGACGCCCGGCACCGACAGCAGTTCACGATGGGCGACTTCGGTCAGAACACCTGGGCCTCCGGCCTGGACCGGATGCTGCTCGGCATCGCCATGGACGAGGACGGTCAGCATTTCGTCGGCACCACGCTGCCGATGGACGACATCGACGCCCAGGATGCCGACCTGGTCGGGCGGCTCAGCGAGCTGATCCAGCGGCTGACGACGGTCATCGGTGCACTCGATCGACGGCAGCCGCTGCGGACCTGGATCGCTGTCTGCCGCCAGGCGCTGGAGCTGCTGACCGATGTCCGGCCGACGGACAACTGGCAGCTCGGACAGGCCTACGGCGAACTCGCCCGGATCGCCGAGTCGGCCGGCGACCGCGCCGACATGCACCTCACCCGCAGGGAGGTCCGCGCGCTGCTCGGCGGGCTCTTCACGGGACGGCCGAGCCGCGCCAACTTCAGAACCGGAACGCTGACCGTTGCCACCTTGATGCCGATGCGCTCGGTGCCCCATCGGGTGATCTGCCTGCTCGGGCTGGACGACGGAGTGTTCCCCCGATCCGGCCGACTGGACGGAGACGACCTGCTGTCGGCAGATCCGTGGATCGGCGACCGGGACCGGCGGAGCGAGGACCGGCAACTGCTGCTGGATGCGATCATGTCGGCAACCGAACGGCTGGTGATCATCTACTCCGGCGCCGATCCGCGCACGAATGCGATCAAGCCGCCCGCGGTTCCGCTCGGTGAACTTCTGGACGTCCTTGATCTGACGGCACAGGGCGCCGAGGGTGGCCGGGTCCGAGATCAGATCCTGCAACGGCATCCGCTGCAGCCGTTCGACACGATCAACTTCGACGGCGGCCTGCGGGCACCGGCCGCGACCGACCAGCCCTTCAGCTTCGATCCCGACGGCCTGGCCGGCGCTCGGGCGATGCTCGGTGTGCGGGCCGATCCGAAGCCGGTCTTCTCCGCCGAGCCGCTGCCGCCGTACGAGCTCGATCCGGTGATCCAGTTGTCGGACCTGATCAACTTCTTCAAACATCCGGTCCGCGCCTATCTGCGGACCAGGATCGGATTCTCACCTTTCTGGACACCTGATGTCGACGAGGAGGACATCCCGATCATCGTGGACGGGCTGGCCGCCTGGAAGATCGGCGAACGGATGCTTCGCCGCCGGCTGGCCGGGATCGCACGTGGCCGGCTCGTCGACGCCGAATGGCGCCGTGGAGACGTACCGCCGCGCCAGTTGGGCAGCCGGGTCCTCGACCCGATCGCGCGCACGGTCGAGGAGATCGCCGAGCGCGCGGCGCCGCTGATCGACGGCGGGCCGACCAACGTCGACGTCCTCGCCGAAGTCGAGCTGCCGGGGCCGGCCGGTGATGAGCACTACACGGTCGCCGGCACGGTTCCCGGTGTCTACGGTAGCCGGGTCGTAACCGTGCAGTACTCCAAGCTCAACGCCACCCATCGCCTGGAGGCCTGGATCCGACTGCTGGCCATGACCGTCACCGACCCGAAGCCCTGGCAGGCCGTGACCGTCGCGCAGCGGGGCTTCGAGGGTGGCACCAGCACCCTCGGACCGGTGCCGAGGGAATTCGCGACCAAGGCACTTGCCGACCTCGTCGACCTCTACCGACTCGGGCAGGACGAGCCGCTGCCGCTGCCACCGCGGACGGCCGCCGACTACGCCCAGCGACGGCGCGACGGCCGCTCCATCGACGTCATCACCTCGCGGATCCGCAGGACCTTCGAATTCGAGTCCGACGACTGCTTCCGGGCCGTCTTCGGCGCCGCCGTGTCCGGCACGGGATCCGACTACGGCCCGGACAAGAAGGACAAGTTGATCATCGACAAGTTCCTGGCCACCACCGCGTCGCCGGCGGAACAGCGCGGCACCCTCGCTGAGCCGAGCCGCTTCGGGACCTTTGCCGTGCGCTGTTGGATCCCGCTGCTGATGTCGGAGGCGATCGACCGATGACGATCGCCCCGCCCAGCGCCGTCGAAGCCACGCCGTTCGACATCTGCGGGCCGCTGCCGACCGGCACCACCGTCCTGGAGGCAAGTGCCGGCACCGGCAAGACCTACGCGATCGCCGCACTCGCCGCCCGGTACATCGCCGCAGGCGAGCCGCTGTCGGAGCTGATGATGATCACCTTCGGGCGGATGGCGACCAACGAGCTGCGGTTGCGGATCCGGGAGCGACTGGCGGCCGTCGAGTCGGCGTTGTCGCACGCCCTGGATCGTGATCATGAAGACGACCAGGGAACTGCTCCGGCCGACGAGGTGCTGGCCCTGCTCTGCACCGGTGATCAGGATGAGCTACGAGTGCGACACCAGCGCATCCGGGCGGCACTGGCCGATTTCGACTCGGTCATGATCGCCACCACCCACGAGTACTGCCAGCGGATGCTGGACGAGCTCGGCGTGCTCGGTGATCATGAACCGGACGCCGTGTTCACCGAGTCGCTGACCGATTTGGTGCATGAGGTCGCCGCCGACGTCTACCTGCGCCGGTACGCGGCGGCACCGTTCGAGCCGCCGTTCCCGTTCAGCTCCGACAAGTTCGGCGAGGTCACCGCCGTCAGCATCGCCACCGAGGTGATCGGCTCCGAACACGTTCCGCTGGTGCCGGTGCCGACCGACGACACGACGCTGTCCGAACCGGCCGAACGCTACCGGTTCGCCACCGACGTCCGCGAACAGTTCACGATCCGCAAGCGCCGCCGCCGGCTCTACAGCTACGAAGACATGCTGCTGCGCCTGCGGGCCACCCTGAAGGATCCGGTCACCGGTCCGGCGGCCGTGCAGCGGCTGCGCGATCGCTACCGGATCGTCCTGATCGACGAATTCCAGGACACCGATCCGGTGCAGTGGGACATCATCAGAACGGCCTTCGTCGGCCACTCGACGGTGATCCTGATCGGGGATCCGAAACAGGCGATCTACGCGTTTCGCGGTGCGGACGTCTACTCCTATCTGGATGCGGTCGGCGAGGCCGGTTCGGTCGGCACCCTGGCCACGAACTGGCGCAGCGACGGAGGCCTGGTCGACGCACTCGGCACCCTGATGTCCGGCGTCACGCTGGGCGATCCACGGATCGCGGTACGACCGGTGGCGGCCAGCCACACCGAACGCCGCCTGATCGCCGGGGACGCCCTGGCGCCACCCGGCATGCTCGAGCCGGTCCGGATCCGTTACCAGCCGTACGATCCGGCGGCCGAGTCGGCGGAGTCGGTCGATGTCCTGCGACCACGGATCACCGACGATCTGGTCGCCGACATCAGCAATCTGCTCGCCGCGGGCCCGCAGCTCCGGGTGAACGGCGACGGTCGCGTCCGGCCGGGCGACATCGCCGTCCTGGTCCGCCGCAACAAGCGCGCCGAGGAGATCGCCGGCGCGTTGATCAGGAGCGGCATCCCGGCCGTGGTGCTGGGCGCCGGGAGCGTCTTCGCCTCCGAATCGGCCGACCATTGGCTGACCCTGCTGACGGCATTGGAACAGCCGCGCCAGCAGCAGATCCGCGCCGTCTCGCTGACACCCTTCGTCGGCTGGACGATGCCTCGGCTGGCAACCGCCGACGAGGCCGCGCTCACCGGCCTGTCGGCGACGATCCGGCGCTGGAGCCGGGTGCTGGCCCATCGCGGTGTGGCCGCACTCGTCGAGACGATCACCAGTGACGAGGACCTGAGCCGGCGGATTCTCTCCGACCTCGGCGGGGAGCGGCGGCTGACCGATCTCCGCCACATCGGACAGAGCCTGCACGCCACTGCGACCGCCGGCCAACTCGGCGTCGGTGCGCTGATCGCATGGCTGCGTCAGCGCATCGACGAAGCACGGACTCAGTCGACCGAGGAGCGCAGCCGACGGTTGGAGACCGACGATCAGGCTGTGCAGATCCTGACCGTGCACGGCAGCAAGGGACTGGAATTCCCGATCGTCTACCTGCCCGAGATCTGGGACCGGTGGTGCCCCGACGACGACGGCCAACTGCTCCGGATACATCAATCGCGAACCGACGGCATCACGAGGACCCCGTCCGCGGACGATCTTGTCCTCGATGTCGGCGGGCTGACGGGCGCCGGTCGGAAGGACCGCGCCGCCCAGGACCGATTGGAGTCCGGGGGCGACGACCTGCGGCTGGCCTACGTGGCGCTGACCCGGGCACAGGTGCAGGTCGTCGCGTGGTGGATGGACAGCAGGAACACACCGGGATCGGCGCTGCAGCGCCTGCTCTTCCGGTCCCGCGACGGCGCCGGCGAGCTGGCCGACCGCTACCCGGTCAACACCGATCCCGGTTCTCTGGCCCTCGGACCCGGCTTCTCGATCGAGCCGATCGGCGATCGGCCCGTCACCAGCTGGCGGGCGCCGTCTCGGGCCGAGGGAGCCCTGCGGCTCAGGACATTCGACCGGGAGTTGGACCTGGCCTGGCGGCGTACGTCGTACACCTCGCTGACCGCGGCCGCGCACGGAACCGAGGTGAGTGCTGCCGGCGTCACCAGTGAGCCCGAACCGGCCAAGGAGGACGACGAGACGCCGGCTGCCGAGACGCTGGCGGACGCGACCGCCCGGCCGCCGGTGGACGGCCCGGTCTCGCCGATGGACGGGCTGCCGATGGGTGCGGCGTTCGGCACCGTCGTGCATGCGATCTTCGAACGGGTCGATCCGCAGTCTGGTGACCTCGCGGCGACCCTGCGCCAGATCGCAGCCGACGAGCTGGCCCATCTGCCGGCCCAGGAGATGACACCGCAGGCGCTGGCGGATGGGGTGCTGCCCGCCTGGCTGACCCCGCTCGGCCCACTCGCCGACGATCTCCGGCTGGCGGACATCCCGGTAGCGGACCGGCTGTCGGAGCTGACCTTCGAGCTGCCACTGGCCGGCGGCTCGACACCGCGCGACCGAGACGTCCGGCTGGGCGATGTCGGCGACCTCCTGGCCCGCACGCTGCCGGGCGGCGATCCACTGAGCCGCTATCCCGAGCTGCTGGCGCAGCCGTTGCTGGCCGATCAGCCGTTGCGCGGCTATCTGAACGGCAGTATCGACGCTGTGCTGCGGATCCACGGCGTATCCGGTCCGCGCTATGTCGTGGTCGACTACAAGACCAACTGGCTCGGTGATCTTGATCAGCGCCCGTTGCGGGTCACGGCGTACAGCCCGGATCGGCTGGGCGAGGCGATGATGCACGCCCACTATCCGCTGCAGGCGCTGCTGTATTCGGTGGCGCTGCACCGCTACCTGCGGTGGCGCCAGCCCGGCTACTCCCCCGATGATCATCTCGGCGGGATGCTCTATCTCTTCGTCCGAGGCATGGCAGGGCCGGACACGCCGCGGATCGATGGCATCCCCTGCGGGGTGTTCTCCTGGCGTCCGCCGTCGGAGTTGATCATCGAGCTGTCACAGCTGTTGGACGGAGCCGCACCGCGATGACCACCATGACCACTGATCAGCTCCGGATCGACGACGCGCAGCTCGCGCACGGCGTCGGCGGACTGCTCGGCGAATTCAACCGGGCCGGCGTTCTCGGGGTCGCGGACGTCCACGCCGCTCTTGCGATCAGCCGGATCGGTCGGGAGGATCGCGAATCGGTGTCGCTGGCGGTCGCGCTGGCCGTCCGTGCCCTGCGGGCCGGGTCGGTGTGCATCGACCTGCGGACGGTCGCTGACGCCGTCTTCGCCGACACGGCAGCCGACGACGCCATCCAACAGCTCGATGTTTCGTCGCTGGCCTGGCCGGAGCCCCAGCAGTGGCTGGACGACTGCCGGGACAGCCCGCTGGTCGCCGGTGAAGGCGAGCCCGACGGGCGGCCACTCAGACTGAACGACGGCCAGCTCTACCTGGAGCGCTACTGGCGCCAGGAGGAGTCGGTACGCATCCAACTCCAGCGGCGTTCCGCTGCGGCAGCACCGGTCGTTGATCTTGATCGGCTACGGACGGGATTGGCCCGGATCTTCACCAGCGCCGGACTGGCCGCCGGCGAACCCGACCTGCAGCGCCGCGCGGCGGCGATGAGTGTGTTGCGCTGGGTCAGTGTGCTGGCCGGCGGCCCCGGCACCGGGAAGACCACGACCGTTGCCCGGCTGATCGCCCTGCTCCATGATCAACACGCGGCGGGTGGTGTGCAGCGTCCGTTGCGCGTGGCCTTGGCGGCACCCACCGGCAAGGCGGCCGCACGGCTCGAGGAGGCCGTTCGCGAGGCAAGCCGTTCACTGCCGGGCGAGGACCGGGAACGGGTCGGTGATCTTGGGGCATCGACGCTGCACCGGTTGCTGGGTTGGACCCCGGATGGCCGGAATCGCTTCCAGCACAACAGTTTCAACCGGCTGCCGTACGACGTGGTGGTGGTCGACGAGATGTCGATGGTGCCCTTGACGCTGATGGCCCGGCTGCTGGAGGCGTTGCGGCCCGACTCCCGGCTGGTGCTGGTCGGCGATCCGGACCAGCTCGCGTCGGTGGAGGCCGGCGCGGTGCTGGCCGACATCGTCAACGCGACCTCCCGGCCCGACGACGGCCTGGCCTCGGCTCTCGCCGAGGTGCTCCCCGATCCGCCGGCATCGGCGACCGCGCTCGGTGTCGTACGCCTGCAGCACACCTGGCGGTTCGGGGGCGCGATCGGTGACCTGGCGCAGGCCATCCGCTCGTCGGATCCGGACCGGGTGATCGACATCCTGCGATCAGGCGATCCGGCGCTGGTCTTCAGCGAGCCCGGGGCCGATCCGGCAATCGCCGGGGACGCCGCCTTCGATCCGGGTGCCCTCGCGACACTGCGTCGCGAGGTGGTCGGCCCGGCACAGGCGATCAAGGATGCGGCCGAGGCGGGTGATGTCGGCACAGCGCTGCGGTGGCTGGACGAACACCGCCTGTTGTGCGCGCACCGGCAGGGGCCGTACGGGGTGACCCGCTGGACCCGGGAGATCCTGCGCTGGCTGGGCGAGGCGATCCCGGGCTACGCCGGTAGCGGCGAGTGGTATCCGGGGCGGCCGCTGCTGATCACGGCCAACGACTACGAGACCTCGCTCTACAACGGCGACACCGGGGTCGTGGTGCAGACCGGGAACGGTTTGCGGGCGGCGTTCGCGCGCGGCGGTTCGCCGACGTTGATCGCACCGGTCCGGCTCGATGCGGTGCAGTCGGTGCACGCGATGACCGTGCACCGGGCCCAGGGCAGCCAGTTCCGCACGGTCTCCTTCGTAGTGCCGCCGCCGGATTCGCCGTTGCTCACCCGCGAGCTGCTCTACACCGCGGTCACCCGCGCCCAGGAGCGGGTGATCGTGCTCGGGACCGAGGAAGCCGTACGCCGGGCGACACTGCGTCCGGCGAACCGGGCCAGCGGCCTGCGGTCCCGGCTCTGACTCGGGACCGCGGATCCTCAGAGGGAGTGCGTGCGCCAGGCGGTGACCAGCCGGTGCGCGATCGAACTGCGCCCGGGGATGTCGATCGTTCCGGCCTCGAGCTCGCGGTCCAGCCGTTCCCGGGTGAACCAGTCGGCGTAACTGATCTCGTAGCCGGTCGCCACCTCGGTTTCGGCGGCGTACGCGACGAAGCCCAGCATCAGCGACCGCGGGAACGGCCACGGCTGGCTGCCGAAGTAGCGCACCTCGCGCAGCGGGAGCCCGACCTCCTCGGCCATCTCCCGGTGGACGGCTTGCTCGGCGGACTCGCCGGTCTCCACGAAACCGGCGAACACCGAGACCCGCTGGCCCCAGCTCGACTGGCGACCGAGCAGTAGCCGGTCATCGGGATCGATGATCGCGACGATCACCGCCGGGTCGGTGCGGGGGAAGTACTCGTTGTGGCAGTTCGGGCAGACCCGCATGAAGCCGGCCTTGAAGATCTCGCTGGCCGCGCCGCAGCGCGGGCAGAAGGGCTCGTTGCGGTGCCAGTTGGTGATCGCAATGGCCGCGATCGCGAGGTCCCGGTCGATATCGGAGAGATTCGCCGCGACGTCCCGCAGTGACGCCGGCACCACCTCGTCCCGGGCGACCTCGCCGGCGCCGGTCAGCAGTTCGGCGTCCGCGAAGTCCATCGTCGTGACGAAGCGGGGCGCCCCGTCGAGCCGTCCGAGAAGGAAGTGTCGCTGGCTGTCGTAGTCGCCGGCGGGCTTGACGAAGCGCACCTGGTCACCGGCGACCGTGACCGGGATCCGGCGTTCGCTGTCGACCGGCACCACCAACGCGTCGTCGGACTGCCAGAGCTTGGGCACCCACTCGTTGCTGGTCAGTTGTTCCTCGACCCGGATCAGTCGGCTGGCAGCAGCCCAGTCCGCAGTGGTCGACAGGCGCGATTCCGTCACATCCGCAAGGCTAGTCCAGACAGATTTCGGTCCGGTGAACCGTCGTGGATACGGTTCTACCCGGCTCGGCATCACCCGGTCGCCCATCCTCAGCACTCCAGCTGCGAGCCGGTGGCCGCCACGGTCGTGAATCGATCTGTTTCCGCGATACTTCCGGGGTGCGCCTGTACCTGTCGTCATTTGGGCTGGGAGACCGCCCGGAGCTCTTCTCATCGCTGGTCACCGGTGAGCGTCGTGGCTGGGTGATCATGAATGCTATCGACGGGCAGGACGAGGCACGCCGGATCGCCGACCGCCGGATCCAGCTGGACCAGCTCGACCGCATCGGACTGCACGCGGACGACCTCGACCTCCGCACCGTTGATCCCGGGACGGCCCGGGAGCGGTTCGGGGACCCGGACTTCGTCTGGGTCCGCGGCGGGAATGTCTTCGTCCTCCGGATGGCCCTCGCCCGTTCTGGCCTGGATCAGATCCTCATCGAGCACACCACACAGGATCGTCTGGTCTATGCCGGATACAGCGCCGGACCGTGCGTTCTCGCCCCGAGCCTGGCAGGACTGGAGCGATGTGACCCGACGGATCCCTGCATCGTGGCTTACGGCAGCGTCCGGTTCGACGGGCTGGGAGTCCTCGACCGACCCTTCGTCCCGCATCTCGATTCGCCGGGACACCCTGAGTCGTCGATGCTCGGCGAGGTTGCCGCAGCGTACGGGGCCGCCGGCCAGGCCTATTGGGCGCTCAAGGACGGACAGGCGCTCGTGATCCAGGGCGACCGGACCATGATCAGCTAGTGTTGCGCGTCATTAATTCGTTTACAGTGTGGGATGATGGTGTATGCCATCAACTGTGTTCGAGGT
>NZ_BMMZ01000003.1 GCF_014646195.1 Microlunatus endophyticus
CCGCACGCGGCGGAGGCGACGACGAAGAGTCCGGCTGCCAGCTGCAGCACCAGCTTGCGTCCGAACAGGTCCCCGAATTTGCCGGCCAGCACGGTTGCGACCGTGTCGGCCAACAGGTAGGACGACACCACCCAGGACAGGTGGCCGGCACCGCCGACGTCGGCGACGATCGTCGGCAGCGCCGTCGACACGATCGTCTGGTCCAAGGCCGACAACAGCATTCCGAGCATCACCGTGACGAAGATCAGGTTGATCTGCCGCCTGCTCAGCTCTCCACTTACCGGGACCTGCTCCGCCTCGACGCCGGCTACCGCCATGTCTCACCCTCCGCCATCGCGTGACTTCGACACTCTCAAGACGACCATCTCACGCCCGCCGTACCCGCGTCAGCACCCGCAACGCGCCAGGCTCAGGAGTCCGGGGCGTCGAAGAGGTCGGTGAGGCTGGCATCCTCGTCGATCTCGGTGAGCACGACGTCCCCGGCCTGCAGACGCGTCGTGTTGCGGACGGGCAGGTGCCGCCCGCGGCGGCTGATCAGGCTGATCCAGGCCCGGTCGCCGACTCCGAGGTCGGCGATCGTCCGGCCGTCGGCAGTCGAGCCGGCCGCAATGACGTGGCGGTGCAGACCTTGCGGCTCCTCGCTGAAGCGGACATCCAGCGACCAGGGGCGCGGAGGCGCCGTACGCATCGGGACGCCGAAGCGGCCGGCAAGCCACGGCACCAGTCCTCCTTGGAGCACCACCGAGATCAACACCACGATGAAGATCACCGCGAACACCAGTTCGGCATCGGGACGGCGGGTGTCGAGGATGAAGAGACCGAGCAGGATCGGGACCGCGCCCTTCAGCCCGGCCAAGAGCACGAACGCCCGTTCGCCACGGTCCAGCTTGATCGGCAGGGTGATCAACCCGACCAGCACGGGCCGGATCACCACGATCAGGACGACCGCGATCACGCCCCCGACCAGCAGGTCCCGCGGCTGTACGGTCTCGCGGAGGTCGATGGTGAGCCCGAGGACGATGAAGGCGACGATCTCGGCCAGCCCGGCCAGCCCGGAGGCGAACTGGTCGATCTCCCGCCGATAGGGTGCCCGGACATCACCGAAGAGGATGCCGGCGATGAACACCGCCAGGAAACCCGAGCCGTGCAGCGCTGAGCCCGCACCGTAGATCAGCGCCGCACCGGCGGCGATCAGCACGGCGTGCATCGCCTGGTTGTCCAGCCGGACGCGCCGGGCCATCGCCGACAGGCACCATCCGCCGACGATCCCGACGGCCGCGCCGACCACCATCTGCAGCCCGAATTCGAGCAGGCCGGAGCCGAGCGCGTCCAGGCCCGATCCGGTGGCCGCGACCAGGCTGGTCAACAGTGCGATTCCGACCGGATCGTTGGCGCCCGACTCGCCCTCCAGGATCGTCCCGGTCCGTCCGGTGATCTCCTTGCCGCCGAGGACCGAGAAGACCACGGCCGGATCGGTCGGCGACAGTGCCGCCCCCAACAGCAGTGAGGGCTGCCAGCCGAGGCCGAAGACGAAGTGCGCGCAGGCGGCCAGCGCGGCCGCCGAGACCGCGGTGCCGGCGACTCCGATCCAGGCGATCGAGCCCATCGCCGAGCGGAACCGGCGCCAGCCGATATTCATCCCGCCGTCGAAGAGGATGAAGATCAGGGCGACGGTGACGATCTCCTCGCCGAGCTGCCGTCCGCTGCGGCCGATCGGTGGCAGGAAGAGCGCGCAGACTGCCGCTGCGGCCAGGAACAGCGCGGGAGCGGGGACCCGGAGCAGGGAGCTGACCCGGCCGCCGAAAACGGCGGCCATGATGGCGCCGGCGACGACCAGTACACCGATCCCGAAACCGATGGCATCCGACACGGGGCGACCTCCTGGAGCACGACTGTCATGTCGCCGACCAGACTTCCCGGCACACCGCGTAGCCCACACATGGTAACAGCGGGCACAGATGTCAGCTGTTGATCTTCGTGACCCCGATCGTGACCTTGCGGCCCTCACCCAGATCGGCGGAGGTCTCGCCGGCGCCACCGACGGCGACGGTCAGCCGCTCGGTCAGCGTCTCCGATTCGATCAGCCGGCGATGCTGTTCGACGGCGGCACGGATCTCGTCGTCGCCCTGCAGCGACAGCGCGATCCGGTCGCTGATGTCCAATCCGGCATCCCTGCGTGCCTGCTGGACGGCGCGCACCAGATCCCTGGCCACCCCCTCCGACTGCAGTTCGGGGGTGACGCCGGTGTCCAGGATCACGAATCCCGATCCCGGCAGCATCGCAACTGCCTGCTGATCATCGTCAGCGTCGGCCACCACCGTACGGAGCGTGAATTCGCCCTCCTGTAGGACGATCCCGCCCGCGGTCACGACGCCGTCCTCGGCCACGGACCAGTCGCCGGACTTGCTCGCCTTGATCGCCGTCTGCACCTCGCGGCCGAGCCGCGGCCCGGCCGCCCGGGCGTTGACCGCAAGCTCCTGACGGACGCCAAGATCATCTCCGGCAGCGGCCAGGTCGACCAGCTCGATCGACTTCACGTTGAGCTCGTCGCCGATCAGGCCGGTGAACGGCTCGAGCACCTTCGCGTCGTCGGCGGCCACCCGCAGGCCGGCCAGCGGCAGCCGTACGCGCAGGTGCTTGGCCTTGCGCAGCGCCGAGGTCGCCGAGCAGACGTCGCGGACCCGGTCCATCTGCGCGACGAGATCATCGTCGGCGGGAAGTTGATCAACATCCGGCCAGTCGGTCAGGTGCACCGACCGACCGCCGGTCAGCCCCTTCCAGATCTCCTCGGTGATCAGCGGCAGCAGCGGAGCCGCCATCCGGGTCAGCACCTCGAGCACCGTGTAGAGGGTGTCAAAGGCCCGCTTGGACTCCTCGCTCTCGCCGTCCCAGAAGCGCTCCCGAGAGCGGCGGATGTACCAGTTGGACAGCACCTCGCCGAACCAGCGCACCTCATCGCAGGCGGCTGCGATGTCCAGCGCCTCCAGCGAGTCGTTGACCTTGATCACCGTCTGGCGCAGCTTGGCCAGGATGTAGCGGTCCAGCACGTCGGTCGACGAGGTCGACCACTGGGCGTCGTACCCCTGGCCACCATTGGCGGAATTGGCGTACAGGCTGAAGAAGTACCAGGCGTTCCACAGCGGGATGATCACCTGTCGTACGCCTTCGCGGATGCCCTGCTCGGTGACGGCAAGATCGCCGCCCCGCAGGACCGGCGAACTCATCAGGAACCACCGCATCGCATCCGCGCCGTCCCGGTCGAAGACCTCGCGGACATCCGGGTAGTTGCGCAGCGATTTACTCATCTTGCGACCGTCGCTGCCCAGCACCGTCCCGTGGCAGATGCAGTTGAGGAAGGCAGGGCTGTCGAAGAGCGCGGTCGCGAGGACGTGCATCAGGTAGAACCAGCCGCGGATCTGCGGCACGTACTCGACAATGAAGTCGCCCGGGTAGTGATGCTCGAACCACTCCGCGTTCTCAAAGGGATAGTGCACCTGGGCGTAGGGCATCGACCCGGAGTCGAACCAGACGTCGAGGATCTCCGGCACCCGGCGCATCGTGGACTTTCCCGTCGGGTCGTCGGGATTCGGCCGGGTCAGCTCGTCGATGAAGGGCCGGTGCAGGTCGGTGACCTCGACGCCGAAGTCCTTCTCCAGCTCGGAAAGCGAGCCGTAGACGTCGACCCGGGGGTAGGCGGGATCGTCGGACTTCCAGACCGGGATCGGGCTGCCGAAGAAGCGGTTCCGGCTGATCGACCAGTCGCGGGCGTTGGCCAGCCATTTGCCGAACTGGCCGTCCTTGACGTGCTCGGGCACCCAGTTGATCTGCTGGTTGAGCTCGACCATCCGATCCTTGAACTCGGTGACCCGGACGAACCAGGACGAGACGCCCATGTAGATCAGGGGATTGCGGCAGCGCCAGCAGTGCGGATAGCTGTGGTCGTACATCTCCTGCCGGAGCAGCACGGTGCCCTCGGTGGTCGCGCCAAGATCATCATCCTGACCGCGGGTGCGGTTCTTCAGGTGCTCGATCACCAGCACGTTGGCGTCGAAGACGTGCACGCCGAGGTAGTCGGTGACCGGCGCGGTGAATCTGCCGTCGGGACCGACCGGGAGGACCGGCTGGATGTTGTTGCGGTCGGTGACGATCTTGTCCTCTTCGCCGAAGGCGCCGGCACTGTGCACCAGCCCGGTGCCCTCGGTGGTGGTGACGAACTCCTCGGCCGGGACGATTGTGTGTGCGTTCTTCCAACCCAGGTAGTAATTCATCGGCGGGGTGTAGCTGCGGCCGACAAGATCAGCACCCTTCAGCCGCTCGACCACGTGATCGGCTACGTCCTCGCCGAGCTCCCGCTTGTAGGCGTCCAGCCGTGCCTCGGCCAGGATGTAGCGCTCGGTGCTGCCGGTGAAGTCGGATTCGACCACGACGTAGTCGACATCCGGGTGGACCATGATCGCCAGGTTGGACGGCAGGGTCCACGGCGTGGTGGTCCAGATCAGCGCCAGCTCGCCGGTCTCCAGCCGGAAGCCGACCGTGACGGCCGGGTCGCGGCGTACCTGGTAGACGTCTTCGTCCATCCGTAGCTCGTGGTTGCTCAGGGGCGTCTGATCGTTCCAGCAGTACGGCAGGACCTTGAAGCCCTCGTAGACCAATCCCTTGTCCCACAGGGTTTTGAAGGCCCAGAGCACCGACTCCATGTAGGTCAGGTCGAGCGTCTTGTACTCGTTGTCGAAGTCCACCCAGCGGGCCTGGCGGGTGACGTAGTCGCGCCACTCCTGGGTGTAGCGCAGCACCGACGCACGGGCCTCGGCATTGAAGGTGCCGATCCCCATCTCCTGGATCTCGTCGGTGGTCTTGATCCCCAGCTGGCTCATGGTCTCGAGCTCGGCCGGCAGTCCGTGGGTGTCCCACCCGAACCGCCGCTCGACATGCCGTCCGTGCATCGTCTGGAAGCGCGGCACGATGTCCTTGACATAGCCGGTCAGCAGGTGGCCGTAGTGCGGCAGGCCGTTGGCGAAGGGCGGACCGTCGTAGAAGACGTACTCGTTGGAGCCGTTCTCACCGGCGGGATTGCGGGCGACCGAGGCTTTGAAGGTGTCGTCGTCCTTCCAGAAGGCGAGCACCCGCTCCTCGATCTCGGCGAACCGAGGGCTGGAGGGGACCGAGGTGTGCTCCGGGTTGCCGTCCGGATCCGGTGCGGTGGTCGCTTTCGGGTAACTCATCGCGGGTGCCTCTCCTGGGTGCCGACGTCCTGCTCGTGCCTGCACGAGGACGGCGTCCGAATGCTCTCGACCGGGCGCCGCGGTACCACCCCGCTTGCCGCTGACGATCGACGTCGATCGCAACGACCACTCGTAACGGCTGTGACGGGCCTACCCGTCCGGTTCTAGTGAAGACCCGACGCCCAGATCCCTGAGCCTGTCGAGGTCTCGTTCTTCCGGAGGCTCACCGGTGATGGCCGGGTCGATGCCTGTGCCCACCATCGTAATCCGCGCGGGCCGAGCCGTACTAATCCTTTGTGCTGATCCTTTGTGCTGATCCTTTGTGCTGATCCTTGGCGCCGGCCCGCAACAGCTGGTCCATCCCGGAGATGATCAAGTCCACGCCGTCGGAGAAGGACCGGTCGAGGTCGCCGAAGACGTATTCGCTGGACCGGGCAGTCAGCGGGAAGTGGTCCTCGTCGATCCGGCTGCGCCGGTGCTCCGGATCGAAGCGATGATCCCGCTCACCCGAGGGGCTGACAACGCCCTGTTCCTCCAGCACGAAGCCGATCACGTAGCAGTTGAGCGTCCGACTCACCCCGACCGCGTGGCGGAGGTCGGCGCCCGCGTCGACCAGGGCCCGGAGCACCGGCTCACCGGCGGTGACCGGCGATGCATCGGTCATATAGGTGCCGCCGAACAGCCGGGCACCGTCCCGGCGGCTCAGGAGCATCTGACGCAGTCCGTTGGCGACCATCCGCAGGTGGTCCTGCCACGGCTGGTTGGGTGGCGGCTGTTCCTTGACCGCATCCCGAGCCATGGTCGTCGCCATCTCGTCGAGCAATTGCTGTTTGTTCTGGAAATGCCAGTACAGCGCGGGCGCCTTGACGTCCAGAGCGGTCGCGATCTTGCGCAGGGTCAGCCCGTCCAGTCCTTCCCTGTCGAGGAGGTCGAGAGCGGTGCGGACGACGACTTCCCGGTCTAACGCCATGCAAAAGATTCTGCCAGGATCTTGACGAACTTAACAGCGTTAAGCACACTGGACGCAGGCCATTTAACAGCGTTAAGGAGCGATCATGAAAGCAGCAGTGGTGTACGAAGCCGGTCGGCCGCCCGCCTATCGGGAGTTTGCCGATCCACAGCCCGCCGAGGGTGAGGAGACCGTCGAGATCCTGGCCGCAGGGCTGCACAACATCACCCGGTCCCAGGCGTCCGGTCAGCACTACGCGGCGCACGGACAGTTGCCGATGATTCCCGGCATCGACGGCGTCGCCCGCCGGGCGGACGGCAATCTGATCTACATCGGCGGGCTGAAGCCGCCGTACGGCACCTTCGCCGAGCGTGCAGTCGTGACCTCTTGGGCGCTGCCGGTGCCGGCGGACGCCGATCCGGCCGTGATCGCCGCCTCGCTCAATCCGGGCGGATCGGGATGGATGGCGCTCACCTTGCGCGCCGAGTTGCAGCCCGGCCAGACCGTCGCAGTCCTCGGTGCCACCGGTGCCGCCGGACGGACCGCCCTGCAGGCGGCAAGACTGCTCGGTGCCGGCCGGGTGATCGCGATCGGCCGCTCCGCCTCCGCGCTGGAGCAGATCGCGGATCGTGCCGATCAGGTCGTCCGGATCACCACAGACGGCGGCTGGGCCGAGCAATTGGACGGGCGTCCCGACATCGTCCTCGACTACACCTGGGGCGATCCTGCGGCCCAGCTACTGCCGGTCCTGAGCGGTCGCAACCAGGGTGGCCGGCTGACCTGGGTGCAGATCGGTTCGATCGCCGGACGCAGTCTGCCCCTGGCTGCCGATCTGCTGCGTAGCAACGATCTGCACCTGATCGGCAGTGGACTCGGCAGCGCACCGATGCGGGACATGGCGGCTCAGCTCCCGGCCGTGATCGACCACGTTGCCGCAGGCCGGATCGGCGTCGAACCGGTCGTCCGTCGCCTCGCCGATGTCGAGAACGCCTGGGACGAGCCGGTGCCGACCGGTCGCCGAATGGTCTTCGTCCCCTGAAGCCTGCACCGGTTCGTGACCCGCGCGTCCGTTCTCGCACCACTTCATCGACCTGATGCGAGGACGGGCCGACGGACAGCCGCCCGTCTCGACATCCGAGACTCAGTCTTGAATTATGGGACCAGCGATTGCATTCACGGCATCCGTGTCGCAGAGTTGCTGGTCGTACGAACGTGTGATGAGTGTCAGCGTCAAGCCCCGGCTTGTTGACCGGCAACCCTCCTTCCGCGGTGGGGTGCCCCGGGTGAACCACACGGCCGGGCCGATCCTGGACCCGGCAAGCGCGGGTCCCGAGCAACCAGACGCGGGCCCCTGATCCGAGGAGTGCCTGGTGTCGCTCGCAGTCACGTCCCCCGTCGACCGTGCAGCTGGTCTTGCAGTTGATCTTGAGGCTGATCTTGCAGATGATCTTGCAGCCGACTCTGCAGATGATCGTGCTACTGCCGCGGCGCAGTCCTGTCTACCGGCACCGGTCATCCGTGATCATGGCGATCAGTTCGGCCGGCGGGACGTGTTCGGCCCGCTGGCCGAGGTGACCGGTGCCGACCTGCACGTGCCGTTGGTCGACGGCCGGACGGTGCGCTACGCGAACCTTGACTATGCCGCGAGCGCACCCGCCCTGGCCGCCGTGATCGCCGACCAGCAGCGCGTCCTGCCCTACTACGCCTCTGTGCACCGCGGCGCCGGGTATGCGTCCGCGGTCAGCACGGCACTCTTCGAGCAATCTCGTACGACGGTCGCCGAGTTCGTCGGCGCCCGCAGCGACGATCTGACGATCTTCACCCGGAACACCACCGACGCCCTGAATCTGCTCGCCGGTGCTGTTCCCGAGGGTGCCGGCATCGTCTGCCTGGACACCGAACATCATGCGAATCTCCTGCCCTGGCAGCGAATCGGCGCGATCGTGTTGTCTCCGGCCGGCACCCTCGAGGACACCCTTCGTGATCTCGAGCAGGTGTTGATCACCGCCCGGCCGTCGCTGCTGGCGATCACCGGCGCCTCCAATGTCACAGGCGAAGTGCTGCCGATCCGCAGGTTCGCCCAGCTCGCCCATCGGCACGGCGTCCGGATCGCCGTGGACGGCGCCCAGCTCGTGCCGCACCGCAAGATCAACATGGCTGACGTCGGTGTCGACTACCTGGCCTTCTCCGGTCACAAGATCTACGCCCCGTACGGCAGCGGTGCCTTGATCGGCCGCGCCGACTGGCTGGACGCCGCCGACCCGTATCTCGCCGGCGGTGGCGCAGTGCGCAAGGTGACGGTCGAGCACACCGACTGGGCAACCGGTCCGGCCCGCCACGAAGGCGGCACGCCGAATGTCCTCGGCGCGGCCGCCCTGGCCGCTGCCTGCCGCGAGCTGGACCGGATCGGGGATGATCATCTTCGCCGGCACGAGTGGCGGCTGCGCACCCGGCTGTTGTCCCGACTGGCGGCGATCGGCGCGGTGCACGTGCTGTCGATCTGGTCCGACTGTACCGACGCCGTCGGTGTCGTCGGCTTCTCCGTCGACGGGTACGACTCCGGCCTGGTCGCCGCCTACCTGTCGGCCGAACACGGCATCGGCGTCCGCGACGGGGCCTTCTGCGCCCACCCGCTGGCCGCCCGCCTCGGTGTCCCCGGCGGAGCGTTGCGAGCCAGCTTCGGCGCCGGCAGCCGGGCCACCGACATCGACCGACTGCTCGCCGCGTTGCGGTCTCTGGTCACCGATGGCCCGCAGTGGTCGTACGAGATCGTCGACGGCCGCTACCAGCCGATCGACGACTCCCGTACCAATCCGGAGTGGATCACCACACTGGCCGCTACACCGGTCCCCTGCGAGGGCTGATCGCGACAACGGGTGCCGCTGGCCAAACCGCCAGCGGCACCCATTGGTCGATCAGCGTCGGAACCGGGTCGCACGCTCTTGGACGCGTGCGACCGCTTCCCAGGAGTCCGGCTGGATCGGGTCGTCTCCGGCGAGCCGGTTACGAGACTCGTGACCGCACACGATGCACACGTGCACGACCGCAAGACCCTTCCCCCGGGGCCGGTCCAATCGGACCGGCTCCATCAGGCCGCCGCAGTCCGACGCCCGGTCTCCTGGCCGGTTGTCGACGTGCAACGACCAAAAGACACTGCGGGCAGTGATTTCGGAAACTGCCGTTCTGCAGACGGCGAACGCGCTCACCGCAGTGAGCGCACCTGAACGATTGATTTTCGGTTGCGCGAGACACTCCTGCTCCCCGCGGTCGTAGGGATACGACTGCGAAGGCGGAGGGTTCCGTTGGCTCTCCCCCGGATCGTCCGGGGTACCGGGCTTGACGAGAGATTGACGCTATTCACCGCCCACGATCGGGCGATTACTTCCAGTTCCGACTTCACCGCTGTGAGGCGGATCCGAACCACGATCAGGTTTGTTGATCATGTCGATCGCTCGCATCGATCATTGTCCTGACCACTGTCCACCAGCTCATGCCCATGGCCACCGGTAGGTGTCATCTCATCGCACCGGCTGCGGCGCCGTCCCCTCTCAGCAGGTCACGCGGCAGCAGGTCAGCACCAAGCACGCTCCCTTCTCCAGATCCCGACGCACACGGTGCACGTCAGACGCCTGACCAGTGTAGGAGTCGGGGATCCCACCCGCCCTGGCTCGTCGGGGCCATGGGCCTGCTCGAATGCGCGATGATCATCCCCATGAACCTTTCCGAGGCCGTAGCGATGCTCATCGGGCGACCGGTCGAGCTGGTCGACCTGCTGTCCGAGGCAGACCGGCGCAATCTGGTCGCGCGGCTTCGCGTCACTTCGGGAGCTGACGCAGGCCGGACGGTGATCGCCAAGCAGACCGTCGGTTTCGACCTCCCCGACACCACAGAGGAGGATCGACTCCGCTTCTTCCGGGAGGCCGCGGCGGCCACCCTGCTGACCAGGCTGGCACCGGGCGAGCACACCCCACGCTGCTGGGGTAGCGATCGGAGCACCGGCCTGATGATCTTCGATGACCTCGGAACCGACGCGACGCTGGTCCAGCCCCTGCTGGACGGCTCGGCAGGTGCGGCGCGCTCGGCGATGATCAGCTTCGTACGACGGCTGGCCGCGATCCATGGCGCGACCGCCTACCGCTCGGCGGACTGGGACCGGACCGTCACCGACCTCGGAGCACCGGCCGCCCTGCTCACCGAGCAGGTCCTGGCCCGATATGGACGAGGGATCGACGACGGAGCCCAGGGCCTGGACCGACTGCAGAATGAGCTCGGGCTGTCACCGGCCGGGAACCCTCATGGGCTCGCAGCGGAGTTGGACTCCGTCAAGCAGACCCTCACCCGGCCCGGGCCCTTCACCGTCCTGGTGCACAACGATCCTTGCCCCGACAATGTCGTGATCACCTCCTCCGGCGCCCGGCTGCTCGACTTCGAGTTCGGACGACCCGGCCACGCCCTGATCGACGGGCTCTACCCGCAACTGCCTTTCCCGTCCTGTTGGTGCTGCAACAGGGTCCCCGATGATCTCGGCGCGGAGCTGGCCTGGTTCTACCGTGCCGATCTGGCAGTCAGGATCCCACAGGCCGCCGACGACGCCCTGTACGCCGAGGCGACAGTCCACGTGATGGCCTACTGGCTGCTGATGTCATTCGAATCGATCGCCGAGGACGTACCGGTCGAGTCCCGCACCTGGGGCATCGCCAGCACCCGGTCCCGAGCGCTCACCCGGCTCGACACCTTCATCCACACCGCGAACGCCACTGGTCGACTCTCTGAGCTGGCCGAACTCGCGCAGCGGATCCGGGCCGAGTTGGCCGTCCGCTGGACAGAGGCCGATCAGTTGCCGATCTACCCCGGGTTCTCCGCAGCCGTGGGCTGATTCGGGGATCACCACCCGGTTGCTGCCCGTCACCAGCGGGACCGATCACCACCGGACTGCATTGGTCGCCTATCTGTCTGCTGACATAATGTCCGCGCCGTACAGAAAGGGGCAACGATGCCAGCGCTTCCCGATCAACAGCTCTCAACCGAATTGGCGGCCCGGATGAGCCGGCTGCCGATCACGCCGGTCCACCGGCGGGCCGTCGCCGCCGTCGGTGTCGGACTGTTCTTCGACATCTACGAGATCTTCCTCGCCGGGACGATCAGTTCGGTGCTGGTGGCCCAGTTCAACCTCAGCAAGGCTGCGCTGCCCTACATCCTCGGCTCCACCTTCATCGGCATGTTCGCCGGTGCCGTCGTGCTGGGCCGGCTGGCCGACAAGATCGGCCGCCGGCGCGCGTTCCTCTTCAACATCGCGCTCTACTCCGTGGCGTCGGTCGTCGGCGCCTTCGCGCCCGGCCCGGTCTTCCTGATGATCGCCCGCTTCGTGGCCGGAGTCGGCATCGGAGCCGAGTATCCGCTCGGCGACACCTACCTCAGCGACCTGCTGCCGGCCAAGGACCGCGGCCGGGTGGCCACCTGGGCGTACACGATCTCGTTCCTCGGGGTGCCGGTCGTCGGCTTCCTGGCGCTCTGGCTGGCACCGCACGCACCGCTCGGGATCGCCGGCTGGCGATGGATCTTCGTCCTGGGCGGGATCGGCGGCATCATCGTCATGCTGTTGCGGCGCGGACTGCCGGAGTCGCCCCGCTGGCTGGCGTCCCAGGGCCGGATGACCGAGGCGGAGCAGGTAGTCGTCGGCTTCGAGCGGGAGGCCGGCCTCGAGGGCAGGCCGCTGGACGGTACGGAGTCCGGTATCGAGTCGGTCGCCCCGCTGCCACTGCGGACGCTCGGCACCCAGCCCTATCTCAAGCGGATGATCATGCTGGTGGTCTTCCAGATCCTCCAGGGCTTCGGCTACTACGGCTTCGGCACGCTCGCCGGCACGGTGCTGGTCGCGCGGGGCTACACCGTCACCCAGTCGCTGCTCTACATCGCGCTGACCTACCTCGGCTACCCGATCGGCTCGCTGATCTCCACACCGATCATCGCCCGTCTGGAGCGCAAATTCGTGATCATCGGGTCTGCCGTGGTGATGAACATCTTCGGATTGGGATTCGCGATCTCGGGCACGCCGGCGTTGATCGTCGCCTTCGGCTTCCTGACCACCGTCGCCAGCAACGTCTTCTCCAACGGCTTCCACATCTACCAGGCAGAGATCTTCCCGACGTCGCTCCGCTCGACCGCCGTCGGGTCGACCTATTCGCTGTCCCGGCTGATGAGCGGACTGCAGTCCTTCATCCTGATCCCGATCCTGGACGCAGCCGGCGCACCGATGATGTTCTCCGTCGTCGGCGTACTGATGTTGATCCTGATCCTGAACATCGCTGCGCTCGGCCCACGGACCGCCGGCCGCGGCGTCGAGGAGATCAACCCGCTGCCGGTCGCCGGTTGATCCTCGGACCGAACCGGATCAGCGCACGCCCGCCCGCTCGGCCAGGCCCTTGACGTAGTAGGCCTGGCCGAGGTGCTGGGTGATGTCGCCGATCACGCTCACCAGACGGACCGAGGCCGTGACCGGCGGATCCCAATGGGTGTCGACGACCCGCTCCAGCTCCTCGCCGGTCAAGCTCTCGACATAGCTGCTGGTGAATTTCTGGACATCGCGGTGATAGCCGGCCAGCAGGTCACCGGCCACCTGCACCTGGCCGACCTGCTCGGCGCTCTGGCCGTAACCGGTCGCGTCATCGTCGAAGGGCAACCCGAAGCGGTCCCGCCAGGCCGGCCAGACCTGTTCCCCGCCGACCAGATCGGCGATGTGGTCGTCCTGGACCCGGGTCGCGTGCCAGACCAGCCAGGCGATCGTGTTGGCGCCCTGATCCGGCCGGTAAGTGGCGACCGCCGGACTCAGATCGGAGGTGATGCCGTCGACCAATTCGCCGACCCGGCCGAAGGCGTCGCCGACCAGTGCTCGCAGTGCATCGATATCACTCATACGCCCACCTTTACACCTCACACCGGCAGCTCAAACGCGTGGTCGGCTCAAACCGAGGACGCGCTGTCCAGCCAGCACGCCGCTATGTACCGCCTCCAGGCCGATGCCTACCGCCCAGCTGATACTGACTGAGCAGCCGATCGAGGCTCAGTGGCTGAATGATCAGCTGCTGGGCCGTAAGGTCAGCGTGTCCGCGGCATTCTTGGCGACCGCTGCCCTGGTGAAGCGGAAGGGCAGTGTCTTGTTCGTTGCCCAGAGCGGCAGCTGGTCGTCGTAGTTCTTGTCGAATGCGTGCCCGGAGTTCCCGCTCTGGTTGATCCAGCGGGAGTCGTCGACGTCGGCCCAGTTGATCAGCATCCGCATCGTCGGCCCGTTCGTCACCGCGAAGCTCGTCCGGTCGTCGAAGGACAGCGCATCCACGACCGCCGGTCCGCCCGGAGCCGGATAGTCGCCGCGGTTGAAGAGCCGGCTGATCGGGCTGACATCGCCGAAGGCCTGGTGCTTGAGGGTGATCGTGTGCAACGACCCCCAGGACCATCCGGAAGGATCCTGTGATCGCAGGGCCGTGATGTCCTTGCGGGCCTGATAGATGGCACTGGTGATGATGTCGTCGCGGGTCTCCTTGACGCCCTTGGTCCTGGTGTCGTCCCACCACGGGTCATCCGGCTTCTTCATCAGCTCGGCCAGGACGGCGTACCAGGTGTCACCGGAAGACGGCTGCAGATCGGCCGGGAGTTGATCATCGAAGGTCTTCTGCAGCAGGTCCCGCATCACGATGTAGAAGAAGGCCGCCCCGGCGGAGTTGGCATCCGAGTGCCCGTTCCAGGCCCGGAGCACCTGCTGGCCCTGGGCGACCCAGGGGTCGGTGATCTTGACGTCGAGGAGACCGGGCAGCAACGCGTCGGCGTAGGGAACCTTGTCGTCGTAGAAGAAGCTCTCCGCGGTCGCGGGGCTGATCTTGCCGGCGTGGGTGATCCTGTCGACGAGCTCCTGACTCCGCCAACCGTAGGACTCCCCGTCCGACAGCGGATAAGGATAGTTCTTGATGATCGGCTGGTTCGCCGCGACAAGGTAACCGTCGGGCGGGTTGTAGCTGTAGGGCAGCTCATCGAATTTGATCATGCCCTTCCAGTCGTAGCTGCTGTCCCAGCCGGGTACCGGCATCGAACCGTCACCCTTGCCGCGGATCGGGATCTCGCCCGGGAGCTGATAGCCGATGTTGCCCGACCGGTCGGCGTACAGAAGATTCTGGGAGGGTGCGGCGAGCAGTTTGGCCGCATTCCGGAACTGCTGGAAGTTCGTCGCCTTGTCCAGGCCGAAGATCGCCTCCATCGTCCGACCGGGCCTCAACGCGGTCCAGGCCAGGGCGACTGCGTACGAGACCCCGGCCTGCCTGCCGACCCGCGCGTACTGATCATCGACGTCGGACAGCAGCGGTCCGTGCCGGGACTGCCTGATGGTGATCTTGTGCGGCGCCTCGCCTTTGATCTTGATCTCTTCGGTCCGGACGGTCAGTGGCTGCCAGCTGTCACCGACCCGGACCTCGTTGCCCCGGACCTGTTCGAGGTAGAGGTCCTCGACATCGGCGTAGGAGGTCGTCAGCCCCCAGCTGATCTGCTCGTTGTGCCCGATCACCACGCCCGGCATGCCGGAGAAGGTGTAGCCGCTGACGTCGTACGGGCATTGTGGAGTGATCGTCGTGCAGTGCAACCCCATCTGCTCGAACACCGACGGGATCGACGTGGCCAGATGCGGATCATTGGACAGGATCGCCTTGCCGGTCGTCGTACGGGATCCGGACACGACCCAAGAATTCGAACCGACCCCCAGATCGGCGCCGCCGTCGCCGACGAGCGCCGGGATGGAGTCGATGTCGCGCGCGGTCTGCTCCAGTTCGCCGGAGGCGTCGTGCAGCTGCGGCGACGTCAGCGGAGCCGGCCGGGCGGAGCCGCCGGCCGGATCGGGATCGAAGGCGCCGCCCTTGACCGTGCCCTGACCGACGATCGGCTGGTCCCTGCCACCGGCCCCGTACTCGGAGCCGGCATAGTCGGGGAACAACTCGGCGACCTCGGCGGCGCCGTATTTCGGCGTCAGCAGCGCCCGCTCGATCTCCTGGTCCTTGTTGGCGCTCAGGTCCCAGGCCATCGCCTTCAGCCAGGACACCGAGTCGACCGCACTCCACTCCTCGGGCTGGTAGTTCAGGCCGGTCAGGCCCAGGACGTTGTATTCCAGCGAGATGGTCGACGCTTTGTGGGTTCGCAGGTAGGCGTTGACGCCGTCGGAGTAGGCATCGAGATAGCCGCGGCTGGTCGGCGAGAGCTCGGCGACCTCCTGTTGGGCGACCCGCCGCCAGCCCATCGTCCGGATCACCTCGTCGGTCTGCAGCTGCGACGGGCCGAAGAGCTCGGAGAGCCGTCCGGCGGTGATGTGTCGGCGGAAGTCCATCTCCCAGAACCGCTCCTGGGCCTGGACGTAGCCCTGTGCCTCGAACAGATCGTCGGCATTGGAGGCGTAGATGTCGGCCACCCCGTAGGAGTTGCGGACCACCCGGACGGGCGCATCGAGGCCGGAGATCGAGATCTCTCCCGAGGTCTGCGGGTAGGAGGATCGGACGGTGGTCACGGCCAGGCTGGAGAGCGCGCCGACGATCAACACCAGCACGAAGACCACGAACAGCACCCACCGATGCACTCGACGCACCGGGTCAGCGTAACGACTCGGCACCGTCGCACCGCTGAGGCGCGAGTGGCTGCAGGGTCTTCGAAGAAGGCCTCGAGGAATGAGAATCCGTTAGCAGTCGCTATGCTTGAGTGCCAGTCGATCTGTCACCAGCTCGACTTCTCATGACCGGATGTGTTGTCAAGAGGAATCAGATGCCGACCTATCAGTACCGTTGCTCCGAATGCGGCCACGACCTGGAAGCCGTCCAGAAGTTCAGCGACGCCGCGCTCACCGAATGCCCGAACTGCGGCGGCAAGCTGCGCAAGGTCTACAACGCTGTCGGTGTGGTCTTCAAGGGTTCCGGTTTCTACAGCACCGACAACCGGTCCGGCAGCAGCTCCAAGTCCTCGACCAGCAGCTCCGACTCCTCGAGCTCGTCGTCCGGCAGTTCCTCCGGCAGCTCGTCCTCCGGTGATGCGTCGTCGAGCAGCTCCTCGGGCAGCTCGTCGACGGCAGCCTCCACCCCGGCGCCGGCCAAGGCCGCAGCCGACTGAACTGACGCCCGCTGTGGATAACCCGACCCACGGCGGCGCCCGACGTTCTAGCGTCGGCGCATGGCTCGTACGGGATCCTCAGCTTTCGCCGGCCTGATCCGGCTCGCCTCCTGGCACCGCCGCAAGCTGGCCGTCGTTGCGGCGATGGGTGCAACGGCTGCCGGCATCAGCGCGGCTTCGCCACCTGCTCCGCCGACCGTCCCGGTCGTCGTGGCCGGCCGGCAGCTGACCGGCGGCGACCGGCTCGTCGCCGGCGACCTGAGCATTCATCGGGTGCCGGGCTCCGCGGTGCCCGATGCTGCGATCACCGACCCCGCAGCCGTCGTCGGCCGCACCCTGGTCGCCCCGCTGAGCCGTGGGTCGGTGCTGACCACACTGAGCGTCATCGGTGACCATCCGACCGTCGCCGCCGGGATGGTGATCGCACCGGTGCGGATCTCCGATGCGGCGGTGATCGGGCTGCTCCGGGTCGGTGATCGGGTCGACATCGTCGCCGCCGATCCACAATCGGGATCGGGCGCGCACGTGATCGCCGAGCAGGTCCGGGTGGTGACGATTCCCCGACCGTCAGACTCCGGCAGCAGCCTCAGCCCGGACTCCGGCGACCCGCAGACCCTGGTGCTGGTCGAGGTGAGCACCGACCAGGCGACCGCTCTTGCCGATGCGGCCGCCGGAAGCCAGCTCAGTCTGCTCCTGACGTGATTGCAAGTTGCTAGCATGGCAACCGTGGGAACGCTCTACATCCGCGACGTGCCGGATGAGGTGACCGCGTTGCTCAAGAAGCGGGCGGCCGCACAGGGACTGTCGCTTTCAGCCTACGTCGGTGCGGAGTTGACCAAGCTCGCGTCGAGGCCGACCAACGCCGAGGTCGTCGACAGATTGCGCGCCAAGGACCGCTCAGGAGGACCGACGACAGATGAGATCGTTGCCGAGATCAGGGCGCTGCGGGGCGAATGATCATCATCGATGCCTCCGCCATGACGGAAGCCCTGGTCGGGCAGCATCGCGACGATGAGTTGCTCGATGCGCTCGAGGGCGACATTGCGACGCCGCACATCCTTGATCTCGAGGTGATCTCAGCGCTTCGTGGTCTCAACCGAGGCAGCAAGCTGGAACCTGCATCCGCACAGGACGCTCTGACGCACCTTCTCGACCTGAACATCATCCGTTGGAACACCGAGCCGCTCGTCGAACGGATCTGGTCGCTTCGTCATCAGTTCACCAGTTACGACGCCAGCTATCTCGCGCTCGCCGAGATTGTCGACGCACCGCTCTACACCTGCGATGCAAAGCTGGACACGGACGGGCACGCGGCAACTGTGCGGGTGTTTCCCCGCAGCATCTGACGTCGGCCGCCCTCAATGACCGTGATGGGGCGGCACGTCGCGCAGCAGTCGCTGCTCATCGGCGTCGGGTTTGCGATCGCTGAGCACCGGCCGGTCGGGCTGCGGACCGACGGCCAGTCGCCGGCGGAGCTGGGACAGCGCTGCCCACCACTGTGCCGCCCCCAGGCCGGCCCGAAGATCGTCCGGGACCTCGTACGGCCAGGGCTCGTCCTGCTGCACTCGCCCGATGATCCTGGCCTGCAGTGCCTCGACCCCACCGGGGTATCGGCGTCGGATCTCGTCCGCCAGCTGCACCAGTTCCGGCTTGCCGGATTCGGCCAGGTCGTCCCAGCGCTGTCCGGTGATCGCGTACGCAAGCGCAGCATTCCACCGGGCCGGCTGATCAGACATGATCAACATCCTAGGAGGGCCTGCCGGGACCTGTCGGCGCGCGCCTCGTATGGTTGTCCACACATCATCGAGCCGTTGGGAAGAGGAGTAGCCGGTGAAGGTCTCGATCTTCGTCACCTGCCTTGCCGACACCCTGTTCCCCGACGTCGGCCGCGCGACGGTCACGGTCCTGGAACGGCTGGGTTGCGAAGTCGACTTCCCCACCGCCCAGACCTGCTGCGGCCAGATGCACATGAACACCGGCTACGCCCGTCCCGCCGGGGAGATGGTCCGCAGCTTCGCCGAGACCTTCGCCGGCGCCGAGGCGGTCGTGGTGCCCTCGGGATCCTGCACCGGGATGCTGCGCGTCTACGGCCAGGACGTCGCGCCGGGCGTACACCTGCCGCCGGTCTACGAGTTGAGCGAATTCCTCATCGACGTGCTCGGCGTGACCGATGTGGGCGCCAAGTTCGACGCCAGCGTCACCTATCACCCGACCTGCCACTCGCTGCGCCTGCTGGGGGTCGGCGACCGTCCCTATCGGCTGCTGGAGGCGGTCGAAGGACTCGAGCTGAAAGAGCTGCCCGAAGCCGAGCAGTGCTGCGGCTTCGGCGGTACCTTCGCGCTGAAGAACGCCGAGGTGTCCAGCGCGATGGGCGAGGACAAGATCGACAACGCGCTCTCGACCGGAGCGGAGGTGCTCGTAGTCTCCGACTCGTCCTGCATGATGCACCTGGGCGGCTTGCTGGGCAGGCGCAAATCCTCGGTCCGGTCGATGCATCTGGCCGAGATCCTGGCGGCAGGAGATTGATCATGGCCAGCACCCAACCGAAACTGCAGCCCAAGCCCGGGGTTGCCTTCCTCGGGATGCCCGCCTTCACCGAAGCGGCCCACATCGCGCTCGGTGATGATCAACTGCGGCGCAATCTCGGCCGCGCGACCCACACCATCCGGGACAAGCGCAAGCGGGTCGTCGGCGAGTTGGACGACTGGCAGGACCTGCGCACTGCGGCCGCGGCGATCAAGGATCGTACGCTGGCCGATCTCGACCGGCACCTGGAGCAGTTCGAGGCCGCGGCGACCGCTGCCGGCGCCACGGTGCACTGGGCGGCGGATGCCGACGAGGCCGTCCGGATCAGCCTGGAGATCGTCCGCGCCCACCGGGCCACCGATGTGATCAAGGTCAAGTCGATGGCCACCCAGGAGGTCGGCCTCAACGAGGCCTTTGCCGAGCAGGGAATCCGCGCCTGGGAAACCGACCTGGCGGAGTTGATCGTGCAGCTGGGCGGTGACACTCCGAGTCACTTCCTGGTGCCGGCGATCCACCGCAACCGGGAGGAGATCAGGCAGATCTTCATCGACGAGATGGGCAGCGTCGGCCGACCGGCTCCGGACGACCTGACCGACGAACCGCGCCGGCTCGCCGAAGCCGCCCGGTTGCACCTGCGGGAGAAGTTCCTGGACACCTCGATCGGCTTCTCCGGCGCCAATTTCGCCATCGCCGAGACCGGCACCCTGGTGGTGCTGGAATCGGAGGGCAACGGCCGGATGTGCCTGACCCTGCCCGATGTGCTGGTGTCGATGGTCGGCATCGAGAAGCTGCTGCCCACCTTCAGCGACCTCGAGGTCTTGATGCAGGTGCTGCCCCGGTCCTCCACGGCCGAGCGGATGAATCCGTACACGACGATGTGGACCGGGGTGACCGAGGGCGACGGGCCGCAGGAGATGCACGTCATCCTGCTGGACAACGGCCGCACCCGGGCCCTGGCCGACAACACCGGCCGGCAGGCGCTGCGGTGTATCCGCTGCTCTGCCTGCCTCAACGTCTGCCCGGTCTACGAGCGAGTGGGCGGGCACGCGTACGGCTCGGTCTACCCGGGCCCGATCGGAGCGATCCTGAATCCCTTGCTGCACGGGGTTTCCGATGAACACGACGCAGCACTGCCCTACGCCTCAAGTCTCTGCGGCGCGTGTTTCGAGGCCTGCCCGGTCAAGATCGACATCCCGTCGGTGCTGATCGAGCAGCGGGCCGAGGTGGTCGAGGAGCGCGCGGAATCCGGACGGCCCAACGCCGAATCGCTGGCGATGCGGGTCGCAGCGTGGACGTTCGCCGATCACCGCCGACTGGAGCGGGCGCAGAAGCTGGCGGGCAAGACCGGCCCGGTGGCCCGCCACGTACGCCGACTGCCGGGTCTTCTGGGCGGCTGGACCGCAAGCCGCGATCTGCCGCCGATCCCGCAGGAGTCCTTCCACGAGTGGTGGCGGCGCACCCGGGGGGAGCAGCGATGAGCCGCGACGCCGCACCGCGGGACAGGATCATCGGGCCGATGGGCAACAAGGAGCAGGTGCTCGCGGCGGTGCGCGGCGCGATCAAGGATGTCGCTGCACCGGAGATCCCTCGCGGCTACACCCGCGATCTCGGGCTGGACCGGGCGGCGCTGATCGACCTGTTCGCCACCCGGGTGGACGACTATCGCGCCGAGGTCCACGTGATCGATCGCGCCGAGGTCGGGCGGGTGATCGGAAACGTGCTGGCCGACCGCAGGGTCCGCTCCGTGGTGGTGCCGGATGACCTTGATCCGGGGTGGCTGACCACGGTCACCAGCCAGGTCGTACGAGACTCCGCCGACCTGTCGGCCAGGGACCTCGACCAGATCGAGGGGGTGATCACCGGCAGCGCGGTCGGAATCGCGCTGACCGGGACGATCGTGTTGGACGGTGGCCGGATCCAGGGACGCCGGGCGATCAGCCTGGTGCCCGATACCCACCTGTGTGTGGTCGAGGCCGATGCGATCGTCGGCACGGTGCCGGAGGCGATCGCCCGACTGGATGCGACCCGCCCGCTGACCTGGATCTCCGGGCCGAGTGCGACCAGCGACATCGAGCTCGACCGGGTCGAAGGCGTGCACGGGCCGCGGAATCTGGTCGTGCTGGTCGTCACCGGTCCCTGAGCTCGTCGGAGGGACCCCTCGACAAGCTCGGGGCTCGTGAGCAGCGTCACAATCCATAGCGGAAGAAAGCAGTTCGGTTGACGGTTCAAGCGAACATGACCGACACCACACCCGTCGCCCCCGCGGCCCTCGCTGAGTTCGAGGCCGAGTTCGCCGATCAGCTCGAGCTTGCCGCCGACGCCCAGGACCTGTTGTTCCGCGCGGCCCGCACCGCCAACAGCTTCTCCGACGAGCCCGTCACCGACGATCAGATCCGTGCCATCTACGAACTGGTCAAGTACGCACCGACCGCCGCCAACAGCCAGCCGCTGCGGATCGTCTTCGTACGCTCGGATGCGGCGAAGGAGCGACTTCTGCCGCTGATGAGCGAGGGCAACCGCGTCAAGACCGCCAGTGCGCCGGTGGTCGCGCTGCTCGCCGTCGACAACGACTTCCACGAGGAGATGCCGAAGGTCTTCCCGCACGCCGGCGAGACGATGCGCGATTCGCTGGCCCAGAATGCCGAAGGTCGCGCGGCGATGGCGCGACTGAGCGCCGGCCTGCAGATCGGCTACTTCATCATCGGCGTCCGGGCCGCCGGCCTGGCCGCCGGTCCGATGGCCGGTTTCGACGCCGAGGCCGTCAGCTTGGAGTTCTTCCCCGACGGCAAGCACGACGTGCTGGTCGTGGTGAACATCGGCAAGCCCGGCGAGAACCCCTGGTTCGACCGCAACCCGCGGCTGGACTTCACCGAGGTCGCCACCATCCTCTGACCTGATCCCCTCTACGGATCATCACTGCAAACGCTCCCCGACCAGCAGGTCGGGGAGCGTTCTGCGTCTTCGGCTTGTGGATTCCGCGCCGGCCCCGGCGGCCAGCGCATGAGATCGCCGGCGATCGGCAGCCTCCTGCTCCCAGCCCGGCCCGAGTGTCAGCTGATGACCGAACCATCAGGGATGGTCTGCGGCTCGCCGTCGTCGGAGAGCTCGGCGGCACCCTCGACCCGGGTGTCCGCGCCGAAGGTCCAATCACCTTTCACGGTCAGGCTCTCGGCGGCAACCAGGGACGGTGCACCGGCCGGGAAGCGCGCATCGAAGTCGTGGATCTTCTTGTAGTAGCGGGAATCCAGATCGATCAGCGGCACCGTGTCGACGGCCTTGTTGATCGTGCCGTCCTCGCCGACGGTGTAGCTGTCGGACCTCAGCAGCAGCAGATCGTTGGTGGTCTTGACCGGCAGGAATCGCTCGCGACCGACAACGATCGCGGTCGCGCCGTCGAAGACCTCGATCGCCGCCCCCATCGCACACTCGATCTGGACCACCTCGGGGCTGGACGAGTCGGTCGGATCGACCGTCTTGACGTTCTTGATCAACGGCAGCCCGAGTACGCCCTTGCGCTCGACCAGCGTCCGGTAGAGCACCTCGAGGTCGAACCACAGGTTGTTGGTGTGGAAGAACGGATGCCGGTCCGGATCGGTGAAGTAGTCCATCTGGTCAGCCGGGGTCTGGGCGGTGTCGCGCAGGATCAGCCGGCCGTCGGATTTGCGGACCGCCAGGTGGCCGCCCTTGAGGTCGGCCTTGGTCCGACGGCACAGCTCGGCCGCGTACGGCGCCCCCGAGGCTGCGAACCAACCGGCGATCTCGGCATTGGGTGCCGCTCCGAGGTTGTCGGAATTGGACACCGACGCGTACCGGTAGCCGGCGTCCAGCAGCGTCTTCAGCACCCCGGACGCCAGCAGCGCGGTGTAGAGATCGCCGTGTCCCGGCGGGCACCATTCCAGACTCGGATCGGCCGGCCACTCGACCGGGGTCAGGTCGGAGGTCAGCAACTTGGGCTCGCGGTTCTGCAGGAAGTCCAGCGGCAGCCCTTCGACGGCCAGGTCAGCGCACTGCTCCAGTGCGGCCAGGGTGTCGTCGCGGGTCCGGAAGCTGTTCATGAAGAGCAGCGGCAACCCGACTCCGTACGACTCCCGGGCGCCCAGCACCTGGGACACGATCAGGTCGAGAAAGGTCCTGCCGTCACGCACCGGGAGCAGCGACTTGGCCCGCTCCATGCCCATCGAGGTGCCCAGGCCGCCGTTGAGCTTGATGATCACCGTCTTCGCCAGCGCGGCCTGCTGCGAGCCGGCATCGATCTCGACATCGGACAGCTTGTCCGGATCGGTCAGCGGACTGATCGAGTCCTCCGGGATCAGGCCGGTGGCCCCGGATTCCAGCTGGCCGTAGTAGTGACTGAAGACCTCGATGGCCTCCGGCGCTACTCCGGCCTCCGTCATCTTCTGCCGTGCTTGCTCCAGACCGCTCATATCTCCCAGATCGTAGAGGACGGCGGCTACAACCGGTTGAACGGTCCGGAGCGAAGCCGCGATCAGGACTTGAAGCCGACCTGCGTCCAGTCGGTCGTCTCGAACTGCACGGCGCCGTAATTGACCAGATTCGGGTCGGACACCACGATGTTCGGCGTCGCGGTGAAGGTGACCATCACCGCCAGGCTGTAGATCGCGTTGTCGAGCTTCTTGATCACGGCATAGCGCTGGGTCGGGTCGACGGTCGAGCCCGCCTGCTTGAAAAGATCACCGATCTGCGGGCTGGAGATCCCGGAGAAATTCGCCCCCGAATCCGCCGGCGTGAAGATGCCCTTGGCGCCGCCGATCGGGAATGCGCTGCCGACATAGGAGAATGACGTCATCTCGAAGTTCTTGTCCGGCCCGGTGACGACGTAGTCGGAGAAGTACTTGTCCGACGGGACGTTCTTGATCGTGACCTTCATGCCGGCCTGCTGCAGGTAGTTCTGCACCAGCTGGGCGCGCTGGTTGTTGGTCGGCGTTTCGGCGGGCGTGACGATGCTCAGGGTCAACTGCTGCCCGCCCTTCATCGCCTTGCCATCGGTGATGGTGTAGCCGGCGGCCTTCAGCGCGGCCTGCGCCTTGGCCACATCATGCGGATACATCGCGTCCTGGGTGTTGGCGTAACCCGCCTGTCCGGGAAGCAGGATGCTGCTTCCGACGGTGACCGCCGGAACGCCGAGACCCTTCTGGGTCACCGCGGCGAACTGCTGCCGGTTGATCGCGTAGAAGATCGCCTTGCGGACATTGAGATCGGTCAGCGGGCCGCTCTCGGCGTTCAGGGTGAGCTGGGTGTAGGTGGTCCCCCCGGAGCGCTGCACGACAGCCCCGGACCGTGCCTCGGCCTGCTTCAGCACGTCGAGCTGGGCACCGGTGTTGATCGAGGAGACCTCGTTGTTGGCGAAGGACTGACCGAGTCCCGACTGGTCGATCACCCGGAAGATGATCTTGTCGAGCTTGGGCTTGCGGCCCCACCACTTCGGGTTGGGCACCTCGGTGATCACGCCGCCGTTCTGGTCGACGCTGTCGATCACGTACGGACCGTCACCCGTCCACTGCTTGGACTTGAAGCCGGTGTTGTATGCCTCCGGACTCTTGGTGACCTCCTGCGGCAGGTCCGGCCAGACACAGGCCGGCCACTCGGCATAGGCGCCGTCGAAAGTCACCGTGTAGTGCCGGGTGTCGCTGCCGACCTGCTTGACGTCCTTGATGTCCTCGAAGCAGGCGGTGCCGGCCGGGCTGAACTTCTTGTTGGTGCCGTTCTGGGCCTTCCAGTAGGAGATCATGTCCGCGGCGGTGATCGGCTTGCCGTCGTCCCAGATCGCCTTCGGATTGATCTGCACGTCGACGGTCGTCGGGCTGTCGTTGGTGACCTTGATCGAGGTCGCGTAGTCAGGGTTGAGCTGCCAGCTGCCGTCGGCCGCGATCTTGATCCCGCTGCCGATCAGCGGCCCTTGGAGGGTCTGGGTGTCGGCGAGATTGCCATCGGCGGCGTTGTTGTTCCAGTTGGTCGGCAGCTGGCCGATCGCCAGCGTCAGGGTCCCGCCCTGCTTGACCTGGCCGTAGGCGAGCTTGGTGTAGTCGGTGGTCGGCAGCCCTGCCGACGCCGTACTGCCCGCCTTCGGCTGACCGGTCTGGCCCTGATCTCCCGGGCCGGATCCACCGCCGCCACAAGCGGCAGCTGTCAGGGTCATTGCGGCCACGGCCGCGACCAATGCACTGCGTCGTACTCTCATCGGATCCCCTCGTGTCGACCTGCTGCGCGAGCCGATAAGCCATCCGACGCTTCACCGACCGCTCAAGAACCGGACCCTTTCCACACTCCACCCAGGTCGTGCGATTCGGCAAGGATATTTACCGGATTGAGAGCGAATCCGTCGCCATCTATCGCCGAAATACAAAAGAGCCGGTTCACGTCCTCGGACGTGAACCGGCTCTCCTGACTTATGTTCGACCGGCTATCGATGCAATATCGATACTTCTATCGGGGGCGAATCAGCCCTTGAAGCCGACCTGGGTCCAGTCGGTGGTCTCGAACTGGGCCGCGCCGAAGTTCACCACGGTCGGATCAGCAACGCCGATCACGGGAGTCGCGGTGAAGGTGACCATCACGGCCTCCTTGTAGATCGCGTTGTCGATCTGGTGGAAGATCTGGATCCGCGCGTTCTGATCGAGCGTCTCGCTGGCCTTCTTGTAGAGGGTGCCGATCTCATCGGTGGAAATGCCGTAGTAGTTCTGACCGGAGTTGGCCGGGGTGAACAGCGACTTGCTGCCCGAGATCGGCAGCGCCGAACCGACCCACGAGAACGAGGTCATCTCGAAGTTCTTGTTCGGACCGGTGACCACGTAGTCCGAGAAGTACTTGTCCGACGGCACGTTCTTGATGTCTACCTTGATGCCGACCTGGCCCAGGTAGTTCTGGATGAGCTGGGCACGCTGGTTGTTGGTCGGGGTCTCAGCAGGCGTGACGACGCTCAGCTCGAGCTGCTTGCCACCCTTCATCGCCTTGCCACCGGTGATGGTGTAACCGGCGGCCTTGAGCGCGGCCTGGGCCTTGTCCTTGCTGTACGGGTACAGCTGGTCCTCGGTGTTGACGTAGCCCTTCTGCCCCGGCAGCAGGATGTTGCTGCCGACGGTGACCGGCGGGACGCCCAGACCCTTCTGGGTGACCGAGGCGAACTGCTGGCGGTTGATCGCGTAGAAGATCGCCTGCCGGACGTTCTCGTCCTTCAACGGCCCGCTCTGCGCGTTCAGCGTCAGCTGGGTGTAGGTGGTGCCACCGGTCCGCTCGACGATCGCACCAGACTTCGACTGGGCCTGCTTCATGACATCGAGCTGGGCGCCGGTGTCGATGTAGTTGACCTCACCGTTGGCGAAGGCCTGGCCGAGGCCGGCCTGGTCGATCACCCGGAAGACGATCTTGTCCAGCTTCGGAGCACGACCCCACCACTTCGGGTTCGGCACCTCGGTGATCACGCCACCGTTCTGGTCGATGCTGTCCACGACGTACGGGCCGTCACCGGGGTACATCTTGGTCTTGTAGGCGGTGTTGTAGTCCGCCGGCGTCGCCGTCGCGGCCTTCGGCAGGTCAGGCCACACGCAGGCCTGCCATTCGGCGTAGGCACTGTCGAAGGTGACGGTGTAGTGCCGGGTGTCGCTGCCGACCTGCTTGACGTCCTTGATGTCCTCGAAGCAGGTGGTGCCCGCGACGTTGAACTTCTTGTTGGACCCGTTCTGGGCCTTCCAGTAGGAGATCATGTCCGCGGCGGTGATCGGCTTGCCGTCGCTCCAGACCGCCTTCGGGTTGATCTGCACGTCAACCGTGGTCGGGCTGTCGCTGGTGACCTTGATGGACGTGGCGTAGTCCGTGTTCAGCTTCCAGCTGCCATCGGCCGCCCAGTTGATGCCGCTGCCGACCAGCGGGCCCTGGATGCTGGAGGTGTCCGCCAGCTGTCCGTCGGCGGTGTTGTTGTTCCAGTTGTTCGGCAGCTGGCCGATGGCCAGGGTCAGCGTCCCACCCTTCTTGACCTGGTCGTAGGCCAGCTTGGTGTAGTCGGTGGTGGGCAGGCCCGCCGAAGCGGTGCTGCCGACCTTCGGCTCGTTGGACGCGTGCTGGTCCCCCGGACTCGTGGAATTTGATCCACAGGCCGCAGCGGACAGCGCAAAGATCGCGGCGGTAGCCGCAAGCGTTGCCCTTCTTGCTTTCATGGTTGTTCCCTTTCGTAAGGTGGCCCGCCTGGCGGCCAATCCTGAATCAGATGTCAACACGGGCGATCACCCGCTGATCAGTCGGTGCTGATCGGTGTAGTGACACGCCGCGGACGTACCGCCCGCATCGTGCAGCTGTGGATCCTCTGCATGACACCTTTTCTGCTGCTCCTCCCCGAGCTGCAGATAGAGCGGGCATCGACCCGCAAACCGACACCCGACGAAGTCCTCGACCGGGCTCGGGAGATCACCTTCCAACAGAATCCGTCGCCGATTCCGCTCGACCTCGGGGTCGGGAATCGGGACGGCTGACATCAACGCCTTGGTGTACGGATGCTTGGGCTCGGCGAAGATCTTCGCCGCCTCGCCGTATTCGACGATCCTGCCCAGATACATCACCGCCAGCTTGTCAGCAACCTGACGCACCACCGCAAGATCGTGGGCGACGAACAGGTAGGACAAACTGAGGCGTTCTCGCAGATCCTCGAGCAGGTTGATGACGCCGGCCTGGATCGAAACGTCCAGTGCCGACACCGGCTCGTCAAGGACCAGGATCTTCGGATCGGTGGTCAACGCCCGCGCGATCTCGATGCGCTGCCGCTGGCCGCCGGAGAATTCGTGCGGGTACCGCGATGCCGTGGCCGGGTCGAGGCCGACCAGCTCGAGCATCTCGGCGACCTTGTGGGACTGCTGCCGCTCCGGCACGTTGTGCACCCGCATCGGCTCCGCGACGATGTCGCGGACCGTGAACCGCGGATCGATGGCCGCCATCGGATCCTGGAAGACGACCTGGATCTCCTTGCGCAGCGCCAGGCGGTCCTTGTTGGACAACTCGGAGACATCGACTCCGTTGATCTCCACCGCCCCGGACTGGGGCTTGGCCAGCTCCAGGATCTCCATCACCGTGGTCGACTTACCGCAGCCGGACTCGCCCACCAGACCGAGCACCTCGCCCGGTGCCAGCTCGAAGCTGACCCCGTCGACTGCCTTGACCGTGCCGACCCGGCGACGGAAGACCGCACCCTTGGTCAGCGGGAAGTGCTTGACCAGATCGTGGACCTTGATCACCGGCTCCGCGCCACGGGACCGCTTGATCTCCTGGGCTTCAGGACGCGGGAAGATCTCCGACACCGGCAGCCGGCCACTGACGATCTCATCGGACCGGATGCAGGCTGCGGCCCGGTCGGCCGTGTCCGCTCCGGCGACCGGCAGCAACTCCGGCTCGGCAGTCCGGCAGGCGTCGATCGCTGCCGGGCATCGGGGCTCGAACGGGCAACCCGGCGGGAGATTGGACAGCGACGGCGGATTGCCTTCCAGCGGGACCAGCCGCTGGTTCCCGGCGGTCTGCATGTTGGGCACCGAGCGCAGCAGGCCGGCGGTGTAGGGCATCGCCGGGTGGTAGAAGATGTCGTCCACGCCGCCGGTCTCGACGAGCTTGCCGGCATACATCACCGCGACCCGGTCGGCGTTGCCGGCGACCACACCGAGGTCGTGGGTGATCAACACCACGGCCGCACCGGTGATCTCCCGGGCCTTCTGCAGCACCTCGAGGATCTGGGCCTGGATGGTCACGTCGAGAGCGGTCGTCGGCTCGTCGGCGATGATCAGGTTGGGATCGTTGGCGATCGCGATGGCGATCATCACGCGCTGCCGCATGCCGCCGGAGAATTCGTGCGGGAAGGACAGCAGCCGACGCTCCGGCGACGGGATGCCGACGATCCGCAGCAGTTCGACGGCTCTGGCCTGGGCGGCCCGATCGGTCAGACCCCGATCGTGGAGTTTCAGTCCTTCGGTCAGCTGCCAGCCGATGTTGTAGACCGGGGTGAGCGCCGACAGCGGATCCTGGAAGATCATCGCGATCTCCCGGCCGCGCAGCGACGACATCGACGCGTCGCTCTTGCCGACCAGCTCCTCGCCGCGGAATTTGATGCTCCCCCGGACCCGCGCCGACGACGGCAGCAGCCCGATCACGCCCATCGAGGAGACGGACTTGCCGGAACCGGATTCGCCCACGATGCCGAGGAACTCGCCCTCGTGGACCTGGTAGCTGATACCGCGGACCGCGTGCACCACGCCACCCGGCTGGTGCGGGGCCGGGAAGTCGACCGACAGATTGTCCACCTGCAGCAACGGCACCCCGGAGGTGTTGCGAGTGACGCGACGAGCGCCTTGTTCGGTTGTCGTATCGAGCTCAGTCACGAGCTGCTCCTGACGTCGGATCCAGCGCGTCCCGCAGGGCCTCGCCGATCAGGCTGACGCCGAACAGCAGCACAACCAGAACGATGGCAGGGGACAGGAACATCCACGGCTGCGTCGTTGCCGCCTGCGTGTTGTCGGCGAGCAGGGTGCCGATCGAGGTCCTCGGCGGCTGGATGCCGAAGCCGAAGTAGGACAATGCTGTCTCACTCAGCACCGCGCCGACCACACCGAGGGTGGCATCGATGATCAACAGCGACGCCATGCTCGGGATGATGTGCCGGCGGATGATTTCGAAAGTGCCGATCCCCATGTAGCGAGCCGCGCGGACGAAATCGCGCTGTCGCAGCGAGCGCGCCTGGCCGCGGACGACCTGACCCATCACCATCCAGCCGAAGCCGGCGATGAAGAAGATCAGTCCCGGGATGATCAGATGGTTGAGCACCGGAGTGATCATGATCAGGATGAAGAAGCTCGGGATCACCAGCATCAGGTTGATGAACCAGCTGATCACCGCGTCGACCCGGCCACCGAGATAGCCCGCCAGCGATCCGACGATGGCTGCGATCAGGGTGGCCGCCGGTCCGGCGATCAGGCCGATGATCAACGACGTGCGCAGACCGGCCATCACCAGGGCGTACATGTCGTTGCCGACCGCGTCGGTGCCCAGCCAGTGATCGGCCGAAGGCGGTGACCCGGTGTTGAAGAGGTCCTGGACGTTGGGCTTCCACGGGTAGAACAGCGGGCCGAAGATCGCCCACAGCGCCATCAGACCGACGATTCCGATGCCGATCCAGAAACGCGGCGACTTGCGCATCCGCAGCCAGACCAGCATCCCCCGGCTGGCGTGACCGCCGCGCTCGGTGGTGGCCTGCTCGGGCCCGGTGAGGTCGATCCCGAGTTCGTCGACTTGCTGGGTTGTCATCTCACACCCTCACTCTCGGATCGAGGGCTGCGTACAGGACTTCCGACAACGTTGAGGCGATCAGGATCAGGACGGCGACATAGCAGATGGAGCCGGAGACGCCGTTGATGTCGTGGTTGGTGATCGAGGTCAGCGCCAGCTCCCCCATGCCGTGCCAGCTGAAGACCGTCTCCAGGAAGGTGGATCCGGTGACCAGCAGGCCGAAGTTGTAGGCGAAGAAGGTGGACATCGGGATCAGCGCGACCCGGACGCCGTGACGGATCATCGCCGATCCGCGGCGCCGGCCCTTGGACCGGGCCGTACGGATGAAATCGCTGGCCAGCACGTCGAGCATCACGCTGCGCTGGTAGCGCGAATAGCTGGCGGCACCGGTCATGATCAACGCGATGCTGGGCAGCACCAGATGGCTGACCCGGTCGGCGAGGATTCGTCCGGTCCCGCTCAAGCCCGGGGTGTATTGACCGGTGAAACTGATCACCTGGTGTCCGACCGCCGCATTGAAGCGGGTCGCAGTGATCATCAACAGAACGCCGAGGACGAACGCCGGCGTCGCCAGCACCAGGAATGACAGTGCGGTGACGATCTGGTCGCTGGCGCGGTATTGCCGCACCGCTCCCCAGACGCCGAGGACGACGCCCAGAAATGCGCCCAGAATTGTCCCGACAATGAGTAGTTGGAGGCTGATTCCAGAGCGAACGATGATCGAATGCAGCACCGGCTGATTGTTGTACATCATGCCGAAGTCGCCGTGGAAAATGATATTGCCGAACCACGTCAGCGCCCGCTGGATAACGGGGACGGACGGATCCTGGCCGAGGCCGGCGAGGATGTTGTGGATCGAGTTCTGATTGAGCGGTGGGTTACGACCCAGATACCGCGCCTCAGGATTCAGCGTGTAGCTGGCGAGGATGTACGCCAGTAACGTCGCGATGATCGTGAGAATGAGGTAGTTGATGATCCGTCGGACCAGATAGGCGAGCACGCTGGTACGTCAGCCTCTCGATCTGTCGCCCGCTGGCGAGCACGACTTAACCACCCTGCGATCCATTGGCGTACTTACCCTTTCGATCCCGACGCCGAGTGCCGTTTCCGAGGCGGCCCCGACCGTACAGATGGACGGCACAGTTGACCCCTCTGCCGCCCACAATGCGGGGAATCTTATCCCGCGATCCGCGCGGTCGGCGTCATGTTACCCAACTGCAACACGGACGACGATCAGCGTAACCACAACTGCACCCGGTAGCCAGTTCCAGGTCACTTCCGCAACAGCATCCTCAGCGGATCTATGTGTCCGGCGCCATTCGCGCTCTCGGTGTTCGATCGCCAGTTCTGTGACGGATCTGAGGTCGGCAGTTGCAGTAGGAGTCTGTCCGGGAATGGCGCCGAAGCGATTGCGTCCCATGACCGAGGAGAGCGCCGGCCGCTGTTTGCGGACCCCAGGCGCGCCCCAGCTCGTCACTTTGCGGATCCGGTCCCCGTCCGCCCGGACGTCCAACTGCAGGACGCCTCCGACTCGCCAGTCGACGAGGCTGGCGAAGGGGATCTCGTAGCTGCGCAGCAGGTTGATCACCCGCAGCCCGTCGTCGGAGACGATCACCCGCGGCCGGAAGAAGACCATCCAGGCGGCCACCGCAGCGGCCGCAACCAGGATCACGTCGTGGAAGATGTAGGTCGCCGAGCCCCGCCAGATGCCGTCGACCAGGGCCACCAGGCAGAACAGCCAGACGGCGATCGCGACGGCGACATTGCCACCGCTGCGTACGGTGACCTGTCCTCCCATACGGAGCAATCTAGCCGCCGTACGTGCCGAACCACTCATCGGCGCGGCCGCGACCCTTTGCGGTCCGGTCAACGGCTCAGGCTGTGACAAGATGGGGCGGCACCGGAATCTCCCCGGCCCTGCCCTCGTAGCTCAGGGGATAGAGCAACCGCCTCCTAAGCGGTAGGTCGTGCGTTCGAATCGCACCGAGGGCGCTCGGCGACGACGCGAAAGGGACCGGCCGCTGGCCGGTCCCTTTTCTCGTGGTGCTATCCGTGGAGCTCCGCGAGCTCAGCTGGCCGCGCTCTCGTCCTCGGCCTTCATGGCGGCGACCTGGGCGTGCACCTCTTCCATGTCGAGACCCTTGACCGCGGTCACGACCTCTTCCAGCGACTTGGCGGGCAGCGCACCGGCCTGGTTGAAGACCAGCACCCCCTCGCGGAACGCCATCAGCGTCGGGATCCCCTGGATGCCCAGCGCACCCGCCAACTGCTGGTTGGCGTCGGTGTCGAGCTTCGCGTGCACGACGTCGCCGTGTTCCTCCGACGACTTGTCGAAGACCGGCGCGAACATCTTGCACGGACCGCACCAATCGGCCCAGAAGTCGACCAGCACGATGTCGTTGTCGGCGATCGTCTTCTCGAATGTCTCGGCGGTGATTTCGACCGTTGCCATCTGTGCTCCTCGTATGCTGTCTCGGCTGTTCGGTGTCGCTGGCGTAACGCCTGCCGGGGTGATGCCTATTCCACTACCCTGCCCATGGCCCGGATCCCTACTTGATCGCGACCACCCGGCGCATCGGGATCGCCAATTCGACCGGGCCGTGCTTGGCGATCCGGTCCTCCAGGTGTTCGATCGCCGACTCGACCCGGGACCATCGGGTCTCCGGCAGGTAGAGCGCCTTCATCACGGTTTCGGCATCGGCCCGGGAGGTGACCCAGAAGCCGTACCGCTCGCGGCCGTCCTCGACCCGCCGCAACCCCGCCTCGCTGAGGCTGCGTTTGAAGCCGGCGAGCTCGACCGCACCGGGGAACTGCGGCCTGGTCCGCAGCCGGGCCGTCAGCCGGCCGAGCACCCGCAAGTCACGGGGAGCGATACCGCGCAGGGCCGGGGCGATCGCGGCCAGAACGCCGCCCGGTTTGAGCACCCGAGCGACCTCGGACAGCACCTGGGACAGTTCCGGAGTCACCACCAGCCCGAGCGAGGCGGTCACCGCGTCGACCGAGCTGTCGGCGAACGGCAGCCGACGGATGTCGCCGCGCACCCAGGGTCCTGGACCGCGCTGGGAGGCCAGGTCGAGCTCGGCCTCGGAGAGATCGATGCCGATCACCATCCGGTCGGCACTGGCCAGCTCCCGGGAGACCGCACCTGAGCCACAGGCCAGGTCGAGCACCGTCCGCACCCGGGGCGGGATCGCCCGCGCGAGCCAGCGGTAGGGCGTGGTGTCCCCGGCCGCGGCCTGGGACAGCACCGCCTCGACCGCACCAGGTCGCTGGTTGTGGAATTCGGCCAGGTAGTCCGCCCACCCGGCACCGCTCTCATCGGGCACCTGGTCGGGTGGGACGGTCCCGTTGTTGTCGTTGGTCACCGGCACCGCGATCGGTCAGACCTTGCTGACGAACAGATGCACCGCCGCCGTACGGTCCAGGTCGCAGCCGGTGCCGTTGTCCAGGTCGAGGCGTATTGCCGAGGTGCCCGGTCCACCCGATCCGGCCTGGATCTCGGTGCCCGGCACCACTCCCGCGTTGCGCAGGTCCGCCATCAGTTCGACATCCTTCTGCAGTTCCTCGCCGATCCGGAGGAGCTTCACCCGTACGCTACCGGTCGCGGCATCGACGACGTCGACCAGTGGCTCGTTCCCGGTCCGGAATCCGTCGATCTCGCGAGTCACTCCGAGCTCGCCCAGACCGGGGATCGGGTTGCCGTAGGGCGAGTCGACGGGGGCCTTGAGGAGAGTGACCAGGTGCTCCTCGACCTCCTCGGAGATCACGTGCTCCCAGCGGCAGGCCTCGTCGTGGACCAGTTCCCATTCCAGGCCGATCACGTCGGTCAGCAACCGCTCGGCCAGCCGGTGCTTGCGCATCACCCGGGTCGCGCGCTGGCGCCCGAGATCGCTCAACTCCAGATGCCGGTCACCCTCGACGTGCAACAGACCGTCGCGCTCCATCCGGGCAACTGTCTGGGAGACGGTCGGGCCGCTGTGATGCAGCCGCTCGGCGATCCGAGCCCGGAGCGGGACGATGCCCTCCTCCTCGAGCTCGTAGATCGTCTTCAGATACATCTCGGTGGTGTCGATCAGATCCCGCACGTCGTCTCCCTACCTCCGTCACCCTCACACGCCCCGCCTCGGGCCACCCAGCAGGACCCACAATCTGGAACGATGCAAGATTAGTCGATCGGGCGACCGGCTAGCACCCCCAGCAGCCGCGCCACCTCCGCAGCGACGGCATCCCGCGCGGGACCGAGGTATTTGCGGCTGTCGGCCAGCTTCGGATCACCGGTCAACAGGTCGCGTACGACTCCGGTGAAGACCACGTTGAGGTGGGTGGCGATGTTGACCTTGGTCATTCCCGCCGCGACGGCCCGGACGATCTCGTCGTCGGGCACCCCGGACGACCCGTGCAGCACCAGCGGTACTCCGACGGCATCCCGCAGTGCGGTGATCAGCTCCAGGTCCAGACGGGCCGTCCGAGTGGTCATCGCGTGCGACGATCCGACCGCGACCGCCAGCGCGTCCACACTGGTCGCCGCGACGAACCGGGCCGCGTCGGCCGGGTCGGTCCGGGCGCCGGGCGCGTGCACACCGTCCTTGCCGCCGACCTCGCCCAACTCGGCCTCGACGTCCAGCCCGGCGGCATGCCCGCGGGCCACCACGGCCGCCGTGGCCGCGACGTTGGCGTCGTAATCCAGCCCGGAGGCGTCATACATCACCGAGCCGAACCCCATTTCGCCGAAGCGCAGGCCGATCGCCTGGTCGACCAGCTCGTCGTCAGTGGCGTGGTCGAGATGGACGACGACGGGGACGCTGGCGCTGCGCGCGATCGACAGCGTGGCCAGCGCGATCGGTTCCAGTCCGTGGTGGTACTTGACCGCGTTCTCCGAGATCTGCAGCACCACCGGTATCCCGGCCCGTTCGGCGCCCGCGACGTGGGCCTCGGCGTGCTCGATACTGAAGACGTTGAAGGCTCCCACGCCACGATGGTCCGCCACCGCAGGGCCGAGCAGATCGGTCAGCCTGGCCAGGGTCATGCGTCCTCCCGATCCTGCCCGGTCTGATCCTGCCCGGTCTGATCTTGGTGGCCGGTCTGATCCTGGTGGCCGGTCTGATCTTGGTGGCCGGTCTGATCTTGGTGGCCGGTCTGCCAGGTGCCGGCGTACATCAGTCGTTGCAGGTTGCCCCGGTCGTCGACAACCGCCAGATCGGCCCGCCGTCCGGCCGCGATGGCGCCGACGTCGGTCAACCCGTGGCGCAGCGCGGGCGTACCGGCTGCCATCTGTGCGACCTCCGGCACCGACAGGCCGACCTGCTGGACGCAGAAGGCGAAGGCTCCGGCGGTCGTCAGCGTCGACCCGGCGATCGAGCCCTGACTGCCGTCCTCGGTCCGCAACCGGGCGACCCCGTCGGCAACCACCACCTCGAGCCCACCGAGGTTGTAGTCCCCCTCGGCGACCCCGGTCGCGATCATCGCGTCGGTGATCAGCCCGACCCGGTCCGGGCCGGCAGCATCGACCGCCATCCTGATCACTTCCGGGTGCAGGTGGACGCCGTCGCAGACCAGCTCGACAAGCACCCGGTCGTCGGTGAGCAGCACCGGCACCGGGCCGGGCTCGCGATGGTGGATCGGCGGCATGCCGTTGAAGAGGTGCGTGGCGACGCTGGCACCGGCGTCCAGCGCGGCGCGGGTGACTCTGTCGTCGCCCTCGGTGTGCCCGACGGCCACCGCGACCCCGGCGGCGGCGAAGCGGGCGATCGCATCCAGCGCACCGGGCAGCTCGGGCGCGATGGTGATCATGGACAGCCTGCCGTCGGCAGCGGCCAGCAGCGCTTCGACACTCTCCGGATCGGGATCGCGGAGCAGCTCCGGGGTGTGGGCGCCGCGTTTCCCGTACGAGAGAAAGGGTCCTTCGATGTGGATCCCGGCCAGCTCCCCGGTGTCGACGAGCGGTGCGAGGGCCCGGAGTTGATCTTGCAGAGTCTCGATCGGAGCGGTAACCAGGCTGGCGAACAGACTGGTCGTGCCGTGCCGACGGGCGAAGTCGATCACAGCCCGGGCGTCGTCGACCGACGTGGTCGCAAGATCGAATCCGCCACCGCCATGGGTGTGGGTGTCCACGAACCCCGGCACCACCCAGCCGTCGATCACCTCGATCGGGGTGCTCTCACCCAACGCGAACTGGTCTTCCGGATCGAAGGACCGGACGGCGGTGATCCGGTCCTGATCGATGATCACGATGGCGTCGGTGAGCAGGCCGTCGGCGGTGACGAGATGGCTGCATCGCAACCGGTGGGTCGTCATGGCACCTCCCTGTTGATCATGGCGTGATCACTGCGCCTCGGCGGTGACGCTCCGCCAGCCGAGCAGTCCGGCACCCACCAGACCGGCGCGGCTGCCGAAAGAGGACGTCAGCAGCTTCGGCCGGCGTTGGAAGGTCAGCCGGTGGTCGAATTCCTGATCGATGATCGGGAAGAGCAGGTCGGCCGCGCCGGACAATCCGCCGCCGACCACGATCGCCTCGGGGCCGAACAACGTCAGCGCGATGACAAAGGCCTCGGACAGCGCCGTACCGGCGATCTCGAAGGCGCCGAGTGCCTCCGGTTGACCGGCCCGTGCGCGGGTCGCGATCTCCTCGGCGGCGACGGGTTCGTCACCGGGAGTCGCTCCGGCCAGCCGACGATAGTTGCGGACCACCCCGGACGCGCCCGCGACGATCTCCAGGCAACCGACCTGACCGCACGCGCACTGCTGGTCGCCCGCGGACGGCACCTGCACGTGCCCGAGTTCACCGGCATAGCCGTCGGCCTCCAGCAGTCGACCGTCGACGATCACGGCGGCGGCGATACCGGTTCCCAGCGGCACGAAGAGCAGATTGGTCAGACCGCGACCGGAGCCCAGCTGCCACTCGGCCAGTCCGCCGGTCCGGACGTCGTGCCCGATGCCACCGGGCAGCCCCAGCCGGGCCTGCAGCGGGTCCCCGAGCTCGACTCCCCCGGTCCAGCCGATGTTCGCCGCGGAGATCACCACGCCGCTGGCGGAATCGACGATGCCCGGCACCACGACCCCGAAACCGACCGTACGGACCCCGATCGCCTCGGCCTCGGCCGCGGCGAAGGCACTGATCTCCTCGCCCAGCCACTCGACCGTGCCCCGGCCGCCGTCACCGTCGGTGAAGGCGGTCAGCCGGGTCGGAACCCGGGTCTCGGCGCGGACGGCGCCGTCGGGGGCGATCAACCCCAGTTTGGTGAAGGTGCCGCCGAGATCGACCGCAGCCACCAGCTCCTGAGCATCCGATTCCACGTTCACCAGGATTCCATGATCAATTCCAGTGCCGACAACCGGTCCGGCTCAGGACAGCACGACCGAGCGGGTCAGATTCCTCGGCTGGTCCGGGTCGACGCCAAGCAACAGCGCCCGGGCGACGGCGACCCGTTGGGCCAGCACCAGATCAACCAGCGGATCCAGGTCGTGGTCGACGAATTCCGCTCCGGTCGCGGCGACCTGCCCGGCCAGTCCGACCGGTGCGTCGCCGAACATCCAGGTCAGCCGGCCCGGCTGAGCGATGCTGATCGGCCCGTGACGGTATTCCATCGCCGAATAGGACTCGGCCCAGCTCGAGGAGGTCTCGCGGAATTTCAGCGCCGCCTCGTTGGCGATGCCGATGGTCCATCCGGTACCGAGGAAGCTGACCTGGTCAGCGGCCACGTGGGCCGCCGGAAGCTCGGCCGTCGTCGCGACGCCGCAGGACTCGAGGATGCCGGCGGGCACCAGTCCCAGCGCCTGGCGGAAGAGCATCATCACCGTCGTCGCGAATCGGGTCTGCACCACCGACTCCTCGTCGGCGAAGGACAGGTCGACCAGGCTGTCGGCCACGTCGGCAACCGGGGTGTCCGGCACGGCTGTCAGGGTCAGGGTCGGGATCCGCCCACGGACCGACGCCAGCAGTTCGACGACCTCGGTGGTCGTACCGGATCGGGTGATGGTCACGATCCGGTCATAGGCCCGGTGCAGCGGCACCTCGGTCGCGGTGAAGGCGTCGGACTCCCCCAGCCCGGCCACCTCCCGCCAGGTCGCGATCACCTGGCTGACGAACCAGGACGTCCCGCAGCCGACGAAGGCGACGCGTTCGCCCGGCTTGGGCAACTGGCCGGCGACGGTTCCGGCGAGATCGATCGCACGTGCCCAAACCTCGGGCTGCGAGGCGATCTCCGCGGTGACGAATGCTCCCGGCGCAGCTTGGGCGGGTGTGACCACTACAGCCTCCGGTTTGTCCGAATTGTGCTTGTTTGGGTAGTCAAACAAGCAGATATGAACATATCATGCTGTCAACGTACCGGGCGAGAGTAGGCGCGATGACCAGAGCCGAACGGTTGACCGCCCTGCTCGAGCGTCTGGTCGAGCAGGGGCGGATCGACGTCGAGCAATCAGCTCACTTCTTCGGCGTCTCCGCGGCCACCATCCGCCGAGATCTGGACCACCTCGCCGACCAGCAACTGCTGTCCAGGACCCACGGCGGTGCGGTGCCCAATTCCACCAGCTACGACCTGCCGCTGCGCTACAAGTCCAGCAACCGGGCGGAGGCCAAGACGCGGATCGCCGAACGTGCGGTCGGGATGCTCTGGCCGGGCTGCACGGTTGCCATGAACGGCGGCACCACAACGGTCGAGATCGCTCGGACGATACCGACCTCGGCACCACTGCACAACGGCATCACGATCGTCACCAACGCCATCAACATCGCCACCGAGATGACGGTCCGGCCGTTCATCAAGATCGTCGTCTGCGGTGGCGTGGCCCGGCCACAGAGCTACGAGCTGGTCGGCCCGCTCGCCTCCGAGACGTTGAGCCAGCTCACCCCCGACATCTGCTTCCTCGGCGCGACCGGCGTCGAGGCCGTCGAAGGCGTCACCACCGACGACGAGGACGAGTCGGCCATCAACCGGATCATGGTGACCCGGTCCAAGCGCGCGGTCGTGGTCGCCGACGCCTCCAAATTCGGCGAGGTCGGCTTCTCCCGGATCTGCCAGCTCAGCGAGGTCTCGACCGTGCTGACCGACGCCGATGCCGACCCCGAGCAGATCGCCCGGGTCCGCGACCACGGCGTCGACGTCATCGTCTGCTGACGCCCAGCCCGTACGCACCCGGCCCCGTACGCACCCCGGTCCGACCAGACGCACCGGGGCCGGCACCGCAAACTCGCGACAACACGAGTTCCCAGGCCCGTACGACCCCCCGACGACCCCACAACTCGCGACAACACGAGTTCTGCGTGCCTTGGCTTCTGCGTGCCTTGGCGCGAAAGTCGAGTAGTCGCGACTTTCGGGCTCGCGCGGCCGGACGCCGACCCGCGACCCGAACCAGGTGACCGCGACCGGGCGACCGCGACCGGGCGACCGCGACCGGGCGACCGCGACCGGGCGACTGAGCGGTGACGGACGACACGCATGCCCAAAAGCTGGAAACCCGTTGACCATTGAAGTTCCGGCGACCTACCGTGGAGACACACGGAAAGGAGGTGGTCCGATCAATGAATGACTTACGGACTTGTGAGGTGGTGGCTAGCTAGCCGCCCTTGGACTTGATTCAGCTGGTCTGGATCACTGGCCGTGCAGCGGCCGGCTAATCCAAAGCCAACACCCGAACCCGCGAGTGCCGGATTTGTCCCCCGGCCTTCGGATCTCTCACCTCCCACGAGGCCCGCTCTCCTGAAGTGAGCGGTTGAGACCGAAGCACAGCTCGCGGGTTTCGCACGTCCGGGCCCAGGCTGCCATCGCTCTAGGCTTGTCACCATGAGCCGGATGATCACCGTCGGACGGGACCGGCTCGGCCGGTGGCTGGACAACTTCGCCACCCGGCATCCTGACTGCTCGGCCCGCGCCGACGACGGTGTTGTGATCGTCACCGCGGCCGACGGTGCCGAGGCCCGGATCGGTGTCCCGTTCGGACTGCTGCCCGCCGGCGACCGATCACCGACTGACCGGCTCGTCGAGCACGTGCTGGTCGATCGCCGGATCGGCGCGGTACTGGTCCGGCGTGGCGGCTTCGCCGTCGGCGTCTTCGAGGCCACCACACTGATCAACTCCAAGGTCGGCTCGTCCTACGTGCAGAGCCAGACCAAGGCGGGCGGATGGTCCCAGCAGCGCTACGCCCGGCGCCGCGGCAACCAGGCCAAGCAGTTGTACGAGAAGGCGACCGAGGCCGTCGTCGCCGTTCTGCTCCCGGTCGTCGATGATCTTGCCGCGGTTGCCGGTGGCGGTGATCGGGCCGGCGTCGAGGCAACCCTCTCCGAGCGGCGACTTCAGGATGTCAGGAACCTGCTCCTGCCGAGGATCTATCCTGCCGAAGATCCGCGATTGCGTGTCCTGGAAGCGTTTCCTGACCAGTTCCTGGCCGTACAGATCGAGCTCAATGATCTTGCCTAGGACGGTTGGGCGCGGCCGTCACGGTGCCAGCCGACGGATCATCCAGCCATCGCCGGTGCGGCGGTAGCGAAGCCGATCATGCATCCGGCTCGGCTGCCCCTGCCAGAACTCGATCGTCTCCGGGCTGATCCGATAGCCGCCCCAATGATCAGGACGGGGCACGTCGACACCGTCGAACCGGCGCTCCGCCTCGGCATAGTCGGCCTGCAGCCGCTGCAGTGAATCGACCTCAGAGGACTGCGCCGACGCCCAGGCCCCCAGTTGCGATCCCCGCGGCCGGGTCGCGAAGTAGGCGTCCGACTCCTCGGCCGGCACCTTCGCCGCAGTGCCCTCCACCCTGACCTGACGCTGCAGCGGATACCAGCCGAAGAGCAAGGCCACGCCGGCGTTACCGGCCAGGTCGCGGCCTTTCTGCGAGTCGTAGTTGGTGAAGATCGTGAAACCGTCGCGCTGCCCTGCGCTGGTCGAAGGCTCGAATCCCTTGAGCAGCACGGTCCGCGAACTGGGGCGGCCGTCCGGCGAGACCGTCGAGATCACTACAGCGGTCGGCTCGGGCAGCACGCCACGCTCGCGGGCGGCGAACGCATCGTCCAGCCAGGTGCCGAACAACGCGTACGGATCGGCGGGCGCGGTGTCCTCGAGCAGGTGGACACCGGAGTAGTCAATGCGTTCGGCGGCGAGGTCGTGGCTCATCTGTCCAGTCTCGCAGCCCGGATGCAAGAATCTCCTCCGTGACCGCCGATCTCGTGATCCCCGCCGACCTGCTCCCAGCCGACGGGCGCTTCGGATCCGGCCCGTCCAAGATCAGGCCCGAAGCCGTGGACGAGCTCGCCGCCGCAGGTCGTACGCTGCTGGGCACCTCGCACCGGCAGGCCCCGGTCAAGCATCTGGTCGCCCGGATCCGCGCCGGGCTGCGGGAGTTGTACGCCCTCCCCGACGGTTACGAAGTGGTGCTGGGCAACGGCGGTTCGACGACCTTCTGGGACATCGCCGTCAGTTCGCTGATCGACCGGCGCAGCGCGCACGGCAACTTCGGTGAATTCTCGGCGAAGTTCGCTGCCGCCGCCAAGGCCGCCCCTTACCTCCAGGAGCCGGTGGTGACGTCGGCGCCGATGGGCTCGATCGCCCTGCCGGAGCCGGTCGACGGTGTGGATCTCTACGCCTGGGCCCACAACGAGACCTCGACCGGCGCCATCGCCCCGGTCAGCAGGATTCCGGCCGACGGTCTGACGGTCATCGACGGCACGTCGGCGGCCGGTGGCGTACCGGTCGACATCAGCCAGACCGATGTCTACTACTTCGCGCCGCAGAAGAATCTCGGCTCCGACGGCGGCCTGTGGATCGCCCTGCTGTCCCCCGCGGCGCTGGACCGGGTCCGTCGTATCGCGGCGAGCGACCGGTGGATCCCGCCGACGCTGAGCCTGGCCACAGCGGTGGACAATTCGGTCAAGGACCAGACCTACAACACCCCGGCGGTGGCGACCCTGTTGCTGCTGGCCAACCAGCTCGACTGGCTGAACACCAGCGGCGGGCTGGCCTTCGCCGGGGCCAGGACGTCCGAATCGTCCAAGCGGCTCTACGCCTGGGCCGAGGCGACCGAGGGTCCGACCCCGTTCGTCGCCGATCCCGCCCTGCGGTCGCCGGTGATCGGGACCATCGATTTCGCCGACGACATCGACGCGGCATGGCTGGCGACCACCCTGCGACGCAACGGGATCGTGGACACCGACCCGTACCGCAGCCTGGGCCGCAACCAGTTGCGGATCGGGATGTTCGTCAACGTGGATCCGGACGACATCACCGCGCTGACCCGGTGCCTCGACTACCTGCTCGAACGGCGGGGCTGACCCGACATCAAGGTCGCTGGTGCCGGCCGCGGGCCAGGTGGACGCCGACTCCGGCCGCCACCGCCACGCCGGCCGCGATCAACAGCGCCGCGATCGTCCCGGAGCTGCCGGGACGGGAATTCTCGTCGACGTCGGTGTCCTGGTCGGCCTCGGTGCTGCCACCGGGATCCTGGTCGGAGGGCGACGCCTTGGCGGCCGTTTTCGAGTCACTCGGTGACTTTGCCGCCGACGGCGAGGAGGCCGGGCTGGGCGGCGGCGACGGACCCGGCGTCGGCGCGGAGCCGAGCGCGGCGGGAACCGGCATCCGGTAGACGATCGAGTCGGAACCGCCGCTGCCGACCAGCAACGTGCTGCCGTCGAGGCTCTGGGTCAACGACGCACCACGCGGTTGGTAAGGCGTCGCCGCGCGGGCGACGACCTTGTAGTCCTGCTGCGGGTCGAGCACCGACACGTCGACGTAGCTGCGCAGCGCGATCCGGCCGTCGGCCAGGAACTGCCCGTCGGTGACGTACGGTGGCGCGTCGCCGACCCGTGTCAGCGTGTTGACGTCGCTGCGGGACGGTTCCGCGGGCGCCTGGTAGATACCGCCCTTGGCCTGATCGGTGACCAGATACAGCTGCCCGGAGGGCGAGATGAGCAGGGTTTGGGCGTCGTGCGGGCCGTCGGGATAGCGGAAGTCGTAGGCGTGATAGCGGACCGTGGAGTCGTTGGGCTGGAGGTCGTAGAGGACGTAGACCGTGACGTGATCGCGGTCGCCTGTCCGGTCGCCGATGTCGGCGACGTAGAGCGCACCGCCGGCATACTGGACCGCCTCGACGTCGACGATGTCGGCCCGGAATTTCACCGACCCCTGGACCGCTCCGGTCTCGTCCAGTGCGATCGCCCGGCCGGAGTCGCCGGAGGCGTTCACTGTCCAGTAGAGGTTGTCCGCCGGATCGCGGGTCAGCCCGCTGGAAGCAGTGACCAGCCGGCTCTTGATCGCGAAAGCCTTTTTCGCCTGCGCGGTGGCGGGGTCGGCCGCGGCGGGTCCGGTGCCTGGCAGCATCAGCGCGGCGACCGCGAACGGGACCAGCAGCCACCACGCGAGGAGCCCGGCACCGGCACGCACGGGTGCGACGGTCACCCCTCGACTCATGGACCCGGTTTCCCCTCCGGCTGCGCGCAGCACTCGTTGCCTCGATCGACAGTGGGCCGGACCCGACTCCGGCGCACTTGACGTCGCAGCGTACAGGCCCGGCCTTACAGCTGCCGCAGGACAGCCGCGCCGATCACCACCAGAAGCATCAGGACCAGCAGCCCGGACACGATCAGGCGACGCGTCCGGGTGTTCACAGGGCGAGCCTATAGCTCAGTCCCGATCACTCGGTTAGGTTGGTGGCCATGGGCGAGCTTCGGCTGTACGCCATCGGGATCGACGAGGTGCGCGACATGTTCGGCGCCCACGCCGAGCTGGCGGAACGGCTCCGTGGACAGGGCCACGCGGCACTGCTTCCTGCCCCGTCGCATGCCTCTGACCGCCAGGGCCTGTTGTCCCGCCTCGGCCCGATCTTCCGCCGCGTTCCCGGTACACCGGTGCTGGATCCCGACGACCCGACGCCCGCGGATCTGGAGCGGATCATCACCGGCGCGTTCGTACCGGCCGAGCGCAGCATCGCAACCTGGCGAGTGCTGGAGACCTTGATCCGGGAGAACAGCTGGGGTGGCACCGGGGTGCCGCTGGCCGGCGACGAACTGGACAGCTTCGACTTCGCGCTCGCCCGCGGCGGGGTGAATGCGGCCGCCGGACTACGGCATGTGCTCAACACCCCGACCGAGTTGCCGCTGAGGCTTCCACCCGGGCTGTTCGTCGGCTACCACACCGGCGAGGAGGCGGAGTGGATGGCCGCGTCCTACCGGCAGGCGCTGCCCGGGATCGAAGAGCCCGGGCACCGCGATCTCGCCTACGGTCTGGCCAACTGGCTGGACGGCTTCCCGCACTGGACCCGGATCGCTGAGACCCAGGGCCGACCGGCACCGGATCTGATCGGCTTCTGGAGCGCACCCTGACGGCTGGTGCGGGACCGCTGTCGTACGAGCACTGGTCCGCGCGATTGCCCGCGCTGGCAGCCGACCTGTGCCGGACCGCGGAGCCCGGCACCCAGCCGCCACCCGGCGCGGTGCTCGGCATCGCGATCGGCGACCGGCAGCAGGTCGTCGCGTACGGCGATGCGGTGCGGCTGCCCGGCCGGGTGGAACCGTTCACCGACCGGACCCGGACCGACGCCGGCTCGGTGACCAAGATCATCGCGACGACGGCCTCGATCATGGCGCTGGTCGACTCCCGGCGGCTCGCACTCGATGATCTTGTCGGGCCGATCGTCGGCCGGACGCTGCCGGCACCGATCACGGTCGGCGATCTGCTGGAGCACCAGGCCGGATTGTGGGAATGGTGGCCGCTGTATCTGCGGGCCCGTGATCATGATCAGGCGTTGGATCTGATCAGCTCGCTGCCGGCCCGCTATCCGCGACGAGCCGGCCGGCACTATTCCGATCTTGGTTTCATGCTGCTCGGAGCCGTCGTCGAGAAGGTCACGGATCTCGTTCTGGACAAGGCATCCCAAGAGCTGGTGTTCGGTCCGTACGGCCTGGATCACACCAGTTTCGGCACTCCGGTACCCGGAGCTCCGGTCGCCGCGAGCTCGTCGGGCGACCGGATCGAACGGACCATGATCGACACCGGTGTCCCCTATCCGGTCGATGGCTCCGTCGACGACTTCGCCGGCTGGCGGCAGCACACGCTCATCGGCGAGATCAACGACGGCAACAGCTTCCATGCCTTCGGTTCGGTCGCCGGGCATGCCGGTGTCTTCACCACCGCCGGCGACCTGCTCCGCTTCGGCCGGGGCCTGTTGGACAGTCTCGCCGGCTCGGGGCCGGCGAGCTCCGCGACGGCGGCACGGTTCCTGACACCCGGACAGGATCCCGGCCAGGCACTCGGACTGCGGCACTGGACGACGCCGGCCGGCCCGGCGATCGGGCACACCGGCTTTCCCGGTGTCGGGTTCGCCGTCCTGCCCACCCAGGACGCCGTCATCGTCATGGTCACCAATCGGCTGCATGCCGAGAGGCCGGCGCGCAACCTGGAGACGCTGTGGCTGTCGGTGCTGGACGGGCTGGTCGGTCAGGAGCCGGCGGCGCCGGACCCCGGGACGTCCGGCCCGCCCTGATCGCCGACGCCCGGCAGGACCCGGGGTTCGTCGTCCTCGTCCCGGCTGTCCCTCTCGGACCGGCTGCCCTGCGGCGGTCGCAGCTGGGTCTGGGCGACCAGCTCGTCGACCGCGTCCGGCTCGACCGGGACCAGCGGAAGGCTGCCGGCCACGGCCAGCGGTTCGTCGGCGGTCGTCACCGGTTCGGTCGCCCGGAGCGTGACGGCGATGCCGACGCCACGGCGCAGGCCCGGCGTCCCGTCGACCCGCAACCGCCGGCCGAGCCAGCCCGCACCGAGTCGCAGCGGCGAGCTGAGGAACTCCCCCATCACGACGCCGGCGCCCAACGCGAGCGCGATCGCGGTGGCCGCCAGCATCTGGCCCAGGCCGTCGTCGACGCGGGACTCGACGGAGGCGAACACCGCCCGGAAGACCGAGAGGCCGGGCAGCAACGGCGTGATCCCTGCCATCACCACGACGACCGCCGGCGCCCGGCGGCGTACCGACACCAGGGTCGCCGCCAGGCCGACGGCCACTGCCGCCAGACCGCTCGACACGACCTGACCGAAGCCGATCAGGCCGAAACCGATGACCAGCAGCTGGGCCAGACCGGAGGCGATGGCCGCCGCGGGCACCGAGCGCAACGGCGCGTAGCAGGCGACCATCAGGCTCAATCCGGCCAGCGCCGCCCCGAAGACCGCGACTGCGATCGGCAGTGGCTGGTCGGGCGTCCGGTACGGAGTCGGGGTGCCGACGTCGACCGCGACCCGGTAACCGACCAGAGTCGACAACTCGAGCACGATGACGATGCCGACCACGATGCCGGCGGTCATGAAGATCACGTCGCCCAACCGTGCCGTCGCGGTCACCATGTAGCCGGTCAGCGCGTCCTGGACCGCGGCGACGAGGGTCAGCCCGGACAACAGGACGACGATCCCGGTGGCGATCAGGGTCTCCGGCGACTGGCCGGTGATCCGGGACGCCACCACGGCGACCGCGGTCGCGATCGCCGCACCCGAGGCCTGCAGGAAGAAGAAGGGCAGCTTGACCCGGTTGAGGACTCGGCCGACCCGGTCGATCGCTGCGGTGGTCGCGGCGGCGAGTCCACAGGTGATCCAGCCGCCGCCGAGCAGCATCGCAACCCCGAGCGCAAAGCCGGCCCAGCCGAGAGTCGCCAGCCACCGCGGATAGCGATGCGGCCGTTGGGTCAGTTCGTCCATCGCCTGATGGGCTTCGTCGGGGGTGACGCCGCCGGCGGTGATCCGCCGGACGAGATCGTCCAGCTCGCTCAGCCGGGTGTAGTCCGTCGCCCGGTTGCGGACCGCCCGCACCAGCGTGACCGGATCGCTGTCCGGCGACGTCTGGGCGGAGACGATGATGGTGGTGAACGTGATGTCCACGACGCAGTCGGTGAGCCGGAACGCCTGAGCGACGTCCTGGGCCGTGGCGACGACGTCGGCCGTGCCGGACCCGGACGAGAGCATCACCTCGCCCAGCCGGATCGTCAGGTCGAGCACTTGTCGGATGTAGCGGTCCGACAGCTCCGCGTGCGTCCGGCGGCGGCGTTGGCCCGCCGTGCTGGCAGGGTCACGGGGCCCGCGCAGGGTGATCCTGAGCCCGCGTCGCGGGCTCAAACTGGTCCGGCGGCGGTTCTCTGGCATGGCCCGGCCAGAATAGTGCGATGCCAGACGCTGGGACGACTACCGCGGGCGCCGCACACAGCGCCGGGAACACCATCAGGATCGCCGGGATGATGAGCGGCACCTCCTTCGACGCCGTCGATGTCGCGGTCGCCGAATTCGAACGCGATGGGTTCGAACGTGATGGGCCGGTGCTGGCCTGCCGACCGGTCGGCATGGTGAGTGTGCCGCTGGAGCCGGGACTGCGGTCCGCGATCGCCGGTCTGCTGCCGCCCCACCCGACCGACATCGCCACCGTGTGCCGGTTGGACACCGAGTTGGGGCAGCTCTTCGCCCGGGTCGCCGGACAGGCGATCGCCGAGTTGGGCCCGGTCGACCTGGTGGTGTCGCACGGTCAGACGGTGTTCCACTGGGTCGAGGACCGGGAGGCGCTGGGCACCCTGCAACTGGGCAACCCTGCCTGGATCGCCGAAGCGACCGGCGCCGCGGTGCTCTCCGACGTCCGGACCCGTGACATCAGCCGTGGCGGCCAGGGTGCCCCGTTGGCCGCGATCCTCGACGCGCTGCTGGTGCTGTCCGGCGACGACGTCCGCCGCGGCTCGCTCAATCTCGGCGGGATCGCCAACATCACCGTCTCCGAACCTGATCCGAACGGTTCCGGTGCGAGTGGGCGCGAGGTGATCGCGTACGACCTGGGTCCGGCGAGCGCGTTGCTGGACCTGGCCGTGAGCCAGGCGACCGGCGGCGCGGAGCGGATGGACACCGACGGGGCGCGGGCAGCCCGCGGCCGGGTTCAGACGAGCCTGCTCGAGAAGCTGCTCAGCGAGCCCTATTACCGGCTGGCGCCGCCGAAGTCGACGGGCAAGGAACTTTTCGACGCTCTGTATCTGTCCCGAATGGTCGCCGAGCTGCCGATCAGCCTGGACGATCTTGCCGCCACCCTGACCGAACTGACCGCACTGCTGGTCGCCGCCGCGTGTTCGCGGCACCGGCTGACGGAGTTGGTGGTGGCCGGCGGCGGGATCAGGAATCCCACGCTGATGGCGCGGATCGCGGTCAACGCCGCGGTACCCGTCCGGCCGATCGACGATTTCGGGCTGCCGGCGCAGGCCAAGGAGGCCTACCTGATGGCCCTGATCGGCTACCTGAGCTGGAACGGCCTGCCGGGAACCCTGTCCAGTGCGACCGGGGCCTCGTCGCTGCTCGGCTCCTTCACTCCCGGACGGCAACCGCTGCGGCTTCCGGAGCCGGCAACCTCCATGCCCGAGCGCATGGTGATCGTCAGCTGATCACGGCACCATCGCCTTCGCGATCACGATCGACATGGTGATCCAGTCGTCGTCCGGGGCGCTGCCGCCCTCGACGGCGTACATCACGTTGGTCAGCTCGCGGACGATCACCCAGTTGCGGACCCGGTCCTCGTCCAGACCTGCAGTGTCGACGACGGTGAAGAGCCGGTCCAGGATCGCGTTGCGAAGATCATCGGTGGCTACTGCCTCCTCCCACCGGTTCCACAGCAGCGGGGCGACCTCGAAAGCAGGATCACCCGACAGCGGCTTGGGGTCGATCACCAGCCACGGCTCACGATCAGCGGCCAGCACGTTGTCGTAGTGCAGGTCGGTGTGGATCAACCGGCCGTCGGTGTCCGGATCCTCGGCGAAGCTGTGAGCCAGCGAGCGGGCCTGGTCGGCCAGCCGCCGCGGCACTGCCGGATGATCATGGAGTCCGGCCAGCTGGTCGGCGACCTCCGCGGTGACCTCGGACAACTTCCGGAGTTGCGGGATGGCCGGACGATGCAACCGCGGGTAGAGACCGGCGATGATTTCACACGCTGTCACGACTTCCGGCCCGTTCAGGTCCCTGCTCTGGTCGGCGCTCTCCAGCAACATCGCGCGCCGATGCGGATCGGCGCGGTAGAGCCGGACCACGCCGTTGCCGTCCCACGCCCGCAAGGCGAGGTGCTCGAATTCCGCCTCCCAATGAGGGACACCGATCTTGAGCGCGGCCGGGCGGCGGTCCTGGTCACGGACCGGCAGCACGTACGCCGTTGCGCCCGCCATCGGCTCGCCGTCCGGCGTCAGCCGCCAGTCATCGAGCAGGTCGGTGATCATCGCGGGCAGCCGCGCGAGCCAGTCGTCCCAGCCCTGGTCGCGTCCCGCATTGGCGAGCAGCCGCTGGGGAATCCTCACGCCACCAGCTCGATCTGGGCCAGCGTCGCACCCTCGGCCGCGGTGATCACCAGCCGATAGCGATCCGCGACGGCCGGGTTGCTGATCTTGAACGGTCGGGTCTGCCGGCGCCGGGCGAAGACCTGATCATGGCGTTCGTCCAGGACCGACCACTGCACACCGTCTGTCGATCCTTCCAGCCGCCAGCCGGTGGGATCGGCGGGACCGGCTCCGGAGGTCAGCGTGTAGAAGACCGGCTCCGCCGGCGTCGGCAACTGCCAGCCGATGACCCCACCAGTGAGCGCGAACTCGGTTCTCGAGTCGTCGTCGAAGAGAGCCGCGGCGGGCCCGTCGGAGGCCGGGCAGAGGTCGAGCAGCGGCGCCGGCTGCCCACCCGGCCGGGTGATCGACGGTGCCGGCTCGGTCGTCCCCCAGGTCGACGGCTCGGGTCCCAGCTCGAAGTGCAGGTGCCCGCCGGCAAGATCATCAGCGCTGATCGACGGCGCAGTCAGCGGCGTGTCGTCGATCACCGCGGACTGGACGTAGACGTTGCGCAGCGAGTTGCCGGCGGCGGTGATCACGATCGGTTCGCGACCTTTCGGAGTCACCGTCACCTCGCCGAACAGCGGCGAGCCGATCGCGTACTCGGCGGCGCCGACCCGGAGCGGATAGAGACCGAGCGCGCTGAAGAGATACCAGGCCGACATCTCGCCGTTGTCCTCGTCGCCGGGATACCCCTGGCCGATTTGCTCCCCGACGAAGAGCCGCTGCAGGACCTCGCGGACGACTCGCTGGGTCTTCGCCGGCCTACCGGCGTAGTTGTAGAGATAGGCGATGTGATGAGCGGGCTGGTTGCTGAAGCCGTACTGGCCCATCCGGACGGCGCGAGCCTCGAGCATCTCGTGGATGACGCTGGAGTAGGTGCCCTTCTTGTCCGCCTTCTCCGGAGTGCTGAAGAAGGTGTCCAGCTTGGCCTCGAGACCTTGGGGGCCGCCGTAGAGCGCGGCCAGTCCGGCGCCGTCGTGCGGCACGTGGAAGGCGAAGTTCCAGCCATCGGTCTCGGTGAAGTCGCCGCCCCACTCCTCGGGGTCGAATTCCTCGCGGTGCTTGGCGAAACGACCGTCGCTGCGCCGGCCTTGGAAGAAGTCGACGGCCGGGTCGAACAGCAGGGTGTAGTTGCGGCTGCGGCGGGAGAAGTATTCGGCCTCCTCCGCCAGCCGGCCGCGAAGGTCGTCCGGAGTCGCGGGATCGACCGCCAGTGCGGCCGCCTGGTTGGCCAGGCCGAAGTCGTTGATGTAGCCCTCGAGCGCCCAGGACACGCTCTCCTCGGTGTCGGTGCTGACGTAACCGCGGAAGAGCCCGTCCGCGACGCCCTTGCGGCCGACCGCCGGGTCGTCGGGGGTGACGGTCGCATTCCGCAAGCCGGCGTCGTACGTCCCGAGCGGGTCCGGAAGCGGCACACCCTTGAGGTACGCGTCGGCGAACGACACGTCGGAGCTGGTGCCGGTCATCAGGTCCGCATAGCCCGGCGAGGACCATCGAGCGACCCAGCCGCCGTCGCGGTACTGCTGGACGAAGCCGTCGACCAGTTCGGCGGCCAGCTCGGGATAGAAGAGCGCGTACGCCGGCCAGGCCGTCCGGTAGGTGTCCCAGAAGCCGTGGTTGACGTAGATCTTCCCGGACCTGATCACCGCGTTGGTGTGATCGACTCCGGCCTCACCGTCGGTCGGCTGGACCGGGCTGGCGTAGCGGAAGTCCGGCTCGTCGGGGGTGCCGGCGTTCTCGAATTGTGAGTTGGGATAGAGATTCAGCCGGTAGAGAGACCCATAGAGGGTCCGCAGCTGTGGCTGAGTGGCCTCGGCGACCTTGATCACCGACAGTCGCTCGTTCCAGATCGCGTTGGCCCGCTGCCGGACGTCGTCAAGATCAGGATCGGCCAGCTCGAGCAGCAGGTTCCTCCTGGCCTGGTCGATGCTGATGAAGGAGGTGGCGATCCGCAGGACCACCTCTGTCGCGTCCGGTCCGAAGCTGGCGGCACGCGCCACGGACCTGCCGCCGACGGTCGGCCCGAAATCGGCCAGCTCGGTGCCGAAGGTTCCGTAGCAGTACATCCTGGTCCGGCCGAAACCCGAGCCGTTCTCCACCCAGCCGGTCAGCGCACCGCCGGAGAATTCGAAGCTCCCGGACTCGTCGATGGTGTCGATGATCACGTGCCGGCCCGCGGAGTCGTCGGGGAAGGTGAAGCGGAAGATCGCGCCGTGATCGGTCGGTGCCACCTCCGCCCGGAGACCGCCGGTCAGGTCGACCTGGTAGAGATCCGGACGGGCAAGTTCGTCGTCGTGGCTGAAGGCGGCGGCACGCTCGGCCGGATGGCCCAACGGCTCGGCGGTTGCGACCGGCATCACGATCAGCTGGTCGCGGTCCCCCATCCACGGGCTCGGTTGATGACTGAACGCAATGCCCTGGAGTTCTGGGCGGTTGTCGGCGTTGTTGGCGTGCTGGTATTCGTACGGCCACCGGTGCGTGCTGGCGTCGGTCACCGGGGTGAGGAAGTTGAAGCCGTTGGGCCAGGCGGTGATCGGCAGGTTGTTGCCCCGGGAGAAGGCGCCGTTGGCGTTGGTTCCGCGTCGGGTGTCGACGTACGCGCACAGGTCCGTGCCATCCGGGTCGGCGGGCGCCGGACCGAGGTGCAGCACGTCGACCCAACCGCGGTATCGCTTGTCCTGCAAGGATTCCGGCGGTGCCACGGTGATCAACACGGCCTCGATCGTCCGGCCTGCTGCAGCATCCAGTCCGATCTGCACGTCATTCCACTGGTCGGCATAGAGAATCTTGGCCGCGCCCTGGCCGGCGGCGTCGGCCGGCATCTGGTGCTGATCATGGACGCCGAACTCAGAAAGCAGCGTGCCGTCGGTGAAGCGGAGGTCCAGGGCGGCGTAGGTCGCGGCGTACTCCAGATCGGGATCCAGCTCAGGGTAGATCGCGTAGCGCAACCGGTCACCCGTCATGATTCTCCGGCCGGCCAGCGCCGCCTCGATCACCTCGGCCGCCTCGCCGGTGCCGGTGAAGCCGAATGCCGTCGGGCTGGTGAAACCAGCACCATCCTTACTGGTAGGGCCGCCAACCGGACCGCCGCTGTCAATCATCACAACCAACAGTCTCCCGTATCACCGGGCTTCCGGCTGCCGGGGTCCGTCGCCACGCCCGATTCGAGCAGCCGATTGACATCCGGGGTCGGTTCGATGCATGTTGATCACCACTATCGGCTTCGGGGGACAACCCGTGAAGGACGTGCAATGACGCATCAGCAGCAGCCAGATCCCGGCAAGCGTGGGAACGTTTCCAGACGAGCCCTGCTCGCCGGTGGACTGGGCGCCGCGACCGCGGTGGGAGTCGGCTTCGGGGCTCCGGGGATCGCCCGTGCGGATTCCGGCGCCAAGGAGTATGCACGCCGGGCGAGATTCAGCTACGACGCGATGCAGGCCAATCTCTACGACCCGGCCACCGGCTTCTACCTGGAGCAGCATCCGTACGTGGACGGAAACCCCTACTCCTATGTCTGGGAGTTCTCCCAGGCCACGGTGGCGACCCAGACCCTGGCCGGCATCCCGGGCAACGAGCACAAGTACAAATCCCAGGTCGCGGACCGGTTCACCGCACTGGAGGCCTACTGGAACTCGACCACCGACCCGGTCGGCTACGACTCCTATCTGCGACCGCCGTACGGCGGTGGCGGCGACAAGTTCTACGACGACAACTCCTGGATCGCGCTGGCTTTCCTGCTCCGCAACAACCAGGCCAACCTGCACGACAAAGCCGCACTGGCCAAGGCCAAGCTGCTGCACGACCTGATCGTCTACGGCTGGGACACCGATCCGAGCCATCCGTATCCGGGCGGTGTCTTCTGGACCCAGGCCACCTGGAGCCAGGACCGCAACACGATCTCCAACGCCCCCGGTGCGGAGATCGGCGCCCGGCTCTATCTGCTCACCGGCGATCGGTCGCGGCTGCGCTGGGCGGAGAGGATGTACGACTGGGTGCGCGACACCCTGCTGGCCCCCAACGGCCTCTACTGGGACCATGTCGATCTCACCGGGACGATCGAGAAGACCCAGTGGTCCTACAACCAGGGCGTCATGCTCGGCGCCGCAACGCTGCTCTACCAGGCCACCCACAAGCGAAGCTATCTCGACCAGGCGTTCGACACCGCGAAGACGGCACTGGACTTCTACGCCACCGACGACACCTACTTCACCCAGCCGGCCGAATTCCACGCGATCTTCTTCGCCAACCTGCTGCGGCTGTCCTCGGTCCGCAAGGACAAGTCCTTCCGCGCTGCCGCTGCGGCGTACGCCGACGAAGCCCGCAGCCGGTATCAGGATCCTGACACCGGGCTCTACCACTTCGACAGCAACCCGGTTCCGCTGCTGCACCAGGCCGGGATGACCAGGATCGAGGGCATGCTCGCCTGGCCGGAGGGTCACTACGCCCTGTTGACATAGACGAAGGCGATAGGAACGTCGACGGCGTTTGTGATTCCCGGCCGATTCCGGCCTCGAGCGCAAACGCCGTCGACGTTGTTATCAGCCCAGCACCGAGTCATTGCATGACGTCACCACTGTTGGGAGTCAGGGTCTGCCCGGTGTAGATGTTGCCTCCGGGTTCGCTCGCCAGCAGCACTGCCGTCGGGGCTACTTCCCGCGCATGTCCGGAACGCTTCATCGGAAGTCCTGCCATCAAAGACCGCGACCACTCCGGGGACAGCGACCCGCCCCCGATGCCCGTGTCGATGGGACCGGGTGCGATGCAGTTGGCAGTCACGCCGCTGTCGCCCAGCTCGCGCGCCAAGGACTTCGTGAAACCGATGACACCTGCCTTGGCCGCGGCGTAGTGGGCGAAGCCTGGGCCACCGCGCTGACCGAGTTGCGACGAGATGTTGATGATGCGTCCGAAACCGCCCTCCAGCATCGACGGCAAGGCGATCCGACAGGACAGGAACACACTGCGTAGGTTCACCGCGATCATCTCGTCCCAGAGCTCGGTCGGCATACCCGTCACGGTGTGCTCGGACAGAATGCCGGCGTTGTTGACGACCACATCGATCGCTCCCAACGCGGCACGACCTTCGGCGTAGGCCCGTTCGAGCTGGCCTTGATCCGAGACATCGGCAGCAATCGACACAGCTTCCACGCCCAGCGCCGTGCACGCGTCCCGCACTGAGTCGAGTCTCGCACCGGCATCGCGATCGAGCAGAACGAGCCAGGCCCCGGCGTCAGCGTAGGCCAGGGCTATCGCTTCGCCGATCCCGTGCGCTGCCCCTGTGATCAACGCGGTGCGTCCGGTCAGCACGCCGACGGGAATTCCGCGGTCGGCGTCGGCCGTGATCACGCTGCTGCCCCGAGCCGGAAGATCCGGGCAGCATTGCCACCCATGATCAACGCCCGCTGCGTTGCGTCGACGTGCATCAGATCAGCTCTCGCCCTCTCGAACTCCATCGTGAACAACGGTGCGGCGGAGGCGAACAACAGCCGGTCGGGACCGCGACGCGTCACCACTCGCTCCAAGAAGTCCTGTCGGTACATCGCCGTGGTATGCACATGCAGATTCGGGTTCTGCTCCATGATCAGTTCGACGTCGAACTGAGAGCCACCGGAGATGTTGAACTGACCGCCGTTGGTGAGCACGACGGGCAGCTCGGGCACCCAGCCGGCAGCCTCACCGAGCTGGAGCGGCTCTGCCATCAGATGGAATCCGGCGGCGATCATGACAGGCACGTCGTGCTCGGCGGCTGCTTCCATAATCGGCCGGACCCGTACCTGATCATTGATCCGGAAGTGCTCCTCAGCCGGATGCAGGAACACTCCCTTTGCACCCGCTCGAACCACCCGAGACAGTTCGCCCGGCCGCTCGGCCCACGGGTCGATCCGGGCCACCGGAATCAGTTGTCGATGGCCACCGGCAGCAGCCAGCAACTGGTCGTTGGCGGCCTGGAAGTCGGCACCGGTGGGATGGGCGGCCACGGCGATCGCCGACCCGATGTGTACGCGGTTCAGCCCGGCGATCAGCTCGTCCGCGGTATGCGACCAGCCGTAATGGGATCGCCCCAGGTAGACGAGCCCGTCGATGATCGCGTCCGGAGAAGATGTTGTCGTCACGAGCCCAACCTCAGCATTCTGGCGGCGTTCCCGCCCAACACGAGCGCGGCATCGTCGGCGCCGAGTGCCGCGATCACCACCTTCTGCTTCTCGACGATCGGCGAGGCGACCGGCCCGTCACTGCCGAACACGACCCGTTCCGCACCGACCCGGCGCACCGCCTCGATGATCTTCTCCGGGTATGGCATCGCCGAGGTCTCCAACACGACATTGGGGTAGCGCTCGGCGACCTGGAGTGCCTCGTCGACATGGAAGTAGCCGCCCATGTGTCCGAGCATGATCACCGAGCCGGGACACGCAGCTGCCGTCTCTGCGATGGCCAGCGGAGTCGTCATATGCTCGTCGCCACAGTGGAAGAGCGTCGGCACGCCAAGCTCTCCCGCCTGCCTGACCAGAGCGATGGTCGCCTCGCCGGCCGGATGCTGGTGGGTCGACACGGGGTGCAGCTTCAGGCCGACGAAACCCAAGTGCGTCACCGCTCGATCCAGCGTCGCCTGGGAGGTCTCCAGGTGCCCCGGGTGCAATCGCGCCAGGCCGTACAGCCGGTCGGGATAGCGGCTCATCGCCTCGGTGACCAGCTCGATCGCATCGGGGTTAAGGCCCGGATAGTCGCCCAGCGTCATAACCGCGGCCTTGTCGACCGAGGCCTCGTCCATGGCTCTGATGCAGTCTTCGGCGGTCACGATCCACGATGACCGATTCTCAATGTGCATGTGCATGTCGAAGATCACGCCATGCCTCCCTTCGCTCGCTCGGACATCATTCGAAGGCGTCCGGATCAGGTGAAGGATGCCGAATGGAAGTACGAGTAGCCGGTAGGCCCGAACTTGATCCCTTTCAGGTTCGTCACCCCGTCGTACACACCACTGACATTCCACAGCGGAAGGAAGAGGGCCTTCTTCATGATGTCGGTACTGATCTTGCTGTACGCGGCTGCACTTGCATCGGGATCGGCGATGGTGTTGGCCTTGTTGATCGCCCTGTCGATCGACGGATCGTCCAGATGCGACCAGTTGAAGCCCGACTTGATCTGGGAACTGTCGTAGATCGTGTGCAGCAGATAGGCGTCCAGCGAGTAGAAGAAGACGGCTGCAAGATTCTCCACGCCCTGGTTGTAGGACGCCGCCGCGGTCGTGAACGGCTGGGACTTGGTGCTGGCGCTGATGCCGACCTGCTGGAGTGCGTTCACAACGAACTGGGCAGGCAGATCGAAGCCGTTGGCACTCTGGATCAGGATCTCCACCTCAAGCTTCTTCCCGCCCTTGGATCGGCTGCCGTCCGCGCCGGCGGTCCATCCCGCCTGGTCCAACAGGCTCTTCGACTTCGCCGGGTCGTAGGCGAACATCGAGTCGTTGGCCTTGACGTACCCGGGGGTGCTCGGCGTCAGGATGTTGTAGGCGGGGGTGTAGGCGCCGTGCAACACCTTCTCGTTGAGTGACTTCTGGTCCACCGCGTGCAAGATCGCCTGGCGAACCCGGATGTCATCGGTCGGCGCCTTGTCGATGTTGATCGGCAATCCGTAGGGCTGCCCTGTGGACGGGACGTTGTAGTGGGTGAACTGCTTGGACTTCTGGATCGATGCGATCGTGTCCGGGTCGAGATTCTGGGCGATCTGGATCTGACCGGATCGAAGCGCGTTGTAGCGCGCATTGGTGTCGAGAAGGATCTTGAAGTCCAGCTTCTCCAGTTTCGCCTTACCGGTCAGCGCGAACGGCTCCGGCGCCCAGGCGTACTTGTCGTATCGCTCCAGGCTCACGTGGTCCTGGGCTTGGTACTCGACGAATTTGAACGGACCAGTACCCACAGGATGATTGGACACCCCTGCTGCACCGTACTGCTTGATCGCCGCCGGCGATTGCATTCCGAGTGTGATCGCGGTGACGTTGTGCAGGAACGACGCGTTCGGTTGCTTGAAGTGAATCCTGACGGTGTAGTCATCGACGATCTCGACCTTGTCGTAGTCGGGACCCAGCCCACTTGCGGCCGATCGCGACTTCGTCGCCGGGTCGACCACATGGTCGAAGTTCGCCTTCACCGCCTTGGCATCGAAATGCGTCCCGTCATGGAAGTCGACGTCCTGACGCAGGGTGAAGGTATAGGTCCTGGCGTCGGCAGATGCCTTGTAACTCTTGGCGAGGCCGGGATAGAACTGGTTCGTTCCCGAGCTGTCGGGAAGCCACCAGATCAGCGGGTCGAAGATGTGCGTGATCATCATCGCTACCATCGCCAAGCCTGTCGCGGCCGGGTCCAGCGTGTCAGGTTCCTGATACACACCGACGGTCAACGTGGTCGATGCACTGGAGGCGGTCGCCGAGTTCGCCCCCTTGCATGCTGCCAGCAGCGAGCTGGATCCGGCGGCCAGCAACCCGACCCCGCCGAACTGCAGCAGCCGCCGTCGGTCCAGGAACATCTGCCGTGAAGTCCTGCCGGATCGGGGTGCCGCCGCAGGGAAGGAATTCAACCCCAGCTTAAGTTGGTCGCTCATGCTCGGTCTCTCTGTGTGATCTGGATGGTGGCGAGCGGCGTTGCTCTGGATCGGGCGGGGTGTCGGCCGTCCCACAGCCACTGCTGTGATCGGCTGGGGATCAGAAGCGCATCGCGGCGATGCGCTGCACGGATCTCAGTGCGAGCTCGGTGTGCACGGCCATCCCTTTGGCCATGACGGATTCGTCGAATCTGGCGAGCCCACTGTGGTTGGCCGGAGCGTTCTGGTAATCCTCCTGCGCACAGGCGCCAAGATTCAGGTAGCACCCCGGCACCTCCTGCAGGACACGGGAGAAGTCCTCCGAACCTGCTCCGGGGTGGTCGAGTTCGGCGTAGCTGTCGGTGCCGAACAAGTCGGTGACAACAGCGCGGGCGAATTCGGTGCTGGCCGCATCGTTGTGAGTGCTCGGATACTCCACCCAGAACTGCACGTCGGCGACGGCACCGTGCTGGACCGCGACGCCTTCGCACACGTCGTGCACCAACCTGCTCACGCGATCGGTCGAAGCATCGGAGAAGGTGCGGATGGTCGCCTGGAACTCGACCTGGTCAGGGATGATGTTGCTCTTCGTGCCGCCGTGGATCATCCCCACGGTCAGGACGACAGGATCGAAGATGTCGAACCGGCGGGTGATCATCGTCTGCAGGGACGTGATCATCTCCGCTGCCGCGACGATCGGATCGACCGCCCTGTGAGGCGAGGATCCGTGCCCGCCCCGTCCGGTGACCGTAACGATCATCTTGCTGCTACTGGCCTGGAACTGGCCGGGGCGAGAGGTGAACCGGCCGGCCGGATTCCGGTTCGACTGCACATGCATGGCGAAAGCGGCACCGACCTTCACCCCCGCGGCAGTCAGTACGCCCTCGTTGATCATGTGCGCTGCGCCGTCCCAGCCCTCTTCACCCGGTTGGAACATCAACACGACGTCACCGACCAGTTCGTCACGCCGCGCAGTGAGCAACCGCGCAGCACCGACCAACATCGCGGTATGCAGGTCATGGCCGCACGCATGCATCGCTCCATCGATCTCACTGGCGTAGTCCAGTCCGGTCTGCTCCTGCAGCGGCAGCGCATCCATGTCGGCCCGCAGGAGTACCGCAGGCCGATCCGTGTCGCTGCTGTCGGCGGAGCCGCCCGTTCCCCGCAGCACCGCCGTCACCGACGTCGTCGACGCTCCGGTTGTGATCTCGAGGTCGAGATCAGCGAGATGGTCCAGGACCGCTTGCTGCGTGCGAGGCAGATGAAGCCCCAGTTCCGGATGACGGTGGAGCCGGCGCCGGAGATCGATGATCTCGGGCAACAGATCCACGGCGGCACTGGGAAGTGACGAACAGGCAGGCGACTGCAACGCCATGAGCCTCCTTCATTGAAGTTGGCACTCAGCGTATGATCCGTGTATTACAACTACTTTTCAGTCGATAAATCGTTCAGATCTTGTCCAAAGGCGAAGGATTCAGCCATTCTGACGCGCGACGACGCGAGCTTGATCAGCGCGCTCCAGATAGCGCCCCGGGCTCCCTGGAGCGACATCGGCGCAGCGCTCGGGATCAGCGGCATCACGGCCGCTCGACGCTGGGAACGAGTGCGCCGCGAGGGACTTGCGTGGGTCACGACGGCGCCGGGTCTGGTCCGCCATGGCGCGCAGAGTCTGGCCTACATCGAGGTGGACTGTCCGCCGGCACGGCGCAACACCCTCGCCGCCGAGCTGTCCCGCCATCCGATGGTGCTCACGGTCGAACTGACGACGGGCAACGCCGACGTCTTCCTCACTACTGCTGCCGCAAACCTCACGGCGATGTCCCACTATCTGCTTGATCACCTGAGTCATGTCGAGGGCATCGTCAGCACCCGGGCGAGATTGGCGACCCACATCTTCGCTGAGGCTTCGCATTGGCGGTTGAGCGGCCTGGAACGTGACGCCGTACGGCTGTTGGAACGATCACGCGACGCCCAGCCCGGCGCTCCCGACGACGGCCCGGTGGAGATGACGGCCCAGCTACAGCGGATCGCCGAACTGCTCAACGAGGACGGCCGGGCCTCCTACACCGCCCTCGCCGCCGCCACCGGGATGAGTGCCACCTCGGTACGACGCTACGTGCACGCGCTCCTCCGGTCGCGGACCCTGCTGCCACGCACCGACGTCGCCGCGGAGCACACCGCGACGCCCGTTCAGGTCTACTTCTTCGTCGACGCTCCAGTCGCCGAATACGCCGAGACGGCGAAGTCACTCACCAAATTCCGGGAGATCCGCGTCTGCGCAACGCTCGCTTCGTCGCCCGGCATGATGATCTGCGCATGGCTGCACACGGTCGAGGAACTGCATCGCTTGGAGGTGGCGATCTCGACCAGGCTTCCCAAGGTGCACATCGCCGACCGGCTGGTAGTGCTGCGGACTGTCAAGCGTCAGGGCCGGCTGGTCGACTCCTCCGGCCGGGCCACCGGCACAGTGCCAGTCAACATCTGGGACGACCGGCTCGAGCACCCCGCGCCGGCACTCGTCAGCCTTGAGTGATCATCCTCAGCGGCACAGCTGCTGAAGGAATCCGCCAAATCCGACGGCACTCCGAGCGATCGGATCATGATCAAAACACCCTGACGCGCCGGCTTCTCGCGGTCGCCGAAACACGGCCGTAGCAATCGGGGCCTAGAAAAGGCGCCATGGTATTCATCGTCCGACGCCTCATCGCGTCGATCCCGGTCCTGCTCGGGGTGACGATCATCGCGTTCCTACTGATCCACATGGTCCCCGGAGATCCCGCGCAGATCATGCTCTTCGGTTCCAACGCGACTCCCGAACAGCTCGCGGCTCTACATCGCCAACTGGGGTTGGATCTTCCTCTGTGGAGGCAGTACGCCGACTTCATCGGCCAACTTCTCCACGGAGATCTCGGCACCTCTTACGCAACGCACAACAGCGTTGCCCACGAACTTGTGTCCAGAGCCCCCAGCACCCTGCAGCTGACCGGCTCGGCCATGCTGATCGCGGTCGTGATCGGCGTTCCGCTCGGTCTGATCGGTGGGTTCAGACCGAACTCGATCTGGGATTCGATCTCGCGGGTGATCGCGTTCATCGGGGTCGCCGTTCCCTACTTCTTCCTTGCCCTGCTGCTCGTGTTGATCTTCGCCATCCAGTTGGATGTGCTTCCCGCGATCGACAACGGAACGCCCGCAGCGCTCGTGCTCCCAGCGATCTCCCTCGGCTGGGGCTACGCAGCGATCCTGACCCGGCTGGTACGCGGTCGGGTGATCGAGGAATACAACAGCGACTACGTGAAGTCGGCCCGGGCGCGCGGCTGCTCGGAAGCACGGGTGCTGCTCGGCCACGTCTTCCGCAACTCGGCCATTCCCGCGATCACGATGCTGGGACTGCAGTTCGGGAACATCCTGACTGGCGCGGCAGTTTCGGAGGTGATCTTCGGGCGACCCGGCGTTGGCAGCTTCCTTGCGAACTCGATCACCAACAAGAACGTACCGGTCGTCCAGGGCGCCGTGGTGCTGATCGGCGTCGCCTACATCGTGATTAATTTGGTGGTCGATCTGGTCGTCGGCGCAGTCGATCCGCGCGCCCGGGTCGCGGGCGCCACAGCCTGAGTCACGCGTCGAAAGGAGAAGCTCATGACGATTACTGCAGTTGCCGCCGAAGTGCGAGCGCAGCGACATTTCCAAGGCACCGTCAGGCGGCGGGTCACCTCGATCGTGATGATCGTGATCATCCTGGCCTTCGCAGCGGTGCTGGTCATGCCTGGACTCATCGCCCACACCAGCCCACTCGATAACGGGATGGACCTATTGGCCGCGCCGTCGGCACATCATCCCTTCGGCACCGACCAGCTCGGCCGAGACATCTACGCCCGGGTGATCTTCGGAGCTCGGCCGGTACTGACGGCCAGTCTGCTGGGCGTGCTGTTGGCAAGCCTGGCCGGAGTGACGGTCGGCACCATCGGTGGCATCGCTCCCCGGTGGATCTCGACGGTCGTGATGCGGATCGTCGACATGCTGCTCGCCCTGCCCGTTCTCCTGATCGCGCTGATCCTGATCGCAACCATCGGGACCGGCCTCTGGAGCATCGTCATCGCTCTGGGGGTGGCGTACACACCCGGTTTTGCGCGCATCGTCGAAGCCTCGATCCGCAAGCTGCGCGCGATCGAATTCGTCCAGGCAGCAAGGATCTTCGGTTCCGGCGGTGTTCAGATCACCATCCGACACCTGTTACCCAACCTGATCACCGAGGTGATCGTGATGGCCAGCAGCGCGATCGGGTGGGCCACGCTGACCGCGACGACGCTCAGCTTTCTCGGACTCGGCGTCCAGCTGCCCAATCCCGACTGGGGCAGCGATCTCGCAGCCGGTGCGACGAGCCTCTCCACGAATTGGTGGCTGCCGACCTTCCCGGGCCTGGCGATCACCGTCACCATCCTGGTGGCCAATTACGCGGGCGACTGGATGATGGATCTCCTTGACCCTCGCCGGACCCGCAGCCACGCCCGTTTCCGCTTTCTCCGCGGAATCGGACACACGATGCCCGCCGCAACGAACGCATCAGCGGCATCGGAAGGTGTGCCCGGCATGGCGGGTCCGGCCAGGGAAGCGGCCCCGCAGACCTCATCGTCCACAGCCAGCGAAAGACAATCATGACCTCCGCCACGCCCCACGCCGATGCGTTGTCCACCGCCTCCGACCATCCGGTTCTTGCCGTACGCGATCTCCGGGTCGCGATCGACACCCCGGCCGGCGTGGTCCGTCCGGTCGACGGGGTCACTTTCGACGTCCGCCGCGGCGAGACACTCGGCGTGGTCGGAGAGTCTGGTTCAGGCAAGACGATGACCGCCATGGCGGTGCTACGCCTGCTCCCCGGCAACGGCCGCGTCGACTCCGGCTCCATCGAGTTCAACGGCACCAACCTGACGAAGCTCTCCGGACCCGAACTGCGGTCGTTGCGCGGACGAGACATCGGGATGGTGTTCCAAGATCCCATGACCTCGCTCAACCCGACCCGGACCATCGGAAGCCAGCTCAGGGAGGCCTACCGGATCCACCATCGGAACAGTTCCAGGGCGGAGGCCGATCGTCGCGCGGTCGAGGTATTGTCCTTGGTCCGCATGCCCCGGCCACAGGACCGGCTCCGGAGCTACCCGCATCAGCTGTCCGGCGGCATGCGGCAGCGAGCGATGATCGCGATCGCCCTTGTCTGCGAGCCGAAACTGCTAGTTGCCGACGAGCCGACCACGGCCCTCGACGTCTCGATCCAAGCACAGATCCTCGAGCTGCTCGACGATCTCAAGCAGCGGCTCGGGATGGCCGTCATCCTGGTTACTCATGATCTTGGGGTGATCGCTGGGTATGCCGACCGCGTTGCCGTCATGTACGGCGGTCGGATCGTCGAGCAAGCTCCGACCCAGACCCTGTTCAGCGCTCCGCTGCATCGCTACACCCAAGCTCTGCTGGAATCGATGCCTACGGTCGAGATGGACCCGGACAGCGCGTTGACCTCGATCCCCGGATCTCCGCCCCAGCTGATCGATCTTCCGCCGATGTGCCGCTTCGCCGATCGCTGCCGCTACGCCGACCAGCTGTGTCGAGGTCAGGATCCTGTCTTGCTGGAGGTGGCTCCTGATCATGTGCACGCCTGTTTCCACGCAGGCCCCGCCGCGCCGCCGGAGTCGACGGACTCGCTCCTGGGACGACCGACGAGGCAACTGCCGGAGGCGGAGGACATCCCGGCAGGAGTGAGCTTGATCACCGCCGACCATCTGGAGAAGCAGTATCGGGTCAAGAGCGCCGACCTGTTCGGTCGTTCCCGCCCGCTGCACGCGGTCTCCGATGTCAGTTTCGAGGTCCGGGCCGGGGAAACCCTGGGAATCGTGGGCGAATCCGGTTCGGGAAAGACTACCGTCGGACGGCTCCTCGTCGGACTCGAGCAGTCGACCAAGGGCTCAGTCACCGGCGTGGGGGTACCGACCGGACGGGCCCGAGCCGGGACAGTGCAGATGATGTTCCAGGACTCCGGCGCCGCACTCGATCCGCGGATGTCCGTACTCGACCTGATCGCCGAACCGCTGGTGGTGCAGCGGATCGGAACCCGCGCCGAACGCCGGCGACGTGCCCTGGAGCTCTTGGACGCGGTCGGGCTGCCCCAGTCGGCCGCACAGCGCCGCCCGCACGAATTCTCCGGTGGCCAGCGCCAACGGATCGCCATCGCCCGTGCGCTGATCCTGCGGCCGAAGATCATCATCGCCGACGAACCGGTCTCCGCTCTGGATGTATCGGTGCAGGCGCAGATCCTCAATCTGATGCGATCGTTGCAAGTCGAGTACAACGTGACCTATGTCGTCATCTCCCACGACCTGTCCCTGTTGAAATACCTCGCCGACCGCATCGCGGTCATGTACCTGGGGAAGCTGGTGGAGATCGGGCCGACCGACTCGGTCTACGGCAACCCACGTCACCCCTACACGGCCGGATTGATCGCATCCATCCCGCGTCCTCACGCCTCCCGAGAGGTAGCTCGCGCTCAAGGTGGCTTGTCCGGCGAGATCGCCTCCGCCATCGATCCGCCGAGCGGCTGCCGGTTCCGCACCCGTTGTCCTCTGGCGACCGAACTGTGTGCCGAGCAGGAGCCGGCGCTCGTACTTCGGGGCGGTTCGCACCCGGTCGCCTGTCACTATCCCGTCGAGGGTGCAGCTCCCACGTTCCACCCTGCGGAGTCCGTCACGGCATGAGCACGACGCGGGACACCATCGCGGTGGTGAGTTCCGGCGGCACCTTCGGGATGCGGGACACCGCTCGAGGGTTGGCGCCCGCCCCGGTCCGCGACCGGATCCGCCGGCTCGTGGACGGTGCGCCCCGTCCGTGTGAGGTCTTCGAACTGGAACCCCAGATCGACAGTGCTCACGCTGCACCCGCGGATTGGCAGCGGCTGGTCGATGTGGTCGCCGAGCTCGGCCCTCAGCACTCCGGAATCGTGATCATCCACGGCACTGACACCATGGCCTACGCGGCGGCAGCCGTCGCGATCGCCCGCCATGTGCGGCCTTCTCCGGTCGTGTTCACGGGAGCGCAGATCCCCATCGCGGTGTCGGATTCGGACGGTCCGGCAAACCTCGAGGCGGCGCTGAGGAGAACCGCGCGGATTCCGACGCCTCGGGTCGAGATTTGCTTCGGCGGTCAGGTGATCAACGGTGCGCGGGCAACAAAGCTGTCCGCTACGGGACTGGCAGCGTTTGGCGAGGTGCCCTTCGCCCACGGTCACGACGGCGGCCGGACGGAGGCCACCCCACCGACCGCATTGGAGGAGCGCTTCGAAGGGTTCGGCGACGATGAGATCCCGGTGCTGCGCTGCTATCCCGGGATGTCCGCAGCAACGATGGACCGCATGATCGCCGGACGCAGAGCAGTGGTGCTGCAGTGCTACGGATACGGGAACCTGCCGACGAACGAAGCCATCCTTCGGGTCCTGCGGACCGCCATCGACGCCGGCACTCTCGTGGTCGCCATCAGCCAATGCGCCGAGCCGGCGATCAGCCTCGGAGTGTCCCATCCCACGACCGCGCTGGCCGAATCCGGTGTCATCAGCGGACACGATCTGACCACGGAAGCTGCCCTGGCGAAACTGCACTACCTGCTGCGCTGCGACCTCAGCGCCGACTTGCTGCAGGAGTGGCTGGTCACCCCGCTCGCTCACGAGATGAGCGTGAACGGACCCTGACCACACAACTGGTCGCGGCGATAGGAACGTCGACCGCGTTGCGATTCCTGGGCCCGATTCCGGCCTGGAGCACGAACACCGTCGACGTTTCTATCAGCCGAGGACGATCACCAGATCTCCGCCCTCGACCTGCTGCACCGGACCGATCGCCAGCCGTCGTACGGTTCCGGCCCGAGGCGCGGTGATCGCCGCCTCCATCTTCATCGCCTCGATCGTCGCCACGGTGGCTCCGGCCTCGACCGTGTCGCCCTCGGCGACCCGCAGGCTGACCACACCGGAGAACGGCGCTGCGACATGACCGCTGTTGCCTGCATCGGCCTTCTCCGCCGCCTTGATGTCGACCTTGATCGAATTGTCCCGGACCCGGATCGGGCGCAATTGGCCATTGAGCGTGCACATCACGGTGCGCATGCCCTTCTCGTCCGCCTCGCCGATCGCCTCCAGCCCGAGGATCACGCTGACTCCGCGACCGATCCGAACCACATGCTCCGTCTCGGCCTGCAGCCCGTAGAGGAAGTCCGCGGTGTCCAGCCGTCCGACATCGCCGTAGGCGTCCCGAGCCGCCAGGAAATCCTTGGTCGGCCCCGGGAAGAGCAGCCGGTTGAGGGCGTCCTGGGCAACCCGGCCGCCCTTGTCCAGCGCCGTCTCGTCCTCGGAGCTCAACGTCTCCTCGCGGACCGGGACCTTGCGACCCGCCAGCGCCTTGGTACGGAAGGGCTCCGGCCAGCCGGCCGACGGCGTACCGAGCTCACCGGCCAGGAAGCCGATCACCGAATCAGGGATGTCGTACTTGCCCGGATTCTCCTCGAAGTCCTTCGGATCGGCGCCCACCGCGACCAGGTGCAGGGCAAGATCACCGACGACCTTGGAGGACGGCGTGACCTTGGTCGGGCGGCCGACGATCTTGTTGGCCGCGGCGTACATGGCCTCGATCTGCTCGAATTTCTCCCCGAGACCCAGCGCGATCGCCTGCTGACGCAGGTTGGACAGCTGACCGCCCGGGATCTCATGATCATAAACGCGGCCGGTCGGGCTCGGCAGGCCGGACTCGAAGGGCGCGTAGATCCGGCGGACCGCCTCCCAGTACGGCTCCAGGTCCATCACCTTGCGCAGGTCGAGGTTGCTCTCCCGCTCGGTGTGTGCCAGCGCGGCGACCAGGGCCGACGCAGGAGGTTGACTCGTCGTTGCCGACATCGGGGCACTGGCCACATCGACCGCGTCGACCCCGGCATCGATCGCCGCCAGCAGAGTGCCGATCTGGCCACCCGCGGTGTCGTGGGTGTGCAGGTGCACGGGAAGATCGAACCGCTCCCGCAATGCTGACACCAGCCGGGCGGCGGCCGGCGGCCGCAACAGCCCGGCCATGTCCTTGATCGCCAGGATGTGCGCCCCTGCCTGGACTGCCTGCTCGGCGAGCCGCAGGTAGTAGTCGAGGGTGTAGGTCGGCTCATTCGGATCGTTGAGGTCGCTGGTGTAGCAGAGCGCGACCTCGGCGACCGTGGTATTGGTCTCGAGCACCGCCTCGATCGCCGGCCGCATCTGCTCGACGTCGTTGAGGGCGTCGAAGATCCGGAAGATGTCGATCCCGGTCTCGGCGGCCTGCTGCACGAAGGTCCGGGTGACCTTCTCGGGATACGGCGTGTAGCCGACGGTGTTGCGGCCGCGGAGCAGCATCTGCAGCGCCAGTCCCGGCATGTTGTAGCGCAACGCAGCAAGACGTTCCCAAGGATCCTCGTGCAGGAACCGCAGCGCCACGTCGTAGGTCGCTCCGCCCCAGCACTCCACCGAGAACAGCTCCGGCGTCATCCGGCCGACGTACGGCGCGATCCGCAGCAGGTCCTTGGTCCGCACCCGGGTCGCGAGCAGCGACTGGTGGGCATCCCGGAACGTGGTATCGGTGATCTCGACGTTCGTCCGACTCCGCAGCTCCGCAGCGAAACCGGCCGGACCAAGATCGAGAAGCCGCTGCCGGGAGCCGTGCGGCGACGGCACCGAAAGATCAACGCCCGCCGGCCGCTTCTCCCCCGGGTCCAGCAGCGTCGGCCTGTTGCCGTTGGGCTTGTTGACCGTGATCTCGGCAACATAGCGCAGCAGCTTGGTGCCGCGATCACCCGGAGTGCGGGCGTTCAACAACTCCGGCCTGGTCTCGATGAAGTTGGTCGCGACGTTGCCGGCCAGGAACTCCGGATCGTCCAGAACCGCTTGCAGGAAAGGAATGTTGGTACTCACGCCGCGGATCCGGAATTCGGCGAGCGCCCGCCTGGCACGGGCCACGGCGGTCGCGAAGTTCCGGCCACGACAGGTCAGCTTGACCAACATCGAGTCGAAATGCGCACTGACCTCGGCGCCGGTGTCCGCGGTGCCCCCGTCGAGTCGTACGCCTGCTCCGCCGGCCGACCGGTAGGCGGTGATGATCCCGGTGTCCGGGCGGAAGCCGTTGGCCGGGTCCTCGGTGGTGATCCGGCACTGCAGCGCGGCGCCGGTGATGGTGACCCGGTCCTGGGACAGCTCGAGATCTTCGAGGGTCGACCCGGAGGCGATCAGCATCTGAGACTGGACGAGGTCGACACCGGTGATCTCCTCGGTCACGGTGTGCTCGACCTGGATCCGCGGGTTCATCTCGATGAAGACGTGCTGACCGGCGCGGGGCCCCTCGGTCTCGACCAGGAATTCGACCGTGCCGGCGCAGGAGTAGTGCAGCGACTCGGCGAATTTCACCGCGTCGCCGGTCAATGCCGCGCGCAGCTCGTCGCTGATGTTGGGCGCCGGCGCCAACTCGATCACCTTCTGGTGCCGGCGCTGCAGCGAACAGTCCCGCTCGAAGAGGTGCATCGTGTTGCCAGCCTTGTCAGCCAGGATCTGCACCTCGATATGTCGCGGCCTGCTGACCGCCTGCTCGATGAAGACCGTCGCATCACCGAAGGCGCTGTCCGCCTCCCGCATCGCCTGGTCCAAGGCGTCGCGGAGCTGGCCCGGCTCGTCGACCCGACGCATGCCGCGGCCGCCACCGCCCGCGACCGCCTTGACGAAGACCGGGTAGCCGACCTCCTCGGCCCCGGCGACCAGCTCCTCCACGTCGTCCGACGGCGGGGTCGACTTCAAGGTCGGGATGCCGGCCGCCCGGGCAGCTCCGATCGCCCGGACCTTGTTGCCGGCCAGCTCCAGCACATCGGCCGGCGGGCCGATGAAGGTGATCCCGGCGGCATCGCACGCCCGGGCCAGATCCGGGTTCTCGCTCAGAAAACCGTAGCCCGGATAGATCGCGTCGGCGCCGCTGTCGACCGCAGCCCGGATGATGCCGTCGATGTCCAGGTAGGCCCGGACGGGATGACCGCGCTCGCCGATCTCGTACGCCTCGTCGGCCTTGATCCGGTGAACCGCATTGCGGTCCTCGTACGGATAGACCGCAACCGTCTGTGCGCCGAGTTCGTAGGCAGCACGGAAGGCGCGGACCGCGATCTCACCACGGTTGGCGACCAGGACCTTGGAGAACATGGGGAGAATCTAATAGGTCCGGCTCTGGATCCCGTCAGTGGCGTCGCACCCGGCCGACGCGACCCGGTCCGACACCACTCGGCCCACGTCCTGGGCTCGGGTCCTGGTCAGCCGCCCAGAGCGTCGAGTTCGGTGATCACATCGGCCGGCAGCTGCAGTCCGGCGCCGGCCACGTTCTCCTCCAGATGGGCGACCGACGAGGTACCGGGGATCAGCAGGATATTCTCCGACCGCTGCAGCAGCCAGGCCAGCGCAACGGCCAGCGGCGTGGCGTCCAGACGTTCCGCGATGGCATCCAGCTCGTCGGATTGCAGCCTGGAGAATCCACCCAGCGGGAAGTACGGCACGAAGGCGATGCCCTGTTCGGCCGTCGACCGGACAAGATCGTCGTCAGCACGATGGGCGATGTTGTAGAAGTTCTGTACGCAGACCACCGGGGCGATCTGCTGGGCCTCGGCCAGCTGCTCGGCGTTGATCGTACTCAGGCCGATGTGCTTGACCAGGCCCTGCTGCTGCAACTCGGCCACCGTCTCGACCTGCTCGGCGATCGAACCGGGCTCGGCCGCCTGGAAACCGCCGACCCGGACGTTGACCACGTCCAGGGCGTCCAGCCCGAGCCGGTCGAGATTGTCGTGCACCTGCTGGCGAAGCTCCTCAGGGCTCCTCGCCTCGGGCCAGCCGCCTTCGGCGTCCCGCCGGGCGCCGATCTTGGTCACGATGCGCAGATCGTCCGGATAGGGATACAGCGCCTCGCGGATGACCTCGTTGGTGACATACGGACCGTAGTAGTCGGAGGTGTCGATGTGGTTGATGCCGAGCTCGACGACCCTGCGCAGCACGGCGATCGCCGCATCCCGGTCCTTCGGTGGGCCGAAGACCCCGGGACCGGCCAGTTGCATCGCCCCGTAGCCGACCCGGGTGACCTCGAGATCACCGAGCCGGTAGGTGCCTCCGGGGAGATTGCCGCGAACAGTGGTTGATGACATGGATTCCTTCCGCACCGCGCCCACCGTGGTGTGGGCACGATCCCAGCCTTGCCCGAAGCCGGTCACGGGACAAGCTGCCTGGCCAACCTGGGATCACCAGGGCCACCGTCAGCTCGTACGCTCCGCTTATGACCTACAGTCACGAACCACTCGGATATGACTGTCCGTTCTGCCGGGTGATCCGAGAATCTGCGGAGCCGGCAACTGTCGATCCGGGCCTGGTCAGCGCCCGATCCGACGCAGTGGCGTTGATCTCCAACCGCTGGTGGCCGAACAACCCGGGACATGCGCTGGTCGTGCCCAGTCTGCATACGGAGAACCTGTACGAGATTCCGGCCCGATTCGGACATGCGGTTCATGATCTTGTCCAGCAGGTTGCCGTTGCGATGCGCGACTCATACGCCTGCGACGGCGTATCAACCCGTCAGCACAACGAGCCGGCAGGCGGCCAGGATGTCTGGCACTTCTATGTGCACGTCTTCCCGCGCTATGCCGGTGATCATCTCTACAGCACCAGCCCGCTGCCCGGCTTCGTCTCAGCCGAGGAACGGCGGCCCTACGCCGATCGACTCAAGGCAGCCTTGGTCCGATGACCAGGCTCCGAGCCAACTCATGATCTGAGCGCCTGGATCATGAGTTAGCTCGGGGTTTGGTGATTCATCGTTGACGGGCTCGAGTCAGATGACGACCGGCGTGGTGTCGATGGAGAATTCGGCCAGCGCGTCCGGAAGCGGCTCGACGCCCAGGCCGGGCCCGGTCGGCACCTGGATATAGCCGTCCTGCATGACGAACGGCTCGGTCAGATCCTTGGTGTAGAAGCGATCCGAGCCGGAGATATCACCGGGCAGGGTGAAGCCCGGCAGCGCGGCCAGCGCTGCGTTTGCTGCCCGGCCGACGCCGGTCTCCACCATCCCGCCGCACCACACCGCGATGCCGTTGGCGCGGGCGAGATCATGGATCCGCCTGGCCTCGAGGTAGCCGCCCACCCGGCCGGCCTTGATGTTGATCACCGCTGCGGCGCCGAGGGCGATCGCCGCAGCGGCGGCCTCTGCCGAGGTGATCGATTCATCCAGACACATCGGCGTGCTCATCTGCCGGGCCAGTGCCGCGTGCTGGCGCAGGTCCTCCTCACCCAGCGGTTGCTCGATCAGCAGCAGGTTGAATTCGTCCAGTCGGCGCAGCAGTGGCGCGTCGACCAGGGTGTACGCGGCGTTGGCGTCGACCTGCAGCAGCACGTCGTCGCCGAATCGTTCGCGGACCGCCCGCACTCGCTCGATATCGCGTCCTGGTTCGATCTTGAGCTTGATCCGTACGTAGCCCTGGTCGAGATAGCCGCCGACGACGTCGAGCAGTTGCTCGGTCGTCGGCTGGATCCCGACGCTGACCCCCGACGGCACCCGGTCGACGACAGCACCGAAGTACGAGCCCAGTGAGACACCCTGGCCGCGCAGTTGGGCATCGAGCACGGCCATCTCGACCGCGGCCTTGGCCATCCGGTGACCGACGACCACGCGCAACAGATGGCCGACGGTCTCCGCGGTCACCTCGACGTCGCGCAGCCGCGGCAGCAGATGATCGATGATCACGATCTTGGCGGCCGGCAGGAATTCGCCGGAATACAAGGGATGTTCGTCCGCCACGCACTCGGCCCAACCGACCAGCGGTGCCCCGTCCGCAGCCGTGGCGTGCAGCTCGAGGATCAGCGCGGTCCGGACGGTCTGGGTGCCGAAGGAGGTCGTGAACGGTGCCACCAACGGCATCGAAACAGTGTGCAGGATCAGCTCATCGATCTTCATGGTCTTCTTTCGTCGCGATCTTCTTGCGTGATGGTCTTCATACGGGCCCAGGGGGCGACGAGGAATCCGCCACCCCGCCGGAATCCGGTGACGGCCCAGCCTTCGTCGAGCAGCGCCGTGATCGCATGCCGCAGTGCCAGCCGCCACCGCAGCGCGAGCGCCGGGTCCTGCTGCCGCATCGTCTCGATGTCGGCGGGGATGATCAACTCCACCGGATCGTCGGCGATCAGCTCGCCGTGCCACACCGGAGATCCATCCGGTGCACGGTCCAGGATCACCCGGGCCGGACCGACCGGCGCTGCCGGAGGCGTCCGCTCTGCCGCAAGATCCCAGCGGACGAAGGCCCGGTCGCTCGGCTGGCCGAGATTGAGGCCGTCGTCCATCGGGCCGTAGAAGTTGATCAGGTACTCCGCGATCCGGCCGCCGAGCCGGGTCAGGTTGAAGTAGGCGTTCCGGGCGATCAGCGGGTCGAAGGTCCAGGTGATCGTCGTCAGGCCGCGCTCGAGAGCCCAGTTGCGCTGGTGCTGCTTGATCGTGAAGCCGATGCCGGTCGACATCCGGTCCTTACGCACCCCGGTGATGTGCGAGTGCAGCTCGTCACGGTCCTGGCCACCCACGAAACCGACACTGGCACCGACGAGGTCGCCGTCCTGGTAGGCGCCGACGACGTAGCCGCCGCTGTGCGCCAGCGCCAGCACCATCGACAGGTCGATCGGCGGCTGCTCCGGTGGCGCGTCCCAGATGTCGGCCAGCAGTGCGCCGACGGCCGAGACCTCCTCGAACGAGTGCAGCATCCGGATCGTCGTCACGCGGAGAGCTGGTCCTTGATCAAGATCGCGAGCAGTGCCGTACGGCCAGGGATCCTGTCCACGATCACGTGCTCGTCGTCGGCATGCGCTCCGCCGCCGACGGCGCCGAGTCCGTCCAGGGTCGGAATCCCCACGCCTGCGGTGAAATTGCCGTCCGAGGCTCCCCCGACGGCGATCGATTCCAGGGCGTCCAGCCCCGCTGCCGCGGCCAGTTCCTGTGCTCGCGCGAAAAGGTCCTGCGATGCCGAAGCCTGCAACGGCGGCCGGTTCGGTCCGCCTTCGACCTCGAGCACTGCGCCGGGCAGCACCGCGTGCAGGCGGCCGAAGTCCTCGTCCACGCGCTGTTGTTCGTCGATCGTGCGCACCCGGACGTCGACGCTGATCCGTGCCTTGGCGGGCACGGTGTTGGTGGTCGTACCCGCCGACAGCACCGTCGGGGTCACCGTTGTGCCGAGGTCCGGATCACCGAGGGTGTTGATCGCCAGCACCTGGTGGGCCAGCTCGACCCCGGCGTTGACACCCTTCTCCGGTTCGAGACCCGCATGGGCCGCGCGCCCGACGACATTGACGAAGTAGTTGGAGGTTCCCTTGCGTTCGGTCTTCAAGGCCCCGCCCGGGCCCGATGCCTCCAGCACGAAGGCGGCAGTACATCCCTGAGCCTCGGATTCGATCAAGGCTCGCGAGGTCGGCGAGCCGATCTCCTCGTCGGCGGTGACCAGCAGGGTCAGGCCGTCGACGTCGACGCCGTCCTCGACCAGCAGCCGGATCCCGAGCATGGCCTGCAGAATTCCGGTGATCATGTCGAAACAGCCGGGCCCGCGGATCACCCCGTCGACCAGGCTCCACGGATCGTCGCCCCAGGAGCCGACCGGCCACACCGTGTCGTGGTGGGCCAGCACGATCACCCGACGCGGCCCGTCGCCCAATCGCCAGGCCAGGTGCGGCCGTCCGTCGATCTCGATCCGCTCGGGGCCGACGCCCAGATAGCGGGTCCCGATCTCGGTGACCAGATCAGCACTGCGGCGCAGCGCATCAAGATCACTCGACGGCGACTCCAGCCGGACCAGCGCTTCGATGTCCTTGATCAACTCGTCCAGCGCCTGCTCGGCCCGACTCACCAGTTCTGTCACGTGATCATCATCCTTCTCATCCGCGCGTCTCATCCCACCGCATCTCGTGCAGCTGCGGCTCCGGCCCGACCCTACGGCAATTCGGGCATGTAGCGATCAAGCCAATCGACCACCCGATGGTTGTAGTCGGACCGGTGCGAGGGCGGACCGCTGATCACGAAGCCGTGCGCACCCCCGGGATAGATCACCAGACTGGTCGGCACCCGCTGCGCTCGGAGCGCGCCGAACCATCGCTCACCCTGGTTGACCGGGCACCGGTGATCCTCGGCACCGTGCAGCAGAAGAGTGGGGGCAGTCACCTTGCCCACCGAACCGATCGGTGACGCGGCGATCAGCTTCTCCTGGTCGGTCACCGGGTCCGCACCGCCGAAGACAGAGGTGAGTTCCAGGCCGAGATCGGAGGCGCCGAGCTGAGCGTTCAGATCGCAGACCACACCGCCGGCGATGGCCGCGGCGAATCGATCGGTGTGCGCGGTCAGATAACAGGTCGTGAAGCCGCCGTAGCTGTAACCCGTGATCGCCACCCGGTCCGGGTCGACCAGACCCTCGGCAATCAGCTGATCGATCGGTTCGATGAAATCCGCACGGTCTGCCGCTCCCCAACCGCCGACCACGGCCCGCATGAAGTCCTCGCCGTAGCCGTCGGAGCCGCGGGGATTGAGGATCAGCACGTTCCAGCCGCGCCCGGCCAGGACCTGCTGGTAGAGATGCACGGCGTCGGCGACACCGGTCCAGGCGTTGTGCGGGCCGCCGTGCACATCCAGCAGCAGAGGGGCGGGACCCTCCAGACCCGGCGGACGGAGCAGCCAGCCATGCACCGTTGTTCCGTCGCTGATCGTGAAGAGCCGCTGCTCGAAAGGCAGCGGGGCCGTACCGTCCAGGGATTCCATCGTCAGCCGGGTGACCGGCTGCCGGCCGCCGTCGCCGAGCCGTACGAAGATCATCTCACCGAAGGACTGGTCATCGGCGACCACCGCGACGGCTACTGCAGCGCCTGCGGCGACCGCCAGTCCCTTGACCACCTGCTGATCGCCGGTCAGCAACGGCTCGGCCGGTCCGCCGGTCACCGGAATGCGATACGCATGGGTCCAGCCACGATCCCGCAGACAGAAGATGATCTCCCGGCCGTCCGGAGTCAGCGCCGGCGCCGCGCCCGGGTAGGCCGCCGAACCGCCGGGCATCACATTGCGGTCCAACGCCGCCGTCAGATCGCGATCCGGCGCGCCGCCGAGATCCAGGACGATCAGCCGGGAGTTGCCGATCTGCTCGTCCGCACGGCCGACCGCCACCACCGCATCGCTGTCGGCCAGCCACAGCAACGGCCCGCCGACAAAACGGGTCTGCCCGATCCGTTCCGGCTCACCACCGCTGAGCGGCAGCACATAGGCACACGAGGTCATCTCGAGATCGGCATCCGGCTCGGCCCGGGCGGTGAAGGCGATCATGGTCCCGTCCGGTGAGACCACGGGGGTCCCGGCGTGCCAGTCACCGGCGGTCAGCCGACGTACGGCTCCGGTCGCCACCTCGACCGCATGCACGTGGGTCGTCCGGGCCCCGTACCGGCCGGTGCCGTCGGCCTTGAAATTGAGCCGGTCGGCAACGATCGGCGCGTTCTCCTGGCGGCCCTCGGGCTCCACCGGGGCGGAGAAAACGATCAGCGAGCCGTCCGGCGACCAGTGCGGGGATCCGGCTCCCAACGCCAGGTCGGTGATCGTCCGCACCTGGTCGCCGTCGATCGACACCACGGCCAGCTGCGGCACGCCGTCGGTCGTGCGCAGGAACGCAACGCTGCGGCCGTCCGGTGAGACGGCGGGGCTGGAGTCCGCCGGGCCGTCGGTCAGCGGCGCCGCCGGATGTCCGGGTCCGACGCTGCACAGGAGTGTCTGGTTGGAGTCGGAGTCGCGGTCGCTGCGCTGCAGGACGTAGACCGCGCGGGATCCGTCCGGAGTGATCGTGGGTGAGGTCGGCGTCTGGATCCGATAGAGGTCGTCGATGATCAGCGGCCGCAGCGCCGGCGAGTCGGTCATACAACCAGGATGGCCCGAGCGCAGCGTTCCCGCCTTAGCCGATCGTCCAAAGATCCGCTCCGGTCGTCGGCCGTCGCGCCAACACGCCGACGCCGAATCGGCGCCTCAGATCTCCGACCGGTAGACCCGCAGCTGCAGCATCAGTCCGAGGCGGGTGTCGGGGTCGCCGAGATCCACTCCGGCGATCTCGGTCAACCGCCGGAGCCGGTAGCGGAAGGTGTTCTTGTGGATGTGCAGGGCCCTCGAGGCACCGAGCACGTCGCCGAACGATTCCAGCCAGGCCTCCAGGGTGTCCACCAGTCCGGCATCGTGCGCAGCGTCGTACTCGATCAAGGACAGCAGCGGACCCCGCAACGGCTCGTCGGCGCGGACCAGATGATCACGGAATCTGTGCAGCAGGATCTCGGTGTGCACCCGGTCCACGGTCGCGATCCGCTGCGCGCTGCTCCGTGGAGAACGACAGCGATCGGCCAGCACCCGCAGCACGGCATCGGCATCCGTACGCGACCGGTGGACCCGCTCGATGTTGCTGACCGGAGAGCCGATCCCGACCAGCGGCTTGATCAGCGTCCGGATCCGCCGGCTGAACTCCTCGGCGAGCTCGACGGCGATCTTCGGCTGGTCCGGTTCGCGCAGCGGCTGAACCACGTAGACCGTCTCGTCGAGCACTGCGGACCTGGCCGACGGATGGGCGGCGCTCAGATACATCTGCACGGAGCTCGCCAGCCGCTCCAGGTCTGCTGCCGGGTGCGCGGACTCGGGCGGGACCGCAAAGGCCAGCACGACCAGCGATCCGAGCGGGAAGCCGATCCGCAGCGCCGCGTCCCGGCCGCCCGGGCCGCCGTCGAGCACGACCGCCATCTGTTCGGACCGGATCCGGCGCGCCGCATCAGCTCCGGTACGGCGGCGCAACAGTGACAGTGAGACCACCCCGGCCGCCTCGCAGAGCGCGCGGCGCTGGTGCTGGTTCAGCGGCTTGTCGACGACGACCCAGATCGACCCGAGCACCTCCCCGCCAACCTCGAGACGGATCGCCACGCGTGGTCGCACCCCGGGTGCGATCGAAGGGACGAACACCGGCTCTGCCGAGGCGTAGATGCTGGCGAAGACTCCGGCTTCGACCAGTGGCGCCGAATACTCCGACGGCACCTGGTGTCCCAGCACGCTCTCCTGGCGAGCGACATCGGCCTGATGTTGGTCCGCCGAGTAGGCGACGATCACCGAGCCGAGGTCCTCGATCGTCACCGGCCCGCCCGTCAGGTGAGCGATGGTGTCAGCCAGATCGAAGAGATCGGGACCGTTCTGATCAGCCGACGGACCGACGTCCAAGGCAGCGCCGGGCAACACGGAGTTGATCATGCTCGCCAGCTGCAGCCAGGAAGCACCACGGACCAGGTCGAGCAGGATCACGCCCGCCTGCCTGGCAGCAGAGCGGATCTCGTCCTCGGCGCTCAGCCGGTCGCGCAGCACGACACCCGTCGCGCCGTCACGGCCGGCTTCCTTGATCATCCGGACGGCGAGGTCGGTGTCAGCGGCGACGTTGCCCAGCACGAGAGTGCGCGGCGGCAGTGGTGTCGGCTCCAGCAGATCGTAGAAGCAGACCCCGTCCACCGGCGCGCTCCGGTCGAGACCGTCTTCGACAGCACGCAGCAGGGTGTACCCGAGGCGGTCGAGCAATCGCCCGATGGTGGCCGAACCCATGATCCGGCCACCCTAGCGCCGACTCCGGACGACCACACGAGTGGGACAACCGGCACCGCGAGGGTCAGCCCGCGGATCCCCTGATCGGCCGGCCGGGGAACGCACTCGGGACCAGCTCGCCGTCGCTGACGACGGAAACACCGCCGACGATCACATGCCGGAATCCGACCGAGGGCCCCAAATGCTGGTAGTCGCCGCCCGGACGTACGGTCGCCGGATCGAAGATCGTCACATCGGCGTCGGCCCCGATCCCCAGTCGTCCCTTGCGGGCCAGCGCCGGCGCCGCCTGTTCCAGAATCGTGGCCGGTACGACCGTGCTCCGCCTGATCATCTCGGTCAGGCTCATCGCACCAAGATCACGAACCACCCAGCTCAATGCCTGGGCGAAACAGCCTGTGCTGCGCGGGTGGGCGATCATGCCCGGCGGGATCGGCCAGACGTCCTCGGTCAACGCCCGGATGCCGAGCTCGCGGCCGTCGACGGGACCGACGTAGGTCATCGGCATCGCGTCAGAGGCGATCGCGCCGCCCGGATAGGTGACGGCAGCCATCAGCAGCGACACCTGCTTCGGGTCCTCAAGATCGAATGTCTCCAGCACGCACAGACCACCGGGATCGGCCGCGCGGAGCTCGCGCAGCCGACCTTCGTCGGCGACCCGCTCGCCGGTGGCGAGATAGATCACCGAGCGCGGAGTCATGCGTTGGCGCTCGAGCTGATCAGGATCGATGAAGGCGGCGCCGATCACGGTCGAGCCGGCGTGGTACGGGTAGGCCTCGGTGGTCAACCGGACGCCGCGCTGCTGGGCGGCCGTGAGCTCCTCGGCCACTCGGTCCGCCAGGTGCCCGGACGTCGAATTCATGTGGCACTGGTGGATCGGCGCCCCCGACTGTTCCGAGCTGTCGATCAACTCGCGTACGGCATCAAGGGCGTTGCCCGGGCCGACCGCAGCCATCGACCGGGAATGCACGAACATCGGCTGTCCCGCCTCAGCCGCCAGCTCGGCCAGATGATGTTGCTCGGCGATCTCGGAATCCGGTACATAGCCTTGCAGGACGCCGATGCCGATGGCGCCGTCGGCGACCTGGCCGCGTACTCGGTCGATGATCATCGCCTCCTCGCGGGCATCGGCCGGCCCGCGCCAGCGCGGACCGTCCTGGTACTTGCTGAACATGCTCAGGCCCAGTCGGAAGTCGGAATCGGCGAGCGGGCTGATCACTGTCGCATCGTCCAGGACCTGCATCCTGGCCGAAGCCCAGGAGGCCGAGTATCCGTAGTTGATCGGACGGCCGGTCTCCTCGGAATAGCGGTAGAAGTCGCTGACCGGCAGCGCACCGCCTTCGAGCTCGAGCGCTGTCGTCACCCCGTCGAGCGCCTGCAGTCGGGCGCCGTTGATCGTCTGCGCATGGCTGTGCATGTCGATGAAGCCTGGCGCTACCACCAGGCCCGTCGCGTCGATCACAGTACGGGCCCGATCGACAGCTTGATCTCCAACCGGCCCGGCATAGCTGATCCTGCCGTCGGTGATGCCGATGGCACCGACCTCGTCGCGATCATTCGCCGGGTCGATGATCCGGCCGTTGATGATCAGAGTGTCGAACCGGGTGTCGCCGCTGGGCAGGGATGTGCTGGGCACGGAGGTGCTGGGCAGGGATGTGGGGTCGGCGGGCATACCTCATGATGGACTGCCGGACCGGCGCGCGGGCCAGCCGTCCGACCAAAGAGCCGTACGACACTTTGGTCGTCTGACCAAAGGCAGCCGGCCGTACGGTCGACAAGGCTGAACGGCTATGAGCGACTCCTCGACGGCGCCGGCCCGGGCACAGATGTCCCGGGTGGCCAAGATCACCACCGGCCTGCTCTTCTTCACCTGGTTGATCGACTACTTCGACCGCCTGATCATGACCATCGCCCTCCCTGATGTCGGCAAGACATTCGGTCTGAACCACACCGAGGAAGGACTGATCGTCTCCGCCTTCTTCTTCGCCTACGCATTCTCCCAGTTGCCCGGTGGCATGCTGGCCGATCGCTTCGGCACCAAGAACGTGGTCGCCGCTGCGATGATCATCTGGTCGGTCTTCACCGGGCTGACAGCCGCCGCCTGGAGCTTCGGCGCGATGATCGCGATCCGAATCCTCTTCGGCATCGGCGAAGGGATCTTCCCCGGCGCTTCGATGAAGGCGATCGCGGAGCGGACCACCCCGCGGGAGCGCATGCTGGCCAACGGCGTGATGCTCAGCTCCAACAACTTCGGTGCAGCGGTCGCCCCGTTGGTCGCCGTACCACTGATCGCAGCGATCGGCTGGCGGGCCGGCTTCGGGGTGTCGGCGATCGCAGGCGTCGTGATGTTGATCATCCTGCTGTTGCTGCTGCCGGGCCGCGACCAGGCGGCGGTGGTCGAGTCGGCACCCGCCCCGGAGGCTGAACTGCCGAAGGCCAGGCCATGGGCGATCTTGGCCAGCCCGCAGATCTATCTCTATGTGGCGATGTTCTTCGGCCTGGACATCATCGGCTGGGGAATCAACACCTGGATGCCGTCCTATCTGGAGGAGGCGCGAGGGCTGAGCCTGAGCGGTTCTGCTGTCCTGCTGGCGATTCCGCCCGTGGTCGGCGGCTTGGCGACGATGGCCGGCGGCCGGCTGTCTGACCGACTCGGTGGCCGACCGCGGCTCAGCGTCGCGCCGGCGATGGCGGTCGGGGGTGCCGCACTGTTGGCGATGGCGTACTCGCCGTCGCTGACTGCCTTCATCATCTTCGAGTGTGTCGGTGTGGGCTGCTTCGGCCTGGCCTTCATGCCGGTGATGTCGGTTCCGCTCAAGGCTCTGAACGGGCGCTTCACCGGATCGGCTTCGGGAACGATCAACTTCGGCGGTCAGCTTGCGGGCGTCCTGGCGCCGGTGGCGATGGGTTTCCTGGTCGACCGATTCAGCTACTCCGCTGCCTTCCTGTTCCCGGTCGGCGGTGCGGCGCTGGCTCTGGTGATGGCGCTGATCGTGCCCCAGACCCCGCGGATCCTCACGTCGCAGCTGCGCCGCAATCACCGGCTCGAGGGTGGTTTCGCCGACACGGACGAGGCAGTGGCGGTCGGCGGCAACTGATGATCATCGGGTGTGGGTACGAAGCCCCAGGTGCAGCGGTCGCAGCGTGACCTCCGGGCTGACCCGGACACCGCCGCGGCGGCTCAGGATCGCGGCCGAGACGAGCACGCCGATCAACGCCAGCCCGCCACCGCCGATCAAGGTCCAGCGGGCACCGAAGACCTGGCCGACCCAACCGAGGAAGGTCGAGCCCAATGGCGTACCGCCCTGCATCAGCATCATGTAGATCGCCATCACCCGGCCGCGCAGCTTCGGGTCGACACCCATCTGGACGCTCATATTGGCCGAATTCAATGTCAGCAGTGAGGCCAGGCCCATGAAGGGCAACAGCGCCGCATAGCTCCAGAAGGTCGGCATCATCCCGACGATGATCTCGATCGCGGCGAAGACCAGCGCCATCGTGATCACGAACCGGATCCGCGGCTTGGTCTTGCGGCGGGCGCCGATCAACGAGCCGATCAGCGAGCCGATCGCCATGATCGTTCCGAGGATGCCGTACTGGCCGGCACCCTTGTGGAAGGTCTGCTGGGCCATCAGTGCCGAGGTCATCTGGAAGTTCAGGCCGAAGGTTCCGATGAAGAACACCGTGCCCATCACCAGCATGATGTCGCCGCGCTGGCGGATGTAGGCGAATCCCTCCCGGATCTGGCGCTTGGCGCGTGGCGGCCGGTCGAACTTCTGCAGTCGCTTCGGGTCGATCAGGGTGATCGCCACGATCATCGACAGGTAGCTGATGGCGTTGGCCAGGATCGCCCAGCCGGTGCCGAATCCGGCGATCACCAGGCCGGCGACCGCCGGACCGATCAACCGCGCGGCGTTGAAGCTGGTCGAGTTGAGCCCGATCGCATTCGGCAGCCGGTCGCGGCCGACGACCTCGGAGACGAAGGCCTGCCGGGCCGGGTTGTCGAAGGCGGTGCCCATGCCGAAGACGAAGGCCAGCACGAACACTTCCCAGACCTGGGCGACCCCGGCGACGGCCATGATGCCCAGCGCTCCGGCTGACAGCGCCATCCAGGTCTGGGTGATCCTCAGGATGGTGCGCTTGTCGAAGCGGTCGGCGATCACACCGCCGTACGGCGTCATCAGCAGCATCGGCAGGAACTGCAGCGCCGTGGTCAGGCCGACGGCGAAGCCGGAGCCGTGGGACAGCTCAAGGACCAGCCAGTCCTGGGCCACCCGCTGCATCCAGGTGCCGATGTTGGAGAAGAGCGCGCCGAAGAAGTAGATCCGGTAGTTGCGGATTCCCAGCGCGGCGAAGGTGCTGGCGGCCGAGCTCAGGCTCGGCAGCCGGCGCCGGCGCCGCGCGCGGGAGGCAACATCAGAGGGATCGTCGGCATCGTCGGCCTGGGCGACCGAGGTGCCGGGCTCGGCGAAACCGGGCTCCGGCGGATTCGAGTCCGCTGCCAGGTCGTCGGAATCCAGGTCTGGATCCGGGTTGTGATCAGGATTCTGCGGCGACAGCTCGCCGGACGGGTCGGGAAGCGTCGAGGACGCTTGGGTCACGCTTGATTCACCTTCTCCAGGATCGGTACGGCTTTGCGCAGGACCTCGCGCTCCTCGGGACTGAGCTCTGCCAGCCGTCGGGCCAGCCAGTCGTTGCGTCGCTTGCGGTTGGCCAACAGCACCTGGCGTCCGGTGTCGGTCAACGACACCCGCGCCTGGCGCTTGTCCTGCGGATCGCCCGATCTCAGGACGTAACCGCGCCGCTCGAGTTCGTTGACGATCCGGGTCATCGACGGCGGCTGGACCAACTCGCGCGCGGCGAGCTCCCCCATCAGCAGGTCGCCGTTGTTGAACAGCACACTCATCGCCGACAGCTGGTTGGAGGTCAGGTCGAGGGACTCGTCGCGCATCTGACGCAACCGACGTGCGAGCCGCAACAACGCCGGCCGTAGGCCAGCTGCGAGACCGGCGTTGCTGCGCAGATCCCGGGTGCTGGTGACGGGGCCGACCGTCTCGACATCACGTGTGGTCACTGAGGTAAGCCTAATCCTTAGCACTGCTAATTACAAATGCTAAGCATCTCCCTGCGCGCCCCGCAGCTACGGCCCCGCGTAGGGGCCTCGAAACGACGGGCCGCTCCGCATCCGCTGATCCTGTGACCGACGATCAGTCCCACGTGGCGTGTCGCCCTCGAGCAGGCCATCCTCGGTCACAAAACCAGCGGCCGGGTTCAGATCGCTCGAACCTCGGCGAGCCGCTTGACTGCGAACTGGTCGGTCCCGCTGGGATCCCAGCAGACGGCGGCCTCCCACGCGGCCCGCGCTTGCGCTGCGATGTCGTACGCGTCGTTGTCCAGACCTGCGGCGTTGTGTGGCAGCGCCAGATCGAGGTCGGGAACATCGACGTGCGACTCGTCCCAGTCGATCATCGCGACGCGATCCGCGGTCATGCGAATGTTGCGCTGGTTGGGGTCGCCGTGGACGACGCACGTCGTCCGGCCGATGAGTCGCGCCCACGCCGCCCGACATCGAACGACGCCCTCCGGCGGCATCGCGTCGAGGTCGACCCTCGTCCCGGTCCCGGCGCGGACAAGGTCGGTCGACGATCGCCAGCCCGGGCGTCGGGGCCAACCCTGCGTGAGCGCATGCAGCCGGCGGAGTGCCTCGGCAACGCGACGCCAGTCCGCTTCGGTCTCCGGCGGTCCTCCCTCCAAGTAGGTCATCACCACCAGCCCGTCGACGAAGAGCCGGCCGTCCCTGGTCGGGATAGGCGTCGGCACTGGCATTCCTTCCGCATCCAGGCGTCGCAGCAGATCGGTCTCCCACGCCAGATCAGCGTCGCTGCGTCGGCCGAGACGAGCGACTGCGTGATGCCCCCGGACGCGGACGGTCCACACCTCGTTGACGCCGGCTCCGCCGGTCAGCCGTTCGCCGCGTACGACGTCGTCGCCCCAATGCCTGAGTGCATCCCATCCCATCCGACACATCCTCGCGCAGGCTGACGAAGCCCTCAACGAGATAACCAACCGCACTGGGACCGGGCCGCGCCAGCACGGCGTCGGCGATCCCAGACCGTGGTTTGACGTTGCTGGATTGCGCACTCCCGGATAATCGATCAAGTCCTGGCAGATCGACCAGCCCACGTTCGACAACCCAGTCGATCAGTCGTTGCTGTCGGCTGCATCCAGGCCTTCGATCAGCCGCTCCAGCAGACCGGCGAGCTCGCGGGTCTGGCGTTCGGTCAGCGGCGCCACGACATCGCGTTCGACCACATTGGCCTCCCGGATCGCGGCCGCGAAGAACTCCCAGCCCTCGTCGGACAGCCTGACCAGGACCCGGGTCCGATTGCCCGGGTCCGCCTCCCGCTGCACCAGACCCCGCTGCACCAGACCGTCGAGCCGGTGCGTCATCGACGAGGCCGCAACGTCGGTCGCCGTGGCCAACTGGCTCGGGGTCATCGCTTCGCCGTCGCGTCGGGCCAACTCGCTGAGCACGGCCCACTCACCGGAGGAGACGTTGAGATCTGCCAGCTGATTGTCGTACCACTGGTCCAGTCGCTTGCTCAACCGACCGACGGCAGTGATCACCCGCTGTACCTGCTCGTCGGCACCGGCCGCCACATAACTGGCGACCGCCTCCCGGTACTCATCGGTCAGCGTCCTGCGCTTTGCCCTGGCCATCAGGGCCATCCTGGCAGGTCCGGCCCGACCGCGAGGCGGGACCGGGTTGGTTGACGTGGTAATATTTCGATATCGAAGATTTGCAGACCGAAATCTTGTCGGTCGAAATCTTCTCCATAGGTCAACCAACGACCCGGCCCCGGGCATCTGGGGGTCGGGTTTCGTTACGCCAGATTCGTCACGTCCTGAGGGGGTCCGTCGTGCGCCGCGCAGTCCTGCTGATCATCGCCGCTGCCGTTGCCATGCTGGGTTGGGGCACGGTGCTGCCGTATCAGTATGCGTACGCTGCGACCACCCGCGGCTGGGGCGGCATGGTCGGTGCGGCGGCGTCCAGCCTTTTCTCGGTCGGTGCCCTGCTGGCCGCCCCGCTCGGTGGCCGGCTCGCCGACCGGTACTCTCCCGTCCTGGTCTCCCTGGCCGCCCGCTCGATCGCGGCGGCGGGCGCGTTCTCGCTGATCCTTGCCGACAGCCCGACCACCTTTCTGGCCGGTATGGCCGCCTTCGGCTTCGGACTGTCCGGCGGAACACCGGCCCAGTCGGTGCTGGCGCTGCGCTGGGCCCCGGGTGCCGGCGACCGACGCAAGGTCTTCGCCTGGATCGCCAGCGGCCAGGCCCTCGGCATGGGGATCGGCTCTTTCGTCGCCGGCTTCCTGGTCCATCTCGACCGCCCGGACGGCATGCTCCCCGCGTTCCTGATGGCCGGCGCCGGTTTCGCGTTGTCCGGGCTGCTGATCGTGGCGGCCGCCCGCGGCGACAAGATCCTCAGCGGCAGCGCCGTGAACACCGACGAACTGTCGGTCGGTGCCCGGCAGGCGTTCTCGATGATCAGGTCCTCGCGGCCGCTGGTACTGACCGCAATCATCAGCATCGGCCTGGCCCTGGCCTACAACGCCCAGTTCGAGAGCGGGCTGCCGGCGTACGGGCTGACCGTGCTCGGTGTTGACGCCCGGGCGGTCGGAATCGCCGCGGCGCTCAATTGCGCGGTGATCCTCGCGCTGCAGGTCGTCGTCATCCGCTTCACCGCCAAGCGGTCGGCAGCGGTCCTGCTGATGATCGTCGGCGGCATCTGGGTGTTGGCCTGGACGCTGCTCGGTGCTGCTGCCGGACTGCACACCCTGGCGCCGATCATCTTCCTGAGCACCTTCGGCATTTTCGCGGTCGGAGAGACCCTGTTCGCCCCGGTTCTCAACCCGCTGATCGCCGGTCTGGCGCCGAGTGGGATGGTCGGCTCCACGCTCGGGCTGTTCACGGCGCTGCAGACCGGCGCATCGACGCTCGGCCCGATGATCGCCGGTGCCACCCTCGGCGCTGGTCTGAGCAACGTCTTCATCGGCGTCAACATCGCGATCAGCCTGGTCGCCGTGATCGCGGCCGTACGGCTCCGGACGAGCCTGTCCTCGGCCACCCGACGGCCGGCCCTGGTCACCGCCGCGTAGCCGATTCAGCCGGTACGAACGAGCAGGAGCGGTACGAACTGGAGCGAGGAGCGGTAGGAACTGGAGCGGGAACGTTCTCGCCTCAGCTCCGTCCCCTCGCTCCCGTTCGCCGCGAAGCGCGGGTACGGGCGTGAAGCGGGGGCGGTACGAACTGAAGCGAGGCCGCACGAACTGAAGCGAGGCCGCACGAACTGAAGCGAGGCCGCACGAACTGAAGCGGAACGGGTCGATGCCCTCCTCGGATCGGCCGGGAAGCCGGCCGCTCCTCATGGCTAGCTCGCGGTGTGCTTGACGACCCAGTCGACCAGCGGCCCGAAGGCACGGAAGTCGGCGCGGACGACCTCGGTGAGTTCGGCGCTGTGGATCACCGGGTCGAAGCCGAGCATCCGCCCGGCGACCAGCGACCGGTGCCGGAGCAGCTCGAGCCGCGGATGGTCCGGCTCGACGCCTCGCGGCCGGGTCTTCAGCCGGTCGCCGCCGATGTCGAAACCGGCCGACCTCAGCTTGTTGACGATCCGGGACAGCTGCCGCCCGCTGCCGTTCTCGGCGACCGCCTCGCGGTAGCCGGCCAGCCGCTCGGGCGAGGCGTGGTAGAAACCGGCACCGATCCGTACGCCCCTGGCCGAGACCTCGAGGTAGTAGCCGGTCTCCTCAGCCCGGGGCAGGAAAGCTCCCTGATGAGTCTTGTACGGAGTCTTGTCCCCGGAGAACCGGACGTCACGGTAGGGCCGGAAGATCTTCGCCTTGCCGAATTCCGGCTCCATCTCGGCCACGATCGCCTTCATCGGCGCCAGCACGGACTCGATGTAGACGTGCTTGTTGGCATCCCAGAACGCTCGCGAGTTGTCGATCTCCAGATCGTCGTAGAAGTCCAGTGCGGCAGCCGGGAAGCCCTCGAAGGTCACCCGCCCCAGCCTAAACTCCCGGCGTCCGTACGCTGGACCCGTGCCGGACCGCGAGCAGGGACCGTGGAGCCATGCCGACGCCTGGATCCTGGCGGCGACCTCGAGCGGGCGTCGGGGCAGCACGCTCTCCGGCCTGATCGGCTCCGCGGACGCGATCAACCACGACATCCCCACCCGCGACCAGCTGGCCTCGTCCCTCGGCGCCCTGCTGCAGGCGGGTCTGATCGAGCACCACGACGGCAGGTTCAGAACCACTCGCCCGGGCAAGCTGATCAGGAAGCACTGGCGCGGCGGCCTGTTCAACTGGAGCGCGACGCTGCTGCCGCAGCTTCAGCAACTGCCCCGCGCCGGGGTCGAGTGGCCGTTGACCGAGGATGAGTTCCGGGCCGCCTACGAGGCCTACCGCCGCTGGTGAGCCGCGCGGAATCAGCCGAAGTCCCCCAGCCGATACATCTCTCCGGACCGGAAGCCTCAGTCGAAGAGACCGCCGGTCTCGTCCCAGGCGATGGTGTCCCAGACCGGCGCCGGCAGTTCCTTGGCGCGCTCCGGCTCGGGCACCGACGAATGCGCGCCGCAACCATGGTCGATGGTCACCACCCGGGAGTCCGAGGGTGAGTAGGCGTTGGCGCAGACCCCGAACTCGCGACCGAGCTGTCCGCGCAGCCGTACGAAGAAACCGCAGGTCACGCAGGTCGCCGGGGCCTGCTTGCTCAGCGGGTTGTCGGGCCCGCCATCGCCGGTGAGCCAGCGTTCGGCGGCCTCGTCACGGCCCTCGACCGACAGCACCCGCTCGCGGCCGAGCCCCAACCCCGACACCACCGAGCGGATGATCGCCGCCTCCGCCGGATCGGCGTCGGCAGCGTCCTCGCCACCGGTGTAGCCCGGCTCCAGCCTCGGGTCGGTGTCCGGCGCCGGCATCAACATCCCCGGGCCGACATCGCCCGGCTGCACCCGCTCGACCCACGGCACCCAGTGCTCGGCCAGCAGCGCGTCGGAGCCGGGGAGCAGCACGACCTCGTCGACCGTGGCCGTACGCGCCCGGGAAGCCCGGGTGACGGTCACCGACCAGTGCCAGCCGCGGTAACCCGGGTGCGGGCAGGCGAAGTGATGGCTGACGACCCGCTCAGCCTCGGCCTGGTTGCCCAGATACTCGCCGACGCCGAGCACTCCGGCGGTCTCAAGCGCCGCATCCCGAGCGAGATCGACTGCACCGGCGGCGATCGAATCGAGTTTCACCGCGCGCGCACGTGCCGAAGTTGCCATGACCCCTATTCTGTCAGCCCGCCTGGGGAGTCTGGAAACCCACGTCCTCGGCGGCCGCCGCCCGATGGGTGCGGATCCAGTGGATGACGATCAGCACCGCGACTCCCAGCAGCAGACCGGCCACCACGCCGAAGCCGAGATGTGGGATCAGCGGCAAGGCGATTCCCAGGAAGCCACCGGCGACCCAGCAGATCTGGAACACCGCCTCCGACCGGGCGAAGACCGAGGTCTGCACCTCGTCGGAGACGTCGCGCTGCACCAGCGCGTTGTAGCCGAGCTTGACCATCTGGGTCGACAGCCCGGCGACGAAACCCATCGCGATCACCGTCGGCGGCGAGTAGAAGACCGCGGTCACCACGGCCATCGCGGCGTCGATTCCCAGGAAGATCAGTGCGATCAACTCGGGCCGCTTGTCCTTGAGCAGGTTGCCCACGACCGTCCCGATCGCGCTCCCGGCGCCGGAGGCGGCGACCACGATGCCCAGGGCCACCAGTGCGGGCAGCGAGCCGAGCGGGTGGTCGCGGAACAGGAACGCCAGGAAGAAGGTCAGGAAGCCGCCCATCAGCTTGGCGCCCAGATTGGCCAGCAGCGCCAGCTGGACCGGCGCGGTCATGTTCCGGAACCGCCGCTGGTCCCCCGGTCCGTGTTTGCGGCGCCAGAAGACCGCCCCCGCCGACTTCTCACCCTTGGTCGAGTCGACCCGTCCGGGCAGCAGGATGGTCTGGCCGACTGCGACCAGGAAGACCACGAAGGCGAACCGCAGGGCCCAGTCCGGTCCGAGCCGGGACAGCGCACCGCCGAGGATGCCGCCGACCCCCAGCCCGACGACATTGGCCATCGACAGCCGGGAGTTGGCGTTCACCAGCGTGAAACCCTCGGGCAGCAAACGCGGTACGGCCGCCGCGCGGCTGACCGTGTTCGCCTTGTTGGCGACCAGCACGCCGAGTGCGCAGACGAACAGCCAGACCGAATTGGGGTCGTGGACGACCCCGGCCAGCACCCAGGACAGGAATGCCCGCAGCGCCGTCGAGATGCCGATCGCCCAGCGCCGCCCGTAGCGGAACCGGTCGAGGAACGGGCCGATCAGCGGTGCCAGGATGGCCAGCGGCACCATCGTCATGGCCAGGAAGCGCGCCACCTCCGGGCGGGCCTCGTCGGTCGGCGTGCCGAAGAAGATGGTGCCCGCCAACGCGATGGTGACCGCCGCGTCGCCGACCGAGTCGGTGAATTCGAGCCGTACGAGTTTGCCCAGCCCGGTCGGCCCGGCGCCACCGGAATCGCTGTAGTCGACGACCCGGCGCAGCCCGTGGCCGATGCCATGGCCGATCCCCCGGCCCGCGCCCTTGACCCCGGAGCCCAGGGCGTGACCGACACCGTGTTCGCGGTCCGTCGACGCCCGGTCGGTGTCCACCCGTCGCTCCCGTCTGCTCGAGATCTGGTCCTGCACTGCAGCAACGGCCTCAGAATATGCGTACGAAGGGCGGCTGCCGTGTCGGTTGCCGAGCGGATCCGCCGAGCGCGCCGGCCCCGGACCGTAAGCTTCGGCCATGCCGAAGAAGTCATCGTCGACCAAGAACCTCCGCAGCGCGCTGCGGATCGACCCCGAGGACGGTGTGGTCGACCTGGCCGACTACTCGCCGCGCAAGATCACCACCGGCCCGGACAGCCGCAAGGCGTCGCTGGCCGCCCTGGAGGACCTGGGGGCGGAACTGGTCGACCTGCAGACCCGGCTCTACGCCGACGGCGTCGCCGGCGAGCAGCGGTCGGTGCTGCTGGTGCTGCAGGGCATGGACACGTCCGGCAAGAGCGGGGTGATCGACCACGTCGTCGGGCTGGTAGGGCCTGAGGGCACGCACATCCGCGCCTTCAAGAAACCGACCGAGGAGGAGCGGGCCCACGATTTCCTCTGGCGGATCAAGCGGGAGCTGCCCGGTCCGGGCATGATCGGGGTTTTCGACCGATCCCACTACGAGGACGTGCTGGTCACCGTCGTCCATGATCAGATCGACGATGCCGAACGGCTGCGCCGCTATCGGACGATCAACGAATTCGAGGCCGGACTGGTCGCTGCCGGGACGACAGTGATCAAGTGCTTCCTGAACATCTCCTACGACGAGCAGCGCGAGCGACTGCTGGCCCGGCTGGACGACGAGACCAAGAACTGGAAATTCAACGTCGACGACATCACCGAGCGTCGGATGTGGCCGGAGTACCAGAAGGCGTACGCCGAAGCCCTGGCGGCGACCTCGACCGAGGTCGCCCCCTGGTACGCGATTCCCAGCGACCGCAAGTGGTATCGGAACTGGGCCGTCGGCGTGCTGCTGCGGGACACTCTGCGCGATCTCGATCCGCGCTACCCGAAGACCGATCTGGACATCCCGCAGCTCAAGCGGCGGTTGGCTCCCCCCAACTGAGCCCGGCGACTGCCGGCGGGCCGATCAGCTGATCCAGCTGTTGATCAATCCCTGCAGGAAGTAGATCAGGAACGCGATCGAGATGCCGTACATCAGCGGGTGGACGCTGCGGGCCTTGCCGCGCACGATCTTGAGGAACGCGTACATCACGAAGCCGGCGCCGATGCCATTGGTGATCGAATAGGTGAACGGCATCAGGGCGATCGTCAGGAAGGCCGGCAGGCCCTCCTCCAACTCCGACCAGTTGATCTTGGTCACCTGGGACATCATCAGGAAGCCGACGAAGACCAGCGCCGGGGTCGCCGCTTCGGACGGCACCAAGCCTGCCAGCGGCGCCAGGAACATCGCCACCAGGAAGGCCAGGCCGGTGATCACCGAGGCCAGCCCGGTCCGGGCGCCCTCGCCGACGCCCGATGCGGACTCGATGTAGGTGGTGTTGGACGACACCGAGCCGGCACCCCCGGCGGCCGCAGCCAGTGAGTCGACCAGCAGGATCTGGGTCAGGTGCGGCGGGTTGCCACGCTCGTCCAGCAGGCCGCCCTCGGCGCCGATCGCGACGACGGTGCCCATGGTGTCGAAGAAATCGGACAGGATCAGTGCGAAGACCAGCAGCACCAACGGCACGAAGCGGCCGATGCCGCCGTCGATGAAGGCTCCGAACACGTCGACGTGGCCGATCAGGCTGAGATCGGGCACCGAGATGATCTTGCCGAGAGTCGGGATGTTGAGTGCCCAGCCGGTCGGATGATCACTGCTCTGGGCAGGCAGGTTCGCCACCGCCTGGATGATCACCGCGATGATGGTGGCCAGGACGATGGAGATCAACATCGCCCCGCGCACCTTGCGGATGTGGAGCACCGCGACGGTGAACAGGCCGATGGCGAAGACCAGCATCGGCCAGCCCGACAGTGACCCGTTCACGCCGAGTTGGACCAAGGTGCCGCTGCCTGCCCGAACGACACCGGAATCGGCAAGCCCGACAAAGGCGATGAACAGGCCGATACCGACCGAGATCGCGGCGCGCAGCGAGGCCGGCACAGCGCGGAAGACGGCCGTACGGAAGCCGGTGAGCACCAGGATCGCGATCACGATGCCCTCGATCACGACCAGCCCCATGGCCTGCGGCCACGTCATCTGCGGCGCGATGGTGAAGGCCAGCAACGCGTTCAGGCCGAGGCCGGTCGCCAGACCGAGGGGGAAGCGACCGAAGATCCCCATCGCGATCGTGGTGATCCCGGCAACCAGCGCGGTCGCACCGGCGACCAGGGTGATCGAATGCCCGACGTTGGCACTGATCACCTGCCCGGCGGCGTCCTTCCACGGAGCACCACCCAGCAGGTGACCGTTGTGATCAGCGGCGGTGCCGATGATCAACGGGTTCAAGGCCAGGATGTAGGCCATGGTGAAGAAGGTCACCAGGCCGCCGCGGATCTCGCGGGCGACTGTCGATCCGCGGGCCGTGATCTCGAACCACCGATCGATCACACCGGACGATTGCGCCGGCGTCCCGGGCGTGGTCACTGTGGGTGCTCCCATGGCCACTGGATCCTAGGGCACCGGCGCGGGTGTCGGCTATCCCCGAGCTATCCCCAACACGTGCCCGCGACCGCCGGCAGAACGAGGCTAGACGTCAAGTTCGTCGGCCACGCCGCGCAGCACGCTGGCGACCTTCTTGCCGATCCTGGCATCGGGATGCCGACCGCGCCGGTAGCCGTTGCTGATCGAGTCCAGCATCTTGATCAGATCCTCGACGATCACAGCCATCTCGTCGGGAGACTTGCGGCGCTGCTGGGCCAGCGACGGCGGCGCGTCGATCAACCGCAGGGAGAGCGCCTGCTCACCCTTGCGGCCCTCGACCACGCCGAACTCCACCCGCTGGCCGGGCTTGAGGGTGGTGACGCCGGGAGGCAGCGCGTTGGCGCGCACGTAGACGTCGCCGCCCTCCTCCTTGCTCAGGAATCCGAACCCCTTGGCGGAGTCGTAGAACCTGACCTTGCCTGTTGGCACCGCTACCTCACTTGTGGCTTGCCGCGGCGCCGCAGCCCTTCCACGGCACCGTACGAATCCGGCATCAGGATCCAACGCCGTACTCGGCCCGGAGCATTCCGGGCCCGCCAAGCGTATCGAGTTCACCCAATGCTGCCCAACAGACTTTGGTCGCTGCTATCGGTTCCTGCGGCTCCGCAGCCACCGCGGCGGCCTCCAGGTGAGCAGCGCCATAAGCGTCAGGAACAGGCCGGCTCCGTATCGTTGGACGACACGGCCCGTGGTGTCACCGTTGTGATACGGATCGGTGGGGTCGTAGCAGATCTGGACCCGGTCCCCGACGTGGTGGCTGCAGGAGACGTCACCGCGATAGGTGGTGCCACCAACCGTGAAGGTCGCCGTGGCCGGGTCCTGGTAGCCATGACACAGTGCCGACTCGATCACGGTGGCCGTCGCGCTCCCGGTCTCCTGCGGCGCGAACGGCAACGATTGCGTGCCGAAGAACAGGCCGGACAGTCCCGCGATGGAAAAGAACAATGCGGGCAGGAAGGCGCGCCGTCTCAGGAGTGACCAGATTCCGGCACGACGGGTCACGCCGGCCTTCATCGCCACCGCCGCGGTTTCCGGACGACCAGCGCCACCTCGGCGAAGAACACTCCGCGGATGACGCGGTCCGGTCTGAAGGCCGGCCGGGTCCGCTTGTCCTCGGGTGGGCTCCGTCATCCGATCATGATCCAGCACGGCGGGGCCATCGGCGCGTGCACCTGGATGCACAGCCTCAATCTCAGGCGCTTGCGACGACCACTTCACCCGGTCCGACGTCGGGAACCTCGACAAGATCACCCGATCCGATGGACGCGATCGGGTGGCCGGCCGAAGTGACCGTCAACGGGCCGGCGAGCCCCAACTCCGACTTGTGCAGCACGATCCGCGCCCGGGTGTTGGTGGGCACCATGATCGCCAGGGTGCCCGCGGCGCGATCGAGCTCGACCTCGACCGGGCCGCGGATCGTCGGGACCGTTCCCGACATCGTCGCGAGCGGTCCGGGCCGGGGCTCGACAACGATCCTGGCAGCTCCTGGTGCCTCGGGCCTGACACCGAGGATCCAGCGGGCGACCACGTTGACCGGCGCCGATCCCCAGGCGTGCGAGAAGGTCATGTTGGGCTTCAGCTCCGGGTCCCAGGCCTCCGGTGCGAGCGTCGCCCCGAGATCATCGATGACGTGCAGCCAGCTCGACGGCCCGGTCGCTGTGAGTATTCTGGCCGCCTCGTTGACGAATCCGGCCCGAAACAGCGCGTCGAGGAGGAACTGGACGGCATAAATGCTCACCCGCACGCCACCACCGGCCAGCCAGGCGCCGAGTCCCGGCAGGCGGTCGACGGGTGCGATGCCCAGTGCGACCGGGATCGCGGTTGCATGCTGGGCATGATGGCCCGAGCCCAGCCCGTCCCGGTAGGCGACGTCGTCGAGCAGCCGCGCGGTGATCGCAGCACGCATCCGCGCCGCCAGGTCGCGATAGCGATCGGCGTCCTGCGGCCGGTCGATCACCATGGCGATGTCGGTCAGGGCGGCGTGGGCGGCGCACTGGAACGCGTTGAGCGCCGTGTTGACCTCGGTGAACTCGTAGTCGTCCCGGAAGACCGGGGGCCAGTCGACCAGCTCGGCGTCCCAGCCGGAGGCGATCGGCGGTTTGTGCAGCAGCCCGTCGTCGCCGAGGAAACGGTCGTAGTCCAGCGACTCCCACAGTTCGAAGTCGCTCCGCAGCTGCCGGTCGTCGCCGGTGGTCAGATAGTCCTGCCAGCCGATCAGCACCGGCATCAGGTGGTACTCGGCCGGCCAGGTCGGCCGCCGGGTCAGATACTCGCCGGAATATCTGGCCAGCGCGTAGCTGCGCTCGACGGCGTACTGGGACAGCTGGTTGACATACGCGTCGCCCTCGTAGGGGCCGCGTTCCCGCGCCGGGGTGTCCAGGTACAGGTCCAGCGAGGTGGCCTCGATGGTGCAGCGGCACAGCTCCCAGACCCGGTCCAGATCGGGATCGGACGATCGGAACGAGCCGCCGCCGACGTAGGGCGCGCGCAGCACGACCGGCGACACGGCCTGGCTCAGATCAAGATCGGGATCGCACTCCAGCTCGACATACCGAAAGGCCCGGAATCCCCAGTGCTCAACCGATTGCGGTCCGTCCCGCAGTGTCCAGGTGTCGGAGTACACGTTGCCGGTTCGCAACCGGAAGCGTACGCGTCCGTGCTCGAGCTCCTCACCGAGCCGGATGATCACCCGGTCGCCGGCACGGCCGGACACGTCGAGCCGGATCCCGCCGACGAGCTCCCGTCCGAGATCGACGAACCAGCGGCCCGGCGCCTGCCGCTCGGCCCGTACGGGTGCGTGGACCTGCTGCTCGATCGAGGTGATCGCGGGCGCCGGAGCGGGCAGCGTTGCCGCGGCGACGGCAGGCGTCCAGTCATGATCATCGAAACCCGGCTGCGTCCAGCCGACCGGTTCGTGCCGCAGGTCCCAATCCTCCTGCGGTGCGCGATACCAGCCGCCGCCGATGTCCTCGGACCCTGGCAGCAATCGCGACCCGCCGAGCGTCCTCCAGACGACCGTCGTCGGCACCTCGATCCGGTCGCCGTCGGCGAACACCACGACCAGCCGGGCGACGAACTGACGGCCGTGCTCGGCCCAGCACAGCGCGGCCAGCGCGTTGCGTCCGGGCCGGACGATCCTGGTCACGTCATGGGTCTGGTAGCGCGCCCGGTCGTCGCTGGCACGAACACTGCCCCGTCCCACCACCGAGCCGTTGGCCCAGAGCTTGTAGACGTACTGCCGCCCGCCCTCGATGCCGCGCTCGGTCGGACCGCCTTCCGGCGACAGGCCGGCCGCCTCGACGTAGGCGGCAAGGACGGTCCGGTCGGGAAGATCGAATTCGGTCCGCAGCAGGACCCAGGGGCTGTCGGTCTCCGGTCCCCAGATCGGCTCACCGCCCCAGTCGGAGATCCTGGTCACGAAGCGCGCCGGCTCCGACCAGTCGCCGGGCTCGGACGTCTCCACCGCCACCCGCCACCAGTACGGCGTGGATGGACGCAGCTGGGGCCCGCGGTAACCGACGGCGACCGATGCCGGTGAATCGACGGGCCCGCTGTCCCAGACCGGCCGGTCGAACGACGTGGGTGACCCGGCGACCTGGATCCGGTACATCCGCTGCATGCCGTCTCCGACGGCCGGGACGATCCAGGACAGTCTCGGCGCAACCGTGTCGACGCCGACCGGTTCGTGCTGCAGGTCGGCCATCAGGCCGTACGGCCGAGCGGGCTCGTCCCCGGAACTGATCATCGGGGATCCTCGGCAGTCCGCTCGTCGGTGTGGACCAGCCCGACTGCCGTCGCCCGGAGCAACAGGTTCAGGCGCGGGCCGAAGTCGAGGGCGACGTGACCCCACTCCGGCACTTCCGCGTAGAGCCGGGCCAACGTCGGGGTCGGGTGAGAGACCTGCCAGAAGCCGGCCGCGAACGCACCGGCCGCCGCCGCCAGTGCCTGCAATTCTTCGACAGTCATCGTGCTGGCACGGTCCAGTGCCTCGATCAGGTCATCGTGGGCGCGGAACGAATTGGTCTTGTACCGTCGCGCTCGTTCCAGATCGACATCGCCCTCGAGGCTCATGGCCACATGGGAGAGCAGATCGCAGAAGACCGGCAGCGCAGCGATCGTCTCAGCCATCACGGCGGCGACCTCGCCCGGCCGGAGACCGCTCCGGCCCGCCACCGAGGCGGTGACCGCGTCACGCCATCGCTGCCAGCCGCGCTCGGCCAGCTCGAGGAAGAGTTCCTCCCTGCTCGCGTAATAGCGCCGTACGCCGGTCCGGTGCAGTCCGGCCCGCTCCGTCACCGCGGCGACAGTCACGAAACGGACCCCGCCCAGTTCGACCGCCAAAGACTCCGCGGCATCGAGGAGATCCTCCGAGCGCTGTGCCTTGTCCTCGACAGATCGGGCCCGGTCGCGCATCGGCCCAATGTAACGCATCACAGTGTGCGCTATCCGTACGACAGTGCTACTGTGTGTCATAACGCATCATGAGGTGCGTTAAATGTCCCGCGTCGCACCCCCGGAAAGAAGCTCCCATGCAGGCCGTCCAAGCCACCCGGTTCGGCGATCCCGACGTGCTCGTCGTCGCCGAACTTCCCGATCCCGCACCGGGTCCCGGCCAGATCGCGATCGATGTCAGCCATGCTGCCGTCGGACTGATCGACCTCTTCTTCCGCCAGGGCGCCTATCGCGACCGTCCCGGGATGCCGCAGCCGCCGTTCGTGCCGGGACTCGAGGTCGCGGGCACGGTCCGGGCCATCGGCGAGGGGGCGACCCGGTTCCGGGTCGGCGAACCCGTCGTCTCGACGTCTTCCGGCGGCGGCATCGGCGGGTACGCCGAGGTGTACCTGGCGGCCGAGTCGCTGGTCGCCTCGCTGGACGCGTACGACCTCGATCCGGCGCTTTCGGTCTCCGTGGTGCCGAACGCCGCGATGGCCCATGTCGCCCTGACCCGGATCGCCCGGCTGGCCGACGGCGAGAGCGTCCTGGTCCATGGTGCGCTCGGCGGATTCTCGGCCGCCTTCCCCGGCATCGCGCGGCAGCTCGGCGCCGCCCGGGTGGTCGGAACCGTCCGGACCGGCAAGCTGGCCGCGGCCCGGCGCACTCGGTTGCCGTACGACGCGATCGTCGACTCCGCGGACCTACCGGGTGCTTTCCGCGACGAGCGGTTCGATGTCGTCGTCGATCCGGTCGGCGGACCGGTCCGCACCGCCAGCCTCGGTCTGCTGCGACCGGGTGGCCGATTGATCGCCGCGGGCAATGCGAGCGGCGACTGGGCCCATCAGATCCCGACCAACGATCTGTGGTTCGGCAGCCTCACCGTCGCCGGCTTCAACGCCGGGGTCTATCTGCCGACCCACCCGGAGGTCGTCCGACCGGCTCTCGACGCCGCGCTCGAGGCGGCGGCCGCCGGATTGGCTGACATCGAGATCGAGACGCTGCCGTTCTCCGAGGCGGCTATCGCGCACGAGCGGATGCAGAGTCGGACGCTCGACGGCCGGATCGTGCTCACGCCCGACCGGCGAGCATGATCACCGGGCATGATCAGCGGTCGTGATCACTACGGCCGCAGGGGCGCCAGCGGCAGGTTGTGGATGGCACGGCTGAGCGCCTCGACCGGTTCCCGCGGAGCGCGCGGATTGTCCACCAGCGCCATCTCGACATCGGGCAGCACCGGCAGGTCGTACCGGCCGCTGACCACCCGCAGATCACCCGGCACCCGGCTCTGGGCCAGCACGCACAGTCCGAGCCCCGCCCGGGTGGCCGCCAGCACCGCGTTGATCTCACGGGTGTTGCAGGTGATCCGCCAGGTCCGGCCGACACCCTCCAGGGCACTGATCGCGGCGCTGCGGCTGTAGCTGGGCGCGTAGTAGGTGATCAACGGCACCGGCTGGTCCGGATCGATCTCCATCTTGTCCAGACCGACCCACACCAGCCGATCCCGCCGCACCAGCCGGCCGCGATCGGTGTCCGGCTCCTGGTTGATGAAGATCAGATCCAGGTGGTTGGCCAGCAGCCGGCGCTGCAGAACGCCGGACTGGGTCACCGTGAGCTCGAGGTTGATCTTGGGATAGAGCTGGCGGAAGTCGCGCAGGATGTGCGGCAACTCGCTCAGCGCCAGTTCGTCGGCGGCACCGAATCGCAGCCGGCCGGACATCGCCGAGCCGCGGAAATAGGCGATCGCCTCGTCGTTGGCGGCCAGGATCGTCCGGGCGAAGCCGGCCATCGCCTCGCCGTTGTCGGTCAGCCGTACGGTCCGGGTGTCCCGGGAGACCAGCTGGCGGCCGGCTGCTTGCTCGAGCCGGCGGACGTGCTGGGACACGGTCGGCTGGCTGAGCCCGAGCTGCTCGGCGGCCCGGGTGAAGCTCAGCCCCTCGACCACGGCAAGATAGGTGCGCAGCAACACCGGATCGAAGGTCTGTTCGTCCGCCACTGTCGCCCCCTCGCCGGGCTCCGTACAGAGCCATTACGACACCCAATGATAGATATAGTCTCAATGATGCGGGGCAATAATCAGTGACCGTTTAGTGTTGTCGTCAGAGCCTCACGGTTCGGACCTTCGCGGATCTATCCGATCCCACCCCATCGATCGCCGGTTCCAGACCTTCCGGTGTCGTCGATGTGACCTGCCCACCGCCTGCTGAGCAGGCTGGATCACGGGCTGCGACCGTCTGACCGCACGTCGCCATGACCGAGGCCGAGTGAGAAGTGCTTAAGTGCAGCCAGTGGTATTTGATCAGAGTTTGGTGATTGCTTCGTGTCCGCGGTGCCCGCAGAACGCCGTGTACCTGTCCGTCTATCCGATGATCCCGTAGCGGACCAGATCGGAAACCCCGTCGGGAAGCTGGCGGTTGCCGAGCCCGGCGCCGCGCCGGAGGCTTCCCGGTGGCCGAAGAGCTTCGTGGCTCTTCAGGTCCTGAACTACCGGATCTACTTCGGCAGCCAGATCGTGGCCACGACCGGGCTGTGGATGCAGCGCATCGCCCAGGACTGGATGATCAGCCAGCTGACCGGCAGCGCGGCGGCCGTCGGGATCACCGTCGCCTGCCAGTTCCTGCCGGTACTGTTCTTCGGGATGTTCGGCGGGCTGGTCGCCGACCGGCTGCCCAAGCGGCGGGTGCTGATGGTCACCCAGTCGGTCGCAGCGTCCATGGCCGCCCTGCTCGGCGTGCTGGCGATCACCGGCGTCGTCCAGGCCTGGCATGTCTTCGCCATCGCGGTGATGCTCGGCTTCGTCACCGTGGTGGACAATCCGACCCGGCAGGCCTTCGTCTCCGACCTGGTCGGGCGCGACTACATCCGCAACGCGGTCAGCCTGAATTCCTCGGTCTTCCAGCTCGGCGGCCTGATCGGGCCCGCCATCTCCGGCATCCTGATCCATGCCATCGGCCAGGGACCGTCGTTCCTGATCAACAGCGGCGCGTGCCTGCTGGTCGTGACCCTGCTAGGCATCATGAAGGTGCCGTCGGCAGTCGCGGCGAAGCCGGCCCAATCGGTCTCCATCGCCCGCCAGTTGAGCGAGGGCCTCGGCTACATCCGCCGTACGCCTGAGGTGCTGTGGACCATCGTGCTGGTCACCGCGCTGGCCCTGTTCGGCACCAACATGCCGGTCCTGTTGACCGCCTTCGCCACCAACGTCTTCCCCGGCGGGGTCGGCGGCTACAGCCTCTTCAACACCCTGGTCGCCGTCGGTTCTCTGGCCGGTGCGCTGTATTCGGCACGTCGTACGGACAGCCCCCGGCTGCGCTTCCTGGTCAGCGCGCTCGGTGGCCTGGGCATCGGCCTGATCCTGGCCTCCCGGTTCGGCTGGGAGCCGCTGTTCTGCCTGACCCTGGTCGGCATCGGCATGATGAGCCTGCTCTTCATGACCAGCGCCAATTCGCTGGTCCAGATGACCGCTCCCCATGCGGTCCGCGGCCGGGTGATGAGCGTCTATCTGCTGATGCTGCTCGGCTGCCAGGCGATCGGCGGCCCGATCGTCGGTGTCGTGATCGACCGGATCGGGGTCCAGAGCACGATGCTGCTCTGCGGCAGCATTGTCGGCCTGGCCGCGGTCGGCGCCGGCTTGGCCATGGCCCGGCAGTCCAAGCTGACCGTCAGCGTCAGCCGCAGCCGGATGCCGCTGCAGATCGTGCATCGCTGAGCCTGGAGCTCCCGGGTCCGCTCAGCCCGACCGACCAGCCTGGCTGAGCGGGCCCATCTGCGCTTCGGAGTAGCCTGACCCGGGTATCGGGAGCAGACCACCGTCGATCCGGATCGAGGTCGATCATGATCACCAAGCCGAAGAAACTCCTGGCCGGTTCCGTTGCGGCTGTCACGGCAGCTGCGCTGCTGACCGGCGTCGGGCCGGCCGGCCTGCCGGCGGCGCAGGCCGCGACCGGATCCGTCAAGGTCCTGCGCACCCTGGTCAAAGGTCAGAACGTGCCCTGGGGCTTGGCCAAACTCTCCGACAACAAGATCGTCTACACCGAGCGCGACACCCACCTGATCCGCTGGGTGAATGTCCGGACCGGGACCTTCCACACCATCGGCAAGATCAAACCCGCACGGTCCGATCCGTCGGCCGGTGGCGAGGGCGGCCTGCTGGGCATCGCGGTGGATCCGCAGTTCAGCAAGACCCACGTGCTCTACGTGTATTACTCGACCGCCAAGGACAATCGGGTGGCCAGGGTGCATTACTACCCGAACCGCGCTCCGTACCACCAGCTGGGCAGACCGCACGTGATCAAGGCAGGTATCCCGCACGGGCTGCACCACAACGGCGGCCAACTCAGATTCAGCCCGGGCGGCATGTTGTACGTCACCACCGGTGACGCCGAGAACACCTCGCTGCCGCAGAAGAAGACGTCGCTCGGCGGCAAGATCCTGCGTATCACCCGCTACGGCAAGCCTGCACCGAACAATCCGTTCAAGGGATCGTCGGTGTGGAGCTACGGGCACCGCAATGTCCAGGGCCTCTCCTGGGACCCGTCCGGACGGTTGTGGGCCTCCGAATTCGGCGATCGGAAGGCCGACGAACTGAACCTGATCAAGAAGGGCCACAACTACGGCTGGCCGGCTACCCAGGGCAAGACCAGCCACAAGGGCTACACCAGCCCGGTCGCCCAGTGGGGCACCGAGGTCGACAGCCCGAGCGGGATCGCCTACACCAACAACACGATCTGGATGGCCGCGCTGAAGGGCGAGCGACTCTGGCGGATCCCCATGCACGGCGCGAAAGCCGGCACGCCCAAGGCGTTCCTGGTCGGCAAGTACGGCCGGATCCGCGGCGTACTGCGACTCAGCCCCGGCAAGCTGCTGATCACCACCAGCAACACCGACGGCCGGGCCACCCCGGGCCGCTCCGACGACCGGATCATCGAGGTGTCCGTACGCTGACGGTATGAAGAGGCTGGAGGCATGAAAAGGCTGGGCATGAAAAGGCTGGGCATGAACAGGCTGGCGGCATGAAGCGGGCGCGTACAGCCGTGTTGTCCACAGCGACGGCGATCGCGCTGGCGCTGGCCGGCTGCTCCGGTGCTGGACCCGCCGGCACGCCGTCGGCCACCGGTTCCCCGACCACCAAGACCCCGTCGGCAACTACACCGTCGTCGACTACACCGTCGCCGACTACACCGTCGACTACACCGTCGCCGACCGGCCCCTCGAAGTCGCCCTCCCCGACCCCATCACCCACGAAGGCCTCCGCCAGTCCGACCGCAGCCCCGGTGCACGGGTCCGTACGGGTGGTGCGTACGGTCGCGGAGGGACTCAACGTCCCCTGGGGCCTGGCGCTGCTGCCGGGCAACGAGCTGCTGGTCACCTCCCGCGACACCCGCACGATCACCCGGGTCAATCTGAAGACCGGCCACAAGACGCCGGTCGGCGAGATCAGCCAGGCCCGATCCAACGGCGACCAGGGCGGCGAGGCCGGGCTGCTCGGTCTCGTCCTGTCCCCCGATTTCGCCCACGACCACCGGCTGTACGTCTACTACTCCACCGACAACGACAACCGGATCGCCCGGCTGACCTACGACCCGACGGCGAAGCCCGGCCATCAGCTGCACGGGCTGCACGTGATCGTCACAGGCATCCCGCACGGACTGCACCACAACGGCGGACGGCTGGCGTTCGGCCCGGACGGAATGTTGTACGCGACCACCGGCGAGTCCGGAGTGCCAGAACTGTCCCAGGACAAGTCGTCGCTGGGCGGCAAGATCCTGCGGATGACCCCATCGGGAGCACCGGCCCCGGGCAACCCGGACCCGGATTCGCTGGTCTGGACCTACGGGCACCGCAACGTCCAGGGGCTGGCCTGGGACCCGGCGGGCCGGCTGTGGGCCTCCGAATTCGGTGACCGGGACGTCGACGAACTCAACCTGATCAAGAAGGGCCACAATTACGGCTGGCCGGCCACCCAAGGGAAGACTGACATCGCGAAATACACCTCGCCAGTGGCCCAGTGGGGCACCGAGGAAGATTCGCCGAGCGGGATCGCCTATGCCGGCGGGTCGATCTGGATGGCCGCGCTGAAGGGCGAGCGGTTGTGGCGGATCCCCTTGGACGGCGCCCACACCGCAGGTCCGCCCGAAGACTTCCTGAAGGACCGCTTCGGCCGGCTGCGGAGCGTGATCGCCCTGGACGATCACACGCTGTTGATCACCACCAGCAATACAGACGGCCGGACCACCCCGGAGTCGGGCGACGACCGGATCATCGAGCTCTCGGTGACCTGACGGTTGCCGGCGGGCCACCGCCCTGCTGATGCTGGGCCGGCCAGCAAATAGACTGTCCGGCATGGCTACCTGGGAGGACGGGCCGGAATACGCCCCGCTGGAACCGCCGGCGGAGTTCCGCGAGGCGGACGCTCCTCCGCTGTCCCAGGCCGACCCACCGCCCGAGCCGCCCACCGCGCCGGCTGAGCAGCCGTATTTCGGCGAGCCGCAGCAGCAGACGGCGCCGTTGGCCACGCTGGTGCCGTCGATCGGCGGCGAGCAGCGGGATCCGCATCAACCCTTCGAAGTGGATTCCGACGCCATGACCCAGTCGGGTGGCGGTGGCGGCGCCTGGGGCGCGGCCCACTGGCGGCCACCGACCGGCCCACCGGCCGGCACTGCTGCACCGGCGCCCTGGGGGCCGCCCAGCAGCGTCCCGACGGCACTGCCCACCGATCCGATGACACTGCACTCGGCGCCGCCCTCGGCTCCGAACGGGTTGCCGGCACCCGGCACGCCTGGCTGGTTCGGGCCCGGGCCGGCAGCGCCCGCACCGCGGCAGCCGCCGCCGACCTTGTTCCGAGCGACGCCGCCGGGCGCGATCATCGTGCTGGCGATCTCGATCTTCTGGATCGTCGCACCGTTCGCCTTCGCAGTCGGCTTCGTCCTATCCGCTCGGGCCCGCTACGCCCGGCGCCGCATCCTGACGGCATTCACCGTCGTCTCCGTCGTGGTGTTGCTGATCGCGACCATTACGACGATCAGCAACTTCGGCACCTTCGGCGACTGGTATCGGCTGCTGTCGACCTGGACGCTGCTCGGCTCGCTGCTGATGATCGTGCTGATCCTGGTCCTGGTGAACACCGAGCTCAAGAATCTCGGCGGCGGACCCGGTCCCGGGAATCCCGGCGGCTATCCCCAGCTCCCGCGCGACTACCAACCCCGTCATGATCAACCGGCGCCCGGGCAGCCCCGCCATGATCAACAGCAGTGGCCGCCGTCCGGACGATGACTTCGCAGTGACGCCGGCGCGTACGCTGACCGAGGCACTGCGAGCTCTCGATCAAGATCAACTGACCGAACTGTTCCGGCTCCGGCCCGATCTCGGCTATCCGCTTCCCCGCCACATCGGCGAACTCGTCAGCCAAGCGACCACGTCGGTCTCGATCGGCCGGGCGATCGAGGCACTGAATGCCTGGCAGCTGGCGATCGCCGGGGGGCTGGCCGTCCTCGCCGACGGCGCGACGATCGACGATCTTCGCGGACTCGTCGGCAGGCCGCGGCCGGCGATCAGCGGCGCCATCGAGGACCTGCGCCGCCGGGCACTGCTCTGGGGTACCGATGCTGATCTTCATCTGGTCCGTGCCGCCCGTGATCATTTCGGAAGCTATCCGGCCGGGCTGGCACCGCCCTCCCCCCACCCCCTGACCGACCGGCAGATCGACACCGCGCTGGCGGCGGCCGGCGATCAGGTCCGGCCGGTGCTCGACAGGTTGCTCTGGGGCCCGCCGACCGGAACCGTCCGCAACGCCGACCGGACGATCCGGGTCGCCGATGCCCGCACCCCGGTCGAGTTGCTGCTCGCGCACCGATTGCTCCGGCCCCTGGACCGCGACACCGTGATCATGCCCCAGGAGGTGGCGCTGCGGCTGCGGTCCGCGACATCGGACTACTTGCTCGGCCCCGAGCCGGTGTCGCCGGCCGCGCCGATGATCACCGGGCGGGCAGCGAGCCGGACGGTCATCCGATCGGCATCAGCCGGCGCGGCCAACGAGATCGTCCACGACGCCGAGTTGATCATCTCCGACCTCGACGCCCACCCGCGGCGACTCCTGCGGGACTCGGGGATCTCGACCCGCGACGTCCAGGCGATCAGCAGGGCGTTGGACGGCCGGGTCGACTACACCGGATTCCTGCTGGAGGCCGCCTCCGCGGCCGGACTGATCGGCAGCCCCGACCGGATCACGGTGCTGCCGACCACCGAATTCGACCGCTGGGTGACCCTGCCGGGCCCGGACCGCTGGCTACGACTGGCAACGGCCTGGCGGGATGCCGACCGCTACTTCTCCTCGACCGTCGAGTCGCACCCGCTCAGCGCCGAGGCGGTTGCGCCCCGCGCACCCGACAACCGGCGACTGATCATGAACGCCGCGGCCTCCGCCGGCGTCGGAACCGTGATCAACGTCGACGATCTTGCCGAGGTCACGGCCTGGCACCGGCCATCGGCGGGCCGGCACGCCCAGCAGCTCGCGGTGGTGATCGGCTGGACCTGGCAGGAAGCGACCTGGCTCGGGCTGACCGCGCTGGGTGCGGTCACCGATCTGCTGCCCGCGGTGCTCGACGATCGTCCGGTCCCCGACGACCTCGCCGGGCTGTTCCCCGAGCCGCTGGACCGAGTGATCATCCAGTCCGACCTGACCGCGATCGCCCAGGGCCCACTGGAGGCGGCCGTGGCCAGCACCTTGCGGCTCCTGGCCGACCAGGAGTCCCGGGGCGGCGGTGCGGTCTATCGATTCAGCCCCGGCTCGGTGCGCCGCGGATTCGACTCGGGTTGGGCCGCCGCCGAGATCAGCGACTGGCTGATCCGGCACTCGGCGACCGGGATCCCGCAACCCCTGCGTTATCTGATCGACGACGTCGCCCGGCAGCACGGCACTGTCCGGGTCGGCGGCGCGGCGAGTTACCTGCGGATCGAGGACCCCGCCCAGCAGGCCGCCATCCTGGCCCATCCCGAGGCGGCGCGGCTCCAGCTGCGCTCGATCGCCCCAGGCGTCCTGGTGTCGGGTGCCGATCCCGAGGAGGTGGTCCAGGCACTCCGCGGACTGGGCCTCAAACCTGCGGCCGAGGACGATCAGGGCCGACTGCTGACCACCCGCCCGCCGCGCCGGGCCGGCAGCCGCCGCCCGGATCCACCCGAGCGTCGACAGGCCGCGGCCGAGGAGATCGCCGCTGCGGTACTGGCGGCCGACCGCCGGCTGCCGCGCCCGCCGGCCGGCGCCGGGGCGTCGGTCGACGACGGCCTGGAGTCTCTGCGTCGGGCAGCCGAGCGGGCCGAGGTCGTACGCCTCGGACTGGTCGACGGCAACGGCCGTCCGTCGACCCGCGAGCTGCGCGTCCAGCGGGTCGGTGACGGCGCCGTGCACGGCGTGGATCCCGGCACCGGTGAGACGGTCTCGGTGCCGATCGCACGAATCTCCGGTGTTCTCCTCGGCGACCCGCCGAATTAACCGCCTGCGCGATCCGGCCCGACATAGACTTCGCGCAAATGCGCGAGACGACGATCCGGCGCCTGCTGGTCATCGTCCTGTGCGCCTGCGGTGTCGTGGCGCTCTGGATCGTGGCCGATCGGTCGCTGTCGACTCTGGACGCTGCAGTCCCGGTGCAACCCGGGGCGAGCAGCCGGTCCGGGATCCTGCCTGCGTCCTCACCCGCCCCGACCGCCGACGCGTCGTCACCGATCCCCGCTGCACCCGACTCGTCTGCGCCCGACTCGTCCGCCTCGGGGCGTCGTACGGATCCCGACAGTCGCCTGCCGGTCGGTCAGCGCCTCCCGAACGGTGAGCAACTGCCCGGCGCAGACCTGAGACCAGCGGCTGTCCGAGGACTGCGGGTGATCCAGGCCGACCACGACTCGATCACGATCCGCTGGAATCCGGTGTCCCCGCCGGCCGATACCGACCTGGCCGGCCGACGAGCCGGGACCGTCGCGTACTACCACGCCACGCTCAACGGCATCCCGGTCGGCGAAACCGCCGGCTTGGAACTGACGATCGACTGGTTCAACGACGACATGACCTCGCATTTCATCCGGGTCAACGCCGTCGCTCTCGACGGCACCCGCGGACGGCCCGGCAACGCGCTGGTCGTCGATCGACCGCCGGCTCCGAGTCCGACCCCGCCGAGCCGTCCGACGAGCCACCCGAGGCCCACGACCAGCCCGACGACCCGGCCGTCCCCGACGCCGATCCAGTCCACCCCGCCGGCGCCGGGCCAGACCCCAACGCCAGGCCAGACCCCGACACCCGGTCAGCCCCCGACACCCGGCCAGACTCCGACTGCGTCACCGGTCCAGCCGGAGACCGCTGCGCTCAGCAGCGCACCGCCGCAGACCGGGCCACCGGTCAAGCCGGTCGTTCCCGGCGACCCGGACTCGGCGCCCGGACCGGCGACCGCCCGATCGGGCGTCCCCGGGCCATAGCCCGATCCGCGACGAACGACCGAGGACGCTCCGGGGCTGTCGGCGGCGCCGAGTACGCTCGAACGCTATGAGCCAAGGCCCGCTCGTGGTCCAGTCCGACCGCACCCTGCTCCTGGAAGTCGACCATCCTGACGCACCCGCCTGCCGGATCGCGATCGCTCCGTTCGCCGAGCTCGAGCGGGCACCCGAGCACATCCACACCTACCGGCTGACCCCGCTCGGTCTGTGGAATGCCCGCGCCGCCGGACACGACGCCGAGCAGGTCGTCGACGTGCTGCTGACCTACAGCCGCTACCCGGTGCCGAGCTCGCTGCTGGTCGACGTCGCCGACACCATGGACCGCTACGGCCGGCTGCGGATCGAGAAGCACCCGACCCACGGGCTGGTGCTGGTCAGCACCGATCGCGCGGTGCTCACCGAGGTCACCAAGAGCGCCCGGGTCAAGGGACTGCTGGGAGCGAAGATCGACGACGACACGGTCGTTGTGCACCCGTCCGAACGCGGCCATCTCAAGCAGGTTCTGCTCAAGCTCGGCTGGCCGGCCGAGGACCTGGCCGGTTATGTCGACGGCGAGGCGCACGCGATCGACCTGGCCGAGCAGGGCTGGCACCTGCGGCCCTACCAGAAGGAGGCCGCTGAGTCGTTCTGGCACGGCGGATCGGGTGTGGTCGTGCTGCCCTGTGGCGCGGGGAAGACGGTCGTCGGCGCGGCGTCGATGGCCGCTGCCAAGGCGACCACGTTGATCTTGGTCACCAACACCGTGTCGGCGCGGCAGTGGAAGGACGAGCTGGTGCGCCGGACGTCACTGACCGCCGACGAGATCGGCGAATACTCCGGTGCCCGCAAGGAGATCCGTCCGGTCACCATCGCCACCTATCAGGTGATCACCACCAAGCGCGGCGGGATCCATCCGCACCTGGAGCTTTTCGATGCCCGGGACTGGGGCTTGATCATCTACGACGAGGTGCACCTGCTGCCGGCGCCGGTGTTCCGGATGACCGCGGATCTGCAGGCCCGCCGGCGGCTCGGTCTGACGGCGACACTCGTCCGGGAGGACGGCCGCGAGGGCGATGTCTTCTCCCTGATCGGGCCCAAACGCTACGACGCTCCTTGGAAGGACCTCGAACAACAGGGCTACATCGCTCCCGCCGACTGTGTCGAGGTACGGGTCACGTTGACCGATGAGGAGCGGATGACGTACGCGATCGCCGAGGAGGACGTGAAATACCGGCTGGCCTCGACCGCGGAGTCGAAGACCGAGGTCGTTGTCGATCTTGTCAACAAGCACCGCGGCCAGCCGACCCTGGTGATCGGTCAGTACGTCGACCAGCTCGATGATCTTGCCGAGCGGCTCGGCGCGCCGTTGATCAAGGGCGAGACCACCGTACGACAGCGGGAGAAGTTGTACGAGCAGTTCCGGTCCGGCGAGATCGATCTGCTGGTGGTCAGCAAGGTCGCCAACTTCTCCATCGATCTGCCCAGCGCCCAGGTTGCGATCCAGGTTTCCGGCGCGTTCGGGTCCCGGCAGGAGGAGGCCCAGCGACTCGGCCGGCTGTTGCGCCCGAAGGGTTCGGGCACGACCGCACGCTTCTACGCGGTGGTCGCCCGGGACACCGTCGATGCCGACTTCGCCCAGCACCGGCAGCGTTTCCTGGCCGAGCAGGGGTACGCCTACCGGATCCTCGACGCTGCCGACGCAGTCTGACCGCTAGGGGTGACCACTGCGGGGTGACCACTGGCGGCCCATCCCGAGCTGTGCGGCGCGCTCGGTCAGTTCTGCCCTGACGTCTGCCGGGACCGGGACCAGACCATCAAGGGCCCGGACAGCGGTGACCACCTGTGCGGCGGCGAGCTGCTCGTCGCCGAAACCGGGATCCGAGCTGAAGAAGACCGACCGCTTGAACACACTCACCGCGATGTCGGCGGGACCGTCCACCAACAGCTCCGGGTAGGTGAATCCGCCCTCCTCTTGTTCCACGGGCGTCAGGAGCTCCCAGTCGGCCTCGCCCGGGGAGACCGACGCCTCGTCGGAGCCGACCGAGACCGACAATCCCGCAACCGTGAGCCGATCCCGGATCCGCTCGACCAGTGCGGCGGCCTGGTCGGCGGGAATCGGGTCGGACAGTTCCGCATCAGCGGCACTGATCTCGAACTGCAATCGCATGCACCGATGGTAGGGACGCCCGGGTCAACGACCGCTGGGCCCGGGCCGTCGCTCACAGATTCAGCAGGTCTTCTCGCCGAGATCGGCCGGGTCGACGATCGGCCGCATGCCGAAGGCCGCGTTGCTCTTGTCGACCGGATCGTTGTACCAGGCCCCGGTCATTGCGATCTTGCCGTCGGCGGTCGCGAACGCGCCGACCGGGAGCGAATACTCGCTGCCCGACGCGGCACCGAAGTGCTCGATGTCCAGGACGGCGTCGGCAGGCGCCTTGGTGGTCACCACCGCGTCGCCCTGGCCGTTGGCCGCGGTCTCGGTCGTCGCGGTCGCAAGAGCCGGGACAACGCCGTTGGCCGGAATCAACAGGCCGGGCGTGGATTCAGTGACCGGGAAGTCGGTCGTGCCCCGAACTCCAGTGGTCGCCTTGCTCGGCGCGGACAGGTCGATCGCCGTCCCGGTGCCGCCGTCATTTCCGTTGTAGGCAAGGTGTTTGTGGCCGAGCTTCTCACTCGCCTGGGTGTAGATCGTCGCCTTCCAACACAGCCCCGAGTCGTAACCGCCGCCGAGCAGCTCGGCGGTCAGCACCCGTCCCGGTCGGTCCAGCAGCCCGACCACCCAGCTCGTGTCACTCGGGTCGTCGGCATAGCCGCTGATGCCGACCAGTCCGGCGTCATAGCCGTGTGCCGGGAGCTTCGCGATCGCACGGTCGATCTGCGCGGCGTGCTCGCCGGCGTACAACCTGACCGGTGTCAGCCCGGCCATCGTGATCGCGTACGACGAATGTCCGGTCGGACCGACATGATCATCTTTGATGGTCGGGTACGCAGTGCTGACCGCGAGCTGGTCATGCTTCGCGCGGATGGTGATCTTGGTTCCGGTGGCGATGATGCCCAGATCGGTCGGCTTGTGATCGGCGAGGCCGACCAGGTGGGCGCCGACGTAGCGGGTCGACCCGACCGCGCACCGCAGTTGGACCACCAGGTAGGGCCGGCCGGCGAGGGTGACCTCGGTGCTCGAGGACCAGGTCGCCCTACTGGAATGACCGTCGAAGGCCGGCGTCTGGTGCCTCTGCCGGCCGTCGACCAGGGCGATCGGCGGCGCCGGCAACTCGAATCCGCAGCCCCCGGCGTAGCTGAAGTTCTTGGTGTCCAGATCGCCCAGCGACACGTCTGAGGAGCCGGGCGCCTTCGGCGGCGGCACGCTCGCGGATGGCGATCCGGTGCCAGATCCGGCCGGAAGGGAGGCAACCGTCGCCGGTCCGGCCGGGCTCGGCGCGGGAGTGCCGGCGCCGTCGCTGCCGCCGCTGCAGGCGGCCAACAGGATGGAAGCAGTCAGAGCGCCACTGATCAGGGCTGCTGCGATGGTCCGGCGGCGGAGAATCACCCGCACACTGTAACCACGACGCCCCAACCCGACCGGCCCTGCTGTTTCGCCGCTGGGACCCTCGACCGAATCTCAACCCTTGACCCTGCGGGGCCACACGCCGAGGCCGGACACCGGAGCCTCAAAGCTTGAGCTTGCGGGTCACTCGCGACTCGGGCGCCGCCGAGGTCAGGCGCGCAGTCCGACGATCGTCGGCTCGCCGTCGTCGGCCGCATCCCGGTCGATGCCGGGTTCGGTTGCGACCGCACGCTCCAACCAGTCGTCCGCCGGCGCCTCGATCGGGGACAGCAGCCAGCGGGTGCCGTAGACGACCAGGGTGATGAAGCTGGCGGTCGCGATCAGCAACAGCGGCCAGACCGCCGCACCGAGCAGGCCACGCGGCCAGCCGTCCGGGGTGTGCTCGAAGGCGAACCACCAGACCGCGATGTGCAGCCCGCCGAAGATCACCCAGGCGGTCGCGCTCCAGCGCACCCCCCGCAGCATCCGGCGTCGGTGCAGCACCTGCAGCAACAGCGGATTGACGGTCTCCCGCATCGGTCCCCCTTGGGAATAGCTCGACACCTCAGTCACAGCAGTCTCCTGTGCAACTTCAGTAACAAGTTTGACTGCCATCTTCCGTCAATCCACAACCCGACGCGGCAATGCTGCGGAGTTGTTATCCGACCAGCACCGGTTCGGACCCGACCAGGCTGCGGTAGACGTCGAGCAGGCTGTCGGTCGCAGCCGACCAGTCCCAGCCGCTGGCCCGGGAACGGGCGGCAGCGGCGGCCCGTGATCGCCCGGACCCGCGTCCGAGCCGGGCGACCAGCTCCGCAGCGCCTGCCCACTGAGGCCGCCGGAGGAGCACCCCGGCGCCAGAATCGCCGAGGATCTCCGCAGTCGGCGCACTGTCGGCCGCCAGCGCCGGCAGACCGGAGGCCAGCGCCTCGATCAGGACGAATCCGAGGGTCTCGGAATCGCTGGGAAAGGTGAAGACGTCCGCTGCAGCGTACGCATCGGCCAGCGCATCGCCCGACAGCCAGCCGGTCAGCACGGCGCCGGTTCCGCTGAGTTCGCGCTCCAACCGCGGCCGCAACTGCCCGTCGCCGACGACCACCAGCGTGATCCGCGGGTCGTGGGCCAGCGGGACAAGCCGTTCGACCCCTTTCTCCGGGGCGAGCCGGCCGACGTAGAGCGCGATCGTCGTTTCCCGGTCGCCGACCAGAGCACGGCGGGCCGAGGGCGTACGACGCAGCGGCGTGAAGCGCTGCAGATCGACACCGAACGGCCATAGCGAAACCGGCCCGACCTGCAGCTCGCGCATCACCTGCACCATCGCGTGCGAGGTCGCCAGGGTGTGGTCGGCATGGCCGTGCTGGTGACGCAGATAGGCCCACAACGGCCGCGACAGCAGCCCGAGCCCGGTCGACCGCGCGGCATCGGGCAGGTGGTAGTGGAAGGAACCGACCACCGGCACCGACAGCTGCCGCGCCGCGGTGATCGCCGGCCGGCAGAGGATGTAAGGGCTGAGCACGTGCACCACATCCGGTCGGAACTCCTGCAGCGCCCGGCGGACCGGCCCGCGCAACGGCACTCCGAAGCGGCGGCCGTCGGACACGAACCGTGATGCGACCGACGGCGCCTCGACGACCGTGACGCCGTCCGGATGCTCGGACGTGCCGTGGCCGGAGGGCGCGATCAGCAGCACCTGGTGCCCGCGCCGGACGAGCTCGGCGATCGTCACGCGCAGTCGGGTCACGACTCCGTCGACGGCGGGGACCCAGGTCTCGGTGACGAGCGCGATCCGCATCGGATTCACCCGGTGGACCTGATCGGGGTCATGCTCGCAGCGTACGGAGTGGTGGAAAACGGTCCGGCGGCCGACATCCTGCCGAGTCACGACCTCCCGGTGAACACCGCGATTCAGATCGCTCTCAGCCGCAGGACCTCAGACCGGACGCGTCGACTCGTCGGTGACCAGCCCCAGGTCGATCGGTTCGGCGCCGATCCTGCCTGCATGGGCGACCAGCTCCAGCAGCGACCGCGGCCAGATCCACTCCGAATCGACCGCGGCCTGCACCTCCGCGGGCGTCCACCATCGGCTGCCGGCGATGGTGACCTTCTCCTCCTCGGTGAAGTCCGAGTCGTCCGGGACGAAGTGCTGCACCCGGACCAGGAAGAACGCCTCCCGTTGCTCGAGCACCTGGTCGGAGTAGCCGTGCCGCACCAGCCGGTGCGCGACCGGTCCGACCAGATCGGATTCGGCGATCACCAGGCCGGTCTCCTCGGCGATCTCCCGTACGGCGGCCTGCCGCTCGGTCTCACCCGGATCGATACCGCCTCCGGGAGTCACCCACCAGTGCTGATCCGGATAGCCCGGATCGGTGTCCTGCAGCAGCAGGATCCGGTCCTGGTGATCGACGACGATCACCCGCGCGGCGGTACGCCGCCGCCAGAGCCGGTCGGCCGGGTCATCGGGGATCACGAACGGGCGCGGCGGGACGGTCACAGGCCGAGGCTAGCCGGGGCCCGGAACTCGCAATAGGGCGGCCGGCGGAAAAGCAGTTGCCGTTGGCGCAACCGGGGAGTAACGTCCCGACGCTCCCTTTTCGCCACCCGACCAGCATCGGAGTGTCTCTGCATGCCCGGAACCAGTCAACCCGACACCACCGATTCCCCGGCCGACTCCCCTGGGGATCGCCACCCCGACGCCGAGCTCGACCCGGCCCTGGAAGCCGAGCGGCGGCATCTGGCCGAGTCCCGGGCCGCGTTGGCCCTGATGCGCGAGCGGGTGGGCGGTCTCAACGCCGTCGGTGCCGCGGCGGTCAGCGAGGGCCCGAATGTCTCGACCGAGCACCTCAAACAGGCCCTCTACCGCCGGGTCCAATCCCTCCAGGACGACCCGACCGTGCCGCTGTTCTTCGGCCGGCTGGACTACCAGCGGTCCGACCTACCGGCCCGGCTCTACATCGGCCGCCGGCACATCACCGGCGAGGCGGGCGGCGAGCCGATGGTGATCGACTGGCGGGCGCCGATCTCGCTGCCCTTCTACCAGGCCACCCGGGACCAGCCGATGGACGTCGCACTGCGACGCCGGTTCGGCTTCTCCGCCGGCTCGCTGACCGCGTACGAGGACGAGAAGCTGCTGGCCGGTGACACCCTGAACAACTCCGACATCCTCGAATCGGAGATCGAACGGCCCCGTACCGGGCCGATGCGCGACATCGTCGCCACCATCCAGCCGGAGCAGGACGTCATCGTCCGGACCGAGCTCAGCCGGTCCGTCTGCGTCCAGGGTGCTCCCGGCACCGGGAAGACCGCTGTCGGGCTGCACCGGGCGGCGTACCTGCTCTATGCGTTCCGCGACCAGCTGTCCCGCCAGGGCGTGCTGGTGGTCGGGCCGAACGACAGCTTCCTGTCCTACATCGCCGACGTGCTTCCGGCGCTGGGTGAGATCGATGCTACCCAGACCACCGTCGAGGCGCTGGTCAGCCGGGCGACCGGCCTGAAGGCCGGACGGCTGGAGGATGCTGCCTCGGCAGTGATCAAGGGCGATGCCCGGATGGCCGAGGTGATCCGGCGCGCGGTGTGGAGCCACCTGCGACCGGCGACCGGGACCCTGGTCGTGCCGCGCGGCTCGCACCAGTGGCGGGTGGCTGCCTATCTGGCCGACGAGATGGTCGCCACGATCAAGGCGCGCGGCGTCCGATACGCAGCAGGCCGCGACATGCTGCCGCAGCGGCTGGCCCACCAGGTGCTGCTGCGGATGGAGGCCGACGGCGACTCACCCGATGACCGCGTGCAGAACGCGGTGGCGCGCAGCAAGCCGGTGAAGGCGTACGCCGAACAGCTCTGGCCGACGCTCGATGCCGCCAAGCTGGTGCTCCGGCTGCTCAGCGAGCCCGAGTTCCTGGCCGCCCATGCCGAGGGACTGCTGACCGAGGCCGAGCAGCAACGCGTATCGCTCGCCAAACCGGGCCGGTCGGTGAAATCCCACAAGTGGTCGGTCGCCGAGATCGTCCTGGTGGACGAGGCCGCCGATCAGCTGAACCGGACCCCGAGCCTCGGCCACGTGATCATCGACGAGGCCCAGGACCTGTCGGCGATGCAGTTGCGCGCGGTCGGTCGCCGGGCCAGCACCGGTTCGGTGACGGTGCTCGGTGATCTTGCCCAGGCGACCACGCCCTGGGCGACCACGTCCTGGTCCGACAGTCTCGGCCATCTGGGCAAGCCGGAGGCCGTGGTCGAGGAACTGGTGGCCGGTTTCCGGGTGCCGGCCGCGGTGATCGAATTCGCCGCCCGGCTGCTGCCGGACATCGCACCCGAGCTCACACCCCCGCATTCGGTACGCCGCACCCGTGGCGATCTGGTGATGATCACCAGCGCCGCCCCGGCCGACGATCTCGCCCGGGCCGTCGCCGTCGCGCTGGAGAGCGAGGGCAGCATCGGGCTGATCACCCCCGACGCCCGGCTGGCCGCGGTGGAGACCGCCCTGGGCGATCATCGGATCTCCTACGCCGTCCTGGGCCGCAGCATCACCGAGACCGAGGACGGCGAACCGGTCGACGAAGCACTGACCCGGCGGGTCGACGTGGTACCGGCGTCCATCGCGAAGGGCCTGGAATTCGACCACGTGGTGCTCTTCGAACCGGCCGCCATCGTCGCCGGGGAGCCCGACCGAGTCACCGGCCTGCGCCGGCTCTACGTCTGCCTGACCCGAGCGGTCACGTCCTTGCAGATCGTGCACACCGAGCCGCTGCCGTCGGAGTTGGATCCGCAGGACCAGGTCGCCGCGTAAGGTCCCTGAGCCTGTCGAAGTCCCTGGGCCTGTCGACGGTCCCTGAGCGATCTGCGGTCAACGGCCCTGGCGCAGATGCTCCCGGCTCAGCCGCTCGAACTCCTCGTCGCTGAGGTCGTCGACCGCCTTCGACTCGCGCCGGTCGATGCGCGCCCAGCGGACGAACAGGATCGCCAGGATCGGCAGGTCGGCCGCCTCGCCCAGGCACCACAGGATGTCCCCGGACAGGTGCTGGTCCTGGAGCCTGGTCTGGAACCATCCCGGCGCCGTACCGGCGCTGGCGACACCGTCATAGATCGTGTCGGTCAGCCGCAACACCAGGCCGGGGATCGCGTCGGCGACCAGCGCGATGAAGGCGATCAGGAATTCCAGACCGACGAAATAGGTCGCGTACGGCCGGGTGTCCTCGGCGATCGGCGTCACCATCAGTAGCCCGATCAGGGGAACCAGAATGCTGACACCGGCTTCGGCGGCGGGCACGGTGCGCAGGAACCCGGCAGCCGGAGTCAGGAAGACCAGCAGGAAGGCCAGGGTGAAGAGCGGCTCGAAGCCGGCGAACCCGACGATCCGCATCGGGCGCGACTGCAGGAAGCGGTCGAGTCCGGCGCGGCCGCGCTCGGCGAGGGCCGCCTGGGCCACCGCAACCGGCCGGCCGAGCCCGAGCAGCCACGGTGCGACGACCAGCATGATCGCGATCCGGGTGCTGAAGGCCCACCGCAACTGGGCGGAATAGACGCCCAGGAAGCCGAAACAGGCCCAGCCGTAGAGCGCCAGCCCAGCCAGGAACGCCAGCACCGCCGGCCAGACGACGCCCACGCCCCGTCGGACGCCGATCACCGCCGCGCCCAGATAGCCGCCGGCCAGCAGGATGATCATGATCGCCGGCACCGGCTGGAAGCTGAAGGTGCTGAAGAACTGTGCTGCGGTTGGCGTGCTGGGGCTCCTGCCGGAATGGATGGACCCGGTGATTCTATCGATCGACCCGGGACGGCCGTAGTGTCGCCGGTCCCGGGGCCACAGCCTGGTGCCAGGACCCGGCGTTCGCCCGATCCAGCTGCCGGGCCCAGCCGCCAGACCCAGCTGCCCGACTCACGCGGCCAGGCGTACAGTCCCGGCCGCGGCATCCAGATCGACCACCGCACCCAGGGGCAGCGCCAGGTTGCAGTCCCCGTGCCCGAATACCGCCCGCTGCAGGACCGGGACGCCGAGGTCGGCCAGCCGATCGGCCAGCACCGCGGCCACCAGGTCGTCGTCATCGGCCTCGGTGAAGTCGCCCAGCACGACACCGGTGACCGACTCGAACCATCCGGCCCGGCGCAGCGAGGTGAGCATCCGGTCCAGCCGGTATCCGGACTCACCGACGTCCTCGATGATCACCACACTCGGCTCGTCGGGCGCGGGCTCGATCCCGAGATCGCCGGCGATCAGTGCCAGGTTGCCACCGATCAGTCGGCCGGTCGCGGAGCCCGGGACCAGCGGCTTACCGGTGAGCAGGGTCGCGCCCGGTCCGGGTTGCCGCAGGATCAGCGACCGCAACGCTTCGGCCGACGGTGCATCCGCCAGTTGCGTGCCGGTGCCGACCGGGCCGTGGATCGTCACCTGATCGAGCTCGCGGCCGATCCGGGTGTGCAGGGCGGTGATGTCGGAGAAGCCGATGAGGTGCTTGGGTCCCGCGGCCCGGAGCGCGTCGAAGTCCAGCAGGTCGATCATCCGCTGGGCGCCGTAGCCGCCGCGGGCGCACCAGACCGCGGAGACGTCCGGATCGGTCCAGGTCGCCTGCAGGTCCGCGGCTCGTTCCTGATCGAATCCGGCGAGATAGCTCAACCGGGGATGCCGGTCGTAGAGATGCTTGCCGGCACGCACCTCGAAACCCCAGGCCTCGAGGTTCTCGATGCCTGCGTCGATCCGATCCGGTGCCATCGGGCCACTGGGTGCGACCAGCCCGATCACCGACCCGGCGCCGATCGAGGCGGGCCAGGTGCGGGAGCTCAGAGCGCGAGTCGTGATCGTTTTCTCCTTCGCAGTCCGGCCGCATTCAGTTTCACGACCAGGTCATGGGACCGGCAGCGTACGGCTCCTGCCGCCAGGCACTCCTCGAAACGCTCCCCGGGGATGTCGTAATGATCACCGTCGAACGCCCGGCGCGGAATCCCCAGCCGGTCGGCGAATTCCTGCACCTCCGCGAACGACCGGTCGCTGATCAGATGCGACCAGTACCGGCCGTGCCCCGGCCAGTTCGGAGCGTCGATGAAGATCGCCATCAGCCCGCTGCGCCGGGCTGATCGGTACGACCGCTGGCATGGGCGACGGCGTTGTCGATCAAGGTCCGCCAGCTGCGGACCAGCTCGGGATCGACGTAGGCCTTGAAGGATCCGGTCGGTCGTGCCGAGCTGCCGATGTGGAAGGCCCGCACGCCGGCGTTGGCCAACCAGGGCACGTGCTCGGCCTTCAGGCCGCCACCGGCCATGATCATCTTCCGGGCGAACGCGTCCTGGCCGGCCCTGCGCAGCAGATCCTCCAGACCGTCCTCGACCCCGCGCGCCGAACCCGCGGTCAGCACCTGGTCCAGCCGTGCCAGCGAACGGAGGTCGCGCCAGGCGCGATCCGGCGAGATGCAGGAGTCGATCGCCCGGTGGAAGGTCCACGGGCAGTCGAGATCGTTGATCAACTCGGCGACGACCTCGACGTCGATCTCGGTATAGCCGTTGAGAAAGCCCAGCACGAGCCCCTCGGCTCCGACGTCGAGGTAGCCGGCCGCCAGCCCCTTCAACCGGACGATCTCTCCGCCGTCGGTGCTGAAGCCCTCGCGCAGCCGGACCATCGCCCGTAACGGCAGCGACGTCACCCGGCTGAGCTGGCCGATCAGTGCCGGCTCCGGGGACAAGCCGTCGCTGTCCATGGTGCCGACCACCTCAAGGCGGTCGGCACCGCCCGCCTCCGCCCGTTCGGCGTCGGCAGCATGCAGCGCGATCACCTCCAGCAGGCCGGCCATCCGCGTCGCGCTCCTACGATCCGGCCGGAACCCGGTCGAGATCCTCGATCCGGGCCAGCGACGGACCCCGGGTCGTACGGATCTCGGCGGCGCGTGCTTCGGCCGCGGCGAAGGTGCGGATGATGTTGCCGTGCGCCATCTTGAGCAGGTCCTCCTCGCTCCAACCGCGCTCGGCCAGCGCCTCGAACAGGTTGGGGTAGGCCGAGACGTCCTGCAAGCCCTCGGGAAGTGACCCGACGCCGTCGAAATCGCCGCCGACGCCGATGTGATCGATCCCGGCGACCTCCCGGACGTGCTCGGCGTGAGCGACCACCTCGTCCAGAGTCGCCGTCGGCTGCGGGACGCCGTAGCCGGCCCGGAACTCCTTCATCGCCGGCCAGTCCAAGCTGTCGACTCCGGCATCCTCGGCAGCCTGCTTGACCTGCAGGGACCACTCGCGGACCCGCGGGCTGACGAAGTCCGGGACGAAGGTGATCATGCAGGTGCCGCCGTTGTCGGCGAGCCGGGCCAACACCTCGTCCGGGACATCGCGGACATGATCACAGATCGCGCGCGCCGACGAGTGGGAGAAGATCACCGGCGCCTCCGACACGTCCAGAGCCGCGTGCATCGTCGCCGGGGCGACGTGGGACAGGTCGACCAGCATGCCGAGCCGGTTCATCTCCCGGACGACCTCGCGGCCGAAGTCGGTCAGGCCGTCGTGCTCGGGCTCGGCGGTCGCGGCATCGGCCCAGGCGGTGTTGTCGTTGTGGGTCAGTGTCATGTACCTGACACCGGCCCGATAGAGGCTGCGCAGCGTACCCAGTGAGTTGTTGATCGAGTGGCCGCCCTCGGCGCCCATCAGCGAACCGATCGGGCCGCCGGATCCGGCCCCGTCGACGGCGGCCGTCAACCCGGCCCCACTGGTCACCAGCTCGAACTGGTCGGGATAGCGTTCGATCATGGAGTAGACGGCGTCGATCTGCTCAAAGGTCGCGGTCACGGCGCTGTCGCCCGCCAGCGAACTCGGCACGTACACCGACCAGAACTGACCGCCGACCTGGCCGGCGCGCAGCCGGGCGATGTCGGTGTGCATCTGGGGCTGGTGTTCGGCGATGTCGCGGACACCGAAGTCGTAGTTGACGGTCCGCATCGCCCACGGGAGATCGTTGTGGCCGTCGACAACACTCAGGAAGGGAAACGTCACCCGGCCATCTTCGCACTGCCGCGTCCGTACGGTCCGGACGGTCCGCTCGATAGGTTGTCAGCGTGGCGAAAACCGATGATCAACCGCCGGTGCTGATGTGGACCGACGGCGCGTGCAAGGGCAACCCGGGTGTTGGCGGTTGGGGCGCGCTGTTGCGCTTCGGCGATCATCGCAAGGAACTGTTCGGCGGCGAGGCGCTGACCACCAACAACCGGATGGAGCTGATGGCGGTGATCCAGGGCCTCCGCGCGCTCTCCCGGGCCTGCCAGGTGGAGCTGCACGTCGATTCCTCGTACGTGATGAACGGCGTCCAGAAATGGATGCCGGGCTGGAAGCGCAACGGCTGGAAGACCTCGGACAAGAAACCGGTGAAGAACGCCGAGCTGTGGCGCGAGCTCGACGAGGAACTCGCCCGGCACCAGGTGAACTGGACGTGGGTGAAAGGCCATTCCGGCGACGAGGGCAACGAACGTGCCGATCAGCTGGCCAACCAGGGCGTGTTGTCGGTCAGCAACGCCTAAGGTTGGCGCCGGGGATCCGCGTCCTCAGGAATCAGGGTCCTCAGGGATCAGGACGATCTTGCCGCGGACATGACCGGACTCGCTCTGCCGCGCAGCGGCGACCACCTCGGACAACGGATAGACGTCACCGACCTCGAGCTCGTACCGGCCTTGGGCGAGCAGGTCGCCGACGACCTCGTACGCCTCCTCCCGCAGCCGCTGTTCCTCAGCGGTCAGCGGAACCGGATTGCCGCCGGAGAAGGCCCGGATCCCGAGCTCGGCGGCTCGCGGGCCGGCCACGACAGTGGCGATCTGCTGACGGTCGGCGACCAACGGGAAGGATGCCTCCAGCGCCTCGTCGGTGCCGGCGGCGTCCAGGACGACGTCGACGCCGTCCGGTGCGACCGCGCGCAGCCGGTCCAGCAGGCCCGGGCCGTACGCGACCGGGATCGCGCCGAGCTCACGCAGTCGATCATGGTTCGGCTCGCTGGCCGTGGCGATCACCGTCGCACCCCACAGTCTGGCGAACTGGATCGCGGACTGGCCGACGCCGCCGGAACCGGCGTGCACGAGCAGCGTGGTGCCTTCGCCGACCCCGAGTGACTTCAGTGCCTGGTAGGCCGTACTGGCCGGAACGCCGATCGCGGCGGCCTGTTCGAAGGAGATCCCGGACGGCTTGGCGACCAGCTTCTCCGGCGGCACGACGAGATGGCTGGCGTAGGTGCCAGCTCCGGACTTGATGATCACCTCGTCGCCGGGCTGCCACCCGGTAACACCGTCGCCCACCTCGGCGATCACACCGGACCCGTCGCTGCCGAGACGTCGCGGTTCGATGATCGGTCCGGTCGGACGGAGGGCCCGGCGCTGCTTCCATTCGACGGGATTGACCCCGACGGCTCGGATCGCGACCAGCACCTCGCCGGGTCCGGGCACGGGGGTCGGTACCTCGACCACCTCGAGTACCTCCGGGCCGCCGAATTCGCGGTACTGCACCGCCGTCGCCATCATCGCTCCTGCGCTTCGTGAGTACATCTGCGGGCCAGATGCACCGGGACGTCCGTTGACGACGCTAATGGCCGATCCGGCCCGCAAGAATGCACGTCCACCTGCTGAGCACGCAGGAAGAGGCGGCCCCGGCGAACCGGGACCGCCCCTTCCGGCGATCTTGTTTGCCCTTCGACGGGCTCAGGTGGTCGGACTCAGAAGTCCATGCCGCCCATGCCACCGTCGCCACCGGCCGGAACGGCCGGAGCCTTCTCCGGCTTGTCGGCGATGACGGCCTCGGTGGTCAGGAACAGACCGGCGATCGAGGCGGCGTTCTGCAGCGCGGAACGGGTCACCTTGACCGGGTCGTTGATGCCGGCGGCGAGCATGTCGACGTACTCACCGGTGGCAGCGTTCAGACCCTGACCGGCCGGCAGCGAGGCCACCTTCTCGGCGACCACACCGCCCTCGAGACCGGCGTTGTGGGCGATCTGCTTCAGCGGTGCGGCGGCGGCGGAGAGCACGATCTGCGCGCCGACGGCCTCCTCACCCTCGAGCTTGATGTCGGCTAGCTTGGCGGCCTGGATCAGCGCCACGCCACCGCCGGGGACGATGCCCTCCTCGACCGCAGCCTTGGCGTTGCGGACGGCATCCTCGATCCGGTGCTTGCGCTCCTTCAGCTCGACCTCGGTGGCCGCGCCGACCTTGATCACCGCAACACCGCCGGCCAGCTTGGCCAGGCGCTCCTGCAGCTTCTCGCGGTCGTAGTCGGAGTCGCTGTTGTCGATCTCGCCACGGATCTGGGCGACCCGGCCGGCGATCGCGTCGGAGTCGCCGGCGCCCTCGATGATGGTGGTCTCGTCCTTGGTGACGACGACCTGGCGGGCCTGGCCCAGCAGATCGACATCCACCTGATCGAGCTTCAGCCCGACCTCTTCGGAGATGACCTGGCCACCGGTCAGGATGGCGATGTCACCGAGCATGGCCTTGCGGCGGTCGCCGAAGCCCGGGGCCTTGACGGCGACGGACTTGAAGACGCCACGCACCTTGTTGACGATCAGGCCGGCCAGCGCCTCGCCCTCGACGTCCTCGGCGATCACGACCAGCGGCTTGCCCGACTGGATGACCTTCTCCAGCACCGGCAGCAGATCCTTCAGGCTGCTGATCTTGGAGTTGGCGATCAGGATGTAGGGATCGTCGATCACCGTCTCCTGACGCTCGGCGTCAGTGACGAAGTAACCCGAGATGTAGCCCTTGTCGAACCGCATGCCCTCGGTCAGCTCGAGCTCCAGACCGAAGGTGTTGGACTCGTCGACGGTGATGACACCTTCCTTGCCGACCTTGTCCATCGCCTCGGCGATGATCTCGCCGACCTGGGTGTCACCGGCCGAGATCGACGCCGTGGCGGCGATCTGCTCGCGGGTCTCCACCTCGGTGGCCAGTCCGATCAACTGCTCGTTGATCGCGGACACGGCCTTGTCGATGCCCCGCTTGAGGTCCATCGGGTTGGCGCCGGCGGCGACGTTGCGCAGGCCCTCGCGGACCAGCGCCTGGGCCAGCACGGTGGCGGTGGTGGTGCCGTCACCTGCGACATCGTCGGTCTTCTTGGCGACCTCTTTGACGAGCTCGGCGCCGATCTTCTCGTACGGCTCCTCGAGCTCGATCTCCTTGGCGATCGACACACCATCGTTGGTGATGGTGGGCGCGCCCCACTTCTTCTCAAGGACGACGTTGCGGCCCTTCGGGCCAAGGGTCACCTTGACCGCGTCGGCGAGGATGTTCATTCCTCGCTCGAGGCCACGCCGCGCCTCGGTGTCGAATTCAATGAGTTTGGGCATGTTGCTCCGCGAGTCCTCCCGCGTCAGGCGACACCAGCCGCCGTTTGACTGTCATGGATGTCAAGTTGCCCCAGAGCGGTGCCCGCGACGGACGGCCTCCGGTGTTGAGCCGAGGACCTCACCGACCTTGGGTTGGTGGCACTCTCACGGGGAGAGTGCTAGCTCAATGTTTAGCACTCGACCGGTGCGAGTGCAAACGGTCCCCGCCCTTTCAGGAGCTTGGGTTCTGGTCCTCGGGCGGATGCGACTGACCGTACGGTCCCGGCTGCCAGGGTTGGTCGTACGGTGCGGACGGCCCCGGCTGCCCCGGGCTGTTGTCCCTGGTTCCCCGGTCGGCCCGGCGGTTGGCCGTACTGGCCTGGTTGACCGTACGGATCCGGCTGGCCCGGCGGTTGGCCGTACTGGCCCGGCTGACCGTACGGATCCGGCTGGCCGTACCCGCTCGGCTGGCCCGGCTGTGGCCCGTAGTGGCCCGGCTGACCGTACGGCCCGGGCTGTGCCTGCCAACCGAGCTGAGCCTGCTGTCGGGCGGCCAGATCGGCCTTGTTGTTCTTGGACTTGATCCGTGCGCCGATCACGATCAGAACCACCCCGCCGGCGAGCATGGCCAGGTTGAAGAAGACGTAGCCGGCGAGCTCGGCAGGGTCACTCGGCAGCGGAGTCGAGGCGCTCCCGGCCCGGCCGACGAGGACCAACGCGACCAGCACGATGCCGATGACGAGCTGGGGTGTGCCGCTCCGTCTCTTCACCGGAGCCGGCGGTTGCTGCGGGGATTGTCCCCATCCAGACCATGCCATGACGATCAGGCTACGACGTTCGGGGGCTGTCCCGATTCGACGACGGACGAACACTTCCCGACCGCGGTCGAAATCCGTACGCCGGTTCGAACCGGACTCGGTGCGCGTTTCGCACCATCTGGCGCCGGAGAACCGGACTCCGTGGCCGAACTGCGTTCGTTCGGCGCCACGTGGTGCCTTCCTCACGCAACCGACCACCGAACTCGACTTGTCACGACTTACGCAGCCCGAACCGAACGCAGCCAACCACCAAACTCGGCTTGTCACGACTTACGAGCCGACGTACCCAACCGGGCGCACCAGGCGGACTTCCGGAAGCGGGTGCTCGACCGCTATCGCGATCGCGGCGGCGACGTCACCGAACACGTCTGGGACGGCGTCGGACACTCGCCACACCTGGAACGGGTCGAGGAGTTCGCCGCGATCGTCGAATCGCTGCGCTCCCAGCCCTAGCGCCGACCCCGCCGAGGGGTCACTTATTCCTCAATATGGGCGGCGTGTCGTCGTACGCCTCGTCGCTCGCCCCACGACACACCGCACAAATGAAGGATTTTGTGACCCCTCGCGGAAGCGGCGCGGGCTCTGACCGGCGGAAGCGGAGGGTCAGGCTGCAGGGCGGATACCGGCCCGAATGATGTCCAACTGGGCGTCCACGTCGACCGAGCCCACCGGGCTACGGTCGACCAGGAACGCGATCCCGCTGACCATCTGGCAGACGGTGATCGGATTGACGTCCTGGCGTACCAACCCGAAGGTCTTGGCGCGCTCGATGATCCGTGCGCTGATCCCCGTCATCAGGCCCTTGCACTCGGCCAGGGCCGAATTGTCGTTCTCTCCCGGCACCTCGAGCAGGGCCTCGTGCAGGCCGCGGAAGAAGTTCTTGTACTGGGCGTAGCGGCGCAGCCACTGGTCGAGCGACGCCTCGGGATCCTCGATGGCGGCGATCCTGTTCCCCTCGCGCTCGACCTCGGCCATCCAGTCCTGGAGGACGGCGCGGTGCAGATCACCGCGGGTCGGGAAATGCCGGTAGAGCGTGCCGGGTCCGACGCCGGCGCGCTTGGCGATCTCATCGAGCGAGGCGTTGGCACCGGACTCACTGAAGACCTGGCGCGCGGTCGCCACGATGGTGTCGTAGTTCCGCTGCGCATCCGCCCGCATCTTCCGGGGCACCGATGCGACCGATCCCGATGTGGCCTGCATCACACGTCCTAATTGGCTGACTGAAACCCTTGCTATCCGGAGACTGTCTCCGCTACTGTATACGGAGACCGTCTCCGGTTACCCCATCATCCCGATCACCTGATCGGAACGCTCAGCAGCGCTAATCGGAGCCGCTCTCCGAATAACTCTACTCCGAGTTCTCCGCTGACGTCAGTGCCGACGCCTGTTCCGTACGTCACTGCTGACGTCCCAGCCATCCATATCCGGCCTGTGACCCTCCGACCCGTCGTACCCGACGGCGTGGGGTCGCCGACCAACCGTCGTCAGAAGGATTACCTGTGTCTGTTGGTACTTCCACCGACATCACCACACCGGCAGCGAGCAACCGCACCCGCGCCGGTCTCACCCTGGCGGTCATCCTCACCGCCCAACTCATGCTGGTGCTCGACTCCACCATCATCAACGTCGCGCTGCCGGTCATCCACCAGCAGTTCGGCTTCTCCGCCGCCGGCTTGTCCTGGGTGCTGAACGCCTACACCCTCGCCTTCGGCGGCCTGCTGCTGCTCGGCGGCCGGCTCGGCGACGTTCTCGGCTATCGTCGTACGTTCCTGCTCGGCCTGGCCGTCTTCGTGCTCAGTTCCGCACTCGGCGGCGCGGCGCAGGACTCGGCCTGGCTGATCGCAGCGCGGGCCACCCAGGGCATCGGTGCCGCGCTCGCCGCACCGGCCGCCCTGTCGCTGATCACCCGGTCCAACCCGGAGGGCACCGCCCGCAACCGCGCACTCGGTCTGTTCGCGGCCGTCAGCTCCGGCGGCGCCTCGATCGGACTGATCGTCGGCGGCCTGCTGACCACCAGCGTCTCCTGGCGCTGGTCCCTCTACATCAACGTTCCGATCGGCATCGCTGCGATCATCCTCGGCCGACGGCTGCTGCCGGAGACCGATCGTCGCCACGAGCCGTTCGACTTCGGCGGCGCGCTCGCCGCGGTTGTCGGCATGACCTCACTGGTCGCCGGTTTCGTCTGGATCCCCGAGTACGGCTGGTCGACCCGGACCATCGCCGCGATCGGGTTGGGTGTGGTGGCGATGGCCGCCTTCGTGATCATCGAGCGCAGGATGGCCCACCCGCTGTTCGCACTCCGCCTGCTCCGCTCCCCCGGTCGGGTCGGCGCCCTGTTGACCTTCATGCTGGTGGTCGGCGGGCAGATGGGCGGCTTCTTCTTCCTGGTGCAGTACCTGCAGAGCGCCCACGGCTACGACGCCTTCACCTCGGGGCTGGCGTTCCTGCCGCTGTCGCTGGGCATCTTCGTGATGTCACGGATCGTGCCGCGGCTGATCGGGCGGTTCCACCCGTTGCGCGTCGCCCTCGTCGGACTGGCGTTGCTGCTGGCCGCCCATATCTGGCTCAGTCAGGTGACCGCATCCGACAGCTTCCTGGCCGGAGTGTTCTGGCCGATGTTGTTCCTGGGCATCGGCGCAGCGATGGTCTTCCTGCCCATGAACATCCGGATCCTGGCCGGCGTCCGCCCCCAGGACGCAGGTGCGGCATCCGGGATGTTGCAGACCGCACAACAGGCCGGTGGCGCGGCGCTGGGCCTCGCGGTCCTGGTCGCAGCCTCCGGGATCGGCAGCGGGAGCGTCGCATCGGTAGGAGCCTTGATGACCGGCATGCATCACGCCTTCCACACCTCGACCATCTTCATCGGCGTCGCCGTGTTGGTCACGGTGGTCACGTTGGTCGGCGAGCGGATCGCAGCCGTACGATCGGTGCGGGCTGCCGAACTGATCGCGGCACAGCACTCCGGCGAGGTGTTGGAGGAAGCGTGACGTGATCATCGGGTGCGGCCCGTGCCGCACCCGCTCTTCTCCTGCCTGCGATCGCGGACCCGTCCGGTGCGCGATCGCAGGTTCCGCCGTTCTGTGAAGCCGTTTCGTGAAGGGGACCGATGAGCCAGCCGACCGTAGCCACCGGAGTGGGCCTGCGCTCCGAACGTGGGCCGATCCTCGGAGCGGTGATGCTCAGTACGGCGCTGATCGCACTGGACTCGACGATCCTGGCCACGGCAGTGCCGTCGGTCGTCCGCTCGCTCGGCGGCTTCTCGCAGTTCCCCTGGCTGTTCAGCATCTACGTGCTGGCCCAGGCGGTGTCGGTGCCGATCTACGGCAAGCTCTCCGACCAGATCGGGCGCAAGCCGATCATGCTCGTCGGTGTCGGACTCTTCGTCCTCGGATCGATCTTCTGCACCTTCGCCTGGTCGATGAGTTCCTTGATCATCTTCCGGGCCGTCCAGGGTCTCGGCGCCGGCGCGATCGGGCCGATGGGCATGACGATCATCGGTGACATCTACACCGTCGCCGAACGCGCCAAGGTGCAGGGCTACGTGGCCAGCGTCTGGGGTGTGGCCTCGGTCGTCGGGCCGGCTCTGGGTGGCGTCTTCACCGATTTCGTTAACTGGCGGGCGATCTTCGTGATCAACATCCCGCTCGGCATCATCGCGGCGGTGATGTTGGTGCGGCGGTTCAAGGAGGACGTCACGATCACCCGGCACAAGATCGACTTCTCCGGTGCGATCACGCTGACCTTCGGCGCGTCCTTGATCATCCTCGGGCTGCTCGAGGGTGGAGTCCTGTGGCACTGGGTCTCGCTGCCCGGTATCGCGATCTTCGCGATCGGCTTCCTGCTGCTGGCGATCTTCGTCGTGATCGAGCGACACGCGGCGGAACCGGTGCTGCCCGGCTGGGCCTTCACCCGGCGGATCTTCGCCGGTGTCTACATCGCCTCGATGGCGGTCGGCGTACTCACCCTGGGGCTGAGCTCGTACGTGCCGATGTTCGTCCAGGAGGTGCTCGGAACCGGTGCCCTGGTGGCCGGTTTCGCGCTGGCCGCGCTGACCCTCGGCTGGCCGGTCGCCGCCAGCCAGGCCGGCAGGATCTATCTGCGGATCGGTTTCCGCAACACCGGGCTGATCGGCGGCGCTTTCGCCCTCGTCGGCGCTGCGTCACTGCTGTTGCTCGGATCCGGTTCCAGCCCGATCCAGGTCGCGGTCAGCTGCGTCGTCATCGGTCTCGGACTGGGACTGATCGCCAGCCCGACACTGGTCGCCGCGCAGTCGGTGGTGACCTGGCAACAGCGCGGCGTCGTCACCGGAACCAACATGTTCGCCCGCTCAATGGGCAGCGCGGTAGGTACCGCTGTCTTCGGTGCCGTCGCCAACGCCTCGCTCGGTGGCCACGGATCCATCAACGACACCAATGCCGACGGCTCGCTGGCCATCTCGCCGGTACTGCTGTCGCATGCCGTCCATCAGGTCTTCATCGGCGCCCTGGCGGTCGCGGTGATCATGGTGCTGGCGATCCTGGTGATACCGCGGCAGATCCGCACCGCCGACTGAACCGGCGGCCGGTCCCTTGCCGCGATCCAACCGGGCTCATCCAACCCGCTTCATCCAACCCGCTTCATCCAGTCGGCCGCCGACCGGCCGGTCCAGTTGACCAGTCGCTCGGTCGGACTCGCGTCCTGGCGGGCCTCGACGACCGGACCGAAGGGGACAGGTCCACCTCGCGGCTGGGCCGGCAGCGCTCGGTGCGCGACGGCCAGGGCGGCAGCGGCCAGGTCGGCGTCCGCCTCGGCCGGCTGACCGGTCGCCACGGCCAGGTCCCAGCCGTGGGTCAGTGCTTCCTGGAGGTAGCCGCCGACGGCGAGGGCGCCGGGGACGGTGCCCCACGGCGCGGTGACCGGCTCGCCCAGATCCTTGCCGGCCCAGGCCAGCCGACTGGCCGCGGTATGGCTCCGGTAGCCGGCCGCGAGGTCGCCGTCGGGCAGGTCGGTGATGAATTCGACCGTGCGCGCATCACGGCCCTTGCCCATCGCCTCGACCCGTCGGGCACCGGTGTAGAGGTGGCCGATCAGGGTCCGTACGTCGAATTCCTCGCACGGCGTCGGATCGTCGAACTGGTCCGGTGTGACACCGGCGATCAGGGTCTCCACCCACTGCTGGGCGCGCGCCAGCTGCGGGCGCAGATCGGGCAGGGCGCTTACGGGCCTTTCGGTGGCGGGTGTCGCGTTCATCGTCTGCTCCTCGAGAGTCCGGGCCGCTCGCTGCGGCCGACAGATCGATGGTGAAGCCCGAAGAGTGACATCCGGTGTCGTGTATTTGTGAGAAATTGGATCCCATGCGTGCGGACCGGCTGCTGACCCTGGTGGCGCTGCTGCGCCGGCACGGCAAGCTGTCGGCGACCGAGCTGGCGCGGCGCCTGGAGGTCGACCGGCGGACGGTGCTGCGGGACGTCGAGGCGCTGTCGACGGCCGGCTTCGGTATCTACGCCGAGCGTGGGCGCAACGGCGGCTTCGCTCTGCTGCCCGAGTACCGGCCCGATGTCGGCGGTCTCAGCGCCGACGAGGCCCGGGCCTTGTTCCTGGCCGGCGGACAGCCCGTACTCGACCGGCTCGGACTGGCTGCGCCGCTGGCATCGGCGTTGACCAAGCTCGGCATGGAGTTGCCACCCGAGCACCAGCAGCGGGTCGACCGGACCAGCAGCAGGATCGTGATCGCCGCAGCAGGCTGGACGACGGGTCCGGAATCGCTGCCCTGCTGGGAAACGGTGCAGCAGGCGGTGTTCGACGACCGTCGACTCCGATTCGACTACCTGCCGCGGCCGGGACGGCGACCGGGCGTCCGTACGGTCGATCCGTACGGCCTGCTGCAGGCCGCCGGAGCCTGGTACCTGATCGCCGCCCATCGCGGTCGGCCGAGGACCTACCGGGTCTCGCGGATGATCTCCGCCCGGATCCTCGCCCAGCCTGCCGTACGGCCCGATGATCTTGATCTGGCTGCGCTGTGGGAACAGCTGCGCACGGAGTACGCCCACGCTGCGGCCGCGATCATGATCAAGATCCGGGTGCCGCGGCAGTGGTTGGACCTGGTCAGGCGCAACCTCGCCGTGCAGCTGGCCGGTCCGCCAGTGATCACCACAGAAGGCGACGCCATGATCATCGAGGCACCGGTCACCGGCATCCGCGGAACGACAGGCATGTTGGCCGGGTTCGGCGACATGATCGAGGTCCTCGAGCCGCCGGAGCTGATCGACTCATTGATCATGGTCGCCGACCAGCTCAGGGCCCGCTACCCTGCTCAGACCGCGACCAGGTCGAATTCGTTGCCCTCCGGATCGGCCAGCGTCGCGTAACGCAGGCCGCCGTTGCTCTCCCGCAGCTTGGTGGCGCCCAGACCGACGAGGCGCTGCACCTCGGGGTCGAACTCCTGGGTCACCAGATCGAAGTGCAGGCGGTTCTTCACCGCCTTGGGCTCAGGGACCTTGCGGAATCCCAGTCGCGGGCCGGGAAGCTGCGGATCCTCCTCGACCGAGGCGCTGTCCTCGTCGGCGCCGGCAGCAACCGGGCGGCCGAGGGCGGCGCCCCAGAATGTCGCGACTCGACGAGCGTCGGCTGCGTCGACGGTGACGGCGAAGGCTGTGATGGAGGACGAGTTGGACAACGGGTGGGACACGATTACCTGCTTTCGGGTTGGTAGGAGCTGATCGTCAGACCTCGTCGGGTCGTGAAACCCATGGACCGGTAGAGCCGGATCGCGGTGTCGTTGCCCTCGACGACGTGCAGGAACGGCCTGGCCCCGCGAGCCCGGATCTCGTCGGCGACCGTTTCGACCAGCAGCCGGGCCAGCCCGCGGCCGCGATAGTCCGGATCGCTGCAGACACCGCTGATCTCGCTCCAACCCGGCGGCTGCAGCCGCTCGCCCGCCATCGCGACCAAGCGGTCGCCGTCGCGGACGCCGAAGTAGACGCCGAGTTCGACCGTGCGGGGCAAAAACGGGCCAGGTTTGGTGCGACCGGCCAGGTCGAGCATTGCGGGCACGTCGCCCGATCCGAGTCGTACGAGCTGGAGGTCGCCCGCCGTCCGGGCCAGGATCGATGCATCGTGCAGGGCATCGCCGACTGGGCCGACCATCTGCAACCCGTCGAAGCGGTGCACCAGCCGCCACGACGGCGGTACCGCTGTCGTCGTGTCCAGGATCATCACCGGCCCGGGCGCCGCCAACCGGGCCAACGCCACCCAGTCCTCAGCATCGGCATCGTCGGCGATCGCCATGAACGGGGAGACCTCGCCGGGATAGCGGACGGCCCGTGCATCGCCGATCGCCAGTCCACGATGCCGACCGGCCAGGGATCCTAACACCGGGTTGTCCAGTCCGGGATCGTCCAGGACAGTCGATGACTCGGCGTTCGACAATTGCATAGTTGCGAGCGTATTAGTTTCGACCATAACTATCAAGCCCTCAGATCCAAAAACGTTGGAGTCGTGCTGATTTCTCGACCAACTGATCGGATTGGGTATCCTGAGCCGAAAAGGACCATCAGGGATCGAGGATCGGATGCCAGCAGGAGCTTCAGTCAGCCCGTTGACGCAGCCGGAGCAGGCAGGCCTGGTGCTGAGCTTGGTCAACACGGCTGCCGGTGACCGCGACGACGAGCTGGCAGACGCCGGCGGCCTGCGCGGCTGGCTCGACGGCGCCGGATACCCGGATGCCGACGTGACAGACGCGGACGCGGCCGTGGTCCGCGAGGTCCGGGACTGTCTGCAGCTGCTGATGCTGGCGCATTCGGGTGACGATGCGGCTACTCGGGACCGGGTGCAGGCCGCCGAGACCCGACTGGCCCGTACGGCTGACCAGGTCCCGGTGACCTTGCTGATCACTGCGACCGGTGTGTCGCTGCGAGCGCCGGGCACGGGCATGTGGGCTGCACTGGGTGCTGTCCTGGCCGGCGTTGCGGATCTGGATCGGGCAGGCGTCTGGGAGCGGGTCAAGGCGTGCCGCAACGACATCTGTCACGCCGGGTTCTTCGACCGGTCCCGGAACGGGTCGGCGGTCTACCACGGCCCCAACTGCGCGTCGATGGTGTCGATGCGGGCCTATCGCCGGCGCAGGAAGAGCGACGACGGCTGAGCGTTCGTCAGCTCTCGGCTCCCCCGTCGCCCGCGGCGAACTCCTGCACCAGCCCGACGACGTCGGCGATCGAGTCCTTGATCATGGTCGGCCGATACGGGAAGGAACCGACCCGGTCGCGGGTGGTGGAACCGGTGAGCACCAGGATGGTCCGCATCCCGGCCTCGATCCCGGCGATCACGTCGGTGTCCATCCGGTCGCCGACCATGATCGTGGTCTCCGAGTGCGCCTCCAGGCGATTGAGCGCCGAACGCATCATCAACGGATTGGGCTTGCCGACGTAGTAGGGCTCCCGCCCGGTAGCACGGGTGATCAACGCCGCCACCGAACCGGTGGCCGGCAGCGATCCCTCGGCCGACGGGCCGGTGGCATCGGGATTGGTGGCGATGAACTTGGCGCCGCGCTCCAAAAGCCGGATCGCCCGGGTGATCGCCTCGAAGGAATAGGTCCGTGTCTCGCCCAACACGACGTAGTCCGGATCGGACTCGGTGAGCACGAAGCCGGCATCGTGCAGGGCCGAGGTCAGGCCGGCCTCACCGATCACGTACGCCGAACCGTGCGGACTCTGCTCCGACAGGAACTGGGCAGTCGCCAGCGCCGAGGTCCAGATCGACTCCTCCGGCAAGTCGATGCCACTGAACAGCAGCCGGGCCCGGAGATCGCGCGGGGTGTAGATCGAGTTGTTCGTGAGCACCAGGAACCGTCGCCCGGCGCGTTGCAGCGCGGCGATGAAGTCGGCCGCCCCAGGCAGCGCGCTCTGCTCGTGGACCATGACGCCGTCCATGTCGGTCAACCAGCTGTCCACCGGCCTGTTCTCGGTCATGGCCGCGTTCATACCCAAAGTCTTGCAGCCCGGTCGCCGGCTCCGGTTAGGTTGGGCGGGTGAGTTCTGCCGCCCTGCCGTCACTGCTGGATGATCTTGCTTCGCTGTTCCGCCCGGATCAGCTCGTCACCGATCCTGACGTGATGGAGTCGCTGGCCCACGACGACGCCGAGTGGGCGCCATGGGTGCTGCCGGCCGTCGTCGTCCGGGCCGGCTCGGCCGCGGATGTGCAGGCGGTGGTCCGGGCAGCGATCAGGCACGGCGTACCGGTGGTGCCCCGCGGATCCGGCACCGGGCTGTCGGGCGGTGCGAACGCGGTCGCCGGCTCGATCGTCATCGACCTGTCCCGGATGAACGAGATCAAGATCATCGATCCGACCGAGCGGCTGGCGGTCGTCGGCCCCGGTGTGATCAACGACGACCTGCGGGCCGCGGTGGCCGAACAGGGGCTCTGGTATCCGCCGGATCCGGCAAGCTCCCCCTGGTCGTCGATCGGCGGCAACGTCGCCACCAACGCCGGCGGCGTGTGTTGTGTGAAGTACGGCGTCACCCGGGACTACGTGCTGGCCCTGGAAGTGGTGACCGGTCGGGGCGAGATCGTCCGGATCGGCACGCAGACGGCCAAGGGAGTCGCCGGTTACGACCTGACCTCGCTGCTGGTCGGCTCCGAGGGCACATTGGGCATCGTGACCGAGATCACCGTACGACTCCGGCGGGCCCGGCCGGTCGAGCACACGGTGGTCGGCTACTTCGATTCGATCACCGACGCCGGGTTGGCCGTGACCCGACTGGCCGAGTCCGGTGTGGTGCCGTCGGCGCTGGAACTGGTCGACCGGAAGTGTCTGGAAGCCGTCGACGCCTGGAAGAACATGGGTCTGTCGGCCGATGCCAACGTGATCCTGCTCGGGCGTACCGATGCTCCCGGGCAGGCGGGCGCCCAGGAGGCGAGTGCGATGGTTGCCGCATTCGAGGCCGGTGGCGCGACCTGGAGCGCGCAGACCGACGATCCGGCCGAGGGTGATGCCCTGTTCGCCGCCCGCCGGTTGTCCTATCCGGCGCTGGAACGCCTCGGGCCGGTGCTGACCGAGGACATCTGCCTGCCGCTTCGTCAAGTTCCTGCGATGCTGGCCCGGATCGAGGCGATCGCCGCCGAACACGAGACGACCATCGCCAACATCGCCCACGTCGGCGACGGGAATCTGCATCCGTTGCTGATCACGCCGATCGGCGACGAGGCGGCCCGGCAGCGGGCCCAGGCAGCCTTTGCCGACATCATCGCCGGCTGCCTGGAGCTGGGCGGGACGGTGACCGGCGAGCACGGTGTCGGACTGTTGAAGCTGGACGGCCTGGCGGCCGAGCTGGATCCCGTGGTGCAACGAATGCAGGCCGATGTCAAGGCCGCACTGGATCCGTACGGGATTCTCAATCCGGGCAAGGCGATCGTCAGCGTGCCGCCCCGGGACTGAACTGCGCGTGATCCCGACAGCTGTGATCAGGGCAGCTGGTGGATGGCGAACGGCAACGCCTCGCTCGCACCGGCGTCGGTGATCAACTTTCCGGCGACGGTCATCGTCCACCGGGTCCGGATGGTGTCGTCGACGAGCAGCACCGGGCCGTCGAAGCGGACCCCGTCCCGGACCGCGAGTCCATCCAGCAGCTCACGCACCCGAACGCCCGAGGCAGCATCGTCGGTCGGCCGCCGTCCGATGATCGTCAACCCGTCGACCACCGGCAGCCGGCCGACCTCGCCGAGATGGGCGGCCACGGAGTTGATCAAGATCGGGAACCGCCGCGACGGCACCGGCACGACGGCCGTCGGGCGCCGCCAGCTGCGGGACCAGCGCTTCAGCACCTCGACGGCGGCGTCGAGAATCTCCTGCGGTGCCGCGGAGTCGGAGCGCCAGAGCGCGGCCAGGGTCTGCTGCCAGGCCGGATCGTCGGCGTACGCGATCGCCCTGCCCTCGGCCAGGAAATTGATCTTGCCCTTGACTCCGTCGATGCGGGAGGGCCAGAGCTTGCGTGGCTCCACCGCGACGTCGAGCCCGCGAAAGAACTGCTGTGCGGCCCGGACGGTGGCAGGATCCGGCCTCGGTCCGGGCGCCGGCAGTCGTCCGGTGCAGACCGAGCAGCGGCCGCACGGGGTGGGATCGGGATCGTCGAGGGCCTGCTGCAGGAACTGCATCAGGCAGCCGTCGCCGTGGGCGTAGTGCCGCATCAGATCGGCCTCGGTCGCCCGGACCCGCCGCAGTTCGGACCACTTGCGGTCGTCGTAGGTCCACCCGTTGCCGCTGGCCAGCCAGCCGCCCGGCGCCCGCTGCACGGCGTCGTCCACGGCCAGGATCTTCAGCAGCGTCGACAGCCGCCCCGGACGGATCCCGGTCGCCGTACTGATCGCGCTCTCCGACTGCGGCTCGTCGGCGAGCACCGCCAGCACCCGCTCGACCTGCTCGGGATCGGGGATGCCCGCAGTGGCGAAGTAGTCCCAGATCCGTTCGTCGGCCACCGACGGCACCAGCACGGCGACCGCATCGTCCAGCGCCCGGCCGGCACGGCCGACCTGCTGGTAGTAGGCGACCGGGGAGGCGGGCGAGCCGAGATGGATGCAGAAGGCAAGATCAGGTTTGTCGTACCCCATCCCGAGCGCCGACGTGGCGACCAGTGCCTTCACCCGGTTGTCCCGGAGCTGATCTTCGAGCTCGGTGCGGTTGTCGGTCTGCCCGGTATAGGCGGCCACAGTGTGGCCCTGCTCGCTGAGGAACCCCGCGACCCGCTCCGCCTCGGCGACCGTGAGCACATAGACGATTCCCGAGCCAGGCAACGAATCGAGCGCCTCCGAGACCCAGGCGTAGCGCTCCAACGGCGCCAGCTCGGGAACCACCGCCAGCCGCAGCGAGGATCTGGCCAGCGAACCGCGGAAGGTGACGGTGTCCTCGCCAAGCTGGGCCGCGACGTCGGCGGTCACCCGCCGGTTGGCGGTTGCGGTGGTTGCCAGCACCGGTGTCCCCGGCGCGAGCGACAGCAGCGTCCGGGTCAGACGCTGGTAGTCAGGACGGAAGTCGAAACCCCAGTCGGAGACACAGTGCGCCTCGTCGATCACCAGCAGTCCGCAGCGGGACAGCAGTTGCGGCAGCCGGCCGGCGAAGCGCGGATTCGACAGCCGCTCGGGCGAGACCAGCAACACGTCCAGCCGGTCGATGTCCAGATCGGCGAAGATCGCATCCCAGTCGTCGACGTTGGTCGAGTTGATGGTGGCCGCCTGCAACCCGGCCCGGCCGGCGGCCGCGATCTGGTCGCGCATCAGCGCCAGCAGCGGCGAGACCACGAGCGTCGGGCCCGCCCCAGCTGCGCGCAGGGCAGCGGTCGCACCCCAGTAGACCGCGGACTTACCCCAGCCGGTCGCTTGCACCACCAGCACCCGGCGGCGCTCGTCAACCAGCGCACTGACGGCGCTCAGCTGGTCCTCCCGCGGTGCCGCTTCAGGACCGGCGACCGACTTGATCGTGCGGTCCAGGATCTCGGCGGTCTCGGTGCTCTGTCGGCTGGTCGTGGTGGCCATGCGGCCATCATGCCTGTCCGCACCGACGCCGTCCGCAAACTGTCCACAGGCCCCGCGTTGCTCGGGCTCCACCGGTCTACGGCACGATGTGCGCAGACCCGTCACCGTGCGGGCTCGGTGAGGCGCAGCCCGGCAGGGCCCAGCCCGACGATATTCGGCCAGATGATGTTCAGGGGGATGCGATGGCACGTTCGGTGCAGCCGGTGATCGGCATTGTCGGTGGCGGAATCCGGGGATCGATGTTCGCCGCAGCGGTGCGCCAGCATCCGGACGCCCGGCTGGCAGGGATCTGCGAATCCGACGATGGCCGCCGGACGCGGCTGGCAGCCGAGTTGTCGGTCGACACCTTCGCCGACCTGGGCTCCATGATCACGAGCGTGCCCGAGCTCACCGCACTGGTGATCGCGACTCCCGACTTCGCCCACCGCGACGTGGCACTGCTGGGCATCGAGCACGGCCTGGATCTGATGATCGAGAAGCCGTTGGCGACCGCGGTCGACGAGGCCAGGGCGATCGTCGCCGCTGCCGAGGCAGCCGGCACGATGATCATGATCGGCTTCGAGAATCGCTGGAACCCGCGGTTCAGCGCGGTACGCGACCAGCTCGCCGCTGCCGGTTCGCCCGTGGTGAACCAGGTGATCAACCTCAACGACACCCGGTTCGTACCGACCTCGATGCTGGGCTGGGCGGGCCGCTCCACCCCCGGTTGGTTCCTGATGCCGCACACCCTCGATCTTGCCTGTTGGTTGTCCGGTGCGTCCCCGACCGAGGTGTACGCCCGCGGCCGTCGCGGCTACCTCGATGCCCGCGGCGTACAGACCTGGGACGCGATCACGGCATCGTTCGCGATGTCGGACGGATCGCTGCTGGTGCTCAACTCCCAGTGGATCCTCACCGAGAGCCACCCGTCGGTCTTCGACTTCCGTTACGAACTGCACACCGAAGCGTCCAGCTACTACTTCGACATCGCCGACTCCGGTGTGACCAGATACGACAGCACCGGCATCAGCCGTCCGCAGTTCGGAGTCGTCGATGGGCCGCCGCTGACCGGTGTCCCGATCGACATGATCAACTCCTTCATCGACCGGTTGAACGGTGTCGATCTCGAGCTGCCCGACGGCCGGCACGGCGAGTTGATCACCCGCGCGATCGAGGCGGTGCACACCAGCGTCGACCAGGGCACGCCGATCACGATCTGATCCTGGCCGCTAGCCGAGGATGTCGGCGATCTCCTCGACCGCGAGCGCCACCTCGGCGAACCGGGTCGACAGCGGCGACAGGCCGAGCCGGATGCCGTCCGGCCGGCGGAAGTCGGGCAGCACGCCGCGCTTCCACAGCTCGTCCTTGACCTCGGCGAAACCGTCCCCGACGATCGTCACGTGGCCGCCGCGGTGCTCATGATCACGAGGCGAGGCCAGCCGTACGCCGAGCGGCACCAGCCGCTCGTCGATCAACTCGATCGCGAAATCTGTCAGCGCCAGCGATTTCGCCCGGATGGCATCCAGCCCGACCTCGGTGATCATACCGATGGCGTGCCGCAGCGGCACCATGGCCAGGATCGGCGGCGTACCGGTGAGAAAGCTGCGGATGCCTGGGTGCGGTTGGTAGCCCGGCCCCATCTCGAACGGCCGGGCGTGCCCCATCCAACCCTGTAGCGGTTGCCGGGCCTGGTCCTGGTGCCGGGCCCCGACGTAGCCGAAGGCCGGCGCGCCCGGCCCGCCATTGAGAAACTTGTAGCCGCAGCCGACGGCGAAGTCGACCTGCCAGTTGTCCAGTGCGATCGGGATCGCGCCGACGGAATGGCACAGATCCCACAGCACCGGCGCCCCCGCTGCATGCACGATCCGGGTGATCTCGGCGGCATCGGCGATATAGCCGGACCGGTAGGAGATGTGGCTGGCCAGGAAGAGCGCCGTACGCTCCCCCACCGTCCGGGCCACCAGGTCGGGAGTGATACCCAAATCCGCATCGGTCCGGATCCAGCGCAGCCGCAGGCCGAGCTCGTCGGCGATCCCGGAGATCAGATAGCGGTCGGTCGGGAAATTGTCCACGTCCACGACGATCTCGTCCCGTTCGGGTGACCGCAGGCTCAGTGCCGCCCGAGCGAGTTTGTAGATCAACACCGAGGTCGAGTCGGCGATGATCGTCTGCCCCGCGGCGGCGCCGAGCGCCGCCGCGGCCAGCGCGTCACCGACGGCCAGCGGCCAGTCCATCCACTCCTCGTCCCAACCGCGGATCAGCCGGCTGCCCCAACTGTGGTTGATGAAATCGGCCATCACCTGGGCAAGATCGACTGCCGGCCGGCCGAGCGAGTTGCCATCCAGATATGCCCGCACGGAACCGTCGGTCGGGACGAATCGGTCGGCGTGATCACGGAGTGGATCGGACCGGTCGAGTTCGGCCCCACGCTCGAGAGCAACTGTCATGGCCCTGACCGTACTGGACCGGTAGTCGGCAGACCGGACACCCGCCGGCCGCCGCATTGTTTCGGCACGCGACAATTGGGTTCCGGCCGTGATCATCCGGCTGAAAGAGACCATCCGGCTGACGGATCGACCGGGACGCAACCTCACCGACCAGCAGAGGAGCACGTCGTGAAGATCACCACGATCGAGGTCAGCAGCAGCGCGACACCCAAGAAGCATCCGGTCCGGGACGCCCTGCAGCTGCTGGACTACGACGGACTCACCACCGTGACGATCCACACCGACGAGGGAGTCAGCGGCAGCAGCCGCACCTACTTCGGCCGGATGCCGTCCTCCCCGGCCGTGCTGGCGAAGATCATCGACGAGCAGCTGGCACCCGTGATCATCGGGGAGGACCCGGCCTTCATCCGGCTGATCCGCGAAAAGCTCCGCCGGCTCACCGACTACCAGGGCACCGCCGGACTGTCGTCGTATGGGATCTCCGCGATCGACCAGGCGCTCTGGGACCTGCAGGGTCGAGCGCTGAGTGTCCCGGTCTGGCAACTGCTGGGTGCTCAGCGGACCCACATCGCCACGTACGCGATGGTCGGCTGGCTCGAGCTCGACGTACCCGGCCTGGAACGGGTAGCGGCGGCCGCTATGGAACAGGGCTTCCTGGGCGTCAAGATGAAGGTCGGCGGCGGGCCACTGAGCACCGACCTCGCCCGGATCGCCGCCGTCCGCAACGTCATCGGCCCGGACGCTGCGCTGATGGTCGATGCCAACCAGGCCTTCAGCTATGCCGAGGCCCTGCGGCGCGGGAAGGCGTACCAGGATCTCGGCTGCTACTGGTTCGAGGAGCCGGTCGCCGCCTCGGACACCGATGCGCACGTCAGACTCGCGGAACACCTGGACATCCCGATCGCCGCCGGCGAGAACCGCTACGGACAGCAGGCTTTCCGCGACCTGATCGCCGGAAACGGCGTCGGCGTCGTGCAGCCGGACCTGCGCCGGGCCGGCGGGATCACCGACTGTTACGAGGTCGGCCTGATGGCCGCAGGATTCGGGATCCCGTACGCCTCGCACGGCGGGGGCGCCCATATCCACGTACTGGCGGCACTGCCGAACACGATCTTCATGGAGAGCGGGCTGCTGCCGGCCGACGGCTCGGTGCAACTGGTCGACGGCTGCTACCCGCTGCCGACCGGTCCCGGCCTGTCATCCTGGGGCGGTTAGCCGTGCCGGGTTGAACCTCTGGGTCGCTACATTTCTGCGGTGATCATCTGGAGCCGCTGGGGATTCCTCGTCGTCCTCATCGCCTTGGCCGGTATGGGATTCGGGGGCCTGCTGAGTGCGGTGTTCGCGTCCGTGGGCGGCCTGCAGCCGGTGTTCTTCGGTGTCGGCCTGCTGCTCGCCGGCGCCGGCATCTGGGCCTTCGACCACTACGTCCTGCCCAAGATGGACAAGCCCATCCCGGTGCTCGTGATGGCTCCCCCGACCGTCGACCAGTGGGGCCGACCGGTCCCGGCACGACCCGTCCAGGCAGTCAACCCACAGACCGGCCAGCCGCTCTTCCGCCGGACCCAGTCGACCCTGTTCTTCATCCCGTTCGGCATCTGGACCTGGGTGGTCGGCGGCGTCGGCGCCCTGCTGCTGGTGGCCGGCGCGGTGTCGAGTCTTGTCGCCTGATCAGATCCGCTGGTCCGGATTCGGGCTACTGCCGCCGGCGACAGCCGGGATGATGGAGACCTGGGCGCCGTCGGGGACCTCGGCCTCCAGGCCGCCGATGAAGCGCACGTCATCGTCACCGACATAGACGTTGACGAACCGCCGCAGGGCACCGGTGTCGTCGAGCACCCTGGCCTTCAGCCCCGGATGATCCTGCTCCAGTGAGTCGATCAGCTCGGCGATGGTGCCGCCGTCGGCTTTGACCTCCTTCTCGCCACCGGTGTAGGTGCGCAGGATGGTCGGGATGCGTACGGATGCACTCATGATCAGCTGTTGGCCTTCCAGAATTCCTCGAACGCGTCATAGCGCGGCTTGATCGTCGTCTTCGGTCCCACCTTGCCCGAGACGGCGTCGAGCGTCTTCAAACCGTCGCCAGAGTTGATGATCACGGTCTCGGCCGCAGGGTCGAGATCACCGTCGGCGATCAGCTTGGCGGTGACGCCGACGGTGACACCGCCGGCGGTCTCGCCGAAGATCCCCTCGGTACGCGCCAGCCGCAGGATGTTGGTCACCACGGTCTCGTCGTCGACGTCGGCGATCTTGCCGCCGGTCCGGCGAACCGTGTCCAGGACGTACGGGCCGTCGGCCGGGTTGCCGATCGCCAGCGACTTGGCGATCGTGTCCGGCTTGACCGGCCGCACCACGTCGTAGCCTTCGCGGTAGGCCTGGGCGACCGGCGAGCAACCGGTGGCCTGGGCGCCGAAGATCTTGTACGGCTTGTCGTCGACCAGCCCGAGCTTGATCAACTCCCGGAATCCCTTGTCGATCTTGGTCAACTGGGAGCCGGACGCGACCGGGATCACGACCTGGTCGGGCAGCCGCCAGCCGAGCTGTTCGGCGATCTCGAAGCCGAGGGTCTTGGAGCCTTCGGAGTAGTACGGACGGACATTGACGTTGACGAACGCCCAGCCCTCCTCCTCGCCGGCGATCTCGCTGGCGAGCTTGTTGACGTCGTCGTAGTTGCCCTCGATGGCGATCAGGGTGGTGTCGTAGATCGCCGAGGCGATGATCTTCTGCTGTTCGAGATTGGAGGGCACCAGCACGACCGAGCGGATGCCGGCGCGGGCCGCTGCTGCTGCCACGGCGTTGGCCAGGTTGCCGGTCGACGGGCAGGCCAGCACCTGCAGGCCGAGCTCGCGGGCGGCCGACAGGGCCACGGCGACGACCCGGTCCTTGAAGGAGTGCGTCGGGTTGCCGGAGTCGTCCTTGACCCACAGCTGCCGCAGACCGAGGTCATCGGCGAGGTTGCGCGCGTCGACCAGCCGGGTGAAACCGGGGTCGGTGGACCGGAAGCTCGCGATGTCGGCCGGCACCGGCAGCAGCGGCTGGTAGCGCCAGATGCTCTTCGGTCCGCGCTCGATCTCTTCGCGGGTGATCCGCGGATATTCGTAACCGACCTCGAGCGGGCCGAAGCATTCGACGCACGCGTAGAACGGGCCGAGCGGGCTCGTCGCGCCACATGCGCGGCAGACCAGGTGGGTTGCATTCCCGAACGCACCGGGGCGACACCCTGCGGGAAGTTCGGTTTCAAGCGCCGTCGTCACAGCGGGACCATCCTTCATCATCTGTCTCGGACGACTTTCGTCCGGGTCGGAGTTGGCACCTTGTCTGTTCAGAACATTGCTTGATCTGAACAGCCGGTTGCCGGGGGGTCAGCGGGCCGGTCCCTCGCCCCCTCTTGATGAGCTGGGTCAAGACTACGGTCGCGGACCCACTCCACACCTAATCCCCGTCTCACATTTCGGGCATGATGCCCATATCCTGGGCAGCCGCGCCCGTCAGGAGGCGTTGTCGAGGACGTTGCGGATCATCGCCAGCCGGTCGCGCCGGCGGGCCGGAAGACTGTGCCAGTAGTAGCTGAAGGTGCCGAGTGCGATCCCCAGCGCCCACGCCCGGCCGCGCAGCCAGGCGGCGTCGTCGACCTGCAGCCGTTGTCGGAAGACCTCACGAGCCGGCGGGTCGAACAACTCCCAGGCCCCGTGCAGGTCGACGGTCGGGTCCCCCACCGAGACGGCGAAGTCGACGACCGCAGACAGCCGGCCGTCACCGACCAGGAGATTCTCCGCGACCAGATCACCGTGATACCAACGATCGGCGGCCACCGGGTGGGGTCCCGGATGGCCGGATCCCGGCAACTCCAGCGACTGCTCCCAGACCCGCTGGGCGTGATCCAGGTCGAGATCGATCTCCTCGTTGGCCCGGCAATCGGCCAGATAGCTGCGTACCGACGGATCGAATTCGGCCAGCGACCGGCCGCGGTACCCCCGCAGCCGAGGATCGTGGACGGCCTGCTCGGTCAGTGGGGTGTCGCGCAGCGCCGTGATCACGGCGGCGAGATCTGCCGCCAGCCGGCTCCGCACCGGATCGGGCGGGTCTCCGGATTCGTACGCTCCCGGTCGATCACCGGGCAGCCAGCGCAGGATCGCCCACGTCTCCGGATAGCCGGACCCCGGACTGCCGATCGCGACGGTTTCGGGCAATGCGACCGGCAATCGGGTGCGAAAGGTGTCGGACCAGTGTCGTTCGGAGGCGATCGCCGCACCGGCCCCCGGCTGCAGCGGAAGGCGTACGACCAGATCGTCGCCCAGCCGGAAGAGCGTGTTGGTCGATCCGGAGAGATCGAGTTGCCGGAGCGGGAGTCCCGAGTAGTGCGGGAACTGGGTGTCGATCAGGGAGCGGACCAGCGCCTCGTCGATCGGCAGCTGATCGTCGTGCAACTGCACCTGCGGTCCTGCGGGGATCCCGGGCGGGACGTGCCGGGCGCGTTAGTTGTCGACGCCGAGGTCGATACCCAGCCGGCGGGCCGAGCGGTTGCGCTGCCGGGTCGCCCGCAGCCGACGGAGCCGCTTGACCAGCAGCGGATCGAAAGCGAGCGCCTCGGGCCGGTCGATCAGGGCGTTGAGCAGTTGGTAGTAGCGCGTCGCCGACATCTCGAACTTGTCGCGGATGGCCTGCTCCTTGGCACCGGCGAACTTCCACCACTGGCGCTCGAAGGACAGGATCTCGGCATCGCGCTCGTTGAGTTCGCCCGCCCGGTCCTCACCCGGGACGTTGACTGCCTCGTTCGCTGACACCATGCCGCCCATCCTAGGACCAAATAACAGCCGTGTCATTCAGCCGGTCCCCCGCAGGCGCGTCGAATCTCGCCGCGCGGCCCCCGGCGGACTGATCGAGGACTCCCGGCCACGGCCGTACGCCGATGCGGTTGGATAGCCGATGTGACCGACACCGCAGAACCCGCCAGCACTCTGCCCCGCGTCCGCTGGGGGATCCTCAGCACCGGCCATATCGCGGGGGTCTTCGCCCGCGACCTGGCCCTGTTGCCCGATGAGGCCGAACTCACCGCCGTGGCCTCCCGGACGCCCGAGAAGGCGAGCGCGTTCGCCGCCGAGCACGGCTTCGCGCGCTCCTACGGCAGCTATGCCGAGCTCGTCGACGACCCCGACGTCGAGGTCGTCTACATCGCCTCGCCGCACAGTGATCACTTCGCGTCGGCGAAGCTCTGTCTGGAGGCCGGGAAGTCGGTCCTGGTCGAGAAACCGCTGACCACCAGCTTCGCCGAGACCGACGAACTGATCCGGCTCGCGGCCGAGAAGCAGCTGTTCCTGATGGAGGCGCTGTGGACGCGCACCAATCCGCTGCTCCGCAGGGCAGCCGAGATCGCCCGGTCCGGTGAGTTGGGCCCGATCCGCCACGTCGAGGTCAGCTTCGGCTTCCGCTTCACCGGCGACGACGATCACCGACTGGTCAATCCGGACCTCGCTGGTGGCGCGATCCTCGATCTCGGCGTCTACCCGACCCACGTCGTCAATCTGTTCCTCGGCGAGCCGGAGAGCGTGCACGGCTACGGCTACCGGGCCCGGACCGGTGTCGATGCCCATGCCGCGGCGGTGTACGCCTACCCGGCCACCGCGCAACGCCCGGCTGCCACGGCTTCGGCGCTGTGCACCCTGGACCTGAATCCCGCCAACCGCACCACCGTCTACTGCGAGGACGGCCGGATCGAGATCGGCAACGTCGTCAAGCCGGAGTCGATCACGGTCGTCCGGAGCCCGACCGGCGACCCGGCCGAGGGCCAACCGGAGGAGACCTCCGAGGAACTCACCACTCAACTGCCCGGCGGTGGCTACACCCTGCAGGCCCAGGAGGTGATGCAGCGCTTGCGGGCCGGCGAACTCGAGTCGCCGCTGGTTCCGTGGGTAGACACCCTGGGAGTGGCCCGAACGCTGGATCGTTGGCTCGATCAGGTCGGCGGGCCCGGACGAGTCGAACCCGGACGAGTCGAACCCGGACGAGTCGAACCCGGAAACCATGAGGAGGGCGGTCGGTGAAGCGCCTGGTCGGCAAGATCCAGCCGTACGCGTGGGGATCGACCACTGCCCTGCCGGACTTCCTGGGGGCCGAGCCGACCGGCGATCCGCAGGCCGAGTTGTGGCTGGGTGCCCATCCGATGGCACCGGCCGAACTGGACGGAGACCAGACCCTCGATGCGGCGATCGGGGCCGATCCGAACGCCTGGCTCGGGACCGCGGCGGTCGATCGGTTCGGACCACGGCTGCCCTACCTGATGAAGGTGCTGGCTGCGGCCCAGCCGCTGTCGCTGCAGGCCCATCCGAATCGCGAACAGGCGCAGCAGGGATTCGCCCGCGAGGAGGCGGCAGGCATCGCCCGGGACGCCCCGGAGCGTACCTATCGTGACGACTGGCCCAAGCCGGAGGCGCTCTGTGCGCTCGGCGATTTCGAGGCGCTCTGCGGCTTTCGGGAGCCGGCCGAGACCTATCAGCTCTTCGCCGCACTCGGCGAGCCGGAGGCGCTCGACCTGGTCGCGGGATTGCAGAACGGCGGCGCAGCTCAGATCGAGGAGGTCTTCGGCAGGTTGTTCCGGATGCCGGAGGCCGGCCGGCTGGCCGATTCGGTGGTCCACACCGCGGTCCGGCTGGTCTCCGAGCCGGGTCCGGTCGGCCGGTTCGCACGGACGGCCGTCGAGATCGCCAGCTTCAATCCGGGCGATCCGGGGGTGTTGGCGGCGCTGATGATGAATCGTGTGTCGCTGTCGCGCTTCGACGCCCTCTATCTGCCCGCAGGCAACCTGCACGCCTACCTCAAGGGTCTCGGCGTGGAGATCATGGCCAATTCCGACAACGTCCTGCGCGGCGGCCTGACCGCCAAGCACATCGACGTGGACGAGTTGCTCAAGCTGCTCGACTTCACCCCGGGCTGGGCCGGGCCGGTGCCGATCGAGCGGCAGTCCGATGCCGTCTACCGCTACCGCACGCCGGCGCCGGAATTCGGATTGTGGCGGGTGGCCGTCGACGAGGCGCCGTCCGAGGGCGTCGCGATTCCAGCGTACGGCTCCGGGCGTGTGGTGCTCTGCGGCGACGGTTCGGTCACCCTGCGATCCGGTGGATTCGATCTTGGTCTGGGCCGCGGCCAGTCGGCGTTCCTGAAGGCCGAGGAGAGTGCAGTCGTCCGCGGGTCCGGGACGGTCTTCATCGGCGCCGACGGCCTGGTCTGAACGAGTTGGCCGTTCCGCCTCGCGAATCCGGTTCAGGCCAGCAGGTCGCGGCGCTCCGGCGGCACCCGGAAGAGCGGCTCCTCGCCGGCGACGATCCGGTTGATCTCGCTGATCGCACCGTCGGCCATCCGGTCCAGTTCCACTCCCTTGGAGCCGGCCAGGTGCGGAGTGATCACGACATTCTCCAGGTCCCACAACGCCGAGTCGGCGGGCAGTGGTTCCGGATCGGTGACGTCCAGCAGCACCCGGAACCGCCCGGTCCGCGCCTGGCCGATCAACGCGTCATGATCAACGATCTTGCCGCGGGCGGTGCTGATGAAGGTTGCGCCGTCCTTGATCCGAGCCAGCAGGTCGGAGTTGATCATGCCGATGGTCTGTGGCAGCAGTGGTGCATGCAGGCTGACGATGTCGCTGGTGGCGAACAGGTCCTCCAATTCGATCTTGGTGGCGCCGAGTGCCTCGACCTCCACTGCCCCGCAGTACGGATCAGCGATCACCACGTCGAGCTCGAAGGGTTGTAGCAGTTCCGCGACCCGGCGACCGACCTTGGATGCGCTGATCAAGCCGATCCGCTTGCGGTAGTTCCCGGCTCCGGCATAGACCGCTTCGGCCGGGAATCGTCGCGTGCGCCGATGCTCGGCGGTGATCGGCAGCACCCGCTTGTTCTCCAACAAGATCATCGCCAGGACGAATTCGGCGACCGGGAGCGCGTTCAGCTCGGCCATCGAGCAGACCAGCAGGCCGGAGTCCCAGACCTCGTCGGCCAGCATCGCCTTGACGGTGCCGGCCGCGTGCACCACGGCCCGCAGCCGGGGCGCCGCCTCCAGCACGGAGCCGTCGATCCGTGGACAGGACCAGCCGGTGAGCAGGATGTCGGCCTCCGCGAGCAGCTGCCGCGCACCGGGTCCGGCGAAGTCGGTGATCACACCGGGGAGCACCTCGACGTTGTCGCGCAGCCTGTCGAGCCGGCCGCCGCCGAACTGCCGTTCGGCCACCGCTTCACCCATCGCCAATGCCACCCGCGGCCGCTCCGCTATGCCCACTTGTGCCTCCTCGTCGAGCCCATCCCGTCCTGCCGCGCAGGCCGCTCGGCAGGCCCGCCCATCATGCCGGGCCGGTCCGGGTGCACGACGTCGGGGGCGGCCGTGAATACTCATCCCATGTATAACGACGACACAGTGGTCGCCCGGTGATCAGGGTCGGCCTGGTGGGTGGCTCGGACCCACGGCACCGCCGCTATCTCAAGCCGCTGCTGCGACGGCGGGCCGGCGTACGGATCGTAGGTCTGAGCGATCCCGACACGGAGGTCCGCGACGAGTTCGCCCAGCAGTACGAGCTGCCGGTCTTTGCCGATCATCGCGAGCTCCTCGCCGCGATCCAGCCGTCCCTGGTGGCCGTCACCGTCCCGAATCCCGGCCCGGTGGTGATCGACGCACTCCGCAGCGGGGCCGATGTGCTGGTCACCCCTCCGGTCTGCCTGACAGCCGCGGAACTGGACGAGATCACCGACCTGGCCCGATCCAGCGGCCACCAGGTGACGGCAGCTCATCTCTATCGCGGCCACCCGGCCTCGCTCACCGCCCGTGAGATCGTCTCCTCCGGCTCGCTGGGCACGCCGGACCTGGTGTCGCTGATCGTGGCGGCCGATGTCAGCGGCGGCGAGCTCGACCGGATCATCGGCGAGGCGCTCGATCTGTTCGGCTGGCTGACCGGCGCGACCCTGGGGTCGACGACCATCTCCGACGAGCCGGACGAGGATCGCGATTTCGGCGAGCTGATCCTGGCGATGGCCGGCACAGATCCGCGCCGACCGGTCACTCTTGAGGTCCGCCGACGCTCCGACCTGCCCCAGGGCCAGTCGATCCTGCAGGTTGCCGGGCCGGCCGGCGCGGTGGAATGGGACGTCGCCAGCGGAGTGCTGCGCTCGGCCACCAACGGTGGCGACCCGATCGCAGTTTCCTGCGGCCCGTTCAGCGACCCGGCTGAGTGGGTGCTGACCCAGCTGATCCGCAAGCCTCGCCCGGTGATCACGACCGAGGAATCGCTTGCTGCGACACGCTCATTCTTGTCCGCGACCGCGGTCCGCTCCTGAGCGCCGGCGCGGTCGCAATTGCGGCCGGTCCTGCTCCCGGAGCCGCGTGGGAGAATCGAACTCCCGACATTCGATTTACAAGATCGACGCTCTGCCAACTGAGCTAACGCGGCGCGCACGGGTGACCGTGCGCGCCAATCCTAGACAGCCGACCCCCGCAACGATCAAACCGGCCGACCGGTCAGCGTCCGATCCGGCGGCGTACGCGCCTGGCGGCCCGCCGGCCGAGCGCGACGGCCCGGCCGATCGACGGCGATTTGGCGGAGTCCCGGGTCTGTTGCTGCTGCAGAGATCGGGTGACGCGAGCCACCGCGCGGGAGACGGCGGATGCGGTGGTGTCGATGGTGATCGCCGCGGCGTCGCGGTAGAGCCGTTCGTAGCGCCGGGACAGGGCATCGAAAACAGCTTCGAGTTCGGCGCTCTCTCCGTCGTCGGCCAGTCGTTCGCAGGCGGCCCACACCTCGTCGGCCAACTCCCGCAACGGCTCGGGCACCCCGAGGTCGTCCCATCCGGTCCGGATCCGATGCAGCTCCGGGCTGATGAAGTCGTCGATCGGGCTCGGTGTGCCGGGATCCAGCGAGGCGTTGAATTCCAGGCCGAGCCGGTCGCGAATGCCGCCCAGAGCCGTACGCCAGTCGTCGAGCAGGTCGGTGTAGCGCAGAAAGACCCGGGAGCGACCGCGGGTCTGACGCTCGTTGATCAGGCTGACATTGATCCAGCCGGCCACCTTGGAGATCGCATAGTCACGAGCCTTGCGCTCATCGTCGGTCGACGCGTAGTAGGTCTGCCGACTGCCCACAACCTCGGCTGGATGCCGGAGCATGGTCAGGAAGCTGATCGTCAGCCCGATCGTGTCGGCGGCGCCCGCCCACAGGTCGTCCAGCCAGACTGACCTGGGGTCCTTGATGACCACTTGCTGATGGCCGCGGACTGCGCTGCGTAGCCAGTTCGTCAACTGCTCCCGGTTGCGTTGACTGTCGGCCTTGGCCATCCGCTCGACCGCCTGCGGGTCGGCGTCGAACTCGTAGGTGTGCGCCTTCTCCAGCACCTTTCGCTGGAAGTCGACCACCCAGCGGGTCTCGAAAAAGCCGCGGTTGTTGCTCCGGTTCGGTTTGACCAGCACCGGCGGAACGTGGATGCCCAACTGGTTCAGCGCTCCGGTGACCGCACTGGTGCCGCTGCGGCCGGGCCCGGTGACCATCAACAGGGACTGGTGACGGCCCCGGCGACCGGTCGGATCGCCGGCGTCGCCAACCGGACCGTTGGTCGGTCGAGGTTCCGAGGTCTGCTGATCGGTATCGGCAGTCGCCGTCGGTTCCGGCACAGGCAGGGCTCCTTCGAAGTCGCACGCGATCACCCGTCCCGGTTCACGGGCGCAGGACGGCCGCTGATCGGCACTAATCCTGACACGCGCTTCTGTGAAGGAACTATCAACCCGCCCTTGATACCTGCAGTAAATCCCGAAGCGCAATCAGGGTTTGTGCAACCGGTCGACCTCGCCGGAATCGGACAACCGGCCACGCATCACGTAGTGCATCTTCTTGCCGGTCGCGGTCCGAGGAAGATCATCGACGAAGCCGTACCGACGCGGCCGTTTGAAGTCGGCGAGCATCGGGCTGGCCAGGCAGTGTTTGTCGAGTTCGGTGGCCGACACCGTGCCGTCGGTGCGCTGGACATAGGCGACCACCACCTCGCCCCATCGCTCGTCGGGCAGCCCGACCACGATCGCATCAGCCACGCCGGGGTGCTCGTTGAGCACCTCCTCGACCTGGACCGGGTGCACATTCTCCCCGCCCGAGATGATCATGTCGTCCTTACGTCCGACGATGGTCACGAATTCCGCGGCGTCCCAGGTGCCGAGGTCGCCGGAGTAGAGCCAGCCGTCGCGGAACTTCGCCTCCTGCTCGTCCGGCTTGTTCACGTACGCATATCCTGACTTCAGCGAGCGCATGATCACCTCGCCGGTGGAACTGCCGTCCTTCGGCGCAAGATCATCCGGGTCGGCCGGATGATCTTCGTAGACGTTGACGACGCGGACGTCGTCGTCGGTGCAGGCCTGGCCGGCACTGCCGGCGTGGTCGGGCAGGTCAGCCGGTCGGAGGAAAGTGTTCCAGAATGCCTCGGTGGTGCCATAGCCGTTGAAGATCCGTGGAGTCAGCACCCGCTGGTAGCGCAGACAGGCAGCCCGTTCCAGCGGAGCACCCATGGTGACGATGCCGGACAGCGTGCCCAGGTCCCGAGGACTCTCCTCCTGGGCGGCGGCCAGCAACGCCAGGTTGGTAGGGGCGCCGACCAGGAAGGTCAGGCCCTGCTGCTCGACAAGATCGAGAACGACATCGGCGTCGAAGTGCTTCAGGATCACCGATGCGGCACCGACGTAGAAGACCGGCTGCGGGCCGCCGGAGGATATCCCGCCGCGGTGGAACCACGGCGTCATATTCAGAGTCTTGTCCTGCGGCGCCAGCGGAAAGTGCATGATCACGTCGTGGGCGCTGAGCACCTCGGCGGAGTTCGGCAGCGAAACCCCCTTCGGCATACCGGTGGTCCCCGAGGTGTACAGGCGCAGAGTCTCGTCCCAGGCGGCGGTCGGGTGCGGGGTCCCGATCCCCGGGCCGGCCGGGAGCTCCTCGTAACGCTCGGCGCCGTCGATCCCCGGTTCACCGCCGACGGCCACGAGCGCATTCGGACGATGTGCGGCCAGTTCCAATGCGCTTGCAGTAGCCTCGGCCAGGCTCGAGTCGTAGATGAACACCTTGGGCAGGCTGTCGTCCAGCACGTGAGCGGTTTCACCGGCGGAGAAGCGGAAGTTGATCGGCGACGCGACCGCCCCGAGTTGCTCGACGGCCAAGTAGAGCTGGGCGAATTCGGCGGAGTTGAAGAGCTGATAGGTGACGACGTCGCCGGGGCCGACACCGCGGTCGGCGAGGCCCTGCGCCAGCCGGGCCACAACCTCGCCGAGTTCGGCGTAGGTCCAGCTGGTCCCGGCTGCCGGGTCGATCAGCGCGGGCCGGTCGCCGAATCGGCCGACATTGCGCCAGAACCCTGCCAGGTAAGTGAAGTTGGCGTCGAATGTGGCGCGGTACGCGCTGTTGTCATAGCTGTACGACATGTTCCCCTCGATCTTCCTCGACCCCGGTCTCCGGCGACCGGCTCTCGCCGCGAGCGGCGATGTCGGTCACTGTACGGCGCTGAACACCGCCACGCAGTTCTGACCGCCGAATCCGAAGGCATTGGTCGCGGTGATACCGACGGGCATCCGCCGCGCGACGTTGGGCACATAATCCAGGTCGCAGTCCGGGTCGGCGGTGTCGAGGTTGATCGTCGGAGGCACGATCTGGTCCCGAATCGCCAGTACCGATGCCATCGCGCCAAGAGCCCCGGCAGCGCCGATCAGATGGCCGACCATCGACTTCGGGCTGCTGATCGCCAGTTTGCCGGCCGCGTCCCCGTACGCCTGGTGCAGGGCGGCGGTCTCGGTACGATCGTTGGCCTTGGTCGAGGTGCCGTGCGCGGCGACGTAGTCGACCTCGTCCGGCTTGACGCCGGCGTTGCGGAGCGCGACCGAGATCGAGTTGGCGGCGTACGTGCCAGTCGGTTCGGGTGCACTGACGTGGAACGCGTCGGCGGTCAGCGCACCGCCGGCGACCGCGGCGTACGGCTTGGCGCTCCGGCATGCGGCGTGCTCGGCCGACTCCAGGACCGCAACCACCGCGCCCTCGCCGAAGACGAATCCGTCCCGGTCGGCATCGAACGGTCGGGACGCCTTGGCTGGGTCGCCGTCGTACTTACTGAGCGCACCCATCGCCTGCAGTCCGGCGAACATGGCCGGCGTGATCGCGGCGTCGGTGCCACCACAGACCACGACATCGGCTTCGCCGGACAGGATCAGCCTGCGGGCCTCGAGGAAGGCGTAGACACCGCTCGCGCACGCCAATGCGCTGGCAGTCACCGGACCGTGCAGGCCGAGATCGATCGCCACCTCGCAGGCCGGCATGTTGGTCAGCGACGAGGAGACGAAGTACGGGCTGATCCGACCCTGTTCGTCACCGAGCAGTTGCCGGGTCGCGTGCTCGATGGTGTCGAAGCCGGCGACGGCGGCATTGATCACGACGCCCACCCTGGTCGCATCGATGCCCTCGGCCAGATCGACGCGGTCGCGCTCGTCCCGCGGGACGTCAGCCTCCGGGGGAATCAGGCCGGCGTCCAATGCGGCCTCCCGCGCGGCGGCGACCGCCAGGTGGGTGAATCGGGTCGATCGGCGCAGTCGCTTGCCGATCAGCACACTCGACGGGTCGAAACCCTTGACCTCGGCGGCGATGTGGACGGCGAAGTCGCTGGAGTCGAACTGGGTGATCTCGGCGACGCCGGACGTGCCCGCAAGCAATGCACGCCAGGTGCTTTCGCGGTCGTTGCCGACAGGCGTGACCGCCCCGAAACCCGTGATCACAACCTCGTGGGCCAACGCGTTACTCAAGCCGTGCTCCCCATTCGGACGTCCGGTGACCCGTCGTCCGCGGGTCCTGGTCGGATTTGGCGTACGACTGGTCGTTAATTCACCGTCAAACATAGAGCGGAGTGCGGCTACACACCAGCGCGGGGTCGTGAACACCGGATGATTAGCGTGGTGGCATGACCGAGCTGCGATTCATCCAGACCGACATCACCACGGTCAGCGCCGATGCCATCGTCAACGCGGCGAACTCGTCGCTGCTGGGCGGCGGCGGCGTCGATGGCGCGATCCATCGCCGCGGCGGGCCGGAGATCCTGGCCGAATGCCGGGAGCTGCGGCGGACCCGCTACCCGGACGGTCTGCCCACCGGGCAGGCGGTGGCGACGACCGCCGGACGATTGCCGGCGCGGTGGGTCATCCACACAGTCGGCCCGGTGTACGCGAAGGCCGAGGATCGATCTGCGCTGTTGGCCTCGGCCTATCGGGAGTCGCTCCGCGTCGCTGACCAGCTCGGCACGAAGACCGTCGCGTTCCCAGCCATCTCGGCCGGGATCTACGGATGGCCGCTTGATGACGCAGCCCGAATCGGCGTCAGCACTGTGCGTTCCGCCGGAACCGCGGTTGGCGAAGTGATCTTCGTACTCTTCGGGCAGGATACCTACGACGCATTCACTTCGGCCTGATCGCGGGCGCGGGCGATCAACTCCGCGAGGTCTTGCCCGCCAGGCGCACTGGCGCCCGCAGCTGACCGCGTGACCCGGGACCTCTGCCTCCCTCGCGACTCAGGTGAGGAGTGGTCCGGCGCGGTGGCGGATGTTCAGGATCGGTTTCTGCTCCGGATCGATGATCTTCGGCGGCCGCCACCACACCCTGCCAGCCTGGTACTCAGCCGACCAGCCATGCCGAGCAAACCGGGCATGATGAAACGGGCACAACAACGCCAGATTCACCAGATCCGTCTTGCCGCCCTTGGCCCAATCCACAATGTGATGACGCTGACACCACTTCGGCGACTTGTCACAGCCCGGGAACGTGCACCCACCATCCCGAGCGGCCAGAGCAAGAGTCTGCGCATACGACGCCAGCCGGCGGGTCCGACCCAGGGAGAGAACTTCCCGGGTCTGCTTGTGAAACACCGTGCGGACGATCTCGGCCTCATCCGCCAGACCGCGCACCACATCCATCGGCAAGCGGTCGCCGGTCTCGGTCACACCCGCACCCGTACCCGTACCCGTACCCGCAACGAACTCGTCCTCCTCGGCGAGCAGGATCAACGTCGCCGGCGTCCCACCATGAGCTGGTAACTCCCCCGCCCGAAGGCTGCGATCCATCACCGTCTCGAGCGCATCGTGCATACGTTGGCCGCGGTCCCGACAGTCCTGCTCGACCAGATGCCCAGACTCATTAGTGACCGGTTGAGGCTTGGACAACGGATCCAACACCGCCAACACTTTCGCCCCGGCTTCAGCGGTCAGCCGACCCTCGACCCGATACATGCCCTTATGCATGCCCCGGTCGATCGGACGGACCTCCAACCCCCGCACCGCATCCTGCGCCGGACGGTCATCCACCATCCCGTCCGGACACAACCAGGCCGCCACCCGATCCAACACCTGCATCAACTGCCGGCCACCAAACACCCGCGCCTGAGCCGCCAACAGTCCTTCGGCCTCAACCAAGGTCTCAGCAGTGACGTTGTTACCGTCGACCGGGAGCAGCTTCTCCCACTCCACCAGGGATTTGGTCACCAACCACACCCGGTCCGCAGAAATCTCCCCCGACCCGATCGCCTCGGCCAACACCGGAAACCTTGCCGGCACCCGCTGACCATCCGTGCCGACCGTCGGGGCGAACAGACCGGCCGCCTGCACCCGGGCCCGCGCCTGACCCACCGGCACCCCCACCAGAGCGGCCAGAAACGCCTGCGGACTGGCGAACAAACCGAGCGGCCCATCCACCCGACACCCGGCCGCTTCCATCAAATTCAGCAACACCTGATCCGGAACCTGCAACCGATTCCTGGACCGCTCCAACTGCTGCACCCAGCGGATCAACAAGTCCCCGTCGGCCAAGCCGAGCCCCGGATCGCCAGCCAACGACGCCAGATCATCCAGATCCGCCGACAACCGGCCCACCGCGCCAGCAAACCGATCCACCACCGACACCGGAGACACAGACGCCCCGCCACAGCCCGGACCCGAATCGGAGCGAGGACCGGAATCGGGAACCGGGTCGTAATCGGGGTCAGACTCGAACCAGCCGCCAAGATCTTCATCGTCAACGTCCACCGGCCAGGGATCCTCAGGATCCGGGACCGTCGGCTCCAACTCCTCCGGCTCCCTCGCGAACAGGGCATCCAGCTCACCCGGAAGCCACTCCGGCCCCGACAACGACTGATACCCCATAACGACAGATTCTATTCGATCCCCCGTACGAATGCAACACCCGAAATCTCCGGAATCCCTTACATACAAGAGAAAATCGGCAACCCCGGGCATGACCGACAGGTGTCCCCCCGCGACGCTACAACAAGCCTCCGACAGTTCCGGTAAGGCGCAGTCGAAGCCTGCCTGGATCGGGTCCCCGGAGCCGGATCGCTCGTCAGGATGGATGCGGGGCGCGCAGGGAGACCGACCACCCAGGAGTTGTCCATGGAGACGGTCGCCTCAACCGAGGGCACGACGATCGCTTGTGAACCGCTGATCAAACCGTTTCGCGCGCCCGCTCGAAGGCGGCGATTGCCCGATCAAGATCATCCCGGGTGTGCGCGGCCGACATCTGGGTGCGGATCCGGGCCTTGCCGCGCGGCACCACCGGATAGGAGAAGGCACGGACGTAGATGCCGTCGGCAAGCAGCTTGTCGGCCATCTGGGCAGCCTGCACTGCGTCGCCGATCATCACTGGGACGATCGCATGATCAGATTCTGGGATCTCGAAGCCCCGCTGGTTCATCTGCTCACGGAAGTACGCGGTGTTCTCACGCAACTGCTCCAACAGGTCGCCCGAGGATTCCAGCAGGTCGAGCGCGGCGACGGCGGCCGCGGCGATCGACGGGGCCAGTGAATTCGAGAAGAGATACGGCCGGGACCGCTGCCGCAGGATCTCGACGATCTCACTGCGCGCCGAGGTGTAACCACCGCTCGCGCCACCGAGCGCCTTGCCCAGGGTCCCGGTCGCGATGTCGATCTTGTCCTGGACACCGAAGAGTTCCGGCGTGCCGGCCCCGGTCGGGCCGACGAAGCCGACGGCGTGAGAGTCGTCCACCATCACCAGAGCGTCGTACTTCTCGGCCAATTCGGTGATCTTGTCCAGCGGGGCGACATAACCATCCATGGAGAAGACGCCGTCGGTGGCGATCAGCCGATACCGCGCGTCGGCGGCCACCTGCAGCTGGGCCTCCAGATCGGCCATGTCGCGGTTGCGATAGCGCAGCCGGCGGGCCTTCGACAGCCGTACGCCGTCGATGATGCTGGCGTGGTTGAGCTCGTCGGAGATGATCGCATCCTGATCGCCCAGCAAGGTCTCGAACAGACCGCCGTTGGCGTCGAAGCAGGATCCGTACAAGATCGTGTCCTCGGTCTTGAGGAAGCCGGAGATCTTGGCCTCGAGCTGCTTGTGCAGTGCCGTGGTGCCGCAGATGAACCGCACCGATGCCATCCCGAATCCCCAACGCTCCAAGGCTTCGTGGGCAGCCTTGATCATCGCCGGATGATCGGCGAGGCCGAGGTAGTTGTTGGCACACAGGTTGAGAACCGTCTCACCCCCGACGCCGATCGAGGCTGACTGAGGTGTGTCGATCACCGCCTCGGCCTTGTACAGGCCCTCGACCCTCAGCTGCTCCAGCTCGGTGATCAACTGATCCTTCATCGACCCGTACATCTACTTCTCCCAACTCATGATCACTTTGCCACCGTGCCCGGACCGCGCTGTCGCGAACGCCTTCTCGAATTCCGTGTGGTCGAAGCGATCGGTGATCACTCCGGAGATGTCCAGCCCGCTCTGCAACAGGACCGACATCGCGTACCAGGTCTCGAACATCTCCCGGCCGTAGATGCCCTTGATCGTGAGCATGTTCAACACCACCGTCGCGACGTCGATGTTGATCTCTCCGGACGGCAGGCCGAGCACGGCGATGCGGCCGCCGTGGGTCATCGAGCCGATCATGTCCCGCAGCGCGACCGGGCTGCCCGACATCTCCAGCCCGACGTCGAATCCCTCCAACATGCCGAGCTCGGCGTACGCGTCCTGCGGTTTGTGCTGTCGGGCGTCCAGCGCGACGCTCACACCGAGCCGGCTGGCCAGCTCCAGCCGCGGCTCGCTCAGATCGCTGATCGCCACGTTCCGCGCGCCCGCGTGCCGGGAGACCATCGCCGCCAGGATCCCGATCGGTCCGGCGCCGGTCACCAGCACGTCCTCCCCCAGCATCGGAAAGGTCAGCGCCGTGTGCACGGCGTTGCCGAAGGGATCGAAGATCGCCGCGACGTCGAAGCCGATCGGATTGGTGTGCACCCAGACGTTGGACGACGGGATCGCGATGTATTCGGCGAAGGCGCCGTCCAACTGGACCCCGATACCGCGGGTGTTGATGCACAGATGCCGGCGGCCGGCTCGGCAGTTGCGGCAACGGCCGCAGACCAGGTGACCCTCGCCGCTGACCACGTCTCCGACGGCGACGTCGGTGACCGACTGGCCGACCTGGACCACGACACCGGAGAACTCGTGGCCGACGATCAGCGGCGCGGTCACATGGCCGGCGGCCCAGTCGTCCCAGCCCTCGATATGCAGATCCGTCCCGCAGATCCCCGTCTGCTTGACCTCGATCAGGACGTCGGTGGGCCCCACGGTCGGCTCTGGCACGTCAGCCAGCTCGAGTCCGGGTCCGGCTGTCGTTTTCACCAGCGCTTTCACACCGCTGAACCTATTCCATCGCCCGATCGCGGCCTGGAGGGGGAAAACAAAGCGGTGCCGGCTCATACCCGGCACCGCGCCACGCACCCGCCGTCGTTGGAGAGGACGCTTGGAACCAAGTCTTGGCAGAGCTCGGCCGCTCCCGGGGTAGCGACACGCGGGGGTGGTGCGATGCGGATACTGGGAGCATGGAGATCGGAACCGTGACCACGTCGTGAGCATCAGTGTCTTCGATCTGTTGAGTATCGGCATCGGCCCGTCCAGTTCCCATACCGTCGGCCCGATGCGCGCCGCCGGACGGTTCGCGACTGAGCTTGCCGACTCCGGCGCCCTGGCGCGCGTTGGCCGGGTGCGGGCCGAATTGTACGGGTCCCTGGGTGCCACCGGCCATGGTCACGGCAGCGAGAACGCCGTGCTCTGGGGACTGGAGGGCGAGGATCCGGAGAAGGTCGACACCGACACCGGGCCGAAACGTGCGCAGGAGATGCGCGACACCAGGACGATCTGTCTTGCCGGCCGGCACGAGATCGACTTCGCCCCGGACGAGGATCTGGTCCTGCATCGCCGCAAGTCGCTGCCTTTCCACCCGAACGGCATGATCTTCACCGCGTGGGACGCGAGCGGCCTGGTGCTCGCCGAACGCACCTATTACTCGATCGGTGGCGGCTTCGTCCTGAACGACGACGGATCCGGCCGGCCGACCCTGCAGCCGGATCCGACCGCGGTCCCCTATCCGTTCCGGACCGGTGACGAACTGCTGGCCATCTGCCACACAGGAGACCTGTCGATCTCCGACGTCGCGCTCGCCAACGAGGTGGCGCGGCGGCCGGAGCCCGAGGTCCGGGACGGGTTGCTGCGGATCTGGCAGACGATGGCCGATTGCGTCGCGCACGGCTGCACCACGCCCGGCACGCTGCCGGGTGGGCTGAAGGTACGCCGCCGGGCCAGCGAGTTGCACCAGCAGCTGGCCGGCTCTCCGGCACCCTCACAGGACGCAGACCCGCTGGCCGCAATGGACTGGGTCTCGCTGTGGGCCCTGGCCGTCAACGAGGAGAATGCCGCCGGCGGCCGGGTGGTCACCGCCCCGACGAACGGTGCGGCGGGCATCATCCCGGCCGTGCTGCACTACGCCGTACGCTTCGTGCCCGGTGTCGGCGACGACGAGATCATCCGCTTCCTGCTGACCGCCGGCGCGATCGGGGCCATCTACCAGCAGACCGGCTCGATCTCCGGCGCCCAGGTCGGCTGCCAGGGCGAGGTCGGCACCGCCTGTTCGATGGCCGCCGGAGCCTTGACCGAGTTGCTCGGCGGCACCGTCGACCAGGTCGAGAACGCCGCCGAGATCGGCATGGAACACCACCTCGGACTGACCTGCGATCCGGTCGGCGGACTGGTCCAGATCCCTTGTATCGAACGAAATGCGGTCGGCTCGGTGAAAGCGATCACCGCTGCCCGGCTGGCCCTGCGCGGCGACGGCCGGCACACCGTCAGCCTGGACAAGGTGATCAAGACCATGATGGAGACCGGCCGGGACATGAAGATCAAGTACAAGGAGACCGCCCGCGGCGGCCTCGCCGTCAACATCGTGGAGTGTTAGCCACCCGGCGGTTCGTGGTTGCGGAGCGTGCGGAGCAACCGCCCCGCAAGCCGGTCTGAGGAGGCGACCGGCCCGGGGTTCGGGGTCGCCCCCGAAAACTCGCAATTGGTGGTGCCAGGTCGCGGCAGCCGCAGGGAGTCGACCCGGGGGGTGGTAGTTGTCGCCGGGACGGCCGCATGGCATCCTTGGGCCACAGTTTCTATCCACTACGGATCGTCGGGCACGTACCTGCCCGTGGAAGGAAGTGCGGCATGGCTGCCGTGGCTTTTAACGAAGCAACTCGCATTTATCCTGGGTCGGACCGACCCGCTGTCGACAAACTCGAACTCGAGATCGGTGACGGCGAATTCATGGTCCTGGTCGGCCCCTCCGGCTGTGGCAAGTCCACCTCGCTCCGCATGCTCGCGGGCCTGGAAGAGGTGAATTCCGGCAGCATCACGATCGGCGATCGTGATGTCACCGATCTGCCGCCGAAGGACCGCGACATCGCGATGGTTTTCCAGAACTACGCGCTGTACCCGCACATGACCGTTGCCGACAACATGGGCTTCGCCCTGAAAATGGCCAATGTTCCGAAGGCCGAGCGTCAGCAGCGCGTCCTCGACGCCGCGAAGCTGCTCGGCCTGGAGGAATTCCTCAACCGCAAGCCGAAGGCGCTGTCCGGTGGTCAGCGTCAGCGCGTCGCGATGGGTCGCGCCATCGTCCGTCAGCCGCAGGTCTTCCTGATGGACGAGCCGCTGTCGAACCTGGACGCCAAGCTCCGCGTTTCGACCCGTACCCAGATCGGTGCCCTGCAGGCCCGCCTGGGTGTCACCACCGTCTACGTCACCCACGACCAGGTCGAGGCCATGACGATGGGCGACCGGGTGGCCGTGATGAGCGCCGGCCTGCTGCAGCAGGTCGACAGCCCGCTGAGCCTGTACGACAAGCCCAAGAACCTGTTCGTCGCCGGCTTCATCGGTTCGCCGGCCATGAACCTGATCGAGGGCGAGGCCACCGAGGGTGGCGTCAAGATCGGCGACTACACGCTGCCGATCGCCCGCGACGTGCTGGCCAAGGCCGGCAACGAGAAGACCCTCACGGTCGGCATCCGCCCGGAGAATCTCTCGATCGCCGAGCAGGGCATCCCGCTGGACGTCGTGATGGTCGAGGAACTCGGTGCTGACAGCTACCTCTACGGCACCCTGAGCGGCGCCACCGACAACGAGATCACCGGCCAGCAGTACGTCGCCCGGATCTCCGCACGTCAGGCGCCGGGCCGCGGCAACACCGTACGGCTGACCGCTGATCCCGAGCACCTGCACGTGTTCTCGACCAGCAGCGGCGATCGCATCTCCGACTGATCGCCCCGGCGAGAAGCTCCAGGAGAGATAGCTGCAAGTTCGCGAGCCCCCGGCGCCTGGTGCGTCCGGGGGCTCGCGGCCTCTCGGCTAGACCCGTTCAAGGAAAACAGTGCCCCGATTCCTGTCTGCCAGGCCGGATCCCCAGCTGATCACCCTGCCCTGGGACAAGCCGCTGGAAGACTGGCCGACCGACAATCTGGTCGCGCTGCCGCGAGGCATCTCCCGCCACGTCGTCCGGTTCGTCCGCGTCGGCAAGGAGATCTACGCCTTCAAAGAGGTCGTGGAGCACCTGGCCCGGCACGAGTACGAGATGCTCCGCGACCTGAACCGGCTGGCCACCCCGTCGGTCGAGCCGTTCGGCGTCGTCACCGAGCGCTACGACCCCGACGGCGAAGTCCTGGACTCGGTGCTGATCACCAAACATCTGCAGTTCTCGCTGCCCTACCGGTCCTTGTTCAACCGGGGCGTCCGCCAGGACACCGTCAACCGCCTGGTCGACGCGATGGTCGTGCTGCTGGCCCGGTTGCACCTGGTCGGTTTCCTCTGGGGCGACGTGTCGCTGTCCAACACGCTTTTCCGTCGCGATGCCGGTTCGTTCGCTGCCTACCTGGTGGACGCGGAGACCGGCGAACTGCACGAGGAGCTGACCGACGGCCAGCGCGAACACGACCTGTCGATCGCCCGGACCAACCTCTTCGGAGAGTTCCTTGATGTCGAGGCCGGCGGCCTGCTGGACGAGTCGCTGGATCCGCAGACCCTGGTCGAGACCATCGAGAGCCGCTACCGGGAGCTGTGGGCCGAGCTGACCGAGGTCGAGGAATTCGACGGCAGTGAGATGCACCGCATCGAGGGCCGTGTCCGGCGGCTCAACGCGCTGGGTTTCGACGTCGCGGAGTTGGACATCACCACCGACTTCGCCGGTTCGACGGTCCGGATCCAACCCAAGGTCGTCGACGCAGGTCACCACACCCGCCGGCTGCTCCGGTTGACCGGGCTGGACGTCGAAGAGAACCAGGCCCGGCGGCTGCTCAACGACCTGGACTATTTCCGGGCCCAGACCGACCAGCAGAACGCCGACGAGGCGATCGTCGCCCACCAGTGGCTGCAACAGCGCTTCGAGCCCGTGCTCGCCGCGATCCCGAGCGACCTGCGGGGCAAGCTGGAGCCGGCCCAGATCTATCATGAGGTGCTCGACCACCGCTGGTTCGAGTCCGAGCGGGCCGGCCACGAGATCTCCATGCCGGACGCCACCAAGAGCTACGTACGAACGGTGCTGCGCAACCTGCCCGACGAACAGGTCGAGGTCCCCGACAGCGACGAGCTGGGCCGGCTGGAGAATCCGTACGATCCGTCCCAGGGTTTCGCCGACGGCGAGCAGGACAAGCCGTACGACCCGTGGGAGGACGATCCCGCCGCGGAGACCGAAGCCGACGTGCAACCAGGATTCCTTGATATCGAAGCGTTGCGACGCCGCAGCGCCGAGCGCCAGAAGCAGGCCTGAGATCGCGCCACACCCACCACCCTCAGAAGGCGAGCAGCCATGACCGAACCCTCGTACGCCGACCGTCCGATGCGGATCGGCGTCCAGATCCAGCCTCAGCACGCCGACTACGCCGACATCAGGCGGGCGGTCGACCAGGTCGAGGAACTCGGCGTCGACGTGATCTTCAACTGGGACCACTTCTTCCCGCTGTCCGGCGAAGCCGACGGCAAGCACTTCGAGTGCTGGACGATGCTCGGTGCCTGGGGCGAGCAGATCAGCCGGGCCGAGATCGGCGCCCTGGTGACCTGCAACACCTACCGCAATCCGGATCTGCTGGCCGATATGGCCCGCACCGTTGATCACATCAGCTCCGGCCGGCTGATCCTGAGCATCGGCGCCGGCTGGTTCGAGCGCGACTACAGCGAGTACGGCTACGAATTCGGCGCTGCCGGCTCGCGGATCGACGAGTTGGCACAGGCGTTGCCGCGGATCAAGGCCCGCTGGGCCAAGCTGAATCCGCAGCCGACCCGGTCGATCCCGATCCTGATCGGCGGCGGCGGCGAACGCAAGACGCTCAAGATCGTCGCGGAACACGCCGATATCTGGCATGGCTTCGGTGACGCCGAAACTCTGGCCCACAAGAACCAGGTGCTCAACGACTGGTGCACCCGGGTCGGTCGGAATCCCGCCGAGATCGAACGTGCCTCCGGCGCCCCGCGATCGCCCGATGCCGGCGGCGACGCGATCTATGAGACCGGCACCCGGCTGCTCACCGTCGAGTGCGACGGCGCGACCGGCTACGACGTCGGTCCCCTGCGCGACTGGCTCGCCTGGCGCGACGACAAGAACAGCCACTGAGCGGCTCTCGAAAGCGAAGGCACCGAACCGAGGCACCGATCAGTGGTCGAATCGCTCGATGCGATTCGACCGCTCTCGCAACCGAAGGCACCCGAGGCATGCGACCGGGGGATGCAAGGGGGTCGTCCCCCTTGCCGTTATTGCCGGAACTCCTCCGCGGTTGCGGTGCGCCAGCACCTCAATCGCGGAGGAGTTCCCTGGCAATAACCAGACGCTGCACCTGGTTGGTGCCCTCGAAGATCTGGGTGGCCTTCGCCTCCCGCAGGTAGCGTTCGGCCGGGAAATCACGGGTGTAGCCGTACCCGCCGAGCACCTGCACCGCGTCGGTGGTGACCTTCATCGCCGCATCGGTCGCGGTCAGCTTGGCGATGGCCGCATCGCGACTGAAGGGTTTGCCCGCATCCCGCCTGCGCGCGGCAAGCAGGTAACAGGCCCGGGCACTGCCGACCGCGGCCGCCATATCGGCGAGCAGGAACTGCAGGCCCTCGAATTCGCCGATGGTGCGCCCGAACTGCACCCGCTGTTCCGCATACTCCGAAGCCAGGTCGAGAGCCGCCTGGGCCAAGCCGGTTGCTGCGGCGGCAATTCCGAGCCGGCCCGAATCCAGTGCGCCGAGGGCGATCGTGAGCCCATCCCCTTCGGCCCCGATCAGCCGGTCATCGCCGACCGCGACGCCATCGAAATAGACCGCACCCGTGGTCGATGCGGTCAGGCCCATCTTGCGTTCCGGTTCGCCGAACGAAAGGCCACCAATTCCCGCCGGGACCAGGAAACAACTGACCCCGTGATTGCGGTCCTCGCCGGTCCTGATGAAACTCAGGTAATAGTCGGCATGCCCGGCGTGACTGATCCATGCCTTCTGGCCGTGCAGCTCGTAACCGGAATCGGTGCGCTTCGCCCGGCTCGTTATGCTCGCCACGTCGGATCCGGCCTGCGGCTCGCTGAGCGCGTACGCCCCCAGCAACTCCCCGCCCAGCATCTCGGGCAGGAACCGGTCCTGCTGCTGCGGCGTGGCGTGACGGACCAGAGCCAGACACGTCATGACATGCACCGACACGCCGACGCCGACCGACATCCAGGCGGCGGCGACCTCCTCCAACGCCTGCAGATAGACCTCGTACGGCTGATCCAGTCCGCCCCACCGCTCGGGATACGGCAGGCCGTACATCCCGGCACGTCCGAGCAATCGGAATTCGTCGCGGGGGAAATTCTCCGCTGCCTCCGCGGCACTCGCTCGGGGCGCCAGCTGTTCGTGTGCGATCTCCGAAATCAGAGCGACCAGTTCTTCGGACCCGGCGCCGGGCAACAAGCGATCGACAGACATCGGCAGACTCCTGCGAGAAACACCGTGGCAATCCAGTGCCAACTCCGCTGAGGCGAAATTGACTCGATGCCGAGACTACACACGTTTCACTGCCTCCGATCCGGCCCCCTGCACCGCCCGATCCGGGTACGATTCGGCAATGACAGACGATCTCCACCAACTGGGTGAAGACCTGATCGCCGTTTCGGCGCGCGTTGTCCGCTGGGCACCGGCAACCCAGGCAGGCCTCAGTGTTGCGGCAACCCGGATCCTTTCCCGCCTGCGGGACGCCGGCCAGCTCAAGATCAGCGATCTGGCGCTGCAGGAGCGAAGTTCCCAGCCGACCATCACCAACCACATCAAGCGCCTCGAGGAACAAGGGCTGGTCGAGCGGCACTCCGACCCGCGGGACGCCCGCGTCTCGCTGATCTCGGTGACCTCTTCGGGCCGGGCCAAGCTGTCGGCGATCCGGCACGAGCTGGGCTCGTTCCTGGCGCCCCGGCTGGGCACTCTGAACGCCGAGGACCGGGCCGCGGTGCGCCGTTCGATCGCGGCGCTGAATGGTCTGATCGACTCCGACGACTGACGCCCCAGGTGCAGTCGGCGCCGCCGCCGGATAACGAAGCAGTCCCACGGCGGGGTGGACACTAAGCTGGGCCCGTGCCATTTCGACTCTATGACTCCGCCACGCAGGCCGTGCGGGACCTCGACACCGTGGTCCCGGGTCAGGTGTCGATCTACCACTGTGGCCTGACCGTCCAGTCCTCACCGCATGTCGGCCACATCCGTAAGGAGGTCGTCTTCGACGTCCTGCGCCGCTGGCTCACCAGGATCGGCTATCAGGTCACCGTGGTCGCCAACGTCACCGATATCGACGACAAGATCCTGACCAAGTCGGCGGAGCTGGGCGTCCCGTGGTGGGCGCATGCGTACAAGTTCGAGCGGGAGCTGCACGACGCGTACGCCGCCCTGGGCTGCCTGCCGCCCGATTACGAGCCGCGCGCAACCGGGCACATCCCGGAGATGATCGAGTTGATCAAGGTCCTGATCGACCGGGGTCACGCCTATCCCGCTGCCGACGGGTCCGGTGATGTCTATTTCGATGTCCGCTCCTGGCCCGACTACGGCAAGCTGTCGCGGCAGAAGATCGACGATATGGAACCGGCCGAGGACTCCGAGCCGCGTGGCAAGAAGGATCCGCGGGATTTCGCGCTCTGGAAGGGCCACAAGCCCGGCGAGCCGGAGACCGCTTCCTGGCAGACCCCCTGGGGCCGCGGCCGTCCGGGCTGGCATCTTGAGTGCTCGGCGATGGCCGGCAAGTACCTGGGCGACGAATTCGACATCCACGGTGGCGGGATCGACCTCCGCTTCCCGCACCACGAGAACGAGTTGGCCCAGTCGACCGCAGCAGGCCGGAAGTTCGCGCGCTACTGGATGCACAACGCCTGGGTCACCGCTTCGGGTGCGAAGATGAGCAAGTCGCTCGGCAACGGTGCGCTGGTCAAACAGGTCACCGAGCAGTATCCGCCCCGGGCCGTCCGCTTCTACCTGCTCGCACCGCATTACCGCTCGGCGATCGAGTACGCCGACACCTCGCTGGCCGAGGCGACCGCGTCGCTCGATCGGATCGACAACTTCGTCGACCGGGCCCGCGACGTCATCGGTCCGGTCGAGCCGACGCTGCCGGACGCATTCATCGAGGCGATGAACGATGATCTTGGTACGCCCGGCGCCATTGCCGTGCTCTACACCGCCGTCAGGGAAGGGAATTCGGCGATCGAGTCCGGTGATCGGCAGGTCGTCGCCGCGCGCCTCGGCGAGGTTTCCGGGATGCTCGGCGTGCTCGGCCTGGCCGCCGACGACCCGGTCTGGCAGCATCAGTCCGGACACGACGACGCCCTCGAGACGGTCGTCGACGGCCTGATCAGCGAACTGCTCAAGCAGCGCGAGGATGCCAGGGCCCGCAAGGACTACGCCGCCTCCGACGGGATCCGCGACTCCTTGATCAAACTCGGTGTCGAGATCTCCGACACCCCGCAGGGGCCGAAATGGCGGCTCGCCCGATGACAGCACGCAGCCGCACCAGATACCGAGAGCCGCACCCGTTGCAGCTGGTGCGGATCTCGGAAATTGGTGCGGATCCCGACACAGAAGGTTGTTGATCTTGCCCGGAAACAGTCAGCGCAAGGGCGCCGTACGGCACAAGGGCAAGGGCAACACCGCCGGTTCCGGTGGTCGGGTACGCCGGGGCCTGGAGGGCAAGGGCCCGACGCCGAAGGCCGAGGACCGCCCCTACCACAAGGCGTACAAGGCCAAACAGTCCCGCGACCGGCAGTCGACGACCACGACCCGCCCGCGGCGTGCCGCCGGTCCCAAGGGCGTCGGCCCGGAGTGGATCTTCGGCCGTAACCCGGTGCTCGAGGCCCTACAGGCGGAGTTGCCGATCCAGGCCGCCTATGTCGCCGAAGGATCGGAACGCGACGACCGGCTGCGGGAGATCTTCAGGATCATCGCCGACCGCGGCATGACGATGCTGCAGACGACCCGCAATGATCTTGATCGGATGACGGCCGACGGCGTACACCAGGGCGTTGCCGTGCAAATGCCGGCCTACGACTACAAGCATCCCGACGACCTGCTCGCCGAGGCCTCCGAGCGACCGCTGTTCGTCGCTCTCGACCACGTCACCGACCCGCGCAACCTCGGTGCGGTGATCCGGTCGGCCGCCGCCTTCGGTGCCGATGGTGTGATCATCCCCGAGCGGCGATCGGCCGGGATGACTGCCGCGGCCTGGAAGACCTCGGCCGGTGCGGCCGCCCGGATTCCGGTGGCGCGTGCGACGAATCTGACCCGTACGCTGCAGAGCTACGCCAAGGCCGGCGTCTTCGTGGTCGGGCTGGACGGCGACGGCGACACCGACATCGCCGAACTCCCCCAGGCTGCTGATCCGGTGGTGCTGGTCGTCGGCAGTGAGGGCGAGGGCTTGTCACGCCTGGTCCGTGAGGCCTGCGACACGGTCGCCGCCATCCCGATCACGTCCTCGGTCGAATCGCTGAATGCCGGCGTCGCGACCAGCATCGCGTTGTACGAAGTCTTCCGCGCCCGGACCACCTCTGCTCAGGGTTAGCCAACCACCGCCTGCCAACCACCGCCTCCCCGATCCCCCTCGGGCCGCGCTGAAATTGTGACCACAGATCGGTCTGCCGCGGCGTGTCGGCCGGACCCGGGCAATCCTCGGTCACAATCCCAGCGGATCCGCCCCGGCGACCCACCACCAGGATCAGCGTTTGAGCTTGTGATCGTGACTCGGCTCGGAGCCGGCTGACCGCATTGCCAACGCCGGGCCGGCCATGATCGCGATGCCGAGCACCAGGACCATCACACAGCCCAGCGCGAACTGCAATGAGACCCGGTCGGCGAGCAGACCGATCAGCGGCGGCGCGATCAGGAATGATCCGTAGCCCAGCGTCGACACCACGGCGATCGCACCGGCGGAGTTGTCGCCGCCCCGCATGCCCGCGATCGTGATCACGGTCGGGAAGACCACGGCCAGGCCGAGTCCCCAGAGAGCCGCGCCGACATAGGGGGCGACGCCGCCGGGGACGAAGAGCACGATCGCGATCGCACCGCAGGTCAGCAGCCCCGAGATCCGCAGCACCGCAAGCCGTCCGAGCCGGTCGACCACGAATCCGCCGACCAGCCGGCCGAAGGTGCTGGTCACCGAGTACGTCGTGTAGGTCGCGGCAGCCAGACCCTGGCCCAGCCCTCGTTGATCGTGGACGTAGAGCGCCAGCCAGTCCGAGGCCGTACCCTCACCGGTGTTGGAGAACAGGATGATCACCGCCAGCACCATGATCGCCGGAGTGATCACCTTCACCGACGGCCTGACGCGACGGCCGTCCTCGGCCACCGGCGTTCGGTGATCGTCCCAGCGCGATGCCCACAGCGCGTTGGCCACGGCCGCGATCGGCAGCACGATCCAGAAGTGCACTCCCATCCCGTGTCCGGTCGACGCCATGATCGCGCCGACTCCTGAGCCGAGCATCACGCCGCCACTCCACAATCCGTGGAAGGCGGGCATCACCGCCCGCCCGGCAGCCTTCTCGACCTCCGCGCCGTGCACGTTCAGCGCCAGCTCCCAGCAACCGAGCGCGCCACCGGCGATCAGCAACATCAGTCCGAACAGGTACGGCGAGCGCAGGTCCGGCAGCACGGCGAAGGCGGCAGCCATCGCGGCGCCGCCGATCATGCACAGCACCCGCGCCGACAGCAGGTGGATCAACCTGCTGCCGAAGGGCAGTGTCACGAGCGAGCCGAGCCCCATGCAGAGCAGCACCAGGCCGATCACACTCAGCGGCGCGTCCAGCTGATCGCGGGCAGCCGGGATCCGTGAGACCCAGGTGCCGACGGTGACACCGCAGAGGCCGAAACACACCAGGACCGCCACAAGATCCCGTCGTACCGCAGGCTGCATGAGCAGAGTCTGCCGGACCGCTTCCGGCCGGCTGAAACGGGCCGGTCAGACCCGTTTGGCCGCGCGCACCGCCAGCACCGCGGCAAGGATCACGCCGACGATCATCACTGCCAGCGCGATGCCGACGAAGATCAGATACGGCAGCACGTGCCGCGAGCCGATCACCGAACCGACCAGGGACAGGAAGCCGACTGAGGCGGCGGTGACCAGCGGCCGCACAGCCGCCTGGTGGCCGCGTTGCCAAGCCTCCTCAGACCGCAGCAGCGGCCGGAACCGGAAGCCCACCAACGGATTCGGTCCGAGTGTCCCGTTGCCCAGCATCCGCGACACGTACGCCATCCCCGCCAGCGCGACGGTGAGGAAGGCGGCGACCAGGATCGCGGAGCCTGGACCGGGTCCGGCAGTCGCCAAACTCACCGGTCTTCCTCGCCTGCGGTCGTGGGGCGTACATGCACGGTCGCGACCTTACCCGTCGGGCAGCGACGGGCCCCAACCACTAGATTTGGGCAAGTCAGCTTTCACAGAAGCACCGGTCCACCGAGACCAAAGCCCTCGACACAGGAGTACGTCGTGCCCGAATCCCTCGATGCCGCCACCGCAACCGCCAAGGCCTCGGAGTCCTATCGCGCCGCGCTCTCGGTGATCGAGTCGGTCGAGCCCCGCATCGCCGGCGCCATCAGGTCCGAGCTCGCCGACCAGCGCGATTCGCTGAAGCTGATCGCCTCGGAGAACTACGCCTCGCCGGCGGTCCTGCTGACGATGGGCAACTGGCTCAGCGACAAGTACGCCGAGGGCACCATCGGGCACCGCTTCTATGCGGGCTGCCAGAATGTCGACACCGTCGAATCGGTCGCCGCCGAGCACGCCCGCGAGCTGTTCGGCGCCGAATACGCCTATGTCCAGCCGCATTCGGGCATCGACGCCAACCTGGTGGCCTTCTGGTCGATCCTGGCCAACCGGGTCGAGACGCCGGCCCTTGCCGAGCACGGCGTGAAGAGCGTCTACGACCTGTCCGAGGACGACTGGGAGGTGCTCCGCAAGAAGTTCGGCGAGCAGCGGGCGGTCGGCATGTCGCTGGACGCGGGCGGCCACCTGACCCACGGGTTCCGGCCCAACATCTCCGGCAAGATGTTCCACCAGCGTTCCTACGGCACCGATCCCGAAACCGAGCTGCTGGACTACGACGAGGTCGCCCGGGTGGTCCGGGAGTTCAAGCCGCTGGTGCTGATCGCCGGCTACTCCGCCTACCCGCGTCGGATCAACTTCGCGAAGATGGCCGAGATCGCCCACGAGAACGGCGCCGTGCTGATGGTCGACATGGCCCACTTCGCGGGTCTGGTGGCCGGCAAGGTCTTCACCGGCGACGAGGACCCGGTGCCGCACGCCGACATCGTCACCACCACGACCCACAAGTCACTGCGCGGCCCGCGCGGCGGGATGGTGCTGGCCACGGAGGAGTTCGCCGCCGATGTCGACCGCGGCTGCCCGATGGTGCTCGGCGGCCCGCTCGGCCACGTGATGGCCGCCAAGGCAGTCGCCCTGGCGGAGGCCCGGCGGCCGGAATTCCGGACCTACGCGCAGCACATCGCCGACAACGCGCACGCCCTGGCCGACGGTTTCCTCAAGCGCGGCGCCAAGCTGGTCACCGGCGGTACCGACAACCACCTGGTGCTGTTGGACACCACGGCGTACGGGCTGACCGGCCGACAGGCGGAATCGGCGCTGCTGGATTCCGGCATCGTCACCAACCGGAACTCGGTCCCCAACGACCCCAACGGTGCCTGGTACACCTCGGGCGTACGGCTCGGTACCCCGGCACTGACCTCGCGCGGACTCGGCATCGACGACTTCGACCGGGTGGCCGAGCTGATCGTCGGCGTCCTGTCCCAGACCGAGGCGACACCGACCCGCTCCGGTGCCCCGGGCAAGGCCAAATACAGCATCGCACCGGGCGTTGCCGAAGCGACCCACAAGGCGGCCGAGGAACTGCTGGGCAACCACCCGCTGTATCCGGGCCTGGAACTCTAGGAACCCCACGGCTGAAGCAGTTCGTCCACGTCGACAGCTACGGTCACGTCGCCGTACCGCAGGGCGGCGTCGCCGCCGGTGGATCGGCCGGGTCTCGACGAAGTAGCCGTCGCGCAGTTGGTGGGTGAGGATCTGATGATCCCCCGGGTCGACGATCCAGTACTCGCCGCGGACGGTGTCATCGAGGGCGAGGTAGTCGTCCTCGGACATCGGGATCCGGTGATCTCGTCGACGACGCTGTCAGCAGTCGTCAGCTGCCCTCTGGTTCGGACTGACCCTACGGCCGGCCTGCCCGACCGCCAGGATTCTTTCCACGGGTCACGCAGCCACGGAACCGACGCATAGCGGCTTGCTGAGGCAATCCACAAAGCAGCCGAAGAAGTCGCCCGCCCGGCCGGGAACGACTGCCCGTGCACGGTTCTCCGGCCTTTCGCCCACCTACACTGGCGGGCGTGTTCGGGAGCAAGATGGTGTCCATCGCGCTGGCAGTCGCGGCTATCGCCGCGCTGGCCGGCTGCTCGCAGACCAATCTGACAACCGAGGACGCGTACAAGATCGGCTGCCCGGCGATCGATGCCACGGTCGCCTCCGGTTCGGTGGCCAACGAAGTCGCGGTGACCACGCTGAAAGAGGTACGCGACCGGTCACACCCGTCCAAGGACACCAAGAAATGGCTGGACGCGGCGATCGCCCTGCTCACCTCTGACCACCCCACCCACACCTCGAAGCAAGCCAAGAAGTTGATCATCCGGGGCTGCAAGGAAAACGGGTACCCGCTGCAGAATCTGCACTGATTCCGTTCCCGGGGTCTTGACAATAGTTGTAGATATTGACAACTATTGCCCTATGGTGCAGCAATCGGAGATGTTCGCCGCGCTGGCCGACCCGACCAGACTCCGGGTCGTCGAGCTGCTGGGCGAAGGCCCGCAGCGGGCGGGCGAGCTCGCGTCCCGAGCGGGAGTCTCAGCCCCGGTGATGAGCCGGCACCTGCGCCAACTGCTGCAGGCCGGCCTGGTCAGCGACACTCGCGATCCGGATGACGCACGGGCCCGGATCTTCACGCTTCGCCCTGAGTTGATCACCTCGCTGCAGGCCTGGATCGACCAGGTCCAGGCGCACTGGGACGAGCAGCTCGGATCCTTCAAAACCCATGTCGAGGAGAAGAGGCGTACCCGATGAGCACCGATGCCCCGCGTACCGAGGCCGAGACCAGCGTGGAGGTCGCCGTCGATCCCATGACCGCCTTCGAGATCTTCACCACCGAGATCGATCTCTGGTGGGTCCGAGGTCCGATCAACCATTACGACGCATCGCGACTGTCGGAGTTCCGGATCGAGCCGGGCGTCGGCGGCCGGGTCCTCGAGGTCTACGACGAGGCCGCCGGGGAGATGGCCAGTAGAGAAACCGTCACCGTCTGGGAGCCCGGCGAGCGACTGGTGCTGACCGGTGCCGACACCGAGGTCGAGATCAGATTCACCAAGATCGACACCGGCACCCGAGTCACTGTCCGACAGTATCTGCTGCCCGCCGGCGATCCCGCCAAGGCCGGGTTCGGCTGGGTCAACATGCTGCGAACGTACGGCGCCTGGTTCCTCCGGCGGAACACCGCGAGCCGTACGCCCCGCCAGATCAACAGGCTGGGAATCGCCTTGTACTACAGGGATCCGGCAGCTGCTGCATCCTGGCTGCGGTCAGTGTTCCGGTTGGGCGATTGGGACGTCGATCAGCTGCCCGAGCCCGGTGCCGGATCCGGCTGGATCGAGTTCCACGTGGGCGACGGCCTGGTCACGCTGTTCGCCGGCGGTGATCAGGATCTGCCGCCGCGCGGCCACGACGTCTGGGTGCATGTGAACGATCTGAAGGAACACTTCGATCATGCTCGCGCAGCCGGCGCAAAGATCATCTCCCCTATCACCAGTTATGGCTTCACCAGCTACCGGGCCGAGGATCTCGAGGGCCGCCGGTGGACCTTCGTGCAAGCCCCGCCGGGCATGCGGGACGCGGCGGCATCGTGACCCGGTCGTACGATCAGCAGCTGTGACCGATACTGATGCTGGAACCACCGGCACCGTCCCTGTCCGCGGCGTGGACCTCGCCTACTCCAGGGCTGGGTCCGGACCGGTGGTGATCATCGCCCACGGGCTCACTTCGAGCCGGGCCAGCAATGCCGCCACCGGACTGCTCGATCTGTCGCCGGTGATCGACGCCGGCTACACGCTGGTTTCCTACGACGCCCGTGGGCACGGCCAATCGACCGGCAGCACCGACCCGGGTGACTATCACTGGTCCGCGCTCGCCGACGACCTGCTCGCCTTCGCCGAGGCCGTCGCACCCGGCCAACAGGTCGCACTGGTGGGCAACTCGATGGGTACTGCCACCTCGATCTTCGCCGCGCTCAAGGAGCCCGACCGGATCGGAGCGCTGGTGCTCACGGCTCCGCCGACCGCCTGGCAGACCCGGATAGCGCAATCCGACTTCTATGTCCGGATGGCCGACGCCCTGGAGCGCAATGATCAAGAAGCCCTTGAGGCGATGTTCGCCGATGCGACCGAACCGGAGATCTTCGCCGACATGTTCGCCGAACCGCCGGCGCCGGACATCAGGCCGGAGCTCATGGCGACGATCATGCGCGGTGCTGCCGCCACCGATCTGCCAGCTCTGGACGAGATTGCCACGATCACGCACGAGACCCTGTTGCTGCCCTGGGCCAAGGACCCCGGACATCCTGTCTCCACGGCGGTAGCGCTTGCCGAAACCATGATCAACTCCCGGCTGCGGATCGCACACACCGCCGCCCAGGTGAAGGCGTACGGTGCCTGGACCGCACCGTTCCTGACCGAGACCTTCCCCGTCTGAGCCCCCTGCTGCCGGCGGGCGGCGCCGCTGGCGAAGGGCTCCGGTTGCCCTTCGACCAGCTCAGGGCCTTTCGGATCAGGTGATGATCATCGCCTTGTCGATCGCGTCCTGACCGACACCGCCGTTCAGCGCCGCGTAGAACGGATGTCCCGGAACGAGATCGGCCCGGTCCACCGGGCTGCCGGTCAGCGCGGACGCGTAGAGAGCGCTGACGAATTCCATCGTCGGCCGCGTGCTGGCCAAAGTGGTCTCGTGGGTCCGCCCGGCCAGCAGATCGTCGACCAGGCGGCTGATCTGCGCCTGGTGGTTGCTCGGCGCATCCTCGCCTGCCGAGGCGGTCCACGGATCAGTGGCCGCAACCGATGCCGAGCCGTCCGCGCCCCGCTCGCCCGGGTTCAGGCCGAAGGTCGCGGCGCGGGCCGCATCTGGCGCCGGGTGGAATTTCCAGTCGGCATCGGAGTAGCCGTAGAGATGATCGACTTCCAGCGACCCACCGTCGGTGTCGATCCGGATTCGGCTCAACTCGTCCGGCGACAACAGGCTGTTGATCACCGTGCCGACGGCGCCGCTCTCGAAGATCACTGTAGCCAGCGAGACGTCCTCGAACTGCACAGGGCGGTCGAGGCGTACGGCGGTTGCGGTCAGGGTCTTCCACGGGCCGAGCAGATGCAGCAGCAGATCGACCTGGTGGATCCCATGGCCGAGTGTCGGGCCGCCGCCCTCCCCGACCCAGGTGCCACGCCAATCGGGATCGAAATAGCTCCGCGGCCGGAACCAGAGCGTCTCGCAGACCGCAACCCGCGGCGTACCAAGATCACCGGCGGACAGCAGGCGGTGGGCCCGCTGCGCACCGGACCCGTGCCGGTGCTGGAAGATCACGTAGACCGACCCGCCGTTGGCGGCCTCGGCCTCGGCCAAGGCATCCATCTCGGCGAGGTTGAGCACCGGTGGCTTCTCCAGCAGCACCGACGCTCCGGTCGCGAGCACCTCGAGCGCAACCTCGGCATGGCTGCCGGGCGGCGTCGGCACCGACACCAGGTCGGGCTGCTGCTCGGCCAGCAGCTCCTTGGCACTGCCGTAGGCCGTCGAACCGTACTTCGCGGCGTAGCCGTCGGCACGATCCTTGACAGGGTCGGCCACGCCGACGAGTTCGGTCTTGCCGGTCGCCAGGTAGCCGGCCGCGTGCCGGTTGCCGATGTTTCCACAACCGACGACGGCGACCTTCAGCGGTGCCTGTGCCATCAACTTCTCCTTTGGTGGGCGGCTCTCGTGGCCGCTCTACTGAGCGGCTCCGCGCAAGGTGGCGTCCTGCTGGGCGACCAGCGCCAGCCGCATGGTTTCGAAGGTGTGCTCCTGCGGCGCCGCGGTCTGCGTACGATCCCGGACGTCGTTGATCAGATTCGGGTAGTAGTCGAGGGTGACGTCGGAGCAGTCGACGTATTCGGTGCCGTTCTGGTCGGCGAGGAAGAGGTGGTTGCCCCCCGGCCTGCCCTCGATGTCGATGTATTTGCGCATCTCGATGTAACCCTCGGTGCCCAGCACCAGCAGCCGGCCGTCACCCCAGGTCGGCAGGCCCTGCGGGGTGTACCAGTCGACGCGGATGTACCCCTGCGCACCCTCGCTGCGCAACAGCACCTCGCCGAAGTCCTGCAGCCCGGGAGTGTCCGGATTGGCGAAGTTGCCGACTGTGCTCGTCACCACCTCGGCCGAGGTTGCACCGGTGAACCAGAGGAACTGGTCGATCTGGTGCGAGGCGATGTCGGCGAGGATTCCGCCGTAGCGCTCCTTCTGGTAGAACCACTCCGGCCGGCCCTTGCCGCCCGCGAGGTGAGCGCGGTCACCGATCCGATGCGGACCGAGCCCGAGGGTCTGGACGACTTTGCCGATCCTCCCGGCGCGGACGAGTTCGCCCGCCTTGGTCACCGCGGGCACCTCGAACCGCTCGGAGAAGGTCACCGACCAGAATCGGCCGGTGTCGGCGACGGTCTGCCGGATCTCCTCGAGTTGATCAAGCGTCGTGCAGCCCGGCTTGTCGGTCACCACGTCCTTGCCCGACTTCAGTGCCTTGATCGCGATCGGCCCGCGCCGGTCCGGGACCGCAGCGGTGACGATCAGGTCGATGTCGTCGCGTTCGAGCAGCTCGTCGACCGAATCGGCGAACGGCACGTCGTCCGGCACCAGGTCCCGCATCTGCTGCGCGACCGAGGCCTCCGGGTCGTCGCTGGCCAGGGCGACCAATTCGGCTCCTGCTCCGGAGAGGCCCTTGACCTGACCGAAGATGTGGGCATGATCAAGACCGACTGCCGCGAAGCGGACAGGCTGCTGGGTCATCGCGTTCCTTTCATCAATCTCTGCTACAGCTACTGCCTCAGTCTGCCGATGCCGGGCACCGGATTCCTACCGGTTGCAGCCGATTGCCACCTGATGATCATCATGCGGACACTTCGCGGACCTGACCGGAGTGACCAGTCATCAGCTGTGCGGATCATCAGCTGTAGGGGTCGACGGCGTCGCGGAGTCCGTCGCCGATGAGTTGGAAGCAGATGACGGCGAGGACGACGAGTCCGGCGGGGATGAGGAGCCACGGATACTGCTGGACGGTGGAGACGCTTTGGGCATCGGAGAGCAGGACGCCCCAGCTGACTGCCGGTGGCAGCATCCCGACACCCAGGAAGGACAGCGAGGTCTCGGCAATGATGGTGGCCGGGACGGCGAGCATCGCGGTCACCACGATATGGCTGGTGGCGTTCGGCAACAGGTGGGTGAATACGATCCGGGCGTTCCCGGAACCGGCCGCCCGCGCCGCTGCCACGTATTCACTGGAGGAATAGCCCAGGACCTTTCCACGGACCTGCCGTGCCAGCCCGGCCCAGCCGACCAACGACAGGATCAGGGTGATCAGCAGATACCGGTTGGTGACCGACATGTCCTGGGGCAGGATCGCCGCCAGCGCCAGCCACAGCGGCAGCGTCGGCAACGACAGCAGCAACTCGATGAAGCGTTGCAGGATGTTGTCGATCGCGCCGCCGAAGAACCCCGACACGGTGCCGATCGTCGCTCCGAGGAAGGTGCCGACCGCCACCCCGATCAGGCCGATCGTCAACGACACCCGGGCGCCCTGCATCGCGCGGGCGAAAACGTCCCGGCCCTGCGAATCGGCACCCCAGAGCAACAGTTTGTGCGGCGCAGCCACCGTGAGCAGGTGTCGGTCGGTCGGGATCACACCGAACAACTTGTACTCGAAACCCCGGCCGAAGACGCGGATCGGGACACCGTTGTCGCAGTCGGTGCGGTACTTGTACTCGAACCGGGCCTTGTCCAGATACTGGGTCTTGGAGCAGATCGCCGGACCGCCGTCCCAGGTCAGCGCCGACGGGGCCGCGTACTTCTGGTCCGAATCCTGCTGGTCGTACGGATTCGGCGCCAGGAAGGTTGCGAACACCGCACACAAGTACAAGATCAACAACACGATCACACTCGCCGCCGCGAGCCGACTGGCCCGGAACCGGCGCGCCATCAACCGCCACTGCGACACCTCACCGATCGACGACGGCTCGGCGATCCCCGCCTGATCAGGCGGGGGGATGTCGGAGCCGGTCTCCGGCAGCACCGCCGTGGTCACGAGCGACCTGCTTCCAGCCGGATCCGCGGATCGACCACGGCCAACAGGATGTCGGCGACGAAATTGCCGATCACCAACAACGCCGACAACATCAAGATGATCGTCCCGGCCAGATACATGTCCTTGTTCAACAACGCATTCACCAGCAACGGACCCGTCGTCGGCAGATTCAACACGATCGACACGATCGCCTCACCCGAGATCAACGCCGGAAACGTCGTCCCGAACGTCATCACCAACGGATGCAACGCATTACGCACCGCATGCCGCCAGATCACCACCCTCTCCGTCGCTCCCTTGGCCCGCGCTGTCTGCACATACTGCTGGTTCAACACATCCAACAGATTCGCCCGCATCACCCGCGTCAACCAGGCCGTCGACCCCGCCGAGATCACCACCAGCGGAATCCACAGATGTGACAACAGGTTGACGAACTTCGACCAGTCCCAGGCCGCACCCTGAAAGTGCTCGGAGAACAAGCCCCCCACATCCGAACCCAGATATGTCGCCGCCAACGTCATCACCACCAACGCGAACAAGAACTCCGGGATCGCCACACCCACGAACTGGATCACCGTGATCACCGCATCCGGCAACGTATGCCGATGCGTCGCCGAGAACACCCCGAGCGGGATCGACAACCCCCACGCGATCACCAGAGCACCAAGACTCAATACCAGCGATAGGCCCAGCCGGGACCAGATCAGGTTGCCGACCGGCTCGTTCAACGTGAACGACTGCCCGAAATTTCCGTGCGGGAATCCGCCGATCCACTTCACGTACTTCACAAACCACGGATCATTGACACCGTACTGAGCCTCCAACGCCTCCACCTGCTGCTGCGTCACCGCACCACCCTGCGACTGCAACTGATTGATCTTCTGCGCCAGCGCACTACCAGGCGGAGCCGAAATGATCGCAAAACTCAACACCGACACGATCGCGATCGTGACGATCATGTACACGATCCGGCGTACGACGACAATCAGCATAGGAATCTCCCGAGATGATCTTGTCCGACGGGCCGATCAGGAATGCTTGGTGGGATCGCTCCAGAACCACAGTTCGGGGTCATACATCGCCGGCGTCGGTGTGTGCCAGGGGTTGGTGATCCCGCCCAGGGCAAGGTTGTCCGATGTCGGCACGTTCCCCAGGTCCTTGCTCTTTGTGACGACATTCTGGTAGTTCGCCGTCGATCCGATGAAGAACGGCCCGTCGCTGACGTGGACCTTCATGATCTCCCACACCAGCTGGTTGCGCTTGGTGGTGTCCGGCTCGACCCGGGCCTGCTGGTAGAGCTGGGTCATCTTCTCGACCGGACCGCCCTTCTCGGGCTCCATCCGCGGTGGATGTCGCTTGATCGGCGCGACGTTGGTCTCCTTGTCGTTGGTCCCGGTGCCGAGGTAGTTGAACCAGGACCCCTCCAGCGGCGCCCAGTTCTGGTTGTTCACCGGAACCAACCAGTTCGCGACGACCAGGATGGACGTGCCGTTGTCGCATGACCAGTTGGTGTGCGCCATGTACTGTCCGTTGGTCCAGTTGGTGGTGTATGCCGCGGGCGAGATCGGGTTGCGGGTGAAGTGCAGCCCGATCTTCTTCATGTCTGCCACGAACTGGTCGTCCTTGGCCGCCTCGGTCGCCGGGATGTCGGCCGAGTAGGGAATCTGCAGGCTCAGCTTCGAGCCGTCCGCGAACTCGAGATAGCCGTCGCCGTTGGTGTCCTTCAGTCCGAGGTCGGTGAGCAGCGACTTGGCCTTGGCCGGATCGAAAGCCTTGTAGGCATCCCGCCACTGGTTGTACGCCGATTGTCCGTTCGGCTGGGCGTGGAACTCCGTCGAGCCCGGGCCGACCGTGCCGGTGGTGAGCTCACCGGTGCCGAAGTACAACGTCTTGCGGGTCGATTCGCGATCCCAGCCGTACGAGACCGCCTGCCGGAACCGCTTGTCACGGATCAGCTTGCCGACCTTGGGGTCAGTCGCGATCCAGTCGTAGTTGAAGAAGAAGATCGATCCGGTCCCGGAACCGCTGTTCCACAGCAGGATGTCGTAGTTGCCCTTCTCCTTGGCATCGGTGAGCGTCGAGACGTCGGCCAGCGTGATCTGGTTGAACTGGCCCATGCAGAAGTCGACGGAGCCCTGCTGGATCTGCAGCTTGATCGTCTGCGCGTTGGTCTGGACGGTGAAATGCACCTCGTCGAGATAGGGCAACTGATCGCCGTTAGTGTTGACCACGTAGTAGTACGGATTGCGCTCCAGAACCACGCCGGTGTTGTTGTCGAACGTCTTGCACCGGAATCCGGTCATGGTCGGGCAGTCCGGATTCATGACCCAGTTCGACTTCGCTTCCCAGAGTCCGCCCGGGCTGTCCCAGTCCTTCGGCGTCTTGGGGTTGTACTTGGGATGGAACTGCTTGAGGTAATGCTTCGGCAGCAGATAGATCGGCCCGTTCTTGCCGATGCCGCCGTTCACATAGGTCGCCAAACCATCCGGGAACAACGGGACCGGTGCGTCATAGGTGAAGACGAGGGTCTGATCGTCGGTCTTCTTCACCTTGGCCAAGGTGCCCTTGCCCGAGACCAGCGCGGGTGGGGGCGCCTGGGCGTCATGACCAGCCAGGACGATGTCCTCCCACCAGAACAGCATGTCGTCGACGGAGAACGGCTGGCCGTCGGACCACTTGAGCCCCTTGCGGAAGTGCAACGTCCATTCACTGGCGTCGTCATTCGACTCCCATGAATCGGCCAGACCCGGCCCGATGTTCAGGCCGTCGTTGAGGAAGCGCAGCGGCGAGTTGCCGTAGAAGAACTCGGCCATCGAAGTCGCGTTCGACGCGCCGTCGGCCGAGAAGACGACCTGGTTGAGCGTGCCGCCGTACTTACCGGCACCGGCCCAACGGTGTGGGATGACGTACGGCTTGTCCGGGATCCGCTGGGCGACCGGAGGGAGGCTCTTTCCCTTCAGTGCAGGCGATTCCTGGATGCTCGACGGGCGCGCGAGCGCCGTCGTGACGTCACCCTTCTTCGATGCACCGGCGGTTCCGCCGGCGGACGGATTCGACGAGGAGTTGTCCCCGGCATTGTTCGACCCGCCACCACTGCAGGCGGCCAGCGCCGCACCGCCGGCGACCAGCGCCGAGCTGTAGAGCAGATGACGTCGACTGATACGACCCATGTTCCGACCCCCATTGGTCTGTGAAACAAGCAGGAAAGCACAGCGGATGATCACATCGTTGCGAGCAGACGTCGTGGCGGAAGGACGAATCTGGTCAGCCCACGACTGACGATCAACTGTCAGCCCGTTCTGTCGATCATGGTCCTGCCCGGTGCCGTTGCCCCTTGCACTCTAAGGCTGCTCCCGACAATACTGCAAACGTTTGCGGCGCAATTCTTGGCGCTAGAATCTCCACCGTCCGGTCCGCGGGGCGACCTGACCACGAACGCCGGAAGGCTGAGCCGGCACAGAAAGAGTGCAGATGGCGCCAACGCGTGCGACGATCCACGATGTCGCCTCGGCAGTCGGGGTGTCGCCCGCGACCGTATCCCGTGCATTGGCACGACCCGAGCTCGTCGCCGCTGCGACGGTGGAGCGGGTCCGGCTCGCCGCCACCGAACTCGGCTACTCCCCCAGCCCACAGGCCCGCTGGCTGCACACCGGCATGTCCGAGGCGATCACCCTCGTGCTGCCTGACATCACCAACCCGTTCTTCCTCGACCTGATCCGTGGCGCCCAGCACGAGGCAGCCCGCGCCGGCTACACCCAGATGCTGGTCGACACCGAGGAATCGACCGAGCAGGAGCGGACCCACCTGCTGGCCGCACGAAAGACGTCCGACGGCGCCGTCCTCGCCGGCCCGCGGCTGTCGGACGCCGATCTCGCCGAACTGTCGCAGCTGTATCCGATCGTCAGCGTCAACCGGCGGATCCGCGGAGTGCCCAGCGTCCTGGTCGACACCCCACCGGCTCTGGCCGCGGCCGTTGATCATCTCGCCGGGCTCGGGCATCGCCGGATCGCCTACCTGGGCGGTCCGGAGTCGGCCTGGTTCAGCCCTCGCCGCTGGCAGGCGATCAAGTCGGCCGCTATCCGCCACAAGATCGACTGCGAGCATCTCGGCGCCCATCCGCCGACGCTGGACGGCGGCCAGCGCGCGGCGCCCCAGATCGCAGCCGGCCGGGCGACCGCCGTGATCGCGTACAACGACGTCCAGGCGCTCGGACTGCTCCGCGGTCTGAGTGCGCTGGGTGTCGGAGTCCCCGATCAGATCAGCGTCGTCGGTTGCGACGACGTCTTCGGAGCCGAACTGGCCTATCCGTCGCTGACCACGGTGACCGGTTCCGCGGAGCGGGCCGGAGAACTCGCCACCCAGGCATTGATCGAGCGGATCGCCACCGGACGGCTCCCCCGCCGGCAAAATCGCTCGGTCCCCGCCGAGCTGACGATCCGGACCTCGACCGGACCGGCGCCGCGATCCGTGCCGCACGGGCGACGGCAACCCCGCTAGCGACCCCGCCTCGGTCACGAGTGCTGCTCGGGGTTGGTCCAGTACCAGCACTCGGGGTCGTACATCGCCGGGCTCGGTGCCTCCCAGTCGTTGATGTCGCCGCCCAGCGCGAGGTTCCCGGCAGTCGGCACGTTCTGCAGGTCCCGGTTCTTGGTCGTCACCCCTTGGTAGTTGGCGGTCGACCCGAGGAAGAATGGCCCCTCCTCGACGTGGATCTTGATCATCTGCCAGACCAGCTGGTTGCGCTTCATCTCATCGGATTCGCTGATCGCCTGGTTGTAGAGCGAGGTCAGCTTCTCGATCGGGCCACCGGCATCGGGCTTCATCCGTGGCGGATGTCGCTTGATCGGCGCGACGTCCAGTTCGGTCTCGTTCTTGCCGGTGCCGGTGTAGGTGAACCAGCTGGCCTCCAGCGGCGCCCAGTAGCTGTTGCTCACCGGCAGCAGCCAGGCGGGTGCGCCGAGGATCGTTCCGGCGTTGCTGGCCTCCCAGTTCGTGTGCGACATCAGCGATCCCGAGGTCCATTCGTCGGCGAAGGCACTCGGAGCGATCGGGACCCGCAGCATCCGCAGCCCGATCTTCTTCATGTCGGAGACGAGTTGATCATCTTTCGCGGCGCCGTCCTTGCCGATGTCGGCCGAGTAGGGGACGTCGATGGTCAACTTGCTGCCATCGGGGAATTCCACATAACCGTCGCCGTTGACGTCCTTCAGCCCGAGTTCGGCCAATAGCGACTTGGCCTTCGCGGGATCGTAGCTGTTGTAGGCGTCGCGCCACTGCTTGTAGGACTGCGGGCCGTCCGGGTCGGCATGGAATTCCGCGGTGGCTGTGCCCAATGTGCCGGTGGTCAGTTCGCCGGTGCCGAAGTACAAGGTCTTCTGCGTCGTCTTCCGGTCCCAGCCGTAGGAGATCGCCCGGACCAGCCTCGGGTCACGGATCAGCTTTCCGTACTTCTCGTCCTTGGCGATGTAGTCGTAGTTGAAGAAGAACATGTCGCCGGTCCCGGATCCCGTGTTCCACAACAGGATGTCGTAGTTGCCGGAGTCCTTCTTCGACGACAGCGTCGACACATCACCGAGAGTGATGTTGTTGAACCGCCCGTGGCAGTAGTCGACGGTCCCCTGCTGGATCTGGAGCAGGATCGTCTCGGCCTTCTGCTGCATCGTGAACTGCATCTGGTCGATGTAGGGAAGCTGGTCGCCGTTGGTGTTGATGACGTAGTAGTACGGATTGCGCTCCAGGGTGATGCCGTTGTTGTTGTCGAAGGTCTTGCACTTGTAGCCGTTCATGGTCGGCAGGTCAGGGTTGCGCTTGAAGTCGGCCTTCTGCTCCCACAGTCCGCCCGTGACGTCCCAGTCCTTTCCGACCTTCTTGTTGTATTTCGGATGGAACTGCTTGAGATAGTGCTTGGGCAGCACCCAGATCGGCCCGTTCCCACCGGGACCGTTGACCCAGGTCGCGAGCTCGTCGGGGAACAACGGCGCCGGCGTGTCCCAGGTCAGTGTCAGGGTGTTGTCATCGGTCTTGTGCATCGTGACCAACTTGCCGCTACCGGAGACGTTGGACGCCGGCGGCACCAATGCGTCGTGGCCGGGAAGCACCATGTCCTCCCACCAGAAGAGCACATCGTCGACGGTGAAGGGGTGCCCGTCCGACCACTTCATGCCCTCACGGAAGTGCAGCGTCCACTGGGTGGTGTCGTCGTTGGCCGACCACTGGTCGACCAGGCCGGGCCCGATGTCCAGGCCGTCATTGAGGAACCGCAGCAGCGAACTGCCGTAGAAGAACTCTGCCACCGAGGACGCATTTGCCGCACCCGTCGTACCGAACACGACCATCTGCAGCTTGCCGCCGTACTTGCCGGCGCCCGTCCACCGGTGCGGGATCACGTAGGGGTTCTTCGGTAGCCGCTGGTCGACCGGCGGCAGACCTTTCCCCTTGAGCGCCGGCGATTCCTGGAACGATGTCGGTCGCGCCACAGGCTTGGTGGCATCACCCTTCTTCGCACTCGTTGTGGACGCATCGGTGTCGCCGGAGTTGCCGGATCCGGAATTGTCGGATCCGGAGGAGTTCTTGTCGCTGCCACTGCTGCATCCGTAGAGCAGCGCGCTGCCGGCGGCAAGCGCTGCCCCGGACAGCAGGCCGCGTCTGGTAATGCTCACAATCTGGACCCTTCTGTAGCGCAGCTGGAAAGAGGTTCCGAATGATCAAGCGGGGTCAGCACACGGGCCGGCGGCGCAGCATGGGTGCCGTCATGAGTCGTTCTCCCTTGAACTTGCCTCGCGCGGTTGCAGAAGATCCTCGGGTCGCCGAGATCATCGGCGTGACTCGGTCTAAGTTTCGAAAGTTTCCGCAAGGATCTCGGGTTCACTATGAACGAGTTGGAACAGCAGTGTCAAGGCCGGCTCAGCCTTGAAGCCAGGATCGGGTCGACCAACCACCGTTGCCCGCGCGGCTATGGTTTGATGATCGCGCTGCACGGAGTTTCGAAACGTGAGGAGTGCCCACTGTCGCCCGCCGAAGATCGTCCCACCCTGGCCCAGATCGCTGCCGCCTCGGGTGTCTCGGTGTCGACCGTCTCCAAGGTGCTCAATCGTCGTGGCGATGTCGGCGCTGCCACCCGGCAACGCCTAGAACAGGCCCTGTCCCAGTACGGCTACGTCCGTCGCCGGCAGACCGAGCCGAGCCTCGAACCGGTGCCGACGATCGATCTGGTGGTGCGCGGGCTGGACGGCTCCTGGGCTGCGAGCGCGGCCAGCGGTGCCGAGGCCACGGCGTACGAGGCCGGATTCCGGGTGGTGATCTCGGTCGCCCGGCCGCCGACCGAGCAGGGTGATTGGGTCGATGCGGTGATCGCCGCCGGCAGCCAGGGTGTGCTGCTCGGACTCGTCGACCTGGTCGGGGACGAACTCCTCCGACTGCAGCACGCGAACATCCCGTACGTCGTGATCGATCCGCTGGCAGATCCACCGACGGGCGCGTACTCGGTCGGCACCAGCAACTGGGCCGGAGCCCACGAGGCGACCCAGTACCTGATCGACCACGGCCATCGCGCCATCGCCCTGATCACCGGCCCGGCCCAGCACCTCTACGTGCACGCCAGGATCGCCGGTTTCCGGTCCGCGATGGCCGCTGCCGGCCTGACGGTACGTCCCGAGCACATCCGGCACGGCACCTACGATCGAGCCAGCGGCCGGGAACTCACGGCGGCCGTGCTTGCCACGTCGCCGCGGCCGACCGCGCTCTTCATCTGCTCCGATCACATGGCGATCGGCGGCTACGAGGCGATCGCCGAGGCCGGTCTGAAGGTGCCGGACGACATCAGCGTGGTCGGCTTCGATGATCTTCCTGAGGCGCGCTGGGTGCACCCCAACCTGACCACAGTGCGGCAGCCGATCAAAGACATGGCGGCCAGCGCGACCAGCACCCTGATCCGGCTGATCCACGGGGTTCGGGTGGATAGCCGGCGCCAGGAGCTGGCCACCGCGCTGATCGAGCGGGAGAGCACCCGCGATCTCGGCCACCGGCCCGCCCGCTAGCTTCTCCCAGCGAGCCGTCCACGGCGCCGCTGAATTGCGAGACCGACCCTTGACAGCCGGGTTCCGGGCGCCACTAGATTGGTCATCGCCGTCCTAAAGTTTTCGAAACTCCAGCTGGGTGCGCTCGCCCCAGCGGGCTCATGATCGGCGCGATTCAAGGGAGAACCCGACCAGAATGATCACCCAACCGGCTTCCGGCAGCAACGACGTCGACCTCGACGCTCCCATCCGGGCCCTCGTCTGGGGCGAATACCGCCACGAGCGACGCGAACCCCACGTTGCCGAGATCTATCCGGACGGCATGCACACCACTATCAAGGAGGGGATCGAGGAGAATCTCGGCGACGCGGCCGTCGTGAGCACCACGACGTTGGACGAGCCCGAGCACGGGCTGACCGAGGAGGTGCTGGCCAACACCGACGTCCTGCTCTGGTGGGGACACGCGGCTCACGGCGAGGTGGCCGACGAGATCGTCGAGCGCGTCCACCAGCACGTGCTCTCCGGGATGGGCCTGATCGTGTTGCACTCCGGCCACTGGTCCAAGATCTTCGGCAAGCTGATGGGCACCACCTGCACGCTGCGCTGGCGCAGTGAACATGATCGTGAGCTGGTCTGGACCGTCGACCGCACCCATCCGATCGCCCGTGGCATCCCGCACCCGATCGAGATCGAGGCGCAGGAGATGTACGGCGAGCAGTTCGACATCCCGACACCGGACGAGTTGATCTTCATCAGCTCATTCAGCGGCGGCGAGGTCTTCCGGTCCGGCTGCACCTTCCGCCGGGGCAATGGCAAGATCTTCTACTTCTCCCCCGGCGACCAGGACTTCCCGGTCTATCACCACAAGGATGTCCGCCGGGTGATCGCCAACGGCGTCCAGTGGGCCCGGCCTGCCGTGCCCCGGACACTGCCGACGCTCCGTCGGCACGAGACCGGGGAATTCTTCGCGGGCAAGGAATACCAGAGCGCATGGCAGAACAGGCAGGCGTGATGATCGGCGATCCGATAGCAGTCGTCCAGGTCGGCGCCGGCTCGATGGGGCGCGGCTGGCTCGCGACGATCAAGAAGAATCCCGATGTCCGCTTGGTCGGTCTGGTCGATCTTGATCTTGACACGGCCCGCGCCTCGGCGGCCGGCACCGGTCACGATGGTGTGCCGGTCGCCCGCTCGCTGGACGAGTTGGGCGTCGAAGCCGACGCGGTGATCAACGTGACCGTCCCACAGGCGCATGCCCCGGTCGCCCGGCAAGCCCTGGCAGCAGGGCTGCCGGTGCTCTGCGAGAAACCGATCGCGCCGACCGTTGCCGAGGCACAGCAGATGGCGGCAGCAGCGGCGGCAGCGGGCAAGCTGTTGATGATCAGCCAGTCCCGGCGGTATTTCGACGGCTTCCGGCAGTTCCGGCAGGTGGTCGGCGGTCTCGGGACGCTCGGGTCGGTCAGCTGCGAGTTCTTCAAGGCGCCGCATTTCGGCGGCTTCCGGGACGCGATGGACCAGCCGCTGCTCGTGGACATGGCGATCCACACCTTCGACGCCGCACGGGCCCTGATCGGGACCGATCCACTCAGCGTCTACTGCGAGACCTTCAACCCTGCGTGGAGTTGGTACGCCGGCGACGCCGCCGCCAGCGCTGTCTTCGAGTTCCCCGACGGCATCCGCTTCAGCTATGTGGGCTGCTGGTGTGCCGACGGCCAGCAGACCTCGTGGAACGGCACCTGGCGGGCGAACGCCCAGGACGGAACGGCGATCTGGGACGGGGACAACGCTCCGACGGTGGAACGGCTCGACGGCAGCACCGACGTGCCGCCCGCACCCGGGCTGCCGGAGCAGATCGCCGGCTCGCTGGCCGAATTCGTCGACTGCCTGCGCACCGGGGCAGAGCCGGCAACGACCGCCTCGGCCAACATCGCCAGCTTGGCCATGGTCGAGGCGGCCGTGCTGTCGTCCGACCAGGGCCGCCGGGTGACGCTCGGCGAGGTCCTCGGCGGCTGATCCCTGAGCCTGTCGAAGGTCAGGCCAGGGTGAGCGCTGCCCAGGACAGAGGCGGCAGCTCGATCGTGAGCTGGTTGCCGTCGATCTCGCACGTCGTCAGCTCGCTCAGCGTGACCCGGTCACGTTGCTCGAGGGTGTTGGCGGCGTGGCGGTCATCGTCGGCGATCAGCACCGCACTCCGGACCGTGACACCGGGCAGCGCGGCACAATCGACTTCGATCGAGCTCGATGCCTGATGATCACGGTTGACCAGGAACAGGCTGGTCGTCCCCGAAGCCGGGTCATGGGTTCCGGCGGCCGCGATCGTCGCCACCTCGCCGTACGCGTCCGTGTCGTGGCTGTCGGAGTCAAGGGTCAGTCGCAGCGACGAGCCGACCGCACGCCGGGCGGTCTCGGCGAAGGGATAGAAGGTCGTCTGCCGCCAGGCAGGGCCGCCCGGCTCGGTCATGATCGGCGCGATGACATTCACCAGCTGCGCCAGGCTCGCGGCCCGGACCCGGTCGGCGTGGCCGAGCAGCGAGATCAGCAGATCGCCGACCACGACCGCATCGGTCACCGAGTAGACGTCCTCGAGGATCCGCGGTGCTCGTGGCCAGTTGTCGATGCCGCGGATGGTGTTCTTCTCCTTGTCCCGGACGTTGTACCAGACATTCCACTCGTCGAAGGAGATGTTGATCTTCTTGCTGCTCTTCAGCCCGGCACCGACCGCATCGGCGGTCGCGACCACGGACTCGATGAAGCGGTCCATGTCGACCCCGGAAGCCAGGAAGCTGTCCAGATCGCCCTCGTGCTCCTCGTAGTAGGCGTGGCAGGAGATGAAGTCGACGTCGTCGTAGGTGTGCTGCAGCACCGTGTGCTCCCAGCTGCCGAAGGTCGGCATCCGGCGGTTGGAGCTGCCGCAGGCGACCAGCTCGACCGACGGGTCCAGTTGCCGCATTGCTTTGGCTGTCTGGGATGCGAGCTTGCCGTAGTCCTCGGCGCTGCGGTGTCCCAGCTGCCAGGGGCCGTCCATCTCATTGCCCAGGCACCACATCCGGACGTCGAAGGGCTCTGCGGCGCCGTTGGCGACCCGCTGATCGGCCAGCGCCGATCCGGCCGGCACGTTGGCGTATTCCAGCAGGTCGATGGCGTCCAGGACGCCGCGGGTGCCGAGGTTGATGGCCATCATCGGCTCGACGCCGGCTGCCTTGGCCCAGGTGATGAATTCGTGCACCCCGACCTCGTTGGTCTCGGTCGAGTGCCAGGCAAGATCAAGTCGCTTCGGGCGCTGGTCACGCGGGCCGATCCCATCCTCCCAGCGGTAACCGGAGACGAAGTTGCCGCCCGGATAGCGGACCGTCGAGACGCCGAGCTCGCGGACCAGATCCAGCACGTCGGTACGGAATCCGTCGGGGTCGGCAGCCGGGTGGCCGGGCTCGTAGATACCGTCGTAGACACAACGTCCAAGGTGCTCGACGAACGAGCCGAACAGTCGACGATCAATGCTGCCGACCTCGAAGGCCGGGTCGATGACAATACGTGCGGAGGCCATGGGCTGACTCTAATTCATCCCCCTACCTCCGATTCAGCACGGTGATGCGGGGCCATACCCTGTCCCCCGTACGCTGTCGGGGAACGCATCGGACACCATGAGAAGTCGGGAGATCCAACCCATCATGCAGCAGGTGAGGCTTGCCGTCGTCGGGCACCGCGGGGCGATGGCCGAGGCGCCGGAGAACACCATCGCGTCCTACCGCGCCGCCGAGGAGATCGGCGTCGACGAGGTGGAGACCGATGTCCGGATCAGCGCCGACGGGCAGCTGTTCATGTTGCACGACGCCACCCTGGATCGGGTCGCCGCCAGGCCCGAGGGGAAAGAACTCGGCCCGACCTCTGAGCTGGACTGGTCGACGATCAGTGCTGTCGACGTGGGTGCCGGCGAGCGGGTGCCGACCCTGGAGCAGATGTACGCCGCAACCACGCGGACGATCCAGCTGGAGATCAAGGATCTCGCGGTCCTCGACGCGCTGGTCGGATATCTGGATGATCATCCGGCCGAAGCGGCCCGGACGGTGCTGACCAGCTTCTCCGCCGAGGCGATGGCCGCCGTCTCACGGCGGCTGCCGACGATCCCGCGCGGCGTGATCGTCGGATCCTGGGACACCGCGCTCAGCTATCCCGGCGGACCCGAGGCGTTGATCAAGGAAACCGGGTCGTCCCGGGTGCACACCGGCTGGGCAGGGCTGACCGCGGAGACGGTGTCCTCCTTGCACGACGCCGGAGTCGGTGTGCACGGCTGGCCGTGCCGGGAGCGTACGGATCTGGAACGGGCAGTGGAATTCGGCGTTGACGGCACCACCAGCGACGATCCTCGGACCTTGTTGGGCTGGTTCGGATGATCTTCGACCTGACCGGACGGACTGCATTGGTGACCGGTGGGTCGCGCGGGCTCGGCCGCGGTATGGCCGAGGGCCTGCTGGCCGCCGGCGCCGACGTGATCACAGTCCAGCGCGGAGCCGTCCCGGATGATCTTGTGCACTACGCCGCCGATCGAGGGAGTGCGGTGACCGGAGTCGAGCTGGACCTGGGTGACCAGGAGCGGATCGAATCGGTGATCACCGATCTGCTGGCCGAGCGGCAGGTCGACATCTTGATCAACAATGCCGGGCTGCAGTATCGCGAGGACTCGGTGGACTTCTCACCGATCGAATTCGACCGAGTGCTGCAGGTCAATCTGCGGGCCGCCTTCCAGCTCTGCCAGCTGCTCGGTCGCCCGATGCTGGAGCGTGGATACGGCAAGATCATCAACATCGCGTCGATGGTCAGCTGGTCCGGCGGCTACCGGGTCCCGGCCTACGCGGCCAGCAAAGGCGCCATCGCCCAAATCACCAAGGCGCTGTGCAACGAGTGGGCCGGCCGCGGCGTCAACGTGAATGCGATCGCTCCCGGATACATGGACACCGAGATGAACGAGGCACTGATCGCCGACCCCGCTCGCAACGAGCAGATCAGCGTACGGATCCCGGCCGGCCGCTGGGGTACACCGGCGGACATGGCCGGTGCCGCAGTCTTCCTGGCATCGCCCGCCGCCGACTACATCCACGGCGCGATCATCCCCGTCGACGGCGGGTTCCTGGTGCGTTGATCCGCGTCGAACTCGACGGAGGCGGAACCGGGCGGACGGATCAGCCCTTCACCGCACCGCTGGCGAGGCCGCGGACGTAGTACCGCTGCAGAGCGGCGTACAGCACCACGCACGGGATCATGGCGACGACAGCTCCGGCGGCGAGCAACCCGAAGTCGACCTGCCCGTACGCCCCCTGCTGCAGATTGACCATGTCCACCGGCAGCGTGAACAGATCCGGGTTGGTGATGAAGGTCAGTGCGCCGAGGAACTCGGTCCACGAAGCCAGGAAGGAATACAGCGCCGTGGTCGCCACGCCGGGCACCACCAACGGCCACAGCACGGAGAACAGCGTCCGCATGGTGCCGGCGCCGTCGACGTGCCCGGAATCCTCCAACTCGGCAGGAACGCCGGCGAACGAGTTGCGCATCACGAAGACGCCGAAGGGCAGATTCACCGTTGTGTAGAAGAGCACCAACCCGAGTCGGCTGTCGGTCAGGTGCATCTCGTTCATCTGCAGATACAGCGGCGTCAGGATGGCCTGGAAGGGCACCATCATGGTCAGCACGATGATCGCGAACAGCAACGGCGAGAGCCGGAAGCGGAACCGGGAGAAGCCGTAGCCGGCGAACAGCGCGATCGCGGCGGTCAGGATGGCCGTGGAGACCGAGACGATCAGGCTGTTGATCACCGAGCGGCCGAGGTTGCTCTGGGCGAAGAGTGCCGAGAAGTTCTTCCAAGTCACGTCGAAGAAGGTGTGCACACTCGGCGGCGCGGTGATCACCGCGCTCGGCTGCAGGGACCGGAACAGGCCGAACAGCAGCGGGACGATGAAGACCAGGAAGCTGAGCAGGCCGCCGATGACGTACAGGGTCTGCTTGGTGGGTGTATCGCGCTCCAACCCGGTGATCGTTGCCATGATCAGTCCTCCCTCTCCCTGAGCAGCCAGAACTGGGCTGCGGTGATCAGCCCGATGATCACCACCAGGACCAGCGACATCGCCGTCGCCGCCCCGAGCTGCAGTTGGACGAACGCCCGCTTGTAGATCCCCATCACGACGGTCGTGGTGGAGATACCAGGTCCTCCCTGGGTGAGGATGAAGAACTGGGTGAAGGCCAGGAACGATCCGATCACCGAGATGATCAGACTCAACGCGATCGTCCTGCGCAGCATCGGCATGGTGACGTGCCGTTCGGTCTGCCACCAGGTGGCGCCGTCGAGTTCGGCCGATTCGTAGATGTCACTGGTGATCCCCTGCATGCCCGACATCAGCAACATCATCGTCAGGCCCGAGACGGCCCAGACCACCATCACGCAGATCAATGCCGTTCCCAATGGGCCGCTGACCAACCACGCGGTGCTGCCATCGGTGATGTGCAGCCACTTCAGCACGACGTTGATCATCCCGCTGTTGGGCTGGGCCTCCAGCAGCGTCAAGAAGCTCAGAGTCGTCAGGCCGACGACGAAGGGCAGGAAGAACACGGTTCGGAGCAGTTTCGCGCCCCGCCGGTTGGCCCGTACGAGGACGGCAAGGAAGTATCCGAGCGCCAGGATCGGGAAGGTGACGATGGCGGTGTAGATCAGGGTGTAGAGCAGCGACCAGCCGAACTCCGGATCGGTGAAGACCTGCAGATAGTTCTTCAGGCCGATGAAGTGGTAGTCGCCGATCAGTGGGAAATTCGTCAGCGAGATGTAGATCGCCACCAGCAGCGGGACGATCACGAACACCACCACGAAGATCACCGCCGGCAGCGTGAGCAGCAGACCGGTCCGCGGCGGATGGGTCAACGACCCGTCGCGTCGCTGCGGCGTGCTGGCGGCCGGGGTCAGTGTCGTCCGGCGCGCCCCCACGACGGCGGTCATGCCTGGGCCTCCGCGAAGATCCGGTCGTAACCCTTCTGGGCTTCCTCCATTGCGGCCTCCACCTGGCCCTGGAATGCGGCGCGACGGAACATCGCCAGCCATGGCCCGTCGCTCTGGTTGTAGATCAGGTTGTAGGCCAGCGTCTTGGGTGCGTAGCCGAGTTTGATGTTGTCCAGTGTCGGCACCGCGAGCGGGAACTGCTTGCGGAACGCGGGCGTCGCGGCGTCGGACCGGATGGGCGCGTAGCCGCCCTCCGGCAGGTGCTGCTGCTGACTCGGCGTGACGCAGAAGGCCAGGAATTCCCAAGCTGCACTGGCATTCGGGGCGCCGTTGAGCATGCAGAGGTTGTCACCGCCGTCGAAGAAGCGCCTGCCCCCCGTCGGGCCCGGGATCAACCGGATAGTGGTCTTCGCGATCATGTCCTTGCTCGCCGCCGGGACCACCGCGCCGTACGAGGCCGGGAAGATGCCGATCTTGCCGGCCAGGTAGTCCGAGCCCCAGTGCGAGGCGTCGTCGGCGTACGAGAGCGGCGGGACCAGTTTCTCGGCCCACAACGAGTGGACGAACTCCAGCGTTGCACGGACCGCGCCGTTACCCGCGACGTTGCCGCTCTGGGCACCGAGGTCACCCTTGATCAGGTCGGTGTTGGCCGCCCAGATGTGGGGTTGCACGGTGAATCCGAGCGCACCCTCGCTGTTGCCCGGATAGGACCATCCGTAGATGCCGTTACCCAGCTTGCTGATCTTGCGCGCGGCCTCCAGCAGGGTCTCCAGGGACTTGGTCGACTCGTCCACGTCGAGGCCGGCCTTCTCGAAAAGCTCGGTGTTGCAGAACAGCACGGAATTGTCGGCCAGGAAGGGCATCGCGTACGTCCTGCCCTTGACTGTCGCCAGATTCAGGTGACCGGGGCTCAGATCCTGGGAGTTGGGCAGCTTGGAGATCGGGTCGGTGAGATTGGCGAATGCACCGCGATAGATGAACGGCATCGAGTTGATGTCGTCGAAGTCGACGAGATCAGGGACCCGGCCGCCACGGATCGCGGTCGCGAGCTTGGTGACGAACTGCGCATCCGGTACCGCGGTCACCCGGACCCGGATCCGGTCCTGACTCCTGTGGAAGTTGTCGACGATCACCTGGATGCCGGTCTGGGTCGCCGCCCGACACCACACCTCGACCTGACCGCTCCCGTTGCGCCCGAAGGACGCGGCCGAGGTGTTGATCTTGGGCAGGTTGCCCGCACATCCGGCCAGCAGGCCGCCCACTGCCCCGGCGCCGGTGAGCGCGAGCAGACTCCTCCGCGTCAGCGACACGTGTACCTCCAGCTTCGTTGCCGGATCCTTCCGGACCGTCCGCGGACGGTCCCGGCTACTGCACCGGGATCCAGACCCTCATCGGCTGTGGACCGCGATTGGCCCACAGGTGGTACGGAATGGCGACCAGTTCGGTGTCCCGGCGCGCATACTCGGGCCCCGGCTGGCCGGTGTAACCTCCCGGCACCGCGTCATGATCGACGACGGCGCCGGAGGCTTTGATGATCACGATGCCCTCGAGCAGCTCCGATCGCTGTTCGGTCAGCGCCGCGGCGGTGTCCAGGACAAGATCATCCGGTGCGACCGCACCCGGCTGGTCCTCGCGCTCGAGCGCGTACACCAGCGGTCCACGCTCGATCGCGACGCAACCTCGTACGGCGTCGACGCGTGGATCGGCGACCGTGAGCCGCGGCTCCATCGGCAGCTCCAGGACGAGCCGGTCACCCAGCTGCCAGGTCCTGGTGATCGTGGCGTACGTCCCCGGCTCGGCCGGTGCACCGTCGAACGTGGCACCGGCGGCCCAGGCCGGGATCCGCACGCTGATGGAGGTCTCGGTCGCCGGCGCCGATTCGACGGTGATCGTCACCGTCGACTGCCAGGGGTACTCGGTAGCGATCGTCAGGCCGAGATCACCGGCGGTGATCGTGCCCGGTACGTACTGGTGGAGCTGGACGCCGGAGTCGTCGGCCGTGGCGACGTAGCCCTCCAGGCTGGCGAAGGTCCGCATCACGTTCGGCGGGCAGCAGGCGCAGGCGAACCAGCCCTGCCGGCCGTGAGCCACGCTCCGCTCGGTGTCGGCCAGCGCCCGGTCGCGCAACTGCAGCGCATTGACGTAGAAGTATTCGTCGCCGGACAACGAGACCCCGGAGAGGATGCCGTTGTAGAGCATCCGCTCGATCTGGTCGGCATAGGCCGGCTTGCCCGTCGCCAGCAACAGCCGCCAAGCCCACTGCACTCCGCCGATCGCCGCGCACGTCTCGGCATAGGCGCGATCGGTCGGCAACTCGAACGGGTCACCGAACGCCTCGCCCTCCCAGCGCGAGCCCAGCCCGCCGGTCAGGTACTCCTTCTCCGCCGCCATCGAGGCGAACTGCACCTCGAGCGCATCGAGCAGTTCCTGATCATGGATCTCGACGGCGACGTCGGTGGCGCCGGCGGCGAGGTAGACCGCGCGGACGGCATGTCCCTCGACGGTGGTCTGCTCGCGCAGCGGCACCCGGTCGGAGAAATAGGCCGGCGGCAGCCCGTAGCCGGCGATCAGACCGGTGCCGCGAGCGTCGACGAAGTACTGGGCAAGATCGAGATAGCGCTGCTCGCCGGTCTCCCGGTAGAGCTCGGCCAAGGCCATCTCGATCACCGGGTGACCGTCGACATCGTGCCGCAGGTCGGGGCCGAAGGTCCGGGCCAGATGATCGGCGACCTTGATCGCGATATCCAGCAGTTCGCTCCGTCCGGCGGCCCGGTTGAGCGCGACGGCCGCCTGGATGAGGTGGCCGTAGCAGTAGAACTCGTGATGGTGCGGCAGGTCGACATACCGACCGCCGTCCCGGACCGGGACCACCGAATTCAGATAGCCGTCGTCGTCCTGGGCCTTGGCGAGCAGGGCCACGATCTCGAGGATGTCGTCAAGCAGCTCCTGGTCGGGCTGTCGGCCGTACTCCCAGGCAGCCCCCTCCAGCCACTTGTAGACGTCGGAATCGGCGAAGATCGGGCCGATCGCAGCGCCCTCGGCACGACCGGCCGCGACCTCGAAGTTGAACAGGTTCTTGAATTCCCGCAGCTGCTTCAACCCGGTCGGGATGGCCGCACTGCGGTTGCGGTCGGCGCGGGTCGCCCAGAGACCTCCGGTGATCCGGGCCTGTCCGGGTGCGATCGGACGGAATGCCGACCATGCCTGTGCTGTCGGTCGTGCCGGTCCGGCAGTGGTCATCGAGTGGTCTCCTTCGAGCACCTGATCAGGCAGTGCACATCGAACGTGTTGGAAAACTAGGAAAGGCGTTTTCCTAGACGCTAGTGCCGATCACACGATCGCGTCAATAGGCGCTCGGGCACGGAATTTCGCGTACGATGCGGCTCTCACCGCAATGCGATAGGAAACCTGAGAAACGGGAGGTGATCGGTATCAGCGTGCAGCGCCCGGTCAGGATCACCGACGTCGCAGCGCTCGCCGGCGTCTCCCCCGGCACTGTCTCCAAAGCGCTGAACAACACCGGGTCGCTCAAGGAGAGCACCCGGCAGCGGATCAAGGCCGCGGCCGATCAACTCGGTTTCGTCCCGGATCCGGACGCCCGCTGGCTGGCAGCACGGCGCAGCTACACAGTGGGCCTGCTGAGCGTCGACGCCGCAGGCCGCTTCTCGATCCCGGTGATGCTCGGCGCCGAGAACGCCCTGGCAGCGGGAGAGATGTCGGCGCTGATGGCAACCACCCGCTACGACCCGGTGCGTGAGGCGTACCATCTGAAGACCTTCCGGGCCCGTCGGGTCGACGGCATCATCGTCACCGGCCGGACCACTGATCCCAGGCCGCCGGTCGAGACGGACATCCCGGTGGTGTACGCCTTCGCCCCGTCCACCAGCGCCGACGATGCCTCGGTCGTACCCGACGATGCCGACGGCATGACCAAGATCGTCAAGCACCTGCTCGACCGCGGCCGGCACCGGATTGCTCACGTCGGTGGGCTGCCGTACAAGCACGCGTCCGAGGTCCGGGCGGCCGCCGTCACCGCGGCACTGGCCGATGTGGGGCTCGGGCTGGTTACCCCGCCGCTCTTCGGCGAGTGGAGCGAGGAATGGGGTCGTCGGGCCGTTGATCAACTACTGGAGGCGACCCCGGGCCGCGATGATGATCTTGGTGTGGACGCGATCACCTGCGGCAGTGATCAGATAGCGCGTGGTGTGACGGACCGGCTCCGGGAGCTCGGGATCGCTGTCCCGCAAGCGATCGCGGTCACCGGCTTCGACAACTGGGAGGTGATGGCGCTGGCCAGCCGTCCCCCGCTCACCACCATCGATCTGCGCCTGGAGGACCTCGGCCGCCGCGCCGCCGAGCTCCTCCTCGACGCCATCGCCGGGACGCCTCACCACGGCACGGAACTCACCAAGATGGAGCTCATCCCCCGCGCCTCGACGTGATCACCGCCGGCCCCAGCCGCAAACGTCGAGTCGTCCCGACTTCACAGCGCCAGCAGGCCCGGCTCCGGCCCCAAACTCGAGTTGTCACGACTTCGCGGCGCCGGCGGGCCGGATCCAGCCACAAACTCGACTTGTCACGACTTTCGGGGCCGAGCGACAGGCCGACGCCAGCCGCCAGAAAACGGGGAACGGCACCCGTCGAGCGCCAGCGAGACCGGTCCCGAGGTACGAGGGGGCCGGGTCTGGCTCGCCGAGGACGCCAGTGCGCACGGGGCCGGGGGTCGTCCCCCGGAACTGGCAATTGGTCACACAGAACCGGCGGCAGCAGCAGGAAGCCGACCAGAAGGGATCGCAGCAGCAGGAAGCCGACGAGAAGGGATCGCAGCCGAAGGAAAGGGACTATCGACTGAACAGCGTCCCGTTCACCGTGACGATGAAGTTCCGCAGCGAGTGCGGAAGATCGGCGAGCTGCCAGTCGGAGGGACCGTGATACCAGCTCAGGTCCTCCGAGTCGGGCTCGTCGTCGTCGTCGGCTGCGACGATCGCATCCAGCCAGCGCTCGGCGCCGCCGAGCACGACCGCGTACGGCAGCACCTCGGACAATTCCGAAAGCTCCCGACCCGGCGGCATCCGGTCGGTCGGAGTGGTCAGCAGATCCGACCGCAGCGCGCCGAGCCCGGCCAGCAGCGCCGATCCTTGAGCGGTCCTGGCCGGCATCTCCTGGCCGATGAACATCAGTCCGAGTGCGAGCAGGATCAGCGCGATGCCGACCAGACCGAACTCGGTGAAGATCACCAACAGCGCGGTGATCACCGCTGCGGCGATCAGCCCGGCGAGCGCCGCCTGGGTCCAGGTGTTGCGGGTTGCGTCGGGGCGCCGCTGGAACCAGCCGTTCTCGACCATCTCGTCGTACAACTCCGACTGCACCAGGTGCACCGAGCCGCTGACCTTGTGACCCAGTTCGGACACCAGGGTGCCTTCACCGGCCGGTGCGACCGTGTCCAGGAGCACCCGCTCGAACGGACGAAGATCATCGGGGGCCTGGTCGGCGGGAGTACGGGTGAGCCGCCAGTCGGTCCGGGCGTACTTGCTGCCCGTCGGCAGTTCGGTGATCAGCACGTGACCGCGGACGGCCAGATCGAGCAGGCTCGCGGTGACGTCGATCGGGTCGACACGTTCGTCGACGACGGTGCCGATGTGGCCCGGCCGAATGTCGCCGACGACCCGGAATTCCGACTGCCCCTCGCCCACCGGCACGAAGTCTGCGGGCTTGCGGATCTCGTCGGACGGGGCGACATCGCGACCGATCCGCCGATGCGCGGCCAGCAGCCCGATACCGCCGAGCACCAGCAGCCCGATCGCCAGACCCAGCGGCAGCGGCTTGACCGAGAACGCCCGGGCGAAAGACCAGTGCTCCTTGATGTTCTCGGTGATCGGTACGGCTCCGGCCGGGAAGCCGATCTCCACGGCGACCACTTCGCCCTCACCCCGCGGACCGTCGGAGAAGGTCGGGCTCTGCGACCCGACGCCGGCCGAGAAGCTCGAGCACGGGGTGGTGGTGTTCGGCGGCCCGGAGGTGCAGTTCACGTAGCTGAAGTTGCCGGGGATGTTGACCACAGCGGTGAAAGACCGAACGCTCAGCGACAGGCCCTGCAGGAAGCGCCAGTGCAGCGTCGGATTCCCGCCGTTGCTGATCACCGCGCCGGCAACGGTGTAGCTGACGGTTGCCGTCTTCGCCGAGCCCGGGGCGAACCTGAGGGTTGTCAGATCACCGTCGGTGGAGGTCGATGACCGGATGGTGCCGGCGTCAGCGGTGACGCCGATGCCGCTGAGGTCGAATTCCCGGCTGCGGTTGCCGATCAGGCTCTCGCTGGTCTCGAAACTCTGCTGGACCTGAGCGGGCGCTGAACCGGAGAAGGTGATCTTCTCCTGGACCTTCAGTACGCCCTTGGAGTCGAGGGTCGAGGTCACCTCGACCGTGCTGGCCGCACCGTCGGCGTGAGCGGTCGGCACTACGCCACCCACGACCTGCCCCAACAGCAGGACTCCGGCGGCGGCAGCTGCCGCCGCGAGCATCCGTGCAGCGGTCGAAAGTCGCTGTACTCGTTGGTGCACCAGGCGCCCCTTCTCGGTCGAGCGGCTCAGTCAAGCCTCAATCACGCATCGTCTTCCCGCTGGAAACTACCGCACCGGCGGCCCATCCCGATGACCGCTCGACCGTGATGGCCCGAGTCCCCATTAGGGTGGGTGCTCGTGACGCAGCAGCAGTGGGGCGGGCCGCAGAGGAGTACCGGCCAGTTCGGCGGGCAGTTCGGCGCAGCACCACAGGGCTGGCCGCAGGCCGGTCCGGGCCAGGGCTGGGCGCCGGGCCAGCCCGCCCGAAACGGCGGCTTTCCGGGACTTCCGGCGCCCACGCCCGGTGGTTTCAGCGCCCGGCCGCAGAGCAACCCGCTGAAGCGAGTCCTGGTCGCGGTGATGTGCCTGGTCGGGGTCGCGCTGGTCGGTCTGGTCGTGGTGAATCTGGTCGTCGGGAGTTCCACCACCACCGTCGCCTACCAGAACGACAACTACAAGGTGCCGCCGCCGGACCAGAATCCGCCGTCGCTGCCCGCGCCCAGCACCTACGACGAGGCGCAGCAGTGGACCACCAGCAACAAGATCTACAACCAGAAGATGCCGATCCCCGTCCGCTGCGAGCTCAAGCCGATCACCGACCAGTCGACCGACGCCGAACTGAACACCCATCTGAACAACCTGATGGCCTGTCTGGTCCGGGCCTGGCAGCCGGCGGTCACTGCGGCCGGGTATCAGATCGTACGACCGAGTGTGACCATCTACGGCGACTCGATCACCACCAAGTGCGGCAAGGCCACCGGCGGCAACGCCTTCTACTGTCCGGCCGACCAGCAGGTCTACTACAGCCGTACGCTGCCCGATGTGGTCGCCGATCTCAAGGGGTCCAAGTGGGGTCCCGACCTGGTGCTGGCCCACGAATTCGGCCATGCCATCCAGGCGCGTACCGGAATCCTGATCTCGGCCAACGGCCTCGAACAGCAGGCCGGTACGAATTCGGCCGCGGGCCTGGAGATGAGCCGTCGGATCGAGCAGCAGGCCGACTGCTTCTCCGGACTGTTCCTGCGCTCCACCGCTCAGTCGCTGGGCATCAAGCAGAGTGACGTGCCGGCGATGGAGGTGATCTTCGTCGCGATCGGCGACGACACCCTCAGCGACAACCCGAATATCGAATCCACCCACGGCCACGGCACCAGCCGGCTGTTCTGGGCCCGGCGCGGTATCGGGAGCTCGGCGGTCGGCCAGTGCAACACGTTCACCGCGCCGGCCAGCGAGGTCAAGTAGCGGCCGATCGGCCCACTCGCCGGCCGCGCGGGCCCGGGTCAGTAGCCTCCCGGGTCAATAGCTCGCGGGTCAGTAGAGCAGTGAATTCGGCTTGACGATCAGGAGCGCGGTGGCGATCGCCGCTATCCCCTCGCCGCGGCCGGTCAGTCCCAGGCCGTCGGTCGTGGTGGCGGAGACGGACACCGGAGCCATCACGATGCCGGACAGTGCCGCCTCGGCCTCCTGCCGCCGGGCCGCCATCCTCGGCCGATTGCCGATCACCTGGACGGCGACATTGGCCACGACGAAGCCCTCATCCTTGATCAGCCGAGCGGTCTGCATCACGAAGCCGGTTCCCGGCGCCGCTGCCCACTCGGGCCGGTCGGTACCGAAATTGCTTCCCAGATCCCCCAGCCCGGCGGCGCTCAGCAGCGCATCGCATAACGCGTGGCAGGCGACGTCACCGTCTGAGTGACCCTCGGGTCCGGAGGTCTCCTCCGGGAAATGCAGTCCCGCCATCCACATCGGCCGGCCGGGGACCAGACGGTGGACGTCGGTTCCGATCCCGGTCCGGAACTGCTGCTCGTGCATCCACTCCGACATCGCCGCTCCTCGTCAACCAACCGCTGCGACCAGATCCTAAGGCTTCGCAGAGAAACCAGACAGAAAGGGCGGGCACCCTGTCGGATGCCCGCCCTTTCGTAGCTGTTATCGCGCCGTCAGGAAGCCAATACCTCTTCCAACAGCACCTCGGCCTTGTCCTCCTCGATCTTCTCGGCCAGAGCAAGCTCCGAGACGAGGATGTGCCGGGCCTTGGCCAGGATGCGCTTCTCACCCGCGGAGAGGCCGCGCTCGCGCTCGCGTCCCCACAGGTCACGCACCACTTCGGCCACCCGCATGACGTTGCCGGAGTGCAGCTTCTCGATGTTGGCCTTGTAGCGCCGTGACCAGTTGGTCGGCTCAACGGTGCGCGGTGCCCGCAGGATGCTGAAGACCCTCTCGAGGTCCTCCGAGCCCACGACATCCCGCACTCCGACGAGATCGAGATTGCAGGCCGGCACCCTCACGACGAGGTCGTTCTGGCCGACGATGCGTAGTACGAGATAGAGCTGGTCCTCGCCTTTGATCTTGCGAGTTTCGATGTCCTCGATGACGGCCGCCCCGTGATTGGGGTAAACCACCGTTTCGCCGACTGTGAAGGTCATATTGTCTACCTACCCCTTTCGCGACCTCTAGTTTAGCACGCTCTCAGGGTCAGGCCGCGGGCGTTTGCGCTAGCCAGAGCCACAATTGCCACAGCCGAGAGGTTGACAAACCACGGTCGGATGTGCATCCCACTGCTCGCCGTTTCAGCTTTTCCGGCCCGGCCGACCGGCGCCGTACGCCCTCTTCAGGTCGTACATCCGAGGCTGGTCCCCAACTCATCCAGGATAGTCCGCAGCGCCAAATCGAGTCCTCGGCGCGATGCTGATCCGGCTGCCGATCTGAGGGCACGGACCACCTTGGCTACGAAGCCGGACGCCGAGTCGCTAGGCTGACCACGATCGTCTGTAGTAGATCGGCGTAGCAGTTGGAAACAGCATCGGAAACAGCAGCTGACAGCACGTGCGGATCCACGCGGACGAGTCGGAAGAGTTGATGTGACCGACGGCCCGGGACAGTAGGAGTAGGACCACGATGAAGCAGACCTCGCAGACTTCGCCGGCCAGGAAGCGCGGCCTGATCGCCGCGGCGGCGGCCTCGGCTGGTCTGCTGTTCGCCCTATCGGCCTGCGGGTTCGACGAGCAGACCCTGCAGCCGTACACCCCGGCCGACGGGGTCAACGTCGATGTCGGCTCCGGACCCAACGGGGACCCGATCTCCTCGACCATCAAGGTCCGTGGACTGATGATTTTGGCCAAGTCGGACACCTCCGGCTTCCTGTCCGCCACGCTGGTCGCGGAGGACAACGATTCCCTGACCGGCGTCACGGGCAACGTCCTCAACCCCGACGGCAGCAACGGCCCGGCCCTGACCGTCAATCTGTCCAGCCCGGTCAATGTCGGCGGTAACAGCGCTGTCGTGCTCGTGGACCGGGCACCGATCACGGTCACCGCGTCGTCGCTGCCTGCCGGCCAGGATGCCGACCTGACGCTGACCTTCTCCAATGCCGGTTCGGAATCGGTCAAGGTGCCGATCATCGACGGCAACAACGAGACCTACGGGACGGTCTCGCCCTCGGCTCCGGCCAACCCGGGTAGCTAAGGACGTCAACCTGTCGGCCGATGCGGAGTCAAACCGCCGGCCGATGTGTTGGCTGGGCTGCATCGGAAGAATCGTCGCCATCTCGTCCGCAGCGGGCGGGAACCCGACAATTCCAGGAGCACGTCCATGCCACCAGCACGACTACGCCGTCGGATCGTGGCGGCCGGAGCACTGATCTCGGCCGGCTGTCTGGCCCTGGCGACCAGCCAGGCGCAGGCAGCGCCGACCGATGCGAAGGCTCATGTCCTCAAGGGCAGCGTCGCGCCCGAGATCAGCGGCCACCCCGCGATCGGCGCCGCCGCGGCATCACAGACCCGCACCGTCCAACTGTGGTTGAAGCCGAAAGCGGCGGCCGAGAGCTTCGCCACCGCTGTCAGCACACCCGGCTCCTTGACCTACCGGCACTTCCTCACGCCGGACCAGTACACCCAGGCGTACGGCGCCGGTTCAGCCACGATCAAGCAGGTGCGGTCCTGGCTGACCGGCCACGGATTCAGCCACCTCAGCACCGACAGCCAACACAACTACGTCAGCGCCCAGGCTCCGGTCAGCACGGTACAGAAGGCCTTCTCGGTCAAGATCAACAAGTATCGGGTGACCGGCCCGGACGGAACCCAGCAGACGGTGACATCCAATGACCGCGACATCACCCTGCCCGCAGCTCTGGGCAGCGACGTCTCGGCGGTCACCGGCCTGGACACCATCCAGCCGCGGACCTTCCACTCCGCCCGTCCGACCACGGCGAAGACGGCCGCAGCACAGGCCGCCACAGCAGAGGCCGCGGCCGCCGACCCGGATGCCGACTGCTCGACCTACTACGGCCAGAAGACCAAGACCGGGCTGCCGAAATACAAGGGCAGCACGTCCTTCCCGTACGTCGGCTGCGGCTACACCGCGAAGCAGTTGCGTGCGGCGTACGGCATGAACACGGCCAACAACGGCGCCGGTCAGACGATCGCCTACATCGAGATCGGCACGCCGTACCGGATGCTGAAGTCGCTGAAGAGGTACGCCACCCTGGGCGGCCTCCCGGCGCCCAAGTCGACCAGCTACAACGAGCTCACGGTCGGCGACGACGTCAACAACTGCGGCAATGCGTTCGACGTCGAGGAACAGCTCGATGTCGAGGCCGGCTACACGACCGCGCCCGGAGCCAAGCATCTGCTGGTCGGCGGCGACGGCTGCAATCTCAAGTACGGCGGAGTACAGGCGTTGTTGGATGCCGAGCTCGCCGTGCTCGACGGTTCGGGCAGCGCGCCCTTCGCGACGATCGAATCCAACTCCTGGGGCCTGACCGGCGAGGCGGCGACCAGCGCGTTGACCACCGCGATGCATTCGATCTTGGTGCGGGCCGCGGCCGAGGGCGTTGGCATGTACTTCTCCTCCGGGGACAACCCCGGCTTGTCCCAACCGGCCGACGACTCGCTGGCGATCTCGGTCGGCGGCACCAGCCTGGGGATCGGCGCCAAGGACCAGCGGTTGTTCGAGACCGGCTGGTCGAACGAGGAACTTGATCTTGACGGCAAGAAGTACGACAACGAGGGCATCGGCCGCAGCGCGGCCGGCGGCGGCGCCAGTCTGCTCTACGCCCAGCCCGCTTATCAGGCCGGCGTGGTGCCGAAGAAGGTGGCCATCCCGCCGTCCGGCGATTCGACCCAGCCCCGCCGGACCGTACCGGACCTGTCGGCGGTCGCCGACGCCTACACCGGCATCCAGCAGGTGGACGTCGAGCAGACCGACAAGGGCAAGGACTTCTACGACATCTTCCCCGACGGCGGCACCAGCCTGTCCTCGCCGTTGGTGGCCGGCATCATGGCCGATGTCCAGCAGGGCGGCGTCCGACTCGGTTTCGTCAATCCGACGCTGTACTCGCTGGCCGGAACGGCGGCGTGGCACGACACCCTCGCGGTGACCAAGTCCACCCCGGCCAGTCGGTCGGCCGTCTACTGTCCGCCGACCAGCGAGCTGTGCTGGGAGGGACTGGAGACGCTCGACTCGCAGGATCGGGTGTACACCGACCAGAGCACGACCAAGGGCTACGACACGATGACGGGTCTGGGCACTCCGAACGGCCAGACCTTCATCAACGCCCTGCGTACGGCGGCGACGCAGGCGCCGTAGCAGATCACCGGCGATGAGCCGGGTCCGGACGCGAGTCGTCCGGTCCCGGCTTCGTCAGCCGTAGGTCGGTTCGTCGCTGAACAGGCTGCTCACCGATTGGCCCGAGGTGATCCGCCGTACGGCCTCAGCGAACAGCGGGGCGACCGAGCGGACCGAGATGTTCGGCAGCCGCTTCTCCGGCGCCAGCGGCACGGTGTTGGTGATCACGATCTCGTCGATATCCGCCTCGGCCCCCAGCCGCTCGATCGCCGGGCCGGTGAACAGTCCATGGGTGCAGGCCAGCGAGATCCGCCGCGCCCCTTGGCTGCGCACCAACCGCAACAGCTCAACGGTCGAGGCCGCGGTCGCGATCTCGTCGTCGAAGACGATCACGTTCTTGTCCTGCACGTCGCCGACGATGCTCTCGATCACGACCTTGTCGTCGGCCAGCCGCCGCTTGTTCCCGGCGGCGACCGTCAGGTCGAGCTTGCGCGCCAGCTGGGTCGCGACCTTGGCGTTGCCGAGATCCGGCGAGACGATCACCGTGTTGGTCAGGTCGCGCTGCTTGAAGTGCTCGGCCAACTCGTGCACGGCGTTCAGATGATCGACCGGGATCGAGAAGAAGCCGTGCACCTGCGGCGCGTGCAGCGCCATCGTCACCACCCGGGTGGCACCGGCGGTGGCGATCATGTCGGCGACCAGCCGGCCGCCGATCGAGATCCGCGGCGCGTCCTTCTTGTCGGATCGGGCGTACGCGTAGTGCGGGATCACGGCGGTGATGTGGGCCGCCGAGGCGCCCCGGGCGGCATCCAGCATCAGGCACAGCTCGACCAGATGCTCCTGCACCGGCGGCACCAGCGGCTGGACGATGAAGACGTCCCGCTGGCGGCAGTTGGACCTCAACTGGACCTGAAGGCAGTCGTTGCTGAACCGGGTGGTCCGGCTCGGCGACAACTCGATGCCCAGGATGTCGCACATCTCCTGGGCGAATTCGGGATGCGCGGAACCGGTGAACACGGTGATATCGCGGAGGGCACGGTCGCTGTCGACGCCGTCACTGAGCACGCCCTCACTCTATCGACGCCCTATCGACTGCCCCACATCGCGCGGCTCAGCAGGGATCGGCAGGGTCGTTCCTGCAGTCGCTCCTGCAGCCGGTCTCGCGATCGAGCCGGGCGCCGATCCGCGCGACGATGGTCTCGCTGATCGCCCCGAGCTGCTGAAGCTGATCCCGGTCGAGCGCATCGACGACCAGCTCTCGGGCGGCCGCGACGTGGCTGGGCGCGGCCCGGACCAGCAACGCGTACCCCTCGTCGGTGAGAATCGCATTGGTGTAGCGGCCATCGGTCCGGTCAGGCTCGCGGCGCACCAGCCCGCGCCGCTCGAGCCGCGTCATGACATGGGAGAGCCGGGACAGCTCCGCATAGGCGAAGATCGCCAGCTGGCTCATCCGCATGGTCCGCTCCGGCGCGTCGGAGAGACCTGCGAGCACGTAGTACTCGACGAAGCTGAGTCCCGAGTCGCGTTGCAACTGGGACTCCAGGGCTGTCGGCAGCCGCGCGATCAGCAGCGTGAAGGCCCGCCAGACCTGCAACTCCTCGGCATTGAGCCAGTTCGGCTCGGCCGGCGGGCCGGCGACTGACGGCTCGCCGGACCCGCTCGCATCGACCCCCGTCGCGCCATCCGCCGGGGCGTCGGCTTCGGTGGACATGACGCCAACCCTATGCCCTCGTCGCTGGGCCTGTCGGCGGGAATCAGGATCCGCAACCGGCCTTACTTGAAGGTTCATGTGAACTAGTCTACGCTTCTCTTGAAGGTTCAAGTTCATTGGTACGCAGCCCGATCCGGGCTCGAAAGGAATCACTCGTGAGTGACCTGAAAATCGCCATCATCCTGGGCAGCACTCGCCCGGGCCGCAACGGCAAGGCCGTCGCCGACTGGGTGCTGGAGAAGGCTTCCGCCCGCACCGGCGCCGACTACGAGCTGGTCGATCTCGCCGACTACCCGCTCCCGCATCTGGACGAGGCGATCCCACCGTCGTTCGGCCAGTACCAGAACGACCACACCAAAGCCTGGGCAGAGAAGATCGCCGGCTTCGACGGCTTCATCTTCGTGACCCCGGAGTACAACCACTCCACCTCGGCGGTCCTGAAGAATGCGATCGACTTCCTCTACGCCGAGTGGAACAACAAGGCCGCAGCCTTCGTCAGCTACGGCTCGCTGGGTGGCGCCCGCGCCATCGAGCACCTGCGTGGCGTCGCGTCCGAGCTGCAGATCGCTCACGTACGCCAGCAGCTGTCCTTCTCGCTGTTCACCGACTTCGAGAACTTCTCCGAGTTCAAGCCGGGCCCGCAGCACGAGGAATCCGCCAAGGTGCTCTTCGATCAGCTGGAGGCCTGGACCGCTGCCCTGAAGCCGGTCCGCGCCGCCGCCTGAGCAAGATCGTCTCGATCAAGCAGCTGCACCCCGTTTCGTACGGATCGGGGTGCAGTTTTTTCTTGTGCAGAAGGTTTCCCGGCTACCCTTCGAACTTGTAGCCGAGACCTCGTACGGTGACCAGGAACCGGGGATTGGCCGGATCGGGTTCGATCTTGGTCCGCAACCGCTTGACGTGTACGTCGAGGGTCTTGGTGTCACCGACGTAGTCGGCACCCCAGATCCGATCGATCAGCTGCCCCCGGGTCATCACCCGGCCGGCGTTGCGCAGCAGCATCTCCAGCAGTTCGAATTCCTTCAACGCCAGCTTGACGCGCTCGCCGTTGACCGACACCTCGTGCCGCTCGACGTCCATCCGTACGCCCGCCGACTCGACCACATCGGGCAACAGTTCGACGTCCTGGCCACGCCGCAGGACGGCCCGGATCCGGGCCACCAGCTCGCGGTGGCTGAACGGCTTGGTGACGTAGTCATCGGCACCGAGCTCGAGCCCGACCACCTTGTCGACCTCGGAATCGCGGGCGGTGACCATGATCACCGGGACCGCGGCCCTGGCCCGCAACTGTCGGCACACCTCAGTGCCGGGCAGTCCCGGCATCATCAGGTCCAGCAGCACGATGTCGGCGCCCACGCGGTCGAATTCGGCAAGGCCCTGGCTGCCGTCGGCGGCCTCGACCACCTCGAAGCCCTCCTTGCGGAGCATGTAGGACGTGGCTTCGCGATAGGACTCTTCGTCCTCAATCACCAGCACACGGGTCATCTGACGATCTCCTGGGGTTGTGTTGTACGGCTGTGGGCCGGCTCCGCATCGATGGGGTCCCGGCAGTCACGGGTCGAGTGGTCCGGCGCGGTCTGCGCGGTCGTCGATCCGGTGCTGTGGTCAACGTCAAGGTCATGCTCGCGGTCACGGCCCAGATCGCGGCCCGGATCAAGCTCGGGATCGAGATCCCGGCCGGTCTGAGGGTCGGCGTGAGGGCCGAGGTCGGGGTCGAGATCGGCGGCCGAACCGGCCGTGACCGGCAGGTTGATGGTGAAGGTCGAGCCCTGCCCGAGCTGGCTCCAGACCGAGACGTCGCCGCCATGGGAGGCGGCGATGTGCTTGACGATCGCCAGGCCGAGCCCGGTGCCGCCGTTGGCCCGGCTGCGGCCGAAGTCCACGCGGTAGAAGCGCTCGAAGATCCGTTCCAGATCGGAACGGGAGATGCCGATGCCGTTGTCGGAGACGGTGATCTCGACCGCCTCGACACCGCCCCGGCTGACCCGGGACGCGGCGACCGCCACCCGGGCGCCGGTGTCGGAATAGATGATCGCGTTCTCGACCAGATTGCCCACCGCGACGATCAGTTGGTCGCGACTGCCGGCTACCTTGCACCCGCGCTCGCCACCGACGGTCACTGCGATGTCGCGTCGCTCCGCGTCGACGCGGCAGCGGTCGATCGCGGTCTGGACGACGTCGTCGATGTCGACCGGTTCGGTATTGGCCAGCGGGTCGTCGGCCTGCAGCCGGGAGAGATCGATGATCTGCTGGACCAGATCGCTGAGCCGCTGGGACTCCACCGACAGCCGGGCTGCGAACCGGTGCACGGCCTGCGGGTCGTCGGCCGCGCCCTCCAGCGCCTCGGCGAGCAACGCAACCGCACCGATCGGCGTCTTGAGCTCGTGGCTGACATTGGCCACGAAATCGCGCCGGGTCGCCTCCACCCGACGCGCCGCCGTGAGGTCCTCGGCGACGATCACGACCAGGCCGTCCCCCAGCGGCGCCACCCGAGCACTGATCACGACCTCGACACTGCCGGTCCCGCCGCGCTTGAACTCCAACTCCGCGCTGCGGATCTCGCCGTCCTCGCGGACATCGCGGACCATCTTCACCAGCGGCGGCGCCAGCAGCCGGCTGCCGCGCACCAGGCCGAGAGCCCGGGCCTGCGGCGTTGACTCAAGGATCGCTCCGTCCGACCCGACCAGAACGGCCGAGGAACTCAACGCCGACAGCACGTCCGAGACTCCGGCGGGCACCCGCTCAGCGACCTGGTCGGGATCGTCGGCCTCAGAGTCATGGACCCGCCGGCGGGTGAGCAGCCAGACGACGAGGCTGCCGACCAGCAGGCCGGCGACCAGCGCCAAGCCGACAGCTCCCGCGTTCACACGCTCGATACTAAACCGATATCCATAGGTCCCCGGGACGCCGAACTCCTCCCCGACCGGGATCGAAATCCAGGGTTCCGGAACTGTTTACGCGCCGTTCATGAGGTGCGACGGGGGTGGTACGGGCCGGGCCTAAACTGCGGTGCACCGGACGTGTGGGGCTGCAGCGTCCGGGTAATGCGGATATCGACCGGTCGGTAGCGGCTCATCGCAACCCGTTACGCGTGCGCGAAGAGTTTCGTCGGGTCGTTGTCGGGTTGTCGTCGGGTCGATATCAGGTCGATGATGTCAGGTGCGGATGAGCGCGTGAGACTCGCGCGCGGCAGGGATGAGGCGGTTCATGCGGGACTCCTATCAGGAGGAACTCAATGAGGTGCTCGGGGACCTCGTCGGGGTTGCCGGTGCCGTGTCGGTCTCGGTGCGCAACGCGACCCGGGCACTGCTCGACGCCGATATCCATCTCGCCGAAGGCGTGATCAGCGGCGACAGCCAGATCGATGCCGCATGCTCGGGAGTCGAGGATCACGCATTCTCGCTGCTGGCACTGCAAGCTCCCGTCGCCGGTGAACTGCGGATGATGGTGGCGACCCTGCGAATGGTCTCCGAGTTGGAGCGCACCGGCGATCTCGCTGCCCATATCGCCAAGATCGCCCGGATGCGCTATCCGGAGAGCGCGGTGCCGGACGGCCTGCGAGCGAATTTCGTCCGGATGGGCGAGGTCGCCCAGAAGATCGTCACCATCGCCGGCCAGGCGCTGAAGGAGCGCGATGTCGCTCTGGCGCGGGACCTGCTGGAGCAGGACCAGGAGATGGACGATCTGCGCCGATCACAATTCCGTACGCTGCTGGGCACCGATTGGCCGTACGGGGTGGAGGCGGCCGTCGACGTCGCCCTGCTCGGTCGCTACTTCGAGCGGATCGCTGATCACGCGGTCTCCTTGGCCCGCCGGGTCGTGTTCGTCGTGACCGGCGAATATCCCGACGAGGATGTCTGGGCCCAGGCCGACCGGGAGCCGGCCGGCCACAGCTGGCCGGTCACGCCGGCCACTCACTGAGCAGATAGCCACCGGGCCGGGATCTGCGGCTCCCGGGAGACGCAGCCGGAGCCGTACGACTTCGGCGTCTCGGGATCGAGGCATGCCCGGCGACAGACCTCGTTCACCTGCCGACCATCTCGACGGCGCGCAATGCTCATCGCGAGACCTTCCCGCATTCAACTGCCGTTAACCTGACCCATCCCGATCCGCCATGTCGCCGACCTACGGTTCCCCGCAGAAACGTCAACCTGCGGGCCGTGCGCGCACCCAGCGCCATGTCCAACGGTCCCGCAGACCGAAGACAATTGAGGTGTCCCTTGAAGTTCAAGCGAATCATCATTCCGGCGCTCTTCGCCGCGACCGTCGGGCTCGCGGCATGTGGCGGAAACGACGCGTCGGGCGGGGCTTCGCCGAGCGGTTCGGCGCCGGCGGACTCGGCCTCCAGCCCCGCAGCCAGCAGTCCCGCCGCCGAGCTGAGCGGCAAGATCGCCGCCGGCGGTTCGTCGGCCCAGCAGGTCGCCCAGCAGGTTTGGCGGGCCGGCTTCAGCCAGACCAACGGTGGCGTGACCATCACCTACGACCCGGTCGGATCCGGTGACGGTCAGAAGAATTTCGTCAGCGGCGCGTACAAGTTCGCCGGCTCTGATTCGGCGATGGACGATGCCACCGTGGCCCAGGCCAAGTCGCAATGCGGTGGCGACCCGATCGAGTTCCCGGTCTACATCTCGCCGATCGCCGTCGCCTTCCACCTGGAGGGTGTCACCTCGCTCAACCTGGATGCCAACACCGTCGCCAAGATCTTCGCCGGCAAGATCACCAAGTGGAACGATCCGGCGATCACCCAGTTGAATCCGGGGGTCAATCTGCCGTCCACCGCGATCTCGCCGGTGCACCGTTCGGACAGCTCGGGCACCACCTTCAACTTCACCGACTACCTGTCCAAAGCAGCTCCGAAGTCGTGGACGAAGCCGGCCAACACCGACTGGCCCACCACCAAGGGTGAGTCCGCCGAGGGCACCTCGGGCGTCGTCGGCGCCGCTCAGGGCGGCAACGGCACCATCGCCTACATCGACGACTCGGGTGTGCACGGGACCAAGCTCAGCGTCGCCAAGATCAAGGTCGGCTCGAAGTTCGTGGCGCCGACCGCCGCAGGCGCCGCAGCAGCCCTCGAGTCCTCCAAGCAGATCAGCGGAACTCCGGCTTCGATCCTCACCTACGACCTGAACCGGACCACCACCGATCCGTCGGAGTATCCGATCTTCATGGCCTCCAACGAGATCGCCTGCCAGTCCTACAGCGACCCGTCGACCACTGCTATCGTCAAGGCTTGGCTCACCTACATCATCTCCGAGAACGGCCAGAAGGCCGCTGCCGCCAACGCCTACTCGGCCCCGCTCCCGTCGACAGTCGCCGCCAAGGAGCAGGCGATTATCGACCAGATGGGCTGATCGCCGACAATTGGTCGAAGCGGCGGGTCGCTCAGGGACCCGCCGCTTCCGGCACATTGAGAACATGTGATCAGGAGCCCAGCTGTGAGCGTCACCAGGGAGCGTCCTCCCATCGTTGAGGAACCCGGATCCGACCCGTTCGTTGCGTCGAGCCGACGGCGCCGCGCCATCGGCGACCGGATCTTCTCGTCGACCGCCCTGGCGGCCGGACTGACCATCCTGATCGCCCTGGCGGCGGTCTTCATCTTCCTCATCTCCCAGGGAGCACGTGGCTTCCACGCCGATCCCGAGGTCTACCAGCCGGCCGCGAACAACTTCTTCTCCTACGCCGCCAAACTGCTCTTCGGCACCGCGCTGTCGTCGCTGCTGGCGATGATCATCGCCGTGCCCTTCGCCATCGGGCTGGCCTTGTTCATCTCCCACTACGCACCCCGCAGGATCGCCGTACCGGTGGCGTACGTGATCGACATCCTGGCCGCAGTCCCCTCGGTGATCTACGGCCTGTGGGGAGCCCGGACGCTGGCTCCGGCCAGCCACGGCCTGCAGACCTGGCTCAACGCCCATCTCGGCTGGATCCCGCTGTTCGGTGGCCAGATCTCGGCCACCGGCCGGACCATGCTGATCGCGGCCATCGTGCTGGCGATCATGGTGCTGCCGATCAGTACCGCGATCTGCCGCGAGGTCTTCCAACGCACCCCCAAACTGCTGGAGGAGGCGGCGCTGGGCCTGGGAGCGACCCGCTGGGAGATGATCAGGTACGCCGTCTTCCCGCACGCCCGCTCCGGCATGGTCGCCGGCATGATGCTGGGTCTGGGACGCGCACTCGGCGAGACGATGGCGGTTGCGATGGTGCTCAGCGCCAGCCCGCAGGTCACCTTCAAGCTGTTGACCAGCGACAACCCGGCCACCATCGCATCCAACATCGCCGCGAACTACCAGGCCGAGGACGTCCGGATCCAGACGGTGCTGATCGCCACCGGCCTGGTGTTGTTCGTCTTCACGTTCCTGGTCAACTTCGTCGCCCGGGCGATCGTCGCCCGTAGTGAGAGAAGATTCGCATGACCGCGGTCGGCACGACATCCAACGCCCGGGGCGACTTGATGTTCAGCGGACGGACGATGCCCCGCAGCGCACCACTGATCGTGATCGTCGGCGGTCTGGTACTGGCCGGTCTGCTGACCGCGGTCGGTCTCGGCCCGGTGGCGTCGATCATCCTCGGCGTGATCGCCGTCGACATCGCGCTGCCGGTCTGGACCGCTGTCGTGGTCAACCGACGCGCTGCCACCGACCGACTGGTCACATGCCTGGTGTGGACCGCCCTGCTGTGCGCGATGGCACCGTTGGTCTGGCTGCTCGTAACCACGTTGGTCTCGGGCATCCCGGCGATCACGGTGCACTTCCTGACCCACGACATGCAGACCAAGCTCAACCCGGTGACCTTCAAGATGGAGTCTGGCGGCGGAGTCCTGCACGCGCTGATCGGGACCCTGCTGGTCACATTCGGCGCGATCGTGATCTCGGTGCCCCTCGGTCTGATGTGCGCGATCTACCTCGTGGAATACGGCCGGGGCAAGCAGCTGCCAAGGATGGTCACCCTGCTGGTGGACGTGATGACCGGCATACCGTCGATCGTCGCCGGTCTCTTCGCCCTGGCGCTGTTCGCCCAGTTCGGCGGGATCGGCACCCGGATGGGCGTGATGGGCTCGGTCGCGCTGTCGCTGCTGATGATCCCGACGGTCGTCCGGTCCACCGAGGAGATGATCCGCCTGGTGCCCGACGATCTCCGGGAGGCGGCCTACGCCCTGGGGGTCTCGCGCTGGCGGACCATCGTCAAGGTCGTGCTGCCGACCAGCATCGGCGGCATCGTCACCGGCGTCATGTTGGCGATCAGCCGGGTGATCGGCGAGACCGCACCGCTGCTGGTCGCGATCGGCAGCATCGACGTCATCCAGACCAATCTCTTCAGCGGCCGGATCCAGACCCTGCCGGTCTTCATCATGACCGAGTACGAGACCAGCACCCCGCAGGGCTACGCATTCGCCTGGGGCGGCGCACTCCTGCTGATCGCCATCGTGATGGTGCTCAACATCATCGCCCGCATCATCGGCAGCATCTTCGCGCCGAAGATCAGTGGCTAGCGACGCACGACACAAGACCACCAAGATCACCAAGATCAGCCGGACAAGGAAACAGCAGGTATGGCACAGGCAATCGAGGTCAGCGATCTCGACATCTACTACGGCGACTTCCTCGCCGTCCAGGGCGTGTCGATGGCGATCCGGCCGCGGTCGGTGACGGCTTTCATCGGTCCGTCCGGATGCGGGAAGTCGACCTTCCTGCGGACGCTCAACCGGATGCACGAGGTCATTCCCGGCGCCAAGGTCCGCGGCACCGTGACCATCGGCGGCCAGGACATCTACGCCTCGGCGGTCGACCCAGTCGCCGTCCGGCGCAAGATCGGGATGGTCTTCCAGCGACCCAACCCGTTCCCGACGATGTCGATCTACGACAACGTGCTGGCTGGGGCCCGGCTCAATTCGCGGCGGCTCTCCCGCTCCGAGGCCGACACCATCGTCGAACGCTCGCTCAGCGGGGCGAATCTGTGGAACGAGGTCAAGGACCGGCTCGGCAAACCCGGGATGGGCCTGTCCGGCGGGCAGCAGCAACGGCTGTGCATCGCCCGTGCGATCGCGGTGTCACCGGAGGTGTTGCTGATGGACGAGCCGTGTTCGGCACTCGACCCGATCTCGACCTCGGCGATCGAGGACCTGATCCACGAGCTGAAGAAGGACTACACGATCGTCATCGTGACCCACAACATGCAGCAGGCCGCGCGGGTGTCCGACGAGACCGGCTTCTTCAACCTGAAGGCGGCCGGCGAACCCGGCCATCTGGTCGAATTCGACGCCACCGAGCAGATGTTCACCAAACCGAGCCTGCCGGAGACCGAGGCCTACATCTCCGGCCGCTTCGGCTGACCGCTACTTCCGGCCCTGGTTCTTGACCGCCTCGATCGAGGCCGCCGCGGCCTCGGGATCCAGGTAGCGGCCGCCCGCGGTGACCGGCGTGAGGTCCTCGTCCAGCTCGTAGAGCAGCGGGATGCCGGTCGGGATGTTGAGGCCGACCACATCGCTGTCACTGATCTTGTCCAGGTGCTTGACCAGTGCTCGCAGCGAATTGCCGTGCGCGGCAACCAGGACAACCTTGTCGGCCAGCAGGTCGGGCACGATCTGGTCGTACCAGTACGGCAGCGCCCGGACCAGGACGTCCTTCAGGCATTCGGTCGCCGGCCGCGCCCCGGGTGGCAGCGACGCGTAGCGCGGATCGGAGAAGTTGGCGAATTCGTCGTCCGGGGAGATCGCCGGAGGCGGGGTGTCGTACGACCGCCGCCAGATCATGAATTGCTCCTCACCGAATTCGGCCAGCGTCGCAGCCTTGTCCTTGCCCTGCAGGGCGCCGTAGTGACGTTCGTTGAGCCGCCAGGACCGGCGGACCGGCAGCCAGGGCCGCTCCAGGACGTCCAGGGCGATCTGGGCGGTATGGATGGCCCTGGTCAACAGCGAGGTGTGCAGGACATCAGGAAGCAACCCCTCGGCCGCCAGCAACTCACCGCCGCGGCGCGCCTCCTCACGCCCCTTGTCGTTGAGGTCGACATCCACCCAGCCGGTGAAGAGATTCTTCGCGTTCCATGCACTTTCACCGTGCCGCAGCAAGATCAACTTGAACGTCATGGCGATAGCCTACCGACGCCGCGGGCCGGGTCCGGAGCCGGGCGGCCAGGCGCCTTTCAGCTTCGTGGGCGATCGTGCAGAATGCGCTCCATGACATCCCAGAGCCCGAGCCAGACCCCGACCGGGACCTCCAACGGCACTGCCGTGGTCACCGGAGCAAGCAGCGGCATCGGTGCGGCGACCGCCCGCCGACTGGCCGCAGAAGGATTCTCGGTGGTCTGCGCGGCCCGCCGAACCGACCGGATCGAGGAATTGGCCGCCGGGATCGGCGGTCGGGCGGTCTCTTGTGACGTGACCGATCCTCAGGCAGTCGAGCGGCTGGTCGCCGAGGCCGGCGAGGACGTCACGCTGGTGATCAACAACGCCGGCGGCGCACTCGGCATGGAGCCCGTCGTCGAGGCCGATCTCGACGCGTGGCAGACGATGTACGCGGCCAACGTGCTGGGCGCGGCCGCCGTGACCAAGGCATTCCTACCGACCTTGATCACGAACCAGGGCCAGGTGATCTTCGTGACCTCGACCGCCGCCGACGGTGGCTACGAGGGTGGGGCAGGCTACTGCGCGGCCAAGGCGGCCGAACGATCGATCGTCCAGTCGCTGCGTCTGGAGATCGTCGACCAACCGGTCCGGGTCAGCGAGGTCGCCCCCGGCATGGTGCACACCGAGGAATTCTCCCTGACCCGGTTCCATGGTGATCAGGAGCGGGCTGACACGGTCTATGCCGGTGTCGCGGCGCCGCTGGTGGCCGACGACATCGCCGACGTGATCGGCTGGATCGCGACCCGGCCGGAGCACGTCAACATCGACCGGATCACCGTACGACCGCGGGCCCAGGCCGCCCAGCACAAGGTGCATCGAGAAGCCTGAGCCCGCAGGTTCAGTCGGTCTTGACGAAGATCACTCCCACTCGACCGTGAGGGCCGAGCTGGACATGTCGATCTTGGGAGTGCCGAAGGATTCGCCGCCACCGAAGTAGTCGAGATTCTTGTAGGTCTTGCCGCCCTTGACCCCGGTCACGGTGATGTTGACGTCACCGTAGAAGTCCTCGTCCTCGGCCACCGTCGTCGAGCTGTAGTCCAGCGTTCCCTTCAGGCTCTTGACCTTCGCCTTGGTGTCGGCGTCCAGCGTGCGGTGCACGCTGCCGTCCTTGATCTTGTAGCCGTCGACGGTGGCCGGCACGTCCAGACCACAACCGGCCGTCAGCTTGGTCGACCTGACGCACGCATCGATCGCCTCGGTCACCTTCTTCTTGAAGATCGCCTGTCCGGCCGAATTCAGCACCGGCTTGGGCTCGATGTCGGGGTAGTCGTTGGGCTGCTGGACCAGGAACTTCCCGCTCGAGCCGAGAGAGATGTACTTCTCGGTGGTCTCCAGATCGTACGAGCCGGGCAGCAGGTAGATCTTGTCGGCCGCGACCTTGGTGCCGTTGATGGTCAGCGGCAGGCCCTTGGTGCCCACACTCAGATCGACCGTGGCGTAGGCATCGCTGAGCAGGTAGTGGCCGCTGGAGTCGTCAACCTCGAACTTGGCGTTGACCGGCCGGTCGCCCAGGTTGTAGGAGGCACTGACCTCGTAGGCGTACTTGTCGGTGACCTGCGGGACCTTGATCGCGGTGATCGGCGCCTCCTTGGTGGAGACCTTGAGGATGTCATCGGTCATCAGCGAGGTGTCCGACGGCTGCTCGGACAGGTAGCTCAGAGCCTTCTTGGCGTCGCCGGTGGAGAGCGCGTCAAGGTAGCCCTTGACCGCGTCCGAGGCATTCTCCGCCTTGGCCGTCGGCGAGGAGTTGTCCGGTCCGCTGGCGGTCGTCCCGTTGTGGGAAGCGTGCACGACCGCGACGATGATCAGGACGACGACCACCACCAGGGCGAGTCCACCGCCACCGATGATGAAGGGGAGCTTGCTGCGCCCGCCGCCGTTGCCGGGACCGGTCGGGCCGAAACCGCCGGGGGTGTAACCGGGCTGCCCGTACGCCGGCGGCTGGCCCGGCTGGCCGTAACCGGGTTGTCCGCCCGGCTGGCCGGGCGCGCCATACGGCGAGCCCTGACCGCTCGGCTGACCGGCCGGTTGGCCGGGTTGCCCGTATGCCGGCTGGGCGGGCTGCTGGCCCGGTGCACCGTAGGGTGACGGCTGGCTGGCCGGCTGCTGGCCGTAGCCCGGCTGACCGGCCGAGGGCTGGCTGCCGGGGGCACCGTAGTTGGGCTGCTGGCCCGGCTGCTGCGGTGCGCCGTACTGCGGAGCATCGCCACCAGCAGGATTCTGCCCGTAGCCGGGCTGTTGACCGTATCCGAATCCCGGCTGATTGGGTGCCTGCTCACCGAATCCCTGGGAATTGCGCGGATCCGACCCGTCGCCTCCAGGCGGGTAATTGCTGCTCACGAATGTGCTCCTGGGGTATGTTCGATGACCCCGACCGGGATCACCGCGATGAAAGCTAGCGGATAAAGGGTTCAATAGCTGAATGCGCGGACTGTCCTGCGCCGTCGGCGTTCGATCACCATCGACACGGGCTGGGACGCGTACGCACCCGGTACGGTTCCGCTCCCTGCCCGGAATCCCGTCCGGAAATCCTGCCCGGATATCCCGCCCAGGGATCCTGCCCGGTCTCCGACCGCTCTGACCCGGCCGCAGCGTCGCTGAACTAGTCTCGGAACATGCCTCGTACTGTCGCCACCACCACCACGATCGACCGGGACGAGATGCTGGATTTCGTCCTTCCCCGCCACCACTTGCTGCTGGCGACCGAGCGCGCCGACGGGCGTCCGCAGATCTCGCCGGTCACCGGCGGCGTCGACCCGCAGGGCCGGATCGTGATCTCCAGCTACCCGGGCCGGGCCAAGACCCGCAATGCCGACGTCCGGCCGCAGGTCTCGGTGCTGGTGCTCTCCGACGACTTCGGCGGCCCCTGGATCCAGGTGGACGGCGACGCCGAGGTGCTGCACATGCCGGAGGCGGTCGAGGGACTGGTCGAGTATTTCCGCTGTATCTCCGGGGAGCATCCGGACTGGGACGAGTACCGGACGGCGATGCGACTGCAGAACAAGTCCTTGATCAGGATCACCCCGACCCGCTGGGGTCCGATCGCCACCGGCGGTTTCCCGGCCGACGTGGCGGCCCGACTGGACGCCGCCGGCTGACGCCACGATCCCTGAGCTTGTCGAGGGGCCGCGCTTCGACAAGCTCAACGCACGACTCGGTCAGGCCGGTTCGACCCGCTCCTCCAGCGCCGCGGTCTCCTGCTCCACGTAGCCGTACACCTCGGGCAGGATGAACTTCGCCGACAGGAAACCGGTCAGCGAGAGCACCGAGACGGCCAACGTCGCCCCGACCGATCCCCAGTGGGCGGTCATGATCGGGAAGACGAAGGCGCCGAAGAACGAGGCGCCCTTGACGAAGACGTAGCCGAAGCCGGAGGCCGTCGCCTTGAAGCGCGGCGGCGCCACCAGGGACGTGATCGTCATTCCGTTCGAGGCGTCCCAGTAGTGGCCCCACATCAGCACGCAGGCGGCGATCACGATCAGTGGCTTGATGTCCATGCCGAGGGCGAACGCACCGACGATCAGACCGCCGAAGGACAGCCCGAATCCCCACATGGACAGGCCACGGTGGCCGACCCGGGGCAGCATCATCGGCGCCACGAAGCCGGCGATGGTCGCCAGCACGTAGACCAGCGCGGTGACCAGGTTGGTGCCGACGATGTTCTGGTCCGCGCCGCTGCCCGTGACCCCGACGCCCGCGGCGACCAGGATCACCGGCAGGTAGAAACCGAAGGCGGTGAATTCCGCGCCCTGCATGGCATTGGAGATCCAGCCGAAGATGGTGGCCCGCTTCTTGATCGGATCGGCCCACATCACCGACAGGAAGTCGCTGACCTTGACCCGGTCGATCTGCACGTCCTCATTGGGCAACATGTCCAGCGAGTCGCCGAAGAGCGCCTGGGAGGACGCCTTGGCCTCACGGAACCGGCCGCGCTGTACCAGCGACGACGGAGTCTCCGGCAGATTCAGCCGGGACAGCAGCAGGATGATCGCCGGGATGGCGCCCAGTCCGAGGCCGATCCGCCACAGCAGTTCGTGATCGAGCCCGGCCACGTACATGATGGTCACGATCACGATCGCGCCCACCTCGCCGAGGCCGAACATGGCCTGCCAGCGGCTGCCCATCTCCTCGCGCTTGCCCTTGGGCATCGACTCCATGATGTAGGCGTAGCCGTTGGAGATGTCACTGCCGAGCGGGACGCCGATCAGGAACCGGATGATGATCAACTCCCAGATGTTCTGGGAGAAGCCCTGGGCGATCGCGAGCAGGATGAACAAGATCATCGTCGTGATGAAGACGCGCTTGCGGCCGAACTGGTCGGCGACGTAGCCGCCGATCAACGCGCCGACCAGCGCGCCGCCCTGGACGGCGGCGGTGGCCAGGCCGAGCTGGACGTCGGTCGGGCTGAACTCCGCCTTGATGAAGATCAACAGGAACGAGATCGCGTACAGATCCCAGGCCTCGATCAGGATCGTGGAGATCATCATCCAGCCACCGCGGCGGCTGGATGCCGTTCCCGGCATGTTCTGCAACCGCATGGTCGCCTGGTCGGACAGATCTCTCAGCTGGGACTGGTCCACGATTCCTCTTCGAACTCGTCATGTTTCACAAGCAGATTCCCCCGGCTAGGAGGTATCAAACGGCTCTTGGGTCTGCAGGTCAAGTCGATGGCGGACGTCTGATCGGGGCCGCAGGTGGGGCAAGGTGCGTGAATGCATCAAGATTCGCCGTCGATTCGCCCCGGGACAGCCGCCAGGCCCATTCTTTGCGAATACTTTCGGCGAAGCCCAACTCCAGGATCGTGTTGAAGGACGAATCCGCGGCATCGGCGACCGCACCAAGCAGCCGATCGATCTCCTCGACCGTGACCGCGGCACGGGAGATCCGAGCGGTCAGGTAGATGTCGCCCAGCGAGTCGACGCTGAACCGGATCCCGTAGAGCCGGAGATTGCGCTCCAGCAGCCACCGGTAGACCCGCAGGTGATTCTCGTCGGGATTGCGGGCCACGAACGCGCGCAGGTCGAGATCGTGGCGGCCCAGCTGCAGGGCGCAGTCGGTGCTGAGTTTGCGGGTGCCCGGCAGCGTCACCGAGAACAGGCCCGGACCGGTCCGCTGCCAGCTGAGCCCCAGATCCTGCTGCCCCAACTCCTCCAGTGCGGACCTGATCGCCTGCTCCGCGGGATCCACGGTCGACTCGTCAGGCACAGTCCACTCCCGTCCTGCGCCCGATCGAGCGCCCGATCCTTAACGCTACCGGTCCGCGGACTGGTCCCAGGCGCGTTGTTCCACCCATCACCGGCCGACGGCGTTTATGGTTTCCCAGTGTCGGGCATCAGGACCAAGATCATCACCGGGTGCGCCATCGTGGTGGCGGTCGCCCTCGCCGGCTGTGGGCAGCAACCCAGCGGTGGCCTGCAGGCCAGCCCGGCGCCGTCGGGGAAGGACTGCACGGTCAAGCGGCTGCCGCTGAAGAATCCCGGCCGGTTCACCGTCGGCACCGACAGCCCGGCCTATCCCCCGTGGTTCAAGTCCGACAACCCCAACAACGGGCAGGGCTACGAGTCGGCGCTGATCTACGCCATCGCCAAGGATCTCGGATTCACCGACGACGAGGTCGACTGGGTCGACGTCGGCTTCAACGCGGCGATCGCTCCAGGCGAGAAGACCTTCGACGTCGACATCAACCAGGTCACGATCACTTCCGCCAGGCGGCAGAACGTCGACCTGTCCGATCCCTACTACACCGGCTACCAGGCGGTGATCACGATCGAGGGCGACAAGCTGGCCGGCGACACCAGCATTGCCGAACTGCGCGGCGGGAAACTCGGCGCCCAAGCCGACAGCACCAGCCTGGATGCGATCAACAACGTGATCAAGCCCGACGTCCCGCCGACCGTGCTGGCCACCAACGACGCCGGCGTGAAGGCCTTGGAGCAGAAGAAGATCGACGGTCTGGTCGTCGACCTGCCTACCGCGGCCGAGATGGTGTCGGGCGAGGTGGACGGCGGGCTGATGGTCGGTCGGTTGCCGACCGCCGACGGCAACCCCGAGCAGTTCGGGCTCGTACTCGATCACGGCAGCAAGCTGACGGGCTGCATCAACCAAACGCTGGCGACACTGCACGACAACGGCGCGATCGCCTCCCTGCAAGGCAAATGGCTGAATCCGCCGGACGTCCCGCTGCTCAAGAACTGATCATCACCGGTCCTTGATCATTTGCGGATCGGAGCCATCCGCTTGCGGAATTCCTTGAGGAAGGCATCGCGTACGGCGTTGGTGTCGACCTGCCCGTTGCCGGTGAGGAACGCCCCCGCCGACATCTGCTGGCAGACCACCAGCCACGCCTGGCCGAGGGCGAAGGTGAAGGACGACGCGACCGCGGCACCGATCACGCCGCCGGCGACGGTGCCGGCTCCCGGCACCAGTTTGAGCAGTCCGGTGAAGGCCGCCCGGCCGCCCTGGGTCGCGGCGGTCGTGGTGGCGATCGCCATCAACGCCGCCCGCTCGACCTTGATCTTGTAGATGTGCGCGATCCGGGCCATCAGACCCAGCTGAATCGGCACCAGCATGGCCGCATCGGAGAACGGGATCGGCACCGCGGCGGCGGTTGCGGCGCTGCCCGCCGCCAGGACTATGTCCCGCTGCGCCGCCACCGCCTTGCGCTTGGAGTCGATCGTCTGGGCTGTGGTGAGGGCAAGCCGGACCCCCTCCGGAGCAACGCGAAAGGAGGCATCGAGAACCTCCAGCAGACCGTGTGCGCGAGCACCGGTGAACGGATCGTCCTTGGCCAGCGTGACGAACGGCCGATCACCGACGATCGGCAGCCCGAGGGAGCGGATGTGCTCGGCGAGCGCGATCGCGTCGGGGTGGTACTGCCCGTTGATCATCGGCACCTGGGTCAGCACCAGCAGTACCGGCAGCCCGAGCTTGTCGAGTCGCCGGATGAAGTCGGCCTCGGCCTCCTCGAAGCGCCGGTCCATGCCGCGCACGCAGTACCAGGCCAGGTGGATCTGATCACCGAGCGGCTGCCGGCGCATCTGCTTCATCGCCTTGTCCAGCTCGGACAGGATCTCCCGGTCGTCCTTGCCGACCTCGAGTCCGGCACTGTCGACGATGCCGAGATGGCCAATCCGGTCGATGTAGATCTTGCTGCCCTTGGTCACCGGGGCGCCGATCCCGGTCTCGGCGACCTCCTCGCCGAAGATCGCGTTGATCAAGGTCGACTTGCCGACACCGGTCTTGCCGAAGATCGCCAGGTTGAAGCGCCCGATCGCCGCGTCCTGCTTGTCGAACTGCGTCCGGAACTCTGTCGAGAACCAGTCGGATGCTGACGGCATGTTGTCCCTGTCCGATCGGGCCGGAAGATCCGGCCATCCGATTCAAGCGTACGGACCCCGGTCGCACGCAACCGCCGACGATGCCGCCCCCGGCCCTGGCCGGCCCCGGAACCGACCCTGACCGGACTAACGACCGACCAGGCCAGGCAGCGTACGGACGGTGTCCAGCAGGCCGCCGAAGATCGCCGCGTACGACTCCGCTCCGCCCTGCTCCACCCACCGGTTCCATGCGGACGCGAAGACCGCCAGGCCGAGCCGCGCCACCAGATCCGCCTCGGTGGCCCCAAGCCCCCGCTGCTCCAGCCCGGTGATCACCGCTTGGGTCAGGTCGGCCATCTTGTGCTGTTCGCGCTCTCGCAACTCCGGACTGGCCGCGATCACGGCTCGCCGCCGGTTCGGTTGGTCGGCGATCCGGGCCAACTGCTCGCCGATCTCGGCCAGTGCGGCGTTCATCGCCTCGACCGGCGTGAGCGTCGGATCCGCCTCCGCGACAGCACTGGTCGCATAGCTGTAGAGCGGTCCTGGATCGGCGAACAACACCTCACGCTTGTCGGCGAAGTAGCGGAAGAAGGTGCGTTTGGTAAGTCCGGCGCGTTCGGCGATGTCGGCCACCGTCGTCGCGTCGTAGCCGCGTTCCTCGAAGAGTTCGAGTGCAGCCTCCTGGAGCCGATCGCTCGCCCCGGGTTCCCAGCGGACCATGGCGTCGAGTCTAGGTGATGACACTAGGTGCCATATCTGGCTACACTCGTCATGTCACTAGGTGTCATCACTCGGAGGAGTCGTCATGCCGGAAATCTGGATCCTCGGTGCGACCGGTCGTGTCGGCCGGGCCGTTGCCCCACTGCTGGTCGGGCCGCGAGCGGCTGCATCCGGCCTCGATGTCGTGCTGGTTGGCCGCAACCCCGAGCGGCTGGCCGGCGCCGCGTCGGTCATCGGCGGCGCCGCACGCGTGCTCCAGGCCGGATCACTGACGGCCACCGCGGAGCTGATCGCCCGGGAACAGCCATCGGTGGTGATCAACACCATCGGGCCGTTCGCCGAGACGGCGATGCCGATCATCGACGCCTGCCTGCCCGGCAGCCACTATCTCGACATCACCAACGAGATCCTGGCGATGAACGCCGTCTTCGCCCGCCACGACGACGCGGTCACCGCCGGCCGCAGCCTCGTGACCGCCACCGGATTCGGCGTCCTCGGAGTCGAGGCGGCGGTCCTGAAAGCCTGCGCCGGCCTCGAGGACATCGACACCGTGCGTGGCGACGCGATGCCGCTGGTCGCGCCCGAACCGGGACGGATGGGCGAGGCCTTGGCGGGCAGCATCATCGGCGGCCTGACCGCCGGCGGGCTGCGCTATGCCGGCGGCCGCCTGGTCCGTGCCGGGATCGGCAGCCGGGTGGAGACGATCACCACGCCGGACGGGACGACGATCCGCACCGGCTCCGCGCCGACGGGTGAGTTGATCGCCGCGCAGCGCGCCAGCGGTGCTCCGAACGTGCTCGCCGCGACGAGTCTGCTGCCGACCGGCCTGCCGGTCCGGGTCGCACTGACCGCAATCGGCGTACTGGCCCGGATCGGCTGGATCCGGTCGACGCTGGTCCGGCGGATGGCAGCGATGGAGGGATCGCTGGACTCCGAGGCGGAGCGTACGTCCACCTGGGCCCGCGCCCGGGTGCGGACAACCGCCGGCCGGGAGCGTACGGCCTGGCTACGGGCCGGCGACGCGATGGACTTCACCGCTGCCGTCACCGCCGAGGTGGCGTCGCGGCTGGCCCGCGGCGAAGGCCGGCCGGGAGCGTTCACCCCCGGCGGTCTGTTCGGAGCGGAGCTGGCCGAGGCGGCCGGGGCCGAGCTGAGCGTGGACTGACCCGTCATCGAACCAGAGAATCCGTATCACGACGTTCTGACCGTCAGCACCAACGAACCGGGGAACCTCGTCGGAGTGGCCCCGATCCGCATGCAGAAGCATCGAACCCCGTCGCCCACCCAACCCGCCTGAAGATGCTGAACCGCAGAGCGGATCTCTACGGGGCAACGTCTCAGACTCGGGGTTCGCTGATTCTGTGGCCGACGATCAGGCCATCCCGGCGTGTCGCCCCGGGCGAGGTCATCCTCGGTCACAAAACCAGCGGCTTCAGCCGCAGGCCAATGGCCGACAGGCAACGCGGTCAGCTGAGGGCGACCGAAGACGCCGATCTACCGGTTCCAGAAGTCCTCAGGTCGCCGTCCGGGACGGAAGCCGAAGTGCTCGGCCATGATCGCCGCCTCCGGCAGGCCGGCGGCGAGCGCCGCGGTGGCATGATCGTCACTGCCGAACGAGATCGCCCGGCCGCCCTCCTCGGCCCACCACTGCGGGACCCACGACCACAGCCGTCGGGTGTTCATCTCCAGTGCCCGGCCGCCCGCGGCGATCGCCCGCATCGCGGTCCGGAACTGCTCCTCGAAACGGGTGGGATCGAAGGGGCCCTCGGTCTCGGTCGGCCAGTAGCGTACGGCGTAGTCGATGTGGGTGAAACAGGCGAAGCTGTCCGAGCCGGCGATCATCCGCGGCACTTCGGCCAGGTATTCGGTGATCACCTTCTCGGCCGGCCAGCGCCGGAACAGGGTGAACGGCTCCGCGCGCTGACCATCGATCTCCAAGGTGTGCAGCGACCCGTTCACCCGCCCCAGCGAGCCGAGGTCGAGCAGGGCCCGGGCTTGATCATCGAAGAGGTGGGGCTGGCCGTATTCGGCTCCGGTCAGGATCCGCAGCTCGGGAAAGTCATGCCTGCACCGCTCGATCGACTCCAGATAGCCGTCGACGTCCAGCGGAGTCGGCACCAGCCGGCCGTCCTCGATCAGTTTCGCCTGCTCGGGCGGCACGTCCTCCCGGTCGATCAGCCAGCCGTCGAAGTCCAGGTGCTCGGTGAAGATCACCGCGGGCAGCCCGATCCGCACCGCCCGTTCACAGGTACGCCTCATGGTGCCCGCGGCATCGGAGTCCGGGCCACCGGTGTCCCAGGACCATTCGCTGTGTACGTGCGCATCGGCGGGGAGGGTCATGATCACATCATCTCCCATCGCTATGATCGAATTGCTCGTACGCCGGTGGTCCACCAATCCGAGTCGAAGGTCGAAGATGACCGTAGTCACCTGTCTGAGTCCGTACACGTCCGACCAGGTCAAAGTCCTGGCGGGCACGGAAGGGATCGACGTCCGCCTGGTGCCCGACCCGCCCGCACCCCAGGCCGTACGCGATGCAGTGGTCGGTGCCGATGTGATCATCGGCGACGTCCGGGCCAAGCATCGGCTCGACCGTGACACCCTGTCCGGAGCCGCCGGTTGCCGGCTGATCCAGCAGCCTGCCGTCGGCTACGACTCGATCGACGCATCCGCTGCCGCGGCCCTCGGCATCCCGGTCGCCAACGCCGGCGGCTACAACGCCGACGCCGTGGCCGACTGGGTGCTGATGGCGGCGCTCAACCTGGCCCGCAACGGCTCCCGACGCGATCATTCCATGCACGCCGGCCACTACGACCGGGCCTTCGAACGTTCCCGCGAGCTTTCGGCACTGACAGTCGGGATCGTGGGCCTGGGCAATATCGGCAAGGCCGTCGCCCGCAGGTTCGCCGGTTTCGGCTCGACGGTGATCGGCTACGACCCGGTCGCGACCGACCCGATCCCCGGCGTCGAGCAAGTGCCGCTGGAGACCCTGCTCCAACAGGCCGAGTTGATCACCATCCACGCACCGTTGACCGACCAGACCCGGCACCTGATCAATGCCGAGACCCTGGGCCGGACCCGTCCCGAGGCCCTGATCATCAACGCCAGCCGCGGCCCGCTCGTCGACGAGTCGGCCCTCGTCGACGCCCTGACGGCCGGCTCCATCGGCGGCGCCGCCCTTGATGTGTACGAGGTGGAGCCGCTGGCCGCCGACTCACCGCTGCGCGGCCTGGACAACGTCTTCCTGACCCCGCATATCGCCGGCGACACCCGGGAGTCCCGGACCCGGCTGCTGGAGTTGGTCGCGGACAACCTGCAGCGGGTGCTCCTGAAGGATCTGCCACCCCATCACGTCGTCAATTCCGCACTGCTGCCGCAGCTGCACTGATCGCAGCCGCAGTGATCATCGCCGGCGAGCGTGATCTTGAAGCCATGATCATCTGACAACGACCGACCACGAACGAGGAGCGCCGATGACGCTGCGAGAACTACTGGACACCGGACAACCGACGGTCGGGGGCTGGTGCTCGATCCCGAGCGCCTTCAGCGCCGAGCTGATGGGGCGCTCCGGCTTCGACTGGGTGTGTATCGACACCCAGCACGGACTGATCGGCTACGACCAGATGGCGGTGATGCTGCAGGCGTTGAGCATTACCGGCACACCGACGCTGGTCCGGGTCCCGTGGAACACACCGGAGAATGTGATGAAGGCGCTGGACGCCGGCGCCCAAGGCGTCATCGTTCCCATGATCAACAACGCCGACGATGCCCGCCAGGTGGTGGAGACGGTCAAGTATCCCCCGCTGGGGACCAGGAGCTGGGGCCCGATCCGCGCCTCCTTCGGACTGCCGGCCTACAACTCGAAATCGGCCAACGCCAGCACACTGGTGATCGTCATGATCGAGACCAAGGACGGGGTGGACAACCTCGACGAGATCCTCAGCGTCCCGGGCGTCGACGCCGTCTACGTCGGTCCGATGGATCTCGCGCTGGCGCACGGCATCCCGCCGGCCCTGGACGTCAAGGACCCGCAGCACGAAGAGTTGATCACCAGGATCCTCGAAGGCTGCCAACAGCATGACGTGGTCGCCGGAATCCACTGCGACAGTGTGGAAACCGTCACCCGCTGGTGGGAGCTCGGCTATCGGATGTGCACCCTGGCCTCCGATGCCGGCCTGATGCGCGCTGCCGCGACCCAGGCGCTGAAGGCCGCCGCGGGCCACCCGCTGCGGGCAAAGCCGGACATCGACGAAGAACCTGCGACGCCCGGCCCGACGAGCGCCGGATATGCCTGAGGAGGCAACGAGCATGACAGGCAACACGGGAACAGACGGGTCACCGACCCGGATCGGACTGGCCGGCGCCGGAGCGGTCAGCCACCAATATCTGCCCAATCTGCTGAGACTGCCGGGCCTTGAGGTCGCGGCCGTCAGCGACGTCGACACCGCCGTCGCGGCCAACGTCTCCGAGGAGTTCGGCGTGCCGGCCGTCGGGGTCGACGAACTGCTGGCCGATCCGAGCATCGAGATCGTGGTCAACCTGACCCCGATCGCCTTCCACGTGCCGGTCACCCGCAACATCCTCGAGGCGGGTAAACACGTCTACTCCGAGAAGTCACTGGCCAAATCCGTCACCGAGGCCCAGGACTTGCTGGCGCTGGCGGACAGCAAGGGCCTGGTGATCGCCGGGGCACCGGACACCCTGCTCGGCACGGCGTTCCAGGCGGCTCGCCGGACCCTCGAGCACGGCTCCCTGGGCCGGCCCCTGACGGCGGTCGCGGCGATGTTGCGCAGCCAGGCGCTGAGCACCCGCTATTTCAGCGACTACACCGCGATCTTCGACATGGCGCCGTACTATGTCAGCGCCCTGGCGACACTGTTCGGGCCGGTCACCGAGGTGTCCGGCTATCTGGAGAATGCACCGACCGAGCCCGGTCAGCCGGTGCTGACGGTCGGAGTCTCCGGCGTCCTGCACTTCGAGTCGGGCCTGACGGCGTCGTTGACCCTGAACTGGGGCTCGTCGTTCCGGCACGAGGTCCCGGTGCTCGACGTCTACACCCAGTCCGGCGTGGTCCGGTTCGCCAATCCGAACAACTTCGGCGATCCGGCCTTCCTACGGCTGCACGAGGACCCGGCCGAACAGTGGCAGGAGATCCCCGGCAGCCGGCAGCCCGCCGACTGGCTCTACAACCGGCGCGGGCTCGGCGTCGCGGAGATGGCCGCCGCCATCGCTGTCGGCCGGACGCCGCGCGCCTCAGGACAACTCGCCTGTCACGTGGTGGACGTGATCGAGAGCCTGATCAAGGCGGCCGAGTCGGGGCAGAGCGTGACCCTGACCAGCACCGTCCAGCAACCAGAACCCTTGTCCGACGCAGAGCGCCGACAACTCGACCCGAAAGTCTGATCGGAGCATCAGCAAGATGACCATGAACGTCAAACTCGGCTGTGGACAGATCACCTGGCACCACCATCTGGCGCCGAGGGTGACCGAGGACGAGGTGCTGGCAGACATCGCCGGTGCCGGATATGTGGGAGCGCCGTTCGGCGGCCCGAAGCGAACTGCCGAAGAGACCCGGGAGATCTTCGACAGGCACGGACTCCAGCCGGCGCCCGGCTACCTGTGGGGCGACTACTGGGATCTCAGCAAGCGGGATGAGCAGCTGGCCACCGCGCGCGAGTACGCCCGGGCATCACAGGCCCTCGGGCTGACCGAGATCTACGTGGCAGCCGGCGGCTTCAACGAACCGACCCGCAGCGGCACCACTCGCAGCAAGGTGGTCGCCCACAGCGGACCGGAGGACTCGCTCACCGAGGAGCAGTTCGCCGTGTTCGCCGAGACCGCGCAGCTGGTCGGTGAGGCGATGCTCGAATTCGGCGTCAAGGCCTGCTACCACAACCACGGCGGGACCTTCATCGAGCGCGAGGACGAATTCGAGAAACTGCTGGCTGCGACCGACCCTGAGGTGCTGTTCATCGGCGCCGACACCGGCCACCTGGCTTGGGCCGGCATCGACGTGGTCGAATTCGCCCGGCGGCACGGCGACCGGATCAAGACGATGCACCTGAAGGATGTCGATGCTGCCGTCCAGGCCCGCGGCGCAGCCGAGGGCTGGGATTACGCGACCTTCGAGGAGAACGCGATCTGGACCGAGGTCGGCAACGGCTCGGTCGACTTCGGCGGCCTGTTCCAGGTCCTGGACCAGCACGATTTCGACGGCTGGCTGATCGTCGAGACCGACGTCACCCAGCTGCCCAGCGCGGCGGAGAGCGCGAAGGTCAGCCGCGCGAACCTGCGCAAGCTGGGGATCTGAGGAGTGCGCGCGCTGACCATCACCACCGCCGGACCCGGCATCGCCGATCTCGGCGAGCCGACCGGATCCGGTCACGAGTTGGTCGTCGACGGTTTGCTGCTTGGTGTCTGCGGCACCGACCGCGGCCTGATCGCCCGGGGCCCCGAACGACCACCGGCCGGACAGGACTTCCTGGTGCTCGGTCACGAATCGCTCGGCCGGGTGCGTACGGCTCCGGCCGGGTCGCGCTTCAAGCCCGGTGATCTGGTCACCGCGCTCGTCCGCCGCCCCGACCCGGTGCCCTGCCCGGCCTGTGCGGCAGGACAGCTCGACCTGTGCGACAACGGGCAACTGGTCGAGCGCGGGATCCGCGGCCAGGACGGCTACGGCGCCGAACGCTACCTGCTCGACGAGCAGTACGCCGTAGGCGTCAATGCCGGTCCGGATGGACTCGGCCTGCTGGGCATCCTGATCGAACCGGCCAGCATCGTCGCCAAGGCCTGGGAGCGGATCGACGCCTTCGCCCGCCGTACGACCGGCCGGGCGTTGATCTTCGGCGCCGGACCGATCGGGCTGCTGGCCGCATTGCTGGCCCGGCATCGCGGCTACGACGTCCACATCGTCGATCAGGTCGACGCCGGCCCGAAGGTCGACCAGTGCAGAGCACTCGGAGCCACGTACCATTGCGGATCCGACGCGCTGACCGGCAGCTTTGACGCGATCGTCGAGTGCAGCGGCGCATTCACCGCGGCGACCGTCACCCTGTTGTCACGCGGCGGGGCCGCCTGCTACATCGCCCATGCCCACGACAACGCCCCCGATGCCGGTGGCCGCAACGATCCGGTCGACACCGGCGATCTCAGCGGGATACTGGTCGGCGGCAACTCCGCGATCTTCGGCATCCACAGTTCGGGGCCGGAGCACTTCGCCACCGCGCAATCCGAGTTGGAGAAGGCCGATCCGCGCTGGTTGCACGGCCTGATCACGTCCACCGCTGATCTTGACGACTTCAACTCCGCGCTGGCGATCGGTCCGGAGGTGATCAAGACGGTGATCCGGCTGGATCCCGACATCCGACCCGATCTCTCGGGATTCACCTCGGTTCCGGTCTAGGCTGGCTGCTGCCGACGTCAGGTACCGGCTTGGCGTTGACGGTCTTTTTTGTTCAACGGCGAGCATTCCGGCCCTCTGCAGGGCCTGAAAAGGACTGACATGGCAGCAACATCATCGCGCCCGGGCTTATCGACTACGGGCTTGTCCCGGCGGGCGTTCATCGGACTGACCGGCAGTGCCGGCCTGGCGGGCGCCGCGGCCCTGACCGGGTGCAATCGGGCGGCCTCCACAGCGGGCGGCAGCGGCGGCGGCAAACCACTCAAATTCTGGAACATGCCCTGGGGCAACACCCAGTTCAACGTTCTGGACAAGAAGATCACCACCGATTTCAAGCCCGCCAAGGGTTTGGGCGCGGCGACCTACCAGATCATCCAGTGGGCGAGCTGGTCGCAGACCTTCTCGTCGGCGATCGCATCCAACACCGGCCCCGCGGTCTCCTCCGGCGGCGGCACGATGGCCTTCCAGTTCGAGGCCGAGGGCAAGATCGCCTACGCCGACAACCTGCTGGACTCCTGGAAGCAGAACGGGCTCTACGACGACTTCCTGCCCGGCCTGCTGGACACCATGAAGGTGGAGAAGGGCTATGCGGCGATCCCGTACAACCTGGACATGCGGGTGATCTGGTACAACACCAAGCTGCTCGACAAGGCCGGGGTCGGCCAGCCGACCGATTGGGACAGTTTCGACGGGGCGTGCGCGGCGCTGAAGAAGATCGGCGTCTACGGCATGGGCACCGGGGCCGGCAGCGGCAACGGGATCGGCAGCCAGGGACTGGTCTCCTGGATGATCAACAACGGCGGTGGACTGTTCGGCCCTGATCAACAACCTGACATGGTGACCGAGGCCAACATCGAGGCGGTCCAGTTCGTCCTGGACGGTGTCAAGAAGGGCTACGTCGATCCGCACTCGCCCAGCTACACCAGTTCCAATTCCCAGGCCCAGTGGAAGGCGCACAAATTCGGGATGGGCTATGACACCGCAGGGCTCGCCAACAACCTGGGCGGCACGGTCGCCGAGGAGATCACGGTCGGTAGCCCGCTGACCAGCCCGGCCGGCAAGAAGGGCGCGATCTACTTCCCGAACAACATCATGATGTACACCAATACGCCGAGCCAGGCCGAGAGCGAGGCCTTCCTCACCTACTACTACAAGAACATGGCCGAGCTGTGGACCAAGCACACCGGAATCGGCCTGCCGCCACTGAAGTCGATCACCGAGACCGCGGCGTTCCGGGAGGACAAGAACGCGCTGAAGGCGATCCGGGAGTGGCAGCCGATCGCCAGGACCTGGGCCGCGCCGGGCTCGAACTCGCTCTTCAAGAACGTCACCTCGGTCGACGGCACCCAGCCGATCGACGACTTCGCCCAATCCGTCTACGGCGGCAAGGTCACAGCCAAAGCAGCGCTGACCAAGCTGCAGGACGCGACGGCCAAGATCCTCAAGACCTCGAGCTAGCCCGGTTGATCATGACCGGAGCAGGTCACGCAGGGCGCTCTTGTCGGGCTTGCCGCTGATCGCGACCGGCACCTCGGCCAACTCGGTGATCGTCTCGGGCACACTGAGGTCGCCGATCGCCGCTCGGACCGCGGTGCGCAGAGCCGTGTGGTCCGGCGTACGACCGGCCTTCGGGACCACGAACGCGTGCACGGCTTCGCCCCTGCGGTCGTCGGGTGCGCCGATCACGTACGCCTGGTCGACATCTGCGCTCGCGGCCAGCACCTGCTCGATCGGGCCGGCGTAGACCGGCAGCGCGTCGACGATGATGATGTCACGCGCGCGACCGGTCAGATACAGGTAGCCGCCCTGCAGCAGGCCGAGATCCCGGGTCCGGATCCAGCCGTCGACCAGCACCTCGGCCGTCAACTCGGGCTCGCCGAGGTAGCCGGACATCTGCTGCGGTGTGCGGACCAGGACCTCGCCGTCGCGGATGTCGACGTCGATCCCGGGCAGCGGCCGCCCGACCGAGTCCAGCACGCCGGCGGCAATATCAGCCGGGGTGTGCAAGGTGAGCCCGCCGGTCTCGGTCTGGCCGTAGGAGGTGTAGACGACCGGGCCGAGCACTTCGTACGCCTCAGCCAGCCGGTGCGGCGGCAACGGTGAGCCGGCGGCCATGATCGCCCCGACCGTCGACAGGTCGAAACTCTGCTGTCGCAGCGAATCCAGGGTCTGGTAGAGCCGTGGGATGTGCATGATCGTCGCGGTGGCGCGCAGCGCCGGGAACACCGCGGGGAACAGCGGCCCGTCAGCCGGGCCGGGCAGCGCGGGGATGACCGCCGTCCCGCCGGACAGCAGGCACAGGGCCAGATAGTCCTGCACGATGGCACTGGCCAGCGTGCCGAAGAGCAGGAAGCGGCCGAAATTCTTCGCCAGTTCTGCGGTGGCCGGCGACCAGTCGGCACCCCACGACCAGTGCGCCGAGAGTGCGGCGTAGGTCTGCATGCAACCCTTCGGTCGTCCGGTGCTGCCACTGGTCCAGGCGACCCGGGCGACATCCTCGGGCCGCGCGTCCACGACCGGATCGGCCGCCGGACCCCGCAGCAGCTCGGCGATCCGCTCGGCAGTCACCAGGCTTCCGCTGTGAGCCAGCACATGGTCGCGCTGCGCGGCTGAGTAGCCGGACGGCAGGCCGGTCACCCGGCATCCCAGGGCGTAGCCGGCCAGCCAGGCAGCGAGCGCCTCAGCCGTCACGCCGACGTCGAGAACGATCCCGCTACCGGGGCCGAGGCCCGCCTCCCGGTAGCCTGCCTCGATCGTGCCGATCATGGTCAGCAGCTGACCGCCGGTGATCACCCGGCCGCCGCCCGCAACAGCCTCCGTCTCCACGGCCGGATGGCCCGGTGCGGTGGCCAGGGCATCCAGCACGGACTGCGGAAACGCCGACCGGCCGGATGATGGTCGCGGCGATGCTGATCTTGGTGATGTTGTTGATCTTGAGGATCTTGATCCTGGGAGCGTCGTCATGCCGCACCTTCCACGGGATTGTCGGCAGCAGCGACCAGCCCGCCACGCGCCTTGGCGATCCGGTCGATCAGCGCGAGCACCGGCGAGGTCATGATCGTCGTGACCATCGCCACCAGCACCAGGCTGGTGAACAGCGTGGGGCTGGCGATCCCGGCCTGCAGGCCGACGTTCAGGGCGATCAACTGCATCAGCCCGCGGGCGTTCATCAGCGTGCCGAGCCGTACCGGGAGCCAGCCGCGCTCTCCGGCCAGCCGGGCACCCAGCCAGCACGCGCCACCCTTGCTGATCACCGCGACAACGATCGCGGCGACCGAGAACCAGAGCACCCGCGGATCGGTCAGCAACGCGAACCGGGTGTGCAGTCCGGAGTAGGTGAAGAACATCGGCACCAGCATCCGGCTGATGCCGTCCATGGTGGGCGTCACCAGATCGGTCCGCCTCCCGATGCCACGTGCCCGCGCGACCTCGTCGAGGTGCTGCTGAGGGGGCATCACCAGGCCGATGGAGAACGCTCCGAAGACGGCGTACAAGCCGATGCTGGTGGTGAAGCCCGCGGCCCCGAGGACCAGCACCATCGTCACTATCAGTGCGGTCTCCGGGCTCAGCCGGGAATCGCGCAGCCAGCGGTCGAGCAGCGGGCGGAGGACGAAGATCAGGATCGCTGCGAAGACCGCGGCACCGACAACGGCCGTCACGATCGGCCCGGGCCGGCCCGATGCCACGCTGAGCACCGCCGCCAGCATCAGCCAGGCCGCGAAATCGTCGATCCCTCCGCTGGCCAGCGCGAGTGACCCGTACCGGGCCCCCGCCAGGCCGCGCTCGATGATGATCCGGGCCAGCATCGGAAAGGCGGTGATGGCGAGGGTGACCCCGACGAAGACGGCCGTGACCACGGGGCCGACGCCGGCTTCGGTGATTCCGACATGGGTGTGGAACGCGTACGCCATCCCGGCACCCGCGATCAGCGGGACGGCGACGCCGAAGCTGCTGACCGTGAGGGCTGCTCGTCCCAGACCGGGTCTCAGATAGCCGCGTAGCTCCCGACCCGCCTGGAACATCAGCGCCACCAGCCCCAACTGGCCGGCCACGTAGATGACCGGCAGCAGGTCCTTGGGGAACAGCGCAGCCGACCAGCCGGGGGCGATCGCGCCGAACAGCGACGGGCCGAGCAGGACGCCGGCCAGCATCTCCCCCACGACCGGCGGCTGCCCGATCCGGCGGACCAGCATGCTCACGACCCGGCAGACCACGAGGATCACCGCGGCGGCGAGCAGGAACCGCGTCGTCAGTTCTTCGGTGGACATTCAGACCGCCTCTTCGGTCGGCCTGCTCGACGCGGGCACCTGCTCCGGATGCTCGGCGAAGTAGGTCCTGGCCAGGGCCAGCCGGCGCGCGTCGAGCACCATGATCGTGCCGAACGCCAGCTGCGTGAGGCTACGCGGAACGTCCTGCCAGCGGTCGGCCCACCGCAGCTGTCTCAGCCGAGCGGGTGTCGGTGCCGGCTCGCTACGTCGGGTCAGCAGCACCGGTCCCCGATTCGGCAGCGACCTGGTGTGGGCCGCCGAGGAGGACAGCGTGTAGCGACGCAGTACCTCCCGGGTTGCGGCTCGCATTCCCGGCGGTGCGATCCCGCGGGCCGGGCAGGGTCGGTTGGCGCTGACGCCGAACGGGATGTGGTGCGGCGGCCGTCCGTGGCGCTGTCGCCAGCGGTCCGGATCGAACTGCGTTGGATCGGAAAGGGCCGGATCGGAAAGGGCCGGATCGGAAAGGGCCGGATCGGAAAGGGCCGGATCGGAAAGGGCCGGATCGGAAAGGGCCGGCCGGCCGGTGTGGTGGAATCCGGGATAGTCGAACAGCAGCACCGTGCCGGCCGTGATCGGCGGGTCGACGTCGATGTCGGCGGTGACGATCCGGTGGGCGATGCCGAACAGCGGCCAGACCCGAAGCGTCTCGTTGATCACATCGGACAGATAGTCGTCGTCGGACGGTTCGCGCTGCAGCCGCTCCTGGACCTCCTCGTGCTCGGCGACAGCCAGCAGCAGATGCGCCATGGCCTCGGACATCTGCACGATCGCGGTGTTGAAGAAGGCTCCCTGCAGGTAGCAGGCCTGCTCCTGCGGCGTCATCAGGCTCGGGAGATCGAAACCGACCTGTCCGGCATCGATCCGGGCCCGCAGGTAGCGGGTCAGCCGATCGCGGCGCTTCATGTGCCGCAGCGAGGTGCACTTCAGCGCACTGACGACGTCGTCGGCGTTGCCGACGATCAGGTCGCGTACGAAGCGCGGACACGGTTCGCCGAAGACGACCTCGTAGTACGCCTCGGCCCAGATCGGCATCATCAGGTCCCGCAGCCGCACCTGCTGGATCCGTTGTCCAGGGACCGGCCGGCCGGCGGGCTTCCCCGGAAGTTCGTCGAGCACCCGGGCAGTACAGCGTGTGACCAGGTCGGCCCACTCGTCCTTGGATCGGCTGGCCAGGATGGTACGGGTCGTCCGAGCCGCCTGGTCGTAGCGCGGGCCGGGCTCGAGGTGCTCCTGGTGCACCTCGGGGCCGGGTGCCAGCCAGTACCAGAACAGGTCGGACAGTCCGGCGCCGTGACTGCGGCCGTTGGCCGCCGGGTCGCCGTAGACCCGGACGAATTCCTCCGGCCCGCCCGGGCGGTCCAGGACCGACATCCCTTCTTCGCCGTTCACCAGGGCGAAGATCGCTCCGCGCAGTGCGATGACCCGCTGCGGCAGCCAGGACGGGAGGGTGGCGGCTCCGGCCAGTGCCGCTGCTGTGCCCAACCCGGCGGCGATCATCCGCCTCACGGCTTGGTCACCACCCAGTCAGAGCCGAGTTCGGCCGGACTCTCGACACCGAGCAGCGCCAGGGTGTGGTCCAGCTCGCTGCGCAGAATCTCCAGGACGTTGCGGGCACCCTGCTCGCCCGCCGCCGCGAGCCCCCACATGATCGGCCGTCCGATGCCGATGGCCGAGGCGCCGAGCGCCAGCGCCTTCGCCACGTCGGTGCCGCGGCGGATGCCGCCGTCCACGAGCACCGGGACCCGGCCGTCGACTGCTGCGACGACGTCCGGCAACAGGTCGACGGTGGCCGGGATCCCGTCCAGCTGGCGGCCGCCGTGGTTGGACACCATGATCGCGTCGGCGCCGTGCTCGATCCCGAGCCGGGCATCGTCGGGATGGGCGGTGCCCTTGAGCACGATCGGCAGCTCGGTCAGCGCGCGGAGCCGGTCGAGGTGCTCCCAGCTGAGCTCGGCCGACAGCTCGATCGACCGGACGCGATCGGTCGGATCGCCCCCGAGACCGCGCAGATTCTCACAGGCCAGACCCGGCGGCAGATCGGTGAATCCGTTGCGGATGTTGCGATCCCCAGCGCCGAGAACCGGCGAATCGACTGTCACCACCACAGCGGTGACACCGGCGTCGGTCGCCCGGGACACGATCTCGGCCGTGATGTCGTTGCGGGTCTGCAGATAGAGCTGGAACCAGACGTCGCCACCTCCTGCCGCACGAGCCGCGGCCACGACGTCGGCAACGGCGACGGTGGCCGCCATGCCGGTGATCATGATCGTGTCCGCGGCCGCAGCAGCCCGGGCCGTGGCCAGCTCACCGTCGCCGGTCATCAGTTTGTGGAAGGCGGTCGGCGACAGGATGATCGGCATGCTCGCGCGGCTGTTCAGCAGCCGGGTCTCCAGCGTTCGCTTCGGGTTGCCGCGCAGCACCCTGGGCAGCAGCGCGAGCCGGGCGTACGCCGCCTCGTTCTCCCGCAAGGTCACCTCGTCGCGGGCGCCGCCGGACACGTAGTCGAAATGGACCGGGTCGAGTACGGCGCGGGCGGCCGTCTCGTACTCCCGGATTGTGATCAAGGTATTCACCGGGTGGCCTCGGGATCAGCGGGCCGGCGTCGGCGCGATGGACGGTTCATTGACGGTCAGGAAGGCCACGAGCGGATCGCGATGGGCCGGTTTGTCCCATTCGTTCTCGAGATTCTCGGCGACGTGGTGGCTGTCGATCAGGCGGCCGTCGCGGTACAGCCGTACGACCGGATGCAGATACGCGGCATCGAAGGCGTGCTCGGCATCGTCCTGGGCGACCCGGGCGACGGTGATGTCGAAGGGATCGACCTTGTCATGATCAGGGCCGTACTCGAGCGTGACGATGATCATGTCCGGGCCGTTCGTATTCTCTGCCCCGCCGGCCAGTTCGTCGAGGGCGTAGTCGACCGGCACCTCCTCCAGGTAGGCGGCATCGCCGGTGGCCGGGCGAAGCACGACATCGCCGAGCACGGCGAACTGCTGGTACAGCCCCGAGCTGCGGTTGACCCGAGCCAGGATCGCCTCGGTGATCTCCTCCGCTGTGCCGCGGACCACCGCCGATGGCCACGGCGTCTGGTGGTAGCGGGCGCCGAGGATCTTGCGCAGGGCACGAGCCCCGTACCGGAAACCGTGGATGAATCCGCTGGTGCCGTGCTTGAAGTCGCGGACCTGGGTCGGTGTACCGGCGACGTACAGTCCCGGTACGCCCTCGGCCTCGTAGGCCGAGGTGAGCCGCGGGAAGCGGTCCTTGTGGATCAACACGGGGCGGCAACCAGGGTCGAAGATCTCGGCGTCGAAGCGGAAGCCGGTGCAGTCGATGACCCGGTCGTAGCGGATCTCCTTGACGAATTCGTTGGCCCGGGAGAAGGAGAACCGGACCGCGTACGAACCGGCCTCGTCGCGTTCGATGGACTGCACCGTGCCGTCCAGGATCGCGTTCTGGGATTTGAGCTGGTAGGTGTCGAGGAAGTTGTTGTTGACCGCGCGGAGATGGCCGACATAGTGGGTCTTCCAGGCGAATCGCATCGGGCTGGGTCCGGCGACGTGGATGACGGCGGCGGTCGGGGTCAGGTTGTCGGCCGTCTCCAGGGCGGAGTTCCCCTTGCCGATGATCAGGACGCGCTGGTCGATGAATTCCTTCGGGTCGGTGGTCACCGACCAGTACTGCTCGGCGAGTTCGATGCCGGGGATCGGCGGGATATACGGCTTGCTGACACCGGTTGCGGCGATCACCCGGCGAGCCCGGTGCGTACGACCCCGGGAGTCGGTGATCGCGAAGTCTCCGGCATCGGCATCGACATCGGCATCGGCATCAGCATCGACATCGGCACCGGCGTCTGCATGGGCGGGGGCCCGACTGACCCGGGTGACCGTCGTGTCGTAGTCGATCCGCAGTTCGTAGCGACGCGCGTAGTCGGACAGGTAGCGAAGCAGGTCGTCGGCCTGCGGGAAATAACGCTCCGAATAGGTGGTGAACAGCGGTCCCTTGTCGTCGAAGGCCAGGATCGAGTTCCAGTCCATCCGCATCCGAAGCTCCGGATCGTCGGTACCGGTGTGCGGCTTGTTGATCGAGATCAGCTGGCGATGACGCGGAAACCTGGTGAAGAACGTGCCGGGCCCGGACCCGGACTCCAGGACGAGATAGTCGTAGCCGGCAGCGCCGAGTTCCTGCGCCAGCTGCAGCCCGGCAGGGCCGGCTCCGATGATCAAGTAATCGATGGGACCAGAGCCCATGTGCGTACCTTCCAGATAAGCCCCGAGCCGACCTGTTGTAGGCACTACGGATCGAAGCGCCGAATGGTTCACACCAGTTGAAGAATTCACCAATTCGTTGCCGAAGTCCGAGCACGGACCGGCCCTGGGTGCCGTCGACCCCGGTAATGCCGAGCGGAGGCCGGAGCGGTTTCGCTACGGTGCCGACCGTGACGGAGTCTTCTTCAGCCGCTGCCGCAGGCCAGGACCGCACCCCGTACGTCATCGCGATCGACGCCGGCGGCACCAATACCCGGGTCGGCTGCTTCGGCCCCGATGCGACGCTGGTCGGTTCCGCCATCGGACGGGGAGGCAGTCCCAATCACAACCATGACGGCGCCCAGCAGATCGGCGAGACGGTCCGGCGGGCGATCGCCGGGGCCGGGCTGGATCCGGCGACGGCGCAGTGTGTCAGCGCCGGCGTCGCCGGATGCGGTCTCGGAGAACGGGAGGGAGACCCCGACGCCTTCCTCGACCTGCCGGAACTGGCGTGCCCGAAGATCTTGGTCAACGACGCGGTGATCGCCCACCGGGGTGCGTTGCTGGGACGCCCGGGTGTGATCGTCGTCGGCGGTACCGGCTCGATGATCCTGGCCATCACCGAAGCGGGTGAACAGATCGAGAGCGGACGTCTCGAGCACTACGCCGGCGGCGCCCGGCATCTGGTCTTCGATGCCATGCAGCGGATCCTGCTCGGCCGGGCCGGCGATCAGGATGTCTGGCTGGTCGACGCGATTCTCGATCACTGGCAGGTCGCGACGATCGGAGAACTGCGCCGGCGGATGGTCGACCAGGGCGGGCTCGACCGCAACGAGGTCAAACGCAAGTACGGCGACCTCGCTCCGCTGATCACCGGCGCCGCCGACAGGTCCCCATTGGCGGCTGCTGCGGTGGCGACCTTGGCTACCAGGACTGCCGACGGCGTACGGCTGTTGGCGCCCCTGATCGGCACTGACCCGGTCGCCGTCGCGCTGGTCGGGTCAGTGGCGACTGCGAACGCATTCGTCGACCGGTTCGCGGCGGCGGTTGCTCCTGAGTCGCCGTCGATCAGGATCGTCCCCGCGGCACTCGACCCGTTGCGCGGGGCCGCACTGATGGCGTACGAACAGATCGGCTGGGCGACGGCCCATTTCCGATCTTCGTGAGTACCGCCACATTTCGACCCTCCTCAGGACACGCTTGGGTACCGGTGGAATAGTTGACTGTGTGTTGTGGAGCCAGGAACCGACGGCCTCTGGTAAGGCCTCGGAGCGATTCTCCTGGCTGACCTCACGGCTGCACGAGGCACTGCCCGGATTCCTGAAGTGGTTCCCGGCAACGGGCATCGGTTTCGCCATGATCGGCTTGACCGGCTTCTTGATCGACATCGGCTTCCTGACGCTGTTGCACGGTGCCATCCACGTCCCGTATGCGATCGCGGTGACACTGGGATATGCGGCCTCGAGCGTGGCCAACTTCGTGCTGAACCGCTGGCTGAATTTCCAGATGCACGGCAACATCGCCAAGCAGACCGGTCGGCAACTGGTCGTCGCGATCAGCAATTACGTGATCTGGATCCTCGGCTTCTCGACAGTGATCGAGCTGCTGGGAGTGCAATATCAGGTCGCCCGGATCATCTCGGCCTGTGTCGAGGGCATCTATCTGTACGTGATGATGCGGCTGTGGGTCTTCCCCCGCCATGAGCAGCTGGAACTCGTCTCGTCGGAATCCCGGCCAGCGCTCGGCGCTGATGCCGGCATCGACGATGACGCGGTCGCTGACGACCCGATTGCCAGCTGATCACTCCTCGCCGGAGAAGCGCTCCCACGCCGATTGCCGGGCCATCCCAAGGGCTTGGCCGATGCGGGCCCAGCTGATCCCCCGGGACCGGGCCTCGGCGACCCGCTTCTGAACGCCGTCCTCCACCTGGGCCGCGACGGAGGCCACCTTCGGCAGGCTGGCCAGCAACTCGTCATCGGTCATCGACTCCCAGAAGCGCCGGCTGATCCCCTTGGGTTTGCCGCCGCCCTCGATGATCCGACCGGCGAGCTGGACGCATTCGTTGCAGATATACACACCGGGCCCGGCGACCATCTTGTCGATCTGGGACTCGTCCTTGCCGCAGAACGAACACTGGGTTGTTTCCATCGGACACCTCCTCGATTGTCAGGCATTTCCTGACGCCCTTCAACCTGTCAGGTCTCCCCTGACAAGTCAAGGTCCAGGACACGTCACGGCGCGAAACTCGAGTTGTCGCGACTTGTGGTCGCTCCCGGGGTCGTACCGGCCCCTTAATCCGTGACAACTCGACTTCTGCGGTGTCGACGCGCAGTTTCCGATCGGCGTCGGCTTCCGTCATCGGAGCGGGCCGGATCGCTCGTGGCGGGAAGATCCGGTGCGCCCCGGTAGACTTCGATGGTTGCCGTTCCGGCAGGACACCCCATTGCGAAGGAAGTAGACCCGCATGCCCACCCGCACCGATCTGCGCAACGTGGCGATCGTCGCACACGTCGACCACGGCAAGACCACGCTGGTCGACGCGATGCTGTGGCAGTCCGGCGCCTTCCGGACCGGCCAGGAAGTCGCCACCCGCGTGATGGACTCGATGGACCTCGAGCGCGAGAAGGGCATCACCATTCTCGCCAAGAACACCGCCGTACGGCATGTGATGCCTGACGGTCACGAGGTCACCATCAACATCATCGACACCCCCGGCCACGCCGATTTCGGCGGCGAGGTCGAACGCGGCCTGGAGATGGTCGACGGCGTGGTGCTGCTCGTCGACGCCTCCGAGGGACCGCTCCCCCAGACCCGCTTCGTGCTGCGCAAGGCGCTGGCCAAGAAGCTGCCGCTGATCGTCGTGATCAACAAGGTCGACCGGCCCGACGCCCGGATCAGTGAAGTGGTCGAGGAGACCAGCGAGCTCTTCCTGGACCTGGTCGACGACGGCAACCTCGACGTCCTGGACTTCCCGGTGGTGTACGCCTCCGCCAAGGCCGGCCGCGCGTCGATGAAGCAGCCCGAGGACGGCGGGATGCCCGACAACGAGGATCTGCAGCCGCTCTTCGAGACGATCCTGGACAAGATCCCGGCACCGGAGTACGTCGAGGGCGCGCCGCTGCAGGCCCATGTCACCAACCTGGACTCCTCGCCGTACCTCGGCCGGCTCGCACTGTGCCGGATCGTCGCCGGTGAGATGAAGCGCAACCAGGTGGTCGCCTGGTGCCGCAAGGACGGCACCATCACCAACGTCAAGCTGTCGGAGCTGCTGATCACCAAGGCTCTGGACCGGGAGCCGGCCGAATCCGCCGGTCCGGGCGACATCGTCGCCATCGCAGGCATTCCGGAGATCACCATCGGCGAGACCCTGGCCGACCCGGAGGATCCCAAGCCGCTGCCGTTGATCATGGTCGACGAGCCGAGCATCTCGATGACGATCGGTATCAACACCTCGCCGCTGGCAGGCAGGTCCGGCAAGAACCTGACCGCCCGGCTGGTCAAGGCCCGCCTCGACCAGGAGCTGATCGGCAACGTGTCGATCAGGGTGCTGCCGACCGAGCGGCCGGACACCTGGGAGGTGCAGGGCCGGGGCGAGCTGCAGCTGGCGATCCTGGTCGAGACCATGCGCCGGGAGAGTTACGAACTGACCGTCGGCAAGCCGCAGGTCGTCACCAAGCAGGTGGACGGCAAGCTCTACGAGCCGGTCGAACGGCTGACCGTCGACGTTCCGGACGACTTCGTCGGTGTCGTCACCCAACTGCTCGGCCTCCGCAAGGGCCGCCTGGAGCAGATGATCAACCACGGTTCCGGCTGGGTGCGGATGGAGTACCTGGTCCCGGCGCGCGGCCTGATCGGCTTCCGGACCGAGTTCCTCACCGAGACCCGCGGCACCGGTCTGATGCACCACGTCTTCGAGCGGGACGAGCCGTGGGCCGGCGACTTCCGGACCCGGCCGACCGGTTCACTGGTCGCCGACCGGATGGGCCAGGTGACCGGCTACGCGTCCTTCAACCTGCAGGAACGCGGCACGCTCTTCGTCGGGCCGGGCACCGAGGTCTACGAGGGCATGATCATCGGCGAGAATCCGCGGCCGGACGACATGGACGTCAACATCACCAAGGAGAAGAAGCTCACCAACGTGCGCTCCTCCACCGGTGAGGAGTTGGAGCGGCTGGTACCGCCGAAACTGATGAACATGGAGCAGGCACTGGAATTCTGCCGCGAGGACGAGTGCGTCGAGGTGACGCCCACCGCCGTACGAATCCGCAAGGTCATCCTCAACGCCGGCGAACGCGCCCGGTCCCGGACCCGCAACCGTTCCTGACGTGGAGTGCCCCAGGGGGGAAATCACGATACTGTGACCCAGAACTTGTTCCCGGTCGATTGACCGGGCCGCGGGAAGGATCACAGTGATGTCTCGGATCTCAGTCCGGTCAGCCGGTTTCATCCGGGTCGCCGTCGCGGGCGTCTTCGCCCTGGCCCTGGCGCTCGGCCTGACGATCAGCAGCCAGCCCGCCGCCGAGGCGAAGACCACCTATGTGACCAGCAAGTACCAGCCGGCCAAGTACGGGCAGGACAACGCGAAGGTCAAGAACGTCCAGCTGCGGCTGGCGGCCGGCGGCTTCATGAAGTCCAAGTACGTCACCGGCTACTACGGCGACGTCACCAAGAAGGCCGTGAAGTCCTTCCGCAAGTCGGTCGGCCTCAAGCCGACCAGCGGCAAGAAGGTGACCAAGAAGACCTGGAAGGCGCTGGTGAAGGCGACCGGCAAGGTCAAGAAGAGCTCCGGCGGATCGAGCACCTCGACGAAGTCCGGCAAGATCGACAAGCGCTGTCTGACCGGGGGCCGGGTGCTGTGCGTCAACGAGACCACCAGCAAGCTCTACTACGTCAACCACAACAAGGTGGTCAAGACGATGGACGCCCGGTTCGGCTGCGGCGGAACCACCCGGGAGGGTGTGTTCACGGTGTTCCGCAAGGTGCGTCACGACTGGTCGCGCGAATACGGTTCGCCGATGCCGCTGTCGATGTACTTCTCCGGCGGTGAGGCGGTGCACTACTCGGCCGACTTCGCTGCTCGCGGTTACGCCGGCTGCAGCCACGGCTGCGTGAACATCCGGGACCGGAGCACCCTGCGGTGGGTCTACGCCCGGATCAAGGTCGGCGACCGGGTCGTCGTCTACTTCAGCTGATCAAGCTCAGAGCTCTGTACGGGGATCAGGACGCGGGAACGGACTCATTCTCCCGTACGAACGCCGCGTAGACGTCGAGCAGGACCCGCTTCTGCCGTTCGGTGATCACGCCGTCGGCCAGCACCGCCGCCTCGACCGACGGCGAAGGGTGTGCCTGCGGATCCAGGATCCCGGCGCGGACGTAGAGCTGCTCGGCCGAGATCCGCAACGCCGTCGCCAGCTGCTGCAGCACTTCGGCCGACGGCTTGCGCAGGCCCCGCTCGATCTGGCTCAGATACGGGTTGGAGACACCGGCCTGCTCGGCGAGCTGCCGCAACGACAACCGGGCCGAGCGGCGCTGACCGGCGATGAACTCCCCGAGTGATTCCAGCTGTGACCCGAGCTGCTCACTGAGCCCGGAAGTCTTGATACGTGCCATGCATTGATTTTGCTAGCTGCTGCAAGCACTTTCAAGCAACCAGCTAGCACGGCGCGAAGACTCGATCCTCGTGGTCAGTCCTCGCCGGCCGCCCGCGGCACCGATGCGGTGATCAGGCTGCCGTCCTCGCGCCGACCGCGGGTCGTGAAGGCCCTCTCGGCATCGATCCGCGGACCCTGGTCGGCCAGGGGTACGACGACGGCCGGCCCGCCCGCCCGGACCTCGACCTGCTGGCCCCGGACCGAGAAACTTGCCTCGGTGCCGTCCTCGACCACGAACTCGTACGCGGCGTGGGTCAGCCTGGCCCGCACCCGGGTGCCCTTCAGGGTGAATCGGAAGGTCAGCGACGGCCACTCGTCCGGCAGCCGGGGGTCGAAGCTGATCTTGCGGTTGTAGTCGCGCAGGCCGCCGAAGCCCATCACCAGCGCTTCCCAGACGCCCCCGGCGTTGGCCACGTGCACCCCGTCGCTGGCGTTGCCGTGCAGATCGCCGAGGTCGACGAACAGGGCCTGGGTGAAGTAGTTCATCGCCAGCTTGTGGTAGCCGACCTCGGCCGCGATGATCGACTGCACGACCCCGGACAAGGTGGAATCGCCGGTGGTGATCGAGTCGTAGTACTCGAAATCGCTCTTCTTCTCGTCGAGGGTGAACTGGTCGCCCTGCAGGAAGAGCGCGAGCACGACGTCGGCCTGCTTCAGCACCTGGAACCGGTAGATCACCAGCGGGTGGTAGTAGAGCAGCAGCGGACGCTTGTCCTTGGGCGTGTTCGCCAGGTCCCACACCTCGCGTTCGAGGAAGTGGGCATCCTGCGGATGCACTCCGATGGTCTCGTCGTAGGGGATGTGCATGTGCTCGGCGGCCGAGGCCCATTCCTCGACCTCGTCCGGTCCAAGGTCGAGTCGCTGCACCATCCGCGCATACTCCTCCGGAGCGACCTTTTCCAACTCCAGCACGGTTTCAGCGGCCCGGCGCAGATTGAAGCGGGCCATCACGTTGGTGAAGAGGTTGTCATTGACGACGGTGGTGTATTCATCCGGGCCGGTCACGCTGTGGATGTGGAAAGCGCCGTCACCATTCTCCCGCCAGAAGCCGAGATCGGCCCACATTCGCGCGGTCTCGACCAGGATGTCAACACCCTGACGATAGAGGAAATCGGTGTCCCCGGTCGCGGCGACATACTTGTAGAGCGCGTAGGAGATGTCGGCGTCGATGTGATACTGCGCGGTGCCGGCCGCATAGTAGGCCGATGCCTCATGACCGTCGATCGTCCGCCACGGGAAGAGTGCGCCGCGCTCGGCCAGCTCACTGGCCCGGACCCGGGCCGCGTCCAGCAGGTTGTAGCGGAAGCGCATCGCACTGCGCGCCATCGATGGTGTCGTGTAGGTGAGGAACGGCAGGACGTAGACCTCAGTGTCCCAGAAGTAGTGGCCGCCGTAACCGGATCCCGAGACACCCTTGGCCGGTACGCCGGACTGCTCGGCCCGGCCGGCCGCCTGGGCCAGATGGAACAGGTTCCACCGCACGGCCTGCTGCAGCTGCGGGCTGCCCTCGATCACGACGTCGGAGCGCTCCCAGAAGGCGTCCAGCCAGGCACGCTGGTCGTCGTACTGCTTCTGGACACCCTCGGTACGGGTGCGGTCCAGGGTGCGATGACACCGATCGACCAGCTCCCGCACCGGCACACCGCGGGAGGTGTGGTACGCGACCAGCTTGGTGATCTTGATCGGTACACCGGGCTGGGCCTGGACCTTGATCACCATCTTGCCCATGTCCTCGTCGGTCTCGATCGAGGACTCGTGCTCGTCGGCGGTCTCGATCAGATGATCAACACCGACGGCGATGGTCATCTTGGAGTTGGCGGTCCGCCACCCCAGTACCATCCGGCTGTCGTTGGACCAGTGGCTCTGCGGCTCCAGCACCCGGGACTCGAAGGACTCGGCCTTGCGCGGGTCCCAGCCCTCGCCCATCGCAGCAGCCTGGACGTGATACTCGTCCTTGCCGTCCTGGCGGTTCAGGATCTGCGAGGACACGACCACCGGAGCGGCATGATCAAGAACGGTGACCTCCATCTCCATGATGGCCAGATGCCTTTGGGTGAAGGAAACCATCCGCCGAGACCGGACGCGTACCCGCTTGCCGCCGGGGGTGCGCCAGAGGATGTCGCGGGTCAGACAACCGGCGCGGAAATCCAGCGTCCGGTCGTACTCGTCGAGATCGGCGACCGACAGCAGCATCGGCTCGTCGTCGACGTAGAGCTTCATCGTCTTGGTGTCGGGGACGTTGACGATCGTCTGTCCGACGCGCGCGAAGCCGAACGCCTCCTCCGCGTGCCGGATCGGCCAGGTCTCGTGGAACCCGTTGATGAAGGTGCCGTGGGTGTAGGTCTCGCGGCCTTCCTCGACGTTGCCGCGCAGGCCCAGGTAGCCGTTGCCGACCGCGAACAGGGTCTCGGAGGTACCAAGATCATGAGTGTCGTAGACGGCCTCGGTGAGCTTCCACTCGTCGACCGGATAGCGCAGCCGGTCCATGTAGTCGCGGGCCGACGACGGCTGATCCGGTGCCGCACCGGGCTTGGCGGAGTTGAGTCCGGGAGCGACCTCCTCCAGCCGATCGGAATCATCGTCGGCCAGGCCGTCGACGGCGACACCCACCTGCGGCGTCTCCAAGTCAGAACTCATTCGGCCACCAGCTCTCCAAGATCAGCAACGACGACGTCTGCCCCGGACTCACGCAGCCGGTCCGCGCCCGCGCCACGGTCGACGCCGACCACGAGTCCGAAGCTGCCGGCCCGGCCGGCGGCGACCCCCGACAACGCATCCTCCACCACAACGGCCCGGTCCGCGAGTACTTCGAGATCATCGGCTGCGGCAAGGAATGTGTCGGGCGCCGGCTTGCCGGCCAGGTGCCGCTCGGCGGCGACGTTGCCGTCGACGATCACCGGGAACCGGTCCAGGATGCCCGCGGCGGCGAGCACGGCCCGGGCGTTGCGCGAGCTGGACACCACGGCGACCTTGACACCAGCCTTCTCGAGGTGATCGACCAGGCGGATCGAGCCGGGGAACGCCTGGACGCCGTCGGTTTCCAGGACCCGGGAGAATTCGACGTTCTTGCGGTTGCCGAGCCCGCTGACGGTCTCGACGTCCGGCGGGTCGTCCGGCGTCCCCTCCGGCAGCTCGATGCCGCGCGAGGCAAGGAAGCTTCGTACGCCGTCGTAGCGTGGCTTGCCGTCGACGTAGTCGAAGTAGTCCTGCTCGGTATAGGGCGGCTGACCGCCCCGCGAGTCGAGGTAGGCATTGAACATCCGCTCCCAGGCCCGCATGTGCACCTCGGCGGTCGGCGTCAGCACGCCGTCCAGGTCGAAGAGCACAGCCTCGTAGGTATCCAGCGAGGTCTTGGTTCGATCCGTCACAGGCGTCAAGCGTAGGGCCAGATCAGGTGAAGTTTCGACTACCGGTTCCTGAACGCTCGCCACCAACCCGACAGCGGGTCGACCGAGCCGGTCAGGGCGCCTCGGGTCACCGCACGGTGCTTCGCCGGATCCAGTGGCTGACCAGGGCAGACAACTGCTCCGGCTGCTCATGAGCAAGCGCGTGGCCGGCGTCCTCGAGGATCGCGAGCGTCGCCATCGGATACTGCCTGAAGAGCTCGCTCACACCGGCGAAACCGGCAGTGGAATCCCGGCGGCCGGCGACGATCAGGGTCGGCCCGGCGAACGGCTCGGTGCCAAGGTCGATGCGCCATCCGGAGAAGATCCGTCCGAGGACCTCCTCGTCGGCCAGCGCATTGCCGGGCACGACCTGGTCCCGGTACCGGCGGGCCGTCCTGACGGTGCGGATCACGAAGTACTCCTCGAATCCGCTGCGCAGCTTCGCATCGAGGCCGTCGTACGCGTCCGGGTCTGTCCGCACCGCCGAGGGTTCGGGGACGTCGCCGGCGCTGTCACCGATCGGACAGTGCAGTCCGAGTCCGAGCACCAGGTCGGGGCGCCGGGCAGCGAGACCCCGGGCCAGATAGGCGCCGTACGAATGACCGAGGACCAGCGCCCCGCCTGGGGCAAGCCGCTCGATGAAACGGACAAGGAGTCGTACGACATCGTCATTGTCCGAGAGCCCATCAGTCCCGCGCGTACGGCCCATGCCGGGCAGGTCCGGATAGATCCGCCGCAGGCCTTCCCCGGGAACGATCTCCTCGACCGCCGCCTCGACCTCGCGGTGATCAACTCCGGCGCCGTGCAGGACGACCAACGCCGTGCCGGCTCCGTGCTCGGCGTAGTGCACCAAGACGCCGTCGATCGCGCACTCCACAGCATCACAGTAGTCAGCGCAGCCGGCCCGTCCGGGCACCTGCGGGTTCGTCGCTGCCACCGTCTCCGACCGAAGGCCTTCGGCACGCGACCGGGTCAACATGGTCATCACCCGTCCTGGTCGGCGCCCGGGACCAGGTGCCGGGTGGCCCACGGTGCTGGCTCAGTCGATTCCGAGCCCGCGCCGCCCGGTCTCGTTGAGCTGCCCGGCCCGGAACCGGTCGGCCCAGTCGCGCTCGTAGTGCTCGGGCGGGAAGTCGGACGGGCTGGAGCCTTCCAGGAACGCAGCCCGGACCTGGGGTGCATACGCCTCATTGCGCGGGCACCACGGCGCCGCGGGGATGTACATGACGTTGCCCCAGCCTTTCTGGTCAGTCACCGGGGCGACGCTGTGGATCATGTCGCAGTGCCACCAGACCGAGTCGCCGGCGCGGACGTCGGGGATTCCGCTGACTGCGCGCAGCAGCAGCGAATGCCAGCGCTCGCTGGCCGGGAAGACCTGGTTGGTGGTGACGCCGCACATATCGTCGTCCGGAACGTCGGAGAGCAGCGGCCGCAGCATCAGGTATCCCATCGCCTCCGGGATCGGAACGGTGTGCAGCACGCCCTGGTCGTGGTCCATATCGGACAGCGCGGTCCAGCCCTGGAACGTCCGGAACACCGAGCACATGGTCGACCCCGGATAGGTCGGGCCGGCGGTGCGATAGGCGGCGTCGTACGGGTCGTACGCCTCGACGGTGCCGTCGAAGAGGTGTCGGAAGGCCTTCTGGTACGCCTCGGTCATCCACAGATCCAGCGTTCCCGGATCGAGGTGGGTGCCCAGGCCGCCCGAGTTGGTGCCTGGCGGCCGACGCCGGATGCGGTCGGGATAGAGAGAGTCGCGGTTGGGATCGAACCACTGGGTGCCCTCCGACTCCGACTTCCACAGCGAGTTCAGGAAGCTCTGGACGGCGGCCATCCGATCGCTCTGCCGGGCCTCCATCTGCGCCGTCGACCAGAAGATCGGATAGATCTCGGGCTTGGAACCGACGCTGCCGAAGAAGTCGTCGCCCGGCCCGCGGTAGTTCTCGAAGAAGTGGTTGTTCTCCACGTAGTCGACGATCCCGGCATCCCAGCCGAGCGCCTGCTCCCGTGGAAAGTGCCCTCGGACGACCAGGCAGCCACGGCGACGGAGCTTGGCCAACTGCTCGGCCGGTACGGTCCCGGCGGCGATGTCGGCGTAGTCGATCACCGGCCAGATCTCCTCGTCGCGGACCTTCGCGGCCTCGATCTCCGCAACCCTTTCGGCGATCCGCGCGTCGAGGACGGCAAAGACCTCCTCGACCGTCCGACCAGAGGCGGCGATTCGCGCGCGCAGCGCCGGCTTGATCTCGGCGATGGCCGCCTTCAGATCATCGGGCGTGGTCTCCCAGTGCGGCAGCGGCGGCAGGCCGGCCACCGGCAAAATCTCTGAATCCGTGTCGTAGACGGACATCGTCGCTCACTCCATTCCAGGAAGGACTGTTTACTAGAACGGGATCATAGGCCGGGCCCGACGATCCAGGCAAGAGTCCTACCTAGAATGGCGGCGTGACTCCCGCCCGGCCGTCCCTGGAGCTACTCCGGTCGTTGACCGACGAGCACGTGCTCCGTGCGCTGATCGCCGAGCGACGCCTGACCCGGGCTGAGATCGCTGCCCGGACCGGTATCTCCAAGCCGACGATCGGCGAGAGCGTGCGGCGGCTGACCGAGGCCGGGAAGCTGCGCGACACCGGCGAGCGCACCACTGGTCGCGGCCGGATCGGCAGCTATTACGCCTTGGCCGAGGACCTCGGGTCAGCATTGGTAATCGGCATCGCGCCCGAGGGGGTGGTGGCCGAGTCGATCGATGTGTACGGCGATGTGCTGGCCCGGACGGTCGCTGAGGTGGGACGCCCTGCCCACCCCGAACGGGTCGGGCAGGCGGTCCGGTCCGCCGCCACGGAGGTCCTGACCGGCTCCGGCCGCGCCCGGCTTGCGGTGGTGTCTGCGGCCGATCCGGTCGACCGGTCCACCGGCCGGCTCGTGCACCTGCCGTACGCACCGTTCCTGATCGGCGAGCTCGATCCCGTGGGCCTGCTCGGTCCGGGGGTCGACGGGCCGGTGATCGTCGACAACGACGTCAACTGGGCGGCGGTCACCGAGCGCGCCGGCAGTCGGGACGCCCTGGACGACTTCGCCTATCTGTACCTGGCCGAGGGCCTCGGCTGCGCGGTGGTCGCCGACGGCGAGGTACGCCGCGGCGACACCGGCCTGGCCGGTGAGATCGCAGATCTGCTCACCGTCGGCACCGACGACCGGGCAGCGCCGTTCGTCAGGGTGTTCGCCGAGCTCGGCTTGCTGCGGCCCGACTCCACCGCGATCGACGTGGACGCACTGACGGCTGGCATCACCGGCACCGGCGCCGAGGCTGCCCGCTTGCGGACGGTGCTCGGTGGAGCGATCGCCGGAGTCATCGTGGCGCTGATCGCTGTGGCCGATCCGCGGCTGGTCGTACTCGGCGGAAGCTGGGGCTCACACCCCGCTGTCGTCGCCGCAACGACGACGGCGCTGGCGAGACACCCACGGGCCGTTCCGGTCCGTGCTCCGCAGCTGACCGACGAACCAGCACTGGCCGGAGCCCGGCAGCGTGCCGTCGATGATCTTCAGGCTCTGCTGACCGGAGCGCCTGGTCGGCCACAGATCAGGCAGGACCGCTCTGGAACGGCAGCTGCCGGCCCGTCTCCAGGAGGGTCTTCAGGCCGCTGAGCACTTCGCTCCAGCCGCCACCGGCACCGGACGCCTCCTGGTCACCACGCAGCACGGCCGCCCAGAGCGGTGCCCCGGCGAGGTCATGGGTGACGGTCATTTTGCAGACTCCGCCACGGACCGGCTCGATATCGAAGGTGAGCCGCGTGTATGCCTCGGCCGCCAACTCGGGCGTCATCGTCATCCGCCAGGTCTGCACCAGCTTGTGGGGCGGATCGGCCTCGATCACCTCGCCGTCACTGATCACCTCCGGACAGCCCATCGCGAGCATGCCCTCATTGGCCCGGGCTCGGAATGCCCCGCCGGACTTCAATTCGTAGTCCAGGAGCATGGCGTAGCCGTACTTGCCGGTCCACTCGGGATCGGTGATGGCCGCCCAGATCTTCTCGGCGGGGGCGTTGATGTAGATGCGATACAGCTGGACCGTTTCGGTCCGATCCTTATCAGTCATTCGCGTCACGCCAGTCATGTCGGATTCTCCAGTTCGTTCTTCAGATCGGCGAGCATGCCGACCCGGCGCTCGTATTTGCCGATCCACCGGTCGTGGATCTGTTTGATCGGAACCGGGTTGAGGAAGTGCCGCTTCTGCCGTCCTGACCGTTGGGTGACGATCAATCCGGCCTCCTCCAACAGGCGGAGGTGCTTCATGACCCCGATCCTCGTCATCTCGACCTGCGACTCCAATTCGCCCAAGGTGCGCCCATCGAGCTCGAAGAGCAGGTCCAGCAGAAACCGCCGGGTGGGATCGGCCAGCGCCTTGAAGACCAGGGTGTCGTCGGTCACGACCCGAGAATAGGTAACCTTCTAGTTACATGTCAAGGTCGGGCCGGAATTGGCAGACTGGCGCTGTGATCACCCGGATCTGGTTCGAGACGCATTCGACCACGCTGGACAACGAAGCCGGCATCGCCTCCGGCTGGCGTCCGGGCGAACTCTCGGAGCTGGGTCGTGAGCGAGCCGCGGCGCTTGGCATCCGCATCCGCGACCGGAGCCTCGACGCCGTCTACTGTTCCGATCTCGCCCGGGCGGTACAGACCGCGAGCACCGCCTTTGCGCAGGCGGGTGTCGACCTGCCGCTGTTGCTGGACTGGCGACTACGGGAGTGTGATTACGGTCGACTCAACGGCACCCCGAGCGCCGACGTGCACGATGATCGTCTTCGCTATGCGCAGAATCCCTACCCTGGCGGTGAAAGCTGGGAACAGGCAACCCGGCGAGCCGCAGCCGGCGTACGCGATGCTGCCACCCGTCACCCCGGTGGCACGATCATGATCATCGGGCATATCGCAACCGGCTTCGGCGTTCGTCGTGCCTGCGGCGCAACCGACTCCCTCGCCACGATGATCACCGGACGATCACCCTGGAAACCGGGGCGGCTGTACGAGATCGCGCTCTGATCGATCGAGTGGCACTGCGCATGGATACGCGCCACAATCACGAGGTGCCCGGTTCCGTACGGCTGATCCGCTCCGAGTCGCTCTCCCCTGTTGCCGAGTACGCCTATGCCGCGACCGCACCGAAAGACGCTCGGTTGATCTTCCTGGCCGGAGCATGCCCGCTGAACGATGATGGATCGACCGCAGCCGTCGGGAGTTACGTCGGGCAGGCTGCCCGATGTGTCGCGACGATGATCATTGCGCTCGGGGATGCCGGTGCGACGATCGAGGACGTGATCAGCACCCGGATCTACGTCGCATCGGACCGGCAGGGCGATCTCGGCGCGGTCTGGGGTGTCGTCCGCGATGCGTTCGGGGAGCACGACGTGCCGAGCACCCTGCTCGGAGTGACCGTCCTGGGTTACGACGACCAACTGGTCGAGATCGAGGCCGTCGCGGCCGTCGTCGACTGACGGCAAGACTCCCCGGCCAGACTCCCCGGCCAGACTCCCCGGCCGGCGAGGTCCGGGCGTACGGCAGGATGTGATCATGACTCTCTTGGACGACGTACACACCGTGGTGTTCTTCGGCGACAGCATCACCGACGCCGGGCGCCGCGAAGATCCCGACCAGCTCGGCAACGGCTACGTCCGCCTGCTGGCCGGCGAACTTGCCGGCCGTACCGTGATCAACTCCGGCATCAGCGGCAACCGAGTCGTCGACCTGCAGGCACGGCTCGACGCCGACGTGCTGGCACACCAGCCGGACCTGGTGTCGATCATGATCGGCATCAACGACACCTGGCGGAAGTTCGACAGCGACGACCCGACCAGCACCGAGGCGTACGAGACCGGCTACCGGGACCTGCTCGTGCGGATCGCGGCGGCCGGATCGCGGGCGATCCTGCTGGAACCGTTCGTGCTGCCAGTGACCGAGGAACAGGCGACCGCCTGGCGCGAGGATCTCGATCCCAAGATCGATGCAGTACGCAGCCTGGCCGCCGAATTCGGCGCCCCGCTCGTCCCGCTCGACGTCGAGTTGAACAAGCTCGCGGCGCAGACCGGATCCGCCGCACTGGCCGGTGACGGCGTGCACCCGTCCGAGCAGGGTCACGCCGAGATCACCCGGCTCTGGCTCGAGGTCGCTCAGGCCTGACCATGATCACGGTCCGCGACACCCTGGACCCAGAAGACCTCGTATTCGGGTCCATCGGCTGAGTCCGAATCGGCAACCTCCTCGAACTCCTTGATCACGGCATTGATCCGTTCGTGCAGCGCCTTGGCCTGCTTGCGGGTCAGCCTCAGCGTGCGATGGCTGAAGGCAGCGGGCCACGGCCGGGGGTCACCATCGACCGGGGGCGCACTGAGGACCAGCCGATCAATGGAGCGCGACAGGTTCTGCATCATCGTCCGCCCCAGCGGGTCATCCGGCCGGGTCGTCATGAAGACACCATCGGTGGATGCCTTCCACGGATGCTCACGGCCATCCGCAGATTCATCCCGCTCCACCAGACCGAGACGTGCCAGCTGCTGCAGGTGGTAGCTCATCGCCGAGGGCGTGAGCCCCACCACCTCGGCGGCCTCGGTCGCGGTCAGCACCCGCCCGGCCCACATCTCTTCCAGCACCCGCCAGCGGGCCGGGTGGCTCACCGCGCGCATCTGTGCGAGATCGCTCAACTCACGCCGTTCGGCCACCATGGTCGACCAGAATAGTTGCCCGGCTCGGTTGGCGATCCGGGATCCGAAGCGATAGCTTCATAATTGTGAAGCATTCCCTTCTCAATTCTGACCTGTCGTCCGGTCGGCTTGATCGATGACCTCGCCGACGACCGTCCCGCTGCAACGCAACCGGCAGTTCCAGCTGCTCTGGACCGGGGCGGCGGCGTCGATGCTCGGCAGTCAGCTGACTCGGGTAGCGACCCCGCTGCTGCTACTGGCGATCACCGGCAGCCCGGGGAAGGCGGGTCTGGTGAGCGCGGTCGGCATCGTCGGCATGCTTGTCCTGCAGATGCCGGCCGGCGTGCTCGTCGATCGGTCCGACCGGCGAAGATCGCTGTCGATCACCCAAGCGGCACAGGTGATCAATTCGGCCGCGTTGATGATCATGCTGCTGTCCGGCCGCGCCGGACTGTGGAACTTCATCATGTTCTCGATCATCGACGGCGGCTGTCAGGCCTTCCTCTCGCCGGCCCGCAATGTCGCCATCCGCAACGTCGTGCCGTCCGCGCAGCTGCGTCAGGCGTACACGCAGGAGGAAGCACGGTCACACGGCACCCGTTTGCTCGGACCGGTGCTCGGCGGCGCCCTCTACGCAGCGAACAGCCTGCTGCCATTCGTCCTCGACACCCTCAGCTTTCTCATCGCCTGGGTCTGCACGGTGATCGGAAGGGTGCCGCGACAGCCGCCGGTCACAGCCGGAGGTGATCAAGAAGTGGCGCCTTCGGGGCAGCGCCGGACGCACATGGTTGCCGAAGCCGTCGAGGCAGCGCGTTGGATCGTCCGGCAGCGGGGGATGCGGGAAATGATCTTGGTGGTCACGGCGATGAACCTGCTGGGCGGCGCCTTCTCCATCCCGGTGATCGTGCACGTACGAGAGTTGGGTGGCTCATCAACGATCACCGGCCTGGTGCTGACCGGCAGCGGGATCGGCGGCCTGGTCGGCGCCGTTCTCGCCGGGCAGATCACCGGCAGGATTCCCGCCGGGCGACTGGCGGCGATCGTGCCCGCCGTCTTCGGCATCTGCATGGCCGCAGCCGCCCTGCCACTGGCCGACTGGTGGCCGATCATCCCGATCGTCATCTTCAGCCTGATCATCCCGTCGCTGAACATCACGCTCGCCACGATCACGGCTCAGCTGGTGCCGCCGGAGATGCTCGGCCGCCTCGGCTCGCTCCTCGGCTTCACGGCCTACGGACTGCAACCACTGGGACCATTGCTGGGTGGCGTACTGAGCCAGATGATCGGAGGCGGCCCGACCCTGCTGTGCGTCGGGATCGGCCTGTTGCTCACCGCCGGCGCGGCAGCGTCTAGCCGGAGCCTGCGCACTTTCCGTTCCGATGCCTCCGAGAATCTGGCAGCCTGACCCACTCCGGACGTGTAGCGTCCATCAGCAGGCGAGATACCGGCACCGAGCCAGGGAGAGGATTCCCATGGATTTCAAGTACCGCCAGACCGTCCTGGACGCGTCGGACATCGATGCCGAGGCGGCGTTCTGGGCGGGACTGCTGGACGGCACAATCTCGCCCGGCAGCGACCGCTGGCGCAATGTCTGGATCGACAGTAACTGGCAGCTTGCCATCCAACTTGCCGAGGACCATCTCCCACCGACCTGGCCCGACAAAGCGGTCCCGCAACAGATCCACTTCGATCTCTACGTCGAGGGCGCGGCGGCTGTCGGACCGGTCGCCGCGAAGATCATCGAGCTCGGTGGCCGAGTGGCTCGACCGGCGCCGGACCGGTCCACCCCACGAGGAATCGACGTGTTCGCCTCCCCGGCGGGTCACCTGGTTTGCATCTGCTGGTTGCCGCGCGAGGACCAGTAGATCCGCAGCCGACCAGTCATCGGGCCGGCTCCCAACCTCAACCTTTTGAGGTTACGAACGCGGCACGCCGGCGGAGCCAGCCGGTACCGGCGGGGGAATATGCAACCTCAAAGCTAGAGGCTCGCACCCGGAGGTAGACGATTTCATTCGCCGCAAGCTCAGGCGAACTGCGGGCGGAAATGATCACCGATCTCGGGATCCACAAGCACTTCTTGTGCCGCGGCGATCCCGTCGACTGTGAGCTCTGCATCGACCGGGACGTTGCGCTTGACCAGACCGAGCCCAATCGGTCCGTCCTCCCAGTGCCGGGCCGAGCTGCCCATCCGGCCGATCTGCTTGCCAGAAAGCAGAATCGGCGCGCCGACCTCGGGTAGCGCTTCGGCTGATCCATCCAGCTGCAGCCGGATCAGCCGGCGGGGCGGACGGCCGAGAGCCTGCACGCGCCCGACCGTCTCCTGACCCGGATAGCAACCCTTGTTCAGGTGCACCGCGGCACCGAGAACGCCGATCTCGTTGGGGATGGCGCGCTGATCGGTGTCCACGCCGATCCGGGGCACACCGGCAGCGATTCGACGAGCTTCGTACGCCCACGTGCCGGCCGGCGAGCCCGTCGCGACAACATCACTGATCTTGTTGCGGGGGACGAAAAGATCATGGCCGCCCAGCGAGTCCTGATAACTCCGGTACAGGAAGTCGCTGCCCGGATCACCGGCAGTCCACACGACGCCGAAGTCCGCCGAGCGGTCTACCACCTCGACCCGCAGCATGAAGCGCATCCGGTCCAGGAACGCCACCAGCGGACCGACGCCACCCGGCTCGGTGTGGGCCCAGAAGGTCTCACCGTCGTCGACGCCGTAGAGGACGTGCTCGATGTGGCCCTGGGATCCGGACAGGACCAGCGCGGTCGTCCCGGCGCGGGGCGCGAGGTCGGTCAGGTGCTGGGTCGTGAGCGAGTGCAGCCAGCTCAGTCGGTCCGGGCCGGCGACGGTCAGCACGCCCCGGTGGGACAGGTCGACGATGCCCAGGCCTGCCTCGATCTCCCGCTGTTCGCGCGTCGGGTTGCCGTAGTGCCAGGCGACTCCCTGGTCCGGACCTGCTTCGGCGATCACCGCCGTACCCATGGACTGCTCCGTTCGTGAAGTTACTACCAGTGTGCAGCACCGGCGCCGTACGGTTTCTTCCCGCTCGTCCCGGCCACTCACGCAATCCGACTCACGCGAGACGGCTCACGAGATGCGACGCAGCCGCCCCCACTGGTAGCTCTGGATCGGCTGACCGTCGGCCGCACGGTCGAAGGTCCACAGCAGATCGCTCTCGACGTTGCCGTAGAGCCGATGCCCGGCGGTGTAATCGGGAGCACTCGCCGTCCGGACCACCGCATCGGTCCGCAGCTCGATCTTCGCACCCTGGATGTTGCCGTACCAGACCTCGACCCAGCCCTCCGGGTTGGTCATCACGACCTCGATCGAGGCGTCTCGCTGTGGTCGCCAGAAGCCCGTCTCCATCGACAACGGCCGGACAGGCTGCCCGTCGGGACCCACCTCGTAGGTCTGGGACAGATAGTGCAGATAGCTGCCGCCATTGTGGCTGAAGTCGATCCTCTGGCCGAAGTCCAGGTCCTCGGTGCCGGGGTAGCTGCTCTTGCCGCTGCCCTCCCAGCTGCCGATCATCCAGGCCAGCGCGACGAGGTCGGGGTTCAGGTCGGACGGAATCTCGAAAGCCACCCCTCCAGAATCCCACAAACCGGCCGTGACGCCGGTCCCGCCCGTCCCCGTCCTCTGCACGCAGGCTGCTCCGCGCGATGCCGGTCCTCGCCGAAGCCCCGCTGAGAGTGGCAACCGAGACCTCAGCAGAGGCGCGACTCGGCACCCGAATAGTCTTCGGTCCGTGACGCGATACGTGATAGTCGGTGCCGGTGCGATCGGCGGGGCGGTCGGCGGACTGCTGGCCAACGAGGGCACGGAGGTGCTCCTGGTCGCCCGTGGTGATCATGGCCGGACGATGATCGACAAGGGCCTGACGCTGCGCTGCCCGGATGCGACCGTCACGGTCCCGGCGCCCACCGTGACCGGCCCCGAGGACGTACGCCTGCGATCCGACGATGTGCTCGTGCTGGCGACCAAGACCCACCAGGCGGACGCGGCGATCAACCAGTGGGCCGATGTCGGCGTCTATGACAACGACGAGTTGATCGGCCGTGCTGCCGACCGGTTGCCGATCCTCACCGCGCTGAACGGTGTCGCCAGCGAGGAGATCGCGCTGCGGTATTTCGACCGGGTCTTCGGAGTCTGCGTCTGGATGCCTGCTGTCATGATCGAACCGGGCGAGGTGATCGTCCGCGGAGCCCCGCTGCGCGGCGTCTTCCACATCAGCCGGTACGGCACCGCCGTCGACGGCGAAGCCGATGCTGAGCTGCTGAAGTCAGTGCAGACCGATTGGACGGCCGCCGGCTGCAATGTTGTCCTTCCCGACGACGTCATGCCGTGGAAGTACCGCAAGCTGATCAGCAACCTCGGCAACGCCTTCCAAGCACTGCTGGGCGACAATCCCGGCGCCGAGGAGTTGTCCGAGGCTGCTCGGACTGAGGCCCGAGAGGTGCTGGCGGCAGCGCGGATCCAGGTCACCTCCGACGACGAGGAGCGGGCGGCGCGACAGGACGCGGCCCAGGTCAAGCCGGTGCCCGGCACTCCGCAACACCTCGGCGGATCCAGCTGGCAGTCGCTGTTCCGCGGCTCCGGCAACATCGAGACCGACTACCTCAACGGTGAGATCGCCCTGGTCGGCCGACGGGTCGGGCACCCGGCGCCGATCAACTCCCGGATCACCGCGTTGGCCCGGCATGCCGCGCACACCGGGCAGCGGCCCGGAGACGTCACTGTGGACCAGCTCCGTACGGCCCTCGGCCTCTAGCCGCTCGGATGCGTCTGGTCATCCAGCGGGTCCGGCAGGCGTCGGTCGCTGTCGACGATCAGGTCGTTGGTGCGGTCGACAGGCCGGGACTGCTGATCCTGGTCGGTGTCACCCATGGCGACACCGCTGCCGACGCCGCGAAACTGGCGGACAAGGCGTGGCGGCTGCGGATCATGGCCGACGAGCGGTCCGCCGCCGATCTCGGTGCGCCGGTGTTGGTGGTGAGCCAGTTCACCCTCTACGCCGACACCCGCAAGGGCCGGCGGCCCTCCTGGAGCGCGGCCGCCCCGCAGCCGGTCAGCGAGCCGCTCGTCACCGCCTTCATCGAGGCGCTCAGAGACCTCGGGGCCGAGGTCGCGACCGGTGTCTTCGGCGCCGACATGCAGGTCTCGCTGGTCAACGACGGTCCGGTCACGATCGTCCTCGACTCCTGAAGCGGCCCGCCGGTCGACCTGACACCGACCTGTGAATTGAACCGCGACTGAGGAAGGACGACCCCGGAAGTCCTTTGTCGCCGGTGCCATCAGGACCACCATGGGAGCTGGGTCAAGAGCGCACGAGAGGGGCGATTCATGACTGACATCGGCACCCGGACCGGCGAGACGAACCAGGCCGGGTCCACTCGGGAGGAGTCCTCCCGGACCGGGGACCACCGGAACAGGCACCACCCGTACGACCTGATCGTGATCGGCGCCGGATCCGCGGGGATCGCCGCCGCGGCGGCCGGTCGCAGGAACGGGGCCAGAGTGCTGATGGTCGAGCGGGCCCGACCCGGCGGGAACAGCATCTGGACCGGAACCGTACCGAGCAAGGCGCTGGTGGCCGCTGGACGGGCCGCCCAACTGATGCGTACGGCCGACCGGTTCGGGATCACGCCGGTCGAGCCGGAGATCAACTTCGGCGAGCTGATGCGCGGCATCGAACGGCGGATCGCCGATGCGGCGGAATCGGCGGCCGGCGATGTGGTCACCGACTCCGGGGTCGACGTGATCTCCGGCACCGCGGCCTTCACCGGCCCGGAAACGATCTCCGTGGACGGCGATCCGTACCACTTCGCCAAAGCTGTCATCGCAACCGGAACTGCACCGTCGATGCCACCGATCCCGGGTCTGTTCGACTGCACCCCGTTGACCACCGACACCGTGTGGGAATTGCGTTTCCTGCCGTCGCAGCTGACCATCCTCGGCGGCGGACCGACCGGCTGCGAGCTCGGCCAGGCCCTGTCCCGGCTGGGCGCGAAGGTGACGATCATCGAGCAGGAGGATCGACTGCTGCCCAAGGAGGAACCGGAGGTCAGCGAGTTGATCACCGATCGGCTCCGGGCCGAGGGACTGGAGATCCTGGTCGGAACCTCGGTCGTGCGGGCGTCCAAGACCACTGGACACACAAGGCTTTCGATCACCGACAAGTCCGGCGTTCAGCGGACGATCGAGGCCGGGCGGGTGATGATCACCGCCGGCCGCCGGCCCGTCACCATGGGCCTCGACCTGGCCAGGGCCGGTGTCTCTCTCAACCCCGCCGGCTATATCGCGACCGACGACCGGCTGCGGACCAGCAACCGCAGGATCTACGCTGCGGGCGACGCCAGCGGTGACCGGCCACTGGCCAGCCTGGCGGCACTCGACGGCGAAGTCGCAGCCAGCAACGCGATGCTCGGCTCTGCACGGACCGCGCGTCATGATCTTGGCCCGCAGGTGATCTTCACCGATCCCGAGGTCGGACGGATCGGGCACACCGAGCTGAGCGCGAGCGTCCTGACAGGCGGCCGAGTGAGCAGCCGGACCGGCGACGGCCGGGTCGACCGGGCCATCGCCGAGAACGAGCCTGTCGGGCTCACCAAGATCATTTCAGATGATCATGGTCGACTGTTGGGCGCCAGCGTCGTCTCACCGCGAGCGGGAGAGGTGATCACCGAACTGGCGACGGTGATGCAGCACCGTGGCCGGGTCACCGAACTCGCCGACGTGCCGCACGCCTACCCGACATGGTCCGACCCGATCTGGGATCTCGCCCAGGCCGCCCGCGCCGAACGCAATCCGGGAGCGACGGTGCCGGGCAGGATCAGCGCCGCAGTACGCAAGCGCTGAATCTCCCTGCCCCGTCCCGGGAGCCGCCAACGCGACGGGCCCGGAACCCATCCAGGATTCCGGGCCCGTCGCGTACTCGGTTCGGTGTGTGGCGCTCAGGCCTCGAGCTCGACATCCACCTCGGCGACGACGCCGACCTTGGCGACGACGGCCCGATCGACCGAGACGCCGCCCGGTGCCAGCGTCCGCAGCGTCCAGCGGCCGTCGGCCGCGAAGAACCGGAAGTGGCCGGTCGCGGAGGTCTGCACCTCGGCGGTGAACTCACCCCCGCCGTCGAGCAGCCGGACGTAGGCGCCGGCCACCGGGTTGCCGCCGCGCAGCACCCGGCCCTGGATGACGGCCTGGGTGGACAGATCGATGCCCGCGGTGTCGAGGCCGCCGCTCTTTGCTCCGCACATGCTCAGGCCTCCCCGGGCTGATCGCCGAGCGCGACCGGCACGCCGACCAGCGACCCGTACTCGGTCCAGGAGCCGTCGTAGTTCTTGACGTTCGGCCGCTCCAGAAGCTCGTGCAGCACGAACCAGCTGTGCGAGCTGCGCTCACCGATCCGGCAGTAGGCGATGGTCGCCTTGTCGAAGTTCAGGCCGGCCTCGGTGTAGAGCTCGGTCAGCTCCTCGTCGGACTTGAAGGTGCCGTCGTCGTTGGCCGCCTTGCTCCACGGCACGTTGACCGCGGTCGGCACGTGCCCCGGACGCTGGGCTTGCTCCTGCGGCAGATGCGCCGGCGCCAGCAGCCGGCCGGCGTACTCGTCAGGACTGCGAATGTCGAGCAGGTTGGCCGTCCCGATGGCGGCGACCACGTCGTCGCGGAAGGCGCGGATCGAGGTGTCCTGCTCCTGGGCGGTGTAGGTGGTGGGCTCCCGCTTGACCGCGTCCTTGCTCAGTTCGCGCGCGTCCAGCTCCCACTTCTTGCGTCCGCCGTCGAGCAGCTTGACGTCGGAGTGGCCGTAGAGCTTGAAGTACCAGTAGGCGTACGCCGCGAACCAGTTGTTGTTGCCGCCGTACAGGATGACCGTGTCGTCGTTGCTGACTCCACGCTCGGACAGCAGCTTCTCGAACTGCTCCTTGTTGATGAAGTCGCGGCGGACCGGATCCTGCAGATCCTGCTTCCAGTCCAGCTTGATGGCGCCCTTGATGTGGCCGCCGTCGTAGGCGGTGGTGTCTTCGTCGACCTCGATCAGGACGACCTTCGGATCGTCGAGATGCTCGCTGACCCAGTCGGCCGTTACGAGCGCCTGGTCCCTGCTCATGTGTGCTCCTGGTGGCTTGTCCACGATCTGTTCAAGATGTGGTCACTGATGTTCACTATTCGGATATCTCGCCCGGGGTTCCCGCTGCACCGATCGCGTACGCGTCCGGTCACGGCCCGCAGGCCGGTGCGGTCTCTCAACAAGAACGACACAACGACGAGCGCATGCGGCCGAAATCGGTGGCCAGGCGCCGAGTCAGCAGCAGTGCTCTCGGGCTCGTTCTCATCACAACGGTCACAGTACGGTGCCTCCGGAGCACCTCCAACAGATTCTTCCGAAATCCGAGACGCCGGGCCGGATAGCGAGATCAGCCTCCGGCGAAGGGCGGCAGCACCTCGACCGTCGTGTTCGCGCTGAGCTGCCGCTCCAGATCGGCCGGATGCAGCGCCCGACCGTCGACCAGCAGCGAGCATGCCGCCAGCACCTTGGCGAACTGCTGATCACCGGGCGAACGGGTGCGTCGACCGGTGGCCGCGGCCAAAGCCCCGGCGATCGTGGCCGCGTCGAATACCTCGTGTTCCACACCAGCCGCAGCGCGGGCTCCGGCCCAGTAGTGCAAGCGCACCTGAGTCATGGCGGTATTGTCTCCCCCGAGACGTCGGGGCTCGGGGTAACCTCCGAGCCTCGGGTTGTTTACCACGGGTCGGTATCCACGCCGGCCGACTGCGGGCGCCCACCCTGGGGAGGAACATGGTCACCCTGCTGCTCCTGACCAACGACCGGCAGGCATCTACCGAGGTTCTCCCCGCCCTCGAACTGTTGCCCCATCGCGTGCGGATCATCCCCGCCGAACCCACCGCGTTGCTGGACGCGCCCCGGGCCGACGTCATCCTGTTGGATGCCCGCCGGGACCTGGTCGGCGCCCGCGCGCTGTGCCGGTTGATGGAGACCACAGGCAAGGAAGCGCCGTTGATCGTGATCGTCCGCGAGGGTGGTCTGCCGGCGCTGGCCAGCGACTGGGGCTTCGACGACCTGCTGCTGCCGTCGGCCGGGCCGGCCGAGGTCGACGCCCGGATCCGGCTGGCGATGACCCCGGTGGAGCAGGCCGGCAGCGACACCCTCATCCACAGCGGCAGCATCGTCATCGACGAGGCCGGCTACTCGGCCAAGCTGAACGGCAAGCAACTCGACCTGACGTACACCGAATTCGAACTGCTGAAGTATCTCGCCCAGCATCCCGGACGGGTCTTCAGCCGGCAGCAGCTGCTCAGCGACGTATGGGGTTACGACTACTACGGCGGCACCCGGACGGTCGACGTGCACGTCCGGCGACTCCGGGCCAAGCTCGGTCCGGAGTACGAGTCCGTGATCGGCACGGTCCGTAATGTCGGATACCGCTACGTGATCCCCGTCGACGACGCCACGCCCAGCCGGGTCGAGGCCACCTCCTGATCTCTGGCAGGAGGATTGCGGTGTCAGAGTGGACAACCACAACGCTGATCGGCTCGGTCCAGCGGGCACTGTTACTGCTCGACATCGTCGGCTCGGCCTCCCGACCGTTGCCGGTCAAGGCGCTCGCCGGCCGTTCCGGCCTCAGTCTCGGGACCACCTACAACCTGGTCCGGACCCTGATCCACGAGGGCTACCTGCGCGCCGACCAGGACGGCCTGATCCTCGGGCCGCGATTCCCCGGGCTGTCCGGCAACGACGCGAACGGCGTCTTCCTGGCGCAGGTCCGCCAGACCCTGACCGAGGTCTCGGGGGAATTCGGCGCGGCAGCCTATGTCGCCCGATTCCTGGACGGTGAGGTCAGCGTGGTCGACATCGTCGACGCTCCCAGCCACCCGCGGGCACCGTTGTGGGTCGGCGTCCAGGACAGCGCCCACGCCACCGCGCTCGGCAAGCAGCTGTTGGCCACCCTGGAACCGGACGGCCGGCGCGACTATCTCTCCCGGCACCCGTTGGCCGATCTGACGCCCAACACGATCAAGGACGTCCACGCGCTGCTTCTCCAGCTCGAGCACAACACCGGCGTCGCCGTGGACAAGCAGGAATACGCCCTCGGCACCAGTTGTCTGGCCGTACCGGTCATCACCCCACAGCTGCGGGCCGCGCTGGCCATCTCGATACCTGCCGGTGACGAGCGGATCGACAAACCCGGCAGGATCTTGCTCCGACTGCACGCCGCCGCCGCGAAACTCTCCCTCCGGCTGACCGCGCACCCCTGACCCGGTTCGTCCGCCCGGCTTCACCATCTGAAGATCACGCGGATGTGCAGTTCACAGCCGGCACTTAAGATATGTGGCGAAGGGCGTCGACACCGGCGGTCCAGCACCTCCGGTTTCGATACGTGGCTCGGAGGTGGCTGCCGTCGCGCCGAGCGATGCCGCCCGACCGGTCGTTCGGGCCCCCCACCTCCCCCGAACCGAACGCCCGAGCGTCGTGCGGCCCTCCGGGCCCAAGTCCTTCACCCGGGCAGCGTCAGCCCGGACGCGTTCACCCGGATTCCCGCACGATCAGCCGGTGGCGTACCTTGCTCCGGGACCGACGCGATGCCTGCGCAACCGTGCCGTCGCGCCGCCCCACGGCGATGTCGACGGCCAGCGCCGCGACTTCGGCGATGTCCACCGCCAGCGTGGTCAGCTGCGGGGTGACATAGCTGCCGGCGGCGAGCCCGTCGATTCCGATCACCCGGACGTCCTGCGGCACCTCCCGCCCACCGGATCGCAGCGCCTTCAACGCCCCGAACGCCATGATGTCGTTGAAGCACATGATCGCATCGGTGCCTGGCCGGGAAGCGATGATCTTGGTGGTCGCCTCGATGCCGTGCTCGAGTTGATCACCACCGGCATGTTCCACCGGGACGTCGATACCGCGCGACGCCATGCTGCGTACGAAATCCCGGGCCCGGCCACTGAACGACTCCGGACCGCTGTTGTCCAACATCACCGGCCGCCGGACACCGTGGGCAAGCAGATGATCGGCGACCGCCTCCAACCCGGGGCGCAGGTCGAAGATCACGCCGTCGGGCTGCTCCGGCTTCCGCTCGGCGTCGATCCAGACCGCCGGCACACCAGGCACCAGCTGATCGAGTTCGGTCCTGCCCAGATGGAGGTAACCGATCATCGCATCCACCTGGTCGGCCATCTGGGTGATCATGGTCCGCTCAGCGTCGGCCCCGTTGCAATCCAGCAGCAGCACCGTCCAGCCGCGCTCGGCGGCCCGCGCCACCACCGCTGACGCGAATTCCGGATAGTACGGATTGAGCAGGTTGCTGATCACCAGCCCGAGGGTGTGATGATCATGACGGACCAGGCCGCGACCGAACCGCGACGGGTGATAGCCCAACGTGCGAGCAGCATCCAGCACTCGCTGCCGGGTCTCGACGCTGATCCCGGCCATGTCGTTCATGGCCCTGGTCACGGTCTGCCGGGAGACCTGGGCCAGCTCGGCCACGTCACGGATCGTGACCCGGCGTCCGCCGACTCCCAGTGTCGCCAATCTGCCCCCTACCGCTTACTGCTTCAGATCCAGCCAGGCCAACTGGTCGGCAGTCAACTCCACACCGAGACCCTGCATCGAGGACCGCGTCTCCGAGATCGTACGGGGACCGAACAGCGGAAAGGTCGGGAAGGGCTGCCCGAGCACGAACGCCAGTGCGATCGCGGTGGCCGGGACGCCCAGCTCGGCACCCAGCTCCTGCGCCCGCCGCAACCGTTCGAAGTTGTCGTCGCTGTAGTAGCAGCGCACCAGCTCCGGATCGCTGTGATCATCGGGCCGGGCCGGCTTGGCGAAGAAGCCGCGCGCTTGCGAGGACCACGGCAGCAACGGGATCTGCGCCTCGGTCAGCCACTTCTTCGACTCCGGATCGGTGACGTGGCGACAACCTGCCCAGGGCACGTCGTACGCCTCGGCCAGGCCGAAGTGGTTGCTCAGGACGCTGAAACCCTGCCTGCCGTTGGCCTTGGCGTAGCTGTTGGCCTCCTCGAACCGCTCCCTGGTCCAGTTCGATCCGCCGAACACCTTGATCCGCCCGGCCCGGTAGTGCTCGTCGAGCACGTCGACGAACTCGCCCACCGGGATATCCGTGTTGTCCCGATGCATCATGTAGATGTCGGCGTAGTCGGACTGCTGGCGCTCCAGGGATTCCAGCAGTTGCGAGGTCAGCGACTCGGGGTCGCAGTGCGGGGTGTGGGCGCCCTTGACGATCACCACGACCTGGTCGCGTACGCCCCGGTTGTGCATCCACTGGCCGAGCAGCTTCTCATGTCGGCCGCCGCCGTAGATGTAGCCGGTGTCGAAGGCATTGCCGCCCAAGCTGAAGAAATGGTCGAAGACCGCCGAGGCGTGAGCAAGATCAGGTTGGTTGTCGCAGCCGAAGACCACCCTCGACATCTGCTTGCCCAGGCCGTCGATGGTGCCGTACTTCATCGGCGGGGTGTGGGATCCGGGTCCCGGCGCGGTGACGGCCAGCGGTTCGCCCGAGACCGTCGGGATGTCGGCGTCATCGGCCTCGAACGGGTAGACCAGGCCGATCGCCTCGCGCCACAGGTCGAGCACCTTGGCATTGCCCAGCGTGTCGTCCAGGCTCATCTCGACCGGGCCGACACCAGGATCCTCGTCCAGCGCGCGGGCGAGCCCGTCGGCCTCCAGCGCGTACGGGAAGTGACCGGCGTAGCTGCGGGTCTCGGGATCCTCGCCGACGACCGTGATGATCACCTGCGGGTCCGCCGAGAGCGTCCACGGATCGGCGATCTCGATCTTGCCAAGCTGGCCGTAGATCGTCACCGTGTTGGTGTCCTGGAGCCGGACACCGGTGCGGGCCGAGGCGGTGACGCCGCCCGGAAAGCTCAATCGGGCGACGGTCCACTCGTCGACACCGGTTGCGCCGATGGTCCCGGTGGCGCTGACGGCTGTCGGGTTGACGAACGGCTTGCCGACCGCCGCGCCGGCGATCGCCCGGGCGTAGCTGACCGGGTAGCCGCCGACGTCGAGGATGCCGCCGCCGGCGGTGTTGGGATCGAAGAGCCGGCCTGTGGTGCCGCTACTGCGAAACGCGAAGCTCGCATCGATGTGGGTCAGCTCGCCGATGACGCCGTCGGCCACCAGCTTGAGCACATCCCGGGTCTGGGGATGGAAGCGATACATGTACGCCTCCAGCAAGCCGTTGCCGGTGTCCCGCGCCACATCGACCATGGTCATCACCTGGCCGTTGTTGGGTGCCAGCGGCTTCTCGCACAGAACGTGCTTACCGGCCCGCAGCGCCTTGATCGTCAGCGCCGCATGGGTGGTGTGCACCGTCGACACGTACACCGCATCGACATCCGGCGAGGCAAGGATGTCGTCGTACGAGCCGAGCACGGCGTCGTCGCCGAGTTCGAATTCGGCGGCGAACGTACGGGCACGTTCGAGATCGGAACTGCCGGCACCCACCAGCGTGCCGAACCTGCTGTGCGGGAGCTGGGTGGCGAAACGGCGGGCGATGTTGCCGGGGCCGAGCACGGCCCAGCGGAGGGAGCGGGTCATCTTTGAAATCATCCCTTACGGACGGCGGGCTGCCGCCATAGCTCTGACGAATGCTCTGACGAATCGGGCTGCTGATGAACTGGAAGCGTCCGGATCGACGACGGAGCTTCACGCTAGTTGATCATCTCCGCCCTGGTCAATCCGCCCGCCGACACTTCATAGCGGACTGCTATTGACATCACATCGGCCAAATGACACGCTCTGACCGGAGGGGTCCGTGAACGTTCACGTAATCCCTGCCCGGAATCATGTTGATCATGATGCCGCTGAACCACTACTCAACGCCGAGAGTGAGAGCCGATGGCCTTCTCCCGAAGATCGTTATTAGCCGGTACGGCTGGGCTCGGAGCCCTCGCCGCCGGCGGATTGTCCGCGTGTGGCAGCAGAACGTCGATCTCGTCCGATCCCAACGAGCTCGTCATCTGGTACTGGGACCGCTCCATCGATCCTGCCCTGTTGTCCATTGCCGCCAAGCAGATACCCGGCACCCAACGACATCTGCGGGCAGACATCATCGGCGGATCGTTCGACACCAAACTCCGGACCAGCCTGGCCGGCAACGCCTACATCCCCGATCTGACCAACATCAACTCCAACGTGTCGCTCTACTTCCCCAACGAGGACATGTTCCTCGACCTCGACGAGTTGGGTGCCCAGAACTACAAGCACCTCTACTTCGACTGGAAGTGGGAGCTGGGAGTCACTCCGACCAACCACTTCCGATTCTTCCCGCTGGACACCGGCCCGACCGGCTTCTATTACCGCCAGGACGTCTTCGACAAGGCGAAGATCCCGTCCGATCCGGAGTCCGTCGGTGCGGCGATGAAGACCTGGGACGAATTCATCGAGTTGGGTCAGAAGCTCAAGCGCAATGTCGGATCGTTCATGGACATCACTGCCGGCCAACTCTTCGGCCAGTACATCAACGCCAGTCCGCAGCGATACTTCGACAAGGCCGGCAAGCCGCTCTACATGAACCAGACCAGCACGATCCGCGACGCCTGGAACATGGCAGTCAAGGCGATCAAGGCCGGCATCACCGGCAACCAGCAGGTCAGCACGGATCAGAACGCTGCTTGGGAAAGCGGCAAGACGGCCGGCCACATCGAGGCCGTCTGGTGGGCTCAGATCCTGGGCGATACCGCCCCGGACACCAAGGGCAAGTGGCGACTGGCCAAGCAACCGGTCCGGGCCGGCAACAGCGGCGGCTCGTTCATCTGCATCCCGCACACCTGCAAGGACCCCGAGGCGGCGTTCAAATTCATCACCTGGTTGAACAATCCGCAGAACCAGGCGCAGGCGTTCAACAACATCCAGTTGTTCCCCTCCGCAGAGGACTCCTTCACCTTGGGCACCATGAAGAGCAACACCGGCTTCTTCGGTGACCAGGATCCGCTGACCTTCTTCCTGGAAGCGGCCAAGGAGGTGCCGACCTCCTTCATCAGCACCTACGAGGCCCAGGCCGCGTTCTTCGGCACCGAGATCACCAACGTCGAGGCGGCCGGCAAGAATCCGGACCGGGCCTGGGATGACGCGGTGGCCCAGACCAACAAGATCCTTCGGAAGCGAGGGGTGAACGTATGACCGTCACCAATCCGGCGATTCCATCGGCCCGCGTCGCTGACGAGCCGTCGACCACCGAACGCAGGCCCCGGAACCCGTTCAAGCGGTTCTGGCCGCAGTACGTCGCGGTCGCACCCTTCTACATCCTCTTCCTGGTCTTCGGAATGTTCCCGTTGATCTTCTCGATCTGGCTGTCGTTCAACGACTGGGACGGCATGGGCCAGATGAAATTCGTCGGTCTCGCCCAGTACCGGTTCTTGATCACCGACAGCCGGTTCTGGCTCGCGGTCGGCAACACCTTCCTGATCTGGATCATGTCGACGATCCCGATGCTGTTCCTGGCACTGGTGATCGCCTTCCTGCTGCACACCAACATCAGGGCCAAGGGCTTCTACCGAGTGGCCTTCTTCATCCCGAATGTGACCAGCGCGGTCGCGATGGCGATCGTCTTCGGGTCGATCTTCTCCAACAGCTTCGGCATCATCAACTCGTTCCTGAACTGGCTACACGTGTCACAGGTGCCCTGGTTGTCCAATCCGTGGGGCATCAAGGTCGTGATCGCAGTCATGGTGATCTGGCGCTGGACCGGCTACAACTCGATCATCTACTTGGCCGGGTTGCAGGCGGTCTCGACCGAGCTGTACGAAGCAGCCCGCGTCGACGGTGCCAACAACTGGCACATCTTCTCCCGGATCACCATCCCGATGCTGCGTCCGGTGATCTTGTTCACGGTGATCACCTCAACCGTCGGCGGCCTGAGCCTCTTCACCGAGCCACAGGTGTTGTTCGGCAACACCAGCAATATCGGCGGCCCTGCCGACGGTGGCCTCACCATCGTGCTCTACCAGTACTACCAGGCCTTCAACCAGTTCGACTTCGGTTACGGAGCGGCGATCGCCTGGGCACTGTTCATCATCGCGGTGGTCTTCGCGATCATCAACTGGCGTCTGGTCAGCGAGCGTGAGGTCGACGGTCAGAAGGTCTTCAAGGTGTCCAGGAAACAGCGGGCCGCGAATGCGTCCGCCGAGCCGACGGAGGTGGCGGCGAAGTGAGCACGACCGTAGAGACCCCACCGGCCACGACCACCCGGTTCGGCGATCCGACCAAGACGTCGGCCAACGCCCGGACCCGGTCGATGGTCGGCCGGATCGTCACCCACGTCTGCATCATCATCGGCGTGATGTTCTCGATCTTCCCGTTCTACTGGTTGCTGGTGATGTCGACCCAGACAACGGCGCAGATCTTCGGCTACCCACCCAAGCTGTGGTTCAGCACGCACCTGTGGGAGAACCTCAACGCGGTGGTGCACGACGTACCGCTGTTCCAGTCGCTGCTCAACACGTTCCTGGTGTCGCTGGCGGTCGCCGTTCTGGTGATGTTCTTCGACTCGCTGGCGGCCTTCGCCTTCGGCAAGTACGAATTCCCGGGCAAGAACACGCTCTTCGTTCTGTTGCTGGCGACCTTCCTGGTGCCCGGCAGCCTGTCCCTGGTTCCCAGTTTCGTGCTGATGAGCTGGCTCGGCTGGACCGGCAGCTTCGCCGCCCTGATCGTCCCGGGCGCGGCGAACGCGTTCGGGATCTTCCTGCTGCGGCAGTTCGCGCAGACCTCGATCCCCAACGAGATGGTGGAGTCGGCGCGGGTCGACGGTGCGGGATTCTTCCGGACCTGGTGGAGCATCGGCGTGCCGATGATGCGGGGCGGTGTCGCTTTCCTCGGCATCTTCACCTTCATCACGACCTGGAACGACTATGTGTGGCCGTTGATCATCCTGGTCAACCCCAGGCGGCTCACCTTGCAGGTGGCGCTGTCCCAGTTGAACGCCATCTACAGCACCAACTTCGGCGAGGTGATGGCCGGCGCGGTGATCAGTGTCGTCCCGCTGATCGGGATCTTCATCATCGGCTCCCGACACTTCATCGCCAATATCGCCGCCGGAGCCATCAAGGGCTGACCTCCAACCCGCCGAGAAGTCACTTCTTCCTCAATCTGTGCGGTGTGTCGTCGCAGGTGCCCGGCTCGACCGGACGACACGCCGCAGAATCAGGGAGAAAGTGACCCCTCGGCGGGTGCGGTCAGCGCAGCGACTGGACCTTGGCGTTGAGTCGGCGGATGTAGGTCGGGATCGTGCCGGGTGGCCCCGAGCGCCGCAGGTATTGGGTGCCGCCGACGATCTGACTGAAGATCATCAGGATGAAGGCGATCCCGTGCAGGGTCCCCGCACCGCTCGCCCAGCCTGCCAGCGCACTGCCCTCCAACGTCCCGTACATGCCGATCAGGACGGCGACATAGCTGACCACGTGGGCGACCAGCGACAACCGGAAGCGCTGCCGATACCCAGGGTCGGACGCGCTTCCGGAACCAGTTCGCCAGACCCGGAGCTCGGTCTGCCAGCAGAGGGCATTCGCCGCGCAGCACAGTGTCAGCAGCAGCGCCGCGATCGCGGCCATCAGCCGGAAGCCGTAGCCCTCGAGGGCAGGCGCCAGGCCGACCACTGTCGCGACCAGGGCGAGCAGGCCCAGCACGGCACCGACGAGGGCCAGAGTGCGCTGGGTCGATGCCCACTTCAGATCGGGGTTCGCGCCGGCGATGCCCACATCGCCGGGACCGGATTCGTGGTTCGCTTCGGGGTTGGTGCTCTCAGTCATAACCGAACAAGCCTAGTCAAGGACTGTCGCCGCTGCCGATACCGTAGGTCCGTGGACACCGGCGGCGGGCATCAGCGTTACACGGCGGCAGCGACGTCGGCACTGCCGTCCGACGATCGCGAGACGCTGCTGGAGATGGCCCGCCAGACCGCCGGCTACGACGGTAAGCCACCGTTGAATGACGAGGCGCTGCAGGCGATCCAGTATCCGGAGTCGCTGCCGCCGTCCCAGACGCCGCTGCACGTGACCGTGCATCGTACGGTGGTCGACGAATCGGGCGCGGAGAAGCTCGACTGGGTCGGCTACGCGTTCCTGCGCGACCAGCACTCCGATCCGACGGGGTCGCTGTTCGTCATCCCGGATGCCCGTCGCGCCGGCGCCGGACGGCGGCTGCTGGCCGCCTGCATCGAGGCGGCGGAGAGTTCGGTGCGGATCTGGGCGCCCGGCAACTCGGTCGCCGCCCAGACGCTGGCCGCCAGCGCCCATCTGGTGCCCGTACGGGAGCTGCTCATCATGTCCAGACCGCTGTCGGCGCCGATCCTCGAGCCGGAGCTGCCGGCCGGGGTCAGCATCCGCGCCTTCCGGCCGGGGGCCGACGATCAGGCCTGGCTCGAGGTCAATGCCCGGGCTTTCGCCGATCATCCCGAGCAGGGGCGGGTCGGTCTGGACGGCCTGCGGGCCACCATGTCCGAGCCGTGGTTCAACGCCGCCGACTTCCTGCTGGCGGTCGACGAGTCGGGCCGGGTGCTCGGCTTCCATTGGATGAAACAGCATTCCGACAGTCAGGGCGAGGTGTACGTCCTCGGCGTCGATCCGTCGTCCGCCAGGCGTGGCCTGGGCAAGGCGCTGTTGCGGGCCGGACTGATCCATCTGCGCGACGATCTCGGACTGGGTGAGGTGATTCTGTACGTCGAGGGGGACAATGATCCGGCGGTCGGCCTGTACGTCCTGAACGGCTTCGACGTCGTGAACCGCGATGTCCTCTACGGCCAGCAACACCAGGAGTGAGACGAGGAGTGCAGATGGATACGACCGACACCGATCTGAACCAGGCCGGGTTGGAGCGGGAGCTCAACCAGGCCGGCGCGCTGGGCGACGGTGAACGTCCGGCGGATCCGGATCACGCGAACGGCAATCCGGTCGCCGATGAGCAGCCGGCCTCCCCCATCACCACGCGTTCGGCCATCGCCGGCGCACCCGCTGACGCCGATCCCGATCAGGACGTGATGGCCGGCAGCCAGACGCTGCTGCTGGACAACGGTCCGGCGGCGACCGGTCGTACGAATCCTGTCGGCCGGGTGCTGGCCGATGCCGAGGACGAGGACGAGGTCAAGGACCTGCCGGCCAACCGCTACCTCGACCGCGAGCTCAGCTGGCTCGCCTTCAACAACCGGGTCCTGGCGCTGACCAAGGACACCGTACGGATCCCGCTCCTGGAGCGGGTCCGGTTCCTGTCCATCTTTTCCGGCAACCTGGACGAGTTCTACATGGTCCGGGTGGCCGGCCTGAAGCGGCGGATCGCGGCCGGTGTCGCGGTGCCCAGTGTCAGCGGGCTGATGCCGAGGGAGATCCACGAGGCGATCCTCACCCGCACCCGCGAACTGGTCACCGAGCAGGCCCGGGTGTTCGCCGAGGAGGTCCGTCCGGAGCTGGCCGAGCATGGCATCGAGATCCTGCGCTGGGACCAGTTGACCAGCGAGGAGAAGGCCCGGATGCGGCAGCTGTTCGCCGACCGGATCTTCCCGGTGCTGACCCCGCTGGCGGTCGACCCCTCGCACCCGTTCCCCTACATCTCCGGGCTGTCGCTCAACCTGGCGGTGATGGTCAAGAATCCCGACACCGGGGCCCGGCAGTTCGCCCGGGTCAAGGTGCCCGATGTGCTGCCGCGCTTCATCTCACTCTCCGAGGGCCGGTTCGTCGCCCTCGAGGACATCATCGCCAGACACCTCGACCAGCTCTTCGGCGGACTGGAGATCGTCGATCACCACGTCTTCCGGGTGACCCGCAACGAGGATGTCGAGGTCGAGGAGGACGACGCCGAGAACCTCTTGATCGCGCTGGAGAAGGAACTGCTGCGACGCAAGGTCGGACGGCCGCCGGTCCGGCTCGAGGTGTCGGAGACGATGGACGCCAAGATGCTCGAGTTGCTGATGACCGAGTTGGACATCAGCGAGAACGAGGTCTTCAGGCTTCCGACGCCGCTGGACCTGGTCGGCCTGTCGGCGGTCGCCGACCTCGATCGGGCCGAGCTGAAGTATCCGACCTTCGTGCCGAAGACCCATCCGCACCTGGCCGAGGTGGAGACCGCCAAGCCCGCCGACATGTTCGCGGCGCTGAAGCAGCGCGACGTGCTGCTGCACCACCCGTACGATTCGTTCGCGACCAGCGTGCAACGCTTCATCGAGCAGGCGGCTGACGACCCGCAGGTCCTTGCCATCAAGCAGACCCTGTATCGGACCTCGGGCGACTCCCCGATCGTCGACGCCCTGATCGACGCCTCGGAGGCCGGCAAGCAGGTGCTCGCGGTGGTTGAGATCAAGGCCAGATTCGACGAGCAGGCCAACATCGCGTGGGCGCGGCGGCTCGAGCAGCACGGCTGCCACGTCGTCTACGGCCTGATCGGACTCAAGACCCACTGCAAGCTGGCGATGGTGGTCCGGGACGAACCGGAAGGCCTGCGTCGCTATGCCCATATCGGCACCGGCAACTACAACCCCAAGACGGCCCGGCTCTATGAGGACATGGGGCTGCTGACCGCGAATCCGATCGTCACCGAGGACATCGGCCGGCTCTTCAACCACCTGTCGGGGATGAGCCAGGAGCGCGAATACCGCCGGCTGCTGGTGGCTCCCCACGGGATCAGGACCGGACTGATCGAGCGGATCGAGAACGAGATCGAGCACCGCCGTGCCGGTCGTCCGGCCGGGATCAAGATCAAGGTCAACTCGCTCGTCGACGAGGCGATCACCGACGCCCTGTATCGGGCCTCGAACGCCGGGGTGCCGATCGACCTGTGGGTCCGTGGCATCTGCACCCTGCGGCCGCAGATCCCCGGTGTCAGCGAGAACATCCGGGTCCGCAGCATCGTCGGCCGGTTCCTGGAGCACAGCCGGCTCTACTGGTTCGCCAACGGCGGCCGGCCGAATGTCGGCATCGGGTCGTCCGACCTGATGCACCGTAACCTCGACCGGCGGGTCGAGGTGCTGGTCTCGATCACCAATGCGGCTCACATCGCCGAGATCGAAGATCTTTTCGATGTCGCCTTCAACGAGCGGACAGGGGCGTGGTGGCTGAGTGGCGACGGTACCTGGCACGAGCGGGTGCTGGACGACAACGGCCAGCCGCTGCGTGATCTCCAGGAGATGTTGATCAACCGATCCGGCCGCCGACGGACCAAGTGATCATGAGAGTGTTGATCATGAGAGTATTGACCATGAAGATGTCGACCATGGCCGCGGCGGTTTCGTGAGGGTGATCCAGGCTGCAGGTGCCGTGGTCTTCCGGCGTCGTGGTGAGGTCACCGAAGTGCTCGCGGTGCATCGTCCCCGGTATGACGACTGGTCGCTGCCGAAGGGCAAGCTCGAGCCCGGCGAGACATCGCCAGCCGCAGCGGTCCGGGAAGTCACCGAGGAGACCGGACTGCGGGTCCGGCTGCAGGCCCCGCTGGACAGCTTCTCCTATCGCACGCCGAAGGGCGCCGGGAAGACGGTCTCCTGGTGGGGCGGTTCGGCGGTCGACGAGCCGCAGCCGCAGCGCGCCGCACCGGACGACGGTGAAGATCATCCGGAGCTGCTCGAGGTGGACGAGGTGGCCTGGCTGTCGGTCGAGGAGGCCGACCGGCGACTCGACTACGACCTGGACAAGACGCTCCTGGGCCAGGCGCTGGAGCAGCCGATCACCACGCCGTTGATCATCGTCCGGCATGCCAAGGCGATCAACCGCAAGGACTGGCACGGCACCGACCCGGACCGGCCGTTGCGACCGCGCGGCAGGGTGCAGGCCCGGCAGCTGATCGGGCTGCTGGGAGCGTACGGCGTCCAGGAGCTCTACAGCTCCCCCTGGTTGCGCTGCACCGCGACGCTGCAGCCGTACGCGTTGGACTCGCGGCTGAATTCCCAGACTCTGGCGATCCTCAACGAGGACGAGGGATCGGACGATCCCGATGGCGTCGCCGAGGCGATGGACCAGCTCCGCGAGCGTGCGGTCACCGACCACGTGCCGATCGCGGTCTGCGGCCACCGGCCGGTGCTGCCGCACATGCTGAACGCGCTCGACCTGCCCGAGCGAGCCCTGGGCACCGCCGAGTGCGTGGTGGTCCACCTCACCGACACCGCCGACGTGCACGCGGTGGAATTCCACCGGCCGCTGGCCTGATCGGAAGCGGGACCAGATCTCCGGAATCGCTCAGCGGCGCCGGCGCGCGGCCCTGGAGATGGCCAACGCAACGCCTGCCGCGGTGATCATCAGCCCCAGCAGCTCCAACCATCCGATCCGGTCGCCGAACATCAGCCAGGTCCAGATCATGGTGGCGGGCGGGCTCAGATAGAGCCACGTCCCGACTGCCGCAGCGCCCTGACGGCGTAGGACCAGCAGGAAGGCGCCGTAGCCACCGAGCCCACTGAGCAGCGCGATCCAAGCAACGGCGCAGCCGAATTCCGCGTCAGCGGGCGGCTGACGAGGCGATCGAGCTCGGACGGCTGATCCTGCGCTGACTCGGGCAGCATCTAGGCCGAGGGGACTTCCTGTGAGGCCGACACCGCGTCCACGTAGACTCCCTGCGTGGCAAATGCGGGTTGGTATCCGGATCCGGGCGGCGCCCAGGGCATGTATCGCTACTGGGACGGTCACGCCTGGTCGGCCGTCACGACGTCGAACCCAGCTGCCCCGCCACCCAGCCAAGGGCTCGGCCAGGGTTCGTCTCCGCTGAGCGGCCAGCAGTCGTACGGCGCCGGCCAGCAATCCGGCACGCAGGGCGGGCAGCAGCCGCTGGGCTACTCCGGTCAGCCGAGTGCCTACCAGGCCTATCAGCAGCAGGCCGGCAAGAAGCGCAGCAGCGGACTGGGTTGGTGGCTCGGTGGTGCGGCGATTCTGGTGGTGCTGATCATCATCGGCGTGCTGGTGATCCGCAATCTCGGCGGATCAGGCGGTCTGAGCAATCCGCTCGGCGGGGACGACCCGTCGACGAATCCGTGTCCGGTCAACACTTCGAGCTCGTCGGCTGCCCCGAATCACCCCAGCGACGGACGGGTGCACGGTGGGCCCATCTCCTACCCAGAGCTCGGGTCGCCCTGGGGAGAACCGCAGGGGGATGACCGGGTGCCGTTCGGCGCCGATGTCCAGGAGCAGGAGATCACCACTGAACCCAACTACCAGAGGGACAGCAGTTGGGTGGCGTCGGTGCTGGTCGCCCAGTTGATCGCCGGCGACGGCTTCTACACCCCTAAGGACGGGGTGGGCATCGTCGCCAAGTGCGTGGTCGGAAAGTTCTACGGCGACAACCCGGTGCAGCGGCACGACCTGACCAGCAAGGCGATGAAGGTCGACGGCCACGACGCCTGGTACCTGCAGTCGCATCTGACCTTCAACATCGAGGGGCTGAAGGCCAAGGGCGAGACGATGACGCTGCTGGTCGTCAGCGATGGTGCCACCTCGGGTCTCTTCTACTCCTCGATCCCCGACAACGCCAAGCAGTACCAGGCGCCGGCCGACAAGGCGCTGTCGGAGCTCACCGTCGACAAATGATCATCACCCGGTACAGTCCGCGAGACCGTGCCGGGCTTTCATGATCAACACCCGGGTTGCGGCGTCCTTGATCTCGGCGCGCAGGTCCGGGTCGTCGGCGGCGGCATCGCGTACGGTCTTGATCATCGACGTCGCGTCGGCGTATTTGCCGACGATCGACAGATCGCCCCCGGCGCGGATGAAGCGCAAGGCTCGCTGGGAAACCGGCTCCGAGCTGAGCGCGGCGCCGAGGAGATCATCGGAGATGATCACGCCCTTGAAGCCGAGGTCACCGCGGATCATGCCCTTCTGCACGGTGCTGGAGAAGGTCGCAGGATGATCGGCGTCGATCTTGGTGTAGACGGCCGAGGAGACCATCACCATGTCGACGCCGGCCGCAACTCCGGCCTTGAATCCGGCCAGCCGCTTGTCGTCGCGGGTGGTGACGTCGTCGGTGACGTCGGTGCTGGTATCGGTGTTGCCACGGACGATGCCCAATCCGGGAAAGTGCTTCACCGAAGTCGCCACACCGGCAGCCTCCATGCCTTTGATGAAGGCAGTGTTCTTGCGGGCGACAACAGCTGCCTTCGGCCCGTAGCCGCGCCGCAGGGCGCCGATCGGCGCATTGGCAGTCCCGATCGAGCTCGGTACGACGTCGGAGACGGGAGCCAGATTGACGTCGATACCGGCCTCCTTGAGCTGGCGCCCCCAAGTCTTGGCGTCCGACTGCAGTTGGCTGTCGGACAGCGACGCCTGATCCTCGGCACTGGGGATGGTGTCGAAGCCCGGTCCGGCCAACCGCTGGACCTCACCACCCTCCTGGTCGGCTGCCAACATGAGTTTGACGCCGTGATGGCCGCCCACACCGTCCCTGATCGCATCGGTAACCGAGCGGATCGCTGAGCGACCTGCGGTCGAATTCTCCAGCAGCAACACGGAGCCGACATCGAGGGAGGACAGTTCGTCCGCCTCCGCGCTGCCCATGCCGGACGAACTCGTGGCCACCATGAACAACTGTCCGACCTGCTGGTCCAAGGTCAGGTCGCCGGCCAGCGCCGAGCAGGTCTGGCCGCCGGCGGACGTCTTGGACGCGGTCGGGCTCGATGAGCCGGCCGGCTGAGACGGCGAGGAGGCCGCGGTGGCTTCTCCTGTGGGCGCGGAGGAGGTCGGCTGCCCGGACGTGGCGGGTCCGGACGCGGTGCCCGCGGCCGTGGTCCCGGCGGATGGCGGTCCGGCCTGCTGACCGCACGCAGCGAGGGTGATCATCGCCGCCGTGGCCAGCCCGCCGACGACGACCCGGGCAGGCCGGCCACCCCCGCGGTTGCCTGGGACTGGACGGTTTCGCAGTCGCTGTTGCTCGGTGCTCACCAGTCCGACTCTGCCATGCCCGGCGGTGCCGACCCGCCATCGTGATGCTGTCGCCGTGTCGATGTGACTCAATCGTCGAACTTGAGCGACAACAGCGCGTTCTCGACCAACTCCGGCAGCGCCGGGTGGATCCAGTATTGGCCGCGAGCCATGTCCGGAACGGCAAGCCCGAAGCTCATCGCCTGGATCAACGGCTGGATCAGGGTCGACGCCTGCGGCCCGACGATATGGGCCCCGATCAGCTGACGTGAGTCGCGGTCGGCGATCAACTTGGCCAGGTGCTGGGTGTCTTCCATCGCCCAGCCGTACGCGACGGTGCCGTAGTCCTGGACCGCGGTGACGTAGTTGCGACCCGCCCGCACGGCCTCCTGCTCCGTGAGCCCGACCGATGCGACCTGCGGGTCCGAGAACACCGCATGCGGCACGAACCGATGGTCAGCGGTGATCATGGAATCCGGATGCAGCAGATTGTGCTGGACGACCCGCGCCTCGTGGTTGGCGACATGCTTGAGCTGATAGGGCGATGACACGTCACCGAGTGCGAAGACGCCGTCGGCCGTCGTGCGCTGGTAGTCGTCGACGATCACCCGACCGCCGTCGTCAAGATCAACTCCGGCTGCGCCGACGTCGACCAGGTCGCCATTGGGTTGGCGGCCGATCGCCACCAGGACCAGGTCGACCTCCTGTACCGGCTCCTGATCGGTGATCACCCTGATCCGGCCGTCGTCGCACGCCTGCAGCCCGGTTATTGAGGCATTCCTGACCAGTTTGACCCGCTTCTCGATCAACTCGGTGAAGCGGTCGGAGATGTCGTCGTCCTCGTGCCGGAGCATCCGGCCGGAGCGCATCACCACGGTGACGTCGACCCCGAATGCGGAGAAGATGTGGGCGAATTCTGCTGCGATGAAACCGCCGCCCAGGATCACCATCGATCGCGGAAGGTCGTCGATCCGCATCACGGTGTCGGAGGTGTGCACCGTCACGTCCTCGATGCCCGGGATCTGCGGCAGCACGGCACGGCTGCCGGCGGCGATCACGAACCGGTCGGCGGTCACGTGATCATCACCGACCTGGAGAGTCTTCGGTCCGACGAAATGCGCGTGCTCGCGGTACAGCGTGAGATTGGGCGAGGATGCCCGCCACTGCTCACCACCCGCGGAGATCGGGTCGATCCGCCCGAAGATGCGGTCCCGGATGGCTTTCCAGTCGGCACGGTTGAACGTGAGATCGACACCGAGGCGGTCCGCCTCGGAAGGACTGCGGGCGAGATCGGCCGGGAGGACGAACATCTTCGTGGGGATGCACCCCAGATTGAGGCAGGTGCCGCCGAAGACCGCGTTCGGTCCGACCCCCTGGTCGATCAGGGCAACGCTCTGGTCGGCGAACTGTTCGTCAACGATCGTGTTACCGGAGCCGGAACCGATGATGCACAAGTCGAAGTGCGGCATGGTCAGATCGTCGCATGGCGTCCGACCGGTCGCGTACGCAGTCCACGCCTTCGGACGGTGTCAGCGAAATTCGAGGTAGTGGCGTCGTACGTCCGGCTCCAGCCGTTCGATCGCATACCGCAGCGCCGTCCGCGGTAGCGCTGTCGCGTGCCGGTCCAGGAAGGCGAGCAGCTCGGGCTCGCTGACCCGCTTGCCCGCCTCGCGCAGCATCCAGCCGACGGCCTTGTGAATCAGATCGTGCCGGTCGTCGATCAGGACCAGCGCGATCCGGTGGGTGTCCAAGGTCTGGCCGTGGAGGATGAAGCTGTGCGTGCTGACCATCGCGATCCGACGCTCCCACAGAGAAGTCGAGCGCGCCAGCTCGTCCAGTAGGTCTCGCTCCCGATCCAGCAGATAGTCGCCCACGAGCGTGCGACAGGACAGATCGACCAGGTCCCAGTTGTTGACGAAGGCCATGTTGTCCAGATAGCAGCCATGAATCGCGGCTTGCTCGTTCGGAGTGGCCCTGGCGAACCGGTAGGTCATCGCCAGCAGCGCGGCCAGCCGGTACTCGTGCACGGGATGGCGCAGCAACGGCAGCCAGGAGTCCGCGTCGAAGGGCACAGATCCGTACGGCTTGGCGATCTTCCGCAGCATCGGAACCTTGATGCCGATGAACCGATCGCCCTCCCCGTACGCTCCTGGCCCGGTCTTGAAATAGCGCGCAAGGGCTACTGCCGCGGCTGGATCAGCTGCGGCTTCGAGTGCTCCGGATACCTCGGAAAGGACGGTCACGCGCCGGGCTCGACGTGTCTGCCGACGCTCACGTGATCAGTGGTCCGGCTCGGTGGCGGATGTTGAGGATCGGCTTCTGTTCCGGATCGATGATCTTGGGCGGCCGCCACCACACCCGACCGTGCTTGTATTCGGCCGACCAGCCATGCCGGGCGAACCGGGCATGATGAAACGGGCAGAGAAGAGCCAAATTCGGTAAATCCGTAGGATCCCCATTGGCCCAATCGACGATGTGATGCCGCTGACACCATTTCGGCGACTTCGAACACCCCGGAAACGTGCACCCACCATCCCGGGCGGCCAGAGCAAGAGTCTGCGCATAACTGGCCAACCGTCGAGTCCGACCCAAGGAGAGAACCTCCCGGGTCTGCTTGTGAAACACCGTGCGGACGATCTCCGCCTCATCCGACAGACCGCGCACCGCCCTCCATCGGCAAGACATCACCAGTCTCAGTCACACCCGCACCCGTACCCGCAACGAACTCGTCTTCCCCGGCGATCAGGATCAACGTCGCCGGCGTCCCACCATGAGCCGGCAACTCACCCGCCCGCAAACTCCGATCCAACGCCTCTTCCAACGCATCGTGCATGCGTTGCCCACGATCCCGATGATCCCGTTCCACCACACGCCCGGACTCGTCGACGACCGGTTGCGGTTTCGCCAACGGATCCAACATGGCGAGTGCTTTCGCACCCGCATCGCCGGTCAGCCGGCCCTCCACCCGATACATGCCCTTATGCATGCCGCGGCGGATCGGACGCACCTCCAACTCTCTGACCGCGTCCTGCGCCGCCCGGTCATCGAGCATTCCGTCCGGCACCAACCAACCCGCAATCCGATCGATCACCTGCCCCAGCTGCCGCCCACCGAAGACCCGCGCCTGCCCGGCTAACAGCTCTTCGGCCTCGGCCAACGTCTCGACGGTGACGTTGTTGCCGTCGACCGGCAACAACTTCTCCCAGTCGACCAACGCCTTCGTCACCAGATCAATCCGATCCCACGAGACCTCCCCGGACGCTTGGGCGGCGGCCACAACCGGATACCGCGGTGGAACCATCTCACCCGCGGGACTCATCTTCGGGGCCAACAACTCCGCCGCCCGCACACGGGCTTTCGCCTCGCCGGCAGAGATTCCCCAACAGCGCGATCAGGAATGCTTGCGGACTCGCGAACAGACCCAAGGGACCATCCGTACGACACCCCGCGGCCTCCATCAGATTGATCAACACCTGACTCGGACCCAGAAGTCTGTTCCGTGACCGCTCTAACCCCTGCATCCAAGCGACCAGCCCATCCCTGCCGGCCAACCCCAACCCGAGATCCCCGGCCAGTGCGGCCACTCGGTCGACCGCAGCATCCAAATCCGCCACCGCGGCAGCAAACCGATCCGGGACCGAACCGGGCACTTCATCACCGACCGGGCCAGAGTCGAGACCAGATTCGAGACCAGATTCGAGGTCAGAGTCGAGACCAGAATCGAGGTCAGAGTCGAACCAGCCGCCAAGATCTTCATCGTCAACGTCCACCGGCCAGGGATCCTCAGGATCCGGGACCGTCGGCTCCAGCTCCTCCGGCTCCCTCGCGAACAGGGCATCCAGCTCACCCGGAAGCCACTCCGGCCCCGACAACGATTGATACCCCATAACGACAGATTCTATTCGATCCCCCGTACGATTGCAAGACGCGAAATCGACGGAATCCCTTATATACAAGAGAAACACCGCCACCGCGACAAGCCCGACAGGTGTCCCTCACGACGCTACAACAAGGGGCGGACAGTCCCTGCTGGACCCGCTGCGTACGTCAGCGGCGGGCCAGAATGTGCAACCAATCCCCACGGGTCCCGGTGTGGTGATCGACAGAGATGACCGTCCATCCGGCCGCCCGCAGCTCCGCCCGAACCGCCGGCTCACGCCAGTAGACGAACCATCGAGGCGACCCGAGCTTGTCCTCGGACCAGCTGTCGCCGTCACCCTCCTTGAGCGTGAAAGCGAAGATCCCTCCATCTCGGACTGCGACCGCGATCCGCTGCAGCACCACAGTGAATTCCGCACGATTCAGGTGCAGCAGTACCGCGTTGGCCAGGACCCCGTCCCAGGGGCCGCCGAGGTCGTCACTGCGGACGTCCAGCAGGTAGGCGTCGTGACCCTCGGCTCGCATCATCTCGACGAACGCCGGGGTGATGTCGGTCCGTTGGACCGTCAACCCGAGATCCTCCAGGTGGGCCGCATCCCATCCCGGCCCGCTGCCGACCTCGAGCACTCGCCCCTCGGCGACGAATGCGGCGAAGCGGTCGAGGAATATCGCGAGCTTCCCGATACCCGAGGGCCGAGACCGCTGGGTGTAGACGTCTGCAGCCGCCTGGTAGCTGCCGCGGGTGACATCCAGCGGTGTCGGCGCGGCAGTAGGGTCCGCCAGCACGAGGTCGATGATCATCGCATCAAGCGGATCAACGCCCTCGCGGGAGGACGCGGGATCCCACCATCGGGTGCCGCCGATCTCCTTGTCCGGTTGGAAGAGCGGCACCGGGTCCGGCCCGCTGGGATCCAGCACCGTCCGGTAGACCGCGACCCGTTCATGCAGCCCATCGGGCGGTGATTCATACGACGAGACTCCGACGAAGATCAACTCCTCGGTCACGACACCGGTCTCCTCGGCGAGCTCCCGGACAGCGGCGCTGCGCGGCGACTCGCCGGCATCACGACCGCCACCGGGCAGCTCCCAGTGCTTGCGCCAGTTGTCGAAGACCAGCAGCACCTGCCCGCCGCGTTCGACGAGGACGAACGACGCATTCAGCGGTGTCTCGTGATCATGATCAAGCTGGTGCTCCAGGGCGGGTTCGAAGGAGAGCAGGAGGTATCCGAGTTCATTGCGCGCCAGGTAGCTCGTCACGTCATCGACCGTACCGACCGGGGTCGTTGCCCGCACGAGGTTTGTGATGCAAGGCTTGGCCATCATGTCCCAGTCAACGAAGTCCCAGTCCGCCCTGCCGTCGGCCCCGATCGACGAGGTCGCGGCCGCAGCCGGCGCGCTCTCCCGGGAGGCCGAGGTCACCCTGGTCGAGGGTTCGACCTTCTGCCTCTCCGACAAGTCCGGCAGCATCTCCGGCGCCGCGCGCGGTCTGTACTACAAGGACACCCGGGTGTTGTCGGCCCTGGAGCTGACCGTCGACGGAGTCCTTCCGGACATCCTTACGGTTGTCCCGGACCAGGCGTACAGCTGCCGCTTCGTGGGCCGCGGGGTCCGCCGCGAGTCGGAATTCGAGGCGACGCTGCTGATCGAACGCCGCCGCTGGATCGGAGCCGGCCTGCGCGAGGACATCACGCTCTCAAACCACGCCACCCAGGACGTACGCGTCCGGCTCGACTTGCGGATCGACGCCGACTTCGCCGATATCTTCGAGATCCGCGGGATCAAGGGCCGCGAGCGGACGATCACCCGGCACTCCGACGCCGGCCGGCTGGAGTTGCGGCTGGAGAACGCAGTTGATCAACGATCGGTCCTGATCACCGCCGCTGGATGGCAAACCTCTCCGGATGGTTTGACGGTGGAGACGACGGTCCCCGCCCGGGGCAGCTGGACCGGCACCGTCCAGGTCGCACCGGGCGACGACGACCATGATCAAGAACCCACGTTCACCGACAGCCGGCCGGTGGCGGAGTCTGTCCCCGCACTCCGAGCGGCCGCCTGGAACGCAGCAGCACCCAAGATCACCGTCGGTCATCCCGGCCTGGATCGGGCCCTGACGATCAGCCGTCGTGATCTTGGCGCGCTGCGGATCTTCGACGAAGATCATCCCGAGGATGCCGCCGTCGCGGCGGGCGCACCGTGGTTCATGACGTTGTTCGGCAGGGATTCGCTGCTTACCAGTGCGATGATGCTGCCGTACTTCGGTGATCTTGCGCTCGGGACACTGCGCAGCCTGGCCCGGCTGCAGGGAACGACGGACAACCCGCAGAACGAGGAGCAGCCCGGCAAGATCCTGCACGAAATACGAAAGGGATCCGACCCGTCGCTGTCGCTGGGCGGAACCGGCGTCTACTACGGATCCATCGACTCGACGCCGCTGTTCGTCGTCGTGGTCGCCCAGGCGTTGCGCTGGGGCCAACCGATCGACGCGGTCGCCGAATTGATGCCGGCCGTCGACCGGGCGATGAGCTGGATCACCGACTACGGAGACCGGGACGGTGACGTCTTCCTGGAATACGAACGCACCGCTGATCATGGTCTGGACAACCAGGGCTGGAAGGACAGCGGCGACTCGATCAGCTTCGCCGACGGCCGGCTGGCCACCGGCTCGATCGCGCTGGCCGAGGTACAGGGCTACGCGTACGCCGCCTTCCGGGCCCGCGCCGAGCTGGCCCGGGCATTCGGAGAGGATCAACAACCCTGGCTGGATCGTGCCGCCGATCTTCAGCGCCGCTTCCATCAGGCCTTCTGGCTACCGGAACAAGGCTTCTACGCGATCGCCTTGGACGGCACCAAGACACCGGTGGACACCGCGACCTCCAACATCGGCCACTGCCTGTGGTCGGGCATCGTTCCCGACGACGTCGCCGGCCAGGTCGTCGAGCGGCTGATGTCGCCGGGCATGTTCACCGGCTTCGGGATCCGGACCCTGGCCGACGACGCCGGCCGCTACAACCCGGCCAGTTATCACAACGGATCGGTCTGGCCGCACGACACGGTGCTGGTTGCCGCCGGCATCGCCCGCTATGGCTTCCGCGCCGAGGCCGAACGCATCCTTGCCGGCCTGCTGGACGCGGCGGACAGCTACGGCGGCCGGCTGCCGGAACTGCTGTGCGGTTTCGGTCGCGACGAAGTGCCGACCCCTGTGCCCTATCCGACCGCCTGTTCACCGCAGGCATGGGCCGCCGCGGTGCCCTACCAGCTGCTCACCACCGCACTCGGGCTGGACGCCGACCTGCCACAGCGCCGGCTCACCGCGGGTCCCGCGATGGCGGTCCTCGGTGCCACCCGCGTCTCGGGGCTGCGGGTCGGTCCGGCCAGCCTGACGCTGGTCGCGGACCAGGATTTCGTCGAGGTCACCGGGCTGCCGTTCTCGGTGACGGTCACGTCCACGGACTGACTCGGTTCGCTGTCCGGCACACCGTCTGAAGCTCGCCCTAGTCTCGATCTCAGGATCCGACAAGGAGGTCAGGATGAGCGGGATGAGCGGGATCAGTCCGGGTGGGACAGATCTGAGTGGGACAGATCTGAGTGGGACAGATCTGAGTGGGACGGGGCAGCCGCGCGGAGCGGCGGCGAAGTTGCCGGAGGGCTACAACGACACCGGCGAGGAGACGCCGCTGGACTGGGCACCGGTCAACGAACGACTCGAGCAGTCGCGGCATTTCTGGTTCAGCACCGCCGACGGCGGCGGCAGGCCGCACGCCAGGCCGATCTGGGGTGCTTGGATCGACAACACGCTGTACGCCGACGGGGGCATCCAGGTCACTCGCTGGGGGCGGGACCTGCTGGCCAATCCGCACACCCAGGTGCATCTGGAGAGCGCCACCGAGGTGGTGATCGTGGACGGCGTCTTCTCCACCGACAACGACCTGACGCCGGAGGCGTTCGACCGCGTCCGCGCCAGCTATCAGCGCCGCTACGAGAGCTATCAGCCGGAGTCTGCCGACGGGCTCTTCATGGTCAAACCGCAGCACGTCCTGGCGTGGACCAACTTTCCCCGGGATGTGACCCGCTTCGACTTCAGCTGACGCGCGGGACCAGCGGGAGTCGGCCGGCTTGCCGGGTCAGGCTTTCCTGGTCCAGTTTTAGGGAGTGGTGGTCGAGACCTTGATCAACCCTGACCGCTCGAGGATCGGCCGGGAGAATTCGGTCGAGTCGCTGTGGATCAGCGTCTTGCCGATCCTCAGCGCCGAACGGGCCTGTTCGGCCGTGAGGGCCCGATAGATCCCTCGTCCACGCCATTCCGGCCGGGTGGCGCCGCCCCAGATTCCGGCGAAATCAGTGCCGGACACCGGCTCAAGCCGACCGCAACTGATCATCTGCCCGCCGGCCTCGGCGACCCAGACCTCCCACTCGGGCCAGCGCCGCATGCCCTCGATGATCGCAGTCGCCCGACGCTCGGAAACCGGCTCGCCGAAGACCTCATCGGCCATCGCGCTCATCGCGCGGATATCGGACCCCTCAGTGATCCTGCGCAGCGTGACGCCTTCCGGCAGCGGCACCCCGACAGCCAGGCCTGCGGCAGGCCCGATCATGATCGACTCCGGTTCATCGGGGACGAAGCCGTGCTCGACCAGCGCCTCGTGCAGCCCGGGTGCGCGATCGTGTCCGCGGGTCTTCCATTCGACGGCGGTGATCTCGGCTCTGCTCCGGTAGTGCTCGACGACCTGGCCGACCCAGTCCCGGATCGTCGCGGCGTCGGCACCGTCCAGGCCGGCGTAGGTGACGAAACCACGGCCTCCGGCGAAGGTCACCAGCCGCAGCGGCCCGATCCGTACGACGCCGGTCGCATTCGGCGTTTCCGCGTCGGTCCTCAGCTGTTGGTCGTACGCCGCGAGCAGGGCAGCAGGATCGGTCCGCACCGGCTCATCGGGATCGAGTCCATCAGAATCGGGTCTATCGGGGTGGGATCCGTTGGAATGCGGCCCGTCGGGACGGGACGCGATCTCAGACCCCGGCGTAGGAGTGCAGGCCCGCGAAGAGCAGGTTGACGCCGATGAAGTTGAACCAGAAGACAGCTAGGCCGAGGATCGCGATCATGCCGGCACGGGCGCCCTTCCAGCCGGCCGTCGACCGGGCGTGCAGATAGCAGGCGAAGATCACCCAGGTGACCAGGGCCCAGGTCTCCTTGGGATCCCAGCCCCAGTAGCGACCCCAGGCGTACTCGGCCCAGATCGAGCCGGCCGCGATCGTGAAGGTCCACAGCGGGAAGGCGAAGGCAAGCACCCGATAGGCGATCACATCCATCCGCTTGGCCTCCGGCAGCCGGCCCAGCACCGCGCCGACGGTGCCCTTGTCCTCGGCCCGCTTCTTGATCAGATAGAGGATCGTGATCAGGCCGCCGATGTTGAAGGCCGAGCCCGAGACCGCTGCAGCGGTGATGTGGATGAAGAACCAGACCGAGTGCAGGGCCGGCACCACCGGTGCCACCGCGACGTAGAAGACGGTCACAGCGAGCCCGTTGCCGACGGTCGCCAGCAGGGTGACCGGCAGACCGAGCCACCGCATCCCCATCCTGGCCAGCACCAGGTAGGCCGAGACGATGATCACCATCGCCATCGTGGTGAATTCGAACATGTTGGCCAACGGCCAGCGGTCGGCGGCGATGCCCCGCGCGACGACGCCGGCGATGGCGCAGGCCAGCGCGATGATCGTCAGCGAAACGCCCATCCGCCCGAAGGTCTCCGAACGCTGCCGGGCGGTCAGCGGCTCCGGCTGGTCGGAGCCGAGTCGGTCGACCGGGCTCTGCGGGCTCCGGGCAGCCGGTCCGCTCCGGTCGACGCGTTCCACCCGGTCCGGGCTGGTGGCATCGGCGGCACCGACCAGCGCCGGTTCGCGGACTGCCGCTGCTTCGGTGTCGGTGGCGTCGAGAGAGATCTTGTCGGCCCTGATCTTGCGCGCGGACGCCCACTCCACCGTGTGCATGGAGAAGGCCAGCGCGTAGATCACCACGGAGGTGACCAGCGCAAGGCTGGAGAAGGTCTGAGCGGTCATGGCGTCTCCTGCTTGGCGGGATTCTGGTCCTTCGCGACTTCGTCGAGAAGGTCGGCCAGGTCCTCCTGTAGTCCGGTCCGGGCGTCTGCACGATCCAGTCCGGCGATCTCGAACACGGTACTACCTTTCGTAGTACGCGCACGAGCCCAGACTCTGCGTGGACGGATGAAGAGCGAAAAGCACAGTCCCAGCACAGCGCACCCGATAGCGATGATGGCGATGTAGACGCCGGGGCTGTCCCCGACCTGGAGCTTGACCCAGCGCTGCACCCCGTCGAGCTCGATGGAACCACCGCCGGGCAGCTTCTGCTCGTACCCGGGCCGCAGGATGAACCGCAGCGGCTGGGTCTTGTCCTTGGGGTTCATGATCTGCTTCAGCCCCGAGGTGTCGAGCGTGTAGACGCTCTCGGGGATCCCGGTCTCCTTTCCCGGCTTGCCGGTCCAGGCATCCAGGAAGAGTTGCGGGTTGTAGAGACCGGGGAACACCGACTGCGGCCCACTCTTGGTGATGTCCGCCGGAGCGCTCGGCAGGAAGATCCCCTCGAAGCCGAACTGGTTGGGCCGTCCGTCCGGTGCCTTGATCGCGCCCGCCGAGGTGAAGTTGCCGTCCTGCGGCAGGAAGATCACCGGGCCGGAATAGGCCACGTTGCCGTTGCCGTCCCGGACCGTGACGACCGGCGCATAGCCCCAGGCGACCAGGTGCACCGTGCTGCCGTTGATGTGTAGCGGGTGGTTGACCTGGATGGTCGCGTTGCGCGGCTTGTCGCCCGGCTTGTCGATCACCGTCACGTTGGCCTTGAACTCCCGCGCGGCACCGGTCTGGACCGCACCGGTCTCGAATTTCACATCGAAGGAGTTGACCTTGAGGCTGAAGGGCGACAGCGTTGACTCGCGGAAGAGTGGCCCGGCCTTGAAGTCGTCGTATTGGGCCAGGTTGTTGGCGAAGCCGTTGCCGACCACCACGGCGCTGTCGCCGCGGAAATTCCACAGCCACACCACCGCGACCCCGATCAGGACGAAGACCAGGCTGACGTGGAAGAGCAGATTGCCCGCCTCGCGCAGGTAGCCGCGCTCGGCCGACACCGAGCCGTCGGGGTGCCGTACGACCCGATAGTGCCGCTTGCGCAGTCCGGCCTCGGCAGCGTCGACCACCGCGGCACTCTGCCCCGGGTCGTCTGCCGGCTGGCCGTCGGCCGCGGGCAACTCGGTCGACACGTAGGCCGGCATCCGGTGCAGGTAGCGCGGGGTCCGCGGCGGCTTGGCCCGTACGGCGCGGACATAGACGGCGACCCGCGGAATGATGCAGCCGATCAGGCTGATGAACAGCAACGAGTAGATCGCGGAGAACCACGGCGACGTGTAGACGCTGAACAGCCCGACCTTGTCGTAGATCGGTCCGAGCGTCTTGTGCTGCTGCAGGAAGAGGTTGACCTCGACCGGGGAGATGCTCTGCTGGGGCACCAGCGATCCGGGGATGGCGGCCAGCGCCAACAGGAAGAGCAGGCCGAGGGCCGTACGCATCGTGGTCAACTGCGTCCAGATGAATCGCAGTCCCCCGATGAGGCCGAGCGCAGGTGCGCCACCCTTGCGTCGGGGCGCGGTGCTCCTGGCCTCCTCGGAGCCGGCGACCACCTCTGGCGTGCCGACCTCGGTGGCTTCGGCTGCTGTCTCTTCGGTTCTGGTATCGCTCATGATCAAATCCCTGGTACGAAGTTGCCGGCCCAGCTGACCACGTGCAGCATCAGATGGTTCCAGAGTCCGGTGACCAGCAGCAGCCCGACGATGATCATCCCGATCCCGCCGATCCGCATCACGGCCTGTTGGTGGCGGCGGATCCGGTCGACACCACTGGCGATCCGGCCGTATGCGAGGCCGGCCACGACGAACGGTACGCCGAGGCCGAGGGCGAAGATCGCGGCCAGGATCCCGCCGCGCAGCGCAGTGCCCTCGTTGAGCGCAAGCGTCAGCACCGCACCCAGGGTTGGGCCGATGCACGGTGTCCAGCCCAGTGCGAAGACGATCCCCACCAACGGGGCCGCGGCGACCCCGATCGCCGGCATCCGGGTGATCCGCAGGTCCCGCTGGCCGAACCGGATCACGCCGGCGAACATCAATCCCAGCAAGATGATCACGACGCCGAGGATCCGGCCGATCAGATCGCCGTTGGCGTAGAACAATCGCCCCACACCGCCGGCAAGCGCTCCGGTGCTGACGAAAACGATGGCGATGCCGAGCACGAACAAGGTGGTGCCCGCCAGGATCCTGCCCCGGTGCCGGCGGCCTTCCATCACCTGGGCCGCACTGAGACCCGACGTGTAGGTCAGATAGCCGGGCAGCAGCGGCAATACGCACGGGGAGAAGAAGGACACCAGCCCGGCCAGCAACGCGACCGGAACGGCGACGATCATCGTGCCGCCGACCGCTGAGGCCGCCCAATCCCCTATCACCTTCTGGCCCCTATCACTTGCCGGCCGCCACGTCGTCGACGATGTCGACCAAGGTGTCGGACGTGATGCTGCCGAGGATGCGTACGGCCATCCGGCCCTGCTTGTCGATCACCAGGGTGGACGGGATCGCGCTCGGGGGAAGATCGTCGAATTTGACCACCTGGGTGCCATCGGGGTCGTAGATGCTCGGATAGGTGATCTTGTGGGTCCGGACGAAGGCCTGCGGTGCCGCCTGGCCGGGATCGCGGCTGTCGATGCCGAGGAACTGCGCCTTCGAACCCAACGTGTTGGCAGCCTTCTCCAGGTCCGGCGCCTCCTTGCGGCAGGGCGGGCACCACGATCCCCAGACATTGATCACCAGGACGCTGCCCGCGTAGTCGGCGCTGTTGATCTGCTTGCCGCCCAGCAACGCCGGCCCACTGATCGTCGGCGCCTTGTCCCGCTTGCCGACCGGCACCCGGGTCAGTTGTTGATCATGGCCGACGTAGCCGTTCTCGCTGCCCGTCTGGGAATCCTGGCCGGCGGAGCTGGTGCTGCAACCGGTGATCACCAGCAGCGCGCTGATGATCATGGCGGCGACCGCGGTCGTGCGGCCCGGGAGATTTGGCGACATCAGGCCCCGGCAACAAACTTCTTGGACTTCACTCCGGGCAGCAGCGATCCGGCGGGCTCGCGGTACTCGATCCCGGTGATCCGGCCGTCACGGAAGATCACCGTGGTGATGCTGGCCAGGCTGCACTCGCGCTTACGCGGATCGTGGGCGAACCGCCGCCCCTCGACATCGAGTCGGGCGATCCAGATCGGCAACTGGTGGGAGACGATCAACGCCTCGTGACCGTCGGCAGCCTCGGCGGCGTCGTGGATCGCGGCCCGCATCCGGGTCGCGATCTCGGCGTACGGCTCCCCCCAGGTCGGCTTGAGCGGGTTGCGGAAGTAGAGCCAGTGCCGCGGGTTGGTGAAGGCGGAGTTCTTGGACCGGTCGAAACGATGACCCTGCAGGTAGTTCTCGGCCTCGATCACTCGGCCGTCGGTGACCACAGCGACCTCGGGGAAGTTCGCCGCGATCGGAGCCATCGTCTCCTGGGCGCGCTCGAGGGGCGAACAGCGCAGATGGGTGACGTCCCAGCCCTTGGTGTACTCGGCGACCTTTCCGGCCATCTGCCGGCCCACCTCGGACAGGTGGAATCCGGGCAGCCGTCCATAGAGCACGCCGGTCGGATTCTCCACCAGACCGTGCCGCACCAGATGGACCAGGGTCTTGGTCTGCTCGCTCATCTCCCCGCCTGTCCGATTCGCCTGCCGGCCGCTACGCCGCTCGAGCCGCGGCCTGGGCGGCACGCGGCAACGCCGCAACGATACGGTCCAGAGCTGTGGAATCGTGAGCCGCCGAGAGGAACCAGCCCTCGAACGCGCTCGGAGGCAGGTAGACACCGTCCTCGAGCATCGAGTGGAAGAACGCCGTGTACGCCTGCGCCTGCTGTGCCTGGGCGGCGGTGTAGTCGGGGACGGCGGTCACGCCTGGGGCTACGAAGAAGACGCTGAACAAGTTCCCGGAGTGCGAGATGACGTGCGGAACGCCGGCCTGCTCCAAGGCGGCATGCACCTCGGCACGCAGCTGTTCGGAGGTCTTGTCGACGGTCTCGTAGACGTCGGCGGTGGCCAGCCGCAACGTCGCCAGGCCGGCAGCGGTCGCGACCGGGTTCCCCGACAGCGTGCCCGCCTGATAGACCGAGCCGACCGGCGCGAGGTGGGCCATGATGTCGGCTCGACCGCCGAAGGCCGCGGCCGGGAATCCGCCGCCCATCACCTTGCCGAAGGTCATCAGGTCGCCGCCGACACCGTCCAAGCCGTACTGGCCCGACTTGCTGACCCGGAAGCCGGTCATCACCTCGTCGGAGATGAAGAGCGCGCCGTGCTCGTGGCAGAGATCCGACAGGAATCGGTTGAAGCCGATCCCGTCCTCGGCTCCCGGTTCGATGACGCCCATATTGCCCGGGGCACCCTCGGTGATCAGACAGGCGATCTGGTCGCCGTAGGTCGCGAACGCCTGCCTGACCGCGGCCCGGTCGTTGTACGCGACGACGATGGTGTCAGCGGTCGTCCCGGCGGTGACGCCCGGCGTACCCGGGATGCCCAGGGTGGCGACGCCGGAGCCGGCCGAGGCCAGCAGCGAGTCGACGTGCCCGTGGTAGCAGCCGGCGAACTTGATGATCTTGTCCCGTCCAGTGAAGCCGCGAGCCAAGCGGATCGCGCTGAGCGTCGCCTCGGTGCCCGAGTTGACCAGCCGTACCTGGTCGATCGGCGTCCGGTCGATGATCGCCGCCGCAAGATCGACTTCGGCCTGGGTCGGAGCGCCGAAGGAGGTGCCGTGCTGCGCTGCTTCGGCCACCGCGGCGAGCACCTCCGGATGGGCATGGCCGAGCAACATCGGGCCCCAGGAGCAGACCAGGTCGACATACTCGTTGCCGTCCAGGTCGGTCAGGTAGGCACCCCTGGCGCTCTTGATGAAGCGCGGCGTGCCACCGACCGCGAGAAAGGCGCGGACCGGCGAATTCACCCCGCCCGGGGTGACGGTCTTGGCCCGCTCGAAGGCGGCGGCGGATCGGTCGACGTTCATCGCTGCAGCTCCGGTCTGGTCGCGTACTCGAGGGCCCAGTAAGTGAGAATGACATCGGCACCGGCCCGGCGGATCGAGGTCAGAGTCTCGGTGATCGCGGCGTCCCGATCGATCCACCCGCGCTCGGCGGCGGCCTCGATCATGGAGTATTCACCAGAGATGTTGTACGCCGCCACCGGCACGTCGACACGCTCGGCGACCCGTGCGATCACGTCAAGATAGCTGAGTGCCGGCTTGATCATCACCAGATCGGCGCCCTGCCCGAGATCGAGCCGGACCTCGCGCAGCGACTCCCGCACATTCGCCAGATCCTGCTGGTAGGTCTTCCGGTCCCCCTTGAGGGACGAGCCGACCGCCTCGCGGAACGGGCCGTAATAGGAAGAGGAGTACTTCGCCGCATAGGCCAGGATCGCGGTGTCGAGATGTCCGGCCTGATCGAGCGCCTCGCGAATGGCGCCGACCTGGCCGTCCATCATGCCGCTCGGGCCGACCATGTGGACGCCGGCCTCGGCGTGCAGGACCGCCATCTGCGCGTACAGCTCGACGGTCGCGTCGTTGTCGACGACACCGTCGTCGGTGAGCACGCCGCAGTGACCATGATCGGTGAACTCGTCCAGGCAGACGTCGCTCATCACCAGCAGGTCGTCGCCGACCTCGGCGTGCACGGCTGCGATGGCGAGGTTGAGGATGCCGTCGCCGGCGAGCGCCTGGGAGCCGGTCGCGTCCTTCTTCTCGGGCAGCGGTACGCCGAACAGCATGATCCCGGCCAGCCCGGCCTCGGCCGCATCATGGGCCAGCTTCTTGATCGACTCCAGGCTGTGCTGCTCGACACCAGGCATCGAGGTGATCGGCCGCGGCTCCGTCAGCCCCTCGGCGACGAACGCCGGCAGGATCAGTTGCCGCGGTGCGACGGTGGTCTCAGCGACCATCCGGCGTACGACAGGATTCGTACGCAACCGACGCGGCCGGTCGGGAAGATTGAGCCCACGGGGATTCAGCGCAGCCATAACCCTGCAGAGTTTACGACCCGCCGTAGTAGTCGGCTCAATCGCTCGGACGGTTTCACAGCCTCGAACCCGTACTCCTGTCTCCCCCACCCGCGTCGTACGGGCTACCCACAACCATGGTGTTCGTGTCAAGGATCCAAAGGAGTCTTGAGATCTCAAGCAACTCGACTCCATGTCCGAGCAGCGGCACTATCGGGCGGCAGCCGACTTGTCCACAGATCGCAACCTGCGACCGGCGTCTGCCCTGCCCGCGGACATAGTGTCGCGCTCAAGAAGACCCAGAATCCTTGAGAATCCAAGTGGGAGACCATGTTCCTCTCGAAGGTATCGGCGAACGGCCAGGTCACCGTGCCGGCCGCCATCCGAAGAGCGCTCCGGCTCGGTCCGGGCGACAAATTGCTGTTCTTCCAGAACCCGGACGGTGAGTTCGTCATCGCCAAGGCCGCGGCGTCGGCGATGACCCTTGCCGCCCACATGGGCGAGCAAGGGGCGGCCTTGGCAGAGAAGAGCCCGATCCAACAGCTGATCGAGGACATCCGGAACAGCAAACCCAGCGAGCGTCTGATGTAACCGCTGTTATTATCGCCGGGTAACAGTTACAAGGAGCCCGATGACTGATTTCGCCCTGTTCGCGGCCGTCTTCCTGGCGTGCCTGGTCGAGGCCGTCGAGGCGACGACGATCGTGGTCGCCGCCGGATCGAGCCGGAACTGGCGTTCGGCACTGGAGGGCACGGTCGCGGCGGTGATCGTGCTCGGGGTGATCGTCGCGGTGCTCGGGCCGGCGATCCTGTTGCTACCGCTGGCGGTCCTGCGGGTGGCGATCGGCGGGCTGCTGCTGGTCTTCGGGTTGCAATGGCTGCGCAAGGCGGTGCTGCGCGCCGCCGGCGTCAAGGCGTTGCATGACGAGGACGCCATCTATCAGCGGCAGCTCGCGGCTTCGCAGGCGGCAGCCACCACCAGCCGGGCCGGAATCTCCGACTGGTACGCCTTCACACTGTCCTTCAAGGGCGTCCTGCTGGAAGGGCTCGAGGTGGTCTTCATCGTGCTCACCTTCGCCACCAACCAGCACAACCTGCCGGTTGCGATCACCGCGTCGGCTGCGGCGATCGTGGCCGTGGTCATCATGGGCGTGGTCGTCCGCGGCCCGCTCTCGCGGGTGCCCGAGAACACCCTCAAATTCGTGGTCGGCGTGATGCTCACCTCATTCGGGCTCTTCTGGGGCGCCGAGGGGGTCGGCGCCCACTGGCCCGGCTCGGATGCGACCTTGTTGATCATCGCTCCGGCGGTGCTGATCTTCTGCCTGCTGCTCGTGGTGATTTTCCGGAGCCGCCGGCGGGTTGCCCAGACGAAAGCGACGCAGGTTCCTGTCACACCCGCCGCTACGGGGTCGACCTCCACGGCGACCGTGACCAGGACCGAGCCGGGTGCACTCACCCGTTTCGGCCTGTTCTGGTACGACTTCGTGATCGGCGACGACTGGCAGATCGCCGCCGGCGTCGTACTGCTGCTGGTGATCACCGGGCTCGCCGCCGGCTGGGGGCCCGCTTGGCTGATTCCGGTTGTCGCGGTCGCCCTGCTGATTCCCTACGGCACCGTTCGGGCGGCGAAGGACTGAGAACGCTTCTTAATGCCCTTCCGGCTCCTCGGCGTAGACCCGGGCTGCGTACTCCTCCAGGACCTGTTCGCACTTGGCCAACGCGGCGTCGGCCTCCGCGCGCCCGGGTGCACCGAACTGGTCGCGGGCCTTCACCTTGTCCAGCCAGTTGACCAGCTTGGTGTAGTCGACCTCGTTCTCCTCGAGCTCGGCGTAGGTGAAGTGGTTCTTGGTGTATTCCTTTCCCACCTCGGCCAGGAAGCCCTCGCAGCGGTCGACGATCTCCTCGTACTCGTCGGAGCGGGCGGCCTGGAAGATGTCCAGCACACTCTGCTCGCCCGCCAAGGCCGACGACTCGAGCAGAATGCCGGTGCCGTCCATCCCGACGATCTCGCGCTGGAGCTTGCGCAGAGCCCGTTCATTGGCGGGCGTTCGGGGCAGCGTGGCCACCGAGTTCTGCAGATAGACCGCACCGAGCGCCTTGAGCCGGCGCCAGACCGTCGCCCGCAACCGGGTCGGCTCGGACGGGACCCGATAAACCAGCACCAGCCAGCCCGTGGCGGACCGGTCGCCGGTCGCTCGGATCTCGCTCACGTCAGGCAGCGTAGTCGGGCAGATCGATCGCCCAGTGCGCCGGCTCCTCATCCGACGGCAGGCTCGAGATCTGCTGGAACATCGCGTTGCGTGCGGCGAGCGCCTCGGCGGTGCTCGGAACCAGATTCGCCATTCCCGGGCTGACCAGATTCTGGTTGGCCTCGGCGAAGGGGCGGGCGAGCGCCTCATACCGCTCGAACGCGGCCCGGTGATCGCCGCCGCCACCGGCCCCGAACTCGGCAGCAAGCTCGCCGGCCAGCACGTAGGCACCGACCAGCGCCAGACTCGACCCCTGCCCGGTCAGGAAGGAGGGCGCGTGCGCCGCGTCGCCGGCCAGCGCCAGCCGACCGGAGGACCAACCCGGCATCCGGATCTGGGTGACCATGTCGAAGAACAGATCATCGGCCGTACGCATCGCCTCGACCACCTGGGGCACCTTCCAGCCGTCGCCATCGAACCGCTCGGCGACCAGATCGCGCTGCGCCTGCGGATGACGGAAGGCCTCGAACGGCGGTTCGTCCCGAGTGACGCAGAGGAAGCCGAACAGTTCGGGACGGTCCTGGACGGCGTACAGCGCGACGCCGCGGCCCGGCTCGTTCCAGACCACGCCCTCATGGGACAGGCCGAAGTCGTTGGGCATCGTGAAGCCGGCGAAGCAGTAGCCGAGATAGCGGTGGAACGGCTCCTCGGAGCCGAACTTCAGCGCCCGGGTGCTGGAGTGCACCCCGTCCGCGGCGACGACCAGCGCGAAGCGCTCGACACGACCACTGGCGAAACGGACGTCGATGCCATCGGCATCCTCGTCCAGGGCGGCGATCGAGTCGTTGAACCGGTATTCGACGCCATCCTTGGTGACGTCGTACAGGACCCGGGCCAGGTCCCCGCGCGGCACTTCGAGGTCCTCGGCCTCGTCACCACCGGCGACGGCGTGGGGCCGCAGCAGCGCGACCAGGCCGCCGTCCGGAGCGAGGAAGCTGAGCGCCCGGGTGTCGATGTGGGCCCGGCGCAGCTGCGAGTGGATACCCATCCGCTTGACCACCTCCAGGGCGGTGGCGCGGATGTCGATCGGGTATCCCCCTCCCCGCAACTGGCCGGCGCGCTCGACGACCGTCACGTCGAAGCCGTACTGCTCCAACCAGTACGCAACCGCCGGACCGGCGATGCTCGCGCCCGAGATCAGGATTTTCATCGTTCCTCCAGTGCCAGGCGGCCTGCACGCCGCCCGAATAGCTACCTTGAGTAGATACCGATGGTTCTCATCATTGAGGACCTCGCCAACAAAGATACCTAAGTTAGGTATCTATTCAAGGAGTGCCATGGCCGGGGATCAGTCGGGAGAAGGGTTCGCCGAGGTGATGGGCATGCTGCCGAGGATCAACCGGCTCAGCACGAGCCTCAGCCGCGGGCGGTTGATGGAGCATGCGCTGGAAGCATCGGGGCTGAATCTCGATCGGCCGGCGATGGGCGTACTCATCTCCTTGCGGATGTCCGACGAGCCGTTGCGGATCGGCGAGATCGCCCGCAGGATGGAGGTCGCCGGACCGCATGTGACCCGGCTCGTCCACGAACTCGAACGCCGGGAACTGGCCAGGAGGATCGCCGACCCGGACGACAAGAGGGCGCGACGAGTCGAACTCACTCCGGCCGGGACCGAGGCCGTGAACGGCTATCTGCGCGACATCTTCGGCTGGTTCGCCGAGGCGCTCGTCGACTGGTCGCCCGCGGACCTGCAGACCCTCGGCACACTGCTGAACCGGTTGCTCGACGACCTGACCGCGCACACCGCGCGCCAGCAACTCTAGACCCCTGAACCTGCCTTAGACCCCTGAGCCTGTCCTAGACCCCCTGGGCCTGGCGAAGGGGTCAGGAACGACGCCGGCTGCTGCGCCGCTGGGACGGCTTGGTGACCGGGTCACCGTTGGCGACCAGCGCGTCGCGGCGGTCGGCGGCGAAGCCGGCCAACGCATCGGCGAGCTCGACCGCGGACGGCTTCGACGCGATCACGTCGACCCGCAGTCCGTGTTCCTCGCAGGTCTTCGCGGTCGCCGGGCCGATACAGGCGATGATCGTCGAGGCGTGCGGCTTGCCGGCGATGCCGACCAGGTTGCGTACGGTCGAGGACGAGGTGAAGACGACCGCGTCGAATTTGCCGGTCTTGATCGCCTCGCGCACCGGCGCGGCCGGCGGAGCAGCCCGGACGGTCCGGTAGGCGGTGACGTCCTCGACCTCCCAGCCGAGCTCGGTCAGTGCGGCGGACAGCGTCTCGGTGGCGATGTCGGCCCGCGGCAGGAAGACCCGGTTGATCGGGTCGAGCACCTCGTCGTACGGCGGCCACTCCGCGGCCAGCCCGGCGGCCGACTGCTCACCGCTGGGCACCAGGTCGGGCTCGATGCCCCAGGCCTTGAGTGCGGCCGAGGTGGCCTCCCCCACGGCGGCGACCTTCAGGCCCGAGAAGGCGCGGGCATCCAGGCCGTACTGCTCGAATTTCTCCCGGACCGCGCGGACCGCGTTGACCGAGGTGAAGGCGACCCATTCGTAGCGACCCTCGACCAGACCGCGGACGGCCTTGTCCATCTGCAGCGGGCTGCGCGGTGGCTCGACCGAGATCGTCGGCACCTCGTCGCTGTGGGCGCCGTAGGTCCGCAGCCGGGCCGTCATCGAGGCAGCCTGGTCCTTGGTCCGCGGCACCAGGACCCGCCAGCCGAAGAGCGGCTTGGTCTCGTACCAGCTGAGCGATTCGCGGTTCTCGACCGCAGCACCGAGGGTCAGGTGGATCAACTCGCCGGGCTCGCTGGGCACCGCCTTGACCTCGGCGGCAATCCGGCCGAGGGTGGTGGCGATGCTGATCTGTTCGGTGCTGCCACCGTGCAGGGTGACCAGCGCCGGCTCGCTCGGCTGCCGTCCGACCGCGGTCGCGACCTCGACGAAATCGTTGATCATGCTGACCCGGGTGCTGACCACCAGGGTGGCGACTCCTGTCCACTCGGCCGCAGCCGTCTTGGCGAAGCGGCCCTCGGTCGCGGAGACGAAGTGCACGCCGCCGGCGTGGTTCAACGCGACGCCGGCGTACTCCGGCACGGCTGTCAAGGAGCTGACACCGGGGACGACCTCGAAGTCGACACCGCCGCGCACACAGGCGGCGGCCTCGTCGGAGACAGCGGCATCGAGGAACGGGTCGCCGCTGACCAGGCGTACGACGCGGGCGCCGGCTCCGGCGTGCTTGAGGACGGTCTTGGCCCGGGCCGACGGCGGTAGGGGCTTACCGGCCTCGGACAGTCCGAGGATGGCTACCTCGGCACCGTCGGCAAGCCTGATCGCCGGATGATCGAGGATCTCGCGCTGACTCTCCGAGTCGAGGATCACCGCATTGGCCTCACCGAGCGCGGCGATCGCGCCGAGGGTCAACAGGTCGGGATCACCAGGACCGGTGCCGACGAAGATCACCCGGCCGCGGGCGGCAGGGGCAGCAGAAACGGAAGTATCTTCAGGACGGGACTTGCGGGCCGACGATGTGCTCACGGGCGATTCTCGCGTTCTTTGCCGCCGGCGCGGGATCTTTGGTGATCTCGTACCGGATGAACGAGCCCGGCTGACCGCGTTCACATGCTGTCTGCTGTTCGCAGCGGACTGCACGTATGGCCGGATCGGCCGAGTGCGCTCTTAGGTTTGTTGGGCTGCTGCTCTCGTCGTGTCTGCGGGACTCCGCATGCACAACAGGGTATTGAGTTGTTGATCTTCAGTTGTGATCTTCTGTTGTTGATCTTCAGTTGTGGTCTTCGTACTCGTTGCGCAAATCAGCGGGATCGATGGTCGACAACACCTGCCGGGCCAGGCGTTCTCCCAGTTCTGCCGGGTCGGCGCACGAGCCTGATCCCGAAACAGTGACCAGCTGCGACCCGTCGTCCCCCTTCGTTCTCCCAATTACTGCGGCCAGAGTCAAATCGGTGCCCGCATCGCGGACGGACCGATCGTCGTCGACCTGGGCGGAGGTGACCTCCGCGAGCGCTCCCACCGGTGCAGTGCAACCCGCTTCCAGAACGGCCAGGAATCGCCGTTCGGCCAGGACTTCCGCCCTGGTGGCAACATGGTCGAGCCTAGTCAAAAGCGACCGGATATCCGAATCGAGATTCGTCGCCGCCTCGACGGCCAGGGCCCCCTGTCCCGGTGCCGGCAACATCTCCTCGTGGGTCAGCATCCTGGCCGGCAGCCCGCCGACCTGAAGCTCGCCGACCGTCCCGGCATCGCCGGCGCACGGATCGAAGCCCTCGATCCGGCCCAGCCGCAGGAGTCCGGCCGCGGCCAGCACGGTGGCATCGAAGCGGCCGTCGCGGACCTGCTGCACCCGGGTGTCGACGTTGCCGCGGATCGGCTCGATCCGCAGCCGGACGCCGTGATCATCGGCCCACTGCCGGAGCTGGGCTGCCCGTCGCGGTGCCCCGGTGCCGATCACGATCGGGCGGCCGCTCCTGTCGGGCTCGCCGGGCCAGCGGCCGACGAACACCTCGCGGGTGTCCTCGCGTTCGGGATAGGCGACGATCTCCAGACCGTCGGCGGCGGCGGTCGGCAGGTCCTTGAGCGAGTGCACGCCGATGTCGAACGCGCCGGCCAGCAAACCGTCCCGGACGGCGCCGGTGAAGACGCCGGTTCCACCGATCTGGGTCAGCTCCCGATGATCGACATCGCCCCGGGTGCTGACCGGCACGAATGCCGAGGACACCCCGTAGGCAGCCAGTGCCTCGGCGACCAGATCGGCCTGGGTGCGCGCCAGCGGCGAATTCCGGGCGCCGATCCGGACCGCCGGGGTCATCGGGTCGGACCGGTGCTGGTGATCTGCCCGTCCACGAGTTCGGGACCCTCGGTCGGTTCAGGCGCCGCGGTCGTCTCGGGCGACATCACCGCGACGACGGTCTGCGGGTCGAGGGCGAACAGCTCCCGCAGAGCGGCGGCGTAGTCGACCTGGCCCTGGTTGGCGGCGAATTCCTGGACCCGCACGGTCGGCTGGTGCAGCAGCTTGTCGACCACCCGCCTTACGGTCTTGGCGATCTCGGCCCGCTGGCGCTCGTCCAGTTCGGGGAGCCGGCCGTCCAGCCGGTGCAACTCGGACTCGGTGACCTCGGCGGCCATCGACCGCAGTGCGACAACCGTCGGGGTGACCTGGGAGGCCCGGCGGCGGGCCAGGAAGTCGTGCACCTCGAGGCGTACCAGCTCCCGGGCCGCGTCGACGTCGGCGGTCGAGACGGTGTCGTCACCGGCATGCAGCAGGCGATCGAGATTGATCAGCGGCACCAGGTCGGCGATCGCCGGGTCGGCGTCGGCCGGCAGTGCCAGGTCGATCACCGCGACAACCGGGGTCCCGACGACCTGGTCCGCGGTCAGGACAAGATCACGAGCACCGGTACAGGTGATCACCAGGTCCGAACCGGACAGCACCTCACCCAGCCCGGCGAGCGGGCGAGCCTGACCCCCGATCGCCTCCGCCAGCCGCACGGCCCGGTCGTAGGTCCGGTTGACCGCCGTCACCTGGGCGCCGTGGGCAGCCACGGTCCGTGCCGCCAGCGAGGCCATCGACCCGGCGCCGACGACGGCGACCCGGGCGCCCTCCAGCGATCCGATCATGGACTGGTAGTGCCGCAGCGCGGCGGTCATCATCGAGCGTCCGGCGCCGCCGATCGCAGTCTCGGTCTGGACTCGCTTGCCAACCCGGATTCCCTGCTGGAACAGGGAATTCAGCACCGTGCCGACGGTGCCGATCTGCTGCGCGCCGGTGAGTGCGGTGCGCACCTGGCCGAGGATCTGGTTCTCACCGATCACCATCGAGTCCAGGCCGCCGGAGACGTTGAAGGTGTGGGCGACCGCGCCCTCGTCGAAATAGACCGAGCAGATTCCGCGCAGCAGCGTCGTCTCGGTGCCGGTCGCCTCGGCGAGCTGCCCGGTGATCTCGTCCAGACCGGCGTGGAAGCGCGCCACCTCGGCGTACACCTCGGTGCGGTTGCAGGTGGACAGCACAACGGCCTCGTCGATGTGCTCGCTGCGGGACAGCGACTCCCCCAGCTTGGCGGCGGTGTCGGGATCCATCGACAGCCTGCCCAGGACGTCGATCGACGTCGTCTTGTGGGAGACGCTGACCACCAGGATGCTCACGACGCTGTTGCCTTCTCGATCGTGGATTTGTTGATCTTGATACTCGGCTCGACGACCGAGTCGCCGGTCTGCTGCTCGTGATAAGCCAGGATCTGCAGCTCCTGGCCGAGATCGACCTTGCGCAGATTGACCTCGGCCGGCACCGCGAGTGCCGTGGGGGCGAAATTGAGGATGCTCCGGACACCGCAGGCGACCAGCCGATCGGTCACATCTTGGGCGGCCGCGGCCGGCACCGCGAGCACCGCGATCCGTGGCGACGTTCGGGCGACGACGTCCTCCAGGCGGGCGAGATCGGCGATCGGCACGCCGACCACCTCGCGGCCGATCAGTGCGGGATTGGGGTCGAGCAGGGCGACGATCCGAAATCCCCGGGTGCCGAAGCCGGAGTAGTTGGCCAGCGCGGTGCCGAGGTTGCCCAGTCCGACGATGATCACCGGCCACTCCTGGGCCGAGCCGATCTCGCGGCCGATCTGGAAGCGGAGGTACTCGACGTCATAGCCGACGCCGCGCGTGCCGTAGGTGCCGAGATAGGAGAGGTCCTTGCGCAACTGCGCCGAGTTGACCCCGGCGGCGTCGGCCAGCTCTCCGCTGCTGATCGTGGTGACACCCTCGTCGGCGATCACGTTGAGAGTACGGAGGTAGACCGGAAGCCTGGCGATGGTGGCGTCCGGGATGCCCTTCTCCGCGACCGGCCGGTCGGAACGCATCGGGCCGCCCTGCGGATCGAGTCCCCCGCCGTCCGGCCGGGGCTGTGAGGGCGTCACGTGCCTTGTGCCTCCGATGTGTTCCTGTGCTCCGCCACCACACTGTAGGAGCTTGTGAACGGGATAACAAACCACCGGACAGGTCTCGATCAGGTGGCTCTCACGCACCGCTCGCAGGGTCGTCCGCCTAGTCGGTGTGGAACACCTCTTCGGCCCCGGCCCACCACTCACCCTCGGCGATGGTCTCCAGCGGGCTCTGCATCGGGTCGGTCACCTTCCACCACTCCTGGGTGGTCGGGTCGTCGGCCATCCGGGCCATGTCGGCAGCCAGATCGTCGCCGTGGTACTCGAAATAGGCGAAGAGCAGATTCTCCGGTTCGCGCAGGAAGATCGAGTAGTTCCTGATCCCGGACCCATGGATCTGCTCCAGCACTCCCGGCCAGACGGCGGCATGGATCCGCTTGTACTCCTGGATCACCTCGGGCTTGAGCCGGATGATCTGGGCAACCCTCTGCATGTTCACTCTCCTCGCGTCAGCGCGGCCGTCAGCCGATCCCGGTCGACCCGCCAGAAGTCGTGCTGCCGGCCGTCGACGAAGGTCACCGGCACCTGGTCGGTGTACTGCCGGGCCAGTTTCGGGTCGGAGTCGATGTCCACCTCGCGGTAGCGCACGCCGGTCGCGCGGCAGACCTCGTCGATCACCGTCAGCGCCTCTGCACAGAGGTGGCAGCCGGTCCGGGTCACGACCACCACCCGGGCATCAACAGCATCCTCGGCAGCGTCCTCACCGACACGGGGCTGGGTCATGGCCAGAGTCTGGCACGGCTCCCCCACGCCCGCGCACTAAGGTTGCGATATGACCACGCCGGCCCCCCTCATCCGACCGGATGTCGCGGCAGCGGCGTTCTTCGACCTGGACAACACCGTGATCCAGGGCGCCTCGATGTTCCATCTGGCCCGCGGTCTCTACCAGCGGGGCTTCTTCCCCACCCGGGCGATCCTCAAGGGCCTGTGGTTGCAGACCTGGTTCCGGGTGATGGGCCGGGAGAATCCCGAGCACATGCGCCAGGCCCGGGATTCCGCGCTCAGCTTCATCGCCGGGCACACGGTCGAGGAGATGGCCGCGGCCGGCGAGGAGATCTACGAGGAATCGATCCTGCCCAAGATCTGGCCCGGCACCCGTGCCCTGGTGCAGACCCACCTGGATGTCGGCCAGCAGGTCTGGGTGGTCACGGCGGCGCCGATCGAGCTGGCCGGGATCATCGCCAAGCGACTCGGTCTGACCGGGGCGGTGGCCACCATCCCGGAGACCGTCAACGGCGTCTACACCGGCCGGCTGGTGGGTGAGTTGCTGCACGGACCCGCCAAGGCCGATGCGGTCCGCAACCTGGCCGCCGAACACGGGCTGGACCTGGCCCGCTGCTTCGCCTACTCCGACTCGTACAACGACCTGCCGATGCTGTCGCTGGTCGGCCATCCGTGTGCGGTGAATCCGGACAAGCGACTGGAGCACCACGCGCAGGAACTGGACTGGCAGATCCGCGAATTCCGCACCCATCGCCGGGCGGTCCGCCTCGGATTGCTCGGCACCGCAAGCGCCGGTGCCGCCGCTGGTGCGCTGGCCGCCGGGCTGGGCGTACGGCGGATGCTCAAGCGCTAGCCTCGCGAGCCGTCAGGAACTGCATCCGGATCCGATGATCGACCGCGAGCCGTCGACCGCGAGCCGCTGATTGCCTAGCCTGAGGTCAGGACTCATCGAGCCGCCCCTCCGTGGGGGTCGGCTGAGAGGGATGACGTGTCGCCCGGAGGTGCTCACCCGAAGATGCCGCGCCGCTCCCCGAGCAGCGCATACAGGGTCTGCTGGATCGTCTCTCGGACCTGATCGGTGACGTTGTAGACGACCATCGGATCATCGGCCGCCCCGTCGGGCAGTTCGTCGGTGGCGATCTGTTCGCCGAAGCGGATGATCCACTTGCTCGGCAGCGGGATCATCCCGAGCACACCCAGCAACGGGAACAACGGGGTCACCGGGAAGTACGGCACCCCGAGGATCCTGGCCAGCGCAGGCAGATGGACGATCTGCGGATAGATCTCCTCGGACCCGATGATCGAGATCGGCACGATCGGCACCCGGGCGCGCGCAGCGGCGGAGACGAAGCCGCCGCGGCCGAAGCGCTGCAGTTTGTAACGCTCGGAGTAGAGCTTGCCGAGACCCTTGAAGCCCTCGGGGAAGACGGTGACCAGTTCGCCGTTGCCGAGCAGCCGCTCGGCGTCCTCCTGGCACGCCAGGGTGACGCCGATCTTCCGGGCGAAGTCGCCGGCGTACGGGGTGGCGAAGACCAGGTCGGCACCGAGCGTACGGGAATGCCGTTCGATCTCGTCGTAGATCACCGACTGCAGCACCAGCGCGTCGATCGGCAGCCCGCCGGCATGGTTGGAGACCAGCAGCGCCGCTCCGTCGGCCGGAATGTTCTCGGCACCCTGGACCTCGACCCGGAACCAGGTCCGGGCCAGCTGGCGCAGGGCGGGCAGCACGATCGTCGTGGTGAATTCCGGGTCGAAGCCGAATTCGTCGACGGCGTAGTCACCGGACATCCGGCGCCGGACGAATTCCGACAGTTCGTCCGCGGTGCCGGACCAGTCAACGCCCAGCCGGGCACCGAGGTTGATCAACTCGCGCAGCGGGTCGTCGCCCAACGTCCGCAAGTCCTCGACCGGCAGCTCCCGCAACCCGGCCAGGAACCGCTGCGCCGCGCCACCCAGCTCGGTCAGCAGCCGGGCGAATTCCGTCGGCCGTTCCTGATCATGATCCCGGCCCTGTTGATCCCGGCCCTGTTGATCCCGGCCCTGTTGATCTTGATTGGGCTCATGATCATCGCGATGGTCGTCCATCCAGATCACGTCCGCCTCAGGCACGGCGATCCCCTGCCGATCCAGCCCGGGCCGCCGGCCGCGCCGGGCCGAGCGCCGAACCGATCACGCCGGCCGCCAGCTGGCCCAGTCGCGGTGCCCGGAACCTGCCGGGACGCAGTCCTGCGGCGAAATCCTCCAGCGCCGCCCGGGTCGAGTACTGCGGCGTGAAGCCGGTCGCGGCGGCGAATCGGCTGGTGTCCATACAGCGACCATAGGTGACCGCATCAATCCGGTCGGCGGACATGTCGGCGGTTCCGGTTCGCCGACCGACGGCAGCAACTGGAGCAACCAGCCGCTCGGGAACCCCGATCGCCGGCCGGCCGAGCACCGCCAGGGCCTGTCGCAGGGTGACGACATCCGCAGCGCCGATGTTGAAGGTCCCCGGGTGATCGGCGCCGGCGACCAGCTCCAGGGCGGTCACGGCATCGGACGGATGCAGGAACTGCAGCCGGGCGTCGTACCCCATCGGCGCCGGTACCACCGGGAGCGCCAGATAGCCGGCCAGCGCCGAATCGGTGTGCGCGCCCATCAGCTCGGCCAACCGCAGCACGCTGACGACCAGGTCGGGACGGCGCCGGGCCAGGCGAGAGACGAAACTCTCGATCTCGCGGGCATCCCGGCCGAATCCGGACCGTGGCTCGACCCGGGCCGTCATCTCCTCGGTGAACCGGGCCGGATCGCGGGGCGAGGCTCCGTAGACGCCGGCCGTGGACCGGACGACCAGGCGACGTACGGAGGTGGAGGTCTGACAGGCGGCGAGCAACTGCATGGTGCCGATGACGTTGATCTCTTTCATCATCGCCATACCGCCGGTCTCCGCGGGCGAGGAGACCATGCCGAGGTGGACGACCGTCTCCACCCCGGATCCGGAGAGCAACCGCCCGATGGCGGCGTTGCGGATGTCGGCGCGGATGTAGCGGGTCCGGCCGATGTCGTACTTGGGCGGCAGCACATCGACGCCGATCACGTCGAGATCGTCGCGGGCGGCGAGCGAGCGGGCGAACCGGGCGCCCAGCTGACGCGAGACCCCGGTGATCAGGATGGCCGTCACGACCACAACGGTAGCGCCCGGAACCGGCGCAACAACACGATCCGCCGGCCACGACAGTCTCGTGGCCGGCGGATCGGCGGGCTTTCAGCCGTACGGCTGCAGGTCTTACTTCCCGGCGCGGCGGCGCTGGATGCGTGTGCGCTTCAGCAGCTTGCGGTGCTTCTTCTTCGCCATCCGCTTCCGGCGCTTCTTGATAACCGAACCCACTCTTGGACCTCTCGCTTATCCCGGACGGGCCGGGACCAACGCTTTGTTGGCATTTGGAACGTGTGTCGTCACGACGACCGATCGGCTGTTCACCCACCTGGATGGATGCGCAGCGCCCGGTAACTGCCGGACAAGACAGGAATCCTACCGGCGGTACGGCGCAAGTCGCGAATCCGTCCCAGCCGGGTGACATAGGTGAGCATCCGCAGTGCCGTCGCCGGCCGGTCAACCCGGCCCGTCAAGCAACCGTCAACCCAGCCGCCCGGCCGAGTCCCTGGAACCGGTACTGGCTGACGTGGTAGACGCTGTTGTCGCTGGTGTTCCACTGACTGACGGTCAGCTCCAGGTCATTCAGCGTCGAGCCGGGGATGACGTAGCTGCCGTAGAGCTGGGCAACGTGATTGGCGTCCTGGGCATCCCAGCTGGTCCCGTGCAGCAGGGTGACCTGCTCGGTCCGGCGCAGGTCCTGGGTCGGATGTGCGAGCACCATTGCGTTGATCTCGTAGTTGGTGACGTCGAACCAGCTGAAGACCCAGCGATCGCCGAAGCGGCGCAGCGAGGACTCTCCGATGATGCCGTCGGTCACGGTGTCCGGCCCGGCGCCCCAGCGCCACCGGTTGCCGACCTTGCACCAGGGCTCGTACGCGTCCGGGTTGGTCAGCTGCTCCGGGCGCACCCGGTGCAGGATCATCGGCGTCTCGCGCAGGAATTTCGAGGTGTAGACGTAGACCCGGCCGTCAGCCCCCAGTTCCCAGGTGGCCAGCTGCCGCATCCGGTCGTACGCGTCGGCGGGGAAGCGGGCACCGGAGTCGTGCCAGGTCGCGCCGTTGTCCTGAGACCTCCAGATCCCGCTCCAGATCACGTTGCCGAAGCTCTGGTTGACGACGGCGTGCAGATACATGGTGCCGCCGAGGGTGATCAGGTCCGACGGGATGATCGTGGAGATCTCATCGCCGTGGGTGTACGGGATCAGCTGCGCCGCCGGCGTCCCACCGACCGCAAAGGAGAAGGTGACGCCCCCTTCTTTGGCTGATCGGGGATGAGGGTTGCGGGTACCGGACCACACAGCGGTCGGCGACCGCCAGTTGTCGCCCCAGTCTCCGCTGAAGCTGTCGCCGAAGACGTAGAGCGACCGACCGTCCGGGCAGCGTCCGACGCCCCCAGGTCGACCCAGTCCAAGCCGTACCTGCCGGTGAGGTCGGGCCCGGTCAGGTGTGACAGTCCTGTGTGACAGTCCTGTGTGCCGGTCGGTGATGCCCCGGACGAGTGCCGTGCCCTCGGAAGCGGCGGGTTCCACACTAGGTTGGGACGGTGACAGAGTCATGGTCGGTCGATCTGGCCGACCAGCTGGGGATCGATGGGGTGACAGCGGTCGCGACCTTGCGCGCCGGGCTGGGCGGCAATGAGCTCTGGCGGTTGTCCCGTCCGGACGGTGACCTCGTAGTCCGGGCGTTTCCTCTGGGTGCACCGCCGTACCTGGCCGAGCGCGAGCAGCAAGCGCATGCCTTCGCCGCCGATCACGGGATCGACGTGCCGGCCGTGCACAGCTGTCAGGTCCTTGACGGCCGCTCGTATCTGGTGATGGATCACGTCCCGGGCGAGAGGCTGGCCGATGCGCTGTGGCGCGGCGATGATCCCGATGATCTTGGTCGCCGGTCGGGCGCGACTCTGGCGGCGCTGCACCGGATCACCGATCCGGCGCCCGCGCTGATCGCCCGACGATCCTGGCTCGACTGGCCCGCGGCGATGCCCGGGCTCCGACCGCTGCTGGAGCCGTACGACGCCGGGCACGTCACCCTGCATCTGGACTTCCATCCGGAGAATCTGATCGTCTCCTCCGAGGGCCGGATCGTCGTCCTGGACTGGGCGAACTGCGTCGTCGGACCGCCTGCAGCTGATCTTGCCCGCGCGGGTGCGATCCTCGAGTTGATCTTGGTCGCGGTACCGGAGTTGACCGAGATCGGCCGCCGGGCCGCCGAACGCTACCGGGACGGCTTCCTGGACGGCTATCGCGAGGCCGGCGGCGATCCATCGATCCCCGACCCGGTGCGCGCCTGGGCCTACGCCGGCCAGCGCCGCGACCTGGCCGGCAGCTGGGTCCCGCCGTGGTATCTGGACCGTCTCGACCAGCAGTGCCGGGAGTTGGTCGACGCTCAGAACATCCCGTAACTGCGGGTGATCTCGAACTGGTAGATCAACCGCTCCTCGTCGATCATGGCCCGACGGAAGGCGTCGAGTTGCAGCGGTTCACCGTTCCAGTACAGCGATCCCTCCGGCGGGTTCATCGGTTCCTGCATCACCGTGAAGAGCCGCACGTTGAGCTCGGCGGCGTCGGGTCCGTCGAGCACCGTGACCCGGGTGTCCAGGCTGAGATAGCTGAACTGGTCCTCCGGCGTCGCGCCGAAGACGAAGAGCGTGCAGCGCGGGTCGCGGCGCAGGTACTCCGTACGCCTGCGGCTCCGGGTGCCGGAGCTCCACAGCTTCCCATCGACCAGTGCGATGCCGCAGCGTGCTGCATGCGGACTGCCGTCCGGTCTGATCGTGATCATGGCCGCGGCCCGATGGCCGGCCAGGTAGTCGGCGACCTTCTGGTTCATGTCCCGCAGAATACGCCGGATCGAAGGATTCGAGGCCACGTACGAGCGTTGTCTAGGCTTGCCGGTCATGACCGAGTCCGTCCTCTCTGGGCGGCCGACGCAGCGACCCGGGGAGAGCATCGACCCGGGCCAGCGGACCAAGCGTCCCGCTGCGCCGGCCTTCGCCACACTGTCCAGCCCCTACTTCGGCATCCTCGTCGCCGGCTTCATCGGCGTGATGCTGATCAGCAACATCACCGGCACCAAAGGTGTCCTGCTCTTCCGCTTCATCCACTTCACCGCCGGCCCGTTCACGATGAACGGCTTGGTCACCGATGGAGCCTTCTATCTCTTCCCGGCCGCCTACATCCTCGGCGACGTGATCAGCGAGGTGTACGGCTTCCGCGTCATGCGCCGGTTGATCATCGCCGGTTTCGGCGTGCTGCTCTTCGCCTCATTGGCGTTCATCATCACCATCCATCTGCCCGCCGCCCCCTTCTACACCGGCCAGCAGGCGTTCGAGACCGTCGCCGGGGTGGTGCCGCGCTTCCTGATCGCCGGCCTGGCCGGCTACCTGTGCGGTGAGTTCCTGAACTCCCTGGTGCTGGTCAAGATGAAGCAGCGCAGCGGCGAGCGGAAGCTCTGGGCACGGCTGCTCGGCAGCACCGTGGTCGGCGAATTCGCCGACACCCTGGTGTTCTGCTCGATCGCCGCCGGCGCGCTCGGCATCTCGACCTGGGCCGATTTCACCAACTACACCGTGATCGGCTTCCTCTGGAAGACGCTGGTGGAGATCCTGGTGATGCCCATCACCTATCGGGTCACCGGTGCGCTCAAGCGCCGGGAGCCGAGCTATCAGGAGGCTCTGCGGGCCATCGAGGCCGCCGAGCGCCAGGACGCTGCGCTCCAGCCGTCCCAATCCTGATCAACTCGTCCTGATCAACTGCTGCACCCAGAACAGGCCGTCGGCAGGCTGGTCCGGTGAAAGCGCCGGTTCCAGCCTGCCCATGCCGCGATAGTTGGCGTACACCCGGTTGAGCGCACCCAACTGGTAGGCGACCTCGGCCTGTCGGAGCAACTGGCGGCGGGTGACCCCGTCGCCCTGCCAAGCCTCCAGGTAGCCGTCGCGGAGCCGTACCAGTCCCGGCTCGTCCGGCGGGAGATCCAGCTGGCGCTGCAGCCTTCCCAGCGTCACGGTCAGCGTCGAGAACGGGTGTCCGACGACGCTGTCGCCCCAATCGATCACTGTCAGTCGCCGATGATCATCGGTGGCCAGCACATTGCCCTCGTGCAGGTCATCGTGCTGCAGGGTGGGCGGCACTCCGGCCGCCAGCTCGGCGGACAGCTCCTCGACCCACGGCCCGATCGTGCGCAGGGTGCGCAACTCGTCGGCGGACAGGTGGGCCCGGGCAGCGGGATCGGCATCGAACATGGCGATCAGCCGGTCGTACCAACCGGGCACGGTTGGCGGTCGGAAATCCGGTACGCCGACAGCCAGCAGTTGATCAATCTCGGTCGTCTGCTGAAGCTCGGCGTAGGCAGGCAGCAGCCGTCCCCAGATCGCGAACCGTTCCTCGGCAGTCAGGTCGACATGATCAAGCCGCTGCCCGGCATCGGCGATCAACAGCCACGGATGCCGATCATGGGCGATGGCCTCCGGCAGCAGCGGATGCCGTACGCGGGCGAGCAACCCGAGCAGTGGCGTTTCGTAGACGGTCTCCGCCTTGTTGATCTTGAGCCACCAGAGCCGGCCACCCGCCCGGACCTCCGCGATCTCCGACCACGGCCGGTCGCGTACCGGTGTGATCGACGCATCGGGCACGATGCCCCGCGCCCAGTCGATCGCTCGTTGGTCCACGAGAGAGGACAGTGCCCGACAGACCGTTGTCAGTCCAATCCTTTACCTCGGCTGCCCGGTGTTGTTGCTCGCCGACAAAGGCAGGCAAAGATCGTCGTGTGAACTATTGCCGCCTCGTCGACCCTCCAAGGCGGTTTCGGGAGGTATTCACGGCACTCGGCGGCGAAAGTACTCACGTTTCGGGACCGAGGGCGTTCCCGCGGGAACGCCCCCAGCCACCTTGGTACGTCAGCGCTGTCCGCCGCGGCCGGGCCGCTGTTGCTGCCGGGTCGGCTGCGCCGCACCGGCAGTGAGCGCCGGCACGGCACCGTTGGTGTCCGGAGCCGTGGAGTCTTTGGCCGCTGCACTCTTGTCGGCTTCGTCGGCGCTCTCGTCGGCGTCGCGGGAGAGATCGGTGCGGATCGAGTCGTAGATCGACAGGCCCTGGCCGACCAGGCCGGAGACCAGGCTGGACAGGCCGTCGGAGCCGTTGAGCACAGTGACGTTGGCATTGGCCAGCGCACCCGCCGCCTTCTCCACGATCTGCGGCAGCTGGGCTATCAGCGCCTGATCGAGGGCGACCCGGTCGTTGGACGCTGCCGCGGCGGCTTGGATCTCGGTGCGCTTGGCATCGGCCTCGGCGAGGATCCGGACCCGTTCGGCTTCCGCCTCGGCAGGTCGGATGACCTCGGCGACCAGTTGCTGCTGGCGGAGCTGGCCCTCGCGCTGGGCCAGCGCGGTCTGCGCATCGATGACGTCCTGCTGGGCCTGGGCCTGTGCCAGCGGACCGGCCTGGTTGGCCTTCTGCTGCGCCGCCTGGGTCTCGGCCGCGAAGCCGGCCTGCGCGATCGCAGTGTCGCGCTGATACTGGGCCTGCTGCCGCAAGGACTGCTGCTGGGCCTCGGCCGCCTTCTGCTGCGCCTGGGCCTGCGCGACCTGGGCGGACTGCTGGATCGCCGCATTGTGCGGAGCCGCCATGGCGGCGATGTAGCCGAGGCCGCCGTCGTCGATGGACTGGATCTGCAGGGCGTCGACGATCAGTCCCATCGTCGCCATCTCGCCTTTGGACGCGTCGAGCACCTCGCTGGCCAGCTTCTGCCGCTCGGTGATGATCTCCTCGACCGTCATCGATCCGATGATCGAGCGCAGGTGGCCGGCGAAGATGCGCCCGGTCAGGGTCGGCATCTGGCTCTGGTCGGAAAGGAACCGCTGCGCCGCGTTCACGATGCTCGCCGCGTCGTTGCCGACCTTGGCAGCGATCACCGCCTTGACGTCGAGCGCGATGCCCTGCTTGGTGACACACGGCTCGTTGACCTCGGCCTCGAACATGGCCAGTGTCAGGAAGGCCGCCTTGCGGAAGAACGGCGCAACGAATGCGCCATGGCCGGTGACGACACGGAAAGGTGCATTGCCCGAGGCCTTCCCACCTGAAACCAGCATCGCCCGGTCGGGCGGCGGCACACGGTAACCGAACATGAAACCTTCAATCCTCTCTGCGGAGTTCCTGACCGGGCGGGTAGTTCCTCCGTCGCGGGTCAGGCACAACTACCAAGGTGCAACGACGATCGATCGCGCGCCGAGCACCTCGACGCAGAGCACGGTGCGTCCGACGGCCAGCGGTTCCTCCGATCGTGCGATGAACACCTCGGTGCCACCGCGGATCGGGAACTCGACCTCTCCCGGACCATCCTGCCCACGTGTCGCAGTCACGACCGTGCCGACCAGCCCGATCGGTGTCTGGTCCGGTCCCTCGCCGAATCTCGCCACCGCTCCATCGGACACGGAGATGATTCTAGGGCTCCAGAGGGTCTGCAGGATCCGGTTTCGATCCAGCCCGAGGCTGCTGCCACGGTAGAAGCGAAAGCACGCAAACTGTTGACCAGGGGGCTGGAAGACGCGCCCGTCACGATCGCCGACCAGTTCGTGACGCCACCACGGTCGCGGAGATCGAGCTCGGCGTGATCGCCAAGGAATGCGCCGCACCGCTGACTCCCCGTCCAGGCAGCGTCAGACGAGTCGATCGATGGCGACCAGGTTGGCGATCGTCAGCTCCCGGCGGCGCCGGTTCCACTCGGTCGCCAGTCCCTCCGGCGCCGGAGCGCCGATGATCGTCATCAGCAGGTGCACCGGTTGCCAGCCCGGCAGATCACCGCTGCGGTTGCGGGCGTAGCTCTGCCAGAACGCCTGGCGCAGATGGGCGAAGTCCGCTTCCCAGGCGAAGATCCCGAATCCCCATTCGCCGAAATCGAAGTCGCTCAGCGGATGCTGCACGCCGGCGCTCTCCCAGTCGATCAGCCCGACCACCCGGCCGTGATCGCCGATCATGATCTGGCCCTCGTTCATGTCCCGGTGGGTCAGCGTCGGGGCAAGATCACAACATGGTCGTACGACCTCCAGCCAGTGCTCGGCCCGACGACCGGGAAGCCCGGCCGCAGCGGCCAGCCCGAAGGCGATCTTCTCCAGCCGGCCGGGCTCGAGGTAGTCGACGAAGTGCCGCAGTTCGGCTTCGAACGGGTCCGGGCTCTGCGGAGTCGGCGCCCCGATCGGCTCGGGCATCGCGGCGACCGGGATGGAGTGATAGGCGGCGACGATCGCGCCCAGGTCGGCCAGCATCGCGGCCACCACAGCCAGGTCGGCACCGGACTCGTACGCCGCCCAGGAGCGCGCGTCGTACCGGCTGACCACGGTCACCGGGAAGGGCCAGAACTCGTCATCGACGATCCGGTCGATCAACCGGGGCGCCGGGATGTCGTACGCCTCCAGCAGCGGCAGCGCAGCTGCCTCACGTTCGAGGCCCGGCACCCACCGGGGACTGCGGGGAAGGAGCAGTACCCGGTCGCCGGCGAGGATGGCGAACCGGTGCCAGCCCTCTCCGGTCAATTCGACGCCGGTCAGATCCGCATCGCCGAGGTGGTGCCTCAGGCGGTCTCGCTGCGGCGGCGTCAGGACGACATCGAGCGGATTCACGCGGATCCGTGACGGGTCGCCGGAGCCGCGGTCGGCGGGCTAGCCGGTCTCGTAGTAGCTGCCCCGAAGGTAGTCGTGGACGGCCTTTTCAGGCACCCGGAAGCTGCGGCCGAACCTGGCCGCTTCCAGTTCGCCGGAATGGATCATCCGGTAAACCGACATCTTCGAGACTCGCATCACCGCGGCCACCTCGGCCACAGTGAGGAACTTGACGCCGGACAGCGACCCGCCGAGCGGTGTCACGCCGGGCGTATCAGCGCCGTTTGCCATGAGTGCACACCTATCCGATACGCGTCACGGGCCCGGCTTCCCCTCCGGACTGAAGTCCACGCATCTGCTGTGAGACTAGTGGCAAGAGGTACTCCAGGGAAAGTCGCCGGTCAGAAATCCGGCCGACACGCCCGGGCGGTGCTTGACCTTCGGGTCCCGAAGGCCCTCGTCAGGGTCAGAATCCCGGATCAAGCCCGAGGTCGGGGAAGACCGCGCGCCGGGTCGCCAGAATCGCCTGGTCCAGGCGACTGGCCGGATCGATACCGGCCGTCACGGGAGTGAAATCGGTCGATCCGCCGTCGGTCATGCTCATCGGTGCGCCGTCGCCCGCCTCGTCCCGCCACAGCTGCGGGATCGAGGTCGGGGGCGGGATCGGCGTGCCGGCGACGATAGCCAGCAGGTGTGCCCACGCGCGCGGGACGACGTCCACCAGCGAGTAGCCGCCGCCGCCGCCGGCGATCCAGCGGCCCTGGGTGAGCTCGTCGGCGAGGCGGGCCAGGGCCAGGTAGGAGGCGCGTTGCCCGTCCACACTCAATCGCAGGTCGGCCAGCGGATCGGAGTAATGGGAGTCACAACCGTGCTGCGTGACCAGGATGGTGGGCTTGAAGGCCGCCAGCGCTTCCGGCACGACGGCGTCGAAGGCGCGCAACCAGCCGCGATCATCGGTACCGGCCGGCAACGCGACGTTGACCGCCGAACCCGCGGCGTCCGGGCCGCCGGTCTCGTGTGGATATCCCGTGCCTGGGAAGAGTTTCACCGGCGTCTCGTGCAGGCTGATCGTCAACACCCGCGGGTCGTCGTAGAAGATCGTCTGCACGCCGTCGCCGTGGTGCACGTCGACGTCGACATAGGCGATCCGCTCGCATCCCTGCTCGAGCAGCCAGTGGATCGCGATGGCGAGATCGTTGTAGATACAGAAGCCGCTGGCCGCCGAGGGCATCGCATGGTGCAGGCCGCCGGCGATGTTGACCGCGCGGAGCGCCTCGCCCTGCCAGACCGACCTGGCCGCGTCAACACTGGCTGTGACGATCTGCGACGAGACCTCATGCATATAAGGGAAGACCGGGTTGTCCTCGGTGCCGAGACCGAAGATCGGATTGGGCTCGGCGGCCTGCACCGCTGCGATGTAGGCATCGGAGTGGACCCGGCGCAGGAGTTGATCATCGGCCGGCGACGGATCAACCCGGTCGAGCTGATCAAGAACGCCGAGTGCTCGGGCCAGGCTGATCGCGCTGCGGACCCGGCCGGGCCCCATCGGGTGGAAGCTGCCGAAGTCGTACCGGGTCAGGCCGTCGGAGAAGACCAGTCGCGCCCGGCGGTTCTGCCGGGACCCGGGTGTGCCCCGGAGCGCTTCTCCGCCGCCGGTCACGAGTGCCGGTCTTCGGGAGCCGGCCTGCTGTTTGCCCGCGCCGCTTCGGCCAGCTGGCCACCGCGATCGCGGGCAGCCTCCATCGCGCCGAGGAAGGCGGCCCGAAGTTTGTGATCTTCGAGCACCCGGAGCGCGGCCGCTGTGGTCCCGGCCGGTGAGGTGACGCGCTCGCGCAGGACCGCCGGATGATCGCCGGATTCCTTGAGTAGCGTGGCCGATCCGTAGATCGTCTGAACGACCAACTCGCTGGCCGTCTGCCGCGGCAGCCCCAGATGCACTCCGGCTTCGATCATGGACTCCACCACCAGGAAGAGATAGGCGGGACCGCCGCCGGAGATCGCCGTCACGGCATCCTGGTACTTCTCCGGGAGCACCGTCACCCGGCCGGTCGCGGTCAGCAGTCCGGCCACCAGATCGATCTGGGCGGCGTCGGCGTGCCGACCGCCGGAGACGGCTGCCATCCCCTGGTCGACCTGCGCCGGAGTGTTCGGCATCGCCCGCACCACCGGTACGCCGGCCGGCAGCCGCGCCTCGATCAGGTCGGTGGTCACCCCAGCCGCCAGTGAGGCGACCAAGGTGGCGGGAGTGATCACCGGCGCAATCTCGTCCAGTACGCCGGTGATGTCGGCCGGCTTGACCGCGATCACCACGATCTCCGCCTCCGCGGCTGCGGTCGCGTTGTCGGCCGTACGAACGCCGTAGCGCTCCGCCAGGTCCGTCCGGCGCTCCGGCCGCCGTGCCGTGACCGTGATGTCGTCGGGCGCCCAGCCGGCGCGCAACAGTCCGGAGAAGACGGTCTCGCCCATCACCCCGGCGCCGATGACGGCGAGTTTGGTCACGCGGCGTCCCCGGCGGCCGCCTGCTGCCGGGCGGCAACCAACTCGGCGATCTGGACTGCGTTCAGCGCCGCGCCCTTGCGCAGGTTGTCGTTCGATACGAACAGCACCAGACCCTTGCCATCCGGAGCCGACCGGTCGGCCCGGATCCGGCCGACGTACGACGGGTCGCGTCCGGCGGCGTCCAACGGCGTCGGGACGTCGGACAGCTCGACCCCGGGCGCGTCGGCCAGCAGCTTGGTGGCCTGCTCCGGGGTGATGTCGGAGGCGAATTCGGCGTGGATGGCGAGTGAGTGACCGGTGAAGACCGGCACCCGGACGCAGGTGCCCGCGACCAGCAGCTCCGGCAGGTGCAGGATCTTGCGCGACTCGTTGCGCAGCTTCTGCTCCTCGTCGGTCTCCAGGCTGCCGTCGTCGACGATCGAGCCGGCCAGCGGCAGGACGTTGTACGCGATCGGCTTGACGTAGACCTGCGCCTCGGGGAACTGCGCGGCCGAGCCGTCGAAGGCGAATCGGGCCGCATCCGCGGTGACTGCCTGGGCCTGCCGGTCGAGCTCGGCGACGCCGGCGCCGCCCGAACCGGAGACGGCCTGGTAGGTCGCGATCACCAACCGGGTCAGCCCGGCCGCCTTGTTGAGCGGAGCCAGCGCCGGCATCGCGGCCATCGTGGTGCAGTTGGGGTTGGCGATGATGCCCTTGGGCGGGTTGATCGTGTCCTCCGGGTTGACCTCGGAGACGACCAGCGGGACGTCGGGATCCATCCGCCAGGCCGAGGAGTTGTCGATCACGACCGCACCGGCGGCGGCGACCTTGGGCGCGACCGCCTTGGAGGCGTACTTGCCGTTGGAGAAGAGCGCGATGTCCAGGCCGCTGATGTCCGCGGTGTCGGAGTCCTCGACCGTGATCTCGGTGCCCTTCCAGGGCAGTTTCGTCCCGGCGGACCGCGCCGAGGCGAAGTAGCGGATCTCGGACACCGGGAAGGCACGCTCCGCCAACAGGCGGCGCATCACGCCGCCGACCTGGCCGGTCGCACCGAAGACACCAACTCGCATGGGTCGAGCATAGGAGGACAGGGCCGCCCGACCGGCATCCTTTCCGCCGTCCGGACCTTCAGCCATCCGAGACGAGCCGCACGCACGGACCGGCGAGCGGCTGAGGACCGGCCACAGGAGCGTGCGGGAGGATGGTCGCGTGATGCGTGTGATGCCGGTTCGCCCGTCCCGAGGCTGGATCGGGGCCGAGGTGCTGATCGTGCTCGGCCTGTCGCTGGGACAGTCGGCGATCTACTCCATCCTGAGCATCGTCGACCGGCTGACTCGCAACGAGGCGCTCAACCAGCAGTCATCCCAGCTCAACACCTCGGTCACTCCGGACCGGCCGTGGCTGGACCTGAGCTACCAGATCGCCAATATCGCCTTTCCGCTGGTTCCGGTGGCGCTGGCGCTGTATCTGCTGGCCCAGCGCAATCCGTACGGTGCCCGCAGCCCGTTCCGGCTGATCGGTTTCGATCTGCGCCGTCCGGGCTTCGATCTCGGTCTCGGCGCGCTGACGGCGTTGTGCATCGGGGTGCCCGGACTCGGGCTCTACCTCGGGGCCCGTGCGCTGGGGCTCAATACCCAGGTGCAGGCCTCGGGCCTGGCCGACAACTGGTGGACGATCCCGGTGCTGGTGCTGTCGGCGGCGCAGAATGCGGTCCTGGAGGAGACGATCATGCTCGGCTTCCTCTACACCCGCTTCCGCCAGCTCAACTGGCGCTGGCCGGTGATCATCATCGTCAGCGCGGCGATCCGCGGCAGCTACCACCTCTACCAGGGCTTCGGCGGCTTCGCCGGGAATCTGATCATGGGCGTGATCTTCGGGCTGGTCTACCTGAAATGGAAGCGGGTGATGCCGCTGGTCGTCACCCACACCCTGCTGGATGTCTCCGCCTTCGTCGGCTACGCCCTGCTCGCACCCCACGTCAGCTGGCTCTGAACCGATGACCCTGCTCCAGCTGCACCAGCTACCGAGATCCGCGCCGTCTGCAGCTGGTGCGGATCTCGGTAGCCGGTGCGGATCCTGGGACCAGCGGGGCGGAGACCAGGCGCGGGGACCAAGGGCGGAGACCAGGGGCGGGGACCAGGGGCGGGGATCAGCGGCGGGCGATGCCGCGGGCCAGTTCGGCCAGGTTGACCGGGTGCTCGGTCAGCAACCCGACCAGGTAGCCGTACCGGTCCGGGCCGTACGGCAACCGGACCCGGACGGTGTGCCCGGCGGCCAGCAACCGTCGCTGCTCGGCCTGCCCGATCCCGTACGGGAACTGGAATTCAAGATCACCGGGCGCCCGGCCGGCCTGCAGCGCAAGCGTCTCGGCGATCTTGATCAACCGCCGGTCACCGGTGCTGATCATCGGCCGACCGGTGCCGTTGATCAAGATCTTCAGGCAGCGTACGTAGGACTTGTCGATCTCGGAACGCTGCGGGTAGCCGGCTGGGTCTCCCGCCGGGTCGGCACCCTTGACCAGGGTGACCCGGCATCCCGTCGCAGCAAGATCACGACAGTCGCTCTCACTGCGACGCAGCGCCGAGGACACGACGACGCCGGTGTCGGGATAGTCCTTGCGCAACTTGGCTGCCAACGCCAGCGTCGCCTCGGTGCTGCGGTGGTCCCCCGGCTCCACGGTGACCAAGCCGGCAGCCGTACGGGCGGCGATGCAGATCACCCGAGCGTTCTCCAGGGTCTGGGCCTCGACCGTACGCAGCTGGCCGGCCTGCCCGCGCCCGATCGCGTCCGGGGTGATCGACACCTCGGTACTGCCGGCCAGCTTCTCCCGGCGTAGTCGATCAAGGAGGTCGACGTAGGCCTGGGTACGCTGGTCCGCCTGCTCGGCCGAAGTCGTCGGGCTGCAAAGCTCGGTCAGCGTGGCTCGCAGCCCCTGGCCGACCAGCCGGCGGGCGGCCAGGACCGCGTCGTCGGGACCTTCGCCGCAGACGAAGCCGCGGACCAGCTGATCGGTCGCCGGAAGGCCGGTGATCATCTTCTGGACAGCATCGCTCCGGGACATGCCGAGCAGGGTCTCCCGCAGCATCCGCCCTCCGTCCGGTGCGTCAATGCCCTCGATGGATTCGATTCCCGGCAACCCTAATGGCTTGCCGGCCTGACGGCTGCCGACCCGGAGGGTCAGGTGTGGCTGGCCACGCCCGCTGAATCCACCTCGTACGCATGGTGCTGAGCCCCGGCTTCCAGATGGGTCCGGGCGAAAGCCAGTGACTCTGCGAGATCGAGTTCCCGCTGGGCTCGGGTGGCACTGCGGCGGGAGTTGACCTCGAGGACCACGTGGCCGGCGAATCCGGCACCGGACAGATACTGCAGCGCTTGATCGGCGTGCTGGTCGCCGCGGCCGGGGACCAGATGCTCGTCCTTCATCGACCCGGTGCCATCGGTCAGGTGCACGTGCCCGAGCCGGTCGCCCCAGGCCTTGGCCAGGTCGAGCGACTGCTGCCCTGCGGTCGAGGCGTGCGAGAAGTCCAGGGTGAGGTCGTCGTACTCGAGATTGGTCGGGTCCCAGGCCGGCAGGTACGCCTTCAGCTCGGTGCCCGGCATCCGCCACGGGTACATGTTCTCCAGGCAGAAGCGGACGCCGCTGCGCTCGGTCAGCGCGCGCAGTTTCGGCACGAAGTCCCGGGCGTAGTCGCGCTGCCAGCGAAACGGCGGATGCACGACGACGACATCGGCGCCGAGTTGCTGGGCCGCCTTGGCCGACCGCTCGAGCTTGGCCCAGTTGTCGGTGCCCCAGGTCCGCTGGCTGATCAACAAACACGGCGCATGCACCGAAACCACCGGCAACTCGTGGTAGTCGCGCAGTTTCTCCACCGCGTCGATATCGGTCGACACCGGGTCGATCCCGACCATCAGTTCGATGCCGTCGTAACCGAGGCGGCCGGCCAGCTCGAAAGCGCTCGACGTCGTCTCCGGATAGACCGACGACGTGGACAGCGCGATCTTCGGTGTCCGGCGGTCGAGATTGTCGCTCACCCCTCCAATGTAGTGCCGGCCGGGCTATCGGAGGTGATTAGCAGGGGGATGACCATCGAATGCATACCCGATGCACAGCGAGTCGGCCCGGTCCGGCCACCTGCGCGACCCAGGCGCGTAGGCTGCGCGTCGTGCCGGAAGTCATGATCGGTTTTCCCCGGGCCTACGCAGAATTCATCAACCCGGAAGACGACACCGAAGTGTTCAAGGTCGACCTCACCTGGTTGACCTCGCGCTGGGAGTGCATCTTCGGGCGCGGGTGCCCCGGCATCTACGCCGACCGCCCGGACGACGGGTGCTGCACCCTGGGCGCGCACTTCGCCGACAAGAACGACGAGAAGCGCGTCCGCAAGGCGGTCAAGCGTCTCACGCCGGACTTGTGGCAGAACTACAAGGAAGGCACCAAGAACGGCTGGGTCGAGCTGGAGGGCGAGGAGACCGTCACCCCCGGCGAGGAGCCGGACCGCAAGACCCGTGTCTATGACGGCGCGTGCATCTTCTTGAACAAGCCGGGATTCAAGGGTGGCTACGGCTGTGCGTTCCACCATCTGGCCGAGCAGGAGGGCCGTAGCTTTGTCGAGACCAAGCCCGATGTCTGCTGGCAGCTGCCGTTGCGCCGGCAGTTCCGGGAGGTGACCCGTACCGACGGCACCGAATACACCGAGGTCAGCATCGGCGAGTACTCCCGGGACGGCTGGGGGCCGGGCGGCCACGACCTGGACTGGTACTGCACCGCCAACACCGATGCCCATCAGGGTCGCCAGCCCGTCTACCTCAGCAACCGGTCCGAACTGGTTGCGCTGATGGGAGAGGCCGGCTATCAGCAGTTGGTCGGGCTGTGCGAGGAATTCGAGAGCCGCAAGGGATCGCTGCTGCGCCATCCGGCCGATCCGGCCGCCTCCTGATCCTTCGCCCCTCCCCGCACGCGAACCCAAACTTTGTTCCTGGTGCGCGGTCGCTCAACCAAGACCCGGCGGGTCGCAGTCGCAACCTCAAAAGTTTGAGCTTGCAGATGCCTCCGGCATGCCTGCGATCTGACCACCCTGGTCACAGTGACCACATCTGCGAGCATCCAGATCGCAGTTGACCAGTCAACCGTCAGGGTGAGGCTGCCCCAGTTGCAGGTTTGTCGGTTCGATCGTGCACGATGACCTTCATGAAATTCGACCACCTGTCTTTTGCTTGTGGCCCCCAGGGATTGGCCGAGACCGCGGACCGGCTCGGGCAGTTGCTGGGCGCTGAATTCATCGACGGTGGCTTCCATCCTCGGTTCGGCACTCGGAACCGGACCCTCGCGATGTCCGGCGGCACCTACCTCGAGGTGGTGGAGGTTCTTGATCATCCGGCGGCCGACAAGGTGCCGTTCGGCCAGGCCGTCCGGGCCCGCTCGCAGGCCGGCGGAGGCTGGCTCGGCTGGGCAGTACGCGTCGATGATCTTGCTCCGATCGAAGCGCGGTTGGGACGGGCCGCGGTCCCCGGCAGCCGACACCTGCCGACCGGTGAGGAGTTGAGCTGGCAGCAGATCGGGATCAAGGGCCTGCAGGCCGATCCGCAGCTGCCGTTCTTCATCAAGTGGTCGGTCGATCGGACATCCCATCCCTCACAGACCGAGTCCGACGCCACGATCACGTTGACCGGGCTGGAGATCGCCGGCGACCCGGACCGGGTCGACGACTGGCTCGGCGGCCAGGCCGGCCAGGCGCTGACCGACTTCGAGATCACCTGGAACGCTCCCAACGGGCAGCCGGGAATCCTGTCGGCGACCTTCTCCACACCCAACGGCAGCGTACGGATCTGACGCGCGGCACATGCGCGCCGGAGGTCTGGAATCGCGTCTGAGATAGTGGGGCGCATGCCGATCCCGATCCGTCCCGCTGTTGCGTCGGTGCCGCCGTACAAGCCGGGCAAGCCGGCTCCGGTCGGCCCCGACGGTTCCTCGTTCAAGCTGTCCAGCAACGAGAATCCCTATCCCCCGTTGCCCGGTGTGATCGAGGCCGCACAGCACGCGGTGCAGCGGATGAACCGGTATCCGGACATGGCCAATGCAGAGCTCACCGCGGCGCTTGCTGCCAAGCATGGGGTCGGCGACGATGAGATCGCCCTCAGTACGGGTTCGGTGGCGGTGCTCTACAACCTGCTCCAGACGGTGATCACCGACGGCGACGAGGTGCTGTACGCCTGGCGGTCCTTCGAGGCCTACCCCATCGCGGTTCAGCTGACCGGAGCACGCAGCGTCCCGGTGCCGCTGGGTCCCGGTGCCACTCATGATCTTGAAGCGATGCTGGCCGCGATCACGCCGGCCTCCAAGGTGATCTTGGTCTGCACCCCGAACAATCCGACCGGGCCGATCGTCCCTCATGATCAACTCGCGGACTTCATCGACCAGGTCCGCGACGACATCATGATCATCATCGACGAGGCCTACCTCGAATTCGCCACCGCACCTGACCGCGCCAGGTTCGACGATCTTCGGCGGCCGAATGTCGTGACGATGCGGACCTTCTCCAAGGCGTACGGGTTGGCAGGTTTCCGCGTCGGCTACTGCATCGCCGATCCCGCGATCGCTGGGGCGGTGCGGGCGGCCGCAACCCCCTTCGGCGTCTCGGCACCGGCCCAGGCTGCCGCACTGGCATCCCTGGCTGCCGATGCCGACCTGCTTGCCCGCGTCGAAGAGTTGATCAAGGAACGTACCGCGGTCGTCACCGGGCTTCGCGATCTCGGTCTCGCGATCCCGGACAGCGAGTCGAATTTCGTCTGGATCCCGGCCGGCGAGCGGACCGCCGCGTGGGCAGCGGAATTCGAAGCCGCCGGACTGGCCGTACGGCCGTTCACCGACGAGCCGGACGCCGGCATCAGGATCACGGTCGGTGAACCGGAGGCCAACAAGCTGGTCTTGCAGGTCGCCGGGACGCTGAAACCGTAGCAAGGTCGCTCGGTCGCTGCCGGGCGAGCGCTGGGCAGTACTGGGAGCGATGCGATACGGCGCTCGGAATCGGAACGCTGTGGACCGCGCGGGACTCGACGGCCGGTCTCGTGGCTGGTGCGCTGCTGTCTCGGCGCCGGATGTTCGGCCGGAACCGGGTCGTAGGGCCCTCGGGCGAGACCCGCGGTCCGGACGACCGTTGTCCACAGCGACACGGCGTACCTGACCGGCGTTGTCAGCGGCCGCGTCTAGCGTTTGCTCATGGCCAAGACCAAGAACCGCCCCGGCTTCGTCTGCACCGAGTGCGGCTGGACGTCAGCTCGCTGGGTCGGGCGCTGCGGTGAGTGTCAGACCTGGGGCAGTGTGGTCGAGGAGGGTGCACCGAAACTCACCCAGGTCCAGTCCAATGTGCCGGAGTCGAAGGCGGTCCCGATCGCCGAGGTCAGCGCCCGGGCGGCCACCCGCGCCAAGACCGGTGTCGGCGAGCTGGACCGGGTGCTGGGCGACGGTCTCGTGCCGGGGGCCGTCGTGCTGCTGGCCGGCGAGCCCGGCGTCGGCAAGTCCACGCTGCTGCTGGAGGTAGCGGCCCGCTGGGCCAAGGCCGGCCGGCGCACCCTGTACGTCTCCGGCGAGGAGTCCGCTGCCCAGGTCCGGTTGCGTGCCGGCCGCACCGACGCACTGGCCGAGGAGCTGTATCTGGCGGCCGAGACCGATCTGGGCACGGTGCTCGGCCACATCGAGGAGGTCGAGCCTTCCCTGATGGTGCTGGACTCGGTACAGACCGTCGGCACCGCCGAGGCCGATGGTTCGCCGGGCGGGGTGACCCAGGTGCGTGAGGTCACCGGCGCACTGGTGCGGGTCGCCAAGCGGCGCGGGATGGCGGTGATGATCGTCGGGCACGTCACCAAGGACGGCAACATCGCCGGGCCGCGGTTGTTGGAGCACCTGGTCGACGTGGTGCTTGCGTTCGAGGGCGACAAGCACTCCGGATTCCGGATGGTCCGGGCCACCAAGAACCGCTTCGGCCCCGCCGACGAGGTGGGTTGTTTCGAGATGGCGGAGAACGGCATCATCGAGGTCCCCGATCCGTCAGGCCTCTTCACCTCGCGGCACGACGAACCGGTCTCCGGCACCTGTGTCACGGTCACCCTGGAGGGGCGTCGACCGCTGCTGGCCGAGTTGCAGGCCCTGGTCGCTCCGAGCAATCTCCAGTCACCGCGACGGACCACCCACGGCATCGAGTCCAGCCGGCTGGCGATGGTGCTCGCCGTGGTCGAGCGGCGGGGAGGGATCAAGCTCTACAGCCGGGATGTGTACGCGTCCACGGTCGGCGGAGCCCGGGTCAGCGATCCCGGTGCCGACCTGGCGATCGCCGTCGCGGTCGCATCGGCGGCGATCAACAAGGCAGTGCCGCGATCGCTGATCGCCCTGGGCGAGATCGGCTTGGCGGGCGAGTTGCGGCGGGTGCCGGGCACCGAGCGGCGGCTCAGCGAGGCAGCCCGACTCGGCTTCACCGAGGCGGTCGTGCCGACCGAGTCCAGCAAGGACCGGGTCGGGCGGCAGGAGACCCGTGACGGGATGACGGTCCACCGGGTGACCACCCTCGGGCAGGCGCTCGCGGTGCTGGATCTACTGCCGTCGGGCGGCAGCAGGTCGACCGACCGCAAGCCTGAGGCGGCCGAGGACACGATCGCCGACCCGCCGCTGCTGCACAAGGAGAGGCTGGCCCAGGTGCTGCAGGAGCTGGAGCGCCAATTCGGCAGTGAGACCGGCTGACGGCCCGTCCGGCCCGCGTGCTGCGGACCGTCCCGTACGATGACGCCGGACCCATCACCCAACCGGCCCGGGTCACCCAACCGGCCCGACGGCGCGCAGCGAGGTAAATCAGTGGCACCGGATCCAGCTCAGCGTACGCGAGAGCTCGAATATCTCGCCCGGCTGGCGCCCGGCACTCCGCTGCGCGACGGATTCGAGCGGATCCTGCGCGGCCGTACCGGTGCCCTGGTGGTGCTCGGCGACACCCCGGAGGTGATCGCACTGTGCACCGGCGGCTTCGTCCTGGATGTGGCGTACACGCCGACCGCGCTGCGCGAGCTGGCCAAGATGGACGGCGGGATCGTGATCACCAGCGATCTGTCCCGGATCGTCCGCGCCGGCGTCCATCTGATGCCCGATCCGCAGCTGGAAACCGTGGAGACCGGCACTCGGCACCGGACCGCCGACCGGGTGTCCCGGCAGACCGGGGTCCCCGTGGCCACGGTGTCGGCGTCGATGTCGACGATCGCGATCTTCATCGACGGGGTGCGGCGCCCGCTGGAGACCTCAGAGCAAGTTCTCAGCCGCGCCAACCAGGCCGTGCAGACATTGGAGCGCTACCGGGAACGGCTCTGGCAGGTCACCGGCCGGTTATCGGTGCTCGAGGTCGAGGATCAGGTGACGATCAAGGACCTGGCCGTGGTCGCGCAGCGCCTGGAGATGATCAGGCGGCTGCAGAGCGAGATCGAGGCGTACGTCCTGGAGCTCGGCACCGACGGCAGGCTGCTGGCCCTGCAGCTGTCCGAGCTCGGGGCAGGACTGGACGAGCTGACCGAGCTGTTGGCGATGGACTACTCGCCGGCCGACGGTGTCGGTCTCGACTTCGCCGCATTGGGCACCCTGACCACCAGCCGGTTGCTGGAGCCCGGCGAGGTGGCCCGCGCACTCGGCTTCACCGCCCATCTGGACAACCGGATCGGTGCCCGCGGATACCGGCAGCTCGCCCAGATCAACCGACTGCCGGCGGCCTACGGCATGCGCCTGGTCGAGCATTTCGGAAACCTGCAAGGAATCTTCGGCGCCACGACGGTCGAACTCCAGGAGGTCGAGGGCGTCGGCGAGAGTCGCGCCCGGCTGATCCGGGAGGGACTGACCAGGCTGGCGGAGTCGGCCTACACCGAGCGGCTGGGCTGAATCCGTCGGTTGCCCGTGGCGTGGGCTACTTCAGGACCAGCACATAGTCGGGGGCCTGGGCGCCGTCCAGGTCGGCAGTCGCGTGGTAATAGCCCGCGCCGGGGGTCTCGGGCCGGTTCTTGCAGGTCGCTCCGGCCAGTGATCGCTTGCCGTTCCAGGTGATCGTCCAGCCGACGCCGTGGCCCGGTTTGAGCGCGGTCTTCTTGCTGGGTACGAGTTTGGCGCAATCGGCGGTCGACCAGATCCGGTCGGTGCCAGAAGTGATCTTCAGCTCGAAGCTGGCGGCGCCGATGGTGATCTTGCACGACTGATCGGATTTGTTGACATAGGAGACGTCGAAGCCGACCTTGTCGCCGATGCCGACGTGGTGGGCCTTGCTGGTCAGGGTCGCCTTCAGGTCCGACGAGGTGCAAGCGGTGACCGCTACCGGCGTCTTGCTGGGATGCGTGGACGGCTTGCTCGATGGGGTGCTGGATGACTTGCCCGAAGAGCTGCTGGTGGGCGTTGCCGTTGGATGCCGTGACGTCGGACTCGGCGTCGGACTCGGCGTGGAGGCAGCAGGTGATGACGCGGTGGGTGACGGAGTCGGGCGGTCCGACGCCGAGGTCGGGGCGTCGGCCGGGATGACCGACTGCGATCCGGTGGGCGCCGCCTGACCCGGGCTGCCACCCAGGTTGAAGAGCACCACCAGGAGGATGATCAACAGCACCAGGAAGACGCCGACGACCAGGGCACGGCGACGCCAGTAGGTCTCCGGCGACTCCGGACCCACTGGATGCATCACCCCAGCCATAGCGCGACCTTAGGCACTCCCGTCGGCCGAGTCGCTGTGCCACGCCGTCGACCGGCCACCTCGGGACCCGAGACGACCGATTACGGTGGCCCCGTGGATTACGCGCCGGTGGTGAGCAGGACGCTGCGCTGGTACGCCCATGCCGCCCGCGACCTGCCGTGGCGCCGTCCGGACGCCGGGCCGTGGGCGATCATGGTCAGCGAATTCATGTTGCAGCAGACGCCGGTCGCTCGGGTGCTGCAGCCCTGGCAGGACTGGGTGCAGCGCTGGCCGACCCCTGCAGCGCTGGCCGATGCGCCGAGCGGTGAGGCCGTACGCGCCTGGGGCCGGCTCGGCTACCCGCGCAGGGCGCTACGGCTGCACCAGGCTGCGACGGCGATCCGAGATGATCATGACGGTCAGGTCCCTGACGACTATCAGGCGTTGCTTGCGCTGCCAGGTGTCGGCTCGTACACGGCGGCGGCGATCGCAAGCTTCGCCTTCGGCCGCCGGCACGTCGTACTGGACACGAATGTGCGGCGGGTGCAGGCGCGGATCGCCACCGGCATTGAGTTTCCGGCGACCGCACCGACTGCCGCCGAGCGGCTGCTCGCGGAGCAGTTCCTGCCGACAGAGCCTGCCCGGGCAGCGCGCTGGGCGGTGGCGTCGATGGAGCTCGGCGCATTGATCTGTACAGCCCGCGGCCCACAGTGCGATCAGTGCCCGGTGCGCACCGACTGTGCCTGGCATCGAGCCGGGCGGCCCGCCCACGAGGGTCCCGCGCGAGTCGGTCAGCGCTACCAGGGCACCGACCGGCAGTGCCGCGGTGCGTTGCTCGCCGTGCTGAGGTCCTCCGACGATGCGGTGCCGGCAGAGGAGCTGGACACGGCCTGGCCGGACCGGGCCCAACGCGAACGGGCACTGGCGTCGTTGATCACCGACCGGCTGGTGGTGGCCGTCGGACCTGATCGGTACGCGCTCCCGGACTGAACAGGTTGCTCGGGTGGTCGCCGGGCTCCCCCGCTGTTGCGGTGCGGAGCGGGTCCGTAGGGTGGACGACATGACCGTTACCGCACCCACGATCGGCTTGCTGCACGGCGCCCACATCCCGACCCTCGGCCTCGGGACGTCGCCGATGAACGACACCGACACCGCAGCGGCGGTGCGATCGGCGCTCGAGATCGGCTACCGGCTGATCGACACCGCGGAGAACTACCACAACGAATCCGGTGTCGGCCAGGGCCTGCGCGACTCCGGCGTCAGTCGCGACGAGGTGTTCGTGACGACGAAATTCAACAAGGCCTGGCACAGCATCGACGGTGCCCGGCAGGCCTGGCGCAACAGCTGTGAGCGACTCGGCGTCGACTCGATCGACCTACTGTTGATTCACTGGCCCAATCCCGGCCAGGACCAGTATGTCGAGGCCTGGAAGGGCCTGGCCAAGCTCCTCGAGGACGGCTCGGTGCGCGCCATCGGCACCTCGAATTTCAAGCCCGCCCATCTGAACCGGATCATCGACGAGACCGGTGTCGTCCCGGATCTCAACCAGATCAACCTGAATCCCTACAAGACCCGCGCCGACGCCGTCGCCTACCATGCGGAGCACCGGATCGTCACCGAGTGCTGGAGCCCGCTCAGCCCGCGGGAGATCCTCGCGGAGTCGGTGATCACCGGCCTGGCCGAGCGCTACCAGCGCACGCCCGCCCAGATCGTGCTGCGCTGGCAGACGCAGCTCGGCTATGTCACGGTGCCGAAGTCTGCTTCTCCACAACGGATCCGGGAGAACACCTCGATCTTCGACTTCGATCTGACACTTGACGAGCTGGCATCGATCAGTGCCTTGGACCAGGGCGGCGTAGGCGTGCCCGATTCCGACGTCGTCGGCCACTGAACCCATCCGCGGCCACCGCCCCGGCATTCAGCCGAGCGGCTCGAGCGCGGTCTGTCCGGCCTTGGCCCGGGCTTCGGCGACCTGGTCGGCGACGCGGGCCAGCAGTTGCGGTGCGTCGTAGACGATCCCATCCTTGATCGTGTAGCGGACGCCGCCAGAGCGGTCGAGTTCACCGCCCTCACGGAGTCGCACGCGGCCGTTGGCGTACAGCACCTTGAGGTTGGCCAGCGGATTCTCCCCGACCACGACGAGGTCGGCGATCTTGCCGGGCGTGATGCTGCCGAGGTCAGCGCCGACACCGAGCAGCTCAGCCGACTGCAGAGTCGCCGCGTTGATCACCTCGAGCGGATGCAAACCGGCTTCACGGAAGAGCTCCAACTCCTCCACACTGCCGAAACCCCAGAGCTTGTACGCGTTCCCCGGGTCGGTGCCGGTGACGACGCGACCGCCGCGGTGGTAGTAGTCGCTCACGAACGCCATCCAGCGTTCGAAGTTGTGCCGCCAGGCGACCTCCATCTCGGTCGTCCAGTCGTAGAAGACCGAACCGTGGTTGTGTGGATTCGGTCTCCAGAAGTCCCACATCTGGGGCGCGGTGTAGTCGGAGTGCCAGGCCGATGTGCGTGCCTTCTCGACATCCCGGCAGGTGGCGTACACCTCGAAGGTCGGGCAGAGTGTCGCGCCCGCCTCGAGGAGATCGTCGATCAACTGGTTCCACGGTGCCGAACCGGGCTCGGCGGCCTGCTGCCAGACCTGACCGGACTGGTAGAAGCGCTGCTGCTCGTCCTCGTAGTTGTAGTCGACCGGATAGTTCTGCACCCGCTGCCCGGAGAACATCGCCTCCGGGATCCCGTACCAGTGCTCGATACTGGTCAGTCCCCAGCGCGATGTCGTGAGGGCATTCGCCCCGCCCAGGGTGATCGGTGCGTGGTGACAGGCCGTGCCGAGCCCGAGCTTGTTCGCCTCCTCGATCGCGGCCTTGAAGATCACCGGCTCGTACCCGAAGAACTTGATCCCGTCTGCACCACGCTCGGCGGCCGAAGCCACCCAGGCTCTGGCCTCATCCGGCTCTCGGAACGGCTCGTCACGCCCCTCGCCGAAGCCGACATACGGTGCGATCCGCGGTGCCGCGATGCTGTTGTCCGCGCTGCGATCGGCCTCGCGCCGGGTGAAGTCGAGGCCGTTGCGGAAGCAGCCCGGGTCCCTGACACTGGTGACACCGTGGGCAAGCCAGAGATCGTACGGATATTGCACCGATGGCGCCTTGTTGGCCGAAGCGATGTGGCCGTGACAGTCGAAGAGGCCGGGCAACACCCAGTGTCCGGTCAGATCGATCTCCCGCCCGTCCGGCCCTGCTTCCGGGCGCGTACGTGCCTGCATCCTCGCCATCGGACTGTTGACCAGATACAGCGCCTGGATCCGGTTGCCCTCGACGACAATGTCGACCGGCCCCTGCGGCGGGGCAAGGGTGCCATCAACGATGGTCACATTCCGCAGGATCAGGCGCGAGTAGGGCCCGTCTCCGACCGTGCGGTCCGTTGCTGCGTGTTCGTCAGAGGTCTGCGACATCAATCTGCCCTTCCTGAAGGCTGTCCGCGAATGGCGATGCGCCTCCGCCGGCGATGAAACTGTCGATCGCGGTGTCGATCACCGGCAGCGGGACGCTGCCCAGAGACAGAATCTGATCATGAAAACTCCGGATGTCGAACCGAGTCCCGAGCGATTGCTCGGCGCGACGGCGGGCTTCGGTGATCTTGAGCATCCCGAGGTAGTACGCCGTCGCCTGCCCGGGCCAGGCGATGTAGCGGTCGACCTCGGTGACGATTTCATGATCACCGATCGCCGTGTTGTCCCGGAGGAAGTCCTGGGCCTGCTTCCGGGTCCAACCCAGGGCATGCATGCCGGGGTCGATCACCAGCCGTACGGCCCGCCACATCTGGTAACTGAGCATGCCCATCAGCTCGAACGGTGTCTCATACATCCCCATCTCGACGCCGAGTCGTTCACAGTAGAGCCCCCATCCCTCCCCGTAGGCGGAGATGTAGACCTTCTGCCGGTACGCCGGGTGCTGGGTCTGCTCGAGTGCGAACGGCATCTGGAACGCGTGCCCGGGAGCGGCCTCGTGCAGTGTCAACGCCGGGATCGAGTAGAGCGGCCGGGCGGTGAGGTTGTAGGTGTTGAGGACGTAGCGATGCGGCCCTCCACGCCCGAAGGTGTAGAAGGGAGCAAGATCAGGATCCGGCTCCTCGATCCCGAAGCGCATCCGCGGCAGCCGGCCGAAGTAGTGATGCGCGATCGCGTCGAACTTCTTCGCCTGCCAGGCAGCGAACTGCAGCAGTTGGGTCGGCGTTGTGGCATAGAACTTCGGGTCGGTCCGCATGAAGGCGAGCATCGCGTCGGCGTCGGCAAACCCGACCGTCGCGGCCACGTCGGCCATCTCCGCCCGCAGCGACGCCACCTGTTCAAGTCCGATCTGGTGGATCTGCTCCGCGGTCAGGTGCGTCGTGGCGTATTCACGCAGTTGGCAGGCGTAGAACTCCTCGCCACCCGGCCCCTTGACGGCTGCGATGTCGGTCGGTAGGGCCGGGAAATACTCACAGGTGAAGAAATCCAGCAGCTTCCGGTACGCCGGCAGCACCTGGTCGGCGATCACGGCCCGCGCGTCGGCGATCAATCGATCATGGTCGGTCACGGTGGCCGGCAGCGTGGTCAGTGGCTGAAAGAACGCTGTCTGCTCGGGCGCGGCATCCTCCGCGACCGACCGGATGGTCGCCTCTCTGCCGATCATGGACACCTGCGCGGGGGCGAAGCCGCGATCGATGCCGGCCCGCATGTTCGCGATGTTCTGGTCGATGAACCGCGGGATGTCGCCCAGCCACTCCCGGTAGTCCCGTGCCTGGTCGGCTGTGCCGAGATGGCGTCGTGACTGACTGGTCAGGTCCATCCAGAAGCCGGAGTCGGCATTGGCGGGACGCTCGAACATCCGAAAGTTCTGGCGTCCGATCAGCGTCTTGATCTGGTACTGGTAAACGTCGAAGTCCTGGGCCTGCCCCGCGTCGAGGGTCGATCGGTCGATCGCCTGGAGTTGATCATCGACCTGCCGCCAGCGTTCGGCCCTCCGCTCCTCGGCCTCGAGACTGACATCGCGAAGCCGTGGCACGAGCGGCTCGTCGAGCAGCCGCTCGGGAAACTCGAGTCGCCGCCAGGCCCACTCGTCGGCGGCAATCCGGGCAAAGATCTGATACGACGTATCGGGGGTCCCCACAGGCATCCCTTCTGATCCGGGCGTGGTTCACACGACCCGAGCTGAGTGACATGTGATATTGCATACTCCCACAAGCCCATCCCGGCCGCCACAGCTCGCCGGCCCGGCCGGGGGTGGATCGGGCCCGTCCGTCCCTGAGCAGGGCGACGTCGATCTTGTCGTCTTCGGCAGGCGTTAGCACTACGCCGCCGATATCCTGAGACGCAGCCAACAGGCCATTACCCTGGGATGCCGCCGTAGAGCTGCCAGGCGGAAATTCGGTGCCGGGAACGGCAGGATCGATGGGACAACGAGAATGGCCGCTGAGTCAGGGATCACTCGACTGGTGAAGTCCAGCAGTCTGCGCGAACGCGTGGAGAAGGCGATCGGCGCGGCCATCATCTCCGGTGAGATGGCACCCGGTGAGCTCTTCTCCGCGCCCGCACTGGCAGCCCGTTTCGACGTGTCGGCGACACCCGTCCGCGAGGCGATGCTCAATCTGGAGAAGCGCGGCTTGGTGACGGCAGTACGCAACAAGGGATTCCGTGTCACCGAGATCGACTCCGGGTCACTGGAGCGCCTCGCAGGAGTCCGGCAACTGCTCGAGCCGGCCGCGCTGGCACTCCTGGCCCCGCAGTTCACGATCCAGATGGCAGCCGCCGCACGGGTACATGCCGCCCAGATTGTCGCCGGGGCGGTGAACGAGGACCTGGCCGCCTATCTCGAGGCCGACCGGACGTTCCATCTGCTGTTGCTGGGCTACCTCGACAATCCTTACCTGGTGGAGATCGTGGCCGACCTCCGGGAGCGCACCCGGCTGGGCGGACTCAAGAGCCTGCTCCACACCGACCGGCTGGAAGCTTCGGCGCACGAGCACCACGAGATCGTCGACCTGCTCGAGGCTCATGATGCCGACGGGGTACGCAGACTCATGCACCGTCACATCGGTCACGTGACCGGGTGGTGGTCCGGTGCGGACGAAGGCTAGGGTTCTCGACAATGTGTGACATATTACTAATCCGAGCCCGCTGATGCCCCGGCCATCGGACGTGATCGTCGTCGGTGCCGGGATCGTCGGTGCTGCTTGCGCCTACGCCCTGAGCCGCGCCGGTTTCGTCGTGACGGTGATAGAGGCCAAGGCAGCTGCGTCCGGCACCAGCGGACAGGGAGAAGGCAACATCCTGGTGTCCGACCGCGGCCCGGGCGCAGAACTGGTGCTCGCACAGTACTCACTCACCCGCTGGGACCGGATCGAGCAGGAGCTTGCCGAGTACCTGCCGACCGGCTTCCCGGAGCTCGAATACGAGCTCAAAGGCGGTGTGGTGGTCGCGACCACCGAGGCGGGTGCCGAGTCACTGCTGGCCTTCGCCGGCACCCAGCGGCCGGCAGGGGTGACCGCGATCGAACTTGATCATGACGGCGCACTGGCCCTGGAACCACACCTCAATCCCGAGGTCACCGCTGCTGTGCACTATCCCCAGGACGCGCAGGTGCAGCCGGTGATCGCGACCGAGGCGCTTCTGGCCGCTGCCCGCACCCTGGGCGCCGCGACGATCTTCGGCGAGCAGGTCGTCGGCGCACTGCGCGGACCGGGCCCTACGATCACCGGCGTCCGGACCGACCGGGACGAGTATCCCGCCTCCCAGGTGATCATCGCCTGTGGCCCCTGGTCGGCGCAGGTCGCCGAGACCCTCGGCAGCTGGCTTCCGGTGCGTCCGCGACGCGGTGTCCTGCTGGTCACCACGCGGATGCCGCACAAGATCTTCCACAAGGTGTACGACGCCGACTACGTCGGTGCCGTCGTCTCCGATGATCATGGCTTGCAGACCTCGAGTGTGATCGAATCCACGGCAGCCGGAACGGTCCTGGTCGGGTCGTCGCGACGACAGTCGGGCTTCGACCAATCACTCGACCTGCACGCGGTACGGGAGATCGCGCGGAAGGCCATCACGATCTTCCCGTTCCTGGCCGACGCATCGGTGATGCGGGTCTACGGCGGACTGCGCCCCTTCATGCCCGATCATCTTCCGGTGATCGGTCCCGATCCACTCGTCTCGGGGCTGTGGCACGCCACCGGCCACGAGGGTGCCGGGATCAGCCTGTCGCTGGGAACCGGCGATCTGATCACGAGCTTGATCACGGGCAGTACGTCACCTGTCGATCCCCGGCCGTACGCCCCCGCCCGGCTCCCCCGCCCGGACACGGTGGAGGTGCCCGCGTGACCGACGAACTGCAGTTGATCTTCAACGGCGAGCGACTGACCGCCCGCCGCGGCCAATCCATCGCCGGGGCACTCCTCGCGTCCGGCCGCCGGAGCTGGCGGACCACCGCTGCAGGGCGGCTACCGAGGGGGCTGTTCTGTGGCATCGGCGTCTGTTTCGACTGCCTGGTGACCGTCAACGGCGTCCGTGACATCCGTGCCTGCCAGCGCCCGGCGACCGAAGGCGATGTGGTCGAGACCCAGGACGAGACGCTCCCCTTGCGGCGTACGGAGAAGTCCCGATGAGGCAGACAGTCGTGGTGATCGGGGGCGGACCGGCCGGGCTGGCAGCCGCCGACGCAGCTCTTGACCGCGGCGCCGCAGTGGTCCTGCTGGAATCCGCACCCCGGCTGGGCGGCCAGTTCTGGCGACATCCGACCGATAGATCAGCAACCGACACCAGCCTTCAGCACAACTGGAACGCCTTCGTCGCAATGGCCGACCGGGTTGGCTCCGACCCGTCCGCAACCGTGATCACGTCAGCACAGGCGTGGGCCATCGATCACGATCATGGCCAGGGGGATGCCGCGTTCGGGGTGCAGGCCGCCGTGGGCTCGGCCGACGGTCCATCTAGGGAGATGATCACCGTTCGCGGACACGCGTTGATCATCGCAACCGGCGCTCATGATCGGACCCTGCCGTTCCCCGGCTGGGATCTGCCCGGGGTCGTCACCGGCGGCGCCGCCCAGGCGATGGCGAAGGCGGAAGGCATCGCGGTCGGTCAACGGGTCGTTGTCGCCGGTGCCGGACCCTTCCTGCTCCCGGTGGCGGCATCACTGGCGGCCGTGGGCGCCCGGGTGATCGGAGTACTCGAGGCGAGCAGTCGCCGCCAGGTCGTGTCCGGCTGGCTGCCGCAGAGTCCATGGCTAGCGGCGAAAGCGCCTGAGCTGGCCGGCTACGCCACCTACCTTGCCCGGCACCGGATCCCTTACCGCACCGGTCTCGCGGTGACCCGTGCCCACGGGAACGACAGTGTCCGCGGTATCACCGTCAGCAGGATCGACAGCGACTGGAGACCCGTACCCGGAACAGCCGAATACCTGGACGTGGATGCCGTCTGCGTCAGCCACGGATTCACCCCTCGACTCGAACTCGCGATCGCTGCGGGATGTGCCCTCGGCGCGGACCGGTTCGTCGCCGTCGACGCAGCACAGCGCACCAGCGTGCCGAATGTGTTCTGCGCGGGAGAGCCGACCGGGATCGGCGGCTCCGACGTTGCCCTGGCGGAGGGTCGGATCGCCGGTCACGTCGCCGCCGGTGGGGCCATCACTGACACTCAGCTGCGACCGGCTGTACGCCGCCGCCGGCTGCTCCGTCGACTGACCGGCGCCATTCGCGACGCCCACCGGATCGGGCCCGGCTGGACATCCTGGCTGACCGACGACACGGTGATCTGCCGCTGTGAGGAAACCAGCTACGGAGCACTTCGCTCCACCCTGATCGCAACCCGGACGACCGGACTCCGGCCGGCGAAGTTGACGACTCGTGCAGGACTCGGGCCGTGCCAGGGTCGGATCTGCGGCCGCACCGTCGAGGAACTGATGACGGACTTGGCGAGCACCGACGGTGGCGCCGATCAACGATCGGACGGAGTGATCATCGACAGGCGACCGATCGCCTCGCCGGTGCGCTTCTCGGAACTGACAGCCCAGGCCCGCGTTGTGGGAACCCATGAGCAGATGGACACGCAGGAAGAGGACCGATGAACAAACCTGATCTTGGAGGCGTGGTCGTCGCGACCGCCCTGCCGTATCGCGAGGATGCCTCGGCGCCCGCCGGCCTCGCCGTTGATCATGATCGCTATGCCGAGCACTGCGACTGGTTGATCACCAACGGATGCCGCGGCGTGGGACCGAACGGTTCACTGGGCGAATACTCGTCGCTGACCGATGACGAGCGCCGGCAGGTCGTGAAGACCGCCGTCGCCGCGGCGTCCGGCCACGGCATCGTGATCGCCGGCGTTCACGCGCCGGGGTCCCATCTGGCCAGGCACTGGGCCGAACTTGCCGGCGAGGACGGCGCGGATGCCGTGTTGTGCCTGCCGCCGACGATGTATCGGGCCACACCGTCGCAGGTTGTCGACCACTTCGCCGAGGTCGCGTCGGTCGGCCTCCCGGTGATGATCTACAACAACCCGATCGACACCAAGGTCGACCTGACCCCGGAGCTGGTCGCCGAGATCGCAACCATCGACAATGTCGTCGCGATCAAGGAATTCTCCGGAGACGTACGCCGCCCGTTCGAGATCTCCGAACTCTGCGACATCGACGTGATCGCCGGCGCCGACGACCTGCTCTTCGAGCTGCTCGTCGACGGTGCGGTCGGCTGGTTCGCCGGTTTCCCGAATGCTTTCCCGTCCGAGTCGGTTGAGCTCTACAACCTCGTACGCGCCAGCCGGATCGACGAGGCGCGTGAGCTCTACCGGCATCTGGTGCCCGTCTTCCGATGGGATTCCCGGACCGAGTTCGTCCAGGCGATCAAGCTCGGGATGGACATGGTCGGCCGCTACGGCGGACCGTGCCGTCCGCCGCGCGGGCCGTTGACCGCCGAACACGAGGCCCAGATCCGTTCCGAGATGGAGCACGCGATCAAGGTCCTGTCCGAGCGCACACCGACCGACCTGAAGCCCAACTGATCATGCGCTCTTCCAAGATCATCCAGACGATCGACACCCACACCGAAGGGATGCCGACCCGGGTGGTGACCGGAGGCATCGGCACCATTCCCGGTACGACGGCCAATGAGCGCCGGCTGTATTTCATCGAGCACCTTGATCATCTGCGGCACTTCCTGATGGACGAACCGCGGGGACACGGCGCGATGAGCGGTGCGATCCTGCAGCCCTCCACCCGACCGGACGCCGACTGGGGTGTCGTCTACATCGAAGTATCGGGCTGTCTTCCGATGTGCGGCCACGGCACGATCGGCGTCGCGACCGCGCTGGTCGAGGCCGGCATGGTCGAGGTCACCGAGCCGACGACCACGATCCGGTTGGACACTCCGGCCGGGCTGGTGATCGCGACAGTGGCGGTCAGCGACGGGCATGCCGACTCGGTCACGATCGAGAACGTCCCGGCCTTCGCCGAACGCTTGGACGCCACGATCGATGTGCCCGGCTACGGCACTGTGGGCTACTCGCTGGCCTTCGGCGGCAACTACTACGCGATGGTCGACCTGGATGATGTCGGTCTGCCCTTCGACCGCAGCCGGCAGACCGAGATCCTCAGCGCCGGACTGGCGATCATGGACGCGATCAACGGCACCGATCCGCCGAAGCATCCCGAGATCGAAGGTGTTGATCACTGCCACCACGTCGAGTTCATCGCGCCCGGCTCGAACGCGCGGCACTCGCGCCATGCGATGGTGATCCATCCCGGCTGGTTCGACCGGTCCCCGTGTGGCACCGGCACATCGGCACGGATGGCCGAGCTCTGGGCCCGTGGTCAGTTGCCGCTGGACACCGACTTCGACAACGAGTCCTTCATCGGCGGCCACTTCATCGGCCGGTTGATCAACCAGACCACCGTCGGTGAGCGGCCGGCGGTCGTCCCCACGATCACCGGGCGAGCTTGGGTCAGCGCCCTGAGCCAGTTCCTGCTCGACCCGAGCGATCCTTTCCCCAGCGGGTTCGTCTTCTAGCCGGCGAAGGAGCGATCACCGTGCTCAACCTGCATCGTCTGCTGCTGCTCCACGAATTCCGTCTGCGCGGAACGGTCGCCGCCGTTGCCGAGGCGCTGTCGTACAGTCCGTCGACGGTGTCGCAGCAGCTGGCGATCCTCGAGCGGGAGGCCGGCATACGGCTGTTCGTCCCGGTCGGCAGGCGGTTGCAGCTCACGCCTGCGGGCGAGCAGCTGGCCGACCGGGCCGCAGAGCTCCTGGCACTTCAGGACCAGATCCAGGACGAGCTTCGCGACGGGTCCGCCCAGGTGACCGGGACGATCCGGCTGTCTGCGCTGCAGTCCACCATCCACACCGTGATCCCGATGGCACTGGCCGTGCTCGAACAAGATCATCCGCGGTTACGGGTCGAATTGTTCCAGCTGCCGCCCGAGCAGGCGCTGTTCGAACTCGCCGGCCGACGGTTCGATCTTGTCGTCGCCGAGCAGTATCCGGGTCGGACCCGCCACCTGCAGCCCGACTTCGACTACGAGCCGCTGTGCGACGACCCGATGCGGGTCGCCGTGCCCGCCGGTTCGCCGGCCTCCTCGCTGGCGGAGCTCAGGGATGCCGTCTGGGTGATGGAACCACTCGGCACCGCCGCCCGGGACTGGGCGGTCCAGCAGTGCCGAGCCGCAGGCTTCGAGCCGGACGTTCGCTACCAGACCGATGATCTCGGCGCCCATCGGCTGCTGATCCAGAGCGGTCTCGCCTGCGGCATCCTGCCCGGTCTCTTCCTCGGCAGCAGGGCTGAAGGCGTGACCCAGCTCAATCTCGCGGACAACCCTGAGCGACGGGTGTTCACGACCGCGCGCAAGACCTCGGTCAACACCCCTGCGCTGGTCGCCTGCCGGGAGGCCCTTCGCAGAGCCATCGCACAGCTGGACGCCGGGGACTAGGACTGCCGGAACCGACTGAGACCATTCGGTTTCGCCGATTGGTAACCGGGGCTTTTCCGCGCTATCCATGCGGCCAAACCGAAGCAATACTGATGTCCATCCGAGCCGGCCGGGCCCGGACCTTGTGCTGCACCCCTTGTGCTGCGTCCACGAGCTGAAAGAGGCATTGGATGGGTATTCCTGCACCGACCTCGACCGAAGTGGATGCGGAGGAGGTTCGTGCGCTCGCCGGCGAGTGGGTCGCCGCTGCCGAGCAATATCCGCCGGATGCGGTCGCCAAGCGCCTGGCCGGGGTCCTCAGGGAGGAGAACGGCCTCGACTTCACGGTGCGCTTCGTCGACAGCGTGGTACGGCCCGAGGATCCAGGCGTCGCGGCGCACGGGCTGCGCAGCCTGTCGGGGATCGCGCCCCGGTTCCTGCCTGTCTGGATGCGGCTCGGAATCACAATCGGCGGCCTCGTCGGACCGCTGCTGCCCGGTGTGGTCGTTCCGATCGCCCGCCGGGCGCTGCGCCGGATGGTCGGCCACCTGATTCTCGATGCCCGGCCCAGCCAGCTCGGCAAGGCGATCGGCAAACTCCGCTCGGGTGGCGAACGGCTCAATCTCAACCTGCTCGGTGAGGCCGTGCTCGGCGACCGCGAGGCCGATCGGCGGCTCGAAGGCACCCGGAAACTCCTTGCCCGCAAGGATGTCGACTACGTGTCGATCAAGGTGTCCAGCGTCGTCAGTCAGATCACCCTGTGGTCCTTCGACGAGACCGTCGAGCAGATCGTCGCCCGGCTGACGCCCGTGTACGAGGCTGCTGCACAGTCCGATCCTGCGACCTTCATCAATCTCGACATGGAGGAGTATCGCGATCTCGACCTGACCATCGCGGTCTTCCAGAAACTGCTCGACCAGCCGTCCTTGCACACCTACCAAGCCGGGATCGTCTTACAGGCTTACCTTCCCGACGCCCTGCCCGCGCTCGACCGGCTGACGGAGTGGGCGACCGAACGACGCCGCCGAGGCGGTGCGCCGATCAAGGTCCGCGTCGTCAAGGGCGCGAACCTGGCGATGGAACGCGTCGACTCCGCGCTCCACGGTTGGCCCCTGGCCACCTTCGGCAGCAAGGCCGAAACGGATGCCAACTACCTGCGCATCATGGGTGCTGCCCTGGATCCGGGCCGCCTGGACGCCGTCCGGATCGGCATCGCCGGTCACAACCTCTTCGACATCGCCTACACCTGGCTGCTCGCCACCAAGCGGGGCGTCACGGATTCGATCGAGTACGAGATGCTGCTCGGGATGGCCACGCCGCAGGCCGCGGCGGTGCGCCGGACGGTCGGTGGTCTCCGGCTCTACACCCCCGTGGTCGACCCGCGTGAATTCGACGTCGCCATCGCCTACCTCGTCCGCCGGCTCGAGGAGGGTGCATCGAGCGAGAACTTCATGTCGGCGGTCTACGAGCTCAACTCCGACAAGTCCCTGTTCGAGCGGGAGTACCGGCGCTTCCTCGACTCCCTCGAGTTGATCGACACTACGATCCCTGCGCGCAACCGTACTCAGGACCGCAACCGCGAGCGGGAGAGCGAAGCAATCTCCGCCGGGGCGTCCGCCGGCTTCGCGAACACACCGGACACCGACCCGTCGCTGCCGGCCAACCGGGACTGGGCCGCAACCGCCATCGCGAAGATCAAGAAGTCCGACAAGGGCCAGGACCTGATCAATGCGGCGAAGATCACCACCCAGGACCAACTCGATGATCTTCTCGGCACGCTCGCGTCCGGCGCGACCGGATGGGCGGCACTGCCGCCCGCCGAGCGCGCCGCGGTGTTGGCCAGGACCGGGCAGATTCTCGAGTCCCGGCGGGACGAGTTGATCGAGGTGATGGCTTCCGAGACCGGCAAGACGATCTCCGAGTCCGACCCCGAGGTCAGTGAAGCAGTCGACATGGCGCACTACTACGCCGAGCTCTGCAGGGAGCTGGCTGCTGTGGCGGGTGCACGCTTCGTCCCGGACCGCATCACCATGGTGACGCCGCCCTGGAACTTCCCGGTTGCGATCCCGTTCGGTACCACCGCAGCAGCGCTGGCCACCGGATCGGCCGCGGTACTCAAGCCGGCACCGCAGTCCCGCCGGTGTGGCGCGTTGCTCGCGCAGGCCCTGTGGGATGCGGGCGTTCCGCGCGACGTCCTCGCGCTGGCCGACATCGAAGAGGGCGAGCTGGGCAAGAGCCTCATCACCGATCCGCGGGTCGATCGGGTGATTCTGACCGGGTCGTACGAGACCGCGGAGCTGTTCCGCAGCTTCCGTCCGGACCTGCCCCTGGTCGCCGAGACCAGCGGCAAGAACGCGATCATCGTCACCCCGAGCGCCGACATCGATCTTGCGGTCGCCGACATCGTGAACAGCGCCTTCAGCCACGCCGGACAGAAGTGTTCTGCTGCCAGCCTGGCGATCCTCGTCGGCAGTGTGGCCGACTCCCGCCGATTCCATGATCAGCTTCTCGACGCCGTCACCTCGATGCGGGTCGGCTATCCGGATGATCCGGCAAACCGGATGGGGCCGTTGATCACGCCCGCCGAGGGGAAACTGCTGCAGGGGCTGACCCGACTGGACGAGGGCGAGCAGTGGCTGATCAAGCCCGAGCGACGGGACGACTCCGGCCGGCTGTGGTCCCCCGGTGTCCGAGCCGGAGTACGTCCCGGCTCGCCCACCCATGTGACCGAATACTTCGGACCGGTGCTGGGCATCATGACCGCAGGCAGCCTGGACGAGGCGATCGAACTGCAGAACGCCGTCGCGTACGGGCTCACCGCGGGTCTGCACTCACTCGACGAGGCGGAGGTGCAGACCTGGCTGGACCGGGTCCAGGCCGGCAATCTCTACATCAACCGTGGCATCACCGGCGCGATCATCCGCCGGCAGCCGTTCGGGGGCTGGAAGCGCTCGTCGGTCGGGACCGGCGCCAAGGCCGGCGGCCCCAACTACCTGGTGCGATTGGGCAGGTGGGTGCGGGCGGACGGCGATGCTGCTCCGGTCGCTCCGGTCGCCGCTGACGTGCACCCGCTGGTCACGGACGAGCGTCTGAGGCCGTTCGTGGCTGCGGCGCGCGAGGCACTGGGCGACCGGCCCGCGGACCGCGCGTGGTTCGAGCGGGCGCTGCACAGCGATTCGCAGACGTGGACAGCAGAATTCGGGGCCGCCCGTGACGTGTCCGGGCTGGGCGTCGAGCGGAACATCTTCCGCTATCGCCCGGCGTCGTGCACGATCCGCATCGCCGAGGCTGCCGACCTACCGGAAGCGCTGCGGGTGATCGCAGCCGGTCTCCTGTCCGGGGCCAAGATCGACATCTCTGCCGGTACGGCACTCCCCGACACCGTCGCGTCCGCGCTCCGGCAGCTGCAGGTGCCGATCAGCGTCCGGTCCGATGACGACTGGCAGCAGCAGTTGGTCCGCGTCACCGGACGCGTACGGCTGATCGGCGCCGACGGTCGTGCTGCGCTCGCTGCTGCCGGAGGCTCGCCGGAGCTGGGCATCTGGGGCGACGCGGTCACCGAGGCCGGGCGGCTGGAGCTGCTGCCCTTCCTGCTCGAGCAGTCCATTTCCCTGACTGCCCATCGGTTCGGGAATTCCTCTCCGCTGTCGGATATCGAGATCCGGTAGAACCAGGGGCCGCCCATTGTCGAATCCACGACAACCCACGAGCGCTGTTCGGCCGCCCGCACAGTCGATCAATACGCACCCGATCAGCCGGGACACAGTTACTCGGGAGACCACGCGACGAGAAAGTCCGATTTCGCGCGGTCGGGAATTAGCGACGCCGAATTCGAAGGTTGACCGCGTGTAAAATTCCACCGAGCCAAGCTTTTCAGAAACCTGAGTCGTAATGGACGACAAGCTTGATCTTTTCTCTATTCGGACACAGCAATAACGGCTGCCGCCATCAGCCTGGCGGCAGCCGTTATGTTGTTTCGGGCTTGGTGGCCGGCGCCCGGATCAGGCGGCGTAGTCACCCGGGTCGTCGGCCAGGAGCCGGTTGACGCCGAGCGCCGACCGGTCGATCACGACGCCGTCCTTGATGACGTCGCGGATCTTGCGGTAGTTCTCCGGAGCCGCCAGCGGATCGGCGTCCAGGACGACCAGATCAGCGGCCTTGCCCGGCGTCACAGTGCCGTAGAGATCGCCCTTGCCGTAAGCCTGCGCGATGTAGGCGCTGGACGAGCGCAGCACCTCCATCGGAGCTAGCCCCATCTCCCACGCCGCCTTGATCCACAGGAAGTGGCCGCTGCCGATCTGGGTCGGCATGTCGGGCACCACGTCCTCGAGGATCCCCGGCCGGAAGCCTGCGTGGTTCTTGACCCGCTGCCCGTAGGCGAACGCGTCGGTGGTGCACAGCACCCTCGCACCCCGCTCGATGAAGGTCTTGTCGTTCTGCTGGGAGATCTGCTTGCCCTTGGCACGGTCGGGCCTGGTGGAGTTCATCCACTCCATGTAGCGCTCGGTCGCCATCAGGGTCATACAGGGCAGCTGCTTCTCGACGATCTCGGCCATGAGCTTGTCCGGGATCGGCGTCTTCCCCGTGTGATCTGGGTGTTGAAGCAGGTCGTTGCCCGCTTCAACCTCCATGCGCAGCGACTCCACCGACGTCGTATGTGCCTGCACGAGCAGTCCCTTCTCGTGGCAGACATCGACGATCCGCTTCTGGGCCTGCTCGGAGAAGAGCAGGAAGCCCTCGGAGCGGTGGTCGGAGGCGGCGTACTTGATGAAGTCCACGCCGGTGTCGTCGATGTACTTGGCGACCGCCTCGCCGATACCGTCGATGGTCAGCTGGATCAGGTTGGATCCGCAGCCGACCTCCCAGATCTGGTTGATCCGGTCCACGGTGGCGGGCTCGAAGGTGAGACCGGACTTGAAGAAGTCCTGGGACAGCGGCCCGTTGAGGCCGATGATGTTGCCGGCGCAGAAGAATCGCGAACCGGTCCGTTTGCCGGCGTTGATCCCGTCCCGGGCAGCGATCAGCGGAGCCGCCGGCCCCCAGGTGTCGAAGACCGTCGTCAACCCGTACTTCAGGGCGAGCTCGGCAGCTTCGTAGGCCAGATCGTCGTAGCGGCCCTCGTACTCGAGCAGGGTGTCCGGCGTCCGGGCCGACACCAGATGGATGTTCGCATCCATCAGACCGGGGATCACGTAGGCACCGGTGACATCACGAATCTGGGCGTCGGCCGGCACCTCGACAGAATCTCCGGGACCGGCCGCGGTGAACTTTCCATCCGCAATAACGATGGTCGCATCAGTGACCGGATCCGCTCCGGTTCCATCGATGAGAGTGGCGTGCTCCAACGCCAGGACTTCCGACATGAAAGCTCCTAAGAATGGGTGTGATGTGTCACACGTTAGTGTAGGATCACGATCCATTGCAATGAGAAACAAGCCTGTAACAAGGAGTAAACACCAAAGTCATTGCTTGGCGGATAGCGTCAGCACTGGAGTGACATGTCACATCGCGTGCGATTTTCTATGCCGCGGACACGGCCTCCCCTATGCGCTATTTCCGTCGGGATTCGTACGAGATGAGGACCAGATCATGACCCGTCTTCGCAAGCTCGTCGTTGCCTCCGTGGCATCGTCAGCACTGTTGTTGGCCGCCTGTGGAGGCGGCGGGGACACCGGTTCGACCGGTTCCGGTGTCCAGGGATACATGAGCGCCAAGGGTGGCTACGCGCTCTACACCGGCACACCGAAGAAGGGCGGCACGGTCACGATCTTCAGTGCCGTCGACTTCGCCCATCTCGACCCGGCGCTGGGCACCGGCGGCGACGTGACCAACATGATGAGCCTCATCTACCGCCAGCTCACGGGCTACAAGTACGACTACAAGACCCAGAAGCAGACCCTGGTGGGAGACCTGGCGACCAGCGCCGGCACCTCGAGCAAGGGTGCGACGGTCTGGACCTACCACCTGAAGAGCGGCATCGCCTTCCAGGACGGGACCCCGATCACCGCACAGGACGTGAAGTTCGGGATCGAGCGGGCGATGGATCCGCAGTTCTCCGGCTCGAGCGACTACATGAAGCAGTACCTCAAGGGTGCGTCGAAGTACCAGGGCTACTTCAAGGACCCGAAGGGCCTCGACTCGATCAAGATCATCAATGACACCACGATCGAGTTCGACCTGAACCAGCCCGTCGCAGGCTTCGGCTACATCCTCGCCCAGCCGTCGACGACGCCCTTCCCCGTCGGCAAAGTGAGCACCTCGACACAGATCGACAAGAGTCCGATCGCCAGCGGGCCGTACGAGATCAAGAGCTTCGTCCACTCCCAGAAGCTGGTGATGGTTCGCAACCCGCACTGGAACGCCAAGACCGACCCGATCCGTCCGGCCTACCCCGACAGCTTCGAATTCGTGTTGAACCTCGACCAGAACACCATCGACCAGCGACTGCTCGCCGGCCAGGGCAAGGACGTCGACGCTCTTGCTTCCAGCACCAACCCGATCCTCCCTTCGGTAATCCCGCAGCTCAACCAGAACCCACAGCTGAAGGCCCGCACCGTCCACGACCTGGCCGCCTGCACCTGGTTCCTCTCCTTGAAGATGACGGCGAAGCCGCTGAACAACCTCAAAGTCCGGCAGGCGATCAACTACGCCGTCGACAAGACCTCGGTCGTCAACGCCACTGGCGGCCCGGACTTCGCCACTGTCGCGGACGACATGGAGTTGCCGAACACACCCGGACGGACCGACTTCAACCTCTATCCGACCCCGGGACACAACGGTGACCCGGCGAAGGCCAAGCAGTTGCTGGCCGAGGCCGGCTACCCCAACGGTGGCATCACCCTGACCATGGACGTGCGCGGTATCCCTCAGTGGCAGGCGCAGGCCGAGGCGGTCCAGGCCTCACTGGCCAAGGCAGGTATCAAGGTCAAGCTCAACGTGATCGACGCGGCCAACTTCTACCAGGTGATCGCGACGCCGAGCCAGCAGCACGACATGACCATCTCCGGATGGTGCGCGACCGGCTGGAACTCCGGGCTTCCGTTGCTCCGTCAGCACTTCGACGGTGACACGATCACGTCGACCGGCAACGCCAACTACTCGATGCTGAACGATCCGAAGATCAACGCGGCACTGGAGTCCGCGCAGAAGCTGACCGACGAATCGGCGCAGGACAAGGCCTTCGGAGAGGCCAACGAGCTGATCATGAAGGACGCACCGCTGGTGCCGCTGCTGCGCGAGACGCCGTTGCAGATGGTCGGATCGAATGTGGGTGGGGCGTTCGCTCACGAGAACACGACCGGCTACATCGGCTACGAGGATCTCGGCCTGATCGATCCGGGGAAGTGACGTCGTGGCGGTCTCACTCTCCGGCACGCTCGAGGGCGGCCTGGCGGACTCTCCGGAGGCCGCCGGCGCCCGCGGGCGCGCACTTCGGACCTTCCTCCGCAAGCCGTCCGTAGCGCTCTCGGTCGCGTACTTGATCTTGATCGCGCTGATGGCGATCTTCGCGCCGGTGCTGTCGAAGATCACCGGCAATGACCCCTACTCCTTCAACGAAACCGCGCTGGACGCCGCGGCCGGCGGCATCCCACTCGGACACTTCGGCGGGATCAGCGCTCAACATTGGTTCGGTGTCGAGCCTCAGAAGGGGCGTGACATCTTCATCCGGATCGCCTTCGGCGCCCGGGTCTCGATGCTGATCGCCATCTCGGCGATGCTGATCACGACTGCACTCGGCGTCTCGCTCGGGATGATCGCCGGCTTCTTCGGTGGCCGGGTCGACCAGGTCATCTCGCGGATCATGGACTTCCTGATGGCCTTCCCGGCCCTGATCTTCATGATCGCCGTACTGTCGGCGATTCCACAGGGCAACCGTCCACTGCTCCTTGTCGTCGTGCTGAGCGTCTTCCGGTGGCCGGCGACGGCCCGGATCATCAGGGGCCAGACGATGTCGCTGGCAAACCGTGAGTTCGTCGAGGCGGCCAGGGCGTCCGGCGCCGATCGGCTGAAGATCGTCTTCGCCGAAGTCCTACCGAATCTGTCCGGCACCGTGATCGTGATGGCCACATTGGCTGTGCCGGGATTCATCGCCACCGAGGCCGGACTCTCCTTTCTCGGTGTCGGTGTCACCCCTCCGACACCGTCCTGGGGCCAGATGATCGCACTGGCGGTCCCGTGGTACTCGACCGATCCGATGTTCTTCGCGATCCCCGGCATGTTCCTGTTTCTCACGGTCTTCTCCTTCACCATCCTCGGAGACAACCTGCAGCGCTGGGCGACGGGAGCCACGGCATGACTCTCCTGCCTTACCTCAGCAAGCGATTCCTGGCGTCGGTGATCACCCTGCTGGCCGTGATCTTCCTGACCTTCGCGGTGTTCTTCTGGCTCACCCCGGATCCGGCCGCCAACATCTGTGGTCAAACCTGCACGCCTGACCAGATCCACGCGATCCGGGAGCAGCTCGGACTCAATCAGCCCTTCCTCAAGCAGTTCTGGGCGTTCCTGGCCGGCATCTTTGCCGGCCGCGCGTACGGAGCCGGTGCGACAGCGGTTCAGTGCTCCGCACCGTGTATCGGATTCAGCTTCCAGTCCGGCACGAACGTACTGACCACGATCATCTCCAGGCTTCCGGTAACCATCTCATTGGCTGCCGGCGCGGCGGTGCTCTGGCTTCTGGTCGGGATCTCCGGCGGCATGATCTCAGCGGTCAAGAAGGGCACCTGGTGGGATCGCGGCGCGATGATGGTCTCGCTCGGCGGCATCTCATTGCCCAACTACTTCGTCGCATTGGTCCTGCAGTACCTCCTGGTTGTCAAGCTGAAGCTGTTGCCCTTCCCGACGCTCGTGCCGTTCAGTGAGAATCCCTCGGGTTGGTTCAAGGCGTATCTGATGCCGTGGATCGTGCTGGCTCTGATGTACGCCGCGACCTACGCCCGGCTGATCCGGGCGAACATGTTGGACACGATGGGAGAGAACTTCATGCGGACTGCCCGGGCGAAGGGCCTGGCACCGGCACCGATCCTGTTCCGGCACGCTCTGCGGCCCTCCCTGACACCGGTCGTGAGCCTGTTCGGCGTGGAGTTCGCTACCCTCCTCGGTGGCGCGCTCATCACCGAGACAGTGTTCGGGCTGAGCGGGGTCGGCAAGCTCGCCTACGACGCGATCCAGTCCAATGACCAACCGGTGATCATGGGTGTAACCCTCGTCGCGGCCTTTGCGGTGATCATCGCCAATCTCCTGGTCGACCTGGCCTACTCGGTCCTCGACCCACGGGTCCGGGTGGCGAGCCGATGAAGCTCACCACGGCACCCGAGCCCGATGGCCGGATCGGTGCGATGCTTTCCGTCGAGGGACTGACGGTGACCTTCCCTGCACTCGGATCCAGGGTGATCGATGACATCAACTTCACGATCGAGAAGGGCAAGACGATCGGGCTGGTCGGCGAGTCCGGATCCGGCAAGTCGATGACCTCGCTCGCGATCATGGGACTGCTCCCCGAAGGTGCTGCAGTCGAAGGCTCGGTCTCGTACTGGGGCGAGCAACTGCTCGGCAATCCCGACAGTGCCATGCGACGGCTGCGCGGCGATCGGATCGCGATGATCTTCCAGGATCCACTGTCGTCGTTGAATCCGTATTTCACCGTCGGCTTCCAGATCGCCGAGGCCTACCGGACTCACCGTGGTGGAAGCCGGCGACAGGCACGCGGCGTCGCGGTCGAGGCGATGAGACAGGTCCGTATTCCCGACGCCGAGCGCCGCGTCGACCACTATCCGCACCAGTTCTCGGGCGGCATGCGTCAACGCGTGATGATCGCCATGGCGCTGGTATGCCAACCCGATCTGATCATCGCCGACGAGCCGACGACAGCTCTGGACGTCACCGTGCAGGCCCAGATCCTCACCCTGATGTCGGACCTCCAGGACAGCACCGGAGCAGGAATGCTGTTCATCACCCATGATCTGGCCGTGGTCAGCGACGTCGCCGACTCCATCGTCGTGATGCAACGCGGGAAGACGGTCGAGCAAGGGACAGCGGAAGCGATCTTCTCCTGGCCTGAAAGCGACTACACCCGCGCGTTGCTGGCGGCGACGCCACGCCTGGACGACATCGTCGACCTTCCCGAACCCCTGCGAGGCACGCGATGAGCTTCGATGACCACACACCACTGCTCCGGGTCCAAAATCTGGTCAAGGAGTTCAAGCAATCGGCGCGCAAACAGTTCCGGGCCGTTGACGATGTCGGCTTCGATCTCAGCCAGCGGGAGACCCTCGGCGTCGTCGGAGAGTCCGGCTCCGGGAAGTCGACGACCGCCCGGATGGTCGCGCGCCTGATCGACCCGACATCCGGTTCGATCGAATTCCAGGGCGAGGATGTGACCACCCGCACAGGTGCTGCCCTGCGACACTTCCGAGGTAACGTCCAGGTGGTCTTCCAGGACCCGTACTCCTCGCTCAATCCGCGGCATACCGTCGAACAGATCATCTCCGCCCCGCTCCGATACCAGGGCCGCAAGGTCAGCGGCGGCTACCGCAAAGCGGTGAAAGAGGCGATGGACCGCGTCGGTCTCAACCCCGATCACTCCGCCCGCCACCCCATGCAGTTCTCCGGCGGTCAGGCCCAGCGCATCGGGATCGCCCGAGCGCTGGCAGTCGAGCCGAAGCTGGTGATCTGCGATGAGGCCGTCTCCGCGCTGGATGTGTCCGTCCAGGCCCAGGTTCTGGACCTGCTGCGCGATCTCCAACGAGAGCACGACTTCAGCTACATCTTCGTTGCTCACGACCTCGCGGTCGTCCGCCAGATCGCCCACAAGGTCGCCGTGATGAGCGCCGGCCGGTTGGTCGAACAGGGACCACGCGACGCGATCTTCGACAATCCACAGCATGAATACACCAGGACCCTGCTCTCCGCCGTCCCCAGGATCAACCCGGAGTGGGAGTCTGCCCGGAAGTCCCGGGATGAAGGAAACCTCACTGCCAGTTCAGGCAACTAGAAAGGATCTCCATGTCCAACCCTTCCGACCTCGTGCCTGTTGTGATCGAGACAACGCTCGGCAGCATCGAAGTCACGCTCGACGCCGGTGCAGCGCCGATCACGGCCACCAATTTCTTGTCCCACATCGACAAAGGTCTTTACGACGGTGGGCGGATGCATCGCACCGTGACCATGGAGAACCAGTTCGACCGTGGCGGCAAGACGTCCGATCCCAATGTCCCCATCGAGGTGATCCAGGGTGGCGCCGATCCGGAGAGGCTCTCCGAGCCGCCGGAGCCGATCACTCTGGAACGCACGCGAGACACGGGCGTCAAGCACATCGACGGAGCGATCTCGATGGCCCGCGGGGCGGCGGACTCGGCCAAGGAACAGTTCTTCATCTGTGTCGGCGACCAGCCGGCCCTCGACTTCGGTGGATTGCGGAATCCGGACGGGCAGGGCTTCGCTGCCTTCGGGTACGTCACCGCCGGCATGGAGGTCGTCCATGCCATCCACGATGCTCCGCACCAGGGCCAAAGCCTGGAGCCGGCGATCGCGATCACGAAGATCATCCGCAAGTAGCCGCACAGCTGCGGCGTCAGGTGCTCCGCGGTCGGCGCAGCAGGCTGGTCGTGCCGACACTGGCCAGGATGATGCAGCCGATCGCGATCCACTGCGTCGGCTCGAGGAATTCGCCGATCACCACCATCCCGGCCAGTGCGGCGGCCGCCGGCTCCAGGCTCATCAGGACGCCGAAGACTCCGCGGGGAATCCGGCGCAGCGCATTCAGCTCCAGGCTGTAGGGGATCACCGAGCTCATCAGGGCGACCATCACGCCGATGATCAACAACTTCGGATCCAGCAGCCTGGACCCCGCCTGCAAGATCGCCGGCGCCGCCAGACCGATCGCGCCCACGACGCTGGCAACCGCAAGCCCCGAGATCCCCGGCCAGCGGCGGCCGGTCTCGGTGCTGAGCAGGATGTAACCGGCCCAGCTCGCCGCAGCCGCCAACGCGAAGAGCACACCCGGCACATTCAGTCCACTCGGGGTGAAGCCGAGCAACGCGACGCCGGCAGCGGCGAGGACCACCAAGATCACGTCCACCGCCCGACGGGACGCGACGATCGCAACCCCCAGCGGGCCGAGGAATTCGATCGTCACCGCGACTCCGAGCGGGATCCGTGCCATCGCGTGATAGATGCTGAAGTTCATGATCGCCAGACAGCAGCCGAACGCGAACGCGACAACAAGATCAGTACGGCTGCGTCCGGTCAGCCGCGGCCGCGCGACCGCAAGCAAGATGATCGCCGTACACAGCAGCCGGAGCCAGACGAACGCCGTCGGCGGCAGTGATCCGAAGAAGTCCTTGGCGATCGCTGCCCCGACCTGCAGCGAGATGATGCCCGCGATCACCAACAGCGGCGCGGGAATCCGCCGCACCAGCACACCGGGCCATCGCATCCACTCACCCTAACGAGCAGCCTCAGCCGGATGCCGCCCGCTCCGCCGGTCGAGACGTGACTGTGGCAGGGTGGCGACATGCCGACGATCAGCGCGCTCGACAACGTCACTCCGGTCGCAGACTCCGACCTGAGCGTGATCAACGCCGTGATCATCGACGGCCTCGGCCACGACCCGGTTGCCGGCTCGATCCGGATCGAGGCCGGCCGGATCGTCGAGATCGGTACCGAGGTCACTCCCGGCGACCAGGTGCTCGACGCGCAGGGCAGCACGGTCCTGCCCGGCCTGATCGACGCGCATTGTCACGCCTTCGCCACGCATCTGACCGGGCACGGCAACCTGCCGATGACCTATGTCGGCCTGATGGGCGCCCGCCGTCTGACCGGAGCACTGCGACGCGGATTCACCACCGTCCGCGATCCTGCCGGCGGTGATCCGGCCTTCGCCCGGGCCGGTCGCGAGGGACTGTTCCCCAGCCCGCGTTACCTCTACACCGGAGCGCCGATGAGCCAGACCGGTGGCCACGGCGATCCGCGGAGCCCGGAGAGCACGGCCTGTGCGCACGACACCGGGATTGTCGACGGCGTGGACAACCTGCGTCGCGAGACTCGCGAACGCTTCCGCCAGGGTGCCCATGCGATCAAGATCATGACCTCCGGCGGAGTGATCTCGCCGTCGGACCCGATCGCGATCCCGCAATACTCGTCAGAGGAGATCCGTGCCGTCGTTGACGAAGCGATCCGCCGGGGCAGCTACGTGATCGCCCACTCCTACTCCGCCGATTCGGTTCGGCACTCGGTGATCAACGGCGTCCGCAGCATCGAGCACGGCAATCTGATCGACGCCGCCACCGCTGCGATCATGGCCGAGCACGAGGCTTTCCTGGTGCCGACCTTGATCGCGTACGACGCCATGGCTCGGCGCGCGGCTGATCTTGGCCTGCCGCCCGTCTCGATGCAGAAGAACGACGAGGTGCTGACCTCAGGACAGAATGCGATCGCACTCGCCCGCGATGCAGGCGTCCGGATCGGCTTCGGATCCGACCTGATGGGCGAGCTCGAGGACGAGCAGTTGGGTGGTCTGCGATTGCAGTCCGAGGTGCTCGGCATCCTCGAGACGATCAGGTGTGCCACCTCGACCAACGCTGACCTGATCCAGCGTGATGATCTTGGCCGGCTGACGCCCGGCGCGATCGGCGACCTGTTGATCACCGACGGCAATGTTCTGGACGACCCTGCGGCGCTGTGGGATGACAGCCGGCCGCGTACGGTGATTCGGTCCGGTCAGGTAGTCGTCGCTCCCTGAGCCTGTCGTCGCTCCCTGAGCCTGTCGTCGCTCCCTGAGCCTGTCGGAGGGCGGGGCTTCGACAAGCTCAGGGATCGTGGACGCCTCAGGGATCCGGGACGCGAAAGAGCCCCGATGATCATGATGATCATCGGGGCTCTCCGCTACGAACTACCGCAGGTTACGACGCCTGCTCGCCCGAATCGTCCGCACCGGCGGTGACGCCGACCGGGGTGTCGGGCACCTCGGCCTTGCGCGTACCGGTGAAGGTGAACGGCAGCTCCGAACCTTCCGGAGCGACATCGACGACCACGATCTCACCGGGCTTCAGCTCGTCGAAGAGGATCTTCTCGGCGAGGATGTCCTCGATGTCACGCTGCAGCGCACGGCGCAGCGGACGGGCACCCAGCACCGGATCGTAGCCGCGCTTGGCGATCAACGTCTTGGCCGCCGGCGTCAGCTCGATGTCCATGTCCTTGTCCTTCAGCCGCTCCTCGGTCTCGCTGACCAGGAGGTCGACGATCCGCTCGATGTCCTCCAGCGACTGCTGGTGGAACACGATGATCTCGTCGACACGGTTGAGGAACTCGGGACGGAAGTGCTGCTTGAGCTCGTCGGCGACCTTCGCCTTCATCTTCTCGTAGCTGCCCTCGGCGTCATTGGCCTGGGAGAAGCCCAACGACACGCTCTTGGCGATGTCGCGGGTGCCCAGGTTGGTGGTCATCACGATCACCGTGTTCTTGAAGTCGACGACCCGGCCCTGGGCGTCGGTCAACCGACCTTCGTCCAGGATCTGCAGCAGCGAGTTGAAGATGTCGGGGTGGGCCTTCTCGATCTCGTCGAAGAGCACCACCGAGAACGGCTTGCGGCGCACCTTCTCGGTGAGCTGGCCGCCCTCCTCGTACCCGACGTAGCCGGGCGGGGAGCCGAACAGCCGGGAAGCGGTGTGCTTCTCGGAGTACTCGCTCATGTCCAGCGTGATCATGGCGTCCTCGTCCCCGAACAGGAACTCGGTCAACACCTTGGTCAGGTAGGTCTTGCCGACGCCGGACGGACCGGCGAAGATGAACGAGCCGCTGGGCCGCTTGGGATCCTTCAGACCCGCACGCGTACGCCGGATCGACCGCGACAGCGCCTTGACCGCATCGTTCTGGCCGATGTAGCGCTTGCCCAGCTCCTCCTCCATCTTGAGCAGCCGGCTGGACTCCTCCTCGGTCAGCTTGAAGACCGGGATGCCAGTGGTCGTGGACAGCACCTCGGCGATGATCTCCTCATCGACCTCGGCCACCGCGTCCAGGTCACCCTGCTTCCACTGCGACTCACGCTCGGCCCGACGGGCCAGCAACTTCTTCTCGTCGTCGCGGAGTCCCGCAGCGCGCTCGAAGTCCTGGGCGTCGATGGCGGCTTCCTTCTCCAGGCGAACGGCTGCGACCTTCTCGTCGAAGTCCCGCAGGTCCGGCGGAGCCGTCATCCGGCGGATCCGCAGCCGGGCGCCGGCCTCGTCGATCAGGTCGATCGCCTTGTCCGGCAGGAACCGGTCGGAGATGTAGCGGTCGGCCATCCGGGCCGCACCGACCAATGCCTCGTCGGTGATGGTGATCCGGTGATGGGCCTCGTAGCGATCCCGCAGCCCGCGCAGGATGTCGATGGTCAGCGCGATCGACGGCTCGGCCACCTGGATCGGCTGGAAACGACGCTCCAGAGCGGCGTCCTTCTCGACGTACTTGCGGTATTCGTCGAGGGTGGTCGCACCGATGGTCTGCAATTCGCCGCGGGCCAACATCGGCTTCAGAATGCTCGCGGCATCGATCGCTCCCTCGGCTGCACCGGCGCCGACGAGGGTGTGGATCTCGTCGATGAAGAGCACCACATCACCGCGGGTCTTGATCTCCTTGAGCACTTTGCGGAGCCGTTCCTCGAAATCACCGCGATAACGAGAACCGGCGACCAAGGCGCCGAGATCAAGGGTGTAGATCTGCTTGTCCCGCAGCGTCTCCGGAACGTCACCGCGGACGATGGACTGCGCAAGTCCCTCGACAACGGCTGTCTTTCCGACGCCGGGATCTCCGATCAACACCGGATTGTTCTTGGTGCGCCGGGACAGAACGGTCATCACCCGTTCGATTTCTTTCTCCCGGCCGATGACCGGATCAAGCTTGTTCTCCCGGGCCGCCTGGGTCAGATTCCGGCCGAACTGGTCCAGAACCATCGAGGACGACGGCGCATTGCCCTGTTCGGGAGCACCGGAAGTGGCGGCTTCCTTACCGGAGAATCCGCTCAGCAACTGCAGGACAGTGCTGCGGACCCGATTCAGGTCGGCACCCAGCTTGACCAGGACCTGGGCGGCAACGCCCTCGCCCTCACGGATCAGGCCGAGCAGAATGTGCTCGGTCCCGATGTAGGAATGATTGATCTGCAGCGCCTCGCGCAGGCTCAGCTCGAGTACCTTCTTGGCGCGCGGGGTGAACGGAATATGCCCGCTCGGGCTCTCGTGGCCGTGGCCGATGATCTCCTCGACCTTCTCCCGCACCGCTTCGAGCGAAATACCCATGGACTCCAGCGCCTTTGCGGCGACTCCCTCACCCTCGTGGATGAGGCCGAGCAGGATGTGTTCGGTGCCGATGTAGTTGTGATTCAGCATCCGAGCTTCTTCTTGGGCCAGGACGACGACCCGGCGTGCCCGGTCGGTAAAACGCTCAAACATGTACTAGCTCCTCGCTGTGATGCGACTCGACCCGGTGCCTTGGGTGGTACGGCTTCCGCCTGAGGTCCGGGTCTGATCACCTCAACTCTAGTCGCCACACCGGGCCGGAGTCCGGTGATGACCCCCACTGGGATGCCGCGGCTTCCACCGGCCGGCTGCCGGTCGAAGATCACAGCCGCCGGGCGATCGGATCCGGTCCCGGCCGACACTGGGTCAACGGGCCCCGACCGTGGGCGGATTCCGACCATCGCTGAGAGCTGAAATCCCTACTGAGGAGGGGTTTCGCGGCGCCGGTAGCCCGGCATCCCGCTGCCCGGTCAGAGTCCTTGGACCCTCGCCGTCGATGGGTTCACCCGGCCCGTTAGGCCCGGCTTCGGATGCCGACCAGGGGCGGGCCGTTCGCTCTCGGCGCAACCTCCCGGCCAGCCCGTGCGCGACCGACCCTGCGCCGGCCAGACTCGTACGCTTCCGGAATGCTTCTCAGTCGTCGGCGTCAACAAGGAACCCAAAGGCGACTTCCCAGACGGTCTCTGATGGCAACTCACGATGCGTACTTCTGATCCTCGGTTCTGATCTTCGGTTCTGATCTTCGCCTCCGACCGACAACTGATCGCGATTCGTGGTCCGGAGTTCGGCATCGCGGCTATTACCGCCGCGCACCGGTGCCGAAGCTTGATCAACTTGTTGCGACTAGCACGCAAACCGCCACCGGTTCTTGTGCTGCTCACTGCCTAGCCGCAGAGAATCCACAAGAATGACCAAAGGGTGGCATTATCCTCTCGGACAACACCACCCCTGTTGATCAAACAACCGAACGAATAGCGTGCTATCCGTTTGCCTTGGCGTAGGCCTCCCGGACCTCGGCGGGAACCCGCCCACGGGACGAGACCTGATAACCGTTTTCCTGCGCCCAGGCGCGGATTTCCGCGGAGCCGGGACCTGCTGCCGCACGGACCGTGCGACGGCCACGACGACCACCGGTTTTGCGTGCCGCGGCGACCCACGGCGCCAAGGCATCGCGGAGTTTCGACGCGTTGGCGCTGGACAAGTCGATCTCGTAATCGGATCCGTCCAGCCCGAACGCCACCGTCTCGTCAGCTTCCCCGCCATCGAAATCATCTTCGAGAATGATTTGAACGCGCTGTGCCATCTTCTAAACCCTCCCACCGAAGTGTGTGAATTCCCCGGCTGAAGACTAGCGTATCGGTACACAAATGCCTGCATCCGACATTTCGATTTCTCTGAATCCCCGCCACTTCGCCATCCGACGGCGCTCGACTGCTTTCCCGTCCGGTGAGAAGTCGCACGGCGGCCGCATCCGGCAGGATGGTCGGGTGCGCAGTGCATCAGATTCCGCCCCGAGCCGTTCATCCGGATCTGCGATCAGCTGGCAGCGCGCTTGGCACAGGGCATCGGTCGGGCGGGCCGGTTTCTGGCAGCATGAACGACCCCGCGAACACTTTCGTACGGCTTCGGGGGGCACCGGCCTGCTGGCTGAGATGGTTCTGACAATGCTCGCCGGCCGGCCGGACATTTCGACCGTGGTGGATATCGGCGCCGGCGACGGCCGGCTGCTGGCCGAGATCGGCATCCGGGCACGCCAGCTGCGGCTGATCGGTCTCGATCTGCGGTCGCCGGAGCCGGCGACCCTGCCGGTGACCTGGTTGCGGGGCTGGTGGGATGTCGAGCGGGAGGCCTGGACCGCCGCAGACTCGGGCCGGACCACACCGCTGACCGACGTCCTTCCGACCAGTGATCCGCTGGCGATCGTCGCCGCGGAATGGCTGGACGAGCTGCCCGCGGTGGTCGCCGGACGCGGCCGGGATGGTGCGCAGGAGACCTGGCGGGAGATTCTGGTGCAGGGCGATGGCCAGGAGCTGCTCGGCGGCCCGGTTGCCGAACCGGACGCGGAGTGGCTCGACCGCTGGTCGCCGGAGTCCGCGCGAGCCGAGTCCGGAAGGTCGCGTGACCGCGCTTGGACGACGCTCCTGGACTGCCTGCGACCCGCAGGCGGCCTGGCGATCATAATCGACTACGGACATCAGCTGGACGAGCGGCCCGCTCGCGGCACTCTGGCCGGCTATCAGCACGGCCACCCGGTCTCCCCGCGACCGTCGTCGGCGATCAATCTCACCGCCCACGTCGCGGTGGACAGCGTACGGGCCGCCGGCGAGGCGGCCGGCGCGCGGACCGAGCTGCTGCTCCGCCAGCGCGAGGCGGTCCGCAGGTTGCTTCCCGACCCGCCGACGGAGGCTTCCGACACACTGGCCCGGTTGCAGCTCGCGAGCGAGCGCCGGTTGTTGGCCGACAATCTCGGTGATCATTGGTGGCTGGTGCAGTCGGTCGACCCGAAGCGTTGACGGGCCCGGATTTCAGGAAGGATGGGATGGTGCAGGATTCGACGGCCCAGGATTCGGTCCCAGGGACCCGGCCACCGACGAGGGTGTTGATCGGCTCGCCTGCCGTCGGCCTGGTGGCCGATCCGGCTCCCGGCGGGGTCGTGCTCCTCGACCTCGGCGCGGACCATCCGAGCCGGGCGGGCCTGTTGGAACTGCGGGTCTGGCCCGCCGCCGACGACCCCGCCCGGGTCGGCCGGGCCGAGGTGATCGTCGGTGCCATGCACCGCGGGGCCGAGAAACTGTACGAGGTCCGCGACTATCGCCAGATCCTGATGCTGGCCGACCGGCACGACTGGCAGGCGCCGGCAGCCGCCGAGTTGGCGATCGCGCTGGCCTGCGAGCAGCTGCTAGGGCTCGAGGTGCCGGTCCGAGCCGTCTGGCTGCGTACGCTACTGGCCGAGCACACCCGGATCGCCAGCCATCTGGGGTTCCTCGGCTACCTGTGGACCCGCAGCGGACATGAGTCACCGGTTCCGCAGCTGCGGGAACTGCTCCGCGCGCAACTGCAGTCGCTGACCGGCAACCGGGTGCATCCGATGATCAACAGGCTGGGCGGACTGGCCACCGACGCCGATGATGATTGGCTCGACGACGAGCTCGCGGCGACCGGCGCGGCGGTCGCGATCGCCGACCGGGCCGACGAGTTGATCATGGACCTGGAAGGCGCTTCCGATCGGATCCCGGCGCTGACCGCGGAGCTGGTCAAGGCCTACGGCATCAGTGGTCCTGCAGCCCGGGCCGCCGGAGTTGATCTTGATCTCCGCAGCCGGCAGACCTACCTGGCCTATCCGCAACTGCAGCCGGAGCTCGCGACGGCGGCACCGTCGCCCGACGGGTCGGCACGGAGCCGGCTGGCCATCCTGGCCGCGGAGGTGCGGAGCAGCGTACGGATCGTCGCGGTGTGTGCGGACCGGTTGCGTACGCTACCGGGACCGGTGAGCGTACGGCTGGGCAAGATCGTCAAGCTTCCCGAGGGAGAGGTCTATCTGGCGACCGAGGCGCCGCTGGGCACGGCTGGCTGCTATCTGGTCTCGCGCGGGGAGAAGACGCCCTGGCGGCTCAAGCTGCGGACGCCGAGCTTCAACAACGTGGCTGCGCTCGAGGCGCTGCTACCGGGCTGCCCGATCGACGACCTCGAGTTGCTGATGGCGTCCTGCGGCTATGTCGTCGGCGACATCGACAAGTAGCTCTTCGACAAGGCTCAGGACCTTCCCGACAGGGCTCAGGGACCCGGATCAGGCCTGCTTGCGATCCAGATCGGCTTCGTAGTTGGGCAGCGGCGCCTCGATGGCCCGCATGTCGACCACGGTCGGGTGATCGGAGGCCGTCCACAGATCCTCGGCCTCATCGGCCTGGACTGCTTCGGCGCTGTCGCCCTGCAGGTGCCGCGGCAGCCCCTTGACCTCGGTGTAGGGGGCGTCGATCGCCTCCAGGTCGAGGTCGGCGCGCAGCATCTGGATCTCGATGTCGCGGGATCGTACGGTCTCACGCAGGCCGGCGATCGTGACCTCGCGGGACTTGACCTGGCCGCGCAGCCGGGCATTGTCGCCGGTCAACTCGGTGACCTTGGTGTTGAGTTCGCCGATCCGTGCCTGCTGCTTGATCGCCCGGTCGGCCGCGGCCTGACCGCGATCGGTGAGCACCTGGACGACCTCGGCATTGCGGGTCCGCTCGGCGGTCAGCGCGGCCCCGTGATCCTTGGTCATCGACAGCAGTTTGGCCGCATGCTCGCGACGCACCTGCCGGATGTGCTTGAAGGCCAGCACGACGGCGACCACGGCGGTGGCAATGGCCAGGCCGATCCCGACGCGTACGGCCAGCAGCGGTCCGAAGGCGGCAGCGGCCGACAACACGGCTCCGACGATCAGCACGATCTGGCTGGCGCGCAGCAGCCGCGGCATCCGGGCATTCCGACGAGCGGACGGGGCAGAACTCACAGAACAGAATCTAGTCGGCCGGGCGCCGCGGCGAGGCATCGGCACGCGGTTCAGCTGTGATCGTTCTCACCGTGGGACGAACTGTCTGGACCTGAGGGGGAACCGGGCCCGGATCGACCCTTCGGGCTGCGCTTGTCGGGCGGCACCAGGCAGGCCCGCTCGATCCGCAGCGAGGCCAGCATCACCCCGATCCCGCCGACGATCGCGACAGCTGACCGGATCACCCGTTCGCGCGGAGCGTCGGTGGACAGGTCGGTGAGGAAACGAACGGCGAAGCCGAAATAGCCGCCGGCCATCAGCGCACCGACCACCGCTGCGGCCTTGCCGAGCGCGAGCCAGGCGACAGCCTGCCGGTCCGGGATCCGCAGCCGGTTGACCTGCAGACGCAGGTGCAGCACGTAGGCGATGCAGACCAGTACGGCGGCCGCGGCCAGCAGTGTGATCGGGCCGGACCAGGCCACCCGCAGCGGTACGCCGTCGCGGCCGGTGACGGCCACGATCGTCCAGCCGATCAGGGCGCCGATCAGCGCGGCCACCACCAGGACGGTCGGACTCGTACGCCTCAGGTTGCCCTGCGGGCCGCGGTCACCGCCCTGCGGGTCATGATCGCCTGGACCGCCGGGCTCCTGTGGCCCGCCGGACGGCCGGTGCAGATCGGGGAGGTCGGGCAGGGTCAGTCACCCTCGATGGCCAGATCGTCGCGGCGTGCAACGCCGTCACTGCCCACGTGGTCCAACAGCGGCGCGATCGGGCCGTGGCCGGGCAACTCCGCCGCCGGGTCGATCTCGGCCCACGGGACGAGCACGAAGCCGCGTTCGTGCGCCCTGGGATGCGGCAGGGTGAGGTCGTCCTGGTTGGTCTCGGCATTACCGACCATGACCAGATCGACGTCCAGGGTGCGGGATCCGTGCGGCTCGGTCCGGTCGCGACCGAAGGCGTCCTCGATGGCCTGGGCGCGCTCCAGCAGCGTCCGGGGCTCCAGGGTGCTCTCCGTGACGATCACGATGTTGAGGAATGCCGGGGTGTCATCGGGCATGCCCACCGGTGCGGTCTCGTACACCGATGAGATGTCGACGACGATCACGTCCGGGGTGTCCTTGATCGCGTCGACGCCGCCCTGCAGATTGGCCAGCCGGTCGCCGAGGTTGGAACCCAGCGAGAACACCACCTTGCGCAGGGGCTTCATCCCGCTCAGAGTGTCGGCGTCGATGGCATGCGGATTGGGGCTACTCACTGATTCGGCTCCTTGTCAGCGTCACGGCCACATCGGCCACGTCGGCGTTGATCGGCGCCTCGGGCTTGTGCACGGTGACCTCCACCGTCTGCACCCGTGGTGACGCCAGGCAGGTATCGGCAATACGTCCGGCAAGTGCTTCGATCAGATTCAGCGGTTCACCCTCGATATCGGCGACCACGGCCTCGCTCAGCGATCCGTAGTCGAGGGTGTCCTGCAGATCGTCGCTGCTCGCGGCTGCACCGAGATCCACCGAGCACACGACATCGACCACGAATCGCTGACCGCGTTCGCGCTCGAAATCGAAGACTCCGTGGTGTCCTTGGGCGGAAATGCCACGCAGGCTGATCCGGTCCAGGCCCTGCATGTCACCTCCTCCGCTCGCGGTGTCAGCCTAGTCAGTCAGTCCTAACCAAGACCGGGCGAGTCTTGCACAGCAGACCGACGCTTGGGAATCCGAGCTACCGGTATCCGGCACTGTTGCCTAGTGTCGGCTGAGCCGCTCAACCACGGCGATCGCGTCCCGACTGGCCCGTACGGTATGCACCCGAACCGCCCACATCCGCTGCAGCGCCGCCCAGGTCGAGAGCGCCGCCGTGGCGTCGTCGCGGCCTTTCGGCGGCCGTGGCGTGCCGTCCGGATCGGCGAGCAGGGTGCCGAGAAAACGCTTCCGGGACGCGGCGAACAGCAACGGACGGCCGAGGCCGTGCAGCACATCGAGGTGCTGCATCAATTCCCAGTTGTGATCGCCGGTCTTGGCGAATCCGAAGCCGGGATCGAGAATCAGCCGGTCCTCGGCAATCCCGGCGGCGATCGCCGTGTCGGCCAGCCGGGCCAGCTCGTCGCGGACCTCGGCGACGACATCGGCATAATGCGCCCTGGACTGCATGTCGGCCGAATGCCCGCGCCAGTGCATCTGGACGTAGGCGCTGCCCAGCGCGGCGGCGACCGGGATCATCGCTGGATCGGCCTGTCCCCCGGATACGTCGTTGATCAGCCGGGCTCCGGCCTTGTACGCCTCCTCGGCCGTCCGCGCCCGCATGGTGTCCACACTGATGGCCACCCGGCCGTCGCGTACAGATTCCTCGCCGGCCAGCTCGCGGATCACCGGGATCGTCCGGCGCAGCTCCTCCTCGGGATCCACCCGTACGGCGCCGGGACGCGTCGACTCGCCCCCGATGTCGATGATGTCGGCGCCCTCGGCGATCAGCTCGCGGCCGTGGCGTACGGCCGCCGCGTGATCGAAATAGCTGCCGCCGTCGGAGAACGAGTCCGGGGTCACATTGATCACCCCGATCACCAACGTTCTCCCCGGTGCGGGCAGTCCCGGGACGACCAGCAGCTCACTCACCCGGTCACCCTAATGGCTGGGTGCCCGCCGCACCGTCGCCGCTTCACCTCCGCCCCGCCCAACCCGTCCTCGCTTCCGTTCCGTCCCTTGTAATCGGGCCTCGCTTCCCGCCGGCGCGCCCGCTTCTCGGGCAACGGAAGCGAGCGCATGGACGTGAGGCGAGGATGGGCCGAACTGAAGCGGGAGCGGCTGCGGGCCTGCCCGAATTCTCCCGCCGGTATCGGTCTGTCCACAGCCGCGGAGCATCTCGAAGCGTCATCCACAGATTCGCGATCGGATGAAACACTGCAGCGCGCCAGACCCAGTGTGAAGGTGTGACCACTTACACACTCACCCGCGATCTGCTGGCCTCCGGGAACTCCACCAAGGACGTTGCTCATCTCGTACGGGAGCATCAACTCCAGCACCTACGTCGCGGCGCCTACACGGAACCGGCCGACCTCAAGGTGGAGCAACGCCATCGGCTGCTCCTGGAATCGACCATGGCCATCAGTGATGGTAAGTCAGTAGCCAGCTTCGGGTCTGCAGCCGTCGTCCACGACCTTCCCGTGTTCGGATCATCGACCTCCAAAGTGCACATCACACGGAGCAGGACGGCCGGTGGACGGAAAGGAACTATCGTCCATCAACATGTCGCCGAGCTCAGCGCCGCCGACATCTGCGAAGTCGACGGCCTGCTTGTCACGACGGTAGCGAGAACTGTCGTGGACTTGGCCCGCACCGTTCCACTGGCCCACGGCGTGGCTGCCGGCGATCGGGCACTGCGTCTCGGCCTCGAGTTGTCGGCGCTCCAGGCCCAACTCGAGTCGGCGAAGGGCCGTCACGGCATCGACCGCGCTCGCCGGGCCGCGACGCTGCTGGACGAGCTCAGCGAATCACCCGGCGAATCCATCAGCCGGATGGTCTTGCACAGCGCCAACTTGCCGCGCCCGGAGTTGCAGGTCCAGTTGCTCGATCGCAGGGGCAGGTTCGTTGCCCGCCCCGATTTCCTCTGGCGTGAGTACGGCGTCGTCGGTGAATTCGACGGCAAGATCAAATACCAGAAACTGCTTCGGCCCGGCGAAACCGTGGCCGACGTCGTCCTACGGGAGAAGCAGCGCGAGGAGCGAATGCGTGAACTCGGGCTGATCGTGATCCGATGGGTCTGGGATGACCTGTATCACCGACCGGAGGAGTTGATTGAACGAATCCTGCATGCCTTGCGGATGGGAACTCCGTACGCGGGTGTGAGCCGCCGCTGACACCCCCATCGGTCCTCGCTTCCCCACCATGCGCTCGCTTCCCGGGCAACAGAAGCGAGGAGACGGGCGTGAAGCGAGGACGGGATTTGGGGAAGCGAGGGGCGGCCAGACCGAGACAGGGAGAACCGCTAGGAGGTGATCAGGCTCATCGCCTCGGCGCGGGTGACGGGGTCCCGCATGCCACCGCGTACGGCGCTGGTGATGGTCTTCGAACCGGGCTTCTTCACCCCGCGCATGATCATGCACTGGTGCTCGCACTCCAGGACGACGATCACGCCGCGGGGTTTGAGGGTCTTGACCAGTTCCTCGGCGATCTGGGTGGTCAGCCGCTCCTGCACCTGCGGCCGCTTGGCGTAGACGTCGACCAGCCGGGCGAGCTTGGACAGCCCGGTGATCCGGCCGTTGGCACCCGGGATGTAGCCCACGTGCGCGACGCCGGTGAAGGGCAGCAGATGGTGCTCGCAGACGCTCCACACCTCGATGTCCTTGACCAGCACCAGCTCGTCATGGCCGAGGTCGAAGGTGGTCGCCAGCACCTCGGCCGGGTCCTGATGCAGGCCTGCGAGGATCTCGGCGTACGACTTCGCCACCCGCTCAGGGGTGTCGCGCAGGCCGTCCCGGTCCGGGTCTTCGCCGATGCCGATCAGCAGTTCCCGGATTGCGTTGACGACCCGTTGGTGGTCGAATCCGCCGGCGTTGCCCGGCCCGAGCTTGGCACGGCCGACCATCGGCTGATGACCGTCGGTCTCCGCCTCGGGCTGAGCACCGGAGGCCGCATCGATGGTCACGACTGCTGGTGACCCTCGCCATTCTGGCCGTCCTGGGGCGGCTGGTATTGGCTGTCCGGACCCGGGTTGTACGGCGTCTGCTGGCTCTGCGGGGGCTGGGGGCTCTGCGAGCCGTACGCACCCGGTTGCGACTGCCCGTACTGCGGCTGCTGCCCGTACTGCGGCTGGCCGTACTGCTGACGACCGTTGGCCGGCGGCCCGTACTGCTGGCCGTTGGAGCCCTGGCCATACTGCTGACCGTTCGACGGCTGCCCGTACTGATTCTGGTCGTACTGATTCTGGTCGTACTGGCCCTGGCCGTACTGATTCTGCCCGTACTGACCTTGCCCGTAAGGGCCGGGGCCGTAGCCGCCATGGTTACCCGGGCTCACCGGATCACCCGATGGCCCCGGCGGGATGTCAGGACCGGGCTGGCCGGGTCCGGGCTGTCCGCCGGGCAGCCCCGGCGGGTTGGGCTGATGACCCGGGGGCATACCGTCGGCTCCCGGCGACCCGGGGATGCCACGGGTCGGCGCGTTCGGATTCTTCGGCGGCTTGACCGGCGGCAGCTCCGACGGCTTGCGGGTCGACGACCCGGTCCACGGCGGGCGGGCCGGACGGATCTTGAGCGCCTTGAAGACTTCGGCAACTTCCTTCTTGTCCAACGTCTCCCGCTCGAACAGCGCGCGGACCAGGCTGTCCAGGACCTCGCGGTTCTCGTTGAGGATGTCGAACGCCTCCTGATGGGCGTTGTTGATCAACAACGCCACCTCGGAGTCGACCACCCCGGCGACTTCCTCGGAATAGTCGCGACCGTGACCGTAGTCGCGGCCGAGGAAGGGCTCGGAGTTGTCCTGGCCGTACTTGACCGCGCCCAGCCGCTCGGTCATGCCGTACTGGGTGACCATCGCGCGGGCCAGATTGGTGGCCTTCTCGATGTCGTTGGAGGCGCCGGTGGTCGGGTTGTGCAGCACCAGCTCCTCGGCAGACCGGCCGCCCATCATGTAGGCCAGTTGATCAAGGAGCTCGGCACGGGAGTTGGAGTACTTGTCCTGCTCCGGCAGCACCATGGTGTAGCCGAGGGCCCGGCCACGCGGCAGGATGGTGACCTTCTGTACGGGATCGGTTCCGGGAAGCGCCGCGGCCACCAGGGCGTGCCCGCCCTCGTGATAGGCCGTGATCAACTTCTCCTTCTCGTCCATCAACCGGCTGCGCTTCTGCGGACCGGCGACGACACGGTCGATCGCCTCGTCCAGGAAGCTGTTGGTGATCACCGAGACGTTGGAGCGGGCGGTCAGCAGGGCCGCCTCGTTGAGCACATTGGCCAGGTCGGCGCCGGTGAAGCCCGGGGTGCGGCGGGCGACCGTCGCGAGATCGACACTGGGGTCCATCGGCTTGCCCTGGGCGTGCACCTTGAGGATGTCGTAGCGGCCCTTGAGATCCGGGGCCTCGACGGAGATCTGCCGGTCGAACCGGCCGGGGCGCAGCAGCGCCGGGTCCAGCACGTCCGGACGGTTGGTCGCAGCGATCAGGATCACGCCGCCGCGGACGTCGAATCCGTCCATCTCGACCAGCAACTGGTTCAGGGTCTGCTCGCGCTCGTCGTGGCCGCCGCCCATGCCGGCGCCACGATGGCGACCGACGGCGTCGATCTCGTCGATGAAGACGATCGCCGGTGCGTTCTCCTTGGCCTGCTCGAACAGGTCGCGGACCCGGGAGGCGCCGACACCGACGAACATCTCGACGAAGTCCGAACCGGAGATCGAGTAGAACGGCACCCCGGCCTCACCGGCGACCGCGCGGGCCAACAGCGTCTTGCCGGTACCGGGCGGGCCGTAGAGCAGGACGCCCTTGGGGATCTTCGCGCCGACCGCCTGGAACTTGGCGGGCTCGGCGAGGAACTCCTTGATCTCCTCCAGCTCCTCGATCGCCTCGTCGACGCCGGCGACGTCACCGAAGGTGGTCTTGGGAGTGTCCTTGTTGGCGATCTTGGCGCGGGATTTGCCGAATTGCATCACCCGGCCGCCGCCACCCTGGACGGAATTGATGAAGAAGAAGAACAGCACGCCCAGCAACAGGAACGGGATCAGCGTTCCGAGGAGAGTGGAGAAGAAGCTCGGGGTGGGGTTGCTGCCGACCCAGCTGTCCAGCGTGTGGTTGTCGACCCGCTTCTGCAGGTCGGCCGCCAACTGGGTGCCCTGGTCGCCGACCCAGACCGCCTCGATCTTGGTGCCGTTGTCCTCGGTGATCTGGATCTTCTGGTCACCATCGATCAGCTGGACCTGCTTGAGGTGCTGGGTGCCTTGGATCAGCGAGACCGCCTGGGAGGTCGGGACCTGCTTGTAGCCGTCGCTGCGGTTCACCAGTTCGACGATCACCGCGATTGCGACGATGGCCACGACGAACCACAGCAAGGGGCCCCGAAAGATGCGCTTGACGTTCATGACCTGCCTTGAAGGTTCCTGTTCGGGCGTGCGGGTCGGATGGAAGTCCCCAGAATTATCCGACCGTACACGCGAGTAAGGCTAGCCACCGAATCCAAAGTTGCATTCGTCCGTCTCGCTGCCGCTGCCGCGATCTGGGTTGGGTGGCTTGCGTTGACTACCATCTCAGTTCAGTCCATGGGCCGCCGGACGGCGGTTGCTTCGCAGGCTCCGCAACCACGCAACCACCTCAGCTGTAAACGTGAGGAGAGAGGGTGCCGACGGAGGTCAGGTTGCGGTAGCGGCCGTCGTAGTCCAGGCCGTAGCCCACCACGAACTCGTTGGGGATGTCGAAGCCGATCCAGCGGACGTCGACCCCGCTCTTGGCTGCCTCCGGCTTGCGGAACATCGTCATGATGTCCAGGCTGGCCGGATCGCGCGAGCGCAGGTTGCTGATCAGATAGGACAGCGTGAGACCGGTGTCGATGATGTCCTCGACCACCAGCACGTGCCGACCGGAGATGTTGGTGTTGAGGTCCTTGAGGATCCGTACGACGCCCGAGGACTGAGTACCGGAGCCATAGGACGAGATGGCCATCCAGTCCATGTCGCAGTGGATGCTCAGCGCCCGGGACAGATCGGCCATCACCATCACCGCGCCGCTGAGAACGCCCACCAGGAGCAGGTCCTTGCCCTCGTACTCGGTGTCGATCTCGCCGGCCAACTCCTTCAGTCGGGAGGCGAGCTGGTCGGGGGTGTAGAGCACCTTGGTCAGTTCGTCGCCGACGTCTGCGGAATCCACGGTCAGTCAGCGTACGCGACCGGCGGTCCGGCGTGCATTTCACCGGTCCAGATCCTCTCAGGGGCCGATTCGCGGTAGCTGGAGCGAAACTGGACCGCAGAAATACTCACCGATCGCTATCGTCCGGACCGTGGCTGACGACCCGTTCTCCGATCCCCGCCTGGTCGGCCTGTACGACCGGGACAACCCCGGCGGCGCGGACCACGACTTCTACCGGGCGTTGGCCGACGAGATCGCAGCCGGGACGATCGTCGACCTCGGCTGCGGAACCGGCATGTTGACCGTCACACTGGCGGACCACGATCGGACGGTGATCGGTGTCGATCCCTCTCCCACCATGCTCGACTTCGCCCGGCGACGATCAGGCGCCGCCGCGGTCACCTGGGTCGATGGAGATGCGTCGGTGATCGATTCCGCGCTCGGCGAACAGCGCGCGGATCTGATCATCATGTCCGGCAACACCGCCCAGCACATCCTCGGCGCGGATTGGAGCGCGACCCTGGAACAGGTCCGTGACGGCCTCCGTCCCGGCGGCCTGCTGGCGTTCGAGAGTCGCAATCCTGACAACCGGGCCTGGGAGGACTGGACCGAAGAGCGGACGATAGGCAGCCGGGACACGCCGGTCGGCCGGATGACCGAGTGGCTCGAGCTGATCTCGGTCACAACCGAGGAAGTCACCTTCGACGCACACAATCTCTTCGAGGTCACCGGCGAGGATGCGGTCTACCGGAGCACCCTGGCGTTTCGCACCGCGCAGGAGTTGACCGCCGACCTGGCCGTTGCCGGACTCACCGTCCGCTCCATCACCGGCGGCTGGTCGCAGGAACCTGTCACCCCGGCGAGCCGGATCTACGTGGTCACTGCGGTTCGGGAGTAAGCAGCGTGCCGCGGCGTTGCACCGTCAGTCCCGGTAGGTCGATCGGGCCCTGCCCGTGCCAGTCCGTGATCAGTGCCGCTACCGCCCGGATGCGTTCATAGGACGTCTCGGTTGCCCCGGAGGACGTCAGCCAGGATTTGATCACTCGCGTCTGCAGTGCGGCGTCGGCGCCGGCCAGCACAGCACAGTCCAGGTCGCTCCCCCACCGGGCCGACGCCAACAGATCGTCCGCGAGCCGGTCGAGGAGATCGGCATCGGCACGTACGAGATCAGCGGTCCTGGCCAGCGCCTCGGCAATCCCGGGGCCTAACTCGGACTCCAGCACCGGCAGTACTCGGGCCCGGAGCCGGGAGCGGGTGAAACGCGGATCGGCATTGTGCGGATCGTCCCAGAAGTCCAGCCCGAGCTCGGCACAGGCCGCCCGGGTCCGAGCACGTCGGATGCCGAGCAGCGGACGGAGCCGGTGCCCCGAGCGCACGGACATCCCGGCCAGCGACCGTGGCCCCGAGCCCCGGGCCAGACCGAGGAGCACCGTCTCGGCCTGGTCGTCGAGGGTGTGACCGAGAACAAGATCAGCTCCGCGTCCGGCCGCTTCGTGGTCAAGAACCGCATACCGGGCGGTGCGGGCCTCGGCCTCCGGCCCGGAACCTGTTCCGACCGAGACCCTGGTGATCGTGATGTCGTCGTAGCCAAGATCAACAAGCTGATCGCGTACGGCTCGAGCCCGGTCCGCGGAGCCGTCCTGCAGGCCATGATCAACAGTGACAGCCGCGAACGGCTGCTCCGTCGAGCTGCAGACATACGCCACCGCGAACGCCAGGGCGAGGGAATCGGCGCCGCCCGAGACGGCGGCGACCATCGGATGGCCAGCGACAGCTCGGACTGCCTGGACGATCTCCAGTGTCGCCGGGCCCAGCGCCTTTCGCGCCACTCAGAGGCCGTGGTTGCGGGCGACCCAGAGATCGGGGTCGGCGATCTCTGCCGGTGTGGGCAAGGTCTGCGGATTACTCCAGACCTTGTTGAAGCCGTCCATCCCGACACGCTCGATCACCCGGTTGCAGAAGCGGGCCCCGTCGCGATATTGCCGCATCTTGGCGTCCAGGCCGAGCAGCTTGCGGACGATCCGATCCAGACCCTGGGACTGGCGGCGTACGTCGAAGCGGGCGCGGATGGTCTCGATCGACTTGATCACGTCGGGCTTGACGCTGTCCATCACCACATCGGCATGGCCCTCGAGCAGGCTCATCACCGCCGTGATCCGCTCGACGGTCGCCCGTTGATCAGGAGTCTGGACCAGATCGACGATGGAGAATTCTTTGTTGCCGCGGATCGCCTCGCCGATCGTCGAGACCGCGTTCTTGATCATCTCCAGTACCGCTGCCGGATCAAGATCAGCGGCGCCGACGATCTCCTGCACCTGCGAGTTCAGATAGTCGCGCAACCACGGTACGGCGGTGAACTGGACCCGGTGGGTCTCCTCGTGCAGGCAGACCCAGAGCCGGAAGTCGTGCGGATCGAGTTTGAGCTCGCGCTCGACCATCACCACGTTGGGCGCGACGAGCAGCAGCCGTCCGCCCGGCTCGTCGACCGCGCCGGCGTAGAAGGGGTCGAACTGGCCGAGGATCTTGGGCGCCAGGTAGCTCAGCAGGGCGCCGACCTCGGCGCCGCTGACCCGCGCCGTGACAGCCTGCATCTGCCCGCCGGCGCGGCCGGTCGCGGCGATCTTGGCCGCGGCCTTCTCGGTCAGCGGTTCCATGATCGTCCGGAACGCGTCGGCATTGGCCTGGATCCAGCCCGGCCGGTCCACGACGAGCACCGGTGCGGTGGCGCTCGGCACCCGCAGCCCGGTCACCTCCTGGACGTAGACCTCGGCCCGCTGAGCGGCGTCCCGGAGCTCGGCGACGGCCGAGAGGGCACCCTCCATGGAGATCTCGGGTCCGGGCTTGACCAGCTTGCGTGCGGTCGTGACCGCGACATCCCAGTCGACCATCGTCGTACTCATAGCCCGCACTCTATGCGCGCCGCCGGTCGCGGACGTGAACCCGCGCACCCTGATCGACCCCGGAAAGCACTAGGTGGCCAGCAGCGTACGCAGCCGGTCGATGGTCTGTTCCCAGCCGGGCCTGATGCCGATCGCGAGCAACTCACGGATCTTCTCGGCCGGGAGGTCGTGCATCGCCAAGGTGAAGATCAACTCGGTCTGACCGTCGCCGTACGGCTCGAACCGGACGGTGACCAGCGGCGCGTCGGCGGGTCGATGGCCCTGGTCGGCCCAGCTGAAGCGGAGCAGGTGCGGCACCTCGACGTCGGTGAAGATCCCTTCGGTCGGGTAGCGCTCCCCCGTCAGGTCGTTGACCATGGTCAGCCGCCAGAATCCGCCCGGCCGCAGGTCGACCGAGATGGTGTCGCGGGGCGTTGTCGTGCCTTCCGGACCCCACCAGGTCATCCGGTCCGGCTCGGTCCAGCAGGCGAATACGATCTCCGGCGGCGCGTCGAGGATCCGGGTGATGGTGAACTCCTGATCGGCGACGGGCACGGGCTCAGCCATAGGTCGGCTCCTGCGGCCAGCCCTCGGGAGAGTCCTCCCAGTCCTGGCGGCGTCCGTACGGCGTCAGGTCGAGGATGTTGTGCAGGAACATCAGCCGGTCCACACCGCGCGATCCGGTCGTGTAGGTGCGGTAGATGTCGTCGCCGGCGCGCAGGTAGACCATCAGCATGAAACCCACGACGCCGTTGTCGGCGAAGAAGGTGGTGCCGCGGGACGAAACGAACGGCATCGTCCAGCCCTCACGGGCTGTGATCTCGGTGATCTGTTCGATCGGCATCTCGGAGATGTGTGCCCAGCTGACGCCCTCCCGGGCCAGAGTCCCGAGGTTGACGACGTTGCGGGTGAAGTGGGTGCAACCCGGGCACTGATTGCCCGGGCCGGCGTCCATGAACTGGTAGACCACCAGTTCGTTGTTGTCGCCGAAGAGGTCGAGCAGCGTGGTGGTGCCGTCCGCGGTCGTGAATTCGTAGTTGCCGAAGCGCATCGCGGGCAGCCGGCGGCGCCGGGCGGCCAGCGCGTCCAGCGAACGCGTCGCCTGCTTCTCCAGCACCATCAGCTCGTCGCGTGCCTGCTGCCACTCCTGCGCCGACACAACCGGCGGCAGTGCCGGGGCGGCGGACCGGGTCGGTTGACCGATACTCGATTGATCGGTGGTCGTCATGATCAGTCCTTTCCCTCGTGATCGGGTCGTGCATCAGGATCGGATCCCTGCATCCTGCGCAGTTGGTCCTCCAAGCGGTCGAAGCTCGCCTCGAAGAACCGGCGATATTGCTGCAGCCACGCCTCGGCGTCCTGCAGCGGAGCGGGATTGAGCGCGCAGGGCCGGGTCTGCGCCGCGCGGCGCTTGGTGATCAGCCCGGCCGATTCCAGCACCTTCAGATGCTTGGAGATCGCCGGGAGGCTGAGCTCATGCGGCGCCGCCAGCTCGTTGACCGTCGCCTCGCCCTCGGACAGCCGGGCGAGCATCGAGCGGCGCGTCGGATCGGCCAGAGCGGCAAACGTGCGGCTCAGAGTGTCCGGCTCAGCAGTGACGGTCATCTCGTACTTTCTCGATCAGTTAATTATCCAGTGAGCTAAGTAGAGCAGCCACCGATCACGCTGTCAAGACGTACGAAACGACCGCGGCGGGGTGCCGTTCCGCCTACGATGAACCAGCGGCTCGATCCTGGCCGCCTGGGGGAACAGGACTGTTTGTGCAGGAACCATTCGCACGCCCGATCGCCGTGGTCGTGGTCAACTACGCCTCGATCGGGCTGATCGAGACCAATTTCGCCGCGCTCTCTGGTGCGCCGGACTGCCGCGTCGTCGTAGTGGACAACTTCACCACCGCCGACGAGCAGCAGCGTGTCCGAGAGGTCTGCGTCCGGCACGGCTGGGAGCCGGTGCTGTCGCCGACGAACGAGGGATTCGGTCTCGGCGTCAATGCCGGTGTTCGCCGCGGTCGAGAGCTCGGCGCGGACGCCTTCCTCTTGATCAATCCGGATGCGATCGTCGATGTCGCGACGCTGACGGCATTGCACGAGCACGCGGTCAGCCAGCCTGATGCCCTGGTCGCACCTCGGGTGATCAGGCCTGACGGGACTGCCTGGGCAGCCGGGTCGGCGGTCGACCTGCGGACCGGGCACATCCGCGGTCGGGCCGGACTTCGTGATCTTGGACCGTACGAGATCGGCTGGCTGACCGGAGCCTGCCTGGCGCTGTCCCGGGAACTGATGGACCGGGTCGGCGGCATGGCCGACGGCTACTTCCTCTACTGGGAGGACGTCGACTTCAGCCGTCGGATCCAGGAGCTGGGCGGCACGCTGGTCGTCCGCGAGGACCTCACGGTCACCCACGATGAGGGAGGCACCCAGCGCGACGGCAATGACCGGCGACTCTCCGATCTCTATTACTTCTACAACTGCCGCAACCGCTTGGTCTTCGCCTCCCAGAACCTGGCACGGCGGCTGGTGCTGCGGTGGATAGCGACGACTCCGCGAGAGAGCTGGCAGATCCTGCTCCGTGGCGGTCGGCGGCAGTTGCTGCACACGCGCTCACCATTGCGCGCGGCGGTCGCCGGCTCGTTGGCTGGCTTGCGGATCGCACTGCGTGGACTGGTCCGCCCCCAACGACCGACCGCGAGAACGGCGGCCACGGAGGCCGAAACTTCGGACTCCTGGCCGATCACCGCACTGATGTCCTTCCCGGCGACACCGCCGAAGGGCAATCCATACCGGCTGCTGCTCGAGCAGGGCCTTCGCACGGCCCCCGGATTGACGATCAAGCACTTCTCCTGGCGGACGGCGCTGTTGGACGACTACGACGTCTTCCACGTGCATTGGCCGGAGATCCTCCTGGAGGGCACGACCCCACTCAAGACCGCAGTACGTCGGCTGCTGTTCGTGCTGTTCATGATCAGGATGCGGCTGCGCAGGGTGCCGATCGTGCGGACCATGCACAACCTTGAACTGCCCCAGGGAATCGACCCGATCGAGGTGGGGCTGCTGCACGTGATGGAGCGCCGGACAGCACTGTGGATCCGGCTGAACACCAGCACCGACCTACCGGCGAACCGACCCGGGGCAACGATCCTGCACGGTCACTACCGCGACTGGTACGGGCGCTACCCGACCCAGCCAACAGTGCGAGGCAGAGTCGTCTTCCAGGGCCTGGTGCGTCGCTACAAGAATGTCCCCGCGCTGGTGGAGGCGTTCCGAGATGTGGCGGACCCGGAGGCCAGCTTGCACGTGCTGGGCAAGCCGTCGACAGCCGAGCTGGACGCCCAGATCCGATCCGCTGCGGGAGACGACCACAGGATCGATCTGCAGTTGGGCTTCGTCGAAGAGTCGGATCTGGTCGCCGAGATCACTGCAGCAGAGCTGGTGGTCCTCCCCTATCAGGAGATGCACAATTCGGCGGCGGTGCTGACCGCACTGTCGCTGGACCGGCCCGTTCTGGTGCCTGACAACGAGGTCAACCGCAAGCTTGCCGCGGAGGTCGGCCCGGGCTGGGTGCACACCTACGCGGGCGAGATCAGCGCTGCGGCGATCGAGGAAGCGCTGGCCTCCGTGCGGGCCGGACACCATGCGGAACGACCCGATCTTGAGGCACGGGACTGGGACCTGGGTGGAATCCAGCACGCCAATGCGTACCGACGCGCCGTGCGCTCGGTAGGGCCGATCCGATCGGCCCGGTCGGGTCCGGATCAGGAAGCACAGCCGCACGACGCAACGGCCGCGGACACACGGTCCAGCCAAGCCACGGCGCTGTAGTCGTTCTTTGCGTGGTTGACGACGAAGGCGAAGATCAACAACTCGCCGTCGCGGGTGGAGGCGTAGCCCGCCAGGGAATGGACGCCGGTCAGCGTCCCGGTCTTGGCTCGTACGAGGCCCTGTCCCTTCTCCGCCAGCTTCCCTTCATCGAACCGATACTTCAGGCTGCCCTCGACCCCGGCCACTGGGAGACCGGTGAACACCGGGGCGAGGTCGGGCTGGTCGCCATCGATGCCCAGACGCAGGACCTTGACGAAGGTGTCGGCGGGGATCCGGCCGTCCCGGGAGAGCCCGCTGCCGTCGTATATCTTGGTCCCGGGTGTCCAGGCGCCGAGGATGGTCAGCACCTTCTTGATCGAATTCAGCGCGTTGGCGATCGTCCCCGGCTTGTGGTCGGCGATCGCGACCTGACGGGCGACGACCTCGGCGGCGTCGTTGTCACTGGCCATCAGCAGCTTCTCGATGATCTTGGACAACGGAAGCGAATCGACGCCGGCCACCTCATCGGCGTGGGATGGAGCCTTGGCCGCAGACACCTTGGACACCTTGATGCCGTAGCTGCGCAGCAGTTTGGCGAATTCGGCGGCCGCCGACTCTGCCGGATCAGGCTGCCGGGGCCCCTCGGAGCCGTACAGCCGCCCCTCGTTGACCCAGAGCGCGCTCGTCCGCGTCACAACCGTCGAATAGCCCGACGGCCAGGTCGGATTCCAGGACGGCCCGGGAAACAGCGATGCGTCGTAGCCGAGCCGGACGCTGGTGACCTTGTCCGACTTGAGCGCCTTGGCGGTCGCCGCAGCCAGCGCCTGGAGAGATGCCTGACCCGGGAGGGTCGCCTGTTTCTTGGTCGCAGTGAGATAAGGGTCGCCGCCGCCGACCAGATCGATCCGGTGGACGGGCTTGCCTTTGCTGGTGGTCGAGGCATCGACAACCGAGGTCCGGAAGTGATGCTGCGGGCCGAGCAGTTTGAGCGCCGCCGAGGTCGTCAGCAGCTTCGTCACCGAAGCGGGGATCAGCCCGGTGCTGCTGCCCGAGGAGTAGAGCAGTTTGCCGGTCTGGGCAGACATGACGGCAGCGGACACGGCAGCGCCCTTGACCGTGCCGGCCGAAGCCACCTTCGCCGCCACCGCTGCGGAGTGGCTGGTTGCCGGCTTCGTCACCGGATTCAGCACCGGGTCCAGCGCGGACGCCGGGGACGCGGTCGGACTGGGGATCGGCACGGTAGCTGACGGCGTGCCGGCTCCCGAGGGAGTGGCCGCGGCAACCGAACTCGGCGCCGCCCCGGTCCCGGGCAGCGAGGAGTTGTTGTTCGGAGCGAGCCCGCAGCCGGCCAGGGCGACGACTCCGACGAGCGCGGCCGCTACCGCGCCCATCAGTTTGACCCGTCGAGCGGCCACCCGAGACCTCGCCTGCCATCCGTCCGTGCACCCCACCGGGTGCGAGAAGTGAGAGTGCTCACAGTAGCCGCCCGAGCAGTGACTGCCGACTGAAGGATCCGGGGGCTTTGGCGATACGCTCGTAGCTTGTTGCCCGCAACGCGCCACAAGCGCTTCACAGCGGCACAGAGCCAGAGACAGAAAGGCCCGTTGGACCCGTGACCGACATCAATCCGGGCGCAGCCCCCTCCATCCCGACCAAGCCGCTCAGCGGACTGACCTTCGACGTCACCGTGGAGATCCCCAAGGGTCAGAAGAACAAGTACGAGGTCGACCACAAGACCGGCCGGATCCGGCTGGACCGTACGCTCTTCACCTCGACCCAGTATCCGGCCGACTACGGCTTCATCGAGGAGACCCTCGGCCAGGACGGCGACCCGCTGGACGCGCTGGTCCTGGTCTCGGAACCGACGTTTCCGGGTTGTTTGATCAAGTGCCGCGCAATCGCCATGTTCCGGATGACCGACGAAAAGGGCGCCGACGACAAGGTGCTCTGCGTCCCGGCCGACGACCAGCGCCGTGATCATCTGCGCGATGTGACCGACATCCGGCAGTACCAGTTGCTGGAGATCGAGCATTTCTTCTCCGTCTACAAGGACCTCGAGCCGGGCAAGTCGGTCGAGGGCGCCAGCTGGACCGGCGTCGAGGACGCGGAAGCCGAGATCCTGGCCAGCTTCGAGCGGCTGCGGAAGGCCGGACCCGAGGCGTTCGAGCACTGAGATCCCGTTTCTTGAGATCGCCTGATCCCTTGCTGTCGCGGAGCTGAGATGGCGCAATATCTGATCTTGGTGACCCCGTCGGCGAATCGTGTCTTCGCCGGGCAGGCCGCCGGTCTGTCCGCGATCGAGCTGGAGATCTGCGCAGGCTCCGCCGCAGCCGTCTCAGGAGTGCAGACGGTCGCCGGCGTCGACTACGTCGGCTTCGAGACCGACGACTACCCGGCTGTCTCGGGGGTGGTCTCCCGGTTGTCGTCGGCGTACGCGGTTTTCGAACGGGTCGGCGCCGATGGGGTCGAGCTGCTCCGTCCGGTCGAGTTGGTCGACACCGACCGCTTCGCCGACGACCTGGTGACCATCCCGAAATACCAGGGCAAGACCAACGAGCAGTTCACCCGTTTGCTGATCAACATCACCGCGGCGTCGATGACCCGCGACGCGTCCGGTCCGATCACCCTGCTCGACCCGCTCGCCGGCCGCGGCACGACGCTGAGCGTCGGCCTCACCCTCGGCTACGACGTCGCCGGCGTCGAGTCCGATGTCAAGGCGGTCGAGGCGTACGCCGCGTTCCTGAAGACCTACCTGCGGCGCAAGCGGCTCAAGCACAAGGCCTCGATGGACCCGGTCCGGCGCGAGGGGCGCAGCCTGGGACGCCGGCTGCAGGTCGAGGTGACGCCGGAGCCGGGTGATCGCCAACAGCAGCTCACCGTTCTTACTGGGGACACCCGGCAATCGGCTGTCCTGTGGGGAAAACGCAAATTCGATCTTGTCGTCGCCGATGCCCCGTACGGAGTGGTGCACGGCAGTGCCGACCGCGGCGGCCGGGACAGATCCTCCGCGGGGTTGCTGGCCGACGCTCTGCCGGTCTGGGCCGGACAGCTCAAGCACGGCGGCGCGCTCGGCCTGGCCTGGAACACATACGGGCTGACGCGCGAAGAGCTGACCGCGATTGCTGACGGGGCCGGTCTGGAACCGATGGACGACGGGCCTTATCTCCGACTCGGGCACCGGGTCGACTCATCGATCTTCCGCGACGCGTTCGTCGCTCGCAAGCCCTGATGATCGACTACTTATGATCAACTACTTATGATCAACTACTTATGATCAACTATCGGTGATCAACTGGCAGCAGGCGCGTGCAGCGGTGCCCACTTGCGCAGATCGAGATCGACCAGTCGCAGCAACAGCCTGCGGTCGGCCGCCAGCACCCTGCTGACCCGGTCGATCACCTCGCCAGGGATGGGCTCGCCCCCGAATGATGCCGGGGCCGGACGGGTGAGCAGGCGCTCCCGCAGGCGTTCCGGAAGCCTGCGCTCACTCCACTCCGAGAGCCGCGGACGGCGGTCAACTGCCACACCCAGCCTGTTGGTCGTTCGGTGGCTGGGAGTCACGTGGTAGTGCCGATCAGCGTCCGGATTGTCGTAGGGATCCAGCCCGAGGAACTCCGCGGTGCGGGCCAACACGCCGGCCGGGTCGTCGCGTAGATCCTCGGTGAGCAGCACCAGGATCTGATCGGCAGGAAAGTGCCGCCGATAGTTGAGCAGCTCACGTCCGTACAGGCTGGTGCGCACATAGATCGACCTGGTCCTGATCGCCTCCGCGGGTGGCCGGACCGAACGCCCACGGACGACCGTATGTGCGTAGTGGCTCCGGATCCGTTCGACCGGATCCCGGAGCAGGTAGATCAATTTCGCGTTCGGGGCATGCTGGTGGATCAGCCGCGGGACTCCCGGGAAATTCGCGCTCTTGGTGTAATTCGTCGTCGCCTCACCCAGCAGCGCCCCAGGCTCCGCGTCCGCGAACAGTGACCGGTACCAGTCGAAGCCCCTCGACCAGTTCCGGCGCTCGACGAAGAAGTTCGGCTCCTTCATCGTCGACATGAAGACGCCCGGGTGGCTGGCCAGGTGCTGGTAAAGGGTCGTCGTCCCGCACTTCATCGCGCCGATGATGATGAAATCAGGAATCTCCCGAGGCATGGGCCCGGAAGGTAGCACTCCGGAGCCACAGGAGAGTTAACGCAAATGGCCCGCGACCCGACGTGCCATCAGGCGAACAATTCGGCGAACCACTCCAAGCGACGGCCGGTGTTGTAGTCGCCTCCACCCTCATGATCGTTGTGCGTGTACACATCGATCGACTTCTCGGGATTTCCGCCGTCCTCGCCGTAGAAGTTGTAGGCGGCGTAGACCGTCGACGGCGGACAGGTCAGGTCCATCAGCCCGACCGAGAACAGCGCCGGCGCTTTCGCCCGCTTGCCGAGATTGACGCCGTCGAAATACGACAGCGTGCGGTACGCGACCGGGACCAGGTCGCGCCAGCCCGCCAGGTAGCGGGTGATTTCGTGGTAGGGATCCCGGTCGGTGATCTGGATGGCGCGAGCGAAGTGGGAGAGGAACGGCACATTCGGCGCACATCCAGCAAGATCGATTCCGACGTAGGGCGCCAGTCCCGCAGCGGCGATCGACAATCCGCCACCCTGACTGCCGCCGGTGACGACGATCTTGGACGAGTCGACCAGCGGATTGCCGCGGACGGCCTCGAGGCAGCGGACGGTGTCGGTGTAGACGCGCCGGTAGTAGTACGCCTTCGGGTCGGTCAGGCCGGCTGTCATGAAGCCCGGGGTGTGGTGCAGGCCCGCGTCACTGCTCAGGTCCGGGGTCGACTCGTAACCGCCGCTTGCCCAGCCTTGACCGCGGGTGTCCATGATCACGTACGCCCAGCCGGCGGCTGCGAAGGTCTGCCGGGAGAACGGCAGTCCGCGCCCGCCGGAGTAGCCCAGATACTCCACGACGGTCGGCAGCGGACCTTCGGCGCCGGCCGGTGTGATGAACCATCCCTTGACCCGGGTGCCCCCGAATCCGGAGAAGGTCAGATCGTAGGTGTCGAACACCGGCGTCCCGGTCTCGATCTTGACGAACGTCGGGTCAAGATCGAACTGTCCTGCCTCGGTGAGCGTCGAGGTCCAGAACTCGTCGAAATCGTCCGGCTCGGCCACCGTCGGCCGATATGCCTGGAGTTGATCAAGAGCCATGTCGAATTGCGCCATGGCTGTTGATCCTAGAGTCGCTCTGATCTTTCGCCCGACGAGACTGTCCACCATCTCGTAGGGTGATTGCATGGCTGACCATCGTCTGCTGCTGCTGCGTCATGCGCAGGCTGCCGATTACGCGTCCGGGGTCAAGGATCACGAGCGTCCGTTGACCGACTTCGGAATCGAGCAGGCGACTGCTGTCGGTGCTGCACTCCGCGGCCGCGGCGTACGGATCGAGCAGGTCCTGTGTTCTTCGGCGACCCGGACTCGACAGACCTGGAACGCCCTCGGTATCGATGCACCGGTCGAATACAGCGACAGCATCTACAACGCCGGCGCTGATTCGATCTTGGACTCGGTGCAGCTGCTCGACGAGGCGGTGGGCACCGCACTGGTGATCGGACACGGACCTGGAGTGCCGACCCTGGCTGTCCAGTTGGCCGGCCCCGGATCAGATCAGCACGGCCTCGACGTGATCATCACCCGCTATCCGGTCGCCACGGTGAGTGAGTTCGACGTCGACGGGCCCTGGGCAGATCTTCGGGTTGCCAGGCTCAACTGGCTACGGCTTGCCGCGTGACCCGAGTGATGAAACGGTGCACGACGCTGAGCTGACCAAAAGATTACGGCGACTTTTGCAGGTTTCGGTCAGTAACGCCCACGTCGCCCCCGCTGGCGCGCTAACATCAGTGCATCTCGGGGGAGAAATCTACGAAGTGTTTCCGCGTCTGCGGTGCGCTGCGTAGTGTCTTGGTCTTGCCAATCCCTCCTCCGTGATGCACAACACGCCGCCTGAGGCGTGCATATCGGGGGATATCGGGGGATATCAGGCATGTCAGTTACTGACAATGCCGTCGCGCTCCTCGGCGAGACCAGACTGGCCATTGCCGAGGAGCACGACGGTGTACACACCGTTGCGGCCGAGACCGCAGACTTCATGGGCGACGCGCTGGAGCGTCAGGCTCGACGATTCGCCAACAGAGCCACTGACTTCCGCACCTGGAGCCAGCGCTATCTGCGCCGGGTGGTCGGAGTTGACGCGCTCGCCGGGCTTGCTGCCGTCATGGTTGCGGCGCTGGTGCCACGCGGGCTGCGCCCCCAGGAACTCAACGAGTGGTTGCTGCTTGGCGCCATCGGACTGGTTGCCTGGCCCTTCTGGGTCGGGGCATCGAAGGGCTACCGCCGAAAGCACGTCGGCGTCGGCAGCACCGAGATCGCAGCGGTGGTCCGAGCCCTGGCAGTGGTGATTGTCGCGGCGGCCCTGCCGACCGCGTGGTTCGGTACCGAAGGCCTCCTCAAGTCGGTTGCCGTCGCGGCGCCGGCTGCGGCGTTTGCAAGCACTGGCGCCCGGGTCGCGTGGCGCCAGCATCTCCGTAAGTCGCAGCGATCCGGTGGCAATCTGCGCCGGGTGATCATGGTCGGCAGCCCTGAAGCCGTCCAAGAGTTGTGTGCCGCCGTCGAGCGCGAACGCACCATGGGCATGCGGGTTGCCGGTGTATGCGTGCCGGCTGCTGAGTTGGATCGGGCTCGCGAGATGGGGCTGCCGGTCGCCGGTGACCTCGATCACGTCGCGGCAATCGCCTCGGAATTGGACTGCCACGCCGTGGCCGTGACGGGTGCTGACGCCATGCGTCCGACATTTGTCCGGAGCCTTGCCTGGTCGCTCGAGAGCGTCGACGTCGACCTCTTGGTGCATCCGGGTCTGGTTGACGTCGCCAGGCCTCGCATGCACATCCAGACCTACAGCAGCACCGCGATGCTGCACGTGGAGCAACCGCACTTCGACGGATTCACGCGCCGCATCAAGCGGGCGATGGACATCGCGATCACCAGTGTGGGTTTGTTGGTGATCGCCCCGTTGTTGGCAATCGTCGCGCTCGTGATCAAGCTCGACGACCGTGGTCCGATCGTCTTCCGGCAAACCCGGATCGGGATCGACGGCAAGCCATTCACGATGTTGAAGTTCCGATCCATGTGCGTCGACGCCGAACAGAAGCTGGCTGCGTTGATGGCCGAGAACGAAGGCGCCGGCCCGCTCTTCAAGATCGAGCACGATCCCCGGATCACTCGTGTGGGCAGGATTCTGCGCAAGTACTCCATCGACGAACTCCCTCAGCTCTTCAACGTCCTGTCCGGGTCGATGTCGCTGGTCGGCCCGCGGCCGCCCCTTCAGTCGGAGGTCGATGAGTACGCCGAATCAGTCCGCCGTCGGCTGAAGGTCGTTCCGGGGCTGACTGGCCTGTGGCAGGTCAGCGGACGGTCGTTGCTCACGTGGGAAGAGAGCGTGCGCCTCGATCTCAAGTATGTGGAGAACTGGTCCATCGGTCTCGATCTGGCGATCATCTTCAAGACCGCGTACGCGGTGTTCGCGAAGCGTGGAGCGTTTTGAGGTCGTGAGACAAGTGATGCGGAGATACCGTTGACGACACTCGGCACCGTATTCGATCGTCGCCAAAACGGGCTGAACCTCCTGCGGCTGATCTTGGCAGCAGGTGTGATCGTTTGGCACGCCTTTCCCCTCTCCGGACACACCCTCGGTTTCGCCCCTGCCAGCCAACTGCTGGGCAATGTTTCGGTCGACGGCTTCTTTGCGATCTCTGGCTTCCTGATCACCGGTTCGTGGCTCAGTCGTCCGCGTCTGTTGTCCTTCCTACGAGCACGCGCGCTCAGGCTGCTTCCAGGCTTCTATGTCTGCTTGCTTTTTACTGCTCTCGTCCTTGCACCGGTCATGGTGACCTTGACAGGAGGAAGCCTGCGGCTTGCTGATGAGCTGGCGTATATGCGGGCCAACGGTCTGCTGTGGGTGACCCGCTACGACATCTCCGGTATCCCCACAGGGGTGCCGTACGAACACGTCTGGAACGGCTCGATCTGGACTCTCGCCTGGGAGGCGATCTGCTACCTCGGCGTAGCCGTACTCGGCCTTATCGGCTTGATCCGACGAGTGCCGGTCGTCATTGCCCTATTCGGCGCCGTGCTTCTCCTTGCGCTAGCAAGAGACCTTGGCGTCGTCCACCACCAGACGTATCTGATCGGGACAGGCGCACGGTTCGCGCTGATGTTCCTCGCTGGCACGCTCATCCAATTGCTGGCTCCCCGGATTCCGGTCACCCCGCTACTGAGCGCGGTTGCGGCCCTATTGGTCGCGGTCGCGGCGTTCTTGCCCGACTACCGCCTGCTGGCCGCGATTCCGTTGGCGTACTTGTTGATCGTGATCGGCGCGGCGATCCGATCACCAAAACTACAACTCCGCAACGACATCTCGTACGGGGTGTATGTATATGCGTTCCCGGTCCAGCAGTCGCTTGCGATGCTCGGCGCCTGGAAGCTCGGCGTGCCCGTGTTTGCCCTTCTCGGAATCCTTATGACAGCGCCGTTCGCAGCAGCGTCCTGGTTCGGCGTGGAACGCCACGCACTTCGCCTGAAGTCCCTTACGTTACGGCGATCCGTCCAGCCAGTCGGCCAGGATTCCTTCGTGAAGATCGGACGCGTCGACTCCTAGACGGCATGCAGCGACGCCGGTTGGTTGACCGGGGTAGTAGGCCGGGCCTCACTCACAAGATTCGCGGTGGGTTACCGAGTAGTGGCTCCCGCTCGGCCTATCCGACAAGCACGCAGGTCTGTCGCAGCGGCGATCGATGGTGTGTCGGGTGAGTTGTTCTAGTCGAGGTTAACTCCTGATCCGGGCAGATCCGGTCCTGGTTGGCCGGTCTGCCGGGTCCGGTCGCGGTGGGTCTATGAGGCGGGGCCGACGGGTTCGGGCCGTCCCGTGTCCTGACCGAGGCCCGGATCCGCTGCGAGATGGTGGCGCCGCCGAAGCTGCAGCGGCCGGCTGGTGATCGGGTCACGGCTGATGCCCGGGATGCGGTGCATCTGGCGCGGCTTTTTCGGCTGGACGATCACACGTCGGTGGCGGGCCGTCGGTCGAGCAGGCGGCAGCAGGGACCTGGTTCGGTGTAGGGAGGACTGCCGAGAGGATCTGCGGCCCCGGCATCGGCTGTCTGTCGACTGTTACTGCGGCATTCACTGTCCGTGGCCAGTTCGGCGATCGCAGCATCCAGCCTCTTGCACGCCATCCGAGCATCGGTTGGGATGCTTGGGTGGCATCTCCGCGCTTGCCGAGAGTTCCGGCTGACCGTGGAGATCGGCGACTGGACCAGTTCACCGGCGCCTCGATCGGCCCGTCCATCGGTCTGGTCCCTGGGAGAGCTGCTCCGACCAATCGCGCAGCCAGGGGCCAAATCACCCAAGACCGGGAACGGCCACGCCCGCCAGCTGCTGGTTACAGTGGCTTGGTACTGCCGGCACCCCTACCGAATCGACAAGCGCCGACCGATTGGTGACGATCTGACTTCTGATATGTCGTGGGTGTTCTGGCGGGGGATGCGACTCCGTTGAACTAGTTAGCGGACGGGCACAACGCTCGACGTCGTGGCATCGTTGTGTATTGCAGACTCCGTGACCCGGCGCGAATCTCCTGCAGCTGCGTGTTCCGGGGACCGATGCGCAACAGGCGATTCCGCAGACCCAAGGATGGTCCCGGTCCCAGACCCGGACTTCCCCTGGGCGCGGTAGTAGTTGTAACCGTCACGTCGGCGCTTGCGCGGCACTCGATTGATCACCACGCCCACGACATGTGCATCGACGGCATTCAGAGCGCCGATGGCATGTGCGATAGCCGGCTTTTTTGTGCGTCCATAGCGCGCAATCATCACGACGCCATCGACCTTGACGGATATCACAGCGGCGTCGGTCACCGGCAGGAGTGGCGGTGTGTCGATCAGCACGATGTCGTACTCCGCGCGGAGCTTGGCCAGCAGGTCTTCCATCCGCGAGCTGCCGAGCAACTCCGACGGGTTCGGGGGAATGGACCCTGCAGACATGATCGACAAGCGGTCAGTGTCTCCCCATGACTGGATGACGTCCGACGGCTCGACTTGCCTCGCCAGCACGTTGGTCAGCCCCACCGCACCCTCGACCCCGAAGTAGTCGGCAATCGACGGACGTCGGAGATCGGCATCGAGCAGGACAACACGATGGCCAGCCTCAGCGAAGGCGACCGCAAGGTTGGCCGACACACCAGACTTTCCTTCGGCGGCTGAAGATGAGGTCACTGCGATCACGCCCAACGGATGATCGACGTCGACAAATTGCAGAGCCGTACGCAGCTTTCGAAATGCCTCGGCCCGTTCGGAGCCGTCCCGCCAATCGGTGATCAGCGGGGAGCGCCCACGCCTTGCCGCGGACCGATCGAAGGGAATCCTGCCCAATCCGGGCAGCGAACCGAGCTGGGCCGCGTCGCGGATCCTGGTGTCGAGGCGATCGCGGGCGATGGCGGCGACCATGCCGATGATCAGGCCCCCGAGGAACCCGCCACCGAGATCGATCTTCTTTTTCGGAGAGTACGGATACTGCGGCACAGCTGCACGACCCGCGATCGCAAAGTCGACAACCGGCTCACCCTGTGCCGACTTGGGCGACAGTTGACGAACGGTCTTGCCCAGCTGTTCGGCCACGGCGTTCGCTATCGCAGCCGCCTGTTTCGGGTTGGTGTTGCTGACGGTGATGGTAGTGAGAACGGTGTCGTTCGTCACGGTTGCCGAGATGGATCCAGCAAGGGTGGTGGGTGTTGTGTCGAGCCTCAGAGAGGCTATAACCGGCTCCAGAACGATCTGTTTTGTTGCGAGCTCTGCGTACGAGGCTAGCTGGGCCTGGGTGTAGTCGCCCCCCTGCGCAAGATCGCCACCGGAGGTCGCCTGCGGAACGGAGAAATAGACTGTTGCGCTCGATCTGTACATGGGCGTCGCGAAGGCGAATGAAGCTGTGCCGAGCGCACAGCCGAGTACGACTGCTACGACCAGGTACACCCACCGTCGCCGTAAGGTGCCCAGGAATTCCGTTAGCGTCATCTGTTACCCCTCGATGGTCGCCGATCGTCCGCCTCGGCTGACCGAGCCAGCCGCTAATTTACCCGACCGGATGGCCGGTAAGACGGTTGCCGACTAATAATCTGCAGAGACTCCTGTGGCCGGAGAGCATTCGAAACCGGCAACACCTGCGGCTTACGAGCACGCAAGGAAGCCTGGGTATACGCAGCCAGCCCGACGGCGAACCAGAAGAAGTCCGTGTACTGGGTGATGAACGCAACCGTTGCCAAAGTCGGGATCTGAGCCGCGAGAGCGATGGTGGCTGGAGTGGCACGTCGTGCGACGACTGTGCCAACGGTAACCAGCAGCCCGACCAGGCCGATCACGAGCGCGAACCAGCCGTAGAGGAGTCCGAGGTAGATGAGCTCGCTGTCAATTGACTGGAAGTTTCCGAAGTAGAGCGTGCCGTCGGTACCACGCACGCCGACAGGCGAGAAGCCTAGTGGGGCGATGTGTGGGACCAAAGCCACCAACCACCCCCGGTAGCTAGCACTGTTCGCGGCCTCTGAGCCGGCATCCGCCAGCGTCGACGAAACGAATGGCCCAAGTGCCGCCACCAAGGCGCAAACCCCGACGATCACAGCGGCTCTGATCTTCGGGGCGAGATCGCGCATCAACACGGCCATCATCAGAACGCCGAGAACAGCCCCGATCATCGAGACTCGGCTGAGCGTCACGACGACGCCTGCGCCCATGATCAGAACCATCAGCATGCGCAGCCAGGTCGGCAGTCTTGCGGCAATGGTCAGCGGCATCGCCAGCGCGACGCTGCTCCCGGCAGCGATCGAGTGCCCGAACGCCCACTCCGCGCGGGACTGGTCACCGCGAGTCTGGATGGTTCCCCAGGTTGTATAGAGCGGATTGCCTCGTGCGAGCAGTGTGACGAACGGGTTGTAGTTGGTCAGAAACTCGATGAGCAGCCCGATTCCAACCAATGCGAAGATCACGGCAACAACCCGGTAGATCCAATCTACGCCGACCAGCCGCGGGAACATCCGTCCAACGATGAAGGGAATAAGCCAGTTGGTCAGTACAACGAACACGGTGGCCCGTGTGCTGCCACCCGTGACTATCGGAATCAGGCAGCTCACGAACAATGCTGCCACGATGAAGTCAGGAAGGCCGAGGCGCGCGGCGGGGTCGTCTCCGAGCAGTCGCGGGAGCACCGCCAACAGTGCGACGATTCCAACCAGGGTCACCGGCATGAAGTAGAGCTTGATCGTCACCCCCATCCAGATCGGGACGAATGCGATCACCACCAGCCAGGCTGCCATGCCCAATCGGGGGCGGGAGTAGATCAGACCGCCCAGCCCGATCGCCGCGCCGAAGGCCACGAGCAGGATTGGCAGATTGGCGAGGTTAAGCGACATCGTCCTGCGCCGCTCGTCTGCGGCCACGGACGGCTCTCCAGCGGGCTCCCTTGGCCTCACCGATGAACTCGCCCAGAAATTGGCGCAACGACGGCGCGGTAGCGATCTCGGTCCTCAACAAGCGATAGCCACGCACGCGCGGCACACGGCCTCCTGCAAGGACCCGTCCTAACAGCCTCGGGAGAACAACACGGCGCCGACGGGTTTGCAGGGGTTGGATCGCGGCCACGTCATCGAGCTTAACCGGATGTAGCTCGACAATTCCGGCCATCTGCGCCGCCATCAAAGCCTCGTGGCCACGGCGGGTACGTGCGATGACCGCCGAATTCCCCGTAGATTCGCTGAACTGGGGATAGCCACGTGAATCGGCATTCCAGAAGTCCCCAACCGCAATATCGGCATGCTCGCCAGTTCCATCTGGGCAGATCTTGCACCGAGGCTGAATGTGCGGGCCGAGGTGCTCGCCCCATGACTCCTCGTAATCAACTTCCGCGACGGTGCCCTGCCGGTCGCGAACAGAGAACATGCCTGGCCAGCCATTGCCTCGATACCTGACTGAGTCGACCTCCGCACCCCCTGCCAGCTTGTCCACGAGCGCATCCGTTGCCAGTTGGGACGGAACACCCGCGCAGAAGAAGGACAGGATGAACGGGGAGTCCGCCGCTGGCCTGTGCTCAGTCGCGCTGCGGACCGCGTAAGCCTCACAGGGTTTGCCCACGAACGCCACATCCGTTCGGCCGGAATCGACGTCGTACGCGGCGGCCACCCCAACCGGTGCGTACCTCGATCCTGACGCAGCGAGCGCGTCGGCCCGGGACCGGATCTTTACCGGAACCGTTCGCGACGGCTGTGTTCGCGACGCCGCTGCACCGACCACCTCGGTCGCACGTCCTGACTCGACAAGCCATGACGACAATGCCGTCAGCACACCTGCACTGCTGCCGATGTGTCGAACCTGATCATCTGAGGCCCAACCGGACCACGCGGATACGTACAGTCCAAGGGTGGGATGCCGGTTTACGACAGGGGTCTGAGGGGGACGGATCGTCACGCCGGGGCAGCTCCGCCGAAACCGCCGGCGCACATCGGCAGAATCTGGTCTCCCACCGCCGACCCATGCTGGCCGGGAGAAGCCCTCAGCATCAAGCCGCATCTCCACGTTGTCCGACAGCGCGGCACAAAGTCCGCAGCCCGAGCAGTTGCCCGCTGCGACGACACGGGCGACGGCCTGCTCAAAGTCAGATTTGACCGCCATCGCGGGGCGCCCGGCTTTGGAGCGGGTCATGTCCAGCTTGATCACCGGGCGAGTGCCTTCCGTGCCACGGCGAAGACCTCCGAAACGTCACGCCGGATCGGCTTCACCAACAGCGCTGCCGCATACACGACGCCAACAGCGGCGGCCGCTGCCAGCGCCTGGACGAGCGACGACGTGTGCAGGAGGTCAACCATCAGTCGCCCGACAAGCGCGGCCGGCACCGCACAGGCCAGGATCCGTCCCGCCCCCAGCCATAGCTGTCGCTTCGGCAGATCTGTCAGACGGCCCAGCCACCACAGCGACAACGGCCAGGCCAATCCAGGGGCGATCGCGTAACCGACAGCCACTCCGAGAAGACCGAACTGGCTGCCGCCGACGACACAAACGATCTTGATCGCCAGGCTCATCAGGGAATACCGAAAGAGCTGCGGCGTCAGACCGCGCGCCTGATAGACCCAGCTACCGACATAAGCCAACGTCTCGAAGGCACCGGCACACGCCAATGCCGCGACGATCGGACCCGTCTGGCCCCACTGGCGGCCTAAAAAGATCATTACGATCGGAGTCGCAGCAGCGAATACCAAGGCCATTCCGGGGACCAGCGTGTAGCCGAAGATCACCTGCCCCTTCACGACATAGCCGTTTGCACGGTTCGGATCCGCACGCAGCCGGGAAAGAACAGGAACCGCGATGTTGTTTGTTGGCCCACGCAACTGTCCCAACGGGCGCATCAGAAGCTGGAATCCACGACTGTAAATGCCCAGCGGCGCTGCGCCGAAGCGAAAACTCACGGTCAAGGTATCCACATTGGAGTTCATGTAAGCCACCAGCTGGCTCGCGGCAAGATTCCACCCATAGTGGATCATGGGGCGCACCGCCCGGATCGGCCCAGGTCGCAACGGCAACCATCTGGTCGCCGAAACCAAGATCAACAACCCGACACCCGCCTGGACAAGTTGCTGCGCCACGAGCGCCCAGTAGCCCGCTCCCAGCAGGGCGGCGCCGATCGCGACGACGACTCCGAGGACCTGACTGATGACGTCTCTGACCGTGGTCGTAGTAAATCGAAGATCGCGCACGAGGTGGGCGCGGTACTGCGCCGCCATCCCGTTCAGCAGAAACGTGAATGCCAGAGCATGTGTCATCCCGACGAGCTCTGGATATCCGAACCCACGTGCAATCAATGGCGCACCCAGCAGCGCGACGCCCGTCAACACCGCACCGATACCGGTGTTCAGCCAGAACAAAGTCGCGCGCTGCCCTTGATTCAGTGAATCGGCCTGGATCGCAGCCGTGGACAAGCCGAAATCGCGGAAGATCTCGCCGACTCCGACAACCGCCATCACCATAGCGAGCAGGCCATAATCCGTGGGGCTCAACAGACGTGCCAACACGGCGGTTGAGGCAACCTGCAACAGGAGCCGAGCACCCTGACCGAGATAGACGACGGACGCGCCTCGAGCGGCCCTCCGCCCGAGGTCACCCGAATCCGGGGCTCCTGAGGTTGAGCCTTCGGTGGTATTGGACATCTGGGTGCTCACGCGACCACGCGTTCCAGTTGATCGTAGACAGGCTCGAGCAGCCCGTGAGCGCGATCTCGCACCTGCGCCGAACTCGCTGCCAAGGTCGGATCGTCAACCGCCGAGATGATGCGGTCAGCCATGGATGCGTCGCGACTGCGCAGGTCCACGCCTTGTCGCCAGTTCAACTGTCCGAGCAACGGCTCGAACTTGCGAGAGTAGCTGAGCGGCACAGCTGGCACTCCAAGCGACAGCGCGTTAAGGCAAGCGTGCATCCGAGATCCGATCACGATCCTCGCCGAGGCAATGTGGCGACGCGCCTCGTCAAGGGAGCCCGGAATGAGGATCTCCGGCCGACCGTGGCCTCGCTCCTCCAGCATCGACGCGAGCTCGGCATTCGCCGGGACATCATTGTCCGGGTCGGGTGAATCGATGACGTGGGACAACAGTGTCAGCTGCCGACCGGCACTGACCAGGCGCTCACTGAGGCTCATGATCAGTCTTTGATAGTGAGCATGGTCGACGTGGCTGTTCGGACGCCAGAGCAAGCCGGACACATTCAGCAAGACGTCCCGCTCAGTATCTGGCTCAGCTCTGTCGATCGCGAATACGACGTCTGTGCCGAGGACGTCGACCGGCCGTCCCAAACGCCGCGCAGCATCCGCGCTTTCCGGATCGCGTGCCATGACACTCACAGCGTTATGCAGCGCGCGTCGAGCCAGCAAGCGTCCGCGGCGGGTCGTGAACGGGCCTATCGTCTGTGGTCCAAAGGTCACCGGCACCTTTGCCTTGCGAACGATCTCCTGCATGAGGTTCATGGTTAACAATCGCCCGAGGCCGTAGATATCGGCGAAGCTGTCGCCCGCCCGGGTGTCGATCACGATGTCGAAAGTCCGGACCCAGTCGACCAGCCCGTCGCTGTCCCGAATCAATCGGCGCACTTGAGGCTTCGGTGCACCGATCCGCGTTGGTGCATCGCCGGGGCCGTAACCCTGATGCATCACCTGGACGTCGGGTTCAAGCCGCCGCAACAGTGCCTCGGTACCAGCGCCCAAAGCACGCACCCCAAGGTTCGACGAGCCACCGTCAGCCCACAGGACAAGGGCCCTCATACGTTGCCTGAGAACTGCAGGACTGTTTGCCCGTTGCCGTACTGCACCTGGATGGTGATCGGCTTGCGATCCGCCTTGGCGATCGTGAACACGTACGTGCCCTTCGCCGAGTCTCCGGCAGCAAGAGATCCGTCAAGCGGAGCGTACGGCGAGCCTGTGGCCAGGATGCCCGGCGACCCCTTGGATCCGTCCAGATTGATGGTGACGGTCGAGAGGTCGAGCGAGCTCGTGCTGCCATTCTTGATCCTGACAGTCAATGCCAGCGCAGGGCCACCCACTTCACCTGGGCCGACCGGCTTAGCGGTAACTGCGCGGACAGTAGTCACGTTGACCTTGACACCGTTCTCGAACTTAGCCGAACCCGTCAGCGGAACGTGCTTGCGATAGCTGATCTTGTGGGTTTTGGCGTGTTGCTTGGTGCTTCCGTGCGGGTGCACCTTCGATGACGACTTCTCGACAGGAGTCGGGCCGGCCGAACTTGATTTGCCGCTGGGTTTGCTGCTCGGCGTCGAATTCACCGTCTGCCCGCCGGACGGTCCGGTTGGCTGCACACTCTGCGCGCAGGAGACTGCCCCAAGTGCGAGAACTGCCACGGCTGCGGCCAAGCCTCCTCTGCGGACCCACATTGTGCCTGACCATCCGCTGAGCCATGTTTTCTGATTCATGATTCCTCGATCCGACTTAAGCGCCGCTGCCTGAGGCATCGGTGGCGGTGAGGCTGTCGATGCTGACGTTGACCGGGAAGTTCGTCGCACTTCCCGACAAGTACGTTCCGACCACAACACTGCCAGCCCCCTGGGTCGCAGAATTGCTGTCATTGGCCGTCACCATCCACGCCGAAGGCTCAGTCGCCGACGCCACCCATGCCTTCGCCGACAACACCGTCGGCCCCGACCCAACCGCACTCAACCGCACCCGCACCGTGTCGGTCGCCGTCACACCCGAAACCGTCGACTGGCCCAAGACCGTATCCGCACCGTTGACCGTCCGCACCAACTGCAGCACCACCGCACCAGTGCTCTTGTAAGCCAAAACAGCCTTGACCGAACCAGCCGAGGTATTTCGCGCCGCGATATAGAACGACAAACCGCCCCCATTGGGAACCTTGTCCAACGACACATCCGTCGACATATCAACATCCTGAGCCGACACACTCTTCAACTGCGCACCCGGACCCGACCCCGCCTTCGTCAACGAGATCGTTCCCTTGCCACCGGCAACCGTGAACTGACTCGCCGAACCCGTCAGAGTCCAAGCCCCACCAACATCAGCAGAACCCCAACCCGACGCACTCGTCCGACCAAACGAATCCTTCGCAACAACCGAACCCGCCGCCGGCGCCGACACCGTCACCGAATGCGACACCGAATCCGTCGCACCACCATCATCAGTCACCGTCAACTTCACCGTGTACGTGCCAGCAGACGCATACGTATGAGACGCCGTCTTCCCCGACCCATCACTGGTGCTGTCACCCCAACTCCAGGCATAACTAGCAACCGAACCATCCGGATCAGACGAACCCGACCCATCAACCGACACACCCAAATCCGACACCGACGACGTAAACGCCGCAGTCGGAGCCTGATTCACCGGCGCCTGAACCGTCACACTGTGGCTCACCGAATCGGTGGCACCGTCGTCGTCAGTCACCGTGAGCTTGACGGTGTAAGTACCGGCAGTGTCATAAGTGTGGGTCGCCGTCTTGCCTGAGCCGTCGGCCGTGTTGTCGCCCCAGTCCCAGTCGTAGCTGGCGATCGTGCCATCCGAGTCCGCGGAGTCGGACCCATCGACCGAGACCTTCAAGCCGGTCGTCGACGGCGTGAATGCCGCTGTCGGCGCCTGGTTGGGTGCCGTCACCGTCACCGAGTGCGAGACGGTATCGGTGGCGCCGTCGTTGTCGGTCACGGTCAGCTTGACGGTGTACGTCCCACCGCTGGCGTAGGTGTGGTCAGCTGTCTTGCCTGAGCCATCGGCCGTGTTGTCGCCCCAGTCCCAGTCGTAGCTGGCGATCGTGCCATCCGAATCGGTGGAATCGGACCCATCGACCGAGATCTTGAGGTCGTCCTTCGTGCTGCTGAATGCCGCTGTGGGCGCGACGTTCGGCAGACCCTGCGACCCGGTGGTGTAGAGAGACGCGATCGTCGACTGGTCGATCGCCCAGTCCCAGACCGATGCCTCGTCGATCGACCCGGCGAAGTAGCTGCTGCTGGGCTGGGACGGCCAACCGTTGATGTTGTCGCCGCCCACTCGCCACACGCCGGTGTAAGCCTGGGCACTCGTCACGGCAGCGTTGCTGGCGACCAGCTGGCCGTCGAGGTCCAGCGTCATGCCCGACGGACTCAGGGTGGCTACTACCATGTGCCAATTGCCGTCGTTGTACGTCCCGGCGGACTGCACAGTCTGGGTCGAGCCCGGGTAGACACCGAAGATCACGTGACCGCTGTTGTCCATGTAGACATGACGGTCGTAGCTGTTGGAGTTGCCGGTCTGCTGATCCCCGAAGCCGATGATCTTGCCGCCGCTGGTGGAGGTGGTCTTGAACCAGGCCGCTACGGAGAACCGATCAGTGCCTTGCACCGGTGTCGTCGCCGCGACGAGTCCGGAACCGTCGCCACTGAAGGAGGCGGAGGTGTCGGAATCGTCGGCGATCGCCCCGGGCTGGCCGAGAGTGACACCGGGGTTGACCGTGCCGTTGTCACTTCCCGCGCTGTCCTGAGCACTTGACGATCCGGCAGCGTCGCCCAGCCGCCAGTAGAGGCTCGCGCCACTACCGAGGACCGACTTGGCGTAGGCGCTGCTGGTCTGCGGTGCCGCGACCGTCACGCTCTGGGTCGCTGTCCCAGTGGCGCCTTCGTCGTCGGTGACAGTCAGGGTGACGGTGTACGTGCCCGCACTTGCGTACACGTGATGGTTCGTCGCGCCGGTGCCGGCGGTCGTACCGTCGCCCCAGTTCCACGCATAGCTCGCGATGGTGCCGTCAGAGTCGCTGGAACCCGTGCCATCGACACCGACTGCGAGCGAGTGCACTGTCGGTGCCGCGAACACCGCGGTCGGCGCCTGGTTGCCGGAGCTCCCGGTGCCCGCGCGGTACAGGCTCTTGATGGTCGTCGGATCGACGACTGTGTCCCATTCTGCGAACTCGTCGATGCTTCCGTTGAAGTAGTTGGCCGCGGTCCAGCTGCTGTCGCCGCCGACCCGCCAGTAGCCGTTGTAGCTCTGGGCACCGGTCACGTCAGAGCGCTGTGCGACGATCTTGCCGTCGATGTAGAGCACCATCCCGTTGCTGCCGAGCGAGGCCGCGACTTGATGCCAACTTCCGTCGTTGTAGGTGTTGGCTGACTGGATGGTCTGGCTGGATCCGGGATAGACGCCGAAGATCACGTGACCGGCGTTGTCCATGTAGACGTGCCGGTCGTAGTTGCTGGAGTTGCCGGAGTTCTTGTCGCCGAAGCCCATGATCTTGCCACCGTTGGTGGTGGTGGTCTTGAACCACGACGAGATCGTGAAGGTGCTAGGACCGGTGACCGGGTTCGAGGCTGCGACGTAGCCGGAGTTCGAACCGTCGAACCGTCCAGCGGTGTCGCTATCGCCCGAGATCGCTCCGGTCTGCCCCAGGCTCACGCCGCTGTTGACAGTGCCGTTGTTGGAGCCGGACGAGTCCGCAGCGGTCGCGCTACCGGACGGGTCGCCAAGGCGCCAGTAGATCGTTGGGTTGCTGTTGAGGACATCTGTGACATACGCGCTCGGCGTGCCGGCAACGACGCTGCCGCTCACGATCACGCTCTTGGAGACGTTGCCATCCGGATCGGTGGCACTCACCTGATAAGTGTGGCTTCCAGGAGTTGCGGTCGTGTCGTTGAAGCCCACCGTCGGGGTGTTCCAGAAGGTCGAGATCACCGTCTTGGTCGCAACGGGATGTGCTGTGTCGCCGTCACGGATCAGCTTGTAGGTCAACGACATGTTGTCCCGGTCCCAGTTGGCGGGGATCGTCACACGGGCCAGACCCGGCGTGTTGGTGTTGACACTGGGCGTCCACGGCGTACTGCTACCAGCGTTGAGCCGAGGCCCTTGCTTGGGTGTGGTGTGGCTTCGCAGCGCAAACCGCGTTAAGCCGTATGCGGCTCCACCGTTGACGCCGGGGAACTCGCCGCCGAGCGAGATGTAGTCACCATTACCTGTAACGGTCCACGCTGCCTGGCCCTGACCCGTGAAGGTGCCGGTGTAGAAGTCCGGGAACCAGTTGATCATGGAAGGTGCGTTCTGGCCGTACCAGTCGTAGTAGGTGCTGCCGGCGTACGCGTCATGGCCCAGTGTGCCCGTTACCTTGGTAGTGAAGGCGAGCGCGTGGCGCTGATTTATACTCCAGTTTGCGTCAGTCTGGGGATAGCCACCGACGTTGGCGCAGTAGTGCGCGTGGCTGACCGTATAGACGACGGACCCGGTGGAGTATGCATCGTAAGTGTCACCGTGGCAGGCTTCGATCCAGTTCAGCTGCCCACTGTCCGGGGAGGCGGAGAACGCGCCTTCAAGATTGCCCGTATTGACGTCTGCAAACACCCAACCAGTGCCGAAGATTGACGTGCCGTCCGTACTCAACGAGTAGATTCCCGCCTTGCCCGCGTTGGACCCGCTTGTAAGACCATTCTTGATCACGTCACCGGCCGCCCACGCCTGGGTGGTGCCGTCTGCCGAGTCCAAGGCGGCTAAGCCGCGGTGGGAAGCACCATTGACGTTGGCGAATCGTCCTCCGATGATGACGCGGGAGCTATCCGGCGTCACCACCATCGCGTCAACCTCACCGTCTGCGTTCGGCGTCCAGTTCAGCAAAGCGCCAGCCGCGCTGTAGGCGGCCAGATTGGATCGCGCAGATCCCCCGGCCGCTGTGAACAGTCCGCCGATGTAGACGGTCGAGTTGGTCGCGGCGATCGAGTTGACCGAGGTGCCGCCGATGACAGGGATGAAGCTGCTGATCAACGCTCCGGTTGTCGGGTTCAGGGCGGCTACCTTGTAGACGGTCGTTCCATTGACGCTGGTGAAGTCTCCGCCGATATAGATCCTGGAGCCGTCGGGTGATTTGGTGATCGTGCGGACCTGACCGTTGACATCGGGGGCAAACCCAGAAATCAGGTTGCCTGTCGTGATGTCGTAGGCGAGAACATTGTGACGGGCTGTGAGGTTGGTGCCTTTGGCTGCGCCCGCCGGCCGGGTGTTGGAGAAGTTGCCGCCGACATAGACGGTGTTCCCGATCATCACCTGCGCCCAGGCGACGCCGTCGTCCAGCTGAACGGTCGGCAGTGCATCGGCCGATACGTTCGAAGAGGAGCTGTCTTGCATCGGCGGTGGGCTGGGTAGGGTTGTGTCTGCGGATGCGGTGGGCGCCGCCATCCACACTCCTACGAATCCCACGGCGGTCGCAACCGCTGCCACGACGGCAGCTAGCCGCGTACGTGCCACTCTGGCCATCACAAGTCCCCCCGACTATGTGTGATCACTTTTGGGGGAACTGCTCGACCGAAGACCCCAGCTGATCTGGACAGGTGGACACCCAAGTCAGATCACGAACCATTGCGATCCCCCAAAACGCAACGTTCGATCAAAGTTAACAGCTTGCGCAAGCTCTCGCTGGAATTCCTCAAAACCTTGTTCTGTCCTCAGGATCGGCTACAAGACCGGTCAGCTGAGGCCGCGTGCCGGCCGGGTCCGCAGCTTCCGCAGAGACATCGCCGCCACGTAGCGGAGCTTGAAGGTGCCGAGGTACCTGATACCTGAAGCGAGTCCGCCGAAGAGCTCCCGCTCACACCAGAAGCGAGCCAGCTGTGTTGCCGCGAAAGGACTCGACTTGGCCAGCGCGGTGCGATGCGCCGCGAAGAAGGGCGTATCCAGCCGCGAGGCTTCGGCGATGACGGCCTTGACCGACTCGGCCGAGGGGTTGCCGGGCCAAATGTTGGCGCTTCTGACCGGCTCACCATCGAACACGGCGTCCCAAGTGCCGTACGTCTTGCGGATCCATCCTGAGTACAGAAAGAACTCAAGTGCTCCGGACGCGACAAACGCGGATGCAAATTCCTGGCCGGAGGTGCTCGAAATGTCCTCGACCATCGCGCCTACCAGACGCGTCTGGAGGACGAACGGCGTGTGCGTTGGCGGGAACCGGTCAACAAACTCTTGCGGTTCGAGTCCGAGATAGTGCAGCACATCCTCCAGTCGCGATCGCAACGGATGCCCGACGTAGGAGTGGAACCCGCCGTGTGCTCGACCGTCGGCTGCGATGAAGTCTCGAATGTCCACCTGGCGGATCAGGTGGTTCTTGGCGTCAAGTACCACGTAATGGTCAGCAGCGACCTTCGAGTACACGAGGAGCTTGAGGACCTGCTGCGTGATCCACCCGGAGGCGGGCGGAACGACTCCGATCTCCGTGGGACGTAGAAACACCACCTTCGGGCGGTGAATGCCATACTCGTGGAGAATCTTGCGCCGGACAGGTGGTCGGATGCCGCTTCGGGTGTTGTCGATGACGATGATCTGACTGATGACCTCCGGACCAGCAAACCGCGCGAGCGAGCGCGCCTGCAGTTTGAGCAGGTCCAGCTCCGCTTCGAATACGACGGTGACAGCGCTGATCGGTTGGTCAGCGCCCCGAGGGGTCCCGGCGGGCAATTCGGTCATCTCAGCTACCCGATCCGAACTGCCACCGCCGACCCTCGCGCGCGTACTCCAAGTAGGTGATGCCCAACGACCCCAGAAACATCCCGACGCCCCGGAGCATAGTCCTGGTCGAGCGTCCACGAGTGGCGTCGGATCGGCGCAGCATGCCCCCGACGGCACCGATGGCGCCTCCGCCGCAACGGGCCAATCCCGCAGTCATCAGGCTCATACGCGTCCGAAGCCGCCCATTGGCCGACGGCTCCAACGCCAGTCGCACGCGGGCGACGCCGTTGCCACTGCTGATCGCCCGGCGGCTGACCCAAGAGCGACTGAGCCGGTTGGCGGGAACCCGTTCGAGGACCCGGGCTTCGGCGGCCCAGATGATGCGTGCGCCGGATCGCGTGAGCGTGCGAGTGAAAAGCGAATCCTCACCGCCCGACAGACCGAAGCGCTCGTCGAACAGCAAGCCACGCGACCGGATCGCTCTCATGTCGAGAAGCAGATTGGTCGTGGCGACCTCGTCGATCTCGTCCCCCGTCACCAGGGAGTTTCGGTAGCTCCGATCAAAGAAGCCCCCGTTACGGATCCAGCCGTCGGCGTCTTGCGGCACCTCGGAGACGACCGGGCCGGCGACTGCCTCGCCCGAGAAGCGCCACGCGGAGACCAGACCACGCAGCCATCCGTCGTCCGGAAGTTGATCATCGTCGATGAAGATCAGGACGTCGTCCGACCACGCCTCGCGCAGCGCCCGATTGCGGACGGCCGCCACCCCCGGCCGACGCTCCTGCAGGTAGCTCACCGCTGCTGAGCCGATCGCAGCCACGACGGGTCGTCCGCTTTGGTCCGGATCGTTGTCAATCACCAGGATCCGGACGTCATCGGTCGGCAGATCGCCCAATTGGCTCAGAACCAACCGCAGCAGATTGGCCAGCTCGACCGGTCGCCGATAGGTCGGCACGGCAATGCTCATGCGTGCCGGATCCGGCGCCGAACCCGGCGGTTCAGTCATCACGGCAAAGGTCACCGATTGCTGAGCATGGCGCGCAGCTTGGTGCTCGATGTGTGCGCCGTGTACGGGAAGTAGCAGACCCGAACGCCCGCAGTGGCCATCTCCACCTCGAGCCGATCACCCTTGGCAGTGCCGCGCCAGTCGTCGCCCTTGAACAAGACGTCGAAGCCGACGCGCTGCCAGGCGTCCAGCTTGTTGGTCGAGTAGTCGACGACCACCTCGTCAACGATATCGAGACTGGCGACCACGTCGATCCGCTCTTCCAGCGGAACGATCGGCGGTCGTCCTTTGGCACGGACCAGCTCCTCGTCGGTCACGACGCCGACGATCAGGCGATCGCAGAGTTCACGGGCGCGGAGCAGGATGTTGAGATGACCGATGTGGAACATGTCCCAGGCTCCCGGGACGTAACCGCGCTCACCTTCGACAGTCACTGGTTCACTCCTTCGGGTGCTAGCCGGTCGAGACCGCCCATCTCGCGGTACCACTTCGGCAGGATCAAGAGCAGGTAGCCGAGGTTGGCCAGCGCCAGCAGCGCGTAAATGACCTGGAATACGGCCGGCAGTCCGAAGACAACGAACGCAAAGCAGAGCAGTCCATAATCGGTCGGCAGTTTGGCCACCGACATCCAGCGCGGCGACGTCCGTGGCGGCAATGCCGAACCAAGGCCGGCTTGCAGCCTCTTGACCTTCGCCAGCTGCTCGTTGAGGATCATGCCAAAGAAGTGCACCGCTGCCACAACCGCGAACACGATCGGGACCAGCAAGCGCCAGTCTGAGACGTGCTCGTGCCGGAAGAATGCGATCAGCACGGCCAGGTGGAGCGCCGACGTCTTGGCCGAGTCGATGACATGATCCAGCCACTCACCGGTGGTGCTGCCGCCGCCCCGCAGTCGCGCCAACTGGCCGTCCGCAGAGTCGAGCGCGTACCCCAGGCAGAGTGCGACCATGATCGGGAGGCCGATCCACCCTGTCACCGGTGCCAGAGCAATCAGCAAGATGCCGATACCGGTGCAGACCGCGCTGACAGCGGTGACCTGGTTCGGAGTCATCTTGAGACGGAACGCAACAGCGGCGAAGACCCGGCCCAGCGGTCGATTCACATAGAGCGAGTAAAGCGGTGCACCCTTCGAGCTCTTCTGGGCACCACCGAGTCGGCGCAGTGCCTCGCCGACGCTCGCCGAAGGGACGACGAGAGATCCCATTACGCAACCCCGCGCTGAAGATTGGGTGCCAGTGCCTCGCGAAGCTCGCGACTTGCCGTCTCCCGTCGCGGCACAAGCTTGATCGCGTCAAGGCGAACCCGTCCAACCGGGTCGCCGGCGACGGTGAAGACCCGGTCCGCCGCCGCATCGCTGGCATGTTCGTCATGTACGACAACGACATCAACCCCTCGCACGTGTCGGAGCAATGCAGTCCGCTCAGCGAGCGGGACCACAGGCGGCAAGCCGCTTCCGAGCAGTACGAGTTCGTCAGAGTAAACCCCGACGGTCAACACGTCGCACAGGTCACGTGCCTGCGCAATCACGTCCAGATCGCCTACGTTCAGCAGGTCAAAAGTGCACGCCAAGTAACCACAGATCATCTGACATCTCCCCCGAGATGGTTCCCCCAGGGTGTCGCCCCAGTCGACACCGCTTCAGCAGATCGTATCTGCCGTCCGCTCCAGAGCGGACCGCGCCAACAGGATGTGACTTAGATCACACCTACGATGATTGAGAGCACTTCACACGAACGCCTGCGAAAATTGGTCCACATCAGTAAAGTTTCTCCGTATTTACCTGGCGGCGGCCCGGAGTTGCGTCTCGCTGCATGGAAGTGCTGATTCGGGGGATTCAGGACAATGCCACTGTTTGACAAACAACATGCGCGCCCGCGAACTGTCCGGCTACTCGGGACTCGCGGCGTGCCGGCCAGCTACGGCGGGTTCGAGACCGCCGCCGAGAACGTCGGACGCTACTTGATCAAGATGGGCTGGCGCGTCGTCGTGTATTGCCAGACCGAAGGGTCCGGAGGCGTCAAGGTCGACACATGGGAAGGCTTCGACCGGATCACGATCCCCGTTCGCGGCTCCGGTGCACTCGCCGCAGCCAAGTTCGATTGGGCGAGCGCCCTGCACGCGGCGCGGTCAAGCGACAGCTGCATCGTCTTCGGCTACAACACCGCGATCATCAATGTCCTACAGCGCATCCGCCGGTCACCCTTGGTCATCAACATGGATGGAATCGAGTGGCGCCGCGAACGCTGGAGTCGGGGTCAACGAGCATTTCTGCGCGCGAACGAGCGATTGGCGCGCGTCATCGCGCATGAGGTCATCGCAGATCATCCCGAGATCGAGACCTACCTCGCAGAGACAACACCTACCAGCAAGATCACGATGATTCCCTACGGCGCCGACGCAGTTCATAAGGCACCGATTGAGCCCGTCGAACAGCTAGGGCTCGTGCCTGGCAACTACTTCACGTTGATCTGCAGACCGGTCCAGGAGAATTCGATCCTAGAGATCGTCCGGGCGTACTCCCGGAGGCCGCGAGGGGTCAAGCTGGTCATTCTCGGAAACTATGACGGCGATCACGATCCATACCATCGTGCAGTTCTCGATGCGGCTGGCGCCGAGATCGTATTTCCTGGCGCCATTTTCGATCCGACCATCACACAGGCACTTCGGTTCCACTCGCTCGGCTATCTCCACGGGCACACGGTTGGCGGAACCAACCCGTCACTCGTCGAAGCGATGGCCGCCGCAAATCCAGTGATCGCGCGGAGCAACGCGTACAACCGCTGGGTCGCAGGTGACGCAGGCATGTACTTCGAGGACGAGGACGACATCGACCGCATGGTCGACGAGTTGCTCGCGTCGCCGGAGCTTCAGATGAGACTCAGCAGGAACAGTCGATCCCGGCATGCCGATCTCTTCACTTGGGAGATCATCGGCGCGGAGTACGAGCGACTCCTGATCAAACACGGCGGGTTCTCATCCGAGACCGTCGACGAGGCACGAACGGCAGGGAGCCGAGCATGATCAGAGTTGGAATCGTGGGACTCGGCAAGATGGGGCTGTCTCACCAGGCGATCCTCGGTGCCAACCCGGACGTCGATCTTGTTGGGATCTGCGACTCGAATAGCTATCTGCTAGGAATTCTCAACAAGTACACCGGTGTGCCGACGTACACGAAGCTCGAGCAAATGTTGGACGAGGCAGGGCCACAAGCGCTCGTCGTGGCGACGCCTTCACGATTTCACGCCTCAATGGTGCGAGCCGCAATCGAACGGAACATCAACGTCTTTTGTGAGAAGCCATTTTGCCTCGACGCACGCGAAGGCTCCGATCTGGCGGCCGAAGCACGCAGGAGAGGCCTCGTGACTCAGGTCGGATATCACAATCGATTCGTCGGATCCTTCGCGGAAGTGAAGCGCCTCGTCGACGCCGGCGCCATCGGCGACATTACGCGAGTCCTCGCCGAAGCCTACGGCCCCGTCGTTCTGCGTCCATCAGGCGGGACGTGGAGGAGCAAACGATCGGAGGGCGGCGGAAGCCTCTACGACTACGCCGCACATCCGATCAATCTCGTGAACTGGTACCTGGGCGCGCCCAGCGGAGCGGGCGGCACCGCTCTCACGAAGGTCTTCTCCGGAGAGATCGATGATGAGGTGTCGTCGACACTATTCTTCGAGAGCGGGACGACGGCCCAGGTCTCCGTCAGCTGGTCGGACGACTCAGTCCGCAAGATGACGACTCGCGTGACGCTCTGGGGCACTCGCGGTCGAATCTTCGCTGATCGTCAGGAATGTCAGGTCTACCTGCGAGACGGGTCGCCGTTGCTGACCAGCGGGACTGAGCAGTACCGACAGGGCTGGAATGTGAAATACACGACGGAGTTGACTGCACCCGTCGACTTCTACTTACGTGGCGAGGAGTACAGCGCCGAGCTCGAGCGATTCGTGGACCGCTGCAGCAACGGCGAGGTCGAGGGCGTGAACTCATTCGATGACGCTGTCATAACGGATCAAACGATTCAGACCATGATCGACGACGCGCAGCGTGGCGCACAAACCCGGTACGGCGGCGATACGGACGGGGACGTGGCCGTCCGGCATAGCCACACCCAACCTCGACGAGTACCCGCGATTCGGCGGGTTGTCAGGCGACTCGCCCGTCGTTGACGAACGACCGAGCTACTTGTTCGGGGAGGGATGAACAAAATGGACCGACTCTTGTTCGGCGACAACCAGTTCTTCGGCGTGAATCACATGTCGGAGGAGAAGGCGCGCGCGCAGCAGATGCAGTTCCAAGACACCGCGGCGATCATGAGGGTGCTTGACATCGCCTATGCAGCAGGAGTGCGTACGTTCATGTGCACGACGCATGAACGCGTCGCCGAGGTCTGCGACGAGGCTAGGGAAAATCCGGGTCGCTTTCCTGATCTCGATTTCTTCCCCTGCATGCCCTACGCACACAAGTATGCGGACGCTGTCACGGAGCGAGGTCTTGTGGATGCGCTACGCCGGTTCCTCCCGTCCTCAGGTTTCGTGGACGCCGCGCTCCGGAGCACATCGTCTCTCGCGAAGAAGGACATCGAGGGGATCGCGACGTTGCTGATCGACGCCGAGATGAAGATGTTTGACGGATTGCGAACGCCAGTGATCTGGCTGCAGAACGTCGTAACTGATCTGCTCGTAGGGCTAGGGTTTGATGACGCACTGCGGATCTTCTCCGACCATGTGCGCGAGAAGTACAAGGCCGAGCCAGGCTTCATCACCATGAACCTCCCGCTGCTGCTCGATCATCTCGATCGCGCAGGCGTCGAGAATCCACTGGTCTGCGCGAACATCAACAAGATCGGATTCCGGATGTCTGGGGGGATCGCGGCATACCAGGCAGCACTGGAAGCCAGGCCCTTCAGAGCAGTTGCGATGTCCGTACTGGCATCGGGCGCCATTCCGCCAGCCGAGGCGCTCGAATGGGTCTGTGCCCAACCCAACATCGAATCGATCGTCTTCGGCGCCTCGAGCGCGAGCCACATCCAGCAGATCGTTTCGCTGGTAGATAGCCTGTGGGACACCGAGGCGACGCACCGGTCAGGGTCTACTGAGCTTCGGCGTAACGTATGAGTCAGCTGGCCGACGGATCACGTCGACCCATCCTTCTTTCGAATCCAGGCGCTGACCTCTACGGCTCAGACCGGATGCTTCTTGAGACCATCACAGCGCTCATCGAATCGGGAGAGCGCGTCGTGGTCACAGTTCCCAACGATGGCCCACTGGTCCAGAAGATCAGCGCCCGCGGCGCCGCTGTCTTCGTCGTGCGCACTCCGATCATCCGCAAGTCGGCGCTGAAGCCAGCAGGGCTTCTCCGATTGGCCCTCGAGACCGCGAGGGCGATCAGCCCGGGACTGAGCGTCCTCCGAGAGATTCGTCCCAGCCTCGTACTCGTCAACACGATCACAGCTCCGCTTTGGTTTCCACTTGCCCGGATGGTCGGCATTCCAGTCGTGTGCCATGTCCACGAAGGTGAGGCGAGTGTCTCTCGTCTGTTGCGAGTCGCTGTGAACCTTCCGCTGCTCCTGGCGGACAAGTTGATCGTCAACAGCAGATTCAGCCGGGACGTCCTGGTCGACTCCCTGCCTTGGTTGGGCAAGAAGGCGGTCATCGTCTACAACGCCGTGCCGGGCCCGGATTCCGTGCAGCCACCTCGCGAGCGTATCGAGGGCTCCTTGCGACTGCTGTTCGTCGGGCGGCTCTCACCGCGGAAGGGGCCCCACGTCGCAGTCGAGGCGCTCCGGATGATCATCGACCGCGGCGTCGACGCGCGGCTCGACCTGGTCGGCGCGGTATTTCCGGGCTACGAATGGTACGAGGACCAACTCCGACAGCAGGTAACCGCAGCCGGGCTCACCGATCGCGTTGCCTTCCATGGTTTCCAACACGAGGTGTCGCCGTTCGCAGCAGAGGCGGACATCGTTCTGGTCCCATCCACCGTCGACGAGCCGTTCGGCAACACCGCCGTAGAAGCCGCGCTGGCGGCTCGGCCGTTGATCGTGAGCGCGACCAGTGGGCTGCTGGAGGCCAGTTCTGAGCTGTCTGCTTGCATACGCGTCGAGCCTGACAACGCACAGGAGATCGCCGACGCAGTGCGGACGGTCACCGGGGATTGGCGCCGAATCCGCGCCGCCGCAATCGCTGACTCTGAGGTAGCAAAGTCACGTTATTCACCGGCGCGATATGGGAAAGAAATTTACCAGACTGTCTCCTCCGTTATGCGGGCGTGACAAAAGCCCATAGACCCGTCTATGGTGGCCTTAACGGCCCGTTAATCGAACAACCCCCCATTGTCCCCCCGGCGGGCCGGGAGAGGCTATCCGATGCGTCCCCCGACATCGCTTGGCTTGGCCACTGCTGCCCTCGCCCTTGCAACCACAGCGATTCCTGTAACTGCTACCCAGGCTGCAACTACTGCATCCTGCGCCGCGTTGACCACAACCGCCTACGTGAGCAACAACCCGGCTCTCAAGACGACGCTGGTCACACCCTGGTCGAATGAGTCCAGCGGCGCGAAGAAGAATTACGGATTCACGACTAATCTCGGCACGCCTTTTAGAGTGAGCCTGAAGGCTGCAAACGGTCTGGTCGGAATTCGCCGAATGTACAGCCCGAAGACCCACGACTTTCGGTATATCTGGGCAGCTTCAGAGCGTGCGTCCTTGATCAAGAAGGGGTATCAGGACGCGTCGCCGAGCTTCTACGCCGCCAACAAAGCGGCGAGTTGCCTCATACCTGTCTACCGCTACGACAAGAATCACGTTACCCAGTACGTGACCACGGCCGCGCAGCGCAAGAGCCTCAGCTCGAGTGGTTGGACCTACGACAAGGTCGCCTTCTACGCCGCATCGGCCACCACGGCGGCAGCGCCGACACCGCCACCGACTGCGCCACCCGTGACGACCCCGACGACGCCGGCCACTCCGCTCAACCAGAAGTTCTACGCGAATCAGATCAGTAAGGCGTGGAAGGCCTACGACTCGGCGACCAACGCCTCGACCGAGAAACTTCTCTATCAAGTCGCCGCCACCCCGACGGCAATCTGGCTCGGCGGCTATGCCAGCGATCCTGGCACCGTCAGCAGCATCGAGGCCAAAGCCGCAAAATTGAAGCAGACTCCACAATTCGTCGTGTACGCGATCCCTGACCGGGATTGTGGAGGCTATGCCGCCGGCGGACTGAGTGGCGTGTCCGCCTATGAGAAGTGGATCAATTCGATTCGAGCGGCCATAGCGAAGCGCCCGACGATCGTGATCGTAGAGCCCGACGCGATCAGCATGGGCTGCCTGTCCGCCTCCGGTAAGGCAGACCGGATTGCGATGCTGAAGTATGCGATGAAGACCTTGAGTGCCGACCCGACCACCTATGCGTACATCCACGCCGGCAGCAGCCTGCCAACGGACACGTTTGCTCCGGTACTGAAGCAGGTGGGCGTGCAATACGGCCGCGGAATCGCCGTAAACGTCTCGAGCTTCAGCACGACTGCAACGGAGACTGCCTACGCTGACTCGATGCTCGCCGAGCTGGCCAAGATCGGCGTGACCGGCAAGCATGCCGTGGTCGACACCAGCCGTAACGGAGTCGGCCCGATCAAATCCGGCACCAACCCCAACGGAGCTCCCAACTGGTGCAACCCTCCCGGCCGGGCAGTGGGCAAGCGTCCGACCACCAGCACGGGTGACAAGGCCGTTGACGCATGGCTGTGGATCAAGCCCCCGGGCGAGTCCGATGGTCAGTGTCACCCGGGCGATCCGACGGGATGGTTTCAGAGCTACGCCCTGGACATCACACAGCGGGCATTGAACAACGACATCATCACGCCCTTGACGCCACCGAACTAGACGAGATTATTGGAACACCTTCGGCCACGCCGACGCCAACGTAGGATCTCAACATTGATCCGGCGCGCGGCGTCGGCGTGGACCGGGGGGAACACGGGATTTGGCGCACTTGCGGCGGCCGGCGGTTGCCCTTCTGATTGTTCTCCTGGCCGTTGTCGTTATCGGCGGAATCATCCTGCATGCCGGACCGGGAGCCGGCGGCGGTGCGCCGGCAGCGAGTGCTTCGCCGTCGGGCAACACGCGACCGACAGCCAGTCCGTCGCCGACAACGACACCCACGCCGACGCCGAACTGTCCCGACCTGTCCACACCCGCCTACCAAAGGGTCGATCCCAAGACGGGTGCGACCATGATCACGACGAATGCTGCCGATGCGGCCAAGTCACTAGGATCCGGTTTCACGAGAGATCTGGGGCAGCCCTTCAATGTCAGCACCGAACCCCAACCTGGGCTCGGTGCCGTACACGAGTTGACCAAACATGCGACCGGCGACCGCCTTTACACCGCGAACACCGACGAGATCACCCAGGCCGTAGACGACGGTTACCGCGACACCGGGATCGCCTTCTATGCCTTCGCGGGGCAGCCGGACTGCGGAACCACCCAGATCTTCCGGATGGTCAAACGCCATCGAAGTCAATATCCGGCGACGACCGACGCTCGGAGCAGTCTCGCCGAGTCCGGTTGGAGTGAAGCCAGCGTCGCCTTCTCCGCAAGGCTCAACGACTCATGGTCCTGGCCCACTACGACAGGCAAAGGACCACTCGACCAGCCCCCATACCTTTACCAACACAGCAAGGCCTGGACCGCCTACCAGGACGCGTCCGACGCCTCGACCCGCCAGCTCCTCTACCAGATTGCTGCGACGCCGACCGCCGTCTGGCTCGGCGGATCACCCGACGAGCAAGCGGGGATCGACGCGATCGAAACCAAGGCGGTATCCCAGCACACCACACCGGAGTTCGTGCTGTACGCCATTCCCAAGCGCGACTGCGGCGGGTATGCGGCAGGCGGCCTGGGCGGCCCTTCGGCCTACGAGAGCTGGATCCGACAGGTCCGGGCCGGCATCGCCGGCCGGCCTACGGTCGTCATCGCCGAGCCTGATGCCATCGGGATGTCCTGTCTGGGAACCGCTGCGCGCAATGATCGAATCGCCATGCTCCGGTATGCCGTCCAAACCCTGTCGAAAGACCCCAACACCTGGGTCTACCTGCACGCCGGCAGCTCGCAGCTCAAGCCTGCCCAAGTCGTCCCGACCTTGCTACAGATCGGCCTGCAGGGCGCTCGCGGGCTGGCGATCAATGTCTCCAGTTACGGCTCGACCCAGAAGGAGATGCAATACGGAGATCAGCTCCTCGAGGATCTTGCCCAGCACGGGGTGCACGGCCTGCACTACGTCATCGACACATCGCGCAACGGGCTCGGGCGAGCTCCGGCCGGCAGCGCCGACGCGGCCCACAGTTTCTGCAATCAGCGCGGACGGGCGCTCGGCCAGCGGCCGACGCCGGTGACCGGTAATCCCAACGTGGACGCATTCCTCTGGATCAAGCCGCCCGGCGAGACCGATGGTGGTTGCTTTCCGGGCGACGCTGCATCCGGATGGTTCCAGAGCTACGCACTCGATCTCGTGCAGAGATCGCTTGCCCATCAGACGATCAGCGAGCTACCGCTGCCACGATGAGCGCGCTGGCCGACCAGGACCACAGCGGCCAGCAACTGGACCGCCAGTCCGACGATCACCACCCAGCCGGCTCCCCCGACATGCAGCGCCACCCCACCCAGAGCCGATCCGACCGCGGCAGCCACATAGAGCACCGAGCCCAGCAACCCGACGGCGACGACGGGCACATCCGGCGCTGCGGTGAACATCCGCGCCTGGTTGGGCACAAACAGCAGGCCGACGAAGAAGCCGGCCAGCAGCAGCGTCGCCATCGCTGCCCAAGGCACGCCGCGGTCCATGATCAACAGGCCGAGCGCGACAACCGAGCCGATCGACCCGGTGATCAACACCGGCATCGGTCCGCGGCTGTCGACCAAGCGCCCGGCGACCTGGGTGCCGACGACCTGCCCGAGCCCACGCGCGACCAGCGTGATCACCAGCAAGGTGCCAGCGATCGCCGGAGCGACGATCACCGGCAAATAGGTCAGCATGATGAAGCCGGGCATCAGCACGAGCATCGCGTTGACCAGCACCAGCAGCACCGACGGACGGACGACCACTCGCAACCGTTCGACCAGCCCGGTGGTGGCCAACTTGACCGCGGGCAGCAGCGGCACCACCACCGCGCTGATCATCGCCAGCCCCGCGATCAGCCACATCGCCGTCCGCCAGCCCCACCACTGGCCGGCGAGCACGCCGAACGGGACTCCGATCACGGTGGAGATCGTCGCCCCAGCAGCCACCAGCGCCAGAGCGCGGCCCCGGCGCTGGGGTGCGGCCAGCGTGCCGGCGACCGCGTACGCGTTGGACTGGAACGCAGCGGCACCGATCGCGGCCAACACCCGGCCGGCAGCGACGATCGGGTAGTCGGGGCCGGTCGCCTGCAGGATCATCCCAGCAAGGAAGGTGATCATGCCACCGGCAAGCACGATCCGTCGGTCCCAGCGACCGGTCACGGCAGCGATCACCGGCGATCCGACCGCGTACACGACCGAGAAGATCGTGGTCAGCTGTCCGGCCGCGGCGACCGTGACTCCCAGGTCGCGCGCGATCTCGGGGAGCAGTCCGCTGAGCACAAAACTGTCCATGCCGAGCGTGAAGGTGCCGACCGCGAGCATCGGGAGACGGAACGTGCCGGCGCGAGAGACATTGTTTGATGCTTGTCTAACCGTCACATTGGACGACACTAGACTATTGTTAGATGAACGTCAAAGGATCCAGGATTGGAGGACTCGTGGGACGGCGACTGCCGCAGCCGACAACCGAATCGATCGACCTGTCGACCGTGCTCGGAGCGCTGGCCGACCCGGTCCGCCTGGAGATCATGCGCACGCTCTATCGCAGCGGCGAGCCCCAGAACTGCACGGCACTGGCCAAGGACAGCGGCGTCGAGGTCACCGCCCCGACGATCTCCCACCACTGGAAGGTGCTCCGCGCGGCCGGCCTGACCACAACCGAGGTGATCGGCCGCAACCGGATCATCGAGATCCGCCACGCCGATCTCGAGGAACGCTTCCCCGGGCTCCTGCAGGCGGTCCTGAGCTGATCCCTACAGATCCACCCGGGTCTTGTCGCCCACATCCGGCTGGTCCTTGGTGATCATGGCCTTGGCGTACTTAGCCATCGCGATGATCTTGGGAGTGTCGGTCGACTGCAACTCGGCCGACTCCGCGTGCACCTTGATCAACGCCACCGACGGATCGTCCTGACCCCGTTCGAACCAGGCCTGCGCGCCGGCGTTCCACAGATCGTCGATCAAGGCCCGATCCTTGGTGATCGTGGCGGTGCCGGCGATCGACAGGTAGTCGCCACGGCTCTCGATCGCGACGTTGACCGCAGGGTTGCGGCGGACCTGATCTGTCTTGTCCGACGGATCAGGACTGAAGAAGTAGAGGTCGCCGTCAAAAGCGCGGCTCTGCACCGCGAGCGGACGACTCACCAGCGACCCGTCGGCGGCGATCGTCGTGACGATAGCGATCCGGGCGCGCTCGACGACCTCGGCGATCGCCTGCTTGTCGGCCTCGACGCGCTCGTCGGTGTTCAGGCTTTCGGCATTGCTCTGGTCGCTCATAGACGGGCACTACCCACGCCTCTCTATGACCAATCGGAAGGTCCCTGAGCTTGTCGAAGGGACCGGTCACGTGCGCTTGGACAGGCTCAGCGCTCCAACGCTGTGGGAGCGGTGGATCGAGTATGCCCCGCCGGCACCGATCAGCGCCAGCACGGCGGTCGCGACGAAGACTGACGGGATGCCGAAGTGGCCGCCGGCGAAACCGCCCAGGATCGGGCCGATCACCTGGCCGACGTACTGCGCCGACACGTTGTAGCCGAGCACCCGCCCGACGACGCGGTCGGGAAGCGACGAACGCAGCGTTGCTGTCACCGTCGGCATCAGGCCGCCCAGCGCCAGGCCCATCGCGAACCGCAGCACGCCGAACACCCAGATGTTGCCGGCAAGCGCCTGCAGCCCGAGCAGGATCGCCGCTGCCGTCAGACAGCCGACCAGCACCGGCAATCGGCCGACCCGGTCGGCCAACCGCCCAAGCCAGGGTGCGGAGATGATCGACCCCGCTGCGCTCAGCGCGAAGACGACGCCGGAGATCACCGAAAGTCCGGCGACCGAGCCGGTCAGCGCGCGGACGTAGACCGTGACGATCGGCTCCACCGACAGCGTGGCGATCATCAAGATCACCGACATGCCCAGCATCGCCAGCACCAGCGGTTTGTCGGGTACATCGGCCCAACTCGGCTTGACCGCCTCGGACTTTGCGGCGGGACGAGCCGTACGGTCTTCCTTGATCAGAAACACGGTGGCCAGGAACGCCAGGAAGATCAACGCGCCGCTGCCGAAGAAGGTGTTGCGGATGCCGATCAGAGCCGGCGCGATACCGCCGAGCAGCGGGCCGGCGATGTTGCCCGCCATGATGCCCGACGACAGGACGCCCAAGGCCCAGGCCCGGCGCCGCTCGGGCGCCTGCGCAGCGACCAGAATCGTTGCACCGGAGGAATAGCCGCCGAGCAGGCCGACGATCAGCCGCAGTCCCAGCAACTGCCACTGGTCCTGGGCCAGACCGATCGCCGACATCACGATCGCCATCCCGAGGCTTGCCCGCACCAGCATCGACTTGCGCCCGTAGCGATCGCCCAGTCGGCCCCAGATCGGCGCCGTCAGACCGGCCGTCACGAAGGTCGCCGAGTAGGTGATGCCGGCCCAGCTGGTCACCCGGGCCTGACCCGTCACGCCGAGTTGCTCGATGTAGAGCGGGAGGTACGGCAGCAGCAGGGTCATCGCGATCAGTGTGGTGAACGAGCCACCGACTCCGACCGCGAGATTTCGCTTCCAGTACGGGTGTTCCGGCTCTCCGGCACGGGCCGACGGCTGCTCGCCGCTACGGGTCTGGTCATTCATGGGCACTCAGAACGATGCCATGATCGTCCAATTTGCGAGACGCAAATCTCTTATCTTGAGACAAGTAGGTCAGGAGACGTGCTTGATCCAGACGTCGGGGGTCAGCAGCTTGGCGTTGATCAACTCCGCATTTCGTTGGTCACTGCCGTAGGTCCGCTCCCGTGCCTCGCCAGGCTCGTGCCCGAAGGACAGGTGCCGCTGGAGCAGCCGCTGTTGGCGTACGGCCTCGTCCAACTCGATGAACCACGCCTCGTCCAGCGCCCGACGGACCTGCCGCCAGGGTTCGTCGTCCAGCAGCAGGTAGTTGCCCTCGGTGATGATCAACGACGTCTGCGGGGTGATCTCCACCGCATGCGCGATCGAGTCCTCGATCCCTCGATCGAAGACCGGCGCGTAGACCGTCTCGTCGGTTCCGGTGATCCGCTCCAGCAGCCGTAGATAGCCGACCGCGTCGAAGGTCACCGGAGCGCCCTTGATCTCGGCCTGCCCGCGGCGATCGAGGATGACCTGGGCCAGGTGGAAGGCGTCCATCCCGAGCAGCGCCACCCGGCCGGGATGGCTACCGCCGAGCTCGGCGACCAGCTCCGCCGCCAGGGTCGACTTGCCCGACGCCGGCGCACCGGCGATACCCAGGAGGTGCCGACGTCCACCTGCTTCGAGCAGCCGCGTGGCCCGCTCCAGCAGCACGTCGCTTCCCGCTCCGGGCCACTCGACCCGCTCTGTCCCCACGCTCACGGCGCCACCTTATGCAGCGGTGTCCGCGCCGGGCGTTACAACGTTGAACCTGTCTCACATTGTTGTTAGCGTTCCGGCCATGTCCACCTTGCAGAATCCTGGCTCTGACATCCCGAAACCGGAATACCCACGGCCCCAACTCCAGCGGCCGGATTGGCTCAACCTCAACGGCACCTGGCAGTTCGAGATCGATTCCGGCGACAGCGGCCTGCACCGCGGCCTCCTGGACCGTGACCTGACCGGCGAGATCACCGTCCCCTTCGCCCCCGAGACCGAGCTCTCCGGGATCGGCAACACCGACTATCTCGAGGTGGTCTGGTATCGCCGCAGCGTCGAGGTCCCCGCCGACTGGTCCGGTCGCCGGGTGCTGCTGCACTTCGGCGCCGTCGACCACGACACCACGGTCTGGGTCAACGGCCAGGAGGTCGGCCGGCACCGCGGTGGATTCAGCTCGTTCACCTTTGAGATCTCCGCTGCCCTTCGACAGGCTCAGGGCGCTACCGCGACGATCGTCGTACGGGCGCGGGACCCGCGGGAGGCGATCCAGGCGCGCGGCAAGCAGTCGCTGAATTTCTTCAACCAGGACTGCCACTACACCCGGACCACCGGCATCTGGCAGACCGTCTGGCTGGAGGCCGTACCGCAGGACTACATCAAGTCGCTGAAGATCACACCGCAACTGGCGTCCAACTCGTTCCTGGTCGAGACCGCACTCTCGGCCAACCGGACCAACAGCTCTGTCAAGATCACCATCAGCGATCAGGACGGCACCGTCGCCGAGCAGACCGTACGGGCCGATCTTGATCTTGCTCCGGTGACCCAGCTGAGCATGACGGCCGATCGCGTACGCCCCTGGTCGCCCGAGGATCCGCATCTCTACGACGTCGTCGTGGAGTTGGTCTCCGGTGATGACTCCGTCGACCGGGTGACCAGCTACGCCGGCCTGCGGTCGGTGTCCCTGGACGGCAAGCAGATCAAGATCAACGGCAAGCCGGTCTTCCAGCGGCTGGTGCTCGACCAGGGCTACTGGCCCGAGTCCCTGATGACCTCGCCCAGTGACGCCGCGCTGGTCCGTGACATCGAGCTGTCACTGGCGGCCGGCTTCAACGGCGCCCGGCTGCACCAGAAGGTCTTCGAGGAGCGGTTCTACTACCACGCCGATCGGCTGGGCTATCTGGTCTGGGGCGAATTCGGCGACTGGGGTGTCGGCGGCTACGGCCCGGTCGAAGATCATCAGCAGCCGACCCAGTCGGTGATCACCCAGTGGCTGGAGGTCGTCTCCCGTGACTACAACCATCCGTCGCTGATCGGCTGGTGCCCGACGAACGAGACCTGGCAGCCGCTCATGGACAAGATCACTGTCCTCGACGACGTCACCCGCGGCATGTTCCTGGCCACCAAGGCCGCCGACCACAGCCGACCGGTGCTGGATGCCAGCGGCTACTCCCACCGGGTGCCCGAGACCGACGTCTACGACAGCCACGACTACGAGCAGGAACCTGACAAGTTCGCCGCCAACCAGGCCGGGCTGGCGCAGGACAAGCCGTACACCAACGACTGGAACGGCCGGACGATCTCACTCCCCTACACCGGCCAGCCGTACTTCGTCTCGGAGTTCGGCGGCATCTGGTGGAATCCGGACCGGACGAATGTCCAGGGCACCGATCGCAACGAATCGTGGGGCTACGGTGACCGGGTCGTCGACGAGGAGGGCTTCCAGGAGCGGTTCGCCGGCCTGACCGCCGCGCTGCTCGACGATCCGAACATGTTCGGCTACTGCTACACCCAGCTGACCGACGTCTTCCAGGAGGAGAACGGCATCTACCGCTTCGACCGCTCGGAGAAGCTCGACGTCTCGCGGGTCCGCGCGGCCCAGCTGCGGCCCGCCGCCTACGAGAAGTAGTCACAGAACAGCAAAACCGCTCCCGGGTCGGGACGGCTGCAGTCCACACTGGCTGCATGTCGTCCCGGCCCGTTGCTGTCGCCGCCCTGCTGGCCGCCGCCACGGTGCTGGCCGGTTGCACGGGGACGACGATCAAGGACTCACCCGGACCGGCGTGGAGCGCGGTGCAGTTGCCCGCAGGCGTACGGCCGACCGCCCTCGCCGCCGACCAGGACCTGATCATCGGCGGTCGCCGGGGAGCCGGACCCTGGCTGGCCACCCTGGACGGACATCACGCGGTGCACCCGGTGCACCTCGGCATGAACTCCCCCTACTCTGAGATCGCCGAATTCGTCTCGATCGCCGCCTATCACGGCAGAATCGCCGCGCTCGGCAATGTGCACGGCGGCGCCCACGGCAACTCCCGGTGGACCGTGTGGACCGGCGACACGAGCACGATCACGGAATATCCGCAGACACTGGAGACCTTCGGCGGTGTCAACGGCGGTGACCTCGAAGCCGTTGTCACCAACAAGAACGGCCCGTTGATCACCGGCAGCTACCGGTTCGGTGACTCGGGCCTGGACGGCGGCATCTGGGTCCCCGACCGCAAGCCGGTGGGCAGCCACTGGGCGCAGCCCGATCCGACCGGCACCGATCTGGACACGACGCGTACGACGCTGGTGTCGGTCCAGGCCGCTGCCGCCGACGCCGAGCACGTGGTGTTGGCCGGATCGACCACCCACCTCGACAGCCGGGTGCATCAGGTGGCCTCGGTCTGGGTCCGGCCCGACCAGAAGCGGTGGCACCGGATCGAGCTGCCCGGGGCGGGTAACCGCAGCGAAGCACTGAGCATCGCCTGCTGGACCGGTACCGGGCAGACCACCGACTGCCTGGTCGCCGGGACCTCGGACGGCCGCCTCGCCGCCTGGACGGTGTCCGGCAGCCACGTCGCCCGGATCAACGGACTGCCCGAGGTCCGCGTCGTCCAGGACGGTGCCCGGCCGGCTGCCATCGGTCGTCCCGGCCTCCGCGCGATCGCCTACGACGGCGACGCCGACACCGGACTGCTCTACGAGTCCGCCGGCCGCTGGCTACGGGGCGTCGGTCCGCACGGCAAGCCGATGAGCGGGGTCGCGCAAGGGCAACAGGCCTACGTCATCACCCAGGCCGGAGACCGCCGCACCCTGAGCCGTACGACGCTGCCGGCGGCATAGATCGCGCCGAACAAACAGCACTGCACAGATATCTGCTGTTTACAGATGCAATGCGGCTGTAACGCGGGCGGGGCTACTGTCCGATCATGGCTGACCTGTTCGACTCCTACGAACTCGCCGGGAGTTGGGACGAGACCTTCGCGTCCGCAGATTCGCCCCGCCCGTCGTACGAGTCGATCCTGACCGCGCTGCAGCCGTTGGGTGCCGCCGAGCTCCAGCCGCGCGTCGACGCGCTGGCCCGGACCTTCATGAATCGCGGCGTCACCTTCGCCTACGACGGGCAGGAGCGGCCCTTCCCGACCGACATCGTGCCGCGGGTGATCGACGCCGACGAGTGGGATCTGATCGACCGCGGCGTCCAGCAGCGGGTGCGGACGCTGGAGGCGTTCCTGGCCGATGTCTACGGCCCCGGCCAGGTCCTGGCGGACGGCATCGTGCCGCGCGAGGTGGTGCTGACGTCCAACCACTTCCACCGCGAGAGCTTCGGCATCGAACCACCCAATGGCGTACGGATCCACGTCTCCGGCATCGACCTGATCCGCGACACCGAGGGCACCTTCCGAGTGCTGGAGGACAACGTCCGGATCCCCAGCGGGGTCAGCTATGTGATCGAGAATCGGCACGCACTCACCCAGGTGCTGCCGGAGGCGTTCGCCAGTTCGCGGGTGCGGCCGGTCTCCGACTACGCCAACCGGCTGCACGCCGCCCTGCGGGCCGCAGCTCCCTACGGCGTCGACGACCCGACCATCGTCGTGCTCACACCGGGCGTGCACAACTCCGCCTATTTCGAGCATGCTCTGCTGGCCCGGCAGATGGGCGTCGAGCTGGTCGAGGGCCGCGATCTCTTCTGTGCCGGCAACCGGGTCTTCATGCCCACCACGGCCGGCGAACGACCGGTGCACGTGATCTACCGCCGGGTCGACGACGAATACCTGGATCCGGTGCAGTTCATGCCCGGGTCGGTGCTCGGCTGCCTCGGGCTGGTCAACGCGGCCCGCGCTGGGCACGTGGTGCTGGCGAATGCGATCGGCAACGGCGTGGCCGATGACAAGTTGATCTACAGCTACGTGCCGGATCTGATCCGCTACTACACCGGCGAGGAACCGATCCTGCCCAATGTCGAGACCTATCGGCTCGGTGATCCGGACGCCCGCGAGTACGTCCTGGACCGGCTTGATCAACTCGTGCTGAAGCCGGTCGACGGCTCGGGCGGCAAGGGTCTGGTGATCGGTCCGCAGGCGGACGAGCGCACCCTGGACGTGCTGCGCCGCAAGGTGATCGCCGATCCACGGGCCTGGATCGCCCAGCCGGTGATCTCGATGTCGACGGTGCCGACCTTCGTCGGCGACGCCTTCCAGCCACGTCATGTTGATCTTCGTCCGTTCGCGGTCAACGACGGGGAGAAGGTCTGGGTGCTGCCGGGCGGGCTGACTCGGGTCGCTCTCGGCGAGGGGCAGCTGGTGGTCAACTCCAGTCGCGGTGGTGGGTCGAAGGACACCTGGGTGCTGGCGGCCGGCGAGGAGCGTACGGTCTCGGTTGATCTTGGTGATCTTTCCGAGGCGGCCGCCGAGCACCCGACTCTGCCGGAGCTGTCCGACGGCGACGTCGAGGCCCTTCGACAAGCTCAGGGATCGTGGGGCCAGGCCCAGGGATCGTGGGGGCAGGCCCGGGATTCGTGGGTACAGGCCAACGGAACATTCGATTCGATGGACGACGAGTTCGCGCCGCGGGACTTCGGCCCGGCCGGGTCGTCGTCGGCCCAGCAGCAACAGCAACAGTGACCGAGCGAGGGGAAACCATGGATGCGCCGTTGCACAGCGGATTGCTTCGCCGGATCGCCGAGTCGGTGTTCTGGATCGGCCGCTATCTCGAGCGGTCCGACGTCACGGCCCGCACCCTCGACGTGCACCTGCGGCTGCTGGTCGAGGATCCGTGGGCCGAGGAGAATGCCGCCTGCCGGTCACTGCTGGGGATCATGGGCATCGAGGTGCCCGACGGCGAGCCGATCGGCAGCGTCGGCGTTCTTGATCAACTCGCCTACTCCCCTGCCGCGACCTCGATCAACGGTGCGATCACCGCGGCCCGGGAGAATGCCCGCGGTGCCCGGGAGATCCTGTCCAGCGAATTCTGGTCCAGCCTCAATACCACCTGGCTGACCCTGCCGGAGGTACGCCGCAGGTCGGAGATCCTCGGCTCGCACGTCTTCTTCTCCTGGGTCCGCGAGCAGACCGCAACCCTGGCCGGCATCGTCGACCTGACGATGAGCCGCGACGACGCCTGGCGGCTGCTGGTGCTCGGCCGCAACCTCGAACGGGTCGACATGACCGCCCGGCTGCTGATGACCAGGGCACTGCCCGGTGCTCCCGGCCGAGGCCAGCCGTCCTGGATGGCGTTGCTGCTGTCCTGCGGCGCCAACGAGGCCTTCCTGCGCAGCTACCGGGCCGAGGTCGAAGAGGCGTCGGTGATCGAGTTTCTGTTGCTGGACAGGCTTTTCCCGCGCTCGGTGTTCTCCGCATTGTCGACCGCGGAGGAATGTCTGGCGGAGCTGGATCCCGAGCAGACCCGGGTCGGCGTGCACGATTTCGCCCGCCGCCGGCTGGGCCGGACGCGTACGCTGCTGGAGTATCGCAGCACCGAGGATCTGCTCTCCAACCTGCCCGGACTGCTGCGTGATCTTGAGCGGACCTGCTCCGAGGTCAGTGATGCGGTGGCCAGCCGCTTCTTCCAGGCAGCGCGGGCGATGGCCTGGGCGCAGGAAGGAGCCTGATGGCGACCGAAGTCACCGAGGAGCACATCGCGACGACGCACCGGCTGCGGATCCGGCACGAGACCTCCTTCGAATACGACAACGAGGTCACCGCCTCCTACAACGAGGTCCGGATGACACCGGTGTCCGACCAGCACCAGACCACTCTGCACAGCAGGCTGGATATCCGGCCGTCCGCGGCCGTCTTCCGCTATCGCGACTATTGGGGCACGGAGGCGGCCGCCTTCGACATCAACGTGCCGCACCGCGAGCTGCACGTGATCGCGACCAGCCTGATCGACACCTGGGAGTATCCGGCCTTCAGACCGGGCGGCTGGCAACGGCTCTCGGACCCGGCGAACCGGGACCGGCTGACCGAATACCTGCGGCACACACCCCGTACGGAGCCCAACGACGAGTTGGCCGGCCTGGTGGGCGACATCGTCCGCGGCGACACCCCAGACGAGGCGGCACTGGCCACCAGCCGGTTCGTCCATGATCAGATCGAGTACGTCCCCGGAGCGACCGGCGTGCACACCTCAGTGACCGATGTCTGGTCGGAGCACAAGGGCGTCTGCCAGGACATCGCGCACCTGACCATCGCCATGCTGCGCACCGCCGGGATCCCGGCCCGCTATGTCTCCGGCTATCTGCATCCCAAGGCCGAGGCCAACACCGGCGAACCGGTGATCGGTCAGAGCCACGCCTGGGTGGAGTGGTGGGACGGCGGCTGGCATGCCTACGACCCCACCAACGCCATCCCCGCCGGCCCGGAGCACGTGGTCGTCGCCCGCGGCCGGGAGTACGCCGATGTCGCCCCCTTCAAGGGCCTCTTCTCCGGCAACGCGTCGAGCAAACTGGACGTCTCTGTGGAGATCACCCTGCTCTCCTGACTCGCTCCCGGTCCAATGCCAGCTCGGTCCAATCCCAAGCCGGTCCCGTCCCAGGGGCGCCCTCGCTTCACTTCCATCCCAGCCCCAAGGACCTCGCTTCCCCGACATGCCTTCGCTTCGCGGGCAACGGAAGCGGACGCACGGACGGGAAGCGAGGCCGGTACGACGGGAAGCGAGGAGATGCCCACCTCGCGCGGCTGGAGCTCGCCGGGATGCCCTGGAGGTCGCCTCGACCATCTGAGCGGAGCGGACTTGATCATCGGCCTTGACACGGCAGCGGCATCCTGGTTCGCTTTCGGATGGACCAGTTAGAACGTTTCAACCTCACCTCGAAGGACGGACTTCCAATGGCGGAAGTAGCAGCCGACCCGCTGGTCGGCGCAACTGTGATCGCAGCCGACGACGAGTACGGCACCGCACCACTGCTGCGGAAAGAATTCGATCTTGCCGCCGACCACGGCGACCTGGTCTCGGCGACCCTGACGGCGACAGCACTCGGCGTCGTCGATCTGGAGATCAGCGGACAGCCGATCGCCCCGGACGTCTTGACCCCGGGCTGGAGCAGTTACGAGTGGCGGATCCGCTACCGCAGCTATGACGTCACAGCGCTGCTGCCCGCCGCGGGCGGAAAGGCGGCGATCGGGGCGTCACTGGGCAACGGCTGGTATCGCGGCCGGATCGGCTTCACCGGCGGCATCGCCCTGTACGGCGACGAGCTCGGCCTGGTCGCGCGGCTCGACCTGACGTACGCCGACGATCACGTCCAGACGATCGTCACCGACGACAGCTGGAAGTCCGGGCCCTCGACCACCACCGACAACCAGATCTACGACGGGCAGACCATCGACGCCCGCCGGGCTCAGCCGGGCTGGTCCTGCCCAGGCTTCGACGACAACTCCTGGACCGGCGTGCGCGCCCTCGATTTCGATCCTGGTCGGTTGACTGCGCCGATCGGCCCGCCGGTGATCCGGCACGAGTCGATCAAGCCGGTCGCGATCCTGACCTCGCCGTCGGGCAAGACCTTGATCGACTTCGGCCAGAATCTCGTTGGCTGGTTGCGATTCACCGTCTCGGGGCAGCCGGGCGACGAGATTGTGATCACGCATGCTGAAGTGTTGGAGAACGGTGAGCTCGGCACTCGCCCGCTACGGACGGCCAAGCAGACCGACCGCTTCATCCTCTCCGGGGGCGAGGACTTCTTCGAACCGACCAAGACCTTCCACGGATTCCGCTACGTGGAGGTGACCGGCTGGCCGGGCGAGTTGACGCCGGACTCGCTCGAGGCCGTCGTGGTCTCCTCCGACCTGCGCCGGATCGGGACCTTCGAGTGCTCCGACGAACTGGTCAACCAGCTGCATCGCAACGTGATCTGGGGCCAGCGCGGCAACTTCTTGGACGTGCCGACCGACTGCCCGCAGCGCGACGAGCGGCTCGGCTGGACCGGAGACATCGCCGCTTTCGCGCCCACGGCGGCGTACAACTTCGACGTCAAGGACTTCCTGGCCGACTGGCTTCGTGATCTTGCCGAGGAACAGCTGCACGCCGGCGGCCGGGTGCCGTTCGTGGCTCCGGACGTGCTCAAGCTCCGGCCCCGCGAAGGCGAGATCGAGCACAACCAGCCGGTCACCGCACTCTGGGGCGACGCGGCGGTCTGGGTGCCCTGGACGCTCTACGAGGCCTACGGTGATCAACAGATCCTGACCGATCAGTACGAATCGATGGTCGAGCACGCCCGAGCGATCGAGAGGTCGCTGTCGGACAACGGACTCTGGGACACCGGCTTCCAGTTCGCCGACTGGCTCGATCCGGACGCCCCGCCGGAGGCCGCCGGCGATGCCAAGGCCGACAAGGGCGTGGTGGCAACAGCCTGCGCCTACCGTACGGCCGTGCTGGTGGCGTGGACCGCCGAGCTGCTCGGACATCCAGCCGACCATGATCATTTCGCGAAGCTGGCGGACGACCTGAAGGCAGCCTTCAACAAGGAGTACGTCGACGATCACGGCATCATCACCAGCGACTGCGCGACCGTCTACGCCCTGGCCATCCACTTCGATCTGATCGACGAGGCCAAGCGGGAGTTCGCCGGCAACCGACTCGCCGAGCTGGCCGAGAAGGCGGGCTACCGGGTCTCGACCGGATTCGCCGGTACGCCGTTCGTCTGCTGGGCGCTCAGCGAGACCGGGCACCTCGACACCGCATACAAGCTGCTGCTGGAGAAGGAGAATCCGAGCTGGCTCTACCCCGTCACGATGGGCGCCACAACGATCTGGGAACGCTGGGACTCGATGCTCCCCGACGGCAGCATCAATCCGGGCGAGATGACCAGCTTCAACCACTATGCGCTCGGCGCGGTGGCCGACTGGCTGCACAAGGTCGTGGTCGGCATCGACGCTGCCGAGCCCGGCTACTCCCGGATCCGGATCGCGCCGCAACCCGGCGGCGGGCTCACCTCTGCCAGCGGCACGATCTGCACCCCACACGGCGAGGTCCGCAGCTCCTGGACCGTGGACGGCGGCGAGTTCGCTCTGGACGTGACCGTGCCGAACGACTGCTCGGCCGAGGTCGTGCTGCCGGGTCAACCGGCGGAGACGGTCAGCTCGGGTCACCATCACTTCACCGCCCAGCTCACCTGATCAGGGCCTCACTGCCGGATCGGGCCCGCAAATTCTCCGAATTTCCCACGCGCGACCCGCTGATCAAGTTGAATGTTCTGTATCAGACAAGGCCGTTTCGCTGAGACGGTCACGAGCTCGCCGGGACCGGCGACCTCAGTCGTCCCGGTCGACACGGCTCCTGGCAGGGCTGGCTGGCGATCGGGATGGGCGCCGCGTTTCGGGAACCTCGGTCGCACGACCCTGTTTTTTCCCGTGTCGGTGCCGCGTGGGCCCGCTGGCCGTTGTACTGACCGCAACCAGTACCGGCTCGCGGGCCTATCGTTTTGTCCGGGGATGTGATCGCTACCGGGTCGCCGCTGCCAGGATCCCGATCACGATCAGCGCGACGGCGCCGACCGCGAACACCAGGACGATGATCCACGACGGCGGCGCCACGACTGCCGGTTTCGGCTCCATCGACCTGGCCACCGTCGCGCCGTAGACGGCATGCACCTGACCCTGCTTGGGACGGAAGATCCGTCGGTGCCAGCGGCCGACCCTGCTGTCGATGATCTCGCGCAGCCAGCGAGCGGCGTCGGAGTTCGTGTCGAGCTTGCTCAGGATGTCGGCCTCCTGCTGGGCGCGGGCGTGATCGGTGCTCTCGGCGATCACGGTCCAGACGCCGGTGATGACCGCGGCGATCACGACAGATGCGGCACCGATGAATGCGACGAGCATGATCGCCTACTCCGATCCTGGCCTGCCACCGGCTGTCCTCGCCATGTGACGGGTACGGGGCAGGCTCATCCCGAACAGTAGCCGCAGGTCCTGACCGGGGTGACAGGCTTCACCTGGCCGGAGACTGCTCCGGCTCGGTGGCCGCCAGGCTGGCCAGCAGATTCAGCGCGTCGGCACTGGAACTGCCCGGGGCAGCGGTGTAGATGACGAGGATCAGCCCGGGCTGGGAGGTCAGTTCGGCCGATTCGAAGTTGAGGTCGAGGTCGCCGACCACCGGGTGGTGCAGCTTCTTCGTACCGGCCCGGTGAGTGCGGACGTTGTGCTGGGCCCAGTTCCGGCGGAACACCTCGCTCTGCGTCGACAGCTCGCCGATCAGTTCCTGCAGCGATCTGTCGTACGGAGCATGGGCCGCCTCCTGGCGGAGGAAACCGGCGGTGTCCTCGGCGACCCGCTCCCACTCGCGGTAGAACCCGGGGGCGGCCGGATCGAGAAAGACGAAGCGGGCGCTGTTCGCCGGATGCGGCTGGTGTTCGAGCATCGGGGCGTGCAGGGCGCGCGCCAACCGGTTGGTGGCCAGGAAGTCGTGCCGGCTGTTGCGCACCCAGGCCGGTGCGTCCGTGATCGCGTCGAGGACCTGTTGGACGACCGGACGCAGCTTGGGTGAGGCGGTCCGCGAACGCGGTCCCGGCGCGGGTGACTGGCGGGCCAGGTCGTACAGGTACTCCCGTTCGACGTCGTCGAGCTGCAGGGCGCGGGCAAGCGACTCCAGCACGGAGTCGGAGGCACCGGAGAGATTCCCGCGCTCCAGGCGTACGTAGTAGTCGACGCTGACGCCCGCCAGCATCGCGACCTCCTCGCGCCGCAGGCCCTTCACCCGGCGATGCCCGCCGTAAGCAGGCAGCCCGGCCTGTTCGGGGGTGACCCGGGCGCGGCGACCGGAGAGGAATTCGCGCACGTCGTCGACGTGACTCATACCGCCGAACCTACGTCGCCGACCAAGCCACGAGGCAGGTACTGGCGTTACCCGGAACACCTGTCACTCCTGCGAACGCCGACGGGGAGTAAGGGTGGAACCCATGAGAGCGACCTACCTGTTCGGCGCCGGGGACATTCGCGTGATGGATGCCCCGGACCCGATGATCGTCGAACCGACCGATGCGATCGTCCGCGTCACCCGCGCCTGCATCTGCGGTTCCGACCTGCATCCGTACCACTCCCAACCGGCCGGCACGGAGGGCAAGACGATCGGCCACGAGCTGATCGGCGTCGTCGAGGAGATCGGCGCGGAGGTCGTGACCGTGCGGCCGGGCGACTTCGTGATCTCGCCCTTCGTCTTCTCCGACGGCACCTGCCCCTTCTGCCGGGAAGGACTCCAGACCTCGTGCGAACACGGCGGCTTCTGGAATTCGGCCCGTCTCGGCACGGGCGGTGCGCAGGCCGAGGCGGCACGCATCCCGCTGGCCGACGGAACGCTGGTGAAGGTGCCCGGCACCGTGGACGAATCCCTGTACGCGGGCCTGCTCACGCTTTCCGACGTCTACGGCACCGGCTGGCACGCCGCACTGCGGGCCGGTGTGACGACCGGCGACACGGTGGCGGTGATCGGCGACGGCGCTGTCGGCCTGCTCGCCGTGCTGTCGGCCAAGCAGCTCGGCGCGGAGCAGATCATCCTGATGGGTCGCCACCGGGTGCGTACGGACCTCGGCTGTGAGTTCGGAGCCACCGATGTCGTGGCCGAACGGGGCGAGGAAGGGATCGCCAGGGTCATGGACCTGACCGGTGGACAAGGAGTTCCCAGGGTGCTCGAGGCGGTCGGGCACCTGCCGGCATACGAGCAGGCCGTGGGCATCGTCCGTCCCGGCGGGGTGATCGCACGGGTCGGCGTGCCGCAGTACGACCAGGCCGAGCTCGGTTGGCCTGTCTTCGGCAAGAACGCCACCATCACCGGCGGACCGGCCCCGGTGCGCGCCTACATCGAGCAACTCCTGCCCGCCGTGCTCGACGGGACCGTCAAGCCGGGCCGGGTCTTCGACCGGGAGCTCGGCCTGGAGGACATCCCAGCCGGCTACGCGGCGATGAACGACCGCACCGCGCTGAAGGTGATGATCCGACCGTGAGAGGAACAGCGATGAACCAGCCCGATCCCAACACCGATATCAGCCTCACCCTGAACAACGGCGTCGACATGCCTGCCCTGGGCTTCGGCGTCTTCCAGAGCCCGCCCGACGAGACGACCGCCGCGGTGCGGACCGCGTTGGAGGTCGGCTACCGCCACATCGACACCGCCGCTGCGTACGCCAACGAGCGCGAGGTCGGCGAGGGCATCCGCCGCTCGGGCGTCGAGCGCGACGCCATCTTCATCGAGACGAAGGTCTGGGTGTCCGACTACGGCTACGACCAGACCCTGCACGCCTTCGACAAGGCCATCGGAAAGCTCGGCGTCGAGACCCTCGACCTGCTGATCCTGCACCAACCCGCACCCGACCGCTTCGAGAAGACCCTGGAGGCGTACCGGGCGCTCGAGACGCTGCTGGCCGACGGCAGGGTGCGGGCGATCGGGGTCAGCAACTTCATGCGCCACCACCTCGACCGGCTGCTGGCCGAGCGGACTGTGGTCCCGGCGGTGAACCAGATCGAGTTGCATCCCTACTTCACCCAGCCGGACGTCCAGCGGTCGGATGCGGAGCACGACATTCTCACCCAGGCCTGGTCCCCGATCGGTGGGATCACCTTCTACCCGGGCTACGGCGACGAACGGGTCAGCGTGATGGACGATCCGTTGCTCCGTGAGCTGGCCACCGAGCACTCCAGGACGCCGGCCCAGGTGATGTTGCGCTGGCACCTGCAACGGGGCCGCTCGGCGATCCCGAAGTCGACCAACGCGGGGCGCATCGCGGAGAACTTCGACGTCTTCGACTTCGCCCTGTCCGACGATGATCTTGCCCGCATCGACGCGCTCGACCGTGGCGTACGCAACGGGCCCGATCCCGACGTGCCGCGTCCGGAGATGTTCGCCCGCGTCATTCCCGAGGCCTGACCGGCATTGCCGAACGGAAGGAAGATCATGATCATCGAACCCAAGACCCCGACCGGCAAAGGGCCGGCGGGGTGGTTCACCGGCGACGTCTGGCTGGACGTCATCGCGACGCCGAAAGCCGACGGCCAACGTGCCAACCTCAACCGGGTCCGCTTCACCCCGGGAGCCCGTACGGCCTGGCACTCGCACGACCTCGGTCAGACCCTGCACATCACCGAGGGCGTCGCACTGCTCGGTACCCGGGACGGGACGGTGATCATCGCCCGACCGGGCGAGACCATCTACACGCCGCCCGGCGAGGAGCACTGGCACGGCGCGACGCCCACCGACTTCATGGAGCACCTGGCCGTCTACGACACCTCGAGCGAGCCGCCGCTGGGCGCCAACTGGCTCGAGCAGGTCAGCGACGAGGACTACAACCGCCGCTGAGAGGCTCGCTGCCGACCGGGGTCGGATCACCGCGTGCTGCGCCGGGCGATCCGGCGGTCGCGGCGGTTGGGCGTACGCAACCGGACGCGTCCGGCGCCGATGGCGCCGTGGACCAGCACCAGCGGCTTGCCGGGATCGGGTTCGCTCGGCACCTTCACCGAAGCACTGCCCCAGCCGATCGACAACCGGTCAACGTCCGCCGACCAGCCGGTCGGCAGGACCAGCAGCCGCGCGGTATTCGTCCACTGCCTCCCCCGTACGGCCAACAGCAGGGCGCGGTCTTCGTCGATCTCGGTCTGGTCCCTGCTCACCGACGTCCCGCCTCGCCGGCCTCGTAGGCGAGGATCACCAGCTGTGCGCGGTCGCGGACGCCCGTCTTGATCATCGCCCGGGCGACGTGCGTCCGAGCGGTTGCCTGGGAGATCACCAGATCCCGGGCGATCTCGTCATTGGACAGACCTTTCGCCACCATCCGGAGCACCTCGAATTCGCGCGGAGTGAGCCCGGCGAGCCGGGTGCGGGCGGCGGGGTCGGCTCCCGGCCCGCGCAGCGCGCGATCGATGAGATGGCGGGTGGCGTTGGGGTCGAGCAACGACTGCCCCGCTGCGATGATCTCGACGGCCCGCCGGAGCTCGCCGGCGTCCGCATCCTTGCCGATAAAGCCGCTTGCGCCTGCCCGCAGGGCCCCGAACACATACTCCTCCAGACCGAACGTGGTGACGATCAACACCCGTACGGAGGCAAGCGCCGGCTCCGCGGTGATCATCGCGGTGGCCTCGATGCCGTCCAGCTTCGGCATCCGTACGTCCATCAGGAGCACGTCCGGTCGCTCCCGACGGGCGAGCCGGATCGCGTCCTGGCCATCGACAGCTTCACCGACGACGTCGAAACCGCCACGCTGCAACAAGGCCCGCAGTCCCTCGCGGACCATCTCCTGATCGTCGGCGATTCCGACCCGGACGGTCATGTCGCGGCTCCTCGCGGTGCGATCGGGATGCTCGCATGCACCCGGTAGCCGTACGAGGTCCGGCCCGCTTCGACGATGCCGCCGAGGGCGGCCGCGCGTTCCCTCATCCCGGCGATCCCCAACCCTTCCGGGCCAGGCATCCGGCTGCCGTCGTCGAGAATCTCGAGACTCAGAGAATCCTCGTCCGTGCTGATGTTGCAGGTCAGTCGTCCTCCACCGGAGTGCCGTACGACGTTGGTGACGGCCTCCTGCACGATTCGTGCCGCCGTCAGTTCAGTGACGGGACCGAGCCGGCCGCGTACGGGTTCGATGTCCTCTGTGACCTGGAAACCGGCCGCTCGGGCATCGTCGAGGACCCGGCCGATCAACTCGAGGGTCGGCTGCGGCTGCTCGGGACGTCCGTCGTCGCGCAACTGCAGCAGGGAGTGCCGCAGTTGCGGGGTGGCAGCCCGGGCAAGATCACGAACGCGTCGGACGGCCGACCTGGCGATCTCGGGATCGTCGTCGATCGCATCGAGGGCGAGATTCGACTGGACCGTGATCGCGGCGACCGTGTGGGCGAGCACATCGTGGATGTCGCGGGCGATCTCGGCCCGCGTCTCGGCGGCCTGCGCGGCGTGTTCGGCCGCGGTCTGTCGTGCCGAGACGGTCACGACCGCGCCGATCACCGCGATCGTGATCATGCCCAGCATCGGGCTCAGGACCGCCCAGTCCAGCCAGGACACCGGATGCGGCGGCAGCGTCGGGATCACCGACCACACCGGTCCGACGGCCATGCCGACCGGCAGCGACCACGCAAGCCGACCTGCCTTCGGGATCGAGAACACCACGACCACCAATGCGAACGCCGGACCCTGTCCCGGATAGCCCAGCAGGTGGTAGCCGAGGCAGAGTGCCAGGATCACGACCGCGACCGGGACCGGCCACCGGGTCCGGGCGAAGAGCGTCGCTGAGGTCAGCAGGGCGACCAAGTATGCCCAGACCGGCGCCGGGGTCGGCTGGTCGAAGGTCGTCAACTCGGCGCTGACCGCGATGATCGCGAGCCCCATCGTGAAGAGCGGCACACCCCACCGGGTGAGCACTCGGCGTAATCCTGACGCGTACGCCGGTTGGTTCCCCTCGGTCACGGTTCGGCCTCGACTGCTGCCGGATCACGGTGCGCGAGCCGCGACGGCCACCAGAACCGGCGACCGACGTCGATCGCCAGCGCCGGTACCAGCAGGCTGCGCACCAGGAACGTGTCCAGGAGCACGCCGAACGCCACGATGAAGGCGATCTGCACCAGGAAGAGGATCGGGATCGTGGCCAGCGCGGCGAAGGTCGCCGCCAGCACGATGCCGGCGGAGGTAATCATCCCTCCGGTAGCGCGCAAGCCCGCCACGACACCGGTCCGATGCCCGAGGTGTCCGGTCTCCTCGCGGACTCGGGTCATCAGGAAGATGTTGTAGTCGACACCGAGTGCCACCAGGAAGACGAAGCCGAACAACGGCACCGACGGATCGGCGCCCGGGAAGCCGAAGATCGTGTTGAACGCCACCGCGGCCACGCCGAGCGTCGCCGCATAGGAGAGTGCCACGCTTGCGATCAACAACAGCGGAGCGACCAGGGAACGCAGCAACAGCGCCAGGATCACGAAGATCAACGCGAGCACGATCGGGATCACCGTCCGGAGATCGCGTTGCGCCGCCGTGTTGCTGTCCAGGTCGAGGGCCGAGGTGCCGCCGACGAGGACGGCGGGATCGACACGGGTGAGCCGGTCGCGCAGCGTGGTGACCGTGCTCTCCGCGGTCGCCGAGTCGGCCGGGACGGCCAGCGTCGCCTCGATCAGCACCCGGCCGTCGACGATCTTGGGTGACGCGCCGGCGTCGGGGCGACCGCCGGTGAAGGCAGCGGCCGACGACACATGGCGTACGCCCTCGGCCGCGGTGATCACGGCGGCCGACCGCGCCGCCGGCGCGATGATGATCACGGGGCTGCCGCTTCCGGCGTCGAAGTGGCGTGCAAGTTGCTGCTGCCCGGAAACCGACTCCGATGAGGTCAACAGCAGGTCGGTCTGCGGGACACCGGTCGCGCGGAGGCCGACGAGACCGGTCGCGAGCACGCCGAGCAGGACCGCCGTCAGCACCCACACGATGCGGGGCCGGCCGGCGACCAGGCCGCCGACAGCACCCCACAGCCGGCCGCCCGACGGAGCCGCCTCGGGATCCACTCGCAAGTGCGGGACGGCGGGCCAGAACGCCGCCCGCCCGACGAGGATGAGCATCGCGGGCAGCACCGAGACCGTCGCCAGGAAAGCAAAGGCGATCGCCGCGGCACCGACCGGGCCGAGACCTTTGTTGGAGTTGAGATCGGAGAAACCCAGGCACAGGACGGCAAGGATCACGGTGGCAGCCGAGGCGGCTATCGGCTCGATCGCCCGACGCCAGGCTTGGCGTACGGCCACCACGTGGCTCCGGTTCTGCAGCAGTGACTCGCGGTAGCGGGCCACGAACAACAGCGAGTAGTCGGTCGCGGCACCGATCGCGAGGATCGCCAGAATGCCGCGGCTCTGCCCGGTCACGATGATCCAACCGGCCTTGGCCATCGCGTATACGACCAGGATGCTGCCGGTCAGGGCGAAGGCGGAGGTCACCAGCACGATCACCGGCAGCAGCAGCGAGCGGTAGACGATCAGCAGGATCACGAAGACGGCCGCCAGCGCCACGATCAGCAGGACACCGTCGATGCCCGCGAACCCAGCGCCGAAGTCCGCGCTCAGCCCGGCCGGTCCGGTGACCCAGCTGTTCAGGCCGGTCACCTTGTGGGAGTCCAGCGTTGAGCGCATCGAGCCGACAACCGTGCCGGCATCGGCCGCGGCGTCCACGGACGCGACCAGCTGCAGCGCCGCCCCGTCTTTGGAGGGGATGGGGCCTTGGACGGTGCCGACGCCCGGAATCGAATCCAGCCGCTTCGCCAGGGACGCGACCGCGCCGGGATCCGTCGGCTCGAGGCCGCCCGTGCGGACGAACAGGACGGTCGCCGGAATGCTGTCGCTGCCGAAGAACGACTTCTCCAGGCCCTGCACCTTCGTCGATTCGGCGCTGGCCGGTAGGTACGACGCCTGGTCGTTGTTCGTGACGTTGGAGATCGTGCCGAAGGTCGGGCCGCCGAATGACGCAACGACGACCCAGGCCACGAAGACCAATGCTGCTGCGACGACGGGCAGAGCGCGCCGCGAGCGGCGGTGAGCGATCGGGTCCATGCTTCGATCCTGCAGCGAAGAGCCCGTCCGCGCATCAGCACAGCGTTGATCGTTACTACCCAGATTGTTGGTCGCCGGGTTGGTGCAGCTCGAGATCGGATATCCACTGTGCCGCCGCGACCGGATCGCCCACCTCGGGCGCCGCAGCCAGCGGCGGCCGGGCGATGATGATCACCGGTACCGCAAGCCGCCCGGCCGCATCGAGCTTGGCGATCGTGTGCCGGCCACCGGAATCCTTGGTCACGAGTAGATCCACGCCGTATCGGGTGAACAGCTCGAGCTCGCTGTCGAGATCATACGGACCACGCGACCTTACGACCGTCCACGCCGTCGGCAATAGAGCTGCCGGCATTTCAACAAGTCTGACCAGCGCCTGCTTCTGCGCCCAGCCGGCATAGGCGTCCAAGGTCTGGCGGCCCGTCGTGATGAAGGGCCGGTTACTAGAATCTCCGGCGGCGACAGCTTCGTGGAGGTCGGGCACCCAGATCCAGCTTGTGGCCCCGGGATGGCCGGACCATCCGGGCCTGGTCAGCCGGAGCAGCGGCAGTCCGGTCGCAGCAGCGGCAGCGGCGGCGTGCTCGGACATGGTCGCTGCGAAGGGGTGGGTCGCATCGACGATCGCCGTGATCGAGGATCCCCGCAGATAGCGGATCAGGCCGTCGGTTCCGCCGAAACCCCCGATGCGTACGGCTCCCACCGGCATCGCAGGATTGCTCACGCGTCCTGCCAGCGAGCTAGTCACCGGATGGCCCGCCTCCGACAGCAGTGCCGCGAGTTTACGGGCCTCGGCGGTCCCGCCGAGGATCAAGATCACGAACGCCTCCTGCCGAATGCGGCCGCGAGACCGACCGCGACCGCCGCAGCTCCTACTCCGACCAACCGCGACAGCCGGGCGCTCCGTGACACGTCCGCGATCGTCGGCTGATCACCGAATCCGAGGGTTCCCCGGTTCTCCTCGACACCCTGATAGCTGTTGATGCCACCGAGACGTACGCCCAGTGCTCCGGCGAATGCGGCCTCCACCACACCTGCGTTGGGGCTCGGATGCCGGCCGGCCTGGGTCCGGACCGCGATCAGCGCGTCCTTCGGTCGTCCGCCGACCAGCGGCGCCGTCACGGCAGCGAGGCCTCCACCGATCCGGGCCGGCAGCCAGTTGACCACATCGTCGATCCGGGCGGCGGCCCAGCCGAAGCGACGATAGCGATCGCTGCGGTGCCCGATCATGGCATCCAGGGTGTTGATCGCCCGATAGCCCAGCAACCCGGGGATGCCGAGCACGGCTCCCCAGAAGAGCGGTGCGACGACGGCGTCCGAGGTGTTCTCCGCGACAGACTCGACAGTCGCCCGAGCAAGATCGGCCGCCGTCAGCCGGGCCGGATCCCGGCCGACCAGATGGGTGATCTGCCGACGGGCTGCAACAAGATCATCAGCAGCCAGCTGGCGCTGCAGGACCTCGGCCTCGGTGATCAGCGACCGGCCACCGAGTACAGCCCAGGTCGAGAGCCCGACAAGAATGATCTTGACCGACGGTCGCTCGCGCCCGAACAACGAGAGCAGGCTGCCGAGTCCTGCGACGCCGCCGAGCAATGCCGCCACGTGCAGCACTCCGGCGCTACGGCGGTCGCGATAGCTGAAAGTCTCCAGCCTGGCTGCGACCGTCCCGAATCCGGCCACCGGATGCCAACGGCGGGGATCGCCGAGGGCGAGATCGGCGAGATAGCCGAGCGCGAGACCGGCCGGCAGCGTCCAATCCGCACGGCGCTGCAACCGGCTCACGATGCCAGGCTCCCGGATTCGATCGGCTCCGCCGAACCGGTGGCCAGACCCGCCACCGCTCCGATCACGATCACCGCCGGATGCGTCAGTCCGGCAGCGTCGACGGCCGCCGCAAGGCCGGCCAACGTCGCCACCAGGGTCCGTTGCGCAGGGCCACCTGCAGAGGCGATCACCGCCGACGGAGTCTCGCCCGGCAGGCCGTTGGCGATCAAGGTCTCGCTGATCGTTGCGATCTCTGCCATCCCCATCAAGATCACCAGAGTGGTGTTGGTCCGGGCGAGCGCCGACCAGTCGACCGACGAACCCGCGTCTCCCGGCGGCAGATGGCCGGAAAGGACGGTGAAGCCCTGGGTGAGGCCACGCATCGTCACTGGTATGCCGGCGAGTTCCGGGGCAGCAACGGCCGACGTGATACCCGGAATCACCCGCACCGCGATCCCCGCTTGGGTGCAGGCGGCGACCTCCTCGCCGCCGCGACCGAAGACGAAGCTGTCGCCGCCTTTGAGCCGGACGACGTCGTGCTCGCGGCCGTAATTCACGAGTAATTCGTTGATCGACTCCTGGGACGGGCCGGGACGGCGCGGGATCTTGCCGACATCGATGACCGTCGTGCCTGGCCCTGCCTCGGCCAGCAACTCGGCCGGGATCAGCCGGTCGTGGATGATCACCTCCGCTGCCCGGATCGCCTTCAACCCGGCCACGGTGATCAGGTCGGGGTCACCGGGGCCGGCACCCACCAGGGTCACACGGCCCGTCATGCCGGGATCTCCTGATGGTTCACGGCTCCGGCTTTGATATCGGCCAACGTCGACAAGAACCCACGGGTCGTCCCCGGGTCGCGCACCGCGACCCTGATCCAATCCGGACCGAGCCCGGGGAAGGTGTCGCCCCGCCGTGCGGCGACACCATGATCGCGCAGTGCGAGCCGTAGCCAACCCGGTCGCCCCGGCCAGCCGGCACAGTCGACCAGGACGAACGGCGTCGCCGGATCCCCGAGGACGCTCAGGCCGAGGTCGCGAAGTCCGGAGACCAGTGGCGTACGCAACCGGTCGAATTCCTCCGCTGCGCGGGCGGCTTCCGCCCGAGCCTGTGCTGACAGGCAGGCGACGATCGCGTCGGCTGCCGGAGTCGAGACCGACCAGGGGGCCTGCTGCCGGCGGAGGTCGGCGATGATGGCCGGATCACCGACGGCGTACCCGGCGCGCAGGCCGGCCAGGCCCCAGGTCTTGGTCAACGAGCGCAACACGACGATGCCGGTCAGATCCCCGCCCAGCAACGACTCCCGCTCCCCCGGAACAGCATCCATGAACGCCTCGTCGACACACACCACCCGGCCCGGCCGGACCAGCGCACGGATCTGATCGGCGGGGTGCAGGACGCCGGTCGGGTTGGTCGGGTTGCCGATCATGATCAGATTCGCATGATCATCGACGGCGGACGGATCGAGGACGAAACCGTCGGCCTCCGACAACACCAGCCGTCTGGGCCTGCGACCGGCAGCCCGGAGCGCGGCCTCGGGCTCGGTGAACTGCGGGTGCACCACCAGCGGATGATCACCGCGTACGCCCCGGGCGATCAGGGTGAACCCTTCGGCACCACCAGCAGTCGGCAACACCTGGTCGATATCGGCACCGTGCGCCGCCGCGATCGCCTGCGTCGCTGCATCGATCCGCGGATAGCCGGCGAGATGATCGATGCTGTCCCGCAGAATCGTCGCCAGCCAGGCCGGCGGTGCGCCCAGCCGGACGTTGACCGCCAGGTCGACCAGCCCGTCGGCGATGTCCCGGTCGCCGTGATGATCAAGGTCGTAGGCGTGCTGGCCGACGCGCTGCCGATAGCGATGCGCAGCATCGGCGAACCGCTGTGCGACGGTCGGATGTCCCGCCCAGTGGATATGCAGATAGGAGGCGTGCACGGTCGGCGTACCGGTGCCGGCCGGATCCAGGGAGAAGCCTTCCGGCCGTCCGCCCAACAGCCATGCCGGCGGGGTGGATCCGTCCGGTGTCACCGCGGTCCGATGGAACTCGTGTCCGGTCACGGTTTCGCCGGCCCCGGCCAGTAGCTGATCATGATCGGCGACGCCGGTGCGGTAGCCCAGCGTGAGCCGCTCGGTCATGACACCGTCGGTCGGGAGCACGCCGACCATCGGTTGGTCGTCGCAGCTCTTCGCCAGGTAGAGCAGCCCGGCGCATTCGGCGACCGTCGGAACGCCTCGTCCTACGGCGTCCGCGATGGCGTCACGCAGCGGGGCATTCCTGGCCAATGACTCCGCGTGTACTTCCGGGAATCCTCCGCCCAGATAGATTCCCGCCGTGTCCGCCGGCAGCGCGATGTCCTCGGCAGGGTCGAAGCTGACCGGGCGGCAGCCGGCGGCCGACAACAACTCCTCGGTCTCGGCGTACCGGAAGGTGAAGGCCCGTCCGCCCGCGATCGCGACGACGGGGCGCTCATCCGACGCGGGACGGACGACGGTGGTCGGATCCCAGGGTGTCCCAGCGATCACGGGGGCGTTGCGAGCAGCCGTCAGGACCGCGTCCAGGTCGACGCTGTCGGCCAGTTCGTCGGCGAGCCGGCCGATCACGTCGACGGCGTCCGGCCGCTCCGCAGCCGGCATCAGACCGAGGTGGCGGGACGGTACCGAGACACCGCGATCGCGCGGCACGGCGCCGAGTGTGACGATGCCGTGATCGTCGAGTGCCCGCCTGATCTCCCCGGCATGGCGCGGCGAGCCGACCTTGTTCATGATCACGCCGGCGATCGACAACCGCGCATCCTCGGCGATCAGCCCACGCACCAGTGCGGCGGCGGTGCGGGAGACGCCGGACACATCCAGGACGATGATCACCGGTGCCTGCAGCAGCCGGGCGACGTGCGCGGTCGATGCATAGCCGTCGGTGCCGAGCTGGCCGTCGTACAGGCCCATCACGCCCTCGATCACGGCAACATCAGCAGGCCCGGGACTCCTCGAGCCGTGCAACAGCAGCGGCAGCATCAGTTCTTCCGAGCACAACCGCGGATCCAGGTTCCGGCCCGGGCGGCCGGTGGCCAGACTGTGGTAGCCGGGATCGATGTAGTCGGGGCCGATCTTGAATCCGGCCACCTGCTCACCGCGGTGCCGCAGTGCCGCCATCAGACCGGTGGCGATCGTCGTCTTGCCCTGTCCGGAGCCGGGGGCGGACACCACGATCCGTGGCGGTGCCGGCACCGATAGTTGGCTGGTCACCACTCGATCCCCCGCTGGCCCTTCTGGCCGGCGTCGAACGGGTGTTTGATCTTGGTCATCCCGGTGACCAGGTCGGCTGCGCCGAGGAGTTCCTGCGGCATCCGGCGGCCGGTGATGATCACGTGCTGGTTGCCCGGGCGCTGCGTCAGGGTCGCGACCACGTCGTCCAGATCGACCCAGCCCCAGTTGATCGGATAGCTGAATTCGTCGAGCACGTAGAACTGGTGCTGTTCGGCGGCGAGTCGGCGCTTGATCTCCCGCCAGCCCTCGGCGGCAGCCGCGGCATGATCATCGTCGCTACCGGCACGGCGGGTCCAGGACCAGCCCGAGCCCATCTTGTGCCACTCGATCGGTCCACCGACACCCGAGTCCTGGTGCGCGCGGTCCAACTGCTCCAGAGCGCTCTGTTCGCCGATGCGCCATTTCGCCGATTTCACGAACTGGAAGACCGCCGTTGACCAGCCCTGGTTCCAGGCCCGCAGTGCCAGGCCGAAGGCGGCGGTGGACTTTCCTTTGCCGTCTCCGGTGTGGATCATCAGCAGCGGCCGGTTGCGACGCTGGCGGGTGGTCAGGCCGTCGTCGGGTGTCTCCGACACGTGTCCCTGCGGCATCAGGCAGCTCCGAGGTGCGGTCGGTGCTCCGCGACGGCGCCGGTGATGGTATCCGCTGCGACCTCGTCGACCCTGGTGTAACTGGCGCCGATCCTGGCGGCCAGTCGGCTGGCCAGCCCCATCCGGAAGCGGCCCGTCTCACAGTCGATCAGCACGGTCTGGATGCCGGCTGCCCTGACCAGGTCGGCCGCCCGTCCGGCGCGGTCGAGCGGGTCCGGTCCGGCGGTTGCCCGGCCATCGGTGATCAAGATCATCAGCGGGCGGCGGCGGGGATCCCGGATCCGTTCGATCCGGACGGTCTCGGTCGCACGCAACAGCCCCTCGGCCAACGGCGTCCGACCGCCGGTCGGCAGGTCGGTCAACCGGCGGGCGGCGACCTCGACCGATGACGTCGGCGGCAGCGCCAGGTCGGCGGCACGCCCGGCGAAGGTGATCAGACAGACCCGGTCACGACGCTGGTAGGCGTCCAGCAGCAGCGAGAGTGCTGCAGTCTTGACCGCCTCCATCCGCCGTTTGGCGGCCATCGAACCGGACGCGTCCACCACTAGCAGGACGAGATTGGATTCCCGGCCCTCGGTGATCGCGCTGCGAAGATCATCTCCGCGGACCGCGAGCCTGCCGGCGTCGAGCCCGCGGCGCGCCGCCGCGCGGACCGTTCCCGGCAGGTGGACGCGATCACCGCGCTGGAACCGGTCCGCGGCCCGGACCACGCGGCCGGAACTGGTCAGCGCCCGGGATCGACGGCCGGCGGCTCCGGTGCCGAGTCCCGTGGCGGTAAACAGCCGGGTGCGGTACGGCTTCTCCGCGGCCGCGACCCGTCCGACAACAGCCGGGCTTTCGTCGGACGGGTCCCCATCCTCGCGGTCATCGCCCTGTTGATCTTCCGAAAGCCGATCCTCAGGCTGTTGATCACCGCGGTGATCTTGGCGACCTTGATCGTCGGAGCTGCGATCGGCCGGCTGCTGATCCATGCCGGACCGGTCACCGTCCGGCCGCTGCGGTGCGTCATCGCCGTCGCTCGCCGTCTGACCGCCGTCCGGACCCTGATCGTTTCCGTCCGGACCTTGATCGTTTCCGTCCGGATCATCGGGCTCCGGCGGCTCCGGCTCTGGATCCGTGTCGGGCTCGTCGTCGCCGAGCAGCTCGTCCAGCAGGTCCTCGTCGAGACCGGGAGCGTCGAACGGATTCCGCCGGCGGCGGTGCGGGAGTGCGAGCCGGGCGGCGGCGCGGATATCGTCCCGGGTGACCCGATCGCGGCCCTGCCAGGCGGCATGGGCGACAGCGGCCCGGGCGGTGACGATGTCGGCGCGCATACCGTCGACGTCGAACCCTGCACAGACGGCCGCGATCTTGGTCAGCGCCTGCGGCCCCAGGACGACGGCGGGCAACGCCCGGCGCGCCCGGACGATCTGCTCCCTGAGTTGCTGCTCGCTGGCGGCGTACTGCTGGGCGAACGCGACCGGATCGGCGTCGAACCTGAGACGCCGGCTGATCACTTCCGCGCGCAGATCGGGCTCACGCGGAGCGGCAACCTCGACGGTCAGACCGAAGCGGTCCAGCAACTGCGGACGGAGTTCGCCCTCCTCCGGGTTCATGGTGCCGACCAGCATGATCTGCGCGGCGTGGGTGACCGAGATGCCGTCGCGTTCCACGGTGGACCGGCCCATGGCGGCGGCGTCCAGCAGCAGGTCGACCAGATGATCATGGAGCAGATTGACCTCGTCCACGTAGAGGATTCCGCGGTTGGCCGCCGCCAACAGGCCCGGTTCGAAGATCGTGCGGCCCTCGCCGAGCACCCGCTGCAGGTCCAGCGACCCGATGACGCGATCCTCGGTGGCGCCGACCGGCAGCTCGACCAGGCGGGCCGGCCGTTCGACCCCAGGAGTGACGTGGTGCGGACCATCCGGGCAGCCCGGATCCGGGTCGGCAGGGTCACAGCCGAAGCGGCATCCGTCGACCACCTGTTGGGCGGGCATGATGGCCGCCAGCGCCCGGACCATGGTCGACTTGGCGGTTCCCTTCTCGCCGCGGACCAGCACGCCGCCGATGGCCGGAGAGACCGTGCACAGGACGAGCGCCAGAGCCATGTCATCGGAGCCGACAACGGCGGTGAAGGGGAACCCTGCCCTGGTGCCGGACTGCGGCCTGGCGACCGGGTCGGTCTGCTGGAACGTCGACAAGAGATCGTGTCCTCCCGCAGGTGTCCTCGCCTGCGTCGATGGGCCGGCACGGCAGCCGGAGACTGCCGTGGGCGCCGGTCGATGGCCTGACTTTCCCGCGGTCGCGGGATCACAGTGGCGGGACCGTTCCGGACTTGCACCGGATTCCTCTCCCGACGCCGAGGCCGATCCTACGGCGTTCGGGCCGCCGATCTCCAAGCCCGGGTGTCACCTTCTATGCTCGGCTTCCGTGACGGACGGGTCGGCGGACGACAGGATCGACGTGGTGGGCGTACCGGCTCGCGGGCTCTCCACGCTGGACCCCGCGAGCCGCAGCATCGTGGCCCGGGCGCGGGTGATCGTTGCTGGGTCGCGACTGCTGGCCGAGGTCACGCGATCGGCCATCGCGATACCCGATGCGGAGCTCGTCGCTTTGCCATCGCCCTTGCGAGCGGGCCTGGTCGAGTTGGTCGAGGGTCGTAGCGGGCAGCAGATGGTGCTGCTGGCCAGCGGTGATCCGCTGGTCGCGGGCATCGGCCGGACGGCGATCGAACTGTTCGGGACCGACCGGGTCCGCATCCACCCTGCAGTGTCCTCGGTCGCGCTGGCCCGAGCACGGCTGGGCTGGCCGGCGGAGACCTGCGAGTCGGTCAGGGTGAGCCGCGGCGCGTACGAAGTGGTCGCGCAATGCCGACCGGACGCCCGACTGGTGGTGCTCAGCTGGGACCGCGACAGTCCTGCCGAGATCGCGGCCCGGTTGACCGAGGCCGGCTTCGGCTCCAGCCGGATGATCATGCTCTCCGATCTCGGCACGGACCAGGAGACGCGGCTCGACGGTCGTGCCGGGACCTGGGACTGTGCTGACGTGCCGGCGCTTGAACTGGTGTGCGTCGAGTGCCTGCCGGATCGAGACGGCGACCCGGCGCTGTGGTCGACAGCCCCCGGGCTGCCGGACGACGCTTTCGATCATGACGGCCAGCTGACCAAGCGCTACCTGCGGGCCGCCGCGCTGACCCGGTTGCGCCCGGTCCCGGGAGAGCTGTTGTGGGATCTCGGTGCCGGGGCCGGCTCGGTCGGAATCGAATGGTGCCGTCAGGATCCGCGGAACCGGGCCGTCGCGGTTGAGCGCGACCCGGAACGGGCCGCGAGGATCACCAACAATGCCCGACGACTCGGCGCGATCGGCATCCAGGTGGTGACGGACTCGATCGATGCGGCACTGGACACGCTGACGAGACCGGATGCGGTTTTCGTCGGCGGCGGAGTGACGGCCGGAATCATCGACCGGGCCATGGCGGCACTCCCCCACAACGGTCGGTTGGTGGCCCATGCGGTGACGGTCGAATCCGAGTCACTGCTGCTCGCCGCCTCCCGCCGTTACGGTGGCGATCTGAGCCGGATCGGGATCGAGGCGCTCGAACCACTGGGCAGCTACCTCGGCTGGAAACCGGCCCGCTCGGTGACCCAATGGGCCGTGACGAAGCGCGCCTGACCATGAACCCCGCAGCCGCCGGAACGACGACGAAGGATCACATCATGGAGCAACCCACCCCGGACGTGAGTCCGGGATCGGCGACCGGCAGGGTGCACTTCATCGGGGCCGGGCCGGGAGCGGCTGATCTGCTGACGCTGCGGGCCGTACGGCTGTTGCAGGCCTCGCCGGTCTGCGTCTACGCAGGCACCTATGTCGATCCGGAGATCCTGTCCCACTGCCCTGCCGATGGGGAGTTGATCGACAGTTCGGGTCTTGATCTTGACCAGATCACCGAGCGGCTGGTCTCCGCCCATCGCGCCGGACGGGATGTGGCGCGATTGTGCTCCGGTGACCCGTCGATCTACTCCGCGGTCGCCGAGCAGGCCCGGCGGCTCGACCGGGCGGGTGTGCCGTGGGATGTCACCCCCGGCGTGCCTGCCTACGCGGCCGCGGCAGCCCGCATCGGTCGTGAGCTGACCGTTCCCGAGGTTGCCCAGACGGTGATCCTGACCCGCGCGCAGGCCGCCTCGACCGCGCTGCCGGACAGTGAGTCCCTGTCCGGGCTGGCCGCGCATCGGGCGACGCTGGTGCTGCATCTCGCGATCCGCCGGACCCGGCAGCTGGCGACCGAACTGATCCCGGCCTACGGCACCGACTGTCCCGTCGTCGTGGTGGCCGATGCGAGCAAGCCGACCGAGGTCGTGCTGCGCGGAACGCTCGCTGACATCGCCGACCAGGTCGAGGCCGCCGGGCTGCGCCAGGCCGCGGTGATCATGGTCGGCCGGGCCTTGCAGGCAACGGAATTCGTCGAATCGCATCTCTACGGCAAACGCGACCGCCCGTGATGATCAATGGCAGATGATCAATGGCAGATGATCACGACTCGGCGGGGACGAAGCGCGGCGTCCAGACGCCATGCGGCCCGAGCCGGGTCCCCGTCGCGCCGATGATCACCAGGCATTTCATGTCGACCGTGGCTGGATCGAGATCGCCGAGCGTGGTGACCTCGAGCTGTTCGCCATCGCGACCGACATCGCGTCCGATGATCACCGGTGTGTGCGGCGATCGGTGCCGGAGCAGGATCTCCTGTGCCTGGCCGAGCTGGGTCGTCCGGCTGCGGGAGGCGGGGTTGTAGATCGCCAACACCAGGTCGGCAGCGCCGATCGCATCCAGCCGCTTCTCGATGACCGACCACGGCTTGAGCCGGTCCGACAGCGAGACCACCGCATAGTCGGCGCCCAGCGGAGCGCCGGCACGGGCCGCGACGGCCTGGGCCGCCGTGAGCCCCGGGACAACCGTGATCGGGACAGCCGCGAACCGCGGATCCTCGGCCGCCTCGTAGACGGCCGACGCCATACCGAAGACTCCCGCGTCCCCTCCGGACACGACCGCGACGCTTTCGCCCTGATTGGCCAGCTGCAAGGCGAATCCGGCACGGTCCACCTCGACGGTGTTGCCCGAGGAGTGACGTTCCAGCCCGGCGCGCTGCGGCACCCGATCGACATACGGGCCGTAGCCGACGACGTGTCCGACCCGGTCCAGGATCTCGGTGGCCTCGGGAGTCAGCCAGCGATCCGGGCCGGGCCCGAGGCCGAGCACGAAGACCTCGCCGACCGTCACGCCGGCTGCTCGACCCCGGTAGCCGGGCCGATCCAGGCTGCGGTGCCGGTCGGCGCTGTCGGAGCGCCGGTCCCGACCGGGAACGATGATCATCGACATGTACGGCACCCGGCCGGGCTCGACCTCGGCAACCCGGCGGCGGTGTTCGTCGCCGGTGCTGGCCCGCTCGACATACCAGGCGTCGTCCAACCGACCGGCCTGGCGCAGCGCTTCGCGCACGGTGTCGAAGGTGCGCCCGAGTTTCATGATCGCCGCCGCGTCGGTGTCGGCGAGGCGGCGGGCCAGTTCGGGCAGCGGCAGCGTTCCGGGCAGCACCGTCAGCACATCCTCGTGCCGGCTGACCGGGGTTGCCAGGGCAGCGGTCGCGGCGCTGACCGAGGTCACTCCCGGAACGATCTCCGCAGTGAACCGTCCGGAGAGCCGGTCGTGCAGATACATATAAGAGCTGTAGAACAGCGGATCGCCCTCAGCGAGCACGACCACCGTCCGGCCCGCGGTCAGGTGCTCGGCCAGCCGGTCGGCGGAAGCGTCGTAGAAGTCGCTGATCACGCCGTAGTAGCCGAGCGGGTGATCGGTCGAGCCGGTGGTCACCGGATAGGCCAGCAGCTCTTCGATCGCGGTGTCCGGCACCAGGTTGTCGGCGACCGACCGGGCGATCGAGCGGCCGTGCGTGCCCGAGTGGTAGGCGATCACGTCTGCGGCTGCGATCAGCTTCGCCGCTTTCACGGTGATCAACTCGGGATCACCCGGACCGACACCGACGCCGTACAAACGCCCTCCACCGGTGGGAGCGACGCTGCTCACAGCTCCGCCTCCCGGGCCAGAGCGTTGAGGGCCGAGGCCGCCATCGCGGATCCGCCACGGCGACCATGCACCACCAGATAGGGGATGTCGTACGGATTGGCCTCCAACGCCTTCTTGGATTCGGCGGATCCCACGAAGCCGACCGGCACCCCGACGATGGCGGCCGGCCGCGGCGCGCCGGCGTCGATCAACTCCAGCAACTGGAACAGCGCCGTCGGCGCGTTGCCGATCGCGACCACTGCACCATCAAGATCATCCAGCCAGAGCGAGACCGCTGCCGCCGAACGGGTGGTGCGCCAGTCACGAGCGATCGTCGGCACGGCCTGGTCATGAAGCCGGCAGATCACCTGATTGTCGGCGGGCAGCCGGGAACGGGTGACGCCGGAGGCGATCATGGTCGCGTCGACCAGGATCGGCGCGCCCGAACGGAGCGCTCCCCGCGCAGCCGCCACCAGATCAGGGTGGATCCGCAGATCGTCGGTGATCCGGACGTCGCCCGCTGCGTGGATCATCCGAACCGCGATCGTCGCCGCATCCGGCCCGAAGCCGGACAGGTCGGCTTCCTCGCGGATCGTGCCGAAGGATCGGCGGTAGATCTCCGCACCGTCGTCGACATAGTCGTACAACTTCGGTGGCCGGTTCACGATGCCACTCCTCCCAGGCTTGCGATCGCCCGATCAAGATCATCGGGAGCGACCAGGTCGTGGTGCGGGCCGGAGGGCGTCCCACAGCGGCGGCCGCAGCCGCTGATGTGGATCGGCAGCCCGGGTTGATCGTCCAGCACTGCCGCCAGCCCAGCAGCGAACTCCCGGGTGTTGATCATGGACTTCCCGCAGCCCGGAGCCCCGACGCAGGCGGTCAACCCGTTCCAGGCCGAGTGATCATCAACGATCAGGCCGACCGCTGCAAGCTCATCCAACCGATCAGCCGCGCCGGGCACCACCACACCACGCCAGGGAGTCAGGACAACCTCGCCCGCACCAGCCGCAGTGGCCAGTACATCGATCTGTCGGGAGGTCAACCGTGCCAGCGGCACCGACACCGAGGCCGCACCGTCGATCGCACCCAGCGGGGTCGGACCGGATCGGACCAGCGGGCCTGCAGTCGCGATGAGCTCCTCCAGCGCCGACCAACCGTCCAGGAGACCTGTCGGATCCAACTCGTCCGGATTGGTCTCGTGGAGATGCCAGGGTGGTGTCGCGGATCGCTTCCGCAGTGCCAGGAACCGTCGGGCGACCATGATCATCTCCGGTACCACGCCGGCTCGGTCGGTGATCTTCGCCCGGGGCACGGCGGTGCCCGCGACGATCAACCAGCGATCCTCCGACAGCCATCGGGCAGCGAGATCGAACCGGAGGCCGGCAACATCGCCACTGCCGTCGTCGACCGCGAACAGGAAGCGGCTGGGCAGACCGACAAGTTCCGGATCGGCGCAGATCGCCTGATCGAGCTCGGTGATCACCGATGACACGGCCGGCCGGCCGCCCAGGCCTGCGAGGGCCGATCCGACGATGTTGCGGACCCGCTCGTGGTCGGGCGACGGCAACAGGCCGAGATCGGTGACGGCGTCGCTGAGGTCTGCCAGCCGGTCGGCGTCGATGCCGCGCAGCTGCACATTGCCGCGCGAGGTGATCTGGAGTTCGGGCTGGCCGTATTCGGCAGCCAGCATCGCCAGCCGTTGCAGCCGGCCGGCACTGATCCGGCCACCGGGGATCCGGATTCGGACGAGCATCCCGTCCTCGGCCTTGTGCGGGGTGAGCAGGCCCGGGCAGCGATCAGCGCGCTGGTGTTCCGGTTCGATCACCGGGCCATCATAGGGACCCGTCACCCGGAGCCGGCCATCGCGAGAGGACGGAGCGGCGACGGGGAGATAGGGTGACGGTGACCTCGGAATCGCAGGAACCCGGTGAGAGTCCGGGACGGTCCCGCCACTGTCATCACTCGTCCGGCGCCAAGGCGCTCGACGGGTGGGAGTCAGGAACTGCCTCCGAGGGAACTGTCACCCATCCCGGGCGAGGACCCGGAGAAGGATGCTTTCGCATGCGCATCGCCCTGCTGTCCACCTCAGACACCGATCTGCTGTCTGCCCGCGCGTCCGCGGCCGACTACGGCCTGGCCAACCCTGGACGTACGGATCCGGTGCAATGGGACGATCTGCTCGCCTCGGCGGACATGGTCGTGGCGCGGTTCCTCGGCTCACCGCAGGTGTACCGGGCCGAGATCGAACGGATCCGGGCAACCGGAAAACCGGTCGTCGTGCTCGGCGGGGAGCAGGCACCGGATGCCGCGCTGATGGAACAGTCCACGGTTCCGATCGGGATCGCCGGCCAGGCACACAGCTACCTGGCCGAAGGCGGTGCCACCAATCTCGATCAACTCCACGCCTTCCTGTCCGACACCGTTCTGCTGTCCGGTGTCGGCTTCGAGCCGCCCGTTCGCCATCCCGCGTGGGGATTGCTGCGGCAGCCGACCGGGGAGCAGGACCTGCCGGGCCGGCCCGATGAGAGGCGGCCGAAGATCGCCGTGCTCTTCTACCGCGCCCAGTACGTCGCCGGGAACACCGCCTATGTCGAGGCACTGGCCGACGCGATCGACGCCGGCGGCGGCATTGGAGTGCCGCTGTTCACGACGACACTGCGCGATGCGCCGGACGATCTGATCGACCACCTCGCCGGCTACGACGCACTGATCACCACGGTGCTGGCGGCCGGCGGCAACCGCCCCGCAACGGCCTCCGCCGGTGAGTCCGACGAAGGCTGGGACGTGGCCGCACTCGCCGGGCTGGACATCCCGATCCTGCAGGGCCTCTGCCTGACCTCCGATCGGGACTCCTGGGCCGGCGCCGATGAAGGGCTGACACCGCTCGACGTCGCCACCCAGGTCGCGGTACCGGAATTCGACGGCCGGATCATCACGGTTCCCTTTTCCTTCAAGGAGACCGACGGCGAAGGGCTGCCGCACTACGTCCCCGATCCGGAGCGGTGCGCCCGGGTCGCCGGAATCGCGGTCGGCTATGCCCGACTCCGGACGGTGCCGCCGGCAGAGCGGCGGATCGCCGTTGTGCTGTCGGCCTACCCGACCAAGCACTCCCGGATCGGCAATGCGGTCGGGCTGGACACTCCGGTGTCGGTGATCCGGCTGCTCCGGGCGATGCGCGATGCGGGCTACGATCTCGGCGACGTCGCCGCCATCCCCGGACTCGGTCCGCTGTCCCCGGTCGAGGGTGAGGATCCTGACACGACCGCCGGCAATGCGTTGATCCATGCGCTGATCGATGCCGGTGGGCAGGATCCGGAATGGCTTACCTCCGAACAGTTGTCCGGACAGCCGGTCCGGATCCCCACCGCCACGTACAACGACTGGCTTGCCGATCTGCCGGCCGAACTGACCGACCGGGTCCGCGACACCTGGGGCGAGGCACCCGGCGAGCTGTTCGTCGACCGCAGCCGCCAGCCCGACGGAGAGATCGTCTCCGCGGCGCTGCGCTCCGGAAATCTGGTGATCATGGTCCAGCCGCCGCGAGGATTCGGTGAGAATCCGATCGCGATCTATCACGATCCCGATCTTCCGCCGAGCCATCACTATCTGGCGACCTATCGCTGGCTGGAGAAGGAATTCGGCGCGCACGCCATCGTGCATGTCGGCAAGCACGGCAACCTGGAATGGCTGCCCGGCAAGACCGTCGGCATGTCAGCCGCGTGCGGCACGGATGCGGCACTGGGGTCGGTGCCGGTCATCTATCCCTTCCTGGTCAACGATCCCGGCGAGGGGACCCAGGCCAAGCGGCGCGCCCACGCGACGGTCATCGATCATCTGGTCCCGCCGATGGCCCGAGCGGAATCGTACGGTGACATCGCACGGCTGGAGCAGTTGCTGGACGACTATGCCAGCGCCAACACGATGGATCCCGCCAAGGCGCCGGCCCTGCGCGGTCAGATCTGGGAGTTGATCACCAAGGCCCAGATGCACGAGGACCTGGGGCTCCAGGCGCGACCGGGTGACGAGGAATTCGACGAGTTCGTGTTGCACGTCGACGGCTGGCTGTGCGAGATCAAGGACGTCCAGATCCGCGACGGTCTGCATACCCTGGGCCAGGCTCCGCAGGGCGACGACAAGATCAATCTCGTGCTGGCTGTGCTGCGGTCGCCGCAGCTCTTCGGCGGTCGGACGGCCGCACCCGGACTCCGCTCGGCACTCGGGTTGGCCGACGATGCGCCGACGACCGAGGTCGACAGGGTCGAGCAGGTGGCCCGGGAACTGGTCACCGCGATCGCCGCGGCCGATTGGGATGCCGATGTGGTGTCGGACGTGATCGGAGACCAGCTCGGCCGTCAGGACGACGGCGTCGAGCAGGCGTTGATCTTCGCCTGCCGCGAGGTGGCACCCCGGTTGGACCGGACGACCGACGAGATCGCCATGGTGCTGCACGCACTGGACGGCGGTTACATTCCTGCCGGGCCGTCCGGATCACCGCTGCGCGGCCTGGTCAACGTTCTGCCGACGGGACGCAACTTCTACTCCGTGGATCCGAAGGCGGTGCCGTCGGCACTGGCGTACGAGACCGGCGTCCGGATGGCCGACTCACTGCTGGACCGCTACCGCGAGGAGACCGGCGAGTATCCGCCGTCGGTCGGGCTCTCAATGTGGGGCACGTCGGCGATGCGGACCTCCGGCGACGATATCGGTGAGGTCCTTGCGCTGCTGGGCGTTCGGCCGGTCCACGACCAGGCATCCCGCCGGGTGGTCGGGCTGGAGCCGGTCCCGTTGGCCGAGCTCGGTCGGCCGCGGATCGACGTCACAGTCCGGATCTCCGGCTTCTTCCGTGACGCCTTCCCGCACGTGGTGACCCTGGTCGATGACGCAGTCCGGTTGGTGATCGACCTCGATGAGCCTGACGACCAGAATTTTCCCCGCCGACATGCCCGGGCTGATCTTGATCAGCACGGTGACAAGCGCCGGGCCAGCACACGGATCTTCGGCTCGCGACCGGGGGCGTACGGCGCCGGGTTGCTGCCCCTGATGGAATCCGGCAACTGGCGCACCGACGAGGATCTCGCCGAGGTCTACACCACCTGGGGCGGGTACGCCTACGGACGCGATCTCGACGGCGTCCCGGCCACCGAGGACATGCAGGCCAACTACCGACGGATCAGCGTCGCGGCCAAGAACGTCGACACCCGCGAGCACGACATCGCCGATTCCGACGACTACTTCCAGTATCACGGCGGGATGATCGCTACCGTCCGGGCGCTGACCGGCGAGGCACCCAGAGCCTACGTCGGCGACTCGACCAGCCCGGACGCCGTACGCACCCGGTCGCTGGCCGAGGAGACCGCGCGGGTCTTCCGCTCCCGGGTGGTCAATCCGCGCTGGATCGCGGCCATGCGCCGGCACGGTTACAAGGGCGCCTTCGAGCTCGCCGCAACCGTGGACTATCTCTTCGGATTCGACGCCACGGCCGGCGTCGTCGGAGACTGGATGTATGCCCAGCTCGCCGAGAACTACCTGCTGGACAAGGAGACTCGCGAGTTCCTCGACCAGGCCAATCCGTGGGCGTTGCAGAGCATGATCGAAAAGCTCAACGAGGCCGTCGACCGAGGGCTGTGGGCCGAGCCGGATCCGGAGATCCTTGATCAACTCCAGCAGATCTACCTCGAGGTGGAGGGAGATCTGGAGGACCGGTGAGGCGACGTCAGGGCCGGAGCAGATAGATGTCGAGCACCCAGCCGCGCTGGGCGCGCGCGGCATTGCGAGCAGCCTCGATCTCGTCGATGACGTCGCCCAACCGGCCGCTGATCAGCACCTCGTCGGGGAGTCCGAGCTGGGCACCCCAATAGATCGTCAGGTCGCCGTGCTTGGGCAACAACTGCTTGCACTGCAAGGATCCGTCCAGCATCACCGCGACATCGCCGAGCTCCGGCCGGTACTCTTCGGGCAGCCGGCGACCGGTCGTGACATGCACCGGTTGCCCGATCCGGTTCAGCGTGATCTTGTGGCGGGCCGCCAGGAGCGACAGGCTGCTGATGCCGGGGATCACCTCGATCGCAAGATCAAGACGCCCGTCGTCGCGGATCGATTCGGCGATCCGGATGGTGCTGTCGTAGAGCGCCGGATCGCCCAGGACCAGGAAGCCGACGGTCCCGTCCGAGCCGAGCTGGTCGCGGATCGTCGCCGCGTACCGGCGGGCCCGCTCGGCATGCCATTCCGCGACCGCGGCGCGATAGGCGTCGGTAGCCCGTTCGGCATCCGGGCCCCGATCGGGATCCGGCACCTCGACGAACCGGTAGCGATCGTGGTCGATCAGGGTTTCGCAGAGCTCCCGCCGGAGTGTCGCAAGATCATGTTTGTCGGCGCCCTTGTCCGGCACCAGGAAGAGGTTGGTCCGATTTAGGGCGGCGACAGCCTCCGTGGTCAGCTGGTCCGGGCTGCCGGTGCCGATCCCGATCACCAGGACGGTGATCATCGTCTGCCTGTCCCGATCGGTCCGATTCGCGTCAGGCCGGTGATCAACCCAAGATCGGCATGCTCCTCCAGCGCGTCTGCCAGGCTGTTGATCATGCGCTCGCGGCGCTCGGCGAAGGCCGGCGCTGCGGGGTCCGTCTGCCAGCCGGATCCGGCGGCAGCGGCGATCTCGGCCAACCACTGACGACGGAAGTCGTCATTCTCCAGGGTGCCGTGCCACATGGTCCCCCAGACCTGCCCGACGCACCAGCCGTCCAGGAACGGCTCGACGTCGCCGGTATCGAGTGCGGTGGTGGGCTTCGCGACGCCGTGATGGATCTCGTACGCCGCGACCTGGTGCCCGCGCCAAGTGCCGACCGGACGGCCGAGCGTCTTGTCGGGCGAGAAGTCGATTGTGGTCGGCAGCAACCCGAGTCCGTCGACCGGTCCGACCCCGGATTCCACCGGGTCGTCGATCGTCCTGGCGAGCATCTGGTACCCGCCGCAGATTCCCAGCACCGGTTGTCGGCGCGCCGCGCGGTCGGCCAGAACGGCGGCGATGCCACGCTCGCGGAGCCATCCGAGATCAGAGACCGTGGAGCGGGAGCCGGGCAGAACGACCAGGTCGGCCGCTGCCACCACACCGGGATCAGTGGTCACGGTGACGTCGATGCCCGGCTCGGATGCCAACGCGTCAACGTCGGTGGCGTTGGAGATCCGGGGCAACCGCACCACCGCCACGCGCAAGGCCGCCTCAGGAGCTGTGGAGCGGCGGACCGAGCCGACCGCCAGGGTGTCCTCCGAGTCCAGCCACAACTCCGGCAGCCACGGCAGCACGCCGGCACACGGCACACCGGTCCGCTCGCTCAGCATCTCCAGTCCGGGATCGAGCACCGTCTGGTCACCGCGGAACTTGTTGATCAGATAGGCCTTGATCACTGCCCGGTCGTCGGGATCCAGCAGCCCGATGGTGCCGAAGATCGATGCCAGTACGCCGCCGCGATCGATGTCGCCGACGATCATCATCGGGAGTTCGAACCGCCGCGCCAGGCCGAGGTTGACGTAGTCACCGGCGCGCAGGTTGATCTCGGCGGGCGAACCGGCGCCCTCGCAGATGATCACGTCGAACCGTTCGGCCAGTTCGGTGAAGGCGGCGAAGGCGGCCTCGGCAAGCTGGCGGCGCCCGGTGGCGTACTGCCCGGCCTCCAGGGTCCCGTACGGCTGACCGCGGACGACGACGAAGGACCTGCGGTCCGACCCTGGCTTGAGCAGCACCGGATTCATCGCCGACTCGGCGGTCACGCCCGCCGCCTGGGCCTGCAGATACTGCGCCCGGCCGATCTCCGACCCGTCGACGCAGACCATCGAGTTGTTCGACATGTTCTGTGCCTTGAATGGCGCGACCGCGACTCCACGGCGCGCCAGCACCCGGCACAATCCCGCGACGACCAGCGACTTCCCGGCATCCGACGACGTACCCGCAACGACCAGCCCAGCCGCAGTGCTCCCACCGGCGGTCTCGCCTGTCATCAGTCCCGCCCTCCCAGGACACAGTCACCGCAGACCGCCTCGGTTGATCCCGACAATTGGTAGATCAGGCAGCAGCTGTGTCGCCGAAATCCCGGTCCGGGCTCACCCGTCTCGTCTGCCAGCCGAGTGTCTCGCAGCAGTTCCTGCGCGATGGTGAACGCCCGGTCGGCCAGAGCTGGGGCGGACCGGCCGATCAGCACGGCCGCGCTGTTGATCGACGAGGCGACATTGCCCCACAGGACCCGCTCCGAGACGCCGGCATAGTCGCGGACTGCAGTCGTGATCGGCTCCACCGCGTCGTCCAGGATGCAGGCAACCGCCCAAGACTCACTCGAGCCCGAATCTTCGGAGGTCAGCGCCAGTGGGAATCCGCCACCCAGCCGGTCCTGCCACCCGAGTGCCGACAGCCGGAATCGTGGCAGCTTGAGATCGAGCACGGCCGCACCGACGGCGGGGGCGGCCAATCGCGCGACCAGCCCCAGTTGAGCGACCGAAGCGGAGACCGCCGACGGTACGGCGTCGGGGGTGATCGGTCCGGCGGCGGCGAGTCCGTGTGCTACCGCTGTGATCCGCTTTCCGACGGCACCCGAATCCACCAGCTCCGCCATCGGCCGCCACGGCTCGACGAACGATCCCGGCGGATGCAGTTCCAGGGTAAAGAACGGACCGAAGCGCTCCAACCCGGCAGCGATCATGCCCCGATCGGCTGGCGAGCCGGACCGGGCTGCGCGGCCTGGGCCTTGGCCGGCGCCCGATGCGTGCCGAGAACGCGTTCGAGAAGCACGGAGAAGATCAACCCGGACGCGGTCCAGATGATCATCTGGTTGATGATCGAATACAACCGGAACCTCCACAGCAGGTCGGCCGAGAAGCCCGGGTAGACGATCGCACCGCTCTGGTCCGTGATCGGCTGCGGCGTCTCGGTCGCTGCGCGTGCATACCCGAAATCATGTTGGTGAGCGACATTCGCCGCTAGATTGCCCAGCGAGGGCAGCACACCGGCCAAGATCGAATAGCCCGCGACGAAAGCGGCAGCGGCCAGCAGGCTCGCACCGAAGACGCCGAACCGTCCGCGGAGCCGGTAACCCAGATACGCAGCGGCAGCCAGCATGATCAGAGATCCACCGACCATGGTGAGATACAGCGCGCCCCTCGTCGCGATCGTGAAATCATGTCCGATCGCCGGCGGATTCGCCGGGTACTTCAGGGACGGCAGCAGATACATGCCGAAGAAGCCGAAGCCGGCCAGGAGCAGCGCCACAGTGCGAGGCCGGATGCCGAAGCGTCCGTGCAGCACCAGGTAAGCGACCGACAGCAGCAGGCCCATCCCGACCGAGAAGGCGATGATGCCGGTCGCGATCCCCACGGTCGACTGGATCGACCTGCTGAAGATCTCCGGTCCGTCTGCCACGCCGGGCAGCCCGGCCGCCTTGTTCAGCTTGTCGAGGATCGCGTCCCGACCCGACTCGTAGTCGATCGCCTGCTGGACGATCGGCTCAGCGAAGATCCGGGCGAAGGCAAATCCGAGCACTCCGGCGATCAGCCCGGACAGGGCGCCCCGGAGGATGACACGAAATTCCATTTCGCGCGCTCAGTGACAGGGAAAGCCGAGGAAGTGCCGCGAGTCGTGAACCCATTCGTGGACCACCATCGTGTTGCCGAAGACCGAGGTCATGCCCTCATCGATGCCGACGAAGTAATACAGGGCCAGTGCCACCAGGGCGGTGACACCCAGCAGCACGGACACCCGGGCCTTGGAAAGCGCCTGCGGCGAAACCTCTCCGGTCGCCTTCGGCTGTGCAACATGCGCGTCGGACATCTGGCCTCCTTCGGGATTATGCGTCCCGTTTCGATGGATCGGCGTGCGGCAGCCAAGTGTCTGACTCATCGCCCGAAAGCGACTCACAGTGGCGCAACCGTTCCGGATTCTCGCCGGATTCCTTGCCCTGCCGCACCGGTAACGCTAGAGCCTGCGTCCCTGTGCGTCAATTCACCGATCCGCTCGGTGGACGCCCAGCACACGGTTGAGTGAACTTTCAGCGTCGTGGCGCGATACACATACCGGCAGTAACGTCCTGGCTTATGTCTGTTGCTGAAGCATCCCTGGCCGGCCTGTACGACGTGATCGCGCGTCGCCGCGACGTGCGGGCTGAGTTCACGGGTCAGCCGATCGCCGATGATCAACTGCTCCGGATCCTCGGCGCTGCCCACCAGGCGCCCAGTGTCGGTCACAGCCAACCATGGGACTTCATCCTGGTCCGCGATCATGGAACCCGACAGCGCTTCCAGCAGCACGTCGCCGCAGAACGTGATCTTTACGCTTCCGAGCTGAGCGGCGAGCGGTCGGATACGTTCGCCAAGATCAAGATCGAGGGCATCCTCGAATCCAGCCTCGGCATCGTGGTCACCTATGACGCGGCCCGGGGCGGGCCCGCGGTCCTGGGTCGGCACGCGATCGCCGATGCTGGTCTCTACTCGACCTGCCTGGCCATCCAGAATCTCTGGTTGGCCGCGATCGGCGAGGGATTAGGGGTCGGCTGGGTTTCCTTCTATCGCGAGCCGTTCCTGCGCCGATTACTCGACATCCCGGAGGAGATTCGTCCGATCGCCTGGCTGTGTGTGGGAACGATCAGCAGGTTGCAGGACGCACCGGACCTCGAACGGCATCGTTGGCGCGATCGCCGTCCCCTCGCCGAGGCACTCCACTACGAGACATTCCGCAACGGTGCGATCACCACAGATCCGGAGGTCGCGGATGATCAAATCGACCGATCCCTACGGGCTCGTGACCTCCGCCGTTGCGGTGACGAGCCGAGGGACGCTCGCGGTGAGACCGTACGGAATGCTCAGCACTGACGGGAAGCCAACAGCCGCGGCCGTGTGCGGCGCTGGCGACGTCGGTGTCGTTGATCGTGTGGACGGAATCCAGGCTGCTGACCGGCCCGAAGGTGAACGTGTTGCCCGGAAACGTCACGGGAAGTTCGCCTTCCGGCTGGACGGCGGATTGCTTGCACCCGCCGTACGCGCGTCGTTTCCACACGCCGCGAGGAAACTCGCGGTGAAGCCGAGACCGCCGAGCAGCACACCGCGCGGCGGTCCAGGTTGCGCATCCGGAACGTGTCGTTCAACCGCCCTGATCACCGCTGCATCAGTACGCCGAGATCGGGCTCGCCAGCTCGAGCTGACCATGATCGACCAACCAGCGAACTGCTTCGAGGATGGCCGCATCGGGCTGGTACCGCGGAGCGTAGCCGATCAGGTCGCGCGCCGCCTTCCGGCGCTCGACAGCGAGGGAGCACCTGTGTCGTGGCAGCCTTCCCGATGCCGCACTCCCCGACCGGCGCCGTGCCGCTGCTTTCGGTGATCGGCAATCGGCTGCTCGGCCCGTGACGCCAGATCGACCCGCAGTAGACCAGATGCCCGGTGTGCCCTCGCAGGCGCTCGACGAGCGCGGACCGTGATTCGAGGGTGAAGCAGATCAGGTCGATCACGACATCTGCGTGCAGTGCCTGCACCCGCGGACACGTGCCGTCCCGGTCCTCCGCTGATGGTGATCACCTCATGGCCGTCGCGGACCAGGCAGGGGATCAGGAAGGTGCCGATGTGGCCGCTGCCTCCGATCGCGACGATTCGCATGACGCCAGGCCAGGCAGTCGGTCGTCCGCGCGCTGGTCGGAGTGGCACCACGGCATCGCCCCAACGCTATGGCGGACGTACGACGCGAACGACGACTAGGCGACAGAAGCTGGCGGATCCGGTCATTGGCCGAGAGGTCCAACTCCATTAGGTTAGGCAAGCCTCACCTATACCATTCTGCCCGAGGAGCCTGATGGGTCACGCCCTGTTGACGACATCCCAAGCGGCCCCAGCCGCTGACGCGATCGACGCCGAGACCGACGCCGAGTTCGGTGTCATCGTCGACGAACTGACCCGGCGCGGTTTCCTGGCCGGCGGTCTCGGCACCGTCGGAGCGTTCGGCCTCGCCTCCTGCACACCGGATGCCCCGAGCCCGGCCGTCCCGCAGACCCGCAAGATCAAGACCGCGAACGGGACCGTCGAGGTGCCTGCCGACCCACGCCGGGTCGTCACGATCAACGCGTACGCCTACAAGACAATGCTCGACCTCGGTCTGACCCCGATCATGGGGATCGCCGGCCAGGTCGCCGCCGGCTTCCAGATCCCGTCCTACATCGACCGGATGGCCAAGGTGCCCTCACCCGTCGACAACGCGGGTAGCGACAAGATCGAACAGATCGCCCGGGCCAAGCCCGATCTGATCTTCACCTTCGCCGCTGACAAGGCCGTCGCCCAACTGCGCGCGCTCGCCCCGACGATCACTGCGGACCCGAGCGAGAGTTGGCGGCGGCTTGCCGAGCAGACCGCCGATGTCATCGGCCGGGCGGGGCAGCTCGAGAAGCTGCGCACCGCCAGCCAGCGACAGACACAGCAGCTCGCCAGTGACCATGCCGAGACGCTTCGGGGCGCGAAGTGGTACGTGCTCGCGCCGGGAGACAACAGAGACTGGTCCCTATGGCTGCCCGATGTGGCCGCGGGTCTGATCCTGTCCGACCTGGGCGCGAGCTTCGGACACCTGGCGACCGGGCGGACGGGTCAGTACAAGCCCTATTCGGTCGAGCTTCTCGACGGACTCAGTGACGGCGACGTGCTCCTGGTCGCGGACGGCGGAGCCACGCCGAGCGCCCAGGCCGCTGCACTGTTCTCCACACCGGGATGGAGACGCCTGCCTGCCGTCAAGGCCGGCCGCGTCTACCGCACCAACCTCTGCTCGGTTTCGAGCTACGGCGAGGCGGATGCCCTGCTCGATCTGGTCCGCACCATCTGCACCCAGCTTGAAGGAAACCAGCGATGATCACTGATGCACCCGCCGCGCTGTCCGACGTCGCCGTCGACGCGGAGTTCCGTCTGATCGTTGACCGGCTGACCCGCCGTGGCCTTCTCGCCGGTGGCATCGCCGCCGGTGCGGGCGCCGGTCTGGCGCTGGCCGGATGCTCGACCGGCGATAACCGACACACACCGTCGTCGAAGCGTACAGTCACCACAACTGCCGGCACCTTCACCGTTCCCGCCGCCCCGGAAAGGGTCGTCTGCATCGACTACTTCACCGCAATCTTCTTGATCGAACTCGGCCTGACTCCGACCGGCGGGATCGACTACTCCTGGGTCGACACCAGCAGCATGTATCCGGCCTATGTGCCGATCTTGAAGAAGCTCCCGAACATCGGCGAGATCACCTCCACCGACTACGAGAAGATCACCGCGCTGCGCCCCGACCTCATCCTCGGCCCCACTCCGGGCAGCCAGTACGACAACTCGAAAGGGGCGATGAAGACCCTGACAGCGGTTGCACCCGTCGCCTCGGTCGATTTCGGTAGCACCGGAGACTGGCGCGGCCCCTTCGAACAGACCGCCAAGCTCGTCAACCGCACAGCTGAACTGGCCCCGCTGATCGCGTCCTATCGCAGGACTGTCTCCGAAACGAAGACGTCCTACGCCGACCTACTGGCAACGACCGTGGTCTCGGTTGTCGACTACAGCCAGGACGGGAACTACGCCCTCGACCTGCCGAAGTCCACCGACGGCGTCGTGCTCGCCGATCTCGGTGTCACCTTCGGCAAGGCAAGCGCCGACAACGGCAGTAACAACCGTGGGTTGTCTCTGGAACGGATCAGTGATCTGGCCGACTCCGACATCATTCTCTACCGCGCGGACGCGAAGAAGGAACCGACCAACGGGCTACAGGACGTGGTCAAGCTCCGCGCCTGGAAGGAACTCCCTGCGGTGAAGGCCGGACACGTCTACCCGATCGGCTGGGCCGACGTGTGCACCTATCGCTGGGCAGAGAACGCGATCAAGGATTTCACCGGGATCCTCGACACATACGGCGACAACCGCCGGGGCCGATGACTGCGGCGTGCTGACTACGACAGCTCGCACGGAAGGGCTTGTAGGGATGGGATTCTCCGACGGGCGGAAGACCTCGGGGCTCTATGCCGCCGAGGTGGCGCGATCCGAGCGGATCACGCCGCACATGGTCCGGGTGACCTTCACCGGCAAGGATCTCGAACGGCTGCCACGGCGCGGCTTCGACCAGTGGTTCCGGCTGTTCCTCCCGCACTCGGGCGGACGGACCGACTTCGCAGCGGTACCGGACCGGCTCGGGGTGGCCAGCTACGTCAAGTACCTGACCTCGAAGTCCAGCACCCGGCCGCCGTTTCGCAACTACACCGCGCGCGAGCTGCGACCGGAGACAGCCGAGCTCGATGTCGACTTCGTCGTGCACGGCGATCAAGGCATCGCCGGACCTTGGGCTCAACAGGCCCGATCCGGGGAGCAGGTGATGCTGCTCGATCAGGGTCGTGGTTTCGATCCTCTCGGCGACGCGACGGAGTTCCTGTTGGTCGGCGACGAATCGGCGCTACCGGCGATCGCCGGGATCCTTCGCGACCTACCCCGCGATACGACCGGACTGGCGATCATCGAGATCCCGGAGACCGCCGACCGTCAGATCCTCGACGCGCCGGCCGGATTCGAGATCAGTTGGCTGCCCCGGGACCACCCCGGCAACCACCCCGGCCGGCTGGCGATCGAAGCCGCCACAACGTATCGACCAACGGATCCGGGCGGCTTGCAGGCTTATCTGGCGGGTGAGCAATCGCTCGTCGCACAGACCCGGCGCTCCCTCGTCGGTGCGGGCATTCCCAAGACGCGGATCACGTTCACGGGATACTGGCGGTCCGGGCGCAGCAGCTGAGACTTCCGGGAATCGACAATCACAATTCGACAATCACACTCGGCAATCTGAGTGTGATGTCTCAGGAGATCGGTGACGGTTTTGCATCAGGACATCGGTGACGGTTGTTGTGTCAGGACTTCG
>NZ_BMMZ01000004.1 GCF_014646195.1 Microlunatus endophyticus
CCTCGGCTACCACGTCACGCTCCAACCCGCCGCCTGACCCAGTGCCCACCGTCAGGTCATTTTCGAACTAGAGCGCTGCCGGCTGTCCTTGACGGTAGCCTGGCCGGTCTATGCACAGGTTCAAGCGCCGCGGCGGGGTGATCAGCACCGACCTCAGTGCCGACGAGGTCGCGATGCTGGATTCGCTGCTGCACGAGTTGATCGAGCTGGTCGCTCCGGGCGAACCGCAAGGCGATCAGCCGACGGCCGGCGAGGAGTCCGACGACCCGTTCGAGGCCTGGGCGGCCGAGCTGGGGGACCAGGGTCCGGTGGAGACACCCGATGATCCGGTGCTGCGGCGACTGCTGCCGGACGCGTACCCCGACGACCCCAAGGCATCGGCCGAATTCCGCCGGTTCACCGACCGCGATCTGCGGCGCAAGAAGGTCGCCGATGCCGAGGTGGCGCTGCGGCATCTGGCCGCCACTGACGGCGGCCAGCAGGATCTGCGGATCCCGATCGCCGAGGCCGGGAGTTGGTTGCGAGTGCTGACCAGCCTGCGGTTGGCCGTCGCCGGACGGCTGGGGATCACCGACAACGACAGCGCCGATGCCGTCGCCATGATCGATGACGACGACCCGCGCGCCTTCATGGTCAGCATCTACGACTGGCTCGGCTTCGCCCAGGAGACGCTCGTCTCCGCCCTCTGAGTTGCTCCAGCTCCGCCGTCCTCGCTCCAGTCGAGCCGGGTTGATCAGTCGAGGTGCCGGCTCCGGAGCCGCAGGGCGTTCGTGATCACCGAGACCGAGGACAGCGCCATCGCGGCGGCGGCGATGATCGGTGACAGCAGTAGACCGAAGGCGGGGTAGAGGACGCCGGCGGCGATCGGGATCCCAGCCGCGTTGTAGACGAAGGCGAAGATCAGATTCTGCCGGATGTTGCCCATCACCGCCCGGGACAGCCGCCGAGCCCGGACGATGCCGATCAGGTCGCCGTGCAGCAGGGTGACGCCGGCCGACTCGATCGCCACGTCGGTGCCGGTCGACATTGCCAGGCCGACATCGGCGGCGGCCAGCGCCGGGGCGTCGTTGACGCCGTCTCCGGCCATCGCCACCACCTTGCCCGCCTCGCGAAGGCGGCGTACGACCTCGCTCTTGTGCTCAGGCAACACTTCCGCCTCCACCTCGGAGATGTCGAGCCGGTCGGCCACTGCCTCGGCGGTTGTCCGGTTGTCACCGGTCAGCATGACGACACTGAGCCCTTCGGAGCGCAGCGCGGCGATCGCGGACCGGGTGTTGGCCCTGATCGGATCGGCGATCGCCAGCAGGGCCGTCGGCAGGTTGTCGATCGCGACGAAGATCACGGTCGCGCCGTCGCCGCGCAGCTGGGCCGCCTGCTCGGAGAGGGCCTGCGGGTCGGTCCCGTGGTCGGACAGTAGTTCGGCCGTACCGACCAGGACCTGGTGACCCTCGACCGTCCCGACAACCCCTCGGCCGGCGGGTGCGTCGAAGTCAGCGGCCTCGGGCACGCTGAGCTTGCGATCGGATGCCTCCGCGACCACCGCACGAGCCAGCGGATGCTCGGATGACCGTTCAACCGCGGCCGCGAGCCGCAGCACCTCGTCATCGGTCCACTCGGCACCGGTTCGTACGATCCTGGTCACGGCCGGCCGTCCCTCGGTCAGCGTGCCGGTCTTGTCGACCACCAGAGTGTCGACCTCCTCCATCCGCTCGAGCGCTTCGGCGTTCTTGATCAAGACGCCGGACCGAGCGCCGCGTCCGACTCCGACCATGATCGAGATCGGGGTCGCGAGCCCAAGTGCGCAGGGACACGCGATGATCAACACCGCGACGCCGGCGATCAGCCCGTGTGCCGCGCGGGGCTCGGGACCGACGAGTGACCAGACCACGAACGCGATGACCGCGGCCGCGATCACAGCCGGTACGAAGATCCCGGACACTTTGTCGGCCAGCCGCTGGATCGGCGCGCGGGATCGCTGTGCCTCGGCCACCATGGACACGATCCGGGCCAGGACCGTGTCGTGGCCGATCTTGTCCGCGCGCATGATCAACATCCCGGAACTGTTGAGCGTCCCGCCGATCACCGGATCGTCGGCGCCCTTGCCGACCGGCAGCGATTCACCGGTGACCAGGGATTCGTCGACCGACGAGCGGCCGTCGACGACGGTGCCGTCGACGGGGATCTGCTCACCCGGCCGGATCCGCAGCCGGTCACCCGGTTGCAGCTGATCGACCGGCACGTCCTCGTCGCTGCCGTCGGCGCGGATCCGGCGCGCCGACTTCGGGGTCAGGTCCAGCAGGGCGCGGATCGCTCCCGAAGTCTGCTCACGGGCCCGCAACTCCAGCACCTGCCCGAGCAGCACCAGGACCGTGATCACCGCGGCGGCTTCGTAGTAGACGTCGACGGTGCCCTTGTCGCCGTGGAACGAAGCCGGGAAGATCCCCGGCGCCACCGTGGCGATCACGCTGTAGACCCAGGCCACCCCGGTGCCCATCGCGATCAGGGTGAACATGTTGAGGCTGCGGTGGCGTACGGAGTCCCAGCCGCGGACGAAGAACGGCCAGCCGGCCCAGACGACCACCGGTGTGGCGAGCACGAATTGCACCCAGACCTGGACCTCGGCCGGTATCACGGCATCGAGGTCGAACAGGTGCCCGGTCATTTCCAGCAGGAAGACCGGTGCGGCCAACACCAGCCCGATCCAGAACCGCCGTGCCATGTCGATCAGTTCGGCGCTGGGCTCCGCGTCCGCCGTGATCGTGACCGGTTCGAGCGCCATGCCGCAGATCGGGCAGGCGCCGGGTCCCGGGCGGCGGATCTCCGGGTGCATCGGGCAGGTGTACTCGCTCGACTGACGCCCGCCGTCCTCGGGGGCCTGCTCGTGGTGGTCGTGCTCGTGGTGCTCGTGCCGCTCACCGAGGTAGGCCTGGGGATCGGCGACGAACCGGGTCCGGCAACCGGCAGAGCAGAAGTAGTAGGACTCGCCGTCGAGCTCTGCGGTGTGCTCGCTGGTTCGGCCGACCGTCATCCCGCACACCGGGTCGATCGTCTGGGTGTCGGTCGCAGGGCGTTGGCCGTGGCTTCCCGGTGTGCTCATACCGGAAGTATACCCCCCATGGGTATATGTGCGATCTCGGAGTGCGAGCGGCGTACGACCCGCTTGGCTGGGGTCCATAAGCTGCGACATCGTGTTGAGGATCGCCCGCGCCCACGTCGACGAGATGATCGCGCATGCCAGGGCGGACCACCCGGACGAGGCCTGCGGGGTGATCGTCGGGCCCGAGGGGTCGGACCGTCCCGCCCGCCTGGTGCGGATGATCAACGCCGACCGGTCGCCGACGTTCTTCCGTTTCGACCCGTCCGAGCAGTTGCAGCTGGCGAAACAGCTCGACGCCGCCGACGAGGAGATCATCGTCGTCTACCACAGCCATACGGCGACCGAGGCCTACCCGTCGCGGACCGACATCTCGTACGCGTCCGAACCCCAGGCGCACTATGTGCTGGTGTCCACGGCCGAATCGGGGAGGGATGAAGGGCCGGTGTCCGTACGGTCCTACCGGATCGTCGACGGCCAGGTGACCGAGGAAGAGCTGGACATCGTCGAGGACTAGTCGGCGACCGATGGAATATCTGTCGCGAACAGGGATGTTTCGCATCTAGAAGGATTGAGCCTGGCGGCCGGACGGCCGCCGAAGAACAGGAGTGACCAGATGGCGGTCGAAGTCAAGATCCCGACGATCCTGCGCACCTACACCGGCGGCGAGAAGACCGTCACCGGTAACGGCGGCACGCTGGGCCAGGTGATCGACGACCTGGAGAGCCGCCACGCCGGCCTGAAGGACCGCTTGGTCGAGGCCGACGGGTTGCGTCGTTTCGTCAACGTCTACATCAACGACGAGGACGTCCGCTTCTCCGGCGGGCTGGACGCCACGGTCTCCGACAACGACGTGGTCGTGGTGCTTCCGGCGGTTGCCGGCGGCTCGCGCTGATCGAGCACTGAGTCGTGACCCGCTACGACTCGCTGATCGACTCCGTCGGTCACACCCCGCTGGTCGGGCTGCCCACGCTGTCGCCGAGTGAGACTGTCCGACTGTGGGCCAAGCTGGAGGACCGCAACCCGACCGGTTCGATCAAGGACCGGGCCGCGCTGGCGATGATCCGCAAGGCCGAGGCGGACGGATTGTTGCGGCCCGGATCGACGATCCTGGAGCCGACCAGCGGCAACACCGGGATCTCGTTGGCGATGGCGGCCAAGCTGAGTGGGTACCGGTTGGTCTGCGTGATGCCGGAGAACACCAGCAGCGAACGCAAACAGCTGCTGGCGATGTGGGGGGCCGAGGTCGTGTCGTCCCCGGCGGCAGGCGGCTCCAACGAGGCCGTCCGGGTCGCCAAACAGATCGCCGAAGAGCACCCGGACTGGGTGATGCTCTACCAGTACGGCAATCCGGCCAATGCCGAAGCGCACTTTGCGGGCACCGGCCCCGAGATCCTGGAGGATCTACCGGAGGTCACCCACGTCGTCGCCGGGCTGGGCACCACCGGCACGCTGATGGGCATCGGCCGCTTCTTCCACCAGAAGAAGCCCGAGGTGACGATCGTCGCCGCCGAACCGCGCTACGGCGAGCTGGTCTACGGGCTGCGGAATCTGGACGAGGGCTTCGTACCGGAGTTGTACGACCCCAGCCAGATCGACGCTCGGGTTTCGGTCGGGTCCCGCGATGCCGTCCGCAGGGTTCGCGAGCTGTTGGAGAACGAGGGCATCTTCGTCGGGCTGTCGTCCGGTGCGATCGTGCATGCCGGCCTGTCGCAGGCGGCCAAGGCGCACAAGGCGGGAGAGCGGGCCGACATCGTCCTGGTGATCCCCGACGCCGGCTGGAAGTACCTGTCCACCGGCGCGTACGCTGCTGATCTTGACTCGGTCGAGGAGCACCTGGACACCCAGGTCTGGGCCTGAGGTTCCCGGGCTACGACCGCGGTCGCACGGATCGGATCCCTGAGCCTGTCGAAGGGTGTGCCGCGGTTGTGACAGGCTCGGGGCATGTCCGAGTCGATGATCAGCGTGCTTCTCCTGGTGCTGCCGCTGATGATCACCGTCGGGGTGTGCTGGATCGCGCTGGGACGGACCCGGGCCGAGCCGCGGCGGCTGTCCAACGCGTACTGGCTGCTGGTGGCCGGATTCCTTGCCCTGCAGACCCTTGCCGATCTCGGCTTGCCCGGATTCGGTGGGTATGCCGTGGTGATCATCCTGGCGCCGTTGCTGGTGCTCTGTCTGGCCGTCTTCCTGATCTTGAACGGCGTCGTGATGCTGAGACGGGAGCGGCCCACGATCGCAAACCTGCTGTCGTTGATCACCGGTATCGCGCTGCTGGTGATCATCGTTGGTACGCTGCCGGTGATCTTGTCGCGGATACCCTGGCTGATCAGCCTGTTGATCATCGCCCTGGTCCTGGTCGGCTACTTCGGATTCCATTTCGTGGCCTTCGTCGGCTACGCGCTGCTTTATCCGCGATTGGTCCGCGACCGGACGGCCGACTGGGTCGTCGTGCTCGGGTCCGGGCTCGGTGACGGTGTCCGGGTGACGCCACTGCTGGCTTCCCGGATCAGGGTGGGGATGGTTGAGCGGACCCGCCGCAACGCGCGGCTACTGGTGCTCTCGGGTGGGCAGGGCCCGGATGAGGAGCGATCCGAAGGTCACGCGATGGCGGACTGGGCGATCGCGAACGGCGCCGATCCGCAAGGAGTGCTTGTCGAGGACCGGTCCCGCAACACCGAGCAGAATCTTCGCTACTCAGCGGAGTTGGTCCCGGCCGGTGGCCAGGGTGTGATCGTGACGAGCAACTACCATACGCTCCGGGCGGCGATGCTTGCCCGCAAGATCGGGCTGCCCGCCCAGGCGGTTGGCGCACCGACTGCCGGCTACTACTGGCCGAGTGCGATGATCCGGGAGTTCGTCGCCGTGCTGGCCGAGCACAAGGTCGCCCATCTCCTCCTGATCGTGGTGGTCGGCGGCCCGCTGATCGCCCTGACGATCTCGGCATGGGCACAGGGCTGACGCCGGCGCGGCCCGGCGCACTATCGTCGGCTTCATGGATGCTTCCAACGATGCAGCAACCGATCCCGCACTGGTGATCGTCGGCGGAGGTCTCGCCGGGATGAAGGCGATCGAGGAACTGCGCGAGCAGGGGCACGACGGACCGATCACCCTGGTCGCGGCCGAGGATCACCTGCCCTATGAGCGGCCGGTGCTGTCCAAGGGATTCCTGCTGGGCAGTGAGTCCCGGGACTCGGCGTTCAGCCATGATCAACAGTGGTACGCCGATCACGACGTCGACCTGCTGCTCGCCGATCCGGCCGCCCGGCTCGATCCTGCCGGTCATACGATCACCACGCAGTCCGGCCTGCAGATCGCATACCGGAAACTGTTGCTGGCAACCGGATCCGAGCCGCGTACGCTCCCGCTTCCCGGCGCGGACGCAGCGAACGTCTTCACCTTGCGCGACGTCGACGATGCCGACAAGATCGACTCCGCCCTGACCGTGTTGGCCGACAGCGGCCGACCGCTGGTGATCATCGGAGGCGGCTGGATCGGGCTGGAAGTGGCCGCCGCTGCTCGGCAGCGAGACATCGACGTCACCGTCCTCGAGGCGCTGGACCAGCCGCTGCTGGGTGTCCTGGGTGCTGAGGTGGCGCGGGTCTTCGCCGATCTGCACACTGAGCACGGGGTCCACCTGGTCACCGGCGCCAAGGTCTCCGGCATCGCGACCGACGACGGGCGGGCGACAGCCGTCAGTACCGAGGACGGTGCCCGCTACGGCGCCGGTGCCGTACTGATCGGGATCGGAGCCGCTCCGCGGATCTCACTGGCTGCCGACGCCGGACTCGCCGTTGATCATGGTGTGCTCACCGACGGCTCGCTGCAGACCTCCGCCCCGGATGTCTACGCGGCCGGTGACATCGCCGAAGTCGATCATCCGCTGATCGGCGGCCGGGTCCGGGTGGAGCATTGGGCCTGGGCCAACGACACCGGTCCGGTTGCGGCCCGGGCGATGCTGGGCCAGGACTCGGCGATCGACTTCCTGCCGTTCTTCTTCACCGACCAGTACGACCTCGGGATGGAATACATCGGCTACGTCGCGCCGGGTAGCAGGCCGCAGGTCGAGCTGCGCGGCGACGTCGGTGGCCGGCAGTTCCAGGCGTACTGGATCGTCGACGGCAAGGTGGCCGCCGGGATGCACGTCAACGACTGGGACAACGGCATCGACCCGATCAAGGAGATCGTGTTGTCCGGTGACTCTGCGCGAATCCCGTCCTGAGGTCCGAGGCCGCTACGGCGAGACCCGGCTGGTGTCCAGGGCCTCCACCTGGATGCCGAGCGACTGCGCCAAGGTGGCCAGCGAGCCGTCGATCAGTTCGAGATCGCGGAAGGCCAGCTGCCGAGGCGTGGTGACATCCTCATCGTCCAGCCCACTGGCGATCCGGTCGAAGAGCGCGGCCGAGCGCATGTAGGTCCGGTCGGTGAAGGACTGCTCCTCGAAGGCCTCGATGATCTCCTTGATCGAGTTGGACAAGAGTTTGCCGGCGGTCTGCAGCTCGACCCCGAGCTCCTCGGGCAGGCAGGAGCTCCAGCCGGTGTCGATGACCAGGTTGCGGGCGTAGTGCCGGGACGAGGTGGCGGCGTACCAGAACTGCTCCCGCAGCCCACCGCCACCGACACCGGGCAGCCGCCCGCGCAATGGTCGGGTCGCCGCCTCGAGAGCCTGGTAGGCGGCGTCCAGCCGTCGCGCTGCTGCCCGTAGATCGCTGTCGCTGCCGGGCTCGCGCAGCCGCTCGATCGCCAGTCCGGCGACCTCGTCGAGGGCCTGCAGATGCTCGCGGGTGGCGACCGCCACCACCTGCCGGATCCGGACCGGCAGCACGAACAGCACGGTCAACGACGCGATCGCGGCACCGATCGCGGTCTCGGCGAGCCGTAACAGCAGCAGCGCGTCGGTGAATTCGTTCAGCTGGACGTAGAGCTGGGCCATCATCACGGTGATGCCGATGACCATGAAGGCGTAGCTGACCCGCAGCAGGTAGATGCCGAAGAACAGCGCGACCAGGATGACCATGATCGACATCCGGGTGTGGTCGCCGATCAGGTGGGCCAGCACGACGCCGACCACGACCCCGATCAGGGTCCCGAGCACCCGGTAGGCGCTCTTGCGGATCTGTTCGGTCGCATTGTGCGCACCCATGAAGGTGACGAAGGTGGCGATCACCGCCCAGTAGAAGCGCTGCGGCGACACCAGGCTGCCGACGATGATCGAACCGGTCACCGCGACAGCCATCTGGATCGTCACCCGGGCGTACGGTTCCAGCTTGACTCGGTCGATCCAGCGTGCCCCGGCCTCCGTGGACGCGGTTGCGCTGACCTTCTGCGAGCCGGGCAGCCAGCCGCCGGCCAGCGTGACGGCGGGATCGAACGGGTTGTCGCTGTCGTCAGGGATGTCGCTCGGCTCCGGGTGGTCGCGGATCATCCGCATCACCTCGGCGTGACCGATCACCGAGGTGGTGAAGCGGTGCAGGACGATCCTGATGGTCTGGTCCAGCCGCTTGGACTCGTCGGCTCCGTCGGCGGGGCCAGTCTCCTTGAGTCGCGTCCGGATCGCGTTCGCCGCCTCCTTGGCGCCGTCGGGATCCCGGTCCCGGACGGCGATCAGCGCCTGCCGGACCAGTGCGCGGAGGTCCGCCGGCACCTCCGGGTCGCTCAGCCGTTCGGCGAACCGGGCGGTGTTGGTCAGGGTCAGCTCGGAGTCGAAGACCCGTTGGTGCAGCGCGGCCGCCGTCGCACCGCGGGGTAGTGCGGCCTGATCGGCGAGCTGGGCGTCGACCATCAGTGCGCACTCGTTCAGCCGGATCAGCAGCTTCTGCAGCAGCCGGCTGCGTTGTTTGTCACCGGGGTCGTCGAGCAGGTCGATCGCGGCATCGGCGACCTGGCTGACCCGGCCGACGAAGGACCGCCGCAGCCGGCGCAACGCCGTCCGCCGACTGGGATAGAACAACGTGAACTGCGCGATGATCGCCACCGCGGTCCCGACGATCACGATCAACGCCAGTTGTCCGAGATCGGCGATGGTCATCAATCGGCCCAGGAAGAAGCCGAAGAAGTCGCCCATGAAAAGCAGCTGGCCGCCGAAGAATCCTCGTGGCCCGAAACGCCGCAGGTAGGCGCCGGCAGCCAGCACGACGACCAGCGAGGCGAGCGCAGCGACGTGGAACGGCGCCAGCGCCAGACCAAGCGCCATCCCGCCGATCATCGGCACCGGAACCAGCGCGAGACTGGCCAGCACCGCCAGTGGACGCTGGAACATCGGCCCGACGAAGGTCGAGATCATGCCCACCACGGCGCCGACCATCATCGCGATCACAGTGGCGGCATGGTCGGTCTGCCCGGTGGTCCTGGCCAGTAACCACTCGGCCAGCATGGCCGCGCCGATGGACGCGACCGCCTGCCCGGCCGTCCGCAGCCGGGTCAGCCCGGGGTCGGAAGCGACGAAACGCTCCCACCATTCGTACGGCGGCTGGATCTGCCGCACCGGCTGCATTGCCGGCGTCTGGGGTGCGATCCCGGCGCTCACGCCGTTTCGTTGTGGATTGTTGGGGAGAAGGGCGCCATGATCGCAGATTAGCGCCGCCGACCCGGCTCGTCGCGCGAGGGCTCAGAAACTCGCCTTGAGCACGTCAGAGCGGCCCAGCTCGGCGCCGTGGACGTCGACGCCGATCACTTGAAAGTACGGCCCGGTGCTGTCCACCGCGACTCCGGTCTCGAATCCGGCCCGGGGTACCTTCGCCAACTGGCGCAGCGCCGACTGCTTCGAGCCGGCCAGCACCGTCCACTGCGCCACCTCGGTCGCTCCGTTCCAGCTGGCGTACACCGTCGAGCCGCGAGCAGCATTGGTGCCGGCCGTGATCACCGGCTTACCACCTGGCTGGCCGGTCCAAGTGCCCGAGAGCGTCCGGTAGCTCTGCACGTTGTCGGGGAGCTTGCCGTCCAGCACGAGCGTGCCGTCGGTGGAGAACTGGGAGAAGTACGGCTCGGCTCCCCAGCCGACGAACCATTCACCCGTCGACAGGTGCTGGAAGCTGCCCTGGCTGTCGGCCAGCAATCCGGCCGGATGGGTCAGGGCCCGAACCAGTGCGACCGTCATGGACTTCGTGTCCACGTCAAGCAGCAGTGCTCTGGACTGCCGTTCCTGCGCAGGGGCCGAGGCGTTGTCGAAGATCATCAGCCGTCCCGGTCGCAGCTGGGTGGCGTGATGCTGCCATTCGAACCGAGTTCCGGTCGCGTGGTGGAAGTCGGAGTGCTGACCGCCGAGCCGCCAGAGCACCCTCCCTGAGGATTTGGCGACCGCGTAGACCGCCCAGGTATTGCGGGACGAGATCAGCAGCGTGTCGTTGTCCAGTTCGAAGATCGAATTGATGTGGAAATAGTCCAGCGTGTCGCCGGGATTGGTTGTGGGCTTGACGTAACTGGCCGTCGGATCAACGTGATCAAGACTGTCCCAACTGAAGAGCAGCTTGCCGGTGGCGATGTCGATCTCCTGGACGACCCCGCTCAGCACGTTGCCTTTCGACAGGCCGCCCGCTGCTGTCAGGTCCGTGGTGGTCCTGCGGTAGGCGGTCAGGTAGGCGGTGTTGCGCGCAGTGATCAGGAATTCGTGCAGATCGGCCTGGAGATTCCCGACCGCGTTGACGGTCGCGATCTTGGTGTAGCTGCTGTCGGCAATCACCCCGGTTCCGGTGCCGTACCCGTTGGCCGAGGTGCCTTCCCACCAGGTCAGCACCGGCCGGCCGCGATAGGTCTGTGGCCGGAAGTCCATCACCACATCGGATTGCCCCTCTGCGGAATCGGTCGGGGAGAACCAGACCAGGCGTCCGGCGTGATCGATGATCATCGGGCCCGACTGGCTACTGGTCGTCCCCGTGGCCGTGTATTGCTTCGGTGCCAGGAAGATGTATTTCTGGCTCCCGATCTTCGGGCCAGCCCCGGCGCGAGTCATGATCACTTCGGGCGGCGAAAGGTCGGGTCGGGTCCGGAAGCTGGTCGCGGTACTGGCCGTACCTGGGTTGGCCGTGCCCGAGGATCCGTCGGGAGAGGCGCTCGCGGACACACGCGAGGTCGCGGTCCCGTCAGACCTGCCGATCCGGTATCCGACCAGTCCGGCTGCACCGAGTGCGGCCGCACCGGCGACAACGCCGGACAGTCCCAGCACCTCGCGCCGGCCCAACCGCTGTCGGGTCGCGCGAGGGCCGTCGGGTTGGTCCTGTTGGTCGGTCTGACGGTCGGTCTGATCATCAGACTGGTTGTCGGTGGTCATCGGATCCTCGGGCACGTGGCCCAACTGTGCCCACCGGAGCTATGAACGACATGTGCAGAACCTGGGAGTCGGACCTGACGATTAAGCTGCCCGACTGTGACGCCCGAGCGACCGCAAACCGCCGCGCAGGCGCCGATCGGGATCTTCGACTCCGGATTCGGCGGCCTGACCGTGGCCCGTGCCGTCATGGATCAGCTGCCCAACGAGGACATCGTCTACCTCGGTGACACCGCGCGCTCGCCCTACGGCGAGCAGCCGATCGCCGACGTACGGGAATTCACCCTGGAGTGCCTTGATCATCTCGTTGGCCTGGGCGTCAAGGCGTTGGTGATCGCCTGCAACTCCGGTAGCGCCGCCACTCTCCGCGACGCCCGGGAGCGTTACGACGTGCCGGTGATCGAGGTCATCCTGCCGGCGGCCCGGCGGGCTGTGGCCACCACCCGCAACGGGCGCATCGGGGTGATCTGCACCGAGGCCACTGCTCACTCGATGGCCTACGACGACGCGTTCGCTGTGGCGCCCGGGGTCGAGCTCTTCACCGCGGCCTGTCCGAAATTCGTTCCTTATGTCGAGGCCGGGATCACCGGCGGGCCAGAGCTGCTGGCGGCTGCGGAGGACTATCTGGCGCCGTTGCGGGCGGCGGGTATCGACACTCTGGTGCTGGGCTGCACGCACTATCCGCTGCTCACCGGGGTGCTGTCGGTGGTGCTGGGTGACGGGGTGTCCCTAGTGTCCAGCGCGGCGGCCTGTGCCGACAGCGTCTACTCTGAGCTGTCGGCCGACGGGCTCACCCACAACGAGCCGCGCGAGGCGCGGCACACGTTCCTGACCACCGGCAATCCGGAGTCGTTCTCGCGGCTGGGCCGCAGGCTGATCCCGGAGTTGATCACCGATGTGGTGCAGTTCAGCGAGCCGTCGAGCCCGAGGGGGACAGCTGTGGGGCGGGCATGGACCTGACGATCATCGGCTGCAGTGGTTCGATCAGCGGGCCGGAGTCGCCGGCTTCCAGCTATTTGATCACCGCGCCGTACCGGGGGCGGACCTTCACGCTGCTGGTCGATTGTGGTCCGGGTGCGATGGGCGGGCTCTACCGGCTGATCGATCCGCGTCGGGTCGATGCGATCGGCATCAGCCACCTGCATCCCGATCACTGCATCGACCTGTGCGGTTTCCACGTCGCCTCCCGCTACGCGCCCGACGCACCCTGGGATCCCGTCGACCTGTACGGGCCGCCCGGCACGCTGGAGCGCATCACCAGGGCCTACGACTCCAGTGCGAACGGTGATGATCATGAAGATCTGACGTCGAGTTTCACTCCGCACAGCTGGCAACCGAGCCAGCAGGTCGGCCCGTTCACGATCACCACGGCTTTGATGAGTCACCCGGTGCCGACGTACGGGATGCGGATCGAGTCCGATGGTGTGGTGTTGGCCTATTCGGCCGACACCGGGCCGACGGATGCGCTGGTTGATCTTGCCCGCGGCTCCGACCTGCTGCTGGCCGAGTCGGCCTTCCTCGATGACGACGACAATCCGCCCGGCCTGCATCTGACCGGCTCCCAGGCCGGTGATCATGCCGCCCGGGCCGGTGCCAGGTCGCTGATGATCACCCATATTCCGCCGTGGCACGATCCGGAGCAGGTGCTGGCCGCTGCCGGCCGGCATTTCGACGGTCCGGTCGAGGGTGCGACCAGGGGTCTGGTCAGGCGGGTCGTCAGACGGTGATCAGTCGGCTCGCTGCAGCTTGTAGTGCAGCCTGAAGGCCGAAGTCCGCCACATCCGCAGTTCATGATCAGTGCGCAGCACGCCCTCGTCGTCCACATAGACCCGGAACGACTCGTGGAACGGCAGCCGCGCCGCGAAGGTCCGGCCCGCGTCCTCCGCGACCACATAGGTGCCGGGCGCACCGAACGGCCCTGGTGGTGACTCCAACCGGAAGGCGCCGTCGTGCTGGTCGGCGTACGGCATGAAGTTCGCCTGGATGTTGCCGGACTCCAGCGGGAAGGCGACGTTGACGGCGGGCCGGGTACCGCCCGGTAACAGCCGCGGCGCGTACAGGCCGCCGTAGACGTATTCACCGGTCGACCGCAGGGTGCGCAGCCAGCCGGCCGCCAGCTGCCGTCCCGCTGGATCGCGGATCGGCAGCACCCGGCTGCCCATGCCGTGGGCAGTGTCCAGCGGACGCATCGGCACCGCCAGCTGCTGCAACCGCTTGCCCCAGACCCGGGAGATCAGCTCGCCCGGCGGCCAGAACAGCGGCGACCATGCCGACCACACCTCCAGGCGGTAGCGGGCCGTGTGCTCGTAGAAGTCACGGACGGCGGGATGAAGATCCCCCGCGTCGAAGCCTGGTCCGTCGAGTTCGGCCATGTCGGCCAGAAGGCCGGCATCGGCGTCGTCGGTGACGACCGTCCCGCCGAGTAGGTCGGCCGCGGCCGGCAGCCAGCTGTCCTCGACCAGCGAACCGGTGTTCTGCGGTGCCCGCAACCAACGGCCGGACCCGTACGGGTCGATCTTGCGTCCGGTCAGCCGCCAGAACTTCCGGGTGCCGAGATCGAGCGCCCGGGTGAGGCCGGCGGAGGCGGATGGCTGCATGCGCACCGATCGTAGGCGGCCAGGCTCGACAAGGCTGAATGGTAATCTCGACCCATGCGCACAACCATGGACGCCGGTGGGCGAGTGGTGATCCCCAAGGAGGTGCGACGGCAACTCGGACTACAGCCGGGGCAACCGCTCGACATCGCCGTCGTCGACGGCCGGGTCAGCATTGACGTGTCCGGAATCGGCATGCATCTCGAGGTCCGTGACGGACTTCCGGTCGCCGTTCCGGATGAGCCGGTCGAGCAACTCACCGCGGAAACGGTCCGTGCCACGGTGGAGGAACTGCGTCGGTGAGGGCCGTTGACACCAGTGTCATCGTCGCGGCGTTCGCCGGCTGGCATCAGGACCACGCCTCGGCCGCGGCGGAGCTTCGGCAGCGCCCCCGGGTCGTCGCCCACGCGCTGTTGGAGGCCTACAGTGTGCTGACCCGGTTGCCCGGTCCGCACCGAGCGCCGCCGGTCTGGCTGCTGAATTCCTGGCCGCGGTCTTTCCCGAAGAGCCGTTGGTTCTGTCGTCGGGTCGCTATCGGGAGATGGCGACATCCCGACTGGTCGGACTCGGAATCTCCGGTGGTGCCTGTTACGACGCGCTGATCGCCGAGACCGTCCTGGCCGCGGGTGGAACGTTGGTCACCCTGGACGGTCGGGCACTGCGGACGTACATCAAGATCGGATGTCCGGCGGAGCAGCTCAGTCGTTAGGGTTGCGGCCATGACCGAGACGACGAGCAGCACCGGACCCCGCGCGGACGGCCGCGCCTACGACCAGTTGCGCGAGGTCAGGTTCACCCGCAACTGGCTGGACTCCGCCGAAGGGTCGGTGCTGGTCGAATTCGGCAAGACCCGGGTGCTCGTCGCCGCCAGCGTCACTGAGGGTGTACCGCGCTGGCGGAAGGGCTCCGGCCTGGGCTGGGTGACCAGCGAGTACGCGATGCTGCCGCGAGCGACCAACACCCGCAACGACCGCGAGTCGATCAAGGGCCGGGTCGGTGGGCGTACGCACGAGATCAGTCGGCTGATCGGCCGCAGTCTGCGCGCGGTGATCGACTACAAGGCGCTCGGCGAGAACACCATCGTGCTGGACTGCGACGTCCTGCAGGCCGACGGCGGTACGCGTACGGCCTCGATCACCGGCGCCTATGTCGCGCTCAGCGATGCGGTCAGCTGGTTGCGGGACCGCAACGCGCTGGCGGGAGAACCGCTGACCAACTCGGTCTCGGCGATCTCGGTCGGGGTGGTGGACGGCATCCCGATGCTCGACCTGGCCTACAGCGAGGACTCGGTGGCCGACACCGATATGAATGTGGTGCTGAGCGGAACGGGCGACTTCATCGAGGTCCAGGGCACCGCTGAGGGGGCGCCGTTCGACCGCAACACCCTGAACACGCTGCTCGACCTGGCGACCGACGGCTGCACGACATTGAAGGAACTGCAGCAGGCCGCGCTGGCGGACTGACCGAATCCGGAGAATCGGCATGGCGTACGAGGTGGTGCTGGCGACCGGAAACGCCAAGAAGCTGGTCGAGTTGCGCCGGATGGTCGCCGAGAACCCGGCCGCAGCCGCGCTGGACATCCAGGTGCACGGGCTGGCCGACTTCCCGGCCTACCCGCAGCCGGCCGAGACCGAGCGGACCTTCGAGGGCAACGCGCTGATCAAGGCCCGCACGGCCGTCGCCCGCACCGGACTGCCGGCCCTGGCCGACGACTCCGGGCTGGCGGTCGATGAGCTCAACGGCATGCCGGGCGTCCGGTCGGCGCGCTGGTCCGGGCCGGATGCCACCGACGACTCCAACAACGCGCTGCTGCTGGCCCAGCTGGACGACGTGGCCGACGAACGGCGTGCGGCGCAGTTCGTCAGCGCGGTCGCGCTGGTGCTCCCCGACGGCAGGGAGTTCGTCCGACACGGGCGGATGGCGGGTCGGCTGTTGTCGGAGCTTCGTGGTGATAATGGGTTCGGGTACGACCCGATGTTCGTCGCTGATGCGACCGTCGCGGCGGGGCGACAGCTCAGCAACGGGGAGTTGTCGGCCGAGGAGAAGGACGCGATCAGCCACCGCGGCATTGCAGTGCGGGCGATCGTCGAAGTGTTGGTGGACCTTGTGAAGGAAGCGGTCTGAGGGGTGAGTGGGCGATGAAGACGTATCTGGATCTGCTGCAGCATGTGCTGGACAACGGCACCGAGAAGGGTGACCGGACCGGCACCGGCACGCTGAGTGTCTTCGGCTACCAGATGCGCTTCAACCTCAATGACGGGTTCCCGCTGCTGACCACCAAGAAGATCCATACCCGGTCGGTGTTCGGCGAGCTGCTCTGGTTCCTGCGCGGCGAAACCAACGTCAACTGGCTGCATGAGCACGACATCAGCATCTGGGACGAGTGGGCCGACGATTCCGGCGAACTCGGGCCCATCTACGGCTACCAGTGGCGCAGTTGGCCGGATCCGATCGCCGCCGAGAACGGCGAACCGGACACCCATGACCAGATCAGGACCGTGATCGAGCAGATCCGCAAGACCCCCGACTCCCGGCGGATGATCGTCAGCGCCTGGAACGTCGCCGAGCTCGACCAGATGGCGCTGCCGCCCTGCCACACGATGTTCCAGTTCTACGTCGCCGACGGACGGCTGAGCTGCCAGCTCTACCAGCGCTCGGCCGACATCTTCCTCGGCGTGCCGTTCAACATCGCCTCGTACGCCCTCTTGACCCACATGATCGCCCAGGTCACCGGGCTCGGGGTCGGCGACTTCGTGCACACCCTGGGCGATGCGCACCTCTACCTCAACCACGTCGAGCAGGCGAAGCGGCAGCTCACCCGGACGCCGCGCGCGCTGCCGAAGCTGATCTTGAACCCGTCGGTCACCGATATCGACGACTTCACCCTGGACGACATCAGCGTCGAGGGCTACGACCCGTACAAGGGCATCAAAGCCCCGATCGCGGTCTAGGCCCGAGCTTGTCGCAGAGTATGGAGGTCGTCGCGATCGCCGCGGTCGCCCGCAACGGCGTGATCGGCAACGGCCCGGAGATCCCGTGGCGGATCAAGGGCGACCAGGCGCGCTTCAAGAAGCTCACCACCGGCCACGTGTTGATCATGGGCCGCAAGACCTACGACTCCATCGGCCGCCCGCTTCCTGGGCGCAGCACGATCGTGATCAGCCGCAATCCGGACTGGTCGGCCGACGGGGTCGAGACCGTCGACTCGATCGAGCGTGCACTTGAGCGGGCCGCCCAGATCGACCCCGACGGACCGGTATTCATCGCCGGCGGGGGAGACATCTACCGTGCGGCCCTTGATCGTACCGACCGGTTGGAGATCACCGAGGTCGACCTCGAGCCGGAGGGTGATGCGACTTTCCCGGAGATCGATCATGACCAGTGGCTGGTGTCGGCCCGGGACGATGATCACGACGGTTTCGCCTGGGTCAGCTACGTCCGCCGGTAGGAAACGTTGCCGGAAAGCTATCGCGACCGGCCGAGATGATCCGAAGCCAGGGACTGCGGCTGCCCTAAGGTGACTTACGTTCCCCAATGTGTGGGGTGTGGACAACGTAAGGAGATGGTCATGGATTCCTCCACTCCTGCAGCTCGGATCGGTGCGGAGTTCCTGGGCACGTTTTGGCTGGTCTTCGGCGGCTGTGGTGCCGCCATCCTGGCCGGTGTCGTACTCAACACCGACCAGGTGTCGGTCGGGATCGGATATCTCGGTGTGGCGCTGGCCTTCGGTCTGACGGTGCTGACGATGGCGTTCGCGGTCGGCCACGTGTCCGGCGGACACTTCAACCCGGCGGTCACGATCGGGCTGGCGATCGCCAACCGGATCGAATGGAAGTGGGTTCCCAGCTACATCATCACCCAGATCGTTGCGGGCTCGGCGGCCGGTGCGGTGCTGTGGGTGATCGCCAACGGCAAGCCGGGCTTCAGTGCTGTCGACAGTGGCTTCGCCAGCAACGGTTACGGTGATCGTTCGCCCAATCACTACTCGCTGCTGGCCTGTGCGATCGTGGAGATCGTCCTGACGGCGTTCTTCCTGTACGTGATCCTCGGTGCGACCGACGACCGGGCGCCGAAGGGCTTCGCCCCGATCGCGATCGGCCTGGCGCTGACTCTGATCCACCTGGTCGGCATCCCGGTCACGAACACCTCGGTCAACCCGGCCCGTTCGATCGGTGTCGCCTGGTTCGCCGGAAGCGGTGCGCTGGAACAGGTCTGGTTGTTCATCGTGGCGCCGATCGCGGGTGCGGCGATCGCCGGCTTCAGCTACTCCAAGATCACCGCGGCCCACAAGCTCGAGGTCGACGAGGGCGTCGCCAACAACCCGTAGGGCTCATGCGCTGGTGCCGGAGGCGGGACTTGAACCCGCACGCCTGGGGCACAGCATCCTAAGTGCTGCGTGTCTGCCAATTCCACCACTCCGGCCGTCCCGACAGTTTAGGGGTACGCAGCTACTGCACGAGCAGGCAGAACGGATGTCCGGCCGGGTCGGCAAGCACATACAGCGGCTCGTCCTCCTCGTCGGTGCGGTCGAACAGCAGTGTGGCACCGAGTTCCTCGGCATATCGGCGTTGCCGCCGGAGCTCATCGACATCGGCGACCAGATAGTCATGGTGCATCTGCTTGGGCACCTCGTCGGTGGGCCAGGTCGGCCGGGCCAACTCGCTCACCTGGTTGAAGGCCAGCACCCGATGATCATCATCGTCCATCAGCACCAGCCAGTCGGCCTCGTCGGGCCCGCTCTCCGGTGGTTCGTCGCCCGGTCGGTAGTGCAGTCCGAGCAGTTGCCGGTAGAACTCGGCGAGCCCGCGACAATCGGTGGCATCGAGCGCGGTGTGCATCAGCACCGGATGGTTCGGCATGGCGCCTCCGTGATTGCGGTGTAGTGGTCGCGATGCACGACATCATGGCACCGATCAGTCCGTGGCACCGTTGATCACCGGGCGACTGAAGGTCGCCGGCTGATCGGCGACCACGACGCCCGGGTTGATCACCCAGGACTGGTACTGCGGGGTGAACATCGCGTACGGCGCGGTGGGTTCCGGCGCTGTCGCCGCGTTGAGTGTGGTGATGACCTCAGCCGGCAGGGTCAACCCGGTCGCTGCCAGATTGCTCTCCAACTGCCGTACGCTGCTGGCCCCGGTGACCAGTGACGTGATGCCGGGCCGGGCCAGCGCCCACGCGAGTGCGACCTGCGCCATCGGTGCCCCGACGGTGTCGGCGGCCTCGCGCAGTGCATCCACTGCGGCCCAGTCCCGTTCGGTGAGAGGCTTGCTCGGAGCATCCGGGTTGGCGATCCGGCCCTCGCCGCTGACGCCATCGCCTGCGCGGGTGTACTTGCCCGTGAGCAATCCGCCCCCGAGCGGGCTCCAGGCGGTCAGGCCGATACCGAGATTCTGTGCCATCGACACGTACTCCGCCTCGAGTGATCGTTCTGCCAACGAGTACGGCAGTTGCACGGTGATGATCGGCGAAAGGCCGTGCACCTCGGCATAGGTCTGGGCGCGGGCTGCGTACCAGGCCGGTACGTCCGACAGCCCTGCGTAGCGGATCTTTCCCTCCCGGACAAGATTGTCGAGAGTCCGTACGACCTCCTCGACCGGGGTGATCCGGTCCCAGGTGTGCAGCAGGTAGAGGTCGAGGTAGTCGGTGTCGAGACGACGCAGGGATGCCTCGACCGCGCGGACGATGTGCGCCCGGCCGTTGCCGCTCGCGTTCGGATTGGGCCGCGTCGTCTGGTCGACGGTGTTGGTGAACTTGCTGGTGAGAACGACCTCGTCGCGGTTGCCTGCCCTGCGGATCAACCGGCCGAGGATCCGTTCGCTCTGGCCGGCGGTATAGAAGTCGGCGGTGTCGATGAAGTTGCCGCCGGCCTCGACGTAGCGACGGAAGATCGCCTCGGCATCCTCCTCGGTCTTTCCGTACCCGGCATGGAATCCGGCCACGCCGAAGTTCATCGTGCCGAGAGCCAGCCGGCTCACACGAAGGCCGGAGCGGCCTAAGAGGTAATAGGTGTTCATCGGGTTCTGATTCACACCTCGAAGGTAGGTACAGCGTTCTGGACCTGCAAGTCCAAAATACTGTCGAAGTTGGACCGGCGGGTCCAAAGTGCGGGTACGCTTCCAACCATGGTGCTGACGACGAAGGGCCGCGCTATGCGGCAGCTCATCATCGACGGTGCGGCGGCGTACCTGCGCAGTTCGGATCCCGGCACCGCGACCCTGGATGACATCCGGGGAGTGACGCACACCAGCAAGAGCCAGCTCTTCCACTACTTCCCGGGCGGCAAGGAGGAGCTGTTCCTCGAGGTGGCGCGTTCGGAGGCCGATCGGGTACTGGAGGACCAGCAGCCGCATCTTGACGCGCTCGACTCGTGGGCGGCCTGGGATCGCTGGCGCAAGGCGGTGATCGCCCGGTACCGCGCGCAGGGTGTCAACTGCCCGATGGCTGCGCTGATGAATCAGCTCGGCACTGTTCCCGGTGCGGCCGAGGTTTCCACCGTTCTGCTGAGACAGTGGCAGGACCGGGTCGAAGCAGGTATCAGGACGATGCAGGCCAAGGGTGCGGTCGGCCCGGGGATCAATGCCCGGCGGATGGCTGCGGCCTTCGTCGCCGGCATCCAGGGTGGCGTTGTCGTCCTGCGTACGACCGGAAGCACGGACCACCTCGAGTCGATCCTGGCGGTGCTGATCTCCCACCTGCGCAACTCGCGCAACGCGTGAGTCACGCCGGGCTTGACGGCTCCTGGGTGATCCGCTGTCGGGCGGTGTTGAGTCGTCCGGTGACCGGCTTGATGCCGGTCGCCTTGGCCAGCCCCTGCAGCGGCGTGTTGACGTAGATCGACTCGGCGTGCTCGACCTGGAAGGTCTCGTGCCAGACACCCACTACGCCGCCGGCCTTGCGCGCATTGCGGTTGTACGCCGCCCAGGCGGGCCGGTGGGTTGCCGCCGGGTCGCTGGCGTAGGCGTACAACTTGTCGAGGCTGCTCCAGTACTGGACCAGCCACGGCCCTCGCAGGTCGAAGATCAACCGGTACCCGAGCAGCCCGGATTCCTTGTCCTGGGAGAGTTCGCGGAGCATTCGCGGCATCGCGGCGAAGACCGGCAGCCAGCGATCTGGTCGCCACCACCGGTTGATCGTCATGCCGATCAGGAAGACGACCAAGTCTCTGTCTGTGTTGCCCTCGGTGACGCCGTCCTCGCTGATCGCGTAGTCGTGGGTCATCCGACCCGTGTTGATCCCCGCCATGATCCAGCCTCCCGGCATGATGGATACTGTCACTCTCTAATATTGGAGAGTAACACTGTCCAATAGTGCTGGCAAGGAGTTCCGTGCGTATCTCCGAGTTGTCCCGGGCCAGCGGAGTCCCGACGGCCACGATCAAGTACTACCTGCGGGAGGGGCTGCTGCACTCCGGCGAGCTGACCTCGGCGACGCAGGCCCAGTACGACGACGGCCACGTCGCCCGGCTGCGGTTGATCCGGGCGCTGATCGGCCCGGCCCGGTTGTCGATCACGACGGCGAAATCCGTGCTGGCGGCCATCGATGCGCCTGAAGGGCCGGTGTTGGAGCGTCTCGGCCGGGCGTCGATGGCGGTCAGCGGTGGCGAGGCAGAGGCCGAACCGGCTGCTGCCCGGGAGCTTGTTGATCAACTCGGCTGGCAGGTGGAACCCGGTAGTCCAGCACTTGTTGATCTTGAAGCTGCCTTGACGGCGATCGACGAGGCACAGCTGCTGTTGATCACCGGCGGGGTACGGCGCTACGCCGAACTGGTGCAGCGGCTGACTGTCGCCGAGATGGGCACGGTGCCGACCGAGACGCCCGAAGCAGCCGTCCGGCAGGCCGTGCTCGGCACGATCCTGATCGAGCCGCTGCTGATCGCGCTCCGCCGGCTCGCGCTGCAGGATGCGGCCATCCGCCGCTTCGGCAAGCAGCACTCGTAGGGTCCCCGACAGGCGATCATGCTCGCCCACCCGATTGGGATGTCTCGACCCGGACTACAGCGGGCCGAAGTAATCGTCGTTCCATTCGTCCAGGGGGTCGCCAAGCACCATGGTGGGCGGCCGAGCGCGGGGGAGCAGCCCACGCGTCAGGAGCCGAAGCGCTCTGCGAAGCGGGCGGTGAAGAGGTCGGTGCCCTTGCGTTGGACAACGGCTTCGACGGGAGCGGGCACCGAGCCGCCGTCGGGCGAGGGCAGCTGGCCAACGCCGAAGCGGGACCCGAGGGGGAGCAGGAGGCGAGGGGTGGCGTCAGGCTCGTAGACAGAGGTGGCGTCCCCGCCGCGCAGCTGCGCGAGGATGTTCTCGATCACTGTTGGGGCTTGGGTCTGCGCCCAGGTGGCCATTTTCGCGTCGGGGAGCTCGGCGATGTCGCCCAAGGCGTAGACCCTGGGATGCCCGACGACGTTGAGGTGACCGTCGACCGCGACGGTGTGACGTTCGGTGAGCTCGGTCAGGGCACCGTCGTCGAGAAAACCGGTGTTGGGCTGTGATCCGAAGCAGCGGAACCAGATGTCGGCGGTGATCGCCTCGCCGTCGGTGGTCTGCACGGCGAATGCTGTCGCGACGCCATCCGGGACGTCGGGCATCGATTCGATTGCGGTGCCCAGCCGCAGTTCGATGCCGAGGCCGTCGAGCTGGCGGTGCAGCTGCTCGCGGACCTCCGGGAGGTATCCGGGCAGCGCCTGGCTGGAGCGGTCGATGATGGTGACGTGCTTGTCGGGCCAGGCCTCGCGGATCTCGCCGGCGAGCTCGAGGCCGACAGGCCCGCCTCCGATGATGAGGACGCGCCCTGCTCGTACGAGCTGCTGGCCGGTGGCGCGCAAGTCTCGCGCGGCCTCTGTGGCGCTGGTCTCTGGCAGGTGCGGCCTGGCGGGGTAGGCGTGCGCGGACCCGGTGGCCAGCACCAGATAGTCGGCGTTGACGCGCTCCCCGCTCGCGAGGGTCACGCCGGCGGCGTCGGCCGATGTGACGCTGCCGCGGACGATTCGTCCGCGGTCGAGCAGGCGGTCGTAGGCGAAGAATGGGCGGTCCGCCCAGTCGGGGCGGACCAGGGCCCGCATCGAGCTGGAGACGTTGACGAAGGAATCCCGCGGGTCGATGAGGATCAGCTCTGCCTCTGGGTCCAAGGCCTTCGCCACCATCGTCCCGGCGTATCCGCCGCCGACCACGACAACCTTGCTCATCGCTGCATGTCCTTCCGCCTCCTGAAGAGTTGACGTAGCAACTGTAGCTCGTAGAGTTGCGATGTCAACTCTTGGCGTAGGATGACCACATGGCGGAGCTGGGAGTACTCACGGAGCAGGACTGGGAGTTCTGGGACGCTTGGGTCCGTTCGCAGCGCCTGCTCAACCGCGAGTTCGACAGGGCGCTGCAGCAGGAGCTGGCGCTCTCGAAGGCAGACTTCAGCGTCCTGGTGACGCTGGAGGCCGCCCCGGAGGGACGGAAGCGCGTGGGCGAGGTCGCCGAGGCTCTGGACTGGGACAAGGGCCGCGTGGCCCACCAGCTCACCCGCATGGAGTCCCGCTGTCTACTCGCGCGCGAGGAGGACGGCGCGCCCGGGCGTAGGACCGGCGTGCGGCTTACCGCGACCGGATGGGAAGCCGCACGGCGCGCCGTGCGACTCCACTCGGAGAACGTTCGCCGTCTCGTCCTCGACCGCCTGGCTCCCGAGGAGCGGGCCGCCATCGCCGCGATGAGCTGCCGGGTTATCAGGGACCTCGACGCTGGATGACACCCCCGGCTCGCCGCTGCTGCGCCCGCCTTCTCTTCCTACTCGGTCGGGCGCTTCCCGGCAGGCGAGGATCTGCTCGGCGTGCTCGTGCGCCACCGAACCGCGTCTGCACAGTAGGGCCTTTGCGAGCTGCGGTTCGTTCGAAGTTCTCCGTCACGTGCCGGTGGTTGTCGATCTTCGTCGTCTGGAATGATCAATACCCATGACAGACGTCCGCTTCGGCATCATCGGCATCGGCAACATCGGCACGACGCACGTGGCCCGGTTCGAGCGTGGAGAGATCGCACACGCACGGCTGGTCGGGATCTGCGACTCGGATCCGGCGGCACTGGCCCGGCATCCGCACCTGAAGGGTTGGAGCGACAGCGCCGCGATGATCGCCTCCGGCGAGGTCGACGCCGTGATCATCTCGGCACCGCACTATGCGCACACCCCGATCAGCATCGACGCCCTCAGCCACGGTCTGCATGTGCTGGTGGAGAAGCCGCTGGCGGTGCATCAGGCCGACTGCGACCGGATGATCGCCGCCCACACCAATCCCGACCAGGTGTTCGCTGTCATGTTCGACACCCGTACCGAACCCCGCTATCGGAAGCTGCGTGAGCTGATCCAGTCCGGGCAGCTCGGCAGGATCCGCCGGATCAACTGGATCCTCACCGCCTGGTTCCGGTCCAACGCGTACTACCGCTCCAGCAATTGGCGTGCGACCTGGGGCGGTGAGGGCGGCGGCATGCTGGTCAACCAGCTCCCGCACGACCTGGACCTCTTCCAGTGGCTTTTCGGGTTGCCGCAGCGGGTTCGCGCGTTCTGCCCGATCGGCAAGTACCACCCGATCGAGGTCGAGGACGAGGTGAATGCCCTGCTGGAGTTCGCTGACGGCAGCACCGCGGTGCTGGTGGCGACCACCGGCGAGGCACCCGGAACCGACCGCCGCGAGATCATCGGCGACAACGGCCGCGTCGTGGTCTACCCGGACCGGCTCGAGTTCACCCGGACCGCCATGCCGACCTCGGAGTGGAACGCCACGACCGAGAAGTCTTTCGGTGGCCCGGAGACGTCGCTCGAGACGATCGAGATCGACGGCAAGGGCGGACACCACACCGAGGTGATCAACGCGTTCGTCTCGACCATCCGCGGCGAGGGTTCGCTGATCGCCGAGGCTGCCGAGGGGCGTGCCTCGGTGTCGTTGGCCAACGCGATCATCTTGTCCTCCGAGCTGGATCGTACGGTGGAGTTGCCGCTCGATCCGGCGACGTTCGAGCAGTGGCTGTCGGGGAAGCGGGAGTCATCGACCTTCGACGCGAACGCCGCGACGTCTGGTGGCGTGGCGGACATGAGCGCGTCGTTCTCGTCCTGACCGACCGGCTCGAAGGAGGCATCCATGACCACAGCTCAGGCAACCGAGGGCCGGCTGTTTCCCCGGACGCCAGGAATGGTGTCATTCACCTATCGTCGGGAGTTCGACGAGGACGTCGCGGGAACCCTGGACCACATCCGATCGCTCGGTGTGACCGACATCGAATTCTCCAACCTGTTCGGTCGGACCGCGGCCGAGATTCGTACCCTGCTTGACGAACGAGGCATGTCCTGTTCGTCCTACGGCGTCGGGTACGCCGATCTTCAGGACTCCACCGATGCGGTCGCGGCGGCAGCGAAAACCCTTGGGGCACGCTTCGTACGCGTCGCGTGGATTCCTCACGAATCGCCCTTCGACCATCAGCAGGCCCTTGACGCCGCGGCCACCTTCAACCGGATCGGAAGCCGGCTGCGTTCCGAGCACGACCTCACGTTCTGCTATCACAATCACGGGTACGAGTTCGTGCCTCACAACGACGGCACGCTGTTCGATCTGATCATGCAGAGCACCGAACCTGCCGTGGTGGGCTTCGAACTGGATGTCCTGTGGACCTTCTTCCCCGGCCAGGATCCGGCGCAGCTGCTGCGTCGCTATCCGGACCGATTCCGCCTGATGCACCTCAAAGACCTCCGGTGCGGGGTCGTGGGCGACCTGAGCGGATCGACCGCACCCGAGAATGACGTCGCTCTCGGGGACGGCCAACTCGATCTGCCCGACATCCTCCGCGCGGCCCGCGAGTCATCGATCGAGCACTACTACATCGAGGACGAGAGTCCATCGACCGCCGACCAGGTGCCGCGCAGCCTCGCCTACCTGGCTTCGCTGCGTTGGTCTTGATTCTGACGCGACGTCAGGTCCTAGCCTGCAGGTGTGGCACTAGTCCGGGGGCCTGAAGTCCTCGCAGTTAGGGGCCAAACACCCTCCGTCGGGTCTGACGGTCGCAGGCACGATGGTGCACCTGGCCAAGGTCGAGGAGATGTGGACGGCATCCGCTGCCGGCCGCGCACCGGGGTCACCGGTGATCGGCTCGGACGGCGAGGAACACTACGGCGCCGAGTGGCAGGAGGCGCCGAAGCTGCCGCCCGAGGAGCTCTACAGCCTGTGGTACGGCACGATCGGTCGCTGCCGGGACGAGTGGGCCGGCCTTGTCGCCGACGGCGGCCTCGACGTCGAGTGCACCGACGATCCGGACTATGTGGTCAATCGTCGGCGCCGGCTGGTCGACATCTTGGAAGAGAACTTGCTGCACACGGGCCAGATTTCGATCATCCGCGAAGCGATCGACGGGCTTGTGGGCAACGGTGCGCCCTGATCGAATTCAGCCTGTCCGGTGAGGGACGCCGATCCCGGCTGAAACGGGCCGAACGGCGGTGGGCGGTTATGACAGACTTCTTGGCTATGCCGGACTGCGTCTTTTGCTCGTTACTCAACGGTGACGGGTCGGCGGAATGGCTATGGCGGGGACAGTCAGCATCGGCGCTACTGCCGCTGCGACATGGTTGGCTGGCTCTGGGGCACACCCTGGTCATCTCGAACGAGCATGCGGTCGGCGTGCAGGACGTCTCGCCGCATGGCATCCAGGAGGTTGCGCTTCTGGTCCAGCGGGTCGCGCAGCAGATGGCAACCACGATTGGCGCCTCCGGGGTCAACGTGCTCAACGCCAGCGGTCCAAACTCGGACCAGACCGTCGACCATTTGCACTTTCATGTGGTGCCACGATGGGCTGACGATGGTCTGGACACCTGGGTTCACGGGCGGTCGAGTCATGAACTCGGCGACGGTTGGTTTGACGAACTCCGCGGTGGGCTGGCATCCACGATTTCGGACCCCAGTTGACCTCCTGCCAGGTCAATTCCCTTTGCGAGTCAGGCCGGCTTGCGCCAAACCGAGACGTGGCTGTCGCTCTCGGAGGTGAACGGGCTTCGACGCCAGTCTGCATACCGTGACTCGAGTTCGAGTCCTGCGACCATCGCCATGAGATCGCACTCCGACGGCCAGACGTATCGGAAGCCGCCGGACCCGTAGCGGATTGTGCCTTCGGCATCGCGATCGTAGTGATGAGAGATGCATTGCTGCGTCACCAGATCGTAGGTGTCGAAGGACGCGTGTCCATCACTGACGTCCATCGCAACGATCTGCTGCCCTGGGGCAAGGCGGCGGATCGGCGGCACCCACAGCTCGATCACGAATCGTCCGCCAGGGCTCAGATGTCGTGCGGCATTTCGGAAGCACTCGACCTGTTCGGCCTGCGTTCGTAGGTTCGAGATGGTGTTGAAGACCAGGTAGACCAGAGCGAACTCACCATCGATGGTCGTGGTGGCCATGTCGCCGATGATCACTGGCAACTCTGCTTCGCCGACCTTCTGGCGAAGTTGGGCGACCATTGGCCCGGACAGCTCAATGCCGGTCACGGGAACGCCGCGACCAGTCAGCGCGACCCCGACGCGACCGGTTCCGATCGCGAACTCGAGTGCTGCCCCGGTGCCCGCAAGGTCAGCGAGGAAGTCAACAGTGGGGTTGAGCACCTCGGGTGCATACATGCCGGCTTGGTTGGCGTCGTAGCGTTCTGCTTGTTGCCGGCCCCAGACTTCGCTTGTCGTCATCGCCCACAGTCTGGCCGGGCCGCGTTGCGCGGTCGACGGGTTTTCGAAGACCAACCGCGCGCTTGTGCGGATTACGCCGGTGCCCAAAACATCAGCCCGCCACGAACCCGATGAGTCGCCCTGGCCTCGGCGGGGATGACTTGTAAGGTCACGGTCATGATCGCTGTCGAAGTCGCCTACACCACGCCGAGCCCGGAGCGGGATCGGCTGCGCCCCGCGCACCGGGAGCGCCTCAACGGGCTGCATGCCGAGGGCAAGGTCTTTGCGTCCGGGCCGTGGCCAGACGACACCGGCGCGCTGTTGATCTTCAACACCGAGGCCGACGAGGCCCAGCGGCTGGTGGACGAGGATCCGTACTTCCAGGCCGATGGCGTACGCGTCGTGTCGGTCCGGGAATGGAATGTCGTGGTCGGCGGCCCGCAGGAATGACGGTCACCGCCGACGCGGCCGGCACCTGGACGCTGGGCGACCTGACCGTCAACCGGCTGGGCTTCGGTGCGATGCGGCTGGCGGGCGACCGCGACGAATCGATCGCGGTCCTGCGCAGAGCCGTCGAACTGGGCGTCAACCACATCGACACCGCGGCCTTCTACTTCAGTCCGCTGCGCTCGGCCAACGAGTTGATCAACACCGCCCTGGCGCCGTACGACGGCCTCGTGATCGCGACCAAGGTCGGCCCCGGACGTGATCCGTGGGGCAACTGGATCGACCAGCTCCGGCCGGACCAGCTGCGCGGTCAGGTCGAGGAGAATCTGCGTCAGCTTGGCCAGGACCACCTGGACGTGGTCAACTTCCGGCGTCGCAGCGAGGCCAATGTCGCCGACTACATCGGCGCCCTGGCCGATCTGCGCGACGAGGGACTGATCCGCCACATCGGCATCTCCAATGTCGGGCCGGAGGCGGTCGCGGTCGCGCTGGAGGCGTCGCCGATCGTCGAGGTGCAGAACGCGTTCGGCGTCGACAACCAGCCCGCCCGGCAGCGCGAACTGATCCGGCTGTGTGCCGAACAGCAGATCGCGTACGTGCCGTTCTTCAGCATCGTCGGCGGCCGGGCCGGTGCCCACGGAGGTGCCGAGAAATCGGTCCGGGCGATCGCCGCCGGTCACGGCGTCAGCCCAGCCCAGATCCGACTGGCCTGGACGCTGCAGCTGTCGCCGAACGTGCTGGCCATCCCGGGCACCGGGAGCCCGGAGCATCTGGAACAGAATGTCGCCGCGGCCGCGATCCGGCTCACCGACGACGAGCTGGCCGCGCTGTCGGACTACTAGACGGCCAACTCCTTGCGGAGCTTGGCCACGTGGCCCTTGGCGCGGACGTTGTACTGAGCGACTGCGATGGTGCCGTTGCCCTCGGCGTCCACGTCAACCACGAAGGTCGACCGCAGCACGCCCTCGATCAGCTTGCCGTAGAGCAGCTTCTCCCCGTACGCACCCCAGGCGGACAGCGTGGTCTTGTCGGCGTCGGACAGCAGCGGGAAGCCGATGTGCTCCCGCTCCTTGAATTTCGCCAGCTTCGCGGTGTCGTCGGGCGAGATGCCGAGCACGCTCAGCCCGGCCGAACTCAACTCGTCCATGGCGGCCGTGAAATCGACGGCTTGGGTGGTGCAGCCGGGAGTCATCGCGGCCGGATAGAAGTAGACGATCACCCGTTTGCCCGCGAAATCGGACAACGAGACGGTCTTGCCGGTGGCATCGGGCAGGCTGAAGGCGGGGGCCACGTCCCCCGGTCCGAGGCGATCGCTCATGGACAGAACCCTAATGGCCGGGACCCACACCGATCGATCCGCGTTCATCGCCGGCCCCGACTGGTCCGTCGGCCACGCCGCCCTGGCCGGGAAACAAGGCAGGGTCCTACTTCTGTCTGGCGCTCGCGATGCTCGCCGCGGCCGTCGTCTTCGGGATCCTGGTCTTCTGGAGCCATACCAAGGAGCGCTGGGCGGTGGGGTCGCATCCGATGGCAGAGTGACCCGTACGGCGAGGGTTGTTCCGGCCGCGACTGTGGGTAGATACGCTGGGCCGACGGAGTAGCCGCCAGAGCAGCCGACAGGCCGTACCGAAGATCCTGTGCCGAGTAAGAGAGGTCACCGTGACCGAACAGACGCCCAGCCGGGCCGCGTCGAGCACGCCGCGCAGCCGAGCCCAGATCGAGGCGGACCTTGCGGCAACGCGCGAACGCCTCGCATCGTCGGTCGAGCAGCTCATCGACCAGGTGCACCCGCAGCGGGTGAAGGAGCGTCAGATCGAGTCGGCCAAGACGCTGGCCCGCGCCGAGGTCGCCAATCTCCGCTCGCAGGTCTTCTATCCCAACGGTGAGCTGCGGACCTCCCGGTTGGCGGCAGTGGGCGGGGCAGTGGCAGGCTTTGTCACGTTTGTTCTCGTCGTCCGCAAGATCGTCCGCGGCGCCAAGTTGTAGCACCCACAAGCGACACTGGAGGAAGAGCTGTCTGCGTCTGCACCGTCCGGATCCGGGAAGGACATGTCCCTGGATGCCGGCGCCGAACTGCCGATCCGGATGCTGCACGACCGGGTCCTGGTGATCCGGGAAAGCGAGTCCGGAGAACGCCGTAGCGGCAGCGGCATCCTGATTCCTGCCACGGTCTCGATGAGCCGACGGCTCGCCTGGGCAGAGGTTGTTGCGGTCGGCGCCAGCGTACGGGTCGTCAAGGTCGGCGACCGGGTGCTCTTCGACCCCGAGGAGAAGGCCGAGGTCGAAGTCCGCGGCAAGGACTACACCCTGCTGCGGGAGCGTGACTTACATGCCGTCGCCGCCGAGAGGCTCAACGACGGCAGCACCGGCCTATATCTGTGAGCCTGTATCTGTGAGCCGCATCGGCGTTCCTGATGGCGCAGGCGGCCTGAATTCGATCTGAACCCACGGTCACGATCAGACCCTCGCTGACCGCGGGCACGGACCCCACCCCGTTTGCTGTGAACTCGCACGGGTTAGCCTGAAGAGGTCGGCAATATTTCGCCAGACGGCGAAATCAGGGAGGAAGTAACCGTGTCCGCGGGGAAAATCAGGTTTCTGATCGGCTCATTGACAGCAGCAACTCTGGTGGGGCTGGCTGCATGCGGAGGCGGTGGTTCCGGTGGTTCGAGTGGGTCAGCCAGCAGCCCGGCCGCTCCCGCGACCAGCGCCAGCGCCGGCGGCGACCTGAAGGGCCAGTCGTTCACAATCCTCGGTCAGTGGACCGGCGGGGAGCAGAAGGCATTCCAGGCCGTGCTCGACAAATTCGACTCCGAGACCGGGGCTACTGGGCATTACACGCCCGCCGCCGGCGGTGACGAGGCGACGGTGCTCGGCACCAAGGTGGCCGGTGGTACGCCGCCCGACGTGGCGATCCTTTCATTGCCCGGTGCGATCGCGCAGTACGCGTCCTCGGGCGATCTGAAGCCCGCGACATCGGCGATGCAGCAGGCGACCAAGGACAACTACTCCTCGGAGTGGGCGACCCTCGGCTCATACAAGGGCAAGTTGTACGGTGTCCCGGTTGATGCATCCAACAAGTCGACCTTGTGGTACAACAATAAGCTCTTCGGTAACGCCGGGATCACCAAGCCGCCGGCGACCTGGCAGGATCTGATCAAGGATTCCAAGACGTTGTCGGACTCCGGTGTGACCACGCCGATCTCCGTCGGTGGCGGTGACGGCTGGACGCTGAGCGACTGGTTCGAGAATGTCTACATCCGCACCGCCGGGCTGGCGAACTACGACAAGCTCACCAAGCACCAGATCCCGTGGACCGATCCGACGGTGACCACGGCGCTGAACACGCTTAAGCAGATCTGGGGCGACAAGCAGTTGGTCGGCGATCCGGCCCAGGCCGTCAAGGTGCCGTTCACCGGCTCGGTCGACAACACCTTCAAGGCCAACCCGAGCTCCGCGATCGTCTACGAGGCCAGCTTCGTCGCCACCACGATCACCAGCGACAAGCTGCCGGCCAAGGTCGGCACGGACGCCAAGGTCGCGTCCTTCCCGTCGATCAACGGCTCCAAACCGGTGGTCGAGGCAGCCGGCGACTTCGCGGTCGGTTTCACCGACAACAAGGCCGCCCAGCAGTTCATGGCATACCTCGGCGGCAAGGAGGCCTCGGCGATCCTGGTCGGCACCCAGGGCAGCGGCTTCATCTCAGCGAACAAGAATCTGACTGCCTCCGACTACGCCGATCCGACGTCGGCCCAGCTCGGGCAGCAGATCGTCTCGGTCGGCGACAACTTCCGTTTCGACATGTCGGACCAGGCACCGGCAGCATTCGGTGGCACCCCGAACAAGGGCGAGTGGGGTGATCTCCAGACGTTCTTGACCGACGGCGACGTGAAGGCGGCACAGAAGCAGCTGGAGAAGGACGCCAAAGCGGTCAAGTGGCAGTAGTCGAGGCGCCGGGGCGGCCGGCGGCGAGTGATCGCCGCCGGCCCGGGCGCTCGCCGGGGGAACGCGGCTGGATCGCGGCGATCTTCCTGCTGCCCGCGGTGGTGTTCCTCGGGGCGCTGGTGCTCTACCCGCTGATCTACACCGTCATCCGGAGCTTCTTCAACGACGGGCCGAGCGGGCGTGCGACGACCTTCGCCGGCCTGAAGAACTACATCGGGATCTTCACCGCCCAGGATTCGCTGCAGGCCTTCGAGAACAACATCATCTGGGTGATCGTCGTGCCGGCGGTCGTCACAATCCTCGGGTTGTTCTTCGCGGTGCTGACCGAACGGATCCACTGGGGCGCAGCGTTCAAGATCATCCTGTTCATGCCGATGGCGATCTCGTTTCTTGCCTCCGGCGTGACCTGGACGCTGATCTACGTCGACACGCCGAGCCGCGGCCTGGCCAACTCGGTGGTGATCGGCGTGCACGACATGTTCGGATCGCAGCGGTCCTTCCCTGAGCTGCATCCGGGCAACAGCGCCAAGGGCCTGACCGGGAATCCGAAGCAGGGCTTCACCTTGACGACCCCGGTGACCTCCTCCGATGTCGCGCTGTTCCCGCTGACCGGCTTCAACCTGACCTCGCCGCCGCCGGGTGCTGAGCCCGCCGTCAAACCGGCACCCGGTAACGGCATTTCCGGCGTTGTCTGGAACGACTTCAAGCTCGGTGGCGGTGGCACCTCGGGTGCCGTCGACCAGGGTGAGCTGGGCGTTCCGGGGATCAAGGTCGAGGCGTTGCAGAACGGCAAGGTGGTCGCCACCGGCACGACGGAGGCGAACGGCACCTTCCGCTTCGCCGATCTCGGCAACGGCAGTTACCAGATCCGCCTGCCAGGGCAGGACTTCACCGCCGCCTACCAGGGCATCTCCTGGCTGGGCAAGGATCTGATCACCCCGTCGATCATCGTCGCCTATCTGTGGATCTACGCCGGATTCGCGATGGTGTTGTTGTCGGCCGGGATGTCGACGCTACCGCGTGATGTGCTCGAGGCAGCCCGGATCGACGGTGCATCGGAATGGCAGGTGTTCCGGCGGATCACCGTCCCGTTGTTGTCACCGGTGCTGCTGGTGGTGTTCGTGACGATGTTGATCAACGTGCTGAAGATCTTCGACATCGTCTTCATCATCCAGCAGGCGGCCGGCGGTGACGCCCGCTACGGCAATGTGCTGGCGGTGCAGCTCTACACCGATTACGGCAACCAGCGTTTCGGCCCGGCGAGCGCGATCGGGATCGTCCTGGTGCTGTTGGTGATTCCCGCGATGATCTTCCAGATCAGGCGGTTCAGAAAGGACGAGTCATGACCGCGCCCACTGTGACGGGAGCATCCGCGACCACAGCGGCCGGGAGCGGGATCGTCACCGGTGCGGCAAATCGTGGGCTACCGGCTCGGCTGGCCGCACGGACGGGCAGCGGCGCGCTGCAGATCGTGCTGATCATCGTGGCGCTGTTGTGGCTGCTGCCGACCTTCGGCCTGTTGGTCGAGTCGTTGCGCGATCCGACCCAGTATTCGGGCGGCGGCTGGTGGCATGCGCTGATCCATCCCGCCCAGCTGACGGTGGCCAACTACCAGGCACTGCTCGAGACCCCGGCGATGCGGTCCGGCTTCCTGAACACCGTGTTGATCACGGTGCCGGCAACCGTCCTGGTGATCTTGATCGGCTCAGCCGCGGGCTACGCATTCGCCTGGATGCGCTTCCCCGGCAGGGACTTCGCCTTCCTGGTGGTGGTCGGCCTGTTGGTGATCCCGATCCAGATCGCGCTGATCCCCGTGGTCAAGCTGTACGCCGCCCTCGGCCTGACCGGTTCGATCATCTCGGTGATCTTCTTCCACGTCGGCTTCGGGCTGCCGTTCGCGATCTTCCTGCTGCGCAACTACTTCGCCGGGATCCCGTCGGAGTTGATGGAGGCGGCACGGATGGACGGCGCCGGCGAGGGCCGGATCTTCTTCAGCCTGATCCTTCCGCTCGGGATGCCGGCGATCGCCTCGCTGGGGATCTTTCAGTTCCTCTGGGTGTGGAACGACCTGCTGGTGGCGTTGGTCTTCAGCGACAGCTCCAGCCAGCCGCTGACCGTAGCGCTGGCCAGCCAGACCCGGCAGTTCGGCAGCAGCATCGACATCCTGGCACCGGGAGCGTTCCTGTCCCTGGTCGTACCGCTGATCGTCTTCCTGGGTTTCCAGCGCTACTTCGTCCAGGGCGTGATGGCAGGCTCGGTGAAATAGCCGTACGGCCTGCCCGGAGGTGGGCCGTCAGCGGTCGTGCTGGGTGGGCTTCGGGGATCGAGCGGTACGCATCTCCGGTTGGCGGGGCTGCGGCAGCGGGATCGACGGGGCGCTGTCGACATCGATCTCAACCGGCTGATGGGCCTTGTGCAGGTAGGTCAGATCGGTCAGCACATCGGAGGCCGCCTCGATCTGCGACGGTGGCAACTCGGTGCCGGACCGGTGGGCCCGCTGCCACTGCACCAGCCGGATGACCTGCTGCACGATCACGCTCATGCAGACCGCGAAGGCGATGGCGATGACCATGCCGAGGATCGGATGGTCGGAGATCTTGCCGCCGAGGCTGCCGATGGTCGAGTAGATCAGCGCCCACAGGCCGCAGGCGACGGTGTCGTAGACGATGAATCTGCGGACCGAATAGCGCCCGAGCCCGAGGGCGATGATCACCGGCGCACGGCCGCCGGGGACGAGCCGGCCGGTGATGATCGAGCTGAAGGCGTTGCGGTGCAGCTTCTCCTCGGCCTGGTGGACCCGCTCGTAGTATTTGCGGCGTTCCAGCCACGGACGCAGTCGGTTGGCGCCGAGCCGTGCCTCGAGCAGCAGGATGGTGTCACCCAGCACCGAGGCCGCCCAGGTGACGAAGAAGATCAGGATGATGTCCAGCCGGGAGTTGGCGGCCAGCGCGGAACTGCCGCTGACCATTTCGCCGGTCGGTACGAAGGGGATCGCTGACCCGACGGTCACCGCCAGGAACAGCAGCAGGTGCCCTCGGATGTGGTCCACAAAGCAACTTTACGCGCGAGAGGCTCGGCTTCCGACTTCGGCCAGCGCGGCGTCGACGAAGTCTTGGTATTGATTCAGGAAGCTCTCCAGCCCGGCCGGATCCAGCCCCCACTCGGCCAGCCGCCCGACCGGGCGGGTCGCCGCGACCAGGTCCCAGTAGGGCTGGTCGGTGAAGTCGAGGTCGGCGAACGCGTCCCGGTAGCGTCGGGTGAAGTCCTCGCACGCCGTCCAGCCGTACGCCCAGAGCAGCTCGAGCCGGATGTTGGCCAGGTCGGAGCGTTGGTCGCCCCACGCGGCGTCCTCCCAGTCGATGACCGCCAGCAGCCGATCGGCGGCCCACATCGTGTTGCCCGGCCAGTAGTCGCCGTGCAGGATCCTCGGCGTCAGCTCCGTCCGGCGCGGCCACCAGTCGCCGAGCACCTGCCGGATCGCCGTCTCGCGCATCGGCTCGTCGGGCTCGGCAGCGGGCCTCGCCAGCCAGCGATCCACCCGGGCGGCATACGGCCGCAGCCAGCCCTGGACCGGGCCGGCGTCCAGCTGGTGCAGCCGGACCAGGACCTCGACCAGTTGCTCGGCCAGTGTCGGCGACCAGATCGGTGCGGGTCCGGCACCGGGCACGAAGCCGACCACTGCGTATGGGCCGTCGAGCAGTTGTGAGCTGTCGTCGGCCAGTCGCGGATCCGGCACCGGGATGCCGGCCGCGCGCAGCAACGACAGTAGCCGGGTCTCGGTGGCCGCCGGACGAGCGTCGGCGGCGACGTTCTTGGCGCCGTACTGGCGCACCACCACCCGGTCTGGGCTGCTCTGTGGATCATGATCGGGCCGGACGAGCTCCAGCACGGTGATCTGGGCGGACATCCCGCCGGCCAGTCGGCGGACCCTGGCCAACCGGGCCTGCGGATCCAGTCGGCGCGCGACCGGTGCGAACTGTGCTGCCAGTGCGCGCTCCGTGTCGCCAACGCGGTCATGCACGTTGTCGTCCACGTTGTCGTCCACGCTTCAATGTAACCGGCGGACCTGCTGGGAGCCGTACGCAATACGCTGCCGGTGTGCCGAATCTGGGAATCGTCGTCACCGGAGCTCCGCTCGCGGCCCGCACCGCGGACGTGATCGAGGCGGCCACCGCCGCAGGCTGGCAGACCTCGCTGGCGATCACCGAATCCGCTCGGCCCTGGCTGGATGGCGTCGACCTCAGCGATGTCGGCTACCGTGCGCCGGGCGCTCCCAAGCGGCCGCGACCGGACGCCCTCGTGGTCCTGCCGCTGACCTTCAACACCGGCAGCAAGTGGGCGCTGGGAATGGCGGACAACAGGCCCCTGAGCCTGCTGGCGGAGACGCTGGGCGCCCACAAGCCGATCGCCGTGGTGCCGATGGTGAACCGGGATCTGTGGGGCCATCCGGCCTGGCCTGGCCACGTGCGGACACTCACCGACGCCGGTGTGGTGATGGTCGACGCGGTTACCGGTGATCACGCCGCGCGGCCGCTGGAGTCCGACGACGTCGCCGAGGTCGTACGGCGCTTCGTCCCGGCCTGGCTGCTGGAGCCCCTATCGATGCGGTGAGCATGGCCCTGCTGTGAGGCAGGCCCGTGCTGTGAGCAGGCCCGTGCCGTGACCAGATCCGTGCCGTGAGCAGATCCGTGCGGCGAGCATGACCGTGCGGTGATCGGACAATGCGGAGCCTGTACGGCTCCGCTACCGCGGAGTAGCGTCGGCAACAGCCGTGAATGGCCCGATCACGCAACAGAGCCCGCGTTTCGTTAGGTCACCTAAGGAGCGGTTGTGAAATCGTTCGTCATGAAAGAGATCGGCTCGGTCGGTTTCATGGAGAAGCCGGTGCCGACTCCTGGTCCGAATGATGCCGTCATCCGGACCACGGCAGCCCTGATCTGCACCTCCGATTCGCATACCGTCAGCGGAAGCATCGGCGAGCGGACGAATCTGACCCTCGGCCACGAGGCGGTCGGCGTGGTCCACGAGGTCGGCAGCGAGGTTAGGCATTTCCGCCCTGGTGATCGGGTGCTGGTCGGCGCGATCACTCCGGACTGGGGAGATCCGGCATCCCAGGCCGGGCATTCCTCGCAATCGGGAAGCCCGCTGGGCGGCTGGAAATTCTCCAATACCAAGGACGGGATCCTGGCCGAGTATTTCCATGTCAACGAGGCTGACGCCAATATGGCGAAGATTCCCGACAGCGTTCCCGATGAGGTCGCCGTCTATTGCGCCGACATGTTGTCGACGGGATTCATGGGGGCCGAACACGGCAACATCCCGATCGGCGGCACGGTGGCGGTGATCGCCCAGGGACCGGTCGGGCTGATGGCCACGGTCGGTGCCCGGCTGCGCGGCGCAGGCCTGGTGATCGGCGTCGAGTCGGTGCCGCGGCGTCAGGAGTTGGCCAGGACCTATGGCGCCGACGAGATCGTTGACTTCAGCACCGAGGACGTCGTCGAACGCGTGTTGGAGCTGACGGGAGGACAAGGCGTCGACACCGCGATCGAGGCGCTCGGCGCGGATGTCACCTTCCAGACCTGCGTCAAGATCACCAAGGCCGGCGGCACGATCTCCAACATCGGTTACGTCGGCGAAGGGGAGTTCGTCCGGATCCCGCGCGAGGAGTGGGGCGTCGGTATGGCCGAGAAGACGATCACGACGGGCCTGTGTCCCGGCGGCCGCCTGCGGATGGAGCGATTGCTGCAGGTGTTGGAGAACAAGCGGGTCGACCCGACGCTGATGACCAGCCACACCTTCGGATTCGACGACATGGAGCGCGCCTTCGAGATCGCCGACCAGAAGCTCGAGGACGTGATCAAGGTCCTGATCACGTTCGAGGGCTGATCATCAATGCTCGATATCGATCCGGGCTTTCGACCGATCCGCCGGCATGATGGATATCTCGGGCTGGAGGACCTGGGACTGATCGGCAACGGTTCGACGACAGCGCTGGTCGGACTCGATGGCAGCATCGGCTGGATGTGCGTGCCGGCATTCGATTCCGATCCGCTGTTCGCCGGTCTTCTCGATCATGACCGGGGATGTGACTTCACGGTCGCCCCCGAAGGTCTGACCGAGGCCCGGCAGCGCTACGAGCCCGATACCGGTGTGCTGATCACCGAGTTGCGCGGGCCCGAGGGTGTGGTCCGGGTGACCGATGCGCTGGTGCTGCGGTCCGGTGCCGACCTCACCGACGACGCACCGGCCGGCCGTTCCGAACTGGTTCGGTCGGCGGTCGTCGTGTCCGGCCGGGTGCGGTTGCGGGTCAGACTGAATCCGCGCGGTGGTGCGCTGGCACAGCCGTCGCTGGACGGGCTTGCCGTCCAGGCCGCGCGGCAGCCGGGGCTGCGGCTACACCTGCGGGCCAACCGGGACCTGGCAGGGCTGGACGACGCGTACGATCTCGAGCAGGGCGAGCGTCTTGATCTTGTTCTGTCGTGGGGCCGGGTCCATCGCCACCATGCCTTGGATGCGGAGGCGACACTCCGGCAGACCACCGAGGCGTGGCGTCGGTGGATGCAACACTTCAGCTACGACGGGCCGCAAGAAGCGATGGTCCGGCGGGCCGCGGTCACGCTGAAACTCTGTGATCATTGGGAGAATGGGTCACTGGTCGCGGCGCCGACCTCGTCGTTGCCGGCACCTGTCGGCGGGATCCGCAACTGGGACTATCGCTACACCTGGATCCGGGATGCGTCCTACACCGTCTTCGCGCTGCGCCGGATCGGCTTCGTCAACGAAGCGGATGCCTTCCTGGGTTGGGTTTTGGACGCTTTCGACCAGAGCCGCTCCCCCCGGATCATGTACACCCTCGAGGGTGGCCCGGTTCCCGACGAATACGAGGATCCGGAGCTCGAGGGCTACCGCGGCTCGGCGCCGGTGCGCTGGGGCAACGGCGCCGCGGACCAGCGCCAGCACGACGTGTACGGCGAGGTGCTCGACTGTGCGGACCAGTGGGTCAGGTCCGGTGGCGTGCTACAGCCGGCTCTGTGGCGTGGGCTGAGCGCTCTGGCCGATACGGCCGGCAGGGCGTGGCGGGAGCCGGACCAGGGGATCTGGGAAGTCCGCAGCGAGGGCCGGATCTTCACCTATTCGGCAGGGATGTGCCAGGTGGCGCTGGATCGCGCGGCCGGGATCGGCGACCGGCTCGGGCTGGACGGGCCGGTCGAGCGGTGGCGGTCGGAGGCTGATGATCTTCGCCAGATGATCTTGACCCAGGCTTGGAACGCGGAGGCCAGGACCTTGTCGGAGCATCTCGACGGTGACGCCAGCGTCGACGCGAGTCTGCTGGCCCTGTCGCTGCGCGGCGTGGTACCGGCTGATCACCCGAAGATGGTCGCCACCGCGGCTGCGATCAGCGAACGACTGTCGGCCGTTGGCGGGCTGCTCTACCGCTATCGGCACGACGAGTCGCCGGACGGCCTGGCCGGCGACGAGGGTGCGTTCCTGTTGTGCAGCTTCTGGCTGGTCGACAATCTCGTCGGCCAGGGACGGCTGGACGAGGCCGAGGAGTTGTACGCGTCCCTGTGCGCGCGGGCCAACCCGTTGGGTCTGCTGTCGGAGCAGATCAATCCGACCACCGGCGAACTGGTCGGCAACTTCCCGCAGGCCTCCAGCCACATCGGGGTGATCGCCAGCGGCGTCACGATCGCCCGGGCGAGGGCAGCGCGATGATCGGGGAAGCAGCATGATCGGCGGTGCGGCATGATCGGCGGTGCGGCATGATCGAGAGGCTGCTGATCTTCGGTGCGACCGGTGACCTGTCGGCCCGCTATTTGCTGCCGGGCCTGGCCGCACTCCGCGAGCAGGGTCATCTCGGTGACGGCTTCCGGCTGATCGGCGTCAGCCGGGAGGATCGCAGCGATGATCAGTTCCGGAACTGGGTGGCCGAACAGCTCGATCGCTACGCTGCCGGCTACCCAGCCGAGGCCTGCCAGTTCGTGGCCGGAGTGTCGAGCTATCGAAGGGCAGATGTGACCGATCCCTCCGCGGTCGCACCCGCCGTCGCCGGCGATGGCCCGATCGCGGCCTACCTGGCGTTGCCGCCGTCGATCTTCGGCGCCGCCGTCACCGCACTGCACGGTGCCGGTCTCCCGCTCGGCAGCACCATCGTCCTGGAGAAGCCGTTCGGGGAGGACCTAGCGCAGGCCGAGCAGCTGAATTCGCTGCTGACCGGGATGATCGATGAGGAGTCGATCTTCCGCGTCGATCATTTCCTGGCGATGACGACGGTGCAGAATCTGCTCGGCACCCGGCTGGCGAACCGGATCATCGAGCCGATCTGGAACGGTGCGCACATCTCTGAGATCGAGATCATCTGGGACGAGACGCTGGCCCTGGCGGGCCGGGCCGGCTACTACGACGGTGTCGGCGCGCTGAAGGACATGCTGCAGAACCACCTGCTCCAACTGCTCTGTCTGGTGGCGATGGAGCCGCCGGTGAGCCTGGACGCTCGTGATCTTCGCGACCGCAAGGTCGACGTGCTGCGCTCGATCCGCCAACTCGACGATGCTGAGGTCCGGCAGCGGACCCGTCGGGCCCGATACAGCGCCGGCACGATCTACGGGCATCCGATCCCGGCCTACGTCGACGAGGACGGTGTCGATCCTGATCATGGCACCGAGACCTACGCCGAGATCGAATTGCAGATCGACAACTGGCGCTGGGCCGACACCGTGTTTCGGATGCGGACCGGCAAGGCCTTGGGCAACAATCGGATGGAGGTCGCCGTCCATTTCCGGCCGGTCCCGCATCTGCCGGCCGGCTTCGACGGCGACGTCGCACCCAACGTGCTGCGCTTCGAGCTGGATCCGGAAGGCGTGATCATCGAGCTGACCGGCATCGGCAGGCAGGTCCGCAGCCTCGCCCCGATGAAGCTGACCGCCGAGCTGGACCAGCCGGCACTACCGGCTTACGGACGGCTGCTGCTGGACGTCTTCGAACGCAACGCGACGCTGTCGATCCGCGGTGACGAGGCCGAGGAATCGTGGCGGGTGATGGAGCCGGTGATCACCGCCTGGGCAGAGGATCGCGTACCACTGGAGGAATACCCGGCCGGATCCGATGGTCCGGCCCGATCGCGACTGCGCTGATCGGCGCGTTCACCAACGACGGCGGGATCGCGACACCCGAAAGGGCATCTGGCACTGGCAGTCCGGAGCTCCGATCCGTCGGCGCCGGGCAGCACCCTCGGGCTGTGTCCTTCGGTGCCATCGCCAAGGCTGTCGGCGTACGGGCTGCGGGCTTCGGGATGACGATCATTGCCCATGACCCCTACCTGTCGCCGGAGGAGATCACCGCCGGCGGCGCGCGGCGGGTGTCCTTCGACGAGTTGATCACCGAATCGGACTGCACTGTCCCCGGTCAACGCCGACAGACTCGGGTCTGATCAGTCGAAGGTACGACCGCCGTTGACGGACAGCCGCTGCCCGGTGACGAACTTCGCCGCATCGGAGGCCAGGTAGCTGACCGCGCCGGCGATGTCCTCGGGCTTGCCCATATGGCCGAGCAGCACGTCGCGCCGGTAGCCGGCAGAATTCTCGTCGCTGACCACACCGTGACGCTCGACCGGGATCCAGCCGGGAGCGACCAGGTTGACGGTGATCCCGTACGGACCCAGCTCGCGCGCCCACGAGCGGGTCAGGCCGAGCTGGGCGCCCTTGGCCGAGACGTAGTTGCTGAAGTTGGCATTGCCGATGTCGAAGACCTCGGAGCCGATGTTGACGATCCGGCCCCAGCCGCGCTGCTTCATGCCGGGCAGGAATGCCTTGGTCAGCAGCAGCGGGCTTTTGACGAAGAATCGCAGCTGGTCGAGCATGTCCGACCATTCGAGTTCCTCGATCGGGCGCATCGGCTGCGGGCCGGTGGCGTTGAAGACAAGGACGTCGGGCTCCCCGAGGCTGGAGCTGATCGCGTCCTTCAATTCGGCGACAGCCGTCTCGTCGGTGACGTCGGCGGAGAACGTTTCCGCGACTCCGCCGCCGGCGACAATCTTCTCCTTGAGCTCGCGGGCTGCGTCGTGACTGCTGGAGTAGTTGATCGCGACCCGGAATCCTTGCTCAGCAAGGGATTCGGCGATGGCTCGGCCCAGGCCGCGAGAGGCGCCGGTGACCAGCGCGACATGATCGTGGGACATGTCGTGAACTGTAGTGCGCCGGCCCGGCGGGGCTCTCAGCGGGATCGCTGCGGGCCGGCGTTCCCGCGGGAACGTCGCAGGCCGAGCACCAGCAGGATGACGCCGATGATCGCGACTACGAGTCCGATCCAGAACCAGGTCCGGTTGTCGGACATGCCACTGCCGTGGATCAGGTTGCTGCCCTGGCCGATCCACAACAGGCCGACGAGGATGGCGATGATGCCGATTCGGATCAGCGACTATGGACCAATGGCGGCAGCCGGTCGAGGAACCGGAAGATCACTCCGATCACGGCGGCACCGACCAGGATCAGCAGGACGTTGAGTGCCGTCCTCGGGTAGCCGAGCTGGGTAACGTCCAGGAACGGATAGGGGTACCACCCGCTGATCGCCCCGTGGATGAGGGTGTACGCGATCCAGGCTGCCGGCCAGATGAAGGCGGCCGGGATCGTCACCCAGCTGACCCGGGGACGCGGACCGACGACGAGCCAGACGACCAGGGTCAGCCAGGGGCAGATGTAGTGCAGCAGGGCGTTGGCGATGAAGTCGGCACCCTCGGGATGGACCAGCGGCGCGAGGATCGTGGCGAAAACGATGCCGGTGATCAAGATCGCAAGTAGCGAGTCCAGCCGTACGACCCGCCAGATCGTGCCGTCGCGGGTCGGGCGCAGCATCAGGACGACGGAGGCGATCAGGACCAGGATGTTGCTCTGGACGGTGAAGTAGCTGAAGAACCGCAGCAGCCTGACACCGACCGGGATGACCGTGGTGTCCGCCGAGTTGACGTCGGCACCGCTGGCGAAGAGCAGGACCAGGCTGAGGACGAGTCCGGCCGCAGGAACGGCCGCCGCCACCGCATGCAGGACGCGGCCGAGCCGCTGTCGTCCGACCGCGAGTTCCACCGGCGCAGTGATCACGAAGCCATCATCGCCGACGAACCGTGATCGGGCAGGACCTTCGTCCTGAGGCGGGCGAAATCTCTTCGGACCGGGTCTCCGCAAGTCAGGATGGGAGAAACCTACGCGAAAGGCTCCCAGCCTGCGATCTGACCCACAAGCAGGTCAACGGCTGCCTGGTGCTGAATGGCACGCTGCAGGATCCGTACACCGGCAAGACGATCCACTCCCAGCGTGGCGAAGGCACGTCATCGGCGGTCCAGATCGATCATGTGGTGGCCGAGTCGGACGCCTGGCAGACCGGAGCCCAGCAGTGGTCAGCTGACAAGCGGCTGGACTTCGCGACCGACACCCTGAACCTGTACGCCGTCGACGGCCCGACGAACGACTCGAAGGGCGACGGGGACACCGCCACCTGGCTGCCGCCGAACAAGAGCTTCCGTTGCACCTACGTCGCCCATCAGGTTGCGGTGAAGAAGAAGTACGGACTCTGGGCCACCACGGCGGAACGCTCCGCGATGGTGAGGGTGTTGTCGGGCTGCCCGACGATGAAGTTGCCGAAGCGGGCCGCGATTCCGTCGCATCCGGCGGCCACACACAAGCCGGCGCACAAGTCGGCGCCGAAGCCGCATCACTCGTCGTCCGGCGGCGGGAGCAGCTCCAGCAACTCGAACACCTCCAGCGGTGGATCGACCACGAATGTCGTTCACCCCGGCTCGTTCTGCGCCCCTGCCGGCGCGACCGGTGTCACCGATCGCGGTACGCCGATGGTCCGTACGACAACCGCGACGGATTCGCGGAACCGCTGGCGGAGCGGGTAGCCGGCGTCGCGGCGACGATCATGATCCGGACATCGCCGAGCGCAGTTCCTCGGCGCGGTCGTTGATGATCGGGAACCTGCTCGCCGCCTCCTCCAGACGCGGGACGGCAACGCCGTAACGGCGGGCCGTTGCCAGGACGTCACCGGCGTAGGTCGCGGCCGACTCCGGACGTCCCGCGGCGCTGTGATCAACCTGCTCCATGATGAAGCGAGGGATACCACCGGCACCGAGGACTTGCTTGAGGATCCGGGCGATCAGCCTCGGCGCCAGGAATTGGACGATCCGTTCGGTGGGACCCGGCTGCCCACCCTTCATGATCATGACCGGAATCAGTTCGCGGGCGATGCGGGCGGCTTCGGCCAGCTCGGCACGGGAGTTGAGCACAGCCGAGAATGAGCCGGTGTAGAGAGCGCGCGTGGCGAGCGCGGTGTCGAGCAGGAAATGGGACCACAGCCAGCTGCGGAAGTCCTTTGACACCATGACGGTGAATCCCGCCCGGCGGAAGAGATTGCGCACTTGGCGATGCCGGGCGGTGGTCGACGAGCCGTCGATGTCGCCCAAGAACATGGTTCGCAGCAAGGCGCCACGCAACTGTCCGTCGGTGAAGCCGCCGCCACCGCCGGGAAAGCCCCACACAACGTGGTCGGACGGCAACGCTGTGATCGCGTCGGCCGGTTCGGTCCAGACGTTGTTGAAGATCAGCACGGTCGCGTCGCCGACCTTGTCGCGCAGCACCCCGAGCGCCGCGTCGAGTTGATCATGGTTGACGCTGACGATGATCACGTCGTAGTCGTGTCCGGCGTCGATCCGTTCAATCAGAGTGGTCGGCCACTGCTCGTTGATCTTGGTGCTGCGCAGCCGGCGTCCGTCGCGGAGTTCCAGCCTGACCGACGGTCCCAGCAGCTGAGCCTTACCGGGGCGTACGTAGAACTCGACCTGGTTGCCGGCATCGGCCAGCGCCCAGCCATAGATGGTCGAGATCACGCCTCGGCCGAACATCAAGATCTTCATCGGGCTCCTCCGGGATTCGTGGCGTCCAACGGCGGGACGACGTACGCTCAACTGGAAAGCTCGTTCCAGTTCTCGCTGAACGGTAGTTGCGACAAGGGGGCGAGCGAAGGGCAGCTGCGGAAGTGAGAACGATGGGTGATCGACCGGCTCAGATAGCTCCCGTGGACGGCTTGCGGTCTGACGCCCGACAGAACCGGGACCGGATCGTGACCGCCGCCGCGGAGGCATTCTCCGAGCGGGGACTCGACATCCCGATGGCGGCGATCGCACGCCGCGCCGGAGTCGGGGTGGCGACGCTCTTCCGCCGGTTCCCGACCAAGACCGACCTCGTCGAAGCGGTCTTCTCCCACCAGTTCAGTGCCTGCGGTGATCTGCTCGAGGAGGCGATCGACGATCCGGATCCGTGGCATGCATTCTGCACGCTGCTGGAATCCGTACGCCGGATGCAGGTTGCCGACCGAGGCTTCGCCGAGGCGCTGATCGCCGCCGGCTCACCCGGTGACGAGATCGACGAGCGGATCGTCTTCACCGAGCACGGAATCGCTGTCCTGCTGGAAAGGGCGAAGGCGACGGGGCAGTTGCGGCCCGATTTCACGTTGAGTGATCTGGTCGTCGTCCTGCTCGCGATCAGCGGCATCGCGACAGGCCCGCAGGAGTTCGCCGAGGCCGGTTCCCAACGTCTGCTCAGCTACCTGATCGAGTCTTTCGCGACCCAGCCCGGAGCGGAGCGGCGGGTGTTGCCACCAGCGCCGTCCGCCGGCTATTCGACGATCACGGCTGCAACCAGAGGACGTGACCGTCGGCGCTCCGGATCGTGACGGTCGGGCTGGCATCAAGATCGATCTCGACATCGAGATGATCATGGCCATCTGACGCGGTCGCCCGGTAACTGAGCCGTACGTTGTCCTGACTCAGCGTCGTGGTCCTGGCGGACACCAGCCAGGGGTGTCGACGTCGAAGGCCGATGAGGTCCTGATGGGCGCGGTAGATGGTCTCGCCCCAGCCTGCGAGCTGAGCGGGTGTCTCGGGAAACTCAGGGCGGATCGCGTCGTCGCCGCCCAAGCGTTCTTCCTTGATGCCGGTGAACCCTTGTTCGTCGCCGGCGTAGATGCCGCCGACGGTCAGCAGGATCGCGAGCGCGGTGATCGCGGGGTCCGGTCCGAGGGTGCTGGCGATGCGGGTCACGTCGTGGTTGCCGATGAACGTGTTCGGGGTGAAGTCGGCCAGGAAGCCGTTGTGTCGCGTCAGTGCCCAATCCAGTTCGAAGAGGTTGCGGTCGTTCAGGCTGGACCAGATGGCCTTCCACAGCTCGTACTGGGTCACCGCATCGACACCCGAGGACTGGACGAATCCGGGATAGTCGCCGTGGATCACCTCGCCGAGGAACCAGGCATCGGGATGATCCGTACGGACGCGGGGGAGCACTTGCGCCCAGAAGGCAGGATCGACGGAATACGCGGCGTCCAGCCGCCAGCCGTCGATCCCGCGGTCCAGCCAGTGGTTGAGCACGTTGGTCACGTAGTCGGCGGAAGCTGGGGAGGCGTGATCGAGACGTGCCAACCCCTCGTGTCCCTCGAACACCCGAGGTGCCGGTCCGTCGGCGGCGTCCCAGTCGATGTCGAACAGGGCAGCACCGGCGCTGTCGGGTCCTTCGTGCAACGCACGCAGGAGATCGGGATGGTCAGCAGAGACATGGCTGAAGACGCCGTCCAGGGCCACGCGCAGGCCGCGTTCCCGGCAGGCGCTGATCAGATCGTCGAAATCCTGGTCGCCACCAAGGCGCGGATCGATCCGGAACTGGTCGAGGCTGTCGTAGCCGTGGGTGCGTGAGGCGAAGACCGGCCCGAGCAGCAAGCCGGAGACACCCAGGTCTCGTGCGTAGTCCAGCCATGCGAGCAGACGTCGCAACCGTGGTCCGGGAGTCGCGTCATGATCGCGGATCGGCGCGCCGCAGAAGCCCAGCGGATAGACGTGCCACCAGATCGCATAGTCGACCCAACCCATCGCAGACTCCTACTGAATCGAATTCACTAACGTTAGTGATGCTAGTTCAGTAACGGTAGGCTGGGCAACATGGCACGTACGGACCGGCAGCCACGGACCCGCCTGGCGCCGGACTCGCGCCGGGCGGCGATCCAGGACGCGGCCGCCGAGGCGTTTGCCACCCATCCGTACGCCGAGGTGACCATCTCGGCGATCGCTCGGCAGGCGGGCGCATCGGACGCGCTGCTGTATCGGTACTTCTCCGGCAAGGAGGACCTGTACGCCGAGATCGTGCGGCTGTCGATCGACCGGCTCATTACCCAGCAGGCTGCTGCCCTGGGAGCTCTACCGTCAGGGGTGCCGGTACGCGACCGGCTTCGAGAGGCCGCACAGGTCTATCTCGATCACATCGCCACGCATCCTGACGCGTGGGCGATGCCGCTGCGTAGTCCCGGCACCGAGCCGGCGAGTGCGGCCGCCATCCGGCTGGCGGCCTGCCGCGACTATGTCGAACGGTTGAGGCAACTCCTGGCACCGAGCGCGCAACTGCGGCACGAGTACGCCCTCTGGGGCTACTTCGGATTCCTCGATGCCGCGTGCCTGCAGTGGGTCGAACGTGGCTGTCCCGACGATGACCGGCAGGCTCTGATCGATGCAGTGCTCGGTGCGCTGGAAGGGGCGCTCGGCGACTGGGCTGCCTGAATCGTGAGGTTCTTGCCGGAGAGCCAAGGCACCAAGTGCCCGATTCCGCTGGCTCCGAGACGAGAGAAGGCCAATCCCGCAAATCAACGACCACCAAAAGGGCGCGGAGAATTCAAAGGACCCCTGCGCCTCGGTAGTCGGCAGCGTCGGTGGGAGAACGGGCGGCACCAGCTCAGTCATGGATGTGTCGTGAGGCGCCGCCCGCAGCCACGCTGTCTGATCGGAAGAAGGGAATTACTTTCGAGTCATCCGATAGTCGTGCCAGGGACGGTCCCGGTCAGGCAGAATGCGAGCGTGAGAGTGTGGTTGATGGTCAAGCCGCGTTGGTTTCTGGCGGTTGTTTATGGATTGCTGTTCGGTCTGCCGTTCGGTCTTCTGATGGGGCTCCAAGAGCATGACTCGGTGGTGGGTTTGATCGATGGTGTAATCGGCGGAGCCTTTTTCGGTCCGGCAATGACTTTGACGCTGGGGCCGATTCAGAGCGGCCTTCTGGCCTCAGCCGGGTCGCTGCCGCCGGAAGAGCGTCTTGCTGCTGTTCGGGCGGCGAGCCGGAGCCCGCGCCCGACGGATCCGCCCGCCGTGATTACTGGTGCCCGTCGGGTTGTGGAATACCGCCTCGGCGAGGTTCGTCGGCAGCAACTGGCCGTATTCGGATTTCTTGGCGCCTTTATCTTGCTGGGCCTCGCCGCTGCCGTGCTCGAGAGTGGCTGGTGGTTTCTGGTTGTCGGTTTCTGGGTTATCCAAGGCGTGCTGCGTCTGATCCTGCCTAGTCGTCTGCGCCGTCGCCTGCAGTCCTACAAGGCCGTCGAGGGTGGCGCTTGAAGTTGGTCTGGGCTGCCGATTGACGCTGATCGAAGCATTCACCGTTGCGACCAAACCGCCGATAATGCAGTCGATTTGTGCGCAGCATGGTGGCGTCTCCGGACGGAGCATCCGTAACCTTGGTGATTCACACGTTTGGCTGCGGCTGGTCGGAGTGAGCTGCTATATGTGAGGTTATGTCATCCGAGCCCAGCCGATGGTGGAGTCTGTCTCCGCGTCGGCGGTGGGTGGCGGTCATTGCAACAGCTGGCAGTGGTTTGCTGGCCTTGGTCATAGCCGGTTTGGCGGGCGGTTGGTCGGACTGGCGTGGTGTCGTCAGCCTCACCTGCGGAGTTGCCGCTATCGCGGCGATCGTGACGACGATCCGCATGCCAATGGTCGATGATCGGCGCGGGAACCCGCTGTTGGGACTTGACCGCAGAACCAAGCGCAGGGCGCTGCGTTGTATTCGCCATGGCGACTGTGAAGGCGCGCCCATCGGCGTCAACCTGGGACACGTGGCGTTCTTCTGGGGAGATGCCCAAGTGCGCGGCCTTCGATTGTTGGTCCCAATGGTGTTGCTGGTGCTCGGTAACGCGTTGACGGATGGAGCGTTGTGGTTTTGGATCTTTGGCGTCGGCTTCGTGGTGGTCGCGGTTGTGTCGGTGATTCGGGGCATTCGCGATATCCGGGCTTGCCGACGGTTTCTGATCTCACGCGTGAGTGGTTCGGCGCCGCGCGGCTGACAGCACCTTGGGATCGATCAACGGCAAAGTCGCTGGAGCTGAACTATCCAGGGGCGGATGTCGAGGAATCGTCTACCCCATTGGGTTTCATACGTTCCGGAATACGGTAGGCCGCGTCAGGGGACGCTCTGGCTGAAACCGCAACGGAAGGCGATGCTGTGGTTTGACCTTCAGAGCCAGATCTCAGACCTGGTGTATCTGACGAGCCACGTTGGTGCGCCGCGAGGTGTGCTGGTTCACGACATCGTTCATATCTGAGTCGAGACATCGTTCACATTGATGAGTCGAGACATCGTTCATAGTCCTAGCGGCGTGCCTGCTGCCCGGGTTGACGTGTCGGTCATTGGTTGCTGGCATGTCGAAGGCGAAAGTGATCGTGCTCGCGGTCGTGGAACAGGGCCTGACCCAGACCGAAGCAGCTCGTCGGTTCAACGTGTCATGGCGCTGGGTTCACACCCTCGTCAGCCGTTACCGGGCCGACGGCCTCGATGGGCTGGAACCACGCTCGCGACGACCGCGGACCAACCCGCGAGGCATCACTGACCCGGTCCGGGCCAGGATCATCGAACTCCGCACCAAACTCGCCGCCAGCGGACTGGACGCCGGCCCGGCCACGATCGCCTGGCACCTGTCCGAAGAAGGCATCGACCCGCCACCGGCGATCTCGACCATCCGCCGCACGATCACCGACGCCGGCCTGGTCCGACCCGAACCGCGCAAACGCCCCAAAGCCTCACTGCACCGATTCGCCGCGAACAACCCAACGAAACCTGGCAATCCGACTTCACCCACTGGACCCTGGCCGACGACACCGAACCCGACACCGGGACTGACGTCGAGATCCTGAACTGGCTCGATGATCACTCCCGCTACCTGATCTCCTGCACCGCCCACCAACCCGTCACCGGCCCGATCGTGGTCGAAACCTTCACCACAGCAGCCAATACCTACGGGCCACCAGCATCAACCCTCGATCTGGCCTCACCGACAACGGCATGGTCTACACCACCCGACTGCTGCGCGACCGGGCCGCCCGCAACCAGTTCGAACACCTATGCCGAATACCTGTTGGGCGCCCTCGGCATCACCCAGAAGAACGGCACCCCGTTCCATCCCCAAACCCAGGGCAAGATCGAACGCTTCCACCAAACCCTCAAACGCTGGCTCGCCAACCAACCCCCAGCCGAGACCCTGGACCAACTCCAGACCCAGCTCGACACCTTCCGCCAGATCTACAACCACCACCGCCCACACCGCGCCCTGGACCGCCAAACCCCGGCCCAGGCCTACACCGCCCGACCCAAAGCCCGACCCACCGGTGCCCCGATCAACGGCTTCTTCCGAGTCCGCTACGACCACGTCGGCACCAACGGCAAAATCTCCCTCCGCCGAGCCGGTCGCATGCACCACCTCGGCATCGGCGCCGCCCACGCAGGCAAACCCGTCACCATCCTGATCACCGACACCGACGTCACCGTGATCCACAACGGCACCGGCAACATCCTGGCCACCAACACCATCAACCCCGACCGCACCTACTGGCGCAACAACCAAAAAGAGCCCGGCCGATGGCCGAGCTCCCAAACCCCCGAATATGAACGATGACCCGACTCACCTATGAACGATGACTCGACTCATCACATTGGTGCGCCGCGAGGGAATCGAACCCCCAACCCGCTGATTAAGAGTCAGCTGCTCTGCCAATTGAGCTAGCGGCGCGCGAGGAAGAACGTTACCAGCCAGCCCAAGGCTGAGCGAAATCGAAGCGTCAGTCCTCCAGCAGCGCCATCGCCGCGCTGTGACCGCCCAAGCCGCTGACCGCGCCGCCACGTCGGCTGCTCGAACCACACACCAGCAGGCCCTCGTGCCCACTGGCGACGCCCCAGCGTTCGGCGGCCGTTGTCGTCGGCTCGTCGTCGGCCAGCCAGGGCCAGGACAACTCGCCGTGGAAGATGTGACCGCCGGGCATCCCGACAGCGGCTTCGACATCGAGCGGGGTCATCACCTCGATGCAGAGATCACCGTTGGCATCGGTTGCCAGGCAGTCCTCCAGCGGCTCGGCCAGCACCGATTGCAGACTCGCCAGCGCCGCATCCCGAGCCTGGTGCCGCACGGCGTCGGGGTCGCGTACGAAGAGGCTTGCGGGAGTGTGCAGACCGAAGAGGGTCAGGGTGTGCCATCCCTGCTCGACCAGCTCGGGGTCGAGGATGCTCGGGTCAGTCAGGCTGTGGCAGTAGACCTCGCAGGGGAAGGGATCCGGTAGTTTGCCGGCGAGCGCAGCCGCATGGGCCGCCTGCAATTCCTCGTAGCCCTGGTGCAGGTGGAGCGTACCGGCGAATGCGGTCTTCGGGTCCAGACCGGAGCGCAGCCGGGGCAGCCGCTTGAGCACCATGTTGATCTTGAGCTGGTTGCCTTCTGGCTTCGGCGCTTGCTCGCCCAGGAGGCCGGCGAGGGTGTGCGCGGCACAGTTGGCCAGCACGTACGGCGCCTGCCAGGTTCCGGAAGAGGTCGTAACAGTCCAGCGATCATGATCGCGAGTCAGACTCCTAACCCGCTGATTAAGTGCCACTTCAGCTCCGGCCTCTCGGGCTGCATCGATCAACGACGCGGCCACGGCACCCATGCCGCCGACCGGCACCTTCCACTCGCCGGTGCTGTTGCCGATCACGTGATAGAGGAAGCAGCGGTTCTGCACCAGGCTCTGATCATGGACGCCTGCCTCGGTGCCGATCAGCGCATCGGTGAGGATCGTTCCGCGGATCGTGTCGTCGGCGAAGGTCCGTGTCACCAGGTCGCCGATCGGCTGCTCGGTGATCGCCGTCATCAGTTCCGCGCCGACCCGATGGGCGATCGCGCCGGCACGGGGGAGCGGTTCGGTGAGCGTCGGCGCGACCACCCGGGCGAAGCGACCAAGATCATCATGGAACAGCTGCCAGGCCTCGTACGCCTCCGGTCCGCCGGTCAGTTCGGCGAAGGAATCCCGGGTTGCCGTGCCCTCCGGGCGTTCGACCAGCAGACCATGATCATCGACAGGGGAGTAGGAGCCGACGGCCCGGGATCGCAACTCGAGCTCGAGTCCGAGATCGTCGATGATCTTCTGCGGCAGCAGGGAAACCAGGTAGGAGAAGCGCGACAGCCGGGCACCGACACCGGGGAAGACTTGCTCGCTGGCGACGGCGCCGCCGAGACGGTCGCGCACCTCCAGCACCACCACCGAGCGACCGGCGCGAGCCAGGTAGGCGGCGGCCACCAGACCGTTGTGGCCGCCGCCGATGATCACCACATCGGCCGTCCGCTCGGCACCTGCAGCGGCTCCGTTGCCACCACCTGCGGACATCGCGGTCACGAGCGGGCCGCTGCAATACGCTGCCGCCGCAGTTCGGTGATTTCCGGACGGTCGATGGGCGGAAGTGTAGTCCCCAATGCCAACTCCAGCACGTGATCGGCGAGGGCAGGATTGCGTGCCAGTGCCGGGCCGTGCGGGTAGATCGCCAGCACCGTACCGTTCTGTGCGCCGTCGAATCCGGTGCCGTCGTTGCCGATCCCGACCTCGACCTGTGTCACTGGCTTCGCGTCCGGTCCGAGCGTGGTGTAGCCGCCGTGATTCTCGAAGCCGGTGATCCACTGTTCCTCACCGGAGTGATCGATCCAGCGGCCCAGCAACTCGCCGACTGCCCGGGCCGGCCCGCGCCGGGTGGTCACGTCGAGCAGGCCGAGTCCCTCGGTGACGGTGTCGTCGTCGCCGATCGTGAACGTGTTGCCGAGGATCTGGTAGCCGGCACAGACCGCGAACACCGCCGCCCCGCGATCGACCGCGCGGTAGATGCTGCCGTCCTGCTTGAGCGCCTTGACCGCTGATATCTGGGCGGCGTCCTCGCCGCCGCCGAGCAGGTAGACGTCGCCGGTCTCGGGCAGCGGATCGCCGGGCTCGACGACATGCAGGACCGGGTCGTACCCCCGCCAGGCGAGCCGCTTCATCAACACCGTGGCGTTGCCGCGATCACCGTAGATTCCCAACAGGGACTGGTAGATCAGCACCACCTCGACGCGCTTGTCGCTGCCGGAACTCGCCGCACTCATGCCAGGCCTCCCATCTTGCGCAGCCGTTGGAACGGCGTATATGTGGCGACGATGTCGACCGGTTCGGTGTGCCCGACCACCGCCTGACCAAGATCAGGAAGACAGACATGATCAACTCCGGCGTATGCCAGGCGTACGGCCAGGTCCTGCGCCCTGGGGCCGGTGGCGATCACCCGACGGCCGGCCAGCTGTTCGTACTCGACGTCCCACAACCAGGAGACGTCGCGACCGTCGGCCGCCGCTGAATCGATCGCCAGGATCACCGTGTCGGTCGCCACCAGCGGCAGCGCCTCGGCCCAGCCGGCCGGATTCTTGGCCAGCAGCAGCCGGGCCGTGGTCGAACCGAAGTGTGCGGTGCCGAAGCGACCGGCCGGTGAGGTGACCGTCTGCATCCCCGCGATCGCCACATCGGGATCGATGCCCAGCACCCCGGCGGCGGCCAGTGCGCAGGCGGCGTTGCTGATGTTGAACTTGCCGGGCAGTTGCAGCCGCGGGTCGTGCAGGCTGCCGTCCGGCGTACTGATCTTGTCCCCGAGCACCCGGTAGTCGGCGGTCGGCTCGGCGAGCTCACAGTCCCGGCAGCGCCAGGTCTTGCCGAATTCGCCCTCGATTCGCAGCAGCGTCCCGCCGCACTGCGGGCAGAGCACCGCGTCCTGCAACCAGGTGCTCGCGGTGTCCACCCAGACCGTCTGCTTGGCTTCCTTTGCCGCCCACACCACCAGCGGTTCGTCGGCGTTGGCGACCACGATCGGGCCTTCGTCGCCGGCGCTGATCAGCGCATTCCGCCAGGCCCGGGCGAGCGCCTTGATCTCGTGGTGGCGGTCCAACTGGTCGCGGCTGAAGTTGAGCAGCACGAGGACCTCCGGTCGCCCGAGGCGTACGACATCGGCGACGACCCGCTCGTCGGTCTCCAGGATGGCGATATCGGCGCCGGGCTTCTTGGACAACGCCGAGGCGATGCCGCCGTGCAGATTGGCTCCGTCGGCGTTGTGCACGATCCGTTCCGGGCCGCCCCATCCCCGGTCAACCAGCGCGGCACCGACCGAGGCGGCGAGCAGGTGGGTGGTGGTGGTCTTGCCGTTGGTGCCCGAGACCATCGCGATCCGCCGGCCGTGCAGCAGCTTGGCCAGCGCCTGCGGATCGGCCTTGAGCATCACCTGCCCCTGGATCGCGGTGCCGGTTCCACGGCCGGCCAGCCGGGACGCGCGGGCGGCCAGGCGTCCGGCAGTTGTCGCAGCGGCCAGCCGGATCCTGGGCACCGGGGCCAGCCGGGGCCGGGAACCGGGCACGTCGAGCGGTGCGAGGGCGGTCTCCGGAAGAGGCATGGCGCTATTGTCACCCATCCCTCGCCGTGCGGCCGTCTCGTCACCGGCCACTAGCATCGGGAGACGTGAGGATCTGGGTCAGCGGCGCTGCAGGCAAGCTGGGCTCGCAGGTCAGCGAGCAGTTGCGCGACGACGGCCACGAGGTGGTCGGGGTTGATCGCCGGCCTGCTTCCGGGGTGCAGACGGTGGATCTGGAGGACCCGGCCGCGGTCGGGGCATCGCTGAGCGGTTGCGATGCGATCATCCACTGCGCGGCGATCCCGAGTCCGGAGGGCCACGAACCGGCCGAGCTGGTCCGCAACAATACGATGTCGACCTTCAATGCGCTCGAGGAAGCCTGGAAGCTCGGGATCCGTACGGCGGTGCTCGCCTCCAGCGGCTCGATCTATGGCACCGCCTGGTCGCCGGAGCCGATCGACCAGCCGTACGTCCCGGTCGACGAGGACAGTCCGTTGCAGTACGTCGACCCGTACGCGTTGACCAAGGACTTCCTTGAGCGGATGGGCCAGGCGTACGCCCGCCGCGGGATGACCGTCACCGCGCTGCGGTTCCATTGGATTCTGACCGCCGCCGAACAGGACGAGCTGGCCACGCGACAGCCGGTCGAGGACGAGGTCAAGAACCTCTGGGGCTTCGTCGATCTCGGCGACGCGGCCCGTGCCTGCACCCAGTCGCTGCAGCGCGACGGGGGTTCGGAGCCGTACGCGGTGTTGGTGATCGCCTCCGGCCGGACCTGGGCCGGCGAGCCGACCGCCGACATGCTGCGCCGCTACTGCCCGGACACCGATGTCCGGGGCGCGTTCGAGGGCAGTCAGGGTGCGTACGACATCAGCCACGCCCGCGAGCTGATCGGCTGGCAGCCGACATGAGCCGACCGACCGTTCGCGGTGCCGTGATTGACGACCAGACCCGCTGCAGGCACTGGCATGGGCCGTACGACGTGGTCGCGATCAAGTTCGCCTGTTGCGGCGACTTCTATCCCTGCATCAGCTGTCACGCCGAGGCGACCGAACACCCGGTCCGTCGCTGGCCGATCAGCCAGCGTGCCGATCCGGCGGTGCTCTGCGGGGTCTGCGGCCACCTGCTCACCATCGACGATTACCTGGTCGCCACCAGCTGCCCGGCGTGTTCGGCGGCGTTCAATCCCCGCTGCTCGCTGCACCATCACCTGTACTTCGAGCTGGCGGGCGAGACCGGCTCAGCTGCTCCGGATCCGAACGCTAAGGTCGAGATGTGACCGGAAGCAGGATCCGCATCATCGCCGGCGTCGGCCGCTTCAGTGACCCGTGGCACCCGTTCGCCGAGACCTCCCCGCGCATCGCCGCGCTGTTGACCGAACAAGATCATCAGGTCGAGATCCGCGACTCCACGCCCAACGCCTTCACCGGGCTTGACGACGTCGACCTGGTCGTCCTCAACCTTGGCGGCGGTGAGGGCGAAGCGGCCGCGGCGGAGGAGTACGACGCGGCGACCTGGCGGTCGACCTTCGAGAACTTCGGACAGTGGATCCGGGCCGGGCATCCGATCCTCGGCATCCACTGCGTCGCGAATGCATTCCCGGACTGGACCGAGTGGGAGGGGTTGCTCGGCGGTCTCTGGATCCGCGGCACCTCCCATCATCCGCCGCGCAACGAGTTCACCTTCGACGTCGTCCCTGCCCACCTGACCCATCCCGCGGTCGGCGGACTGTCCACCATCACGGCGCTCGACGAGCGCTACTCTGAGCTGGACGTCGCCGGCAGTTCCATACCGCTGGTGCAGCACCGCTTCGACGACAAGGACCAGATCATGGTCTGGGCCGTCGACGACGGGCATCGCAAAGCGGTCTACGACGGTCTGGGCCACAATCTCGAGTCCTACGACAGCCCGGAGCGGTGCCGGCTGCTGGTAGCCGAGGTCGACTGGCTTCTTGATCATCCCGAGGGCACAGAGGCAGGCTCGTGATCGACAGCAGATTGACCTCCGCCTCACGCGCCGAGGCCCTCGAACGGTTGGCAGCAAGCAACTCCGAGGGGCAAGAGCTTGACATCCTGGTCATCGGCGGCGGCGTTACCGGCGCAGGGATTGCCCTGGACGCGGCGACCCGCGGACTGACGACCGGAGTTGTCGAGGCGCAGGACTGGGCGTCCGGCACCTCGAGCAAGTCCAGCAAACTGATCCACGGCGGGCTGCGCTACCTGCAGATGTTCGACTTCAAACTGGTCCACGAGGCACTGGTCGAACGCGGGCTGCTGCTCAGCCAGATCGCGCCGCACCTGGTCAAGCCGGTGCCCTTCCTGTATCCCTTGCACAACAGGGTTTTCGGACGGGCCTATGTCGAGACCGGCATCAGCCTGTACGACGGTCTGGCCAGCCTCAGCACCGGTACAAAGGTGCGCGGGCAGCGTCGAAGGATCCTGCCCTGGCACACCTATATGGGTCACCACCGGATGATGGAGCGCTTCCCGGGGCTCGATCCCAAGGCGGCTGCCGGGGCGATCCAGTACTGGGACGCGACGGTCGACGATGCCCGGTTCGTCGCCGATCTTGTCCGTACGGCCCAGGCGTACGGAGCCTTCCCGGCCAGTCGGACCCAGGTATCCGGATTGATCAAGGACGGCGACCGGGTCGTCGGTGCGAGGCTCGTCGATCTTGAGACCGGCACAAAGCTCGAGGTCCGGGCGCGGACCGTGATCAACTCGACCGGCGTCTGGACCGACACGACCGAGAAGCTCACCGGGACCGACGGTAGCCTGAAAGTCCTTGCCTCCAAGGGCGTTCACATCGTCGTGCCCCGGGAACGCATCGACGGCCGGGTCGGACTGATCTTGCAGACCGAGAGCAGCGTGCTGTTCATCATCCCGTGGTCGCGTTACTGGATCATCGGCACCACCGACACCCCGTGGACCGAGGACGTCACCCACCCGGTCGCCACGGCCCGCGACATCGACTACGTCCTCGAGCAGGCGAACGCCGTGCTGGCCCGTCCGCTCACCCGTGACGACATCATCGGCCACTACGCCGGCCTCCGGCCACTGCTGCAGCCGGGCACGACCGGCGACGGCGTCTCGGCCAAGATCTCCCGCGAACACACCGTCGCTTCGCCGGCACCGGGCATGGTCTCGATCGCCGGCGGCAAATTCACCACCTACCGGGTGATGGCCAAGGACGCCGTCGACTTCGCGCTGGGGGAGCGGGCCGTACGGCTTCCCTCGGTGACTGCGAACGTGCCGTTGGTCGGCGCGGTCGGCTATCCCGGCGCCCGCGAGCACACCACTGCGCTGGCTGCCCGCTACGGCTGGGACGCCTGGCGGATCTCGCATCTGCTGCACCGCTATGGCGCCGAGATCAGTGAGATCACCCGGCTCTGCACCGACGATCCTTCGATGGCTCAGCCGTTGACCGGCGCGACCGCCTACATCCGGGCCGAGATCGCCTTCGCGGTCGGCCACGAGGGTGCGCTGCACCTGGACGACGTCCTGGCCCGCCGGACTCGGATCGTCTACGAGGAGCCTCAGCAGGGACTTGCGGCACTGGACGAGATCGCCGACCTGGTGGCGCCCCTGCTGGGCTGGAGCGAGGACCAGAAGGCTGCCGAGGTCCGGGCCTACCGGGAGCGGGCCAGGGCCGAGTCGGAGGCGATCCAGCAACCTGATGATCACGCCGCCGCCGAGGTGCGGGCCCGGGTCGATGATCACGTGCCGATGATCAGTTGAACCGAATGCCCCGTTAGCTCGTACACCGGTCAGCAGGTCCATGACTGTCGGCTGGCAGAGGGGGAGCGGGATGACGACTGCACGGGTCCCCGTTGGCGTCGGTCGGGTCGGGCTCGCCAATGTGATCACCGGCTCTCGCCTCTTGATCGCCGTCGCCGCTTTCATCTTGCTGCTCGTAGCTGTTGGCGGTCGGGAGCAGCCGCTCATGATTGCCGCCGCGGTGCTGGCCGGAGTCAGTCTGCTGCTGGACGGGATCGACGGTCGGGTCGCGCGGGCCCGGCACGAGGCGAGCCGGTTCGGCGCGATCTTCGACAACGAAGCGGATGCTGCGACGGTGGCGCTGTTGTCGGTCGGCCTGTGGATCAACGGCATCGCCGGCTGGTGGGTGCTGCTGATCGGCGCGATGCGTTATCTGTTTCTGCTCGCCGGCATGGTGCTGCCCGCGCTGCGGGGCCGGCTGCCGGTGAGCATGCTGCGCAAGGTGCTCGGGATCAGCCAGGGGATCTCGTTGGCGCTTGCTTTGTTCGGCGCCGCGATCCACGCGTCGGCCGGGTGGCAGCTGTTGCCGGCGATCGCGCTGGTCGGTCTATTCTGGTCGTTCGGCCGGGACACCGTCCACCTGCTGACGCGACGCTGACCAGGCGACGCTGATCACCAACTTGCCATGATCGAACACATGTTCGATACTCGATCCATGGCGCAGGATCATCGGTACGGGGCGTTCGGGGCACCGTCGGAGTGGAACCACCAGCAGGTGGTCAACGTCGAATGGCCGCCGCAGGGGATTCCGCCCATGCTCCCCGAGAACCCACCGGTGCCGGTCCAGGTCCGAGTCGTGTGGGAGCACGACGGCGAGGAGTGGATCCCCGGCCGCGCGGTCCGCTGGCTGCGGCCGGTGGTGTTCGTGCTGATCAACGATCAGCGGCATCGCGGTGCCGGAGTCTGGGTGCCGTTGAAGGATGTGCGGCGAACCTGACGCACAGCCGTTGAGATACAGGCTGTCCGGGTCGCTCAGGCAAGATGATCGAGCGGTAGGGTCCGACAAGGTACTCATCGGCCTGTGCGGAGGAGCACGTATGGCGGGCAACAGAGCTGTTACCTATGTCGGTTCAGGCAAGGTCGAGGTCCACGACATCGACTATCCGGGCCTGGAACTGAGAGACGGGCCGGGTGTCAACCCTGCCAATGTCGGCAGGAAGACGCCGCACGGCGTGATCTTGAAGAACGTCGCCACCAATATCTGCGGCAGCGACCAGCACATGGTCCGTGGTCGTACGACTGCACCCGAAGGTCTGGTGCTGGGACATGAGATCACCGGTGAGGTCGTGGAGACCGGGCCTGATGTCGAGTTCGTCAAGGTCGGTGATCTCTGTTCAGTGCCGTTCAACATCTCCTGCGGTCGTTGCCGTAACTGCAAGAGCGGCAAGACCGGTATCTGCCTCAACGTCAATCCCGACCGACCGGGATCGGCGTACGGCTACGTCGATATGGGCGGTTGGGTCGGCGGTCAGGCCGAGTACGTCATGGTCCCCTACGCCGACTGGAATCTGCTCAAGTTCCCGGACAAGGACCGGGCGATGGAAAAGATCCTCGACCTGACCATGCTCTCCGACATCTTCCCGACCGGCTACCACGGCTGTGTATCAGCCAAAGTCACCACGGGCTCGACGGTCTATATCGCCGGCGCCGGACCTGTCGGTCTGGCCGCGGCAACTTCAGCCTTCCTGCTCGGAGCAGCCGTGGTGATCGTCGGCGATCTCAACGCCGACCGGCTGGCCAAGGCTAGGAGCTTCGGCTGCGAGACGATCGATGTCTCACAGGGCCAGCCGCAGGACCAGATCGAGCAGATCCTGGGCGTCCCCGAGGTCGACTGCGCGGTCGATGCCGTCGGCTTCGAGGCCCGCGGACACGGGCCGGACGGCGCCGGGGTCGAGATGCCGGCCAGTGTGTTGAACTCCTTGATGGACCTCACCCAGGCCGGCGGCTCGATCGGCATTCCGGGGTTGTACGTCACGGGTGACCCCAGCGCGCATGAGGAGTCCGCCAAGGTCGGCTCGCTCTCGCTGCGACTCGGCCTCGGGTGGGCGAAGTCGCACGCCTTCTACACGGGGCAGTGCCCGGTCATGCAATACAACCGCCAGTTGATGATGGCCATCCTTCATGACCGCGTGCAGATCGCCAAGAACGTCGACGCCACCCCGATTCCTCTCGAGGACGCCCCGAAGGGCTATGCCGACTTCGATCATGGAGCAGCGAAGAAGTTCGTCCTCGATCCGCACGGGATGATCAAGGCGACGCATCCGGAACTGGCGGTCAGCGCGTGACCGGAAACATCGACGCACCGACCCTGACCTACCAGTGGTTCACCTTTCCGACCGACCCGAGCCATGCCGACGGCTGGGCCCACCACGGTGTGGCGATGACCTCGGACGGACAGGTGGTGACCTTCGCGGCCGGCGGTGACGAGGTGGTGATCTTCGATGTCGACGGCAATCCGGTGGACCACTGGCCCACCGGATTGACCGAAGGGCACGGCATTTCGGTCTCGCACGACGCCGACGGCGACCACATCTGGATCGCCGATCCCGGTAGCAAGATGGTGGCGGACACTCCTGGTCACTACCAGGGCTTCACTCCCGGTGATCATGGCCGGGTCGCCGAATTCGACCTGACTGGGCGCCTGGTCCTGGAGATCGGCGTTCCTGATCATCCTGCCTACACCGACGGGCGGTTCGCTCCGACGTCGGTGATCGTGGACTCGGTGGCCGACGGCGGCACCGGCAACATCTGGGTGGGCGACGGCTACGGGGCCAGCCTGGTACACGAATACGCACCAGACGGTACCTACCGGCAGACACTTGACCACGACTTCAACTGCCCGCACGGGGTGACCATTGATCGCCGTCGCGACGAACCCGAGCTCTATATCGCCGACCGAGGCAACGAACGGCTGCAGGTCTTCGGATTGGACGGGCGGTTCCAACGCATCTGCGGCGAGGGGCTGCTCCGGGGACCGTCGGCCTTCGCCTTCGCCGACGACAAGATGATCATCGCCGAGCTACGCGCCCGGGTAGCCGTACTCGACCTCGATGATCAACTCGTCGGCTACATCGGCGCCGACGACGAGGCACCCGCGCGGCCGGGCTGGCCCAACGCGATTTCGGCCGATGGACTGACCGTACGTCCCCCGCTGCAACCAGGCCGCTTCAACTCCCCACATGGAGTCGCGGTCACAGCCGACGGCAGGATCGTCGTCGCCGAGTGGCTGATCGGCGGTCGCGTCAACCGGCTGACCAGAGATACCGACTACTCGGCGCAGTAGCTCGAGCAGGGGGTTGGGTGTCAGCCCAGCTGCGGCACGATCTCTCGCGCGATGAACTCCAGATGATCAAGATCGTGGTGATCCATCACTTGCAGATACAGCCGCTGAACGCCGAGCTCCTTCAACGCCCCGATCCGATCGACCGCCTCGGCAGCAGTCCCGCCAACACCGTCCTGACGCAGCCCCGCGAGATCCCGGGAGATCGCCTCGGCACGACGGGTAGCTTCCGCCTCAGTGGCACCCACGGCAATCGTCCGAGGCACCGACAGGATCAAGTCACCCTGCGGCCGGCCGATCTCGTCGCACGCAGCACGTGCGCGATCCAGGGTGGTCTTCACCTGATCAAAGGGGACGAAGCCCGTGTTGTACTCGGTTGCGTACTTGGCAGCAAGGCGCGGCGTCTTCTTCTTGCCGGCTCCGCCGACGATCAGCGGCATCGGCCTCTGGACCGGCTTCGGCAGCGCCGGGGAATCCGTCAGCGTGTAGTGCTCTCCCGAGTAGGAGAATGTCTCGCCGACGGGAGTCGCCCAGAGCCCGGAGATGATCGCGAGCTGTTCCTCGTAGATGCCGAACCGCTTGGCCGGGAACGGGATGCCGTAGGCCTCATGCTCCCGCGTGTTCCAGCCGGCGCCGAGACCGAGTTCGGCCCGACCGCCGGACATCGCGTCGACCTGGGCGACCTGCACCGCCAGCACACCGGGATGGCGGAAGGTCACGGACGAGACCATGGTGCCGAGCTTGATGCGGCTGGTCTCCCGGGCCAGACCCGCGAGCGTCGTCCACGCGTCCGTCGGTCCGGGCAGCCCGTCGCCGGCGTCGAAGTTGATGTAATGGTCACTGCGGAACAGTGCGTCGAATCCGAGCTCCTCAGTGGCCTTCGCCACCGCCAACTGGTCCTCGTAGCTCGCGCCCTGCTGCGGTTCGATGAAGATCCTCAAGTCCACGGCTGAATCCTCTCATCCCGGCTCGGGGGACAATCGGTACGTGGTCGAAGTCGAGCCCTCGCGATTCGAGGAGATGGTGGCTGAGGCGCTCGACGGACTGCCTCACGAACTCGCCGAGCTGATGAGCAACGTCGCCGTCACCGTCGAGCACGACCGCGGTCCGAGGGGTCTGCTCGGGCTCTACCAAGGCATTCCGCTGACCGAGCGGACCACGAGCTACTCGGCGGTCCTGCCCGACCACATCACGATCTATCGGCGCGCGATCTGCGCGATCTGTCACACCGAGGAGGAGGTCGTGGATCAGGTGCGGCGGACGGTGGTGCACGAAGTCGGTCATCACTTCGGCATCGACGACGCGCGGCTGCACGAGCTCGGCTGGTGATCACCGAGCCCGAGGGAAAGAGATGGGGTGGATGACGAGACTCGAACTCGCGACCACCTGGACCACAACCAGGAGCTCTACCAACTGAGCTACATCCACCATCGCCCGACCAGAGGCGTACGCCATCGGTCGGCAGCCAGTGAATCTTAGCGTCACCGGTCGTCCGGACCGAAATCGGTTCCGGCGCTCCGACCGGTCAGGCCGGCGTCGGTTCGGAGGGCTTCGCGTCCGTCGCAGGAGAGGGTTCGGGGGCGGCCGGTCGCTCGCCGGTCAGCACGCCCTGATGGTGCAGTGCGATCGCCTTCGCGGTGGCGCTGTCCGGTCCGGGCTGGGGTACGAAGAGTGCCTCGCGGTAGTAGCGCAGCTCCTCGATGGACTCCTGGATGTCGGCCAGCGCGCGGTGGTTGCCGCTCTTGGCCGGCGACTGGTAGTAGACCCGCGGATACCAGCGGCGGGCGAGTTCTTTGATCGAGGAGACGTCCACGTTGCGGTAGTGCACGTGCGATTCCAGCGCCGGCATGTCGCGGGCCAGGAACGAACGGTCCGTACCGATCGTGTTGCCGGCCAGCGGCGCCTTGCGCGGCTCGGGCACGAACTGGGTGATGTAGGCCATCACCTTCTCCTCGGCCTCGCGCATCTCCAGACCCGCGTCCAGCTCGGTGAGCAGCCCCGAGTGCTCGTGCATGTTACGGACGAAGTCGCCCATCTGGTCCAGCGCCTCTTGGCTCGGCTTGATGATGACGTCCACACCGTCGCCGAGCACTTCGAGCTCGGAATCCGTCACCAGCGCTGCTACCTCGATCAAGGCGTCGTTGGCAAGGTCGAGCCCGGTCATCTCGCAGTCGATCCAGACCAGTAGCTGCTCAGTCACGCCCGCGAGTCTAGACCTCGGCGTGTTCGACGCAGCAGTCGTACGGGTCCGAGCAGGCCGTAGTCCCGCGGATGGGTCTGCTGGAATCCCTCACGTCCGACGAACATCAGCACGATGTCCGGGATCTGCTCGTAGTAGCCGCGAGCCAGCAGCCGGTTGTTCAGTGACGACGACACTCTGACGCGGATCGTGTTCTCGCCGGGGCGGAGATCATCGGTGATGTCGACCACCGGCCGCGAGGTGTCGAACCCACGCACCGCCCCGTCGTTGACCGTCACTGAGCCGAGACCGCCGGCGGTCGAACCAAGATCAAGAAGCAATCTTCCGCTGCCAAGATCATCGAGCCGCACGGTGGCCTGGTAGTCGCCGACTCCGGACACCTCCGCCCCGACCACGTCGATCTGCTGCCAGGGCCGCAGCGGACCGACACCAGCGTTGATCTTCGTGATCGCGGTGGTCGGGCGTACCTCGCGGCTGACATAGCCCAGCCCGCGATCCTCGGTGATCAGCTGCGGCTCTCCGGCATCCCAGCTCTCCACAGTCAGGTCCCAGTCCGCGATCTCGGCGACTTGTTCGTACGCCTCGGGCTCGGTCTCCGGGCCGGCGCCGGTCGAGCGATCGACCGTGATCAATGCGGTCTCGCCGGGGGAGAGTCGGAGCCGGACGATCGTGTGATCGTCCTCGTACCGCACTCCATCGCGATCATGAACGGTCCCGGTCCAGGCATCGATCGCGGACGCGGTGCCGAGACCCGGCAGCCGGATCTCGACCTCGGTCGGATCGCCCGTCTGGTAAAGGAAGTGGTACGCGTACAGGTGCAGTAGGTCGTCGTCCGCCCGCAGATGGGTGAGGATGCTCGGATTGTCCCGTACGAATTCGGCCCGACCCTGCACGCCGAGACTGCGGAGCGCGGACACCGTGCCGACGGGATCGTCGATCTCGACCACGGTCGGCAACTGCAGCAGCTCGGCGATGATCGTGGTCAACTCGTTGTCACGATGATCGAGTCCCGGTGTGCGGACGGCCGCCCGTTCGTGGCTGATGTAGTGGCCCATCATCGCCAGTCGTGCCTCCCGAGTTCCGTGCACCAGAAGGAGCCTGAGTCCCTCCCGGGCCCAACCGAGCAGGTGCGCGGCGACATCGGCGTCGAGTTCGCTCTGGTAGATGATTAGGGCCTGATATCCGGGGCCGTCCGGTTGGACGAGACCGTCGGCGTACGAGACGTCGCCGCGCAGCAGCAGCGATCCGTCGAAGAATTCGTACGTCCATCCGGCGTCCTGCATGCCGAGGTCGGACCACCAGCGGTTGTCCCGGTTGCGCATGCCGCGGGTCGCGTACGACTCCTCGTCGGGGACCCGCCGTCCGTCGAGATCCACCTCACCGACCCCGGAGACGTTGTCGGTGAAGTGATCCGTACGCAGGATGCCGACATCGATTCGTGGCAGGCCCTGCCGGAGCAGGTATTGGCAGCGCCCGAGCGCGGCGGTCCACAGCGGATAGAACTCCGCCGCCGGCTGCCGGGTGTCGAAGCGCTCGGAGAACATCGGCAGCATGCCCTCATGACCTGGCCACTCGGTTGTGTCCTCCGCGCCGGCCGGTGAGGACCAGCCGTGCAACACGGTCTTGGTGATCCCGGCCGCCAACTGGGTGGCGATGATCTGGTCGTAGAAGCGGTGTTCGAGCATGTGGTTGCGGGTGGTGGCACCGGTCTCGGACGAATACTGCTTGCCGAAGAGATGTGCGGGGCCGCCGAGCAGCCGGTAGGCGTCGATCTGGGAACCGAACTCCAGAGACTCGGTCTCGATCCCGTCGACCTCCGGGCCGGGTCGGGTCAGCTCGAACGGCAATCCGTAGCTGATCTCCGAGCGCAAGCTGATTCCCTGCGTGTGCAGGAATTCCGCGAACGGCCGCAGCATGTTCTCGATGTAGAGGTCGGTCAGGGTCCTGACATAGTCGTACCGGACCTTGTCGACGGTGATCTTGTGATCGTCGGCCGGTTCGTTGTGATAGGTCGTCGCTGCGGCCATCCAGGCGGACCGGGTCAGGAAGGGCAGCCAGGGCGTGATCTCGTAGCCGCGGCGGGACCGAAACTCAGAGGCCACTGATGGCCCCCAGAACATGCCGCCGGCTCCGTAGGTCGACAGCTCGAGAGAGTCCATGTACATCTGGGTCCGTGGATTCTTCGCGATCTCGGCGCGAAGCTCAGGAGTCAGGACAACGGAGTCCCAGTAGTCGATCACGGCGTCAACACCCGCCCGGTCGAGATAGTTGACCGTGTAGTTGATCGACGCCGACGGCGATGCGGTCTGCCCGGTGCCGTGCATCCAGAAGTTGAACAGTCGCCACCGGCCTTCAGCGGGTGCTGCCCATTCCAGCTCGTCGCCCTCGACCCGGTCCGACAGGTCAAGGACCGACTCGACGTCAAGGGTCGCGGCCGGGTCGGTCTCAGCGATCACCCGTGCAGCGACCACGGCAATCAGGACCTGATCGCGGATCACCCCGCGGTGGCCGGGGATGATCGACTCCGGCAGGGGAGCGTCGAGGTCGATCCGGGGCAGCGGCCCGGACCGGGATGTCCCGGCGGCCACGTCCTCGATCGTGACGTCGAGTTCCTTGGCCGCTGCGGCATGGTCTGGGTCGATGGTCGGCAGGTTGGCATTGGACCAGTTGGTGCCGGAGGTGAAGCTGACCGACATCCCGCGCCGGGTTGTCTCCTCGACCACGATCTGCGAGTCGTGCACCCACTCCTCGGCGCCCCAGCCGTATCTGCTGTGGTCGACCGCGGCCTCGTCCATGGCGAGGAATTCCATCCCGCCGAAACCGAGCCGGTGCGCCTCGCCGATCTCGTGCCGCAGGGTCTCGTCGGTGTGCAGGCCCTCGGCCAGCCACCAGCGCAACTCCGGCCGGAATTCGATGCCGGGCTCGGCGATCCGCCGGACCAACTCCTCGATGGACATGACCGTTCTCCCTTGAATGGCAATGAAACGATCCAACCAGGGTTGGCGTGCCCTGTCGAGAGATGCAACGGGTCAATCCGTCTGCTACCTCACAGGCAGCAGCTGGAGTCGGTCGAGGGTGTCGACCATAGCCCGGGCGAGGCGCTTGGACCCGTCGATGCTGGGGTGGGTGTGGTCCGGTGCCGCGTAGCGGGGCTCGAGGCGCGACGGGTCGGCGTCGGACCGGATCGCGGCGTCGAAGTCGACGTACTCGTGGCCGGACGTACGGATCCAGGTGTTCAGGTCCTGGCGGAGTTCTTCGCGGTGTGCGTCGACGCGGAGCTCGGGTGCGAGCGGGGTGATCGTCGCGAGAACCACTGTGATTCCAGCCGCCTCGGCACGATCGATGAGTTCCTGATAGCCGGCGACGAGTTGCGCGAGAGTGGGCATCTCCTCGATGGCGGTGACGCGGCCGGGCAGTCCCCAGTCGTTGCTGTTGTAGGCGATGACGAGGTGGGTGGCGCCGGCGGTTCCGAGCACGTCGTCGTCGAAGCGGGTCAGTCCTGCCTGTCCCCAGGAGGGGGTCTGTGGTGGCGCGTCGAGCCGGACACGGTTTCCGGAGATGCCGCGGTTGACGACGGCGATCGCGGCATCCTCGGGAAGCAGGTCGGCGGTGTACTGCGGCCATCCCATGGCGGTGCTGGAACCGCCGAACGCCACGACGACCGCCTTCGGCTCGGTCCCTGCGACCTCAACCGTGCGCAGGAACGGGCCACCGGCGGGCAGCGACCAGCCGGTCCCATCGGGCTCGGCATCCGCATCCGGGGCCGTGCCCGTGTTGGGCGCCGGGAACTCGCGGGACTCGTCGACGGCCGCCGGTGCCGAACCCTCGAGCGGGAACGGGAGGGATTCGACGAAGTCCCCGGGGAGCGAGCGGTCGAAGCGGAAGCCCGCTGCGGTCGCGTACGGGGTGGGACCGGGCAGGTAGACGTCGACGAGGATGTCGTCGCCCTTGGCCACATTCAGCTCGATCGGATCGGTCCACCGCGAGGCACCGACCGGGATCTCCACGGACGGTTGTCCGTTGAAGGTGGCTCCGACGAACCGGCTCCCGACGCCGATCGCGGCATGCCCGATGCGGACAGGGCCGTCGGCGAAGCGGTTGCTGAGCTCCACTCGGATCTGGCTGCCGCCGACTCCGGCCGGCACGCTCATCCGTACGGTGATGTCGTCGAAGTCCGGTTCGTCGTCCTCGCCGCGGTAGTCGGACACCGCCTGTCCCCAGGCCGGAACCCAGTCCAGGCCGTGGCCGCCGATGAACCCGATGAACGCGTACGGCGCCCGCTCGCCCAGGCACAACTCCTGGATCACCTGAGCCTCGGTGGCTTCGTCGCGGCTGCGGGCGAACATCGTCTCCTCGAAACCGGCTAGGGCCGCCTCCTGGTCATCCGGGTGGGCGGCCAACGCCAGCGCGAGCTCGGCGCCGTCGAGCATGGCCAGGTTCGCACCCTCGCCCGAGGGCGGCATCAGATGCGCGGCATCCCCGATCAGCGTGACGCCGGGAACGCGGCTCCAGCGGTGATCATCCGGCAGCGCGTGGATCATCCGGGCGACCGGCGGCCGCTCGCCGTCGGTGATCAGGGCCAGCAGCTCAGGCGCCCAGCCCTCGAATTCCGCGGCGATCCGCGCGGTCGCGGCAGCGGCATCACCGAAGTCGATGCCGGCGAACCACTCCTCCGACCGGGCGAGTTCGACGTAGGTATGGATCACTCCGCTCGCTTCGCGGTGTGCGGTGATCCCTCTGCCGGGCCTCAGCGCGTACATCACCCCGGCGCCCACAGCGGCGGCGGTTGCCGGATGGCGTTCGTCGACGTCGTAGAGGTAGGTCTCGACGAAAGTCATGTCCGAATAGACCGGGTTCGCGGACGAGAGGACCGGGCGGACCTTCGACCAGGCGCCATCGGCGCCGACCAGCATCTCTGCGGTCACGGTCGAGCCGTCCGCGAAGCTCAGCCCGTGGCGGCCGTCGCCCAGCGCAGCCACGCCGGTGAGCTTGCGCCCCCACTGGACCGTCCCCTCGGGGAGCGATTCCAGGAGAAGCCGGCGAAGATCGCCGCGGAGCGCCTCCGGCCGGCCACCGGTGCCGTCGTCGGGTTCGTCGAAGAGCAGCACGCCCCGCGGGTCAAGGACCCGGGTCGCTTCGGCGCCCGCGTGGATGATCGCCCGGAACTCCGCGGTCAGCCCGGCGGCCTCGAGCGCCCGCTGACCGGTGTGCTCGTGGATGTCGAGCTGTCCACCTTGGGTACGCGCCCCCGCCGAGGCATCCGCCTCGTAGACGGTCGCCGGGATCCCGTGCAGGTGGAGCACGCGCGCGAGTGTCAGGCCGCCGAGGCCGGCTCCGATGATCGTCATTGGTCTGGCCATCGCTGTTGCTGCTCCCAGATCGAAGGTTGGGTACGGTGTACCCGCAACTGTGGTACGGCGTACCCACCTGTCAAGATGGGGGCATGGTCACAACGAGCCGTGCCGCCGACATCCGATCAGCCGGACTCACCAGCGAACGCATCGTCCGGGCGGCGATCGACGTACTCGATGCCGAAGGCCTGAACGGGCTCACGTTTCGGACGCTCGCGGTCAAGTTGAAGACCGGGCACGGCGCGATCCAGCGGCACATCATCAACAAGGACAAACTCCTGGTCACAGCCACCACGACCGCGCTCACGCCGGTGCTCGAGGCGCCCGGGCGTGGGCTGCCGCCGCGTCCGGCCATCCATGCCGTCGCGTTGGCCGTCTTCGATGCCATCGACGCCCATCCCTGGTTGAGCTCGCAACTGTTCGCGGTGCCGTGGCAGCCGGCGATGGCAGAACTGTGGGAGCAGATCGGCCGGCCGGTCGCCGAGCTCGGTGTCCGCGAAGATCGGCTGTTCACCGCCGTGTCGACGCTGGTCAGCTACGTCGTCGGCGTGGGCAGCCAGAACGCCCTGAACACCCACTCCCTGGCAGCGGGCACGGATCGCGCATCGTTCCTGGACGCCGTCGCCACCACCTGGGAGAGTCTCGACGCGGTCGAGCACCCGTTCGTCGGCCGCGTGGCCGGGCAGCTGCGGGCGCATGACGACCGCAAGGAGTTCCTCGCGGGCATCGACATCATCCTCGCCGGGGTCGGGTCGCTGCGGTAATCGAGGGCGTCGCGCGGGCTGCTCGACGTCCTCGGACCAGCGGTTCCGGCATGGCCCCGGTCTCGCGTTCGGCTGCCAGCACGCGCTGGTGGGTCAGCCAGCCGACCAGGTGTGACCCGTCCTCGTCCAGCACTGGGACCGAGGCGTACGCAGTCTCCAAGGCGGCCAGGGCGGCCTGCAGCGGATCGGTGATCTTGATCGTGTCGGGGGACTCGATGATCGACTCGATCCGGTGATCATCGTGCCGGCCGTCGGCGAGTGCGTCGGCCAGGGCTCGGGCCGTGACGACTCCCAGATAACCGTTCTCGTCGATCACCCCGAGCTGCCCGTGCGGCGATGCCGTCACCGGGGCGATGGCCTTGATCAACAGTGTCCGGTTGTCCAGCAACGCCCCGACGGGTTCCATCACCTGACCGACCTCGATCCTCGCCATCGCAGAGATCGCGGGTTCGTCGATGTCGACCCCGCGGCGCAGCAGCTTGCGGGTGTAGATCGTGTCGTGGGACAGCAGATGGCTCAGCCCGGTGCCCAGGATGATCGCCGCCATCAGCGGCAGGATGATCGAATACTCCCCGGTCAGCTCGAACATGATCACCACGGCGGTGATCGGTGCCCGGGCGGCGCCGGCGAAGACAGCGCCCATGCCGATCAGCCCGTACGCTCCGGCCGGGCCGGCCAGTCCGGGCAGCAGATGGTGGGCGACCTCGCCGTATGCCGAGCCGAGCATCGCGCCGACGAATAGGCTTGGCGCGAAGACGCCGCCCGAGCCGCCGATACCGATGGTCAGACTGGTGGCGACCATCTTCCCGATCATCAAGATCAACAACATGATGATCCCGTACTCACCGGCGATCCCGGCGCCGAGCACGGGGTAGCCGACGCCGTACATCTGCGGCAGGATGAGCAGCAGACCGCCGAGGGCGAGGCCACCGACAGCCGGCCGGGCCCACTCGGGACCGCGCAGTTTGCGCCAGACCAGGTCGCAGCCGTCCTCGATCGCGTACAGAACCCGGCTGAAGCCGACACCGGCGGCGCCGACGAGCAGGCCGAGCCCGGCGAAGAGCGGATATTGGACCAGATGTCCGACGCTGAAGGCCGGCAAGGTCAGGAACGGGGTGTTGCCGAGAGCCGCCCTGCCGATCACGCTGGCGGTGACCGAGGATGCGACCACCATGCCGAAGGCGGCCGCGGTGAAGTCGCGCAGGATCAGTTCCATCGCGAAGAAGACGCCGGCCAACGGTGCGTTGAATGTCGCGGCGATGCCGCCGGCCGCACCGCAGGCGACCAAGACGCGCATCCGCGTCTCCGTGACCCGGAGCGTACGGCCGAGGGTCGAGCCGAGCGCAGAGCCGATCTGGACGATCGGCCCTTCCCGTCCAACCGAACCTCCGCCGCCGATACACAGCGCCGAGGCCAACGCCTTGACCAGGGCGACCTGGGGCGCGATCCGGCCGCCCCGCCGGGCGACTGCGAACATCACCTCCGGTACGCCGTGACCGCGGGCCTCCCGGGCGAAGCGCTGCACCAGCGGGCCGTAGATCAGGCCGGCGGCGATCGGTGCTACCAGCAGAAACCAGCGGCCGAGGTGGGGGAGCAGCGGGTGCGGCGCGCCCGGTGTGGCCGAGTAGTCGGCATGTCCGGAGAAGATCAACGTGAACGTCTTGATCAACCAGCGGAAACCTATCGCGCCGCATCCCGCACCGGCTCCGACAACCAGGGCCATCAGGAGCAGGCCCGGATTGGATGAGCGGACCCAGTTCAGCGCTCCGGCCCGGCCGTGTGGAATCGGCACGTCGGTGGCCGATCCGGTGCTCAGCTCCGGAACCTGCGGATTGCCGATCTCAGGTCGTGACACTATTGTATTATGCAATGATTGCACTGTGCCACGAAATTGGGCCCGGGGCGAGCGGCTGCCTGGCGACAGTGGTGACGCCCGTGATGACGCCCGTGATGACGCCCGTGGTGACGACGGCGATGTCGCCGTAGTGGCCAGCGACGAGGTCGCGGGCACAATGGGGGCTCGTGGAAGCAAGCAACGACGGCGGCCCGGCCGCTGCCGAGGACACCGACGAATTCGTGACGGCACTGCTGACTGCTTCGCGGGTGCTCGTCGCGGTCGCGGCCCGGTCCTTGGCGGAGCACAACGAATCAGTGACCATCACCCAGTTCCGCACGCTGGTGGTGCTCGGCAACCAGCCCAATCTGAGCTTGAACCAGCTTGCCGACCAGCTCGGTGTCAACGCCTCCACGGCGATGCGCATGATCAACCGGCTGTTGAAGGCCGAGTTGGTCACCCGTCACGACAATCCCGATGATCGGCGGGAGATCGTGCCGGCACTCACCGCGGCCGGCCGGGAGATCGTCGACACCGTGACCCGCCGGCGGCGGGATGAGATCAACCGGATCGTCACCGCGATGCCCGCGCGGCATCGCAGCGCGTTGATCGCAGCACTTCAGGCATTCGCGCAGGCTGCCGACGAACCGGACGCCCGACCGAGCGCCCTGGACTGGTAACCCGACCAGAGCACGAGACCCACGGGCAGCACGAAATCCGCGAGCGCCAAGGGAAAGGAGGTCTTGTTCCGCAGTATCCGAGGAGCAGGTGAGACGATGCCGCCCGTTCGCAGCTACGTGATCAGAGTGAGCGTCGCGCCGGACGGAGTGGCATGGGACGTACGGGTCCCAGGGCTCAGATCCGGCAAGGCCCCGACCGTCCAGGTTGCGATGAAGCCGGCGCTTGCGAAACACGTCGAGCGCACCGGGCACGCCGATGCCAGACAGGCCACAGTGTTCGTGTAAAGCGTGTCCCGGACTGTTGTCGGTGCATCGTGGTTCTCGCGGGTGAAAGTCGCTCGCAGTGAGGCGATCTTGCTCGATACGCTCCGGCGATGGGTGTCAGGAACTTTCTGGTCGAAGGCCGCTCAGGGAGTGGCAAGACCACGGTGTGCGACGAGCTGCTTCGGCGCGGTTACCAGGCCATTCACGGTGATCGGGTGTTGGCCTATCAGGGTGATCCGGAGACCGGTGAACCCGACCCGGTGACGAGCGAGATTCCGAACGGTAGCAGGCACCCACGCAACTGCGACTGCACAGAATGCCTTGCATGGCTGGACAAGCGGTGGATCTGGAACCTCGATCAGGTGAGATCCTTGATCGCCGATCACGATCAGCCGATGACCTTCTTCTGTGGCGGTTCGAGAAACGTCTCGAAGATCATCGATCTCTTCGACGGCGTGTTCATTCTCGAGGTTGATCTTGAAACGTTGCTCCATCGTCTGGAAAGGAGACCTGAGGACGAATTCGGCGGGAAGCAGTCCGAGCGGGACTTCGTCACCCAGCTGTACGGGACGTCGGACAGCATCCCCTCGGCCGGCATCATGATCAACACGGGCCGACCGGTGGAGCAGGTCGTGGACGAGATCATCAAGTACGCCGCTATGTTCGGACCGTGGTGATGCCAGACAACTCCCGGCAGACGGTCGGTTCTCACGGCTCCGGTGGCGGAGATTCCAGCCAGGGCTGGGCAGAACTCGCTCCAGGCTATGAGCAGTCCCGCGCCAGAGAGGACTCACTCGACCGTCTGGTCGAGTGGCCTGCGCAGCGGGAGCTCTTTGGCGATGTCGCGGGCCGTTCGGTGCTCGATGTCGGGTGCGGCAATGGTGGCAAGCTCGCCGAACTGGTTCGCGAAGGTGCGACCGGAGCCGTCGGCATCGACATCAGCGGCAACTTCCTCGCCGATCGGCCGCCCGGCCTGGAACTCATCCAGGCTGACCTCTCCGACCTCGATTCCGTGCCCGGACTTGCGGGACGACAATTCGATCGGATCCTGTTTCTGCAGTCTTTCGGATACGCCCGCGAGCCGGTCCGCACTCTGAAGGCCGCGCGGGAGCTGCTGACTGACGACGGCTTCATCCTGCTCACCAGGACCCAGCCGATCCGGTACGCCCTCGAGCGCACCGAGCAGAACGGCACCATGCTGGGGGAGGAATACTTCTCCACTGCCGGATACACCTACCGCAGCGGCTGGAATGACGAGGTGGCATTGACGAAGCGCCCGTACACGATCTCCGATCTGCTCAACGTCTTCAGCGCAGCTGGGCTGTGGATCGAGACCGCAGCGGAGCCGCAACTGTCGGAGGATGACCGCCGCCGTTACCCGCACAAGCAGGCGTGGATGGACAAGTATCTCGGCATCTTGATCTTCAAACTCCGGCCACTGCCGACCGGTCCGCAGACACCTCTCCCCGGAGCGCGTCACTCCTCCTGAATCTCGTCGGGCCGCGGGGCAACGACCCTGCTGAGCAGGTCACAAGTACCGGCCTCGTTGCCGATGATGGTGATCTTGGCGGCGCCTTGGGACAATTGCTCCCTGGGTTTGCCCAGAGCATGCAGCAGATCGTCGGCGGTCGCGGTGATGACCGTGTCGGGGCGTTCGGGCGGGGCGTGCTCGACCCGGACCGTCCCGTCGGCGTCGAGCCAGATGCCGAATTCCTGGTTCCGATCCTCGATCCGGACGCCGATGGTCAGCGGCTCGACCGAGATGTTCGTCGATGGCCGGTAGTAGGTCCGGATGGTCAACATCAATGAGTCAAGGCTGACGAATGTCTGCTCCGCGGTGGGAGGCGTGTAGAGGGCCCACGTGCCGAGCGCCAGGACGATGGGCTCGAGTTCGCGGCCCCAATCGGTCAGTTCATAGACCCAGGAGGCCGACGGCGGTGGCAGCCGGCGGCGACGCAGGATGCCGGCCGCCGTCAGTTCGGTCAACCGCTCGGTGAGGGCGTTGGGGCTGGCACCGGGGAGGCCGTCGCGCAGATCGGTGAATCGCTTGGGCCCGAGCAGAAGCTCCCTGACCACAAGCAGCGACCACCGTTCGCCGACGAGATCGAGAGCGCGGGCGACGCCGCAGATCTGCCGATAGGCACGTTTGACCGGCATTGCCCTCCTCATGATTGCTAATTCATACTAAAAAGTCTTAATATCATACTATGTCCGTCACTCACCCGGACACGGCCGACGCGAACCGTCAGCGTGTCAGCACTCTCGCCCTGGTCGCCGTGGCCGAATTCATGGTCTCCCTCGATGTGTTGGTGGTGACGACCGCATTCGGTGCCATCCGGCATGATCTCGCGGCCCGTCCGGTCGACCTGCAATGGACGCTGACCGTCTATACCGTCTGCTTGGCCGGTTGCCTGATGGCCGGAGCGTCGCTCGGGGACCGGTTCGGGCGTCGACGGATGTTGATCATCGGCATCGCGTTGTTCACGATCGGATCAGCAGGCTGCGGTTTGTCGCCCGGACTCGGTCTGCTGATCAGCTCGCGTGCGCTCCAGGGGGTCGGGGCGGCGCTGGTGCTGCCGTTGTCGCTGCCGTTGATCAGCGTCGCCTTCCCACCGGAGCGGCAGGGACGGGCGTTGGGCATCGTTGCCGGGATCAGCGGGTTGGCGACCTTCGCCGGGCCACTGATCGGCGGCGGACTTGCCGCCGAGTTGGGCTGGCGCTGGATCTTCTGGGTCAACGTCCCGGTCGGGATCGTGCTCATGATCTTGATCCGCCGCGCGGTCCCGGAGAGTCGTGGACCGACCAGCAAGATCGACGGCGCCGGCATGGCTCTGGTCACGGCCGGCCTGATCTGTTTGGCCTGGGGATTGAGCCGCATACCGGACCGCGGCCTGTCCAGTCCCGACGTCCTGATCGGTATCAGTATCGGTCTGGTGCTGATGATCTCCTTCGTGGTCTGGGAAGCGTCGACCACGCATCCGATGATCGAGATCGGACTGTTCGGATCCATCCGATTCGCCAGCACCAACCTGGTCACCCTCTGTCACTCGGTGCTGGTGCTCGGCGCGGTCGCGCTGATGGCCCAGTACTTGCAAGCGACGTTACGCATCGACAGCTTCATTGCAGGTCTGGAACTGCTGCCGTGGACCGGATCGATGATGTTCATCGCTCCGCTGGCCGGGCGACTGGCTGACCACATCGGGACGCGTACCGTGATCATCGGCGGGTTGGTCCTCGCGGGAGCCGGAGCGGGCTGGTTGGCCTGGGCATCTCATCCGGGAACCTCCTACCGTGATCTTGTTCCCGCGTTGGTGATCATGGGCATCGGAAACTCGGCAGTCTTCCCCGCAGTGTCAGCGGCTGTGGTCGCAGGTGTCGATCTGGAAAAGATCGGCCCCGCCTCCGGCGCCAACAACACCGTGCGCCAGACCGGCGGCGTCCTCGGCATCGCGATCATGACAGCGATCTTCTCCGCGACGGGCGACTTCACAACGTCGACGGCCGCAGCACAAGGGTTCCGCGCCGCTCTGATCGCGTGCGTCGTTGCGGCACTGGTCGGGGCGCTCGCCGGGGTCGCCGGACCGTCTAGCAATCTTTGGAACAGCGGTGAGTGACCGACCCGATGCGTCCACCCAGCGGACCTTTGCGTTTGATCACCGGGCGCCTGGCCGTCTGGGGATCGCCCTGAAGTGCCCCTGAGGCAGCGCGCCGGCCCCTTGCCGTCGTTACCGGACGAAGTAACAATTTACCTGTGCAGGTAACCAAGCAGAACAGGCAGACGCCGAGCCGGGCAAGTCGTCGCCAGCAGATCATTGATGCGGCGATCGAGGTGGTGGCGCGCGAAGGCGTGGCAGGGGCGTCGTTCGAGAAGATCCGGCAGCACGCCGGCATCTCGAGTACCCGGTTGATCTCGTACCACTTCGATTCCAAGGACGAACTGCTGTACGCGGTCGTCGAACAGATCGTCAGCCAGGCCGTCGGTTTCATGCAGCCCCGGATCGCTGCGGCCAGCGGGGCGCTCGCCCAGCTGGACGCCTACATCCGCTCGAACCTCGGCTTCCTGGCCAGCCGGCCGACCTACCTGATCGCGGCCGTCAAAGTGTTGTCGGTGGCGACGCCGGAGGACAGCCGGGTCACTCACGAACAGGCAGAGGCCCCCGTCCGTGCCCTGCTGCGCGCCGGACGCGACAGCGGAGAGCTCCGCGCCGTCGACGAGGCCGTGGCGGCGATGGCGATCCGCAGTGCCATCGACGGGGCGGCCATCCGCTACAGCCTCGATCCGCAACTCGACCTGACCGCACTCGCCGACCAGCTTGCACAACTCTTCACCACGGCCCTCGTGGCCCGGAGCAACGAACAGAACCAAGGGAGAACCCCACCATGAGCAACACCGCCATCAACACCATGACCAACACCAGTGGGCAGCGCTCGGAGCTGCGCGGTGTCTTCCGGGTCGCTGCCGGCCTACTGGTCGGCTACATCGCCATCAGCGCCGCAGCACTGGTCTTCGCGGTCGTCGAGCGTCACAACAGCGGGCTGGTCAACGGGGTCGTCTGGATTCGCGGCGGAGCCGTCCTGGCCTCATCGATCCTGCTCTACGTCTTGTGCAGGTTCGCCGAGAAGGGCCGGACCACCGCGTATCGGCGGCTTCGGCTGCTGTCCTTCATCATCCCGTGCGGAGTGTTGATCATCATCATCGCACCCGGGGAATATCCGACCTGGATGAAGATCGAGCAGGTAGTCTGCGGCGCGCTCGTACTCACCATCGCGATCTTGATGAGCCAACCGCAGGTGCGTGCTGCGTTCCCCAAGCCGGTCAAGAAGCCGTCGCGATCACGGGCGTTCCGCTGATGATCGGCACTGCGGTGGCGATCGATGACTGGCTGCTGCCGCTTACTCGCCTTGGTGGTTGAAGAACAATGCCGCTACGCCTACGTCTTAAGGACGAGGACCTCGCGTCTGTGATGTTCGCGGTGTCGCCGATCCAGCAAACGGTTCCCTTGGTGACTCTGGCACCGAGCCGGGCTGAGCCTCGATTCCTGATCATGGAGCATCGTGCCCGGGTACGGCGGTTCCGCGCCGACCACTCCGCGCTGATCGCGGTGCAGTCCGTGCCGGGCGTGCTTCCTGATTGGGTGACCCCTACGCCGGCAACCTCTGATGCCGACTTCGGCGATGAGCTCGAACGAGTCGCCGCAACCAGGAGCGAGTCGCTCGAGGCAAGCTTTGACCGACTCAAGCGGGCACCCCATCCAGCGGCGTCCGCCGGCTCGCTTCGGACCCAGATAGTGGACGGCTTGTGGCGCGCTCACAGGGACACATTCGCTGACACCTGGAGTGCCAGCCGCAACGGGATGGCTGCCGAGGTCGCCCGCCGCGGACAACAACTCGCTGATCAGGGTGTCCGACGAGTCCTGCAGACCCTCCACCCGCGAATCAGGTTCGACGGGCGGACTCTGACACTGTTCAGCCCGAGATTTCTCGAGTCGGTCGACCTGGAACTCCCAGGCCGCGGAATCGTTCTGGTCCCATCCCCGGTGTGGACGAACACCTTCAGTTCCAAGTTCAACGGCATTGATCCACTGGTCATCGTCTATCCCATCGGGCAGGCGGTCAGGACGATGGCCGGCCCACCCGGGGACCCGACCGACAATCAGCGGGCGCTGGAGAAACTGCTCGGGGTGACACGGGCGCACGTGTTCTTGAGCCTCAGCCGTGGATGTGGGCTCTCGACCACCCAGTTGGCGGCGGCCGCGCATTGCTCGATCCCGTCAGCAAGTGAGCACGCAGCTGTGCTCCGGGCGGCAGGTCTGCTGGTCACGCGTCGTCACGGCCAACACGTCACCCACTCCATCACCGAGACCGGCCGTCGATTGGCCGATGGCTGGAGAACACCCCGCATCTAGGCGGTTGGAGTCGACTGCACGCCGCATCACGTGCACGTCAAGCGAACGTCAGGCGCACTCTGCGTCAAGACGGCCAGCCGCTCTTCATGACGTGATCTGCTCGGCTGGCCCGCATGTCACCAGCTGACCAGCAGGGATCGTAGCCCGTAGACGGCGTTGAAGACATTGAAGTCCGGCTCACTGGTCGGGTCGGCCAGTGCCAGGCCGGGGAAGCGTTCGAGGAGGGCGGGGAAAGCGATGCGCATCTCCATCCGGGCCAGCGGGGCGCCGATGCAGTGGTGGATCCCGTGGCCGAAGGCGATGTGCGGGCTCGCGGTCCGGGTGATGTCGAGAGTTCCCGGGTGGTCGATCAGGGCGGGGTCGTGGTCGGCTGCGGGCAGCGACAGCAGCACGGTCGAGCCCGCCGGAATCGTGACGTCGGCGATCTGCGTGTCAACGGTGGCGATCCGCGGTTGTACCGATGGGACGATTGACAACCAGCGCAGCAGTTCCTCGATGGCCGGCTCGATCATCTCCTGTTTGATCGTCCCCGCGTCGTCGGTGAGCAGGGCGAGCTGGTCCGGGTGCTCGAGCAGGGCGTACGTGCCGAGTCCGAGCATGTTGGAGGTGGTCTCGTGGCCGGCCAGCAGGAGCAGTTCGGCGATGCCGATCAGTTCGTCGTCGGCGAGGTCGTCGCCGTGGTCACGGACCAGCATTCCGATCAGGTCCTCGCCGGGGGCCGAGCGGGCGCGGGATACCAGTCCGGCCATGTACTGCTGGCCCTCGGCCTGTGCCGCCACTCGATCCTCGGGTGGCGCGGAGGCGTCCAGGAGTCGGACGGATCGGTGGTGGAAGCCGGTGCGATCGGCGTAGGGGACGCCGAGCAGTTCGCAGATCGCCAGGGATGGGACCGGCAGCGCGAACAGCGCCACCAGGTCGGCCGGGCTGCCGGCGTTCTCGAGATCGTCCAGAGCAGCGTCGACGATCTCTGTGATGCGTGGTTGGAGGGGCGCGCATCCGGCGCATCGTGAATTCTGGGGTGAGTATCCGACGGATCCGGGTGTGGTCGGGCGGATCGAAGCCGATGAACTGGCCCGGTCCGGGTGGTCCTGCTGGGCCGATCCCGCCGCTGCTGAATCCGGCCGGGTCGCCGAAGATCTGCCGGACGTCTTCGTACCGGCACACCAGGAAGCCGTGCTCGATGCCGGGAAGTCCGATCCGGACCACGCCCTGTTCGTCGCGGGCCGTTGCGAGTTCGGGGGCAGGACCGATTCCGTCCCGTCGCAGATACAGCGGCACTTCCTGCGTTGCTGACATGGCTTGTCCTTTCCGGGACGCGATCGGCTTGCGGGCCCAACACGCCCGAGTCAGGTTCGGTCTGTCTCGCGCGTTCTCGGCTGTGGTCTGGGAAGTGTCTGCAGGCCAGCACCGCTTGGCAGAGCTCTGACGGTAACGTCGGTGCTCCGCTACACGTGGAGGTTTCGGTCCTCATCGAAACTCACCAGCTCGGTATTGAAATGAGGGGCCATCGACGCGAAGGTCGGCGTAGGCCGTCGTCTACCAGGCGAGGCGTCGACCAGTTGACCGAGCCCGAACCTGCCGGACCGCGACTCCCGGCCGCCCGTCGTATTCGACCTTCCGCAGCTACACAGGTGCGCCCCGGGAGGGAGTCGAACCCCCAATCGGCGAGGTAGAAGCTCGCTGCCTTATCCGTTTGGCCACCGGGGCAAGGGGATGCGTACGTCTCCCCGCGCAAGGCAACACTGTAGTAGCTCACCGGCCGAGGAGTTCACAGGTTGACCGGACCGATGACTCGGTACGCTGGGCGCCGTGTCGGTAGCCCAGAACAGCGGACAGCCCACCGGAGCTCCAACGCCCGACGGTCCGAAGAAGCCGTCGGACCGGCTGCGGACCTTCGGCACCCTGCTCGGGCGCGGTAAGGATGACAGCCCGCAGGCCCGCGATCGGCGCCGGCTGGCCCGTACCGGCATCCCGGCCGCGGCCGACCAGTCGGTGCCGTTGCCGCGGCGGATCCTGACGAATCGGATGTTCTGGCTCGGCATCGTGATGCTGATCGCGTACGCCGTCTTCCTGACGATGCTCTACAACCAGGTCGTGCCCGACAAGAAGGTGCCGGGCGGGGAGTTGATCGGCCTGGGCCACGAGGCGGTTCCGATCTCCGCCAAATTCGCCGCCTTCACCGCCGTTCCGCTGGCGCTGGTCTTCCTTTGGGTCGACCGGTTCCGGCCGCAGCGGCTGCCGATCTGGTTCATGGCATTCGGCTGGGGCGCCTGTATCGCCACCTTCGTCGCAGCCCAGGTCAACACCTGGGCTGCCAGCCATCTGTCGATCGTCGGCGACGGCGATCCCGCGACCGGTACTCGGGCCGCGATCTACGTCGCTCCCTTCGTCGAGGAGGCCTGCAAGGCGACGGTGCTGTTCTGGATGGCGATCCTGATGCGCTACCGCTGGGTCAGCCGACTGACCGGTATCGCGCTGGCCGGCCTCTCCGCCGCCGGCTTCGCCTTCGTGGAGAACATCCTCTACTACGGCCGCGCCTACCGGTACGCCGCCAACACCTTCGGCGCCGGCAACCCGGTCGATGCGCTGCACCAGTTGTTCTTCCTGCGCGGGGTGCTGACCTTCTTCGGCCACCCGCTCTTCACCTCGATGACCGGCATCGGGCTGGCGATCGCATTGCGCTCCAAGAGCAAGGTGGTCCGGGTCGTCGCACCGTTGGCCGGTTACTGCTGTGCGGCCTTCCTGCACATGACCTTCAACACGGTCTCCAGCTTCGTCACCGGCAGTCAGCTGCTGATGATGTACGTCTTCCTGGCGATCCCCGCTGTGGTGGCGATGATCACCTTCATCATCCGGCAGTTGTTCCGTGAGGGCCGGTTGATCCGCGAACGGATCACCGACTACGAGCGGGTCGGCTGGCTGCCCGAAGGTGACGCCCGGCCGGTGTCTCGGCTGCGCACCCGGCTGCGGGCGATCTGGCAGTCGATCTTCCTCGGTCCGGACGCGATCGTGGCGACCTTCCGCTTCCAGCGGGCCGAGACTGAGTTGGCCTATCTGCGCGACGCCATGGCCCGCGGTGTGGTCGACGACGCCGGCCAGTTGCGGGAGAAGGCGCTGCTGGCGACCATCCGCTCCGTACGCGGCGCGGCCGTGATCCAGCCGGCCCGGCGGGCGGCGTACTCCAACGTGACCGACGCCTTCAAGCGCCGCCGGACGGCTCCGGCGTACGCGCCGCCGCAGTATCCCGGTCCCGCCGGTCTGGGCGGCAGCCTGCCTGCTCCGGGTCTGGCGCCGATCGGGCCGGCCTCGACCCAGCTGTCCGAGGTCAACCCGAATTGGAAGCCGCCGGGCGAATAGCCCCGGACGCCGGCTGTCACAAGTTGTCCACAGCCGTCAAGGACCTCGAAGCGCTGTCCACAGATTTCGACCGAACTGAAACACCGGGGCCAGCCAGACCCAATGTTCCAGTGAGGGGCCGCACACCGCGGCCGGACATCGCGAGGAGCAGGACCATGGCAATGGATGCCCAGGTGACCATCAGCGGACTTGTCGGAAGCACTGTCGAGTTCCGCCCCAGTCAATTCAACACGACACAGGCGACCTTCCGGCTCGCGTGCACGCCGCGGGTCAACCGTCCCGGCGGCTGGGCGGACGGCAAGACGATCTGGATCACGGTGAGCTGCAAGTGGGGTCTGGCCGAGAATGTCGCGGCCAGCATCAAGAAGGGCGAGGCCGTGCTGGTGCAAGGCAAGCTGCGCAACTGGACCTTTCCGGACAAGAACGGGGAGATCCAGGAACGCCTGGTGGTCGAGGCCACCTCGGTCGGACACGACCTGTTCCGGGGCACATCGACCTTCCAGCGGGTGCAGCGGATCGAGCAGAACGACGACATCGAGCGGGAGGCCGGCGAGATGATCATGAAGGTCGAGGAAGAGGATCTCGGCGAACTGGCCGAAGCGACGGGCGATCGGTCGCTGGCCGCGACCCGGTGACACTGCAACCGCTGACCGCCGTCAGCTTCGGGCCCTACTGACGATCCCGGCCGGCTCGTCCGGCCGGGATCCCGCCTCGGGAGTGTGGCTCAGAGCGAGGCGAGCGCCTCGTTCAGTGTCGCGGACGGACGCATCACCGAGGACGCCTTCGCCTCGTCGGGCCGGTAGTAGCCACCGATGTCGGCGGGGGAGCCCTGGACACCGTTCAGCTCGCCGACGATGGTCTCCTCCTGGCTCGCCAGCGTCTCCGCCAATGGCGCAAACGTCTTGGCCAACTCGGGATTGTCGGTCTGGTTCGCCAGCTCCTGCGCCCAGTAGAGCGCCAGGTAGAAGTGTGAGCCGCGGTTGTCGATGCCGCCCACCCGGCGGGTCGGCGACTTGTCCTTGTTGAGGAAGGTGCCGGTGGCCCGGTCCAGGGTGTCGGCCAGCACCTTCGCACCCGCATTGTCGGCGTAGCCGGCCAGATGCTCGAAACTCGCCGCCAGAGCGAAGAATTCGCCCAGGCTGTCCCAACGGAGGTAGTTCTCCTTGATCAACTGCTGCACGTGCTTGGGCGCCGAGCCGCCGGCACCGGTCTCGAACAGCCCGCCGCCGGCCATCAGCGGCACGATCGAGAGCATCTTGGCCGACGTGCCCAGCTCGATGATCGGGAACAGATCGGTGTTGTAGTCACGCAACACGTTGCCGGTCACCGAGATGGTGTCCTCACCCTTGCGCAGCCGCTCCAGCGAATACTGCGTGGCCTCGTAGGGGGCCAGGATCTCGATCGTCAGCCCGGCGGTGTCGTGGTCCGGCAGGTAACTGTTGATCTTGGCGATCAGGTTCGCATCGTGCGGGCGCTTCTCGTCCAGCCAGAAGACCGCCGGGGCACCGGTCGCCCGGGCGCGGGTGACCGCGAGCTTGATCCAGTCGCGGATCGGGGCGTCCTTGGTCTGGCAGGCCCGCCAGATGTCACCGGGCTCCACCTCGTGGCTGAGCAGCTCCTCACCGGAGGCGTTGACCACCCGGATGGTGCCGGCGGACGGAGCCTCGAAGGTCTTGTCGTGGGAGCCGTACTCCTCGGCCGCCTGGGCCATCAGCCCGACATTGGGCACCGATCCGATGGTGGCGGGATCGTAGGCGCCGTTGGCCCTGCAGTCGTCGATCACGGCCTGGTAGATCCGGGCATAGCTGGAGTCCGGGATCACCGCCAGGGTGTCGGCCTCTTCGCCGTTCGGTCCCCACATGTGACCGCCGATCCTGATCATGGCCGGCATCGAGGCGTCGACGATCACGTCGGAGGGCACGTGCAGGTTGGTGATGCCGCGGTCGGAGTCGACCATCGCCATCTTCGGTCCCTCCGCCAGCCTGGCCTGCACGGCCTTGGCGATCGCGTCGCCGTCCGGCAGCTTGGCGGCCGAGCTCAGCAGCGCACCGAGACCGTCGTTGGGGGAGATGCCGGCAGCGGCGAGCTGGTCGCCGTACTGCTCGAACAGCGTCGGGAAGAAGGCCTGCACGGCGTGGCCGAAGATGATCGGGTCGGAGACCTTCATCATGGTGGCCTTCAGGTGCAACGAGAAGAGCACGCCGTCGGTCTTCGCCTGCGCGATCTGCTCGGTCAGGAACCGGCGCAGCGCGGCGACACTGAGGAAAGTGCCGTCGATGACCTCGCCGGCCAGCACGGTCAGCCCGTCCTTGAGCACGGTCACGGTGCCGTCGGCGGCGACATGCTCGATCCGCAGGATGTCGTCGGTCGGGATGATCACCGACTTCTCGTTGGAGTAGAAGTCGTCATGGCCCATGGTCGCGACGTTGGTCTTCGAATCGGGGCTCCACTTGCCCATCCGGTGCGGGTGCGCCTTCGCGTACGCCTTCACCGACGCGGGAGCGCGGCGGTCGGAGTTGCCCTGCCGCAGCACCGGATTGACGGCCGAGCCCTTGACCCGGTCGTAGCGCTCCCGGACGTCCCGTGCTTCGTCGCTCGATGGGCTCTCGGGATAGTCCGGCAGATCGTAGCCGGCGTCCTGGAGCTCCTTGATGGCTGCCTTCAGCTGCGGCACCGACGCGGAGATGTTGGGCAGTTTGATGATGTTGGCAGACGGGTCGGCGGTCAGCTCACCGAGCTCGGTCAGCGCATCCGGCAGCTTCTGCTCGTCGGTCAGCCGCTCCGGGAACTGGGAGATGATCCGGCCCGACAGCGAGATGTCGCGGGTCTCGACCTCGACGCCGGCCTTGGCCGCGTAGGCCTGGATGATCGGCAGGAAGGAGTACGTCGCCAGCAGCGGCGCCTCGTCGGTATGGGTGTAGATGATCTTGGCAGTACCTGACATGGGCTTCGCCTGACTCCTGCTCCAGAGATGTTCGGGGTCGCAATGTTCCTTGACGTCAAGATACCTGACCGGCGTCGGTATTTGTCTGGGCGGTAGGTAGCACTAGGTTGGGTGGTCGGCCAGATCGATCACTTCCAGTCCAACGTTTGAAGGGGACAGCACCAGCATGGCTGAGTTCATCTTCCAGCTCCAGAGCGTCCGCAAGGCGCTCGGCGACAAGGTCATCCTGGACAACGTCACGCTGGACTTCCTGCCTGGCGCCAAGATCGGCGTCGTCGGCCCCAACGGCATGGGCAAGTCGACCCTGCTGAAGCTGATGGCCGGTATCGAGCAGCCCAACAACGGCGAGGCCCGGCTGGCCAAGGACGCCACTGTCGGCATCCTCCTGCAGGAACCGCCGTTGACCGAGGGCAAGACCGTCCTGGAGAACGTCGAGGAAGCCGTCGGCGAGACCAAGCAGATGCTCGCGCGCTTCAACGAGATCTCCGAGGAGCTCGCCAACCCCGACGCCGACTACGACTCTCTGCTGGCCGAGATGGGGGATCTGCAGACCGAGCTCGACCGCCGTCAGGCCTGGGAGGTCGACTCCCAGCTCGAGCAGGCGATGGACGCGCTGCGCTGCCCGCCGGGCGATGCGATCGTCAACGTGCTGTCGGGTGGTGAGCGCCGCCGGGTCGCGCTCTGCAAGCTGCTGCTGCAGCAGCCGGACCTGCTGCTGCTCGACGAGCCCACCAACCACCTGGACGCCGAGTCGGTCTTCTGGCTGCAGGGACACCTGAAGAGCTACCCGGGCGCTGTCCTGGCCGTCACCCACGACCGGTACTTCCTCGATGACGTCGCCGAGTGGATCCTCGAGCTGGACCGCGGGCGCACGTACCCCTACCAGGGCAATTACTCCACCTACCTGGAGACGAAGCGGTCCCGGTTGCAGTTGGAGGGCCGCAAGGATGCCAAGCGCGCCAAGATCCTGGAGCAGGAACTGGAATGGGTGCGCTCCAACCCGCGGGCGCGGCAGGCCAAGAACCGGGCCCGGCTGGCCCGTTACGAGGAGCTCGCGGCCGAGGCGGAGCGGGCCCGCAAGCTGGACTTCGAAGAGATCAACATCCCGCCGGGCCCGCGGTTGGGCAACCAGGTGCTGGATGCGGACAACCTGGTCAAGAGTTTCGAGGACCGTACGCTCTTCAACGGCCTGTCATTCTCCTTGCCGCGCGCCGGCATCGTCGGCGTGATCGGCCCGAACGGCGTCGGCAAGTCGACCCTGTTCCGGATGATTGTCGGCGAGGAGACACCGGACAGCGGCTCGCTGAAGCTCGGCTCGACCGTGTCGATCTCCTATGTCGACCAGAGTCGTTCCGGCCTTGACCCGAAGAAGAACGTCTGGGAGGTCGTCTCGGACGGCCTGGACTACATCAAGGTCGCCAATTTCGAGATGCCGTCCCGCGCCTACGTCGCCAGCTTCGGTTTCAAGGGCCCGGACCAGCAGAAACCGGCCGGCGTGCTGTCCGGCGGTGAGCGCAACCGTCTCAACCTGGCGCTGACCCTGAAGATGGGCGGCAACCTGCTGTTGCTCGACGAGCCGACCAACGACCTGGACGTGGAGACCCTGCAGTCCTTGGAGGACGCGCTGCTGGAATTCCCCGGCTGTGCTGTGGTCGTCTCCCACGACCGGTGGTTCCTGGACCGGGTCGCCACCCACATCCTCGCCTGGGAGGGAACCGACGAGGATCCGGCGCAGTGGTATTGGTTCGAGGGCAACTTCGAGGACTACGAGGCCAACAAGATCGACCGGCTGGGTGCCGAGGCGGCCCGCCCGCACCGCACCACCCACCGCCGGCTGACCAGGGACTGACTGCGGGCTGGGCTGAAGCCCGGACTGCCGTTCCCGATCGGCAGACCGGGACCGCCCGACGACACCCGGCACGGGCGGGCGCTACGCCACGAATTCGCGTCACGCATTCGCGCGAGAGAAGCCAGGCGTTTCATTTACACGCTGCCGGGTACTGATTGTGCCCTTTTGTCGCCGGCGATTACCAGCCCGGTTTTGAAAAGGCCATTTCGTTATATCCGTGCTCAAAACGAGATATAAATGGCCGTTTTCTAAATTGCGCCGTGGGCGTTGGTGGAGTTTTATCGTTATTACGCAAAGGGGAACGGCACATTCCCATCACTACTCTCCCTGGGGGTTCTTGTGCGTAAAACTCGTGTATCTCCCGTTCTGGCAGCCGCAATCCTCGGGTTGGCCGGTTCGGCCTTCGCTATTCCCGCGGCGAATGCGGCGACAACGCATTACGGCTACGGCGCTTACGCCTACGGCTCGAGCGTCTCGGCCGGCAGCCTCGTCAACTCGGGACCGACCTCGAAGCTGACGATGTGCACCACCACGCCGACGTCGAAGACCATGCATGTGGCGGCGACCAATCTCGGCGCACTGGGCACCATTGGTGCGGTGCGGACAACAGTGAAGAGCGCCGGTTCCGGCTCCTCCGTCTCGACCACCACCACCAGTACGACCGGCGCCATCAAGCTGCTCGGCGGGCTCGTTACAGCCGACGGTGTCGTCAGCACCGCGGTGTCCCGACACACGTCTGCCGGGTACAGCGAGTCCGGCTCGACGAAGGTTGTGAATCTCGAGGTCGCCGGAGCGCCGGTGTCGGCCAATCCGGGCAAGGACACCACCGTGAGCCTGCCCAGCGGACTCGGCACATTGACGCTGAACGCCCAGGCCACCAGCTCCACGTACGGCTACCACAAGATTGTCGTGAAGGCGATCAAGATCGCGCTCAACAAGTCCAAGGCACTCTCGCTGCCCTCGGCCGACGTCGCGGTCGGGTATGCCGCCGCCGCGCTCCACGAGCCGGTCCACGCCAGGCCGTACGGGTCGGCCTATGCGACTCGGATTTCGGCCGCTGACGGTACGGTGACGTCGTCGGGAACAGCCAGCATGACCTTGCCCTGCGCCGGCAGTGACGGGCGGACCGTCAAGAACAGCACCGCTGCCGTCAAGGCGGGGAAGGCTGCATCAGTTGGCGCGGTCGCCACAACGGGCACTTCGACCGATACCGCAGCGCTGACGTCGGCCACCACCAGCGCCAAGCTCGGCGCCGCCAGCCTGCTCAACGGGCTCATCAAGGTGGACGCGATCACCGTCAAGGCGACGTCATCGCAGAAACCGGGCGCCAAGGTGAGCACATCGTCCTCTGGGACCAAGATCGCCGGCCTGACGATCAACGGCAAGTCGGTCAAGGTCAGCGGACGTGCGAACCAGAAGATCAACATCGCCGGGATCGGCACACTGTGGGTGCACAAGACCGTCACCACCAGTAGGCAGATCCAGGTGTATGGGCTGCAGCTCGATCTGCTGAAGGCCAGCTCGGGGCTCAAGGCGGGCAGCACCGTCACGGTCGGTTATGCCGGCGCCGGTGTCCACTGAATCCACTTCCAAAGAACATTCTCCGAGCCCGGCCGCATCAGCCGGGCTCGGAGAATTGTTCAGTGTCGGGCAGTCGCCAAAAGGTCGGCCAGGCTGATCGCTGTCCGGCCGGCCAGCTCGGCCAGCTGCGTACGGCAGGAGAAGCCGTCCGCCAACACGATCGCCTCCGGCCCGGCTGCCCGGACGGCCGGGAGCAGGTCGTGCTCGGCAACGGCGACACTCACCTCGTAGTGCCCCCGTTCCATGCCGAAGTTGCCGGCCAGCCCGCAACAGCCGCCGACCGAGGTGATCGTGGCGCCGGTCCGCTCCAACAGCGCGGCATCGCTCTGCCAGCCGGTCACCGAGGCATGGTGACAATGCGGCTGGACCACCAGCTCCGTGCCGCGCAGATCGGGCGGCTGCCAGCCCTCGGTCCGGGTCAGCAGCTCGGCCAGACTGCTGATCCCGGCCGCGACCGTCGCCACCCGCGGATCGTCCAGCAACTCGGGCGCGTCGCTGCGCCAGACCGCCAGGCACGACGGCTCCAGCCCGACGATCGGAATGCCGGCCTCGGCGTACGGCTCCAGTACCGCCACCGCGGCCCGCAGCTGCCGACGGGCGCCGTCCAGCTGGCCGGTGCTGATCCAGGTCAGCCCGCAGCAGGCGTTGCGGGACAGCAGGTACGGCTCGTACCCGGCCCGACGCAGCACGGTGATCGCCGCCGGGATCGGACCGCCGGCGAACTGGCTGGACAGCGAGTCGGTCCAGATGATCACGGAGTTCGCGGGCAGTGACCGCGGATCGTCGGCGATCGGCAGCCCGTCGGTGATCGCCCGCGATTCGAAGGCAGGAAGTTGGCGTCGCCGGTCGATTCCGGCGATGGATTTGATCATCGATGACAGCAGCGGCAGCCGGGTGCCGAGGTTGGCCAGCCGGGCCAGGACGGGGATCCTGGTGATCATCCGTCCCCAGCGGGGCAGTTGACCGAGCGCATAGTGCGCGCGCGGCCGCAGCCGGCCCTTGTAGGTCCGGTCCAGCACCTCCGCCTTGTAGGCCGCCATGTCGATCCCAGTCGGGCAATCACGCCGACATCCCTTACAGGACAGGCAAAGATCGAGCGCGTCGTGCACCTCGGGGGAGGACCAGCCGCCGGTGACCAGCCGGCCGTTGAGCATCTCCTCCAGCACCCGGGACCGGCCCCGGGTCGAGTCCTTCTCGTTGCCGGTGGCTTGGAAGGACGGGCACATCACCCCACCGCCACCGGTGTTGTCCGCCACGCACTTGCCGACACCGGTGCAGCGATGCACCTCGCGGGTGAAGTCCGGCTGGGCCAGTGCCAGCGGTCGGAGGCGTACTTGCGGGATCCGCAGATCGCCATCCACCGGGCGGGGGTCGACGAGCACACCGGGGTTGAGCAGATTCCCCGGGTCGAAGATCTCCTTGACCGCACCGAAGAGCTTGATCGCCTCGGGCGAGTACATCCGGCCCAGCAGTGCCGAGCGGGCTCGGCCGTCACCGTGCTCACCGGACATCGACCCGCCGTAACCGGCGACCAGGTCGGCGGCGTCCTCGACGAAGCGGCGGTACTGGGTGCCGCCGCCCTCCTCCCACAGCGGAAAGTCGATCCGGACGTGCACACAGCCGTCGCCGAAGTGCCCATAGGGCACACCGTCGACGCCGTAACTGTGCATCAGCTTCTCGAAATCCCGCAGGTACGCGCCCAGGTGCTCCGGAGGCACCGCGGTGTCCTCCCAGCCGCCGTGCGCGGGCCGGCTCAGGCTGATCGCCGCCAGACCGGCACCGTCCTCGCGGATCTTCCACAGCCGGGCGGCCTGTGCCGGATCCTGGACGACGAAACCGTCCAGGCAGCCGGAGTCGGCCAGCAGCCGCTCGGCCCGGTCGCGTACGTCATGATCATCATCGCCGGACAACTCGACCAGCATCCAGCCGGACCCGCGGGGCAGCGCCGGCACCGCGTCGGCGCCCTGCCGGCGTCGTACGACGTCGACCATCCGGGCATCAAGGCCCTCGGCCGCAGTCGGCCGGTAGGGCAGGATCGCGGGCACGGCGTCGGCCGCCTCGGCCATGTCGGGGTAGCCGAGCGCGATCATGATCTTGTACGGATCGTCGGCGACCAGCCGGACCGTGGCGCGGGTGATCATGGCTAGGGTGCCCTCGGTGCCGGCCACGAACTTCAGAACGTCGAAGCCGCGCTCGGGCAGCAGATGCTCCATCGAGTAGCCGGAGACCTGGCGGCCGAAGCGGCCGAACTCGGTCCTGATCACGCCGAGATGGTCGCGGACCAGGCCGTCCAGCCGGCCCAGCAGCGGCGAATCGGTCGGCGAGGTGTGGGCATCGATCGTCATCCTGGTCCCGTCGGCGGTGGCGATCTCCAGCTCGACCAGGTTGTCGGCGGTCCGGCCGTAGGCCAGTGCTCGGGATCCGCAGGCGTTGTTGCCGATCATCCCGCCGATCGTGCACCGGGTGTGGGAGCTCGGATCCGGGCCGAAGCGCAGGCCCTGACGGGTCGCCTCGCGTTGCAGCGACGCATGCACGACGCCCGGCTCAACGGTCGCCGTACGAGCCTGCGGATCGATCGAGATGATCTTGTTCAGGTATTTGGAGGTGTTGAGCACCAGGCCGGTGCCGATCGCGTTGCCGGCGATCGAGGTACCGGCGCCGCGGCTGGTGACCGGGACCCCGTGGTCGGTCGCGAGCCGGCCGATCTCGATCAGTTCGTCGGCGCTCCGCGGCCAGGCGACCAACTGCGGCACCACCCGGTAGATCGATGCGTCGGTCGAGTACAGCGCCCTGGTCAGGGTGCCGGCGTCGACGGCAGAGCCAAGGCCTCTGGCGCGCAGGTCGGCGAGCAGGGCCTGTGCCGCGGGGTCAAGAGCCTGGTCCGCGGACCGGGGCGGATCGACCGGGGCGGCCGTCGAGACGTCAGTCATAGCGGCGACCAGCCTAAGGCTCCGCGCCGCCGGAGACTTCTCAATCCCCGCCTACGGACAATCTGCCGGTCTCGGGCGCGGGCTGGGGGTCGGGCTGGGGACAGTCGTCGCAGTCGTCGTCCGGTTCGGCGGTCGGCGTCGGGGCGACCAGGGTGAATCGGCGCGGAGCCATCGTGCCGTCTTCGCGAGGTGTGTCCAGCAGCGACTCGAAGACCCGGCCGAGTGCCTCCCAGTCCTTTGCACCCGCCGGGTCGATGAAATGCCGGCGGACCGATTCGACGTGGGCGGGCGCCGACTTCTCCAGCAATGCCATGCCGGTTGGTGTCAGCTCCGCCCAGACGCCGCGACGGTCTGACCGCGATGCGGTCCGCTGGACGAGTCTGGCGGTCTCCATCCGGGCGATGGTGTGGGTCAGCCGGGACCGTGACTGGTGCACCGCGTCGGCGAGCTCGGACATCCGCAGCCGCTGGTCCGGACCCTCCGACAGGCACACCAGGATGCTGTACTCGTTGAGGGAGAGCTGATACGGCCTCAGTGCCTGGTCCAGGCGCTCGAGGAGCTCGGCGGCCCCCAGCAGGTAGGTCCGCCAGATCCGCTGTTCGGAGTCGTCCAGCCACCGCGTCTCGCTCATCGCCACCTATCTCGGTCCGGGCTGTCCCGCCATCGCCGTCGTTTGGCTCAGCTGCGGGGGAATCTCACTGGGCCGCGTGATCTGCGACAACTTACGCCGCAATCCTCAAGAATCGCGGTCGACGGCGTTACGGCGGCTTTCCGATCGGGACACTAAAGTTGAGGCCATGACGGCCACCGATGTGTCCCAGGGTCCCTACCGACCCGATGCGATGGAGCGCGTGAACACGCGACCGGGAACCGTCGGCGAGATGTTCCTGCACCAGGTCGCCGCGTCCGGCAGCCGGGAGGCCTACCGCTATCTCGACGGCGACCGCTGGGTGAGCCTGACCTGGGACCAGACCAAGGAGAAGGCTTTCGATCTGGCCGCCGGCCTGATCGCCCTCGGCCTGGAACCCGAGGACCGGGTCGGGATCGCCTGCTCGACTCGGATCGAATGGGTGCTGGCCGACCTCGGGGTGGTATGCGCGGCCGGCGCCACGACGACCGTCTACCCCAACACCCGTTCCGGCGAGGTTGCCTTCGTCCTCGGCAATTCCGGCTCCCGGATGATCTTCACCGAGAACGACGACCAGACCTCCAAAGTCATCGACCAGCTCGACAAGCTGCCCGACGTGGTCAAGATCATCCAGATCGACGCCCCAGCCGATCGGGCCCGGATCGAGCACGATCTGGTGATCAGCTGGCAGCAGCTGCAGGAGATCGGCCGTGCCTATCGTGCCGACCATCCGGATGCGATCGAGACCGCGATGAGCAAGGTCGGCCCGGACAGCCTGGCGACGTTGATCTATACCTCGGGCACCACCGGCAAGCCCAAGGGCGTACGGCTGGTGCACGACAGCTGGACCTACGAGGCCGTCGCGATGGACGAGCTTGGCCTGGCCGGTCCCGACGACGTGCAGTACCTGTGGCTGCCACTGGCGCACTCCTTCGGCAAGTTGCTCAGTGTCGTCCAGTTCCAGATCGGCTTCGTGACCGCGGTCGACGGCCGGATCGACAAGATCGTGGAGAATCTCGGCCAGGTCAGGCCGACCTTCATGGCCGGCGCTCCGCGGATCTTCGAGAAGGTCCGGGCCACCGTGATGCTGCAGGCCAGCACCGGGATCCGGGCCAGGATCTTCAACTGGGCGTTCGGGGTCGGGCAGCGTACGAAGCCGTTGCGGCTGGCCGGCCAGCAACCGACCGGGCTGCTCAAGCTGCAGGCCGCGATCGCCGAGCGGCTGGTCTTCTCCAAGATCAAGGAGCGGATGGGCGGCCGGATCCGGTTCTTCGTCTCGGGCTCGGCCGGCCTCAACAGCGAGGTCCAGTCCTGGTTCTACGACGCGGGCCTCACGGTGGTCGAGGGCTACGGCATGACCGAGACCAGCGCAGCCACCTTCGTCGACGATCCCCGTCATCCTGAGTTGGGGACGGTCGGGCCGCCGGCAGTCGGCACCGAGGTCAAGATCGCCGACGACGGTGAGATCCTGATCAAGGGGCCTGGTGTGATGGCCGGCTATCACGACAACCCGGAGGCGACGGCCGAGACGTTGGTCGACGGTTGGCTGCTGACCGGCGACATCGGTCATCTGACCGAGAGCGGCCGATTGGTGATCACCGACCGCAAGAAGGATCTGATCAAGACCTCGGGCGGCAAGTTCGTGGCGCCGCAGAAGGTGGAGGGTGCGCTCAAGGCGGAATGTCCCTACATCAGCCAGGTCCTGGTGCACGGTGAACACCGCAAGTACATCAGCGCACTGATCACTCTGGATCCGGACGCCATGAAGGGCTGGGCGGCCGACCATGATCACGCGTCGAGCAGCGAGGAGGAGCTGGCGGCACTGCCGGAGGTGCGTGAGCTGATCGACGGCTACGTCCAGCAGGCCAACGAGCAGCTGGAGCACTGGGAGACGATCAAGCGCTTCGAGATCCTGCCCGCCGAGCTGAGTGTCGAAAAGGGGCTGGTCACTCCCAGCCAGAAGATCCGCCGCGGTGCGGTGGAATCGCAGTATTCCGGCGTCCTGGACTCGATGTATCCGACCGAATAGGTCCGAACAACTCCGAACAACCGAGAACAAGGTCCAGAACAAGCCCGGCAGCCGGCGGGCCCGTCAGAGCCAGTGTGATTGGGTCTTGTCCTCGTCGTGCTCGGGATCGGGGCGGCGGAATTCGGCCCGCCAGCGGATCCGGCCGTCGCCGACCGGCACCGTTTCCACGACCGCGCGTTCGACGCCGTCGACGGCGAAATAGCCGAGCTCGTCCCCGGTGAGCGGCCACGGCGGTCCGTCCGGGATCTCGTCACCGACCCGGGCACCGGAGATCACCACCAGCAGGCCACCGATACTGACCAGCGAGGCGACTCCGGCGGCCGCCTGCTCGTGCAGGTCCGGCGGCAGCGCCTGGACCGTGATGCTCTCGATCACCAGGTCGTACGCCTGGTGCCAGTCCGGCGGCAAGTCCAGCAGGTCGACCTGCCGGTAGTGGACCGGGGAGTCGGGATAGCGGTGTCTGGCCAGCTCGAGAGCCGTCGGCGCGATGTCGAAGGCGGTCGTGTCGAATCCCCGCGCCGCGATCAGCTCCGCGTCGTTGCCGAGTCCGCAGCCCACCACAACGGCGCGTTTGCCGGCCGCCTCCAGCGGATGGTTGGCCAGCCACTCGACCAACAGCGGGTTGGGGTAGTCCCGATCCCACGGGACGTCGCGGTCGCCGGCCGCGGCCTCGGCGTACAGGGCCTCGAACCAAGCAGTCGCGTCACTCATACCTGCCCTGCCGTCGATGCTCGGATCACCAGTTCGGGCTGGAAGACCACCTGCTCGTGTTCGACCTCCTGGCCGGACCCGATCGCTTCCAATTCCCGCAGCAGCAGCTCCACGGCGGTCCTGCCGATCAGCTCGGCGGGCTGGCGGATCGAGGACAGCGGGATCACTGTCGCGGCGGCGAAATCGATGTCGTCGTAGCCGATCAGCGCGATGTCACCCGGCACCAGGCGATGATCCAGCATCGCCAGCGACTGCATCAACCCGATCGCCACCAGATCGTTGGCGGCGAAGACGGCGTCCGGTCGCTCGCCGGCGGCGCGTGCGGCCAGTGCTGCTCCGACCGCGTGTCCGTCGCCGACCACCAGCCCGTCGGTCTCGATGATCTCCAGGCTCGCGCCGCTGCCGGCCACTGCCTGCTCGGCGCCGGTCCGCCGGTCGGCGACCTGTCGCAGTCCTGCCGGTCCGCCGACGAAGGCGATCCGCCGCCGACCGGTCTGCACCAGGTGCTCGACGGCCAGCCGTCCGCCGGCGACATCGTCGACCGAGACCGACGAGTACGGATGATCTTCGACCAGCCGGTCGACCAGCACCGTCGGCGTACCGCGGCGTCCCAGTCGCCGGAGCCGTTCGTAGACGTCGCCGACCGGGGAGATCAGCAGGCCGCGGACCCGCTGCTGCTCGAAGAGATCGAGGTGGGCGGCCTCGCGGCTCTCGGTCTCGTCCGAATTGCCCAGCAGGACGGACAAGCCGTCCTGGGCGGCCCGGTCCTCGACCCCGCGGGACACGGCGGTGAAGAACGGATTCCCGACGTCCAGCACGACCAGACCGAGGGTGCGGCTGAGGCCGGCGCGCAACTGGCGGGCGGCGTCGTTGCGGACGAAGCCCAATTCGTCGATCGCATCCTGCACCCGTTTGCGGGTCGCTTCGGCGACCTTGTCGGGCCGGTTCAAGACATTCGACACCGTGCCCAGCGCCACACCGGCGCGCTCTGCGACGTCTCTGATGCTCACCGCAGGTGAACGTTTCACCACAGCCACCTATCTTGCCTTACCTCGCGAGCGGGGCCCAGGTTGACGTGCCGCGCGGCCGCCAGTAATCTCACTGCCGTCTGAAACGATTCAAGATCTGATTCGGCCCCTCGAACAAGAGCCGCTCGAAGGAGAGAAGGCGCAACCATGCCGAGCTTCGACCAGATTGTCCCGCTGTTGGAGCAGCAGGCGATCGAACTGCCCTCCTGGGCTTTCGGCAATTCCGGCACCCGCTTCAAAGTCTTCACCCAGCCCGGCGTCCCGCGCGATCCGGAGGAGAAGATCGCCGACGCGGCCAAGGTCAACGAGTTCACCGGGCTGGCACCGACCGTCGCCCTGCACATCCCGTGGGACAAGGTCGACGACTACGACAAGCTCGCCGGCTACGCCGCTGATCATGGTGTCGCGCTCGGGACGATCAACGCCAACACCTTCCAGGACGACGATTACAAGTTCGGCAGCCTGGCCCACCACGACAGTGCGGTCCGGTCCAAGGCACTTGATCACATGTACGAGTGCATCGAGATCATGAACGCCACCGGCTCCCGCGATCTCAAGATCTGGCTGGCCGACGGCACCAACTACCCGGGTCAGGGTGATCTTCGGCGCCGCCAGGACTGGCTGGCCGACTCGCTGCAGAAGGTCTATGACCGGATCGGCGATGATCAACGGCTGATCCTGGAGTACAAGTTCTTCGAGCCGTCCTTCTACCACACCGACGTGCCGGACTGGGGGACTGCCTACGCCCAGACTCTGGCGCTGGGGGACAGGGCGAAGGTGTGCCTGGACACCGGTCACCACGCACCCGGCACCAACATCGAATTCATCGTGGCGCAGTTGTTGCGGCTTGGAAAGCTCGGCTCCTTCGACTTCAACTCCCGCTTCTACGCCGACGACGACCTGATCGTGGGAGCCGCGGATCCCTTCCAGCTCTTCAGGATCCTGCACGAGGTGATCAGCAACGGCGGCTACGGCACCGATTCCGACGTCGCCTTCATGCTGGACCAGTGTCACAACCTCGAGCCCAAGATCCCCGGCCAGATCCGGTCGGTGCTCACCGTTTCGGAAATGACCGCACGGGCCCTGCTCGTCGATCGCGAGGCACTGGCCGAGGCCCAGACCGCGGGCGATGTGCTCGGCGCCAACCAGGTGCTGATGGACGCCTTCTACACCGACGTCCGTGCTGATCTTGCCGACTGGCGGGTCAGCCGCGGTCTGCCCGCGGATCCGATGGCGGCCTACACCAAGAGCGGGTACGCCGAGCAGATCGTCGCCGAGCGGATCGGTGGCTCCCAGGCCGGCTGGGGCGCCTAGCCATGGATCGATCTCTCCCGCACCAGCTCCTGCACTCCGCACCGGGTGCACACGGTGCGGGATGCAGGAGTTAGTGCGTCGACGGAGTGCGGAAGGATTGACGACATGAACGAGACTGTCCAGGAGTTGCTGACGCGATCCAACCGGCTGGGCGCCGACAAGGAGAACACCAACTACGCCGGCGGTAACACCTCGGCCAAGGGCACGACGACCGACCCGGTCACCGGCGAACCGGTGGAACTCCTGTGGGTGAAGGGATCCGGCGGCGATCTGGGCACGCTCACCGAACCCGGTCTCGCGGTGCTGCGGCTGGACCGGATGCGAGCCCTGCCGAAGGTCTACCCGGGCGTCGAGCGCGAGGACGAGATGGTTGCCGCCTTCGACTACTGCCTGCACGGCAAGGGCGGCGCGGCACCGTCGATCGACACGGCGATGCACGGCCTGGTCGACGCACCCCATGTTGATCACCTGCATCCCGACTCCGGGATCGCGATCGCCACGGCCGCCGACGGCGAGGAACTGACGCGTACGATCTTCGGCGACCGGGTGGTCTGGGTGCCGTGGCGCCGTCCGGGATTCCAGCTGGGGTTGGACATCGCGGCGATCAAGAACGAGAACCCGCAGTCGATCGGCTGCATCCTCGGTGGTCACGGGATCACCGCCTGGGGCGCGACCAGTGCCGAGTGCGAGGCGAATTCGCTGGAGATCATCCGGATCGCCAAGGACTACCTCGCCGAACACGGCGAGGCCGAACCCTTCGGCCCGGTGCAGCCCGGCTACGAGGCACTGCCAGAGGCCGAACGCCGGAGCAGGGCAGCCGCGCTGGCGCCGCACATCCGGGCGCTGGCCTCGGCCGACAAGCCGATGGTCGGCCACTTCAGCGACGACGACGCGGTGCTCGACTTCCTGGCCCGCGCCGAGCACCCCCGACTGGCCGCACTCGGCACGTCCTGCCCGGACCACTTCCTGCGGACCAAGATCAAACCGTTGGTCCTCGACCTGCCCGCGGATGCTCCGGTTGAGGATGCGATCGCGCGGCTGCAGGAGCTGCACGAGCAGTACCGAGCCGACTACCAGGCCTACTACGCCCGGTACGCCGACCAGGACACCCCGGCGATCCGCGGCGCCGATCCGGCGATCGTGTTGGTCCCGGGCGTCGGGATGTTCTCCTACGGTGCCAACAAGCAGACTGCCCGGGTCGCGGGGGAGTTCTACCTCAACGCGATCAACGTGATGCGCGGTGCCGAGTCGGTGTCCTCCTACGCCCCGATCGACGAGAGCGAGAAGTTCCGGATCGAATACTGGGCACTGGAGGAGGCCAAACTGCAACGGCTTCCCAAGCCCCGCAGCCATGCCGGCCGGATCGCGCTGGTCACCGGAGCGGCCAGCGGGATCGGTAAGGCGATCGCCACTCGGCTGGCCGCCGAAGGTGCCTGCGTGGTGATCGCTGATCTTGACCAAGCGAAGGCTGCCGAGACTGCTGCCGGTCTGGGCACTAGCGATGCGGCGATCGGGGTCGGCGTCGATGTCACCGATCCGGCCCAGATCACGGCGGCCTTCGAGGCGGCGGCGCTCGCCTTCGGCGGCGTTGATCTGGTCGTCAACAATGCCGGCCTGTCGATCTCCAAGCCGCTGCTGGACACGACCGAGAAGGACTGGGACCTGCAGCACGACGTGATGGCCAAGGGTTCCTTCCTGGTCTCGCAGGCCGCGGCCAGGATCATGATCGCCCAGCAGCTGGGCGGCGACATCGTCTACGTGTCCAGCAAGAATTCGATCTTCGCGGGGCCCAACAACGTCGCCTACAGCGCAGTCAAGGCCGATCAGGCCCATCAGGTACGGCTGCTGGCCGCCGAGCTGGGCGAGCACGGGATCCGGGTCAACGGCATCAACCCCGACGCGGTGGTTCGCGGTTCCGGCATCTTCGCCGGCGGTTGGGGTGCCCAGCGCGCCAAGGTGTACGGGGTGGCCGAAGAAGATCTCGGTGCCTTCTATGCGCAACGGACGCTGCTCAAGCGCGAGGTGCTGCCCGAACACTGTGCCAATGCCGTTGCGGTGCTGACCTCGGCCGAACTTGATCACACCACCGGGTTGCACATCCCGGTGGACGCCGGGGTCGCCGCCGCGTTCCTGCGATGACTGGATCCCCGAGCCCGTCGAAGAGACCGGTGTTCGCCGCCGTCGACATCGGCGCCTCCGGTGGACGGGTGATCGCCGGGCAGATTCTCGACGGCATGGTCACCACCGAGGTGGTGCACCGCTTCGACAACGGGCCGGTCGAGAGCCCCGCCGGCCTGCGCTGGGATCTGACCCGTCTCTACGACCAGGTGATCATCGGGCTGGCTGAGCTGACCAGGCGGTATCCGGATGTGATCAGGATCGGCATCGACACCTGGGCCGTCGACTACGGGCTGCTCGATTCCGACGGTCATCTGGTCGAGGAGCCGCACAGTTATCGCGACTCCCGGACGACCGATGCGGTCGCGGCAGTCCATGATCGGATCGACCCGGCTGAGCTCTATACGATCACCGGGCTGCAGTTCCTGCCGTTCAACACGATCTACCAAGTGGTAGCCGAGCAGACCTGTCCGGTGTGGGAGCGGGTCGCGAAGATCGTCCTGCTGCCGGATCTGCTGGCCTACTGGCTGACCGGTGATCTTGCCACCGACGTGACGAACGCGTCCACCACCGCCCTGATGGACGCCACCACCAGGGACTGGTCCGATCGGCTGCTGGAGATCGCCGGGTTGGGTCGCGACCTGTTGCCGCCGATCGAGCCGGCCGGGAGCGTACGGGGGAGGATCACCGAGGCTGTCGCCGAACGGACCGGACTGGGCACCGATGTCGTGGTGACCACGGTCGGGTCCCACGACACCGCATCGGCGGTCGCGGCCGTGCCGGCGACCGAGAAGGGCTTCGGCTACGTGTCCTCGGGTACGTGGTCGCTGGTCGGAATCGAGACCGCGGACCCGATCCTGACCGAGGCGAGCCGGGCCGCCAACTTCACCAATGAGGGCGGCGTCGACGGCCGGATCCGCTATCTGCGCAACGAAGGCGGCCTGTGGCTGCTGCAGGAATCCCTGCGGCACTGGGCGAAGACCGGTCATGATCATGATCTTGGCGAGTTGCTCGAACAGGCCGCCGCACTGCCTGCCGGCGGACCGACGATCGACGTCGGGGCTGAGGAGTTCATCGCGCCCGGTGACATGCCGAGCAGGATCGGCGACGCCTGCCGGCGGTCCGGGCAGGCCGCGCCGGAATCCCCGGCCGCGATCACCCGCTGCGTGCTGGACTCGTTGGCGGCGGCGTACGCCAGGACGCTGCACGAGGCGACGGAGCTGTCAGGTCAGGAGGTTGACAGGCTGCACATCGTCGGCGGCGGGTCCCAGAACGAGCTGCTCTGCCAGCTGACCGCGGACGCGACAGGTCTGCCGGTGATCGCGGGGCCGATCGAGGCGACCGCGCTGGGCAACCTGCTGGTCCAGGCGCGTAGCCACGGCATGGTCAGCGGCAGCCTGGAGGATCTCCGCCGGATCGTCGCCGCGTCCAGCAGCCTGACCCGCTACGAACCCGTCGACAGGCCGAGGGATCTATAGTCGGCAGGTGATCACCCAGCAGCAGCTCGACGAGTTGTGGGAGTTCGGCGACGCCACGGCCAGCGAAGCGCGGCTCCGTGCCGCTGCGGACGCGGTGACCGGCGCGGAGCGCGACGAATACCTCACCCAGGTCGCCCGCTCGCTCGGTCTGCAGGATCGTTTCGACGACGCCCGCACAGTGCTCACTGCGATCAGCTCCGACGATGGGGCTGTCGCGACCCGGGTCGCACTCGAACGCGGCCGGGTCGAGAATTCGGCGGGCCATCGGGAGCAGGCGGTGCCGTACTTCCGTACCGCTGCCGAGCTCGCCGAGCAGCACGGCCTGGAGTTCCTGCGGATCGACGCCCTGCACATGCTCGCGATCGCCGATCCTGACCACGATGCCGAATGGACCATGGACGCTGTCGCCCTGGCTGACGCGTCGACCGACGACCGGACCCGGCGCTGGCTGATCTCGCTGCACAACAACCACGCCTGGACCCTCTTCGACGCCGGTGATCGTGATGGTGCGATCGCCGAATTCGAGCTCACGCGGCAACTGGCCGAAGCGATCGGCACTCCGACCCAGCAGCAGTACGCTCGCGAAGCGTTGGAGGAAGCACAACGGTCCTGACCGGTGTGGCGTCAGGCACCAGACGTGGACGGCCCGTAAGCACCCGTGCCGCGATCGACGACACCGCACTGCGCCATGGCTCGGGGCGATCGCTGACCCGGGCAACGTCTACCTGCTGGACACCAACGTCGTGAGCGAGCTGCGCAGGCGTCCGACCCGTATCGAGGCAAACGTGGCGGCGTCGGCCGCACCGTTGGGACATCGAGCAGCAGTTCCTCAGCGCGACCACGGGTCTTCGAGGTGGAGTTGGGCATCCGGCAACTCCATCGCCGCTCTGGTTCGCTGGTTCTGTCACCGACGACCGATCCAGCCCGGCGTGTCGCCCTCGGCCAGACCATCCTCGGTCACAAATCCGGATCGGACGGTTACACCTGACCGGATACGCAGGGTCTCCACTCGACGTTGATCCGTCCATGAGCCGAATGAGCTCACCACGCCTGCAGCAGCCAGGTGATACCCGGCCCATCTCGTAAGCTGTCGAGGTGCGCGAACTGGAAGCCGGAATGACGACGCTGACCGGGTGGGCCCGGACGGCGCCGAGCGCGTCCCGGGTTGTGCCGGCGACCGATCCGGCGGCGATCCGGAAGGCGCTCGACCGGGCCCGCGCCGACCGCAGGGGTGTGATCGCTCGCGGCCTCGGCCGCAGCTACGGCGATCCGGCCCAGAATGCCGGCGGGATCGTGCTCGACATGACCGCGCTGAACCGGATCCACAGCATCGACCGGGCCGCAGGCGACGATTACGGGCTGGCGGTCGTCGACGCCGGGGTATCCCTGGACCAGCTGCTGCGGACCGTCGTACGCCTCGGGCTCTGGCTGCCGGTGATGCCCGGCACCCGGCAGGTCACCGTGGGTGGCGCGATCGGTTTCGACGTGCACGGCAAGAACCACCACACCGCGGGCAGTTTCGGCAACCACGTCCTGTCGCTCGAGCTGCTGACCGCCGACGGCGAGATTCGTACGCTCACTCCGGATGGGCCGGACCACGATCTCTTCTGGGCGACCGTCGGCGGCATGGGGCTGACCGGCATCGTGCTACGGGCCACGCTGATGCTGCGCAAGGTCGAGACGGCCTACTTCATCGTCGACAGTGACCGTACTGGTGATCTTGACGAGACGATCGCCTTCTACAGCGACGGCCGGGACCAGTCCTACGACTACTCGATGGCCTGGTTCGACTCGATGTCCGACGACTACAGAACCGGACGCGCAGCCTTCTCCCGCGGATCCATCGCGACCGTTGATCAACTTCCTGCCAAGCTGGCCAGGGATCCGCTGCGCTTCGAGGCGCCGCAGTTGATCAAGCTGCCGGACCTGTTTCCGAACGGTCTGGCCAACAAGATCACCTTCGGCATGATCAGCAACCTCTGGTACTACAAGACACCGAAGAAGAAGCGCGGCCAGCTCCAGAACCTGACCTCCTTCTACCACCCGCTCGACATGATCGGGGAGTGGAACCGGGCGTACGGATCCCGTGGCTTCCTGCAATACCAGTGCTTGCTGCCGTTCGAGCGTGATGATCAACTCAAAATGATCATCAGGCGGATCGCCGGATCCGGGCAGGTGTCCTTCCTCAACGTGCTCAAGCGGATGGGCGCCGCCAATCCGGCGCCGCTGTCCTTTCCGCGCCCCGGGTGGACGATCACGATGGACTTCCCGATCGGTCCGGGCCTGGAGCGGTTGCTGGCTGATCTTGATGCGATGGTGCTGGAGGCCGGCGGCCGGCTCTATCTGGCCAAGGATTCCCGGATGACCCCGGAAATGCTGCAGCGGATGTATCCGCGGCTGGACGAGTGGCGCCGGATCCGGGAGGCGGTCGATCCGGATCGGTTGTTCGTCTCCGACCAGGCCCGTCGGCTGGGAATCTAGCCCCGGTCTTGTGAAGATGGGGCGGTGCCGTTCTGCTACCGGGTCCCCAAGCGCTACACCGATCTCAACCTCGGCGGCCATGTCGATCATGGTGTGGTGATCGACTACCTGCAGGAGGCGCGGACCGAGTTCCTGCTGTCCTCCGACGGCCCGATGCCGGCGATGCTGGACAGCGGCGTCCTGGTGACCGGACACCAGGTCGAGTATCTGGCGCCGATCGGCTCCGACTCGCCGGGGGTCGACGCCGAGGTGTGGGTGGATCAGGTCGGGGCGGCCCGGTTCTCGATCAGCTACCGGCTCAGCGATGCGGGCACACCGGTGGTCCGGGCACGGACGTTCCTGACGCCGTACGATCTGGCCTCGGCCGGCTTGCGACGGCTGACCGGGCCGGAGCGGGACCAGCTCACCGCCGCCGTCGAGCCGCCGGTCGGCATCGAACCGTTGGGACGGGTCACCGCCGCCGAGCTCGGTCATGCGCGGGGGAGTGACTGCCGGGTGCGCTGGGCGGATCTGGATTCCTACCGACACGTCAACAACGTGAAGTTCTTCGACTACTTCTCCCAAGCGCGGTTGGAGCTTCTTCCGTCTGCGGAGTCGTGGGTGGTGGTGCGGCAGGACCTCGACTACAAGCGCCCGATCGACTTCCGCCGGCCGCCGTACCAGGTGCGTACGGCCGTAGTGCGGATCGGGAGCGCCTCGATCGAATTCGCCGCGGACATCATCGATCCACAGTCTGCCGAAACCAGACCGTACGCGACCGCCCGGACCGTGATGGTGCGGACCGGTCCCGACGGACGGTCGGAGCCGATCACCGACGACGTCCGGGCGGCGCTCGGCGCGTAGGTTGTGATCATGACCCAGGTGCAGCTTCCGGCCGAGCAGCGGCGTTCACTGTTGATCAAGCCCGAGGAGATCGGGACGGAGAACGCTCCGGTGCCGCAACCGGGGCCCGAGCAGGTGCTGGTCGAGGTCGCGGCGGTCGGGATCTGCGGGTCCGACGTGCACTATTACGAGCACGGCCGGATCGGGGATTTCATCGTCGAGCAACCGCTGGTGCTCGGCCACGAGGCGTCCGGCGTCATCCGGGCTGTCGGCTCGGCAGTGACCGGCCGGGCAGTGGGGCAGCGGGTCGCGCTGGAACCGCAGGAGACCTGCGGTCACTGCATCCAGTGCCTGTCCGGCCGCTACAACCTGTGCCCGGACGTCCAGTTCTACGCCACCCCGCCGGTTGACGGCGCTTTCGCCCAGTACGTGGTGCTGAATGCCGGGCGCGCGCATCCGATCCCGGACTCACTGAGCGACGAGGCAGGTGCACTGATCGAGCCGCTGTCGGTCGGCGTCTGGGCCAACCGGAAGGCCGCCGTCGAGCCGGGGGACCGGGTGCTGGTCACCGGGGCCGGACCGGTCGGGCTACTGGCCGCCGACGTCGCCCGGGCCCGCGGCGGATGGGTCGCCGTCAGCGACACCAACAGCTACCGGTTGCAGGTGGCCCACGAGCGCGGTGCGCAGGCCGTCATCGACGTCACCCAGGGCTCACCGCGGGACCAACAGGGTGAATTCGACGTCATCCTCGAGTGCAGCGGTGCGGCTCCGGCGGTGCTCGGCGCCTTCGACGCCGCCGCTCCGGCCGCACGGATCGTCCTGATCGGCATGGGTGCAGCCAGGCTGGAGCTCCCGGTCGGTCTGATCCAGGCCCGCGAGCTGCGCGTCACCGGCGTCTTCCGGTACGCCAACTGCTACCCGGCAGCGATTTCGCTTGCGGCCAGTGGTGCCATCGACCTCGACGCGCTGGTGACCGGACGTTTTGGCCTGGACGAGGTCGAGGATGCTCTCACCGCCGCGAAACGTGACCCGAAGACGCTCAAACCGGTCGTCTATCCCAACCGCTGAAGCCGCGCAGACTGCCAGCCGGGACCGCCAGTCAGGATTGGGGAGGCGCGATGGTCAGACCGGGCGCGGGGCGGTCCGGTCCGGACTCGTCGAAGCTGTTGACCATCGCGTACGCGGCCCGGGACAGGTAGTCCCACAGCATCCGGTCCTGCTCCAACGGCAACTGCAGTTCGTCGACCGCATCGCGCATATGACGCAACCAGCGGTCCCGCATGTCCGGAGTCACCGCGAACGGCATGTGGCGCATCCGCAGCCGCGGGTGACCGCGTTGCTCGCCATAGGTGGTCGGACCGCCCCAGTACTGCTCCAGGAACATCCGCAGCCGGTTCTCGGCCGGGCCGAGGTCCTCCTCGGGATACAGCGCCCGCAGCGGCGGGTCGCCGGCCACCCCCTCGTAGAACCGCTTCACCAGTCGGTCGAAGGTGTCGGCGCCGCCGAACAGCTCGTAGAAGGTCTGTGGCGTCTGATCGCCGTCGGGCGGGTTGCTGGACATCGCCTCGATTGTAGGTGCAGATCGTGGGTGGGGACTCCAGGCGGGTCAGGCGCGGTAGGCCGCGACGAAGACCCGGGCGGCAGCCTGGGCTTCACGGCAGGCGTGGTGATCAGCTTCGCCTGGCTGACCGGGTTGGCGATCGAGTTCTACCGCCGGACCCGGCGCCAGGCTGGTCAGCCGGGCAGTGAGTAGGGCTCTCAGCACTCCGTGGGGTCGTACTTCTTGTTCAGGGTCGCCACCCGACCGAGGTTGTCGCCGCAATGGCTGCTGATCGCCCGGTCACGCGTGGGGCACGTCCGGGTGACAAGGCCCACCCGATCACAAGAGGTCGTGATCAGGCATGATCGTCCTGTAGGCAGGAATTCGCAGACTCCACTTGAGAGGTGAACGTCATGGCAACCGTACGTACCGCCCATGCCCACTGGGAAGGCTCCCTGTTCGAGGGCTCCGGGCAGGTCGAACTCGCCTCGTCCGGGATCGGCACCTACCCGGTCACCTGGGCCGCCCGATCCCAGGAGGCGAACGGCAAGACCAGCCCCGAGGAGCTGATCGCAGCCGCCCACTCGACCTGCTACTCGATGGCGTTGTCCAACGGCCTCGCCGGGGCAGGTAACCCGCCGACCAGCCTGAACACCACCGCCGAGGTCACCTTCCAGCCGGGCCAGGGCATCACGGGTATCAAGCTCACGGTCGTCGGTGTGGTCCCCGGTCTGTCGGCCGAGGACTTCGCCGCCGCGGCCGAGGACGCCAAGAAGAACTGCCCGGTCAGCCAGGCGCTGGCCGGCACCACCATCACCCTTGAGGCATCCCTGGGCGAGTAGTCGCGTCCTGGACGCTCACGACTTGTCGGAGGCCGGTGGGGAAGTCACCCTGCCGGCCTCCGCTGTGTCGGGTTCGGGGGCGTCGGGTTCGTCCAGGCCCGGCGGTCTGCCGCTGCCGGAACCCTGGCTGTAGTTGCCGATCTTGGCCAGATCGCCGTTGCGCAGGTACCAGATGGTGCCTTCCGCGTCGCGGAGCCGGGTCAGCCGGAGCCCTACTTCCTCCACCACGCCGTCGACATCGCCGATCCGGACGTAGTCGCCCATGCCGAACTGGTCGTCGAAGAGCAGGAAGATGCCGGAGATGATGTCGCGCAGAATGGTCTGCACACCGAACGCGACCGCGATGCCGATGATCGAGGTGCCAGCCAGCAGAGCGGCGATATTGAAGCCCAGCTCGGTCAAGATCATCAGGCCGACGATGACCACCAGGATGATCAGCACGGCACTGCGGCCCAGCGAGCCGAGTGCGCCGATCCGTTGCTCCCGACGTTCCTCGCTGAAGACCGCGGCCTTGGCTGCGATCTTGGAGGTCTTCCGGCCGCGGCCACGTTGGGCCACCATCGTCCGTACGGTCCGGTTGATCACCCGGTCGGCGATTGCACGGAGGATTCCGGCCACCGCCAGGATGATCACGATCCGGATCCCGTGACTGATCAGGGCTCCGATGAAGTTCCCGTTCCACAACTCGTCCAGCTTGTGCAGCATGGGTCCAATCTAGGGCTGCCGGAGACGGCGATCGAAACCGCCGGTGCGCTGCTCGGCGGGAGGTTTGGCGAGGTTTCAGCCGATCCTTCGCAGTGGTTGAGGCCCCGACCGCGTTCGGCCGGAGGTTCGTACGCCTCCTGCCGCAGCTCGTGCGGGTTCGCAGGCCTCACAGCCGGCTGTAGGTGACCTCACCGCCGGCGACCGTGGCCATCACAGGATCCGGCAGCTCCAGCCCGTGCCAGGGATTGTTGCGGGACAGCGATGCCGAGGAATCCCGGTCGACGACGGTCCGGCGCTGCGGGTCGATCACCGTCAGATTGGCCGCCGCGCCGAGCACCGGCGGCAGACCCAGGCCGTCCTGCAGTCGCGCGATCCGTCCCGGACCGAAGGACGTCCGGTCCACCAGCCCGTCCCAGTCCAGCGCCCCGGTGTTGATCATGGTCTCGATCACCACGCCCAGGGCCGTCTCCAGCCCGACCATCCCGGGCGCCGCGTCACCGAAGGCGTGTTCCTTGTCGTGTCGGGCATGCGGGGCGTGATCGGTGGCGACGACATCGATGGTCCCGTCGGCAAGCGCCTCGCGCACGGCGGCGACGTCCTCGTCCGGGCGCAGCGGTGGATTGACCTTGAAGGTCGGGTCGTAGCCCTCGAGCAGTGCGGTGGTCAGCAGCAGGTGATGGGGCGTGACCTCGGCGGTGATGTCGATGGCCCTCTTCTTCGCCCATCGCAGCACGTCGACCGACTCGGCGGTCGAGACGTGGCAGACGTGCAGCCGGGACCGGGTCAGCTTGGTCAGCTCCGCGTCGCGGGCGATCACCGTCGCCTCCGCGGCCGACGGCCAGCCCGGCAGACCGAGCCGGCCGGAGACCTCACCCTCGTGACAGCAGGCGTCGCTGCCGGCAAGCCGCGGGTCCTGGGCATGCTGGGCGATCACGCCGCCGAACGCGCGGACGTATTCCAGCGCCCGGCGCATCAGCCGGGAGTCGCTGACGCAGTGGCCGTCGTCGCTGAACATCGTCACGCCCGAGCGCGCCATCAGTCCCAGCTCGGCCAGTTCCTGGCCCGCCAGGCCCTTGCTGACGGCACCGATCGGATACACCTGCGCGGAGCCGTGCTTCCGGCCCAAAGCGCGGATGTGCTCGGCTGCCTCGGCCGTGTCGGTGACGGGATCGGTGTTGGCCATCGCCATCACCGCGGCGAAACCGCCACGTGCGGCGGCCAAGGTGCCGGACTCGACGGTCTCGGCGTCCTCGCGGCCGGGCTCCCGTAGGTGGGTGTGCAGATCGATCAGGCCGGGCAGCGCCAGCAGCCCGTCGGCGTCGATCCGAGTGGCGTCGGCAGATGCTTGTGACGGATCGGCGTACCGGCCGTCGGCGATCAGGATGTCCTGGGTCCCGGACGCCAGGGCGCCCGCGGCGTCGCCGGGTCCCGGGACCAGTCGTACGCCGGTGATCAGAAGCTCAGTCATGGTCAGTCCCCATCCTCAACGCCGCCTGCACAGCCGCACCGCCTACCGAGACCCGCACCAGCTGCAGAGGGTGCGGATCTCTGTAGCTGGTGCGGCTGTGGACGGCGCGGGCACCGAACCCGGGTCACGACTCGTCCTCGCCGCCGAGCAGCTGGTAGAGCACGCTCATCCGGACGGCGACACCGGCGGTGACCTGGTCGAGGACGAGTGAGTTGGCCGCGTCGGCCGCGTCCGCGGAGATCTCCAATCCGCGGTTCATCGGACCTGGATGGCAGATCGCGGTACCTGGCTTGAGTGCGGTCAGCCGGTCCCGGGTCAGGCCATAGCCGATCGTGTACTCCCGCGGGGTGGGGAAGTAGCCGCCGGACATCCGCTCACGCTGGACCCGCAGCATCATCACCGCATCGACACCGCCGAGCACTGCATCGAGGTCGGCGCTGACCTCGCAGTCCCAGCTGTCCACACCGGACGGCATCAAGGTGGGTGGCGCGACCAGCACCGGCAGCGCACCGAGCTTCTTGAGCAGCAGCACATTGCTGCGCGCAACCCGCGAATGGGTGATGTCGCCGACGATCGCGATCCGCCGGTTGGCGAAGGAGCCGGTATCGCCGCCGAAGTGCCGGCGCAGCGTGAAGGCGTCCAACAACGCCTGGGTCGGGTGCTCATGGGTCCCGTCGCCGGCGTTGACCACATGTGCGTCGATCCAGCCTGTCACCTGCTGCGGCGCACCCGAGGTCATGTGCCGGATCACCAAGGCGTCGACGCCCATCGCGGCCACCGTCAGCACGGTGTCTCGCAACGATTCGCCCTTGGACACCGAGGATCCCTTGGCGGAGATGTTGATCACGTCGGCCGACAGCCACTTCCCGGCGATCTCGAATGACGAACGGGTCCGGGTCGAGTCCTCGAAGAACAGGTTGACGACCGTACGCCCCCGCAGGGCCGGCAGCTTCTTGATCGAACGGTGCTGGACGTCAGCCATCTCCTCGGCCAGGTCCAGGATCGCAGTGACGTCGTCCGGCTCGAGATCGGCGGAGGACAGCAGATGCCGCATCACAGGCTCGCCTCCTGAGGGGATGATCCAGACTCCGGTGCTGGCTTGGTGATCACGACCTCCGTGCTGCCGTCGGTTTCTTCCAGCCGGACGAGCACCCGCTCGTCGGCCGAGGTGGGCAGGTTCTTGCCGACGTGATCCGCGCGGATCGGCAGTTGCCGGTGGCCGCGGTCCACCAGGACGGCCAGCCGGACGGCTCGCGGGCGGCCCAGGTCACCGAGCGCATCCAGCGCAGCCCGGACCGAACGACCCGACATCAGCACATCGTCGACCAGCACCACCACGGCGTCGTCGACACCGGCCGGCATGCGGGTATGTCCGACCGGCCGGGTCGGGTGGCTGCGCAGGTCGTCGCGATACATCGTGATGTCCAGGGCACCCACCGGGATCCGTACGCCCTCGGCGGCCTCGATCGCGGTGGCCAGCCGCTCGGCCAGCGGTACGCCGCGGCGCGGGATGCCGGCCAGCACCAGCCCCTGGGCGCCGCGATTGGTCTCCAGGATCTGGTGGGCCATCCGGGTCAGCGCCCGGGAGATGTCCTCCGCATCCAGGACCACCCGCTGCGGCCCCGGATCGCTGGTATCGGCTGTGCCAGGTGGGGATGTGCTGTCGGCCACCTGATCTCCTCCGCTTGCCCAGTTGCCCAATTACTCTGCCAACTACTTCGCCAACTACTTCGCCTGGTTGCTGCCCTGTCGGCAGACCAAGTTGAGAGTTAGTCCCTGCCCGGTGCGACCCGCGAGGCGTTTGCGGATACGGTAGCCCCGTGACTGAACTCGTGAGCATGTTAGTGCCCCTGCAGGGGACGCTGCCGGGTTGGCCCACCGTGGCGCAGCCGAGTGCCGTGCAGGTTCTTGGCCTGTTGTTCGGCGTCCCGCTGATCGTGATCATCGTCATCAGTCTCATCGGGAAGGGCCCCGAGCTGATCCGCGCCGGCCGCGGCGAGGACCAGAGTGCTGCCGGCGAGCCGTTGTGGCTCGGCACCGCACCTGCTGATCGCGGCGCGGTCACCGCAGGACCGGACGCACCGGCCGCCCCGCCGGTTCCGGCCCGGGCTCCCGAGTCCGCGACCACGGTTGGAGGCGCAAGTGTCCGCTGGTGAACTGGTTCCGGCGTCGACCGCCAAGCCGGATCTGACCGACCCGTTCCGTCCGGTGCACGGTACCGGGCCGCTGACTCCCTACGAGATCGACCGGATCGAGCGGGTGATCCGTTACGCCCGGCAGAACAGCGGGCTGGACTATTCGGTCCTCATCGGCCAGACCGAGCCGGACAGCCGCGCCTACGCCCGTCGGCTGCATGCCGCGTTGCCGGACCCGGACCACACGGTTCTGGTGTTCGTCGACCTCGGATCGCGCGTGCTGGAGATCGTCACCGGTGTCGCCGCGACACGGGTGCTCGGCGACAACGAGTGCCGGTTGGCCGCCGCGACGATGCAGAGCAATTTCGTCGCGCATGATCTTGCCGGCGGCCTGACCGCCGGTATCCAGCAGTTGGCGACGGCCGCCACCCCGGCGCCGACCCTGCACCTGTCCGACAAGCCGTACTGATCCTGAGCTTTCGAAGGGCTAGCGCGAGGATTCGTGTGCGCGCAGGATCCGCTTGACCGCCAGGCCGTAGCGGAAGCCGCCCAGTCCGCCGTCGCGCCGGATGATCCGATGACACGGCACGAAGAGCGCCGTGGCATTGCGCGCACAGGCGTATGCCGCAGCCCGGACCGCGTCGGGCCGTCCGGAGTCTGCGGCCAGCCGGGTGTAGGTGGCGGGCTCGCCGGGCGCGGTCTTGCGCAGTGCGTCCCAGGCAGCTTCGACGAAGGGTCCGGAGCGCTGCCGTACGGTGATGGCATCGATCGCGGTCAGCTCGCCGCCGCTGTAGGCCTGCACGGCGTCGTCGATGATCGGATTGCCGGCCCGGCCGATCGTGGTCGGACGTAGCCGCGGATGCACCAACGCGGCGAGGTAGTCGGGATCGGTCGTCCAGCCCGAAGCGATCACCACCGGGACACCGCCCTCGTCGCCCCAGAGGTAGTCGAACCTGCCGGCGACACTGTCCGTGCTGCCGAAGTTGATCACGCTGTCGATCATGGTGTTGTTGATCATGCTGCCAGCTCCATTCTGCTTGCCTGCCAGAGTCTCATGGTCGCGTACGACCTCCAGGGTGCCCAGCGAGTGCCGTCCGGGCCGAGGCCGCGGCGCTGCAATTCGCGGCGGATGACCAGGTCCTCGGCCAGCAGCACATCCGGGTCGGCCAGCCCGCGCATCGCGATGTAGCCGGCGGTCCAGGGCCCGATCCCGGGGAGTCCGAGCAATCGGCTTCTGGCTTCGGCGCGGTCCGCGCCGGGGGACAGGTCGACCGCACCGCCGGCCAGGGCGGTCGCCATCCCGACCAGGGCACGGCCGCGGGATCGCGGCATCGGCAGGGTGTCCGGATCTGCCTCGGCGAGCTCCTCCGCGGTGGGGAACAGATACTCCGGTTGATCATCCCGACGGACTTGATCATCCCCATCGGGCGCCAGCCGGCGGCCGTACTGGCGGACGATCCTGGCCGCTGTGGTCGCCGCTCCCGCCACCGAGACCTGTTGGCCGATCAGCGCACGAAAGGCCAGCTCGTTGGCATCCACGACACCAGGCACCCGGACCCCTGGTCGATCGGCGACCATTCCGGCCAGCGCAGGATCTGCCGCCAGCACCGAATCGACGGCGACCGGATCGGCATCAAGATCAAGGAGCCGGCGGATCCTGGTCACCGCCGCGGACAGATCGCGAAGATCGTCAAGTCTCATTTCGACCGTCAACGGGCCGTCCGCTTCGGCCATGATCAACTCGAAGACGCCAGGCCCGTGCGGGAATGAGCAGCTGCGGCTGAAGATCATCCGGTCACCGGATCGGCGTCCGGACTCGACGCCTGCGATGGCACGATCGGCAAGGAAGTCGAAGAGCGGTTCAGCTGCGAAGGGCCGGCGGACCGGCAGTTTCAGGGTGATCATGCTCGGACCGGTTGCCAAACGATCTCCGGCAGGTCGGGTGCGCAGTTCCGAGGGCGGTCGCCCATACACCTCGCGCAGGGTGTCGTTGAACTGCCGGACGCTGGAAAACCCTGCCGCGAAAGCGATATCGGCCAGTCGCAGATCGGTGTTCTCGATCAACATCCTGGCGGTCTGGGCGCGCTGGGCGCGGGCGATCGCCAGCGGGCCGGCGCCGACCTCGGCCACCAGCAATCGGTTCAGTTGTCGGTCGCTGTAGCCGACCGCGGACGCCAGCCCCGAGACACCCTCGCGGTCCACCAGTCCGTCCGCGATCAGCCGCATCGCCCGCGCGGCGACGTCGGCCCGCGGATTCCACTGGGGTGAGCCGGGCACAGTGTCCGGCCGGCAGCGACGGCAGGCCCGGAAGCCGGCGGCCTGGGCGGCTCCCGGGGCAGCGAAGAATCGGCAGTTCTCCGCCTTCGGCGTCCTGGCCGGGCAACTCGGCCGGCAGTAGATGCCGGTCGAAGTGACCCCGACGTAGATCCAGCCGTCGTAGCGGGGATCCTTGCCGCTCACCGCCCGGTAGCAGGCGTCGGACTGCGGAAGTGCGTGCATGATGTCCATCCTGACAGCCGATCGGAGCCACAACTAGCGGAAATCGGACAGTGCCACGGCAGGGCGTCAGGTCGTCCCCGGTCGCCGTGATCATCGACGTTCCCCGGTGGGCTCTCGCGGAGTACGCTGAGCAACCTGTCCGGTGATCGTTGAAGGCGGCGGTTTGGGACGAAGGACTGCCATCGGTGCCTGGCGCCGGTCGTTGCGACCGGAGCGCCGGAATCTGCGCGCCGACGTCGTCGCCGGGATCCCGAATGCGATCACCAACATTCCCGATGGCATGGCCTCGGCCGTCCTGGCCGGCATCAACCCGGTGCACGGCCTGTACGCCAGCCTGGCCGGTCCGCTGATCGGCGGCCTTGGTGTCAGTACCCGGCTGATGGTGATCAGCACGACCGGCGCCGGCTCGGTCTCGACCGGATCGGCGGTCGCCGGGGTGTCGGTCCAGGACCGGGCGGCGACGGTCGCGGTCCTCACCCTGCTGGCCGGCGCATTCATGATCATCGCCGGGATCTTCCGGCTCGGTCGCTACACGCGGTTCGTGTCGCAGTCGGTGATGCTGGGCTTCCTGACCGGTATCGCGGTCAATATCGTGCTCGGGCAGCTGTCCGATCTGACCGGCGCACCGGTCGCCGGCGGCACCACTGTGACTCGCGCGATCGGAGTGCTGGCTCATCCCGGCCGGTGGGATGCTGCGAGTGTCGGCGCCGGACTGGTCGCGCTGCTGCTGCTGGTCCTGGTCAATCGCACCCGGGCGTCCCTGGCCGGCTCCCTGGTGGCGATCGCGGTCCCGACAGTGGTCGTCGTGCTGGTCGGGTGGCACACCGTGGCCCGGGTCGGCGACGCAGGCGAGGTGGCGCACGGTCTGCCGGTGCCGCGACTGCCGGAGCTGGCACGATTCTCCCCGGAGTTGCTCGCCGACGCCGCTGCGCTGGCGGCGATCATCCTGGTCCAGGGTGCGATCGTCTCCCAGGCGGCTCCCAACCAGGAGACCCGCGCCGATCCCAGCCAGGACTTCACCGCCCAGGGCGCTGCCAATGTGGTCTCGGGCCTGGTGGCCGGCATGCCGGTCGGAGCCTCGGTCGGCCAGACCGCCCTCAACGTCGCCAGCGGCGCCCGCAGTCGCTGGGCCGTCATCTGGGGATCGGTGTGGATGACGGCGATCATGGTCGGCTGCTGGTGGCTGATGCGCTACGTCGTCGTGCCGACGCTGGCGGCGATCCTGATCTACGCTGCGGTCACGTCGCTGCGTCAGCGGGAGCTGACGACGATTCTGCGGACCGGCTGGAATTCCCGGATCGCACTGGTCGCGACGTTCCTGGCCACCCTTTTCCTTCCGGTCGCCGTTGCGGTCGGCATCGGCGTGATCCTGTCGCTGGTGCTGCAGCTCAACCAGGAGGCGATCGATCTCCGGGGCGTCCGGCTGGTGCCCGAGGAGTCCGGTCGCTTCATCGAGACCCGATCGCCGGCCCGACTTCCCGACCGGACGGTCACCATCCTGGACATCTACGGCAGCCTCTTCTATGCCGGGTCCAGGACGCTGGAGGCACGATTGCCCGATCCCCGAGGATCGGTCCGTCCGGTCGTGGTGTTGCGGTTGCGGGGGCGTACGACGCTCGGCTCGACCTTCTTCGCCGTGATCTCCGACTACGCGGACCGTATCGAGGCGGCCGGTGGCAGGCTGTATCTGACCGGGATCGCGCCGGAACTGGCTGCCCAGATCCGCCAGCCCGGGCATCGCGAGCTGACCGGCAACGCCTTGCTGTACGCGTCCTCACCGGTGGTCGGGGCGTCCACGCTCGAGGCGTACAACGACGCGACCACCTGGCTGGTCGACCCGCGGCACTAGATCCGGAAGGTCCACGGATCGGTGACGATCCGAGAGACCGTGACCGGCAACCCCGGAAGTTGATCTTCGAGTTCGGCCTGGAGCGCGGGCAACCAGAGCCACTCGGCAGCCCAGTGCGGGACGTCGATCAGGGCCGGGGCGGCCTCCCAGGCGACCGCCTCGGACGCCGGGTGGTGCCGCAGGTCCGATGTCAGGTAGACGTCGGCGCCGGCCAGCCGGGCGGTGTCAAGAAGATCATCTCCGGCACCGCCCTGCAGCGCGACCGTGGTGATCACGCGATCGCGATCACCGGCGATCCGGATGCCTGCGGCAGTGTCCGGCAGCACGGACGCCACCCGGTCGGCGAAGCCGGCGAGAGTGATCGGCTCGATCCGGCCGATGCGTCCCAGCCCGGCCGCCGGACCGCCGTCGACGGGGAAGGCCACCTCGACGATCCGATAAGCCGGGACCTCGTACGGGTGGGCCGCCAGCAGGGCAGCGACGACCTGATCGCGCACCCGTCGATCCATGATCATCTCCACCAGATCCTCGGTCACCTGCTCGCGCCGGCCAGGTTCCCCGATCGCCGGATGCGCACCGGGTCTCGGGGTGAAGGTTCCGGTGCCGGTCACGGTGAACGCGGCTCGTTCGTAGGATCCCAGGGCGCCGGCTCCGGCAGCCGACAGTGTGTCGATCACCGTCTTGGTGTGCTCCCGGGGAACGTAGGTGATCAACTGGTCGAGCGGCTGCACCGGCACCGTACGGAGCGGCCGGGTGCCGGTGAGACCGAGTGCCGCGGCCACGGAATCGGCGACCCCGCCGACGGGGATGTCGGCATTGGTGTGGGCGGTGATCAACCCGGTCCCGGATCTGATCAACCGGGTGATCATCCGGCCCTTGGGCTGCTTCGGGTCGATCGCATTGACGCCCCGCAGCAGCAGCGGGTGATGGGCGATGATCAGATTCGCGTCCAGGCCGGCCGCCTGCTCGATGATCGCATCGGTGACGTCGACTGTCAGCAGCACGCCCCGGACCGGCTCCGCACTGTTGCCGGTGACCAATCCGACCCGGTCCCAGCTCTCCGCGGAACCGGCGGGGTAGTGGGTGCTGAGCAGGGACTGCAGATCGCCGATGGTGATCATCTGGGCTCCGGGTCGAGCGTCCGATTCAGAGTGTCGCGGACTGGGCCAGATCGGCCCGCTGGCAGCGGTTGGCCCGATCTGCACCGTCCAGTCGCTCGGCGGCGATGTGCTTGACCATGTCGCCCAGCGGGGCACCCGCCTCGGTCACGCCCGCGGTCAACCAGCCGTGCAAGCGGCCGATCTTGGCGACGTCGTCGGCGATGCTGGGGAACAGGAAGGTCAGCACATTCTGCCGGAAGATCGACGACTTCTTGGCCCAGATGCCGGTTGAGGTGGAGATCGCCTCGGCGGTCTTCAGGTATTTGTCCAGATAACCGTCCAGCAGCTCCTCCTGTCCGGGTTGCCAGAATGCCGCACAGATCTGCCGCTGGGTCTCATTGGGGATGTCGTTGCCATCGACCGCCAGCGCCCATGCCTCGGCCTTCGCCTCGGCCGTCGGCCGGGCAGCGCGGGCGGCGGCGGCCCGCTCGGCACCGGTGGCGGTGTTGTCGCGTTCCAGCTCGGCCGCGATCGCTGCCTCGTCGACCGCTCCGCAGCGGGCCAGTTCGCCGATCACCAGCCAGCGCAGCTCGGCGTCGACCTCCAGTCCCTCGGGGACACCGCGACCTTCCAGCCAGCCGGAGAGCGTTGCGATCCCCTCGTCCGAGATCACCGAGCGGGCGTACGCCTGGGCCAGCGCCAGCTGATGATCACTACCGGCCGTGGCCGCGTCGACCAGCTCCGACAGGCCGGCCTCCCAGCGGGCGACGACTGCGGGCCGCGAGCCCGGAGCGGTGTAGGACTGTACGGCCAATGCCGCGTTCATCAGCACCGCCCGGACCGTCGTCAGATCGGTCTCATCGGCGACGTTGCGCAGCACCAGCTCGGCGTAGTCTTTCGCCGGCAGCTCGGCGTCCCGGCACATGTCCCAGGCTGCACCCCAGCACACCGCCCGGCTGAGCGGCGAGCTGATCCGGGACAGGTTCTCGATCAAGGTCGTCATCGACCGGTCGTCGAATCTGATCTTGGCGTAGCTCAGGTCGTCGTCATTGAGCAGCACCAGATCGGGCTGCTGGGCACCGACCAGATCGTCGATATCGGTCGAGGCGTCGGCGATGTCGGTCTCCACCCGGTGGATCCGGACCAGCTTGTCGCCCTGCAAGGCGTACAGGCCGATGGCGATCCGGTGATGACGCAGGGTCGGATACTGCTCGACCGCGGTCTGGGTCACCGCGAAGCGGGTGAAAGCGCCGGAATCGTCGACCTCGAAGTCAGGACGCAAGGTGTTGACACCAGCGGTTTCCAGCCATTCGGCCGACCAGCCGGAAAGATCACGTCCGGACGGGCCTTCGAGCGCCTTGAGCAGATCGGTCAACCGGGTGTTGCCGAAGGCGTGCTCGGCGAAGTAGCCGCGAGCGCCCTCCAGGAAGGCGTCCTGGCCGACGAAGGCAACCAGTTGCCGCAGCACCGATGCGCCCTTGGCGTAGGTGATGCCGTCGAAGTTGGACTCGACCGCCTCGAGATCCACCATGTCGGCGGCGATCGGGTGGGTGGTCGGCAGCTGGTCCTGGCGATAGGCCCAGTTCTTGCGGGAGCCGGTGAAGCTCGCCCACGCGGTCTCGGCGTCGCCGGTGCGCTCGGCGATCGCGAAGGTGGCAGAGAATTCGGCGAAGGACTCCTTCAGCCACATGTCGTCCCACCAGACCATCGTCACGAGATCGCCGAACCACATATGAGCCAGCTCGTGCAGGATCGTCTCGTCCCGGGACCGGTAGTTGGCCTCGGTGACCCGGCTGCGGAAGACAAGATCATCGCGCAGCGTCACGCAGCCGATGTTCTCCATCGCGCCCATGTTGTACTCAGGCACGAATGCCTGGTCGTACTTGCCGAACGGGTAGGCGTACCCGAAGTGCTTCTCGAAGATATCGAAGCCGGCCTTGGTGGTCGCGAAGATCCGGTCGGCGTCCAGGTGCTCCAGCAGCGACTGGCGGACCAAGATCGACATCGGCAGCTCACCGGACTTGGTCTGGTGGCTGTCGCTGACGACTGCGTAGTCGCCGGCCACCAGGCTGGTCAGATAGGTCGACACCCGCGGTGTGGGCGGGAAGTGCCGGCGGGTGACGCCGTCGAGTCCGTCCACCGACCCTTCGACCGGTCGGGGCTCGTCGCCGGTGGAGTTGGCGATCACCGTCCAGCTCTCGGGTGCCAGCACCGTCAACTCAAAGGTGGCCTTCAGGTCGGGTTGCTCGAAACAGGCGTACACCCGGCGGGCCTCGGAGGCCTCGAACTGGGTGTAGAGATAGGTCTTCTGGTCGGCCGGATCAATGAACCGATGCAGTCCCTCGCCGCTGCGGCTGTAGCGGCAGAGCGCCAGCACGATCAGCTCGCTGTCGCCCTCGGCGACCGAGATCGGCAGCCGCGATCCGTCGTAGCTGGCCGGATCAAGATCATCACCATTGAGTGTGGCCGAGATCACCCGTTCGGCGATCAGGTCGATGTGGATGTCTGCAGCCTCGGTCGCGGTGAATCGCACGACGGTCCGGGACACGAAAGTGGTCTCCAGTGCCTCCACCACGCCGCCGGACAGGTCGTGCCCGGACAGGTCGAGGGAGACGGCGTACGAATCAACGGTCAGCAGCGCCGATCGGCGGCGTGCTTCATCTCGTGTCAGGTTATGCAGCATGGGTCGATCCTAGGAGGGCGCGCACAGGCTGACCCTAAGATGCGGTTATGCGCGTACACATCGGGAGCGATCACGCGGGGTTCGAGCTGAAGAATCATCTGGTCGAGGAGCTGACCGCCGACGGTCACGAGGTTGTCGATCATGGTCCGCAGGCGCTCGATCCGGAGGACGACTACCCGGTCTACTGCATTCCGGCCGCCCAGGGCACCGTCGACGACGACGGATCGCTGGGCATCGTGATCGGCGGCTCCGGCAACGGGGAGCAGATTGCGGCCAACAAAGTCACCGGGGTGCGCGCGATCCTGGCATACGACGAGGGCACTGCAACCCTCGGACGGCTGCACAACAACGCCAACGTCATCGCGGTGGGAGCGCGGATGCACACCATCGACGAGGCGACCGCGCTGGTCCGGTTGTTCCTGGCCACCGATTTCTCCGGCGAGCCGCGGCATCAGCGCCGGATCGACGAGCTGGCGGCGTACGAGAAGGGCGACGACCTTCCGGCGCCCGCCTGAGCGCTCCCGCTTCTCTTCCCACGGTCTTCGCTTCCCGTTCATCCGCTCGCTTCCGTTGCCCGTGAGGCGAGCGCATGTTCGTGAAGCGAGGGCCGATGGGACGGACTGGTGGCGTGGCGCGTCAGGAAGCCCGGGCGGGTCGCCGGCCCTCGGCGCGGGCGATCAGACTGTCCACGATGGACAGCGCGAATTCCTCCTCGGCCGCTCCCGGGCGCGACACGTCGCGCGCCCGCATGGCACGGTCGATACTGACAAGTCCGGAAACACCGTCCCGGCCGAAATCCCGACCCGGCAGTTCCCCCACGTCCTCGGCGACCCCTCGCCGATCGCGTTCTGCGATCACCCGCATATCCTAGGTCGCCTGCGAGCGCACGGTGGTGCGTTCAGGCCACGATTAGGTCACAGCTGCTGCAAAGGAGGTCCCGATGCCCGAGGGTCATACCCTGCATCGACTGGCACTCGACCTCAGCGCCGCGTTCGCCGGGACCAGGCCCCAGGTGAGCAGCCCGCAGGGCAGATTCGCGGAGTCCGCGGCGATCATCTCGGGCCGGCCGTGCTCGGGCGCCCAGGCCCAGGGCAAGCACCTGTGGATCGAATTCGAAGATCATCTGCTGCACATCCACCTCGGCCTGATCGGCAAGTTCCGGATCGCGCCGCCGGCGCCGCCGCGGGGTGAGATCCGGGTCCGGATCGCGACACCGGAGGTGGCCGCCGACCTGAGTGGTCCGCAGCTGTGCGTGCTGCGGACACCGGAGGAGATGGCCGCCCAACTCGCCAAGCTCGGTCCGGACCCGCTGCGCAAGGACGCCGACCCGGAGCTGGCCTGGGCCAGGATCCACCGGTCCGCCCGTCCGGTCGCGGCGTTGCTGATGGACCAGACTGTGCTTTCCGGGGTCGGCAATGTCTATCGGGCCGAGGTTCTGTTCCGCAACCGGATCGGACCGCACGTCGAGGGCAGGAAGCTCAGCCGCCGTTCCTGGGACGCGATCTGGAACGATCTGATCACCCTGATGCCGCAGGGAGTGGTGGACAACCGGATCGACACCGTACGACCCGAGCACACGCCCGAGGCGATGGGCCGGCCGCCGCGCGTCGATGATCATGGCGGTGAGGTGTACGTCTATCGCAGGGCGGGAATGGACTGCCTGGTCTGCGGATCGCGGGTCAGGACCGAGGTCCTGGATGGCCGCAATCTCTTCTGGTGCGGACGATGCCAGCGCAGGAGCTGATCTTCGTCAGCGGCGACCTCGAGGTCACTGTCGGCGCTGCCGGCTTCCCGGTACGCGTCCGGTGCGCCGGGCGGCCCGGCCAGGACTACTTCGCCGCGCAGTATGAACCGGGCCCGTTGATCATGGACGGCCGACCGCAGCGCTGGGAGCCCGTCGGGCTGGTGACCGATGTCGACGAGACCGAGGCCCGGTACGCCCTCGTTGATCATCCGGAGCTGGAGTACACCGTCCGCAACTCCTTCGCCGGCCACTGGCAGCAGCGCCACATGCTGGTCAACACGTCGTCGGCCACCATCGTCGTCGACCGCTGGCAACTGGCTCTGGCGCCGGCCCCGGGCTGCCTCGGCTGGGGATCGGCGATCGGCGGCGATGCCACCTGGGCGGTGCAGCCGACCGACGGGCAGGGGCCGCTGGTCTTCGGCGAGCTGGTCCAGGGGTCGGTCACCGAGTTGGTGGCCGGCGACGAGCCCGGTGTCGCGACCGGGACGATCGTGCTGTCCGCCAATCGCCGGATCGTGCTGCAGTGGCGGATCGACACCGCGGCCGACACCGCGAGCATCGCCCGGACCCGTCAGCCGGTGCTGTCCGGTCGCACCGATCTGGGCCTCAATCAGGCCTTCGAGGTCGCCGATCCGGACAGTGCCGTGGTGAGTGAGGATCCGGTGATGGTCAGCACCGAGGGCGACCTGCAGGTGCTGACCAGCGATCGGGCCGGCCGCTATCCGGTCGAGTTGCGGTCCGGCCGGGGAACGACCGTCCTCGACCTGGCCTGGGTGCCCGGCGCCGACGAGCTCGTCGCGACCCTCAGCCGGACCTGGTTGGACCATCGCAGCGGTGCCGGGATCGGGGTGATTCCCGGTCCTGGTGCGGCGCTCGGGCTGCAGCAGGCCGTGATCGGCCGATTGACCGATGAGGTCGACGATGCCGAGGATGCTCTGGCCCTGCACACCGGCCGATTGCTGGACCGGCCGGAGATCTCGATCATGGACCAGGCCTATCTGGCCCAGGAGAGCGTACGGACCGGTGACCCCGAGCCGCTCCGGCGGGCCCGGTCCGCCTTCCTGGAGATCGACCGTCCGGAGCCGGGCGTCGGTCTGGCCGCCACCCGGATCTGCCTGGCGGAGTTGGCGCTGGGTGGCAGCCCCGCCGAGGTGATCGGCCGGCTGCAGGAGATCGCCCGTGCTGCGGCCCCCGACGACGGTGATCATGGCGACCGTGGTCATGGGGACCGTGGTCATGGGGGCCGTGATCATGGGGCGGAGGACGACCTGGTCCGTGCCGCAGCATGGCTGGAGTTGATCACCGTCACCGGGCCGTCGGCCGGTCAGACCTCCGATTCGGCGATCCGGCATGCTCTGGCGGTCGGCGCCGGCCTGGGATCCGGGCTGCCCGGCGCGAGGATCGGTACGACGCCGCCCGGCGTGACCTGCTACGCGGCGGCGGTGCTCGACCTGCTGCCCGACCGGTTCGGGTCCGAGCTCGAGCAGCGGTGGGGGATGACGGCGCACACCCTGGCCGACCAGGCGCGGACGTCGGCATTGGCCGCGGCGTTGTTTCCCAAGGGCCCGGATCCGACGCCCAATGATCTTGACCAGACCATCGGCTGGGTGGTGCTGGGCAAGCCGATCGAGTGACCTGTCGACAGGGTCAGTGTGGTGGTCGCAGTCATCATTGTCGGCCCGATCCAAAGGCACCGACGCCATCATCGTGAGCGCTTCAACTCGCACTTTTGGTGCTCCACCGGGCACTCAGCTGAGCGTCGAGTCGGCACCGTCACTGGGGATCCTGGTCCGGGCAACATCGCTGTTTCCATTTCCGCTGATTCTGTCGCCGACGATCGAGCCGCCACGGCGTGTCGCCCCGGGGCAGACCATCCTCGGTCACAAAACCAGCGGCTCCGCAAGCCGTTCCACCACCGGAACACGCGCGCACAGGATCATCCCACCGCGTAGCACGGTGTCCCGTTTCCCCCGTCCGGCTCCCATGCCCTCAAGCGGCGCGACCTACGCCGCAGATTCGACGTCTCGGAAACGGCCGTTGCCGGTCCACCATCCGTGGCCGCCATCGCGGGGTCGGGTCCTTCGACAGGCTCAGGGGGTCGGGAGCAAGGCTTGTCAGTCGTCGGAGCGGGAGAAGCCGCGATGGGCGGAGAGCAGCTCGAATTCGCCGCGACCGGCGACCAGCACTTCGGCGCTGTCCAGCACCTCGGTCAGATGCCCGTGATCTGGTCCCACGCAACCGATCCCGATCAACGCTCGCCGGTGCAGGTCGAGGTGGCCGACCTCGGCCGCGCTGAACTGGAACCTCCGGCGCAGCTCGGCGACCAGCGGCCGTACGACGGCTCGTTTCTCCTTGAGGGAATGCACATCTCCCAGCAGGAGGTCGAATTCGATCCAGCCGATCCACATCGGTCCATGATCACATGCGATGGAGGAGTGGGTCGTCGTCGGCGAAGGTACGCACCGGCCCGGGCGGGCTCGCCGACGTCTCGAAACGCACCGTCACCCGACCCAGGCCCGCGCCCCAGACCCAGCCGCGTCCGTGCTCGTCGTGCTCGACGTCGGCGCCCGGCGGCCAGTCCAGCCGCCGTCGCACCCGGTGCAGCCCGGCAGCCTCGGCGTCGACGCCGCCGCTCGGCTGCCGCTCCAGGGCGGCCGGATCGTCTCTGATCGACTGTGCACCCTCGTCTGCCGCCGGTTCCGCCGAGGCGACCTCAGCGTCGACGTCGTCCTCGGCCTGGTCCGCGGCCTCCGCAGAGGAGAACAGATCCTCCTGCAGGACGTCGGTCAATCCCGCGACCCCGACGCCCAGCAGCCGTACGCCCGAGGAGGTGTCGACCTCGTCCAGCAGCGACCGGGCGATCTGGCTGATCAGCTCCACCCGGTCGGTCGCGCCGGTCAGCGTCCGGCTCCGGGTGTGGGTGACGAATCCGTGCAGCCGCACCTTGATTGTCACCGTCCGGGCGAAGAGCCGCGCTGCGGTCAACCGGACCGCCACCTGCCGGGCGTCGGTCTCGATGATTCGCAGCAGCTCGGCCCGGTCGACCAGGTCGGTCTCGAAAGTGTCCTCGACCGAGATCGACTTCGCCTCCCGTTCGGGCTCGACGCCACGATCGTCCCGGGCCAGTGCGAGCTCCTTGAGCACCGATCCGTGCGCCCGGCCGACCTCACGGACCAGCTCGTCGAGGTCGATCGCCTGCAGGTCGGCGATCGTGGTGATGCCGATCCGGCGCAGTTTGTCGAAGGTCGCCGGACCGACCCCCGGGATGGCGCGGATGCTCATCGGGCTGATCAGCTCCACCTCCGCGCCCGGCTCGACGAGCGTGAAGCCGTCGGGTTTGCCCAGCTCGGTGGCCAGTTTCGCGATGAATTTCGAGGTGCCGATCCCGATCGATGCTGTCAGGCCGTCGGTCGCCTCGGCGACGTCGGTCTTGATCCGGGTCGCCAACGCGGTCAGCGATTCGCGATCGAAACCGATCGGCTCGGTGGCTGCACCGAGATCGACGAAGGCCTCGTCGAGGCTGAGCGGCTCGACCAGCGGCGACAGCTCGCGCAGCACGCCCATCACCGCTCGGCTGGCCACCCGATAGGCGTCGAACCGGCCGGACAGAAAGGCGGCGTACGGGCAGCGTCGGCGGGCTTCGGCGGTCGGCATCGCCGAGTGCACGCCGAAGACCCGCGCTTCGTACGACGCGGTCGAGACGACCCCGCGCGGTCCGATCCCGCCCACGACCACCGGTTTGCCGCGCAACGACGGCTTGTCCCGCTGTTCGACCGAGGCGAAGAACGCATCCAGGTCCAGATGCAAGATCGACGCCCGGCTCCTCACCCCGGCATTGTCTCCCAGCAGCCCAAACCGCCCACATCGCGGCGGGCCGCGCTCAGTCGAGCTGGTCGGCGAGCCGGTCCGCGCTCGCCCGGGCCCAGCGGCCACTGGTCACCAGCCCGAGGACCAGCACCAGCACGCCGCAGCCGATGATCATGAACCAGCCACCCCGGCCCGGGACCGGACCGTGCAGCGCGGTCTGCAGCACCGTGGCCCCCGACAGCGCGACCCCGAGCGACGAGCCGATCTGCCGACTGGTCGAGGCGGTCGCCGCGGCCACACCGGCCATCGCGCGGGGCATCCCGGACACGGCGGTGTTGGTGATCGGTGCATTGACGACACCGAAGCCGATGCCGAAAACGAAGTAGGTCAGCACGAGCTGCCAGGTCGGCGTGTTGACGTCCAACAGGGTGAGAAGGCAGCCCGCGACGGTGATCCCGATACCCGCCACCAGCAAAGACGGTCGCGGTCCGCGGGCGCCGACCAGGCGACCCGACAACGGCGCCAGGATGACCGTCATGACCGCCATCGGCAGCGTGTGCAGGCCGGCATCGAAGGCCGACATGCCGCGCAGATTCTGCAGGTACAAGACATTCAGGAAGACGAAGCTGCTCATCCCGGCGAATGCGCTGATCGCGATCAGGGTCGCACCGGCGAACGGCACACTGCGGAAGAAGCCCAGCTCGATCAGCGGGTCGGTGCGCCGCGGCTCGTAGATCAGCAACCCGATCAGGGCCGCGACGAAGATCGCGAAGAAGCCGAGGATCTCCGGGCTCAGCCAGCCGTGTGCTGGACCTTCGATGATCGCGTACGTCACCGAGCCGAGGATGATGATCACCAGCACCTGGCCGACCGGGTCGACCCGTCTGGTCCGGGCGGCGCGGGATTCCGGCACCAGCAGCCCGGTCAGGATGACCGCGATCAGGGTGACGGGGACGTTGAGCCAGAAGATCGCGCGCCAGCCGATCGAGTCGACGATGCCGCCGCCGATCAACGGGCCGAGCGCCTGGCTGAAGCCGACGACGCCGCCCCAGATGCCGATCGCCCGGGCCCGTTCGGCACGCCCGGTGAAGGTGTTGGTGATGATCGACATCGCGACCGGGTTGAGCATCGAGCCGCCGACCGCCTGCAGCATCCGGAAGACCACCAGCCAGCCCAGGGACGGTGCCAGGCTGCAGAGCAGCGATGCCGTGCCGAAGATCACCAGCCCGACCTGGAAGATCCGCTTGCGGCCCAACCGGTCGCCGGTCGATCCGCCGAGCATCAGCAGACTCGCCAGCACCAGCGTGTAGGCGTCGATCGTCCACTGCATGCCGCTGACGCCGGCGTCGAGGTCACGGCGCATGGTCGGCAGGGCGACGTTGACGACCGTCGAGTCCAGCGACACGATGAACAGGCTCATGCAGCAGGTCGCCAGGACCGCCATCCGACGCCGGTGGGAGAGCTCGACGGCGGGCGGGGCGGTCACGGACACAGCGATCCTTCGGGGAGAGTTTGTAGCCGCTCCACGATAATCCGTGCCAGGGTGTGGCTCGTTCACAACCCTGTGTTCACCCATCCGCGGTTGGATGCGGTGTTGGATGCCTGACCCGTCCAGAATTCCGTGCCCGAAGCGTCGACCGCTCCGGCAATGACGAGGGGGGAAGCGTGCAGAAGTCGCCACGATCTCGTACGGCCGGTCTCGCGACCGCAGCGCTGCTGGCTCTGGGGGCCGGTACGACGGTCGCTCTCACCGGAGCGCTGCCCGCCGGCGCGGCGCCGTCGGACGGCTTGGTGATCAACGAGGTGTACGGCGGCGGTGGCAACTCCGGCGCGACGTACACCCAGGATTTCGTCGAGATCACCAACCGCGGCAGCAGCGCGATCTCGGTCGACGGGTATTCGGTGCAGTACACCTCCTCCAGTGGCACCGCCAGCTGGCAGACCACACCGCTGTCGGGCTCGATCGCTCCCGGAGCGTTCTACCTGGTCGCCGAGGCGAAGGGCAGCGGCGGCAGCACGGCACTGCCGACCCCGGACGCCACCGGCACGATCGCGATGTCGGCGACCGCAGGCACAGTCGCCCTGGTCGACTCCACGACCGCGCTGACCTGCCACACTTCCGCCGACTGCGCGAGTGCTGTCGTCGACCTGGTCGGCTTCGGCTCGGCGGCGATCGACGAAGGATCCCCGGCGGCAGGCGCCTCCAACAGCGAATCGGTGCAGCGCAGCAGTGCCCCCGACTCCGACGACAACTCCCAGGACTTCACTGCCGGGGATCCGACCCCGGCGGCGGCCAACAGCGGCGGCGACGGCGGCACCGGGACCGGTGAACCCGGCCCCCTGCGCATCCACGACATCCAGGGTGACAGTTGGATCTCACCGCACGACGGCGACGCCGTGACCAACGTGCCGGGCATTGTCACCGGCGTACGGACGCAGGGCAGCAGCAAGGGCTTCTGGTTCCAGGACCCCGACCCCGACAACGACCCGGCTACCAGCGAAGGCCTGTTCGCCTTCACCTCCTCGCCGACGGTCAAGGTCGGCGACTCGGTGCTGGTCTCGGGCACCGTGCAGGACTACTACCCGCTGTCCAGCGGGGAGACGCTGTCCACCACCTCCAATCTCTCGACCACCGAGCTCGACTCGCTCACGGTGATCGTGCTCACTCATGATCAACAGGTGCCGGCCGCGGAGAGGGTCACCGGCGCCGACCTGCCGGACGCCTACGCTCATGATCTTGGTGGCGGCGATATTGAGAAGACGTCGCTCGACCCGTCCCGTTCGGTGCTGGACTTCTGGGAGTCGCGTGAGGGCATGCGCGTCGAGGTCGATGATGTGCGGGTTGTCGGGCCGAGCAACGCCTACGGCGAGCAGTACGTGACGCTCAAGCCGAAGGAGAATCCCAGCTACCGCGGTGGCACCGAACTGCTGGCCGAGAACCAGACCCCGACCGGCCGGCTGGAGATCGTTCCGGTCGACGGCAGCAACCCGGCGGTCCAGGTCGGCGACCTGATCAACGGCGCGACCGTCGGGCCGGTCGAGTGGTCCTCGTACGGCGGCTACACGATCGCGGCAACTACACTCGGCACGGTGCAGCACAACAAGCTGAAGCCGGTCGTCGCCACGCCGCAGTCGAAGAAGCAGCTGGCGATCGCCACCTACAACGTGGAGAACCTGGCGCCGTCGGATCCGGCGAGCAAGTTCACCGCACTCGCGGACGGAATCGTCAAGAACCTGTCATCGCCCGATATCGTCGCCCTGGAAGAGGTCCAGGACAACGACGGTGCCACCGATGACGGTGTGGTCGCGGCCGATCAGACGCTGAAGAAGCTGACCAGCGCCATTGTCGCCGAAGGCGGCCCGGACTACGCCTGGCGCTCGGTCGATCCGGTCAGCGACCAGGACGGTGGCGAACCGGGCGGCAACATCCGCAACGTCTTCCTCTACACCACCGACCGGGTCTCCTTCACCGATCGTGGCGGTGCATCAACGGACCGGTCGACGACCGGAACTACGGTGACCAAGGTGAAGGGCGAACCGGCGCTGACCCTGTCGCCCGGCCGGATCGACCCGACCAACCCGGTCTGGGCCTCCAGCCGCAAGCCGCTGGTCGGACAGTTCTCCTTCAAGGGCAAACCGGTCTTCGTGATCGCCAACCACTTCGACGCCAAGCTCGGTGATCAGAACGCCGACGGCCGTTATCAGTACCCCGAGCAGAGCTCGCAGACCCAGCGGGCAGGCCAGGCTCTGGTGGTGCACGACTTCGTGCAGCAGATCCTTGATGTGGACAAGAAGGCCGATGTGGTCGTGGTCGGCGACCTGAACGACTACCAGTTCAGCCCTGCGCTGTCGGTGCTCAAGACGGGCTCCGCCGCCGGTACGGGGACGGCGAATCTCACCGATCTGATCACGACGCTGCCCGTCAAGCAGCAATACACCTACGTCTACGACGGGATCTCCGAGGTCCTTGATCACATCCTGGTGACCAAGGGCGCGGACAAGAACGTCGAATACCAGGTGGTCCACATCAACGCCGAATTCACCAACCAGACCAGTGATCACGATCCCCAGGTGGTGCGCCTGAATCCCTGATCGGGCGATACGACAGGATGTGATCATGGCTGCTGATCACAGAACCGTCGTTGTCGGGTCGGGGATCGCTGGTGCCAGTGCCGCCTTCGGCCTGGCCCGGCGCGGGGCGGCGGTGACCATCGTCGACGACGGAGCCGTCGGCCAGGCCACAGCCGCCAGTGCGGGGATCATCATGCCGTGGGCGACCAGCGACGACGGCCCGTTCTACGACCTGTACGCCGCCGGTGCCGCCTTCTATCCCGAACTGCTGGCCCTGCTGGCCGATCTCGGCATCACCCGGACCGACTTCCGGCGCAGCGGTGGCTTGATCGTCAACGCCGATCCTGATCTGCTGGACCAGAGCTACCAGCGGGTGATCGGGCGCAAACAAGCAGCCGGCGCCGCGGGCGCGGTGATCGGCAGTGTGGAGAAGATCGACAACGCGGCCGCGCGGGACCTGTTCCCGCCGCTGGCCGAGGGCTTGGACGCGATCTTCATCTCCGGCGGTGGCCGGGTCGACGGCCGTACGCTGCGGGACGCGCTCCTGCAAGCAGCCACCCAACTGGGAGCCGAAAGGGTCGTCGGCCACGCCGCAGTCGATCATGACGGTACGCGTCCGGTGACCACCGTCGACGGCCGGCAACTGCCCGCCGATTCCGTGGTTGTGGCGACCGGCGCCTGGAGCCGGGATCTGCTCTCCGGGCTGGGCTATCAGACGCCGGTGCAGCCGCAGAAGGGGCAGATCAGCCACTTGCGCGTCGAGGCCGACACATCCGGCTGGCCGACACTTCACCCGATCAGCCATCACTATCTGGTCCCGTTCGACGACGGCCGGATCGCGGTTGGCGCGACGCGCGAGACCGGGAGCGGCTTCGACACCCGGGTCACGGCGGCCGGGCAGCTGCAGGTGCTGCAGGACGCGCTGTCGGTCGCACCGGGACTCGCTGACGCGACCTTGATCGAGACCCGGGTCGGGCTCCGGCCGCTGGCCGATGATCTTCCGGTGGCCGGCGCCGTACCGGCCTGCCCCGGCCTGTATGTGACGGTCGGTTACGGCGCGGGCGGGCTGACGATGGGACCGCGGATCGGGGACGCGATCGCCCGGTTGATCATCGGCGAACCGGCTCCGGAGATTGAGGCCGTGGCACCGCGGCCCGCCTGAGTGTCGACCCGGACGAACCGTCCGGGCCGTACCATCGCTTGCGTGACGATGCCGAGCGATCCGCCGCCCGCGGGCGGCCAGCCGGTCGTGGTCGAGCTGTCGACCATCGACAGCCGCATCATGATCATCTTCGGTGGCGCGTTGTTCCTGGGGCTGGGCGGTCTCGCGGCGTACGGGGCGATCAGTGGTCACATCGAGGGCGAGGACCCCGGTACCGAGCGGATCATTTCCGGCTGTATCGCCGTGTTCTTCCTCGGGTTCGCCGCCCTGATCCTCGCCTCGTTGCCGACCGCGATGCGGGACCGGTCCTTCGCGATCGACGTGCGAGGCATCCGGTACCAAGATCGGAAGCGTCGCTCCTGGGCCTGTGAGTGGTCCGAATTCGATGAGCTCCGGCTGGAGACGGCCGAGCGTGCGACACGGTCCGGCAACACCATCCCCCGGGTCAGGCTGATCATGAAGCCCACCGATCCCGGCTTCGGCGCGAAGCATCCGACGATGTCACGCTTCGCCGGTCATTACGGGGCCAAGGCAGGGGAGTACGGCATGCCGCTCGGCCCCGACCTCTCGATCGCGGACCAGCTCGACGAGGCGATCCGCGGCACCGGTGCCCGGTGCTACACGGGCAAGATCTACACCGGGATGATCTACGGGCTGGGTGGGTACGCCTGAGCGACATCCCGCCGCACGCGGTGTCGCGGCGAGCACGCTCCTGGGGCCGCGACGGATGACCCCTCAGCCCGTACGATCGCGGCCATGACGACACCCGCCGGACCGCCCCGTTCCGGACCCGCCCAGCCGGTGTTCATCGAGCTGTCGACTACTGCGACCCGGATGAAACTCATCCTCGGGACCGCTCTGATGCTGCTCTTCGGGGGCTTTGCCGCGTACGGAGCGCTGAGCGGCCACATCGACGGTGACAACCCCGTTGCCGGGCGGATCATCTCCGGCTGTTTCGCCCTGCTGTTCCTGGGGCTGGGTATCCCGATGCTGATCTCGATGCCGACGATGCTGCGCTCGCGGTCCTTCGTCGTCGATAGCCAAGGCATCCAGTACCAAGATCGAAAAGGTCGCGGCTGGGCCTGCACGTGGCCGGAGTTCGACCAGTTGCGGGTGGAGACGGCTTATCGCCCGAGCCGGACCGGCGGCCGCGGCCGGGTCAGATTGATCATGAAACCGTCTGATGCCGGTTTCGGGCAACGGCATCCGTCGATGTCGCGGTTCGCCGGGCACTTCGGAGGCAAGGCGGGGGAGTACGGCATGCCGCTCGGACCCGACGTCTCGATCGCCGAGCAGCTCGACTCGGCCATCCGTGGCGCCGGTGTGGGTTGCTACGGCGGCCTGGTCGACACCGGAATGGTCATCGGCCCGGGTGGCTACGTCTGAGCGCCGGTCCGACACATCGAGCATCGACTCGCCCGGAATGAATTTGAGGCACCCCCGCGGTGCCCTAGACTCATCGGGCACGCCGGAGACGGCGCGCCGGGGCGTAGCGTAGTGGCTAGCGCGTCTGCTTTGGGAGCAGAAGACCGCCGGTTCGAGTCCGGTCGCCCCGACCAAGTCCTCCAACGGAGATCTCTCCGGCGGAGTTCCCACGTCAGTTGCTCATTCCCGCAGGTCGTCTTCGATCGCGCACCAGCTTTGGATGATGCCGGGTCCGGGAACTGGCGCGGCACGACGGACCTGGTGCGGCAGGACGGAACGGGTGCCGGGTCGAAGGGCTCGTGCCGGACCGGTCGTTTGGCGACCGGAGCCGTACGACCACTACACTGACCGCTGGTCCCGAGCGGCCGTGCGGATGTAGCTCAATGGCAGAGCCCCAGCCTTCCAAGCTGGTCATGCGGGTTCGATTCCCGTCATCCGCTCCAGATCGCCTCGCACCATCCGTCAAGCCGACAGTTCTGACACCAGCGCCTCGATCAGTGGCTCGAGTTCGTCATCGGCCAGGCACTGCGGATTGATCGCGACCGACCCGCCCTCGACGCCGACCGCGACCGGGGGCTTACGGCGCAGCAGCCGGTCGCGCAATTCCGGTGCGGTCAGCCCTGCTTGGTCGATGTAAGCCCGCGGGATCTCCCGCGGCTGGATCCCCGGCACAGTCGGATAGCCGATCCGGGCCGTGCATCCCGGCACCTCGTTCACCGCTGCCACGACCGACTCGGAAAGCCGTCGCCAGCGCGCGAAGATCGCGCCGTAGTCCCGCTGCACGAAGAGCTCGACCGCCGTCACCAGACCGACGATCGTCTCCTTGTCGGTCTTCATCGACCGCCCGATGCTGTGGTTGGGGAAGTTGGTGAGACTGCACTCGGTGATCAACGGCTCGGTGCCGAGGATGAATCCGGATGACTGCGGACCCCCGATCTCCTTGCCACCGCTGAAGACCACCAGGTCGGCCCCGTCGGCCAGGAACGACGTCAGATTCCCGACCGGCGGCAGCTCCGCGGCGGCATCGACGACCAGGGGGATGCCGTGCGGTTTTACGAGGGCCGCCACATCCCGCAGCGGCAGCGAACCGGGCATCCCGGACGCGCCCGCGAAGTAGAACAACAGGGCCGTACGGTCGGTGATCGCCGCGTCGACCTGTTCGAGAGTCGTCGACGTCGAAGTACCGACCTCGACGAGCTCGGCGCCGGCAAGTCGTACGGCCTGGTCGTAGACCATCCGATGCGCTGCCAGCACCAGTGCCTGGTCACGCATCCCGGTAGTGTCGGGCAGCTGCCGGATCCGCTCCGGATCACCGTGTGCGAGACAGGCCGCCGTGGCGACGGCGAGTCCTGCGGCAGCGCCGGAGGTGACGCAGGCCGCCTCGGCGCCCGCCAACCGGGCGATCGTCGTGCCTGCCCGGTCCAGGAGCAGGGGAACATCGACGAAGGAACCGGACGCCGCCGCCATCGCCTCCAGCACCCGCGGATCCATCCGGGAGCCGCCGACCACGGTCACCGTGCCCAGCGCGTTGATCAGCGGCGCGACGCCGAATCGTTCGTAGACGCCCACGCGCCGTTCCCCTGGATCTCGTCGCTCAGCCGGCGGCGATGATCTCCGGCGGCACCGCCGCCAGTGCGTCCTCGATCGCCTGGACCAAGGCCCGTGCCGACTCGGCGGTCAGCTCGAGGGCCACCCGCTGGCCGGGCCCGGCGGACGGGTCGGCGATGTCGATGTTGAGCGCGTGCCCGGCCATCGCGTGCACCGGATGGTCGTAGTAGACGGTGGCGTGGTCGACGTGGAACCACTTGCTCGACGGCCCCTTGGCGCTGCCGTTCAGTTCGGTGATGACGGTGTTGTACGTGCACATGGCGAGCCCTCTCGCGGGTCGGGGATGGTCAGCTGAGGTGAGTGCCGTAGAAGGTTTCGATCCGCTCCCAGCCGTCGTTGGCCGCCGACACGCTGTAGGACGGCCGGTCGGGGGAGAAGAAGCCGTGCCCGGCGCCGTCGTAGCGATGGAATTCGTGCGGCTTGCCGAGATCGTCCAACCGCTGGTCGAGCTCGTCCACCAGCGCCGGCGTGGGAGAGCGGTCCTCGTTGCCGAACAGGCCGAGCAGCGGGCAGCCCAGGCTGGGCAGGTCGGTGACCAGATTCGGCCGGTTGGACTCCGGCGGCGGCGTACCGACCACCAGAGCGCCGTAGCAGTCGACGGCCGCGTCGAGATCGAGATGGCAGGCCGCCAGCACCGATTGCCGGCCGCCGGAGCAGTAGCCGATCACTCCGACCTTGCCGTTGCTCCACTCCTGCCCGCGCAGGTACGCCGCCGCCCCTGCCACGTCGTCCAGCAGTTGCGAGTCGTCCACTCCGCCCTGGGCCCGGACCGCGGCCGCCGCATCGCTGGGCTCGGCGCCGGGCGCCTGCCGCCAATAGAGATTCGGGCAGATCGCGTCGTAGCCGAGCTCAGCGAAGCGTCGGGTGATCTCCTTGGTCGAGCGGTCGTAGCCGGGCATGTGATGGATCACGACGACGCCGCCGCGCCGTCCGGCGTCGTCCGCGGTGGCGAGGTAGGCCTCGATATCGGTGCCGTCGCGGCTGCCGATCGTCACCGTGCGTGCGGTAATGGTGTCGGTCACTGCTGTTGTCCTTTCCATCCTCGCAAGACGAGCGGCGCTGATGTCCGCTGAAACGCACATTAGGGGAGCGCCGCGATCCGATCGGCGGCGCCCCGTCCGTGTTGACGCGAGAGGGCCGCTCGGCCATACTTCGAATGCTCGGGGGAACGTTTCCACAGCCCTTCGGAGTTCAATGATGATCACTCACAGCCGGCCCTTCGGCCGTGCTCTGCGCGCCGCACTGTTGGGGCTGGTCGCCCTGGCCGTGTGCCTCGTGCCCGCTGCAGCAGCCCACGCCAGTCCGGCGAAGAAGACCACACCTTCCGCATCGACCGCCGTCGCCCGCGCCCGTGTCGCCGCCGACGTCCTGATGAGCTCCTACGACCCCGACAAGGCATGGTTCCCCTCCAGCTGGTGGAATTCCGCGGTCGCGCTGGAGACCATCGGTGACTATATGCAGCGCACCGGCGACAAGCGCTACCTTCCGCAACTGGAGAACACCTTCGAGAAGGACCAGGGCACCTTTCCGGCCGGCGTCCTGTCAGGCGACCCGCTGCTGGGCAACTTCACCAGCCGTGCGATCGACGATTCCGAGTGGTGGGGCCTGACCTGGCTGCAGGCGTACGACCTCACTCACCAGAAGAAGTATCTGGACATGTCGATCAAGATCGCCGACTACGTCTACGGCTACTGGGACACCAGCACCTGCGGCGGCGGAGTCTGGTGGAATGCCGAACGGACCTACAAGAACGCCGTTACCAACGGGCTGTGGATCCGGCTCACGGCAGAACTGCACAACCGCATCCACGGCGACCGGCTGTGGCTGAGCCGTTCCACCACAGCCTGGAAATGGTTCGTCGGCAGCGGCATGATCAACTCTCAGGGTCTGGTCAACGACGGGCTCAACGACGACTGCACCAATAACGGTCAGACCGTCTACAGCTACAACCAGGGCCTGGCGATCGGGGCCGGACTCGAGCTGTGGCGGGCCACGAAGAATCCGGAGATCCTGGCCACCGTCCGTAGTCTGGCCAGCGCCGCGATGACATCCAGTGCGCTGACCAGCAACGGCATCCTGACCGAGAGCTGCGATGCCACCGACCAGACCTGCGACGACAACGGCAAGCAGTTCAAGGGCATCTTCATGCGCTACTGGACCGACCTCGTCGACACCACCCACAACCCGAAGTACACGGCCTTCCTGGACAGGCAGGCCGAGAGCATCTGGAACGACGATCGCGATGCGGCCAACCGGCTCGGCACTCGCTGGTCCGGCGAGACCAGCGATGATCATCCCAACGTCTTCGACTGGCGGACCCAGGCCAGTGCGTTGAGCGCGCTGATCGGAGTGATCCCGCAGCAGGCACCGAAACAGTCCTTGGCCGCGACCATGTCGCCGGCCCAACCGGTGATCATGCCCGCTGCGTCCGGGTCGACCAGGATCACCATTGATCTCGGCGTCTCTGCGACCGGGTCGAGGCCGATCACCGCGGGGTCGTCGGTCCGGCTGCCGAGCGGCTGGAGCGTCTCGCCGGCGCGGAGCAGCGTACGGCTCAACCCACACGGCACCGCGAAGCCGGTCTACGGCAGCATTCCGTTGCAGGTCACGGTTCCGGCGGACGCGACCGACGGCGACAACCTGATCACTGCGACGGTCACCGACGGCGACCAGACCTTCAGCACCCAGGCCGACGTGCTGGTCGCCCACAAGATCGACTTCGACACCGGCACGGCCGCCGAGAATCCGTGGTTGTTCGATGCCGACGGATCCCAGAGCAACGGCGTCCAGAACCGCTTCGCCGATGGCAACAGCCACTTCACCTACCTCTTCCCGTTCCCATCTGACGCGGTGTCGGCCACAGTGACGCTGACGATCGACGCCGAGTTCCTGGTCCAGGTCAGCTCTGACAACCAGAGCTGGACGACGGTGCTGCAGGAGGACCAGCCGGTCACCGACGGATCCAACAAGGCCGACCGGACGGTCGACCTGACGCCGTATCTCGGCCCTGGTTCCGGTGGTGACAAGCCGGTCTATGTGAAGGTCTCGGACAACTTCCCCGATGACGGCTGGGGCGGTCGGGTCTATCACGTGACGGCCAGCGACACCGAGGGCTGACGCGGAACATCCGGCCCGTTCAGGCGGGCTCGAGCATCCGCAGCAGACGGTCCCGGGAGATGCCCAGCACCTCCCGGGGCCGTTCCGCGCCGCCGACCGGGAACGCCTCGGCGATCGTGACCACCTCGGGATCGGTGATCCTGGCCCGCAGTGCGGCCGGGAAATCACCCCAGAGCACTCCGAACGGCCGATCCCACATCCGCTCGATGCTCGTCGGTACCGGTTCGGTGATGGCCAGTCGGTTGTGCAGCGCGGCGACCCTCTCGTACGCCTCCTGCAATGCCGACTCTCGGTCCTGCCAGCGCCGGGCATGGAGCACGCGGTGCAGGATCGGTGACAATTCCGGGCCGCATTCGAGGCGGCTGAATGCGGTGCCGAACCATTTGTCGTACGGCGCATAGGTGCGCTCGAGCAGAAAACACAATCCCATCAGATCGTGGACGAGTCTGGTCCCGATCACCGCTGAGCCCAGTTCGTCACCGACAAAACCGCTGCGGCCGACCAGGTTGAGTTCGGGATGTACGCGCCACCAGCCGGCGAGCATCAGGTAGTACCAGACGTCGTCGGGGTAGTAGTGGAACCGGTCGATCGCATCCGTCAGACCGACCTCGTCGTGGAAGATGGCGCCGCCGGTGACCATGATCAACCGGGACTCCGCCCAGGTCAGCCAGTCGACCGGCCTGATGGCTGCATCGACGTCGAACCGCAGTTGTTCGGCAACGTAGCCGCGGATCGTGGTCACGCGATACTGCGTCGGCCGGCCGGCGAACTTCTCCGGTACGGCCGCCGCCAGCGCATCGCCGAGCCCGGACGCGTAGCGCTCGTGATCATCGTCGGCGAGGAAGATCAACACCCGCGCCTCGTCGTTGTGGTCTGCTGACATCAGGTCGTCGTAGCCGAGCACCTCCGAGCCGCGGCCGAGCAGCGCGGCGGCGTTCGGTACGGCGGCGAATCCGGAATCGAGGACCGGTCGCACGCATTCGGTGTAGAAATCGGAACACAGTTGCCGGCCGGAGATGAATTGGTCGCCTGTCACAGCCAGAACACTGGCACGCATGCGTCCTGGAATTCAATGGACTCTCCGAAATTCAATGCGGATTATCGAATCGGGTCCAAGTGAATTCGGTAATTCATATTCTACCGCAATCCCGGCGCATTCGTACCGAATTCGCTCCGATTGCCCATCTCTCGGTCATCCCCGGCCGGCCGGGGTGAGGGGCGGGGCGGGCAGGTCGGCGGTGGTTGGTTTGTCGCGCGGGGGAGCCGACCGTAGGATTACGTGGGCCCAAATCGGCGCGTCACCGTGCCGGGCCGGGCTCGTGAAGCGTCAACCCAACCGTCTAGTTCCACGTGGCCGACGATGTACGCGTCTGGTCACGCCCTCAGGAGTAACACGTGCCCAGCACCGTCGAGCAGTTGAGCCCCTCGCGGGTGAAGATCACGGTCGAGGTCCCGTTCGCGGATCTGAAGCCGAACATGGACAAGGCCTACCGCGACCTCGCCTCCCAGGTGCAGATCCCCGGTTTCCGCAAGGGCAAGGTCCCGCCGCGGATCCTCGACCAGCGGTTCGGCCGCGGCGCGATCCTCTCCGAGGCCCTCAACGACGCGCTGCCCAGTCTCTACAACGACGCGGTCGTGGACAACAAGCTGTCCCCGCTGGCCCAGCCCGAGGTCGAGGTCACCAAGCTCGAGGACGGTGAGCTGGTCGAATTCACCGCCGAGGTGGATGTCCGGCCCGACTTCGACGTCCCGAGCTTCGACACGATCTCGGCGACCGTCGACGCCATCGAGATCACCGACAAGGCGGTCGAGGAGCGGCTGGACTCGCTGCGCGCCCGGTTCGGCTCGCTGGACGAGGTCGACCGCCCGGTCGAGGACGGCGACCACCTGATCATCGATCTGGTCGCCCGCCAGGACGGCGAGCCGCTCGAGGACGCCAACGTCACCGACGTCTCCTACGAGGTCGGCACCGGCCGGATGGTCGACGGCCTGGACGAGGCCGTGATCGGCCTGTCCGCCGGTGAGTCGAAGAAGTTCGAGTCCAAGCTGGTCGGCGGACCGCTCAAGAACGAGGACGCCGAGGTCGAGGTCACCGTCAAGAAGGTGCAGGTCCAGGACCTGCCCGCAGCCGACGACGAATTCGCCCAGCTGGCCAGCGAATTCGACACCATCGAGGAGTTGCGGGTCGACCTCAAGCGCGAACTGGAGGAGAACGGCCGCGCCGAGCAGGCCAATGCGGCCCGCGACAAGGTCCTTGAGGCACTGATCGCCGAGATCGACGTCGAGGTGCCCGAGGGCGTCCTGAAGGCGGAGGTCGAGTCGCGCCGCGAGCAGATCACCACCCAGCTCGCCCAGGCCGGCCTGACGCTCGACCAGTACCTGGAGGAGATCGCGGCCGACGAGGACGAGGAGTCCGACGAGGACGAGCCGACGGACGCCGAGTCGTTCTGGGCGCAGACCGAGAAGCGTTCCGCGGACGCTCTCAAGGCCCAGATGGTCCTGGACAAGATCGCCGACGACCGCGAGGTCGGCGTCGAGCAGGACGAGCTGAGCGCCTACCTGGTGCGTCGTGCCCAGGCGTCCGGGACCACCCCGGACCAGGAGGTGCAGCACATGCTCGAGCACAACCACATCCCCGAGTACATGAGCGAGATCCGCCGCAGCAAGGTGCTCGACCAGATCGTGGCCCAGGCGACGGTGAACGACAGCAACGGGCAGACCCTTGATCTCGGCCTGCCGCAGCCCGAGAGCGCCGCCGACGATGAGGCCGCCGAGGGCGACGTGATCGAGGGCGACGTGATCGACGGCGAGGTCGAAGACTCCACCGAGGTCGAAGGCCAGACGCAGGAAGCCGACACCGAGGACGCCAAGGCCTGATCCTGGGCGGCGGTCACGCCACAAACGACAGTTGTAGGACGAGGAGGGCGCTCAGCGCCCTCCTCGCTTCTGTTTCGAGCTCGTTCAGCTAGTTGTGCTCGTACGGGATCTTCTCGCCGGCCTCGATCGCGACCGGGACCCGGTTCTCGGCCGGCGGAAGCGGGCAGGTCGCGTACACCGTGTAGGCGCAGGGCAGGTTGCCGGCCCGGTTGAAGTCCAGCAGCACGGTGCCGTCAGCCGCCGGCGCATCGATCGTGAGCGAGCGATTGGCGGCGTAGGTCGTCCGCCCCGAGGTCTCGTCGGTGAAGAGCGCCATCAGGCCGCCGTGGGACTCGAAGACCGTCAGCGCCAGCTCGGTGCCGTCGAGCTCGAACTCCACCCGACCGGGGGCCTGGTAGATGTGCTGCAATCCCTCGACCGCCGCGCCGACCGTGGTCGGCCGGGGCTCGTCGAATGCGACGTAGCGTCCGGTCACCGCCCAGCGCGGGTCCGGTTCGTAGGCCGGGGTGCCGCGGAAGTCGACCCGCAGCGGGTGCTCAGGATGCCGGGGCCGGATGATGTCGAAGCCGCCGCGCTTGCCGATCTCGATCACCGCATCGCCCGCGGTGACATTGATACCGCTCCGCTCGGCGATCATGCCGAAGTCGTGCTGTCCGGTGATCGTGGTGCCGTCGACCTCGATTGTCTCGCCCTGATCCAGGACCACGTGCACGCCATGGTCGTCACTGGACCAGCTGCCAGGCGCATCGTCGAAGCGCTGCGGTTCCGGGCCGAGGAAGTTGATCGAGGTGATCGCCAGGAATCCGTGCGGTGCCGAGAGTTTGGCCTCCTTGGCGCGGTGCCAGTCCTGCCACTCCTGCCGGAAGGTCGAGATGTGCTCGGCCTGGCCCTGGATCGTGGTCATCTCGGTGCTCCTCCGGTCCCGGGGCCTCTCCGGTTCAACCCGGCCCCACCATCACCCTAGGTCGTCGCGTCGCCCGCGGGCGCTCGTCCCGATCCCCGGACATCGAGCAGCACGCCCAGCGGCCGCTCCAGGGCAAGGACAACCACCGGCCACATGCTCCAGGCCGGATGGATCATCGCCGTGACCAGCGCCACCACGATCAGCCCGGCAGGGATCACGTGCCGGAGCACGACCCGCCGGCCGAGCCTCTCGGCGCCGAGCAGACCGGCGCCGGCGAGCAGCAGTTCCTCGGTCATCAGCAGGATCCGGACGGCCAGGATCACGCCGAGATACAACCCGAGTCCCAGGCGGTCGCGCCCGGACCCCGAGACGAACAGCACGGTGACGACCGGGACCGCCATGATCCCGGCCAGCCAGTAGAGGTTGGCCTGCATGACAGAGCGGGTGTAGCCCTCAGCCCTGCTGAACAGACGGTGGTGTGCGCGCCAGTAACCGCCGATCACCGCGAAGCTGATCGCCGCCGCGATCAGTGCGGTGTGGTTCTCCCGCAGGAAGGAGACCGCGGGACGGCCGTCCAACTCGCGGGCGCTGTCGACCAGCGGCAGGACGATCAGGGTGATGGCGATCGCCACTACCGCATCACTGAAGAACACCAGGCGTTCGAGCCCGTTGCGGTCTTCGGTCGGCTCAGGATCGGTCAGTGCAGCGCCTTCTCCAGGTCCCCGGTCAGCTCCTCGGGCTTGACCTGCGGGGAGTAGCGCTGGAGCAGTTCGCCGTCGCGATTGAGAAGGAACTTGGCGAAGTTCCACTCGATGTCCGGGCCGTTCTCGCCGGGGATGGTCGAGGTCAGCCACTGGTAGAGCGGGTGGGCGCGCTCGCCGTTGACCTCGATCTTGGCGAACATCGGGAAGCTGACGCCGTAGTTGAGCTCGCAGAAGTCGGCGATCTCGGCCTCGGTGCCCGGCTCCTGATGGCCGAACTGGTCGCACGGGAAGCCGAGGATCTCCAGCCCGGAGTCGGCATAGGTCTCGTACAGGGTTTGCAGCCCTGCGTACTGCGGGGTCAGCCCGCATTGTGAAGCGGTATTGACGACCAGGACCACTTTGCCCTGGTATGCACCGAGGTCGACCGGATCGCCGGTGATCTTGGTCGCGACGAAATCAGAGAGCGCCATTGCCTCAATCTACGCCGTGCACCCCGCGGTGGGCGCCGCGCCCTCCGCCCTGAGCGAACAGCACCCGGACAGCCTCAGTTTCTCGTCCGCCGGACGGTAGGTTCGCAACCGTGAATGCACTACCGCATCTGTCCCAAGAGGCTGGGCCTTCCGAGGTCCGTTCCGCCGCCCGCAGCGGCGGATTCGGGCTGGACGACAACGTCTACCAGTCGCTGCTGGCCAACCGCATCATCTTCCTGGGGTCCGAGGTCAAGGACGAGAACTCCAACGCGATCTGCGCGCAGATGCTGCTGTTGAACGCCGAGGATCCCAATAAGGACATCTGGCTCTACATCAACTCCCCGGGCGGCTCGGTCGACTCGGGCATGGCGATCTACGACACCATGCAGTGGATCTCCAACGACGTCGCCACCGTCGCGATGGGCCTGGCCGCGTCGATGGGGCAGTTCCTGCTCTGTGCCGGCGCCAAGGGCAAGCGCTACGCGCTGCCGCACAGCCGGATCATGATGCACCAGCCGTCGGGCGGCCTGGGTGGCACCGCCAGCGACATCAAGATCCAGGCCGAGCAGTCGCTGCACATCAAGTCGGTGATGCAGAACTTGATCGCCGAGCACACCGGCCAGACGCTGGCCCAGGTCGAGGCCGACTCGGACCGCGACCGCTGGTTCACTGCCGAGCAGGCCCAGCAGTACGGCTTCATCGACCACGTCTTCACCTCGGCCAGCCAGATCCAGGCGACCGCCGATTCCCCGACCAAGTGACCAGTAAGGAGCACCTTCGATGACTCAATCGATTACCGGCTTGAGTGCGCCTCCTGCTGGCCTGCCGAGCTCAGTGACCAACCCGTCGTACTCCCCGCGGATGGATTACTACATCCCGCAGTGGGAGGAGCGCACCTCCTACGGGATGCGGCGCATCGACCCCTACACCAAGCTGTTCGAGGACCGCATCATCTTCCTCGGCACGCCGATCTCCGACGACATCGCCAATGCGGTGATGGCCCAGCTGCTCTGCCTGCAGTCGATGGACGCCGATCGCGATATCGACATCTACATCAACTCGCCCGGTGGTTCGTTCACCGCGCTCACCGCGATCTACGACACCATGCGCTACATCAAGCCGCAGGTCCGTACGGTCTGCCTCGGCCAGGCTGCCTCGGCCGCTGCGGTGATCCTGGCGGCCGGCTCCAAGGGCAAGCGGCTCGCTCTGCCCAACAGCCGGATCCTCATCCACCAGCCGGCCACCGAGGGCGGCTACGGCCAGTCCTCGGACCTGGAGATCCAGGCCCGCGAGATCATGCGGATCCGGGAGCTGATGGAGGGCATGCTCTCTGCCGACACCGGTCGCGACATCAGTGAGATCAGCAAGGACATCGAGCGAGACAAGTATCTGACGGCCGAGGAGGCCAAGGAGTACGGCATCATCGACGACGTCCTGACGTCGCTGAAGGATGTCCAAGCAGCCGCGTGACGGCCGACGGCCGGTAAATCCTGTCGAAGCGGGATCGGCCGGGTTAGTCTGAAGAACTCGTACGACGAAGGTTGAGGAGCACCCATGGCGCGGATCGGTGAGAGCGGTGACCTGTTGAAATGCTCGTTCTGCGGAAAGAGTCAGAAGCAGGTCAAGAAGCTCATCGCGGGTCCCGGCGTCTACATCTGTGACGAGTGCATCGATCTCTGTAACGAGATCCTCGAGGAGGAGTTCTCCGAGAGCGCGGATGCCCGGACGCTGGACGAGCTGCCCAAGCCGCAGCAGATCCGCCAGTTCCTCGACCAGTACGTGATCGGCCAGGACAGCGCCAAGCGCGCCCTGGCCGTGGCCGTCTACAACCACTACAAGCGGGTGCAGGCGGCACAGGCGACGTCGAACACGGCCAGGCGGGCCGAGGACGACGGGGTCGAGCTGGGCAAGTCCAACATCCTGCTGATCGGTCCGACCGGCAGCGGTAAGACCTACCTGGCCCAGACGCTGGCCAAGATGCTCAACGTGCCGTTCGCGATCGCCGACGCCACCGCGCTGACCGAGGCCGGCTATGTCGGTGAGGATGTGGAGAACATCCTGCTCAAGCTGATCCAGGCCGCCGACTTCGACGTCAAGAAGGCCGAGACGGGCATCATCTACATCGACGAGATCGACAAGATCGCCCGCAAGGGGGAGAATCCGTCGATCACCCGCGATGTGTCCGGTGAGGGTGTCCAGCAGGCGCTGCTGAAGATCCTCGAGGGCACCACCGCGAGCGTGCCGCCGCAGGGCGGCCGCAAGCATCCTCACCAGGACTTCATCCAGATCGACACCGCCAACGTGCTCTTCATCGTCGGCGGTGCGTTCGCCGGCTTGGACCACATCATCGACGCCCGGGTCGGCAAGCGGCCGCTGGGCTTCAACAACGACATCGAATCGCGCAAGCCGGTGTCGAACGACCCCTTCGCCGACGTCCGGCCGGAGGACCTGGTCAAATTCGGCCTGATCCCTGAATTCATCGGCCGGCTGCCGATGATCTCCAGCGTCAGCCCGCTCGACCGGGACGCGTTGATCCGGATCCTGGTCGAGCCGAAGAACGCGCTCACCCGGCAGTTCAAGAAGCTCTTCGAGATCGACGGCGTCGATCTGGAGTTCACCGACGAGGCGATCGAAGCCATCGCCGACCTGGCGCTGCTGCGAGGGACCGGTGCCCGCGGTCTGCGCGCCATCCTCGAGGAAGTGCTCCTCAATGTCATGTACGACGTCCCGTCCCGCGACGACGTCGCCCAGGTGATCATCACCGAGGAGGTCGTCAAAGACTCGGTGCTGCCGACCCTGGTGCCGCGGGACAAGCTGCCCAAGCGCGAGCGCCGCGAGAAGTCGGCCTGAGGTTTCCCCGCAAAGTTTCTGCACAGAGCCCGAGCGGCAGCAGCTGATCGTCCCCGATCCGGTGCTGCCGCTCGGGTTTTCTGCTGCGCCGCGCAGCTGAGGCGGCAGCCCGATCGAGGATCGCAACGACTCGCCCGGCAATTTACGGAAAACCCTTGCCAAACGCGTCCGCGACAGCCATCGTAGTGCCCGCGTTACCGATTAGCTTCGGCGTGTGTCGTTGGGCCCCGGTGATGGTGGGGCTTGTGTTGTCGGGAATGGGATCACCTACAAAGGGGCAGGTGTTGACGTGAGCCAGAGCAGTCTGACCCGCCCGGTCGGGGAAGCGGTTACCACCGCATCCTCTGCTGAGGCCGCCAAGGGCCACCGCCACGGGACCCGCTTGCAGCGGTTGTCCCGGGACAAGCTGCTGATCGGGATCGGGCTGCCCGGCGCCATCGCGCTGGTGCTTTTCCAATATGTTCCGCTGCTGGGCAACGTGATCGCCTTCCAGAACTACCAGCCCTATCTCGGCATCACCGAGGCGCCGTTCATCGGGCTGCAGAATTTCTCCTTCCTGTGGGGCGGCAATCCGACCTTCTACAACGCGCTGCTCAACACCTTGATCCTGACGATCATCCAGACCGTCCTGGTGTTCCCGGTGCCGTTGGTGCTGGCCCTGCTGCTGAGCAGCCTGGCCGGGGAGCGGCTGAAGCGACTGCTGCAGTCGATCCTCTACATGCCGCACTTCCTCAGCTGGGTGATCGTGGTCGCGCTCTTCCAGCAGATGCTGGGCAACGCCGGCATGCTGAACACCTTCCTGATCCAGCACGGGTTGCCGCAGTTCCACATCATCGGCGTGCCGGACCTGTTCCGGGTGCTGATCACCACCCAGGCGATCTGGAAGGATGCCGGCTGGGGCACGATCATCTTCCTGGCGGCGATCTCCCAGATCGACCAGGAGCAGTACGAGGCTGCAGCGGTCGACGGTGCGAACTCCTGGCGCCGGCTGTGGCACATCACGCTGCCGTCGCTGAAGGGCCTGTTCATCCTGCTGTTGATCCTGCGGCTGGGCAACAGCCTCAATGTCGGCTTCGAGCAGATCATCCTGCAGCAGGGCCCGGTCGGCCTGCAGGCCAGCGAAGTGCTGGACACCTGGGTCTTCAACAACGGCATCATCGGCGGCAACTGGGGCATGGCGGCCGGCGTCGGCCTGGTCAAGATGGTCGTCGGCATCGGCCTGGTGATCGGCGCGAACAAGCTGGCCCATATCTTCGGTGAGCGAGGTGTGTACGAGAAATGACGACCCTCGAGCAAGCCGCGGCGGAGGGCACCCGGACCAGGACGTCCAAGCGCCCGGTCTGGATGGAGCGGCCCAACCCGATCCTCCAGGTGATCAAATTCATCGCGTTGTTGATCTCCGCGGTGTTGGTGATCCTGCCGTTCTGGTCGGTGCTGGCGACCTCGTTCGCCGACCGGCAGACGCTGAACAACGCGGCCGGCGGCATGGTGATGTGGCCCGGCAGGACGCTGTCGCTCGACGCGTACAAGGCCGTGCTGTCCGGTGGGGTCGTGACGCGGGCGCTGGTGATCTCGATCGGGATCACCTTCGTCGGGACGATCCTGTCGCTGGCGGCGACCGCCGGTCTGGCCTACTGGCTGTCCCGGTCCCGGTCGTTCGCCGCGAAGCCGATCCTGCTGCTGGTCCTGGGCGCTGTGCTGTTCAGTCCCGGCCTGATCCCCAGCTATCTGCTGGTCAAGCAGTTGAACCTGCTCGACAACTGGTGGTCGCTGATCCTTCCGGTGTTGGTCAACGCCTTCAACGTGATCGTGATGCGTGCCTTCTTCCAGGAACTTCCCGCCGAGCTCTTCGAGTCCGCTGCGATCGACGGCGCCTCGAGCCTGACGATCCTGACCAGGATCGTGTTGCCGCTGTCCAAGGCCGTGCTGGCCGTGATCGGGCTCTTCTATGCAGTCGCCTACTGGAACGCGTTCTTCAATGCGCTGATCTACATCCAGACCGCCGACAAATGGCCGATGGCGCTGGTGCTGCGCACCTACGTCGTCAACCAGACCAGCATCGGCGGCGAGGACATCGGCAGTTCCGCAGGACTGCCGCCGCAACTCTCGATGGAGATGGCGATCCTGGTGATCGCGATCCTGCCGATCATGATCGTCTACCCCTTCATCCAGAAGCACTTCGCCAAGGGCGTCATGATCGGCGCCGTCAAGGGCTGATCGTCAAGGACTGATCGGAGCACTCTCACCGATCAGCATCATCAAGATCAACAACGATGTGATCACCAAGGAGGTCCGGCAATGACGGCCGAGATTCGCAACACCCCCGTATTCACCCGCCGCCGGCTGCTGGCGGGCGCCGGCGGCCTGGCCGCGATGGCCGGCGCCACCAGTCTGGTCGGCTGCAGCAACGGTTCCAGCTCGGCGACCGACAACGCCAGCGTCAACTCCGCGGTCAAGCTGCCGACCTACGTCCCCTACACCGGACTGAAGCCGGACCTGCCCGGCACGGCGCAGGGTGTAGACAATGCCTTCCGTAACTTCCCGAAGGACAATCCGCAGTCGGTCAAGGAGAAGCCCGGTGACGGGAGCACGATCACCGGGATGGCGATCATCTACTACGCTGTTCCGCCGGGCCCCGACAAGAACAGCTACTGGAAGGGCCTCAACGATCGGATGAACGTTGACCTCCAGCTGCAGATGGTGGGCAACGCCGACTACGCCACCAAGTTCCCGACCGTGATCGCCGGCAACAATCTGCCGGACCTGACGATGATGCAGGTGGTCGCGAACTTCCCGTCCTTGCTGGACAAGCAGTTCCAGCCGCTGGACGAATTCCTCAGTGGCGATGCGATCAAGGACTACCCGAATCTGGCGAATCTGCCGACCGCCTCGTGGAAGTCGACCATCTACAACGGCCACATCTACGGAATCCCGATCCCGCGCGGTCTGGTTGGCGGCTACAACTTCCTGCGGGCCGACCTGTTCGAGGAGAAGGGCCTGCCGACCAGCCCCAAGGGTTACGACGAGTTGCTGCGGGTCTGCAAGGAGCTGACCGATCCCAAGCAGCGGCGCTGGGCCTTCAGTCTGAACACCCAGCCGGCCAACCTGCTGGCCATGATCAACGACGAGCCGAACGGCTGGCGTGAGAATGGCGGAAAGCTGACCAACCGCTACGAGTCCCAGGAATACAAGCAGTCGGTCAACGACATGATCACCATGTGGAAGGCCGGGGTCATGCACCCCAACTCCTTCGACCCGGCCCAGCCGTTCAAGAATCTCTTCAACGCCGGGACGGCAGCGATCAACGCCATGGACGGTTATCCCGGCTGGGCACAGTACCGGTCGGACAACTCGTCCAACCCGAAGTTCAAGCTCGGCCTGATGGAGGTCTACAACCGGGATGGCTCCAAGCTCGCCCCGTGGCACCTCGGCTCCGGCGTCTTCGGTACCGGGCCCTTCACGGCGATGAAGAAGACCAGTGACAAGAACCGCGTCAAGATGATCCTGCGGGTGCTCAACTACCTGGCCGCACCATTCGGCACCGAGGAGTACCTCTACCGCCTCTACGGCGCCGAGGGTGTCGATCACAAGACCAACTCCACTGGTGACCCGGTGCTGACCAAGACCGGTCAGGCCAACACGGTGATTCCGATCCGCTACCTGGCCGATGCGCCGTACACGCTTTACCAGCCGGGATTCCCCAAGGATGCCGATGTCCAGCACGATTACCAGGCGACCGAGGTGCCGACCGGCATCATGAACCCGACCGTCGGTCTGTTCTCCAACTCGGCGGCCACGGTCAATGCCACCGCGGACAAGAACTTCAACGACGGTGTCAACGACATCGTCCAGGGGCGCAAGCCGTTCTCGGACCTGGACGGACTGATCTCCACCTGGAAGTCGGCAGCCGGCGACGCGATGCGCAAGGAATACCAGGACCAGCTCCAGAAGAACGGTGGGCCGAAGTAATTCCGACAACCACACCGGATCCGTCGGCGCCGTACACGGGATGGGGGAGACCCGAGCTCGAGGCGTTCGCGGATCGTACGCTGCTGGCCCTGCGCCCGTGGGCGACTCCCGGACACGCCCGTTTCGATCTGCCCGGCCCGGCTTCCCGGGCCGGGCAGGTCAGCGACGGCCTGGAGGCTTTCGCCCGGTCCTTCCTGGCTGCGGGTTTCCGGCTCTCCGCGGCGACCGAGGATCCCCGTGATCATGCCGGCTGGTACGCCGCCGGCCTGGTCGCGGGAACCGATCCGACCTCGCCCGAACGCTGGCCCGGACTGCCCGACATTGCCCAGGTGCGGGTCGAAGCGGCGGCGATCGCGATCGCCTTGCACGAAAGCCGTTCCTGGATCTGGGACCGACTGTCCACCGACGAGCAGCACAAGATCATCGACTGGCTCGCGCACAGTGCAGAGGTCAGCTACGGCGACAACAACTGGAAGTGGTTCGCCAATGTCACCCAGGCCTTCCTGCGCTCGGTCGGAGGCCCGTACGACGAGAAGTTGATCAACTCCAACATCGAGTTGCTGGACTCCTGGCATCTGGGCGATGTGGACGGCCGGGGCGGCTGGTACAACGATGGAGCTCACGGCAGCATCGACTGGTACAACGGCTGGGTGATGCACCTCTTCGCGCTCTGGTACTGCCGGATGTCCGAGGGGCTGCCCGGGATCGCCGAGCTCCAGGAACGCTACCGATCCCGGTTGCGGGACTACCTGTCCCAGGCCGCCTGGTTGTTCGGATCCGGCTCCGCACCGCTCTACCAGGGCCGGTCGCTGATCTACCGCTACGCGACGGCCGGCGCACCATGGGCCGGGGTGATCTTCGATGCCGATCCCTGGACTCCGGGAACCATGCGCCGACTGGCCGTCGGATGCGTCCGGCACTTCGCCGACCGCGGTGCCTTCACCGAGAACGGCCTGCTCACCATGGGCTGGTTGGGTCGCTACGAGCCGATGCGCCAGCCATATTCGGGACCCGGGTCGCCCTACTGGTCGAGCCTCGGGCTGGCCGGTCTCGTGCTCGGGCCGCAGCATCCCATCTGGAGCACGCCGGAACAGCCGTTGCCGATCGAGTCAGGGGACATCCGGGAGCCGATCGCTCCCGCCGGCTGGCTGGTCTCCGGGACGCAGCACGACGGCATCGTCCGGGTGATCAATCACGGTGTCGATCACTCGGCCAGCCACGACGATCAGGAAGACCCGCTGTACGGCCGGCTGGCCTACTCGACCGTCACCGCGCCTGCGGCGCTGGCCCCGGGCACGTTGGCCGACAACCAGGTGGTATTGACGGATGCTGCCGGGACATCGACACAACGCCGCAGTTTCGTCAACCTCCTGACGTCCCGTCGGATCGCCGGCAGCGCGTGGGGTCCGATCACCTGCACCTCGGTGGCTCATGGGCCGATCGAGGTGCGCATCGTGCGAGTGTCGTCGGTCAAGGATCACGATCTTGACGGTCTCGAATTGCAGGTGTCCGGATTCGCGATCCCGGAACGGCCGGTGCCGGGTGCCTGCGCCGGACTACGCTCCGACGTACGCATCCTGCTCGGCACCGGCGAGTGCGGTTCGGTCGAGCATGATCACGACAATCCGTTCGGATCGAGGCTGCTGATCAACCACGCCCGGTTCGGCCTGCTGAAGCCCGGTGAGCCGTACACCGTCGGGATCAGCCTGGCCACCGATGATCAAGAACCGGCCTGGCCGACGGTCGTCCAGCAGGGTGAGGGAGTCGAGATCACCTGGCCGGACGGGACGATCGACCTGGTCTCCTAGCGGTCCCTGAGCTTGTCGAACGGGCCCTGAGCTTGTCGAAGGGTTACAGGCTGAGCGCCGGCTCCGGCCGGTGGACGCCGCGCGGGCGATAGCCCAGCTCGGAGGCGATTCCGACGGTGTCGGCCAGCAGCCACAGGATCGCCAACCACATCTCGGTTCCCTGCAGGCCCGGAGTGGTCGCCACCGCCGAGGTCGCGTTCGCGCTGGGGGCCTGGAAGCCGAATCCCTGACCATCGGTCCAGTGCCCGAGAGCGTTGTCCAGGAGCGATCCGGCGACCCTGGTCACGTCGTCGTGGCGATAGTCGGTCTGCCGGCCGGCGAGCCACAGCGGGTGGATGACGTCCAACACATTGCAGGCGTTCTGCCGCTCCGGTGCGAAGTAGCGCTGGGTGCGGACATGGGCCAGGACGGTGTCGATCACCCGCTCCGGATACGGCAGCGGCAGCCCGAACTGGGCGTACGTGCCGCGGGAGGCCCGGTAGAAGCCGTTCACGACCTGCAACATGTCGCCGCCATCGGTCGGCCCGTCCGGCCGGCCCCACATGCCGGTACGGGGATCGGAGTGGGTCAGCATCCAGCCGTAGAGCGCGTCGGTCGCGCCGACCGCACCGGACTTGTCGCGGGGCAGGTTCCAGCGCAGCGCTGTCCCGACGGCGTCGATCATCGCTCCACTGTGCCAGGCCCGGCCGTGCCAGGGCAGATTGTCGAGCATGGTCACGAGATCCTCGGGACGGACATCGGCGTACGCGGTGATCGGCTCGGCGAATCCGCTGCCCAGCAGATCGAGGGCGTAGCCGACGCAGAGCACGTGGTACGCGCTGCCGTGGTCGTCGAGACCGCCGAAATCGGTGTCGCCGGGGTGATAACCACGCGGTGCGGGTCCCGGCGTGCCGTCCAGCTCGATCTCCGTCAGCAGGCCTGTACGTCGATCCTGAAGATCACGAAGCCAGGCGGCCTGTTCATCGGCCGGCAGTTGGTCCGGAGCCCTGCCCAGCAACAGATCGGCGATCTCGATCGCGTCGCACTGGGCGCGTACATTGACCGCGGCGCCCGGCTTGTCGGCGAACTTGCCACGATCGGCGACCCAGGAGCGGGCCAGGATCTCGTCCGCCTGCGAACGGGCGCGATCGGCGAAGTCCTTGAGCCTGCCGGCAAGATCACCGGATCCCTGAGCTTGTCGAAGGGCTTCGGATGCGCCAACCCCAGCACCCGGTGTGGGCGGCACCCGCCACTTGATCACTCGCGCGGGATTGCCGCCGACCACGGCACCAGCCGGTACGTCCTTGGTCACGACAGCACCGGCGGCCAGCATCGCCTTGTCGCCGATGGTCACGCCGTCGACGATCACCACATGCGAGCCGATCCAGACATCGGAGCCGATCGTGACCCCTTTGCTGTTGGTCGGTTGCCGGAAGACCTCGACATCGGGATCGGTCATGGTGTGGTTGAAGCCGAGGATCGACGTGTGGGCGCCGATCCGGACCGCGTCACCCATCGTGATCTTGCCGCGCACCACGGTGTAGACGTTGATCGTGCAGTCGCGGCCGGCCCGGACCTCGCCGGAGAGATAGGCATGGCCGGCGATGTAGCTGCGGTCGCCGAGCTCAAGAACGTCGTTCTGGACGGCGGACTGATCGCTGACGAAGACGCGATCGCCGAAAGCCCAGCCTGGGTTGTCCGCCAGCAATTGCTTCTGGTGACCGAGTTGTCGCTGCTGCTCGGCCTCGTCGGCCTGCGACCAGAAGCGCCACGGGGAGTAATCGAAGACAGAGGGTTGGTTGCCGTCGTTGGCTGTCACGGTATCCACCCTAGAACACCGCGGTGATCATGATCACCGGGTTACCTGCCTGCTGACCGACGGCGGGGCATGTTAATTCCATGTTTCCGGCTCGTTGCCGTTGAGAACCATCCCGATCGATTGTCTTGATGTGTTCTGATCGTTACTGCTTCAATCCCAGACAGCCAGCCTGTTTCGCCCCGTTCAGTAACCACCCCCTGCACACCGACGGAGGCCGCCATGAGGGATCCAGATCTCGCGCCCGCGACATCCGACTCATCGCCTGTCCTCGCGGTCCGTGATCTTGCGGTGTCCTTTCGCACCGACCACGGCACGGTCGACGCTCTGCGCGAAGTCAGCTTCGAGGTCGCGCCCGGTGAGATCCTGGCGATCGTCGGTGAATCGGGGTCGGGCAAGACCGTCGCGACCCGGGCGGCCATGCGGTTGTTGCCCCCGAACGCGGTTGTCAGCGGTCAGATCCGGTTGGCCGGCGGTGCGGACGTCCTCGAGATGACCGATCGCGAGCTTCGGTCGGTCCGCGGCGCCACCGCGTCGATGATCTTCCAGGAGCCGTCGGCCGCCCTCGATCCGGTCTACCGGGTCGGCGACCAGATCTGCGAGGGAATCCGGATCCATCGCGCGGTGAGCCGCAGCCAGGCCAGGGCGCGGGCAGTCGAGCTGCTGGAGGCGGTCGGCATCGGCGAGCCCGCTGCGAAGGCGAGAGCCTTTCCGCACCAGCTCTCCGGTGGCCAGAAACAGCGCGTGATGATCGCCATGGCGCTGGCGCTGGAGCCGGAGTTGATCATCGCGGACGAACCGACGACCGCTTTGGATGTCACGGTCCAGGCCGGGATCCTGTCGCTGCTGCGATCGCTGCGGGATCGGGCCGGAACGGCTACCGTGCTGATCACCCACAACATGGGCGTGGTCGCCGGCCTCGCCGACCGGGTCGTGGTCATGCAGAACGGCTCGATCGTCGAGACCGGTCCGGTGAACCAGGTGCTGCTGAGTCCCCGGCACCCCTACACCCGGCAGTTGTTGCAGGCCGTACCGAGTCTGGCTCGCGTCGAGGACTCTGATCAGGCACCCGTACGCGAACCGCGCAAGGATCTGGCTCTCGACGTCGTGAATCTGAACGTGGAATATCGGTCGGGCCTGGGACGTCCACCGTTGCGAGCCGTACGAGACATCTCCTTGCGGGTCGGCGTCGGCGAGCTGGTGGGCCTGGTCGGCGAATCGGGCTCGGGCAAGTCGACCCTGGGACTGTCGGTGGCGGGGCTGATCCGCCCGGTCAGCGGTTCGATCCGACTGCTCGGCCGGGACATGGCGACGATCCGTGGGCGCCGGCTGGACCAGATGCGCCGGGAGATCGGGATGGTCTTCCAGGACCCGCGCGCCTCGCTGAATCCGCGGATGACCATCGCCGAGGGGATCAGCGAGCCCATGATCATCCACCGGGTGGGCACGAAGGCCGAGCGCACGGCCCGCGTGATCGAGATGATGGAACGGGTCCAACTCGATCCCGGCTTCCGGCATCGCTATCCCCATGAGCTTTCCGGCGGCCAGCGCCAACGGGTCAGTCTGGCTCGCGCCCTGATCCTGCACCCGAAGCTGTTGATCGCCGACGAGCCGACCTCGGCGCTGGACGTCTCGGTGCAGGCCCGCATCCTGGAGTTGATCCGTGATCTGCAGGAGCAGCTCCGGTTCGGGTGCCTATTCATCAGCCATGACCTCGCGGTGGTCGGCGAGCTCGCCGCCAGGACGCTGGTGATGCGATCCGGGCAGCTCGTCGAGGAGGGCCCCACCCGTGAGGTCCTCGTGCACCCGCAGCATCCTTACACCCGGGAGCTGGTGGCCGCAGTGCCCGTCCCCGATCCGGTCGCCCAGCGTCGTCGTCGGGAGCTGGCCGAGGAGGCCGGTGATCTCTCCCTCGCCGGCACCTGAACCGAACACCCAGCACCGCCGGAAACCCCCGCATCTGCTGAAGATCTCAGCACCATCATCGTCAATGAAGGGCATCCCCATGTCTGATTCCCTGTCACCCAACAGGTCGCACTTGCTCCGCGGCCGCAAGTCGCTGATCCTCCTGGCGGCGAGCGCCCTGTGCGCGGTCGTGGCGGCATGCTCGCCGGTCCAGCCGAGCTCGTCCGGCGGGGGAGCGGCGGCCTCGCCCGGCGCCGGCCCCTCGTCTTCGGGGTTGGCAGCCAACTACGGGCCTACCGCGCCGCCAGCACCGGGAACGGTCAAGAAGGGCGGCACCCTCACCTTCGGACTGTCGGCCCAGGGCGACGCACTCGACCCGACGACGACGGGCGCCCTGGTCAACAAGCAGATCTTCGCGTCGATGTGCGAATCGCTCTATCGGCTGGGCGGCGACGGCAGCATCAACCCGCAGCTGGCCACCGCACTGCCCAAGATCACCGATGGTGGCAAGACCTACACGATCCCGCTGCGGGCCGACGCCAAATTCGCCGACGGCACGCCTTTCAACGCCGCCGCGATGATCACGACCTGGAAGCGCGATCTCACCGATCCCGAGTCGGGCCGCAAGTCGGAGATGGGCCCGATCGCCTCGATGAAGGCGGTGGACGATCACACGGTCCAGGTCAAGTTCTCCAGCCCGTTCGCCCCGTTCAGCTCGGTCCTGACCGACCGGGCCGGTATCCCCGAAAGCCCCAAGGCTCTGAAGGAACTGGGCTACGACAAGTTCAGCACGCACCCGACCTGCGTCGGGCCGTACAAATTCCAGAGTCAGGTCGCCAACACCTCGGTCACCCTGGTCAAGGACCCGAACTACTACGACGCATCCAAGGTCAACTTCGACAAGATCATCTACCGGATCATCCCGGATTCGAGCGTCCGGGCCCAGGACCTCAAGGCCGGGTCGATCCAGGTCACCGATTCGCTGGCGTCAACCAGCATGGCCTCGATCAAGTCCGACTCCTCGATCAAGGTGCTGACCGCTCCGTCGATGGGATACGCGTCGTTGCGGATCAACCTCAAGGGCGACACACCGATCGCCAAGAGCAAGCTGCTCCGGCAGGCGCTGTCGCTGGCGATCGACCGGCCGACGATCATGAAAGCCCTCTACGGGCCGTACGCCACTCCGACCTGCAGTCCGATCTCCGACGCCAGCCCGTACGCGACCAAGCAGTCCCAGGCTTGCCCCGCCTACAATGTCGCCAAGGCCGAGCAGTTGATCAAGCAGGCGGGGGTCAGCACCCCGGTCAAGATCACCGTCAAGACCAGCAACACCTCAGACTCGCTGCAATTCGCCCAGGCGCTCCAGTCCTCGGTCAAGGCTGCCGGTTTCGACATGAAAATCGAACCGGTCGAATTCGCAACCTTGCTGGACGACATGGACAATCACAAGTTCGAAGCGGGCATCCTGAGCTGGTCCGGCCGGCCGGACCCGGACGGCAACCTGAGGGCCGAGATGGCGACCAACGGCACCGGCAACGACTCCGGATACTCCAACCCGCAGGTCGACAAGTTGCTCGACGACGCCGTACACGTCACCGACACGGCCCAACGGGCCAAGATCTACGGAAAGATGATCGCCATCCTGAACACCGACCTGCCCTACATCTACCTGGACCGCAGTCAGATCCTCGTGGGCTACAAGGGACTGTCCGGAGTGTTCATCGATCCCGTCGGCGTCGTGCATCTGGCCTACGCCGGAACGACCGCCTAGGACCGGTGGCGGATGCTGAGACGCTTCCTGATCAAATTCGGACAGGGCCTGCTGACAGTCTTCCTGGCCTCGATCGTCGTATTCCTGGCGATCCGAGCCCTGCCCGGTGATCCGGCGGAGACGATGGCAGGCGAAGATCAGAACCCGGCGGTGATCGCCGCGATCCGCGCCAAGCTCGGTCTGGACAAGCCGATGCCGGAGCAATACCTGCTCTACATGTGGCACGCTCTGCACGGCGACTTCGGGACATCGATCAGCAGCCGGGTGCCGGTCTCGACCCTGCTCGGGCAGACGCTCCCGGTGACGCTGCAACTGACTGTCCTGACCATGGTCTGCGGTGGCATCGTCGGAATGCTGATGGGATCGGTGGGCGCCTACTGGCGCGGTCAGTGGCCGGAGTGGCTGTCCAGTGTGCTGTCTCTGGTCGGACTCTCGGTACCGCACTTCTGGCTGGCGATGCTGGCGATCATCTATGTCGGCACGACCATGCACCTGTTCCCGGTGTCGGGTTACACGCCGTTGCGCGAGAGCCTCGGCGCAAACATCGGGCACCTGATCGTCCCGGCATTGATCCTCGGTTCTGCGCTGGCGGCGGTGCTGATGCGCCAGACCCGGGCCAACATGCTCGACGCCTTCGGTGCCGAATACATCCTCGCGGTGCGTGCCAAGGGTGCATCGGAGTCCCGGGTGGTGATCGGCCACGCGCTGCGCAACAGCCTGGTCGTCGCGGTGACCATCCTCGGCCTGGAGTTGGGCGGACTGCTGTCCGGCGCGGCCGTGATCGAACAGATCTTCGGCCTGCCGGGGATCGGGAGGTTGGCGATCAACGCGGTCTTCTCCCGCGATTATCCGGTGGTGCAGGGCGTGGTGCTGGTCGTCGCCGTCTCCTATGTGGCGATCAGCCTGCTGATCGACGTTCTCTACACGGTGCTCGACCCGCGGATCAGGGTAGGAGGTTGATCATGGTCGCTGCTGCCACGGCACGGGTCGGATCGACGCCGGTCAAGGAGGCCACCCCCTGGCGTCGGTTCCGTCGCCGGATGATCAGGAACAGATTCGGGATGGGCGCGCTGCTCGTGCTGTTCGTCCTCGTCCTGGCGGGCGTGCTGTCGCCGATCGTCGCCCCGCACCCACCGGGCGACGCCAACTTCGCCACGGTCTTCCAGCGCCCGGGCACCGTCGGCTATGTCCTGGGCACCGACAATCTCGGCCGCGACATCCTGTCCCGGGTGCTGTACGGGATCCGTGCCTCCTTGGAGGTCGGCGTGCTGGCGGTGCTGATCGCCTTCGTGGTCGGAGTGCCGGCGGGTCTGCTGGCGGGGGCCTTCAGGACTGCGGACGTGATCGCCTCCCGCGGCACCGACCTGCTGCTGGCCTTCCCGTTCCTGATCATGGCGATCGGTGTGGCCGCGATCCTCGGACCGTCGCTGATGATCGCCGCAGTGGCGATCGGCATCGGGGCGGTGCCGTCGATCCTTCGGGTGATGAGGGTCGAGACCGCCCGCATCATCAGCCTGGACTATGTCACGGCGGCTCGTGCCCAGGGGGCCGGAACGCTGCGCATCCTCAGCCATTACGTGCTGCCGAACGCCGCCTCGTCCCTGATCGTCCGGGCGACGGTGATCATGCCCGGTGCGATCCTGGGCGAGTCGACGCTTTCGTTTCTGGGGTTGGGTATCCAGCCGCCGATGCCCAGCCTGGGCGGGATGCTCGCCGATGCCCAGCAGTACGCCGAACAGGCCCCGTGGATGGCGGTGGTCCCCGGCGCGGCGATCGTGCTGATCTGCTTGTCCTTCAACACCCTCGGCGATGCGCTCCGGGACGCACTCGACGTGCAGGTCGTCAGCCGCGACTGACGGTCCCGGCGGAGGACTGGTACCGGGCGGGAGTGGTGTTGATCATCCGTCGCAGATGCCGGGACAGGTGTGACTGGTCGTAGAAGCCGGAGCCGACGGCGGCATCGGCGATCGGCATGCCGTCCAGCAATAGGCGGCGGGCCAGCTCCACCCGGCGTCCGACCAGATAGCGGTGCGGCGGCAGACCGAAGCCGGCGGTGAACGCCCTGATCAAATAGGTCGGTGCCACACCGAAGTCCGCCGCCGCTCGTTCGAGATCGACCCCGTCGACCAGGTGCTGGTCCAGCAGGTCCCGCAGTTTGCGCGCCACAGGCCGGTCCGAACGACGTCCATCGGGTGCCGGGCGTCGACTGCCCAGATGGTCACGCAGTCTTTCGAGGATCAAGGTCAACCGGGACTGGGATTCCACTTCGTTCCCGGGCTCGGCCAGCGTCGCGTGCAGCTGGGCGACCCGATGACGCAACAGCGGATCGATCAGGTCAGGGTTGTCCACCGCCGCGCCGATCAGGCCGGTGTCGATCATGGACGAGTCCAGATAGATCACCCGCTTGCGGAAGCCGCCCTGGCGTGCCGACCGGCCGTCGTGGGCGACGCCGGGCGGCAACAGCGAGACGGTCGGCTCCAGCGTCCCGTGCTCGCGCCGGTCGAGGTCGTAGCGGACCGCTCCGGCGTCCACGATCAGCACGGTCCAGTCCTGGTGGACGTGAGCGGGATAGGCGTGATCGGTGAAGCGGGCATGGAACACCTCTTTCACGCCGGGCACAGCAGGCCGCCAGGCCCGGACCGAGGTGGGACCGGAGCCGTATGCCTCCGCATGCCCGCTCACCCTTCCACCGTAGCGTCCCGGCCAAGGTCAGGAACGTACAAGACCGCGGGCCCGGAGCGTACGACCCTGGAATCGTGACCAACCCAGCGCCCGAGCCGCCTGACCGCCTTGCCCGCTTCGACACCAAGATCGCGGTAGTGCTCCGTGACGATCTGGCTGCCTGGCAGCGACTCAACGTGACCGCGTTCCTGGTCAGCGGGATCACCGCGCGCTATCCCGCACTGATCGGCGAACCGTACGTTGATGCCGATGATGTCAACTACCTGCCTATGCTCGGGCAGCCGGTGCTGATCTTCGAGGGATCACTGGAGCTGATCAAGCAGGCGCATGAGCGGGCCTTGCGGCGCGACCTGGAGTTGTCGATCTTCACCGGTGACCTGTTCACGACCGGCAACGACATCGACAACCGCGCTGCCATCGCCAAGATCACCACCCGTGATCTGGATCTGGTCGGCATCGCGATCCACGGCCCGCGCAACCAGGTCGATCGGACGGTCAAGGGCGCTCGAATGCACCCCTGAACCAGGGTCCCTGAAGTCGTCGAAGGCGCAGCAGCAGCGAACGGCTCAGGACGCGTTGCCGCCCCAGACCAGATGCGCACCGGCATCCCCGGCCAACACCACCTGGACGGTGGTGAGGGCGGCGGCGGCGATCACCAGCAGCGCGATCAAGACGGTCATCCACTGACGCCGAGGCGCGAAGCGCAGATAGATCCACTGGCCGATGGTGGTGACTGCCAGCGCGATCGAGAACGGCAGGATCCGCCGGCCCAGCGTCTCGTGGTGGGCGATCGCGGCCCCGGTCAGGTGTAGCGAGTCGACCAGCTGCTCACCGGCCTGGATCGTGATCGGCACGAAGATCATTGCTCCCAGAGCGGCGAGCGGGGTGAGGAAGCCGAATTTGCGCTGGGCGGCGGGCCACAGCGATCCGATGATCGCCATCAGCGAGCTGAGTGGCAGCATCACCAGCACCAGATGGACCAGCAGCGGGTGGGCAGGCAGTCCGTTGATCGTCATCATGTCCGGTGAACGATGCAGCCCCATCCCGGGTTCATTGCGGCAATCCGCGGTTACGTTGAACCATCGGAAGGTCTGAATCGTGTCTGAGGGGGAAGGGAGACACGGTGAGCGGACTGCAGGAGTCCGAATGGCAGCTCATTCATGACCGCCATTCGGGGGAGCTGTGGCGCTTCGTGCTGGCCCTGACCCACGACCGCCCGACCTCGGAGGACATCGTCCAGGAGGTGCTGCTCCGCGCCTGGCGAAGCGGCGAACTCGCCGAACGGGACGAGGCGGGCGTCCGGGCCTGGCTGTTCACTGTCGCCCGCAGACTCGTCGTCGATCGCTGGCGCAGCGCGGCTGTCCGCCGGGAAAGCCCGGGCGAGCTGCCCGAGACAAGCCCTGCGGCGGTGGTCGGCGGTGTGACCCGTCCGCCGGACCGTACCGATGAGGTGCTCGACCGGTGGCTGATCGCCGACGCGCTGGCCGCGCTGAGCTCAGACCATCGAGCGGTCCTGGTTGCGGCCTATTACGAGGGCCGGACGACGGCCGACATCGCGACCCGGCTGCAGATCGCCGAGGGCACCGTGAAATCACGGCTGCACTACGGTCTGCGGCATCTGAAGATGATCATGCAGGAAAGGGGAGTGACCCGGTCGTGAGCCAGTCCGATCCGTACGGCGACTGGGACGCCGCCTACGTGCTCGGTGCGCTGACCGTCCAGCAGCGCCACGAGTACGAGGACCATCTGGCCGGCTGCCCCGACTGCCGCAGCGCGGTCGGCGAGCTGGCCGCGATGCCGGGCCTGCTCGCTCAGTTGCCGGCCGCCGAGGCGATCGCGCTCAGCGACCATGGCAGTGGACCGGGGGCCGAACCGGTGCCGGACTCGATCCGCGACCTCACCCCGCCGCGACGGCTGGGCGCACGGATGCGGCTGCTGCTGGTGGCGGCAGTGGTTGCGGCGCTGATCGTCGGCGGCATCGGCGGCTTCCTGGTCCACGGAGCCCTGGCCCCCGCACATCCCGGTCGCGGCTCATCAGTCCTGGTCGCGTTCGGACCCCAGCGGCAGACCGGCATCATCGCCACCGCCAACCTGACCGCGGCCGGCGACGAGACCAAGGTCGACTTCAACTGCATGTACGCCACCCACAGTTACGGCCGGCCGGCCGACTACGTCCTGCAGACGATCGATGATCACGGGCAGGCGAAGCTGATTTGGAAATGGCGGGCCGGACCGGGGGAGGACGACTGGTGGCCCGGCTCGGCGAAGCTCCCGCTGGACAAGATCACCGCGCTGCGGATCGTCGACGCCGACACCGGCGCCGTCGTGATGACCGCCGCCGTACAGTGACGCCGGTGAACTGACACGATTGTGAACTGGGGCTCCGGGCCTGACCTGACCGGGCATTGCGGCGTCAGGCCTGGGCCAACTCCACCGCGACGTCCAGATCGGTATCGGACTCGGCCCACTGCACCTCGCCGGTGATCCGACCAACCGCCCGCAGATCGGTTTCGACCTTTTGCAGCCGCTCCAGCACCTCGCCCTTGCCGGCGAACTCGATCCGGGCCACCTCGGTCTTCATCGAAACCTTGGCGCTGGACTTCGCGCCGCGGATCGCGATCAGGGCCGAGGCCACCGCGTCGAGCAGCAGCGCATCGCCGCGACCCTCGGGATTGGGGACCTCGTCGACCGTCGGCCAGGTTGCGTTGTGGATGGAGCCGGCGTTGCGGCCCTGATGGGGCCACCACGACCAGACCTCTTCGGTCGCGAACGGCAGGAACGGCGCCAGCAGTCGCAACACCACGTCGAGCGTGGTCGCCAGTGCCGCGTGGGCCGACCGTGCGGCGTCCTCGCCGGCGGCGCCGTACGCCCGCTCCTTGACCACCTCGAGGTAGTCGTCGCAGAACTGCCAGAAGAACCGCTCGGTGACCTCGAGTGCGCCGGTGTAGTCGTAGGCCTCGAACGCTTCGGTGGCCTCGGTGATCACCAGCTGCAGGGCCGACATCAAAGCTTGATCAACAGGCTCGGTGATCGGCGTGCTGGGCTCGGGGATTCCATACGACAGCACGAACTTGCTCGCATTGAGCACCTTCAGCGCCAGCCGCCGGCCGACCTTCATCTCCCGTTCGTCGAAGGGCGAGTCCAGACCCGGACGGGCCTTGGCTGCGCGCCAGCGAACCGCATCGGAGCCGTACCGCTCGAGGACGTCGGTCGGGACCACCGCATTGCCCTTGGACTTGCTCATCTTCTTGCGGTCGGGGTCCATCACGAAGCCCGAGATCATGGACCGCTTCCACGGCAGCGAACCGTTCTCGAAGTGCGCCCGTACAACCCGGGAGAACAACCAGGTCCGGATGATCTCGTGGGCGTGGGTGTTCAGGTCCATCGGAAAGGTGATCTTGAACAGTTCCGGGTCCCGTTCCCAGCCACAGACCACCTGCGGGGACAGCGAGGAGATCGCCCAGGTGTCCATCACATCAGGGTCACCCACGAAGCCGTGCGGCGCGCCGCGCTGCGCCTCGGTATAGCCGGGCGGCAGGTCCGAACTCGGATCGACGGGCAGCACGTCCTCGTCGGGCGTGATCGGGTGCGCGTAATCGGGCTCGCCGTTGCCGTCCAACGGGTACCAGACCGGGAAGGGCACCCCGAAATAGCGCTGCCGGGAGATCAGCCAGTCCCCGTTGAGCCCGTTGACCCAGTTGTCGTAGCGGTATTTCATGTGCTCGGGCACCCAGCCGAGCTCCTCGCCGCGCTGCAGGAAGGTCTTCTTCAGCCCGGCGTCACGGCCGCCGTTGGTGATGTACCACTGGCGAGTGGAGACGATCTCCAGCGGCTTGTCGCCGTTCTCGTAGAAGTTCGCCTTGCGCTGGGTCGGCGTCGGGTCGCCGATCAGGTCGCCGGACTCCCGCAGCAGCCCGACCATCGCCTCCCGGGCACTGAACGTCGTCTTGCCGGCGAGCTGCTCGTAGGCGTCCTGGGCCGGTCCGGGGGTGATCCACTCCGGCACGTCACGCAGGATCCGGCCGTCCCGGCCGATGATCACCCGGGCCGGCAGCTGCAGCTCCCGCCACCAGGTGACGTCGGTCAGGTCGCCGAAGGTGCAGCACATCACCAGGCCGGAACCCTTGTCCGGTTCGGCCGCCGGGTGCGCCTTCACCGGCAGCTCGACACCGAAGACCGGGCTGGTCACCGTCGTACCGAAGAGATGCTGGTAGCGCTCGTCGTCAGGGTGCGCGATCAAGGAAACACAAGCGCCGATCAGCTCCGGCCGGGTGGTCTCGATGATCACCGGGTCGCTGCCGTCCGTGGGGTGGAACTGCACTTTGTGGTAGGCACCCGGGTAGTCGCGGGCCTCGATCTCGGCCTGCGCGACCGCGGTCTGGAAGGTCACGTCCCACACGGTCGGGGCCTCAGCCAGGTACGCCTCACCGCGGGCCACATTGCGCAGGAAAGCCTTCTGGGCAACGATGATCGTTTCGTCACCGATCGTCGTGTAGACGCTGGACCAGTCCACGCTGAGTCCGACCCGGCGCCACAGATCCTCGAACGCCTTCTCGTCCACCGAGGTCAGCTGGTGGCACAGATCGATGAAGTTGCGCCGGCTGATCGGCACCTGCCGCTTGGGATCAGGTTTGGCCGGGGGAGTGAAGTCCGGGTCGTACGGGACACTCGGGTCGCAGCGGACACCGTAGAAGTTCTGCACCCGGCGCTCGGTCGGCAGCCCGTTGTCGTCCCAGCCGATCGGATAGAAGACGTGCTTGCCCTGCATCCGCTGGTAGCGGGCGATCAGGTCGGTGTGGGTGTAGGAGAACACGTGGCCGACGTGCAGCGAACCGGACACGGTCGGCGGCGGGGTGTCGATGCTGAACACCTGCTCGCGGGTCTGCGCCGGATCTCCTTGGGGCCGCTGGAAGGCGTACGTCCCCTGCTGCTGCCAGGTCTCCAGCCACTTCGACTCCAGCCCCTCTAGGGCAGGGCGATCCGGTACGTTCGGCGCGCCGGAGGTCGGAGCGTCGGAACGTTGGCCGGATTCAAGAGTCGTCATAAGGGGAATCCTACGAAGACACCCCGCCCGTACGCACATCGATACACGATCAGGTGACCGTTGCGGGCTCTATCCTCCCAGCGTGGCGGATATCACCAGGTCCCGGCAGTTGCTGATCGCAACCGCCGTCCTGCTCGCGGTGACCGCCCTGATATCGGCCCGCTGGGGGAAGGCTGTGTTGCTGGTCGGCGGCCACGTGATCCCGGGCTGGTTGCTCGGAACGGTACCGCTTCTGGCTGCGGTGGTCGTCGCCGTCATCGCCCGGCGGCTGCGCCGCAGGGCCACCGCCACGCTCGGTACGGACCGCGTAGCGAAGCTGACGGTGCTCCCGTCGGCCGCCATCTACACGGCGGTAGCGCTCATCGGATTCTCGGCGGTGTACGAGACGCTCTGGCCGGCCGGCTGGGACCTGTTCGGCGTCGCCGACTACACAGTGCTCGAACCGACCAGTCCGGACGGTTGTGTGGTGGTCGTCCGAGACGCCGCCAACTTCGGATACACCAGTGAGGAGCTGTTCCCGGTTCCAGCCGGCGGAGTCGGACGGCAGACCGACGGCTGGCTGGTCAGGAATCACGATCGGCCGGTCAAGAACGGCAACTACCGGCTGACCTGGAACTCGCCCGGCGACGCAACGCTGGAGATCACCGGACCCGGCACGTCCGAGGTCGTCGGGATGCCGCTGCGCGACGCGCAGTGCTGAGGTCGCGGTCCGAGCGCCGTAGACTCGCCGATGCCATGTCAGAGCCCATTCCTGCATCCAGTTCCGCTGCGTCCGGTCACGCCGAGATCGCCGCCGCGCTCCAGGCGCGCTGGCCTGAGCATCGGGTCGCGCCCAGCCTGGCCCGGATCGCCGCACTGACCGAGTTGCTGGGGGATCCGCAACGCGCCTACCCAGTGATCCAGTTGACCGGAACCAACGGCAAGGGCAGCACCGCGGCCATGATCGACGCGCTGCTGCGCTCGGTCGGCCTGCGCACCGGACGGTTCACCAGCCCGCACCTGATGGATGTCACCGAGCGGATCCGGATCGACGGCGAGCCGATCAGCTACGAGCGGTTCGACGAGGTCTGGAACGAGATCGAGCCGTACGTCGCCATGGTCGACCAGCAGCAACTCGACGGCGTCTCGATGACCTTCTTCGAGGTGATCACCGGGATGGCGTACGCCGCCTTCGCCGATGCACCGGTCGATGTCGCGATCGTCGAGGTCGGGCTGGGCGGGACCTGGGACGCGACCAATGTCGCCGACGCCCAGGTCGCGGTGATCACACCGATCGACCTCGATCACACCCACCTGCTCGGCGACACGGTCGAGAAGATCGCCACCGAGAAGGCCGGCATCATCAAGGCCGGTGCGACGGCGATCCTGGCCGGCCAACAGCCGGAAGCCGCCCGCGTGCTGCTGGAACGTGCCGCCGAGGTAGGAGCGAGCGTCCAGCGCGAGGGCCTGGGATTCGGCGTCCTGGACCGGGTGATGGGAGTCGGCGGGCAGCAGTTGCGACTGGACTCGGCCGAGGGGCCGATCGACGAGATCTTCCTGCCCGCCTACGGCGCCCACCAGGCCGAGAACGCGGCTGTCGCACTGGCCGCGGCGGAGGCGTTCACGGGTCTGAACCGGATCGACCCGGACGTGGTCCGGGAGGGCTTCGCGGCCGTCGAGGTGCCGGGCCGGCTTGAGGTCGTACGCCGTTCGCCACCGATCATCCTGGACGCGGCGCACAATCCGCACGGCGCACGAGCGACCGCGGCGGCGATCGCCGAATCGTTCGACTTCAATCCGCTGGTCGGCGTGATCGCGATCATGCGTGACAAGGACGCCGAAGGGCTGCTGCGGGAATACGCCGACACGCTCACCACGGTCGTGGTCACCCAGGTCGCCTCGACCGACCGCGGGATGGCCGCCGATGATCTTGCCGACCTGGCCGCCGGGATCTTCGGCTCCGACCGCGTGCAGGTCGAACCACGGATGGACGATGCGATCGAGACCGCGATCGCGCTGGCCGAGATCGACGGGGCGACCGCTCCCGGTGTCCTGATCACCGGGTCGGTGATCGCGGTCGGTGAGGCCCGGACCCTGTTGGTCGGCCATCGGCCGAGCAGTGCACCGGGGGCCGTCGCCGTTACCGGTGACGGCGTGCTGGATGCTTCAAGTGCACCGGTCATCGACGAGACCGAATCCGACGATGACGCGAAGGACTACTCGTACGGGCCGGAGTACGGCGGTGATCAATTCGGCGACGAATTCGCTGCCGAGGGTGAGGATGGCGGGGACTTCGCGACCGGCCCGGATGCTGAGCACGAGGACGCGTATGGGCCCCTGTCCGACGACATTACTGACGACGTTACCGACGATGCCGGACAGCAGAGTCCGGAGGGTGGCCAGCAGTGAGGTTGCAGCCCGGAAATCCGATGGGGCGGGCAATGATGATCACGCTCTTCATGCAGCTGATCGCCCTCGGTCTGGCCATCCCGGTCCTGATCAAACTCGCCGGAGTGTCGACCGGGCTGGCGTTCGCAACCGCTGGCGGGACCGCACTGCTCTGTCTGGTCGCTGGGGGACTTTTTCGTTCCCCTGTGGGCTATCCGCTCGGGTGGCTCGCCCAGCTGGCCGGGCTGGCTCTCGGCCTGATCAGCGGGGTGATGTTCGTGATCGGAGTGATCTTCACGGGCGTCTACGTGCTGGCCTTCGTGCTGGGCAAGAAGATCGACAATGCCACGGCCTCGATGGCCAACCATTCGTGATCTGACCGGCTAGATCCACCCGGCCAGATCCTTCTGGCGCCCGGGGCGTCGGTCCGCGCCGTGCTCGGGTGTTGGGCCAGGCTTACTGGGTTGCACACCTGGTGTTCGCTCTCAGGGCTCCTGGAGCTAATCGTCAGCAGCCAGCGTTCGAAGCCATGACGTTACTCTCGCGCAAGCGCGCCCGGGTCGGGGTCGCGATCGGTGCCGCTGCCGCTTTCGCGCTCGTCGGCTCCGGCGTGACCGCCCAGGCCCACGGCTGGCTATCGGCCCCCACCCACGATTTCGACGTGCGGTCCGACTCCTTCACCGGACACAAGACGATCACCGGGAACGTGCTGAAGAACGACAAGGGTGCCACCGCTGTCGTCCGCAACACCAAACCCGCCAACGGCACGGTCACCGTGAACGCCGACGGCAGCTTCAGCTACACGCCGAAGGCCGGCTTCACCGGAACCGACACCTTCACCTACACCGCAAGCGATGCCGTCCAGTTGTTCAAGGACACCACAGCCAGGGGCACGGCTCTGCCGCTGTTGGCCAAGGTGCCCGGTCCGAACGGCACCACCACCTCCATCTCCGGCGAGGGCTACGGCTCGTCGCTGGCGCCGGTGCCGGGCAGGTCGGGCTGGTTCTACGGGCTGACCGACCGCGGTCCGAATGCCGACGATCCGCTGGGCAACAAGTCCGAGATGGTGACCGACTTCGTCCCGCAGGTGGGCGAGTTCAAGCTGGTCGACGGCAAGGCCGAGTTGCAGAAGACGATCACCCTCAAGGGCCCGAAGAACGTCAAGGGTCCGGCGGGTGTCTACGGCCAGTCCTACAGCGGCCGCCCGCCGACACCGGACACCAGCGAGACGATCGACGATGTCACCAAGAGCCACGGGACCACCGGCGTGCCGGTAGCCAGTGACCCGGACGGCTACGACTCCGAGGGGCTGGTGGCCCTTCCGGACGGCACCTTCTGGGTGTCCGACGAGTACGGCCCGTACATCACCCATTTCGACGCCCGCGGCTTCGAGATCGGCCGGATCACCCCGTACAAGGACAGCCCGAACAACAAGTATCACAAGATCATCGGCTACCTGCCTGCCGAGTATGCCGACCGATTGACGAACAAGGGCATGGAAGGCCTGACGATCACGCCGGACGGCACAACCCTGGTCGGCGCCATGCAGTCAGCGCTGCAGATGCCTGATCTTGGCAGCACCAAGGCCTCCAAGGTCGCGGCGACCCGGATCATCACGATCAACCTGCACACCTTGAAGACCAAGCAATACCTGTATCTGTTGGACAATCCGAACGACACCGGTGACGCCGTCAGCGAGATCACCGCGCTCTCCGACACCAAGTTCCTGGTCGACGAGCGGGACGGCAACTTCGAGCCGTTCGCCGGCAAGACCTTGTACGAGGTGGACATCAACGGTGCCACGGACGTGTCCGTCCTGACGATCCAGGGCAAGTCCCCGGAGGCGTTCCTCGGCAAGGACGACACCAACACCGCGCTCGCTGCGCTGACTGCTGCGGGTGTCCAGGTGGCGCAGAAGCAGCCGTACCTGCAGGTCGGTTCGCTGGTGAGTCAGCTCGATCCGACCGGCGCGTTCTTCGGTCACGACAAGGTCGAGGGTGTTGCGACTCCGGACGCGGGCAGGACGCTGTACCTGTCCAACGACGACGACTTCGGCATCGACTACATCGGCAACTGTGGCGACGATGATCCGTGCACTGAGGCCGACGGTTCGTGGGCGGTCCACCAGAAGGTGTTGCCGGCGACCGGTCAGGAGGACAACGGCGAGATCCTCAAGGTCGACACCACCAAGCTGCCCGCCGTGCTGAAGACCGTCACCGTGACGATCCACGTCCACTGATCGCTGGCCGGCGATCCGACTCGCGAAGACACACCGGTAGATGGCTGATCTGAGCACCCATTGACAGCCATCTGCCGGTGTGTCCCGTTGTCCTGGTGCGGTACGAATTCAGGCTTCGACCGTGAACTCGGCGCAGATGCATTCCTCGCGATCCCGGAACGGGCGATCATCGGCCTGATCGACCCAGATCTGCTTCGAGATCCGGTACCTGCCGGGTTCAAGGTCCCCCGGGACAGTCATCGTCATCGCGCGGCTCGTCATGCCCGGATCGACACCGAGGCCCACTGCGGCGAATACATCGAGGACGGGAATCTCCACCCAGCCATCTGCTGTGTGTTGCTCGAGGCCGTAGCCGAGCCCGAATTCCAGTGGGCGATCGGCGTCGTTGATGATCATGTGCGCGACCTCGTCGCCGGGTCTGGCCGTGTGCCTGTCCAGCACTAGTCGCGCCGACATCGTTGCCCCGATCTCTTGATCACCGTGATTTGCGGTCAGGCCGTGCAGAGAATCCTCGTACGGAGTTCGTCGATCATACCGGCGTCGGCCGAGCCGTCTCCATCTCTGAAGGGGCTGGCCGCGTCGCCTCCAAGCCATTGCGGCACGTCCACCGGATCGGTGTGCCCACCCGCACAACCGGGTATCGACGAGATCGAGCGGGTCGACCCTGTCAGGAACCCGGCGCCACTCGATGCCGCGGTCACGCGTGTCGGTGACCAGCCAGACTGGGCCGTAGGCGTCGGAAATGCGGCACAGATCCACAGGGCGCGATCGACGGGAATACCGACTCCGCGCCCAGCACCGACGAGCGCTCCGGCCGATTCGGCGCTGGCATGGATGCGTTCCACCGCAGCTACCGCGGGATTCTCCTGGTCCACGGCAGGGGATCGAAGCCACCCAATCATGTCCCGAGCTTAGGCGGCTGAGCGACAATGCACACGTGGATTGCGTGGAGAGCAAGGAGATCCGGGCGAACGGCTGAGCGGTCCGAGCGGTCAAGCTCAATGCCCCGGTGAACCGAAACGATCGACCCCACCATCAGATGATCGGGTCCGCCCGACTTGGAGTCACCGCCGGCGCTTACGGTCAGAGCGTCGGCAGGTCGAACCTGGAGCCAGCCGTGAAGCGCTCGACGCTGTGGTCGGAGAGCCGGGTCAGTTGGCCCTTCCCGCGCACGGTGGCGATGCCCTCGTCACATCGCAGCCCTACAGACTCAGGCAGGCCAAGGACGACGGTGCCATGGGACGATGCCCATCGACCGGCTGCTTCCAGTTGATCTTCGGTGAAGTGCGGTAGCACCGCGGTGCCGGTGATCAAGCCGAGGGCGGCGAGGTCATCCAGCCCGGGTTCATTGGGATCGTGGCCGTCGGCGATTTCAATGGTCTCGCAGGCGAGGACGGCGCCCGCGCTCCCTCCGTAGTAATCCCCGCCGTCGAGGCAGAACCTGCGCACTTGATCAACGAATCCGTGTTGTCTGACCTGGTCCAGGAGCCGGAAGGTGTTGCCACCTCCGACGAGGAGCAGGTCAACCCGATCCGAGTCCAGCTCAACCGGGTCATGATCGCTGAGCGTCTGCCATGTGTCGAGGTGATAGTCGATGTCCAGGAGGTCGAGATTGTGCCTCAGCCACTGGTCCGCTGATGCGCACATCGCGCCAGGCAGCGCGAAGGGCCAGTAGACGATCCTCGTGCTTTCTCGATGGAACATCGACAACCACAGGCGTGCCTCATCGGCAGCGCTTCCACATCCGAGATACAACGTGCCAGGCACAAGCCGTACTTTCGCACGTTGCTCGTGGCGAGGCAATCAGGTTGAAGACACGTCCGGTCGCAGGGACTCTGAGGGCGTACGCGACGTGGCGGATCGACGCGAGACACACTGATAGCTGGCTGGATTCCCGCGCCAGAACAGCCATGTCTCGGTGCGTCTTGTCGGGGCGTCGCTGCCCAGGCAGCACTGCCGGGTGGAAAAGAACGGCGGCGGACGGCCCTGCTCCGCTAGCGTTCCGTCGTGTCCAAGGATCGCGTACGCAAGCGGGTGCGTGGAGCACGCGAGAACGGGCAGTTGGTCCGTATCCGACGATCCCGCGGCTGGGACGCCCTCGAGGGTGTCGTCGTCGACCACGGGCCGAAATGGCTGCTACTGGCGGTGGAGTTCGATGCCGGGTTCTACGGCCACTGCATTCTGCGGATCCGCGACATCACCGACTTCTCCGACCAACGTCCCAGCTTCGTCGCCCAAGCGCTTGCCGGCGAAGGCCATTGGCCGATGCCGACGCTTGATCAGATCGACGTCTCCGGATCCACCAAGGAGCTGGTCGCCAGCCTGGTGGCCCTCGGCCGGCCGGCGGCCTACCACTACGAGCGACGCGATCCACACTCGATGCTGATCGGTCTGCCGGTCGGCAACGAGGACCACGTGCTCCGGCTTCACACGATCGACACCCACGCCCGCTGGGACGACGTCAGCCGGATCCGCTACCGCGACCTCACCCGGGTGGACATCGATAGCGGCTACCTGAAGCGGCTGCTGCGCATCAGCGGCAACCATCCGGGTGACCCGATCCAGGTGACCGCGGAACTCCGGTTGCGGCAGTTCGATCCGTGGCAGGCGGATGATCAACTGTTGCGGGACCTGCTGGTCTCCTATCAGGATCCTGACAGTCTGCGGATGGTCGACGGGCCGAGGGCCAGGCCGTACAAGCTCCGCGGGCTCAAGGACATGTTCCGGTACATGAGCGACCACGGCGAGCTCTACCTGATCGAGCGGCTCAATGCTGACGGGACCTGGAAGCCGATCGGCGACGCAGCGCTGCAGCCCGGCGCGATCCCGGTCGTGATCGCTCCCGGGCACCGCAACCAAGGCATCGGACGGGCCGTAGTGGCGGCTTTGATCGGTCGGGCTCGCCAGCTCGGCTGGAGGTCAGTGAACGTCAGTGATATCTACGACTACAACACCGCCTCGCGGCGCTTGTACACCTCGTGGGGATTCGTCGGAGTCGGTGCCACTGAGCTTGGGCACCGCTACCGCCTCGACCTCTCCTGACATGGTGTTCCCCGACCCTGGCCTCGCGATCGCGAGACTGGTCGGTTTCGCGACGTCGTCGAAGTTGATCGTGATGGTCACCCGCTGACTAGCATCTTCTCAACACTCAACAATCCCGAGTACGCGACGGCCGCCGACCAGGTGATCGACAAACCTGCCCTATCGGTCAGCAGCCGGGTCGCGGAACTCCTTCGGGGCCTGTTGACCAGGGCTGCCGACTGACCTACTCCCCGTGGTCCGGGGTTTGCGAGTATCTCTGCCGGGTTCCCTGCGGATCCTTTGTGCGCTCGTCCGAGTCGGCGAGCACTCCTGCCGCTTGTGCTTCGGGATCATCGCTGCCGACGGCCTGCTCCTCCGGCAACAGATGCGCTCGCTTCTCGATGCGGTCACTCTGCTCATCGTCGAGAAGCTCCTGATCTTCGGGCTCGCGCTGCGTATTCATACCTGATCCCTACCCTCGGAGCCGTCCTGCCACGCGCCTTTCAGGCGAGAGACTTGGCGGGCGACCAGGTGTATTTTGGCGCCGGAGTCCTTGCCGATAAGGAGACTGAGGTGTCTGAGGACGGACAGGTGGCATTCCCAGACGAGTGGATCGCTGCCGCGCCCAAGATCGAATTGCATGTCCACCACGTCGGTGCGACCTCAGCCGCCACCCTTGCTGATCTTGCTGTCCGGCACCCGGAGGCCGGAGTGCCGACGGATCCCGCACAGCTCGAGGAGTTCTACCGGTTCGCCGACTGTGATCATTTTCTGCGGGTCTACGCAGCCGTCTCGCGTCTGCTGTCCACTGCCGAGGATGTCTATCGACTCACGGTGGGCAATCTTGGCGAACTGGCAGCCCAGCAGGTCCGCTATGCCGAATTGACCGTCACGCCCAACGGGATACCGAGTGCGGGCGTGCCTCGCGAAGGACTTGTCGAGGCACTGGGTGCGGCGCGTGCCTTCGCGGCCCGCGAATGGGCATGACGGTCAACTGGATCCTCGACATCCCTGGCCACACGGGCGAACCCGCCGAAGTGGTCATGGATCTGTGCGAGCGGTGCCAGCCTGAAGGGCTGGTCGCACTGGGCCTGGGCGGGCCGGAGACTCCCCGAGCCGACTTCGCCCCATACTTCGCGCGAGCCCGCGCCCTCGGCCTGGGGTCCGTTCCCCATGCCGGTGAGGTGGCGGGTCCAGAAAGCGTCCGTGCGGCGGTCGACGTGCTCAAGGCGGACCGCATCGTGCCGACCCTCGCGGACCACCCGCTGCCGTCCTTGATCGGTGCCGGGATCTCGGTGTCGATCAACTCCGACGATCCGCCGATGTTCGGCACGACGCTCACCCGCGAGCTGCAGATCGCTGCGCAGTTGCTCGGGTCGGAGCAGGTACCGCAACTCCTGCGCAACGCCGTCAACGCCTCGTACGCGACCGATGAGCTTAAGGTGTCGTACCTGACCGATCTCGCGGCGTTCGAAGCCACGGCTCTCACGAAACGCTGACGAGCCCGTCGAGCTCCTACGCCTGCGGATTGGGGATCCAGGTGCTGCGCCGGCTCGCATCCCGGTCGCCCATCCAGGCGAGGTATTGCTCGTACGACGTCACTCCGTGGTCGATCACGGCCTCATAGACCCACCGACCGTGGGCCAGTTGGCCACGTTCGCGGGCCTCATGCTTGATGCGGATGATCGTTGTGCGGTCCTGCGGTCGGCTGCTGATGGCCTGTGCCTGCAGGCGCGCTGCTCGTCTGACCTCATCCTCACCGTCTTGATCACGATCACGGGTCAGCATCCAGGTGTCGATCGTCCACGGTTCGGAGTCGTCGATGATCAGCATCTTCCAGTACAGGCCGTTGATCGGTTGGCTCCGTGCGTCGACGTAGGCGATCTCTCGTACTGTCGGATCGTCGGTGAGGGGCAGCAGCACCTCGAATCCCTGCCGGGGCGAGAGATTGTCGACGAAGACCGCGAAGTCGATGTCGGGCTTGACCATCACATCGAGTGCGACCGACCCGACGAGTTCGACGCTGCCGACTGTCTCCCACCGGTGGAGGAGCCGTGTCCGGTCGAGGATCCCCAATGCTTGTTCTCGTCGTCGCTGTGCGGTCTCGAGGATCCGGACGTCGTTGACCATGACGAGACGGTAGCGATTCAGCCCCGGGTGGTCATGGCATTTTCCGACGGCGGGACGCTATGCGACTGCCCCATGGTCTCGGTGGCGACGACGGCGACCACAACGCCGGCCGCGGTGACGATCGCCGTGCTCAGCCCGCCCAGGACGGCGGCACATCCGGCGACCAGCGCGCCGACGAGGAAGCACGCGTTGCCGGCCGCGGTCAATCCACGCCGCAAGGTCAGCCACCACACGCCCAGCAGAAAGATCGCCACGGGCACCGACAGGGTCGCCCCGGCGCTGATGGAGGTGAGCCTGGTGTGATCTCCGACGGTGTCGATGGTGACCTCGATGCCGGCGGAGAACGCGCCGGCCGCGGCGAAGATCACGTAGTGGAAGTATCCGAACCGCAGGGACGACCGAAGATCCGAGATCTGCTCGTGGTGTTCCCGGGCGAAGTAGACCCACCACAGGCCCGCGGCGATGACGAGGCCGGCTGCTGAGATCACCAGCAGATCGCGGAGATGGTCGCCGCCCGCGACGGCCTCCACCACCGCATTGGTGGAGGCCAGGACCGATTCGCCCAGGACGATCAGCGTGAACGCGCCGTAGCGGTCACCGATGTGGTGTGCGTTCCAGGCCGTGGTCTTGTGGCTCTCCGCCCAGACGGGGACGGCGATCTCGGCGACCGCCAGGACGAAGAATCCGACGAAGCCGGCCAGGTCCGGCAGGACCAGCCGGACGACCCACCCGAGCTGGACGACGACGATGCCGCCGGCGTAACGGAATGCCGTGCCCCGCAGACCGGCATCGGACAGACCGGCGCGGAACCATTGGGTGACCATGGCCAGGCGCATGACGAGATAGCCGATCGTCACCAGGGTGAAGTCGGACCGGGTCATCGCCGCTTCGGCGCCGGCCGCCAGGATGAGGACGCCCGCCATCTGCACGATCGTCATCACCCGGTAGAGCCAGTCGTCGGTGTCGAACGACGTCGCGAACCAGGTGAAATTCATCCAGGCCCACCAGATCGCGAAGAACACCATTAGGTACGACAGCAGCCCCGCCCAGACCTCTCCGTCGGCGTCGAGATGATGCAGCTGCTGGGACGACAACGACACGGCAACCACGAAAACGAGATCGAAGAAGAGCTCGAGCGGGCTGGCGACCCGACCGGACTCGTACGGATCCCGCGACACCATGCGCTGCAGCGCTCTGCCGGTCCCGGTGATGGGCAACGACGTACCTCCTGGCGAATCGGCACCCGGCCGGATCGGGCCGGTGTGGTTCCTGGCCGGGCAGCCTAGCGAGCATGTGCAGCAGAGCGCGCCAGCAGTTCGGCGCGCTCAGCCGGATAGCTCGATATCCTCACGATTGCGACGTCGTCGATGGGCACCCGGCACCGGTTTCGTCGGCGAAGCCGATGTGGATCGGCTGACCGGAGCTCTTCGCACGCCGTAGGACGGTCGGTTCCTTCTCGCGCGGCCTGCCGAGGTCGCCCGGCTCGTGGCGGAAGCGATCGCGACCGATCAGACGGAGATCGTGGTCGATGAGCTGAGCCGGACCGTACGCGCCGGGTCGGCAGGCGGGTGGCCGCGCTCTCCCCGGACGTGGCCTGATCAGCTTTCCGGGGTCCGCGAGACGGCACTCCCATCGGGCCGTCAGCCGGCGATCGCTGCCTGCCAGAGCTCGAACAGCTCGTCGGCGACCTGCGGCCGTGCGGCGAGGATGCCACGGCTCTCGGGAAACGGGTCGGCGTTGCCGGCCTCGTCCCGGACGATCATGCCGGCTTCCTTGCAGAGCAGGGCAGCGGCGAGATGATCCTCGGGATGGAATTCGCCGATCACTGCGCCGACCGTCCGTCCGACCGCTACCTGGGCCAGCGTGAGCGTCGACGAGCCCATCACCCGGGTGGTGCAGTGCCGGTCGGCCAGGGACTGCAGGAAGTTGATCATGCCGGGCCAGGGTTGGTAACTGGCCCACTCGGTTCCGATCACCCCGCCGGCCAGCGAGGCCGGTGCCGAAATGGCCGGGGGCCGTCCGTTGACGGTCACACCCCGGCCGGCCGCAGTGAGCCAGATCTCCTGTCGCCAGGGATCGGCGACCACACCGACCAGCGGCGTACGGCCGACCGCCATCGCCAGCGAGAACGACGTCCAGGGCAATCCGGCGGTCAGATTCGTGGTGCCGTCGACCGGATCGCAGTACCAGGTCGGGCCGTCGCCGGCGGTGCCGCCGTACTCCTCGCCGACCACGACGTGGCCCGGCAGCTCGGCCTTGATCAATCCGCGGACCGCTTGTTCGACGCCGGTGTCGATCTCGGTCACGACGTCCGCGTCGTGCTTCTTGGTGCGGATCTCTCCCAGCGGAGAGTCCCGGGTGATGGCGATCGCCTGCTCGGCCGCCAGTCGGGCCACCCGCAGGCAGGCTTCGAGATCGATGTCACCTGTCATGGCGCAACTCCTGGAGTTGGTGGATCCTGTTGGTGGTGATGCCGTCGATCCCGCGATCCAGCAGATGCTGCATCAGCTCCGGATCGTCGACCGTCCAGCAGGTGATCGCCAGACCGTGATCGGTCGCCCAGCCCATCACGGCGTCGTTGATCATCGGCCAGTGCGGATTGAACGCCTCGGGCGACAGCTCGTTGATCATCGACTCGGCAGGCAGCCTGCCGTCGGCATCGGATTCGTCCCAGCTGAAGATGATCCGGGCCTCTGGGTCGGCATCCCGGATGATCGTGAGCGAGTCCGGCCGGCCGCACCACAGCACCTGGTCCGGAGCAATGATTCCGGCAGCCAGCGACTCGCCGACGACGGCCAGGCCCGGCGCCGCCCAGGCGGGATCGTCCATGTCGATCAACAGCGCCGCACTCGACCGGCCGATGTGCTCCAGCACCTCCGACAGCAGCGGAATCCGGTGATCATCGTCGCCGATCTTGTCGAGGTCAGGCTTGCTGATCCCCGTGATCGGGCGTGGAACGCCCCAGAGTCGTTCCAGGGTGTCGTCGTGCAGGACGACCACGGCAGCATCGGCGGTCGTCTTGATGTCGATCTCCACGACCTCCGCACCGGCGTCGATCGCCGCGTCGATCGAGGGCAGCGTGTTCTCCCGATGGTGACGGGGATCGCCGCGATGGGCGACAGCGTGGAATGCGCCGCCCCGGGTGAATCTCTCCCTCAACCCAAGCCGCGTCACCGCAACCTACCGTCCTGGTCGTAGCTCAGCACGCTGTGCAGCCGTACGCCCACGGCATCGCCCGGCCCGAGGCGCGCGATCGGTGATCGGTCGTCGAGGTAGGCCCGCAGCTCGGTGGGCTCGCCGGTCGCGGTCGCCAACTCGATCACCATCTCGGTGAAATGTCCACGAGGAATGCTCCGGATGATCTTCGCCGACGCCCCGGCCTCGACCGGCCCGAGGAGCACGTTCTCCGGCCGTACGCCCAGGCTCACCGGGCGGTCACCGGCCGCGGTTCCCGGGGTGGCTGGCGTATCGACGGGGACCGTGACACCACCGACCACGGCGACCGTACTGTCCGCACCGCCGCGCAACTCGCCGTCCAGGGTGTTCATCGCCCCGACGAAGCCGCCGACGAACCGGGTGGCCGGGGACCGGTAGAGCTCGGTCGGGTCCGAGTACTGCTCGATCCTGCCGGAGTTCATCACGGCGACCCGGTCGGAGATGCTCAACGCCTCGTCCTGATCATGGGTGACGATCACGGTCGTGATGCCGAGCCGTTGCTGGATCTCGCGGATGTCCTCCCGCACCCGGACCCGCAGTTTGGCGTCCAGGTTGGAGAGTGGTTCGTCCAGCAGCAGCACGGCCGGCCGCTGCACCAGAGCCCGGGCGAGTGCGACCCGCTGTTGCTCCCCGCCGGAGATCCGCGCCGGCCGGCTCTTCTCGTGGTGCATCAGGTTCACCAGTTCGAGCATCTCGTGCACTCGCGCCGTGATCTCGTTCTTCGGCGTCCGCCGCAGCTTGAGCGGATAGGCGACATTCTCGAAGACCGACATGTGCGGCCAGAGCGCATAGTTCTGGAAGACCATCGCCGTTGGCCGTTTCTCCGGCGGCACCCTGGTCACGATCTCGCCGTCGATGCTGATCGTGCCGACGTCAGGGTTGAGAAAGCCGGCGATCATGCGCAGGGTCGTGGTCTTGCCACAGCCGGACGGTCCGAGCAGGCAGACCAACTCGCCTTTGGCGACCACAAGATCAAGATCATCGACGATCGTCCGGCCGCCGAGATCCTTGCCGACGCCGCGCAGGACGAGCCCGGACTGCTGCTCCTCGCCTACAGAATTCGTGCTCAACGGATCTGGAATCCTTCCGCCAACTGTCCGCCCATCACATGCTTGCGAACCAACATCAATAACACCACCGACGGGATCGACAGCAGGATCGAGAAGACCGCAGCCACCTGCCGTGGATAGTTCAGCACCAGCGAATACATCTCGGTCGGCATCGTGTAGAACTCCGGGGCGCCGACGAGATAGGTGCCCTGGGCCTCGTCGAAGGATGCCAGGAAACTCATGATCAGCGCCACCAGGATGCCCGGCATGGCCAGTGGCAGGGTGATCGTGAAGAAGACCCGCAGCCGCCCGCCGCCGGCGTCCCGGGCGGCCTCCTCGAAACTGCGCGGCACCGAGGCGAACGCCGCGGCGGGGATCCAGGTCATGAAGACGATCGTGCCGAGCAGGTGTACGACCACCACGCCGCCGAAGGTGCTCATCAGGTTGAAGGCGTAGAAGAGCGCGGCAAGTGCCACGTAGAGGCCCGTCTTGGGGAAGGCGTTGGTAGCGAATAACCCGATCAGGAAGACTCGACGGCCGGGAAAGTCGAAGCGGGAGAAGGCGTACGCCGCCGGCAGGCAGATCACACTGGAGACGATCAGGGTCGTGATCGCGAATTCGATGCTGAGCCGGATCGAGGAGAACAACTGCGGGTCGTCGAAGACCCGCCCGAACCACTGCAGCGTCCAGCCGTCGGGAAGCAGTCTCGGGTAGGTCCAGCTGGTCGAGAAGGCGCGGATCGCCAGCCAGAGCAGGGGTCCGACGATGAAGGTCAACAGCGCGACGACGAAGATCACCGTCAGCACCTGGCGGGCGATCTTGGTGACCATGGTGGAGACCGGCACCTCAGACCCTCCCCGAATCCTTGGCCGAGCGGAAATTCGCCCAGACATAGAAGGCGCCGAAGACCGCGGCGACCGCGAACACCACGACCGCCATCACCACGGACTGCTGCGGCCGGTTGTAGGAGCGGAAGTAGGACACCATGTCGACACCCAGCATGCTGGGCGCGTTCGGACCGGTGAAATAGGGCATCGTGAAGGCGCCCAGCGTGCCGATCGCGGTAAACGTCAGGGCGATCACGGTCGGCACGATCGTCAATGGGGCGATCACGGTCCGAACGATGGTCAGCAGGCCCGCTCCCGCGTCCCGGGCAGCCTCGATCAGGGCGTCCGGGACGCTCTGCACACCGGAAGTGATCATCAGCGTGGCGAAGGGCAGATTCGTCCAGACCAGACCGATCGCGACACACACCATCGTGTAGCCCCAAGTCGGGCCCTGGAAACCGAGATCCGCGCACAGCGAGCGGATGAAGCCGTCGGCGGCATAGAACGTCAGCATCGCCCACGATGCGATCACGACCGGGATGAACATCGGCACCACCGCCAGTCCGGAGATCAACTTCGCCACTCCGGACCGGAACCAGGCGCCTTCCGGAGTGGTGCGCAGGTAGACCGCGATCACCCAGGCCAGCGCCGTCACGGCCAGCGTGGCGATCAACGTGACGATGATCGTGACACCGAGGTCATGGGTGAAACGTGGGTCGGTGAAGACATCGCGGTAGGCGCCCAGCGACATCCGGTCCCAGGCCCCGACGGTGTGTTGGCCACGGGCGATGGTGGCGATGGTTCGGTTGAGGCCGCCGACATGGCCGAGGCTGTAGGCGATCGCGACGATGATCGGGAAGCCGACGAACACTGCGGCGACGATGATCGGCGGACTGGCCATCAGCAGTCCGCCGATCTTGATGCGTGAGCCGGGGCCCGTACCGGTGTGCCTACGGGCCATCAGTGTCCGGGCACCTTCTGCTGCCACTGGCTCTTCATGTCCGAGTCCATGTCGGAATTGAAGCCCGGCCGCAGATTCCCGGGATCGGCATCGGCGAATTCCGACTGCACGTCCGATGGCAGCTTCGACATCGGGATTGCCGGAAAGCCTGCGATCGCCTTGGCGATCGCCGCCTGCTGCTCGGGTTCCAGCATCCAGTTGGCGAGCTTGAAACCGAGGTCCTGCTTCTTCGATGCCGACAGCACACCGCACTGCGTCGCGCCACCGGTGAAACTCGGATCGGAGATCTGCAACGCTTTGGCGTCCTTGGGAACGACTCCGGAGGCCCGGCCGCTGATGAACTGGTCCGACCATGCCGGGCACATCGAGATCTGGCCCTGGAGCAACAACTCCAGCGTTCCGTTGTTGCCGTTGGGATAGACGCCCTTCTGGTACATCGACTTGTTGAGATCGGCCAGGGCCTTGAAGCCCTGGTCCCAGTTGCCCTCCAGGTCCTTGTGGTAGCCGGTCTGCATCTGCTTGAGCACATCAGGTGTCAGGTACTTGCCCAGCACGGTCTGCACGAAGGAGTCGCCGGCGCCGCCGCTGTCGGGGGAGTTGTAAGCGAACTTGCCCGGGTTGGCCTTGATCCAGGCCAGCAGATCGTCCAGCGATTTCGGCGGCTGGCCGACCTTGGACGGCAGATAGGCCAACAGCACCGCCGAACCGCGATAGGGGATCGCGTTCTTCTCCACCGTGGCCAGGACGTCCTGGGAGATCTCGGACAGGTTGGCGACCTTGCCGGTCGGATCGGCAAGCAGTCCGGCGGCACCGGCGCGGTCGCCCATCGACTCAAGGAAGTCGATGCCCGGATCCTTCTTCTGCTGCGTTGCGGCTGCGATCTTGTTCAGAATCTGGTCCGAGTTCTGTCCGTGCAGGTCGAACTGGAAGTTGACGGTGATCCCGGTGGCCTTCTTGAAGCCGGGGATCAGCGTCTTGGTCCACAGGTCCTGGATGTTGGTGTCCGCGCCGGCATAGACGACCAGCGAATTCGCCCCGCCTTTACCACTGCCGGCGTTGTCCCCGCCGGTGGCCGCGCCGGGTCCGTTGCCCTGGCAGGCGGCGAGTGTCGCCGCGCCGGCGGATACGCCGGCGAGCGCGATGAATTTGCGACGGTCCATCAAAGCCTCCAAAGAGCAAGCTGAGCATTCAGGCGTACGTCGGCATGGGCACGAGAGCGATCGCTGGGTGAGCGATCCGCACCACCCGGTCCGGACGGCCTGGTCGGCGATGACCTAGGCGTTCGAACCGTAGGGCGTCCGACCCATGCGGACGGCAACACCGAAGTGAGATTACAGTGAACGACAGTCCTCACCTGGTCAATTACTGACGCGTCGGGCCACGTAATAAGGTCGCTCTCATGAGTGCAACCGGGGCCGAGCGGTCCTTCGTCCTGCTGAAACCTGATGCCGTACGCCGTGGGCTGGTCGGCGCGCTGCTGAGCCGGTTCGAGGCCAAGGGGCTCAGGATCGTCGCGCTCGAGCTGCGGCAGGTGACAGGCGAGCTTGCCGACGAGCACTACGCCGAGCACGTCAACCGGAACTTCTATCCGCCGCTGCGGACCTTCATCACCAGCGGACCGTCGATCGCCCTGGTCGTCGAGGGCGATCAGGCCATCGAGGTGGTCCGCGGTCTCAACGGCGCCACGGACGGCCGGAAGGCTGCTCCCGGAACCATCCGCGGGGACTATTCGCTGTCGAATCGGGAGAATCTGGTGCACGGCTCGGACTCGCCCGAGTCGGCGGCACGGGAGATCAAGCTCTGGTTCCCCGAGCTGTCCGACTGACCTGTCCTCCTGACCCGTTCGACTGATCTCCACAACCGTCCCGCCTCACGCGCGGGTCACAACTAGCGCCCGATGCTGTGATTAGCGCGGCGGTGGCGGCTCAGGGATGGGATGATGGCCCGCGTGGTTGCGGATGTCACCAGGCCCGCCCGGGTCGCCGTGAACCCGGACAGGTCCCCGACGGCCCGCTCCGGCGGACGGTGGCGCCTGCTGCTGTGGACCAACGAGGGTTCCGGAGTCGGTCGGGCCGTGTCCACCCGCGCACTGATCTTCGACTGCGTGGTCGCCGCCCTGTTCTTCGCATGCGGGTCGGTCTTCCTGCCGCTGTTCATGCCGCAGGCGATCTGGATCGACGAGGTCTTCGTCGGACTGGTGACCATGCCGTTGATGCTGCGACGCCGACTTCCGCGCACTTCGTTCGCACTGATTCTCGTCTTCGCCACCGTGCAATCGTGGGCGTTGCGACCGATCGGCATGCACGACGCCGGATTCCTGTTCGGGCTCTACTCCGTGGTCGGCTTCACCAACCGCCGGACCGGCATCGTCGCCGCGCTGCTCGCACTGGTCCCCACCTTCTCCGGCGCGCTCAACGACTGGTGGAACTTCATCGACATCTCCCTGGTCAAACATCCCGGCCTCTTCACCCGGGTCTGCACCACGACCGGGATGGTGGTTCTGGTTGCCCTGGCGTGGTTCTCCGGTGAAGGCCTGCGATCCTCACGGCTGCTGCAGGACGCGCTCGTCGATCGCACCGTCCGGCTGGAACGCGAACGTGAGCAGCAAGCCCGGCTGGCCGCTTCGGCGGAACGAGCGCGGATCGCCCGCGAGATGCACGACGTGATCGCACATGCGCTCTCGGTCATGATCGCCCAGGCCGACGGGGGAGCGTACGTGATCGACCAGGATGCCGCGGAGGCGAAGGCGGCGCTGGAACGGATCTCGACGACCGGACGCGACTCACTCACCCAGATGCGCGGTCTGCTCGGCCTGTTGCGATCCGGCGAGGGCGACGATGATCAACCGTCCGCGCCCCAGCCCGGACTTGCGGAGTTGCCGTTGCTGATCGAGGACGCCGGCCGGACCGGACTCAAGATCACCGTGCGGCGCAGGGGCTCCGAACGGCCGATCGCCGAGATGCTCGGCCTGACTGTCTATCGGCTGATCCAGGAGTCGCTGACCAATGCCCGCAAGCACGGCGGCGATCACGTCGAGATCGACATGGAAACGACGGCGCAGGGCGTCGATCTGCGGGTGACCAACGATTTTCCGGCCGAAGGCAAACAGTTGCAGACCGGAGCCGAACCCGGCCACGGATTGAACGGGATGGGGGAGCGGGTGACGGCCGTTGGCGGACGGTTCACGGCCGAGCCGACCCGCGACGGCTTCCTCGTACACGCCTGGTTGCCCCATACTGGGGACGGGGATGGAGGACGATGACGATCAAGATCTATCTGGTTGACGATCAAGAACTCGTGCGTGCAGGGTTCGCGATGGTCATCGGATCCCAACCGGACATGGAAATCGTCGGGCAGGCCAGCAACGGTGCCGAGGCGGTGGACCAGCTTGCGCACGTCGCCGCCGACGTCGTGATCATGGACGTCCGGATGCCCAAGCTGGACGGTGTCGCCGCGACCAAGATCATCACTGATCGCTCGACCGACAGGCCGCGGGTGATCGTGCTGACGACATTCGATCTTGATGAGCATGCATTCGCAGCACTGCGGGCGGGTGCTGCCGGCTTCCTGCTGAAGGACACACCGCCGAGCACGCTGTTGGAGGCGATCCGGACGGTCGACGCCGGCGATTCAGTGGTGGCGCCCAGCACGACCAAACGCCTGATCGAGCGGTTCGTCGACGAGGTGCCCGATCCCGTCCAGGGCGATGCGCCGATGCTGACCGGGCTGACCGAGCGAGAGCGCGAGGTGCTGCTGGAGATCGCCAACGGGCTGAGCAATTCCGAGATCGCCGCGAAGTTCTTCGTCAGCGAAGCGACGGTCAAGACCCACGTCGGCAGGATCCTGGCCAAGACCGGACTCCGCGACCGGGTCGCTCTCGTCGTCCTGGCCTATCGGACCGGGCTGGTCCGCCCGGCCAGGACCTGATCATCAGCCGGACCTGATCAGGGCACGGACAGACCTGCTCGTTACTGTCTGGCTGTGAGTACGGCTTCTCGGGGACCCGGCCCCGCTCTGGTGGCCATGGCGATCGGCGGCTTCGCCATCGGCACGGTCGAGTTCGCGACGATGGGTCTGCTGCCGCAGATCGCCCACGGCGTCCAGGTGACCATTCCGCAGGCGGGTCGACTGGTGTCCGCGTACGCCCTGGGTGTCGTCGTCGGTGCGCCGCTGATTGCCGTGCTGGCCGCCCGGCTGCAGCGCAAACTGCTGCTGATCCTGCTGATGGCGCTGTTCGCCGTCGGCAACTTCTCCTCCGCGCTGGCGACCGACTACCACCTTCTGCTGATTTCCCGCTTCGTCTCGGGATTGCCGCACGGCGCCTTCTTCGGGGTGGCTTCGGTGGTGGCCTCGACGCTGGCGGCCCCGGGGCGTCGGGCGCGGGCCGTCTCGCTGGTCTTCGTCGGGGTGACGATCGCCAATATCGCCGGTGTCCCGGGCGCGACCTGGCTCGGCCAACGGCTCGGCTGGCAGGCACTCTTCGCGATCGTCGCGGGGCTTGCCCTCGTCTGCCTGGTGGCCACGGTGCTGCTGGTGCCTGAAGTGCGGCGGTCCGGACCGTCCCGGATGATCGATGAGCTCAGCGCGCTCGCCCGGCCGCAGGTGTGGCTGATGCTGGCGGTGATCGGAATCGGCAGTGGTGGCATGTTCGCCATCTACTCCTACATCACCCCGACGCTGACCCGGCTGTCCGGGATCGCCGAGTCGACCGTGCCGTGGGCTCTCGCCCTCTACGGCGTCGGCATGACCGCCGGCATGCTGATCGGTGGCCGGCTTGCCGACCACTCCGCAGTCCGGACGATCCTGGGCGGTCTGGTGTCCATGGTGATCCTGTTCGCCGTGTTCGCGCCGCTGGTCGGAACGGGCCCGGTCGGAGCGTTCACGGCCACCTTCCTGCTCGGTCTGACGTGCACGATGCTGGTGCCGGCTCTGCAGACCCGGCTGATAAGCCTTGCCCCGGAGGGCGAGTCGCTGGCCGCGGCACTCAGCCAGGCCAGTTTCAACGTCGCCAACGCGTTGGGCGCCTGGCTCGGCGGGCTGTCCCTGGACGCCGGCATGGGGTACGCCGGACCGAGCCGGATCGCGATCGCACTGCCCGTGATCGGCATCGTCATCCTGCTGATCGCCGTTCGCGGAGTTAGAGGTCCGGGCCGAAGTCTGCGGTCTGGAGTCGTGCGGCGTCGGCCGACGGCGGAGAGCCGAACATCCTGCGATATTCCCGGCTGAACTGCGACACCGACTGGTAGCCGACCTCGTGACCGACCCGGCCGACGTCGCCGGCGGAGTTGAGCAGGACCAGCCGCGCCTGCTGCAGACGCAGGGTCTTCTGATACTGCAGCGGGCTCATCGAGGTGACGGCGCGGAAGTGCCGGTTGAGGCCGGCGACGCTCAACCCGACGTGGCGCGCCAACCGGTCGGCCTGCATCGGCTGGTCATAGTTCTGCTGCAGCCAGCTGATCGCCCGGGCGATGATCCGCAGCCGCGAGTCCGGAGTGCCGGCCTCCCGGACCAGTGCTCCCTGCGGCCCGGTCAGCAGCCGCCAGTGGATCTCCCGGATGATGCCGGGCGACAGGACCCGGCCATCGCGTGGATTCCGCGCCAGCCGGAGCAGTCGTGCGATCGCGTCCAAGAGATCGTCGTCGGCGTCGCTGACGGCCAGTGCCGGCCCGGTCTCCGAACGGCCCCGCCCGGTCGCACCCTCGACCACTGGCCCGGACTCCTCCAGCAGCAGCGAAGCGATCACGTCTGGCCGTAGCGGGAGCCCGACCGCCACGAACGGTTCAGCGACCGAGGCACGGGTGATGTGGCTCACCAGCGGAAGGTCGACGGTGACGATCAGGAACTGGCCTTGGCGGTACTCGTAGACCGCCTCGCCGAGCGAGGAGACCTTGGCACCCTGCAGCACCAGCGCGAGGATCGGCTTGCTCGTCGAACCGAGCGGCTGGGTGACCGCCGACGTAAGGAACAACCAGGAATCCTCGATCCAGGTCGCCTCGCCCTGCCGCTGCACCATCGACGTGACCTGGTCACGAAGAGACGTGAGGATCGACGACGTGGCCACGGTCCCAGTGAAGCACGATCACCCGAATCGTGCGGCCTTGAGCGGATCAGGCAACAGTCGGCGCGAATTGGTCTAGGCCGCCGTGGGTCCGGGAACGACGCTGGAATCCATGACATCGACAGCGAACGAAACTCTCCGCGGCGCCACGTCCGGAAGCGCCCTGGACGACTACCGCACGCTCGGCCGCTCCGGTCTGCGGATCAGCCCGGCGACGCTGGGGACGATGACCTTCGGCCAGGACCACGGCTGGGGAGCTTCGGTCATCGACTCCGTGGCGATGCTGGACCGGTATGTCGCGGCCGGTGGCAATTCGATCGACACCGCCAACGTCTACACCAGCGGGCACAGCGAGCGGATCATCGGCGACTGGCTGGCCGCGCGGCCGGGACTGCGGGACCGGCTGGTGCTCGGGACGAAGTTCTACACCAATCTGCATCCCGGTGACCCGAACGGCGGCGGCGCGAGCCGCAAGGCCATCCTGCACCAGCTCCAGGACTCCCTGCGTCGGCTGCAGACCGACTACGTCGACATCTACTGGCTGCACAACTTCGACTCCTCGACACCGCTGGAGGAGACGTTGCGGACGCTGGACGACCTGGTCAGTGCCGGGACCGTACGCTACGTCGGCTTCTCGGACGTGCCGGCCTGGGCGACCGCAGCGGCCCAGGTCACCGCGGGATTCGTCCGGTTGGTGCCGATCGTCGGGCTGCAGGCCGAGTACTCGCTGTTGGAGCGGACAGCCGAGGGCGAGCTGCTGCCGATGGCCCGGGCGCTCGGCATCGGCGTCCTCGCCTGGGGTCCGCTGCGCAGCGGACGGCTGAGCGGCAAATACTCCTCGGCAACAGCGGGCGGGAAGGTCGACACCGCTCGGCGGGAGCTGGTGGGAGATCCGACCGCCGCCGAATACGTCGTCATCGACCGGGTCAACGAGATAGCCGCAGCGTTGGGGGTGACCGCGGCCGAGGTTTCACTGGCCTGGGTCCGCGGCCGTGTTGGGATCACCTCGACCCTGATCGGTGCGCGGACCCTCGAGCAGTTCGACGCCAACCTGCACTCACTCGCGTTCGAGTTGCCGGCTGAGGCCCGCCGGGCGTTGGACGAGATCTCCGAGCCGCAGTTGAACTTCCCGGCCGAGAACAACGCCCTGCTGGCCCCGGCTCTGCAGTTCAACGGCCTCAGCGTCGACGGCGTCCAGCACCCCGCCAACATGCTGCTGGGCTCCGATCCGAAGATCTGGTAGGCCGGGCCGGAGATCGACTCCGGACGGTCCGGAAAGTTAGTCTGGTTCCCGTTATGAGTGTCGACACCAGCCCAGTGACCGGTCCCGAGTCGGTCTTCCCCCAGCTCGAGCCGCTGCTGTCCCGGGTCGGCAAGCCGATCCAGTACGTCGGTGGCGAGCTGAACAGCGTCGCCAAGGACTGGTCGCGGGCCAACGTCCGCTGGTGCCTGATGTATCCGGACGCGTACGAGGTCGGCCTGCCCAACCAGGGCGTGCAGATCCTCTACGAGGTGCTCAACGAACGCGACTGGATCCTGGCCGAGCGGACGTACGCGGTCTGGCCCGATCTCGAGGCGCTGATGCGCGAGCACGGCCTGCCGCAATTCAGCGTCGACTCGCACCGGCCGGTCGGCGCCTTCGACGTGCTGGGTGTCAGCTTCGCCACCGAACTCGGCTACACCAACCTGCTGAATGCTGTTGATCTTGCCGGAATGGCCTTGCACGCCGTCGATCGCACCGAATCCGATCCGATCGTGATCGCCGGTGGCCACTCGGCCTTCAACCCCGAGCCGATCGCCGACTTCATCGACGCCGCCGTGCTGGGCGACGGCGAGGAGATCGTGCTCAAGATCAGTGACGTGATCCGGGAGTGGAAGGACGAGAACCGACCGGGCGGCCGGGACGGCCTGTTGCTCCGGCTGGCCGAGACCGGCGGCGTCTACGTTCCGAAGTTCTACGACGTCGACTACCTGCCCGGCGGCCGGATCCGGCGGATAGCGCCCAACCGGAGCGGGGTGCCGTTCCGGGTCGCCAAGCACACGGTGATGGATCTGGACGCCTGGCCGTATCCGAAGAAACCCCTTGTGCCGCTGGCCGAGACCGTGCACGAACGGTTCTCCGTGGAGATCTTCCGGGGCTGTACGCGAGGCTGCCGGTTCTGCCAGGCGGGCATGATCACCCGGCCGGTGCGCGAGCGCAGCATCGAGACCGTCGGAGCGATGGTGCAGAACGGTATCGAGCAGACCGGACTGGAGGAGGTCGGCCTGCTGAGCCTGTCCAGTGCTGATCATTCCGAGATCGGCGACATCACCAAACAACTCGCGGATCGCTACGAGGGCAGCAATGTCTCGCTCTCGCTGCCGAGCACCCGGGTGGACGCTTTCAATATCGATCTTGCCAACGAGCTGTCCCGCAACGGCCGCCGGTCCGGTCTGACCTTCGCACCTGAAGGCGGCTCGGAGCGGATGCGCAAGGTGATCAACAAGATGGTCAGTGAGGACGACCTGATCAACACGGTCGCGACCGCGTACGGCAACGGCTGGCGGCAGGTCAAGCTCTACTTCATGTGTGGGCTGCCGACCGAGACCGACGAGGACGTGCTGGCGATCGCCGATCTTGCCAAGCGGGTGATCGAGACGGGGCGGCAGGTGAGTGGCCGGCGCGACATCCGGTGCACGGTGAGCATTGGCGGCTTCGTGCCGAAACCGCACACGCCGTTCCAGTGGGTCGGACAGACTGATCATGAAACCATCGACGACCGGCTGGCTAAGCTGCGGGAGTCGGTCCGCTCGGACCGGCGGTACGGCAAGGCGATCGGATTCCGTTACCACGATGGAAAACCGGGCACCATCGAGGGCCTGCTGAGCCGCGGAGACCGTCGGGTCGGCAAGATCATCGAGGCGGTCTGGGAGGACGGTGGCCGCTTCGACGGCTGGCACGAGCACTTCTCGTACGACCGCTGGGTCTCGGCCGCCGAACGAGCACTCGAGGGCACCGGTGTTGATCTTGACTGGTACACCACCCGGGAGCGGGATTACGCCGAGGTGCTGCCCTGGGATCACCTGGATTCCGGACTCGACCGGGACTGGCTGTGGGAGGACTACCAGGACGCGCTGGAGGAGGTCGAGCTCGACGACTGCCGCTGGACGCCCTGCTTCGACTGCGGCGTCTGCCCGCAGATGGACACCTCGATCCAGATCGGCCCGACTGGGAAGAAACTGCTGCCGATCGCCGAGGTCAAGCACAAAGTGACCGCCTGAGCTGGTGCCTGATCAGCTCAGGCAGATTTCGTTGCCTTCCGGGTCCGAGAGGATCCATGGTTGGTCCGGATGCAGTCGTCGGCCGCCGGCCGCAAGCACCGCGGCGACCCTGGCTTCCATCTGTTCGGCCGGGACGGCGATGTCGACGTGGATGCGGTTGCGCTGGGTGCGCGGCTCATCCATCTGCTGGAACCAGAACGACGGTCCGCGCCCTCGCGGATCGACGACGTCCTCCTCGGTGTCACGACGGAATTCGTAGCCGAGTGCCTCCCGCCAGAACGGCATCACCTCTGCGATGGAGAGCGCGTCGATGGAGACCTGGACGTGCTGGACCCGCGCCGGATCCGCCACGATGCCGGACTCGCGGGCAAGGACGGAGATGCTCTTCGCCAGCTCGACATCGGCAGGGCTGTATCCGGCGAAATACTGACCGACGGTGATCGTGGTCAGCCGTACGGTGACGCCGTCGTGGCGGAGGTCGATATCCGGCGGGCGGGTCGCGTCGATCTCCGGCAGTTCGGCGACCGCCACGGCGAAGTGGGCACCCTCGGCAAACGTGTCCGTGCGGAAGAACGTGTAGATCGCGTCGCCCAGCAGCCGCCAGTCCTCGACCCCGTCGGCTGCGCGGAATTCGTCCGGCATCAGCCAGCCGGGCTGCTCCCAGGGTTGCTGCTCGGTCGTGGATCCGGACATCGCGTTCCTCCACTTCTGTGTGGTCTGATCAGCCCTGCCGATCCTTGCACGTGTTGCCGGGGAAGTGGTCCGGCCCACTACCGATGAGGGAACAGACCAGTGGCAGAAAGGTCCGAGACAAGTCGGTCCGCCGTACTTAGGCTTGTGACCCATGACCACAGACGTGGAGTCGACCTCCGCCGAGATCACCTCGGTCGAAGAACTCGAGGCGCTGATCGGGACCCCGGCGCCGAATGCCGCCAACAAGGAGCGCGACCGTCTGCACGAACTCGACGTGCAGTGGCTTGCCGCCTCGCCGTTCTGCGTGATCTCCACCAGCGACGCCCACGGCAACTGCGATGCCTCGCCCAAGGGCGACCCGGCCGGACAGTTGGCGTACGTCATCGACGACCGGACGATCGCAATCGCCGAGCGACCGGGCAACAAACGTGTCGACGGCTATCGCAACATTCTGGCGAATCCGCATGTCGGCCTGTTGTTCCTGATCCCCGGCCGCGGTGACACGCTGCGGATCAACGGTCGTGCGCGGTTGGTCACGGACGCGCCGTTCTTCGACGACCTGGTGGTCAAGGCACATCGGCCGCTGCTCGCGATCGTGGTTGAGATCGACACCGTCTTCCACCACTGCGCCAAGGCGTTCATGCGGTCCAAGCTCTGGCAGCCGGACACCTGGCAGCCCGACGTCGTGCCGAACCGGCCCAAGATCGCCAAGGCACTCGAGCGCAAGGACGACGACCTGGCCGAGATCGAGCGCTACTACTCCGATGGCGAATACGGCAAGAAGCTGTACGCCTGAAATACCCGAACAGGTCAGCGGCCACCGAAAAGCATCCTCAACAGTCCGCCGCTGCCGGGTTCGTCGGCATGACCCTGGCAGCGCTTGGCCGACGGGATCCGCGCCATGACCTGGTCGACGTGTTGGCCGCAGCCGGCCCAGGTGGTCTTACCGCACTTCTTGCAGGTGACTGGTCGGCACATGACTTTCCTTCGGTGGGATGTTTCTGATTCGTTGATCTTGGTCGGTTGATCTTGTTCGGGTGGGACGGATCAGAGAAGTTGGGGGATCGCCTGCCACGCGGTGTAGCCGGCAACCAGAACGAGCAGCCCGCTGAAGGCGGTCTGCAGGGTGCCACCCTTGAGCCGGGCGGCCACCTTGACGCTGACCCAGCTGGCCAGCACTGCGGCCGCGGTCAGGAGCACGACCAACGGCCAATCCGGCTGGATCCCTGCGCCGGTCTTGACGAGCAGGGCGGCGGCCGACGTGATCGTGATGACGACGAGCGACGTTTCCGGCGGCGTACGCCATCGGCAGGCCCATCACCAGGACCAGGGCCGGCACCACCAGAAAGCCGCCGCCGACACCCAGGAAGCCGGTGATCGGTCCGACAGCGGTCGCGGTCACCTGGGTGGCGGTCTGGCCGAGTCCGTAGATCAGCACCGGGACCGCCAGCATGGATCCGCCGCCGCCCAACGCACCCAGACTGAGCCCGATCAGGAGCCCGGCAGTGACGGCAATGACCAGGGTCACGCCGGGCCCACCGTCGCGTCGGTGATCGGCAGACCGGTCTCGACGGCGTTGTCGAACGTGTCGTCGACGGCCACCAGCCGCCGCCCGGCTCGGGCCAGGAACGAGGCGGCGACCGAGGCCCGGTAACCGCCGGCGCAATGCACCCACACTTCTCCGTCGGGTACCTCGCCGATGCGCCGGGGCAGCTCATGGATCGGGATGTTGATCGCCCCGTCGATATGGCTGTCGGAGAATTCATCGGCACGGCGTACGTCCAGGGTCACGACCGGACGGTGATGCCGCACCTGGGCGAGCTCCGCGAAGGTGGCGGTCGGGAAGGATCCGAGCCTTCGGCCGGTTCCGGCGACCCAGTCCTGCGGGCCGCCGATCGCGGCAGCTGCCGGGCGGTCGATGCCGATCCGTACCAGTTCGCGCTGCGCCTGCGAGATCTCCGCGGCGGTCTCGGCCAGCAAGGTCAGTGGCGTGCCCCGATCCATCAACCAACCGAGGTAGGTGGCGAAGGAGCCGTCGAGCCCGAAGTTGAGTGATCCGGGCAGATGGCCGGCCGCGAACACGGTGCGGTGGCGCAGGTCGACGATCCACTCACCCGCCTCGATCCGGCGGCGGAGTTCAACCGGATCGGCGGTCGTCGGTGGTGTCAGATCGGGCTCTGACGGTCCGGCGCTGTTCCCGGGTGCCATCTGGGCGTAGTACGCCGGATAGGCGCCGAGTCCGTCCAGCAACTGCCGGACGTAGGTCTCCTCATCCTGGGTGAGGACGGGATTCGCGGTCTTCTCCCGGCCGATCGTGGATGCCGTCGCCTCCGACTGGGTCGCCGAACAGAACGAACCGAAACCGTGGGTCGGGAAGACCTCGGCGTCATCGGGCAGCATCGCGGCGAGCCGGCGCGCCGAGCTGTGCTGCAACCGTACGAGCTCGTCGGTGTGCTCTGGTCCCAGCAGATCCGGTCTGCCGGTGGCGCCGAACAACAGTGAGCCGCCGGAGAACACGGCGGTGGTCCGTCCGGTGACGGAATCGGTGAGCACGTAGGACAGGTGCGTGTAGGTGTGTCCGGGGGTGGCGACCGCGGTGACCTGCATCCGATCACCCATCCGGATCACTTCACCGTCGCGGATCGGAGTCCGCTCGAAGGCCACCTCGTCCTCGGCATTGACCAGGTAGGCCGCGCCGGTGCGCCGGGCGAGTGCCAGTCCGCCGGTGAGGTAATCGTTGTGGATGTGCGACTCCAGCACGTGGGTCAACCGGACCTGATGCTTGTCGAGCAGGGTGAGGATGCGATCGATGTCACGTTGCGGGTCGACGACGAATGCGACGGCGCCGTCGTGAATCAGATAGCTGCGATCACCCAGAGTCGGCGTGTCCAGTCCCACCACCGTGAGGTCGGTCGCAGCAGCCGTCCCGGTGGCCAGCGGGTGACCGGCGGCAACCCAGGCGCGGGTGCCGCCGACGACCGACCAGGCCCGAAATCCGGCCCGGACCAGGAAGTCGGTGATCGTGGCGCTCCGATTACCTGATGCACAGATGACGTACATCGGCCGGGACCGGTCCAACTCCGCGGTCCAGGCGGGAAGTTTGCCCATGGGGACCAGTTCGGCGCCTGGGACGTGGCCGGCGACGTACTCCATCGGCTCACGGACGTCGATCACTGTTGCACCAGCCGCTACGGCGATCGCCAGCTGATGGACATCGATCTCCGGAACTCCTTTCACCGGCTTCCTCCTCACAGGGCTATACCCGACGGGGTATCTCCACATCAACGATAACACCCCCGGGGGTATATTCAGAACTGCCGCGGTCGCTGCCCGGAGGGCCGCGCGGCCGGACCGGGAAGACCGCAACCGAAATACCCCAGAGGGTATGCTGGTTGAACTGGAGGAACGCCACGGAGGGCATCCCATCCATGACTGAGGAAGGACCTGATGAGCACCGTCACCCTGACTGCGAACAACTTCGAGCAGACGATCCTCGAGCCGGCGGAGGACTCCTCCGCGGCGCTGGAGGATCTGATCGGTCAACTCCGCGCGCTGGACGTGAAACAGGCCGTCGGCGCCGGTCAGGGCAGCGGGCGATGAGCCAGCCGCCCACGCCGACCTACACCATCAGCGCAACACTGTCACTGGCGTACCCGGCGGCCGTCGAGGCTGTCCGGACTGCGCTGGCCCGTGAGGGTTTCGGCGTGTTGGCGATCGACGCGCTCGGCACGACGCACCCGGTGTCGGCAACCGAACGCGAAGGGGAATCCTCATGACCGAACTGAGACCCGAAGACATGGCCCCGGTGATCAACCGGATCAAGCGGGCTCAAGGTCAACTCGGCGGCGTACTGCGGATGCTCGAGGAAGGTCGCGATTGCGAGGACGTCGTCACCCAGTTGGCCGCCGTCTCGCGCGCCCTCGACCGGGCCGGATTCGCCATCATCGCCAGTGGACTGCGGCAGTGCCTGGCCGACGACCCGACCGCCGAGGGGCTCGACACGAAGAAGATGGAGAAGCTGTTTCTCTCGCTCGCCTGACCGGCGACATTAGGCTGCCCGCCGTGGCCCGTGAACAACCCGAACAACAGGCACCGCCGGTGCAGCGGCTCCGGATCCGGTACGCCAAACGTGGCCGGTTGCGGTTCACCAGTCACCGTGACTTCAGCCGGGCCTTCGAACGAGCCTTGCGCCGTGCCGGGATCCCGATGGCGTATTCCTCCGGATTCTCGCCACACCCGCGGATCTCGTACGCGACCGCCTCGCCCACCGGAGCTGCCAGCGAGGCCGAATACCTGGAGATCGCACTGTCCGCGGTCTGCGTGCCGGAGCTCGTTGCCCGCGAACTTGACGCCGCACTGCCGGACGGCCTCGACGTCCTGGCCGTGGTCGAGGCCGGCCCGGGATCGCTGGCCGATCAGCTGACCGGCTCGGTGTGGCAGATCGACCTGCGTGATATCGAGCCCGACGTCGTCGTGCCGGCAGTCGGGGCGTTCCTGGCGGCCGACACCGCCGTCACCGAACGGATGACCAAGAACGGTCTGCGCAGCTTTGACGCCCGTGAATCTGTGGTGTCGCTGCGCGCCGAGGGGACCGTCCTGCGTCTCGTCGCCAGGCACCTCACGCCGCTCGTCCGGCCCGACGACGTGCTCTCGGCGATGGCCAGGATCACCCCCGCCTTCGCTCCGCAGAATCCGCTGATCACCCGCCTGGAGCAGGGCACACTCGACGCGACCCAACAGGTCGTTGCGCCCTTCTGATCGGCCCGTCGGTTCGTTCTGCCTGGTCGGGTGTGGGATACTCGGAACAGACGAAGACGCCATGACGCCCGGCATCAGGCGCGGACCCGCTCGCGGGTCGGCCACCGGACGTACGGCATCAGAGGTCGATCTGTAGTGATGTCCCGAGCGGGGTGACAGCTCGTCACCGGGACACGTAGGGCCCCATGGCCGCGACGAGTGGATACGCGTAGCTGCGTTGCTCGACCGCGGCCGGGTCATGCGGATGTCACTGCACCGGAAAGCTTTGTGGACCGGCATCGCCGGCCGCGTACGAACATCGGTGCGTTTGTCACGCACCGAGAAGGAGTCTGGATGCTCGATTCAGAGCCCGACAACAATGCAGTCACCAACCCTGTGACGACCCCCGAAGCAGCACCCAAGCCGCCGCGTCGGCGTGCGGCCAGCCGCCCGGCCGGGCCACCGAAACACGCTGATCCGACCGCCGAGACGACCGGCGGAACAGCAGAGATCACACTGTCCGCGCCGCAGCAATCGCCGCCGGAACTGCCGTCCGATGGCGACGGCGCGGCGCCGGCGAAGAAGTCCGCCGCGCGCAAGACCGCAGCAAAGAAGGCGCCGGTCAAGAAGGCGACATCCGAGAAGACAGCCGAGAAATCCGCCGCCAGGAAGACGACCACCCGCAGGACCGCGGCGAAGAAGACCGCCGCCGCGGAGCCGGTGGATGCGGTCGCCCCGGAGCGGGCGGCGCAGGACCAGGCGGAATTGCCCGCCGTCTCCGAATCGGAGGCGGAGCCGGCGACCGCGAAGAAGTCCGCGGCGAAGCGTACGACCAAGAAGACCGCCACCAAGGTGCCCGCCAAGCGCACCCCGCGCAAGACTGCGGCCAAGAAGACGGCAGCCCCCGACTTAGATGTGGCTGACTCAGATGTGGCTGACTCGGATCTGACAGCTCCTGCCGGGCAGGGCATCGGTGCGGTCGAAGCGGATGAGGCTGCCGAGCTTGTCGAGTCGCAGCAGGCAGCCGACGTGCTCGCCGTCGAACAGACTGCCGGCGCCTCGGCACCCACGACCGAGGTAACCGCGACCGAGGAGCCGACCGCCGACCGGATCGCTGAGGCGGTCGGGGCGGCGGAGGCGCTCGAGGAAGTGGAGGAGATCGAGGCTGCCGACGAGGCGGACCTGTCGATCGAGGCTGCGATCGCGTCCGCCATGAATGCGACCCTCGCCGAACGTGAGGCTGTCCAGGCAGACGATGCTGACACCGCGGCAGCCGGCGCCGCCGAGCCTGAGGCCGCCGGCGATCAGGACGACACCGAGGACGGCCGCCCCGAGGACACCCACGACGAGGACACCCACGACGAGGACACCCACGACGAGGGTGACGAGACCCACGAGGGTGGCCGCCGTCGTCGCCGCCGTCGCGGTGGCCGTCGTCGTCGCCGCGGTGGCCGGGATCGGGATTCCGCCGAGGACGACGACTCGTCCGAGGAGTCCGGTGAGGCGGGCAGTGACGACGCGGAGTCCGACGAGTCCAGCGCCCGACCGACTGCAGACTCCGGCAGCGAGGCCGCTCCGGCTGCTGACTCCGCCAGCAAGTCCGCCGAACAGTCCGCCGAGGACGCCGATGGCACCACTGATGAGGACACCGAAGGCGAGGGTGGGGGCGGTCGTCGCCGGCGTCGTCGCCGTCGTCGCCGGGGCGAGGACACTGCTGCCGCCCCGGACGACCCGACCGAGGTCGTGGTCCGGGTCCGGGAGCCGCGGAAGGCGTCCGACGAGGTCACTGGGATCGACGGCTCCACTCGGATGGAGGCCAAGCGCCAGCGCCGCCGCGAGGGGCGTGAGGCCGGCCGCCGGCGTGCGCCGATCATCAGCGAGGCCGAGTTCCTGGCCCGCCGTGAGTCCGTCAACCGGAAGATGATCATCCGCCAGCGCGAAGACCTGTCCCAGATCGCGGTGCTCGAGGACGGCATCCTGGTCGAGCACTACGTCGACCGGGAGAGTGCCAACTCGCTGATCGGCAACGTCTATCTCGGACGCGTGCAGAATGTCTTGCCGTCGATGGAGGCGGCCTTCATCGACATCGGTCGCGGCCGCAACGCCGTGCTGTACGCCGGTGAGGTCGACTGGGACTCGTACGGCGTCGAAGGCCACGACCGCAAGGTCGAGACGGTCCTCAAATCGGGTCAGACCGTGCTGGTCCAGGTCACCAAGGACCCGGTCGGAGCCAAAGGCGCCCGGCTGACCAACCACGTTTCGATCCCGGGCCGCTACGTCGTCTACGCCCCCAACGGCCATCTGTCCGGCATCTCCCGCAAGCTGCCGGAGAACGAGCGCAAGCGACTCAAGGACATCCTCGACGCGGCTGTCGGCGAGACGGCCAGCGTGATCGTCCGGACTGCTGCCGAGGGTGCGTCGGAGGAGGAGCTGATCCGCGACGTCAACCGGCTGAAGGCGCAGTGGGAGGACATCGAGCGCAAGGTCAAGGCCGGCAACGCCCCGCAGTTGCTGTACGCGGAGCCCGACCTGACGCTGCGGATCGTCCGGGACCTGTTCACCGAGGACTTCGCCGAGCTGATCGTCCAGGGCAACGGCTCGATGAATGATGCCTACGAGGCCCTCGAGGCGTACATGCAGCATGTCGCCCCGCACCTGGCCGATCGGATGAAGCGCTGGGACGCCGAGGCCAACGGCGATCTCTTCGGCAGCTACCGGCTGGACGAGCAGATCGCCAAGGGCCTGGAGCGAAAGGTGTTCCTTCCGTCCGGCGGCTCGCTGATCATCGACCGGACGGAGGCGATGACGGTGATCGACGTCAATACCGGCAAGTTCACCGGCTCCGGCGGCAACCTCGAGGCCACCATCACCTCCAACAACCTGGAGGCGGCCGAGGAGATCGTCCGGCAGCTGCGCTTGCGCGACATCGGCGGCATCATCGTGATCGACTTCATCGACATGGTGCTGCCGAGCAACCGGGAGCTGCTGCTGCGCCGGCTGGTCGAGTGCCTGGGCCGCGACCGGACCCGGCACCAGGTCGCCGAGGTGACCAGTCTCGGCCTGGTGCAGATGACCCGCAAGCGGATCGGCACCGGCCTGCTCGAGGCATTCAGCACCGAGTGTCCGCACTGCCACGGCCGCGGTGTTGAACTGCACGACGTGCCGGTCGCCGACGCCAAACTCGCCGACGGCGGCGCCCGCGATGAGCACAACGGCGGGGGCCGCAACCGGCGTCGCGGCGGCAAGAGTCGCAAGAAGAGCAGCGAGGAAGCCCCGGCGGAAGTCACTGCTGCGAGCTGATCGCCAAGAACGTCCGTGCCGTTGCTCGCCGACCCGCCCCAGAGGCTGGTACAGCGATCGGCATGGACGTTCTTAGCGTTTAGGTTGGACACATGAAGCCGCTGGTGGTTGCCGTCGTCGGCGCCGGACCGTCGGGTATCTACGCGGCCGAGGCGCTGACCGCCCAGTCCGAGATTCCGGTGCAGGTGGCGGTGATCGACAAGCTCCCGGTCCCGTTCGGCTTGGTGCGCTACGGAGTCGCCCCCGATCACCCGAGCATCCGCTCGATCCGCAACACCCTCGAGCGGACCTTGGAGCGTGACGACGTCAGCTTCTTCGGCAACGTGGCGATCGGCCGCGACCTCACCGTGGAGGAATTGCGCAGCGTCACCGACGCGGTGATCTACGCCTACGGTGCGGCCAGCGACCGACGGCTCGACGTGCCGGGTGAAGATCTGGCCGGCAGCATCGCTGCGCCGGACCTGGTCGCCTGGTACTGCGGCAATCCTGACGTGCACCCGGAGACCTCCGGTCCTTCGACAGGCTCAGCACCGGATGGTGACGGGCACAATCCGGTCGAGGAGTTGATCACCCACACCCGGCAGGCGGTCGTGGTCGGCGCCGGGAATGTCGCGCTGGACGTGGTCCGGGTGCTGATCAAGAATGTCGACGAGCTCGAGGACACCGACATGGCCGACGAGGTGCTCCAGGTGCTCGGCGTGAAGTCGATCACCGATGTCCATCTGCTGGCCCGACGCGGGCCGGCCTACACCTCCTTCACTACCAAGGAACTTCGCGAACTGGCCAAGATCGACGAGGTCGACCTGATCCTCGAACCAGCGGACTTCGATCTCGACGAGCCGAGCCGGGCCCGGGTGGACAAGGACAAGATCGCTGCTCGCAACGTCGCGGCGATGCAGGACTGGCTGGAGCGGCCGGTCACCGGCGCCGCACGACGGATCCACCTGCACTTCTGGACCCGGCCCACCAAGATCATCGGGACCGACCGGGTCGAGGGTGTCGGCATCGAACGCACCCGGCTGGACGACACCGGGCGGGTGATCGCAGCCCGCGCACTCGAGCCGATCCCGGCGCAGCTGGTGGTGCGGTCGGTCGGCTACCGCGGCATCGCGCTGGAGGGGATCCCGTACGACGCCGAGCTCGGCCGGGTGCCGCATGCCGGCGGGCACGTGATCCGGTCCGACGGCTTCTCACCCGACGAATACGTGACCGGCTGGATCAAGCGCGGACCGACCGGTGTCATCGGCACCAACAAATCCGATGCGGTCGAGACCGTGCACAGTCTGCTCAACGACGTCGAGGACGAGGCGCTGGTCGCCGAGCACGACATCGCCGAGCTCGCCGCGCTGCTGGCCGAACGGGGCATCACCCCGCTCGACCTGCCCGCCTGGCGCCGGATCAACGCCGCCGAGATCGCCCGCGGCCAGGGACATGGCCGGGACCGGACCACCATCGCGCATCACTCGGAGCTGCTGGCGGCCGCTGACGACCCGGCGTGAGCAGCATCGATCGCTGAGCTTGTCGAACCGCTCTCATCGGTCCTTCGACGGGCTCAGGACTCCTCGGCTGTTTCCTGAGACTGGCGTTCCAGCATCTGCCGCAGCGGGAGCGGGGGATCGGGGGCCAGTGTGCCGTCCGGAGCGATGTGCTCGAAGATCTGTTCGACCATCGTGATCACGTGCGGGTCGTCGACGGTGTAGATCTGCCGCCGGCCGTCCCGGCGACTGCTGACCACGCCGGCCAACCGGAGCTTGGTCAGGTGCTGGCTGACGGTGGCGATCGAGACTCCGACCCGCTCCGAGAGCGTGCCCACGTCGTACTCACCCGCCGAAGCCAGTGCCACCAGATGCAGGCGGACCGGCGTCGACAGCAGCGCGAACGTCCGGGCAGCCGTGTCCAGCTGTGCCCCGGTCGGGTCAGGAGTCACTCCTCCATTGTCCAACGTGCCGGCACAGCCCGGACCCAGGTATCAGGCGTGTCCGCTCGTTTCGGCAGTTCCTCATTTGCGTAACCATCGAAACGTCGCCAGAATGGGGTGATGCTGAAGGCCATCCGACCCGTCCTGCTGTGCTGCCTGGTGGCAGCGCCGGCGGTCGTCCTGCGGCTGATCGGCGCCGACATCCCGGCGCCGCTCGCGCTGCTCGCCTTCGGCGGCGCGGTCGTCGGCGCGTCGTTCATGCTGGCTTGGGCCGCGGAGGCCGCCGAGCACGACATCTCCGGCGGCCTGGCGATCGCCATCCTGGCCGTGATCGTGGTCCTCCCGGAATATGCGGTCGACCTCTATTTCGCCTACTCGGCCGGCACGGACCCGTCCCATGTCGCCTATGCCGCCGCCAACATGACAGGCTCGAATCGCCTGCTGCTCGGGGTCGGTTGGGCACTGGTGGTGATCGTCTCGCTGGCCGTGACCAAGCGGCGTACGGGCCGGCCGGTCCGGGCGATCCTGCTGGAGTCGGGCAATCGGATCGAGCTCGGCTTTCTCGCGATCGCCTCCCTGATCTCGCTGCTCATCCCGATCACAGGTCAGATCCACCTGGTGCTGGGGATCGCGCTGCTGGCGATGTTCGCGTTCTATCTGGTCCGCGCGGCGGCTTCCGGCGCTGGCGAGGAGCCGGAGTTGATCGGCCCGGCGGCGCGGATCGGCGACCTGCCGGCGAGTCGCCGCAGGCCGCTGGTGATCGCGATCTTCGTGATCGCCGCGGCCGTCATCCTGCTCTGCGCCGAGCCGTTCGCCAACGCGCTGGTCGACAGCGGCAGGGTGCTGGGCATCGACCAGTTCCTGCTGGTGCAATGGCTGGCTCCGTTGGCATCGGAGGCGCCGGAGCTGATCGTCGCGGTGATCTTCGCCGTCCAGGGCAAGGCGGCCGGTGCGATCGGGATGTTGATCTCGGCCAAGGTCAACCAGTGGACGATGTTGGTCGGGTCGCTACCGATCGCGTACCTGATCGGTGGCGGGAGCGCTGCGCTGCCGATGGACGGCCGGCAGACCGAGGAATTCGTCCTCACCGCTGCCCAGACCCTGCTCGGGATCGCCGTGTTGTTGAAGCTGCGCTTTCCCCGGTGGCTGGCATGGACGCTGCTTGGCCTCTTCGCCTGTCAGTTCGTGATTCCCGGGACGACAGGACGGCTGGTGCTGTCCGGGGTCTTCGGGGTGCTGACCATCGGCGCTCTGGTGGTCAACCGGCGGGAGATCCTGCCGACCCTGCTGGCGCCGTTCCGCCGCGAGCGGACGATCATCGCCCGGGACGAGCAGCGCGAGCTCGCGTCGACCCCGCGCTGACCGGGGCCGTCCGACGTTTCAGGACCGCGCCGGGACCATCGCCAGGACGTCGGTGACCAGCCGGTCTGCGTAGTCCTGGTCGATCGGCTGGCCGAAGACCGCGTGATGGTAGAGCGGGGCGACGATGTGATCGACGACCTGGTCCGCGGTCGGCACCGCCTCGCCGCGGTCGGTTGCCCGCCCGATCATGATCGTCGCCTGGCTGAGGCGGGCGTCCCAGCACTGGCAGTCGCCGGTGCTGTCGCGAGCCGCTGCCAGTGCCTTCAGGTAGCGGGTGCGTTGCGGTCGGGAGATGTCGGCGGCGATGATGCCGGCCCAGGCGCGCAGGTCGCCGGCGAAGCTCCCGGTGTCCGGAGGCTGGTCGCCGTCCCGGGTCAGCGCGGCGACCGCGACCTCCTCGAGCAGTTCGTCCACGTCGGCCCAGCGGCGGTAGACGCTGGTCGGGTTGACCCCGGCCCGCTGCGCCACCATCGGAATCGTGATCCGGTCCGGCTTGCCCTCGGCCATCAGATGCCCGATCGCGGTGTAGATCGAATCCAGGACACGGGCGCTGCGGCCTCCGGTCCTGCGGGCTACCGGGGGCGAAACGGACTGGGTGGACATGATCTCATTATGCTATCCCCAAAGGATTGGCTTTAAGGATCGCGCCGCGCTACAGTCTTCCTAAAGCAATGAGTATTGCTTTTAGATGCCGCTCTGGCAGCTAGGAGATGACTGTGGCACTTCGGCTCCGGCGGACCTCCGCCTTTCTCGTCGCTGTGACGACCATGATCGCGATGCTGGCGGGTTCGGCCGCGCCGTCGCCGCTCTACCCGGTGTATCGCCAGCTCTGGGGCTTCTCGACATTCACCCTGACCGTGATCTTCGCCGTCTACGTCGCCGCGCTGCTGGCGGCGTTGCTGACGGCCGGTTCGCTGTCCGATCAGATCGGCCGTCGACCGGTGGTCGGAGCGGGGCTGGTCTTGCTGGCCGCTGCGATGGTGCTCTTCATCGCAGCCCAGGGCGTCGGCGGTCTGATCGCCGCGCGGATCCTGCAGGGGGTTGCCACCGGGCTGATCACCGGCGCCGTCACGGCCATGATCGTTGATCTTCAGCCGCACGCCCGCGCGGGAGCACTGGCCACCGGGATCAGTCCCGCGCTGGGGATGGCGATCGGCTCGCTGCTCTCGGGAGCACTGCTGCAGTGGGCACCTTGGCCACGCTTCCTGGTCTTCTGGATCCTCTTGGCCGGAGACCTGCTGCTGGCGCTGCTGGTGGCGTTGATGCCGCCGATGCCGGCCCGGCGTGCTGATCATGAGCGGATTCGCTTCCGTACCGTGCTGGGCTCGCTGCGCCCGAGTGTCGGTGTCGTCCGCGCAGTGCGTCCGGCATTCCTGGCTCAGCTGCCGGCAGTGGCCTCCACCTGGGCCCTCGGCGGCCTGTATCTGGCCCTGGGCTCCTCGATCGTCGCCGGTCTTCTCGGGGTGACCAATCACTTCTACGGCGCTGCCGTGTTGGCCGCCTTCTTCGCCAGCGCGGCGCTCGCGGCGCCGGTCTTCCGCGTGCTGAGCGAGTCCCGTCGCCGGCCGGCGGGTTTCGGGGCGCTCGGGATCGGAGTGCTGCTGACCATGGTCGCGGCGCTGAACCACTCGCTGACGCTGGATATTGTCGGCTCGGTCCTGGCCGGACTCGGTTTCGGGCTCACCTGGCTGACAGTGATGAGTGTGCTGGCCGCGGCCACGCCGGCCGAACACCGGGGTCAGACATTTGCCGCCGTTTACGTTGCCAGCTACATCGCCTTCAGCGTCCCGGCCCTGGTCGCCGGTCTCGCGGTGAACCGGCTCGGGATGTTGCCGACGGTGGTCGGCTACGCCTGCTTCGATCTACTGCTGGTGATCGCCGCATCGGTTGCTGCCGGGCTGGAGTTGCGTCGGCGTCGCCGCCCGATCCCGGCCGAGCTCAGCGGTGAGACCGTCGATGATCTTGACGAGGATCCTGTCGATGATCTTCTCATCGCGGCGCCAATGCAGCCTGCCAGCTGCTCAAGTCAGTCATGATCGTGCGAGCGATGGGGAGCTCGTCCACCGACGAGCTGGCGTGTGCGCGTGCGTCCTCCTCCTCGAGCTGAAGGACCCACCGCCCAACCGACCAGGCCGGCTGCCGAGCGACCGCAAGCGGTAGCGCCAGTCGTTCGCCGTGCGACAGTGGGCGCTCCGTTCCCGAGTCGTACGCGTCCAGGAGCCGTCGGACGACGTCGCGGTCCTCGTCGTCGGGGAGATCGTGTCCCGGTTCAAGCAGGTAGAACCAGATCGGCAGTGCAAGATCATCGATCCGCCAGCGTTCGGCCATGAAATCGAAGTCGATCACAGCGGCAAGCTCGTCGCCGGCGAACAGGACGTTGTTGTCCCAGAAGTCGCCATGCACCAGTTGACTGACCTGATCGGCCACCCATGATCGTTCTGCGGCAGTGACAGCCTCGATGTGGTCGACGACCTGGTCGGCGAGTTTGTCGAGCACCGGGTCGTTCCACCCTCGGATCCGATCGGCTCCCAGGCGTGTCAGTGCGGCGGCGCGCGCTGACGGCACGTGGTTGGCCCGCGGCGCACGGCTGGCTGCGATCGCAGGTTCGAGAGAGCGCAGGAGATCGTGCAACCGGCCGAGCTCTGCGAATCCTGCCTCGAGGAGATCCGGTGTCTTCATGGCGCGATCCCAGTCCACATACGATTCCAGCTCGACCAGAGTTCCTTCAGGCAAGCTGATCATGGTTGCAGCGTCCGGAGCAGGGATCGGTGTCACCGTCGGCAGTCCGGCAGAGCGGGCGCAGCGGCGTACGTGCTGGATCGCCGCCAGCCGATCCCGGTTGGTCCAGCGTTGGTGCAGACGCGCAACCAGAATGCGATCGTCGGCGTCCAGTCGCAGATTCGTGGTCCAACTGCTGCTCAGGACGCTCCATCTGCGCAGCGACCCGATTCCGAACCGAGCCGCGATCCGATCCACAAGATCATCGGTCACGATCAGCCGGTCGTCGGTCATGGATCCCGACCCTACCGGGCGATTCCTCCGCGCCAATCAGATTTCAGGCCGGCGGGAGCACCAGCAGCCGTACGAGTTGGTCAAGCGTGACCGCAGGGTCGGCGGTCAGCCCGGTATGGACGGGGGAGGGCTGGACGACGGTGCTCCGCAGAGCCGTCAGCATCCCGAAGCGAGTGACCAGACCGGAATTCTCCCGGTTGCTCCCGACAGGTTCCTGACATGCCTCGACCACGGACTGCGCCGACATGGTGATGAGGTCGATGTCGGCGGCCGGATCGAGGGCGAGGATCCGGTCCGGGCGTACTTCCGCCCGGGCGCACAAAAAGTCAAGATCCTGACAGTAGAGGACCACGCCGATGTTGACGAACTCGCCGCGTTCGACCCGCGGCACCACACGCAGGGTGGCGTACGTGTAGGAGCGCAGGCCGGTCATGGCAGCCACTCCTCGGCGGCGTCGAGCCGGGCCAGCAGGTAGTCGCGGTAGGCCGCCCGCGCCGCCGCCGGGTCCGCTGGTGCCCCTGGATCGGGGCGGGATGGATCCGGCTCCAGCCAGCTGTCAGGCACCAGCGCGGTGATCGAGTCCAGCAGTCGGCCGGTGATGCGTGCGGCCAGCTCATCGTGCACCGACCGCGGATCGCCGACACCGGCCAGCACGTGATCGTCGTAGCGGTAGGCCGACTGGGCGAACCGCTCCGGATCGCCCCAGGAATGGTGGAACCGCAGGCAGGCGCCGTGATCGATCGCCCAGAGGTTGTGGTGCCAGATCAGCAGGTTGGTGTTGCGTGCGCTGCGATCGACGTTGGCCACCAGCGCATCCATCCAGACCACCCGCGCCGCCTCGTCGTCCGGCACCGGAAAGCTGCGGTCGTAACCGACCGATCCGGGCAGGTAGTCCACGCCGAGATTGAGCCCGGCACTAGCCTGGACCAGGTCCTGCACCTCGAAATCGGGTTCGGAGCGGGCCAGCTCCCCGTCGACGTCGACCAGGGCGAGATCAGGCGTTCGGATACCGACCGCGCGGGCCAGTTCGCCGACGATGATCTCGGAGACCAGCGCCTTGGGCCCCTGGCCGGCGCCCACGAACTTGACCACATAGGTGCCAAGATCATCGGCCTCCATGATCGCCGGCAGCGAGCCGCCCTCGCGCAGCGGCGTCAGGTAGGTGATCGCCGTGACCGACGGCAATGACGTCTGCACGGCCGGCGGTGGGGACTCGGTCACGCGCTCACCCTATCGACGCTCGGCGCCGAAGCTCAGCCACCTCAAGGGGGCTGATTTCTCGACACGCCGCAAATATCGGGGAATTACTGACCCCTCGGCGGGTTGGGTCAGCCGGCCAACCGGGCCCATTCGCCGGACAGTTCCGACCAGGGCCCGATCGCGGCGACCTCGCCGTCGACCAGGACCACGACCCGGTCCGCCTGGGCCAGCGCGGCTCGCTTGGACGTCGCACCGATGACGGTGACCCGACGCTCGCGCAGCGTCCTCCACAATTCGATCTCGGTGGTCGCATCCAGTGCGCTCGAGACGTCGTCGGCCAGCAGCAGTTCGGCATCGGTCGCCAACGCGCGGGCCAACGCGAGCCGCTGCACCTGGCCGCCGGAGAGCCGTACGCCTCGATGCCCGACGAGGGCGTCCTTGCCACCCGCATCGGCGATGTCGGCATCCAGCCGGGCGCCGGCGACCGGCTCGTCGAAAGCCCTCGGATGGCCGAGCCGGACGTTGTCGGCGAAGGTCCCGGACAGCACGCGGGGCACCTGCGCGACGTGCGCCACCTGACCCGGCCGCAGGAAGACCTGAGGATCGTCGATGACCTCACCGTTCCAGCGGAGCTCGCCGCGATGATCGATCAGCCCGGCCAGTGCCGACAGCAGACTGGACTTGCCGGAGCCGACCCGTCCGACGAGCAGCACCAACTCGCCGGCCTCGACGCTCAGGTTGACCTTCGAGACGCCGATCGTGCCGTCGTCGTGGACGGCCGTCAGGTCGATCAGCTCCAGCTCGCGCAGCCGGGTCCTGGGTGCGGGTTGCGGTTCAGCTGCCGAGCCCGAGACCAGGTCGATGCCGGGCGGCAGATCCATCAGGTCGACGCCTCCGGCGAAGCGGCTGGTCTCGGCCTGCCAGGCGCGAGTGCCGGGCGCCTCGGTGACGACCGCGCCGGCGACCTGGCCGAAGTAGCCGAAGCCGTTGACGGCATTGGCGACCAGCAATGCGGTCGCCAGGCCCCAGACGTTGTGCATGTACGCCGCCCAGGCCGCCACCAGACCGATCTGCACCATCACGACCGGTACGCCGTCCAGGAAGGCCTGCACCCGGTGTTCGCGGACCGCCGCATCCACCCGTCCGCCATCGACCCGCTGCAGATGGGCATGGACCTGCGCGGTCGCAGCGGCCAGCTTGATCGTCCGGGCGGCTTCCAGCGCCGAGACCAGGGTCCGGCCAAAACGAGCCCGGGCCGCCGAGGAGGCGGCGGCGGAGCGGCCGGCGATCGGGCGGCCGATCGTCGACGCCAGCGCCGACGACGCCATCACCGCGAGCAGCACGGCACCGGCGAGCCAGGTGCCGCCCAGCAGGGCGGTCACGACGGCGATCACCAGGCCGTTGAGGAAGTCCACCCAACGGTCGCCGTAACGGGCGAACCGGTCGGCGTCCATCGACCGCGCGACCACCTCGCCCGGTGGCGTACGAGCCAGGCGGTGCTGCCGGGTCTGGCCGTACAGCACCGCCATCCGGGTGCGCAACAGCACCTCGACCCACCAGCGCGGGTAGCGCCAGAAGGCCTCGGCCAGGGCCAGCGGTGCCGCCAGCAGTGTCGCGATCAGCGCGAGTGTCAGCAGCCACGGCGTGTGGCCGGCCCGCAGCCCCTCGACGATATGGCCCCAGACCAGGCCGGTGACCGCGCCCTGGGCTCCGGTCATGCCGGCGAACAGGAACAGCACCGCTCCGATGACGCCCCATTCGGGCCGGATCAGCAATGCATGCGCCATGCCGCGGGCCAGGCTCGGACCGGTGCCGGTTCGGGGACCGACGGGTGGTTCGCCCATCCGTCTCCGGCCGCCCACCATCTCCGCGCTCGGCTCGGCCGCTGCTGTTGGCTGGTCGGAATGGTCCACGGACTGGGCCAGTGATTCTGCGGCCCCGCCGGCCAGCAGCAGCTCCCGGAACGGGCCGGAAGTGACCGCGAGTTCGGCCCGGGCCCCTTGCTGGACGACGCGCCCGTGATCGAGCACCGCGACCAGCGGTGCGCGGGCGATGGTGGACAGCCGATGGGCGATCAGCACCCCCGTGCGCCCGGTCAGCAGCCGGTCCGAGGCCGCGATCACCAACCGCTCGGTGAGCGGATCCATCCGAGCGGTCGCCTCGTCCAGGATCACCACCCGGACATCGCGGACCAGCAACCGCGCGAAGGCGACCAACTGCTCCTCACCTGCTGACAGCGACGTCCCGCCCGGTCCGAGGACAGAATCCAGCCCGTCCGGCAGGTTGCCGACCCACTCGGCCAGGCCGAGCTCGCTGACCGCCGACTCGATCACCGCCCGGGGCAGCTCGTCATCGAAGAGCGCGATGTTCTCCGCGAGGGTGCCGGACAGGATCTCGGTCCGCTGGGTGACGACGCCGACGCCGGCCCGCAGCTTCTGCAGGTCGAGCGTCGTGACGTCGTGGCCACCGAGGAAGACTGTGCCGGGCGGCGGTTCGACCGCGCGTGAGATCAACGAGGCGAGAGTGGACTTGCCGGATCCGGTCCGCCCTACCAGAGCGATCGTCTGCCCGTCCGGCACCCGGAGGTTGATGTCCTGGAGTGCGAAGGTGCCCTCGGCATAGGAGAAGCGGAGGTCACGAACCTCCAGATCGATCTGATCGCCTGGCAGGGCGATGCCACCCTCGGGCTCGGGTTCGGCCGCCAGCATCTGTCGCAGCCGGGTGATTGCGCCGAGCCCGGCCTGCAGATCCGGCAGGTTGTTGGCCACCTGGGCGATCTGGCCGACGAAGGTCGAGGTGACCAGGAAGAGGGTGACCAGCCGGGCCACCGTCATGTGGCTGTCCGCCGCCAGGGCGACGCCGGCGACGCCGATCGCCGCCAGCAGTCCGTGCAGCAGCAACCCTGCCCGGCGGCCGATCCGGCTCTCCACGACGACCACAGCATCGAATTTCTCGTGCACCGCCGCCGACAGTCGTGCCACTCGTCCGAGGACGTGCGGCTGGCCGAGACTCGTCCGAAGGTCGTCCCGGCCGGCGATGCCTTCCTCGAGTGCGGCGGCATGACCGGTCCAGGCCATCTCCTCGATCACCTTGCGTCGGGCGATCTCGGTCAGCAGCCGGCGGATCGCGAACCAGGTGACCACTGCGAGCAGCGGAAAGAGGATGAAGGACGGCCACCAGGTCAGACCGGCGACGATCCACATGGGAATGGTCCCGAACACCGTGCCGGCCAGCATCCAGAGCTGCCAGCGCATCAGGTTGCCGACCTCGTGGGAGTCGTCGTCGACGCGGTCCAGGATCTCGCCGACGGCCTGCTCGGAGAGGACCTCCAGCGGCTGCCGCATCGCGGCCCGCAGCACGTCCTCGCGGAGCTTGCCCTCGACCCGGTCGGAGACGCCGACCCACACGACCTTGCCGACGCTGCTGACCAGTGCGCCGCCGACCACGCACACGGCCAGCAGCCCGACCAGCTGCCAGCTCGGCTGCTGCGCCAAGTGCCCGGCGACCACACTGCCCAGGGTCGAACCGAGGGCAGCAACGGCAGCCGCCACCAGTGCCACCACGGTGAGCGGATTGCCCAGTCGCCGCCAGTCGACCCGGCGGGACGGATCGGCGGGAATCGTCGGAGTCGGGGCGGCAGCGTCCGGCAGCGAGGTCAGAAGGTCGGTCATCAACTGAAAACCTTAGGTTGTGGCACCGACAGCAGTCAGCCGGTTTTCCCGGTCGTGAGCCCTGACGTCCGCCATCCCCGTACGTCATCTCCCTGCGGTCTCCGCAACCTCAAACTTTGATCTTGCGGTCGGCGACACGCCGGCTCGAAGTGGTGCGGGAATGCGCAATCGCAAGGTTCGAGATTCGGTAGCGGGAGGGGATCGGCGGTACGTTTCGCGGGGCGCCCGCCGGCGGGCCGCTCGTACGGGCTACCGCAGTTTGACCCTGGGGTCCCCGTCCGCGTACTCTTGATCCTCGGTGCGTTGACGTGCGCGCACCGGATTCCGTGGTATTGCTCCCGCCGGACCGGCTGAGGTAGCAGACCCGAGCCCGAAGAACAGCGAAGAGAGTAGGTCAGGCGTGTACGCGATCGTGCGGAGTGGTGGCCGCCAGCACAAGGTCGCCGTCGGCGACGTCATCGAGATCGACAAGGTCGGTGACGAGGTCGGCGCGAGCGTGTCGCTGACGCCCCTGCTGTTGGTCGACGGTGAGAACGTGACCAGCGACAAGACCAAGCTCGATTCGGCTTCGGTGACCGCCGAGGTCCTCGGCGCAACCAAGGGCCCGAAGATCCGGATCATCAAGTTCAAGAACAAGACCGGTTACAAGAAGCGCCAGGGGCACCGTCAGAAGTACACCCAGGTCAAGGTCACCGGGATCGAAGGCTGAGGAGCAGGCGAGATGGCACATAAGAAGGGCGCGTCCTCGACCCGTAACGGTCGGGACTCCAACTCCCAGCGGCTCGGCGTCAAGCGGTTCGGCGGCCAGGTCGTCAACGCCGGCGAGATCATCGTCCGGCAGCGTGGCACCCACTTCCACCCGGGTGACGGCGTCGGCCGCGGCGGCGACGATACGCTGTTCGCCCTGGTTCCGGGCGCGGTGCAGTTCGGCACCAAGCGCGGTCGCCGGGTGATCAACATCGTGGCGTCGGAGACGAAGGCGCCAGCCGAGGCTGCGGCCGCGGCTGAGTAATCAGCACAAGTTTCACGAGGGTGGCCCGGACGCTTCGTCGGGGCCACCCTTGTTTTATGCACTCTTGTTTGAGGTAGAAGGGGCGGTGCGCGATGGCGATTCCGAGCTTCGTCGACACCGTCATGTTGATGGTCGCCGGCGGCAAGGGCGGCAACGGCTGCGCCTCGGTGCACCGGGAGAAGTTCAAACCGCTCGGTGGTCCCGACGGCGGTAACGGCGGCCACGGCGGGTCGGTGATCCTCGAGGTCGATCCCGGGCTGACCACCCTGGTCGACTACCACCGCTCGTCACGCCGGATCGCCACCAACGGCCAACCGGGCAAGGGCGATCACCAGAACGGTTCCAACGGTGGCGATATCGTGCTCGCCGTCCCCGAGGGCACGGTCGTCTCCGATGCCGGGACCGGCGAGGTGCTGGCCGATCTGACCGGTGCGGGAACGCAGTTCGTGATCGCCGAGGGCGGTCGGGGCGGGCTCGGCAATGCCGCTCTCGCGTCGTCGGCCCGGAAGGCTCCCGGCTTCGCACTCCTGGGCGAGGAGGGCGAAGAACGCACCATCCGGATGGAACTGAAGGTCGTCGCCGATATCGGCCTGGTCGGCTTCCCCAGTGCGGGCAAGTCGTCGCTGATCGCGGCGATCTCCCGCGCCCGTCCCAAGATCGCCGACTATCCCTTCACCACCCTGATCCCGAACCTCGGTGTCGTGGTCGCGGGCGGCACCACCTTCACCGTCGCCGACGTGCCGGGGCTGATCGAGGGCGCCAGCGAAGGGCGCGGCCTCGGCCACGAGTTCCTCCGCCATATCGAGCGCTGTGCTGCGATCATCCACGTGATCGACTGCGCCACGTACGAGCCGGGCCGGGATCCGATCACCGACCTGAACGTGATCGAGTCCGAACTGGAGGCCTACGGTGGGCTTGCCGACCGGCCCCGGATGGTCGCACTGAACAAGATCGACATCCCGGATGCCCGCGAATTGGCCGACCTGGTCAAGGCCGACGTCGGCGAGCGCGGCTGGCCGGTCTTCGAGATCTCCACCAAGAGTGGCGAGGGGCTTCAGAAGCTGATCTTCGCTGCCGCCGAACTGGTGGCCGAACGCCGTGCCGCGGCTCCGGCGCCGGAAGCGCTCCGGGTCGTGATCAAGCCGAAGCCGGTCGGTGGTGGCCCGGAGTTCACCGTCGTCCGCGAGGGCGACCTGTGGCGGGTCCGCGGTGACAAGCCAGAACGGTGGGTACGCCAGACCGACTTCACCAACGACGAGGCGATCGGCTATCTGGCCGACCGGCTCAACCGGGTGGGGATCGAGGAGCGACTGCTCGAGCTCGGCGCGATTCCGGGTGACACCGTCGCGATCGGTGGCGACGACGCGGTGATCTTCGACTTCTCCCCGCAGGTGGACGTCGGTGCTGAGATCCTCGGTCGCCGGGGTGAGGACAACCGGTTCCTGAGCGATCGTCCGGCGGCCCAGCGCCGCAAGGCCAAGGACGAGGAATACCATCGCGCCCGGGAGGCCGGGGAGTTGCAGCCCTACCAGATGCCGACCCGTGTCGATGATGACGACGTCACCGGCGATGATCAAGAAGCATGATCAGGAAGGCTGATCGGGAGCGACGATGACCGAGATGGTGCGGCGCGCCGCCATCACTGCTGCCCGGCGGATCGTGGTCAAGGTCGGCTCCTCGTCGCTGACCACGGCGGCCGGTGGTCTTGACCCGAAGCGGGTTGGTGCCCTGGTCGACGCACTGATCTCAGTACGCCTTGCGGGCCAGGAGATCGTGCTGGTGTCCTCCGGTGCGATCGCTGCCGGACTGGCACCGCTGGCATTGCGGACCCGGCCTCGTGATCTTGCCACCCAGCAGGCCGCCGCGTCGGTCGGCCAGGGGCTGTTGGTCCAGGAGTACGCCCGGCTGTTCGGTGCCTGCGGGCTCACAGTCGGGCAGGTGCTGCTGACCGTCGATGATGTCACCCGCAAGAGCCACTACCGCAACGCGTCGCAGACCTTCGACCGGCTGCTCGAGCTCGGCGTCGTACCGATCGTCAACGAGAACGACACCGTCGCCACCCACGAGATCCGGTTCGGCGACAACGACCGACTGGCCGCGCTGGTCGCCCACCTGGTCCGCGCCGATGCGCTGGTGATGTTCAGCGACGTCGACTCGCTCTACACCTCCAACCCGAGCAGGCCGGGCGCGCGTCGGGTCACCGAGGTGCGTACGGTCGATGATCTTGCCGGCGTCGAGGTCGGCGGGATGAGTGCATCGATCCTCGGCACCGGTGGCATGGAGACCAAGATCAACGCGGCCCGGATCGCCACGTCCGCAGGGATCCCGGTCGTGCTGACCGATGCCACGGCGATCGTCGGTGCGTTGGCCGGGGATCCGGTCGGCACCTACTTCCACCCGACCGGCAAGCGCCGGCCCAGCCGGCTGTTGTGGCTGGCCCACGCCACCGACGCCCACGGCGAGCTGGTCCTGGATGCCGGCGCCGTCGATGCCGTGCTGCGCCGGCACGCGTCGCTGCTGCCGGCCGGGGTGACCGAGGTCCGGGGCGAGTTCAGCGCCGGCGATCCGGTCAATCTCGTCGGCCAGGACGGCACCCTGATCGCTCGCGGCCTGGCCAACTACGACTCCTCAGAGCTGCCGGATCTGCTGGGCCGGCATACCGACGAGATCGCGGCCGAGCTGGGGGAGGGTTACGACCGTACGGTCGTCCACCGAGATGCGCTGATCGTTCTGCCCTGACAACCGAGCGGCGCTCCGGCAGGACAAGCCTCACGGTTGGTCTCACGATGTGCGCTCGCACCGCGGTTATCAGGCCCAGGGTCAGCCCGCGGCGCGCAGACCGGCGAGCACGGTGTCGAGGATCGGCCGGCGATAGCTCGGATCGCCGGGGATCTTCGCTACGGCGACGACCAGATCGAGGATCTGGTCCAAAGTCAGCGTGGCCTGGATCTCATGCGCCTTCTGGGCGGCGGCGAGCAACGGCGCACCGGAGGCGACGACCCGCTCGCGGCTGCTGCCGAAGACTGGATCGGCACGATCCGTGTGCTCGAGGAGTTCGATCGCGACCGGTCGCTTGTCGGTCACATACTGGAAGAACCGCCGCAGCCACGCGGTGAGCCGCGCTTCGGCGGTCTCGCCCTCGGCGTCAGCTGCGGCAGCGCAGACTGCCTCGACCTCGTCGACGAGCAGCGCCTCGAGCAGATGTCGCCTGGTGGGGAAGTTGCGATAGAGCGTTGCCGAGCCGACACCGGAGCGCCGGGCGATCTCGATCATCGACACATCGCGACCGGCCGGATCGTCGTCACGGAATGTCTCGCGTGCCACCTGCAGGATGCGCTGCCGATTGCGTACGGCGTCGGTGCGCTTGGCTGGTTTCTCGGTCATCGTCAGAAGTCCTTGCGAAATGGGCAGGGTGTCCGTATCGTTGATCCGGACACCCTGCCCGTTTTGGTGCCAACTCTACCTGACGGTCTTCTGCAAGGAGCGATGATGGATTACGGCTATCTCGGACGTACCGGGCTTTCGGTGAGCCGGCTGTGTCTGGGTGCCATGATGTTCGGCGCCTTCGGCAACGCCGAGCACGATCACTGCGTACGGATCGTCCACCGTGCGCTGGACGCCGGGATCAACATCATCGACACTGCGGATGGCTATTCACATGGCGAGTCCGAAGAGATTCTCGGCAAGGCGCTGACTGGTGGACGTCGCGACAGTGTGATGTTGGCGGTCAAGTTCGGGCCACCGTTCGACGCCGATCCCAACCACCGTGGCGCTTCCCGGCGCTGGATCATCGAAGGGGTCGAGGCGTCCCTGCGACGACTGCGGACCGACTGGATTGATCTCTATCAGGTCGGCGTCCCGGATCCGCACACGGACATCGACGAGACGCTCGGTGCGCTGACCGACCTGGTACGGGCCGGCAAGATTCGTTCGTTCGGCACCTCCAAGCTGCCGGCGTCCGAGATCGTCGAGGCCCAGTGGGTGGCCGATGGGCGTGGTCACGGGAGACCCCGCAGCGAGCAGTCGCCGTACTCGATCCTGACCAGGGCGGTCGAGTACGACCTGTTGCCGACCTGTCAACGCCACGGCATCGGGGTGCTGGCCTACAGCCCGCTGGCCGGAGGCTGGCTCTCGGGTCGCTACCGCAAGGACACCACGGTGACCGGACCGGGCGCGCCGGCGCGGGCAGGTCGCCGACCAGGGCGGTTCGACTCGGACAATCCGGCCAACGCCGCCAAGCTCCACGCAGTCGATCGGCTCGGCGCGCTGGCCGACGAGGCCGGTCTCACGCTCGTCCAACTGGCGGTCGCCTTCGTCACTCGGCATCCTGCGGTCACCACGGCAATCATCGGGCCCCGGACGATGGAGCACATGGAGGGCTATCTCGCCGCGGACGGGATCAAGCTCGCCGATGACGTCCTGGACCGCATCGATGGGATCGTTGCGCCCGGAACCACGGTCGACATTGCGGACAACATGTGGGAATTCGGTACCACCGCCCTCAATCCGCGGTCCCGTCGGCGATGACAGCTCCGACTCCGCCGTGGTCTCGTCCGGTCCGCCGCGGTCTGGTGCTCGCGATCTGTTGTCTCAGTGTCGCCGTGACCGGCATCGACATCACCATCGTCAATGTTGCGCTGCCGTCGATCGGTCGAAGTCTGCACGCTTCGGTCAGCGGCCTGCAGTGGACCATAGGCGCGTACACCCTGGTGATCGCCTGCCTGCTGGTGTTGTCCGGCTCGCTGGCCGATCGGTACGGCCGCAAGCGGATCTTCCAGCTCGGGCTCTGCGTCTTCTCGGCCTCCTCGTTGCTCTGCGGTGTTGCGCCGGGCGTTGGGTGGCTGATCGCATTCCGAGGGCTGCAGGCAGTCGGCGGATCGATGCTGAACCCGGTCGCCATGTCGATCATCGTCAGCGTCTTCACCGAGCCGAAGGAACGGGCCCGGGCCGTCGGCGTCTGGGGATCGGTCATCGGGGTCACGGCAGCGGCAGGACCGATCTTGGGCGGTGTCCTGGTCAGCGCGCTCGGCTGGCGCTCAGTGTTCTGGGTCAATGTGCCCGTGGGCATCGTCGCAATCGCGTTGACCCAGCGCTTTGTTCCCGAGTCCAGGGCAGAACGGGTACGGGCCTATGACCCGCCCGGCCAGGCGCTCGTCGTCGTGCTGTTCGCGTCGATCATCGTCGCCACCATCGAGGGTCCCAACCGGGGCTGGGACTCTCTAGCGATTGTCGGTCTCTATCTGCTGGCGGTTGCCGCGCTGGTCGGCCTGCTGGTCGTGGAATCGCGGCAACCGGAGCCGTTGATCGACCCACGGTTCTTCCGCAGCCCACCGTTCGCAGGGGCCAACCTGATCGCGCTGGCCATCTCGGCCAGCCTGGGGGGATTCCTGTTCCTCAACACGCTCTACCTTCAGGATGTCCGAGGCACGGGTGCGCTGCCCGCTGGGTTGATGATCATCCCGTTGGCTGTCGGACAAGGAGTGTCGGCCAATGTGTCCGGGCGGTTGCTCGCCGTAAAGGGTGCACGACTGCCGCTGTCCCTGGGTGGCGGCTTGCTCGCCGTCGGTGCCCTACTGCTGATGCCACTGACCGTCCACACTTCGATCGCGTATCTGTTGGTCACCTACGCTGTCTTCGGTCTCGGTGCCGGTCTGGCCGCGCCACCGGTCACGCACACCGCCGTCTCGGGGCTCCCTCGGGATCAGGCTGGTGTTGCGGGAGCGGTGGCCTCCAGCGGCCGACAGTTCGGCATCGCCATCGGTGTCGCGGTCACCGGATCGATCGTGGCGCGCACCGGCGCGGACTTCATCGCCGCCGGCCGTGCAGCGTGGTTGGTCCTGGCCGCCTGCGGTCTGCTCGCCATGCTGCTCGGCCTGATGTCTACGAGCCGTTGGGCCCTAGCGACCGCGCGGCGCAATGGCGACCGGCTCGCCTCTCGTCGGTAAGAAGCTCCGTTGAGTCGCTGGGAATCCGTCGGGCCTGTCGCCGTGGCGCGACACTTCAATCGGTGACCGTGTTGTCCTCGTCTCACTGGCCACGGCACTCGAGGCGGAACTCCGGGCAGGATCGCATGACGGGCGATGCGGCGGCCGGATTCATCACTTGAACTCGCGGACCTCCTGCGGCCAGCCACAAGCCTCGGCGACCTTGCCGGCCCACACTTTGGCCTCGTCCAGCGTGGGAACGTTGATCGCGGTGAGGCCGCCCAGATACTCCTTGGTCTCCACGTACGGCCCATCGGTGATCACCACTGTGCCGCTGGTCGCATCGGCGCTGAACGCCTCCTCGACCTCTTCGACCAGACCACCGGCGAATATCAGGACGCCGGCGTCTTTCATCTCTTCGACGACGGCCTTGGCCAGTGGTCCGCGACTGGCGAACCACGCCGCGTCGTGATCGCCGACCCACTGCTGGTTGAAGAAGATCAGGTATTCGGCCATCTCTGCTCCTCGTTCCGGGTGCGCGCTTTCTGCTCGCAGTCTCACACAATCAACGAACGGCTGGTCCCGGTTCCGACACCGCCGGCGCGGAAGTCGAGTTGTCGCGAGTTCGAACGCCAGGGAGTCGCGATTCGCCTTCGCAACTCGAGTTGTCGCGACTTCCGCTTGGCGGGTCGACGGAAGTCGAGTTGTCGCGAGTCTGACGGCCGGATCGTACGAATCCAGGCGCGCCGAAGTCGAGTTGTCGCGAGTTGTGCGGCTTGAGGGTCGCCGACGTCGACCGGCCGGGGATCAGGTGAGCTTCTGCACGGTCTGCTGGGCGCCGACCTCGTGCAGTGAGCGGAGCACCTCGAGGTAGGGCTCGGTGAACCGCGGCTCGTCGACAAGATCACCGAAGAGCTCGCGATTGGTCAGGAACGCCAGTTCGTCGGCATCCGGTGCGATCTGCTTGGCAGCGTACTTCTTAAGCGTGTCGGCGATCCGGTCGTTGATCTCGATCGGCTGACCGTCCTCGTCGACCGCCTCGCAGTAGCGGGCCAGCGAGGCGATGATCGCGGCGGCCAGCCGCACCTCGCCGTCGTGGGCGAGCTGATGGCGTACGACCGGGAGCACGAACTTCGGGATACGGTCCGATGCCTCGAGGCACAGCCGCTGGACCTGGTCGCGGACATGGGAGTTGGCGAACCGCTCGATCAGCGAGTCCTTGTATTCTTCAAGATCAACTCCGGGGACCGGCTTCAGCGTCGGCGTCCCCTCGCGATCCATGTAGGCGCGGGCAAAACGGGCGATCGCAGGATCCTGCGCCGACTCGTGCACCAGCCGATACCCGGAGAGATAACCGAAGTAGGCGATCGCCTGGTGTCCGGCGTTGAGCAACCGCAGCTTCATCAGCTCGTACGGCTCGACGTCGTCGACGACCTGCACTCCGGCATCCTGGTACGGCGGCCGTCCGAGCGGGAAATGATCTTGCAGCACCCACTGCTCGAACGGCTCGCAGACCACCGGCCAGCCGTCCTTGACACCGTGTTTCTCTTCCAGGGAAGCGATGTCGTCGGGTGTGGTCGCCGGCGTGATCCGGTCGACCATCGAATTCGGGAACGCGACGCTCTCGATCATCCAGTCGGCGAACTCCGGATCGGTCAGCCGGGCATACGACGTGAAGGTGCCCTTGGCGATCTCGCCGTTGCCCTGGATGTTGTCGCAGGACATCACGGTGAACGGCGGCAGGCCGCGTTCGCGGCGACGCTTCAGCGCGGCGACCACCAACCCGTACACGGTCTTCAGCGGTTCGGACGACGCGACCTCGTCCAGGATCGCCTGGTTGTGGTCGTCGAACCTGCCCGTGACTGCGTCGAGGTTGTAGCCGCCCTCGGTGATGGTCAGCGACACGATCCTGATCTGCTCGCTCGCCATCTTCTCGATCACCGCGTCCGGGTCGTCGGGCGCGAAGAGGTAGTCGACGATCGACCCGATCACGGTCACCGCCTGGCTGCCGTCCGGTGCCTTCTCGACGAGCGTGTAGAGGCCGTTCTGCGCCTTCAGCACGTCCCGCATCCGGGCGTCGTGGGGGAGTACGCCGACTCCGCAGATGCCCCAATCGGTCGCCTTGCCCTCCCGCAGCAGCCGATCCAGATACATCGCCTGGTGGGCCCGGTGGAAACCGCCGACACCGAAATGCACGATCCCGGCTGTGACCCGGGACCGGTCATAGGTGGGCAGCGCAATGCCCTCCGCTTCAGCGGGCAGGTCCGCGGACAGGTCGATCACGGGGGTCATGGCGGAGCCATCCTCCTTCGGGTAGCTGTTCGGCCGATTCTGTCCATCATGTCAGCATCGCGCGCTGCCGCGGCGACGGGCGGCATTCAGAGTGAGGCGTGATAGCGCACCAGCGGCAGGAACAGCTGGTGCGCGATGTCGTCGAGGGCCTGGTCGGACGGTGCGGCCCGCTCGGCCAGCATGGCGTACCGGATCAGTACGCCCGGCATGGCCAGCACCGCATCAGGAACGGGTGCGGCGCCGATCTCTCCGCGGCTGACGGCCTGGTCGATGACCTGCCGGAAGGCGGTCGGGACGACGGCCTTGGCCTCGTGGGGGATCTCGTCCAGCTCGCCGAACAGTCCGGTTGCGACGTCGATGCCGATCTGCTGGATCCGATCCGCCAGATCGTTCAGGAGGGCGAGGACGTCGGCTTCGAGGCTTCCGGTATCCGGGGCGTTCCCGACGACTGTGCCGGCGTGGGCTCGTACGGTCGCCAGCACCAGCGCCGCACGTCCGGGCCAGCGGCGATAGATCACCGCGCGGCTGGTGCCGACCGTACGGGCCACGGCGTCGATGGTGAACGCCGTGTAGCCCTCGCGCTGCAGCTGGACCCAGGCCGCCTCGAGCAGGGCCTCCTCCAACTCCTGCCCGCGACGGCGGCGGACTGGACTGGCATTGGTCTCGGTCTCCACATGGCGAGGATACATGTGTATCTTAAAGTCGTAAGATACACATGTCTCTTAGGGGGAGTGATGGCCAAAGCGCGATTGGAACCGTTGGGGTGGCCGTTGATCCGGCTGGCACTGGTCGTGGTTGTCGGCGGCGTGGCGCCACTGGTCGATACGACCGTCGTGAATGTCGCACTGCACACGATCAGCACCGACCTGGACGTCGGCACTCGGGCGATCCAGTGGGTCACGACGGCCTATCTGCTCACCCTGGCCGTAACCGTGCCGGTCACGGCGTGGGCATCAGACCGCTTCGGCTCGAGAAGGGTCTGGGTGGTCGGACTCGCGCTGTTCATGATCGGCTCCGGCCTGTGTGCGCTGTCGTGGGACTTCGGGTCACTCGTCGCTTTTCGTGCTGTGCAAGGAGTCGGGGCCGGGATCATGCTGCCGGTGCTGCAGACGATCCTGGTCCGGGCCGCCGGGCCGACCAAGATCGGTCGTGTGCTCACTGTCGTGATGCTCGTGACCACGATCGCGCCAATCGCCGGTCCGCTCGTCGGGGGTGCGATCGTGGACGCGGTGAGCTGGCGCTGGGTCTTCGTGATCAATCTGCCGATCTGCGTCGCGGCGATCCTGCTGGCGCTGCGATTCGTGCCCAGTTCACCGGCCCAGACCCAGAAGCGGCTGGACCTGCCCGGCGTACTGCTGCTGGGCATCGGGACCGCGGCGTTGCTTTTCGCGCTGAGCAACGCCGCCGGACGCAGCGATCATGCAGTCGCGTCCGTGTGGTCACCACTTGCGGCTGGCCTGATCCTGATTGCGGGATTCGTCGTGTGGAGCTTCACCAGGGGCGAGGGATCGGCGGTTCCGGTTCGACTGCTCTCCAACCGGGCTTTCGGCTCTGCGACCGCAACGCTGTTCCTGACCGGGCTTGCGCTCTACGGGGCGCTGTTCCTGATCCCGCTGTATTTCCAGCAGCAGCGTGGTCTCACCGCTTTGACCGCCGGGGCCGTGCTGGCACTCCAAGGCGTCGGCTCGCTCCTGACCCGATGGGTCGGCAGCATCGTCGACCGTATCGGCGCCCGGTTGATCGCGGTCCTCGGTGTGCTGTTATGCGCGGTGGCCACCGTTCCCTTCGCGATAGCGACCACGCGGACGAGCTGGGTACTCCTGGGCGTCGCGTTGATCATCCGCGGCGGTGCGCTGAGCGGAGTGAACATCGCGATCACCACGGGTGCCTTCGTGGACCTGTCCCGGGATCAGGTCCCGGCCGGCTCAGCGATCGTCCGCCTCGTCCAGCAACTCGGCGGAGCGGCGGGCACCGCGGTGTTGGCCACGGTCGCGGCCGCCGTGGGCTCGGTCACCGGATTCCACGCGGCATTCTTCTGGAGTATCGGCCTGACTCTGATCGCGCTCATCCCTTGCCTGGCAATCCCTACCAGGCAAGGGATGTAGCACTACGACACGTCGGTGAGCAGCTTGCCCCTGGCCTCGCGGCGACGGTGTTGTTCGACCGGGTCCGGTACCGGAACCGCGGCGATCAGCTGGCGGGTGTATTCCTCCTGCGGATCGCTCAGCACCTGCTGCCGCGGGCCGACCTCGACCAGCCGGCCGCTCTGCATCACGGCCACCCGGTCGGCGAGCGAGTCGACGACGGCCAGATCGTGGCTGATGAACAGGCAGGCGAACTGCAGTTCCTGCTGGAGTTCGGCGAAGAGCTCGAGCACCCGCGCCTGTACCGAGACGTCCAGAGCGGAGGTCGGCTCATCGGCGACCAGCAGCTCCGGGTCGAGCGCCAGCGCGCGGGCCAGACTGACGCGCTGCCGCTGGCCGCCGGAGAGCTCGTGCGGATAGCGATTGGCGTACGCCCCCGGGAGCTGGACGCGATCGAGCAGCGACCGGACCTTGTTCCGCTGTTCGGCCACCGACCCGACCTGCTGCACGTACAGCGGCTCGGCGATGCAGTCGGCCACGGTCAGGTGCGGGTTGAGCGAGGCGGCCGGATCCTGGAAGACGAACCCGAACCTGCCGCGGTGGCTGCGAAGCTGGGCCTCGCTGAGTTCGGAGATCTCCGAACCGCCGACCATCACCGAGCCGGAGGTCGGCTTCTGCAGCCCGACCACGGTCCGGCCGACGGTCGACTTGCCGGATCCCGACTCGCCGACCAGGCCCAGCACCTCGCCGCGCCGGATCTCGAAACCGACCCGGTCGACGGCACGGAACGGCGGTTGCCCGATGCGCCCGGGGAACTCGACGACCAGATCATCGACGATCAACGTGATCGGTTTGTCGGCCTCGGCCTTCGCGTCCGCTGCAGGTCGCTCGTTGCCTGCGCCCAGCCTCGGTACGGCGCCGAGCAGCCGCCGGGTGTACGGGTGCTGCGGGTCGGCGAACAGTCTCTCGACCGGCGCCTCTTCGACGACCTCCCCGCGATACATCACCACGACCCGATCGGCGATGTCGGCGACCACGCCCATGTTGTGGGTGATCAACACGATCGCTGTTCCGAGCCGATCGCGCAGCGACAGCAGCAATTCCAGGATCGCGGCCTGCACGGTGACGTCGAGCGCTGTCGTCGGCTCGTCGGCGATGATCACATCCGGTTCGCAGGCGATCGCCATCGCGATCACGACGCGCTGCTTCTGACCGCCGGACAGCTGGTGCGGATAGGAGTCGACCCGCCGCTGAGGCTCGGGGATGCCGACCAGGTCGAGCAGTTCGATGGCCCTCGCCCGCGCCTCCTTGCGGCTGATCTTGCGGTGCGCGCGGATGCCCTCACTAATCTGCCAGCCGATCGTATACACCGGATTGAGCGCGGTCGACGGCTCCTGGAAGATCATCGAGATCTGGTCACCGCGGATCGGCCGGAGCGCCCGCGAGCCGAGGCCGAGGAGTTCGCGGTCGCGCAGCTTGGCCGAGCCAGTGGTGTGCGCGGTCGAGGGCAGCAGCCCGAGCACCGACCGGGTGCTGACTGACTTGCCGGATCCGGATTCGCCGACCACCGCGACCACCTCGCCCGGGTCTGCGGCGAAGCTGACGCCGTTGACGGCGTGCACGACGCCGGCATCGGTGTCGAAGCGTACGGTCAGATCCTGCAGGCTGAGGGTGGCAACCAGCTTGGGATCCCGGTCGTCGACGACAACGGCTTCGTGGACCTCGTCGGAGCCGACGGCTGCCTCGAATTCGGCGGCCACCTCCTGCTCGTCGGCCGAGCCGCCGCCGGCGCGGGTGCGCAGCAGCGGGTTGAGTACGTCGTTGAGGCTCTCGCCGACCAGGGTCACGCCGAGCACCATCAGGACGATCGCCACGCCCGGGAAGATGCCGGTCCACCAGATCCCGTTGGTCGCATCCGACAGCGCCCGGTTGAGGTCGTAGCCCCATTCGGCGGCCGCCGACGGCTCGATGCCCAGGCCGAGGAATCCCAACCCGGCAAGGGTCAGGATCGCTTCGGACGCGTTCAGGGTGGCGATCACGGGCAGGGTGCCGGCGACGTTGGACAGGATGTGTTTGAACAGGATCCGTGGGGTCCCGGCGCCGACCACCCGGGCGGCATCGACGTACGGCTCGACCTTGACCGAGACGGTCGCGTTGCGGACGACCCGGAAGTACTGCGGGATGAAGACCACGGTGATCGAGATCGCAGCTGCCAGAATTCCCGTGACGAAGCCGCTCTGGCCGCCGCCGATGATGATCGAGACCACGATCGCCAGCAGCAGCGACGGGAAGCTGTAGAGAGCGTCCATGATCAACACCAGCACCCGGTCGAGCGGTCCGCCGAGATAGCCGGAGACCAGTCCGATCGGGACGCCGATCACGATCGAGATGATCACGGCGACGACGATCACGATCACCGCCGTCCGGGCGCCGTAGACGACGCGGGACAGCACGTCCTGGCCTCCGACAGTGGTGCCGAACCAGTGCGCACCTGACGGGTGGATCTGGGTTCCGAAGACGACATTGCCGATCCGGTCGGCGTTGAAACCGTATGGGGCGACGACGGGGGCGAGGATCGCCAGCAGGATGAAGAAGGCGACGATCCCGAAGCCGGTGAACAGCATCACGCGCTGCAGGCCGCGGGTCATCCGAATGGTGCTCAACATGATCAGCTTCCTCCTCGGCTCAGAACCGGACCCGCGGGTCGACCAGAGCGACGATGAAGTCGATCAGCACCGACACGACTCCGATGATCAGGGCGAAAACGGTGACGATTCCCTGTACGGCAATGAAATCGCGTTTGAGCAGATACTGTCCGAGCGTGTAGCCGAGACCCTGCCACTCGAAGGTCGTCTCGGTCAGCAGCGCGCCGCCCATCAGCATGGCGATCTGCATGCCCATCACCGTGACCACCGGCACCAGGGCGTTGCGGAAGGCGTGCCGGCCCAGGACCCGGCGTTCGGAGATGCCCCGGGCACGGGCAGCCATCACATAGTCCATCCGCAGGGTCTGCAGCAGATTGACCCGCACCAGCCGCAGGAACACGCCACCGGTCAGCAGTCCGAGGGCGACGGCCGGCAGCACGGCATGCTGCAGCACGTCGAGGATCATCTTCGGATCGCCCCACAGGATGGCGTCGATCAACATGATGTGGGTCTCGGGCCGGACATTCTGCAGGGTCAGCTCGGTCGCCGTACTGGCCCGGCCGGCCACCGGCCAGCCCAGCGGGGCGAAGGCGAGTTTGAGCAGCAGTCCGACGAAGAACACCGGCGCCGCGTACACCAGGATCGCGAACAGGCGCAGGGCGACATCGGGAAAACGATCACGGTAGCGGGCGGCGATCCGGCCCAGTGGGATGCCGACCAGGAACGCGACGACCAACGCGTACACGGAGAGCTCGAGGGTGGCCGCACCGTTCACGACCAGGATGTTGGAGATCGCCCGATGGTCGGTCAGTGTGGTGCCGAAGTCGCCGTGCAGGATGTTCCACAGGTACTGGCCGTATTGCACGATCAGGGGCTTGTCCAGCCCGGCGGCCGCCTTCGCCTGGGCGATCTTGGCCGGACTCATCCGGCCACCCAGGGCAGCGCTGATCGGATCGCCGATCACCCGCATCAGCAGGAAGACCAGTGTCAGCAGGATCCACAGCATCGGGATCACCAGTCCGATGCGCACCAGCATGTAGCGCAGCAGCGGAGGCATTCCCCGGCGGGTCCGGGGTGCCGTGGTCGCGGGCGGTTCGGGCGGGACGAACAGTTCGGTTGTTGCCATGGGAAGCCTCCTCGGGCAGCAGACGGCGGGCCGGCCTCAGGGGCAGGCCCGCCGCGTGCCGGATATGGCGCTGGAGCAGGTCGTCAGCTCAACGTGCTTGTGATCAAGAGTGACATCACTGCCGGCATCACTTGGACAGCGAGCTGAAGCGGAAGCGGAAACTCGGGTCGAGGGTGTTGTCGACGCCCTTGACGTCGCTGGTGGAGACAGCGACCTGCGAGCCGGTCAGCAGCGGGATGATCGGCAGCTGCTCTGCGACGAGCTTCTGTGCCGCAACCAGGGTCTGCTTGCGCGAGTCCGCATTGGTGTCGGAGATCTCCGAGCCGAGCAGCTTGGTCATCTGCGGATCCGAGTAGTGGTTGAGGATGAAGTTGTCCTTGGAGAAGAACGGAGTCAGGTAGTTGTCAGGATCCGGGAAGTCCGGGAACCAGCCCAGCTGGTAGACGGGATAGTCGTCCTGGGTCCGGTCCTTGCTGTAGGTGGTCCACTCCGCCGACTGCAGGTTGACCTTGAACAATCCGGTCGCTTCGAGCTGGCGCTTGACCTCGTTGTACTCGTCGGCCGAGCTGGAGCCGTAGTGGTCCGGGTTGTACCAGAGGTTGAGCGAGACCGGAGTGGTCACGCCCGCGGATTTGAGGAAGCTGGTGGCCTTGGCCTTGTCGGGCTTGCTGCCGTACAGATCCTTGAAGGGCTCGCTCGCCGCCAACTGTCCCTGGGGGATGGCCGAGTAGGCGGGGGTGTAGGTGCCCTTGTAGACCTGGGTCGAGATGGCCTGCCGGTCGAGTGAGGACGCGACGGCCTTGCGGATCGCGAGCTTCTGCGCATCGTTCTTGCCGGGCATGGTCTTGAGGTTGAAGACCAGGTAGCGCAGCTCCCCGCCGGGACCGGTGTGCACCGTGATTCCCTTGGTCTGCTTGAGATTGGCGATATCGGTCGGCGTCAGGGAGCGGTAGGCGACGCTGATGTTCTTGTTCTGGATGTCGAGCTTCAGGTTGTTCGCGTCGGTGTAGTACTTCATGGTCACGGTGTCGGTCTTGGCGGGACCGAAGGCACCCTTGTAGTCCGGGTTTTTCTTGAACTCGGCCAACACGTTCTTCTGGTAGCTGGAGATCGTGTACGGCCCGGAGAACGCCTTGGCCTTCACCACCTGATCATCCGGCATCACCTTGTCGGCAGGGAAGACCTTCTGGTCGACGATCGGGCCGGCCGAGGTGGCCAGCACCTGCGGGAAGGTCTGGTCGTTGCCGGCCTTGAGGGTGAAGACGACCTTGTCGCCGACGGCCTTGACCGACTTCATGTTGCCCAGCAGCGCCCACGGGCCGTTGGGATCGTTGATCTTGACGACACGCTGGAACGAGAAGGCCGCACTCTCCGCATTGAGTGGATCGCCGTTGGCGAATTTGAGGCCTGGCTTCATCGTGCAGGTGTATTCGGTCGGCTTGGTGAAGTCGCAGCTCTTGGCCGCATCCGGCTGCGGGCTGGTCTTGCCCTCGGGGAAGTTCAGCAGGTACTGGAAGACCTGGGTCTGGACGGTGGTCGAACCGTTGTCGTACGCACCGGCCGGGTCGATCGAGACCACCTTGTCGGTGGTGCCCACGATCAGGCCCGCGGAGTCCGAATCGCTACCGGAACTCTTGCCGGGATTCCCGGCGCCGCAGCCGGCGACGGCAACGGTCAGCGCTGTCAGCGCAGCGACGCTAGTGGCTGCTGCTCGCATGCGGTTCAATGCTTGCTCCTGGTTCTCGGCGGCGGCGACGATCACGCCGACAAGGCCGACTGGTGCTCCGCTGCCGGGGCGCCGTCTGTTGCCGGCCCGGCGTGGCGGAACATGTCCGGATGTTGGACGGGACCTTAACACCCGAGTAGCCATGGCTCGATTCGACGCTGTGCCCGCAACGGACCGTTGGCGCCAACCGTCGGTTGACACGGGTTGCGATGTCGGTTGCGGTGCCGGTCAGCAGTCACACGCGGGCATCCAGGAAAGGGCGGGAGAGACCACATTCGTCTCCTAACGCTCATCGATATTGACGATGATTACAAATGAGCCTGACGTCTGTAACCTGGTTAACATGCTATGGAGGTTAGGGTGGTGACTGTCGGTGCAGCTGCGGATGAGGAGTTGCTGCTGGCGCTGTTGAACACGACCCGGATGGTCGGCGGAGCACCGACTGACCGGCTCGCTGAGCCGGATGGAGCTGCTGCCTGGCTGCGGGAACAACAGTGGGACGGGCTGCCACAGGACATCGAGTTGTTGCGGTCGACACGCGATACGCTCCAATCATTAGTACGTGGCGGGTTCGGTGCGGGTTCAGGTATGAGCGGCCTCGCCCCGGCGGTCAAGGGCGTCAGCTACCGGGCCCGACTGGCCGACGACGGCATCGACTGGGAGCTCGTGACTCCGCCCGCGAACGCATTGGTCGCTCGGGCCGTCCTGGCCTGGAGCGAGCTCCAGCAGAGCGCCCCCGGTCGGTTGCGGGCTTGCCAGAACACTGCCGAGTGCACCCGGTTCCTGATCGACCACTCCAAGAGCAACAGCGCCCGCTGGTGCTCGATGGCCGCGTGCGGCAACCGGATGAAGGCCCGGCGCCACTACCAACGCCAGAAGAGCGCCCTGTCCAATGATCTGACAACCGCCGGAACGACACCGCAGTGAGGAATGATCAGGTTCAGGAGCTTGGGTCCGAGCGCACGGCGCTGACCGGCGCAGCCGGAGGCAGCTGGCGAGTCGCGGCCCAGACCGCTGCAGCGCTGGCGGCGGCGATGGGGGTCGGCAGGTTCGTCTTCACTCCCATCCTGCCCTTGATGGAGACGCAGTCCGGCTTGACCAGGCAGGGTGCGAGCCTGTTGGCGACCGGCAACTATCTCGGCTATCTGCTCGGCGGCATACTCGGCATCCTCGTGTCGGGCCTCGGTCGCGCCCGGCGCGCGCTGCGAACCAGCGGGCTTGTCCTGATCGCCAGCCTGGTCGTGATGCCGTTGACCCATGACGTCGCCACGTGGGTCGTCATCCGCGGACTGGCTGGAGTCGCCAGCGCGGTGATGTTCATGGTGGCCGGTCACACCATCCTCACCCGGCTCGCTAGTTCAACGCCGCGCAGTGTCGGCTGGGCGTACGGAGGTGTCGGAGCGGGCATCGCTGCATCCGGAATCCTGATCGCGGTCGTCGGCGCCGTGGGAGACTGGCGGGCTGCCTGGTGGTCGGCGTCCGTCCTGACAGCAGTGCTGGTGGCAGTGGGATGGCCGATCGGCGAATCAGGCAACCGGCCGGGCTCGAGGACAGCCGTCGCTGCCACCCGCCGTGGGCATCGGGCCCGGTTCGCACTGCTGGCGGGCTCGTACTTCCTTGAGGGCACCGGTTACATCATCGCCGGGACGTTCCTGGTCGCCGCGGTGAGCGCGACCGGGCCGCGCTGGCTCGGGAGCAGCGTCTGGATCATCGTCGGGCTCGCGGTCGTCCCGTCGAGCGCGCTGTGGACCTGGTTGAGTACCCGGGCATCGCGACCCAGTCTGATCGCGGGTGCGCTGGTCCTGCAGGCGATCGGCATGGGACTGCCAGCGCTGTCGGCCGGCCCGTGGGTGGCTGTTGTCGCTGCCGCACTCTTCGGTGTGACTTTCGTCGGCATCACGACGCTGTCGCTTGCCACCGGCCGGCACCTCGGCATTCCCGGGGCCATCGCCATTCTCACTGCCGGGTACGGCATCGGCCAGGTCATCGGACCGCTGGTCGTAACGCCCTTGCTCGGCAACGGATACCGTCCGGCGCTGCTCGTCGGATCTGCCATCGTGCTCGCGGGAGCAGTCGCCGCCCTGTTTCTGCGCGTCGGTTTCCCGCACTACGATCAGCCGCATCACGGTGCTCGCCTTGTCCGAAATCCGCTAGTCCATCGCTTGAGAACTGTCGGACCCGACGACCAGACTGGTGATCATGACTGAGACAGTGGCTGGGACACCGGCCGAGTTGATCACCGTGCGTGGCAGTCTGGAGACGCCGGTAGGTGTGGTCACCGTGCTGGCCGACGACGAGGGCATCCGGAGCATCGGCTGGCGCTATCGGCCTGCGGCCGCACCCGCTCCCGATAGCTCGCCGGCGGCAGCGCATGTCGCCGCGGCAATCAGCCAATTGGGTGAGTACTTCGACGGAAAGCGTACGGATTTCGATCTGCCGATCCGGCTGGACGGGCTGGGCAGTTCGAGCCTGGTGGTGCTGACCGCACTCAAGGACACCGTCGGCTACGGCGAGAAGGTCACCTACGGAGAACTCTCCGCACGCAGCGGCTCCAGTGTCCCTGCGCGCGCGATCGGGTCGATCATGGGCAGCAATCCGGTGCCGCTGGCGATTCCGTGCCATCGGGTGGTCGCCGCGGACGGCCTGGGCGGCTACTCCGGCGGCGGGCCCGGGCAGGGTCGCCAGACCAAGCTCTGGTTGCTCGAACACGAAGGTGCCCTGCCGCCGGCCTTGATCTGAGTCCCAGCGCGCAGTTCCGACTGATCCGGCGACCCTGTGCACAAGTCGCCGGCATTGTCGGCGTCGGTGTTTAGGCTGGGGCCACGTGTCCGGATACCGGTGGCAGGCGGGGAGTGGATGATCGATCTTTCGGATGACGCGATCGGCAATCTGGTCGGCTGGAATGCGCTCTTCCGTGGTCTGGAGTATCACGAGACCGGTCGGGTGCAGAGCGTCCGATGGTCCCAGGGCCAGACCGTGCTGGACGGCGTCGTCATCGGGACCCTGCCCAAGCCGTACCGGGTCAACATCCTCTTCTCCGGTGGCGATCCGACCCGTCCGGTGGTCGGGGTGTGTTCGTGCGCGGTGCATCTGAATTGCAAGCATGTCGCCGCGACCCTGATCAGTGCGCGACAGCCGAACCTGGTCGCCGAGGACGCACCGGCTTCCTGGGAGCGGATGCTGGATCCGTTGGTCCAGCGGCACGGTCAGGAGAACCAGCTGGCGCTGCAGCTGGAATTCCGGCCGCGCGAGCACGAGACCTTACGCGGGCGCCCGCTGGGCATCGGTCGCAGCGGGCGTTGGGTCCGCGGCGATACTGGCTGGCACCTGTTCAGCCCCGCCGTGCCGTCCTACGAATACGACCAGACCCAGCATCAGGTGCTGTCGGCGATCCGCGCGCTCGGCCGTGACCAGTGGGCCAATCAGCACGGTTGGAAACGGCTCGACGACGTCTCCAGTACGGCGCTGTGGGCGTTGTTGCGCGACGCCACACAGGCGGGGATCACGATACTGGGCGACGGCGCCGACGATCCGGTGATCCTGGACGACGAGCCGGCGCGGGTGCATCTCGAGGCCCATCGCGACGACCAGGAGTTGATCTTCGTGCCGACCCTCACGGTCGGCGACCGGGAGATCGATCTCAGTACGGTCGTGGTGGTCGGTGTGCCGCAACAACTGGTCGTACGCCGCGATGACCAGTCCACGCTGCGGATCGGCATGCTGGAGCACGCCCTGACACCCGCGATGTCACGGTTGATCATGATCGGCCAGCGGGTCGTGGTGCCGGTCGCCGACGAGCAGCGGTTCCTGAACGACTACTTCCCGCAGTTGCGCTCCAACATCAGCGTTCGTTCCCGTGACCACAGCTTCAACCCGCCGGCTCCGCGGGTTCCGCAGCTGGCGCTGGAATTGCGGCCGAAGTCCGATCATCAGATGGAGTTGCGCTGGGACTGGTGGTATCGCAATTCCGACGACGATCCGGGCCAGCGGCATTCGCTGCTGGTCGGCCCAGGGGAGGGCGATCGTGATCTTGTCGCGGAGCAGCAGATCCTGAACCGGCTGGATCTCAAGCGGTTTGACGTGCTGCTGGACAAAACGGTGTCGCGATCCTTGCTCCCACGCAATCTGCTGCGGACCGATGGCATGATCATCTTCATGACCGAGGTACTGCCGCGGCTGGAGGGCGAACCAGGGCTGGTGATCATCTACGACGGCGAGCTGCCGGAGTATCGGGAGGCCCAGCGGCCGCCGTTGATCAAGGTCCGCAACGACGACATCCGCGGCGAGCGGGACTGGTTCGAGTTGTCGGTGACCATCGAGGTCGATGGCGAGAAGGTGCAGTTCACCGAGTTGTTCAAGGCGCTGGCCAAGGGCACCGGGATGATGATCCTGCCCAGCGGTAAATACTTCCGGCTCGACAAGCCGGAATTCAAACAGCTGCAGGAGTTGATCGAGGAAGCCAAGGCGATCGGCGAGCCGACGGCCGACGGGGTCCGGATCAGCCGTTACCAGGTCGACTGGTGGGACGATCTGGAACGGCTCGGAGTCGACTTCGAGCAGAGCCGCAACTGGCGTCAGATCGTCGCGGGACTGGGCGTCGGGGCCGAGCTGGACCGGATCCCGATCCCCGACGGTTTCACCGCGGAATTGCGCGACTACCAGCGCGACGGTCTGGACTGGCTGGCGTTCCTCCATGATCACGATCTCGGCGGTGTGCTGGCCGACGACATGGGACTGGGCAAGACCCTGCAGACGCTGGCACTGATCTGCCACGCCAAGCAGCAGGCGGGTCCGGACCGGCCCGTACGCTATCTGGTCGTCGCACCGACCAGCGTGATCAGCAACTGGGCTGCCGAGGCGGCACGCTTCGCTCCGGACCTCAAGGTCGCAGTGATCACCGAGACGCAGAAGAAGTCCGGCAAACAACTGCGGGAGCTGGTCGCACAGGCGGATCTGGTGTTGACCTCGTACACGCTGCTCCGGATCGACTTCGAGAGCTACACGAGGGTGCCCTGGTCGGGGCTGATCCTGGACGAGGCACAGTTCGTCAAGAACCACCGGTCCCAGGCCTACACCTGCGTCCGGATGTTGGAGGTGCCGTTCAAGCTCGCGATCACCGGCACTCCGATGGAGAACAACCTGATGGAGCTGTGGTCGATGTTCTCGATCACAGCGCCCGGTCTCTTCAGCGGGCCGACCGATTTCCGTGACGAGTACGCCAAGCCGATCGAGAAGGGCGAGTCGCAGCTGCTGCTGGAACGGCTGCGGCGCCGGATCCGGCCGTTCATGCTGCGGCGGACCAAGGAACAAGTGGCTTCCGAGCTGCCGCCGCGGCAGGAGCAGGTGATCGCGCTTGACCTGCTGCCCAAGCATCGGCGCGTCTACCAGACCCACCTGCACCGCGAACGGCAGAAGATTCTCGGCCTGCTGGATGATCTTGAAGCAAACCGGTTCGAGGTGTTCCGGTCGCTGACGCTGCTCCGCCAGCTCAGTCTGGACGCATCGCTGCACGATGATCAGTACGCCGACGTGCCGAGCACCAAGCTCGAGGCGTTGGGCGATCTGGTGGACGAGATCCTCGCCGAGCAGCACCGGGTGCTGATCTTCAGCCAGTTCACCACCTTCTTGGGCAAGGTCGGCGACTTGCTCTCTGCGCGCGAGGTGCCGTACGCCTACCTCGACGGCCGGACGAAGAACCGCGGCAAGGTGATCGAGGAGTTCAAGTCCGGCGAGGCGCCGGTGTTCCTGATCAGCCTGAAGGCCGGTGGTTTCGGGCTCAACCTCACCGAAGCCGACTACTGCATTCTGCTCGACCCGTGGTGGAATCCCGCGTCCGAGCAGCAGGCCATCGACCGGATCCATCGGATCGGCCAGACCAAGAATGTGATGGTCTACCGGCTGGTTGCCAAGGACACGATCGAGGAGAAGGTGATGGCCCTTAAGGAGGACAAGGCGAAACTCTTCGCCAGCGTGATGAACGGGGGGACGGCGGCCAGCAGCAAGCTCACCGCGGGCGAGATCCGCGAGTTGATCGCCTGACCGTCATCTCCCGAGGGGACCGGTCGCTCGCGGACGGCGTGCGACCGGCGCGCACCGCAGGCGTACGGGCGTTGGTCCGGCGACTGAGCGAGTCACCGCCAGCAGTAGCCAGCGGAGCGGCCTCGAAGCATCGAGGTAGTTCGGTCTGCGGTGCCAGCGGCAGGTATTTCGGGTCGGCGCTCGCGTTGCGGAGGACGCCGTACCTCGGCGGCTCAGTCGATCTATCGACGTAGCGTTGCTGGGAGGCACCGAACTCGAGTCCGTTTTGCACCAGCAACTTTCAGCCGTCAGGCCGCTGACGTCGGCCACCGTCGCACTGGTCACGGAGGCTTTTCATACGGTTCACATCCTGCTGGACCGAACATTCGGAGTCCGGCAACCAAGTTGGTCATAATCGAGACGTGACACAAGACCGCGGTCCGAGCACGTCAGAGCTAGCCGCTCGTACCTCCTGCGATTCACACCAGGCTCCAACCGGGCAGCACACGGTCTCGGAGCAGGCGGCCCGGGCACGCCGCGCGGCCCGCATCCTCGCCCGGGCCAACCGGGGCGCCAAGGACAACGCGCTGCACGAGATGGCGGACGCTGTCGACGACGCAGTACGGCAGATCCTCACGGCCAACGCCGAGGACGTCGCAGCAGCTGAGCAGGGTGGTACCTCTGAGGCGCTGGTCGACCGACTTCGGCTCACCGAGGAACGGGTCGCGGGGATGACCGCGGGCCTGCGTTCCCTGGCGGGCTTGCCGGATCCGGTCGGCGATGTCGTGCGTGGGTGGACCAATCCCAATGGGGTTCAGGTCCGCCAGGTCCGGGTCCCGCTCGGAGTCGTCGGGATCATCTATGAGGCCCGTCCCAACGTGACGGCCGACGCGGCGGGTATCTGCCTCAAGTCCGGAAACGCCGCTCTGCTGCGGGGATCGTCGTCGGCGACCCATTCGAACGCGGCGATCACCGAGGCGCTGCGTCGGGGCCTCACCCAAGCCGGGCTGCCGGCCGACTCGGTCCAACTCGTACGAGGCCCGCGTTCGGTCACCGACGAGCTGATGGCCGCTCGTGGCCAGGTCGATGTTTTGATCCCGCGGGGCGGGGCCGGGCTGATCAGCCATGTGGTCGCCAACAGCCAGGTGCCGGTGATCGAGACCGGTGTCGGCAACTGCCATCTGTACGTCGATGCGGATGCCGACCTCAGCATGGCCATCGACATCCTGCTCAACGCCAAGACGCAGCGCCCGAGTGTCTGCAACGCGGTCGAGACTCTGCTGGTGCACCGCGAGATCGCCGAGGATTTCGTGCCCGAGGCGCTCAAACAGCTCGCGGACGCCGGTGTGACCGTTCACGGCGACGCTCTGGTCGCGATCCACGCGAGCCCGGCAACGCCGGTCGTGCCGGCGACCGACGAGGATTTCGCGACCGAGTACAACTCGCTCGACATCGCGGTCGCCGAGGTCGACTCCCTCGACCAGGCGATCGCCCACATCCGTCGCTACGGGACGGGTCACAGCGAGACGATCATCACCGACTCGCAGCCGGCGGCCCAGCGGTTCGTGGCCGAAATCGACGCGGCTGCGGTCCTGGTGAATGCGTCCAGCCGGTTTGTCGACGGCGGCGAATTCGGATTCGGCGCCGAGATCGGCATCTCGACCCAGAAGCTGCACGCCCGGGGCCCGATGGCCCTGCCGGAGATGACCACCACGAAGTACGTGGTCACCGGTTCGGGCCAGACCAGGGCGTGAGGATAAACTCGCTTTTCATGACGCATGCCCTGCAGCTCGTGGCGCTGGAGACGCACAACCTGCCTGTCCCGGCGATCATCTTCGGACTGATCGCCTTCCTCTGTCTGCTGTCGATGATGGCGATCGTGTTGTCGATCGGTAAAGGTCGCCCGCACAGCTGACATCCGCTGTGAGGCGAGGAAGACCGAGTGACTGAACGAAGTGACTGAACGAACTGCCGGACTGGCACGTACCCGCCGATTTCGATCGGGGCGCCGTTACCGTCTGGGCGTGATGGGTGGCACTTTCGACCCGATCCACCACGGCCACCTGGTGGCCGCCAGCGAGGTGGCCAGCCGGTTTGCTCTGGACGAGGTCGTGTTCGTCCCGACCGGGCGTCCCTGGCAGAAGGAGGACAAAGAGGTCTCCGAGCCCGAGGACCGTTATCTGATGACGGTCATCGCGACGGCCTCGAATCCCCGCTTTACGGTCAGCCGGATCGACATCGACCGTCCCGGCCCGACCTACACGATCGACACCTTGCATGACTTGCGCACCGAACGCGGCGACGATGTCGACTTCTACTTCATCACCGGTGCGGACGCGCTCTCGCAGATCCTCACCTGGCGCGGTGTCGAGGAACTCTTCGACCTGGCCCACTTCGTGGGCGTCACCCGTCCCGGGCACGAGCTCACCGAACCGCCGATCGGTCAGGTGCCGGACGGCCAGCTGACCCTGATGGAGGTGCCAGCCCTGTCGATCTCGTCGACCGCCTGCCGGGTGCGCGTCGCTGCAGGAGAGCCGATCTGGTATCTCGTACCGGACGGCATCGTGCAATACATCGCCAAGCGCGGCCTCTACCAGCATGACGACGATCGTCAACAGTTCGAAGGCCACAGCGGCGCGGGTACGCTTCCGGCAAACCGGCTACCGGATATCGGCAAGTTCTTCGACGATCCGTACCAGTAATCCTGATGACACGAATCCTGATGACGCCAATCCTGACGAAGGGGACATCCTGACTGCCACCGAACGGGCGCTGGAGCTCACACGCGCCGCCGCCGAGGCGGCCGCCGACAAACTCGGCACCAACATCGTTGCGTACGACGTGTCCGAGCAGCTGGCGATCACCGACGTCTTCCTGGTCATCAGTGCGAGCAACGAACGCCAGGTCGCATCGATCGTCGACGGCGTCGAGGAGAAGCTTCGCGAACTGGATGCCAAGCCGGTCCGCCGCGAGGGGGAGCGGGAAGGACGCTGGGTGCTACTGGACTATCTCGATGTCGTCGTGCACGTTCAGCACGTCGAGGAGCGGACGTTCTATGCACTGGAACGGCTCTGGCACGACTGCCCGGAGATCGAGCTCGACATCGACGAGGCCCGATGACCGCCCGCCGGGTGATCGTCTGGCGGCACGGACGTACGTCCTGGAACGCGACCGGTCGCTACCAGGGCCAGGCCGACATCCCGCTCGATGATCTTGGACTGCAACAGGCCTCGGCCGCTGCCCAGGTGATCAAGGAGCTGAAGCCGGTCGCGATCTACAGCAGCGATCTGTCGCGGGCCGCGCAGACGTCGCAGGCGCTCGCTGACCTGACCGGGCTGGAGATCAACTACGACCGGCGGCTGCGGGAGATCAGCGTCGGCAGCTGGGAGGGCCTGACCCACGACGAGGCCGCACAGGTCGATCCCGGACTGGTCGCGGCGGTCGACGCAGGGGAGGACGTACGACGTTCGCTGACCGGTGAGACCAGCGGCGAGGTCGCCCGCCGGGCGGCGGCAGCCTTCGTCGACATCATCCACGCCATCGACGATGATGCGACCGTCGTGATCACCATGCACGGGACTGCCGGCCGCGTCGGCATCGGTCAGTTCCTCGGATTGGACTGGGACCGGCTCGGCAGCCTGCGCAACTGTGCGTGGGTGGTCCTGGAGCGCCATCCTCGTGGTCATTGGTTCATCGGCGCCTACAACGCGCATGCCGAGTTCGTCGTACCGGATGACGACCGGGTCGCCTGACTATCCGAAGATCTTCCGGACCTCCGCTGCCAGTGCGACACCCAGATCACGGTTGTTGTCCGGAGTGAAGTGCACCCCGTCCACGCCGTCGGTGCTGATCACCGAGCCGGCGTCGAAGAAGTGGGAGCGCCGGTGAACGCCGCCAGCGCGCGATAGATCCGCGGCAGTTCCCGTGACCTCTCCTGGGCGCCGGCGAAGATCTCGGTGAACCGGGGATCGGCGAGATCGGCAACCGGAGGCGGGGAGACCAGCAGCTGTGGCGCGGGCACTGAGACCTTCCTCGACGATCTCGAAGTCGCTGCCCAACTCCGTTCGCCAGCACTCCGGTCCAGCGCTCGTCCGGGCCGTAGCGATAGCTCGGTGCGGCACCGGCCACCGGCACCCAGCCCCAAGTCAGCGAATCGCCGAAACACATGATCCTGGTGGTCCCTGCTGGCATCCTGTTCCTCCTCGAACACCGAGTGGTCCTGCCGATTTCGTTTCACCGGGCTCGGCACGCTAGTATCGCATCCGCTGTTCACGCAGGGTTTGACGCTCTGCGAGAGCTGCGATGAGGGGCTATGGCGCAGTTGGTAGCGCGTTTCCATGGCATGGAAAAGGTCAGGGGTTCGAATCCCCTTAGCTCCACTTTTGTGATGAGTCGGGTCATCGCTGATCGGCGGTTGGTGGCCGATGTGCCACGCTGCCAGATGCACCACGGCGACGCAGTCCTCGACGGTTGCTCGGACATCGGTGTACGTTCGGGTGTCGCAGCGGACGAGATCGCCGGAGGCCGGGAATGCGTCGGGATCGGGCGGCCTCCTAATCCGGAGGCTCCGGTGATCAACACTCGGGTCAGGTGTGTCCTTTCAGCAATCAGGTGCAGAACCACGTCGTGACGGACTCATCCAGCCCGGTCCGGCCTCGACGTCTCGAACGTAGGTGAGCGTTACCGTTCCCGTGCCGCACGGCCCCGCCGCCGCCGATGACCTCGGTGGACGTAGGAATCTCCTAGCGGACTAACAGGTTCAGCCCACGGGCCTGACAAGGTATCAAGCCAGCCTTGTCGCATGACATCGCCTACCATGCCAACTCGTGGAGCCTTGCCGAGTGCACTGACAATCGGTTCATCGGATCGCGCTGTGCCCGTTGTGGATATCGTGATTCCGGTCTACAACGAGGAAGCGGCGTTGGAGTCCAGCGTCCGCCGGGTGTGTGCCTGTGCTGAGGAGGTCCTGCCCGTTGGTTGGCGGGTGACGATCGCCGACAACGCCAGCACGGACAGCACCCAGTCGATCGGCGAACATCTGGCCAGCGAGATCGAACCCGTTCGGTATCTGCGTCTTGATCAAAAGGGACGCGGTCGGGCTCTGCGGACCGCTTGGCTGTCGTCGGAATCGTTGGTGCTCGTCTACATGGACGTCGATCTGTCGACCGACCTGAGGGCGCTGTTGCCGTTGGTCGCTCCGCTGTTGACCGGGCACTCGGCGATCGCCGTCGGTAGCCGGTTGAGGCGCGGTGCTCGCGTGGTTCGCGGTCCGAAGCGCGAATACATCTCCCGGATCTACAACCGACTGCTCCGGGTCTCGCTGCGGGTCGGCTTCAGCGACGCCCAGTGTGGGTTCAAGGCGATTCGACGTGACGTTGCCCGTCAGATGCTGCCATCGGTCGCGGATCAGGGTTGGTTCTTCGACACCGAGTTGTTGGTCCTCGCCGAGCGGCTCGGTCTGCGCATCTACGAGGTTCCGGTCGACTGGACGGACGACCCCGACAGCAGAGTCCACGTGGTCGACACGGCGATGAAGGATCTGCAAGGCATGTGGCGGATCCGTAACCGCCGGACGCAGGTCGACTATTTCCGGCGATCCGTTGCAGAGATGGAGGAACCAGCGTCGGCGCCGCCGGCTGGTGACGCTATCCCCGCCGGGCGTGATCATCGCGGCTCGGCTGCTTTGGACACCTTCGGAGAGGCGGCATGATCATGAGCCATTCCACCGTATTGGAAGCGCCGGCGACGGCCTCCATCAGCACACCGGGCGGTTCCGTGTCCGACAACTCCGTTACTGAATCTGTTCCCGCCCGGCGGCGAGACCCGCGCTGGGTGTTGCCGGCGCTGGTGATGCTGCTGGTGGGTACCGGCGTGCTCTACCTGTGGAACCTCGGCTCCGAGGGCAACGCCAACTCCTTCTACGCCGCGGCGGTTCAGGCCGGGTCGGAGAGTTGGAAGGCCTGGTTCTTCGGGGCGATCGACAAGGCTGCCTCGATCACGGTCGACAAGCCGCCGGCCTCGTTGTGGTTGATGGGACTGTCGGCGCGGATCTTCGGCTACAGCACCTGGAGCATGTTGGTCCCGGAAGCGCTCGCCGGGGTGGCGTCGGTGTGGCTGCTGTACGCGACGGTCAAACGTGTCGCAGGACCCGTGGCAGGGTTGATTGCCGGAGGGTTGTTCGCCCTGACGCCGGCGGCAGTGTTGATCTTCCGATTCAACAATCCTGATGCGGTCCTGCTGCTGTTGGTCGTCGCGGCGACCTACGCGATGACGCGTGCGATCCAGGATGGCAAGACTCGATGGCTGGTGCTCGCCGGAGTCGCGCTGGGTTTCGGATTTCTGACCAAGAGTGGCCAGGCATTGCTGGTGCTGCCCGCTCTGACCGCCGCCTACCTGGTCGCTGGCCCGCGTCATCTCGTACGCCGGATCTGGCAGCTCGGACTGGCTGGAGCGAGTCTGGTGGCGTCGGCCGGGTGGTGGATCGTGGTCGTGCTGTTGTGGCCCGCGTCGAGCCGTCCCTATATCGGAGGCAGCACGAACAACAGCCCGCTCGAGCTGGCCTTCGGCTACAACGGCTTGGGTCGCCTGTTCGGCGGCACGGGCAACGGTGGTGGCGGTGCCGCCCAGGGCGGAGGTCCCGGGGGAGGCAACTCCAGCTTCGGTGGCTCGAGTGGCCTGCTGCGGCTTTTCAGGGATGAGTTCGGCCTGGAGATCTCCTGGCTGATCCCCGCCGCGCTGATTGCGATCTTCGGTTTGGTGTGGCTGACTGCCAGAGCCCGGCGGACCGATCAGCTGCGTGCGGCCACCATCGTCTGGGGTGGATCGTTCCTGGTCACCGGATTGACGTTCAGTCTCATGCAGGGGACCATCCACCCCTACTACTCGGTCGCGCTGGCACCGTCCATCGCCGCGCTGGTGGCACTCGCCGGCCGCCAGCTCTGGGAGCGGCACGACACGGCCTCCCACCTCATCATGATCGGCATGGTCGCGGCCACCGCCGGCTACGGCGCCTACACGCTGGCGCACAACGACACCAGCAGCTGGTACGTGATCCTGGCTGCCGGATTGGGAGCCGTCGCCGTGGCGGGGTTGGTGCTGCGTTGGACCGGGCGGAACCGGATCGCTCGGCTGGCTCCTCTGGTCGCTCTGCTGGCGGTTCTCGCGGTGGCGGTGCCGGTCGGGAACTGGGGCGTACGGACTGCGGCGACTGCGCACACGGGAAGCATCCCCACTGCGGTGGCCACCTCGGGTTCCGGCATGAGTGGGGTGGGTAACGCCGGCGGCGGTGCTCCGGGCGGGATGCAGGGTGCACCCGGCGGCTCCGAGGGAACCAGGACCGGGAACCGGCAGACCGGTAACCCACCGGAAGGAATGACTCCGGGTAGCAACTCGGGGTCCCGATCTGGTTTTCCTGGCGGTACCGAGTCAAGCGGCGGCAACGACACCATGAGCGGCACCATGGGTGAGGGCATGGGCGGTGACATCGGCGGTGCGACCAGTAGCAAGCTGATCAGTGCACTGAAGGCCACGACCACCACCTGGTCTGCGGCTACCGTCGGAGCGCAGGGCGCGGCAGAACTGGAATTGTCGACCGACACCTCGGTGATGCCGATCGGCGGCTTCACCGGCTCCGACAACGCTCCGACACTCGCCCAGTTCAAAGCCTGGGTCAAAGAGGGCAAGGTCACCTATTTCATCGCCGGCCAATCGGGCGGTGCCGGTGGGCCGGGCGGTGGATCGAGCGCAGCCAGCGCGATCACCTCATGGGTCGAGAAGAACTACACCACCACGACCATCGGCGGCACCACCGTCTACGTCCTGACCAAATGACCGGCCCCTGGCTCCGCCAGGGCCCGAGTTGTTCCTGTGAGCCGTCGGCGAACTCTTGAACTCCCGTTGGTCGAGGGCATGATGGACAGGCCGGCAGCCTGGGCTTCCGACGGTCGACGACGACCAGCATCTGTACACGGCAACGCAGTAGAGGGCCTCGTCATCGAATCCATGGACAAATCAGACGCCACTTCTCCCGGATCGGATCGCCATCGCTCCAGTCTCGACTCCCAGGACAGAACCGATGACACAAGCCGCCCACAGCCGCATCACCCGGATGTGACGACCGAGAGACCGAAGCTCCTCGATGTGTCTATGCCGCAACTGTTCGGTGGTGCGTTGGCTGCCATGACAGCTGCGGTAATCGGGTCTCGTCTCGGCGTCGCCGGCACTGTCGTCGGCGCCGCACTGGCCAGCATCTGTGCTGCGGTGCTGGGTTCGGTCTACACCGCTTCTATACGGCGAACCCATCAGCTTGCCCGGATAGCACTCAGCAGGACGCCGGGTCGTAGCACCCGAGAGACGCAGCTGCCCTCCTCGATCACCTTGCGGGAAACGGACGCCACACCGCACAGGCCGGCCCGGCAAGTCGACGGCTCTCTGGAGTCCGACGAACCTGTTTCGCCGTCAGTCCGCAGACCAAGGTCGCGTCGGCTGCTGATCAGTTCGCTGGTCGGCGGGATAACTGTCTTCGTGATCGCCTTCGGGGCTATCGCCGGTATCGAGCTGGCGACAGGCCGCACACTCGACGGTCAGCACGGAACCACGACCGCCAGCGAACTCGTCCATCGCACGCATTCGCATCGACCCGGTCATGACGGGTCCAAGGAGTCAGACGATCCCGCCGGCTCGAGTGACAGCGGTTCGCCCAGCCCGCAGCCTCATTCATCCGCCAGCGATCAAGACCCGTCATCCGCTGACCAGCCTTCCAGCCAGCCGACCGGTGGATCAGATCCCTCGGGCTCCAGCACTTCGGAATCAACCGACGCCCCATCGGACGATCAGTCGGCCGACAGCGATCCCTCCGACCAGAGCTCCAGCGGCCAGGATTCGAGCGGTACGGGCTCCACTGGCCAGGCCAGCAACTCCAGTACTGCCGGCTCTGGTTCGGGCACCTCCGGCTCTTCCGAAGGCTCGTCCCAATCCGATGGCTCCGGATCGTGATCGGCACCGAGAAAGCTCGGCCTGCGACGAGAAGTTCGCCGAGTCGTGGCACTTGAGCCGCTGGGCGTCGGCCCGCACGAGTTCCAAGGAGGCCTCGTCCTCGTCCAGACCGAAGCCGCGCACGATGGTGAGGATCTGCGCGCTCGCCCGCGTCTTGTCAATGCGTGGCGCTTGTGTGAACGTCGCCGTTCACGCCGTCCGGGAAGAAGCCACCCTTGGTCGCCTTTCCCGGATTCAGGTACACCACGTTCAGGACGGCACCAGGCGTTCGGCTGTAGGCGATCGCATGTCCACTGGTCGGGGTGATGTTCGACCCGCCGCTCCAGTGGATGCCTTTGTCGTCATCAGTCTTGCCGTCGAGACTGTCGCGCGCAGCGGAGATCTTCCGAGCGGGCAGGTACATCTCGCGTTCGTACAGTGACGTACGGATCGTGGCCGCATGATATGCCTCGACCGCGAGAATGCCGGCCGCTGCCTCCAGATAGGTCTTGTTGTTGATCAATGGCGCCGCACCCTTGTATGCGGTCACGCCGACGTCCTCGAAGATGTAGGCGCCGAGGAGGAAGTTGTCCTCATTGGCGAACGGATCGAAGTCCTGTCCCTTCTTGATCAGTCCCGCGGCCTGGGCAGCGGCGCTGAAGCTGGACCTCAGGTCCAGCGTCGGTTGGGCGACGCCGGCCGAACCCAACGCCTTACGCAGGAACTTGACGTGGTGCAGCTCGTCTCCGGCGATTTCCTCAGCGTACTGGCGGATGCGTTTGGTTTGGAACGGCACCTTGTGGCCACCGATGACCTTGCCGTGGGTGCCCTTGCCGTGAGTGAGTGAACTGTCAATCCCGTGTCCGTGAACGGCATGGGCGTAGAACTGTGCCTCCAGGTATTCCAGGTTGAGCGCGAAGTTCAGAACGGTTCCGTCATTCGGCGCCGCCTCCGCCAGATCGCTGCCGCTGCGCACTACCGCTGCGGCCCCGACGGCTCCCAGACCGGCGAGTCCCGCCGCTCGGAGGAACTTCCTCCGCTCACTAGGGTTCTCTGCACTCTGATCGACCATCGTGATCATCGTCTTGCGTCCGAACACCTCACACCTCTTCCGAGTCGATGCCCTGGGGCGTCTCGTCCCAGAGTTGTGAGTGGTTCGACGCCAACCGCACCTTGGATGGGACGAATCAGCAACATCTTCCTGTCCGGACGGCGATTGGCGCGTTTCCCGGCGTCTTGTCTGAGCCCGAGCTCGGTGCGCTGGGTAGGGTCAGATGATGCAGGGATCAGTGACACTGCCGATGAACGCCGATCCGAACCGGATCTGGGAACTGGTGAGCGATCCGACACGAATCGGCCGCTACAGTCCGGAGACGTTCGAAGGCGAATGGACCAATGGCGCCAGCGGACCTGCGATTGGCGCCCGTTTTCGAGGTCACGTACGCAGAAACGGTCGCGGACCGGTGTACTGGACGCCCTGTGTCGTGACCGCTTGCGAACCTGGTCGGCGGTTCGAGTTCACGGTCGGGCGAATCGATAGACCCGTTATGCGCTGGGGCTATGAAATCACCCCGACATCCCAGGGTGCCGATGTCCGCGAGTACTTCGCTGCCGTGCCGTCGAGGGTTCTGCGGCTCTATTGGGCGGTAGCCGGCCGAGCCCGGACGCGAACCAACATGCGCAATATGCGCTCCACGCTGGAGCGCATTCGCGACGAGGTCGAGTGATTGGCGGAAACAGCGTTCCAACGCCACTGGGGAGTGAAGTGGTTCTGGTCGCGTCCGGCCCGTATCCCCCGCCCGGTCGGACCACAGTCGGGGGTCTGGATCGACGACCGGGCGGGAGACGGGACGAGACACACAAACAGTGACGGGGGAGTCGTGCTGTGTCTCGTCGCTCGGGGTCCCTCGGCCCCATATTGGAAAGATACAGGCTCGCGCGGGTCAAAGTTACAGAAAGTTGGTATTCACGGTCTGCCGGGTATGGCCTGTTAATCGATTTAATCGATTTAATCGATCCACAATCCATGTTTGTTGTGGTAGCCGCAACGATCGTGAGGTGTTCTCGGTGGAATGCCCGTCGATCTCGGACTGGGCAGAGCACAGATCAGGAGAGCCGGAAGCTCATCACGGGATTTCCGGTCGGAGTCGATGATCCGCCTTGCTTTTCCACTGTGACTGCAACGCTGCGGGCGGTCAGGGCCGCCTGTGGCAAGGTCACAACGACGGTGGAATCGGTCGACGTAATCAACCCTGCAGACTTCGGCACGTCCGTGATCGTCCACAGCTGATAGACCTGGCTACCCGATGGCGCAGGCAGATCGGTTCCCACGAAGATGGCCTTCTGTTGCATCTCGGAGAAGATCACAGCACCGCGGCCTCCGCCTGGCGTCGATGCCGTTCGCGAGACGCTGTCCGGTGAACTGATCAGCCGCGAGATGAGCTGCTGCTGGCGGTCGGCACGGGCTGCTGTCCGGTACGACTGCCAACCCCAGAGACTTGCGGTGAACGCGATGAGAAGTGCCACAGCGGCCACAAGATAAGGGATTCTCCGCACCAGGACTGGTCGGCGTGTTCGCCTCCGCAGTTCGACGACCGCTCTGTGCCCGGGTCGTTGATCAACGGTTTCGTCCGCCGCGAAGTTGTCGGACACGTCGACCGAGGACCGCAGTGCGCTCGCGTCGGTTTGGTGGGGATCAGGCTCTTCTTGCGGGGTGCTGGCGATCCTTGTGAGGATCGATTCGCGCAGGCGGGCGGGCGGCGCAACCGGAATGCTCTGGGTCAAGAGGGTCGTCGCGTCGCGGGTCGACTGGAGTTCCGCCCGGCATCGAGGACAGTCGCGTAGGTGTGCCTCGAATCGCTCAGCCTCGTCGGCAGGGAGTGCCCCCACAGCGTAGAGCGGGGCATCTCGGTGGAGATCAGTCATCAGGTGCTCCTCCCCTCCAGCTTCCGGCGTAATTGTCGTAGCGCATCGCGTATCCGGGCTTTGGCCGTTCCCAGTGGGATGTCCAGGAGTTCGGCTACTTCGCGGTGGGTGCAGCCGCTGAAGTAGACGAGCTCGATCGCCTGACGTTGGGCAGCGCTGAGGGTGTCTACGGCGGACCGTGCCCGCCGCCATTCGTCTTGAAGCACCACCAGGTCCGATGGGTCTTCCACGTCGATAGCGACGGTGGCCGCTCTCTCGTCCCTGCGTGCCGCGCGCTCTGTCGAACGTACCCGGTCAACGGCCTTTCGGCGGGAGATGGTGCTCAGCCAGGTCAGCGATGAGCCGCGAGTGGGGTCGAACCGGGTCGCCTGCCGCCAGGCCTCGACGTAGACCTCCTGTGTGACCTCTTCAGCCAGCGCCGGATTGCGTACGACCCGCAGAACGATCCCGTACGCGATCGCCGACGTCGCGTCGTACCACGTCGCAAACGCCTCTTGATCACCGGCTGCGATGCGAGGCATCAGAGCATCGAGTGCCGCTCCGGACCCCGTCACGACCATTCACTGTGCCACATCGGAACAAGATCAGCGGACCGCAGCGCGATCTTGCTGGCGTCAGCACCAGCCGATCGGGGACGGGGACGCGGTTTCTCCCGTGTGCCGTCTGGTCTGGATGTCAGCCTGCCATTCAACACTCGCAGGTCGAAGGCCTCTTGCCTCATGCACGTGCTGTGGCGTCTGTGCTTCCGGCCCTCACTCGGGTGCTGTCGTACGGACGTCGTCGGATTCGCGCTCAGCCAGGGCTGCGTCGATTTCCCGGCGAATGGCGCGGAATGGGTCGTACCCGGCGATCGCCTCGCGCATATCGGCGGCATGCTCACGGAATGATGGATCGGCGAGGACGGCTTGGATCGCCTTCCGGAGCTGCGCCGAGCTGGGGCGGCCGGTTCGGAGATCGATGCCGACCCCGAAGTACTCGACGCGAGCAGCGACCTCCGGCTTGTCCTCGGCGGCACCGGCCACGACGAGCGGGACGCCGGCAGACAGCGCATTCATCGTGCCGCCGTAACCGCCGTTGGTGACCATCACGTTGCAGAGCGGCAGCAGCCTGTCGTAGGGCAGGAATTCCGCGACACGTGTGTTGGACGGGAGCGGACCGACCGATCGGATCGGCGCCCTGCCCGTGGAGACGATGACGTGGAGATCAAGATCTTCCAGTGCGTCGATCGTCGGCCGGATCACCATGCTGAGATCATGGTTGTCGAGGGTTCCCTGCGTGACGTGAACGACGGGACGACCGTCTGCCAGTTCGTCCCACCAGCCGGGAAGCTCGGTCCGGCTGGCCGCCGAACGGTAGGCAGGTAGCGTGCCGACGAACCGGACGTTTCCGGAGAGGTCACGGCGCTCGTATTCGAACTCGCGCGGCCCCAGTTGCAGGTACCTGTCAGGAAGACGAGAGAAGTCGATCACGAACCCCTGGGGCTTGCGACCTCCGGCTTCTCGGATGAGTTGACTGGCCAGGTGTTGGGCGTGGGCGAAGAACACCCGCTGTGCCGCGACATTCAGGACGCGGTTGCGCAACCGTGCAAGCTGGCCGGGGGCCATCCGGATGCGCGAGTTTGCCGGCGGTGTGTCGACGCTGAGTTGGGCGAGCGGCCCGATGCCGATCGCGATGACCGGCAGCCGGTCGGCAACCGGCTGTTGCAGGAGTGGCAGGGCGCCCGCGAACAGGCTGTCGATCAGCACCGCGTCGACGGACTCCGTCGCGAGGGTCGCCGACAGCGCCTTCCATTGGTCGGGGATCGGGCGGATGAAGGTCGACTCGACCTGATACTGCGAGAGCTTGAGTCCGCGGTATCGGTGTGCATCCGGCACGAAGGTGGCGGGGTCGCGTTCGTCGAAGTCGGCGACGCCACCGAAGGACCGGAACTCCAAGCCACTGTCGGTCGCGGATTCCCGGAAGCGTGAACCGGTGAGGAGAATGACGCGATCGCCACGAGCGAGGAGGTCACTACCGATTGCGAGCATTGGATTGACGTGGCCGTAGAGCGGGTTGGCGCACAGCAGAAAGGTCGTCATGGTCTTCCTTGTTCGGTGGGACTCGATTCGGCCGGACGATCGGCGGAGTTGAGGATGAGCCGGTCGATCGCGGAACGCAGCCAGGCCGAATACTTGGTGACCGGCCAGCCGAACTGCACGACGAGGTGCTCATAGACCTCGTGAGAGACAAGCACGGAAAGACTCGCGACGACGTCGTCCGCCTCAGCAGGGGTGATCAGTCGGTGCGCGACCAGCCACGGTCCAGCCAGCTCCAGGTCGGATCGGCGGCGGGCGAGGACCTCATCGAAGAGTCGCCGGATCTCGGGCTCAACGTCTGCGGCCGCGCGTGCGGTACGCCAGAGCCCGACCGATCGGGCGATCGAGGCGGACACCAGCTCTACGTAGCGATTCAGGGCGAGGTTCGGATCAGGCAGGGCGAAGACGGCCGCATAGGCCGGGTCCTCCGCCAACGGCCGATCGCCCTCCCGTCCTGTGAACGCGACCGTCATGGCCGTCGCTAGCAACGACGACTTCGATCCGGCCAGATAGACCGACTCCACTGACACTCCGGCGGTGATGGCGATCGCTTTCATCGTCGTCCCGGTATACCCCTGCGCGCTGAATAGCTCGGCCGCCGCGGCGATGATCGCCTCCCGGGTTCGCGCTGCATGCGCGGATCGCTTCGGATACCGGGCTGCATCAGGCATCACGCCTCCTTCATTTAATTACAGTCTAACTGTAACGAAGTCGAGAGATACGTCGGAATGATGAATCCGTAGTCGCTAGTTTTTCTAGTTTTATGGGGCGAGGCTCGGGTACCGCCGGGACTGAATCGTTCCTGACCGAGTTGGGGAGTGAGATCTGATGGCCGCACTTCGAGTCGTTTCCGGAGTTCATGAGCGGGGCCGAGGAGGTCGGGCAGTTCGATGACGCACCCTGCACTGAAGAGCGATCTGGCCAGGTTCAAAGCCCTCATCGAGTCTGGCGGTGGTGAAACCGGTGGCTGGAGAGACGAGGTTGAGTGAGGTGCAGGGCACCGGGATGAGCAGGCATGCCGGTGGCGGTACCGGCGCTCCGAACCGGGGTGAGGTGGACAGGAAGCGGAGAAGGGCACGCGCAGTACTGGTTCTGGTGAGTGGCCTGCTGATCGCGATCGTGGCGTTCTGCATGGTCGAGATCGCGACCGGCGCGCACGCGACCACGAGTCCCAGCAGCGGCTACGGCGCTGACGGAAGCAGCTATGTGAACCTGCCTCACGCCGCAATCATCTGGCTGGCGATCGCGATGACCAGCTTGATCGCGATCATGGCGCTCGGTATAGCTGCCGCCTTCTCCGACCAGCAATAGCAGCCGCGGTACGCGGGTCATGAGTGACCCGTTCGATCCATCCGATTGTGTGCCGGTGCCGAACAGGTGACGGTCTGGAATTTGGACGTGCCAGACCTGTCGACCCGGCGCCAGGTGCTGATGCGTTCACCCGCAACGCATGTGGAGGCCACCTCTCTGTCCGGGTTGAGCACCGTCGCATCGCTGGACAGGGTCGTCCAGTGATGCGACGGCCTGCTGCCGGCGAGCGGCGACTCGGGAAGGCAGGTGATTTCGGTGGGACGCATCCTGGTGGCGTCGACGCCGGTGTACGGGCACCTGGGCCCGCTGACGCGGATCGCGCGGGCCTTACAGGACGCCGGACATGAGGTGGTGTTGCTCGCCGGGGACACTCCGGGTCAGGGCGCGGAAGCACCTCGGCGCCCCCCGCCCGCTTCGGGCCGCGGCAGCGGCTCGGCTCCTTCGGCTCGGGGCACCGCTCGCTGGCGGCCGCGTTGGATCAAGGGGCGCGACGAGATCCTGGATACCTTCGTGGTCCCGTTACGTGCCCAGGCCGACGCGGTGGCCGGTCTGCTCCACCCGGTCGGACGTACGCCGCGGTTCGACGCTGTCGTCGCCGATGTCTCATTTCTCGGCGTCCAGCCTCTCCTGGCCTCCTGCTCGCCGGGCTTGCGGCCGCCGGTGATCGGGATCTCTGTGACGCCGATCATGTTGCCGAGCCAGGACTGCGCACCGTTCGGCACGGCCCTACGGCCCTGGGACGGGCCGGCCGGCCGAACGCGTAACCGTCAGACCGACTGGTTGTTGCGCAACGGGCCGCTGCGTGTCGTCCAGGCAACGATCGACACGATCGCCGCGGGAATAGGCGTCGGCCCGGGCGAGATCACGCTGTTCGGCGCCATCGCGCGGTTCGATCGCGTTTTTCAACTGGGGTTGCCGGAACTGGAGTATCCGCGGCGAGAATTGCCGGCTTTCGTGGAGTTTGTCGGGCCGCTTCCTGCGTCGTGCGGCTGCGGCAGCCATCTGATCCTCGATCAGCGCAAGCCGGTCGTACACGTGACCCAGGGCACCCTGGACAATGCTGATCCGACCAGGCTCCTGCTGCCGGCGATCCGAGCCCTCGCCGGGGACGAGCTGACCGTCATCGCCAGTACCGGCGGCGCCGACACGGCGATCACGTCGCTGGGAGCCCATGATCATCCCGGCGTGCAGGTCGTCGACTTCGCCTGCTACTGCTGGCTGCTGCCGCGAACCGACCTGATGATCACCAACGGTGGTTACGGCGGAGTCCAGCTCGCGGCTCGCGACGGCGTGCCGCTGATCGTCGCGGGCGACACCCAGGACAAGGCCGAAGTCGCCGCGCGGGTGGCCTGGAGTGGCATCGGCCTCGACCTTCGCAGCGGCCGGCCACGCCCGCGGCAGATCCGCAACGCGGTCCGCCGCGTTCTTGCCGATCGCCGCTGTGCCCTAAAGTCCGCGGCGCTCGCCGCCTCGGCCGCCGGGCTCGGCGACCCGATGGAGCGAATCGTCGCAGCGGTTGGGGCCGCGCTGTAGTCCGTGCCGCGGGCTGCGGTCTCAGATCGTCTGGGCAAAGCCCGTCAGCCGCGATACTGGACCTTCACGGCGACGGCGCGACCGTCTCGCCAGACGCCGCGGTGCATCTGTCCGATCGACGCCGCAGCCGCCTGCCCGACCTTCATGGCGCCGCCCTCGAGTTCGCCAGGACTCGGAACAGTTGGTCGGCTGCTTGTTGCCGCAGTTCCGCGTTGACCGATTCGGCCGATGCGCCGCGCAATCTCCGCCCGAGGGCCACGGTTCGACGTCCGGCGAGTCGAGCGGCAGTGAGGCCAGCTCCGCTCCGCGACGGAACGAAGAACGCTCCGGCTCGCCGTCTGCAGCAACCATCCAGCCAGCGGACGGGTCAGATGCTCAGGCAGCTAGATTTTCTAGTGTTTGATTCTCGGCGGTCTGGACGGCAGAATCCGGGTACAAGCTAGATATTCTAGTTTGATTCGATGGGGAGATGACCTAGGTCAATGGCTGATCGGCGAACCAGCATCGCAGTGTTCACGCGCGATCTTCGGGTCAACGACAACCCGGTCCTGACAGCGGCAGCGGCGGCCGAGTTCACGATTCCGATGTTCGTCCAGGACACGGTGATCGCAGACAGCTCCTTCAGCAACCGGCATCGGCAGCATTTCCTGAACGCGGGTCTGGCCGATCTCGATGCGTCGCTCCAGCAGCTCGGCGCAGCCTTGGTGATCCGTAGCGGCGATCCGGTCGAGGAAGTGGCGCGGATGGCCGAGCGATTCGACGTCGAATCGGTCCATATCGCAGCAGACGCCTCCGGCTACGCCCGCGCCCGGGAGCGACGGCTGCACCGGGTGCTGGCGTGCCAGCGCCGACGGCTCGTGGTGCACGAAGCGGTGATCACGGTGCACCCGCTGGGCGAGATCACGCCGTCCGGGTCGGATCATTTCAGCGTCTTCAGCCCGTATTACCGGCGGTGGCGAGACCAACGGCGGCGGCCGCTGGTGCCAGTTCCGGACCGGATCGACCTGCCCGAAGGGCTGAGCCAGGGCCGAGTGCCTGCCGGCGCGGCGGCGCACGACTGGCAGGGCGGTGAGACGGTCGCCCGACACCGCGCCAACGAGTGGTTCGCCGACGGGCTGGCCGACTACCTGGACCATCACGATGACCTCGCCGCCGATGGCACGTCCCGGCTGTCGCCCTACCTGCATTTCGGCAACCTGTCACCGGTCGAGCTGGCGAGCAAGGCCGACCAGCGGCCGAGCAGGGGATCGGAGGCGTACGTCCGGCAGCTCGCGTGGCGCGACTTCCATCACCAGGTACTGGCGGCTCGTCCCGCTGCGGCGTGGCAGGACTACCGGTATCGCGACGATCAGTGGAGCGATCCGGGTCGGTTGCTGGACGCCTGGCGGGCCGGGCAGACCGGGTTTCCGTTGGTCGACGCGGGGATGCGGGAGCTGATCGAGACCGGCTGGATGCACAACCGTTCGCGGCTGGTGACCGGCAGCTTCCTCACCAAGACCCTCTATCTGGATTGGCGGCACGGTGCCCGGCATTTCCTGGATCACCTGGTGGACGGTGACCTGGCGAACAACAACCTGAACTGGCAGTGGGTCGCGGGGACGGGGACCGACACGCGGCCGAACCGGGTCCTCAACCCGCTCCGGCAGGCCGAACGCTACGACCCCGACGCCCGCTACGTACGCCGATGGGTTCCGGAACTGGCCGACCTGCAGGATCCGCGGGATGTGCACGAGCCCTGGCGGCTGCCGGAGATCGAACGTAAGGCGCTGGGCTATCCGGAACCGATCGCCGATCTGGCTGCCGGCCGCGCGCACTTCCTGGCGACCCGGGGAGGCGGACAGTGACGACCGAGCGGACCTCGATGGAACCCATGTTGATCGGACCGATGGCGGCGCAGGGCGACGACGTCGTGCTCGTCGACGATCAGGCACGACCGATCGGACGACGGAAGCGGCTGGCGGTGCACGGCGCGGACACCCCCCGACACCTGGCGTTCTCCAGCTGGATCAGCGATCCGTACGGTCGGGTGCTGCTCACCCGCCGCGCACTGGGCAAGCGCGCCTGGCCGGGCGTGTGGACGAACTCCTGCTGCGGACATCCACGTCCCGGCGAGCCGGTGGAGGACGCGGTGTTGCGGCGGGTCAACGAGGAGCTGGGCGTCCGGGTGCAGCGGCTCCGGTCCCTGTTGCCGGAGTTCAGCTACCGGGCGGTCGACCCGAGCGGGATCGTGGAGAACGAGTTCTGTCCGGTCTACGCGGCGACGCTGGCCGATCCCGAAACCCTCGCGCCGGATGCAGACGAGGTGATGGACTGGGTCTGGACCTCTCCCGACGAGATCCGGGCAGCAGTCCGGCAGGCTCCGTACGCCTTCAGTCCGTGGGCGGTGGGCCAGCTCGCCCAGCTCGGACCGGACGCGTTCGGCGCCGGACCTGACGGTGCGGTGGCCCGATGTTGATCGACGGCCGGCGGCGGCCTCAAGGCGCCACGCTGACGTCGGGGAGCTCGGTGCGATCGCTGTCCCAGGAGCCGGCTTTCGGTGATCATCTGGCACGAGTGGATGCGTTGCTGCGCCAGGTTCTCGCCGACGCGACCATCGGCTGGCAATCCGATGATCTTGGTGCTGATGATCAAGCCGTCGATGATCAAGCCATTGATGATCAGGCCATTGATGATCATGGCCCGACTCTGGGCGACCTGCCGGAGCTGCTGGGACAGGTGCTCTTCTCCGGGGGTAAGCGGCTGCGGCCGATCGTCGGCCTGCTCGGTTTCCAGATCGCCGGCGGTAGGCCGGGCACAACGGCGGAGCAGGATCTGATCAGGGTCTGCGCGGCCCTGGAGTTGTTGCACAGTTTCGCCTTGGTGCAGGACGATGTGATGGACTCCTCGGTCTCCCGGCGAGGACGTCCGACGGCTCATGTGCTGCTCGCCGCGCGGCATCGCGATCATGGTGCGATCGGTCGTCCGGACCAGTTCGGCGAGAGTCTGGCCGTGCTCCTGGGCGACCTGGCCCATGCGGAGGCCGATCACTTGATCAACAGCTGCGCGCCGGAGATCGCCCGGCGGTGGCATCGGATGATCATCGAGCTGATCCGCGGCCAGGTGGGCGATCTGGTCGGCGCCGCCGTGGGGGAGAGACGTCCTCGCAGCGCCTTGGCGGTCGCGCAGCTGAAGTCCGGCGGTTACACGATCAAGCGGCCGTTGGAACTCGGCGCGGCCACGGCGGGCGCGGACCAGTCGACTCTGCGCAGGCTCGAGGTGTACGGCCACGAGGCGGGATCGGCGTTCGCCCTCCGGGACGACATCCTCGGAGTCTGGGGTGATCCGACAGTCACGGGGAAGCCGGCCGGTGACGATCTGATCGCCGGCAAGCCCACCGTGATCATCGCGCTGGCTCATCAGCGGCTGCCGCTCTCCGAGCGGCGGCTGCTGGACCGCGCGGGATCCGAGCTGACCAAGGACGATGTGGTCCGGCTGCAACAGGTGATCACCATCTGTGGAGTGCGGGCCGAGGTGGAGACGATGATCCAGCGGCACGTCGACTGCGCGACGTCCGCGGTCGCGCCGCTGGCCTCGGGCAACGGCCCCCGGGCCGGCGCGGCGAACGCGTTGATCAAGCTCGCCGGCCAGGTCGCTTGGCGGGACCGATGAGCAAGATCGTGATCGTCGGCGCCGGGCTGGCCGGGCTGTCTGCCGGCTGCCGGCTCCTCGGTCAGGGTCATGAGGTGACCGTGCTGGAGCAGTCGTCCCAGGTCGGCGGAGTGGCCGGCCGGCTGCAGCAGGACGGTTTCAGTTTCGATACCGGCCCGACGGTGCTGACCATGCCCAGCCTGATCGACGACACACTGCGATGTGTGGGCAGCCGGCTCGCCGATCGGCTGCCGTTACGACGCCTGGAGCCAGCCTATCGGGGCCGATTCGCTGACGGGTCGACCATCGACGTCCATACCGACCCGGCTGAGATGCTTGCCGAGATCGAGCGCAGCTGCGGGCCGCAGGAGGTCCGGCGATTCCAGCGGTTCGTCAGCTGGGTCACCCGACTCTACGAGCTCGAGTTCAGCACGTTCATCGATGTCAACTACCGGACACCGCTGGACCTGCTCCGGTCACCGGCGACTCTGGCCCGGCTGTTCGCGGCCGGCGGCTTCGGACGCCTCGGCCCGGCGATCGGCCGGCGGATCGCCGACCCGAGACTGCAACGGCTGATGAGCTTCCAGGCGTTGTACGTCGGCCTGTCGCCGTCCGAGGCGCTGGCGATCTACGCGGTGATCAGCTACCTGGACTCGATCTCCGGCGTCTGGTTCCCCGACGGCGGCATGCACGCCGTTCCGCGGGCACTTGCCGACGCCTTCGTCGACGCCGGCGGCGTGCTCGCCACCGGGCAGCCGGTCACCGGCTTGATCACCGACTCGCGCGGCCGGGTGGCGGGCGTTCGCACCGGTGACGACCGGCTGATGGCCGACGCCGTGGTCTGCACCGGTGACCTGTCGACGACCTACCGGAAGCTGCTGCCCATGCTCCGGCCGCCGCGCCGCCTCGGCTCCGGCCGCTACGCACCGTCGGCGGTTGTCTGGCATCTGGGCGTCCGCGGTCTTCCCGACGAGCGGGTGCGGCATCACAACATCCACTTCGGACGATCCTGGGAGGAGTCGTTCACGGCGATGCTGCAGCACGGCCGGCTGATGCCTGACCCGTCCCGTCTGGTCACCGTTCCCAGCCTCGACGACGCCGGCAGCGCGCCGGACGGCTGCAGCACGCTGTATGTCCTGGAGCCGGTTCCCAACACCGCGGCCGATATCGACTGGCAGGATCAGAGCGACTTCTTCCGGGACCGGCTCGGCGCATTCCTGAACTCCGCCGGCTATCCGTCCGAGGTGATCACCGAGAAGTTGATCACTCCACAGGACTGGGCCAATCAAGGGCATTCGCACGGCACACCGTTCGCGCTGGCGCACACCTTCGGACAGACCGGTCCCTTCCGGCCGGCGAACCATGATCATCGGGTCCCCGGGCTGTTCTTCGCCGGCTCCGGGACGGTGCCCGGGGTCGGGGTGCCGATGGTGATCATCTCCGGCCGGCTGGCGGCCCAGCGGGTCGGCGACTATCTGACCGGGCGGACGGCGCCGGTTCGCCGCCGGGAACCCCACGTCTCGGTGACCGGATGAGCGATCTACTCCGAGCCGGCTACCGGGAATGTGCCCGGCTCACCCGACGGCACGGCACCACCTACTACTGGGGCGCGGCGATCCTGCCGCGCACGCAGCGTCGCCAGGTGTACACCGTCTACGCGCTGTGCCGGCTCGCCGACGACATCATCGACGTCGCGGATCTGGATGCGGTCGGCCGAGGCCGCGAGCTGGACCGGTTCCAGGACCGCTTCAATGCCGCCCTGAACGGTCCCTGCGACGATCCCGTGCTCGCCGCGGTTGCCGACACGGTGATCCGTCGCAGCATCGATCGGGAGTGCTTCGACCGATTCTTCGGCGCCATGCGGATGGACCTCACTCGGTCGAGCTACCGGACCTGGGACGATCTGTGCGGCTACATGGAAGGGTCGGCCGCGGTGATCGGCGAGATGATGCTGCCGATCCTGGAGCCGACGTCCCGCCGGGCACGGGAGCCGGCCCGGGCGCTCGGGCTCGCATTCCAGCTGACCAACTTCCTGCGGGACGTCGGCGAGGATCTCGACCGCGGCCGGATCTATCTGCCCCAAGAGGATCTGGAACGCTTCGATGCCGATCCCGCCGAACGCCGGGTGACCCCCGGATGGCGTCGGCTGATGGCGTACGAGGTGGACCGCAATCGGGAGCTGTACGCCCGGGCGAGGCAAGGGATCGCCATGCTGCCGCCGGCATCGGCTCGCTGCGTCGCCACTGCCCAGGTGCTGTATGCCCGGATCCTCGAGCGCATCGAGGCCCGTGGGTACGACGTGTTCTCCGGACGTGCTGTCGTGCCGACCGCTGCCAAGGCGGCAACCGCCGGTCGCATCCTGCTGATCGGACCGCCGCGCATCGCCGTCGAGCCCAGGGAGGCCGCATGACCATCCGCCCGTCCGAACAGACCCGTACGGACCTGATCCGCCGGACGGTCCGGTCCCGGGTGCCGATCCGGCTGCGACCCCAACCGGGATACGACGACCTGCGGCCGACCTGGCGGGAGGCCAAACCCGCCAGGATCCGCGAGTCCCTGCGGCTGTCGCAGGAACGGTCCGCGGGTGGCTGGTATGTGGTCGGCCGGAGCGAGGATCTCGGACATTCGGCCAGCATCGCCCGGGTGATCGCAGGCCGGGAGATCACCTTGTGGCGCTCGGCAGACGGCGGGTTGCGCGCCGGACCGGGCGGTTGCCCGCATCTGGGTGCGCTGCTGGACGGCTGCCCTGTGCTGGAAGGGAATCTGGTCTGCCGGTGGCACGGCCTGATGCTCGGCGACGCCGGCTACGGCAACTGGAAGCCGTACGCCGCTCAGGACGACGGTGCTCTGCTGTGGGCCCGCGTCCCACCGGTGGCCGGCGATGGCGAAGATCTCGGCACGGACCCGGACGGCGATCGGCCGACCGCCGCTCCGGTCGTCGGTGACCGGCCGCCGCTGGCCCAGTCGGTGAGCGCGGTGATCACCCGCCGCGGCCGCTGCGAGCCGGTCGACATCATGGCCAACCGGCTCGATCCGTGGCACGGCGCCTGGTTCCACCCGTATTCGTTCAGCCACCTGCGGGTCGACGATGACGCCAGCACGCCGGAGCGGCTCGCAGTGGACGTCACCTTCCGCCTCGGGCACCGGTTGGGGGTGCCGGTCCGGGCGGAGTTCGTCTGCCCGGACCGCCGGACGATCGTGATGCGGATCATCGACGGCGAGGGCGTCGGCAGCGTCGTCGAAACGCACGCCACACCGATCACCGGACCCGGCGATCCGCAACCCGAGACCGTGATGACCGAGCTCACCGTCGCCTATTCCGACCGGCCCGGGTTCGTCACCGCTCGCAGGCTGGCCGGGCTGCTGCGACCCGCCATGCGGCACGTCGCGCGGCGGCTCTGGGTGGACGATCTCGTCTACGCGGAACGCCGCTACGCATTGCGGTGCCGAGGCGAATTCCCCGGCTGAAGCGGCTGGCGCCCGAGCAGCCGGCGCACGAGGAGATGGCGCAGGGCGCCGGGCCAGCGCTGCCGTGACTGCCGGGGCACGGTCCACAGATCGTGCCCGCGGACGCCCCAGCCGGCGAGCAGCTGATTGGCGGCCTGGAAGCCCGTCGTCGCCGCCCGCTCCATCAAGGCGACGGGCAGCTCGCAACGGATCGCGTCGCCGGCCAGCACCACCCGTGGATCCGGCGTGCCGACCGTCGGCCGGTCCGCCCACGGACCCGGACCGACCAGGACGCAGTCCTGATCGGTCCGCCACTCCTCGGCCAGCACCCGGGCCTCGGCCGTCTCGGGATACACCGCGGCCAGCTCCGTACGGAGCCGGGACTTGAGCTGGCCGGCAGCGGCCCGATGGCCGGGATCGGAACCGGACCAGCCGGATCCCCCGAGGGCGTACGCATGCAGTTCGACGACCGAACCGCCGCGCTCGGCCGCCCAGCGCGCCGAGCCGGCCTCGTAACGGTCGAGGACGCTGATGTTGTCCAGCGGGCCGTAGCCGCTGGTCGCCAGGAACGCCGGCCGCCCGGGTGCCACCGGACGGTCGAGCCAGAGCCGCCAGACGGCGAACGGAGGTGCCGTCCGGACCGCACCCAGCTGCCGGAGCCAGTCTGGATCGGCACCGGTGATTCCGCCGGTGATCCCGCCGGTGACTCCTGCAGTGACGCCGCGGGCCAGGCCGGCCAGGCCGCCGGGGTCGACGGCGATCACGACGGCATCGCAGGTCAGCTCTGCTCCGTCACCGACCGTCGATCCCGCGGGACGGTGGCGGACCCGTACGGTCTGCTCGGCGAGGTCGATGCTGTGCACGTCGGTTTCGAGCAGCAGGTCTGCGCCCTGATCGGCCAGTCGCCGGCTCAGCGGTCCCCACAGCGCGCTGTCGTAGTCGTCGTCGGGGACGTCGAACAACAGGCCTTCCGACGATCCGACGAAGTAGCTGTGGAACATCGCGAGCAGTTCGCCGGCCGCGAAGTCAGCGGGGTCGGCGAAGAAGCTGCGGGCGAACACCTCCAGAGCCAGGTGCCTGGCCTGCGCGGGAAACCGCAGCCGGTCCAGGAACTCGGCTGCGCTGACTCGGTCCCAGGCGCTGAAGGTGTCCGGGAAGTCGACGTCCAACAGACCGAGGGCGTGGCCGACGTCGACCCGGGCCAGGTCCCGGGCACGAATGCTGGAGCTGGTGAGGACGAAGCCGGCGATGCTCAACGGCGGCGTCCGGGGAATCCGGGCGAACGAGTCCGTCGGGCCGCCGGCCAGCCTGATCGGGTAGTCGCCCACCGGTCGTAGCCGATCAAGCCCGGGATCGGCGCGCCGGAGCAGTCCGCGGAGGTTGTAGTACTGCCGGAAGAAGGCGTGGAACCCGCGGCTCATCGTCACGCTGTCAGCTGCGTGACGGACCGGCCAGGCCCCGGCCCGACCGCCGAAATACGGCTGCCGCTCGAGCACCGTGACAGCTACGCCGCGTTCCAGCAGCGCCGTCGCGGCGGCGAGCCCGGCGATTCCGCCGCCGATCACGGCAACGGACCGGCCGTGGTCGGCGACCGGCCGGCCCGCGATCGCGGGAAGCAGCTCGGCCCTGCGATCCCTGCCAGGCCTCCAAGCCCGGTCCGTTCCGCGGCTCGTCGGTCGGCTCATCGGTCGGCAACGTTCTCAGAGCGGCGGCTGAGCGACTGCCAGATCATGATCGTCGACGTGACCAACGCGAAGCCGAAACCGAAATCCTCGATCGGGATGTCCCAGGGAAACCTGAGGCCGAGGATCTCCGACCGCCGGTAGATGACGATGGGATCGGACAGTTTGGTCAGCCAGCCGTCGACGGGGACCTGGAACGCCCACACGATGATCATGGTCAGCCAGTAGCGTACGGAGCCGAAGATCCCCGTCCGCAGCAGCAGCTCGACGAGCACCACGGCCAGCACGCTGATCACCGTCAGCAGCGTGTATTCAGGCATCCGGCACCGACGTCCCACCGCGTCTGCTCGGTGTTCGCCGGGGCAGCAGGCGCCCGAGCACCGAGTAGGCGAGCAGCCCGCACAGCGGGATGACGACGAAGAAGGCCAGCTCTTCGATCGGCAGCACACCGAAGATCCGCAGGCCGGTGATGTACGCCGGGTTGTAACTCCAATGATCACCGACCACACCGACGACATCCCAGGCAGAGAAGATCACCACGACCGGCAGCAGGGTGATCAACAGACGCCCGGGACGCCGGTAGACGCGAGCGCCGAGGAAGATCTCCAGGGGAAGGGTGACGAGCACGCAGAGTGCCAGCAGTGACAGGTACTGCAGATGTCCGGCGACGATGATCAGCACAACTGCCGGTGTCGCGGTCAGTGGTCCACCACCTGACGGTCCGGCGCCGCGCCGCGTCGGGCCAGCTCGGAGATATTGCGTTGCATCCCGCCGAACACGATGCCGTGGAACGGGACGATGGACCGCCAGTAGAGGTGACCGAGCAGTCCCTGGGGGTGGAAGATCGCCCGTTGACGGAAGACGGCACGGCCCTGGTCGTCGGTTTCGCTGATCAGCTCAAGCCAGGCCCGGCCGGGAAGCCGCATCTCCGCGCGCAACCGCAGCAGCGACCCGTGCACGATCTTCTCGACCCGCCACCAGTCCAAGGCGTCACCGGTCTGCAGGCTGAGCGGATCCCGGCGACCACGCCGCAGCCCGGGGCCGCCGGCGATCCGGTCCAGCACACCGCGAGTCGACCAGCCGAGCCGCCACGAATGCCAACCCTGCTTGCCGCCGATCTCCTCGATCACCCGCCACAACATCTCCGGTGTGGCGTCCACGACCGTGCACCGGTCGTCGACGTAGAGATCGCCGCCGGCCCAGTCGGGATCATCGGGAAGCGGATCGCTCGGCGCTTCGCCGTAGCTGGCCGAAGTCCATGTCGTCGAGACGTCGTAGTCCCGGATCTTCTGCAGTGCCAGCTCGACCGCCCGGTCAAAGCCGATCAGACCTTCCGGGGAGGGGATCAGCGCCTCCAGATCGTGCTCCTTGGCGGTGACCTCGTGGGTCAGCGACAGCACCAGCGGCTTGGCGATCCCGGCCGGCACCGGGGTGACCAGACCGACCCAATGGCTGGCCAGCCACGGGGTGAGGGCCGGGGTCGCCCGGATCAGCCGCGACGGCAGGCCGACGACTGCGGCGTACCGCTGAATCATCTCGCGATAGGTCAGCACGTCCGGGCCGCCGATGTCGAAGGCACGGTTGATCTGGCCGGGGAGGCCGGCCGCTCCGACGAGGTATCGGAGCACGTCTCGGATCGCGATCGGCTGGATCTTGGTATTGATCCAGGTCGGGGCGACCATTACCGGCAGCCGCTCGGTCAGATAGCGCATCATCTCGAACGACGCGCTTCCGGAGCCGATGATCACGGCTGCCTTCAGCACGATCGATCCGACACCGGATTGCAGGAAGATCTCGCCGACCTCGCGGCGGGATTCCAGGTGCGGTGACAACTCGCCGTCCAGCGGGTGCATGCCGCCGAGATACACGATCCGCCGGACGCCGGACTTCTTGGCGGCATCGGCGAAACCCAGCGCCACACGTCGGTCCATCGACTCGAAATGTGGTCCGGAACGCATCGAGTGGATGAGGTAGTACGCGACGTCGACATCCGCCAACGCCCGCAGCAGGTCATCGTGACTGTCGGCGTCACCGTCGACGATCTCGATCTGGTCGGACCAGCTACGGTCGGACAACGCCTGTGGCCGACGGGTCAGGGCCCGCACCCGGAACCCTGCCGCCAGCAGTTCCGGGATCAGCCGGCCGCCGACGTATCCGGTCGCACCGGTGACGAGGACCAGACCGTGCTGACTTCGGGACATGCGACGCCCTTCCTCGCAATGGAACTCTCGCAATGGAACTAGTAACTAGATATTCTAGCGTCGCGTCGTCATGAGAGATACTCCGGCCCCGACCGCGGCCGTCCTGACGCTACGATCGTGGGGTGAGCGAAGCGGATGCGTACGCCATAAGCCTGGCGGTGCGCAGGCTGCTTCAAGCGGGCCGTGAGATGCAGGCGATCGCCGCCCGCCAGCTGGGCCTTCGAGTCACGGATGTGCAGGCGATGGATCTCATCACCGCGGGTGGCGGCAATCTGAGCCCCGCGGAGTTGGCCGACAGGCTGGGCATTCGGACGGCCTCGGCCAGTGCGTTGGTCGACCGGCTTGCTGAAGCCGGTCATCTGGAGCGGTCCCGGGCCGAGGCGCGTGTTGATGTCGGCCGTGGTCGTACCCGGCTGACTGCAACAGAGCATGCCCGTGCTGAGATCCGCCAGACGCTCCGTGATGTCAATGACGGATTCCGGGAGCTCGGAACATCGTTGAGCGAGGAGGAGGCCTCGACCGTACTCGCCTTCTTGAACCAGGCGACCGACATCCTCAGAAGCTTCGCCGCTGTCCGCGAGTCGCGATCAGGTGGAGGGGCGGGCATCGACGAATCGACCAGTCGCAGTCGAAGCGGTATCCCGAGCGACGGAACGTAGGACGTGCGAACGCGTCGCACCCCCTGGGCGAATGAGGTCTTCCGGTGGCAGCCCCGCGTCCGGTTGCCCGAGCGAGCCCCTCGTCAGTGGTGGGGATCGGGGATCGGGATCGGCTTGTTGCGCTTGCCCTTCGGGCCACCGACCGACCTTGCCGCACGGAACACGTGACTGGGCGTCCACGGCCGGGTCCAGGGCTGTCGTCGTACGCCACCGAGTTGCGGGTCGCTGGTCAGGCCCGGACTGGCTTCAAGGCGTCCGGCCGCGGTGGTCACGAAGTCGGCGTCCGCAGCTGTGGTGACCCTCACGTCGTACCAGCCGCCGGTCGAGGTCGTCTCGACGCTGACCGTGACGCTGCGGCCGGCCGGGACCCGCACCGAGTGGTCGTGGCCGTACGCGTCGTCGATCTGTGCGGTCACCGCGCTGTGTCCATGGGGCGCGCTGAGCTCAAGCTCGATGGAGTGCGGGCCGCGCTGGCTCACCGCGACCTGCAGCGGTGAGGTCGGCGCGCCGGCGACCTGCCGGAAGAATCCGTTCGGACCGTGCAACTCGAGGTCGTAGACACCGGTGACCGGCCAGGCGTCGCTGAGGCTGTGCCCGGCGCCGATCGTGTAGCTGAAGGGCGCGTTAGGCACCGTCAGCGAACGAGCCTGGACGTGGACGCCGAGTGATCCCCGGTTCGTCAGGTCCAGCGTGAGCTGCCCGCGCTCGACGGCGATGTCCGCGGTCAGGTCGTAACCGAGACAACGGCTCGGCCGTACGCCGGGCTCCTGCTTGGGCAGCGCACCAGTCGTCGGCGGCGTCGGATGCTCCCAGCCGTTGTCGTCACCGGTCGGCTCGTACGCAGACGTGTCGGGCAGCCGCGGCACCCGTAGGCCGGTCTTGCCGAAGTCGAACGCCGAGGTCAGATCGCCTGAGACCGTACGTCGCCACGGCGTCAGATTCGGCTCCTCGACACCGAACCGCTTCTCGATGAACTGGATCACCGACGTGTGGTCGAAGGTCTGCGAATTCACCCAGCCGCCGGTGCTCCACGGCGACACGACCAGCAGCGGCACCCGGACACCCAGGCCGTACGGGCCGACGTGCTGGTTGGTGTCCAGGCCCCTGGTGGCGTCGAAATACTCGTTGTCGAGTGGCACCGTCGACTTGCCCGGCAGGTCGCCGACGTTGGGGAACGGCGGCACGACGTGGTCGAAGAAGCCGTCGTTCTCGTCGAAGGTGATGATGAAGGCGGTCTTGCTCCAGACCTCGGGATTGCTGGTCAGCGCGTCCAGCACGTTGGCGATGTACCAGGAGCCGTAACCCGAAGGCCACTGCGGATGCTCGGTGAACGCCTCCGGGGCCGCGATCCAGGAAACCTGCGGCAGCTTGTCCTGCAACACGTCGTCGCGGAGCTGGTCGAAGAGCTGTGGGGCGGCAGCGGCCTGGCCCTCGAAGTCCGCGCCGGCCGCGACCGTGGTCCCCGTACGAGCCTTGTCGTACAGCGGGTCGCCGGGCTTGGCGTTCTGATATTTCGTGAAGTAGAGCAGGGTGTTGTCGCCGTAGTTGCCGATGTAGGGGAAGTTCTCGTCCCAGCCCCACCAGTTGTCGATCACTGTGCCGTCGGACTGGGTGACGGTCTCGGCATCCAGCCCGTTGCCGGTGTCCTGGTAGATCTTCCAGCTCACCCCGGCCGCCTCGAGCCGCTCCGGGTAGGTCGTCCAGCCGTACCCGGCCTCCGAGTTGTTGACCATCGGGCCCTTGCCGTCCTTGCCGTCGTTGCCGACCCAGCCGGTCCACAGGTACGAACGGTTCGGGTCGGTCGGACCGAGCAGCGAGCAGTGGTAGGCGTCGCAGACGGTGAACGCGTCGGCCAGCGCGTAGTAGAAGGGCAGGTCCGCCCGCGTCAGATGCGCCATCGAGGTGGTGGTCTTGACCGGCACCCACTGGTCGTACTTGCCGCGGTTGAGCGTCAGCTGGCCGCCGGTGAAGCTGTGGTCCAGGTCCTCGATGAAATACAACGACAGGTCGTCGCCGGTGTCCGGCCGGAACGGCAGCACCTCGGTGCCGTCGACATCCTGCTGCTGGAAGACCGAGTTCCCGCTCGGCAGGGTAGCCGGATGTGGCTCGCCGAAACCGCGGACGCCGCGCATCGTCCCGAAGTAATGGTCGAAGCTGCGGTTCTCCTGCATCAAGATCACGATGTGCTCGACATCGGCGATGCTGCCGTGGGCCCGGTTCGGAGGGATCGCGGCCGCGTGGGTGATGCTGGCGTTGAGTGCGGCACCGGCAGCGGCGGTCCCGGCAAGGGTGAGAAACAGTCGGCGATCGAGCTGGGGCTGGGGCATCTGGCCCACCTTCCATGGAGCTGAGCTGGAATGATCTGCTCAGCCTGCTGGGACGGGCTTAACGCCAGGCGTCGGCTGGTTGACCGATCGCGGTATTCCTTGATCGTCTTCAGGATCGCCGCCCCTCGTCAGCCGGCCACGAGATCGCCCAGGCCCTGGTCGAGCGGCACCCGCGGAGACCAGCCGAGGATCCGTCGTGCCGCGCTGCTGTCGGCGGTGATGTGCCGTACATCGCCGAGCCGGTACTGCCCGGTGATCACCGGCTCTGGACCGTTCATGATCATCGCCATCCGGTCCGCAACCGCACCGATCGTCGTGACGTCACCGGAGCCGATGTTGAGCGCGGTCAGACCGGCGGGCACCGGCGCCTGCAGGGCAGCAACGGTTGCTGCGGCGACGTCGTCGACGTGGATGAAGTCCCGCCGCTGACGTCCGTCCTCGAACACCGTCGGAGCGCGCCCCGCGGCCAGGGCCGAGCGGAAGATCGCGGCAACACCGGCGTACGGGGTATCGCGCGGCAATCCTGGACCGTAGACATTGTGGTAGCGCAATGCCAGCGCCGATCCGCCGGTCTCCCTGGCCCAGATCGAGGACAGCTGCTCCAGGTGCACCTTGGTAGCGGCGTAGACATTGCGTGGATCGGCAGGACTGTCCTCGTCGACCAGCTGCGGATCGAGATCCGAGCCGCACTCCGGGCAGCGGGCCTCGAATCGTCCGGCGGCCAGATCCTGTTCGGTACGCGGCGGCACCGGTACCAACCCGTGCTGCGGACAACCGGCCCGGCCCTCCCCGTAGACCACCATCGAGGAGGCGAGCACGATCCGTCCGACCGATCCCTCGGCAGCTGCCCGCAATACGACCGCGGTACCAAGATCATTGTCGCGGGCGTATCCGTCGAGATCGGACAGATCGACGCCGAGTCCCACCTTGGCCGCCAGATGGATGATCATGTCACAGCCGCGCAGCGCCGCACCCAGCCGCGACAGATCCACGATGTCGTCGCGCAAGTCGACGGTTCGATCGTAGATCACGGGCTGGTGTCCGAGGTGCTGCAGACGGCTCACGACGGCGCGGCCGATGAATCCGGCGCCGCCGGTGATCATGACCTTCATCCGGCCGATCTCCCCGATGCGGGCAACTCGACATCGAAGCGGCATCCGTCGTCGGTGTTCCGGACGGCGATCCGACCCTGATGGGATTCGACCACGCCGCGAGCAATCGCCAGTCCCAGTCCGGCACCGTCGGCGCCGGTCCGGGACTGGTCTCCGCGCCAGCCGGCGTCGAAGACCCGGGACAGATCCGGTTCCGGAATCCCGCCGCAGCCGTCCGCCACCGCGACTCCGACGTCGCCGCCGGGACCGCGGCCCGCGGTGATGGCGACCATGCCGCCCGGCCCGGTGTGCCGTACGGCGTTGGTGACCAGATTGCCGAGCGCCCGGACCAGGTCGTCCGCGTCACCACTGATCGCCAGCCGGTCGTCCTGCGGTACGTCGACCCGCAATGTCACGCTCTCTCGCTCGGCGACGGTCTCCACCTCGTCGACCAGGTCGATGATCAACTCCCTGACCGACAGCAGCTTGTGTTCCCGGTCGGGTGGTCCGCCCTGGACCCGGGACAGCTCGAAAAGGTCGCCCACCAAGGAATCCATCCGTCCGACGGTGGCGCGGATCTGCCGCATCGCCAACCCGACATCGGTCACCATGCCGTCCTCCAACGCCTCGGCCATGGCGCGCAGCCCGGACAACGGTGTCCGCAGATCGTGCGACAGATGGCGGACCAGCTGCTGGCGCGCGTACTGCGCGGCCTGAGCTCGTTCCCGTGCCTCGGCCAACCGGATCCGGGTGCTGTCGAGCTCGGCCATCACTCCGGCCAGCTCGGCGGGCAGCGCCGTGTCCCCGGCGGCCGCGGGCCGACGCGGGGTGCCGGGTGCCAGATCGGTGATACCGGCGCCGACATGCGTCGCACCCACCACGATCCGTCGGGCCACCAGGAGTCCGAGCGCCGCAGCCAGCACCAGCGAGACGATCAGCGCGAGAATGATCACCCCGCTGTCATGGGCCGACAAGAACATGTAGCGGACGTTGATCACCACGGTTCCGGCGACCGCCAGCACCGGAGCGAACACGGCGATGATCACCTGGTAACGGATCGATGCCTTCCGGACCAGACGCAGTAACGCCCAGGCGACTCCGGCCACGACCAGACAGGTCAGGACGGTGATCCCGGTGATGATCAGGCGGTCATGCAGCATCTGGCTCATGCCAACTCGTCCTCCCGCGCCGCGCGATAGCCCTCCCGGCCGACCGTCAGCACCAGCCGGGGATCGGAGGCGTCGGCCTCGATCTTCTGGCGCAACCGTCGCACGTGCACCGTGACCGTGGAGTTGTCACCGAAATCCCAGCCCCAGACACGATTCAGCAGGGCCGACTTGCTGAAGGTCTCACCGGGATGGCCGGCCAGAAAGGCCAGCAGATCGAATTCCCTGCTGGTCAGCCCGAGCGGCTCTCCGCGCTTCGATGCGGTGCGGGCCGCGAGGTCGATCTCGGTGTCGCCCAGGACGATCGCCCGATCGCGCAGCCGGCTCCCAGTGAGTTGTTCGGCCCGCCGCAGCAGCGCTTCGGTACGCAGCACGATCTCCCGCGGGCTCAGCGGTTTGACTACGTAATCGTCGGCACCGACCTCGAGGCCGACCAGCCGGTCGGGCTCGTCACCCCGAGCGGAGATGATGATCACGGCCGCGCGGTCGCCCGCGGCGCGGCGGCGGCGCAGCACCTCCAGTCCGGAGAGCGTCGGCAACATCACGTCCAGCAGCACGACATCGGGAACGGTCCGCTGCCAGACCGTCACCGCCTCCGACCCGTCCCGGGCGAGCGTCACCCGGTGACCGGCCCTGGTCAGATAGCTGGCCAGCACGTCGGCGAGCATCTGGTCGTCCTCGACGATCAATACCTGGGCACTCACCCCGCCAGCGTACGAGTCCTCGCCCCGGATCGACCCCGATCCGGCGCTGTCCCGCATCGGGCGTAAGCGAACCGAAAGCGTTTGATCATGGTCTGCCACCTGCTGGCTGTCTAGGTTTTCGACCATGGAATCGGTCCAGGTCATCCTGCCCTGCCTGAATGAGGCCGCCGCACTTCCGGCGGTGATCGGGGCGATCCCGGCGGGCTACGGCGTTCTGGTGATCGACAACGGCTCCGCTGACGGCAGCGCCCAGGTCGCACGCCGCCTGGACGCGGCTGTTGTCGACTGTCCGCAGCGCGGCTACGGAGCCGCCTGCCACGCCGGCCTGATCGCATCAGAGGCAGACATCGTCGTCGTGATGGACGCCGACGGCAGCCTCGACGGCGCGCAACTGCCACGGCTCGTCGATCTGGTCGGAGACGACACGGTCGATCTCGCGATCGGCGTCCGGCGTCCGGTCGGTCGTGGCGCCTGGCCGTGGTGGCTGCGGTTGGCCAATGCCGAGCTGGCCCGGGAGCTGTCGGCGCGGACCGGACTCCGGATTCGTGATCTTGGTCCGATGCGGGTCGCACGCCGGGAATCACTGCTGGCCCTCGGCCTGCGAGACCGGCGCAGCGGCTATCCGGCCGAGACCGTCGTCGCGGCGGCAGCGGCTGGATGGCGGATCGGGCAGCTCGAGGTCGACTACCACCCACGGGTCGGACGATCCAAGGTCAGCGGTACGCCGATCGGGGTGCTGCGGGCAGTCCGTGATCTGCGCGGGGTGCTGGCCTCGCGATGACGGCTGCCGAGAAGCTGCCCGCTCTTGTCCTCGAGTCGCCATCCGAAGACGGTCATGCCGAGGCAGCTGCCGACCGCGCGGAAACGATCATCGTCATGGCCAAGGAGCCGGTACCCGGTCGGGTCAAGACCCGGCTGCAGTCGGTGTTCACGCCCGGTCAGGCGTCCCGGCTGGCTGCGGCCGCACTGGATGACACTCTCGAGGCCGTACGACATACGCCCGTACGCCGTCGGATCCTCGCCTGGGAAGGGAATCCGGCAGGACGGGGAGCCGGGTTCGAGGTGATCGACCAGGGCAGCGGCGGGCTCGGTGATCGCCTCGGCCGGGCCCTGGATCGGGCGTTGGCAGACAGTCCGGGGCCGATCATGGTGATCGCCATGGACACACCGCAGGTGACCCGGCAGTTGTTGCAGACGTCCTGGGACGGCGCGGACGCCGTCATCGGACTGACCGAGGACGGCGGCTACTGGACGATCGGCCTGCGCCGCGGGCCTGCGGCCGAGGTGTTCGCGGCGGTGCCGATGTCCACCGATCGGACCGGGGCCGCACAGCTGGCGCGGTTGCTGGATCTCGGCTACACGGTCAAGCTGCTGCCTCCGCTGCGCGACGTCGACACTCCCGGCGACGCAGCCGCGCTGGCGGATCAGTATCCGGATCTGGCTTTCTCCTGTACCCATCGGATGATCACCGCCGGGAATCCGACCGGGCTCGGCCCGGCCGAGGACCTCCGGATGATCTTCGACCATGCCTATGGCGGCCTCCCGCTGCGGGCGGCGACCGACGTCGGAGTCGACCCGCTCAGAGTCTCGGCCGATCTCTGGCGGCGTCCTGCGGACGCCGTCGACCGTTTGGTGGTGGCGCGCTGTCAGGCTCCGGTACTTGATCTCGGCTGTGGCCCGGGCCGAATGGTGGCCGCACTCACCGAATCCGGCCGCTCGGCGCTGGGGGTCGATCTCTCGGCTGCCGCGGTGGAGGCGAGTCTGCGGCGTGGCGCCCCCGCGCTGCGACGGGATGTCACCGGCCCGCTCCCCGGTGAGGGGCGTTGGGGGACCGTACTGCTGATGGACAGCAACCTCGGCCTCGGCGGTGACGCCGACGGGTTGTTGCGTCGCTGCATGTCCCTGGTCACGGCAGGCGGATTGATCATCTGCGAGACCGATCCCGAGCCCGCTGTCGATCGGACCCACCGGGTATTGCTGACCGCCGGATCGGTCTCAGGCTATGTCCGCTGGGCGCAGATCGGCGCCGATGCTCTGGGGGAGCGGGCGCGGCGGCTGAATCTGATGGTGAACGAACGATGGTCAGCCGGCGGCCGGACCTTCGTCGCGCTCCGGACGCTGTAGCCCGGCCACAAGCTCGGCGACCAGGATCACCAGGACCAGGACGCCTCCGGTGATCAACAGTGCCGGCAGCGGGGCAGTGACCTCGGCAGTCGGGTTCTTCTGGTGGGCCCGCGCGCCGACTGCTATCGCTGTCATGATCACCAGGCTGGCCAGCCCGAGCAGCCCGATGCGCAACGGCATCCGACGCCGCGGCGGCACCCGTCGCAGGACCGTCAGGCCGAGCAGCAGTGCGAGCGGCATCAGCACCAGATCGTTGATCATCCAGGCTGCCAGACCCCACCGCGCCAGCCGGAACCAGTCCGCAGGACTCACCCTGGTCAGCACCAGGACCAGGCCGTACGCCATCCCGCAGCCGCCGAGAACGGCCAGCGACCACCGGACGATCCGCTCGGTCACAGCACCTCCAAGCGCTCGACCCACTTGGTCTGCAGGGCACCGGGCCGATCGGGGGCGATGATCCGGGCCGGATAGCCGTGGTCGAGAGCCAGCACCTCGCCGTTGATCCTGATCGCCAGGATGCTGCGCGGGTCGGCAACGAAGTCGGCCGGCAACCGGGTCCGGGCATACCGCGAGCCGCGTTCCATCGACTGCACCCGAAGATCGCGACCGGCACCACCGACGAGATCGACCAGATCCTTGATCCGGACGCCCGACCACTCGGCGCTGACGCTCCAGCCCTCGACGCAAGCGATCGGCAGCCGGACCGTGGCCTGGGGCATTGCGGTCAACGTGTCCCTGTGCAGCGTGTGCTCGCCGCTGGGCCCGGTGATGGTCAGGCTCCAGCTGTCGATGCGGTCGACAACTCCGGCTTGTGCGGCCGTCCGGTTGATCGGAACCCCTTGCAGATTGACCGATCTCGGCCGGCGGGGCGAGAGCAGCGCCAGCCCGTTCAACGGCCCGATCGTCTGGCCGATGCTGAAGATCGTCAGCCCGCCGGCAACGCCCAGGACGCCGCCGATGAAGCCACGGCGCGCACCGGGTGAGTGCCGCTGCCCGGTCCGGCGACGCCGGCGGAGCGTCTCGATGATCGTCGGCAGCTTGGTCGCGACGTGGATCAGGATCGCGCCCATGGCTACCCAGGCGACCGCGTAGTGAACGGGTACGAAGTCGAATGTGAAGACGTACCACTGGAAGATGTTGAAGAGTCCGGTTGCGACCTGCACGATGCCGGCTGCGGTCAGGATGCCGATCAGCAGTCGGCCGGCGGCGAAGCGGATGATCACTGATGGCCCGCGCGCCGGGCCGTCGGGCCGGTCCAGGATCCGCGGATAGGCGGCGAATATCTTGGCCAGCAACAACGGTAGGCACGCGATGCCGGTGGCGACGTGGATGCCCTGGGTGAGGCGATACCCCCACACCGGCCACGGTCGCAGCAGCACACCGGTCGGGGACTGGGCGTTGTGGCTGATCAGGCCGGTGAGGAAGCAGACCCCGAAGGCCGGTCCGAGAAACAGTCCCAGGCGGGTGACGACGGCCGGTGACTGCACGGCGCCCGTCACGCTCGCGGGCGTCGGGATCCGGCGCCGGATCGATTGCAGCGGCCATCGCACCATGATCACGAGCCTAGGCAGCGCAGCCGGGTCGGGCCAGTGTCGACGCGATTACCGACCGGCTACGGATTCCCTGGCGGGCTGGGGAATCCGGTGATCACCACGAGAGCGTAGGGTCCATGACTTCTGCCGCCGTCGACGCACATGGCCACACGCGTGCCGTGCGGCCCCTGCCGTCGGCCCGGATCCTGGTGTCGGTCCTGATCATCCTCGGCAGCGAGCTGGCGATCATTCCGTTGCGGCAGCTTGATCACGCCCGACTTGGGGTCCTCGTCGCCGTTCTGCTCTTCGGCGCGTTGGGTGTGTGGTGCCGCTGCGCGATTCCCGCTCTCCGACCACCGGTCGTCGTGGCGATCGTCGCCTTGGCCCAGATCCCGGGCCTGTTGGCGCGTCCGCTGCTCAGCGACGACTCCTACCGCTACGTCTGGGACGGTCGGGTGCAACTGGCCGGGATCGACCCGTATCGCTACCCGCCCTTGAGTCCGGCGTTGGCACGGCTGCGCGACCCGTTGCTGTTTCCGCCCGGATCCTCGGTGCCGTTGATCAACCGGCCGTGGGTGCACACGATCTACCCACCGATCGCCGAGCTCTGGTTCACGCTGGTCGCCGCCGTGACACCGTGGCGGGCGGGTGTCCTGGGGTTGCAGCTCGGCTCCGCTGTCGCCGTGGTGATCACTACCGTCATGATCGGCAGGGTGCTGTCGGCGACCGGTTCGCAGCCGGGTTGGTCGTTGGCGTACGGTGCCTGTCCGGCAACCATGGTCGAGGCGGCCAACGGCGCTCACGTCGATGTCTTGGCGGCGCTGCTGCTGGTGATCATGGGGTGGGCATTGATCGGCGGCAGGCATCGGCTGGCCGGCATCATGCTCGGCCTCGCGGGAGGAGTGAAGCTGGTTCCGATGCTGTTGCTGCCGGTCTTCGTCCGCCGACAACCGCTTCGCACCGCGACGACCTCGGTCGTCACGCTCGCCGCGGGCTATCTCCCGCACCTGCTCGCGGTCGGTGGGCTGGTCCTGGGTTATCTACCCGGCTATCTCAACGAGGAGGGTTTCGAGGACGGCCGACGGCGGTTCGCGCTGTTGATCCTGTTGCCGGACCGTGCCCGGCTTCCGGTGGCCCTGATGATCGCTGCCGCCTGCGCGGTGGTGGCGATGGTCCGATCGCGTCGCGATCCGGTGCTGGTCACCTGCTGTTGGTTGTACGGAGCTGCGTTTCTGGTCGCGACACCGGCCTACCCCTGGTATCTGCTGCCGTTCATGGTCCTGGTGGTGCTAGCACGACGCTTCGAATGGCTGACGCTGTGGCCCGCGGCCTATTTCGGCTATCTCCACGACCACGACGCTGTCCTGCAGACCATCGGTTACGGCGCCGCCCTGGTCACGATTCTGATCGTCGCCGCCCTGCGCCGTAGCCGGGGGCGGCCGGATTGGGCGCTGACCGGCGGCGTCTGAGGGCGCGCTCAGTCGAGCAGTGGCCGGAGCCGGGCCCACTTATCGGCGAACGGAACGAAAGGCCCCGGCTCGAGGAAAATCCGCAGCCGGTCGTCGTCCCGGAGGTAGATGCCCTCCAGGACCCAGTGATCATGGATCCGGTTGTAGTTCCAGTTGCCGGCCGCCTGATCAAGATCGGCGATCGAGACCGGGCGCACCGTGCGGTAGCCGTCGATGAATGGGGCGCAGAGCTCGGGATCCAGCCGCAGCGCGAGGTCCAAGGTCCGTACGATCTCGGCCGGCGGCCAGCCTACATCGGCCTTGTCCCAGTCGATCACGTCGACCACCGTCCGGTACGGGTCGAAGAACAGATTCGACTCCTGATAGTCGCCGTGGACCAGTTGCAACTCGTCGCCCGGTGGGTCGCGCCAGATCGGTGGCGTGGCGGCCTGCAGCCAGGCGGCCTTCGTACGCAGCAGATCCGCAGCCCAGCGGTCCCGTTCGGACTGCTCACTGCGCCGGCCGATCCGTTGTAGCAGGTGATCGACCGCGACGGCCACCGGAGCAAGATCAGCGGGGTGTTCGCGGGCCGCCCGCGGTGGCACCGGAAAGTCAGCCAGTGCGAGATCCAGACGTGCCAGCATCTCGCCCATCGAGCGGGCGTGTGGCGCCGTCAATTCGCCGCGAGATACCTGCTGGCCACGGGCGAAGGCGAACAGCGAATGGAAGGCCCCATCATGATCGACGATCGCCTCGCCGTCCGGAGTACTGATCGCCGCCGGGGCAGGGATTCCGCGTGCCCGGGCATGGGCGATCACGGCATGCTCGAATTCCACCTCGTCGCGTACCGACCGTCGATGTCGCCTGAGCACCAGCCGCCGCTGTGCGGTCGAGACCAGATAGGTCTGGTTCATCACGCCGCTGGTCGCCCGTTCCACACCCGTCACCGGCTCGAGATTCCAATGACGCAGCGCGCCCTGGGTCGCTTCCATGATCATCTCGCGCATCGGGTCGGGGCACCCGACGAGGTCATCCTCAGTCGGTGAGAAGGCAGCGCCGGACATCGAGCGCGGCCTGCTCCCCGTACACCTCACCGATCCGGGTGACGAATGCGTGCCGGTCCAGGGTGAAGTCCTGCGGACCGACCGTCTGCAGCGCAAGGGCGGCGGTCGCACAACCCACCTGCGCGGCACGCTCGAGCGGGAACTGCTGGTCAAGGCCCCACAGGAAGCCGGCGCGGAAGGCATCGCCACCGCCGGTCGGATCGACGACCTGATCGACCGGAACCGAGCCGACGGTCAGGGCGGAGCCGTCCGTCGACTCGATCGAGACGCCCTGGGCTCCCTGGGTGATGATCCACAGGCCCACCTCGCCGAGGACCTCGTTCTTGGACCAACCCGTCTTCTGCATCAGCAGCTCGGACTCGTACTGATTGGTGAAGAGGTATTTCGCCCCGGAGACGAGTTTGCGGATTCCGTCGCCGTCCATGATCGCCAGCTGCTGGGAGACGTCGGCGGCGAAAGGGTAGCCGTTGCGAACGCATTCGGCGGTGTAAGTGATCATCGCGTCCGGATCGCTGGCGGCGATCACGACCAGGTCGAGCTGGCCGAGGCGGTCCTCGATCGGCTTCAACTCGATCTTGCCCGACTCCTGCATCGCCCCCGCGTAGAAGGTTGCGATCTGGTTCTGTGCCCGGTCGGTGGTGCAGACGAAGCGCGCCGTGTGGTGGGTGCTCGACACGTACACCGACTTGGTGTCGACCCCGTGCTCCTCCAGCCACGGCCGGTAGTCGATGTCGAAATCGGCACCGACGGCACCGGCCAGGATGGGTGACATCCCGAGGCAGCCGAGAGTGAAGCTGATGTTGGCAGCGACGCCGCCACGGTGGATGTCGAGCTGATCAGCCAGGAAGGACAGCGAGACCGTCTCCATCTTGCCGTCGACGAGGCTGTCGGTGAACCGGCCGGGGAATTGCATCAGGTGGTCGGTCGCGATCGATCCGGTAACAGCGATCTGCATGCCGTGCGCCCTTTCGAGGTGAGGTCGCGCATTCCGCGGTGAAGAAACGGTGCGTGAACGCGAACGCGATCAGACGTTACGCGCTTGCGCCGTCTTTCATACCATCCCGCGCCTACCGGCGGCGACTTCCTGATCCGGATGTCGCCCTGCCTCGTCCGAAGCATTGGCGGTGTCAATCAGGTTGTCGGTGTGAATCAGGTTGTCGGTGTGAATCAGGGGGAAGCCAGTCGAGCCCGCGGACCCGGACATCGTCCAGGTCCGCGGGCTCGACGGCTCACAGCGGTTCCGGGCCACTTCTCAACCCGGCAAGGTGCTGACCCACGACACTAGAAATAGAACTTTCGTGGTCCGATCTGGCGCCCTGCGGCGCCAAGGATCCACAGGATCGCCCCGATGACGATCAGGATGATCCCGATCGTCCACAGGATCGAAATGCTGAACACGAATCCCAGGATCAACAAGATGATGCCGAGAATGATCACAACGACTCCTTTCGCGGCGGGCCGTCGCCCGACTCTCGAATCGCTGTGAGGGTTACCCGTTACGCAACCCACCTAACAAAGCGTCCGGCACGACGTCTCCGTAACGCTCAGAAGTCCAGGTACTCCGGGTCCATCGCGGTCGCCAGCGACAGGTGCTTGTCCGCATCCGGGTGCCCGAGACGCTTCAGCGTCTTGCCCATCAGCAACTGCAGATAGGCGTCATCGGGCCAGCGCTCGAGCAGCTCGGCGAGTTTCGTCCGCGCCGGCTCGAGACTGGCTGAGGCCGCCAGGGCCCGTGCGGTAAGTGTCTCGAAACCACGGTCGCCGTCGTATTCGGGGCGTAGCGGAGCCAGCAGATAGAGCGAGCCCCGCGGATTCCTGGCCTCGAGCAACGATCGAGCCGCGCGCACCCGACGTACCTCCTCGGGTACTGGACTGACCGGCCGTCCGGCGAATTCGGCGATCCGCGCTGCCAACACTGTTGCTGACACGGCACCGACCTCGACGATCGTCTGATCGATGACGAAGGTCGGCGACTCGGTCACCCCGATCGCCTGTCCGAAGAGTTGCGCCTCCCGGGTGGCCCGCTCCAGCAGGTCGTCAGGCGGGAAGCCTGGCTGCAGGTAGGCGAGTGCCGACGCCGGGCCTGAGCCTTCGCGCTCGAGCCGTACGGGAGCCGGCAGCCGGTACTGCTCGGCCAGCGGCGCGAGAAGATCCAGTCCGTTGATGTCGCGCCCGGCCACGAAATGGGCGTTGAGGATCTCCTCGACCACCTCGTCCTGCGTCTGCGGCCCGTGTTCGAGTGCGGCCGCGATCAGCCGGTGCGCGGCCCAGCTGCTCGGCCGCCAGCGCGGGTCGGGCAGTTCGAGTCCCTCGTCCCGCGCAGCCTGCCCGGCCTCCAGGCGTCGGATCGCCGCACCGACGCCGGGCGCGGACTGCTGCAGGACACTGTCCATCAGCTCATCCCCGGGCACCAGCTCCTCCGAAGGACTGGGCGCGGTCGGGTCGATCAGGAAGGGTCTCCAGACCACGGTCGGCCGTACGGCCGGCAGGTCCGCCGCGGTGATCGTCTCCAGAGCGCGTTCAAGCCTCCGCCGGGCGATATAGGCCCAGACGTCGACCACATCCGCATAGATCTCGATGAGCATCTCCCCATGATGCCGCGATCTGATCGCCCGGATCCGTACGCTTTCGACCCGCGAGGTGCCAGGATCTTCTGACGATGTCAGATGCGCGGATCTCGACCGCGTCCGTACCGGCGGCGACCACCGACCGGGTGGGCGGACGCTGGATCGCGCTGTTCGCCATGACGTGGTTCGGGGTCTGGATCGCCCAGCTGACGCCGATCCAGCTGCTGCTGCCGGCGCAGGTCACCGACGTCTTGCACCTCGACCCGGATGCCTGGGTCCGCAATGTGGTCGCCTTCGGCGTTGTGTCGGGAATCGCCGGCGCGTGTGCGGCGATCGCCTACCCGCTCACCGGCGCGCTGTCGGACCGGACCACCTCGCGATGGGGTCGCCGACGTCCCTGGATCGTCGCCGGGGCGCTGATCTTCGCGGTTGCGCTGGTGCTGCTCGGCCGCCAACAGGCGATCGGCGGGGTCGCCGTCTTCTGGCCGCTCGCACTGGTCGGCTTCTGCGTGTTGACCGCCTCGCTCACCGCCGTGATCTCCGACCAGGTCCCGGTCGGCCAGCGGGCGACGGTCTCCGGATGGATGGCCGCGCCGCAGCCGGTCGGGGTGCTGCTCGGCGTCGCCGTCGTGGTCGCACTCGGACTGTCCAGGAGCACCGGCTACCTGGCGGTCGCGGTGGTGCTGCTGGTCGCCGCGGTCGGCTTCGTCGTGCGGATGCCGGACGAGGTGTTGGCCGCCGCGGCCCGTCCGCCGGTGACGGTACGGTCCTTCGTCCAGGGCTTCTGGATCTCGCCCCGGCGGTATCCCGATTTCGGGTGGACGCTGGGCAGCCGGGTGCTGGTCAACACCGCCAATGCGCTGACCACGACGCTGCTGCTGTACTTCCTGGAATTCGGCCTGGGCATGCGATCCGGTCCGGCGCAGACGATGCTGGTCGTGGTGATCGCGATCTACTCGGTCTGTTCGGCGATCGCGTCGCTGGTGGTGGGGCGGCTCTCCGACCGGGCCGGCCGGCGCAAGCGGTACGTGATCATCACCGCCGTCCTGCAGTCGGCCGCCGGGCTGATCCTGATCATCGCCCCAGGTCGGCCGACGGTGATCATCGCCGCGATCCTGTGCGGTGTCGGCTTCGGCGCCTTCCTGGCCGTCGACCAGGCACTCGCCACCCAGGTGCTGCCGGACGCCGCACATCGGGGGAAGGACCTCGGCATCATGAACATCGCGTACGCCATCCCGCAGGCCTTCGCGCCGCTGGCCGGTGCCGGTCTGGTGGTGCTGGCCGGCGGCTTCTGGCTGCTCTTCGGTTTCGTCGTCGTTTTCGCGGCGTGCGGCGCGCTGGCGCTGCTGCCGGTCCGGAAGGTGGCCTGATGGTCGATCTCGCCCGACACGATGATCAACGACCCTGGGACGATCCCGCCCGGTACTGGACAGGAATCGACACCGCGACCGCCGACCTCGATCCGCCACTGGCCGCCGGCCACCTCGGCGCCCTCCGCCAGAACCTGCACACCATGATCAGCCGCGCGTCCGGACGGCCGATCCGGATCGCCAGCAAGTCGCTGCGGGTCCGGGGTCTGATCGAGGCCGCGTTACGCGTGGACGGGGTCCACGGCGTGCTCGCCTACACCCTCGCCGAGGCCGTCTGGTTGTCCTCGAGCATCGATGATCTTGTCGTCGGCTATCCGACGACCGACCGATCTGCGATCGGTGATCTTGTCGGCGATGATCATGCCGTCGACCGGATAACGATCATGATCGACGATCCGGCGCAGCTCGACCTGATCGATACTGTCGCCGCGCCCGATCGGCGTCCGGCGATCAAGGTCGCGATCGAGTTGGATGCCTCGCTGGACGTCGCCGGGCAGCACCTCGGCGTCTATCGCTCGCCGCTGCATCATCCCGAGGACGTCATCGCGTTGGCTCGCCAGGTCCTCTCCCGTAAGGGATTCCGGCTGACCGGGTTGATGGCGTACGAGGCCCAGATCGCCGGCGTCGGTGACATCGTGCCCGGCAATCCGGCCAGATCGGCGGTAGTCCGGGCGATGCAGCGCAGATCGGCCGCGGAGTTGGCCGAGCGCCGGGCCCGTACGGTCTCCGCGGTCCGGTCACTGCTCGAGCAGGCGGGTGCGGATGACCTTGCCTTCGTCAACGGCGGCGGCACCGGGTCGATCGAGACCACCCGGTCGGATTCCTCGGTGACCGAGATCGCAGCCGGGAGCGGGCTGTTCGGGCCGCATCTCTTCGACCACTACCGGGCCTTCACGCCGGCACCCGCGGTCGCGTTCGCACTGCCGGTGGTCCGCCGGCCGCGGCCCGACATCGCCACTGTGCTGGGTGGCGGCTGGATCGCGTCCGGGCCACCCGCACCGGATCGGCTGCCCAAACCGGTCTGGCCGACCGGGCTCGAGTACCTCGGCACTGAGGCGGCAGGGGAGGTCCAGACTCCCTTACAGGGCAGGAATGCCTCCGATCTCAGGATCGGGGACCGGGTCTGGTTCCGGCATACCAAGGCCGGCGAGCTGAGCGAGCACGTGGCAGAGCTGGTGCTGCTCGACGGGGCCGACGAGCTGGTGATCAGCGATCGGCTGCCGAGCTACCGCGGCGAGGGCCGGGTCTTCCTCTGAGGGGCTGACCAGGAGCGCGCCGATCGCCAGGCGGCGGTGAAGTCGGCAACGCTGGGATACCGGTCCTGCGGTTCGGGCCGGATCGCGCGGTCGACGACCTCCCACAGCGCGGTCGGCCCGCAGAACCGGCCCGGATCCTCGGTCAGCCGGGTGCCGAAGTGGCAGACCAGCCGTCCGAGAGTGAAGACCGTCGTCCGTTCGTCCAGCGGTGCACCGCGCTCGAATTCCTCGGGCGCCATGAAGCGGGTCGACCCGAACATCCGTCCCATGTCGTTGCGACTCGGTCCACGCCGGTACGAGTCAAGATCGACAACGCGCAGCCTCATGGTGGCGAAGTCGACGATCAGGCAGCCGTCGTACAGATCGCCGGCCACCCAGCCGACGGCGGCCAGGGCGCGATGCAGGTCGATCAGCGTGTCGAAGACACCGAGTTGATCTTCGGCCGGCAGATGGGCGAAACGCTGGTAGGCCGATGCCGGATCGGCACGCCGTTCGGCGGCGGAGGCGCCGGGCGTGACGATTCCGATCAGCTCGCCCGGAACCGCTTCGTAGACGAGCATCGGACCGTCGGCGCTCTCGATGACGTTCAGCAACGTGGGCAGGGCTGGATGATCACAGGACTTGGCCAGCTCAACTGCGTTGCGCAGCAGCCCCACGCGGCCGGCACGGTCGAAATAGGGCGTGGTCGCGCCGCGTGGCGGACCATCGGTCCCGGCGGTCTTGACGAACAGGTGACCCTCGGGGGCGTCGACGATCCAGGAGACATTCCCGGAGTCCTGGGTGAGATAGGAGAATTCGGTCTCGATCCGGCCGTGCTGGGCAACGAAGTCGGCGGGTGCCTCATCGATGACGGTGGTGCTGAGGAAGACGGACACGGAGGACGACGCTAGCCCAGCACCGGCGGTGATCGCAGACTAATTCGCGGGCCCGGATTGTCGATCTGCGGAGGCGTCCTCGTTCAAGGGTGTGACCGCACCGAGGAGGACCCCGATGGACGACACCGTGACCCGAACGCCGCTCGACCAGGAACTGCTGGCCAAACTCGGCTGGACCCGGCGCCACGTACTGGCAGCGGTCGAGGGACTGGACGAGGAAGCGCTGCGGCGCAGCTATGTGCCGTCCGGATGGACACCGCTGTCCATGATCCGGCACCTCACCCTCGATGTCGAACGGATCTGGTTCGCGGGCGCAGTGGCGGGTGACGCCGGGGTCGCTCGCGGCCTGTCGGGCTTCCACGATCCGGAACCGCTGTCCGCGGCCGAGATCATCGCCGGCTATCGCGCCGAGTGCGACCGATCGGACAAGATCATCTCCGGACTGCCGGCGGCGAGTCCTACTCGGTGGCAGCCGTATCCGGATGCCCCCGCCGATCTCACCGCCGTCATCCTGCACGTCGTCGTCGAGACTGCGTGCCATGCCGGGCACCTGGATATCGTCCGGGAGAATCTCGACTCCCGGCAGTTCCTGGTCGTCGATCGCTGAGTCGTTGGTCGTCGGGCGGCCGATGTCCCGCGTCGTCCATTAGGGTGGCCGGCATCGTTGCTCACGGGTTGGAGCGAGGTGGCGGGATGGGGCGGAGGCCTGGCGCTCAACACGGGGTGTGGCGCACCTGGGGGCGTACGGAGCTAGCGACGCCGGAGCGGATTCTCGCGCCCTCCCATGCCTCGGAGATCCAGGATCTGGTCCGGGAGGCGGCCGAACGCGGCAGCACTGTCAAGCCGATCGGCGCCGGGCATTCCTTCACGGCGATCGGCGTGACCGAGGGCGTCCAGCTGCGGACCGATCGGCTGCACGGCCTGATGAGCGTCGATCGTGATCGCCGTCTGGCCACGCTCGGGGCCGGCACCCGGCTGGCCGAGGTTCCGCGGCTGATCGGCTACTACGGGCTGGCGATGGAGAATCTCGGCGACATCGACCGGCAGACCATCGCCGGGGCGATCTCCACCGGAACGCACGGCACCGGCAGCCGCTTCGGCGGCCTGGCGACCCAGGTCGCCGCGGTGCAGCTGATCACCGGGACGGGCGAGTTGATCACGATCTCGGCCACGGAGAATCCGGAGCTGCTGGACGCCGTCCGTGTCGGGCTGGGAGCGCTCGGTGTGCTGGTGTCGGTGACCTTGCGCTGCGTACCGGCCTTCACGCTGGCGGCCACCGAACGACCGGAGCCACTCGCCGCGGTGCTGGACGCCTTCGAGCAGCGCTGTGATGCCGCCGACCACTTCGAGTTCTACTGGTTCCCGCACACGACGACCGCCCTGACCAAGACGAATACCAGGCTGCCGTCCGACGCCGGGCTTGCGCCGCTGAAGCGGGGACAGCGGTTCATCGACGACACTCTGGTGTCCAATGAGCTCTACCGGGCGTTGTGCGCGGTCCAGTCCGGGATGCCGGCGATTACACCCATGATCAACCGGACCGCCGACAAGATCACCGGCAACCGGTCCTTCACCGACGTGTCGCACCGGGTCTTCACCACGCGGCGGACGGTGCGCTTCAAGGAGCTGGAGTACGCAGTCCCGCGGACCGCTGTGCCCGACGCGCTCCGCGCTGTCGGGCAGTTGATCAAGGACCGGGATCTGCGGATCTCGTTCCCGGTCGAGGTCCGCTCCGCCGCCGCGGACCAGCTCTGGCTGTCTACTGCTCATGATCGACTGTCCGGCTACATCGCCGTCCACCGATATCACCGCGATCGCGACACCCAGGCCTACTTCGACGCCGTTGAGGAGATCATGCTCGATCATGACGGGCGGCCGCACTGGGGCAAGCTGCACACTCTCACCGCTGATCAGCTGCGCCCGAAGTATCGGCACTTCGACGACTTCCTGGCCGTACGCGACCGCCTCGACCCGCACCGGGTTTTCGCCAATCCCCATCTGGACAGGGTTCTCGGCCCGTAGTTCGCTGCAGTTCGTACCGTCTCCGCTTCCCGGCGATGCGCCCGCTTCCGTTGCCCAGGAAGCGAGCGCATGGACCCGAAGCGGGGACGACACCACTGTCCGCGACCCCGAAGCGAGGAAGGGATACGAGGAAGGGGCTACTCGGGGTGCGCGACGACCAGGGTCGCCACCCAGTGCCGGGTCAGCAACCCGTCGGGACGCTCGGCCAGCAACCGCCGCACCCCGGCATACAGGTGCTCCCGCTTGTCGGCCGGCATCAGGATGTGGTTGGAGAAGGTGTCCAGCAATCTGAGGTAGGAATCCGCGTCGTAGCGCAGGCCCCAGACGAAGCGCCGTACGGTGTCGACGGCGTAGCCGTTCTCCCGGTACTCCGGCGACGGATCGGGCAGCTGGTCGGGAGGAGGCGGCGGCCAGCCCTCCTCGAGCCCTTCGCCGATCTCGTTGTAGACCTGCTGGATCTGGGTGAAGAACGGGTCGAACCCTTCGGGAAAGGCATGCCCGGCGCCGAAGACGGCCAGGTGACCGCCGTCGGCGAGGATGGAGGCGACTTTGGCCCAGCGGACCTGCGGGTCGACCCAGTGCCAGGCGGTCGCAGCGTAGACGAGCGCGTAGTCGTCGCGGTCCGGCTGCCAGTCCTCGAAGGTGGTGGTGAGCACCTCGCTCGTCGTCCCGGCGAGGTTGGTCCGGGCTTGCTCGGCGAGGTCCGGGCCGGGTTCGAGGGCGGTGATCCGGAAGCCGCGGGCGGCCAGGGGCACGGTCGCCTTGCCCGGTCCACAGCCGATCTCCAGGAGCCGATCGTCCGGCCGCAACCCGGCGGCGCCGATCAGCTCCGAGAACAGCGCCTCCGGGTATTCCGGTCTGCCGGACTGATAGCCGGCAGCCGCCCGGTCGAAGGCCAGCGCGAGATCATGGCGATCCGGGTTGCTCATCCCCCGATCCTGCCACCGGGAGCCGGGAGATAGCTTGTGAATATGCCAACGCTGCTGCAACTGGACTCCTCGGCCGATGCCACCGGCTCGGTCTCGCGGGCGGTGACCACGACCTTCGCCGACACCTGGACCGGGCTCGGCGATGATCATGTGATCATCCGCAGGGACCTGCACGCCGATCCGCTGCCGCACCTGGCCGACGCGTCCTTGCACTGGCCGGCCCGGCTCCGGTCTCCGGGTGCGACGCCGCCGGCTGACGCCGAGGCGTTGCAGCAGCAGATCATCCACGAGTTGATCTCGGTCGACGCGGTGGTGATCGGCGCTCCGATGTACAACTACTCGCTGCCCTCGGTGCTGAAGGTGTGGCTGGACTACATCCACATTCCCGGTGTCACGACTCCGTTCGACAACGACGCCCAGCCGATGGCGGGCAAGCCGGCCGTGATCATCAGCAGCCGTGGCGGCATCTACGATCCCGGTAGCGCGAACGCCGACTGGGATCACACGGTGCCCCCGTTGCAGATCATCCTCGGCAACGCGCTCGGCATGGACGTTTCGGTGATCAAGGTCTCCCGGACGCTCAGCGGGGTGGTCCCGGGCATGGCCGGCGAGGCTGACCGGGCCGCCGAGGAGCTGCGAGCGGGCCACCAGCGTGCGGCCGAACTGGCCCGCAAGATCGGCTAGCCCTGCGGGCCGGGGTTCAGTCGCCGACCGGTTCCTCGCGTCCGCCGGTGATCGTGATCAGCTGGGCGTAGCTCAGCGGGACGATGGTGTGGGGCGTCCCGCCGGCAACCCACAAGGGGTCGTAGTCGCTCAGACTGACGTCGATGATCGTCGGCACCGGCCGCGGATGCCCGGCCGGAGCAACACCGCCGATCGCCTGACCGGTTGCGGCCCGGACCTGTTCCGGATCGGCCCGGATGATCCGGGCCAGCCCGAGGCGTACGGCCAGGGCATCGGTGTCGACCCGGTGCCGGCCGCTGGTCATCACCAGCAGCGGCGATTGCCGGCCGTCCATGTCTTCTGCCATGAAGACCAGGCTGTTGGCGATGGCACCGACCTCGCAGTCCAGTGCCGCGGCTGCCAGAGCGGCCGTCTTCGCCGAGTCCGGCAGCACCCGGATCTCGGAATCCACGCCCGCCGACCGCAGCGCGTCCTGCACGATCCGGCTCCGCTGGGGCAGCTGCCCGTCTGCCGCGGTCACAGCGTCTTGTGGACCGCGGTCAGGTCCAGGTAGTCCTGGGCGTTGGAGATGACCTTGTCGACCTCGGCGTCGGAGAGCTCGCGGCGCACCTTGCCGGGCACACCGGCGACCAGGGATCGCGGCGGGATAACCGTGCCCTCCAGGACTACGGTGCCTGCGGCGACCAGCGACCCGGTCCCGATCTGGGCGCCGTTGAGCACGGTCGCCCCCATCCCGATCAGGACGTTGTCGGCGATCGTGCAGCCGTGGATCACTGCCAGGTGCCCGACGCTGACGCCGGAGCCGACCAGGCTGGGCCGGCCGAAGTCTGTGTGCACGACGACGTTGTCCTGGAGGTTGCTGCCGGTGCCGATCCGGACCTCGGCCATGTCGGCGCGGATCACCGCGCCGTAGTAGACCGAGGAGTCCGCCTCGAGGGTGGCGTCGCCGATGACCGTCGCATTGGGCGCCAGCCAGGCGGTCGGGTCGATCGTCGGCGACTTCCCGCGGTAGGAGAGCACCAGAGCCGACATCGTACGAACCGGCCCTGAACCGGGCTGCTGATCGGGCTGCTGATCGGGCCCGGCACTGGGGTCAACGCTTGCCATGCGCTTCATCCTCCCATCCGTCCCGGGTCGGGCCCGATCCACCTCGCGCCGACCCCGACTTGTCCCCGGTGACCCGTACTCTGACGACCATGATCACGCCGAAGCTCGCCGGCGGCCTCCGTCCGGCCGCCCGTGCCGCCGGTCGCCGGCAGGTGCTGTGGGTCCTGGCGGCGGCGTTCGCGGTGTGTTCGGTGCTCGACCTGGCGGCCGAGGCGTTCGGTTGGGACGCCTCAGCCGACGTCTTCCGTACGTTCGCGCTCCCGCTCCTGATCGGCTGTCTGGTCGCTGCCAGGCCGCCGATCAACCGGACGATCAGGTTGCTGGTCGGGGGACTGCTCTTCTCCTGGCTCGGTGACACCGTGGGCGAGATCGGGTTCATCGTCAAGATCGGCTTGTTCCTGGTCGCCCAGTGGTTCTTCATCGGTGCCTTCTGGCCGTATCGGGCCAGGAGCCTGCTGCGCAAGCCGATCGCGCTCGCCGGCTACGCCGTCCTGCTGGTCGTCCTGGTCGCGGTGCTGATCCGACCGGCGGGCGAGCTGGCTGTCCCGGTGATGGCCTACGGAGCGAGCCTGGTCGCCATGGCGATCCTGGCCAGTGGTCTGAACCGGTGGGGCACCGTCGGCGGTCTGTGCTTCGTGGTCAGTGACACGCTGCTCGGGATGGACCGGTTCTACGTGCTGGCGATGCCGGACCTGATGGACTTCCTGATCATGCTCAGTTACCTGGTCGCGGAGGTGCTGCTGGTCGTCGCGGCAGTCACGGCGGTCCGCAATCGCTACGATCACCGGCAACTGCCGGACTCCAGACCGTCCTGATCGGGTCATCCCGACCGGACGCCGTGACCGAATCGGAGGCACCATGCCGCTGACCTGGACCCTGAAGGGCGACGGCCGGACCGTTCCGGCCGACCAGATCGTCGCGCCGTACGAGCGGCTGAGCTGGCCGCGCACCATCGGCATCGGCGCCCAGCACGTCGTGGCGATGTTCGGCGCTACTTTCCTGGTGCCGGTGCTGACCGGGTTCCCGCCGAGCACGACGCTGTTCTTCTCCGGGATCGGCACGATCATCTTCCTGATCATCACCGCCAACCGGCTGCCCAGCTATCTCGGATCCTCCTTCGCCTTCATAGCGCCGATCACCGCCCTGAGCGCCGAGCACGGCCGCAGCGGCGTGCTGGTCGGCATCATCGCGGTCGGACTGCTGTTGCTGATCATCGGACTGATCGTCCAGCTCACCGGCACCCGCTGGCTGGAGGTGCTGATGCCGCCGGTCGTCGCCGGCGCGATCGTCGCGCTGATCGGACTCAACCTCGCGGGAACCGCCAAGAGCAACTTCGTCAAGCAGCCGGTGGTCGCGGTGATCACGCTGCTGGCCGTGATCCTCTCCGCTGTGGTGTTCCGCGGCCTCCTGGGCCGGCTGTCGATCTTCGTCGGGGTGGCGATCGGCTACGTCGCCGCGGTGATCGGCGGCGACGTGGACTTCAGTGCGGTCTCCAAGGCCGCCTGGCTCGGGCTGCCCGACTTCACCGCTCCGACCAATCCTTTCTCCCATCCCGAGTTGTGGGGCATCCTGCCGGCGTTCCTGCCGATCGTGCTCGCCCTGGTCGCCGAGAATGTCGGACACGTCCGCGGAGTCGCCCAGATGACCGACCCGAGCGTCAACCGGCTGACCGGGCGGGCGTTGATGGCCGACGGTCTGTCGACCATGCTCGCCGGTGCCGGCGGCGGTTCGGGCACCACCACCTACGGCGAGAACATCGGGGTGATGGCGGCCACCAAGGTCTACTCGACCGCCGCCTATTGGGTCGCCGCACTGGTGGCGATCATCCTCGGCATGTCACCCAAGATCGGCGCCGCGATCAACACCATCCCTGCCGGCGTGCTCGGTGGCGTGACGACAGCCCTCTACGGCCTGATCGGGATCATCGGCGTCAAGATCTGGATCGACAACCGAGTCGACTTCTCCCGACCGGCCAACCAGTTGACCGCCGCAGTCGCGTTGATCATCGGCATCACCGATCTCACCTTCCACGAGGGCCAGGTGACCATCGGCGGCATCGCACTGGGCAGTATCGCGGCTGTGCTGATCTACCACCTGATGAAGATCATCGGCCGGTGGCGGGGGACCGATCCGGGCCGGCCCGCAGAGCCGGACATCCGTGCCGACCTGGAACCGGCCGACGAACCGAGACCGCGCCGCGGGCTGTGAGGTCGGCGGGTGATTGTCGGGGAGGAAATTGTCGGACGGGGATTGTCAGCGCCGGCCGTGCAGCACTCTGGCCGCGACCACGCCGCCGACCGCGCCACCCAGATGCGCCTGCCAGGAGATCCCGGCCTGGCCGGGGAACACACCCCAGATCAGCCCGCCGTAGAAGAACAACACGGCAACGCCCAGGATGATCCGTCCCGGTCGCCGGTCGAAGAACCCGCGGGTGATGACGTAGGTCAGCCAGCCCATGATGAGCCCACTGGCACCGAGCACGATGGTGCCCGCGGGCGTCAGCAGCCAGGCGGCCAGCCCGGAGAAGATCACGCAGATCAGCGACGCCTTGACCCAGCGGGCGAAGCCGCCCAGCGCGGTGATGAAGCCAAGCACCAGGAACGGCAGCGAATTGCCCTGCAGGTGCTCGAAGCTGCCGTGCAGGAACGGGGCGCTGAAGATCTCGGGCAGCCCGGTGACCTCTCGGGCATGGATACCGTATTGGTCGAGCGAGTTGCCGGTCGCCTGGTCGTAGAACTCCAGCAGCCACATGAATCCGAGCACGCCCAGCACCAGCAGGCCCGCCGCGATCGGATTCATCCGGTCCCGTCCGCCGCGGTGCAACGGCACACCGGGCGCCCGCGCAGGGCCGTACGGCCGGTACGACTGCGGGGCCGCGTCTGGTCGCCGCCAAGTCATGGTCGCTGCCCATTCATGGTGCTTCGAGAGTATCCGGGGCGGTCAACCTCGCCGGATCCGCTCCCGCTGCCGCTCGTGACTGCTGCTCCGCCTCTAGAGTCGGGTCATGACGCTTCCGGTCGACCCCGACCTGAGACCCGTTTCCGTCGCGACCGCGGACGGGTCCGGAGCCCACTACTGGGTGTGGGGTGATCCGGCGGCGACCACCACCGTCGTCGCGGTGCACGGCTTCCGGGGCGACCATCACGGGCTGCTGCCGATCGTCGTCGGACTGGACGACGCCCGGGTGGTGACGCCCGATCTGCCGGGTTTCGGCGTATCGGCCGCCTTCGACTCCGGCCCGCACGATGTGGACGCGTACGCGGCCTGGCTCACCACGTTCTGCCGGCAACTGCATCGGACCGGCGACCGGTTGGTCGTCGTCGGACACTCATTCGGCTCGGTGATCGGTGCCGCCGCGGTGGCCGGCGGCCTGTGTCCGGATGCGCTGGTGCTGATGAATCCGATCGCGGCTCCCGCACTTGCCGGCCCCCGCGCGGTGCTCTCGACGATCGCACTCGGCTACTACCGCGCTGGTGCGCGGCTGCCGGAATCGCTCGGCAATGCATTGCTCACCAACCCGGTGATCGTCCGTGCACTCAGCGAGGTCATGGCCCACACCGCCGATCCCGCTCTGAGGTCCTGGATCCATGATCAACACCGCCGCTACTTCTCCTCGTTCGCCGACCGCCGGGTGGTTGTCGAAGCCTTCGAGGCATCCGTGTCGCACGACATCGGCGAGTACGCCGCACGGATCAGTGTGCCCACCCTGCTGATCGCAGGCGATCGTGACGACATCGTCCCGGTCGCCGCCGTGCAGCGGCTCGCCGGGGAGCTCACCGACAGCCGGTTGCTGGTGCTCGCCGATGTCGGGCACTTGATCCACTACGAAAGGGCCGAGCCTGCCGCGGCGGCGATCAACGAATTCCTTGCCCGCCGGCTGGGGGGATCAACTTCCGGTAGGCCGTGATCAACTCGGCCGCATGGTGCTCGGGACTGAAGGCCTGCCGGACGGTCGCTGCCGCCCGCGAGGCGGCGATCACCGGCGCCGGGTCGGCGGCGAGCCCGACCAGCGTTGCGGCCAGCCCGGCCTCATCCGATGGCGCCAGGATCCCCGGGCCGTCGAGACCTTCCTGCAGGGCCGGGTCGCAGTAGAGCACCCCGCGCAGCGCCATCACCGCCTCGACCACTGTCATCGGCTGGTTGTCGAAGCCGTACGACGTCAGCACGGCCAGTTGCGAAGCCGTCAGCAGCTCGGCCACGTGATCATGGTTCTGCCTGCCCAGGAAGGAGATCCCGGGCCGGCCGGCCGCAATTGCGATGGCGTCTTCCAGCTGTGGACCGGCACCGACAACGGTGGCCTCGATCGCGCCCGGACCGAGCTGGTCGATAGCCGCGACGACTGCCCGGACGAAGACCAGGATGCGCTTCTCGGGAACGCACCGGCCGATCCAGATGATCTTGAGCGGACCGTCGACCGACGTCAGTACGGTGGCAGCGGGCACGCGGGAGACCGTGTTCGGCAGGACGGCGACGTTGTCGAGGCCCGCTCGCCGCAGCCGCTCGGCCTGGTGTGCTGATCCGGACAGCACCAGGTCGGCCCGCCGGGCGATCGTCAGCGTCATATTCCGCAGCGCGTTGTCAGCCGGTCGGTCGGCAAGGTCCGCGGTGGTCGGCGGCATGCCGGTGATCAGCTGGTGGAAGCGGCGTACCGCCGGTGCCAACAGCCGCTGACCTCTCGGCGGCGCCTGCCAGAAGAACGTGTGCACGGTGTGGACCACCGGAAGCCCGGCCTCGGACGCAGCGGCGGCGGCCGCGGTCGCCAGCCCGAATTCGGATTGCAGGTGGACGACCTGGATCCGCCGGTCCGCCAGGAGGCGCGCGATCCGAGTCCGCGATCGACGGCTGTTGACCACGATCGGGAGGCCGAGCGCGGGAAGCGTGAAGCCGGACCGGATCCGTACGTGCTGGATCGCGGCGGCGGGCCGCACCCGTTCCCAGACCTCTTCCGGTGACGGCGACAGCAGCAGGACCGTGGCGCCGGTGGCGGCGAGCGCGGCAGCCTCCTGCAGCAACGCGGTCTGGGCGCCGCCGAGATAGCCGAGGCTGTAGTCGCAGACCACCGCGACGCGGAGGCCGTCGCCCACCTGCACGGCATCGGTCGGGGCATTCATGGTGGTTCAGCATGGCAGACCCGATCAACCCGCTGAGCAACGATTCAGGCTTGTGTGCCCGCTCAGTTCTGAGCAGTGGCTCAGCAAGTCAGGAGCCTGACCTGTCCGAGCGGTTCACTGGCGCTGTCAATCAGACCAGGGTGGGATCTTCGCGCTGCAGCCGTCCACCCAGAGTCTGTTCCGGATAACCCGACAGGACACAAGGTGGCTCACCACATCGCCAGCAACCCGCCCGGATGTCACGGTTGATCCATGCACAGCCACACGAGTCGATGCCAGCTGGAGTGCCGATGATCGGACACGGCATGGCGACCGCGATCGCGATCACGCTGGCGGTGATCGACTCGAGTTGTTTCGCCGCGGCCGCGGTCTACCAGCAGCGGGCCGTCCGGAGGACCGTCCGGCATCGGCTCACGGTGCGGGAGCTGATCGCACTCCCGGCCCAGCCCGGTTGGCTCGGCGGCGTCGGTCTGGCGACCCTGGGCATCTGCCTTCATATCGTCGCGCTGGTGCTGGCGCCCGTGTCGCTGGTTCAGCCGATCGGAGTGCTCGGCGTCCCCATCGCGGTCCTGCTGGCCGCACGGCTCGCCGGACGCCGGCCGGCACGAGCCACGATCGTGCCGATCCTGCTGTGCCTGACCGGAATCGGCGCGTTCGTCTGGCTGACGGCATCGCAGGTCAGCTCCGACCACGTCGTGCCGGTGGGTGTGCTGGTCGTCGCCGAGGTGGTCGTACTCGCGGCGATGGCGGCGGGCGGATTGCTCGCCCATCACCTCCACGGCTGGTCCCGCTGTCTGGTCAACGCCGTCGCCGGCGCTCTGGGTGTCGGCATGGTCGCGGCCCTGATGCGCGCTCTGGTGCAGCATGTCGGCACCGATGCCGGACGGCTGTTCGATCTGCAGACGCTCGCCCTGGTCGGGCTGATGGCCCTCAGCGGAGCGGCCGGCGGCTGGCTGGTGCAGCAGGCGTACGCCAGCGGTCCCGCCGAGGTGGTGCTGGCCAGCCTGACCGTGATCGACCCGGTGATCGCCGTGGTCGTTGGACTGGTGGTGCTGGGTGAGGGCGCCGGGCTGACGGCGACCACCGGGATGATCATGATCACCTTCGGGGTGATCGCTGCGACCGGTGTCGTCGTGCTCGCCAAGACCCATCCCGAGGTCGCGGTCCACAAGCGCCCGCGTCCCGAGGGCGGCTCGTTGCACGACGATCAGCGTGCGGTCGTCGAAAGCTCGTGGTGAAGAGGTCTGTGGTGAAGAGGTCCGTGGTGAAGAGGTCCGTGGTGAAAGGAATGGCGATGAAGATCGTGATCGGTGCCGACACCTATCCGCCCGATGTCAATGGAGCTGCCAACTTCTCGCAGCGGCTGGCGCGCGGGCTGGCCGCACGCGGACACCGGGTGCATGTGTTGTGCGCGTCCTCCACGGGCCCGCAGACGATCGAATACGACGGTGATGTGGTCGTCCACCGGATCAAGTCCTTCAGCTATCGCAAGTACGAGACCCTCCGGTTCGCGCTGCCGTGGCTGGTGACCCCCGAGGCCCAACGACTGATCGCCCAGGTGCGGCCCGATGTCGTTCACATCCAGTGCCACATGCTGATCGGTCGAGGCCTGGCAAGGGCTTCGCAAAGGGCCGGGATCCCCTACATCGCGACGAATCACTTCATGCCCGAGAACGTTCTCGGCTATGCGCCCTTCCCGGACTGGGTCAAGCCCTCCGTCGGCCGGTGGACCTGGCGCGATCTCGCCTCGGTCTACGGAGCGGCCGATCTGATCACCGCGCCGACGGCCCGGGCGGTCCAGCTGCTGACCGACGCGACCGGGCTGTACGCCGAGCCGGTCTCCTGCGGAATCGACTCCGACCGCTACTGGCGGGCGGCCCAGCACGCAAACGGTCGGGCAGCGGACGAGCGGACGATCTTGTTCGTCGGCCGGCTCGACCCGGAGAAGCGGATCGACGAGTTGATCAAGGCCCACGCCAGGCTGCCGCTCGAGATGGGTGCCCGGCTGGAGATCGTCGGTGACGGTGAGCAGCGGCAGGCGCTGGAACGGCAGGCCATCGATTATGGAGTCTGGGACCGCGTCGCCTTCCGTGGCAAGATCAGCGACGCCGAACTGCTGGACGCCTACGGTCGGGCCACGGTCTTCTGCATGCCGGGCATCGCGGAATTGCAGAGTCTGGTGACGCTGGAGGCGATGTCGGCCGGCAGGCCGGTGGTCGCCGCCGACGCGATGGCACTGCCGCACCTGGTGCATTCCGGTCACAACGGCTGGCTCTACACACCGGGTGACGTCGGAGAGCTCGCGATGCGGCTGTCGACCCTGCTCACCGATCCCGAGCTCTGCCGTCGGATGGGCCGGCACAGTCGGGGACTCGTCGCCCAGCACGCCCTGGGCGCCACCCTGGACCGATTCGAGGAGATCTACCAGGCGGCCGGCGCACGGACGCCGGTGCTGCTGCGCGCTGCCTGAGCGGACAGTGCTATGACAGCCCTATGACTCGTTTCGCCGCACCAGAGATCAAGATCACCGACCTGCACCAGGCTATCTCGGCATCGATGACCAAGATCAGCCTGGAGCTGGTCGAGTTGTCCATGGCCCTGCATGCCGACCCGGAGCTGTCGATGGATGAGCATCGGGCGGCGGCCCGGATCAGTCAATTGCTGGAAGACCATGGGTTCAGCATCGAGCGCGGGATCGCCGGGCTGCCGACGGCGTTCCAGGGCTCCGTCGGCGAGGACAAGCCGGTGATCAGCTTCCTCTGCGAGTACGACGCGCTGCCCGGCGTCGGGCATGGCTGCGGTCACAACCTGATCGCCGCCGGTGGAGTGGGGGCGGCGATCGCGCTCAAGGAAGCGCTCGGAGATGATCTTGCCGGCACCATCCGGTGTATCGGCACTCCCGGCGAGGAGGGCAAGGGCGGCAAGATCATTGAGCTCCGGGAGGGCGTCTTCGACGACGTCGACGCGGCCCTGATGTTCCATCCGGGCGTCTCGACCCAGCCCTGGCGGCATGCGACCGCCTGTGTTGACATCGACATCGTCTTCCACGGCATCGCCGCCCATGCGGCGGGATCGCCATCGCAGGGCCGGAGCGCGCTGGCGGCGGTGATCCAGCTCTTCAACGGGATCGATTCACTGCGCCAGTTCATCCCCGAGACGTCACGGATCCACGGCATCATCACCGACGGCGGCCAGGCCGCCAATATCGTTCCCGAACGGGCCGCCGCCAACTTCATGGTGCGCGCCCTGCGCAGCACCGAGGTGAGCGAATTGCTGGACCGGGTGAAGGCGATCATCGAGGCGGCCGCGCTGGCCACCGGGACGACGTACGAGATCACCGCCGGCGAGGTGTATGCCGAACGCAAGAACAACCACGTGATCGCCAGCCGCTGGGCTGCTCATCTTCAGCGGCTGGGGGAGTGGGTCGAGGAGCCGGTGCTGCGCGGCGGTACGGGATCCTCCGACATCGGCAACATCAGCCTGGTGCTGCCGGCCATCCATCCCTACCTGCAGATTGCCGAACCGGGGACCCCGGGGCACTCGCACGCGATGGCGGCGGCGGCTGGTGAAGCACCCGCGCAGGAGCGGATGCTGCACATGGCCGAGGCGCTGGCCGCGGCCGGCGGCGACCTGCTGACCGAACCCGAACTGCTCGAGGCGGCCCGAGCCGAGTTCGCGACCTCGGAGCCGGACTTCCCGGCCTGACGGACCGTGTCGCCGGAACGCATCAGCCGGGAGTCGTGCGGCTGCGCCGTTCGATGAGGATCGTGTCGCGCCATCGCCCCGCCCACGGGCCGTGAGACATCCTGCCGATGCGTTCCCGACGGCCGACGACGCGGAATCCGAGCCGGTCATGCAGGGCGAGGCTGGCTGTGTTCTCCTCGAAGATGCTGCTCTGGATCGTCCAGATCCCTGCTGCCTCGGTGGCGTCGATCATGGCCTCGAGGAGCTGGCGGCCGACGCCCTGCCCGCGTGCTGCGTCGCCGACGTAGACGGAGTGTTCGACGACACCGCGATACACCGGCCGCGTCGAGGTCGGTGAGACGGCTGCCCACCCGACAACCGTCCCGTCCGCCGTGGCAGCCACAACCCGTGCGACGCCCAGTTTCTGGGCGTCGAACCGCTCCCAGTCACCGGGCGCGGACTCGAAGGTGGCATTCCCGGTCGCAATGCCTTCGGCGTAGATCGCCCGGACCGCGGGCCAGTCGTCGGCCTGCAACGCCCGCACCGCCACCGGGGCACCGGTCATGGGCGCGGGAGCTGGTCGAGCAGATCGATCCGACCGGGGAGGGCCCAGTAGTAGACCCAGGTGCCGCGGCGCTCGCAGTCGATCAGGCCGGCCTCACGCAGCTTGCGGAGGTGGTGGGAGACGGTCGGCTGGGAGACGCCGACATCCTGGATGTCGCAGACGCAGACCTCGCCCCGGGCTCCGGCGATCCGCGAGTAGAGCCGGAGCCGAACGGGGTCGGCCAGTGCTTTGAGCAACCCCGCCAGCTCTTCGGCCAGGGCGGGTGACAACTCGTCCCCCACCGTGCCCGGCGCACAGACCGGGGCTGTGCCAGGTCCGGAAATCCGGAGCAGCTGCTCCGGCACATGGTTGGTGGCGGTCACATCACCTATGGTGACACTCGTATTGACAACTGTCGAACCAGCGACCAGGATTGCTGCATCGACATTCGTCTAATCACGCGGTCCCGTGACTGCAGACAGAGGTGTTCCTGATGGCTGAATTCCCCGAGCTGCCCGTGGTCGTCCTGGGCGCCGGACCGGTGGGGCTTGCCGCGGCCGCCGAATTGGTGGGGCGGGACCAGCAGGTCGTCGTGCTCGAGGCCGGATCCCGGCCGGCTGCCGGCGTACGGTCCTGGGGCCATGTCCGGCTGTTCTCGCCGTGGTCGGAGTTGACGTCACCGGCCGGCATAGCGCTGCTGGGAGCAACCGGGTGGCAGCATCCTGATCCCGATGGCTATCCGACCGGCGCGGAGTGGGTCGGCGATTATCTGGCACCGCTGGCCGTCGCTCTGGGGGATCGGGTCCGGCCGGGTCACCGGGTGGTCGGCGTGTCCAGGCGGGATCGCGATCTGCTGGTCGACTCGGGGCGGGGTGACCAGCCGTTCGTCATCCACGCCGTGGTCGGCAGCACAGCGGGCGAGCAGACGATCGTACGGATCCCGGCGCGTGCGGTGATCGACGCCACCGGGACGCTGGGCCGGCCCAACCCGCTCGGAGCCGAGGGCTTTCCGGTCTCCGGCGAGGCGGCAGCCGCCGAGCGGATCCGGTACGCGATGCCCGCCCCCGGCACCGATGCCGACCGCTACGCCGGAAAGGCGACAGCCGTCGTCGGCTCCGGGGCATCGGCCCTGACAGCGTTGATCGCCTTGACCTCCGAACCCTTGCACACGCAGGGATCCCGGGTTGTCTGGGTGCTACGCCGGGGTGCAGTCGGCGGCTCCTACGGTGGCGGCGAGGCCGACGAGCTTCCGGCCCGCGGAGCGCTGGGGATCCGGGTTCGCGAAGCGGTCCGGGCCGGATTGATCGAGGTCGTCACGGGCTTTCGCACCGTTGCCGTCGAGCAGGCGGACGACCAGCACGGCTCCAGGGTCGTACTGGTGGGCTCGGACGGGCGCCGGATCGCCGACCTTGATCAGATCGTCGGCGTGACCGGCTTCCGGCCGGATCTGTCCTTCCTGTCCGAGGTACGCCTGGAGCTGGACAACCGTCTCCAGGCGCCGGTGCGCCTGGCCCCCGAGATCGACCCGAATCTGCATTCCTGCGGGTCCGTGCGGCCACACGGCCACCGGGTGCTCGCCCAACCCGAACAGGGTCTGTACCTGGCCGGGATGAAGTCGTACGGCCGGGCGCCGTCCTTCCTGGCGATGACCGGCTACGAGCAGGTGCGGTCGATCGCGGCCGTATTGTCCGGGGATCTCTCCGCTGCCGACGACGTGCAGCTGGTGCTACCGGACACCGGGGTCTGCGGCGGAGCCGGGCTCTTCGACGAGGCTACGTCGGCGGGCGGCTGCTGCGCTGCACCGGCCGAGCCGCAGTTCGTCGAGCTGGGTGCGCCGGCCGCGACGGTCGTACGGGATCGTGCCGCCCACTGAGGCGTCGGCCCGGCAGACCGGAGCGTCGGCCCCGGCGCGTACGGCGCCCGCCGGTGTCCTGCCGGGGGCATCGACCTCGACCGCAGCCGCCTTCTCGGCTGCGCTGGTGGTGTCCGCGGGTGTCGGGATCCCGGTCCGACGGCTGCTGGATTGTCGTGGCCCGCACGCGGTCATGACCGGTGGATCGGTGCTGGCCGTTACAGCGGTCGGGCTGATCGCCTGGTCGCCGACCCTCACGCCGTCGTCCTCCGACATCCCTGGCCCAACCGCGCCAGACAGCACCGGGTGCTCGGCGATTCCGCCCCGGACCATCGCCTCGAGCCGGCAGTTCGTGCTGCTGGCCACCGGCATGGCGCTCGCGGCACTGGCGATCGACGCCGCCTTGATCAACATGATTCCTTTGCTGACCAGCAACGGGATCCGTCCCCGGATGGCCTCCTGGCTGCTCGCGGCGGCCGCTGCCGGCACGATCCTGCTGGCCCTCAGCAGCACACCCCGGTGGGTCGCATGACAGTCCAGCAGACGGGCCCCGGCGCCACCCGGCACCTCGGCGGATCAGGTCATCGCGGCACACCGGCCGCGCAGCTGTCCCCGGTGGACCGCTTCCTTCCGATCTGGATCCTGGCCGCGATGGCGAGCGGGCTGCTGCTTGGCAGGTTGGTTCCCGGTCTGAGCGATGGTCTGGGCGCGATCGCCGTCCAGGGTGTGTCGCTGCCGATCGCGATCGGTCTGCTGATCATGATGTATCCGATCCTGGCCAAGGTCCGCTACGCCAGGCTCGACGCGGTCACCCGCGACATCCGCACTCTGGTGTTGTCGGTGATCTTGAACTGGGTGATCGGACCCGCACTCATGTTCGCCCTCGCCTGGCTTCTGCTGCCGGAGCTCCCTGCCTACCGGACCGGACTGATCATCATCGGCCTGGCCCGCTGCATCGCGATGGTGATCATCTGGAACGATCTCGCCTGCGGGGACCGAGAGGCTGCCGCCGTACTGGTGGCGATCAACTCCGTGTTCCAGGTGATCGCCTTCGGACTCCTCGGCTGGTTCTACCTCTCCGTCCTGCCGGGATGGCTCGGTCTGCAACAGACCCGGCTGGACGTCTCCGTCGCCAGGATCGCCGTTTCGGTGGGGATCTTCCTCGGGATCCCCCTCGTCGCAGGTTTCCTGACCCGCGGCGTCGGTGAACGCGTCCGTAGCCGGGACTGGTACGAGAACCGGTTCATCCCGAGGATCGGTCCGTACGCCCTGTATGGCCTGCTGTTCACGATCGTGATCCTGTTTGCCCTGCAGGGTGGCCACATCATCAGCAGGCCGTTGGATGTGGCACGGATCGCATTGCCGCTGCTGGCCTACTTCGTCCTGATGTGGGGTGGCGGCTTCGTCCTCGGACGGGCGGTCGGCCTGCCGTACGAACGCACCACGACGCTCGCGTTCACCGCCGCCGGCAACAACTTCGAGCTCGCGATCGCTGTCGCGATCGCCACTTTCGGCGTCGGCTCCGGCCAGGCTCTCGCCGGCGTCGTCGGGCCACTCATCGAAGTCCCGGCCTTGCTCGGCCTGGTCCATCTGTCCCTGGCCCTCCGCCGCCGTTACCCGTCACACTGAAAGGCGCGATCTATGTCCGAGTCCAAGCCCTCGGTGTTGTTCGTCTGCGTCCACAACGCCGGACGATCCCAGATGGCCGCCGGTTACCTGACCCACTACGCCGACGGAAAGGTCGAGGTCCTGTCCGCCGGATCCGAACCCGGCGTCGCGATCAACCCGATCGCCGTTCAGGCCATGGCCGAAGACGGCATCGATATCACCGGTCAGAGACCCAAGATCATCACGAGCGATGCCGTCCTGACCTCCGACGTCGTGATCACCATGGGTTGTGGCGACACCTGCCCTTTCTACCCGGGCATCCACTACGAGGACTGGATCCTCGATGATCCGGCCGGCCGGCCCATCGGGGCTGTCCGGCCGATCCGAGATGAGATCAAGCGCCGGGTCCTCGCGCTCCTGGACGAACTCGTCCCGGACCGGGAGTCTCAGGCCGCGATCAATCACCGATCCCGCGGATGATCTTGGCCGGCGGCCGCTCGCCCCGGACGCTGGCGACGAGGTCAACGACCTGACGAACCTCAGCGACCTGATGCACCCGGTGGATCTGGGCGCCGAGGAAGGCGCAGATCGCCGTCGCCGCCAGGGTCGCCGGCACCCGTTGATCGGTCGGCAGATCGAGGGTCTCGCCGAGGAAATCCTTGTTGGACACCGATACCAGCACCGGCCAACCGGTCGCGACCAGCTCGCCCAGCCGGCGGGTGACCTCCAGAGAGTTCAGGGTGGTCTTGCCGAAATCGTGTGCCGGATCGATGATGATCGACTCCCGTGCCACGCCGGCTGTCAGTGCCCGGTCGGCCAACGCGGTCGTGGCGGAGATCGCATCGGCCACCACGTCGTCGTAGGAGGCCACGAACCGATCCGTACGCGGCTCCAGGCCGCCGGTGTGGGTGCACACCAGTGCTGCATCGAATTCCGCGGCCACATCCGCCATCGCGGGGTCGTAGCCGCCCCAGGCGTCGTTGATCAGATCAGCGCCGGCCGCACACGCCTGCCGGGCCACCGGCGCCCGCCAGGTATCGATGCTGATCACCACCGCCGGGTGGCGCTCGCGGATCGCCGCGATGAATCCGACCGTCCGGCGGGACTCCTCGTCGGCGTCGACCGGGTCTCCGGCGCCCGCCTTCACACCGCCGATATCGATGATGTCGGCGCCGTCGGTGATCAACTGGTCGACCCGCGCCAGGGCACGTTCCTGATCCCAGGTAGCGCCGTGGTCGTAGAAGGAGTCCGGGGTCCGGTTGACGATCCCCATCACCAGCGGCGTCGTCCGGTCGAAGGCCTTGTCCCGCAGCCGGAGCCGGGGATGGGCGCCACCGGCTTCCGGGGCCGGATCGATCGGGTCGGGACGGTCATAACGCTGCTCGTGATCCGGGGACACCGATCGAGTGTGTCAGGTGCCCGCACCGTTCGTGCACCCATCCTGGATGCCGATCCGACAACACAGCGGAGGTGATATGCGAGGCACCTTGGTTAAATCCGTGTTTCATTGCGATATTCGGTCCGGAATCGCTTGCGCAGATTCTGTCAAAGCACTTAGCGTATTTCCGTGCCCGGGGACCTGCACCGGCGGGCGAACACCGCCGCCGTGCTTCGCTGCCTGGCCGGCCATGGGCCGGCCAGCCTGGCGACGCTGCGCGGCCTGACCCAGCTGTCCAGGCCGACCCTTGAGTCGATCCTCGCGGAACTGGCGACCGACCGGCTCGTCGCCCAGACCGACCCGCGACCGGTCGATGGGAAGACGGGAGCCGGTCGACCGGCCCGCAACTACTTGATCAACCCGGACTGTGCCTTCGTCGCCGGCGTCGACGTCGGCCGGCACAAGGTGCTGGCCGCCATCTCCGACCTGACCGGGAACGTACGCACCTGGGAGCGCGCCGAGGTGCCACCGGGAACCGGTGGGCCGGAGTTGCTCGCCCTGGTGCAACAGACGGTCGTCTCGGCGGCATCGCGCATCCCGATCGGACTTGATCATCTACGCGGCATCACGGTCGCCGTCCCCGGCGCGGTCGACGCGTCCGGCCGGATCACCCGGTCGGTCGTCGTCCCGCAGTGGAGCGGTCACGACATCGGCCGCGTCCTCAGCGACTGGGCCGGCATTCCGATCATGGTCGGCAACGACGCCAATCTGGCCGTGCTGGCCGAGCAACGCCTGGGTGCCGCGCGGTTGTGCCGTGACGTCGTCTACATCCTGGCCGGCCGCCGGACCCGGGCGGCCTTCATGATCAACCAGACCGTGCACAACGGCCGGCACGGCGAGGCCGGTGAGATCGGCTCGGTCCCGGAGCTGTTCTTCGACACCCCGGAGATCCTGCTCGGCGACGAGAATGCCGACAGTGAACAGGTGGTTGGTGTCTTCACCGCGGCTCGTACGGGCGATCCGGACAGCCGGGACCGGGTGCGCCGGTTCTGTTCCGAGCTGGCCCGCAGCATCCGCTTCCTGATCACCGTCCTGGATCCGGAGGTGGTCGTGATCGGCGGCGGCCTGGCCGGCGCAGCCGATCAGATCGTGCCCGCTGTGCTCGATGATCTCGGAGCATCCGCGCGCGGCACTCCGGTGGTCGGGTCCGAGCTCGGGGACACCGGCGTCGCGCTCGGTGCCGTGCACCAATCCCTGCTGTCGGCCGCCGCAGACGACCCGTTGATCGCCGCGGTCGTCGCCCCCTAGCCCTCCTGAAACCCAACTCAGTAACGAGAACAGCAAAAGAACAAAGGAGATCCCAGTGTCACCATTGGTCCCGCCGGCTTCCGAGCCGCTCCGGGTCGGCATGGTCGGAGCCGGCGGCATCGCCGGCGCCCACCTGCCCGCCTGGCTCGGTCTCGGCGCCCAGGTCAGCGTGTACGCCCTCGACGGAGCACCCGAATTGACCGCCTACTTCGGCGGCGGCACGGTGGTCGGTTCCTTCGAGGAGTTGATCAGTCAGGTCGACGTCGTCGACGTGGTCACGCCGACGCCCTTCCACCGCGAGTACATCGAGGCCGCGGCGGCGGCCGGCAAACACGTCGTCAGCGAGAAGCCGCTGGGACGTACGGCTGCCGACGCCCGTGCCGCGATCGACGCCTGCGCTGCGGCCGGGGTGCAGCTCTACCCGGGCCACGTGGTCCGGTTCTTCAGCGAGTACGAGACCATGCACCGCGAGGTGGAGAAGGGAACGATCGGTGAGATCGCGGTGCAGCGTTTCACCCGCGGCGGCACCCGTCCGGACCGGGCCTGGTATCACGACGACGCCCAGTCCGGGGGCATCATCCTGGACCAGATGATCCATGATCTGGACTTCGCCCGGTGGAATGCCGGCGAGGTGAGCACCGCGTTCGCCCGGATCTCCAAGAACGGCGAAGGTCTGGACGCCATCGTCAACGCGCAGGTCGTGCTCACCCATGTCTCCGGTGCCATCTCCTATGTGGGCGGCGTCTGGGCGCGCCCGGGCACCACCTTCCGGACCACCTTCGAGATCGCCGGGACCGGCGGCATCCTGCGCCACGATTCGACGCAGTACAAGCCGGTCGTCATCGACGGCGGCACCCCGGACGAGTCCGGCACCGGCCTGCTGCCCGCCATGCGCGGGGTCAGCCCGTTCACGACCGAGCTGGGTGAATTCGCCCGGGCCTTCACCGTCGGACCGGCTCCACGGGTGAGTGCCGAGGACGGCTATGCCGCCACCGTGATCGCCGAGGCCGCGATCACGTCCCTGGAAACCGGCCAGCCGGTCTCCGTCGAGCTCGCAGGAGTTGCAGCATGAAGATCGCCGTCCTGTCCTTCGCCCATCTGCACGCGATGTCGTACCTGCACGCGTTGTCCCAGCGCGACGACATCGAACTGGTTGCCACCGATCCCGATCACGCCGATCGGGCCGAGGGGGAGAGCGGCGGACCCGAGATCGCCGCGATGTTCGGCGTCCGCTACCTGGAGAGCTACGACGATGTTTGGGAGTGGGGTCCCGATGCGGTGATCATCTGCTCGGAGAACTCCCTGCACCGGCCGCTGGCGGAGCAGGCGGCGGCCCGCGGTGCGCACGTGCTCAGCGAGAAGCCGCTGGCGACGTCCGTCGAGGATGCCCAGGCCATGGTCGATGCCTGCGAGCAGGCCGGGGTGACCTTGATGATCGCCCATCCGGTTCGCTTCTCGACTGCCTTCCTTGAATTGAAGGACGCCTACGACGCCGGTGTGGTCGGCACGGTGAAGTCCGTGCTGGGGACCAACAACGGCCGGCTGCCGATGAACGTCCGCAAGTGGTTCGTCGACAAGGAACTGGCCGGTGGCGGGTCGATCACCGATCACACCGTGCATGTCGCCGACCTGCTGGACAGCCTGCTCGGCGGTGTCGAGGCCACGAGCGTCTACGCGGTCAGCAACAAGATCCTGCACAGCGACGAGGTCGAGGTGGAGACCGGCGGTCTGGTCTCGATCGAGTACGCCAACGACGTGATCGCGACGGTCGACTGCAGCTGGTCCAAGCCGGACTCGTACCCGACCTGGGGCGGACTGACCCTGCAGCTGGTCGGCAGCAGAGGGATCGCGGACATGGACGCCTTCAACGCCCGGGTCGACGGTCACTCCGAGACCGACAAGAACGGTCTCTGGTTCCCGTACGGTGTCGACGCCGACCAGGCGATGATCAACGAGTTCCTGGACGCGGTGGCCAGCGGAAAGAAGCCAGGCCCGGACGGTCGGTCCGGGCTGCGGACGGTGTCCATCGTGCAGGCGGCGTACGAGTCGGTCCGGACCGGGCAGACCGTCACCCTGTAGTCGCACCGGACGAAACAGCCCAGCATGCGGACTTCTCGGCCGGGGCCCGTTGCGGCCCCGGCCGGGCAGCCTGACAGGATGAATGCTGTGAAGATCGGCGTTATCGGTACAGGACAATTCGCCCGCAGTTTCATCGGGCTCTGGCAACTCCATCCGGACGTGGAGGAGGTGTACGCCACCGACCTCGTGCCCCAGCGCGCGGAGGAGCATCGGCAGAAATATGATCTTGCCGGTACTTTCGCCGATGTCGATGAGCTGCTTGCCTCCGATGTCGATTCGGTCGCGATCATGACTCAGCGCTGGACCCACGGTGAGCTGGCGATCAAGGCCCTCGAGGCCGGCAAGAACGTCTACTCGGCGGTGCCGATGGCGATCACGGTCGAAGAGATCGAGGCCATCGTCAAGAAGGTCGAGGAGACCGGCCTGATCTACATGATGGGCGAGACCAGCTACTACAACCCGGCCGTCGTGTGGGCCCGGAGCAAGATCGCCAACGGCGAGCTCGGCCGGGTCTTCTACTCCGAGGGCGATTACGTCCACGACATGGACAACGGCTTCTACGCCGCCTACCAGTACAGCGGCGGCGACAACTGGAAGCAGACCGCCAGCTACCCACCCATGCTCTACCCGACCCACGCCATCGGCGGCGTTCTCGGCGCGCTGCCGACGCATGCCACCAGCGTCAGCTGCATCGGGATCCGCGACGATCGTGGCGACGGCGTGTTCGACAAGGGGGTTTCCTTGTGGGGCAACGAATTCTCCAACATGTCGGCACTCTTCGAGCTGGCCGACGGCGGCGCCATGCGGACCAACGAGTTCCGCCGGGTCGGCTACTGGAACGGGCACGAGTCCCGGTTCCGCTTCTACGGCACCGATGCGGTGATGGAGCAGACCGGTCACGGCGCCACCTTCAGTGTCAAGACCGAGGGCGAGGACTACGCCAAAGGCGAGACGATCGACATCAGCGATCTCTTCTACACCCACGGCGGCCAGATCCCCGAAGGCTTCGGCGACGTCGATCCGGCGCTGATGCAGAGCTTCGCCTCCGGCACCGCCAAGGTGCAGGACCGGTCCCGGCTGCCCAAGGAGTTCGAGGGCGCGCACAACGGTCACGAGGGCTCGCACCACTTCCTGGCCGATGATTTCGTCCGGGCCGTCACCGGCAAGACCCAGCCGCCGGTCAACGCGTGGACCGCCGCGCATTTCACCTTGCCGGGTGTCATCGCCTACGAGTCGGCCAAACAGGGCGGCGTACGGCTGCCGATCCCGGACTTCGGCGACGGCCCCGAGAAGCCGACCTGGTGATCGGACGGTAGAATCGTCGCGGCGATGGACCCCGCCAGGACTGTGGTGCAGTCCGAACCGCGACGATGCTGATGGCTCCTGAACGCATTCCCGCTGCGTAAAGGAGCCTGTCATGCCCGTACCCGGTCCACCCACCCCGGAGTTGCCGCCGTATCGGCGGCCGGTCTATCTCGCCGTCGTCGCCCTCGGCGGCGCGGTCGGGGCCGAGGTGCGCTACCAGCTCACGAACGTGGTCGCGCCGGCCATCTCCGCCCCCGCGATCACGTTCGTGATCAACGTCGTCGGCAGCCTGCTGCTCGGCGTGCTGCTGGAATCGCTGGCGCTCCGCGGCCCGGATGTCGGGCTCCGCCGTACGCTCCGGTTGCTGCTCGGCACCGGCTTCATGGGCGGATTCACCACTTACAGCACCCTGGCGCTGGATGCGGCGACCTATCTCGACACCGGGCACTGGGGAACCGGGATCGCGTACGGACTGGGTTCGGTCGTGGCCGGAGTGCTCGCCGCCGCGGTCGGCGTCTGGCTCGCTGCCGCCGTCCGCGGTCGGAAGGCGGTGGGGGAGCAGTGACGGCATTCCTCACCGCATTCCTCACCGCTCTCGGGGTCGCCGCGGCAGGTGGCATCGGTGCTGCAGCCCGGTTCGCCATCGATGGACTGGTCCGGGCCAGGCTCGCCCCGAGGTTCCCGGTCGGAACCATGATCATCAATCTCAGCGGCTCCCTGCTGCTCGGCCTGCTGGCCGGACTCGTCACCGCCGGACTCCCGACCGAAGCCCAGATCCTCGCCGGCACGGGATTCCTCGGCGGTTACACCACCTTCAGCTCGGCCTCGGTCGAGACCATCCGGCTGATCCAGGAACGGCGCGCTGCGGCGGTGATCGCCAACGGGATCGGCATGGTCGTCCTCGCGACGGCGCTCGCCTTCGCCGGCATGATCATCGGCCGCTCGTTCTGAGCCGCATCCCCGGCCCGGTCAGGTGCTGCTGATCTCCAGGGACAGTCGTGCCGTACGCTCCTCACCGGCCGCCAACTTGAGCGCGCTCGCTGAGACCCGCCGGGCATCGTGCAGTCCGTGGGCCGGCCAACTGCTGCTCGGAGTCAGCGACAGGAAGTAGCCGGTGCCGAACCAGGGATGCCCGTCGGTGCCGCCGGCCTCCAGCTGGTACCAGAGGTAGGGCCACGGGTCGGCGTCCCAGTCGAGCGTGACCGCACATCCCAGCACCCGGTTGGTGATCGTGGCCCGGGTCTGTGACAGGTCGGTCAGATAGGCCATCCGGTTCTCCGAACCCGGCTCCGGCAGGTAGCGCAGATTGATCACCGACGATCGTCCGGGGGTCCGGGGCCACGGCATCGCGTCCTCGTAGTCGGAGTCGTACAGGATCGTCGCGTCCGGATGCACCAGCGCGGCGGGGCAGTCGATCTCGGTGTCCTTGCTGATCAAGGGGGCGCCGAACTGCAGGTTGCTGCCCCACATCACGTCGCGGTCCTCGGTGCCGAGGTTGCGGACGGTCTCGGTCACCGTGACCGTTGCGTCCGTGAGCGAGACGATCTTGGTCATCGCCACCGGGCTGCGCCGCAGCCGTGTCGTCATGGTGATCTTCGTGTCGGACAGTTCGACGACGTCGAATGGTGAGATCCGGGCCTCGCCGTCGAATCCCTGGTCGGCGCCGTCGACCGTCACCGTGTCGCCGCCGTTGGGGAAGATCGACTCCCAGCCGCCCGGGTCGACGTCGTAGCGCTCCGTCTCAGCCGTCCCGCTGAGCTGAGGTACGCCCCGCGACGGGAGCCCCCACGGCGTCCGGTGCAGCAGTTCGAACTCGTCGGCCGTCCTGCGTACCGACGTGATCGCAGCGCCGAACTGGGGAAGCACGTCGACCGTCACCATCGACGAGGCCAACCGGACCACTGGCCAGCCGCGCACCTCGAACTGCTCCGCCATCGACGCTCCTTCTGCTCAAGCACCGCCACGCCGGATCGTCCCGGCGCCGCTGCTGGGCAGAGCCTACCGAGCCGACAGCGGCCCGGGGTCAGTCGGTGATCCGTAGTGCCGTGACCGACTCCAGCAGCGAGTTGCTCATCAGCAGAGTGACCGCGCCGCGTGGCATGTCGAAAGCGATGTCGCCGGTCACCGTCTGACCGGAATGCAGCACGCCGTCGGCGAGCAGCGGCGGCTTGGCTCCGACCTCGGTGGTCTGGAAGAGATTCCCGGTCTCGTCGAAGGTCTGGAAGAACTCCGGACCATAGCTGACCCGGCCATCGCTGGCGCTGATCTTCAGTTCCAACTGCAGGAACTGGCCGTAGCGCGGAGGTTCCGCACCGGTGGTCGTCCAGTCGTGCGACACCAGCGTCAGTCGGCCGCTGCCCTCGCTGGAGGTGAAGCTGATGGAATTCGGCCCGTCACTCGGTAGCGCCGACGGCTGCGGCGTCGGGGTCGGCGAGGCCTGCTCCCGAGCCGCCTGCTGGTCACCGTGCACGGCATGGATGGAGGCGATGACCACGATCAGGACGACGACGCCGATCAGCGCGGCGGTGATGATGGCGGGTCGCCGGTCCTTCTTCGGCCCCTGCGGCTGGGGCGGGCGCTGCGGATGCGGGCGCTGCGGATGCGGGCGCTGCGGATACTGGGGACCGCCGGACCCGGCGTTCGGATGGCCGCCGAAGCCCGGGGTCGACTGGTTCTGGTAACCGAAGCCGTACGGCGGTTGCCGGTAGGGGTCGGCACCAGCACCTCCGTTGCCCGGGGGCGCGAAATCCGGTCCTCGGCGGTCCGGACCGAGCTCGGGTGGCTGGGAACTCATCGGCACCAAACGTACCGCCGCGCACCGCAGAAGAAAGTGCTGGCGTCGCGTCGCCGGTTATCCACAGCATCGCGGACCTGCCGGGTTGTCCACAGATTCGGCTCCATGCTGAACCACTTCGCCGAACAGGCCCACTGTTCAGAGTGTGACCACCTCTTCGCTTCCATCGCCGGTTCCGTCCCGTCGCCCTGATCGGGGCCAGGACTGCCGCCCCGGCCGTCGCTCTGACCGTCGCCACCGCCGGAAGGGCGCCGGCTCCACCCCACCACGAGCTGACGGCTCCGACATCCGGCGACTCAAGGTCGATCACCCCGAGGACCTGCTCGCCCTGATGCCGTACCTGCTCGGTTTCCAGCCGTCGGAGTCGCTGGTGATGATGGTGATCGCCGACCGGACCGTCAAGGTCACGGTGCGCGTCGACCTGGTCGATGATGTCACCGGCGTCGCGCAGAAATTCGGCGCGATCGCCGTCACCAACCGCGCCACCGGCGTCGTCCTGATCGCCTACAGTGCCGACCCCGGACGAGCAGACGCGATGCTGCTGCCGGTGATGGACAAGCTCTCATCGCTGCGGGTCATCGAGGCGATCTACACCGACGATCACCGGTGGTGGTCGCGCAGCTGCGGTCCGGACTGCTGTCCGGCCGAGGGCACTGCGTACGACCCTGGCAGCAACCGGCTGGCCGCCGAGGCGGTCTTCCACGGCATGACCAGCTATGCCGACCGCACCGAGCTCGAACGGCTCACAGCGGGCCCGGACGACGCCGACCTGCCGGGACTGCGCCGGCAGGCAGACCAGCTGGCCGGCGTGATCCGGTCCCGCGCCCTTCGGCTCCGCAAGACCCAGATCCGCGATCTGGTTTCCGGCTACGTGGACCGCCGGACCGCCGGCGAGGGCGTCGACCTGTCCGACCGAGAGTTGATCACCCTCGCGCTGCTGGTGATGGACGTCCCGGTCCGCGACGAGGCCTGGTCGATGATGGAGCGACAGACCGCCTGGATCCATGTCGAGCTCTGGCAGCAGGTGGTCTCCCGTGCGGTCCCGGCACTGGCGACGCCGGCGGTGTGCCTGCTCGGGATGGCCGCCTGGATCCAGGGCCAGGGGGCTCTCCAGGTGTGCTGCATGGAGCGGGCGCGTCAGCTGACGCCGGAGTATTCGATGGTCCGGACCCTGCAGGAGATCAACGAGCGGGCGGTGCCGCCCGCGGTCTGGGACCGGATGAAGGGCGGGGTCCGGGAGGGCCTCGACGCCGGCTACCGCCGGACCTGACGCCGGGACCGGGTCGGTCCGTCGCGTCCGGCCCACTAGATTGAGCGCCATGGCGGCTGAGCGGCGGTTCGTGGTCTGCGGTGAGACCTTGATCGATCTCGTCCGGGACGAGGACCGTCCGGGCGACACGTTCTCCACCGGCTGGTCGGCGCTGTCGGCCGGCAGCCCGATGAACACAGCGGTCGCGTTGTCGATGCTCGGCGCCGACAGCCACTTTCTCGGCCGGATCTCCACCGACGAATTCGGCCGGCAACTGCGCGGGCATCTGGAGAAGGCCGGCGTCGGGCTCGACCTGGCGGTCTCCAGCGATCAGGTGACGTCGCTGGCCGTGGTCAGTCTCGACGAGCGCGGCAAGGCGTCGTACGCCTTCCACTTCGACCAGACGGCCAACTTCGGCTGGCAGCCCGACGAGTTGCCGGCGCTGGTGCCGGAGGACTGGATGCACATCGGCTCGCTGGCCCTGATCGTGCCACCGGGCGCCGGGGTGCTGCTGGAGTGGCTCCGGTCGGTGACGGCGCCGATCTCGATCGACATCAACGTCCGGTCGTCGGTGGTCACCGATCCGGCCGACTACTGGCACCGCATCACCGGCTGGCTGCAGGTCGCCGGGCCGACCGGAGTGATCAAAGCCAGCGACGACGACGTCCGGTTCCTGGCCGGCGACTGGCAGCCCGCCGCCGAGCGCTGGGTGTCCGACTTCGGGCTCGGCATGGTCGTGATCACCCGCGGCGAGGACGGTGCCAGCGCGCTGACCGGCGACGGCTGGACCCACATACCGGCCTATCCCACCGAACTGGTCGACACGGTCGGCGCCGGAGACACCTTCATGGCCGGGTTCCTGGACGGCCACGTACGCCTCAGCCTGCCGCTGGAGGAGTCACTGCGCCGCGGTGCAGCAGCAGCCGCGATCGTCTGTGCCCGGCAGGGTGCCCAGCCGCCGACCGCCGCCGAGATCGAGGAACTCCAGGCCCGCACCGACCTGTGATCAGCCAGGCTCTTGATCGGCCGGGTTCTTGCTGGGACTCAGGGCCGGCCGGCCTCCCCGACGCCTGCGGCCGCGGTGGTGAGCAGCGCGACCGCCTCGGTGCAGCGATCCGGGCCCGGCAGAGTGTTGTCGGCCTCGGTGACGTAGAAGGTGTCGATCGCCTGCCCGGCGAGGGTGGTGACGTGGGCCGACCGGATCGACAGGTCCGCCCCGGCCAGCAGCGCGCCGATCGTGTAGAGCAGCCCGCGACGATCGGCGACCCGGACCTCGATCACCGCGGCGCTCCGGCTGGCATCCTCGATCAACTTGACCACCGGGACCTGGTCGGAGGCTTGGATCCGTTCCTCGTAACGGCGGATCGATGCCAGGGATCGTTGATCATGGTCGGCCAGCCGTCGTAGTTCGCCGGCCAGGTGGGCCGGATCGGGGAGATCCGCGGTGCCCTCGGCATCGGTCAGCCAGGTGCTCACCGCGATCCCGTCGACGGTGTTGGTCAGTGCCGACCGGATCCCGACCCGATGCGCCGCCAGCAGACCGGCCGTGTCGCTGAAGAGTCCCAGCCGGTCCCGGCAGGCGATGATCAATTCCGGGCCGCCGGGTTGCGGGTGCAGGTCGATCCGCGGCCGACCGTCGTGGCGTACTGCCCGCGACAGCGCGACTGCCGCCTCCGACCCGGTGTCGGCCGGCGGCGGGGTGCCGTGCAGCCGGGACAACACCCGGTCGGCGAGATCGTTGATCAGCCGGCCGCGCCAGGCCGACCAGGCGGTCGGGCCGGCGGCCCTGGCGTCAGACTCGGTGAGCGCGCGCAGCATCTCGAGGACCTCGGTTCGGCCGTCGACGGCGGCGATCAGCGCATCGATGGTCGCCGGGTCGGCGTGATCGCGGCGGGTGGCCAGCTCGGCCAGGGCCAGGTGCTCGCGGACCAGCAGTTCGATCAGGTCCGCGTCGGTTTCGCTGACCCCGATGTCGAGCACGATCTGCCGCGCCAGTGGGGCGCCGGCGGAGGCGTGTTCGGTCCCGGGGACGCCCTGGGTCCGCAACCCCTTGCCGATGTCGTGGAAGAGGCAGGCCAGCAACAGCAGGTCGGGCCGCTCGACCGCAGTCAGGTGCCGGTGTGCCTCGATCGCGGTCTGCACCGAATGCCGGTCGACGGTGTGCCGGTGGATCGGGTTGTACTGGGGAAGCGCCTGGATCAGCGACCACTGCGGGATCCAGCGGGTGATGCAGCCATTGAGTTCCAGAGCTTCCCAGACCGGCGGCAGTGCCGGACCGGACGAGAGCAGGTCCAGCCAGGCGTCCTTGGCTTCGCTCGGCCACGGTGTCGGAAGCGGCGGCGCATGTTTGCCGAGATTCTCCGCCGTCACGGGGGACAGCACCAGTCCGCTCCGCGCCGCCAGCGCCCCGGCTCGCAGCCCGACCAGCGGATCGTTGGGTGCGGTGGCCTTGTCGAGGCTGACCTCGCCGCGGTTGATCACCAGTCCGTGCGGGGCCCGGTCCAGCTGGGGTCGACGATCCCGGCGCAGGATCCGTCGTGTCGGCGCCGCCTCTCGGGCGGCCCGGATGGTCAGGTCGATCGCGTGGCCGATCCGGCGCGCCGCCATCGACACCGAGCGATGCAGTTGGTCGACCGAGCCGATCCCGAGTCGCTTGGCGACATCGTCGGTCTCGGTCGCCAGCATCCGGTCCAGGCTTCGGCCGGAGGCCAGGTGGAGCGCGTCCCGGACATCCAACAGCAGGTTGTAGGAGTCCAGTACGCCCTCGTGCGGCCGGTCGGTCAGCCAGGTCGCGGCCAATGCCCGGAGCATGACCATGTCACGGAAGCCGCCGCGGGACTCTTTCAGATCGGGTTCCAACAGGTAGCCGGCGTCGCCGAAGGTCCGGGCCCGGTCGGTGATCGAGACGATCAGTTCCTCCAGCCGCTTCCGGGCGCCGGAGCGCCAGGAGTCCAGCAGCCGGCTCCGGGTGTTTCGGACCAGCTCGGCGTCGCCGGCGATCACCCGCAGGTCCAGCAGTCCGACACCTGCGGACAGTTCGTCGCCGGCCACCCGGACGCATTCGGCCGGGGTGCGGACCGAGTGGTCGAGGCGTACGCCGCGATCCCAGAGCGGGTACCACAGCCGTTCGGCCAGATTGTTGATCATGCGGATGCTGCCGTCGTGCAACAGCACCAGATCGATGTCGGACCGCGGCCCCAGCTCACGTCGGGCCAGGCTGCCTACCGTCGCCAGCGCTACGCCCGTCGCGGGGCCGTCCGCGACCGAGTACAGCTCTTCCAGGGCCTCTTCGACGATCCCGGTCATCGCCAGCCGGCGATCCGGGCCGGCGCCCGGTGCCCAGGACGACTCGAGAGCGACGGCGAGCCGCTCGCCGGTGAGGTCCCGGCGGCGGCTCGCTGTCATCTCGATATCGGACCCTTTGTCTTCGATCAGATCGCGTCCAGTCCACGCTCGCCGGTACGAACCCGGACGATGTCCTCGACGGTGGTGATCCAGACCTTGCCGTCACCGATTCGTCCGGTCCGGGCACTCTTGACCAGCACATCGGTGACATCGGCCACATCGGCGTCGTCCACCAGGATCTCGAGCCTGATCTTGGGGACCAGGTCGACGGTGTACTCGGCGCCGCGGTAGACCTCGGTGTGGCCGCGCTGACGGCCGAAACCGCTGGCCTCGCTGACGGTCATGCCCTCGATCCCGAAGGCCTCGAGGGCCGACTTCACCTCGTCCAACATGTGCGGCTTGATGATCGCGGTCACGAGTTTCATGCGGGCACCTCCTGATCGGTCGCCGGGGCATCAACTTCGTCGCGGGCGAACGAGGTCCGCAGCCCACCACTGATGCTTCCGAAATCGTACGCGGACTCTGCGTGCTCGGTCTCGTCGATGCCGGTCTGCTCGTCCTCCTTGCTGACCCGGAAGCCCATCGTCTTCTCCAGGATCCAGCCGATCGCATAGGCCAGCACGAAGCTGTAGACCAGGACCGCGACCGCCCCGACGAACTGCCGCCAGATCTGGTCCGCGCTGCCGCCGAGGAGTCCGGTCACGCCTGCCGGAGCATCCTTGTCGGCGAAGATGCCGACGGCGATGGTGCCCCAGAAACCGCCGACCAGGTGCACGCCGACGACGTCGAGGGAATCGTCGAAGCCCAGCTTCCACTTCAGCCCGACCGCGAGGGCACAGATACCACCGGCGAGGAAGCCGAGAGCGATAGCGCCCATCGGGCTGACCGACGAACAGGACGGGGTGATGGCGACCAGGCCGGCGACGATGCCCGACGCGGCACCGAGCGACGTGGCGTGCTTGTCCCTGATCCGTTCGACCAGCAGCCAGCCGAGCGCCGCGGCACCGGTCGCCGTCATGGTGTTGACGAAGACCACCGATGCCGAATTGTCGGCCGCCACCTCAGACCCCGCGTTGAACCCGAACCAGCCGAACCACAGCAGGCCGGCGCCGAGCATCACCAACGTCAGGTTGTGCGGCCGCATCGGGTCGCGCTTCCAGCCGATCCGTTTGCCCAGGACCAGGGCCAGGGCCAGACCTGCGGCACCGGCGTTGATATGCACCGCCGTGCCGCCGGCGAAGTCGATGGCTTTGAGATTGTTCGCTATCCAGCCGCCGACGTGGGTGACGGTGCCGTTGTCATCGGTCGTCGTGAAATCGAAGACCCAGTGCGCGACCGGGAAGTAGACCACGGTCGACCAGATCAGACCGAACACCATCCAGGTGCCGAACTTGGCCCGATCAGCGATCGCACCGGAGATCAAGGCGACCGTGATGATGGCGAACACTGCCTGGAAAGCGACGAAGGCCATCGAGGGGAGTCCGGCCCCGGTGTCCTTCATCATTCCCTTGAGTCCGAGTTCCTCGAACGGATTTCCGAAGAGACCACCGACGACGTCGTTGCCGAACGCGATCGAGTAGCCATACAGGACCCAGGTGACGGAGATCAGGCAGAGAGCGCCGAAGCTCATCATCATCATGTTGAGCACGGTCCGGGCACGTACCATGCCGCCGTAGAACAGAGCGAGCCCGGGTGTCATCAACAGAACCAGGGCCGCAGACGTGAGAATCCAGGCGGTGTCGCCGGAGTTCACTTCCATCACAGTCATGGGCAATTCCTTGTGGCTTGGGAATCACGGACTCCCCGGTCCGTGATTTGCGGCCAACTTTGCTGGAACCGTGTTGCAGTGGATGGTCGGGCCAGGTTACGAACGTGTTTCGTCCTGAGCGTCGCCAGGGCCGCTGGTCGCGGGTGCCCGGTCAGAAGCCGAGCTGGTTGCGGGCCTGCTGGAGATCCGCGCCCGACCACCGCTGGGTGTAGGAGGAGTTGTCCGACAGCGAGCGCAGGATCGCCTTGTCCACGTAGAGGGTGCCAGCGAGATGGTCGGTCTCGTGCTGGACGATCCGCGCCTGCCAGCCGGTGAAGCGTTCGACGACCGGGGCGAAATCCTCGTCCAGACAACGCAACTCGACCGTCACGGCGCGTTCGGTCGCAGCCTGCCAGCCGGCGATCGACAGGCAGCCCTCGTACCAGGTGGCAGTGTCATGACCGACCTGCCGGTACTCGGGGTTGATGATCACGGTGAACGGGAGCGGCCGGCGGTCCCGGGCGTCGGCGACGTCGCCGGGCAGGCCTGCAGGATCCTCCAGCACAGCCAGTCGCAGGCCGAGTCCCACCTGCGGTGCCGCCAGCCCGACGCCCGGCGCGGCGTGCATCGACTCCCGCATCGCGGCGATCAACTCCGACAGCAGTCCGCGGTCGACATCGGCCGGTACGTCCTCGGCCCGGCGGCGCAGGACCGGGTCGCCGGCCTGCACGATCGGCAGCGGTCGCGGCTGCTCCAGGACCCTCCTGACGGCGTCGTCGATCATCGTCGTGTCCACGCCGGAAGCGTACGACGAACCGCTGGTCCCTGGCCGATTCGGCCTGTCCTTGCTCCAGTTCCGTTCGACCTGTCCTTGTTCCAGTTCGGCCCCGTCTTGAGGATCCCTGCTCCACTTCGATCCGGGCTGGAGCGCTCCCGCCTCAGCTCGGTCCCACCGCAGAGGCCCTTGCCTCACGTCGGCACCCTTGCTCCCGTTCGAGGAGAGCCGAGGGTACGAAGCTGAGGCAAGGACCGCGGAGCTGGGACCGAAGTGGAGCAAGGATCCGGGGGTTGGGCCGAACGGGCGCAGATGATCCGCCGACTCCGCCATCTCCGGTGCGGATCCGCGGACGCTTCGGACGACCTCCGTCACCGCTCCGGGGATTCGCCCGGCGCCGGCCAGGTGATCTTGTGATGGACCCAGGTCGACGGCAGGCCGACCTGGCGCAGCGATCGCATGAAGCCGACCAGAACTGTGGTGACCGCCAGTGCGGCCGCAAGCACCCACAGGGTGACTCCGAGACCGAAGTGCGCGAGTAGCTGGCTGCCGACGACGGGGGACAGGGGCGCACTCAGCAGGAAGGTGAGACTGAGCACCGAGCTGAGCCGGCCCTGCAGATGGTGCGGCGTGACCGCCGCGACGTAGCCGCCGAGTCCGGCGTTGAGCGCCGGGGCGAGCAGGATCGGTACGCCGAACATGATCAGATAGACCGGGTACGACTGGGCCAGGGCCATGATCGCGATCCCGACTGACAACAGGGCCAGCGCTGTGATGGTGATCGTCGCCACCCGGAACCGGTTGAGCAACCGGCCCGCGAAGAGCGATCCGATCAAGGTCGCCGCGCCCATCACGAAGTCGAGCAACCCGATCAGGAACGGCGTCGTGTGATCGCGGACCAGATGCAGGGTGATCGCGATGACGACCGCATTGATCGTCAGATTGACCATCGCGAAGAGACCGATTGCGGCCCGGAAGAGCGGAACGCTCCAGCAGAAGCGCAGACCTTCGGCCAGCGATCGCAGCGGGTGCTCGCGGGGACCGTCATGATGATCGTTCAACGGGACCCGGATGAAGAAGGTCGACACCAGGATCGCGAATTCGCCGATCGCGTTGGCCAGGAACGGAATCATCCGCGCCACGGAGTAGAGCAGACCGCCGACCGGGCCGCCCAGCAGCGATGCGACCGCGCCGCGGCCCTCGACGACCGCCATTGCCTGCGGCAGTTGGGTGACCGGGACCACGTAGGGGATCGCTGCCGCCTCCGCGGAGCCGACGGCAGTGCCGATCACCGATGAGACGAAAAGTGCGGCGGCCAATTGCCAGCCGGTCAGCCAGCCCAGGAAACCCGCGACCGCGATCCAGCCCCAGCAGGCCGCACCGATCGCTGCGCCGGCGACGATGATCTTTCGACGGTCGGTGCGATCGGCCAGCACGCCGGTCGGCAGTGTCATCACCAGGCCACCGATCTGACCGATGGCCGCGATCACACCGGCCTGGGCGACCGAGCCGGTCAGGGCGTACGCGATCAGCGGCACCGCGAAGGAGCCGATCCCGGAACCGATCAGCTGGGTCGTCCGCCCGGCCATCAGCAGTACGTACGGCCGGTTGTGCCGCAGTGCCGGCTCGGCGGCGGCCTCGGGTGTCACGCTCACGAGGATGACGCTACGGCCCAGGACAGAAATGCGCAAGTCTTCTTGCGCAATTCTCGATGCGCAATTTATGGTGCGCGATTTGCTAGGCTGGCTCGGTGCCCGGCTCGATGCATGTCACAGACCCGGCGGTGCTGCGCGCCCTGTCGCATCCGCTCCGGCAGCGGATCCTCGGGGAGTTCGAGGTCCTCGGACATGCTCGCGCGGCGGACCTGGCCGAGGCTCTCGGTGAGCCGGCCAACTCAGTCAGCTTCCATCTGCGGGTTCTGGCCAAGGCAGGCATCATCGAGGAGGCGCCGGAGCTGGCGAAAGATCGCCGGGATCGGGTCTGGAAGGAGACCTTCGACTCGTTCACCATCGACGAAGACATCCCGGGTGTCGAGCAGTATCTGAAGCCGTACATCGACTGGCTGCAGCAGATGATCTTCCGTGCCTCGCGATCCGGTGACAAGGACAGCTCGGCCAGCGTGCAGCAGGCGAGACTGACCGTCACCGAGATGCGGGAACTGGCTGACGAGATCCATTCGGTGATCACCCGCAGAGTGAATGCGAGCGTGGAGGCGATCCGTCGGGACCCGCACAATCCGGAGCGCCGCTATCACCGGGTGCTGTTCGCGATCGGTCCGTGGGATCCCGCGGCGGAGAGCACCGAGGACGAGGCAGCTGAGGGCGAGGGTGCGGGCACTACTGGGGAGAAGCGTCGGCGACGCTGAGGATCTGCCCGTTCCCGGCGTCGGCGATCCGCTGCACCAAGGACCGGGCCGAGTGCTCCGGCGTGATCAATCCGCCGCGCTCGTAGAGCCGACGGAAGCGGTCCGGAAGGAATGCACCAGTCTTGTCAGGATCCTGCGTCCTCAACGTCTGCTGCATCTCGGTATCCACCGTGCCGGGCCGATAGACGTTGGCCGTGACGCCGGTGCCCTCGAGCTCGGCGGCCAGATTCAACGTGTGCCCCTCGATGGCAGCCTTCGTAGCGGCGTAGGCGTTGGCGTTGATCATCGCGCCCGGATTGGCGGCGACCCCGCTGGAGATATTGACTATCCGTCCCCACCTGGCGGCCAGCAGTTGGGGCAGCAGGGCGAAGGTGATCATGGCCGGAGCGGTGACGTTGATCTCCAGGGACTGCCGCCAGGCAACGGGATCGATCTCGGGTCCGGACCGGCCGAGCGGCTGCAGGACCGCGGCGTTGTTGATCACGATGTCAATGCCGCCCAGCTCGTCCGCGGCGCGTGCAGCCAGCGTCGCCGGGTCGTCGGTGGCGAGGTCGGCAGTGATCGCCACTGCCGTCGCTCCCGACTGGCGGACCGCGTCGGCGGCCTGGTCGAGATCGGCCCGGGATCGGGCAACCAGGACGACTGCGGCACCTGCCCGGCCGAGCTCCTCGGCCATTGCCCGGCCGATTCCGCGGCTCGCGCCGGTGACCAGGGCGCGCCGTCCTGCCAGCGATGGTTCCATGATCGTCAGCTCCGATCGTCAGTTCCGATTCAGGTGGGCGGCACTTCAGGGGCGCCGTGCGTCGGTTCCCAGGCCTGCCAGGCCGAATCGACCATCGAGGCAAGATCGTGACTCGCAGTCCAGCCCAGAGTGTTGGCGATCCGGGAGACGTCGGCGACCAGTGCCGCCGGATCGCCGGGCCGTCGCTTGCCGATCGACGGTTGGACGTCGTAGCCGGTGGACCGGGCGATCTGGGTGAGCACCTCCGAGACCGACGAGCCGGTGCCGGTACCGACATTGAAGATGTCGTACGGCCGCTGGTCCCGGTCCAGGTAGTCCAGTGCTGCCAGATGGGCGTCGGCCAGGTCCAGGACGTGGATGTAGTCGCGGATGCAGGTGCCGTCCGCGGTCGGGTAGTCGTCGCCGAAGATCACCGGCTGGTTGCCGCTGGTCAGCTGCCCGAGGGCGATCGGGATCAGGTTGAAGCGGGTCGGGTCCCCGAGCTCGGGCCAGCCGGCCCCGGCCACGTTGAAATACCGCAGGCCGACCCCCCGCAGTCCCCAGGCGCGTGCTGCATCGCGCATCATCCACTCGCAGACCAGCTTGGTCTCGCCGTACGGGCTGATCGGCAGGCTCGGGCCGTCCTCCCGCATCAGCGTCCCCGGCTCCACGTCCGGGCTGCCGTAGGTGGCCGCCGACGAGGAGAACATCAGCTTCGCGACACCGGCGGCCTCCATCGCCAGCAGCAGATTCGCGAAGCCGCCGACATTCTGGGAGAAGTACCAGGCAGGGCGTTCGGCAGATTCACCGACCTGCTTCTTGGCGGCGATGTGGATCACTGAGTCCACCTCGAACTCGGCGATCACCTTGCCCAGGGAGTCCACGACATCGGTCAGCGAGAGGTCGAGTTGCACCAGCGTTGCATCGCCGACGTTCTCGGCCACCCCGCTGCTCAGGTCGTCGACCACGACCACCTGATCGCCGCGCTCGCGGAGCAATCGGACGACGTGGGAACCGATGTAGCCGGCGCCGCCGGTGACGAGCACGCTCATGGGTCCACCGTATCGGTCGGCTGCAGGACGCGTACGTCGGAGATGACCAGATCCAGGGCCCGGGTCGTCGCCTCGACCGCAGGAGCCAGGTCGGCATCGCTGATCCCTGCCCGGCAGTCGAACGGGTTGATCTCGATGATCGTCGCCGTCCGCGGCCCGCGGGTCCGCCAGCTGCCGACGATCCGGCCATGGAAGAGCACCGTGGGGGAGAACAGCCCGTTACTGCGGGCCCAGACGCTATCGAGTTGATCATGGTCTATAAACCGGTCCCGGTGGCCGCCCTGGTAGCCGACCAGTAGTCCGTCGAATTCCGGCAACAGCCGAAGGCCGGGATCCGCTGAACGATGGGCCGGGATGTCCGCCAGGTCGAGAAGGTCGGTCCCGTCGGGCCCGGTGTGGTGCACGAGTTCGGCTTCCAGTACGGCGATCGCACGATCGACCGTCCCCAACGGGACACCGAGCCACCACGCCGCGTCGTGGCGGGTCGCCGGACCGTAGGAAGCCAGATGCACCCGCGCCAGCTCACGCACCGCAGCATCATGGTCGGTCTCCGGGATCGAAGGCAGGACCCGGAGGGCGGTCCGGTGGAAGCTGTCGGTGCGTGATTCCCAATGATCATCCCGCGGCCGCCGGACCAGGCCGCTGTGCCCCCAGACGAGGTTGCGACTGTAGGTGTCACCCAGGTCCCGCGCGGGGTCTGCCGGATGCCGTTCGGCGAGTCGGCGGCGTACATGATCAAGAAGCGTGCTGCGCTGCCGCCAGTCGCCGGCGCAGTACGCCTCGAGGTCCTTGATCAACGCGTTCACCGCGGTCGGATCGAGATGCAACGTCCTCGCGAGCTCGCGGGCGTTCCGCGGTCTCCGGACGCTGTCCGCAGCAGCGAATTGTCCGACCACGGTGGTGTGCACGGTGCCCCGGAGGTTGGTCGTCTTGAGCAGTCGGTGTTCTTCGAAGGCGGTTGTGATCGTCGGGTAGTCGATGCCGGGCAATCGTGAGGCTGCGGTCAGGAAGGGCGCACGGGGGACCTGTGACTGGATCGGGCCAAGCCGTCCGATGAGATCAAGCAGCTGCGGCTCACCGCGGCCGCGGATCGCCGGGAACTGCCGGGCCAGCGTCATCGCGCGCAGTCGCTCGGCGGACAGTTTCATACGGGAAAGCTAGCCGCCGATGGTGACAGTTCCTGACCGGCTCAGGAGTCCAGCCGCAGCCCGAAATGGCGTCCGAGTGCACGCTCGCCGTCCGGCGTCACGGTCAGCGTCCGCTTCGCCGGACCGTACGTCACCCACCCTGCCTCCAGGAACCGGTCGCGGATCCCGCGGCCCAGCGCACCCGCCAGATGGTGCCGGGTCTCGGTCCAGTCCACGCAGTAGCGGATCAGCGGCCGGCGGCTCTGCGGAATCCGTACCTCGATGTCGGCCAGGAACGTCTCGCCCTCGTCGGTCAGCCGGTAGTCGAGGTCGCGACCGGGACCCGCCGGCCGGTCGCTGATCGTCTGCTCCGCGTCGAAGCCGCCGTCACCGCCGCTCAGGTAGCCGCCGTCGACCCGCACGGCTCCGCCGGTGTGGGTCGGGCCGGCCAGCACGGTGTTCACCGTGACTCCGGTCCCAGCGGCCGCTTTGGCGAAGCCGGCGCGAGACAGCCAACAGCGCGGTCTTGGAGACGCCGTGATGAATCATTTCGGCAGGGGTGACCACGGCGGAATCACTGCCTATGTTGAGAACACGGCCCCACTGGCGTTCGATCATGTCAGGGAGGGTGAGCCGGGTCAGCCTGACCGCCGACAGGACGTTGGTGTCGAAGTGGCGGCGCCATTCCTCGTCGGAGATCTCCAGCGGTTCGGCAGCACCCGAAGATTCCCAGGTTGTTGACCAGGATGTCGATGCGGCCCAGCGCCTCGACCGCGTCGTGCGCTCCGCCTTCGCTCGTCACCTCCCGGCGACAGCCACCAGATCGGCATCGGGCAAGGATTCCCGGACGTCCTGCATCGCTTCTTCGACACGCTGCTGTCGACGGCCGTTGATTCCGACCCGCGCTCCTGCCGCGGCAAGACCCGCTGCGATCGCGAGTCCGATGCCCTGCGTCGATCCTGTGACCAGGGCTGTGCGTCCGGATAGGTCGATCTGTGTCGCCACCGCGTCCTGCCTTTCTCATGTGAATGAGCGGTCACTACCCGCTGCGTGACCGTCGGACTCCGTTGGGGCGGCTGTCCGGTCCGCTAATCTCACTGATTGACGATCTGAACCGGGTGTGTCGGATGCTTCGCCGGAATCGCTGGCTCCCGTCTGGTTCACCACGAGACAGTCTGATCGAACACGAGAGAGAAGGGGCAACGCATGCCCGAGTTCACTGCGGACAATGATCTCCGGGGCGCCACATTCACGAGGGTCAAGCTGGGCGGCGCCCGCTTCCATCGCGTCGATCTCGCCGATGCTCGGTTCCGCAGTAGCGACGTGTCCGGTGTGGTGATGCGCGCGGTCGACGTCGATCGCTCCGAGATCGACGCGCCCTGGTTGTACGACGGAACCTTCCTGGTCAACGACGTCGACGTGGTGCCCCTGGTCGATGCGGAGCTGAACCGCCGCTTTCCCGGTCGATCCGAGCGCCGCGCCGCCGATCCGGATGGTCTTCGCGCCGCATGGACAGCCCTCCGGTCAGCCTGGCAGTCGGTCCTCGATAGGGTCGCGGCGATGCCGGCGGGAACGGTCGATATCTCGGTGGACGACGAATGGTCGTTCGCCCAGACGCTGCGGCATCTCGTGCTGGCGACGGATATGTGGTTCGGCAAGGCGGTCCTGGAGAAGGAGCAGCCGTTCCACCCGTTCGGGTTGATGGATACCGCCAGTGCTGACGAGGTGCCGAAGTCGATCTTCGCCTCCGAGCTACCGACCTACGACCAGGTGCTCGAGGCGCGCGCCGGACGGGTCGCCATGGTGGGCGAATTCCTCGCCAGTGTGACGCCCGACGAGCTCGCGGCTGACCACCGGAACCCGCACGATCCGGACTTCAGCGAGACCACACTTTCCTGCCTGCACACGATTCTCGAGGAGGAATGGGAGCATCAACGCTACGCCGTACGCGATCTTGATCGGATCACTGCCGGTCAGGCAGGCTGAATGACCCGGCCGACGATCCAGGAGTGCTTGCCGACCTGACGCAGACGCTGGAATCCGTTCTGTTCGAACAGTTCGACGGTCGCGGAGAAGATGAACGGCACTGATCTACGTCCTTCGGCTGCCTCGGAGACGGCTTCGACCCGCGCCCGTTTTGGCGACGCGCTTTGCGTCGGGCTTCTCCAGACCGGGATCACGATGGGGGTTCTGACACCAGCACCCGCCCATCACGCCGCCGTTGCGCTCGACCAGCTCTGCGAACGCGTCCGAGATCGTCATGGAGTCGATTCCTCCGAACCGGCGCTTCGTCGCGCCGAACGGACTGCGGGCAGGGTTTGTTTGTGAACCTATCGAAGCCCAGGTCGAGCGATTCCGGAAAGGCTCCGTGAGTCAGGCTGCGCTACCATGGCCCCATGCATCGTCAGGAGCTCCTTACCTAGCCGCGCAGACAGCGCCAACCAGTTGTCTCGCGCGGCTGCCCCTCATGCCTGAAGGCAGAGGGGTCTTCTTTTGTCCGGAACCTGATGACGATGCACAAGGAGAGGGAACAGTGACCGAGGTCGCAGACAGCACGACCGAGCACGCGGCGCAGCGCAACGAGCCTGCCCGCTACGACGCAGTGGCCGCGCAGGAGCGGTGGCAGGCGTACTGGGAAGAACACCAGACCTTCAAGGCGGCCGATGACGGCTCCAAGGAACGCCGCTACGTGCTCGACATGTTCCCGTACCCGTCCGGCGACCTGCACATGGGACACGCCGAGGCGTTCGCGATGGGCGACGTGATCGCCCGCTATCAGCGGTTCCGCGGTTACGACGTGCTGCATCCGATCGGCTGGGACTCGTTCGGGCTGCCGGCCGAGAACGCCGCCATCCAGCGGAACTCCCATCCGGCCGAGTGGACCTACGCCAACATCGAGACCCAGGCCAACTCGTTCAAGCGATACGGCCTGAGCCTGGACTGGTCCCGGCGGCTGCACACCTCGGACCCCGAGTACTACAAGTGGACCCAGTGGCTGTTCCTGAAGTTCCGCGAGCGGGGGCTGGCCTATCGCAAGGCGAGCTGGGTCAACTGGTGTCCCAAGGACCAGACCGTGCTGGCCAACGAGCAGGTCATCCAGGGTCTGTGCGAGCGTTGCGGCACCCAGGTCACCAAGCGTGAGCTGACCCAGTGGTTCTTCAAGGTCACCCAGTACGCCGACCGGCTGCTGGACGACATGGATCAGTTGGAGGGCGGCTGGCCGGACCGGGTGCTGACCATGCAGCGCAACTGGATCGGCCGGTCCTCGGGCGCCTATGTCGACTTCCGGATCGAGGGCCGCGACGAGCCGATCACCGTCTTCACCACTCGCCCCGACACGCTGTACGGCGCCACCTTCTTCGTGATAGCGCCGGACGGCAAGCTGGCGCCGGAGATCGTCACCGATGATCAGCGGGCCGAGTTCGAGGCGTACCTGGAGAAGACCAAGTCCGAGAGCGAGATCGAGCGGCAGTCGACCGACCGGGAGAAGACCGGCGTCTACCTGGGCGTGGACGCGATCAACCCGATCAACGGCGAGGCCGTGCCGATCTACGCCGCCGACTATGTGCTGGCCGACTACGGCACCGGTGCGGTGATGGCCGTTCCCGCCCATGATCAGCGCGACCTGGAGTTCGCGATCAAGTTCGACCTACCCGTACGCGTTGTGGTGGACACCGGGGCCGAGGATCCCAAGGCCAGCGGGGTCGCGGCGCCGGGAGATGGTGCCTATGTCAATTCTCCTGCCCTGGAAGGGATCTCTGGCAAGGAAGCGGGCATCGCCGAGATCATCTCCGCGCTGGAGCAGAAGGGGGTCGGCCGCGGTGCGATCACCTATCGGCTGCGCGACTGGCTGCTGAGCCGCCAGCGCTTCTGGGGAGCGCCGATCCCGATCATCCACTGCGAGAAGTGTGGGGAGGTGCCCGTGCCCGAAGATCAGCTGCCGGTCGAGTTGCCGTATCTGACGGGCACGGATCTCAACCCCAAGGGCACCTCGCCGCTGGCGGCGGCGACCGACTGGGTCAACGTCTCCTGCCCGCAGTGCGGCGGCCCGGCCAAGCGGGACACCGACACCATGGACACCTTCGTCGACTCGTCCTGGTACTTCTTCCGCTACTGCTCGCCCAATGATGATCAGCAGGCCTTCGATCCGGAGGCGGTCGCTCGCTGGATGCCTGTCGCGCAGTACGTCGGCGGCGTCGAGCACGCGATCCTGCACCTGCTGTACATGCGCTTCTTCACCAAGGTGCTGCACGACATGGGCATGATCACCTTCACCGAGCCGATGATCAGGCTGCTGAACCAGGGCCAGGTGATCAACCAGGGCAAGTCGATGAGCAAGTCGCTGGGCAACGGTGTCGACCTGGGCAAGCAGATCGACGAGTTCGGCGTCGACGCGGTCCGGCTGACCGTGGTCTTCGCCAGCCCGCCGGAGGAGGACGTTGACTGGGCCGACGTGTCCCCAGGTGGTTCGCTGCGCTTCCTGCAGCGGGCCTATCGGCTGGCGGCTGACGTCACCAGCGAGCCCGGCATCGATGCGAAGACCGGCGATCAGGCGCTGCGGTCGATCATCCACAAGCTGATGGCCGACATCACCGACTGTATCGAGGGCCAGCGCTTCAATGTCGCGATCGCCCGGATCATGGAGATGGTCAACGCCACCCGCAAGGTGATCGACAGTGGCGCCGGTGGTGCCGATCCGTCCGTCCGCGAGGCGGCGGAGATGATCACCAAGACGCTCAGCCTGTTCGCCCCGTACGTCGCTGAGGAGATGTGGGAGCAGCTGGGTCACGAGCCGTCGGTGGCTGAATCCGGCTGGCCCGAGGTCGATCCGGCGCTGCTGGTCACCGAGCAGGTGACCTGTGTCGTCCAGATCAAGGGCAAGGTGCGCGCCCGGCTGCAGGTGTCGGCCGAGATCACCGAGGACGCGCTGCGCGAGCTGGCCCTGGCGGATGCGGCGGTACAGCGCAGCCTGGACGGCCAGTCCATCGCCAAGATCATCGTCCGGGCGCCGAAGCTGGTCAGCATCGTCCCCGCCTGATCCGCCGAGGGTCACAGATTCCTTGATCTGTGCGGCGTGTCGTGGGACGGTGATCGCTGATATCGGCCACGCGGTGCGTGGCCCGGAGGATCTGAAGAAGTTGATCACCGACTTCCGCTCGACCCGGACCGGACTGACTTACAGCCACCTCAGGTCGTACGACGGTGGCGAGCACGGCGTCTCGGTCTGGAACGCCGAGCGGCGAGACTTCCACGTCGGTGGCATCGGCGTCTTCGACTTCACGCCGGAGGGAAAGATCGGCCACGTCTACTCCGTCACCGGAGAACGTGCCTTCGGCTGAGACGAGGAGCGGGATGAAGCGAGCGGAACGGCTGTACGCGCTCGTCGATCATCTGCGTGCGCGATCACCTCGTACGGCATCCGCCACGGCTCTGGCGGAGGCCTTCGAGGTGACGCCCCGCACAATCGGGCGTGACATCCTGGCGTTGCAGAAGGCAGGCGTACCGATCTATGCCGACCAGGGCCGGACCGGCGGGTACGCGATCAGCCGCGAGTTCTCGCTGCTGCCGCTCCAGCTCACGGGCGCGGAGGCACTCGCGCCGGCGACCGGCCCGGCGATGCTCGCCGGCTCACCGTTGCAGGCCTCGGCCCGCAGCGCCCGGGACAAGATCATCTCCGCATTGCCGGAGGCCCGGCACCGCGAGGCGATCCGTCTCTTGTCGCGCACCTATGTCATCGGTGATGATCAGCATCGCGAGTCCGGCGAGCTCCTGGAACGCGCGGTCGTCGGGGGCACCGTGCTGACGATCAGCTACCGATCGTCCACGGGTGAGGAATCGGATCGGGAGATCGAGCCGCTGGGTCTGCTGCGCGGTGACGATCACTGGTACCTGGTCGGCTGGTGCCGGCTGCGCAAAGGCGTCCGCGGTTTCCGGACTGATCGGATCGTGGCTGTCGAGGCGACGGGGGAGACGGCGCCACACCGGCCGGAGAGTCTGCTGGCCGATGATCTTGCCCGCTGGTCCGCCCGTCGACTCGACTGCTGACCCGGCGGCTCTTAACCGGATGCGCTGACCCGTTCAGCGGCGTACGGTCGCGGGAGTGGACGATCTGTCAGCACCTGGACACGAGGAGACAACGGCGATGAAGCGAATCTAGCCGGCACCCGACAGCGGGGCCGGCGGAAGGAGCTTCACCATGGCTATCAGCCGTTTCTACCGGCGTCGGTTCCTGAACCGGCGCGGATTCCATGCGGGCGCGTACGTGCTCGCAGACTGTCGCGTGCTCACCGAGCGCGTCAGGGACGGGAACCGCCGCTATGTCGACGCGGAACTGACCATCGCCGATTGTTCGCGCGTCGTCAGCCTCGACCTCAGTGCCTACTCCGAGGCCGATGCCCGCAACAGCCTCTACAAGGCGCGACTGCTGCGGGCGATCATCGACGACTTCACCGACACCTTCGAGGATGCTCTCCACGAGGCCTATCCGGATCTCAAGTGATCGAGGGAGCGAGTACTCTCCGCGACACGCCGCCCAGATCGATGATTATGTGACCCCTCGTCAGAAGAGGCTTTGTTTGGCGACTCGTCTGGCGAGCCAGTTGGCGAGCAGGATCAAAACCAGTGAGATGACGGACTTGAAGAGTCCGATCGCAGTCGCGTACGAGTATTGCGGGATCTGGGATTGGAAGGCGATCTGGTAGGAATAGGTGTCAAGGACCTGCGACACGGCGAGGTTGTTGGGGTTCTGCAGGAGCAGGACCTTTTCGAAGCCGCTGTTGAGGAGTTGGCCCATGTTGAGGATCAGCAGGGTGACCGTGACCGGCAGGATGCCGGGGAGGTCGATGTGCCAGATCCGGCGCAGGATGCTGGCGCCGTCGACGCGGGCGGCTTCGTGGAGTTCTGGGTCGACGCCGGCAAGGGCCGCCAGGAAGATGATCGAGGAGTAGCCGAGGGTCTGCCAGGCGCCGGACCAGACGTAGGTGTGGCGGAAGGCGCCGGCGCTGAGGAAGTCGACGGGGTGGCCGAAGATCGCGGAGATGGGTTGGTTGACCACGCCGGTCGTAGTCGAGAAGAGCATCAGGATGATGCCGACCAGGACGACGGTGGAGACGAAGTAGGGCGCGTAGGTGATCAGCTGGACGGCCTTCTTGAATCGCTGGTTGCGCAGCGAGTTCATCAACAGTGCGAGCACGATCGGCAGCGGGAAGAGCGCCAGGAGTGCGTAGACGTTGAGGACCAGGGTGTTCTTGATCACCGGCCAGAACAGGTAGGAGTGGAAGAACTGGCTGATGTAGGTGAGGCCGGCCCAGGGGCTGCCGGTGATGCCGAGGGTGATGTTGTAGTTCTTGAAGGCCAGGATCAGTCCGTACATCGGCCAGTACAGGAAGATGATCGAGAAGATCAGCGGCGGTAGCAGTAGGACGTAGAGCTGCCAGGAGCGCCGCATCCGCAGGCCCAGCCGGCGGCTGGGCCTGCGGCCGGGCTTCGGATCGGATTGGAGCCGGTCGGAGTTGGATCCGCCGGAGTTGGATCCGTCTGATTGGTCGATCTTCACAGTGGTCGAGGTCATTTGAGTGATCCGATCAGTGCGCCCTTGACGAAGTGTTTCTGGACGAACGGGTAGGCGACCAGGGGTGGGATCATCGCGACCACGATCATGGCGTATTTGAGTTTGTCGAAGAGTTCCTGGCGTTTGAGGATCTCGGCGACGTCGGCGCCGCCGATCATGGCCGGGTTGACAGCACTCTGGGACAGCAGTTCCCGCAGCACCAGTTGCAGTGGCATGAGGCTTTGGTCGCTGGTGTAGAGGAAGGCGTTGAACCAACCGTTCCATTGGGTGATGCCGTAGAAGAGCAGGTTGACCGCGATGATCGGCTTGCTCAACGGGAGGGCGATCCGGAAGAAGAACCGGAAGTCGTCGGCGCCGTCGACCTTGGCCGCCTCGAGCATCTCGCCGGGGATGTTCATCTGGTAGAAGGTGCGGGTGATGATCACGTTGAACACGCTCATCGCGCCGGGCAGGATGACCGCCCAGCGGGTGTTCAGCAGCCCCAGTTCCCGGACCACGATGTAGGTCGGCACGATGCCGGCCGACACCAGGGTCGGGATCAGGAAGAAGAACGTGATCACCCGCCGGAACGGCAGGTCGTCCCGCGACGACGCATAACCGGCCAACACCGTCAACGCCGTGCCGAGCAGGGCCCCGCCGATCGTGTAGACGGCGGAGTTGGCGAACCCGATCAACAGATTGGGCGACTGCACGATCGTCTTGTACGCGTCCAGCGTCGGCCCGACCGGCCACAGGTAGACGCTGTTGTCGGCGATCGCCTTCGCACTGGAGAAGGAGGCGCTGATCACATAGACCATCGGATACAGCACCATCAGCGTGAAGACGATCAACACCGAGTAGTTGACGACGTAGTAGGCGCGGTCGCCGCGCGTGTCTCTGATCCGCACGTCACTTGGGCCTTGAGTCGTAGGCCTTCTGGTAGATGTCCAGATAGCTTTGGAGGTTCATGGCTTTGAAGGAGTCGACATAGGCGTTCCAGTCGGCGTCGTTGTCGATGTTCTTCTTGCCAAGGGCGAAGTTGGACATGCCTTGTTTGACGGCCTGGGAGATCGAGGTCGCGGTGTCCGCGACCTGCGAAGTGGAGGCGTCGGGGATGATCAGCGGCGGCAACTGCATCTCCTTCGGCTCGGCGAACTTGGAGTAGGTCTTGCCGGCGGCATACAGTCCGGCCTCGTAGGTCGGTGCCTTGGGATCGACCTGCTGGCCACCGCGGAAGTCCCGGGACCGATACATCGTCGAGTACTGGTTCCACGACTCACCGGCCGGAGCCGGCCACTGGATGTCCCGCCAGAGTGCACTGCCACCGTCGATCCCGGAGGCGCTCTTGTCACCCCAGAACCAGTTCTTCTGGTAGATGCCGTCGTACTGCCACATGATCGCCTGCAGGTCCATCTGGTAGTCCGACCACTGCACCAGGGTCCCGGGATCCTTGCAGGCATTGGTGATCTGCAGGCCGGTCGTGGCGTAGCCGTAGTAGTCCCACTGAGCGGTGGCCTGGCCGGACGGCCCCTTCAGCGGCGGAACCGGCACGTAGTCACGCCATGGTGCGTTCTTGTCCAGGGTGACCGGGTTGAAGATCGAGCCCCACCAGTAGAAGCGGCCGAAACCGACCAGGCCCTTGTTGCCGGCGGTCTGCAACTCGGTGTCGGTCATCGAGAAGACCTGAGACGTCAGGGTCCCGTCCTTGTTCAACTGGCGGAGATACTGCAACGCCTGCCGCCACTCGTCCTTGTTCGGCGCGAACTCGACCTTGCCGTTGTTCAGCCGCAGCCATCCTCCATTCGGGCTCCCGTTGGAATCGGTCCCGTAGGAGGTGTAGAGGAACGGCTGCATGAAGTACGAATCGAGCGGGTTGTTCACACCGGCCACGAAGGGCAGGAACCCGCTCTTCTTCGACGGGTTCTTGTTCTTGAACTCCAACAACACCTGCCGCAGATCATCGGTCGAGGCCGGCATCGACCCGCCGACCGCGTCCAGATACTTCTTGTTGATCCAGGCCCGGCCATTGCTGCTCTGACAGTGGTAGCAGTCGTTGACGCCCAACATCTGATGCAGCTTGCCGTTACTGGAAGCCTTCAAGCTCCGCAGATCCGGATAGTCCTTCATCGCCGACTGTGTCCGCGGCGCATAGTGGGAGATCAGATCATCCAACTCGACGAACAGGCCCTGCTGGCCGTACAACGACACCTGCGCCTGGGTGAAGGGGATCCCCATGAACGCATCCGGCAGATCACCACCCGACAACATCGCATTGATCTTCGTCAGATCATTGCCACCGTTCGGGTCGGTGATCAGCACCTCCTGGAACTGGACCTTCACGCCGGTCAGCTTCTCGAACCAGGCGGTGGTCTTGTTCTTGTTCCAATCGCCCACCACGGTGGTGTCCTGCGGCACCACGATCTTGAACGTCGTCTTCCCGTCGCCGAACGGCTTGCTCACCGTCGCATGCGGACCGACATACCCATCCTTGTAGGTAGGCCCGTCCGCGATCTCAGCTCCGATCTTCACCGGAGCACCGGTCGGCTTCGACCCACTGCTGCCACCCGAACCACCGCTGGAGCTACACGCGCTCAGCAGCGGCAACCCACCGATCGCCCCGATCCCCGCAGCGCCGACCCCTAGCAGCGCCCGCCGGGAGATCCGCGAAGTTCCTCCGGTCATAGTTCCCTCTCCTCATCGAGTGAGATCGTGCGACGCGATCCCCATGACAGATGATCCGATGAATCCGTCATCTGCGCAAGAGAGTAGGGAGATATTTTCAGGGTGGGCCACCGACCTGCGGGGCAGTGGCGGGTGCGTGATCAACTCGTAATTGTCCTTGTAACAGGCGTAAATCAGCCGAATCCGGCTGATCGGTTCCTCGTGTCGGCGCTGGACACGGAGTTGACCGCCTGTCATGATGAAGCGCGCCAGAGGTCCTATGTTTGGGGCTCCTCGGATCGAGAGGCTCACTGATGACCTTGTCGACGACGCTCACCGACTCCGCGATCGTCAAGCTCAAGCAGATGATCGTCAGTGGTGAGCTGGTGCCGGGGGACCGGCTCCCGCGGGAGGCCGACCTGGCTGAGCGTCTCGGGCTGTCCCGCAACTCGTTGCGCGAAGCGGTCAAGGGGCTGTCCCTGGTCGGCGTGCTGGACGTCCGCCAGGGCGACGGCACCTACGTAGCCAGCCTCGACTCGCAGATGCTGATCGGACGGATGGCCTTCGTCGTCGACTTCCATCGCGACGACGAGGTGCTGGACTTTCTCCAGGTGCGTCGCATCCTCGAGCCGGCGGCCAGCGCGATCGCCGGCCTCCGGCTGACCGATGCCGAGATCGACGCGCTCGATGCCCATCTGGACCAGCTGGGCGCCGATCCGAGCGTCGACGAGTTGGTGGCCTCGGACCTGGAGTTCCACCGGATGATCGTCGCCGGCTCCCGGAATCCAGTGTTGATCTCGCTTCTGGACAGCCTCGCCGGACCGATCCAGCGGGCCCGGCTGTGGCGCGGCAGTACCGAGCCCAATGCCTGGGCGCGGACGACCGAGGAGCACCGGACGATCGTGAAGGCGTTGCGGTCCCGCATCCCCGAGGTGGTCAGTGCGGCAGTGACCAGTCACATCTTCGGCGTCGAACACTGGCTGGCCGGCGCACCGCCGGACATTCGACGACGGATCAACCCCGGTGGCCGGTGATCACCGGCAGTAGGCTCGTCGGCACGGAGTCGACGTCGACGATGGGAAGTCAGGAATCGGGATGAGCACATCCACCACGACAACGCGACCACCGCTGCGCGCCGAGGAGATGGATGCCTGGGACCGGGACGGCTTCCACATCCAGCGCAGTCTTTTCGGCGCGGACGAGGTGGGTGCGATCCGGGACCGCTTCGACCGGATCGCCGAACACGGTGAGCCGATCGCCGGTCACTGGGAGCCTGAGCCGGCGACCGGGACCGGGACCGATGACATCCTTGCCCGGTACCCGCGGGTGATGCATCCGCATGATTTCGACCCGCCCAGCAAAGCGGTACTGCTTGATCCCCGGGTGCACCGGATCCTGGTGCAGCTCATGGGCGACGAGGTGCTGGCCTGTCAGACGATGTTCTACTTCAAGCCGCCCGGCGCTCGTGGGCAGGCCTTCCACCAGGACAACTACTACCTGTTGGTGCAGCCCTACACCTGTATCGCAGCCTGGTTGGCGGTGGATCGGTCCTGGCCCGACAATGGCGGGCTGATGGTCGCGCCGGGCACTCACCGCAATGAACTGGAGTGCCCCGAGGGCGCCGACCTCACCCAAAGCTTCACCGACGACTATGTCGCTCCGCCGACCGAGCCGGTCGGTCTTGATCTTGCTCCGGGCGACGTGTTGTTCTTCACCGGCTCGGTGATCCACGGGTCCGGTCCCAACACCACGTCCGACAGTTGGCGGCGATCCTTCATCAGTCACTACCTGCCGGCGAAGGCCACTCACATCGGTGGCTGGTATCTACCGCACGTGTACGACTTCGCAGGCAACCCGGTCACGAGGGAGACCACGGCCTGGGGCGGTCCGTGCGGTGAGGACAGCCCCAGATTCCGCGGCTTCCACTAGCTCGGGATCAATACGCGACCGAGATGTGTTCGCGATGGCGCTCGCCGGCGTCGACGACATCCAGGATCGCCAGCGCGAAGTCCTGGCCGGACAGCTCCGACTTGCCGTTCTCGGTGAACAGTGCGACTTCGCCGCCGAGGCGGTACTTGCCGGTCTTCTCCCCCGGAGCATAGCTGCCGTACGCGCCGGCCGGGCTGAAGAACAGCCAGTCCAGTTCCTCGGGCGCCTCGCTGGTGATCCAGACCCTGAAGGACTCCATCTCCAGCGCCTCGTCACGGAACTGCTCGGGAATGTCACCCTCGGTAAAGCGCGGCCGGTCGGCCGCAGGGCGTAGCGAGGAGAATCCTCCGACCACGACGAGCCGGGCGCCGGCTTTGGCGGCTGCAGCCGCGTAGCCCTTGTACAGCCCCGCCACCTTGCCCGCCAGCTCGCCTCGGGGCGACAGGGTGGCGATCACCACGTCCGCGCGATCGATGATCCGGGTCGCGTCAGCGGCATCCCCGTGCTCGTACCGGACACCGGGAACCGGGGGTTCGGCTCGTTGCGGCTCCAGGAAACCACGGTGTGGCCACGATCGACCGCCTCACTGGCCAGATGCGCGCCGGTGTAGCCGGTGCCACCGATGATCGCGATGCTCGACATGGCCTCTCCTCTGTTCCTGATCTTGTGTGTTGATCTTGCTGATTGATCTTGCTTGTTGATCTTGGTGTCAGCGCCAGCCGAGGGCGGGCGCGACGTCTTTGAGGATCGTTTCGAGTACGTGGACGTTGTAGTCGACGCCGAGTTGGTTGGGCACGGTCAACAGCACCGTGTCCGCTGTCGCGATCGCCTCGTCGCCGGCCAGCAGATCGACCAGCACGTCCGGCTCGCCGGTGAACGAACGGCCGAAGACCGCCCTGGTCTTGTCGTCGATCCAGCCGACCTGGTCCTGGTCTCCTGTGTCGTCGCCGAAATAGGCGCGATCCTCATCGGTCACCAGCGGCAGGATCGAACGACTGACCGAGACCCGTGGCTCGCGGTCGTGCCCGGCCTCCTTCCAGGCGGCACGGAAGGCCTCGATCTGCTTGCGTTGTTGGACATGCAGCGGCTCGCCGGTCTCGTCGTCCTTGAGCGTCGAGCTCTGCAGATTCATGCCCTTCTCCGCCGCCCACTGGGCAGTCCGGTCCGAACCTGCACCCCACCAGATCCGTTCCCGGAGCCCCTCGCTATAGGGCTCCAGGCGCAGCGGGCCGGGCGGGTTGGCAAACATCGGCCGCGGATTCGGTTCGGCGAACCCCTCGCCCTTGAGCACCTCGAGGAACACCTCGGTGTGCCGGCGCGCCATCTCCTGCTCATCGCTGCCTTCGGCAGGCTGGAAGCCGAAATAGCGCCAGCCGTCGATGACCTGCTCGGGCGATCCCCGGCTGATCCCCAGCTGCAACCGGCCACCCGAGATGAGGTCGGCGGCGCCGGCCGTCTCGGCCATGTAGAGCGGATTCTCGTACCGCATGTCGATGACGCCGGTTCCGACCTCGATCTTCGAGGTCCGGGCGCCGATCGCGGCCAGCAGCGGGAACGGCGAAGCGAGTTGACGGGCGAAGTGGTGGACCCGGAAGTAGGCGCCATCCACCTCGAGCTCCTCGGCCGCCCCGGCCAGCTCGATCGACTGCAGCAGGGCGTCCGCGCCGGTCCGGGTCTTGGAGTACGGCGAGGGGGTCCAATGTCCGAAGGACAGGAATCCGATCGACTTCACAGCCCCATCAACGTACGCCGCCCAGAATCATTCCCGCAGAATCATTCCCCCCAGAATCATCCGGGCGGTATTCGCTCCGCGGCGCTAACTGCCGGCGAGACGGGCGATCAGTCCCAGATGATCCGTTCCCGAGACCCGGAAGGTGTTGATCGAGAGAGCGGTCAGCCGGCTGTTGACCAGGACATGGTCGATCCCGATCAGCGGTGGCACCAGCCGGATATCGGCGGGAAAGGTCGGCATCCAGCCGGCGCCGGTGATGTCGGTCGCGGAGACGAAGCCGTGGGCGTACATCGCCCGCATCGGTCCATGATCGTCGATGGCGTTGAAATCGCCGGCGATCACCTCCGGAGCGTTGTCGAGCTGTTCGGCGCGTTGCAGCAGAGCGGCGTGTTCGCTGCTCCATCGCTGACCGCCGCACTGGGGATTGCACGGATGGGCGGCGATCACATTCAGCCGGCCGATCCCCGGGATGGTGGTGCTTGCGGTCCACTGCTGGTTGGTCGAGCGCAGCGGGCTGGCGTTGGTGAGCGGGTAGCGGGACAAGATCATCGACTGGTTTCCGCTGGTGATGGCGGATGGGACCGTGTAGGGGAAGCGGCCGCCCAGCTCGGAGCGTACCGAGCCGAACGCCTGCGGAGTGACCTCGACGAGCACCACCAGATCGGCCGAAGCCGCCTCGCTGCTGAGCTGGACCGGATCGGCGCCGCCCCACTTCATGTTCAGACTGATCATGGTGAAGGCCGGGCTGGTGATCGGACGGGGATCCGGGATGAACTGGGGCGCGATCCAGCTCACCTGCAACGCCAGCAGGAGCGCGCTGATCAAGGTCAGGACGGCGATCGCGAGCCGTCGCCGGGCGCGGACGAGCGCGACGCCGAGGAAGATCACGGCGATCAGATCGGCGGGCAGACCGTACGGGATGAACGAGGCAGTCATCGCCGTCGCGTCGTCGTTGGGTGGTACCAGGTAGAGGAACGCGGCCCCGATGCCCGGGATCAGTGCGACCAGTCCGACACCGAACCACAGGGACTGGAAGCGGCGAGGCTCCGGAACGGTCCAGATCCGCGCCCAGTGATCAGCCGGCGTCATCGGCCTCGCCGGGCGAGGTGGGGATTGCGGCGCGTCATCCTGATCTCGGTCGGATACGGCGGGAATTCGGCGGCCCGGGACTCGCCGGCCTCTGTCCAGCCCAACTCGGAGTAGAAGGTACGGGCGCTGTGATTGGCCTCCAGCACCCACAGCCCGATCTGGGTCGTGGCCGGATCGGCGAACAACTCGTCCTCGGCGGCCGAGAGCAGGGCCGTACCGACGCCCTGGCGCTGGAACTGCTCGGCGACTCCGAGGTGGTGGATGGTCTGCTCCCCGTAGCACGCGTAGCCGGCCGGCTCGCCGCCGACTTCGGCGACCAGGGTCATCCGCCGGCGGTCGTCGAGGACTGCCTGCCATCGCAGCCGGACCTGATCGGTCGGATACGGATGCTGCTCGGGCGGGAAGATGTGGCCCAGCCGGGACAGACTCGCCGACTGCTCCAGACCGGTCAGCAGCTCTTCCTCACCCGGACGGCCGAAGCGCAGGCGTACGGGACTTCTCGGGTCCTGGTCGGGCAGGTGGTAGCGGTCCCAGACGCTCCGCAACTCGTCGCTGATCCGGTCGGCGCGGGTCTGCCGCCCCGACCGGAGCGCCGTCGTCGACTTCTGTATGCACCAGGCCTCGGCCTGGTCCTGCGGTGTGGCGATCAGGAGTCCGTCCCCGCCCGGCCTGATCAGGGTGACGTCGGCCAGGTCGAACCGGTGCCGGTGGAAGGGGTTGATGACCTCGACGTCGTCGCCGGATCGGATCAGCCGCGGGTGCAGCCCGAGTCGCCAGCCGAAGACCAGGACCAGAACGGCCAGCCCGCAAATGATCGCCAGGACGGGCAGCTGCTGCCCGCCGAAAGCCGTCACTCCGGTGACCAGGCTGATCGCTGCGGCAGCGGGGATGGCAAGGCCGACGATCACCATCAGCACCACCACCACCATCAACGTACCGCGGGAACACCGCCAGGTCTGCGACCCCGTCGGGGCATCGGCGATGGCGTGGGCGCCGACTGTCCGGGGGGCACCGGTGGCCCCCGCGTGGGCGCCCGTCGTCGCCGATGGGGTCCTGATCGCGGTCATCTGTGGTATCGGGTCTCGTTGTCGATCGTGCGCAGTCGATCGTGCGCGGGTCGGGCAATGCTGAACGCGCTGTCGGGGGAGACGGGGCGCACCACAACGCTACCAACCTTCCCCCCGGCGACCATGATCATCGGCCTTGGCGAGCCGTGCTCCGGCCGACTGTTATCCCCAGGCTGCAGGCGGTCTCGAAGCGTCGTCCACAGATCTGTCGCGGCCTGAACCAGAGGGCCTGTTCATTCTTAGGTTCTTAGTGTGTCGGGTCTGGATCAGGGAGCGGAGTCGCGCCGTCGGGCCGAGGACCAGCTGGCCCGGTTGCTCGGTACGGAGCCGCGCCACGCGGGACAGGATGGGTTTCCGGACGAGGACGGGTTCCAGAACTCGTCCGGAGCCCTGGAGGACGACGACTGGTCGGACTCGGACGTCGGGCCGGTCGTTCGGCCGGAGCTCACCGCTGCGAGGACCACTCGGTCTGCGGACACCGGCGGTGTGATCCGGCGGTTCTGGGAGGAGCGCTTCGGCGGCTGGGCGTTCGGCCCGCCCCAACTGGTCGTGATCGTCGTGATCGTGCTGCTCGGTCTCGGTTTGGTGGGGTGGTCGGTGTTGCGGGCCAGGCCGGTTGCGCTCGCCTCGGGAACGGGAGTCGGTGGCTCGGCGGCGCCGACGCCGGCGGTGACCGAGGGCGCGCAGTCGGCCTCGACGCCCTCGTCTCCCCATGCTCCGGCGCCGCCCACCGCCGAGACCACGACTCCATCGCCGACATCGTCGTCGGCCGCCCCGGTGATCAAGGTCCACGTCCTGGGCGCCGTCAAACACCCCGGTGTCGTCACGCTGGCTGTCGGAGCGCGGGTGCAGGATGCACTCGATCGAGCGGGTGGGGTCACCAAGGCCGCCGACCTGGGCGATCTCAACCTCGCTCAGCCGATCGCTGATGGTCAGCAGATCTACATCGCCCACGACGGCGGCCAGAGTCAGGTCCGCGACCCCGTCACGGTCCCGGCAGGCGGTGGCGCCGTGAGCCCCGGCTCCGATCCGACGGCCGCCACCGGGTCCGGGTCCTCCGGCGCGACCGCCGGAAGTGCGGCTGCTCCGGTCAACCTCAACACTGCAACGGTCGACGAACTCGACGAGCTGCCGGGTGTCGGTCCGGTGACTGCCCAGAAGATCATCGACTGGCGCGCCCAGCACGGCCGGTTCGATTCGACCGAGCAGTTGCAGGAGGTCGACGGCATCGGCCCGAAGACGTACGCCGACCTGGCGTCGATGGTGACTGTCTGATGGCCGGCACGCGGGCCGCGGGAGGCGACCAGTTGGAGGATTCCGCCGAGCAGGATCGCAGCGGTCGCGAGCCCACCGATCTCCGGCTGGCACCGCTCGCTCTGGCCGGCTGGGCGGGTGCCTGGCTGAGCACTTCGGGTCAGCACTGGTGGCTGCCGGTCGGAGCCGCCGCGACGCTGGTGGTGCTACTCCTGGCCGGACTGGCGAGATCGTGGTGGGCGGTGGCGACCGCGGTGATGTTGGCCGGGACCCTGATCATCGGCTGGGCGCAGGTCGGGATGCTGCAACGGTCCGCGGTGGCCCACATCGCCGCGACCGACACCATCGCCACCACTGAGCTGGCGCTGGTCGACGATCCACAACTCCAGCCGGCCGAAGGGATCAGACCTGCCTATCTCACGGTCCGGGGGCAGGTGCTGGTGATCAGTGGCCGCGGCCGGACCTGGCGCGAACGCGCCCCGGTACTGCTGACCGCCAGCGGTGACCAGGTCCCGACCTGGCGGGTGCTCACTGCCGGGACTCGCGTGCGGGTCACCCTGCGACTGGAGGCGACCGGCCCGGGTGCAGACTTCGCGGCCGTCGCCCGGGCCGGAAGCGCGCCGGTCATCCTCGGTCGGCCCGGCGTTGCAGACCGTGAGGTGGAACGCGTCCGGGCGGGCCTGCGGGCAGCGGTGTCCGGAGGGGCTCCTGAGGCGCGGGCGCTGGTGCCGTCCTTGGTCCTGGGCGACACCTCGGCAATCACCGACTCGATCAAGGACGATTTCCTGACCACCGGCCTGACCCATCTGACCGCGGTGTCGGGCGCCAATCTCGCACTGATGCTGGCGTTCCTGGTCGTGCTGGCCCGATGGATCGGCGTCCGCGGCTGGTGGCTCCGCGTGATCGGGCTGGCCGGGGTGGTGATGTTCGTCGGGCTCTGCCGGACCGAGCCGTCGGTCCTCCGGGCGGCCGCGATGGGCCTGGTGGCACTGGTCGCGTTGGGAATGTCCGGCCGCTCGGCCGGGATGCGGAGCCTCTTCGTCGCCATGGCGGTGCTGGTGGTCGCCGATCCGTGGCTCGGCCGATCACTGGGGTTCGGGCTCTCCGTCGCCGCCAGTGGCGGGATCGTGTGGTGGGCGCGGCGCTGGGCCGCGGTGCTGCACGGCTGGCTCCCTCCGGTCCTCGCCGAGACTGTCGCCGTGCCGCTGTCGGCACACCTGGCGACACTGCCGATCGCCACTGCGATCTCCGGCCAGGTGAGCATGATCGGCATCGTCACCAACGCCGTTGCCGAGCCGTTCGTCGGACCGGCGACGATCCTGGGCTTCAGTGCGGCAGGACTCTCGATGGTCAGCCCGTTCCTTGCTGCGCTGGCCGGCCGGCTGGCCTGCTGGTCGGCCCAACCACTGCTGTGGACGGCCCACTTCGGCGCCGATCTGCCCGGAGCGTCCTGGAGCTGGCCGGCCGGAGCGCTGCCGATCGTGCTGCTCGGTGCGATCTGCCTGGCACTCGCCCTTGCCATGCCGTACGTGCTGGCCAGGCCGTGGCTGGCCGGGGCACTCGCGGCGTTGATGATCATCGCGATCATCAGGGCGCCGGCCCAACCGGGTTGGCCGCCGAAAAGTTGGCTGCTGGTCGTCTGTGACGTCGGGCAGGGAGACGGCATGGCCGTCAGCACCGGCCGCGGCCAGGCGGTCGTGATCGACTCCGGGCCCGATCCGAAGCCGATGCGGACCTGCCTGGACCAGCTGGGTATCCGCACAGTGCCGCTGTTGATCTTCACCCATTACCACGAAGATCATGTCGGCGGACTGGCCGGAGTACTTGCCGGCCGCAGGGTGGAGCGGATCTGGGCCTCTCCGTACGAGTCTCCACCGGGCGGCTCGCAGGACGTGCACGCCGCGGCCGCCCGGCTGCACATTCCGATCGCGGTCCCGCCCGTCGGCACGACCACCACGATCGGCCCGGCCGAGATCCAGGTGCTGGGACCGGTCGACCGCCGACCGACACCGTTGGTCGCGGAGGAGGGCCAGTCGTCGATGGAGAACAACCTCAGTATCGCCACCATGATCACGATTGATGGTGAGCGGCTGCTGCTGACCGGTGACGAAGAACCGGAGGAGCAGGAACAGGTGCTCGACTCCGGCGCCGATCTGCACGCCGACGTGCTGAAGGTGCCGCACCACGGGTCATCACGTCAGGACCCTGACTTCATCGCCGCCACTCACGCCACGGTGGCGATCGCCAGTGCGGGCCTGCACAACGACTACGGCCACCCCGCGCCGAAGACCATGCAGCTGCTGCGCTCCGACGGCATGACCACGCTGTGCACCTGCTGGAGCGGCTCGGTCGCGGTGATCAAGACGTCCGGCGGCATCGGCGTCGTCACCCAGCACCAGGCGACCCAGTGACCACCAGGCCGGACAGGGATCGGCAGACCCAGCCAGGATCGGCAGGTCGCCCCGCAGGATCAGCGCCCGATCCCGAGTGCTTCCAGCCGTGCACCCAGGGTCTGCTGTTCGGCGGTGGTCAGTCCGACGGCGGGAGGTACCGGATCGGCGGCGCCGACGCCCGCCCAGGCAAGCGCGGCCTTCCACCCCGCCGGCGGCGGCCCGACCCGGCAGGCCATCACCACGTCGTGCAGCTTCCGCTGCGCCGATCGCGCCCGGCCAAGATCACCGGCGAGGCTCGCGTCGTAGATCTCCCGGCCCAGCTCGGGGACCAGATTGACACTGCCCGCGATGGTTCCCACCGCGCCGACGGTCAGCGAGGCCAGCAGCATGGTGTCGCTGCCGGTGAGCACCGCGAAGTCGGCGTCGGTGGTCGCGTACAGGATCGTCTGGAGATACTCGAAATCCCGGCTGCTGTCCTTGATCCCGATGATGCCGGGCAGCGTCGCCAACTCGCCGACCGACTCCGGCGGCAACACGATCTTGGTCATCGAGGGGATGTTGTAGAGCACGATGGGCAGGACGGCGTCGGCCTCGACCGCACGGTAGAAGGCGGTCACTCCGGCCGCCGGGATGGGGTAGTAGGACGGCGGCGCCAGCAGCACAGCGTCGGCACCGGCCTCGGCCAGTTCGCCGATCTCCGCCACGGCGTCGGCGACAGTGAGTGCCGACGCTCCGGGCACGACCAGCCGATCGCCGCCGACGTGCTTGCGCACCTGCCGGGTGACCTCGACCCGTTGCGCCCGGCTGAGGCGGGGGCCCTCCCCGGTCGAGCCGGTGGGGCTGATCCCGTCGCCACCGCCGTCGATGATCCGGGCCAGCAGTCGGTCCAGAGCTGCCGGATCAAGGTCGCCGTCCGGCCCGATCGGAGTCGCCAGCGCGACGTGAACTCCGTGCAGGTCAGCTGATGTCACCATTGCGCGCACCGTCCGTCGTCGTGGCGCCGGCCGGAGATCCGGCAACAGCCGGACCACAACCGACGCGATGGTCTCGTCGGCCGAGTCCGCTGCTCCGTCCCGGCGGCTCGGCTCCTGGATCACAACATTAGGACAGCAGGCACCGACCGTTTCGAGGCGACCGGCGGCAGGCGGCCTGATCAGGCGGTGACCGCGGTGGTCACTGAGACCGCGGTCCTGAGTGACGATCACGGTCGGATCGACGACCAGTACGCTCGGAACCGTCCGGAACAAAGGAGTTGATCACAATGGCTGGCCCGACGCCACGGCTGGGACTGTCCGACCCGATGGACCTGCTGCCCACCGACCATGATCAGGCGACCCTGGTCGGCCGGGTCTTCGATCCGGTGGAAGACGGTCCGGCGGTCGTGGTCCTTCGCGATGATCAACTCGTCGATCTGAGTCACATCGCACCGACCGTCAGCGACCTGCTGGACCGGCCCGATCTGGTGGATCTGGTCCGGAACGGCACGCCCCGCAAGAGCTGGCCATTGGCCGACGTGCTGGCGACGACCGTCGATCCGGATGCCGCGGACGACGCCGTACGCTTGTTGTCGCCGATCGACCTGCAAGTGATCAAGGCCGCCGGTGTCACGTTCGCCAAAAGCATGATCGAACGGGTGATCGAGGAGCGCGCCAAGGGTGACTCCAGCCGCGCGGAGGAGATCAGGTCCCAGATCGACGACGCGATCGGTGGCACCATCGCCGGTCTGAAACCTGGTTCGGCGGAGGCAGAGCGGGTGAAGTCGATCCTGATCTCCGAAGGACTGTGGTCGCAGTATCTGGAGGTAGGGATCGGGCCGGATCCCGAGATCTTCACCAAGGCACCGGTGCTCAGCTCAGTCGGCCCGGGCGCTCCAGTCGGCGTACTGGCCCGCTCGACCTGGAACAATCCCGAACCGGAGGTCGTACTGGCCGTCACCAGCAACGGCAGGGTTGTCGGGGCGACGCTCGGCAACGACGTCAACCTGCGCGATTTCGAGGGCCGCAGCGCGCTGCTGCTGGCTGAGGCCAAGGACAACAACTCCTCGTGCGCGATCGGGCCGTTCCTGCGGCTCTTCGATGATCATTTCAGTCTCGACGACGTGCGCGACCTGGTGGTCGACCTGCAGGTCCAGGGCGTCGACGACGGCTATCTGCTCCATGAGCAGAGCACGATGAGCGAAATGAGTCGCGGACTCGAGGAGCTGGTCGAGCACGCCATCGGTGATCATCACCGCTATCCGGACGGATTCGTGCTCTTCACCGGGACGTTGTTCGCGCCGACCCAGGATCGCGATGCCGCGGGCATGGGCTTCACCCATCACCTGGGTGACGTGGTCTCGATCAGCACCGACCGGCTCGGACTGCTGATCAACCCGGTGTCCACCGCCGAGGAGGCCCCGGACTGGACCGTCGGCATCCGCCGGTTGTACGCCAACCTGGGCGCCCGCAGGCTGCTCGGCTGAGCCGCTTCCGGCCGCGATAGCCCCGGGCGAACGCGGGTAGGGCGCAGACGGCAGAATCGAAACACGCGTACGCGTGCAAGGGCAACCGTGCAGAGGAGTGAACGGCTCATGAGTCAGGCAACTGTGCCCGACACGACCGCAGGCGAACTCGACGAGCTGGTGCAGAAGGCCCATCGGGCGTATCTGACGGCCCGCTCGGTGCCGCCGGCCGACCGCAGCCGCTGGCTGTACGCGGCCGCAGACGCCCTCGACGCCAATGCCGCCGGGCTGATCGAGCTGGCCGACCAGGAGTCCCATCTCGGGGAGACCCGGCTCACCGGCGAGCTCAAGCGCACCAGCTTCCAGCTGCGGCTGCTCGCCGACGAGGCGGCTTCGGGGGAGCCGTTCGAGTTGGTCATCGACCACGCCGACCCGGACTGGGGGATGGGCCCCCGCCCCGACATCCGACGGATGAGCGTCCCGCTCGGCGTTGCCGGCGTGTTCGGCGCCTCCAACTTCCCGTTCGCTTTCTCGGTGATCGGCGGGGACTCGGCGTCCGCCCTTGCTGCCGGCTGCGCGGTGGTGCACAAGGGCCACGAGGCACACCCGCGCCTGGCGCAGCGGACCGCCGCGATCGTGATCGAGGCACTGGCCGGGGCGGGTGCGCCCGACGGACTGTTCAGCCTGGTGACCGGCATCGACGCCGGGTCGGCGCTGGTCACTCACCCGCTGGTGCAGGCCGTCGGATTCACCGGGTCGACCCGCGGCGGCCGGGCGCTGTTCGACCTGATCGCCGACCGTGACCAGCCGATCCCGTTCTACGGCGAACTGGGCAGCACCAATCCGGTCTTCGTTGCGCTGCAGGCATGGAACGCCAGGGCCGACGAGATCATCGCCGGGTACCTCGGCTCGGCCACGATGGGCGTCGGGCAGTTCTGCACCAAGCCGGGACTGTTGATCGTCCCGGCCGGCTCCGATCTGGCGGCGCTGCTGCAGTCAGCCGACGTCGACCGCGGGCTCGGCCAGATGCTGATGCCCCGGCTCGAGGACGGTTTCGAGAAGTCGTTGCAGGCGGTCCGCGAGCACCAGGGCGTCAGCACGCTGGCCGGAGGCTCCGGAGCCGACCGAATGAGCGTGCTGCACGCCACCGCCGAAACCGTGCTCGCCCAGCCGGAGGTCCTCGAAGAGGAGATGTTCGGACCGGCGACCCTGATCATCGAGTACGACGGCGCGGACTCCGCGCTGGCACTGGCCGAGGCGCTCGAAGGCCAGCTCACCGCCACCCTGCAAGCCGATCCGGGTGACGATGTCGACGACCTGGTCGAGGTGCTCACCCGCAAGGCCGGACGGTTGTTGTGGAACGGCTGGCCGACCGGGGTCACCGTGAGCTACGCCCAGCAGCACGGCGGGCCATACCCGGCCTCGACCGCGTCGAGCACGACCTCGGTCGGCACTGCGGCGATCAAGCGGTTCCTGCGCCCGGTCGCCTTCCAGGACTTCCCCCAGGACCGGCTGCCGACCTGGCTGCGGGACGAGGAGACCACCGGCGTACGGCGCCGGATCGACGGCACCTGGGCCGGGGCGTCGGCGTGACCGACACCGCCGGCGTGCCCCCAGCCCGGATCGGGATCGTCGGGACGGGATGGCGTACGGACTTCTTCCTGCGCATCGCATCCGTGCTGACCGACCGGATCAGTCTGGCCGGCCTGGCCACCCGCAGTGCCGACAAAGGGGCCGCGGTCGAGGCCGCGTGGGGCGTACCGACGGTCCGCGACGTCGAGCAGCTGATCGACCGATTCCGGCCGGATTTCGTGATCTCCTCGGTGCCCTGGGCGGTCACGCCGGGCATCATCGAGACGGTCGTCGGGCACGGTATACCGATCCTGGCGGAGACTCCACCTGCCCCCGACCACGACGGGCTCGTCCACCTCTGGGGACAGGTCTCCGATCCCGGGCTGGTCCAGGTGGCCGAGCAGTATCCCTACCTGCCGATCGTGCAGGCCTATCGGGCGATGATCACCGACGGCCTGCTCGGAGCGGTCACCTCGGCACAGGTGTCGTGGACCCAGCAGTACCACGCCGTCGCACTGCTGCGCGCCGTGCTCGGCGCCGGCATCGGCCCCGTCAGTGTCAACGCCGAGTGCCATGACAGCCTGGTGATCGAGAGCCTCGGCCGGGACGGCTGGCCGGACACCGAACGCGACACCACGGTCAGACAGACCATGGCCATGATCAACTTCCAGGGCCGGCTGGGGGTCTACGACTTCACCGAGGGGCAGTGGTTCCATCCGCTGCTGTCGCGCCGGATCGACATCCGCGGCAGCCGGGGCGAGATCGTCGATCATCGGCTCACCCGGATGCTCGATCCGCGGACCCCGGTCACCGAGCAGCTGGTCCGACGCCAGACCGGCGTCGACGGTGACCTGGAGGGATTCGACCTGGACACCATCTCAGCGGGCGGCCGGGTCTGGTATCGAAATCCCTTCCAGGGCAGGAGATTTGCCGACGAGGACATTGCCATCGCCACCGTGTTGATCATGATGGCCGACTGGGTCCGCAACGCCGGCGACCCGCCGTACCCGCTCGCCCAGGCAAGTCAGGATCATGCGATCGCGCTGGCGATCAACGAATCCGCGACGACCGGCCGGCGCGTCGACGTCGCACCAGGGCCATGGCAGTGAACCCCCGGCGATGATCCAGTGATGCCAGGTCCACCAAGGCCACCGAGGAGGCAGGATCGATGCGAGTAACCGTTGTCGGCACCGGAATCATGGGCACGGGGATTACCCACGCGCTGCTCCGGGCCGGACACCAGGTGACGGTCTGGAACCGGACGGCGGAGCGGGCCAGACCGCTCGCCGACGACGGCGCGACGGTCGCCGACACCATCGTGTCGGCCGTCGACGGCACCGAGGCCGTGATCACGATCGTGTACGACAGCGATGCGCTGCGAGCGATCACCGGGCCGCTGCTGGCCGCACTCGACCCGTCGGCGGTCTGGATCCAGACCTCGACGATCGGTCCGGACGCCGCGGCCGAATTCGGGCAGCAGGCCGAGCAGGCAGGCATCGGCTACCTCGACGCGCCGGTCGTCGGCACCAAGGCCCCGGCCGAGGCGGGGGAGTTGTCGACCCTGGTCTCAGGTCCCCGGCAACTGGTTGACCGGGTCCTCCCTGTGCTGGAAGCGATCTCGGCCAAGATCACCGTTGCCGGCGATCATGCCGGGCCGGCCAGCGCGCTGAAGCTGGTCTGCAACGCCTGGATCGGAGTTCTGACCAGCGGCATCGGACAGTCGATCGCACTGGCGCAGGCAGCGGGTCTGGACCCGGAGCTGTTCCTGGCCGCAATCAAGGGCGCTGCGGTCGACTCGGCCTATGCCCAGATCAAGGGCCCGATGATGATCAACTCCAGCTATCAGCCGCCGGCGTTCGCGGTGGACGGAGTGCTCAAGGACCTCGGACTGATCAAGGACTTGGCGGCAACGGCCGGTGTCAGGACCGAGCTGATCGACACGGTCCAGGCCATCTTCGACCGGACCAGCACGGCCGGCCACGGCCATGACGACATGGCAGCCGTCCGTACTCAGTTCACCCCGAGCTCCCGGGACAGCAGAAAGTGATCACGCCATGACCACCGTCGCGGAGAACATCGTCGCCCATCTGGCAGCCAACGGCGTCCAGCGGATCTACGGCATCCCTGGCGATTCGCTCAACGGGCTGACCGATGCTCTGCGCAAGGACGGCACGATCGGCTGGACGCTGGTCCGCCACGAGGAGGCGGCCGCGTTCGCCGCGGCCGGCGAAGCCGCGATCACCGGCAGGCTGGCGGTCTGCGCCGGCAGTTGCGGTCCCGGCAACCTGCACTTGATCAACGGGCTCTACGACGCCCATCGCAGCCGGGTACCGGTGCTGGCCATCGCAGCTCAGATCCCGAGCGAGGAGATCGGCAGCAACTACTTCCAGGAGACCCACCCGCAGGAGCTCTTCGACGACTGCAGCTGCTTCGCCGAGCTGGTGGCTACGCCGGAGCAGATGCCGCGACTGCTCCAGCAGGCGATCCGGGCGGCGGTGGAGAATCGCGACGTGGCCGTCCTGGTGATCCCGGGTGACGTCGCGCTGGCCGAGGCGGTCTCGGATCGGGTGGCGCGGATCGTCGCGACGGATCCGCAGGTCATACCGTCATCGGACGAGCTCGATCAGGCCGCCGGGATCCTCAACCAGGGCAGCAGGATCACCATCCTCGCCGGAGCCGGCACGGCCGGCGCGCACGAGGAGTTGATCAAGGCGGCCGAGCTGCTCGCGGCGCCGATCGTGCACCCGCTGCGTGGCAAGGAACATGTCGAGTACGACAATCCGTACGACGTCGGAATGACCGGACTGATCGGCTTCTCTTCCGGCTATTGGGCGATGGGCGACAGCGACACGCTGCTGATGCTGGGCACCGACTTCCCGTACCGGCAGTTCTATCCGACCCAGGCCAAGATCATCCAGGTCGACCTCCGCGGTGATCAACTGGGCCGTCGCGCCCAGCTCGACCTCGGCCTGGTGGGCGACGTCAAGGACACGCTGCAGGCGTTGCTGCCGCGGCTGGTCGAGCACACCGACCGCAAGCATCTCAAGGATTCGCTGGCGCACTACCGGAAGGCACGCAAGAAGCTGGACGACTTGGCGACCGAGGATCGTGGCCGGAGTCCGCTGCATCCGCAGTACGTCGCGAGGATCGTCAACGAGCTCGCCGCCGACGATGCGGTCTTCCTCGCCGACGTCGGTTCGCCGGTGGTCTGGGCGGCCCGCTATCTGGCCATGAACGGCCGGCGTCGGTTGCTCGGGTCCTTCAACCACGGCAGCATGGCCAACGCCCTGCCGCAGGCGATCGGCGTCCAGTCGGTCGATCCCGCCCGACAGGTCGTCACCCTGTCCGGCGACGGGGGATTGGCGATGATGCTGGGCGAGTTGGCCACCGTCGCCCAGCACAGGTTGCCGGTCAAGATCATCGTCTTCAATAACTCGTCACTGAATTTCGTCGAGCTGGAGATGAAGGCCACCGGCTTCGTCACCTACGGCACCGGTCTGGACAATCCGGACTTCGCCAAGGTCGCCGAAGCGATGGGGATCCTCGGCCGGACGGTCACCAAGCCCAAGGAGCTGGCACCGGCTCTGCAGGAGGCGTTCGCCCACGACGGGCCGGCGCTGGTCGACGTCTCGACCGTCCGCCAGGAACTCACCATCCCGCCGGCGATCACTGCCGAACAGCTCAAGGGTTTCACCCTGTACGCGATCCGCACCGTGCTGTCCGGGCGCGGCGATGAGCTGCTCGATCTGGCCAGCCGGAACCGCCGCCAGCTTCTCTGACGCCGACTTCGACGCCGACTCCAGCCAGGGTTCTGTCGGCCCGGGATGCAAGGATGAGGCCATGGCGCGGGCGGTCGGAGTCTACGGACGGGTGGTGCTGATCAGCGGGCCGGAGACGCTGCTCGCCGATCGCGCGGTGTTGCAGAGGCTGGCCGCGGCTCGCGCCGAGGATCCCGATGTCGAGGTCGCCGAGGTCGATGGCGGCGACCTCGACCCTGGCACCTTCGCCGAGATCACCGGCGGATCGCTGTTCTCCAGCCACCGGGTCGCGGTGATTCGTGATCTCGGGTCTGTTCCGGCCGACGTCCAGACCGAGATCCTGGCGATCGTCTCTCGGCCGCTGGACGATGTCGGGTTGGTCCTGGTGCATCCGGGCGGGGTCAAGGGCAAAGCACTGCTGGACAAGCTCAAGAAGGCAGCACGAGCCGGGCAGGTCGAGACGGTCGACTGTCCGACCCCCAAGACCTGGGACTTGCCCAAGTTCGTCGCCGCGGAGACCAAGCGAGCCGGCTCGTCGATGGATCCCGAGACCGCGCAGGCCGTCGTCGATGCCGTCGGCCACGATCTGCGGTCGCTGGCGTCCGCGGTTGCGCAGCTGGCCTCCGACAGCGACCAGCGGGTGATCTCCCAGACGCTGGTGCAGCGTTACTTCGGCGGCCGCGCCGAGGTGACCAGTTTCGCGGTCGCCGACGCCGCATTGGCCGGCCGGGCCGGTCAGGCGATGGAGCAGTTGCGCTGGGCGCTGTCGACCGGGGTGGCACCGGTGTTGGTCACCAGTGCCCTGGCCTCGGGGCTGCGGGGACTCGGCAAATATGTGTCGGCGGCCGGCGGTGGGATGCGCGAGGCCGATCTGGCCCGGGAGATCGGTGTGCCGCCGTGGAAGCTGAAGACGATGCGATCACAGGCCCGGGGCTGGGACGAGCGCGGGCTGGCACACGCCCTGCGCGCGGTCGCGGTGGCCGACGCCGAGATCAAGGGCGCCTCCGATGACGCCGAGTACGCCCTCGAGCGGGTCGTGCTGACGATTACCCGCTCGCGGAGCAGATGAGAGTCCGGGCACGCAAAAATCCCGGCACCACGGGTACCGGGATCTCGTACGAGCGACCGCGTCGGTCAGCTGAGCTTGGCGGCCTCGGCGGCGATGGCCGACTTGCGGTTGGCAGCCTGGTTCTTGTGGATGACGCCCTTGGACACCGCCTTGTCGAGCTGGCGGGTCGCGTGCTGCGCGGCGACCTGGGCCTTCTCGACCTCGCCGGCGTCAGCAGCCTCGCGGAACCGGCGCACGGCGGTGCGCAGGGACGACTTGACGGCCTTGTTGCGCTGGCGCGCGACCTCGTTCGTCTTGATCCGCTTCAGCTGGGACTTGATGTTCGCCACGGGGCAAGCCTCTAACATCTGTGAAAGGTGGTTGGTCTGTCTGCGCCGGCCAACACCGGACGCGACGAATCACTTTAACAGCACGCGACAACCGCGGCCAAATCATCCGGTCCTGCCCCGACCGGTCGAATTCACGGACCACTTACCCGCCGCTGCATGCACTTGATATGCATACCTGGTGCATGCAAAATGCGTGCATGGCGTACCTTCAGATCCGCGACATCCCTGACGCCGCGCGGGACGTCCTGGCACAACGGGCACGAGATCGCGGGCAGTCCCTCAATTCTTACCTGCGTGACGTCGTACTCCGGGAGGTGTCGTTCGCCAACAACCGGGCGCTCATCAACGATGTAGTTGCCGCGCGCGGTGACTCCAGTTTCACGGTGGAGGATGTGCTCGAGGTCCTCGCGGACGCCCGGGGTGAGCGTTCCGAGGGTGCTGCGTGATCGTTCCCGACGCGTCGGTCGTTGCCCTGATCTTCTCAGAGCCCGAGGCCGATCCACGTGTGGAACAGGCGACGCAGATCCTGACGGATGACCCGGAATGGGTGGTGCCGGAGGTCTGGCGGACTGAGGTGTTGAGCGTCTTCCGTGGACTGCGGCGCGGTGCCAAGCTCACTGCGGACGATGCGGAGCGTAGCCTGCGCTGGCTCCAGGAGATCACCGTCGTGACGGTGCCGACCGGGCCGTTCCTGGCGCGTATGTGGGAGCTGCGGGACAACCTGTCGGCCTACGACGCCGGCTATGTGGCGGCTGCCGAGGCACATCAGTTGACCCTCGTCACCGCTGATCGGCGGATCGCCCAGGCCGGAGTCGCGCGATGCCCGGTGCGGCTGGTCACGCTCAGCTGACCGGGAGTTCGGCGCGGTTGTCCACCGCCGCCGCGATCCGGTCACCGACCTGAAGCCGCCAGGGCTTGTCCGTCCCCTCTGCGGTCGCGGTCAGCGTGTTCCCAGAGCGCCGAACGACGTAGCTCGCGTCACCGACCCGGACCGCGATCTCCGTTCCGCGATCCACCTCGAAGGCACGCAGCGTCACACCGTCGGCGTGGTCGTATTCCGGCCCGTCGTCCCGTGTACCCCACGGCAGCACGGTCCCGGGCCGGACGAAGAGCGGCAGCGAGCCGAAGTCGTACGTCTCGGTGTACCAATACGGCCCACTCAGCTGCTTGCCGGTCAGCAGGTGGGTCCAGGTGCCATCCGGCACATAGAAGGTGGCCCGACCGTCGGCGCGGAAGATCGGCGCCACCAGCAACCGGTCGCCGAGCAGGAACTGGGTGTCGACGGCCACCGCGGTCCGGTCCTCGGGAAATTCCAGCAGCATCGGACGCATCACCGGGATCCCTTCGGTGTGGGCGATCCGACCGAGCTCGGACAGGTAACCCAGCAGCCGCATCTTGAGCCGGGCGAACGTACGGGTGACCTCGACTGCCTCGTCGTCGAAGGCCCACGGCACCCGGTAGGAGCTCGACCCGTGCAACCGCGAGTGGCTCGACAACAAGCCGAAGGCGACCCAGCGCTTGAAGATCGCCGGATCCGGGGTGCCTTCGAAACCACCGATGTCGTGGCTCCAGTAGCCGAAGCCGGACAGCGCCAGCGACAGGCCGCCGCGCAGTGACTCGGCCATTGCGGTGAAGGTCGATTCGCAGTCGCCGCCCCAGTGCACGGGGAACTGCTGGCCGCCGGCGGTCGCCGAGCGGGCGAACAGCACCGCCTCACCGTCGCCCCGCTCGCGACGTAGCAGGTCGAAGACGCACTGGTTGTAGAGCTGGGCGTAGTAGTTGTGCATCCGCTGCGGGTCGGAGCCGTCGTGCCAGGTCACGCCGTCAGTGGGGATCCGTTCGCCGAAATCGGTCTTGAAGCAGTCCACACCCTGGTCCAGCACAGCCTTCAGCTTGCCGGCGTACCAGGCGTACGCGTCCGGGTTGGTGAAGTCCACCAGTCCCATCCCCGCCTGCCAGAGATCGGTCTGCCACACGCCGCCGTCGGTGGTGCGGACGAGATAGCCGAGTTGCTCGCCTTCGGCGAAGAGCGCCGACCGCTGGGCGATGTAGGGATTGATCCAGACGCAGATCCGCACCCCTTTGGCCTTCAGTCGGTCGAGCATCGCCTCCGGGTCCGGAAACATCGCCGGATCCCAGACGAAATCGCACCAGTGGAACTGCCGCATCCAGAAGCAGTCGAAGTGGAAGACGCTCAGCGGGATGTCCCGGCCCGCCATCCCGTCGATGAAGCTGCTGACGGTCTGTTCGTCATAGCCGGTGGTGAACGAGGTCGACAGCCACAGTCCGTACGACCAATCAGGCACCGCCGCCGGCCGGCCGGTCAGTGCGGTGTACTTGCTCAGGATCTGCTTCGGCGTCGGACCGTAGATCAGGTAATAGGTCAGCCGCTGACCCTCGACCGAGAACTGGGTCCGCGAGGTCACCTCGGTGCCGATCTCGAAGCTCACCCGTTCCGGGTGAGCGACAAAGACGCCGTAACCGCCATCGGTGAGATAGAACGGCACATTCTTGTACGCCTGTTCGGTGTTGGTACCACCGTCGGCGTTCCAGATGTCAACAGCCTGACCATTCTTGATGAAGGCGCCGAACCGCTCGCCGAGCCCGTAGACGTGCTCGCCGACCCCGATGGTCAACTGCTCGCGGACGAAGTGCCGGTCCTCATCGTCGGTGATCACGCCGATACTGTCGGCGGTCGAGGAGGTGAGGAGTTGATCATCGCCGATGAAGTCCAGTCGCCACGGACCGGCGGTGGGGATCTCGGCCCGGAGTGCGCCCGACCGGAAGCTGACCCTGTCATCGGCGCGGTCGACCTGCGGCCGGGTTGCGGTAGTGTTGATCATGAAGTCCGGGCCGCGATCCCGGCCGCCGGTGAAGTGTTCGATCGTCACCCCGATCACGTCCGGCGCAGGGCTGGACAGGGTGGTGGCGATCACGGGCCGGTTCAGTGTCGCACCGCGACCGGTGAGTGGCGCGGTGGCGGCGTAGACAGTCAGCCCGTCGGCGTCATCGGTGATCTGCTCGATGTCGCGCGCCTTCAGAATCTCGACACCGGGCAGGGTTTGCCAGTAGCCGTCGGTGAACTTCATTCCTCGCCTCCATCGATCGGCCGGAGCACGGCGACGTCCTCGCCCGGCAACTCGAGTTGATCACCGACCAGCGTGTCGGTGAGCAGGTCACGCCAACGTCCCGGGACCGTGACGACGACGTCCTCGACCTTGTGGTTGATCACGAACACCAACTCGCCGCGCCGGACTGCCTCGACCTGATCGGGCAACTCAGCCAGCACCGGCCGTACCCCGGCTTCGTCGAGCACCGCCGTGATCAACTGTGCGAGCCAAGCGTCCTCCGGCAGCGTCGCCAGATACCAGGCCGTTCCTTGCTGGTAGTCGTTGCGGACCACTGCCGGCAATCCGTCCACCGGCCAGCCGGCGAATGTGGCGATGATCTCGGCGCCCTCGGCCCGGAGTTGTTCGGACCAGACCCGGACCGGACCGTCGCCGAGCAGCTCCGAGGTGACCACGACCTCGTGGGCGTCCGGCAGCGGCAGCCACTGCTCGCCGCTGGCGCCGATCACATCGGTCAGATCGACCGGGAAGCGTCCGCGCCGGACGTGCCCGTTGGAGTCCGCGACACCGGAGAACGGACCCAGCACGAGCGTTCCGCCGGCCGCGACGAAGTTCTGCAGGTTGGCTGTCGCATCGTCGGTGAGCAGGTACGCGGTCGGCGCGAGCACCACCCGGTAGCCCGACAGGTCGGCCGTACTGGCCACGATGTCGGCAGTGACGCCAGCCCTCCACAGCGGTGTGTACCAGGCCTGCAGCTGCTCCAGCGGCTTGAGCCGGTTACTGGGGACTGCGGGCTCCTCGGCCGCCCACCAGCTGTCCCAGTCGAAGATCATCGCCACCTCGGCTGTGACCTCCTCGTCCTGGACAGCCGGTGACAGCGCCTTCAGCTCCTGGCCGTGCGCGAGGTGGGCGCGCCAGCGATCACTGTCCTCACCAGCGTGCGGCACCAGCGCAGCGTGGAAGCGTTCGGTGCCGGCCGTCGAGGCGCGCCACTGGAAGTAGCAGGACCCGCCGGCACCACGACCGATCGCCCGCAACGACTCCAGCCGGGTGCGGCGTACGGATTTGGCCACGTTGTGCCCGCGCCAGTTGACCGCCCCGGCTGCCTGCTCCAGCAGCATCCAGCCGCGTTGCCCGTCGTCAGTGTGCCCGAGTGAGCGCATCAGGTCACTGGTCAGCGACGCCTCGACGATCGACCGCGGGTCGTTCGGATCGGGGTAGACGTCGTCGGCGATCACATCCAGGTGCGGCGCCCAGGTGCGATAGTCCGCACCCCAGTAGAACCGCATCAGGTTGGTGGTGACAGGCACCAGCGGATTGGCATCGATGATCATGGAACGCTGCTCGAGATAGCCCTCCAGCAACAGATCGGAGACGAACCGGTGGAAGTCCAGTTGCTGGCTCGGATTGATCAGATACGGCGCCTGCCGAGGCGGGATGATCTCGGCCCACTCGCTGTAGCGCTGGCTCCAGAAAGCCGTGCCCCAGGCCGCGTTGAGCGCGTCGAGATCCTGATAGCGGGCCTGTAACCAGCCGCGGAACCCCACCGCGCACTGGTCGCAGTAGCAGGGCGTGCCGTACTCGTTCCCGACGTGCCACATCGCGACCGCCGGATGGTCACCGAAGCGACGCAGCAACTCCGCGACGATCAGCCGCGACCGCTCCCGATAGACCGGCGAGCTGGGGCAATAGTGGTTGCGCGAACCCCAGCCCAGCCGTACGCCCTCCGCGGTGACCGGGAGCGTGTCCGGCCACCGGTGGCCAAGCCACGGCGGCGGTGACGCGGTCGGCGTCGCCAGGTCGATCGCCACCCCGTGGTCGGCCAGCAGGTCGATCACCTGCTCCAGCCAGCCGAAGGTGAATCGGCCCGGCTCCGGCTCGAGACTCGCCCAGCTGAAGATCCCTACCGAGGCCAGATTGACCCCCGCGTCCTGCATCAGCCGGGCATCCTCGGCCCAGATCTCCGGTGTCCACTGTTCGGGGTTGTAGTCACCGCCGTACAGGATGCCGAGGCGTTCGGTGAGTTCGGCGAGGCCGGGCCGGACAGTACGAGGGCTGGGCATGGATCGGGTTCCTGATCATCGTCGACGGGTGCTGCTCGATTATCGGGTACGCCACCGGATGTGATTGACGCCGGTCACCGATCTCGCTGGAACCGCGCGTGGAAGAGCAGCACGCCGGCCGACACCGCGACGTTGAGCGAGTCGGCGTGGCCGAGCATCGGGATCCGGACCCGATCGAATCCGCGCCAGGCTTGCGACGGACCGGAATGTTCGTTGCCGAGCACGATCGCGGTCGGCCCGGACCAGTCCGCTGCGGTGTAGGCGACACTCCCGTCGGCGTCGGCGATCTTGATCGCGATCGACCGCGACCGCAGCCACGCGGCTGCTTCGGCCGGAGACTCGATGGTGATGTGCGGCACGGTCAGCGTCCGGCCGCGACTGCCCTTGAACACCGTCCCGGCGCTCGTCCGGGCCCGGGTACCGGTCATGATCAACAGATCCGCACCGCAGGCGTCCATGGTCCGTATCACCGTGCCCAGGTTGCCGGGACTGGCCAGACCGTCGGCCACCACGACCAGCGGTTCGGCTCCCAGAGCGACTTCATCGCGATGCCATTGCGGCATCCTGATCACCGACGCGATCCCGTCGACACTCCGGTGCGAATCGGACAGCCGTCCGATCGTCTTCTCCGAGACCTGGTACGCGACCCCGGACCGGGTTGCTACGACCTCGGCCAGCCCGCGCCCTTCGTCGGAATACAGCAGCTCCGGCGTGCAGAAGAACGACTCGACCGCTATGCCGGCATCCAGGACTGCGCGATGGGCCCACAGCCCGGAGATCAACAGCAGGCCCGGCTCAGCGCCTCGGCCGACCTGCAGCGCGTGACGGACGTCGGGATGAGCTGCGCCGACTGCGCGCAATGCGCGCAGATCCGCCGCCATTGAAGGTCCACCTCATGGCGACCATGGTGGCGCCGGGCGAGCCGGGCTGCAACGGGATTTCAGCGTGCCGCCGTGGCGTGCCGAGTCCGCGCTCCTAGGGAGTGATCGCGGTCGCCAGCGCCTTCTCGACCGCGGAGCGATCGCCGTCGACGCCGACCCCGGCACTCTCCAGCGGGATCCGGCGCCACAACACCAGCAGTAGATCACGCGCGGGCCCGCTCACGACCGCGGCCGGGTCCTGGCGTATCCGTCCGTCCTCGTGCGCGCCGAGCTGGAAGGTCGCGCCCGCGTCGACCGCGTGCAGCGCCACGATCCGGGCCAACGGCTGGATCCGGCCCAGCCGCACCTGACGCGGCTCCATCACCTGGACGACCTCGTCGATCCCGTCGGCCCACAGCGCCGGCGTCAGATCGACCGCACCGTCGAACACCTCCGCCGACCACCGGCCGGAACCAGCGGCGTAGAGATCACCGAGATGGATGAGCGTCTCGTGGACCTGGCGGCGGTGCCAGAAGGACGCCGGCCCGGGGCCGAGGAGAGTCGAACCGGTCCGGTCCGGGCCGAGTTCGGTGAGCGTGTCCGTCAACTCCGCAGCGGTGCTCGCATACAAGCCGGGAAGGTCGTCCGGATCCCGATCCAGGGGCGACGTGTGCTCGGCGCGAGCCTGTGCCGCAGCCCAGTGATGGATCCCGGCAAGATGTACGACAAGATCGCGCACGGTCCAGTTGTCGATGCCGGGAACCGGCCTGGTCGGGTCGGCCGGCGCGATCCCTGCCGCGAATGCTGACTGCAGCCGGGCGAGCTTCGCCAGATGGTCGATGCCGGCCGATCCGTCGCGCGGACGGCCGGAGATCGGATCGATCGCGGACGCAGTCACGGACCGAACGCTACCGGCGGGCACCGACATCCCGCTGTCGACGAATTCGGTCGTACGGCTCCGCGTGGGATGATGGGATGCCTCAGCTCAACGACCAGGAACGGACGCCGCCTCAGTGACCTCCGCAGCCGCTCACCGCATCGGGTCGGCACCGCAACCGGGCCGGACCGACGCGCGTCTGATCCGGAACTTCTGCATCATCGCCCACATCGACCACGGCAAATCGACGCTGGCCGATCGGATGCTGCAACTCACCGGTGTGGTGGACGAACGGGCCATGCGGGCGCAATACCTGGACCGGATGGACATCGAGCGCGAGCGCGGCATCACCATCAAGTCCCAGGCCGTACGGATGCCGTGGACGGTGCGCGCCGACTCGGGCGACACCACGTACGTGCTGAACATGATCGATACGCCCGGCCACGTCGACTTCACCTACGAGGTCTCCCGCTCGCTGGAGGCGTGCGAGGCGGCCGTCCTGTTGGTCGACGCGGCCCAGGGCATCGAGGCGCAGACGTTGGCCAACCTGTATCTGGCCCTGGACGCAGACCTGCAGATCATCCCGGTGTTGAACAAGATCGATCTGCCCGGTGCCGAGCCGGAGAAGTACGCCGCCGAGCTGGCCGGAATCATCGGCTGTGATCCGGGCGAGGTGCTGCGGGTGTCGGCCAAGACCGGCGAGGGCGTACCGGAGCTGCTGGACGAGATCATCGCCCAGACCCCGGCGCCGGTCGGGGTCACTGACGAACGCGCCCGGGCATTGATCTTCGACTCTGTCTATGACACCTACCGCGGCGTGGTCACCTACGTCCGGGTGGTCGACGGCCGGATCAGCCACCGGGATCGGATCCTGATGATGTCGACCAAGGCCACCCACGAGGTGCTCGAGGTCGGGGTGATCTCGCCCGAGCCGACCCGGACCGACTCGTTGTCGGTCGGCGAGGTCGGCTATCTGATCACCGGCGTCAAGGACGTACGCCAGTCCCGGGTCGGCGACACCGTCACCCTGCAGTCCAAACCGGCGACCGATCCGCTGGCCGGCTACCGGCATCCCAATCCGATGGTCTACGCCGGCCTGTATCCGATCGACGGCGCCGACTACCCGGAGTTGCGGGAGGCGCTGGAGAAGCTGCAGCTCAACGACGCGGCGCTGGCCTACGAGCCGGAAACGTCGGGGGCATTGGGATTCGGTTTCCGGATCGGCTTCCTCGGGCTGCTGCACATGGAGATCGTCCGGGAGCGGTTGGAGCGCGAGTTCAACCTCGATCTGATCTCCACCGCTCCGAGCGTGGTCTACCGGATCGTGATGGAGAACGGCTCCGAGCACACCGTCACCAATCCGTCGGAATTCCCCACTGACGGCAAGATCGCCGAGGTCTACGAGCCGGTCGTCCGGGCGACCATCCTCAGCCCGTCCGAATACATCGGAACGATCATGGAGCTATGCCAGGCCCGACGTGGTGTGCAACTCGGCATGGATTACCTGTCGGCCGATCGGGTGGAGATCCGCTACACGCTGCCGCTGGCCGAGATCGTCTTCGATTTCTTCGACGCCCTCAAGTCGCGGACCAAGGGCTTCGCCAGCCTGGACTACGAGCCGTCGGGGGAACAGGAGGCCGACCTGGTCAAGGTCGACATCCTGTTGCACGGCGAGCCGGTCGACGCGTTCTCCGCGATCGTGCACCGGGACAAGGCCTACAGCTACGGCGTGGAGATGGCCGGCAAGCTCAAGGACCTCATCCCGCGGCAGCAGTTCGAGGTGCCGATCCAGGCGGCCATCGGCGCCCGGGTGATCGCGCGCGAGACCATCCGCGCGATGCGCAAGGACGTGCTGTCCAAGTGCTACGGCGGTGACATCACCCGCAAGCGCAAACTGCTCGAGAAGCAGAAAGAGGGCAAGAAGCGGATGAAGATGGTCGGCCGGGTCGAGGTGCCGCAAGAGGCCTTCGTCGCCGCGCTGGCTACGACCGAGCCGGCCAAGGACTCCAAGAAGTAGCGCCGGGACGTAGCGAGTAAGCTCGCCGATGCGCGGGAGCCCGGGGACGAAGCCGGGCTGAGAGGGCGAATCTGCCGACCGTCGAACCTGATCTGGGTCATGCCAGCGAAGGGAGCAGCCGGATGCGGCATCCGCACCGTGACGTCGTGGTGATCGGCTACGGGATTGTCGGGGCGCTCGCGTGCTGGCGCGCCGCGGCCGCAGGGCAGACGGTCACCTGCCTGGATCCCGAGCCCGGCACCGGGGCGACCTACGCCGCCGCAGGGATGCTGGCCGCGGTCACCGAAGCGGATTTCGGTGAGCCGGACCTGCTCCGGCTCAACCTCCACTCCGCCCGGCGGTGGCCGGATTTCGCCGCTGCCATTGAGCGGACCGCGGGCACCGGTATCGGCTATCACCGCTGCGGCGTGCTGACCGTCGGCTACGAACGGGCCGATCATGATCAACTCCAGCGGCTGGCGCAGTTGCAGCAGCATTCCGGCCTGGCCGTGACGCCGGTGACCACCGAGGAGGCCCGGGCCCGTGAGCCGATGCTCGGACCGCGGGGGATCGGCGGCTACTGGGTGCCTGCCGACGGACAGGTCGATCCGCGCCGGCTGATGCAGGCGCTGAAGATCATCACCGATGATCACGGCGTACGAGTCGTCCGCCGATCGGCCGCCCAGCTGATGGATGATCATGACGGCCGGGTCGTCGGTGTCGTCGACGAGATCGGCGACGAGCATCCCGTCGATCGAGTGGTGGTCGCTGCCGGGTACGCGTCCGGTCCGCTGCTGGCCGCACACCCTCGATTCCAGGTCCCGGTCCGGCCGGTGAAGGGTGAGCTGATCCGACTCGACGGCGGGCTGCCGGGCTGGTCGCCGGAATCTCGGATCATCCGCGGCTTCGTCCAGCAGCGCCCCATCTACGTCGTCTTCCGGGCTGCCGACGATCGCACCGGCGGCCAGGAGGTCGTGATCGGCGCGACCTCGCAGGAGTGGGCGGACGACCGGCAGGTCACGGCGGGCGCGGTCTTCGCGTTGTTGCGGGACGCGCGTGCGCTGCTGCCGGGCATCGACGAGTTCGCGATCAAGGAGACCACCACCAGAGCACGCCCGGCGACGCCGGACAATCTGCCGATCCTCGGCCGGTCGGGCATTCCCGGCCTGGTGATCGCGACCGGGCACTACCGCAACGGCATCCTGCTGGCCGCGGCAACCGCGGAGGCCCTGGATCTGATCTTCGCGGGCCGGGAGCTGCCCGACGTCTGGAAACCCGCAGATCCGCGACGATTCCACGATCAGCCGTCTGACCATGATCAATTGGGGAAGTCGGAAGGAGCGCCATGGGTGACGACGAGCCGTTGATCATCAACGGGCAGCCGCGATCGTACGAGACCGGGCTGGGGATACCGGTCCTGATCACCGAGCTGCTGCCCGGATCGATCGGCAGCGGTGATCCGGAGCTGCCCACTGGGATCGCCGTCGCGGTGAACGGCATCGTGGTCCCTCGGGGACAGTGGCCACGGACAGATCTGCACGCAGGGGACAGGATCGAGATCGTGAAGGCGGTGCAAGGTGGCTGACACCGAGACGACTGAAGCAGGCGCGACTGAAACCGAGACAGGATTGACGATCGCCGGGACCGAGCTGGGTTCGCGATTGATCATGGGCACCGGCGGTGCCGCCAGCCTGCTGGGACTGGAGCGTGCGCTGGTCGCGTCGGGGACGGAGTTGACCACGGTCGCCCTGCGCCGGGTCCAGGCGGCCGGTTCCGGGGTCGACGCCGGCATCTGGACCCTGCTCGCCCGGCTGGGGATCCGTGCACTGCCCAACACCGCAGGCTGTTATTCGGCTACCGAGGCCGTCCTGACGGCCCGACTCGGGCGTGAGGCCTGCGGCACCGACTGGGTCAAGCTGGAGGTGATCGCCGACGACCTGACGCTGTTGCCCGATCCGGTGGAGCTGCTGGCCGCGGCCAGGCAGCTGGTCGACGACGGCTTCGTCGTCCTCGCCTACACCAACGACGATCCGATCACCGCACGCAGACTCGAGGACGCCGGCTGCGCAGCTGTGATGCCGCTCGGCTCACCGATCGGGTCCGGGCTCGGCATCCTCAACCCGCACAACATCGAAGCCATCGCCGCGGCAGCTGCGGTTCCGGTGATCCTCGATGCGGGGATCGGTACGGCCTCCGATGCCGCAGCCGCGATGGAGCTCGGCTGCGACGGGGTCCTGGTGGCCTCAGCCGTCACCCGCGCCGCCGATCCTGCCATGATGGCAGCGGCGATCCGCGGAGCCGTCGAGGCAGGCTGGCTGGCACGCCGGGCCGGACGCATCCCGCGGCGCGACCGGGCCCTCGCCTCGTCGCCGGTCGGCGGCCGGATCGACCAGCCCTCCCGCCTCGACCTGGCACTGTGATGATCATGAAGCAGGTTGCGTCCGGTGAAGGACTCCGGCGACAGTTGCACAAGGCCCGCTTGTATCTGTGCGTCGATGCGAGCCTGGGTGAGGCCGGCACCCTTGATCTGATCAGGGAAGCGATCGACGGTGGCGTGGACATCGTCCAGCTCCGGGACAAGACGTTGTCCGCCCGCGACGAGCTGGCGCTGCTGGAGAAGACCCGGCAGATCTGCGTCGACCGCGGCGCGCTGTACGCCGTCAACGACCGCGCCGATCTCGCCCTGCTGACCGGAGCCCAGGTCTTCCACACCGGCCAGGACGATCTGCCGATCCCGGCGATCCGGCAGTTGCTCGGCCCGGAGGTGCTGCTGGGCAGGTCGACCCACTCCCGCCAGCAGGCTGCAGCGGCCGCTGCAGATCCCGAGATCGACTACTTCTGCATCGGGCCGGTGTGGGAGACGCCCACCAAGCCCGGGCGGCCGGCGGTCGGCCTCGACACGGTTGCCGCGGTCGCGGCGATGACCTCGGCCGAACCGACGGCCAGGCCGTGGTTCGCCATCGGCGGCATCGATGCCGAACTGCTGCCGGGTGTGCTCGCCGCCGGCGCGGAACGGATCGTTGTGGTCCGGGCGATCACCCGGTCCGACGATCCGTCCGCAGCGGCTGCCCGGCTCCGCGCTGGGCTCAGCTGAAGTCCAGACCGCCGGTCCGGGTCCGCTTCAGCTCGAAGAAGTGCGGATTGCCGGCCAGCAGCACCGCGCCGTCGAACATGTCCAGCGCCTGCTGCCCGCGGGGGATCGCATTCAGCACCGGGCCGAAGAAGGCAACGCCGTTGACGTGGATGGTCGGAGTGCCGACGTCCTGCCCGACCGGATCCATCCCCTCGTGATGGCTCTTCTTCAGTGCCTCGTCGTAATCGGTGCCGTCGGCGGCCTCGGCCAACTCAGCCGGCAGACCGACCTCCTCGAGTGACTCCTTGATCACCAGGTCGTAGTTCTCGTCGCCCTTCTCCTTGCGGTAACCCAGGTTGTGGATCCGGGTGCCCATCGCGGTGTAGAGGTCACGCAGGATCGGCTCGCCCTTGGCCTCGGCGGCGGCGATGGCGACACGGACCGGACGCCAGGCCGGAACCAGGCCCTTGGCATAACCGGGATCCAGGTCACGCCCGGAGTTGAGGACGGCCAGGCTCATCACGCGGAACCGCAGGTCGATGTCGCGCTGCTTCTCCACCTCGAGGATCCAGCGGGACGAGATCCAGGCGAAGGGGCAGATCGGGTCGAAGTAAAAATCAACTTTGGGCCGCTGGGCCGCGGTTGCAGTCATCCGGAACTCCTGAACGAGACGATCGTGAGAAATCGAGATGGTTGAACGGTACGCCGTGGCCGGACGCCCGCTGCAACATCCCGCCTGCTGAACTCGGGATCGAGGTCCCTCAGCCCGATATCGTCAGCACATGACAACTGCGTCCACCGAAGCCGAGGACCCCCAGGCCGATCCCTCGGGAGGCGTCGCGCGGCGTGGTGCCCTGCTGCCGCTGTGGGGCGTGGTTGTTGCGGCGGCCCTGGTCATCCTCTGCGCCGGCCTGCGCGAGGTCTCCAGCCTGATCGGGCCGGCCTTCCTGGTGCTGACCCTGGTGATCACCGTGCATCCACTGCGACGGGTGCTGGTCCGGCATCGGGTGCCCGGCTGGCTGGCCAGCCTGGTGGTGCTGCTGGTGATCTTCCTGATGATGTTGATGATCCTCGGCGCGGTCGCACTCTCGGTGACCGAGCTGGTGCAGGAGCTGCCGCGCTATGCCAAGGCGTTCGAAGGCATCTACAACTCGGGGCTCGGCATTGCCAAGCGGTTCGGTATCGACACCAACGACTGGCGCAAGCTGCTGAGCCAGATCGACGTCGGACGGGTCACCTCGGCCGCCCAGGGTCTGCTGTCGGGGGTCAGTTCGGGCTTCTCATTGGGCGGCCTGATCGCGTTGACCGCGATCTTCTTCACCTTCGACGCAGCCAGTGCCAGTGCCCGGTTGCAGCGGATCCGCGACGAGCGGCCGCAGATCGCGGCGGCGCTGACCGATTTCAGCGACCGGATCCGCCAGTATTGGGTGGTCACCACGGTGTTCGGCCTGATCGTCGCCGCCGTCGACGTCGGCGCGCTGCTGATCATCGGCGTACCGCTGGCGGTGACCTGGGGCATCCTCGCGTTCGTCAGTAACTACATTCCCAACGTCGGCTTCATCATCGGGTTGATCCCGCCGGCGCTGATCGCGCTGCTCGACGCCGGCCCGTGGCATGCGCTGGCCGTGGTGATCGCCTATGTGGTGATCAACTTCGTGATCCAGACCCTGATCCAGCCGCGGTTCGTCGGTGACGCCGCCGGCATCAGCGCCTCGGTCGCATTCATCTCGCTGATCTTCTGGTCCTCGATCCTGGGCGCCCTCGGTGCGCTGCTGGCCGTGCCCGCGACTTTGTTCGTCAAGTCGGTCCTGGTCGACCACTCCGCAGGCGCGGGCTGGTTCGGCGCCCTGATCAGTTCTTCGGCCGGCAAGCAGCCCGGACCGGACGAAGCGTCCGGGACGGAGCCCCCGGGCCCGGAGTCCTCAAGTTCCGAGCCCCCGAGCCCAGAGCCCCCGAGCCCAGAGACCCCGAGCCCAGAGACCCCGAGCCCAGAGACCCCCAGCCCGACTGAACCGACCCGTCGGACGGAGTGATCGTGACAGCTGCGTCCACCCCGCCAGCCTCGACCCGGCCGGACATCGGCATCATCGGCGGAACCGGCTTCTACTCGTTCCTGTCCGATCCCGAGACCGTCGAGGTCGACACTCCGTTCGGCAGGCCGAGCGCGCCGATCTCGATCGGTGACGTCAACGGCCGCCCGGTCGCGTTCCTGCCGCGGCACGGTGTCCATCACCAATATCCGCCGCACAAGGTCAACTACCGGGCCAACCTCTGGGCGCTGCGGTCCGTGGGCGTACGGCAGGTGCTCGGCCCGTGCGCGGTCGGCTCGCTCAAACCCGAATTCGGGCCCGGCACCTTCGTCGTGCCCGACCAGGTGGTCGACCGCACCTGGGGCCGCGAGCACACCGTGTACGACGCCGAGGGCCCAGTCGTGCATGTCGGCTTCGCCGATCCCTATTGCCCGCGCGGCAGACAGGCTTTCCTATCGAGTTCGACCCACGAGACCGGCGATCTGGTCGACGGCGGGACCCTGGTGGTGATCAACGGCCCGCGCTTCTCCACCCGGGCGGAATCGCAGTGGCACGCGGCCGCCGGCTGGTCGGTGGTCGGGATGACCGGCGTCCCGGAGGCGTCGGTGGCCCGTGAGTTGGCGCTGTGCTACTCGACCGTCTGCCTGGTCACCGATCACGACGCCGGCATCGAGGGCGGTGAGGCGGTCTCGCATGCCGAGGTGCTTCGGCAGTTCGGCGCCAACATCGACCGGCTCAAGACTCTGCTGCTGGACGTGATCGCCGCATTGCCGGAACCGGAGAGCGACGATGCGGCGGTCTGCAGCTGCCGTCGCGGGCTCGACGGCATCGAGCTGCCGATCGCTCTTCCGTGACCACGTAACCTCGTCTGGTGCCTTCCACGCTGCCCGACGGCGAACCCGTCCCGTCCACCGGGCAACTCCCCGAGTCCGCTCTGGCCTCGGTTCCGGGCACGCCGCTGAGCATCTATCTGCACGTGCCGTTCTGTACGACCCGGTGCGGCTACTGCGATTTCAACACCTACACCGCCTCCGAGCTGGGCGATGCGCCCGGCGCCAGCCGGGTCGGCTATCCGGATGCCGTGATCGCAGAACTTGATCTTGCTCGACGGGTGTTGGGTGATCATGCTCCGAAGGTCGGCACCGTCTTCGTCGGTGGCGGCACGCCGACGCTGCTGCAGGCGGATGATCTTGGCCGGATGCTGGCCGGGATCCGTGACCGGTTCGGGTTGGCGCCCGATGCCGAGGTGACGACCGAGTCCAATCCGGAGTCGATCGACGAGGACGGGATGCGGCGACTTGTCGATCATGGATTCACCCGGATCTCATTCGGCATGCAATCCGTCCGGCCACATGTGCTGCAGGTCCTCGACCGCGTACACACCCCAGGCCGGCCGCAGCAGGCGGTGGCCGAGGCCAAACGGGCCGGCTTCGCCCAGACGAGTCTCGATCTGATCTACGGGACGCCGGGGGAGAGCCTGGACGACTGGCGAGCCAGTCTCGAAGCTGCGATCGCCGCCGAACCCGATCATGTCAGCGCGTATTCGTTGATCGTCGAGCCGGGCACCCGGCTGGCTGCCCGGATCCGCCGCGGCGAGCTGCCGATGACCGACGACGATGACTTGGCAGACAAGTACGAGCTGGCCGAGGAGTTGTTGTCGTCCGCGGGCTATGTGAACTACGAGATCAGCAACTGGTCCACCGGCCGCGACACCCAGTGCCGGCACAACCTGGCCTACTGGCACGGCGACAACTGGTGGGGTGCCGGACCCGGCGCGCACAGCCATGTCGGCGACGTCCGCTGGTGGAATGTCAAGCACCCGGCCGCGTACGCCTCGCGAATCGATCAAGGAGTCTCGCCGGCGCACGCCCGGGAGATCCTGACCCAAGATCAACAACGGATCGAGCGGGTGCTGCTGGAACTGCGACTGGATACCGGCCTTGACCCTGCGGTGCTCACCGACCGGGAGCGATCCCGGGTGCCCGACCTGGAGGCCCGCGGGCTGGTCTCCGCCGACCATGATCAACTGATCCTCACTTCGGCCGGCCGGCTGCTGGCCGACGGCGTCGTACGCGACCTGCTCGACTGATCCTGCGGTCTTCCCACCGACCCCGGCCGGCGGATGATGGAGGGAGGGAGGGATGGGTCAGCGTGCATGGTGAGCGCTCGGTCAAGCGCCTGGTCGGCGATCGACTGCGGGACGAGCGTCTGACTCAACCAATCGCTGGTCCGGACTCTGTCGTCCAAGGATCGCGAGCAGTACAGGAATTCCAGCTCAGTCACAGGGCAGATTGCGATCGGTCCGCGTTGTACGGCCCGGTCCCATCGCGCACTCTCTCCTCGGAGAAGTCGCACAGGTGCGCTGGTGTCGATGAGGTACGACGCTGGGCTCACCGGCGGTATCAACTCTTCCGGAAGGTGTATCTCAGTCCTCGGTCACGTGGTCCTGGGTGACGAAGTCGATCAAGAGCTCCACCTGGGTCAGCAGCTCGCGCTCCAGATCGGACCAGCCGTTGACCTTGGCCAGGATCTTCTGCCAGGCCGCAGCGATGTCGGCCTGCTTGTCGTGCGGCCACCCGAGCGCATCGCAGATGCCTGTCTTCCACTCGATCGAGCGGGGGATCTGCGGCCACGCGTCGAGTCCGACCCGCTCCGGCTTCACGGCTTGCCAGATGTCGATGTAGGGATGCCCGGTGACCAGCACGTATTCCCCGGCCTTGCCGGCGAGCACCTCGTCGACGATCCGCGACTCCTTGCTGCCGGGCACCAGATGATCGACGAGGACACCGAGCCGGCGTCCTTGGGTGGGGGCGAATTCCTCGACGATCGCCGGCAGGTCGTCGACACCGCCGAGATACTCCACGACGACGCCCTCGTGCCGGAGATCGTCGCCCCAGACCTTCTCGACCAGTTCTGCGTCGTGCCGGCCCTCGACGTAGATCCGACTCGGCAGCGCGGTCCTCGCCCGCCCGATCGGCGCTGCGATCGAGCCCGAGGCCGTACGTCCCACACCGCTCTCCATCGATCCGGGCTTCTGCGGTCCGCGGGGCGGCAGCTTCAGCGCCACCGGTCGGCCCTCGACCAGGAATCCCGGGCCGATCGGGAAGCTGCGACGTTTGCGACTACGGTCCTCCAGGACGACCAGGCCGTTCTCCCAGCGCACGACGGCTCCGGTGTATCCGGTCGCGGCATCTTCGATCACCGCGCCGACCTCGAGGACCCAGTCCTCGCTCTGGGTGATGTGCGCCTGCCGCCAGCCCGAGGCCAGCACGTCTCCGGAGTAGCGATTCACACCCGTCACTCTAGTTACATCCTTCTGCATCCGACGTCATGTCCGGTCGCGTTGACCCGCACGTCATGGATCTGAGCTGACCGCCCCTGACCGCCCGTGCGCCCTTGACCGACTTTGACCGGATTTGCGGATCTCGCCGGCACGGGGAGCCACCGTGGTCGTGGCGAACGCCACCGATCCGCACCCGAACAACCGGAGGAACTTCCATGAAAACGAGTCTCCTGCTCTCGACCGTCGGCGTGGCCGCGGCCGCAAGCCTGACGGCGCTCGCACCGGCAGCACAGGCGGCCGGTATCGATGCCCGGCCGACCGCGGCCCAGACCTCGGCGGTCGCGGCCAAAGCGGCGAAGGCTGACTGCGTCATCTTCAACGAGACCCGGAAGGTATTCACGGCGTCTTGTCGGCGATCCGCGCCGGGCACGTACTATCGCTCGATCATCCACTGCGCCAACGGCTGGCACGTCGGTCCGTGGCGCAAGGAGACCGCGGCGCTCAAGAACCGGTCTACCGCCAAGTGCGCTGGGCACACAGCGACCGACTGGGGTTTCCAGTTCACGTGATGCGCTGAGCCGTGCCGGGTGCACGCTGACCTCGGCGGCGCCATTTCGTCGTACTGCTGAGAGCAGACGACCAACGGCGAAGGGACCCGGCGATGACAGCCACCCAAGGCGAAACCGACGAGACGGCGATCCGTCGTCAGCTGACCAAGATCATCCATCTGTTGGCCGTCAAGGATCTGCAGGAACTGGGCGAGGTGTACGCGTCCGACGTCGTGTCGTTCGACGTCGAACCGCCGCTGCAGCACGTCGGCCGGGACGCGAAGCTGGCGAACTGGCAGCGGGTCTTCGCGGTTTTCGAGTCCGTGGACTATGAAGTCAGAGACCTGACACTTGTGGTCGCCGGCACGGTCGCGTACGGGCACGGCTTCGGGCGGATCTCCGGAAAACTCAAGAACGGAACGGAAGTCAGCGGCATGTGGGTCCGCGCGACCTTCTGCTTCACCAAGATCGGCAACGCCTGGCTGATCACCCACGACCACGCGTCGGTGCCGTTCGACATCGGCACGGGCCGGGGAGTGACCGACCTCGAGCCCTGAGTTGTCGACAGCTCAGGCCAGCGGAAGGGTCGGCCGGTCCCCGGCACCGGGCTGCCGCTCCGCGGCCTCCCGGAGCTCGGCGTACGCCGCCCCGACCACGCGGGCGATGTGCTCGGCTGGGAACGGCCAGTCACCCCGTTGCAGCGCCTCGGCCTCGGGCACACCTTCGGCGAACAGCCGGCCGAACTCCATCCGTACCGCATCGACCGCATCACGCTGCTCGCGGACGAAGTCGCGGTCAACCGGGTCGCCGTGTCCGGGCACGATGATCGTCCCGGGACGGGCCAGGTTGTAGAGCCGGTCCAAGGTCCAGGACCACTCGTCGACCGAGGAGTCCGGCCCGAAATACGGCGCACCGGCGGATTCGATCAGGTCGCCGGCGAAGATCACCCCGGCGAAACCTTCCGTACCCGGATCGGTGACGGTGGCGATCAGATCGCCGCGAGTGTGCCCGATGCCGATATGGACGATCTCCACCACCCGGCTGCCGCCCAGCTCCTCGACATCGGCCTGGGCGATCAACGTCTCCGGGACCGCCAGGGTGCCGGCATCGAAGCCCAGGTCGCGGGCCTGTTCGGCGACTCCCGGATCCCGGAGGGTCTGCTCCAGCGACTCGTGTCCGATCGTCCGGACATCCCGGATGCCGGCCAGTCCGAAGGCATGGTCGAAGTGGTCGTGGGTGATCACCGCGGCGGTCACCGGCTTGTCGGTCACCTGGCCGGCCGCCGCCCGCAGCGCGGCGCCCTGCTCGGGGCTCGAGCCGGTGTCCACCAGCAGCGCCGCATCGGGGCCGACGACCAGCCCGATGTTCACCGCAGCGGGTTGTGCGACCAACCGGTGGACGCCGTCGGCGACCTGTTGCCAGGCGCCGATCGCCCACTGTCTTTCACCCATACCGCTAGACTGGCACTCACGACCAGAGAGTGCCAATCTGAGGAGGATCGGATGCTTGACGACCGCAAGCTGGATGTTCTCCGGGCGATCGTCACCGATTATGTCTCCAGTCAGGAACCGGTCGGTTCCCGCGCTCTGGTCGAGCGCCACGATCTCGGCGTCTCGCCGGCCACCGTCCGCAACGACATGGCCGTGCTCGAGGAAGAGGGCTACATCACGCAGCCGCACACCAGTGCCGGGCGGATCCCGACCGACAAGGGCTACCGGCTGTTCGTCGACCGGCTCGGCTCGGTCAAACCGCTGTCGGTGGCCGAGCGGCGGGCGATCCAGACCTTCTTGTCCGGGGCGATGGACCTCGATGACGTCCTCAGCCGGACGGTGCGGCTGCTGGCCCAGGTCACCCAGCAGGTGGCGATCGTGCAGTATCCGACCCTGTCGCACGCGACCGTGCGGCACGTCGAGATCGTGTCGCTGTCCACCCAGCGGCTGATGCTGGTGCTGATCAGTTCGACCGGGCGCGTCGAGCAGCGGCTGCTCGAGGTCGCCCAGGTCGACGAGGAGGAGATCGGCTCGCTCCGCGCCCTGCTCAACGAGGCCGTCGTCGGGCAGACGACCGGCGAGGCCGTACGCACTCTCAGTGGCCTGGTCGCCGACGCGACGATGATCGACATCGTCCAGAGCCCGGCCGCGCGGGCGATCGCGGCCAGCACGACGGCCCGGCTGGCTGCCGCGACCCTGCTGGAGATGCTCGGCAGCGACCGCAGCAGCCGGGTGGTGGTCGGCGGCGTGCAGAATCTCGGCCGCTTCTCCGACGAGTTCGAGACCACCGTCAAGCCGGTGCTCGAGGCGCTGGAGGAGCAGGTGGTGCTGCTCAAGCTGCTCGGCGAGGTTTCGGCTCCCGATGTGGTGACCGTACGGATCGGGCAGGAGAATCCGTACGAGCAGCTCCAATCGACCTCCGTGGTGTCGACCGGCTACGGCAGTCCCGCCGATGCCTGGGCGACTCTGGGTATTGTCGGTCCGACCCGGATGGACTATCCGTCGACGATGGCGTCGGTACGGGCCGTTGCACGCTACGTCAGCCGATTCCTGACGCAGGGTTGACCCTGCAGGACCCAACAGCTCCACCCCGCTCCACCCACGACCGCCGCATCCGAAGATCGCCTGATTGAAGACAAGGTACGAACACCCGCTCATGAGCTCTGATTACTACGAGATTCTCGGCGTCTCCCGCGATGCCGGTCCGGACGAGATCAAGAAGGCGTACCGGCGGAAGGCGCGCGAGATGCACCCGGACGTCTCCGACGATCCCGACGCCGCCGCCAAGTTCAAGGACGTCAACAACGCCTACGAGGTGCTGTCCGACCCGCAGAAACGCGACATGTACGACCGCGGCGGGGACCCGTACGGCAACGGGGGTATGGGCGGCAACGGCGGCTTCGGTGGTTTCGGCGGTGGAGCGACGGGCGGCTTCGATTTCACCAATCTGGTGGACGCGATGTTCGGCCAGCAGAGCTCCCGCGGTCCGCGGCCGCGGACCCGGCGTGGCCAGGACGCCCTGGTCCGGATGGGACTGGAGCTCGCCGAAGCGGCGTTCGGCGTCACCAAGCCGATCAGCGTGGACACGGCCGTCGTCTGCCCGCGGTGCAACGGCTCGGGCTCGGAGGACGGCTCCAAGCCGGTCACCTGCAACACCTGTCGCGGCGCCGGCGAGGTGACCCACATCCAGCGGTCCTTCATCGGCGACATCAGGACGACCCAGGCCTGCCCGACCTGCAACGGCTACGGCTCGGTGCTGCCGAATCCGTGCGTCGAATGCTCCGGCGACGGCCGGGTGCGCTCCACCCGGACCATCACGGTCAAGGTTCCGGCCGGCGTGTCCACCGGCAACCGCATCCACCTGGCCAACCACGGCGAGGTCGGGCCGGGCGGAGGTCCGGCCGGTGACCTCTACGTCGAGCTCAACGTGGCACCGCACGAGGTGTTCAAGCGCGATGGCGACAACCTGGAGATGGTGGTCAAGCTGCCGATGACCGCTGCGGCACTGGGCACCGAGCTGGACATCCCGACGCTCGAGGCGGACCTGCCGGACGCCGACGCGGAGTCCAAGACCGTCACCCTGGACGTTCCCGCGGGAACGCAGTCGGGCACCCGGATCGCCATCGACGGTGCCGGGGTGCCCAAGCTGCGGTCGGGCGGTCGCGGCCAGCTCGGCGTCACGCTGCTGGTGCAGACCCCGACCCGGCTCGACGACCGGCAACGTGAGCTGCTGCGGCAGTTGGCCGAGGTGCGGGAGGAGACCCGGCCGGAGGGCACCGTCCAGAAGCACGGCCGGGGAGTCTTCGGCCGGCTGCGGGACGCCTTCGCCAACCAGTGATCGCTCACGAAAGCGTCCACCATCGATGCACATCCGCGACTGCACACAGTCCGACCTCCCCGCGCTGATCGAGCTCACGACCGCGACCTTCCGGCCGCTGTTCATCGGGCCGAGGTCCCGTCGCTGTTCGCACCGGAGAAGGACCGGTTCATCACGCTGGCGGAGGAGGGCAGCGAACTGCTCGGCTACGTGGGCTGGAACATCACGGCCCAGACCTCGGGCAGGCTCGAGATGGTCGCCGTTCACCCCGATGCTCGTCGCCGGGGCGTCGCGCGGGCACTCTGCCAGTCGGTGATCGCGCGACTGAAGGAGCGAGGCGTGGTCGTCGTGCACATCGGAACCGGTGGCGACACGTTCCACGCGCCGGCCCGCGTACTCTACGAGTCGCTGGGATTCATCGGTCATCCCACTGTCGACTACGCTCGAGCGCTCTAGCCGGCGGGTGGGTACTGTCGCTGGTGAAGCGGCAGGTGACTGGGAGCGTGAGCGGCGATTGATCAACATCTCGGACGTGCTCCGCAATCACGCGGTCGCCGCCGGTGCCGGGGGCTGGCTCGAGGACCTTCCCGCGATCGTGGCCCGGCTCGAGCGGCAGTGGGACCTCCGTGTCGGGCGTCCGCTCGCGGGCGCCACGGAGGCGTACGTCACCGAGGCGACGACGGGCACCGGGCGACCGGCCGTGTTGAAGATCCTCGTTCCCCTGAAGGGAAGCAGGGCTCGCGACGAGATCACGGCCCTGCGCCTGGCCGGCGGTCGGGGATGCGTTGCCCTGCTCCGCGACGACCGCGAGGTGGGCGCGCTGCTGCTGGAGCGGTTGGGTCCGTCGCTGTTCGAGTTGGACCTGCCGATCGTGCGGCGACACGAGATTCTGTGTGACACGGCGGCACGGGTGTGGCGGCCGGCCGCGGGCCATGGACTGAAGACGGGTGGCGACCGGGCCCGGCAGCTGGCCGGCTACGTCACCGAGCAGTGGGAGAGCCTGGACCATCCGTGCTCGGAGCCGGCGATCGACTATGCGCTGGCGTGTGCTCGACGGCGCGAAACGGCTCACGACGACGAGAGGGCCGTGCTCGTGCACGGCGACGTGCACCAGCTGAACACGCTCCGGGCCGGCCAGCAATTCAAGCTCATCGATCCGGACGGGCTGCTCGCCGAGCCCGAATGTGATCTCGGGACGGTGATGCGGGGCGATCCGTCGAGCTGCTGCACGGCGATCCGCAGGAGCGGGCCCGGCGGCTCGGCGCCCGCACGGGCCTGGACGCCACCGCCATCTGGGAGTGGGGAGTCATCGAGCGGGTGGCGAGCGGATTGCATTGCACCCAGATCGATCTGCAGCCGCTCGGCCGCCAGACGCTGGCGGCCGCCGACGCCGTGGCCGGTCTCGATCCGGCTTGAGCATCGCTCCCGACGGTCAGAGGTTGCTGCCGATCTCGTACGCCAGGAAGTCGACCACCGCGATCGTTGCGACCGCTGCCAGTGCACCGGCCAGTACGCCGACCGCCGACCTGTTGCGGACAACCAGCACGGTGCCGATGACGACAGCCACCACCGTGACGGCTCCGCTGATCGCAAAGAACGTCCAGCCGGCCTGGCTCCATTCAGAGAAGAAGCAGACCAGCCACCAGGCGAAACAGATCGCCCACGTGATGCCTGTGGTCGCGAGGCGCCGCCCCGAGGCGGGTCGCGGCCTGGCTGCGGGTTGTGGTGTGACCATCAGCCCACCCTAGGAGCGTTGACCTTGGCCAGCAGGTGCCGGAGTCGGTCTCGATCAGCGGACGCCAGTGGCTCGGTGAGCGGCTTCAGTTGCGCGGTCAGGTCCGCGGCAAGTTGACGGGCGAGCAGCCGGCCCTGGTCGGTGAGCAGGACGTCGACCGAGCGCCGGTCGGCAGCGTTGGGGGCGCGCTGCAGCAGCCCTCGGCTCTCCGCCCGGGAGACCAGGCCGGTCAGTGTGGATTTCTCCAGTCCCAGATAGCCGGCCAGATCGCTCATCTGCAACCTGCGGTCGCGCAGGATCGCGAGCACCCGCAGCTGGGTGAGTGACAGGTCGTTGTCGGCAGCGAGCTTGGTCAGCACTCTCATGGTCATGAACGCGGACTGTGCCAACAGGTCGATCAGGTCGTCGCTGTCGTCCGCGGTCCGGGCGTCCGAACTCGCCTGCATCGGGCTCCTTGTGTTAGTTCGTATCACCAACTAGATTTGATTTGCAATACCAACTATACCGAGGAGTCGTCATGAAGGCTGCCGTCGTCACTGCATTCGGTGCGGGACCCCGTTGTCGGGAATTCGCGCTTCCCGGATCGTTCGGCCCCGATGAGCGCGTCGTCGACGTGGTCGCGGCCGGGCTGCATCCTCGGGTGCGCTCGCAGGCCGACGGATCGCACTACACCAGCACCGACGTGCTGCCGATGGTGCCGGGCATCGACGGCGTGGGCCGAACCGCGGACGGAACGCTGCGTTATTTCATCCTCCCCGACACGACGCTCGGTTCGATGGCCGAGCAGACGGTCATCGACATCCGGCGCAGCATCGAGCTTCCCGCCGGTGCGGATCCGGTCCAGGTCGCCGCGGCGATGAATCCAGCCATGTCCTCCTGGATCGCGCTGCGCCGGCGGATCGACCTCCGGCCGGGCCTGAGCGTGTTGGTGATGGGAGCGACCGGCAACGCCGGCCGGCTCGCGATCCAGGTCGCGCGGGTGCTCGGTGCCGGCCGGGTGATCGCTGCCGGTCGCGGGGCCGATCGGCTGGCCGGTCTCGGCGCCGATCAGGTGGTTGCCCTGGACGGCGAGCCACGAGCCGTCCAGGGCGAGTTGGGTGAGGCGGCCAAGGAGGTCGACGTCGTACTCGACTACCTCTGGGGGCAACCGACGCACGACGGATTGTCCGCGATCGTGCCGCGTCGCTCCGACGACAGCCGGCCGCTGACCTGGGTCCAGATCGGATCCGTCGCGGGCCCGGAAGCCGCGATTCCGTCGGCCGCCCTGCGCGCCACCCGGCTGCAACTCGTCGGCAGCGGGCAGGGGTCGGTGTCCACCCGCGAGATCGTGGCGGAGCTCGTGGAACTCGCCACCGCGGTGACCAGTCAGGCCTTCACCATCGGTGCCCGCGCCGTGCCGTTGATCGATGTCGAGCAGGCCTGGGCCGACACAACCTCCGCAGACCGCATCGTGATCACCCCGAACGGCTGAGAGCGCGCGATCAGGCCAGCGGTGAGCGGTTCGACTTCACGGCCCGGAGCAGCACGTCGCGTACGTGGTGGGTGGAGGCGGCGCCCGGCGGCCGGTCCCGGGTGTCGTGGACCTCGATCGTCCAGTCCCCGGCCTCGCCGATCGCGGCCACGATCTCCTCGATGCCGACGTACGCGCCCGGGTCGAACATCCGGGTCTGGGTTGCGACGTCGACCGGCTCCGCCAATGGTGCGAGGTCATGGCTGACGACGAGCAGGGTCCCGCCGGGTGCGACGGCTCCGAGCAGGTTGTGCAGACCGCGCTGGTCGGGCGTGCGCTGGAAAGAGCCGTACTGCAACGACACCAGATCGAAACCCCCGGACGGGAATGCCTCCCGGTCGTTGGCGTCGCGTCGTAGGCGGTCGACGGACAATCCCCGGCGGTCGGCCTCCGCCCGCACCCGGGCCAGGGCGTTGCCCGAGATGTCGGAGGCGGTGACCTGCCAGCCGTGCTCGGACAGCCAGAGGGCATCCGCCCCCTCCCCGGCGCCGACGTCGAGCGCACGTCCCGGCGTCAGCCCGGTGACCTCGCGGGTCAGGGTGCCGTTGGGATTGGCACTCCACATCCGGTCCTCGTCGCTGTAGCGGTGGTCCCAGTCGGCCTCGGCACCGGACGGCCGTACGCCCGCTCGCAGGTCCTCGTCGGCCAGGCTGAAGGCGATCATCGCGCCGACCCGGCTGCCGTGGGCAGCCGAGGGCAGCACCTGCAGGCTCGGATCGGTCAGGTTGCCGGCCGCGTAGATGCCGGGGACCGCCGTCTGGCCGGCGGCGTCAACCTCGACGACATCTCCCATGCCGGTCGGATGCGGGGTCGTCGTCACGCCGGCCGGCGCGAATGCGTCCGCCCGGCCGTGGAAGCGCGAACCGGCGACCACCGCGTCCGCCTCGAGCACCCGCCCGTCAGCGAGCTCGACTCCCGCCACCGACGCATCGGGACCGCTCACGATGCGTACGACTCTCTCCCGGATCACCGGCACGCCGGCCTCGACCAGCCGCGCGACGGCAGCGTCGTCCACGCCTTGCGGCTGGTGCACGACGACGGTCAGCCGGTCGGTCAGCTGCCGGAACAGCGGTGTCGGGTGCAGGGCCATCGGGTGGGTGACGATCTGGACCAGCCGCTGGTCGCGTACCTCGAACCCGTGGCAGAACGGGCAGTTGACGACGTCCTTGCCCCAGCGTGGGGCCAGTCCGTCGATGTCGGGCAGCTCATCGGCGACCCCGGTCGCAGCCAGCACCCGGCGGGCGACCAGGCTGTGGCCACCGGTCAGCTCGACCAGGAACCCATCGTCGTGCTTGCGGACCGCGAGCGCCCGGCCGGTCAGAATCTCGCCACCGTAGCTGCGGACCTCCTCGCGCCCGATCGCGACCAGGTCCGACGGTGCGATGCCCTCCCGGCCGAGATAGCCGTGCATGTGCTCGGCCGGAGCGTTACGCGGAGTGCCGTCGTCGACGGCGATCACGGTCCGGCGCTGCCGGGCGAGTTGCAGGGCGGCGGCCAGGCCGGCGGCGGATCCGCCGATCACCGCCACGTCGCAGTGTCGCTGGATGACGCGTGCGCCGGGATCGGTGTGGTCGTGTGCGGTGTGGTCGTCTGCGGTGTGGTCGTGGGAAGCGTGCTCAGCCATGATGAGAAAGGTAGGCGGAGCCGTACCGAACCGAAAGAGGACTTGCAGAATTCGCAAGACCTGGCAGGATGGCCTGATGGCCACAACCGCCGAATTCGAGACGCTCGCGCGGACCCGGCTGCGCAGCCTGCGTACCACCCTGGGCTATTCGCTCGACGAGTTGGCCGAGCGCACGAAACTCAGCCCGTCCACGATCAGCCGGGTCGAGACCGGCAAGCGGGCGCTCGGGCTGGACGTCCTCGTGCCGCTCGCCAATGCCCTGCAGGTGAGTCTCGACGTGTTGTTCGAGGCGCCCGGGGACGAGGATGTCGTCATCCGTCCGGTGCCGCACAGTTCGGGTGCGCGGACCTCCTGGCCGCTGAGTCGTCCGGATGGGCGGACCCTGGCCATGAAGGTTCGTCTCGAGCCGACGGCCGGGCGACCGGAGCAACGGGTGCACCCGGGGCACGACTGGTTCGCCGTGATCGAGGGTCGCGTACGGCTCTGGCTGGGCGACCGGCAGATCGATGTCGACACCGGTGAGGCGGCAGAGTTCACCACGATGACTCCGCACGCGATGACCGCCCTGGGGCAGCCGGCCGAGTTGATCATGATCTTCGACCGGGAGGGGCAGCGCGCGCACGTGCATCAGTGACGTCTCGGGCTCGTGCGGTATGCGTAGTATTACTAAGTAGATGCTATGGTGTACTAAGCATTAGGGGTGAGGTTGACCGAGGAGATCGAAACCGAGGAGATCGAAGACGTCGGAACAGGCCTGCGGCAGGCGATCACGCGGCTATACAGCAGATTCCGGTCCGAACGGGTCGAGGGCGAGGTGCCGGACGCCGCGCTGCTGGTGCTCCTGGTCCTCGACAAACGGGAGCGGATGAGCCTGACTGATCTTGCCGACGCCGCCAAGGTGACGCTCGGCTCGATGAGCCAGACGATCCGACGGCTGGAGCAGCTCGGCTTCCTGGCGAAGAGTCGGGGCACCGAGGACCGGCGTAAGGTCATGTTCACGCTGACCCATGAGGGCAGGGTGGCGGTGATGGCGTCGCGCCGGCATCGGCGTGACTGGCTCAACGCCCGGCTCGCCGAGCTCACCCCGGCCGAACGTGACGACATCGCCCGCATCACACCTCTGCTGCGGCGCATCGCCGATTCATGAACCAGGAGCACAATGCATCCCGTCGAAGTCCTTCTGACCCCTCTCGGCCGAGCCTTCCGCAACAGGCACGCCGATGAGGCATCGAGCATCGCCAACGCGCCGGAGTTGGTAACCCCGAATCGGATCGAACTGACCTCGCCCAGTTTCGGCGACGGCCAGACCATTCCCGCCAAGCACTGCGGACGGTTCATCGGGCAGGACGTCTCGCCCGCCTTCACCTGTGGCCCGCTTCCCGAAGGGACGCTCGACCTGGTCCTGGTGATGGAGGACCTCAACAGCCCGGGCAGCAGGCCGCGGATCCACACGGTTGCTGCCTTTGCCCCCGACGGTGGCGGTCTGGCCGAGGGAGCACTCTCCGAGGACGGCCCGGGGATCCGCTTCCTTCCCGGTCGGCGTGGGCCCGGTCACTACGCCGGTCCCAGACCGCTGCCCGGTCACGGACCACACCATTACCGCTTCCATCTCTACGCTCTCGATCGACCGGTCGACCTGACGCAGGTCGCCGACGCCGAGCAACTGCCGGCCGCCCTTGCCGGGCATGTGCTCGCTTCCGGGATGCTGACGGGTACGCGGACGTCCTGAGCCCGGTGTCACTGCGGTGTTCCTGCTCTGGAGAGCACCGGATGCGCCAGGATGGACACGGCGGACGCGTGGATGATCAACCGCGCAATGTCGTCTACGTCCCGGATGACTCGGTCGACGACCAGATCGATACGGCCTACTTTGCGAAGTATGGCAATGGATCCTCAAGCGAAGCGATCACAAATCCGACGTCGAGAGCGACGACCCTGCGCGTCGAACCCAGCTGATATCCCAGTGATTTCGTCTCTGCTGGTTGACCTTGCCCAAGGGTCAGGGCCAACGCTGTCGTCATGACCAGAGAACCGGAGATCGTCGAACGCGAAGCCATGCCCTACGTCGCCATCACGACCAAGGTCACCATGGACACCATCGGCGCCGTCGTGCCGCCCCTGAATCAGCAGGTCCAGGCCTGGCTGCGATCACAGGGGATCGCTCCCGCGGACTCACCGTTCTGGAAGTACAACGTCATCGACATGGAGCGTGGCCTGGAGATCGAGGCCGGTGTCACGGTCGCCGAGCCGGTCCAGGCGGAGGGACCCATCCACGCCGGGGTATTGCCCGCAGGTCGTTATGTCAGGTTGCTGCACATCGGCCATCCGGACACCCTGATGGATGCGACCGCTCGGTTGCTGAAGTGGGCCGATGCGCACGGCCTGGAGTGGGATGTGTCGCCGTCGGCCGAAGGCGAACGATGGGGCTGCCGCTTGGAGATCTACCGCGACGAGCCCGGTCAGGACATGAACGACTGGGAGACCGAGCTCAGCTTCCGGCTCGCCGGGTGACAGCGACGCGCCGGACGGTCCACGATGGTGTCGTGGAGGACGAACTGCTGACGATCGGCGTCTTTGCACGGCGGTCGCGGCTGACGCTCCGGGCGCTGCGGTTGTACGAGCGACTCGGCATACTGAGCCCGGCCGTTGTCGATCCGGACAACGGCTATCGGCGCTACCGCGAGGATCAGTTGCTCACCGCAAGGATGATCGTCGGTCTCAGACGTCTCGACATGCCGCTGTCGGAAGTCGCCCGGGTGATCTCCGCGTCTCCCGAGGTCGGCGCCGAGGTCGTAGAGCGATACTGGGCGGGGGTCGAGCGTCGCATCGCTTCCCAGCGTGAGCTGGCCGTACGCCTGCAGGAAGGCCTACGTGGTAACGAATCGCGCCCCTCACCGTTCCGCGTGCAGGAGCGTGATTCGGCCGCGGTGATCGTCCTCAGCGAGACACGGGCGGTGGAGGTGCCCGAGCTGCGGGCGGCGATCTCCGGTGCGATCACCCGGCTGTCGCGGCTGGCTGCCATCCACGGCGGAGCGGTCGGTGGGCCGATGATCTTGTTCCACGGCGAGGTCAACGAAGACAGTGACGGGCCGATCGAGGTGTGTGTACCGGTCCGTACCGCGTCGCCGGCAACGCGATCCGAGCCGGAGCATCACGAGGCGTACGTGACGCTGACCAAGGCGCAGTGGGAGTGGCCGCGGATCCTGTCCGCCTATGATGCGATCGACGAGTGGATCCAACGGACCGGGCGGAGGCCCAGTGGACCGGCCCGCGAGATCTACCCTGCAGGATTCGATCCCACTGGCACCGCGTCCACCGACGAGGTCTGCGACGTCGCCGTCCCGATCGGCTAGCGGCCGCCTAATTTGATCATCGGTAGGCTCGGGCCCGGAGTTCGAGGAACTCAGCAGCCGCCGCCCATGATCAACCTCTGATGTCGGCGGCCTATGACCGAGCGGAAGGAGTCGAGAGTGTGCTACTACGAACGGGAACACTTCGACGCGTACGCGCGGATTCGTCGCGAGGGGCTGGAGCAGTGGAACGATCTCCATGCAGGTGACGGCGGTCGCGGGTATGACGACTTCTCCAACCGTGTCTTCCTTCAACGAGTCCTTCCTGATCATCCAGAAGGTCGGCCGTCGGTTCTCGAATACGGCTGTGGTACGGGCGGCGCGGCATGTTTTCTGGTCTCCCGCGGCTATCGGGTGCGTGGCGTTGATCTTGTCCCGGACGCGATCGAAACCGCACGCCGGTTCGCGGCCGAACGCGGTCTGTCCGTCCGCTTCCAGGTCGAGGACATCTGTCGCTGGGGTGAACCGGGGGAGCAGTACGACTATGTCGTCGACAGCTTCTGCCTGCAGTCGATCGTCCTGGACGAAGATCGCGCAACGGTCCTGGACGGCGTAGGCAGGAGACTGCGGCCCGATGGCCGGTATCTGATCTCGACGGCGATGTATTCACCGGACCGTGTCTATGACGGTCAAGATCATTACGATCCGTCCACCGGAATCGTCTGGACGCAGGATCCTGCGTCGTCGGACGACGAGGCGATCATGATCGACGGCACCCGCTACGCGCCGAACCGGCGTCACCTCACCGCGGCAGCGCTCCGAGCCGAGCTGGAGCGCCACGGCTTCGAGATCATCGAGCAGTCGGGTCCGACCGGAGGCGATGTGGTCTGCGGGGTCTCCTGATCAGAGTGAGGTCACGCCGAGGACGCGATGGCCCACGGCGATCGATTCCGCCGAGACGGCGGACAGTGGCGAGCACAGGAACACCACCAGATCGGCGACCTGCTGAGGCGTCGAGCTTCCCGGTCGGCCCGGCTGGACCTCCTGACCGGTGTCGGTGGTGACCGTGCCCGGGCTGACCGCATTCACCAGGATCCCGGTGTTGGCCAGCTCGTCGGCCAGATTCTCGGCGACCACGATGGTTGCCGCGTTGCGAACGGAGCCGGTGATGCTTCCCGTCAGGAAGGCGTTCTGGCCGCTGATCGCGACGATCCGGCCGTAGCCCGCCTTCTTCATCGTCGGGATCACTGCCGTCGCCGCGCGAAGGAAAACCATCGCCTTCGCCTCGATCGCGCCCATCACCTGGTCCGGATCGGAGCTCCGCGACGGGTCGAGCGTCTGTGCGGCGGGTGCGGCGGTGACGACCAGGGCATCGATCCTTCCGTGACGCCTGATCACCTCGGCGACGCCGTCGGCCAGCGATTGCTCGTCGGCGGCATCGATCATGATGCCGTCGTTGCCGGGATGTCGGGACGCGGCGATTGCCGTCGCGCCTTCGGCGTGCAGCCGTGCGACCACGGCCGAGCCGATCAGCCCGGTTCCCCCGATGACGAGCACCACCTGATCACGCAGTTGAAGGTCCACGATCGGCACGATACGCGGGGCACGGTCCGGTACCGACGGCAATGCCGACCGGGTTCGCTCCGTTGCTGTCAGCGGCGTCTCCCTGACGATCGACCAGCGGGAGGGCCTTGAGCCATATTCGGCATTGACCGACCTGCTGGTCGAGATCGGGACGAGATACAGAAACATCTCTGACGCCAATGTCTTGTCGCAGCTAATGGTCTCGGCCCGACGGGGTGCCAGCTTTGCCCGGAGATTGGCGACCACGACGCTCGGGCCGATTGCCGACGTCTGTCGCGGTGAGCCGTTCCTGTTCCAGTTGGCGGGCGAGCGGGCCTGGTATGCCAGGTACCAGCGAAATGATCAGCGAGGCCGATGTGGTTTCCGGCTGGAAGCCGGCGCGAACGGAGGCGATCGCGCAAGCAGTTGCGCGTGCACGACGGTGCGAAGTTGAGCGCGACCGCACAACGCCTGGACACCGTCCGCGGAATCATCGATCGCGGACGGCCGTACGCCTTTCGGCACCGAACGGTCGAGGCATACCTGACGACCGATTGGCCGCGTAGCTGATCTTCGCAAGGGCGGCGCTGTCCGACCCGCCGGTTACCGTCGGAGCGTGCTGACAACACTGGCCATCGAGGGATACCGGTCGATCAGGAGCCTGCGGGTCGGGCTCGGGCCCGTGACCGTGGTGACCGGACCCAACGGCAGCGGCAAATCCAATCTCTATCGCGGGTTGCGCGTTCTTGCGGCAACCGGCAGGGACGGTGCGATCGCCGCCCTGGCGCGCGAAGGCGGTCTCGACTCGACGCTGTGGGCCGGACCCGAAGTGATCGGCCGGGCCGTCAGGGAGGGCCTGGCGGCGGCTCAGGGGACCGTGCGCTCCGGCCCTGTCGCGCTCCGGCTCGGCTTCGCCAGTGACGGCTTCGGGTATGCGCTGGATCTCGGGCTGCCGATCCCGTCGCGGAGCATGTTCTGCCGCGATCCGGAGATCAAGGTCGAGGCCGTCTGGCACGGACCGGTGCTCAGGCCCTCGGGGCTGCTGGCCGAGCGCAAGGGCAGCCAGGTGAGGCTGCGGGAGGCGTCCGGCTGGCAATCTGCCGATCGCAGGCTGCGGCCGTGGGAGAGCATGCTCGACGAGATCGACAGTCCTGATCTTCGGGGCGTACGGACGATGCTGCGGGGGTGGCGGTTCTACGACCACATCCGGACTGACGCCGAGTCTCCGGTCCGCGCTCCCGCCGTCGGCACCAGGACCCCGGTGCTGTCCGCCGACGGTAATGATCTCGCGGCCGCGCTGCAGACGATCCGAGAGTTGGGCGATGCGGATCAGCTGGCGGCCGCGATCGACCGGGCGTTTCCGGGTAGCCGGCTGGAGATCGGGGACGTCGCCGGACGGATGCAGATGCGACTGCGGCAGTCGAATCTGCTCAGGTCACTGGGGGCCGAGGAGTTGTCCGACGGGACGCTGCGTTACCTGGTCTGGGTCGCGGCTCTGCTGTCAGCTCGTCCCGCCGAGCTCATCGTCCTGAACGAGCCTGAGACCAGCCTGCATCCCGATCTGCTCGGCCCGCTCGTCGGGCAGTTGGAGCGCGGTGGCGCGACGCTGGTCGAGTTGGACAAACCCCATGGGGAGACCGTCGTCGTCGACCAGGGTCTGCTGACCGAGCCGGCCTGGTCCTGGCCGAAGCGCTAGATATGCCGGTGCGCGGATCTGCGCCGGAGGGTACGACCCGGATGGCGGGTCAGCGCAGATCGAGCCGCATCACCCAGCGGAGTTTGTGGTCGGTGTGCGAAGTGGTCGGCAGCACCGTCTGGAATCCGTGTGCGGCGAACAGTCCGGTCGTGCCGACGTAGGCGAACGCCGTGTCCAGTCGCTCGCCCTCGGGCTCGACCGGATAACCCTCGAGAGCCGGGGCGCCCTCGGACCGTGCGTACGCGATCGCGCCGTCGAGCAGCTGGTGGGCCAGCCCCTGCCTGCGGTAGCCGACCCGGACGACGAAGCAGATCACACTCCAGACGTCGACGTCGTCCACCACGGGAATGGTCCGCGAGTGCGTGAGTCGGTGATGCAGGCGCCGCGGCGCGACCGAGCACCATCCCGCCGGCGTCCCGTCGACGTACGCGATCACACCCGGCGGACGGCCCTCGACGGCGTACTGCCGCAGCCGCGCCCCGCGCGCCCGGCCGGCGAGTCCCCTGTTCTCGGCATTCGGCAACCGGTAGGACAGACACCAGCACGCCGGGGCGTCGGGATCCCTTGGCGCCAGCACGGCCTCGACGTCGGGCCAGCGGTCAGCGCTCGCCGGGCGGACCTCGATCACCCCATCCGCGGCCTGGTCAGCCATTGCGTACCTCCTGGCCCAGAATAGGGGAGTGACCGACCCGGTGTTCCTCGGCGACCTTCCCGATCCGCTGCCTGCTGCGGGGACGACGGTGGTCCTCGACGGACCAGAGGGCCGGCATGCGGCGACCGTACGGCGGATCCGGCCCGGGGAGCGGGTGATCATCGCCGACGGCACGGGCCGTGGCATCGCCGGGCCGGTGACCGAAGCCGACAAGTCGAGCGTCACCGTCGAGGTGCAGCAGACCATGTTCACCCCCGAGCCCGAGCTCAGGATCACCGTCGCTCAGGCACTGGCCAAGGGCGACCGCTCCGACATCGCGCTGGAGATGATCACCGAACTCGGCGCCACCAAGATCATCCCGTGGCAGTCCGCGCGATCCATCGTGCGCTGGTCCGGTGATCGCGCCGACAAATCGCTGGCCAGATGGCAGGCGACCGTACGCGAAGCCACCAAGCAGTCCCGCCGGTTGCGGATCCCGGTTGTCGATCATGTCGCGAGTACCAAGCAACTGGCGGCCGCGATCGATGATCATGATCTCACCCTGATCCTGCATGAGGAAGCGACGATCCGGCTGCCGGAGCTGGAGCTGCCCACGGCCGGCCGGATCATGATCATCGTCGGCCCGGAGGGCGGCATCGCCCCCGAGGAGCTCGAGCTGTTGGTGGCGACTGGTGGCAGACCGGCGTTGATCAGCGACGGAGTGCTGCGCACGTCGACGGCCGCGGCCGTGGCAATGGCAGCCATCCTGCTGCGCTAGACGCGGTTGCTGCGCTGATCCCCGGGCCACCCGGGCGTAAAGTCACGATCATGAGCACCCCTGCGTCGCGGACGGCTGACGTACTGGTGGTGGGCGCCGGTCCGACCGGCCTGATGGCGGCCCTGGTGCTGGCCCGCAACGGCGTCGAGGTGGAGATCATCGACCCCAAGCCCGGCCCGACCCGCGAGTCCAGGGCATTGGGCGTCCAGGCCCGTTCCATGGAGTTGTACGCCCAGCTCGGGCTCGTCGACCGGGTGCTGGCCGACTCGTACACGGCTCCGGCGATCCAGCTCGGCTGGCGGGCGCGCACCACCCGGCGGATCGAATTCGGCACCCTGCAACAACCGATCAGCGACTATCCCGGCCTGCACGTTTTCGAGCAGAGCCGTAACGAGCAGCTACTGGCCGACGCGCTTGCCGGACCGCTGGCCGACCAGGGCCGCGAGCTGCGCTGGGGCGAACGCGTGGTCGACCTGGTTCCGGCGTCCGACGGCGTGCACGCGCTGACCGACGGCGACGGGCAGCTGACCCACATCGAGGCCCGCTGGTGCATCGGCGCCGATGGGTCCGGCTCGCTGGTCCGCCGGCTCCTCGACATCCCGTACGAGGGCGTCACCGACCCGGGCCGCTTCTGGGTCGCCGACGCCCGCGGCGTCACCGGCCTGCCCGACGGCGTGATCAACCTGCGTTTCGGCTCCGACGACCTGCTGCTCGGCTTTCCGCTCGGACCCGGAGGCCATCAGCGACTGCTGGGCGTCGTCGCCGACCCGGACACCGACAGCGGCGGCCCGACCGCCCAGACCGTTCTCCCACAGGTCGCCGAACGTTACGGCTTCGACTACGACGAGATCGACTGGTTCGCCCATTACCGGGTGCACCATCGGTCAGCGGCCCGATTCAGAAAGGGGCGCGTCTTCCTGGCCGGCGATGCCGCGCACGTGCACTCACCGGTCGGCGGCCAGGGCATGAACACCGGCTTGCAGGACGCCCACGATCTCGCCCTGGCGATCGCCGACGTGGTCGCCGGCCGCACCAGCCCTGATGATCCCGAGGGCGACACCCGGCTGGACCGGTACCAGGCCGAGCGGCAGCCGGTGGCCCGGCGCCTGGTGTCCGTCACCGACCGGGCCTTCGGCGTCGTCTCCGGCCGTCGCCGCGGGCGGAAGCTGCTCCGCCGGCAGATCGCGACCTGGATCGCGCCACTGGCAGCTACGGTGGCACCCCGGTTGCCGACCGGGGAGCGGCTCGGTGGCTATCTCGGCCAGGTGCGGATCCACTATCCGATGCCGGCCGCCGACGATCAGGCGGTGGGCCGCCGGCTGCCGCCCTCGGGAGCCAACCACGCCCTGCTGCGGGACTTCAGCTGGCAACTGCACCGCTACGCCGGAAATTCGGCACCGGTCGAGGACGTCGCCGGCCTCGGACTGCCGGACTGGGTCACCGGTCCGTACGCACTCCCGGCTGATCCGGCCGGACGGCTCGACCCGGCTCGGTTGTACCTCGTCCGCCCGGACGGATTCGTTGCGGCCGCCGCGCAGGTCGGCGATCCGGCAGCGCTGCAGGAAGCGTTGCGGTTCCACGGCCTGGCCTCTGGCACACTCATGCGGTGACCGCGTTCGGATTCGAGCCCCTGCTGGACCTGGCAACCTCCCAGGGGCGGACCGGGATCATCCACACCCCGCACGGCGACATCGCCACACCGGCGTTCACCCCGGTCGGGACCAAGGCGACCATCAAGGCCGTGCTACCCGAGACCATGGCCGAGCTCGGCGCCCAGGCGCTGCTGGCCAACGCCTATCACCTGTTCCTGCAGCCGGGTTCGGACATCGTCGACGAGGCCGGCGGTCTGTCCTGCTTCATGAACTGGCCGGGACCGACCTTCACCGACAGCGGCGGCTTCCAGGTGATGAGCCTGGGCAGCGGCCACAAGAAGGTGATCTCGATGTCGCTGGCCGACAGCGCCCGGAGCGCGGCCGACGGCGCCCGGCCGCGGGAGATCTACTCGTCGTCCGGCAAATCGTCCGGCAAGAGCGGCAAGCTGGTGCAGGTCGACGACGACGGCGTCACCTTCACCTCCCACCTCGACGGCGGCCGGCGGCGGTTCACGCCGGAGATCTCGATGCGGATTCAGCACGAACTCGGTGCCGACATCATGTTCTGCTTCGACGAACTGACCACGCTGTCCGACCCGCGCGGATACCAGGAGCTCTCCCTGGACCGGACCACCTCCTGGGCCCAGCGCTGCCTGGACGAACACGTCCGGCTCACCGCCGAGCGCACCCACCGGCCGTACCAGGCGCTCTTCGGCGTCGTCCAGGGCGCCCACTATGAGGACCTGCGGCGCAAGGCCGTACGCGATCTGGTGGCCCTGCGCGCCGCCGACGGATCCGGTTTCGACGGCTACGGGATCGGCGGGGCGCTGGAGAAGGAGAATCTCGGCACCATCGTCGGGTGGGTGTGCGAGGAGTTGCCGGTGGACAAGCCGCGGCACCTGCTGGGCATCTCCGAGCCGGACGATTTCTTCGCCGCCATCGAGAACGGCTCGGACACCTTCGACTGCGTGTCCCCGGCCCGGGTCGCCCGTAACGCCGCGCTCTACACCCGGTCGGGGCGATTCAATGTCAACACGGCAGCGAACCGGCGCAACTTCGGCCCGGTGGACGAGGGTTGCGACTGCTACACCTGTACGCACTACACGCGCGCCTACCTGCACCACCTGTTCAAGTCCAAGGAGATCAACGCAAACACCCTGGCGACGATCCACAACGAGCGCTTCATCGTCCGGCTTGTCGACGACATCCGCGCCTCGATCGCCGGCGGCTACTTCGCCGATCTGAAGGCCGATTTCTTGGGCCGCTACTACGCCCGATCCGTCGCACGGTGATTAGCATCGCCGAATGTGGGCATCCGCGATCGTGTGAGTGAGCACCCAGCCGATCAGCAGCGCCTTGCCGACAAGAGCGCTGGCTACCGCAAACTGCCGGGAAGGTCGAGCCGTCTGATGAACAGATTCGTTCCGCTGGCCGTGAAGGCGTTCTTCATGGTCGTGCTGCACACCCCGCTGCACCCGCTGCTGAGCCGCCGCTGGGCGTCGCTGGAATTCACCGGGCGCAAGAGCGGCAAGGTGTTCCATACCCCGATCGGCTACTACCGCGAGGGTGACCGGGTCTGGATCACGACCGGCTCGCCCTGGTGGAAGAACCTGCGGGGCGGGGCCCGGGTGCGGATCCTGATCCGGCTGAAGGCGTGCGAGGGCACCGCGGACGTCGTCTCCGATCCGGTCGAGGCGGCCCGTCGGCTGCGGCAGATCCTGGACGCGGTGCCGACGCTGGCCTACCCCGGCGACGTGCGGATCGTCGACGGGAAGGTGAGCGATGCCGAGTTGGACCGGGTAATAGCCGCCGGACGCAAGGTCATGGAGATCCGGCTGCTGCCGGGAAGCTGACGACCCGACTGACGACCTGACTGACGATTTTGATGGGCGAATCTGACAGAGTGGGAGCTATGAGCGATCGAGACCTGGATCCGGCCGAATACGATGAGATTCCGGATGAGTCCGAGCAGTTGGACCAGGACCCGTACCAGCCCGATTCGGGCCTGGAGGACAGGGGTGTCGACGACGCCCTCGACGAGGGACTGACGACCCCGGAGAACTGGTCGGTGCTGGCCCGTCGCGGCGATCACGAGACGCTGGACGAACGGCTCGCCGAGGAGGAACCGGACAGCGACGACAGCTCGGACGACGACGACTTCATCGACGACGGCGAGGTCGGCCGCGAGCGCGCCGGTCGGCTGATCGATCCCAACGAAGGCATCGGTGATGACGAGGAGTCCGAGCTGATCGGTGAGGACGTCGGTATCGACGGCTCGGCGGCCAGCGCCGAGGAGGCGGCCGTGCACGTCGTCGACTCCCCGGACGAGCGAGGCTGACGCCCCGCTCCGCACGCAATCGGTCGGCGTAATCGTTGGGCGGATGCACTCGGGCTTACTAGACTCGACTCCAACCTGTCGAACCAAGCATGCGAGGAAGTTCTGAGTAGCACATCCCGTTCGGGCGCCGTGACGGTTCCGACTGCCGCGGGCGCCGAACTTGCGCCATCCGCATCATCTGCCCGGGCAGCGTCGGCCCCCGCCCCGGTTTCGAGCCGGGTGACCATCCCCACGTCGATCAACATGGTGAGCGTTCTCGGCCCCGGGGACGCCTTCCTGCGGATCCTCGAGCGGGATCTCGACGCCGATATCCACGTCCGTGGCAACGAGATCACGCTGACCGGTAATCCGACCGCGACCGAGATGGGCGCCGAGGTGCTCGGCGAGATCATCACCATCGTGCGGACCGGCCAGGGGATGACGAGCGACAACGTCGAGCGCCTGGTCACGATGATCGTCGAGCGTGACGAGGCGCGGCCGTCGGACATCCTGACCCACAACATCCTGTCCAGCCGCGGCAAGACGATCCGGCCCAAGACGCTGAACCAGAAGCGGTATGTGGACGCCATCGATAAGCACACCGTGATCTTCGGCATCGGTCCGGCCGGCACCGGCAAGACCTATCTTGCGGTCGCCAAGGCCGTCCAGGCGCTGCAGAACAAAGAGGTCAATCGGATCATCCTCACCCGTCCCGCGGTCGAGGCGGGCGAGCATCTCGGCTACCTACCAGGGACGCTGAGCGACAAGATCGACCCGTACCTGCGGCCGTTGTACGACGCCCTGCACGACATGATCGATCCGGAATCCATTCCCCAGCTACTGACTTCCGGAACTATTGAGGTCGCGCCGCTGGCTTATATGCGCGGCCGCTCGCTTAACGATGCATTTATCATTTTGGATGAGGCACAGAATACGTCGATGGAGCAAATGAAAATGTTCCTGACGCGATTGGGATTCAATTCCAAAATGGTGGTCACCGGTGATGTCACCCAGGTGGACCTGCCTGGCGGGACGCGCAGTGGTCTGCGGGCTGTCCAGGACATCTTGGACCAGGTGGAGGACATCGCGTTCTGTAGGCTGACCAACCACGATGTGGTCCGCAACAAGCTGGTCGGCAAGATCGTTGCCGCCTACGACAAGTTCGAGCAGAACGACAAAACGAACGAGCAGCGTCCGACGACAGGACACCGACGATGACCGTTGAGATCAACAACGAGTCCGGTTCGGAGGCCGACAGTACCGGCCTCGTCCGGCTGGCCGAATTCACGCTCGCGCAGCTGCGGATCCATCCGCAGACGGAGTTGTCCATCCTGCTGGTCGACGAGGACACCATGTCGGCCTATCACGAGAAGTACATGGACGAAGCGGGTCCCACCGACGTCCTGAGCTTTCCGATGGACGAGCTGCGGATCCCCGACGATGACGACGAGCCGCCGCTCGGTCTGCTCGGGGATGTCGTGCTCTGCCCGGCGGTGACCAGTCGGCAGGCGGCCGAACACGGGCGGACACCGGATGCCGAGGCCGAATACCTCCTGGTCCACGGTTTGTTGCACCTGCTCGGATTCGATCATGCCGAGCCTCAGGAGAAGGTCGAGATGTTCGGCCTCAAGGACAGGCTGCTGCAGTTGTGGGATGCCGAACGGGGCATGCAGGTGCACGGCCCGTCCGGTACGACCCCGGCTGGTTGATCATGGACCAAACCGACTGGATCCAGCTCGTCATCGCGTTGATTCTGGTGATCATCGCCGGGGTGCTGGCCGCAGCCGAGTCGGCCCTGCAATCCTTTTCCCGCTCCCGTGCCGAACGGCTGGTCGAGCAGGGCCGGCCGGGCGCTGCCCGGGTGCAGCAGATCATGGAGGATCCGCCGCGCTACCTCAACACCGCACTGCTGGTCCGTACGGTCTTCGAGATCTGCTCGATCGTGCTGGTGGCCCTGGTGGTCTTCGGCGAATTCCGGCACAGCTGGTCCCGGATCCTGCTCGCCTCCGTGATCATGATCGTGATCAGCTACGTCTGGTGGGGTGTCGCACCGCGCACTCTCGGCCGCCAACATGCCGACAAGATCGCCAGCGTGGTCGCCGGCCCGCTGGCCCTGATCACCGCCGTGCTCGGCCCGATCCCGAAGCTGCTCATCCTGATCGGCAATGCGCTGACCCCCGGCAAAGGATTCCGTGAAGGACCGTTCTCGACCGAGGCCGAGTTGCGTGAGCTGGTCGACCTTGCGGAGGCCAGCCAGCTGATCGAGAAGGGTGAGCGGGAGATGATCCACTCGGTCTTCGAGCTCGGCGACACCGTGGTCAAAGAGGTGATGGTGCCGCGTACCGACATGGTCTATGTCGAGGACACCAAGACCCTGCGCCAGGGCATGTCCTTGTGCCTGCGATCGGGATTCAGCCGGATCCCGGTGATCGGCGAAGGCCTGGACGACGTGGTCGGCATCCTCTACCTCAAGGACGTGATCAAACGCGTCTACGACAACCCCAAGGCCGAGAACACCGAGAAGGTCAGCCAGCTGATGCGTAAGCCGGAGTGGTGCCCGGATTCCAAGCCTGTCGACGAGTTGTTGCGGGAGATGCAGCTCAAGCACAGCCATCTGGTGATCGTCATCGACGAATTCGGCGGCACCGCCGGGATGGCGACCATCGAGGACATCCTCGAGGAGATCGTCGGGGAGATCACCGACGAGTACGACGTGGAGAACACCGACATCACCGAGCTCGGTGATGATCGCTACCGGGTCTCGTCCCGGCTGCCCGTCGACGAGCTCGGAGAGCTTTACGGTATGCAACTGGAGGACGAGGATGTCGAAACGGTCGGCGGACTGATGGCCAAGGTGCTGAACAAGGTCCCGATCGCCGGCGCGGTGGTGAAATACGGCGGCCTGGAACTGGTTGCCGAACGGTCCTCTGGCCGGCGCAACAAGGTCGGTACCGTCGTCGTCAGCCGGATCGATGAGGCTGCGCCCGCCGACGACGAGCATGCGATGATCATCCCGGCCACCGAATCCGATTCTGCGAAGGCGTCCTGATGAGCACTGAGCCTGTCGAGCATGCCCTGCCCGTTGAGAACCCGAGGCACCTGGAAGAGCCGACCGACCCCGAGGATCTCAAGATCATCACCTTGGCGCGTTCGGCCCTGGCCCGCACCCAGGCGTCGCAGGGTGCCAGCGTCCGCGACACCGACGGCCGGACGTACGCCGCCGCGACCGTCGACCTTGATCATCTGAAACTCTCCGCAGTGCAGGTGGCGCTGGCGATGGCAGTCTCCTCCGGAGCGCGCGGCCTGGAGGCCGTTGCCGTGTCAGGTGTCGGGCCCAGCGCGGATGATCTTGCTGTGATCGCGGATCTGCCGGGCAGCGGTGTTGTCGTCTGGGTCACCGATCCACGCGGCACGGTGACGGGCAGGATCACCGTCGATGGCTGAATTCCGCTCCGGCTTCGCCTGCTTCGTCGGACGGCCGAACGCCGGCAAGTCGACGCTGACCAACGCACTGGTCGGCACCAAGATCGCGATCGCCTCCAGCAAGCCGCAGACGACCCGGCACGTCGTCCGTGGCATCGTGAACCGCGAGGACGCCCAGCTCGTCGTGATCGACACGCCTGGTCTGCACAAGCCGCGGACCCTGTTGGGGGAGCGGCTGAATGATCTTGTCCGGGACACCTGGTCGGAGGTCGATGTGATCGGCGTCTGCCTGCCCGCCGATCAGCGGATCGGTCCGGGAGACACCTTCTTGGTCTCCGAGATCGCCAAGCTGCCCGAACGGCCCCGGCTGGTTGCGATCGCCACGAAATCCGATCTCGTCGGCGGCGACCGGATGGCCGAGCACCTGCTCAGGATCCAAGCCCTGGAAGCCGAGCTCGGGATCGAATGGGCCGAGATCGTCCCTGTGTCGGCCGTTGCCGGTCAGCAGCTCGCATTGCTCACCGATCTCCTCGTCGGTCTGCTGCCACCGGGCCCGCAGCTTTATCCGGACGGCGAGATCTCCGACGAACCCGAGGAGCAGCTGGTCGCCGAGTTGATCCGCGAAGCGGCCCTGGAAGGCGTACGGGACGAGTTGCCGCACTCGATCGCGGTCGAGATCGACGAGATGGGACTGCGCCCGGACCGTCCGGAGGACAAGCCGCTGCTGGACGTCTACGCGTCCATGATCGTCGAGCGCGAATCGCAGAAGGGTATCGTGATCGGCCGCCGAGGCAGCCGGCTCAAAGAGGTCGGCCAGAGCGCCCGCCACCAGATTCAGGCGATTCTCGGCACACCGGTCTACCTCGACCTGAAGGTCAAGGTGCTCAAGGACTGGCAGCGGGACGCCAAGCACCTGAACCGCCTCGGCTTCTGAATGCTCCCGTCAGACCCCGACCGGCCCGCCGAACCGGCACGGCTCGCCGTCCTTGATCGGTTCCTCGATGATCATCGCGGCCAGCTGCTGGCGCTGGCCGAGGACCTGGTCGCGGTCGACAGCCAGATACCCCCGTATGGCGACGAGGTCGCCATCGTCGGCGTGGTCCGGCAGCGGCTGCGCGACCTCGGCCTTCCGGTCGGCGATATCCTGGCTGCGGACCCGGACCGTCCCAACCTGGTCGCGACGCTGCCCGGCACCGGGTCGGCTGATGATCAACAGAGAGGTGGCCGACGCGGTCGCCGGTTGATGCTGTCCGGACATCTGGACACCAAGCCGGTCGGTCCCGCACGTGACCAGTGGCGTACCGATCCCTTGGTGCCGGAGGTGATGGACGGGATCCTCTACGGGCTGGGGACAGCCGACATGAAGGCCGCATGTGCGGCAATGATCATGGCAACCCATGCGGTCCGCGAAGCCTGGGGTCCGGTCGCCGGTGACGTCACGCTGGCACTGCTCGCCGACGAGGAGGCTGGGTCACGCTTCGGTGCCCGGTACGTTGCGCCGCTGATCGCCGCTCGCGCCGACGCCTGCCTGATCGGTGAGCCGGGCGGCTGGCAACACGACTACCAGGCCCTGCACCTGGTCTCCCGCGGCCTGTTCGCCTTCATGATCGAAGTGCGCGGGACCCAGTTGCACAGCAGCTTGTCCGACCGGATGCCGGCGGTCAACGCGACCGTCAAGCTCGCGGAGTTGATCACCGACCTCGACCGCTGGACCGGGTTGACCTACCAGCCGCACCCGCTCGGCGAGAGCGGTCCCACTCTGAATGTCGGGGTGCTGGTCGAGGGCGGTGTCTCGTACGGCACGATCGCGGGCCGGGCCCGCTTCGGTTGCGATCTGCGCGCACTGCCTGGGATGACGCCGGAGTCGATCCTCGTCGACCTGCGGAAGTGGCTCGACGCCAGGATGGCCGCGGACCCCGACCTCGACGCCGTGATCATTCCGGCACCGGAGCTCGAGTGGATCCCGCCGAGCGAGATCGCCGCCGACCACCCGCTGGTGGCTACCGTGACCGGCGCGTCTGATGCTGTCCTCGGCCGGGTGCCGCCGCTGTCGGTATTCCCCGGCGCCACCGATGCGCCGTGGTTCGACCTGGCCGGGCTGCCCACGATCCCGTCCTTCGGCCCCGGCGTCCTGACCTGGTGCCACGGCCCGAACGAACATGTCGCCGTCACCGCCATCGAGCAGGCAGCGAAGCTGTACGCCCGGTCGATCGTCGGCTTCTGCAGCTGACCCGTGAGCCCCGCTGCTTGTGTGTCGAATCACAATCCGGAAGTCCGTGAAATATATCCTGGCCAGCTGATTATTAGCCGACATATGCATCCATGATTCGCTCGGGCCTCGGTGTGGCGATTATGTGGCATAGGTCATGGGATTTGCCATCGTGTATTGCGCCGCGTACTATTGCGGCCCGTTTCTGCCCGGGATCTGTGGGTATTTCCGAGACGGAAGGTGGGATTCATGTTCGGGCCCCAGAACGTGCGCCGGCGGCTGAAGGTCGACGACATCACGGTTACCGAACCGGATGTCATCAAGCGGGCGATCGGCGCGGCGGCGATAGGCAACATCACCGAGTGGTACGACTTCGGTGTCTACGGCTACCTGGCGACGACGATCGACAAGGTCTTCTTCCCGAACCTGCCCGGCGCCCTCGGTGCGATCCTGACTGCGGCCCTGTTCGCGGTCGCCTTCCTGATCCGGCCGTTCGGCGGGATGTTCTTCGGTCCGCTGTCGGACCGCATCGGCCGTAACAAGGTGCTGGCCACGACCATGGTGATGATGGCCCTGGGCACCTTCGCGATCGGCGTCCTGCCGTCGTACGACGCGATCGGCATCGCAGCCCCCTTCCTGTTGCTGGCCTGCCGCCTGGTGCAGGGCTTCTCGACCGGCGGCGAGTACGGCAACGCCATGACCTTCATCGCCGAATACGCCCCGGATCGCCGACGCGGGTTCCTGAGTAGCCTGCTCGAGGTCGGCACCTTCTCCGGCTACCTGCTGGGCGCCGGCGTCTCGACCGTGATCGGCGCCGTGCTCGGCGATCAGCAGATGCTGTCCTGGGGTTGGCGGCTGCCGTTCTTCCTGGCGCTGCCGCTCGGCCTGATCGGCGTCTACCTGCGGTCGAGGCTCGCCGACACCCCGGCCTATCTGGAGTTGGAGAAGCAGTCGGAGGAACGCGAGAGCCAGAACAAGGTCTCCGGACAGTTCCGCGACATCTTCCGGCTGTGGCCCAACATGCTCGCCTGCATCGGGCTGGTGCTGGCCTGGAACGTCACCAACTACATGCTGACCGCCTACATGCCGAGCTATTTCCCGACCATGGCCAAGCTCCAGGGCAGTGGTGGCGTCTCGGACCTGACGTCGCAGCTGCTGCAGATCATCGTGATGGCGGTCTGTTGGATCGTGATCCCGATCATCGGCCGGCTGTCGGACCGGTTCGGCCGAAAGATCATCGTACGGCTGGGTTCTCTTGCCTTGATCGTCCTGTCGATCCCTTCGCTGCTGCTGATCAGGGCCGACAGCGTCGCCGCGATCCTGGCCGGCCTGCTGATCATGGGCCTGAGCCTGATCTGCTTCAGCGCGACGATGCCGTCGACCCTGCCGTCGCTGTTCCCGACAGTCGTCCGCGCCGGGGCGCTGTCGATCGCCTTCAACATCTCGGTCTCGCTGTTCGGCGGCACGACCTCCACCGTGATGACCGCCCTGGTCGGCACCACCGGCAACCTGATGTGGCCGGCGTACTACCTGATCGCGGCCGGCATCATCGGCATCGTCTCGATCCACCGAGTCCCGGAGTCCAACGGCAAGGCGCTGTGGGGCTCGACACCGGCAGCCGGTTCCCCGGCGGAGGCACGCGACATGGTGCGGGAGGCGGACCGGGTTCAGGTGGCCCGTTGATCATGGTGTCGGCCGCCCTGCGAGGATGGTCGTCATGAGCGATCGGATCTTCGAGTTGCGCACCTACGTCGCCAACCCAGGCAGGCTGACGGCCTTGCAGCGGCGTTTCCGCGAGCACACACTGGCACTCTTCGAGCGGCACAGCATGGAGGTGATCGGCTTCTTCACCCCCACCGAGGGCGAGGCCGCTGATCGGACGCTCGTCTACCTCCTGGCCTTCCCCGACCGAACCTCTGCGGACCGGGCCTGGGAGGAGTTCCGCGCCGATCCCGATTGGATCAAGGCCAAGGCCGACTCGGAGGTCGACGGCGTGCTGACCGAACGTGTCGACTCGGTCTTCATGGACCCGACCGACTACTCACCCCTGCACTGATTCAGCCCTGCTCGTCGAGCTTGAGCTGGTAGGTGTCGAAGAGCCGGGAGAAGGTGTAGCCGATCGCCTCGTTGGCGTTGATCATGTAGCTGTTGTCGGCGTTGTTCCAGGTCTCGATCCGCTCGATCTGCGGTTCGACCTCGGTCAGCCAGCGCATCATCTCCAGCTTGACCAGCATGCCGAGCCGGTGGCCGCGATGATCACGATGGACGGCGGTGTCGTACTGCCAGGCATAGGTCGGCTGCAGCGGATGGGTCATCATCACGGTGTGCCCGCCGATCTCGTCGGTCGCCTTGTGCCGTGCGAAGACCCGGTACATCCGCTCACCCTTGGCCTGGGCTGCGTTCTCGAAGTCCTTGAGCCGCTGGAGGTCGAATTTCTCATTCTCAAAGTCCAGGTCGCCCATCGGCGCGTCGTTGATCGCCTCGGTCACTGCCACGAGCTGTCCCAGCAGCTCGTCGTCGGTGGGCACCATCGTCCGGACCAGCTCGTAGTCGGGCGCTTTGTCCTGCGCCTCGGCGTACAGCCGATCCAGTTGATCTTGGTCAAGCTGGGCCGGGAACTGGTAGCGACGCGCCTCGTGGCTGGCGTAGCGGAAGCCGAACTTCTTCAGCAGGTCTGCCGATTCCTGGTCGTCGTTGGCGCAGCCGGACCAGACGGTGAAGCGGCCACGCTCACGGGCGCGGCGCAACAGTTCGGTGTACATCATCTCGCGATGACCCTGGCCACGATGGTCGGGATGGACGATCGCACCGACGCTGATCATGTGGAGATTGTCCCGCTGGGACGCATTGAGCCGGATCGACCCGACCGGCTCAGTGGCGCCGTCAGGGTAGTAGAGGTAGCGCTCCCCGGGCTCCAGGTCCCAACCGTATTTCAGGTCCCCGGCGACGAGCTCCGGAAGGGTCGGTGGATCGTCGGGATCGTCGACCGCACCGACCGCGTTGAACAGGTCGGTAAGGAGCTTGACGGCCGCTTCGTCGTCCGGGCGGACCTGTACATAAGGCATACCGGAGAGCCTGCACGGGGGCAGGCTCTCCGGTCCACTGGTTTTCGCTCCTCAGGGATTCCGGGTCCGACGGCAATTCCGGCTGTGGCGTCGCTACTGCTGCAGCCAGGCGGTCGCGTACGCCCCCAGCTCACTCGGATCGCCCGAGCTGATGATCAACAATTCGCCCTCGGGCAATGGCACGGCGGTGTCGCCGAAGTTGGTCACCGAGAGCCAGCCGTTCGGCCGCCGGAAGGCGAGCACCTCCGGTTCGCCGAGATCGACCCACTCGATCAGCTCATCGGTCTGCAGCCGGTGCCGCAGCGCCAGCGCGGCCCGGTAGAGCTCCAGTGTCGACGACGGATCGCCGTCCTCGACCGAAACCGCGAAATCGGCGAACCATTCCGGCTGCGGCAGATGCGGCGCTGAGCCCGTCAACTCATGCCCTGAGCCTGTCGAGGAGCTGAAGCCGTACGACGGCCCGTCTGCAGTCCAGGGCAACGGCACCCGGGCGCCGTCACGGCCGATCTGCTCCCCATCGGTGCGGAAGAAGGTCGGATCCTGACGGCGGCCGACAGGGATCTCGGCGACCTCGGGGAGCCCGAGTTCCTCGCCCTGGTACAGATAGGCACTGCCCGGCAGCGCCAGCGTCACCAGTGTTGCCGCCCTGGCCTGCGCCAGTCCGGTGGCCCGATCCTCCTGATCGCTCGGTCCGCCGGCCTTCAACCACTCCTGGCCGACCGACGGCCCGAACATGCCGGTCGCGTCCTCAGGGCCCAGGCCGTAGCGGGTGGTGTGCCGGATCACGTCGTGGTTGGACAGCACCCAGGTGCTGGACGCGCCGGAACGGGCAGCCAGGTCGAGATTCTCGGAGATGATCGCTCGGAACTGTGGCGCATCGAAGTTGGCGCGCAACAAGTCGAAGTTGAATGCCTGGCCCAGGCCCTCCGGGCTGGCGTAGCGGACCCGGCGGTGCGCCGGCACCCACGCCTCGGCGACCGCGGTCAGCGGCGGCGTGTAGCGGTTGAAGATCTTGCGCCATTCGGCATAGATGTCGTGGACGTCGTCGCGGTCCCAGATCGGGTGCGCACCTTCGGCGTACTGGCCCTCCAGCGTCAGGGTCGCGAAGTCCGGAAGCTCGTCGGGGAGCTTTTTGGCCAACATGTTGGCGACGTCGATACGGAAGCCGTCGACGCCGCGATCGCCCCAGAATTCCAACGTCTGCTGGAATTCGGCGTGCACATCCGGGTGATCCCAGTTCCAGTCCGGCTGCTCCGGGGCGAACAGGTGCAGATACCACTGGCCATCGGCAACCTGCGTCCATGCGGGGCCGCCGAAGACCGACTTCCAGTCCGACGGCGGCAGTTCGCCGCTGGCGCCGCGACCGTCGCGGAAGATGTAGCGCCGGCGTGCGGCCGAGCCCCGGCCGGCTTCGAGCGCCTCGAGGAAGTACCGGTGCCGGTTGGAGCTGTGGTTCGGCACGATGTCGATGATCAACTTGATCCGCGCCTCGTGCAGCCGTTTGGCCAGCTCGTCGAAGTCGTCGAGATTGCCGATCCTGGGATCGACGTCGCGGTAGTCGTCCACGTCGTAGCCGCCGTCGGCCAGCGCGGAGGGGTAGAACGGGCTCAGCCAGACGGCGTCGATCCCGAGGGCGACCAGGTAGTCGATGCGGGAGATGATCCCTTGCAGGTCGCCGATTCCGTCGCCGTTCCCATCGGCGAAACTGCGCGGATAGATCTGGTAAACCGCGGCCTGGCGCCACCAGTCAGCAGCGGTGCTGTCTTCAATCATGCGCCGAGCGTAGACCCCGCGGGCGCCTGTCAGGTCGTGAGGGTCCGCGGCCGCTTCCGGAGCTTGGATCCGACCAGGATTCCCGCCGCGACCAGGCTGCTGATCCCGATCAGGATCACGCCGGACAGTGGCAGCAGCCAGCTCGCCAGGGTGGTGCCGAGCGCGCTGGCGTGCTCGGGGAAGGCGTCCGCCGTGGCGCCGAGATCGACCAAGGCCGGCTGGCTGCCGGCGACCGGATCGCGGGCGCTGTCGGCCAGCAGGAAACCATGATCGTTTCCGGCGGTCACCAACCCGGTGACCGCCGTCGGCAACGGGTCTGCCGCCTTGGTGAACCGAGCGATCAGGTCCGGGGGCGATTCGGCCGGGACGGTGTGGGTCAGGCCGTCGTTCCTGGCCGAGCCGCCGTCCGGAATGGTGACCGTGGTGACCTGCTGGGCGGAGGTCAAGTCAGGGGGGCCTTCTGCTCGACCCCGCGCTGTTCGACCAGCGCCAGCCGGTGCTCGTCGACGACGTTGATGCTGCCGACCTCGACCGACCCCGTGTCGGATTCGGGCCGGTAGCCGTACCAGGTCCAGGTCTTGTTGTCGGTGTCGTAACGCCCCATCCGGAAGACACCGTCCGGGTCCCGCCGTAGGGGGCGGGCGAAGCTGACCCAGAGGTACTCGGTGCCGTTGATCGTCGTACCGGAGACTCCGCTGAGGCCGCCGGTGTCGGCCATGCCCTTGGTGACGTCGGCCGGTAGCGTGATCGAAGAGCCGACGTTGCCGTTGCGGTCGGCGATCAGCAGTCGGTTGTCGGCCGCATGGGCGCCGGTGGCGGCGATCACGAACTTGCCGTCCGAACGCTGGTAGAGCCCGGTCGCCTGGACACCGAAGGGCTTGTTGTTGCGCCGCAGGGTGATCGCCGAGTCGATCTTGGCGGGTTGTGTCGAGGTGTTGACGGACAGGATCTGGGTCGGGTTCTGCCCGGTGAGGGTGTAGACCTGCTCGGCGTGGAACTGGTCGGCCGCCAGCCCGACGGTGCCGTCCCAGCCGAGCGGCTTGTTGTCCGCCCAGGACGATTGCAGTGTCGGGAAGTCTGGGGCACCGGGCTTGAGGCCGAAGATGTCGCCGGCGGCGATCACCGCCTTCGCGGTGACGGTGATCGGCGCCGCGGCCTGTGTCGGCAGCAGCTGCCGATAGGACGGATCGGCCGGATGGGCCAGGCTGTAGGCGGCGGTGAAGTTGCCGTGCTTGACGCCGATGAACGCGTACGCGGTCCCGCCCAGCTCGCCGACTGCCACGGTGTCCGGTGAGGTGCCGCCGTGTCCGGAGTCCGCGTCGGCGTACAGGCCGTTCTCCACCGCCCGGTACTCCAGTCCGGTGCCGGAGTCCCACGTCAGCTTGCCCGCCGAGGTGTCGTAGACCGACCAGCTGCGGGTGCCCGGGCTGGTCGAGGCCAGCCGGTTGTTGTCGATCCAGGCGACTCCGGTCGGCCGCCGTTTCCGGCTCCAGAGGTTGTCGACGAGGTTGATGGCGCCGTCGGCGTGGGTGTCGATGCCGGTGACGTTGGCGACGCCCGCGCTGATCGCCCGGATCCGGCCGCCGTCCATGGCCCGGACGATGCTGATGCCATCGTTGTCCGGCAGCGTGATCGCGATCTTCCTGCCATCGGGAGAGTAGGCGATCTGATCGGGCTGGGGATCAGAACGATGCAGCAGACCCGACTTTGCATCGAGCCTGATCGTCGACGTCCGGCTGTGCCACCCCGACGGGGCGCCGGACAGGTGGCTGAGGAGCAGCAGGCTGCCGGTGTTCAGTGCGACCGCTGCCCGACGACCGTCGGAGCTGGTAGCGACGTCGGACGGCGTGCCGTCCAGGGTGATCGTGCCGAGTCTGCGACGGCTGCTCAGTCCGATGACCACGAGCGCATCGGAGCGCGCCACGAGCACCCGGTCCCCGGCGACCGCGACCGCGGTAGGACTGTCGATCGACACCCGCGCCAGGCGCTTCGGCGCCGCCGGGTCGGACAGCGAGCTGAAGGTCAGACCGGACCTGTCGATCGAGACCAGCGTCCGGCCGTCGTGACTGACGGCCGAGTCGGTCACGGTCGCGGCGGCAGCTCCGGAGTCGGTTGTGCTGGTCGGCCCGAGCCGGTGGAACGACTGGCCGGCGGTGCTACCGGGGCCGTCCGCGCGGGCGGCCCCGGTGGGCAGCACGACGGCCGAACCGAGCGTGAGAACGCCGGCACAGATCGCAACGAGGGCACGACGGGCAGGTGTGAAGGGTCGCTTCGTTTGCATTCAGGGACTTTCGGTTGGCAGGGCTGGTCCCGATGGCATCGACGGCGACGTCGACCAACGTCCACGCTACGGCAGGTTTGCGCACCTCCGTGTTGCCGTCCGGTTAAAGGTTGGTGAGGCTGCTACAGTGCTTCTCGTGGCTTTCCGCCTGCTCCTCCTTCGCTGCCGCAGCGAGTCCCGCTAAGGGTCGGCATCCTCGCTGCGGAGTTCGCCGTGCCACCGGCCCGCACCACTCGATGATCAGCGAGGAATGATGAGCAACCCAGACCACACCCCTGACCGGATCGATGCCCGCACCTGGCGGACCGGACCGTCTATCACCACCCAGCAGCCGAGCCCGATGCCGTTCGGCCGCTACAAGGCCTTCACCCCTGTCGATCTGCCCGATCGCACCTGGCCTTCCAAGACCATCACCCAGGCGCCGCGCTGGCTGTCCACCGACCTCCGGGACGGCAACCAGGCGCTGATCGACCCGATGACGCCGGCCCGCAAGATGCGGATGTTCGAGCTCCTGGTCCAGATGGGTTATAAGGAGATCGAGGTCGGCTTCCCGTCGGCCAGCGAGACCGACTTCGCCTTCGTACGGCAGCTGATCGAGCAGGACCGGGTGCCGGAGGATGTCACGATCTCGGTGCTGACCCAGGCCCGCGAGGACCTGATCGAGCGGACCACGGAGTCGTTGATCGGGATCCACCACGGGACGATCCACCTCTACAACGCGCTCGCGCCGCTGTTCCGCCGGGTCGTCTTCCGCGCCAGCAAGGACGAGATCAAGGACATCGCGGTCCGTGGCACCGAACTGGTGATGAAATACTCCGAGGCCAACCTGGCCAAGACTGAGATCGGCTACGAATACAGTCCGGAGATCTTCACCAACACCGAGCTGCCGTTCTCGCTGGAGGTGTGCGAGGCGGTCAGCGACGTCTGGCAGCCGGAGGACGGGCGAGAGATCGTGCTCAACCTGCCGGCCACGGTCGAATCCGCAACACCGAATGTGTACGCCGACCAGATCGAGTGGTTCTGCCGGCAGCTGACCCGACGGTCGGTGACCACCGTCAGTCTGCACCCGCACAACGACCGGGGTACGGCCGTCGCCGCGACCGAGTTGGCCGTGATGGCCGGGGCCGACCGCGTCGAGGGCTGTCTCTTCGGACACGGTGAGCGCACGGGCAATGTCGATCTTGTGACGCTGGGGATGAATCTGTTCAGCCAGGGCATCGATCCCAAGATCGACTTCTCGAATCTGGACGAGATCCGTCGGACGGTCGAATACTGCACCAACCTGCCCGTGGCGCCACGCCATCCCTATGCCGGTGATCTTGTCTACACCGCCTTCTCCGGATCCCACCAGGACGCGATCAAGAAAGGCCTGGAGGATCTGGAGAAGAAGGCCAAGACTACGGGCGTCGGCCTGCACGAGATCGCCTGGGAGGCGCCGTACCTGCCGATCGATCCGTACGACGTCGGCCGCACCTACGAGGCCGTGATCCGGGTCAATTCCCAGTCCGGCAAGGGCGGTGTCGCCTACATCATGAAGAGCGAACACCAGCTCGACCTGCCGCGCCGGCTGCAGATCGAATTCTCCCGGGTGATCCAGAACCAGACCGACGAGGAGGGCGGCGAACTGTCACCGGCCCAGATCGGCGAGGCATTCACCCGCAACTACCTGACACTCACCGATCCACTCGACCTGGTCCGGGTCACCAACCGGTCCGGTGACGACGGCAAGGACCATCTCGAGGCGGTCGTTCGTGATCACGGGCGCGAGGTGACGATCACCGGAGAGGGCAACGGCCCGTTGTCGGCCTTCATCGATGCGATCGCCGGACTCGGATATCGTGTCCGTGTGCTCGACTACCACGAACACGCTCTCAGCCAGGGCGGCGACGCGCTCGCGGCCGCCTACGTCGAGTGCGAGATCGGCGAGGGCGAGGACTCCCAGGTGGTCTGGGGTGTCGGCCGGCACGCCAACATCGTGACCGCCTCGCTCAAGGCCGTTGCAGGAGCCGTGAACCGAGCGTGATCAGGGTCGGGCTGGCCGGCGGGGCCGGCTTCGGACGCGTGCACCGGGCCAATCTGGCCCGGCTGTCCGAGCTGGGTCGTACGCGGCTGGTCGGCATCGCCGATCCCGCCGGGCCGCCCGCTGATCTCGAACCGGGAGTACGTCACTTCCCGACGCTGACCGAGCTGCTGTCCGCCGAGCACCCGGACGTGGTGATCATCGCGACGCCGATCCACACCCATGCACCGCTGGCCGAGGAGGCGTTCCGGGCCGGCGCGCACGTCTACCTGGAGAAGCCGCCGGTCGCCTCGATGGCCGAATACGACCGATTGGCCGCGGTCGCCGCCGAGACCGGCCTCAGCTGCCAGATCGGCTTCCAGGCGCTCGGTTCACTGGCGCTGCCCCGGATCTCGGCGCTGGTCGCCGGCGGGGTGATCGGCGAGCCACAGCTGATCACCGGGCTCGGCGTCTGGTCCCGCGACCGGGCCTACTTCCAGCGGTCGCCGTGGAGCGGCCGGCGGAGGCTGGATGGCCACCAGGTCTCCGACGGCGTGGCCACCAATGCCCTGGCCCATGCGGTCGCTCAGGCACTGCGGATCGCCGGCATCGACACCCTTGATCAGATCCACGCTGTACGGACCGAGCTCTATCGCGCCAACCTGGACAACGAATCCGACGACACCACCTGGATCCGGGTGGACCGTCGCGACGCGCTGCCGGTCAGCGTCGCCCTCACCCTGTGCGGTCCCGGCAACGATCAGCCGCCGGTCGTGTCGGTGATCGGCAGCGAAGGACGCCTCGATCTGCAATACACCGTCGACGTGCTCACTGTTGATCATGACGGGAGCCGGCAGACGGACACCTTCGGGCGTATCGATCTCACCGAGAACCTGCTCGATCACCTGGCCGACGGCACGCCGCTGATCTCCGCGCTGGCCGGGCATGCGCCGTACATGGCCGTGCTGGAAGCGATCCAGGCCAGTGACCCGCTGCCGCTGACCGACGGTGTCGACATCCAGGGTGTCGGGCCGTCGGCGCGCCCCGTGATCAAGGACGTCGAGCACTGGGCACGCCGGGCGGCCGAAGGCGGGGAAGGATTCTTCGCCGCCGGCACGCCGTGGGCGGACCCGGTCGCGCTCGCCACCTGGTTCCCGCACCGGTGACCGACGAGCTCCTCGACCAGCGTGCCGTGGCACGCTGGCGGAACGCGATCATCGTCGCTTTCGCCCTCGGCGGGATCACGATGTCGACCTGGGGACCGCGGCTGCCGAGCCTTCGGGCCGACCTCGGCATCGACAACTCTTTCCTGGGGCTGATCCTCGGCGGGGTGACGATCGGGTCGATCGGCGGCCTGGTCTCGTCGGCGCTGATCGGCCGGCTCGGCGCCCGGATGGCGATCCGCTCGACGTTGTGGCTGGTCTCGGCCGGTGTTGCGACCATCGGTCTGGGCGCGGGGATGGCGCACAGCGTCTGGCTGACCACGCTCGGCTTCGTCGCTGTCGGTTTCGGGATCGGCGCGGTCGACGTGATGATCAACGTCGAGGGCTCGGCCGTCGAACGCGCGGCCGGGCGGACCCTGATGCCGTTGATGCACGCGGCCTGGTCGGCCGGCGTGATCATCGGGTCGGGGATCGGGGCGGCATCGGCCGGGCTGCACATCCCCTTCGACTGGCAGTTCGTCGGCGAGGCCGTCCTGGTGGCGATCGCTGCGACGATCGCGACCGGATTCATCCCGGTCGCAGCGCCCCAGGAGGGCGAGAAGGCTCCGATGGCCGACCGGATCCGGGCCTGGCTGCGCGGCTGGACCGATCTGCGGCTGCTGCTGATCGGACTGGTGATGCTCGGGGTCGAGCTGGGCGAGGGCTCGGCCAACAACTGGCTCACCCTGGGCGTCCGCGACGGTCACGGGCAGCCGGACGCGATCGCGGCGGCGTACTTCACCGTCTTCGCGATCGGCGAGACCGCCGCACGGGTCGGCGGCGGCCCGCTCGTCGACCGGATCGGCCGGGTGGTGGCGATTCGGGTGACCACCGCCGTCGGCGTGGTCGGGCTGCTGTTCTTCATCCTCGGCGGCCCGGCCTGGCTGGTGCTGATCGGCGTGGTGCTGTGGGCGGTCGGGGTGTCGATGGGTTTCCCGCTCGGGATGTCGGCCGCTGCCGACAGCGGGCCGAATCCGGCCGCCCGGGTCAGTGTGGTCGCCTCCATCGGTTATGTCGCCAACCTCGGCGGCCCGCCGGTCGTCGGCGCGCTGTCCGAACACGTCGGCCTGCTGAATGCGCTGTTCGTGATCATCATCCTGTTGATCGTCGGCTTCTTCTGCGCCGGCGCCCTCCGCCCGAGGGGTCACTAAATCCTCAATCTGTGCGGCGTGTCGTCAGCGGCTCGGACCTCGCCGCGACGACACGCCGCACAGATGAGTGATTAAGTGACCCCTCGCGGGGTTAGCGGGAGAGGTCGACGCCGAGGTCGAGGTCCTCCAGGCTGACCGGCTGACCGGTCCGCAGCGACTCGTTGCCCATCAGTCCGACCGAGATCGAGCGGAGACCGTCCTTCCAGTCCGACGGACGTTCCAGCCAGTCGTCGCCCCCTGCCTCAGTGATGTGACCCTGGAAGACGTCGTTGAGCAGCAGGGCGTCGCCGCCGCCGTGGCCGCCGGCGCCTTCGGGGATCGGCACCTCGACAGCGGGTTCCCAGTGGCGTTGCAGGGTGAGCCGCTGGCCGCCGTGCCGGCCGGCGTTCTCGGGCAGCGCGCTCGGGTCGACGATCACGTTTCCTTGATCATCGGTGAGCACCGCTGCGCGTTCGATCACCTCGAGTTCGGCACGGCCTTCGGTGCCGTTGACCGCGACCCGGTAGCCCTCCCACGGGGAGTGCGCGTTGAGGGAGTAGGAGAGTACCGGGCCACCGGCGTAGTCGACGACGAGCGCCAGGTTGTCCTCGGTGGTCACTCCGGCGGAGAAGACGTCCTGGTCGCGGTGGTAGCCGTCATACGACTCGTTGTCCAGGTAGAGCGCCTTGAGCGTGGGGTCGTTGCGGAGATCAAGTTCCCATGGTGTGTGGGGGCCGTCGTGCGTGCCGCGGTCGGGACGTGGCGCCAGGCCGCGGGCGTCGGCGTTCTGGTCGCCGTAGAACTTGACGCCGCCGCGGGCGTAGACCCGTTGGGGTACGTCGGCGATCCACCAATTGACCAGGTCGAAGTGGTGGGAGGCCTTGTGGATCAGCAGGCCGCCGGAGTTGGCCTTGTCGCGGTGCCAGCGGCGGAAGTAGTCGGCGCCGTGAGCGGTGTCCAGCACCCATTCGAAGGTGACCGAGAGGACCGTGCCGATCTTTCCGGACTTGATCAGCTCTTTGAGGGCGCTGTTGCGCGGTGAGTAGCGGTAGTTGTGGGTGACGACGATCTGTTTGCCGGTGCGCTGGACGGTCTCGATGATGCGGCGGGCGTAGTCGGGTCGCATGGTCAGCGGTTTCTCCACGACGACGTCGACGCCGGCCTCCATGGCGCGGACGATGTAGTCGGCGTGGGTGAAGTCCGGGGTGGTGATGATCACCCGGTCGGCGTGCTGGTCGGCGATCACGCGTTCCAGGTCGTCGCCCGAGCCGGTGACCACACCGCTGGTGTCCAAACCGGTCTGCTGTAGTCGGGCCAGGTGGTACTGCACCCGGCCCGGGTTGCGGTCCAACAGGCCCACTAGTTCGGCATCGCCGGCATGATCACCTGAGATTGCCCCCAGGTACATGTGCACCCGATGACCGGTTCCGACAACGACATAACGTCGCTTGGTCACAACATTCCTCTCAGTCGAGGTTCAGCCCTTCGACAAGCTCGGGATCTGTACGCTACTTGATCCCGGTGGTGGAGATGCCCTTGATCAGGTAGCGCTGGCCGAACAAGAACACCAGGAACACCGGCAGCAACGAGACGATCGACATGGCGAACATGGCGCCCCAGTCACTACCGCTGGTCGAGTCCAGGAAGGAGCGTAGCGCGACCGGTGTCGTGTACTTGTCGGGGGAGGTCAGATAGATCAGCGCGGTGAAGAAGTCGCCCCAGGTCCAGATGAAGGTGAAGATCACCGTCGTCGCGATCGCGGGGACCATCAGCGGCAGGACCACCCGGGTGAAGATGCCCCAGTGCCCGCAGCCGTCGATCCGGGCCGCCTCGTCCAGGTCCTTCGGGATGCCGCGGATGAACTGCACCATCAGGAAGACGAAGAAGGCGTCGGTGGCCAGGAACTTGGGCAGGATCAACGGGATGAAGGTGTTCACCCAGTCGAGGTTGTTGAAGATGATGTACTGCGGCACGACCACGACGTGGATCGGCAGCATGATCGACAGCAGCATGATCGCGAACCACAGCGTCCGGCCACGGAATCTCAGCCGCGCGAAGGCGTACGCCGCCAGCGAGCAGGATGCCACGTTGCCGAGGATCGCGCCCAGTACGACGATCCCGGAGTTGATCAGATACTGGCCGAACGGTGAGGTCAGCGCGTGCCAGCCGTGGGTGTAGTTGGCCAGCGTCGGATTGTGCAGCCAGAGTCCCGGCGTCCGGAAGATCGTGTTGGTCGGCCGGAACGAGCTGACCAGCATCCACAACAGCGGATAGATCATCAGCAGGCTGCAGCCGATCAGGATGAGGTGCTTGACCACCGACCAGACGGTCGAGCCCACCCCCCGGCGTCGGCGGCGGCCGATCCGATGGGGGTCGGGACCGGCCGGCCGGTCAGTGGTACGCGGTGTCGCGAGGGTGCTAGTCATCGTAGAAGACCCAGTACTTGGAGGCGAAGAAGTTGATCGCGGTGAAGGCGCCGATGATCACCAGCAGCACCCAGGCCATCGCCGAGGCGTAGCCCATCTGCAGGTTGGCGAAGCCGCGGTTGTAGAGATACAGCGTGTAGAACAGGGTCGAGTCCGACGGGCCGCCGGTCCCGCCGGAGACCACGAACGCCTGGGTGAAGGACTGGAACGCGCCGATGATCTGCAGCACAAGGTTGAAGAACACGATGGGGGAGAGCAGCGGCATCGTGATCTTGGAGAATCGAGCCCAGCGCCGGGCCCCGTCGACCGCCGCGGCCTCGTAGTACATGGTCGGGATCTGCCGCAGGCCGGCCAGGAAGATCACCATCGGTGACCCGAAGGTCCAGATATGCAGGATGATGATCGTGCCCAGGGCATAGCTCGGGTCGGACACCCAACCGGTGTGGGCATTGATGCCGACCAGCCGGAGCGCCTGGTTGATCAGCCCATCGGTGCCGAAGATCTGCCGCCACAGCACCGCGATCGCCACCGATCCGCCGAGCATCGACGGAAGATAGAAGATCGAACGGTAGAAGGACAGCCCCTTCATTCCCTTGTCGAGGGCAAGCGCGATGACCAGGGCCAGCGCCAGTTGCAGCGGGACCCCGACGAACACGTAGATGAAGGTGACCTTCAGCGACTGGTGCAGCCGGGTGTCATGCAGCATCTCGCGGAAGTTGGCCAGTCCCGCCCATTTGGGTGGCTGCAGCAGGTTGTAGTCGGTGAAGGACAAGTAGAGCGACGCGCACATCGGACCGATGGTGATCACCACCAGGCCGACGAGCCAGGGCAGCAGGAAGAGATAGCCCGCCTTGTTGTCACGGCCGTTCTCCTTGCGTTGCTGTTGTCTTTCGGCTGCGGTCTTCGCCCGCGTCCGCCGCAGTGAGGTCAGCTCCGAGATGGCGCTCATCGGCTCAGTGATCCCTTTGGTCAGTGCCTACTGCGCGCTCTTGATCGCAGCCTGCAACTCGCTGACGATCTTGGGCGCGGCAGTGGCGGGCTTGTCCTTGCCGAAGAGGATGTCGTTGGTGTGTCGCTGCATGATGTCGCCGATCTGGCTGCTGCCTGCTGGTGGTGCGGCCGGCGTCTTGCCGAGGCCGGGCTTGATGTCGTCCAGATAGGCGACGGCCGCCTTACCCGCTGCGGTGAGCTTGGACTCGATCGCCGTGACGATCTCGGTGTTGGCGGGTGTGCCGCGTTCGTCGAGGCAGATCTTGGCACAGGCGGTGTTGTTCACCCACCAGTTGATCAACTTGCCGACCGCTTCCGGATCCTTACTGCCCGCGTAGCCGGACCAGAGCATCGACGCCTTGTAGTAGCCGTTGAGCTTGGTCGCGTCACCGGCAACGGTCGGCGGCCGCAACATCTTCATCGTCGTCCCGGACGCCTCGTTCACGGCCTCCAACTGGTTGGACCAGTAGAGCGCAAAGCCCTGCTTGCCGGTGCCGAAGGCGGTCTGGTCGATCGACTTGCCGACCTCCTCGTTGATCGCCGAGGCGGTCGGCATGGCATGCGCGTTCATGAACCGGACCATGATGTCCAGGTATTGGGCCAGATCGTCGGCGGTGAAGGCGAGGCCGTCGGCGGTGTAGAGGTCCTTGCCGTTCTGGCGCAACCAGATCTGCAGCATGTTGTCGGTCGGAAAGGCGCACTGGGTGCCGGTCGTCCCGGTCGGACCCTTGGCCTGCAATTCGGTGGACAGGCTCAGATAGTCGTCCCAGGTCCATTTCGTGTCATCGGGCAGGTCGACCCCGGCCTTCTCGAAGAGTTCCGGGTTGACCAGGATGGTCAGCGAGTTGATGCCGGCGTTGATGCCGACGAGCTTGCCGTCGATCTTGCCGGAATCGACCGTGGCGGGTGCGAATTTCGAGGTGTCGACGCCGTACTGACTGAGGTCGAGCAGGGTGCCGTTCTTGGCGTACTGGCTGATGTAGGCCATGTCCATCTGGATGACGTCCGGTGCGTTCTTCCCCGCCACCTCGGTGGACAACTTGTCCCAGTAACTGTCCCATTCCCCGGGCTGCTGTTTGATCGTGACCTTCGGGTTGGCCTTCATATAGGCCTTGATCGCTTGGTCGGTCTCCCGGTTGCGGACGTCGTTGCCCCACCAGCCGAAGCTAAGGGTTGCCGATCCGTCCGACGAGCCGCCCCCGGAACAGGCGGCGAGACCGATGCTGGAGGCCGAAGCGGCGGCTGCCGCGCCTACCAAGAACTGACGTCTGTTGAACATTCCCATCGCTGCCTTCCACACTGAAAACGGCTTTCCGCAAGAGTATGCGCTTACCCACGAGGTACGTCAACTACCGATTGGAAGGTTTCAACAGGCGTTGCCGAGGCCTGCGCCAGGCGTCAGGGAGCCTAGAACCCGGCTGTAAATCGCTTTCCCAGTGGGATCAGGCGAGACCGTTGGCCTTGGTCTTGGCCGGTGCGGTCGGCCCGTAGATCCACGCTTGGAAGAACCCGGTCAGGTCCTGGTGGCTGATCCGTTCGGCCAGTTTCATCCAGTCCTCGAGGCTGTGTACGCCACCGCGCTGGGCCCACGTCCGCGCCAGTCGGAAGAACGCTTCGTCGCCGATCACCGTGCGCAGTGCCTGCAGCGTCATCGGGCCGCGGAGATAGACGGCATCGAAAAGATGATCACGGCCCGGATCGATCATGCTGATGTGCCAGAGCTCGGGAGTGTTCGCGTACTGATCGTAGGTCCGCTGCAGTTGCGATGCGGCGCTCCGCCCACCGGTCTTCTCGGCGTACCACCACTGGCTGAAGGACGCGTACGCCTCACTGATGAAGATGTCGTTCCACTGCTTGAGGGTGACGTGGTCGCCGAACCACATGTGCGCCAGCTCGTGGGCCAGCAGGCTGGAGGCGTTGCCGTGGGTCATGTCGCGGGCGTCGTAGACCGGCCTGGTCGCTGATTCGAGCCCGTCGTACCAGAGGTCATGTCCGGTCACCAGCCCGCCGATCGCGTCATAGGGATACGGGCCGTAGACGTTCTCCTCGGCGGAGATGATCTTGGGCGTCAGCTCCAGATTGGCGAATGCCTTCTTACGGTCGGCGGCCGAGAGGTTGTCCGAGACAGCGTAGACGTAGGGCCATCTGCCCGCGGTGCCTTGTTCGATCTCGTAGTGGCCGATCGACAGCAGCGACTGATAGGTGTCCAGGGTCTGCGGTGTGACCCAGTGCCAGGTGTCGAAGCTCTTCTCATGACCGGTGTCGCGGGACACCAGCCGCCCGTTGCTGATCACGTCCAGTCCGGCCGGGACGCGTACCGAGACGTCGTAGCTGGCCGGATCGGACGGATGATCATTGGCGGGATACCACCAGGCCGATCCCTCGGGCTCACCGGCCGCGGTGACCTCGTCGCCGGTGACGCTCCACGGCTCGACGTTGTCGATCCGGTGGTTCGCGGGATTGCCGCCGTAGGTGACGGTGACCGAGAACGCCTTGTGGGCACGGATCGCCCGCTGAGGAACGATCCTGACGTCGTAACTACCCTCGCGGTCGAAACGCGCGGGTCGTCCGTTCACGGTGATCTTGGTGACTGGTAGCACCAGGTCGACGTAGAAGGACAGCAGCTCGTGGTCGGAACGGGCATCGATCGTGGTGGTGCCGGACAGCTTCTGGGTCTTGGGCGCCCAGTTCAGGTTGATCGTGTACTTCCTGGCGTCGTACCCGCTGCTGCCGTAGTCCGGATAGTACGGGTCACCCACTCCCGGCCCGCCGCGATCGCTGCTGCCGGTGCTGACCGGTGGTCCCGGGTCGTGCGGCACGCTGTGATCCGGTGGCCGGCGCTGGTCCAGCCAGCGATCGACGACCGGCGTCAGCACCGGGACGATCGCAGTGCCGACGACCATGATCACCACCAGCGCGATGATCACGATCGTGGACGGCTGGATCCGCCTGCCCGGACCTGGAGGGACGACAGGATCGGATGGCGCGGGGGCGCCCGGCCGAGGCGGGCGCCCGAAGGTGCGCTGCGTCGGCTCGGGCGGCTCAGCGTTCGACATGGGCGAGGGACCTGAGATTGCGGTCCAGGTGCCAGACGGCGTACGCGGCCGTCAAGCTGCTGGCCTGCTTGATCACGAACGGTTCGGCGTCCCGGGTGGCCGGCCAGTCACCCTCGAGCAACGCCCCCAGCAGGGCGATCGTCTCGAGCGCGGGGCGCGCCGAGCCGGGCGGCCGGCAGTTCTCGCAGACCACGCCACCCAGTGCGGCGGCGAAGGCCTGATGCGGACCGACCGTTCCGCAGCGGGCGCACGGACCGAACGACGGTGCGTAGCCGGCAACCGCCAGCGAGCGCAGCAGATAGGAGTCCAGGATCATCGACGCCGGCCGCGGGCCGTCGGAGGTGGTGCCGCGCTCGAGCACCCGGAGCGCCCCGACCAGCAGGCGGTAGTGCTGCAGCGCCGGCTCACGCTCCTCGGCGACCAGCCGGTCGGCCATCTCCAGCATCGCCTCGCCCGCGGTGTAGCGGGGGTAGTCCTCGATCAGGCCCTGACCGAAGGCGTCCAGGCTGACCGTTTGGGTGACGACGTCGAGGGTGCGCCCGGTCGCCAGCTGGATGTCCACATGACTGAACGGCTCGAGCCGGGCACCGAATTTCGACGACGTACGCCGGACGCCCTTCGCGACGGCTCGGATCTTCCCGCGCTCCCGGGTGAGCATGGTGATGATCCGATCCGCTTCACCCAACTTGTGGGTCCGCAGCACAACTGCTGCATCGCGATAGGTCGGCACCCAGCCATTGTTCCTCATGGTGCCGAACCCAGCCCGGACCGGCGACCGTATGGTGCCCGTTCGGGTGTCCCGGACAGCTGCTGGGACTCGGAATGTCACCGGGACCCAAGGGGTCGACTAGGGCGTTAAGGGGTCGTCGGAATGTGGATGAACCTCGCACGACTGAACCAGGCCCTGATCGCGAACACACCGGAGGAACAGATGTAGCTCTGCGTTTGGCAGTCACGAAAGACCATCTCGCCGGAACGCTCTCGCGCCCCGTCGGGCGTCGCCGATGACTAATCGACCGGCGATGGTCCTACAAGCTTGTCAACGGTCACGAAATCGTATCCATCGTCACGGAGCCGATCGATGACCATACCGATCGCCTCAACGGTGTTGCCGCGGTATCCGCCACGGTCGTCGAAGCCGTCGTGGAAGATCAGGATGCCGCCGGGCTCGGCCCGCTGGACAGCGCCATCGGCGATCCGGTGGGCAGTTGGCTGCAGCACCTCCAGCGGGTGGCAGAAGCGCCCGGATACAACTTGGAGTCCGTAAGCACGCATGGCTGACAGCAGCATCGGGGTCCGGTACAGCCAGGGAGGCCGACAGTAGCGCGGCGTAGTGCCGGTTACGTCGGCGATGATGCGTTGGGTGCGAACGAGATCAGACAGGAAGCGGTTCGGTCGCAGGTAGTCGGCCGCGTGATGACGGTAGCTGTGGTTTCCGATCAGGTGCCCGGCCGCGGCCAATTCGGCACTGCGGTGGGGATGGCGCTCTATGCAGCGGCCCACCTGGAAGAACGTCGCGCGTACGCCCTTGTCGGCAAGCAGTTCAGCCAGGGCAGCGGTGTGCGGGTCATTGGGTCCGTCGTCGAATGTCAGCGCGACCACGCGTTGCTCGGCAGATCCGCGGTAGGGAAATGGCCCAACAGCCTGTGATGTTTCCGACAGCAACAGGCGGTAGCTCGACCCGAGACCCGCGCCGACGGCTATCGCGCCTGCGGCGACGGCCACGGTCGCCGATCTGCTCATCGACGTACCAGGTGGCGGACCGCGGAGTGGACATGATCGGCGACGCCCTCTGCCGCGGCTCGACTCGTGGGAGAGATGATCATCACGAAGGTCAGGATGGTGATCATCGCCGCTGCTGCCGCCAGGCGCATAGGCAGTTGGCCGGAGGGGGCGGTCGTCGATCGGGAAAGTCGTGTCGTCTGCACCGGGCGAAACTCCGGAGCCATCGGCAGCAGCGGGCGTCCGCTGATGCGGTTGATGAGATAGCCGAGCAGGTAGTAGTAGGCCAACGTGATCACGAGGTTGTACCAGACGCCGCGGTTCAGTCGGCGCGCTGACGTGTCGACGAACAGCGTCGGGTCGAACGCGACCCGGCCGGCCTTTCGCAGCCTGTGGAGCTGGTCGAGTTCGTCCCCGCCCTGCGTCAGATTCACGTCGTAGCCGCTCCAGGCGTCCCGGCGGAACGACAGATTGGCGGCGGACACGTACCAAACGCGACCGGTCAGCCGGTAACACAGGCCGACACCATTGAACAGCAGGAACGGGTACGCTCGCGCCCACCAGGCCGCTCCAGTGAATCTGCAGCCGCCGCCGACCGCCACCAAGCCCGGATCGCCCGCATAGTGTTGATCAATCCGGCGAAGCCAATCGGGCCGATGAACGGTGTCGGCGTCGGTGGACACGATGATCTCGCCGCGAGCCGCGAGAGTCCCGGTCTGGCGTGCCTGACACACACCGCGGCGAGGCTCGGTAACCACCCGAACACCGCCGGCTCGGGCGACCTCGGCCGTCTGATCGGTACTCCCGTTGTCGACCACGATCACTTCGTACGCTCCGGCGAAGTCCTGCTGGTCCAGGCCACGCAATGTCGCAGGAAGCAGAGCGACCTCGTTGCGGGCCGGAATGACAACTGAAAACCGGATCGACAGAGCGGCCCCACCCGGCACGCTCTCGGCATGAGTTGCCACTGATCATTTCCTATCGGCACTCGACTTGCAGGTCGGCGGCCATCACCTCTGCTTACAGAGGTGAAAATAGCGTCCTGGTTTCCGCCGCAGGCGAAGACACGCCCAGATACCGATTGCTGGAGTCGCCCGGAGTCTGCCGTCGTTCTGTGGTGGCAAGGTCGGGGCCGCCGAGGAGATCTGTGACAGAGGAGTCGGGCGCCTGGCCTGTCGTCCACCCGGCGGAGCGGTCGGTGTCGAGAGGGACTCCGGCAATTCGTGCCCATACAGGCCAGCCATCGACCGGCGATCGCGACCAGTTCAGGAGATAGTTGATCATCGGCGTCCGGAACGGCTCTGGTCAGCTTCGGTGGCTCTGGTACGGAGTTTGCATCGATCAACGTGGCGCAATCCTGCTGTCGCGTCACGCTCCACCGGACGGGCGCTGGGTTCTTCCGGGTGGCGGAGTGGAATACGGTGGATCTGGCGTCGATCCGCAGTGTGAACTGTCTGTACTTCGTCGACGTGGTCGGTGCTGAGCTGACGTTCGAGATTGATGGAAGCTTCGACCTGGCGGCCTGGATATCTGTGTCGGATGTGGCCGAACTTCCGCACAGTCGCTCGGCCGCGGCTCCTGGGCCAGCGGGCAGAAAATACCATGAAGCAAAGAGGGGTCAGGACATGAGTGGGGCGGGCATCGACCGTCGTGAGGTCGTGGGGCGCCATCGGGTCGTGCAACGGAGTCTGGATCCGCGGTCTCCGGTATCGGTAGGCAATGGGGAGTTCGCGTTCACGGCAGATCTCACCGGTCTGCAGAGCTTCCCGGAGCTGTATCCGGTGGCGCCGCAGAAGGATCATGATCGGCCGGGCACCTTGCTCGGCACCTATGCGCAGTGGGGCTGGCACGTCGAACCGGCGCATCCGTTGCCGTCACTGGCCGACTCACTCCGCCATTACGACTCACCGCACGGCCCGGTCGACTATGTGGATCTGAGTGCTGCCGTCGAACGTGGAGAGGGCCAGGGCGCCGAGTGGCTGCGGGGTAACCCACATCGGCTGCATCTCGGTCTGCTCGGGTTCGCCGATCATCGGGGATCGACTCCGAGGCCTCTCGAACTTGCCGATCTTCGCTGGGATGTGCAGGAGCTCGACCTGTGGTCGGGCCGCCTGCACAGCAGCTTCACCTGGTGCGGGACACCTGTGCGGGTCGAGACGATCTGCGACCCGGAGCTCGACCGGCTCGCGGTGACCATCGACAGCCAGGCACTGACCTCCGGTCTCGTGCTCCGCCTTCGGTTCCCGTACGGCAGTCAGCAGTGGCACGACGGCGCGGATTGGGCGCGCCCGGATGATCACACCACCATCCTTCGCGAGCGTGGACGGAGCCGCTGGCAGCTCGAGCGACGATTGGACGAGACCCGCTACGGCGTGATCATCGCGTCCGCAGAAGGCACTACCGTCCACGGTGGCGTACGACATGAGGTGATCATCAATGCCGTCGCGCCGCATGCCGAGCTGGTGATCGACTTCTCGCGGGACGCGTCGGCGGACGAGGGCAATCACGACGCAAGACCGGCGACGGAAGAGGTGAGCAGCCGGTCCGCGGCCGCATGGGGCTCCTTCTGGAGCAGCGGTGCCGCTCTTGATCTTGGGGCGGCCGGCGCGGAGCAGGCGGCCGAGGTGGAGCGGCGCGTCGTGCTGTCCCAGTACCTCACCAAGATCAACTGCTCCGGATCGACACCACCGGCCGAGACCGGCCTGGTCTGCAACTCGTGGGCTGGGAAGTTCCATCTGGAGATGACCTGGTGGCATACCTCCCACTTCGCCCTCTGGGGCCGACCCGAACTGCTGCGGCCAACACTGGACTGGTTCGCCGATGCCCTTCCCGCCGCCACGGACATCGCGCTTGCACAAGGTCTGCCGGGCGCGAGATGGCCCAAACACATCGGCCCGGATGCTCGCGAATCACCCAGCAATATCGGACCGTTCCTGATCTGGCAACAACCACATCCCATCTACCTCGCCGAGCTGCTGTATCGCGCGGTCCGTGGTCGCGAGATCCTGGAGCAGTTTGCCGAGATGATCTTCGCCACCGCGGCGTTCATGGCCGGATATGCTGCCGCGGACAACGGCAGCTATCGGCTCGGGCCACCGCTGATACCGGCCCAGGAGACGTACGCCGACCTGAAGGACCGTGTCGTCGATCCGACGTTCGAACTCGCGTACTGGGGGTGGGCACTCACGGCCGCCAACGCCTGGCGCCGACGGCTCGGACTGCCGGATGAGCCGCTCTGGTCCGAGGTGGCGCAAAAGCTGGCTCGACCGACGGTCCGATCGGGAACGTACGCAGCGATCGGGTGTGAACCCTGGACTGTCCGCACGGATCACCCCTCGATGCTGTGTGCATTGGGAATGCTCCCGATGACGCCCCTCGTCGATCGCGGCATCATGTCCGCCACTCTCGACGACGTCCTCTCCGACTGGGACTGGGAGACGACGTGGGGTTGGGACTATCCCGTCCTCGCCATGTGCGCAACGAGGCTCGGGCGTCCGGAGCAGGCAGTCGATGCGCTGCTCGCGCCCAGGGCCAAGAACACCTACCTGACCAACGGGCACAACCGGCAGACTCCGTCACTGCCCCTCTACCTGCCGGGGAATGGTGGCGTCCTCTCGGCTGTGGCCCTGATGGCGGGCGGCTGGGCCGGTGCCCCGGACGTCCCCACGCCGGGATTCCCTCGCCGGTGGGGCGTCCGGGCCGAAGGATTCGTCCCGGCGCCCTGAACTCGCGGGCTACCAGATCGGCAGTTTGGGTGCGGTGAAGTCCGGGTGCACCTTGCGCATTGCGGTCGCGTCGTCGCGACGGTGGAATTCCGGATACTCGGTCCAGCGCTGATGCAGCCGGGCCAGGCTGTCTCGGTCGAGCTCAATGCCCAGGCCCGGGGTGTCGGTGACCGGCAGCCGTCCGTCGGTGAAGGTGTGCGGGCGGGTGATCACGTCCTCGGCCTGCCACGGCCGGTGTGAGTCGCAGGCGTAGCGCAGGGTCGGGATGGTCGCGGCCACCTGGGTCATGGCGGCCAGGCTGATGCCCAGGTGGGTGTTGGAGTGCATCGACAGGTCGACGCCGAAGGTGCGGCAGGTCGCCGCCAGCTCGCGGGTGGCGAGCAGCCCGCCCCAGTAGTGGTGGTCGGACAGCACCACCTGGACCGCGCCGGTCCGGAACGCCTCGGGGATCTCCTCGAAACTGGTCACGCACATGTTGGTCGCCAGCGGCAGCGAGGTCTTCGCGGCCACCGCCGCCATCCCGGGCGTGCCGACGGTCGGGTCCTCGAGATATTCGGCGATCCCTTCCAGCTCGGCCGCGACGGCCAGGCTGGTCGGAACGGTCCAGCCGCCGTTGGGATCCAGCCGCAGCGGTTGCCCGGGGAAGGCCTCCGCCAGCGCCTTGACGGCCGCCACCTCCTGGGCAGGCTCGAACACGCCGCCCTTGAGCTTGAACGAGGTGAAGCCGTAGTCCGCGGCCATTCGCTGCGCCTGCGCGACCACCCCGGCCGGATCGAGCGCCGCGCCCCAGTCGTCGGTGGGGGTCTGGAACGCATAGCCGTCCGCGGGATGTTCGGCCCAGCGGTAGAAGAGATAGGCGCTGTATTCGACCGTGTCGCGGACCTTCCCGCCGAGCAGTGCGTGCACCGGCAGACCGGTCTCGTGCCCGAGGGCGTCGTACATCGCCACCTCGAAAGCCGACGCCACACTGCTGGCGATCTTGCCCAGTGACCGGCTGCCGCGCAGCCCCTCCGCCTGGACCGTGTTGTCGATCCGCGCCAACTCCACACGCTCGGCACAGTCGCGGACGGCCGCCGGCAGCAGATCGGGATTCAGCACGCTGTTGATCAAGGTCGGCGCGAATGCCTCGGCGAGCTTGAGATAATCCGTGTCACCGTAGGTCTCGCCGACCCCGACGACACCGGAGGCGGTCTCGATCTCGACGATCGTGCGCGGCGTGTACGGCTGGTGCACCCCCTGCACATTGAGTAGCGGAGGGTCGGCGATCAAGATCGGAGTGACACGGACGGCGGCTATCGAGAACAACGTTGTCTCCTTTGAAACGAGCAGAATCAGTTCTTGATCTTGGAGATCAGGGTCTCCAGCTCGGCGAATTCCTGGTCGTCGAGATCACGCAGCGGTGGCCGTACGGGTCCGGCCGGGTGACCGACCGCTCGGACGCCCGCCTTGACGATGCTGACCGCATAGCCCTTGCCTCGATTGCGCAACTCGATGTAAGGCAGCACGAAATCGGACAACATCCGGTAGACGGAATCATGATCATCAGCCTGGACCGCGGCGAAGAAGTCCAGCGCGAATTCGGGGACGAAGTTGAAGATCGCCGAGGAGTAGGTGCTCAGCCCGAGCTGTTTGTACGGCAGCGCGAAAACCTCGGCGGTCGGCAGCCCGCCGATGTAGATCAATCGCTCCCGCATCCGGGCATAGATCTGGGTCATCTGTTCAAGATCACCGATGCCGTCCTTGACCCCGATCAGATTGGGGCAGCTGTCGGCGAGCCGCTCGACGGTGCCGGCCGCATAGCGGGCGTTGGCGCGGTTGTAGATGATCACACCCAGCGAGGTCGCCCGGCAGACCTGCTCGACGTGGGCGGCCAGACCGTCCTGTTCCGACTCGGTCAGATACGGCGGAAAGAGCAGGATGCCGTCGGCGCCGGCCTGCTCGGCACCGCGTGCCAACTCGGCCGCGGTACCGGTGTCCCGGCCGGCCGGCGCCAGGATCGGTACGCCGTCGGGCGCGCTCTGCACCGCGGCATCGACGACGGTGAGCACCTCGGCGGGTGTGAGGGAGAAGAATTCGCCGGTCCCGCCGGCCGCGAAGAGTCCGGCCACCGGATGCGCGGCCATCCGCTCGATGTGCGCGCGGTAGGCGTCCGGGGCGACGGCAAGGTCATCGGTGAAATGCGTGACCGGGAAGGACAGCAGCCCGCGCGGGATCGCGGCGGCAAGATCTCGGGGTGCGTAGTCACTCATCCGTCGGCACTCACAATCGTCGTCCTCCTTACACGGTCCTTCACGGAAGCGGAGATAGGGTCGAGGCCGTGAAGAAGCCCGTGCCGCCGAAGCCGCATCCGTCGGGGGTCCGCCCGCCCAAGATCGCCAAGGACAAGGTACCGAACCACGTTGCGATCGTGATGGACGGTAACGGTCGCTGGGCCAAAGCGCGCAACCTGCCGCGTACCGAGGGACACGCGGCTGGCGAGGCGTCCCTGTTCGACGTCATCGAGGGCGCCATCGAGATCGGCGTGAAAAACCTGTCGGCCTATGCGTTCTCCACCGAGAACTGGCGCCGTTCGCCCGACGAGGTGCGCTACCTGATGGGCTTCAATCGCGACGTGATCCACCGCCGACGTGACGAGTTGGATGCGATGGGCGTACGGGTCCGGTGGGCCGGTCGCCGACCGCGGCTGTGGCGGAGCGTGATCAACGAGCTGGAGACCGCCGAGCAGCAATCGGCCGACAACACGGTGCTGACCCTGCAGTTCTGCGTCAACTACGGCGGACGGGCCGAAATCGTCGATGCCGCCCGGCGGATCGCTGAGGAGGCCGCGGCCGGCCGGCTCGACCCGGCCAAACTCACCGAGGCACGGTTCCGCCGCTACCTGGACGAGCCGGACATACCCGACGTCGATCTGTTCGTCCGATCGTCGGGGGAGCAGCGGACCTCGAATTTCCTGGTCTGGCAGTCGGCCTACGCCGAGATGGTCTTCCTGAACCGGCTGTGGCCGGATTTTGATCGCCGCGATCTCTGGCACGCGATCGAGTTGTACGCCGACCGGGACCGCCGCTACGGCGGGGCGGTGCCCAACAAGGTCCGCTGACCACGCGCCTCAGCAGTCGGAGCAGGTGCCGAATATCTCCAACTCGTGGTTGACGTCGCGGAAGCCGTTCTTCTCCGCGATCGACTTGGCCCAGCGTTCCACGGTCGGACCGGTGACCTCGACTGTGCGCCCGCAGCTGCGGCAGACCAGGTGGTGATGGTGGCCGCCGGAGCACCGCCGGTAGCTCATCTCCCCGTCGGCGTTGCGGATCGCGTCCACCTCGCCGCTGTCGGCCATCAGCTGCAGTGCGCGGTAGACCGTGGTCAGCCCGACTCCGGCATCGGCATGCCGCAACTCGTCGTGGATCTGTTGTGCAGTGCGGAAGTCATCGCCCGCGCTGACGATCTCCTCCACCGCCGTACGCTGGCGGGTGCGCCGTTGGGCGGTGTGGTTCCTGGTTGCTGTCATGATCTCTCCCGGTCAGTGTTCGTCGTAGTGATCACGGTGGACGGCGTGCCGATGACCGTCGTGGACGTAGTCGACATGATCTTGGTGGATCACGGCCTGATGATCACAGTCCGGATCGCCGTGGTGATGCGGATGGGTGCCGGTCAGCACATGAGGCGTCGGGATCTCGGAGTGATCTGCCGGCTCGGTGATGATCACCGGTGCCGTTCTTCGTCTGGCCAGCAGCGTGGAGATCGGCCAGCTGACCGCGAACACCGCGATCGCGAAGACCACGATCAACGCGCCCGGTGCGGCGTCGAGGTAGAAGGATCCCGCCGCTCCGCCGACCGAGACCAGCACCCCGATGCCCATCGCAGTGCCGAGTGCGGCGTAGAAACCGGGTACCAGATTCTGTGCAGCAGCGACCGGCACCACCATCAGGGCACTGACCAGCAGTAGCCCGACGGTCCGCATCGACAGCGTCACGGTGATCGCGGCCAGCACGACCACCACGATGTTGTAGAAGCGGGTCGGCAGTCCGAGCACCCGGGCGAAGTCCTCGTCCGCGCTGACGGCGAAGAGTTGCGGAGCCAGGCCGATCGTCGGCACCAGCACCACGACCGCCAGGATCCCGATCAGCACGAGATCACCGGAGGTCACCGACGTCAGCGAGCCGAAGAGGTATTGCGACAGCGCCCCGGTGCCGCCGCCGGCGAAGGCCGACATCAGTACGCCTGCTGCAAGGCCGCCGTAGAAGAGGATCGCCAGCCCGACGTCACCGGTGGCCTTGCCCCGCTGCCGGAGCACCTCGACCAGAACGGCGCCGGCGACACAGACCACGACGGCGACCGGGATCGGCGCTTGCCGGGTCAGCAACGCCAGTCCGACACCGGCGATTGCGACGTGGCCGAGGCCGTCGCCCAGCAGGCTGAGTCGGCGCTGGACGATGTAGCCGCCGATGGCGGGGGCGAGCAGCCCGGTCAACAGCGCGGCCAGCAGGGCTCGCTGCATGAACGGATAGCTGAGGATGCCGATCATGATTCCGCTCCGCTCCTGAGGTCAAGGGGACCGGCGACGTGCGGCCCGGATCCCCGCTGCGGTCCATCGGCCGTCTCGTGTTCGTGGCCACCGTGCTGGGTCCGATGATGATCATGGAGCTCGGCGGCCGAACGGGGCAGCTCCCCGTCATGGACGACGCGGCCCTCGCGGAGCACGATCGCCCGGTCGACCAGCGGGGCGAGTGGGCCGATCTCGTGCAGGACGACCAGGATCGCCATCCCGCGACGCAACAACTCTGCCAGCACGTCGGCCAGGATCTGCTGGTGTTCCAGATCGACGCCCGCGGTCGGCTCGTCGAGCACCAGCAGGTCGGGCCGGGTGGCCAGTGCCCGGGCGATCAGCACCCGCTGCTGCTGGCCGCCGGACAGATGCTGCATCTCCGCCGACGCCCGGTCGGCCAGTCCGACGACCTCGAGCGCCTCCTTTGCTGCCTGTCGGTCGTCGCGGGTCGGCGGCAGGAACGGCGGTCGGTGGCCGAGCCGCCCGGAACCGACGATCTCGCTGACTTTGGCCCGGGTGAGATTGATCGTGGACCGTTGCGGCACGTAGCCGACCCGCGACCAGCGCTTGAAGTCGTCCAGGTCGGTGCCGAAGAGGGTGATCGTGCCGCGTCGCAGCGGCGTCAGACCCAGCAGGGTGCGGACCAGGGTGGACTTGCCGGAGCCGTTGCCACCCAGCAGGGCGACGGTCTCCCCGCTGTGCACGGTCAGCGAGATGCCCCGCAGGATCGGCAGGCCGCCAAGCTCGACGGAGACGTCGTCGGCCCGCAGCACCGGATCGCTGGTCAGTTCCATGACGTGTCCATTCTCAGACTTGTTCCCGTTCTCAGCTGCACTCGTTGGCCCGCTGCAAGGCCGTCAGATTCGACTTCATCACGGCGATGTAGTTGTCGCCGCGGGACTGGCTGGTGATGCCCTCGATCGGGTCAAGGACGTCGGTCCTGAGGCCGAGATCACCGGCGATCGATCGGGCGATGGCGGGGGAGATCAATGTCTCGTAGAAGATCGTGGTGACCCCGTGGGTCTTGGCCAGCTGTTGCACCTGGGCGATCCGGGCCGGCGAGGGCTCGGTGTCCGGGCTGAGTCCGGTGACGCTGATCTGCTGCAGTCCGTAGCGTTCGGCGAGGTAGCCGAAGGCGGCGTGGGTGGTGATGAACTCCGTACGCTTGCAGGTCGCCAATCCGGTCCGGTATTCCGCGTCCAGGGACTTGAGCTGGGTGATCAATCCGGCCGCGTTGCGGTTGTAGTCGGCCCGGTGAGCGGGATCGATCTGGTCCAGCCGGCGATCGACCGCCTGGGTGATGGTGATCATGTGGCTGGGGTCGAGCCAGACGTGCGGATCGAGGTTGGTGGTGCCGGCCCGGTCGTCCGGATCGTCGTTCTCCTCGCCCAACGGGCCGTGGTCCTCCAGCGGGACGAAGTCGGCCGTGTCCAGCAGGTTGTCCTTGCCGTGGGCGTTGCCGTTCTCGGCCACCGCATCGTCGACCGCCGCCTGGAAGTAGCGCTGGTAGATCACCAGGTCCGCGTCGTAGATGCTGGCCACCTGCCGCGGAGTCAACTCCAGATCATGGGGTTCGGCGCCCGGCTTGGTAAGGCTGGTGACGTGCGCGTGCGGCCCGGCGATCCGCTGCGCCACGAACTGGAACGGGTAGAAAGCCGTCACGATCAGCAACTGGCCCGGCTTGGCTCCTGCTGCGGCTGCGCCGGTTGCGCACGCGCTGGTCGCGAGCACCGCCAGCACGGCGATCAACCCAGCGAGCGCGCGCGGGAACCTCCTCATGAAAACCATTTTCATTTCAGGGTGGTCCGAAGTCAAGTCGACGCCGAACCGCGGTGAACCCTCACACCGTTAACCTGCTGAACACGTGGATGGTCGGGTCCATCAGGAGGTTGATATGAAGAAGGCAGTCATCGGGATCGCCATGAGCATCCTCGCCCTGGTCGGCGTCGCGGTCGACGCGCCGGCCGCGTCGGCAGGCACGATCCAGAAACATCTTCCCCCGGGGTGGCAGTGGACGACCCGTGCTGATTGCGAACGCGGCCGGTTGGTCGGATGGCATCGGCTCGCCGGGCCGTACGGCACCTATCAGGGCAGGGACTACTTCTACGTCCGGAACAATCGGCTCTGCGTGTTCACGGTCGATCACCTCGCCGGTGCCCACGTCATCGACCTCAGCTTCCGTACCTCGCACACTGGACCATACGGCTGGGACCTCGGCAATTACAACGAATACGCGGGTGCCGCCCGGGCGCCGAAGAATCGCTGCATCACCGTACAGGGAGAGGTCCAGGTCAAGCACCCTCGCTCGACCTGGGACTACAGCGAGAAGCCCTTCACCCGCTGCATCGGTAGTTGATCGATCCAGCCGTGATCGCCATCAGCCGATTCACCGTTCCCGAGAAGCGGGCTGACGAGTTCGTCGAGCAGGCGGACGCCGCGGTGGCGGTGTTCACGAAGGCAGATGGTTTCCTGAGTGCCGATGTCGCCCGCAATCTCGACGAGCCGACGCTGTGGACCATCACCACACGATGGAAGAACGTCGGCTCCTACCGCCGGGCACTCGGGTCCTACGACGCCAAGATGACCGTCGTACCGCTGCTGTCCCTGGCCATCGACGAGCCGTCGGCGTACGAGTCGCCGGAGAATCTACGGCTGTAGTGGCGGTGCTTGGTGACCAACAGCACCGTGACGATCGGCACGAAGAATTACCGGTACGCCGGCACGTATCACGTGCCCGGCAAGAACTGCTGGGCTCGTGCTCCCTACGGCATGCCCTGGCTGATCACCGCATCCAGGGCTCGCCGGGAGTCGGGGTCTCCGGAGATCTCTGCTGAGCCGGCGCGGCCCCACGCCCACAGGGCGAGGTCGACCACCGGGGCCCTGGCGGTGACCGTGGGCGTTCCGGAGATCGCCGGCACGGCGCGCGGCTCATCGAACTGGTTGCCCGACTCCGGTCCCGTGCCGAACCAGCGTCCCAGCTCGACCAACCATCGCTGGTCGGTGTCGGTGGCGACGAATTCGCCGATCGCCTTCGGCTCGTACGTCGCCCAGTCGGCCATCCAGCCCCACATCACCTCGATCCCGTGGCCGATCGCTCCGGCTGCCACATCGGGTGCGATCGGGCCGGCCGCCAAGCCGGCTGCCAGCTCGGCATCGACCCGGTGCATGGTCGCCTCGTAGGTCTGCATCCGTCGGGTGAAGCCGACCGTCTGGTCCGGATCGAACCAGGACCAGCGCGGCTCTGAGTCGTCGAGTCGGCGCAGCTCGGCCACCAGCGATTCGGTGGCCTGCCGGCGCAGCGCCAGCGAGGCCGCGAGGCCGGTCGGGCGCTCCGGCTTCGAATTCTCGACCGCCTCGACGTCGGCCTCGGTGCGCGCGTCGCGGCCGAGGATGCCGGCCCAGAAGAGCTGGACTTCGGTCAGGTGCCAGAGCAGGTCGCCGGCAGTCCAATCCGGGCAGCTGGGCACCCGGGCATCGGAGGGTGCGTCCGCCAGGACTTCGGCGAACCTTTCGGATTCGGTCTCGATGATCGCTTCTCGGTCCATGTCCCGGACGTTAGTGCCAGGCACCGACACCGGCACGGGCCGTAATCGAATCGGATCAACCGGGCCCGATCAACTAGCCTGGGGCGTTGAGGAGCGGGCGCCAGCCGGGTGTCCGCAACCAGTAGTAAGTGGAGACCATCCGTGGCCAAGAGCAAGCTCGACGACGTCATCAGCCTGTGCAAGCGCAGGGGCTTTGTCTTCCAGTCCGGTGAGATCTACGGCGGCACCCGGTCGGCGTGGGACTACGGACCCTTCGGCGTCGAGCTCAAGGAGAACATCAAGCGCCAGTGGTGGCGCTCGATGGTGCAGAGCCGCGACGATGTCGTCGGCCTCGACTCGGCGATCATCCTGCCCAAGGAGGTCTGGGTCGCATCCGGTCACGTCGGCGTCTTCACCGATCCGTTGGTCGAGTGCCTGAACTGCCATCAACGCTTCCGCGCTGACCACATGCAGGAGGCGTACGCCGCCAAGCACGACGTCGCCGATCCGGAGACGGTGACCTTCGATCTGGTCAACTGCCCGAATTGCGGCACCAAGGGCAAGTGGACCCCGCCGCGGGACTTCAACATGATGCTCAAGACCCATCTCGGGGTCGTCGAGGACGAGTCGGGGCTGGCGTACCTGCGACCCGAGACCGCGCAGGGCATCTTCGTGAACTTCAACAACGTGCTGACCGTTGCCCGCAAGAAGCCGCCGTTCGGCATCGCGCAGACCGGCAAGTCCTTCCGCAACGAGATCACACCCGGCAACTTCATCTTCCGTACTCGTGAATTCGAGCAGATGGAGATGGAGTTCTTCGTCGAGCCCGGCACCGACGAACAATGGCATCAGTACTGGATCGACACCAGGACCGACTGGTATGTCGATCTTGGAATCTCCCGGGACAACCTGCGCCATTACGAGCACCCGAAGGAGAAGTTGTCGCACTACTCCAAACGGACGGTCGACATCGAGTACCGCTTCGAGTTCACCGGCAACGAGTGGGGCGAGCTGGAGGGCATCGCCAACCGGACCGATTTCGATCTTGGCACCCACAGCAAGCATTCGGGAGTCGATCTCTCGTATTTCGACCAGGCCAAGAACGAGCGCTACACGCCGTACGTGATCGAGCCGGCCGGCGGTGTGACCCGTTCGCTGATGGCCTTCCTGGTCGAGGCGTACGCCGAGGACGAGGCGCCCAACACCAAGGGCGGGGTGGACAAGCGCACGGTGCTGCGGCTTGATCATCGGCTCGCTCCGGTCAAGGCGGCGGTGCTGCCGCTGTCCCGCAATGAGCAGTTGTCGCCGAAGGCGCGTGATCTTGCCGCCGAGCTGCGCAAGCACTGGAACGTGGACTTCGACGACGCCCAGGCGATCGGTCGGCGCTACCGCCGCCAGGACGAGATCGGTACGCCGTTCTGCATCACGGTCGACTTCGACACCCTCACCGACGATGCGGTGACGGTTCGCGACCGCGACACCATGTCCCAGGAGCGGGTCAGCCTGGACAAGGTCGTCGAGTACCTCGCCCCCAAGCTCATCGGAGCGTGATCTTGGTTTCCACGATCCCTGAGCTTGCCGAAGGGGTGAAACCCCTGCGCCTTGGGCGTCTCGCCATCGACACGCCGGTCGTGCTGGCGCCGATGGCCGGCATCACCAATGCCGCGTACCGCCAACTCTGCCGGGAGCAGGGCGCCGGGCTGTACGTAGCGGAGATGATCACCTCCCGCGGGATCGTTGAGCGCGATCCCAAGACGCTGTCGATGTTGCAGTTCGATCCGGGCGAGACCGTACGCAGTGTGCAGCTCTACGGCACCGACCCGTACTACATGGCCGAAGCCGCCAAGATCCTCTGCGGTGAGTACGGCGTCGGCCACGTCGACATGAATTTCGGCTGCCCGGTGCCCAAGGTCACCCGCAAAGGCGGCGGTGCCGCGCTTCCGTGGAAGCGGGACCTCCTCGAGGCGATCCTGACGAGCGTGGTCAAGGCAGCCGAGCCGTACGGAGTCCCGGTCACCTGCAAGACCCGCAAGGGCATCGACGATGATCATCTGACCTATCGCGATGCCGGCCGGATCGCTGAGCAGTCAGGGATCGCCGCCATAGCCCTGCACGGCAGGACCGCCATGCAGCACTACTCCGGGCATGCCGACTGGGACGCGATCGCCGACCTCGTCGATCAGGTCAGCATCCCCGTGCTGGGCAACGGCGACATCTGGGAAGCCGCCGATGCGACCCGGATGATCATGCACACGAACGCCGCCGGCGTGGTGGTCGGTCGCGGCTGCCTCGGCCGGCCCTGGCTCTTCCGTGATCTTGCCGATGCCTTCGCCGGTCGTGCCACGCAGACGCTCCCGACCTCGGGCGAGGTCGCCGGAGTCGTACGCCGCCATGCCGAGCTGCTCGCCGGTCTGATGGGGGAGCAGCGCGGGGTGACCGACCTGCGCAAGCACATGGCCTGGTATTTCAAGGGATTCCCGATCGGTGGCGACCTTCGTCATGATCTTGGTACGGTTTCCAGCTTCAGTGAGCTCGATGATCATCTGGGCCGTCTTGATCCCAACCTGGCCTACCCGGTCGAGGAGCTCGGCAGGCCCCGCGGACGCCAGGGATCCCCGCGCGGCAAGGTCGCCCTGCCCGAAGGCTGGCTGGCCGACACCTGTGGACTCGATCTCGAACTCTCCAGCGCGGAGATCGGTGTCTCCGGGGGCTGAGTGATCAGTCCTCCAGGTCAGCCACGATCTGCCGTGATCGACTCCACATCGCCGGGAAGGGCTTGATCCAACGCCCTCCAGACGGTCCGGTAGTCGATGAGTTCGTACTCGTGCGCCATGACCTTGCGCATGCCCATGATCTTCCGCCGTTCGACTTCTGGATGTGCGCTGGTCAGGGCATCGGGCAGACGGGACACAGCCTCTCCGATGCGATGCAGCAGCGCTTCGGCGACCACCGGCACAGCATCCTTGATCCGATCGACCCGGACGCACCATCGGAGATCACATCGACAGGAACTCCAAGCAAGCTCTCCAGTACCTCGGTCAGTCCGATCTGGTCATACACCGTTGCCTCGTCGGAGAAGTGGATGAGCACGTCGAGGTCGGACGCGGTTGTATCCGAGCTGGCTGCGACTGAGCCGAACACCCGAATATCGCTGGCGTGAAACTCTCCGGCGACGGCGACGATCTCTTCCCGTAGCTGTTCCAGCAAGACCGACGGCAGGACCTGGGTTGCATCCACGGTGCGCGAGGGTGGAATCGCTGGGAGTCAGCGCATATACATTCCGCCCAGTGCTCGTCGATCACACGGGAATACTCCCCGCCCGGCTCCGGTTGTGCAGTTTGATCGGTGCGGGACAGTGTCCCCGGGCCCCATCTATTGCCCTCGCGGAATACCGTTCGGCTGGAACCGCGTCGCGCCACTCGCCGAGAGGCGACCGCCGTACCGGTCACAAACGTCGAGGGTCTGCGTTCCCGCGGGGACGCAGACCCTTCTGCGTTGCTGGGAGCCCGGCCGGCAACGATTGCGTCTCCTAGCCGCTCGTACTAATTTTTGACCGTGCGTACAAACCAGGCGGAAGAGGCGTTCCACCTTGACGGGTTGACCAAGCACTTCGGGGATTTCACGGCGGTCGACCAGGTCGGGTTGTCGATCCCGGTCGGATCGTTCTTCGGCCTGGTCGGTCCCAACGGCGCCGGCAAGACCACCCTGCTCTCGATGGCGGTCGGGCTCATCCGACCCGACTCCGGCACCTCGGCAGTCCACGGACATGATCTCTGGCAGGCGCCGAAGGAGGCCAAGGCCGCGCTCGGGGTGCTGCTGGAGGGCGACATGCTGCCGCGCCGGCTGACCGGTGCCGAACTGCTCACCTACGTCGGCCTGCTCCGAGGGATGAAGTCCGCAGAGGTCGCCGACCGCAGTGCCGAGGTGCTGCGTGCGCTGGACCTGGTCAGCGCTGCCGACGTCGTGGTCGCCGACTACTCGACCGGGATGCGGAAGAAGATCGCACTGGCCGCCGCGCTGTTGCACGGGCCGAGCGTCCTGGTGCTCGACGAGCCGTTCGAGGCCGTCGATCCGGTCTCCGCGGCAACCATCCGCTCGATCCTGACCGGCTATGTCGCCCGGGGTGGGACCGTCGTCTTCTCCAGCCACGTGATGGCGCTGGTGGAGCTGCTGTGCGATCGGGTCGCCGTGCTGGACGCCGGCCGGGTCGTCGCCCACGGGACCTTGGACGAGGTCCGCGGCGGCGGTTCGCTCGAAGACGCCTTCGCTCACCTGGTCGGAGCCCAACCCACCGCGGAAACCCTGTCGTGGTTCAGATTCTGATGGGGATGCGGGCCGCCGCCCTGCGCAACGCCCGCCAGTCACGGTTCGGCACCGTCGCGCTGTTGGCTGCCGGCGTCTTCGGTCTGTTGGTCGCCGTGTCGACGCTGCTGTTCGGCATCACCACATCGGCCAGGGGGACCGGCGGTGCCGCCCAGCTGGGGCTGCTCAGCCTGAGCTGGATGGCCGGTCGGATCGGATTCGCGGCCTTCTCCGGTGGCGATCCGGCAGTCCCGCTCGATCTCTTCCGGACCATCCCGGTCGGGCGCCGTATCCTCGCCAGATCGCTGGCGCTGCTCGGGTTCGCCGATGTGGCGACGGTTCTGCTCGGCATCGCACTGGCCGGCACGGTCGCGTACGGCTTCCGGCGGGACCCGGTCGCCGGTCTTGTCGGCATCCTCGGCACGGCGCTGACCTTGATCATGATCGGGCTGCTCGGGACTATCGTCGCTGCGGCGGTCCCGGTCGGTTCGCGTCGCCGCCAGGATCTGGGGACGCTGCTGTCGGCAGCGGTGATCAGCGGGGTCGTCGTGCTGGGCACCCTGATCCAGCCGCTGCTGGCGTTGCTGGCGGACGGACGCCCCCGGGCGCTGGTGATCATGGTCGAGATCCTGCCGAGCGGTTGGTCCGCAGATGCCACGTCGGCCGCAGCCGCCGGCCACCTCGCAGGCACCCTGCTCCCGCTCGCCGCACTGGCTGCCGGCTGCGCCGTGCTCTACCGCTGGTGGCCGTACGTCCTGGACGCGCGACTGCTGTCCCAGGCCACCTCGTCCCGGCACGTACGCTCCCGGTCGCGCCGCCGGGTGCTACCCGCAACTGCCACCGGTGCGGTGATATGCCGCGAACTCCGGCTGTGGATCCGCGATCCCAACCGGGCCGGATTCCTGCTCGTCGCGGTGGTCGTTGGGCTCGGCGTCTGCGTCGTTCCGTTGATCAGCCAGGGCACTCGGGTGCTGCTGCCGTTCGCCGGCTGCGGAACGGCCATCATCGCCGGTGCAGTCGCCGGCAACGGCTACGGTTTCGACGGCGCGGCGATGGCCGTCCTGCTCGACACCGGAGCCGAACGCGCCGACGTCCGCGGCCGTCAGCTGGCCTGGCTGCTGCTGCTCGGTCCCTACGCGCTCGCGCTCACCGTGGTCGGCGGGCTGCTCGGCGGGCAGCCCTGGGCGCTGCCGTGGTCCTATGGCCTGCTCGCGGCGATCCTCGGCGGGGCCGCCGGCGTCATCCCACTCAGCTCGGTGGTCGCCCCTCAACCCTTGGATGCCAACGGTTCGCCCGGCCCGACCTGGGTGGTCAAGACGTACGCGTCGATCGTCCTGATCGCGCTCTCGACCACCCCGACCCTTGCCGTGCTGATCATCGGGCGGGCGGTCGGCAGTTCCCTGATCACTTGGCTGGCTGTCGCGATCGGGGTGATCACCGGGACGGTCGCGATCATGGTCCTCGGTCGCCTGGCGGGCAGCCGTGCCGTGGCCGGCGGACCGGAGATCTACCAGGCGCTCTCCCAAGCAGGTTTCAGGAAATAGCGTTCCTCAGGATTTGATCATCCTCGTCACGAGAGTGATCAACTCCTCTCCGAAGCCGGCCACGTCCAGGTCTGGTTCGGTCTGCAGGCGATTGGTGACGGTATCGATCGACGCACGGATGATCACCGCTACCGTCCGGGGTGAGAACTCGGCGAACTCACCGGCCTGCTGGCCCTGGCCCAACAACTGCTCGAGGCTCGTCAGCGCATCCTGGTGCGAGGCCGCGAAGACCGCGCCCGCCTCGGGTGCGGTCCGGGCGTTCACCAGCACCTCGACCAGCGCCAGCGCCTCGTCGCGGTTCTGGTCCAGGTAGGCGATGTTCGTCGTGATGTAGGTCCGCAGGGCATCGGTGTAGGAGGTCGCATGTCCCATCTGGGCGGTCATGAACGCGGTCGCGTTGTCCAGGATGCGCCGCACGACTTCTTCGAGCACCTCGGACTTGGAGCCGAAGTGGTAGCCGATGACGCCTTTGCTGACCCCGATCTGTGTCGCGATGGAGGCCAGGGACGTCCCGGAGAACCCGTCCCGGGACAGCACCTGGACGGCAGCGTCGGTGATCTGCTCGCGTCGTGCCTGTTCCACGAAGGACCGCTTCTGCCCGTCCGGACGATTTGTTGACCGCATGGGCAAAAACCCTACCGCGCCGGACAACTGGGGGGAGTACCGTTCTGACCATGGGGACAGAAAGTTATCCGGCCGGTCAGATCGAGGGTCACGATAACGGCGGCGCACTCTACGGAGCGACCCCGCCGCAGGCGTGGCGACGTTTCGTCACGAGGTACGTCGTCTTCTCCGGCCGGGCGAGCCGGTCGGAGTTCTGGTGGTGGATGCTCGCGTTCGTCGTCGTGAGCATCGTGCTCTCGTTCGTCAACAAGGCGGTCGTCGGTCCGGCGCCGACCGATCCGGACCAGGTACTGCACTACACGCTGCAGACCTCGGTGCTCACGACGATCTGGTCGCTGATCAACTTCGTCGGTGCGGCATCGCTGACAGTCCGCCGTTTGCATGACATCGGCCGGTCCGGCTGGTGGTGGTTCATCCAGCTGGTCCCTGTCATCGGCTCGATCGTGATGATCATCTTCGTGCTGCTGCCTCCTCGGCAGCCGATCACAACCTCGCCGTCTGGTCCGGATCGCCGATGAAAGTCCGCCACAGCGAGGCGTAGCCGCCGTCCAGCCTCAGCAGGTCCTCGTGTGATCCGTCCTCTGCCACCTTGCCGTGCTCGATGTAGAGGATCCGGTCTGCCCGGGCTGCGGTGGTCAGCCGGTGCGCCACCACGATGGTGGTGCGTTCCTCGGCCAGCTGCTCGGTGGCCCGCGTGACCATCGCCTCGCTCCGCAGGTCGAGAGCCGCAGTGGCCTCGTCCAGCAGCAGGATCGCCGGCTTCACCAGCTCGGCCCGGGCCAGCGCGACCAGCTGTCGCTGACCGGCCGACAGGTTGCGGCCGCGCTCGGCCACCGGTGCCAGGTAGCCGCCGTTGAGATGGCTGATCATCTCGTGCGCACCGACGGCGCGCGCCGCGGCCTCGACCTCGGCGTCGGTCGCGTCCGGACGGCCGTACGCGATCTGCTCGCGGATGTTGCCCGGGAAGAGATAGCTCTCCTGCGGCACCAGCCCGATGTGCTGGCGGTATCGGGACAGTTCAAGATCACGAATGTCGTGATCATCGATCCGCAGATTCCCGTCGGTCAGGTCGTAGAAGCGCTCGACCAGCTTGACGATCGTGGACTTCCCGGCACCCGTCTCGCCGACCAGTGCAATGGTCTGGCCCGGCTCGATCACCAGGTTGACGCCGTCCATGGCCGGACGCTTGGCGCGCTCGTACTGGAACACCGCCTGCTCGAGGGTGATCTTGCCGTGCACCGTCTCCAGTACCACCGGATGCTCCGAGGGCGGGGTGGATGTCGGTGTGCTCAGCAGGTCGCGGATCCGCTGCAGACCGACCATCGCCTGCTGATAGCCGTCGAAGACCTGCGAAAGGTTCTGGATCGGGCTGAAGAGCAGATCGATGTAGAGCAGGTAGGCGATCAGGCCGCCCGCGGTGATCAAGCTGTTGTGGAACTGCGTCGCTGCCAGGCCGAGCACCAGGGCGCCGGCGATGTTGGACAGGAACTGCACGAACGGGAAGAACACCGAAACATAGCGCTGGCCCGTCACCCGGCTGCGCCGGTAGGCGTCGGAGAGGTTGGCGAACCGATCGGCGTTGAATTCTTCGCGGGTGAAGGACTGCGTGATCCGTAGGCCGGCGACGTTCTCCTGGAAGTCGGCGTTGACAATCGAGATCTGCTCGCGAGCGATCCGGTAGACCCGGGCGCTCATCCGCCGGAAGACCACCGTCGAGACCACCAGCAGCGGGACGACCAGCCCGACCACCATCATCAGCTTCAGGTTCAAGATCAACAGCGCGATCAGGATGCCGAAGAAGGACAACAGGCTGACCACCGCGGTGACCAGACCGGTCTGCAGGAAGGACGACAGTGCGTCGACGTCGGTCGTCATCCTGGTCAGGATCCGGCCGCCCATCTCGCGCTCGTAGTAGTCAAGACCGAGGCGCTGCAGGTGGCTGAAGATCTTGACCCGCAACGTGTACAGGAATCGTTCACCGGTACGACCGGTGATCCGCATCGAGCCGATCTGGATGACCCAGTCGATCAGCACCACCATCAGGGCCAGTGCGGAGGCGACCCAGACGGCAGACATCATCTGCCGGTTCACGCCGTCGTCGATACCGTTCCTGATCAGCACCGGGATCACCAGGCCGCACAGCGCATCGACCGCCACCAGCACCAGACCTGCGATGAACGGCAGCCGGAATTTCGCCAACAGGGTGCCGAGCCGGAAATGATCATCACTGGCGCGGGCGAATGCCGGGTCCACCTCCGGCTTGGCGTCGGCCGGCGGCAGCTTCTCCAGTGCGTCCAGCAGCTCCTTGGTCGGCGGCATCGAGGCCATGCCCGACATCAGCCCAGGCCCGCCGCCACGCCCGCCCATGCCGCCGCGACTGCCGACCCGGCTCAACCGGTCGGCCAGCAGCGGATCGTCCGCTCCGCCGGGAACCTTGGACTTGTCCCACAGCTCCGCCGTGACGCCGGTCGGGCCTGTGGGCTGCGGATCGGAGTCGACGAGGTCAGCCGAATCCGGCCCGGCCAGCAGCTCCCGGAACAGGGGCGAGCGCTGCTCGAGCTCGGCGAAGGTGCCGGTGTCGACGATCCGGCCGCCGTCCATCACCGCGATCCGGTCGGCCAGCTGCAGGGTCGACCGGCGGTGCGCCATCACCAGCGTCGTGCGGCCGTGCAACAACTCGTGCAACGTGTCGTGGATCTCCGCCTCGATCCGGGCGTCGATCGCCGACGTGGCATCGTCGAGAACCAGGATCTCGGGATTGGTCAGGATCGCCCGTGCCAGCGCCACCCGCTGGCGCTGGCCGCCGGACAAGGTCAGGCCCTGCTCGCCGACCACGGTGTCGTAGCCCTGGGGAAGCTCGGCGATGAAGTCGTGCGCCCGGGCCGCACGGGCGGCTTGCTCGACCCGCTCCCTGGAGGCGTCGGGACGGCCGTACGCGACATTGGCCGCGACGCTCTGGCTGAAGAGGAAACTCTCCTCCATCGCGGTGCCGATCGATGAGCGCAACGACTTCAGCGTCAGGTGGCTGACATCCTGGCCGTCGATCGTGATCGTGCCCTGCCAGGTGTCGTAGAACCGCGGCAGCAGGTGCGACACCGTGCTCTTGCCGGATCCGGAACTGCCGACGAGCGCCAGCGTCTCGCCCGGCTCGACCGTCAGGCTGAAACCGTCGAGGACCGGCTGGCCGGGCACATAACCGAAAGTGACGTTGTCGAAGTGGATCCGTCCCGGACCCGGCTGCAGCGGTCGCGCGTCCGACGCCTCCTTGATCTCCGGCTTGGTGTCGATCAGATCCAGGACGCGGATCACCGAGGCCCGGGCCTGCTGTCCGGTGGTCAGCAACATGCTCACCAGGCGCACCGGACCGGACATCTGGGTGACATAGGTGGAGAACGCCAGGAAGGTGCCCAGCGTCAGGTGACCGCGGATCGCCAGAAAGCCGCCCAGCGCGAGCACGCCGACGGTTCCCAGCTGCGGCACCGCCGACATCGCCGGGTTGAAGAAGCTGTTGAGCTTGATGGTCCGCACCCGCGCGCCGAAAAGCCGCTGGCTGATCCGGTCGATCCGGTTGAGCTCCTGCTGCTCCTGGCCGAAGCCCTTGACCACGCGCACCCCGGTGGTTGCGGCCTCGACCGCGCCGGCCAGTTCGGCTTCGTACTGCTGGGCGTACCAGCTGGCGGGGAAGAGCTTCGAACGGCTCCGGGTGCCCAGGATCCACAGCGCCGGCACCGTCGCCAACGCGATCAGGGCGAGCACCGGGGACAGCTTGAACATCACGGTGATCGAGACCACGAAGAGCACCAGGTTGCCGGTCATGTTCGGCAGCATCTGCAGCAGCGCCTGCACGATGTTCAGGTCCGAGATCGCCCGGCCGACGACCTGGCCGGTGTCCAGCTCGTCCTGGCGCTTGCCGTCCAGCTCGGTCATCGTGCCGAAGACGTCGGTCCGCATCGCGTGCTGGACGTCGACCGCCAGCTGGCCGCCCTTGAAACGGCGCAGATAGGTCAGGACGAAGACCACCGCCGAAGCGACGATCAACAGCACCAGCCACGGCATCAGCCGTTGGGTGGGTTTGAGAATGACGTGGTCGATGATCTCGCGCTGGATCAGCGGCAACATCACCATGATCGTCTGGCCGACAATCCCGGCGCCGAAGGCGATCAGAACCTGGCTCTTGAACCGCCAGCAATAGCCGGCGACCCGGCGGATCCAACGATCCGCGGCCCGGCCGGTCACGCCGCCCATGGCGGCCGTCGTCGTGGTGGCGGGTTTTTCGGTCGTGAGCGTCTGCGTCACGCGCGGGCAACTCCTTCAAGTCGATCGGTGCTGGGGGGATAGGTGCTGTTCAGTCGTACGACCCGTGCCGCCTCGAGGTCGGCAAGCAGGGTGCGCAACGCATCCGGGTCCGGCGCGTCGTCCAACAGTTCGGTGAATTTGGCGGTGTAGATCCGCTCGGTCTCGGCCAGTGCTTGCTCGCCGGAAGCCGTGAGGTAGAGCCGTACGACCCGGCGGTCGGCCTTGTCGGTCTCCCGGACCAGATAGCCGGCACCGACCAGCCCGTCGGCCAGCGCAGTGAGCGTGGGCTTGCGGACGGCCAATCGCTCGGCCAGCCGGGCGGCGCGCTCGCCGCCCGCTGCGGCTCGGCGCATGATCCGAAATTGCGAGGTCGTCAGCGGGGCCTCCGTCCGCTCCAGCACCCGGGCCAGCCACAAGGTGGCCTCGACCGCAGACAGCAGATCGGGGTCCAGGTCGGGGGTCATGGTTAGACAGTCTAATAGTTAGTGCGCCTTTTGGTTAGTCGGGCTCTGTACGTCTCCTGTGGACGGGTGGCGGCCACGGATACGCTGCGGGTATGGCCCCGCCGACTGACCTGCACAACGAGCAATCGCAGCGGCTGCTCGCCGCGTTCGGAGATCGCGGCAATGCAGCCCTGGTGACGATCGGCAAGTCCGGTCGACCTCACATCACCAACATCTCCTACGCCTTTGCCCCGGACACGGCGACCTTCCGGATCTCGCTCACCGACTCCCGGGTCAAGACCCGCAACCTGCGCCGTGATCCGCGCGCGAGCCTGTATGTCACCGCCGCCGACCGCTGGCCCTACACGGTCGCCGACGGGACGGCCGAGCTGAGCCCGGCCGCCGCTGATCCGCAGGACGCAACAGTCGAGGCGTTGATCGATCTCTACCGGGCCGTGTCCGGCAGCGAGCATCCGGACTGGGACGAATACCGGCAGGCGATGGTCGACGACGGCCGACTGGTGCTGACCGTACGTGTTGATCATGTCTACGGACTGGCCGGATCCTGAGCGCCCGGTGACCCAGCATCACCAGGCGCATCACGAGATCTCGCCCCGGGCCCAGGCCTGGGCGACGACGATGCACGGACACGGCGACGGGACGGTGGTGCGCGCCCACCAGGACTCGTCCGCCGGGCTCGGCCGCGGTGGCCTGCTCGGCCGGGAACAGCGCGAGGAACGCGAGCGTCGACTGCTGCGGCCCGGTGCGACGCTGGCCGAAGGGGCCGGAAACCGTGCCAGGGCAGAGGAACCGGACGACGAGCGGACCTGTTTCGAACGCGACCGGGACCGGATCGTGCACTCGACCGCCTTCCGTCGGCTGGCCGGCAAGACCCAGGTGGTCGTCTATCCCAGTGATCATCAGCGGACCCGGCTCACGCACGCGCTGGAGGTCGCCCAGGTGGCGTGTTCGGTGGCCCGCGGGATCGGCGCCAATGTCAGCCTGACCGAGGCGATCGCGCTCGGTCATGACTGTGGGCACGGCCCCGGTGGTCACGCCAGCGAGGACGCCTTCGACCGCTTCCTGCCCGCCGGATTCGATCATGGCCCCTGGGGTGCCGATGTCACCCTGGTCGACCTCAACCTGTGTGCTGAGACGCTGGACGGGATCCGCAACCACTCCTGGTCCCGGCCCGCGCCGGCGACGATCGAGGGTGAGATCGTCAGTTGGGCCGATCGGATCGCGTACTGCTCCCATGATCTCGAGGACGCGGCACATGCCGGGATCGTCGATCTGGATGATCTTCCCGGCGAGGTGACCGCGGTCGCCGGTCGGACCCGTCGTGATCAGCTGTCGGCTTTCATCAGGGCGATCCTGCACACGGTCGACACCGAGGGCGAGATCGGCATGGGGGCGACCGAGGCCGCGGCTCTGGCGGCCCTGCGGGCCTTCAACTACGAGCGGATCTACACCCGGCAGGAGTCGCTGGCGCAGTCCGATGCCGTGGTCGCCGTGCTGACCACGCTCGTCGACTACTACCTGGAGGATTCCCGGCGGTTGCCGGACGGTGTGGGTGAGGCCACCGACGAGGTGCATGCGGCGGTCGGCTACGTCGCCGGCATGACCGACCGGTACGCCTTCGCCACCGCCGTCGAGCGGCTCGGCTGGGATCCCCGCCGACTTCCGCAGGGCATCGACCGGCAGTTCACCCAATCCCTCTAGTCCACCCCCATCGGAGGCACCATGATCATCGACGATCTGCGGGACCGGCTGCTCGGAGCCGTGGCCGACCGGCTGATCGGCCTGGGCGAGTCCCGGACCACTCGGGTGGTGATCGACCGGGACCTCAAGGTCCCGATGCCCGACGGCGCCACCCTGGTGACCGATCACTATCGCCCGGTCGAGGTGTCCCGCGGCCCCGTCGTGCTGATCAGGACTCCGTACGACAAATCCAACCTGCTCGGCCGGGCGTACGGGCTCGCGCTGGCCCGGCGCGGTCTGCAGGCGGTTGTGCAGGACGTCCGCGGCACCTTCGGCTCCGACGGCGAGTTCGAGCCGTTCCATCACGAGACCGACGACGGCCTGGCGACGCTGGCCTGGATCCGGGAGCAGGACTGGTGTGACGGCCGGGTGGGCACCGCAGGCCTGAGCTACGTCGGCTACACCCAATGGGCGATCGGACCATACGCCGAACCGAGGCTGTCGGCGATGGCCCTGGGCATCACCGCGGCCGATTTCCGGCCGACCTTCTATCCGGGTCGCTCGGTGGGCTGGCAGTTGCTGCTCGACTGGTCCTCCGGGATCGGCATCCAGGACTCCGGCACCCGGCTGGAGAAGCTGGGGCTGAAGCGTCGGGTCGCCGCAGCGATGACAACCCTGCCCGCGTCCCGGGGGACCCGGGCGTCGATCGGGCAGGACATCGGCTTCCTGCATGAGATCCTCGACCACGCCGAGCCCGATGACCAGTTCTGGGATTTCCTCGACCACGGTCGTGATCTTGCGGCCCTGGACACGCCGGTCTCGATGCTCGCCGGCTGGTACGACATCTTCCTCACCGAACAGCTCCGTGACTTCACCGAGTTGCAGCGGGCCGGTGCCGAGGTGCGGCTCACCGTCGGCCCGTGGTGGCACGGCGACCGGCCGTCCGTCGGGCCGATCTTCCGCGATCAGGTCGACTGGCTGGCCGGCCAGCTGCTTGGCGACCGCGCCATCCTGGCGAGGCGACCGGTACGGATCTACCTGCAGCAGGCCGGCCGCTGGCTGGACTTCGACAGCTGGCCGGTGCCGGCCGAGCCGCGGGACTACCACTTGGACGCCGACGGTAGCCTGATCACCGAAATCCCTGCCACCGAAGCGATCCGGGCCTTCAACTACGATCCCGCGGATCCGACGCCGGTCGATGGGGGAGCGCCGCTGGGCATTCCCGGCGGACAGGTCGACAATCGCACTGTTGAACGCCGCGACGACGTACTGACCTATCAGACCGCGACGCTCGCCGATGATCTCGACGTGATCGGTGACGCGTCGGCGACGATCTTCGTGCGGACCGAGCATTCGGATGCCGATGTCTTCGTCCGGGTCTGCGATGTCGGCCCGAACGGCCGCTCCCTGAATGTGATCGAGGGCATCCGCAGGCTGCGAGCAGCCGATGAGCCGATCGATGACATCGGCACCCGGAAGGTCGAGATCGAGCTGTGGCCGACGGCGTACCGGTTCCGCGCCGGACACCGGATCAGGGTGCAGGTCAGCGGTGGCGGATTCCCGAACTACATCCGCAATCACCAGACCGGCGAGTCGATCAGCGATGCCGTCCGGACCGCAGCCGGACGCACCCAGATCCTGCACGGCCCAGAGCACCTGAGCAGGATCGTGTTGCCGATCTTCCGATAGTAGTTGCGACTACTACTACTCTTCGGCTACTCTTGCGGCACGTGATCGAACGACTGACCGCCCTTGGCTTCACGACCCAGGAGGCGCGGGTCTATCTGGCCTTGTTGGAGCATCCGTCGGCGACCGGCTACGAGCTGGCCAAGCACGCCGGTCTGCAGCGCGCGAACGTCTATCAGGTGCTGGCCGTGCTGACCGACCGCAACGTCGTCGAACAGACCTCCGCCGGCAGCCCGGCGCGCTTCGTCGCCCAGCCGCCGGCCGAGGTGCTGGGCCGGATCAAACGGCGCACGGCCGAACAGGCCGACGGACTGATCGCCGATCTCGCCATCCTCGGCGCCCGCCAGGATCCCGCCGGATTCTTCTCCCTCCGCGGCCGTGACGCGGTGATCGAACGCACCGCCTCACTGGTCGGCGAGGCCGGGCAGCGGATCGCGATCTCCTTGTGGGCCGAGGATCTGGACTGGTTGGCCGGTCCGCTGCGGTCCGCATCGACCTCCGGGTGTCAGGTGGTTGTCAACGTCTTCGGTGCCACCGATCTGGAGATCGGCGAGGTCTTCACCCATGAGGAACCCGCCCGTACCGTCGGAGGCCATCTGCTGCATCTGGCCGTCGACCAGACCACGGCCCTGATCGGCTCGCTGGACGAGCCGGTGAGCGCGGTCTTCACCCAACATCCGGCCCTGGTCGGCATCGTCGAGAAGCTGATCAGGGACGAAACCTACCTCGCGGCGATCTATGCGCGGTTCACCGATGATCTCGAGACCGAGTACGGCCGGCACCTCGTCCGGCTCCGATCCCGCTTCCTGCCGCCCGACCAGGCCGAGCAGTTGATCTCCATTGTCGGCTTCGGTGCCGACGACCAGGTCACCGACCTGCTGACCTGAGCTCGAATTCCGAATCCGAACGCCAACCGCCATTCCTAGGGAGAACCATGCCCGCAACTGTGATCGTCGACGCCCTCTGGGGCGATTCCGGCAAAGGCAAGACCTGTGCCTACCTGTCCCGCCGCGATGATGCGGCCCTGGCCGTCCGAGCCGGGATCGGCACCAACGCCGGTGCCAGCGTGACGCTCGATGACGGCACCGAGATCCGTGCCCGGCAGTTGCCGACCGGATGGCTCAATCCGGGCACCCGGGTCGCCGTAGGCTCCGGGGTACTGGTCGACCCGACCGTGTTCGCTGACGAGGTCGCACGCTTCGGCCTGGCCGATCGGGCCATGGTCGACCGCCGCTGCGCTGTGATCACCCCGGAGCACATCGAGCGCGAGAAGGCCGATGATCATCTGATCAAGGTCGTCGGCACGACCGGCACCGGCACCGGGCCCGCACGCTCGGATTTCGTCCTGCGCAAGGCGAAACAGGCTCGTGATCTTGACGAGCTCCGGCCCTACCTCGGTGACGTCGCCGCAGAGGCCAACAGGATCGCCGCCGATCCGGGCCAGTTGGTGATCATCGAAGGATCGCAGGGGACACTGCTCTCGCTCGCGCTCAGCGACGACTACCCGTACACGACCTCGGGCAACTGCACGAGCGCGGCCGCGATCAACGACGTCGGACTCAACTGGCAGCACCTGACCGAGGTGATCATGGTCGTCAAGGCGCTGCCGAGCAGGGTCGGCGAGGGGCCGCTGCCCTACGAGCTGAGTGCCGGCGAGGCAGAGCGCCGCGGCATCGCCGAATACGGAGTCGTCACCGGCCGGCCGCGCCGCAAGGCCGGAGCGATCGACTATGACCTGCTCGAATACTCGGCCTCGCTGAACGGCCCGACCAGCATCGCGCTGACCTTCTGTGATCATCTCGACCCGGCTGTCCGCGGCCGCCGGACGGCGGATGCCGTCAGTGACCGGGTGCGGCGAGTGATCGCCGACGTCGAGCGGGCCACCGGTGCGCCGGTCACGCTGCTCGACACCGGGCCCCGCCTGGACGATGTGATCATCTGGACGATGTGATCATCTGGACGATGTGATCGGTCTGTGAGCCCCCTTGCCAAAACCCATGAATCCGGGAGTATGTTTCACCCCGAAAGAAACTAGCTAGTAGCTGATCGAAGGAGCTCCGTTGCCCGGGACGCCGTTGTCCGACCTGCGTGTTCTGTTGCGGGCCGAAGGCACTGCGGTGCTGGTCGAAATCGCCGGTGGGCTGCCGGCGATCTTGCACTGGGGCTCCGATCTCGGTCCGCTGACCGCGGCCGACGCCGCCGGGATCGCGGCGGCCGTCGAGCCCGGTCGATTCAACAACGCCGTCGACGCCCCGTCCCGATTGGCTGTGCTGCCACAGTTGCACGCCGCTTGGACGGGCCGACCCGGGATCAGCGGGTCGCGGCACGGCCGCGACTGGTCCCCCAAGTTCACCAGCGTCGCCGCAACTCTCGACGGCACACCCCTGGCTATTCGACAGGATCAGGGCCCGGAATTCGTCACCTCGGGTGCGGCATCGCTGGTGGTCGACGCCGTCGACGAGGTCGCCCGCCTCGCGATCCGGATCTGGATCGAGCTGCGTCCCGGCGGCGTCGTCCGGATGCGCGCCGAGCTGACCAACACCGCGACCGGTGACGAAGCCGACTACCAGCTCGACGACCTGGTGCTGGCCTACCCGCTGCCGTCGGTGGCCCGCGAGATCCTCGACTTCGCCGGCCGTTGGGGCAAGGAACGCACGCCCCAGCGCCTCGATCTCGTTGTCGGCACCCATCTGCGTGAGGGGCGGCACGGCCGCACCGGTGCGGACGCGGCGACCGTGCTGCACGTCGGAACGCCCGGCTTCGACTTCGCGACCGGCGAGATCTGGGGCGTGCACACCGGCTGGAGCGGCAACCACATCCATTACGCCGAGCGCAGTTTCAGCGGTGAGCAGGTGATCGGCGGCGGGGAGCTGCTGCTGCCCGGAGAGATCGTCCTCGGCTCCGGAGAGAGCTACACCAGCCCGTGGGTCTACGGCAGCCACGGCATCGGCCTCGATCAGGTCGCCCGCCGCTTCCACCGGATGCTGCGCTCGCGGACCGAGCACGTCCCGGCCGACCGGCCGGTCACGCTGAATGTCTGGGAAGCGGTCTACTTCGACCATTCGCTGCCGAAGCTGCTGCAGCTCGCGGACGCGGCCGCCGCGCTCGGTGTCGAACGGTTCGTCCTCGACGACGGTTGGTTCGGCGCCCGGCGCAATGATCATGCCGGCCTGGGAGACTGGACGGTCTCCAAGGATGTCTGGCCCGACGGCCTGCACCCGCTCGTCGACAGGGTCACCGGGCTCGGCATGCAGTTCGGCCTGTGGTTCGAGCCCGAGATGGTCAACCTGGACTCAGACATCGCCCGCGCCCATCCCGAGTGGGTGATGGCCACCGGCGGCCGGTTGCCGCTGGAGAGCCGGCACCAGCAGGTGCTCAACCTCGGCATCGAGGAGTGCTACGCCTCCATCAAGGGCGCGATGTCGGCGATCCTGGACGAATACGACATCGGCTACATCAAATGGGACCACAACCGTGATCTGATCGAAGCCGGCACCCAGCCCAGCGGCGTGCCCGGCGTTCACGCCCAGACCCTGGCCACCTATCGGCTGATCGACGAGCTGAAGGCGGCCCATCCCGGCCTGGAGATCGAGTCCTGCTCGTCCGGCGGCGCGCGGATCGACCTCGGCATCCTGGAGCGTACGGACAGGGTCTGGGTCAGCGACAACATCGACCCGCTGGACCGCCAGCAGATGAATCGCTGGACCACCCAGCTGATCCCGCCGGAGCTGATGGGCAGTCACATCGCCTCGGGACGCTCGCACACCACCGGCCGCATCCACGACATCGCCTTCCGCGCTGCGACTGCGGTCTTCGGCCATCTCGGCATCGAATGGGACCTGACCCAGGCGACCGAGGATGAGCGGGACCAGCTGCGCGGCTGGATCGAATTCTTCAAGGCCGAGCGCGGACTTCTGCTGCGCGGTGACCTGGTGCGGATCGACTATCCGGACTCCAGCGTCTACGCCAACGGAGTGGTGGCGCCGGACCGCAGCCGGGGCATCTTCTCGATCGCCTCCCTTGCCCGTTCTGAGGTCAACGGCACCGGGCTGGTCCGGCTGCCGGGCCTGGATCCGGACCGCCACTACCGGGTGGGCATCGTCAGTCTCGATCCCAGGCTGGACCGGTTCGCGCCGGCATGGTGGTCGCCCGAGAGGCCGTACGTCGACCTCACCGGGGCGGCGCTCGCCTCGGTCGGCCTGCAACCGCCGAACCTGCCACCGGAGCAGGCGGTGCTGTTGCGGGTGGACCCCCTATCTGTTTGAAAGTGCCGTACTAAAGAGGAGTAGCACTATGGCGTCCAACGTGGTCTCGCCAGCCAGCAAGACGTCCAGCCGCGGTGGCGATTCGCGCAAGCACAGCGACGACACCCGACTGGCCCTGCTGTTCATCACCCCGGCCGCGGTCGGCTTCCTGGTCTTTCTGATCTGGCCGCTGATCCGGGGCATCTACCTGAGCTTCACGTCCTACAACCTGCTGACCGCGGCCACCTGGAACGGGCTGAACAACTACAAGCAGATGGTGTTGGACCCGGTCTTCTGGAACGCACTGAAGGTCACCCTGGAATACGTGGTGATCAACATTGGCGTCCAGACGATCATCGCGCTGGTGATCGCGGTGATGATGCAGCGACTGACCAAGTCGCTGGTCGTCCGGGGCATCATCCTGACGCCGTACCTGGTCTCCAACGTGGTCGCGGCCCTGGTCGGGTTGTGGATCCTCGACACGAACCTCGGCATTTTCAACGAGTTGCTGAAGCTGATCGGCCTCAATCCGGTCGGCTTCTTCACTGACGGGCCGTGGGTCATCCCGACCATCGCGCTGGTCAACGTCTGGCGGTACGTCGGCTACACCTCCTTGCTGATCTTCGCCGGTCTGCAGACCATCCCGCCGGATCTGTACGAGGCCGCCCGGACCGACGGTGCGAGCGAGCCCCAGATGTTCGTCCGGATCACCCTGCCGCTGCTGCGCCCGATCCTGGCTCTGGTCTTGATCATCTCGATCATCGGCTCGTTCCAGGTCTTCGACACCGTGTCGGTGACCACCCAGGGTGGTCCGGTCGACTCCTCGCGAGTGCTGCAGTATTACATCTACGACATGGCCTTCGGCCGCTTCCGCTTCGGCTACGCGTCGGCGTTGTCGGTGGCGCTGCTGATCGTGCTGATGATCGTCACCTTCATCCAGTACCGGCTGACCCGCGCCGGACAGACGGATCTGGCCTGAGAGGGGACTGACTGATGGCAACTCTTGCCCCTGTTGACGTAACGACAGACTCCACGCCGCCCACCATCGCACCTGCGGGCCGCAAACGCGTGAGCGTCGGCCGGGTGATCGCCTGGGTCGTGATGGTCGTGATCATGGTGGTCACGCTGGCGCCCTTCTACTGGATCATCCGGACCGCGCTGTCGTCCAACGGCGATCTGCTGACCCATCCGTCCGACCCGTTCCCGGTCGGCTTCTCACTGGACTCGTTCAAGCGGGTCTTCGGCTGGCAGACCGGCGCTGCGGCGGTGGCCGCCGGCGGCGCCGGGCAGCCGATCAACTTCTGGCTGTATCTGCGCAATTCGGTGATCGTCTCCTGCCTGGTGACCGCCGGTCAGGTGTTCTTCTCGGCAATGGCTGCGTACGCGTTCGCCCGGCTCAAGTGGCGGGCCCGCGGACCGGTGTTCGCGGTCTTCCTGGCCGGGCTGATGGTGCCGGCGATCTTCACCTTCCTGCCGAACTTCGTGCTGATCAAGGAACTGCACATGATCGACACGCTGATCGGCATCGCACTGCCCAGCATGCTGATCTCGCCGTTCGCGATCTTCTTCCTGCGGCAGTTCTTCGCCACCATCCCCAACGAGATCGAGGAAGCGGCACTGATCGACGGCGCCAGCAAGGTCGGAATATTCTTCCGGTTGGTGATCCCGATGTCGGCGGCGCCGATCACCACACTCGCGGTGCTGACCTACATCACCAGCTGGAACGACTACTTCTGGCCGCTGATGGTGTCCTACACCGACAAGTCCCGGGTGCTCACCGTTGCACTCGCGGTCTTCAAGTCCCAGACCCCCAACACCGGTCCGGACTGGGCCGGGCTGATGGCCGCGACCCTGGTTGCCGCCCTGCCTATGCTGGTGTTGTTCCTGGTCTTCGCCCGGCGGATCGTCAATTCCATCGGTTTCTCAGGGATCAAGTGATGAAGAGAATCGGCATGATCAAGCCCAAATTTCCAAAGTTCGCCAAGCCCGGGACAACCCGGATCAAGGCAGTACTGGCGACCGGAGTCACCGCACTCCTGGCGACCGTGCTCTCGGCCTGCAGCGGCGGTGCCGGCGGCACCGCCAGCAACGTCATCAGCTACTGGCTGTGGGACTCCTCCCAGGAGCCCGGCTACCAGCAATGCGCCGACCTGTTCCACAAGGCCAACCCGGGTCTCAGTGTCAAGATCACCCAGTACGGCTGGAACGATTACTGGACCAAGCTGACCGCCGGCTTCATCGCCGGCACGGCACCGGATGTGTTCACCAACCACCTGACGAAGTATCCGCAGTTCGTCGACCTCAACGTGCTGCAGCCGCTCGATGAGTTGCCGGCGACCAAGGGCATCAGCAACGACGAGTTCCAGCCGGGTCTGGGCGAGCTGTGGACCGGTCAGGACGGCCACCGGTACGGATCTCCGAAGGACTGGGACACCGTCGGCCTGTTCTACAACGAGAATCTGCTGCAGAAGGCCGGGGTCGACCCGTCCGAGTTGAACAACCTGGCGTGGAACCCGCAGAACGGCGGGACCTTCGAGAAGCTCATCGCGCACCTGACGATCGACACCCACGGCGTCCGAGGTGATCAGAAGGGCTTCGACAAGAACCACATCGCGGTCTACGGCTTCGGCGGCCTGGGTGCCGGCGACAACATGGCGCAGACGACGTGGTCGGCCTTCGCCTACAGCAACGGCTGGACCTACATGAACAAGAATCCGTGGGGCAACAGCTACAACTACGCCTCCCCGAAGCTGCAGGAGACCCTGAAGTGGTACTTCGGCCTTGCCCAGAAGGGTTACGCGCCGACCTACAACTCCTTCAGCTCCAGCTTCGGCGGATTCAACCAGTTGGCCGCGAACAAGGCGGCCATCGTCCAGGACGGCGCGTGGATGATCGCGACCTACCAGACGATCAAGGGCGTCAAGTGGGGAATCGCGCCGATGCCGGTCGGGCCGACCGGCCATCGAGCCGGGCCGTTGGGCAGCCTCGCCGATTCGATCACCAAGACCGCCAAGAACAAGGATGCCGCTGCCAAGTGGGTCCAGTTCATGAGCACCGCACAGTGCCAGAATGTGATCGCCAAGGCTGGGGTGGTCTTCCCGGCCCGGCCGGCCTCGACCCAGCTGTCGCTGCAGACGCGTAAGGCGGCCGGGATCGACGCCTCGTCGTTCGTGGACATGGTCCAGAACAACGAGACCTTCTTCCTGCCGATCAGCAGCTACGGCGCCGACATCACGGCGATCATGACGCCGGGGCTGCAGGCGATCTACACAGGGCAGAAGCCGGTCTCCTATCTGGAGACCCTGAACGAACAGGTCAACAGGCTGTTCAAGTTGAACTAGGTCATCGGACCCATGGGTACGGGATTCGAGCGCAATGTCGCGGCAGCCGATGCCAGTGCGCGGTCGGTGGCGCTTGCGGTGTTGCGCTCGGGTCCCGTTTCTCGTGCCGATCTTGCCCGCCGGCTCGGGCTCTCGACCGCGAGCCTGACCCGGCTGACCAGGCCGATGATCAGCAGCGGACTGCTGGTCGAGCGGCAGCCCGAGGGCGGCAACCGCACCGGGCGGCCCTCCACACCGCTGGACATCGACGCCGGCCAGGCGCACTTTCTCGGGATCAAGATCACCTGGGATGTGATCTACGCGGTGGTCTGCGATCTCAAGGGCACCGTGATCAGCCGCACCCGTGCGGCGGTCACCGACACGTCCGCGGAAGCCGTGGTGAAGCAGACCGTGGCAATCATCGATGACCATCGGCGTCGCGGGCCCGGTGTCACGGGCGTAGGGATCGGCATCGGAGGAACGGTCGAGGGCCATCGGTGGGTCCGCCGGGTCCCCGCGCTGGGCTGGACCGGAGAATTCGATCTTGCCGACCGGCTGTCGGCGTCGGTCGGACTGCCGGTCAGCGTCGACAACGACGTACGGGCGCTGACCCAAGGGAAGCATTGGTTCGGGGAGGGCCGGGAGTGCTCGTCGTTGGCGGTGATCACCGTCGGCGTCGGTGTCGGCTGTGCGCTGGTGATCGATGACCAGTTGTACGAGGGCCGCCGCGGGCTGGCAGCCAAAGTCGATCACTGGGCCCTCGATCCGGAGGGCCCTGCGTGCCCGCGCGGACACCGCGGGTGCGCCCACCAACTGCTGGCCTCGGGGCAGGTCAGCGCGCGGGCGAGCGAAGGCATGGGCCGACCGGTGAGTTTCGAGGAGTGCATGCGGCTGGCGGCCGACGGTGAGCCGGTCACGTCCCAGATCGTCCAGCATGCCGCGGCCTGCCTGGGGCTGCTGGTCTCCCGCGTCGCCGACATGATCGCGCCCGAGCGGGTCCTGGTGACCGGAGACGGTATCGAGCTGGCGATGCTCGGGGAGGACCGGATGCGTACGGCTCTGGTCGCCAACCGGTCGACGCTGGCCGATGCGGACGACGTGCGGCTGGTGCGATCGGACTTCTACGCCTGGGCGCAGGGTGCGGCCGCCATCGCCATCCGTCGGCACATGCTGACCGAGCTGCCGGTCACCTGAGATCCTGGCGGCGTACTGACGTGCGGTTGAAGATCAGATGGCCGGCGAAGCCGATCACCATCGCAGCCAGGACGCCGAGATTCGCGTACGCCCAGGAGCCCGTCTTCCCACCGATCGGCCCGAGCAGATAACCCTGCCAGCTCAGCCAGCCGGCGTAGGTGTTGGTGACCAGGCCCCAGCCGACGGCCGTGCCGAGCAGCATCAGGATGATCGCGATCCAGTTGATGTCGCCGTACCGTCCGGCGGGATCCTGCAGGTCGTTGGCGTCGTAATCCGAACGCCGCAGCACGATATCGGCGATCATCACTCCGGCCCAGGCTGCGATCGGCACGCCGAGGGTGATCAGGAAACCCTGGAACGGGCCGAGGAAGTCGTTGGCGAAGAAGACGATGTAGACCGAGCCGATGATCATGATCGTGCCGTCGATGCCGGCCGCCAGCCAGCGCGGCACCGGCAGTCCCGCTGTCAGCAGGGCCAGCCCGGAGGAGTAGATGTCCAGCACCGCGCCGCCGACCAGGCCGAGCACGGCGACCACCGCGAACGGCACCAGGAACCAGGTCGGCAACAGGGTCGTCAGAGCCCCGATCGGGTCCGCGGCTACCTTGTCATTGAGCGTCTTGGAGGAGCCGGCCAGCAGGATGCCGAAGACCAGCAGCAGCACCGGAGCCAGGGCGGCGCCGAAGGTGGTCCAGCCGACGACGGCCGCATTGCTCACCGACCGCGGCAGGTAGCGGGAGAAGTCGCCGGCCATGTTGGCCCAGCTCAGGCCGAATGCGGTCATCATGAAGATCAGCGCACCGATCATCGCCGCCACACCGCCGGAGGTCAGGCTGCCGAGGTTGGCGGTATCGATGTGCCCGGCGACCAGGATGCCGTAGACGATCGTCAGCACGCCGGTGATGATCGTGATCCACACCTGCAGCCGCATGATCAGCGTGAAGCCGACGATCCCGCTGCCGACGATCAGTACCGCGACCACGACCAGGGCGACCAGCTTGGTCGGGGTGCCGGCGTCCCAGCCCAGCTCGCTGAAGACGGTCGTGGTGGCCAGCACCGCCAGCGCCGTCAGTGCGGTCTCCCAGCCGACCGTGATCAGCCAGGACACCACCGCCGGCAGCCTGCTGCCGCGGACGCCGAAGGCCGGCCGGGCCAGCACCATGGTGGGCGCCGAGCCACGCTTGCCGACCAGCGAGATCACCCCGCACAGCACGAAGGACAGCACGGTGCCGACGACACCGACGACGATCGCCTGGATCGCGGACAGCCCGAAGCCCAGCACGAAGGAGCCGTAGCTGATGCCCAGCACCGACACATTGGCTGCGAACCACGGCCAGAACAGACTGCGGGGAGCGCCATGACGCTCCTCTTCGGCGATCGTGTTGATGCCGTTGCGTTCGACGCCCACGGGTGCGCGCGATTCCATGACGCTCAGACTAGGGCCCGCAGACCGGTCGGACCGGGGAATGGGCGAGGGTCCGAGCGGCGCATTACACTCACTGCGTGGCCGGCCGGATCAACGATGAGGACATCGCGGCCGTCCGTGAGCGCGCGCGGATCGAGGACGTCGTCGGTTCGTACGTGATGCTGCGGAATGCCGGCGGTGGCTCGATGAAGGGATTGTGTCCCTTCCACGACGAGTCGACGCCCAGTTTCAACGTCACTCCCTCCCGCGGCCTGTGGTATTGCTTCGGCGCCTGCGGTGAGGGCGGCGACGTCATCGCCTTCATGCAGAAGATCGAGAATCTCAGCTTCACCGAGGCAGTGCAGAAACTGGCCGACCGGGTCGGCATCCAGTTGCGGATCTCTGACGACGGCGGCCCGCGGCTGCCGGCCGGTCTGCGGGTGCGGTTGATGGACGCCCACAAGGCCACCGCCGAGTTCTACGCCGAGCAGCTGGCCACTCCTGATGCGCTGGTCGCCCGACAGTTCCTGGCCGAACGCGGTTTCGACCGGGCGGCGGCCGAGGAGTTCGGTGTCGGCTTCGCCCCGCGCGGCGGGCGCCGGCTGGCGGCTCATCTGAAGGCGCGCGGTTTCGACGAGCAGGAGCTGATCACCGGTGGCTTGCTGCGCCGCGGCGGCTACGACTTCTTCTCCGGTCGGCTGCTGTGGCCGATCCGGGATGCCGGCAAGTCGGTGATCGGCTTCGGCGCCCGGCGGATCTTCGACGACGACCGGTTGCCGGCCAAGTACATCAACACCCCGGAAACCCCGCTCTACAAGAAGTCCCAGGTGTTGTACGGCCTGGATCTGGCGCGGACCGAGATCGGCCGCAGCGGCCAGGCGGTGATCGTGGAGGGCTACACCGACGTGATGGCCGCACACCTCTCCGGCGTCCGAACCGCGGTCGCGTCCTGTGGCACCGCATTCGGAAACGATCATGCCCGGGTGCTGCAGCGGCTCGTGGGGGACCAGGGCAACGGCGAGGTGGTCTTCACCTTCGACGGCGACGCCGCCGGCCAGGCCGCGGCGCTGAAGGTCTTCTCGCTGGACTCGGCCTTCATCACCCAGACCTACGTGGCGATCGAGCCGACCGGGCTCGATCCCTGCGACCTGCGGCTGCAGCACGGCGACGCGGCGGTGCGTGAGCTGATCGGACGCCGGGTGCCGCTCTACCGGTTCGTGATGACCAACATCCTGTCCCGGCACGATCTCGACCGGGCCGACGCCCGGGTCGACGCGCTCCGCGAGGCGGCACCGCTGGTGGCCAGCGTCCGGGACGCCGGCAAGGTCAGCGGCTATGTCCGGGAGCTGGCCGGCTGGCTGGGCATGGATCCGGACGAGGTCCGGCACGAGATCAACCGGGTCGCCTCCCGCTCGTCGGCGCGCAAGCCCGAGCCGAAGCGGGCCGGCGCTGCGTCTGAGGCGGCATCCTCCCCGGCATCGCCGCAGCGCAGGCCGGCGGCCGACGTCCTTCCCGATCCCCACGACCGCACGCTGCTGACCGAGCGCGAGACCGCGAAGCTGATCATCCAGGTGCCGCAGTTCCTCGGTGACGAGTTGGCCGGATTGTCGACCGACGACTTCACCCACCCCGCGTACGGGGCAGTGCTGCGCCATGCGCAGAAGGCGATGGCCGACCTGCCCGCCGGGGCCGGGGGTGACCCGTTCCACGACTGGCCGCGCCGGGTGGCCGCGGTCGAGGACAACCCCTGGGTGAACTCTCTGGTGGTCTCGCTGGCCGTCGAGCCGCTGCTCACCGAGAAGCCCTCGGCGGCGTACGTGGTCGCTTACACCGCCAAACTGCGGCTGCTGGCGGTCAGCCGGCAGATCGGGAAGATCAAGTCGCGGTTGCAGCGGACGAATCCGGTCGAGGATCCGGCCACCTACAACAAGACATTCTCCGAGCTGGTGGTTCTCGAGGCGCAACGCAAGCAGTTGCAGAACCGCAGCCTCGGGCTCTGACTCCCGGACAACACGGCCCGGACAACATTGGGGCAATCGGGGCAACATTGGGCCGATCCGGACAACAATCGTTGCGGACGGCCAACACCGACACGTCGATAGCCGGAGCGGTCCGACGCCAGCATTTCCTCCATGGGGAAACGGGTCAGCAGCGGAATCGGATTCGCGCTGCCGATGGAGCTGCTGGAGGCCGCGGAGGAGGCCGAGCTCGCAACCGCGATCGAGGCCGGGGTGCTGGCGGCCGAGGCTCGCCGGGGAGGGCTGCCGGTCGCAGCCGCTGAGGACGAGTTGATCATGCTCGAACGGATCGGCCGACGGGCGGCGAATCGCTTTGTGGAAAGCAATCTGCGGCTGGTCGCGATGGTGGTGCGCAAGGAGGCGACCCGCAGCCGAATGTCTGAGGGCGAGCTGTTCCAGGAGGGTTGTCTGGGCCTGATCGAGGCGGTCCGGCGCTTCGACCATCGCCGCGGCCTGCGGTTCGCGACGTATGCGCTGCACTGGATCCGTGCCTACATCGGGGCGATCACGGCCAATCGCGCTGGAGAGCTCAACCTGCCGGCCGGCACGGCGGGGCGGCGGCGGGAGGTGCACGGCATCCGCAACCGGCTCTCCCAGGAACTGGGTCGTGATGTCACGGTCGAGGAACTCGCCGGCGCGGTAGGACAGCGGGCGGCCTGGGTGACCCGGTTGTTGTCCTCGGGCGCGGTCAGCCCGATGGACCACACCGAACTGGTCAAGCTGGAAGTGGCCGATGAGACTGCGTCGGAGCAGTTCGAGGAGATGTTCCGGGATGCGATCCCGGGTCAGGAGGTGCTCGGCGGACTGGGGGAGCCGTACCGGCAGGTGCTGGAGTTGCGCTACGGGTTCGCCGACGGTCGCCAGCACAGTCTGCGGGAGATCGGCCGCCGGCTGGGGTTGTCGATCTCGGCCGTCCGCAGGGCCGAACTGCGCGCGCTCGAGGAGTTGCGCGCGGTGTATCCGCAGCAGGCGCGTGCCTACCTGTGAGCCTTCCGGACGATAATCTCAACAGATGCCAACGACGAACGGTGCCCGCACGCTACCCATTAGCCTGACCAAGCTGGCCGTGCTCATCTCCGTCGCCGTCTTGTGCATGGCTGCCGGGTTTGTTGCGGCGGTGGGAGTCGTGCACGGTGGTTGGCGCATCGGCGGCGCCATTCTCGGCGTGCTGGGAATTGCCGGGCTTGCCGCCTTGATCGTGGTCTTTCCGGTCGTGATGGTGCGCCGGCTGACCGGACTGCCGGCCAACCCGTTGTCCGCCGAGTCCCGCGCGCTGACCGATTCTCGGCGGGCCGAATGGGCTCCGGGGGAGAATCCGGATCCTGCCGATGTCATCGAGGTCGATCCAAGCTTCAGCGGCCCGGACCCAAAGTCCATCGCGGATGGGCTCGTGGGCATCCGATCGTCGGTAGACGGTCTGACCCGACCCTGGAGAGCGCCACGGACGCTCTTCCTGGATCGGGTGGGCATCCGGCACGTGTCTCACAGCGATGTCAGCTTCGCGATCCGGTGGCAGGAGCTATCCCGGGTGGCGCTGGAGGTGCACCGCTCGACGGTCGCTCCGCTGGTCGCAGTGTGGCTCATCCTGTGGCCGGCCGACGGGGAGACCTTCGCCGCGGGTCATCCGGAGCTCGACATTCTGCGGATGGCGGACTACGACCGGCTTGCCTGGGGCATCGCTGTTGCGGAGCGGATGGCGGATCAGGCCGACTCGAGCGCGATGGACGAAGGAATCGACACGACCATGGCAGCCCTGCGACGCTACGCGGGGGCGCTGTACGACGGCACCGTCGAGAACGTCTGACGTCGATCGGCCGGAAACCAGGAACATGGAAACCAGGAACATGGAAACCAGGAACATGGAAACCAGGAACATGGAAACCAGGAACATGGAAACCAAGAACACCTGGCCGAGCTTGTCAACCAGGTGTAGCTCACTTGTGACCCCAGCGGTGTTCTGGCTCGGGACATCGGAATGGGGTGTCTCAAGTCATCGGTATAGGTGTGTCGCACGTCTTCGGCA
>NZ_BMMZ01000005.1 GCF_014646195.1 Microlunatus endophyticus
ACCACCAAGAACACCCAAACCGTCACCGATGTCCTGATGCAGAACCGTCACCGATGTCCTGCGAGATGACAGGTTTGAAGGGTTTATCCACAGATTCGAACATAGGGATGGATTCCGTCTGAGGTCCTGGCTAGTGTTCGATCATGGATTCGGCATCGGGGGAGTTGGACGAGCGCAGCGTGCTGGCTGCCGCCCGGGCTTCGATGCTGGCCGAGAAGCGGGCCGGTTGTGATCTGTTGCTGGCGGCGGCCCAGTGGGCGGATCTGCATCCCTCCGACAGTGTCCTGAGCCCGGATGAGCGGTTGGATTGGTATGGGGAGGATGCGGTCCTGTTCGGTGGCGAGGGCACCCCGGATGTGGCCGAGACCGCTGCCGGTGCGTTGGGCGTGGAGATCGGGATGAATCCCGACCAGGCCAGGAATCTGATCGCAGACGCCCTGGATGCGCGGGACAGGATGCCAGGACTGTGGACCCAGGTCCGGTTCGGTCGGGTCCGCCGCGACACGGTGCATCGGGTGGCGTTTCGGAGCCGGCATCTGTCGAAAGAGCAGGCCGAAGACATCGACCGGCACCTGTCCGGATCGTTGCCGCGGTTGACGCCGGGGCAACGGTTGGACAACCTGCTCGATGCCCAGATCAAACGCGTCGACCAAGAACGCCTGGAACGGGAAGCTGCCCAAGCAATCCGAGACCGGTATGTGCGCAAGGGCCGACCGGATCTGCACGGCATGACTGACCTGTACTTCCACACCACCGAGGCTGATGCCCGGGCGTCGTGGGCGGCGATCACCGCGCTGGCCACGATCTTGAAGGCCCGCAAAGCCGATCTGCCGCCGGGTGTCCCGGTCCGCGGTGCCGGCGACGGTGATGGTGATCCGCTTCCCGGGACCGATGGCCTGGACGAATGGCGGGCAGTGGCCTCGCAGTTGTTGCAGACCAATCCCGGACTCGCCGTCCGGATCCAGCTGGAAGCCCAACAACCGGGCCTGTTCGACCAGGCGGTCGAGACCCTCACTCACGTCGACGATGGCGACACGGGTGGCGGCGGGCCATGTCGCGATGCCACGGCCGGCGCGTCAACCAACAACCCCGATGCCCAGCACGATCCTGCCCAGCACGATCCTGCCGTGGACGACGCGGTCCCCGGTGGCGCAACCTGCGGTGATGCAGTCCACGACAGCACAGCCGATGTGAGTGCGGCCGCTGCTGGCAGTGCGGTCTCGGCCGGGGAGGCGGTGGCGGACGGTGTCAGGGCTGACCGGGCGCAGGATGCCGCATCGGATGCGGTTCGTGAGGCGGTGATCGCCGATCTGGTGGCCGGGTTGATCAAACAGCTCGATTTCACCAAGCTGCAGCCGTCGGCGATCCTGCACCTCCACATCAGCGAGGAGTCCCTCAACGGCCCGTTCGGGCCGGCCGATCCGCAGGCTCGACTGGCCCGGGTCGAAGGCCTCGGCCCGGTGTATCTCGACACAGTCCGGCAATGGCTCGGCCAGGCGTGCACCGTCAAACTCCAACCGATCATCGACACCGGTGCCATCACGGCGGTCGACCGGTACGAGATCCCCGCCCGGATACGCGAAACCCTGCTCACCCTGTCCCCGGCATCCCGGTTCCCCTGGTCCAACAGCCTCAACCGGCACAACGATCTCGATCACACCATCGCGTACCAACCACCCGACCGCGGCGGCCCACCCGGACAGACCGGCATCGACAACCTCGGCCCGCTGACCCGGCGCGAACACCGGCACAAGACCTTCGGACAAACAGCAGTCCGCCAACCCGACCCGGACACCCACGTCTGGAAAACCAGCTACGGGCGCGTCCTGATCGTCAACCCCGGCGGCACCTTCGACCTCGGCACCGGCAACCTCGCCCAAACACTCTGGGCTGCCCTCAACCCCGCCCGGAAACCACCGACCAGGACCAACCCACCCGCCGAACCAGCCGGGTCCGAAAGCGTCCTGGAGCGGATCTTCCTACGGCAGGTCGACCTGATCGCCCGAGCACCTGAGTCTCCTGCGCCTGCTACGTCCGCGAGCTCATCTCCTCGACCCCGATGACCCGCAGCAACTGCAGCGCCTCGTGCGCTGGAGTGCCCGGACGTGCCGTGTAGATGATCAACCACTGATCCCGGGACTGGTCGTGCAGCGCCTCGCAATCCAGCTCGATCGGACCGATCGCCGGGTGGGTGATCGTCTTCCTCGTCGACGGGCTGACATCGACCCGCTGGGACTACCCCAAGGATCGAAGCTCCGGACTTCGGCTCAGGTCCGCGACCAACTTCGAAACGGCCGGGTCACTGCGATATCGCGCTGCTGCCCCCGGAGCCCTGCCACGAGCTCGAACCCGAATCCCCACTACGCGAACTGATCACGCCCGGTATCAGGTGTGTTTGCTCGGGTCCTGCCAGTAGTAACACTCCGGATCGTAGACGGCCGGTGTCGGGTGGATCCACGGGTTCACAAAGCCCCCGAGGGCGAGATTCTCCCGGCGCGGGACGTTCATCAGATCGGACTTGATCACCATCACTTGCGGGTAGTTCGCCACACACCCCATGAAGAAGGGCCCGTCGGAGATGTGGATCTTGAAGATCTCCCAGACCAGCTCGTGCCGTTTCATCTCATCCGGCTCGACCTTGGCCTGGTTGAAGAGGTCCCACAGCTTCGCCACCGGTCCACCCTTGTCCGGTTCCATCCGGGGCGGATGTCGCTTCCACGGATCGACGTTCAGCTCGGTGGAGTTGGTCTTGGTCCCCTGCTGCTGCCACCACTGCCCTTCGAGCGGGGCCCAGTGCGCATATTGGGTCGGTACGATCCAGCCCGGATAGATCAGCGGGTGACCGTCGCCGACCTCCCAGTTGGTGTGCGCCATCAGCTTGCCCGACATCCACTGATCATCGAAGCTCTGCGGCGGGATCGGCGTCCTGGTCATCTTCAGCCCGACCTTCGCCAGGTCGGCGACCAGCTGGTTGTCCTTGGCCGAGTGCTCTGCGGACTCGTCGGCCGAGTATTCCAGTCGCAGCGCGAGCTTCTTGCCGTTCGGGAGCTCGCGAATGCCGTCGCCGTCCTGATCCTTCAGGCCCAGCTCGTCGAGCAATTGCCTGGCCTTCTCGGGATCGTGTCGGACATAGGCGTCCCGCCACTGCTTGTAGATGTCCTTGCCGGTCTGGTTGACCTGGAAGTCGACCGCTTTGGCGCTCAGCGTCCCGGTCGTCTTCTCGCCCGTGTTGTAGTAGACGGACTTCTGAACCGCGTCCCGGTTGAAGGCGTACGAGATCGCCTGCCGGAATTTCGGCTCCCGGAACAGCTCGCGAAGATCATCTTCGATGTAGTCGTAGTTGAGGAAGAAGATCGATCCGGTGCCGGATCCGCTGTCCCACAGCACCAACTCGGTGCCGGCGGTCTTGGTCGACTTCCGCAGGCCTTCGACATCGCTGAGGATGAGGCCGTTGAAGGAGCCTTGGGTGTAGTCGACCGCACCCTGTTCGACCTGGAGCTTGCCGACCTCCGGGTCGGTGATCACCGTGAACTGCATCTCGTCCACGTACGGGAGCTGATCACCGTTGGGCATCACCGCGTAGTAGTAGGGATTGCGCTCCAGCACGACACCCTTGTTGTTGTCGAAGGACCTGCACTTGAACCCGGTCAGAGTCGGGCAGTCCGGATTACGATGCCAATCCGCCTTGGTCGCCATCAGCCCGCCGTCGGCGTCCCAGTCCTTGCCGACGTCCTTGCCGCCGCTGGGGTGGAACTGCTTGAGGTAGTGATGCGGCATCGTCCAGATCGGGCCGTTCCGACCTGTATTGCCGTTGACCCAGGCGGCCATCCGATCTGCGGTCAGCGGCGCCGGCGTGTCGAAGGTCAGCTTCAAAGTGGTGTCGTCGACTGCAGTGAATTTCGCCAGCGTTCCCTTGCCTGAGCGGGCATCGTCCGGGGGTGTCTGGGCCATCTTCTGGGCCAGGATGAAGTTGTCCCACCACCACAGCACGCTGGCTGTCGTCCACGGCTCGCCGTCGGACCACTTGAGCCACTTGCGGAAGTGGAACGTCCACTCCGACGAGTCGTCATTGGTCTCCCAGGACTCGACGATGCCGGGTCCGATCGACTTCCCGTCGTTGAGATAACGCAGCGGCGAGTGACCGTAGAAGAACTCCCGGTCGGAGTCCGCCACCGCTGCACCTTGGGTCGTGACCGTGTTCAGATTCAGCTTGCCGCCGTACTTGCCGGGTTTGACCCAGCGATGCGGGATCACATACGGATTCTCCGGCAGCCGCTGCTCGACCGGAGGCAACCCTTTGCCCTTGAGTGCGGGCGCCTCCTGGAATTTCGCCGGTCTTGGCAGCGGTTTCTCGGCCGATCCGACGGCGACCGCCGCGCCCGGACCAGAGCCACTATGTGAGGTTGTGCCCGAGCCGGAACTGCACGCTCCCAGTCCTGCGGCACCAGCCAGGGCAGCCGACCCGAAGAGCAGGGAACGCCGGTTGACGCGAAGGGTCATCGTTGATCCTCTCAATGCTGGCTTGTGCCCCCGAGAGTCACTCTGCCGGGAACTCTAGCCCACACCGTCAGGATCGTTGATCAAGGTAATCGGCGAGTGCCTCGCCACCATCCCGTGGCTCGAATCCGGTGGCCACGATCTTGCTCAGGTCGAGCAGACTGTTGCGCGGGCGCGGAGCCAGATCCTTGCCGGCGCCGTACACCTCGGTGCTGACCGGCGTGACGTCCTCGGCGGACCGACCACGTGCGGTGAAGATCGACTTGGCGATACTGGCCCAGGACTGCGACTCGCCCGCGCTCGTCAGGTTGTAGACACCGTACGCGGGGCGGCCAGCCAGCAGATGTCCCGCGGCGCGCGCGATGTCGTCGGCGAAGGTCAACCGGCCGATCTGGTCGTCGACAACCGACGGCCGGACGCCGGAATCGGCCAGCTTGATCATGGTCCCGACGAAATTGCCGCCATCGCCGACCACCCAGCTGGTGCGCAGAATGTAGTGCTGCGGGACACCGGCGACGATCACGTCCCCGGCAGCCTTCGTCTGCCCGTAGACCCCGAGCGGCGTCAGCGGTTCATCTTCGCCGTGCGGCCCGGTCGAACCGTCGAAGACGTAATCGGAGGAGATGTGCACCAGCGTCAACCGGTGCCGCCGAGCGATCTCGGCCAGGGCCGCGACACCGGCGACGTTGGTGGCCCAGGCCGCCCTGCGCCCCTCCGGCGTCTCGGACGCATCGACAGCTGTGTAGGCGGCGGCATTGATCACTGTGTCGTAGGACCGCCAGTCGAATTTCTCCAGCGACTGCGGATCGGACAGGTCGAGCACCGCCCGATCGGTCACCTCGGCATCGGGCAGAGCCGCCGTCAGCGCCCGCCCGACCTGGCCGTTGCCGCCGATGATCACTGTCCGACGGGGCGGCATCGGGGTGACCTGGGCCATCCGCGGGTGCGCCTTGTCGGCGGCGGACAACTCGCAGTCGGCCAGCGGGATCGGCCACTGGATCCCGGCGGTCTCGTCGGCCAGGTTGAGGAAGGTGTACTCCGAGCGCGCGTCCTCGCTCCAGTGCTCGTTGACCAGGTAGCTGTAGACCGTGTCCGGCTCGAGCGTCTGATAACCGTTGGCCACACCCCGCGGGACGAAGATCGCGGTGTCGGGCCCCAGTTCCTGGCTGTAGACCGTGCCGAAGGAGTCACCGGCGCGCAGATCGACCCAGGCGCCGAAGACCCGCCCGGTCGCCAGCGCGACGTATTTGTCCCACGGCTCGGCGTGCAGCCCGCGCGCGACCCCGACCGAGGAGTTGAAGGACACGTTGTTCTGCACCGGGCCGAAGTCGGGCAGCCCGAGCTTGATCATCTTCTCCCGCTGCCAGTTCTCCTTGAACCAACCGCGGTTGTCACCGTGCACCGGCACGTTGATGATCAACAAGCCAGGGATCGGCGACCCGGTCACCGAGAGCCCGTTCATGATCACTGGCCCGCCGCGCGGTATTTCGCCTCGGTGTCATTCTTCTGCGGGCGCCACCAGGCCTCATTCTCCCGATACCACTCGACGGTCGCCTTCAATCCGGCCGCGAAGTCGGCGAATTCGGGCCGCCAGCCGAGCTCAGCGCGCAGCTTGGTGGAGTCGATCGCATACCGAAGATCATGTCCGGCCCGATCGTTGACGTGGTCGTAGTCGTCCCGCGGCCGGCCGAGCAACTCCAAGATCATCTCCACGACGTCCTTGTTGTTGTGCTCGCCGTCGGCGCCGATCAGATAGGTCTCGCCGATCCGCCCGGCCTCGATGATCCGCAGCACAGCTCGGCTGTGGTCCTCGGCGTGGATCCAGTCCCGGACATTCAGCCCGGCGCCGTAGAGCTTGGGCCGTCCGCCGTCCAGGACATTGGTGATCTGGCGGGGGATGAATTTCTCCACATGCTGGTACGGGCCGTAGTTGTTCGAGCAGTTGCTGATCGTCGCCGCGACCTTGAAGGATCGCACCCAGGCCCGGACGAGGAGATCCGAACCCGCCTTCGTGGACGAGTACGGGCTCGACGGGTTGTAGGGCGTGGACTCGGTGAACCGGTGCGGATCGTCCAGCTCGAGATCGCCGTACACCTCGTCGGTGGAGATGTGGTGATAGCGCACATCGTGACGGCGGACGGCCTCCAGCAGCGTGAAGGTGCCGACGACGTTGGTCTGGACGAAGGGCGAGGGATCGCTGAGCGAATTGTCGTTGTGTGATTCTGCAGCGTAATGGACGACGACGTCATGATCGCGAACCAGCTCGTCGACCAACTCCGCGTCGCAGATGTCACCCTGCACCAGCCGGAACCGGTCGGCAGGCAGTCCGTCCAGCGAAGCCTTGTTGCCCGCATAGGTCAGCTTGTCCAGCACGGTCACCGTCGCGTCGGTGCACGACAGCAGATGGTGCACGAAGTTCGACCCGATGAAGCCCGCGCCCCCGGTCACCAAGTAGCTGTTCACCCTGGGCAGTTTAGCGATCTCCCGTCATCCGGCGGGCGATGTTCGTACACTTGCGTGGATGCGAGGCATCATACTTGCCGGCGGCTCAGGCACCCGGCTGCATCCGGTCACCATCGGTGTCAGCAAGCAGTTGGTCCCGGTCTACGACAAACCGATGATCTACTACCCGCTGTCGACGCTGATCTTCGCCGGGATCCGCGACGTGCTGGTGATCACCACTCCGCACGATGCCGAGAGCTTCCACCGGCTGCTCGGCGACGGGTCGCAGTTCGGCATCTCCATCAGCTACGCCACCCAGCCACAGCCCAACGGACTGGCACAGGCGTTCGTGATCGGCAAGGAATTCGTCGGGACCGAGAAGGTTGCGCTCGTGTTGGGCGACAACATCTTCTACGGCCCCGGACTGGGCACCCAGCTGGCGCGCTTCCAGGATCTGGACGGGGGCGCCGTCTTCGCCTACTGGGTCTTTGATCCCGAGCGCTACGGTGTGGTCGAGTTCGACGACGACCGGCATGCGATCTCGCTGGAGGAGAAGCCGGAGAAGCCGAAATCCCATTACGCGGTGCCGGGCCTCTACTTCTACGACAACGACGTCCTGGAGATCGCCGCCGGGCTCGAGCCGTCACCGCGCGGAGAGTACGAGATCACCGACGTCAACAGCCATTACCTGGCCGCCGGCAAACTGCAGGTCGGCGTCCTGCCGCGTGGCACTGCCTGGCTGGACACCGGCACCTTCGAGTCGCTGAACGACGCCGGGAACTTCGTCCGCACCCTGGAGGCCCGGCAGGGCCTGAAGGTGGGCTCGCCCGAGGAAGCGGCCTGGCGACAGGGATTTCTCTCCGACGACCAACTCGCCGCCCGCGGCCAGGAGCTGATCAAGTCCGGCTACGGCGAGTACCTGCTGCACCTGCTCGAGCGCGGCAAGGGGTCCTGATCTCAGCTTTCCGAGACCGAGCGCCACAGATCCACGTCGGCCTCGACGGCATACTGGTCGATCTCGGCCAGTTCCTCGTCGCTGAGCTCCAGATTGTCCAGCGCCTTCAGGTTCTCCGCGACCTGTTTGACACTGGAAGCACCGATCAGCGTCGAAGTCACCGTCGGCCGCCGCAGCACCCAGACCAGCGCCAGCTGGGCCAGCGTCTGGCCCCGTCGCCGGGCGATCTCGGACAGCGCGTCCAGGCGGCGTACGACCTCGGCGTTCTTGGCCGCGTCGACGGTGAAACTCGGCCGGCCCGGACCCTGTTCGCCGCCGCCCTTGGTGGTGTAGCGATCGGTCAGCAGCCCCTGGGCCAGCGCTGTGAAGGCGATCGCGCCCATTCCCAGCTCGTCGAGGGCATCCGTGAGCCCGTCCTCGATCCAGCGGTTGACCATCGAATAGGACGGCTGGTGAATAACCAGCGGCGTACCGAGGGAGTCGGCGATCTGCTTGGCCTGCCGGGTCCGGTCGGCGGAATAGGACGAGATCCCGACGAAGCGCGCCTTGCCCGACTTGACCGCGGTGTCCAGCGCACCGATGGTCTCCTCCAGCGGAGTGTCCGGGTCGAAGCGATGGCTGTAGAAGATGTCGACGTAGTCCAGATTCATCCGTTTCAGTGACTCGTCCAGACTGTTCAGCACGTACGTCCGGCCGCCGAGCTGACCGTACGGTCCCGGCCACATGTCCCAGCCGGCCTTGGTGGAGATGATCATCTCGTGCCGGTACGGCCGGAAGTCCTTGGTCATCATCCGGCCGAAGTTCTCCTCGGCGGAGCCGTACGGCGGCCCGTAGTTGTTGGCCAGGTCGAAATGGCTGATGCCGTGATCGAAGGCGTACCGCAGGATCTCCCGCTGGGTCGCGAACGGCCGGTCGTCGCCGAAATTCCACCACAGCCCGAGGGAGATCGGCGGCAGCAGCAGGCCGGAGTTGCCGACCTTGCGGTAGTCGGTGCCGGCGTACCGATCGGCAGCAGCCCGGTAGGGATCGTGAGTGCCGGGGACCGGACTGTCGAAGCGCGCCATACGGGCATCGTACGCACCCCTTCGTCCCGTAATCTGGCCATGTGACCATCTCTGATCCCACCGAGCAGACTGCACCCGCGCTTGACCTGTCCGCCGTCGACCCGCAGATCCGGGTCCAGGACGACCTCTTCCGCCATGTCAACGGCCGCTGGCTGGCGACGGCCGAGATCCCCGCCGACCAGAGCTGGACCGGCGCCTTCATCAAACTCCGTGACGGCGCCGAGGAAGCGGTCAAGGACATCATCACCGGCCTCACTCCAGACGACCCGGCGTCCGAGGAGGGCAAGATCGCGACGCTGTATGCGAGCTTCCTGGACACCGACGCGGTCGAGGCGGCCGGCGCGACGCCGATCCAGCCGCTGCTGGCCGAGGTGGACGCGATCGCCGGTGTCGACGAGTTGATCACCCTGCTGGGCCATTTCGCCCGGACCGGGGTGTCCGGACTGTTCCGGTTCGACTCCGACGCCGACCCGGGTGATCCGCAGCGGATGATCATGTTCACCAGCCAGGGCGGCCTCGGACTGCCCGACGAGTCCTTCTACCGCGAGGAGAAGTACGCCGAGATCCGCGGCCAGTACGTGGAGTACCTGGCCAAGATCCTCGGCCTGGCAGGCATCGCGGACGCCGAGGCACAAGCTGGGCTTGTGCTGGAGCTGGAGACCGCGATCGCCGGTCAGCACTGGGACCGGGTGCGCTGCAGGGACATGCAAGCCACCTACAACCTGACCAAACTCGATGAGCTTGATGCGGCCGCATCGGGCCTGCAGATCCGGAGCTTCCTGGCGGCCGCCGAGATCGAGCAGAACGCCTTCGCCGAGGTCGTCGTGCAGCAGCCGTCGTTCTTCGCCGGAGCCGCTGAGTTGATCACGGCCGATCAGCTTGCAGCCTGGCAGGCGTGGGCCCGGTTCAAGATCGTCAACAGCTTCGCGCCGTACCTCTCGGCCGAGTTCGTCGACGCCCGTTTCGCCTTCTACGGTACGACTTTGAACGGCATCCCCTCACTGAAGGAGCGCTGGAAGCGCGGCGTCGAACTGGTTGAGGACGCACTCGGCGAGGCGGTCGGCAAGATCTACGTCGAGCGGCATTTCCCGCCCGCGGCCAAGGAGCGGATGGACGAGCTCGTCGACAATCTGATCGCCGCCTACCGGGCCTCGATCAGCGAGTTGGACTGGATGACCGACGAGACGCGGGCCAAGGCCCTGGACAAGCTGTCCAAATTCCGGCCCAAGATCGGGTATCCGGTCAAGTGGCGGGACTACTCGAGCCTCGAGATCAAGGCCGGCGACCTGGTCGGCAACGTCATCCGGGCCCATCAGTACGAGTTGAACCGGACCCTGGACCAGCTCAGCAAGCCGGTCGACCGGGACGAGTGGTTCATGACCCCGCAGACGGTCAACGCCTACTACCACCCGCTGCGCAACGAGATCGTCTTCCCCGCCGCCATCCTGCAGCCGCCGTTCTTCAACGCCGAGGCTGACGATGCCGTCAACTACGGCGGCATCGGCGCGGTCATCGGCCACGAGATCGGCCACGGCTTCGACGACCAGGGTTCGACCTGCGACGGGGACGGCCGACTGCTGAACTGGTGGACCGATGAGGACCGGGCCGCCTTCGAGCAGCGCACCAAATCGCTGATCGGCCAGTACGACGCCCTCGAGCCGCACAACACTCCCGGTCACCACGTCAACGGCGCCCTGACCATCGGCGAGAACATCGGCGACCTGGGCGGACTCTCGATCGCCTACCGGGCCTACCGGATCGCCCTGGGCGACCAGGACGGACCGGTGATCGACGACCTGACCGGCGACCAGCGGCTCTTCTACAGCTATGCCTCGATCTGGCAGGAGAAGAGCCGTCCGGAGGCGACGATCCAGCGGCTGGCCACCGATCCGCATTCACCGAGCGAGTTCCGCTGCAACCAGATCGTCCGCAACGTCCCGGCGTTCTACGAGGCCTTCGGGGTCACCGAGCAAGATCGACTGTGGCTCGCACCTGAGGATCGGGTCAAGATCTGGTAACAAGCCACCGTAACACCCAGGGGCAGAGTTCCAAATTTCCTCCACCCTCTTTACTAATCCTGGGTGAGTAATTCTATGATCCTTTCTGATGGACCCGTCGGAGCGTCCGACTTGGGGTCAAGGAGGATCCATGTCAAAACTTCGTCGTGCTCGCGCACGGCTAATCGATTGGGCCGGGAGGCGTCAGCGTCCCCTGGCCAAGAAGCGCCTGTTGGCCGTTGTGGCCGCAGGTGCTGCAGTCTCTGTCGCTGCAGCCTGCAGCGCAGGCACCGCCGCCGGCGGCGGATCCGCCGGAGGCAACAGTGGCAGCGGACAGAGCGGCGCCGCGCCGTATCTGTCCTTCTCCCCCTGCTGCAGCTGGGGAACGACCTGGTCGAACAACCCTTACAACGTCAACCAGCTGGGGATTCAGAACGACTTCATCACCCTGCGATTGGCAGTTCAGAACTACCCGAGCCTCACTGACTACACCCCGCAGCTGGCCTCCAGCTGGGACGTCAAAGGTGATCAGCTGACCGTGCACCTGCACCAGGGTGCGAAGTGGCAGGACGGAACTCCGGTCACCAGCAAGGACGTCTACGACACCGCGCTGCTGGACGGCACCCGGGGCGACGGTTTCTGGAACGACATCACCGGCGTCAAGGCGACCGACGACTCGACCGTCGTTTTCACGCTGCGCAAGGGTCAGCCGGTTCCGCTGGCCGAGAACGACATCCTCGCCAACATCCTTCCCTACCCGTCCAGCGTGTACGGCAAGTTCGTCACGCCGCAGCTTGAGAAGGATGTACCGGCCTACTTCGTCGAGTATCAGAAGGATCCTGACAAGGCCGGCAAGATGCCCGAGTACAAGCGGATGGGCAAGGTCTTCCAGAATCTGGCGGCCGAGAAGGTCGACAAGCTGATCGGTGATGGCCCGTTCCAGCTCGACAACATCACCACCAAGGAGGCCAAGCTCTCCAAGTGGTCGGGCTTCTGGGGCGCGGACAAGATCAAGATCGGCGGCATCAACTACCTCAACGGCGCCAACGAGACGATCTACCCGCAGCTGTTCTCCAACCAGGCGGACTTCTCCAACGTCTACCTGCCACCGCCGATCCTGAAGCGGTGGAAGAGCACCTCGAACGCCAACACTGCACTGCCCCTGTCGTTCGGATTCGTTCTGGGCTTCAACAGCCACAAGTATCCGTTCAACATGAAGGAGGTCCGCCAGGCGCTGGCCTACGTGATTCCGCGTGAGCAGATGAGCCAGGCTTCCTACGGAACTGGCCAGGGCGCCGGTGGTACCTGGAAGCAGGTCATGACCGGCATCTCGCCGACGATGGAGAAGCTGTACCTGTCGCAGGACAAGATCAACCAGCTGAACAAGTACCCGGTCGATGCGGCCAAAGCGACCCAACTGCTGGAGTCCAAGGGCTTCAAGAAGCAGGGTGGTAAGTGGATCATGCCGAACGGCAAGCCGTTCACTATGACGTTCACCGCCAACGCCGACACGTCCGATGTCGTTACCTCGTTCAACTCCGCAGCCAAGGCGTTGACGGCGTTCGGCATCAAGTCCGACGTGAATGCGACCTCGGGTGCCCAGCAGGACGCCGACCAGCACAACGGCAACTTCGACGCCGGTATGTACTTCGTCAGCGGCGTCGACTCGCTGAGCGAACTCGACAACATCCTTGGTACCGCCCAGAACTTCCCGACCGGTGGCAACTACGCCGGCAAGCGCGGCCTGGGTTTCGGCCCGAAGGTCGACGTGCCGGGACTGGGCAGCGAGAACATCGCGACTGCTCTGGACTCTCAGGCCCGTAACGTCGGCCCGGGTCCCAAGCTGAACGAATTGACCTGGGACTACGCTCAGATGGTCAACGACCAGGTGCCCTACATCTGGTATGCGACCAAGGTGTACCAGTTCACGTACTCGACGAAGAACTTCACCAACTGGCCGCCGGTCGACAAGTCCGGCACCAGCCCGTTGTGGAACATCGTCGGCGCGAACATGTCGGCAGGCATCTCGCTGGCACTGCAACAGGGGTATATCGCACCCAAGAAGTAATGCTCATCTGCGAGGTCATGATCACCGCGGGCCTGCGGTGATCATGACCTTGCGCTATCGCTCGAACGGATTCACCGATGCTCCGATATCTGGCCAAGCGCGTACTCATGGCCCTGATCATCATCTATATCGTGCTCACGCTGTCGTTCTTCATGGTCAGATTGATGCCGGGGAACCCGATGGCCGCGCTCGAAGCCCAGCTCCGGCAGCAGGGCGGCCTGACCGACCAGGAGATCCAGCAGCGGGTCGCCGCGGTCTACGGCGTACTGCCCAATGCTCCGGTCCTCACGCAGTACAAGGACTACCTGGTCAACATCTTGCACGGCAATCTCGGCGTCCCGATCACCAATCCGGGCACCACCGTCGTCGCGGTCATCTCCCAAGCGCTGCCCTGGACCATCCTGGTCGTCGGAGTGTCGCTGATCATCAGCTTCATCATCGGCGTCGCGATCGGTTCGGCGATGGCAAGCTTCCCCGACAGCGCATTCAGCAAGATCATGACCTTCGTCGTGTCCTTCCTGAGCGCCGTCCCCAACTACTTGATCGCCATCCTGCTGATCTATGTCCTGACCGCGACCTATCAGGTGTTCCCGTCCGGTGGCGCCTACGGAGTCGACGCCAGGCCGGGGCTCAACGGGCCGTATCTGGTCAGCGTCCTCTACCACGCGGTGCTGCCGGTGTTCGCCTCGGTGGTGACCTCCTTCGGCGGCTGGGCGCTGGCGATGAAGGGCAGCGCAGTGTCGGTGCTGGGCGCCGAATACGTCCGGGCAGCAGAATCCCGTGGTCTGAGTGAGCGGGTCATCAGCCGTTCCTATGTCGGCCGCAACTCGATGCTGCCGATGGTCACCCAGCTCGCCCTGTCGATCGGCTTCATGTTCGGCGGTTCGTTCTTCATCGAGTACTACTTCCAATATCCCGGCATCGGCTACTACATGATCCAATCGGTCAACAACCGTGACTACTCGTTGATGATGGGTTGTTTCCTGCTGATCACGGTCTCGGTGGTCGTCACCAACTTGCTGGTCGACCTGCTGTATCCGTTGGTCGATCCGCGCATCATCAACCCGGCGGCACGGCGCCGCGCCGATGCTCCCGGCCCGGACTCCGGCACCGATGACGCAACCACACTTCCTGTCGGAGGGACTGTCGCATGAGATTCGTAAGCGATCTGTGGCGGATCCTCCGCGCCGACAAGGGTGCTCTGGTCGGTGGCGTGATCGTGGCCATCTACTGCCTGGTGGCGATCTTCGGGCCTGTCTTCGTCAAGGTCAGCAACGACCAGGACGCCAACAATGCGTACCTACCGCCTTCCTGGACCCACCCGCTCGGGACCGATTCGCTCGGCCAGGGCGTGATGAGCCAGATCATCGTCGGCGCCCGACCGATCATGATCGTCGGCGTCTTGGCAGCGATCATCACGATCTTCATCGGCGTGCTCCTCGGCCTGCTGTCGGGTTACGCGGGCGGGCTCACCGACTCGGTGATCATGCGGATCACCGACGTCTTCCTGACCGTCCCCGGACTGCCGCTGATCATCGTGCTGGCGGCGGTGATCCACACCACCAACCCATTCATCCTGGCGTGCATCCTGTCGATCACGGCCTGGGCCGGTCTGGCCCGTGCGATCAGATCCCAAGCGCTCAGCCTGCGCAGCAGCGACTTCGTTGAGGCCGCCAAGCTGCAGGGCGTCTCGATGGGCAACATGGTCGGCCGGCAGCTGCTGCCGAATGTCGGACCGTACGTCGCCATCCACTTCCTGCTGGCGATCACCGGCGCGATCTACGCCGAGGTCGGTCTGTTCCTGCTCGGTGTCGCACCGATCGCCGGCACCAACTGGGGCATCATGATCAACCTGGCCATGTCGCAGGGCGCTCTCTACACGACCGACAGCGCCTTCTACCTGTTCTCCCCGATGGCAGCGATCGTGATCCTGCAGGTCGCGTTCGTGTTCTTCTCCCGCGCTCTCGACAGCGTGTTCAACCCGAGGCTGCGTGTTCAGTGACTACTACATCTGTTGATACCGACCTGCTCCTCCAGGTCGACAACCTGACCGTCGCCTTCGGTGACGGGCCGGGTTCGGTCAAGGCGGTCCAGGACGTCACCCTCGACGTCAAGGCCGGTGAGATCTACGCCCTGGTGGGCGAATCCGGCTGCGGCAAGTCGACCTTGGCCTACTCACTGCTCGGCATCGTCCCGGCACCCGGCCGGGTGACCCGGGGCGAGGTCAGATTCCGCGGCAGATCGACGACCACCATGGACAAGACCGAGTTGAACAAGCTGCGCGGCGCGGAGATCTCGATGGTCTTCCAGGGCGCCATGAATGCGTTCAACCCGGTACTCACCATCGGCAAGCAGGTCGAGCACATCCTGCAGGCCCACCCTGAGGTCTTCGACGACCCGAAGGACGGCCGTGCCTACTTCGAGCACCTGCTCGGCCTGGTCCAGCTGCCTCCGGAGCGGATCTGGAGCAGCTACGAGAGCCAACTCTCCGGCGGTATGAAGCAGCGGGTCGCGATCGCGGTCGCCCTGCTGCTCAAGCCGTCGCTGGTGATCCTCGATGAGCCGACGACCGCACTGGACGTCTTGAACCAGCGGCTGGTGATCGAGATCCTCAACGATCTGCACGCGTCGCTCGGGGTGACGATCATCTTCGTCACCCACGACCTCGCTGTGGTCGCCGAGCTGGCCACCCGGGTCGCGGTGATGTACGCCGGCCGATTGGTCGAGTCGGGAACCGTCGACGAGATCTTCTCCGGCGGCCGCCGACACCCGTACGTGGAGGCGTTGATCAACGCCATTCCCAGCGTGCTGGACGCCGGCCTGAAGGTGAAGCCGATCGGCGGCTCGGTGCCCAATCTGGCCCGACTGCCCGAGGGCTGCCGGTTCGCACCGCGGTGCCCACTGGCCGAGGACGGCTGTCGCAAGGCCGAGCCACCGCTGCTCGGAGATGATCATGACCATCTGGTGGCGTGTTTCGTCACCAACCGTTCGCTGAACGGCGCCCGGGAGGGGTCTGAGGCGTGAGCCTGCTCGAAGTAACCAACGTCACCCACACGTACGCGACCGGCAGCGGCCGGCCGGTGCTGCACGGGATCAACCTGACCGCCGAGCCTGGGGACATCGTCGCCCTGGTCGGCGAGTCCGGCTGCGGCAAGACCACCCTCGGGCGGATGATCGCCGGACTGCACGAGCCCACCGGCGGCACCATCTCCTTCGACGGCCAGGACATCGCCAAGCTCAAAGGCAGGCAGCGCAAGCAGTGGCGGCGCCAGGTGCAGATGGTGCACCAGGACCCGTACGGCTCCCTCAACCCGGGCCTGACCATCGGCAGCACGCTGGCACCCGGCATGCTCCAGCACAAGCTCGCCAACTGGCGCAATGTGCAGGACAAGATGCTCGAACTGCTGGAACAGGTCGGCCTGGACCCGACACCGGAATTCCTACAGCGCTACCCGCACCAGTTGTCCGGCGGCCAGCGGCAGCGGGTCTCGATCGCCCGGGCGATCAGCCTCGATCCGAAACTGATCGTCGCCGACGAGGTGACCAGCATGCTGGACGTCTCGATGCGGGTGGCGATCCTGGATCTGCTGCTGCGCTTCGCCCGGGAACGGGGAATCGGCTACGTCTTCATCAGCCACGACTTCGGCGTCGTCCGGTATTTCGCCCAGGGTGGCCGGATCGCGGTGATGTTCTTCGGGCACATCGTCGAGGAGGGGCCGGTCGAGGCCCTGATCACCAAGCCGCGGCATCCGTACACGCACATGCTGCTGCAGGCGATCCCGGTGCCGGACCCGAAGATGGCCCGCAAGCGCACCCAGACCGAGGAGGACGCCAAGGGTGAGCGGCTGATCGGTGAACCGGCGACCACCGGTTGCGTTTTCGCCAACCGCTGCCCGCTGGTCCAGGACGTCTGCCGCAAACAGGCGCCTAAACTGGCCGACATCGGCGGCGGGCATCGTACGGCCTGCCACTTCTCCGATCAGGTGCCGCCGCTGGCGCATATGGTCGGTACCACCGCGGGAGGTGACCATGATCGGAATGGCAGCAAAGCTGCTGATGCGGATGGGGCTGGCGATGCTGTTCCTGTCGCTCATCATCCGGCCGGCGATTAAGACCCCCAGCGGCGCGGTCGGCGATGACCTGGCGATCATCGTCTGCCTGCTGGTCGTGGTGACCGGTTTCATCGGCACCCGGGTCGCCCGGCGGATCGATCCGTCGCTGACCCAGCAGGCGCGGGATCGCCGCGAGGCCCGCGAGGAGAAGATCCGCGCCGCAAGAGCCCGCGACTGACGGACTGCAAAGCGCTACGAGGCCCGGCCATGGCGGCCGGGCCTCGTTGCGTCTCGGCACTCCAAACTCGCGACAACTCGACTAATGACCCCGGTTCCACGCCTCCCGCCAAGCCAAACTCGCGACAACCCGAATTGCGCGGCCAGAATCGGTCTCCAGGGCGCCGGAACTCCCGTTGTCGCGAGTTTCGCCGGATCGCGGGTTTCGCGGGTTCGGGGGCGGGACAGAGACCGGGCGGAAGCGCGGCGTTGAGCGCTCGGAAAATGGGTTGGCAAATAGGTTGGCAAATCTTGGCACACGACTATGTCCACAGGATTGGACTTCGTACAGTGCGGTTGCATTTACATCGTTGAACCCACTGCAGGGAGCTCCAATGAATTACCCCCGTCGATTTGACGGAGTCATATCTAGAATCGCACGCCCGGTCCGCAGACGACTCGCAGCCATCCTGTCGGCGTGCCTGGCACTGGTCGTGGCGGCCGCTTGTTCGGCGGGCACCGCCGGTAGCGGTCCGGCCGGCAGCGGCGGCGGCGGTCAGGCGTCGACCAGCGGCAAGTACCTCAACTTCTTCCCGTGCTGCTTCTGGGGCACGACCTGGTCCTACAACCCGTACAACGTCAACGGCCTGGGCATCCAGAGCGACTTCATCTCGCTGCGGCTGGCCGACCAGAACTTCCCCAGCATGACCGACTACACGCCGCAGCTGGCCCAGAGCTGGACGGCCAAGAACGGCAAGCTGGTGGTCAATCTGCATCAGGGCGCCACATGGCAGGACAACACCCCGGTCACCAGCAAGGACCTCTACGACACCGCGATCCTGGACGGGCTGCGCGGTGACGGCTTCTGGAACGACATCACCGATGTCAAGATCACCGACAACGACACGGTCACCTTCGTGCTCAAGAAGGGCGAGCCGACCACTCTGGCGGAGAACGACATCCTGGCCAACATCATCGTCTATCCGTACAGCGTCTACGGCAAGTTCGTCACCGATGGCATCGCCAAGGACGTCAAGACCTATTTCCGGACGATGCAGACCGATCCCGCCAAGGCCGCGAAGCTCCCGCAATTCACCAGGATGAGCGACACGTTCAAGGATCTCGCGGCGATGAAGGTCAACAAGCTGATCGGGGACGGCCCCTTCCAGTTGGACAACATCACCAATCAGGAAGCCAAACTCTCCAAGTGGAACGGCTTCTGGGGTGCGGACAAGATCAAGGTCGCCGGTGTCGAGTGGGCCAACGGTCAGAACGAGGCGGTCTATCCGCAGCTGCTCTCCGGCAAGACCGACCTGTCCAGCGTTTACATGCCGCCGCCGATCCTGAAGCAGTGGACCAAGGTCCAGGACGCCAACACTGCGGTGCCTCCGTCCTTCGGCTATGTGCTGGGCTTCAACAGCCACAAGTATCCGTTGTCGATGACCGAGGTGCGGCAGGCGCTGGCCTACGTCATCCCCCGGCAGCAGATGACCGAGGCAGCATTCGGCACCACGAAGAACGGCGGCGGTGTCTGGAAGAAGATCAACACCGGCATCTCCCCCAGCCTGGAGCAGCTGAACCTGACCCAGGACCAACTGAACCAGCTGAACCCGTACCCGCTGGACACCAACAAGGCGACCCAGCTGCTGCAGTCCAAGGGCTTCACCAAGAAGGGCTCACAGTGGATGATGCCGAACGGCAAGCCCTTCACGCTGACGATCACCGTCAACTCGGCGACCTCCAACCAGGTCACCTCGGACAACTCGGCTGCCAAGGCGCTGACCGCCTTCGGGATCAAGACCAGCGTCAATGCGACCTCGGGCGCCCAACAAGATGCCGATCAGCACAACGGTGACTTCGATATCGGCAGTTTCAGCCCGAACAGCAACGATCCGCTGGCCATGTACGGCGCGATGATGGGACCGGGCCAGAACTACTCGACCGCAGGCACCTACGCCGGTAAACGCGGTATCGGATTCGGCCCGACGATGAATGTCCCAGGGCTGGGCAAGGTCGACATCACCCAGGAACTGAACAAAGAGGCCAGTTCAGTCCCACCGGGCGATCAGATGAAGAAACTGACCTGGGACTGGGCGCAACTGGTGAACCAGCAGGTGCCGTACATCTGGTACGCGACCAAGAACTACCAGTTCGAATATTCGACCAAGGACTTCACGAATTGGCCGCCGGTCGACAATAGCGGCACCAGCGCCCTGTGGAACCTCGCCGGTTACAACATGACCGCCGGATTCTCGTTGGCACTGCAGCAGGGCTATATCGTTCCCAAGTCCTGATACAGCTCGAAGGACAAAAGATCGCCCCGGTTCCGAACACTCGGAACCGGGGCGATTTCTTGTGCGCGGATCAGGCCAGCACGTTGAGCACCGGGGCGATCGTCTTGTTCTTGGCGCTCTCGTACGCCGCCAGGATCATGCCGAGCACCTGGATGCCCTCGTCCTCGGTGTGCGGCGGGCGCTCGCCCGTCTCGAGGCAGTGGGCGAAGTGCCCGATCTCGGCGGCGAAGGTGTCGACCGGATCGAAGGTGAAGGTCTCCTCCTTGCCGTCCCGCAGCCGGTACGACAGCGTCGACCCGTCGGCGTACAGCGACCCGAGCTCACCGACCGCGGAGAAGCGCTCGGTGATCGCTGCCGGCTGATAGGCCCAGCTGGTCACCAGCTGACCGATCACGCCGTTGTCGAAGCGGACCAGCACCTGGGCGCTGTCCTCGGCCTCGGAGAAGGTCAGCCGGTGGGTGGCCAGCATCGCCGTTGCCTCGACCGGCACACCGCCGGCCAGGCTGAGCAGCAGGTAGCTGGGGTGATAGCCGGTGTCGATCAGCTCGCCGCCGCCCGCGGTCTCGACATGGGCCCGCCAGCCCATGTTGGCCGGGTCGAAGTTGTTGAAGAAGCTGTCGGTGGTGCGAACCTCATAGACCGGTCCGATCACCCCTGAGGCCAGCAACTCCTTGGCCTTGGCGACCGTCGGCATGAAGAGCTGGTTGTGCGCGCTCATCAAGGTCACCTTGTTGTCCTTGACGGCGGCGTTGACCCGCCGGGCCTCCTCGGGCGAGAGGCACAGCGGCTTCTCACAGAGGATGTTCAGCCCGGCCTCGGCCGCGGCGATGATCGCATCGGCGTGCAGGTGGTGCGGCAGGCAGATGTCCACCGCGTCCAGGTCCTGCTCCTCCTTGATCATCTGGGCGTAGTCGGTGTACGCCGTCGCGCCCAGCTCGGTGCCGCGCTGCTCGGCCGTTGCCTCGACGGCATCGGCGACCGCTGCGATCTTGATCTTGTCGGCATTGGCGGCATAGCCGCGGATGTGCGCGTTGGCGATACCGCCGCCGCCGATCAGTCCTACCTTGAGCATCAATGCTCCCTTGATTTCTGTGAGACTTCAGTTCTTGGCGTACGTAATGGTCTTGCCGGTGCGGGCCGATTCGTTGGCCGCGACCACCAACCGGGTGAGCTCCACGGCGGCGGCGATGTTGGCGTCGGCGCGGGTGCCCTGCTGGATGTGGTCGACCCACTGGTGATAGGCCGAGGGCGCCTTGTCGGCGATCGCGATTTGCTCCGGGCCGTCACCGAACGCCTTGCCCCGGGCGACGACCACGCCGTCCTTGTCGTTGAAGGTGATGATGCCTTCGGTGCCGCCGATCTCGATCTCGAACGGATTCGGCGAGACGAAACCGGCCTCGATCACGCCGATCGCCCCGTTGGCATAGCCGACGGTGACGACCGCGTTGTCCTCCACCGCGCGACCGGTGTAGGCGCCGTACGTCGCACTGACCGTCGCCGGCGTACTGCCCAGGAACAGCTGGGTCAGGTAGACCGGATGGCAGCCCAGGTCGGTCAGCGCGCCGCCGATCGCCGGCTCGGGGTCGTAGAAGCGCTCCGGCAACCAGCCCCGGCTGGAGCCGTCATGCGAGAGCCGGACCCGGCCGTAAGTGATCTCACCCAACTTGCCGGAGTTGATCAATTCGCCGACCGTCGGGGTGTAGCCGTCGTAGAGCCGCGGCAACGAGACGATCAGCTTCACGCCGTTGTCGTCGGTTGCTTTGATGATCTCCTCGGCCTCGGCGACGGTCGGCGCCAGCAGCTTCTCGGTGAAGATGTGCTTGCCGGCATTCGCCGCGGCGACCATGATGTCGCGGTGCCGGTTGGTCTCGGTGGTGACGGTGACCGCGTCGATGTCGTCGCGAGCCAGCAGCGCTTCAAGATCGCTGGTGTACTCGACACCGTACTGCTCGGCTGCGGCCTTGCCACGTTCTTCGTCGTCGTCCCAGATGGTGACGAGTTCGGTGTCGGGATGTTCGACTGTCCTCTTGGTGTAGTCCCCGGCGTGCACGTGCCAGAAACTCAGGACTGCCACTCGGATTGGTGAGGGCACAGATGCTCCTTCGCATTGCAGGTGCCTCTATCCGATCATGGTCGTCAGAGCTTTATCAAGCCCTTGTAGTAAATAGCCATCAGTACCGATCCGAATAACTACTGCTCACCCAGCCCGGTGCCGGTCAAGCGTTCCGCCTCCTGCCACAGCCTGGCTGCGACCACCATGTTGCGGGCACTGCGGGGCAGCTTCTCGCGACGGGTCGGGCCCACCAGGCTGAAGCGGGACGGGCCGTAGTACGCGCCCTGCTCGACCTGCGGATCGGCAGCCGCGAAGAGCAGCGGCTCGGCCCCGGTCTCGACGTCCTGGGACGGGATGATCGTGCGGCGGATCGGGGGCCGTTGTTGATCACTGGTCAGGTTACGGCCGGCCGTCTGCAGATTGGTTCGGGTGTAGCCGGGGTGGGCTGCAGTGCTGAGCAACGGCCAGCCGCGCTGTTCGGCGACCGCCGCCAGCTGGCGCGCCATCAGCAGATCCGCGAGCTTGGACTGGGCGTAGGCGAGCCAGGCGCTGTAGCGGCGCTCGGACTGGAGATCGGCGAACCGGATGCGGCCGAAATTCGCGGTGCCACTGCTCATCGTCGCGACCCGCGGCCGGTCGGCCTGCAACAGCACCGGCAACAGCAGGTTGGTCAGCGCGAAGGGTCCGAGGAAGTTCGTGCCGAGCTGGAGCTCGAAGCCGTCGGGAGTCTGCAGCCGCTTGCGGACCGCCATCACGCCGGCGTTGTTGACCAGCACATGCAGCGGCCGGCCGTCGGACACGATCCCGGCCGCGAACTCGCGGACACTGGCCAGATCGGCCAGATCCAGTTGTCGCACCTCGACGGCGGCCTCCGGGTGTGCGGCGAGGATCTCCGTCCTCGCGTCCTCGCCCTTGGCGGGCGTCCGAACCGCAAGGATGACTTCGGCGCCCGCGCCCGCCAGTCGCTTCGCGGCCTCCCGCCCGGTGCCGCTGTTGGAACCGGTGACGACGATCCGCCGGCCGCTCTGATCGGGTACGGCGTACATGGTGCTCCTCGGTAAGATGGATAACAGGACTAACGGTCTGTTATAACAGTAACAGACCACTGGTCTCTTATTCAAGGAGGTCGACCGAGTGCCCGCCGGCAGCTTCACCCGCGCCCGGACCGCCGAGCAACGCAGCCAGCGGCGGACCGAGATCCTCGCCACGGCCGCAGCGATGCTGGCCGACACCACCCGAGTCGGCGAGCTCAGCCTGAACGAGCTGGCCCGGCGGGTGGGACTGGCCAAGTCGAATGTGCTGCGTTACTTCGAGACCCGCGAAGCGGTGCTGCTCGCACTCCTGGAACAGCAGTACGACGACTGGCTGGACGAGCTCGCGGTTGCGTTGCGCGAAGATCAACAAGCCGACCCGATCGAGCGGGTCGCCGATGCCGTCGCCCGAACCGCCACCGACCGGCCGGTGTTGTGCGAGTTGATCGCGACCAGTGGCACCGTGCTGGAGCACAACGTGTCGGGGGCGGTCGCGGCGACGTACAAGCAGACCGCCTACGCCCAGGCGATCCGGCTCACCGACCTGGTCGCAGCGGTGGTCGGCGAGCTCAGCACCCCGGACCGGCTCGCGATCGCGGGCGCGGTCAACCTCGGTCTGGGCGGCGTCTGGGGGATGTGCCGGCCGTCGGAGGGGATGACCGCGGCCTACCAGGAGCACCCGGAGCTGGCGGCCATGCAGTTGGACTTCCGGACAGCGCTGCGCGAGTTCGTCGCCACCACGCTGACGGGTCTGCAACACCGTCCGGTGGCCGACATCCGCCGCGCACCCTAACTCACTTGGCCACGGTTAGCCAAGGTCCTACGCTTTCCTCATGACCACAGTGAACGTCGGACAGGCGAAGTCGGAACTGTCCCGACTCATCGCCTTGGCCGAGGCCGGCGAAGAAGTGGAGATCGCCCGCGACGGTGTGCCGGTCGTGCGGCTGGTCCCGATCGGCGCGGCTGCTCCGGGAGCGCAGTTTCTTGCGGCCCGCGGATCGCTGCGCGGCAAGATCACGGTGGGCGAGGATTTCGAGTTCACCGAATCCGAACTCGACGAGATCCTCGAATCGTGAGGCTTCTGCTCGACACCCACGTCGTGCTGTGGCAGCTCTCTGGGGAGCGCACATTGTCCGCAGCGGCGATCGAGGCAATCGGATCTGCCGACGATCTGCTGTTCAGCGTCGTGTCGTTCGCTGAAGTGGGCGTCAAGGCAGCCGTCGGAAAGCTCGAGGTGCCGGACGACTTCAAGCAACAGGTGGCCGAGGCGGGGGTCCGCACTCTCGGGTTGTCGGCCGAGCACGGTCTCGCGGTTGCCGGCCTGCCGCTGCATCACAGAGATCCGTTCGATCGTCTGCTGATCGCGCAAGCGCGATCGGACGGGCTGACAGTCGTCAGCGCCGACCGCCGGTTCAGCGCCTACCCGGTGCCCCTGATCGACGCTTCGTAGGGGACCCGGGCAGGCCTACGTCGTACGCGTCACGACCGAATCGCAGAGATCGGCCAGCGCCTGTTTGGCCGGGCCGTCCGGTAGCGGGTCGAGGATCCGCCGGGTCGCTTCCGCACGGGCCGCGACATCGGCACGCGCCTGCTCGATCGCCGGGTGCTTGCGCAACAGACCGAGTGCCTCGTCGACCTCCGGGTCGGTCCGCTCCCCCGCCAGCAGCTCCAGCAGCCGGGCGTCCGCCGGATCGGTGGAGCGCCGGGCCAGCAGGATCGGCAGGGTGTCCACGCCCTCGCGGAGGTCGGTGCCAGGCGTCTTGCCGGTCTCGTCGCTGGTGATGTCGATGATGTCGTCGCTGAGCTGGAAGACCACACCGTACTGTTCGCCGAAGTCGGCCAGCAGGTCCTGGGTCGCCGGGTCGGCACCGCCGATCATCGCCCCGACGCGGGCGCTGGTAGAGATCAGCGCGGCGGTCTTGTCGGCCAGCACCTGCAGGTAGTGCTCGCGCGGGTCGACGCCCTCGGCAGGTCCGACCGTCTCCGCGATCTGGCCGCGGACCAGCCGGTTGAACATCGCCGAATAGGTCCTGACGATGTCCAGCCCGAGATCGGTGACCAGGTCGGTCGCCCGGGCGAAAAGATAGTCCCCGACCAGGATGGCCAGTAGATTTCCCCAGCGGGCATTGGCGCTCGGCGATCCGCGCCGTACGGTGGCATCGTCCATCACGTCGTCGTGGTAGAGGCTGGCGACGTGGGTCAACTCAACGACCACGGCCCCGACCGCGACCCGGCGCTCTATCTCGCTGCCGGAGTCGTACGGCTTGCCGAACTGGGATCCGAGCACTACCAGCAGCGGGCGGAACCGCTTGCCGCCGGCCTGGATGATGTGACGGGAGGCTTCGTTGAGGACCGGGTTGTCGGACTCGACGGCGGCCAGCAGGGCGCTCTCGATCCCCGCCATCCGATCACGAAGCGTCGCATCGAATCCGGTCATCGGCTCCGCGCTCACCGCCTTCACCACACCGCCTTCACCCACTACCCGGGCCCCCTCACAACAGCCGACCGGTTGCCCACCGTACTAGAGCGTACGACCGGCCGCCGCCCGCTCAGGTCAGCGCAGGAACTCGCCGGCGCTTGCGGCAAGATCGAGAACCGGACCGGGATAGACACCCAGCACGATGGTGGCGACGACCCCGAAGCCGACCGCGACCAGTGTCGTCCAGCCCGGGCGGGCGACCTCGGCCACCGGAGCATCCGCCTTCGGCTCGGTGAAGAACATCGTCACGATCACCCGCAGGTAGATCACCGCGGCGATCAGCGAGATCACCACGGCGGCGACGACCAGCCATTGCTGTCCCCCGGCCCAGCCGGCGGCGAACACCGACCATTTGCCGATGAATCCACCGGTCAGCGGAATACCGGCGAAGCTCAGCATGAACAGCGAGAACACCGCCGCGGTCACCGGGGAGCGCCTGCCCAGCCCGGCCCAACTGGCCAACGAGGTCGACTCCCCGCCGCGCAACCGGACCATCGTGATGATCGCGAACGCGCCGATCGTGGCGACGCTGTACGCGACCAGGTAGAACAGCGCCGAGGACACGCTGGACAGGCTGTCGGCCGGCTTGCCGTTGCCGGTCTGGCTGGCCGCGGTGACCGCGACCAGGATGAAACCGGCGTGACCGATCGAGGAGTAGGCCAGCAGTCGCTTCAGGTCGGTCTGGGCGATGCCGACGACGGAGCCGACGAACATCGTCACCAGCGCGACCACCAACATCACCGGCTGCCAGTCCCAGCGCAGGCCGCCGAGGGCGACATAGAACAGCCGCAACAGCGCGCCGAAGGCAGCGATCTTGGTGCAGGTCGCCATGAAACCGGTGATCGGTGTCGGGGCACCCTGGTAGACGTCAGGGGTCCAGGAGTGGAACGGGACCGCGCCCACCTTGAAGAGCAGCCCGACCCCGACCAGCGTCATGCCGGCCAGCAGCAGACCGTCCTTCTGGGTCGAGGACTGCAGCGAGTCCGAGATCGCCGACAGGTCGAACGAGCCCGCGAAGCCGTACAGCAGCGCCATGCCGTAGACGAAGATCGCCGACGACAACGAGCCGAGCAGGAAATACTTCATCGCCGATTCCTGGCTGAGCAGCCGCCGGCGCCGAGCCAGCCCGCAGAGCAGGTAGAGCGGCAGCGACAGGATCTCCAGGCCGACGAACATCATGATCAGATCGTTGGCCGCCGGGAACAGCATCATGCCGCTGAGCGCGAACATCGCCAGCGGGTAGACCTCGGTGTGCTCGAACCGGGCCTCGATCGCCTCCTGCTCTCCGGTGCTTCCCGGTACGGCCGCGGCACTCGGGGTGAACGCCGACGCGTTGCCCTCCAGCCGCCGCTCGGCGAAGATCAGGAACGAGACGCCGGCGAAGACCAGCAGCACGGTCCACAGGAAGTACGTCGGCCCGTCGATGCTCAACGCACCGAGGGCGATGATCGCCTTGTCGCCGCCCGCCCAGTTCAAGATGGTGACGAACAGCGCCAGGATGATGCCCAGGAAGGCCACCAGCAGTTGCAGCGAGTGCCGCAGCGGTCGCGGCGCCAGGGCCTCGACCAGGACCCCGAGGCAGGCCGCGACGACGACCATCAGGAAGGGCATCAGCAGGCCGTACTCGATGTGCGGCGTCGGGATGTCCATCCCGATCAGCGAGAGGGCCGGCATCACCGACCTCCTTCCGAGGCGTGGGGTTGCGGATCAGTCAGCCCGACATGTTGGGTCAGCGTGTCGGAGACGGTCGGATTGATGATCGACAGGATCGGCTTCGGGAAGAAGCCGAGCACCAGGATCACCAGGGCCACCGGGATGAGCGCCAGCCGCTCCTTGCCGGACAGGTCGACGGTGAATTTCTCGGTCACCGCCGCGGTCGGCACACCGGTCGCGGTGCGCTGGTACATGATCAGCGCGTACAGCGCGGCCAGCACGATGCCGATGGTCGCCACCACCGCATAGATCGGGTGCCGGGAGAACGTACCGGCCAGCACCATGAACTCGCTGATGAAGCTCGACATGCCTGGCAGGGCCAGCGCGGACAGTGCGCCGAAGAGCAACAGCCCGGCCAGCAGCGGCGTCGCCTTGACCACACCGCCGAAGTCGCTGATGTCGCGGGACCCGCGGCGCTTGATCATGAAGCCGGCGGCCAGGAAGAGCGCCGCCGTGGACAGCCCGTGGTTGAGCATGTAGAACGTGGCACCGCTGGCGCTCTGGGTGGTGAAGGCGAAGATGCCCAGCACGATGAAACCGAAGTGGCTGACCGAGGTCCAGCCGATCAGCCGGTGCAGATCCTTGCTGCCGATCGCCATCAGGGCGCCGTAGATGATCGAGATGATCGCGAGCACCATCACCACCGGAGTCGCCCACTTGGACGCATCCGGGAAGAGCTGCAGGCAGAATCTGATCATGGCGAAGGTGCCCAGCTTGTCCATCACGCCGGCCAGCATCACCGCCCCGCCGGGGGTGGACTGCTCCACCGAGTCCGGCAGCCAGGTGTGGAACGGCACCATCGGCGCCTTGATCGCGAACGCGATCATGAAGCCGACGAACAGCCAGCGCTCGACATTGGTCGACAGGTGCAGTTGGGTGAGGTCGGTCAGCAGGTAGCTCGGCGCACCGTGCTGGGCGGAGACGATGCCCAGCCCGATCACTGCGGCCAGCATCACGAACCCGCCGAACAGGCCGAAGAGCAGGAACTTACCGGCCGCGTACGCCCTCCGCGCCCCGCCGAAACCGCCGATCAGGAAGTACATCGGGAACAGGATGACTTCGAAGAACAGGTAGAACAGGAAGACGTCGGTCGCGGTGAAGGCGAAGAGTGCGAAACCCTCGGTGGCCAGGATCAGGCCGACGAAGGCGTGCGCGCCCCACCGATGGGTGACGGCCGTCCCATCCGGTGACACAGGTTCACCCGGCTTGGGCAGATCGGGGTCGTTCCAGGAGGCGATCAGCACCACCGGGGTGAGGAAGGCCGTCAGCAGCACCAGGGTCAGGCCGATGCCGTCCAGGCCGAGTGCGTAGTGCGCGCCGATCGCCTTGATCCAGGTGGCCTGCTCAGCGAGCTGAAAGCCTTTGGTACCGGTGTTGTAGGTGAAGGCGACGATGATCGCCAGCACCAGCGTGACCAGCGAGAACGCCAGACCGACCTGCTTGGCGGCGGTGCCGCGGACGAAGATCATCGCCAGGCCGCCGATGAGCGGGAGCAGACCGAGGATGGTCAGCCAGGGGAACACGTCAGGATCTCCTTCTCAAGCCGGTTCTCAGGCCAGCCGGCCGAGGACGACGACGATGCCAACCAGGAATGCGCCGGCGATCATGGTGAGGGCGTAGGACCGGACGAATCCGCTCTGCCAACGGCGCAGCCGGGCGCCGACACCGGCGATGATGCCGGAGACGCCGAGGATCGCACCGTCGACACCACCGGTGTCGGTCTTGGTGACACCCTCGACGAGTCCGATCCCGGGCCGCATGAAGACGGCCTCGTTGATCGCATCGCCGTAGAGGTCGTTGCGGCCGGCCAGGGTGAACGGCGACCGGCTCGCAGGCTGCTCGACCGGGATCTGGCGACCGCGGCCGAAGATCAGGATCGCGATCACCACGCCGATGGCGACCACCGGCAGCGTGATGCCGCCGATCAGGCTGAAGTCGAAGATGCCCGAGTGGCCCGACTGGCCACCGACCGCCGGATCCAGCCAACCGCCGATCCAGTCGTTGAGCAGCAGACCGGCGAAGACCGAGCCGATCGCCAGCAGGATCAGCGGAACCGTCATGATCAGCGGTGATTCGTGCGGGTGCACGCCGTCGGCGTAACGATCCCGGCCGAACCAGGTCATGATCATCAACCGGGTCATGTAGAAGGCAGTGACACCAGCACCGATCAGGGCCAGCACACCGAGGATCCAGCTGCGGTCGAAGGCGGCCTCGACGATGTGGTCCTTGGAGAAGTAGCCGGACAGGAACGGGAATCCGATGATCGCCAGGTAGCCCATGCCGAAGGTGACGAAGGTGATCGGCAACGCCTTGCGGAGTGCCCCGTAGTGCCGCATGTTCACGTCGTCGTCGGTGGCGTGCATCACCGAACCGGCGCCGAGGAACATGTTGGCCTTGAAGAAGCCGTGGTTGACCAGATGGAAGATCGCGAAGGCGTACCCGGCCGGGCCGATGCCTGCGGCCAGCATCATGTAGCCGATCTGGCTCATGGTGGAGCCGGCCAGCACCTTCTTGATGTCGTCCTTGCTGCAGCCGATCCAGGCACCGGCCAGCAATGTCACGGTGCCGATGATCGAGACCACCAGGGCCGCGGTCTCGGTCTGGGCGAAGATCGCGTGGCTGCGGACGATCAGGTAGACACCGGCGGTGACCATGGTGGCGGCGTGGATCAGCGCCGACACCGGGGTCGGGCCCTCCATCGCGTCCAGCAGCCAGGACTGCAGCGGGACCTGGGCGGACTTTCCGCAGGCGCCCAGCAGCAACAGCAGGCCGAGGATTGTTGCTTGGGTGAAGGTCATGTTGGCCGCACCGGCGTTGACGTCGGAGAACTGCACCGAGCCGAACAGGTACAACATGAAGGCGATGCCGACCGACATGCCCAGATCGCCGACCCGGTTGACCACGAAGGCCTTCTTGGCCGCGGTCGCGGCGGTCGGACGATCCTGCCAGAAACCGATCAGCAGGTACGACGCCAGGCCGACGCCCTCCCAGCCGACGAACAGCGCGAAGTAGTTGTTGGCCAGCACCAGCAGCAGCATCGCTGCGATGAACAGATTCAGGTAGGCGAAGAACCTGCGCCGGTTGGGATCGTGGGCCATGTAGCCGATCGAGTAGATGTGGATCAGGCTGCCGACACTGGTGATCAACAACGCGAAGATGATCGACAGCTGGTCGATCTGCAGACCGGCCTCGATGTGCCAGTTGCCGACGGCGATCCAGTCGTACAGCTTCAGGTTGACCGAACGGTCACCGACGCCACGGCCCAGCAGCTGCAGGAAGAGCAGCAGCGCGAGGACGAAGGACGCGATCGGTGCCAGGGTGGCGAGGATGTGTCCCCAGGGGTTGGAGACCTTGCCCGCGACGAGCAGGAGCGCGGCGATCACACCAGGGATGGCGATCAGCAGCCAGGAGAGTGAGAACAGGCCGGTCGCCTGGGTCACTTCGAGCGGGGTCACTGGCCGGTCCTCTCAGAACTTCAGCAGGTTGGCATCGTCGACCGAGGCCGAACGGCGGGTGCGGTAGATCGTCACGATGATCGCGAGCCCGACCACGACCTCCGCGGCGGCCACCACCATCACGAAGAAGGCGGCGATCTGGCCGTCCAACGATCCGTGCATCCGGGAGAAGGTGACCAGCGCCAGATTGGAGGCGTTCAACATCAACTCGATGCACATGAAGACGATCAGGACGTTGCGGCGGATCATCACGCCGAGCAGGGCGATCGAGAAGAGGATCGCCGACATCACGATGTAGGCCTGGGGATCCATCAGTTCTCCTCCTCGGATTCGCCGGGCTCGAGCTCAGGCTGGATGCCGCGGGCCGGGGTGGCGGGGTGCGGGACATAGGAGGCGACCGCGGTCGCCGGATTCTCCGCCCGGTCCGGGGCGATCGCCTGCACGGTCTGCTTGGTCGGCGCGATCAGGTCGGCCGGGTTCTGCACGGAACCGCGCTGGCGCAGCGTACTGGACACCGACACCTCCGCGATCTCGCCATTGGCCAGCAGGGCCGGGGTGTCCACCGCGTTGTGCCGGGCGTAGACGCCTGGTGGCGGCAGCGCGCCCGGATGGGCACCGGTCTCGGCGTACTTCCTGAGTCGCTCGGTGACCAGCTCGGCCTGGGTCTTCTTCTTCCGCGTCCGCTCCCGGTGCGCGAGCACCATGGCGCCCAGCGCAGCGGTGATCAACAGCGCCGAGGTCGCCTCGAAGGCGACGACGTAGCGGCCGAAGATCAGCGCGGCCAGACCCTGCACGTTGCCGCCGTTGGCGTTGTTGGCCTGGGCCAGCCCGGTCGGCCGGCCGACCAGGGCGTTGCCGACGGCGAAGATCAACAGGATGAAGAAGCCGAGCGCGGCCAGGATCGCCAGCACCCGCTGGCCCTTGATCGTCTCGACCAGAGACTCGGAGGTGTCGACGCCGACGATCATCATCACGAAGAGGAAGAGCATCAAGATCGCGCCGGTGTAGACGATGATCTGCACCGCAAAGAGGAAGGGCGCCTGCTGGGCCGCGTACTGGACGGCCAGCGACACCATCACCGCGGCCAGGCTGAGGGCCGAGTGCACCGGCTTGCGGGCCAGGATCGTCCCGAGCGCGCCGAGGATCATCACCGGCATCAACATCCAGAATGCGAACGAGGCGCCGGTCACCAGCGGAACGATCACTGTTGGTCACCCGTTTCAGAGTTGTCTGCGGAGGAATCTTCGGCCCGCTGCGCCCCTTCCGCCCGTTGGGGGAGCGCCTTGGCCTTGCCCATCGCGGCCAGCGCGGTGGCGGACTGCGGGGTGTCGGCGTACAGCTCGGCGACCTGGGCCTGGGCCTTCTCGCGGTCCTTCTTGCGCCAGCCGGCGTTGGGCAGTCCGGCGTTGGAGTCGGCCGGCATCGGCTTGGTCTCGGGCAGGCCGAGGAAGTATTCCTTCTCGCTGTTCCCGAGCCGGCGCGGGTGCGGCGGCGCCTCCATGCCGGGCAGCAGCGGCGCGAGGAGCTGGTGCTTCTCGTAGATCATGTCCTCGCGGGTGAAGTCGCTGAGCTCGAAATGGTTGGTCATCGTCAGCGCCCGGGTCGGGCAGGCCTCGATGCACAGGCCACAGAGGATGCAGCGCAGGTAGTTGATCTGGTAGACGCGGCCGTACCGCTCACCCGGGCTGTACCGCTCGTCCTCGGTGTTCGATGCGCCCTCGACGTAGATCGCGTCGGCCGGGCAGGCCCAGGCGCACAGCTCGCAGCCGACGCACTTCTCCAGACCGTCGGGCCAGCGGTTGAGCTGGTGGCGGCCGTGATAGCGCGGCGCGGTGATCTTGGGACCGGCCGGGTAAGCCTCGGTGAAGGTCTTCTTGAAGAAGGTCTTGAACGTGACACCGAATCCGGCGATCGGATCAAGCAGTCCCATCAGCTGTCTCCATTCGCGGGCTGTTGGTCGTGGGCCGGGTCTTGCGCCGTGGCCACCGGTTCAGCGCTGACCACTCCGGCCAGCTCCGGCAGCACCTGGCCCCGGCGCGGCGGCACCGGGAAGCCGCCGGCGAAGGCGTCGAACTCACCGCTGTCCTCCGGTTCGGGCTCCTCTTCCTCGCGACCGCCCCCGAACAACACCGCCGCCAGGATGGCGAGCACGATGACGGCGACGATCACCCAGAACACCGGACTGCTGCGCAGGTCGTTGCCGGGCTTGAGCAGCGTCTGCATGGTGGCCACGACCAGCACCCAGACCAGCGAGATCGGGATCAGCCACTTCCAACCCAGATTCATGAACTGGTCGTAGCGGAACCGAGGCACCGCGGCCCGGACCCAGACCATGAAGAACATGAAGAGCACGGTCTTGATCACGAACCAGAGCAGCCCCCAGTAACCGTGGTCCATACCGAGCCAGTTGAACGGGATCGGCGCGTGATAGCCGCCGAGGAAGATCGTCACCGCAACCGCGGACACGTTGGTCATGGCCATGTATTCGGCCATGTAGAACATCGCGAACCGCATCGAGGAGTATTCGGTCAGGTAGCCGCCGACGATCTCCGACTCGCCTTCCGGCAGGTCGAAGGGGGTCCGGTTGGACTCGCCGAAGATCGATATCACGAAGATCACGAATGACGGGATCAGCGCCAGGCAGTACCAGAGCTTTCGCTGGGCGTCGACGATCTCGGAGGTCGACAGCGATCCCGCGTAGAGGAACACCGCAACCAGGCTGAGCCCCATCGCGACCTCGTAGCTGATCATCTGCGCGGACGCACGGATGCCGCCCAGCAGCGGGAAGGTCGAATTCGACGCCCACCCGGCGAGCACCACACCATAGATGCCGACCGAGGTGACGCCGAGGATCAGCAGCACCGAGATGGGCATGTCGGTGACCTGCAGCCGGGTGTGGTGGCTGCCCACCGGGACGACACCGGCGAACGGGATCACCGCGAAGATCAACACCGCCGGGATCACGTTGATCGCCGGCGCGATCATGAAGACGATCTTGTCGACGCCGCTGGGAGTGATGTCCTCCTTGAGCATCGACTTCAGGCCGTCGGCCAGGGACTGCAGCGATCCGAACGGGCCGTTCATCGTCGGCCCGGGGCGGTTCTGCATCCGGCCGAGCACCTTGCGCTCGAAGACGATCGCGAACAGCACGAACAGGATCAGCAGTACGAAGCCGAAGAGAGCCTTCAGGATGACGATCCACAGCGGGTCGTTCATGAAGATGCTCAAATCCATCGGCACGAGTGTCATGCCTGTGCTCCTTCGATCCGTACGACCCCTTCGATCCTGACCAGCTCGCCGGAACTTACCGCCAGGTGCTCGCTCACGGCCAGTCCACCCGGTCCGCGATCCGAGATGGCGCGGGTCGGCAGCCAGATGACACCGTCAACCATGTCGTCGACGATCTCGGCCTCGAAGGTGACCGCTCCGCGATCGGTGCTGACGACGACCTGATCGGTGATCGCGGCGCCGGCAGCCGTCCGAGCGCTCAGCCGGGCGACCGCCCTGCGCGCCGTCCTGATCAGGGTGGCCTCACCTTCGAGCACCCGGGCATCGTCCAGGTGCAGCCGCCAGGTGGACAGCACGGCGTTCGACCCATCGACCGATTCCGGGTTGCCGGCAGCCGCCTGCGGGGCCGCGGCACGCTCGCCCTCCCAGGCACCCAACTCGGCCAGCTCGGCACGGGCCTGCTCGGTGGTCCGGACACCGAGGTCGGTGCCCAGTCCGTCGGCGAGTGCGGCCAGCACCCGCAGGTCGCTCATCGCGTTCGGCTTCTTGATCACGACCGGGAACGGGCGCTCGCGTCCTTCCCAGTTGATGAAGCTTCCGGAGCGCTCCTCCAGCAGCGCCACCGGGAGCACCACATCGGCGCGCTCGGTGACCTCGGAGGCGCGGGCCTCGAGGCTGACGACGAAGCCGGCATTCTCCAGGCCGACCCGGACGATGCTCGGATCGCGGAAGTCCGACGGCTGGACGCCGCCGACGACCAGGGCCTCGAGCTGTCCACCAGAAGCGGCGATCAGGATCTCCTCGGCATCCCGGCCCGGCTCCGACGGCAGCGAGCCGGTGCCCCAGACGGCGGCCACGTCCACCCGCGCCGACGGATCGGCGAGCGGGCGGCCGTACGGCAGCAGGTTGGGCAGGCAGCCTGCCTCGACGGCACCGCGCTCGCCGGCACGGCGCGGGATCCAGGCCAGCCGGGCTCCGGTACGTCCGGACAACTCCAGCGCCGCGGTCAGTGCGCCGGGCACCAGCGCGAGCCGCTCGCCGACGATGATCACCGACTTCTCATCCAGCTCGATGCCGGCCGGCAACTCGGCGAGGACGTTCGCCTCGTCACCGGGAACGGTCGGCACCAGGGTGGCACCCATCTTCGCCGCGCCGTCGGAGAGGTAGGCCGCCAGCTGGAACGACTTGAGCCCGGTCTTGCGGAACGCCTTGCGCAACCGCAGGAAGACGATGCCGCCCTCGTCCTCCGGCTCGAAACCGGCCATCAGGACGGCGGAGGCGTTCTCCAGGTCGCTGAAGGTGACTCCCCTGCCGGTTCCGGCAACAGCCGCCGCCAGGAAGTCGGCCTCCTCGGCCCCATTCCCGTTGGACCCGTACGGACGGGCACGGAAGTCGATGTCATTGGTGCCGAGCACGGCGCGGGCGAACTTGCTGTAGCCGTACGCATCCTCGACCGGAAGCCGGCCACCGGTCAGCACGCCGACCGAGTTGCCGGCCTTGCGCAGTCCTTCGACCGCCGCGTCGATGGCCTCCGGCCAGGAGGCCGGCCGCAGCACGTCACCATCGCGGACCAGCGGGGTGGTCAACCGATCCTCGCCCCGGCCGTAGCGGAAGGCGAAGCGGTCCTTGTCGCTGATCCACTCCTCGTTGACCTCGGGATCGTCGCCGGCCAGCCGACGCATCACGGTGCCGCGCCGGTAGTCGACCCGGATCGCCGAACCCGACGAATCGTGCTCGGCGACCGACGGCACGCTCACCAGGTCGAAGGGGCGGGCCCGGAAGCGGTAGTCGGCGCTGGTCAGCGCACCGACCGGACAGATCTGGATGACGTTGCCCGACCAGTAGCTCTCCAGCGGCTGCCGCTCGTAGATCCCGACCTGCTGCAGCGCGCCCCGCTCGACCAGCTTGATGAACGGGTCACCGGCGATCTGCTCGCTGAAACGGGTGCAACGGGCGCAGAGCACGCAGCGCTCGCGGTCCAGCAGCACCTGGGCCGACAGGTTGATCGGCTTGGGATAGATCCGCTTCACACCGTCGTAGCGGGACTCCCCGGCGCCGTGGCTGAGGGACTGGTTCTGCAGCGGGCACTCACCGCCCTTGTCACAGATCGGGCAGTCCAGCGGGTGGTTGATCAGCAGCAGCTCCATGACGCCCTTCTGGGCCTTCTCGGCCCGGGCGCTGGTCTGCTGGGTCTCCACCTTCATGCCCGGCATCACGGTGATGGTGCAGGAGGCCTGCGGCTTGGGGAAGCCGCGGCCGTTGCCCATGTCCGGGATCTCGACCATGCACTGCCGGCAGGCACCGACCGGGTCGAGCAGCGGGTGGTCGCAGAACCGCGGGATGTCGATCCCGATCAGCTCGGCGGCGCGGATCACCAGGGTGCCCTTGGGCACGCTGACCTCGACACCGTCGATGGTGATCGTGACGAGGTCTTCTTTCTTCTCCACCTCGGTGGAGGAGTTCTGGGTGACGGTCACTGTGCCACTCCCGCGGGCTGAGCGTAGATGACGTTCTTCTCGTACGGGAAGAGCTCCCACGCCGGCGTGTGGTAGCCGGCCTCGAACTCGTCCCGGAAGTGCTTGATCGCCGAGTTGATCGGGGTCACCGCCGCGTCGCCGAGGGCGCAGAAGGACTTGCCGCCGACGTTGTCGCAGATGTCCAGCAGCTTCTCGACGTCGCCCTCCTGGCCCTGGCCGGCCTCGATCCGCTTGAGGATCTGCACCAGCCACCAGGTGCCCTCACGGCACGGGGTGCATTTGCCGCAGGACTCGTGCTTGTAGAACTCCAGCCAGCGGGTCACCGCGCGAACCACCGAGGTGGTCTCGTCGAAGATCTGCAACGACCGGGTGCCGAGCATCGAGCCGGCCTTGGCGACCGAGTCGTAGTCCAGCGGGGTGTCCAGGTGCTCGGCGGTGAAGATCGGCGAGCTCGATCCGCCGGGGGTCCAGAACTTGAGCTGGTGTCCCTCGCGGATCCCGCCGGTGATGTCCAGCAGCTGCCGCAGCGTGGTGCCCAGCGGCACCTCGATCTGGCCCGGGTTCCTGACGTGACCGGACAGCGAGAAGATGCCCATGCCCTTGCCGTTGTCGACGCCCATCGAGGTGAACCAGTCGGCACCTCCTGCCACGATCGACGGGATGGTGGAGATCGACTCGACGTTGTTGATCACCGTCGGAGAGCCGTACAGGCCGGCGACCGCGGGGAACGGCGGCTTCAGCCGTGGCTGGCCGCGCCGTCCTTCCAGCGAGTCCAGCAGCGCTGTCTCCTCACCGCAGATGTACGCGCCCGCACCGGCATGCACGATCACCTCGAGGTCGTAGCCCATGCCGAGCATATTGCGGCCCAGGTAGCCGGCCGAGTACGCCTCGCGGACGGCCTGCTGCAACCGCCGGATCACATGCAGCACCTCGCCCCGGACGTAGATGAAGGCGTAATGGGCGTTGAACGCGTACGAAGAGATCGCGATGCCCTCGACCAGCGTGTGCGGGCTGGCCATCATCAACGGCATGTCCTTGCACGCACCGGGCTCGGACTCGTCGGCGTTGACCACCAGGTAACGCGGAGCGCCGTTGTCGGGCAGGAAGCCCCACTTGTTGCCGGTCGGGAAGCCGGCGCCGCCACGGCCGCGCAACTGGGAGTCCTTGACCAGCTGGACGAGGTCGCCCTGCGGTTGCTGCAGAGCCGTACGAAGCGCCTTGTAGCCGCCGCGCCGCTCGTAGTTGGTGATCTTCCAGGCCCGGTCGTCACCCCAGTTCGCGGTCAGCACCGGTGTGATCGGATCCGGCGAGTACGGCTCGGCGGAAATCGTCTCGGTCACTTCGCCCCCTCTTCGCCTTCTGCAGCCCGGGCCGCGGCCAGCGCGTCGGCGGCCTCCTGCGGAGTCGGTGCCTTCCAGTTGTTCTCGGCGGCCAGCCGGACGCCGAGCTGCGAGGCCGGACCGGCGGTCGGGCCTTCGTCGGCGCGGTCGTCGGAGTAGCCGGCAAGCACCCGTTCGGCCTGTTTCCAGGTGGTGATCCGGGCGCCGCGGGTGGAGGTGATCTCCACCCCGTTGCGCAGCTTGGTGACCGTCTCGGTGGCCGAGTCGGGATCCTGGTTGTCCAGGAACTCCCAGTTGACCATCAGTACCGGCGCGTAGTCGCAGGCCGCGTTGCACTCGATCCGCTCGAGGGTGATCTTGCCGTCCGGCGTGGTCTCGTCGTGGCCGACGCCGAGCTCCTTGCTGAGCCGGTCGAAGATGTCGTCGCCGCCCATGATCGCGCACAGCGCGGTGGTGCAGACGCCGACGTTGTATTCGCCGTTGGGGCGCCGCTTGTACATGGTGTAGAAGGTCGCCACCCCGGACACGTCTGCGGTGGAGACGTCGAGGATCTGGGCGATGATCTCGATGCCGGCCGGCGTCACCCGACCCTCGACACTCTGCACCAGATGCAGCATCGGCAGCATCGCCGACCGGGACTGCGGGTAGCGGGCCGCGATCTGGCGCAGCTCGTCGACGGTCTTGTCGTCGATCAGGGTGTCGGTCACCGAGACGTCGATCGGCTCCGGTCGATGGGCGTTCGGATCCTCGGCGTCCACTCCGGCCGGCACCTGCCCGAACCGGCCATCCTCACGCCTGACGTCGTGACTCATCGGTCGACACCTCCAAGAACCGGATCGATGGTTGCGATGTTGACCACCACATCGGCGATCATGCCGCCCTCGCTGAGGGCCGGAAGTGCCTGCAGGTGATGGAAACTCGGGTCCCGCAGGTGCACCCGGAACGGCTTGGTGCCACCGTCGGAGACGACATGGGCGCCGAGCTCGCCCTTGGCGCTCTCGGTCGGCACGTACGCCTGTCCCGGCGGCACCCGGAAGCCCTCGGTGACCAGCTTGAAGTGATGGATCAGCGACTCCATCGACTGGCCCATGATGTGCTTGAGATGCTCGTTGGAGTTGCCCTGGCCGTCCGAGCCGATCGACAGCTGGGCCGGCCAGGCGATCTTGGGATCGTCGATCATCACCCGCTGGCCCTGGGTCTCCTCCAGCCGGGCCACGCACTGGTCGATGATCCGTACGCTCTCCCACATCTCGTCGATACGGTTGCGGAACCGGGCGTAGCTGTCGCCCTCGTCACGGACCGGGATGTCGAATTCGTAGTCCTCGTACCCGGAGTACGGGAGGGCCTTGCGCAGGTCGTAGTCATAGCCGGCGGCCCGCAGGATCGGTCCGGTGACACCGAGCGCCATGCAGGCGGTCAGGTCGAGATGGCCGACGCCGACCAACCGGGACTTGACGATCGGGTTGGCGTTGGCGAGCTTGCTCAGCTCGGGCATCTGCTTCTTGATCGACTTCAGGGTGTCCTTGAGCAGTTGCAGGCCGTGATCAGGGAGATCGTTGGCCACCCCGCCCGGGCGGATGTAGGCGTGATTCATCCGCAGGCCGGTGATCGCCTCGAAGACGTCCATGATCTTCTCCCGCTCGCGGAAGCCGACAGTCATGATCGTCGTGGCGCCGAGCTCCATACCGCCGGTGCCGAGGGCGACCAGGTGCGAGGCGATCCGCATCCACTCGGCCATCATCACCCGGATGATCTTGGTCCGCTCGGTGATCTGATCCTCGATCTCGAGCAGCTTCTCCACGCTCAGCACGTAGGCGAGCTCATTGTGCAGCGGCATCACATAGTCGGCCCGGGTGATGAAGGCGACCGCCTGGGTCCAGGTGCGGAATTCGGTGTTCTTCTCGATGCCGGTGTGCAGGTGGCCGATGCTGGACCGCAGCTCGGTCACGGTCTCGCCGTCGAGTTCGAGGATCAGCCGGAGCACCCCGTGGGTGGACGGGTGCTGCGGGCCCATGTTGACCACGATCCGCTCGTCGCCGCGGTCATGCTGCTCGGTGACGATGTCGTCCCAGTCGCCGCCCATCGCGGTGTAGACGGTGCCCTCGGCGGGCTCTTCGCCCTGGCCGGCGAAAAGATCCTGGTCGCTGGTCGTGCTGGTCATCAGTTGTATGACCTCCGGTTTTCGGGGCTCGGAATGCGCGCACCCTTGTACTCGACGTCGATGCCGCCGAGCGGGTAGTCCTTGCGCTGCGGGTGACCCGGCCAGTCGTCCGGCATCAGGATCCGCGTCAGATGCGGGTGACCGTCGAAGATCAGCCCGAACATGTCGAAGGTCTCCCGCTCGTGCCAGTCCGCGCCGGGATAGACGCTGACCACCGACGGGATGTGCGGATCGGAATCCGGCGCGGAGACCTCGAGCCGGAGCCGACGGTTGTGAGTCATCGAGCCCAGGTGATACACGGCGTGCAGCTCCCGGCCGGTGTCGGTCGGATAGTGCACCCCCGAGACGCCGCTGAAGAACTCGAAGCGCAGCTGGGCGTCGTCACGCAGGTTCTTGACAAGAGCGAGCAGGTGCTCGCGGGCCACGTGCAGGGTCAGGTCACCGCGGTCGATGACGACCCGGGTGATCACCTGGCCGGCATTCGGCATCAGCGCCGCGATCCGGTCGATCGCGGCGTCGTACCAACTGCCGTACGGCCGCTGGCTCGGACCGGGGAATTCGATCACCCGGCGCAGCCGACCGTAGCCGGAGGTGTCGGGCGTGCCCTTGACGCCGAACATGCCGTCGCGGACGGCCAGGATCTCCGGACCCTGGGCGCTGCCCGGGCCGGTCGGGGTCGGCTCGAGGTCCGCGCGCTCTTCGGGACCCCCTTCGGGGGTGGCGTCGGGTGGCGTACTGGGCACCTTGTCCTTCGTCTCCTCGGCGTCCTTACCGGGCTGCTGCCCGTTCGAATCGTCCCGCGGCGTGTTCTTCGGGGTGCTGGGGTCGCTCACCGCAACAGGCCCTTTTGCTCGATCGTCGCGGGCTTGGCCAGGGCGAGCCGCTCATTCTCGGCCTCGACCTCTTCGCGGTGGCTGCCGATCGGCAGCTTGGCGACCTTCAGCTTGCGCAGCTTGAAGATGCCGTCGATCAGCATCTCCGGTCGCGGCGGGCAACCGGGGACGTACACGTCGACCGGGACGATGTGGTCCACGCCCTGGACGATGGCGTAGTTGTTGAACATGCCGCCGCTGGAGGCGCAGACCCCCATTGACAAGACGAACTTGGGCTCGGCCATCTGGTCGTAGACCTGACGGACGATCGGTGCCATCTTCTGGCTGACCCGGCCGGCGACGATCATCAGATCGGCCTGCCGGGGGCTGTTCCGGAAGACCTCCTGGCCCCAGCGGGCGGAGTCGAACCGCGGCGTGCCCATGGTCATCATCTCGAACGAGCAACAGGCCAGGCCGAAGGTGACCGGCCAGAACGACGCGCTCCGCGCAGCGCCGGCCAGGGCCTCGACCGTGGTGAGCAGGATGCCGCTCGGCAGCTTTTCCTCAAGCCCCATGGTGGTTGCTCCTCAGCGTGAATCCAGTCGGCGTGAGTCCGGTCAGTCCCATTCCAGGCCTCCCCGGCGCAGGATGTAGAAGTAGGCGACGAAGACGGTGACGATGAAGAGCACCATCTCGACCAGGGCGAAGACGCCCATCTGGTGGAAGGACACCGCCCACGGATAGAGGAAGACGATCTCGATGTCGAACACGATGAAGAGCATCGCGGTCAGGTAGTACTTCACCGGGAAGCGACCGCCACCGGCCGGCTGCGGCGTGGGCTCGATGCCGCACTCGTAGGAGTCCAGCTTGGCTCGGTTGTACCGACCAGGGCCACCGACCATCATGCTGGCGGCGATCGTCAGGACGACGAATGCCGCGGCGATGATCAGGGCGATCACGAAGCCGACGTAGAGGCTCATGCCCTAGTCCCTTTCACTGGTTCTCGTGCCCATCTGTTGGCGCCCGTCTCTTTGCGCACGTCCATCCCTATCGCACCGGGCTGACGGTGCCGCACCGGGGCCGCTTGCTCGGGTTCGCTGTTGATCATGTCGACGGCGCGATCCTGGACAGGCCATTGACGATGTGGTCGTAGATGTCACCGTTGCGGTGATCGGTGAGGTTGGACAACATCTTCAAGGTGAACTGCATGACCACCTTGCGCGGCAGGCCGTAGCGCACTGCTGCCTTCATGATCGTCGGCTGGGCGATGATCTTGGTGAAGACACGGCCGAGCGAGTAGTAGCCGCCCCAGGTCTCCTTCAACTGCGCCGGGTAGCCGTACAACGCCTTCTCCGCGCTCGGAGTGCCGACACCGCGGTAGTGTGCCTCGGCGATCGCGTTGGCAGCCATCTCGGCCGACTCCATCGCGTACGGGATCCCCTCGCCGTTGAACGGGCTGACCATGCCGCCCGCATCGCCGACCAGCAGTAGCCCGCGGTTGTAGTGCGGGGTCCGGTTGAAGGCCATCGGCAGCGCGGCGCCGAGCACCCGGCCGACCTGGTTCTGGTCCCGGAAACCCCACTCCTGCGGAGTGTTGTCCATCCAGACCTTCAGCATCTGCTTGTAGTCGACCTTGCCGAACGCCTTGGAGGTGTTGAGGATGCCGAGGCCGACATTGCAGGTGCCGTCGCCGAGCGGGAAGATCCAGCCATAGCCGGGAAGCAGATCCGACTCCCCCGGCTTGCCGGTCCACAGCTCCGGCCAGGACTCGATGTAGGGGCTGTCGTGCAGCGGGCTCTTGTAGTAGGTCCGGACCGCGACGCCCATCGGCAGCTTCTCGCGCCGGTTGATGCCCATCGCGATGCTGATCCGGGTCGAGTTGCCGTCGGCGGCGACCACCAGCGGCGCGCTGAAGCGCTGGCCGTCCTTGGTGACCACACCAGTGATCCGATCGGTGACCGGATCGATGATCGGCTCGGTGACATTGGCCAACTCGTACAGCTTCGCGCCCGAGGCGACCGCGTTCTCGGCCAGCAGTTGGTCGAAATCGGCCCGCTGCCGGGTGACGCCGAAATTCGGGTAGTCGACCAGGTCGGGCCAGTCCAGGTCCCAGTGCCGCCCGCCGGCCCAGAACCGCAGGCCCCGCTGGTGGGCCCAGCCGTTGTCGGTGGAGATGTCGATGCCGAGCTTGATCAACTGCTTGGTGCCGCGCGGGGTGAGCCCGTCGCCGCAGACCTTCTCCCGGGGAAACTTGGTCTTCTCCAGCAGGGAGACGTCGAGTCCACTGCGGGCCAGGTACGTCGCAGCCGCCGAACCTGCTGGTCCGGCTCCGACGACGATCACATCGCTAGTGATCGCGCCGCGTTCGCTGCCAGTCATTCCAACTCTCCGGACGACTTGATACTGAGGGTGATACTGAGGGACTTAGTGAAACTCTTCACTAGCTATCGGTCACTCTACGACGGGACCACCCCGCCAGTCACGTCGGTATGGGGCTAGTGAACCCGGCGTTATCGAATCGGTCAATTCCACGCGGGGGCGAGACGTTTCCCCTAGCCAGCGCGGGTAATTACGCAACCTCATCCTTGCGAAAACCCTCACCTCGCCGAGGGGTCACTTATTCCCTCATTTCGGCGGCGTGCCGCGAACTCAGCCAGGAAAGGAATCGACCCGGATCCTCAAATCTTGAGCGCGCGGACGAAGATGCCGCCGGCACCGAGCAGGTCGACGAGCTGCTGCCAGCCGATCCTTCGCCTTCTGATCGCGCGTCGCAGCCATGGCGGCCGCGTCCCCGCGTCCACAGCCAGTGAATCAACCGGCGAGGGCGTCCCGCATCGGTACGAGTTTGGCGACCGACTCGGCCAGCTCGGCCTCCGGATTCGAGCCGCCGACGATGCCGCAGCCGGCGTAAAGCCGGATCTGCCGCGGATCGTCGGCATCGATCCGGCCGCACCGCAGGGCGATCGCCCACTCGCCGTCACCGTCGGCGTCGATCCAGCCGACCGGGCCCGCGTAGCGGTCCCGGTCGAGATGCTCGAGCTCGGCGATCGTCGACCGGGCCAGTGCCGTAGGCGTACCGCAGACCGCCGCACTCGGGTGCAATGCGGCCGCCAGCGCCAGCGAACTCGCCTCGGGTGCTGCGACCGCCGTCACGTCGGTTGCCAGGTGCAGCACATTCGGCAGCTCCAGCACGTACGGCGCGTCCGGGACGTTCATCCCGGAGCAGTAGGGCGCCAGCGCCCGCGCAACCGAGGTCACCGCGTACTCGTGCTCCTCGAGGTCTTTGCTCGAGTGCGCCAGCGACGCAGCCAAGGCGAGATCCTGGCCGGCATCAGCCGATCGCCGGATGGTGCCGGCGAGCACTCGCGAGGTGGCCAGGCCGGCCTCGCGTCGCACCAGCATTTCCGGCGTGGCGCCGACCAGTCCGTCCACGTGATAGGTCCAGCAGGTCGCGTACTCCTCGGAGAGCCGGCTGACCAGCCGTCGCGGATCGATCGGACTGTCGGCGATGGCGACCAGCTCCCGGGCCAGCACCACCTTGTCCAGCTCGGTGGTCATGATCCGGCCGACGGCCTCCGCGACCGCCTGCTCCCACTCCGGACCGCTCAGCTTGCCGTCTGCGAAGGTCACCGCTCCTGGGGCCTCGACCGGTTCGATCCGGGGCGCGCTGATCGGCGGCGCGTCCGAGGGCCGGATGGTGGTCCGCCAGGCACGACCGGCCCGGCGGCCGATGATCAACTCGGGAATGATCAGCACCGACTCCGCGGCGGTGTTGTCCGGGTCGAAGACGAAACTGCCGAATGCGACGAACCCGGTGCCCGGCAGGTCGTCGCCACCCAACGCGGACTCGACCACCAGCTGATCGCGGAGCTCCCGCCACCACTGCTCGGCGTCAGCCAGCGAGGTCGCCTTGTGGCGAGCCGCCTCGCCGTAGCCGATCATGCCCTCGCCCCGCCGGATCCAGGCCGTCGTGGCGGCATCCGGCATCGCGTCGGCGAGCGGTCCCGGGTCTGCGATCTCCTCGGTCGCGACCAGCAGCCGCGGCCGCTCGACCGGCCCGGGAGCAGACGTCCTCACGCCGCTCAGATTAGCCGCGCCGGAACCGAAACCGACTATCCCCGATTTGTGAGATGCACCTCGTGATCCAGGTCTCAGCCGGCGAGATTCGACGCGGCCGTACGGCAATTGACTCGCGATCCGGCACCGGTACGACCATGATCCGGTTATGTCCGCTCGTACGCCCACCCCGCTCACCGTGCCGCACGCCGCAACCGCACAACGTCCGGCCTGGGCCGACCTGCCGGCCGCGGTCCAGGACTGGACCCAAGATCAACTCGGTGCGCGGGTGGTCTCGGCGGCGAATGAGCTCAGCGGTTACACGCCCGGCTTCGCCGCCCGGTTGCAGCTGGACGACGGCCGCCGGGTCTTCGCCAAGATCGCCGGTTGGGGCAAGGAGTGGCTGCTGGAGTCCTATGCCAACGAGGCGCTCAAGCGGCGTACGCTTCCGGTCGCCGTCCCGGCACCGGAGTTGATCTTCGACGCCCGGTCCGGGATCGACGGCGGGGATTGGCAGTTGCTGGCCTTCGCAGAGATCGACGGGCGCCCGCCGCACCGGCCATGGACCGATGCCGACCTCAGGGTCGCCGTCAGGGCGGTCGAGACGGCCGCGCAGGCTCTGACACCGGCTCCGCCCGGATACGCGTGGGAACCGCTGAGCGAGGCACTGGGCGGTCTTGGCCCGGACAAGGAGCAGATGATCACCGAGCGGTTCGGCGACCACGTCGCCGAATTGCGGGACCTGATCATTGCCCTGCCGCAGCGCTGCAACGGGACCACACTGGTGCACTGCGACCTGCGCGACGACAACATGATCATCGGCGCCGACGGACGTGCCTGGATCGTGGATTGGAACTTTCCGGCGCTCGGCAAGCCCTTTGTCGATCTGGTGACGCTCCTGATGTCGGCCCGCGGCGACGGGCACGACGTCGACGCGATCCTGGCCGCGAGCCCGGTGGTCACACCGCAGGACAAGGACGCGATCGACAGCCTGCTCGCCGACCTCGCGCTCTACTACGCGATCGCCTCGACCAGCCCGGAGCCGGACGGCTCACCCTATCTGCGGGAGCACCAGCGCTGGAGCGCCGTCGTGGTCGCCGACTGGCTGGCCGAGCGCCGCGGCTGGACCTGACCCTCCCACCCGCCGAGGAGTCACATATCCCTCAATATGTGCGGCGTGTCGCGGTCTCCCGGTCGGTGCGGTGACGACACGCCGCACGGATCAGGGAATTACCGACCCCTCGGCGGGTATGCCGGAGGCAGATTAGCTGCCGGCAGATCGGGGTGGATTCCAGGTCAGGGACGGGCACCGTTGGTCATGAGAGGAGAAACGATCATGATCAATACCACCAGGGAAGGCGAGCCGCAGTTCCGCTCCGGTCTCGTTGATCAACTCGTCCAACGGCTGCTGGAGCAGAGGATCGTGCTGCTCGGCCAGCCGGTCGACGACGCGATCGCCAATCGGCTCTGCGCCCAACTGCTGTTGCTGTCCGCTGAGGACTCCAAGGCCGACATCAGTCTCTACATCAACTCACCGGGTGGCTCGGTCTCGGCCGGACTGGCTGTCTACGACGTGATGAAGCTGATCCCCAACGACGTCAGCACCCTGGCCATGGGGCTGGCGGCGAGCATGGGGCAGTTCCTGTTGTCCGGCGGCACCAAGGGCAAGCGCTACAGCCTGCCGAACGCGCGGGTGCTGATGCACCAGGGTTCGGCCGGGCTCGGTGGGACCAGTGCCGACATCGAGATCCAGGCCGAGAACCTCGAATACACCAACCAGCTGATGAACACGCTGATCGCCGAGCACACCGGACAGTCCAAATCCACCGTCGACGCGGATTCGCTGCGAGACCGCTGGTTCACCGCCCAGCAGGCGCTGGACTACGGAATCATCGATGCCGTCGTCAGCGAGGTCGCCGACGTGCGACCGGCGGTCCGCACCCGGTCGGCGCGACTCTAGGAGAAGATGATCATGAGCCAGTACTCCATTCCGACCGTGGTCGAGAAGACCATCCGCGGCGAGCGGGTCTCCGACATCTACTCCCGGCTGCTGAGCGACCGGATCGTGTTCCTGGGTACGCCGATCGACGATGGTGTCGCCAATGTGATCATCGCGCAGCTGCTGCACCTGGACTCCGAGAACTCCGAGCAGGACATCGGCTTCTACATCAACTCGCCCGGCGGGTCGCTGACCGCGCTGATGGGCATCTACGACACCATGCAGTTCATCAGTGCCCAGGTCGCGACCGTCTGCATCGGTCAGGCGGCATCATCGGCTGCGGTGCTCCTGGCTGCGGGTGCAGCGGGCAAACGCTCGGTGCTGCCGCACTCCCGGATCCTGTTGCACCAGCCGTCCGGGAGTGCCGAGGGCACCCTGCCCGATCTCGCCGTACAGGCCAAGGAGATCGCACGGCTGCGCTCCCAGCTCAATGAGGTGCTCAGCCGGCACACGGGGCAGCCGATCGACAAGATCAAGACCGACACCGATCGGGATCTGATCCTGACCCCGGAGGAGGCGGTCGGCTACGGCGTCGTCGACCGAGTGATGCAGCCGCGCGAAGCCTCCGCGGCTGCGTACCGGATCGGCTGAGGATCAGGCCGCGAGCGCCAGCACGTCGCCGGGGCGACCGGCCGGATGCCCGATGCGTCCAGCGCCGACCCGCTGGGGACGTACGGTCAGGGTCTCCTGGACCTCATGATCGAGGAGGTCCACGTAGGTCCTCCAGACCAGGTCCAGCAGATCAAGATCAAGCGCGCCGCAGACTGCGGCGAGCATCTCAGAGGAGGGCTCCTTGCGACCACGCTCGATCTCCGACAGGTACGGGACCGAGATGCCCGCAGTCTCGGCAACGTCGGACAGGGTGCGCTTCTGATCATGCCGGGCTCGGCGGAGCACGCCCCCGAGCAGGGTCCGCAGCAGCGGATCACCGGGCCGTCGATGCCGCCCCAGCGGCACGACGTCGGCGCCGGGAATCGCGTCGGATCGCTGCGGTTGCGGGGGCTGTGGCGCTTCGGTCATGAAGCAACGCTAATCCGGCCGCCGGCCGGAATCGTCAACCTTTCGCTGCCAGCAGAAGGGACAGGACCCCGGGGGCGGATCCGCCGGCCGTTTGCTTGACCGGCGGATCCTGGCGCCCGAGAACTCCTAGGTCTGTTGCCCGGGAACCTGCGCCACCACTACCCAGCCCGGCGAGCTTCCACCGTCGACAGCGGAAGCGACCGGATCCGGCCAGCGGCAGTTTCGGGTGATCAGTCGTCCGGGCCGATCCCGAATGCCTGATCAAGACCGGCGGCGGGGTCAGCCGGGGCGCCGTCGACGCCGGTCGTCTTGATGCCACCGGACTCAGCGAGAGTCTCGGCGAGCACCCGGAGCTTGACATTGTGGGTCTGAGAGTAGCGCCGCAACAGTTCGAAGGACTGGTCGAGCGTCAGCCCGAAGCGTTGCATCAGCATCCCCTGCGCAACACCGATGATCTGGCGGGACCGGGCCGCGGCCCTCAAACCCTCCTCCACGTGGGCCGCTGCCAAGGCACTGGCGGCGTGCCGGGCGAAGACACTGGCGATGCCGAGGTCGGTCGCGTCGAAGGCGTACGGCTGGTGGGCGAAGAGATTCAGCGATGCGGCCAGCGGCGAACCGGTGATCTCCAGGCGAAGACTCAGGACGGACCGGACACCCAGCTCTGCCGCAGCCGGCGCCCAGCGCGGCCACCGCAGTTCACTGCTCAGGTCGTTGACCGTCAGGGTCCCGAGCTCCCAGACCTCGTCCACGCTCGGACCTTCGCCGAGATCTTCCTGGAACTGTGCGGCCTGGGCAGCGATCGGATCCGACGCCGCCGCGGTCGTCAGCCGCCCGTCCCGCTCGCGCAGGATGATCCCACAGGCGTCGCAGGCATCGACGGCCTGGACCGCCAGGCTCGCGATCCGCTCGAGTGTCGGCTGCTGCTGATGCTCGGCGTGCAACTGCTCAGCGAGCTGTGCGAAGTCCTCGGCGTACTTCAAAGAATTCACCTCCGAGTCCAGCCACGATCCGCTCTCCGTGCGGCGGGTCGTATTGCCACCTCGGGACATCAGATTGGCCCTCGAAGGAGCCGGCGCATTCGCATCTCCCAGCGCCGGCGCAGACGGTCGGTAGGAACGGGGATGCTGCTGACGATCGGCCACAACGGCTTCCGTCCCGAGCCCCCAGATGTGGGCTCCGTTGACGTACACCGAAAGCGACCGGATTCATCCTGAGTCCCGTCTCACGAACCAACGGCGCAATTCACGTTACGCCACCACTGAACTGGCGACAACTGCGGTCCTGCTCTCGTGTTGCGGCGGCGGCTCGCCCCCTTGCACTGGCACGATGGTCGGCAGTCGACGTGAGAGGGACATCGCCCGGTGCTGGTTTGGCTGATCCTGCGGGCCGCCGCTTCACGGCTTCGCGGTTGGCGGCTGTATGTGCTGATGCTGGCCGCGGTGTTCGTCATCGCCTGGGTGATCATGCTGATCGCCGAACCGTCATCGGCCGCGATCACCAGGCCGAAGAATTTCTGGTGGTGGTTCCTGGTGACCGCCTTCACGGTGGGCTACGGCGACTTCACCCCGGTCAGCGTCGCCGGTCGGATCGCCGGGGTCCTGGTGATGATGACGGCCATCGGCATCGTGGCGGCATTGGTCGGAGACGTCCTGGACGCGGCTGCCGCGCGACGGACCAAACGGATGAAGGGAGTCGCCCGCGTGGACAAGACCGATCACTTCGTGATCCTCGGCTATGCCGCCGACCGGACCGGACCGTTGGCGGAGCAGCTCTGTGACGACAAGGGGGCGCACGTGGTGATCTGCGCGCTTCCGGAACAGGCGCACGAGCATCCGTTGCCGCACCGCGACGACGTCAGCTTCGTCCGCGGCAACTTCCGCGATCCGCAGGTGCTCGACCGGGCCGGCATCGGCAACGCCCGGGCCGTGATCGTGGACGAGCACGACGGTGACGACGACGGGGCGATCGTCACGACGCTGCTGGTCCACCAACTGCATCCCGATCTGCACGTGGTCACCGCGGCGCATGACACCGACACCACCCAGCGGCTGCTGCGGACCTTCGGTCCACAGCTCGAGTGTGTCGAGCGCCACGATCTGCCGATGCTCAGCGAGGCCGCTGCGGTCCCGGGAGTGACCCGCTTCTACGCCGATATCAGGACCATCGGACGCGGTGCCGACACCTACTCCGTACGACTCCTCGACGACGCGAAGGGCCACCGGCTCGGCGATCTGATGTTCCGGCTCAAGGACACCCACAACGTCACCGTCTGCGCACTCGCCGACGACGGCAGCTTCACCACCAATCCCCCGTCGGACACCCGGCTCAACCCCGGCATGACGCTCTACTACATCGCTGATCATCGGCTCGGCTGGGAGGATGTACGGCCGCTGCTCGCCCCTGGCACACTGCCGTCATGATCCCGATCAGCAGCACCGCCCGGTCGATGACCTCCAGCGCCATCCGGGAGATCCTCAAGATCACCCAGCGGCCCGAGGTGATCTCCTTCGCCGGCGGGCTGCCTGCGCCGGAGCTGTTCCCGATCGAGGAGATCAAGAATGCCGCCGACCGGGTGCTGACCGATCATGGTCCCGCGGCACTGCAGTATTCGACCACCGAAGGTCACCTTCCGCTGCGGAACTGGATCGCCGAACGCAGCAGGATCTCGCCGGACATGGTGCAGATCACCAGCGGCAGCCAGCAAGGACTCGATCTTCTCGGTCGGGTGCTGATCGATCCGGGTGACGTGGTGCTGGTCGAGTCACCGACCTACCTGGGCGCCCTGCAGGCATTCGCGCCGTACGCTCCCCGGTTCGTCGAGGTCGCCACGGACGACGACGGGATCGTCCCCGAGGCTCTGGATGATCAACTCGCCGGACTGGACGCCAAGCTGCTCTACACGATCCCGACCTTCCAGAATCCCACCGGCCGTACGCTTCCGCTCGCCCGCCGCGAGGCGCTACTGGAGATCACCCGGCGCCGCGGCGTCACGATCATCGAGGACGGTCCCTACAACGAGCTGCGCTTCCGCGGCGGCGAGGTCGAGACGATCTTCGAGCTGGCACGCCGGGACAGCAGTCCCGACGAGCTCAACGTGATCATGCTCGGCACCTTCTCCAAGGTGCTCGCTCCAGGACTGCGGGATGCCTGGGTGCAGGGCCCACGGCATGTGATCGACAAACTCGTTCAGGCCAAACAGGCTGCGGACCTGCACTCCCCGACGCTGAACCAGATGATCATCACCGAGCTGCTGGACGACGTGCTGACCAACCAGATCAAGATCATCCGGGAGGCGTACGGACAGCGCGCCGCGATCATGATCGACGCGGTCGCCCGCAAGCTGCCGGAGGGTGTGACCTGTACCAACCCGGAGGGCGGGATGTTCTGCTGGGTGACGCTGCCGGACGAGACGATCGACACCGAGCCGATGCTGGCTGAGGCGGTCGACCGCAACGTCGCGTACGTCCCCGGACGGCCGTTCTACGCAACCGGTGCGCGCAGCAACACGCTACGGCTCAGCTACGTGACCTCGACCGAGGAGCAGATCCGGACCGGGATCGACGCGCTCGGTGCGGTGATCGCCGATCGGCTCAGCCGCGGCGTTCCCGCTCGGCTCTGAGCTGCTTCTGCTGCTCCTCGGCCTGGGACTTCATCGACTCCCAGTCCAGGCTCAGCAGCACGATCGCGACGATCGCCGCGATCACCAGCGAGATCACCGGGGACAGGCCGAGCAACAACGGCGCGGTGATCAGCAGCGCCATGTCGAAGCCGCGGATCAGGCCGATGATCAGGCCGGGCGGGATGGCACCGAACTGGCTCGCGACGGCCGGACCGCCGAAATTCGGCGGCTTGCCGGTGGTCCAGCGGACCGCTCCCAGAAAGCCCGCGGCGCCGGTGACGACGGCCATCAGGACCGCGGTGCCGAAGGGATGGTGCTCGCCCTCGAAGCCGAGGAATGCCGGCACCACCGCGATCGCCCAGAGCAGCGCGACGACCGCCGGGACGGCGACCACCGCACGCTTGATCGCCTTGGTCGAGAACGGCATGGACCGGGCCAGTCCGCCGGTCCGGGTCAGCACCCGCAGACCGTTCAGCATCGGCACCATCGCACCGAAGAGCACCAGCGCGGCGAAGATCGGCATCACGCTGCCCATCCCGAGCGCGTCGACGGCGTACGGGACGACCAGGCTGAGGGCCACCCACAGCAGCGGCTGCGGGCTGCGGGCCAATCGCTGGGCCTCGCGCCAGATCAACGGGGTCAGGCCGATCCCCCGGCCGGGCTTGGAGCGTACGTGGCCGATCTCCATTGCCCGGCGGTCGACGACGATGTCGCGGATCAGGCCGAAGTCCAATGCGAAGAAGGCGCCGGAGATGCCGCTGACCAGCGCACCGCCGGACAGCAGCCGGGTGCGGCGGATCTGGTTCAGCCGGCCGAGCGCAAGGACCGCCGACAGCACCAGCACGATCGCCGAGGCCGCGATCAGCGCGAAACCGATCTGGGTGCCGCGGGTGACGTCGATGGTCAGCGCCAGCCAGCCGGCCGCGACCGCGATCACAGCCAGCAGCGCGACCAGACCGACCAAGCCGAAGAGATAGCTGACCAGCCGGGTCGGCAGATGCCGCTCGGCACCCTGCTCGGCGGCGGCGAAGGCGATCGAGGCGGACGCGGCCAGGCCCGTACCGATGCCCCAGACGATGATCTCGTCCAGCGGCGAGCCGGTCAGTGCCGAGATCAGCCCGCCGGCCAGCATGCCGATCACCAGTCCGGCGATCGTGATGCCCAGCAGCCGCGGCCAGAGCAGCCGGCTGCGTTGCACCGGCGCGTCCAACAGCCAGAAGCCCTCGGCCGCGGATGCGAGCACCGGGCCGAAGAGCCGGCTGAGGACCAGCGCGGCGGCGACGCACAGGGCGAAGGTCGCCCAGGGCAGCAACTCGCGCGCCGACGTACACGCCTGGCTGCTGCATTCGGAGACCACGCCCTGGGCCTGGACGACGACGTTGACGATCATGGCGCCGACCAGCAGGAAGCCGAAGACGGCGATGTAACCGTCGGACAGTGCTTGACCGAGCGACCGGGTAGCCCGTCCGGTCCGCCAGTCCTTGATCATCAGCTTCAGCTCTTTGGCTGTTGCCGGATCCTCCGCGATCAGGGGGGCGCGCTGCCCGTTCTCGGCGAGCGGGAAGTCTGCGGTACTCATCGGTCACTCACCGGTTGCGCCGCTGGTTGGCCGTCGACCGCTGGTTGGGCGTCTTGGGCTTGCGGCCCTGGCTGGGCCGCGGCTTCTTGGCCGGCTGCTTCTGGGTCGTCTTCTGGGCGGGCTGCTGGCCGCCGGGCTCGGCGGTGGTCGGGGTCCCCGCCACCACGTCCTCGGGCGTCAGGCTCGGCTCGGCCAGGCTCTCGTCACGTGTCGGGGCCAGCGGCTCCCCGGCGCGAGCGGCTCCCAGGTGCAGGATCCGGGTCGCGACGGTGTTGACCAGGGACGGCTCGTGACTGGCGAACACGATCGCCAGACCGTTCTCCCGCTCTTCCTTGAGCCGGCCGGACAGCCAAGCGATGCCCTCGGTGTCCAGGCGCTGTTCCGGTTCGTCCAGGATCAGCAGTTTGCGGGGACGTACGAACGCGGTCGCCAGGGCGAGCCTGCGCCGCTGGCCTGAGGACAGCGTGCCCGGCAGCTGGCCGGACTGCGGGATCAACTGCACCTCGTGCAGGATCTCGTCGACCACCGGCTCCGGATCGCTCAGCCCATGGGCGCGGGCCAGCAGGTCGAGATGCTCGACCACACTCAGATCGGGGAAGAAGTCCAGGTCGTCGATGACCGTGGCCATATCGCGGCGGATCTCGACCGCGGACTCGGTCAGCTTGGTGCCGTTGACCTCGATGGTGCCGTCGTCGGGCTTGTCGGCGCCCACCAGGCAGCGCAGCAAGGTGGACTTGCCGGCGCCGTTGCGTCCGGTGAGCGCGACCGCCTCGCCCTCGCGCACCTCGAGATTGAACTTGTCCAGAATGGTCACCGGGCCGAAGGCGCGCCGCAGCCCGGACACCTTCAACACCACTGAACCGCGTTTTGCCATATAGAGCATTGTGCCCCACCCGACACACTCGCCCCGAATGCGCGGCGGAACGCAGGTTGTCGGCGCCGGGTGGCACCCTTGGCTGTCATGACGACGGCTGCCAGGACCAGGGATGCGGGGAAGTACACGGATCCGACCGGGGACACCGCCGGTGATCGATCCGCTTCCTTCGTGCTCGGCGCCTACGCGGCCCGCAGTTGCGCGGTCAAGACCCAGAACGCTTTCGACGCGACCATCCCGCTGCAGGCCCGGGAGGTCGACGACCGGCTGGCAGAGCTCTTCGAGGGCGGCGAGCAGTTCGAGGAGGAAGTGCTCGCCCAGCTGATCGCTGCGTACGGTTCCCGGGGCCAGGTGATCGATCTGCGGCTGGCCGACGAGTTGCCGGCCCACATCCAGTCCGGTGCGCTCGCCGAGGCCGTGGCCTCCGGCGCCGGCCTGATCGTCGGCGGCCTGCTGCCCCGGGACCCCGTCCGGCATCGGTCCGGCCGGCCCGACGTGCTGGTCCGCGGCGAGGATCGGGCCGACGGCAGCCCCGGCTATCACGTCGTCGACATCAAGCACCACAAGATCCACGAGCGCAAGAGACCGACGACCGCCCCGCGGCCAAACAGTTCGGTGCTGGTGAGCAGCTTTGAGGCACCGGCGCCCGACTTCGCCGACGAAGTCGCCGGCTACGGCTTCCGGCTGACCTCCCGGGAGGCGGATCTGCTGCAACTCGCGCACTATCAGCGGATGCTCGGCGATCTGGGTTGGGATGCGCCCGGCCGGCCGCTGGCCGGCCTGATCGGCACCGACGACTGGGCTCGGGAAGCGATGGTCACCTGGATGGACCTGGCCGAGCCGCTGTTGCGAACCTTCTCCCGTAGTGACGATTCGGGCTGGACGGCGCGCAGCGCCCTGGAGCGGTACGACCACGAGCACGCCTTCCGGGTCGACGTCGCCAGGATCGCTGCCCGGCAGACCGGCCGGCCCGACGACCCGCCACTGCTGGTCCAGCCGATCGTGGTGGCGGAGTGCTCCGGCTGCCAGTGGTGGGACTACTGCCGCTCGAAACTGCCCGACGACGACGTCAGCCTGCGGATCGGCAAGGGCTCGCTCGACGTCCGCGAGATTGCCACCCTGCGGGCGCATGGCATCTCCACCGTCGATCAGCTGGCCGGCGTCGATCTGGACGAGTTGTTCGGCTGGTATCTGCCGGAGGTCACCCATCGGGCCGGCGCCGAGGAGCGGCTGCGGCAGGCCGCCCGCCGCGCCCGGTTGATCACCGCCGGGGTGGAGTACGAGCGGATCACCAGCGGTCCGATCGAGGTGCCAGGCGCCGAGCTGGAGATCGACTTCGACATCGAGACCACCGTCGAGGGGACGATCTATCTGTGGGGCTTCCGCGACTCCAGTGACGGGGTCTACCACCCGTTCGCCGATTTCACCGAGGTCGATGCCGAGGACGAGCACCGGCTGGCGGTCCGGGCCCTGACCTGGTTGCGAGAGCAGGCCGAGCAGACCGGCAGCGTACGCGTCTACCACTACAGCGGTTTCGAGACCGCCGCGCTGCGACGGCTGGCCGAGGCTCATCCGGCGGAGCCGATCTTCAGCTGGGCGCTGGACTTCGCGGCCGAGCACTTCTGCGATCTGCTGACCCTGGTCAGGCAGAACTACTTCGGCGTGCACGGCATCGGGCTCAAGCCGGTGGCCACGGCCGGCGCGGGTTTCGCCTGGCGCGACGACGACGCCGGTGGCTTGAACTCGACGCGCTGGTTCACCGACGCGGTGCACGCCGAGTCGGCGGAGCTGCGCGAGCTGGCCCGAGTGCGGGTGCTCAACTACAACGAGGACGACGTGATCGCCACGGCCCGGGTCAGAGCGTGGCTGCGAGCGAGTTGAGCCGCTCGTCCAACGTCCGGCGGTGATCGCGGTCGACGCGTACGTCGATGATCTCCAGTCCGTGTGGCGGGAGCCGGAGGTGCTCGCGAAGATCGTCGAGTCTGGTGATCTTGAGGTAGTCGACGCCTGAAGCTGCTGCGATCCCCGCCAGATCGGTCCCATGCGGTGTGCCGAAGAGTCGCTCGAAAGCGCTCATCTGGGCCGGATGACCTTGTTCCAGGGTGGCGAAGATGCTGCCGCCGTTGTCGTCGGCGACGATGAAGCGCACCCGCGGCCGCGGTTCGGCCGGACCGATGATCAAGCCGTTCGAATCGTGCAGGAAGGTCAGATCGCCCAGCAGAGCGTGCGCCGGCTGGTCGGCGGCCAGCGCCAGGCCGATCGCCGTCGACACCGAGCCGTCGATCCCCGCCAGGCCGCGGTTGGCGTAGGTCACGGGCGGCGTTGCGGACCGGCCGGCCAGGTCAAGATCACGAATCGGGTTGGACGATCCGACGAAAAGCAGGTCCTCGGCCCCGAGCGATTGCCAGACCAGCTCGGCCAGCGCCGGCCCGGTGATCATGGGCGCGTCGGTGGCCGGATCGGCGATCGTCCGGGTGATCAGGGGCCGCAGTGCCCGGTCCGCCTGCTGCCATCGGGCCAGCCATTCGTCGGGTCCGTCACTTTCGGCGGACCCGGGAGACAGCTCGAAAGCCGCAATCACCCGGTCGGCGTTCATGGCCGGATCGCTCCACTCCGGAGCCGCATCCACGATGATCAACTCGATGTCCTGGCGTTGCAGCAGTCGCGTCACCGGACGGGACAACGTGGTGTGCCCGACGACGATCACCCGTTCGATGTCGTCGACCAGTGACGACTGCAACAGCAGCCGATAGCTGCTGATCGCGGTGCCGCCGCCGCGGGCGTTGCTGGACGGCTCGGCGAGCAGCGGGATGCCGGCCCGTTCGGCGATGGCGGCGATCTCCGCACCATCCTCGGGCGGCAGATCACCGGCGACCACCACGGTCTGCGGGCCGACCGGCAACCGGGTGACGGGAGGCCGCCCGGTGCTCGGCGTGACCTCGCGGTAGTCCTCCTCGATGGCATCGACCGGCTCGGGCACCAAGGGCTCGGAGAAGCCGATGTTGACGTGCACCGGTCCGCCGATCATGCTCCGCAGACCGGAGGCGGCGACCAGGGCACGGTTGAGCTGGAAGCGCCAGGCCCGCGGGGCAAGATCATTACTGGACAGCTGCACCTCGGCCCGGACGTGCCCGGCGAAGAGTCCGGACTGCCGGGTCGTCTGGTTGGCACCGGTGTTGACCACCGACAGCGGCCGGTCGGCGGTGATCGCGATCAACGGCACCCGAGAGTGCCAGGCCTCCATCACCGCAGGGTGCAGGTTGCCGGCGGCGGTGCCGGACGTGGTGATCACCGGCACCGGCGTCGCGGATCCTTTCGCCAGCCCGAGTGCGGTGAAGGCGGCACTGCGCTCGTCGATCCGGATGTGCAGCCGTAACAAGCCGATCTTGTCGGCCTCGAAGAGTTCGTACGCCAGCGGTGCATTCCGCGATCCGGGTGCCAGCACCACGTCTCGGACGCCGTAGCTGATCAACTCCTCGACCACGACCCGGGCGCAGGCCGTCGACCCGGTCACCGCGCCACGCCCTGGACGGTCGTCCCAAGATCATCGACCAGCAGATCATCAAGCTCCAACTCGGCCAGCTCCAGGGTCTCGGCGAGCCGGGCCGCCCAGCCGTCGGCCAGCTCGTCGGACGCCCTGCACCTGCCGACGGCGCCGGCATCGATCTCGAGGTCACCGACCGGCAGCGTCCCGTCCACCGCGACCAGCGGCGCCCGGGCAAGATCATCGGCCAGCAGCCGAATGGTGTTCAGCCCGCAGGCGTACGGCAGCTCGGGCAACGCGGCCGCGAGAGCGATCCCGGCCCGGATCCCGATGCTGGTCTCCACGGCACTGGACACGACGACCGGCAGCCCGATCCGCTCGGCGATCTCCAGGCAGGCCCGCACCCCGCCCAGCGGCTGCACCTTGAGCACGGCTATGTCGGCGGCCTCGAGCTCGGCGACCCGGTAGGGATCTTCGACGCGCCGGATCGACTCGTCGGCGGCGATCGGGACCGCGACTCCGCCGGCCCACAGCCGACGCCGCAGCCTGGCCAGGTCCTCGACCGCGGCACACGGCTGTTCGGCGTATTCGAGATCGAACGCGCTCAGGTCGGTCAATGCCGCGTACGCCTCCTCGATGTCCCAGGCGCCGTTGGCATCGACCCGGATCCGGCCCAGCGGTCCGAGCGCATCCCGGACGGCCGCGACCCGCGCCAGATCCTCGCCGGCACTCTGCCCCGGTTCGGCGACCTTGATCTTGGCCGTCGTACAGCCGGAATCGGTCGCCATCCGGAATGCGACCTCCGGGCCGACCACCGGGATCGTGCAATTGACCGGCACCCGGTCACGGACCGGATCCGGAAAGTCCTGGGTTGCTTGCTCCCGGGCGGCTCTCAGCCAGGGCACGATCTGGGCCGGGGTGTAGTCCTCGAACGGGCTCCATTCGGCCCAGCCGGCCGGTCCTCGCCAGACCATTCCGCGGCGTTCGGTGATTCCGCGGAACCGGGTGCGCATGCCGATCGCGTAGGTGGTGATGGCGAGCCCGGGCACGGGCCCCAGTCTAGGGAGTGCCCAGTCCAGGAGTACGCCGCTGCCACAGGCCGGCTTTCGCCCCGGCCGGGACCGCGGGGCAGACTGTTGCAGTGAGTGTGAGTGGGCATGTGAGTGGGCATGGTGAGCAGGCATCGTGAGCGGTAGCGCGGAGCAGCTGCGGGTGCTGGATGCGGATGCCGACCTGGGCACCGTGGCGGACGCGGTTGCCGACGCGCTGACCGCCGGCCGGCCGATCGCTCCGCTGCCAGCCGACCCGACCGCCGCCGAGCAGGTGATGGCCATGCTGCAGCCGCAGCTGCCGGTCACCGAGGACGATGCCGCCGTCGTGGTATCGACCTCCGGTTCGACCGGTGTTCCCAAGGGCGTCGTGCTGTCCCGGACTGCGATCCGAGCCTCCGCGTCCGCGACCGAGGAGCGTCTCGGCGGCCCGGGGCGCTGGCTGCTGGCGCTGCCCACCCACTACGTCGCGGGGTTCATGGTCGTCGCCCGCGCGGTGGCGGCCGGCCGGCCGGTGCACCAGGTCGGCCGGGATCTGTCCGGTCTGTCCCGGTCGGTGGAGGCCGGTGACGGGCGCAGTTATCTCTCGGTGGTCGGCACCCAGCTCACGCGCGCCCTGCGCGATCCGGTACTGAGTGCCGCACTGGCCCGCGTCGATGTGGTGCTGCTCGGCGGCGGTCCCGCCGACCCGGCCCTGCTGGAACGGTCCCGGCAGGCGGGAATCACGGTCGTCACCACCTACGGGATGAGCGAGACCTGCGGCGGCTGCGTCTACGACGGAGTCCCGTTGCCCGGTGCCACGGTCACCCTCCAACCCGCCGAGGGGTCGCAAAATCCCTCATCTGTACGGGGTGTCGTCGAACCGGAGACTCCTGGACCCCGCGAGGGTCGGGTCCTGCTCGGTGGACCGATGGTCTTCTCCGGTTACCGTCTCAATCCCGAGCTGACCGCCGCGACGCTGCTCGACGGCCGGGTCCGCACCAACGACCGTGGCGTGCTCGCCGACGGTATGCTGCAGGTCCTCGGCCGCTTCGACGACGTGATCATCTCCGGTGGACTGAAGATCGACACCGCGGCGGTCGAACAGGTCGCCCGGCGATGGCCGGGCCTGGACGGCGAGATCGCGGTAGTCGGCGTACCTGATCCGGAATGGGGTACGCGCCCGGTCGCATACGCCGAGAGCTGGGCCGGGCAACTGGACACTGAGGCGCTGCGCGGCTATCTGGCGACCCGGCTGGCCCGCCACGAACTGCCGGACGTGGTCGTCCTGGCGACGTTGCCGCGGACCAGCAGCGGCAAGATTGATCGTGAGGCGCTGCGGCGAGGGGGCCTCGAACCCGCGACACACCGCACAGATCAGGGAATAAGTGACTCCTCTGCGGAAAGGGGCGGTGCATGAGTGAGGCTCAGACCATGCCGGGACTGCCGGGGATGCCGAATCTGTCGCAATGGGTCGCCGGTGCCCGGCCGCGTACGCTGCCGCTGTCGATCGCCCCGGTGATCGCCGGCTCCGCCACGGCCTACGCCGGCGGCTCCTTCAAGGTCGTCCCGGCAGTGCTGGCACTGGTGCTCAGTGTCGCGCTGCAGATCGGGGTCAACTTCGCCAACGACTACTCCGACGGCATCCGGGGCACCGATGCCGACCGGGTCGGTCCGATGCGCCTGGTCGGATCGGGCGTCGCGCGGCCGGGCCTGGTGAAACGCGCGGCGTTCGGCTGTTTCGGCCTGGCCGGGATCCTCGGGCTGGTGCTGTTGGTGCTGTCCTGGCAGTGGTGGCTGATACCGGCCGGGATCGCCTCGATCCTGGCGGCCTGGTTCTACACCGGCGGCAAGCACCCGTACGGCTACCTCGGCCTGGGCGAGGTCTTCGTCTTCGTCTTCTTCGGCCTGGTCGCGGTCTGCGGGACGACGGTCGTTCAGTTGGGGCGGATCGACCTGGCGACCCTGCTGGTGGCGATCGCGGTCGGTTTGTTGGCGGTGGCCGTGCTGGTGGTCAACAACCTGCGTGACATCCCCGGTGACCGGGTGGCCGGCAAGCGCACCCTCGCGACGCGGATCGGGGCACCGGCGACGCGGGTCCTCTTCACCGGGCTCGCGGTCGGCGCCGCGGTGGCGTACGTCATCACCGCGGCGGTCGCCGGCTGGTGGGCGCTGCTGGCCCTGGTCGGGATCGGCTACCTGGTTCCGCAGCTGGTGACGGTGCTACGGGGGGCCGTAGGCCGGGACCTGATCCCGGCACTGAAAGCCGCCGGGCTGGCCTGCCTGATCTCGTCGATCGGGCTTGCCGTCGGCTTGATCATCGGCGCCGCGATCGGCTGAGTCATACCTGATCCTCGGCCTCGCCGACGCGGGTCGTGAATCGGTGGTGACTGCCCGGTGGCCGTACAGTTAACTTCCATGTCGCACACGCCTCGGGTCAGCATCATCGTGCTGTCGATGGGAGACCGGCCCGAGGAATTGGACAAGTGCCTGCGCAGCGCCCTGGCCCAGACGTACGGCTCGTTCGAGGTGTTCTGCGTCGGCATGGGCTGGCAGCCGGAGGGGTTGCCGGACGGCGTCCGGTGTGAGGGACTCGAGGAGAATCTCGGGTCCCCCGGTGGCCGCAACTACGCGGCCGGCCGGGTGTCCAGCGAGGTCTTCATGTTCCTCGACGACGACGCCTGGTTGCCCGACCCGGAGTTCCTCAGCAAGGCGATGGTGATCTTCGACCGGTGGCCGCGGCTGGGGCTGCTGGCACCCCGGCTGTCCGACGAATCGGGTGTCACACTGCGGCGCTGGGTGCCCCGGGCCCATGTCGGTGACCCGATGGATTCGGGTCCCGCCTTCACCTGCCCGGAGGGGGTCTCGCTGTATCGCCGGCAGGCCTGGGAGGAGGTCGGCGGCTTCCCGGGCAACTTCTTCCACGGGCACGAGGGCGTCGACGTCTGCTGGCGGATGCGCGATCGCGGCTGGGATGCCTGGTACGAGGCGAGCCTGACCGTCCACCATCCGGCGCTGCCGCCCGGACGGCATGCCTACTATCTTCGGCTCAATGCCCGGAACCGGGTCTGGGTGGCGCGCCGCAACCTGCCGGCGCCGCTGATCCCGGTCTACGTCGGGATCTGGACCGCCATCTCGCTGGCCCGCAATTCCGGCGACTGGGAGTCGGTCAAGTCCTGGGTCTCCGGGTGGAACGAGGGCTGGCGTACGTCCCCGGGGCTGCGCGAGCCGATGCGCTGGAAGACAGTCGCCAAGCTGGCCCGGCTGGGTCAGCCGCCGATCATCTGAGCGCGGTCAGTCCCGCCGCATCCGCGGCCGCCGGAGCCTTCGTTGTCGGCCGTCGCCGTGCGTTTCATGCCCCGTAATGCCAGACGCACAGGCCGCGTACGGGATCGGGGCGACCCCGGGCTACTCCGCCGAGGCGGTGGGATCCGCTTCCGGTGCAGCGGGTCGGGGTGCGGGCTCGGGCGCCTGCGGTCGCAGTCGGCTCGAGGCCAGGATGGCGACCAGGTAGCCGAAGGCGGTCAGCGCCGCCAGTGGCAGGCTGACAATCGCCCAGATCCGCAACAGCCCTTCGTGTCCCAGCGGATGCAGCAGGTCGACGGTGGCGAGCACGAAAAGGATCAGCGAGTATTCGATCGCCCCGAAGGCCCGGAAGAACGGGAAGAAGCGCAGCAGCCCGCGCAGCGACCGCAGCCCGTTGGACCGGGGCGCGGCGATCTCGCCGTCCTCGGAGAGCTTCGGCCAACCGGAATAGGTCCGCGCCACATGCACCAGATCGCCGAACGCCTTCTTCAGCAGGACCAGGATCGCAGTCGCCATGCCGAGGATCGTCCAGCCCGCCGCATGCGCCGGACCGCCGTCCAGGTGCAGTCCGAAACCGATCGGCAAGGCAGCCTCGACGACGTAGTGACAGATCCGGTCGATGTAGACGCCCGCAGCCGAGGACTGCCCGCGCCAGCGGGCGATCTCTCCATCGGTGCAGTCGATCATGATGCTGAACTGGACCAGGGCCGCCGCGACCAGGAACGGCCACCACCCCGGCAGCAGCAGCACGGCCGCCGCGCCGACACCGATGATCGCGATCCACCAGGTCACCGCGTTGGCGCTGATGCCGGTCGGCAGCAGCAGCCGGGTGATGTAGATCGAGCCCTTCCGTAGATACAGCGCACCCGCCCAGTGCTCGGAGTTGCGACGCCCCAGCACGGTGGGCGGCTGGGACACCGCCCTCAGCTCGGCCATCGACGGATGGTTGCCCCGCGGGCTCGCCGGATCGGGACGGTCGGGGCACACGGCGTCAGGCATACCGGCCAGCATAGGGTTCTCAGGCCCCGCTCTCAGAGACCGGCCGACGGCATGCCGAGCGGGTTATCCTGGCCGCATGGGTCGGTTTCTGCCAGTGGCCTTGGCGATTCTGCTCGCCATCTACACCCTCGTCGAGGTGGCGCAGGCCCCGACGTACGCCGTTCGCCGGATGCCCCGCTGGGGTTGGGCGACCGCCATCATCCTGCTCCCGATTCTGGGCGCGGCCGGCTGGTTGTTCCTGGGCCGTCCCTCGTCCCAGTCCCGTCGCGAGAATTCCTACACCGCCCGGCCGAAAGCACCCGACGACGACAACGACTTCCTCAGCGGTCTGTGACGACCGCCGCCATCGTCTTGGCCGGCGGCACGTCGCAGCGCTTCGGCTCGGACAAACTCGACGCCCCGCTCGCCGGCGTGCCGCTGCTGCAGCATGCTGTCCGGGGTCTTCCCGACGACTGGTTGTTGATCATCGTCGGGCCGCACCGTGCACTGCCCCGGGCGGCGCTGTTCGTCCGTGAGGACCCGCCGGGCGGCGGACCCGGCGCCGGTCTGGTCGCCGGCGCCCGGGCAGCACGGGACGCCGGGGCGTCCATGATCGCCACGATGCCGGGAGACGCGCCCTACGGCAGTGCCGCCGCGCAAGAACTGGCCGCGACCTTGATCGACTCCCTTGCCGGGATCGGTGCGGTGATCGGTGTCGATGCCACCGGAGTCGATCAGCCCCTGCAACTGGCCGCTCGCGGTCCGGCCCTGCGGATGCTGGCCCAACGCTCCGGTACACACAACCTGCGCGCCCGCAGCCTGCTGGATGATCTTGATGCCGCAACCGGGGTCGTACGCCTCCGGTTGCCCGCGGCGCTGACCGCCGACGTGGACGTCCCCGAGGACCTGGCCACGCTCAGCCGGGACCGGGTCCTGATCAGACCTGACGATCAGACCTGACGATCAGACCTGACGATCAGACCTGAAGATCGAACTTGACGCCGGTACGCTGCTCCGCCGCCTGCCACCAGCGGCTGCCGACCTGCGGATCGGCCATCAGCGCCCGCGGTCGGATGATCCAGGGCTCGCCACGGGACACCCATCGCGGTCCGATGTACTCCCCGCCGGTCAGTTCCGGCGCGGTGGCCGCGTAGACCTCGCAATCGGCACCCTGGTCCGCCGGTGTGGCCAGCGCACCGGTGAAGAAGTTGATCGCCCGGTTGATCGGATCGGTCTGGTGGGCGAAGAGCTCGGTCGCTGCCCAACCGGGGTGGGTCAGCAGCGAGATCACCCGGTGCCCGGCCACCTGGAGCCGGCGGTCCAGCTCGAGGGCGAAGATCCCGCAGGCCAGCTTGCTCTGCGCGTACGCGATCCCCGGCTGATACCAACCGCGCTCGTTGAAGTGATAGTCGACCGACGGCAACGCCCGTGCGGCCAGGCTGCTCACCGAGACCACCCGCGCATCGCCGGCTGCGTGCAGCGCCGGCATCAGCAAGGCGGTCAGGACGAAATGTCCCAGCACGTTGGTCGCTGCCTGCAATTCGAAACCGTCGGCGGTGATCGTCCGCTTCGGCAGCATCGAGATCCCGGCGTTGTTGATCAAGACATGTACCGGCCCGCGGGACAGCTGATCACCGGCGAACCGGCGGACCGAGGCCAGCTCGGCAAGATCAAGATCAGCCAGCTCGAGCCGGGCGTCGGGCACCGTCGCACGGATCCGTTCGGCAGCAACCCGGCCGCGCTCGGGATTGCGGACTGCCAGCACGACCTCGGCACCGCGCGCAGCGAGTGCAGCCGCTGCGCCCAGACCGATCCCGGCGCTCGCACCGGTGATGATCATCCGCCTACCCAGCTGATCGAGCCCGGCCTGCTGATCGAGCCCGGCCTGCTGATCGAGCCCGGCCTGCTGATCGAGCCCGGCCTGCTGATCGAGCCCGGCCTGTTGTTCGGACCTGCGTTCTTGATCGGACCCGGGCACCTCAGCCTCCCAGCTGCAATTCGTGCATCGCCTGGTCGGCGATCACGTCCGGGCGGCCGCCGACATCCACTACACAGCCGTCCTCGCCGGGCTGCAGCGCCTCCAGCGTGGCGAACTGCGAGTCCAGCAGGGACGCCGGCATGAAGTGTCCGCGGCGTCCGGTGATCCGCTTCCTGATCACCTCATGATCACCGTCGAGGTGCACGAAGACCACCCGGGCATGCGCCTGCCGCAGCACGTCGCGGTAACTGCGCCGCAGCGCCGAGCAGGTCAGGATCACACTGCCCGGCGCGGCGTCGATCCAGTCCCGGAGCGCCTCGAGCCACGGCAGGCGGTCGGCGTCGGTGAGCGGGGTGCCGGCGTGCATCTTGGCGACGTTGGCCGCCGGATGGAAGTCGTCGGCCTCGGCCTCCGGCCACCCGAGGCGGCGGGACAGGATGCCGGCGATGGTCGTCTTGCCGGATCCGGAGACCCCCATCACCACCACCGCCGTCTTGTCCGGCAGCGGCGCAGTGGTCACTGCTGGGTTTCCGAACGATCCCGGCTCCACTCGGTGTGGAAGGTGCCCTCCTTGTCGACGCGTCGATAGGTGTGCGCGCCGAAGAAGTCCCGCTGCGCCTGGACCAGCGCCGCCGGCAGCCGCTCGGCGCGGATGCCGTCGTAGTAGGACAGCGAGCTGGAGAAGGCGGGCACCGAGACCCCATTGGTCGCCGCGCCGGCGACGATCCGCCGCCAGGACTCGACACCGGAGTTGACCGCGTCGGCGAAGTAGTCGTCGGCCAGCAGCAGCGGCAGCTCCGGATCCCGCTCGTAGGCCTCGGTGATCCGATTCAGGAATCGGGCCCGGATGATGCAGCCGCCGCGCCAGATCCGCGCCATCGCGCCGCGGTCGATGTCCCAGCCGTACTCCTTGCTGGCGGCCGCGATCTGGTCGAAGCCCTGGGAGTAGGCGACCACCTTGGACGCGTACAGGGCCTGCCGGACGTCGTTGATGAATTCGTCCCGGTCGGTGACCTCCCAGGTGGCGGCCTTGCCCTCGAGCTTCTGCCGCGCGGCCTCCCGCTGCGGTGTCGACGCTGACAGCGACCGCTCGAAGGTCGCCTCGGCGATACCGGTGATCGGCACCCCGAGGTCAAGAGCGTTCTGCACGGTCCAGCGGCCGGTGCCCTTCTGCTCGGCGCGGTCCAGGATGATGTCGACGAACGGCTTGCCGGTCTCGGCGTCGACGTGGCCGAGCACCTCGGCGGTGATCTCGATCAGGAACGACTCCAGGTCGCCGGAGTTCCACTCCTTGAAGATCTCCGCGAGCTCGCCGGCCGAAGCCCCCAGGCCGATCCGCAGCAGGTCGTACGCCTCGGCGATCAGCTGCATGTCGGCGTACTCGATGCCGTTGTGCACCATCTTGACGAAGTGCCCGGCGCCGTCGGAGCCGACGTAGGTGCAGCACGGAACGCCGTCGACATGGGCGGAGATCTTCTCCAGCATCGGCCCGAGCGATTCGTACGACTTCGGCGAACCACCGGGCATGATCGACGGGCCGTTGAGCGCACCTTCCTCGCCACCGGAGACACCCATCCCGACGAAGTGCAGATCGTGCTCGGCCAGCGCCTTCTCCCGGCGGATGGTGTCCGGGAAGTGCGAGTTGCCGGCGTCGATGACGATGTCGTCAGGCTCGAGCAGCGGCACCAGCTGGTCGATCACCGCATCGGTTCCGGGACCGGCCTGGACCATGATCACGATCCGCCGCGGCCGTTCCAGCGACGCGACGAAGTCCTCCAGGGACTCGCTCGCGACGAAGTCACCCTCGCTGCCGTGTTCGGCAATCAGCGACTCGGTGCGCGCGTAGGTCCGGTTGTGCAATGCGACCCGGTAGCCGTTGCGGGCGAAGTTCCGGGCCAGGTTCCGGCCCATCACTGCCAGGCCGGTGACACCGATCTGGGCGAGTTCAGACATCTCGACTCCTCAGCATGCTGTAGTACCGACGGACCTCGTAGTCCGGCCCAGATATCCTCCCATCCGGACTCGCTGCGGGCTACCGGGCCCCGCCTTGACGAGAAGCCGCGCGTGCTCCGGTCCGATCTTGATCAGCGCCTCGTTGATCTGCACTAAGCTGCCGAGCGCGAGCCGGATACAGACCTGGATTCGCAGGACCGAGCATGGCAGGGATGCTCGGCCGGGAGGGTGGCAATGCTTCAAGCTCTTGGGGTCAGCACGGAAGCTGAGTCGCTGTACGTCCAGATCGCGCGTCAGGAGGATGTCGCGCTGGACGAGCTGCCGCGCAACGGCTCCGAGGACCCCGAAGCGCTGCTCGGCGAACTCCAGGAACTGGGTCTGGTGATCGAGCCGTCACCTGGACGGGTGCGCGCATTGCCGTTGGCGGAGGCGGCCAAGGGGATCCGTGATCGCCGGGTCGCTGAGATCGACGCCGCGGTCCGGGCGGCGGAGGCGATGAGCCTGCACATGTGGGAGAGCGTCGCCCCGTCGATCGGCATCGAGGTGCTGATCGGCCGGGAAGCGGCAAGCAAGGCGATGGCCGACCTCTGCCACCATTCGCAGACCGAGATCGCGGCCTTCGACCGGCCGCCGTACGTCAACACCCACCAGCCGACGGTCGCCTATCTGGAGGAGAACTCCCCCGAATACCAGGCGCTGACCCGTGGCGTCTCGGTGCGGGCCGTCTACCATCCCGGATTCGACATGGAGCGGCTCAGCGAGTTGACCTTGTTCCTGCGGCACGGTGAGCAGGCCAAGCTCGGCGACGTGCCGATGAAGCTGATCCTGATCGATCGCAAGGCGGCCGTACTGCCGGCTCCGCAGTCGTACAACCCGGGCCAGGAGGTCCGTGTCACCGTCGTACGCCACCCGGTGGTCGTTGAGGCGCTGGTATCACTGTTCGAGGCGGTCTGGGAGCGATCGGTCGCGATCCGGCCCACCGACACCGGAGAGCTGCAGCAGGATCCCCGCCGGGACGCGCTCGTGTCGCTGCTGATGAGTGGCGCGACGGATTCGGCCATCGCCGGTCAGTTCGGGGTCACCGAACGATCCGTCCGTCGCTGGATCGCGGAGTTGATGGACGAACTGGACGTCCGCACCCGGCTCCAGCTGGGTGCCGCCCTCGCACGGACCCAGGCATTCCGCCGGGACAACCGACAGCTTTTCTAGCTCGTCAGCTGTTCTTGGGGCGTCAGCCGGTCTGGGGAAGGGAATGACAAACCGCCGGGTCGCGACGCACGACCCGGCGGTTCACTCTGTGAAGGTCAGAGACCGTTGACGCCCAGGCCGTTGACGCCACCTGCGCGATGCACGGTAAGGCCGTTGACACCCAGACCATTGACACCCAGACCATTGACACCCAGCCCATTGACGTCGAGACCATTGACGTCGAGACCATTGACGTCGAGACCATTGACGTCGAGACCATTGACGGCCAGGCCGTTCACACCGAGACCGTTGACGCCACCGGGGAGGTAGATCGACAGCCCGTTGACCGCCAGACCGTTGACATCGCCGGCGCGATGCACGCCGAGCCCGTTGACATCGCCTGCGCGATGAGCACCCAGGCCGTTGACGTCCGCCGCGTGGGCCGGGGCCATGCTGATTCCGAAACCTGCTGCTGCAACCGCAGCGATGACGGCACCCCGAGCGATGAACCGTCGTACTGATACTTTGGACATGATTCCTTCCTCCGTACCGGCCCGTTGTGGTCGAGGGGAGGACCCGACCTTCCGGCTACGGATGATTCGACTTTACTGAGAACGTACGTGCTGCGCACGCCGTCACGGGCCGTCCCGAACCGGACATGTCCACTATTGGACAGCCGGCATCGCCCCGCACTGCTGATATCGCGCCCGGCAGATCACCCGAACAGCGCCGACTGTTCAAACCACGGCCGGACTACGGGCTTGCCGATCTCACGGCAAAAGATACCCGCAGCAGCACCTTATCAATCACCGCAGGCGTAATCACGAATCCGTAAAGATAGGTCTGATCCCAGCTCGCCACGGGAGTCCGAATTCCTAGCGCGGCGGCGCACTCAGCGGACCGGGTCCATGTCCAAAGCCCGGCCAACTCTCGAGGTGGTCGGTGGGGGTCATCACCGATTCACCCAAACGACGGGGTGGCCGTTCAGATCGCTCCCGGGGGGAATCGCTGAGCGATCTGCCAAGCGAGCAGTGGTGCGTCGGGTTCATCACTGCTCACACGGCCTCGTCGGTCGAGGGCTGAGCGCGCCGCCCACGTCGGAGCTCCAACGCTGAGGTCAACCTCGACCCTCGGCAGGTCCTCAGACCCGTCGTGGGCCGGAGATCCAAGCGCTGCGGTGCAGACACAACATTAGTTGCCGCCGGTACTGCGCAAGTACCGCTGAGCCGTCCGCAACCGGACATTTCCGGTTGTGGACAAGTCGGCTTCGTTGGCCTCTTCCGGCCCATCGGTGGCGCCCGGAGCGGGTGCCTGTGGATGAATCCGGCGACCCCACCCCTGATCGGAATTAGCCTCGATCGTCCGATCCGGCCGGTCCATAGGGGGTCTTCATCATGCCATCCAGCAAGCACTCAGCCACGTCATCGAGCACACCGTCCCCGGCGGTGTGCTCGATCATTCCGTCCTACCTGTTGCAACGCGTCGTCGAGACGTCGGACCGCTCACCGCACCCCGGCGAGCGGACCCTGCTGCTCGACGAGCAGCTCCGCGAGAGCCGGTCACGTCGCAGGACCGGCAAGACGGGCACGAAAGCCCGTACCACATCTCGCACGAAATCCAGTACGGAACCCAAGTCGCCGGATGCCCAGCGCACCATCGACGATGCCGCCAACAGCGAGACGTTGCCCGGCAAGGCGGCACGCAAAGCCGGCGATCCGGCGACGGAGGATCCGGCGGTCGATGAGGCCTGGAAGTCCTCGGCCCAGATCTGGGACCTGTACGCCGAGGTCTTCGAGCGCCAGTCCGTCGACGGCCACGGCTCCGGAGTCACCGTGACGGTGCACTACGGAAATGACTACGACAACGCCTTCTGGGACGGCAAGCAATTGGTCTTCGGCGACGGGGACGGCGAGGTCTTCGAGCGTTTCACCAAGCCCATGGACGTGATGGCCCACGAATTCACCCACGGCGTCACCCAGGACACCGCCGGCCTGTCCTATGACGGCCAGTCGGGCGCGCTCAACGAAAGTGTCTCCGACGTCTTCGCCGCGATCTGCACCCAACGGGTGAAGAAGCAGACCGCGGCCAAGGCCGATTGGTTGATCGGCAAGGGCATCTTCGTCGAGGGTATCAAGGCCAAGGGCCTGCGATCGATGAAGGACCCGGGTAGTGCGTACGACGACCCGCGGCTGGGCAAGGACCCTCAGGTCGGCTCGATGTCCGACTACGTCCAGACCACCGATGACAACGGCGGCGTGCACATCAACTCCGGGATCCCCAACAAGGCGTTCCAGCTGGCCGCGACCAAGCTCGGCGGCCACAGCTGGGAGCAGGCCGGGCCGATCTGGTATCAGGCGCTCACCGGCGGCGAAGTCACGGCACACACCGACTTCGCCGGCTTCGCGAAGGCGACCGTCAACGCCGCGACCAAGCTCTATCCCGACGAGCCGAAGATCGCGGCCACGATCACCGCGGCCTGGACCGAGGTCGGCGTGCTCGACAAGGGCGGCGACAAGGCAGGGCCCCCCGTACGCCACCGGTCCCGCCCCGTCGCGATCGCGCGCGGCAGCGAAATCGCCGGCCGGCCCGGGACCGAGACGGGTGAATCGATCAAGATCGTCCTCGACAGCGCCGGGCCCGCCAGGCCGCGGGCCCGGAAGCACCCCGGGCCCGCGGCCGGCCGAGGCCGATGACAGAATCCAGCCATCACGATCACCGGTGATCTTGAACCCAGCAACCTGTCGATCCAACCCGTCCTGGGAAAGGCGTGCCCGTGTCCGAAACTCCTCTCGCCTCGCAGATCTGGTGCGGACCGTTGCCCGCCGTCGAAGCCGGCGGCATCGAAAAGCCCAGGATCGGCATCGGCGGCATGTCGATCGAGGCCAGCACCTATTCACCGCACATCAGCGGGCGGGAGGCATTCGCGGTCCGCCGTGGAGAAGAGCTGCTCGGCTACTACCCGTTCTTCACCGGACGCCGGGACGACATCCTCGAGGCCGCGACCTGGGTGCCGCTGGTGCACGCCCGGTCGCTGCCTGGGGGTGCGGTGGATCCGGACTTCTTCGACTGGGTGAAGAACGAGTTGATCACCGCGGTCCGGGAGTCGATCGCGGCCGACGGCCCGTTCGACGGCTTCTACTTCGACATCCACGGTGCCATGAGCGTGATCGGCCGGACCGACGCCGAAGGTGATCTTGCGACCGCGCTCCGGGAGGCGCTCGGCCCGGACACCCTGATGACCACCTCGATGGACCTGCACGGCAATGTGTCCCGCGCCTTGCTGGACGCCACCGATCTGATCACCTGCTACCGGATGGCGCCGCACGAGGACGCCATGAACACCAAGGAACGCGCCGTCTACAACCTGCTCAGCCGGTTCCGGGCCAGCACCGGATCCGATGTGCAGGCCCGGCGGCCGTACAAGGCCTGGCGCCCCGTCCCGGTGCTGCTGCCCGGCGAGAAGACCAGCACCCGACTGGAACCGGCCCAGAGCATCTACGCCCAGGTACCGGTGACCGAGGCGATGGACGGCGTCCTGGACGCGGCGATCTGGGTCGGCTACGCGTGGGCGGACGAGCCGCGCAACCAGTGCGCCGTGGTCGTCACCGGTGATGATCAAGGGGTGATAGCCCGCGAGGCCCAGCGGCTGGCCAAGCTCTACTGGGACGCCCGCAAGGACTTCGTCTTCGTCGCCGACGCACTGCCGTTGGACCAGGCACTCGACGCCGCCCTGGCCGAGGGTGCGCCGCGGCCGTACTTCATCTCCGATTCCGGTGACAATCCGACCGCGGGCGGCACCGGTGACGTGTCCTGGACGTTGGGCGAGCTGTTGCAGCGGCCGGAATTCGCCGGTACCGACCACACCGTCATCCATGCATCGATCTTCGATCCGGTCGCGGTCGACGCTGCGGTCGCCGCCGGCGTCGGCGGCACGGTCGAGGTCGAGGTCGGCGGCCACGTCGACGGCGGGCCACGCGGGCCGGTACCGATGAAGGCTGAGGTGTTCTCGATCACCGAGGGCGATCCGACCGCCGGCACCCAGGTCGTGCTGCGCTCGGGTTCGGTCTACGAGATCGTCACCCAGCGCCGCAAGCCCTTCCATCGGATCACCGACTTCACCGCGCTCGGACTCGATCCGCTGCAGGCCGACATCGTGCTGGTCAAGATCGGCTATCTCGAGCCGCAGCTGTACGAGGCCGCTGCCGGCTGGAAGCTCGGGCTGACCCCGGGTGGAGTTGATCAAGACCTGCTGCGGCTGCCGCACACCCACCTCGAGCCGGGGGTCTATCCCTTCGACGAGCTCGACACCGATCCCGATCTGACCCCGGTCGTCACTCGGCGCTGAAGGTAGAAATCCTCCGAATTCCGCACAAGGGAGCACTCAGGAAACTACGATGTGATGCGGACGGTTCCGTCGGGGAGAACTGTCCGAAGGGGGCAGGTACGTACGGGCTGCCTCCTCTCGGGGGAGGAAACAAATGGCTCACCGGGTCACTGCCGTTTTGGTAGATGATCTTGATGGTCACAGCGCTGCAGACGAGACGGTGTATTTCGCTCTGGATGGCCTGAACTACGAGATCGATCTGTCCGACGAGCATGCGGACCAGCTCCGCGAGTGTCTGCGTCCGTGGCGGGAACATGCCAGGGTTGTGCCGCAGTCGCGGCGGCAACGTCGTCGCCAAGTCAATCGACAGGCCAACGGTCAACCGCATCGGGCGATGTCCCGCGTCGACCGCGCGCATGCGCAAGCGATCAGGACCTGGGCGCTGGCCAACGGCCTGCGGGTCTCGGCGCGGGGCAAGATCCCGGACGCGATCCATCGGGCCTTCGAAGAGGCCCACGCAGGTGAACGCGTCGCCTGAGCCGGGCGCGGCCAGGCTCAGCTGACGCGGATCAGGCCGGACTGGTAGGCCAGGGCCACCACCTGCGCCCGGTCACGCGAGCCGGTTTTCATGATCACCCGCGCGACGTGGGTCTTCACCGTTGCCTCGCTGACGACCAGCTTCTCGCAGATCTGCCGGTTGGACAGGCCTTGGGCGATCAGGGCCAGCACCTCGAGTTCGCGCGGCGTCAACAGGCTGCGCAGTTCGGCGGCACCGACCCCGTGATCGGGGACCTGTGAGAGCCGCTCGATGACGCCGCCGGCAATCGACGGATCGAGCCAGGCCTCGCCTGCCGCCACCCGGCGGATGGCCGACGGCAGGTCCTGCGGCGCCGCATGCTTGAGCAGATAGCCCTGGGCTCCGGCGCGCAGTGCTGGATAGACGGATTCGTCGTCACCGAAGGTGGTGAGCACCAGCACCTTGGTCGGGCGATCGGGATCAGCCGGGTCGGTCGTGATCCGCCGGGTGGCCTCGATGCCGTCCAGGCCGGGCATCCGCAGATCCATCAACACGACGTCGGGTGAATGCTCGGCGACCAGTGCCAGGACCTGGTTGCCATCGGCCGCTTCGCCCAGCACGGTGATGTCCGGCTGGGCTGCCAGCAGCATCACGATTCCGGCCCGGATCAACTCTTGATCATCGGCAACCACGACAGAGATGGACACTCCTGTCGCGCCCCTTTCTCCAGCCGTCGCACCGGACGGTGATCACGTCCGGGGACGATGATAGTGCCGGGTCTCGACGCTGGATACCGCAAGGGAGGATTTTTACCCCTGGGTCGAGACTGCCTCGACGACAGCCGTACGCATCGACGCGACGGGGAGCGTGGCACGGACCACGAATCCGCCGGTCGAAAGTTCCTCTGTCTCCAGTCGGCCCCCGACCAGCCGGACCCGTTCGGACAGGCCGGCCAGGCCGTTGCCGGTGGACAGCACCGCCTGGTCGGAGGCCGCCCCCGCGGCATTGCGGACGGTCAGCACCAGCTGCGGTGGGATCCACTCCATCCCGACCGCTACCTGGGCACTGGTCCCCGCATACTTGCGGGCGTTGGTCAACGCCTCTTGGACGATCCGGTAGCAGGCCAGCTCCACGCTCGGGTCGAGCTCACCCGGCGAACCGTTGATCGCCAACTCGACCGTCTGTCCGGACGACCGCGCGGTCTCCAGCAGCTGCGGAAGATCAGAAAGCTGCGGCTGGGTCGCGGTGGTCTGGTCCGTGCCGTCGGCGCGGAGCACGCCGAGCAGCCGCTGCAGCTCGTTCATCGCCTGGACGCCGGCGCGCTCGATGATCTCCAGGCTCGGCCCGACCTTGGACGGATCCAGATCCATGATCGCCCGGGCGCCGGCCGCCTGCAGGGTCATCACGTTGACCGTGTGGGAGACGATGTCGTGCAGCTCGTGGCTGAGCATCAGCCGCTCGTCGCGGCGGGCGATCTCGAGCGCCTGATCATGCTCCCGACGCAGGTCACGGATCCGGGCCAGCGAACGGTAGCGAAAGCGGCCGAAGGACCAAACGGCCACAGGAAGCACCACGTCAGAAACGACGACTGCGATTACCCAGCTGCCCCAATGCGTCGTGCCGACTGGGCTGCTGTTGACGACCGAAACTCCCAGAACTCCCAAGGTCGCCACAAGCGCGAGCACCGCACCGTACCGGTGCGCTGCGACAGCTACCCCGTACAAGGCCACGAAAAGGATGCCCACCGGCTGCATATCGGGCGCGAAGACTGCGCTGAAGCCCACACACCACGCAATGACGAAGGTCAGTGTCGGCCACCGACGGCGCACCACCAGAGCGGCCGCACCGATCAGGATCAACGCGACGCCGACTGGCACCGGAAGGAGACCGGCGCCATGCCGCAAGCCGGCGGAGCTGGCATTGAGATATGTCGTCAGATCAAAGGCCCCTGCTGCCGCTGCCAGGAGAACGTCCAGCCCTGACTGCAGTGCTGGACGGACGGGTCGAGCCGGTCCGGCTCGACCTAGATGGGCGACGGACACGTCAACACGACTTGCAGAAGTCGAGGCAGATGACCCGACAGATCCACGGGTCCCCGCCGACCGGCCCGTCATCCTCGCCCAGAGTCTCTTTGATCTCGAAAGCAACGATGCCGGTCTGTGTCTCGACGAACTCGGCACCCGGCTGCTCGCGGGACGCGATCTCGACCGCCTCGTCGTAGCCGACCAGACCCGGCCGGATCCGGAAGACCTCGTGGTTGCCTTCCGGGGTCACGATCACGAACTCGCCGGCCTGCCGGGCGACCCGGGACAGCTCCGCGTCGAGCGGCGGCGCGACCTGGACGACCTGAGGATGGATGATCTTGCCCGTGCCGACGGCCTCGCCGACACTGCCACCGTCGCCCCGGGCGTGGATGGCGACCTCTGAACCAATCTGCATGCGATGATCATTGCGCTGATCGGATGGTTACGCATCAGTCCGAGCCAGAAATACCGTGGGTATGGCTGCCGGTGGTCCCCTGTCATCCTGGCGTAGTACGCGAAGATGATGCCGAAGGTTGACGACGCAGATACTCCGGTGCGAGAGTCTTATGTCGTGCTCATCGCCGAATGGGCGCGAACGGGGGGATGATCGGTGCCCGCTTTGGGGGAGGCCAGCGCCGGTTCATAGTGCCCCACCGGACTACATGGAGTCGTGACGCCACGGGGGATCGTCACGCAGCCATGTGGTCCGGTCCGGTGAGGGGATGGCGGCTGTGTCCGCCGCCGCCAGCCCCTCACCGCGTGGGCCCACTTCTGGGTATCCGTCTCAGGCAACATCCAATGTCACGAAACGACCAGCGTCATGAACGTGCTGTACGGATCGTGGCGATAGTTGCCGAAGGGTGCGCACTCGACGAACCCGATGCTGGCATAGAGCGCACGAGCGGGCGCGAAGAACTCTCCACTTCCGGTCTCCAGCGAGATCCTGCCGACACCGCGGCTGTTGGCGTCGCCGATAATCACCGAGACCAGCCGCCGTCCGATGCCCCGGCCACGGAATCCCGGATCGGTCCGCATGCTCTTCAACTCTTCATGATCGACTTCCAGCGCCGCCAGGCCGACGGTGCCGACGATGGTGCCGTCCTCGCTCCGGGCCACCCAGAGTCGTACGCCGGGTGCCTGCAGCGCGATCAGGTCCAGTGCGTGCCGGCTCTCCGGCGGGCTGGTCGGTTCAAGATCATCGAGATGGGCTTGCAGGAAGGTCGCCAGCCCGGGATCCGAGAAATCGGCCCGCTCGATGATCACCGCCGTCATGATCACCAGCCTGCCATGGCAGCCTCAGACCATGCCGTCCAGCAGGCCGACCGGGTCCGTCGCCACCGACTGCAACGCACCATCCAGTGCTACGACGTCGGTGTACTCGCGGTGCGCGGTCGCGCTGAGATGCATCCCGTACGGACTCCGGGCGAAGACGTAGGTGACCGCGTTGGGACCGGCCGGCTCGGCCGCGACCACGTATTGACCGTGACGCTGGCCGTCAAGATCACCCGGTTCCACGAAGTCCACGTCGTCGGCAGAGATGCCGCCGAAATAGCTGAGATTGATCTTCGGTGCCGAGCCCGGTGACGCCATCGTCGGCATCTGTGCCGGGCGTCCGCGCCGCAGCACCGAGCGCGCGGCGATCGCCGTCAGCAGCACCAGCGGTACGCCGTCGGCAGCCGCGCCGGCCAGTTCGGCGCCGAGCGCGTTGGGATCGGCAAGATCATCGGGGAGCAGATACGGTCCGACCGCGAAGTTGCCCTGCACGGCCGCACCCTCGGGCAGATAACGCCGGCAGTTCATCATGGTGAAAACGCCGTCACCGGTGTCGATGCCGTGCAGCCGCAGGGCCCGGACCGAGGCCGCCATCCAGAGTGCCGCGACCGAAGCTTTGGGAGCATGATCAGCACGCCAGGTCCGCAGGGCGGCCTCGACGTCCGGCGTCGCGGTCCGGGTGATCAACTCCGGCGTCCCGACGGTCGCGGCAACAGGAGTTTCCGCCGCCCCTGTCGCAGGTCCCAGCGGCAGTGCCCGGCGGAAAGCCCTGATCGCCCGCCGCGGATTCCGGCCGAACTGGTTGATCAATGCCGCAGCCAACGGAAAGCGGGTCGTGCGGCCGCTGGTGATCAGGTCGAGCGCCCGGTCGGGATCACCCGCGCGCAACAGCCCGAAGAACCACGGATTGGCCGTCGCGGTGTCACCGATCACATGCGCCGAGCGCATCGCCGCCGCCCGGTCGCTGATCGCGATCATGAACGGCAATCCGTCCAGCGGCCTGGCCTGCAGCAACCGAGCCAGTTCCACGGCGTCGGCACCGGCCGGGGCCGGGACGATCACCGCCCCCAGGTAGCCGTCAAGCTGGTCGGCCGGGACCGGACGCCGTACGGCGGTCCGTTCGTCCATCCGGCACACCAGCGGATGCCGCGGAGCGGTCTGCCAGAGCTTGATCAACAATTCCCGCACCCGGGCGGTCGACGGTGTCCGGACCGGCCCGATCGCCCGTACGGTGTGGAAAGGCATCCAGGCCCGGTCGCGGAGCGGGATCCGGACCGCCGTGAGCCGCTGTTCCTGGGCCGGTCGCGCTGCCACCGCGGTCGCCACCGGACTGAGGGCGTCGGCTGACGAGTTCATGAGGGGCTCCTTTTCGAACCTGCTGACAAAGAGGTGTTACCAACCCGCGTTGCGGGCGAGCTGATCGGCGTACTGGGGCCAGAACTGTCCGGCCTGCGGTTCGTTTCGACCACAGTCGCCGTCGGACTCCCCCGGCGGTTTGATCCACAGATAGGCGTCGATGTTCGGGCCCGGCGCGGCGCGCGGTGTCGGTCCGAGCGCGCGACCCTGCGGGTTGCACCAGTTCTCGTCGCCACCACCGGTCGCCGGCCCGTTGCCGCTGCGACCGGTGTCGATCACGAAACTCTTCCAGCCGACCCGCGACGAGATCTGCCGGCCGTAGTTGGCGACGTCGTCGGCCTTGAAGAAATTCGACACGTTGAGGGAGAAGCCGCGCGCGTGCGCCACCCCCGCCTCGGAGAGCCGCTTGGCGGCCTCCTGGGGTGGCAGCCAGTCAACCGTTCCGGCGTCCAGATAGACGGCGGTCCCGTGGACGGCCGACAGCCAGGTGGTGGCCGCCCGCAACAGGTCAAGGCGTTCGCCCCGCCGGCTGGCCGGCAGATTGTCCAGCAGCCCGAGCGCATCGGGCTCCAGGATCACCGCGACCCCCGGACCGTCGGCGGCGCCACCCTGCTCCAGCCCCGCCACGAACGCCTTGATCCAAGCGACGTACGCCTCCCCTGACGGTGCACCGCCTGCCGAGTACCCACCACAGTCGCGCAACGGGATGTCGTACGCGACCAGCGTGGTGACCTGCTGGCGTTCCCTCGCCTGTTTGACGGCCGTCGCGACCTGGTCGGTGAGGGCCTGCCCGGTGGTCGAGGAATCGGCGAACCAGGTCGCCGTCGGCTGAGCCGCGATCTTGCGCAGCCGTTCGGCCTCACCGGTGTTCCCCGCCTTCTGGGCGGCGGCGGCCGCCGACTGCGCGGCACCGTACTGCGGGACATACATGCCGGCATTCCGGAAGGGGGATACCGGTACCGCACCGCTCGGCTTCTCGGGGAAGCTCCACGGTTTGCCCATCCGGTCGGCCTGCTGCTTGCAGCGCGAGACCGACACCTCCGGACGGGCGGACGCGTCCCCGCGATGCGTCACGATGACGGCAGCAGCGATCACCGCGATCACCACCATTGCGGTGATCGACGACAGAACGATCCAACGCTTCGCGACGATGGCCTCCGATCCTCATGGTTGTCAGCGGTTCGGTTCCCAGTGTTCCCCGTTGATCACGCCACGTACCAGCCGGCGTTGACGGCGAGCTCGTTGGCATAGGACGGGAAGAACTCGCCGGCGGCCGGATCGCCCTTGGCGCAGGAGCCGTCGGACTCGCCCGGCGGCTTGACCCACACGTAGGCGTCGATGCTGCCGGTCTTGCCCTTCGGGTCGGCCACCGGCTTATGGCCGAGCGCGCGGCCGGAGGGGTTGCAGGATTCGCCGTTGGCGCCGTTGCCGTTGCGGCTGGTGTCGACGACGTAGTGCTTCCAGCCCAACCGTCCGATCATCTGGTTGCCGTAACTCTCCTCGCCCTTCTCGGCGTTGAAATTCGCAACGTCGAGAGAGAAGCCGCGCGCCATGCCGAGGCCGGACTTGGACAGCCTGCTGATCATGGTCGAGGTCGAGACCCAGCCGTGGGTGCCGGCGTCGATGTAGGCCGACGTCTTGGGCGTCCAAGCCAGATTGCGGACGGCGGTCCGGATCAGGTCCATTCGCTCGGTCCGTCGGTTCTCGGGCAGATTGCCCAGTAGGGCCAGAGCATCGGGCTCGACGATCACCGAGACGCCGGGGCCGCTGGCGACTCCGCCCTTCACCAGTCCGGCACGGAAGGCCTTGATCCAGGAGCGGTACGCGCTGGCGGACTTGGCGCCGCCCTCGGAGTAGCCGCCGCAGTCGCGCAGCGGGATCGCGTACATCACCAGGGTGGCGACCTCGCCCTTGCTGCGGGCCGCGGAGACCACGTCGGCCACCGCGGTGGTCAGGGCCGAACTGCTCATCGAGCCGTCGGTGAACCAGACGGCGCGAGGTTGAGCAGCGATCGCCCGCAGTCGCTTGGCCTCAGCGGTGTTGCCGCTGGCCTGGGCCTGGTCGGCTGCGGCCTGGGCCTTGGGGTACGGCGGCACATACATCGACGCCTTGGTGTACCGGTTGGCCGGTGAGGCCCAGTCATAGTTGGCCGTCGAGTGCCACGGGGCCGGCATCTTGGCCGCCTCGGCCGCGCACGCCGAGCTGACGGCATTCGACGGAGCGGCCCCGACCGCGAGCACTCCGGCGGCCAGTGCTGCAGCGGCCAGTGCGCTTCCACCCCTCTTGACAGCTCTTGTGATCATGGTGCGCGTGATCATGCGTGTGGTCATGGTGCGGGGACCAACTCCTTCAGCGGATCGGATTGATCTTCGCCGGGTCGGCCGCTGGTGGACTGCCAGCGCGACTCACCGGTCGGCAACTCTGCCTTACTGCGCTCCTCCAGGGCGCGCGGTCGTAGGGCCCACGACATGCCGGTCCCCAGCACCACCAGGTGCAGGCCGGCGAACGCCACGTTGTTCAACGTTGCGGCGTCCTGGCTCAACAGAACTCCCCGGACGCCCACCACCAGCAGCAGCCCGCAGACCACCAGCCCGGGCCAGACGGTGGCCGGCTGCCACTGTCCGGCGCCGCCCTTCGGCGTCACCACGAAGCGACCCTTACGCCTGGTGACCACCGAGATCGTCGCGGCGATGTGGATCCAGAAGGATGCGGCGGACAGGGCGTAGGCGCTGAATTTGTAGACGCCCCCGCCGGCGATGCCGACGATCGCGATCGACAACATGAAATAGGGCGCGAAATGCACCAGGAAGGTATTCGCCGTCGACGCAGCGACCGGTTGCTCGCCGGTCAGCAGCTTGATCACCGGCAGCGACATGTAGATCATCACCGTCCAGCCGGTCAGGAAGTGCAGGCTGGACAGCGCGTACTGGCTCTTGATCTTGATCGGGAGTTTCGCTCGCAGTACCCGGCCGACCGCCGACAGACAGCCGCGGGCCCAGCGCAACTGCTGGCTGGTGTAGGAGGCCATGTCCTCCGGCCCCAGTCCCTGGACCAGCACCTCCGATACGTATTCGGTGTGCCAGCCGCGTTCCTGCATGATCACCGACAGCTCGAAGTCCTCGGTGATCGAGTGCGTCGGGAAGCCGCCGACGTCGTCCAGCGCCGTACGCCGGAAGACGACGTTGGTGCCACAGCAGAACATCGCGCCGATCCGGCTCTTGCCCCGGGCGATGCAGCCGAAGAACAGCGCCTGCTGAGCCCAGGCCGCTGCCGCGACCGGATTGCGGTCGGCATTGGCGTAATACTGCGGAGTCTGGACGAAGGCCAGCTTCTCGTCGGCGAAGTAGCCCAGGGTCCGACGCAGGAATTCCGGATGTGGTACGTGATCACAGTCCAGCACCAGCACGTAGTCGCTGTCGGTCATCGCCAGGGCGTTGTTGATGTTGCCCGCCTTGGCGCCGTCGTGTTCGTCGCGAGCGATGTATTCGGCACCGTACTTCCGTGCCAGGGCAGCGAATTCGGGCGATCCGCCGTCGTCCAGCAGGTAGACGGTCACATCGGCGCCGCGCAACTCCACCGAGGCCGCGATCACCGGCTCGACGATGTCGACGGGCTCGTTGTAGCGCGGCACGAAGACGTCGACCGACGCGTAGTGTGCCGCCGGCACCGGCGTCTTGCGCGGCCGGTCCGAGAGCATCGTCCACCAGAAGCCGAGCGCCTGGGCGACGTTGAAGAATTCCGCGAGCAGCAGAAGCCCGTACAGGAAGGGATTCCCGACCCGTTCGGGGTGCAGTAGCCAGCTGAAATACCAGAATGTGGCCAGGACGTTGAGCAGCACCATCAGCCGGACCAGCCACGGTTCGGGTTGCCGGAGCACGGCGTAGGTGGTGTCGGCGGTCGGACCGGTCAGGCGATGCCGCGGTCTCGTTGCCAGGGTTGCGTTCGCGGGTGGTGTGATCGGCAGGTCGGACATCTATTTGCCACCCTTCGTCTGCTTGGTGTGGTCGGTGTCGGCCTTGCTCGTGTCGGACTTACTGGGTGGCAACTGCTGGTATTCCCACACCTTCACGTTGGCCACCGAGTGCACCGCCAGTCGCTTGGTATTGCTGGCCCGATCAAGATCGGAGAGCACGCCGCCGACCTGGCCGGCGACCTGCGGCTCCTCCAGGAAGCTGCCGAAGACGAAGACCCGGCGGCCCTGTTTCGGGATCGCGGGCATGCCGGTCTGGGCGCGGCTCGGGTGGGCGCTGTTGGCATCCAGCGTGGTCAATCCGGACGGGTAGTACTCCAGCTCCGTCCGCAGGAAGTTCGGCGCGTACAGCACCACGTCCTGGGGTTGGGAGTTGGCCTTCACCCAGCCGACCGCGCCGCGGAAGTCGTAGACCCGTGGGTTGGACTGGTTGATCTGCTGGTCGATCAGCCCGGCGCCCAGTGAGGCGATCGTGACGACCGGTAGCAGGAGCTTCGTCAGCGGCCCACGTCCCCAGGTGGCGGCCATCCGGGCCAGCACCAACAGCAGCATCGGCACCGTGCTGTCGAAGTAGCGCAGCTCGAAGAACTGACGCCGCTCGAAGCCGACCAGGAACAACATCGCCGGCGGAGCGACGGCGATCGTCGCCAGGATCAGGTTGGTCCGGTCCCGGACCCGGCCCAGCGCGGCGAAACACATCAGCACCGCGACCGGCCAGAAAGCGCCCAACTGCACCATGGTGGAGTCCGCGTGATAGCCCCAGACCGACCAGATCGTGTTCGCGACCGCGGCGTAGACGTCCGGTTTGCCGGTCGTCGCGGTGTCGGAGCCGGTCTGCGACGGCGCCGTCGAGGCGCCCTGGGCGGCGATGATGTTGCCGAACTGGTCGAGCATGTACGGCACCAGCGGAGCGAACAAGATCAACTGCACGACGGCCGACAGCAGCCAGTTGCGGACGAAGCGCCACTTGCGCACCTTCAGCACCGCGATCAGGAAGATCAGATGCTGGGTGATGATCGGCAACGCCGTGAACCACTGCACGTAGATCATCGCGGCGGTCACCACGGTGAAGCCGGCCCAGTCGGCCAGGCTGCCGTATCCCTTGCCCTCCTTGATGTCGCGGAGGATCCGGATCTGGCACCAGGCCAGGATGGTCGCGCCGAGCATCCACAGGCCGTACATCCGGGCTTCCTGGGAATACCAGACGGCGACCGGAGCGACGGCGACCACAAACCCGGCGACCACGGCCGTACGGCGGTTCCACAGGTCCTTGGCCATCGCGAAGGAGATCGGGATGCACGCGGTGCCGGCCAGCAGGCTCGGCAGCCGGACGATGTATTCGGCCGTCGACCCGGTCAGGTGCACCAGCGCCCAGAGGATGGTGTGGAACAACGGCGGATGCACGTCGTCGTTCTTCAGCGTGTTGATCATGTCCGGGTAGGGCAGCTGGGCCTGCTGGATACTGATCGCCTCGTCCACCCAGATACTCCGGGTGACGATGACCCGCAGGCCGATGCCGATCCCCATCGCCAGCCACAGCGGCCACAAGGCTTTGATCTTCGATCCCAGCGGGACCCGCTGGACGACGGGCGGGGCGGCCGGGGCCGGAGCGGCGCTCGGCCGGACAGCCGTCCGGGACGCCTCCGGGTCGACGACCACCATCGCCCGCTGCAGACGTGCCTCGCGCAGCAGCACGGCGGCCGATCCGACCAGCAGCATGCCGCAGCCGGCGGCAGTCGCGGCGACCACCGCGCTGGCCGAGTGGGCGGGGATCAGCACCCCGACCTGGACGGCCACCGACAGCGCGGACAGCACCGCGGCGGCTCGGGCGAGTCCGGTCTTGCACAGCTGGGCGATCAGAACCCGGCCGATCCCCAACGCGGCCATCGCGGCGACGTAGGCGACCACGTAGTCGCCGACCGAGGCGTAGTGCTCGCCGAGCACCATCGCGTACGCCCGGGCCGGCAACAGGGCGACGACGCCGACACCGGCGAGCGATACAGCCCCGGCCACGCCGACAGCGACCAGCAGGCTGCTGCGGCCGGAATCACGGCTACCGCTGAGCATCATCGGGATGGTGCCGGTGGCGAAGTAGGCGGCGCTGCCGATCGTCGCGACGGCGGCGAAGACGCCGGCCTCGCCCGGGCCGAGCTGCCGGTTGGAGAAGATCGCGTTCGCCGACGCCAGGCAGGCGACCAGCAGGAACGTGACGGTGACGTAGAGCGAGTCGCCGGTACGGGCCCGGCGGGCATGCCGGCCGGTGTCCTCGGCCAGCCGCGGCAGCGGCTCGGGCCTGCGACGGGCGGCGATCGAGGCCGCAGCCAGCGCGGCGTAACCGGCGGCGACCACGCCGACGGCGGCGCCGACCGGCCCGATCACGCTGCCCAGCAGCAGGCCGATCACGGCCCGCCCGATCGGCTCGGTGATCAGGGTCGCGACGGTGCCGCCGACGCTCTGGGTGCCGTACAACCGGCCGCGGGCCAGCGCGAGCAGCACTGCCGACGGCCCGGCGGCGCCGAGCAGGATGATCACCGGGACCGGCAGGTTGAGCAGCGGGGACAGCACCCCGGACAGGGCGGCGAGCACGGCGCCGATACCGAGTCCCAGCGCCAACCCGCGACGGAACAGCCGCTTGTGCAGCCCGGGGTCGATCGCCACAGCGGCGGTGACGCTCGAGCCGACCATGTGCATCAGCACGTAGGCGGAGACGAAGGAAACCAGGACGGCGTACTCGCCGGGCAGCAACACCCGGGCGAACAGCGCCGAGATGATCATGTTGCCGACGCCGGCGACCAACTGGCCGGACATGGTCAGCAGTTGCTTGCTGCCGGCCCGACGGACCCTGGTGAGCAGCGTGGCCGGGGCGCCGGCTCCGGCGCCTCCCGATCCGGGTCCGCCTGATCCGGGTCCGCCTGATCCGGTCCGGGCGGTGTCGACGGCGCTCATCGCATGACCCCCGTCGGACGGACGACGTGGGCATGGTCGGCCCGGCCGGATGAGGGCGTACGCGGCAACTCGCCGCCGTCGGTGAGCAGCACCCGGAGCAGGTCGACCACCTCGCCGGCGGTCGCGATCTGCTCGCGGACGACAGGCAGGGTCTGGCCGGCGCGCGTCAGGGCGCTGTCGACCAGCGTCGGCGCTGTGTGCCCACTCGCCGCGAGATTGTCGGTGATGGTCGGAACGTCCAGCCAGTCCGACATGGCGCGGGCCGCAGGGTCGGCCGGCCACGAGATCACACCGACGCCCGCTGCAGCGGCCGCCATCAGGGCGTGCTGGTCCCCGGTCACACAGAGCGCGACCCGGCTGAGGCCGTCCCGGACTTCGGCCAGCGACAGCGGCGGCGGCAACACCCGCACGGGCACATCGCCGCTGCGCAGCTCGCCGGCGATCGCGGCCGCCGACTCCAGGTCCGCGCCCGAGGCGGTGCCGCCGCGCCAAGCCTGGATCAGCACACCGGGATCCGGGACGCCGAGCCGATCGGCCAGTGAGCTCTGGACGGCGGCCAGGTCATCGGCGACGGCCTTCTCGCCGCCGGCCGCGTCGATACCGGGGCGGGTCATGGCGAACCAGAGTTCCTCGCCCGGGAAGGTGCCCGCACCATCCTGGGCGGGCTCGGGCTCGACCGGCGGTTCCTGCAACTCGAGCCAGCCGAGATCGGCTCCGACCCGGATCGGTAACGGCACTCCGGCCTTGGTCAGGATGTCGGCGGACTCGGGCTCGTCGACGACCGCAAGCGCGCTGCCGATCACCAGCCGACGGGCCAGGAAAGCATCCCGCCGGGTCTGCAGCGGGCCGGCGGCGACGCCGATCATCGCGAAGCGTTTGCCGACGGTCCTGGCCGCGGTCGCGATCGTGTAGAGGTCGGCCAGGCCGAAGATCTGGTCGATCGCGGCGGACGATGCCAGCGGGCGGCCGCCGATGACGACCACCGCGTCGACCGATCGCAGCGTGCGCAGCAGCGTACGACGATCGGCGGCGACGGCCGGCAGGCCGGTCATCCGCTCGGTTCGCTCGGGATCCGCGGTCGCCGCGACGACCCGGACCGGGTCCAGTTCGCGGGCTGCTGCGGTCAGGACGGCGTCGTGCGCCGCATCACGCCAATGCGAGGTCTGCAGCAGCAGGGCGGTCGTCATGATCAAGTGCTCCTCGATAGAGGTCGAGATGGCGTTGTGCCACCGCCGGCCACGCGCGGTCGCCGGCCATCTGGTCGATCCGCTCACCGATGAGCGTGAGTCCGTCCGGGTCGGCCGCCAGGGCGGTCAACCGGTCGGCCCAGTCGTGCGGGTCCGGGCCGACGGCGAGCGCCGGATCGGCCCCCACCGTCTCCGCCAGACGGCGGCTCAGCAATGCCGGCGTGTGGTGGGCCAGGGCCAGAGCGAGCGGCCCGCTGGAGGCGTGCGGCTCGGGGTAGCACAGCAGTAGTACGTCAGCCGCGTTGAACCAGTCGCCGACCGACTGGTCGGGAACGTAACCGGTGAAGGTGGCGGCGGCGCCCCAGCGGCTCTGCAGCCGCTCGGCATAGTCGTCGCCCTGTCCGGCCAGTCGCGGGTGCGGGCCGCCGGCGACCACCAGGCGTACGGACTCGTCGGTCAGTGAGGCGGCCTCAAGCGCGGTCTCCAAGCCCTTGTACGGCGCCAGGAAGCCGAAGCACATGGCCAGCAGCCCGTCCGCGGGGGCGCCCAGCCGCTCACGGATCGCGGCCTTGGACTCGGTCGGCGGCTCCGGCACCTCGATGCCGTGGTGCACGACCGCGGCGCCGCGGATGATCCGGGCGAAGGCCGGCTCATGGACCAGCACCCGATCGGCGAGCTTCGGCAGCACGCGCTGTACCGAGCCGATCGCCAGCCGGGCGGCCGGCGCCGGGACCGCGACCCGGTGCATCCGGGTGTAGTCCCGGGTGACCGCGGCGGGGTTCACCACCTGGTGCATGGTGATCACGGTCCGCTGTCGGCGTCCCCGGCCGGGCGCACGGCGGGCGGCCAGCGCTGCGACCGTCGTCGGCAGCCCGCCGGCACCCGAGTAGAGGAACAGCTCGTGTTGCAGATGGGCGACCGGCGCGCCGGTCGCGGACGCCGCCGCAAGAGCCTGCGGCACGGCGGTCGGGGTGCGGTCGACGAAGGCCCGGCGGACCTCGACCGGTCCGTCGTCGCCGCACTCGGGCTCACCCGCGACTCGCGGCGCGATCACGACGACCTTCGCACCACAGCCGGCCAGCGCGTGCGCCAGGTTGGCGGTGTAGGAGGCAACGCCGGAATCTCCGTCGTGCCGGGTGCCGAGTCGCGGATAGGGGCTGATCAGAGCCACATCAGGTGCAGACTCAGGAGGCACGTGACAACCCGCCTTCGCCGAGGACGTCATCGACTTCAACTCCGACGTCGACACCGACTCCGACCCTGGCGGGGATGTCGGCATGGACGACCGCCGGGATCCGGGAGACCGTCGCGCGGCCGAAGGCCGGCTGCGCAATCTCCATCGCGGGCCGGGCCGGCATCTTGACCGGCACCACCTGGTGGTGCAGCCACAACCGGCCGAGCGAGGCGGCCATCCGCATGCTGTCGTGGACGACCCGGACCCGCGATCCCTCGCGGTCGATCCAGACCGTCGGCACCTCCGCAACCTGGAGATCGAGGGCGCGGGCCACCAGCAGCAGGTCGACGTCGAAGACGAAATCTCGGGAGCTCATCAGCGGCATCACCCGGCCGGCCGCGCCGCGGGTGAGCACCTTGGCACCGCACTGGGTGTCGGCGTACGGGAGCGAGAACATCGTCCGGACTGCGGTGGCGAAACCCCGGCTGGCGATCCGCCGGCCGAGTGGCCGGGGACGCGGCAGCACCGAGGTCGGGTGCCAACGGGACGCGATCGCGATGTCGGCACCGGTCTGCGCCAGGGTCGAGGTGAGCACCTCGATCTCCGAGGGTGGAGTGGCGCAGTCGGCGTCGACAAAGGCGACCATGTCCGCGTCGGTGGACCGGAAGGCCTCCGAGAGCACTCCCCCCTTGCCGAGCCGTGGGTACTCCTTGGCGCGGATCCGATCATCGTCGGTGGCGTAGGAGTCGACGATCTCGGCGGTCGCGTCGGTGCAGTCGTCCAACGCAACCGTGATCGTCAGATCGGATTGCAACAGCTCGTTCGAATAGGCGTGGAGCGTCTGCGCTATCCGATGTTCTTCATTATGGGCGGGAATAACGATCTCAAGAGACATGATCAACTCCTCGGGGCTCTGGCAAGCCTCGTGTGGCAGGGCTGAGTGATCCTCGGCGTCCTTCAGGTCCGCAACGACCAGGTCGATCCAGGACAACAGAACCAAGCCGGTCTGTCAAACCTGGATCCCGAACGCCGATGTCCGGTCGGGCTACGGCGGGAATCTCCCACCAGTACAGCGATTCCGCAGCGCCGGCACGACTCGACGGTGCGGTAACTCCTTTCCAACACTGTGGCGGATCCGGCCCATCATGCCAAGTATCACAACCAGGTTTCACATGTCTGTAACCTTCCTGACAGACGGGTCCTGAGCCGTCCTTGTGCCAGCCTTAACCCAGTTCAAGATCATTGATCATGGTCACGGCAGCGCGATTTCGTTGACGAACAGCCGACGCAGTGCTAATCCAAGATCAAACAGGTGATCCGCCACAGTTGTTGATCAAGAACGCCCTTGATCAAGAATTAACAATCAGGTTGTCCGGAAACCGGTCATGGGGTTGTCACGGATGGGCTGGATGCCAGCCAGCGGTGTACCAGAGGCACCACCGACGAGCCCTCCCCGCTGGCCGCGGCGACCCGCTTCATCGAGCCCGACCGGATATCTCCGGCAGCGAACACACCAGGCACGGTTGTCGCCAGATCGGCCGGCGGCAGGCCCTTGGCCCAGGCGGTCTGCGGGACGTCGCGGCCGGTGAGCACGAATCCGCGGTCGTCAGTGGCGATCGATTCGGGCAGGAAGTCGCAATACGGTTCGGCGCCGAGCAGCAGGAAGAGGCCGGCGGCCGGGACGGTGCTGCGCTCGCCGGTCCTGGTGTCCTGCAGGGTGACCTGCTCGAGCAGCGGGTCACCCGCCCCGTCGACGACGCGAGTGCAGGTCTGCACGGTGATCCGCGGTGTGAAGGCGATCTCGCCGATCAGATAGGACGACATCGTCTCCTTTAGGCTCGGACGGCGTACGACCAGGCGCACCGAGCGGGCGAAGCGGGCCAGGTGCACGGCCGCCTGGCCGGCTGAGTTGCCGCCACCGACGACCACGACGTCACGACCGTCCAGCTCACGCGCGGCCGTCAGCGCGGCGCCGTAGTTGACGCCGTTGCCGACGAGCGCCTCGACCGAGTCGACCCCGAGCTTGCGGTAGCGGACACCGCTGGCGATGACGACCGCGCGGGCCCGGATGTCGCCGACCTCGGTCCGTACGACGTGCGGATCGCCCGGCCTTGGCTCCCCCGGCTGCAGTTCCCGGACCGGCCAGCCGGTGAAGAACTGGGTGCCGAACCGCAACGCCTGGTTGCGGGCGCGTTGGGCCAGTCGCATCCCGGAGATGCCGCGGGGAAAGCCCAGATAGTTGCGGATCATCGAACTGGTGCCTGCCTGGCCGCCGATCGCGCCGGACTCCAGGACGACCGTCGACAGGCCCTCCGATGCGCCGTAGACGGCGGCGGCGAGCCCGGCCGGACCAGCGCCGATCACCGCGAGATCGACGACACCGGGGACCGCGACCTGGTCCGGCGCGCCATAGATGGACCGGGCCACGTCGCTGACGGACCGGGCGACGATCGGCTCGCGGACGACCGACCAGACCAGCGGGAAGCGCGGGTCCGGCTCCACCTCGGCCGGCAGGCTTGCCAGGACGTGCCGCGCGACCTCGCTGTCGGGGGCGTAGAACCGGGTCGGCATGCCCATCCGGTCGAAGAAATCCCGGATCTCCAACGTGAGCCCGTTCTGGGTCGGCGCGATGATCTTGGCGGTGATCGCCTCCGGGTCGGGCACCGAGGAGCCCCAATCGGACAGCAGGTCGGTGATCGCGTTGTGGAATTCCTCGTCACGCGGCCCGCGCGGCATCAGCAGATACGCGTCGTACTTGCCCTTGGCCATCGCCAGCCGCAGCGGGGCGGCGTCGGAGGTGAAGCGCTCCCACGGCGCAATGATCGCACGTCGGGCGGTCGGCACCGCGGCACGCCAGGCGGAGAAGGCGACCAGTACGTCGGCGTCGGGCAGCCGGGAGTCGCTGGCGAACAGGGCGATGTCCGAGCCCTCGGCCCGTAAGCGTTCGACGGCCGCGATCGCCTCGACGCAGGAACGCGCGGTGCGGAGTTCGTAGTCGCGCGCGTAGCGGCCGAATTCATCGAGCAACGTCTCGGCATGTTCGTCGGAGACGAGCACGATCGCCGGCCGGGCTGGAGTCGTACTCACACCGTGATGATAGGGACCGGACCCCGGATCGAGCAGTGACGTGGTGGTCCGGGCATCAGGCGAAACCCGTCCGGCCGTCGATCTGCTCGCGCAGGATGTCGAGGTGGCCCGCGTGCCGGGCGGTCTCCTCGATCATGTGCAGGTAGACCCAGCGCAGACTCAGCTCGCCCAATCTCGGGTGCTGAGCCAGATCGTCCAGCCCGCGGCCTGCGGCGATTCTCCGCGACGTCGCACAGGCGGATTCGTAGTCGGCGATCAGGCCGGCCAGCATCTCGCCGGGCTCCATCCGGTACTGCCACTCGGGATCGGTGTCCCGCCATTCCGGGCGCGGCACGCCGTCGAGCGCGTTGACGAACCACGCCTCCTCGACGTGGCGCAGGTGCTTGACAATCCCTCCCAGGGTGGTGCCGGACTCGACGAGCTTGCGGCCGGCCTGATCGTCAGACAGCCCGGCCAGCTTCCAGACGACGATGGCGCGGTATTGATCAAGGAAGGTCTCCAGCGCGTCGCGCTCGCCGGCGGTCGTTGCCCAGTCGTCGGTCTTGGCGCAATGTCGGGGCTCATCCGTCGACCGTAGCGAATTGCGTACTGTGATCGCGTGCGCATTTTGATCACTGGTGTCGGCGGCAACCTCGGCCGCGGAATTGTGCGACGGCTCCTCGACGACGGGCGGCACGAACTCGTGCTGAGTGATCTTGTCCGTCCCGCCGATCTGCCCGACGGTGTGGAGTTCCACCAACTCGACCTCCAGATCGGCGTCGGTCTCGAGACAGCCGCCCGAGGCTGCGACCTGCTGCTCCATCTGCCTGCCTGGCATGGCATCCACAGTTCCACGAAGACGGAGGCCGACTTCTGGCGCCTCAACGTCGACGGCACTTTCTGGGCACTCCAGGCCGCGCTGGTCAACAACGTCCGCCGCTGCGTCTTCCTGTCCTCGCAGTCCTGGCACGGGCATTACGAGAAGTACGGCTTCACCAAGAGGATCAGCGAGGAGCTGCTCGCCTACCATCACGCGCAGCACGGGCTGTCCTACGTGGCGATCCGTCCACACGACTTCACTCCGTGGAGCGGGGACTGGCCGCAGCGCTACGGCGCCCGGCTGCTCTACGGCGGCGTCGATCGGGAGGACGTCCTGGACTCCGTGTTTGCTGCTGTTGATCATGTCCGCGAGGTCGACGACGCCGCACTGGTGCTGGACGCGACCCGGCCGAATGTCTTCACCGCCGAGCAAGTCGAGGGCTGGGAGGAGGATCCCGTCGGCCGGTTGGAGAGGCTCTTCCCCGGTGCCGCCGAGGCCGTCGAACGCTACCGGCTGGACGTCACGCGAAAGCCGGAGATCGTCCTCGAAGGTGGTCGGGCAGAGACCGGCTACGCGCCGACCCGGCACTTCGGCACCTTCCTGCAGCAGTTGACCACGATGGAACATGAGCAGGCCTGGGCACTGCCCTGCCCGTTCTAGAGGGTTCGGTCGATCAGCGCAGGCGTCCAGTCGTCCCAGCCTGACCACCACCGTTCACCCCGTCGGATTTCGTCGCTGACGGTGTGAGCTGCGGACAGGATGCCCAGGACCTCGGCCGCGACGAGTCGGCCGGAGCGGAGCATGGCGTCGAGGTCTTCGACGTCCTTCCACACCAATGTGCCGTCGCGTTCGATGATCAGGTCGAGCCCATGATCATCAGTTTCGAATCCGTCCAGTCGCCGGAGGGCCGGCGTCTCGAAGTTGATGTACCAGTTGCGGAATCGATGGTCATCGAAGAACATCCAGACCGAGTACGGCGTGTCCATCCGGTAGAGCTGAAGGACTTCCGGACCTCTCCAGTCGGGGTGGCGACGCCATGGATGCGGTCCGAGCGGGTGATCATGATCATGGAACCGGAATGCCGAGCCGGGGCTGAGCAGCACCGCGAACCGATCGCCCGAGTCCTGGACGACACGAACCGGATGGTCCATCCAGTCCCGGCCGCGATGTGACTCATAACGGGTTATCAGGCTGCCCGGCCGGAAGATCTGTTTCGCGCTACCCATTGAGCCATTCAAACACCGACCACCGTGTGCGACGATGCCGGAACATTCTCGGCGAGGAGGACGGATGGCGAGCATGGCTCACCCGTTGTTGACGTCGGCAACCCGGGAACTGATCGAGGCAGCGGTTTCGAGCCACCTGGGACGTTCCTGGCAGGTCACCACTTGGACCGATCTGGCCGAGCGGTCCTCGCATCCGGCACTGGTACTCCGCGGCGACGGGTTCGACGTCTTTGCCAAGCTGGCCGACCAGGCCGAGGCGGCTGCCCGGGCCGAAAACGAGCTGGCGGGACTGCGGCTGATCGGCGAACTGTCGGGCGTCGCCGTACCGGTCCCGATCGCCGATGGTCGGCTCGATCTGCCGGACGGTTCGGCCATGTTGATCTTCGAGGCGCTGGACGAATGCATCGACCGCAGGCCAGAGGACTGGCGGGCCATCGGGCGCACCCTGGCGTCGATCCACGAGGTGCCGGGCGAGATCTTCGGCGGGACCACCGACGGCTTCTTCGGCCCGCTGCGGCAGGACAACCGGCCGGTCGACTCCAACACCTGGGCCGAGTTCTACGCCGTACGCCGTGTGCTCCCGTGGCTGCGGACCGCCCGTGACGCCGACGCGATCGATGCTGCGACGGCGGCCCGGGTCGAAAAGCTGACCGAGCTGCTACCGGGGTTGATCGGCTCGGAGCCGTCACCGCGGCTGCTGCACGGCGACGCCCAGCACCACAATTTCGTCAGCACGCCGCGCGGAGCGGTGGCGATCGATGCGGCGCCGTACTTCGGGCACCCCGAACTCGACCTGGCTCTCCTGGACTACTTCTCACCCGTGCCGCCCCAGACCTGGGAGGCGTACCGGGAGATCCGGGCGATCGACCCGGGCTTCGCCGAGCGGCGCGAGTTGTGGCGGATCTTCGCCTATCTCGCCATCCTCACGGTCGACGACGGCGGCGACTTCGGGCGGGCCTTCTGCACGCGGCTGGACGACGCACTCGATCACTACCTCTGACTTCAGTTAGAGGATTGATTGTCAGTCTTCTAACTGTTAGAGTTCTAATCATGGAACCTCCCGAGGACGCCTTCGCCAGCCCGCTCGGCCAGCTCCGCTGGATCGGCTGGGCCCAACGCAAGGCTGCCGAGGACTGGATCCGTGAGCGCGAGATCAGCTTCGAACAGGGATTCGTGCTGGGTTACCTGGAGCAGAATCCGGGCACCATCCAGCGCGACATCGCCACGATCACCCGGACCAGTGCCGCGAGCGTCTCGAGTCTGCTGCAGGGACTCGAACGCCGCGGGCTGGTCGAGCGCCGTACTGATCCCGGCAACGAACGCAGCAAGCGCGTGTACGCGACCGAGGCCGGGATCGCGCTGATCGAGGGATTCGACGCGGCCATGGCCGCTGCGGACGACACGATTCTCAGCCCGCTGGAGGCCACGGAACGCGAGACGTTCATGATCCTGCTGACCAAGATCACCGCGGAGCTGCCGAAACCGTCACGCGACTGACGTCTTCAGCGGCCGCACCGCATCACCCACCTCAACCACAACATCTCCTGCGACACCGGCGCATCGCCGGCGTGCGCTCCGTCCTGCCCGGAAGGGAGCAGCCATGAGCACCACCACGACAGAATCTGCTGCGGGTCGACCGCCCGCACCTCAATCATCAACCGGGGCCGACGACTCCGGCTCCAATCGCTGGTACCTGTCAGCCGCACCGATCGTGCGCGCTCTGGTCCACCTGGCCGCTCCGATGGCCGCAGCCATGGTCGTCGGGGCTGTCTACAACGTGATCAACGCCGGCTTCATCGGATCGCTGCACAACAGTGCGCTGCTGGCCGCCGTCACCTTCGGCACTCCCCTGCTCGGTCTGGTGATGGCCATCGGCGGCGTCTTCGGCGTCGGCGGCGGCGCGCTCGTCTCCCGCCTCCTGGGAGCCGCCGAGAACGACCCGGCCGAGGCCGGCAGGATCAAATACGTCTCCGCGTTCGCGCTCTGGGGCTCGGTGATCGCCGGCGCGGTCTTCGGCGGCGCTGGGCTCCTGCTGCTGCACCCGCTGGTCACCGTCCTGGGTGCCAACGGCGCGGCCGTCGGCCCGACGAGTGCATTCGTCGCCGTCATGTTGGCCTTCGTCCCGGTCCTGGCCGCGTCCTTCTGTCTCGAACAGCTGATCCGCGCCGAGGGTGCCGCCCGCCAGGCCATGATCGGCCTGATCATGTCGACCGTCGCCAACCTGATCTTCGATGTCCTCTTCATCCTCGTACTGGGCTGGGGTGTGGCCGGCGCCGGGCTCGCGATCGGGCTGTCCAACCTGATCACCGTCGGCTACTTCTTCTCCTGGCTGCAAAGGAAAAGCGAACACATCAGCCTTGCACCACGTTGGTTCACCCTGTCGCCACAAGTGCTCAAGCCGGTCTTCGGCGTCGGGGTCGGGGAGCTGCTGCAGTCCGCCTTCCTGATCATCACCTCGCTGGTGCTGAACAACCTCGCAGCCCAGTACGGGGACGGTCCGCTGGCGGCGATGGGTGTCGCGGTCCGGATCGCCCAGGTCCCGGAGTTCCTGGTGATGGGCGTGACGATCGGCATCCTGCCGTTGTTGGCGTACGCGTATGGCAAGGGCGACACGGCCCGGCTCAATGCCGCACTGCGTGCCTCCGCGATCGCCGTCGGGGTCATCGGCGTGATCTTCGCCGGCGCGGTTTTCGGCTTCCGTGATCAACTGCTCGGTCTGTTCCTGGCCGACCACTCGCTCTTCGCCGTCGGCATCACGATCCTGGTCGCACAACTGACCGCGATGATCGTCAACGGCTTCACCGGCCTGATCACCTCACTCTTCCAGGCCACCGGCCGAGCGGTACCGGCGATGGTCATGTCGATCGCCCAGGGCGTGCTGTTCATTCCGATCGTGATCATCGGCAATCTCTGGTTCGGACTGACCGGCATCATCTGGTCGCTGACCGTGACCGAGATCATCGTCTTCCTGATCGGCGGTGTGCTGACGCTCGCCTCCCACAGGAGGATCACGGAGCCGGATAGCATGGCCGGGGCGGCAGCTGACAATGACGTAACGAGCAGCCGTCGATCATGATCGGAGGCTTGCATGACGCTCGCGGTCCGCGCGGTCGCCGCAGTGCTGGCATACGTCGGCGTCGTCCTGGCGCCCTTGGTCTTCGCCGCCATCGGTGCCACCGATCCCGGTTACGGCTTCTGGACCAACTTCTCGGTCGCCCTGGCCTTCGTCGGCCTGGCGATGATGGGACTGGAATTCGTCCTGGTCGCCCGGTTCAAGCCGGTCGCGGCACCATTCGGTCAGGACGCACTGCTGCAATTCCACCGCCAGATCGGCTTCCTCGGGCTGGCGTTCGTGATCATCCACATCGTCATCTCAATCAACTGGGGAGCCATCCTCACCTTCCGGGCCCCGGCCTTCATCTGGGTGGGTGTCGCGGCAGCGGCCGCGCTGGTCGTGCTGGTGATCACCTCGGTCTGGCGTAAGCGGCTGCGGATCCCGTACGAGGTGTGGCACGTCGTGCACACGCTGCTGGCGCTGGTCCTGGTGGTTGGTGCGCTGGTCCACGTCTACCTGGTCAACCAGTACTTGAGCTCGCTGTGGAAGCAGTTGCTCTGGGGCCTGATGTCGGCGGCATTCCTGGCGTTGATCGGATGGGTACGGGTGATCAAGCCTTGGACGATGCGCTCGCGGGCCTGGCAGCTGGTGCATGTCGGTCAGGAGCGAGGGCAGACCACGACGCTGCGGATGGCGCCGCCGGCAGGCGAGGAGTTCCGGTTCGATCCTGGCCAGTTCGCCTGGTTCGTCTTCAACCGCTCGCCGTTCTCGCTGACCTCGCACCCGTTCTCGCTGTCCTCGAGTGCCGAACAAGGCGAGATCGAGATCGCGGTCAAGGCGCTCGGAGACTTCACCTCCGCGATCAACCAGCTCCAGGCCGGCTCCAAGGTCTACGTCGACGGCCCGCACGGCGTCTTCTCGATGGACCAGGACGAAGGACCGGGATTCTGCTTCATCGGCGGCGGCGTCGGCATCACCGGGCTGCTCAGTATGTTGCGGACGATGGCCGATCGGGAGGACGCCCGGAAAGCAATCCTGATCTATGCCAACCGCGACTGGGAATCCGTCGCGTTCCGGGAGGAGATCGAACGGCTGGAGAAGTTGATCAATCTCACCACCGTGCACGTGCTGACCCAGGCCGCGGCCGACTGGACCGGCGAGAGGGGTTACGTGGACCGGGAGATGCTGTCCCGGCACCTGCCGAAGGGATATCGGCGGTTCCAGTACTTCATCTGCGGACCGGATCCGATGATGGATGCCGCCGAGGGCGCGCTCCTCGGGCTGGGCGTCCCGACAGAGCGCGTGCACACCGAGCGCTTCAACATGGTCTGAACGGAGGCTGCCGATGCGACACGTCCAGATGACCCGACTGGTCTGGTTGATCACCATCGTGCTGGTGCTCGCCTGCCTGCTCTTCGCCGTCGCGCAGAGCTGACGCTCAACGCCAAGAACGTCATCACGGATTCACGAATCCGCGCTTATCGCGCTCCGTTGGAGAACCGGGAGGACGTTCTTAGCACCGGGGCGACTAGCCTCACACCGTGCCAACGAATAGGCAGACCGACCTTGCGGCAGCGCTGGCGCCGACCGGAACCCTGCGAGCCGCGATCAATCTTGGCAATCCGGTGCTGGCCCAGGGAAGGACGGATGATCCTCGCGGCGTCACCGTCGACCTCACCCGGGAGATCGCGCGACGCCTCGGCATCGAGGCAGCGTTCAGCTGTCATCAGGCCGCACGGGAGTCGTTCGAGGACCTGGTGAACTACCGGACCGACATCGCCTTCCTGGCGATCGAACCGGCCCGGGCCGCGCAGGTCCGGTTCACGGCGCCGTACGCGATCATCGAGGCCGTCTATGCGACTGCCGCCGACTCGGCGCTGGAGACGGCCGACGATGTCGACCACCCCGGCATCCGGATCGGGGTCAAGGAGGGGTCGGCTTATGACCTGTTCCTGACCCGCAGTCTGCAGCACGCCGAACTCGTCCGTGGTGAGGAGGGCTCAGCGATCTTCGATGCCGACCGGCTTGACGTGGCTGCGGGACTCCGCACGCCGCTGACCGGCTTCGCGGCCGAACACGGACTGCGAATCCTGGAGCCCGCGTTCCAGCAGATCCGGCAGTCGGTGGCCTCGCCGATCGGCTTGCCCGACGACGCGGCGGCGTACCTGGCCGGGGTGATCGAGGAACTCAAGTCCACCGGTTTCGTCGCCGAGGCACTCCGGCGCTCCGGTCGTGACGATGCCCAGGTGGCGCCGCCCTCAAGCTGACCGCCCCGGGGATCACAGGATGCAGGTGGGCCCCGTGGGACTCGAACCCACAACCCGCGGATTAAAAGTCCGCTGCTCTGCCAATTGAGCTAGAGGCCCTCGTGCTCCCAGGCCGCCTCCGAGAGCGGTGCGGGCGCCGGCCAAGCCTAGCGGCAGATGCGGTCCGGTATGCGATCCGGCCTCAGCGGCCGGCCCGGCGCTCCCGCCACTCGCCGACCACCCGATCGGCACTCACCGTCCGCAGGAACGAGTCCGGCCCGCGGTAGTGACCAGAGGGGGGCCGCAGACGCATCTCGCGGATCCGCCGGTTCAGCTCATCGACCACGCTGCGAACCTCGGCCTCGGTGGGCAGGTCGGCGCAGGTGTCGACGATCTTCTCCGCCTCCTTGCGCAACGCCAGCTCCGGCGGCAGTACACCGGACAGGTCCTCGCGCTGGACCCACTGGGTGACCCAGTCACGGGCTCCCGGCCCGGTCAGATGGCGCAGCGGCTTGCCGGCGCCCTTCAGGTTGTCGAATCCGCCGCGCTCCTGAGCCTCGCGGATCAGCCGGTCGTGGACCGACTCGTTGCGCTGGCCGGGCTTACGACCCGCAGGATTCTCACTCATCGCTGTCTCCTTCGGCAGGAGTATGTGAATGCGTTCACGAGCACCTTACCGGCTCGCAGGACCGGCACCAAGGCCCGGCGGTGTGGAAGTCTGGATGTCATGGACGGCTGGTTGATCGGACTGATCGCGCTCGTCGTGATCGGCGTGGGACTGATCGCCTTCGGTGCGTTCTCCGACCGGCGGAAGAACCGGCGCGCGGTTGCCGAAATGCTGTCCCCGCCACCTCGCACCATCCCCAGCATGCCGCCCGACGCCCAGCGGCCCCGGTACCTGTCCACGCTCCAGGCGCATCGCGTCACCGACCCGCGTCCAGCCCTCGACGACGATCAACAACGTCACTTGGCCGGGCAGTTGAAAGCCGCCGGGACCGTACGGATCCCAGTCGGCTTCGCTGCCCCCGAATTCATCACCGACACCGGATCCGGACGAGCAGTGATCGACAGCCCACGGCTGCTGGTCAGCGCCGAGCCGATCATGGCGATCCGGGAGTTGATCAGCGTCCTGGAGCACATGATCACCGATCACACCGCTCTGGTCGTGGTCGCCCCCACGCTGTCATCGGAGGTCCTCGACACTCTGGTCGTCAACCACCTGCAGCGGATGATCGATGTTGTCGCTGTGGTCACCCGCGATCCGATCCCGGTCGACACGATCGTCGAAGCCACCGGGGCCACACTGGTCAGCCGGATCGATCTGCAGAACGGCTATGTCAGTGATCAACACCTCGGCCGCTGTGACCGCTGGGTCAGCGACCGTAAGGTGAGTTACGTCGTCCGCGGCCCGTCGCGATCAACTCCACCGTAATCAGCTTCGGCTCCTGAAAGGTGCAGCCGCATCGGGAGATGAGCGATGCCGTCCTCGACGAACTCGGCGCCGCTGATCACGAACCCGTGGCTGCCGTACCAGCCGGCCAGCGGGGACTGCGCATCCAGGACGACGTCCCGGTCGGTGGTCGCTGCGAGAGCTGCGGTGATCATGGTGTCGGCCAGGCCCGTGCCGCGCGCTGATGTCGCCAGCACCACGCGGCCGATCCGCCACACGTCTCCGTCATCGAGGATCCGCAGCGTGCCGACGACCGTCTCGGCGTCGATCAGAACCAGATGCCGGGTGCCCGGTTCGACGTCCCTGCCGTCGAGGTCCGGATAGGGGCAGTCCTGTTCGACCACGAACACGTCCTGCCGCAGCCGCCAGGCCTCGTACGCGACCCGCGGCGGCAGTTGGTCGAAAGCCAGGATCTCGGTCTGCACGCCGGAATCGTCCCACCCTCAGCACGTAACCATCGCCAGGGTTCCGCGGCGCGCTCACGCTTGAATCACACCGCTGAAGTTTGTGCCCCACACGCGGCGTGTCGAGTTGCGTAATCGCCGAGTTGCGTACTCGACGGGTTGATCGTCCGAGACCTAACCGTTACAGTCCTGAGAAATTTGAGGCTGCTGTGACTCCCGTGGCTGGGGACCACAGTGCGCGGCGGCGTCAGACAAAGATCCCCCAATCGCGGTCCGGGAAGGCCGCAGAGGAGGAAGTTGCATGAGCAGCATTCTGAGAAGGGCTGCCGTCGGCACCGCGATCGCCGCCGCAGCCGGCACCGCGATCACGGCCGGCGGAGCACACCTGATGACGGCCGAAGCGGCAACCGCCACGACCGGGGTGAACATCCGCTCCGGCCCGGGTACCTCGTACGCAATCGTCGGCGGCCTGATGCGTGGCCAGTCGATCAGCGCCGTCGGCAAACCCCAGGATGGGTGGGTGAAGGTCCGCTTCGACGGCGGCACCGCCTATGTGTCGGCGCAATATCTCGACCTCGCCGGAACGACGGTCAAGTCCTCGGCCCCGGTGACCATCTCCACCAGCGGCACCAAGATCGCATCCGCGCCCCTGAACGTTCGCAGCGGACCGGCATTGACCTCTTGGGTCATCGGTTACGTCTCCGACGGACAAGCGGTGTCACTGACCGGCAAACAGTCCAAGGGGTTCGCCGAGATCCTCTACGGCGGACAGCGGGCCTGGGTGATCGCCCAATATCTGATCAGTTCGGTGCACGGGCTGCCGAGCAGCTCGGGCACCCGGGTGGCCACCGCCGACCTCATGATCAGGACCACCAGCGACTCCGGATTCAAGATCGTCACGACAGTGCCCAAGGGGAGCACGCTCAAGATCACCGGCGCAACCAGCAACGGCTACGCCCAGATCGTCTACGGCAACGCGATCCGCTGGGTGACGGCGAAATACCTCTCGTCGACGGCCAAGGCCGGCCCGGTGGCATCGTCAGGCTCGCAGTCGGGCTCATCCTCGCCGGCTCGCGCCGCCACTCCGCGGGCGATCGGCACCCGCTACGCGACCACCGAGCTGCTTGTACGCTCCTCGTCGGGCAGCGGCGACAAGACGGTCGCCACCGTGCAGCGCGGTGACGCGGTCAAGATCACCGGCAGCACCCGCAACGGCCGGGCCGAGATCGTCTACGACGGGACTGCACGCTGGGTGACGGCGCAATACCTGTCGACCTCCGAACCGCGGTCCGGATCGGCCAGCAGCACCTCTGGCTCGAGCAATTCGGGGAAGAGCTCGAGCAAGAGCTCCACCAAGAGCTCGGGCGCCGTCGACGCCAGTTACCACGGCAAGACCAAGAACGTCTCCGACAGCGTCTGGGACGAACTGGCAATGTGCGAGTCCAGCGGCGACTGGAGCATCAACACCGGGAACGGCTTCTACGGCGGCCTGCAGTTCACGCTGCAGACCTGGCGCGGGTTCGGTGGCACCGGCATGCCCAACAAGGCGAGCCGGGCCGACCAGATCGAGGTCGCCGAACGCGTCCTGGCGGCCCAGGGTTGGGGTGCCTGGCCGGCCTGCAGCACGAAGCTTGGACTGCGGTGACGAGTCGGTCCTGACTCCGGGCCTGGCTCCGTGAGCTGACTCAGGCGCCCGGACGAGGATGTGACGCACTGTTCGGGCGCCAAACTCTCAACTGTTGATCGAGATCAACTCGACCGCCGGTGATAACTCCGTGATCGTCTCGTGATGGGACTGTGACCGGAACCGTTATTGCCGGCGGTCGGCTCATGTCCGGACCCCCGAAAGGGCGACTTTCCCGCGTGAATCCGGCTTTGCCACCCCGGGTTGAGTTCCCCGAGAAGGTACCCAAATCACATCAGTGAAATTTAATCAAATCAAACGGCGTGTCGGATTGCAACAACGCTACTGGAGCTACTCAGGCGGTTGCCGTGCTCGCTGTGGCGTGGTTAAAGTCCTGAGCAGATTGTGACTGCTGTTACTGGCGTGGTTGGGGAACCACAAGGTCGCAGCAGTGTGTACGTCCATCCACGGTCCGGGAAGGCCGTTGAGGAGGAACCCCCAGTGAGCACCATGCGCAGAGCCGGTGCCGTGACTGCATTGCTGGCCGCGACCGGCACAGCAGTCGCGGTAGGCAGCGTCCAGATGGCTTCGGCCGAGTCGGCGACGGCTACGGCCGGCGTCAACATCCGGTCTGGCCCCGGCACCAAGTACCAGATCGTCGGCGGCCTCGATGCCGGGCAGCGGATCACAGCAGTCGGACAGCCGAAGAACGGATGGGTCAAGGTCCAGTTCAACGGCTCGACGGCCTATGTGTCCGCCGCCTATCTGAATCTGAAGTCCGGCACCACAACAGCCGGACCGGCCGCCATCTACACCAAGGGCACCAAGATCGCGACCGCCGCACTGAATGTGCGTCAGGGACCGAGTCTTGGCTCGAAGGTGATCGGCTACATCGCTGAGGGCCAGAACGTCACGCTGACCGGCAAACAGTCCCGTGGATTCGCCGAGATGCTGTACGGCGGTCAGCGTGCCTGGGTCAGCGGTCAGTACCTGGCCAGCTCGATGAATTCGCTGCCCAAGGACACCGGCTCACGGTACGCCACGGCCGACCTGCTGGTCCGGACCAGCACCGATGCCGACTTCAAGATCATCACCACGGTCAAGAAGGGCACCGAGCTGCAGACCACCGGGGCAACCCAGAACGGGTACGCCCAGATCGTCTACCAGAATGCGATCCGGTGGGTGACCGCGAAGTACCTCTCCAACCAGTCGGTCACCGGCCCGACACCCAGCCGGCCGGCCGAGACCTCGAGCAAGTCGACCTCCAAGACCACGAGCAAGTCGAGCTCGAAGTCGACCTCCAAGAGCACCGCCCACAAGGACGCCCGGCCCACTCCGACCCAGGCCACGCTGCCCAGGGTGATCGGTACCCGGTACGCCACCACCTCCTTGATCATCCGGACGACACCGGGCAGCGACTTCAAGTCGATCACCGACGTGCCGACCGGGACCAAGCTGTCCATCACCGGCAAGGTGAGCAACGGCAAGGCGCAGGTGATCTACAACGGCGCGGCCGAATGGGTCACCGCCCAATACCTGTCGACGACCTTACCCAAACAGGACGACGACGCGCCGAGCGGACCGACTCTGCCCAAGATCATCGGCACCCGGTACGCGACCACCGAGCTGATCATCCGCAACCACTCGACCGCGGACTACAAGGCGTACGGCTCGGTTCCTGCCGGCACCGAGCTGAGCATCACCGGTGTCTACAAGAACCAGAAGGCGCAGATCGTCTACAAGGGCGCCGTCCGGTGGGTCACCGACGACTACCTCTCGAAGTCCAAGCCGGGTACGCCGCGCAACACCGGCGACGCGGCGCCACTGGTCTCCAACAGCAACAAGGGCCAGATCGCCCTGGCCTACGCCAAGGCCCAGCTCGGCAAGCCGTACGTCTATGGTGCCGAGGGTCCGAGCTCCTTCGACTGCTCGGGCCTGGTGATGCGGGCCTGGCAGCAGGCGGGCGTCAACCTGCCACGTACGTCGCAGCAACAGTTCAACGCCAGCCCCCGGGTTTCGTTGAGCAACCTGAAGTTGGGAGACCTGGTCTTCTTCTACGGTCCGAGCCCGAGCCACGTCGGCATCTACGCCGGCAACGGCCAGGTGATCAATGCCCCCCGGCCGGGCAAGACCGTCGAATACACGCCGATCTCCTACATGCCGGTCGCCGGCGCCACACGACCGGGCTGATCCCCCACAGTCCGTCCGCAGGTGATCCGTCCTGACCTGGATCACCGCCGTCCGCGGTTCGTTCCCTCCGGAACGGACCGCGGACTGGTGTCCGGGCCCGTCACGACGGCCGGATCCAGGTTTGGGACAGCACGCCCGGTGGCTCTATAGTCATGCGGTCAGGTCCCCATCGTCTAGTGGCCTAGGACATCGCCCTTTCACGGCGGTAACACGGGTTCGAATCCCGTTGGGGACACCATTCGCCGGCGACAACATCTACGACGGGATGCTGTCGGGCCCGCCGCGCGGCTGACCGCCCGGCCCGGGGCTACACGATGCCCGAGGGCTTTCGGACTGATCCATTCCCGTGCACTGGGCGGATTCGATCAAGCCGTGGTGGCAGCGTCAGGTGCCCGCCGATGAGTACTGGCGAGATACCGTCGCGGCCTGCTCGATTCGGTTTTTTACCGGCCGTCCACCTACGCTATAGTTTCGCGGGCGCCGGAAACGGCGCCGATCCGGGAGTGGGATGCCGGAGACGATGCAAGGCCCAGTGGCGCAGTTGGTTAGCGCGTCGCCCTGTCACGGCGAAGGTCGCGGGTTCAAGTCCCGTCTGGGTCGCGGAACGGCGAGGTTCGTCCTCGCCGTTTGTGATTCTGGCCAGGTAGCTCAGCTGGTAGCAGCGTTCGCCTGAAAAGTGAAAGGTCGGCGGTTCGAGCCCGCCCCTGGCCACCCTATTTCGTCCGCTCTGTTCCGCTGCCGCGATTCTGGGCATCGGAGTTGCGTTTCGGGGGACGACCCCCGGCCCCCGGATCGGTTATCTCCACAGTCGTCTTACGGCGTCGTTGCTCCGAATACTCCGCGACGACCTCGCTTCGCTCGTCCTGCCGGGCCCGTTTGGGGTCTGTGGCTGGGTCTCCGCCGTCCCCGCTTCCGCTCCGCCGTCCCTGCTTCCGCTCCGTGCCCGCGCTTCCCTTCGCCGGGAGCGGGGCAGCGACGGGAAGCGGCAGCGGTATGAACGCCAAGCGAGCGCCAAGCACGGGCGGCCGGACCGTGCGACGAGAAGCGAACGCGCAGCAGCAGTCCGGAGCGCCGGAGGCGTACGGGTCTACGCGCTCTCGGCCTGGGAGGTGTCGGGCCGGTCGTCGTCCGGGGTCTCGACGTCACCGACGATGGCGGCGGTCTGGCTGGGCCAGATCAGGTAGCGGTAGACGAGGTTGATGATCGTCTCGACGCGATTGCGGCCGCCGAGCAGGTACCACAGGTGCAACGCCACCCAGGCCGCCCAAGCGACCAGGCCGGTGATCTTGAGACCGTTGCTGAGTTGGACTACTGCGGTCTTGTTACCGATCGTGGCCATGATCCCGCGATCATGGTAGTGAAACGGCTCGGTCGGCAGGCCGCGCTCCAGCCGTACGATCTGCTGTGCGGCGTGGACGCCCATCTGCATCGCCGGGGGCGCCAGCTGGGCCAACGGATGATCAGGATCAACTGCCGCGTCACCGACGGCGAACACGCGATCATGATCATGGACGCGGAGATCGCTGCCGATCTCGATCCGGCCGCCCTTGCCGATCGGCAGTCCCCACTCCGAGACCTCCGGATAGCCGGCGACACCGGCGGCCCAGATCACCAGATCCGAATGCAACTGGGTGCCATCCTTCAAGATCACGTGATCTTCGGCGATCTCGGCGATGGCGGTCTTCAGCCGGACGTCGACACCGCGTTTGATCAACTGGCGCAGGGCGTAGCGCTGTAGGCCCTTCTCGAAGGGCAGCAGCAGCGCATCCGTCATCTCGACCAGGATCACGTTGACCTCGGACGGATTCAGCTCCGGGAAGGTCGGGGTCAGCATCGCACTCTTCAGCTCGGCGATTGCTCCGGCCATCTCGACGCCGGTCGCGCCGCCGCCGACGACCACGATGGTGAATCCACCGGTGCCCGTCGACGACTGGCCGGCGATCTTCTCCAGCCCGCTGAAGATCGCGTCCCGGACCCGCAGCGCGTCGGCGCGGGTGTACATCGACATGCTGTGTTCGGCGGCTCCCGGGATGCCGAAGTGATTGGTCGTGCTGCCGATGCCGATGATCAGATAGTCGTAGTCGATCGCCGGGCCGGAGTCGACCAGCACCTGCTGATGATCACGGTCGACGCCAGTGACCTTGGCCCGCCGGTAGCGCGCACGGTTGCGCGCGCTGAGCGTACGCAACGGGTAGGTGATATCACCAGGATTCAGTCCTCCGGTCGCCACCTGGTAGAGCAACGGACGGAAGGTGTTGTAGGGATGTTGGTCGACGACGGTGACCCGGACGTCGGCGTCAGCCAGAGCGCGGAGCGCAGAGGCGCCGGCGAACCCGGCACCGAGGACGACCACGTGCGGTAGGTGATCTGTGTTCCTCATGTCACCTCCCTGTTAGATCCGATACAGGACAGCATCGGGTGGCGGGATGTTCTGTCTCCTCGCCCACATACCCGTGGCTGCGAAGGTCGACTCAGTGGATCACCGTACGCTGCTGATCGGCCGGCTCCAGTGAGCCCAGGTACCCGATCCAGGCCTTCATCTCGGCGAATACCGCCTCCCGGACCGGCTTCGCGCTGAGTACCAGGTCGTGCACGCCGCCGTCGAACCGAACCAGGGTCAGGTGCCGGCCCAGGCGCTGGGCGCGGTTGGCGATCTGGTCGACGTCCAGCACGGTGTCGACCTCGGCCAGTTCGGGCGCCCAGCGCCGCCGGAACAGCGTCCTGGCCGACGTCATCACCAGGATCGGCACCTCGATGCCCAGTCCGGCCGCGACCCGCGCATGGCCCTGGCGGATCGCGCGGATCCAGCCGATCAGGATCGGTGGCCCGGGCGAGCCCTTCCATGCCTGGTTGTAGGTCCACTCGCCGTCCCGGTCCGCCCGCAGCACCCGGGCGTAGAAGTCGGTGCCGGTCATCGGGATCGCCGTCGTCGCCATCCCCCGGCTCGCGAGTGCCTGCAGCACCGGCGTACCGACGGCCCGGATCATCGCCGAGCCCTGCAACTCCAGCCACGGCGAGTTGAGGATGACACCGTCGGCGGCGCCCGGCCGGTCGGCCACCCACAGCGCAGCGATCAGCCCGCCGGTCGAGTGACCGGAGACGATCAACTGCTCCGGGCGCTCCCCCGGCGCGGCGTCGTTGATGATCGCGACGGCAGCATCCAACTCCTCGGTGTAGTGGCTGAGCGTCGTGATGTAGCCCTGCAGCTGGCCCTCGCGGAGGCTACGGCCGTAGCGGCGCAGGTCGATGGCGTAGAAGTCGTAGCCGAGCTCGGCGAAGAAGTCCCCGAGATGGGTCTGGAAGAAGTAGTCGTTCCAGCCGTGCAGATAGAGCACGACCTTCTCCCGGCGGCGGCCGCGGCGGCGTACGAGTGTTGCGGAGAGCGGGCCTTCCGCGTCACCGGCGACGATCTCGGCGTCCGGCAGCGGCAGGTCCCGGCACTCGTAACCCGGCAGAATGTCCGGCTGCCAGCCGTCGACGACCTCCTCGCTCATAGATCCAGATTGCCAGACCGATCCCAACCAAGCGGGGTCACTTGATCCACTTCACATTGAACGGATACGAATACACCTCGCCGTTGTTGGCCCGGACCGCTCCGATGATGCCGAAAATGATCGCCAGCACCGCAGCCGCGGCCATCACCAGACCGCCCACGACGACCACCAGCAGGATCGAGCCGACGACATATCCGATCGCCATCAGAAAACCGAAATTCGTCGCCGCGGCCGCGTTCTGCCGCACCAGCGGGTTGCGGTCCTTGAAGACAGCCCAGATGATCAGCGGCCCGATGAATCCGGTCACGATGACGCCCACGTGGGACAGCATGGACCACAGCTGGGCATCGGCATCCGACAGCGGTGGCTGACCGGTCGGCCCGTACGGCCCCTGCTGGTACGGCCCCTGCTGGTACGGGGGTTGCTGGGGCTGTCGGTACGACCCCTGCTGTTGGTGAGACCCCGGGGAGTGCGGCGGCAGCCCCAGGCCGCTCGGCCCCGGACCAGGCTGGCCGGAGCCGTTCTGCCAGTAGGGATCGTCACCCAAGTGTGGCTCGGTCATGAGAATGACCGTAAAGCCAACACGGGTCCATCACCGGCATAGTCGCCGTTTCCCTCGTACTCGATCATCCGCGAAGGCTCGCGGCGGCGAGGACTAGCCGGACTTGCGGACGTCCTGGTAGTCGTCCGCATGGGAGGGCGAGCCGTGCTCGTACTCCTCGGCGAGGTCGGCGTACGCCTCGGGGACCGAGTCCACCGACTCCTCGTGCGGAGGTTGCCCTCGCAATTCGCGCTCCAAGGAGGAGAAGTCCGTGTCTACCGACCGGTACTTCAACTCGCGGGCAACCTTCGTCTGCTTTGCCTTTGCACGGCCGCGCCCCATAGGGTCGACCCCCTCGCGTGATCCGCCGGCGGTAAACCGCGGCTATGTGTTGGTCAATGTCGTGAGGCCAAGGCTACCTAATGCCGCCCACACCGCAAACCGCACCCCGGCCAACCCCGCGCCCGAGTCTGTGACGATTCGGTTACTGTCGCCGTCGCCGGGCGTCTGTCACTGGTGCCGGCCGACCAGTTCGACCGACCCCGGAAGCCCCGGATCCGCCGCGGACACCACCTCGCCGCAGACCCAGGCGGGAATGCCCCGTCGGGCAAGCAGTGCCACGGCGTCCTCGGCCCGGTCTGCCGGCAGCAGGGCCACCATGCCCACGCCCTGGTTGAGGGTGGCCTCGATGTCCGGCTGGGAGATGGCGCCGACCTCCTGGACCAGGCGGAAGATCGACGGCGGCTGCCAGGTCGCCCGGTCGATCCGTACGGCCAGCCCGGCCGGCACCACCCGGGTCAGGTTGTTGGCCAGGCCACCGCCGGTGATGTGGCTCATCGCATGGACTTCGACGGCCTCGATGAGGGCGAGGATGTCCAGCGCGTAGACCCGGGTCGGCTCCAACAACTCGGCACCGAGCGCACGGCCCAATTCGGGCACCTCGCGGTCCAGCGACCAGCCGGCGTCGGTGAGCAGCACCTTGCGGACCAGGGAATACCCGTTCGCATGCAGGCCCGACGAGGCCATTGCGACCGCCACGTCACCGGACCGCACGCGGTCCGGGCCGAGCATGTCGTCGTGCTCGACGACGCCCGTGGTCGCGCCGGCGACGTCGTACTCGTCCGGGCCGAGAAGGCCGGGATGTTCGGCGACCTCGCCGCCGAGCAGTGCGCAACCGGCGACCACGCAGGCGTCGGCGATGCCCTTGACGATGCTGGCGATCTTTTCGGGCACGACCTTGCCGCAGGCGATGTAGTCAGTCACCCAGAGCGGTTCGGCGCCGGTGACCACGAGGTCGTCGACGAGCATGCCCATCAGGTCGAAGCCGATGGTGTCGTGCACGTCCATGGCCTGGGCGATCGCGACCTTGGTGCCCACACCGTCGGTCGAGGTGGCCAGCACCGGGTGGTGGTAGCGAGCGATCTTGCTGGCGTCGAAGAGCCCGGCGAAGCCGCCGATGCCGCCGATCACCTCGGACCGCTCGGTCCGGCTGATCCACTGCTTCATCAGCTGGACGGCTTTGTCACCGGCCTCGATGTCGACGCCGGCCCGGGCGTACGCGGATTGTTCGTTGGCGCTCATCGGTCCTCGCGTTCGGGTCGGGTGGCCTACGGACGGGTCAGCGCGTCGATCGCGCCGATGCCGGGTGCGCTGGTCGCCAGGCCGTCGACGTCGGTGCGTTCGACCGACAGATCGGCGAGCTGGGCGCCCAGCCGCTCGCGGAGCGGGATCTCGACCGGGTAGACACCGTCGAAACAGGCGCGGCAGAGGTTGTCCTTGCCGATGTTGGTGGCGTCGATCAACCCGTCGAGACTGACGTAACCGAGCGAATCCGCGCCGATCGACCGGCAGATCTCGTCAGTGTTCAGCCCGGTGGCGATCAGCTCGGCGCGGGTCGGGAAGTCGATGCCGTAGAAACACGGCCACTTGACCGGTGGCGAGGAGATCCGGATGTGGACCTCGGCGGCACCGGCCTCGCGGAGCATCCGGACCAACGCTCGCTGGGTGTTGCCGCGGACGATCGAGTCGTCGACGACGACCAGCCGCTTGCCGGCGATCACATCGCGCAGCGGATTCAGCTTCAGCCGGATACCCAGCTGGCGCAGGGTCTGGCTGGGCTTGATGAACGTCCGCCCGACATAGGAGTTCTTGACCAGCCCCTGGCCGTACGGGATACCGGACTCCTCGGCGTAGCCGATCGCAGCCGGCGTGCCCGACTCCGGGACCGGGATCACCAGATCAGCGTCGGCGGGAAATTCCTTGGCCAGCGTGCGCCCGACCTCTACCCGGACCGAATGCAGCCGCTGACCGCTGATCATGGTGTCCGGACGGGCCAGGTAGACGTACTCGAAGAGACAGCCCTTGGGCTCCGGCTGGGCGAATCTGCGGCTGCGCAGCCCCGCGGCGTCGATGGCGATCATCTCGCCGGGCTCGACCTCGCGGATGAAGGAGGCACCGATGGTGTCCAGTGCCGCGGTCTCGGAAGCCACCACCCACCCGGTCTCGAGCCGGCCGAGCACGAGCGGACGGATGCCCTGGGGGTCGCGGGCGGCGTACAGGGTCTCCTCGTCCATGAAGACCAGGCTGAAGGCGCCGCGCAACCGGGGCAGCACCTGCATCGCCGCGTCCTCGGTGCTCAGGTCGGTGAAGGTGGCGATCAGCGCGGTGACCGCGGAGGTGTCGTTGGTGACCTCCTTGCTCAGCGCACCGGGGATCAGCGAGTTGCCCGGCAGGTCGCGATCGGCGAGCCAGGCCTCGAGCTCGTCGAGGTTGGTCAGATTGCCGTTGTGGCCCAGGGCGATGCCACCGGTCGCCGTCGGGCGGAAGGTCGGCTGGGCGTTCTGCCAGACGCTGGCGCCGGTGGTCGGATAGCGGGTGTGGCCGATGGCCAGGTGGCCCCGCAACGAGTTGAGGGTCGCCTCGTCGAAGACCTGGCTGACCAGGCCCATGTCCTTGAAGACGGTGATCCGGCGACCGTCACTGACCGCGATACCGGCCGACTCCTGGCCGCGGTGCTGCAGCGTGTAGATGCCGAAGTAGGTGAGTTTGGCGACTTCCTCGCCGGGGGCCCAGACACCGAAGACGCCACAGGCGTCCTGGGGGCCGCGGTCGTTGGGATCGAGCTCGTGGGTCAGACGACCGTCTCCGCGGGGCACGCCTGGAGTTTACCCGCCGGGCACCGGGATCGCCTCATCTGGACTCTGGTAGTTGTGGCGCGTGCACACCACGCGGATCCCCTACGGCGACCATCCGAGCCAGTGGATCGACCTGAGCACCCCGGAGAGCGCAACCGCTCCACTGCCGGTGGTGATCTTCATCCACGGCGGCTATTGGCGCCAGCTTCACGGCGCCGACCAGGGCGAGCCGTTGATCAAGGATCTGGTCGCCAACGGGGTCGCCGCCGTCAACGTGGAATACCGCCGGGTCGGCAAGAGCCCGGTCAGTGGCGGCGGCGGTTGGCCGGCGACCTTCCTCGACATCGCGGCGGCGATCGACTCCCTCGCCGGACGCGACGAACTTGATCTTGGTCGGGTGGTCGCGGTCGGCCACTCAGCCGGCGGCCAATTGGCGGTCTGGGCTGCGGCGCGTCCCGGGCTACCGGCCGGCGCGCCCGGCGCGGATCCCTTGGTGCGGTTGTCCGGCTACGTCAGTCTCGGCGGCGTACTGGATCTGATCACCGGCGCTCGCGACCGGCTGGACAACGGCGCGATCCAGAGCTTCCTGGGCGGCGAACCGAACAAACAGCCGGAAGCCTACGAGTTGGGCTCGCCGATCAACCGGCTGCCGATCGGCGTGCCGGGCGTCTGCCTGCACGGCACCAAGGACGACCGTGTGCCGTACGAGCAGACCCAGACCTTCGTCGCCGCCGCGACCAGAGCCGGCGACGAATGCCGGTCCTTCACGCTGACCGGAGCCGGGCACTTCGAATATCTGGATGTGACGAGTTCCGTGTGGGCCGCAACCCGGTCGGTGACACTCTCATTGCTCGGCTGACGCCGCCTGGTGGGGAAAGAATGTGCCGCGTCGTGACGGCGCGATCATCCCCACGAACATCGATGAACTACAGGCCGGCGATGTTGTGCACCAGCAGCGCCTCGGACAGGCAGGCGCGCCGGAAATCGCCCAGGTGCAGGGATTCGTTGCTGCCGTGCGGCCTGGAGTCCGGATCACCGACACCAGTGACCAGAACCGTCGCCTGCGGATAGGCCTGCTGGAAATCGGCGATCATCGGGATCGAGCCGCCCTGGCCCATGAAGACCGGCTCGGCCTGCCAGGCATCCCGGAAGGCCGACCGGGCGGCTTCGGCGTACGGGCCGTCGAACGGCACGACGGACGGCTCGCCCGCCTCACCGGCTCGTACGCTGACCTGTGCGCCCCACGGCACGTGATCTTCGAGGTGCTTGATCAACTTCTGTTGCGCGGCGGCCGCGTCCTCGTTCGGCGCCAGCCGCATGCTGATCTTGGCAGCAGCCTTCGGCCAGAGGGTGTTGGAGGCCTTGGAGACCGGCGTCGCGTCCAGGCCGACGATGGTGATCGACGGTTTGGTCCACAGCCGCTCGGCGAAGCTGCCGTCGCCGATGTAGTCGACGCCGTCAAGGATTGCCGACTCCTGCCGGATCCGCTCCTCGGGGTAGTCGACGTCGGGCGCCGGCTCGGAGTGCAGGCCTTCGACGGCCACGTTTCCTTGATCATCGTGGAGGGTGCCGAGCAGCCGGACCAGCACCATCAGCGCATCGGGAATGACGCCACCGAAGCCGCCCGAGTGCAATGCATGATCGATCGTCTGCACCTCCACATACGCCTCGGCCAGGCCGCGCAGGGTGTTGGTGAACGTCGGCACGCCGACGGCGAAGTTTCCCGAGTCGCCGATCACGAAGACATCGGAGGCGAGTTCGTCGCGGTGCTTGGCCAATAAGGCCTTCAGGGTCGGCGATCCGACCTCCTCCTCGCCCTCGATGAAGAGGGTCACACCGACCGGCGGCCTGCCCTCGTACGCCCTGAGCACGGCCAGGTGCATGGCCAGGCCGCCCTTGTCGTCGGTGACCCCGCGGGCGAAGAGCCGATCGCCCTTCTCCGTTACCTGGAACGGATCTCCGGTCTCCCAGAGCCCCGGGTCACCCTCCGGCTGCACATCGTGGTGGGCGTACAGGCAGATCGTCGGCCTGCCCTCGGGCGCCGGGAAGTGCGCGATCACGGCCGGCTTGCCACCGTCGACGGCGTCGATCGCCACCGTCGCAGCACCAAGATCACGCAACTGGTTCGCGACCCACTCGGCGCTGGCCTGCACCTGGTCGGCGCGATCCGGATCGGCGCTCACCGACTGGATGGCGACGTGGCTGGCAAGATCGGCGAGAACGCGCGGCAGCTCGCGCTCGACGGCCGCGCGGACCTCGTCGGCAGTGCTGGGGATCGTCATGACCGCAACCTATACCGGGGCCGGTCAGCGATAGCCGCGGGCCTGGATCTCGTACAACTCGGCATAGGCGCCACCGGCGGCCATCAGTTGCCGGTGGGTGCCCTGCTCGACGATCCGTCCCTCCGCCAGGACCAGCACCGTATCGGCGGCCGCCACCGTGGAGAACCGGTGGGTGACCAGCACCGTGACGCCGCCGCTGCGGCCGGCGTCGCGGGCCGCAGTGGCGTAGCGGTCGAAGAGCGCGTGTTCGGTCGCCGCGTCCAGCGCCGAGGTCGGCTCGTCGAGCGCCAGCAGCAGCGGCTGCCGGCGCATCATCCCGCGGGCGATCGCCAGTCGCTGCCACTGGCCGCCCGACAGGTTGACCCCGTCGGGCCAGGTGGTGCCCAACTGCGTCTGCAACCGCTGCGGCAGGGCGGTCAGGACGTCGGAGGCGGCACCGTCGGCCAGCGCGCGATTGATCTCGGGCTCGTCCTCGATGTGGTCGAGGTCGCCGAGGCCGATCGCCTCGCCGGCCAGGAATTCGAGATTGGCATGATCCTGGAAGGCTGCAGAGGTCCGTGCCCGCCAGGCGTCGAGATCGATCTCGGCAAGATCGACATCGTCGATCAGCACCCGGCCGCCGGTCGGCTGGTACATGCCGGTCAACAGCTTCACCAGGGTTGACTTGCCGGCGCCGTTCTCCCCTACTACGGCGACCACGGTGCCGGCCGGCAGGTCAAGATCAACATCGCAGAGGGCGTCGGAATCGGCGCCGTTGTAGCGATAGCTGACGTGCTCCAGCCGGATCCCGTTGTCGAGCCGGGCCGGCGGCCGGCGGTGCCCGGTGTGCCGGGCGTGGATGGTCGCAGCATAGTCGCGCAACCAGACGAAGCGGGTCGCCGATCGGGACTCCTGGCCCAGCCACCGCGCCGTACTGACCAGGCCGGAACTGATCTCCTGCAGCGAACCCATCGAGGTGACGGCGATGGTCAGTGCGCTGACCGCCACCGTCCCGCCGATCGCGTCGTGCACCATCCAACCGATGATCGCGGCGGCGCCGCCGAAGAAGAACAATCCGTTACCCAGCTCAAGCATTGCGGTCTTGGTGTTGCGATCCTGATCGGGCCGCTGGGCACGCCGGCTGCTGCTGGAGATCCGTTGCATCAGCAGGGTCCGCAGGGCGAACACCCGGCTCTCGGCGCCGGCGTCACGATCCCGGGTCAGATCGACCAACTGGTCGGCGAGCCGGCGGAACGGGCTGCCGGTCTCCTCGGCGATCTTGTTCCAGCGCTGGGTCACCGGCACCAGCAGCAGCCGCGGGATTCCCAGCAGCGCAAGGATGATCAACCGCCAGTCGGCCGACAGTGCGACGATCAGCGTGGTGGCGCTCCAGGCCACGGAGTTGACCATATTGAGAAGGGCGTTCAGGGCACCACCGACCCCGCCTGACCAGCTGCGGAACGACTGCAGCTTGTCGAGCAGAACCGGATCCTCGTGGTGGTCGAGGGTCTCGATCTCCGACATCATCAGGGCGATCTGCCGGGAGAACTCGAAGCCGACGTAGACCTGCTGCTTCAGCCGCGCACTGGTGCCGACCCATTGCAGGATGCCGTTGATGCCGGTCCCGAAGCCCAGCCCGATGACCGCGATCATCAACTGGCGGACGTCGCGATGGATGACTCCGGAGTCGAAAAGCCCGTAGAACAAGGGATTCAGGCCGTAGAGGACCTTGCCCGCGGTCTCGCCGAAGGCCAGCAGGCTCTGGGTCCTGCTGACCCTGAAGGCGATCACGGTCACCAGCCACAGCGCCCGTACGGTGGCGATCATGCGGGATCCTCGGGGCCGGCCATCGCGAAGCGTCGCGCCTGCAGGGTGAACATCTCGGCGTACGCCCCGCCCCGGGCGATCAGCTCCTCGTGCCTGCCGTCCTCGGCGATCCTGCCGGTGCGGCCGTCCAAGACGACGATCCGCTCGGCCCGGCGGACGGTGGAGAGCCGGTGGCTGACCAGGATCGTCGTGACGCCGTGGGTCATGTCGAGGAAGCGGTCGAAGATCTCCGCCTCGGCCCGGACGTCCAACGCCGCGGTCGGTTCGTCCAGCACCAGCACCCCGGCACCACCGCCGACGGCCGCCAGCGCCCGGGCCAGCGCGACCCGCTGCCACTGACCGCCTGACAGGTCGGTGCCGCCCTCGGCCTGGTTGGTCAGCACGGTGTCCCAGTCACCGCCGACCCGCTCCAGCACCGCGATACCGGCGGCATCACGGAGGGCCCGGTCCAGCAACGCCTGGTCGATCTCACCGCCGGCTGTGCCTCCGAAACCCATGGCACCGAAGCCCACGTTCTCCCGCAACGACAGCGGATAGTGGACGAAATCCTGGAAGACCACCGCGACCTGGCCGCGGCTGGTCTCGTCGGCGTACGGATCCCTGCCGTCGACGCGTACGGTCCCGCTGCCCGCCGGGTAGAGGCCGGCGATCAGTTTGATCAAGGTCGATTTGCCGGCGCCGTTCACGCCGACGATCGCCAGGGACTGGCCGGCCGGGACGTGCAGCGACAGCTCCTGCAGGGTCGGCTCGTCGCGGGTCGGATAGGTGAAGGTCAGGCCGTCGATATCGATCCCGACTGCGCCGGGCCGCCGCGCGGCGGCCGGAGCCGGCGTCACCGTATGCAGTTCGGGCAGCCCGACCGATCGCCGCAGCCCGAAGAGATTGCGCAGGAAGACCGCGATCCGGATCAGGCCGGACTCGATATCGCCCATCGGCGCGAACGCTTCCAGCGCGAGGATCGCCATCACCGTGGTGGTGACGGTGCCGATCGGTACGGCGCCGCGCCAGGCGTCCCGACCCAGCAGGCCGAGGGCACCGAACATCACCGCGGCCTCGATGAGCAGCACCCCGGCCATCCGGACCAGCCCACGGTGCGCCTTCGGCCAGTACGCGTTCCCCGCGGCTTCGAACAGCAGCACGTAGCGGCGCTCCAGCCAGCGGCCGATGCCGAAGATCCTGATCTCCTTCGCTGCTTGAGGATGGATCATCAGCCGTCCGATGTAGTCCGAACGCTGCCGGTCGACATTGGGCTTCTCGAAGACGTTGTCCAGCATCGAATCCAGCCAGGACCGGCTCAGCCGCGCCACCAGCAGGAAGGCCGCGATCACCACGAACGGCACCCACCAGCGCCAGGAGAAGACGATCACCGCCGCGCCGACCGCGACCAGCTTGTGGACCAGGAACATCCAGGAGCCGGTCAACCCGTTGCGCAACAGCCAGCCCTTGCTGTTGGCGGTCAGGTCAGTCAGCCGCTGGGCGAACTGCTGGTCCTCGAGGGTGCCGAGATCGCGCGGGTGCAGACCGGCCTCGGCGATCAGCTCGTCCAGCCGGACCCGGTAGGCGGCGCTCACCCGGGCATTGCCCCAGGTCGTCACCGCACTGACGAGCTGCAGCAGGATCGCCCCGCCGGCGAAGATCACGAACCACTGCCACAGCGTCGCGGCGGGGCCGCTGTGCCCGACCACCGCTGCCAGCGCGCCGATCAGCCGGCCGATGGCGATCATGGCGAGCACATTGCAACCGACGCTGATCAGGGAAGTGATCAGGCACAGCAGCGTCCAGCCGGGTGTGATCGACCACAACATCCGGACGTGATCGCCGAAGCCGGTGATCCTGTCGATCCGGCTCTCAGCCGGGACTGCGTCCGCCATCAACCGAAGAGCGCGTTCAGGACCCGATCCAGGGCATGGTCGGCGAACACGATCGAGTAGTGGTTGCAGTCCGGCACGAACTCGGTTCGCACGCGCGGCCCGAGCCCGGCCGATTCGACCAGCTCGGGTGGCAACAGCCCGGGCGTCTGGTTCTGCAGCCCACGTGGCGCCCAGAACAACGTGCCCGGCATCGTCAGCTGGCTCGCGGCGGTCAGCACCTCGGAGTCGATCATGGTATCCGCACCGTCGGACCGGATCGCCTCCGGGACGCAGGAACTGCCGAGCACGCCGCCCTGGCGGGGAACGAGATCGTGGAACAGGTAGCTCTGCAGGTCCTTCGCGATCTTCGGTCCGAGCGCCTCGGTCTCGACGATCGCCGGGTTGGTCCGCATGAATTCCAGGTACGCCGCCTGGTCGGCGAACGTCATCGAGAGCTTCGCCTGGGCCGGGCCGAGGACGGCGCCCAGCATCGCGTCGACATCGGCTCCGGGCGGTGTCGGGAAGCCGATCCCGCCGTCGACGAGGACCACCCGCTCGAACCGATCCGGGTGCCGGGCGGCAGCCAGCGCCAGCGCGTACGCGCCCATCGAGTGGCCGATCGCCGGGACCCGGTCCAGTCCGAAGTGATCAAGAACCGCGATCAGGTCGGCTACGTGCGCAGCCAGTCCCCAGGGACCGGTGACAGCGGCGCTCTCGGCGCGACCCCGCAGATCCGGAGCCAGCAGCCGTACGCCTCCGGGCAGCCGCCGGGCCAGGGTCGCGTACGACAGACCGTTGGCGGTGATGCCGTGCACGGCCAGGATCGTGGTCGGGCTGTCGCTGTCGCCGGCGAGTTCGTGAACGGCCAAGGTGCCGCCCTGCACGTCGACCGCGAACGATGAGGTCACGATCCCGACGCTATCGCAGCCCGGGACCAGGCCCACCCCGCGGATCCGCACCGCCTGCGGCTGGTCCAGCGGGGGCCTGTCAGGCGGCGAGGACGGCCCGGATCGGTGCCTGCCAGGCGGTCCGCAGCTCCTTGATACCGAGGCTGAAGCGACCGTCGAAGTCCAGCCGGTCGCCACCGACGGTGCCCAGTTCGCGGACCGGGACCCGGTGGGTCCGGCAGAGCTCCACAAATCCCTCCAGCCGGTCGCGATCCAGCGAGACCAGCACCCGCCCGGTGCTCTCGGAGAACAGCGCGACGAACGGGCCGGCGTCGTCGGCCAGCGTGATCCGGGCACCGTGCCCGTTGCGCAGCACCGCCTCGGTCAGCGCCTGGGCCAGGCCGCCCTCGGACAGATCGTGGGCGCTGGTCAGAGCGCCCTGGTGCGCCGCGGTGATCATCACCTCGGCCAGCCGCTGCTCGTGATCAAGGTCGACGGCCGGTGGCCGGCCACCGAGATGATCATGGACCACCCCGGCCCAGGCGGAGCCCGCCAGCTCGTCCTTGGTGTCGCCGAGGAGCAGGATCACATCGTCATCGGCGGCGAAGCCCATCGGCGTCCGCTTGGCGACGTCGTCGATCACGCCGAGCACTCCGACGACCGGGGTGGGCAGGATGGCCTGGGTCCCGGTCTGGTTGTAGAAGCTGACGTTGCCGCCGGTGACCGGCGTGCCGAGCTTCTTGCAGGCATCGACCAGCCCGGCGATCGCGCGCTCGAACTGCCACATCACCGAGGGATCCTCCGGAGACCCGAAATTCAGGCAGTCCGACACCGCGACCGGACGAGCGCCGGTGACGGCCACATTCCGGTACGCCTCCGCCAGCGCCAGCTGCGCGCCGGCGAACGGATCCAGATAGGCGAAGCGGCTGTTGCAGTCGGTCGCCAGAGCGACGCCGAGGCCGGTGCCCTCATCGATCCGCAGCATCCCGGAATCCTCCGGCTGGGCCAGCACCGAATCGCCGCGGACGTAGCGGTCGTACTGATCGGTCACCCAGGACTTGTCGGCGAGATTCGGCGAGCCGATGATCGCGAGCAGGGTGTCGCGCAGCTGATCATCGGTCGTCGGTCGGGCAAGCCCGGCGACGCCGTCGGCCTGGACGCGGTCCTGCCAGTCCGGGCGGGCGTACGGCCGCTCGTAGACCGGGCCCTCGGCGGCGACCGTGCGCGGCTTGACATCGACGATCGTCTCGCCGTGCCAGTCGATGATCAGGCGCCCGGTCTCGGTGACCTCGCCGATGTCGGTGGCCAGCACGTCCCACTTGCGGCAGATCTCGAAGAACCGCTCGACATGCTGCGGCTCGACGATCGCCATCATGCGTTCCTGGGACTCGCTCATCAGGATCTCTTCCGGGCTGAGCGTGTGGTCGCGCAGCGGCACCCGGTCGAGTTCGACATGCATGCCGCCGTCACCGGAGCTGGCCAGCTCCGCAGTCGCGCAGCTGAGTCCGGCGGCGCCGAGATCGCTGATGCCGTTGATCACACCGGCGGCGAAGAGCTCCAGCGTGCACTCGATCAGCAGCTTCTCCTGGAACGGATCGCCGACCTGGACGCTCGGTCGCTTGGCGGGGCCTGTCTCGTCGAAGGTCTCGGAGGCGAGCACCGAGGCACCGCCGATGCCGTCGCCACCGGTCGCGGCGCCGTACAAGATCACCTTGTTGCCGACCCCGGTCGCCTTGGCCAGGTGTAGGTCCTCGTGCTTGAGCACTCCGACGCACAACGCGTTGACCAGCGGGTTTCCCAGATAGGACCGGTCGAAGACCACCTCGCCGCCGATGTTGGGCAGCCCGAGGCAGTTCCCGTAGCCGCCGACCCCGGCGACCACACCGGGCAGCACCCGATGCGTATCGGCCGCGTCCAGCGGCCCGAAGCGGAGCGCGTCCATCACGCCGACCGGCCGCGCACCCATCGCCAGGATGTCGCGGACGATGCCGCCGACGCCGGTCGCCGCACCCTGATAGGGCTCGACGTACGACGGATGGTTGTGGGACTCGATCTTGAAGGTGACGGCCCAGTCCTGGCCGATGTCGATCACACCGGCGTTCTCGCCAATACCGGCCAACAGCTTGCCGACCGGGGTCTCGGGCGCCAGTTCGCCGAACCGGCGCAGATGCACCTTGGAGGACTTGTAGGAGCAGTGCTCGGACCACATCACCGAGTACATCGCCAGCTCGCTGCCGGTCGGGCGTCGACCGAGAATCTCCCGGATACGCCGATACTCGTCCTCCTTGAGACCCAGCTCGCTCCACGGCTGCTGGGTATCGGGAGTCTTGGCCGCCTGATCAACGGTGTCCGCCACGGGCCAAGGTTATCGAGCCGCGCCGCCCGCCGGCGAATCCGGTCTCTCCCCTCTATCGGAATGTGCGGACTTGCACCACACTGATGGATAGCTTCTCGTGGCGGCCTCGGCCGCATCCGGACAGTGGGGGCGGTCCATGACCGATCTGGCGACCGAGCTGGCGCAGTGGGAGCAGGACGAGATCGACCGGGCCAACGCGTCCGGTCGGACGCCGGTGGTCTTCGTCCATGGACTGTGGTTGCTGTCCAGCAGTTGGCAGCCGTGGCGCGATCTCTTCGAGGAGAGCGGCTACGCGACACTGGCCCCGGGCTGGCCGGACGATCCGCCGACGGTGCAGGAAGCCCGCGCATACCCCGAGGTGTTCGCCCACAAGACGGTCCAGCAGGTCACCGACCACTACCTGTCTGCGATCGCACAGCTGGACAGGAAGCCCGCCGTGGTCGGCCACTCCTTCGGCGGGTTGATCGCCCAGAAGATCGCCGGCACGGGCGCCGCCGCGGCCACGGTGGCGATCGACAACGCACCGTTCAAAGGTGTGCTGCCGGTGCCACTGTCATCGATCCGGTCGTCGTCGCCGGTGCTCGGCAACCCCGCCAATCGCGGCAAGGCGATCGCGCTGACCTTCGACCAGTTCGTCTACGGCTGGGCCAACAATCTCGATCGGGACGAGGCCCGGCAGCTCTACGACAGCTACCACGTGGCCGCCTCCGGGGTGCCGCTCTTCCAGGCCGTGGTCGCCAATTTCAACCCCTTCCACAACGAGGTCACCGTGGCTGCCAGGAACACCGACCGCGGCCCCTTGTTGATCATCGGCGGGGCCAAGGACAATACGGTCCCGCTGGCGATCACCAGGGCGACCTACAACTACCAGCACAAGCACAACCCGGGCGTCACCGAATTCACCGAGATTCCCGATCGCGGCCATTCGCTGACCATCGACCACGGCTGGCGGGAGGTGGCCGAGCCGACCCTGGAATTCGTCCAGCGGTTCACCTCCTGACCGCGCTTCCCGACGAGACCTCCCACCACCGAAAGGTTCCTGATGCCCCACATCACTGCGACCGACGGCACCGAGATCTATTACACCGACCAGGGATCGGGTCAGCCGATCCTCTTCAGCCACGGCTGGCCGCTGAGTTCCGATGCCTGGCAGGTCGAGTTGAAGACTTTCGCCGACGCCGGCTTCCGTACCATCGCTCATGATCGCCGTGGTCACGGACGGTCATCGTCCAGCTACACCGGCAACGACATGGACACCTATGCCAAGGACGTCTCCGAGCTCGTCGAGGCGCTCGATCTCCACGATCTCGTCGTGGTCGGGCACTCCACGGGAGGCGGCGAGGTGGTGCGCTACGCGGCCCGGTACGGCGCCGGGCGGGTCGCGAAGGTGATCACCGCCGGAGCGGTGCCACCGATCATGGTGAAGTCCGATGCCAATCCGGAGGGCACGCCGATCGAAGCGTTCGACGACATCCGCGCCGGCGTGCTCAGGGACCGATCCCAGTTCTACAAGGAACTTGCGGTTCCGTTCTACGGTGCCAACCGCGATGGGGCGAAGGTCTCCCAGGGTGCGATCGACGACTTCTGGCGGCAGAGCATGCTGGTCAATCTGGCGGCGGCGTACGACTGCGTGGAGGCGTTCTCCGAGACCGACCAGACCGAGGACCTGAAGTCCCTTGACGTCCCGATCATGATCGCCCATGGGGACGATGATCAGATCGTGCCGATCGCCGACGCCGCCGAGAAGTCGATCAAGTTGGTGAAGAACGGCACCCTGAAGGTCTATCCGGGCGCACCGCACGGCATCTACGGCGCCTACCAGGAGCAACTCGACAAGGACATGCTGGAGTTCATCGGCGGCTAGCGGCGGCGACGCGTACGGCCACGGATCGCAGGATTGCCCGACCGGTGCGGATCACGGTGATCGGCAACCGGGTGCTCGACCCCCGGTGTCGGCCGGTCGGCGAATTCCTCCCAGCGCAGCACCGCCCCGAGGCCGTACGCCTGGTAGCGATACATCAGCAGCGCGAAGGTGGTCAGCGCGAAGGGCCCGGTCACGGTTACCAGCACCCAGACCCCGCCGTCGTTGTCCAGTGTGCCGAGCACGCTGGTCAGGCAGGCCGCGATCGCGGTGATCGTGAACGGGGCGTACAGATCCTCAGGTACGGCCTTGCGCAACCAGCGCAGGATGATTACCCAGATCGCGGCGGCGACGATGATCCCGGCGATCCCGCCGGGCAGGATCATCGTGTGCAAGGAGGCCTCGGCCTTGCGGATCAGGATCGGCCAGGCGTCACCGGCGATCACCCGCTGGACGAAGTCGCCCAGGTGGGTGCGGTGACCCGCGCCGCGCGACCAGTCCAGCAGCGATACCCCGGCGACGACGATCACGGCCGCCGCAACGATGCCGATGATCTTGCCCCAGGTGATCCGTCGGCCGGAGATCGCGATCGCCATCAGCAGGATCGCCGGCACCAGCGTGATGACGCCGCCGAAGTCGGAGCCCATCGACGGCCAGCCCTCGACCAGCACGCCGAGCGCGCCGACGGTGAGGACGCCGATCATGGCCGCCGTTCGATGGCCGTGGCGCAGGTAGCGGTGGGCAACGTATCCGGCGACGGACAGGATCGAGGCGGCGTAGCAGCCGAAGCTGACGTTGCCGAAGCCGTACCACCGCCCGCCGATGACCGGCTTGGAATTCAGCAGCGATCCCGGTTCCATCAGCCCGCCGAGCGCGGCGTCGGTGGTGAAGGCGGCCATCACCAGGCCGGCCGCGACCATCGGGACCGGAAGCCGTCGCCATCGGGAGATCAACAAGGTCAGGCCGATCAGGATCGCGGTCCACAGCACCAGCGTGATCACCAGCGCCACACCTGGGTGCGAACTGGCCTGCCAGGGAAAGGACCCGGTCAGCATCAGCGTGGCGGTCAGAGTGCCGAGCCCGGCGATCATGGCCCAGGCCGTACGCCACCACCGACGGAGCAGGGCGACGGCCAGCACGGCTGCCAGCAGCACGCCGACGATGGTGCCGGCCAGGTAGCCGGCCGGCGCGACCGCAGACAGGTTGTGGATCGATCGCAGGTGGCCGGCCAGCAGCGCGGCCGACGGGGTCCGGTCGGTCTGCACCTCGATAGGACTGCCGTCGATCGGCGCACCGGCCGGGACCGGCTTGTCCCCCAGGCTGAAGCCGATCAGCGTGCGACTGAGGTCGGTCAGGATCACGATCCCGCGACGCCGGGTGCTGTCCGAGGTCATCATCCCCGGCAGCGTGGTGCCGATCCGGTAGATGGCCTGCAGATCCCGGTTCCGGCTGCCGGCATTCGGCCCCACGCCGCTGACGATCAGGGTGACGTCGCTGCGGGCGGCCAATGCCGAGATGATCTTGTCCGATTCCGAGCCGGCGTCGACGATCGTCAGCGGGCAGTCCAGCCGCTCCTTGCTGCCGATCAGGTCGGTGGCGGTCTCGTAGCGATCGAGTGTGCCGTCCGGGTTGGCTGCCGCCAGGGCCGCACCCGGCCCGACCGCCTCGACACAACCGGGGCTTGTCGAGGCGAGGGTACCTAGCTTTGCGTCGCCGGCGTTGCGAGCCGCGATGTCAAGCCGCTGCGACCAGTCCGTGACCCTTGCCGTCGTACCCGAACCGGTCACGGTCGGATCGCACAAGCCGCCGGCAGTCGTTCGTCGACCGGCTCCGATGGTCAGCCAGCCGGCGGCTGCACATTCCTGCTGTTCCTGGGGCCTAATGGAGATCGCGCCGATCTGCGCATCGTCACGGTGGGCGTCGATCACCCTCCGGTCGGTGGCGTCCGGAGTGGTCCTGCCGGTGACCCCGACCAGCACCAGTTTGGTGGTGTAGAAGCCGCTGTCACTGGCGGGCGTCGGCAGCCCGCTGAGCAGCCGGAGGATCGCGAAGATCACCGCCAGGGCGACGATGATCAAGATGGTCCGGACGGTCAGCGCCCGCCGGGGTCGTACGCCTGCTCTCACGGCCGGAGCGTCAGCTTCAGACAGCCTGCAACTGCGCCAGGACGCTGGCGAAGAAGCCGACTCCGTCCAGGGTCGGCGAGGTCAGCGGGTCGACGTTGTGCTCCGGATGCGGCATCAGACCGACGACGTTGCCCCGTTCGTTGGACACCCCGGCGATGTCGCGGTAAGAGCCGTTGGGATTGAGATCGCTGCTCGCGTAGCGGAAGACGACCTGGCCCTCACCCTCGAGCCGGTCGAGGGTGTCGGCGTCAGCGACGTAGCGGCCTTCGCCGTTCTTGAGCACGATGGTGATCTCCTGGCCGGCGCTGAACTGGTTGGTCCAGGCGGTCCGGTCGTTCTCCACGATCAGCTTCTGGTCCCGGCAGGTGAAGATCTGGACGTCGTTGCGGATCAGCGCGCCCGGCAGCAGATGGGCCTCGCAGAGCACCTGGAAGCCGTTGCAGATCCCGAGCACCGGCAGCCCGGCGCCGGCTCTGGTGATCACCTCGGACATGATCGGCGCGAATCGGGCGATCGCACCGCAGCGCAGGTAGTCGCCGTAGGAGAAGCCGCCGGGCAGGATGACCGCGGACACGTCGTCCAGGGAGTCACTGCCGTGCCACAGCGGCACCGCCTCGGCCCCGCACTGCCGGATCGCGCGCAGCGCGTCGTGATCATCCAGCGAGCCGGGGAAGGTGATGACTCCGATCCGTGCGGTCATCGGTTGGCCGCCTGGTCGGCAACCGTCTCCTCGCGGACGGTGAACGACTCGATCACGGTGTTGGCGAGCAGCGTGTCGGCCGCCTTGCGGATCTCCTCGAGCCGGTCCTCGGTGACGTCGCCGTCGACCTCGATCTCGAACCGCTTGCCCTGCCGGACGGTGAGTCCGTCGAAGCCCAGCCGCTGTAGGGCCCCGGTCACCGCCTTGCCCTGTGGATCGAGGATCTCGGGCTTGGGCATTACATCAACCACAACGCGCGCCATGGAGTGAATCCTAGTTGGGGCGGCTATGAATCACCCAAGCGTCCTGAGCCGCTACCGGAAGCGCTGCTGTGTGAGTGCCTCGTACGCTTCCACGTAGCGCTGGCGGGTGGCTGCGACGATCTCCTCCGGCAGCGGCGGCGGAGCGACGTTCGACGCCCGGTCCCAGTCCGTCTCGTCGGTCAGCCAGTTGCGCAGGAACTGCTTGTCGTAGGAATCGATCCGCACGCCCGGCTGCCAGGTCTCCGCGTCGACGAACCGCGACGAGTCCGGGGTCAGCACCTCATCGGCGAGCACGATGGTGCCGTCGGCGCGGCGACCGAACTCAAATTTGGTGTCGGCCAGGATGATGCCGCGCTCGGAGGCGTACGACTCCGCCTGGCGGTAGATCTTGAGGGTGAGGTCGCGGATCTGCTCGGCGGTGTCCCGCCCGACCCGGCGGACGGTCTCATCGAAGTCGATGTTCTCGTCGTGCTCACCGATCGGCGCCTTGGTGGCGGGGGTGAAGATCGGCTCGGGCAGCCGGGAACCGTTCTGCATTCCGATCGGCAGCTCGATGCCGCAGACCGTCCGGGTGCGCTCGTACTCGGCCCAGCCCGAACCCATCAGGTAGCCGCGGGCGACGCACTCGATCTCGATCATCTCGAGCTTCTCGCAGATCACCGCACGCCCGGCGACGGCCTCGGGCACGTCGGTGGACACGACGTGATTCTCTACATCCCGCAGCTGGTCGAACCACCACAGCGACATCCGGGTGAGAATCTCGCCCTTGTCGGGGATCGGCGGGGTCAGCACGAAGTCGAACGCGGAGATCTTGTCGGTGGCGACCATCAACAGCCGGTCGTCGCCGATCGCGTACAACTCGCGCACCTTGCCGGCGTGCACCAGGGGGAGGTCGACAACGGACCCATAAAGCGATTCAGACATCGACTGCACCTTACCGGTGCCGGGCCGCGGTTATCGATGTGATCAGATCTTCGCCGGGAATCAGGCGACGTCCTGGCGGACGGTGGTGATGATGCCGACGACCGCCGGGATGACGGCCCATCCGAGGAGCACCAGCAGGCCGGCCCAGGCCGGCCAACCGGCACCGCCGGGTGCAGCCGCCCCGATCGCGCTGGTGGCGTCGACCCCCAGCAGCGTCGACGTGGCACTGCTGGGCATCAGATTCGCCGGCACCGTCCAGTGCTGGAGGGCGAAGATCACGCTGATGATCGGCTCGATGATGTAGGCGAAGCCGACCGCGATCAGGACCGAGGCAAGCATGTTCTTGATCAGGATGCCGAATCCGAAACCGATCATCGCCCAGAGTGCGATCGCGACGATGTTGAGCAGCAGCGCCTGCCAGGTCCCCCGGTGGCCCAGCGCCAGGCTGCCGTTCTTGATCAGGACGAAGACGGTCGCGACGATGAATCCGGCTACCGTGGCGACCAGGCCGAAAGCCAGTCCGTAGCCGAAGGTGACGATCGCCTTGCCGCCGACCACTTTCGTACGGTTCGGGACGGCGAGATAGCTGCTGGACAGGGTCTTGTAGCGGAATTCCTGGCCCATCATCAAGGCACCGGCGATGATCGCCACCACCCGCGCGGCCTGATTGTTGCCGGTGTAGATCGCGGCGATGAACTCCGGATGGGTGAAGACGTTCCCCTCGGTCGGTCCGATCAGCCCGACGAGGGCGAAGATGCCGGAGAAGACCAACGAGACACCGGCCGTGATGCAGATCATGATGATCCAGCCGCGGGTCGTGGCGATCTTGCGGACCTCGGATGCCAGCACCGTCGTCATGCCCGTACTCCTGTCGAAGTTGATGCGCCGGAAGGCGGCGTGCCGCCGTCCTGCTCATTGATCAGCGCGAAGAACTCCGACTCCAGGTCGACCACCTGGGCCGCGAGCTCGAGCACCGGGATGCCCGCCTCGAACAACCTCAGGCCGATGGTCGCCAGCTCGGCGCCGGCAACGATCAGGTATGGACCGGCCGCGTCCTCCTGCCGCGTCCAGGTCGCATTGAGTTGATCAAGTGCCGCCCCGGCGGCCTCCGGGTCCCTGACCCGTACGCGTGCCGAGGTGCTGGCGGCCAGTTCGCTCATCGGCGCCTGCCGGATCAATCGCCCGTGGCCGATCACGATCACGTCGTCGACGGTCGCCTCGACCTCGTTGAGCAGGTGCGAGCTCATCAGCACCACCCGGCCGTGGCCGGCGAAGTTGCGCAGGAAGCCGCGCAGCCAGCGGATGCCCTCCGGGTCGAGGCCGTTCGCCGGTTCGTCGAGGATCAGATAGTCCGGGTCACCGAGCAACGCCCCGGCCAGGGCCAGCCGCTGCCGCATGCCGAGCGAATAACCGCCGATCCGCCGGCTTCCGGCATCGGCCAACCCGACCAGATTCAACAGCTCGTCGACCCGGCTGTCGCTGGCACCGGCCGTGACCGCCAGCACTCTCAAGTGGTCGCGGCCCGTCCGGCCAGGGTGGAAGGCGGGTTCAAGGACCGCGCCGACCCGCCGCTGCGGTTGGTCGAGCTCTGCGTACGCGACCCCGCCGAAAGTGGCCGACCCTGCGGTCGCGCCGGCCAGGCCGAGCAGGACCCGTAGTGTTGTCGACTTGCCGGCGCCGTTGGGCCCGAGGAAGCCGGTGATCCGGCCGGGCTCGACCGTGAAACTCAGACCGGACACCGCGCGGACGGAGCCGAACTGCTTGGTCAGGTTGTCGATCACGATCGGCGCTGCACCCGGCCCGGTCGGGGTGTGTGCCGGCCGGCCTCGGAGGGAAACGGCCGGGGATCCTGCGGAGATCCCCACCGGCGAGGCGGGTGGTGACTCCATCGGCGAGGCTGTCGGTGACTCGGTCGGTGAAGCGCTGATAGCACCCGTTCCGTACCGGGGCGTTGCGGTCGGCCGGACATCGTCGGATCCGGAGTCGCCGTCCGCTTGCGCTCGTCTGGGTCGGTTCTCCGAGCCCTGCATGTCCCAAGTCCCCCTGCCGCGTCCGCTCACCACATCCACCCACCGCAACTACGGTGATCTTGTACGACGCTAGGCGGTCGAAGGGTCGGCCGCATCCGTCGCGAGTCGGATCTTCACAGGGGAATCCCCAGGATCTGTCCCTGACCTCGCCCGGGACCGTGGCCCGAACCCTCGATCTAGACACTGAAATGCGGCACAGTGGAGGCATCGACGCGGCCGGACCGGCCGCGCTGGCAACCAGCAGAAGGAAACCTGACATGCCCACCCTCGCCCGTCCTCGCAACGACCGCATGATCGCCGGTGTCTGCTCGGCCCTGGGCCGGCGGTTCGGAATCCCGACCAACATCGTCCGGCTGATCTTCGTGCTGAGCTGCCTGCTGCCGGGCCCGCAGTTCATCCTCTACATCATCGGCTGGGTGCTGATCCCCAACGAGCGCTGACTGCTGACCCTGCTCAGGACTCGATCGACTGGTGGTAGAGCGTGCGGACGATGTCCTCGATCGCCGGCTCGGTCAGTGTCAGGTCCCTGACCTCGGCAACGGCGCTCACCTCGGCCAGCACCATCGCCGCGGTGGTCTGGTCCGGTGCGAACGAAAAGCTCTGCCGGGCGCCGTTCAACTCGGTCCCGACGTTGACGGCGCTCGGAACCTCCAGCCCCGGCTGGGGCTCGGCCAGGTCGACGACCAGGACCCGCTGCAGCGCCACCCGCCGGGACAGTCCGCGGAGTGTTCCGTCGTAGGCGAGCTTTCCATGATCAACGACGAGCACCCGTTCGCAGAGTCGCTCGATATCGCTCATGTCGTGGGTAGTCAGCAGCAGTGTGGTGCCTTCCTCGGCTCGTTCGGTGATCAGGAACTGTCGTAGCCGCTCCTTGCTGATCATGTCCAGCCCGATGGTCGGCTCGTCCAGGATCAACAGCCGCGGCCGGTGCACCAGGGCAGCCGCGACCTCACCCCGCATCCGCTCCCCCAGGGACAGCTGCCGGACCGGAGTGCTCAGGAAGGCCTGCAACTCGAGACCCTCGATCAACTGCTCGATCCGCGGTCTGGCCCGTGCCGCCGGCAGCCGGTGGATCGCGGCCAGGATGTCGAAGGACTCCCGCAGCGGCAGGTCCCACCACAGCTGGCTGCGTTGACCGAAGACGACACCGATCTCCCGGGCGAGAGTCCTGCGCTGCGGCACCGGCTCATAGCCGCAGGTCCGGACCCGTCCACCACTGGGCACCAGAATCCCAGTCAGCATCTTGATCGTGGTCGACTTGCCGGCGCCGTTGGCCCCGATGTAGCCGACCGCCTCGCCGGCGTCGATCCGTGCACTGATGCCGTCGACGGCATGCACCTCGCGGGCGACCCGGCGAAGGCCACCGGTCCGCGCCCGCACGATGAAGGTGCGGCGCAATTCGTCCAATTCGATGATGGCATCGCTCATGGTCAACACGCCTACCCTCCGGCTCCGGTGTAATGACGTACGCCCCGGCGCCACACCACGGCGGCGAGCAACCAGGTCCAGCCCGCGAAGACCGGCGGCAACCAGCCCAACCAGGCCGGCAGCCAGCTCGGACCGTCCATTCCCAACATGATCAAACACGGCACGTACGCCGTCGCCGTCACCGGGAAGACGAAGGTGAAGAGCACCCGCAGCGGCAGCAGCAGTGCGCTGCCGGGCAGGTGTCCGGCGTACGAGCCCCCGTAGACAAAGGAATTGGTGAATTCTGATCCGTCGACGATCCAGAACTGCAGACCGCCGGCGAGCACGAACAGAGCGCCGTAGATGGCGGCACCGTAGAGCGGCGTGGTGATCAACAAGTAGATGGTCGCGGCGTTGAAATCCAGGTGCACCCAGAACAGGACGATCACCGCGATCAGCAGTCCAAGGAAGGCACGGCCGACGCGACGCAGCTGGAAGTCCGCGGTGATCATCTGCGCCAGCAGCGGCATCGGCCGGATCAGGAACGCCTCGAGCTTGCCCTCCCGGATGTAGCGCGGGATGGTGTCGGTCTGGCCGAAGATCAGATCCGCGATACTCCACCCCAGGTTGGCCAGACCGAAGACCAGCGACGCCTGCGCGAAGTTGAGCCCGCCGAGGGTCGGGGTGTTGGTGAGCAGCACATAGGTCTCGACGAATTCGAGCACGCCGGTGAAGAAGGAGTTGACGGTGTTGATCCAGAAGCTGGACCGGTAGGTCATCTGGGCGCGCAGTCTGGAGGCGAGCAGGATCGCGTACGACTCCCGCTTGGTGACCAGATCGGTCGTCGGCGGGGATACCAGTTCAGCCACCCTGCACCACCAATCGGGACGAGCCGCGCCACAGCATCAGCCTGGTAGCCGCGGCCAGCACGATCGTCCAGACCAGCTGCACGCCGACCACCCGGAGCGCGGCCGCACCGACCACCCTGCCGGACATCACGTCGATCGGGCTCTGGAACATCGACGGGAACGGCGACGCGGTGGCGATCACCTGCAGCCATCCCGGGAAGATGTGCACCGGCACGTAGAAGCCGCTGAGCAGCGACATCAGCAGCATGTAGAGGCTGGTGTAGCCCTGGACATCGATGGTCCACAGGCTGATCAGATTCACCCCGTAGCGCAGCAGGAAGCTGATCGAAACCGCCAGCGCCAGGCTGATCAATCCGAGCGGAATCGCCCACAGGGAGGACGAGAACGCCAGCCCGGTGGTGACCGCGCCGATGATCACCGGCAACAGGCCACGGGCCGGGATCATCAAAGCCGCCCGACCGAAGTCCCTTGCCCAGTAGGAAAGTTGGAGGTCGATCGGCCGGGACAGATCGATCGCGATCTCACCGGTCTGGACTCGTTCGGAGACCTCATGGGTGCCGAGCAGCCCGATACCGGCGAGCAGACCCTGGCCCAGCCAGACGTAGGTGGACGCTTGAGCCCGGTCGTAGCCGGCGATGGTCCCGCCGGCTCCGACCAGGGCGGCGTAGAAGACGCTGAACCGGATGAACCCGAAGACGGTGTTGGCACTGATGCCGGCGGCCAGCGCGAGCCGGTAGGTGCTCTGCCGCCGGAACTCTGCCGAAGCGAGGAGAAGGTAGCGGCGCACAATCACGCGACGTTACGACTCCGGATCGGCGGCGTCAACAGCTTTTTGCGCTGCCCTGGGTCAGCCGCCGAGGACTTTCACCACCCGCTCGCTCGCGGTCAGCTCTGAAGGCTCGAAGGATCGCTGGGTCAGCTCCTCCGCAAGGAGGATGTAGCGGGTCGCTGTCGCGATCCGTACGTCGTCGGACAGGATCGGCGGTTCTCCCTCGCCGTGGAAACCTCGCTCCACCATCCACTCCCGCAACGGCTCCTTGTCAAGTGCTCGCTGCTCCTGTCCGCTGCGGAACAGTTCCTGGTAGGTGTCTGCATACCAATAGCGCGAGCTGTCGGGTGTGTGAACCTCATCGATCAGCACGATCTCGTCGCCGAGCAGCCCCAGCTCGTACTTCGTGTCGACCAGGATCAACCCGCGTTCGGCAGCGATCTCGGTGCCCCGGGCGAACAACTGGAAGCAGATTTCGGCGCAGCGGTCGAACAGCTCGGCTGTGATGAGGCCGCCGGCGATCGCCTCCGAACGACTGAGGTTTCGATCGTGCTCCTCGAGCTTGGTCGTCGGTGTCAGGATCGGATCCGGCAATTGCTGGTTCTTGCGAAGCCCGTCGAGCAGTCGGTTGCCCGCGATACTTCGTGTCCCGGCCTCGTAGTTGATCCACAGCGATGTGTTCGTGACGCCCGTGATGTAGCCACGGACAACGAATTCCAGCGGCACCGGCGTGCACTCGCGGACCCGCCAGACATTCGGATCGGGCGCCTCGATCAGGTGATTGCGGACGATATCTGCGGTGGCGTCGAACCAATACTTCGCGATTGCGTTGAGGATCTGCCCCTTGAACGGGATCGTTCCCACCAGCCGGTCGAACGCCGACAATCTGTCGGTGGTCACGATGGTGCGAACATCCCCGTCGACGTAGCTGTCACGGACCTTCCCCTCGTGCCGGGCACCCAGGTGGTCGAAGTCGGTGCGGTCGAGAGCCCCGCGCACTTCCCTGGCGAATCTCTCGCTGCTGATCAACGGCGCTCCCTCGTCCACGCGTAGCGATGACTCCACGACATCCTCTCTTTCGATCATCCGGTCCATTGCGTCCACCTGCGCAGCCGCCCGGCGAGCCGCCTGGGTCAAGCGACGGCGGTGCTCGACCAGCCGCGCCCGGCGGGCCCCTCGATCCGAGGTGTCGACGATGGCGGCGACCTCCTCGAGGGGCATCCCGACGTCCCGCAGGACGGCCAGGGTGCGGGCGCGCGGCAGTTGGCGCAGTCGGTAGCGGCGGTAGCCGGTGCGGTCATCGACCTCCGCCGGCACCAGGAGGCCGATCTGGTGGTAATGCCGCAACGTGTCGACGGTCAGTCCCGACAGCTGCGCGAATGCGCCGATTCCGATCCATTCATCAGGGGCCACACCGATACGGTGCCATCCTCGTCCGCCCGAGAGTCAACACCGGCGCGGGGCGAAGACGCAGAGTGCCCAGGAACCGACGCCGGTCGCGAGAAACTGCGTCGCCTGTTCGGTACGCCGGCGCTTACGATCCTGGGATGTCGGAGCGCGGAGTCGGGGCACCGTCTGACGTCGACCGAGGCCAGCACCTGGCCGCTCTGCACGGTGCATGGACGACGCCGATGGACGTCGTGGCGTCGGTGGTCGGCGAGGTGACGAGGGCGCCGATCATCAACTCCCGCAGGATTCTCGACGGCGAGCAGAACGAGGTCTACGACGTCACGATGGAGCGGGCCCCATCCGTGATCGTGCGGATCGCGCATGACGGGGCCGAAAGCCACGACCGGGAGGCGTGGGTCGTCGGCGAGTGCAGGGCACGAGGCATTCCGGCTCCCCGGGTTCACGCCGTTCGTCGCATGGAGGTCGACGGCGAGGTCCGGTCCGTGATGGTGATGGAGAAGCTGCCGGGCGAGCGACTCGCCGATCTTGGTCCGGACGAGGTCAACGTTCGCCGCGTCCTGCGAGAGGTTGGGGAATGGCTGAAGCAGCTCCACGCCATCCCGGTGCACGGCCTCGGCAATCTGGACGGCTCCGGCGTCGGCGAGTTCGCCACCCCGGATCAGTGGCTGGCCAACGTGACCGGTCGGGCGAAGGAGTTCGAGGAAGCCGGTCGGTCCGTCGGGCTCGCACCCGCGATGATCCATGGATGGTTGCGGGAGATCGTCGACACGTTCCGTACGGCTCCACCTCGGATGATCATGAGCCACAACGATCTCTTGGCTATCCATGTCCTGGTGCACGACGGAAGGCTGTCGGGGATCATCGACTTCGGTGTGGCCGCAGCGGAACCCGTGGCCAACGACTTCGCCAAATGGGACTTCCGAGAAGGGTCACGATTCCCGGTCGAGTGGATCCTGGACGGCTACGGCGATCCCGGGATGTTCCGGACGCCGAACGATCGCAGCTACCGTGCACTCTGGCTGCTCCACGGGCTCTGGTATCTGCGCCACTACCACGTGACCGGGTTACCTGCCGGAGTCGAAGCAGGCCGCGACCGACTGCTGAGTGGAGTCCATCGATAGTGCCTGGATCACGACCCGACCACTGCCGGCCAGTCATGGGTGGGGCGGGAACGCCTGGTCACTTCCGTCTGGCTGGCGGGCGGAGCCAGCCGGAGGATGATCGTCCGGGAGGCGCACAAGCGGCCCATCGCCGTACCGGTTCAGATCCCACAACGAGAACGTCGGACCATCGCCGGGTTCCTGGCGAAGAAAGTCTGCGGTCGACTGCGAACCGGGAAAGACACCGGCACTCAGCACCAGGTCGATCGCCTCTCGCAACGGCACGAATCGTGCCTCGATGATCAAATCGTCAGGATCATCGGGCGTGAAGCTGTCCTCCGTGACCTCGCCAAGATCAACATTGAACGCCAGAAACAACAGCGGCTGATCACGTCCGGGCGCGTAATGCTGGGTGCCGAACGCCAGCGAACCGACCGATCTCACCACCAACCCGGTCTCTTCCTCGACCTCGCGCCTGACAGCAGCATCGAGCAGCTCACCCGGCTCGAGGCGTCCACCCGGCAACACCCACTGGTCCGGTCCTTCACCGCCAAGAGTGTGCTCATGAACCAGCAAGATCTCGTCGCCGCGGCGGGCAACACCACCGACAACCATCGCCGCGCGTGTCCAGCCATCCGAAGCATCATCGCTCATCGTCAGCCTCCTGTGCCGAACCCTAGATGATCATCGACGCGCATCGCACTACCCCGATCGCGACGATGAAGCGGATCCGGCGAGTGGCGCGTCGTGGCAGAGCGACCAGCGGCCTCCCGGCGCTTCCTGCGTCCAGATCGACACACTCCTGACAAGTGCATCAATTGGACGAAATGATGCTCGGAATCGCCCGGCCAATGGCTCGCCGCCGCGACGTGCAACGCTGAGGTGCCAGACGTGGTCGGCCCGAACGCCGCCGAACTCTGCGAATCCGTGCGCAACGGCCGCCAGCAAGCGATCAAGATCGACACTTGATTCCGGTGCCAGATAGACCGTTCCCTGAGGGAAGGTCCGGACGTCTGCGAACCGGACCATGAACTGATCGAGTCCAGCGACGCAGCCGCGGAGCCTGTCCCGGGCAGCCTCCCCTGATGGATCCGTACAGGCCGGCGATGCCATGGTCATATGTGGCGGGATCACCTCCGCGAGGCTCAAGCCATCACCCGCAGGCAATCGCGAAACGCTACGAAGCGGGTCCACGACACCGCGCAGGTCGTCAAACGTCACCAACACTGCCGAATCCACAATCACGATCGTGCCAGGAAGTCCCTCGGACATGATCGTCGGCAGGAAGCTCTGACTTTGATCACAGACCGCCGCTGCGGAGAATGCGCACCGCTTGGACGGTTGCATAGCCGCGCCACTCCAAGGCGGACGCCGGGCTGAATGTCTGGTAGTCAACGGTCCAGCCGCCGTCGGGCTGTTGTTGGCCCGCCAGCCGCTCAAGGTCCTTCGCCACTGCCGCCGACCCGAATACCGCCCGCGACGGCGCATCGGCGTACGGCGTGAAGTCCAGCAGGTGCAGCGCTTCGCCCTCTGCCCCACCAGCGACCGGAGTCGGCCCGTCACTGATCACCCGGCCGGCGTACGGGTCCACCAACTCGGCGGCACGCCGGTTCACCCCTGCGGCCGCGTCGAGGAAGCGCAGCACAAACATCAACTCGTACGGGTTCGGCTCCCGCAGATCCGCGATCGCGAACAGGCAATACTCGGTGGCGCCGGCCAGCCAGGGGTGGCCGGCCACATCCGGCCGTAGGGCCGCCAGCCGGTGCGCCTGGGCGGCAAGCTGGGCTGTCATCTGCAGCGACGACACCGACGCATCGGCGTCCCTCCAGTGCGGTGCCTCCCCTTCGGAGTCGGCATGACCAAGCCCGAACGGCAGACCTCCATCCGCCAGGGCATGCTCGGCCAACCAATCGCAGATCTCGCGTGGCCGCGGGGTGAACACATCGCGGATGTCAGCCAGGACCTCCAATGCGTGCATCGCACCAACCGGTTGACTCGTCCGCGACCTGAGGTCAGGTTCCAGTGCCCACCCGTAACCGCCGTCGGGGTTCCGGTACCCGTCCAACGCGGCCACCACTGCGGCAGTATCGCCATCGTCTCCCAGCACCACGCTCAGCCGGCGACGATCGATCACGCGAGCGTGCGTCGCGGAAAACGCCCTCGCAGCTCCAGGATCCCATCGCATGCGCCCATCATTCATGTCTGCACTGACAACGTCCCCGGATCCGCACCGAGATCTGGCAAAACCCGATTGCGTGTCCGGCAGCTTCTGCCCGACTCTGGCGCAGTGACCCTCCCGAACGTCGAAGCCTTGTTGTCCGCGCCGCGCGGACGGGGATTGTGCTTGGCAATCGCCGGCGGCGTCGATGAGCAGGTTCATTCCGCGTGGTCGCAGGCCGCCTGGCAGCCGGGCAACGACCGGCTGCTGGACAATCTGGTCCAGTTGCTCGCCGACATCGATCCGAGCCCGATCCCGGATTGGACCGACCCGCTGGCATTCGCCGATCCGATGGACCTCACCGTGTCGAGCGCGATGGGCTGGCAGGAACCACATCCGGAAGACGTCATCAGCCGAGCCGCACCAGTCGTTGCGGCCCTCGGTCCGATCGGCGAGGCCGTGGTGTCGGCGCCCGGCGCGAGGTGGTGGCCGACCGCCGTAGACCTCGACGCACTCCGCTACACCAGCCGGTTCGACCGCCACGACAAGTTGCACCCGCCTGTAGACCCGACTCTTGGCGACACCACCACGCGCCTCGAGCGGTGGCGTGCAGCCGAGATGCAGACCAACCAGCGGGATCGTCGGCTGCTGTCCGCCGACCCAGCCGCGAACTACAGCGGGCACTGGTGGTCGATTCCCGCCCTCAGCGGACTGATCGCCACCACGAGACAGCTACCCCGACTTGGGGCGATCAAGTTGATCTGGGAGGAGGACAGCCCTGGCGACGCCGACGACTGGGACGGCGTCCACCTGACCGTGATCCGGCTACCTGACCACCGCCACCCGATCGCTGGCTGTCACCGACGAGGCCGCGACCGTGCTGGCGGGCTGGGACCCCGACCAGACCTGGTGGCTGACCGACATCCTGCGCGTGGCCGGCCCAGCACAGCGCTGGCACAGCCCGGACGACGCCGCAAAGGACTACGCATGGCGCCTGGAGCCACCGGACTCCGAATGATCCGCCTTATTGGCCCACGGAACGGACGACCGCACCAAGATCATCGGACCACGGGGTTCGCCGCGAGCCGCGACCATGATCGCCCACACGCCGCAGGGCCAACAATGACACCGCTCTGATGCCAGTTTGACGTCATTGTTGGTTGACATGGCGTCATAGTGATGTCACGATGGCGCCATGCCTCTGTCAGCCGCCTCGCAGACCCGCTCCGGACGCGCCGTCAGGACACGGATCGCCTCGATCGCGCCGGTCGGCCGCTCCTACCTCAGCCATGCGCAGTTGCTCTGGCTGACGGCACCGGCCGCCTCACTGGCCGCGCTGATCCTCACTCTGATCGGAGCGGCCGCCTCGACAGCCGGCATTGTGCTGCTCGGAAAAGTGATCGGGTCCGGGGTAGCAGCGGTCGGCCATCCCGGGTCGGCGGCCTCCCATCAGGCGATGATGTGGCTGGTCTGGCTGGCGATCAGCTTCCTGGTCCCGCCGGTCGTCGGCGGCGTGATCAACGTGCTCAGCCAGCACATCACCTCCGCGGCCGCCGCCCGGGTGGCCGCACTGACATCCGAATATGCCAATTCCCCCAGCGGGATCGAGCACCTCGAGGAACCGGACGAGTCACGCCGGCTGCATCGGATGGTGCAGGCAATCGGCGAATGGACCTACCTGGAAGGGATCGCCGGCACCTGGACGGTGCTGCAGACCCGATTGAGCGGTATCGGCGCCTTCGCGGTGATCGTGACCTGGCACTGGTGGGCCGCGCTGATCTTGGTCACCGGTTACCTGGTCACCGGCCGGGCACTCACCGCCTGGTTGTTGTCGATCTTCGCCGACATGGCCCTCGATCCACCGATCGAGCGCCGCCGGGCCAGTTATCTCTTCGACACCCTGATGAAGGCCGACGCAGCCAAGGAGATCCGGCTGTTCGGCCTGCCCACGTGGATGATCGAGCGTTACGGCACGATGTGGCGGCAAGCGATGACCGACGTCTGGCGCCGTCGCAATGCGACGATCGGGCCGGTGCTGTCCAGCACGATCGTGATGGCCGCCTGCACAGCGCTGTTCTACGCGGTCCTCGGCCATGAGGCCTGGACCGGCGCCATCCCGGCAGCGACAGTCACTGCCCTGGTCGGGGCCTCGGTCGGCCTGCAGGCGCTCGGAATGCTGGGAGATGAGCAGGTGCTCTTCAGTCAGGCGATGGCCACGACCGAGCGGGTGCGTACGGCCCGACTCCAGGTCAAGCTCCCCGGCCTCCGATATGCCGAGGGGTCACAAATTCCTCCATCTGTGCGACGTGTCGACGATCCTGCGGTCGCCCCGGCGGAGATCGTGATCCGCGATCTGCACTTCAGCTATCCGAGCCGGGAGACGGCGGTCTTCGACGGACTCGATCTGAGGATCCCGGCGGGCCAGTCCGTCGCGATCGTCGGCGTCAACGGCGCCGGCAAGTCGACCTTGATCAAGCTGCTCTGCGGCCTCTACCGACCGGACTCCGGTGCGGTCCTGGTCGACGGTGCCGATCCCGCGACCGACCCGTCGGCCCGCGACCGAGTCGCGGTGATCTTCCAGGACTTCGTCCGCTACCAGCTGTCGCTGAAGGAGAACGTCGCCCTGGGTGCTCGCGGCGCAGCCGACATCGATGCCGTGATCCGTACTGCCCTGCATGATGCCGCCGGCGACGATGTCCTGGCCCGGCTCGGCGACGATTGGGATGTCGTGCTCTCCGGTGAATACGCCGGCGGCACCGATCTCTCCGGTGGCCAGTGGCAGCGGGTCGCGCTGGCCCGGGCGTTGGCCGCGGTCGCCGGCGGATCCGGAGTGCTGGTATTGGACGAGCCGACCGCGGCCCTGGACGTACGGGCCGAGGCACAGCTGTTCGACCGGTTCCTGGAGGTGACGCGCGGGATGACCACCGTCCTGGTCAGCCACCGGTTGAGCTCCGTACGCCACGTCGACCGGATCGTGGTGATCGAGGACGGACGGATCGTCGAGGACGGCAACCACGACCAGCTGCTGCAGCGCGGCGGCCGCTACGCCGACATGTTCACCTTGCAGGCCAGCCGGTTCGCCACGGCCTCCGGGCGGTCCACCGAGTCCGCCGCGATCGCTGAAGGAGCAGTCCGTTGATCACCATGATCAAGTCCATCGCCCTGGTGGTCGCCGCCTCGATCCGGGTCAGCCCTCGGCAGAGCCTGGTCTGCCTGCTGGAAACCCTCGGCAATTTCGTCGGGATGCTGCAGCCGCTGTTCATTGCCTGGCTGGTGACCGGCGCCATCCAGCACGACGGAAGCTTGGTGATCAGGGCGCTGATCTGTTTCGTCGTCTCCCTGACCGTCGTCAGCGTGCTGATGATCATCGGTAACAACGCCCGGATCTCCCAGTACGAACGGGTCGGCTTCTGGTTCGACACCGAGATCTCCCGGCTGACCTCATCGATCAGCACCCTTGATCATCTGCAGAGTGCCGAATACCAGGATAAGGCCCAGACCCTGCGCGATCATCAGGGCCTGCTGGGCTTCGCGTTCAACATGGTGCTGAACGCGCTGCGGATGGCGGTCCAGGGTGGCGGAACGCTGGCCTTGGCGCTGACCGCGGATCCCCGGATGCTGCTGGTGGTGATCGCCGGCGTTCCGGCAGTGATCACCGCACGCTGGACCAGCCGGTGGCAGACCCAGACCGACGACGCCTCCGCCCAGCCCAGCCGGCAGGTCAAGCACCTGCTCGACCTGGCCGTCCGGCCCGGCCCCGGAGCCGAGGTCCGGGTCTTCGGACTGCAGTCCTGGCTGCGCGATGCGACCGCAGCGGCGACCCGCCGCTGGTTGGACCTGCGAGTGGCGCTGGCCCGGCGGCAGGCGATCGTGCAGACCTCGACGTCGGTCTTCTTCTTCGCCGTTGCGGGCATCGTGCTGGCCTGGATCCTGCGGGACACCATCGCCGGCGCAGTCCCGGTCGCCGCGTTCGTCCTGGCCGCGAGCCTGGTGACTCGGCTGCAGATGACCAGCGACGTGTTGCAGTGGTCGATGCGGGTGCTGATCCGGGTCGGCAACGACGGCGGGCGATTCCTGTGGCTGCGGGACTATGCCGCCGAACAGCAGGCCCAGCACACCGGCACGGCAACGCCGCCCCGACGGCTCCGCGCCGGGATCAGCACTATCGGTCTCGGCTACAACTATCCCGGCGCCGAGAAGCCGACGCTGAGCGATGTGAATCTCGACCTGCTCGCTGGCGCGGTCGTGGCCGTCGTCGGCGAGAACGGGGCCGGCAAATCCACCCTGATCGGACTGCTGACCGGGATGCTCACTCCGACCGAAGGCCGGGTGCTCGTCGACGGTGTCGACCTGAATGATCTTGATCATCAGCAGTGGCGGGCAAGGATGTCAGGCGCCTTCCAGGACTATGCGCGGCTGGAGCTGCTCGCCCAGGAGTCGATCGGCGTTGGTGATCTTGACACTCTGGACAGCGAGACCGCCGTGCACGCGGCGCTGGACCGGGCGTCGGCGACGGACGTGCTGACCGCACTGCCGACCGGTCTGCAGACCCAGCTGGGCACCACCTGGCCGGGCGGTGTCGAACTCTCCGGCGGTCAGTGGCAGCGGCTCGCGATCGCGCGCGGGATGATGCGCGAGAGCCCTCTGCTGCTGGTGCTGGACGAGCCGACCGCCGCACTGGACGCCGGCACCGAACACGCGCTCTTCGAGCGGTACGCCGATGCCGCCCGCCGGGCCGGCGGCCGAGGCGGCGTGACGCTGCTGGTCACCCATCGGTTTTCGACCGTCGCGTCGGCCGATCTGGTCGTGGTGCTGCGGGAGGGCCGGGTCGCCGAGGTCGGCACCCATGCCGAGTTGTACGCGGCCGGCAGCCATTACGCCGAGTTGTACGACCTGCAGGCTCGGGGATATCGCTGACCCTTCGACAAGCTCAGGGAGCCTGGATCAGAGGATGTCGCCGGGCCGGTACGCCGCCGCCTCCGGATGCTCCTGGGCGATCTTCTCGACCTCGGCCGCCAGCGCGGAGACCTGGCTGACCGCCGTACCGGCAAGCTCGAGCGGATGCGCGAGGACCTGGTCGAGAGCGTGCCGATCGAGCCCGAGCCGCGGATCGGCGGCGAAGCGGTCCAGCAGGTCGTTGTCCCGCCGGCCGGTCTCCCGCATCTCCAATGCGACGGCGACCGCATGTTCCTTGATCGCCTCGTGGGCGGTCTCCCGGCCGACGCCGTTGCGGACCGCTGCCATCAGCACCTTCGTGGTGGTGAGGAAGGGCAGGTAGCTCTCCAGCTCGGCCTCGATCACCGCTGGGAACGGGCCGAAGTCGGCGAGCACCGATAGGAAGGTCTCGAACAGACCGTCCAAGGCGAAGAAGCTGTCCGGCAGCGCGACCCGGCGGACGACCGAATCGGAGACGTCACCCTCGTTCCACTGATCACCGGCCAACTCGCCGATCATGGAGACGTGACCGCGGATGATCACGGACAGGCCGTTGACCCGCTCGCAGGACCGGGTGTTCATCTTGTGCGGCATCGCCGACGACCCGACCTGGCCGGGACGGAAGCCCTCGGTCACCAACTCGTTGCCGGCCATCAGCCGGATGCTGGTTGCGACATTCGACGGCGGCGCGGCGATCTGCGCGAGCGCCGAGACCACGTCGTAGTCCAGCGACCGCGGATACACCTGCCCGGTGGAGGTGAACACCTCGGGGATGCCGAGATGCTCGGTGATCCGCCGCTCCAGCTCGGCGACCTTCGACTCGTCGCCGTTCAGCAGGTCCAGCATGTCCTGGCTGGTGCCGACCGGGCCCTTGATACCGCGGAGCGGATAGCGGTTGATCAGATCGGTGATCCTGGCATAGCCGACCAGCGCCTCGTCGGCCGCGGTGGCGAAGCGCTTCCCGAGCGTGGTCACCTGGGCTGCGACATTGTGCGAGCGGCCGGCCATCGGCAGCTCGGCGTACTCGGCGGCCAGCCTGGTCAGCGTGACCAACGTGGCGACGACCCGGTCGCGGATGATCTTGAGCGCCGAGACGATCTGCAGCTGCTCGACATTCTCGGTCAGGTCCCGGCTGGTCATCCCTTTGTGGATGTGCTCGAATCCGGCCAGCGCGTTGAATTCCTCGATCCGCGCCTTGACATCATGCCGGGTGATCCGCTCCCGGGCGGCGATGCTGGCCAGGTCGACCTGGTCGACGACCTTCTCGTACGCCGCGATCACCACGTCGGGGTCGTCGCCGCCGAAGTCGACACCAAGATCACGTTGTGCGGTCAGTACGGCGATCCACAGCCGCCGCTCCAGAATGATCTTGTTCTCCGCCGACCACAGCTGCTGCATCGCGGTGGACGCGTACCGGTTGGCCAGCACATTGGGAATGCTCATGATCGAATCTCCACCTTGCCCTCGGCTGCGGCGAGTGCGATGTCCGTACGGTAGAAGGCACCCTCGAGCTTGATCTTGGCGATCTCGGCGTACGCCTGGTCGCGGGCCGCGTGCAGATCCTCACCCAGGCCGACGACTGTCAGCACCCTGCCACCCGAGCTGACCAGTTGCCCGCGATCGTCGGTGCTGGTGCCTGCCTGCAGCACCGGAACCGGGACGTCATCAAGCCCTGTGATCACCCGGCCAGTGACCGGCTGCTCCGGATAGCCCTCCGAGGCCAGGACCACACCGACCGCCGCGCCAGGCTTCCATCGCAGCGGCGCGAGATCGGCGAGCTTGCCGGTGGCGGCGGCGTAGAGCACGCCCCCGAGGGGGGTGTCGAGCTTGATCAGCAGCGGCTGGGTCTCCGGATCGCCGAACCGGGCGTTGAACTCCACCACCCGGATGCCGCGGCTGGTCAACGCGAGCCCGGTGTAGAGCAGCCCGACGAACGGTGCACCGCGGCGGGCCAACTCGTCGACCGTCGGCTGGATCACCGTGTCGACCACCTGCTGGACGAGATCGTCCGGAGCCCATGGCAAAGGGGTGTACGCCCCCATCCCCCCGGTGTTGGGTCCTTGATCATCATCGTGGGCCCGCTTGAAATCCTGGGCTGGCTGCAAGGGGACGACAGTACGGCCGTCGACGAAGGCGAACAGGCTGACCTCAGGCCCGTCCAGGAATTCCTCGATCACGACCCGGCCGCAATGTGCGGCGTGTTCAATGGCGGCTCGAAGGTCGTCGGTGACGATGACCCCTTTGCCCGCGGCCAGGCCGTCGTCCTTGACCACATACGGCGCACCGAACTCCTCGAGCGCCTGTCGGGCCTCTCCGGCATCGGTGCACACCACGGCCGCGGCCGTCGGTACGCCGGCAGCGGTCATGATCTCCTTGGCGAAGGCCTTGCTGCCCTCGATCCGGGCCGCGGCAGCGTTCGGGCCGAAGACCGGTATGCCGGCTAGCCGGACTGCGTCGGCAACCCCTGCGACCAAGGGAGCCTCGGGTCCGACGACCACCAGATCGACGCCGAGTTCGGTCGCCAATGCGGCCACCGCAGCGGGGTTGTCAGCATCGACCGCGCGATTCTCGGCAATGGCCGCGGTGCCGGGATTGCCGGGTGCAACGTAGAGGTCGCCGACCTCAGGATCGCGACTCAGTGCCAGAGCGATGGCGTGCTCACGGGCACCGTTGCCGACCACCAGCACGGACATCTCAGCTCCAAGCTCTGCCACGTCCACCTAGCCTACCGAGCGGATCCGGGTGACAGCGATTCCGCGGCGCCAGACCCGAGCGGGGAGCGCGGCGGCGGCTGCCCGCGCTCAGGCCAGCAGATCGTTGATCATCACGACTTCGCCGCGTCCGGGGCCGACACCGATCCCGGAGATCCGACAGCCCACGAGCTCCTCGAGGCGCTTGACGTAGGCCTGGGTGTTGGCCGGAAGATCGCCGAATTTGCGACAGCCGGAGATGTCCTCCTGCCAACCGTCCAGGAATTCGTAGACCGGCTTCGCGTGGTGGAATTCGGTCTGTGTCATCGGCATCGTGTCGTGTCGGACCCCGTCGACGTCGTAGGCGACGCAGACCGGGATCTTCTCCCAGCCGGTCAGGATGTCCAGCTTGGTCAGAAAGATGTCGGTGAACGAGTTGATCTTGTGTGCATGCTCGACCACCAGCGCGTCGAACCAGCCACAGCGCCGGTTCCGTCCGGTCGTGGTGCCGAACTCCGCACCGGTCTCGCGGAGCCGGTCGCCGTCGGCATCCAGCAACTCGGTCGGCATCGGCCCCTCACCGACCCGGGTGGTGTAGGCCTTGGCGATGCCGATCACCCGGTCGATCCGGGTCGGTCCGACACCGGCTCCGACACAGGCACCGGCAGCGACCGGGTTAGAGCTGGTCACGTAGGGATAGGTGCCGTGATCGACGTCTAGATGATGCGCCTGGGCGCCCTCGAAGAGCACCACCTTGCCGGCGTCGAGCTCGTCATTGAGCATCCGCGCGGTGTCCACGACTTGCGGCTTGATGCGCTCCGCGTGGCCGAGCAGATGCTCGGTGACCTCAGTCGGGTCGACAGCGCGCCGGTTGTACACCTTGACCAGCAGATGGTTCTTCTGCTCGAGCGCGGCCTCGACCTTCTTGGCCAGGATCGACTCGTCGAACAGGTCCTGGATCCGGATGCCGAGTCGATTGATCTTGTCGCCGTACGCCGGGCCGATGCCGCGCCCGGTGGTGCCGATCCGGGCCTTGCCGAGGAACCGTTCGGTCACCTTGTCGATGGTCTGGTGGTAGCTGGTGATCACGTGCGCGTTGGCTGAGACGACCAGCCCTGAGCAGTCGACCCCTCGTGCCTCTAGGGCATCGATCTCAGCGAAGAGCACGTCGAGGTCGACCACGACGCCGTTGCCGATCACCGGCCGTACGCCGGGGTTCAGCAGCCCGGACGGCAGCAGGTGCAGCGCGAACTTCTCCCCGTTGACGACGATCGTGTGCCCGGCGTTGTTGCCACCGGAGTAGCGCACGCAGTAGTCGATCCGGTCACCGATCTGATCGGTCGCCTTGCCCTTGCCCTCGTCGCCCCATTGCGAGCCCACCACAACGATTCCCGGCATGTGATCGCCGCCCTTACCCGTCAATTGTTAAGTCCCGCACACCACAAGGCTGCGGGACTCTTGCGACCAGAGTCTATCGGACCGTCCTCAGCAGCCAGTCCAGTCGGGCCAGCCGGCCGGGCCCCAGCTGGAACGCGGAGCTAGCTGATCTTCGGCTCGACCTGTCGGGTGTAGAGCCCCTGGACGGTCTCCTGCAGCTGGGTCAGAGTCTTGTGAACATCGGCACCGGAATTGCAGATCTGGGTGATCGATTGCGTCATAGCGGTGTCCGCCCCGGGGATGAAGACCCGCGCCCAGTCCTGCGAACGGGTCCGCGCCAGCTGTTCCAGCGGTGTCCCGACCAGCGGGTTGGCCTTTCGCAGCGCCGCGGTGTCGACCTTCGTACGGACCGGGAGATAGCCGGTCGCCTCGCCGAAGGTCACCGTGTTCTCGGCGTTGGTGAGGTAGGCGATGAATTTAGCGGCGGCCAACTGCTTGGCCGGCGACGATTGCGCTGCGATCCCCAGTCCGGCGCCGCCGGTCGGACAGACCGGCTGCCTGACCTTCGAACCGCCGGGCAGGAAGCCGACACCGATCTCGAAGGTTGCGGTCTTCTGGATGCCGACCGAGCTTCCGGTGGAGCCCCAGGTCGCGCTGGCCGCGCCGGCGGAGAAGTCGTTGGCTTCGTTGCTCCCGGCCATGATCGCCCACTTGTGGACCCTGATGTTGTCCTGGATCCTCTGGAAGACCGACACCACCTCCGGCGCGTCGATCGTCAGCTTGAAACTGTCAGCCGCCGAGAGCGCGGCGCCTTCACCCCAGAGCATCGACTGATCCACCCAGGCCGGGGTGTTCACCGAGCTGGTGTACTCGAAGGCATGCTGGGCACCGGTCCTGCCGGTCACTGACTGCAGCCGCGGCGCCCACTCGGAGAATTCCTCCCAGGTCATCGGAGCACGATCCGGCAGACCGGCCGTCCGCCAATGGTTCTTGTTGTAATAGAAGAGCGGCGTCGAGCGGGCCCACGGCACGGCCCATTGATGGCCGCCGTAGCGATAGTCGTTGAAGAACGTCGGGACGTAGTCGTCCGGATCGATCCCGGCCGCGGTCAGTGCGGTGTCCAGCGGGATGATCGAACCCTGCAGGTAGTAGCGGAACCACCAGACGTCGGAGAGCACGATCAGATCGGGCACCCCGCCGCCGACCCGCGCGGTCTGGAACTTCTGGGCGATCTGGTCGTAGTTCGACCCGGCTGTGACCAGCTCGACCTGGATCTTGGTCTGGGCCGTGAACTTGTCGATGATCTGCTGGGTCACCTGCTGCGAGCTGCCCGGGTTGTCGGTCCAGAAGGTGATCTTGCTCGCCGGCTTGACTCCCGAGAAGTCCGGCGGCTTGATCGTGGAGGACGTGCCGCTGCCGTTCTTGGTCACGATGGGCCCGCCGCAGGCGGTGACAGCGGCACCCACGCCGACGGCACCGGTGAGTCCCAGGAAGGCTCGACGATCAAGACCGCGCACACCAGGTCGGAAGGTCACTTCACCGCCCCCTGGGTCAGGCCGGCAACGATCTGGCGCTGCAGGACGGCGAAGACGATCAGGACCGGGAGGACCACGAGCACCGCTCCGGCCATCATCACCGGGTACAGGCTCGGGTCGCTCTCGGTGTTGTGCAGCAGCGTCAGACCGACCGGCAGCGTCATCATCTGCTGTGAATTGGTGATCACCAGGGGCCAGATGTAGTCGTTCCACTCCGTCACGATCGTCACCAGAGCCACAGTCGCGATGGTCGGCCGCGACACCGGGACGACGATTCGCGTCAACCGGGTGAAGTGGCCCGCGCCATCGACTTCCGCGGCCTCCAGCAGCTCAGGCGGCAGGGTGAGGAAATGCTGCCGGAGCAGGAAAGTGCCGAACGCCGTTCCGAGGCCCGGCAGGATGATGCCCCAGTAGGTGTTCACTCCCCCGAGGCTGGCTATGAATGTGTAGTTGGGCAGCAGCGCAGCCTGGGACGGCACCATCAGCGCGACGAGGATGCCGAGAAAGATGATCCGCTTGAAGGGGAACCGGACGAACACCAGCCCGTACGCACTGGTGATGGCGAGCACGATCTTCACCAACGAGCCGACAAAGGTGACGATGAAGCTGTTCAGGAACAGCCGGGGAAAGTCCACCAGCTCTGACGCCGTCTGGTAGGCCGCGAAGCTCGGGTGTGAGGGGACGAGCACCAGTCGCTGGGTGACCACTTCATCAGAGGTCTTGAGCGAGCCGATCGCCATCCACAGCAGCGGGATCACGATCACCGCCGCACTCAGGATAAGCGGCACGTAACCGGCGGGCGACGACCGGTTCAGCCGCCGCCGGCGGCTTACCGGCCGGGCGGGGCTCTGCAGGATGGACGCGGTCACCGGTAATGCACCCGCCGTTCGATCAGCACCATCTGGATCACTGTCATGATCAACAAGATGGCGAACAGGATGGTGGAGATCGCGGCCGAGTAGCCGGCCTGCGAAGCCTGGAACGCCTGGTAGTAGGTCGCGAACATCAGGGTGTTCGTGCCGTAGCCCTGGGGCGAGATGATGTAGAGCAGGTCGAAAGCCTGGAGTGAGCTCAGAATCGTCGTCAGCAACAAGAAGAACGTCGTCGGCGAGATCAGCGGCAGCGTCACCCGCCAGAACCGGTTCCAGGCCCCGGCTCCGTCGATCGAGGCGGCCTCGAGGACATCGACCGGTACCGCCTGGAGCGCCGCCAGGTAGATCACCGCACAGTAGCCGAGGTTCTTCCAGACGTAGACGATGATCACCATCAGCAGAGTGAGATGGGGATTGCCGAACCAGTTCGGGGCGGAAAGGCCCAGCCCACGCAGGATGTCGCTGAGAGCGCCGGTGGTGGGATCGAAGATGAAGGTCCAGACCAGTCCGATACCGACTCCGGACAAGACGTACGGTGCGAACACAGTCGCCCGGGCGAACCCTCGACCGATCAGCCGTTGATTCAGCACCAGGCTCAACGCCAGCCCGATGATCATCGATCCGCCGACCGTTGCGATGGTGAAGATCGCCGTCGTACCCAGGATCGTCCCGGCGTCGGAACCGGTGAAGAACTGCACGTAGTTGCCGAAGCCCACCCGGGTCGCGTACCGGTCGCCCAGCGACCAGTTCAGCGTCGAGTAGTAGATGTTGGAGATCAGCGGACGGTAGATGAAGGCGATGATCAACGCGACGTTCGGAGCCACGCAGGCGACGAACACCCAGGCGTCCCGGGCCGACCGTGACCTGGTCCGACGAGCAACCCGGGTCCTCGGCGGTGCGCCGCTCACGGCGCCGGACTCGGGCAGCGTTGCCTCCACTGTGCCACTCCTCACAAGGCTCGGTTCCGGTCCGGACTCTAGGACCGAAGCGATCCGAACTCCGCGATAGACGTCGCAGCGTCGAAGGTGTGTCGACCTGCGGCCGACTCAGCGGCGACCGAGGATCTCTCAGGTCCGTCACAGCTTCGGGGTGCCGACCCGGCCCTGCATGCGGTCGTGAGTTGTCAGCCCTTGACGGCTCCGGCAGTGAGTCCCTCGGTGAGGAACCGCTGGCCGAAGGCGTACATCAGCACCACCGGGATGCTGATCAACAGCGAGGCTGCGGCCAGTTGGCCCTGCGGCACCACGTCGCCGAAGATCATCGACTGCATGCCGACGGGGAGCGTCTTGAGCTCGTCCTTGGTGATCAACACGAAGGCGAAGAGGAATTCGTTCCAGGCGTTGGTCAGGGTGAACAGCCCCACCGCCAGCAGGCCGGGCTTGGCCAACGGCAGCACGATCCGTAGGAACGCCTGCATCCGCGAGCAACCGTCGGTCAGCGCCGCCTCCTCGAGATCGACCGGGATGGACCGGAAGTAGCCCATCAGCAGCCACGTCGCGAACGGCAACCCGAAGGTCGGATAGGTCAGGAACAACGACCACAGCGAGTCGGTGAGATGGATGCCGCTGAGCAACCGGTAGAGCGGGATGAACAGCAGTGCGCCCGGCATCACGTAGGTCAGCAGGATCGTCGAGGTGAAGCTCTGCGCGCCGCGGAACCGGAGCCGGGCCAGCGCGTAGCCGGCCAGCGAGCCGCAGACCAGCGTCAGCGCGGTCGAGGAGAACGACACGATCAGGGTGTTGCGATACCAGATCGCGAACGGCTGGGAGGTGAACAACTCGGTGAACTGCTGGGTGCTCCACGGCGTCGGCCACAGGTCGTGCAACCGGGTGGTGATCTGGATGTCGGACTTGAACGCCGTGACCACGATCCAGTAGAGCGGAAGGAGTACGAAGCCCAGCAGGACGGCGAGCACCACGCCGGTGCCGGCCCCGGAGACCAGCTTCGAGGGACCGATCCGACCGCGGGATGCCAGCCAGGACGCCAGCCCGCCTACGCCGAGCACGATCAGCGCCGGAACGACGATCAGCACTGCCGCCCGCCAGAAGAAACTGACACTGGCGATCAGCAGCAGCACGGCGACAGCGATGAACGCGATGATCACCAACGTCCGTCGCTGCATCGCGGTCAGCCGCTGTCTCCTCTCGGCAGTCTCGCGATCGCCGGACCGCATCATCCTGACCAGCAGGACGACCAGGACTCCGACCACCGGCAGCAGAACCAGCGTCGAGGCGGCACCGGGACCGAACTGCAGCTGCTGGATGGCCTTGATGTAGGCCACCAGGACGTACGGTGCGGTTGCGTTGCCCGGGCCGCCCTGGGTCATCAGCCAGACCAGGTCGAAATTGTTGAAGGTCCAGATCGAGGACAACAGCGTCGTCACGATGATCACGTAACGCAGACCCGGCAGCGTCACATGCCGGAAGCGCTGAAATGCCGAAGCCCCGTCGACCATCGCCGCCTCGTAGAGACCGGAGTCGATCGCCTTCAGTCCCGCCAGGAAGTTGACGGTGAAGAACGGGATGCCCTTCCAGACATTGACCATGATCACCGACGGCATCGCCAGGCTCGGATCGGACAGCCACTGTGCCGGCCAGCTGGAGACCAGATGCAACGACGCCAGCAGCGGACCGATACCGGAGGCGCTGAGCAGCGTGTTGACACTGCCGAAGATCGGGTCGAGCAGCGACCGCCAGGTGAAGGCGGTGACCGTGGTCGGTACCACCCAGGGCAGCAGCAGCACCCCGGCCACAACGGCCCGGCCGCGCTGCAGGTTGTGCAGCAGCAGTGCAGCCACCAGCCCGGCGACGACCTTGAACAACTCCGAATAACAGGTGAAGACGAAGGAGTTGACCACGCCCGCGTGGAAGAGGTCGTCGTGCACCAGCGAGGCGAAATTCGCCACCCCGACGAAGACGGTGGAACTGCCGTGCCGCTGGGTGGTGCTCAACACGATCGAGTAGACGATCGGGAAGAGGATCAGCGCGCCGACCAACAGCGCGGTCGGTGCGAGCAGGATCCAGGCCAGCCGCCACTCCCCAGCGGGGCGGCGGCGTTGCGGCGGCGCCTTGCCCGCGACCGGCCTCGCGGCCGCCGTGTGCACTGCGGTCACTGCTTGACGCCCTGCTGCTCGAAGATCTTGATAAGATCATCGTTGGCCTGCTGCACCGACTGCTTGACCGACATCCCCTTCAGAATCCGCTGCATCATGTCGGTCAACACATAGGACTGGTTGGCCGCCTGCCGGCCGGCACTCGGTACGGAGGGGAAGGTGTAACCGGTCGTTGTCTTGTGCGGCAGCGGCGCCTCCTGCATGTCGCGCATGATCGTGAAGGCCGGATCGCCGTTGGTGTAGAAGGAATCGGAGTCCCAGACCTTCTTCCACGCGGGCAACACCAAGCCAGTGGAGTCCTTGGCGATGTCCAGCAGGGCGTCCCCGTGCATCAGGTATTGCGCGAGAACCTTGGCCAGCCCGGCGTTCTTGGCCCCCTTGAAGACCACCAGGGCCTCGCTGGCGCCGGCGGACAGCGGCGTGTCGGTGGCTGGTCCGGTGCAGCCGATGAAGGACTGGGTGTTCTTGTAGACCGGATTCTTCTGGGCCTTGGAGTCGGCGTAGACGCTGAACTGGTTGTTGATCACGCCCACGATGCCGGCCAGCCAGTTCTCGTTGTTGCTGGAGTCGGTCCAGCTCCCGATACCCGGCGGCAGCATCGGCTTGTACTTCGGACTGGTGAAGATATCGGCCAGGAAGCTGACCCCGTCGATGGTTTCGGAGCTGTAGAGCTTGACCTTGCGACCAGTGTTGTCGGTCATCGCGCCGCCGTAGCAGTTGATCACTCCCTCGATCATCCCGTTGGCGTCCCCGGACCGGTTGACGGTCATCCCCCAGCCGTACCGCTTCTTCGTCGGGTCGGAGATCTCCAGGCAGATGTCGCGCAATTCCTCGTAGGAGTAGTACTCCTTGGTCTTGATGCCCTTGTCGGCGAACCAGTCCTTGCGAGCGAACATGCCCTGGCCGATGAAGTAGTAGGGGATGCCGTACCACTTGCCGTCGAACACGCAGTTCAGCTGCGCCTCGGGCGACGGCTCGCCCCAGGTCTTCTTCAGTTCCTCCACGACATCGGTGACATCCTCGAGATCACCGAGCTCATGAAACTCGGCCAGGAAGCGGCCGTCGTCGACGAAAGCCATGTCTCGGTTGTTCCCGGCCTTGATCGCGGCATCGGTCTTGGCCACCAGGTCTCCGGTGTCGCCCTCGATGGTGCTGGAGGTGACGCTCGTGCCGGTCGCCTTGCTGAACGCCGCGATCGCGTTGGTGAAAGCGGTGTTGGCGGACTGGGCGTACTGCTTCTGAGCGAGGATGCCCAGCTTGGAGCCCTTGAACGGCTTGGCGGCATCGACCACCGACTTCTCGACGGTGATCTTGCTGGAGTTGCTCGGCGGGGTGCTGCCGCCGCAGCCGACCAGGCCGGCGATTGCTGCACCGCCTCCCAGCCCGAGCGCTGCCCGGCGGGAGAAGCCGGCAGGTGTTGTGATCTTGTTCGTCATCGATCCTCCTGGGTACGACGCTGTCCCAACGTGGACGGAGATGGTTGCTACTGATCGGTTCGTGCTGGTTGGTTCGGGTTGGTTGGTTCGGGTTGGTTGTGGCCCTATTCGAAGATCCCGAAGCTGGGCACCGCGTGCCGCCGTACGGCGTCGAGATCCGGCTCGACGCCGATCCCCGGCGTATCGGGAAGAGTGATGTAACCGTCCTTGACGATGGACCCGCTGCCATCGGGCGGCACAACATAGCTGTCCCAGACCTCGCGCTCCTCCAGTGCGTGCCATTCCTGGACGTAGAAATTCGGCACCGTGCTGCACTGGTGGGCCGATGCCATGGTGCCGAGCGGGGTCGACACCAGGTGGGGGGCGAACGGGACGTAGTACATCTCCGCCAGATTCGCGATCTTCTTGCTCTCGGCCAGCCCGCCACACTTAGGGATGTCGGGCTCGATGACATCGACCGCACCGGCATCGAGCAGCTCCCGGAATCCCCAGCGGAGGTAGAGATTCTCTCCGGCACAGATCGGGGTCTTGGTGCTGGCACGGACCCGGGCCAGGGCCTGGGGGTTCTCCGGCGGCGTCGGCTCTTCCAACCACATCAGGGAGTACGGCTCCAGCTCGGCCGCGATCCGGCAGGCGCTTGGCACGTCGTAGCGGGCGTGCATGTCGATGGCGAGATCGACATCGGACCCGATGGCCTCGCGGACCGCGGCCACCCGGTCGACCATGTCGCGGATCTCCCGGCCCCCCAAGGTGTGGTTGTAGCGGTCGAACTTCGCCGGGTGACCGAGATTGTCGATGTCGAACTTGATCGCAGTGAAGCCCTCCGACACCATGCGCTGCGCCCGGTCGACGCAACCCGCGATCGAGCCCTCGGGATCATCGCCGTCGCCGCAGTCGGCGTACACCCGGATCCGGTCGCGGAACTTGCCGCCCAGCAGACGATAGACGGGCTGACCCATCGCCTTGCCGGCGATATCCCACAGTGCCAGCTCGATCCCGCTGATCGCGATCACGAAGACTCCTGACTGGGCGCCGGCGAAGACCCGGCGGCGTAGCTTCTCCCAGCACTGCTCGACATTTCGGGGGTCCTCGCCGATCAGCATCGGCCGGACGGTGTTGATTACCCCGACGACGCCACCGGCGCCGGCGTCAGGATTGGCCTCGCCATATCCGGAGATGCCTTCGTCGGTGTCGATTCGGACCAGAGTTGCTTCGCCGTGATAGCGGACAACGGCGGTGGTGATGTTGGTGATCTTCATTGATCCCTCGTGTCGGTCCTGCTGATAGGAACTTGTCATATAAGCTGACGACATGGTCAGCAAACAGGAAGTGCGGCCTGATGTCAAGGTCCGAACGCTTCCGATGCAGGTGGCATCGCATCTGGTCCGCAGGATCGCCGCCGGTGAACTGACCGACGAGCACGTGCCGTCCGAGCTCGACATCACCCAGCAGTTCGGCGTGTCGCGGGTGGTCGCCCGCGAGACCCTGAAGATCCTGTCGTCGTTGGACATCGTGCACATCGCGCAGGGACGTCGGCTGGTGCTGCGGCCGGCGGAGGAATGGGACTATCTCAGCCCTCAACTGCTCGAGTGGCTGCCCGAGGATCAGGTCACCGCCCTGCTCCGTGAGTTCCAGGAGACGCGGCTGCTGCTGGAGCCCGAACTCGCTGCCCGCGCAGCGACCATGATTTCCAAGTCATCGTTGCGCCGGCTCAACGAACTGGTGGACCGGATGCTCGACCTCGAGAACAGCCCCGAGGACTACCTCGAGGTCGACCACGCCTTCCACATGGAGATCTGCCGGGCTTCGCAGAATCGCATCCTCGACCGGATCATGTACGCCGCTCGATGGCTGCTGGCGACCAGTCGTCGGGTGACCAACGAGGAGCCACACGGCCTGGCCGCTGCAACTGCCATCCATCGGGAGATCCTGGAAGCCATCGAATCAGCAGATGCCGAGCGCGCCCGGCAGGTGATGCACAAGCACATGGAGCTCAACATCCAGATCCTCGGCAAGCCGAAGCGGACCGGACGCGTACGACGCCGGCCGGCCCGCCCCTGACGGATCGCTCCTCTGTTTACCGGCCGGTCAGCCGGCCAACTCGCCGTAGGCGGTCTCGGACGAGTCCCGCAGGAATTGCGCGCAGCGCTCCCGTTCCTCGGTCTCGCCGATCCGCCCGGCCGCCACCGACAGCGCCCAGAGCGCCCGCAGGAAGCCGCGGTTGGGCAGGTGTTCCCACGGCACCGGGCCGGAGCCGCGCCAGCCGGCTCGGCGGAGCGCGTCCAGGCCCCGGTGGTATCCGGTCCGGGCGAAGGCGTACGCCCTGATCGTGTCCTCGGGAGTGTTCCGGTCCAGCGCCAGCTCGGCCAGCAGTGCCCAGCCGAGACTCGAGGCCGGATGCCGGCCGACGATCTCGACCAGCCGGGTGCCGTCGGCCTCGACCTCGGCGGCGGCCGGATCTTCCGGCAGCCGGGTCTCGGGGGTGCCGGCGTTACTGGACAACAGGTTGCGATGGGCCTCGGTCACAGACCCCATCCTGCCAGCACCGACCGGCCGACCCGACGGACGCTCAGTCCCCGAAACCTTCCACCACGTGAGCCCGCAGGTAGTGGAGGTCGAAGCCGATCCCCAGACCTGGTCCGGTCGGGAGCTTGAGCGCGCCGCCGCTGTTGTCGAGCGGTTCGGTCAGCATCGGGTCGTACTTGCTCAGGTCAAAGCTGCTGGTCTCCACCCGGTAGAAATTCGGCACCGTGGCCATCACCTGCGCGCCGGCCATCACGTTGACCGGACCGCTGGCGTCGTGCGGCGACATGGGAATGTTGTACGCCTCCGCCATGATCGAGATCTTCTTGAGTTCGCTGATGCCCCCGGTCCAGGTGACGTCCGGCATCGCGAAGTCGGCGAGCTTGTTCTCGAAAATCGGCACGAAGTCCCAGCGGGTGTGCAGCCGCTCGCCGATCGAGATCGGCACGTCGAGCATCCCGCGCACCTGCGCCAGCGCGTGATAGCTCTCCGGCGGCACCGGCTCCTCGAACCAGTGCAGATCCGCGACCGCGGTCAGTGCCCGAGCGGCCCGGATCGCCGTCGGCACGTCGAAGCGCCCGTGTGCGTCGATCAGCACCTCGGTGCCCGGTCCGGCGGCCTCGGCGACCACCGCAGTCAGCTCGGCGGCCTGCCGTTCGAGGTCCCGCGGCAGGAAGCCGTCGAGGTAGCCGTCGTTGGCCGACGACACACCGGCGGCGTGCGGGAACGGGTCGAACTTGATCGCGTCGTGACCAGAGTCGGTGATCCGCCCGATCTCCTCCCGGATCGCTGCCGGGGAACGGAACTGCGACTGGTCGGGATGGGTGTAGAGCCGGATGTCGTCACGGACCCGTCCGCCGAGCAGCTCATGGATCGGCACGCCGAGAGACTTGCCGCGCAGGTCCCAGAGCGCGATGTCGATGGCGCTCAAGGCGTTCAGCGCCGCTCCCCTGCTGCCGGTGTAGGTGAAGGTGCGGAAGATCTTGTGCCAGATCGCCTCGATCCGCGCCGGGTCGTCCCCGACGACAAGATCATTCAACTGGCGCAGGATCCCGGCAACGGCGCGGTTGGCCATCGGGGTCGTCGTGGTGACCTCTCCCCAACCGCTCAGTTCGGTGTCGGTGCGCACCTCGACGAAGAGGAACTCGCCCCAGAAGGAGGCCGGCGTGGTGATCAACCACGGAACGATCGCGGTGATCTTCATCGCTGCGCCGCCGCCTGTCCGGCCCGCCATTGCTCGTATTCGGGTCTGGCCTCGTCGGACAACGGGTAGTAGCGCCGCAGGTCGCCGCCCTCGGACAACCGGAGCCGGGAGAACTCCTCCCACTCGGCGTGCTCGCCGGCGGTCTCCAGCAGCCTCGGTGCCAACGCGATCGGCACCACCACGGCGCCGTCGTCGTCGGCGACGATGATGTCGCCGGGCATCACCAGCGTGCCGCCGCAGGCCACCGGGACGTTGACGGCGTACGGAAAAACGTCTGTCTGGGTGTGGAAGTTCGGTGTCACGCCCCGCAACCACAATCCGATCCCGAGCTGCTTGGCATGACCGGAATCCCGGATGCAGCCGTCGATCACCACCCCGGCGCCGCCACGGCCGGCGAAGTAGGTCAACATCATCTCCCCGAAGACCCCGCTGGTCATGCTGCCCCGGGCGTCGACGACGACGAAATCCCCGGGCTGCACGTGGTAGAGCACCTCGCGGTGCAGCTGCCGGTCCGGGTTGTCGTACTCGTCGACGGCATGCAGATCCTCGCGCCGGGGGACGAACTGCAACGTCAGCGCGGGGCCTGCGGTGGCAACGCCGGGAGTGTGGCTGACCGGTCCGACCAGGTGGGCGCTGCGGACGCCGAGCTTGGCGAGTTCGCCGCTCGCCGTCGCACTGCCGATCCTCGCCAGTGCGGCGACGAGGTCCGGATCGGGCCGGGTGATGTCCTGGCTCTGGTTGGGCGTGACCATGGCTGTCCTCTCGTGCACATCTCTGGGCGACTGGGATTCCCCGATCACCTCGACCCTACTCGGGCAAGATCATCGGGATCCGGTCCGGGTCGCCGCCACGGACGCGTACGAGCAATGTCGCGACAACTCAAGTTGCGAGGCCGATCGGGCATCCTGAGCCATCGAAGTCGTGACAACTCGACTTCCGCGGGTTCCGGGCCGAAAGTCGAGTTGTCACGAGTTCCACGGGCTGCCGGAGCCGAAACGGGCCCGGATCTCGTGTTGTCGCGAGTTCCGCTGCCGCGGGCGCTGGCCGAGGGAGGGAGGCGGACCCGGCTAGATCCAGGACTTGCGGCGGAAGACGATGTACAGCACGCCGGCGGTGATGATGATCAAGGCCAGGTAGACGTAGAAGCCGAGCTGCGAGCCTTGGAACCAAAAGTCGACATTCATCCCGACGAACCCGGTGATCAAGGTCGGCGCAGCGATGATCGCCGCCCAGCCGGTCAGCTTCTTCATCACCTCGTCCAGCCGGGCGTTGTCCAGCGACAGGCTGGTGTCGAAGATCGACGTCAGGCCGTCGGCCAGCGCGGTGACCTCGATGGTGACCCGCTCGGTCCGGTCGATGATCTTGCTCCAGTGCCGGAAGTTGATCTCGTCGGATGCCGGCACGTTGTCGGCCAGCTCCTGGACGACGTCGCGGGTCGGCGCCGTGATCCGCCGCAGGTCCGTCACGGCCCGCCGCAGCCGGAAGGCGTCGAGTTTGCGCTGGGTGCTCAACGGCCTACCGCCGAACAACTCGTCGGCCAGTTCGTCGGAGGCGGCCTCGAGTTGTTCGGTGGTGGAGATGGTGGTGTCGATCACGAGATCGACGACCAGTTGGGCGGCGCGGTCGGCGCCGCCTTCGGTGAGCCGGGACCCGGCCTCCTCGAGCATTCGCGCGATCCGCTGTCCGTACCCGTCCCCGGCCAGCACGATCACCACCTGGTCGGCGATGATCATGGAAACGTCCTCGTCGACCAGATCACGATCATGAAGCTCAACGGCGAGCATCCTGACCAGCAGGCAGTCGGCGTACTCGCTGACCCGGCAGCGATGCCGGGGGGTCAGCAACTCGCTGACCGCGTATTCGTCGAGCCCGAGGATCTTGGCGAGCCGGAGCAGCTCGGGGGTCTCCTCACGAGGCACGATCGCCCACGCCGAAGCGTCCCCGTTCTGCTGCAGGACGTCAGCCAGGTCATCGCCGTCCAGATCGTGTGCGATGACCCGACTCCCGATCCACGCCTCGCTCAGCGCGACCGGCCCGCCAGCCGCCAAGGTCAGGCCTTCGGCGACGTTCCGGTGCTGCGCAGGTCCTCGCAGGCGACGACCACACGCTCGGCCAGACCGGCCTCGGCCGCCCGGCCCCAGGCACGCGGATCGTAGGCCTTCTTGTTGCCGACCTCGCCGTCGACCTTGAGCACACCGTCGTAGTTGCTGAACATGTGCGCGGCGACCGGGCGGGTGAAGGCGTACTGGGTGTCGGTGTCGATGTTCATCTTGATCACGCCGTAGTCGACCGCGGCGCGGATCTCCTCCAGCGTCGAACCGGAGCCACCGTGGAAGACGAGATCGAAGGGCTTGTCCTTGCCGATCTTGGCGCCGACCTGCTCCTGGATGTCCTTGAGCACCTCCGGACGCAGCTTGACCGCACCGGGCTTGTAGACGCCGTGCACGTTGCCGAAGGTCAACGCGGTGATGTAGCGGCCGTTCTCACCGCTGCCCAGCACCTCGACCGTACGCAGCCCGTCACCCGGGGTGGTGTAGAGCTTCTCGTTGATCTCGTTGCTGACGCCGTCCTCCTCGCCACCGACGACACCGACCTCGATCTCGAGAATGATCTTGGCAGCGGCGGCCTGGGCGAGCAGCTCGGAGGCGATCGACAGATTCTCCTCCAGCGGCACCGCGGAACCGTCCCACATGTGGGAGCCGAAGAGCGGATCCTTGCCCGCCTTCACCCGCTCGGCGGAGATCGCCAGCAGCGGACGGACGTAGCCGTCGAGCTTGTCCTTGGGGCAGTGGTCGGTGTGCAGGGCGACGCTGACCGGGTAGTTCTTGGCGACCTCGTGGGCGTATTCGGCCAGCGCGACCGCACCGGTGACCATGTCCTTGATCTTCGGTCCGGACGCGTACTCCGCACCTCCGGTGGAGATCTGCACGATCCCGTCCGAACCGGCGTCGGTGAAGCCCTGCAACGCCGCGTTCAGCGTTTGGGACGAGGTGATGTTGATAGCGGGATAGGCGAATGATCCGGCCTTCGCCCGATCCAGCATCTCGGCGTAAACCTCGGGGCTTGCAATAGGCATGTGGGGTCCCTCTCTGGCGCTCACGGCTTTGCTTGGGGCCAGTCTTTCACCTGTGCCCCCAACAGTGCATCCCGGCGATCCGATCAACCGGACGCCACCGCCGTGGCCTCCCTGAGCTGCAGGCCCGCGGCGTGGACACTGGAAGCCAGATCGATCGCACCGGCCTCCTGCACCCAGCGATCGAACCCGACGCGAAAGAGCGCAACGCCGACGTCGGCCAGCAGCATCGCCGTCGACTCGTCGACGCCGCGGCCACGTAGCGCAGCGGCCAACGCGGCGGCAATGGCGGCGAATTTGGCATGTCCACGCTCCTGCAGTTCGGGGCTGGCGGCGATGATCGCGCGACGTTGCGGCGCGTGCTCGGCAACCCGTTCGCCGAGTACCTCCGCTACCGCGGCCAGCGCCTGCTCGACGGCTTCGAACGGCCGGACCTCGGGCTCGACCCGGTGCAGCGCCTCGGCCAGCAGCACGGACAGCTGGTCGGAGCCGGCGAACAGCACGTCGCGCTTGTCGGCGAAGTAGCGCGAGAACGTCCGTCGCGTCAGGCCGGCGCGGTCGGCGATCTGGGCCACCGTGACGTTGTCGTATCCGCGTTCCAGGAACAGTTCGATGGCCGCGCTGCGCAGCCGTTCCTCGCCGTCGGGTTCCCATCTGGCCACAGGGTCATGGTACTCGCGATGTCTCACTGGGACATCAACCTGCTACTGTGATGTCTCAGTGAGACATAACACAAGACTGGAGACATTCATGACCATGAACGGGCAGACCATGAACGGGCAGCGGATCGTCGTCGTCGGAGGCAGCTCCGGCATGGGGCTGGCGACGGCACGGGCCGCCGCCGGCGAGGGCGCACAGGTGACCATCGCGTCGAGCCGGCCGGAACGCATCGACGCCGCACTGGCAGAGCTGCCGCCGGGGTGCGCGGGTGCAGTGCTCGACGTCCGGGATCGCGAACAGGTCGCCGCGATGTTCGATCAGGTCGGCGAGGTCGATCACCTGGTCTTCACCGCCGGCGACAGCTTCACGCCCCGTCCGCTGGCCGATCTCGACCTCGCCGACGCCCACGCGCTACTGGAGGTCCGCTTCTGGGGCGCGGTTACCGCCATCAAGTACGCGATCCCGCATCTGCGTCCGGGTGCCTCGATCTCATTGACGACCGGCACCGTTGTGCAGCGGCCATCGCCGGGCACCGCACTGGCGGCCGCCGGCGCGGGCGCAGCCGAAGCGCTCGTCCGTGGGCTGGCCGTCGAGCTTGCGCCGGTGCGGGTCAATGCCGTCCGCGCCGGCGCATTCCGGACGCCGCTGTGGGAGCGCGTCCCCGAGGCGCAGCGCGAGGCGATCTTCACACGGCTGTCGCAGCAGACCCTCGTAGGGAGCGTCGGGGAACCGGAGCAGATCGCTCAGGCACACCTGTATCTGATGCAGAACGGCTACGTCACCGGGACCGTGCTCGGAGTCGACGGCGGGTCCCTGTTGGCCGGCTAGGCAAGCGCTTGGGCAGGTTCGGCAAGTCGGGCAGGCCCGGTCAGGCGTCCAGGCCGCTCAGGTCCAGCCCGTGCCGGCCGCCCGAGTAGGCCCGTACGGTGGTGTCCAGGGTTGCCGGCAGCACCGGCAGCTGCTCCAGCGGAAGATCGACCTGGCTGCCATCGACGCCGACCGCCCGCAACACCGGCCCGGATGGCCAGACGCCCTTGGCCGTGGTCAGCACGGCGAGCTGGGACCAGCCGAGTTGCCGATCCGCCAATTCGATGCCGGCCCGGGTCACCCGCAGCGCGGTTCCTCGCCCGGACGCCGCGACCACCGCACGGGAGCGCCGCAGAGCGATCCAGCAGAACAGCGCCCAGCCCAGCCCAGCGAGCAGGATGACGCCGTAGACCACGATCGTCCCGGTCGGATTGGCAGTGAGTCGATCACGCTGCCAGATGAACACCAGGAGCAGGATCAGGACTGAGATGCCCAGGCTGATCAATCGGCTCCGCAACATCCGCTGCCACCGTTGGACCCGGTTGACTGCCGGAGTGGGATCGTACGGGACAACCAATTCATCGATCCCCGTTGTCACCGGCCGTCTCCCCTCATCCTCGTCGTACTGGCTGCACTGACCGCCCTGGCCGAAGCGAGGTCGCCGCGCTCGGTCAGCCCGTTGATCACGCCGAGCACATCGGCGGCCGGTCGATTCTGGCTGAGCTTGGCCTTCGCCTCGATCCTGCTGATGATCAACTCGACGCCGACGATCGCCCGCAGCTGGCCGCTGACGAAGCGCTGGGGCGCATCGTCGACCGACCACGGATGATCACCGCCCGGCTGCAGCCGCTCGTGGTGATCGGTCAGCCTGCGGACAAGATCATCGAGCCAAGCCACGTCGTCGTGCACGACCAACCGGCCGTGGACATGGCAGATCAGGTAGTTCCACGTCGGCACCACCCGTCCGTGCTCGGCCTTGCTGGCATACCAGGACGGCGAGATGTACGCGTCCGGTCCCTTCAGGATCACCAGCGAGTCGCCGGTCGGCGTGAGCTGCCAGTGCGGGTTGTTGCGGGCCAGATGACCTTGCAGGCGGCCCGGTCCGCCGTCGGAGTCGGGCAGATGCAACCACGGCAACAGGGTGGCCTGCAGACCGTCGGGGGTCGGCGTGATCAGATCACCGGCCAGCGGGCCGGTCAACAGGCCGGACAGTTGATCATCGTCGGCGGCGAAGTGTTTCGGCACGTACATGATCAACCGGCTCCTCGCGGTGTGATCGCCATGTGGATCCGGTAGCGGTCGGCACGGTAGGCCGAGGTCGACATCTCGATCACCCGGTCACCGGCGTAGGTGACCCGCTCCTGCACCAACAGCGGCGCCCGGCGCGGGATATTCAGGATTCGTGCCTGGTGGACGTCGGCGGCCTCCGCGCGGACGGTCTGCTCGCCGCTGGTGACGACCAGGCCGTACTCGGTGGCGAAGACATCGTAGAGCGAGCCGAGTTCGCACTTCAGCAGCCCGGGGAACAGTGCCGAGGGGTAGTAGCCGACCTCGTACGCCATCGGGGTGCCGTCGGCGGTCCGCAACCGCTCCACCCGGATCACCGGCCGGCCGGGCCGGATCCGCAAGGCGTACGCGACATCGTCACCGGCACGCTCCTCGCCGGCCGACAGCACGACCGTCGCCGGGATGAGCCCGCGATCACGCATCTCCCGGGAGAAGGAGGTCAGGTGCAGCCGGGAGTCGATCTGCGGGCCGGTGACGTAAGTGCCCTTGCCGTGCACCCGCTCCAGCGCCCCGGTCTCGACCAGATCGGCGATCGCCTGCCGGATGGTGACCCTGCTGACGCCGAGCCGGGTGACCAGCACCCGCTCGGACGGGATCGCGTCACCGGGATGTAACTCGGTGTCGATCAACTCCTCCAGGATGCCCCGCACCTGGGCCCGTTTCGTCGTAGCCGGCCCGACCGGGCGATCCAACCGGTAGCGTTCGACGAAGCCGCCCGGCGATGCTGCCGCGACGGGCGCCGCACGACCGTCGAACGGTGCACGCTCGGACACTCCCTGCTCCCTGGATCAGGCGGCCGGACCCCGGGCGGCCCGACTCCGCATCTGGTCGCTGCGGCCACTACGATGAGTCCGCCTGCTAGACCAGTCCATACCAGTATGACGGAGGGTGTCTGTGCCCAACAACCAGCCTGCATCCGAGCTGTCAGGGGAAACCCGGCCCGCGGCCACCCTGATGGCCTCGGAGATTGCCGAGCAACCTGCCGCGCTCGAGGCAACCCTGGCTGCTTTGCTGCCGCTGCGGTCCCGGATCGCGCAGGTGACCGCAGGCCGCAAGCGGCTGCTGCTGGTCGCACGCGGCTCCAGCGACAACGCCGCGATCTACGGCCGCTATCTCGCCGAACTGCATGCGGGCATGGCCGCCTCGCTGGCGGCGCCGTCGGTGGCGACCTTGTACGACGCCCACGTCGACCTCTCCGACACCATCGCCGTCTGTGTCAGCCAGTCCGGCTCGACCGCCGAGATCGTCGACACCCTGGAGTGGAGCAAGCGCGGCGGCGCGGCAACCATCGCGATCACCAACGCCGAAGGGTCGCCGCTGGCCGAGGCCGCGGATCTGGCGCTGATCACCCAGGCCGGGCAGGAACGCGCCGTGCCGGCCACCAAGACCTACACCACGCAGGTCGCCGCACTGGCCGTGACGGTCGATGCCCTGGCCGCGTCCTTCGGACGGTCAGGTGCGCTGGACGCCGAATTCGCCAAGATCGGTGACCAGGCCCGGGCGATGCTGGAGACGCCGGCCGAGACGCTTGACGCGATGGCCGGTGCCTTGGCGGAGGTCGACGAGGTGCTCACCTCGGGACGCGGACTCGCCTTCGGCACCACGCTGGAGACCGCACTGAAGCTCGAAGAGACCTGCCTCCGCCCGGTCCGCGGCCTGTCGTACGCCGACCTCAAGCACGGACCGATCGCCATCGTCGATCATGAGCTGCTGACCGTGCTGGTCGCTGGCCCGTCCGGTCCAACCGTCCCCGGACTGACCGAGCTTGCCGGGATCGTACGGGAGAAGCACAGCATGGTGATCGGGATCGGCGGCGACGAGAGCTTCCGGGCCGCCTGCGATCTTGCCGTCCCGGGGCCGGACTCCAGCGAGACGCTTGCCCCTCTGACCTTGATCATCCCGGCGCAGCTGACAGTCGAACGCCTCGCCCACAAGCTGGGCTTGGATCCGGATGCGCCCCGAGGACTGCGCAAGATCACGCAGACCGATTAGGCAGTGTGTACCGGGACGACTAGTCGGGGTCGACGCTGGGGGCCAGCGGGACGATGATGCGGCGGTCCATCCGGACGGCGTATGCCAGGAGCGGTACGGCGACCAGGACCGCGATCAGGGACAGCCCGCCGAAGCCGACCGCGGCGAAGATCGGGCCGGAGATCAACGCGGCCAGCGCCGCGAACCCGTTCATGGCGCTGTCGACGACTCCCTGAGCGGACGGGCGGATCGGGGCCGGTACGGATTCGGTCAACATGATCGATCCGGGCACCGTTCCGCACGACCAGCCCAACCCCAGCAGGAAAAGACTCAGCATCGTCCAGCCCGCTGCCCCGGCCGACATGATCGCGATCAACGTGCTGCTGAGGAAGATCAACTGCCCGATCATGATCACCCGGACCGGGCCGATGCGATCGCTCGCGTAGCCGACCAGCGGGGAGAGCGCGTACATCCCGAGCACGTGGATGCTGATCGTGATGCCGACGATCGTCAGGGTTGATCCGTGATGGCTGAGCTGGACCGGCGTCATGGTCATCAGGCTGACCATCGACAGGTGCGCGCCGATCACCGTCAACAGCGCGAATCGCGCCGGCCCGATCGACCACAGGGTGGCGAACACCTCGCGGATGGAAGCGCGACCGGTGTGCCCGTCGGCGCGGACCTCGTAGCGTGCGGCGGTCAGCAGCGGATCCGGGCGCAGCATGATCATGATCAGCAGTCCGGCGACCACCAGCACGACGATCGAGATCACGAAAGCACCCGCCAGCGGCGGTAGCCCGAGGCGCCGGGACACCCATTCACCCGGCTCACCGAGATTCGGGCCCAGAACCGTCCCCAGGGTGCCGGACCACACGACGAAGGACAGCGTCCTGCCGCGCAGCGCCGGCAACACCAGATCCGTCGCGGCGAAGCGGGACTGCAGGCCGACCGCCGTACCGCAGCCGAAGAGCAGCATGCCACCGATCATCAGCGCGGCGTTGTCGGTGATCGCCGCACCGATCAGCACCGCGGCGCCGACCGCAGCGACGAACCAGCCGATGGACAACGCGACCCGGCGCCCGCCGTGGGTGGCCAGCACTGCCAGTGGAATGCCGGCCAGCGCCGCACCGAGCGTCATCGATGTCCGTGCCAGCCCGGCCATCGTCTCGCTGTTGGTCACCTGCTCGGCCAGCAACACCCCGACCGACGGCGCGGCGCCCATGCCGAACGAGCCGAGGACCTGCCCCAGGATCAGCAGCCGTACGCTGCGGCGTTGGGCCGCGATGATCTCCGGTCGCCGTTGCCAGCCGACCGCCGACGTCACGACCGGCACCGTCCTTGGTTCGTTCGCTGCGTTGTCGATGATCGCAATCCTTCTGTTGAAGAAGCCTCGGGTCTGTGTTGCCATCCAACCGCCAATCGGACCGGCGGACGAATCCGGCCCGGGAAGATCAAGTAGCGTAGTGGCACTCGGCGGTGTGCCCGGGACTGATCGTGACCACCGGAGGGGCCTCGTTGGCACACAGCTCGGTCGCCAGCGGGCAGCGGGTCCGGAAGCGGCAGCCGGTGGGGACAGCCAGAGGATCCGGCGGCTCGCCTGCCAACCGCACCCGCTCCCGCTCCCCCGGTCTCGGAACCGGAGAAGCCGCGATCAGCGCCCTGGTGTACGGGTGCCGCGGCTCGGCGAAGACCTCGTCGGTCGGACCGTCCTCGACGATCCGGCCGAGATACATCACACCGACCCGTTGCGAGATCTGCCGGACGACCGGCAGGCCATGCCCGATGAAGAGATAGCTGAGCCCCAGCTGCTCGCGGAGATCGACGAGCAGGTTGACGATCTGGGCCTGCACCGAGACATCGAGCGCCGACGTCGCCTCGTCCGCGAGGACCAGCCTCGGATTGAGCGCGATCGCGCGGGCGATCCCGACCCGCTGCCGCTGGCCGCCCGACAGCGATCTCGGCCGGGCACCGGCCCGCGACGGATCCAGCCCGACGGCCTTGATCAACTCCTCGGTCCGTGATTCCAGCTCGGATCCGGTCAGACCGCCGAGCACCCGCAGCGGCTCGGCGACGATCTGCGCCACTCGCATCCGCGGATTCAGCGATCCCAGCGGGTCCTGGAAGATCACCTGCAGTCCGGAGCGGAGCCGTCGCATCCGGGCGTCGTGCAGATGAGTGATGTCGGTGCCGTCGAAGACGATCCGGCCGCCCGTCGGCTCGAGCAGGCGCAGCGCGACCTGACCCAGCGTCGACTTGCCGGATCCCGACTCACCCACCAGCGCGTACGTCTCGGCCTCGGCGATGCTCACCGAGACGTCGTCGACCGCCTTCAGCACAGCACGTGGCGCCAACGGATTGGAGGTGGTTCGGACCCGGAAGTGCTTGCTCACCCCTTCCAGGCTGAGCAACGCCGGTGCCTGGCTCGGGGCGGATGCCGGTGCTTCGATCATGGCCGCCCTGCCTTCTGGAGGGGCCCGGTGGCCATCTCGTGTTGCTCGGCAGGTGGTGTGTGGTCCTGGACGGCCGCCACGAGGCCCTCCTGGCCGGGATGCCAGCAGGCGGTCGTGCTGTCGCCGAACGCCACGACCGGGGGATCCTCCACCGCACACTGCGCATCCGCACGCGGGCAGCGCGGGTGGAACGCACATCCGGACGGCAGCTGCCCAGGGTCCGGGACGCTGCCGTCGATCGCCGGCAGCCGGTCCGGCCGCGGCCCCGTGATCAAGGGGATGCTCCCCAGCAATCCTTGGGTGTACGGATGCGCCGGCCTGGTGAAGACCGTGGACGGCGCGGCGGTCTCCACGACGCGACCGGCATACATCACCACGACGCGATCGGCCACCTCGGCGGCGACCCCCAGATCGTGGGTGACGAGAAGAACGCCAAGATCGGCTTCGATCCGCAGCCGGTCGATCAGATCCAGGATCTGTGCCTGGATGGTGACGTCCAGTGCCGTGGTCGGCTCGTCGGCCAGCAGCAACCGGGGCCGGGCAGCGAGAGCGGCGGCGATCATGACCCGCTGACACATGCCGCCCGAGAGTTGGTGCGGATAGCTGCGCAGTACGCGATCCGGATCGGAGATGCCGACCTCCCGGAGCAACTCGCGCAACCGCTCCCGCTCCGCCTGCCTGTCCAGTCGCCCCCTGCGGCGCAGTGCTTCGGTCAGCTGACTGCCGACGGTGAACACCGGGTCCAGGGAGCTCATCGGCTCCTGGAAGACCATCGCGAGGTCCCGTCCACGCAAGGCCCCGAACTGATCATCACTGCTCAGCTCGACGCCGTCGACCCGGATCGACCCACCGACCTCGACGTCGCCGTCGAGCTGCATCAACCCCATTAGCGTCCGGACCGTAACCGACTTGCCACTGCCGGATTCCCCGACCAGGACGACGATCTCACCGGCGCGCACCTCCAGGGTCGCCTCCCGGACCAGCGGCAACGACGACGCGCCCGGACGATGCAGCGTCACCGAGACCCGATCGATCTCCAGCAGCGGACCGCTGCCGTCGGCCGACTCACCCATGATCATCCTCGATCCATCCGGTCGCGGATCCAGTCACCCAGCAGGCTGACCGCGATCACGGTGCAGGTGATCACCAGTCCGGCGAAGGTCGACATCCACCACGCCGTCCCGAGATAGGGCTGTCCCTCGGCGAGCAGCTGGCCCCAGTCCGGGATGTCATGTTTGGGGCCGAGTCCCAGGAAGCTCAGCGATGCGCTCGCCACGATCGCGGTCCCGATCGAGACGGTCGCCAGCACGACCACCGGAGTGATGGCGTTCGGCATCACATGCCGGAACAGCAGCCGCGAGGGCCGGAACCCGACGGACCGCGCCGCGTGCACGTACAACCTGCCGCGGACCGACATGACCTGGCCGCGCATCACCCGGGCGAAGGACGGCGTCGCGCTGATCCCGACGCCGAGGATCAGGTTGCCGGTCGTCGGTCCGAGTGCGACCGTGATGATCAAGGCCAGCAGTACACCCGGAAAGCACAACAGCACGTCCAGCACCCGGCCGATGATCATGTCGGTGACCCCGCCGTAGTAACCGGCGATCAGACCGATGAGTCCGCCCAGGACCAGTGCAAGGAAGGTCGCCGCAACACCGATGATCATGGCTCCCCGGGCGCCGAAGACCAGCAGTCCGGCGACGCTGCGGCCGTACTGGTCGGTGCCGAGCAGTGTCACCCCGGGATGCTGCAGGACTCGACTCGCATGCAACGCCCCGATGTCGCCGCGGACCAGCAGCCCGGGCACCAGGCTCGCGAGCACCACCAGCAGGATCCACACGCACGCCAGTGCGGTGACGACCGAGGCCGCGGACATCCGGCGACGCCGGGTCCGCAGGGGAAGTGTGCCGACGAGTGCGGCGTCGGCGGATGCACTCATCAGGTCACCGCCCCGGCGGGCTGCGGGTCATGGCGGACGCCGGGATCGGACGCCGCTGCGGCGCGCAGGAAGGGCGACAAGGTCGTCGGATCAAGGGGTTCCAGGGGCGGCAGCGGATCCGGGATGAACGCCACGCCGCGGCTGACGACCAGTCGCAAGTCGCTGATCACCGAGATGTCGGATCTCGGATCGCCACCGACCGCGATCAGGTCGGCATCGAGTCCGACGGCCAGCCGCCCGGTGACGTCGGAGATGCCCAGTGCGGTCGCCGAGACCGAGGTCGCGGCGTCGAGAACGGCCTGCGCCGGCAGCCCCAACGACACCATCGCCTCCAGCGCACCGGGGAAACCGTGGTGCGGAGTGTTGTCGATGCCGCAGTCGGTACTGGCGATGATCTTGCAGCCACGGCGATAGAGCTCGGCCAGGGCAGGCTGGAACCGTCCCTGGGTGAGCTCGACGATCTGTGGCATCCGATAGTTGATCGTCGGCGACACATAGCTCTGCGAGGCAGCGATCCGGTCGGCCAGTTCCGGGTCGACGTACCGACTGCCGTCGGCGTGGACGAAGGAGCAGTGCTCGATCGTCGTCACCCCGGCGGTGACCGCACGCTCGATGCCCTCGATACCGTGTGCGTGGGCCGCCACCTGCTTGCCGACCCGACGCGCTTCGGACACGATGGCCGACAACTGATCCTGTTCGAACTGGGCATACCACGGCGCCGACCCGGCGGTCATGAATCCACCGGTCGACATCACCTTGATCAGATCGGCACCGAACTTGTGGTGCCGGCGCACCATGGTCCGGACATCGGAGATGCTGTCGGCCTCGCCACCCATGAACCAGCAGTGACCGCCGGTGACGGTGATCGGCGAGGCAGCGGTGAGAATCCGCGGCCCACGTGCCGTTCCGTCTTGGATGATGTCGCGCACCGCCGGCCCGAGATAGTCCCGCGACCCGAGATCCCGGGCGGTGGTGACGCCGACACTGAGCAGCTGGCGGGCACTCTGCAGCATCAATGCGACCTGACGGACATCGTCCTCGGCCATCATCCGCTCGACCGGCTTCGGACCGCCGTCGAAGCCGAGATGGACGTGGGCGTCGATCAGGCCGGGCATGATCGTCGCGTCCCCCAGCGACTCGATCACAAGATCCGGTGGATAGCTCGCCAGCGGAAAGTCCGCCTCCGCGCCGACCCAGATGATCTTGCCGTCATCGACCAGGACGGCACCGGGAGCATATGCCCGGCCGGCATCCTGAGTCAGCACCAAACCAGCTGTATAGAGCTTCATTCTCCAACCTCTCTGTCGATCGACAGGTCAGGCGACCGTACGGACACGGGGGTCTATAACTGCATAGGACACGTCGACCACAATGTTGATCACGATGTAGATGACCGCGATCACCAGCACCACACCCTGGACGACCGGATAGTCCTTGCCGGCGATCGCCTGCACCAGCATCTGGCCGAGGCCCTGACGGGCGAACACGGCCTCGACGATGACGGCGCCGGCGATCAATGCGCCCAGCTGGAGTCCGACGATCGTCACCGTCGGGATCACCGCGTTGCGCAGCACGTGCTTGAAAACGATCACCCGTGGCCGCAGCCCCTTGGCGTGCAGCGCGGTGACGAAATTCTCCCCCAGCACCTCGATCACGCTGTTGCGGACGAGCCGGGTCACGGTCCCGGCAGCCGACAACCCGAGGGTGAAGGCCGGCAGCACCAGGCTCTGCACGCCGGAACTGCCGGTCGCCGGGAAGATCTTCAGCGTGAAGGAGAACATCATGATCAACAACAGTCCGACCCAGAATGACGGCATCGACGTGTTGAGCAGGCTGAGCACCCGGATCACCGCGTCCGGCCACCGATTGCGATAGATCGCCGACAGCGATCCCAGCACCATGCCCAGAACCGCCGAGACGAACGCTGCGGCCAGCGCCAGCTCGAGCGTCGGCAGGATCTGCTGGCCGATCATGGTCGTCACCGGTTGCCGGGTGGTGTAGCTCAGCCCGAGGTCGAGCCCGGCCGCGTGCCCGATGAAGTTGAGGTACTGCAGCCCGATCGGCTGATCGAGTCCGAACTGCTGCCGCAGTGTTGCCTCGGCCTGCGGCGTTGCCGGCGCGCCCGCCAGCAACACCGAGACCGGGTCACCTGGCAGCATCCGGAGCGTGATGAACAGCACCAGGGTGACGCCGATCAGGGTCGGGATACCGAGGCCGACGCGCTTGATGATCAAGAATCCCATTCCTGACCTCCGTTCCGCTCTCAGGACTTGGTCAAGGAGACGTCGTACAGCACCGGATAGCCCTCGGCATCGAAACGCAGCCCGGTGATGCCACTGGTGGCGACCGTGTAGGTCGGGACGTAGATCCCGACGCTCAACGCCTGATCGACGACCTGCTGTTGGACCTGCTGGTAGAGCTTGTCCCGGCTTGCCGGATCGCTCTCCTGCTGAGCCTTGAGGATCTCGCTGCTCAGCTGTTTGTCGTCCGCGTGGGTGAAGTCGAATCCGCTGCGCCCCGGCTTGGGAATGAATTCCGGGCTGTAGAGCGAGTAGAGCACGTTCGGGTCGACGCTGACCAGGCTCAGCCCGGCGATGTCGTAGTCGCCGTTCTGCAGGGTGGTCTGCAGCGGGGCCGACTGCTGGAGCACGACGTTGACGTTGACGCCGATGGCCTTCAGGTTGTCCTTCATGAACTGGGCGATGTCCTGGCGCTTCTCGCGATTCGGGGCGCCTTCGACGTAGGTCAGCGTCAGCTGCTTGCCGTCCTTCTGCCGGATGCCGTTCGGACCGACCTTCCAACCAAGATCATCCAGCGCCTTCTTCGCTGCCGCCGGGTCGTAGCTGAACGAGTTCTCCAGCGACTTGTCGTAGCCGGCCGTGGTCGGCGCCAGCGGCCCCCAGGCGCGCTGGTAGACGCCGAAGTAGAGCGCCTTGACCGCGGAACCGACATCCATGCCCTCGCGGATCGCCTTGCGGACCGCCGGGTCGTTGAGCGGTGCATGGCTGGTGTTGAAATTCAGCTGGAACGGCGATCCCGACTGTGCCTGCGCGTAGAAGCTCAGCGTCGGATCCTTCTTGATCACCGCCGCCTGATTCTCCGGGACGTTGCCGATCGCCTGGACGCTGCCGTTGCGCAGCGATCCGATCCGGACCGTTGCGTCCGGAATGATCTGGAAGGTCAGTTTGTCCAGGTGGGCGGGCCCGGTGTGCTTGGCGGTCGACGGTGCCCAGTCGTAGTCGGGGTTCTTGACCAGCACGATGCGGTCGTTGGGCGTGTAGCTGGAGAACTTGAACGGACCGCTGCCGACGGGATGCAGAGCGAAGGCGGCCAACGACATGGACTTCGCCGACTTCGGCGAGACCATTCCCAGGAATGGTGAGCTCAGGTTGTAGAGGAAAGGCGCGTAGGCCGTCTTGAGCTTGACGACTGCGGTCGTGGCGTTGGTCGCCCGACAGGATTGGTAGGGACCGATCAGGCTGACCGCGTAGATGGACGCACTCTTGGGATCGACGATCCGGTTCAGGTTGAAGCACACCGCTGCTGCGTCGAATTTCGATCCGTCCTGGAACTTCACGTCGTCGCGGAGGGTGAAGGTGTAGGTCTTTCCGTCATCGCTGACCTTCCACGACTTGGCCAGCCAGCCGACCGGTTGCCGATCAGCGTTCAGGGCGACCAGCGAGTCGTAGATCTGGCGCATCACCCGCGCGTCCTGGGCCGCGGCAGCGACGTTGGGATCGAAGGAGACGAACGGGGTGTCGACAGCGAAGGTGGCGCTGCCGCCGGAGGTCGCGGCGGAGCCGGCGTTTCCGGGCGGCGACGACGATGTGCCGCCACCTGAGCAGGCTGCCAGCACGAGAGCGGTCAGCACAGCGACCGCGGCGAAGGCCGCCCTGGCCAGCTGCGGCAGGCGGGCGTGGTGAGCGGCGGAGTAGTGCAGGGCGGAACGAGACGAAGCGGATGAATCCGAGTCCATGGCGACGCTCCTCGGCTTGAGGTGTCCGGCGCCGGCTGTCGAGCCCGTGGACGCCAGGTGAACCGGGCACCCGACCGGACAGCAGATCGCCGTAATCTCCGATCAACGTACGGACGGTATGTTGAGACCGTCAAGAACTTGTTGATGACTGCAACATGCTGTTGACACGATCGTCACATCTGTTTGATCAGATGGGAGCCGGCGAGGGTGCCCGCCAGCTGAGCGAGCCCGGTAACCCCTGGCCGGGCGGCCTATTCTTCGCAAGGGCTCCACGGAGGAGGAGCTGTCACCAGACCTAGGGGACCGGGAGTTACTGATGGCGTTGAACGAGACGGCTGCGGACCACATTCAACCGGATGTTGAAGTCAGTGCGGTGAAGCGCAGTGTGGACGGTGAGCGATTGATTGCCGTGTTCTCGGCTCTGGTGGAGCCGATCGGCAGGTCTCTGCCGGCCTCGAGCGAAGTCGTCCTGCACGATCTCAGCCTGCTGCCAGACTCGATCGTGGCCATCCACGGAGACGTGACCGGACGGCAGGTGGGCGATCCCGCCACCAATCTGCTGCTGCAGAAGGCGGTATCGGGATCGCTGGAGCATCAGGTCGGTTACGAGACGACGCTGCCGGACGGGCGGCGGATGAAATCCTCGACGATGGTCATCCGGGACGTGGCGGGGACTCCCGTTGCAGCACTGTGCATCAACACCGACCTCTCCCACTGGTATTCGGTCCAAAGGATCGCCCGGATGATGATCGGCGAGGAACCCGCAGTGCCCGCCGCCAGTCGGCCGACCGCCCCGAGTGCGGAGGTCGAGTCCGAGACAGCCCGGACCGAGTCGAACGAGGTGTTCGCCCACGACGTCGACGAGCTCGCAGCCCATCTGATCCACCAGGCTGTCCAGAAGACCGGCGTCCCGGTCGATCTGATGCAGAAGAAGCACAAGGTCGCGGTCGTCCGCGACCTGAAGGCCCGAGGGATGTTCCTCCTCCGGGACGCGGTCGACATGATCGCCACGTCGCTCGGCGTCACCCGATTCACGATCTACAACTATTTGAACGAGATCAACGACGCTACCGACGACTGATCCGATACCCAGGGAGTTGACCAGATGGTGGTTTTCCGATGAGCTACGCAACCGACTTCGACACGATCTCAGCCGAACGGCTCCGCGACATCGGCAGCATGAAGTGGACGCTCTTCCCCGAGACGATCGGGGCGTTCGTCGCGGAGATGGACTTCGGCGCTGCTCCGGCGATCACCGCGGCATTGCATGCCCTGGTCGACGACGGCCTCTTCGGCTACCTGCCCAAGAAGCTGTCGGAGGCGCTTTCGGTGGCCGCCGCCGAGTGGGAGGCCAAGAGCTACGGGTGGCAGGTCGATCCGTCCCGGGTGCATCCGATACCGGACGTGATCAAGGGGCTGGAGATCGCGATCGAGCACTACTCGCGACCGGAGTCGCCGGTGATCGTCCCGGTTCCGGCGTACATGCCCTTCCTGAAGGTGCCGACCAGCCTCGGCCGTAAGATCATCCAGTTGCCGCTGGCCGAGGATCAGGGGAGGTACAGCTTCGATCTGGACGGGCTCGCCCGTGCCTTCGACGAGGGCGGCCATCTGCTGGTGCTGTGCAACCCGTACAACCCGGTCGGCCGGGTCTTCGGCATCGATGAGCTGACCGCGATCAGCGATGTGGTCGCCGAGCACGGCGGCCGGGTCTTCTCCGACGAGATCCACGCCCCGCTGGTCTACCCGGGTGCCAAGCACGTCCCGTACGCCTCGGTCAACGAGGTCGCCGCAAGCCACACCGTGACCGCGATCTCGGCGTCGAAGGCCTGGAACCTGCCCGGACTCAAGTGTGCGCAGTTGATCATCAGCAATGATGCCGATGCCCTTGCCTGGGAGGATTTCGGGCAGTTCGCCGGACACGGCACGGCGACCCCGGGAGTGGTCGCCAACACCGCCGCCTACACCTCGGGACGACCCTGGCTGGACGAGGTGGTCGGCTATCTGGACAACAATCGCCGGCTGCTCGGCGAGCTGTTGGCCGAGGAGCTACCGATGATCAAGTACACCCCACCGGAGGGCACCTACATCGGCTGGCTGGACTGTCGTGATCTTGAGCTGGGAATGAACCCGGCCGACTTCTTCCGCGAGCACGCCGGCGTCGCACTGACCGACGGCGAAGGTTGTGGGGCGCCCGGATTCGTACGGATGATCTTCGCGACGCCGGAGCCGATCCTCACCACTGCGGTCAGGCAGATGGGTGCAGCCGTACGCGATCACGCCGCCGGCCGGTGAGCACCGGGTTCGTGATCACTAGTTCCACTGCAGTGACCAGTGATACATCGCGATCGCTGCCGCCGCGCCGGCGTTGATCGAGCGGGTGGAGCCGTACTGGCTGATCGCGACCAGGCTGTCACACAGCGCAACCATCTCCTCGGTCAGGCCGGGGCCCTCGGAACCGAAGACCAGGCAACTGCGCTCGGGCAGCTTCGCGGTCTCCAGGGGGACCGAGCCCGGCAGGTTGTCGACGCCGATCGGACGGTAGTCGCCTGCCTGCAGGAAGTCGGCGAAGTCGGCGACGTCGGGATGGTGCTGCACGTGCAGATAGCGGTCGGTGACCATCGCGCCGCGCCGATTCCACCGCCGGCGACCGATGATGTGCACTGCCGCGACGTTGAAGGCGTTGGCCGTCCGGACGATCGAGCCGATGTTGAAATCGTGCTCCCAGTTCTGGATGGCGATCCGCAGCGGTCGGCGGCTCCGGTCCAGATCGGCCACGATCGCCTCCACCGACCAATAGCGGTATTTGTCGACCACATTGCGCCGGTCGCCCTCGGCCAGCAGTCCGACGTCCAGCCGCGGGTCGGTCGGCCACGGTCTTGGGGCCGGTCCGACCCCGGTCTCGACCTGCGGGTCGGCGGCCTGCGCCAACTCGTCGTCGCTTAGGAAACCCACGGGCCCGACGGTACTCTCGCTCGGGTGATCCCACCGATCGGCGCATCCGTGCAGCACCTCGCCCTGCTGGCGCCCATGTTGCTGCCGTCCTGGCTCGATCCCGAGACCATGATCAAGGGATTCGGCTCGTATGCCATCCTCGGCGTCGCGTTCATCATCTTCGCCGAATGTGGGCTCTTCGCCATCCTGCCGGGTGACTCGCTGCTCTTCACCGTCGGCCTGTTCGTCGGCGCCGGGACGATCGGCATGCCGCTGTGGCTGACCTGTCTGATCTTCACCGTCTGCGCCATCCTCGGGAACGCCTGCGGTTACCTGATCGGGTACCTGGTCGGGCCGCCGCTGTTCAAACCGCGGTCGGGCACCGTCGGCAGGATCTTCAACCCGAAGTACGTCACCCGGACCCACGAATTCCTGGAGCGCTACGGCAGCCGGGCGCTGATCCTCGCCCGCTTCGTCCCGATCATCCGGACGTTCGTGACCTTCGCCGCCGGGGTCAGCCGGATGGGTTTCCGCCGGTTCATCCTGTTCACCGCGATCGGCGGCGTGATCTGGGCGCCCGGCGTCACGATTCTCGGCTACTTCCTGGGCAACGTGGAGATCATCCGGCAGCACATCGACCTGGCCCTGGTGCTCGTCGTGCTGCTGTCGCTGATCCCGATGGGCATCGAATTCGTCCGGACCCGGCGCAAGGCCGCCCGTACCACCGCCGCCGAGGGGTCACTAAATCCCTGATCTGTGCGGCGCGTCGTCGAGTGAGTCCGACGGGCGCTCACGACACGCCGCAAGAATCGAGGATTCTGTGACCCCTCGGCAGCGGGGGTGGCTTCCGGATCGGGTCAGGCCGTGATCTTGATCAGTTCGTTGAGATCCTCGTCGGTGGGCTCCCACAGCCCCGCGGCGACGTTGGCCTCGATCTGCTCGACCTTGGTCGCACCGGCGATCACCGAGGCGACGGTCGGCATCGCGGCCAGCCCGCCGATCGCGACCTGCAGGATGCTGATCCCCCGGTCCGCGGCGAACTTCTCCAGCGCCTCGATGGTGTCCCAGTCGGCACCAGCGAGCCGGTCGGGTGCACCGGCGAGCCGAGTGCCGTCGGGAGCAGCGCTGCCGCGCTTGTACTTACCCGTCAACAGGCCGTTGGCGAGCGGGAAGTACGGCAGCAGGCCCTGACCGGTGCGCTCCAGCGCCGGGACGACCTCGGCCTCCAGCGCGCGGTTCAGCCAGGAGTAGTGGTTCTGGGCGGAGACGAAGGGTTCGTAGCCACCGGTGGAGGCGGTCCAATCGGCATCCATCACCTGCCAGCCCTTGAAATTCGACGAGCCGATGTAGCGGACCTTGCCCTCGGTCACCAGATCGCTGAGCACCGAAAGCGTCTCCTCGATCGGTGTGTTCGGATCCGGCTGGTGCATCTGGTAGAGGTCGATCCAGTCGGTGCCGAGCCGCTTGAGGCTGTTCTCGACCGCGATCCGGATGTAGCGGCGGGACCCACGGATCCCCCAGTCCGGGCCGTTGGTGCCATTCATGTTGCTGCCGAACTTGGTGGCGATGATCACCTTGTCCCGCTTGCCCTGCAGCGCCTTGCCGAGCAGGGTCTCCGAGCCGCCACCGCCGCCGTACACATCGGCGGTGTCGAACAGCGTGATGCCGGCATCGATCGCGGCGTCGACGACGGTCGGAACGTCCTCGTCGGCCATCCGGCCGCCGAAGTTGTTGCAGCCGAGGCCGACGGTGGACACGGTCAGCCCGGACTTGCCGAGCTGCTGGTAGGTCATTTCAGGCACAGTGCGCTCCCTTTTGCCGAAGCAGAGAAGAGGGTCGTCAGGGATCCAGGACCAACGTCAGTGTCGATCCTGGCGGCGTCGTCACCGGCGCCCCGGGCTCATGCCTGCAAACCCTACTTCACCGGCCGGGAGCGGACGGGGGGACCCGGCGGCCGGTGAGACGGTCAGCTCTGCGGCGGCTGGCCGAACGGCGGTTGCTGGGCCGGGGGCTGCTGCGACGGGGGCTGCTGCGACGGGGGCTGCTGCGGATAGGGCTGCTGCTGGGGAGCCTGCTGCGGTGCGGGCTGCTGGAAGCTGCCGGGAGCGTACGGCTGCTGGGCCGGCGGCTGAGCGGGCGGCAACTGTTGTTGCTGCGGCGCGTCGCCCCGGTAGGCGATCTCGCCGAAATTGACCGCCGGGGCGGTCCGCGCGGCCGGGTCGGTGACCTCGAAATAGGTCGCCTTCTCGAAGTGGAACATCCCGGCGATGATGTTGGACGGGACACTCTCCACCCGGGTGTTGTAGGCCCGGACGTTGGCGTTGTAGAAGCGCCGGCCGTTGGCGATCCGATCCTCGGTCTCGGCCAGCTGCCGCTGCAACTCAAGGAAGTTGGTGTTGCTCTTCAGGTCGGGATAGGCCTCGACGCTGACCATCAGGCCGCGTACGGCACCGGACAGCTGATCCTCGACCTGGGCCCGTTCCGGGCTCGCCTGGCCCTGGGACGCCGACAGCGACTGGGCCTGGCTGCGCAGCCGGGTGATGTCGTCCAAGGTGTTGCGCTCATGGGCGGCATAGGCCCGTACGGTCTCCACCAGGTTGGGCAGCAACTCGTAGCGCCGGTTCAACTCGACGTCGACCTGCCGCCAGGACTCCTGGATCTTGTTCCGCTCCCGGACGAAGCCGTTGTACATGCTGACCATGACGATGGCGAGGATCGCCAGCACGACCAGGATCAGGATGATGACGATCACGAGGCTCATGCACAGACCCTATGCCAGGCCCGGACCAGAATGCAGGACCAGAGCGCAGGACCCGGCATCACGCCAGGCCGAGGTCGGCTGAGCTGATCGCGTAGCGGTATTGCAGCCCCTCGGCCCGGATCTTCTCCGCGGCCCCGGTGCCCCGGTCGACGATCACCGCGACACCGGCGATCTCGGCCCCGGCCTCGCGGAGCGCCTCGACCGCGGTCAGCACCGAGCCACCGGTGGTGCTGGTGTCCTCGACCGCGAGCACCCGGCGGCCGGACACCTCGGTGCCCTCGATCAGCCGCTGCAGACCGTGAGCCTTCTGCGCCTTGCGCACCACGAAGGCGTCCAGCCTGCCGCCGGCGGCGGCAGCAGCGTGCAGCATCGAGGTGGCTACCGGATCCGCGCCGAGGGTCAGACCGCCGACAGCCGCGAAATCCCAGTCAGCGACCAACTCGCGCATCACCCGGCCGACCAACGGCGCGGCAGCGCCGTCGAGAGTCACCCGTCGCATGTCGACGTAGTAATCGGCCTCCCGGCCCGACGACAGCGTCACCCGCTGATGCACCACCGCGAGGTCCTTGATCGCCTCGATCAGCGCTGCCCGGTCCTGTTCGATCGTCATGGCGGCAGCCTATCCATCCGGACCGATGCCCAGGACCGGCTTCACCCGGTCTCACTCGGTCTTCGTCACTTGGCCTTGGTCGACACCAGGTGTCCGAAACCCACCGAGCGGTCCGGTGAATGGAACAGGTCCTGACAGGTGGTGAGCGTGATCAGCTTCTTGGACGGCTGTTCCGCCGGATGGCCCGGCACCGGGTCGAGCACCCAGCCGGCAGTGTCCTCCACCGTCAGGCTCTTTGGTGCCTGGTCGACCTGATAGGTGTAGATCGTGGTCCGGGTCTCGATGATGATCTTGTCACCGGTGTTCAGTTCGAGCAGGTTGGCGAACGGCTGGCCGTGGGTGATCCGGTGGCCGGCGAGCGCGAAGTTGCCCACCTGACCGGGACCCACGGTGCTCGGATAGTGCCCGACCCCACGAGCCAGCACGTCCAGTCCGACACCCTGCAGGATCGGCACTTGGTCGACACCGATGGCCGGAATCGAGATCAGTCCGATCGCGTCACCGGGGACGGCGTTGCGATCACTGTCCTTCTCGGTCGACTTCGTCGACGGCGTCGGGCTGCTCCAAACCTGCTTCAGCTTCGTTCGTTCGTTGTCGTAGGTCTTGTGCGCGCTGACGTTGGTGCCCCAGACCTGGTAGCCGACGTAACCGAGGCAGCCCAGGCCTGCGAGCAGCAACACCAGTCCGATCACCGCCAGCGCACCGGAACGCCGTCGGCGCCGCCGGGACGGCCCCGACGACCGAGTAGCGCCGCCGGCGTGTGTCACGGCTCCATTGTGCCGATCCGGATCCAGTGCCGGTCGATTCCGGCAGAAGCCGCGGGCATCAGGACGGGATCAGGACCTCAGCGCGACTCGCGGCTGCACCAGGCCGTCACCGCCGGTGTCCACAGGATCACCACCGCGAAGGCGATGTAGACCCCGACGGGCAGCACCCAGCTGATGTGGTCGGACAACACCACCGCGGCGGCGACGATGCTCATCGCGCCCAGCAGGCTGATCGCAATCCTCGGCCAGGCCCTGCGTTGCAGCAGGAAGAAGGCGAGCACCACGGCAGCGCCGGGAAATCCGAAGCCGACCAGCGCCAGCCCCTCCAGCATCTGCAGGTGGAAGCGCTCGAACATGTGGTAAAAGACGCCGTCGGTGCCGGAATAGCCCAGCCCGTCGCGGGCGATGTAGACGAACATCCACACCAGCGCCAACTCGGTCATCAGCAGCATCGAGCCGGCGATGATCAGGACCAGCGACAGTGTCAGCATCGCCGGACGCTGCATCGGCCGCTGGCCGGGCCCGGCCGCGGCCTGCGGCCGGACAGGATCGTACGGCTGCGGCGGTGGCTGCTGCAGATATGGCTGATGGGATCGTGGCCGCGCGGGACCGTACGGTGCGCTCACGCGCCACCCGTCGGGGAAGCTGGGATCTGCCGTGCCACCCGAGTCAGGCTAGTCCGTGTCCGGTCAGGTTCCCACAGCAAGTCAGACAGCACTCAGGACCCCCGTCCCAGTGCCGCGCCGATCAGAATTCAACGACCTGATCGGCCAGCCGCAGCCCGGCGAGATCGAGCACGAGCTCACACATCATCGCGTTGGCCCAGGAGAACCAGGGGCGGCTGAACCGCGTCGGGTCATCCACGTCGAAGGACTCGTGCATCTGCCCGGTCCCCCCGGTGGTGTCGGCCAGCAGCCGCGCCAGCCTCAGCTTCTCCTCGCGGTCGGTTGCGGTCAGGCCCTGGACGGCCAGCGCAATCGGCCAGACGTGGTTGGGATGGGTGTGCGGGCTGCCGATCCCCTCGGCATGGCTTCCGGAGAAGAAGTACGGGTTGGCCGGGCTGAGGATCATCCGGCGGGTGGCCAGATAGGTGGGATCATCCGGCGGCAGGTAGCCGGACAGCGGCAACGACAGCAGGCTCGGCATGTTGGCGTCGTCCATGATCACGTGACGGCCCAGACCGTCGGTCTCGTAGCAGTAGACCCGCCCATAGGTCGGGTGGTCGACCAGTCCGTAGGTCTGGATGCCGTCCCGGATCGAGCCGCGCAGCCGGGCTGCGCGCTCGGCGATCCCGGCATCACCGAGAACCTCCTTGGCGATCACCTCGAGATAGCCGAGGACGACCGCGGCGAACATGTTGCCCGGCACGTTGTAGTTGTAGGTGCAGGCATCGTCGCTGGGCCGGAAGGCGCTCCAGGTCATCCCGGTCGGTCCGACCGGTTCACCGCGCCCGTTGCGGCTGAGGGTCTCGGTGACCAGCGTGGTGTCCCGCTCGAAGGAGTACGGCGACCGATCGTGATCGAGTTCGCATTCCCACAGATCGAGGATCATCTGCGCGGCCCTGGCGAACCGGGCGTCCAGATGATCACTGCGGCCGGTGATCCGCCACAGCGCGTAGCCGAGCTCGAGCGGGAAGCAGAGGGAGTCGATCTCGTACTTGCGTTCCCAGATCTGCGGTCCGGCGCCGGAGCGGTCCGAGGCATGCGGGCTGGGCTCGGTGCCTCGCTTGAAAGAATTGGCGTACGGGTCGATGATCACGAATTCGACCTGCCGCCGGAACACTCCGACCAGGGTTTCGGCCAGATCCGGGTCGCGATCGCACAGGATCAGGTACGGCCGGATCTGGGCTGCACTGTCGCGCAGCCACATCGCCGGGATGTCCCCGGTGAGCAGGTAGGTGGTGCCGTCCGGCGCCAGTTCGGCGACTGCCGGCAGGTTCTCGCTCATCACCCGGTTGAACAGGTCGGTGATCTCCGGGTCGCCGATCGTCGTGTCGACCTGCCCGGTGATCTCGGACAGGAGCGCGGCGTCGATGCGAGCTGATGGGTGACGATCCATGATCTCCTCTGGACTGCGTGATCTCTCTTGGACTGCGTGCTCTTCTTGGACTGCGTGCTTCTCTCGGACTGTGGCGCGGTCAGCCGGCCAGCAGTACGGCCGGGTTGGTCGAGAAGGTGTGGTCGAGGACCAGGCTTGCAGCGCCGACCGCTCCGACATCCTCCCCGATCCGGGTGCCCGAGGTGGTCAACTCCCGAGCCGACTGCAGACTGTGCCGGCGCCGAAGCTCGGCGATCCGACCGCTGCTGAAGAACGGCGCCAGCGTGGTCCAATGCGGCCCGCCGAAGACGATGTGGTCAAGATCGAGTAGCAGCGCGATGTCTTCGCTGGCCTTCAGCACGCCGCGGACCATCGTGTCAAGCACCTGCGACGCCGGATAGTTGCCCGACAGTGCCCGCTCGGCCAGCTCGACCAGTCCCGCCTCGACCTGGGGCCGGTCGTCCAGATCGACGTCATGATCAAGTGCACCGTTGACGATGCCGAGGTGGACCAGCATCCGTGGCTGGCTGCCCTCCCCCAGACAGCCCTGGTAGCCACACGGACAAGGGATGCCGTTGTCGACGATGATGTTGCCGATCTGGCCGGAGTTGTGGCTGGTCCCGCGGAACACCTCGTTGTTGATCACCAGTCCTACGCCGACACCGGTGCCCAGATAGAAGAAGAGGAAGTCACCGGACTCGCCGTACCACTTCTCGGCCGCCGCGGCCGCGGTGACGTCCTTGTCCAGCAACACCGGGAGGCCGACCGCATCGCGCAAGGCATCCCGCAGCGGCACGTTCTGCCAGCCCTCGAGATTGGGCGGATCGACGATCACACCACGGTCGACGTCGATCGGGCCCGGTGCGGCGATGCCGACGCCCACGATCCGGTCCCGGCTGATGCTGGCGACCTTGATCAACTCCTCGATCTGGGCGGCGCTGTCGGCCGTGACCTCGGCGGGATCAGGATGGGCCGGGGTAACGAACCGGGCGTGCGCCAGGGTCGTACCGACGAGGTCCAGCAGTACGTAGGTGATCACGGCCGGATCCAGATGGACGCCGATCGCGTACTGGCCGTCGGGGTTGAGGTTGAGCAGAGTCCTGGGCTTGCCCCGGGCGATCGGGGCGCGCCGACCCTCGGTGATCAGACCGGCTGCGATCAGCTGACGGACTATGTTGGTGACCGCCTGGGCCGAGAGACCGGTCGCGGCCGCCAACTCGACCCGGCTCACGCCGTCAGCACTACGCCGGACGGCGTCCAGAATCACCGTCTGGTTGTAGTCGCCGATCCGACCCTGGCTCGCTGCCTTGCGCGTCGATGCGCTCACCCGCCACCTCAGTCTTCTATTACTCAAGTGAGTTTACTTAATATCGCATATTCAGGCAGATTCCCACCGTCGTTCGCCGAAATTGAGACTTTGGTTTCGCCACCGCGCCGGCCGGTCGGCGGTCAGGACGGGCTACCTGGTCAGCGGTCCGGGTCAGCGGAAACGGGTTACCGGAGGCTCCGGCGAGGCCGAGCTGTCGGCGTCGGTGAACGGTGCCGCTCCCGAGATCAGCTGCTCCAGCCGCGCACCGGTCAGCACCCGGTAGGGGTAAGCGGACCTGGCCGACCGCGCCGCCAGTTCGTCCAGCGGCAGCTCCCGGTCGGCGGCCAGCACGATGATGTTGCCGAACCGGCGTCCCTTCAGCGTCGACGGTTCGGTGCAGAGAGTGACGCGCGCGAAGGTCTTCGCTGCTGCCGCGGCCACCCGGCGGGCGTACTCCAGACCTCTGTCGGTGATGTTGAGCATCAGTACGCCGCCAGAGCCGAGCACTCTGCGGACATCGGCGAAGAACTCCGTCGTCGTCAGCTCCGCCGGCACCCGGGCGCCGGCGAACGCGTCCACGATCACCACGTCGGCATAGTCGTCGCGCAGCTCCGCGATCCCCTCGCGGCCGGCTGTGGCACGCACCTTGATGCCGCTCTGGCGCGGCAGCGGAACGTGGCGGCGAACGAATTCGGTCAGTTCGGCGTCCGGCTCGAGAACGATCTGCGCGGAGTGCGGCCGGGTGGCGGCCACGTAGCGTGGCAGCGTCATCAGCGCCCCGCCGACGTGCACGATCCTGATCCGCTCACCCGGCGGGGCGACCAGGTCCAGGGCGTCGGCCAGTCGCTGGACGTAGTCGAATTCCAAGTATCGCGGGTCGTCCAGGTCCACGTAAGACTGATCCGTACGCCCCATCCGCAGCGTGTACGCCGACGGTCGGGCCGCATCCGGCACCAGGAAGACGCCACCGGCCCCACGCCGCAGCACCAGATCATCCACCCGGTCAGCGTACGGGGCCGGATCCTGGAGGTTGCGTGCGAGCAGCAGGCACTGCGGCTGGTCGGGGCCATCGACGACCTCGGGCCGGCGGCCGAGACTCCGATGATCATCGCCGGATGCCTGGACGCCGATCCCTCTGATGCGAGCATCCGGTTTCTCACCGGCCGGCAGTCGCGCGGCGGACGGAGCGTCTGTCACCCCGACGCTGGGCTAGCATCGGACGGTGCCCAGACCACGCATCCTCATCGTCGGACGCTGGTCCGACCAGATCGGCAAGGACCCCGGCGAGGGCGTCTACGTCGGCCGCAAGCTGATCGACTCCGTCGCCCGCGCCGGCGCGGAGCCGATCATGGTCTGGCCCGAGACCGCCGACCGGGCCACCGCCCTGGTCGGCCTCGCCGACGCGGTGATCCTGCCCGGCGGTGGTGATCTTGACCTGCGGCCGTACGGCGTCCCCGAGGTGCACCCGCTGGAGAACCATCAGCCGCCAGAACAGGACGCCGCCGATGTCACCATCGCCCGCGCCGCCCTCGACGCGGGTCTACCGATCCTGGCGATCTGCCGTGGCATGCAGGTGCTGAATGTGATCATGGGCGGCACGATCTTCGCCCATGTCGAGGAGACCACGGTCGAGCACAAGGGCGTACGGCATCCGATCGACATCGTGGGTGGGAGCAGTCTGGAAAAGATCTTGGGCGATACCCGTACGGTCGGCTATAGCTGGCACCACCAGGCGTGCAGGGATCTCGCGCCCGGGCTGGTGCTCAATGCCACTACCCCGGACGGGACCGTCGAGGGCTTCGAGTCCACCGATGGCCGGATCCTCGGCGTTCAGTGGCACCCGGAGGTGGACGCCGCCGAGGATCCGATCCAGGCCAGACCGTTCGGCTGGCTCACCGACAGCGCCCTGTCGACCCAACCCTCCTGACTCGCGCACCAACTGCGGCGGGCCGCGCCCCGCGCGCAGGATGCGGCCCGCAATAAGTGATACGCAGGGATTCAGGGACCCGGATCAGGCGACCGCGGGCTGCGGCGCCTCGGTGATCTTGAGACCGTCGGCGTTGTCGTCGACATCGAACCTGACGGTGTCACCCTCGGTCACCCGCCCGGCGAGTACCTCACGGGCGAGTTGATCTTCGATCGTGGTCTGCACCAGCCGGCGCAACGGCCGGGCACCGTAGACCGGGTCGAAGCCGGTCAGCGCCAGCCAGTCACGAGCCGCCTGGGTGACCTCGACCGCGATTCGCCGATCCGCCAGCCGGTCATTGAGCCGGGCGATGTTGATATCGACGATCTTGGACAACTCCTCTGTGCCGAGAGCATCGAACAGCACGATCTCGTCCAGCCGATTCAGGAATTCCGGCTTGAACGACGCCCGGACGACATTCATCACCGCGTCGCGCTTCTTGTCCTGCGCCAGCGTCTGATCGGCCAGGAACTGCGAGCCGAGATTGGAAGTCAAGATCAACAACACGTTGCGGAAGTCGACCGTACGGCCCTGGCCGTCGGTCAGCCGGCCGTCGTCAAGAACCTGCAACAGGATGTCGAAGATCTCCGGATGGGCCTTCTCCACCTCGTCCAGCAGCACCACCGCGTACGGCCTGCGGCGCACGGCTTCGGTGAGCTGACCGCCTTCCTCGTAACCGATGTAGCCCGGAGGAGCACCCACCAGGCGGGCAACCGAGTGCTTCTCGGAGTACTCGCTCATGTCGATCCTGATCATGGCGTGCTCGTCGTCGAAGAGAAACTCCGCCAGCGACTTGGCCAGCTCGGTCTTGCCGACGCCGGTCGGGCCGAGGAACAGGAACGAACCGGTCGGACGGTTGGGATCGGAGATCCCGGCCCGCGACCGGCGGACGGCATCGGAGACCGCGTGAACCGCCTGCTTCTGGCCGATCAACCGTTGGCCCAGACGATCCTCCATGTGCAGCAGCTTCTCGCTCTCGCCCTGCAGCAGTCGGCCGACCGGGATGCCGGTCCAGTTGGACACCACCTCGGCGACGTCGTTGGGACCGACTTCCTCGGAGACCATCGGGCCCTTGCCGGACTCCTCGGCTTCCTTCTCTTCTTCGTCGGCCTTCTCCAACTGCTTCTGCAGGGCCGGGATCTCGCCGTACAGCAACTCGCTGGCCCGACCGAGATCACCCTCGCGCTGGGCCCGCTCCGCCTCGCCGCGTAGCTCGTCGATCCTCTTCTTCAACTCGCCGACCTGGTTGAGCCCGGCCTTCTCCGACTCCCAGCGTGCCTCCAGGCCGCGCAACTGCTCCTCGGAGTTGGCCAGATCCTCGCGCAGCCGGGCAAGTCGCTCGGCACTGCCGGGGTCGGTCTCCTTCTGGAGTGCGAATTCCTGCATCCGCATCCGCTCCACCTGGCGACGGAGTTGATCAATCTCCTCGGGCGAGGAGTCGATCTCCATCCGCAGCCGGGACGCAGCCTCGTCGATCAGGTCGATGGCCTTGTCAGGAAGCTGACGCGACGTGATGTAGCGGTTGGACAATGTCGCGGCGGCGACGAGCGCGCCGTCGGTGATCGCCACCTTGTGGTGGGCTTCGTACCGCTCGCGCAGACCGCGCAGGATCGCGATGGTGTCCTCGACACTGGGCTCACCGACGAAGACCTGCTGGAAACGTCGCTCCAGCGCGGGATCCTTCTCGATCCGCTCGCGGTACTCGTCCAAAGTGGTGGCGCCGATCATCCGCAGCTCACCGCGGGCCAGCATGGGCTTGAGCATATTGCCGGCATCCATCGCGCCCTCACCGGTCGCACCGGCACCGACGACGGTGTGCAACTCGTCGATGAAGGTGATCACCTGGCCCTCCGAGTCGCGGATCTCGTTGAGCACGGCCTTCAGCCGCTCCTCGAACTCACCGCGGTACTTCGCGCCGGCGACCATCGAGGCAAGATCAAGAGAGATCAGCCGGCGACCCTTCAGCGAATCCGGCACGTCGCCGGCGACCAGACGTTGGGCCAGTCCCTCGACGACAGCGGTCTTGCCGACACCGGGCTCCCCGATCAGGACCGGGTTGTTCTTGGTCCGCCGAGCGAGCACCTGGACCACACGACGGATCTCGGTGTCCCGGCCGATGACCGGGTCGAGCTTGCCCTCGCGGGCCTGCGCGGTCAGATCGACGCCGTACTGCTCCAGGGCCGAGGAGGTGCCTTCGGCCTCGGCACTGGTGACGCGCTTCGAGCCACGGGACTCGTTGAACGCGGCGGCCAGCTTGTCCGGCGTCGCGCCGGCCTTGGACAGGATCCGCCGGGCGTCGGAATCGACGGCAGCCAGCGAGATCAGCAGATGCTCCGTGGCGACGTAGGCGTCACCGAGTTGCTCGGCGCGTGCTTCGGCGTCGGCGAGCACCCGGGCCAGCGCACCGGAGATCCCCGGCTGGCTGACCGAGTTGCCCTTGGCGGACGGGAGTTTGGTGATCGCCTGCTGCGCTTCGGCGCTGACTGCGGCGGGGTCCGCCCCGACGGCAGCGAGCAGCGGCCCGACGGTGTTCTCGGGCACCGACAACAGTGCGCTCAGCAGATGCTGCGGCTCGGCATTGGGATTGCCGGCCAGCAGGGCGTTACGCAATGCGGCCGAGACGGCGTCCCGGCTCTTCGCAGTCAGTTTCTCAGCTTCCAACTCGGTCGCTCCTTATGCGGGTCCAACGGTCGTAACATTCATCCTCAACCAACATTGAGTCTACCTGACTCAACCTTGCACGGAACCAGTGTATTCCAAGTTGAGTCCACCTGACTCAACCCTGATCTCACTCCGTTCCGTACGATCCAGACATGAGGACGCACGAGGTGTTCAACCAGGCTCCGCCGCGTACGGACATCAACGAGTACACAACCAATGCCGCGCTCACCGAGGCCGTCGACCGGTACGGCGCCGGGTGGGCCACAACCGAGCTGGCCGAGGTCGGCGACCTGGTCGGCCGGGCCGCCTTCCAGCGCGACGCCGAGCTGGCGAACACCGATCCGCCGGTCTTCGCCAGCCACGACCGCTGGGGCAACCGGATCGACGCGGTGGACTTCCATCCCGCCTATCACCGGATCATCGCCGACGCGATCGCCCGCGGCGCACACACCAGCTGCTGGTCCGACCCCAAGCCCGGCGGCCACGTCGCCCGCGCGTCGACCTTCATGCTCTTCGCCCAGGTCGAGCCCGGCCACGCGTGCCCGGTGAGCATGACCCACGCCGTCGTACCGTCGCTGCGCCTCGCGCCCGCCCTGGCCGACGAGTGGCTGCCGCGCGTCTACTCCCGTGACTACGACCCGGACCTCCGCGACCCGGCGACCAAGACCTCGGCGATCTTCGGCATGGCGATGACCGAGAAACAGGGCGGCTCCGACGTCCGGGCCAACACGACCGCTGCAACTCCGCTGGCAGCGACCGGGGCCGGTGACGCCACCTGGTCGATCACCGGGCACAAGTGGTTCTGCTCGGCGCCGCAGTCCGACGCCTTCCTGGTGCTGGCCCAGACCGAGGCCGGGCTCTCGTGTTTCCTGGTCCCCCGACGGCTGCCGGGCAACGAGCCCAACGGCTTCTACATCCAGCGACTCAAGGACAAGTTGGGAAACAAATCCAACGCCTCCGCCGAGATCGAGCTCGACCACGCGGTCGGCCGGCTGGTCGGCGAGGCCGGCCGGGGCGTACCGACGATCATCGAGATGGTCAACCAGACCCGGCTGGACTGCATCCTCGGTTCCACCGCCGGGATGCGGCAGTCGGTCGCCGAGGCCGCCTGGCACGTACGCCACCGGGCCGCGTTCGGACGGACCCTGATCGACCAGCCCGCGATGACCGCCGTACTGGCTGATCTGCAGCTCGAGGCCGAGGCCGCCACCTGGACCGCGGCCCGGATCGCGGCGTCGTACGACGACACCTCGGGAAACAGCGCTGAGGAATCGACCGCCTTCAGCCGGCTGGCGACGGCGGTGGCGAAGTACTGGATCTGCAAGCGCGGGCCGCACCACGCGTACGAAGCCCTCGAATGTCTGGGCGGCAACGGCTATACCGAGCAGTTCCCGCTGGCGCGTCGCTATCGCGAGCAGCCGGTGATGGCGATCTGGGAAGGGTCAGGCAATGTGATCGCGCTGGACGTGCTGCGGGCCATGGCGCGCCAACCGCACACGGTCGAGGCATTCCTGGCCGAGGTAGGCGAAGCCGCCGGCAGCCACCCCGTCCTCGACGCTCACCTCAAGTCGTTGCACGCCTTGCTGACCGAGGTCGACGGACGCCCGGACGAAGGGCCCCGGCTGGCACGGCGGGTAGTGGAGTCGATGGCGTTGGCACTGCAGGCGTCGGTACTGATTCGCGAAGCACCGGATTTCATCGCCGACGGGTTCATCCGGGCCCGGCTGTCCGAGGACCGTGGATTTGAATACGGCGCGCTTCCCGACCGCATCGATCCGCGGCCGATCGCAGCCCGGGCCTGAGCTCCGGATGCGCCCGCTCACCGATCCCTACAACTTCGGGGCCTGGTCCTTGTAGGTGTCAGACACGCGACCGGTGCGCCGGGCATGGAAAGGTGCTGGCGTGCAGTCTCGTCCCGAACCGCTGACCAGGATCGCGATCGTCAACCGCGGGGAGGCCGCGATGCGGCTGATCCACGCCGTACGGGATCTGAATGTCCGGCACAGCGACGGGAGCGACGACAGCGCGGACCGGATCCGGACCATCGCCCTCTACACCGATGTCGACGCCGGTGCGGCATTCGGCCGTGAAGCCGACGAGACCTATCTGCTCGGCGCGGCTGCCGACCGCCCCTATCTCGACCTGAAGCGGCTCGAGCAGGCGCTGGTCGAGACCGAGGCCGACGCGGTCTGGGTCGGCTGGGGCTTCGTCGCCGAGGATCCTGCCTTCGCCGAGGTGTGCGAGCGCCTGGGGGTGACCTTCATCGGTCCAAGTGCGGAAGCGATGCGCAAGCTCGGCGACAAGATCGGCTCCAAGCTGATCGCCGAGGAAGCCGGCGTTCCGGTCGCACCGTGGAGCCGCGGCCCGGTCGACACCCTGGAGGACGCACTCGCGGTCGCGGACCGGATCGGCTACCCGCTGATGCTCAAGGCGACCGCCGGCGGTGGCGGCCGCGGCATCCGCCGGGTCGACCATCCTGCGGATCTGACCGACAGCTACCAGCGCACCCGCGACGAGGCGGAGCGCGCCTTCGGCAGCGGCGTCGTCTTCATCGAGAAGTTGATCACCGGTGCCCGGCACGTCGAGGTGCAGTTGATCGCCGACGGCCAAGGCACCGCCTGGGCCGTCGGGGTCCGGGACTGTTCGGTCCAGCGGCGCAACCAGAAGGTGATCGAGGAATCGGCGTCGGCGCTGCTCGATCCCGACCAGACCGCAGAGCTCAGGGCCTCGGCCGAGCGCCTGGCGCTGGCCGTCGGCTACTCCGGTGCCGGGACGGCGGAATTCCTCTACCACCCCCGGACCGGTGAATTCGCGTTCCTGGAGGTCAACACCCGACTGCAGGTCGAGCACCCGGTCACCGAACTGGTCACCGGACTCGACCTGGTCGCACTGCAGTTGCAGGTCGCGAGCGGGATCCCGCTGACCGGTGAGCGGCCGACCGAGCGCGGCCACGCGGTCGAGGCCCGGCTCAACGCCGAGGATCCGGACCGGTCGTTCGCACCGTCACCGGGCCGGATCGTACGGCTGGAATTCCCGGCCGGCCCGGGCGTACGCGTCGACACCGGGGTCGCCGAGGGCGACACCATTCCAGCCGATTTCGACTCCATGATCGCCAAGATCATCGCCTACGGCGCCGACCGCGAGCAGGCCCTGGCACGGCTGCGCCGGGCGATGCTGGAGACGACGGTGGTGATCGAGGGCGGCGCCACCAACAAGAGCTTCGTACTGGAGCTGCTGGCCGACCCGGCCGTCACCCGCGGTGAGCCGGCCTGGGCCGACACCGGCTGGATCGACCGGACGATGGCCGAAGGCGGTCTGGTCGCCGACCGGAACGCCGGCGTCGCCCTGGTCGCAGCGGCGATCGAGAGCTACGCGGACCGGGAGCGTACGGAGATCGCTCAGTTCCTCACCACCGCCCGTGGCGGCCGGCCGCACCTGAGTCACGAGACCGTGGCTCGCACCGAGCTGCGGCTGCGCGGCGTCGGCTACAAGCTCACTGTCAGCAGGATCGGCCGCGACCGGCACCGGGTCAGTCTCGGCGATACGGTCGTGATCGCCCGGCTGGAACGCATCGACGACGTTCACGCCCGGCTCTGGATCGGCGACCAGTGCTATCGCCTGGTCACAGCCGCCCACGGCCCGATCCAACTCGTCGAGGTCGACGGGGTCGCCCACCGCATCACCCGTGATGAGGGCGGCGTGTTGCGCGCACCGGCGCCAGCGCTGGTGGTGGGCACACCGGTCCGGGTTGGTGACGAGGTCAACGCAGGCGCGCCCGTCGTCGTGCTCGAGTCGATGAAGATGGAGATGCCGCTGCCGGCACCGACCGCCGGCCGGCTGACCGAGTTGCTGGTCCGCACCGGCACCCAGGTCGCTGCGGGCGAACCGCTGGCCCGGCTCGAGCCGACCGGCGATCCCGCGACCGCGGCGGAGACACCCGCCGGCCGGGTGGTCGAGTTGCCGGACGGAATCGGGAACGACCCCGACCCGGCCGAGGCCGCGGCCCAGGGACTGACGTCGCTGCGCGATCTGCTGCTCGGCTACGACATCAGCCAGGATCAGGCCGCCCGGGCGCTCGAGGCGTACCTGGCTGGCCGGGATGCGCTGGCAGCGACCGGGGTCGACGTGCTCGCGGTCGAGATGTCGCTCGTCGCGATGTTCACCGATTTCGCCGAGCTGACCCGCAACCGGCCCGCCGACGAGGAGTTGCGGACCGAGCTGCGGGTGCACAGCTCGCGGGAGTACTTCCACACCTACCTGCGGACCCTGGACGCCGATCGCGGCGGGCTGCCGGAGCATTTCCGGGACAAGCTGATCCGGGCGCTGGCCCACTACGGCGTGACCGATCTCGAGCCGGCGCCGGCCCTGGACGAGGCGCTGTTCCGGATCTTCCTGGCGCATCAGAGCAGCGCCGACAACGACGCCGTGATCGCCATCCTGCAGCGCTGGGTCAGCCTGCCCGCGCCGGCCGAGTCGGTGGCGCTGTCGGCCCGGGCGGTGTTGGAGCGGATGGTGCTGGCCACCCGGCGGCGGATTCCGGTGATCGGCGATCTGGCCCGGTCGATCCGGTTCGCCTGGTTCGACCAGCCGATCGTCGACACGGAGCGGTCCTCGGTGCTGGCCGGGGTCGCCGAGGAGGTCGCGGCGCTCGCCGATCCGGCCGCCACGAACCGCGAGGCCCGGATCGAGGCACTGGCCGCGATTCCGGAACAGCTGATCGGCTTCCTGCGCGACCGGCTGGCCGCCGGCATCCCGGTTAACGAGCCGCTGCTTGAGGTGCTGCTGCGCCGGCACTATCTCGAGTACGGACTGCATGACGAGGCGGTCGAGCACGACGGAACTCCGGTCCGTCCGGTCGTCGGTGCCGAATACCTGAGCCAGGAGCACGGCCAGACCCGGGTGATCTCCACCATCGGCCGGATCGAGGAACTGGCCGCGGCGGGCGGGATCGACGAGATCGTCTCACCGCGACTGTCCGCCCAGCAGAATGTCACCGAGATCTACCTGCACTGGCCGGAGCCGCCGTCCGACCCGGAGCAGCTGTCCGCCAAGTTGATCAAGCAGTTGCAGGGTCGGCGGTTCGTCGCCGGCTCCCGCCGGGTCGCGATCGCCGTCTGCCCGGCCGACGGCGGCCCGGTGCGCTACTTCACCTTCCGGCCGACGCCAGGTGACCCGGACACCCTCTTCGAGGACCGGCTGGTCCGCGACATCCATCCGATGGTCGGTCGCCGGCTCAACCTGTGGCGCTTGATCAACTTCGACGTGACCCGGCTGGACGCGCCCGGCGACGTACTGCTGTACGAATGTGTCGCCCGGGACAATCCGGCCGACCGGCGGCTGGTGGCCGCCGCCCAGGTCCGGCAGATGGCGGTGGTCCGCGACGAGACCGGCGCCGTGGTCGGGCTGCCGCATGCCGAACGTGCCGTGGAGAACTGCCTGGAAGCGATCCGCCGGGTCCGTACGGCCCGGGGCCGGTCCGCGTCCCAGCTGCAGATGAACCATGTCTGGGTGACGGTCTGGCCGGCGATCAAAGCTGATCTTGAGTCGCTGACCGCACTGCAGGAGAAGATCACCCCGCTCAGCGACGGCACCGGGATCGAAGAGGTGCTGGCCCAGGGTCGGGTGATCGACGATGCGGGCGCGGTCCATCCGATCGCCATCCGGTTCCACGCTCGGCCGGACGGCGGCACCACCGCCGATGTCGCAGCGCCGCCGACCACGCCGCTGGCCCCGCTGGACGACTACGCCACGAAGGTCGACCGTGCCCGGCGCCGTGGCCTGGTCTACCCGTACGAACTGGCACCCGCGCTGACCCGCGGCGGCACCCTGGTCGAATACGACCTGGACGACTCCGGGGCGCTGGTGCCGGTCGACCGCCCGCACGGCCGGAACACCGCCGGCATCATCGTCGCCGTCGTCACCACGCCCACCCCGCTCTACCCCGAGGGCGTCACCCGGGTGGTGCTGTGCGGCGATCCGACCAAGGCCCTCGGCGCGCTGTCGGAGGCCGAGTGCACACGGATCATCGCCGCCCTGGACCTTGCCGAGGAACGCCGGATCCCGGTCGAGTGGTACGCCGTCTCGGCCGGTGCCCGGGTCTCGATGACCAGTGGCACCGAGAACATGGACTGGGTCGCCGCGGCACTCAAGCGGATCGTGGAGTTCACCCAGGCGGGCCCGGACCAGGCCAATCGGGAGATCAACGTCGTCGTCGCCGGCATCAACGTCGGCGCCCAGCCGTACTGGAATGCAGAGGCGACGATGCTGATGCACACGAAGGGCATCCTGGTGATGACGCCGGAGAGCGCGATGGTGCTGACCGGCAAGCAGACCCTGGACTTCGCCGGCAGCGTCTCCGCCGAGGACAACTTCGGCATCGGCGGCTACGACCGGATCATGGGACCGAATGGCCAGGCGCAGTACTGGGCGCCGGATCTGGCCGGAGCTCTGGAGATCGTGCTGGCCCACTACGAGCACAGCTACGTAATGCCGGGCGAGTCCGTGCCTCGACGTGCCGAGACCACCGATCCGGCCGATCGCGATGTCAGCGATTTCCCCCACCCGGGCAGCGATTTCGCCACTGTCGGCGAGATCTTCTCTCCGGTGCACAACCCGGACCGCAAGCGGCCGTTCGACATCCGTACGGTGATGCGCGCGGTCGCAGACCTTGATCATCCGATGCTGGAACGCTGGGCGGGGATGGCCGAGGCGGAGACCGCGGTGGTCACCGACACCCGGCTCGGCGGGCATTCGGTCTGCTTGATCGGCATCGAGTCGACTCCAGTGGCACGGTCCGGCTTCCCGCCCTCGGACGGCCCGGACACCTTCACAGCCGGGACCCTGTTCCCGAAGTCGTCGAAGAAGGTCGCGCACGCGATCAACGCCGCCTCGGGCAACCGGCCGGTTGTCGTGCTGGCCAACCTGTCGGGTTTCGACGGTTCGCCGGAGTCGATGCGCAACCTGCAACTGGAGTACGGCGCCGAGATCGGCCGAGCGATGGTCAACTTCCGCGGACCGATCGTCTTCTGCGTGATCTCCCGCTACCACGGCGGCGCCTTCGTGGTCTTCTCCAAACGGCTCAATCCGGAGCTCACCGTGCTCGCCGTCGAGGGCTCGTACGCCTCCGTGCTCGGCGGTGCCCCGGCGGCGGCGGTGGTCTTCGCCTCGGAAGTTGCCAAGCGGGCGGCGGCCGACCCCCGGGTCTCGCAGCTGGAGCGCAGGATCGCGGCCGCGCCCGAGGACCAGCGAGGTGCCCTGGCTGTCGAACTGGCCGACCTGCTGGCCGGGCTCCGGGCCGAGAAGATCGCCGAGCTGGCGGCCGAATTCGACGACATCCACGACATCCAACGGGCGGTCGAGGTCGGTTCGGTGGACCAGGTGATCTCGGCGTCGTCACTGCGGCCTAGCATCATCGCAGCGATCGAACGCCGACACTGAGCTGGAGGGGCGCGATGCCACGACCCGGTGAACCCCTGGCCAGGATGGGATTCCTGACCATCGGGCTCTTCGACGAGCACGACCCGCTGGCCGGGCACGAGACCACGCTCAAGATCATCGAGACCGCCGAGCAGCTCGGCTTCGACTCGGTCTGGCTGCGCGACCGGCACCTGCAGTACGGGATCTCCTCGCCGGTCGCGGTGCTCGCCGCGGCCACCCAGCGGACCAACCGGATCGAGTTGGGCACCGCGGTCATCCCGCTCGGCCTGGAGAATCCGTTCCGGCTCGCCGAGGACCTTGCCACCGTCGACATCCTCAGCCACGGCCGGCTCAATCCGGGCGTCTCGGTCGGGCCGCCGATGCGCTACGAGACCTTCAAGACCAAGCTCTACCCCGACAGCCACGACGTCGAGGACTTCTCCAAACAGCGGGTCGTACGGCTGCTGGAATTCCTGCGCGGCGATCCGGTGACCGACTTCGAGGGCACCGTCGGAATCGAGCAGTTCTCCCGGCGGATCCAGCCGCACTCACCCGGGCTGGCCGACCGGCTCTGGTACGGCGGCGGACTGTCGTCGGCGAGCTGGACCGGCGAGCAGGGACTCAACTACCTGACCAGCTCGGTGACCAGCATCGACGGACATGATCATGACGGCACGCATCCGGACGATTTCGCCCTGATCCAAGCCGAGCAGATCGACGCCTACCGCACCGCCTACGCGGCAGCCCATCCGGACAAGCGGCCGGGCCGGGTGTCCCAAGGTCTGGTGGTGATTCCCACCGACTCGGCCACGCCGGAGCAGAAGCGCAAGTACGCCGCGTACGCCGCCGGTCGGCAGGAGCGGACGCGATCACCACAGGGTCTACGGCAGATGCTCTTCTCCCCCGATCTTGTCGGCGACAGTGATCAGCTCGCCGAGACCTTGATCAACCACGCCGCCTACCAGCGGGTCGACGAGGTCGCCTTCGCACTGCCGTTCTCCTTCACCGAACGCGATTACCTGCAGATCATCACCGACATGGCTGATCATCTAGGTCCGGCGCTGGGTTGGACAACGAAGCAGTAGCAACCGGGTCGTGGCCTATCGTGCGGCGATGGCGCGGTGCAGTCGGATCGCCGAGATCAGGAAGAAGACGCCGCCGAGGATCGCATAGCCGCCAACACCCGTCAGTGCGGCGCTGGAGCCGCCGGCCATGACCACGAATCCGCACCCGGCGATGACCGAGATCCCACCGCTGAGGATCATCGCCCACTGGCCTCCGAGGCGGTAGCGCAGGATCGCGACGATCAATTGGACGATGCCCGCAGTGATCGCCCAGGCGCCCCAGACCCGTAGCACAGCGGGGATTCCCGAACCGGCGGCGACCGCGAGTCCGACCGCCGTCAGGAGGCTCAGAGCCATGTTGACGTACAGCGGTGCCTTCGCCCGACTCGAACCTGACGAACGGAAGTCGATCACTGCGGCCACCAGGTCGAAGGCCGGATAGATGATCAACAGGACGGCGGTTGCCGGGTTGATCGCGTGAGCGATCAGGATCAGCAGCGCCGCCCACACGACGGCGAACCCGAAACGTAGGTAGTAGAGGTTCCGCAGTGTTGTTGTGCTGCCGATGACAGCTCCGGAGTCGTCGTGATCGCGGGTGGGAACTGAACCAGCGGGGATTGAATCGGACATCAGGTCTCTCTATGGTCTAGTAGATAGAACGATCGGTACACATGAGTCTGGCGGAGGCCATCGCGGTTGTCAAGACCGATCGTTCTATCTGCTAGAATTTCACCTCGAATTCGATGGGAGCTTTGATGCAGGGACAGGTGTCGCGGGCACGGGACCGGCTGCTCAGTACGGCCACCGGGCTCTTCTACGCGGAAGGCATCCATGCAGTCGGGGTGGACCGCATCATCGCGGAGGCACAGGTGACGCGCGCCACGCTGTATCGCCATTTCCCGAGCAAGGACGACCTCATCGTCGCGTACCTGAATCAGGCCGATGACGCGATCCGGACGGGCGTGGCGACCGCACGCAGCAAGGGCACGAGCCCGGAGGAGACGATCCGAGCGGTCGGAGAATCAATCGCCGACGACATCCGGCGGACCGGCTTCCGCGGCTGTGCATTCCTGAACGCGGCCGCCGAGTATCCGGACCCCGGGCACCTCGTGCACCAGGCCGTCCGGAAGCATCGGCAGTGGTTCCTGGCAACGATGACCGCGCTGTTCACCGACACCGGGAAGAGCGACCCCGGCCCTGCCGCACAGCATTTCGTCATGTTGCGAGACGGCGCCATGGCAGCCGGATGCCTGTCCGACCCCGAACCGATCTGCGAGACCTTCGGCCGTGGAGTCGAAGGACTGCTCAGCTACCGCAGTCACCCCGCCGACGAGGGCTGATCCGCGAACATCGTGCTTGCGGATTGCCGGAATCGCACCGAACGGCGTCAGAGACGGATCGGCAAGCACGTTCTTCGCGATCGCTACCGCTGGGACACCGGCGAGATGACCAACTCGTCGACCCGGACGTAGGGCGGGGAGTCGAGCACGAAACCGACGGCGCGGCCAATGTCGTCGGCGGTCAGCATCCGCGCCTGGGCATCCTGGTCCGGCACCACCGGGCGCATGTTCAGGAATTCGGTCGCGACATCGCCCGGGCACAGATGCGTGGCCCGGATGCCGTTGGCCGCCTCCTGTTTGTTGAGGCTGATCACCACCGGTGACAGTGCGGTCTTGCTGGCGCTGTAGGCGACGCCCGCTCCCGGGCTGAACTGCCAGCCGGAGTAGGAGGAGATCACCACGACGACACCGTCGCCGGCGGCGCGCAGTTGCGGCAGCGACACGTCGATCACCCGGACGACGGCGGTCAGATTGGTCTCGATGATCGCGCTGAAGTCGCCCAGGTCCTGATTGGCCCAGGAGCGCTTCGGATTGTTCAGGCCGGCGGACAGCACCAGACCGTCGATCCGACCCCAGGTCTCGACGATCTTTCGATGGGCCTCGATCACTTGATCGGCATCAGTGACATCCAGCGGCACAACGACCGCCTCACCACCGGCCTCGGTGATCTGCTCGGCGACCTCGGCCAAGGCATCCGCACGACGCCCGCTGAGCGCGACGCACCAGCCCGTCCTTGCCGCCTGCCGCGCGGACGCGGCTCCCATTCCGCTCCCGGCACCGGTCACCCACACGACTCTGGACACCGGCACATAGTATGCCGGTGAGTCGTGAAGGGAGTTCGCCAGTGTTGATCAATCACTCCGGCAAGGTCGTCGTGGTGTCCGGCGGAGGGCGCGGCATCGGACGGACGATCGTCGACCGATTCGTCGCCGAGGATGCGACGGTGATCGCTCTTGATCTTGCCTTCCCCGATGTCGAGAGTGATCTTGCCGCCGACGGCCTGGCCTTCGAGCAGCTCCCCTGCGATGTCAGCGATCCGGCCTCGGTCGCCGCAGCGGTGGAACGGATCGTCGACCGCCACAACCGGATCGACGTCTTGATCAACAACGCCGGCATCAATGTCGAGGGCAAGGTCGAGGATCTTGGCTGGGACGGATTCCGCAAGTGCCTGGAGATCAACGTCGGCGGAGTCTTCCTGCTCAGCCAGGCGGTGATCCCGATCATGAAGCAGCAGAGGTCCGGGCGGATCATCAACGCGGCATCGTTCGCGGCGATCGTGCCCAGCGTGGGCAGCGCGGCCTACGCGGCATCCAAGGCCGCCGTCGTGCAGTTCACGCGGGTGCTGGCCGGCGAGCTCGGCCCGTGGAATGTGACGGTGAACGCGTACGCACCGGGAATGGTGCCGACCTCGATGAACGGCTTCGCCGAGATGCCGGCGCAGGCACAGGATCGTCTGCTGGACACCCTGTCCCTGCGCCGTTGGCAGTCCGCCGACGACGTCGCCGACCTGTTGATCTTCCTGGCCGGCGACGCCGCCGGCTACATCACCGGCACGCTGATCGACGTCAGCGGTGGCAAGCTCGCGACCCAGATCCCGTCCCGGGCGTACGAGAACCTCTCCTGATCAACGATCACGCACGTTCTTGATCAGGCGACGGTGGCGTCGACCGTGATGTCGACGTTGCCACGGGTGGCGTTGGAGTACGGGCAGACCTGATGGGCCTGCTCGACCAGCTTGTCGGCGGTCTCCTGATCGACTCCCCCGAGCTCCACGTGCAGCGCGCCGCTCAGCTCGAAGCCGCCCTTGTCGTTGGGCCCGATGCCGATCTCGGCGACGACCGCCGAGTCACTGATCCTGATCTTCTGGCTGGCGGCCACAGCCTTGAGCGCGGAGTGGAAGCAGGTCGCATAGCCGGCAGCGAAGAGCAACTCGGGGTTGGGGCCACCGCCCGGTCCGCCCATCTCCTTGGGAACGGCCATGGTCAGGTCGAGCAGCCCGTCGCTGCTCGTGGTGTGGCCTCCGGCGCGGGCGTCACCGGTCGAGGTGGCGATTGCGGTGTACACGGGTGCACTCATGGTCGCTTCCTTGTCATCGAAGAGGTAGACTAACTAGTACGTCTACAACGTAGCACAGGCACGGAGGAACACAATGGCTTCTGCGAGTACAGCCGCCGAGACGGCGACGCGGCCGGTCCGGGAGCGGATCCTGCAGGCCGCGGACACCCTGTTCTACGGCGACGGCATCCGGGCGGTGAGCGCCGACCGGATCATCGCCGCCGCGGGCGTCAGCAAGGTCACCTTCTACCGGCACTTCCCCACCAAGGACGACCTTGTGGTCGGCTATCTGACGGCCCGGTCCGCCGACGAGCGGCGCGGCGTCGAGCGACTGCAGGCCGCCTTCCCCGACGATCCGGCCCAGGTGCTCGAGCAGATCGCCCGGACGATGGTCCGGGCTCGCTGCGAGGAGAGCTTCCGCGGCTGCACCTGGATCAACGCCGCAGCCGAATATCCCGACGCCGATCATCCGGTGCGGCGGACCATCGCAGACCACCGGACCTGGTTCCGGCAGGTGCTGTCGGATCAACTGCGAGCGCTGGGTGTCACCGAGACGGCACCGGTCGTCGAGCAGTTGATGATCTTGCGCGATGGTGCGATGGTCACGGGCTACATCGGGCCCGGCACCGACGACCCGCAGCCGCTGATCTCAGCCGGCCGGGCGGTCATCGCCGCGACAGTCGCGGCACAGGCCGACTAGCGGAAAATGCGCGAACCGGATCCGGTAGCCGATCCGCTCGTCGATCATGGTCGCCATGGCATCAAGATCATCCGGTGAGAATGCCGACACCGACCCGCAGGACTCGCACAAGGCGTACCAGCGCTCCTGGTCGGCGACCAGTTCGTAGAGCCCGGGTCCGTGACCGAAGTGCACGTGCCGGACCAGTCCGACGGTCTCCAGGTGCTCGAGGTTGCGGTAGGTCGACGGGACGTCCTGGACCGGTACGGCCCGCTGGGCGATCTGCTCGGTCGACAGCGGGTCCGTCGTGGCGAACAGCACGTCGAGGATCGCCCGCCGGGCCGAAGTCGCCCGACCGCCGCCCTCGCGGAGCACGTCGACGGCTTCGTCGACACTGCCCACCGGGCGGGCCGCCCGTAACGAAGAATCCGGCATCGCCACCTCCGGGATCGAGCGTATCGCGACCAATCCGTACGGACCCGGCCTGCGAATCCACTTCGGGTGTCCATTACGCTCGCCGCTTATTGCGACTCAGTAGCAGCAAGCAATAGATTGCTGGTCAACCAGGAGGTGCGATGACGGGTCCGGGACCGGTTGCGACGCGTGTGCGCGTGACGGGCGGCCAGAGGTTCAGGCAATTTCTGTCGTCGCTGACCGGCGCCGACCGGCGACGGCTGACGGGGATGTACGCCTTCGTCGTCGCCCTGCACCTGATCGGCTTCGCGCTGCTGGTCATCCTGGTGGCACCTCGTCACTACCAGATCGGCGGCGACCATCCGGTCTTCACCGTCGGTGTGGGCGTGCTGGCCTACACCTTCGGGCTGCGGCATGCCTTCGACGCCGATCACATCGCGGCCGTCGACAACACCACCCGCAAGCTGATCACCGACCAGACCGGGTCCGACCGGGACGACAAGCCGCTGTCGGTCGGATTCTGGTTCTCGCTGGGTCACTCGACGATCGTCTTCTGCCTGTCGTTCCTGCTCGCCATCGGCATCCGTGCCCTGATCGGCCCGGTAGAGAATGATCAATCCCGGCTGCACACGATCACCGGCGTGATCGGCCCGTCGGTCTCCGGGGTCTTCCTGTGGCTGCTCGGCGTGCTCAACCTTGCGGCGCTGATCGGAATCATCAAGGTGCTGCGCAGTATGCGCCGGGGCACCTACAGCGACGAACAGCTCGAGGCCCAGCTCAACAAGCGCGGCTTCATGAACCGGATCCTCGGCGGCCTGACCGCGATCGTCCGCAAGCCCTGGCACATCTATCCGATCGGAGTGCTCTTCGGGCTCGGCTTCGACACCGCGACCGAGGTCGGTCTGCTGGTGCTGGCCGGCGGTGCCGCCGCGTTCCAGTTGCCGTTCTACGCGATCCTGGTGCTGCCGATCCTGTTCGCCGCCGGGATGAGCCTGATGGACACCACCGACGGCGTCTTCATGACCGGGGCGTACGGCTGGGCCTTCGCCAAGCCGATCCGCAAGATCTTCTACAACATCACGATTACCACGGTCTCGGTGATCGTCGCACTGGTGATCGGCAGCATCGAGCTGATCGGCGTCCTGGCGGACCGGATGTCGATCACCAGCGGCCCGCTGGCCTCGATCGCCGGAATCTCCTTGAACTACGTGGGATTCGCGATCGTCGGACTCTTCATCGTCGCCTGGCTGATCGCGATCGCGATCTGGCGGGCGGGCCGCATCGAGGAGCGCTGGAGCGCCGACCTCTAAACCCGCCGAGGGGTCACAAAATCCCTCATCCGCGCGGCGTGTCGTGCACTGTCGTGCATCGTCGGAACCGAAGGCCGGCGACACACCGCAGATATCAAGGATTTTGTGACCCCTCGGCGGAAGGGGTCAGGCGCGGCCGCCGGGCAGGGCCCGTTGCGGACCACGCGGAGCCGGGCGGGTCTGCCCGAGATGTACGCGTCCGGCCGGGTCGGCGGTGAAGAACCGGGCGCCCGGTGGGGCGGCCCGACTGGCGCTCAACAATTCGGTCAGGTTCCTGACCTGGGAGCGGAGCTCGGTGATCTCGTCCTCCATCGCCAGGATCCGGCGGATCCCTTCGAGGTTGACACCCTCGTCCTGGCTGAGCCGCTGGATCAACCGCAGCCGGGCCACGTCCCGGGCGGAATAGCGCCGCCCGCGGCCGCGGGTGCGGCGGGGCGACACCAGTCCCATCCGGTCGTAGGTCCGCAGGGTCTGCGGATGCATGCCGGCGAGCTGCGCCGCGACCGAGATCACGAACAGCGGCGCATCCGAGTCGATCGGCTGAGGCAGCGCGGAACCGATGTATCCCACTCCGATCTGGGCCGACATCAGCGCGCCGCACTCCCGCTGGCGGCATGGCCCCCACCAGCACCATGAGACGCAGCACCATAAGACGCAGCACCGGGGGACCCGGCACTGCGTGCCTTGGCGAACAGCGCCTTCCGAGGATCAGCCATCCCGGCCGCGGCGGCGAAACTGTCCAGCGCCTCACGAGCCTGATCGCTGAGCTGTTCGGGGACCACCACCTCCACGGTGACCAGCAGATCACCCCGGCTGCCGTCCCGCCGGGCGACACCCTTGCCCCGGACCCGCAGAGTGCGACCGTTGGGCGTACCGGGAGCGATCTTGATCCGGACGGCCGGACCGTCCAGGGTCGGCACCTCGATCTCAGCGCCCAGCGCGGCTTCGCTGAAGGTCACCGGCACAGTCAGGGTGAGGTTGTCGGCCTTGCGCCCGAAGACCGGGTGCGGGCTGACGTGCACCACGACGTACAGATCGCCTGGAGCGCCGCCGTTCTCGCCGGCACCACCCTTGCCCTTCAGCCGGATCCGCTGGCCGTCGGTGACGCCGGCCGGGATCCGTACCTGCATGGACCGGGTGGACCGGCCGCGACCGGAGCCGTTGCAGACCGGGCACGGGTCGTCGACGATCATGCCGCGACCACGGCAGTCGACACACGGCTCGGTGACGGCGAAGACGCCACCCGAGGTCGAGGTCTGCATGCCGCTGCCCTGACAGGTCGGGCAGACCCGCGGCACCGTACCGGCCTTGGCGCCCGTGCCGTGACAGGCCGAACACGCAGCGTCGGAGATCATCTGGATCGGCACCGTGACGCCGATGACGGAGTCGACGAAGTCGATCGTCACCTCGCCCTCGATGTCGCTGCCCCGGCGTGGTCCACGCGTGGACGATGTCGTACGCGTGCGGCCGCCGGAGTTGAACAGCCCGCCGAAGATGTCGGAGAAGCTGTCGCCACCGCCGGAGGCATTGCGGAACAGGTCGTCCATCGAGGACGCGCCGGCCGTGTTGCCGCCCCGCGGGAAGCGGAATCCGCCGCCACCGAACATCTTGCGGGCGTCGTCGTATTCCTTGCGCTTCTCGGCATCGGACAGCACGTCGTTGGCCTCGGAGACCTCCTTGAAGCGACGCTCCGCCTCGGCATTGCCCGGGTTGGCATCCGGGTGGTTCTCCCGGGCCAGCTTCCGGTAGGCCTTCTTGATCTCCTCGGGCTTGGCGTTGGAGGAGACGCCGAGAATCTTGTAGTAGTCCTTCTCCAACCAGTCCTTCGTACTCATCGCGACATCACCTCCTTGCTCACCTGTTGGTCCACTTGCTCGAAATGATCACACCTGGTCTGCGGAATCGCCTGCATCCGGAGTTTCCTCAGACCCGGTGTCGCCGGGTCCCGCATCGACGGGTGCACCCTCCTCGGGCTCGGCGACCGCGACCCTGGCCGGGCGAATGACCCGGTCCTTGATCTTGTAGCCGGGCTGCAGGATCGTCACCGCGGTCGGACCGGTGATCCCTGACGCCTGCGCGTGCATCAGCGCCTCGTGGATCCGTGGGTCGAACGGGTCGCCGGGCTCGCCGAAAGACTCCAACCCGTGCCGGGCGGCGAGCTTCTCGATCTCATCGGCGACTCCCTTGAAGCCGCCGGTGAGCTCTTCATGATCACGAGCCGCCTTGATGCTGTCCAGCACCCCCAGCAGATCCCGGAGCACGGCCTCGACACCACCCGCGCGGGCAAGATCACGATCGCGATCCACCCGGCGCTTGTAGTTGACGTATTCGGCCTGGACACGCTGCAGGTCCGAGGTGCGGTCGGCGACCTCGCCCTTCAGCTTCTCGATCTCGGCAGCCAGCTCGTCCGAGCCGGACCCGGCCGCCCCAGCGTCCTGCTGCCCAGTGGGCTGGGCAGCAGTCGCCGGTTCCGAACCGGTGGCCTCGGGATCGCGGACCTGGTAGGTCTTCGGATCGATCCGACGCCGGTCCCGTACGATCGGGCGACCGTCCTCGCCCTGGTTCTCGCCTTCGCGTGGCCCCTGGGTCACTTGGCCTCACCCGTGCCGGAGTCCTGGGGCTTGTCCTCGTCGACGATCTCGGCGTCGACCACGTCGTCGTCGGAGCCCGCGGCACCCGCAGCACCGGCGTCGGTCGGCTGACCGTCGGCGGCCGCACCGGCCTGGGACTGCTGGGCGGCGGCGTACATCGCCTGGCCGAGCGCGGCGCTGCTGGTGTTCAGCTTCTCGACCGCGGCCTTGACCTTGTCGTTGTCGTCGCCCTCGAGTGCGGACTTGACCTCGGCAATGGCTTCCTCGACCGGCTTCTTGGTCTCGTCGGTGATCTTGTCGCCGTTCTCGGAGATCAACTTCTCGGTCCGGAAGACCAGGTTGTCGGCCTCGTTGCGGAGCTCGACACCCTCACGCCGCTTCTTGTCCTCCTCGGCGTGCGCCTCTGCCTCCTTGACCATCCGGTCGATGTCGTCCTTGCCCAGCGCGGAGCCGCCGGTCACCTGGATCGACTGCTCCTTGCCTGTGGCCAGGTCCTTGGCGTGCACATTGACGATGCCGTTGGCGTCGATATCGAAGGCGACCTCGATCTGCGGGACACCGCGCGGTGCCGGCGGCAGGCCGGTCAGCTCGAAGTTGCCGAGCGACTTGTTGTCCCGGGCGAAGTCACGCTCGCCCTGGTAGACCTGGATCATCACCGAGGGCTGGTTGTCGTCAGCGGTGGTGAAGACCTCGGAACGCTTGGTCGGGATGGTGGTGTTGCGCTCGATGATCTTGGTCATCACGCCGCCCTTGGTCTCGATACCGAGGCTCAGCGGGGTGACGTCGAGAAGCAGCACGTCCTTGACCTCGCCCTTCAGCACACCGGCCTGCAGGCTGGCGCCCAGAGCGACGACCTCATCGGGATTGACGCCCTTGTTGGGCTCCTTGCCCCCGGTCAACTCCTTGACAAGGTCGACGACGGCCGGCATCCGGGTCGAACCGCCGACCAGGATCACATGATCGATCTGGCTGACACCGATCTTAGCGTCCTCGATCACCGCGTGGAACGGGGTCCGGGTGCGATCGAGAAGATCGCTGGTCATCCGCTGGAACTCCGAGCGGGTCAGCCGCTCCTCCAGGTGCAGCGGGCCGGACTCGCCCAGGGTGATGTAGGGCAGGTTGATCTGGGTCTCGCTGGCCGAGGACAATTCGATCTTTGCCTTCTCGGCGGCCTCCTGCAGACGCTGCCGAGCGATCTTGTCCTTGCTCAGATCGACGCCGTTCTTGTTCTTGAACTGGGTCACCAGCCAGTCGACGACCCGGGAATCCCAGTCGTCGCCGCCGAGCCGGTTGTCGCCCTTGGTCGCCTTGACCTCGAAGACGCCGTCACCGATCTCCAGCAGGGAGACGTCGAAGGTGCCGCCGCCGAGGTCGAAGACCAGGATGGTCTGCTCGGTGTCAGCCTTGTCCAAGCCGTAGGCCAGGGCGGCCGCGGTCGGCTCGTTGATGATCCGATCGACGGTCAGGCCGGCGATCTCACCGGCCTCCTTGGTGGCCTGGCGCTCGGCGTCGGAGAAGTACGCCGGGACCGTGATCACCGCGTTGGTGACGGTCTCGCCGAGATAGGCCTCCGCGTCGCGCTTCAGCTTCTGCAGCACGAACGCGCTGATCTGCTGCGGGCGGTAGTCCTTGTCGTCGATCTTGACGGTCCAGTCGGTGCCCATATGACGCTTGACGGAGCGGATCGTCCGCTCGACGTTCGTCACGGCCTGGCGCTTGGCGACCTCACCCACCAACACCTCGCCGCCTTTAGCGAATGCGACCACCGACGGAGTCGTACGCGACCCCTCAGCGTTGGGAATGACGGTGGGTTCTCCACCCTCGAGTACGGCGACGACCGAGTTGGTCGTGCCCAGGTCGATGCCGACTGCACGAGCCATGTGTGTTCTTCCTCCGGTGCTGTATGCGTTCTTGTTGACTGCGTTACTTGGTTGACGAGATGTTGACTGGGATGTTGCACCTAGTACAACGTCTCGGCCTTGAGTCTATTCCGCTCAACTTTGACCTTGAGCGGGACTGACTCAACTATGCCGGATGTGGGGGCCAAGTTCAATCCGGGTTGAGCCGGACCGACTCAAGGCGACGGAAATTCCGGACGGATCCGTGGCCGGCCCAGGGTTCCACCCCGGCGACCCCGGGCCTGGGTAGCATTCCCGGCCTAAGTCGAACTCGACGAGGGGAAAGACATGCCCAGCAACCCCCGTGCAACGCAGGTCACTGCCGCGCTCGCCACTGCTGTCGCCGGTCTGGTCACCGGTTTGGCGGTCATGCCACCGGCGACCGCCGCTCCACTGCCGCCCGCGGAGGGCGGATTCACCGGGACCTCGTCGTGGCAATGCACCCAGGTCGATGGCGTACAGGCCTGCGCGCGGGTCGAGTACGATCCCAAGACTCACCGGGTGCGGGCCCAATCCTGGGCGACCGACCAGCGGGGCGGCGCCAACTGGACCGTGAACGCCGGCAAGACCCGGATCGTGGTCGGCGACCGGACCAATGTCACTCCGCGGCGGACCACCGGCCCGAATGCCCCGGGCTTCCGGATCAAGCACCCGAAGGTGGCGGGAAGGGTCGACAACCCGGATACGGCCGCGCGACGTGACGATGACTACAGCCGGTGGGTCGGCGCCGTCGCCGGCTACTACCGGACCACGACAGTCGTTCAGGCCAGGGCCGGCAAGCGGAGGATCCAGATTCCGGTGACCAGCGGTCCCTGGACACGGTTCCAGTGATGGTTGCACCGTTCCACTGATGTCTGCACGGTCCCGTTGAACTGAACGCCACCGGTCAGGATCGGCTCGCCGGATCGCTGGTCGGCTGCTCCAGGGCCCTGGCGGCCTGCACCAGGAGTCGAGCGGCGTCCTCGGCGAAGGCCCGCTGACCGAGCTCGTCGGCAAGTTCTCGGGCCGCTTCCAGTCGTTGCTGGGCTTCGTCTGGGCGCCCGGCGGCCAACAGCGTCGTTCCCGAGTCGACCAGGACCTGGAGTTCGGCCATCTTCAGCCCGCGATTGCGGGCAAGATCAAGAGCCTGTGCCTGGACGGCCGTCGCCCCCAGGTAATCCGCCAGTGCCGTGCGAGCCGCGCCGATGGTCGCCAGCACATAGATCTCACCCTCGACGTAGCCGACCGACCGGGCCAGCTCCAGCAGGGACATCGAGTTGGCGATCGCCTCGGCGTTGCTGCCCAGTTCCTGCAGCAGATCCGCCAGGTGGATTCCCATCTGGACCTGGCGGACCGGGTCTCCGAGTTCGGCGGCAAGCTCGTTGGCCCGGCGATAGTGCACGCTCGCCTGCTGAAGATTGCCGAGGTCCTCCTGGATCCGGCCCAATCCGTCGATCGGCCGGAGCTGCCGCCCGGGATCGCCCGCCTTCTCGGCCAGCTCCAGAGATTGCTCGTACCAGCGGGTCGCCTCACTGGTTCGACCCGTCCAGTACGCGATGATGCCGAGGTTGTTCAGCGCCGCGCTCTGCTGCCCGGCATCGCCGAGCTGCTGGTAGAGGCCGAGCGCTTCGCGAGCCAGGCGCTCGGCGTCTGCGTATCGGCTGTCGCCGATCGCCATGATGGCGATCGCGGTCAGGACATCGGCACGGGTCAGGTCGCTCGTCTGCTCGACAACCCGGTGCAGCAGCTGATCGGCGATCGGGGTCCGGCCGCTGACGTACAGATACCAGTACGTCGCCATCGCGATTTCGGCCGCCAACTCGGACCAGCCCTGCTCTACCGCCAGCCAGGCAGCAGCCAGCAGATTCGAGGCCTCGGTCTCGAACCAGGCCGTGGCGGAAACCGCATCGGCAGGTTCCGGAGTCGCAGCGCCGGTCGATTCGCCGGATCGCAGCCACGCCCTGGCTTCGGGTGCGTGCATCCGAGCCGCCCGAACGGCGGCGTGCGCGTACATCCCGAAGAGCCGTCGCTGGGCATCCCTGCGGCGCGACGCCGGATCCTCCTCGCGGACCCTGCCGGCAACGTAGGTACGCACCAGATCATGGAGCCGGTAGCGCTCCGGCCGCGGCGACAACAACAGACTGTGGGCGACCAGACCATCCAGACCTGCGATCGCGGTCGCCGGCTCGGTGTCGGCGAGCGCGGCCGCGGCATAGGCATCGAACTCGCGTCCCGGGTGCAACGCCAGCAGCCTGAGCAGCCGCCGCCGGTCGCTGTCGAGTGCTTGGTAGGAGAGTCCCAGGGCAGCATCGACGGCGTCATCCAGACGGCTGCTCTCGGTCGCCTCCCGGAGTCGTTCGATGTGATCGGCCAACGTCCACCCGCCGTCGGAGGCGATCCGGGAGCCCAGCAGGTCGATCGCCAGCGGCAGGTGCCCGGCCAGTTCGACCAACTGCTGTGCAGCCTTCGGGTCGGCTGAGACCCGTTCCGAGCCGCCGCGTTCGCCCAGCAACTCGACGGCATCGCCGGCATCCATCGGGGCGAGGTCCAGCGTGGTCGCTCCGGGAAGATCGAACCTGTTCCGGCTGGTGATCAACACCAGCCCGGTCGCCGATTCCGGCAGCAGCGGCAGCAGCTGATCTGCGTCCGCGGCGTTGTCCAGCAGCAAGACCAGCGGTTGATCCCGAACCAGCCGGCGGAAGGATCGGGTACGACCGCCCAGGTCAAGCCCGGCGATCTGACTGCCGGCAAGGCCGAAGGCTCGCAGCAGTCCGTCGAGCACGGCCACCGGATCGACAGGCGGCAGCGCCGGGTCGTAGCCGCGAAGATCGACGGCGAATGCCCGCGCATGGACGCGCATGGCGACGCCCCGCCCGAGTCGCGTCGCCAGGCTCGTCTTTCCGACCCCGCCCATGCCCCGGATGCCGAGCACGGTCGGGCGCCTCCCCCAGGATTCCCGGATCGCTGACCGGAGTCCTTCCAGCTCACGGCTCCTGCCGACGAACCGAGGCAGGTCCGTCGGCAGGTCGGTGACCGCGATCAGGCCGGCCGGGGTCTGCGAGCCGGAGGCGACGCGGCACGCCTGCCGCCATCGTCCCGCCGCCTCGCGGTCTCCCAGCAGGACCCCGGCAATGTCGACCACCAACTCCTGGTCGACGCGACGTCGGCCGGGCTGCAAACACCGGTGCACGGAGTCGAACGAGGGCCGCTCCGGCACCGTGCGTTCCTGCCGGGAGCGCAGCACCCGGCGATGCAGCTCGCGATAGGAGACGCCGGCCCACAGCCGGAGTTCCTGTAACCGGGCGGCCAGGTCGTCCATGGATACGACGTCGCCAGGATCCGGAGCCTCACCCCGCAGCGCATCCGTCACGTTGACCGACTTTTGACCGGATTCCTTCGCCGGGTCAACACCGGTGGCCAGAGTTGCCGCACCTGAAGAACTGACCGGAAAGGAATCGATCATGCTCGCATCGATGCGCGACCAAGCCGTAGGAGCCAAGCTCGCCCGAGCCAGACCGACCAGCACCGGAAACATGCGCGCCAGAAACGCGGGCGCCAGAAACATGGGGGGACACCTGATACCTGGCCGCGTCCGGCTCCAGGTCGTCGCTGTCATCGCTGCGCTGGCTGCGATCCTGATGGTGGTGGCGCCGAGCCAGGCATTCGCCAGCGGCGACAAGGGCGACGATACCGGCGGTCGCCTCAGCCGGCTCGAGACCCGGGCCCACTACGTGGAATTCGTCTTCAAGCTCAGCCGGTTCGACAACATCCACTGGGCCGACCACATGGCCGACCTCGGCTTCAGACGCTACAAGAAGCCGATCGACAAGAGGCTGGACTGGAGCACTGACGGGTGCTCGGTGCCTGTCTCCCACGCGCTCAAGGAGTACGCGGACAAGACCTTCTACAACGCCTGTGTCCGCCACGACTTCGGGTATCGCAACTACGGCAGCGACAACAAGCACGGGCCGCATCTTGACCCGACCGAGCACCGGCGGAAGGAGATCGACGACCGGTTCCTCTTCGAGATGCGCGCCATCTGCTCACACAAGCACGGCGCCAGTGGAACGATCTGCCGCAAGAAGGCGGCGTTGATGTACCTGGGCGCCCGGAAGGGGGCCAAGTCCCACTTCTTCTGATCTCCAGAGACTGCCGGTGTCAACGGCGTGTAGCCCCGATATCCGGCTGGTGGTGTCTTAAGTTGAGATCATGGCCGGTTTCCTGACAGTCGTACGCAGCCTCGCCCTGTTGCTGGCGCGCATCGGCCTGGGTGGGATCTTGATCCTGCACGGCTGGCGCCGCTGGCACCAGCAGGGCATCGACAGCCAGATCAACTACCTGCACACCTTCGCCACCCCGTTCGCCACCTACGCCGCCTGGGGTGGCACGGCCGTCGAGTTGATCGGCGGACTCTTCCTGATCGTCGGCGCCCTGGTTCCGCTGGCCGCTGCGGTGGTGGTCGCCGAGCAGGTGCTGATCGTCGCGTACACCTCCTGGTACAAGGGTTGGAGCCTGACCCATGTCTCGGGCACCCAGACGACCTGGGCCGGTGGCTGGGAGTACAACGTCGTGATCGGTCTGCTGGCCCTGCTGTTCGTCGTCTACGGCAGCGGTGCGATCGGGATCGATCGGCTGTTCCGCCGCAAGCGGAAGGACACCGACGAGGCCGACGCCGATTCGACCGGATCGGGTTCGGTCGGATCGAGCACGACCACGCCGCAGCAACCCGGCCAGCAGCAACCGGGCCAGCGGCAGCGCCTGGAGCGCCGGATGGAGCCGGCCGAGCGCAGCTCGTCCGCCGGCACCGCGACCACGGGAGGCAGCCCGGCGTCCTCGAGCAGCCCGACGCCGTCCAGCGGATCCACCCCGAGTGCGTCGGGCAGCAATGCTGCCACCGACACCCTGATCCGCCCGCGGGACTGACGGCCCGACGGTCTTGCAGGGTCGGGTCACAGGAAACTCATAGCCAACACCTAGTGCGATCGCAGCTGTGGCTGGGATCGTTGATGCATGGCGCGTTCTGACCTGCAAGCCTCACCCCAGACCCCCGCGGTTCCGCTGACCCGGCCGGACGGAAGTCCGATCCGGGTGCTGGCCGTCGACGATGAGCGGAGTCTGACCGAACTGCTCTCCATGGCGATGCGCTACGAGGGTTGGCAGGTCACCACGGCCGGCTCCGGTCTGGACGCCGTGCGGGCTGCCCGCGAGGTGCGGCCGGACGCCATCGTGCTGGACATGATGCTGCCCGACTTCGACGGCCTCGAGGTGATGCGCCGGATCCGGGCCGAGGACCCCAACGTCCCGGTCATCTTCCTGACTGCCAAGGATGCGGTCGAGGACCGGATCGGTGGACTGACCGCCGGCGGCGACGACTATGTCACCAAGCCGTTCAGTCTCGAGGAGCTGATTGCCCGGCTACGCGGACTGCTGCGCCGCACCGGTGCTGGGCTCGCTCGCGAGGAATCCAACCTCGTCGTCGGTGACCTGGTGCTCAACGAGGATTCTCACGAGGTCTATCGGGCCGGCGAGGAGATCCATCTGACCGCCACCGAATTCGAATTGCTGCGCTATCTGATGCGCAACCCGCGTCGGGTGCTGTCCAAGGCGCAGATCCTCGATCGGGTCTGGAATTACGACTTCGGCGGCCAGGCCAATGTGGTCGAGCTCTACATCTCCTATCTGCGCAAGAAGATCGACGCCAGCCGGTCGCCGATGATCCACACCATGCGTGGCGCCGGCTACGTGCTCCGCCCGGCAGCCGACTGACCGAGAAGCCTGCTCTGTGACCGATGTCGTTCCGGGCCCTGAGCGGACTGCCGAGGGGCAGCCGGTCGAATGGAACGCGCCCGGCACCTTCGCCCGTGGCACGCTCGGCCGACAGCTGCTGGCACGGGTGCTGGTGATCGTCGCAGCAATCGCGGTGTTGCTGAGCGTGACCAGCACAGTGGCCGCCAACTACGTCCTGGTCAACAACGTCGACCGGCAGCTCACTTCGGTGGTCGGCCGCCTTCAGGCCGGACCGCACGCACCGAGCGCGGATGATCTTCTGCAACCTGGGCAGCCCTTCGGCACCCTCTACGCGGTCGTCCTCGACGGCGACCAGAGCAATCCAAGTTCCGGCCTGCTGACGAGCACGGGCAGCACTCGCGCCCGGCAGCTGACCTTGTCCGACCCTGTCATCTCCCGACTGGGCGAGGTGCCGGTCGACGAGTCGCCGCACACCGTCCGACTGCCCGGGCTAGGCCGTTACCGGGTGATCGCCAACCGGGTCCAGATCGTCAACACCGGGCAGACCGGGACGCTGATGGTCGGGGTCCCGCTGACCGACGCTGACCGAGTGCTGACGTGGACGATCGGCGTTGCGGGGATCGTCACGGTGCTGGCGCTTGTCGGAGCCGGGATGGCGGTCCAGGCTGTCGTCCGCCGCAGTCTGCGCCCTCTTAACCGCGTCGCTACGACGGCCCAACAGGTGTCTCAACTCCAATTGGACCGCGGTGAGGTCGCACTCGCGCTCCGGGTCTCGGCGGCCGACGCCGACCCAGTCTCCGAAGTCGGCCGGGTGGGCCAGGCGTTCAACCACATGCTCGACAACGTCGCCGGCGCACTGGTCGTCCGGCAGACCAGCGAGACGAAGCTCAAGCAGTTCATCGCCGACGCCTCGCACGAACTGCGCAACCCGCTGGCATCGATCCGCGGCTATGCGGAGCTGACCCGCCGGGAACGTGATCAGGTCCCGGCGAACACCGCGTACGCCCTCGGCCGGGTGGAAGCCGAAGCCGAGCGGATGTCCTCCTTGGTGGAAGATCTGCTGTTGCTGGCCCGGCTGGACTCGGGGCCAGCGATCGATCTGGCTCCGGTGGATGTGACCGAGCTGCTGGTCAACGCCGTCAGCGATGCCCGAGCAGCCGGACCGGACCACCATTGGACGCTCGACCTCGGCCCGCTCGGCCAAGGCCCCTTCGATCTGAGCCCTGCCGGCGTCGGGCAGTCACCGGCCACGGTGCTCGGTGATCGCAACCGGCTGCACCAGGCGGTGGTCAATCTGCTGGCCAACGCCCGGACGCACACCCCGCCGGGGACCTCGGTGACTGCCGGCCTGCGGATCCAGGACGGGCACGTCGTGATCGCGATCTCCGACAACGGCCCCGGCATTCCCGCCGACATCCAGGAACGGGTCTTCGAACGCTTCACCCGCGGCGACGACAGCAGGGCCCGCTCCGGCGACCGGACCGGCGGGAGTACCGGGCTCGGGCTAGCGATCGTGGCAGCGGTCGTCGAGGCCCATCAGGGCACCGTCGACGTGCGCAGCATCCCGGGCGACACCCGGTTCGAGCTCCGATTGCCCCTAGCCGCTGCTGCGACCCCGACCTGAGGGATCATTCGTTGTCGTGACCGCTGTCCTGCGACCGGCCGAGGACACCGACCTCGATGAGATCGTCACCATTCACCTCACCGCCCGGGCAGCGGCACCGATGCCGGCGGGCGTTCACCCGGAGCAGCAGGTACGCGACTGGCTAGCCGCACGGCTCACGGTGGACGAGGTCTGGGTCGCCGAGGTCGAAGGCCGGGTGGCGGCGTACGCGCGATTCACTCCGACCTGGCTCGACGATCTGTACGTCGCACCCCAGTCCCAGCGGGACGGACTCGGCAGTGCCCTGTTGGACCTGGTCAAGTCGCTCCGACCGGACGGCTTCGGGCTCTGGGTCTTCGAGTCGAATCGTCCGGCCCGGGCCTTCTACGCCCAGCACGGGCTGGTCGAGGTGGAACGCGCCGACGGCTCCGCCAACGAGGAGCACCAGCCGGATATCCGGATGATCTGGCACCCGTCGAATTGATCCTGGCATGGGGTTATCCCTACCGCAGAATCGCCGGTTCCCCCGATGGCATCCGGGCCGCCGATCGGACAAGCTTGGATCGTGCGTAGAGGTGTGGTGATCGGTCAGCTGGTTCGCCGGACCGTCGGCGACCTGGGCTTCCTGGTGACCACCTTCTTCGTCGCGCTGCCAGGATTCATCGTCTGCATCACGCTGCTGGTGGTCGGGGCGGGCACCATTCCGGCGATCGTGGGCTTCCTGCTGCTGACCATCTGCCTGCAGGCGGCGGGCGGGTTCGCTCGGGTCCACCGCAACCTGTTGGCCGGCCGTGGCTTCGAGATCGCGCAGCCCAGCTATCCGGCCCGGACCAAGGGGCTCCGCAGCCGGCTGCGTCGACTGACCCATCCGCAGTCCTGGCGCGAGTTGCTGCACATCGTGCTGGTCTTCGTCATCGGCACCGCGACCTTCCCGATCGCTGTCGTCTGGTGTGCGTCCGGCCCGGTCGGGATCCTGTACGCGATCTTCGGCATCTGGATCCACAACACCGACGACGGGTTCGGCTGGTTGCTCGGACTACCCGGCCGCGCAGCCCAGATGATCGTCTACGTGCTGCTGAGCTTGATCGTGATGGGCACCGCGCCGTACGTCCTGCGCGGACTGGTGCTGGCGCACGCCGGAATCGCGCGGGCCCTGCTGCACGACGAGGCCTCCCAGCTGCGCGAGCAGGTCAGCCAGCTGGCGACCAGCCGGGCAGCTGCCGGCGAGGCCGAGGCCCACACGCTGCGCCGGCTGGAACGCGACCTGCACGACGGGCCACAGCAGCGGCTGGTGCGGCTGGGGATGGACATCAGCGCCGCCGAGTGGCGGATCGCGACCGATCCGGTGCAGGCCCGCCAGATGCTCCGCTCGGCGCTGGCCCAGTCCCAGGAGGCGCTGGCGGAGATCCGTACGCTGTCCCGCGGCATTGCGCCGCCGATCCTGTCCGAACAGGGGCTCCGCGCCGCGATCACCGCGCTGGCTGCCCGGTCGACGGTGCCGACCACGGTCGACGTCGACGACGTGCCGTTGTCCGACGCCGCCCAGAACGCCGCCTACTTCGTCACCGCGGAGGCGCTGGCCAATATGGCCAAACATGCACGGGCATCGTCCTGCTCGGTCGAGCTGCGGCGGGCCGGGGCGATCGCGGTGATCACCGTGACCGACGATGGCATCGGCGGCGCCTCGGCCGCGAAGGGCCACGGCCTGGCCGGGCTGTCGGAGCGGCTCCGCGGCGTCGACGGCACGCTGGCCGTGCACTCCCCCACGGGCGGCCCGACCCACCTCACGGCCACGATCCCGCTGACCAGCTCGGTGCCGAATTCAGCCCAGCGCCCGGTGCCGAGCCGACCATGACCGAAATCGGCACCGTGCTGGCTCGGGCGTACGAGACACTGGCAGGCATGCGTGTTGTGGTCGCCGACGATTCGGTTCTGCTGCGAGAGGGTCTGGTCCGGCTGCTGGCCGAGGTGGGTTGCGATGTCGTGGATGCGGTGGGCGACGCCGCGAGTCTGGTCGGGTCGGCGGCCGAGCATCGCCCCGACGTCGCCGTCGTCGACATCCGGATGCCGCCGTCGAACACCGACGACGGGCTGCGCGCGGCTGTCGAGGCACGGACCGCCAATCCAGACCTCGGCGTGCTGATGCTGTCGGCCTATATCGAGTTGTCCTACGCCGACGTGCTGCTCTCCGACGGCCGCGGCGGCGTCGGCTATCTGCTCAAGGACCGGGTGACCTCCCTGGACACGCTGGCCGACGCGCTGCGCACCATCACCGAGGGCGGCACCGTGCTGGACCCCGAGGTGGTCGCGCAGTTGCTGGTGGCGCGCCGCCGGCAGGATCCGCTGGCCAGCCTGACGCCGCGGGAACGCGAGGTGCTCGCGCTGATGGCCGAGGGCCGGAGCAACTCCGCGATCGCCGAACGGCTCGTGGTCACCGGCGGTGCCGTCGAGAAGCATGTCTCGAACATCTTCACCAAGATCAATCTTCCCGACGTCGGCTCCGACAACCGCCGGGTGCTCGCCGTCCTGGCCTGGCTCAAGGCGCGCTGATCAGCCCTTGGCCTGACCGTAGTTGTCGACGATCGCCACCTCGAGGGCGAACTCGACTCCACTGTCACCGAACAGCAGCCGGCCGGCACGGCCCGCCGCCTCCTTGATCAACTCTGCCACCCGATCCGCGCAGCCGGCCGGGCTGTGCACGATCACCTCGTCGTGCAGGAAGTAGACCAGCTGCGGTGGCTGAGCCTGTCGCAGCCCTTCGACAAGCTCAGGGCCCTGGAGAAGCTGGCGCAGGCCCGCCATCCAGCACAGCGCCCATTCGGCAGCGGTCCCCTGGACGACGAAGTTGCGGGTGAAGCGGCCCCAGTCCCGGGCCTGCTGACGAGCCTTGCGGACCTCCTCGGCCGGGGCGTCGCCGCCCGCCGCGAGTCGCTGCAGCTCCCGCCAACTCTCCGGCGGCCGGGGTGAGCGGCGGCCGAGGAAGGTGCTCACGATCTCGCCCCGCTCGCCGGCGCGCGCCGCCTCCTCGACCACGGAGGTCGCGCGCGGGTAGGCCTTGATCAACTCCGGCATCAGGCTGCCGCCGTAGCCCGTGGTGGCCCCGTACAACGCCCCGAGCATCGCGCCCTTGGCGTGGGCACGGGTATCGACGACGCCGGTGTCGACGAGCCCCTGGTAGAGATCATGGCCGCGGGCGGCTGTCGCCATCCGACCGTCGCGCGCCATCGCTGCCAGCACCCGCGGCTCCAGCTGGGATGCGTCGGCGACCACCAGCTTCCAGCCCGGATCGGCTCGGGCGGCCGACCGGATCTGCTTGGGCAACTGCAGCGCGCCGCCGCCGTCGGTGGCCCAGCGGCCGGTCACCACACCGCCGACCACGTAGTCCGGCCGGAACCGGCCGTCGGCGATCCAGGTGTCCATCCAGGTCCAGCCGTTGGCCGACAACAGCCGGGACAGCTTCTTGTACTCCAGCAGCGGCTCGATGGCCGGATGGTCGACCTTCTCCAGCTCCCACTTCCGGGTGCTGGCGACCTCGATACCGGCGCGGTGCAGGGCGTCGATCAGGTTGAGTGCCGAGTCCGGATTGAAGGACCCGACGCCGAGCGCGGTGATCATCCTGTCGATCACTGCCTGCAGTTTCGCCGGCCGCTCGCCGTAGCGGGGTCGCGGGCCCAGCGCCTCGGTAAGCAGTTGATCATGGACGGTGACATCCCAGGGCAGGCCGTGATGGGCCATCTCGGCAGCGATCAGGGCGCCGGCGGACTCGGCGGACAGCAGCAGCCGGAGCTTGGCGCGCCGGATCCGCTCGTGATCATCGAGACCGGGCTCGGCGGCGACCTGGGCCTGCTGGCGGCGGTACTCGGCGACGACATCGTCCAGACCGAACTGATCTTCGAGCAGTTGATCATCGAGCAGGGTCGGTTCGGCCTGGGCGATCCCCTGCCGGCGCCAGCGGTCGTCGGCGGCCAGCTCGGCATCGTGACCAGCCAGGATCGCATGGCACAGTCGCAGATCCTGGCAACGTTCGATTCGTACGCCCTCGGCCAGCAGGCGCGGATAGATCCTGGCAGTGTCGGCCCAGATGTAGCGGGCTCCCTGCACGGCCCCGTGCCAGGGCTGCGGCGTGCCGTCGACGCCGCCGTCGAGCTCGGCGACGACCAGCTCGCCGCCCTCGTACGCCACTGCCACATCCACACCGGAAGCATAGAAGCGCGCTGAATAGTTCGCTCTGCTGCGACGAGCGCCCTATTCAGCGGCCTCCGAGGCCCGCTGCACCGACGATTCAGGGCCGGCTGCGGCGGATCACGACGACCACGTAACGGCACTGTTCCTCGGTGCCGTTGACGAATTCGCGAGCCTGGGGGGTACCCAGTTCGAAGGTGTCGCCGGGTGACAGCAGATGAGTGTCGTCGCCCTCGACCAGCGTCAGAGTGCCCTCCAGGACCCAGATCAACTGGTCGATGAAGGCGTACGCCCCGGCAGGCATCGGCACTCGGGCCCGGGCCGGGAGCAGTACCTCGGTGATGTCGACCGGAAAGGCCGGGGTGGAGATCTGCCGGCGCAGATAGCCGGTGTCGGGATCGGTCCAGTCGGGTGTGTCGGCGGCCCGCCTGACCACCGCGCCGAGCGGTTCCGACGGTGACAGCAGCGCGGTCATGCTGAGCTCGAGCGCACCGGACAACTTGCCGATCACGACAGCGGTCGGGCTGCTCTGCCCGCGCTCGATCTTGCTGATCATCGCCTTGGACACCCCGGACTCCTCCGCCAGTCGGGCCAGCGACCAGCCGCGTCCGGTGCGCTCGGCCCTGATCCGCCCTGGCAGTCCCAGGTCGTCTATTATAGTAGACATGAGTCCACTATACGGTCCGTTCGAGATCCGGCCCGGGCGGCGCGAGGACGCCGGGGGCGCCAGCAGCTTGCGCAATGCCGCGATCGCAAACAGCACCGCGATCTGGACGACCCGCCCGCAGACTCCCGACGAGGCCCGGCTGTGGTGGGGAGGGTTGGTCGACCGAGGCGCGGCCTACGTCGCCGACCACGACGGGATGATCATCGGGTACGGGTGCTGGGCACCGTGGCGACCGGCGGAGGGCTACCGCTTCACGGTCGAGGATTCGATCTACGTCGCCGCCGATCAGCAGGGACGCGGCATCGGCCGCCGACTGCTGACTGCGCTGGTCGACGGCGCTCGCGACTCCGGCGCGCACGTCATGCTCGCCGACATCGAGGCCACCAACACCGGTTCGATCGCCCTGCACTCCCGCCTCGGATTCGAGACCGTCGGGACCCTGCGGGAGATCGGCACGAAATTTGATCGCTGGTTGGACCTGACGATCATGCGCCTGCAGCTGGCCGGCTGAGGATCTCGGTCAGGAACGCGATGGCCGCCGGGTAGGCATCCTTGCGGTTGGCCCGCTTCGCCAGCCCGTGACCCTCGTCGGCGTAGACCTTGAGCTCGTGGCGGATGCCGCGGTCGGCCAATGCCGCGACGATCTGCTCGGCCTCCGACAACGGCACCCGCGGATCATTCGCCCCGTGGATGACGAACAGCGGCGCCCGGAGTTGATCAAGGTAGGTGATCGGCGAGGCCTTGACCAGGAAGTCGCGGTCAGTTTCCAACCGGCCGTACTCGCGCTCCCGGTAGGCCCGCCGGTAGGCCGAGGTGTTCTCCAGGAAGGTGACCAGCGAGCTCATCCCGACGATGTCCACGCCGGCCGCCCACAGCTCGGGCTGCATCGTCACACCGGCCAGCACCATGTAGCCGCCGTACGAGCCGCCCCACAGCGAACTCCGGTCCGGATCAAGGCCGATCTCCGGCATCCAGTCGTGCAGCGCGGCCAGGTCGGCGACCGAGTCCAGCCGCTTGTCCACGTCGTCCAGGCTGATCCAGCGCTTCCCATAGCCCGCCGAACCGCGGACGTTGGGCACCAGCACCGTGATACCCGCCCCGGCCAGCGCCTGGACGATCACGTTGAAGGTCCTGGTCGCCTGGCCCTCGGGACCGCCGTGGATGTGCAGCACCGACGCGCCGGCCAGATCCGGATCGGCATCGTCGCCGGGCCGGTAGACGAAGCACGGGATCTCCTCACCGTCGGGTGTCGGCACCCGGTGCACCGTCGGAGTCGAGAGGACGACGCCGGCCGGCAACTGCTCGCGACCGTCGACGACCGTGGTCACCGCGCCTGTGGTGGCGTCGACGCTGTAGATCGACCCCGGGTCGGTCGGGGTGCTGACCAGCAGGGCGAACCGCGAGGAGTCCGGCGCCCAGACGACCGACCCGACACCGTCCTGGGGCAGCACGACTTCGACGCGCAGGGTGCCGTCGATCTCGTGGACGGCCAGCTCCTCGATCCCGTTGCGCAGGTGACCGACGACCATCGCACTGGCGTCCGGCGACACCTCGGCGACCAGCTCGTGATCATCGGCGGCCAGCAGGGTCTGCCAGGACGCCCCGTCGAGCGAGACCCTGGTGATCGCGGCGAACTCTCGCCCGTGGTTGGAGCTCATGATCAACGCGTCATCAGCCGCGGACCAGGCGACACCATGATGGGCGGCCCGTTCGTCCGGGTCGGTGACCGGCCCCGGCCGCGTGCCGGCGGTGAAGACGATGGTGCTGGCCGGTTGCAGGCTGAGGGCGGTCACAGCGACGCTGCGCTGATCATGGGACACCGTGGTGGCACCGATGTAGCCACCCTGGTCGTAGAGCACGGTCTCCGCACCGGTCGCGACGTCGCGGACGATCACGTCCATGTCCACGTTGTTGCGGCGGTTCGTCGAGTAGATCACCGAGGTCGCGGTGACGTCCTGCAGCACGTGCATGTAGCGGCTGTCGTGCACCAGCGGAGTTACCTCGTCCAGGCCGTACGGCGCTCGGCCGTCCTCGATTGTGATCATGGAAAGCTGCATCAGCTCGTTGCCACCGGCGTCGTGCTGGATGATCACCTGCCGCGGAGAGCTACCCGGGACGTAACGGCCGGAGCATCGCGACGGCAATGCGGTCAGCTGGGCCCGGGACCCGTCCGGTGCCAGCTCCACCAGCTGGAGACTGCCGGACTCGTCGTAGCCGGCCAGTATTCGGCCGGCGCTGTCGACGTCGAACACCGCCCAGTTGCACAGGTCGAGCAGGGTGTTGATCAACGAGGTCGTATCGGTAGCCACCCGGCCAAGCTATCCAACCCCGGATCGGGCGGTTGCGACGGGTCGGGAGGATGCTCAGCAAGCACATAGCGTCAACGAACCGGGAGCACAGCGGCGCCAGGGACCTTCGGGGTCATGACGACGACCACACTCCCAGCCGCCGCCACGACAGCGGTTCGGCTGCGACTGCGGCACCTGCCTCTCGTGCTGCTGCTCGCCACGACCGCGGTCCTCTACCTGTGGTCACTGTCCGCCTCGGGCTATGCCAACTCCTTCTACTCGGCGGCGGCCCAGGCCGGCTCCGAGAGCTGGAAGGCGTTCTTCTTCGGCTCCTTGGATGCCAGCAACTCGATCACCGTCGACAAACCTCCGGCCTCGCTGTGGCTGATGGGGCTCTCGGTACGGATCTTCGGACTGAGTTCGTGGAGCATCCTGGTGCCGCAGGCGCTGCTCGGAGTCGCGACGGTGGGAGTCGTGTACGCCTCCGTCCGACGGATCTCCGGCCACCCGGCGGCGCTGGCTGCCGGCGCGATCACCGCACTGACGCCGTCGGCAGCGCTGATGTTCCGATTCAACAATCCGGACGCGTTGCTGCTCTTCCTGCTCGTACTGGCCGGCTATTGCCTGCTGCGAGCGATCGAGAAGCATGGCGCCCGCTGGCTGATGGTCGCCGGCGCCCTGGTCGGACTGGGTTTCCTCACCAAGATGTTGCAGGCCTTCCTGGTGCTGCCGGCGTTCGGGCTGGTCTACTTGATCGCCGCACCCATCGGGGTCCGCAAACGCCTGCTGCACCTGCTGGGCGCATTGGCCGCGGTGATCGTCTCACTCGGTTGGTGGGTGGCGATCGTGGAGCTGTGGCCGAAGTCCTCCCGGCCGTACATCGACGGCTCAACGAAGAATTCCGTGCTGGAGCTGGTGTTCGGCTACAACGGCTTCGGCCGGCTGACCGGTGACGAGACAGGACAGGTCGGCGGCGGTGGTGGTGCGGGCGGCGGCGGGTTCGGCGGCGAGACCGGCATCCTGCGCCTCTTCCAGGACGTCTCCGGCGGAATGATCAGCTGGCTGATCCCGGCCGCGCTGCTGGTGATGATCATGGCGCTGGTGTTGATCGGGCGGGCGCCGCGAACCGACCGCACCCGAGCCGCGTTGATCATGTTCGGCGGATCGATGATCACCACCGGGTTGGTGTTCTCGTTCATGGCCGGCATCTATCACGACTACTACACCGTCGCGCTGGCCCCGTGGATCGCCGGGACCTTGATCATCGGTAGCACCGTCGTATGGCGACGCCGTGATCGGCTGATCGCACGGCTGACCCTGGCGGTCGCGACAGCGGCCAGCACGGCGTGGGCTTTCGTCCTGCTCGGCCAGTCCGGTGAGCAGCCGTACGACGCACTTCGGTTCGTCGTGCTCGGCGCGGGCCTGCTCGCCACGGCCGGTTTCGTGCTCCTGTTCCGGTTGCCGAAAGCGGCCGCCTGGGTGGTCCTCAGCCTGGCCGGGATAGCCGCCATGACAGGGCCGGTCTCGTACAGCGTCGACACCGTCAGCACCTCGCACACCGGATCGATTGTCACCGCTGGGCCGGTGAGTTCCTTCGGCGGCGGCCAGCGCATGGGCGGTGGTGGGTTCCCCGGCGGATCGTCGGGACGTGCGCCCAGTGGGATGCCGGGCGGATCGAGCCGCGGGCAGCGTCCGCAGGGCACTCCCCCCAACGGTTCCGGATCCCAAGGCGGCTCGACGAGCGGCATCCGAACTGGGACGCCGGGTGCCGGGACGGATGGCGGCATCGGAGGCAGCATGGGTGGCAGCATGGGCGGCCTGCTGAACGGCACCACGGTCAGCACGGAACTCAAACAGCTGTTGAGCAGTGACGCCGATTCCTACACCTGGGTCGCCGCCACCGCACGGGCGCAGAACGCCGCCAGCTACCAGCTGGCGACCCAGCAGCCGGTGATGGCGATCGGCGGCTTCAATGGCACAACGAACAGCCCGACCCTGCAGCAGTTCAAGGCCGACGTCGCCGCGGGAAAGGTGCACTACTACATCTCCAGCGGCGAGGACAGCGGCAGCGGTGGCGGTGGCGGTGGACAGGTGTCAGGCACCAGTAGCCAGGATGCGGCCAGTCAGATCGAGAGCTGGGTCGAGAAGACCTTCACCGCAAAGACAGTCGGCGGCGTGACCGTGTACGACCTGACGGCCGGCAAATGATCATGACGGCGCACCTCGACGACGCCGCCCGGCCGATGCAGCAGTCCAAGATCACCACCGCGGTCGAACTGGTGATCCCGGTCTACAACGAGGAGGCCGAGCTGGCGCGCTCGGTGATCAGGCTCGACGCCTACCTGCAGAACGAGCTGCCCTACAGCTACTGCATCAAGATCGCCGACAACGCCAGCACCGACGGCACCTGGGCGATCGCCGAAGAGCTTCAGCGGCAGCTGCCCACCGTTCACGCCCTGCACCTTGATCAGAAGGGCCGCGGTCGGGCCCTGAGGGCGGCGTGGTCCGCTTCCCAGGCCGCGGTGGTCGGCTACATGGACGTCGATCTGTCCACCGACCTGCGAGCGATCCTCCCGCTGCTGGCACCGTTGCTCAGCAATCATTCCGATCTGGCCATCGGCACCAGACTGTCCCGGGGCAGCAGGGTGATTCGCGGTCCGAAGCGGGAATTCATCTCCCGCTCTTACAACCTGCTGCTGCGCGGCAGTCTCTCGGCCTCGTTCTCCGATGCCCAGTGCGGCTTCAAGGCGCTGCGGCGAGATGTCGCCGAGCGCCTGCTGCCGTTGGTCGAGGACAACAGCTGGTTCTTCGACACCGAGTTGCTGGTGATCGCCGAGCGCGTCGGCCTTCGGATCCATGAGGTGCCAGTGGACTGGACCGACGATCCGGACTCGCGGGTCGACATCGTCGCCACCGCCGCCGAGGACGTCCGGGGCATCACCCGGCTGGGACGGGGGCTGCTCTCCGGCCGGATCCCGATCGACGGGGTGCGGGAGGAATTCCTCCGGCGCGACGACCGCAGCCGGATGCCCGGCGACTCACTGTTCGGCCAGTTGATCAAATTCGGATTCATCGGCGTGCTCAGCACTCTGGCCTACCTGGTCGTCTACCTGCTTCTGCGGACTGCCGTCGATGCCCAGGTCGCCAACCTCACCGCGCTGTTGATCACGGCTATTGCCAACACCGCGACCAACCGGCGGCTGACCTTCGGCGTCCGCGGCCGGGCGGGCCTGGTCAAGCACCACGTCGGAGGTCTGATCGCCTTCGGCATCGGCCTGGGCCTTACCAGCGGCTCGCTGGCGATCGTCCATCACAGCGCACCCGGCGCTGGACGGATCGTCGAGGTGGTCGTCCTGGTGGCCGCCAACGCTGTGTCGACGCTGATCAGATTCCTGACACTGCGCCGGATGATGCGCTGACGGCCACCGGACTCAGGCCCGATGTCAGGAAAGTCCCTTCTGCTGCAGCCACTGCTTGGCCACTGCGTCGGGATTCTGGTGGTTGACGTCGACCTGCTTGATCATGGCCGTCAGATCAGCGGTGGTCAGAGCAGAGCCGACGGAGTTGATCGCATCGACCGCCTTGGTGTTCTTGGTGACATCGGTGCGGACCAGCGGCACGACATTCTGCGGCAGGATCATCGTCTCCGGGTCGGAGAGCTCGACGAATCCGTTGTCGGCGATCGCCGAGTCGGTGGTGAAGAAGTCGGCCACCGTGATCTTGCCGTCCTTCAGGTCCTTGACCTTGATGGCCGGGGAGTCGTATGCCTTGAAGCCGGCGACCTTCAGCTTGTAGATGCCCTCCAGCCCGGGCGGACCGTAGGGTCGCTTCTGCAGCTCGGTCGGGCCGCCGACGATCAGATTCGGCACCTTCGACAGGTCCGCCAGCGATTTCAGCCCGTACTTGTCCGCGGTGGCCTTGGTGACCACATACACGTCCTGGTCAGCGGCCTTGGTGTCGGTCAGCGTGGCGAAGCCTTGCTTCTTGGCGACCTGCGGCAGCTGCTGGTCGACCTCGGCGGCAGTGCTGGCCGTGGTGTTGGGATCCAGATACTGCAGGAGATTGCCGGTGTACTCGGGGACGACGGAGATGGAGCCGTCCTTGAGCGCCTTGATGTAGATCTCGCGAGAGCCGATGTTCAGGTGTGTGGTCGCCTTGACGCCCTTGGCGTTCAGGGCGCCGGCATACAGTTCGGCGAGCACTTCGTTCTCGGTGAAGTTCGCCGAGCCGATCACCATCGCCTTACCGCCGGAGTCGGCTGCCGGGGAACCGGTTGCACCGCCACTCAGCGGATTGTTGTTCTTCGCGCCGCACGCTGCGAGCGCGACCATCAGCACCGCCAGCACGGCGGTGAACAGGGGTCTGTACCTCTTGGCCATCGGACTACTTCTCCTCGGTCGACTGTCTTCAAGAGTGCCAGCTGCCACTGACAGTGCTGCACAACGTTCTGATCCCGCAGGAATTCCCGTTCGGATCCCCGACATCACCCGCGCAGCTGTGCGATCCGCATCGGACTCACCGCGTCTTGGTACCCGCCGCCGACCGGTCGCACCTCAAGATGCAGGTGGCATCCGTCCGGTGCACCACGCGCCCCGGCCAGCGCGATCCGCTCGCCTCGGTGTACGAGGTCGCCGGGATGGACGAACGCCGTCCTGGCGTGCCCGATCAGCACGTCCTGGCCGGCGGTCGTACGGATCCGGAAGGCAGTGCTGCCGTAGGCCGGTCCCGGTGTGCCGGGGCTGGTCGGACTGATCACCCGACCGCTGACGCCGGCGGTGATCTCGGTCCCGCACGGCAGGGCGATGTCTACGCCGTGATGGAAGCCCTCGTGGTGAGCGCAGCGCGGGTCCGGATCGTAATAGGGCGCCGGGGTGCAGCCGTACGGCTCCATGATCCGGTGTTTGCCGGGATACCAGGGGGAGCCGTACCAGGTCTTGTCCGAGGAGTAGAAGCGGTTGCGCGGGTCCGGCGTCAGGCTTGCCGTCGGCCCGGACTTCTGTGCCCGGCTCGGCGACGAGGTGGATGCCGGATGGGCGGTTCGGCGCGGTGTTGATCCGGTGGTCGGGGCAGCCGATGCGGCCGGCGAAGCTGTCGTCTGAGAGGTCGCCTGAGATGTCGGCGAAACGGTCGGCTCTGGGCTCGATCGTCGAGCCGCGGACGCCGACGGCACCGGCTGCGGTGCAGTGACCGGCTCGGATCCACAGCCGGTCACTGTCGCTGCGATCAGGATCAGCAGCGCTGCCGGCGCCGTACGACGCATCGCCGTTCCCGGTCAGGGTGCCTCGACGACGGGGGCGCCTCGAGGTGCCTTCAGTCGCAGATGCCGCCCGGTGGCACGGCCGACCAGGCTGAGGAGCAGGTCGAGCAGGATCGCCAGCGCGGCGACCAGGACGGCTCCCGCCAATACCTGGCCGTAGTTGCCGTTGCGCAGGCCGTCCATGATCGGCCGTCCGAGCCCGCCGAAGCCGGGGACGTACGCCCCGACCGTCGCGGTCGCAATCACCTGCAGGGTGGCGCTGCGCAGACCGGCGATCACCAACGGCATCGCCAGCGGCATCTCGACCCGCCCGAGCACCTGGCCGGCCGACATGCCCAATGCCCTGGCGGCGTGCACTGCCTGCTGATCGGCCTGGGTGATGCCGGTCGCCGTGCTGGTGAGCAGTGGCGGCAGGGCCAGCACGCCGAGGACGCAGACGACCGGGATCCAGCTGGTCTCGGTGAGCAGCACGACCAGGATCAGCAGACCGAAGGTCGGGATCGCGCGGAACGAGTTGGCCAGCGCGATGACGACGAAGTTGCCGCGGCCGGTGTGACCGATCAGCATCCCGATCGGGATGCCGATCACCGCAGCGATCGCGATCGAGATCAGGCTGTAGAGCAGGTGTTGGCCGACGTGCAGGGCCAGCCCGTCGGAGCCCGTCCAGCTGGAGCCGCTGAGGAGATACTGGAAGAAGTTCATGCGGCCCTCCGAGCCCACGGCAGCGCGCCGCGCTGGATGAGCAGGATCACCAGGTCAGCCAGCAGCGCCACCACCAGGGACAGGATCAGGCCGACCCAGACAGGGGTCAGAAAGCCCTGGTTGAAGCCCTGGTCGAAGAGTGTGCCCAGCGACGGTGTGCCGATCAGGACCGAGATGCTGGTCAGCGCGATGTTGGAGACCGTGGCCACCCGCAGTCCGGCGAAGATCACCGGCAGGGACAGCGGCAGGTCGACACCCCAGAAACGGCGGCCCGGGCCGTAGCCGATGGCGTCGGCGGCCTGCTTGACGTCGGCGGGCACCTCCCGCAACCCGTCCACGACGCTGCGCGAGAGCAGCGCCGTCGTGTAGATCGTCAGGGCAACGGCGACATTCAGCGGATCCAGGATCTTGGTGCCCAGGGCCAGTGGCAGTACGACGAAGAGTGCCAGGGACGGGATGGAGTAGATGGCTCCGAAGATCGCCAGGATCACGTTGGCGGCCGAGCGGGTGTGGAAGACCAGGAAGCCGATCGGGATCGACAGCACGATCGAGGCAAGCACCGGGAGCAGCGCCAGCAACAGGTGCTCACCGAGCGCGGATCCGATCAGGTCGGTGTTTTGTGAGATCCACGTCCAGTTCATCGGTAGTGGCTCTCGGCGTCCCCAGCGTTCGAGTCCCCAGCCGTCGAGTCCCCGGGCCTCGGGTCCCCGGTCTCCGCGTCCCCGGCGTCGGTACGCCCGACCTTCGGCTCAGCAGCCGGGTCCCAGGTCCACTCCTGCTCGGGTTCCACGGTCGGCGTCGGCGCCGGAGTGGTCGCTGCCTCCTTGGCCGCAGCGGCCTGCTCGGCGCTGCGAGCCTGTTCCTCCTTCTCCTCAGCCGCCTTGATCGCTGCTTCGATGCGCGCGGCCTCGTCGGCCTCGGCATCCGCGTCCGCGGCGATCCGGGACGCTTCCTGTCGTACGCTTTCGGCTTCCTTGCGCGCGGCCTCGGCCTCGACCCGGGCGGCGTCCGCCTCGGCCCGGGCGGCGATGGCGTCGGCCACCGACGCCTTCAGATGGCGCACCTGATCAAGGATCTGGCTGGCGGTGACGACGCCGGCGAAGCGGCCGTTCTGCGCCACCGCGACGGCCAGTCCGACCGGCGAGTTCAGCGCGGAGTCCAGCGCCATCCGCATCGTGTCGGTGTCCGGCTCAAAGGTGGTCCCGAGCATCTGGACCTGGCCGGGCCGGGTGCGATCCGCCCAGCCGAGCGGGTTGGCATTCTCGTCCACCACGAGCACCGGTGCGTCGGTGCGGGCGGAGGCCGCGTCGCGGACCAGCTGCACACTGCCCAGCGGCAGCCCGGACGCCGACGTGAAGCTCAGCCCGCGATAGCCGCGGTCCTTGCCCACGAAACCGGCCACGAAGTCGTCGACCGGCTCCTCCAACAACTGCTGGGGGCTGCCGACCTGGGCCAGTACCCCGCCGACCCGCATGATCGCGATCTGGTCGCCGAGCTTGATCGCCTCGTCGATGTCGTGGGTGATCATGACGATCGTCTTGCCCACCTGGCGCTGGATCTCCAGGAACTGCTCGTGCAGGTCGGCGCGCACAACCGGGTCGACGGCCGAGAACGGCTCATCCATCAGCAGCACTCGCGGATCCGCGGCCAGTGCCCGGGCCACGCCGACCCGCTGCTGCTGGCCACCGGAGAGTTGGCTGGGATAGCGATTGGCCAGCCGCGATTCCAGGCCGACCATCGCCAGCAGTTCCTCGGCTCGCCCCTGGCTCCTGTCCTTCTTCCAGCCGAGCAGGTGCGGAACGGTCTGAATGTTCTCCAGGACCGTGCGGTGAGGAAAGAGACCGCCGCTCTGGATCACATACCCCATTTCGCGGCGGAGCTGGGTCTTGCGGATGTTGCGGAGCGGATTGCGGTCCCAGGTGATCTGGCCGCTGGTCGGCTCCAGCATCCGATTGATCATCCGCAGCGTAGTCGTCTTGCCGCAGCCGGACGGGCCCACGATCACGGTGATCTTGTCGGAGGGGATGACCAGGCTCAGATCATGGACCGCCGTCGTACCGTCGCGGTATGTCTTGGTCACCGACTTGAACTCGATCAACGCCCATTCCCATCCTGCATTGCCCAACCTGCCCGGACCGGGCGCCTGCTGGTCTGCCCTGATCATCCGACCCTAACGGCAGGGACTGACGAACACACGGACCGGCACGACGACGTCGAGGCAACAGTAGTCGCCGGCGACCCGCAGCGGTGTCGGATTCAGCCTCCGAGCGAATGGGTACCGCAAGCCAGTTGCCTACGCAAGGAGTGTCACATGAGCCTGGGACTCGGGATCTTCCTTCTCGTTGTCGGCGGGATCTGCGCCTTCGGTATCCGCGACCAGTGGAGCGCGATCGATCTCACGGCGATCGGTTATGTATGCATGGCGGTCGGGGCGCTGGCGATCATCCTGTCGCTGGTCCTGCTCTCCCAGCGGCGTCGACGGGCGAGCACGACCTACGTCGAGCGCAACGACAGCCCGCCCCCGCCACCGCCGGCGGTCTAGGCCGCTTCAGGTCCACCGCGAAAGGTTTCGGGGTGCCCGGACCCCCGTGCCGGGCACCCCTCCCCTGTCAGGCTCGCCGGTCGGCACCGGCTGGGTGAACTCAGCTCCAGACCTGCCGATGATGAACCTGTCTGCAACGCTAGGCGTGGCAGCGGTCGCTCTGGGCCGATGAGTGTTGTCCGTCCAGCGCCCGTGTTGTCCGTTCGGGTTCGCGTGTTGTCCCGGCTGCGTACACCTCTGGTAGGAGACGCATGTCATCCCCCGCCCCGCCGATCCCATGCCACGGGTGGATGCATCCGCCACCGCGCGACGGAAGACTTCTCGGGTGAGATCCCGCATAGGAGCGGCCATCGTGGCAGGCGCTCTGATCTGCCTGGTTGCCGCGGGTTTCATCGTGCTTCCGCAGCTGTTCGGCAACGGTGTAGCCGTCACGCCGGCCACACCGCCGAACAGCTCTCGGACCCCGGATTGCGACCTGACTACGGCGGTAGCAGGATCATCGGTGTGGACACCGTGACCAAACTGCCTGCTGCCTCGATCGGCTCCTTCGAGCGCTCGCTGTCGGAAGATGAGGCCACCGGCTTCATTGCCGAGCAGCTCGCTGGCCGCCCGCTGGACGGCCGCGATGTAGTGGTGATCATCCCGGACAGCACCCGGTCCTGCCCACTGCAACTGCTGATGGACACCGTCTACGGAGCGCTCGTGGGCCGGGCGCGCAGGTTGCGGGTTCTGATCGCCCTGGGAACCCACCCGGAGATGACCCGGCAGCAGATCGAGACGATGTTCGAGGTCGGCCCTGGTGATCTTGATCGGCGCTATCCCGAGGCGAGCATCGTCAACCACGCGTGGTGGGAGCCGTCGGAGCTGGTGAGCATCGGCACGATCCCGGCCTCGCGAGTTGAGGAGTTGTCCGAAGGCAGGCTCAGCCTGGACGTGGATGTGACGGTCAACCGTGCGGTCGTCGAGGCGGACGACGTCCTGATCGTCGGTCCGGTCTTTCCCCATGAGGTGGTGGGCTTCTCCGGCGGCGCGAAGTATCTCTTTCCCGGAGTCTCCGGACAACAGATGATCGACGCGTCGCATTGGCTCGGCGCTTTGATCAGCAGCGTCGCGATCATCGGCACCCCGGGCATCACCCCGGTGCGGGCCATGATCAACGAAGCGGCGGCGCTGATCCCCAGCAATATCCTCGCCTGTTGTGTGGTGGTGAAATCCGGCAGTCACGATCTTTACGGTGTCGCGGTCGGGGACGCGCAGAGCGCGTGGGAAGAGGCGTCCGCACTATCCGCGAACACTCACATCCGTTACCTGGAACGACCGGTCAAGCGGGTGATCTCGATCATCCCCGATCGCTACGACGAGATCTGGGTCGCGGCCAAGGGCATGTACAAGGTCGAGCCGATCGTCGCCGACGACGGCGAAGTGATCATCTACGCACCGCACCTGTCGGTCGTCAGCCACACCCACGGCGCCGAGATCGCCAAGATCGGTTACCACTGCCGGGACTACTTCTCCCGACAGTGGGACAGATTCAAAGATCATCCATGGGGCGTCTTGGCGCACTCGACCCACCTCCGTGGTGCCGGCACCTGGTCACCCGAGGACGGCGAGCGTGATCGGGTGACCGTCACCCTGGCGACAGCGATCAGCGAGGAGGAGACGCGATCGCTGGCGCTGGAATATCGCGCTCCGGAGTCGATCGACATCGAGGCAGCGCGGCTGGATCCGGACACGCTGGTCGTCGACAACGCCGGCGAGATCCTCTTCCGGCTCGGTGAGCCGCCGACGGTCTCCTGACGAAGAGCGACCCATCATGACCGTCGACAGCGAGTCCACGCGGACGCCCGCACCGCCCATCACGATTCCGATACTCCGAACGTTTCCCGGCGATGAGAGCCAGCGCTTCTATATCGAATTCCTCGGCTTCACCGTCGATTGGGAGCATCGGTTCCGCGACGGAACGCCGCTCTACCAGCAGGTCTCCCGGGATGGCTGCGTGCTGCACCTCAGCGAACACGAGGGCGATGCAAAACCCGGCTCAGCGGTCCGCATCGAGATCCCTGACGTACGCCGCCTGCACCGGGAGCTGGCCGAGAGCACGGTCTACCCGCTGAGGCCGCACGTCCACGAGCAACCGTGGGGCGACGATCTGGTCGTTCCGGACCCGTTCGGGAACCGGATCATCTTCCACACCCCGAGGCAGGCGGACAGCGGGTCCTCAATCGAGTCCTGACCTCATGCCGTCCGGTTCATCTCCAAATACGCCTGGAAGATTCGCATCGAGCCGGACCTCGACGGCGATATCCGGGGATGCTCACCTGCCGGATAGATCACGGGCGGGCCCTCGTCGCCTTCCCGCAGCGTCCCTCCGACGACCCTGCCGACGAATCCGAACTGCAACATCGGCCCGAGCGCCAGTGCCGATCCGTCAACGCTCTCACGGTCGAAGATCCGGCAGATCTCAGCTGTCAGTTCGATGATCAATCCGGTCTCTTCCTCGACCTCCCGAACGGAGCACTCCTCGGGCGACTCACCGAATTCGATGATCCCGCCGGGCAGACCGCAGGGTGCCTGCGGATCGCAGCCCGGCGGATGGATCATCACCAGCCCGCCTTCAGACTCGATGACGACCAACGCGCCACCGTAGTTCGGCGGGTAGTAGATCCAGCCGCAGTCGACGCACCTTGGCCGCGCCACATCGTTGATCTCGTCGCGTGCCTCGACGTCCAAGTGCCCGGCGCACAGCGGGCAGAAGGCGAATCTCAGGTGCGGCGGCGCGAGTTTCGGATAGTGACCCGTGGGTTGCATCACCAGTTCGCCGCCAGCACCGTCTCGAGCCGTCGGCGGGTTTTCAGGGCGTACTCCGTATCGCCGCGGCTGTTGGAGTTGATCACCTGATTGGACAGTTCCAGCACCTCGACCACCCGGACGCGTTGATCAAATCCCGGTAGTGGACCGTCGGCAACCTCGGCGTATCCCTGGCTGAACGCATCCTCCGACCCATCGAACCGCGGAAACACGTGTAAGCGCAGCTTGACGAAATCCACTGCCGGATCCCAGGCCTCGGCGAGATCAAGATCAAGAACTGCGGACACCCGTCCGTCGTCGCCGATCAGGAAGTTGTCCACGTACAAGTCCCGGTGGCACAGTCGCGGCTCGACCAGCTCGGTGATCGTAACCGCAGCGGCCCGAGCTCGCTCCAGCATGCCGATGATCTCGTCCTCGGCGAACGTGCCAGATGTCTGGTTGCGTCCGATGATCTGCGGGATCCGGTAGTCGAGATATTCCAGCCAGGTGGGGAAACCCGATCCGCCGCCGATCCGGGACGAGAACTCCGGGCACGCCGCGGTATGCAGCTCCGCGATGGCCCGGCCGAGCGACAGGAAGAAGGTCCTCGACGCTTCGCCGTGGAACTCTCCCCACTCCACGTGGCGGCCGGGCAGCCAGTCCAGGATACGGACGGCACGCCCGCCCAGCAGCGCACACTGCCGATCGAAGTAGATCTCAAGCGGCACCGGAGCGGCGGTGGACGCCGCGAGCCGGTAGGCGTACGAGGCGTTCGCGACCTTCTCGACGTCCCGCTCGGGCGCCGCGAGCTTGACCAGATAGGTGCCGGTGTCCAGATCGACCCGCCAGTTGGAGTTGCTGTAGCCGCGCTGTGGCGCCGGCGTTCGGACCGCATGGCCGCCGATGATCTGCTCGGCAACGGCGACAACCTGGTCCGTCGATACGTCGAGCATGCTGACGACGTTAGTCATCGGATCAATCGGGTTTGCGATTCCACCCGGAGTTACTGGCGAGTAACATCAGCACATCGGTGCCGATACGAAAGACTGAGGACCATGAGGATTCTGGCGATCGTGCTGGGCCTGGCCGCAACAGCGGCCGGCTTCGGGTTGTTCGTCCACGGCATCACCCGGATCGTCGCGGTCGTACGGCTCGGGCGCCCGGAGGACGGACGGCGCAGCGATCAGCGCGGTAAGCGCTGGGCGACGATGCTTCGGGAGACCCTGCTGCACACCCGGATGCTGCAGTGGTCCCGCAACGGCATCGCTCACTGGTTCGTCTTCGTCGCCTTCGCGGCCCTGCTCTTCAGCCTCGCAACTGCGTACGGCCAGATCTTCGACCCGGCCTTCGCGCTGCCGATCATCGGCCACTGGGTGGTCTACGAGTGGCTCAGCGAGATCATCGCCTGGCTGAGCCTGTTGGGCATCCTCTTCTTGATCATCTACCGTCAGATCCAGCGTCGTAAGGGCCGCCATTCGCGCTTCTACGGTTCCAACGCCGGACAGGCCTACTACATCGAGGCGACCGTGCTCTCGGTGGTGATCTGTGTCCTGTTGTTGCGCGGCCTGGAATACCAACTGCTCGGCGAGGAGACCACCCGCTGGCACTTCCCGCTGAGCAGCTTCCTGATGCCGGGCGGGATGGCGTACGACTCGGTGGCGCATGCGATCCGGATCGTCGCGCTGATCAAGATCTTGATCTCAATGGCGATGCTGGCGGTCTTCGGCCTGAACACCACGATGGGCGTCGGCTGGCACCGATTCGTTGTCTGGTTCAACATCTGGTTCCGCCGGGACGCCTCCGGTACGCCGGCGCTCGCCGCCCTGCAGCCGATCATCATCGACGGCAAGCCGCTGGATTTCGCCGAGCTCGATGATCTTGACGAAAACGCCACCCTGGGCGTCGGCAAGGTCGAGGACTTCACCTGGAAAGGCCTGCTCGACTTCACCACCTGCACCGAGTGCGGCCGATGCCAGAGCCAGTGCCCGGCCTGGAACACCGGCAAGCCGTTGTCGCCGAAGCTGTTGATCACCGACCTTCGTGATCATGCCTACGCCAAGGCCCCTTACCTGCAAGCGGCCGAGGAGGCCCGCGGCAGCCTCGGCACCGCTGTGCTCGAGGAGGCCGAGCGGCCGCTGGTCGGACCGATCCAGGTCACCGAGGGCCACGCCGGCATCATCGATCCCGATGTGCTGTGGTCCTGCACCTCCTGTGGCGCGTGCGTCCAGCAATGCCCGGTCGACATCGAGCATGTCGATCACATCATGGACATGCGCCGCTACCAGGTGATGATCGAATCCGAGTTCCCGAGCGAGCTCAACGGCCTGTTCAAAGGTCTGGAGAGCAAGGGAAATCCCTGGAACATGAATGCTCGCAGGCGAATGGACTGGGCCAAGGAGCTGGATTTCCCCATCAAGGTCGTCGGCGAGGACGTCGAGGACCTGACCGAGGTCGAGTACCTCTTCTGGGTCGGTTGCGCAGGCGCGTACGAGGATCGCGCCAAGAAGACCACCCAGGCAGTCGCGGAGCTGCTCAACACGGCCGGGGTTTCCTTCGCGGTATTGGGAAACGGCGAGACCTGTACCGGCGACCCGGCCCGCCGCTCCGGCAACGAATTCGTCTTCCAGCAACTCGCGCTGGAGAACGCCGAGACCCTGAAGGAAGCCAAGGCGCACAAGGTGCTGGTCACCTGCGCGCACTGTCTGAACACCCTCAAGAACGAGTATCCGCAGGTCGGAGTCGAGCTTGAAGTCGTCCACCACACCCAACTGCTCAACCGGCTCGTCCGCGACGGAAAGCTGACGCCCGTCGCACCGCCGGCCGGTTCGGTGGCCGGCCGGACGATCACCTATCACGACCCGTGCTTCCTCGGCCGGCACAACCAGGTCTACGACCCGCCGCGTGAGCTGCTGTCGGTCATCCCGAATTCGACGTACGCCGAGATGCCGCGCAGCCGGGAGCGCTCCTTCTGCTGCGGCGCCGGTGGTGCCCGGATGTGGATGGAGGAGAAGATCGGCACCCGGATCAACCTGACCCGTACCGACGAGGCGCTCGAGGCACTCGACGGCCACGCCGACGGCCGCACCGACGGGCAGGCAGCGATCGCGACCGGCTGCCCCTTCTGCCGGGTGATGCTGTCCGACGGGCTGACGGCCCGGCAGGCGGATGGCCAGGCTCCGGAATCGGTCGAGGTGCTCGACGTCGCGCAACTGCTGCTGGAGTCCGTACGACGCCGGTGACACCACTGATGACGCCATAGAACTTGCGAATGGCACCATGGTGGTGTCATGCTGGCGTCATGGATCTTTCAAAGCATGTCGAGACCGTGCGCAACGGGATCGTCAGCGCGGCCTCTCTGGCCGACGAACACACCCAGGACGTCGCCCGGCGGCTGGGCAACGCGGTCGAGTCCCCGGCCCGACTGGCGCTGTTCGGTGCCATCACCGACGCCACCAGCGAGATCAGCGCCGAACTGGCTCCCGGGTCGATCGAGGTCCGGGTGGTCGACGGCAATCCGACCTTCACGGTGCACGCACCACGACCCGCCGGCGAGCCCACGGTGATCCTTCCGGATGTCGACGAGGCCGACAACGAGCCGACCGCCGAGATCGAAGAGGACGAGCCGATGATCCGGGTCAGCCTCCGGCTGCCGGCATCGGTCAAGCGGCGGGTCGACGAGGCCGCCGACTCGGAGGGCATCTCCACCAACGCCTGGCTGGTCAAGGCCATCCAGAACGCTCTCAGCCCCGGACGTCCGACCGGCGCCGTCAACAGCGTCCTGGGCCCCAACGGCCCGTTCGGGCCGAACGGGATCTTCGGCCCCGGAGGTCTGTTCGGCGACGGAGGCGTCTTCGGTGAACCTGCGCCCCGCGCGCCCCGGCCACCACGTCCACCCCGCCCGCCGCGTCCTCCGCGGCCACCGCAGACCGGCAACCAAGTCCAAGGATGGGTCAAATGAGCACGCGCAACTTCGTCTACACCGGCATCATCGGGATCATCGTCCGCAATCTCGGCAGCGGCGAGATCCGACTCCACGAATCCAGCGACGGCGGCGTCTCCGGTGCGGTGACCAGCCACAATGAGGACTTCCTGGACCGCATCGGGCTCTCGGAGGACGGCGGTCGGCTGGTGATCAGCTTCCCGCGCAGCTTCAACGATGCCGACGCCGATCTGCACCTCTCCGTTCCCGACGGCATCGACTTCGAGGCCACCACCGGCTCGGCCGAGGTGTCGGCCGAGGTCGGCCTCTCCGCAACCAAGATCACCACCGGATCCGGCGACGTGTCGCTGGACTCGGTCAACGACGTCCAGGTGACAACCGGTTCCGGCGATGTCAGCATCCAGACCATCAACGGGACCGCGGGCCAAGTGACCAGCGGCTCCGGCGACATCTCCATCGGCGGCGCGGCCAGCGCGTTGCAGGCGAAGTCCGCATCCGGGGACGTCAGCATCGGCGAACTCACCGGAGCGCTGCGGGTCAACACCGCCTCGGGCGACGTCAACGTCGGCCGTACGGTCGGATCGGTCGAAGGCCGTAGCGCCTCGGGCGATATCAACATCGCCGTCGGTGACGACCTCCCGACCTGGCTCGAGCTCAGCTCGGTCAGCGGCGAGGTGCTGATCGGCCTGGACGCCACCGACCGCCCGGCCGAGGGCGACCCGTTCGTCAGCATCCGAGCCACCACCGCAAGCGGAGACATCTCCATCTCCCGCGCCTGACCACAGGCCTGCACCAACCCCTTCACCCACTCCATCCACGGCGTAACCGCCATGCGGCGGTCGACCGCGCCCTCAAACAGGCAGGAGAACGATCATGATCAACAGCGATCGACTCACCGATTACACCCACGACTACGTCTTCCGTCAGCAGCTGAACGACAGGCTGGCGGAAGCTGAGCAGCATCGAATGATCAAGGAATTCCGTGCCGCCCACCCAGAGCTGCGGCCGGCGGCCAGGATTGCGCGCGTTCTGCGCCGGGCCGCGGACCGGCTGGCCCCGGAACAGGCCCAGCCGATCAAGACCCGTCCGGTCGCCCGCCCACTTTGATCATCCTCAGGAAGGGTCGGGCCAGCGGAACCCCTTATGGCACAGGTCGATCGCCTTGGGCGGGACCGCCGACCCAAACGCTCAACTTGCTTGCTATCCGTTGAAGCTTGCCCGCCGGTCGTCCGTCACGCCGCTTCGCAGATGCAGAGTTGAAGTGGGGCGTCACCCGTGAACTGCCGGCCAGACCAGTCGCCGAAACGATCGATCAGCCGGAGGCCGGCATGGCCGATCAGCATGAGCAGTTCTTGGGGGAAGATGCTCCGCAGTTCGAGCGGCGCGACGACGAAGTCGGCCTCAGCATCGGTCGAGAGAAACCATGTCCCACGCGTGACCTGCGCGGCTGCGTCATAGGTGTCCGCAGTATCGACGCTCACGTTGCCACGATCCGGATCTACGAACGACAGTGACTCGCGTGTGCGCCGCGCACCGTCGGCTTGCGCGAGCAGCTGTATGTTCGGGTTGAATACGTCGAAGATGAATCGCGCTCCGGGGGCCAGGTGTCGTCGAACCGACTGCAGGCAGCTCACCAGGTCCTCTGTCGAATGCAAGTGCAGTAGCGAGTTTGCTGTGCTGAAGACTAGGTTGAATGTGCGGTCCAGATCGAAGTCCCGCATGTCGCCGTGCACCCATTCCGCGGTTACGGCGAGCTGGCTCGCCTTCCGTTCAGCCTCGGCCAGCATCTCTGTCGAGAGGTCGAGTCCGACGCATGGATGCCCGTCGGACGCGATGGGGATCAGCTTGCTCCCGGTTCCGCATCCGAGTTCCAGTACGCGACCGCTTTGGCGGTGGGCTTCGGACCGGTAGAACGCGACCGCCGGACTGATGTTCGGGAACATCAGGTCGTACAGCCTGGCATGTGAGTAGAACTCGTCGCCCATCCTGTTGCTAGATCCCTTCGTGGCCATCGGTGGCGGTGATGCCGCTGACAAGTTTGGCAGGGCAACCAACAGGGATCATCCGCTTTGTGGACATAGATCAGTGGTCTGTGGCGACGCTGCACGGTCGAGGATGGCGGTTGCGGGCCCGGCTCACCGTGTCATCCAGGTCGAGACTCGGCTCTACTGAGGTGATCGCTTTGCGTCTCTCGCGTGCGTACTCGATCTCGCGCCGCGTCGCTGATCCGACATAGCCGCCCTCGCTCACCACGCGGACCTCGTCTGCCAGGTCGATGCGTCTCAGATGCAGCTCTCTCAACGCTGCACGCCTGGTTGGCGTCAGGTCCTCGTCGATCGGCTCCGGTCCGAGCACGATCACGCCCAGTGAGGTCAGTCGACGCCGCTCCAACCGGAACAGAGGCTCGAAACGCAGCGAGCCACACAAGCAGACCACCCTGGGTCGTTCGACGGCGTCCACTAAAGAATCTCCTCGCTGCGACAAGACAAGTCGGACGATAGCGATGCTCGCGTGACTTCCGCCAACCAGCGGACGACCAGCCCAAGCGGTCGCTATCGGCGCCCGCAACCGGATCCCTTGTGTGCAGGATGCGAACTCGTGATCTTGGTCGTCCATCGGGGAACGATCCCCGGGCGCCCGGAGTCGGGTCCAGTGGGCTTGAAACAGTGCTTGGTCCGCAGAAGTGGGGCCGCGCGCGTGCAAGAGTGTCGTCGTGAGTCCGACCAAGTCATTTCTTCTTCAGCAGGTCCGGGTCTTCGATGGCGTTGAGGTCGTGGCCGCCGATTCGGTCCGGGTGAAGGACGGTGTCATCTCCGAGGTCGGTGCCGGTTTGAGCCCTGTGGGTGATGAGTTTGTGGTCGACGGTGCTGGGGCGACGGTGCTTCCTGGTTTGATCGATGGCCACACGCATACGCCACCCGATCCGGTGATCGCCGAGCAGCAGTTGGCTCAGGCCCTCGCATTCGGGCTGACGACGGTGATCTGTTTGCAGACGAATCCTGATACGGCTAGGGCGATGAAGCGCCGGGCCGCTGATGGATCGGATATCGCGGATCTGCGTTCGGCCGGCCGTCTGGTGACTGTCGCCGGAGGGCATCCGACACACCTGAGTCCGGGTCCGTATCCGGTCCTCCACGGCCCCGAGGATGTGCCCGGGTTCATTGCGGACCACATCGCCGCGGGCATGGACCAGGTGAAGATCGTGATCGAGGACGGTTCGCCGTTCAATCGGCCGATGCCTTCTGTGCCTCCTGAGCTTTCGGCAGCGGCTACCGCCGAAGCGCACCGGCACGGGCTGCTGGTGGTGTGTCACGTCTCGAGCGAGGCCGGGGCCTTGCAGGCGCTGGACGCCGGTGTCGACGGACTGGCTCATCAGTACCAGGATGTGCCGCAAACGCCTGAGATCGCCCGACGGATCGCCGAGAGTGGAACCTTCGTCTGTATGACGTTGCAGGTGGTCCGGGACCAGGCTATGGCCGTCGACGCGGCCGCAGATCCGCGGGTGGCGCCGTTTGTCGAGCATTGGTTCCTGAACAGCTTGGCAACCGGGTTGGTGAAGCATGAGCCGAGCCTGGCCCACACCCAGAACATTCGGGGCGCGGTGGCGGTGCTGCGTGATGCCGGCGTACGGATCATTGCTGGCACCGATTCCCCACTGCCGGGCACAACTCATGGTGTGAGTCTGCATCTGGAGCTGCGGCATCTTGTCCGGGGCGGGTTGACGCCGGTCGCCGCGCTGACGGCGGCTACCTCCGCGGCGGCCGATGTCTACCGACTGCCCGATCGGGGCCGGATCGCGCCGGGGATGCATGCCGACCTCCTGCTGGTCGACGGCGACCCGACCACAGACATCAACGCCACCCTGGACATTCGACAGATCTGGCGCGGCGGCGAAGCCTTTGACCGGCAACGCCACCAAGCAGCAGTCGCCGAACGAACGAAAGCGGCACAATCAGCCACCGACGCCTGAGCGAATCGCCCAACAGGCCCAACCATCGGCCCGGTGAGGATCGATGACCGGACACCCCGATGTCGGGCACTCTCGGACCATGGTTTGACGTTGCCACGTGCGCACTCCTGGATGATCGGTCAAGTCCTGGTAGGTCGGTTAGCCCGCGTTCGGGAAGCTTGGAGGTCACCTGTCGCGCATCACCGTCACCGGCCGCGCCGGAAAGCAACCACCAGAGTGGCGTCGAGCTTGAGAGCTTCGACGACGAGCTCCAGGCCTCCTATCGTGCAGAATCCACGAAGGATGGTGGCGTCGCCGTCTATGTCGACGTCTATCGCGGCGTGGACGTCCTAAGCACAATCCCCGTCACGCAGCTGGGCCCGGACTAGGCAACCGGCTTCGAAGAACACTGAACCACCCGGCGTCGGCCCGCCCTGGCCGAACTGCAAAGGGGCTCGATCAAAGGGCAGCGCGTGGTCTACACCACCAACGACAGGCTCGTGAACAGTATTCAGATGCGGCGGCTCCACCCGTCGACTTAAGCTCCAACGCCGTCCCGCAAGCGGTTCGTCTACTGGCACGGCTTCCGACTGACGCTTGACCAAGACCTGTCCCGAATGCGGGTCCTCGACCGGTCGCTTCCAGTCGCGCCCGATCGATCAGCTGTTGAGTCGGCGTGCCCAGTAATCGGGTCGGCGACGCTCATGGGCGTAGGCGATGATGACGACTTCGCCATTGTGGATGATGTACTTGATGTCGTAGCGGAATCCGGCGACGCTGCGTGTGCGCACAGGCGGGGTTCGCGACTGCCTCGGTGGAGTGCCCAGGTATGTGGTGACTCAACGATGGAAGCGATCGCGGCCTCCGCTGCGTCGATGAATCGGTCGCCCCAGCCTTCCCGCTCATCGTCGAGGAAGTTGGCGGCCTCGTAGAGTTCGTTTCGGGCTTCGTCGAGGTGTCGCCAGCGGTAGGTCACTTGCGGCGGGCGGCAAGGGCGGCTCGGACCTGGGCGAGGCTTTCGGGGCCGTCGACGAGAGCGGCGGTTCCGTTGACGACGGCGGCGACGCGACGGTCGATGACCTCGTCCCATGCTGCGTCGATCTCGCTCTGGCCGCCGTCGGTGTCCTGGTCCACGCTGAGTCGAAGCATTCGGGCGGCTTCGAGGCGTTCCTCGGGAGTGAGCCCGTAACCTGCCTCGATGTAGTCCGCGAGCCTCGTTGTCATGGCGCCAGTGTAGGACCGCACGACGACAATCGACCGTGGCCGACACCTGCACGGCCATGACCTTGGAACTGCCCGGTCAGGGATCCGATTGCGACCTGCGCGCTCGCGCGAATCCGTAGGCTGCATGGGTGAAGTCTCTGGAGGTTCGGCGGCACTCGCTGACCAAGCAGCGGACCGAGCGTGAGCGCGGTTCGTTGCTGTCGACCGAGGGGGTGCGTGCCGCCCGCGCGGTAGGTGAGGCGTTGCCTGATTGCGGCTACGTGTTGACCGGACCCGATCGGCGACACGTTGAGACCGCGATCGCGATGGGATACGCGGTCGATGAGCTGGTCGAGTGGCCGTCTGGATATGTCGAGGGCGTAGTTGATCATCATGACCAGTGGCGCTGGGACCAGCCGTTCGTTCGGTACCGGGCGTTGCTGCATGCCAGTCCAGCGCTTCGCGACGTTGCGGAGACGCACTTGGCACATTGGCGCCGAGCGCTTGATCAGATTCGCGAGGGCGAGGCTGCGTTGGTGATCTCGTCGGGTGGATCGATCGAGCCGGTCTTGGTTGCAGCGTTCGCGTCCGATGAGCTGGCAGGCTGGGGTTCTGCTCTTCATCAACTGGACGGGCCACGATGACATTTGATGGCCCGGCTTGCGTTGGCGTCGTCGTACGCCGCCGTTTAGTCTCAGCCAGCCGATGCAGATGAGGACTGCCCGATACAGAGTCCGCTTGCGTGGCGGGACGACTGCACGAGATCGAGTCAGTCGACCAACCGAATGTTGTTTGCGCGATAGCCGTATCCGTCCTGGCCACTCGGAAAGTGTTCGCATTCGAAGCGGACGACTTGCCCAGGCTGCAGCGATCGGTAGCCATCGACAACGAGCTCGGAGAAGTGGGCGAAGATTTCTGACTCGACCTCGTCGGAGACCAGCACGCCCCAGCCCTCCTCAGCGTTCCAGCTGATGACGCTGCCGACGACAAACCTCACAACCACTGATCATAGTTGGACAGAATCCTGTGATAAATCCGTTGCGACAAAGGGATACAGCAGATCCTTCGGAGGAGCGTAACTGGCGGTTCGACCGTCTGGCAACGATGTGTTGCCCAAGTGCGACTCAGAGCAAACCGAGTTCGCCAGCGAACGCTCGTACTCGATCGGCCATCGCGTCCGGGACCTCGGCGACCGCGAAGTGCCCACCCTCGCTCAACCGCTCGAACGTACGGATGTCGCGGTAGTAGGCCCGTGCCAGCGATTCCGGGTAGTCAGCCTCGTGCCGCTGGATATGGATCGAAGCAGGTACTTCGACCGGGGGCATGGGTTCGGGCTGGTCGGCGCCCTCGTAGTAGGGCCGGAACGACGTACCGATCGACTCAGAAACCCAGTAGAGCATTGCCTCGGTCAGGATGCGGTCGCGCGAGATCCGGCGCTCAACAGAAGCCGGGCCATCAGCAGCCGTGTCGCTCCACTCCACGAGCTTCTCGGCGATCCAGGCGAGCAAGCCGGCCGGGGAGTCGTTGAGCGCGGCGGCAAGCGTGTCCGGTCGCGTTGCCTGCAGATGCCCGTACCCGCCGTCGGACAGATGGTGCGACCAGAGGCGTTCGAAGAAGGCGACCTCGTCGGGGGCCGTGAGCCGTTCGCGCTCCTCCGACGATGGGAAGTGCGCGTGCGTGACCAGGATGCCCGCAACGGCATCCGAGTGGGTGGCGGCGATCAGGTCGTTCACGTTTGCCGAGACGTCCTCGCCGTAGGTGAGGTAGCGGTCGTAGCCGAGAGTTTCGGTCATCAGACTGTGCATCGTCTCCGCGAGCCGGGATTCGGTCATCGGGCCATCTGCGTACGGTGTCGAGAACGCGAAACCGGGCAGGCTGGCAACCACGACATGGAAGTCGGGCAACAGGTCTACGAAGTCGAGTTGGAGTGCGAACGTGTGCGGCCATCCGTGCATCACGAGCAGCGCGGGCGCGTCGGCGCGGGCCGAACGCGCGTGCACGAAGTGCAGCTTCGTGTCACCCACGTCCGCGGTGAACTGAGGGTGCTGGTTCAGCCACGCCTCCCGCCCACGCCAGTCCCAGGTCTGCCAGGCTGCGACGAGCTCACGCAAGTATGCCGCGGTCATCCCGGATCTCGGCCGTCGCGGCGAGTCGTCGAGCAGGCGTGACCGTGCCAGCCGGTCGGTGAGGTCGGTAAGGACGTCATCACTTACGGCGATCGAGAACGGGCTTGGCGTGGCCATGCGCTGCACGCTACGGCGAGCCTCCGACACCTATTCAGTGCTCGTTCGGGGCGGCATGGCTGCTTCCTTCTCGGTCAGCCTCATTCCGTTACGACATTGCGAGGGACAAGTCGGGATGGAAGTCTTGCCCGATGGACTGGGAGGAGATCGATGGGGATTGGTGGCGCCTGCGGCCTGCGGTTTGGGCGGACGAACCCGCGATCGCCGAGCACGGACACGGGCCGGATCCGCGGTGGATCGGGATCGGCCCGTCGTCGCCGCCGGAGCGAGCGCACCATGTCGTACGGGAGTTTGTGAAGGGCGCCGGCGGTGACTTCGGTCTGGTCCATCTCGCTGTCCTGAAGGAATCAGATGCGATCGTCGGCATGATCGGCGCACAGGAGCACGGACCCGACAGCATCGAGATCGTCTACGGCGTCGCCCCGGCCTGGCGTGGTCGCGGACTCGCCACCGCCATGCTGGACGGCGTGACACGGGCGGCGAAGGACCAGGGCGAGTCGCGACGGTATGAGCTGGTCATCGCTGCGCAGAACGCGGCCTCGCTCCGGGTGGCCGAGAAGTGCGGATACCGATTCGTTGGCATCCGCCGCAGCTTCGTGGAGGGAACGGGACAGACGTACGACGACCTGGTCTACGTGCCTTCCTGGCAGCGATAGATCAAACGGTATGCAGGGACTTCACCATGATCACCGTTGGCCCATCCCAGCCGAGACCCGTCATCTCCTCCAGCGGCTGGAACCCGCATGATCGGTAGAACGCTCGCGTTCCGGCGTAGCCGGCGTGCTCGAACGATTCGCCGACCGTCTTGACTTGGAGAAACGACACCGCCTGTTGGCGCAGATCCTGCTCGATCTCTGCCACAAGCTTCGTGCCGACTCCCTGTCCCCGATAGTCCGGGTGAACCGCGATCAGCCAGAGTTCCACCGGCTCGGGGAAATGTGGTTCGAGGAGAGCTACACCGACGGTCCTGCCGGCGTCGACGGCAAGGTAGCTGATCTTGGTCGCCGCATCCTCGGCATAGCTCCGGATGGCGTCCTCGATACCGAACCAGGAGGGCAGAGCGCGCAGGATCTGCTCGGTTGCTTGTGGGTCCTGACGTTGCTCAACAGTGATCACCGAGGCAGTGAATCGCCGAGGTCGGGGTCCTGTCCACCGGCTTTCCGCGCGGCGCCCCGGCGGGGCCCGCATCATCGATAGAAGGCCCACCCGACCATCAGCGGGAATTCCTCTGCCCAGAAGGGATCCCCGTGATCGCCGGCCCGCTTGGTGATCATGACATCCGCACCTGCATCGCGCAACGCATCGGCCCAGCGGGTGGCATTCTCGAGGAACCACGGCTCTTCGGTGCCGCCGAGCAGATAGGCACGCGGTAGTTGTTGCGGCAGGGTCTCGGGTGGTCGGTAGCCACCGCCCGGCGAGGCTGCGAAGATCGCACTATAGACGTCGGGATGTCGGAGACCGATGGCGAGGGAGAGTTCAGCGCCGGCCGACACACCGCAGACCGCGGTGCGTTCGGCGGGCAATGCGACGCCAAGGTGCGACCGTACCCATTCACGGACATCCCCGACGAAGAACCTCTCGTGGGCTGCGAAGCGATCTTCGTCGAAGGATGGTGAGTACTCCTTGATACGCACCATCTCATCCTCGGCATCGGTCCGATGTGCCCCGACGATCATTGTCGACGTGATGCCGGCGGCCTCGAGATATCCGCCCCACTGTGAGATCAGTTGGCCGTCACCGGCGTACACGATTGCCCGGGTCGGCTCCGGCGGCACGTACACCGTGACCTGGCGGCCGCCGTCGTAGTGGAAGGTCTCAGTGATCAGCTTCCCCGCGATCGGCTCGGCCGGCGACGTTATCGGCGCGGCGCCGGGGTGCCACAACATCCCTGCCCTGCGTGCGGGTCCCGGCGTTGATGGATTCGAACTGTCCTGCTCGGCCATGGGCACAGCCTCCTCGTCACGCCCTCGCCCCAGCGGCACCGCACTCGACACAGGGCGGGAGTAGTTCCTTTCGTCGTCACCAAGGCGTCCTGCTGAAATTGTGACCGAACAAGGCCCGATCCCGGGCGACACGCCGGGTCAGGGCGCATCGGTGGTCACACTTTCAGCGCGCCGCGTGCCCGCGCGGCGGCTGGTCGAGGTCAGACCTGCGTCCGGTGGAAGTTGATGCTGGACCGGCTCGGGGTCGGCCCGCGCTGACCCTGGTAGCGGGAGCCGTACGACGCCGAACCGTACGGCTCCTGCGACGGCGAGGACAGCTGGAAGAAGCAGAACTGGCCGATCTTCATCCCCGGCCAGAGCTTGATCGGCAGCGTCGCGACATTGGACAGCTCCAGGGTGACGTGACCGGAGAAACCCGGATCGATGAAACCGGCCGTCGAGTGGGTGAGCAGCCCAAGACGTCCCAGCGAGGACTTGCCCTCCAGCCGGGCGGCGATCGCGTCGCCGAGGGTGATCGTCTCGAAGGTCGAGCCCAATACGAATTCGCCCGGATGCAGGATGAACGGGCCGTCGCCGGTCGGTTCGACCATCCGCGTCAGTTCGGACTGGTCCTCTGCCGGGTCGATGTGCGGATAGCGGTGGTTCTCGAAGACCCGGAAGTAGCGGTCCAGCCGGACATCGATACTGGCCGGCTGGATCATCGACGGGTCGTACGGGTCGAGCGCGATCTGGCCGGACTCGACCTCGGCCTTGATATCGCGATCCGAAAGCAGCATGGAGCAGACCCTAACGGCCCAGGGTCAGCTCGACACTCACGGTGTCACCTTCACCGACACCCTCGGCCTGGCGCACCTTGTCCTTCAGCGGCACCAGGTAGCGGCCGTCCTTGGGGAACAGCGACGTCGTCCACTCGGTATCGCCGAGCCGTACGGTGACCGGGATGACACCCCAGCCGTATGTCAGCTCGTTGGCCAGTTCCCGGATGTCGAGGCTCTCCTCGTCGGGGATCGGCAGGAAATAGAAGGGCGCCGGTCCGCGCCAGATGATCACCTCATTGCTGACCTGCATCGCCGGCCTGATCCCGCCGACTCAGTGCCGGACGAGCCGGAGATGGTGGTTGCCGAAGGAGATCACATAACCCTCGCCGGGCAACCGGACCGGCTGCTCGGCGGCGATCAGGTTGTAGACCCCGCGAGGATCGGTGACTGCCGAGCCGTTGGTCGAGCCGCGGTCAGCGACGAACACCCCGCGGGAGTCGACGTTGACCGCGACATGGGTCTTGGAGACCGTACGGGCCTCGTCCACGACCTTGATCAGCTGCGCATCGTCCTCGCCCGGCCGCGGTTGCGGGTTGCGACCGAAAAGCGTGAGCCGGGTGATCGGGATTTCCCGCTGGTCGTCCAGCACGACCGCCCAGCCGACATTCGGCGGCGGGGCCGGGGTCGACGGGACCTCGGCCGCCGCGGCCTGCACCCTGGTCGCTTGGTCCGGTTCCGGTTGAGGGTCGGGCTGGACCGGTGACTGGGTCTGAACGGGCGGCGGGGTCTGAACGGGCGGCGGGGTCTGAACGGGCGGCGGGTAACCCTGGTGCGGTTGGTAGAGGTCCTGGTACTGCGGCTGCGGCGGAACCGGACCGGCCTCGATCGCCTGCCGCGCAGCGGGCGCCTGCACCGCGGGCTGCTGCTGGTGCGCCGGGGCGGCCGGGCGGGCGATCAACCTGCGGAGCCAGACCCGCGGGTCGCGGGTCTCGCCCGGCTGCGGTGGCGCGAGCGGCCGTGCCTCGATGACCACCGAATCGGCGAGCAGGTCGTGCCAGCCCTGGCGGCGCGGGTGCATCCACATCATCACCACCATCACGATCAGCGCGACCGGGACGTCGTCGAGCACAGCGAGCACCAGACCCCGCAGGAACGCCCGCCCCAGGCCGATCGGCCGGCCATTGTGCAGGCCGACGACCTGCAGACCCATCAACCGCATCCCCGGACCGGCAGCGAGCTTGCCGTACATCCAGACGAGCACCAGCAGCCATGCGACCACCAGCAGCCACAAGATCACCGCAATCCAGACCGGGCCTCCCAGCGCCAGGACGAGCAGGCTGATGAGGGCCAGCAGCTGTGGGACGACTGCGTCGATCAGAAAGGCGACGAAGCGGCGTCCCGCCGGCGCGAGATAGACCCCGTCGGGCAACCCGACAGCAGCCCCTCCGACCCGCGGCGAGGGCGCAACGCTGCTCATGACCACACCTTCCTTCGGCTCGCCACGTCAGGACCGGTCGACCGCGATCGTGACACCGTCGCCAAGATCGATGACGCTGCCCGCATCCACCGGCACCCCGACGCCTGGGCGCAGATCGATGCGACGCCCGTCCGGGGCGATCAGGACGGTGCCGTTGGTCGAGTTGAGATCGGTCACCACGATCCGGTCGTTGATCGGCGCCACCTGGACGTGGGTCCGGCTGATGTCATGGCTCGGGCTCGGCACGGTCAGCAACCGAGGCAACTGGTCCCCGCTGACCCGGTTGGCTGCCGGGGACCGGCCGATCACGACCGGCCGGTCGATCTCGATCCGGCCGCCACTGGACGGATGCAACACTCCGAGCACCGGACGCTGCGCCTGCGGCGCGACCGGCAACCCCGGCAGGTTGGTGGCGAAGATCGTCTTGGCGACCTCGTCCTCGCTGCCGGCCGGCGGTACCGGCGGCTGGCCGTGCAGCGTCTCGGCCGTTTCCATCGGACTCGGCTGCGGTTCGGCGGGCGGCACCGGCAGCGCGATGGTCGGCTCGGGTTCGGGCTCGCGTGCCGGCTGCGGGGCGGTCGCAGGTTCCGGGGCAGGTACGGGCGCCGGGGCAGGTACAGGTTCCGTGGCAGGTACAGGTTCCGAGGCAGGTACGGGCACCGGCTCCGGCGCGGGTGCCTGGAGCAGCCGCAGCGACGCCGGATCACCGACCAGGGTGCCCTGTGGCGAGTGGATCTGGACCTCCTCGGAACAGTCGATCACGACCCGGGAGGCGCCGACAGCGCCGATCACCAGCGGCAGTTCCAGCTCCTCGTCGTCCGACTGCTCACCGGCCCGGACCTCCACGCGCTGCAGGCCGCCGAGGCCGATCTCGGTCCAGGTGCGGATCCCTTCGCCGTCGGCGATCGGCCGGCCAGTGGCCGGGTCGACCAGACTCACCCGGCCGCGTACCAGCGACCGCATCTCACCACGCTCCCAGAACAGGGCCGCGAAATCCGGCATCCGGTCCAGGTTGAAGATTGCCAGCCGCGCCGCCAGATCGCCGATCGACGCGGCGGAGACGACTTCCTCCCACACCTCGCTGATCAGATCGGACCACTGGGGTGCGGCCGGTTGCATGACCACCAGCGAGGTCGGTCCGGACAGCACCAACCAGTCACCGCGGCGATAGCGGGCGCGCCACTGGCTGGTCCAATGCGCGGCTCGGGCCTGGTCGGCCTCCGTCTGGGGCTCGCTCATCGTCCTATCTTTCCGTGCCTGGTCGATATCGTCACTGTCTGGTCGCCACTTTCGGGACGTCATCTCTCGCACGTCATTGTGCGATGTCATTGTTCACCGCCAAATCCGTGCACCGTCGAAAGGCTACGTTGCCGTCGCCCAATTACTTGCCAGGGTGAGGCTGAACCGTGGTCGGCTCCACCGCGTCCGAATGCTCCGATGAGCCGACCACATCGATCACGATGGCCGACACGTTGTCGCTGACCGCGGCCCGCAACGCCATCGCGATCAGGTCCCGTGCGGTCTCGTCGGCCGAGGTCGGCTGCCTCACGCGATCCTGCACAGCCTCGAGCGAGAGATCGGCCAGCAGCCCGTCCGAGCAGATCAGCCATCGGTCCCCCGGCACCATCGGGATCATCCAGAAGTCGGCCTCGGCGGTCTCCTCCCCACCGACGGCCCGGGTGACCAGATTCCGGTCCGGGTGAGTCTCGGCCTCCTCGGCGGTGATCACGCCGGCATCGACCAACTCCTGCACGTGGGAGTGGTCGACGCTGATCTGGACCAGCTCGCGCGACCGGTCGGGCTCATCGTCGGGCGCGAGCGCCGGCAACCGATAGATCCGGCTGTCGCCGATGTTGAAGACCACCCAGTACGGCTCGTCCTCACTCATCACCCCGACTGCACCGACAGCAGTGCTGCTGGCGCCGTGCAACTGGTCGCCGTGCAACGCGCGGACCCGGGTATTGGCCTTCTCGATCGCCTCCCGTACGCCGTCGGCGTCGATCACCGGCCGGCGGGCGAGCTCGCCGAACTCCTCGACCACCAGCGCGCTGGCCACCTCGCCGCCGTCACTGCCACCGACACCGTCGGCCACGACGAAGACCGGCGGCACCGCGAGGATGCTGTCCTCGTTGAGGGCGCGGATCGCCCCCTTGTCGGTCTGGGCGCCGAAGTCCAGCAGATGCACGACAGGTGACTCTAGTGGTCCGACCGGCGATCAGGCCGACATTCACACCGACAATCACACCGAAAGGCGTTCGGCCTCCTCGGCTTCCATCTCGGCAACGAAATCGCGCTTGCCGGACTGCCAGGCGTCCTCGTTCTGACCGGTCCGCCAGTAGCCGGAGATCGACACGTCCGCGCGGTCCAGCTGCAATTCGACGAAGAAGAGCCGGCGCAGGTCCTTGACCATCCCGGCGTTGCCGTGCACGAAGACCTGCACCCGGCCGTCTGGCAACGGCCGGGAGCGTACGGCCCGGGCCAGCTGTTCGCCGTACGGATGGCCGTCGCGATGCACCCACACGATCTCGGTGCGATCGGTCGGCAGCTCGGCGGCAGTCAGCTCGAGGTGATGGTCGGCGTCGGCGACCTCGACGAAGACGATCGCCCTCGTCTGCTCGGGGAGCCGGTCCAGCGCGGCGGCGATGGCCGGGATCGCCGCCTCGTCGCCGGCCAGCAGCTGGGTGTCGTAGGCCGGGTCGGGCGCATAGGCGCCGCCCGGGCCGCGGAATTCGATCACGTCGCCCGGCTCGGCGTTGGCGGCCCAGGGCCCGGCCAGCCCCTCGTCGCCGTGCACGACGAAGTCGATGGCCAGCTCGCCGGTCCGCCGGTCCAGGGAGCGCAGCGTGTAGGTGCGGGTCACCGGCCCGGGAAACAGGATCTTGACGTAGTGATCGGTGAACGGAAGATCAGGAAGCGCATCGACGTCCGGGCCGGCGAAGAACAGCCGGACCATCGCGTCGTTGAGCCACTCCTTGCGCACCAGGGTCGCCGATTTCGGCGGGCCGCCGCGGCGGCGCGGCGCTTCGGGTGCGGCTTGCGGCGCAGGCTGGTCTGCGGACATGACACTCCTCAGGATGTACGACTTAGGCCAGCCTAACTCACGCCAGGACAGTCGCCCTGATCGAGTACACGTCCGGAAGATGGGCCGCGATCTGCTCCCAGTGCTCGCCGTCGTCCAGGCTGGCGTAGACGGTGCCGTCGCGGGCGCCGAAGTAGAGCCCGGTCTGTCCGCCGTCGTCGGCAACGAACGCATCCCGCATCACGGCGGTGTAGAAGTCGGCCGGAAGTCCGTCGTCCAGACCCGTCCAGGTGGTGCCCGCATCGCGGGACCGCCAGACCTTGGCCTGCCCCTCCGGCGGGATGCGGAGGCCGTCGGCCACCAGCGGGAAGACGAAGATCGTGTCGGGATCCCGCGGATGCACGACGATCGGGAATCCGAAATCGCTGGGCAGGCCGTCGGCGATCGAGGTCCAGTTGTCGCCGCCGTCGTCGGAGCGGTAGACGCCGTGATGGTTCTGCGCGTACATCCGCCGCGGATCGGAGGGATGCATCGCGATCTTGTGCACGCACTGTCCGTATTCCGGCCAGGGGTCGGGCAGGAAGTATGCCTTGATGCCGACATTGGCCGGAGACCAGCTCGCACCGTCGTCGGCCGTGCGATAGACGCCACCGGTCGACATCGCCACCGTCAGACGCTGCGCATCGGTCGGGTCCGGAATGATCGTGTGGATCGCCTGGCCGCCGTAGCCGGCATCCCAGGTGGGCCGGTGCGGATGATCCCAGAGCGGTCTGACCAGACTGAACGACTCGCCGCGATCGGTCGACTTGAACAGCGCCGAGGGCTGCGTCCCCGCGAAGATCACATCGGGTTCGGCCGGCTGGATCTGCCAGACCCGTTCGACGCTGGAGCCGATGTCCGGGCTGAAGCGCACCGCCGCACCCTGCGTCTCGGTCCAGGTCCGCCCAAGATCATCGGAACGATAGACTCCCGGGCCCCAATGCTCACTTGTGCCTCCGGCGAAGAGCCGCGGCGTCCCACCACGGGCGTCGATACCGACCCCGTAGACCGACTGCATCAGGAAGTACGGGCTGTCGAAGGTCCAGGTCCGGCGATCCTCGTCGGACCTGCCGATCCACAGTCCCTTGCGGGTTCCGACCAGCAGCACTGCCTCGCCCATCGCCCCTCCCCGGGCCGGTTCGTTCTGTCGACGACACTTCCACCGGCGCCGGGGCCCGTCAAGACTCGATCAGCCGCAGGGTGCGATCGGCGAGTTCGGAGATGATCGAATTGTCGAAGCCGAACAGCGCTGAACGGGTGCGATCGTGCAGCGGTTCGACGAACTGCGGTGGCAGCCGCGCAGCACCATTGAGCACTCCGGCCACCGATCCTGCGGTGGCGCCGTTAGAATCGGTGTCCCAGCCGCCTTGGACAGTCAGCCCGACCGTCGCGGCGTAGTCGCCGTCGCCCCACAGCACGCCGGCCGCGATCAGCGCAGCGTTGTTGACGGTGTGCACCCAGCTGTAGTGGCCCCAGCGACGCTGGGTCTCGGCCAGCGCCTGCGACCAGGTGCTGCCCGCGTCGTACAGCTCGCGGACGGCGACCAGCGCCTCGTGGAGCCGGGAGCCGGGCGGCACCGACCGCAACGACCTGTCGTACGCCTGGCGCGCCGAGCCCGCGGTGAATGCGCTCGCGACGAGTGCCGCCGACCACAACTCGCCGTAGATCCCGTTGCCGACGTGGGACAGCGCCGCGTCCTGGTAGGCGATCATGATCGCCGAGCGCGGATCGCCCGGGTTGGTCCAGCCGAAGGCGTCGCCACGGATCAGCGCGCCGATCCACTCCCGGTAGGGGTTGCGGGTCCGAGCAACCTGGTCGAGCGCGATCCCGTGCACCAGATTGCAGTAGGCGGCCCGTTCGGCGGTGTAGACCTGCTGGTAGGGCAACAGCGTCAGCCAGGCGTCGGCGACCTTCGCCGGGCTGAGTTCGCGACCGTGGGTCTCGAGCAGGTGCAGACCGAGGATCGCGTAGTCGATGTCGTCGTCGCGGGCCGAGCCATTGACCCTTCCGCGGGTGGTCTGCGGCCAGTTGTCCTGGAAGACGAAGCCCTCGGGCAGCGGGTCGAGGACCGGGATGTAGTCCCGCAGCGGCCAGGCATCCGCGCGCCGCAGGTAGTCCTCGAGGCGGGCACTGGTCCAGTAGTCCCCGCTCTCCACGGGCTTGCCGAGGTTGCACCCGGCGATCCGCCCGAGCCAACCTCCGAGCACCCGATCGGCCAGCGTGTCAGGATCGGCCGGTTCGGCCGGATCGTCGGGCAGGGTCGCGATGATCGCGTCACGATCGTCCGGCTCGTCGTACGGCCAATCGCTGCCGCGCGGAGTGTTGATCACCTCGGCGTACAACGCTTCCAGCGCTGCGACGTTGCCGGCGACATTGCCAGGGCTGTCGTCCCGATCGGCCCCGGCGAAGCGGGCCTGCAGCTCGGCGACCGGGTGGCCGGTCTCCGCCGCCTGCGCCAGCTCGTCGTGGACCAGATCGTACGAACTCAACGGATCGTGCATGCCGGCAAGACTAGTGCAGATGATCTTGGTTCAGGCCTTCTTGCCGGGCTCCGGACGATGATCAACTCCGGGCGTCCAGTTGAGGGCAGCGGCTCGTTCGAGGAATTCCTCGGGCGAGATCTCCCCGTTGGCGAATCGGGTGGCCAGCACCTTGCGCGCCTCGAACTCCGGACTCATGGCTCCGAATCGTCCGGGCCCGAAACCACCGTGCGAAGCGGCGATCCAGGGTGGCGGTCCGATCCTGCCGCGGCGGACCAGGAAGACGACAACGGCTGCGATCAGCAGCAGAACGAGGAAAGGCACGATGGCTCCTAACAGTGGTGCAACGACGGGGACTGCTTGGTGGAAACCGGGCCCGACGGGTGGGCCCCATCCGTGTGGATTCATGCCTCAACCATTCCCGCCACCCGGACGCCGCGCATCGGTCGTCAAGCGACACCTTCACTACGCCCGGTGACGTACGACAGCTACGCACGCGACCCGACGCCCGAGGCTGCTGACCCGATTAGGCTCGGTCCCGACCTGAACAGACGGCGGCCCGGGAGGTGAGGCGATGACCGTACGATCCCGGCCCTGGCTGCTGGACGCACCCATCGGCCTGGTGATCGCCCTGGTCTCGATCGGTACGGCCCGCGTCCAGGCCACCGTGGTCCGCCAGATCAACCCGACGATGGGTCCGCCGTGGATGCAGCCCCGCTTCCGGCAGCACCAGGTCCCGTTTCCGCCGGGCGTCGATCTGCACGAGCCCTACACCTGGGCGGCGGTGGTCTGGTCGGTGCTGCTGGGCTTCGGGATCGCGATCCGCCGGGTCCGGCCACTGGTCGGCTACAGCATCACGGTGATCGCCACCACCGGCTATCTAGCCGCCGGCCTGCCGTTCGGGCCGGTGCTGCTCGGCCCGGCGATCGGACTGCTCGCTCTGGCGACCCGGATGCCCGTCCGGCAGTGGCTGCCGTGGGGCGCACTGTTGCTGCCGATGATCTGGGCCGGCTTCGTCGGCGGAGACTACGCCGGGCTGGCCGATCCGAATTTCTGGACCGCGATCATCCTCGGCCCGCCGCTGATCATGGTCCCGGCTCTGATCGCGACGATCCGCCGGATCCGCAGTCAGGAGAGTCGCCGGGCCCACGAGCTGGAGTTGCGCCGGGTCGCCTACCAGGAGCGGCTGCGGATCGCCCGGGACGTGCACGATCTGATCGGGCACAGTCTGTCGGTGATCAACATGCAGGCGGGAGTGGCGCTCTATGTGTTGGACAAGGACGCGGCACCTGCCGAGGACGACCACCGGGTCGAGGAATCACTGCAGGCGATCCGGTCCACCAGTAAGAATGCATTGGACGAACTGCGGGCCACCTTGGCAGTCTTCCGGGGTGAAGGCACCGAACCGGACACGACCGGGGAGCGGGCGCCGGTCTCCGGGCTGGCACGGTTGTCCGAGCTGGTGGACACCTTCCGCGCCGCCGGACGGATCGTCAGCGTGCAGGTCGACGGTGATCTCGATGACCTTCCGGGCCCGGTCGACAATGCCGCCTATCGCGTACTCCAGGAGGCATTGACCAATGTTGCCCGACATGCCGGCGATGCGACGGCCACCGTGCTGATCGCCCGATCCGCTGAACGATTGATCATCCAGGTCACCGACGACGGCCGCCGGTCGTCGCGTGCCGGTTCGCGGGCAGATCCCCAGCAGCCACAGGGAAGCGGGCTGATCGGGATGCGCGAGCGGGCCCGTGCCGTCGGCGGCGATGTGACCGCCGGGCCCCGACCCGAAGGTGGTTTCTCGGTCCGGGCCGAATTCCCGCTGCGACCATCGGAGACTGCATCATGATCAAAGTCGCTCTCGCCGATGATCAGCCGCTGGTCCGGATGGGACTGCGGGTGCTGGTCGAGGCCGAGGATGATCTTGAGTTGGTGGGCGAGGCAGGCAACGGACACGAGGTGGTCGAGCTGGTCCGGCGCGCCCGTCCCGATGTCGTCCTGATGGATGTCCGGATGCCGCTGTCGGACGGGCTGCAGGCACTCGCGAAGATCACATCGGATCCGGCCCTGTCCGCCACCAAGGTGGTGATGCTGACGACCTTCGAGTTGGACGAGTACGTCTTCGAGGCTCTGGCCTCCGGCGCCAGCGGCTTCCTGATCAAGGACAGCGATCCCGCAGATTTCGTCCGAGCCATCCGGGTCGCGGCCGCCGGAGAGTCACTACTCAGCCCGTCAGTGACGCGACGGGTGATCTCGTCCTTCACCGGCAGCCGACCGGCCAGTCACAAGCCGCATCCGCTGCTAGGCGAGCTCACCGACCGCGAGCGGGAAGTCCTCGGCCTGGTCGGCGAAGGGCTGAGCAACGACGAGATCGCCGAACGTCTCGTGGTCAGCCCCGCCACCGCGCGGACCCACGTCAGTCGCACCATGATCAAACTCCAGGCCCGCGACCGCGCCCAGCTCGTGGTGATCGCCTTCCAGGCGGGGCTCGTCTCGTGACGGGCAGTGCGAGTGAGTCGCGGCTCGACCTGCTGCAGGCCGAGATCAGCGTGATCTGGGGTCCCACCCGCCGTGCACCCGAGGCGCCGCCATCGGTGGTGATCGGACAGGCCGACGAAGAGTTGATCATCCAGGTCCGTGATGATCTTGATCCGGGGCTTGCCGACGAGGTGCTCCGGATCGCCACGGAACAAGGACTTCCGGATGGTTCGACGGCGATCGTCCGGACGCTCGAGCCATCCCTTGGAACGATCGAGGCCACGGTCGGGCCCGGCTACGACGCCCGACACCCTGCCGACCAGCCGGACCCAGTGATCGGCCGGCTGATCAGCTCGGCGGTGGTCGATCCTGCTGTCGACGGCCTCAGAATCCCGATCACCTGGGAGGACGACGATTGGGTGGACCTGTTGTCCGGGGCGTACGGGCCGTGGGCGATGGTCATCGACGGCAACCGGGTGCTGTCGATCTGCCACAGTGCCCGGCTGGCGCCGGAGGGTGTCGAGGCCGGCACCTGGACCGTCGACGACGCTCGAGGGCGCGGATTGGCTGCGGCGGCGACGTCGGCCTGGGCGCGGGCCTGCCGGGCCTTGCCAGGCTTCGTCTTCTACAGCACCGACATCAACAACCGGGCCTCCCAGCGGGTTGCGGCCAGGCTCGGACTGCCGCTGATCGGCCAGCTGTGGAAATTCCGCGCAGCCGCTGAGGGCGACGGACCCCTGCAGTCGCGGCTGTGGACGCTGTCGCGGGTACGGTCGTGACATGCGACTTCGTACGGCTGAGTCAGTGTCCACTGCGCCGCTGGTGGCGACCGGACTGATCAGCGGCTATCTGGCCGCCCGGGAGACCGGCATCCGGCCGCTGGGCGGCGTCCTGCTCGGGTTGGCCGGGGCGTACGCCGGGCGGACCTGGCTGGCCAGGCGCGGACCGACAGTGACGGCGGCGCTCGGCGCGATCTACGTCGGCGGCTTCGGGCTGTCCCACCCGCTGGCGAAGAGGATCGGCGCCTGGCCGGCGGTCTTCGCGGTCAGCGCTGCGTCGGCCGCCGCATCCTGGGCGCTCGTCGACCGCCGCTCGTAGCCGGTACACCATGGCGACGCCGTCACCTGATGATCAACAGCGCCGTTACTGGGACGAGCATGCCGGGACCTACGACCGCGGCATGCAGTTCGCGGAGCGGCGGATCCTGCGGGACACCAGGGATTGGGCATGCAGCCGGGCCACCGGGAAGACGCTGGAGGTCGCGGTCGGCACCGGTCTCAATCTGCGCCATTACCCGCCAAGTATCGACCTCACGGCGATCGACCTGAGCCCGAGGATGCTCGCCGTCGCCCGGCAGCGGGCAACTGATCTTGGTCTCCAGGTCGAGTTCAGGGAAGGGACGGCAACTCCGCTGGACTTCGCCGACGGCAGCTTCGACACGGTCATCTGCACGCTCGCGCTGTGCTCGATCCCGGATGAGAAGGCTGCCGTCGCGGACATGATCAGGGTGTTGCGCCCGGGCGGACGACTGGTGCTGGCCGATCACGTCGCGTCGTCACTCGCCCCGGTCCGTTGGCTGCAGCAGGCGGTTGAGCTCTGGAGCATCCGCAGTGCCGGCGAGCATTTCACCCGGCGACCGATCCGGCAGGTGTACGCCGCCGGCCTGCAGATCACCGAGCAACAGCGCTTCCTGGCCGGTGTGATCGAGCGGCTGGTGGCGATCAAGCCGGGCGGCTGACGGCAGTAGTCGGACGGAAGGCCTGCCCAACCAGTGCCCTAATGTGGCATTCGTGACTGATTGGCGCACTGACCGGGTGGCCTCAGCGCTCGACGGGACCAACCCAACCGTCGTCAGGCATCTCGACGCGGGCTTCGCCGTCGCCGGCGACGTCCAGTTCCTCCCCGGCTACAGCCTGCTGCTCACCGATCAGCCCGGAACTGACCGACTGACCGATCTACCTCGAAACCGCCGCCTCGCCTTCCTCGGGAGTATGGAGATGCTGGGTGAGGCAGTCGAGATCGTCTGCCGCCGCCTCGATCCTGCGTTCCGACGCATCAATCTCGAGATCCAGGGCAACCTCTTGCCACTACTACACGCCCACATCTGGCCGCGATACGACTGGGAGCCCGACCACCTGGTCATGGGTCCCGTCGCGCTCTATCCCGACAGCCACTGGCGCGACCCGGATACTCGACTCGGCCCCAGCCATGATCGGTTTCGCGTCGAACTGGGCGAGGAACTGGACCGGCTGAGGTCAAACTCCGCCTGAAGTCTGCCCGGCACGACGGGCTGATGTTGCGCCCCGGTAGCCGAGCTACATGGCATAGCCACAGCTGGCCAGGGTGAGTGAGTTCCACGACGACCCGGCGCCTGCGCGCGGAAGGCGTCGGTGTTGGTGCGGGCCGCAGCTAGCGTTGCCCTGTGAGGTGGCTCTTGCTGGCGTGCGCGATCATCTGCGAGGTGTTTGCATCGCTCAGCCTCGAGGGTGCGATCGATCATCCGTGGCTGTACGTCGTCGTCGGCTTCGGTTACCTGGTCTCGTTCTGGTTGTTCGGACGGGTGCTGCGGGCGGGTATGCCGGTCGGCACCGCGTACGCCATCTGGGGCGCGGTGGGCGTCGCGCTGACAGCGGTGTTGGCCGCGATCATCTTCGACGAGTACTTGAGCACCACGACGATCATCGGTCTGGTCGTCGTCATCACCGGCGTCGTGGTCATCAACCTTGGCGGCGGCCACGGCGAGACCCGTTCCGGCGCCACGAGTGCATCCGATCCGGATGACAGGGGGCGCGGCACATGAGCTGGGTGCTTCTCGCGCTGGCGATCCTGTGTGAGGTCGGGGCAACCCTGGCGTTGCGGATGGCGAGCACGCCGCGCGAGGGCAAGTCGCCGACGCGCCGCTGGTACCTGGCTGTCGTCGCCGGTTATGGGCTGTCGTTCGTGCTGTTCTCCGTCGTGCTGCGGCTCGGGATCGGCCTGGCGATCAGCTACGGCATCTGGACGGCGGCGGGCGTCGCGCTGACGGCCATCGCAGGGCGGGTCTTCTTCAAGGAAACCTTCACCCGGACGATGATCATCGGAACGCTGCTGATCATGATCGGCGTCTTCTTGATCGAGGCCGGCTGAGGCAGCCTCGAGGGTGCCAGCAGAGATGGGCCGGCTGTGGGTCGGGCCATTTCTCTAGCTCCGCGTTCGCCGACTTTGTCACCGACGATCCCGCCGGTCCGGCGTGTCGACCCCGGTTCAGCCAATCCTCGGCTACAAAATCAGCGGTCATGGCCGGGCCGCCGACGAAATGCTGTTGCCGCCGGCTTCGGCTCGCGTGATGCTGGTGCCGAGTCGCGTAGAAGGGTGGCATCGTGGCACCAACGGTCATCGTGATCACCGGACCTGTCGGATCAGGGAAGAGCACGAGTATGCGGGCCCTCTGGGAGTTGCTCGATCGCGAGGGTGAAGCTGCCGCGATGGTCGACATGGACAGCCTGCGCGCGCTGAGCCCGGACGACCCCGCCGATCCTTTCCACGCCGGACTTGGCGTGGAGAACCTTCAAGCGATATGGCCACAGTTCGCCGCACGCGGCGCGCGCTGGCTGCTGCTGACCGACGCAGTCGAGCGTCCCGCGCAGCGCGCCGTGTACGAACGCGCCGTTCCGGACGCAGCAGTGATCATCGTCCGACTGGACGTGCCCATCGATCGCGTCCATCCACAACTCCGCGGTCGTGAGGTGGGCAGTTCCCTGGAATGGCATCTGAACCGCAGCGTCGAGCTCCAGTCGATGATGATCGAAAGAGGCGTCGGCGACGTGATCATCCCCGTCGACGGACAGCGGCCATCAGAAGTCGCCCGGTTGATTCTCGACGCGGTGCAGCTACATGTCCGATCGCCCGACGCGAGCGAGATGCCCCGACCGTGATCGCATCACACGGCCGACGCCGATGTCACTTGAATACGCGGCGCAGGTAGTTCGAGAGGCCTTCGACAACCAGAACCATCACGATGACCATGGCGATGATCGCGGTGACGATCGGATGGGTCGCGGTCAGGCCGGCGGCCAGGGTGAGGTAGTAGCCGATTCCGCCCGCACCGACGATGCCCAACACCGTGGCCGAGCGGATGTTGGTGTCCAGCAGATAGAGAGTGTTACCGAGCAACGAGGGCAGCCCCTGCGGCAGCGTCGCGGAGCTGAACACCTGCAGTCGCCCAGCGCCGGTGGCGCGCACCGCCTGCTCCGGACCGGCATTGACCTCCTCGAAGGAGTCGGCGATCAATTTGCCCAGCAAGCCGATACCCCCGAAGGCCAGGGCAAGCACCCCGGCCTCAGGCCCCAGGCCGGTGATGATGATCAACACGATGGCCAGCACGAGCTCCGGCACACCGCGAAAGATCACCAGGAAGACCCGAGAGACGTTACGCACCCAGCGGTTCGGCGCGACATTGCGCGCGGCCAGCGGACCGAAGATCAACGAGAAGACGAAGGTGAGCAACGCCGCGGCGAACGCGATCTGAAGCGTCTGCTCGATGGCGGTCACATACGTCCCCACGTCGTACGATCCGAGGCTCGGCGGCCAGAAGGATTGCATCGTTGACCAGACGTACTTCCAGGTGATCTGTTTGGGATCCAGCCGCGACATCACGAAGCCGCCGATGACGACCAGCACTCCGACCCAGGCCCAGGCGGTGGTGGAGATCCGACCGCGGCTCCAGGGCCGGTGCATCGCCTTCTCCACGGTGAGGTCGGCCTGCGCCAGAGTGTCTGCGACGACGTCCCTGGGCCGGCTGCCCCGCCGAAGCCTGCGCATCATCGTCTCGCCGAGGGTCCGGCGCGTCGGGGTCGCCCCGAGCAGCATCACCCGGATGGTCGAGGCGATGATCTCGGTCACCACACAGAGCAGGAAGATCACGATCGCGATTCCGAGCGCCGGCCCGAAGCCCTCAGGAAATCGCTGGAAGTCGAGATTCATCCGGTAGCCCAGGCCGCCGACTCCGGCGTAGCCCAAGATCACCGAGCCGCGCAGGTTGATGTCGAAGCGGTGCAATGCGGTTGCGACCCAGCTGGGAAACACTTGCGGAAAGACACCCGACCAGAACTCCTGCGGCTTGGACCCACCCGCGGCCCGGATCGCGATCCGCGGCCCTTCGTCGATCTGTTCGACGGCATCGGCGAAAAGCTTGGAGATCATGCCGATCGAATGGAACCCGATGGCGATCACGCCGGGCCAGGTGGCGCCCAGCGCAAACATCAACGACACCGCCATCGCCAAGATCACGTCCGGGACGGCGCGGGTGATGACACCGATCGCACGACCGATGATCCGCGTCCAGCGCGCCGGAGTGGTGTTCGATGCCGCGAGGTAGGCCACGGGGATCGAGATGACTGCGGCGACGACGGTACCGGCGATCACCACACCCAACGTGACCGAGATCAGATAGACCAGATCGGGCGTCGAGGGAAACGAGATCGGGTCCATCTGTGCGATGGTCTTCTGCAGGTTCTGCACCGACAACTGGAAGTTGTGCGGCGAGAAGTCGATCCGGGTGAGCGACCAGATGGCGAAGCCCGTCATGGCGACCAGCAGGATCGACGCGATGATCTTGTTCGTCGAGATCCTCGGACGGCGGACCTCCGCCTGACGTGCGTCCTCCGGATGAGTATCGACCGCAGTAGCGGTCACGACCCGGCCCCGACGGCCCCGGCGACACTCAGCTCGCTCTCAATGGCAGCGAATTCGCTGGTGGAGACGCTGACGTGGCCGTAGATCTCCATGGCCCTGTCTCTCGAGAGACCCGTGGTCGGGGTGTCGAGCACGACCTCGCCGTGCCGCAGCCCGACGATCCGGTCGCTCCAGCCGAGTGCCAGATCAACCTGGTGCAGCGAGCACACGACCGTCAGTCCGCGCTCGGCTGCGATCTCCCGGATGAGATTCATCACGACGTCGGAGGATTCCGGGTCCAGCGAAGCCACCGGTTCGTCGGCGAGCAACACCTCCGGATTCTGCATCAGGGCACGGGCGATGGCCACCCGCTGCTGCTGACCGCCGGAGAGCTGATCGGCCCGGTTGTACGCCCGGTGCAGCAGTCCGACACGATCGAGGTGGGTGAGCGCTTCCTGCTTGAGATTCTTGGGCCACGTCGACAGCCCGAGCCGCGGCCCTCTGACTCGCGCCAGGGCACCCGTCAACACGTTCTCCACCACCGTGAGCGACGGCACCAGCTCGAACTGCTGGAAGATCATCGCGACCCGTCCGCGCAGGCTCCGCAAAGCCGTCGGTCGCAGCGACCGCACGGATTGACCCAGCACCGTCACGTCGCCCTCGGTGGGCATCTCGAGGCCGTCGATGTGGCGCAGCAGGGTCGACTTGCCGGACCCTGACAAGCCGAGCAGGACGACGACCTCTCCTCTCGTGACGGTGAGATTCACTGCCCGGAGCGCCCGGGTCTCACCGAAGTCCTTGGTCAGGTCGGTGATCGTGATGATCGAGGAGGTCGTCGTACGGTTCATCGTGCTCCTTCGCAGTCGTCCCCAACCGGATCAGCTGGGTGCGCAGTTGGCAGCAGGGATGTTCTTGCAGAGGTTGTCGATGGTCGTGTAGTACGACGGCTTGAATGGCACGACACCGGCGTTCGAGGCGGAGTACGCCTTGGTGATCGTGACTCCGGCGGCCTTCATCGTGTCCGGGTTGGCGGTCTGCAGGGCCTTGGTCACCTTGGCCTTGACGCCGGCAGGAAGAGTGTCCGAGACCTCCCACGGCACGCCGGGAACGAACTCCTTCTTGATCGACTTCAGCCCCGAGACGTAGTCCTTGGTGTCGATGTCATCGGCGAATCCGACATCGCACTGGCCCGCAGCGACCGCCTGGGCCGACTTCGGGTGCGACCCGGCGAAGACGGCGGTGAAGTCGTCGAATTTCGGATTACCCGAGGCGTCCTGACCATCCTGCTTGACGCTGATACCAGCCTCGTTGAGCATGTTCAGGCCGAACAGGAAACCCGAGGTCGAGGTCGGGTCCACGAAGCAGACCTTCTTGCCCTTGAACTGGGACACGCTCGTGATCGGAGAGTTCTTCGGCACCCATGCCTCGGAGTAGTAGCCCGGCTGCGTGGCGCCCGGGGACATCTGAAGCGAGACCGGGGTGAACTTGCCGCCCTTGTTCTTGACCGTCTCGTACTCCAACGCCCCGGCGGTGAAGACGTCGACCTTACCGGCGACCGCGGCCGCGATCAGGCTCGGATAGGAGGTGGTCGGGAAGAACTTGACCTTCAGCCCGGTCTGCTTGGCGAGGTAGTCGGCCACCGGCTGGTAGCCCGACTCACCGCTGGTCTCGTCGGGCAGATTGCCGACCACGATCGTGCCCGAGTCAGCGGCGAAAGTCCCCTTCTGGCTCGAGGATCCGGGGGTGTCGGCGGCAGACGATGTCCCACAGGCGGCGAGAGTCGCGATCATTGCGACGCTGGCAGCTGCGAGACCGACGGCCTGGGTGCGCAAACGCATGGGTTGCCTTTCGGATGTTCCGGCCCGAGCCGGACAGCAGGACGCGCCGACCATAGGAGCCGGGCATGAACCGCGTGGCAACTGTGATCGACAGCGAAGGAAATCCCGTCTGAATCAGTCGCGAGCCGGGCGATCCGCGCCGGGGCGGAGAGCCGTTTGACCGATTGGCCCCCGTGGGCGGCACGATAGGGTCGGGTGATCGAACTCACGAGGAGCGGGATGAGCAACCAGGGATACGGTGGACCACAGGACCCGTACGGACAGCAGAACCCGTACGGGCAGCAGGATCCGAACCAGCCGAATCAGCAACCGGGGCAACAGCAGCCCGGGCACCAGTCGGGCGGCTATCAACAGCCCGGCGATCAGCAGTCCGGTTGGCAGCAGTCCGGTGGCTATCAGCCGGCTCCCCCGGTCGGCCCGGGCCAGATGCCCTACGGGCAGAGTTCTTTCAAGCCGGTCGGCGATCCGGGGACACTCGACCTGCCCTGGTACGGCATCGGTTTCGGACAGGCGATCAAGCGCGCCTTCCAGAAGTACGTCCGCTTCGACGGCCGGGCCAGCCGGAGTGAGTTCTGGTGGTTCTACCTGTTCAACGCCCTCGTCGGCTTCGTGCTGTCGATCCCGTCCGAGATCGTGAATATCAGCCAGTCGGTGTCGGCGGCGTCGAACGGCACCACCCCACATCTGGGAACTGTCTATCTCGCTCAGATCCCGGTCTACATCTGGACCCTGGCGGTATTGCTGCCGACGCTGGGGATCACCTGGCGCCGGCTGCACGACACCAACCGGTCCGGCGCCTGGTGGTTCCTCAACTTCGCCTGCGGGATCGGCGGCATCGTCCCGCTGATCATGTGCATCATGGACAGCAATCCCGAGGGTCAGCGTTTCGATCGCGTCCAGAACGCCGGGGGATACGGACAGGCTCCGGGAGGATATCCGGGCGGGCCCAGCTACTGAGGCCTGCCCGCGTCAGAAGCTACCGACCCGATCCTTTGACCGGGCAAGCTCGTAGGCGGCCTGCAATCCCTGGCTGGTGGCGCGTACCGCGTTGAGTCCGGCGGTGGACTCTGCGCCACCGACGACGCGGTACGGCACTCCGAGACCGGCGATCATCGCGACCAGCGAGTCGTTGCGTTCTTGACCCGCTGCGATGATCACCGTGTCCGCGGCGATCAGCTGACGCTCGCCGTCGGCGTCGGTGATCACCAGACCGTCGTCGGTGATCTCCTGATAGTCGATGTCGGTCAACATCCTGACACCGTGGTGCCGGATCGATCCGACCACAGCCCAGCGAGTGGTCAGCCCCATCCCGGACCCGACGCGCCCCGTCCGGCGCATCAGCGTCACGGTTCGAGTCGGCTTCGGCGGCTGGTGCTCAGCGGCCGGTTCGGCAAGGCCCCATTCGCCTAGAAAGCCTTGCTGGCGTCCTGCAAGGTCCCCGGTGCCGTCATCGACGAGCAGGTGGGCAAGATCGACGGCGATTCCGCCACCGCCGATGATCGCCACCCGGTCGCCGATCGACTCGGGATCGGCCAACGCCTGGTGATAGCTGATCACATTTGCGCGGTCTGCCCCCGGCAGCTCGACTTCGCGAGGCAGTACGCCGGTGGCCAGCACGATGCCTCCGCACCCGCTCAGCTCCGCCTCGTCCCGATCGGTGATCGGGTGGCCGAGGCGTACGTCAACGCCGAGGCGTGCCAGCTCGGCGGTGAAGTAGCGGATGGTCTCACCGAAGTCGCGTTTTCCCGGCACCCGCCGGGCCATCCGGAACTGGCCGCCAAGCTCGTCCTCGGCCTCGTAGAGAGTCACTTGGTTGCCGAGGTCCGCCAGCGCCCGGGCGGCTTCCAGGCCGGCCGGGCCACCGCCGATCACGGCGAACCGGCCCGTTGCCCCGGCGCCCTGGGGGAATTCGAGTTCGCGGCCGGCGCGTGGGTTGACCAGGCACGACACCGGTGTGTCCCCGATCGACCGGTCGATACAGGCCTCGTTGCAGGCGATACAGGTATTGACCAATTCAAGCCGGCCGTTACGTGCCTTGGAGACGAACGCCGGATCGGCCAGGAACGGGCGAGCCATCGAGACGAAGTCGATCTTTGCGCCGGCGAGGATCTGCTCGGCATGATCGACATGGTTGACCCGGTTGGACGCGATCACCGGCACGTCATGGCCGGCCGCGACCAGCGCATCCTTGATCGACTCGGCGACGGGGACCCAGACCCCCTGCGGGACCAGCGTCTGCACGGTCGGGATCTGCGCCTCGTGCCAGCCGACGCCGACATTGATCGCGTCGACACCCTCGTCCGCAAGCGCGACCGCGAAGTCCGCGATCTCCTCCGGAGTGCTCGAGTCCGGCACCAGGTCGGCGCCGGAGATCCGGAAGATCACCGGGAGCTCGCCGGAGACGTGCTTGATCATCCGGAGCAGCTCGAGCGGGAAGTTCCGTCGCCGTACGGCGTCACCGCCCCAGTGATCATCCCGCTGGTTCGTCAGCGGCGACAGGAACTGGTTGACCACGTAGCCCTCGGACGCCATCACTTCGATCGCGTCGAAACCCAACGCCCGTACGGTTGCAGCGGCACGGGCGAAGTCCGCGAGCGTCTGCCGGATCTGATCCTCGGTCATCGCCTCCGGCATACACCGGGAGAATCTGCTGTAGACCGCCGAGGGTGCCACCGGGGTCAGGCCGAAGGCCGACTCGAAGGCGTACCGGCCGGCATGAAACAGCTGGGCCGCGATCTTGGCGCCGCCCTCGTGGGCAGCGGCTACCGCACGGGCGAGCCCTTGCTCATGCTCAGGATCGCCGATGATCGCGTACATCCTGCCGCCGGCGCCGACCCGGTTGACCGCGATGCCACCCGTGACGATCAGGGACGCGCCACCCCGGGCCCGCTCGGCGTAGAAGGCGGCCAGAGCCGCACCGTGATCATCGCGGGCCTCGAGGTTGAGGTGCATCGAGCCCATGATCAACCGGTGGTCGAGCCGGAGGCTTCCGAGCTGCCCGGGCCGGTCCCACATCTGGCGAGAGGTCACCGGCTCGGCACCGCGCCGCGGATATTGAGGAATATGTGACCCCTCGGCGGACATGGGCTACCTCGTCGGGCGTTCGGGCAGGGTCAGCGGGGCCTCGGTGTCGGCGAAGAACGGCGGCGCCACGATGCTCAGTCCGCCGTCGACGACGATCGTCTGTCCGGTGATGTACTCCGCACCCGGCGACAGCAGGAAGGCCAGGGTGTCAGCGACCTCCTGCGGAGTGCCTGGCCGGCCCTTCGGGATCCGGTCCAGCACGGTCTGCATCGACGCCATCCCCGGAACCCCGTAGAAGTAGTCGAGCGAGTCGGAGTCGATCAAGCCGCCGTTGACAGCGTTGACATTGATCCCGTACGGCGCGAATTCCAGCGCCATGTAACGGACCCACGCCTCCGCCGCCGCCTTCATCGCACCGAGCGTGGCGTAGGTGGGGTAGGCGCGGATGCTGCCGTACGAGGTCAGTGTCAGGATCCTGCCACCCTGGTCCATCAGCTTGACGGCCTCCTGGGCGCCGAAGACCAGCGGACGCAGATTCATCGCGTACGAGCGATCCAGGTGATGGGGCTTGAGGTCGACGATGTTCTTGAATGCGCTGGCCGCAGCATTGGAGACGAAGTAGTCCAGCCGGCCGTAGTTGTCGGCGACCGCGTCGAACAACGACGCGACTCCCCCGTCGGCCTCGACATCGGCCTGCACCGCGATACCCTGGCCGCCCAGCTCGACCACGTCGGCGACGGTCTTCTCCGCCAGGTCGGCGCTCTTCTTGTAGTTGACGACGATCGTCGCCCCCTCTTTGGCCAGGGTGAGCGCCAGCGTCCGGCCGATGCCACGGGACGCACCGGTGATCAGCGCGATCTTGCCCTCATGCAACTTGCTCACAAGACATCCTTCGACTTCTGGAGTTCGCGGAAAACAACCATCTTCTGGATCTCGTTGGTGCCCTCTTCGAACCGCTGGGCGCGGGCGTCCCGGTAGACCCTTTCGATCTTCTCGGTCTTCCAGTAGCCCAACCCGCCATGGATCTGCAGCGCCTTGTCGGTGGCCCGGGCCAGCATCTCGACTGCGGTCATCTTCGACATCGAGGACAGCGCCGACCCGCGCGGTGAGCCCGCCTCCCACTCCCGGGCCGCGTGCAGGATCAACTGCTTGGCGGCCTCGATGTCGGCCTCGTTCTCGGCCAGCATGAACTGGATCGCCTGGCGCGCAGTCAGCGGCTTGCCGAAGGTGGTCCGCTTGCTGGCGTAGTCGTAGGCCAGTTCCTGCGCCCTGCGGGCCAGGCCGACGCAGCTCATCGCGACCGAGATCCGTGACGGGGTGAGGAATCCGCCGAGCGCGACCTCAAGACCCTGACCCTCGTCACCGAGCCGGTTCGCCACCGGGACCGGAGCACGGTCGAAGATCATGTGCGCGTGATCGGTGCCGGTCACGCCCATTGTCTGGGAGGTGTCCTTGACCGTCACGCCGGGAACATCCCGCGGCACCATCAGCGCGACGGTGCCCTGATGGCCGGTCGAGCCGGCGAGGCGGGCCGCCAGCAACCAGTAGTCACAGCGGACCCCGAAGGTGATCAGGTGCTTCTCACCGGAGAGGTAGTAGGTGTCCCCCTCCTTCTCGACCGAACAGGTGATGTCGGCACCGGTGCCGTTGCCCGGCTCGGTCAGTGCGAAGGCGACCTTCTTGGTGCCGGCGACCGACGGCCGGACGAACTGATCACGCTGTTCCTCGGTTGCGAAGGGATCCATCGCCCGCCAGGTGCCGTTGACGACGTGCACGATCATCCGGACCGAGGCGTGCGAGGCGGAGAAGATCTCCATCAGGCCCATCCACTGCTCGAAGGACAGTCCCTTGCCGCCAAGGCGTTGCGGTGCTGCCATCGAGAGGTAGCCGCGCTCGCGCAACTCGGTCCAGAGCTCCTCCGGCACTTCGCCGGTGGCCTCGATCCGGTCCGTCCAGTCCTCGCCGGGGCCACGGACCCACTCGGTCACCTCGGTGACGAGCTTGTCGTGGTCACCTTGGGCGATGCCGTGCACTACGACAGGCTCCGTGCTCTGACTCACTACTGCTTCCCTCCCACGCGCTGGGGCTTCAAGCCCTTCGCCTGCTCCCGCAACAAGAATTTCTGGATCTTACCGGCAGCGTTGCGCGGCAGCACGTCGATCACCTCGAGGCGCTCCGGCCAGTAGTACTTGGCCACCTGATGATCATCGAGGTAGGCGATCATCTCGTCGAAGCTGATCTTGGACCCGGACTTGGCCACCACGAAAGCACAGGCCCGCTCGCCGAGCCGATCATCGGGCATCGCCACCACCGCGACATCGTCGACCGACGGATGCTCGTAGAGCAGGTTCTCGATCTCGGCGACCGGCACCTTTTCGCCACCGCGGTTGATCACGTCCTTGACCCGGCCGGTGATCCGGATGTAGCCGGACTCGTCGATGATCCCGAGGTCGCCGGTCTTGTACCAGCCGTCCTCGGTGAAGGCCTCCGCGGTCAGATCCGGCCGGTCCAGGTAGCCCTGGAACTTCGTCGGCGAGAGGATCTCGAAGTTGCCCTCGGTATCCGCCGCCAGGACCACACCGTTGTCGTCGGTGATCCGCAGCTTGATGCCCTCCAGCGGGCGACCGTCGGTACCCCACACCTTGACCGGCTCGTCGGTCGGCACGCTGAGCGCGCCGAGGCAGGTCTCGGTGGTGCCGAAGGCTCCGCAGACCGCGGTGCCCAGCACTCGGGTGGCCCGCTCGGCGAGACCGCGCGGCACGGCAGCACCGGTGGCGACGAAGATCCGCAGCTTGCCCGGAGCCTCCTCGCCGTTCTCCACCGCCTTGACCAGGTCGGCCAGGAACGGCGTCGCAGCCTGGACGAAAGTTCCTTCACCCTCGCGCAGCGCCTGCAGCGCCCGCCGCGGGTCCCAGACGGCCTGGATGATCTCGGGCACGCCGAGCGTCATCGCGACCCACATCCCGTACAGGAAGCCGGTCTGGTGGGCCAGCGGGCTGGGGATGTAGACCGCGTCCGAGGCGTCGAGTCCGAGATGACGGATCTCCATGGAGGCCGCCCGGGACAGCGTGCCGCCGGTCATCAGGGAGCCCTTGGGTTCGCCGGTGGTACCGGATGTGAAGAGCAACTGAGCGGTCTGGTCCGGCGTCGGCTTCCGGTCGGCAAGTGCCTGGGTGTCAACGTCGCCGGTGAGCAGGTCGCTCCAGTCGTGCCAGGACACGTCGCCCGGGGACCAGTCGGCGCCGATCTGCACATCGCCCGGCAACACCACCACATGCCGGAGGTCTTCGGGCACGTCACCGTAGTCGCCGTTGACGATGCCGGCGATCTCCTCGGCATGAGCGCGACCGCGGAAGGTGTCGGGCACGAACAGCACCCGGGCCTTGGCCCGCCGCAACATGAAGGCGATCTCACGCTGCCGGAAGATCGGCATCAGCGGGCAGCACACCGCGCCGATCCGCATCGTCGCCAACGCGATGATCACGAATTCGGTCCAGTTCGGCAACTGCAGCGCGACCGGTTCGCCCGGCTGTACGCCGAGTCTGATCAGCTGTGAGGCGACCTGGTTGACCTGTTGGTCGAGCTCACCCCAGGTGATCTTGTTGGTGGCGCGCGGCCGGGCGTCGATCACGGCGACGTCGTCCGGACGTTCGGTCGCCCAGCGGGTCAACCAGTCCGACAGTGTCAGCTGTGCAGCAAGATCGGGATGCTCGGCTTCCTTGGGCAGTTTGCGATGTCCGCGGGTCGCGCGGCTGGGCGTGCCACCCTCCACGGTCATCGGAATGCCGAAACCGTTCATCGCCTCGAGGTAGGTGGGATAGGAGATCCGGTACGCGTTCGGATAGGTCAGCGTAGACTCGCCGGTCGCCGTGGACGCGGCGATCGCCAGCGACATCAGCACCCGGTGATCGTTGAAGGACGACAACTTCGCACCGTGCAGCTGATCAATGCCGCGGACCCGCAGGACGTCACCGTCAAGATCGAGATTGCCGCCCATCTGGTTCAGCTGCAGCATCGCCGAGACCCGGTCGGATTCCTTCAACCGGACGTGGGCGATGTTGCTGAAGGTGGTCTCGCCGTCGGCGAAAGACCCCATCACGGACAAGATCGGCAGCATGTCCGGGATACCACGGCAGTCGATAGCGGCCGGCTTCAACCGGATGCCGTCGTGGCTGATCCGTACGCCCTCGTCGGTCAGCTCCATCGGCACGCCCATCTCGCGGGCGATGTCGAGGAAGTGCACCTCGGGGTGGTCGGCCGGGCCTCCGGAGAGCTGGTTCATCCCGCGCAGCAGGATGTCAGAGGGGTGCAGCGCCGCAGCGGCGATGCCGAAAGCCGCGGAGCCGATGTCCGGCGGCATCACCAGATCGCAGGTGGTCGCCTGCTGGTTGGGCTCGATCTCGAACCGGCGCCAGTCCGGGGAGAAGCTGACCTTGAGGCCGAACTGCTTCATCATCTCGACGGTCAGCTCGATGTAGGGCTGCTCGTTGAGCTCACCCTGGACCTCGATCACGGTCTTGCCGGTGGCGAAGGGCGCCAGCAGGATCAGACCGGAGATCCATTGCGACAGCGTGCCGGCGATGGTGACGTGGCCGCCGGCGGGACGCTTGGCCTTGACGCTGATCGGCGGGCAGTCATTGGCCGACTCGAGCTCCACGCCCATCTGTTCGAGTGAGCGGAGCAGTGGGCCGACGGGCCGACGCTGGAAGTATTTCTGGCCGGTGACGACGACGTCCTTCTCCGACAGCGCCGCCAGGCCGATCATGAAATAGAGCGTGGTGCCGGAGCTGCCGGCGGAGACGCTGTCCTTGGCCGGCCGGTAGGTCCCGCCGAGGCCGTGCACGATGAAGGTGTCGCCCTCGATCTCGATCTTGACGCCCAGGCCGCGGAGCAGGCCGACGGTGTACTGGACGTGGCGCGCGTCGGAGAGTCCGGTGATCCGGCTGACCCCCGGCGCCAGCGAAGCGAGAATGAGGGCACGGTGTGCGTGGTATTTGGAGTTCGGCACGAGTGCTTCACCGGTCAGCCGACCGCTGGTTCCCTTGACGAGCAGATGCATGGAGATCGACTCCCGTCCGTTCTGTGGTGCGCCGTTCTGGCCCGGACAAGCTTCTCCGCCCGGGGCCAGGCAGTTTAGCGACCGACCGTGCGCTAACTGCCAGTCGTGAACATACGCCTTTCTGTGCCGGAGTTGAACCCGGGGCCCCCGGAGTGTCGGCGCCGGGGCTGTCCTAGGTTTGTCGCCGTGGTCGCGATCAGCTGGGACAACGGCAGTTCGGTTCTGGATTTCCAGGGCGGTGACGACGGCCCGATCCGGCTGGTCGATATCCGCGACGCCGATGGCGCACAGGCCTCCCCGGTCACGGGCCGTCCGGGTCAGCCGCTGGTCGAGATCCTCACCCCGCGCTGGGGCAACCAGACCTGGGGGACCTCTGCCCGGCACTCGGGCACCCGGGTCGGCGAGCAGTTGCGCTACGTCTCGCACACGGTCGATGCCGACAGGCTGACGATCACCCAGGCCGATCCGGCTTCCGGACTGCAGGTGATGAGCACCCTCAGCAGTCTCCCCGGGGTTGCGGCCGTACGCTCCCAGACCTCGGTGTCGGCTCTCGACGGAGCCGCCCCGGTCACCCTGTGGGCGGTGACGAGCTTTGCTGCCGACGTCGTGATCAGCCCCGATCTCAACAACCTCGACGTGTGGTCGGCGAAGTCGTCATGGGCGGCCGAAAACCGCTGGGGCTCACAGCCGTTGCGGGCCCGGGGATTGGCGCGGATCGACGCATCCGCCCGGGGCGAGCTGATCCGCGATGCGGTGGCCATCTCGTCGATCGGCACCTGGAGCTCGGGCGCGGTCAACCCGGCCGGCGCCGTACGCGACCAGGCAACCGGCCGCACCCTGGCTTGGCAGATCGAGCACAACGGCGGCTGGCTGGCCGAGGTCGGCGAGCTGCGCAACGCCCACGGCCACGGCGGTTATCTGGCACTGCTCGGCCCGACGGATGCCCGGCACCATTGGTCCTTCGTCGTCGATGCCGAGCACAGCTTCACGACGGTCCCGGTGACGATCGCGGTCGCCGACTCCTTCGATGACGCCTTCGGCCGGCTGGCCGACCATCGCCGCGCCGCTCGTCGGGATCATCGGCAGAACAGCACGCTGCCGGTGATCTTCAACGACTACATGAACACGCTGATCGGCGACCCGAGTGAGGACAAACTGCTGCCGCTGATCGACGCCGCAGCAGAGGTCGGCAGCGAATACTTCTGCATCGACGCCGGCTGGTACGACGACACGGCCGGCTGGTGGGCCAGCGTCGGCGACTGGGAGCCGTCCACCGTACGCTTCCCCCGCGGCCTCACGTTCATCCTCGACCACATCCGGGATCGGGGCATGGTACCCGGCGTTTGGATGGAGCCCGAGGTCGTCGGGATCACCAGCAACGCCGCGCGATCGCTGCCTGACTCGGCTTTCCTGCAACGCGGCGGCGTACGGATCACCGAGCGGGACCGCTACCTGCTCGACCTGCGGAGCCCGGCCGCAGTTGATCATCTCAATGCCGCCGTCGACCGCTTGATCAACGATCTTGGTGTCGGTTTCTTCAAATTCGACTACAACGTGACACCGGGCCCGGGGACCGACCTGGACACCCCATCGGTCGGTCACGGGCTGCTGGAGCACAACCGCGCCTTGTTGGCCTGGCTGGACGCGCTGCTGGACCGGCACCCAGACCTGGTGATCGAGAACTGTGGTTCCGGCGCCATGCGGTCGGATTTCGCGATGCTGTCCCGGCTGGCGCTGCAATCCACCTCCGACCAGGAGGACCCGCGGCTCTACCCCGCGATCGCGGTGGGCGCTCTGGTGCACATCCTGCCCGAGCAGGCCGGCAACTGGGCCTACGCCCAGCCGGAGATGACCGACGAGGAGATCGTCTTCACGATGTGTACGGGTCTGGCCGGACGGCTCTACCAGTCCGGCCATCTGGACCGGATGACCCCGCAGCAGCGGCAGCTGGTGGCGGTGGGAATCGCCGTGCACAAAGAGATCCGGGGCGATCTCGTACGATCGACGCCGCGCTTCCCGACCGGCCTGCCCAGCTGGGATGACCCGTGGACCACGGTCGCGCTGGATGCCGGCGAGGTTGCGTACGTGATCTGTTGGCGGCAGGCGGACGCGCCCGAGAGCGTACGACTTGATCTTGGTGGGTTGACCGGCGAAGCGACCGCGGTCGAGCAGCTCTATCCGGCACCGGGTGTCGGCAGCGACTGGCATGCGGAACTCTCAGGTTCCGGACTCGAACTGACGGCCGCTGCCGGGGTGTCCGCGCGGCTCTTCCGCCTCACGCTCCGCTGATCCGCACCAGTACCCGAGATCCGCACCACCTGCAGCTGGTGCAGATCTCGGTAGCCGATGCGGGTGTGGTCGGCTGACGCTCCGGAGCGGGTGACGGGAGTCGAACCCGCCTCTCGACCTTGGGAAGGTCACGTTCTACCGATGAACTACACCCGCGCGCAGCACTCGACCGCGGCCTCGAAGTCTACACAGATTTTCCTGCAACCCCTGCCACGACCTCAGAAAAGTGATACAAATTAGCTATCACTTTCTGAAAGGAGTGGCCATGAACGAGACCGCACAGCCGGTCGGCCACCAGGGCGCACGAGTCAGCGTGAGCCAACACCCCACCTTCGCCGTGAACGGCTGGCTCGGCGTGCTGGTGGGCGCCCTGTGCATCGCCGTCGGGTGGTATCTGATCAGCAATGGCGTCGGCGGGGGTTTGCTCTGGATCCCGGCCGTCATCCTGGTGCTGGTCTGCACGACGTTCGTCGTCGTCGCTCCGGGCCAGATGGCCGCGGTGCAGTTCTTCGGCAGCTACGTCGGCTCGGTCCAGAAGGCCGGCTTCGTCAGCGTGCTGCCGCTGACGAACCGACGCAAGATCAGCGTCCGGGTCCGCAACTTCGAGACCGGCCGGCTCAAGGTCAACGACGCAGGAGGCAATCCGATCGAGATCGCCGCGATCGTGGTCTGGCAGGTCACCGACAGTGCGAAGGCGCTCTATGCGGTCGACAGCTACGACGACTTCGTCCGGGTGCAGTCCGAATCCGCACTTCGGCACGTGGCCAACAGCTATCCGTACGAGACCTACACCGACGAGTCGGACGAGGTCGGCACCTCGTTGCGCGGATCGACCGACGATGTGGCGGCGCAACTGGCCCGTGAGGTCGCCGAGCGGGTCGCGGTGGCCGGCGTCGAGATCATCGAGGTGCGGATCTCCCACCTCGCCTACGCCCAGGAGATCGCCCAGGCGATGCTGCGCCGCCAGCAGGCCAGCGCGGTCGTCTCGGCCCGCGGCCGGATCGTCGAGGGCGCGGTCAGCATGGTCGAGCTCGCCCTGGCCCGGCTCACCGAGCACGAGGTCGTCGAACTCGACGAGGAACGGAAGGCCAGCATGGTCAGCAACCTGATGGTCGTACTCTGTGGCGACCAACCACCGTCGCCGGTAGTCAACGCCGGGACCCTCTACACCTGAGGCGGGGCCCGTTGAGCGATAACCCGCGCGAACGACGCCAGGACCGGCGCCAGGTCCTGCTTCGGCTCGACCCGGCAATCCACGATGCGCTGATGCGCTGGGCCGATTCGGAGTTCCGGAGTGTGAACGCCCAGATCGACATGCTGCTGCGGCGCGCGCTGACCGAGGCGGGCCGGATGCCGAAGAACGCCGGCCCGTCACCGCGGCGTGGCCGGCCGCGGTCGGCTCGCGACGAGGATCCGTCCTGACGACTCGGGGATCGACCTGATCTACACCCCAGCCCCGTCGGCAACTCCTCGCCTGGAGCGCCGGCTGGCACTAGTTTGGGAGGGTGACCACGTCCCAGCCCGAATCCCGGCCACCGGCACCCCGGTGGGGATCGCAGTCCGGAGCCCTGCGCGCGTCCGACGCCGATCGCGACCAGGTCGCGAATGTGTTGAGCACCGCATACGCGGAGGGCCGGCTGACCCGCGAGGAGCACGACGAGCGGCTGGGCCAGGTGATGGCGGCCAAGACCTTCGAGGAGCTCATCCCGCTCACCCAGGACCTCGTCTACACCGGTGCGGCGCCGGCGCCGGCACCCAGCACCAATCCGCAGAGTTCCGCCCTCCTCGACACCACCAGCCCCAACCCCGAGCCGGACCGGATGGTCGCCGTCTTCGGCGGCACCAGCCGCAAGGGCAAGTGGCGGGTCCGGCGCAAGATCGAGGCGTACGCGCTCTTCGGCGGCCAGGACCTGGACATGCGGGAGGCAACCTTCGAGAGCCCGGTGACCGAGATCTCCGGCTTCTGGTGCTTCGGCGGGATGGAGATCAAGGTGCCCGAAGGCATCGAGGTGCACGACCAGGTGATGGGCATCTTCGGCGGCACTGACATCTCCAAGGTCGGCGACCATGCACCGGGCGCACCGATTCTGGTGATCAAGGGCGTGGCATTGTTCGGCGGGGTCAGCGTCAAGGGCAGCACCAAGCGCTTCAAACGATGAACCCGGACCCCACAATGCCTGCACCAGGGACCTCCCGGCCGACGGCAGCTGCGGTGGATTCCTTGTTCGCCTCACCCGGCGATCCCTGGCGACGCCTCTCCCCGAACTACCGCTCGATGCGCCGGCTCACCTCGGTGATCGGCATCGGAGTGATCTTCCTGGCCGGCGCGCTGCTGGTCGGGCTGCTCGCCGGAGTGTGGTGGCTGGCCGTGGTGATCGTGCTGGTCGGACTGGCGATCCTGATCGCCCGTTGGATCGTCGTCGGCCGCAACTGGCAGTCCTGGGGCTATCTGGAACGCCAGGAGGATCTCTACCTCACCCACGGCGTGCTGTTCCGAACCATGATCACCGTCCCGTACGGCCGGATGCAGCTGGTCGAGGTCCGCAGCACCCCGCTGCAGCGCTGGTACGGACTGGCGACTGTCCAGCTCGTCACCGCGAGTGCGTCCACCGACGCCGCGATCCCGGGCCTGCTGCCCGACGAGGCGGCCCGGTTGCGGGATCGGCTCAGCGAGCTGGGTGAGGCCAGGGCCTCCGGGCTATGACGTTCCCGACTGCATCGCCGACCCCGAGCCGTCCGGAGGACCCCCAGCCGCTCGGCGGCCGACCGGTCAAGGAGACGGCCCGACCGCATCCGCTGACACCGCTGATCCGGGGCTGGATCGTGCTGCTGGTGATCATCTTCGGCGTCGGGCGACAGCTGGTTCCCGACGGCTCCGGAGAATCTCCTGTCAAGAACCTGCTTCGGCTGGGTATCGCCTGGTTGCTGTTGATCATCTTCGGCATCGTCGTGCTGGCCGCCGGCGCCGGCTTCATGTCCTGGTATTTCACCCGCTTCGTGATCGACGATGAAGAGTTGCGGATCGAGACCGGCTGGCTGGCCAAACGGTCGCGGCGGATCGCCTTCGAGCGGATCCAGTCGGTTGATATCGTGCAGCCGCTGGCGGCGCGGATCTTCGGCCTGGTGGAACTGCGGATCGAAGCCGGGGCCGGCGACAGCAGAACCGTCCTGCGCTACCTCAGCCGGCGTGAGGGCACCCAGATCCGCGACTATCTGCTGGCCCGTGCCCACGGTGACCGGGTCACCCGCGCCGCCTCCTCAACGCTGCCCCAGGCCAGTGCGCTCACCGATCTCAGCGAATCCGAGCATCCGTTGGTCAAGATCGGACCGGGACGGTTGATCGGCGGATTCGTACTCTCCACTGAATTCGGATGGACGCTGCTGGTCTGGATCGTGCTGTTCGCTGTCGGTGCCGTCATCGGCCAACCGGTCGTCGGACTGGCCGCACTCATCCCGATGATCTTCGCCGCCTTCGGTCTGGTCAGCCGCCGGGTGGCCAGCCAGTTCAACTACACCCTGGCGGAATCGTCGCGAGGCTTGAGAATCACCCGGGGCCTGACGAATCTGACCAGCCAGTCGCTGCCACTGGACCGGATCCAGGGCGTACGAATCTCGCAGCCGATCCTGTGGCGGCGGTTCGGCTGGTCACGGGTTGACATCGATGTGCTCGGCTACGGCACGGCGAGCAATCGCAACGAGAACCGCAGCGACGTCTCCAGCATCCTGTTGCCGATCGCCGATGCCGCCCAGGTCCGCACCGCGCTCAGCCGGGTGCTGCCGGGTCTCGACCTTGATCGACTGGAGTTGCACCCGTCGCCGCGGCGGGCGCAGGTGATCCGCTGGTTCGACGGCTGGACCCTGCGCTGGGGCTGGAACGATTCGGTGATCGCCAGCCGGCACGGGTGGATCGACCGCACCACGGATCTGGTGCCGCACGCCAAGGTGCAGTCGGTACGGATCACCCGCGGTCCGCTGCAACGCTGGCTGCAGCTGGCCAGCGTGCACGTGGACACCCCGCGCGGCCCGGTTACGCTGGTGGCCAACCATCTCGATCCCGCCGCGGCCCGGACGCTCGCGCTGAGCGAGCTGGACCGGGCCCGGGCCGCTCGCCGTCGGCTGCCACCGGGGCCCGGCGACATTCCGGTGCTCGAACGCTTCGGCCTGGTCGGTGTCACGCCGCTGGGCGCCGGTGGCGAGTCCACGGTCTATCCGCGCGGCGATGATCAGGTGCTCCGGATCTACAAAGGTGATCATCAGGGTGATCATCAGGGTGATCATGGTGGGGCGACGGATCTCGTGCAGCAACTGCGCTCGGCCTACGACGCGTTCGGCCAGTACGACCTCGGCTTCCGTACGCCACTGATCGTCGAATCCGGCGAGCTCTTCGGCCGGACCTACACAATCGACCGGCGGATCCCTGGCACCTCGCTGTCGGCCTGGCTGCCGACGGCGGCGCGCGACCAGCGCCGTACTGCCCTGTTCCGATACCTCCAGGTGGCAGGCAGGATCCGGCTGCTGCCGCTGCCGGCCCAAGATTTCGGGCGGCTCTTCGGGACCGATCCCCGCCGGTTCCCCACGCTGGGATCGCTGCTGGAGGACCAACTCCGCACGGCGGTCCGCCAGACCCAACAATGGCTGCAGAAGGACCTGCCGGCCGCAGCCGTGGAGCGGGTGATCGAGGAGGTGCGGCAGCGACGGTGCCGACCGGCGGTCGTGCACGGCGACTACTACCCGGGCAACGTCTTCGTCGACATCGCCGCCGACGGCTCGGCGGTGATCACCGGCGTCGGCGACTTCAGCCCGCACACGCTGGCCGCGGATCCGCTGATGGACATCGCCGGGGCGGTCTCACTGATGGGACTGGAGGACTATCCCGAGGTCGCCGAGGACCAAGCTTTCGTGCACCAGCAGGCAATCGCCCTCTACGGCAACGCCGAACCCGATATCGACTACTGGCTGGACGTCTACCGGCGCTATTACGCGATCTACTACGCCGCCGACCCGGCGGTCTATCCGCATTCGGTCGCGGCGTTGGAGCGATGAGCGGCCCCGGTCGCACTCCGGCACCGGTCGGCCACCCTGGACCATTAGGCTGCCCCCATGACCGATGAGGGATCCGCAGCAACGCCATCGACGACGCCTTCAGAATCGCCTTCAGAATCGCCTTCTCAGACGCCTTCAGAGTCGGGTCGCCCGGTTCTGGGCATCGATATCGGCGGCAGCGGCATCAAGGGCGCACCCGTCGACCTGGCGACCGGAGAACTGGCGGCGGAGCGGGTCCGCTTCGAGACGCCGGCCGAGTCCACCCCGGAGAAGATCGCCAAGGTCGTCCTCCAGGTGGTCAACGAATTCGCCGATCAGATCGGCGACGGGCCGGTCGGCATCACCATCCCGGCGGTCGTGACCCACGGCGTGACCCGCTCGGCGGCCAACATCGACAAGTCATGGATCAACCACCCGGCCGAGAAGACCTTCGAGGACGTCATCGGCCGCGACGTGGTGCTGGTCAACGACGCGGATGCCGCCGGCGTGGCCGAGGTCAAGTACGGCGCCGCCAAGGACCATCCGGGTCTGGTGCTGCTGACGACCCTGGGCACCGGCATCGGCAGCGCGCTGATCCATCACGGGGTGCTGGTCCCCAACACCGAATTCGGCCACATCGAGATCGACGGTCACGATGCCGAGAAGCGCGCGTCAGCCAAGTACAAGGAAGACAAGGGCCTGTCGTACAAGGATTGGGCGCACAAGAGCCTGCAGCGCTACTACGAGACCATCGAGGCACTGATCTGGCCGGATCTGATCGTGGTCGGCGGTGGTGTCAGCCGCAAAGCCGACAAGTTCCTGCCGCTGCTGAAGCTGAATGCCGAGATCATCCCGGCGAAGCTGCAGAACCAGGCCGGCATCGTCGGCGCGGCCTGGCTGGCCAACGACTACGCCACCCACCGGTCCGAGCCGCTGGTGCACGCCGCCGTCGATCCGAACGGCGGCGATTGATCACATTCGGTCGGGAGCCTGGATGCCGAGCAGGTCGAGCCCCTTCGCGAGCACTCGCTGGGTGGCCAGGCACAGCGCCAGCCGGGAGGCTCGTACCTCGCCCTCGGACTTGAGCACCGGGCACTGCTCGTAGAAGGTCGAGTACGCGACCGCGACGTCGTGCAGGTAACCGCAGAGCCGATGCGGCTGCAGAGTCTGCGCGACCTCCTCGACGATCTCCCCGAAGCGCGGCAGCAGCAGGGCAAGGCTCTGCTCGGCCGGCTCGTCCAGGACGGTGATCTTGTCCGGGACCGCGATACCTTCGGCCTCCGCCTTGCGCAGCACCTGGTGGGTCCGCGCATGGGCGTACTGCAGATAGGGCCCGGTGTTCCCGGTGGTGGCGACCATCCGGTCGATGTCGAAGACGTAGTCCTTGTTGAGCCCGCTGGACAGGTCGGCGTACTTGATCGCCGCCATCGCGACCGCGGGCGCCGCCTTGGCCTCGGCGGCGTCCAGCAGGTCGACGAGCTTCATGGTCGAACCGGAGCGGGTCCGCAGCCGCTTGCCGTCGTTGCCCAGGATCAGTCCGTACGCGACGTGCCGCGCCTCGACCCCGTCCGGCAGGTAGCCGGCCTTGCGAGCGACGGCGAAGACCTGGTCGAAGTGGAATCCCTGTTCGGCACCGACGACATAGATGATCCGGTTGGCGTGCAACTCCCGCACCCGCCGGCGGATCGCGGCCAGATCAGTCGTCGAATACCCGTACCCGCCGTCCGACTTCCGGATGATCATGGGCGAGTTGAATCCCTCGACGAAGACGCACAAAGCACCCTGATCGATCACGGCGGTCCCGTTACCCTCGAGCTCGGAGACCACCTTCTCCAAGTCGTCGTTGTAACTCGACTCACCCGCCAGGTTCTCCTCGGTGACGCGCAGCCCGAGCCGCGCGTAGATCTTCCGGAACGCCGCAGTCGAGATGTCGATCAACTGGCGCCAGATCTTCAGCGTCTCCGCATCACCCGACTGCAGCTTCACCACCCGGCTCCGGGCGCGAGCGGCGAAGGCCGGGTCGGCCTTGAAGTGCTCGTTGGCCCGCCTGTACAGGTCCTCCGCGGCCACCAAGTCGAGGCTGCCGGCATCGATCCCGGCGTCCAGGATCTCCTCGACCAGCAGCCCGAACTGGGTCCCCCAGTCGCCGATGTGGTCCTGCGGGATGACCGTGTGCCCGAGTGAGGTCAGTACCCGGTTGAAGCAGTCGCCGATGATCGAGGTCCGCAGGTGGCCGACATGCATCTGCTTGGCGACATTCGGCGACGGGTAGTCGATCACCACGATCTGCGGATGCTCGGCGATAGGCAGGCCGATCCGCTGATCGGCCAGCTGCTCCGATGCTGCCGTTGCCAGGGTCTCGGCCTTCAATCGCAGGTTGATGAAGCCCGGGCCTGCCAGCTCCGGCGGCTCGGCGATGTCATCCAGATCCAGCTGGTCGACGATCTGTTGAGCAACCTCGCGCGGCGGTTTGCCCTCCTGCTTGGCCAGGCGCAGGGCGACGTTGGACTGGAAGTGGCCGAACTGTGGCTTGGTCGCGGGGCGCAGCTCGGGATCGATCCCGGCAACGGCCTGGAGCCGAGCGCTGAGCGTCTGAGGAAGCGAGGACATGATTCCTCGATTATCTCATCCGTCCGCGATCGGGTTTTCCTCGCCGCCACTGGGCCGGCGAGCACGTCCCGCACGAATTGCTCGGCCGAGTGCGCCGTGCTCGATCCCGCACCAACGGCAGCTGCCGCGGGACCCGGCCATTGCAGGCGAGAAGGGTCAACTCGTGCAAGAACTCGCTCTGCGGGCCGGAAGCCGGATGCGTACGCCGACTCGGCTACGGTGGGGCGCCAAGCCCGGGACAGATCGTTCAACCAACTCCGTCCGAACCAAGGAGCACATTTCATGGCACAGGTACCTACCGTCACGCTGAACGACGGGCGAGCGATCCCGCAGCTCGGCATCGGCGTCTGGCAGGTGTCCAACGACGACATCGAGGCGACCGTCGCCAAGGCCCTCGAGGTCGGCTACCGGCACATCGACACCGCGCAGGGATACCAGAACGAGAAGGGCGTCGGTGACGCCTTCACCGCTTCCGGGCTGTCCCGCCATGACGTCTGGGTGACCACCAAGCTCGCCAATGGCAAGCATTCCCGGACCGATGCTGTCGACGAGCTCAAGATCAGCCTGGAGAAGCTCGGCATGGATTACGTGGATCTCTACCTGATCCACTGGCCGACGCCGACCAAGGGCGATTTCGTCGAGACCTGGCGCGGAATGCAGGACGCACTCGAGTCCGGATTGGCCAAGTCCATCGGCGTCTCCAACTTCCAGCCGGCCCACCTGGACGCGGTGGTCGCCGACGGCGGCGTGGTCCCGGCCGTGAACCAGATCGAGCTGCACCCGACCTTCGCCAACCAGGCGGCCGTCGACGGCAGCCTCAAGCACGGCATCAAGGTGGAGTCCTGGAGCCCGCTTGGACTCGGCGCGGACCTCGGCAATGACACGGTGGCCCGGATCGCCGCGGCGACCGGCAAGACCCCGGCCCAGGTGATCATCCGCTGGCACCTGCAGAAGGGCTACATCGTCTTCCCGAAGTCGGTAACACCCTCGCGGATCGAGGAGAATTTCGACGTCTTCGACTTCGAGCTCACCACCGACGACCTCGCCGCGATCGATGCTCTGGATGCCGGCAACCGGACCGGCGGGAATCCCGACATCTTCGGCTGATCATCCCGGTTGGCAGTGCGGGCACCAGTAGCTGAGCCGTTCCTGGCCCTGCGGCCCGAACTCCTCGACCCTGATCGGCGTTCCACACCGGCGACATTCCCGACCGGACCGGCCGTAGACCCAATGACTGCGGCCGGGCCGGGGATCACCGGTGGTGTTCTGCTCGAATCCGGTGCGGTTCCTGATCATGATCTGTCGCACCCGGTCGCAGAGCCGTCCAAGATCACGGACGTCGCCGACCGGTTTGCGGGGATTGATTCCTTGGAGGAAAAGGATCTCGGCACGGTAGACGGTGCCGATCCCGGCCAGGTTGCGCTGGTCCAGCAGCGCTTCGCCGATCGTACGGTCCGGTTGGGAACGGAGCCGTCGTACGGCCTCGGCCAGGTCCCAGTCCGGACCGAGCAGGTCGGGTCCGAGATGTCCGACGACCTCTGGCTCGCGAGCGGTCTTGATCAACTCCAGTACCGGCAACCGGTATCCCACCGCCGCGCTGCCGGTCACCCCGAGGATCGCGCGGATCTCGTACGTCGGGCCGCCCGACCAGCGCCGCCCGTCAGCGAAGACCCGCCAGGCGCCGTCCATCTGCATATGGCTGTGCAATGTCAGGTCGTTGTCGAACCGCGCCAGCAGGTGCTTGCCGCGGGACACCACCTCGGTGACGCTGATCCCGGTCAGGTCGACCGTCGCCAGCGTGGGCACCCGGAACTCACAACGGGTCAGCGGCTTTCCTGCCAGCGACGCATCCAGCAACTGGCAGGTACGCCACACGATGTCACCCTCTGGCACAACTTCACCGTATCGGCCCGACCAGTACCGACCTACCATTGAGCTATGCCTCGACACCGGGTCCGCAAGCATCATCGGCGGTCCGGCCGAATCCCCCGGGTCGGGCTAGTCGGGTTGCTGGCGGCCGGTGCCGGGGTTGCACCGGCCGTCCCGTCGGTCCTTTACATCCGCCGCCTCGCAAGCGGACACATCTACCCCGTTGACAGGGTGCCCGGGACCCCGGTCGGAATCGTCTTCGGTGCCTTGACCTACGCCGATGGCACACCGTCCAGTTTCCTGCGCGGCCGTCTCGATCTCGGCCTGGAACTCCTGCGACGCAAGAAGATCGACTCGATCCTGGTGTCCGGTGATCATGATGCGGAGTTCTACGACGAGACCGCCGCCATGCGGGACTACCTCGTTGATCATGGTGTGCCGGCGAACAGGATCATCGTCGATCCGTACGGTTTCGACACCTACGACACGGTTGTCAGGGCTCGGGATGTCTACGGGGCGGTTGCGGCGACCATGATCACGCAGAGCTACCACCTGCCGCGCGCCGTTGCCACAGCCCGGGCCGTCGGGTTGGATGCGGTCGGGGTCGGCGACACGTCCGTACGCGTGCGGCGGATCGCCTGGACGAAAGGACTGATCCGCGATCAGTTGGCCTGCGTGAAGACGGTCTACGACCTGGCGACGAAGCGTCGCCCGATGCAGGAGGGGTCGGCACGGCTCCCGGACAGGGTCGCCCCGCTCACCGCCGACTGAAGCCGGCATGAGGGTCGGTGTTGGGACGGCAGCGGCGCGCGGATTCCGTCGCGGGTCGGAAAGCGGACGCGGAAAGTGCCTTGCGGGCCGCCGCAACCCGACGCTGGCAGGGAAACGCACGATGAGAGCAGCAGCCTCGGCCGGACCAGGGTTCACTCCGGGTTCCGATTACCTTGTAACTGTGTAATCATGTAATTACGTACATGCCGTACGGAGGAAGGAGGGCATGATGCGTAACAGTGATTTCCCGGGAGGCTTCGGCCCCAACCCTGGTCGACCAGGGCCCGGACGGCGCGGCCCGGACGGCCGTGGCGGAGGTCGTGGCAGGCGCCGCGATGACTTCGACAACAACGACGAGCCGGGCCCGGAGCGGCGCCGGCACCGAGGCGGACACCCGGGCCATCCCGGGCCTCCGTTCTTCGAAGGGGGCCCCGAAGCCCTCCGCGAGTTTCTCAGCGACCCGGCCAATGTGCCGTGGGGACGAGGCGGACGCCGTCGCGGACCACGCGGCTTCGGTCGGCCGGGCGGTTGGCAGCAGAGCGATCTGCCGCCCGCCGATGATGCCACCGACTGGTTCAGTGGCCGGCTGCCGGCGGACTGGTTCTCTACGGTGGACGTGACCGTCGACCGTGAGGAGATCGTTGTCGTCGGCACCCTGGCCGATACCGACCAACTGACCGGCGCCGAGGCCGAGGGCCGGATCAGCCGGTTCCGGTCCGAGAGCCGCGACACCCGGATGCAGATCGCCGAGGAGGCCCAGTCCCGTTACGGGCGCAAGGTCTCCTGGGGCGCTGCGGCGGGCGACGCCGAGGATCTCTTCACCAACGTCTCCGTACCGGTGATGACCCGGCTGCGGCAGCCGGAGCGCCGGGTACTCGACACGCTGGTCGATGCCGGCGTGGCCCGGTCTCGTTCCGAGGCACTGTCGTGGGCAGTCAAGCTGGTCGGCGAACACACCGAGACCTGGCTCACCGACCTGCGTGCGGCGATGGCCGAGGTCGACAAGCTCCGCTCCCAGGGTCCGAATGTCGGATCCGATGACACGGACGAGTCCGGCGGCGAGGGCGAGGACTGACCCTTCGACCGGCTCAGGGGTCATCGGCGGGCTCAGGGGCAGACGGGCGGGCAGAGGGCTGCGGAGTTTGATCTTGTGGTTCCAACGTGATCAATCGGTGGTGATCAGCTGCCCGCCCGGCTTGTGGAGCATGTCCGCGGCACGGCGGACGGCTGCTGGTGTCGTACGAGACCGCCGACGGATCGGTGCAGGCGCTACCTGATGCCCTGACTCAGCTGCGCGACGGCAGCACCCGGAGCCCGAGCAGGTAGAGCTCGCAGCCCAGGCAGAAGCCGATCACCGCATTCAACAGGGCGGCGACGACCGCGCAGCCGGTGGCGACCAGGCCGAGCACCCAGACCCCGCTGAAGAAGCCGATCAGGCCGAGGATGCTGAAGATCAGGCCGACCAGCTGGGCGAAACGCGGTGGCCGCGGATCCTCCAACTCGTGCGGGACCGACAGCCGGGGCCGCACCAATGCGCGGAAGATCCAGCCGTACGGTCCTTTCGCGGGTCCGGCGACGACGGTGATCGCGAAGACGACCGCCTGGAACAGCAGCACCCAGGGATTCTGCAGGACCAGCGCCACCGCCAGCACGACGGTGGTGATGGCGGCTGCGAAACGCTGGCCACGTTGGTCGATCCAGCCCGCCGCACGCTGGGCGGACAGGCCCTCGGGTTGGGTTTCAGTGCTCATCAGCTGGCTCCTGCCGGGAGTACGGCTTGCAGGGACTGTTTGGTCGGCACACCGGCGGTCCGGGCGACGATCCGACCGCCGTCGTCGGTGACCACGACGGTCGGGGTCCTCAAGATGTTGAGGCGGCGGACCAGGTCGAGCTTGGTTTCGGAATCGATGTCCAGGTAGCGGACCCCGTCGAGCCCGGCGACCGCATCGGTGATGACCCTCTCGGCTGCCCGGCAGGGCGCGCAGAACTCGCTGGAGAACTGGACCACTGTGGCCGAACGGCCCAACGGCGCCCCGAGATCGCCCTCGGTCAGCCGCTCGGCGGGGGACGTTTCAGCCGTCACAGCCGCGGCCGTCGTACGGAATCGCCCGTCGACGCGGCGGCGATAGAGCGCGAACGCTGCCGCCGCCAGCACCGCGATCAGCAGTGCGATGAGACCTGGCCACATAGCCCACCAGAGTAGTAGGCAATATCAAATCCCAGACCCGATGTCCACTCCCCAAGACCGCGAGGGGTCACATTTTCCTCAATCCGCGCGGCGTGTCGTGGGGACCTCCGAACGACACGGCGCACAGATAAGGAATTACTGACCCCTCGGCGTCAGGAGCGGTGGGCGCGGTAGTAGCCGATCAGCGACTGGGTCGAGGAATCGGCCTTGGCCAGTGCGTCCTCGTCACCGCCGACGGCCGGGGTGAGCTCCTGGGCAAGCTGCTTGCCCAGCTCGACGCCCCACTGGTCGAAGCTGTCGATGCCCCAAACCGTGCCCTCGGTGAAGGTGATGTGCTCGTAGAGGGCGATCAACTGGCCGAGCACCGACGGCGTCAGGGCCGGCGCGAAGATCGAATTCGTCGGTCGGTTTCCGGTGAAGACCCGGGCCGGGACGATCCCCTCTTTCGTCCCCTCGGACCGCACCTCGTCGGCTGTCTTGCCGAACGCCAGCGCCCGGGTCTGGGCGAAGAAGTTGGCCAGGAAGAGCTCGTGCACGTCCTTGTCGCCGTCGGTGAGCGGGTGGGCCGGGTTGGCGAAGGCGATGAAATCGGCCGGGATCACCCGGGTGCCCTGGTGGATGAGCTGGTAGAAGGCATGCTGGCCGTTGGTGCCCGGTTCGCCCCAGAAGACCTCGCCGGTGTCGGTCACCACCGGGGTGCCGTCGTAGCGAACACCCTTGCCGTTGGACTCCATGGTCAGCTGCTGCAGGTAGGCCGGGAAGCGATGCAGATACTGGCTGTACGGCAGCACGGCGTGGGTCTGGGCGCCGAAGAAGTTGTTGTACCAGACATTGAGCAGCCCGATCAGGGCCGGCACGTTGTCCTCGATCGGGGTGGTGCGGAAGTGCTCGTCGATGGCGTGGAACCCGGCCAGGAAGTCGGCGAAATTCTCCGGCCCGATCGCGACCACCAATGAGGTGCCGATGGCCGAATCGACCGAGTAGCGGCCGCCGACCCAGTCCCAGAAGCCGAACGCATTCTCCGGATCGATGCCGAAGGCGGCGACCTTGTCCAGCGCGGTGGAGACCGCGACGAAGTGCTTGGCCACTGCGTCCTTGCCGGAGTCCTCGTCGCCGGAGATCGCGCCGGACGCCGTCAGCCCGTCGAGCAGCCAGCTGCGCGCCAGCCGGGCGTTGGTCAGCGTCTCCAGGGTGCCGAAGGTCTTGGAGCTGACGATGAACAGCGTCGTCTCCGGATCAAGATCATGAGTCTTCTCGTACGCATCGGTGGGGTCGATGTTGGAGATGAACCGCGCGCTCAGACCCTCCTGTTTGTACGGCAACAACCCCTCGTACGCCATCACCGGACCAAGATCGGAACCGCCGATGCCGATGTTGACGACGGTCTCGATCCGTTTGCCGGTGACGCCGGTCCACGCGCCGCTGCGCACCTTGGTGGCGAAGTCGTAGACCTTGGCCAGCACCTCGTGCACATCGGAGACCACATCCTGGCCGTCGACAACGAGCGAGGTGCCCTGCGGTGCCCGAAGCGCGGTGTGCAGCACGGCCCGATCCTCGGTCACGTTGATGTGCTCGCCGGTGAACATGGCCTCGGTCCGCTCGCGCAGGCCGACCTGCTCGGCGAGCTCGACCAGCGCCTGCTTGATCTCGGCGTTGATCAGGTTCTTGGACAGATCCACGAACAGCTCGCCCGCCGTCAGGCTGAAGGTCTTCGCCCGATCGGGATCGGCGGCGAACCAGCCGCGGAGATCCGGCTGGAGGTTCTTGTGCAGGTCGGCGAGCTTGGCCCAGGCCGGGGTGCTGGTGGGATCGACCGGAGATGACATGGCTCCCACACTACTGATTGCCGGTGACGAGTTGGTGACGCGCACAGCACAGGCTTGGGCCGATGCGGCAGGGTTGGCGGTGTGGAGGTGGTCACCAAGATCTGGCACCGTGCGACGGCGGTGCAGCCGGCACCTGCACCAGGCCTGGTCGGCGCCATCGCGGTGCTGGGGCTGGTGTTGGTGCTCTACCGCCGGTGCTGGCCGATCACCCGGTTGCTGGTGACGATCACCCACGAGGGCGCGCATGCGGTGGCGGCCGTCCTGGTCGGCCGCCGGCTCTCCGGCATCCGGCTCAACTCCGACACCTCCGGACTGACCGTCTCCCGCGGCAAGCCGCGCGGACCGGGCATGGTCGTGATGCTGGCCGTCGGTTATCTCGGTCCGGCACTGGCCGGCATCGGGGCGGCGTGGCTGCTGGCAGCGGGTCGCAGTATCGGGCTGCTCTGGCTCGTGGTCGTGCTGCTTTCGCTGATGCTGCTGATGATCAGGAACTTCTATGGACTCCTGGTGCTGCTGGTCGCCGGTGGCGGGGTGTTCGCGATCAGCTGGTATCTGACGCCGGGCTGGCAGTCGGCGATCGCCTACCTGATCACCTGGGTGCTGCTGATCGCGGCACCGAAGCCGGTGATCGAGTTGATCATGCAACGCAGGCAGGGTCGTGATCATGGTTCGGATGTGGCGCAGCTGGTCCGCCTGACGTCGATGCCGGGCGCCTTCTGGCTCGGGCTCTTCCTGCTCTGCTCGCTGGCCGGCCTGGCGTTGGGAACGGCGGTGCTGCTGCCGAGCCTGATCGCCCTGTTCCGGCCGATGTTCTGACTCTTCGACAGGCTCAGGGGCGCTTCAACCGCCCCAGGGATCAGTGGTCGGCGTTCTGGTCGTGGTTCTGGTCGTGCCGACGCGGTGGTGTCAGGACGATGCCGCGGGATTCCAGATTGGCTTCGATCCGGACGCGCTCGATATCGCGTTCCAGGCCGGCCGTCGGCCGGTCGAGTTCATGCTCGAGCGACAGCATCCGGCAGGTGTCGGCCAGTACCGCGTCGTAGGCCCGGCGCAGCGCCTCCTGTTGACTCGCCGAGTGGTGTTCGCTGTGCTGGATCAGGAACCGCAGCCGTCGCAGGTCGGCGCTCAACCGTTCGATCGGCGTGCCGTGCTGGTGTTTGAGCGCCCGGACATTGCGGTGATGTTCGCGCCGTTGCTCGATCCGGCGGCCGCCGAGTTGCGCGATCACCCGCTCGAGGCCGCGGATCGCCGACTCATGACCGAGCAGGACCAGGATCGGCAGGCCGGCCATGATCAGAATGGCAAGCAGGCACAACCCCAGCTGGACGCCCATGCCATCAGATTACGACTCACAGCGGTAGCACTGAAAGCCCGACGTGACCGCCGTGACGGGTGGGTCCAATGGGACGAAGACGCAGCTCTGGGCCCGGGCGTACGTTGGGTGCCATGGAGCAATTCGATGCCATTGTGATCGGGGCCGGCCAGGCCGGCCCGGGAGTGGCTGCCGACCTTGCCGGACGGGGACGGAAGGTCGCCGTGATCGAGCTGGACCAGGTCGGCGGTACCTGTCTGAATCACGGCTGCCGGCCGACCAAGGCGCTGCGGGCCAGCGCCGCAGCAGCGCACCGGGCTCGACGGGCCGCCGACTTCGGGGTGCACACCGGCAACGTGACCGTTGACTTCGGCGCCGTGATGCGGCGGATGCACACCATGATCGACAGCTGGGTGACGGGCCTGCGCGACTGGATGGAGTCGGTGGACAATCTGGAGTTGATCATCGGCCGGGCAGAACTGCACAGCTCGGCGGACGGCCCGCATCGGGTCACGGTCGGCGATCGAGAACTCCAGGCTCCGGAGATCTACCTCGATCTCGGGGCCCGCGCAGTCGCGCCCCCGATTCCAGGTCTTGATCAAGTCAACTACCTGACCGAGGTGGAGTTGCTGCAGCTGACCGAGTTGCCGGAGTCGTTGATCATCATCGGGGGCAGCTACATCGGCTGCGAATTCGGCCAGATGTTCGCCCGCTTCGGTGCCCAGGTGACGATCGTCGGTCCCGTCGCACCGAGGGAGGACGACGATGTCGCCGAGGCGGTCGTCGACACCCTCCGCGCCGAGGGCGTACGGATCGTGCCGGCCCGAGCAACGGGGGTCGAGGCATCCGGTGAGGACGTCGCGGTGCTCTGCGACGACGGGACGGCGGTGATCGGCAGCCAGCTGCTGGTTGCGGCGGGCCGCCGGCCGAATGTCGACCTGCTCGGCGCTGAGCATGGTCTGGCGATCGATGATCGGGGCTACCTGGCGATCGACTCGCGGTTCGCGACCTCGGTACCGGGCATCTGGGCGTTGGGCGATGTCAACGGCCACGGCGCCTTCACCCACACGGCCTATCAGGACAGCCAGATACTGCTGGACCCGGAGCGTACGGTCGACGGCCGGATCACGGCCTACGCGATGTTCACCGACCCGCCGCTGGGCCGGGTCGGCATGACCCAGGCCGAGGCAGCGGCCTCCGGTCGGCGGGTGCTGAAGGCCGAATTGCCGATGTCGAGTGTCAGCCGGGCGGTGCTGGACAGCGAGACCATCGGGCTGATGCGGGTGTTGGCCGATGCCGACACCGAGGAGATCCTCGGCGCCACCTTCTTCGGGCTGGGCGGAGACGATCTTGCTCAGCAGATCGGGCTCGCGATGCAGGCCAAGATCGGTTACAAGACCGTACGGGACGCGTTGCCGATCCATCCCACGGTTGCCGAATTCATTCCGACGCTGTTCTCCTCGCTGACCGAGCTCTGATCGTCCCCGGCCGGAAGGCGGAGACGTACGGATCGTCAGTGAGCCAGAAGCGCCACGGAAGATCAACCGCCTTGGTGATGCCGACCCGCGGCCCGCTGCTGATCTTGGTGGGCGCCTGGTCCGGCGGGGTCAGCGAGATCTCGTCGGAGGCCAGCAGATCGGCGCCGTTGTCGGCACGGGTGATGGCAAGCGACTGGGCCAAGCGGCCCGGTCCCCGAGCAAGATCACGATCGGAGATCCTCATCCCCCGCCGTTCGCGGGCCACCTCGATCCCGGAGACCACCTGGCCGGCCCGGATCAGCACCCCGCAGCCGTGCCCGACCGGTCCGGCCGAGACGTTGCAGGCATGGTGCATGCCGTAGGTGAAGTAGACGTAGAGATGACCGGCCGGACCGAACATCACGAAATTGCGGTCAGTTTTTCCGTTGTAGGCATGGGAAGCCGGGTCGGTCAGCCCGTCGTACGCCTCCACCTCGCAGATCCGGACGGCGACCTGGCCATGCCGGAGTACACCGCCCAGCACCGACCGGGCGGCGATCACGACATCGCCGTCAAGATCGAAACTCAGACCGTCTCCCACTTCCGGGACTCCGCCGAGCGCAGCATCGCATCGCAGATCTCGGCCGCCCGCAAGCCGTCGGCGAAGGTCGGCAGCCCTTCGGGTGTGTTTCCGTCGATCGCCGCGTAGGTGTCGGCGACGAAATTCTCGAAGCACTGCGCGTACCCCTGCGCGTGGCCGGCCGGCAGGTGGGACAGCCGGCGCTGTTCGCTCCCCCCGTGGTTGGGATCGCGGACCAGCAACAGGGACTGGTCCTCACCGCCGATCCAGAGCTCCTCCGCATGCTCCTGGTCGAAGACCGCGCTGTGCTGAGCGCCGTCGACCTCGAGCCACAGCCGATTCTTGCGACCAGCGGACAACTGGCTGATCACCGCGGAGCCTGAGGTGCCCCTGTCGGTCCGGAACAGGATCAGCGCACTGTCCTCGGTGGTCACATCGGCCAGCGGAGCGTCCGAGGCAGCCGCGCTGAAGGAGGCTGCCGTCGCGGCAGGGCGCTGCTTGATCGCGATCGAGGTGTCGGCGACTACCTCGACGATCCGTTCGCCGGTGACCCACTCGGCCAGGTCACACCAGTGCGACCCGATGTCGCCGAAGGCCCGCGACGGGCCGCCGGCCTGCGGATCGACCCGCCAGCTGCTGGCCCGCGGGTCGAGCAGCCAGTCCTGCAGATAGCTGCCGTGGATCAGATTCGGAGCGCCGAAGGATCCGTCCTGCACACGCGCCCGCATCTCCCGGGCCATCGGATGGAAGCGGTAGGCGAAGGGCATGGTGTTGACCAGCCCGGTGCGCTCGGCCACCTCAGCGGCGTGCCGGGCGTCGTCCAGGCTGACACCCAGCGGCTTCTCACAGATCACGTGTTTGCCGGCCTCCAGGGCCGCGACCGCGTAGGGCACGTGCGAGGCATTGGGCGTACAGATGTGGACGACGTCAAGATCGTCGGCCACGACCTCGTCGATATCGGCGTACGCCTTCGCAACGCCCCACTGCGCCGCCACTTCCCGGGAGCGCTCCGGTGTCGAGGCCAGGACCCCGACGACCTCGGCACCGGCCAGCACAGCTGCCCGCCGATGAACCTCGCCGATCATGCCCGCGCCGAGCACCGCCACCTTGCGTACGCCATTGGTCATGGCGTCAATTTAGTGCGCGCGGGCCGTCCCGTTCGTGCCGCCCCGTGAATCGGGTCGGCTGCCCGGGTCGGTTGTCAGCGGGGCTCGATCAGGAACACCGGGATCAGCCGGTCGGTCTTGGTCTGGTACTCCGCGTACGGCGGGTACGCCTGGACCGCGCGCTGCCACCACTCCTCGCGCTCCGCGCCCTCCAGCTCACGGGCGTGACCGTCGATGACCTGCTCGCCGTCCTGGACCGTGACCGCGTCCGGATCAGCCTTCACGTTGTGGTACCAGACGGGATGTTTCGGAGCTCCGCCCTTGGAGGCGACCATCGCATACTTGCCGTCGTGTTCGACCCGCATCAGCGCGAACTTGCGGATCTTGCCGGACTTGTTGCCGCGGGTCGTGAAGATCACCACTGGGTACGGCGTGCCGGCGAGCAGGTAGCCCTCGCGGCCACCCGTCCGCTCGTACAGCTCGACCTGATCGCGGACCCACTTCTCGGGACTCGGTGCGTATTCGCCAGTCAATGCCATGGTTCCACTGTAGGAAGGCGTTCCAGGGCGGTTCACACAGGGACTTCTCACAGGCAGCCCTCGGGCGCGTCACGACCAGGACAATTCCTGCCGCGGTCGGTCGGACGCGCCGGTCCGCGACCCCCGGCGTCCCTACCGTCGAATCGACGAGAGGGGGTCACAATGTCCATCGCAACACCGTCCCGTGCAGCATCCGGCCCAGACACTCCACCGGCACTGCAGGAGCGCGGGACCCGGCTGACGGAGCGGCTGCCGGTGCTCTATCCGATCGCCGTCGAGCTGTTGCGGCTGCGGCGTCTCTGGCAGTGGCAGCGCTCCGGCATCGAGTGGGCGACCCAGCGGGCGACCGACGATCTTCCGGTCCGGGTCAAGCAGCACAAGTCGCTGTTGTTACGGACGCTCGGCGACTCCGAGATGTGGATGCAGCACAACAAAGTGCGCAATCTCGAACTCGCCACCGCGCGGGTGGACGGGATTCTGCTCCGGCCGGGTGAGGAATTCTCCTTTTGCCGGCTGGTTGGCCGGGCCAGTCGCCGCAGAGGCTACCTGGACGGCATGTTGCTGGACAACGGAGAGGCCAAGGCCGGGCCGGGAGGCGGCATCTGCCAGCTGGCGAATCTGCTGCACTGGATGGTGCTGCACTCCCCGCTCACCGTCACCGAACGGTCCGAGCACTCCTTCGACCCGTTCCCGGACAACGGGCGGGTGCTGCCCTGGGGAGTGGGCTGTGCGGTCTACTACAACTACGTCGATCTGCGGTTCCGCAACGACACCGACGCGACCTTCCAACTCCGAACGCGGGTCGGCACCCGTTACCTGGAAGGAGACCTCCGTGCCGACCGTGCGCTGCCGTACTCCTACTCGGTCTGTGCCCGCGACGAGGACTTCGTACGACGTGGTGACGACTGGTTCCGGCGCAACGAGATCTGGCGCGACGTGATCGACCGGCGATCCGGCAACAGGGTCCGCAGCGAGTTGATCAAGAAGAACTGCGCCCTGGTGAAGTATCGGCCCGACGCCGACGCTGCCGCAGATCAGCAACAATAGGCCTCATGGAGCTGGACGAAGTCGCCCGCGAGCTGTACGACGGTTCGCCGGACGACTTCGTCGAGATCCGCAAGGCCCGCGCCGCCGAAGCCCGGTCCGCCGGAGATCGGGAGCTGGCCAAACAGATCACCGCTCTGCGCCGGCCCACCCGATCAGCCTGGGTCGTCAACCTGCTGTCCTTCCAGGCGGACGACGAGCTGGCCGGCCTGCTGGATCTCGGTGCCGCACTGGCGCAGGCCCAGCAGCGGCTGTCCGGTGATGATCTCCGTCAGCTGTCCCGGCAGCGCAACACGGCGATCTCGGCGCTGGTCCGGCGGGGCAGCCAACTCGCCCAGGTGCGTGGACACCGGCCCTCCGAGGCGACACTGCGTGAGGTCACCGACACGCTGCAGGCTGCGCTGTCCGATCCCGGCGTAGCCGAGGTCGTCCGCAACGGACGGCTGACCCAGCCGCAGTCGTACGGCGGATTCGGACCGGAGATGATCTTCGCCCCGGCGGAATCGCGTGCCGAGCCTCCCGAGCCTGCTCCCGGCACCGCGCCCGAGGATGATCAAGCCACCCCCGACGAGCGACTGCACCAGCAGCGACTCGACGAACTCGCAACAGCGCAGCAGGCCCTGGACCGGTTGGAGGTCCAGCTCACCCGGGTCGAGGAGCAGGTGCAACGGGCCGCCGAGGACGCCGACCGGCGGTCGCAGCGGCTGACCGAGCTTCGCGATCAACTCCGACGGGCCGAGCGCGAGGCCGACCGCGCCGATGCCGAACTCGAGCGTCTCAGCAGCGAGCGCGATGATCTACGCTCGGCCAGGGAAGAGGCCGAGGAGCAGGTCTCGCAAGCGCTGTCGCGGCTGGCGGGCGACTGACGGCGGTCCGATCAGCGCGCGAGCCCGGCAGCCCGCCGACCGAGGGCCAGCACCCCGCCGACCGCTGCGGCCAGCGAGCAGACCACTACCGCCGAGCTCCAGCCGTGCTCCAGCACCCGGGCATCGTGGCCGCCGTGCAACAACAGGGTTGCGGCCACCGTCGCCCCGATCGCCGAGCCGAGATAGCGCGCTGTGTTGTTGACGCCACTGCCCAGACCGCTGCGCCCTGCCGGCGCACTGGCCGCGGTCTCCCGGCCCAGACCGGCATTCACCACGCCGGCTGCGATACCGGAGACCAACAGCCCGATCACCATCGGCGCCAGACTCGCCGTGCCGATCATGATCAACTGGCCTGCGGCGAGCACCAGCAGCCCCCAGCCCTGATCACGAAGACCACGAAGAGCGCACCGGCGATCGTGCTCATGATCGCCGGGAGTACTGCCGACGTGGCTGACCGGAAGCCGACCAGAAAGGTGTTCTGAGCGAGCGGCTCAACCATCTCGTCGACCGCGGACTGGTCGCCAGGACCACCGGGACCGGGCACGCCGAATACGAACTCACCGAGGTCGGCATCGGCCTGCACCCGGTGCTGGTCGCGTTGAGCTCCTGGGGCCGGGAGTACGCCAATCCCGAGCACCGTCCGAGCGGAGCCTGACCCACATCTGCGGGACAGTCCTGGAAGCCTCCGGGCATTGCCCCAGCTGCGATGTCATCGCCGAGCCGGCCGACGTCATCAGCGCCCCGGATCCGAAGCATCCAGGGCGTCGTACGGATCCGGTCTCGGTCGCACTGCGGCATCCGAAGCGGCTCCTGGAGCCCGTCGGCCGCTGATCCCGCGCTAGATCATCCGGGCCGCGTAGTCGCGGACGTGCCCGAGGGTCGGCACCGCCAGCCCGACGGCGACGACGAGCAGTAGGCCGCCGCTGACGGCGGCGGCGGGACGGCCGGCCCTCGGCGAACGACCGACGCGCAGCACGCGCGCGACGACAGCGACGACGAGCCAGAACGCACCCGAGACCAGCACGACGGTCAGTCCCAGGATTGCCGTGTCGGTGGTGATGCCGGGTCCGCGGCCGATGAACTGCGGCAACACCGCGCCGAAGAAGATGGGGGCCTTCGGATTGCTGACATCGACGACGAAACCGCGCCGGTACGGGTGTAGGTGATCATGCTCGAGTGCGTTGGGGTCCCCGCCGCGGCGAGCGCTGTTGATCACCCTCAGGGCAAGCCAGACCAGCACGGCGGCACCGACAAGCCGCAGCAGGTCAAGGGCTTGCGGCCAGGCCGCCAACATCGCGGCCAGGCCTGCCGTCGCCAGCCCGGCGTGCACGCACAAGCCGGTCATGATCCCGGCCACGGTCCGCACCCCGGCCCGCCGTCCGCGGCCGGCGGCCTGGACCACGACGACGAAGTCCGGGCCGGGCACGGCGAGCGCCACCAGCAGCGTGAGAACGAATCCGATCCAGGTCGAGAAGGTCACGACCCGAAGCTAAGCCTGTGTTCGATAAGATCGAGGGATGGAGGAATATCCGTCCCTGAATCGGACAATGACCGAATTGGATTCGGTCGACTGGGAGATTCTCGACATCCTGCAGAATGACGCCACCACCCCCAACAAGGAGATCGCGGCCCGCGTCGGCGTGGCCCCGAGCACCTGTCTGGAGCGGATCCGCCGACTGCGGTCGGCCGGTGTGATCTCGGCGATCCGGGCGGTGATCGACCCCGAGGCGATCGGCCGCGGCGTCCAGGCCTTCCTGGCCATCCAGATTCGCCCGCACTCCCGCGAGACTGCCAACGACTTCGCCCGCCAGGCACTCGACCTACCTGAGACAATCGCCCTTTACAACGTGGCCGGCGGCGACGACTACCTGGTGCACGTCGCGGTCACTGACAGCGCGGCCCTGCAGTCGCTGATCATCGATCGGATGCTCGCCATCCAACAGGTGGCCCACTGCCGCACCCAGTTGATCTTCGGCGAACCGTGGACGTCGGTGATCCAGCGGTCGGACAGCGCCGGGCCGGCTAGTCGCCGCGGACGGCGCGGCGGATCACGCCGCCGAGCGCGTTGAGGAAGCGGTCCTCGGGCGAGCCGAACGCCTGGTCGTCGACCATATAGGTCCAGGTCGAGGTGGGCCGGTCGATCCCGGAGGCCGCCTCGTCCAGGCCGTCTTCGGTGATCACCGCCTTCTCGAAGGCTTCCGCGGCGTCGTCCAGCAGCTTCTTGCGCAGTTCCCGGTAGGCCTGATCACTGGCGGAGTGGTAAGCCATCAGCGGCGTCTCGCGGCCGAGGGCGCGCAGGTGGATCCCCTCGCGCAGGTCCTCGGTGAAGGCGATGTGGTCGCTCCAGGCCCGGTCGATCTGGTGCAGCAGCAGCTGCCGGGCCGCCTCGGCCAGCACCTCGTCCTCGACCTCCTCGGCAAGCTCCTTCCAGCGGTCCGGCCGCAACCGCTGGAACTCCTCGGCAGCCAGGCCGGTCCTCAACACCCGGTCGCGATAGCTCAGGACGTCGGTGCGCTGTGCGTCGAGCTGCTGGCTGTAGTTCCAGCTGTTGCGGTGGGTGTCCAGCAGAGCACCCTCGGTGATCCGCTGGGCGTGGTCGACCTGGCCGGCGATCCGGGGCGAGGTGATCTCCCCGGTCTCGTCGTCGATCTCGGCCCCGCGAGGGTGCAACTCGGCCGTGGTCGGATCGTCCTCGAGGCTGACGAAGATCACCGAGGTGCCTGGATCGCCCTGACGCCCGGCCCGACCGCGAAGTTGATCATCGAGTCGGCTGGTGTGATAGCGACCGTGGCCGATCACCAGCAGGCCGCCCAACTCCGCGACCTGATCATGCTCATGCTCGTCCCCGCCGCCGAGTTTGATGTCCACGCCGCGCCCGGCCATCTGGGTGGACACCGTGACCGCGCCCAGCTGGCCGGCGGCCGCGATCACCGCCGCCTCCTCGGTGTCGTTCTTTGCGTTCAACACTGCGGCTTCGACGCCGACCTCGGCGAGCAGCTCGGCGATCTTCTCCGACCCGGCGACGCTGTGGGTGCCGATCAGCACCGGGCGTTGTCGATCATGGGATTCCTTGATCAACTCGACCATCGCGGCATCGCGGTCCTCGGCGGTCTCGTAGATCCGATCCGCCTCGTCGGTGCGGATCAAGGGTCGGTGCGGCGGCAGCGCGCCAGTCTCCAGGTCGTAGAACTCCCGGAACTGCTCGGCCGCGGCCAGCGCCGTACCGGTCATCCCGCCGACGGTGCCGTAGTGCTTGATCAATGCTTGCACGGTGATGGTGTCCAGGATCTCGCCCCGGTCACTGGGCTGCAGGCCCTCCTTGGCCTCGACCGCCGCATGCAGGCCGTCCGGCCAGCGCTGCTGTTCGGCGACCCGGCCGCGATTGGGATCGACCAGGCGGACATGATCATCGGTGACGATGTAGTCGACGTCGCGCTGCACCAGCGTCTCAGCGTAGAGGGCGACATTGACCCGGGTGAGCAGCAACTCGTTGCCCTCGGCGTACAGATCGTCGACGCCCAGCAGAGCCTCCACCCGTGCCAGACCGGAATCGGTCAGATTGACCTGGGTGTTGTCGTCGGAGGTCTCGTAGTCCTTGCCGGCGGCCAACTGGGTGACGATCGCGGCCATGCTTCCACCGTCGTCGGAGACCGGCAGGCTGCCGGCCAGCACCAGCGGCACCTTCGCCTCGTCGATCATCACCGAATCTGCCTCGTCGATGATCAGGGCGTCCGGTTTGGTCTGGACGATCTGCTCGGTGTCGGTCCGCAGCCGGTCGCGGAGCAGATCGAAGCCGATCTCGCTGACCGAGCCGTAGCAGATGTCGGCGGCATAGGCGGCCTTGCGCTGATCATGGTCGGACGCGCTGGTCACCCAGCCGACGCTGACCCCGAGCAGTTCGTAGATCGGCGCCATCCACTCGGCATCACGGCGGGCCAGGTAGTCGTTGACGCTCATCACCCGGGCCCGATGCCCGCGGGCCACCAGGCCCAGCGCCGCGATCGCCCCGGCCAGGGTCTTGCCCTCCCCGGTGGCCATCTGCACCACGGTGCCGTTCATGATCGCCAGCGCACCCTGCAGCTGGACGTCGTACGGCCGCTCACCGATGCCGCGCTCGGCTGCCTCACGAACGACCGCGCAGAATTCCGACTGGGTCGGCACGTCGTCAAGATCACCACGGATGTCGTCGTACGCCTGCCGCAGCTCGGCGTCCTCGAGATCCCCGATCTCGCCCTCGATCTCGTCGGCCGCCGTGATCGCCGATCCATAGCGACCGACCTCAGTCGTACCGGCGCGCCCGATCAGCCGGCGCAGGCCGTCTCTCAATCCCACCCGACCGACGGTACACGCGCGGGCCGGTGCAAACACTTCAACTGACCGCGACTCACGACGCACGGAAGACTGCGACTACCTGGAACGTGACGAGGATCTTCATCGTCTGCGTCCGCGCATGAAAAGGCGTCGACCGGCAGCTGGGGCTCCGGCCAGACTGTGCTACAACACCTCGGCGCTTGCCCACCCTCGACAAATCACCCACGCCATGCAGCGTCGCTTTCGCGACGCTGCCGTCCCTGCAGCGCTGGAAGAACCGATCACGATGGCCGGGCGCGCCATCGATGATGAGGCGCTCGACCTAGCCGTCGACGGCACGCATAGCTACCCGTTCTTGATCCAGCTGGTCGGCCATCGATCCTTGCGCTCCGGGCCGGACCACGCATGGATCACCGCTGCCCATGTTCGGGCCAGCGTTGACGGCACGGTCCGGCGGGCCGGCCGCTGCAATTGGGGATCCTGGTCCGGGCAACATCGCTGTTTCCATTTCCGCTGATTCTGTCGCCGACGATCGAGCCGCCACGGCGTGTCGCCCCGGGGCAGACCATCCTCGGTCACAAAACCAGCGACTCCGCAAGCCGTTCCCCAACGGACAGATCGGAACAACCCCGCCTCACCGGAGAACGGGGGCGCCCGGAGACCCGCCCGGTGCAACTGCCCGCAACGGTAGGCCAAACGCAACATCTATAACGCTTGTGGGCCCAGGCCTGCGGGCAGGTTCACGCACACGCGGTACGGCTCCCGAACAACCCGGAGTCGCCTAGAAGGACGCCTCGTCAAGCTCCATGGCCGCCAGATCGGTGCCCTCGGCGATCACCCGCTCGGCGGCCAGCTTCGGCAGCACAATACGGGCGAACCAGCGGGCCGAAGCGACTTTGCCCTCGTAGAACCGCTGCTCCGACTCCGGCAGGTCGGTGCCCAGTGCCTGCAGCGCGATGTCGGCGCTGCGCAGCAGCAGCCAGGCGCAGACGACGTCGCCCAGGCCGAAGAGCAGCCGAGTGGTGTTCAGGCCGATCTTGTAGAGGTTGCGCGGATCGCCGCCGGCTCGAACGTCGGAGCTCATGGCGTTCATCGCCATCGCGGTGCCGATCGCCTCGACGTCCTCCAGCGCCTTGGCGAGCAACTCGCGCTCGTCCTTCAGCTGGCCGCCGGAATTCTGATCGCCCTCGGTGTCCAGGAACTGCTGGATCTCGGCCTGCAACTGACCCAGCGCCTTGCCCTGGTTGCGGATGATCTTGCGGAAGAACAGGTCCTGGCCCTGGATGGCAGTGGTGCCCTCGTACAGGGTGTCGATCTTGGCGTCGCGGACGTACTGCTCCAGCGGGTAGTCGGCCAGGAAGCCGGAACCGCCGAAGGTCTGCAGCGCCTCGGTGCCGAGCAGGGTCCAGGACTTCTCGGACCCGTAGCCCTTGACGATCGGCAGCAGCAGGTCGTTCAGCTTGATCGCGTCGTCGTCCTTCTCGCCCTTGGCGGCTGCGATCGCGACCTTGTCCTGGATGCTCGCGGTGTAGAGCACCAGCGACCGCATCCCTTCCACATAAGCCTTCTGGGTGAGCAGCGCGCGACGCACGTCCGGGTGATGGGTGATCGTGACGCGGGGTGCGGTCTTGTCGTAGTTCTTGGTCAGATCGGCGCCCTGGATCCGGCTCTTCGCATAGTCGAGTGCATTCAGGTAGCCGGTGGACAGGGTCGCGATGGCCTTGGTGCCGACCATCATCCGGGCGTCCTCGATCACCTGGAACATCTGCGCGATGCCGTTGTGCACCTCGCCGAGCAGCCAGCCCTTGGCCGGCTTTCCGTCACCGAAGGTCAGCTCACAGGTGTTGGAGACCTTCAGGCCCATCTTGTGCTCGACGTTGGTGACGTTGACGCCGTTGCGCTCGCCCAGGTCACCGGTCTCGAGGTCGAAGTCGTACTTCGGCACGATGAACAGCGACAGGCCCTTGGTGCCGGGGCCGCCGAAGCCCTCGACGCCGACCGGGCGGGCGAGCACCAGATGGATGATCTGGTCGCTCAGGTCGTGTTCGGCGGAGGTGATGAAGCGCTTGACGCCCTCGATGTGCCAGCTGCCGTCAGGTTGCGGCAGGGCCCGGGTACGACCGGCACCGACGTCGGATCCGGCGTCGGGCTCGGTCAGCACCATGGTTGCGCCCCACAGCTTGTCGGCCATGATCCGGCCGATCTTCTGGTCCCGTTCGGTGCCGTTCCGGAAGATCATCTCGCCGAACTTCGGCCCCGACGCATACATGTAGACGGCCGGGTTGGCACCGAGCACGAGCTCGTTCATGGCCCACCGCAGCGATGGCGGCGCCGGCTGACCGCCCACCTCTGCCGCAAGACCGATCTGATAGAACTCCGACTCCATCCAGGCGTCGTAGGACTTCTTGAACGCCTCCGGGAGCGGAGCCGTGTGGCTCTCGGGATCGAAGACCGGCGGCTGCCGATCAGCGGACTCGAAGGATTCCGCCAGCTTGGTGGTCGCGAGGTGATCGACCTCGTCGAGCACCGCTTCGGCGGTTTCGACATCCATGTCCTCGTACGGCCCGTGGCCCAGGATCTCGGACCGGCCCAGCAGCTCGAACAGATTGAACTTGATATCGCGAAGATTGGACTTGTAGTGCGTCATCGCTGGTTTCACCTCAGGTCTTCATCGAGCCGACCGGGCTGTGGGAAGCAGCACGGGGATTGTTACTGGTGAGTAACTTCACTCTGATATTACTCGCAAGTAGCGACGCCGCCAAGATGGTCCCGCGCAAAATCCGGACGGAAATCGCGCCGTATCGGGCGCCGGGGACGGCGGTCGCGGAGCAAGCCTGTGGACACATTGCCGCCCAGCGGACCCGTCAATGGGCAGGATGGGTGCCATGACCCAACCTCCCAACCCTCCGGGCGGCAATCAGCCCCACCACGACCCTCAGCAATTCGGCCAGCACAACCAGTGGATCACCGGTTCCAGCGAGTCGGCGAGCCGGCCCGAAGAGACGCAGCAGCTGCCGCCGTACGGGCAGAGTTCGGCGGCCCAACCGCAGGCCGGCAGCTACAGCCAGCCGTCGGCAGGCAGTCCGTACGGGCAGCCACCCACACAGCCACTCACGCAGCCACCTGCGCAACCGCAGTCGCAGCCGTACGCCCAGCCGACCGCGCCATCCTGGGGTCAGCCGCCGTCCGGCGCCCCCGACACCTCCTCTTTCGGTGCCTGGCAGTCACAGCCACCGCAGCAGCTGCAACCCCAGCAGCAGAAGCGGTTCGGCGATGCCAACCCTTTCCGGGCGGCCTTCGACTTCGGCTTCAGGACCTATGCGACGCCGGGCATCGCCAAGATCGTCTACATCGTCGCGATCGTGCTGGGGGTGGTGGCCTGGATCGGCGGTGCGATCTACTGGTTCCGGGTCGCTGCGGCGATCAACCACCTCGCGAGTTCGCTGAGCAGCCCCTTCGGCGGTGGCGGCGACAGCAACGCCGGCAGTGCATTCACCGTGATCGGGATCGTGTCGTTGGTGCTCGGCTGGATCCCGGTCCTGCTCGAGATCCTCATCGTGCGGGTGTTCCTCGAGGCCGCGATCGCCATGACGCGTACCGCCGACGACGCCCGGCATATCCGGGAGAAGATCGAGGACTGACCCGCGATCGCGCTTGTGGATCGGGAAATCGTCGCAGTCGTCACAGGCAGTCCCGAACGGACGCCGATCAGCTCCGCGAACGCCGCGAACGGCTGGGCATCAACTACCTCGTCGTCGGCGACGAACTCATGGACGCGTTCGCTCCCGTCGTCGGACTCCTGCGGCGAGGTGATCAGTAGGGTTTGCTGGGTGCGACACAATCCGTTCCATGCCAGCGAAGACCCCGAGATCGTCCGGCAACTGATCCGTGACTATCCGTGGGGGCTGCTCGTCAGTAACACCGCCGACGGGCTGGTCGCGTCGCACTACCCGATCCTGCTGGACGAGGATTCCGCCGAACCGGCCATCTTCACTCACGTCGGCCGTCCGGACGAACAGCTGCACGGCTTCGGCAGCCCCGAGATCCTGTTGATCGTTCAGGGCAACCACGGCTACGTCTCGCCGAGTTGGTACGCACCGGGCGCCAGTAGGGCGCCCACCTGGAACTTCACCGCTGCCCACTGTTACGGCATCCCGGAGATCCTCGACGAGGAGACGAATCTGCGTACCCTGGCGCGACTCGTCGAACATTTCGAACGGCACGTCGACGAGCCGATGCTGCTGGACCCGGAGTGGGGCCGACCGGTGGCCAAGGGCACGGTCGGCATCCGGCTGCCGATCGCCCGCTTCCAGCTCAAGGTCAAACTCAGCCAGGACAAGGACATCGAGTCCCAACGCCGGGTCATCGCGCAGCTCCGCACTCCCGGCCCGTACCGCAATCCCGCTCTGGCGACTGACATGGAGAACGCCCTGGATCTCGAGCAGTGATCAGAACAGCAGCGCGGTCCCGGGATCGTTGAGGATCCCTGCGACGTCGGCCAGGAATCGCGATCCCTGCTCCCCGTCGACAATCCGGTGGTCGAAGCTCAGCGCCAGCGTTGTCACCCAGCGGGGCTCGATCCTTTCGTCCGCACCGCTGCCGACCACCCACGGTCGCCGGCTGATGCTGCCGACTGCGAGGATCCCGGACTCCCCCGGGTTGAGGATCGGCGTTCCGGCGTCCACACCGAACACGCCGACGTTGGTGATGGTGAACGTCCCGCCGGAAAGGTCGGCGGGCTGCGCCTTCCCCTCGCGCGCTGTCATTATCAACTCGTTGAGACCGGAGGCGAGACCGGCCAGGTCGAGCCGATCGACGTTCTTGATGTTGGGCACCACCAGGCCTCGCGGCGTCGCGGCGGCGATGCCCAGGTTGACGGCACCGTGGTAGACGATCTCCTGCGCGGCCTCGTCCCAGCTGGCGTTGAGTGATCGCGACCGCCGCAAGGCCAGCAGGCAGGCTCGGGCGATGATCAACAATGGCGAGACCCGGACGTCGGCGAAATCCTTGCGGGACTTTAGTTTCTCGACCAACTCCATCGTCGCCGACACATCACAGGTCACCCACTCGGTCACGTGCGGGGCGGTGAATGCCGAGTCGACCATGGCCTGCGCGGTGGCCCTGCGGACGCCTCTGATCGGGACGCGCTCGTCACCGGAGGGCCCTTCGACAGGCTCAGGGATCTCGACAGGCTCAGGGCTCCGGGTCGCGGCAGCTTCGACGTCGTCGCGAGTGATCACGCCGTCGTCACCGGATCCGGTGACCGTGGTCAGATCGAGGCCGAGATCCTTGGCCAGCTTGCGAACCGGCGGCTTCGCCAGTGGGCGTCCGCCACCCACGGCCGGTTCGGCGGCAGGAGTCCCTGGCGCCGGCAACGGCGGCCCGACCGGCTTGGTCAGACCCGGTGCGAGCGGTTCGCGATGATCATGACGATGAGAGACCGGTTGATGGGTGCCGAAACTTGCAGCCACCGCGGCATGCGGTGCCTCGGCCGGCTCCGGGTGACGGCGCGGACGACGCTTCGACGGACCGGTGCGCGGGCCGTAGCCGACCAGGTTGGCCACCCGCTCGGTCTGTTGCCCCTTCGCCTGCCCTTCGACAGGATCAGACGCCGATTCCTCGATCAGGATGATCGGGGCGCCCACCTCGACCGTATCGCCCTCGTTGACCAGCAGCTCACTGACGGTGCCGGCGTACGGGCTGGGCAGCTCGACGATCGACTTGCTGGTCTCCACCTCGACCAGCACGTCGTTGATCTTGATCTGGTCGCCCGGCTTGACGTGCCAGCTGACGATGTCGGCCTCGACCAGGCCCTCGCCCGGATCCGGCAACAGGAACTGCTTCATCGCAATCTCCTCCCCAACATCCTCAGTAGGCAAGCGAACGGTCGACGGCATCGAGCACCCGATCGAGATCGGGAAGGTACTCGTCCTCCAGCCGGCTGGCCGGATACGGCAGGTCGAAGCCGGTCACCCGCAGCACCGGCGCCTCGAGCGAGTAGAAACACTTCTCGGTGATGCGGGCAGCGATCTCCGCTCCCAGCCCCAGATTTCCGGCGGCCTCGTGCACGACCACGACCCGGCCGGTCTTCTCGGCCGAGCGGGTGATCGTCGCCATGTCCAGCGGCGACAGCGTCCGCAGATCGATGACCTCCAGGCTGCGGCCTTCGTCCTCGGCCGCGCCGGCGGCATCGGTGCACACCTTGACCATCGGCCCGTAGGCCAGCAGCGTCAGGTCGGAGCCTTCCTTGATGATCTTCGCGCTGTGCAGCGGCTGCGGATCGCCGGCGACGTCGACCTCGCCGCGCTCATGATAGCGGCGCTTCGGCTCGAAGAAGATCACCGGATCCGCCGAGGCGACCGCCTGCTGGATCATCCAATAGGCATCGTCGGCGTTGGACACCGCGACGGCCTTCAGCCCGGCGGTGTGGCAGAAGTAGGCCTCGGGCGATTCGCTGTGATGTTCGACCGCGCCGATGCCGCCTCCGTACGGGATCCTGATCACCATCGGGATGTTGATCCGGCCGCCGGACCGGAAGTGGAATTTGGCGACCTGGTTCACGATCTGGTCGAAAGCTGGCATGGTGAAGCCGTCGAACTGCATCTCGCAGACCGGCCGGTAACCACGCAGAGCCATCCCGACAGCCGTCCCGACGATCCCCGACTCGGCCAGCGGGGAGTCGATCACCCGGGCCTCACCGAAGTCCTTCTGCAGGCCCTCGGTGACCCGGAACACGCCACCCAGCTTGCCGATGTCCTGCCCGGCGAGCACCACCTTCGGGTCAGCCTCCAACGCCCGCCGCAGGCCGGCGTTCAACGCCTTGGCGATGGTCAACGTCGTCATCGGACACCGTCACCGGACTCAGGGCCGTCAACCTCGAAGCTGTTTAGGTAGGCGGTGTACGTGGCCTGTTGTTCAACCAGATAAGGGGTCTGTTCGGCATACACCTGGTCGAAGGCGTCGACCAGTGCCGGGTCGGGAAGATCAAGACAACGCTTGCGGATGTCGGCTGCAAGATCATCGGCCTCGGCGTCGACGTCGTCGAAGAAGGACTGCGTCACGCCCCCGCTGCGAGCCAGGTAGACCTTCACCCGGGCGATCGGATCGCGCAACCGCCAGTGTTCGACCTCGTCTGCCAGCCGGTACTTCGTGGGATCGTCGGAGGTCGTGTGCGCGCCCATCCGGTAGGTGTACGCCTCGATGAAGCTCGGCCCGCTTCCGGAGCGGGCCTGCTCCAAAGCCTTGCTGGTAACGGCAAACGTGGCCAGCACGTCGTTGCCGTCGACCCGTACGCCGGGGATCCCGAAGCCCGAGGACCGTTTGAACAGCGGGATCTTCGACTGCCGTTCGATCGGCTCGGAGATCGCCCACTGGTTGTTCTGACAGAAGAAGACCACCGGCGCGTTGTAGGAGGCGGAGAACACGAACGCCTCGCTGACATCGCCCTGACTGGTCGCCCCGTCCCCCAGATAGGCGACGACGGCCGCGTCGCGCTCGGGATCTCCGGTGCCGACCAACCCGTCGCGCTCCAGCCCCATCGCATAACCGGTGGCGTGCAGGGTTTGAGCGCCGATCACGACCGTGTAGAGGTTGAGCCGCGACCCGACCACGTCCCAGCCACCCTGGTCGACACCACGGAAGAGGCCGAGCACCTCGACCGGATCGACATCGAGACAGCGAGCGACGCCGTGCTCGCGGTAGCTGGGGAAGACATGATCCTGCGGTCCGAGCGCCCGACCGGATCCGATCTGTGCTGCTTCCTGTCCCAGACAGGACGCCCAAAGGCCCAGCTCACCCTGGCGCTGCAGCGCTGTGGCTTCGGTGTCGAATCTGCGGGTCAGCACCATGTCGCGGTAAAAGCCGGCGATCTGTTCGTCATCGCCGGTGAATTCATACGCATCGTTCTCGACGCGGACACCCTCGGGTGTCAGCAACTGGACGTAGTCGACGTCCGCCTGCGCGCCTGCTCGCGGCCCCGCAAGACCACTCAACTCGCTCATCCTGCGTCCTCTCGCCTCGTTGCGGGATCACCGCAGCGCCGGAAAGCCGAACCGTTGCGGACCCTGTCCTGCGTCCGTCGACTTGTGGCCGGATGGGCGCGGGGCGGTGGCCTGTGCCGCCCAAGCTACCCCGGCGGTGGTCGAGGTCAGAAAACAACTTGCGGTACCGAGTTCTTTTGCCTCAACCTTGTCGTCACTGGTATGCCGCCCGAGCGGGGCGGCCCTGAGAGGAGGAGGTGCGACGTGTCCATCGCCGTTGCGGATCGCGCTCACAAGCCGACCCACCTCTCAGGAGATTCCCGTGAACCAACCTTCCGAGCAGCACGCTCCAGCTGACCTCTTCGCCTTCGACTTCGAAGACCTCGGCGACCATCTCGATCCCGACCAGCGCTGGTCCCGCTACGACGATCCCGGCATTCCGATCGGCCCCGAGCCGGTGCCCGACTGGGTGATCACCGACCAGGCGATCGACACCGAACTCGGCATTCTGAAGACCGGCAAGGAAGCCGACGTCAATCTGATCGAACGAGCGGTGCCCGAAGCGCTTCGACCGGTCCAGGACGCCAAGGACCCCGTGGTGATGGCGGCCAAGCGATATCGGTCACCCGACCAGCGGCAGTTCCACCGCGACACCAGCTACACCGAGAGCCGTCGGACCCGCAACAGCCGGGACCGGCGGGCGATGGCCAAACACACCGGCCACGGGCGGGCGGTGGAGGCCGGCCAGTGGGCCGGCGCCGAATTCGGCACGCTGTGCGAGCTGTGGTCGGCCGGTGTCCCGGTGCCCTATCCGGTCCAGCTGGACGACAACGAGATCCTGATGGAGTTCATCACCACCAGCGACGGTTCCGGTGCCCCGCGGCTGGCCCAGACCCGGCCGGAGCCCGATCTGCTGGCCCACTACTGGGAGCAGCTGCACCAGGCGATGCGGGTGCTGGCCGGGCGGCAGCAGGCCCACGGCGACCTGTCGGCGTACAACATCCTGGTCGCCGAGGAACGCCTGGTGATCATCGACCTGCCGCAGGTCACCGACATCGTCGGCAACCCGCACGGAATGGACTTCCTGGCACGGGACTGCCGCAATGTCTGCGACTGGTTCAGCCGCCGAGGGCTGGAGCTGGACGCCGACGGCCTGCTGGCCGAGCTGATCTCGTACGCCTGGTAGCCGGGCTCGGTGAGCTAACTCCGAGGCGGCCGATCAGCGCTGGCCCTGACCACCAGATCGGTGGCCAGGTCCACCCGCGGCGCCTGCGCATCGAGGTCCAGATCAAGCAGCATCGTGCTCGCCTGCCGCCCCATCTCCAGCAGCGGCTGCCGGACGGTGGTCAGCGGAGGTCCGGCCCATTCGGCGACGCTCAAGTCGTCGTAGCCGACCACCGACAGATCGTCGGGAATGCTCAGTCCGGCCTGCCGGGCGGCCTCGTAGACCCCGAGCGCCATCAGGTCGTTGCAGGAGAAGATCGCGGTCGGCCGCTCCGGCAGGCTCAGGAGCTTCTTGCCCAGCTCGAGTCCGCTGTCGCGCTCGAAGTCACCGGCCAGGATGTAGTCCGAGCGGACCGGTACGCCGGCCTCGTCCAGCGCCGACCGATAGCCGGCCAACCGCGCCCGGGAACACATCATCTGCTCCGGGCCGCCGATCACGGCGATCTTGCGGTGGCCGAGACCGAGCAGGTGCCGGGTGGCGATCAGCCCGCCGTTCCAGTTGGCGGAGCCGACCGAGGCGACGCCCGGTGCCGGATCCCCGGCCGGATCGACGACCACGACCGGGATCCCCCGTGCCCGCAACTGCCGCAGCTGGGATTGCGAAACTCCCGACATCACCAGCACGACCCCGATCGGGTTGCGCTGCATGACGGCGTCGATCCACTCCGGCCCCGGGCCGCTGTAGTCGCCGCTCTCGGTGACGACCACACCGACCCCGCGGGACCGGGCCGCCGCCTGGACGCCGCGAAGGATCTCCAGCGCCCAGACGGTCGTGAATCGTACGAAGACCAGCTCGATCAGCGGAGCGCTGTCGCGCAGGCCACGCCGCTGGTAGCCGTGCTGGTGCAGCTGGGCCTCGACCTTGGCCCGGGTCGCTTCCGAGACGCCGGTCCGGCCGTTGAGTACTTTCGAGACTGTCGAAATCGAGACGTCGGCGGCCGACGCGATCCGGGACAACGTCGCCCGGGAGAGATCCACAGCCTCATCGGCCGGCAAGCGCACCTCCGATACCACCCACGCTGAAGTACTTGTTCAGCGCCGCGAACAGTATCACCGGCGGCAACATCATGATCACCGCGACCGCCATGACCAGGCCCCAGTTGGTCGCGTTCTGCTGGAAGAAGGTCTCCAACCCGACCGGAAGGGTGTAGTTGACATCGGAGCGCAGGAACACGACCGCGACCAGATAGTCGTTCCAGGACAGCAGGAAACTGAAGATCGCGGTGGAGAGGATGCCGGGCAGGGAGTTGCGCAGCACGACCCGCAGGAAGCTGCCGAAGACCGACAGCCCGTCCATCCACGCCGCCTCCTCCAGCGAGATCGGGATCGAGTCGTAGTAGGCGGCCAGCATCCAAGTCGCCACCGATAGCGTCGAGCCGACGTAGACGATGATCACGCCGCCGAGGTTGTCGACCAGACCAAGGCCGGAGAACAGGATGAACAGCGGGATCACCGCTGTCACCACCGGCAGCGACTGCACGACGAAGAGCACCAGCGAGTAGCTCGACACCAGCCGGCTGCGGACCCGGGACAGCACGTAGCCGGCCGGCGCCGCGACGGCGACCGAGATGACCACGGTGACCAGGGTGACCAGCAGGCTGTTCTCCAGCCAGTAGCTGATCTGGGTCTGGGAGAAGACCAGGCCGAAATTCTCCAGGGTCAGGCCGGTGGCCGAGCTGCCCAGTCCCGGTTGCAGCGACAGGTAGAGCACCGAGACGATCGGCACGATCGCGATGATGGTGACGATCAGGACCACGACGAATCGCCACCACTTACCCCGCTCATCGAGCGGCCGGCGCCGGCGGGTCGGGGCGGCTGTCGGGCTCTGGGCGCTGACGCCCTGTTGCAGGCCCGTACGCATGCTGGTGTCGGTCATTCGATGTTCACCTTCGCGATCTGGCGGTAGAGCACGACCGACACGATGACGAGCACCGCGGTCATCAGGAAGGCGATGGCCACCCCGGGTCCGGTCTGGAAGTCCTGGAACACCGTCCGATAGGCCAGCACGACCAGCGATGTGGTCGCGTTGGTCGGACCGCCACCGGTGAGCAGGTAGATGGTCGGGAAGTCGTTGACGCAGAAGATCGTCATCAGGATCCAGCTGATGTAGGTCGACCGCGAGATCAACGGCATGGTGATGCTGCGGAAGGACTGCCAGCCGGTCGCGCCGTCGACCTTGGCCGCCTCGTAGACGTTGACGTCGACAGCGGTCAGCGCCGAACTCATCATCATCATCATGAACGGGAAGCTGATCCACACCTTGAATACGCAGACCACGATCTTGGCCAGCGTCGGGTCGCTGAGGAACAGCACATTGTCGAAGCCCAGCAGCGAGAAGAATTCCGGCAGCGGGCTCTGCGGCGTGGCGACCAGCCAGTTCCAGGAGGTCGCGGAGACGACCACCGGGACCACCCAGGGCAGCAGCAGCAGCACCTTGAACACGCCGCCGGCCGGGACCTTGCCGCGCAACAGCATCGCCAGCGCCAGACCGACCGCCCAACTGCCGAACACGCCGGTCACGGTGAAGATCAGCGTGAACAGCGCCGAATGCCAGAAGTCCGGGTCGGTCAGGACGTTGCGGTAGTTCGCCAGCCCGACGAACGGGCCGAGGTTGATCAGGTTGCCGGAGCGGACCGATTGCATCGCCGCGTAGACCAGTGGATACAGGTTGATCAGCAGCAGCAGGATCAGCGAGGGCAGCGCGAACAGCAGAAGGGTGAGTCCGCCACCGGTCGGCCGCCGGCGGCGCCGGGGAGTCGTACGGCCGGATCCACCGGCTCCGACTCCCCGACGCGCCCTCTCGATGCCTTCCGAGACGGCAGACATCAGCCCTGGGCCTTGATGGCCTTGGCTACGGTGTCCTGGAGGGTCGACAGTGCCTGCTTGGCGGTCACCTTGCCACCGAGGATGGACTGGGTGAAGGTGTCCATGGCGGGCGTGCCGTCAACCGTGGTGACGCCGAGGAACAGCGAGTTCGAACCTGGAGCGGCCCAGGTCTTGGAGATCGGCTGCCATTCCTCGATTGCCTTGACTGCGTTCTTGTCCTTGCGGAACCCGGTCTTTTCGGTGATCGACTTCAGCGGCGGCAGACCGATGCCGGTGTTCGAAGTCCACAGCGGAGCCATGTTCTTGTAGTAGTACGTCAGGAACGCTTCGCTCGACTTCTGGTTCGGCGTGTTGGTGTACATCATGATGTTGTTCGGGAAGTAGAGCGCGCCCTTCTTGCCCGAGGGGCTGGTCAGCGGGCTCCCGATGGTGAGCTCCGGACCGACCGTGCCGCCGATGTTGTTGGCCAGACCGGCGGTGTCGAAGCCCATGCCGAACTTGTGGGCCTTCCACTGCGACTGCGCGTTGTCGCTGGTGTAGCTGACGCTGTGCGGGTCGACGTAGCCCTTCTTGACGCAGTCGAGGACGAAGTTGATCGCCTCGATGTTGACGTCGGTGACCATCTCCGGCTCATGACCGGCGTTGAACAGGCCGCCGCCGTTGTTGATCATCCAGCTGACCAGCGTGTGGCTACCGGTGTAGGCGCCGGCGCCGGCCATCGTGCCGTAGCCGTAGATGCCCTTCTGCTTCAGCGCGGCACAGACCTTGTCGAAGTCGTCCCAGGTCTTCGGCGGCTCGACACCGGCCTGGTCGAGCAGCTTGGTGTTGTACCAGAGCACGCGCATGTCGAGGTTGTACGGGATCGCCGCATAACCTTTGTCGACCTTCATGGTGTCGATCAGGCCGGGCAGGAAGTCGTCGTAGAGACCGTTGGACTTCCAGGAGTTCAGCAGGTCGTCGGCGTAGGCGATCTTGCCCTGCGCCTCGAACTGGAAAGCCTGCGTGCCGCCACCCGAGCTGACAGCCGGACCGGTGTTGGAGGCAACGGCCGAGGCGAAGGTCTGGGTGAAGTTGGCCCACTGGATGGTCTGGTAGCTGGCCGGGTTCAGACCCGAAGCCGGCTTGTAGCTGGTGGTGATCTTCTTGTCGAGCGTGGTGAACTGGGTATTGCCCCAGGGCATGTTCCAGAACTTGAGCGGCTTCTCGCCACCCGATGAGCCCCCGGTCGATGCGGCCCGGTTGCAACCCGTCAGAACCCCGGCGGTCGCGATGCCCGCTGCGCCGGCGAAACCGAGGAATCCCCGGCGGGACAGCGCGGGACGCGGATTCGGAGCTGCCATGTCTTGTCCTTCCGAACCCGCTTCATTGACCGGGTTCTTGTTCATCGTCGAACGAAACTTATCGGAGCCGGCGTTTCGACATTGACCCCTTCCGGCAACGGACCAAGGGTGCTCCGGTGATCGATAGTTGTCAAACGCCTGCAACGATTCAACGCCTGAATCACCACCGAATCGTTGCCTTCGACGGACCTGAGACACCCCTAATCGGACGATTAACTAGGCTCTGACAAGGCAGGATGCCGACTCGAGCGGATATTGCGATGATTTCGCTGCGAGGATCGAAACATCCCGACTGGACGAACCGGACCGAGCCGGACACCGGCCTCCAGGCCGGATCCTCAACTATCGCCCCAGGGACGAAAACGTTCGCTGAGGTTGGTTCGGCGTCAGTGTCGGAGGCCGCGTACGGGAGAATGGCAACCGTCCCCGTCCGTCCGCGGGGTCGACTGAGCGGAGGCTTCGTGGGTTCCTGGCGCGGCATTGAGGTGGGCCGTCGACGAGTGGTGGTGATCGGTGCGTCGAACCCGTCGCCGGCCGAGGTCGCCGCACTGCTGCAGGCCGACGCACGAGTGCAGGTGTACGCCACCGAGCCCGGCCCGGCAGTGCAGGACCTGGCCGACCGCGTCCGGCTGCAGCTGAGTCGGCTGTCGCCGACTGCATTCACCGCAGACGGAGCGCTCCTGGCCCGAATCCTGGACGGCGTGGCGCTCGTCATCACCGACGGCGGCACCGAGGCCGACCGGGCGGTGCTCGCCGCCGCGGAGAAGGTGGGTGTCGTAGCCGTACGCCTCACCCCGGGCGGGCAGGAGTCGGGCGGGCAGGAGTCGGGCGGGCACGAGCCAGGCCAGGACGGTCCGGACCGGGTCGGCCGGGTCGTCCTGGTCGGCGGCGGCCCCGGCGATCCGGGTCTGCTGACGATCGCCGGGATGGAGGCGATCAGGAGCGCCGACGTGATCGCGACCGACCGGCTCGCTCCGCTGGCAGCCTTGGCGAACGCCCGGGTCGATGCCGAGATCATCGACGTCGGGAAGATCCCCCGCGGGCCGGGCGTCGGTCAGCAGACCATCGAGGAGCTGCTGGTCGATCGCGCCCGGCGCGGCAAGACGGTGGTCCGGTTCAAGGGCGGCGACAGCTTCGTCTTCGGCCGCGGCGGGGAGGAGTGGCAGACCTGTGCGGCCGCCGGCATCCCGGTGACGGTCATCCCGGGTGTGACCTCTGCCAGCGCGGCGCCGGCCGCAGCCGGCATCCCGCTGACCCACCGCCAGCTCTCGCAGGGATTCACCGTGGTGACCGGACACGTACCGCCGGGGGATCCGCGCTCCAAGATCGACTGGCCGTCCCTGGCGACATCCGGTCTGACCTTGGTGATCATGATGGGGATGGCAAACCTGCAGTCGATCGCCGAGACGTTGATCAATCACGGCCTGGCCGCGCAGACACCAGCCGCCGTGGTCGCCGACGGTACCCTGGCGACGATGCGGAGCGTCCGCGCCCCGCTGGCCGAAATCGCTGCCCAGGCAGCGAAAGCCGGCCTTGGCGCCCCGGCCACCGTGGTGATCGGGGCGGTGGCCGGCTTCACCCTGAGCTGATCTTGATCCTGATCGTGATCTTGGTCCCGATCTTCATCGTGATCTCGGTCAGGATCCCCAGGTCGTGAGGCAGAACGGGTGGCCGGCGGGATCGAGCATCACCCGCCAGGTCTCCCCCGGCTGAAATTCGGGCCTGGTCGCACCCAGCTCGACAGCCCGCTCGGTCGCGGCATCGATGTCGGCGACATTCAGATCGAGGTGGAACTGTTTGTCGCTGGCCTCGTCCGGCCACGCCGGCGGGTGGTAGTGATCGACCTTGCCGAAGCCGATGGCGGTCCCGTCCTCCCCAGCCAGCATCCCGACATTCTCGTCCTGGTAGGTGATGGCCATCCCCAGGAATGCGGAGTAGAAGTCCAGCAGCGGCTTCGGATCGGCACAGTCGATGGTGAACATCGCGACGCGGCCGGCCGGCGTGGCGGTGGCGTCCGGTTGTGTTTGGCTCATGGGTGCAGCCAACCACCCGCCACCGACAGCCGGCCAGCGACAAATCCGACACCGGTCGGGAAACGAGCGGCAACAACGACCACAGGCGTACGTTTCCCGACACCGGTCGGAAGACGTACGCCCGCGGTTCGGTTGCCGGACGGGACGCCGGGGCGTCAGGCCAGGGATTCCTCCCAGGCCTCGTACAGGGCCGCGTAGCGACCGCCCTCGGCGTGGATCAGCTCGGCGGGACTGCCGTCCTCGAGGATCCGGCCATGTTCGAGCACCAGCACCCGGTCGGCGATCTCGACGGTGCTCAATCGGTGGGCGATGATCACCGCGGTCCGGCTGGCCAGGATGGTCTGCAGCGCCTGCTGGACCAGCCGCTCGCTGGGGATGTCGAGGCTTGAGGTGGCCTCGTCCAGGATCAGCACTGCCGGATCGGCCAGGAAGGCCCGGGCGAAGGCCACTAGCTGACGCTGGCCGGCCGACAGTCGGCCGCCGCGCTTCTCCACGTCGGTGTCGTAGCCCTGTGGCAGCGCGGAGATGAAATCGTGCGCACCGACCGCCTTGGCCGCCGCGATCACCTCGTCCCGGGTCGCCCACGGCTTGCCGAAGAGGATGTTGTCGGCGACCGTGCCGTCGAACATGAAGTTCTCCTGGGTCACCATCACCACATTGCGGCGCAGGTCGTCATCGGACAGATCCCGCAGGTCCACCCCGTCGAGGGTGATCCGGCCGCCGGTCGGATCGTAGAACCGGGCGATCATCTTCGCGATCGTGGTCTTGCCGGCACCGGTGGTGCCGACCAGGGCCAGAGTCTGTCCGGCCGGGATGGTCAGATCCAGGTCCGGCAGCACCGGCCGGTCCTCGACGTAGGCGAAGTCGACGTGCTCGAATTCGACGGTGCCCTTGGCCCGGGTCATCGGCGTCGGCACGGCCGGCTCATTGACCGCCGGCTGCTCCTCCAGCACACCGGAGAGCTTCTCCAGCGCGGCCGAGGCCGACTGGAAGAGGTTGTAGAACTGGCTGATGTCCTGCATCGGATCGAAGAACATCCGCAGGTAGAGCAGGAAGGCGGTCAGCACACCGACCGTCAGGTCGCCCTCGATCGCGCGGTAGCCGCCGTACAGGACGACGATGCCGATCGTGACGTTGCCGACGATCTTGACCCCCGGCATGAACAGCGCGACCAGCCGGAAGGCGGTGGTATTGACGTCGCGGAAGCTGCCGGACAGATCCTCGAAGATCTCGGAGTTGCGCGGCTCGCGGCGGTAGGCCTGGACCGCGCGGATACCGGTCATGGTCTCGACGAACTGGACGATCACCATGGCGGAGAACTCGCGGACCTTGCGATAGGTCCGCGAGGAGTTCACCGAGAACCAACGGACCAGCAGCATCAGCAACGGGAAACTGCACAGGCAGACCAGACCGAGCTTGAGGTCCATGGTCAGCAACATGATGCCGACGCCGATCAGGATCAGCACCGCACGGATCAGGGTGTCGAAGCCGCCGGAGAGCATCTCCTGGATCGCCTCGACGTCGCTGGTCAGCCGGGACACCACCCGGCCGGAGGTGTAGCGGTCGTGGAACTGCACGTCGAGCTTCTGGAAGTGCATGAAGACCCGCCGCCGGATCTCCAGCAGAACGTCCTGACCGACGCGGCCCGACATTCGCTGGAAGATGCTGCGACTGAGTCCTTGGACGATGATCGTGACCAGCATCGCGGCGACGATCACGACCAGCGTCCGGGCGCTGCCGTTGTGCATGATCGGCGGCACGGCCCGGTCGATGCCGAGGCTGACCAGGTACGGGATCGCCAGCCGCGCGGCGTTCTCCATGACGACGACCACGATCATGATCCAGACGGTGGTCTTGTGCGGTGCCAGCAGACTGCCCAGCAGGCGGCGGCTCCGCTGTTTGAGGAAGACGCTGCCTCGGGCGCTCAGGTCGGAGGTGTCCTCGGCGCCGACGCCACGCCACTCCTTGACCGCATCCTCGGCCTCGGCGACCCGCTCGGCCAGGCCGCCGAATTTCGGCACCCCGACCCTGGCGGTCTTCACCTTCCTGGCGTCGGTGTCCTTGGTCTGGGCGTCGTCGGTTTGAGTTGGGGCGCTCATCGGGCGACCTCCTCGAGCAGATCGAACTCGTCCTGCGGGTTGAAGTCGGCGCTGAGCAACTCGCGGTATTCGGGAACCGTCTCCAGCAGCTCGGCGTGCGAGCCGACATGGGTGATCGTGCCGCCGGACAGCATGGCTACCCGGTCGGCCAACAGCACGGTCGAGGCCCGGTGGGCGACAACGATGCCGGTGACGCCGACCAGGACGCGCTTGAGTGCCTGTTCGACCAGGGCCTCGGTGTGGATGTCCAGAGCTGAAAGGGTGTCGTCCAGGACCAGCACCGCCGGCTTGGTCAGCACGGCCCGGGCCAGCGCCAGCCGCTGCCGCTGGCCGCCGGACAGGCTCATGCCCTGCTCGCCGATTCGGGTGTCCAGACCCCAGGGCAGGTCGTAGACGAAATGTGCCTGGGCCACGTCGATGGCCTCGTCGACCTCGTCCTGGGTGGCGTTCGGACGGCCGAGGGTGAGATTCTCCCGGGCCGACATCGAGAACAGCGTCGGCTCCTCGAAAGCCGTCGCGACCACCTGGCGGAGCTCGGTCAGCCGCAGGTCGCGGATGTCGATGCCGTCAACGGTGATCTTGCCGGCCGTCACGTCGTAGAGCCGGGGCACCAGGCCGGTCAGGATGGACTTGCCGGCACCGGTGGCACCGACCAGGGCCACTGTCTCGCCGGGCGCGATGTCGAGGTCGATGTCGTGCAGCACCGGTCCGGTGGCACCCGGGAAGGTGAAGCCGACGCCCTGCAACTGCAGGTGGCCGCGGACCGGCTGGGCCAGCTCGGCCGGCCCGTCGGCGATGGTGATGTCGGTGTCGAAGATGTCAGCCAGCCGGTCGGAGGCCGTCATGGTCTCCTGCGCCTGCGAGATCTGCATGCCGAGCGTCGCGATCGGGGCGGTCAGCGAGGTCATCAGGGTGGTGAAGGCGACCAGGGTGCCCAGCGTCACCAGGCTGTGGCCGGCGGCATACGCACCGAAGGCCAGGACGACGACCAGGGTCGCATTCGGGATCACCTCGAGGAAGGTCCAGAAATTCGACTGCAGCCGAACCTTCTTCATGGAGGTGTCGTAGAGCTGGACACTGCGCTGGTCGAATTTCTCGAAGATGTAGCGCGACCGTCCGAAGGACTTGATCACTCGCAGGCCGTGGGCGCCCTCCTCGACCGTGGAGGCGACGTCGCCGGTCTCGTCCTGGATCCGGCGGGACAGCGACACGTACTGCTTGTTGATCTTGAAGCACAGCCAGACGATCGGGCCGATCGAGATGACCACGATCACGCCCAGCGGCCAGTAGAGGTTGAGCAGGATGATCGTCACGACGATGATCTGGCCCGAGTTCAGGAAGAGGAAGAGCAGACCGAAGCTCATGAACCGCCGGATGGTCGATAGGTCGCTCATCATCCGGGAGAGCAACTGGCCAGACTCCCAGCGGTCGTGGAAAGCCATCGGCAGCCGCTGCAGCTTGGCGTACAGATCGACGCGGATGTCGTACTCGACACCCAGCGTCGCCTTGGAAACGGTCCAACGGCGCAGGAAGATCAGCACCGCCTCGACCACCCCCAGGCCCATGGCCGCGAAGCCGAGGGTCCACAGTCCGTGATGGTCCGACTTGGCGACCGGGCCGTCGATGACTGCCTTGGTGACCAGTGGGACCACGATGGTCGCACCGACGCTCAGCGCGCCGAAGACGAACATGGAGACGAACCGGCCCAGGTACGGCGACATGTAGCTGCGCATCCGGAACATCGACTCGTACGAGGCCCGCGGCAGCGGATTGCCGTCCTTGTCCAGCTTGGGAGCCGGCTTCGGCAGAATCGCCGCAGGACGGTCTAGCGCAGTCTCAATCCGGGCGGCGGTCACCGACCCGCGATCAGTTGGGTTGTTCGGGAGGTCCTTTTGTTGTGACGTCTCAGACGTCGGTGCCGATAAATCGGCAGACATGGGGCATACCTCGGTACTTCGGTGGCGGAGAGCAGTGCGGTGGCGTGCTCTTGGGGACTCACGGGGTGTCGTTGGGCCCTGACCAGTGTGCAAACTCAACATGGGTTGAGGTCAACTGGATTCCCGGGAGTCTGGTGCGGAGGTTTCTCCACAGCCGGGTCATAACTCTATCCGACAACACCCTCAAGTCATTCATCGATTCACTGACAGATTCGCCCAGCTATTCGATCCGGTGATCAATGCGATAGGCAATCACCGGGGTATTCCGTCCCGGCGGAGCGACAAATCAGCCGAGCAGCGCCACGGAGTTGCGGTGCAGCGGCGAGGTGACAGCGGCCTCCAGCAACGGATCGCCGGTGGCCCGCATCCACTCCCCCAGCCGGGCCAGCAGGTCGCGGCGGACGTCGGCGTAGTCCGGGTCGTTGGCGACGTCATGCTGTTCGTACGGATCCAGGGCCAGGTCGTAGACCTCGACCGCCGGGTGCGAGGCGATGTTGCCTGCTGGCGAGATCCGCGGGGTGCAGCGGCGGTTCCAGGACTGGCTGGCGTCCATGAAGATCGGCGCCGAGCTGAAATTCATGATCAACTTGTGCCGCTCGGTGCGGACCGAGCGTCGCGGGTCGTAGTAGTCGTGATAGGTGATCTCGGCGAAGACCGCCGCCCTCCGCTCGTACGCCTCCGGGTGCCCGTCCAGCGCGGCCCGGAAACTGCGGCCCTGGATATTCGAGCCGGTGGTGTCGATCCCGACGGTGTCGAGCAGAGTCGGAACCACATCAAGATTGACCAGCAATTGATCGACCCGACGGGCCTGCCCGTCCGTTCCGGTCCAGCCGCCGGCCGGCCAGCGGGCCGCGAAGGCGATCTCCAGCCCGGGGTCGTACAAGGTGCACTTGGCACGTGGCAGCGCCAGCCCGTGGTCGGTGGTGAAGATCGTGATGGTGTTCTGCGCCAGGCCGAGCTCGTCGATCCGGGCCAGCACCCGGCCGACGGCGTCGTCCATCAGCCGGATGGCGCCCTGCAGCTCGGCGATCTCCTCCCGGCCGGACTCGTTGTCGGTCAGCCAGCCCGGCACCTCGACCCCCTTGCTCGTGTCGGGCTCGATGTGGTCGCCGAGGAAGCCCATCACGCCCGGCGCATCCCGGCCGCCGGACATCCGGTGCGGTTCTGTGAAGCCGACCTGCAGGTAGAAGCGCCGGTCGGCCGCGGCGAGCCGGTCGAGCGCCTCGTCGGTCTTGGTGACGATCACGTCGGCCAGGCCGCCGGTGTCCACCCGGTCGAAGCCGAGCCGCCGGGCGACCTGATCGTCGGGGCCGGTCTTGGACTCGTGGTGCATGCCGACCAGCTCGGTCCGGTATCCCGCCTGGGACAACCAGGACGCCAGATGCCGCTCGTCGGCGTGCAGGTCCCAGTCGAAGCCGTCGTGGGTGAGGCCGAGAACGCCGTTGTTGTGCGGCCAGCGGCCGGTGAACAGGCTCGACCGCGACGGGCTGCACTGCGGCGCCGAGCAGAACATCCGGTCCGCGACCACGGCATCGGCGGCGAAGCCGTCCAGGTGCGGCGAGCTGACCGAGCCGGCGCCGTACAGGCCGAGGTGGCGGCCGAGGTCGTGACAATGGATCAGCACGATGTTCGGGAGGGAACCGGACTGGGAACCGGACTGGGGCGGGGTCGACTGTGACATCGCGACCATTCTTGCCGATCATCGGCGGCGGGCTGCGCCCGGGTGTGATCTGTCGGGGACAGAATGTTCCTTCTACGATGCTCGCAGGAGACCGACGATTCCGGTGGGAGAAGGAGCAGCGATGCCGCAGCAGGTCAACGGCGTGATCTCGCGAGCCAAAGGCGCACCGGTCGAACTGGTGCCGATCATCGTGCCCGATCCGGGGCCGGGCGAAGCGGTGGTCCGGATCCAGGCGTGCGGGGTCTGCCACACCGACCTGCACTACCGCGAGGGCGGGATCGGCGACGACTACCCCTACCTGCTCGGCCACGAGGCTGCCGGCACCGTCGAGTCGGTCGGCGACGGAGTCCCCGACCTGGTGCCGAGCGACTACGTGATCTTGAACTGGCGGGCGGTCTGCGGCACCTGCAGGGCTTGTCGGCGGGGCCGGCCCTGGTACTGCTTCGCGACCTTCAACGCGACCCAGAAGATGACGCTGACCGACGGCACCGAGTTGTCCCCTGCGTTGGGCATCGGCGCCTTCGCGGACAAGACGCTGGTGGCTGCCGGGCAGTGCACCAAGGTCGATCCGGCGGCGCGGCCGGCGGCCGCGGGCCTGCTCGGCTGCGGGATCATGGCCGGGATCGGCGCGGCGATCAACACCGGTGGGGTGACCCGGGGTGACACCGTCGCGGTCTTCGGGTGTGGAGGGGTCGGCGCAGCGGCCGTCGCCGGTTCCCGGCTGGCCGGCGCCAGCAAGATCATCGCGGTCGACATCGACGACCGGAAGCTGGAGACCGCGAAGACGCTCGGTGCGACCCACGTGATCAACTCCCGCAACGGTGATCCGGTGGCCGCGATCCAGGAGCTGACCGGAGGGTTCGGGACGGATGTGGCCATCGATGCGGTCGGCCGCCCGGAGACCTGGAAACAGGCTTTCTACGGTCGTGATCTTGCCGGCACTGTGGTGCTGGTGGGCGTACCGACACCGGAGATGACTCTGGAGATCCCGCTGCTGGACGTCTTCGGTCGTGGCGGCTCGCTGAAGTCCAGCTGGTACGGCGACTGCCTGCCCGACCGGGACTTCCCGATGCTGATCGATCTCTACCTGCAGGGTCGGTTGCCGCTGGACGCCTTCGTCAGCGAAGAGATCGGGATCGGCGACGTGGAGCAGGCGTTCGCGACGATGGCCTCCGGCCAGGTGCTGCGCTCGGTCGTGGTGATGGGTGACGGCGATGACTGAATACGAGCCGGAATTCGAGATCGGGTCGGATCCTGACGAGGATCCCGATTTCGGACCGCACGGTGTCGCGCGGATCGATCACGCGTCCGTTGCGGGCACCTTCTCCCTCGACGGTCAGACCTTCGAGGTGGAGAACAACATCTGGGTGGTCGGCGACGACGCCGAGTGTGTGGTGATCGACGCCCCGCACGATGTCGACGAGATCCTCCAGGTCGTCGACGGCCGACGGGTGATCGCGATCCTGTGCACCCACGGGCATGATGATCATGTCCGGATGGCGCCGGAGCTGGCAAGGGCGACCGGGGCGCGAATCCTGCTGCATCCCGATGATCTTCCGGTCTGGAAGCTGACCCATCGCAACCCGCCGACGGGCACCCTGCGTGATCATCAGCTGATCCCGCTCGCCGATATCGATCTCCGGGTGATCCACACTCCTGGGCACACTCCGGGCTCAGTCTGTTTCTACGCCGAGGAGTTCCCCGGCTACGAGGCCGGTGTTGTGTTCACCGGTGACACGCTCTTCGAGGGCGGTCCTGGTGCCACCGGGCGGAGCTTCTCCGACCATGATCAAATCCTGGACTCGATCCGTACCCAGCTGATGACGCTGCCGGACGAAACCGTGGTGAAGACCGGCCACGGTCCCGACTCCACGATCGGCGCCGAACGGGCGAATCTCTAGGCGACCCCAGATCGCTGGAGGACGGAGACGATCATGCTCGGCCGGTCCCGATCCGATGATTTCGATCATGAGGCCTTCTTCGTCGCGATGGACGGCCGGCGGCAGCAGCAGGGGCTGAGCTGGACCGGGCTGGCGACGGCGATCTGGGAGCAGTCTCGAGTGCTCAACGAGCAGCGCGGTGATCATCCGATCAGTCCGGGGACACTGTCCGGGATGCGACGCAGAGCCAGCTGCCAGCATGTGCTCTTCGTGCTCCGCTGGCTGGGCCGGGCGCCGGAGGACTTCCTGCCCGATCCTCGCGAGGAGACCGTCGGTGTCCCGCTGCCGGAGGCCGACGATGCCCACCGATTGCGCTGGAACCTGCGCCGGTTGTACGCGGTGCTCGATGCCGGCCGCGGTGCACTCGGACTGACATGGGCCGAGTCGGCCCGACGGCTGGGTTGCACGAGCAGTCAGCTGACTGGGCTGAAGGCCGCGAAATTCGCCACCGGGATGACGCTGGCGATGCGGATCACCCAGGCCACCCGACGGCCGGCCGCCGAATTCGTCGACGTCGCCTGCTGGTGACCTGTCAGCCCGCGTGGCCGGCGAAGCCGCGGACGACGAGATCGTCGGGCATGAAGGCATCCTGCGGGCCCTGGACGGCAATCGATACGCGGCCGCCCGGCGGCAGGTCGAAGTAGTTGTCGCTGAACCGGACTTCCGGGTGCGGCGACGGCAGGTGCACGAAATAGGCGTAGCCCTGCGACTCGACCTCGACCGTTGCCGATCCGGGACCGATCGGCGTGACGGTCCAGGTCAGTCCGGTCGGCCCGAACGGAACATCTTTGATCTCGCCGAAGAACAGCCGGTTGGTCGGGAAGCCGTCGCCCTCGACCCAGGCGAAGCTGCCCGGGTCCTGATCATCGTCGGTGGTCCAGACGACCCGGGAGTCGCCCGGAGCGAGCTCGGCACTGAAGTCCTGCTGGGTGCGGATCGTGCCGTCGAAACCCTGGATGCGTAGCGATCCGCTCACCGAGACCCCGCCACCGGAGTTGGACAGCCACAACTCCAGCCGACCGTCCTGCTGAAGAAAACTGGCCAGCACCGGCGCGTACGCACGCCGGGCGAAGTAGTAACTGGCCTTCGGCACCAGATCATGATCAACGACCGACCAGCTGAAGCCGGGCCAGACGTCGTTGAACTGCCAGATCAGCGTGCCGCTGCAGTGCGGCTGGCGGCGCCGGTAATGCTCGATGCCGAATTTGAGTCCCTCAGCCTGTGACGCCATCGTGAAGTCGACATACTGCTCCAGGTTCTGGGGCAGACCGGTGACGATCTCCAGGACCGGATCGTGCTTGTTCTTCGGATTGTCCTTGTTGTGCGCATCGAAGGACTGGCTGTGCACCGCCAGCTGGTCACGCGGGATCCAGCGTTCCAGCGTGGCCAGCTCGGGCGAGGCGTGGATGCCGAATTCGCTGATGAACTTGCCTTTGTCGGCTGCGTACCGGCGGTAGAGCCGGGACTCGCCGACGCTGGCGAAGTCACCGCCGCCGGCGCCCATGTCCAGCCCGTGCCAGACCTCCCACGCGTGTCGATCGCCGTCTCGTACGCCGTTGGCCGCCATCCAGCCCTCGGCCTCGTCCTCACCCCACGGGCTGCCCGGCCAGTACGGCGTCGTCGGATCCAGTCGCTCAACGGTCTCGGGCAGGATCTTGTAGAAGAAGTCCCAGCCCCAGTTGCCTGGATCGTAATTCTGGTAGGCGAAACCGTGCAGTACCTGCACCTCGTTGTTGCCCGACCAGAGCGCGATGCTGGCCCGGTTGCGCAGCCGGCGCACCTGGAAGTCGGCCTCCAGGGCGATCTCGCGGGCCAGCGTCTCGTCCTGGCTCGGGTAATCCACGCAGGCGAACATGAAGTCCTGCCAGACCAGCACGCCGGCCACATCGCAAGCGCGGTAGAAGGCGTCGTGCTCGTAGATCCCGCCACCCCAGATCCGCAGCATGGTCATGCCGCCCTCCTGGGCCAGGCCGACCAGCTTCCGGTAGTGCTGCGGGCTGACCGAGCCGACCAGCATGCTGGCCGGCAGCCATGCGGCTCCGCGGGCGAAGATCGGCACCCCGTTGAGGACAAATCGGAACATCCTTCCGCCCTCCGGATCCTCCGACCGGTCGAGGGCGATCGTGCGTAGCCCGATCTGGTCGTCGACACTGTCCAGCAGGGAGTCCGCCGAGCGCAGCTCCAGGCGTACGGCGTAGAGGTTGGGGACGTCGAGATCGTGGGTCCACCACAGCTCGGCGTTGTCGATCATGATCGTCTCCCGGGCGACACCGCCCGTGACCGGGATGTCGATCATGGTCGTCGCGCCGGACGGCGCGACCAAGCTGCCGGTGATCCGCAGCGGCGCGGTGGTGCGAAAGGCGTCCACCTCGACCTCGATCGTGACCTCGGCGGCGCCGTCGATGATCGCGTCGGTCCGGACGTGATGATCTTCGATCGCCGCCTCGGTCTCGGTGATCAACTCAACGGGTCGCCAGATGCCGATCGACGGCGCCCTGGGCCCGAAATCCCATCCCCACGAGAAAGTCGCCTTGCGGCGCAAGGTGGCCAGCGGCAGCTCGGCCGGCATCCCGCCGTCGGCCGGCCGATCGTCGCCCTCGGGCTGCTCTGGGGCGATGGCTGCCATCAGGTCACCCAGCCGACTGAAAAGATCGGCAACGTTGGGCGGCGTCTCCAGGCCCGCGAGCGGAGGCGAGAATCTGATCACCAGCTCGTGATCATGGACGGTCTCGAGCCGGTCCGTGAGGTCGAAGATCGCCGGGCGGAACATGTTCTCGTGGTGGCCGAGCAGCTCACCGTCCAGCCAGAGATCGGCGACCGTATCCAGGCCGTGGAGGACCAGCCGTATCCGGTCACCGGCGACCCGATCCTCCGGTCCGGTGATCGTGGTCCGGAACCACCAGTCGCGCTCCTCGACCCAGCGGACCGCCTGCTCGTTGCGGTCGGCGTACGGGTGCTCGATCTGCCCGGCCGCGAGCAGCGACTCGTGGACACCGCCGGGCACCACCGCCGGGATCCAGCCGGTCTCCGGTCGGTCGCCACCGACCTTGCTCGGCGCGACCTCGAATCCCTCGATCGCCTGGATCGACCGTGCCATGTCCACTCCCTTGTGCTCCATCGCTGACACGCCGACTGTAGCGACAAATTGGGACATCTTCCCGTTTCGGACAGATTCCCACTTGTACGATTCCGGAATGGGACTCCGCGAGCGCAAGGCCGAGCGCACTCGGGCCGCACTGCATACTGCGGTGATCGAGCTGGCCGAGCAGTATGGCTACGAAGCAGTCACTGTCGAGCAGATCGCGACGCACGCCGAGGTGGGCACCTCGACGCTCTACCGCTATTTCCCCAGCAAGGACGCGATCCTGCTGGCTCCGATCGCCGACTCGGTCGGCTCCTTGGCGGCCCGGCTGGACTCCAGGCCACCCGACGAGTCGCTGGAGACTGCGCTGGAGGCCACAGTCCAAGACGAGTTGCGCGCCCAGCAGGCGGTCCGCGACCAGGTCGCCCGGCTCCGGGCGCAGTTGGACACCGCGCCCGGCCCCCGGGCCAGGCTTTGGGACCTGTTGGCCCAGCAGCGCGGCCTGCTGGAGGCGGCGATCGCCCGCCGGGCGGGAGTGCCCGAGCGAGAGCTCTGGGTCTGCCTGACCGCCCACCAGGCAACGACGATCATCCACATCGCCCTCGATCGCGAGCGGACCGCCGGCGACACGACGCCGTACGACGAGCTGGCCGAACAGCTCATCGACCTGCTGGCCGCGCAGTCTGCCGGGTCGACGGCGACCCGGCGGTGAGTCAGCGCGGGAGCTCGGCCGCGTACCGCGGAGTGTAGGGAGCCTCCAGCTTGGCGATCTCCTCATCGGTGAGCTGGATGTCCAGCGACGCGATCGCATCGGTCAGGTGCTGCGGCCTGCCCATCCCGACGATCGGCGCGGTCACCACCGGGTTGGCACTGACCCAGGCGAGTGCGACCTGAGCGGCCGGAACACCACGGGCGTTGGCGACCTCCAGGACGGCTTCGACGAGCTGCCGATCGCTTTCCTGGTAGAGATTCTGGCCGAAGGCGTCGGTCTCGGAGCGCTTGGTCGACTCCTCCCACGGCCGGGTCAACCGGCCACGGGCCAGCGGGCTCCACGGGATCACGCCGACACCTTGATCATCGCAGAGCGGAAACATCTCCCGCTCCTCCTCACGGGCCAGCAGGTTGTAATGGTTCTGCATGCTGACGAACGGCGTCCAGCCGTTGATCATCGCCGTGTACTGGGCTTTGCTGAACTGCCAGGCGTACATCGAGGAGGCGCCGATGTAGCGGGCCTTTCCGGCCTTGACCACCTCGTGCAGCGCCTCCATAGTCTCCTCGATGGGCACGACGGGGTCGAAGCGGTGGATCTGGTAGAGGTCGACGTAATCGGTGCCCAGCCGGCGCAGCGAGTTGTCGATCTCCTGCAGGATCGCCTTGCGGGACAGTCCCTGTCCGTTCGGGCCCTCGCTCATCCGTCCGTGCACCTTGGTGGCCAGCACGATGTTGTCCCGGTTCCCGAAGTCCCTCAGCGCCCGGCCGGTGATCTCCTCACTGGTGCCGGCGGCGTACACATTGGCGGTGTCGAAGAAGTTGATCCCGGCTTCGATCGCCTGCTTGATCAGCGGGCGGGCCTCGTCCTCCTCGATGGTCCACGGGCGGCCCTTGGTCGGATCACCCCAGGACATGCAGCCGACGCAGATCGGCGAGACCTCGAGGCCGGTGTTCCCCAGTCGTACGTAATCCATGATCATCTCCCCAACTCGTGGATCGGGTGTTTCCGCGACCTCGGCCTGCAACCGGGCGTGACCCGACCAGACACTACGGTAGTTGGACGCGGTCGGGCACGGGAAAGGCAGCCACCATGTTCAACATCTTCGGCGATCGGGTCATGCGCTGTTCGAACAACCATCTGTTCGTGGCGACCCAGGGCTCCCGGCTGTTCAGCTCGATCCACCTCGGCCCGTTCCGGGTGATGCAGTGCCCGCTCGACGGCAAGGTGGGGATGTGCGGCAACGTTGACGCCAACTCCCTCAGCCCGCAGCAGTTGGAAGAGGCCTCCCACTACCGGGCCTGATCAGGCCTTTCCCGGATGGTCCGCCCGCACTTCGCGTGGCACTATCGGGATCATGAGATGGATCCTGCGGCTGCTCGCCAATGCCGCCGCCCTCGCGGTCGCGACCTGGCTGCTCAGCGGCATCACGCTGACCGCACACGGGACCTGGCACCGCATCCTGGTGATGCTGGTGGTCGCACTGATCTTCGGCATCATCAACGCGATCGTGAAACCGATCTTCAAATTCGTCACGCTGCCGATCCTGCTCCTGACACTCGGACTGTTCCTGTTGGTGATCAACGCGCTGTTGTTGATGCTGACCTCCTGGCTGTCCGGACAACTCGGCATCGGTTGGCACGTCGAGGGTTTCTGGACCGCGGTTGTCGGTGCGTTGATCGTCTCCATCGTCAGTTGGTTGCTGAACACGTTCCTTCATGATCGGGACGAGGACCGGGCCCGCCGGTGACAGCATCCGAACGGCCCGTCGAAGTGATCTTCGTCTGCTGGGGCAATATCTGCCGCTCGCCGATCGCCGAACGGGTCGCCGAGCAGCAGGCGGAGCGAGCCGGCCTGTCCGGCGTCAGGTTCGCCAGTGCGGCGACCAGCACCGAAGAACTCGGCGATCCGATGGACCCACGCGCGGCCGCGGTGCTGCGCCGGCACGGCTATCGCGACGGTGATCATGTCGCCCGCCAGATCACCAAGGACGAGATCGCCGACGCAGACCTGGTAATCGCGATGGAGCCGCTGCACATCGACCGGATGCGTCGGCTCGGTGATGTCGACACCGCCCTGGACGAAGATCGGATGGCGCTGCTGACCGATTTCGATCCGGACGCGACGCCCGGGTCCGGCGTACCGGATCCCTGGTACGGCGGGCCGGCGGGATTCGAGGACACCCTGGCTGCCGTCGAGGCCGCGATCCCCGGGGTTCTGGACCGGGTCCGGGAGTTGCAGGACTGACATGGACCGCGGGCGACCTCGCCGACGACCAACTATGAACGCTGACAGGGAGCCTTTCCCGCCAGAGACCCTAGGGGTCGCGATCGCAGCCTTCCTCGGATGGAAAGTGGACCGACGGCCCGGCTCTCATGCGGACGCGGTGATGCGTCTGGCCCCCGAAGGCCACGAGCAGTCACTGCTGTCCGCAGTCAAGGAAGCCATCGCTCGCTCAGATGCTGTTCGGCTGAGCGATGAAGTCTGGGCGGGAACGGAATATGGAAACAGGCTCAAGGCTGCCTTGCACGCTCAGCAGCCTGACTTGACGGATGAAGCCGTTGGCGCACTCGCCTCGCGTCTCGCGTACCTGCAGTTCAACTGAAGGGCTCGGACAAAAGGTGCCCTTCGGCGTCAATACGATGAGAGGCCACTCAGTGAACGAGCTGAGCGATGGTATCCGTGCCTACGTGGGATACGACCGCGGCGTCGCGTCGCCGGGGCGGTTCCCGAACGCGTAAAGCCGTGTACTGGAAGCACGAGGAGAGAAAGCCGGACTTCGTGCCACGCCCCCACCATGTCTATCGTCAACGGCACGCGTCCGGGGCCAGAGCGGAAAAGCGCCCAGCACGGCTGAGTTCAGCCGAACGAGTGCCGCTCGACCTGGGCGGTCGCCCGTTCCAGAACGCGGATGGCCGTCGCCACCTCGCCGGCGTCGACACCTTCCAGCGCCACCGTCCGGACTTCGGCGAAAGGGTCGGGCAGCTTCTTCCACACGCTCCGGCCGGCATCGGTCAGCATGACGAGTCTTTGGCGCTGGTCCGTCTCGGAGGGTGTCTGCTCAACCAGACCCTTCCGGACGAGCGTCGCCACGACGCCGCTGAGACTGGCGCGTTCGATGTGCAGCACACGACCGAGATCACGTTGCGAGGTAGGACCGCTGGTCGTGAGCTCGTACAGAACCGCCCACTGCGTCGAACCGAGGCCATGCGGGCGCAGGACGGCCTCCACGGCAGCGCGGTTTGCGTAGTAGTACCGCTTGGCCCACGTGCCGATCGACGTCGGCTCGGGGGGCGGCTCGCTCATGCGGCCAGTATTCACCAACCGATGGTGGTGTTCTCCCATCTGGTGAACGTCCCGGTGGGACCGTCCGGACCCAGCAGGCAGACGCGTACGACCTCGCGCGAACCGTCCTCGATCGACTCGGTGCCGGCGAAGCCGTTCAGATTGGTAGCGGTGAAGGCGGGCGAGACCAGGTTGACCTTGATATCGGTCGACTCCAGTTCGACCATCATCGCTAGCGTGATCGCGTTCTGTGCGGCCTTCGACGCGGGATAGACCGGGCCGAACATGGAGTGGTAGGGGTAGCCGGGATCTGCGTTGGCACTGAGCGATCCGACGCCGCTCGAGACGTTGACGATGCGGGCGTCGGACGACTTGCGCAGCAGCGGAAGCATCGCCTGGTAGACCGCGAGGGTGCCGAAGACGTTGGTCTCCCACACCGTACGGATCTCGTCCAGTGACGCAGTACTCGCCTTGTTGGCTGCCGCGTAGTCCTCGAGGAATTCGCCGTCGGCCGGACGGCTGCGGGAGATCCCGGCGTTGTTGACCAGCAGGTCGAGGTGTCCGAACTCGTCGGCCACGCGGGCCGCGGCGGCCGCGATCGATTCGGCGTCCGTGACGTCGATCTGGATCGCAGTCGCCCCGGCGCCGATCTGCTCGGCCGCAGCCTGGCCGCGCGCAAGGTCTCGTGATCCGACGAGGACCGTGACGTCGTGGGCGACAAGCTCCTTCGCCACCTGAAATCCGATTCCCTGGTTGGCCCCTGTCACAAGGGCGATACGTGATGATTCCATGAGTCCTCTTCCGTTTGGTACCGAACAATTATCGTTCGGTACCAAACGAAAATCAAGTGCAGTCGCAGTCTCGTAACTGTTTTGGAGACCGACCGTCGCTGTGTTTCGGGCCGCCCACAGAAGCAGCAACCTCGCTAACGTGGGGGCACTCACGAGAGGGCGACAACGATGGACCAAACAGGCGACTCGATTGCTACTGTCGACGTCGCTCCCCGGCAGATCGATCCGACCCTTCGTATGCAGATCTACGTCCAGGGCATCCTGGACGGTGCCTGCTTCCTCTACGCTCTGGCGAACGCGTACAAGGCTCTGACCGGCAAGAAGGTGACCCGGGAGCACTGGAATCGGGCGGTCGCGCGGTTGCCGGAGCCGGCGGAATTCCTCGGCGGGTCGGGGGCCACCCGGCTCAGCTATGGCGAGGCAGTACGGCACATCGATTCCACCCTGGACGCCTTCAGCGACTCGGGAGAGACCTTCAGGGTTGACCAACTCGACCCGGCTGCCGGAATCGTGAACCTGTGCCGTGCGGTCTCCTCCGATAGCGTGGTGATCTTCCCGTACGGAGGACAGACGGAGTTTCAGCACTTGTCATCGCACATGGTGTGCGGGGTCGCGGTCAGCGACGGTCCTCCGATGAGGTTGCACCTCGCGTGCTCGTTCGCATTCTGGAGCCGGTATCTGAAGTCCGGCGACTACTTCGAGCGTCACCATCCAGACCTCGGTCGTTGGTCGAACGACTCGGTCCAACCCGATAGTGAGGTCGTGATCGCACCGAACTTCCGCTGGAAGGTCACGCTTGGAGGACCGCACAGTTGAGGGGCCGGGACGGATGGGAACGACCTCACGCGAGATGGGCTACCCACACCGCGTATTCCGATCCCGGCCGGCACGCAGAGCTTGTGGGGGCGTTGCCGCAGGGTGCAGAGACCGCGTGCGCCGTGGCGCGCAACGTGATCGGCCACTTCGGCACGGACTTCGTGAATCTCACGGAGGCCCGGCGTGACGAGGTCAATCTGCGATCGGTGGCGCGCATCCTCGACGTCGACCAGGCACGTCACCCGTACGGGCTCGATTTGCCCCGCGACCGCCAGGGCCGCGTAGCCGGCTGCTGCCGTGATCACTCGGTCTTCGTCGTCGGCCTCCTGCGGGAACAAGGAACACCGGCACGCACCAGGGTCGGCTTCGCCGACTATTTGATACCCGATCGACGAGTTGATCATGTCGTCGTCGACTACCGGGCGGCGGGACGTTGGATCCGGACTGACCCGGAGATGGCGCCAGGCACCGTGCCGTTCGACCCCGCAGATATGAAGATCGAATCTGATGGCCGGTTCCAGACAGCGGCAGAGGCATGGCAGTCCTGTCGACATGATCCTGACAATCTCGATCGCTATCTGGTGCCGCCCGGGTCAGGGTTTGCGGACGCAGCACATGTCATCAGGGCTTACGTGGCATTGGAGCTGGCGCACTGGTGTGGGCAGGAACTGCTGCTCTGGGATACCTGGCCGGACCTCGACGCCTTCGATGCTGATCTTGTCGACCGGGTCGCACGCCTTCTGGTTGCGGCCGACACGGGAGACAAGGCAAGTGAGGTTGAACTCACCGCGATCTACCACCGCTTCGGCCCGCACGGAACCGTCACCCAGCTGTCACCCTTCGGCAAACCGCCCCGGCAGGTCAGGATCGAAACAGAACCCAACGATCGCCAGCAGCCGTGATGGCTGTCTGGCAAAGTGATGCGCCGGCCGGAAGCGAGGCAGCCTCTTGGCTCCCTCGCAAGGAGAGGACTTAAACCCATCGCGACCGTGTGGGGCCGGCGATAATCTCGGGCGCGTGGGTCTCCCGGAACGCCGGCAGTATTCGCAGCGACTCGGCGTCATCGAGGCAACGCAGCTGGACACTGTCGCCGAGCAGTTCGGAATCGGCACGATCGTCGACGTGTGGACGCCCAGCGGCGGACTGTTCGGCCAGATCCTGATGCTGGAGACGACCGACGGTCGCTACGTGTTCCGGGGCAACCCACATGGTCATACGCACCTCACCAAGGAACGACGCGTTGCCCGTCTGATCCACGAGCGATCGCAATTGCCGGCGGCGTGGCCGTACCGGATCAGTGACGACGCGACGTTGTTCGGCTGGACGTACGCGATCATGCCCATGCTCCCCGGTACCTGCGGCCGGGACCTCTGGGCGAGCGCTGACCCAACCGAACGCGTCGGGCTGGCCGAGTCCGCGGGGCGCGGGCTGGCGATGCTGCACGAAGTGACAGCTCCGATGCACGCTGTCTATGACCCACAGGTCGACGACTTCGTGCCCGTGACCACTGACTTCACGACCTGGTGGCTGGAACGTCTGGATGACACCCGCACCGAGTGCCGGGCGGCGGATGCACTCTCATCCGAGGCTGAACGATTCATCGACGGGGTTGTCGAGCGCGATCTGCCCGGACTCACCGTGCCCTTCACACCTGCGCTCGTCCATCATGACTTCAAGCCGGGCAACCTCAATTTCACGCCCACAAAGGATTCCTTCGAGCCTTCCGGCGTGTTCGACCTGTTCGAGGCCTACATCGCCGACCCGGAAGAGGATCTCGTCCGCATGCTCTGGGAGGTGGAGACCGACGCTCAGCGACGAGCATTCATCGACGGCTACACCGACAGCGGACCGCTTCGCGACGGTGCAGCCGACCGCCTCGAGCTCTACGCATTGGCCGACTGGCTCGTGATCTGGGCGTACGGCAGGCGCAATCAGCTCTGGTTCAACGATGTGACATTCGAGGAGAGTTTCGGGCCGATCCTGGCTCGCGCCCGGCAGGCGGTCTCCTAGCCGCCCGGACGCAGGTCAGTCCTGCGGATGTTCCCCACGCAGAAGATGTGATGGGCCAGAAGTGATCGACAGCGACAGAGGTTCTCCCGTCAGGACATCGTCGCCGAGCGCGACGAACACTTCCTTTCCCCCGCCGCCTACGCGCCATAACCGCTGACAGCTATCTCGTCGGGACGAATCCGCGGCACAACCGGTTCTGCGCAGGCGCCCTGTCCGGTTCGTCGTGCTCGCTCCACGGTTGGCCGAGGCACTGGTTCGTGACCACCGGTGGCCGATTCCCACCGACCGTGGTAAGACTTCGGCCATGGCAAGGACACTGCCGGTCGTGATCTGGGTAGTGGCGATGGCGGTCATGATCATCGCCGTCGATATCGTGTTCTTCAGACATCACTTCTGGCCGCGGCTGGCAGCGAATATCGGCATCGTCCTGCTCGTCGGGGCCTTCTACTTCAGGTTTCGCGCCGATCTATGACAGCTGCGATCCCAGCTCGGCAACCAGGATCACGAATCGGCCCCGTTCCTGGTCATCGTGGATGAGGCGCGACTGTTACAGGTGGGTGCGGGAGCGTTCTCACTCCTCGGCCTGGGGCTGACGATGGGATTCAGCCCGACGTTGTACGGCATCTCGCTCCACCTGCTGACCCGAGATCGAAGGGCGACGTCGGCGATCCGATGGATGGTCGTCGGACTGGCCGCGGGTTCCACCGTGATGGTCGTGCTCTTTCAGTTCATCGATCCCGGGAATCTCGAGCTCCTGCTGAGACACCAGGTCGCCGCTCTGTTGTTGCGGCGTGGTGTGGACCTGGTGTCTGGAGCACTGTTGATCGGCGCATCGATCGTTGTCGCGCTTCGGCTCCACGAGGATCGGGTCCGTCCGCCCGGCCCCGTCCATCACCGGCAATCCGGCGCCGGCGGCCACCGATGGCAGTACTTCGTGATCGGAATGTCCAACACGGTGCTCGGCGTGAGTGGCATCGCGACGATGTATCTGACGGGTCGAGTGGTATCCGGAACCGGTCGAGACCTGGTCGAGAGAGTGCTCCTCTACGCGGTGTTCCTGGTTGCCCTGGTCGGCCCGTATCTCATCGTCGCTCACCTGTGGACCAGGCTTGCGCGGTTCGCCGCCTCTGTCACCCGCTGCTACGACGTGGTTGCGCGAGTGGACTTCCACTGGCTGGCCGCGGGCGGCTTGCTGCTGGCCGGCCTGCTGTTCCTCTCACTGGGACTCTGGCGCCCCGTCTGACCATTGGGAGCCCAGGCCCGCATCAGGCAGCAAGCGCCAGCCGCTCCGCACGCAGCGACAGCGTGGCATTCTGACCGTCGGCACCCAGCTTGGTCAGCGCCGATATCATCTCGGTACGACCGCAGCGGCGCGCCGCGGCATCGTCGGCGATCAACTCGATCAGCAACGCGGTCGCCCGGGTCAACTCCCGGGCCGCGCGGACGCCCGGGAAGCAGGCGCGGTTCAGCACCGCGAGCCGGGAGAAGATCAGATGGCGCCTGAGCAGGTGGGCGCGTTCGTGCTCGATGATCGCCCGCCGCTCCCCCGCAGTCAGCGCCAGATCGATCGCGGCGGAGACGATCACTCCATCACCCAGGCCGCCGAGACTGCAGGCGATCGAATTGCGGCCGGCGATGTAGGTGACCGGAAGGCCGTCGACCAACTCGCGGCGGTAGCCGGATCGGGCCACCAGGGCGTCCAGGTCGGCGCGCAGCCGACGCTGATCGCCGATCAGCTCCCGGGCCCGGGTCGCCACCAGGCTGATCAGCGCGCCGGCGACCGCCAGCGTCGTCCAACCCAGCACGATGCCGGTGACACGTACGACAGTGTCCAGGCCCGGCGTCGACCGGAAGCCGAAGGTGGTCGCGAGCAGGTCGGCGCCGTACGACGGTTGTTCGGCCTGGATCCGCCAGCCGAGCCAGATGCCGATCCCGCCGGACCCGGCTGCCGCCAGCACCCCGGTCAGGAAGATCGAATACCACAGCGTCAGACACAGCCGCGGCCGGAAGATCCGCCAGCCGCCGCGGGTCAGCACCTGCGGCGCGGCCAGCAGCGTGATCAAGGCGTACGACGCCAGCGCCAGTGCGATGATCATCATCGGCGCCGCGTCCGGCCTTCCAGTGCGCGACGCAGGACCTCGGCATCGGAGTTGTCCAGATCACCGGCGAAGCGCAACAACACCGCCTGTCGATCGCCGGTCTCCTGCAACGACTGCAACATCGCCCCGACGATCCGGTCCGATTCCGACTGCGCGGCGGAGAAGGTGATGTTGGTCCGGGCATCGGACCGGTTCACCAGTCCCTTGCGGCGCAGCCGGTCCAACACCGTGAGCAGGGTGGTGATGGCGGGCGCGTCAGCGCCGAAGCCGGCCTGGATCTCCTTGGCCGTACGCGGCCGGTCGGCATCCCAGAGCTGACGCATCACGTCCGCCTCGAGCTGACCGCGATCGCGTGCCATGGATGCCTCCTTCTCCCGCCGTTCTACAGCTGGTAGAACACTACCGCCCCGGTCATTCCGCCGACACGGGGACGGCGGTGGCCACCCGCCGACGAGCGACCGCCAGCACCGAAGCCAGGCCGCCGATCACCATCCAGACCAGCAGCACCCCGAACTCGTGACCGGGCGAGGAGTTCCCCGTGACGATCGCCCGGACGCCGTCCAGCGCCGGTGTGATCGGCAGATAGGACAGCGCGCCGGCAAATGCGTCCGGCAGGGCGTTGGTCAGCGACCCTGCCACCGCCATCACGACGACCGCGGTTGAGATGAACCGTCCGACGCCGCCGAACCAGGCCACCAGCGCTTGGTTGAGCACGGCGAACGTGACCGCGGTGAACACCGAGAAGCCGAGCAGGCCGACCGCACGTCCGGCGGACAGGTCCAGCAGCACCGACATCAAGGCCGACAAGATCACCGCCTGCGCGGCGCCGATGATCACGCCGGGTGCCACGCCCTCCAATGCCAACCTGGCCGAGGATTTCTGCGAGCCGAACACATCGGAGCTGACGGCGCGCACGACGAGATAGGTCGCCAGGCCGCCGACCCACAGCGCCAGGGCGAGCAGCAACGTCGTGGTCGTCGCATTGGCGAAGAGCCCGTCGGGCTGGTTACCGGCCACCGGCGCACTGACCACCTTGGCCAACTGCGTGCGGTCGTTCTTGGAGTAGGTCGGGATCTGGTCGGCGGCCTTCTTCAGCCCGGTCGCCAACTGGCTGCTGCCGGTTGCGAGCTTGCCGCTTCCGTCGTGCAGCTTGGACAGGCCGTCGCTGAGTTGGCCTGCGCCGGTGGCCGACTGGGCTGTGCCCGTGGCGAGCTGATTGCCCGCGTCGTCCAGCTTGCCGAAACCCGTCGCCAGTTTCGTCGCACCGGTGCTGAGCTGGTCGGCTCCCTTGGAGAGCTTGCCGGTGCCGGTGGCCAGTTTGCCGATCCCGGTGTGAAGACCGTCGATTCCCTTGTCCAGCGACTTCGCACCCGAGGCCAGGCCCTTGGCGCCGGTGTTGACCTGCTCGCCGGCGTCGCCGAGTTTGCCGGCCGAGTCGGACAGCCGGGTGGACCCGGATTCCAGCGGCTTGGCGCCCGCCTCGATCTGCATCGCCGGTCCGGGCTTGGCCTTCGTCCCGACCAGCCCCTGCTGCAGGCCGTCGGCGACGCCGGCGGCTCCGGCCTTCATTCCGGCGGCGAAGATCTGGCAGTTGGCGGACCCGGGTGTGAACCCGGCGGCGACGCAAGCCTGGGTTGTTGCGGTGTCGGAGGAAACACCCTCACGCGCCGTTGCGATGGCCGGCTTGATACTGCCGGCGAATTTCGCGGAGCCCTGGGCGTACTCGTTGACACCGTCGGCGTACGAGCCGAGGCCGTCGGTCAGCTTGGTGACGCCGGAGGTGTACTTCTTCACGCCCTTGGCGTAGGTCTTGACGCCCTTGGTGTAGTCGTCCATGCCCTCGGCGAGCTTGCCTGCGCCGGTGTCCAGCTTGCCGACACCGGTATCGGTCTGCTGGATCCCGTCCGCCAACCCGGATACGCCGGTCGCCAGCTGCGTGACGCCGGTGTCGGTCTGACTGAGCCCGTCCGACAACCGACCGGTGCCGCTGCTCAACTGCTGCATCCCGGTGGACAGCGACTTCGCGCCGTCGGCGGACTTCCCGATTCCGTCGTCGAGCTGTGATACCCCGGTGGACAGCGACTTCGCGCCGTCGGCGGACTTCTGGATGCCCTGCTGGGTCTGGTTGAAGCCGAGATACAGATTGTCCAGATACTGCTTGGTCAGTTCCCCGTTCAGCGAGCTGACCGCGGCACTGGAGATCGCCGAGGCGATCGCCGAATCGGTCACGCCCGACACCTTCGACGTCTGGACATCCAGGGTTGCCTGCTGGGCCTGTGATCCCTTGTTTGCGGCGTATGAGGTCGCGTCCTTGGAGAAATCCTTGGGGATCGTCACGACTGCTGCGTACCGGCCATCGGCCAGTCCGTCGGCAGCGTCGTCGGCATCACTGATCACCCAGGTGAAATTCTGATCATCTTTCTGGTCAGCCTTTTGATCACTGGTGCCACCCTTGACGAGCCCGGACGCCAGCTGGCGGCCCAGCGGCACGGTCTGACCGTCGACCTTCACCGGCTGGTCGGTGTTGACGATCGCCGCCTGCACCTTGTCCCAGCGCGAGGTGGAATTCCAGGTTGCGGCCAGGAATCCGGCGGCGACCATGATCGGCACCAACAGTGCGCCGATCAGTGAGACCCACCCGAGGCGACGGCTTCCGGTCGTGCGTTCCAGGTTGATCATCGGTTCGTCCTCGGGATGTCTCGGAGCTTCTTGATCATGAGCCGACCGCCACTGGTTGCCGGATCGGCTGGCCGGCGGCTTCTCTGACCGCCGGCAGATGCAGGTGCAGGTAGCGGGCAGGCAATAGCCCGTCGACCGCCGACGCATCGGCGGCCGCCAGCAGGACGCCACGGCCCGATGCTGCCGCGGAGTGCAGAAGATCAACCAGGGCGGCAGTCTCCGGGCCGGTGGACAGTCGGTCCAGGTGCTCGATCATGATCACCCGGGCATCGCTGTCGCGGGCCGCGACGATCGCCCGGACCCGGTCGTTCGGAGTCGACAGTGAGGACGCCGCCAGATCGACCAGCCGGGTCCGGCGGCGTACGGCTCCGGCCTCCTCGGGCAGCACCAGACCGGCGGTCTTGACGTGCCCGCCGGTGGCCTTCATCCGACCGGACAGCACCCAGAGCAGCCGCGATGCCGCAACCGGATCTCCGTCGACCAGCAGGACCTCGCCCGGTTGCAGCGACACCTGAGTCGCCCCGAAGATCAACCGGCTGCGGGCACCGTGCCCGATGCTCAGGGTCAGGCCCTCGGCGTGCACCAGAGCGGTGCTGTTCGCTTCCGGCCAGTCCCGGAGCTGGACCATGTGCAGCAGTCCCTCGCCCTCGACGTCGAAGCTCGGCAGCCGCCGGTCGATCCAGTCCGGCAGCTGCCAGGCGTGCTTGCCGAGCAGCGCGAGCACCGCCGGCACCAGGGTCATCCGGACGATGAAGGCGTCGACGAAGACTCCGGTCGCCAGGCCGACGGCGACCGACTTGATCGTCGAGTCGCCCTCGGGGATGAAGGCGGCGAACACCGAGAACATGATCACCGCGGCGGCCGTCACAACTCGCGACGAGCTGATGAAGCCGGATCGGATCGCGGCCTTCGCGTCGTTGCCGTTGTGCACGAAGTCCTCCCGCATCCGGGAGACCAGAAAGACCTCGTAGTCCATCGCCAGGCCGAACAGGATGCCCATCAGGATGATCGGCAGGAAACTCAGCACGGGTCCTTGTTGATCAACATTGAGCGGGCCGGAGAGGAAGCCGTGCTGGAAGACCAGGGTCACCATCCCGAAAGATGCACCGACGCTGAGCAGATAGCCGACGGTCGCCTTGATCGGCACGACGATCGAGCGGAAGACCATGGTCAACAGCACCATCGACAGACCGACGACGAGGATGCCGAAGGGCAGCAACGCGTGACCGAGTTGATCACTGACGTCGATCTGGATCGCCGTCGATCCGGTGACGGCGATGGCGGTACCGTGCTCCCGCTCGAAGGCCGGTCCGAGATCACGGATCCGCTGCACCAGCTCCTTGGTCTGCGGCGAGGTGCCGGCATCGACCGGGACCACCTGGACGATGCCGGTGTCCGCGTCGGCGTTCGGAGTGGCCAGCGGGACGCTGGCGACACCCGGCAGCGCCTTGATCTGGTTCTTGAGATCGGCCATCACGCCGAGCGGATCGTCGGAGGTGACGATGTCAGCCGTGACGATCAGCGGGGCGTTGTGCCCGGCACCGAAGTATTTGGCGACCAGGTCGTAGTTGACGCGCGCAGGCGACCCGGCGGGCGCAGAGCCGTTGTCCGGCAGCGCCAACTCGAGACCGCGGGCCGGTAGCGCCAGCGCACCGAGCCCGGCGACGATCACCAGGATGGTGACCAGCGGCCACTTGGTGGCGACCTTGACCCAGCCGCCGAAGAATCGGTTCCGCTGCGGCTTGGCCGCCTTCTTCTGCCGTGGCCTCAGCCGGTCACCAAAGAAGCCGAGCATCGCGGGCAGCAGCGTGAGAGCGATACATACCGCGATCGCGACACCGACCGCCGCGGCGATGCCCATCGTGGTGAGGAAGGGGATCCGCGCGACGGCCAGGCCGGCCAGCGCGATCATCACCGTCAGTCCGGCGAACACCACGGCCGAGCCGGCGGTCGCGACGGACCGGGCCACGGACTCCCGGGGATCCATCCCGTCACGGAGTTGATCACGGTGCCGGGAGACGATGAAGAGGGCGTAGTCGATGCCGACCGCCAGGCCGAGCATCAGGGCCAGCATCGGCGTCGAGGAGTTGACCTTGGCCAGTCCCGTACTCGCGACGATCCCGGCCATCGTGATCATCACGCCGAGGATCGCATTCAACAAGGGCATCCCGGCGGCGACGAAGGAGCCGAGGGTGATCGTCAGGACCACCAGCGCGATCACGACGCCGACCACCTCGGTGGCGCTGATCGTCACGCCGGTGGCCGAGAACGCCTCCCCGCCGGCCGATGCCTGCGACCCAGGGACCGCCTTGCGCAGGTCGTCGGTGATGGAGGTGATCTTGTCCAGCGTTCCGCTGGTGACCGAGCCCTGGCCGGCGTCCAGCTGGATGCTGATCAGGGCGGCCCGGTCCTGCGGCGCGATCGCGCCGTCGATCATCTTGTCGAAGGGTGACGAGACGGTGTCGACCTGGCCGACCTTCCCGTACGCCTTAACCGCCGCGTCGATCGCGGCCCGCTCGGCGTGATCGCGTACCGAACCGCCGTCGGGCGCGACGAAGATCACCTGCGCCGAGGTGCCGCTGACCTGCGGGAAAGTGCGATTCAGCTGGTCCAGTGCTTGCTGGGACGAAGTGCCGGGCAGGCTGAAGGAGTTGTCGAAACTCTTGCCCAGCCCGAGAGCGCCGAGGCCGGCGACGACCAGCACCGCGAACCAGATGAGCAGCACCCGGATTCGATGCTGGAAGGCGGCGCGACCCAGACGATAGAGGAACGAGGACACGCCGATACAGTACTGTATCCGGATACACACCTGTATCCATTCGGCTGAGACCTGCACCACATCGCACCCGCGTGCTGAATCATGTCTGAGGCTGGGGCCCACTAGTGTGGCCATGAGGAGGACATGAGATGACCAGTGCGCCGAGCCTGGTGACCGGGAGATCGGCCCGTCGGGCGCAGACCCAGCAGCGGTTGATGAACTCCGCAGTCGAGGTCTTCGCCGAGCGTGGCATCCTCGCTGCCAGCGTGGAGGAGATCTGCGAGCGGGCCGGGTTCACTCGCGGCGCCTTTTACTCCAACTTCGCCGACAAGGACGAGTTGGTGCTGGAGATGCTGCGCTACTACGCGGATCAGGACGTGCACAAGGTCGAGGAGATCACCGACCTGCTGCGCAGCAACGCCGAGATGAAGGGCAATCCACCCGGGATCCTGATCAACATGGCCCTGTCGCGGCTGTTCGGCGACCCGAGCAACGAGCGCAGCGCCGTCCTGGCGCGACACGAGATGCATCTGTACGCCGTCCGGCACCCGGCGCTGCGGCGACCGTACCAGCGCTACACCGAGGACCTCTACCACCGGGTAGTCACGCTGCTGGACGGCACCCTGGAGGCGATCGGGCTGGAATTCAGCGTCGACGTGCCGACCGCGGTGCTGCTGCTGCACGGCGCCACGAACATGATGCAGATGGAGAGCCTGCTCCGCGATGTGCCGCCGGACGGTTCCGCCATGGAGGTGCTGTTGAAGCAGATCACCAGGCCGCGTCCGGATCGCGACGGCCCGGCGGTCTGCGAGGCATAGCCACGCCACGCGATCTCTGCGGCACTATGGTGCTTTGCGATCTGAGGATCGAACCATGATCGAACGGAGTCAGATGTCGGTCCAAGAAACCTCCGGCCAAGGCGGCCAGATGCACGTCCTGGTCGTCGACGACGACCTCGCCGTCCGTGAATCGCTGCGGCGGTCGCTGGCCTACAACGGCTACCAGGTGACGACCGCCGAGGACGGCATGTCGGCACTCGCCCGGCTCGGCACCGTTCGTCCCGATGCCGTCATCATGGACGTGATGATGCCCAAGCTGGACGGCCTGGAGACCACCCGGGCGCTGCGCTCGGCCGGCAACGACGTACCGATCCTGATCCTGACGGCACGCGATGCGGTGGACGATCGCGTCGACGGCCTGGACGCCGGTGCCGACGACTACCTGGTCAAGCCATTCGCCCTGGACGAGTTGCTGGCGCGGCTGCGGGCACTCGTTCGGCGGGCCGGCACGGTCGCCGACTCGTCGGACCCGTCGGCTCACAGCCTGAGCTTCTCCGACCTGGCGCTGAACACCCAGACCCGCGAAGTCGTCCGAGGCGGCCGGGCGATCAGCCTGACCCGGACCGAATTCGCCCTGTTGCAGGCCTTCATGGAGCATCCCCGCCGGGTCCTCGAGCGCTCCTGGCTGCTCAACGAGGTCTGGGGCTTCGACTTTCCCACGACCGCCAACTCGCTGGAGGTCTACATCGGCTACCTGCGCCGCAAGACCGAAGCGGAGAACGAGCCGCGGCTGCTGCACACGGTGCGCGGCGTCGGTTACGTGCTGCGCGAAACTCCGCCGTGACCGGTTCGCCCTCATCAGGGGAACAGGACCGGTGGGGGCCGCCCGAGCCCCGGGCGCTGCGGATCCGCGGCACCCGGCTGGTGGTCCCGACCGACGCGGTGCTGAGATTCCGCGGTTTCCTGCGCACCTTCTCGCTGCAGACCCGGGTCACCGTGCTGACTGCGGTCGCGGTCGCACTCGCGGTCGCCGTAACCGGCGCGGCCGCCTACCTGACCACCCGGATGGCGCTCTACCAGCAGCTCGACTCCGAGATCCTCGACCTCGCCGTCACCGTCGCGGCTCCGCTGAGCTCGGATCCACAGGATCCCGAACTGCTCAACACCAGCGTGCTGCAGGCCAGCAACGCCAGTGCCGAACTGGTGAGTGCGGACGGGGCGCCATTCCCGATGCAGGTCCAGCAGGTCGAGTTGCAGCCCGGCCCCGAGGAGATCGCGATCGCCCGGCTCGGCACGGGACACTCGATCCGGACCGTGGTCGCCGGCAACGGCCAGCTCTACCGGGTCGCGGCGGTGCCGATCCCGAATACTGACTATGCCCTGATGCTCGGCCGGCCGCTGCGGCAGACGAATCTGATCTTGAGTTCGTTGTGGCTGGTGCTGGTGATCTTCGGGGCCGGCGGAGTGATCTGGGCTGCGGTCGCCGGTTCAGCCGTTGCACAGAACGGCATCCGACCGGTTCGCCGGCTGACACTGGCCGCCGAACACGTCGCCGATACCGATGATCTTGCTCCGATCGTCGTCACCGGCAACGACGAGCTGTCCCGGCTGGCCGATTCCTTCAACCAGATGCTGCGGGCGCTGGCCCAGTCCCGGGAACGACAACGACAGCTGATCGCCGATGCGGGCCACGAGCTCCGTACCCCACTGACCAGCCTGCGCACCAACATCGAATTGCTGGTCGCCGATCAGGAACGTGGCAACCTGCCAGCCCAGGCGCGACGGGAGATCCTCAATGACGTGTCGGCACAACTGGCCGAATTCACCGCGTTGATCGGCGATCTGGTGCAGCTGGCGCGCGAGGACCGGGTGTCACCGGCGCCGGAGCCGATCGACTTCCGCGACGTGGTCAACTCCGCGCTGGAGCGGGTTCGGCGGCGTGGTCCGGGACTGCGCTTCGACGTCGAACTCGATCCCTTCTACGTCGTCGGCGAATCCGACACCCTGGAGCGGGCGGTCACCAACCTGCTCGACAACGCGGTCAAGTGGAGCCCTCCGGGCGGCACCGTCAGAGTGCAGTTGGAGGGTGATCGACTGCGGGTGGCCGACGAGGGCCCCGGTATCGCCGAGAAAGATCTGCCGCACATCTTCGACCGGTTCTACCGGGCCGACACCTCCCGCAACACCCCCGGCACCGGGCTCGGGCTGTCGATCGTCGCGCAGACCGTCGAGCGCCACGGCGGCACCGTGCGCGCCGGTCGGTCCGCCCAGGGCGGTGCCGAATTCACCATCCGGCTGCCCGGCTCGACCACCCTGGAAGGGCTCTCGCACTGACCTCTCCCTGACTTCCGACGGCGCCCTGGCTGACCCGCCGGGACGGCACAATGTATCCGATGATCACCGCACCTGCCGGACTCTCCGCGGGCCGTCGCCTCGGAACGCTCCGGATCGGGTTGGCCACGTTCCAGCCGGCCGTCGGCACGATTGCCCTGTCGTGCAGTGTTGAGGCACTCACTGACACAGTGACCACAAGACCGTCCGACCCAGCGCGGTGGCCACTCTGGGTCGCTGCCCTCGTCGGCGCTGCTCTGCTGGCGGTCTGGGCAGTAGCTCGCGAACGCCGTGACTGGATGATCGTGTCCGCAATCCTGTCTGCGTTGCTCGCAGTCGGGATGATCTTGCTGACTGCACTCGCTCTGCGGACCGCCCGCCTCGATCCATCCCACGGAATCTGGAGCATCGGTTGGCTCGGCACCACAGCGGTGCTGCTCTGGATCCTGGCTGCTCTGGCCGCGCTGGTCGAACGGCGATCGGCCCGGACGATGCCGATCGATTGGCCACCGGTCTGGGCGACCGCGAGCGCCGTCGTGCTGCCGCTGGCGCTGGCGGCAGCATCGGTCCTGTTGATCATTCAGATGGCGGCCTGGGAGATCCACGCGAACAGCGCGACCTCCGCGGCCGTGGTGGCCTCGCAGGCCCAACCGTCCGAACTTTCCGGCCAGGCCCGGTGGAGCGTCGACGTCGGCATCGACGACAGCGCCCGCGCCGGCGCGGCGATCTCGACGACGGCCGGTCTGGCCGTTGCCGTCGGAGCGGATCGGGATCACAGTGCCGGCGTGATCATGATCGATCCGGTCAGCGGAAGGACCCGCTGGCGATACGAGCTGCACGGAGCCCAACTGGCACCAGTCATCGAGGCCCCAGACCAGGGGCGAGAGGTGATGATCGATTTCGATGAAACCGAACTCTCGCGGGAAATTCCGCACCGAGTCATCACCCTCGCTGCGGAGAATGGCAAGATCACAGCTCTCCGAAGCGGCAACCTGGCCGAGCCATCGGACGACGGGCCGCCGGAGCAACTCCTCGTAGGGAAAGGATTCGACATCGAGTTCACTGCCAGCGGGGTGCTGCGGCGTCTCGATCTGCGAACCGGAAAGACCGACTGGTCCGCCCGACTGCCATGCGCCGACAAGGTCCGGGCGAGTGCAGCGACGCAGACGATCTTCGTCGACGACTGCGCGGATGGTGACCACCCCGAGATGATCTTGGCCTACGACCTGTCCAGCGGACGGCTGCTGTGGCAGCGGCGAGAGCAGAACACGCTGATCACCGCCCTCGCCGCGATCGACGATCGTCGGGCGATGGCCCTGACGATGGGGAAGTCCGGCAACGAGCCCACCTGCCGGGCTGTGTTGGTCGGCTCGACCACCGAGCGCCCACTGGAGACCTTCGTCGGGAGCAACCGAAGGACGAACCCGCTGGCGCCGTACGGGCTGGATCCGTGGGGCTGCCAGGACTCGTCGATCCATGACGTTGCAGGCAGCGTCATCCTGCAACTCGCGCTGACCACGCCCCGGGCGGCCCACTCAATGCCCACTACCGCTTCATCGGGCTCTCCTGACCCCCCGGTGATCAGATCTGAACCGCGGGGGAAGCGGAGCTGGAATTCCAAAGCCGGTCCAGCGCGGTGATCAGATAGGTGTATCGACCCGCGGATACCGCATCATGATCAACGAACTGCTGCAGATGATCATCGGTCCGGCGTACGGTCGCCAGCAGATGGGTGGCGTCGGCCAGTTCATGGTCATTTGGACGGACGTGGCCGTCGAAGCGCCAGATCGCGTACGAGGCCGGGGAACTCCCATGATCATGATCGGCCGGTGATCGCCAGCTCACCACCACCGCGTGGTCCTGACGGCGGGCACCGACTGGATCCGGGCGCCGTGGCGCCTTGCCGCCCAGATGGCGGATCGGCGGGATGATCGCGGGCCGGCTGTAGTGGGTCGCGACCAATCGGCTGATCGAGTCGTTCGCGTCGGTCCGGACGTCCTTGGCGCTGAAGTAGACGTCCCCGTCGACCTCGGGATAGTCGTGGTTGAAGGTGAGGTGGTTGCTCAGTTCGTCCGGATCGGTGAAGACCCCACTGGTCTGTTTGTATGCGGCCTGCCCGATGTAGAGGTGGACATCGGTGTGCTCGACGACATCGGCCCACCAGGGCGTCAGCTTGGCGTAATCAGCGACCGTCAACCCGATCTGCCAGTAGACCTGCGGATTGATGTAGTCGATCCAACCCTCCTTGACCCAGCGCCGGGTGTCGGCGTAGTTGGCGTTGTAGGACTCGGTCCCGTTGGTGTCGGAGCCGAGAGGATCCGAGGCCGCGTTGCGCCAGATGCCGAACGGGCTGACGCCGAATTTCACCCACGGCTTGTGCTGGTGGATGCGGTGCTGCATCTCCCGGACCAGCCGGTTGATGTTGTCCCGCCGCCAGTCACCGATGTCGGTGAAGCTGCCGCCGTGGGTGGCGAACGTGTCGGCATCCGGTAGCTCCTGGCCGGCCACCGGGTAGGGATAGAAGTAGTCGTCGAAATGTGCGGCGTCGATGTCGTAGTGCAACACCGCGTCCAGCATTGCGTCCTCGACGAACCGGCGGACATCAGGAATGCCGGGGTTGTAGTAAAGCTTGCCGCCGTAGGGAAACACCCAGTCCGGGTGCACCCGAGCCGGATGGGTCGGTACCAGTTGCGCAGGATCGGTCTGCATCGAAACCCGGTAGGGGTTGAACCAGGCGTGGAATTCCAGATTGCGTCGGTGGGCCTCGGCGACCTGGAAGGCGAGGGGGTCGTAGCCGGGGTCCTGGCCCTGGGTGCCGGTCAGGTATTGCGACCACGGCTCGTACGGCGAGGGCCAGAACGCGTCGGCCGTCGGGCGGACCTGGGAGATCACCGCATTGAGGTTGAGCTCTTCGGCCAGGTCCAGCCAGGCGATGAATTCAGCCTGTTGCTGGTCGATGCTCAGGCCGGTCGCGCTGGGCCAGTCGATGTTGGTCACGCTGGCGATCCACATCGCCCGGAACTGGTGCTTCGGCCGGAACGGGTCCGTCGCCCCCGCCTGCCCGGCCGGGGCCCTACCGTGCGCGGCCGCCGGAAGCGTACCGATGCTGACCGCGTACGCCGCGCCGGCACCAGTCGCCGACAGCTCGAGGAAACGCCGACGATTGATCATGTGACTGACCCTCCCCCAGAATCGCTCCTGGGTCAATCACTAACTTCACCTGATTCGCCGGTGTCTCTCCTGGGCGTACGGCGTGTGGGTTGGCAGGGTCATCCGCGGTGCATGGCGGGGTCGCTGCAGCCCCATCAGGCCGAGCAGCGTCTGCGCCCGGAAACGGTGCCCGCGATAGGGCTCGAGAAGCTCCTCACAGGCGTCGTCGTCGAGCACCTCACCGGTCAGCGCCCAGGTGATGTTCTTGCCGATGTGATAGTCGCCGATGCTCCAGGCGTCGGCGTCACCGTGGGCGCGCTGACGCACCTCGGCCGAGGTCCACGCTCCGACGCCCGGCAGGCTGCGCAGGCCGCGGTCCACATCCGGCAGCGGTCGGCCGAGGGTGCGTTCGAGCGCCGAGGCACGGCCGGCCGCACTGACCAGCGTACGGCTGCGATTGCTCTCCAGGCCGAGTCGCAGATAGGTCCAACTCGGGATTGTCTGCCAGGTCCGCGGTTCCGGCGGCACCATCGTCCCGTACGCCACCGACCCGCGCTGCTGTGCCGGGCCGGGTGCCGGTTCGCCGTACCGCTGCACGATCCGGCGGAAGGCGCCGTACGCCTCCGACCCGGTGACCTTCTGCTCGATGATCGAGGCCGACAGCGCCTCAAAAACCGCATCCGTACGGGCGATCCGATAGTGCGGGAATCTCCGCTGGGCCTCGACCAACGGACGGTGTTCGGGCAGCGGCCGGAATCCGGCCGGGTCGTCCTCGGCACCGACCAGCGCCGGAAGTTGATCAAGGACCCACTCCGCGCCGGCACCCCAGGCCGTGCCCCGGACGCCGTCCTCGGTGGTGATGATCTTGAGCAGCGCCGGGCCCGTGGGCGCCCGGGTGGCGCGCAGCCACCCGCCGGGAATCCGCCGATGGGTCGGGTCGTGGGCCCCACGTCGGAGATGTCCGATGATCGCGTCGAGCGGCACCGGCCGATCGACTCTCAGCGTACGAGAGGTCCCGGCTGCCGTGGCCAGAACCGTCATCGAGCCTTCTTCGTCATCCGGCCATTGTGACTGAGGCCTGCGTCGATCCCGGTAGGAAACCCGTCCCGCAGCACCTCGAGTCCACTGTGCAGCGCGTCGAGCAGGGTTTCCCGGTCCAGGAAGGCGTCGGCCAGCTTGGGAAGCATCGTCATCACCGACGCGCCGGCGGCGGCGATCAACAGGGCCGCATAGACGCGCGGACGCAGGTCGTCGGTGAGGTCGTTGAATGCGCGGGTCGCCGCCGCCTCGTACGCATCGATGATCGACAGGTCCGCGGGCGCCTCATCGAGGTAGGCCGCCACGACCTCGTCCTGCAGGTCGGTCAACGGCACGGCCTCTTTGGTGGGCGAAGTACCGGAAGAACGTCCACGGCGACACCTCGGCGGCATCGGTGATCTGCTCGATGGTGGTTCTGCCGAAGGCACTGGTTGCCTTCAGCCTGGCGACCCTGGTGATCGGGCTGGACACGACCGTGTTGGCGGTGGCATTGCCGACCCTGGCGCAGAAGCTGGACGCCACGCAGTCCGATCTGCTTTGGTTCAGTACGGCCTTCATGCTGACGCTGGCCGGCGGCATGCTGCCGGCGAGCGTGATCGGCGACCGGCTCGGGCGGAAGAAGGGCCTGGTCGCAGCACTGGTCATCTTCGGCGGCTGCGCCTTCTGGTCGGCCTATGTCAGCGGGCCGGGACAATTGATCGCGGCACGGGCTGTGATGGGACTGGCCGCGGCCATGATCACCGTGATCACCTTCGGGATGATCCCGGTGCTGTTCGCGCCTGCCGAGCGAGGAAAGGCGGTCGGGGTGATGATGCTGGCGACCTTCCTCGGCCTGCCGGTCGGGCCGATCCTCGGCGGCTGGCTGCTCACAAACTTCTGGTGAGACTGGGTCTTCCTGATGAACGTGCCGGTCGCCGTACTGGCGATCGTCCTGGTCCTGGCGCTTGTCCCGGAGATCACGGCAGAGGCTCGCGCACGGCTCGACCTGATCGGGCTGGGTTTCGCATCCGGCACGTTCGTCCCCTGGATCGGGTAGCTGGCGATGGTCGGTCTGCTCTTCACGCTCCCGATGTTCGGCCAGGCGATCCGCGGTCAGGACGCGATGGCCTCGGGGATCCAGCTGCTGCCGTTGATCGGCGGCTGCGTCGTGGCTGCGCTGGTCGGCGACCGGCTGTCCAGTCGGCTCGGGCTCGTCACGTCGGCATCGGTCGCGCTCCGTCAGGTGCCGGCGGAGAAGTCGAACCAGGCCTCGGCAGTCTTCCAGGCGTTGCAGAAGGTCGGCGGGCCGCCGGGCGCGGCACTTCTCGGCAGCGCGCTGAGCCAGTCCTACCAGCAACATCTCCGCCTGCCGGCGGGTCTTCCGCCGGATGTCGTGGAGTTGATCAGGTCAGGTGTGTGTTCCAGGGGCTGGCAGTCGCCGTCCTCCGCCCAGGGGAAGCCGTCCGGATCGGCCGCCGCCCGGGACCGCAGCAGTTCGGTGTCGTGACCGCGGATCGCTTTCAGGAAGGGGAAATCCTCGGGACGTACGCGGAGTTTGGCCGCCGGCCGGACCTCGGTCAGGCTGGCGACCTGGGCAATGTGGATCTCGACGCCGTCGTCGATGATCGGTGCCTGGAGCTCGAAGGTGTCGGAAGGCAGCAGGTAGACGACGCCGTCGCGCCACGGCTGCTGCTCGAGCACCGAATCGGTGATCGAGAAGTAGTAGTACGAACCCTCCCGCCCGGAGACCTGGATGCAGGCGTTGACCAGGCCGATGTCGTACCGGTCCCGATCCAGGATCGCGAAGTACATCGGCCAGAGACCGTCACTGGCGGCGTAGACCGCCTTGCGGTTCCCGAATTCGGCGACATCGTTGGACTGTCGCGGTTCGAAGATCGTGATGTCCGGCCTGCCGGTGCCGTGCAGGACGAAGCCGCCGCTGTCCGCGGCGTGGCAGAGAAACTGCCACTTCGGCGCTACCAGCCGGTAGTCGATGAAGGCGTCGGGCCCCGCTGCGACGGCCTCGTCCAGCAACCGGTCGAACTCGGTGACAGTTGCGGCATCGGGACCGGGGGCGGGCCGGGGCATCCAGTAGTCAGGCAACTCCATATCGGCACGCTAGGTGATCGGGTCCGCCCGCCACATCGGTGACCTCCCGGATTCGTACCGTCCGCCTGCGTTCCCGCGCGAAACGCAGGCACCGGACGACTACGCAGCGCCGCGGATCCACCGGGGCGAGGTTCGGTGAAGCCGAGCAGTGCGCCGAAGCAGTTGACGAGGAGAAACCCGTCACCTCCGCCGACCGGGCACCCTGCTGGCTTGGGGATGCTTCGTGTTGTGGACGTGGTCGTAAGTGATTCGCGATCTCGACAAGACCCTCGACTCAGGACCGCTGCAGCCGTGCCTCCCAGTCCTTGGCCGTGCCGCGGTCGTCGGGGATCCCCTCACCAGGTTGCGGTTCGGGATCGGTGTTGGCATCCGTCGCTGCCTGGATCACCGCGATCACCCATGACACCCGGTGCCGCGCCCGCCTGCCCCCTTTGGTCGACCGCCAACCGGAGCCGGTGCGGCCAGTTGGGCGGCGGTACAGGCCCTCGCCAACTCGACTGAGGCTTCTTCGTCCAGGTCCGGAACCTACTCGGATCCCGTCGACGGGCCGATCCGCCTCCGGCGCGCTTGCCGCCCGGGTCTCGCTGGTGGCCTTTGGGCCAACTCACCCACCGCGAACGCCGAATCCTGACCACCCAGCACCAGCAACTCCTCCGCCCGCTCGAACGGCACCGGATTCGACTTCGCCCGCGATTCAAGATCAACAACCGTCATGTCCCCCGAACCCCCAGCGCGCCATCACCCGGAAGGAGGACGCTAGTCACCGCCGCCGGCAGTACGCGGACAACGGATAGAGGTTATCGACAGCCCTTGGAGCGGATAGGATCACCGTGATGAACCGTTCCTGAGCGCGTATGACCGGTTGCCGCGGATTGGCGGCAACAGCTGTCGCGCGCCTGCTTCCGTCTTCTGTACGGAACGAATCCCAGGGGCTCATCATCACCAGCAACCAGCGGGCGTACACGTCCGCGCTCCTCCACCAGAATCTCCTCATCTCCGACCACCTGCTCTGCACAACCGTGCACGGAGCGGCGGACTTGCTCCTCGAAGACCTCCGCAGCCGCGGCGCCAACCCGGCCACGCCAGTCGACGATGCAACGGTCCGCAGCGACTTCCGCGGCGTGATCGCGACGCTGCGGGCCATAGAGATCCTCGGATCCGCGGGCATCGTCGTCGGTCACTCAACGGACACACTGCCCGACCTGGACCGACTTCTCGCCTCAGTCGATCATGGTCTGCTCGGCGTTCTCGACTGCGGCTCTCCGCTGCGTTTCCGCGTGGAGCTGCGCGATGCAGCACACCGCCGGAAGGTCATCGACGCGATCAAGGTGGCGACCGGCTGGATCAACGACCCGGCTGACTGGACCGTCAACATCCTGCGTCGCGCAGGAGTCTGGATCGCCGAGGTCGGCGAGCTGCACTACAGCCGCAGATTCGGACGCCTCAGGCGTCAGCCGTGGTCCACCAACCCAGTTCTTGCCGCCGTTCTGGTCCGGCTTGCCAAGCTCAACTCCGGACAGCTGGTCCATGACCCGTTCTGCGGCACCGGCACGCTGCTGATCGCAGCACACCGGGCGTACGAAACGCTGCGCATCACCGGAACCGATCATGATCGACGGACGCTGGAGATGGCCCGCGGCAATCTGGATGATCATCAGGTCGCCGCGACTGTCACGTCCACAGCTGCGCTGCCATTCCCCCATCCGGATCACTCGGTCGATCGGGTGGTCTCCAATGTTCCCTTCGGGAAGCAGGTCGGCAACCATGGAGACAACGTGATCTTGTATCCAAGACTGATGACTGAGATCGCTCGTACGCTCCGACCGGACGGACGCGCCGTCCTGCTCACCGAGGACAAGCGTCTGCTCGTCGAATCCGTGGCGCGAACGCCCGGACTCAAGATCATCCGAGAGCGGCTGCTCCGCTACAGCGGAGCGTCACCGACGGCATACGTGATCATGAGAACGCGTACGGTCAGACATCGGAGACGTTGACCTCATGGCCTACCTGGTCAGCGAATTGACGTAGTGGTGTCGTGCACGGAGTTCGCGTACGCGATAGTCCGCCTGTTTCGGAGTCAGGGTCTGATCCTGGGCGTAGTAGACGTAGTCGACGTCCTCGTTCCAGACGCTGGTCCGGGTGCCGACGTGGCCGGTGGTGTCGATCAGCCAGGTGTTGAAGTCGATCACCATGTCCTCGCGCGGGTAGTACTTGCCGGCGTGATCGGCGACCAGCTTGCCGTCCACGTAGTAGCGGACGTGCCCGTCGCTTACGGTCGCCATGATCGTGTGCCAGCCGGCCAGGCTGACGGCTTGATCATTCTCGACGCTGTCGCTGCAGTTCTCGCCGGGCGTATACCAGGTGGTCTCCGAGTTCAACGGGCCCGGCGTGCCCCAGCCGCCGTTGGGCAGGTATTCGGAGAAGTCGGTCTCGCTGTAGTTGGTGTCGCAGTCGCTGGCCAGCGCCCCGATCGCGAAGAAGGTCTGGTTCAGGAAGTCACCGTTGGGCCCGGACGCCGGCTTGTCGGAGAACTTGATCCGGGCCAGGTAGGTGCCCTCGCGAACGTTCGTCGTCTGGCTGAATTCCGACTCGGTCGTACCGGCGCCGGTGCCGTCGGTGGTCAGCCGCAGCTGCAGCGACTTCTGACCCTGCACCCGCGGGAAGGAGATGTTGCGGGCCGACCAGGTGGCGCCGTCAACACCCGGGCCGCCGCTGTCGGTTCGCACCTGCCAGCCGTGCCGGGCGAGCGCCGGGTCGTGCGAACTCCGATAGTCGAAGTCGTCGAACAGAGTGCCGCCGGGTGATCGGTGCTGCTGCGCCGAGGGCGGCAGCGGATGCGCTCCTGCGGCGACGGCGCCGAACGCCGTCAAGCCGACCGCGGCGGTCAGCGCGGCGGCAACAGCCAGCGCGGACCTGACACGAGTGGACACAGCACTCTCCCATCGACGATTTCTCCCCGAGAAGGCGTGCTCATCCTAGTGACCTCATGCCTCAGCGGACCAGCTGTCCGGTCGGGTCGGTGATCACCGACAGCTCCCAACCGGCACGCGTCCGGTCCAACTCGCAACGACCCTGGGCGGCGACGACGTCGGCAACCTGCTGCGGCGAGCGCGGCACCCGGTCGGCCTCCAGCAGCAGCCGGGTCACCACCCCGCGGGTTTGCTTGGCGAAGTGCGATACCACCGAGCGCTTGCCAGCCTTCTCGGTCAGCGCCACGACCTTGATCAACTTCTCGGTCGGAGGATGCCAGGCGGCAGCGTACCCGCTGGAACGGCAGTCGATGATCAACCCGCCCTCGGCGTCGTCGACCAGCCCGGTCAGCTCCGAGCGCCAGAATCCGGCCAGCGGACCGATGCCGGGCAGGGACGTGCCGATCGACAGCCGGTACGGCGGGATCCGGTCGGTGATCTTGATCGGCCCCCAGAGCGCGCTCTGCACCCGGATCCAGGCGTTGGCCCGGCGGCGCGCCGCCGGTGAGAGCGTCGCCAGCGCGAGTGCGTCGTACAAGACCCCGGTATAGATCTCCCCGGCCGGGCGGGCGGGCACGTCCAGGAGTCGTACGTTCAGCTCCAGTTCGCCGCGCAGGGACTCGCCGAGCCCGAGCACCTCGGCGCCCTGCGGCGAACCCGACACTTCGATCAGCGCGTCGACGAGTTTGCGCCTGGCCGCGGCCAGCTGAGCCGTCGTCAGCGCGTCGATGTCCACGGCTCTTCCGCGGCGGGTCGGAGCCGCCTTACCCTCCGACGGCGGCAACAAGATCAACAACGGCCAACTCCTGGGATCTTCGTACTGGGACGGCTGCAAGGGTACGGTTCGGTTGTCCGCCAGACACCCAGCCAGGACAGCCAGCCAGACACCCAGCCAGACACCTCGTCAGGAAAGACTAGAAGCTGTGAGCCACTTGCACGTCGACGACCATCCCCGGACGGCCGGCAGCGAGATCCGCCGGGTGCGAGCGTTGCGGCTGATGATCGTCGTGCTCATCCCGATCGCGATCTGGACCGTGGTCGGGCTGATCTGGCTATGGCCGGGAAACGTCTCGGCACACGTCCAACAAGACGTATCGCAGTATTCGGTCAAGGGCATGACGATCCCGACCGGGCGAATCACCAAGGTCGAGGAGGTGTCCTGCCAGGGCAAGACCGGGTCGACCCCCGGCCAGGCCGACCAGAACGGTTGCGCCAACCTGACCGTACGCGTCCTGAACGGTGTCGATGAGGGCAAACAGGTCCAGGTGACGCTCACCCAGGCACAGTTCAGCTCCGGTGCCAGCGTCGGCCAGAAGGTCAAGCTGTTCCGGCTGCCGGGAGCGCAGGGCCAGCCGGCCACGTTCCAGTTTTCCGACTTCGACCGCGGCCTGCCGCTGATCGTGCTGGCGATCGCATTCGCGGCCGTGGTGGTCGTGGTGGCACGCTGGCGCGGCTTCGCGGCGCTGGTCGGGCTGGCGTTCGCGGGTTTCATCCTGGTCGAATTCATGTTTCCCGCACTGGTCAGCGGCACCAATCCGCTGCTCGCCGGGCTGATCGGCTCCTCGGCCATCATGTTCGTGGTGCTGTACGCCGCCCACGGTTTCAGCACCAGGACGACGACGGCGCTGATCGGCACGCTCTTCGGCCTGCTGCTCACAGCCGGGCTGGGCTGGGGTGTGACCCGCTGGGCGCACCTGACCGGCGTCGCGACCGAGGACGACTATCTGCTGGCCGCCTCCGCACCCGACATGACGCTCAGTTCGGTGGTGCTCTGCGGCATCATCGTCGCCGGTCTCGGCGTGCTCAACGACGTGACCATCACCCAGGCCTCGGCCGTCTGGGAGTTGGCCGAATCCGACCCCCACCAGAAGAACCTTTTCGCCCGGGCGATGCGGATCGGCCGCGACCACGTGGCCTCCAGCGTCTACACGATCGCATTCGCGACCGCCGGCGCCGGACTGGCGGCGCTGCTGTTGATCACCGTGTACGGGCTGCCGCTGCACCAGGTCGCCCAAACCGAGGCCCTCAGCGAGGAGATCATCCGTACGCTGGTGGGCGCCATCGGGCTGGTGCTCGCGATGCCGCTCACCACGCTGATCGGTGTTGCGGTCGTACGGGCCGGTGGCGTTGGCGAGAAGAAGCCGGCTCCGACACCGGCCTCCGCTGCGGCCGTGCCGGTCGCCGGTGCCGCCGGTGCCACCAGGGAATCGCCCCGCGTGCCGGTCCGGCCGATGGCCGCGACGACCGCGCCGATGGACGACCGGGAGACGACGATGCTCCCCCGGATCCGGCGTGCGGCCCAGTCCGAGCAGCCCGAACAGCCGGAACCGGCTGCGCGGATCGATCAGCCCAGGGAAGCGGCCGCAGGCACCGGGAGCGACGACCAACGCCGCCGTTCGCGACGAGCCCGTCAGGACGACGAATCATTCAACTTCACCGACCTCCGTGCTGATGACGACGATGATGACGATCAGCCGCGCGGACGTCGCTGGCGCTGATCGATAGCCTGATCACATGGCATTCTTCCGGCGGAAGAGCAAGGATCCGCTCGACCCACAGAATCTGGCAGAGCATCTCCGGCTGGATGCCCAACCGGTCGAGCCCGTTCCCGTCGAAGTCCGGCCAGATCTCGCCGGCTTCCAACTGACCGTCCAGGACGTCTTCCAGATCACCGGCCGCGGAACGGTGGTGACCGGACAGGTCGAGGCCGGGTCGATCACGAAGGGGACCTCCGTGATCCTCACCCACGTCGCGGGCGGCAGGCGTACGGTCACGGTCGACAGCATCGAGGTCGGTCGGAAGATCGTCCCGGGCGCCACCGTCGGCGACAGCGCCGGGCTGCTGCTCAAAGGCATCAAGCGGAGCGAGATCTCGGCAGGCGACGTTCTGCGGACCTCGTAGTCGTCTCATCGTTTCGCCCGGCCTCAGGCGTTCCTGAGAATGAAGTCGTCCTCGATCCAGGCGGCTGCCGGAAGATCAACGTGAGAGACCGGACTCGAAGGCGTCGGCGAGAACCGTTCTCGCGATCCCGCGGTCGCGGGCAGCGTCGATCGAACACAGCACCGCCCCAGGCGCGAAGTGCGTCCACCACGTGGTCCTGACCGGCAGTACCACGGCACAACCGTGGACCGCACCAGGGTTGACCTGGTGCTGCCGCGCCACCTGCTCGGCCATCGCCCGTACGGTGTCGTAGTCGAACTGGCCGGGCCGACCGTCAGGTGGCATCTGCAGAGCACTCCGCCGGGTGCCGGCCCAGCGAATGGCGTTTTCGAAGGTCGCCCGCGCTGCCTCACGTAACGCGGGGCTGCCTACCAGCGAGTCAAAGGCCGGCGGATCAAACACCGCCTGGTGCTCGGCAAGTCGTTGCAGCAGAACCTGCTGATCCATGCTGGTCGGCTTGTGCTGCCACTGCCGGACGATGACGGAAACGATCCGCAGCCACCAATCGGTCCACGCCGCGCCCGCGGCATCATGCTGGCCAAAGCCCACTAGATCCCGGTGATCATGAAGCGACCCATCATCCAGGCGAGGAGGGGCGTCGGGTCGCTCCATGATCGGCAGACCGACATAGTCACGGACAAACAGCGCTACCAACGGCATCTCTTCGATACCCTCCGTGAATTGCCACGATGCCGATCCCGCCTGCTGCATCACGGCTCGATCCTCGCCGTCGGATCTCTATTGGTCAATGCGCCCGGGCACGATGATCCGCACGTCGACCCCATGAACGAGTCGAAGGCTACTGATTCGTCTCATCCTCCAACTCAACGACGGCGGCCGGATCCACCTCGCGCACAGCTTCGGCCGCCCGCTGCAGCAGTTCGGCCAGTGGAATGCTGGCCGACTGCCATGTCGCCGTGATCCGACCAGGCTGCGACGCGTCGATCTCCGACTCGCCTCGATGACCAAGCTGAGCTGTGACCGCGGACAGCACTTCGACGATGCGGGCTGATGTGCGCTCCGAGTGCTCGAAAGAACCACCGATCATGACCCGCAACCGGCCGTGGGCCGGACGCCAATAACGCCCCGACGTCGCCGATGCACTGATCGCCACCTGCGGCCCGAACGTCGGATGCTCGCGCGCCTCGACGGCCGACGCATTCAACTGCATGAAGACGCATTCAACTGCATGAAGCTGACTTCACGAGCGTCGACGGGTGTGAAAATGACGACGGGAGTGTCATCGGATGCGCCATCCAGCGCGGCCCGGAGCTCAGCTACGGTCAACGGGGTCGAGTGATGTTCAAACTCGATCTGGGCTGCCACCATCGTCCTCGCTATCGATGTCGATGCCGAACCGCAGGAGTTCATCAGTCAGGTCGGATGCCTTTTGACGCGCCCAGTGAACATGCAGCTCGTTGTAAAGCTGGCTGCGCTCATGAATCAGCTCGGCCACTCGATGCTCAAGCCGCTCGGTGCGTTGCTGTTCGACTGCGAGTTGCTCACGCAGCTGGGCAATTTCGCCGTCAGGCTCCATCATTCCACCGCCAATTCAGGCGACCGGCCGGTCGGCGATCACGTTCCTCACTATGTCACGCGGGTCAGACTGCGGCCGGCAGCTACAGTCATGCCGCGTGAGTGAAGCAGCGCTGATCGCCGAGACCCCGACACCGCGGACACGAGCCTCCATTGCCGAAGATCTGCGCAACGCCGGACTCCAGGCCGGCGACGTACTCGTCCTGCACAGCAGCCTCAAAGCGATCGGCTGGGTCTCCGGCGGCCCGGTGGCGGTCCTCCTCGCCTTCCAAGACGTCCTGACCGAGACCGGCACCCTGATCGTGCCCACCCATACCTCCAACTTGACCGACCCGGCCGACTGGCAGAACCCACCGGTTCCGGCGGATTGGGTGTCGATCATCCAGGAGTCCGTCCCAGCCTTCGATCCCGTACGAACACCCTCACGCCACATGGGCATCATCGCCGAGACACTCCGCACCTGGCCCGGGGTCCGGCGGAGCGCGCATCCTCATGTGTCGTTCGCCGCGTGGGGGCGGTACGCCGAGCAGATCACCGAAGATCACCAGCTGGCGTGGTCGATGGGCGAGAACTCACCACTCCATCGCGCCTATCAGCTGGGCGCCAAGATCATGCTGCTCGGCACCCGCAACTGCACCAGCCTGCACCTGGCCGAGGCGCTCAGCCGCACAGTCCCAACCACCACGTCAGCCGGCGCAGTCACCCAGCGCGGACGCCGCGTATGGGTGAGCTTTCCTGACTGGGAATACAGCACCGACAAGTTCCCCGAGATCCTCGACGCCTTCTGTGCACAGCACCACATCGAGAATCAGTTGATCGGCAGTGCGTCGACGCTGCTACTGGACCAGCCAGCACTGGTCGACTTCGCAGTCAAGTACCTGCGACAGAATCCGCGACCAGCGGAGTGACCGGCTTTGGATCCGCAAGTGATCTATCGCATCTCTTCCAGTGCAGTAGTCGCTGTGACACGGTGGCGCACATGCAGAGTGAAGGCGAAGGGGTGAAGCTGCTCGCCCGATCGTGGCAGCAGTCCGGTGATCGACTTGAGGACCGGTTGGCCGGCCTGACTGATGCCGAGTACCTATGGCTGCCGACGGACGACGGCTGGACGATCCATCCCGATCCGATGCGTCCGGGACGGTGGACCTACGATTACGACTTCGCGCCGCCTGCGCCCGCTCCAATCACGAGTATTGCCTGGCGGTTGGTCCACATCATCGCCGACAACGAGATCTACTGGGAGTACGCGTTCGGTCCGGGCCAACGCACCTTCCCCGACCTGATCGTGCCGGAGACCGCCTCTGCGGCACTCGACGCCTGGCACCACAGCCGAGCTCCGATCACCGAATGGCTCGCGGACGCGACCGCGGACGATTTGGCCGAGTCGCGGCCCAGCCATCTCGGCGATCCGACGCCAGCCGGCGAGGTCGTCCGCATCCTGGTCGACGAACAAACCCATCACGGCGCAGAGATCGCGCTCCTGCGTGATCTCTACCTGCGTATTGCCCGCTGAGCGGCTCCCTCGCGGTCACTTGCTCGAGGGACCGGGGCCGCGTTCCTCCAGGACGCCTGCACGGGGGTTGCAGCGCTTACAGTCGGAGGATGGAGCAGACTCCACCAGAGCGGCGCAGAATCCGGCTCTTTCCCGACCACGGTCGCTACTATCCGCTCTGGGAGAACTCGGCGCCAACCTGGGACGTCGGATACGCGACCTCACCAGAGGACTACGGTCTGTCGCCGCGCCTGGCTGCGGCGTTGGCCGACTGGCAAGCATTCTGGGAATGTCACGTCGATCCCTTCAAGGGTTGGGATTCCGCCGGCAACCGGCAGCAGTGGGAGCACGACGGCCATCGGCTCGCCCGGGATTTGCAGACAGAGGTCCACGCCTTCGCCGACGTCCACCCAGAGTTCTGATGTGACGCCGATCGCGATCAGCCGCCGGGTTCGGTCCTTCGCGCGGCGATCGCCGGCCAGCGTCGAGATGAGGAGGGCGGAGAACAGGTCGCAGAGGACCAGTTGGCCGCCACCGTCGAGCACTCGGGCACACTCCCGTACGCCCAGCAGTTGATCATGCCAATGGTCGAAGGACGTGCTCGACACTACAAGGTCGAAGCAAAATCAGGGATCCGACGGGCGTTCGGAGCAAGTTCCACAGCGAGTTCGGCAACTCGGTCGCAGATCTGGTGGTGCATCCGTCCGAGGTAACCATCGTCATAGCCCTCGGCCCGTTCAGCGAAAGCCATGGCATCTCGGCCAAGCCTCTCCTCGGCGTGACGCTGCATGACGACCTACCATACGTTTCGCCTCGACTCCGGTTCAGGCTCTGGTGCTACCTCGCCCTGCATCGTGCTCGTCCAGCCAGCCGTTCAGTTCCTCCATCGTTGAGCCGAAGGCGGAAGCAAGGTCGACGTTGTAGCAGTCGGCCAGCGTGAGTACCGACCACAGACAGTCGGCCAGTTCGTGCGCGACCTTCGAGTCCAGATCCGGTGTGGCCCGGACGCCGCTCTTGCCCTGGACCAACTTCGACAGGTCACCAACGTCTCCTACGAACCCGAGCATGATCTCGGCCGGAGTCCACGAGCGGTCGTAGCGATCATGCTCGTACGTCGCGAACCGGGCACGCACCTGGCGCGCAGATTCCTGCATCTCATGGAATTCCACGCCCCAATCCTGGCAGTTGATCATTCGCCGGAGCGAACGCCTCCCTTCGGCTGTAGCCACAGGAATCTCTGATCGGCAGGACATGGGGAGAACACGTACGAGCTACTGGGGAGATCTCCGATAATCAGTGGCTCCCTAGTACGCCTATGGTTAGCCTCGGAGGAGGATGAATGTCCCCCGTGAGAAGGCCGAGTTCTATGCCAGCCGGTTCCGCTGCCTGGCTCATCCCACCCGGCTCCTGATTCTCCACGTCCTCGCCACCGAGGCGCGGCCGCTCAGCGTTGGTGAAATCGTGGACCGGGTCGACGTCGGCCAGCCGACTGTGTCTGCCCACCTACGGCGGCTCGTCGAGATGGGCTTCGTGTTGGTCGAGCATCACGGGACGAGCAGCCTGAATTGGCTGAACACGTGCTACATCGAGAGATTCCCAGCGGCCGCTGAGTTCGTGATGGAGCGTGCCGCGGGAGATCTGATGTCCGCATCGATCAACGATCCTCGGCGCGACTGATCGATCAGCGCGCCCGGACCCCGATGATCATCGAGCTCCCGAAGGGCCGCTGGCCGGGGATAGTCGTGACCGTATGACTTCAGCCACAAGGAAAGCGCGTCCCTGGCCTGCCAGCTTCCACCGATCTGTCCGAGCCGTCGAATCGGAAGGTCCGTGCGCTAACGTCCTGCTGTCCGATTCCGCCAACGCGAACGGGGCAGACGCTTGACGACTCCGCCGATCGATCCCGTCGCGCGTCTGCAGGCGACGATGGCCGAGCTGAACCTGGTACCGATCGGCCGCCTCACCGGTGGCTTCCGATCCGAGGTCATGTCGGCGCGCACCCCGGACGGGCAAGAGGTCGTGGTGAAGGCCCCTCCAACGATCACCGAGGCAGTAGCCGAGGCAGGTGCACTCAACTTGTGGCGGAACACCGGGGCCGCCGTACCGGTTCTGCACTTCGATGATCAACAAGGGGTACTCGTCCTGGAACGTCTCCGTCCCGGCCTTCCGCTAGTGTTGCGCGTCATTAATTCGTTTACAGTGTGGGATGATGGTGTATGCCATCAACTGTGTTCGAGGT
>NZ_BMMZ01000006.1 GCF_014646195.1 Microlunatus endophyticus
GGACCAAACCCGCCGACGAAATCCTGCCTCACGCCACCCGTCAACGAACTTCAGACGCGCGACACTAGCTGCCGTCAGGCGGAGAATCCACCGTCGGCCTTGATCAACTGGCCGTTGATCCAGGACCCCTCGTCACCGACGAGGAACGCCACCACGGCACCGATATCGTCCGGTGTCCCGAACCGGTGGCTCGGCTGCTGGGCCAGACCGGCGGCGCGTACCTCATCGGTCATCCAGCCGGTGTCGACCGGCCCGGGGTTGAGCACGTTCGCGGTGATGTTGCGATCTGCCAGCTCACGGGTGCAGGCCAGGACCAGGCGGTCGAGAGCACCCTTGGTGACGCCGTACGGAAGATTGTGCACGTAATGATCACTGGTGAGCGCGATGATCCTTCCCCAGCCCGGAGCCTGCTGGGCGAATCCCTTGATCAACAGCCAGTTCGCGCGGACATTGACCGCATAGTGGCGGTCGAAGCTCTCGATAGTGGTGTCCATGATCGACGAGTCGACGCTCTCCGTGTGGGACAGCACCAGCACCGAGGCCGGCCGCCGCAACGCCGCTAACACATCATCGATCGAATCCGGCTCGGCGAGATCGGCCTCGACCAGCGTCACCGCCGATCCCGCGGACTCCAACTCCGCACGGATCGCGTCGGTCTGGCCGGACTCGCCGTGCACCCGGTTGTCGTACGCGCTGGAGTGGACCAGCACCAGGTCATGGGTCGGCGCGAGCCGACGCGCTATCCCGGTGCCGATGCTGCGTGCCCGTCCCACACCAGTGATCAGTGCGAGCGGACGACCTGGGCCTTGGACTGCCGACATGAACCGGAACCGTAGCTCAAACCGCCGACGTCACCCACCGGTTTTGCGATCAGGGCAAGATCGTCCGGCCGGTGAGCCTCAGCCGTCGGTTTCGGCACTGATGATCACGAAGTTCGGCAGTGCGACGTAGGACTCGGTGCCTTCGACACCGCTGTCCGCGGCGACCTGCGGATCGAGTCCCGGCTCGCACACCTCCGTGATCCGACAGCCCAGGGAGATGATCTGGTTGAGGTAGGCCGACAGCGGGCGGTGAAAATCGGGCGCATAGTCCCCAGGCATCTCATAGTCATCCAGATACCGGTCGAGCCGGTAGTGCCCGTACTTGCTCCAGATCCCGAAGAGGTCCTCGAACGCCGGATGAGTGAGCGAGAAGACGAATCGACCACCCGGCTTCAGTGCCGCGACGCACGCCGCCATCGCCGCCTTCCAGTCGGGTACGGCCAGCAGCACCATGCTGCAGACCACGGCGTCGAACGGTCTGCCGAGATCGGGCAGCTCCGCCAGGTCGGCCTGCACGAACGTGATGCCCTGACCGCGGTCCCGTTCGATCTCCCGGGCTCTCGCCCGCAGCGCGTCCGCCGGCTCCACCGCGACCACGTCGGCTCCGCGATCAGCCAGCAGCCTGCTGAAATAGCCTTCGCCGCTGCCGGCATCGAGAACCCTCCGACCGTCGAGGGCACCGAGCATCCGGAGCAGGTTCGCGTTCATCAGGTGGCGCTTGGGATAGTCACCCTGATCGTCATAGGCGCTGACCACATCGGCCGGCATCGTCGACCACGCGGCGATCGCCTCGGCGTTACTGATCTTGGACATGCGGACACACCTCTGCATTCAGAGTCAGCTGGCGGGATGAGCCCTCAACCTATCGCCACTCGCGCCGGATCACCGTGCTGACATCGAACGGGTCGCTCCCCCGCTGGGCAGCGAGCACACCGGCACCCTCGGGACTGCCGGTGTAGATCGCGTCCCCGCCGCCGATCCAATGGTCCCAGGCCTGGGCGAAGAGCCGAGCCCGGGCCGCGTTGGTGCCGAGCACCGACGGCACGGAGTGCCACACCACGCCGTCGGGCACGATCGACTTGCCGGCCCCGATCCGGGCCAGCTCCCGCCACGTTCGCTCCCGGGTGGTCACCACCCAACGCGGCAGGACGTAGCGAGGCTCCGCGATCGGGGCCAGCAACTCCTCCAGCGCCCTTGCGAAAAGCTCCGATTCGCTTTCGGTCACACCGTCCAGCCGGGCCCGGTACTCCCCGTCGGACTCCATCGACACGACCAGAGCGTCTGCTGCCCGCCGGACGAGCCCAGCCTCATGGAGCGCATCGGCGAGAGCCGACGCGATCCGGGCGACCGACGGTTGCTCAGTCGCTGCGGCGACCACCCTGCGGCCCTCCGCACCCTGCGCCCGGACCCGGGCGGCGTACGCGAGCGGCAGCGCGATCAGGGCGAACAACGACCACCCGTGGGTCAGGACGCCGGCCAGCACGCCGATGACCAGCACAACCAGGCTCGGCACCACCATCCGGGCGAACCACGGCGCCGGGGTGGGGTGCCGGATCTCGATCGCGGATTCCCGGATGACGACCTCGGCAGCCGCGTTGGCGGTGCCGAGACGTTGCCCCGGACCGGGCCGTACGCGGACGGTCCGGCCGGCCACATCGTCGTACGGCTGCCCGACGCGCCACCGCTCGCGGACCTCTTCGCGGTTGTCGGCCCGTACGGCCATCCGGGCGTTGATCGTGTCGAAGTCGGCACGGGATGGTGGCGCATACGGAGAGAACGCCGGGTCGATGTGGGCAACCCCGTCGACGACGACACCTGACTCGTCGACACCGAAGAACCCGGTGTGTTTGCGCACCAGCCGTTGCCAGTCGTTGTCGCCGCGCGGGTGGCCCTCGGCGACGCAGACGACCGTCCAGTTCAGGGCGACCTTGTCCGGTGCGGCCGGATCGATCCGCAGTGCCCGCCCGCGGGTCTGCACGACCGCCGTCGGGGTCGTGGCAGCGGTCAGGTCGACGACGCCGGTCACCCGTTGCGCGTCCCAGCCCTCGCCGAGCAGGCCCCTGGTGCCGACCAGCACATGACAGCCGCCGGCCTCGAAGAAGCGGGTCACGTGCGGCACCCAGGCGCGACTGCTCCACGGTCCGGTCAGGAGACAGAAGCCGGGCCCGTCGTCGATCTTCAGCTCCACGTCCGGAACCGTCTGCGCGAGCCGGGTGAGCGTGTCGCGTGAGCCGGCGATCGTCGAGGCGGTGACCAGCAGCGCGTCATCAGCCTCGAGATCGTTATCTGTGAGCAGGGCTTCCAGCACCGCGTAGGCGGACCCGGACTGCTCGTCGAGTACGCCGTCGAGATCTGCGGGCAGGGTCGCGCTGGCCCGCTCATGATCGGTGAGCACCAGCAGGCGTAACCGCTCGCCGAGGGCCAGTCGCTCCTGGGCGACGATCGCCGCGGTGGCGACGGTCTTCGACTCCGACCGCGCCAGCACCCGGTCGACCGGTGAGCGGCCGGCCCGGATGCCGTTGCGGGTCAGGACCTGGCCGACCGACGGGAGCGCGGCGCGGATCGCACCGAGGACATGATCATTCCCGGCTGCCCTGCGCAGACATCCGGTCACCCAGTCGTCGATCAGCAGCACCCAGTCCTGTGAGGTCGGGTCCCGCCGGTGTTGTTCGACCAGCACCGCTCCCTCGGGCATCGCCAGCAGCCCGGCGTGATGGAGGCGAAGGGCGGCGTCTGCGAGCTCCGGCTCCGATCGCATCAATCCATCCCACGACGACCCGCCCGAGCGGGTCACGAATCGCCGGTCCAGCCACACCAGGAACGGTGTCGTGCCGAACGCCGGATCCGTCAGCTGGGTGACGAGTTCGGTGAACCGCTCCGCGCTCTCGGCCAACCATGTCGACTCTGCCGCCGTCGGTTCGGTGAGCCAGACCAGCTCCGCGAACGGCGCCAGGTCGCCCTCCCGGACCACTGCGGGAATCGATGCCTCGAAGACCACCGCGCCGAACAGCTCCTCGACCAGCTCCGCTTCACCGGCGGTCATCGCCGCGGGCGGGGTCGCGGTCAGTCCGAGGACGCGCGCCTGCGGCAGCATGGCCAACAACTCGGCCAGCAGTCTGCCCCAGACCTCCAGCAGGTGGTGACACTCGTCGAGCACCAGCAGCAGCGGACCAGCGTGCTGCAACCGCCGTACGAGCTCCTTGCCGTTGTCATGCAGCTGCTCGATCAACGGTGCATCGTCCTCGGCCGCCGCATCGAACACGGCCAACGACTGGTAGGTCAACGAGCTCAACGCCGTGGCCAGGTCGCGATCGTCGCCGGCCTCGAGACCGGCCTGCGCCGACGCGTCGACCCACTGGTTCTGGATCGCCGTGTTCGGGCTGAGCACCACCGTGGGCAGCCCGAGCAGGTGCGCTGTCTCCACACCCAGCAAGGTCTTTCCGGCACCCGGAGGCAACACCACCCAGGCGCGGCGGCGGCCTTCGGACCAGGCCCGGTCGAGTGCCTCCATCGCGAGCCGTTGGTGCTTGCGCAGCGTCATGCCGCCATTCGAATCAGTCACGTCGGATCAGTCGCGCCGGTCAGTCGGCCTGGGGAACACCGGTCAGGATCTGCTCCAGCTGATCCCGGTCGGCCAACCGGTCGGGGCGGATGATCCGGTCCTCGGGCACCGAGTAGAAGATCGCGTCGACCTGATCGACATCGACACCGGACAGGCCAGCCCAGGCGACCCGGTAGATCGCCAACTGCAGCGGATCGTGGCTCTCGCCTCTCGAGGTCTTCCAGTCGACGATCCGATAGCGCACGGCACCGGACTCGTCATCGGCGACCCGGTAGACGGCGTCGATCCGGCCGCGGATCACCCGGCCGCCGAGCACCAACGTGAACGGCGCCTCGAGCGCGTACGGGCTGGACTCGCCGAACTGCCCGGCGGCGAACTGCTCGCACAACTCCCGGAATTCGGCCTCGCCGTCGACGTCCAGGTCGGCCCGATCGGCGAGCTCGTCGGGATCCAGCAGCGACGGCTGGCCGAGCATCCGACTGCCGAGCCGCTGCTCGATCCACTGGTGGAAGCGGGTGCCGAACCGCTGCCGGCGGGACGGCCGTCGCGGCATCGGCCGGGCCAGGTCGGTCGCGAATCCGCTCTCGTCGGCCCGGAGCTTGATCAACTCCGTCGCCGACAATGATTCCGGCAGGGTCACCGCGCCGGCTCCCCTGCGGGCGGCCAGGCTCTCGGCCAGCAGTCGATCGATATCGGAATCCCAGGCGGCAACGGTCTCCTCATCGTCCAGCAGCAAAGGTTCGGTCGCACCGGGCGACGGCTCGTAGCTGCCCGCACCGGACTGCCGGCGGCGGGCAGCCTGCACCAACTCGGCGGCGTGCCGGCGCCGGTCGAGCGCTTCCGGATCGAGCGGCCTGGGCCACGGCACCGGTGGCGCCTGGGTGTCGTGCGGGTTGGCGTCGCCGGGCGGCGGCGCCTGCGCGCCGACCCGGTCCTGGCGTACGGCCTCGGCGATAATCACCTGGAGGTAGCGGGACGGCTTGCGTGGTTTGACCAGCTCGGGGCGCCAGTTGTGGCCGCTGCCGACCAGCACCCTGCGGGCGCGGGTCGCGGCCACATAGGCCAGCCGGTCCTCGGCCAGGATCTGCTGGTCCTTCAGCCGCTGTTTGTAGTCGGTGATCGCCGGGTTGGCCGCCTCCGACAGTTGTGGGATCGACGCCCGATCGCCGCGCAGGTCGGCCGGCAGCACGCCGGCTGCGGTCACCCAGTTGTCGGTGACCCGATCACTGGGGAAGGTGCCCTGCATCAGGGCCGGCAGGAAGACCATGTCCCACTCGAGTCCCTTGGCCTTGTGCATGGTGAGCAGCTTCACCGATTCCCGGTCGGTCGGTACGGCCTGTTCGAGCCCGACACCGTGCTCGGATTCGGCACGCAGATAGGACAACAGACCGGACAGCGACGCCCGCCCGTCGACATCGGCGTAGTCGGCGACCGCGTCCAGGAACGCGCCGAGTTGATCACGTCGTTGGGTGCGGCCGAAGTCCGGTGTCGCCAGCAGTTCGACGTCCAGTCCGAGCACGCCGACCACCCGGCGGCACAGGTCGAGCAGCGGCTCGTCGCAGTGGGCCCGCAGGTAGCCGAGCTCGCCGGCGAAGTGGGTGAACCGGTTCCGGGTCTCCTCGCTGAAGCCCTCGCCCGGATCCTCCACCGCGTCCAGCAGACTGATCACCTCGGTGGGGTCGATATCGGCGACCGCCTCCTCCAGCGAGCCGAGCAGGCCGCCGACACCGTGATCGCCGTCCTCGTCGTCATCGTCATGATCAAGAGCGCGACCGTGATCATCGACCTGGGCCAGCTCCCGGGCGCGGCGGCCGAGCTGGGCAAGATCACCGGGGCCGACGCTCCAGCGCGGTCCGCTCAGCAACCTGATCAGCTCCGGGTTTGCGGTGACATCGTCGACCAGCCGCAGTGTGCTGACCACATCCATCACCTCCGGCAGCCCGAGCAGTCCGCCGAGGCCGACGATCTCGGTCGGCACGTCACGGCCGACCAGCTCGGCATACAGCGGTCCGATATCGGCGTTGCGGCGGGTCAGGATGGCGATCTCCGACCAGTGGTCGACCGTCCGGCTCTCGCGGGCGGCGATCACCTGGTCGGCGATCCAGCTGACCTCCTCGCCCCAGGTCTGGAAGGTGGCGGCCCGGACCTCTGCCGCACCGGCCTCGGGCGGTGCGAACAACATGCCGAGTCCGGACTCCTGCCCTTCGACAAGCTCAGGGCCTGTGAGTGAGTCGTCGGCGCGCAGCGGTTCGGAGAGTACGTTCGCCACGTCCAGGATGGTCTGGCCGCTGCGCCGGTTGACGGTCAGGGCGAAGCGGCGGCTGCGTCGGCCGTCGGTGCGCGGGAACTGGTCGGCGAATTCCAGGATGTTGCTGGCCGCCGCACCGCGCCAGCCGTAGATCGCCTGGAACGAATCGCCGACCGCTGTCACCGGATGCCCGCGTCCAGTGCGCTCGTCCGGCCCGGAGAACAGCCCGCGGAGCATGATCGCCTGGGCAGCCGAGGTGTCCTGGTACTCGTCCAGCAGTACGACCTTGAACTCGTTGCGGAGCAGCGCCGACACCTCGGGCACCTGGGTCGCCAACCTGGCCGCGACCGCCATCTGGTCGGCGAATTCGACGACGTCGAGACGGCGCTTGAGCGCCTGGTAGTCGTCGACCAGGCTGGCCAGCTCCAGCCGTTCGTCGAGGGCAGCCAGCGCTCGCTTGACCTCGGCGTACACCGCGCCGCGGTTGTTGACCGGAGCGGCCTCGAAGGCCAGCCGCCAGTGCCGGGCATGGCGATCCAGCGCGGAGGTCGGCACCAGATGCTGCTGCAGGTCCGAATCCAGTTGCAAGACGCGTTCGGTGACGGTCTGCGGTCGCAACCGCGAGATCTGTTCGAAGGGACCGGCGGCGGCCTCCACCACCCGAGAGGCCAACCGGAACCGCGCCGCGCCGGTGATCATGGTGCTCTCCGACTCCACACCCAGCCGCAGCCCGTGCTCGATGACCAGCCTGGCGGCGAATGCGTCATAGGTCATGATCACCTGTTCGCCGGCCTCGTCGACTCCCTGCTCGTCGATCACCGCGGCGCGGAGCAGCGCGGACCGCACCCGGGCCGACAACTCGGCGGCCGCCTTCCGGGTGAAGGTCAGCCCGAGCACCTCCTCGGGACGGACCTGCCCGGTGCCGACCAGCCACACCACCCGGGCCGCCATCACGGTGGTCTTGCCCGACCCGGCACCGGCAATGATCACGCCCGGCTCCAGCGGCGCGGTGATCGCGGTCAACTGCTGCAGCGAGAACGGGATGCCGAGAGCTTCGATCAGGTCGTCGGTGGATTCGAACCGACGGGGACCGCCGGCCGGCACGGCCGCCTCGGCTGTCACGAGACCACCTGCTTCCCCTCAGACTGGGCCGGGCAGCTGCCGCGGAACGGGCAGTACCGGCAGGCCGGACCGATCTTGGCGTCGAACGCCTCGCTCTGTACGATCCCGGCCGCCTCGGTCAGTCGCTGGTGGACCCAGGTCGGATAGCGGTCCCGGTCGGTCGGGTCGTCTGGCTCGATCGGGAACGGCACATCCGACAGCGCCGCCTGCTCGAACACCTTCGGCAGCGGCCCCTGGCCGTCGGGTAGCCGGAGATAGACCAACTCGGCTCCCCCGGTCTGGGCACCGGCCCCGGTGACCTCGGCGAACGCGCCCTCGGCCACCGCCAACTGATAGACACCCAGTTGATCCTGGACGGCGATGTCGGCGGCGGTCGGTGGACGCTTGCCGGTCTTGAAGTCCACGATCCGGATCCGGCCCAGCCGGTCGCGTTCGACCCGGTCGGCGGTCCCGGTCAGCCGCACCCGCTGGTCGCCGAGATCGATCTCGGTGCTGAAGGACACCTCGGTGCCGAGCAGCTCCCGGTCGGTCCGCGAGGACTGCCAGAGCGCGAACCGCTCCAGCGCCGACTCCGCCTCGATCCGCTCCGTGGCCGACAGCCAGTTGGCGTCGAAGTCGAGTTGGTCCCAGACCGAGTCCAGGTTGCGGGCCAAGGTCTGTTCGTCAAGTTCCTGCGTCGCGCCGTGTTCGGCCAGTACGTGGACGACCGAACCGAAGCTGGCGGCCGTGCCGCGGACGGATTCGCCGCGCGCCTTGCGCGCCAGGAACCACTGCCGCGGGCAGGCCAGCAACAGCGCCAGCTGGCTGCCCGACAGCTGGACCGGCGCATCCGGATGCTGGACCGGACTGATCGCCTCACTGAGCGGACGCATCCCCCACCAGCGCGACGGCCGGGCCGCGGGCGCCAGCGGCCGACCATGATCATCTTCGGCATCGGTCAGGCGTGCCAGCCGGACCGCGGCCGCATCCCGCAGCCGCGGCGGCGCCTGCGGATCGACGCTGATCCGACGAAGATCACCGATCAATGCCGGCAGCGACAGCGGCCGGGCCGGGCGGCCCGCCAACCTGCGGACCGTCACACCCAACTCGGTGATGAACCGGGACGGCTGGTCGTTCTCGCCGTCGGTGCCCTCGACCGCGGTGACCACCAGCCGCTGCGACGCGCGGGTGCAGGCGACGTAGAAGAGCCGCCGCTCCTCGGCGATCCGCGCCGCCGGCGGTTGTTGATCAGCCAGCCCGTGCCGGCTCAGCCGGTCGGCCTCCAGCAGCGATCCGCGCCGCCGGATGTCCGGCCAGCTGCCCTCCTGCACCGACGCGACCACGACCAGCGGCCACTGCAGCCCCTTGGCCCGGTGTGCGGTCAGCACCCGGACCGACGAGCCTCGGACGCCGGCCTCGTTGCGGGTGTCGGCCGGGATCTGCTGCCCCTCGACCTCGGCCAGGAAGCCCGTCACGCCCCGCAGCCCGGAGACCTCCTCGGACCGTCCGGCGACATCGAACAACGCAACGGCGGCGTCAAGATCACGATTGGCCCGTTGGCCGGTGTCGCCGCCCAGCCGGGCCTCGGCCCGCAGCCGCTCCGGCCAGGTCGTCCCGGACCACAGCGACCAGAGCGCCTCCTCGGCGGTCGCGCCGCCGACGATCTCCTCGCCGACCTGGCGCAACAGCACGGCCAGCCGCCGGGCGGCGTCGATCTCGGGCGCCTCCGGCAGCTCGTCCAGCCGGGACGGGTCCTGCAATGCTTCCTTGATCAACTCCGGCGACCGCCGGGGCAGGCCGGCACCGGCGAGCTCCTGCCGCTCAGCATTGCGGAGCATCCTGCCGAGCCGACGGATCGCCATACTGTCCAGCCCGCCCAGCGGCGAGGTCAGCAGCGCCTGGGCGTCCTCGGGTTGCAGGGTCTCGAGGCCGGCCGCGATCCGCAGACCCAGCAACAGCGGTCGGGTGGCGAGCTCGGCGGCCAGCGGAATCTCGTCGCCGGCCACTTCGACCGGCACGCCGGCCGCGGTCAGCGCCCGGGTCAGTCCCGGGATCCGTTGCCGTCCGTGCCGCACCAGCACCGCCATCTCGGACCAGTCAAGTCCGTCGGTCAGGTGCGCGCGGCGCAGCAGGTCGGCGATCTGCTCGGCCTCGGCCCCCGCCGTCACACAGGTGTACGCCTCTACCCGGCCGCGCGGCAGCGTGTCGGCCGAGACCGGCCGCCGGAGACCGTCGAGGACCGTCGCCGGAAGCGCCCGCTGGATGCCGAGCCGGTCGGCCAGACCCCGGCTGGCGGCCTGCAGCGCAACCCCACCGCGGTGGTTGGTCGGCAGCGCGATGACCGGTGCCGGCCTGCCGTCGGTGCCGAACCGGTCCGGGAAGTCGAGGATGCCGCGGGCCTCGGCTCCACGGAAGGCGTAGATCGACTGGTCCGGATCGCCGAAGACGATCACCTCCCGACCGTCCCCGGCCAGTTGGTGCAGCAGCCGGAGTTGGGCCGGGTCGGTGTCCTGGATCTCGTCGACCAGGACGGTGTCGATCTCGCTGCGCAGCGTGCCCAGGATCGCCGGGTCGGTGAGCAGGATCCGGCAGCGATGGGTGAGTTCGGCGTAGTCGATCACGCCCTCGGCATCCAGCACGTCGAGATATTCGTCGAAGAACTCGCCGATCGCCGACCACTCCGGACGGTCGGCGGCCTGACCGGCGTCGACCAGATCCTCCGGATCCATCCCCAACTGCCGGGCCTTGGCCAGCACCGCCCGCACCTCGGCGGCGAAACCGCGGGTCCCGAACGCCCGCCCGACCGATTCGGGCCAGCCGACCCGACCGGACTGCAGGCTGCCCTCGAGCACCTCACGCACCCGGAACTCCTGCTCGGGGCCGGTCAGCAGCCGCGGGCCGACCCTGTCGCCGGCGGATTCGGAATCGGCGAAACGGCGGATCATGGCATAGCAGAAGCCGTGGAAGGTCATCGCCCGGGGACTGCTGACCGAGCCTCCGAGCCCGGCGGCGATCCGGACCCGCAGGTCACTCGCGGCCCGGCGCGAGAAGGTGAGCGCCAGCACCCGCTCCGCGCTGCTGCGCCGGATCCGGTCGACCGCGGTCTCGACCAGGGTCGCGGTCTTGCCGGTGCCCGGACCGGCGATCACCAGCAGCGGGCCGCCGCGATGATCGACCACCTGCTGCTGGACCGGATCCAGCGTGATCTCCTGCCTCTCGGCGGGACGCCGGACGAGCGCGTAGGGCCGGCCAACGCCCGGCGCCGACGGCTGCTGCTCGGTCCGCGTCAGGCTCATGGGGCTATTGGAACATCCGCCGCTGACAACTGTCGGACCGGCGCACCGAGAGGTCCCGCTGGCGACACCGGTCGCTCAGTCGCAGGACCGTACGGGTCCGCAGGTTGTTCCCGACCGGGCGGAAGGGCCGGGCGGGTCAACCGGCACGGTGGATTCCCGCTGGCACAGTGACGAGATCCTCGCCCCGGTAGAGCAACGGCTTGCGGAGCCGCTGGTTTTGTGACCGAGGATGGTCTGCCCCGGGGCGACACGCCGTGGCGGCTCGATCGTCGGCGACAGAATCAGCGGAAATGGAAACAGCGACGTTGCCCGGACCAGGATCCGGTGCGGGCATCCGAGGGGGCGGCTCGGGTTCTCCGGACGCTGGTCAGATGGGGCCGCTCTCCGGACTGCTACAGATGTCTGGTCGGGTCCATGCGTTGGTGCAGGATGCGGACAATGTCGACGGTCTCGGCAGTCTCGACGTAGAACAGCAAGTGGCTCTCGATCCCGTAGCGGCGGTAGCCCTCGCGGATGTCGTCGCAGGGGCGTCCGCGTTCGGGATCTGTGGCAATGCGTTCGATTGCCGTGCGGATCTCGGCGGTGTACTTCTCGGCCTGGTTCGTGTCCCAGTGTTCTTCGGTGAAGTCCCAGATGTCGGACATGTCATGCTGCGCGGCGGGTGTCAGCCGATAGGTCTTCACTGCTTCTTCGAAGCGACGAACGCGTCAAAGTCGAAGGTCTCGGGCGTTCCGCTTGTTTCGCCGGCGACAAGGGCGGCGCGCAGGCTGGCGAGGTGCGTCTCGTGGTCCTCCAGCAGGCGCAGGCCTGCTCGGACGACCTCGCTGAAGGAGCGGTAACGCCCCGAAGCGACTTCGCGGGAGAGGAAGTCGGTGAAGTGGTCGTCGAGGCTGACTGAGGTGTTCTGAGCCATGCGTCGAGAGTACCAAAGATTGGTACTCATCGTTCGCTGGTCCGGCGACAGGTCGGGGTTCGATGGGCTGAGCAACATCGCGTTGCTTCCCCGGCTGAAATGCCGGGGTTTGCTCAGGGGGCTGACTGATGACGGAATTGCTGGTCGGCTATGCACGGGTGTCGACCGAAGATCAGGATCTGACCGGCTGGCCCGGTCAGTGCCGGATGCGTGGGCGATCGGGGAGGAACTGACGGCGACTGGTGTCCGGTTGAGTCTGGGTGGCAACTCGGCATACAGGCAGCGCGGACCAGGCGGGCCGGCTGAGCGTACGGTATCGCCTCACCCAGGCTGCCCGGGCCGACATCGTCTCGATTCTGGCGTGGTCTGAGGAGCAGTTCGGTGAGGAGTCACGACGAGCGGTACCAAGCCTTGATCGCCGCTGCCGCTCGCGATGCGGCGTCGCGCCCCGACTCTGTCGGTCGGAATGACCGTGCGATGATGAAACCGATGATGTCGATGATTTGATCGGCCCGGGTTCGACAGCTCGGGCGACGACGGAGCTTTGCGCAGACACCGAGTCTGCTGCCAGCACGTGGACCACCTGGAGTCCACATGTCCGATCCGTTGTCCCCAATGCCCATACAGAGCCACCCCGGTCGTGGGTGCCGAGCAGACCTTGATCATCTTCCAGGAGCCAGAAAACATGTCACGCAATCCATCCATCCCGCCCGTCCCGCATGGGTATGAGCTCGACCCGGAGCTGCATCGCATCCTGCGCGGAGACCCACCTGCCGACGCGTTGGCCTGGGTGTGCCGCCAGGTCGGCGCGTCCCAGGTCGTCGACGTACGGCCCCTGCCCGGTGGGACGTCGTCGGCGGTCCATTACGTCCTGCTCCGCAGTCGGGGCGGGACGATGCTGCCGGTGATCCTCCGCCGATACGTACTGAACTGGATCGCCGAGGAGCCCTGGACCCCAGCGAATGAGGCCGACGTGTTGCGGCTGCTGGCAGACAGTTCGATCGCGGCGCCGCGACTGCTGGCCGCCGACCCGGACGGCAGCGCGACCGGTACGCCGACGATCGTGATGTCGGCGCTGCCCGGCGAGGTCGACTGGCGACCAGCTGATCTGAACGACTGGTTGCGGCGGCTCGCCGAAGCGTTGCCGGAGGTGCACTCGGTCCCGGTGGCCGCAGGGTTGCGCCGGTTCGCCCCCTACCCGCCGGAACAGCGGCTGCCACCCCGGTGGAGCAAGCACCCGGCTGCGTGGGAGCGGGCGATCACCCTCTTCGAAGGCGACCAGCCCGAGGTGCCGCAGGTCTTCATCCATCGCGACTACCACCCGGGCAACGTGTTGTGGTCCGGTGGACGGATCAGCGGGATCGTCGACTGGACCAGTGCCTGCATCGGCGGCGCAGCGGCCGACGTCGCTCACTGCCGGGCAAACCTGGTCGGTCATTTCGGTCAGCAGGTCGCAGATCGCTTCCTGAGCATTTGGATGTCGGTGTCCGGGACAACCGAGTACCACCCCTTCTGGGATCTGACCGACGTCATCTCCTGGACCGGGGATGACGACAAGCCGGACCCGGCACTGGACGAGTTCGTCGCCGCGGCGGCCGCGAAGCTCTGAGGCCGGCTGACGGTCGGAACGGCGTGAACACCGATACGGTCGGCGCACCAGCTGGATCGATCAGCCGGCTGCTGGCGTCTCGTGAGCTGGCAGCCGTGAGGTCAGGCCGTGCTCCCGGCTGTAGCCGGTCTCCAGATCGCTGATCCGGGCGGAGATGATCCCGCTGGCGTCGACGGCGGCAGCGAAGCCGTACGCAAGTTCGACGCCGGTGTCGGCAACCACACAAGGGAAGTAGTCCTGGGTATCACCGTCGGAATCGGTGAATCCCAGCACCGGGTAGTTGCCCCGGTCGACACCACGGGCCCAGGGTCCGATCGGGCGAAGGTATGGCACTGCCGTTGCATGCTGGTTCCCGGACCGTTACCCGCGCCGTGTGCAAGTCAGCTGACCTGCGTGATGTCTGTCTGCGCGAAGTCGCTGCCCTTGAAGAGCAGCGGTGCGCCGGAGATCTTGGCCAGGGCGTAGGAGAAACAGTCACCGAAGTTCAACGCCGCGGGATGACGGCCCTTGCCGAATCGCTGCCAGGCAGCAACGGCGACCAAAGCCGTCTCCCCGTCAACAGGCACGACCTCGGCACCGATCTGTTCGATCAGCAGCCGAAGGTCCTGAGCAGCGCCGTTTCCCTGCCTGGCCTCGACCACGATGGCCGCCTCGACCAAGGTGGCTGCACTGATCAGACAGTCACCGGCATTTCCAAGCATCGCGGTAGTGAACCTCTCTGCATCGGATTCACCGAGGATGACGGCCACCAGCGCGGAGGTGTCGAGCGTGATCGTCATCTCAGACGGGTATCCCGTGCCGGTCGTATCCAAGGATGTCTTCGGCAGAACGCTGGTCGAGCATGGGGCGTGCCCTGCCGCGCTGGACGATTGCGTCCAGTTCTGCGGCCTGGGCAGCGGTGTTGCTTCGCGCGCGAACGCGCGCAAGCCGCTCCGCAAGAGCAACTCGGGCGGCGACGGTGATGCTCTCCCCGGTCGCCTGCGCCAACTCGCGGGCCAGCCGATCAGTCTCGGCATCCTTGATGTTGAGAGCCACGATTCCACCGTATCAGGCAGAAAGGAACATCTGAAGGTGGAATGGCCGCAACGTCAGCGCGGTAGCCGTCCGTCCCGCAGCGCTTCGATGAGGGCGGCCAGCACCGTGGCCACCAGCGCGGTGCCGACCAGCCAGTCACCCAACGATGCCCACTGACCGCTGTCCGGGATCGCCGCCGGGACCACCCGCGCCATGGCGCCGAACGCGACCACCAGCAGGCCGAAGACGCTGTTGGCGAACAGCAGCATCACCCGCGACGGGATCCCGATCCGCCGGCCGGCCGTGTTGGCCCACGCCGAGCCGGTCAGCAGGTCCCAGGTCAGGCCGAACAGCGCCAGCCCGACACCGGAGTAGCCCAGGACGGCGCCGACCGGGTCGGAGATGAAGTCCCGGGAGGCCACCAGCCCGGACAGGACGACGGCGACGGTCAGCACGGCCGCCCGCTCCCGGGTCAGCCGGCGGGCGACGGCCAGCGCGATGATCGTGATCAGGATCCCGGCACCCGCGACCAGATCGAAGACCGAGAGGTTGAAGCCGTCCTCCTGCCCGAGCCCCGGCACGAGGGCGAGCAGCCCGGCCCCGAGCAGTATCGCCGTCGCACCGAGCAGCATCGCGATCCGCCGGTTCCCCCGCCGGGCGGACCTGATCGCGACGGCAAGGACAACGGCGCCGACCACGGCACGCAGTGCTCGGACGACATCGGGCGAGCTGATCCGGGCGATCAGTGCGGTATTGAGCCAGCCGATCCGCCCCTGCGGGTCAAGCGCGATCACGATGGTGAGGCCGAACACAGCGATGGTCAGCGGCAGTTGGACCGCCACCAGACCGACGCCGATCGGAAAGGCGGTCCTGCTGGCGTGCTCCGACAGGTCGGCGAGCTCCTCATGATCATCGCGTTGCCGATCATGAACCGCGATCCGGTCAATCATCAGGAGCGCCGCCGCGAGCGCGATCATCACGACAACGGAGCTGATGATCGTCGGCGCCGCGATCTCGACCCGGTCCCAGCGGCTGAAGTCGTACACCAGCTTGGCCAGCCGGGCTGCGGCCACGACGCCGAGGATGGGATAGAGCACCCTGCGGCCGGCGATCCGTTGCAGGAGTTTTCCGGCGGACACGCTGGCGCGGACGGTCAATTCGGCGACCGCAGTGCCGGCCGCGAACAGCGCCGGGACGGCCAGCACGCCCAGCAGGCTGAGCGTTTCGAGCAACGAGGTGCGGGCCAGGTCGAATCCCAGCGGCGCAACACCGAAGGAGTCCTGCAGCACACCGCTGATGATCGCGGCCCCGACCAGCACCAGCACCAGCGGGAATTCCCACCAGGCGTAACTACGGCCGGCTCTGATGATCACCAGCACCAACATCCCGATCATGATCAACACGACCGGGACGAACAACAACCGTGCGGGGCCGAACCCGGTGACGTGCAACCCCCAGATGCCGATCACGATCTCCGTCACGGCAAGGCTGAGCAGCCGCAGCCACCAGGGACCGTGCAGCCCCGCGGACTGGACCAGCGCGACGATCCCGATCAGCATCACCATGATCAACCCGAGCAATGGTCGCGGCAGCGCGGATGCCGGCAACGACGGGTCGACGCTGAGTGGCAGGGCCGTCCGCGAGGTCGCGGCCAGCACGGTGGTGATCAGCCCGAGGACGTACAGACCGCTGCCGACGACTGCGACGCCGGCCAGACCGTACGGCCAGGACCGATTGCGGAGCCTGCCCTCAAGGATCGGCTCGACGATGACCATGATCACGAACGACCGCAGCACCACCATGATGCGATCGCGGAGCCGCGGCCGCAGACCCGGCCGAGATACCGGCGCCGTACCCGTGGTCACGACGCTGTCCAGACGTGAACACTGGCCCAGTCCGCGCCGAAGATCCAAGCGCCGGTGGGATCGACCAGCGGTCGCGGATCGTACGATCCGGCCGGCACCGGGATCGTGATGGACCTTGCCGTACCGTCGGGATGATCATGGACATCGACGGAACCCTGCCGCCAGCCCAACCAGCTACGACCGTCGGCCGACACCGCCGCGTACGCCGGTCCGGTCCATTGCGGCACACCGTTGCCGGAGAGCAGCGTCGTCCGGCTGGTGCCGTCGACGAGGAGCCGGGATCCCAGCGCGAGGACCTGCCGTACGGAGCCCGGCAGGCCCCGGCGCCACAGGTGGGCACCGGTCGCTGCGTCGAAGGAGTGCACGTTGTGGCCTTCGGCCACCACGAACCGGTTCCCGGCGCTGATCAACCCATCGACGGCGGGCAGGCTCACCTGCCAGCGCTGCCGACCGGTCTGTCGATCAAGTCCGACGAGTCCGCCCGGACTGGTCGGGACGGCGATCACGCCGGCTGCTGCGGCGAGTGGCATCCCCGGAACAGCACCCACATGCTGCCGCCAGCTGACCACTCCCCTCGCGCTGTCGATCATGACGACCGTGCCGTTGCTGGTCAGGGTGGCCACCGCGGAGTTCGGTCCCGGGATGATCACCGGGGCGGCGACTGCGACGTCACCGAGGTCCTGCCGCCACAGCAGTCGGCCGTCGGAGCGATAGCTGACCAGTTGCCGCTGCGAGGTCACCACGACGATCTGATCACCGGAGGCCGTCAGCCCGATCACCGTGCCGCCCGGATGCACCCGCCAGGCCGCGACCTGGCCGCCGGCGCGATCGTTGCTGTCCGATCGCAGTCCGACCAGGTCGCTGCCCTGCTGGGTGGCCCGGACCTGGACGCCATCGGCGGTCCGCACCGGCTGCAGCGTCGACGGCTCGCCGAGCAGAGCGGCTCGCGGATCACCGGGAGCGGGTTGGACGGGGACGACCCGTTGCGCCGACCAGTCGGCACCAAGTGGCCACAGGTCGTGGGTCTGGTGCGTGTCGACTCCGCCCACGCCGGGTGCTTGGACCAAGTGCAGCCTGGCCGGATCTGAGCCAGCTCCGACGGCGACGACGCCGCTTCCCGGACACCAGGTCCGGGTGGAGTCCTGGCGATGATCACCGAGGCGCTCGGTGATCGTCACGGAGCCGGTGATCTCGACGCAGTCGTGCGGGATCGGCACGCTGCTGAACGTGCCGGAATAGCGGCCCGCGTAGGCCTCGGGGCCGTCCGTGCCGGTGATCGTGCCGCGGACGCTCCATCGGTCCGCCGCACCGCCGCCTGGTGCTGTCAGTTGCAATGCCGGACTGTAGGAACGCAGCCGGTCACCGTCCGATTCGGCGATCAACGCGATCCCGTGATCGGTCCGATAGACCGAGACCGTCGCCGGCCGGTTGTCCGTTGCGGCGGCCGGCGCGGACCGGGTCCGCCACAGCTGCCCGCGGTAGCCGACGCCAACGGATCCGAGCACGGCCCGGGACAGACCCGGTTCGACCGACTGGGCGGCCTCCCCCACACCCAGGACGGCCGTCTCCACGCTGGTCACCTGGGAGGTAGGGCTCGCGCCCAGGTACTTGACCTCTCCGTCGGGTGGCACATAGGCCGACTGCGGCCGACTGGACCAGGCCGGCACGTCGGCCGCGTACAGACAAACCGCGACGATCGCGAGGCAGGCCAGACAGAAGACGACCGGGAACAGGCTCTCAACCGTGAGCCGGCGCGTGCGTCGTTGACCAGTCGCCCCCGGCCCACTCCCGTCCCCCACGGAATCCACCTGCTCTTGATACTTCATCGGAAGGGCATCCTGGGTGCCGATTCGGCAGATTGGGTGAACTGCCGCGCAAGCGTGTCAGAACCGCCGGTTGGCCAGCACCGGGATGATCTTGCGGACCTCGGAGACCTGACCCGGATCGATATCGGTGATCAACAACTCCGGCTCCGCCCCGGCGCCGGCGATCGCACCGCCGGACGGGTCGATCACGGCGCTATAGCCGACCCCGGTCGGCGCACTCCCGGCCTGGCGGTGTCCCTGGGTCGCGGGGTCGGCCTGTCCGGCCGCCAGGATGAAGCAGGTGCTGTCCAGCGCCCTCGCCTGGGTCAGCAGCTGCCACTGCTCGACCTTCCCGGGCCCGGCACCCCAGGACGCCGACACGATGATCACCTCGGCACCACGTTCGGCCAGGGTTTGGTAGAGGCCGGGGAAGCGTACGTCATAGCACAGGGTCAGGCCGATGCTGGTGCCGGCGACCTCGATGATCACCGGTTCGGTGCCGGCGACGACCGTGTCGGACTCGGCGAAGCCGAAGGCGTCGAACAGATGGATCTTCTGGTAACTGGCCAGCCCACCCGGCCCCGTCGCGACCAGGGTGTTGATCACCTTCTGCCGTCCGTCCGGTCCGGTCTGACCACCTGGGGTGAACATGCCTGCAACGATCGTCGGCCCGTACGTCTGGGCGATCGTCGTCAGCCGGCCGACCCATGATCCGTCGAGCGGTTCGGCGACGGTGTCCAGGCGATTTCCGAAGGCGCACATCATGGCCTCGGGGAAGATCACCAGTTCGGCACCCCGCTCGGCAGCCCGCCGGGTGGAGTCCTCGACCAGGTCCAGGTTGGCCTGCGGATCGGCGGTGCTGGTCAGTTGGGCGAGCGCAACGCGCATCAGGCCACTTCTCCTTTGTCGACGTCGGTGCCGCGCAGTCCGAGCATGAACAAGATCGCATCCAGATACGGGACCGAGACCGTGACCGCAGCCTGTTCGCGGACGGCGGGTTTCGCATTGAATGCGATGCCCATCCCTGCTGCGGCCAGCATGTCCAGATCATTGGCGCCGTCCCCGACCGCGACGGTCTGGGACAGCGGAACCCCTTCCACGGCGGCGATCTCGGCGAGCAGCGCGGCCTTGCGGGCACGGTCCACGACTCCTCCCAGGACCTCGCCGGTCAGCCGGCCGTCGATGATCTGCAGAGTGTTGCCGAATGCATGATCGAGATCGAGTTGCTGTTGCAGCCACTCGGTGAAGACCGTGAATCCGCCGCTGACGATCGCGACCGCGAAACCCAACCGCTTCAGCGTCCGAACGAAAGTCCGGGCGCCGGGGGTGAATTCGATCCGTCCCTGCACCCGCGCGATGGCGACCTGGTCGAGCCCGCGCAGCAGCCGGACCCGTTCGCGCAAGGAGCCCTCGAAATCGAGCTCGCCGCGCATCGCCCGCTCGGTGATCCCGGCCACCTGGTCCGAGCAGCCGGCCTCCTCGGCCAGCAGGTCGATCATCTCGTTCCTGATCAAGGTCGAGTCGACGTCCATCACGACCAGCCGTTTGGCCCGGCGCTCCAGACCTCCTGCCTGGACAGCGATGTCGATCTGTTGATCACGGGCGATCTGCAGCAGTTGCCGGCGTAACCGGTCAAGATCACCGGCGATCACCGAGAAGTCGTAGGCCGTCACCGGCTCAGTGGCCAGCCGCAGGATCCGGTCCACGGTGCCACCGGTGTCGGCGACCGCACCCGCGACCGCGGCCAGGGCCTCCGGGCTGAGCCGCTCGCCCAGCACGGTGATCGCCTGCCGCGGCAGCATCGAACGTTGCGAGGTGGATTCGACGTGCTCGAATTCGACCGACAACGCGTTGGTGTGGCCCCAGTAGAGGATGTCGCGCACCAACCCGGAGTCGGCGCCGTCGATCCGGGCCAGCACGTCCAGGGTGAGCCGCTCGCGGACCACTAGCTGTTCCATGTCCTCCACGGCAGCACCGGCATCGGCCAGCAGGGTCAGCAGCCCGTGGATCACCCGAGGCCGGTCCCGGCCGGAGACCCTGATCAACAACGGCACCGCGCTCATCCGGCCAGCTCCCAGGCCAGCAGTTCACAGTCGGTTGCCGCGGTGATCGTCAGCGGCTGGGCTTCGGTGATCCGTACGGCATCGCCCTCGGCCAACGCGCCCACCGCCTCGACCTCCACCGCACCACGAGCGACGTACAAGTGCACACGGCCTCCGTCGACCGGCAGCGTCCGGCTGAGGCCCGGCGCCATGATCGTCGACCACAGCGTCGATCCGCGACTCTTGATCGTGATCGCGGCGTCCGCGCGGGATCCCGACGCCACCGGCACCCACTCGGCTGAGAGTGCAGCCGCCGGCACGTCGTGCTGGTCATAGGAAGGATCCAGCCCGGATTCGTCCGGCAAAATCCACATCTGGAGATAGTTGGCCGGCTGCACCACCCGGTCGGGCTCGATCCGCCAGCCGTCGGTGCCGCGGTAGGCGTCATTGCGTTCGGAGTGCAGGATCCCGCTGCCGGCGCTCATCCGCTGTGCCAGACCTGGATAGACGATCCCCGAATGGCCGCGAGAGTCCTGGTGCACCAGTGCTCCGGACAGCACCCAGGTGACGATCTCCGCCTCGGCGTGCGGGTGCGTGTCGAATCCGGCCCCGGCGCCGACCAACTCGTGGTTGTGCACCACCAATGGACCGAAACCGACATTGTCCGGGTCGTAGTGCGGGCCGAAGGAGAAACTGCTCGCCGACCGCAACCAGTCGGTACGGGTCTCGAAGCGGCCGTCCGCGCGGCGGATCTGGATCGTCGGTGCGGGCACGGCCCGATTCTCCCATGCGACTCCACACCCACACGCCTGCAGCCGAAGGATGGGAGGATGAGCGCGTGCGCGAGGACTTCGTCGAGGCGGTGCTCAATGCGGTCGAGTCGATCCCCGCGGGCCAGGTCGCGAGCTACGGCGACATCGCCGAATTCGTCGGAGCGGGCGGGCCACGGCAGGTAGGCAGCGTGATGTCCCACTACGGCGGCGCCGTCTGCTGGTGGCGGGTTGTCCGGGCCGACGGCAGGCCGGCTGACGGACTCCAGGAGCGGGCACTGGCGCTACTGGCCGAGGACGGGGCGCCGATCCGCAACGGCCGGGTGCTGATCCGCCAGGCCCGCTGGCAGGGTCCGCGCCGAGTTGAACCCGCCTGAACCCGCCTGAACGGGCACGTACGGACAAAGCTCACGTCCTGTTCCGGACACGGCCGGGTCGTCCAACCGCTGTGGGGTTCCGCCTGGTTCGATCTTGTGACAGGCTAGGCCTGCTGTTGCAAGTGCTCTGTGTCGTGGTAAGTGCTACGCCCGGTGACTTTTGCATGGGCCCCCGAGACCCCGAAAGGGTCGAGACCCAACCCGGGTGGGTGCCCGGCAGCGCTGGAGTCGTGAGGTGCGGCTCTGGATGCAAGATGCTAGGAGATGTATTCATGGCGCAGGGAACCGTCAAGTGGTTCAATGCCGAAAAGGGTTACGGCTTCATCGCCGTTGACGGCGGCGGCCCCGACGTATTCGTGCACTACAGCGCGATCGAATCAACCGGCTTCCGTACCCTTGATGAGGGCCAGCGGGTGGAATTCCAGACCACCCAGGGTCCCAAGGGTCCGCAGGCCGACCAGGTCCACGCGATCTGAGCAAACCACACACACGACGAAGCCCCCGGTCACCGCAGTGCCGGGGGCTTCGTCGTACGGGCCGGGCTGATCAGTAGCAGGCCACTGATCAGTAGGACGCCTGGGATGGGTCGATCTGGGAGACCCAGGCCGAGACTCCGCCGCCGACGTGCACGGCGTCCTTCAAGCCTGCACCGTGCACCAGCGCCAGCACCTCGGCCGACCGGGTGCCGGCCTTGCAGTAGAGCACGACCTGCTTGTCCTGCGGCAGACCCGCCAGTGCGGACCCGTTCTGGAAGTCGCTCTTGGGAATCAGCACCGAACCGGGGATGGTGTTGATCTCCCGCTCGACCGGCTCCCGGACGTCGATCAGCTCGAAGTTGCGCTCGCCCTTGTCACGGTCCTCCAACCACTCCTTGAGCTGCTGCACGCTGATCGTGTTGCCGGCAACGGCCTCGGCGGCCTCGTCGGTGATCGCACCGCAGAAGGCGTCGTAGTCGATCAGCTTCTCGATCGGGTCGGCGTTGGGATCCTTGCGCAGCTTGAGCGTCTTGTAGCTCATCTCCAGCGCGTCGTAGACCATCAGCCGGCCGAGCAGCGGCTCGCCGATGCCGGTGATCAGCTTGATCGCCTCGGTGACCATGATCGAGCCGATCGAGGCGCAGAGCACGCCGAGCACGCCGCCCTCGGCGCAGGACGGCACCATGCCGGGTGGCGGCGGGACCGGGTAGAGGTCACGGTAGTTGGGGCCGTACTGGTCCCAGAAGACCGACACCTGGCCCTCGAACCGGAAGATCGAACCCCAGACGTACGGCTTGCCCAGCAGCACCGCCGCGTCGTTGACCAGATAGCGGGTCGCGAAGTTGTCGGTGCCGTCGACGATCAGGTCGTAGTCGGAGAAGATGTCCAGGACGTTGTCGTTGTCGAGCCGGACATCATGGGTGATCACGTTGACAAGCGGGTTGACCTCGGCGATCGACTCCTTGGCCGACTGGGCCTTGGACTTGCCGATGTCGGACTGGCCGTGGATGATCTGGCGTTGCAGATTCGACTCGTCGACGGTGTCGAATTCGACGATCCCGAGGGTGCCGACGCCGGCCGCGGCGAGGTAGAGCAGCGCCGGGCTGCCCAGGCCGCCGGCGCCGATCACCAGGACGCGCGCGTTCTTCAGGCGCTTCTGGCCGATCATGCCGACATCGGGGATGATCAGGTGGCGGCTGTAGCGCTCCACCTCTTTCTGGGTCAGCTCTTCGGCTGGTTCCACCAGCGGCGGTAGGGCCACCATTCCTCCTGCAGTACGAGCGTGGGCCGCCTCATCCGGCGACCATCCGATCTTCGTTGCCAACATGCCACCGCGGACAACTATTCCGCCATCCGGACGAAGCGCCGGCCTGGGCCTGCCGTCCGCACTCCCTCGCCGCCAGTCGGTGCCCGGGCCGCCCGAAACTCCAGTTGTCACGGATTCCACGACCGAACCGGGCCGTATGGCCCCGAAACTCGCGTCGTCACGGCTTCCACGAGCGCCAGGGTCGGGTCCCCGTCCTGCTGACCCTCCGACCGGCGGCTCGGGCTATAACATTCTCCAATGGCCACCAACATGACGCGGATGCCGCGAGAGCAGCGCCGCGCCCAGCTCCTCGACTCGGCCAGCGAAGTCTTCACCCGCAAGGGCTACCACGCTGCGGCGATGGACGACATCGCTGAGGCCGCTGGCGTGAGCAAGCCGGTGCTGTATCAACATTTCGGCTCCAAGCTCGACCTCTATCTGGCACTGCTCGACCAAGCGTGCGACCGGCTCGTCGACCTGGTCAGCGAGGCGCTCGCCTCGACCGACGACAACGCCGAGCGCGTGGTGGCGACGATGACCGCCTTCTACGACATGGTCTCCAGTGAACGGGCCGAGTTCCGGCTGATCTTCGAGTCCGACCTGACCGGTGAGGCGGCCGTCGAGGAGCGGATCTGGCGGGTCAACAACGACATCGCCGACCGGATCGCGGCCGTGATCGCCGACGACACCGGCCTGGGCTGGGACCAGTCCAAGCTGCTGGCGATCTCGCTGGTGGGGATCGGCCACGTCAGTGCTCGGTACTGGGTGACGGCCGGTCCGGTCCCGGTCGCCGAGGCCCGACAGCTGGTCAGTGACCTGGCCTGGCGCGGGATCAGCGGCTTCCCGCTGACCCAGGATGCCGAGCACCATCACGGGCATCACCCGAAGGACCGCCCGGCCGAGCACGCACCGGTCGAGCAGGAGGAATCATGACGACCCACCCCGAGGACCCAATCCAGGACAGCCCAGTCCAGGACAGCCCAATCCAGGACAGCCCAATCCAGGACAGCCCGATCGCCCGGGCGATCGCGGCGGCCAACACCTGGGGGGTCGAGTTGGCGGTCGATCCTCACTGGTACGCCGAGCAGAAGGTGGCCGATCCGCTACCGGCCGACGAGCCGCTGGTCTTCGCGCTGCGTACGCCGAACGCCCTGATCGGGCGCCGGTCCCCCAGTCAGAATCCGACTCCGGAGATCGACTGCGGCGAGGACGGCGGCGTCAGCCGCCGGCAGGCGCAGCTGTCCACCGACGGCAAGCACTGGTGGATCGAGGATCTGGGGTCGGTCAACGGCACCTATCTGAGCACGCTGGACGACCAGGACGCCGGGGCCGGGCTGCCCCAGACGCCGCTGGAGATCGGCATCCGGCACGCGCTGCAGCCGTACGACCGGATCTATCTCGGCGCCTGGACCCGACTCACCCTGTTGCCGCCGATGGACGCTCGGACCGAGGCGCTGTAGCGCTTCGGCCACCAACTACGCTGATTCCCGGCCCGCAGAACGGGTCAGCCCAGGCACAGGAGGAAGTAGTGGAGATCAAGGTCGGCATCCAGCACATCAACCGCGAGGTCGTGTTGGAGGTCACGCAGTCCGGGGCGGAGATCGAGAAGGCGGTCAACGACGCCTTCACCTCGTCCGACCCGGCGAAGGCTGTCCTGGTCCTCACCGACGAGCACGGTCGCAAGGTTTTCATCCCGTCGGACAAGATCGGCTACGTCGACATCGGCGAGGAGAACGGCCGCCGCGTCGGTTTCGGCGCCGTCTGATCGGATCCGGGTGCTGAGCCTGTCGAAGCGCTTCGACGAGCTCGGTGCCCGTTGTTCAGCGCCGATAGGCCGCGGCCTGGATGCCGTACAACTCGGCATACAGGCCGCCGGCCGCCATCAACTCCGCATGTGACCCCGCCTCGACCAGCCGGGCGCCGGACAGCACCAGGATCAGGTCCGCCATCCGGACGGTCGAGAACCGGTGCGACACCAGGACGGTGATCCGGCCGGCTGCCTCACCGGTACGGGCCTGCCCGGCGAACGACTCGAAGAGCGCATGCTCGGTCTCGGCATCGAGGGCCGCGGTCGGTTCGTCCAGGATCTGCAACAGCGTGCCGTCCCGCATGAAACCCCGGGCCAGCGCGACTTTCTGCCACTGGCCGAAGGACAGGTCGACACCATCGGGCCAGGTCGGACCGAGCTGGGTGTCCAGCCCGTGCGGCAACCGGTCGACGACGTCCTCGGCGCCGGCCCGCCCGATCGCAGCCACCACCGCCGCTCGATCGTCGGAGCGGGGCAGGTCGCCGAGCCCGATCGACTCGCGGGCGGCCAGTTCGAAAGTGAAGAAGTCCTGATATGCCCCGGTCATCCGGGCACGCCACGGTTCGGCCGGGATCTGCTCGAGATCAAGCCCGTCAACGGTGATCCGACCGGTCGTCGGCTGGTAGAAGCGCGACATCAGCTTCATCAAAGTGGACTTGCCGGCACCATTCTCCCCGACCACCGCCACCACCGAGCCGGCTGGGATCCGTACCGAGATGTCACGCAGGGCGTACGCGTCGGTGCCGGGATAGCAGAACGAGACGTTCTCGAACACGATGCCGTCGGTGAGCCGGTCCGGAATCGGGCCGCTGGCCCGGTCGGCGTGCCGGGTCGCGTACGCCTCCAGCCAGACCAGCCGCTGCGAGGCGTCCAGGCACATCCGCAGGAAGTCGGCATTGCCGGCGGTCATCGCGACGTACTGGGAGAGATGGCTGCCGGCAGTCACGACCAGCAGCACCTGGGCGGCAGTGCCACCGAACACTGTCGCCGTGACCACGATCGCGGCGATGTAGGCGACCGCGAAGACCGTCCAGCCAGCTGCCTGCCAGCCGGCTGAAGCCCACCGGACCCGGGCCAGTGGTGCATACCAAGACTCCCAGGCTGTACGACGACGCCGGACCACGTCAGTGCCGATGTTCCAGATCCGTACCTCTTTGGCAGCCTGCTGGGTGGTGCCGATCATGAAGAAGTGCCGATGCCGGCGTTCGTGCGGCGCTACCCGTTCGGTGGCCTGCTGGGTGATCGCCGACCGCTTGCTGGAGATCCACACCGTCGGCGCCGCGAAGATCACCAGCACTGTCAACAGCGGATTGACCGACGCCACCAGTCCCAGCGTGATCACCAACCGGACCAGCGATCCGACCACACTGAAGAACGCCAGATACAGATGATCAAGCTGCCAGACCTGTTCCTTGAGCACACTCAGCCGGTCGAGGTACTCGGGGCGCTCCTGATGCTCGATCGTCGGGACACTGGCCTGCAGTCCCGCGACATGCGCTTCGAGCTGCGCTCCGACCCGCATCCGGAAGGTGCGCTGGACGCGGGATCCGACCGTCTGCAGCAGCCAGGCGCCGACCGCGGAGGCTGCCAGTCCGAAGCAGCCGACCATGATCATCGGAGCGCTGCCCTTGCTGGCACCGCTGCCCAGGATCATCAACCAGACGGCGAAAAGGCTGTCGGGAACCGCTTCCAGGAGTGCCATGGCCAGCGACAGCGTGATCAGTCGCGGCTCGGCCCGATAGGCCAACTGCATCGTCCGTGCCAGGGTCCGTACGGTCCCGGGCAGCTTCTGCTCCGGTTCGGTGGCCGGGTCGGTGATCACGGTCGCGGTCATGCGAGCTCCCCCTGATCATCGTTGAGGCCGTCGGCGAGGTCATCATCGAAGTCATCATCGAACTCATCGTTGAGGTCATCGTCGAACCGCGAGGCCTGCAGATCGAACATGGTCCGGTAGCGCCCGTTGATCGCCATCAGGTCGTCGTGGCTGCCCGATTCGATCACCCTGCCGTGCTCGATCACGCAAATCCGGTCGGCATGTCGGACGGTCGAGAACCGGTGCGAGACCAGGATCGTGGTGATGTCCCGGGTGGCCTGGAGGATGCGCTCGAAGACCTCGGCCTCGCCGCGGACATCCAACTGCGCGGTCGGCTCGTCGAGGATGATCAACTTCGCTCCGGCCCTGACCCTGGCCAGCGCCCGGGCGAGCGCGACCCGCTGCCATTGGCCGCCGGACAGGTCGGTGCCACCGGCATACTGTTTGGACAGGACGGTGTCCAGGGCGGCGAGCCGGGACGCCCCTGCCTGTTCCAGCGACTCCATGATCAACTCGTCCGATCCACCGGCGGGGGCCACGTTGTCCCGCAGCGGCACCTGGTAGCGGACGAAGTCCTGGAACGCCGCCGAGACCTGGCCGCGCCAGGAGTCGACGTCCAGCTCGCGAAGATCAACTCCGTCGACGGTGATCCGGCCGGCGGTGGGGTCGTACAGCCTGGCCAACAGCTTGACCAGGGTGGTCTTGCCCGCCCCGTTCTGCCCGACGATCGCCAGCGACTGCCCGGCCTCGATCGTCAGGTCCAGTCCGTCCAGGATCAGTCCGCTGCCGTGTGGGTAGCCGAAGCTGACATTCTCGAAGCGGAGCTGGGAGGCCGGCAATCCGGCGGCGGCGCGGTGGCCTACGGGCAGCCCCCCGGCGCCCTGCATCCGTCCGAGCAGACCGTTGACCAGCGGGACGGGCCGGGACGCATCCGAGAGCCACCAGTCGAAGTCGAGATTGGCCAACGCACTGACGCCCATCGCCGTGCCGGCGTAGGCGATCAGCCGGGACAGATCAAGATCACCGTTGATCGCCGCTCGTGCCAGCGTTGCGAAGACGATCCCGTTGCCGACCACGAGCGCGAGCAGTGACAGCCCGACCGAACGTTCCCGCATGCGGAACGCAGCGAGCGCGATCTCCAGGAGCTTGGTCCGTCGATCGCGGAACCGTCCGGCAGTCCAGCCGGCAAGTCCGAACAACCGGATCTCCTTCGCGGCCGGGGTGTCGACCGCCATCCGGTAGGCGTACTCGGCGTGCCGCTGGTGTTCCTTGATCTCCGCCGAGCCCCAGTCCTTCCAGGCCAGGCTGTCCCGCAGCAGGAAGTGCGGAGACAGCCAGACAACCAGCAGCACCAAGCCGGCCCACCACGCGAACCCGCCGACGACCACGGCGGACACGATGCCGGCGCCGAAGCCGGCGAATCCGGACCCGATGTTGGGCATCGCATCCCGCATCCGCACCGCGGTCAGCCCGAGATCGAAATCCCGCGCCAGCGTGAAGTCGGAAGCGAGATCAGGATCCTCGAGGTGGGCGATCCCGGCCGGTCCGGTGGTCGCGACCATCAACCGGTCCTGCAGCGCCGCCGACGTCCGGTCTCCCAGGTTGGTCGCCAGCTGGGTGTGCAGCGGACCGAGCGTCTGCATCGCGACGAACAGCACTCCGACGGTGACCAGCGGCGGCAGCAGCCGGTCATGATCACCGACGACGCCCACCAGCCAGCCGATCGACACCGAGAGCCCGGGCGGCAGCATCGCGCGCAACACGACCAGGGCCCACCAGCCGACGGTCAGCTTGCGATCGGCTGACCAGATCGCCCCGAAGAGGAGCTGCCACTCCGGCGAGTCCCGGAGCTTGTGCCACCATCGCGCGACCATGATCAACTGACTCTGGCGATCGGTCCGTTGAGGGTCAGCGCGTTCCCGTCGGGATCGGTGAGGTTGGCCTCGCGGACACCCCACGGGGCATCGCTCGGCTGCTGGGTGATGGTGAAGCCGGCCGACTGTGCGCGGGCCGCGACGGCATCGACGTCGTCGACGGCGAAGTAGCCGAGATACTGGCCATGGGATTCCTCGGTGGCCGGATGCAGCAACAACCACGCACCCTCGGCGTTGCCCTTGGTCGGCAGGTGGAACTGGACGTGGTGGTCGTCCTCCCAGTCGCGGGCCAGGCCGAAGGCCTCCTCGTACAGCTTGGCGGCCTCCCGGACGTCGGCCGTGAAGGCGATCAGCCCGGTGAAAGTGAATGTCATCGCACCCCTGTCGTATGCAGCTTGCGCATTGCGCATACTAGTCACATGGGTACGACACTTCCAGAGTTCGTCGCAGCGGCACGGCCGCGGACGGTGCTACGAGTCGGCGCACCGAGCCTGGCCGCAACGGTCCCCAACGCCATGCTCCTGGTGGACTACGCGCTGCACCAGAACGCGATGCCCAGCTCGGAATTGGCCGCCCTGGCGCAGAGCCTGCCGGACGACCTCGTCGATGCGACTCGGACGATCCGGGTCGCACTGGCGCACGGTGCCGTCCTGCGCGGCGTGCTGCTGCACCAGCTCGACCCGGATGATTTCGGCCACCGGCATTGGGATGCGCTGCGCAGATTCATCGCCGGCTGGTCCGACGGATTCGTCAACGCGGTGATCGACCACGGGATCGACTCCAACCTCCGCTGGGAGCATCCCGAGCTCGGGCCCGGGCCGAGCGCCGCGACCCTGATGCCGATCGATCAGCCGACCGATCTCGTACGCGACCGGGGCCTGGAGGTGCTGCGCAGTTGGCGGACACCGGATGCCGAGGACCGCGCGCCCGAACTGCTCGACCCGGCGGGTCTGCGATCAACGCTGCTGGAACTGCTGGACGCCATCTGGGACGGCTGGCTCGGTACGGCCTGGGCGGATCAGCTGCCGGCACTGCAGTCGGCCGCAGCCTCGGCACCGACTCCCCCGCCCGGCTGCGGGGCGACCCAGTGGATCAGCCTGGTCACCGGACTGCAACCGGATCCGTCGTATGCGGACGCTGCCGAGCAGGCGGCCGAGTTGATCATCATGCCCTCGGTTGGGCTCGGGCGGAGCCTGTCACTCTTCGCCGACCAGTCGACCTGGGTGCTCTACAGCCCGCAGCCGACTGATCATCGCCGGACCGGGATCTCGATCGGCCGGCTGGGTCAGCTGGCACCGGCCATGACCGCGCTCGGCGACCGGACCAGGCTGTCGATCATCCTGCAGCTGCTCGATCATGGTCCGCAGACCATGCAACAGCTCGCCGACGCCCTCGAGGTGCACCAGAGCACGATCTCCCGCCAGGTCACCGTGCTCCGCAAGGCCGGCGTGGTCGCCGTCCGGGACGATCGCCGGGTCGAGGCCGACCGGACCATGATCAGGAGCACCGCGGAGACGCTGCTGGCGACGCTGGAGTGATCAGCGCCCGGGCGTGCGGCTCGCCCTCGGTAGCCTCGAGGCGACGACCAGCGCAAAAGTCAGGAACAGGATCCCGATGCCGGTCAACAGGCTGCCGGTCACCGTCTGCGCGGCGAGGGTCTCGAGGACGGTGTCGTCGTCCGCCCCGACGAGCACCCTCGAGAGGAGCAGTTGGTAGGCGTAGCGATTGAGCACGCCCAGCAGCAGGAATGCCGATCCGATGATCCCGGTCACCTTGGCACGGCCGTGGATACCGGCGGCCAGCAACCACACCGCGACGACGACTCCGAGCGCGGACAGCCCGAGCGCGACGAATTGACTGGCGGGCATCAGCTGCTGCTCCGGAATCGTCGGTGCCGCCGGTAGACGACCAACATCGCGGACACGAGCAACACCAGTCCGGCCGCACCCACGACGGCGATCACGATCGAAGCGAGCCCGTACGCGTTCGCTCCGTACATCGCTGTCAGCCAGGCCTGGACCGAGCCGTTGAGGGCACCGAGAACTGTGCTGGCGAAGAGCGCGAGCACTCCAGTGACAGCCAGTGCCCGCGAGGTGCCCTCGGCCTGGACAAGGATCACGATCAACGCGATCAGGTAGCAGACGCCCAGCACCGCGCAGGCGATGACATCCGCCACTGGAATCAGGTCTGCAGCCATCGAACAGACCATAACGCCTCTGGAGGGGCCGCACCTCTCGATATTTCGGGCCGGGCAGCATTCGGTGATCAAGCAGTCGTGCTCGACCCCAGGATCTGCCGGATCGCATCGGCGGCCGAGCCTGCGATGACGGAAGGGCTGACGTCGATGCCTGGATGTGCTCCCGATGGGCGGACCCAAGCGGTCCGCAGGCCGACGGCGGCACCGCCCGCGACATCCAGGTGCAGGCTGTCCCCGACCATCCACCCGTCCAACGGGCAGCCGAGTTGCCGGGCGAGCGCGTGGAAGATCGCCGGGTCCGGCTTGCGCACGCCGACCGCCTCGGAGATCACCCAGCCGTCGACCAGATCCGACAGGCCGGTGGCCCGGATCTTTCCCTCCTGATTGTCAGCCATCCCGTTGGTCACGATCCCGATCGTCCAAGAGGACTCTCGAAGTGCCCGTAGTCCGTCCTTGTCCTCATCCGTGCACCGCACGAGTCCGGGCATCCGGTGGCGGTACGCGGCCCAGATCTCGGCCCCGCTCACGGGCAGTTCCCAGCGCCGCGCCAGCTCTGAGAAGACGTCCCCCTTCGGCCGGGTCTCGGACAGCGCGCGGCCGATCTGCCCAGAGGCTCCGTCCGGCAACTGCCACTCCGTGGCGAATTCCGCGGCCCAGGCGCGGGCGGCGCGACCCTGATCGACAAGGGTCCCATCGAGATCGAACGCAACCAGCGGCACCGGCCCAACCTAGAGCATCCCGTACCGCTGATCCCCGGTCTGGAAGGATGCTGGACGTGACTGCCCGTACCTTGATCGTCTTCGACTGCGACGGCGTGCTGGTGGACAGCGAACGGCTGATGCAGGACATCGATCTGCGAATGATCGCCGACCTCGGCTGGCCGATCACCCGCGAGGAGATCTTCGAGCAGCACCTCGGGCGCTCCGAACCCTTCGTGGATGCCAACATCGCCCGACACATCGGACATCCCGTACCGGAGTCGTTCGTCCTGGAGCGCCGCCAGGCCCATGCCGAGGCATTCAGGCAGAGCCTGGCCGCGGTCCCCGGTGTGGAGACCGTGATCGCGCGGCTGCAGGCCGCCGGATTCGGTACCTGCGTCGCGTCCTCCGGCACTCACGAACGCATCCGGCTGGTCCTCGGCTTGACCGGTCTGCGGCACTACTTCGCCGACCGGATCTTCAGCGCCGATGACGTCGAGCACAGCAAGCCGGCCCCCGACCTGTTCCTGCACGCCGCGGCAAGTCTCGGCTACGAACCGAGTGCCTGCATCGTCGTCGAGGACAGCCCATCAGGTGTGACCGGGGCGAAGGCGGCCGGGATGCGAGCCGTCGCCTTCTGTGCGCTGACGCCGGTTACCGCCATGCGGAGCGCCGACGTGGTGATCACCGGAATGGCACAGTTGGGGGCGACGATCGAGAACTTGGTCGGACAGCGCCAAGCACCGTCCTCCTCAGCGACTCGGACGGATGGCACACTCCCGTGACGGCGATCAGGCAGGCGGATGCCGCGGATGCCGGAGACGTCGGCGGCCTTGCCCTGTTGCTGTGGCTCGACACGCGTGACGAGGAGCCGACCGGGCCGTCGCTCGACGCATTCACCGCCGAGCTGGACCGTTGGTGGACCCGGCACCGCGATACTCATCGGGCATTCGTGGCCGCGCTTCCTTCCGGCCGGGAGGGCGGGGCCGAGATCATCGGGATGGCCTGGGTGGCGCTGGTCGACCGCATCCCGAGGCCCGGGGCGACGAGCCGGATGTCAGCAGATATCCAGACTGTCTTCGTGATGCCCGACCATCGGGGTCGCGGAGTCGGCTCGGAACTGGTCGAAGCCGCAGCCGCCCACGCGACCCGGCTCGGAGCGATCCGGGTCACCGTCCACTCCGGCAGCCGGGCGGTACCGGTGTACGAGCGGCTGGGATTCGCGTCCTCCCGACAACTCCTGCAACGACCGCCGGGCTAGCCCGGGCGATCGGCTGAGTCGTGCGAGTCGAGCAGACATCGCTGCATCAACAGACACTGGCATCGGTAGAGGTAGGTACGCCCATCAGGAGACTCCTGCTCCCACTCGGCCGCCTCGGTGCCGAACACGTCGTAACCCAGACGACGATACAGGCGCAGAGCGCCATCGTTCGATTCCTCCACCGCCAAAGTGCAGCGGTCGCACCCGTGATCCCGCACGACCTCTTCGGCGTGCATCATCAACGCAGCGCCGATGCCCTGCCCCGCAACTCCTCCACGACATCGAATTGGAAAAGATTCCCGGCACCCGGGTGTTCGTCGTAGCGGATGCCGATCTTGCCCACGATGCGGCCATCTGACATCACTGCCGCCAGATAGTCACCAGAGTTCTCCAGTGCATCCTGCAGCTGGGCTCGTTGGAGCTCGGTACGAGCCCAGCGGTCGACATCATCCATTGCGAATGGTCTGATCTGCAGGCTCTCGATGCCGGTCACGGCCCGGAACTTTGCCACAGCTCGTTCACGATCACCAAGGGATATTGCGGCACTGCGGCTCATGATCACCGGCCGGTCGCCCATACTGGGCTGATGCATGTGGCTCCCGGCTCGTCTGAACCGACCGTCACTGATTGGCGGCCTGTCACGGTCGACGAACTCGTCGGCGAATTCCCGTCCGCCGGGGCAAGTACGCGGATCGTTGCCGTCGATGGTCGGAGCGCGAGCGGCAAGACCACGCTCGCCGAACGGCTCAATGCGGCGATCGCCAACTCTGCGATCATTCACACCGACGATGTGGCCTGGTGCTATTCGATGTTCGACTGGTCACAGCTTCTGGAGGACAAGATCATCGATCCGGCGCGGCAGGGCGAACCGGTGCGTTATCAGCCGCCCGGTTGGGAGCCGAACGGCCGATCCGGTGCCCTCGAGTTGCCGGCCGGACTCGACACGGTGATCATCGAGGGCGTCGGCGCGGGTCGCCGGGAACTCAGTGCGGTGCTTGACGTCCTGGTGTGGGTGCAGTCCGACTTCCCGACCGCGCATGTTCGGGGTCTGGAGCGCGACATAGCCAGCGGGGTCAATGGCGGACCGGTTGAGTGCCAGGAATTCTGGGACCACTGGATGAGGTCCGAGATTCCCTTCCTCGACAACGATCGTCCCTGGGAACGGGCCGACTTCATTGTCGCCGGAACGGGCGGCCCTGTCGGACCCGACGCTGGGGACCTGACCGTGGCGGTTCACCCGACGACACCGCCCTCCGACCGGTAGGCTTCAACCATCGCTTGTGCCACGGTCGACTGCCAGCGGCGACTGGCCTCCCACGCTGCCGTCAACGAACAGGTCCCGTGCAACTGGCCGTCGCCGCGTACCGCCGTCACCCGGACCCCCGCGGACCGCAACCGTTCGGCGTAGGCCTCACCTCCGTCGCGGAGCGGATCGAATTCGGCCGTCATGATCACTGTCGGCGGTAGGCCGGCAACGTCGGCCTCCAACGGCACGGCGTACTGATCAGGAACGCCCGCGGACAGGTACGCCTCCCCGGCCCCTGTGATGTCCTTCGGCGCGACAGCGACCGGGCCCTCGTCGAGATCGAATTCGCGCATCGAGTCGCCGAATGGTTCGAAGATCACCAGCGGCACTTCCAGGAGCTGATGCACCAGCGGCGCAGTGCGCGTGTCGCGGATCCGCAGCGCCGATGATGCGGCGATCGTCGCCCCTGCGGAGTTCCCGCCGATCCCGATCCGCTCCGCATCGACCGACAGTCGCTGATCCTCGATCGCCGCATCGAAGACCGCAAGCACATCGTCGATCGGTGCCGGGTAGGCATTCTCCGGCGCGAGCCGGTACTCCACCGACAGCGTCTGGACCCCCGTTGCCGCGGTCCGCGACGCACACAACCGATCGTTGACCAACTCGTCGACCTCCCCGAACGCGAACCCACCGCCGTGCATCCAGATCTGCGTCGGCAGAGCACCCTCGGCAGCAGACGGCCGATACCGCCGGACCCGGAGCCGCCGGTCAGGATCAGCCGCGATCGTGAAATCTTCGATGACAACCTCCGTCGGCGCAGGGGCTGTATAGATCTGCGCCAGCTGATCGGAAAGCTGCCGGGCGGCTGCGCGGACGACTGTCAAGTCAGTCGACTGCAGCCCAGGCAGGGCAGAGCGGAGTCGGCGGGCATCGCTGATCCATCGCGGACCGGCTCGGCGACACTCGCGCCCGGCACATCAGGTTTCGGATCGGACGTCGTATCGGACATGCGATCAGCTTAAGCATCGGACCATGGATCGGCGGCGGCTCCGTACTGGTGCCGCGATCGCAATCCTCATGACGGCTGCGCGGGGAGAACCTGTGTAGCCGGTTCGGAGCCCGGGTAACGTCCGGCGTGATCGATTCGAAGAATCTCAGGACCGTCGGCGTCGAGGAAGAATTGCTGATCGTCGATCCCGAGACCGGCGCACCTCGGGCCGTCGCGGGCACGTTGCTGCATCGGGCGACTCAGGACGCGCCCGCGGACGGTGACATCGAGTACGAGTTGCAGCAACAACAGATCGAGGTCGAAACCAGCCCCAGCAGTGATATCTCTGAGATCGCACGCCAACTCAAGCAGTGGCGCCGACATACCGACGCTGCGGCACGGGAGACCGGTTCCCGGATCGCGGCGCTGGCAACCTCGCCGCTGCCGGTCGATCCGCAGACCACGTTCAAGCCGCGCTACCAGACGATGGTGCGGCGGTTCGGGCTCAGCTCGATGGAACAACTCACCTGCGGATTCCACGTGCACGTCGGAATCAACGACGAGGACGAAGGAACGGCTGTCGTCGACCGGATCCAGCGGTGGCTGCCGATCCTGGTCGCGCTATCGGGGAATTCGCCGTTCTGGCAAGGCCGGGACAGCGGATATGCGAGCTTCCGGACGCAGGTCTGGTCCCGGCTTCCGACGGCGGGGCCGACCGACCGCTTCGGAGAGGCCGCCGAATACCACCGGGTGGTCGACCGACTGCTGGCATCAGGAGTGCCGCTGGACAAGGGAATGATCTACTTCAACGCCCGGCTCTCCCACCGGTATCCGACTGTCGAGATCAGGGTCTCCGACATCTGTGCTCGGGCCGACGACGCGATCATGATCGCTGCACTCTGCCGGGCACTTGTCCAGACCGCCGCCCAAGATTCCACCGATGGCATACGCCATGATCATCCATATGGAGAACAGCTGCGGCTGGCCCAGTGGCGGGCCAGCCGTGCAGGCCTGGCGGAACCGCTGCTCGACCCGTGGACTTTCACTCCGCGGCCTGCCGAGGAGGTGGTCGAGGCGCTCCTGGACCACGTCGGACCGGCCCTGGCCGCTTCCGGCGATTCTGATCTTGTGGCGGAGAGCATCGAGCGGCTGCGGAAGTCCGGCACCGGCTCAGATCTGCAGCGTGCAGCGTATGAGGCCGGAAACGATCTTGGTGCGGTCGTACGAAGACTGATCGACGTGACCGCGGAGCGTCTCGACTGATCAGCTGGAACGTTTGCCCGCCTGACAGATGTCGGGCCTTGGCGTTCGTGACTGCCCTAGGATCTGCGGGATGACGACGAAGTCGGCGGACCTGGAGGAACTCGCGCAAGAGGACCGAACCTGGCTGAAATCCGTCTCGGTTGCCGAGACTCTTCCAGCTGTGCCCCAAGACACCGAACTACTGCAGGTCCTCGGCGATCTTGCGGTACCCGGGCCAGAGCTCGACGAAGCCATCCGGCTCCGCGCCCGGATTGACGATCATGAACTCCGATACGTTCTCGAGCGCGTACTGACGATCCTCGTCGGCGGGATCGGATCCTCGACCGGGCCGGATCGACTTCCTGATCTGAGCGGTTGTGACGACCCATTGGCCCGGTATCTGTACCTCTACGCCTTTGCCGCCTGCTTTCCGCTGACGCGGCAATGGCACCGGGACCGCGAGATCCCGGACGAGGTCGGGCGCCGGACACTTGCCGATCTCGGACGACAGATGACCCACCAGCGACGGAGGCACGGCCGGAGTGGACTGATGATCAATACGGCCTGGCTCACCCATCATTTCCAGGGCAGGCTGTTCCAGCTCGGCCGGCTCCAGTTCGAACTGGCCGGACTCGGTCGCACCACCAGCACGGAGATCCGGGCTGCTGGCACCGACGTGGCGCCCGGAGCACCGACGCTCCTCGTACACATCCCGGGCTACTGCGGGCCGATGGACCCGGCGTCGGTCAGGGAATCCATCGAGGCAGCCCGCCGGTTCTTCGGCAGGCACTTTCCCGAGCACCAGCCGGCCACCCTCACGTGCCACTCCTGGCTGCTCGACCCGCAGCTGGCCGGCTATCTTCCGGCGGACTCCAACATCATCAGCTTCCAGCGGCTGTTCACGATCAATCAGCGGCCGACCAGACCCACCGCCAGCGACGCCGACACCTTCGAGTTCGTGTTCGGCCGAAGAGACGTCGAGGCGCGGGATGAGCTGCCGCGAGACACCACACTGCAACGGGCTCTGATCGATCACGTCGACGGTGGTGGCCACTGGTACGGCGGTGTCGGATGGCGACCGTTCCAGGCAACCGAGGCGCGTGAGCTGTGAGGGTGCTCGAGGCGACCGGATCGATACCGATGGATCACACCAGGTGAAGGAGCCCGGACTGCGGAGGCGATGAACCGCTGGATGTGCGGCATCGCCCGGAGAAGTTCGGCACCCTCGGATTTCATCGCCTCGAGAGCCGGCGTCGACGTCGGTTCCGCGAGGACGGCCCGCCACAACCGCTCCTCCGCGGCCAGCCAGTCGGGGCGGGCACTGATGCGGACACCGGTCCAGCCAGCGTCGATCAGCGCTTCCTCGATCGGCGATGTCGCTGTGTCCTCCAACCACGTTCGGCGCATCGCGCCGGTCAGGACGAGTCGTCCGCCGGGTCGGGTGATCCGCCGCGCTTCGGAGAACAGCGCTCCCACGGAGGATGCGAACTGATACGAATCGATGCACACCACCGCGTCGGCGATCCCTTCGGGAAGTCCGGTCGCCTCGAAGTCGGCCACCTGGAAACGGATCGGTCCGGTCACGTCGTCCTGCCGCAGGTCCGCGCGAGCCTGACCGATCGCGACGGCCGACGCATCGATCCCGATCAGCTCGCTGTCGCCGACACGCGCGATCTCGCGACTGTAGCCACCGCGCCCGCAGGCCAGGTCCACCAATCGCTGTCCCCGGGACAGCTGCAACGTATCGATCACCTCGGCCAGTCCCGCCGCGGACAGCAGGCCGGTCACCCGCATCGACGCCGGCAGCCCCAGACTCTCTGCGACCAGGCGGTGCCGCAACTCGTCGTCGGCCATCTCCTCGTACCAGCCGTCGAACCTGTTCCTGCACGGGTCAGCCATGGTCCGATTCGATCATGATCCTGGGGTGCCCGCACGTGCATTGCGGAGGCCCGGCCCGAGCCAACCCGAGGCCGCAGTGATCAGTCGTCCTGCTTCGACCACGTCCAGGCAGGGACTTCCCGGATCGGGTGCAACTCGTCGTCGTTGGTGGCATTCGAGTTCTGCATCGCCACCTCGGTGCCGAATTCGACATGTTCGACCACGGCTTCGCGGAATTGCGGGTCCTCAGGCATCCCGACCAGATCGAGTGCCCGCAGGTAGAGCTCGACGAACCGCCGGCGTTGTACCTCGGTGATGTCCAGACCGCGGTGGACGTCGATCAGGTGCTGGAATCCCAGCTCGCGGCTGAAGCGGTCCGACCGCCGAAGGACTCGGCCGTGAACCAGGTCAGATCGTCGACATGGTGCGGCTTACCTGCACCGAAGAGCGGCTGCAGCACCGGATCGGCGAGCACGCTCGTGTAGAACACGTCTTCCAGCCGGTGGAGCGCGTCTTCCCCGCCGGCGAATTCGAACAACGAGGGCACGCCGCCGAACTACGCCTGCCCAGCGCGGGCGGGCTGACGTTCGAAAAGCCTTCGGATGAACAGATCGCGCCAGGTGGTGCCAAACGCACACCCCGGCTACGCGACCGAGTGACCATCCACGCCACGTGGCACCAAACGCACGGGCGGCGTACGGAATCCGACCACGGCCGGGAATGTCCGCCAAATCGCGGGAGAACGCGTGCGTGATCCGACCAGTGCGGAGAGGTGTGTCCGCCGCGGTGACGCAGGAAGGCGACGCCGATGCGAAGCCGGAGCGCGCGCTACGCCGAGAGCCCCAGCCGGGCCATCCGGGCGGTGTGATTCTCCATCAGCCGGGACATGATCCGACTGACCTCGGCGAGGCTGCCGTCGGGAGCACCGGTGAGCAGGCCGGCCAGGGCCGGCCGCTCGGCGAGCACTCGCTGTGCCTGGCTCATCGCCTCGCCGACCAGCCGCCGTCCCCACAGCGCCAGCGGTCCGGCGATGTCCGGATCCGCCCCGATGGCGTCCCGCACCCGACCGACGACGAAATCGTCGAACGCCTCGTCGGACAGCACACGGTGCACGAGTTCCCGGGTGGCCTCGTCCGCCAGGTCGGAAACCTCGCGGTAGACGTCGGAGGCCAGCCCGTCGCCGATGTAGACCCCGAGCAGACCCTGGTGCCAGTTCTTCGGCCGGGTCAGTGCATGGAAGTCGTCGAACGGTCGGCGGAACGGCTCCATCGCGGCCAGGACATCGCCGCCGAGAGCGACGATCCGGTCGGCTGCCGTACGGAAATGGCCGTACTGGACCGCTGCCATCGTGGTCATTTCCACCCGGTCGGCCAGCTCGGGAGCAAGTCGGGCATCCTCGGCGAGCCGGTCGAATGCCGCCAATTCGCCGTAGGCGACCACACCCAACAACTCCAGCGCGCCAGCGGGCGCCACATCAGCGGACATGTCGTGAAGCTTAGAAGCTGGGCCTGACAAGCTAGAATGCGTTCGGACCACAGACTTTGAAAAGGCGAGACTCTGACTACCGAAACCAGCAGTACCGAATCCCCCAGCGATCCCCAGCCCGTCGCGCAGACCACATTCGCCGACCTGGGCATCCTCCCCGACATCGTCGACGCTCTGGCCGATGTCGGAATTGTGCACCCGTTCCCGATCCAGCAGATGGCCATCCCGGTCGCCCTCACCGGTGCCGACCTGATCGGCCAGGCCCGGACAGGCACCGGCAAGACCCTTGCTTTCGGCACCACGATCCTGCAGCGGATCGTCGTTCCGTCCGACCCCGATTTCGAGTTCCTGGCCGAGCCCGGTGCCCCGCAGGCGCTGGTCGTCGCTCCGACCCGGGAGCTCGCCAGCCAGGTCGGCAAGGACCTGCAGACCGCATCGGCCCGGCGCAAGGCCCGGGTCCTGACGATCTACGGCGGGGTCGCGTACGAGGACCAGCTCTCGACCCTGAAATCAGGCGTCGAGGTGGTCGTCGGCACCCCGGGTCGGTTGCTCGACCTGGCCGACCGCGGCGCGCTCGACCTGGCTCACGTCAAGGTGCTGGTGCTGGACGAGGCCGACGAGATGCTCGACCTGGGCTTCCTGCCCGATGTCGAGCGGATCCTCGCCAAGACCCCGGAGCTGCGGCAGACCATGTTGTTCTCCGCGACGATGCCGTCGGCGATCGTCTCGCTGGCGCGACGGCACTTGCGGCATCCGCTGAACATCCGCGCCGAGTCCGCGCACGAGCAGCACACCGTGCCGACCACGGCGCAATTCGTCTACCAGGCGCACGATCTCGACAAGCCCGAGATCGTCGCGCGGATCCTGCAGGCGGAGTCGCGTGACCGCGTGATGATCTTCTGCCGCACCAAGCGCAGTGCACAACGGCTCACCGATGACCTTGTGGAGCGTGGCTTCAAGGCTGCCTCGATCCATGGTGATCTCTCCCAGGTCGTCCGGGAGAAGGCGCTGCGCCGCTTCCGCGAGGGCTCCGTCGACATCCTGGTCGCCACCGATGTGGCGGCCCGTGGCATCGACGTCTCGGGTGTCACCCACGTGATCAACAACGAGTGCCCGGACGACGAGAACACCTACGTGCACCGGATCGGCCGCACCGGTCGGGCCGGCGCCTCGGGTGTCGCGATCACCTTCGTGGACTGGGCCGACCTGACCCGCTGGAAGGTGATCAACAACGCCTTGGGCCTGCCCTTCGAGGAACCGCAGGAGACGTACTCCACCTCCGAGCACCTGTATCACGATCAAGGTATCGACCACTCGGCCAAGGGGCGGATCGTGCCGCAGCGCGAGCAGCCCCACGATGATCACCAGCCCGACCGCGACCGCAGGCGCCGGGATCGTCCCCGACGCAACCGGACGCGACTGCGCAACGGTGTGCCGGTCGGTGACGGCGATGCGGCGACATCCGAGGCTGCAGCATCCGAGGCGGGCCCGGCGTCGGAGCAGTCCACCGACACCGAAGCGACCACGTCGTCGGCCCCGCGCCGTCGCCGCCGGCGTCGCAGCTCCACAGGCCACGGCACGAGTGCCTCCGAAGCCTCCTCGGATGAGACGGCTTCGGACGGCGCGGCCTAGCCGATTCGCCGAATGATCTCGGCCAACACCTCCGGTGCGGTGGTGTTGACGCCGAGATCATGATCGGTCTTGCCGGTCCCGTGATAGTCACTGGACCCGGTGGCGAGCACTCCGAGCCGGCCGGCGAGCGCCCGCAGTTCAACCCGGGTCTGCGGGTCGTGATCCTGGTGGTCGACCTCGAAGCCGGCGAGGTCGTGGTCACGGACCAACTGCTCCAGATAGTCCGGCGGCAGCACGTGCTCGCGTCCGCGGCCCCAGGGATGGGCGATGATCGGCACACCCCCGGCGCCGTTGACCAGATCGATGCCATGCGGCAGATCGATTGTGTAGCGCTCCACATGCGCAGGCCCGCCGTCGGCGAGGAAGCGATCGAAAGCCTCTGTACGGTCCTTGACATAGCCCGCCGCGATCAGCGCGTCGGCGATGTGCGGCCGGCCGACGGACGGGCTGTCCCCGACCTGGGCCAGCACTGACTCCTCGGTGAGTGGGTATCCCAATTCGGCAAGCTTGGCCAGCACCGGACGCAACCGGTTGGAGCGACCCTCTCGCACCTTCGCCATCTCGGATTGCAGCGCCGGGTCGTGCTCGTTGCCGCCGTACATCAGCAGGTGCACGCTCTCCCGATCGGTGCCGCAGGACAGCTCCATCCCCCGGATCACCTGAATCCCGATCCGCTCGCCCTCGGCGACCGCCTCGTCGAGCCCGTCAAAGGTGTCGTGGTCGGTCAGCGCCACTGTGTTGAGCCCGGCGGACCGGGCGTTGCGGACCAGTTCGGCAGGAGTGTCGGTGCCGTCACTGACGTTGGAATGGGTGTGCAGGTCGATCGTCATGCCTGCCATTGTCGCTGATCGATCACCGATCACCCGGAACCGCGTGTTGCCGCTCGTTCTACGTTATGTAGAATCCTGCGGACGGCACGTTGTCGGCGAGTACAGGGAGGACCGGTCATGATCACTTCGGTGGCACCGCTGATCATCGCGCTCTTCGCGCTGACCGGTGGTTACTACCTGGTACGGCTGGTCCGCGATCGGAGCTGGGACGACAGGATCCTCGACACCACCCACCTGCTGATGTCGATCGTGATGATCATGATGCCGCTCGGCGTCTCGACGAGGATCCCGGCGGGGGTGCAGATCCTGGTCTTCACCGCTGCCGCACTCTGGTACGCCTATCTGATCCTCTTCCGCCCGAGCGCGGTCTCCGAGACCGTCGGCAGCCACCACTCAGGTCGGCCCCGGCTGCTTTATCACGCGGGCATGATGCTGGCGATGGTGTGGATGGCGGTGCTCATGGCGCCGTTGCCGGGCACCGGAGCCGCAGCCGCCCCGTCGATGCCCGGTATGTCGATGCCCGGTATGTCGATGCCCGGTATGTCAACGTCGGGCACGGGTGCAGCACCGACTCCCGCCGCCCCGGCCGTGCACGGCTGGTCCGATCCGGTGTCGATCATGATCGGCATCGGATTCGCGATCGCGACGATCTGGTACGCCGTCCGCCTCGTGCTCGTCGGCGGTGCGCCGGGCCGGGCGGACGTACGGAAACTGGCCGACAACGGTGCGGCCGCATTGATGGCGGCCGGGATGGCCCTGAGCAATCTGGTGGTGATCACATGATCCGATACGGCTCAGGCCGTCGGACTCCTTTCCGGATCCTCCTCGCTTCGGCTGCGGCGATCATGATCATGATCGGCCTCGCGCCGGCAGCGTCGGCCCATGTCCGGCTCAGCGCCACGGATGCGGCTCCGGGCGGCTACGGGTTGCTGACCTTCAGGGTGCCGACCGAATCCGACACTGCCACCACGACGGAGATCGTGATCAGCTTCCCCAAGGACACCCCGATCACGTCGGTCTCCACCGCCGCGGTGACCGGATGGACCGCAACCGTCGTGACCGCCAAGCTGGACAAACCGATCCGGACCGACGACGGGCCGGTCAGCTCCTACGTCACCCGGGTGGACTGGAAGGCCGATTCGGGCCGGACGGCGATCCCTCCGGGGCAGTTCGGCCTGTTCAACCTCACCGCCGGGCCGCTCCCCGAAGCAGCGACGGTCGCCTTTCCGACCGACCAGCACTACAGCGACGGGACCGTGGTGCACTGGAACCAGCTCCAGACCGGCAGCGCGGAGCCTGATCATCCCGCGCCGCTGCTGCAACTTGCCTCCGAAGCGACCACCTCACCGTCACCGAGTCCGGCCGCCGCGAGCCCGGCCGGCAGCAATTCCGAAACTCTCGCGGTGATCGCCATCGCCCTCGCGGCGGCTGCTGTCGTGATCGCGATCATGGCCCTGCTCCGCACCCGCCGGGCCGACTGAGCGCCACGAACGTGCTGCCCAGGACCATCAGGATCATCGGTGCGCTGCTTGCCACGGTGCCGGTGGCACTGCTGATCATCGTCGCCGGCTCGCCGGCCGCGTCGGCGCACGCCGTTCTGGTCGGCAGCGACCCGCTGGACGGCAGTCGGCTGGCGACCATCCCGGCGCGGGTGACGTTGCGCTTCGATGAACCGGTACAGATCATCGATGGCGGGACCACGGTGATCTCGACCGCAGGCGGTCGCGTCGAGACCGGCGCTCCGGTGGCGGGCGACGGTGGCCGATCAGTGATCATCAACCTGGATCCGGCACCGGGGAAAAAGCCCGCGACCTACCTGGTCAGCTACCGGATCGTGTCGGCCGACAGCCACGTCGTCGTCGGCTCCATCCGCTTCGGAGTGGCCCAGGATCCCACGGCCATCGACCAGCCGGCGCAGGCCGGTGCCGGCCCGCCGGGGGTGGTCTCGGCGATCGGCACCGGCCTGACCTATGCCGGAGTCGTCGGCGCGATCGGCTGCCTGGCGGCGGGATTCCTGCTCTGGCCCTCCGCGCTGCGGTCCCGGCGCCTCAATCCGGTGATCATCGGCGGTCCGGTGCTGATCATGGTCGGTACGCTCGCCCGGCTGATCGCCGCGGCGCCGGCGGCCGAAGGCACCGGCTGGTCGGGAATGCTGCAGCTGGAGGGGCTGCCATTCACCCTGATCGGCTACCTGGGGCGGATGCTGGCGGTCCAGTTCACGCTGGCCGCTGCGCTGCTGCCGCTGTCGCGTGCGATCCGACCACGGCGGGGCGACCAGGCGGCCGATCCGGTCATGCAGACGGGGTGGGCACTGGCCGCGATCGCACTCATCGGCGTGATGGCCGCGTCCGGCCATGGTGGCGCCGGGAACGGGCGGTGGTTCGCGCTGCCGGCGACCGCGCTGCATCTGGCCGCAATGGCGATCTGGATCGGCGGAGTGATCGACCTGCTGCTGGTCGTACGGCCCCGGCTGCGGACGCTTCCCCGGACGACGGGAATGATCATCGACCGCTGGTCGCGGCTGGCGTTCGCCGCGGTCGCAGCCCTGGCACTGTCCGGCGAGCTGCTGGCCTGGCGCCAGATCCAGCCGATCGAGGCGTTGTGGCGGACGCCGTACGGCATCACGTTGTTGATCAAGCTGGGATTGGCCGCGGTCGCGGTGATCATCGGCTGGTTCGGGAGCCGGGTCGCGGCTCGGCGCCGGGACCTCACACACACTCGGCGGATGTTGGTCGCGGAGATCATGATCATGGTCCTGGTGATCGCCGCCGCGACGGTGCTCAGTGCCACCCCGGCGGCCAGGGATCAGTACGGTCCGTCGGCCCAGCTGTCGGCGCCGTTCGGCGGTGACCAGCTCAACGTGCGGGTCGCCGGCACCCGCCGCGGACCGCAGCAGATCATCGTACGGGCGGTGGACGCCGCCGGCCGACCGCTGCCGATCCGGTCGCTGTCCGGGCAGCTGTCCTCGGTGCAGGCCCAGGTCGCTGCGGTCGATGTCAGGTTCCGATCCGGGAGCGGGGAGTGGCACAGCACGGACGCCACCATGCCACTGCCCGGGCTCTGGCAGTTGACCCTGACTGTGACACCGGAGTCCGGCCCGGCCTACGTCACGGAGGTGTCGTACCGGGTCTGGTGATCGAGCCTGGTGATCGAGCCGGGCGATCAGCCGAAATCGGCGGCTCGGGCGGATTCCCATGCCTGCAAGCGTTGTTGGACCTCCGCGCCCAGCCGGTCCAGCACCCGGGCGACCAGATACTCCACCAGCAGCAGCCCGCCGGCCAGGGTGTCCAGCGGCGACGGCGCGTCGACATCGACGATCAGCCGGACCGCAGCCTGCGCGCAGGCGGGCGACCCCGGATCGTCGGTGACCACCACGACGGCCGCGCCCCGGTCTGCGGCCGTCGCGGAAAGCCGGGCAAGCACCGATTGGTAGCGCTGGACATCGAAGATCACCAGGACGTCCCGGGGTCCGAGGTCGACGACCTCCGACAGCGAAGCCCCGAGCGGGTCGACCAGCAGCCGGGCACCCGGCCGCAACGCCTGCAGATTGGTGATCAGGTGCTGGGCCAGGACGGTCGAGAACCGGCCGCCGGCGGCAAACACCTGCCCGCGCAGATCGGCCAGCAGATCGACCGCCGCCTCGATGCCGGCCGCCGGGATCCGCTCGAAGGACTGCACCGCCCGATTGCCGACGACCCGGGCGAAGCCGGCGAGTTCGGCGGTCTCGCCGACGGGTCGGCTCTGCAGTTTGGCCAGTGGTCCGGCGACGGTCCGCAACTCCTCGCGCAACGCCTCCTGAAGCTCGGCGAAGCTTCCGAAATCCAGGGCCCGCACGAATCGGATCACCGTCTGGCTGCTCACCCCTGCTGCCTTGGCCAGGTCGCCCGCTGTCGACAGCCCGGCCGTCGGATAGTCGGCCAGCAGGCGCAGCGCTACCCGGCGTTCACTCGGTCGCAGGGTGGCCGTCTCGATCCGACCGCGGACTCCTGCCGGATGTCCGGGAATCGCTTCATGAGCCGTCTCCCCCGCCATGCCGGCCTCAGGCAGCCTGCGGGTCCCGGGCGATCTCCGGGCCGCCGATGGGACGGAACTCGACCGCCAGTGTCGCCAGATCGACCCGTGCCGCGGTGTCGTGCGCCATCGGCGTCCAGCCGTCGGTGTCGAGCCCGCTGGAGCTGAAGACCACCGATCCCGGATCCTGCCGCCAGGACAGTTGGTAATAGTGATCGAGATGTCCACGAGGCAGGTCGGCACCCCGCCCGGCGGCCAACAGATCGGCGGTGGGATTCAAGGCGCCCTGGTTGGCGTGCACGGCGATCAACTCCACCGGCGAGGCAATGAGCAGGTTCAGCGCCGCCCGCGGGAATCGCGTCCGGAGCCTGGCGATGACGTCGACCACGGCGTCGAATAGGGGAACACCCCGCTCGAGCTCGCGGACCACCAGCGCGAAGACCATGGCCGAATCGGTGCTGCCGCCGATCAGCTCGAGTTCCTCGGGAGTCACCAGCGCCCGCAGCTCGGTGACCGGCGAGACACTGCCATTGTGTGCGAGCACGACGTCGCGCCACTGGAACGGGTGGGTGTTGCTGACCTGGTTGGCCATCCCTGTGGTCGCCAGCCGGAGATGGGTCACCCGCAGCCGGCTCGGCACCCGGGTCAGCGACTCGGTCAGGGCTGCTGCGGCGACCGGGTCGCCCGGATCGCGCAGCCGCGCCATGCCCTGCTTCCCCCAGTCCCGGTCCTCGGCGAGCCAGGCGGTGCCCCAGCCGTCGGCATGCAGCCGGCCCAGCTGCTGGAAGTCGGCACAGCTACCGGCGCCGATCACGTCCAGGTCGGTCAGCGGCTCCAACGATGCGCGTCCGAGCAAGCGGCACATCGCACTCCCTTCGCCTATCGGCTCGGTACCCGACGGTTATCATCCGGCCCGGTGAAGATGTTACGGATCCAACATAATGAGAAATCTGTCGGGTACGTAACACACCCGACACGAATTTGTCAGAGTATGGGGCCATGACCGCTACGCCGTCCCACGCGCCGCTCGCCCATCGTCTGGCCGACCAGGACGTCCGTTTCGTCGTGGGCACGATCTGGAACCCGAACGGGTTGCTGCTGGCCAAGACGGTCCCGGTCCAGCGGGCCGACTCGTTCGCCGAGACCGGTCTGGGCGCCTCACCGACCTGGCACGGGTTCGCGATCGATCACGGCGGTATCGCCTTCACCGACACGATCAGCGCGGTCGGTGACCTGCGCCTGCGGATCGATCCGCAGGCGATCCGGGTCCTCGACGCCGGTTTGGCATGGGCGCCGGCGACGTTCCACACCCAGGACGGCGGGCCGGTCGACGAGTGTGCGCGGACCGCGCTGCTGAGGGTCGAGGCGGCGCTGGCCGAGGCCGGGCTGAGCGCCCGGGTCGGCCACGAACTGGAATTCCAGCTGGCCGCAGCGGACGGCAGCCCGCTGCCCTCGACCGGCTGGGCCCCGTACTCGCTGGCCGGGGTGCTCCAGCACGAGGACTTCGTCCGGGAGTTGTACGCCGCCGCCGACCAGGCCGGTCTCAAGATCGACCAGGTGCACCCGGAGTACGCGGTCCGCCAGTTCGAATTCTCCCTCGAGCCCCAGTCGCCGGTGGCTGCCGCGGACGCGCTGGTGCTTGCACGGCTGATCGTCCAGCGGGTCGCCCGGCGGACCGGTCATACGGTGTCGTTCTCCCCCAAACCCCAGGCCGCCGACGCCGGGAACGGCGCCCACCAGCACTTCTCCCTGACCCGGGACGGCGAGCCGCTGTTCTCCGGCGGCGACGGCATCCGGGGGCTGACCGCCGACGGGGCCTCGGCGATCGGCCGGGTGGTGGAGCTGATCGGCGACCTGCAGGCGGTGCTGGCCGGGTCGGTGCTCTCGACGATCCGGATGGCGCCGGGCACCTGGGCCGGCGCCCACGCCGCCTGGGGCCTGGAGAATCGTGAGGTGGCCGTACGGCTGGTCGCCGCCACGCCGAGCAACCCGCGGGGCGCCAATGTCGAGGTCAAGATCATCGACCCCTCGACGTCGGCCTACATCGCCTCGGCCGCGGTGCTGGCCGCGATGCTCGACGGCATCAGCACGAGCACCCCACTTCCGCCGGAGGCGGACCGGGACCCCGGGTCGCTGACCGAGGCCGAACGGGAGGCTGCCGGGATCGCCGTGCTGACCACCGACCAGCGCGCGGCACTGGACCGGCTGGATGCCAGCACGGCGGTCCGCGGCCTGCTCGGTGACCGGCTGGTGGACGCGATCGTCGCCGGCCGGCGGTACGAAGCCGACCACTACGGCGATCTGGATCCCGAGGACCTGGCCGAACGCTTCCGCTTCGCCTGGGGCTTCTGATGACTGCCTCAGGACCGGACCCGGTCGCCGAGCAGATTGCCGGGCGACTGCGTACGCTCCCGCTCGTCGATCATCACGTGCACGGCTGCTGGCTCGTCGACGGCAGCCGGGGCCGGTTCGAGAATGCGCTCAACGAGGCCGACACCGATCCGCTCCCGGACTGGGACTCGGCCTTCGACACCCAGCTCGGCTTCGCGATCCGGGCCCGCTGCGCGCCGCTGCTCGATCTGCCGGCCCATGCCGAGCCGGACGCGTACTGGCAACGGCGTACCGAGCTGGGCGAGTCGGAAGTGGCCAGGCGGCTGCTGCCTGCCGCAGGGGTCGGGGCCTGGCTGGTCGACACCGGCTTCCAGGGTGAGACCTGCACGCCGCACGAACTCGCGTCGGTCGGCGGCGGCAACGCCCGGGTCGTGCTGCGGCTGGAGGTACTGGCCGAGCAGGCGCTGGCCGCAGGCGGCCACTACCGGACCACCTTCGCAGAATTGCTCGAGGCCGAGACCGTCAGGCACCAGGCGGTCGGCTTCAAGACCGTGATCGCCTACCGCACCGGTTTTGCGATCGACTGGTCCCAGCCGACCCCGGCGGCCGTCGATGAGGCCGCCCGGCGCTGGGCCGGCGTCGGCGGCCGGCTGCTGGATCCGCTGTTGTTGTGCTTCGGCATCCGGACCGCGCTGGCGCTACAAGCCCGCCGCGGTGGCCTGCCGCTGCAGTTCCATGTCGGCTTCGGCGACCGCGACGAGGATCTGCACAGGACCGACCCGCTGCTGTTGTTGCCGCTGTTGCGCGACCCGCTCGCGACGAACGCCTCGATCGCCTTGCTGCACTGCTATCCGTACGAACGCCAGGCCGGCTACCTCGCGCAGGCGTTCTCCGGAGTGCATCTGGACGTCGGGCTGGCGATCAACTATCTCGGCGGCCGCAGCCGGTCGCTGATCGCCCGCAGCCTGGAGTTGGCCCCCTTCCGCAAGCTGCTCTACTCCTCCGACGCCTTCGGCCCGGCGGAGCTGCACTACCTCGGCGCCGACCTGTGGCGGGAAGGCACCGCCGCAGCTCTGGCGTCCCTCGTCTCCGACGGGCACTGGTCGGTGGCAGACGCCCAGCGGGTCGCCGATCTGATCGCCTCCACCAACGCCCGCCGGCTCTACCAGCTCTGAACATCCAGTCCACAGGAGCACCCATGTCCGAAACGTCCAGCGCATCACCCGGCATGACACCAGCCGCTTCGTCGGAGGCCACGACCTCCGGCAGCGGGCTGAAACGCAATCTCAGCGTCTGGGAGGCGATCGGCGTCAGCTTGGCGCTGATGGCCCCGTCGATGGCTGCCAACATCAACCCGCAAGGTACGGCGTCGGTGCTCGGCCGTGCCGTCCCGCTGGCGTTCGCACTGGCCACCGTCGGGGTGCTGCTGATCGCGTACACCTTCGTCCGGCTCAGCCAGCGTTTCAGCCATTCCGGCAGTGTTTACGGCTTCGTGGGCGCCACGCTCGGCCCGCGGGCCGGGATCATCGCCGGCTGGCTCAACGCCGGCACCTACATCTTCTTCGGCGTGGTCACCTCGATGGCAGCCGGCCGCTTCATCAACGACCTGCTGTCCACCTCCGGCTTGTGGTCGGGCGCGCCGGACTGGATGGCCTACATTTTCTCCTGGGTGGTGCTGCTGATCGTCTGGTTCCTGGCCAGCAGGCAGGCCAAGGGCGGCACCCGAGTACTGCTGGTGGTCGAGACCGTCACCGTCGCGCTGATCCTGATCGTGACAGTGATCGTGCTGGTCAAGCTGCTGGGTGGTACGGCGCCGCATGGGCGGACGTTCACCCTGTCGGTCTTCAGCGTCGCCGGGCACGGCGCCTCGACTGTCTTCCTCGGCATCGTCTTCGGTTTCCTGTCCTTCGCCGGCTTCGAGGCTGCCGCCACCCTCGGTGAGGAGGCCCGCGAACCCAAGCGCGACATTCCGCGCGCGATCCTCGGTACGGCGATCTTCGGCGGCGTCTTCTTCGTCGTCGTCACGGCGGTCGAGGTGATGGCCTACGGCACCGATTCCGCCGGCATCCAGACCTTCATCAACTCCGGGTCGCTGATCGGTGATCTTGCCTCCAACTGGGTGACACCGTGGCTGGGAACGATCATCACCATCGGTGCGACCTTCTCCGCGGCGGCCTGCTGCCTGGCCAGTACTGTCGGTGCGTCCCGGTTGATCTTCGCCCTGAGCCGCGACGGCCTCGGCCCCAAGCCGCTCGCCCAGGTCCATGATCGTCACGGCGTGCCCCATCGCGCCGTCGGCGCATCGATCATCGTGATGTTCCTGATCGAGGTGATCGCGCTGCTGGTCTTCCGGTCGTCGTCGCTGAATCTCTTCATCAACAGCGGAACGTCCGGCACGCTGGTCCTGCTGATCGCCTACGGCCTGGCAACGCTCGGTTGCGTCCGGCTGCTGTTCTTCTCCGGTAAGCCGGCGCCCGGTGTGAAGCCGGTACGCCGCTGGGAGCTGGTGATCCCGATCCTGGCGATGGCGCTGCTGGTCTACACCCTGTTCCGCAATGTCGTGCCGCTGCCCAGCGGGGCCGCGCTGTGGGGCCCGGGACTGGCGACCGCCGTCCTGGTGATCGTGCTCGTCGTGGTGCTGGCCCGACCGGCGGCAGCCCGGCGAGCAGGCGAGTTGCTCACCCAGTCGGAGGGACTGCAGGCCGCCCGGCCGTCCACGAGCGATCAGTAGTCCCGTCGTTGGAAGTTGTGCACGGTCCTTGCTCCACGTCAGCTCCGGCCCAGTCATCAGATCGTCATGACGCCCTCGAGCTGCTGGCCGGCAACAGCCCGGCCAGCAGCCCGACGATGATCATCAGACCGGCCAGGATCGCAGCGGACACAGCGAAAGCAGCTCCCAGACCATGATCGACAAGACCGAAGAAGACCACCCCGATGACGGCGACGCCGAGTGCCGAACCGACCTGCTGGACAGTCGCCTGGACACCCGCCGCCGAAGCGACGTGCTCGGGGTCGGCGCCCGCGACGATCAAGGTCACCAGGGAATTGAGGCCAAATCCCTGACCCAGCCCGATCAGGAACAGCCCCGGCAACAGCGCGATGATCGAGTCGCCGGTGCCGATTCCGGCCAGCGTCGCCGACAGGACGACGAAACCCGCAGCCAACACGATCGCGGCAGCCATCAGCACTCGGCGCCCGAACCGGTGGATCAGCCCGGGAGTTGGCAGCAAGGTGATCAAATAGCCGGCAGCGAGAATCCCGAACACCAAACCGGAAGCGACCGGGCCCAATCCCCTGCCCTGCTGCAGATACAGCGCCAGGATCAGGTAGAGCGACGCCTGGCTCGGCTGGTAGAGCAGCATCGCCACGAGGCCGATGCGGACATTGCGGGAGGCGAAGGCCACCGGCTCGAACAACGGCGCACCCCGCGCGCGGCCAGTCGCCGCTGCTGCGCTACCGTGACCGCCAGCAATGCGGCCGCGCCGCCCAGGCTCAGCCAGGACCAGAGCGGCCAGCCCTGCTCGCGTCCCTGGACCAGCGCCAGCATGATCGCACCGAGTGAGGCTCCCACCAGGACCAGACCCAGCAGGTCGATCGGGCGCCGTACGGCCGCCCGGGACTCGGGCACGATCCGCAACAGCGCCAGGGCCAGCACCGACAGCGGCAGATTGATCAGGAAGATCGCCCGCCAGCCGGAGCCGAACAGATCGGCGTTGATCAACAACCCACCGATCAGCTGGCCGCAGATGGCAGCACCGCCCATCACCATCCCGTAGATGCCGAGGGCGCGGCGGCGGTCCGGGCCGGCGTACAGGCCACCAATGATCGCCAGCACCGTCGGCGACATCAGCGCACCGCCGACGCCCTGGACCAGCCGCGCAGTGATCAAGAACGCCGGACCGGCGGCCATCCCGCAACCCAGCGAGGCCAGCGCGAAGAGCGCGATGCCGGCCGCGAGCACCCGGCGACGCCCGACCCGATCGGCCAGCCGGCCACCGGCGATCAGGAAGACCGCCATGGTCAGGCCGTAATTGACGATGAAGAAGTCCTGAGCATCAAGACGCTGCGGCACTATCACGACATCGGACTGCTCCGACCGGCCGAGATCGACCCTGACACCAGCTACCGCCGTTACGACACCGACCAGTTGCCAGAGGCCCAGGTGATCCTGCGGTTGCGTGGTTTCGGGATGCCGCTGGAGGAGGTGCGGCAGGTGTTGCAGGCGCCTGATGCCGCCACCAGGAACGCGGCCATGATCAGCCACCTGGAGCGGATGGAGTCGCGACTGGCCGAGACCCAGTCGGCCGTACGATCACTGCGACGACTGCTGGAGGCCGACGAAACACCGCTGGTGGTCGAGCACCGGCGGATACCCGAGACCTGGGCGATCGGGGTGATCAGCAGGTCCTCCCACCGGCTGAACGGCCCGCTGCTCCCCACGGCCCGGCGGCTGGTCGGCGATGCACTGGCCGAGACCGGGCTGCGGCGGACCGGCCCGGACGGCTCGCTCTACGACGCGGACTTCTTCACCGACGGTGGCTACGCCGAGTTGGGTGAGGTGGTCACCTCGAAGGTCGCCGTCTTCATCCCGGTCGAGCTGCCGGCAGGCGGCCGGTCGGTGGATCTGCCCACCGACCAAGCCGTCAACGAGCGGGTGATCCTGACCCGGGTGCCGGCGGCGGACCTGGCCGTGACCACCCACCTCGGCAGTTGCTCGGAGCTGGATCGCAGTTATGCCAAGCTCGGCAGCTACGTCACCCAGCGGGCGATCGGCGTCGCCGGCCCGATCCGCGAATACCACCTCGATCCGGTCGACGCCCCGGATCCAGGATTGCGGACCGAGGTGGGCTGGCCGGTCTTCCCGCTGCAGTGATACTGGAATCGCGCATCGACAAGCCCAGCGATCGTCGGAGGATCACTGCTGACCGAGCAGGGAGCGTACAGCGCGCAGTCCGACCGACAGCCGGGCGAGATCGGGTTCGGACTCGCTGATCGCCGAGATAGTCTCGATCTCCCGGGCCGCGGTGCCGATCGACGCCTGCCAGCGCTCGAAGAGCTCGTCCGGAGAGGTTGCGTCGTCGCCGAGGCCGAGCAACTCGGCGGTCAGCCGGGCCTGGACCGCGTGCAGATCGTCGCGCAATGCGGCCCGCGCCATCGTCTCCCAGCGATCATCGCGGGGCAGACCCGTGATCTTGTCCAGCAGCCGGTCCAGACCGAGCCGCTGCCCCAACGTGAAATGCACGTCCGCGACCCGGACCGGATCATGATCATCCCGGTTGGCCGTCTGGGTGATCGACAGCGCGGCGTACGCCTGCGGCAGCAACGCGATCGACCCGGCAAGCCCGGCGTCGACGCCGGCCAGTTCGGAACGGGTGCGGTTGCGGTCGTAGGCCTGCTCATCGCGTCCGGTCAACAGCTGCGGGAGCGCGTCGAGCACAGCATCGACTCCGGCTGAGAAGGTGTCAACGACCTCGCAGATCCGCAGTGATCCGCGACGGTTGACCACCAGCCAACGAGTGGCGCGCTCGAGGAGCTTGCGCACCTCAAGCCGGAGCCTTGTCTGCTCGGCGGCGTCGACCTGGTGATCAAGTCGGCCGATCCGCTCCTCCAGGTCATCGGCGCGGAACAGGATCCGGGCCGCGACCTGGGCCCGCATCAGATCGGCGATCGTGGCCGGCGTCTCGCTGCTGAGTCGGTGGAAGCAGGTGATCCCGGCCTGGTTGACGAACCGGTTGACCGCGACCGTGGCGATGATCTCCCGGTGCAGGCGGTGGTTGTCCATCAGCCCCGCATACCGGCTCCGCAGCTGCTCGGGGAAGTAGTCGATCAGCAGGTGCCGCAGGTCCGGATCGTCGGGCAGATCGGTGTCCAGGACTTCACGGTCCAGGACGATCTTGGTGTAGGCGAGCAGGGTCGACAACTCCGGCGTCGTCAGGCCGCGCCGCTGCTTCCGGCGTTCGGCCAGTTCGGTTGTGCTGGGCAGGAACTCAAGCTCCCGGTCCAGCAGTCCCTGACCGGCCAGTCGCTGCATCCAGTCCTCGTGCACGCCGGCCATCGACGGCGCCTCGAATTCGCTGTTGGCCAGGGCCAGATTCTGCGCCTGGTTGTTAGCCAGCACCAGTTCGGCGACCTCGTCGGTCATCGCCGCCAGAAGTGCATCTCTGTCGGTGTCGGTCAGTCGGCCGGAGGCCACCTCGTCGGCGAGCAGGATCTTGATGTTGACCTCGTGATCGCTGGTGTCGACACCCGCCGAGTTGTCGATGAAGTCGGTGTTGATCTTGCCGCCGGCGGACGCGTACTCGATCCGGCCGAGCTGGGTGAATCCGAGATTGCCGCCCTCCCCCACACATCGGGCCCGAAGATCAGCGCCGTTGACCCGCAGGTAGTCGTTCGCCTTGTCGCCGACGTCGGCGTGGCTCTCCCGGGTCGCCTTGACATAGGTGCCGACACCGCCGTTCCAGAGCAGGTCGACGGGGGCCTTCAGGATCGCGCTGATCAACTCCGCGGGTGACAACTTGCTGACATCCCCGGCCAGGTCCAGCACTTCCCGCATCTCGTCGGTGATCTTGATCGCCTTGAGGTGCCGGGCGAAGATCCCGCCGCCCGGCGACAGCAGGCTCTTGTCGTAGTCGTTCCAGCTCGACCGGGGCAGGTCGAAGATCCGCTTCCGCTCGTCCCAGCTGGCAGCGGGATCCGGGTGCGGGTCGATGAAGATGTGCCGATGGTCGAAGGCCGCGACCAGCTTGAGGTGTTTGCTGAGCAGCATTCCGTTGCCGAAGACATCGCCGCTCATGTCGCCGATACCGACCACGGTGACGTCCTGGCTCTGCACGTCCACACCGAGCTCACGGAAGTGCCGCCGGACCGATTCCCAGGCGCCCCGGGCGGTGATCCCCATCTTCTTGTGGTCATAGCCGGCCGAACCACCGGAGGCGAAGGCGTCACCGAGCCAGTAGCCGCGGTCGACCGCGACCTGGTTGGCGATGTCGGAGAAGGTCGCGGTCCCCTTGTCCGCTGCCACGACCAGATACGGATCCTCGTCGTCGTAGCTGATCACCCGGTCCGGGCGGACCACTTCCTGGGCAACGATGTTGTCGGTGACGTCCAGCAGACTGCCGACGAAGATCTTGTAGCAGTCGATTCCCTCGGCCATCCAGGCGTCGCGGTCCGCACTCGGATCCGGCAATTGCTTGCAGTAGAAGCCGCCCTTGGCACCGACCGGGACGATCACGGTGTTCTTGACCATCTGCGCCTTGACCAGCCCGAGCACCTCGGTCCGGAAGTCTTCGGAGCGGTCCGACCAGCGCAGACCGCCGCGCGCCACCGGGCCGAAGCGCAGATGGACCCCCTCCACCCGCGGCGAATAGACGTAGATCTCGTACGCCGGCCTCGGCTCCGGCAGCCCGGGAATCTTGCGAGGCAGCAGTTTCAGCGCGATCGCCGGTCGGTGGGACTGGTAGAAGTTGGTCCGCACCACGGCGTTGATCACCGCCAGATACGACCGGATGATCCGATCATGATCAAGACTGGCAACGTCGTCCAGGCCTGACCGGATCCTGGACAGGATCTCGTCGGCCCGCTTCTTCCTGGTCTCCTGGTCCTCGCCGGCCTCCGGATCGAAACGGGCTGCGAAGATCGCCACCAACTGCCGGCTGATCTCGGTGTTGTCGGCCAGCGCCGAGGCGATGAAGGTCTGGCTGTAATTGCTGCCGCCCTGCCGGAGGTAACGGCCGATGGCCCGCAACAGGCTCACCTCCCGCCAGCCGAGATCGGCACCCATCACCAGTGCGTTGTACGGGTCCGCCTCGGCCAGCCCGGTGTAGGAGGCCCGGAACGCATCCATGAACGACGCCCGGGCGGCGCTGTTCCAGCGCTTCTCGACCCCGGTCCGCCCGCCGGGCACCCGAAAGCCGAATTCGTACACATGGGCCGTCAGCGGGCTGCCGTCCGCAGCAGACCCGAACGGCAGTTCGTAGGGATGCTCGTCGACCACGTCGACGCCCAGCAGCGACAGGTGCGGCAGCACCCGGGACAGCGACAGCTCGGCTCTGGTGCGGAAGATCTTCAACCGCAGATCGGCCTGGTCGCCCTCGTCGTCGGGGCGGTAGAGCGCCAGGGCCAGGTCCTGGCCGGCATTCAGCGTGACACTCGCGCCAGTGCCCGGTCCCGAACCGCGCAGCAGACCGGCCAGTGCCTGCAGATCGGCGAGTCCCTGCGCCGGGGTGAAGTCCTCCTTGTAGCCCTCCGGCAGCGTCCGTGCGATCCGGACCAACTGGTCGGCGCTCAGCCGTCCGGCCCCGCCCCGCTCGCCGATCAAGGCGGCGAAGTTGTCGTCCCAAGACCGGGCGGCGGCGGCCAGCCGTTGCTCCAGTTCCAGCACGTCGACGTCGCCGATGGTCTGTCCCGGCGGGGTCCGGACCACGAAATGCAGCCGCGCCAGGACCGATTCGGAGACCCGGGTCGTGTAATCGACCGAGCCGCCGCCGACGAAGTCGACCAGGACCCGTTCCATCCGGTTGCGGACGGCGGTGGTGTAGCGGTCGCGGGGGAAGTACACCAGGCAGGACAGATAGCGGCCGTAGCCGTCCCTGCGGGCGAACACCCGGACCTGCCGACGTTCCTTGAGCCGGCTGATCCGCTCGACGGTCGGCGCCAGTTCACCGACCGATGCCTGGAACAGCTCGTCCCGGGGATAACCGTTGAGCACGTCCAGGATCGCCTGGGCGCCGTGGCTGCCGGCGGCGTAGCCGGAGCGTTCGAGCACCGCTTCGGCCTTCTGCGCCAGAACCGGGATCCGGGTCACGGAGTCGGTGTAGGCGGTCGAGGCGAAGAGGCCGAGGAAGCGCCGCTCGCCCACGACCCGGCCCTGGTCGTCGAAGCTTCGCAGCCCGATGTAGTCCAGGTAGCTGGGCCGGTGCACCCGGGCCTTGGCGTCGTCCTTGGTGATCACCAGCAGCTGCGGCGTGCCGGGACCCGGCAGCGGTACCGCGGCGAAGGATTCGGCGGCCGCCTGGTCGGCGCGCAGGATGCCGAGACCTGTACCGGGAACGGGGTCCATCGCGTACGGCGACTGTGAGCCGGGCTGCGCGCGTACGGAGAATTCGCGGTAGCCGAGGAAGGTGAAGTTGTCCTCGACCAGCCAGTCCAGGAGGACCCGGGCGGTGTCGACCTCCTCCGGCCGGGTGCCGGGCGCCGGCCGCAGCTGGGTGAAGGCACTGGCTGCCATCAGCCGCATCTTGTCCCAGTCGGCAACTGCTTCGCCGACGTTGCGCAACACCTCCCGCAAACCTGCCTCGAGCTCGGCGTCGGCGGTCTCGCCGGGCTCGACCGCGTCGGTCGGCGCCACCTCGACATGCATCCAGGACTCGCCGATGACCGACGGGTCGCCCGAAGCTTCGGCGACGTGCAGCACCGACTGCAGCCGGCCGGTGACATCGCGGCGGACCAGATACTGCGGATGGAAGACCTCACGGATCGTCCAGCCCTGCCGCAACACCTCCATCGTCACCGAGTCGACCAGGAACGGCTGGTCGTCGGTGACGATCTGGACGACGGTCGCGCCGTTGGCGCTCCAGCCGTCGGCCTGCCGGGACGGGGTGAAAACCCGCACCTTCGCGGTCGCAGATGGACGCTGAGAGGCCAGCCGGAAGTGACTGGCGACGAGGCCGAGCAGGTCGGCGTCGGTGCGGATGTCCACGTCGTCGGCGTCGACGTGGCGGAAGTAGTGGCCCAGGAATTCCCGGACCTGGTCCGGATCCTGTCCGAACTCCCGGGCGATCGCCGCCCCCTGGGAGGCGACCTCCTTCAGTTTGGCGTGCTTGTGCCGCTCGATATCGGCTTCCCGTGTTCGCAACCCGACCGTCCTGGTGTGTCCTCGGCGGCGTACGACCCCGTGCGCCGCTCATCGAGATTAGCCCCGGCGGGAGTGAATTCGCCGGTGTGACCGGTGATGGACGGCAGGTGTTTCCCTCGTACGTCATGATGTGGTTCATGAATATCGATACCCGCGCCGAGTTCGCCGCAACTCCCGACAAGGTGTTCGCGATGCTGACCGACAAGTCCTTCCAGGAGCAGGTCTGCGAGCAGAGCCACGCGACGAACCATGACGTGATCGTTGACGGCAACAACATCAAGACCAGTCGCGATCTGCCGGCTCCCGACGCGGCGCGGCCGTTCACAGGCGCCACCCTGACCGTGGTCGAGGACGTCACCTGGGCCGACGCCGGCGACGACGGCTCCCGGACCGCCACGGTGAACCTGCGGGTGCCCGGCCAGCCGGTGACATTCAACGGCCGGTACCAGCTCTCAGCCGGTGGTGCCGGCAGCACCCTCGCCTTCGCCGGAGAACTGAAGGTCAACGTCCCGTTGCTGGGCAAGAAGCTCGAGGAGGCAGCGGCTCCTGCGGTCCTCGCCGGTTTCGTCACCCAGGAGAAGGTGGGCGCCGACTGGCTGGCCGGCTGAGCCGGTCGTCAGCGCCGTCCTGGTGGCGGCGGCCCTTCGTCACGGCGGTCCTGCTCGGCGTCCTGCTGGCGCTGGCCGGGATCGCCGCGAAGGCGTACCACCTGCATCGCTTCCAGGATGCGGTCACCGCCGACGGAAGGATCCTGAACCAGAATCTGACCTGTTTCCTGAAGGACACCGGCTACGAGCGGATCCGTGTCCGCTTTCCGGTGCCGGGCGGCGAGCACACGGCCTGGGTCAAGCGGCCTTGCTGGGTACGGCCGCCGGACTGGGGCTACGGGCGCGGCGCGATCTGGATCCAGTACGTTCCCACAAATCCCGACCGGCTGCGGATCCTCAGCGACACTTCCGACACCGAGGCGATCAAGGTCCTGGTCGCCGCGATGATCATCTGGGTGGCCGGCGCCTCCGGCATCCGGTTCCTGTTCCGCTGGGAGCCTCCGGAATCGTCCCCAGACACGAAATGATGATGATCGCCTTGCGTCCTCGACGCGACAGCCGCAGCGGATCGATGGTGCTCTCGCCGGCGCCGGTTGTTATCGGAGATCAACTCCTACGCGCTCTGCCGGCCCAGCTCACCCTCCATCCGCACATCAGCGGGCATCGCTCCGGGCTGGTGGTCGCGGCCGGCCTGCGCGGACCTGTTCGACCTTGCCACGCCAGGTCTCCTCCGACCACTGCCACGGCTGTTCTTCTTACTGTTCACGGAATTCTCCTGCTCATATCTCATCCAGCTCGGCAACGTCGTACTGCTGGATCCGGTGATCTTGGTAGCTGATGATCAGCGGATCCGGGAACGGGCTAGTAGTCCAACCCGAACAATTCACCCTCGTGCGAGGACTCGGTGTAGACCGCCTCACCGACCGGTGTCCAGACCCGCTTGTAGGTGCGCATCTGGGAGGGTGAGATCAAGATCGCGGACACCGGGCAGTGCCCCGAGGACCTTGGACGCGAAGTCGTACAGGTCCTGGTAGTGCTCGACGACGACCAGTCCGACCAGGTTGTAGCGGCCCGCCGTCGCCGACAGATACTTCGTCGCGGGATGGCGGGTTAGCGCCAGCGCCGCCGGCTCGAGACTTTCCGGAGCGACCGACAGCCAGACCATGCACTCGCAGGCGTATCCCAACAGCGCAGGCTCGACGAGGGTCCGGAAGGCGATCAGCCCGGTGAACCGACGGAATCTGTCAGACGGCCTTGCCTGCCGTGGAGTCGGTCTGTTGCTCGGCGTCGGCGCGACGCTTCTTGGCCGCCTCCACCGAGGCACGGAGCGCGGCCACGAGGTCGACGACCTCCGCCTCCTGCGGCTCTTCTTCTTCGGCCGGCAACTCGGCGCCCTCGAGCTTGGACTCGACCAGCGTCTCGACCGCCTCCCGGTAGCTGTCGGCGTACGCTCCCGGGTCGAAGTCGCCGGCCAGGGCGTCGATGAAGTTCTGCGCCATCGCGATCTCCCCGTCGGAGACGGTGATGTCGGACGGCGGCGCGACGAAGCCGCCGTCGCGCAGCTCGTCGGGCCACAGCATGGTGTGCATCAGCAGGATGCCGCCCTTCGGCCGAACCAGGGCGAGCGCTTCCCGGGACCGGATCGCGACTTTGACCAGCGCGCAGCGGTTGGTCTTGAGCAGAGCGTCCCGGAGCAGCACGTACGGCTTGACGCCGGGCCCCTCCGCCTCCAGGAAGTAGGTCTTGGCGAAATAGGTCGGATCGATGTCGTCCTCGGCGACGAACTGCACCACCTCGACCTGTTTCATCGTGGGCAACGGCAGCGAGGCCATGTCCTCGGCATCCAGGATCACCACCCGGCCGTCAGGCAGCTCGTAGCCCTTGGCGATCTCGGCGAAGGGAATCTCCTTGCCGCACTTCTCGCAGACGCGCTTGTACTTGATCCGGCCCCCGTCCTCGGGGTGTACCTGGCGGAAACTGACGTCCTTCTCCTCGGTGGCCGAGAACAACTTGACCGGGATGGTGACCAGGCCGAACGAGATGGCGCCCTTCCAGATGGAGCGTGGCATGGCCCTAGTCTGCCCCAGACGACCGACAACATCGGCCTGTCTGCGCTACCAGTCTTCGTCCGGCGTGTGCCAGAGCAACTCGTGATCATCGGTCAGGGCGGTGACCTCTCCAAGCCCGAGCACTGCGTCCAGGCCATCACCAGCTGCCGCGGGCAGCGCCTGTTTGGCTTTCCGGACCGCTTCGACCGCCTCCGGAGCGTCGACGAAGACCGCCCTCACATCGGACCAGTCGAGTCCGGTCACCGTGATCGCCCCGTAGCTGCCGTCGGTGGCGCCGTCGTGGACCCGGGCGATCGGGACGTCGGCGGCCAGCACCAGCCGCCGGTCGTCACCCGAGGTGGCCAGGCCGGCCAGGGAGGCGTACAACTGCGCCGCGTAATCGGCGTCCTCGCGTTCGTCCGGGCGATAGTCGTGGGCCTTGATCATCTGTCCGGTCGCGGCGAATGCGGAGAACTGCTCGTCGGAACTGCCTGCTGCCCGGAGCGCCGTCGCGTGATCATGGTCGGCCGGGATGAAGACCATCATCCGAGGAACAGGCTTCACGATGTGGTCTCCCCTGGTTCGTCGGTGTCCGGTGCAGTGCGCTTCTTCGCCGCTGCCTTCGTCGCCGCTGTCTTCTTCGTCGTCTTCGTCGCCGTCGCCTTCTTCGCGGCTGCTTTCTTGGCGGCTGCTTTCTTGGCAGCTGACTTCTTGGCGGCGGATTCCTTACGGGCCTGGACTCTGGCCTTGGCCTCGGCAGTTGCCGCACGCGTCGGCGGTCGGTGCGCGCGGGCCCGGACCGTTGTATCCAGCAATTCTTCCAGAGCGTCGGTCATGCACTGGGCGAGCACGTCGAGATCGCGGAAGGCGTCCCTGTCAGCGTTCAGCCCGATGAAGATCCGGCCGTTGTACGACGTCGCACCGATCGCCAGCAGATGCCCGCTGGACAGTGGGATGATCGGATAGCTCGCCACCAGCGGCGCGGAGCCGAGATAGACCGGCGCCTGCGGACCCGGCGCGTTGGTGATCAAGAGATCGTACGGCCTGCGGGTCGGTTCGCCGGCCGTCCGGACGCCGAGATCATGCAAGGTGACCGGCGCGAATCCGGCGATGTCGGAGATCGTCCGCGCTCCGATGGCCTGGCCGGAATCCTTGTGTGCCTGGGTCCCGTACCCGATCTGGTGCAGTCTGATCGACGCATTCGCCTCACCCACGGGCAGCCGCATCAGGTGCGGCACGACCCTGCTGCCCAGCGACGATGCCTCCGGCGAATCGGGATCCTCCAGAGCGCTCATCGGCACCAGGGCGGTCACCGATGAGGCCGGGCCGATGGTCTCGCCGCGGGTCATCAGCCAGGATCTCAGCCCCCCGGTGATCATCGCCAGGACGACGTCGTTGATGGTGTGATCATGTTCGGTGCGGACCGCGCGAAGATCATCGAGGTCGGCCGAGATCACCGCCACCCGGCGCTGTTCGGAGACCATCCCGGCCAGCGGCGTACGGCCCGGTATCCGGGTGCCGCGCAGCGCGTCGGCGGCGAGATCGCTGAGTGCGCCGCTGAAGCCGACCGCTTCGCTGACGGCGACGGCGACTCCAACGGCGTCGGTCAGCGCATGCTGGAAATTGGCCAGCGTCCGGGTCGGATCCCGCAGCCCCTCGGTCACCGCTCCGGCGACCAGCTCGATCGCCGAGGGCTCGGGCAGCGGATGCCAGTTGTCCTGGGGATCCACCGGTTCGTCCGGGCTGTTGTCGAGCAGGACCTGAATCAGGTCGACCGTGTCCAGCCCGTTCACCAGCGCCTGGTGGGTCTTGCCGACCAGCGCAAAGCCGTCGTCCTCGAGACCCTCGACGAAATACAGCTCCCACAGCGGACGGGTGCGATCGATCCGCCGGGAGAGCACCCGGCCGGCGAATTCCCGCAGCTGCTGCCGGTTGCCCGGTCTCGGCAGCGCGGAGCGCCGGACGTGGAAGGTGAGATCGAAGTCGTTGTCGTCGACCCAGACCGGGTCGGCGAGCCGGCCAGGGACGCCGAGGATGCGCTGTCGGTAGCGCGGCACGTACCGGATCCGGTCCCGGATCAGTCCGATCAGCCGCTCGTAGTCGAAGCCGTCCGGTCCGGGGGCGAAGATGTCGACGGTCCCCACCGTCGCCGGCGTCCGGGCGGTGTCGAGCGCGAGCGTCGTCTGCTCCAACGCCGTCAATCGGTCCGGCATCCGCCCTCCGCTCCGTCCGACCCGGTTCCGACTCCGGATCTGCACATCCCGGATCAGGTTACCCAGCGGCCCGCACGAGGGTGCCCGTCGGTGGTTCCAGCCTCTCCTCAATGAATAGCCCGCCGGGTTCACGACACGCCAGCCCCCTGTCGCAGGGCGAGAGATGCCGTCGTCGTCGCGCCTCCGGGCGCCTGATCTTGGTATCAAGGAAGCCCACGACCCAGGAGGAGATCCAACGTGTCCGGTCAGGAAGCTGCTCTGGAGCCGAAGCTGATCATCGTCAGCGGTCAGGCCGGCTCGGGCAAAACCACGCTGACCCATCGGCTGGCCGCCCGGATCGGCTGCCCGGCCATCTGCCGGGACGAGATCAAGGAAGGTCTGGTGCTGTCCCACGGTCCCGGATTCTTGGCGGGCGTCTCTGACCCGCTGACCATGCGCGCCTTTCCGATCTTCTTCGAGACCCTGGGGCTGCTGCTGCGAGGCGGGGTGACGATCATCGGCGATGCCGCATTCCAGCACCCACTGTGGTCCCGAGGACTGCAGCCGCTGCTCGGACTGGCCGACCTCAGGGTGATCCGCTGCCGCGCCGAGGACGAGGTGATGTTGCGGCGCCGCCGGGAGCGGATGGCTTCAGTGCCGACTCGGGCCGCCCACGCGGATGCGGGCACCCTGGAGACCGTCGCCGCGGACTGGGAGGCGATCCACCTGGAAGTCCCGACGCTGGACGTGGACACCACCGACGGCTACCGGCCGACAATCGAGGAGATCGCAGCCTTCGCGACGACATGAGACACGGCCTCGAACACGGCATGAAATCGAACACGGCGTGAAATCGAGTGCGCATGATCATGGAATCTGAAACGGTGAGCACCGTGAGCGAGCACACCGCAGTCAATCGTGCCTTCTGGGACGAGGTGGCGCCGCATCACGCGGCGTCGGCGTTCTACGCGACCGAAAGTTTCGTCGACGACCCGGACAGCCTCGGCGCGATCGAGAAGGCCGAGCTCGGTCCGGTGGCCGGGCTGGAGATCTGCCATCTGCAGTGCCACATCGGACTGGACACCCTGTCGCTGGCCCGGAGCGGCGCGACCGTGACCGGCGTCGACTTCTCCACCGAGTCGCTGCGGATAGCCCGCCGGCTGTCGACCCGAACGACGATCAACGCCACGTTCGTCGAGTCCGACGTACTGGACGCGGCCGCTACCTTGGGCCGCAGGTACGACCTGGTATTCACGTCCCGCGGGGTGCTGATGTGGCTCGGTGATCTCGACCGCTGGGCGCGCAACTGCGTCGACCTGATCCGTCCCGGCGGCAGGTTCTACCTGCTGGACATCCATCCGCTGGCAATGGCACTGGAGCCCTTCCCCGGCGGATACCGCCTGGCGTCGACGTACTTCGGCGGCGGTGAACCGAGCGTCACGTCGGAGGACAGGTCGTACGCGGTGCGGGACGTCGGCCTGACGAACCAGGAGACACACGAATGGATCCACCCGGTCGGTGCAGTGGTGACCGCGCTGGCGAAGGCAGGTCTGGTGATCGACTTCCTGCGCGAGCATCCCGGCGACGACCACACCCCGACGACACTGTCGTCCGACTCGCACGATCACCTGTTGCCGGCCCTGTTCTCGGTCGGTGGCCATCTATCGCAATGACCACAGGGTGCTATTGGTCCTTGGGTGCGGAGTGCGCGGACGCGTTCTGACCCTCGTGGTCGAACGACACGTCGACATGCTCGAATCCCTTGTTCCGCTGGGCCTTGGCCGCATCGGAGTAGGCCCGGCGGTCACCGCGGGTCAGGTCGACGTTGTCGGTGAACGGAGTGAGCAACGCGCGGGGATAGAGCTGCTTGGTGCGCACGACGTTGATCTCGACCGAGAACACCAGCGCCATCGCCGCCAGGTACAGCCAGGCGATCAGGCCGAGCACGAACGCGAAGGTGCCGTTGACGATGGTCGCCCGTTGGACCACATGGCTGATGTAGGCCGTGCCGAAGGTCTGCAGCAATTGCCAGAGCACCGCGGCAGTCACAGCTCCCGGCAGCATCTCGCCGAGCGTGAGTCGGCGGGCCGTGGAGATCCGGAAGACCACCAGGAAGATCAGGACGTTGAGCACGATCGATCCGGCCAGGGCCAGCGCGGTGGACAACACTCCCAGATCCGGCCCGATGGCCCCGACGCTGGTGGTCAATGCCGACAAGATGGTCACCCCGACGACCCCCAGGCCGGCGGTCCCGACCAGAGCGAGACTCCGCAGCCGGGACCTGATCGGATCGGGACGGCGGTTGCGCGGAACCGCCCAGGCGACATTCATCACGTTCTGCGCCGCCTGGGCCGCCCCCAGGCTGCCGTACAACGCCCCCACCAGACCGACCACCAACGCCACCGGGCTGCCGCGGAGACCGGCCGAACTTCTGATCTGGGTGCCGATCCCCGGGAATTGACTGAGGGCCGAATGCAGGATCCGCTGCTGCAGTCCAGGATCGGCCTGCAGCACGAATCCGAGCACCGAACTCAGCACCAGCAGCAGCGGGACCAGCGACACCAGGCCGTAGTAGGCGACCAACGCGGCCAGATAGCTGCCTTGATCATCGATGTACTTGTAGACCACCGCGATCGGCAGGCCCGTCCAGCGGTGCTCCCGTTGGAAACGATCAACGTGCGCGCTCGCTGACATCCCGCTCTCCGTCCGCCGGGCCAACCCGATTCGATCCGCGAGCGGTCAACTGGACCGTCGCGGGTCCGTACGCCCTTTACCCAGTCGATCCCGGCAGGGGTCTGGGATATGACCAGAATCCGATACGACACGCAGAACAGCTACATCTGGGTAGTTACATCCCTGTCATTCCCATATATAGTGATTCGTGCAACTGGTTCTGTCGGCCACCCAGGTCGGCGGAGGCAACAGGGAACCCGGTGCGAGACCGGGACTGCCCCGCAGCGGTAATCGAGAACGACCGTCGTCACAACCACTGGACGCACCCAGCGTCCGGGAAGGGACGGCCAGTAGGTGATCGGCGTGCTCCTCGCCAGGGAGCCGCCACCCGATCGTGCTCGTGAGTCCGAAGACCTGCCAGTTCGCCGACGCCCCGGACGACCTCTGCTCCAGAGGAACCGGTCGGTGTTTGGTGGTCCGCGGCCGCGAGGGACGGCCAGGGGCCGGATCGGTGACGACACGAGATCGCTGTCGGTCGCCCGACCCGTCGTCCTTGACTCTCCCCCGCCCTGCGGATGCCCGACCAGGTCATGCATTCACGAGGGATGGACAGATGACGATCAACACCAGCTCCAGCAACACCAGCACAACCGACATCACCGTCGTCAAGCGCGACGGCAGCATCGAGCCGTACGACGGCTACGAGATCGCACGATCGATCGAGGAGGCCGCCTGCGGCCTGGACGACTCGGTCACCCGCGCCACCCAGATCCAGTCCGATCTGGAGATCACGCTCTTCGACAAGATCACCACCACCCAACTCGACGAGGCCGTCATCCAAGTCGCGCTGGGCAACGTCAAGGACGATCCCGCCTTCGACCAGATCGCCGCGCACCTGTTGATCAAGACGCTCTACAAGGCGGTGCTCGGCGACGGGGTCCACCGGACCACCGTCCGCGATCGGCATCGCGAGCGCTTCGCCGGTTACCTGCGGGCCGGGGTCGACGCCGGACTGCTGGACCACCGACTGGTCGAGCTCTTCGATCTTGATCGGCTGGCTTCGGCACTCGACCCGGATCGTGATGACCTGCTGCACTACATCGGGGCGCAGACGATGCGCACCCGATACATGATCACCGACCATGAGCGCCGCCCGCTCGAGGTGCCGCAGTTCTTCTGGATGCGAGTCGCGATGGGCCTGACGCTCAACGAGACCGATCCGACACCGGTCGCGATCTCCTTGTACGACAAGATGTCCCGGCTGGAGTACCTCGCCGCCGGATCGACGCTGGTCAACGCCGGCACCGCCTATTCCCAGCTGTCCAACTGCTTCGTGATGCAGGCCGAGGACGACATCGACCACATCGCCAAGTCCATCCGTGACGTCATGTGGATCACCAAGGGCACGGGCGGCATCGGCTTCTCGGTCAGCAAACTGCGCAGCGAGGGCTCGCCGATCCGGTCCAACAACACCACCTCGACCGGTCCGATACCTTTCATGCACACCATCGATTCGACGCTGCGGGCGGTGTCCCGCGGCGGCAAGAAGTTCGGCGCCCTGTGCTTCTACCTGGAGAACTGGCACCTCGACTTTCCGCAGTTCCTCGACCTGCGGCAGAACTCCGGCGATCCCTATCGCCGTACTCGGACCGCAAACACCGCGGTCTGGATCTCCGACGAATTCATGAAGCGGGTCGAGAACGACCAGGACTGGTATCTCTTCGACCCACTCGAGGTCGGCGATCTCGTCGAACTCCACGGCGCCGACTTCTCCCGCCGCTATGCCGAATACGTCGACATGGCCGAGTGTGGCGAGATCAAGCGCTTCACCAGGATCAGGGCGCGTGAGCAGTGGCGGTCGATCCTGATCTCCCTACAGACCACCTCGCATCCGTGGCTGACCTGGAAGGACACGATCAACACCCGGGCCCTGAACAACAACACCGGCGCCATCCACCTGTCCAACCTGTGCACCGAGATCTGCCTGCCGCAGGACCGGGACAACATCAGCGTCTGCAACCTGGCCTCGGTCAACCTGTCCAAGCATCTGGTCTGGGCGAAGCAACAGGCCCAGGTCGACTGGAAGCGGCTTGCCGAGTCGACCCGGCTCGCCGTCCGGCAACTGGACAACTTGATCGACATCACGATCTCCTCGGTGCCGGAATCCGAACGCTCCAACGAGCTGAACCGGGCGGTCGGCCTGGGACTCATGGGTTTCACCGACGTGATCGAGCGTCTGGGGATCAGCTATGAGAGCGAGGAGGCGTACGACCTCATCGACAAGCTGACCGAATTCGTCAGCTGGCATGCGATCGACGCCAGTGCCGATCTTGCTCGCGAGCGTGGTGCGTATGCCAACTTCGCCGGCTCCCGCTGGTCGCAGGGACTGGTCCCGGTGGACACTCTGGACGAGCTGCAGGCCGATCGCGACACCCCGGTCGAGGTCGACCGAACTACCCGCCTGGACTGGGATTCGTTGCGTACCAAGGTGAAGGGCGGGATACGGAACGCCACCCTGATGGCGATCGCACCGACCGCCTCGATCGGCCTGGTCGCCGGTACGACGCCCGGGCTCGACCCCCAATTCAGCCAGCTCTTCAGCCGGGCCACCTCGGCCGGCAAGTTCCTGGAGGTCAACCGGAACCTCGTTCGTGATCTTGTCGAACGCGGTCTCTGGGACGATGTCAAGGACGATCTGCTGCGCGCCCAGGGTGATCTGTCCAAGATCAGCGGCGTGCCGAGGGACTTGAAGGAGATCTACCGGACCAGCTTCCAACTGTCCCCGTACGCCTACCTCAACGTCGCAGCCCGGGCACAGAAGTGGATCGACCAGGCGATCAGCCGCAACATCTACCTGGCCAGCCGCGATGTCGGCGAGATGGTCGATCTCTACAGCACCGCGTGGAGGATGGGCGTCAAGACCACCTACTACCTGCACATGATGCCCCGGCACACCGCGGAGCAGAGCACGGTCAAGATCAACAAGGCCGAGCAGCTGCGCACCGGCGACGCCGAGAGCGAACGCTCCGGGGGCCGCCGCGGTTTCGGTGGCTTCGCACGGCCCGCCTCGCCCTCATCGCCGGCGACCGAGGACCGGGCGCCGCATGCAGCACTGCAGGCCGAGAACCGCACCCAGCTCCCGGTCATCGAGGCCGACGCGCCGCGGGTCACCGAGCACGAGGGCTACGACTCCGAGGAGGTCGACGGCGCTTACTGCCCCATCGACCCGCAGGAGCGCCTGCAGTGCGAGTCCTGCCAGTAACTCCCCACCCAGGCCGAGGGGTCACATACTCCTCAATAATCGCGGCGTGTCGTCGTGCCGCTGATCCCGAGCCGAGAAGCCGTCGACGACACACCGCACAGATGAGGGATTTTGTGACCCCTCGCGAGAGGACGACATGACTGATACGCAAGGAATTCTGGGCACCGGGATCAGTGAGGGCCTGCTGCTCAAGCCGGTCAAGTACCAATGGGCGTACGAGCTCTACAACCAGGCGGTGGCCAACACCTGGTTCCCGCACGAGATCCAGCTCGGCGAGGATCTGGGCGATTTCAACCGGATGACCGATGAAGAACGCCACGCGCTCACCCATCTGATGAGCTACTTCAACCCGAACGAGCTCCTGGTCAACAAGTCGCTCGCGTTCGGTGTCTACCCCTATCTGAACGCCGCCGAGTGCCATCTCTACCTGGCCAAGCAGATGTGGGAGGAGGCCAACCACTGTATGGCCTTCGAATACGTCCTGGAGACCTTCCCCATCGACCGAGCGGCGGCCTACGAATCGCATGTGAACGTGGCCTCCATGGCGGCCAAGGAGGCCTTCGAGGTCAAGTACATCAAGCGGATGGCCGAGGAGTCGTTGGACATCTCCACGACCGAAGGCAAGCGGGACTTCGTCCGCAACCTGGTGGCCTACAACGTCATCCTGGAAGGGATCTGGTTCTACTCCGGCTTCATGGTGGCGCTGAGCTTCCGACAGCGGAACCTGCTGCGCAACTTCGGCTCCTTGATCGACTGGATCGTCCGGGACGAAAGCCTGCACCTGAAATTCGGGATCAACCTGATCCTGACCGTACTGGACGAGAACGAGGATCTGCAGACCCCCGAATTCGCCGACGAGATCCGGGAGATGATCTTGGGCGCGGTCGAGATGGAGACCACCTACAACCGTGATCTGTTGCCGCGCGGCATTCTCGGGATGAATGCCGACTACGTCAATCAGTACGTGAGATACATGGCCGATCGCCGGCTCGAGGAGCTCGGCTTCGAGCCTGCCTACGGGGTGGCCAACCCGGCCAAGTGGATGGCCGCCGCCAACGACACCCTGCAGTTGGTCAACTTCTTCGAGTCGACCAACACCTCTTACGAGGTCGACGCCCGCGCCCACTGATCCTTGGTTGCTCGGGGATCGTTCAAAGGGTCGTACGGACCTCGTGGGCGGCCGCGACCAGATTGGCCAGGCTCTCCCTGACCTCCGGGTAGTCGCGGGTCTTGAGCCCGCAGTCCGGATTGACCCAGATCCGGCCGCCGAAAGAGGCCGTCGCGGCGCGCAGGTGATCAATGATCTCCTCGGTCGGCGGCACCCGGGGCGAGTGGATGTCCCAGACTCCCGGGCCGACTTCGTTGGGATAGCCGGCCCGGGCAAGATCGGCGACGATCGCCATCTTGGACCGCGCTGCCTCGAGGCTGATCACGTCCGCGTCCATGGCGATGATCGCATCCAGGACGTCGCCGAATTCGGCGTAGCACATATGGGTGTGGACCTGGGTCCGGTCATCGACCCCTGCAGTTGTCAGCAGGAAGGCACGGACGGCCCAGTCCAGGTACTCTGCCCGGCCCGAACGTCGCAACGGAAGAGTTTCTCGGAGCGCGGGCTCGTCGACCTGAATCACCGCGATGCCCGCAGCCTCAAGATCAGCCACCTCGTCGCGCAGAGCAAGCGCAACCTGGGCGGCGGTGTCGGACTGAGGCTGGTCATCGCGGACGAACGACCAGGCCAGCATGGTCACCGGACCGGTCAGCATTCCCTTCACCGGTCTGTCGGTCAGGCTCTGGGCGTACGTCGCCCACCCGACCGTCATCGGCGCCGGTCTCCAGACGTCGCCGACGATGATCGGCGGGCGCACGTAGCGGGTCCCGTAGGACTGCACCCAACCCTGCTGGGTGGAAAGGAAACCGTCGAGCTGTTCGGCGAAGTACTGCACCATGTCGTTGCGCTCGGGCTCGCCGTGCACCAGCACGTCGAGTCCCAGCCGCTCCTGTTCGGCGACCACCTCGGCGATCTCGCTCCGCATCGCCTCGTCGTACTGTTCGGTGCTGATCTCCCGGCGACGCAACGCGGCCCGGGCGCGCCGGAGTGCGCTGGTCTGCGGGAAAGAGCCGATGGTGGTGGTCGGAAGCTCCGGCAGCCGCAGCCTTTCGCGTTGCGCCGGACGACGTTGGGAATAGCCCGAGGACCGGCGGCAGTCATCGTCGACGATCGCCGCGACCCGGTTGCGGACGGCAGGCACTCCGACGATGGGTGACGCCGCCCGGGCTGTGCGGTGGGCGGCGTTGCGGGACAGCTCAGCGGCGATCGCGGGACGGCCGCCGACCAGGCCGCGGCGCAGGGTCGTCACCTCGGTGATCTTCTGTCGGGCGAAGGCGAACCAGCCGTCGAAAGCCGGATCGAGGTCGCGCTCCAATGCGACGTCGAGGGGCACGTGCAGTAACGAGCAGGACGTGCCGACGTCGACCTGATCGGCCAGCCCGGCCAACTCCTCGAGGATCGACAGGGTGGCATCAAGATCACCGGCCCAGATGTTGCGTCCGTCCACGACACCGGCGATCAGCCGCTTGCCCGGCAGCCCACCGAGCCGCACAAGATCATCACGGTTGGCCGCCGCCGGTCCGGTGACGTCGACCGCCAGGCCCTCCACCGGCAGCCCGGCCAGCACCGGCAGTGCCTCGCCCAGCCGGTCGAAGTAGGACGCGATGATGATCTTCGGCCGATCCTCGACCGCCGCCAGCGTCCGATAGGCGTTCCCGACAAGCTCCAGAATCTTCTGCGGTTGGTCGAGAACCAATGACGGCTCGTCGAATTGGACCCAGTCCGCTCCGGCCTCGGCGAGCAGGGTCAGCAGTCGGCCGTACAGCGGAATGATCTTGTCCAACAGGTCGATCGGTCGGAAACCCTCTGGCGCATCGGCGGTCGGCTTGGCCAGCAGCAGGTAGCTGATCGGTCCGACGATGACAGGGCGGGTTCGCCAGCCGGCCGCCAGTGCCTCGGCGAACTCCGTCAGCGGTTTGGTCGGGTCAAGATCGAATACGGTGTCCGGTGCCAGCTCCGGCACCAGGTAGTGGTAGTTCGTGTCGAACCATTTGGTCATCTCCAACGGCTCGGCCGACGCAGTTCCGCGGGCCATCGCGAAGTAGCGGTCCAGCCGGCTGCCGGCGGTCGACACGTCCGGTACCGCGGCTCGGTGGCGTTCGGGTATGGCACCGAGCAGCCAGCTGGTGTCCAGGACATGGTCGTAGAGCGAGAAATCGTTGCTGGGCAGTTCATCGAGCCCGGCAGCCGCCAACTCGGCCCATCGCGACAGCCGCAGCTGCCGGCACGTGTCGAGCAGCCCGGCGGCACCCATCCGGCAGGCCCAGTAGCCCTCGGTCGCTTTCTTCAATTCCCGGTTCGCGCCCTGCCGCGGATAGCCGGCGACGGTGGACCCGGTGCGGCCGGTGCTCGGCCGGGCAGCATTCAGTACGGTCATGGTCTCTCCTTCGCGAGTCCCATTCGTGGTCCGGCCCGCACTCGCGGACCGCACAGCGGGCAGGTATTCGGACTCGCGGACCCGGCCGGCACGAATGCCGGCCCACCTAGTGGCCGTCGCTTCCCAGGTCTTGGACCCAGTGCTGATCTGCCCGGCGACCGATGACGGACGCTGGGACAGGACGGCGGTCGTTTCCGCTTACCGCTGCGGGGCAGTCCCGGATTCTCACCGGGTTCCCTGTTGCCTCACCGCGACCGCCCTCAAGCGACCGGGTGAACCTGCTGCACCATCGACCTTACTAATTCACCAGCGACCGGCGGTCCACTTTCCGCGCTGTGGCCACCTCTGCGGCGCGTTCTTCCACCACGCTGTTCGATCATGCGGGTCGGCTGCTCAGGCGACCTCGAAGGACGTCCTGGCCAGTCCCATCCAGTAGCCGTCGATCACCGGAGTGATCCTGGCGTCGGAGTGGCTTGCGGCGCCGAGGGTGATGAACAGCGGGATGAAATGATCAACTGACGGGTGTGCGTACGGCATCCCGGGCGCCGTCGAGCGGTAGTCGCACAGTGTCTCGACGTCACCGCGTCCCAGCGCCTCGGTCGCCCAGTGGTCGAATTCCTGCGACCAGCTCGGCAGCTCTTCGCCGAGGATGATCTTCTGGGTCAGGAAGGGCAGTCCGTGGGTCATGAATCCGGATCCGATGATCAACACGCCATGATCACGAAGCGTCTGCAGCCGACGTCCCAGCTCCAGCAGAGTAGCCGGATCCTCGGTCGGCAGGCTCAACTGCAGGACCGGCACGTCGGCATTGGGATACATCGCCATCAGCGGCACCCATGCCCCATGATCAAGACCGCGGTCCAGGTGTTCGTGGGGTTGCTGGCCGGCAGGGAGCACGGAGCGTACGAGGCTGGCCAGGGCGGTCGCGTCAGGCGTGTCATAGCGCAGCGTGTAGTAGCGCGGGGCGAATCCTCCGAAGTCGTAGACCGGGGTGGTCGAGGCCGCCGGACTGGACAGCGCCAGGGGCGCGGATTCCCAATGTGCACTGCCAATCAGAATCGCGAACGGTTGCGGCAGCCGCTGCGCCCACTCGAAGAGCCGGTGCAGCCAGTCGGCATCGTCGAGCAGGGGCGGTGCGCCGTGGCTGATGAACAGTGCCGGCATCCGGCCGTCCGTCGGTGTCCAGGGTTGGCGCGCCGCAGCACGCTTCCGTGCCGGTCCGGCGAAGGCGTCGTACGCTCCTGCCGGAATCTCCGGTTGGAAGATCGAACCCAATCCCATCACCTCACGGACGGCCGCTCCCCTGAGACGGAGCAGATATTGCCTGACTCGTCAGACATTCTACCCGTGCATCGACCGGCGCGAGATCGTATCCCGAAGGCCGGCGACCCGGGCCCGGCTGACGGGATCGGGACGACAGAACTGGCAAGATGGTGCTCCGTGACCGACGAAGAGCCGGCCGGCTGCGACATCAACCACCCGCTGATCACCCTGACCGGGCTGCTGATCGAGGCCGAGTCGGCGCTGCTGGCCCGGATCAACAGCACCCTCCGATCGGCGGGCATCGCAACGGACGCCTTCGAAGTGCTGCTCCGGCTCTCCCGGTCCCCCGGCGGCCGGTTGCGGATGTCGGCACTGAGCCGGCAGCTGACGATCACCACGGGCGGGGCAACCCGGATGATGGAGCGGCTCGAGCGGGACGGATTGGTCCGGCGAGTGCCTGGCACCGCCGACCGCAGGGTGGTCTTCGCCGAGGTCACCGAGACCGGTCGGCTCGAGCTGCAGCGGGTGATCGAGGTCCACGTACGCGACCTGATCGACGTCTTCACCGTACGGCTCGAGCCGGACGAGGTCGCCGCACTGGAACGCGGATTGCGGGCCTTGCGCGACAGCCTCACCCCTGCTGATCCAGCTGAAGACGACCCGCCGGAGTGACCCGTCAGCCGGGCAGAGCAGGGCGGCGCCGGTGGCCGAGAAGGAGCCGCCACGGCATCAGCGCCGATTCGATCTGGACGCCCAGCGTCATTTTGGAACTGCCCTCGTTGCGCTCCTCGAACCGGATCGGCGTCTCGACGATGCGGATACCGGCGCGGACGGTCCGATAGTTCATCTCGACCTGGAACGCGTAGCCGTTGCTGCGGATCGAGGACACCTCGATCGCCCGCAGAGTTTCGGCGCGCCAGGCCTTGAAGCCGGCGGTCGCATCCTTCACATGCAGCCGCAGGATCGTGTTGACATAGGCATTGGCCCAGGCCGAGAGCAGCCTGCGGTGCCAGGCCCACTCGCCTGCCGCCGACCCCCCGGCGATGTAGCGGGAGCCGATCACGACCCCCGCGTCGGTGGTCTGCAGCAATCGCAGCATCTCGGGTATCACGGCTGCCGGGTGGGACAGATCGGCATCTATCTGGACCACCACATCGGCGCCCTCGGCCAGGGCGCGGGAGATACCGGCGACATAAGCGCGGCCGAGTCCGTCCTTCTCGGTCCGGTGCAACACCGCGACCTGGTCGGGGGACCGGGCTGCCAGCTCGTCGGCCACCAGACCGGTCCCGTCAGGCGAGTTGTCGTCGACGACCAGCAGCTGCAGATTCGCGATACCGACTCCGGCCAGCAGGTCTGCCAGGATCGGCAGATTCTCGCGCTCGTTGTATGTCGGGGTGACCACCACGACACGCGGGGCGGGCGGCACGTTCACTCAGTTCTCCTCAATCCGGACCGGCGCAGTCGAAGGTTCATCGTTACAGGTGCCGGCCCGGTTGGAAAAACCCGGCACGCGGCTGCGGCATTCTTCTACCGCTATCCACAGATATCGGCCTACGGGCTGGCATCGGTCCCCTTCCGCCGGCTGCCTGGGTGAGAGTTGTCTGTCATGACAGCCCAGCAGGGAATCGTCGGCCGAGCAATGGTACGGCTCCGTCCGGTTCCGATCTCGGCACCGGCAGCCGAGCGGTGGCCGGGCGTCCGGATCCGCCGCCCGATCCCGACCGACCAGCCGCCGTTGCCGTGGTCGGCCGAGGACGATCGGACCTCCGATCAGCTCACCGGCCGACTGACCCGGGCGGGCACCGTCCGGATCGTCCGATTCGGCGACAGCTGGGCCGGACCGCTGGCCGCCGGACTGCCCGATCCCGGGCCGTGGTCGGTCAGCCTCGCCGTCGGTCTGGCCGAGGCGTTACGCGGCGCCAGGCCGAGGGCGCAACTCAACCGCTGGCTCACCGACCCGGCACTGGCGCAACTGTCGGCCCACCCGACCCCGCGCACCCGCAGCCGTACGCCGCCGGTGCTGCAATCGGTGCACCTGCAGCGCTGCGCGCCGGGGATCGTCGAGGCGGTGGCGCTGTTCATCGAGTCCGGATCCGGTGTGTCGGCGCTGGCCTTCCGATTGGAGGCGCGCACCGACCGGTGGTCCTGTACGGCGGTGGAGACCCGTCCGACGATCCGATGAATCCGTCCGGTGGCCGGGGCCCTCAGCCCTGGAGCATCAGCCAGGTGTGACCAGGGGCCAGCACGATCGACTTGCCGCTGGAGGTCTTGAGGGTCATCGGGCCTGTCGTCGAGCTGCGCTGCCAGGTCCCGGTGATCTTGCGGCCGTGGGAGTAGACGACCACGGTGCCCTTGCCGACCGTGTCAGCGACGTAGGACAGATGAGACGTCGTCTTGGTGTCCTTGTAGTAGTTCACCTTCAGGTCGACGATGTTGTCGATGGTGACCGGGGTGCCGTTCTGGTCGGTCTGGGCCTGCCCGTTCCAGGTGCCGCGGTAGTGGTTGCCGGCATAACTGAATCCGAACGTGTCGACTCCGATCGGAATCTTCACCGAAGGCGCGCCGGCGGCCGAATTCCACTGCGAGCTCTTGCCGAACGCGAATCCGATCGACTGCTCTGTGCCGATTCCGGACTGCTTCCGGATCTGGTCGAGATCGACGAAGACGTTGTGCGGGGCCGGCCGGGAGTAGTCACGATCGCTGCGCTCGAGGGTGCGGATCGGTGAGTTCTGGAGCTGCTTCTGCACCTTGCGGTTGGCGCCGGAGTAGACCAGTCCGGGGTGCTTGCTGAACATCGGCAGCAGGTCGACGTCGGTGTTCCGTGCGCTGCGCACCGGACCGACGCGCTTGGGCCATTGGGTGTGATAGATGGCCAACAAGCGGGTGAGATTGCCCTCCACCCGCTCGGCGACGACCATGTCGGCCTGATAGAGCCCGGATTGGGGTCGGGCGGCCTGGACGTTGTCGATCTTTACGCCGATCACCGGCCCGTCGACCTTCTTGCCGCCACTGAGCGGATCGTAGGCAGCCGGCTTCGACTTCGGCGAGGGCGCCGGTGTGGCCGAGGTCGCCGATGGCGACGGCGTCGTCGGCTTCGGTGCGGGCGACTGCCCGGCGTTGTCGTGTCCCTTGCAGCCGGCCGCGGTCAGGCAGAGCACGATGCCCATCCCGATGGCGGCGACCCGCAGGCGCCGCGTCTTGAGTTCGCGTGCTGTCACGCGGGTGACCCTAACCGCCGGACCGACCTGTCGTGCAATCAGACACGCCCTCGGGGCCGGTCGGTCCGAGGGCGACGGCCGGTGGCGGGAATTTTCGCAGTCATGAAAACGATTATCACTGCCGAGTAGTTCGTCAACAGCGCTCCGGTCCGCGGACCGGGAAGGGAGTCACGATGGCTCGCACCACACAACGCCCGGTGGTCAGACTGCGGTCGACGGCCAAGACCGGCACGACGTACCTGACCCGGAAGAACCGGCGCAACGACCCCGACCGGCTGGTGCTGCGCAAGTACGACCCGAAGGCCGGGCGGCACGTCGAATTCCGCGAGGACCGCTAGTCCTCGCCGGCCCTCGCTCGGCGCCGCCCGGGCGGTGGCGGGTCAGCCGATCTTGACCGGCTCGCCGCCGCCGGCCGCCGACTCAACGGCGGCGTAGGTGAGCGCCAGCGTGGAGAGATTGTCCTGTCCCGAGTTGTCCGGCTGCCTGCCCTCGGCGACCGCCGTCACGAACTCGGTCAGGGTGCCGGCCCGATCGGTCCGCTCGACCTTCGGCAGCACCAGCTTCGTCCGCTGGTTGCCGCGCCGGATCCAGACCTCGTCGGCCTTCCAGCCGTCCCGCCCGTCGCCGCGGCTGGTCCAGGCGATCTCGCCGTTCTCGAAGTCCATCCGCCACTGCCCAGACCACGGCGTCGGGTCGCCGTGGCTGACCCAGCTGCCGCGGTAACTCAGTGTCACATCGTCGAAGTCGATCAAGGCCGTCCCCTCGGACGGACCGGTGAACAGCGACCACTCGGGATCCCAGGTCTGGCAGCTGATCCTGGTCGGGTTGCGTCCCAGAATCACGCGCATCAGGTCGAAATGGTGGATCGACATGTCCACCAGCAGCGGCTCGGCCAGGAAGTGATGCGGCCCGCGGACGCCGTTGGCCCCGGAGAATCGGCGGAAATCCAGTTCGACGGCGTGCAGAGCGCCCAGCTTGCCCTCGGCGACCAGCTTGCGGACGACCTGGGGCGCCGGGAAGAACCGGTAGTTCTGGCTGACCGCCAGCACGACCCCCTTGGATGCGGCCAGGTCGACCAGTTCCGCGCCCTCGGCGACAGTGGGCGCGAACGGTTTCTCGACCATCACGTGCTTGCCGGCGTCGAGTGCTGCCCGGACGGCCGGTACGTGGCCGACCAGGCTTGCGGTGACCAGCACGGCGTCGGGGTCGGTGGCGGCGATCGCCTCTTCGGCCGTCTCGTAGGTCGCCTTCGGATCAGCGATCCCGGCGGCGATGGCCGCCTGCCGGGAGTCCGGCGAGATGTCGGCACGTCCGACCACCTCGACCTGTGGGACCTGGGGAATCATCTCCTGGGCCCAGTTGCGGCCGAAGCCCCCGAGACCGACCTGCACAATGCGTACCACTGACGTGCCCTCCATCGAAGATCATCGTTGAACGTTGATCATCCTCGCATGGCGGCCGGACCCGGCGCAGCGGGCCCGGCCTTCCGGTCGGCTCAGGCCAGGTTGGCGCCGGCCCCGTGGCACATCTTGAACTTCTTGCCCGAACCGCACGGGCACGGCTGGTTGCGTCCCACATTCGCGTACGGGTCGTTGGACCTGGTGGCGGCGCCGGATTTGCTCTGACCGTTGGACGACTTGTACGCCAACTGCTGCTGTTGCCTGGACCGTCCGTTGGCCGAGGCCAGCCCCTTGCCGGAGATCTGCGGGCGGGACGACGTCTCCGGGTCAGGCTCCTCGTGGGTGCTGACCTCGACGCCGGGACCGTCGGGATCCGGGCCGGACTCGATCACCGGGGCGCGGCGCTGGGCGAGCGGCCGCATGTTGCCGCTGCCGCCGTCGCCTCCCGATCCGTTGCGACCCGATCCACTACCACCTGATCCGCTGCGCGCGCCGGCACCGACCTCGACCGGTTGCCCGTCCGCGCCGGCGACCACGCCGACCGCCGGACCGCGCTGCACCTCGACCTCCAAGTGGTAGAGGTAGCCGACGACCTCCTCCTTGAACGCCTCCATCATCTGGGCGTACATCTCGCCACCCTCGCGCTGGTATTCGACCAGCGGATCCTTCTGGGCCATCGCACGCAGGCCGATGCCTTCGCGCAGGTAGTCCATCTCGTAGAGGTGCTCGCGCCACTTGCGATCCAGGACGGTCAGCATCACCTGGCGCTCGAGCTCGCGCATCACGTCCGACCCGAGCTCCTGCTCCCGGGCGTCGTAGGCCCGGCGGGCATCCTCCTGGAAGTCGGCGATCAGCTCGTCCCGGTCAAGATCATCTTCGTCCTCGTAATCGGCACGCTTGAGGGAGACCGGGTACAGCGTCTTCATCTGGGTCCAGAGCTGCTCGAGGTCCCAGTCCTCGGCGAATCCGGTGGTGCCGGCGATCACGTACTGCTGGACGACCCCGTCGACCGTCTCCCGCAGCTGCTCCGACACGTCGGCGCCTTCGAGCACCCGGCGGCGATCACCGTAGATCCGGTGCCGCTGCCGGTTCATCACGTCGTCGTACTTGAGGATGTTCTTGCGGATGTCGAAGTTCTGCGCCTCGACCTGCTCCTGGGCGCTGGCGATCGAGGAGCTGACCCGCTTGTTCTCGATCGGATGATCATCAGGCAGCCGGAGCGCGTTCAACACCCACTCGACGATGTCGGACTTGAAGAGCCGCATCAGGTCGTCCTCGAGGGACAGGTAGAACTTGCTCTCCCCCGGGTCGCCCTGACGCCCGGAACGACCACGCAGCTGGTTGTCGATCCGCCGGGATTCGTGCCGCTCCGAGCCGATCACGTACAGGCCGCCGAGCTCGGTGACCTCGTCGTGCTCCGAAGCGGTCTGTGCCTCGAATTTCTCCAGCATCTTGGGATACTCGGCCTCGTACGTCTCCGGATCGGTGACGGGATCGATGCCCTTGTCCTGCAAAGCCTTGTCAGCAAGGAATTCCGGGTTGCCGCCGAGCATGATGTCGGTACCACGGCCGGCCATGTTGGTGGCCACCGTGACCGCGCCCTTGCGGCCGGCCATCGCAACGATCGCCGCCTCACGCTCGTGCTGCTTGGCATTCAGCACCTGGTGCGGGACACCGGCCCTCTTCAACATAGCGGAGAGGATCTCGCTCTTCTCCACCGACGCGGTGCCGATCAGCACCGGCTGGCCGGCCTCGTGGCGCTCGACGACGTCGTCGATGATCGCGTTGAACTTGACCTCTTCGGTGCGGTAGATCACGTCCCGCTGATCGACCCGGATCATCGGCTCGTTGGTGGGGATCGGGATCACGCCGACGCCATAGATCTTCTGGAATTCCGGAGCCTCGGTCATCGCCGTGCCGGTCATGCCGGCGAGCTTGGAGTACATCCGGAAGAAGTTCTGCAGGGTGATCGTGGCGAGTGTCTGGTACTCGTCCTTGATCTCCACGCGCTCCTTGGCCTCGATCGCCTGGTGCAGGCCCTCGTTGTAGCGACGGCCCGCGAGCGTACGGCCGGTGTGCTCGTCGACGATCACGACCTCCTGCTCGGGCGTGACCACATAATCCTTGTCCCGCTTGAACAGTTCCTTGGCCTTGATGGCGTTGTTCAGGTACTGGATCAGCGGCGTGTTGGCCGACTCGTAGAGGTTGTCGATACCCAACCGGTCCTCGACCTTGTCGATGCCGGCCTCGAGCACCGCGACGGTGCGCTTCTTCTCGTCGACCTCGTAGTCGACGTCGCGCTTCATCTTGTTGACGATCTGGGCGAAGGTCGGATACCAGCGCTGGTTGTCCTCGGCCGGACCGGAAATGATCAGCGGGGTCCGGGCCTCGTCGATCAGGATCGAGTCGACCTCGTCGACGATGGCGTAGTAATACTCGCGCTGCACGCAGTCCTCGAGGGTGAGGGCCATGTTGTCGCGCAGGTAGTCGAAGCCGAATTCGTTGTTGGTGCCGTACGTGACGTCGGCCGCGTAGGCGTCCCGGCGCTCGTCGGGGGTCATCTCGGACAGGATCACGCCGGTGCGCAGCCCGAGGAAGTGATACACCCGGCCCATCTGCTCCGACTGGTACTTGGCCAGGTAGTCGTTGACGGTGACCACGTGCACGCCGCGGCCGGTGATGGCGTTGAGGTAGGCCGGCAGCAATGCGACCTGGGTCTTGCCCTCACCGGTCTTCATCTCGGCGATGTTGTTCCAGTGCAGTGCCGCGCCGCCCATGATCTGGACGTCGTAGTGGCGCTTGCCGAGCACCCGCTTGGTCGCCTCGCGGACGGTCGCGAACGCCTCGAACATCAGCTCGTCGAGGGTCTCGCCGTTCTCGTACCGCTTCTTGAAGTCGTCGGTCTGGGCCCGGAGCTCCTCATCGCTCATCGCGACGAAGTCCTCTTCGATGTCATTGACCCGGTTGGCGACCGACTTGAGCTTCTTCAGCGTCTTGCCCTCGCCGATGCGGAGCATCCTGTCCATCAAAGCCACGAGTTTGCTCTTCTTCCCTCAGTACGGCGTGCACAGCTCCAGGACCCATGAAAGTCCGCCATTCATGCTAGGCCATGGGGTGTAACCGACCCCCATTCGCAGCCCGGCCCGCCGGCCGTGCCAGCATCCCGGGCATGGCGAATGCGGAGCTACCACCGGAGAACGGATCAGCACCCGGGCCAGTGCCCCGTCCGCTGACAACGGCCGATCTGGACTGGGCGCTGGACCTGGTCGAATCGCGTCGACGGGACCTGGCCGAGCACGCCCCGCACTTCTGGCGGCCGGCACCGGATGCCCGGGAGTTGCACGGCCGCTTCCTGGGCAACCAGATCGGCAGGGCCGGCACGGTGGCGCTGCGGACCGATCACGGCTTCGTCTTCGCCGGCCCGCGCGGTGACGGGTATCTCATCGACGACTTCCTGGTCGACTCCGACGATCGGTGGCCGACCGACGGGGCGGCGCTGGTCCGGGCCGCGGCAGGCGGGAAGTCCGTACGGATCGTCTGCCCGGTCCACGAACTCGGCCGCTACCGGCTGGCCAAGTCGCTCGGGCTGACCGTCGCGGAGTCCTGGTGGACCCATGACCTGGATGCCGCCGCCGCCCCGGGCTCGGCTCCCGAGCAGATCTCGGTCGACGGGACGACCGGCCGGCTGCTGCCCGCGCCCCCGGTGTACGCCCCGGGCGGCCCGGTTCTGATCCTCAGCGCCGTTACCTCGCTGGCGTCGCTGGCCGAAGCGGAACGGCAGGCAGCTGCCGCCGGATCGCCGGTCGCGGTCGTACCGCAGCGGGCCGACGACCTGAGCCGGGCCCAGCTGCTCACCTCGGCTGGCTATCGGCGGACGACCGACTACTACGACGGGAATGTCTAGCGCGAGTACATCTGCCGCCCGGTGCGCGCTCACCGCCGGTGAGCGCTGAAATCAAGCCACTGGGCGGCTAGATTGCACGCTCCTACCAGGGAACGGCGACGCCGAACTCGGCCGCGACGCCCTGCAACAGCTGGCGGTGTTCGTCGCCGATCGGGATCCCGTCGGCACGGTAGGCGGCTTCCTTCGTCGCCTCGATGCCACCCGGCAGATAGCTGCCGCTGGATCCCGGGACCGGCGTCAGGGCCCGGACCGTACGCGCATATTCGTCCATCTCGGCCTTGAAGGCTGCGGGGTCCGTGAAGAGGTCGATGCGCATCGCGATGACCATGGAGCCCTGGTTGGCGCCGGGCCACTGGCGGACGGCCCGCGCCGGATCGATCGGTACGCCCGCGAGCAGGCCGCCCCAGCTCTGGCAGACCATGCCCATCCCGATGCTGCGGTGGACCAGACCGGGCGCGACGTCGGCCAACAGCTCCCGGGTCGACTCGGTGTAGAGGTCGTGCATCGCTCCGAAGTCCAGGACCAGCGGCGGTTCCTCGGCCGTCGGCGCACTGAACGACATCGGCGAGCCGCCCGCAGCCGCGTAGACCGGGTCGCTGGAATCCAGGTGCAACTGGTGGCCGGAGGTGACGAAGCACAGCAGGTCGTGGGACAGCGTGAGCCGGGAGTAGAGGCCGGCGGCGCCGAAGTGTCCGTGGTTGCGGGTGACCAGGACGGCCACGCCGGACTCCTCCGCCTTGTCGATGATCTGCAGCGTGCCGTCGTACGCCGGGAAGTAGCCCAGGCCCCCGTCGCCGTCGACGAGCAGGCTGGTCGGCGTCTGCTTGACCGTCTCGACCTCGGGCCGCGGGTTGAGCTGCCCGTCCCGGAACAACCGGGCGTACGTCGCCAGCTGACGGGTCCCATGGCTCACCACACCGCGCAGGTCGTTGGCAGTCAGCAGGCCGGCGAGCAGGTCTGCCCTTGATTCGGCCAGGCCCGCGGCACGGCCGAGCCGAGCGCAGAAGTCCTGAAGATCTGCGGCGGCGACCCGGATGTAGGTCTCCGGCGGGATGTTCATCGGTGGGCCCCAGTCAGGGTCATGATCAGCACAGCCGGATTCTTGCAGACCGTCGCGCGCGTCAGCCGACCTGCCGGCCTTCGAGGAAGAGCACGCCGCTCGGGTTGCCTTCGGGCAGAGTCGCGGCCTCGGCGATCCAGGCTGCGGCCACCGCAGGCGACGCGTCCTCCTCGTCGCTGCCGAGCTCGGGATGGGTGTCGGCCCGGCCCGGGTCGACCGCGTTGACCAGCACTCTGGTGTCGCGGAACGCCGCCGCGAGCATCACCGTCAGCTGGTTCAGCGTGTACTTCGCGAACGAGTACGCCGGCGCACCGACGTCGTCCGGTCGATCCGCGAGGCAGGTGATCTGCTGGTAGGCGCCACTCGAGATGTTGACGACGCGAGCTGCGGGTGCGCTCTCCAGAAGCGGACGCAGGGCCACGGTCAGCGCCCAGGGACCGATCACGTCGACCTCGAACGCGGCCCGGATGTCGGCGACCGGCGCGTCGAGTGCGGTCGGGGTGTTCATGTCGGGGAACACGCTGGCGTTGTTGACGAGCGCGTCGAGGCGGCCGTGGTAGGTCCGGATCCGTTCGGCGAGCGCAGCGAATTCCTCGGTCGCTGTGAGGTCGAGCCGGCAGCCTTCGGCACTGTTTCCGTCGGCACGCAGCAGGTTCGCCTGCTTCTGGGCCTGGGTGTCCGTACGCGCGGTGACGATCACATGGAATCCGCGTTCGGCCAGCGCACGAGCGGTGGCGACACCCAGACCGTTGGCCCGGCCGGCTCCGGTGACGAGCGCGATCTTCTGGTTCATCCACTTCCTCTCGGCGTGCTTTCGACCCGGACGGTAGGCCGTTCCGGATCAGGTAGCCGCAGCATGTCAGGCATTTGCCGAACGTGGCAGGGTCCGGTCCAGGACGGTGATCAACAACAGCACGACGCTGACGGCCAGCATCACCCAGCCGATCACGCCGACACCGGAGTTCGTCACGTGCTGCTTGAAGACGATGCCGATCACCGCCGACGACGCGATCGAGCCCAGGTAGCCGAAGGACCGCAGCAGCCCGGACGCGGTCCCGAGCTGCGCCTGGGACACCGCGGTGTAGAGCGCGGTCTGGTTGCTGCTGATGCCGGCACCCTGGGCGATGCCGATCACGATCGTGATGATCAAGGTGAGCACCAGCCACGCACCGGTGTGCAGGAAGAGCACGGCGACCCCGGCGACGATGCAGGCGACTGCGGACAGCAGCAGCGGACGGCTGATCAGATTCCGGCGGGAGATCGGGATCACGACGATCCCGGAGACCAGGGTCATCGGCAGCAGCAACAGCCCGGCGTCGAGTTCGGACATTCCGCGGGCGGCTTCCAGCCACTGGGTGATCCCGTACAGGACGATGTAGCCACACAACATCACCACCGCGAACCGGACGTACGTACGGGTCAGGGCGAGATTGCTGGCCAGCAGCCGTACGTCGAAGAACGGATTCCTGGCACGACGCTCCCAGAGCACCAGCGCCACCCACAGGACGACGGTCGCCACCAGGTAGACGAGGTTGAGCTGCGGCAGGGACGACAGGAAGAACAGCAGCAGAGTCATGGCCGCCGCGAAGCCGAGGATGCCCGTCAGGTCGAGTGCGGATGCCACCTCTGCTGCGCCCCTTCGCTTGGTGGACGGTTGATCCCGGGGAATCCACAGCAGGGTGGCGATCAGCGCGATGATCGCAACGGGGACGTTGATGAAGAACACCGACCGCCAGCCCAGCAGTTGCACCAGCACGCCCCCGATCGGCAGCCCGAGCGAGGCGGTCGCGATGCCGGCGATCTGCAGCCCGCCGAGGACGCCTCCCGGCGGCTTCTCCATGCCTACGGCCTCGGCCCGGCCGCGGATCAACAGCATCGCGGTCGGATAGGCGCACGAGGTGCCCAGGCCGATCAGCACCCGGCTGATCAGCAGCATGATCAGATTCGGGGCGAAGCCGCCGACCAGTCCGCCGGCCAGGACCAGCAGGATGCCGGTCAGGAAGACCCGGCGCGGGCCGAACACCTCGGCGGCCTTGCCGGCAGTCGGCTGGGCGATCGCGGTCGCCACGTAGAGCGCCGAGACCAGGACGGCTGTCTGCCCGACAGAGACCTGGACGCCGGCGGCGATGGCGACCAGTGCGGTCGCGATCAAGGAGCTGTTGATCGGGTTGAGCGCCGATCCCATGAACAGCGGCGTCGTGAAGCGCCAGGAGAAGGGCTCGTCGGTGATCTTGGTCGAGGACGGATGTGCCGACATCAGAGCAGACCCGCCAGACGCTCGATCAGCGGTGCTGCGGCGCGAATCTGCTCGATCTCGCCAGCACTGAAGTGCTCCCCGAGCGTGATGGCGATCCGGTCGGTGAGTGCCCCGCGCCCCGCACGGACGACATCGATGCCCTTGTCGGTGATGGTCAGGATCGACCGCCGGCCGTCGTCGGGGTCCGGCGACCGCCCCAAGAGGCCCTTGGCCTCCAGTCCGGTCACTGTCACGCCCATGGCCTGCGGGCTGATCTGCTCCCAGCGGGCCAACCCGGCGGTGGTGTCCGGGCCGTTGCGGTCCAACCGCGACAGCGCCGCCCGCTCCGGCAGGCTCAACTCCGACGACTTGCTTTCCCGCGCCCGCCGCTGGAACAGGCTCACCGCTGCATGGACGGCGGCCGCGGCCTCGCGCAGCTCGTTCTGACTCATATTGCAAATTTACATTTGCAAATCTGGCTTTGCAACCTTTGGTTGTCGATCTGGGTCACGGGTTGAAGGCGATGAACAGGTACGACGCGAAGACCGCCAGGTGCACGACGCCCTGCAGCACCGTTGCCTTGCCCTGGGTCAGGGTCAGGATCCCGACCGCGACGGTGATCGCGAAGAGGTCGATGTCGGCGGACGAGAGTCCCAGCTCGAGCGGTGTGGGCAGCCAGATGGAGGCGACAGCGATCACCGGGATGGTCAGGCCGATGCTGGCCATCGCCGACCCGAGGGCCAGATTCATGCTGGTCTGCAGCCGGTTGCGCAGGGCCGCCCGGACGGCGGCCGTGGTCTCGGGCGCGAGCACGATCAGCGCGATCGCAACACCGACCACGCCGTGTGGCGCCCCGGCGGCGGTCAGGCCGCCCTCGAGGGCCGGCGACTCGGATTTCGCCAGCCCGACAACAGCGACCAGGCACACCAACAGCAGGCCGAGGCTGAGCAGCGTTGTCCGGTTGGAGGGCGGCGGATCATGATCATGTTCGCCGCGGCTCTCCTGCGGCGAGTCCGCCTCCTGCAGCACCTCGACCGGAAGGAAGTAGTCGCGGTGCCGGACCGTCTGGACGAAGACGAACACGCCGTAGAGCACCAGCGACACCGCACCGGCGAAGGCCAACTGCGGGCCGGTGTAGGTCGGCCCGGGCGCCGAGGTCGTGACAGCGGGCAGGACCAGGGACAGACTGACCAGAGCGGCGAGCACCGCGAAGGCGCCGGTCGTGCCCTGCGCCGAGAAGCGGACCGTCCAGTGCTTGATCGGACCGACCAGCAGGCACAGACCGATGATCAGATTGCACGTGATCATGACCGCGGAGAACACCGTCTCGCGCGGCAGGCTCGCTGCCTTCTCCCCGCCGGAGATCATCAGGGTCACGATCAGCCCCACCTCGATCACCGTCACCGCGATGGCGAGGATCAGCGCACCGAACGGCTCACCGACCCGATGGGCGATCACCTCGGCGTGATGTACGGCGGTCACGATGCCGCCGACCAGGGCCGCGGCGCCCAACACGATCAGCACCGCGTTCAGGTCCCGGCCCCAGGTGATGATCAGCATGATCACCCCGACGAACGGCAGGGCTATCGCCCAGACCGGTGTCCCGAGCAGTTGCAGGTCGCGGGTCCTGGCCATCGATCGTCCTCAGCCCAGACCGTCGCGGCCGGGCAGCGGCAGCACGTCCAGGAAGTTCCTGATCTCGTTGTCCCACAGTCCCCACTCGTGCTCCCCCGGCACGAAGGAGGTCTGCACGTCGAGCCCGGCTTCCTTGATCAACCGGACGAACTCGCGGTTGTCGTCGATCAAGGCGTCCTCGGTGCCACACCCCACATAGAGCTGCGGAATCTGATCATGGTCGACGCCGTCGAGCAGTTTGAACACGTCGGACGAGTCCGGCACCGGCTGGTCGCCGAAGATCCGCTCGTAGAGCCGCGGATCGTCCGGCCGGTGCCGCCGGGTCCGCATGCCGGCGATGTTCACGGCGCCGGAGAACGTTGCCGCTGCGGCGAACCTCTCCGGGAAGGTCAGTGCCCAGCGCATCGCGCCGTAGCCGCCCATCGACAATCCGGCGACGAAGGTGTCCTCCGGCCGGTCGGAGACTCGGAAGAACTCCGAGACCAGTGCCGGCAGCTCCTCGGACAGGAACGTCCAGTACGCGCCGCCGTACGCCTGGTCGTTGTAGAAGCTGCGATGCACCTGCGGCATGATCACCGCCAGTCCGAGCGGAGCCGCGTACCGCTCCACCGACGTCCGTCGCAGCCAGATGGTGTCGTCGTCGCTGAGGCCGTGCAACAGATAGAGGACCGGCGGCGGTTCACTGCCGGCATGGCCGGCCATGCCGATCTGGGTGCGGGTCTGTTGCGGCAGGAGCACCGTCATCGTGGTGCTCAGGCCGAGGGCGTCGGAATAGAAGTCGCAGCGCAGGTGAGCCATGATCGTCAGCCTGCCAGACGAATCAAAGCATGAGCACCGGCGCCACGACTTTGACCAGTGAGCGGGCAAGATCGCCGCGATCGTTGACCACGACGCCGGACAGGCCGAGCCAATCCGCCATCAATGCCAACTCCGCGGCCAACTCCGGGCTCACCTGCTCAGGATCCGCGTGCGGCTCACACCAGGCCGCGTTCACCCGCAGCACGCCGGCCGCCCGGTCGGCCTTGAGGTCGACTCGGGCGACGAACCGATCGCCCAGGATGAACGGGTAGACGTAATAGCCGTGCACCCGCTTCGGCTCGGGCACGTAGATCTCGATCCGGTAGAAGAATTCGAAGAGCCGCTCCAGCCGGTCCCGCTCGAACATCACCGAATCGAACGGACTGACCAGTGCCCTCGCCTCGACGCTCCGCGGCAGCTTCGCCTCGTGCCACAGGTACGCGTGGCTGCTCCAACCCTCGACGCTGACTGGGATCAGCTCGCCCGCATCGACGAGGTCCTTGATCGCAGGAACGGTCTGCTGCTGGCTGGTCCGGAAGTAGTCCCGGAGGTCGAATTCCGAGGCAACGCCTAGAGCCGCCGCGGCCCGACGGACGAGCTGGCGCATCGCCTCATCCAGCGGTGGGGTTGGTGTGTCGAGGATCTGCTGCGGCAGCACCCGCTCGATCAGGTCGTACTGCCGCTCGAACTGACTGTTGCGCCGTGCCGGGGTGATCACGCCGCGGTTGAAGAGCCGTTCGCAGGCGACCTTCACGTCGGACCAGTTCCATCCCCAGTGCTCCTTCTTGCGCGGCACGTGATCGGGATCGATGTGCTCGATCTCCCGTGGTCCCAGCGGGCCGGACTCGGTGATCTGGTGCAGCACCCAGGCGTCCAGGTCCTGGTTGGTCCGGTCCGATGCCCACGGATGGTCGCCGCGGTCCGCGTACTGCTGCATCCGGAAGCGCAGCGCCGGTTGCAGGTTGATGTCGATCACGCTGGCCGCGTGGCCCCAGTACTCGAAGAGCCGGCGCGGATTCTTCGCCAGGGCCCGGTCCAGCAAGCCGGGGTCGTACGGCCCGAGACGGCTGTAGACGGGCAGGTAGTGCGCACGGGCGACGATGTTGATGGTGTCGATCTGGAACTGGGCGAGCCGGTTGATCATGGCCTGGATGTCGCGCATGCCCGGTGCCCGGTCCGGTCGCTGGCCGCCCCGGCCGCCCGCGTTGTGTCCGGCGAACCCCTGGGCCGCCAGCGCCACCCGGCGGGCCTGGGCCGCAGATAGTGATTGCTTCCGCACGGAACCGGAGCCTAGACGGCGGCTCCGACAGTCGTCGGCCCGTCGGACGTCGTGGCGAACGTCTTGACGAAGGTGCCGACGGTGGAGTGGAGCTGAAAACCGAGGTCGACGTTGATGTCGATCATCCAACGGTTGGTCTCGGCGTTGTCGGTGACCACGAACTCCTTTCCGGGCGCGAGCTGCTCCGCGCGCCGGTAGGCGGCCACCTTCATCGCCATCCCCAACCGGTGACCGCGGTGGTCGGGGTGCACGATCGTTCCCCATTGACTGATCTCCGGGTCACCTTCGGCGCCGATGACACAGCAGCAGTAGCCGGCCACCTGGTCGTCGGGTGCCAGCGCGAGCGCCGTGACCCGGGTCCGCCCGCTGGCCGAAATCTCGTCCTCCTGATGGACCAGCGATTCCGGCGTGCGACGCGAGGCCTCGAACTCAAGGTCACCATGCGGCGCGTCGATCATCAGCCGATTGGCGACCTCGCAGTAACCGGCCGCGTATGCCTGAGGGATCGGTCCGACGAAGACGCCGACCCGATAGCCGGACCGCTTCGGCAGCGTCGAGGCGTCGAGCCGGTCCAACAACTCCGGGTCCAGCGGCAACGACAGTCGCCGCTCGATCTCGGTGTGACTCAGCTGGTAGCCGCGCGCCTCGGCAAACCGACGACTACGGTCCGCGCCGGTCCCGACCAGATGGATCGGTGCGAGCAGCTCGGTCCGGCCGCGCTCGACGCCGAACGCCTCCATGGCGTCGGCCAGAGCGCGGCCGACGCCGCGACCGCCGAAGCGGGGCGGCACCGACACCTGCAGGTAGGCGAACCGCAGGTTGTCCTCCAACGAACCGGTGATCATCGCCTGGCCGACCAACTCACCGCCCTGCTCGGCGACCAGTCCGTTGAAGAATCGCGATCCGTCACGCCGGCGGAAGACCGCGATGGTCTCGGCCAGCGAATGCACCGTGGCGTCCGCGCTCCGCCCCCGCTCGGTCTCCACGTGGAGATCGTGGAATCGACCGATGTCCTCGTCGTCGCCGGCCCGCAGCGGCCTGATCGTCACGCTCACGAGCACCGATGATGGCAGCCCGACGGCCGACGAGCGAGCGAACGCGCACCGGTTCGGCCATGATGGGCCCATGCTGAGCATCGGCGAGTTCGCCTCGTTGGGGCGGGTGACCGTCCGGCTGCTGCGCTACTACGACGAGATCGGCCTGCTCCGGCCGGCCCGGGTCGATCCGGACTCCAACTACCGCTCGTACGCCCCCGGCCAGGTTCCGGTGCTCAACCGGATCCTGCAGCTGCGCGATTTCGGCATCCGGTTGGACGACATCAGCCGGATCGTGCACGGCGAGCTCGCGACCGAGGCCGAACAGGAGCTGCTGCGGACCGCCCGCGGCCGGCTGGCCGATCAGGTCGAGGACAACATGCTGCGGCTCGCCCGGCTGGACGCGTACCAGAAGGCGTCCGAGGGCGAGCCGATGCCGGACACGATCGCCGTCGAGGTCGGACCGGTACCGGCACGGCGGATCGCTTATCTGGAAGGCTTCGCCGGCGGTTGGGGCAACCGGCACATCGGACCGGTGGTCGGTCCGTTGTTCGACCAGCTCGACCGCGGGCTCGGCGCCGCAGGCATCACCGACGCGGGCCCCGCGATCGCCATCTACGAGGCACAGGATGCCGGGGACGCGACAGCAGTGCTGGTCACCGCGGCGCTCGTGGTCGATGACGCGATCGGCCCCAGTGCAGGCTATCGGGTGCGAACGCTGCCCGACATCGGCTGTGCAGCCATCGCCATCCACCGCGGCGACCTGTCGACCATCGACCAGTCCTGGCACGCGCTGACGGACTGGGTGCCCGCGAATGGCTACGAGATGACCGGCATCTGCCGCGAGGTCTACCTGACCCCGGGCGATCGGCCGCAGATCGAATGGGTGACTCAGCTCGTCCAACCGTCGGTCGGGCGTGATCAGCCCGGAGTCACCGGCTCAATGGACGACGGCCTCGACGTTGTCCAGCCGGATCACGCCGTAGTCGTAACCCTTGCGGCGGTAGACCACGCTCGGCGCCTGGACCTCCTTGTCGATGAACAGGAAGAAGTCGTGGCCGACCAGTTCCATCTGGTCCAGCGCCTCGCACAGCGTCATCGGTGCGGCCTGGTGGGTCTTCTGCCGTACCACCAGCGGACCGTCGCCCTGGACCTCCATGCCGGCGATGTTGCGGGTCTCAACGCCGTCGTGGTTCGCACCGTTGATCGCGGCGAGGTCGGCCGGGACCGCCGACGACGCCTCCTGCAACGAGCGCGGCTTGTGGCCGCCGTGGTGCACCCGGCGCCGGTCCGCCGCCTTGCGCAACTGGGCCATCAGCTTCTCCAGGGCAAGGTCGAAAGCGGCCGACTTGGATTCGGCCGCCGCTTCGGCGCGGACCACAGGGCCCTTGGTGTGCAGGGTGATCTCCACCCGGCTTCCATGATCAAGTTGTCGTCTGTTGTGTTCCACTGACACTTCGACATCGACGCGGATCACCCGGCCGTTGAGCTTCTCCAGCCTGTTGATCTTGTCATCCACGTAACTGCGGAACTGCTCGGGCAGTGCACAATGTCGGCTCTTGACGACAACGTCCATGTCAAACCTCCAACTGCAAACGGTCCCCGGGGTGCCGGGGAACATGATCTTCTGGGAGGCAGGCGTTACCCACTGTCCAAGAACGCAAAAGGCCGCACGCTCCGTACGGAGCTGCGGCCCGTTCTTCTTGCGCACCCGGTGGTGTGTGCGACCTGATGGCTTCCTTCGCCATAACCAGACGGTAGCCCTGTCCCGGCCCGTTTTCCAGGGTTCTTCGGCATCTGATCGCCCGATGATCGCCTGATGATGGCCTGGTGATCGCCCGACCCCGCAGACAACAGCCTGACAGCCGACCAATAGCCTGGCCGGGTGACCTCAGCCCGCCAGGACGCGCCGTCGGGCGCGCAGCCGGACCCTGCTTCCGGCGGTGCGCCGGGGGCCGGTGCCGACTCCGGCCTGAACCGGCCGCTGGCGGTGCTGGCGGCGATCACCTTCTTCATGGAGAACCTGGACGGCACCATCATCGCCACCGCGGCGCCGGCGATCGCCCGCGACCTCGGCACCCAGCCGGTGGCGATCAACGCCGCCATGACCAGCTACCTGATCACACTGGCCGTCGGCATCCCGGTCTCCGGCTGGCTGACCGACCGCTTCGGGGCCCGGCGGGTCTTCATGCTCGCGATCGCGATCTTCACCCTGTCCTCGGCGTTGTGTGCGATGAGCCCGAATCTGGCCGTGCTGTGCCTGGTCCGGGTCGTCCAGGGCATCGGCGGCTCGATGATGGTTCCGGTCGGACGGCTGGTCGTGCTGCGGAACACCTCCAAGCGCAATCTGCTGGCGGCCACCGCCTATCTCACCTGGCCGGCGCTGCTGGCGCCGGTGATCGCGCCGACGCTGGGCGGCTGGCTGGCCAGCTACGCATCCTGGCACTGGATCTTCCTGATCAACATTCCGATCGGCATCGGCTGTTTCATCGCCGCCTGGATCCTGGTCACCGACCCGCCGGTCCCGACCGTGCCCCGGCTGGACTGGATCGGATTCGTGTTGTGCGGCGGCTCGCTGGCCGCACTGTTGCTCGGCCTGGAGCAGATCGGCGGCGGCGACCGGTCGACCAACTGGCTGCTGACCGCTGCCCTGCTGGTGCTGGCCGTGGTCCTGGGCATCGCCTTCTGGCGCGGCCTGAAACGCCGGGAGCATCCACTGCTCGACCTCGGCGCGATGCGGGTACCGACATTCCGGGTGGTCAACGCCAGCGGCATGGTGTACCGGCTGGTGATCTCGGCCGCACCGTTCCTGCTGCCCCTGATGTTCCAGATCGGCTACGGCTGGAGCGCGGCCCGGGCGGGCCTGATGGTGATGGCGCTGTTCGCCGGAAACGTGCTGATCAAGCCCGCCACCAGCCCGCTGATCCGTCGATTCGGTTTCAAGACCATCGTGGTCGGCAGTTCGCTGCTCGGCGGCGTCGTCTTCGCCGGCTGCGCGATGCTCACCCCGCAGTCGCCGGTCTGGGTAATGGTGCTGCTGCTCTTCGCCAGCGGCATGTTCCGCTCGATCGGCTTCAGCGGCTACAACTCGCTGCAGTTCGCCGACATCCCGGTCCCGCAGATGTCGGAGGCCAACACCCTGTCGTCGACCATCGGCCAGATCGCCGCCGGCCTCGGTGTCGCCTTCGGCGCCCTGGCGTTGCGGGGCGCGGACGGCATCCTGGCGGTCACCCATCCGCATGTCGGCCCCGAGGGCCCTTATCGGATCGCGTTCGCCATCCTGGCCGTGATCATGCTCTACCCCGTGCTCGAGGGCGGATTCGGACTGCATCGCAGGTCCGGCGCGGAGGTCGCTACCGGTCGCTGAGCCGCGCGGCTGTCCGCGGGCCGCTGTGGCGTACTGTCGCCGCGATCACCGCCGCTCCGACGACGTCCAGTCCCGCGACGCTGAGCGCCCGGGCGGCCTCGGTCAGACTCGATCCGGTGGTGACCAGGTCGTCCACGACAATCAGCCGTGCGGCTGCATCGGCGGACCCGGCCCGGCGCACGGCATAGGCGCCGGCGAGATTGGTGTGTCGTTCGGTCTCGGTCAGGTCGGACTGGTCGGCCAGCCGGCGCACCGGCCGCAGCAGTCGGACGACCCGGATCGGGTGGCCCCGCCGCTCCCGGTTGAGCCGAGCTGCCGCCGCGTGTGCGATCGCACCGGTCGCGTCTCGTCCCCGGGAGCGTACGGCCGCTGTGGAGGACGGCACCGGCACCAGCCGTACCTGTCCGGGCCCGGCCAGGTCCACCAGCGGTGCGAGCGATCTGGCCAGCCGCCGGCCCAGTGCCGGCGTCAACAGCCAGGCCTGGCGCTCCTTGTGGGCCGAGATCAGATTCCGCAGCAGCTCGTCGTACGGGCCGCCGGCCACCGTCGGCGGAAATCCGGCCGGACACGGTTCCGGCCTGGTGACGGACGGCTCCGGCTCCGCCAACAACGCACGGCACCCCGGGCACAGCCCGACCGCCGCCCGCCCGCAGCCCGGACAGGCGGCGCCGAGCAACAGGTCGCCGGCAACCGAGAACGCACGCTCGACTCGTCCGCCGTGGTCCATCGGCCCACTATGGCGCGCGACCAGCCCCTGATGCAGCGTGACCGGCGCAGCCTGTGGACAAGTTCGGGTCAGCGTGCTGGCCGGTCTCGGCAGGCTCGCACGCCGCCGCCAACGGGCTAGCCGGGATAGGCGGCGCTGGACAGACTGCCCGGCAACAGGCTCCACTGGTCGCCGCTGCGGTAGAGCCACGACTTCGCATTCCTGCCGGACACGACGGCGTGGTAGGCGCCGCTGCGGTCGACCGAGGTGGCCAGCGACGTCGCACCCCAGTTGTCGGAGGTGCCGACCCGCTCGAACTGGGAGCCGTCGATCTCCACCCCGTACGGCTCGAAGCTTGCGCCTTCGGAGGCGGCGCCGAGGATCAGCAACCGGGTCGCGGAGATCCAGCCCAGATCAGCCAGTTGCTGGACCTGGGTGGAGTCGCTGTCGGCGAGGTCGATGACGTGCAGGTCACCCAGCCGGACGGTGTCACCCCGGATGATCGGCGCGATCGCCAGCACATCGTGGTCACCGACCTGGGCGATCACCGCCATCCGGGTGCCGTCCGGCGAGATCTGGAAATTCACCAGCCGCTCCTTGGCGAGCCAGGGCGCGGGCACGATGGTCGGCTTGGTGCTGTTGCCGCGGAAGACCCGTACCACCTGGTGTTCCGGCGAGCCGCTGACCGCCCAGAGCTCGTTGAAGCGGGTGTAGTCGGGGCGCAGCAGCGACTGCTGGTTGTAGAGCAGCGTCCGGGTGCTGTTCGCGCCGGCCGACTGGCTGCGCAGCAGGTGTTGGTTGTCAGTGACCACGGCGACCGTCTTGGCATCGCCGGCGACGGCCAGGGAGTCGATGCTGGGGCCCTTCCGGCCGAGTGCCCCGGCCAGTGGCGTGGTCTGGGAACCGTCAGCCCGCACCGTGACCACGGCTTTGTCCTGGACCGCGAGCAGGTCGTCGCTGGTGCGTTCCGGGATCGGGCCGAACTGGGCGCCATAGCCGATCGGGACGTAGGCGCTGTCGCCCTTGCCGATCTGGCCCGGCACTTGCAGCATGCTGCCGTTGGCGGTCAGCCGGAAGCCCTTGGGAGTCGAGTCGTCGATCTGGCCGAGCGTCCAGGCGATCTGCGCCGACATCTGGGACAACTGCTCGTCCTTGAGCGAGGCGGCCTGTCTGCCGAGCGAGATCTGAGCGATGCCGTCGACCACCGGGACGCTGTTCAACGACGTCCGCGGGAAGGCTGTCGCCACTGCCGGCCGTAGGGCGTCGGTCGGGCCGCGGAGCAACGCCTGCAGCAATGCGCTCGCGGTCTGGCCGTCGATCGGCAGGTAGATCGGGTCAGGTACCAGGGTGCGGAACTGCGGGTCGAAGAAATACAGGTTGTACGAGGTGTAGGTCGCGCTGAAGCTGGTGTCGCTGATCAGCAGCCCGTCCGGCGGGTTGCTGATCCGCCACTGGCCCTTGGCGTCCTTCTGCATCGCGAAGTCCTGGGTCAGCGGACCGGAGGTGGCGTTGAAACTGCCGTCGGCACCGACCTGGCCGACCTTGCTCATGGAGAGCACGACATTGGTCTGGGTGCTGTCGTACTTCGGGTTGTTGTAGATCGTGATCTTGTCTTCGGGACGCCAGTGCGCACGGGCGCTGGTGGTCAGGAACTGCTTGGCGATCTGGTAGCCCGGCTGATAGCGGCTCATCGCCAGCAGGAAGCCGTCGATGATCACCCGCGGAGAGGCGTTCTGGACCGGGGGCTTGGGCACCACCTCGGGTCGGGAATTTCCTTGCCGGGTGCCCGAATCGGCCTGTTCGACGCTGCCGCTGGTGGGCACCGAGACGCAGCCGGCGAGCAGCAGGGCGGTGATCAGGGACCCGACCAGCAGCACCACTCGGCCGGGCCGGCGACCGATCAGCCGCGCGGTCATCGGAGATCCTCGGCTTCATTGCCGATCGCGCTGCCGGCAAGATCATGATCATGGTCGTGCAGTTGGGAACCCTGTTCGGGGGGAGCGGGCGGCAGGCCGGGCTGTTCGTCAGCGGGAGGCAGCGGCAGCGGCGAGATCAGATCCCGCGGTACCAGCGGCAGCGGTGACTGCTGCAGGATCGCACCGGCTCGTCGCGGCAGCGTGACCCGGAATTGTGCGCCACGGCCCGGCCGGCCCCAGGCGTTCAGCCAGCCGCCGTGCAGCCGGGTGTCCTCCATCGAGATCGACAGGCCGAGTCCGGTACCGCCGATCCGGCGCTCCCGCGACGGGTCGGCGCGCCAGAACCGGTGGAACACCTGCTTTGCCTGGGCCGCCTCGAACCCGACGCCATGATCACGGACGGCGATCGCGACCGCATCCTCGTCACTGGCCAGCAGGATGTCGATCGGCCGCGACTCACCGTGCTCGATCGCGTTGACCACCAGATTGCGCAGCACGCGCTCGATCCGGCGGCTGTCGATCTCCGCGGTGATCTCGCCGGGTGAATGCACCCGGATCTCGGTGTTGGACGAGGCCGCCAGTGATGCCGTACCTCCCAGCACCCGGTCGACCAGGTCGTTGATGTCGGTCTGGGCGGGCGCCAGTACGGCCGCGCCGGCGTCGAACCGGGAGATCTCCAGCAGGTCGGTCAACAGCGACTCGAAGCGATCGAGTTCGACCTGCAGCAGCTCCGCCGAGCGGGCAGCGACCGGGTCGAAGTCCTCGCGGGCCTCGTACAACATCTCGGCAGCCATCCGGACCGTCGTCAGCGGCGTCCGCAATTCGTGCGAGACATCGGTGACGAAGCGCTGCTGGACCCGGGACAACTCCTCCAGCTGGGTGATCTGCTTCTGCAGCTCCGACGCCATGTAGTTCATCGACAGGGCCAGCCGGGCAAGATCATCTTTGCCGCGTACGGTCATCCGATCCTCGAGGTTGCCCGAGGCCAGCCGTTCGGCGGCGCGGCGGGCGGCCCGGATCGGAGACACGACCTGGCGGGCGACCAGCCCGGCGATGAAGGTCAGCAGGAAGATCAGCACCGCTCCGGTGATCACCACCGCCTGCTGCAGCGACCGGAGGGTCTCCGCCTCCTGCTCCATCGGGAAGATCACGTACACCTGATAGCCCTCGGTGCCGGGCACCTGGAGGGTGGTGCCGAACGCCTCGCCGGGCACGTTCTGCCCACTCAGCGTGCGCACCTCGGTCGGTGCCTTCCACAGCCTGGTGTCGTTGGGCCGAGCCTGCACCCACTGGCGCAGATTCTGCGGGACGCTCGTCTCGGAAATGTCATTGCTGGACTTCTGGGTGCCCAGCTGCGACTCCACGATCACGTAGTAACCGCCGGTGCTGCCGCTCTTGTCCGAGATGTCGGTGAGGATGCCGGCCAGCGTGTCGTTGATGTTGGTATCGCTGTCGATGTTGAGCGCGTCGAGTTGGGCCTGCGCGGTCCGGACCGCGAAATTCGCCTGCCCGTTGGCCGCCTGGTCCTTGGCGTTGAGGACGCCGATCGCCGCCTGCTGCATGAGCAGGATCCCGCCCAGCACCATCACGATCACCGACGCGACGAAGGTCGTCGAGACGACCCGCAGCGGCAACGACCGCTGCCAAGCGTCGACCGGAAGCCGCCACCACCGGTGTCGGGGTTGCAGCGGGTCGATCAGCAGTTCCAGATGATCAGTCACATCGGGGCCGTCAGTCACAATGGGCCATCAGTCACAGCAGTTCTGTGCGCGTCCGAGATCAGGACGTCGTCTCGCCGGCCTTGTAGCCGATACCACGCACGGTGATGACAATCTCGGGGTGCTCCGGATCCTTCTCGATCTTCGAACGCAGCCGTTGCACATGGACGTTGACCAGTCGGGTGTCCGCGGCGTGCCGGTAGCCCCAGACCTGCTCCAGCAGCACCTCGCGGCTGAAGACCTGCCACGGCCGGCGCGCGAGCGCGAGCAACAGATCGAATTCCAGCGGCGTCAGCTGGATCGGCTGGCCGTTGCGCTTGACGCTGTGCCCGTCGACGCTGATCACCAGGTCGCCGATCCGCAGCGACTCGACGTCGGCGTCCTCCGGCGTGCGGCGCAACCGGGTCCGGATCCGCGCGACCAGTTCCTTGGCCTTGAACGGCTTGGCGACGTAGTCGTCGGCGCCCGCCTCGAGCCCGTTGACGACGTCGATGGTGTCCGATTTGGCGGTCAACATGATGATCGGTACGCCGGATTCGGCGCGCAGATCGCGGCAGACATCGACGCCGTCGCGGCCGGGCAGCATCAGGTCCAGCAGCACCAGATCGGGGCGGGCCTCGTGGAAGGTTGCCAACGCCTTGTCGCCGTTGGCACACCAGACCGGGTCGAAGCCCTCGTTGCGCAGCACGATCGACAACATCTCCGCCAGCGCCGCATCGTCGTCCACGACCAGGATCCGGGTCCGGCCGCGGGCATCGGTCGTACGTCCTGGCTCGGCAACCGCCGACGCGGACGATCCGTCGAAGTCCTGCACGCCAATACTCCTCTGCAGACGCTGCTTCGCCGCCGCCCGGTCGGCGGCGAGCGTGATTCATAGTAGGTCGTCCTTGCGCAAAACGGCGGCTGTCACGCGCCGAAGGGGTCCACGCCGATGTCGCGTGACGGTGATATATCTTGATATCAAGATACTTGGAGGAGAGTCGACCATGCCCCAGTGGGACCCCGGACATTACCTGCGCTACTCCGATGAGCGGTCCCGGCCGTTCTTCGACCTGACCGCCCGGATCGGCGCCGAGCAGCCTCGCACCGTGGTCGATCTCGGCTGTGGGCCGGGCCAGCTGACAGCCACCCTGGTCGAGCGCTGGCCGTCGGCGCAGGTGACCGGGTTCGACTCGTCGGAGCCGATGATCGACGCCGCCCGCCGGTACGAAGGCCCTCGACTGCGGTTCGTCCACCAGGACGTCCACGACTTCGCCCCCGATGAACCCGTCGACGTGATCATCAGCAACGCCATGCTGCAGTGGGTCGACGACCATCGCGAGGTGCTGCCGCGACTGGTCGAGGCGCTGGCCCCCGGCGGCTGGTTGGCCTTCCAGGTGCCGGGCAACCAGACCTCCCCCAGCCACGTGCTGTTGCACGAGCTCGGGCAGGATCCGCGGTTCGCCCAGTGGACCGGCGCGATCAACCGCCGGATCATGCCGCCGGCGGCCGAGTACCTGACCCAGCTCTCGCAGCTGGGGCTGGAGACCGACGCCTGGGAGACCACCTATCTGCACGTGCTGCCGGGCGACGACCCGGTCTACGACTGGGTGGCCGGCACCGGGGCGCGGCCGTACCTGCAAGCGCTTCCGGATGCGGAGCGGGAGATCTTCGTCCGCGAGTACAAGGAACGGGTGCGGGCGGCCTACCCGCGCCAGGATTTCGGCACCGTGCTCGGCTTCCGCCGGATCTTCGCGGTCGGCCGGCGCCCCTGATCGCCGTACAGAACAGGACGGGCCTTAACGGGACAGAATCACGTTGCCCCGGCATGGGAGGATTTCCGGGTGGCCGAAAACTGGTTCTCCGCCCCGGTCCTGTCCGACGCCGGCCTGATCGGCCCCGATGCCCGGCTCCGGTTGGAGCCGCTGACCCGCCACCACGCGGCAGCCTTCCTGACGGCAGCCGGTGATCACGGGGAACAAGTCTTCGAGCACCTCGGGTACTACCCACCGAAGTCGATCGACGACGCGCTCGCGACCATCGACAGGCTGAACGCCACCGAGGACCAAGTGCCGTACGCCCAGATCGTCGCCGCAACCGGCGAATTCGCCGGCACGACGTCCTTCTACGAGATCAATCCCGCCCTCCGCGCCCTGGCCATCGGCCACACCTGGATCGCCCATCCGTGGTGGCGGACCTGGCTGAACAGCACGTCCAAGTTGGTCATGCTCAGTCGCGCGTTCGACCGGCTCGGCGCCGAGCGGGTGGTCTGGCACACCGACATCCGCAACACCAGGTCGCAGGAGGCGATCGCCCGGCTCGGCGCACAGCGCGAGGGTGTGTTGCGGCACCACAAGATCCGCCGGGACGGCAGCTGGCGCGACACCGTGCAGTTCTCCATGCTGGTCGGGGAATGGCCCGAGATCCGCGCGCGTTTGATCAGCCGAGTGACGGAAGGAAGTCGATCATGAGCGATCAGATCATCGGCGACGGCGAGCCGGCACTGGCCCGGGATACAGCGGGCAGGCGCTACACGGCAACTCTGGACGGCGTCGTGGTCGGCCTGATCGACTACGACGAACGGCCCGGCACGGTGGTGTTCCTGCATACCGAGACCGATCCGGCCTACCAGGGTCGCGGACTGGCCGGCAAGCTGACGACCTACGCCCTCGACGACGTCCGGGCACGTAGCCTGTCGCTGGTCCCGGTCTGCAGCTACACCCAACACTTCCTGGTCGAGCACAGCCAGTACGCCGACCTGCTGGCCGAACCGTCGTCCTAGAGGCACCTGTCAACCACCTGTCAGGTCAGTATCCGAGCAGCCACAGCTCGTTGCCCTCGGGATCGGCGAGCCCACGCCGGGGCACGTCCACGGCACCGGGATCGAGACGGCGGCCGCCTGCGGCCAGGCCGGTGGCGAGCAGCGTGTCGAGCTGCTCGGCGGGGATCGACACCTCGAGGTGCAGGCGGTTGCGCTGCAGGACGCGGTCCGCGTCTGAGGTGTCCAGATCCTGGAAGAAGATCACCGGATTGAGCCGGCGCGGATCGTAGATGTCGGTCACCCACGGCCGGGGATCATTCCGGTAGCCGAGCACCGAGCGCCAGAACTCGCGGGCCGCCGGGATGTCGGCCACGTCGATCCCGATCTGGATGAAGCGGTACGGCGCCGGATCGCTAGCCAGACCGAGTTCCGCGGCGGCCTGCTGGATGCGCATCGCGAGCGCGACGAAGGCCGGATCCGCTCCGGTGGCGGTCTCCCACTGGTCCTTGCCGCTGTCGATCAGGACGCCATCGGGACGCAGATCCACCGATAGCGGCAGGCCAGCCGCGTCGGCGATCCCTGCGACCTCGGTCAGCAGCTGGACCGCCGCACCTGTCGCTGCCGGATAGAACGCCAGTGCACTGAACATCGCCTGCCAGTCGTCGGTCCCGGGCTCGGTCGACAACGGGCCGCCGGGACAGAGATCGACCTCGTTGCCGTCCGGATCGTCGAGCGCCACCTGGAAGGGTCCGTGCGGCTGCTGACCGACCGCGGTGCGGATCGCATCGACCGCAGCGGCCGGCCGGCCGACGTCCAGGTGCAGTCGGTTCCGCAGCGGTCGCGGCACGTCCAGTCGGGTGAACCGTACCGGCGGATCGCGGTGCAGCGGATCGGCCAGTCCTCCGCCCACCGACTGCCGGTAAGCGAGCACCTGCCGCCAGAACGTCCGGACTCCCTGACGGCCGCCGGAATCCTCAGCGTCGCCGGTCTGGATGACCAGGCCCAGCTCAGCCAGGGCCGCCGGATCGGTCCGGAGCCCGAGCGCTGCCGCGGTTGCCGAGATCGTGGTGGCCCGGTCCGGGTCCGGCCTGACGCGCACCCGCAGACCCCGCGGCCGGAGATCGAATTCCGGCAACTCTGCCGCCGGGATCGACGCCGCGATCCGGGCGATCAGCGCGGCCCCGGTCGCGTACGAGCCGGTCTCGAACCAGGCGGCGGCGTGGTCCCCGATCACCCGCCAGCCGGCGCCGCCCGCCGCCGCGAACGTCGCATCGGCTGCGCTTGCTCGGTCCATCACAACCTCCCTGATCGATTTCTCGCTCGACGCTAGAAGCCATTGCGGTCGATCCGCTTCCGAGTTGAACTCTGGTGTCGCGGCTCGGGCGGCACCACGCCGCGTCCGGACCGAGTGGTGCAACGATCCCGCATCGAGATGCCACCTGGAGTCCGGTCCGGCCCGTGATCGCTGGTATGTATGTCACTTCGTGACCCGCGAACAGAGCCCGATGTCGCCGTCCCACCGAATCCGCCGCCGTTCCCGCCTGCTGGCGAGGGTGCTGGTACCGGTGCTGATCCCGCTGGTCGTCGCCGGCTGCACCGGCAAGGATGGCAAGATCAATCTGCCCGGCAGGGCCGACACCACGGGTGCCGCTGACGCCGCCACCAAGCTCGCGGCGGCACTGTCGGCCAAGGACCTGTCGACGATCGCCTTCTCCGGCGGCGCGATCGGTGCGGCCGACCACTTCAAGAGCCTGATCGAGCCTCTGGGCTCGGCCAAGCTGACGGCCAAGGTCAGCGGCGACCCGACGGTCAAGGGCGACCAGTCCAGCAGCACGATCGCGATGAGCTGGCAGTTACCCGGAGCGGTGAAGCCGTGGACCTACGACGTCACGGCGAAATTCGCCAAGAGCGGCAAGACCTGGGAGCCGGTCTGGGCGTCCTCGCTGGTCGAGCCCGACCTGACCGACCGATCCGGCTTGGAGCTGACCCACACCCAGGCCGACCGCGGCGACATCCTCGGCGACGACGGAAAGCCGCTGGTCACCCTGCGCATCGTCGAGCGCGTCGGGATCGACAAGACGCGGGTCTCGGCGACCCAGGCGACGAAGTCGGCCGCCGAACTGGCCGACCTGCTCGACATCAACAGCAAGAACTACGTGAGTCTGGTCAAGGCCTCCGGGGCCAAGGCATTCGTGCCGGCGATCGTCTTCCGCAAGGACGATCCGCAGATCCCCGCCAAGTCCAAGATCGCCAAGATCAAGGGCGCGGCGATGTTGGAAGGCCACCAGATGCTCGGCCCGAGCAAGGACTTCGCCGCCCCGATCCTCGGCACGGTCGGCGAGGCGACCAAGGAGATCATCGACAAGTCCAAGGGCACGATCGCGGCGGGCGACCAAGTCGGCCTGAGCGGGCTGGAGTTGCGCTACGACAAGCAGCTCAGCGGCACGCCGGACATCTCGGTCAGCATCGAGCCGGCGTCGACGGCGAGTTCATCCTCGAGTTCATCCTCGGCGCCGAGCGCCTCTGCCTCGCCGTCTCCCAGCGCCGGGTCGAGTGCGAGCCCGTCAGCGGCACCCACCAAGGTGCTGTTCCACCAGAAGGCGGTTGCCGGCAAGGATCTCAAGATCAGCCTCGACCCGCAGCTGCAATCCACGGCCGAGGACATCCTGTCCGCCTCCGGCCCCGCCAGCGCGCTGGTGGCCATCAAGCCGTCGACCGGCCAGGTGGTCGCCGCCGCCGTTAACGACCAGGCCGACGGCCAGGATCTGGCGACCTACGGCCAGTATCCGCCAGGCTCCACCTTCAAGATCATCGATTCGCTGGCCCTGATCCGCAAGGGCGTCAAGCCCGACGACACCATGGCCTGTCCTGCCACGACAACCGTCGACGGTAGGAAATTCAAGAACGACCTGGATTATCCGAGCTCCGCGGTCGGTGACATCAGCTTCCGTACGGCGTTCGCCAACTCCTGCAACACCGCCTTCATCGGGCAGCGGGAGAAGGTGGACTCCGACGATCTCAACGCGGCCGGTGCGTCGCTGGGCTTCGGCACCGACTACGACGTCGGTTTCCCGGCCTACTTCGGGTCGATCCCCAAGCCCGCCTCGCAGACCGAGCGGGCCGCCGAGATGATCGGGCAGGGCAAGGTGCTCGGCTCTCCGCTGTCGATGGCGACAGTCGCGGCGTCTGTGCAGGCCGGTCACACGGTAATACCGAGCCTGGTCGAGGGCGGTCCGACGGTGAAGTCCAAGGGAGCTCCGCTGACGTCGTCGGAGGCCGCGCAGCTCCGGTCGCTGATGCACAGCGTGGTGACCGAGGGCACCGGTTCGGGACTGCAATCACTGCAGCCGCCGACCGTGATCGCCAAGACGGGCACCGCCGAGTACGGCACCGACACGCCGCCGAAGACCCATGCATGGATGGTCGGCGCCCGTGGTGATCTTGCTGTCGCGGTCTTCGTCAACGACGGGGACACCGGGGCCGGGACGGCCGGCCCGCTGTTGAAGAAGTTCCTGCTCCAGGGTTGATCGCGGGACCGGCCGAGCGGGCCTGTTCGCCCCGGGGCAGACCCGACCTGGGAAGATGGCGGGGTGACAGACGAGAGCCACAGGTACGACGTCGTGACCTTCGGCGAGCCGATGGTGCTGCTGCTGGCCACCGACGACCTGCCACTGCCGATCGCGCAGCGCTTCGACTACGCCCTGGCCGGTGCGGAGAGCAATCTGGCCACCGGGCTGGCCCGGCTGGGACACCGGGTCGCCTACTTCGGGCGGGTCGGGGCCGACAGCTTCGGCGAACGGATCCGGCAGACGCTGCGGGCCGAAGGGATCGACGTCAGCGGCCTGAGCGATGATCCGCAACGGCCGACCGGGCTGTTGATCCGCGACAGCCCCCGGGGTCGCCCGATCACCGTCGAATACCGCAGATCCGGCAGTGCCGCGACGGCGCTTGCCCCTGACAACCTCCCCACCGGACTGCTCGAGGACACCCGCCTGCTGCACGTCACCGGTATCACGGCTGCGCTCTCCGAATCCGCGCTCGCCGCCACCGAACAGGCCATGGCGGTCGCCAAGGAGGCCGGCGCGGCCGTCTCGTTCGATCCCAACATCCGGCTGCGGCTCGCCGACCCGGCCCGCTGGCAGGTGATCGTCAAGCAGCTGGCGACCTACGCCGACATCGTATTCACCGGGCGGGACGAGGCCGAGCTGATCGCTCCCGGTGTCGATCCGGGCCGGTGGTACACCGACCTCGGCGTCACCAGCGTGATCGTCAAGGACGGCGGCGAAGGATCGTCCGAGTACCTGCCCGGCTCCGGCGAAGTCGTCCACGCAGGCATCCGGACGGTGCCGCTGGTCGATCCGGTCGGCGCCGGTGACGCCTTCAACGCCGGCTGGATCTCGGCCTGGCTCGATGGGGCCGACGCGCCGACCCGGGAGGACTCGCAGACCCGTCTCCGGACGGGTGCCGTGGTCGCCTCGATGGTCGTCGCGGTCCGCGGCGACTGCGCAGGACTGCCGACCCGTCAGCTGCTCGACCAGGTGCTGGCCGGTGGCTCGGACATCATCCGCTGACCAGATCATTCCCCACCACATCGCCCATCGCCCATCCCATCGATCACCGGAAGCCAAAGATGATCATGACGTCGAACCAGCCCGATGCCGCCGAGGTCAGCCGCCTGATCGCCGACAGCGGCGTGATCGGGATCGTCCGCACCGACTCAGCCACGCACGCCGTGGAGCTCGCCCGTCAGCTGTGGGATGCCGGCGTCAGGGCGGTCGAGGTTGCGCTGACCACGCCGGGCGGGCTGGAGGCGATCAGTGAACTCGCCACCGCCGTGCCCGATGGTGCCGTGCTCGGCGCGGGCACCGTCCTGGACGCCGCGAGTGCCCGGCTTGCGGTCCTGGCCGGTGCCCGGCTGCTGGTGACGCCGACGATCGTCGAGGGCGTCATCGAGGTCGGCCGCCGGTATGCGGTGGCGACGGTGATCGGTACGGCGACGCCGACCGAGATGCTGCACGCCCAGACCCTGGGTGCGGATTTCGTCAAGGTGTTCCCGGCCTCCCAGTGGGCGCCGACGACGCTGTCCGACGTGCTGGCGGCGCTGCCCCAATTGCGTTGTGTCCCGACCGGCGGCATCGCCGCCCAGGACGCCGCCGAGTGGATCCGTGCGGGTGCGGTGGCCGTCGGCCTCGGCTCCGGTCTGACCCGAGGCGCCGATCCCGCAATCCAGGTGGCGACCCTGCTCGACTCGCTCCGCTCAGCCCGGGCCTGATTGCTTATCGGGCTGCTCATCGGCTGCCGGCCAGCCGGTCGTGCAGCCGCCAGCCGTTCGGGCCGGACTGTACAAGACCTGCATCGGCCAGCGCACCCAACTCGGCCAGACAACGCGGCATCGTGACATCTGCGGCCAGAGCGATCTCGCCCGCCGTCTTATAGCGTCGCCGCGGCACCGCCTCGAACACCGCGAGCCTGGTCTCGTCCAGACCGTCGGTCACCCGTGTCGGGCCGCTCGGCACCGGGGCCAGCTCCTCGCCCATCGCAGCCAGCGTCTCCCGCGCCTGGGCCGAGTTGGTGATCATGGCTGCCTGTCCCTCGCGGATCAGCAGGTGCGGGGTCACCGACAACGCTGAATGGATCGAGCCCGGAACGGCCATCAGCTGCCGGTTGCACAGCCCAGCCCAGTTGGCCGTATTCCTTGCGCCGGACCGGATGGCAGCCTCGACGACGATCGTGCCGACCGCGAGGGCGGCGATCACGCGATTGCGTGCCAGGAAGCGGACCCGGGTCGGGTGTGCGCCCGGCGGCAGTTCGGAGATCAGTAGATGATCAGTTGCGATCGCCTGGAACAGTGCGTGATTCCCGGCCGGGTAAGCGGTATCGACGCCGCACGCCAATACCGCGATCGTCGGGCCCGGCGCGGACAAAGCACCCCGGTGCGCGGCGGCGTCGATACCGAACGCCCCGCCCGAGACCACCGTCCAGCCCGACCCGGCCAGCTCACAGCCGAGATCCCTGGCGACCATGTCTCCGTACTGCGACGAGGCGCGGGCGCCGACGATCGCCACCGACCGCCGCGCAAGCGCCGCCAGATCCCCTGGCCCGCGGACCCAGAGTCCGTAGGGCGCGCCGCCGCGTCGTTGGATCGACTCGCCGGCGGACAGGTCGGACAGGCGTTCCGGCCACTCGGAATCACCGGGAATCACGAACCGGAACCGGCCTGCTGAGATCGCCGCCTGGTAATCGGACAGGTCGAGGCGGTCGGCCCGTTCGGCCAGCGCCGGGCCGTGGTCGCCGGCCAGGACGGACCGCAGCATCTCCACCGCGCCGATCCGGCCGACCTCGACCGCGAGAGCGGGATCACCCGGTTCAGCGATACAACTCAACGCCATCCGGGCTCGCCGTTCGGGGCTTCGATCCGTTTCCGTGTCCATCCTGCGAGCGATGCCCGGGTTCACGCCGGAATCAAGGCCGGGATCGGTTGCCATATCCGCCGCTCGAGCGATCGGACGCGGCTCGGTCCGAGGCAGCTCCAGCGGCAGCACCTGGGCAAGATCATCGCTCGATCCGGTGATCATCCTGCCTTCACCCCGATTCGTGTCCCCTGCTCGCCCTGGCGCATGGCCAGCGCGATCGACAACTCGTCCTGGCCAGGGCGCGGCAATCCGGAGAGGTCGGCGATGGTCCACGCGATCCGCAGCGTCTTGTCCACACCGCGTGGGCTGACCGAACCCGAGGCAACGGCCCGGTCCAGCATCTCGACGCTGTCCGGCAATGGCAGCCGACGTCTCAAGTAGGAACCGGACACCTCGCTGTTGGACTGCCACCCGGTGCCGGCCAGCCGATACCGCTGCCGGGCCTGGGCCTCGGCCACCCGGGCGGCGACGACGGCAGTGGGCTCGGCTCGGGCGAGGGCGTCGGCCAGGTAGCTCTTGCGCATCGGCAGCATCGGCTGGACCAGGTCGATCCGATCCCGGATCGGACCACTGAGCTTCTCCCCGTAGCGGCGTACTGCCATCGGGGTGCACTCGCACAGCGCCCCGACCGTGCCGGCATTGCCGCACGGACAGGGATTGGCCGCCAGCACCAACTGGAAGCGCGCTGGATAACGGGCCTCACTCTCGCTCCGGCCGATCGTCACCTGCCCCGATTCCAGCGGAGTCCGCAGCGACTCCAGCACTCTGGAACCGAATTCGGGTGCCTCATCGAGGAACAGCACGCCGCGGTGCGCCCGGGAGATTGCACCGGGACGAGCCACCCGGCTGCCGCCACCGACCATGCTCGGAACCGAAGCCGAGTGATGCGGCGCGGAATACGGCGGCCTGGTGATCAATCCGTCCTCCAGGGTGAAACCGGCCAGCGAATGAATCGCCGAAACCTCGAGTGCCTCGGCCAGACTGAGATCGGGCAACAGACCCGGCAGCCGCTCCGCCAGCATCGTCTTGCCGACCCCTGGCGGCCCGGTGAACAGGAGATGGTGGCGACCGGCGGCGGCGACTTCGAGTGCCCACTTCGCCTCCAGTTGCCCGGCCACCTCGGAAAGATCGAGCTTGCGCCGGTCCACCACCGGCCGACGGTCGTGGTCAGGACCGTCACCGGGTGGATCATCAGGGATCGGCTCGTCCTTGAAGAACGCGATCAGCTGGGCCAGGGAGGCGATTCCGAAGATCTCCAGATCCTCGACCAGGGACGCCTCGCCGGCCTGTGCCTTCGGCACGATCGCCCGCCGGTAGCGCTCCTGGCTCGCCGTCAGCAGCGCAGGCAGGAGGCCGCGAACCGGATGGATCCTGCCGTCGAGTCCCAACTCGCCCATGAAGACCGTGTCGCGGAGTTCCTGCGTCGGGAAGATCTCATCCGCGGCCAGCGTCGCAGCGACAATTCCCAGATCGTAGTGAGAGCCGGCCTTCGGCAGGCTGGCCGGAGAGAGGTTGATGGTCACCAGCTTGCTCGGCCAGGTCAGTCCACAGCTGCCGATCGCCGCCCGGCAACGATCCCGCGACTCGTACAGCGCCGTGTCGGGCAGGCCGACCAGCACCGTGCGCGGCACCCCGGCTCCCAGATGCACCTCGATCTCCACGATCCGACCCTCGAGACCGACCAGGGCCACAGAATGGGCGACTGCCAGCGTCATCCGTCGATCCCCTGCACATGATCGATCTGGGGCCGCGTCCCCGGTTTGATCAAGACGCCGATGCCGTCGATCCGAATGTCGTCGCCGTGCTCACCCGTCTCTGCCAGCCACTGGCCGGCCAACTGGCGCAACCGGCGCGCCTTGGCGTGCGTGATCGCCTCCAGCGGACTGCCGTAGCCGAGGCCGGAGCGCGTCTTCACCTCGCAGAAAACGATCTTGCTCCGGCCCCGCTGCTCGATCCGGGCGATCAGATCGATCTCGCCCGCCCGACAGCGCCAGTTGCGGTCGACGATCCGATATCCCAAGCCGGTGAGGTATTCCGCCGCGAGGTCCTCGCCCCGACGACCGAGCACCTGGCGTACGTCCGTGGTCTGCATTCTGCCTCCTCACCCTCAACAATGGGCCTGAGGCAGGCGGGTGTTTCAGCCCGCGCTGAATCTGTGGACGCAGCTTCGAAATGCTGTCCGTCTGTGGAAAAGCAGCAGATCGAACGCCACCGGCTGGCGCTACAGCGACGCCAGGTCGACGATCGTTCCGGTCCTGGCCGACTGGTAGGCGCCGAGAATCACCTTCAGCACCTGGATGCCCTCGTCCTCGGTGTTGACCGGCCGCTTTCCGTCACGCACGCAGGCCACGAAGTCCGCGATCTCGGCGGCCATGTTGTCCACGTCGGGCAGGTCGATCCTGACCGGATCCTCGTCGTTCAACTGGTAGTCGATCGTCGTGCCGTCGCTGGACAGACTGCCCTTCTCGGCCACGATCGAGAACCGCTCGGTGCCGGGTGCCGGCGTGTACGCCCAGCCGGTCACGATCGTACCGACCGCGCCGTTGTCGAATCGCACCAACACCTGCGCGGAGTCCTCGCCTTCCATGAACGTCAGGCGGTGTTTGCTCACCATGGCGGCGACCTGTGTCGGGCTACTGCCAGCCAGGTGCAGCAGCAGATAGGTGGGGTGATAGCCGGTGTCGATCAGCTCGCCACCGCCGGCGGTGGCCACCCGCGAGCGCCAGGTCATGCCGCCGGAACCCGTTGCCCTGCTGAGGAAGCTGTCGGTCGTCCGCAGCTCGTAGATCTCGCCGAACGTCCCTGCGTCGAGCAATTCGCGGGTCCTGGCGACGGCCGGCATGAAGAGCTGGTTGTGCGCGCACATCAGGGTCACGCCGTTGTGCTCCACCGCTTGGCGGACGGCGTCGGCCTCGGCGACCGTCAGGCAGAGCGGCTTCTCGCACAGCACATACTTCCCCGCGTTGGCCGCAGTGATGATCGCGTCGGCATGGAGGTGGTGCGGTAGGCAGATGTCGACAGCATCCACGTCATCGCGTTTCACCAGTTCGCCGTAGTTCGTCAGCACGTCGGCGCCACCGACCTCCTCGGCGCGCGTCCGCGCGTTCTCCTCCACGACGTCGGCGATCGCGACCACCTTCACCTGGTCACCGATCGCGTTGTAGCCGCGGACATGGCCGCGAGTGATACCGCCGGCACCGATCAGACCGATGCCTACCGTCCCGCTCCCCTGAGCCATGATCAATTGCCTCCCGCGGTCCAGTACACGGCGTTGCGGATGATCTGGGCGACCTCGGGCTGGTACAGGGTCCGGTACTCCTCGTGGCCGGGCCGGAAGTAGAACGCCCGGCCGGCACCGATGCTGTAGGCGACACCGGAGCGGAATTCGTGCCCGTTGTCGAAGGCGGAATGGAAGACGACGGTGTCGGGCTTGCCCAGCCCGGCGTCCTCGTCATAGCTCTCCTCGATCCCGATCACGAAGTCGCTGATGCCTCTGGCGACCGGATGATCAGGAGCCTTGACCGTGATGGTCTCCTTGCCGCCGTTGATGTCCACACCGCCGAGGTGCCCGTCGTCCTCGATCAGCGCGGTGTAGGGCTTGGACATGTGTGCCGAGTGCAGCGCGACGAAGCCCATGCCTGCTTCGCGGACCCGGGCCACGATCCGCTCGACAGCGGCATCGCTGACCCGGCGGTGCAGCAGATGCCCCCACCACACCAGCACGTCGGTCTGTTCCAGGTCGGCCGCCGACAGGCCGTCATCGGGGTCGACCAGCTCCGCCGTGCTGACCTCCAGTCGGGGATCCTGCAGCAGCGCGGCAGCGACCGCACCGTTGATGTCGTCCGGGAACACCGCCCGCGGCGCGGTGTGCTCCGACCAGACCCGGACCCGAATCGTTTCATTCGACACGAACTGTCTCCTTGTCACATCAATTGGTCACATCAGTGCTTGGGTGTTCCACGTAACTCCGCGGCGCCGGCCGGGGCAATGGCGGCCCCGCAACGTCTCATCGATCGGCCGTCGGCGGTTTCGGGATGGTGAACGGGCAGTACTGCTCGAGGTTCGGCTCGGTCTGCTTCTCCACCGATTGCAATGCCTGCCGGGGCGTCGCAGCACCGCTGAGGACTGCGGTCTCGGCATTGCTCATCGCATTCTGCATCTGGGCGTTGACCGGCAGCGGCGGACGGCTGGTGGAGTACTTCAGGGCATCGGCGAAGAATTTCTGGTCCTTGGTCACCGCCGGGTCGTCCAGCAGGGATTTGTACGTCGGCAGGTGCTTGGTGACGGTCGCATAGATCTTCTGGCCCTGCGGCCCCGAGGCGTACTGGATGAACTTCCAGCCGCCGTCCGGGTTCGCTGCGTACTTGGGGATGACGTAGGCGAAGCCGCCGGACCAAGTGAAGGGCGGATCGCCCTTCTTCAGCACCGGCAGATAGGTGACGCCGTAGTCGAGATCGGGTTTGTACTGCTGGAGCGAGGCGATGCTGAAGTTGCCGTCGATGGACATCGCCTCGTTGCTGTCCAGGAAGATGCTCTGGTTCGGCGGCGCACCCGGCGGCTGGTAGGTCGCGATGAAGGCGGCGACCTTGCTGTAGTTCAGCTCCTTGGCCCAGGCGGCTTCCTCCGTGAACGCGTCGACGATCGGCTTCGACAGCAGGTCGAGGGAGCAGGTCTTGTTGTCGAAGAACGTCGCCCCGTTCTCCAGCGTCCACGTCGACCAGAAGCCCTGGGTCAGCCACGGGATCAGCCCGATCTGGGTGTACGCACCGTTCTTGGTCCTGTTCAGCTTGGCATTCAGCTTCATCAGTTCCGACACGGTCGGAGGCCCGTGGGTCGGGCTGAGGATGTCCGGGTTGATGCCGGCCTTGCGCAGCAATGTCTTGTTGTAGAAGAGCGCACGGCTGTCGCTGTCGTTCGGGATCCCGTACGAATCACCCCGGTACGCACCCTCGTCCCAGGCGAATTTCAGGTAGTTCGAGGACATCCCCGGCGACTTGTTCACATACGGCTGCAGGTCGGTCAGGATCCCGGTCGCCGCGTACTGCGCGGTGGTGAACCGGTCGACCAGGTAGACGTCGGGCCCGGTGTGACCGCGGACTGCGGTGATCAGGTCGGTCGCGTCACCGGTGCCGATCGTGGGTTTGGGCAGCAGATTCACCCGGTAGCCGGGGTTGGCCTTCTCGAAGCCGGCGATGATCTGGTCCCAGGCCTTCATGGTGATCGGATCGGTGATCGTCGTCCAGTAGGTGATCACCTTCGGATCCGAGCTTCGGGTGGCACAGCCGGTCAGCGCACTGACGACCAGGCTCAGGCATACCAGCACGGCACAGCCGAACCGCAACCGTCGCGGCATCCGGCGCAACCCCATCAGGCCCGTCATCGCAGACTTCCCATCGTGATGCCCCGGACGAAGAATCGCTGGAAGCCGAAGAAGAGGATGATCACCGGCACGATCGTCATCACCGAGGCGGCCATCAGAAGATTGACGGTGATCAGGCCGGGTTGGGTCTGGCGCAGGTATTGCAGGCCGATCGCGAGCGTCTGCAGCCGCTGGTCCTGCAAGTAGATCAACGGTCCGAGGAAGTCGTTCCAGGCGGCCAGCGCGGCGAAGATGCCGACGGTCGCCAGCGCCGGCTTCGACATCGGCGCCACGATGGTCCACAGCACGCGCCATTCATTCGCACCATCGGCCCGTGCCGAGTCCAGGATGTCCTTGGGCAGTTGCAGCAGGAATTGCCGGAGCAGGAAGGTGGAGAATCCGCTGCCGAAGAAGGCCGGCACCACCAGCGGCAGCCAGGAGTTGATCCAATGCAGCCAGCCGAACAGGTCGAACAGCGGAATGATCGTGATCGCCGACGGCAGGAACATGGTCGCAATGACGATATAGAACATCACATCGCGGCCCGGCCACTCGATGCAGGAGAATCCGTAGGCGATGATGAGATTCGACACCATCGTGCCCAGGGTGACCAGAACGGTGATCGCGACCGAATTCACGAAGAACCGGCCGAACGGAAATGCTCTGACGGCCTGGGAGAAGTTGCTCCAATCGAATGTGTGCGGTAGCCAGGAGACCGTGTTCTGGGCCAGTTCGGCCGGCGTCTTCAGCGACGTCACCAACATCCAATAGACGGGGACGAGGAAGAACAGACAGGCAATGATCAGGAATATTCGGGCTCCCCAGCCATGGTTGCGCCCTGTGCCCGACGATCGCTTGGCCAGCGGGGTCTCGACGAATTCGTCAGCGGTTGCCATGGGTCACACCTCCACACCGTAGTGGACCCAGCGACGGGACAATCGGAAGATCAGGTACGCCATCGCGATGCCCACCACGAACAAGACGACGGCCAGGGCCGAGGCATATCCCAGCTGGGCATAGGAGAAGGCGTTCTCGTAGAGATTCAGCATGTAGAACAGCGATCCGTTGTTCGGACCGCCGGGGGTGCTCGGCACGATGTAGCCCGGAGTGAAGATCTGCAGGGCCTGATTGACGGCGTTGATCGCGTTGAACAACAGCACCGGCGTCAGCAGCGGCATGGTGATCCGGAAGAACCGGGCCACCGCGCCAGCGCCGTCGATCTTGGCCGCGTCGTACAGCGTCTCGGGCACGTTGTTGAGCCCGGCCAGGAAGATCAACGCAGCATTGCCGGCCGCGAATTGGGCCATCCCGATGATGACACCCTTGATGCCCGCCCCACTGGAGAGGAAGTCCTGCGCCGGCACCCCGAAGAGGCCGAGGAACTTGTTGATGACGCCGTAACCAGGATTCAGCAAGACGATGAAGATGAACGAGAACGCGAACTGCGGGATCAGCGACGGCATGTAGAGGATCGTCCGATACACCGACACCTCGCGGACCCGCCGATTCATCGCCAGTGCCAGAGCAAGGGCGATGAGAATCCCGATCGGGACGGCGAAAACCGCGTACCACATCGTGTTGAGGGCCGAGGTGCCCACGATCGGGTCGGTGAACATGCGGGTGTAATTGTGTACGCCGTACCACTTCGGCTTGGAGAATCCCGTATAGCGGGTGAGGCTGATGATGATCGAATACACCAGGGGAAACAATGTGAACGCCAGAACGCCCACGATCCACGGGCTGATGAACAGCAATCCCCGCCGGAGGTTTCGCCAATCCCTGGGCGTCAATCCGAAGCGCCCGGTGGCGTCGTGTGCCATCGTCTCTCCTTCCGATACCACCATTGGTCCGGCAATCGACAACGCGGAATGCAGGCGCCCTGCTCGACGGCTCGATACTCCTGCCGGAGCACTCATGGCTTTCCGCGCGCAGGCCGAAAAGATCAGCCATACGCCGCCCGACGATGAAAAGAAGGCGGTACAGCGAGACGTCAATTCCGCGATTGGTCACCGACGTTGCCCCTGGCGAGCGGCAATGTCAAGCCCAACTCGCCGCCGGCGGGTCAACGGGCCGCGGTTTGTCCCGGCATGCGGTATATGAGGCGAGGTGAATCTGAAGAATCTGTGCTGCAGCTATGAAATGGTCGTCACGCCCGAGTGACGGGCGAGCGGATCCGGACGCTCAGCTGTTACCGGACACATCCTTGGGCAGTTCCAAGTCGCTGTGCACGATCTCCTCGATCGACACATCGCGGAAGGTGAGCACCTTCGCACTCTTCACGAACCGGGACGGGCGGTACATGTCCCACACCCAGGCATCGGCCATCGACACCTCGTAGTAGACGTCGCCGCCCTCGGTGCGGACCTTCAGGTCGACCGCATTGCACAGATAGAAGCGGCGCTCGGTCTCCACTGCATAGGTGAAGATGCCGACGACGTCCTTGTACTCCCGGTACAGCTGCAGCTCGAGATCGCTCTCGTACTGCTCGAGATCCTCAGCGCTCATCGCAATCCATCCTCTCGCAGATCTGTCCCCGGAACGGTGCTCGACGCCCCGGAGTCGGCGGTCCGTCCCAGAATCGTTCGTACGACCTGGCCCGGTTTGACGGTCCTGGCGACATTGTCGAATCGCATCCGGTGGACCGGGGCCGGTCCGAACCGGTCCAGGTGGCCTTGGTGCAGCGGAGTGCAGTAGCCCTTGTGGACGGCGAACTCGTAGTCCGGGTAGGTCTGGTCGAGTTCGGTCATCATCCGGTCCCGGGTGACCTTGGCCAGCACCGATGCCGCGGCCACGCAGGCGGCGACCCGATCGCCCTTCCAGATCGACAGTCCGGGAACGCCGAGGCCGTCGACGCTGAAGCCGTCGGTCAGGACGTAGGTCGGCGGCACGTCCAGGCGCAGCAGGGCTCGCCGCAGCGCCTCGAGGTTGGCGACGTGCATGCCGAGCCGGTCGCATTCCTCCGGCTCGATCGCCACCACGGACCAGGCGATCGCCTTCTCGACGATCTGGTCGTAGCAGCGCTCACGCTGGGCGGCACTGAGGAGTTTGGAGTCCCGCAGGCCGACGATCTGTTTGGACTTGGCGTCGGAGAGGATCGCCGCACCGGCGACCAGCGGGCCCGCGCAGGCGCCGCGACCCGCCTCGTCGGCGCCGGCGACCGGCGCCAGACCGACACGCTTGAGCGCTCGCTCGTAGCCGTAGATGCCGCTGTCGCGGCGGACCTGGACTCGCGCAGCCGTCGGCTGCAGCCCATCGTCACTCATGATGCCCACTCATGATCTCGGCAAACGATCGCTACCCACACGGGTCATTGTGCGAGTTGACCACAGCCTGCGCAGGAGCGGGGTCCTTGGGTGCCGGCACCTGGGCGAAGGTGTCGGGGATGTGGATCCATCGCGCCCGGTCGAAGGGCGCAACGATCGCGAACACGGGTCCCACGACATCATCCTCCGGTACGAAGGCACTCATCGGGCTGCCGCCGTCGACCGATTGATCGGTGAGATGGCAGCGCGAGTCCGCACTGTCGTCGCGGTGGTCGCCCATCACCCAGAGTCGGTCGCGCGGCACGATGACGTCGAAGGGCTGGTCCGAGGGCTTGGATTGCCGGCCGTCGGAGGAATACAGATAGCTCTGCTCGTTGAGCGGCTGGCCGTTGACCGTGATCCGACCCTGGTTGTCGCAGCACTTGACGTGGTCACCGGGCATCCCGATGACGCGCTTGACCAGATACTCGTTGCTGGTGTTGGGCAGTACGCCGATGAATTCCAGCGCCTTGCCGAGCGGTCCGCGCTGCGGGGCCTGTGGTTCGTCTCCCAGCCAATTGTCGGGATCCTTGAAGACCACGACGTCACCGCGTTTGAAGTGGGTGACCTTCTGGACGGCGATCCGGTCGTTGACGTTGAGGGTGTGCTCCATCGATCCCGACGGGATGAGGAACATCTGGCCCAGGAAGGTCCGGATCAGGAAGGCGATGATCAACGCCCCGACGACGACGATCAGCAGTTCCTTGAGCAGGCTGCCGATCTTGTCCCCGACGGTTTCCGGATTGTCCTCCGTGCCGCGTTTGGCGCTCACCGGCTCGCTTCCCGACACTCTGCTCCGACCACCCCGCCATTATCACCCGAGTTCGGTCCGCCTCCGGCGACGCCGCACGCGGCGTCCCGAACCCGGGTGTCAGCCAAGGTTCTAGACCTCGCGCTTCTCCTTGATCTTGGCGGCCTTGCCGCGCAGACCACGGAGGTAGTAGAGCTTGGCCCGGCGGACGTCACCGTGCCGGTCGACCTCGATCTTGTCGATGATCGGGCTGTGCACCGGGAACGTACGCTCGACGCCGACGCCGAAGCTCACCTTGCGAACCGTGAACGACTCGCGGATGCCGCTGCCGGAACGGGCGATCACCACGCCGGTGAAGAGCTGGACACGGGACCGGTTGCCCTCGACCACGCGGACGTGCACCTTGACGGTGTCGCCGGGGCGGAACGCCGGGATGTCGTCGCGCAGCGAAGCCTTGTCGAGCGCGTCGATCAGGGCGGGAGAAGCCAACTTGGCCATGTCAGTGTCCTTGCCGTGCCACAGGTCACCGCTAGCGATGAAGTTCCAGATCCCCGGTACGCGGACGATCCCCCTGTGGCAGGAGCCGCGAGAGCCAAGGACAACAGCAGACCATCTTGCCACATCCGGCGCATCAGGCTGAAATCGTCATCGTGCCTGAGAACGCGTCCGAGGACCTGACATCGCTCCCGGTCCAACCATCGTACGATCCCGGCCGCGTCCCGGCGGCGGTCTTCCACGTCGTCGGCTGGCTGGTCCTGCGCCGCGGCGATGCCATCCTGTTGGCCCGCAGAGCAGGCGTCAGCTATGGCGACGGTAGGTGGGGCCCGCCCGGCGGCCACGTCGAGGCCGACGAGACGCTGGCGCAGGCGGCGTCCCGAGAAGCATGGGAGGAAGTGGGCGTACGCACCCGGCCCGATGATCTGGTACCGATCGGAATGGCCCGCTACGTGGACGGAGACGTCGCCGGCCTGGACGTCTTCTTCAGCACCGACCGGTTCGACGGCGAACCGCAGCCGGTCAGCGAATGCGACCGGGTCGGCTGGTTCGGCCTCGAGGCTTTGCCCGAACCGATCCTCGATTGGGTGCCGGGATCGCTCCGGCGCTATCTGGTCGAGGGCATCTGGTTCGCCGAATCGCTCGACTGATCATCCTCGGACTCGCCGACGTTTTGCTGATCGCTTGCCGCCAGGGCCTCGATCCGGGCGAACCGCCCGGGCTCCGGGTCGGACGCGAAGGTGATCTCGCCGGTCAACCCGATCTCGTCCAGGAACGGCCGGTCATGGCTGGCCACCAGCAGTGCACCACGATACTGCTGCAGCGCCGAGGTGAGAGCGGCGACCGTGTCGAGATCGAGGTTGTTGGTCGGCTCGTCCAGAATCAGCAACTGGGGTGCCGGTTCGGCCAGCAGCAGGCCCGCCAGGCTGGCACGGAAGAGTTCGCCGCCCGACAGCGTACGGGCCGGTCTGGTGATCACCTGCGCTCCGAGCCGGAAGCGTGCCAGCCGCGAACGCAGGGTGTTGTCATCGGCGCTGGGGGCGAGCCGGGACACCGAAGTGATCACTGGCAGGTCCGGATCGAGGATCCGCAGCCGCTGCGGCAGCAGCCGGATCGGCACGTAGGCGCGTACGCCGCCCGAGCGCGGCGGCACCGCACCCAGGATGGTGTCGATGAAGGTCGCCTTGCCGGTTCCGTTGCCTCCGGTCAGCGCCAGCCGCTCAGGGCCGCGGATGTGCAGATCCACCGTTACCCCGTTGCGCAGCACGAGATCCTCGGTGATCACGATCTCCCGGCCTCCCGGAACCGCGGTGGCGCTGAGATCAACTCGGACCTGGTCATCGTCGCGGACCCGTTCCTCGGCGGTCGCCAGGCGTTGCCGGGCCTCTTCGACATCGGCCTGATGACCTCCCCGGAGCTTGCCCTGGGAGACCTCGGCCTTGCGCTTCATCGCGCCGGCCATGATCGCCGGCATGCCGCTCTTCTCGGCGAACTCCTTGCCGTAGCGGTTGTGCCGGTCCATCTTGGTCTGGGCCTCGATCAGCTCCCGCTTCTGCCGCTTCAGATCCGCCTCCGCGGACCGTACGGCGCGGGCTGCCGCCTCCTGCTCGACCGCGACCGCATCGGTGTAGTCGGAGAAGGTGCCGCCGTAGAAGGTGATCACCGAATCCCGAAGCTCGGCGATCTGATCACACAGGGCCAACAGTTCCCGATCATGACTGACCGCGATCACCGGGCCGGGCCAGCGGCGTACGGCCTGGTAGAGCCGGTCCCGTGCGCTGTGGTCCAGGTTGTTGGTCGGCTCATCCAGCAGCAGCACCTCGGGTCGGGTCAGGAAATGCCCGGCCAGCGCGAGCAGCACCACCTGACCTCCGGACAGTGTGCCGATCGGCCGACCAAGATCAAGATCGTCGAACCCGAACGCCGCCAACTCGGCTCCGACCCGGTCCTCGAGATCCCAGTTGTCGCCGATGGTCTCGAATTGCTCCGGGGTGCCGTTGCCGGCATCGACCGTCGCCAGCGCCGTCAGGATCGGCTCGATCCCGAGTACCGAAGCGACGCTGCGGTCTGCGGCGAGCACCAGATCCTGTGGCAGATAGCCGATCCGATCCGGTCGTTCGACCGAACCGGAGATCGGCACCAGAGCGCCGGCCAGGAGTTTGATCAAGGTCGACTTGCCGGCGCCGTTGCGCCCGACCAGTCCGGTGAAGCCGTCGGTGAAGGTCGCGGTGAGACCGTCCAGAACGGTTTCACCGGTGGGAAAGGAATAGCTGAGGTCGTGGCAGACAAGGACAGCCGGCATGTGATGCTCCTGAAGTCGGAAATGTCGCACCGGCGCGGATCGCGAAACACGGTGCAGCAGAACGGGGACTTCAGAGATTCACCAGGCAGCCTTTCGCCGACAACAGGGCTCCTCCAGCTTAGGCGGCGAACCGGTCAGAACTCAACACAATCCTGTCGCAACCCGGTCACACCGGCGCATCACTTCGGCCGTCGGACATTGATCCGGCCGTGACGGGGAACAGAACTCACGGTGACCGTCGGCGCCTAGCGTCAGGTCCATGATCATCAATCAGACCAAGAACATCCGCAGGGGCATCGCTGGGGCCACCGTCGCAGCTGCCGCCATCGGAACCGTCGCCACGCTCGGTACGGCCACCGCCGCCGCAGCCACGCATCCGGCCGCCACCGTCAACGACATCACGGTCACGGCCAAGACGCTCGACAACTCCAGCGCCGGCCATTCCTATGCCGAACTCGTCCTCACCAACACCGGTAACCGGATCGTGTCCGTCAGGGGCTTCAGCGGAGTTTCCTTCGTGGCCGACGGAAACGGCACCCAGGTCGGGGTGCCGGCAACCTGGCTCCATGATCATTCCACCAGGACGATCACCCTGAAGCCGGGCCAGCACACCGGCGAGTTGGTGCGCATCGCCGACCCAGCCGTCTACGGCCCGACCAAGAACCATACGGTCACCGCCGACGGCTTCCGCGTCTATCTCCCGGGTCAGCGCCTGGCCGAATTCGCACCCCTCCACGTCCAGGCGACCACCCGCGACGTGACCCAGCTCGCGGCCGAGCCGGTGGGCGTCACGAGCTGAGGTCGGACGCCTCGCGCCAGGCGGCCAGCACCTGTTGCTCGGTCGCCGGTCCGAGGCCCGCCCAGCGGTCGCGGTCCAGCCCAAGGCTCCGCTCGTAGTCCAGAACCCGCGCGAGCGTCTCCTCCAGGGGCCGAAGCCGCAGGCCGTGCTCCCGGGCGGAAGCGATGGACCGACTGCCGAATCCTGGCTCACCTCCGGGCACCCACAGCGGCAGTGAGTCCGGGCCGGCCCAGTAGCCGACACCATGATCAGCGAGGAACTGCGGATCGACGGCGATCGTCCGACCCCGGTGGCCGGCCACCCGGACCGCAAGTCCGAGCACCTGTGGCAACGGCGTCGGCTCACCGGTGGCATTGAAGGTCCCGGCCACACCACGTTCGGCGGCGTCGAGCAGCCACGACGCCAGATCGTCGACGTCGACCAGTTGGGTGTCGTCGTCGACAGCCGGGACCAGCACCCGATCATCGGTGCCGATGCCGCGGGCGAACCGCGCCGGCCAGTACCCCACCCGATCGCTGCGATCCCCTGGCCCGGCGATCAGGCCGGCCCGGCACACGTGCGCCCGCTCCCCGACTGCGGCACGGACGGCGTTCTCGCACGCGACCTTGGCCGGGCCGTAGTCGGTCATCTCGGTGAAGCGATCCCCCGCCAGCGGCTCGTGCAGTCGGGCCGACTCGTCCTGGGCCGGCACGGAATCGTCGGCGTACACCGAGATCGTCGAGACGAATGTCCAGTGCGCGGTCCGTCCGGACAGCGCCTCCAAAGCATGCCGGACCTGGCCCGGTTGCATCGCGACGTCGATCACCGCGTCCCAGTCCTGGTCGCTGATCGGCTCGTACGCCTCCGGCCCGCCGTCCCGGTCTCCCCGGACCCACATCGCACCCTCCGGCGGACGGGCGGTGGTGCCCCGGGCCAGGCAGGTGACCTGATGGCCGCGTTCGAGAGCCTGTCGGGCGGTTGCCGCGGACAGGAACGCGGTACCGCCGAGGATGAGGATGCGCATTCGGTGATCATCTCCGGGTTCGGGTGGGATTGCCAGTGGCTCTGCCGCGAGCAGACGTGCCGGCAACGGCCCGGATGGACCGTGCACGGCGGTAGGGTCACAGCAGCGGTGGCGCCGACAGCGAAGATTCACCGGGCATCAACGATGTCTGGCGCCCGAGGCACCCTCGGGTGGGAGTGATCCACGGTGCAGCACGATCGCAGGCCACGCGGCGGGCTCCGCCCGCGTGCTGGCCCGCACGACGCGACAGGTCGCACGGCGTCACCGCGCCTCACACACCCCGACGGCAGGTCGCCATGACGCCCGAGGAGGATCTTGCGCTGCGGCTGGCCTACGTCTTCCTCTCGACATCATGGCGGCGGGCGGACCTGACCGATGCGGCCATCGCCTCGCTCGGCGGTGAACCAGCGTGGCTCGGCGGTCTCGTCTCCCGTCTGCTGGGCAGCATCCGCGAGCGTCCGGCCGATCGTCCGTACGATCTGGCCCGGGTGATCATGGGCCAGCAGGTCTATCTGGACGGACTCGATCGCGATCATCATCAGGACACCGTCTGGAGGGTCCGTTCGTTCCCGGTCGGCGGGCTGGTCGCCGAGACCGAGCGGATGGCCGTACCGGACTGGCCGGTGCCGCGTCTGGGCACCGAACGCGCGCTCGCCGATCTGCTGCGGGTCGACCTTCCGGTGCTGCTCTGGCTGGCTGATCCACGGGGCTACCTGCGGCGCGCCGACGACGGACTGCAGCCGTACCGCTATCGCTGGATCCGCAGGCCGGGGCGTACGCCACGTCTGATCGAGGCACCGGGCCCGTTGCTGAGATACGTACAGCGGCGACTGCTGGACCGCGTACTGGTGGGGATTCCGGTGCACCCGGCGGCATACGGCTTCGCCCGAGGCAGGAACGCCGTCCGGGCCGCGCGCCGGCACGTCGGGTCGGACTGGGTGATCAACTTCGATCTGGTCAGCTTCTTCAACGGGATCAGAGAAAGCCGGGTCCGCGGCATCGTCCGCGTCGCCGGCTATCCCGAACCCGTCGCCCGGCTGATGGCGGCGATCATGACCACGGCCACCCCGGTCCGGACCTTGCAGCGCATGCCGGACGACGGGCCCGATGATGATCGCGCCGTACTGCGATCGGTTCTGCGCACGGCGCATCTGCCCCAGGGCGCGCCCACCTCACCAGCGATCGCCAACCTCGCGTGCTATCGGCTGGATGTCAGGCTGGCCGGCCTGGCCGAGAGTCTCGGCCTGCGCTACACCCGGTACGCCGATGATCTTGCCTTCTCCGGGCACGGCACCAGGCCGGGCCGACGCTTCTTCCGGCTGGTCACCGAGATCGTCACCGATGACGGCTACTGCCTCAATGATCACAAACAACGGCTGCAGACCCGCCGCGGCAGGCAGACCGTGACCGGCATCGTCGTGAACGACCGGGCGAATCTGCGCCGCAGCGAGTACGACCGACTCCGGGCAGTGCTGCACGACGCGATGATCAACGGACCGGAGCACGCCAACCGGAACGGCTACCCGGCCTTCCGTGAGCACCTGGACGGCCGGATCGGCTGGGTCGAGCAGCTCAATCCCGCACGCGGTGCCCGGTTGCGCCGGCAGTTCGAATTGATCACCTGGCCCGAGGACCGGTAGCCGCACCCGGTGCGACCGGCCGGGAGCGCGCGACGGTCCGGTGGGCGCTAGGCCCGGGATCGGTGGGCAGCGGCCTTCATCCGGTTCTGGCAGCGGGTGGAACAGAACCGCCGGCCGGAGTTGCGGGAGGTGTCGACGTAGACCCGGTCGCAGGGCCGAGCGGCACAGACTCCCAGCCGGCCGGCGAGATCCGATCCGATCGCCAGTGCGAGTCCGACCGCGATACCGGCGCCCCAGCCGACCGCCAGGCTCGGGTCATGACCGTGGAAGTGCAGTGTCCAACCGCCACCGGCCGCCTGGTCCAGCCGCGGGCTGGCTGCGGTCTCCTCCAGCAGCTCGTTGACGATGCCGACCGCCGCCGCCAGGTCGCCGTCGTTGGCAGCGACGAAGACCGTTCGGACCCGGGCGGCGAGCTCGGTGAGCTCGGTGACATCGTGCCGGGCCACCCGGGGGTGATAGTCGGGGCGCTCCAACAGCTCGCGAACCACCGCGGGCGTTGCGGCCTCCGAGCCCGCCGGGGTAACGCCGTCATACCCGGGTGTCAGGGTGTTGACGAGACGACACGCAACCTCGGTGACCACGGTGACGTGACTGTCGAAGTGTATTTGACCAGTCACGACTGGCGGCTCTACTGTTGCGCGCATGACTGCCATTCTGCCATTCACCAGTCATCAGCGCGGGAGCTGGCCGCGTCCGCTGCTGGTGTTGGTGATCGCCAGGGCGGTCAACCAGCTCGGCGCCTTCGCAATGTCGTTCCTGACCGTGACCCTGGTCGACACCTACGGCGCATCCTTGGCCACGGCCGGGCAGGTGGTCGCGATCTTCGGTCTCGCCACGATCCCGTCCCGGTTGATCGGCGGTCGGCTTGCCGATCATCTCGGCCGTAAGCAGACGATCATGATCGGCCTCTGCGGTTGCGCCATCGGGCTGTTGATCATCGCCGGGTCCTCGGGCATCGCCGGAGCCGCCGTCGGTGCAGTGCTGCTCGGACTGTTCTTCGAGATCTACGAACCACCCAGTCAGGCGTTGCTGGCGGAACTGGTGCCGGCCCGGCGGCGGCCGCAGGCCTTCGGCCTGCTCGGCGCAGCACTGGCGACAGCCGCGGTTGCCGCAGGAGCACTGGCGGCACTGCTCGGCAGCCTCGGTCTACGCTGGCTGTTCGTCGCCGATGCGGCAACCTGCCTGGGCTCGGCCGCGCTGGTCCTGGCCTGGGTCCGCGCCCCTCGCCCGGTCCCGAGGCAGGCCCGGCCAGGCGGCAGCCCGTGGCGGGACCGGCGGTTGTTGATCATGCTCGCGGTCTGCACCGGGTTCGCCCTGACCTGGACCATCGGGGTCACCGCACTGCCGCTGACCGTCGCGGCGCGTGGGTTCGATCCGTCCCGCACGGGTTGGCTGCTGGCCGTAGGAGCGCTGGTGACCATCGGCGGCCAGCGCTTGTTGCGCAGAGCCGACGCCCGCCCGTTCACGCTGATGGCGATCGGACTTGCGCTGGTTGCCACCGGGTTCGTGGTGTACGCCACCGCGTCCGACTATCCGCTCCTGGCGGTCGGCGCGGCAACGGTCGCCTTCGGCCAGGTCTTTCTGCTCGGCCCGCCGTACGCCGTCGCAGCCGGCCTGGCCGACAACAGCTCGCGGGCCGGCTATCTCGCCGTCTTCGGCACCGGCTGGGGCATCGCGCAGACCGTCGGACCGATCGCCGCAACCCGATTGCTGACAGCGGGTGTCACCGTGATGTGGCTCAGCGCATCAGCGGTGTGTCTTGCGGTCGCACTGCTACTGCCGCTCGCCGCACGCGGCGTTCTCGGCCGGCGCCCTCGCGACACGCCGCAAATATCAGGGAATTAGTGACCCCTCGGCATTCAGTTGCTGTCGCCGCGGACGAGCGCGCCGAGCAGATCGCGGTTGAGCCGGGAGATCGTCTCCAGCGGGATCTCCTTGGGGCAGACCGCGGCGCACTCACCGATGTTGGTGCAACCGCCGAAGCCCTCCTCATCATGTTGGGCGACCATCCCGAGCACCCGGGAATCGCGCTCCGGCTGGCCCTGCGGCAGCAGCCCGAGGTGGGTGATCTTGGCGGCGGTGAAGAGCATCGCGGAGCCGTTCGGGCAGGCGGCGACGCAGGCGCCACAACCGATGCAGGTGGCCGCGTCGAACGCTTTGTCCGCAGCGTTCTTGGGCACCGGCGCCGCATGGGCGTCCGGAGCGGCACCGGTCGGCGCGGTGATGTAGCCACCGGCCTGGATGATCCGGTCGAAGGCGCTGCGGTCGACGATCAGGTCCTTCAGGATCGGGAAGCCCTCGGCCCGCCACGGCTCGATGTCGATCTCGTCGCCGTCCTTGAAGGATCGCATGTGCAGCTGGCAGGTGGTGGTCTGCACCGGACCGTGGGCCTCGCCGTTGATCACGACACCGCACATGCCGCAGATGCCTTCGCGGCAGTCGCTGTCGAAGGCGATCGGGTCCTGGCCCTCGTGGGTGAGCCGCTCGTTGAGGACGTCCAGCATCTCGAGGAAGGACATGTCCTCGCTGACCTGATCGACCTCATAGCTGACCATCCGGCCGTCGGCCTGCGAATTCGGCTGCCGCCAGACGCGTACGGTGATCTTCACTTGTAGCTCCGTTGATCTCTGATCACTTGTAACTTCTCTGCTTCAACTCGATGAACTTGTAGGTCAGATCTTCCTTGTGCAGAACGGGTTTCCCGACGTCGCCGGGCTGATCCGTGCCGCCGAACTGCCACGCCGCGACATAGGCGTATTCGTCGTCGTGCCGCAGCGCCTCGCCGTCCTCGGTCTGGCTCTCCGACCGGAAATGGCCACCGCAGGACTCACGCCGGTGCAGCGCGTCGATGCACATCAGCTCGCCCAGTTCGAGGAAGTCGGCGACCCGGCCGGCCCGTTCCAAAGCCTGGTTGAGTTCTTCGTTGGTGCCCAGCACCTTGACGTTGGTCCAGAACTCGGTCCGCAACTCCCGGATCAGGCCGATCGCCTTGCGCAGGCCCTCCTCGTTGCGCTCCATCCCGCAGTACTCCCACATGATGTGGCCGAGTTCCTTGTGGATCGAGTCGACCGTCCGCTCACCGTTGATCGACAACAGGTGATCGATCCGGGATTGCACCGCCTGCTTGGCCTCGACCGCCGCCGGGTGGCTCTCGTCCAGAGCATCGAACGGGCCGTCGGCGAGATAGTCGCCGATGGTGTTCGGCAGTACGAAGTAGCCGTCGGCCAGGCCCTGCATCAGTGCGCTCGCTCCCAGCCGGTTGGCACCATGATCGGAGAAGTTGGCCTCGCCGGTCACGTACAAGCCGGGGATGTTGGACTGCAGATCGTAATCGACCCACAAGCCGCCCATCACGTAGTGCACGGCCGGGTAGATCCGCATCGGCACCTGGTACGGCGACTCGCCGGTGATCCGCTCGTACATGTCGAAGAGGTTGCCGTACTTGGCGGCGATCTGGGCCTGGGTCATCCGCGACAGCGCGTCGGAGAAGTCGAGGTAGACGCCGCGGCGGAAGTCGCCGACCTTCGGGCCGACACCGCGCCCCTCATCGCAGACGTACTTGGCGGCCCGGGAGGCGATGTCACGGGGCACCAGGTTGCCGAAGGACGGGTAGATCCGCTCCAGGTAGTAGTCGCGATCCTCCTCGGCGATGTCGCGGGGATCCTTTTCGCAGTCCTCGATCCGCTTCGGGACCCAGATCCGGCCGTCGTTGCGCAGCGACTCGCTCATCAGGGTGAGCTTGGACTGGTAGTCGCCGGCCACCGGGATACAGGTCGGGTGGATCTGCGTGTAACAGGGATTGGCCATCAGGGCGCCCTTGCGGTGCGCCCGCCAGGCCGCAGTCACATTGGAGCCCATCGCGTTGGTGGACAGGTAGAAGACGTTGCCGTAACCGCCGCTGGCCAGCACCACGGCATCGGCGAAGTGGGTCTCGAGCTCGCCGGTGACCATGTTGCGGACGATCACCCCGCGGGCGCGGCCGTCGACGATCACCAGTTCCTGCATCTCGTGCCGGGTGTACATCGTCACAGTGCCGGCGGCGATCTGCCGCTCCAGGGCCTGGTAGGCACCCAGCAGCAACTGCTGCCCGGTCTGGCCGCGGGCGTAGAACGTCCGCGACACCTGGACGCCACCGAAGGAGCGGTTGTCCAGCAGCCCGCCGTATTCGCGGGCGAACGGCACGCCCTGGGCCACGCACTGGTCGATGATCTGGGTGCTGGTCTGGGCCAGCCGGTAGACGTTGTCCTCCCGGGACCGGTAGTCGCCACCCTTCACGGTGTCGTAGAAGAGCCGGTAGACCGAGTCGCCGTCGTTACGGTAATTCTTGGCCGCGTTGATGCCGCCCTGGGCGGCGATCGAGTGCGCCCGTCTCGGGCTGTCCTGATAGCAGAAGCTTTTGACGTGCATGCCCGATTCGCCGAGTGTGGCGGCCGCGGATGCGCCCGCCAAGCCGGTGCCGATGACGATCACGCTGAGCTTGCGGCGATTGGCGGGATTCACCAGTCGTGCGGAGAAGATCCGCTGCTGCCACTTGGCGTCGATCGGACCGTCCGGCGCCTTGGTGTCGGCGATCGCATCCCCCTCGACGTAGAGCGAGTCCGCGTCCACCCCCAGGGTCGGATCGGGGGTGGTCGGTGCCTGAGAGTCGGTCATAGGGTCAGCCTCCGCGTTTCTCAGTGGATCACGCCAACGACGATCGCCCACGGCACCAGCAGGAAGCCGATCGCGATCCCGAAGGACAGGATGTAAGCCAGGATGTTCAACCGTCGCCGCGCCTTCAGGCCGGTGTGGGCGCCGAGGGTGGTCAGCGCGCTCCAGACGCCGTGCCGCAGATGGAAGCCGACAGCGATCATGCCGAGGGTGTAGATCAGTACGACCCACCAGACCTTGAAGTTGTTCAGCAGCAACTGGTACGGGTCCGGGGTCGCGCCGCCCGGGTGGATCGTGCCCGCGGTCAGGTTGAGCAGGTGGAAGATCACGTACAGGCCGAGATAGACGCCGCCGATGCGGAGCGTGAAGGAGGCGTACGAGCGCTGGTTGCCGCGCCGGCCCTTGTTGGTCTGGTAGCGCCTGCCCGCCCCGGTCCGCGCCCGCCAGTCCCGTACGGTCAGGTGTGCGGCCGCGTAGATGTGGCCCAGCACCGCGATCAGCAGCACGACACCGATGATCCAGAGGAACCAGTTGTAGTGCAGGATCGGTACGCCGAACTGGTGCAGATGGGTGGCGTAGGCGTTGTAGACCTCGCGACCACCGAACGCCTGCAGGACCCCGTACACATGCAGGATCAGGAACAGCACCATGAACAGCCCGGTTACCGCCATCAGCGCCTTCAGCGCCACCGTCGACCGGCGGGCCCGCTGCAGGGGTGTCAGTACACGCGGAGCGGCTCCAGAATTCGGGGTCGTCGTCGCCACGCGGCCAACACTAGACCTGAGTCCTCACTGGCATTAAGCCAGGACCCGCCGATGTGGCGATAGTCATAGTCGATTCCGTCGGCCTCCTGCGGCTGCCGCGATGGCGCAGCCCCGGGTGCCCGTTCGAGGGGACGACCCCTCGACCCCCGGACCGGTCCGGTCAACATACTCCTTACGGCGTCGTTGCTCCGCGGGCTCCGCAACCTTGATTCGTCTGCTCCCTGCTGCTGCCGCGATCGGGCACCAGCAATCGCCAGTTCGAGGGGGACGACCCCCTCGACCCCCGGATCGGTTCCGTCCTCGAATCGGCTTCTGACGTCATTGCTTCGCACGCTCCGCAACGACCTCACTGCGCTCGCGGCGGGCGGCTGGTTCTCGTCGCGACTTCCGGCCGGTGAGGGCGAGGAGCCAGTCGAATGGTCACAAGGCGGCCATCAGGACGAGGATGATCATGATGGCTGAGGCGACCACGGCGCCGCCGTAGCAAAGGGCGCCGACCAGCGTGCGGCGTTTGATCTTGAGGCCGTCGTAGAGCAGGTAGCGCAGCCGATGCGCGCTGTGCACGATCAGGACGATGAAGCCGATGATCATCAGGATGATCGTGACCGGGTTGGTGATCACCGCGGACAGATGACCGAAATCGGGCTGCAGCCAGCCGAGCGGAATCGCGATCCCGAACAGGAAGGCGGCGACCGGGAGCAACACTGCCGCGATCATGCCACCCGCCGAGAATCCCAACCACACGAAGGGTTCGGCCGGTGGTCTGCGCCGGGTCGCCGACCGCCGCGAGGTTGCTGCCTTCCGCGCCGGAACCCGCAGCGGTGTCGGCTGCGAGGCGGGATGGGGAGCCGAATGAGACGTCATCGCAACACCAGCCAGAGAACGAGAACGGTGACGATCGCCAGGACGACGTACTCGCCGGTCACAACCGCCCGCGCCGGAACAGCACGACCGCGGACACGCAATGCCATTGCCTTGGGCGTCAGGAGGAACCAGGTCACCGTGTGCAGCGCGGCGAAGGCGAAGGCGAGTACGTTGATCACCACGACCCAGGCCTGACCGGCCCAGTCCATGAATCCGCGATAGGAGTCGGCGCCCCGTCCGACGGAGAAGACCATGATCACCAGGAAGGCCACCAGCCAGGCGATGAAGATGCTGCTCAACTCCCGCAGCACGAAGAGCAGATAGGTCGGCTTGCGCAGCCACCACCAGACCGACACCGGTCGTCGATAGGCGCGCGGCCGCGAGCGGCCCGGGGTCTGGACACTCATCGGCCACCCCTGGGCAGCAACACGGCGCGTACGGATTCCTGGGCAGCCTTGAGCTTGTAGCGCTGGATGGCCGAGGCCGGGTCGACATGTTTCGGACAGACCCGGGTGCACTCGCCGACGAAGGTGCAGCCCCACAGCCCTTCGCGTTCGATCAACACGTCGAGCCGCTCGCGGGCGCCCTGGTCGCGGGAGTCCAGGTTGTATCGCTCGGCCAGCGCGATCGCCGCCGGCCCGGTGAAGTCCGGGTCCAGGCCGTAGACCGGGCAGGCCGAGTAGCACAGCATGCAGTTGATGCAGGAGCTGAACTGGCTGTACGCGTCCAGCTCGGCCGGGGTCTGCAGGAACTCCCCCGCGTGCACGTCGACGTCACCGTCGTCGCGGATGATCCACGGTTTGACGGTCGGGAGCTTGTCCAGGAAGTCGGTGATGTCGACCACCAGATCCCTGATCACCGGGAAATTGGACAGCGGCTCGACCCGCACCGGTCCAGGCGCGAAATCGCTGAGGAACGTTCCGCACGACAGGCTCGGCCGACCGCCGACATTCATCCCGCAACTACCGCACACCCCCATCCGGCAGGACCAGCGGTAGGACAGGCTCGGGTCGAGGCTGTCCTTGACGTAGTTGAGGCCGTCCAGCACCGTCCAGTCCTTGCGCAACGGCACAACGTAGGACTGGGTGTGCGGCTCGGTGTCCCCGTCCGGCTCGTACCGGGTGACCTCGAGGGTGATGCTCTCCTCGGCGGCCCGTGCCGCTGCTTCCAAAGTCACGGCTACCTCCCGTAGACCCGCTCCCCCGGTTGCCATCGAGTGATGGTCACCGGCAGTTGTTCGGTCCGCAGCCCGCCGCCATCGTCGCGGTGCACGAGTTGGTGGACCAGGAATCGTGCGTCATCGCGCTTCGGGAAGTCGGTGCGCTGGTGTGCGCCCCGGGACTCCTCGCGCTGCCCCGCAGATATCAACATCGACTGCGCGATGTCGAGCATGTTGGCCAGTTCGAGTGCTGTGGTGAGCTCGGTGTTGAACGCCCGGCTGGCGTCGGCCACCCCGGCTTTGGCCATCCGTTGCTGCAACTCGGCCAGTTCACCGGCTCCGGTCGCGATATCTGGCCCGTTGCGGTAGATACCGGCGGCCGTCTCCATCGTGTGCTGCATCTGCTCGCGGATCTCCGGCACCCGCTCGCTGCCGTCGCGGCCGATCAGCTCGGTACGCAGCCGGCGTGCCTCATCGTCGGCCTGGGCCCGGATCGCGGCCTCCACGGTGCCGGGCCGGTCACCCACCGACCGCACGTACGCCGCAGCGGCCTTGCCGGCCCGCGCCCCGAAGACCAGCGTCTCCGGCAGCGAGTTCGAGCCGAGCCGGTTGGCACCGTTGATGCTGACGCAGGCGGTCTCGCCTGCGGCGTACAGACCCTCGATCGGGGTGGCGCCGTTGATGTCGGTGTGGACGCCGCCCATCATGTAATGCACCACCGGCCGGACCGGGATCAGTTCCTTGACCGGGTCGATCCGCTCGTACTTCAGGCAGAGCTCGCGAACGAACGGCAGTTTGGTGTCGATCAGCTTGGCGCCGAGATGCCGAAGATCAAGGTTGACGACCGCGCCGTACGGAGTGTCGATCGCCCTGCCCTTCTGGATCTCACCGTAGATCGCCTGGGACACCCGGTCCCTGGGCCCGAGTTCCATGCTGCGCAGCACCGGTGTCGGCGTCGGCTTGCCCAGGTCGTAGTCCTGCAAGAAGCGGTAGCCGTCCTTGTTGAGCAGCCAGCCGCCCTCGGCCCGGGCGGCCTCGGTGATCAGGATCCCGGTGAACGGCAACCCGGTCGGGTGGTACTGGACGAATTCCATGTCCTTCAGCGGCGCGCCGGCCCGCAGTGCCAGCGCCATGCCGTCGCCGGTGTTGATGTTGGCGTTGGTGGTGAAGGGGAAGACCTTGCCGCAGCCCCCGGTCGCCAGGATGACCGCCTTGGCGGTGATGGCGTGGATCTCCCCGGTCGCCAGCTCGACCGCGACAACGCCGTGTACGCGCCCGTCGTCGACCAGCAACTTGGTCACGAACCATTCGTCGTAGCGGCGCAGCGTCGAATACTTCAGCGAGGTCTGGAAGAGCGTGTGCAACAGGTGGAAGCCGGTCTTGTCGGCGGCGAACCAGGTGCGCATCTTCTTCATGCCGCCGAAGGCGCGGACCGCGATCTGGCCGTCGGGCTGCCGGCTCCACGGACATCCCCAGTGCTCCAGCTGCAACAACTCGTGCGGAGCCTCGTTGACGAACGCCTCGATCGCGTCCTGGTCGCCGAGCCAGTCGCTGCCGGAGATGGTGTCGTAGATGTGCTCCTCGATCGTGTCGTCCTCCGCGGCGACACCAGCGGCGCCGCCTTCGGCAGAGACGGTGTGGCTGCGCATCGGATAGACCTTGGAGACCATCGCGATGTCGAGATCAGGGCTGGACTGCGAAATCCCGATCGCAGCCCTCAGCCCGGCTGCACCACCGCCCACGATCAGCACGTCGTGGGCAGCAACCATCACGCCGTCGCTCACCGGGACACTCCGGGCCGGGCGGTCACACGTGAACATCGAGCACGTTGCAGGTACATCGTCGGACCCATCAACGCGGCTGTACCGAGCCCCTGAATCCAGCGGGCCCGAACGAACGTGTGCAGTCGCTATGCCATAGATATCGCGTTCGGGCCGGATTTGGGAAGGGGCTGGCGGGGATTCGGGGCGCGACCCTCGACCAAAGGTGCAGATCAATTCGCGACGGATCCCGTGTGCGCCCGAGCCGGTGATAATTCGCCCACCTCACGCTCAGGTCACGGTCACATCACCGCGCTCGGGGCGGCTTATAACACAACGGCTGTTACAGACGTGGCTGACGTGGCCGATGTTTCGTGATAAAAGTTCCATTAGCGCTGTCGATCGGGGCGACGGCCGGGTTTCTGCGGTGCGATGCACCCACGGAACCTCACAACTGCATCACAGCACCATCACGATCCGCCCAGCAAGAACACCCGTCGCCCCAGGTCCGGGCCCATCGCCCGCTCGCAGAAAGCACCTCGTTCGCCATGTCCAAGAACCCCGTGCACCGCGCTACCCGTCGAAAGGCCGCCGCCATCGGCGCGGCCGCCCTCTCCATCGGTGTGGTGTCGTCCATGCTCCCCCACGACGCGGGTGCCGCCCCGCTGAACCGGGACCCGTCGAGCTCCGCCGAGAACGCCGGAATCACCGCGTCGGGCGGTGGCTACGCCGGCTGGACCCTGCATGCGCAGGGCCCGGTACTGAAGGCGCGGATGAACGCCGCCGCCAGCACCGCGACGACCCCGTCCGGTGTGCCGGGCATCGACGTCTCCAGCTACCAGGGCAATGTCAACTGGTCGAGTTGGTACGGCAAGGGTGTCCGCTGGACCTACACCAAGGCGACCGAGGGAACCACCTACACCAACCCGTACTTCAGCCAGCAGTACACCGGCTCGTACCAGGTCGGGATGAAGCACGGTGCCTACCACTTCGCCCGGCCGGACAGCGGCACCGGGGCGGCCCAGGCCGACTACTTCGTCAAGCACGGCGGCGGCTGGTCGGCGGACGGCAAGACCCTGCCGGGCGCCTTGGACATCGAGGACAACTACACCGGCAAGGGAACCCGCTGCTGGGGCAACACGCCCGCCGAGAACGTCAGCTGGGTGAAGAGCTTCCTCACCGAGTACAAGAAGAAGACCGGCCGGGACGCGGTGATCTACACCAACATCTCGTTCTGGAAGGACTGCCTGGGCAACAGCAAGGCGTTCTCGGCCAACAACCCGTTCTGGCTGGCGTATTGGGGCAGCAGCCGACCGAGTTCCAGCAGCTATCCGGGCGGCTGGACCTATGACACCTTCTGGCAGTACTCCGGCAGCGGTTCGACCGATCTCGACGTCTTCAACGGCACGGCGAGCCGGCTGACCGTGCTGGCGACCGGCGACGACACCACCACCACGACCGCCCCGAGCAAGCCGGCCCCGAGCAAGCCCGCCGCGAACAAGGACACCGACGGCGACGGACTGACCGACGCCCAGGAAGCGAAGTACGGCACCAACCCGAAGAAGAAGGACACCGACGGCGACGGACTGTCCGACAAGGCGGAGATCACCGGGACCAAGATCCTGCATTACGGCGTGGTCAAGACCGATCCGCTCAAGAAGGACACCGACGGCGACGGACTCTCCGACAAGACCGAGATCACCGGTATCAAGATCAAGGGTTATGGCACCGTACGGCCCAACCCGCTGAAGAAGGACTCCGACGGCGACGGCCTGTCCGACTACACCGAGGTGAAGACCGGAATCCGGGTCTACACCAGCACCCGCTACACGACCTTCTCCTCGCCGAATGTCGCCGACACCGATCACGACGGGCTCAGTGATGCCAAGGAGCGTTCGCTGCACACCAGCCCCCGGCGCAAGGACACCGACGGCGACGGCCTGTCCGACAAGGCAGAGATCACCGGCATCAAGCTGCCGCGCTACGGGACGGTCAAGCCGAACCCGCTGAAGAAGGACTCCGACGGCGACGGCCTGTCCGACTACAAGGAACTGCACACCGCGGTCACGGTCCGGGTGAGCGGGAAGAAGGCGTACAAGGCCTACTCCTCACCTAATCGCAAGGACTCTGACAAGGACGGCGTGAGTGACGCGGCCGAACGCAAGGCCGGTACCGACCCCGTCAAGAAGGACACCGACAAGGACGGAGTCAGCGACAAGATGGACCGCTACCCCCTGAACCCGAAGAAGCACTGACCTACCGCCATCCCCAACCTGAGAGGTCCCGCAGTCGTATGAGTGCCCCGTTGCCCATCCGTACCGAACGTCGCAGCGCGAAGGTGCTGCGCAGGATCGCCCTCGGCGGCGCCAGCCTCGGGCTGGCGGCGACCCTCGCCGTCGCCGGGTCGGTGAATGCCCAGGCGAGCCCGCCGGGATTCAACCGGAATCCCGACGCCCAGGCCAAACAGGCAGGCATCTCGGCCGGCGGCGGTGGCTACGCCGGCTGGGCGATGAAGTCCCAGCTGTCCAAGTCGACGGCCTCCTCCATGCAGACGACCCCGATGGCGACCACGAGCACCACGGTCGACGGCATGGACGTGGCCAGCTACCAGGGCGATGTCGAGTGGCCGACGTGGTACTCCCGGGGAGTCCGGTTCGCCTATGTGAAGGCGACCGAGGGCACCTCGTACACCAATCCGTACTTCAACAGCCAGTACACCGGATCGGCGAAGGCCGGGATGATCCGCGGCGCGTACGCGTTCGGCCGCCCGGACGGTGCCAGCGGCGCAGCCCAGGCCAAGTACTTCATCGCCCACGGCGGCGGCTGGACCGCCGACGGCAAGACCCTGCCGGGCGCGCTGGACATGGAACAGAACTACACCGACAGCTCCAAGCCCTGCTACGGCAAGACGCCGGCCCAGATGCTGACCTGGATGAAGAGCTTCACCACCTACTACTGGTCGAAGCTGCACCGGCACATCCCGATCTACACCAACATCAGCTTCTGGAAGACCTGCGTCGGCAACACGACCCACTACGGGACTACGAATCCGCTGTGGATCGCCTACTACGGCAAGACCTTGCCGGCGATGCCCGGCGGCTGGAACTACGAGACCATCTGGCAGTACTCGGGATCCGGCGCGGCCGACCTCGACCGCTTCAGCTCCGGCCTCACCCAACTGAAGAAACTGGCCACCGCCAAGAACAGCTGAGCGCGGCCGGGCCGAAGTCGACCGGCAGTCGACCGGAAGTCGAACACCCGAAGCGTCAGACGCGGCTCGGATCAGCGTCCGCCGGAGATGTTCCGGTTCCGCTGGTTCGAGCCCGCCTCACCGTACGGATAGGGCTCGGCGGGCGGGATGCTCGCCTCGGACAGGGTGTCCAGCTCCTCCGCGGTCAGCACGAGGTCGGCGGCGCCGAGGTTGTCGTTGAGCTGCTCGACGCTGCGGGCCCCCAGCAGCACGCTGGTCACGGCCGGCTGGGCGGCCAGCCAGGCCAGCGAGACCTGGGACTGCGAGACACCACGGTCCTCGGCCACCTTGGCGACGGCGTCGATCACCTGCCAGGTGTGCGGGTTGGAGTTGCGCGCCTCCCACGCCTCCTGACCGCGGGTGGGATTCTCGCCGAGCCGGGTGGCGCCGGTCGGGAACACATCGCGCTGGTACTTGCCCGACAACCAGCCACCGGCCAGCGGCGACCATGGCAGCAGTCCGATGTTGGCGTCCAGCGCGGCCGGCACGATCTCGTGCTCGATACCGCGCACCAGCAGGCTGTACTGCGGCTGCAGGGTCACCGGCGGCGCGTACCCGTTCGCCTTGGCGATCTGGACCGCCTTGGTCAGCTGCCAACCGAGGTAGTTGGAGAAGCCGTAGTAGGCGATCTTGCCGGCCCGTACGGCGTCGTCCAGGAAGCGCAGCGTCTCTTCCAGCGGGGTGACGGCGTCCCAGGCGTGCATCTGGTAGAGATCGATCCGGTCCACGCCCAGCCGGCGCAGCGAGTTGTCCAGCGCATCGCCGAGATGCCGCCGGGACAGCCCGAGATCGTTCGGCCCGGGCCCCATCGGGAAACGGCCCTTGGTGGCGACCACGGCCTGCCGGGCCTCGGTCGCACGAGCCTTCAGCCACCGGCCGACGATCGCCTCGGAGATGCCGCCGCTGTAGACGTCTGCGGTGTCGATGAAGGTGCCGCCGGCAGCGAAGAACGCGTCCAGGATCGCGTACGACGTTGGCTCGTCGGCCTCGCTCCCGAAGGTCATGGCGCCGATCGCCTGGGCGGAGACGATCGCCCCGCTGCCGCCGAGTGTCCGATATTGCATGTCAATCCTCATTCCCTTGGCTTACTGGTGTCCTACGTGCAGTCGCGCCTCGGGCTCACGGGAGCTTTCTAGCAGGTAGCCGGCGGAAGCGGCCGCCGGGGCTACTGTGGAAGCGCTCACAGCCGCGACTCAGGGACACCAAGCACTCTTGTGCGTGCTGGCAACAGAACACGGGTTCAATCGTGTCGGGAATGTGTGTCGGGAATGTGTGTCAGGAATGCGTCTCGGGAATTGATGGGAGGGCCCATGAGGGTTCTGGTGGTGGAGGACGAGAAGAAGCTCGCCGAGTCGCTGCGGGTCGGGCTGCGCCAGGAGGGCTTCGTCGTCGACGTCTGCAACGACGGTGTGAGCGGTCTGTGGTCGGCGACCGAGAACGCGTACGACGCCATCGTGCTGGACATCATGCTGCCCCGGCTCAACGGCTATGACGTCCTCAAGGAGATCCGCCGTCGCCGGGTCTGGACACCGGTGCTGATGCTGACCGCCAAGGATGGCGACTACGACCAGACCGACGCCTTCGATCTCGGTGCCGACGACTACCTGACCAAGCCGTTCAGCTTCATCGTGCTGGTCGCCCGGTTGCGGGCGCTGATCCGGCGCGGCACCCCGGAGCGGCCCAACGTCGTCACCGTCGGCACTCTGCGGCTCGACCCGGCGAAACGTCGGGTGCATCGTGGCGAGCACGAGATCACCCTGACCGCCCGCGAGTACGGCCTACTCTCCTATCTGATGCGGCACGCCGGAGACATCGTCACCAAGGGCGAGATCCTGGACAACGTCTGGGATTCCTCCTTCGAGGGCAGCGAAAACGTCGTCGAGGTCTACATCAGCTATCTGCGCAAGAAGATCGACATCCCCTTCGGCCTGCATACGCTGCTGACCGTCCGCGGGATGGGCTATCGCCTGACGCCGGACCAGTCCGGCGACGATCTGCCGTCCCGGTTGGCGGGCTCAGGGGTCGGCCGGGCCTGATCACCCGGTTCATGATCAACCGGTTCATGATCGACTTCAGGGTGATCATCGTCATCCTGATCGTCGATCTTGATCTGGTCGGTGCTGATGGGTAGTTCGATCACGAAGCGGCACCAGCCCTGATCTGTCTCAGCTGCGCTGATCCGACCGTCATGGGCCGCCATGATCGCGCTGCTGATGGCCAGTCCGAGTCCACTGCCGCCGCTGTCCCGGGAGCGGTCGTCGTCGAGGCGTACGAAGCGCTCGAAGATCCGCTGCCGATCGGCCTCGGGGATCACGAGCCCGTCGTTGTCGATCAGGATCCGGGCCAGGCCGTCCTCGGCGGTCAGGGTGATCGCCACCTGACCACGGCTGTGCAGACGCGCGTTGTCGACCACGTTGCGGATCACCTGCGCGAGCCGATCCGGGTCGCCCACCGCGCGCACCGGCTGGATCCTGGCCCGGACGCGTACCCGTGAGGCTGCCCGCAGCCGCCGGATCTCGTTCTGCAGCAGGTCGTCGAGATCGACCTCCTCGCGCCGCAGCATCAGCCCGTTGGCGTCCACCTTGGCCAGCGTCAGCAGGTCGTCCACCAGCGACTGCATCCGGCTGACCTCCGAATCGATCAGGTCCCCCATCTCCAGCCAGGTCTTGCCGGTCGGGTCCTTCGAGGCGATCTCGGAGGTGACCATCAGAGTCGACAGCGGGCTGCGCAACTCATGGCTGGCGTCGGAGACGAACGCCTTCTGGGCCCGGTCCGAGGCCTGCAACCGGTCCAGCATCGAATTCATCGTCCGGGCCAGGTGCTCGATCTCGTCTGCGGTTCTCGGCACCTCGATGCGCTCGTCCAGACTGCGGCCACCGATCCGCGAGACCTGGGTGGTGATCCGGTCGACCGTCCGCAGGGACCGGCCGACCAGCACCCAGGTGGCGATCGCGACCACGCCGAGCAGCAGCGGACCGCCGCCGAGCAGGAACCAGCCGACCGTGCGGATGGTGTCGGCCTGGATCTGGACCGGGCGGCCGATCTGGACGATCAGATTCCTACCGTGGGCGCTGAACCCGTACCCGACCACCAGCACATCGTCATCGGAGTCAAGAGCCGGGATCTCGGGCACCCGGCGGCTGATCGACTGCCCCGTCGCGGGCAACAGCCCCGGTGCCATCGGCACGGTCAACCGGGTGTCGGAGGACTGCACGACCGTGCCGTTCGGGGTGAGCAATTGGATCCGCTCGCCGTGCTCGAGGTCGGCGGTGACCTCGAGGTCGGTCCGGTCCAGCCCGCTCTGCTGGACCAACAGCGCGACATCGCGCGCCCGCTCGTCCAGCGACACCTGGGTGGTGTTGATCAGCGCGGACTGCAGCAGCACCAGCAACAGCCCGCCACCGGCCAGCAGTGCCGCGCCAACCACCAGCACGGCGCTGACCACCGAGCTCCGCCTCAGACCCATGGGTCCAGTCTGGACCCTCGATCCAGGGATCGACCTGCGTCCACGCTTACGCTTGCCCTGTGCAGATCGCGATCCTCGGCCCGCTGGAGGTCAGTCTGGGCGGCCGGAAGGTCGCGCTGGCCGGCGCCCGGTTGCGTACGCTGCTGGTCCGGCTGGCCGTCGACGCACCCAAGCCGGTGCCGGTCGGCGAGCTGATCGACGCGGTGTGGGACGACGAGCCGCCCGCCGACGCCGCCAATGCGCTGCAGTCCCTGGTGTCGCGGCTGCGTCGCGCCTTCGCCGAGCCGGCCCTGATCACGGCCGAGCCTGCGGGCTACCGGCTGGACGTCGATCGCAGCGCGATCGACCTGCATCGATTCGCCGAACTGGCCGGCCAGGCCGTACGGCTGCAACGCCAGGCCAGGCCGGAGGACGCGCTGGAGGCCTGCACGGCTGCGCTGGAGCTGTGGCGCGGCGAACCGCTCACCGACGCCGGGGACGCCGAATACGTCCACCCGATCGTCACCGCCTGCCTGAACTACCGTCTGGAGGTGGTCAGCACCCGGATCGACGCACTGCTCGATCTCGGTCGCGGTGCGGAGGTGATCGGTGAACTGGACGAACTGATCGACAGCCATCCGCTGCGGGAGCGCTTCGTTGCCCAGCAGCTCCGGGCGCTGGCAGCGACCGGCCGCGTCAACGAGGCGTTGGCGGCCTACGAGAAGTGCCGACGACGGTTGGCCGACGAGTTGGGCTCCGATCCCGGCCCTGAGTTGCAGCAGTTGCATCTGGCGTTGTTACGTGGCGAACTGCCGGTCATTGCCGCACGTCCGTCGCCACCGGCCAAACCCGAGCCGCGCACGAATCTGCGCCCCGGCCTGACCAGCTTCATCGGTCGCGAGCCGGAACTCGCCCGAATCGCCGAATCCCTGGAGTCGGCCCGGCTCGTGACGATCGTCGGCCCGGGCGGTGCCGGGAAAACCCGGATCGCCACCGAGTCCGCGCTGCAGTGGATGCGCGATCACGATCAGCCTTCCTGGGTGGTCGAACTCGCCCCGATCGGCGCGCCGGAGAACATCCCGGGCGCATTACTGGGCGCACTCGGCCTCGGTGACCCGTCGCTGCGGGAGCGCAGCGAGCGCACCGGGACCGACGAACTGCAGCGTCTGCTCGACCATCTCAGCACCACCCAGTGCCTGCTGGTGATCGACAACTGCGAGCATCTGATCGACGGAGTGGCCCGGCTGGTCGAAGAACTGCTGGTCGCGGCACCGGGTGTCCGGGTGCTGGCGACCAGCCGCGAGCCGCTCGCGCTCACTGCCGAGACGCTCTGTCCGCTGCCACCGCTGCGACTGCCGCCGGAGGAGATCGACATCGATCAGGCAACCCGATATGCAGCGGTACGGTTGTGGGTCGACCGGGCGTCGGCGATCGTGGGCGGCTACCGGCTCAGCGAGGCGGATCTTCCTGCCGTCATGGACATCCTGCGGCGGTTGGACGGGCTGCCGCTGGCGATCGAACTGGCCGCGGCTCGACTGCGGGTGCTTCCAGTCACCGAGATCGCCCGGCTGTTGTCGGACCGCTTCCGGCTGCTGACGGGTGGGAATCGTACGAGTCTGCCCCGGCACCGGACGCTACGCGCGGTCGTCGAGTGGAGCTGGGATCTGCTGTCCGACACCGAACGGCTGCTCGCCGAGCGCCTGGCGATCTTCCCGGCCGGGACCGGCATCGAGGCCGCGACGGCGATCTGTGCCGACCAGCGGTTGAAGGCCGACGAGATCGGCGATCTGATGATCAACCTGGCCGACAAGTCGCTGCTGGAGCCCTCCGGTGGCGCTCCGGTCAGATTCCGGATGCTGGAGACGATCCGGGAGTACGGCGCCGAGCGCCTGGCCGAGCGGGGCGAGCTGGCCGCGGCCCGTGCCCGGCACGCGGACCACTTCTACGATCTGGTGCTCGAACTCGAGCCACAGCTGCGCGACCACCGGCAACGCGCCGCGCGCGAGATCATGGATGCCGAGCGCGGAAATGTCCTTGCTGCATTGCGGTTCCTGATCGACGGCGCCGACCCGCACCGGGCGCTGATCATGGTCCTCGCACTGTACTGGCAGTACCAGATCCGTGATCAGGAGACCGAGCTCGGCTACTGGCTCGGCGAGGTGATCGCCGCCAACGAGGGCCAGAACGAGCCGTTGCTCGTCTACGCCGAGGCGATTTACAGGATGTCCAACCGGGAGCTGCTGGAATTCGATTCGGGGCAGGCCCGGGCAGTGATGGCCGACCTGATCGAGCGGATGCGTCGGGCGCCGGAGCCGCCGTTCGCGGGGTTGATCGTGCTCCGGGAGCAGCTGCCGATCTATCTGGGCGCCGAGCGCGGCGTCTCGATGGCGCAACTGGTGGAACGGGCCGACGATGTCGAGGACCCGTGGGTCCGGGGAGCCATCTACGCCGCCGCCTCCTGGATGGCGGAGAATCTCGGCCACAGGGAGCAGATGGCCCGATTCACCGATGCCGCCTACGACGCGTTCACCCGGACCGGCGATGTCTGGGGCCTGTCTGCGGTGCTCGGCCAGCGCGCTCAGCTGCTCACCCTCGACGGCGAGACCGACAAGGCCGTCGAGGCACTCCATGAGGTCCTCAAACTGGCCCCCGAGATCGGATCGGGCGACGATGTCCTGCTCACCCACCTCAGGCTGGCCGCGCTCGAGCTGCGTCGAGACCGGACGGCAGCGGCCCGCGAGCAGGTGCGGCGGATGCGGGAGTCCAACCACAACTCCGCGATGGAGCGGGAACGGGAGCTGCTCTGCCGTTCGGTGGAGGCCGCCGTGCTGGTGGCCGAGGGACGCACGGCCGAGGCGTCGGACTTCGTTGCCACCATGCGCGCCCTGATCGACGACAGGCTGCTGACGAACCGGTTCTCTGCCCATGCGTCGTCGATGGCGCTGGCCAGCGGCGCCCACGTCGAGCTGGCGATCGATCGGCTCGAGCATCCCGGAGCCGGTCCGGTGAGCGACGACTCGCAGCTGCGGCCGCGGGTGCACCAGGCGATCGCAGATCTGCGCCGCGGATATGCCGCCGCGCTGGCGACCGAGGACGTCCCGATCCTGGCCGAATTCGCGGTCGCCACGGCAGCTGCCGCACAGGTGGTCGGTGACGGTGAGCGGGCCGCCCGGCTGTTGGGCGGCAGCGCGGGATTACTGGGAATCGACAGGCTGACCGACCCGCGTCAGATCGGGGTCGCCGAGCGGTTGCGGGCGGATCTCGGCGATGCGGCCTTCGACGAGCTTTTCGCCGCCGGACGAGCGCTGGATCGGGCCGAATTCGACGCGCTGATGGATCCAGCCCGCTTCGAGAGTCTCGATCGCGTCAAGGCTCCTTGAGACATCGAAGATCCACCAGACATCGAAGATCCCTGAGCTGGTCGAACCGGCGGCCCGTCGACCAGCTCAGGGATCGGATGTCGGCTAGACGCGCTTGCGGTAGGCGCGCACGGCCAGCGGTGCGAAGACCAGCAGCAGCACGGCCATCCAAGCCAGGGTCCAGAGCACGTCGGTCCCCCAGGCGCCGCCGGTGAACAGCGCCCGGATCGCGCCGACCAGGTGGCTGAGCGGATTGACCTTGACGAAGTCCTGCAGCCAGCCCGGCATCGTGTTGGTCGGGACGAAGACGTTGCTGCCGAAGCTCAGCGGCATCACGATCAGCATGGTGATGCCGGTGACCGCCCCGGAGGTCCGAGCCTTCATGCCGATGAAGACCGACACCCAGACGAAGCACAGGGCGAAGCCGAGCGCCAGCCCGATCCCGCCGAGCGCGGCACCGACTGAGGTGTGGATCCGAAATCCCATGATCATCCCGACTCCGAGGGTGATGATCAACAGGATCAGGTAGCGGACGACGTCGGCCATCACGGCGCCGACCAGCGGCGCGGACCGTCCGATCGGCAGTGCCCGGAACCGGTCGAACACGCCCTTCTCGATGTCGCTGTTGAGGTTGGAGCCCAGGCTGATGCTGGCCATCGCGATCGTCTGGCCGACGATGCCCGGCAGCAGGAACTGCAGGTAACCGGTCTGAGATCCATGAGCGATCGCGCCGCCGAAGATGTAGGTGAACAGGCCGAGGAAGATCACCGGCTGGATGGTCACGTCGACCAGCGCCTCCGGTGTTCGCATGGTCTTGATCAGGCTGCGCTTGGCGAGCACGAAGCAGTGTGTCAGGTACTTGACGACTGCGGGCCGTTCGCCCTGCCGCTGCAGGTCGACAGCCGACGTCGTCGGATCAGGTGCGGTGATGATGCTCATGCCGCGACCTCCTCATCATCGGTCGCCTTGCCGGTGAGGGTCAGGAAAACCTCGTCCAGCGTCGGCAGGTGCAGGGAAAGTTCCGTGACGCCGATCCCGGCGTCGGCCAGCTGGCCGACGACGACCGGCAGGACGGTCTCGTCGGTGACCGGAACGGTCAGGGTGTTGCGTCCGGTGGCCTCCGGCTCACCGGTGCCGATCCGGGTCAGCAGGGTCGCGACGCGGCCGAGCTGCTCGGGGTCGGTCGGCCGGACCTTGATCCGGTGGCCGCCGATCACGCGCTTCAGGCCGTCGGCGGTGTCGTTGGCGATCACCCGGCCGTGGTCGATGACGGTGATCTTGTCCGCCAGTGCGTCGGCCTCCTCCAGGTATTGGGTGGTCAGCAGCACGGTCGAGCCCTCGGTCACGAGGTTGCGGACGACGTCCCACATGTCCTCGCGCTTGGCCGGGTCCAGCCCGGTGGTCGGCTCGTCCAGGAAGATCACGCTGGGCCGGCCGACCAGGCTCGCGGCCAGGTCGAGCCGGCGCCGCATGCCGCCGGAGTACTTCTTCGCGGGTCGGCCGGCGGCCTCGGTCAGGTCGAACCAGGCCAGCAGTTCCTTAGCCCGGACTCTGGCCTGGGCGCCGCTGAGGTTGAGCAGTTGGCCGATCATGACCAGGTTCTCGGTGCCGGTGAGATCCTCGTCGACCGAGGCGTACTGGCCGGTCAGGCCGACGGTCTCGCGGACCTTCTGGGGTTGTTTGGCAACGTCGTAGCCGGCAATGGTGGCCGTGCCCGAGTCGGCTTGCAGCAGGGTGGCCAGGACGCGTACGGCGGTGGTCTTGCCGGCGCCGTTCGGGCCCAGCACGCCGAGCACGGTGCCCTGCTCGGCGTACAGATCGACGCCGTCCAGGGCTTGCGTGGTGCCGAATCGCTTCCGCAGTCCGGCGGCCTCGATAGTGGCTGTCATGGAGTGCTCCTCGTCAGAGATGCCGGGCAGGTTGTTGCCCGACGACTCCGAGGATGCGCGCATCCGCTGTTACGGCGCGCACACGCCGCTGACAGCTCCTGTCGGCCCCGATCAGCTCTTGACGGCTCCCGTCAGGCCATCTCAGGCATAGGCAGTGGCAGCCGTGCAGATCCGCTCGATGACGGCGTCCTCCTCCGGGTCAACGGCCTTGCGGCCCGGATCCGCGTCGTACCACTCGATGATCTGGCGGGCACCCTCGGTGAAGTCGATCACCGGGGCGAAGTCCGGCACCACCGAGCGCACCTTGGAGTTGTCGAAGATCATCGAGTACGCCTTGTCGCCGACGATCCCGGGGCCCCAGGCCGGGTGCAGTGCCGCGATCGCGTCGGAGGCGATGTGCACCAGCCGCGGCTCGACGCCGGCGGCGCGGCCCAGCGTCAGGTAGATGTCGTTCCAAGCCAGCGGATCCTCGTTGGTGGTGTGGAAGGCCTGCCCGTACGCCTCCGGGTTGGCCAGCAGCCCGACCACGGCCACCGCGTGATCATCGGTGTGGGTCAGGGTCCAGAGCGAGGTTCCGTCGCCGTGCACGAAGACCGGCAGTCCACGACGCATCCGGTCGACGACGGTCCAGCCGCCGGTGATCGGTAGCGAGGTGCGGTCGTAGGTGTGCGACGGCCGGATGATCGTCCAGTTCAGCCCTTCGCTGGACCGGACCAGCTCCTCACAGGCGATCTTGTCCCGGGAGTACTGCCAGAACGGGTTGTCCAGCGGAGTCTCCTCGGTCACCGGGACCTTGGCCGGCGGCTTCTGGTAGGCCGAGGCCGAGCTGATGAAGACGTACTGGCCGGTCCGGCCGGTGAAGAGGTCCAGGTCGGTCTGGACGTGTTCGGGCAGGAAAGCGACGAAATCGGCGACGGCGTCGAATTCGCGGTTGCCCAGCACGGAGCGTACGGATTCGGGATCGCGGATGTCGGCCGTCAGCACCTCGGTCGACTCGGGCAGCGTCCGCAGCGACGAGCGCCCGCGGTTGAGCACGGTGACGTCGTGCCCGAGGGCGGTCGCCCGGTGGACGGCAGCCGCACTGATGATCCCGGTACCGCCGATGAACAAGAAGTTCGCCATGGTTCGCCTCTCTGCAACCGATCCGATCGTCAGATCCGTGATCAACCTACGCCGTGGGTCAGCGGCCGCCGGCTCCGGGCCGTTCCTCGGGACGCGGATCCCGGTCCGCACCGGGCAGCAGGTCCGGGCGGCGCTCCCGGGTGATGCGTTCGGCCTGTTCACGGCGCCACGCGGCGATCCTGGCGTGATGGCCGGAGAAGAGGATCTCGGGCACATCGAGCTCGCGCCAGCTGGGCGGTTTGGTGTAGAGCGGGTACTCCAGGAGCTGATCATGACCGGCGGCGTGCGACTCCTCGGCCAGCGACTCCGGGTTGCCGATCACTCCGGGCAGCAGCCGGACGACCGCCTCGATGATCACCAGGGCGGCGACCTCGCCGCCGTTGAGGACGTAGTCGCCGATGCTCACCTCGTCGGTCCGCATCCGGCGCGACGCGTCCACCGCGACCCGGGCGTCGATGCCCTCGTAGCGACCACAGGCGAAGATCAAGTGATCTTCGCCTGCCAACTCGTCGGCCAGCCGCTGGGTGAACGGACGTCCGGCCGGTGTCATGATCAACAGCCGGCCCGGATGATCACCCGCCTTCTGGTCGATCGGAGCGATCTCGTCCAGGGCCTCGCCCCACGGCTCCGGTCTCATCACCATGCCGGCCCCGCCGCCGTACGGGGTGTCGTCGACGGTCCGGTGACGGTCGTGGGTCCAGCGCCGCAGGTCGTGCACGCCGAGGTCGACGATCCCGTTCTCGATGGCCTTGCCGACCAAGGAAAGCCGCAGTGGCTGGAGGTACTCGGGGAAGATCGAGACAACGTCGATCTTCATGACGCTGCGCCGTCCTGATCCTGGGCCTGGTCGCGATCCGCAGTCTGGTCCTCGAGGTCCTCGAGCAGGCCGGCTACTGGGGCCAGCACGATCCGGCCGACCCCAAGATCGACGGTCGGCACCAACTCGCTCACGAAGGGCACCAGTCGGGCCCCGGTGGGTGTGGAGATCTCCAGGACGTCCTGGGCCGGAAGGTGCATGACCGAGATCACCTGGCCGATCGGCTCATCCGACTCCCCGGTGCCGTCCTGGGTGTGCACGGCCAGCCCGACCAGTTGCCGGTCGTAGTACTCCTCATCGTCGGCAGGGCGCTCGTCCGCCGGAACTCGCGCGACCAGTCGGACGCGACGGGCCGCCTCGGCAGCGTTGCGGTCGCCGATCTCGGCGAAGATGACCAGCCACCGTCCCTGGTGTTCCCGGGTCCGGACAACAGTAAAGGTGCCGCTCCCTCCGTCACGATCTGACGGGTCGGGGTGCAGCACCTCTCCGGGCGCGAACCGACGTTCCGGTTCGTCGGTCCGCAGGTCCACCACCACCTCACCGCGGACCCCGTGGGCGCGAACAATCACGCCCACGGTGATCTCGGTGAACATCGGGTGACCTTGTGAAACAGGGATCTCTTGTCTCAGTGCCGGCGGGAACGACCGCCACGGCCACCGCCGCGACCGCCACGCTGCTCCAGATCGACGAAGTCGATCCGGACCTGGTCCCGGCCCGACAGCGCACCGACGACGGTCCGCAGGGCGGAGGCGGTCCGGCCGTTCCGGCCGATCACCTTTCCGATGTCGGACGGATGCACGCGCACCTCGAGCAGCCGGCCACGGCGCAGTTCCTTGTCCCGGACGTGGACATCGTCAGGATGGGTGACGATGCCGCGGACCAGGTGATCCAGCGCGTCGGCGAGCATGCTCAGGCCTCGGCGTTCTCGTCGGCAGCGGCCTCGGTCGATGCGGCGTCGGAGGACTCACCCTCGGTCGACTCCTCCTTGTCGGAGGCCTTCTCCCGGGTGATGGCGGCCGAAACCGGCTCGCTGCCCTTCTCGGCCAGCGCGGCGTTGAATGCGGCCAGCTTGTCCTTCTTCTCCGGCTGCGGCGCGATGCCCGACGGGCTGGCGTCGCCGGAGAACTTCTGCCAGTCACCGGTCCGCTTGAACAGCGCGACGACGGCCTCGGTCGGCTGGGCGCCGACGGACAGCCAGTACTGGGCCCGCTCGGAATCGACCTGGATGATCGACGGGTCGTTCTTGGGGTGGTACTGGCCGATCTCCTCGATCGCCCGACCGTCTCGCTTGGTCCGGGAATCGGCGACGACGATGCGGTAGTGCGGCGTCCGGATCTTGCCCAGACGCTTCAGACGAATCTTGACAGCCACGGTGGGTGGATACTCCTGTACGGATACTGGTTCCGGGTTGTTTCCCGGCCAGGGAACGGGTGAATCACCAGCTCCGGCGTGGGGCACCGGGCGGAAACTCGGGTGGACGGCGCACGCTGGTGATGAGAGGGCACCAAAGCGCGCTGACGCGCCCTACATTCTGCCAGATCAGGCCGCCGGACCCCTAACTGAGCGACTCATTGCCGATCGGACTGTCCACCGGCAGTCTCCACCAGGCTGCCACGCAGGATCACGTGGCGTGGGCGGGCCAGGATCCGCAGGTCGGATCTGGGATCCTCGTCGAACACCACCAGGTCGGCTTCCGCGCCCTCGGACAATGCGTCCGGACGGCCGAGCCAGCTCCGGGCCTGCCAGCAGGCGGCACCCAGTGCGTAGTCGGCGCCGAAGAGCTCGGCCAGCATGATGACCTCGTCCCCGATCCGGCCGTGCGGCTGGTAACCGCCCGCGTCGGTCCCGGCGTAGATCGGCACCCCAGCGTCGTACGCGTCCCGGAACCGTTCCAGTCGGGAGGCGTAGAGCGCCCGCATGTGTGCGGCGTAGGTCGGGAACTTGGCCTCGCCCTGGGCGGCGAACGTCTCGAAATTCTCCAACTGGATCATGGTCGGCACTAGCGCCACCTGCCGTTCGGCCATCAGCGCGATGGTCGATCCGGTGATGCCGGTGCCGTGTTCGATGCCGTCGATTCCGGCCTCGACCAATTCGGCCGCGGCCTGTTCGCCGAAGACGTGCGCGGTGACCCGCAACCCCAGCTCGTGGGCACGGTCGATGGCCGGCTTGACCACCTCGGCCGGCCAGAGCGGAGCCAGGTCCCCGACCCCGCGGTCGATCCAGTCACCGACCAGCTTGATCCAGCCGTCAGACCCCGGCACCTGCGCCTCGACCGCGGCGATCAGGTCTTCGGGCTCGACCTCATCGGCATAGTTGCGGATGTATCGCTTGGGCCGGGCGATGTGGTGACCGGCACGGATCAGCTTGGGCAGGTCGGCCCGGTCGTCCATCCAGCGCGTGTCGGTCGGCGATCCCGGGCTGCGCAGCAGCAGTGCGCCGGCGGCCCGATCGGCCAGCGCGTGCTGCTCGGCGATCTCGTCGGAGACCGGCCCGTGCGCCTCCAGGCCGACATGGCAGTGGGCGTCGACCAGGCCCGGCAGGATGTAGCCGCCCTCCAGGTCGACGGCATCGCGTACGGGCTCGGTGCGGACCAGACCGTCGGCGAGCCAGAGCTCCCGCCGTTCCCCATCGGGGAGTACGGCGCCGGTCAGGTGCAGTCGTTGGGATCCGAGGGTTGCCACGACGGGCATTCTGCCGGGTGGACGGCCGGGGCACCGATCGCCGGGCCGCTCAGCCTCGCCCGCTGAGCGGCCTACGCTGCGACACTGGAACCGTGACGACCTCCCCTTCACCCGGTACGCCTGAGCTTGTGGGCCGGCTGGCGCAGTGGGCAGCCGCGACCGATTGGGTCGGGTGGCTGGAGCTCGGCGGCTCCCTCGGACGCGGTGCCGGCGATGAACTGTCCGACATCGACGCCGGCATGGGATTGACGATCGAGGACGTTGAGGGGAAGCTCGACGCGATCGAGGAGAATGTGACTCGGTTCGGACCGGTCGCGGGAACGCTGCGACAGCACTTCGGGCCGGACACGACGCATTTGATCGTCGTGTATCGGCATGGGCCGCAGTTGTCGCTGGTCGTCTCCCCGGCAAGCTCGCGGTCGGGTTTGCCACCCGAGGCTACGGCCCTCGTCGACAAGGTCGATCGCCTCGCGACCCCGATCGATCGCAGCCGCTGGGATCCGACCTCGGACACCCGCCGGGAGTGGACGTTCTTAGCCTGTATCACTGCCGGCGATGCCCTGAAACATGCCGGTCGCGGGCAGTTCTGGAGAGCGTTCGCAAGCCTGAGCACCGCGCGGGATCACTACCTGCAACTGCTGGCCGCCGATGAGCACGTGATCTTTCCGCAGTTCGGCGCTGTGAGTCTTGAGAATGCCGGCCTGCCTGTCCCGAGCCGGCTGGCAGACACCCTGATCGGGTCCGGCGACCTCGAGTCGTTCGGCCGCGCCGTACGGATTCTGGTTGATCTGCTTCAGCCGTACATCGGCGAACACGACCTTGATCAGCTCGTAACTGCGATCCGGCCGGCGATCCGGGATGGCCCATGAAGCTGATCATGGTGCCGCTGCCCGAATACACGGTTGTGTCCGAACCTGATCATCACACGATCGGACGATCGGTCGATGCCACGATCCGCGCGAACTTCCCGATGGCCAAGATCATCGCCCGCGGCGTCAGCGCCGACGATCACCCAGGTCTCGACGTCGACGGACTGATCAAGATCATCGAAGTCCTGGGCACAGATCGGTACGATCCGGATCGCACGGGCGACCGTTACGACAATGTCGAGGGAAAGCCCATCGATCTGTTCGGGTTCCGCCGCACGGTCACGGCGAGGATGCGGCTGTTCGATCAACTCAGTTGGGGCTTCTATCACGGCGCCATCGAAGCCCACGGGCACCCGACCCGGCTCGACATCGTGACGATCTACGACTCGGCGCACCTACGATCCGTCCTGCACCAGTACGAGGGTCGCGAAGACCGCAAGCGGGACGGGTTCCGATTCCGCGATCCCGACCACAAGGCAGCGGCGCTCCTCGGCGTGATCAAGCTTGGCCGCAGCTGACGCCCAGCCCAGGCTGCGACGGACTCCTTGTCGCCGCACGGCAACAGCGGCAGACTGAGGCCAGATGCAGTTGAACCTGATCCAACCTTCAGAGTGGAAAACAGGAGCTGTCGTGAGTCTGAACACAGACGTACCGTCCCGCCATCAGATCGAGCAGTTGCTCGCGGTCGAGTCATCACTGGCCGTGTCGATCTACGCGCCCAGCACGCCCATCGGCGCGCAGGTTGGTGCCAGTCGGCTCGAATTCAAGAACCTGGTGCAGGAGGCGCGCACACAACTCGAACAGTCTGGGGCTCCGTCGGATCAACTCGAGGCGATCACGGAAGAGCTGGACGACATTCTGGACGACGACGAGTTCTGGCGCGAACAATCGCGCAGCGTCGCGATCTTCGCCACGCCGGACCTGGTCCGCGCATACCGGCTGCCGAACCGGTTGCCCAGCGACGTCGAGGTCGGCGATCGGCTGTATATCAACCCGCTGCTCAGGGCGATCACCTTTCCCCAGGCCGGCTATGTCCTCGCTCTCGCTGCCGGCTCCGTACGGTTGATCGAATTCGTCGCCGACGGGCCGTCGCAGATCGTCAGCGTCCCCAACCTCCCGGAGAGTGCGCCGAGCGCGGCGGGCAAATCGTCCTTGTCGGATCGAGCGCCGATCCGCCGGATCCAGGGATCCGAAGGTCAGAAGCTGAGGTTGCTGCAGTACGCGAGGAAGATCGATCAGGCCCTGCGCCCTCTGCTCGCCGGACTTGACTTGCCGCTGGTGCTTGCTGCGGCAGAGCCGATCGCGTCGGTCTACCGGCATGTCAACAGCTACCCCCACCTGCTCGAAACCGGCATCCCTGGCAATCCCGAGCAGGTGCAGGACGAGAATCTCGTCGCCTCTGCCCGCACCATCGTCGATGATCACTATCGTCACGATGTTCGTGAACTGAACGAGCGGATCGGCGATCTTGCTGACAGCGGCCGTTCTTCGACGGACCTGGCGACGTTGGCGTACGCAGCGACCCAAGGATTGGTGGACACGATGCTGGTCGACTTCGAGCGCCGACTACCCGGCGTCGTCGGCGACGACGGCCGCGTCGTACTCGCCGAGGACGATGATCATCGGTCGTACGGCGTCGCCGACGAGATCGCACGACGCGTGCTCCGCACAGGAGGCACCGTCCTAGCTGTCCGCGGCGACGAGATCGCCGGCGGCCAGCCGGCGGCGGGCATCCTGCGATACCCGATCCTGGCAGACAACACCGGAGTCGAGCCGTCAGCGATGTGAGTGCTCGCCTGCATGCCGGATCCCGATCACGACCATGATCATGTTCCGGTTCAATACTCGATCAGTCGCCGGCTCGATACGGCGCACCGTCGTCAGGTGAGGAGTGGTCCGGCGCGGTGGCGGATGTTCAGGATCGGCTTCTGCTCCGGATCGATGATCTTCGGCGGCCGCCACCACACCCTGCCAGCCTGGTACTCGGCCGACCAGCCATGCCGAGCGAACCGGGCATGATGAAACCCGCAGAGCAGAGCCAAATTCGGTAGGTCGGTCGGACCACCGTTGGCCCAGTCGACGATGTGATGGCGTTGGCACCATTTCGGCGACTTGTCACAGCCCGGGAACGTGCACCCACCATCCCGCGCGGCCAGAGCAAGAGTCTGCGCATACGACGCCAGCCGGCGGGTCCGACCCAGGGAGAGAACTTCCCGGGTCTGCTTGTGAAACACCGTGCGGACGATCTCGGCCTCATCCGCCAGACCACGCACCACATCCATCGGCAAGCGGTCGCCGGTCTCGGTCACACCCGCACCCGTACCGGCAACGAACTCGTCCTCCTCGGCGAGCAGGATCAACGTCGCCGGCGTCCCACCATGAGCTGGTAACTCCCCCGCCCGAAGGCTGCGATCCATCACCGTCTCGAGCGCATCGTGCATGCGCTGCCCGCGGTCCCGACAGTCCTGCTCGACCAGATGCCCAGACTCATTAGTGACCGGTTGAGGCTTGGACAACGGATCCAACACCGCCAACACTTTCGCCCCGGCTTCAGCGGTCAGCCGACCCTCGACCCGATACATGCCCTTATGCATGCCCCGGTCGATCGGACGGACCTCCAACCCCCGCACCGCATCCTGCGCCGGACGGTCATCCACCATCCCGTCCGGACACAACCAGGCCGCCACCCGATCCAACACCTGCATCAACTGCCGGCCACCAAACACCCGCGCCTGAGCTGCCAACAGTTCCTCGGCTTCGGCCAGAGTCTCAGCAGTGACGTTGTTGCCGTCGACCGGGAGTAGCTTCTCCCACTCGACCAAGGCCTTGGTCACCAACCACACCCGGTCCGCAGAAATCTCACCGGAGGCGATCGCCTCCCCCAGGACCGGGAACCGGGCCGGCACCCGTTGCCCGTCCGTGCCGACCGTCGGGGCGAACAGACCGGCCGCCTGCACCCGGGCCCGCGCCTGCCCGACCGGAACCCCCACCAAAGCGGCCAGAAACGCCTGCGGACTCGCGAACAAACCGAGCGGCCCATCCACCCGACACCCGGCCGCTTCCATCAAATTCAGCAACACCTGATCCGGAACCTGCAACCGATTCCGACATCGCTCCAACTCCCGCACCCAGCCGATCAACAAGTCCCCGTCGGCCAAGCCGAGCCCCGGATCGCCAGCCAACGACGCCAGATCATCCAGATCCGCCGACAACCGGCCCACCGCGCCAGCAAACCGATCCACCACCGACACCGGAGACACAGACGCCCCGCCACAGCCCGGACCCGAATCGGAGCGAGGACCGGAATCGGGAACCGGGTCGTAATCGGGGTCAGACTCGAACCAGCCGCCAAGATCTTCATCGTCAACGTCCACCGGCCATGGATCCTCAGGATCCGGAACCGTCGGCTCCAACTCCTCCGGCTCCCTCGCGAACAGGGCATCCAGCTCACCCGGAAGCCACTCCGGCCCCGACAACGACTGATACCCCATAACGACAGATTCTATTCGATCCCCCGTACGAATGCAACACCCGAAATCTCCGGAATCCCTTACATACAAGAGAAAATCGGCAACCCCGGGCATGACCGACAGGTGTCCCCCACGACGCTACAACAAGCCTCCGACAGTTCCGGTAAGGCGCAGTAGAGCCTGCCTGGATCGGGTCCCCGGAGCCGGATCGCTCGTCAGGACCGACGGCGTGATCGGAGATCACCGGCCGACGGGCGGGCTTCGATAGATTTGCCCCACCATGACAGTTCCCACCGATAGCGTCGTACGAGTCCGTGTTGCCCCTTCCCCGACCGGCGATCCCCATGTCGGCACTGCCTACATGGCCTTGTTCAATCTCGCGTTCGCCCGACAGCAGGGCGGTCGCTTCGTGCTGCGACTCGAGGACACCGACCGGGTGCGCTATCGCGCCGACAGCGAGCCGCAGATCTATGACACTTTGCATTGGCTCGGACTCGATTGGGACGAGGGGCCGGACATCGGCGGACCGTACGCGCCGTATCGACAATCCGAGCGGCTGGACACCTACCGCCCCTATGTCGACCGGTTGCTCGCCGAGGGACATGCCTACTGCTGCTGGTGTTCGCAGGAACGACTGGCGCAGATGCGTACCGAGCAACAGAAGGCGAAGGTTCCGACCGGTTACGACCGGCTCTGCTACGGGCTGAGCCGCGACGAGCGTGCGAAGCTGCCGGGCTTCAACGAGACCCCGGTCGTACGGATGTTGATCCCGGACGACGTGCCGCTGACCTTCACCGACCTGATCCGCGGAGAGATCTCGGCGCCACGACCGGATGACCAGGTGATCCAGAAAGCCGATGGCTTCCCCACCTACCATCTGGCGGTGGTCGTTGATGATCATGAGATGGGCATCACCCATGTCGTGCGCGGGGAGGAGTGGATCAGCTCGACACCGAAGCACCTGCTGCTCTATTCCTGGCTCGGGATCGAGCCACCCCGGTTCGCGCATATGCCGCTGCTCCGCAATGCAGACCGCTCCAAGATCTCCAAGCGGAAGAATCCGGCGGCCCGGCTGACCTGGTTCCGCGAGCAGGGCTACCTTCCCGAGGCGCTGGTCAACTTCCTGGCACTGCTGGCCTACCCACCGGAGTCGGATGATCGCGAGGTCTTCGGCTTCGACGAGTTCTATCCGCGGTTCGACTGGTCCAAGATCAATCCGGCGGGACCGATCTTCGACCTGGACAAGCTCGGCTGGCTCAACGGTCACTACATCCGCAGCCTTGCAACAGAGGAGCTGACCAGTCGTATCATCGCCCAACTCCGCTACGACAAGATCCTGACAGCTGATCCCGACCAAGATCAGCTCGCCAGGATCACAGCGGTGACTCCCCTGGTCCAGGAGCGGATGCGATTGCTCACCGAGGCTGCAGACCTGCTGGGATTCCTGTTGATCGCCGACACTGAGCTGGTGATCGACGACGACGCGCGCAAGAGCCTCGGCACCGACAGCACGACCGTGCTCGACGTGGCGCTTCAGGCCTTGACAGCGCCACCGCAGTGGCAGACCGATGCGATCGAAGGTGCACTCAGGACTGCGCTCGTCGAGCAACTGGGGCTCAAGCCACGACTGGCATTCACCCCGCTGCGAGTCGCGGTTACCGGCAAGCGGATCTCACCACCACTCTTCGAGTCCATGGAGATCCTGGGCAGAGAGTCCACTCTGAGCCGGATCGCAGCACTCCGCCGGACGCTCTGACCGGGGGCCGAACCACCTACCGCTGGTCGAACATCTTCTTCAGCTCGGCGGGCAGCTCGAAGTCCTTGCCGTTCTGCTGGCCGTTGCCGGCCGGCACGCCAAAGGCCGATCCCGGCTCGTCCGCCGGGGCCTGCTGCTGACCGTTACGCTTGGCCGGGTTGCCGGAGACCTTCTTGCCCTTGGTCTTCTTCTTCTGCTGCTGCTTCGCGGCCTTGCGTACGGCTCCACCCAATCCGGGCATCGCCGGCATGCCGGGGAGATTCGGCATCTTGCCGCCGGCCATCGCGCTCATCATCTTGCGGGCGTCGAAGAACCGGTCCACCAGATTGTTGACCGCGGACACCTGGACGCCGGCGCCGTTGGCGATCCGCAGCCGTCGAGAGCCGTTGAGGATCTTGGGATCGTTGCGCTCGGCGGGCGTCATCGAGTGGATGATCGCCTCGATCCGGTCGATCTCCTTCTCGTCGATGTTGTTGATCTGATCCTTGAAATCGCCCATCCCGGGCAGCATCCCGAAGACCTTGGACAGCGGGCCCATCTTGCGAACCATCTGCATCTGCTGCAGGAAGTCGTCCAGGCCGAATTCTCCGCCGTCCTTGGAAGCCAGCTTGGCGGCCGCTTTCGCCGACTGCTCGGCATCGAAGGTCCGCTCGGCCTGCTCGATCAGGGTGAGGACATCGCCCATGCCGAGGATCCGGCTGGCCATCCGGTCGGGATGGAAGACGTCGAAATCGTTCAACTGCTCGCCGTTGGAGGCGAACATGATCGGCTTGCCGGTGACCCGGGCGATCGACAACGCAGCACCACCGCGGGCGTCGCCGTCGAGCTGGGTGAGCACGACGCCGTCGAAGCCGACGCCCTCGGCGAACGCGTTGGCCGTGTTGACCGCGTCCTGGCCGATCATCGCGTTGACGACGAAGAGCACCTCGTCGGGGTTGACCGCGTCACGGATGTCCGCCGCCTGTTGCATCAACTCCTGATCGATGCCCAACCGGCCGGCGGTGTCGACGATGACAACGTCGTACAGCTTCCGCTCGGCCTCGCCGATCGACGCCTTGGCGACGACCACCGGATCGCCGACGCCGTTGCCCGGTTCCGGGGCGAACGTGTGCACGCCCGCACGTTCACCGACGATCTGCAACTGGTTGACCGCGTTCGGACGCTGCAGATCGGCTGCCACGAGGAGCGGAGAATGGCCCTGCTCCTTCAGCCAGAAGGCCAGCTTGCCGGCCAGCGTCGTCTTGCCGGCACCCTGCAGGCCGGCCAGCATGATCACCGTCGGCGGCCGCTTGGCGAAGCGCAGCACCCGGGTCTCGCCACCCAGGATGCCGATCAGCTCTTCGTTGACGATCTTGATGATCTGCTGCGCGGGATTCAGCGCACCGGACAGCTCGGCACCCTTGGCGCGCTCGCGCACCGCGGAGATGAACTCGCGGACCACCTGCAGGTTGACATCGGCCTCCAGCAGCGCGACCCGGATCTCCCGGGCGGTCGCGTCGATGTCGGCGTCGGACAGCCGTCCCTTGCCGCGCAGGTTCTTGAAGGTCGCCGCAAGCCGGTCTTGCAGTGTGTCGAACATCAGCCCTCTTCATTCACAGCGATTGGTCGTCACCGGACCCGTACGAGCGGCAACGCCCATACCGCGTGCGGTCCGCGGACATCGAGCAAGCCTACCTGCCGACCCGTCAAGGGCCCTCAACTCGACGCATCGTCGCGCGGCCAGCACAATTGTGTCCATGCAACTCCCCCGCGACTTCGTCATCGGTACGGCGACCGCCTCGTACCAGATCGAGGGTGCCACCACCGAGGACGGCCGAGGTCCGAGCATCTGGGACACCTTCGCCGCCACCCCGGGTGCGATCGTCGACGGCAGCGACGGATCGGTGGCCGACGACCACTACCACCGCTACGCCGACGATGTCGCGCTGATGGCCGACCTGGGCGTGGACGCGTACCGGTTCTCGATCGCCTGGCCACGGATCCAGCCGGACGGCACCGGCAAGCCGCTGCAGGCCGGCATCGACTTCTATCGCCGGCTCGCCGAGACGCTCCTGGAGCGTGACATCACGCCGTGGGCGACGCTCTACCACTGGGATCTGCCCCAGGCGCTGGAGGACCAGGGCGGCTGGCTGAACCGGGACACCGCCGAGCGGTTCGCCGAATATTCGGCGCTCGTCCAGGACGGCCTGGGCGATCTGGTCACGAACTGGATCACCCTCAACGAGCCGTGGTGCTCGGCCTTCCTCGGCTACGCCTCCGGAGTGCACGCGCCGGGCAAGCAGTTGGGCAGCCGGGCTGCGTACGCAGCCCACCACCTTCTGCTCGGCCACGGCCTGGCGACCCAGGCCCTGCGCCGGGATGCCGACGCCACGGTCGGCATCACCCTCAACCTCTACTCGGTCAGGCCGGCCGGCGAGTCGCCCGAGGATGTCGACGCAGCACGCCGGATCGACGGCCTGGGCAACCGGTTCTTCCTCGAGCCGGTGCTGGCCGGCCGCTACCCGGCGGACGTGCTCGACGATCTCGGCGAGCAGCGGTGGTTCGCCGAGCGGGCCGACGACCTCACCACCATCAAGCAGCCGCTGGACTTCTTCGGCATCAACTACTACAGCCTCCACACCGTCGCCGCGGGCACGCCGACCGGCGACCAGGCGGCCGCGCCGACAGCCAACCCCGGCAGCGACGACGTGATCTTCGTCGACACCGGGGCACCGAAGACCGGCATGGGTTGGGAGATCCATCCCGACGGTCTGGTAGATGTCATCCGCCAGACCCACGCGTACGCACCCGAGCTGCCGATCTACATCACGGAGAACGGCTCGGCCTGGCCGGACGAGATCGTCGACGGAGCGGTCGCCGATCCTGACCGACAGCAGTATCTCGAAGATCATCTGGCCGCCTGCGAACAGGCCGTCGACGAGGGGCTGCCGCTGGCCGGCTACTTCGCCTGGTCGTTGTTGGACAATTACGAATGGGCATTCGGCTACAGCAGGCGCTTCGGGATCGTGTACGTCGACTACGAGACCCAGGTCCGTACGGTCAAGCAGAGCGGTCGCTGGCTGCAGCAGTTCCTTGCGGGCCGGAAAGGGTGATCTTCCCTATCCTGTTCGCATGAACGGCATCGAGCTCCTCTTGGTGGTGATCGCCGCGATCGGCGTCACCGCGTTCGCCCAGCGGCGCGGCCTGCAAGCGCCGCTTGTCCTGGTGGTTCTCGGTCTCGCGGTGTCGTTCATCCCGGGACTGCCCCGGCTGGAGATCGAACCGGAGATCATCCTCGGCGTCGTTCTCCCGCCGCTGCTCTACTCGACCGCGGTCGAGTTCTCCTTCATCAACTTCATGCGCAACCTCTGGCCGATCCTCGGTCTGGGCATCGGTCTGGTCCTGATCACCGCCTTCGCGGTGGGCCTGGTCGCCAACCGACTGACGCCCCAATTGACTGCACCGGCGGCGTTGGTCCTCGGGGCGGTCGTTGCACCATCGGATGCGGTGACCGCGGTCGCGATCGGACGCCGGCTCGGACTGCCCAAACGGGTGATGACCATCCTCACCGGTGAGAGCCTGATCAACGACGCGGCCGCACTGACACTGTTCACCATCGCCGCGGTGCAGGTCACCGGACAGGGTGCGTTCATCTCCCAACCGGTCGTCTTCTTCGGGTACGGCGTGGTCGTCGGCCTGATCGTCGGCCGAGTGCTCGCGCTGATCGTCCAGAAGCTGCAGCAGCGATTGGACAGCCCGGGGCTGGAGACGGTGCTCGGACTCGTGCTGCCCTTCTCCTGTTATCTGGCCGCCGAGCAGCTGCACGCCTCGGGCGTGATCGCGGTCGTGACGGCCGGTTTCGCCATCGGCCACAACCGGGCCCGCAGCGGTTACGCGGCCCGGATCCAGGAGACCCAGGTCTGGCGCAGCCTCGATGTCCTGCTGGAGGCGTTCGTCTTCGCCTATATGGGCATGCAGATGAAGTTCGTCTTCCAGGAGGTCACCGGGGCTGGGCACTCGCTGCCGAGGGTGCTGGTCGCGGCGCTGGTCTCGCTGTTGGTGGTGCTGGCCGTCCGCCCGGCCTGCGTCCTCGTCAACCATCTGCGACTGGTGGGTACGGACCGGCTGCGACAAGCCGGCCAACGCCGACGTCCCGATCGGGACGCCGAGCGACAACAGCGTCGGGAGGCGATCATGCGCCGCCGGATCGACGAGTACAACCGCCAGCATCCGGACCATCCGCGCGACATCCCGTCGGGTGGTCCCGAGCGCCAGCCGTCGCTGCTGCCGCTGAAGCACGACATCGTGATCTCCTGGACCGGGATGCGCGGCGTCGTGACCCTCGCCGCTGCAGCCGGTATCCCGGCCACCGCGGCGCTCGGTGCGCCGTTCCCCGGCCGCGCGGAGATCCAATTGATCGCCTTCGTGATCGCCGTCGGCACCCTGCTGATCCAGGGCACCACGCTGCCGCCGCTGATCCGCAAGCTCGATATCCGCTCGGAGGACGACGCCGCGTACGAGGCCGAGCAGCGCAAACACGCGGCCGAGATCACCCAGAAGGCGACCACCGAGGTGATCACCAAGGCGATGACCAAGATCGACAACTACCGGACCGGAGATTCCGGTGATCTTGATCCGGAGGCACTGGCCGCACTCAGCCAGCAACTGCAACGCTTCCAGGCCAACCGGGAGGCCTTGCAGGCCGAGACTGAGGAAGCCGAGCGCGCCGACGCCGATCAGCAACGCGCCGACAGGTGGCGCGCTGTGAGCAGAATCAGGCTGGAGATGCTGACCGCACAACGCAAGGCACTGACCGCCGAACGGGACGCGTTCCGGCTGGACGACGACACCTACCGCGAGATGCTCGAGCAACTGGACTACGACGAGGCCGCGATCAGCGCGCGGATGGACTCCCGGCTCTGACCACGGTTGTGATCGCCGGTGAGATTCCAGAGCCCGGGAACCGAGCGCGTTGCTCCTGCGTCGATCCGGTATGTCTCACACAGGTCAGCGGATCTCCTGGAGCTGCCAGGACACTTGGATGCTGAAGATGCCTCCGATCTGCGCCGTCACCGGCCGACCGGCCGACACCGCGATCATCGTCCGCGTCGGCCACCTCGATCTCATCCTGCCGGCGACCACCGCAATCCGGGCCGATCACAGCCGATTCCTCGGCACGCTGCGCACCGCGCGGCGACTGCGTCCTTCGGTCGACGACGACGTGGTCACCCTGCACCATGCGGCCGGCGAATTCGTGGAGCAGTTGATCATGAGCAACGAACCGGGCACCCTCTACGTCGGCGGCCTGTATCCGCTGGCGCCGAGCAACCGACAGTCGCCCGCAACCGCCGATGCCGGGCCGACCCAGCTGGCTGCCTGACGGCTCAGTCAGCGGTGAGCAAGGCGTCGACGAATTCCTCCGGCTCGAAGGGAGCCAGATCATCGACACCCTCTCCGAGCCCGACCAGCTTGACCGGGACTCCCAGCTCGCGCTGGACCTGGATGACGATGCCGCCCTTGGCCGAGCCGTCGAGCTTGGACAGCACGACACCGGTCACATCGACGACCTCGGCGAAGATCCGTGCCTGGGTCAGCCCGTTCTGACCGGTTGTCGCGTCCAGCAACAGCAGCACTTCGGTGACCGGAGCCTGCCGCTCGATCACCCGTTTGATCTTGCCGAGCTCGTCCATCAGCCCGGTCTTGGTGTGCAGCCGACCGGCGGTGTCGATCAACACGACGTCGGCCTCACCCTCGATCCCGACCTTGACCGCCTCGAAGGCGACACTGGCCGGATCGGCACCCTCTGCACCGCGCACGGTAGGCACCCCGACGCGACTCCCCCAGGTCTCGAGCTGATCGGCCGCAGCCGCGCGGAAAGTATCCGCGGCTCCGAGCACCACGTCCTTGTCCTCGGCGACCAGCACCCGGGCGAGCTTGCCCACGGTGGTGGTCTTGCCGGTCCCGTTCACACCGACCACCATCACCACGGCGGGCACCTCGGTCCGGTCGATCGCCAGAGATCGGTCGAGAGTCGGATCGACGAGCTTGATCAACTCCTCGCGGAGCGCGGTCCGGGCAGCAGTCGGATCAGCTGTGCCCTCCACCCGGAGCCGGTCGCGCAATGCCTCGACCAACTCCATCGTCGGCTTCACGCCGAGGTCGGAGGTGAGCAGGGTGTCCTCGAAGTCCTCCCAGGTCTCCTCGTCGATCCGATCCCGCGAGAGCAGGGTCAGCAGCCCCCTGCTCAGCGCGTTGTTGGATCCGGCGAGTCTGCGCCGCAGCCGGACCAGCCGGCTCTCCGGCGCCTCCGGCTTCTCGATCGCCGGGGCCGGAGCCTCGGTGGGCGCCTCGACCGGCGTGGTCGGTTCGACGACCTCGGTCGCCAACCCTTCGCCGCGCTCCGGGCCTTCGGGAGTCTCGCGTTCGGCGACGGCCGAGCCGCCGACTACCTTGTCCGACCGCTGTTCACCGAGCTCGGGCTTGACCTGGCTCGGCAGCGGACGACGACGGGTCCCGACGACGAGGCCGGTGACAAGGCCGACGGCAATGATGACGCCGGCGATGATCAGAGTCAGGATCGTTCCAGTCACCGCGTCAGCCTACCGGTGGAGACGGTGTGGTTGCCCCTCAGCGACCGGCGGCAGAATGCTGGCGTTCACGCTCGCGGTGGCCGGAGTGCGACCGCTCGACCATCCGGGTAAGGCTCTCCGGCGGTTCGATCTCGCCGTTGAGATGTTTGGCCGCCCGGGTGAACTTGTCGGCCAGCCACGGCATGTGCTCTCGGCCGCGGCCCTCCATTCCGACGATCACCAATCCGACAACGGCGGCGGCCACCACCAGGATGGCGACCATAGCAACGACGTAGACGATCACGACAAAGCCTTTCAAAGCAGTTGCAATGCATCAGCAGCGCGGGGAAGGAACTGCCGACGCCCCGGGGCCGGTCGAATCGAACTCAAGAGACCCCTGGGCGTACCCACACCATTGTTGCAGTGCAAACCCCAGATTAGCTGTGATCTACTGACCTCCAAGGCGTGTCGCAGGTCTGTCCCAGACGCCGCCGTGGCCCGAGGAGGCTGGTATGACTGCGGTCGAAACCTCGCTGATAACCAACCCGCGGAAGACCTGGCCGGCTGACGAGCGCGTACGAGCCGGGCAGTTGCGGCGCCGCGAGGTGCCGCTGGCCGGTCATGCGGCCCTGCGTCCTGCCGAACATCGCGACCCGGTCGCCCTGCTCGAGCAGGAGGAGGTCGGCCGGGTCCCGGAGCTGGTGCCGATCCGGCACGGACGAATGCTGGTCTCGCCGTTCGCGTTCTACCGCGGGACTGCGCTGCTGATGGCCGATGATCTTGCCGCCGAACCGAACACCGGGATCATGGCGCAGCTGTGCGGTGACGCCCACTTGGTCAACTTCGGGGCGTACGCCTCCCGCGAGCGGAGCTTGGTCTTCGACATCAACGACTTCGACGAGACCCTGCCGGGCCCGTTCGAATGGGACGTGAAGCGACTGGTCGCCAGCGTGGTGGTGGCCGGGCGGGACAACGGCTTCAAGCCCAAGGCCTGCCGGCGGGCCGCGCTGGCTGCGGCGTCCAGCTACCGGACGGCGATGGCCGGCTTTGCCGCGTTGACCGCCCTCGACGTCTGGCATTCAGCGATCAACATCGATCAGGCGTTCGCCGACTACAAGCAGACGATGTCGGACCAGAAGCAGAACCGCAAGGCGATGAAAGCGACTCGCAATGCGCTGGCCAAAGCCCGGACCCGTGATCATCTGCAGGCGATCAGAAAACTCACCCGGACCATCGACGGTCACCGCCGGATCATCGCCGCTCCGCCGCTCACGGTCCCGGTCGACCAACTGCCCGGGGCCGACCGGGACCGGAGCATCGAGCTGCTGGAATCGCTGCTGGCCAGCTATCGCGACACGCTGCCTGACAACCGCCGGCATCTCCTCGACCAGTTCCAGCTTGCCGACGCTGCGCTCCGCGTGGTCGGGGTGGGCAGCGTCGGCACTCGGGCCTGGATCCTCGTACTGGAAGGCATCCACGAGTCCGACGGGGTGATTCTGCAGGCCAAGGAGGCGAGGGCGTCCGTGCTGGCCGGCTATTGGCAGCCGTCGGTGCACAACAACCAGGGCCAACGCGTGGTGGCCGGGCAACGACTGATCCAGGCGTCCAGCGACATCTTCCTCGGCTGGGTCCGCGACGAACGCAACGGCGAGCATCACGACTACTACCTGCGCCAACTGCGGGACTGGAAGATGTCGCTGCCGATCGAGTCGATGGATCCGCAGGGCCTGACGTCGTACGCACGGCTCTGCGGTTGGACACTGGCTCGCGCCCATGCCAGATCCGGGGACCGGTTCATGATCACCGGTTACCTGGGCAATACCGACGAATTCGACCAGGCGGTCGTTGATTTCGCCGAGCAGTACGCCGACCAGACCGAGCGCGACTACGCCGCGCTGGTCTCAGCAGTCGAGTCCGGTCGTACGTCGGCGGTTACCGGAATCTGATCAGGCCACCGATTCCTGCGCCTCGCGCAGCCGCTGGCTGATCACCGCCGAGACCCCGTCACCGCGCATCGTCACGCCGTACAGCGCGTCGGCGACCTCCATGGTGCGCTTGTGGTGGGTGATCACCAGCAGCTGGGAGTTCTCCCGCAGCTCCTCGTAGATCTCCAGCAGCCTGCCCAGGTTGGTGTCGTCCAGCGCAGCCTCGACCTCGTCCAGGATGTAGAACGGACTCGGTCGGGCGATGAACAGCGACACCAGGAACGCGACCGCGACCAGCGACCGTTCGCCACCGGACAGCAGCGACAACCGCTTGACCTTCTTGCCAGCCGGCCGCGCCTCGACGTCGACACCGGTGTTCAGCCAGTCCCCCGGCTCGGTCAGCACCAGCCGGCCCTCACCGCCCGGGAACAGTCGAGCGAATACCCGGTCGAACGCCTTCTCGACATCGGCATATGCCTCGGCGAAGACCTGCTCGACCCGGGCATCGACGTCGGAGATGATCGACAACAGATCCTCGCGGGTCTTGCGCAGGTCCTCGGCCTGTTCGGCGAGGAACGCGTGCCGCTCCTCCATCGCCGCATACTCCTCCAGCGCCAGCGGATTGATCTTGCCCAGCTGGTTGAGCGCACGGTCGGCCTTGCGCAGCCGCTTCTGCTGCTCGTCGCGGACGTACGGCACCGGTTCCGGCCGCTGGTCCTCAGACATGGCCTCCAGGTCGAGGGCGTTACCGTCCTCGTCGGTCAGCACCGGGACCGGAACCTCGGGACCGAAATCGCGCATCAGCGTCGCGGCGTCGACGCCGAGGTCGTCCAGCGCCTTCTCGCCCAGTGCCTCGATCCGCATCCGGCGTTCGGCCCGCGCCATCTCGTCGCGGTGCACGGTGTCGACCAGCGACTCGAGCTCGGCCGACAACTCGCGTACGCCCTTGCGGGCGGCGATCAGGGCCTCTTCCGCCTCGGTCCGGGACGCCTCGGCTTCCCGCCGCTCGGCGTCGGCGAGCTTGATCGACTCTTCGATCCGGGTGGCCAGATAGCCGGCGGCGGTGTGGACAGCACTCGCCACCTGCGCCTCGCGCAGCATTCGCTCCCGGCGCGCCTGCGCCCGCGCACGGGCGGCCCGCTCGTTCTCGGCCGCCCGGCGCAACGCGTCGGCCCGGCCGGACAGCGCCCGCGACCGTTCCTCGACGGTTCGCAGCGCGAGCCGGGACTCCATCTCCGCGGCACGGGCCAGCCGCGCGGCCTCGGCGAGCCGGTCCCGTTCGGCCGGATCGGGTTCCTCGTCGGTCTCCTCGGCGCCGGCGGCCTCCAGCCGCTCCTCCAGCTCAGCCAGCTTCGTCGCGGTCTGGTCGCGAGCGTCCTCGGCCTCGGTGATCGAACGCTTCAGCCGGCTCGCCTCGTCCCGCGACGACCGGGCGGCCGAGTTGAGCTGCCCCAACTGCTCGGCCAGGGCGGCCATCTCGGCATCCGACTCATGCAACCGGGCCAGGGCGTACTCGACGTCCTTCTTCGCCGTGGCGTGCTGTTCGGCCAACTCGACCTGGGCGAACCGCAACCGTTCGCAGCGGTGAGTGACCTCGGCCAGCTTCTGCTCGGCCTCGTCGACGGCGGCCTGGACCTCGATCAGGCTGGGCTGCGCACTCGACCCGCCGGCCGCGAAATGGGCCGACAACAGATCGGCGTCCCGGGTTACCGCAGTCACGTCCGGCAGCGCAGCGACCAGTCCCCTGGCCGCCGCCAGATCATCGACGACCGCCACCTTGCGCAACGCACGGTTGACGGCCGGCCGCAGATCGTCCCGACAGCTGACCACCTCGGCCGCATACCGGACGCCGGCCGGCAGCGCCGGCCAGTCGGCAACCGTTTCGGTGTCCGGCGCGCCGGCCAACAACAGCCCGGCGCGGCCGAGGTCCTCGGCCCGCAGGTGTTCGAAGGCAGATACTGCGGCGTCCAGGCCGGTGACCGCGACGGCATCCGCAGCCGCGCCGAACGCGGCCGACACGGCAGCCTCGTAGCCGGACTCCACGCTCACCAGCGCGGCAACCGACCCGAGCAGGTCGTTGACCCGGTCTTCCGCCGCCAGCAGAGCCGCCGAGCCGTCCTTGCGGCTGAGGCCGAGTTGCAGCGCTTCCAGGCGGGCTGCGAGCGCACCGCGCTCGGTGTTGGCCTCGGCCTCGTCCCGGCGCAGCTGGTCCAGCTTGGTCTCCAGCTCATCGAGCCGCTCGGTGGCGTTCTCGTGCTCCGAATCCAGATCCGACTCACCGTCGTCGAGTGAGGCGACCTTGGTCTCCAGTGCGGTGAACTCACGGGCCGCGATCTCGGCACGCTCGTCGGCGTGCTGCAAGGCGGCCGCCAGCCGGCCGATCTCCTCGTCGGCGGCTTCGGAGCGGCTGCGCATCGAGTTGACCTGGCCGTGCAACCGGGCCAGTCCCTCGCGCCGGTCGGCTGCGGCCCGGATCAAGGCGGCCAGCCGCTTCTCCTCGGCGGCGTGCGCGTCCTCGGTCTCGGACCGCTTGACAGTGGCAGCGGCCAGCGCCTCGGACTTCTGCTGCACCTCCGCCGCGAGGTCGGCCTCCTGGGCAGCAACCTGATCGGCTTCGGCCTCCAGCTCCTCGGGATCGCGGCCGCGACGCTCCTCACCCGGGTCGTTCTTGGCATTACGAACCCGCTCGGCGGCGATGGAGATCGTCGAGGCGACCCGCTCCCGGAGAGCCGCCAGCGAATACCAGACGTCCTGGGCCTGGTTGAGTCGCGGCACCTGGCCCCGTACGGTCTCCTCGGCCTCGACCTCGGCGGAGCGGGCCGCGTCGAGCCGGGTCTCCAGCGCCGTACGCCGCTGTTTCAGCTGGGCCTCGTCGGCCAGATCGCTCTCCAGCGACAGCGTGGCCTGGACCAGGTCATCGGCGAGCAACCGGGACCGGGCGTCGCGGGCCTCGGCCTGGATCACGGCCGCCTTGCGAGCGACCTCGGCCTGCCGGCCGAGCGGCTTGAGCTGGCGGCGTACCTCCGCGACCAGGTCGTTGAGCCGGTTGACGTTGGTCTCGGTTGCCTCGAGCTTGCGGAGCGCCTTCTCCTTGCGCTTGCGGTGCTTGAGGACGCCGGCGGCCTCCTCGATGAAACCGCGGCGCATCTCCGGGGTGGCCTGCAGGATGCTGTCCAACTGGCCCTGGCCGACGATGACGTGCATCTCGCGGCCGATGCCGGAATCGCTGAGCAACTCCTGGACGTCGAGCAGCCTTGCCTTGTTGCCGTTGATCTCGTAGTCGGATCCGCCGTTGCGGAACATGGTCCGGCTGATGGTGACCTCGGCGTAGTCGATCGGCAGCGCCCCGTCGGTGTTGTCGATGGTCAGGATCACCTCGGCGCGCCCCAGCGGCGCCCGGCCGGAGGTGCCGGCGAAGATGACGTCCTCCATCTTGCCGCCGCGCAAGGACTTGGCGCCCTGCTCGCCCATCACCCAGCTGAGGGCGTCCACGACATTGGACTTGCCGGAACCGTTCGGGCCGACGACACAGGTGATTCCGGGCTCGAAGTTCAGCGTGGTGGCCGAAGCGAAGGACTTGAAGCCCTTCAGGGTCAGGCTCTTGAGATACACGCGCTCCCCTTCGTCTGGATACGGGTCGTCCCGTGATGAACGTATGGCCGGCTGGGAAGGCCATCCCAATCTAGTCGGGCCCGCCGACTTTACGCGGTCAACTCGCCGCGCGGGTATCCGAGCCGATCTCTGAGCCCGTTCCCCCGATCCCTGAGCCTGCCGAAGGGCCCGAAGCGTCCACGATCTCCACCTCGGTCGTCTCGTCGTCGATCGGGACCAGATGGGTCGGTCGGCCCTGCCGGACCGCGGAGAAGGTCCACAACTTGTTGACCACGAATGTCACCGGCGTCACCACGATGATCGAGATCAACTGGGCCCAGTAGAGCTTGGTCCGCAGGCCGCTGGAATCGTCGAAGACGCTGTCCGGCAGCGAGATCGGCGATCCGGAATGGATCAGCGCGGTGATCAGCGCCAGGCCGATCAGCTGGCCGATCGCCCCGACTGCGAGGAAGGGCGGGTATTCGGCGTGCCAGGTGGAATGGTGGGTCGTCCGGAACGTCCAGCGCCGGTTGATCACGAAATTCCAGAAGTTCGCGACCAGGAAGGCGATGGTCACGAAGAGGTGATACCAGCGGACGTTGAAGTTGGTCAGCGGAAGGTCGAAGAAGACCTCGCGATAGTCGGGTCCGACCTTCTTGAGCAGGATCACTACGATCATGTTCACAAGCGCGCCAGAGCCGCCCACCAGCCCGAAGCGGATGAGTTGTGCCCAGTTATGGCGATGCCGTACGAAGATGTAGTGCCCGAGACGTCTCACGATCGTCCGAGCCTACCCGGCTGCAGGTCCCGAGCCTGAATGGCTCGTCGGCACCCAGTAGCGCCGCTTCACCCCGACCTGGGACTCGAACCGGCCCCCCGCCGCCTCGATGATCCGCCGCGAGCCGACGTTGTCCTCGTCGCAGGTCACCAGTGCCGGGTCGATCCCGAGCTCGTACGCGATCGGCAACGCCGCACGGAACGCAGCGGTCGCGTGGCCCTTGCGCCGAGCCGACGGCCGGATCCAGTAGCCGATATGGCCACCGACCCTGCGCAGCTGTTCGGTCAGCCGGTGCCGAACAGCGATCCGGCCGAGGAACTCGTCGCCGTCGACCCACCACAACGTGGTGCCGGGGACGAATCCCTCGGGCCGCGGGCTCTCCTCGCTCTGGTCGGCGATCAGTTGGGCGACATAGCCCGCGAAGACCCCGGGGTCGACCAGGGTTTCCTCGTCACCACGGAAGAGGTAGGCCACCATCCCCGGCTCCTCGTCCATCGCGGTGACGAAGGACGCGTGGAAGCGTACGTCCGGATTCATCAGATCAGGCACAGGGACCGCACCCTAGGACCTGAGCTCGGTGACACGTCCCGACAACGGTTCGACGCGGAAGACGACGTCGTGCGGCTGCTGGACGGACAGGGCGTCGTCCGGATCTGCATCGACCAGATTCCGTAAGAGCATCCGGCCGATCATCTCGTGGGAGATGATCAACGGCTGTCGAGCGCCGGTGTCTTGGATCCGGCCGAGTGCGACCGCCGCCCGCTCATCGGCATCGGCGTAGCTCTCCCCGCCCGGGAACCGCCACCGGTATTTGTTCCGTGACCGCTCGTCCAGCGCACCGGGGAAGCGCGTATCGGCCTCGGTCGTGGTCAGGCCGGCCATCCTGCCGTGATGGACCTCGGCCAGCTCGTCGACGATCATCAGTGACATCCCTACGGCATCCGCGCAGACGATCGCGGTGCTTCGCGCCCGGCCGATCGGACTGCTGGCGACAAGATCGAGATCGAGCGTCGCCGCCAACCGGGCCAGACCTGCAGCATGTCCTTCACCGGCAGCAGTCAGGGGCGAGTCCAACTGTCCTTGCCTGCGGTGCTCCTCGTTCCATCTGGTGCGCCCGTGACGGGCCAGGTACACGGTCTCGAACGTCACTGACGCATGCAACCGCGTCTTGACAGTGGATCGCAACCGAGTATCAGCTGTGGCCGATCGCTCAGCTGGAACCGAGCATTGCCGTGATGGCCCGCCATGCCTGGCGCCCAAGATCACGATCCGCGGCGGGCGTACCGCCGCGTTGCATCGTGGCACCGGCCACGACCTCGACCTCACCGGGCAGGATCGCCCGGTGGCCGGCATCGGCGACCGCGATCAATTCTGTCGGCAGACCGGCCGCCGACCGGATCGCCCGGATCCGTCGGGCATGACCGACACTGGACCACACCTGATCCTCGCCGCCGGCGACCAAGATCAACTGTGCGATCCGGTCGACCGGGATCGTTGCCGCCGGCACCCGGTCGGCGAAGGTCACCCGGGATCGTTCGTAGTGTGGGCGATACCGCGGGACCGGCTCGGCGACGTAGTTCTGCCAGTCCATCGGGACGTACGCCAGAGGTCGCCCGTCGAGCGTCCAGTGTGAGGTCTCGCGATCATGGTCGTAGCCGGCCCAGACGACATCGGTGGGTGCGAATGCGATCACCGAGTCGATGTTCGGGGAATGTGCGCCGCAGAGCAACGCCGCCTCGGCACCGAACGAAAGCCCGACGATGTGCACCCGATCGCAGCTCTGCTTGAGATCGTCGATCCGATCCAGGAAGGTCTCCAGCGGAATCTCCCAGGGATCCGGGTGCTGGCCCGGGCCGCCCAGCCAGCGGATCGACTCCGCCACACAGCCAAGATCAGCAAACAGTCGTGCCCGGTCGGTGTCGACCCGGCCACTCGAGCCTGCGACCACGAGCACACCGTCCCCGGTGGGACGATCCGGCACCCAGCGGACCCCTTCGGGCCGCTCAAGATCAATCCGGATCATCCCGCCAGTCTGCCAGAGGTTGTTGTCTGCCCCAGTAGTCACGCCACTCAGTACTCGGGAACTTCGATCTTGCCTTCGGCCACCTCGACCATCTCGGCGGACAACGGCTTCTCGTCCATCACGATGCCGAGCACCAGGGCGATCGCCATGAACGGTACGGTCCAGAAGAAGACCGCTGAGAACGCGGCAGTGGAGACCGCTCCCCCGGCGGCGATCAGGATCGCACCGAAGGCCGCCGAACCGAGCGCACCGCCGATGCTCTTGAAGAAGTTCAGTGCACCGGTCGCGACGCCGATGTGGCGGTAGGCGACGGCGTTCTGACCTGCCAGCACGGAGACCTGGACGAAGAAGCCGATACCTGCGCCGGCGAAGAACAACGGGATGATCAACAACCACACGCTCGCGTGACCGATCAGCATCCCGATCACCGCCATCGACACACCTGCGAGGATCGCGCCGATGATCGGATAGATCTTGTAACGGCCGGTCCTGCTGATCATCGGCCCGGCGATCGAGGTCGCCACGATCAGCCCGACCAACTCGGGGATCAGGAACAGGCCTGCGACGAATGCACTCAGGTGGCGTACGCCCTCGACGTACAGCGGGACGTACAGCATGCCGACGAACAGGACGAGCGTGGCGATGAAGAACTGCGCTGCCGAGATGCTGAAGATGCTGGAACGGAACAGGCCCAGCGGCAGGATCGGCTCCGCGGCCCGCCTCTCGATGAGCAGGAACCCGATCAGCGATACGACTGCCACACCGACCAACGCGAGCATCCACGGCGAACCCCAGCCCAGGATGCCGTCGCCGGCCAGGCTGGTGGACAGGATCACCGCGCTGGAGAGCACGGCGACCACGATCCCGCCGAGAATGTCGACCCGGTGCGAGGACTCGGGCCTGGCCAACTGCACCCGTGCCGCTGTGATCACGAAGGCGAGGACGCCGACCGGCAGGTTGACCAGAAAGATCCACTGCCAGCCGATCGCATCGGCGAACAGCCCGCCGAGGAGCGGTCCGCCGATCAGCGCGACGGTGGCGACGATGCCCGTTGCTGCCTGGTACTTCGACCGGTCACGGGGTGGGACGAGTTCGCCGATGATCGCCATCACCAGCGAGTTGAGACCGCCACCCCCGATACCCTGCAGCGCCCTGAAGGCGATCAGCCAGCCCATGCTGGGCGCGAATGCGGAGAGTGCCGAGCCGATCAGGAAGATCCCGATCGCGATCAGGAACACACCCTTGCGGCCGTGGGTGTCCCCGAGCTTGCCGAAGATCAGCGTTGTGACAGCGCTGGTGACCAGATAGCTGGTCGCGACCCACGGCGCCGCACCGAGGGAACCGAGGGCGCGACCGATGCTGGGCAAAGCCGTGGCCACGATCGTCTGGTCGAGATTGGAGATGAACAGGACGAGCATCAGCGGAACCAGCACGACGCCGATCCGGCTCGTGGTACGAGACGTAGACATGCGAGGACCTCTCTACACTCCCTGACAAACGTAAGTGACTTACCTAAAGCATAGCGGTTCGGACTGAAAAAGGTAAGTCGATGTAGAATTTGGTCATGTCGTCGCCCAATACGGCCGGATCGCTCTCGCTCAGGGAACGGAAGAAGCAGATGACCCGGCAGCGCATCCTCGATGAGGCCGAGCGGCTCTTCGAGGAGCGCGGATTCGACAACGTCACCGTCGCCGAGATCGCAGAGGCCGCCGACATCTCGGTCAAGACACTCTTCGTCTACTTCCGCACCAAGGAGGATCTGGCCTTCGCCGACACCTCCTTGATCGACGACACCCTCGCGACACTCGCGAATCGGGCACCCGACGTCACCCATGCCCAGGCCGTCGTGGATTCCCTGTGCCGGCACGCCGATCTTGAGTCCGACGGCGGTGTCGCAGCGTTCCGGCGCGGCTTCGGCACGTCGACCGCGCTCGAATCCGGACTGGCCAGGATGTGGGCCGGCTACGAGGACCGGCTGACGGAGTTCCTTGCTGCCGAGGCCGTACGCGACCCCGGACCCGAGGACCGGTTCCTGGCGATGCAGCTGGTCGCTCTGATGCGGCTGACCACCTCACCCGAGGTCGAGCAGGCGGTCACGGCAGAGGCCGGTCCCAATGACGGCAGGACGATCCTCACCCGCACCCTCGAGGCCGCCGCGAACAGGATCGCTGGCTAGCCCTCGCCGCCGACCCAGGCCGCGCTCTGGGCGCGTGAGCTGAAGGCGAGCGTTGCGCTAGGTGCTGGGTGCCTGGCCCCCACCGTGCGCTCGGACATGAACAGCCGGGCACCGATCTGCCTGGTGCAGATCCGTCGCCACGAGCTGAGCCACATCGGTCTCGCGTGGTGCCAGAACTGGTCCCCGAGACGGTTTCGACCGTAGCCCCGGAAGCGGCTCCGCCGAGTGCCAGCCGGGCACCGGCATCCGCAGGTCAACGACTCTCTCCGCTTGTGAATCTGGTCACAAACTCTACCCTGGCCGTCACGATCGGTGCCAGCATCCTGATCATGACCGATGGGGTTTCTGGACCTCCGGGCCGCCCGGACGGGTTCGATGTCTACCCCGATGGCTACGGGCAGTTGTTCGACAAGGCCGTCGAGGTCCTGTTCCGCGATGCGCGGGTGCGAGGCATGTGGCTGCACGGCGCATTCGGCCGCGGCGCCGCGGATTCCGCGAGCGACCTTGACATCAGCATTGCCATCGCCGACCCGGAGTTCGACGAATTCGCGGCGGGTTGGCGGGACTGGCTGGCCGAGATTACGCCGACGGTCAATGCCGACCCGATCGCCCCAGGGTGCTTCTTCGCGATGACCCCCGGGTGTGAGCGGGTGGACGTGATCAGCGAGCGTGTCAGCGACCTGACGACCACCCATCTCACCCGCCGCGTGCTGATCTTCGATCGCGACCGCCTGGACGCCACCATCCCGGCGCCCGATGACCCACCACCGAACCCCGAGACGATCGCGTACGTGATCAAGGAGACGTTGCGGACGGCGGCCAACTTCGACACCGTGGTCGTCCGGGACGACTGGCTGCTGGGCGTCGTATCCGTACAGACGGTTCACTCGCTGCTCTACCAACTCTTCACCGAAGCCAACAAGCCACAACCGCCGACCGGACCCAAGCAGTGGAGCTTCAAATTATCGCCACGACACCGGCGGCTGTTGGAAGCGTTGCCGGTGCCCCAGGCTGAGCGGGAGTCGGTGATGGCCGCACGGCAGGCGGCGTACGGCCTGTTCGTCGCCGAGGCACCGGCGATCGCGGACGCGTACGGCGTGCAGTGGCCGGCTGATCTTGAACGAACCGTAGGCAATCACCTCGACCGCAATGGCCTAGGTATTCCCCACTCCGCTTGACCGACTTGCGACCCGGAGTCCGACTGGAGGCACTGATGCCCGACCCGATCACTCCCCAACTGACCGCTGACTGGAACCGGCCACAGGCCTGGAAGCTCAACAGCTACGAGGATTCCGGCGGTTACGCGACTCTACGGGAGGCTCTGGCGCGGGAGCCCGGATCGATCGTCCAGGCGATCGAGGACTCCGGGCTGCGCGGCCGCGGCGGCGCGGGATTCCCGACCGGACGCAAGTGGGACCTGCTCGATCCCGACCGCAGCAAGCCGCGCTACCTGGTCGTCAACGCCGACGAGTCCGAGCCAGGCGCCTGCAAAGACATGCCGCTGATGATGGCCAGCCCACACAAGCTGGTCGAGGGCATCGCACTCACCTGCTACGGGATCGGCGCCCACCACGCCTTCATCTACGTCCGCGGCGAGGTCCTGCACGTCATCCGCCGACTCCGCCAGGCCGTCGCCGACGCGTACGCCGCCGGCTATCTCGGCCGGAACATCCTCGGCTCCGGATTCGATCTCGAAGTGATCGTCCACGCCGGCGCCGGCGCCCACATCTGCGGCGAGGAGACGGCGCTGCTGGAGTCCCTTGAGGGCTATCGCGGCCAGCCCCGGCTGCGACCGCCATTCCCCGCAGCCTCCGGGATCTACCAGTCGCCGACCTTGATCAACAACGTCGAGACCATCGCGTCGGTGCCCATGATCATCCGTAACGGCCCGGAATGGTTCCGGAGCGTGGGCACCGATCGCAGCCCCGGGATGGGCATCTTCTCCGTTTCCGGCCACGTTGCCCATCCAGGCCAGCTTGAGGTGCCGCTCGGCACCACCTTGCGTCAACTCCTTGACCTGGTCGGTGGCATCCGGACCGGACATCAGCTCAAGTTCTGGACCCCGGGAGGATCATCCTCGCCGATCTTCACCGCAGATCATCTCGACCTGCCGCTGGACTACGACTCGGTCATCCAGGCCGGGTCGATGCTCGGGACCCGATCGATCCAGGTGTTCGACGAGACCACGTCAGTCGTACGGGCCGTGCTGCGCTGGTCGGAGTTCTACCGGCACGAGTCCTGTGGCAAGTGCACACCGTGCCGGGAGGGCACCTGGTGGATCGTGCAGATCCTGCAGCGACTCGAAGCGGGCCAGGGCCAACCCGGTGACGTCGACAAGCTGCTCGACCTCTGCGACAACATCGCCGGTAAGGCGTTCTGCGGTTTCGGCGACGGGGCCATCGGCTGCGTGACCTCGGGTATCAGGTACTTCCGGGAGGAGTTCGATGCCGGGATGCACACCCCCGCCCGGGAACTCCTGCCATACGCGGCGAGCACGCGCCACGCGTCCGCGCCCGCCGCGCTCACCACATGACCCACCGAGGCCGGTGCGGGCGGGAGAGCAGCGGTTCCAGCTCGGCTGTCAGCGATCTTTCTGCCACACCGAAACGTGCTGCGTGCTCTCGCCGGTGAACGGAGACCCGATCCAGTCCTCCCATCGCGCGTACAGCTGCATGCCCGCCAGTTGGGCCGTCAGATCCAGCTTCGACGGCCACACATAGCGGAACGGGATCTCCCGATACTCCGCCGTCCCATCGCGGAAGACGATGTGGTGTGACGATGTCAGGTTGCTGATGGTGTTGAAGACGAGATAGACCAGCGAGAAGCCGCCCTCGACACGCGTCGTGGCCATGTCGCCGATGGTGACCTTGATCGACTCGCCGCCCGGCTTGTGCCGGAGTTGGTCCACCATCGCCCGGGACAGCTCGACGCCCTCGACCTCGACGCCCGCAGCGGCCAACGGCAACGCGATCCGGCCGGTTCCGATGGCAAACTCCAGAGCCGTATGCCAAGGTGTGGGCGTCCTCGTGCACCCTACTCGCCTGGATGCGCCCGGCGACGATTTCGCAGAAGGCACATCCTTTGGTGGTGGCACACGACTGCCGAACGACAGGGCCGAGATCAGCGATGCCGGTCATGCGCGCCACCCTGACATGGCCCAGCGCCGCACGCTACAGAAATGAGCTCAGCGAACTCGTCCCCGAACCGCCGCGCCAGCTACACCCTCCGCCAGTCGTGGACCGTGGTGTCGCCGAGCCACCAACCGGGGTGTCGCGCCGTGCGTGCGAGCTTGAAGTCATAGCCCGTGCCGGGCGTGAACTCCCGCGCGACCTCGTCGGCCTTGTCCAGGCCAACGCCTTTGTCGAGCGCGAGCTTGCCGCAGCTGGTCGAGAGTTGAACGTACGGTGACCCGAATCGAGAACCCGGTCGGACTTCCGTCGAGTCGACCGTGCAGCGTCTCCATTGCCGACCGGTCGAGTCCATCACGAAGAGCACCACCATGTACGCGATCGTCAGGAACACCAGGATCAGGAAGGCGAGCGTTGCGTACGAGCCGATCCGCTGCTTCGTCGTCGGCAGAGGACGCGGCGACGCGGCGTCGCGACTTCGCCTCGGTCTCGACCTTGGCAGTGACCTCGGAGATCTCCTCACCCCGACGCCCGACGCGAGGCGCGGGTTGGGCATGAGTCACATGCAGTCCCAGTGGTAGCGGATACCACTGGTGTCACCCGAGACGAGCGCGGCCGGGTCTCCGAACAGATGCCCGACGCCCGAATCCCCCCAGCCGCCGACGTCCATCGAGTCCAACTCGATGATCAGTGTCGCCGCAGCTGTGCCGACCGCCGGGTACGCTCCGCTCCCGCGCGGATCCTCCTGGGTGAAGGACGGATAGCCGCCGACTCGGCTGCCACCACCGAATTCCGTCAGGCCCGAGGACCCACCGCGGATGTACTCGTCGTAGACATAGGCCGGCTCCGATCGGCTCTCACCGAAGGCCATCGCCACCCGTTCCCAGACCGTGTCCTGGCGGACCTCAGCCGGCAGCTCGTCCCAGGACGGGATGCTGGCGCCCCGGCCGAAGCCGATCCTGGTCGGCCCGACGAACTCCATCGGCACCTCCTCCACGTGATCGGTCGGGGTCGGCGCGTCCGGCGCTGCCGCGGGTGCGGCCGAAAGGTCCGAGTACCAGCGGACCGAGAATCCGGCGGCGCCCGCGGTCTCGTCGAAGGTGAGCCCATAGGTCTCGTCGGTGTCGACGAACCACTGCAGCAGTCCGGCGGACGGGAATCCTTCCAGCACTCCGACCTCGGCGAAGTTGATCTGGCCGACGAAGAACTGCGGTCCGTGCTCGCCCTCCGGCCAGTCGCACCCCTGGGGTAGGTAGGGATGTCCGGTCAGGTAGCTCTGGGTCGGGTCACTCGCCGCGCCTCCGACCGAGATCGAGGCACACGACCGGGCCACGGCCGCCAACACGTCGCGGACCTGATCGGCGAGATAGGGACTGAGGCCTGCGGTCGACCTGGCCGGCTGTGACGGCGGGGTGATCTGCTTGCGCCAGCGATCCCAGAGGGCGTTCACGAGGTCAAGGCTACGGCCGGCAGCGGCCGCACCCGGTCACCAACGCGGGTTCGGCGGCACTCGCTGGCAGTGCGGGCAGCGGTAGGCCGACCGGTTCATGAAGTGCTCGCGCCGAATCAGATGGCCGCACCGAGGGCAGGATCTTCCGTCCTGTCCGTACGCCTTCAAGGACCGGTCGAAATAGCCGCTCTCGCCGTTGACATTGATGTAGAGCGAGTCGAAGCTGGTGCCGCCCTCGTCCAGGGCGAGTGCCATCACCTCCCGGGCCGCGTCCAGCACGGTGATCACCTGTTTGCGACTCATCGCATCGGTCGGCTTGGCGTAATGGGTCCTGGCCAGCCAGAGCGCCTCGTCGGCGTAGATGTTGCCGATCCCTGACACCACCGTCTGGTCGAGCAGGGCGCGCTTAATGCCGGTCCTGCGACGCCGGATCCGGTCGGCGACCGCGACCGGGTTGAAGTCCGGGTCGAAGGGGTCCAGGCCGATGTGCGCGATTTCGGCCGGCAGCAGGGCACCGTCGGCTGCCAGCGACAGTCCGCCGAACATCCGCTGGTCGACGAAATGCAGCTCCTGGCCGCTGTCGGTGAAACTGAATCGGATCCGGGTGTTGCGGACGTCGGGATGACCGTGGTCGGCGACCAGGAACTGGCCGCTCATGCCCAGGTGGGCCAGCATCGCGTCGCCGTCGGTGAACGGCAGCCAGAGATATTTGCCGCGTCTCCGCGGGACGTCGAAGGTACGACCGGTCAGTGTTGCTGCGAAGTCGTCAGGCCCGGCGAGGTGGCGGCGTACGGGCCGGGGATGCAGCACCTCGACCGAACTGATCATGCGTCCGGTGACCGCAGGCTCCAGCCCGCGCCGGACGACCTCAACCTCGGGTAGCTCCGGCACCGCTGTCGGGCCCGCCCGCCTGGTCCGACACCGCTTGCTCGTCCGCGGGCTGTGCCGCCATCTCGCGTACGGCGGCAAATGCGATGGCCGCCGCCTTCTGCTCGGCTTCCTTCTTGTTGCGGCCTTGGCCGGGTCCGTACGTCCGGCCATCCAGCAGCACGCTGGCGGTGAAGGTCTTCGCGTGGTCCGGTCCGGCCTCGGTGACCAGATACTGGGGGGCGGACAGCCCGGTGAGCGAGGACAGTTCCTGCAGGCTCGTCTTCCAGTCCAGGCCGGCGCCCAGGGTGGCGACCCGGTCCATCACCGGATCGAAGAGGTGGTGCACGAAGCGCCGGGACTGCTCGATCCCGTGCTCGACGAACACGGCTCCGATGACCGCTTCGGTGGTGTCGGCGAGGATGGACGACTTGTCGCGTCCGCCGGTGCTCTCCTCTCCGCGGCCGAGCTTGACCACCGCACCGAGGTCGAGCCCGCGCGCGACATCGGCGAGGGCCCGCGAGTTCACCACCGCGGCGCGGAGCTTGGCCAGCTGGCCCTCCGACATGTCCGGGTGGGTGGTGTAGAGATGCTCGGTGACGACCAGCTGGAGCACCGCGTCGCCGAGGAACTCCATCCGTTCGTTGGTCGGCAGGCCGCCCTGTTCATAGGCGTACGACCGGTGCGTCAGAGCGCGCTCCATCAGCTCGGGAGCGATGGTGATCCCGAGCTCGACGAACACCTCAAGCACGCCGGAGCGACCAGGCTCAGCGGCAGCCATAGCCGACAAGATCAGGAAGCGATGACCTGACGACGCTCGCCGCGCGGACCGTACTGGCCGCAGGACGGGCAGGCGGTGTGCGGCAGGTGCTTCTGGCGGCAAGCCGGATTGGCGCAGGTCACCAGGGTCGGCGCGGAGGTCTTCCACTGGGACCGGCGATGCCGGGTGTTGCTGCGGGACATCCGGCGCTTCGGAACGGCCACGATCAATCTCCTCGTACTTGTTGCCTGGACGTACTGAACAACGGGTTGCGGTCCAGCGATCAGTCCTGCTGCTGTGGCCACGACGCGAGCCCTGACCACCGGGGATCGATCGGGGCCGCGTGCTCGTGCTCCGGATCCTCGTTCAGGTCAGCCCCGCAATCGGGACACAGACCCGGACAATCCGGGCGACACAGCGGCTGGAACGGAAGCTCCAGCACGACCGAATCGCGCAGCACCGGCTCGAGATCGAGCAGGTCACCCTCAAGGTGCCTGATCTCGTCCTCGGTTTCGGCATCGCCGGACTCGTTGTCGGGATAGACGTACAGCTCCTGGAAGTCCACAACCGCGGTCTCGGTTATGTCCACCAGGCACCGAACGCACTGCCCCGCCAGCCGGACCTCTGCCGTCCCGGTCAGCAGCACCCCCTCGACCACCGCCTCGAGTCGCAGATCGAACTCGACGGGTGAGCCTTGGGGCACCCCGATCACATCGATCCCCAGCTCCGCCGGAGCCTCCGCGGTCCGCCGGACGAGCATCGACCGCCCGGCTCCGCGGCCCAGTTCGTAGGTGTCGACCACCAGGTCCGAACGAGCGTCGAGCGGGCGAGCTGCCGTAGCCACAAGCAGATCCCTTCAGCACAGCGGTCAGAACATCGTCATGACCGACGACAAACTTTACCGGGCGGGCGGCCTCGGTCCAAAACGATCGCTGAGCCTGTCGAAGCGGTGCCGCCCAACAAGCTCGGGATCTGCGTGTCAGTCGAGCGTCGGGAGTTCGGTCGTCCGGACCCGGCGATCCTCCTCGACGTGCGCACCGTTGCGCTCGGCCAGCCGCTTGCGGGCCGTCCGGACCTGGGAACTGGTCTTGGCCAGGACGGACTCGAAGCCTGCCATCCGGGAGTCGATGAACAGGTCCACCTCTCGCCGCAGCGCCGCGGCCTCCGCCTCGGCATCGGCGATGATCTTGGCGGCCTGCTCCTCCGCCACCTGGACCTGAGCACTGTGGGCAGCCTGCTGGAGGGCGTGCTGGTGGGCCTCGGCGATGATCCGGTCAGCCTCGGCCTTGTCCTGCGATGCCTGGTCGCGCTGTCCCTGGATGACGCCGCGAGCTTCCTCCAACTCAGCCGGCAGAGCGTCGGCCACGTCGTCGATGGCCTTCAGCACCTCGGCCCTGTTGACCACGCACGATGCCGACATCGGCATCGCCCGGGCAGACGCGATCAGCTCGCGCAACTGTTCCAGCCGAGCCTCAGTGGTCAGCTCCTCCGGCATTGGATGTCCATCCTCCCCAAAATGCTCTGCGTTCCGACGCGACTGCGCGGAAAGCAATGTAGTCCGCCGCCGTCCTGCTGATCGGCCTTCCTCGTCCAGTGTCCCGCTGTTGGGTGCCGATCACGAACTCGGAGCGAGCTTCTGCCGGGTGCGGGCGGCGATCTGCGGGGTGACGAACTGGTCGAAGCTGCCACCCAGCCGGGCGATGTCTCGGACCAGGCTCGACGACACCGCCGCCCATTGCGGTTCGGCGGGCAGGAACAGCGTCTCCAGACCGGTCATCATCCGGTTCAGCTGTGCCATCTGCGCCTCGTAGTCCAGGTCGACGGCCCCTCGGATCCCCTTCACGACGGTGCCGATCCGGTTGTCGCGGCAGTAGTCGACGGTCAGCCCGGCGAACTGATGCACCTCGACCCCGGGCAGGTCGGCCAGGGCCTCCTCGAGCAGCTCCACCCGCTCGCTCGGCTCGAAGAGCCCGGGTTTGTTCGGATTGAAGCCGACCAGCACGTGCACGTGGTCGAAGATGGCCGCGGTCCGGGTGATCACGTCCAGATGCCCCAGGGTCGGAGGGTCGTACGATCCCGGGCAGGCTGCTCGTCGCATTCGCGGGTTCCCCTATCGCTGCCAGAAGTGCAGGGTGGTCTCGCCGTACGGCTTGGCCCACACGTCGGCCGGGTCCTCGGGCCAGCTCAGGTCCTCGGTCCGGGAGGAGCGTTCGACGACCACCAGCGCCTCGTCGTTGATCCACCCCGATTCGAGCAGTGCCGCCAGGGTCCGGGACAGTGCCGCGGAATCCACCTCGTAGGGCGGATCGGCGAAGATCACGTCGTACGGTCCCGGCGGCGGCTGGGCGATGACGTCGTCGACCCGGCCGGTCCTGACCTGGACCTCGAGCTTCAGGGTGCGGGCGTTGTCGGCGATGATCCTGGCCGTCCGCCGGTCGGATTCGACCAGTAGCACCGGCGAGGCTCCCCTGCTCGCCGCCTCCAACCCCACCGCACCGGAGCCGGCGTACAGATCCAGGAAGGCCAGCCCGGCCAGGGACTCCTCGCTCGGGCTGCCGGCCGTGCCGGCCCACGACGCGATCACCGAGAACAGCGCCTCGCGGACGCGGTCGGTCGTCGGTCGGGTGCGGTCACCGGGCGGGGTCTGCAGCCGGTGCCCCTTGCGGGTCCCGGCGATGATCCTGCTCACTGGCAGCTCCTGGTTCGCGGGCAGCTCATGATCGTTCCAACCACTCCCCGGACAACGACTCGATCCGCTCAACCGTATCGGCAAGCCCGGGGTCGGTGAGTTCCGGATCGCCGGCGATGCAGTCGTCGGCGATCTCCCGGGCCTGACTGATCAGCTCGCGGTCCCGGAAGACGTTGAGCAGCCGCAGGCTGGAGCGGCGTCCGGCCTGGGCTGAGCCGAGCACATCTCCTTCGCGGCGCAGCCGCAGATCCTCCTCGGCCAGCTCGAAGCCGTCCCGAGTGGCCGCGACCGCGGTCAGCCGCTGGGCGGCCAGACTCTCGGGCGGACTCGAGCTCAGCAGCAGGCAGACGCCGGGATGCTGCCCCCGGCCGATCCGGCCGCGCAGCTGGTGCAGCTGGGAGATGCCGAACCGGTCGGCGTCGCAGATCACCATCATCGAGGCGTTCGGTACGTCGACGCCGACCTCGATCACGGTGGTGGCGACCAGGACGTCGATCTCACCGGCGGCATAGCGGCGCATGGTGTCGTCCTTGTCCTCGCCGCTCATCCGGCCGTGCAGCATCGCGACCCGCAGGCTGGACAGCGGGCCGGTGCTCAACTGGCTGTAGAGCTCCTCGACGGCCATCGCCGGCCGCTGCGGTCCCTCGCCCTCCTCGGGCTCGTCCTCAGCGATCCGGCCGTCCTCCCAGCCCTCGGCCTTGTCTCCGGCGGTGATCCGGGAGCAGACGACGTAGGCCTGCCGCCCGTCGGCGACCTCCTCCACGATCCGCTGCCAGGCACGATCGACCCAGGTCGGGCTGTTGACCATGTCGACCACCACCGATTGCACCGCGGCCCGCCCGGACGGGACCTCGCGCAGCACCGAGGTCTCCAGGTCACCGAAGCTGGTCATCGCCACCGTCCGCGGGATGGGGGTCGCGGTCATCACCAGGACGTGCGGCTGGGTCTCGGCCTTGCTGCTCAGCGCCGCCCGTTGTTCGACGCCGAACCGGTGCTGCTCGTCGACGACCACCAGCCCGAGATCGGCGAACTGGACCTGGTCGGACAGCAGTGCGTGGGTGCCGATGACGATGCCGGCCTCACCGCCGGCCGCGGCCAGCAGCGCCTCGCGCTTGCGGGCCGCGGGCATCGACCCGGTCAGCAGCGTCACCTGGGTCGCATGGTCGGCGGCGTCCAGGGTGCCGCCGGCGGCGAGTTCGCCGAGCATCCGGGTGATGGTCTGGAAGTGCTGGGTGGCCAGCACCTCGGTGGGTGCCAGGAAGGCGGCCTGGCCGCCGGCGTCGACCACCGCGAGCATCGCGCGGATCGCGACCACCGTCTTGCCGGAGCCGACCTCGCCCTGCAGCAGCCGTTGCATCGGGTGGTCGGCAGCCAGATCGGCGAAGATCTGGTCCGACACCAACTGCTGGCCCTCGGTCAGCGTGTAGGGCAGCTTCGCGTCGAAGGCGTCCAGGATCCCGTCGCTGCGCCGCGGCCTCGGCACCGAGGGATGCTTGCGGGCCTCGGACCGGCGATGGGCCATGGTCAGGCCGATCGCGAACGCCTCGTCGAACTTGAGCCGGCCCAGCCCGTCGGCCGCCTCCGCCCGGGTCTGCGGCTGGTGGACCGCCTTGTACGCCGCCAGCAGGTCCGCCACACCGGCCTGCTCGCGCACGCGCGCGGGCAGCGGATCCTCCATGCCGGCCAGCGAGTCCAGGGCCAGATTGACCGAATCCGCGATCGTCCAGGTGCGCAGTCTCGAGGTCGCCGGATACAGGCCGATCAGCTCGGTCCGGGTCACCTCCGCCAGGACCACGTTCTCCTTGCGACCGCCGGCGAAGCGGCCGTATTCGTCGAGCATGACGAATTCGGGATGGGCCAACTGGAGCTCGTCGCGGAACCTCCCGACCTTCCCGGCGAAGATGCCGCGGGAACCTTGGGACAGTTGCTTCTGCCAGTACGTGATCAGGTGCGGCTTGCCGAAGAACGCCAGTGTCAGGTAGCCGTGTCCGTCGGTGATCCTCGCTTCGAGCCGGCTTCGCGGTCCATTGCCGTGTTGGGACGTGCTGGCGACCTCGGCCAGCACTGCGACCTCCTCGCCCTCCTTGAGGGTCTTCAGGTCGCTCAGTTCGGTGCCCGACATGTAGCGGCGCGGAACGTGGGCCAACAGTTCCCCGACGGTGCTGATCCGCAGCTTCTCGAATTGTTTGGCGGTCTTGTCGCCGATCACCCCGTCCAGCTTCTTCGCGAGGCGGGCGTACGCGTCGGTGCGCCACCGGCTCACGGTCGTACTCACGGCGGCCAGCCTAGCCAGCGGCGCCGACAGCGTTGCGTTATAGGCTCAGCCACCGACATGGCCGGGGTGCCCGAACCAGCAGTACGGATCGGGCTGAGAACACACCCGCCGAACCTGATCCGGGTCATACCGGCGAGAGGGAGCCACCATGGCGGGAATGCCGCCGATCATGTTGTCGATCGCCGGGTCGGATCCGTCCGGCGGTGCCGGAGTCCAGGCCGATCTCAAGACCGCCACCGCGCTCGGCGCCTACGGCGCTGCCGTGATTACCTCGCTGACCGTGCAGAACACCCGCGGGGTCACCGGAATCCACCAGGTGCCGGCAGGCTTCGTCGCCGACCAGGCCCGCGCCGTCCTCGACGACCTGGACGTCGGCGCGATCAAGATCGGCATGCTCGCGACACCGGAGATCGCCGAAGCGGTCGGCTCGGTGCTGGCAGAGCATCCGGGGATCCCGGTGGTCCTCGATCCGGTGATGGTCGCGACCTCAGGAGACCGGCTGGTGACCGCGGAGACGACTGCGGTGATCATCGAGAAACTGCTGCCCGCAGCGACGCTGGTGACGCCGAATCTCGGCGAGACCGGGACGCTGCTGGTCGCCGAGCCACCCCAGAGCCCGGACGAGATGGTCACCGCCGCGATCCGGCTGCGTGAGCGGGGCTGCCCGGCCGCACTGATCAAGGGCGGACACCTCGACGGTCAGCGGGAAGTCCTGGTCGACGTACTGGCAGACGCCGGCGGCATCGAGTTGATCGAGGGGCCACTGATCGACACCGCCAACACCCACGGCACCGGCTGCACGTTGTCGTCGGCGATCGCCTCCCGACTCGCCTCCGGTGATCAGCTGCGGGACGCGATCCGAGCCGCCAGGACCTACCTGACCGGGGCGCTGAGGTCCGGCGCCGACCTGGAGATCGGCCGCGGCCACGGGCCGGTCGATCACCTCTGGGAGCGACACGAGGAGCAACGATGACCGGCTTCTGCGAGCAGGCCTGGCGTGGGGTCGGCGACTGGTTCGCCGCGATCACCGGACACCCGTTCCTGACCGGCCTGGCCGACGGATCGCTGCCCGAGCCGGTCTTCGACCGCTATCTGCTCGATGACGCGCATTATCTGACGGGCTATTCGGCGGCCCTGGCCGCGCTCTCGTCCCGGGCTATCGACCCGGATGGCCGGCTGCTGTTGGCCAGGTCCGCCGCCGGTGCCGTCGAGGGCGAGCGCCAACTGCACCGCGGGCACCTGGTGCCGCGCGGCATCGACCCGGACGCCCCGGGCGCTGCCGAGCCGAGCCCGACCTGTGTCGGCTATGTCGAGAGCCTGCGGGCCGCTGCGGCACTGGGCCCCTTCGCTGTCGGGATGGCCGCCGTGCTGCCCTGTTTCCGGGTGTACGCCGAGGTCGGCGCCTGGATCGTCGCGCAGCGGAAGCCGACTGCCGGCCACCCGTACCGGGACTGGATCGACACCTACGCCGATCCTGCTTTCGCCGAGATCGTACGGTCTGCCGAGGACTACACCGATCGGCTGGCCGAGGCGGCAGGCCGGCTGGAACAGGCGGCGATGCTGGCTGCGTACACTCGATCGACGCGCTTCGAATGGATGTTCTGGGACGCGGCCTGGCGGGGCGAACGCTGGCCGGAGGTCGACTGAACCCACCCCGGTGGCGGTCGATTCGCGATCCGGCCCCGGTTTCAGATATTCTTGTGCGGTTGCTCGGGCTCGGTCCCGGGCTGATCCATCTTCGTTGAACCTCAATCAGGAGTAACTCCAGTGGCAGCCGTGTGTGATATCTGCGCCAAGGGCCCGAGCTTCGGCCACAACGTGCCCTGGTCGAAGAAGAAGACCATCCGGCGCTGGAACCCCAACATCCAGCGGGTACGGGCGGTCGTCAACGGCACCCCGAAGCGCCTCAATGTGTGCACCTCCTGCCTCAAGGCCGGCAAGGTCACCCGCGCCGCCTGACCAAGCGCCACCCGACATAATCGAGGGCCCATCCCGATGGATGGGCCCTTGTCGTGTCCGCTCCTGTCGTCGGCCCCCTCGTCGTCGATCCCAGGCTTGACCGGTCAGGACTTGGTGAGGGCGGCCCTGACGAACTCCCGCAGCAGGGTGCGGCGACGCTCGTGGTCCGATTCGGGATCCTGCACAGACGCCGTGTAGATGCCGCTGACGGGCGACCAGGTGCAGGCCGCCGCGATCACCATCGCGATGATGTCGAACGGATCACCTGCCCGGATCGTGCCGGCCGCCTGAGCTTGCGCGATCGCCTCCAGCTTCGGCCGGTGGTCGTCGTTGTCGAAGAGCATCCCGGTGGGGCGGCGTTCGAGCCGGAACCAACCGGACAACCGGACGAGTTCCGGGTGCTCGACATTGGCGTCGTACAACTGGACCGCCCAGTCCCACAGATTGCCGCCGTCGAACGGCGCCGCCGACGTGATGCGATGGACCGAGTCCGCGATCACCGCGTCGAAGAGCCCGTCCTTGCTGCCGAAATAGGCGTACACCTGCGCCTTGTTGGTACGGGCCGCGCTGGTGATGCGGTCGATCCGCGCTCCGGCGATGCCCCGCTCGGCGAACTCCTGGGTGGCGGCGGCCAGCACCCGCTGCCGCGTCGCCAATCCCCGTTCGGTCGTTGGTGTGATCGGCATACATCGATTCTAAAGCGACCGACTGGTCGGTTGCCTGGATCGCGTACTGGACCTACTCTAAAACAAACCGACTAGTTTGTTTACAAGGAGACTTCATGCGCACCACCTCCGCCTGGCAGAGCTCGAACGGCTCGACCGACCTGGAACGCGTACGGATCGAACGCCGTGACCTGCGCGAGGACGACCTGGCCGTCCGCGTCGACTACTGCGGCATCTGCCACAGCGACCTGCATATGATCCATCGCACCACCGACGGCACCCTGGTACCGGGGCACGAATTCACCGGCACCGTGACAGCGATCGGTAGCGCGGTCACCGGATTCGCACCTGGAGACCAGGTCGCCGTCGGCACCATCGTCGACTCCTGCGGCACCTGCCGCGCCTGCCTGGCAGGTCGCGAGAACTATTGCGAGGCCTATCCGACACTGACCTACAACGGAACCGATCGGATCGACGCGACGACGACGATGGGCGGCTACAGCCGGGAGTACGTCGTCCGGGAGTCCTTCGCCTACCCGCTGCCCGCCGGGCTCGATCCGGCCGCTGCAGCTCCGCTGATGTGTGCGGGGATCACGGTCTGGGAACCGCTGCGCGCAGCCGGGATCGGACCGGGCAGCCGGGTCGCAGTCGCCGGACTCGGAGGTCTCGGTCACCTGGCGGTGAAGCTGGCCGTCGCCCTCGGTGCAGAGGTCACCGTGCTGAGCCGGAGCGCCGACAAGGAAGCCGATGCCCGTGCTCTCGGTGCGAGTCGGCTACTGCTGACCACCGACAGTGATCAACTCGCCGGAGCTGCTCGCCGCTTCGATCTGATCCTGGACACGATCTCGGCGACCCACGAGGTGAAGCCGTACATCGACCTGCTCGACATCGACGGCACGATCAGCCTGCTCGGCTTCTTCGGCCCGATCCCGGCCAACGTGATGGACCTGATGATGGGCAGCAAGAAGATCACGTCCTCGGGCACCGGCGGCCGGAAGGGAACCGCCGAACTGCTGGCCTTCTGCGGCGAGCACGGCATCGGCGCGGACATCGAGTTGGTGCCGTCGACCCAGGTGAGCGAGGCGCTGGACCGGCTCGAGCGCGGCGACGTCCGCTACCGGTTCGTCCTCGACCTGGCCGATCTCGACGAGAAGTAGGCCCCGACCTGGAAGCCCGGTCAGACGGCGACGACGACCGGGATGATCATCGGGCGGCGGCGGTAGGTGTCGCTGACCCATTTGCCGACCGTACGCCGGATCACCTGCTGCAGCCGGTGGGTGTCATCGACACCATCCTCGAGTGCATCGGTGAGCGCCTGGGTGATCCGGCCGCGTACGGCTTCGTACACGGTCGGGTCCTCCAGGAAGCCTCGGTCGTGGATGTCGGGACCGCTGAGCACGGTCTTGGCCCGCAGGTTGACCACCGTGACCACCGAGATGAAGCCCTCCTCGCCGAGGATCCGGCGATCGGTCAGCGCCGACTCGGAGATGTCTCCGACGGTCGAGCCGTCGACGAAGATGTAGTCACACTCGATCTGGCCGACCACCCGGGCCTGATGATCGCGCAGATCGACGACGGTGCCGTCCTCGGCGATGATCGTCCGCTCTCGCGGCACACCGGTCGCGACCGCGAGATCGGCGTTGGCGATCAGGTGCCGAGCCTCACCGTGGACCGGCATCACGTTGCGCGGTTTGAGCAGGTTGTAGACGTACAGCAACTCGCCGGCGCTGGCGTGGCCGGAGACGTGCACGAGTGCGTTGCCGCGGTGCACCACCCGGGCACCGAGCTTGGTCAGCCCGTTGATCACCCGATAGACGGCGTTCTCGTTGCCGGGCACCAGCGAGCTGGCCAGGAGCACCGTGTCCCCCGGTTCCAGCTTGATCGCCGGGTGCTCCCGGTTCGCGATCCGGGCCAGTGCCGACAGCGGCTCGCCCTGCGACCCGGTGGAGATCAACACGACCTGGTCGGGTCGGTAGTTGTCGATCTCGCGCAGGTCGATCAGGGTGTTCTCGGGCACCGTCAGGTAGCCGAGATCACGGGCCACGCCCATGTTGCGGACCATCGATCGGCCGACGTAGGCGACCTTGCGCCCGTACGCGACCGCGGTGTCCAACACCTGCTGGATCCGATGCACATGGGAGGCGAAGCTGGTCACGATCAGCCGCTGCTTGCTGGTCGCGAAGGTACGCTGCAGCGCCGGCAGGATGTCCTTCTCCGGCGTGGTGAAGCCGGGGACCTCGGCATTGGTCGAGTCGACCATCAGCAGGTCGACGCCCTCCTCACCGAGCCGGGCGAGCGCGCGCAGGTCGGTCAGCCGGCCGTCCAGCGGCAGCTGGTCCATCTTGAAGTCGCCGGTGTGCAACACGGTGCCGCCGGCGGTTCGTACGAAGACCGCCAGGCCGTCGGGGATGGAGTGGTTGACCGCAAGGAATTCCAGGTCGAAGCCGCCGAGCGTGACCCGGTCGCCCTCGGCGACCGGCCGCGGCTGGACGCCGGACAGCCGATGTTCCTTGACCTTCTCCGCCACCAGCGCCAAGGTCAGCCGGGAGCCGAGCAGCGGGATGTCGGGCCGCTGCCGCAACAGGTACGGCACCGCGCCGATGTGATCCTCGTGTCCGTGGGTCAGCACCAGGCCGACAACATCGGACAGTCGGTCGGCGATGGCATCGAAACCGGGCAGGATCAGGTCGACGCCGGGGTGGTCGTCCTCGGGGAACAACACCCCGCAGTCGATCAACAGCAACTGTCGGTTGATCTCGAGCGCGGCCATGTTGCGGCCGATGTCACCGAGGCCGCCGAGCGGAATGATCCTCAGGGTGTCCTTCGCCAGCCGCGGCGGGGTTCTCAATTTGGTCGCTGCCACGGACGAAAGGTTATCCGCTCGCGCCTGCGGCACCGATCCCGCGGGCTGTTCCTGCCGGTAGACGATGTCGAAGAATGTGAGCTAACTCACAACATAGAACGTGTAACTGCGGCACCCCCATCCGCAATGATTAAGAATAAGTCCGCGACTACCTGAACCCCCGAGCAGGCGGTCGCGGACTTTCTTCATGCTCACCGCTGCTGGTGCTCCCGCGCCCGTCACGTACCATCACGCCGTGACCGAGCATCCGATCGCCGACTCCGTACGCCTGGCCCTCGCGTCCGAGGCGGCTGACATCGCCGCGATCCAGCGGCGCAGCTGGGCCGACCGGCTGCCGGCGCCGATCGCCGACCGGATGCTCACCGACACGACGCTGGACGAGATGACCGAGATCTGGTCGGCGGCGATCACCCGCCCGCCGGAGGCACGGTTCCGGGTCCTGGTCGCTCTGGGTACCAGCCAGGCCGACGCAGAAGGCACCGGCTCAGGCGCCGCCCGGGTGGTCGGTTTCGCGACCACGGTGCCCAGCGACGACGCCGATGCCGACCCCGGCACCGACGGAGCAGTCGGGGAATTCGTCGTCGACCGGCCGGCGCAGCGCCAGGGACACGGCTCCCGGCTGCTCAACGCCACCGCGGACACCTTGCGCGCCGACGGCTTCACGCGGGCGCGCTGGTGGCTGGACACGACCGACGACGTCACCCGGACGTTTCTGACCGCGGCCGGCTGGCAGCCGGACGGCGCCCATCGCGAGATCGGCACCGAGGACGGCAGTTACCGGATCAAGCAGGTCCGCCTGCACACCGACATCAGCGAGCCGATCAGCGCGTCAGCGTGACGTCGGTGCCGCTGACACCCAGCACGATTCCCCGGGAGTCGGCGCGGGCACCGCTCCACTCGAGCCCGGATGCCAGCGGCGGCAATGGCACCCGGAAGAAGTCGCCGAACAGCCGGTCCATGAGGTCGCCGGAGGTGCGCCGACCGTCGACGCTGTACGACGCCTGGTCCAGGTAGAGCACACCACTGCGGTCGAGGGTCGGCTTTCCGGTGACCGCGGTGACGCTGCCCAGTTGCAGGGTGATGAAGCCGTCGGGCGTGCTGCGCTCGTAGGAGACCGGGATGCCGACCACTGTGGACACGGTGGCGTAGTCGATCGTCGCGGAACCGGTCAGGTCGCCGACGCCGAAGCTGCTGTAGGTGAGGTTGGGCCGGACATCGGCAAGTGTTGCGTCCAGCTCGGCGATCTGCAGCCGATGGCCCGTGTTCGGCACCGGTACATCCCGCGCGGTGATCGAGATCTTCCGGTAGTGGCGGCTTGCGACCTGGGTCAGGAACGGGAAACCCGCCAGCCGGACGACCGGACGTTGGTCCAGGTCGAGCGCGGTCTGGACCGTGGCCGCCAGCCGGTCGCCGACGATCCGGGGAGCCATCCGGTCCGCGGCGACGACCAGCGCGAGCCCGGCCAGCACGGTGACGAGCACGACTGCCAGGGTCCGACGCGGGGACGCCGGTGGAGCGCCCAGCGGCCGACCGCCACCATCCGGCCCGACCGGTCGCACGTCGTACGCCGACTGCCCGACCGGCGGCACCTGCGAAGTCCGTGGTGGTTCGAAGTCCGGGTATCCGGGTCCCGTGGTCATCGGATTCGGCTCATCCCAGGCCGAGGATGTCCTCGATGCCGATGGTCAGCCCGGGGCGCTCCCCGACCGCCCGGACGGCGGCGACCACGCCGGGCATGAACGATGCCCGGTCCAGCGAGTCGTGGCGGATCGTCAGGGTCTCGCCCTCGGAGCCGAGCAGCACCTCCTGGTGGGCGACCAGACCCCGCAGGCGTACACCGTGGACGTGGATCCCGTCGACCACGGCACCGCGGGCACCATCGATCTGCTGCACGGTCGCGTCCGGCACCGGTCCGAGACCGGACTCGAGCCGGGCCAGCGAGACCCGCGCAGCGGTCGCAGTCGCGGTCCCGGATGGCGCGTCGACCTTGTTGGGGTGGTGCAACTCGACGATCTCGACGCTCTCGTAGAAGCGGGCGGCCTGTTCGGCGAACCGCATCGTCAGGACCGCGCCGATCGAGAAGTTCGCCGCGACCACGATGCCCAGACCGGTCCCCTCCAGTCGCCTGCCGAGATCGTCCAGCCGCTCCTCGGTCAGGCCGGTTGTGCCGACCACCGCATGGAGCTGATGCTCGATGCACCAGTGCAGGTTGTCCAGGACGACGTCCGGCCGGGTAAAGTCCACGACCACGTCGGCAGTCGCTGCCGCTTCGCGGTCGTCGCCCGATCCGATGGTCGCCACCAGCTCGAGCCCGTCGGCAGCGGCCACCGCCCGTACGGTCTGAGATCCCATCCGGCCGTGTGCTCCGAAAACCGCAACCTTGATCACACCGGCAACCCTAGCGCTGCGCCCGGGTGCTTCAGTTGATCAACTTCTCCAGCCGCCTGGACGGTCGGCGCGGACCGACCAGGGCCAGCACCGGTGGCCGGCTGAGCAGGTCCGCCGCGACCTTGCCGATGTCGTCGCTGGTGATTCGGTCGTATTCGTCCAGCAGCTGCAGCACGGTCCGGGTGTCGCCGATCAGCTCGGCGGTGCCGAGCCGGCTCATCCGGCTCTGCGGACCCTCGTACGACAGCACCGTCTGGCCGCGCATCTGCCCCTTGGCGCGGACCAGCTCCTCTTCGGTCACGCCGTCTTCGGCGATCCCGGCCAGCTCATGGCGTACGAGTTCGAGGATCTCCTCGACCTTGTCCGGCGCGGACTGCCAGTCGACGCTCCACAGGCCGTGGTCGGTGTAGCTGGTCTCCCCTGCTTCGATCCCGTAGGCCAATCCGCGACGCTCACGGACCTCGACGAACAGCCGGGACGACATGCCGCCACCCAGGATCACCGACAGCAGCCCGATCGGGAACCGCTCGGCCTCGAAGATGCCCGGGCCGCGGTAGGCCAGCGACACCGTGCTCTGCTCGAACGGCCGGCGATCGGCGATCACCTGCGGACCGGCCTCGCCGAAGCCGCCGGCACGGACCCGACGCCGCGCTGCCGGATCACCGAAATCACCGATCGCCGCCAGCTGCTCGACCAGATGATCATGGTCGACCTGGCCGGCGGCCGCGACCACGATGGAGCCTGGGTGGTAGCTGCGGCGCCAGTGCCGGACGATCTGCTGCCTGGACAGCGCGTTGATGCTCTCCTCGGTGCCGATCACCGGCAGCCCGAGACCGGGATGCGGCAACAGGTGGTCCGAGACCATCTCCTGCACCGACTCGACCGGGTCGTCGCCGTGCATGGCGATCTCGTCGAGGATCACCGCACGCTCGGCCTGCACATCGGTCGTCCTGATCACCGACGAGGTGATCATGTCCGACAGCACGTCGACGGCGAGATCACTGTTCTCCGCCAGCACCCGGGCGTAGAAGCAGGTGTGTTCCTTGGTGGTGTACGCGTTCAGCTCGCCGCCGACCGACTCGATCGCCGCCGAGATCTCCTCCGGATTGCGACGCCGGGTGCCCTTGAAGAGCACATGCTCCAGGAAATGCGACGAGCCGTTGATCTTCTCCGTCTCGTCCGCCGAGCCGACTCCCGCGAAGAAGCCGACGCTGAAGGTGTGGCTGTGCGGCATCCGCTCGGTGACGACACGGAGGCCGTTCAGCAGCACCGTGCGGCGGACATCTCCGCCGAGGTACTGCCGAGCGGCCCTCGAACCAGCCTTGCTCGTCGGACCAGGTTGGCGAGCCATCAGGCCTCGGCGGGTGCCGGCTCCTTCTCGCCCTCGGCAGCCTCTTCGATCACCGGGACCAGCGACAGCTTGCCCCGGTCGTCGATCTCGGAGATCTCGACCTGGATCTTCTGGCCGACGCTGACCACGTCCTCGACCGCCTCGACCCGTTTGCCACCAGCCAGCGGACGCAGCTTGGAAATGTGCAGCAGGCCGTCCTTGCCGGGCAGCAGCGACACGAACGCACCGAAGTTGGTGGTCTTGACGACCGTACCGAGGTAGCGCTCGCCCTTCTCCGGCATCGTCGGGTTGGCGATGGCGTTGATCATGGACCGGGCCTGCTCCGCGGCCGAACCGGCCTCGGCGCCGACGTAGATGGTGCCGTCGTCCTCGATCGTGATCTGGGCGCCGGTGTCGTCCTGGATCTGGTTGATCACCTTGCCCTTGGGGCCGATGACCTCGCCGATCTTGTCGACCGGGATCTTCAGGGTGATGATCCGCGGTGCGTACAGGCTCATCTCGTCGGGCTGATCGATGGCCTCGGCCATTACCTCGAGGATCGTCAGCCGGGCGTCCTTGGCCTGCTTCAGAGCGGCCGCCAGCACGTCGGCGGGAATGCCGTCGAGCTTGGTGTCCAACTGCAGCGCGGTCACGAAGTCCGGGGTGCCGGCGACCTTGAAATCCATGTCGCCCATGGCGTCCTCGTCACCGAGGATGTCGGTGAGCGTGACGTAATGGGTCTTGCCGTCGACCTCTTCACTCATCAGGCCCATCGCGATACCGGCCACCGGCGCCTTCAGCGGGACACCCGCATTGAGCAGCCCAAGGGTGGAGGCGCAGACCGAGCCCATCGAGGTCGAACCGTTGGAACCGAGGGCCTCGGAGACCTGACGGATCGCGTACGGGAACTCCTCGCGCGTCGGCAGCACCGGCACGATGGCCCGCTCGGCGAGCGCACCGTGACCGACCTCGCGCCGCTTCGGCGAACCGACCCGGCCGGTCTCACCGGTGGAGAACGGCGGCATGTTGTAGTTGTGCATGTAGCGCTTGGTCTTGTCCGGACCAAGATTGTCCAGCCTCTGCTCCATGCCCAGCATGTTCAGCGTGGAGATGCCGAGGATCTGGGTCTCGCCGCGCTGGAAGAGCGCCGAACCGTGCACCCGCGGCACGATGCCGACCTCGGCCGACAGCGTACGGATGTCAGCCAGGCCGCGGCCGTCGATGCGGACCTTGTCGGTCAGCACCCGCTTGCGGACGATCTTCTTGGTCAGCGCGCTGAAGGCCCCGGAGATCTCCTTGTCCCGACCCGGGAACTGCGGCTCGAGCTCGGCCTTGACGATCGCCTTGTACTCGGCGATGGCGTCGTTGCGGGCGGCCTTGCCGGCAATCTGGGTGATCCGGTCCAGCTCGGCCGAGGCCTGCGCCTCGACGGCGGCGAAGACGTCGTCCTCGTAGTCGCGGAAGATCGGGAACTGCGCGGTCTCCTTGGGGAATTTCGCGGCCAGCTCGGCCTGGGCGTCGCAGAGCACCTTGATGAAGGGCTTGGCGGCCTCCAGACCCTGAGCGACGACCTCCTCGGTCGGCGCGGTCCGGCCGGCCTGGACCAGATCCCAGGTCTGCTCGGTCGACTCGGCCTCGACCATCGCGATGGCCACGTCACCGTCGGGCAGCACCCGGCCGGCGACGACCATGTCGAAGGCGGCGTCGACCAGCTGCGACTCATCGGGGAAGGCGACCCACTGGTCACCGATCAGCGCGACCCGCACACCGGCCACCGGGCCGGAGAACGGCAGCCCCGCCAGCTGGGTGGACATCGAGGCCGCGTTGATCGCGACGACGTCGTACAGCTTGTCCGGGTTCAGCGCCAGCACCGTGATGACGACCTGGACCTCGTTGCGCAGGCCCTTGACGAACAGCGGGCGCAGCGGGCGGTCGACCAGCCGGCAGGTCAGGATCGCCGACTCCGAGGGGCGACCCTCGCGACGGAAGAACGAGCCGGGGATCTTGCCCGCGGCGTACATCTTCTCCTCGACGTCGATCGTCAGGGGGAAGAAGTCGATGGCATCGCGCGGCTTTGACTGCGCGGTGGTCGCCGACAACAACATGGTGTCGCCGTCGATGTAAACCGCTGCCGATCCGGCGGCCTGCTGGGCAAGCCGACCGGACTCGAAACGGATGACGTGATTTCCGAGGGCACCGTTGTCGATGACGGCCTCGGAGAATTCAATACCTGGTCCCTCCACGGGGACTCCTCTCGTGTGTGCGATCGCACCCACACTCACAGGGTCCCGGGATCACAGTCCGAGAGGCGATCTCGGTCCAGGTCTGTACTGGAGGCCGGTCTTCGATCGAGGTCCGCGGGCCTGTCCGCCGCGCCGGTGCGCAGTGTCTTCCCGAAAACCACTACCGAGGACCGGGACTACCGGATCCATCGGACCCTGAGCCCGTTGAAGGGCAAAGCGTGGGGGCAATCATTCTCTAATTGCTCTGTGTTCAGTTGTGCTACGGCCGATTATCCAGGCCAACCCGGGTGAATCGCCAACCTGACACCCGGGACCTACGAGAAGAGCGGCCCCCCTTGCCTCGGAGGACCGCTCTTATCGATTCAGCGCCGCAGACCCAGGCGCTCGATCAGGGACCGGTAGCGCTGGATGTCGTTCTTGGCGATGTAGTTCAGCAGTCGGCGCCTCTGGCCCACCAGGAGCATCAGACCACGACGGCTGTGGTGGTCGTGACGGTGCTCCTTGAGGTGCTCGGTCAGGTGGGCGATCCGCTTGCTGAGCAGTGCGACCTGGACTTCCGGGGAACCGGTGTCGCCCTCAGTGGTCGCGTACTCGTCGATGATCTTCTTCTTCTCGGCAGCGTCGATCGACACTAGCTCTCCCTTCGAATCCGTTGCGCGGCGCTCCCGGATGGGTGAGAATCTCTTCACCCGCTGTCACTCGGTGTGGCTGGGAGCTCTTGGGCTTCCGCGGCCGATCAAACGGCGTCCCAAGGTTACCAGCGGGTTGCGATCCGTCCCAATCGTCGCGCCCGGGCGCTCGGTGCCGCCTCCGACGCCCTCGCTTCAGTTCCGTGCCCTTGCTTCCGTTGCCCGGGAAGCGGGCGCGCCAGCGTGAAGCAAGAGCCGTACGAACTGCCGTGCGTCGCCGATTCCGTACGGCTCTGTCCCGGCGTCACACCAGCGCGGTGGAACAGCGCAGCTCGACCAGCGGTGGGGTGAAATCCCGCTGGTCGTCGATCTTGACCTCCCCGTCCGGCTGCCAGCCCTGCCGGCGGTAGAAGGCGATCGCGCGGTCGTTGCCCCGCAGGACCCACAGGTAGGCGTGGGAGTACCCGAGCCCGACCAGTCCGTTGGTTGCAGCCGAGAACAGCGCCGTGCCGATCCCCCGCCGCCAGAAGTCGGGATGGATGTTGAGCGCCCACAGCTCGCCCCAGCCGTCGTCGACGTCGTCGCGCGGCGGACCGTACGAGGTGAAGCCCGCGATCCGGTCATCCACCATCGCCACCAGCGTCGTCGCATCCGATCCGCCCTCGACGATGGTCCGCCGCCACCGCTCGGCCCTGGCCCCGGCGTCCAGCCGGCTGAGATATCCGCTCGGCATCAGGCCCCGGTAGCCGATCTGCCAGGCGGCGACATGCGCCGCCCCCAGACCGTCGGCGTCCTCGGCGGTCGGCTCACGGATGACTACCTCCACACTACGGTCCACGCCACGTGACCTTAGGACACTGCCGCAACCTCGTTATGCTCCCCGGTGTGATCACGGTCGCCGCTCTGAGCCCCTCCGTCGACCTGATGTATCTGGTCGACCATCTCAAGCTGGGGGCCATCCACCGCCCGGCGGCCGTCCGGGTGGCCGGTGGCAAGTCGCTCAACCTGGCCCGCGCCGCGGCCACGCTGGGAGCGGATGTAGCGGCAGTCGCCGTCCTCGGCGGCGCGACCGGGGACTACATCGAGCAGGAGCTGGTCAAGGCCGGAATCGGCATCCGATCGGTCGGCTCCCCCGGCGAGACCCGGGTCTGCGTCTCGGTCGCGGGCGCCGACCAGGACGGGCTGACCGAGTTCTACCCGTACGCCCCCGAAATTCCGCCCGAGGTGTGGTCGGCCTTCCGGACCCGGCTGGCGGGCATGATCGCGTCCCGTCCCGGCTGGCTGGTGATCAACGGCAGCGCGCCCCAGGGACTGGACGACTCGGCGTACGCCCAGGTCGTGGAGATGTCGCACCAGTCCGGACTGAAGGTCGCGGTCGACACCCACGGTCCGGTGCTGGCCGCCGCGGTCGATCGGGCACCGGATCTGGTCAAGATCAATCGCTACGAGGCCGCCGAGCTGGTCGGCGTGGATGCCGACAGTGCCGACCTCGAGGCATTGGCCGCGGTCATCGGCGAGCGGACCGGCGGCCAGGTGATCATCACCGACGGCCGGGCTGGTGCGGTCGGCCGGGCGGCCGACGGCGCGACTCATCTGATCAGCCTCCCGGAAGCGCTCAACGGCCGCTACCCGGTCGGCAGCGGGGACGCATTCCTCGGCGGCTGGCTGGCAGCGACCGACATCGGCGCGAGCCCGGCAACGGCTCTGCGGCTGGCGACCGGCTGTGGCACGGCCAACGCTCTCCTGCCGGGCCCGGGCAATCTCGATCCGGAGACCGCACGCGAGGTCGCCGACCGCTGCACCGTACGCAGCCTTTGATCTGCTCGCATACCCGTTACTCTCGGCATGTAACCACCGTTAGGCGGCGATAACAGCGAGAGGACAGCGGGGTGACGGGTGTCGGTGTTCCGGCCGCAGAACTGGCTCGACCGCCTGTTCGCGATCAGCATCATCCTCAAAGGTCTGGACGGACTGGGCGAGTTGATCGCCGGTCTGTTCCTGCTGTTCGTCCGCCCCCGGACGGTCAACCGGATCGTCGTCGTGCTGACCCGAGGCGAACTGCGGGAGGATCCGCGGGACTTCGTCGCCACGCACCTGGTCGCCGCCGCCCACCGTCTCGACGTCCACAGCCTGCTGTTCGTCGCGATCTATCTGCTCGCCCACGGCGTGATCAAGGTCGTCCTGGTCGCGGCCCTGCTGCGCAACAGGTTCTGGGCCTACCCGTGGATGCTGGTCGCACTGATCGCCTTCATCGCCTATCAGGCGTACGAGATCGTGATCGAGCCGCGCATCAGCCTGATCCTGCTGACGATCTTCGACATCATCGTTGTGCTGCTGACGTGGAGGGAGTACCGGGTACAGAAGCAGCGCCGAGCGCCGACCGACTAGCCGCCGATCAGCAGGGTCCTGGCGCGGTCGATGTCGCGGTGCATCTGATCGATCAGCGCTTCCATGCCTTCGTACTTGACCTGCCCGCGCAACCGGTGCTCGAAGTCGACCGCGATCTCGATCCCGTACAGCTCCAGATCGGTCCGATCGAGTACGTAGGTCTCCACCCGCCGGTTCTCCCCGACGAAGGTCGGGTTACTGCCGACCGAGATGGCGGCCGGCCAGCGCTCAGCGTCCGGGTGGTCCAGGCAGGTCAGCCAGCCGGCATAGACGCCGTCGGACGGAACCGCCATCCCCTCGGGAACCGGCACGTTGGCCGTCGGGAAACCCATCTCCCGCCCGCGCTGGGCGCCCTTGATCACCACGCCCCGCACGCGGAACGGGCGATCCAGGAGCCGGCAGGCCTGCTCGACGTCGCCGGCGGCGATGGCCGCCCGGATCGTGGTCGACGAGTCCGGCTGACCGGCGGCACTGGACAGCGACACCGGACTGACCGCGAAGCTGTCGTCTTCCTTGCCAAGTCGGGTCAACAGGCTGACGTCTCCCGCCGCCCGGAAGCCGAAGCGGAAATTCTCCCCGACCATGATCAGATCCGGGTGCAGCGGGCGCAGCACCTCGTCGACGAAGTGCTCCGGCGCCCAGGACGCCACCTCATCGGTGAAGTTGACCACGACGACCTCGTCAACTCCGGACGCGTGCAATAGGTTCTCGCGTTCGTCGAGGGTGGTGAGCAGCAGCGGCGTCCGGTCGGGTCGGATCACCGACATCGGGTGCGGCCAGAAGGTCACTGCGATCACCGTGCCCTCACCGGCTGCCGCCCGGGCTGCCGAGATGAGTTGCTGGTGCCCGCGGTGGACGCCGTCGAAGTTGCCGATCACGACGACCCGGGCAGTGCTCATGGTCGCAAGTTAATCACGAGACGAAGACCGCCTCCGGTACGGCGTCGCCACCGTCCGGGCGGTACAGCGCGAGGAATTCGCCGTCGCCGGCCAGCAGCGCTGTCAGGCCGTCCAGCCGCATCCCGGGCAGTCGCCGGCCGCTGCGCACCCAGGCCGTCAGCTGGTCGTCGAGCTCGCGGATCGGGAAGAGCTCACGCGCCACGGTGCCGATGCCGATCAGGCTGCCGGCCACTCCCGGTGTCCTGGGCTTATCGAAGGACGAATCGTCCGCCAACTGCTCCAGCGTTGCCGCCTGCCCGACCGCGAAGACCCCCGAGCGGGTCCGCCGCAGGCTGGTCAGATGTCCGCCCGTGCCGAGAGCGGCGCCGAGGTCGCGGGCCAGCGCCCGGATGTAGGTCCCGGACGAACAGGTCACGTCGACATCGAGGTCGACGACCGGGACGCTGCCGTCGTCCGGGCCGACGACTAGATGATCATGGCGGCCGAGCAGGTCGAAACGGCTCACGGTGACCGGCCGCGCGGCCAACTCGACCGCCTCGCCGGACCGGACCCTGGCGTAGGACCGGACGCCGTTGATCTTGATCGCCGAGACTGCCGACGGCACCTGCCGGATCTCACCGGTGAGGGCACGGATCTCTTGTGCCAGCAGGGATTCCTCGACTCCGACAGCACCGTTCGCACGGGTGATCTCACCCTCGGCATCATCGGTCACCGTACTGACCCCGAGCCGGATCGTGGCCCGGTACTGCTTCTCGTTGAGCGTCAGGTACCCCAGCAGCCGGGTAGCCCGCTCGATGCCGATCACCAGCACCCCGGTCGCCATCGGATCCAGAGTGCCTGCATGGCCGACCTTGCGGGTGCCGGCGATCCGCCGGATCCGGCCGACCACCTGATGGGAGGTCAGACCGGCCGGCTTGTCGACGACCAGGATGCCGGAGGGCGGCGGGTCAGCCTTCTTTGCCATCGGGTGCGTCGGATCCGTCCTCGTCCGGCTCGTCGTGCTTGTACGGGTCGGCCTCCCCTGCATAGCTGGCACCTTCGCGGCGCTTGGCCACCTCGTCGTCGCGCGCCTTCGCCGCGGCGATCAGCTCGTCCAGCTGCCGGGCCGTCTCCGGCACCGCATCCGGTACGAACGCCAGCGTCGGGGCGAATCGCAGCCCCAGCCGCTTGCCGACCGTGGAGCGGAGCAGACCGGTGGCCGACTCCAGCGCGGCTGCGGTACCGGCCCAGTCCCCCCCATCGATCGACCCAGTCTCCCCGAGCACGGTGTAGAAGATCGTCGCCTCCCGGGTGTCGCCGGTCAGCCGTACGTCGGTGATCGTGACGAACCCCAGTCGCGGATCCTTGATCCGGTTGTGCAGCATCTCGGCAACGATCGTCTTGATCTGATCTGCGAGTTTCAGCACACGTGGCGATGGCATAGCGGACCTTTCCCTAGTCCTGTCTGTCTAGTCCCGGGGCACCGGCTCGGTCAGGTCGGCCCAGATCTGGTCTGCGACCTGTTCCGGGCCGTCACCCGGTTCGAACTCATCCTGCAATTCTTCGGCGATCTCCGACATCGCCTTGCTGGGCTGGGTGGACAGTGCCCGTTCCAAGCGACTCCGGAACAACGGCAGCAGTACGCCGGGCACCAGCAGGAGGCCCCGCGGGCGCACCCGGAGATCCACCTGGATCAGCCAGCTCTCGACGGTCGACTGTTCGACCCGGAACGTTCCGCCGACCTTGACCGCCGCGGAGCGTGCCGAGAACCGGGCCTGTGGTTCGGAGAACCAGAAGTCGTGCAATCTGATGCCGGCCTCGAGCCGCACCGACCGGCCGAAGATCGCCGGCATACCGGACGGCATGCCCACCTCGGCCGCCATTGACGCCGACTGTGGAGCATCCGGCCCGTCCAGTTGCACCCAGCCGGAGGACCGGATGGTTCCGGTACTGCGGCCGGGATCCGTACCGAACACCTCGGCCCTCAGCAGGCTGCTCTGATCGGAGGTGACCGTGAAACGGAACGGGCCGCCGTCGCGGATCTCGACCGCTGCCGGCATGTCGGCGGCACCCTCGGCGTCAGGATCGAGCTCGTACGTCGCACCGACCTGGCCCGCGACCCCGCCGACCAGGCGCAGCTCCGGGTGCCGACGGCCGTCGACCGTTGCCACGCCACCGTCGGAGAAGTCGACCGTCCGGCAGCGGGCGATCAGGATCGGGACCGCGTCGATGAGCCGCTCGACGTCGATACCCGGAACTCGAACCGAGCACCGAAGTCGAGCCACTCACCTACTCCGATCCGTTCAATCCGATCCTGATCAATCCGATCCCGGCCAATCCGATCCGGACCAGCCGTTTCCCGGTCCTGCGACCGGATGCGGGTCAGTCCCGCGGCTTCTCGCGCATCTCGTACGTCTCGACAACGTCCCCGACCTTGATGTCGGAGTAGTTGCCCAACGTCAGACCGCACTCGAAACCCTCGCGGACCTCGGTGACATCGTCCTTCTCCCGCCGAAGCGAGTTGATCGACGTGTCGGCGATGACCACACCATCGCGGAGCAACCGTGCCTTGGCGTTGCGCCGCATGATGCCGCCGGTGACCATACAACCCGCGATGACGCCGGCCCGGGAGGACCGGAAGATGTCGCGGATCTCGGCCGTACCGAGCTGGGCCTCCTCGTAGATCGGCTTCAGCATGCCCTTCAGAGCAGCCTCGATCTCGTCGATCGCCGCGTAGATCACCGAGTAGTACCGGATGTCGACACCCTGACGGTCGGCCATCTCCGTGGCCTTGCCCTGGGCTCGGACGTTGTAGCCGATGATCACCGCGTTGGAGGCGGCCGCCAGGCTGACATTGGTCTCGGTGATGGCACCGACACCGCGGTCGATGACCCGCAGCGAGACCTCGTCGCCGACGTCGATCTTGGTCAGCGCGTCCTCCAGAGCCTCGACCGAACCGGAGCTGTCGCCCTTGAGGATGAGCAGCAGTTCCTGGGTCTCGCCCTTCTCCAGCTGCTCGAACAGCTGATCCAGCGTCTTGCGCCGAGCGCCGGCAGCCTGAGCGGCCATCCGGGCCCGTGCCTCACGCCGGTCGGCGATCTGGCGGGCCGTACGGTCGTCGTCGACGACGATGAAGCTGTCGCCGGCGCCGGGAACGGCAGTCAAGCCGAGCACCTGGACCGGCATCGAGGGCGGAGCCTCGTCGACGGTCTCGCCGGTGTCGTTGAGCAGCGCGCGGACCCGGCCGTGGGCCGGGCCGGCGACGATCGAGTCACCGACGTGCAAGGTGCCGCGCTGGACCAGGACCGTGGCCACCGGGCCGCGGCCCTTGTCCAGGTGCGCCTCGATGGCAACACCCTGGGCGTCCATCTCCGGGTTGGCCCGCAGATCCAGTGCCGCGTCGGCGGTCAGCACGATCGCCTCGAGCAGGTCGTCCAGACCCTGGCCGGTGATCGCGGAGACGTCGACGAAGATCGTGTCGCCGCCGTACTCCTCGGGCACCAGGCCGTACTCGGTCAGCTGACCGCGCACCTTGGTCGGGTCGGCGCCTTCCTTGTCGATCTTGTTGACCGCGACCACGACCGGCAGATCGGCTGCCGTCGCGTGGTTCAGGGCCTCGATCGTCTGCGGCATCACACCGTCATCGGCCGCAACCACCAGAACGGCGATGTCGGTCGACTTGGCACCACGGGCACGCATGGCGGTGAACGCCTCGTGACCCGGGGTGTCGATGAAGGTGATCTTGCGTTCCTGATCGTCGACCTCGGTCGCGACCTGGTAGGCGCCGATGCTCTGGGTGATGCCACCCGCCTCACCGGCGACCACGTTGGTCTTGCGCAGCGCGTCCAACAGCTTGGTCTTGCCATGGTCGACGTGACCCATGACGGTGACCACCGGCGGGCGCGGGGCGAGATCGTCGTCGCCGCCCTCGTTCTCGCCGAACTCGATGTCGAAGCTCTCCAGCAGCTCCCGGTCCTCGTCCTCGGGCGAGACGACCTGGATGTCGTAGTTGAGCTCAGTGCCCAGCACCTGCAACGTGTCGTCGGCGACCGACTGGGTCGCGGTGACCATCTCGCCGAGGAAGAAGAGCGCCTGCACCAGTGCTGCCGGATCGGCGTTGATCTTCTCCGCCAGATCGGTCAGTGAGGCGCCACGGGCCAGCCGGATGATCTGTCCGTCGCCCTTGGGTACGCGTGCACCGCCCAGCGACGGCGCCTCCATCTCGTTGAACTCTTGACGCCGCTGCTTCTTGGACTTGCGGCCACGACGCGACGGACCGCCCGGGCGACCGAAGGCGCCCTGGGTGCCGCCACGGCCACCACGACCGCCACGACCTGCCGGTGCGCCACCGCCACCGCCGGGACCGCCACCGGGCCCACGACCGCCGGCACCGGGACCACCACGGCCACGGGTACCGCCGCCGGGACCACCACGGCCACGGGTGCCGGTCGGACCGCCGAGCTGGCTGTTGCTCTGCCGGGGCATCATCGCCGGGTTCGGGCGCGGCATGCCCGGAGCACCGCCGGCCGGGCGGGGTCCACCCGGACCGCCCTGACCGCCACGACCTGCCGGCGGACGCGGGATACCCGGGCGCGGCGCGCCCTCCGGACGTGCCGGACGGGAGGTGCCCATGCCCTGGGAGGAGGAGAACGGATTGTTGCCAGGACGCGGACCCGACGTACGCGGCCGCTGACCGCCGCCGCTGGGCAGGCCACCGGTCGAACCCGGACGCGGGCCGGGACGGGGACCAGCCGGACGCGGAGAACTGTCACGGGAATCGCGACGCGGACCACGCGGGTCGCCAGGCCGGGAATCGCCCTGCCGGAATTCGTTCTGCCGCTCGCTCGGGCGGAAGTCATTGGACCGTCCGTCGCGCGAACGGCCATCGCCCTCTCCAGAGCGCGGGCCAGCGGGACGAGGTCCCGGCCGCGGACCCGGGGTCGGGCGGCGCGGCGCGGCGGACGGAGTGCCCTCGGCCGGAGCTGCCGGCGCATCGGTCGACGACGCAGCGGCCGACCCGGTGTCGTCGGCCGGTGTCCGCGGCGCCGGAGCCTGGGTGGTCTCCGGCGTCGGTGCAGCAGCCGTGGGCGCCGGGGTTTCGGCTGGGTGGGCCGACGACGTACGAGTCGCCGGAGCGGCAGCCGGGCCAGGCCGCGGTGCGGTCGGGCGGGCGGATGTCTCGGGCTGCGCGCTTGCGGTCTCGGCCGCCGACTGCGCCGAACCGTTGGTGCCGCTCCCGTTGGTCTCGATTGGTGCCGGCACGGCGGCGGGGGCGGCAGGTGCCGCCTTCTTGGCGGCGCGTCGGCCGCCCTTCTTGATCGGCTCGTTCGCCAGCCTCTCCTTGAGGCGGCGTTCGACGGGCGCTTCAACGGTCGACGAAGCCGACCGGACGAATTCGCCCATGTCTTTCAGCGTTGTCAGAACGTCCTTGCTGGTGACTCCGAGCTCCTTCGCGAGCTCATAGACTCGGACCTTTGCCACTACTCTCCCTCAGTGCGGTCCAAGTCGGTCACCGCCCACGGACGCGGGTGGTGTCTTGGACCAGTTAGTTGTTGTGCGTGCTCATTGAGCAGTACTCATCGAGTGGTCATGAGCGTTAGCCCACCTTCTGGTTCCAGACCCGGGCAACGGTCGTTGCCCGGCGTACTTCACTGCGCGCCCCGGACAGGCCGAGGCGCGCGGATTCAGTTGAGAACTCTATCCAACCCCGGCGCGTTTCGCCTAAGCGGCCCCGGCCTTCGCGGCGACCGCAGTCAATCGGCTCAGCAGCAACTCACGGTCGGCGACGGCGCCGAGCGCCCGGTTCAGTGCCCGTTTCCGGAGCGCCTGTTCCCAGCAGCTCTGACGGGGGTGCAGATAGCCACCCCGGCCCGGTGCCGATTGCCGGCCGTCCACCGCGATGCCCCCGTCGCTGCGGACGAGTCGGATCAGATCAGCCTTGTTGTCCCGGCCGCGACACCCAAGACAGGTACGAACCGGTTCCACGGACTCAGCCTATCCGCCTGGTCCAACTTGTTTCGACTGCGACTTCGGCCAGAACTCGACCTCCCGACCGTCAGGCCTCGAAAGTCGTGACAACACGAGTTTCGCGGCCCGATCCGGCCGATTTCCCGCCCGGAAGTCGCGACAACTCGACTTTGCCGGCGGGCCGGGCGGATCGTACGAACGTAGCGCCTGTGGATAGCGCGCCCTGCGGGGAGACGGAATCCCGCACGCTTCGGACATGGACCGTACGACTCCGCCGTTCAGCCGGACCGAGGCGATCAAAGCCGGACTGACCCCCGACAGGCTCGCCGGACCGCAATACCAACGGTTATTCCGTGGCATCTACGCCGGTGCCGGTCTCGCTCCCGACGTCCGGACCCGGGCCCGGGCAGCGCTGCGACTCGCCGCGCCCGACGGCTTCGCCAGTCATCACACCGCCGCGTTGCCCTACGGTGCCGTACCTCCGCCTTCGGCGGACACGCACGTCAGCCGCCGGACCAAGACCGGCCGCAGCGTCAAGCGAGGACTGATGGTCCATCTCGCCTCCGAGAGCACGACCACGATCCGCTTCGCCGGCATCCCGATCTCCACGCCAGAGCAGTGTTTCCTGGAGATCGCCGCCGCAGGTGCGAACCTCGTCGAGTTGGTGGTACTCGGAGACAGCCTTGTCAGGAAGAACCGAACAACGCCGCAGCAGCTCGTCGATGCCGCCGAGTCATCCCGCGGCTACCGCGTGCGGATGGCCCGGCGCGCGGCCGGGTACGTACGCGACGGTGTTGACTCGCCGATGGAATCGCGGCTGCTCATGCTGATCGTCCTCGCCGGACTGCCGGAGCCGAAGGTCAATCTGATCCTCTGGACCGCCGACGGCCGGTACGAATTCCGGTTCGATCTCTGGTAAGAGGCATACCGGTTGATCGTGGAGTACGACGGCGATCAGCACGCCACCGACGCGCAGCAGCGCAAGCACGACCTGCTGCGCCGCGAGGAACTCGATCGCCGCGATCTGAGAATGCTCATCTTCATTTCGGGCGACCTCTACAAGACCCCGTCCGCGACGCTCGAGCGGATCTACCGAGGCCTCGTCGACCGTGGTGCCAAGGGACTTCGCCCGACGTTCCGCGAGGAGTGGCGCCGCTACTTCCCGGAGCAAAACTGACCGGGCCGCGTCGAAGTCGAGTTGTCACGACTTCCACGCCCCGATCAAGCCGTACGCGACCGCAAACTCGAGTTGTCACGACTTTCGGGCGGGCGACGTGGCTCAGTCGTCGGCGGCGGGCTCGGCCGGGGCGGTGTCGGAGCGGATGTCGATCCGCCAACCGGTCAGCCGCGCGGCGAGCCGGGCGTTCTGGCCCTCCCGGCCGATGGCCAGCGACAGCTGGTAGTCCGGGACCACGACGCGGGCGGCGCGGGCGCGTTCGTCGACGACCGTCACCGACGAGACCTTGGCCGGACTCAGCGCCTGGCCGACGAAGGTGGCGGGGTCGTCGGAGTAGTCGATGATGTCGATCTTCTCCTCGTTGAGCTCGTGCATCACCGCCCGGACCCGCTGCCCCATCGGCCCGATGCAGGCACCCTTCGCGCTCACGTTCGGATCGTTGCTGACCACCGCGATCTTGCTCCGGTGCCCGGCTTCCCGGGCCACCGCCTTGATCTCGACGGTGCCGTCGGCGATCTCGGGCACCTCGAGCTTGAAGAGTCGCTCGACCAGCGCCGGATGCGTCCGCGAGACGACCACCTGGGGCCCGCGGGTCTCCTTGCGGACCGATACCACGTACACCTTGATCCGCGCCCCGTGCCGGTAGGTCTCCCCCGGCACCTGCTCGGCCTGCGGCATGATCGCCTCGATCCTGCCCAGGTCGACCAGCACCGTACGCGGATCGTGTCCCTGCTGGACGACGCCGGAGACGATGTCGCCCTCGACGCCGGAGAACTGACCGTACTTCTGCTCGTCCTCGGCATCGCGCAGCCGCTGGAAGATCACCTGGCGCGCGGTCGAGGCGGCCACCCGGCCGAAGCCCTCAGGGGTGTTGTCGTATTCGCCGATCTTGTTGCCCTCGGCGTCCAGCTCGGGCGCCAGCACCCGCACGTGACCGGACTTGCGGTTGAGTTCCACGCGCGAGCCGGGCACGGCGTTCGGCGTCTTCTCGTACGCCGACATCAACGCTTCCTCGATCGCGTTCACCAGCAGCTCGAAGGGGACATCCTTCTCGCGCTCCATCAGCCGTAGTACGGAGATGTCGATGTCCATGTCAGTTCTCCCTTCCCGCCGGGTCGTTGCGCCCAGGTCCGTTGGATTTGGGCCGATTGAGCTCGACCTGGACCAGCGCCTTGCGGATCTCTGAGTACGTGATCGGTCGCGCCGTCCCGTCGACGTCCAGGCTGACCTTCTCGTCGTCGGACTCAATGATCCTGCCGGTCACCGGATCGCCCTCGGTCAATGTCACCGTGACCAACCGGCCCACATTGTGCCGCCAGTGTCGCGGCAGAGTCAGGGGGCGGCTCACCCCGCGCGAGGTGACCTCCAGCGTGTACGGCCCCGCGCCGGTCTCCTCCGACGAGTCGAGTGCACCGGAAACCGCCTTGGTCGCCTCGGCGATGTCGTCGAGGGAGGGTCCGGTGCCGTCCGGACCGTCACCGTCGACGACCACCCGGACGACGCTGCGCCGACCCGCCGGTTTGATCTCCACCGCATCGAGATCGAGCCCGAACTGGGCGATCACCGGCTCGACGACCGCGGCGATCTGCTCAGCCTTCATCGCAGCGCACGACCCATCTCAAACCCGGGCCGGGCGGCCAAGACCACCTGCAGATGCATCACGCTGTCGTCCTTCGATCCGGTTGTGTCGTGCGGTTGTGTGCTGGTCATCATCGCACAGTGGGATACTCTCGTGCCGCAACAAAATGCGACGAGCTCGAAGGTGCAGGGTCCGGGGGTGACGGGTCGGAGGTGACCGGGATCGAACGGTGCGGCCGGATGCCCTTCGACAACTTCCTGGCACCGGCGGCGGCCCAGTCCCGGACGACCGGTCGCCGGGCGTTCCTGGCCCTCGCCGCCGCTGCCGGGCTCGGTCTGACGGGATGTACGTCCGGCGGCGCGAATCCGCCGGGACGCTCGGGATCCTCGGCGCCGAGCGTGCAACCGCCGACGCCGACACCGCTCCCCGGAACCGACGACGCCGCCGCGCGGGAGCAGGAGCTCGCCACCTTCGCCACCGCGGCCCTGCAGCACTTCGCCACGAAGCTCTCGACCGCCGACCATGATCTGCTGCACCGACTCCGCAACGCCCACCTGATCCACGTGACGGTCCTGCGGCAAGCAGACCCCACAGTCATCCTGACGTCGGCGTCCACGAGCAGCGCACCGACGGCGCCCACGACACCGACGGCGCCCACGACACCGACGGCGCCCACGACACCGACTGCGACGGGCAGCGCGACCCCGGGCGACGGTTCATCGTCGGCCCCTGCCGCGCTCGGGCACAGTGTGTCGTCGACCCTGGAGAAGCTGAGCAAACTCGAGACGACGGCGTCGAAGGTCTATGCCGCCTCGGCCGCCGACCCCGACGGCCCGGACAACCGGCACGATCAACTCGCCCTGTTGTGGGGATCGCTGGCGACGGCGGCGGCCGGTTACGGCGCCGCCTGCCGGTCCGGCGCGGACCCGGGAGGCTCACTGGCCGGCGGCCACCGGGCCGACGTCGAGCTCCCCGACGACGCGGACGTCGCGATCCAGCACCTGATCGCCCAATGCGACGCGATCATCTTCGGCTACCAGGCAGCGATCGCGGCGCTTTCGGGATCCCGCGCCGACCGGGCCCAGGACCGGCTCGCCGACTACCGGGCGCTCAGGGACCAGCTGGCCGCCGAACTCACCGCGCACAAGGTCACCGTCCCGGCGTCGCACGCCGGCTACCGGCTGCCGGTCCAACCGAAGAGCTCGTCGAGCGCCGGCAAGCTGATCGGTCTCATGGAGACCGCGGTGCTGCCCTACTTCGGACAGTGGCTGGCGGTCGCCGAACCGAGCGCCCGCCCCGGCGTGCTGCGGTATCTGACCGACACCGCCGAGCGCGTGCAGGACTGGTCGCCCCGGATCATCGTCTGGCCGGGCTACCCGACCACCTGATCACCACCTGATCACCACCTGATCACGGACCCGGCCTTCAGCCGCGGACCGCTGCCAGGATCCGATCGGTCACCTCGGCGACCGGAACATCCTGCCGCTCGCCCGAGCGGCGGTCGCGCACCTCGATCACGCCGTCGGCCAGACCGCGTCCGACCACCACGATCGTCGGCATCCCGATCAGTTCGGCATCGGCGAATTTGACGCCGGGAGTGGCCTTGCGATCGTCGAGCAGCACCGAGACGCCCATCTCGTGCAGCCGGGAGGCCAGGTCGTTGGCCGCAGTGATCGCCTCGTCACCCTTGCCGGCGACCACCAGCTGGACGTCGTACGGCGCCAGCTCACGGGGCCAGGCAAGTCCCTTGTCGTCACTGGTGTTCTCGGCGACCGCGGCAACCGCACGGGAGACCCCGATTCCGTACGAACCCATCGTGACGGTGACGAGCTTGCCGTTCTGGTCAAGGACCTTCAGGCCGAGGGCGTCGGCGTACTTGCGGCCCAGCTGGAAGATGTGGCCCATCTCCATGCCGCGGGCCAGGTGCAGCGGTCCGGAGCCGTCCGGTGCCGGGTCGCCCTCCTTGACCTCGGCCGCCTCGATCGTGCCGTCGGGGGTGAAATCGCGTCCGGCGACAAGATCGAAAACGTGCCGCCCGGGCTCGTTGGCGCCGGTCACCCAGCGGGTCCCGGTGACCACCCGCGGATCGACCAGGTATCTGATCTTGGTCGACGACTCCAGGCCGAGCGCCTGCGGGCCGATATAGCCCTTGACCAGGCCCGGATGATCTTTGAAATCGTCCTCGCCGAACGGTTCCGCCTCGGCCGGATCGAGCTGAGCGCCGAGCCGCTTCATGTCCACCTCGCGGTCGCCGGGCAGGCCGATCGCCAGCGGCTCCTTGGTGCCGTCCGGGTGCACGACCATCAGCAGCACGTTCTTCAACGTGTCGGAGGCCTGCCACGGGCGATCCGCACGCGGGTGCTTCTCGTTGGCGACCGCGACCAGGGTCTCGATGGTCGGCGTGTTCGGCGTGTCCTCGACATGTGCGGCCGGGGCGTCGTCGTACGGCAGCGGCTCCGGGATCGCGGTGCTGACCGCCTCGACGTTGGCGGCGTAGCCGCCCGGCGAGCGGACGAAGGTGTCCTCGCCACTATCGCCGATCGCCAGGAATTCCTCACTCGCCGAACCGCCCATCGCGCCCGACATCGCGCGCACGATCGCGTACTCGAAACCGAGCCGGTCGAAGATCCGGATGTAAGCGTCCCGATGAGCCTGGTACTGCTTCTCCAGCCCCTCGTCGTCGATGTCGAAGGTGTAGGAGTCCTTCATCACGAACTCGCGGCCGCGCAGCAGCCCTGCCCGCGGACGGGCTTCGTCGCGGTACTTGGTCTGGATCTGGTAGAGCGCCAGCGGCAGGTCCTTGTAGGAGGAGCACATCTCCTTCACCAGCAGGGTGAAGATCTCCTCATGGGTCGGCCCGAGCAGGTAGTCGCTGCCCCGCCGGTCCTTGATCCGAAAGATGTTGGGTCCGTACTCGTCCCATCGCCCGGTGGCCTCGTACGGCTCGCGCGGGAGCAGCGCCGGCAGCAGGATCTCCTGGCTGATCGGATCCATCTCCTCGCGGACGATCCGCTCGACGTTGCGCAGCACCTTGTAGCCCAGCGGCAGCCACGAGTAGACCCCCGGAGCGGTGCGGCGGATGTAGCCGGCCCGAACCAGCCAGCGATGGCTGGGCACCTCCGCGTCGGCCGGATCTTCCCGAAGGGTCCGGACGAACAGCTCCGTCATGCGGGTAATCACTGACTGCGATCCTCTCTGGTGACCGGTGTGGACGCCGGTCAGACTCTATCCCGAGGAGCCCGTACGACGCCTGGCATATCGGCTGCGCAGGTCGCCGGGATCAGCGGGCTCGAGCAAGAGCCGGTCGCGTGCCGGATCGTGCTCCACGATCCGTACCTGCAGCGAATCACCCGGCAGCACGTAGTCGCTGACCTCGACGAAACTGTCCAGGCCGAGCGCCTGCTTGACCTCCGAAGCACCGAGCAGGCCGCGGAACTGGTCCACCAGGACCAGCGCGTAGTTGCGACCGGTGGTCAGCACCCGCCCCAGGTAGACCTTGCCGGACTCCAGCGGCGGGCGATGGCTGCCGCTGTCCGGATCGATCATCGGGAATTCGTTGTGCACCGCCATCTGGGTGAGGATCGACTCGCTGGCCTCGGCCAGCGTGAGCGCCAGCTGATCGACCTGATCCATCAGATCGGCCATGTGCCGGGACAGGTCCAGGAACAGCCCGGGCAGCGCCGCATCGCCGGACTTGTAGGAATTCTCGTGGGTCAGCTCACCCCAGGCGTCCTGCATCATGGTGCGGATCTGCACCTCGCAGGGGACCTGGACCGGTCCGTCCGGGTCGTCGACAGTGATCTTGAGCAGGTAGTGCAGCGAGCGATATCCCGAGGCCTTCGGATTGCGGATGTAGTCCTTCGGGTCGCCGACCTGCTCCAGCTTCGACCCGTACGCCGCCGCGACCGCCTTGGCCGCGAGGTCGACATCGCGCAGCGTCTTGCAGATGATCCGTAAGCCCACGATGTCGAAGATCGAATTCTGGACGTCCTCGATGCACTGCGGCATGCTGATCTCGCGGTTGCGGACCCGGCGCTCGATCTTCTCGGCGATCCGCGCCTTGCTCTTGATCCGACTGCTGGACACCTTGACCCGGTCCGGATCGTTGACCGCGCACTCGGTGTCGATCGATTCCTGCAGGAGTGCGGTGAGTTCTTCCTCGGCGAGCTCCCAGCGGCGCATCAGCCGGTCGGCTGTCTGATCGACCAACTCCTGCAGCTCTTCGTCGATTGCGGGCACGAACGGAGTCTAGGTCGGGATTCTGACGTCCGCCCGTACGTCCCACGGAGAGATCGAACGCTTTCCCGCCGGCATCTCCGCCTTGTCGGAACCCCAAGCTTTGAGCGTACGCATCCTCGCACCAGTTCGTACCGGCTTCGTACCGGCGTGTAGCGCCCGTCTGCTCGAACTTTGAGTTCGCGATCGGGGCGGATCCCGGGGGAAAATCGGCAGCAGCAGGAAGCCGACGCATTCAGTAGAGGATCGTCGCGAACTCGCCGGCCTGGCGGAAGCCGACCCGGGCGTATGTCGCCCGCGCCGGCGCGTTGAAGTCGTTGACGTAGAGCGAGACCACCGGGGCGATCCGGCGGGCGTACTGAACGACAGCGGCCATCATCGCGGGGGCCAGGCCGCGGCCGCGCAGCGACGGGTCGAGCCAGACACCCTGAACCTGGGTGACTCCGGCCGAGACGGAGCCGAGATCGGCCTTGAAGATCACCCGATCGCCGTCGACGACACCGAAGGCCCGCCCGGACGTGATCAACTGTCGTACGTAGTAGCGGTAGCCGGCCGGATTGCCCTGCAGCGGGGAGACGCCGACCTCCTCGGTGTACATCCGGACCGCGGCGCGGTAATAGGCATCCCAGTGCGTGATGGTCATCGGCTTGACGCCGGGATCGATCGGCACCAGCGGGTCGGTGTCCATCGCCAGCACCGGCTGGTGCTCCCGCACCTCCCTGGTCTGGGACCAGACCGATCCCCACAGGGCGCTGAGCTGCTGCCAGAGGTCCATCGCGGCGGGTGCAGGTCCGATGATGGACGAACACATCCGGCGCGGCCCGGCGTACTGGGCGAAGGCCGCCACCGCCTGAGGTGAGGCGTTCACCGGGACCAGGTTGGAGCCGGCGTGACACATCGCCCGGAGCCGTCCGTCCTCCTCGTAGCCCCAGATCGGGCAGCCGAGATCACGCGCCTCCAGACCCGAGCTGCGGACCCGGGAGGCGACGAAGACATTGTCGATCGGTGAGGCGGCCAGAAGGCGTACGGCACCGTCGGTGTCGGCGGCAGTCAACACCCGAACCCCGGATCGCAGCACTGTCTCGCTCATGCGGCCGACCTCCCTTCGTGGGCCCGTCGAAACCCCACTCGGGGAGAACCTACCGCGATTCAGCCGACGCTGACCTGTGGTGTGCCCTCAACCTCGCCCATCTCATCGGCGATCCGCATCGCTTCCTCGATCAGAGTCTCGACGATGTCGCTCTCCTTGACCGTCTTGACGACCTCGCCGCGGACGAAGATCTGGCCCTTGCCGTTGCCCGATGCGACGCCGAGATCGGCCTCACGGGCCTCGCCGGGACCGTTCACGACGCAGCCCATCACGGCGACGCGGAGCGGTACCGTCAGGCCCTCGAGACCGGCGGTCACCTCGTCGGCGAGTTTGTAGACGTCCACCTGGGCCCGGCCGCAGGAGGGGCAGGAGACGATCTCGAGCTTGCGCGGCCGCAGGTTCAGCGACTCCAGGATCTTGGCACCGACCTTGACCTCCTCGACCGGGTCGGCCGAGAGCGAGACCCTGATGGTGTCGCCGATCCCCTTGCTCAACAACGCGCCGAAGGCGACCGAGGACTTGATCGTGCCCTGGAACGCCGGCCCGGCCTCGGTGACGCCGAGGTGCAGCGGGTAGTCGCACTGCTCCGCGAGCTGCTCGTACGCCTTGATCATCACCACCGGGTCGTGGTGCTTGACCGAGATCTTGAAGTCCCGGAAGCCGTGTTCCTCGAACAGGCTCGCCTCCCACAGCGCGGACTCGACCAGCGCCTCCGGAGTGGCCCTGCCGTATTTGGCCAGCAGCCGCTTGTCCAGCGAGCCGGCGTTGACGCCGATCCGCAAGGACACGCCGGCCTCGGTCGCCGCCTGGGCGATCTCCTTGACCTGGTCGTCGAAGGCCTTGATGTTGCCGGGGTTGACCCGCACGGCGGCACAGCCGGCCTCGATCGCGGCGAAGACGTAGCGCGGCTGGAAGTGGATGTCGGCGATCACCGGGATCTGCGACTTCTGCGCGATCGCCGGCAGCGCGTCGGCGTCGTCGGCGCTCGGCACAGCAACCCGGACGATGTCACAACCGGCCGCGGTGAGCTGGGCGATCTGCTGCAGGGTCGCGTTGATGTCGGCGGTCAGCGTGGTGGTCATCGACTGCACGCTGATCGGCGCGTCACCGCCGACCTCGACCTTCCCCACCTTGATCTTGCGCGACTTGCGCCGCGTCGCCAGGGTCTCGGGAGGCATTGCGGGCAGTCCCAGGTCGATCGTCGTCATCTTCTCGCTTCTCTCTAGAACGGCTTGATCGGATCGATCACGTCGGCGACCACCAGGATCAGGCCGCTGATGCCGATCACCGCACCTACAACATAGGCGACCGGGAGCATCTTCGCCGTGTCGGCATGGCCCGGATCCGGCCGGCCGAACACCCTGGCCAGCCACCGCTTCACCGCTTCGTACAACGCCCCGACGATATGACCGCCGTCCAAGGGCATCAAGGGCACGAAGTTGAACAATGCCAGTGACAGGTTGACCGTGCCCAGCAGCAGGAACATCTGCGCGGCCTTGGTCGAGACGTTGACATCGCCCGTCGAGGCCACCTCGCCGGCGATCCGGCTGGCGCCGACGATGCTCATCGGGCCGTTCGGATCGCGCTGCTTACCGGTGACCAGGTTGGCCGCGGTGTTGTAGACCCGTACCGGGAACCGGATGATCACATTGCCCAGCTGTTCGCTCATCGACCACAGCTGGCCGACCACGAAGACCGGGCCGCCGTGCACCATCTGCTGGGCCGGGCTGAAGCCGAGGAACCCGGCCTGCACGATCTTGGACGGATCGGTGTTGGACTCGACCCCGGTGATCACGGTGTGCACGGGCCTGAGGTCGACATTCTGACCGCCACGCCGGACGGTGATCCGGGCCTCATGATCAAGATTGTCGCGGATCAGGTCCGACAGCTGGTTCCAGCTGGTCACCCGGGTGCCGTTGAAGACAGTGATCACGTCACCGTCGCGCAACCCGGCCCGGACTGCCGGCGTCTGCGGGTCACCGGGGCGGCACTGCCGCTGGGCAGGATCGCTGCTGGTCTGGCGGGCGATCGGGATCACGCACTCGCTGACGGAGGCGACCTGTGCGGTGGATTGCGGCAGTCCGTAGCTGAGGCTGACGATCAGGATCGTCACGAAGGCCAGGATCAGATTCATCGTCGGCCCGCCGAACATGATGATCAACTTCTGCCAGGTCTTCTTCTGGTAGAAGAGCCGGCCGTCGTCCTCGGGTGAGATGTCCTCCCATTCGGCCTGCCGGGCGGAGTCCGCGATCGATTGGAAGATGCCGGTCCGGACCGTACGCAGCTTGCCCGAGGCCGGATCGGGCGGATACATCCCGATGAATTTGCAGTAGCCGCCGAGCGGGACGGCCTTGATGCCGTATTCGGTCTCGCCCCGCTTGGTCGACCAGAGCGTGCGGCCGAAGCCCACCATGTACTGGGTGGTTTTGACGTCGAAGATCTTGCCGGGGACCAGGTGCCCGATCTCATGCAGGGCGACCGAAACCATGATCATCGCGAAGAACACGATGGCGCCCGCGAGGTAGATCAGGATGTGCACGCGTTTACTCCTGCTGTCCGGCTATCAACTGCACCGCACGCTGCCGGGCCCATCGGTCGGCGGTGAGCACCGCATCCAGCGTGAGGTCGTCGTCACTGACCAGCGTCGAGCGTACGTTGCCGGCCGAAATTCCCGCCGGACCCTGGTCCGACGTGTGCTCGCCAGGATGCTCGGCAGTGTGTTCGGCGGTGTGTTCGGAGAGGACGGCGGCCGCGATGTCGGTGATCGCGTTGAAGCCGATCCGCCGGTCGTGGAATGCGTCCACGCACTCCTCGTTGGCGGCATTGACCACCGCCGGAGCGGTACCGCCGAGCTTGCCGGCCCGGCGGATCAGGCCGACAGCCGGGAACGCCTCGTCGTCGAGCGGCTCGAAGGTCCACGAGCTGGCCTTCGTCCAGTCCACGGCACGGGCCGAGCCGGGCAGCCGTTCCGGCCAGCCGAGGGCCAGCGCGATCGGCAGCCTCATGTCCGGCGGCGAGCACTGGGCCAGGGTCGAGCCGTCGACGAACTGCACCATCGAATGGATCATCGACTGCGGATGCACCACCACGTCGACCCGGTCGAGATCGATGCCGTACAGCAGATGGGCCTCCAGCACCTCCAGCCCCTTGTTGACCAGGGTGGCCGAGTTGGTCGTGATCACGCGGCCCATGTTCCAGGTCGGATGGGCCAGCGCCTGCTCGGGCGTGGCGCCGGCCATCTGCTCGCGGGTCATGCCGCGGAAGGGGCCGCCGCTGGCCGTCACGATCAGCCGGTCGACCTCCTCCGCCCGGCCGCCGCGCAGGCACTGGGCGATCGCCGAGTGCTCGGAGTCGACCGCGACGATCTGACCGTCGCCAGCCGCCGACGTGACCAGCCGGCCGCCGATCACCAGGGACTCCTTGTTGGCCAGCGCCAGCGTCGTGCCCTGGGCCAGGGTGGCCAGAGTCGCGGTCAATCCGGCGGCACCGGTGATCGCGTTGAGCACGATGTCGCAGCCGTACGCCGCCAGCTCGTCGGAGGCCGTCGGCCCGGCCAGGATCTTCGGCAGCTTCACCTCGCCGCGGTTCCAGCCACGCCGGGAGACCTCGGCGTACAAGGCCAGCTGCAGGTCCTGGACGGCGGTGGCCTGCGCGACGCCGACCACCGCCGGCCCGAAATCGAGCACTTGACGGGCCAGCAGACTGATGTTCGAACCGCCGGCCGACAATCCGACCACCCGGAAGAGCCCGGGGCGGGCGCCGACGACCTCCAGCGCCTGGGTGCCGATCGAACCGGTGCTGCCGAGGATGACGACGTCGCGGACCTGCCGGGTGTTCACCGGTCCAGTCTTCCAGTTCCTCATGCGTCCAGTTCCAGGGACGGCTCGTCCTTGGTGGACAGCGTGAGCACCGCCTCCTCGACCGCTGCATAGCCCTCGATCTGCTTTTCCACGCTGCGCAGCCGGACGGCGAGATCGTCCTCGCGCTGGTTTCCGGTCAGGTCGACCGCAGCGACCAGGTAGACCCGCCCCGGACCGACGAACTCGACGTGCAAGTAGGTGATCCGCTCGATGTCGGGATGGCGCAACAGCTGGTTCAGCACCGCGTTGCGCAGCTGCGAGCTGATCTCCTGGCCGAGCAGGAAATTCCGGTTCCGCTGGATCAGTACCACCGCGATGATGCCGAGCAGGACGCCGACCGCGATCGATCCGAGCGCATCCGGAATCGGCGATCCGGTGAGCTGGTGCAGCCCGACGCCCAGGCCGGCCAGGATCAGCCCGACGAGGGCGGCCGAATCCTCGAAGAAGACCGCGCGCAAAGTCGGATTGGAGGTGTCCAGGACGAACTCCAGCGTGTGTTCGGTGCCGAAGTCGTCAGCCGAGCCGCGCGCCTGCCGGAACGCCTGCAGGAAGGAGGTGCCCTCGAGGATGAAGGAGATCCCGAGCACGATGTAGTTGATCAGGAAGTGCTCGGCCGGCTCACCGCTGCCCAACTCCTGGGCTCCGTGCATGATCGAGACCACGGCGCCCGCGGTGAAAAGGCCAAATGCCGCGAACATGCTCCAGACGTAACTGTCCCGGCCGTAGCCGAACGGGTGACTGGCGTCGCGGCCCCTGCGGCCGGAACGGTCGGCGATCAGCAACAGGATCTCGTTGGCGGTGTCGGCCCAGGAGTGCGCCGCCTCAGCCACCATCGAGGCCGAGGAGGTGATCACCGCGGCGATCGTCTTGGCGATCGCGATCAGCAGGTTGGCGCCGAGCGCGATCAACACTGTGGTCAGACTCTCCCCGTCCTCGGAGGGAGCGTCCAGCCGTGCGTCCTTGGCATCCACAGAGAGATTCTCCCGCTTCGTCAGGAATTTCGCGGCCCGGCGCGGCCGAGGTCGCTTCGAGTCACCGCGCCGATCACCTCGGCGACGCGGGACAGCGTGAAGACGTCCTCCAGACTGACCGGACGCCCGGTGCTGTCGGACAGCGGGACCCGCCAGTTCGGGTACTGGTCGGTGGTGCCGGGCAGGTTCTGTGCCCGACGGTCCCCGGTCGCGTCCACCAGGGCGACATTGATCAGTTGTGCCGGGGTGAGCGCCAGATAGCGGTGCAACGCGATCAGCTGCCGATCGACAAGATCACGATCGATCCTGTGCTCGGCCTCGTCGGCCAGATGTTGATCTTGCTCGGCCAGCACGCCGGCAGCGACCAGCTCGGCCAACCACGCCGATCGCGCTTGTCGATCGGCCGCCACCTCATCCTCGTACGGCCTGGTCAGCAGGCCGAGCCGGGCCCGCAGGCGTACGTGATCACCGGCGAGATAGGCGGCATTGGGCGGCAGGTCGTGGGTGGTGGCCGAGGCCAGGCAGGACTCGCGCCAGCTGCCGGGCGGCTTCGGCATGCCGTCGTCGTCGTTCTCGAACCACAAGATCGACGTTCCGAGGATCCCGCGCTCCCCGAGATAGCTCCGGGCCCGAGGATCGACGGTGCCGAGGTCCTCACCGACCACCACCGCCCCGGCCCGTTCGGCTTCCAGGGCAAGGATGCCGACCAGCGCGGCGTAATCGTAGTGCAGGTAGGCACCGGCCCCGGGACCCGCGCCGTCGGGGATCCACCAGAGCCGGAACAACCCGATGATGTGGTCGATCCGCACAGCCCCGGCATGCCGCAGCACCGAGCGAACCAGCCGGACGAAGGGCTGGTACCCGTCGGCTGCGAGCCGGTCGGGCCGCCACGGTCGCTGGCTCCAGTTCTGCCCGTTCTGGTTGTACGCGTCCGGTGGCGCTCCGACGCTGATGCCGTCCGCGTACAGGTGCTTCCGGCCCCAGGTGTCCGCGCCACCCGGGTGCACCCCGACCGCCAGATCGGGCATCAGCCCCAATCGCATGCCGGCGTCCAGACACTCCTGTTGGGCTCGGGCCAGTTGCTCGTCAGTCACCCATTGCAGCCAGCGATGGAAGTCCAGCCGACCGAGATGATCATGGACGAAGACCCGGACGGCCACGGAGTCAGGATCCTGCAACGCGTCCGGCCAGGCCCGCCAGTCGGACCCGTACTGTTCCGCGATCATGCACCAGGCGGCGAAATGATCAAGGTCGACACCTTCGCGCTCGAGGAATGCCTGGTAGGCCTTCTCCCGAACGTCATTCCGCGGCTCGGCGAAGATCAATTGCAGGGCCCTGAGCTTGGCGCCCCAGATCGCATCGCGGTCGATCCGGGCGCTGCCCCAGATGTCGTCATCGGTGCGGTCGGACGTGGCCGCGGTGTAGCGCAGGCCGTCGATCACCCGGCGGGTCGCGTCGTCGATGCCGGCGTACTCGGGGATCAGTTCCGGCCGGAGGTAGATCGGGTTGACGAACCGGCGGCTGACCGGCAGATAGGGCGACGGCTCGATGGGCGCTCGCGGCTCGGCGGCATGGATCGGGTTGATCAAGATGTAGTCCGCGCCGTGTTCGGCAGCCGACCAGCGGCCCAACCGCGCAAGATCATCGAAGTCCCCGATCCCCCACGACCCCCGGGAGCGCACGCTGTAGAGCTGAATGGCCAGGCCCCACTGCTGCGCTCCGGCAGACCGCCCGGGTCGCGCCGGCGTGACGATCAGCGGAGCGCTCCATCGGTGATCGTCGGTCTCGAGTCGCAGCAGGTGGTAGCCCTGCGGCAGGTCCGGCAGCGGAGTCGGGTGCAGTTCGACACCGTCGGCCGCGTCGACGGTGGTGCCGGGTCCCAGCGCGACGTCGAGTCGGTCACCGGTCTCCGTCTCGACGTACACCCGGGCGGCACGACCGGCGGGCAGCCGGACCGGGACCGACTCCGGATGATCATCTCGGGTCACCCAGCACACCGGCAGTCCGGGGCGGCTGGCTGCGGCGCGACGCTCGGACGCCGCCCGTTCTGCCGTCTCCGATGTCGATGCGTCCAGATCGAGTGCCGCGAGGACGGCGATCACGGTGTCGTCTGCGACCTGCCGGCGTCCGCCGCGCCAGTCGTCGTACTGAGTGGCGATCCCGACCTCGGCGGCGAGCTCGGACAGGTGGTTCCGAGCAGGATCCGGGGCAACTGACATGGGCCCAACCTAGACGACAAACACCCGGTAGCCGTCGGCTACCGGGTGCCTGCCCGAGACAGACCTGATCCGCTTACTGAGCCTGATCAGCTGCGGTGTGAGAGGCTCCGCTCGTTGCCACCCATGAGGAGTCCTGCGACACCCCACAGGATGGTGGCGATCGCGGCCAGCCAGATCAGTCCGGTCAGCGACGGCATGATCGCCACGGCGAGGACGCCGAGGACGACGCCGAGTCCGCCCATGATCAGGCCATAGACCCAGTCACGGTGCCCGGAGGACCGTTCCAGCAGGTCGGCAACGAATTCCAGGCCACCGATCACGAAGGCCCAGACACCGGTCATCCACAGCATCGTGGTCAGCGATGCTCCAGTCACCACCATGGCCAGGATGCCGAACACGATGCCGATCAGTCCGGCGACACCGCGGAGCAGTCTCGGTGTGCCACGGCGACGCGCCGCCTCGACTCCGTTGGCGACGCCGTCCAGGATCGCGAAGATCCCGACCAGCAGGGCGAAGGTTCGCAGCGTGCCTGCCGGTAGCAACCAGACGAATCCGAGGATGCCGAAGATCACGGCCAGAGCGCCGCGGGTCACCGACCACGGCCACACCTTTGCAGCAGTTGAGCCAAACTCATGGCTCGGTTGGAGAACAGCCATTGAAGCCACCTTTCGTACGAATGCACGATCCGGGGACAGCCCATAGCGGGGAGCGAGGGATCTCTCGGCTGATACTTCCTGTAATAGCGCTCGGATGGTCTTTATTCCATTCCCAGGAGACCCTCGGACCAGTTCGCGTTCGCTGATTCTGTTGCCGACGATCGGGCCGTCGTGGCGTGTCGCCCCGGGCGAGGTCATCCTTGGTCACAAAGCCAGCGGCTCGACGTTCACCGGCAGAATTCCGCCGGGATCGCCTCTCGCCACTCCCTCCGCGTTCACCTTGAGCGAACCCGACTCAACTCTGGAATCAGATCGCATCGGGCGTCGTTGCCTGTGACATGACCGCCGAAAACCAAGCGACACCCCAGAAGTTGCCCGTGCTACCGCTCTCCGACGCGGTGGTGCTCCCGGGCATGGTGATCCCGATCGAGCTGGATGAGTCGGAGGCCCGCGCGGCGGTGGACGCCGCCCAGACCGCTGAGGACCGGCTGCTGCTGGTCCCGCGCCCGGACGGGGAGTACGCCCCGGTTGGCACGATCGCCGTCCTCGAGCAGGTCGGACGACTGCCCAGCGGCGAGCCCGCCGCCGTGGTCCGCGCCGAGTCCCGTGCCCGGATCGGTGCCGGAGTGCTCGGCCCCGGTGCCGCGCTGTGGGTCGAGGCCCACGAGATCGAGACGATCGTCAGCGATGAGTCCCGCGCCGTCGAACTGGCAGCCGAATACAAGTCCCTGGTGATCTCGATCCTGCAGCAACGCAACGCCTGGCAGATGATCGACTCCGTCCAGAAGATCACCGACCCCGAGCAACTGGCCGATACCGCCGGCTGGGCCCCCTATCTCGACCACGACCAGAAGGTCGCGCTGCTGGCCGAGCCGGATGTCGTGGCTCGACTTGAGTCGCTGATCGGCTGGACCAAGGACCATCTCGCCGAGCAGGAGGTCGCCGACCAGATCGGCAAGGACGTCCGCGAGGGCATGGAGAAGACCCAGCGCGAATTCCTGTTGCGCCAACAGCTCGCTGCCATCCGCAAGGAGCTCGGCGAGGACGACCCGGACGGCGCCGACGACTACCGGAGCCGGGTCGAACAAGCCGATCTGCCCGATGATGTCCGCAAAGCTGCCCTGGCCGAGGTCAACAAGCTGGAGCGGACCAGCGAGCAGTCGCCCGAGACGGGCTGGATCCGCACCTGGCTGGACACCATCCTGGAGATCCCGTGGAGCGTCCGCACCGACGACTCGGACGATCTCGGCAGGACCCGCGAGGTGCTGGACGCCGATCATGCCGGCCTGGACGATGTCAAGCAACGGCTGGTTGAATTCCTGGCCGTGCGGCAACGGCGCAACCGCCGCGGCCTGTCGGTGATCGGCGGCCGGGGTTCCGGCGCGGTGCTGTCCCTGGTCGGACCGCCCGGTGTCGGCAAGACGTCGATCGGCGAATCGGTGGCCCGTGCGCTGGGACGCAAGTTCGTCCGGGTGGCCCTGGGCGGGGTCCGCGACGAGGCCGAGATCCGCGGCCACCGGCGGACCTATGTCGGTGCCATGCCGGGCCGCATCGTCCGCGCCATCACCGAGGCCGGGTCGATGAATCCGGTGATCCTGTTGGACGAGATCGACAAGGTCGGCGCCGACTACCGGGGCGATCCGGCGGCGGCGCTGCTCGAGGTCCTGGACCCCGCGCAGAACCACACCTTCCGCGATCACTACCTGGAAGTCGATCTTGACCTGTCGGACGTGCTGTTCCTGGCCACCGCCAATGTCTTCGACACCATCCCGCAGCCGTTGCTGGACCGGATGGAGGTCGTGACGCTGGACGGCTACACCGAGGATGAGAAGATCGCGATCGCTCGCGAGCACCTGCTCCCCGACCAGCTGAGCAAGGCCGGCTTGGAGACCGACGAGGTCAAGATCACCGACGAAGCACTCGGACTGATCGCCCGCGAATACACCATGGAGGCTGGCGTACGGCAGTTGCAACGTGCGATCGCCAAGGTACTGCGGAAGGCGACCGTCCAGCTGGACTCCCAGCCCGGCTCCGGAAGGTCCGACCGTGAGGACGGTGACGATGCGAGCGGCGATGATCATGGCACCATCACTGTCGACACGGACAACCTGAACGAGTACCTGGGTCGCCCGCGGTTCACGCGGGAGAGCGCGGAGCGGACGTCGGTACCGGGAGTCGCGACCGGTCTGGCCGTGACCGGCGCCGGCGGCGACGTCTTGTTCATCGAGGCCACCGAGATGGACGGCGACGCCGGCATGATCGTGACCGGTCAACTGGGTGACGTGATGAAGGAGTCGGTACAGATCGCGCTGTCCTACCTGCGGTCCCGGGGACAGTCCGGTGATCTTGCCCAGAAGCGGATCCACGTGCACGTGCCGGCCGGAGCGGTGCCGAAGGACGGGCCGAGCGCGGGTGTCACGATGACCACGGCGCTGGCGTCGTTGGCCTCCGGGCGACCGGTGAAATCCAGCGTCGGCATGACCGGCGAAGTGACCTTGCAGGGCAAGGTGCTGCCGATCGGCGGCGTCAAGCAGAAGTTGCTTGCGGCTCATCGCGCCGGGCTGACCGATGTGATCATCCCCAAGCGCAACGAGCCGGATCTGGATGACCTGCCGGACTCCGTGCGCCAGGCGCTGACCATCCATCCGGTCGGCGATGTCTCCGAGGTGCTGGCTATCGCGTTGGAGGATGCGCGCACGGTGCACGACCTGGCCGCCTGATCCGATCGCCTGATCAAACCATTCGAAGGGGCCCCGATCCATTTCGGATTGGGGCCCTTCTACATCTAGGGAACAGGGTGGGTTCGCGTCTAGACTGTCGGAAAATCCGCGACGCCGTGGTCCCGGTGTGTCCCGTTCCCCCGCACATCCGAGGTGATCTGGTGGCCTACCCAGAGATGTCTGCATTTCGACCGCGCGGAGCCGAGCGCGTCCAGGCGGTGCAATGGGTCACCGACCTGCTCCGGATGGAATTCCTGTACGCGCGCACAACCGAACCGCTGCCCAGCGAGGATGCGCTGATCAAGAAGTTCAAGGTCAGCCGGGGTGTGGTCCGCGAGGTGCTGCAGGTGCTGCGCCAGCAGGGCATGATCGAGCGCGTCCGGGGCGCCGGGACCTTCGTGTTGTCGCCGGGACCGTTGCTGCACGAGCTCGACGAGTCCCGCGATCTTGCCCAGGACGTGAATTCCGTGACGCCCAGGATCGCCATCCACACGCGATATGCGGGCCTGCACAGCTGTACCGGGGTCGTGGCCTCCAAACTCGGCATCGACGTCGGCGATGAGATCGTGATCATGGAATCGCTGACTGCACTGGACGGGTTCCCGATCAGCATCAGGACCGCATTCCTGCCGGCCGACCCGTTCGCGGTGATCATCGACAACCCGTCGATCAATCTTGACCGGTCCCCGTACGAGGTGATCAGCGAGGTGATCAAGGAACCGGTGGGCGACACGGATCTGGAGATCAGCTGCTCCAACGCCGATGCGTTGTGCGCCGCCGAATTGCGGGTGCCGATCGGCTTCGCGCTGCTGGACACCAATCGCGTAGTGCACGCGGTCGGCGGCAGTCGGCTGGAATTCAGCATCAGCCACGCCCGTGCCGACCGGCTGGCGTTCACCCATGTGATGCGGTCCTCGGCCGCTCAGAACAGGTTGCGGGCCGAGACCGGCGAAGCGCTCACGGTCGGCGACCCGACGATCTGAACGCCCGGCCGAGCCGCGACCCTCAACCGCGCGGTGACCGGCGAGTGCTGCGAAGATGGCGGCCATGGGACCGCTCTACTTCGAGGACTTCACCGACGGCCAGACCTTCACCACGCCGGGCCGGACGATCACCGAGGCCGACGTGATCAGCTTCGCTGCCTGGACCGGGGACAACAACCAGATCCACACCGATGCGGAGTTCGCCCGACAGACCCGCTACGGTCAGCGGATCGTGCACGGCATGCTCGGCGCTTCGCTGTGCCTGGGCCTGATCGCCAGGATGGGTGCCTTCGAAGGCAGCGCCGTCGCGCTGCTGGGGATCGACGGATGGCGATTCACCAATCCGGTCTTCATCGGCGACACCCTGACCTGCACGGTGGAGATCGTCGGCAGCCGACTCACCAGCAAAGGCACCACCGGCGTCGTGCAGCGTGAGCTGAAGTTGATCAATCAGCGCGGCGAGGTCGTCCAACAGGGTCGGATGGACATCCTGATGTTGACCCGGGCCGCGGCGATCTGATCATCGTCGCGGTCTTTCGACAGGCTCAGGAACTCGTTCGACAGGCTGAGGAACCCCTCCCGATCAGGCGGCCATCAACGCGTCCACCGGCGGCACCAGGAGGTGGTGCTCGGTGACCTGCTGGAGGGTATGGGCGACCTTGAGCACCGTCGCCTCGGCGAAGGGGCTGCCGATCACCTGCATCGACAGCGGCAGGCCGCTGCTGCTCAGTCCCACCGGGACGGCGACCGCGGGCAATCCGCAGAGATTCCAGTGCCCGGTGTAACTCGGCTTGGCCAGCCGGCTGCTCGCATCCATGGCATCGGCGCGTTCGGCGGGTGTCGGCGCCGACGGCGTGATGATCACGTCGTATTCGCCGAGTACCTTCGCGACCTGCTCGGCCCAGAAGGTACGGAACCGGTTCGCCTGGGCGTAGTCGGCTGCGGTGTAGAACGCGCCGCGTCCCAGCGTCGGCCGGGTGAATCGGCCGTAATCCTCCCAGCGGTGCACCAGATTGTCGCGGTGGTAGGCGTACGCCTCACCCACCATGATGATGTGGTTGGCGTCCTTTGCCTCGGCTGCGTGATCGAGGACGATCTCGTCCGAGGTCGCGCCGAGCCCGACGAGCTGGTTGACAGCGGCCAGGACCGCCGAGCGCTGCTCCGGGTCGAGCGCTTCGTGCTCGAAGAAGTACGGCACCGGCAACGCGATCTTGAGACCCTCCACCCCGCCGGCGAGCAGTTCGGAGTACTTGGGGACGTCGACCTTGGCAGCGTTCGGGTCACCGGCGTCGTAGCCGGCCATCACCTCGAGCAGCAGGGCGCAGTCCAGGGCGCTGCGCGCCATCGGGCCGATACTGTCCAGGCTGAACCCGAGCGGCACGACACCGTTCTTCGGCACCCGCCCGAAGGTGACCTTGAGGCCGGTGTGCCCGTTGACACAGGCCGGTCCGCGGACCGAGCCGCCGGTGTCGGTCCCGAGCCCGCCCAGCGCCAATTGTGCGGCGGTGGCGACGCCGGTGCCCGAGCTCGATCCCGCCGGGGTGTGGGCGACGTTCCACGGGTTGTGCGGGATCGGGAAGCCCTTGTCCGGGTCCGGCAGCCCGCAGGCGAACTCGCTGGTCGTCGCCTTGCCGACGAACACCGCACCCGCGGCGCGCAGCCGGGCGTTCACCACGGCGTCAGTGCCGTGGCCCCAGTCGGGCGCGAGCACCCGGCTATTGGCCGTCGTCGGTGCGCCCTTCATCGCGATGATGTCCTTGATCGCCAGCGGAATGCCCTGCAGGGCGCCCTTGTCGATGCCGGCCGCGAAATCCGCGTCGGCTGCGGCGGCCTGTTGCATCGCCGCGTCCTCGGTGATGACGACGTAGGCGCCGAGCGCGTCGTTGAGGGACAGGGCACGGTCCAGGATGGTGCGGGTGAGCGTGGTCGAGGTCAGCGTCCCGGACCGCAGCGCGGCGCCGGCCTCGGCGATCGTCAGATTGGTCTTGACGGTGCCCGGGGCGTCGGGGCCGACCTCGGTCTGCGTCGTCTTGGTGTCGGTCATGGTCGTTGATCAGTCCTCGGGTCGGTGATGAGCTTCAGTCGGTGTGCTGCAGGACTTCAGGCGGTGTAGTAACGGGCCGGATCGAATCGGGTGGCCGGCTCGACGAACTCCAGTTCAGGCAGGTAGAGCGCGTCCGCGCCCGCACGCACCTTCGGGAAGTCCTTGATCATCTGCGCCTTCTCCTCGGCGCTGGGGGTCAGCTGCGCGGCGGCCAGCAGTCCGGTGACGATCTGCTCGGTGGTGATCTGCTCGGCGGTGATCTGCTCGGCGGTGGTGCTGCCGGCAGGGCCGGCGGCGCTCTCGGTCATGCGAATCTCCTTCGGTTTCGGACGATGCGGACCCGCCGACGTCGACGAGTCACCTCGGGCGGGGCGGTTCAGGCGACGGCGATGATCTGTTCGTAATCGACGGCATTCGCGTAGGCCTGCCCGACCCGCAGCAGCAGGTCGTCGCCGAAGCGTGGGCCGACCAGCTGGACGCCGACAGGCAGCCCGTTCTTCTTCTCCCCGGGGATCGACAACGCAGGATGGCCGGTGAAGTCGAACGGCTGGGTGTTCTGCGATGAGTGGGAGTTCGCTGACCGGGTGAGTGCGAATTCCAGTGCCTCCAGGCGATCCTGGATCGGCTCGTACTTCGGCGCCTGCATCGGCGTGGTCGGCATGATCAACACGTCGACGTCGGCCAACGCGCGGTCGTAGGCGCCGATGAAGAACGGCCTGACATTCTGGGCCCGAGCGTAGAGCCGGCCGCTGAAGTAGCGACGGCTGTAGGCACCGGCCAGCAGCGTGAGCACGCCGCGCGGGTCGAGCTGGTCGTTGTGGTGCTGCCAGAGCCGGGTGATCGCGGTGATCGTGTCCTCCGGATAGAACGTCCGGGCGAACGCGCCGAAGATGCCGGTGCCCCGGATCGCCAACGCACCCTCGGCGCCGAGCGCCTTCTGTGCCAGGCTGACCGTCTGGTGCTCGGGGACCGAGACCTCGCTGAGCTTGGCACCCAGTCCGGCGAGGACATCGGCGGCCGCATGCACGGATTCGCTGACGTCGGGGGTGGCGTGGGCGAAACCTTCGGTCATGATGCCGACCCGGAGTCCCTCGACACCCTCGTCGAGCCTGCTGGTCGCGTCGTAGTGGTCCGGCACCTCCTTGGTCTGGCGCGGGTCAAGGCCGTCGTAGCCGGCAACCGCCTCCAGTGCGATCGCGCAGTCGGCCACCGTGCGGGCCATCGGTCCGGTGTAGTCGATGCTCTGGTCCGAGCCGAAGGTGATTCCGAAGTGCGACACCAGACCGAAGGTCGGCTTGAGCCCGACGATGCCCGACCAGGAGGCCGGCATCCGGATCGAGCCGCCCTGATCTCCGCCGTAGCTGATGTCGACCTCCCCGGCAGCCAGCGCGGCCGCCGAACCCGACGACGAGCCGCCGGTGAGGTGATCGGGATTGTGCGGGTTCTTCGGCCGGCCGTAGTCGCCGAAGCCGCCGCCGAAGCCGAATCCGCCGGCCAGGCCGTTCATCACGTTCTTGCCGATGATCTCCGCCCCCTGTTCCAGGGCGCGGCTGACCACGGTTGCGTCGTAGTCGGCGATGTGGCCTTCCATGGCGTAGGCGCCGAAGGTCAACGGCAGTCCGGCGACGGCGATGTGGTCCTTGTAGCTGACGGTCTTGCCGGTCAGCAGTCCGTCCGCGGCGCCCGGGATGGAGCATTTCCACATCCAAGCGCCGTACGGGTCCTCCTCGGCGCTGGGCCGGTAGCCGGCATCGCGGTTGCCCGGATATCGCGGCGGGATCACCGTCGGACGAATCTGGAGGAACTCGTCGAAGTTGGCGAGCATGGTCGCCAACTGGCGTTGGTAGGCGGCGGCTTCGTCAGCGGTCAGGGTGATGCCGAGATGCTCGGCTACTTCGGTGACGTCGGCCGCGGAAGGGATGCGATACATGGCGTCCTTCCTCAGGAGTGGGGATGAGGACACCTTGGCCGAGTCTGTGTTACACCGGCGACCTTCACAGGTTCACACCGTGTTAAGCCGATCCGATCACCGCCCGAACCGCCGCTGACTTGGTCAAATGTCGGCGGTGGTCGGCAGCTACGCCGTTCCTCCGCCTCGACTCCTCGGCCTCGCCCCCGCTGCTTCGACGCTTGGTTGGGCAGCCGGTTGCCGGTTCGCCTACTTCTCCGCGGCCCAGTCGGGCGCGGTCAGGCCTCCTCGTACCACGGCACGAGGACCGCACGCGCCAGGGTGTGCGAATGCAGGTTGAAGCCGAGGAAGGCGTTGCTGGCGTCCTCCGGCACCCCGAGCGACTCGACGTCGACGGCGTGCACGGCGACGAAGTAGCGGTGCTTGCCGTGACCGCTGGGCGGAGCGGCGCCGAGATAGCGCTTCAGGCCGCCGTCGTTGGCCAGCTGGTACGCACCGTCCGGCAGCCCGGTCCTCGACTCGTCACCGGCGCCGGACGGCAGGCTGGTCGCCGAGGCGGGGATGTCGACGACGGCCCAGTGCCAGAAGCCCGAACCGGTCGGGGCGTCCGGGTCGTACACGGTGACCACGAAACTCTTGGTCTCCTCGGGGAAGCCGCTCCAGGACAGCTGGGGCGAGACGTCCTGGCCGCCCGCCCCGAAGATGCCGCTGACCTGGGCATTGGGCAGCTCAGCCCCATCGGCGATATCGGTGCTGGTGAGGGTGAAGGACGGCACTTTGGCGATGGCGTCGTACGGAGTTGTCATAGTCCCGAGGTTAGCCGCAGCCCGATCCCCTGGCCCGCTGTCCTGCCCCCGGACTGGACAAGCAGCTCGTTACTGGAAGAGCCGGAAATCCTCGTACTCGAATCCTGGCGAGACCAGACAGCTGGCCAGCGCGTCGTCGGCGCCGGGAAGCGTACGCTGCCAGACACCGGGCGGGATGATCAACTGCGGCAGCTGGCCGGCTGCGAAGTCACTGCCGAGGACATACGACCGGGGCTCGGTGTCCGGCTGGTCGCCGTCACCGCCGAGCTGGATGGTGATCATCCCCGGACCCTGCCAGACCCAGATCTCGGTCGCAGCGACCGAATGCCAGGCCGAGACCTCTCCGGCCGGCAACAGGAAGTTGATCAAGGTCGACGCGCGGCGGGTGCCACCCGGCAGATCGACCTCGACCTCGACCTCGGACCGGAACGTCTCCCGGAACCAGCCGCCCTCGGGATGCGGCTGCAGATCGAGCAGCCGCGCCGTCTCAGGGCGTTCACTCATCGCTTCCGTCATCGCAGCCGGACGCCGCTGTCAGTTCTCGAGAGCCGCGAGCTGACCGCACGCCGCCGCGATGTCCTGGCCACGGGTGTCGCGTACGGTGCAGGCGACGCCGCCGGCGTTGACCCGGCGGACGAATTCCCGCTCGACCGGCCTCGGGCTGGCGTCCCATTGCGACCCCGGAGTGGGGTTCAACGGGATCACGTTGACGTGCACCAGCTGGCCGAGATGCTTGCGCAGCCGCTTGGCGAGCAGATCAGCACGCCAGGGCTGGTCGTTGATGTCGCGGATCAGCGCGTACTCGATCGAGACCCGGCGCCCACTGGTGTCTGCGTAGTAGCGCGCCGCCTCGAGGACCTCGTCGATGGACCAGCGGTTGTTGACCGGCACGAGGGTGTCGCGCAACTCGTCGTCCGGCGTGTGCAGCGAGACGGCCAGCCGGACCTGCATCTTCTCGTCGGCGAGCTTGCGGATCGCCGGAGCCAGACCAACGGTCGAGACGGTCACCGAGCGCTGCGAGATACCGAGACCGGAGGGTGCCGGCTCGGTGATCCGGCGGACGGCGGCGACCACCCGCTTGTAGTTGGCCAGCGGTTCGCCCATGCCCATGAAGACGATGTTGCTCAGCCTGCCGGGAGCCGGGTTCCCGGTGGAATCGGGCATCAGCCCGTCCCGCATCACCGCCGCAGCGGTCCGCACCTGATCGACGATCTCGGCGGTGGACAGGTTGCGCTGCAATCCACCCTGTCCGGTCGCGCAGAACGGGCAGGCCATGCCGCAGCCGGCCTGGCTGGAGATGCACAGTGTGGCGCGGTCCGGGTAGCGCATCAGCACGCTCTCGATCAGCGTGCCGTCGTGAGCCCGCCAAAGCGTCTTGCGGGTCGCACCGCCATCGGCCGCGACGGCGCGGACCTCAGTCAACAACGGCGGCATCAGTTCGGCGACCAGCCGGTCGCGGGACTCGACAGGGATGTCGGTCATCGCCTCCGGATCGACGGTCAGCCGGGAGAAATAGTGGTTGGACAACTGCTTGGCCCGGAACGGCTTCTCCCCCAGCGCCGCGACGGCGTCGGCACGCTCCTGCGACGTCAGGTCGGCAAGATGCTTCGGCGGCAGGCCGCGTTTGGGCGCGTCGAAGACCAGGGGAAGGGTTGTCATAACCCCACCATTGTCCCACGCAAGCCGTCGGAGACCGGAATCGTGAGCCGCCCGGCTGATAACTTCGCAGGCTGTGACCCCGATCCCGTCTCACCCCCGGCAACTGTCTCGGAGACGACCGGTTCCGTCCTCGGTCACCGTACTGTGGGTGATCACCGCCGTTCTGCTGGCGATCTTCATCGCATACGGAGTCCAATGGAATCAGTCGACGGCCGCGGTGGATACGTCGTCGTTCTGCAGCATGTCCGACGTCAGTTACGGTGAGTGTGTGCTGCGGAGCAGGATCGAGGCCCTCGGAAGAGCGACGCTGTTGCACGATACGGTCGCGTTCGGCGCCGGTAGTGTCGTAGCGTTCTGGTCCGCGATCATCTGCACCATCCTGTGGGCCGTGCGTCGCTGATCCGTACCACGACCGGAGGTCCGCGTGATCCGCGTCGGTATCTCCGGCTGGACCTACCCGCCTTGGCGCGGAACCTTCTATCCGAAGGGACTGCCGCACAAGCAGGAACTCGCCTACGCCGCGGAGCGGATGAACTCGATCGAGATCAACGGCACCTTCTACGCCCTGCAGCGGCCGACCAGCTTCGCCCTGTGGCGGGAGCAGGTTCCTGACGACTTCGTGTTCTCGGTCAAGGGCGGCCGCTTCATCACCCACATGAAGAAGCTCCGCGATCCCGAGCAGTCGCTGGCCAATTTCTTCGCTTCCGGCGTGCTCGGCCTCGGACCGAAACTCGGACCGCTGCTGTGGCAACTGCCTCCTGACCTCGGCTACGACCCCGAGAGGCTGGCCGACTTCTTCACCGCTCTCCCCCGCACCCATGCCCAGGCCGCGGCGCTCGGCGCCCGACACGACGACCGGCTGGCCGAGGACCGGGTGTTCCTCACGCCTGAGCTGGGTGACCGGCCGCTGCAGCATGCGCTTGAGGTCCGGCACGACAGCTACAAGAATCCCGAATTCCTCGGCCTGCTTCGTGATCACGACATCGCCATGGTGGTCGCCGACACCGCTGGGAAGTGGCCGCAGATCGAGGAGCTGACCACCGAATTCTGCTACATCCGGCTGCACGGCGCCGACCAGTTGTACGTCTCCGGATACACCGAAAAAGGGCTGGACGAATGGGCCGACAAGATCAGAAACTGGTCTGCCGAGGTCCGCGATGTCTATGTCTACTTCGACAACGACACCAAGGTCCGCTCGCCGTACGACGCCATGTCACTGGCGCGCAGATTCCAGGAGCTGTGATCAGTGCTCGATGAGGTACTCGTTGCCTTCGGACTGCCGGGCAAGATCATCTCGTCGGAGCGGGTCGGACGAGCGTGGTCCAATCGGGTCTTCCACGTCTGCACCGGCGAAGGCGAGTACGCGATCAAACAGCTGCTCAATCCGTGGAATCAACCTGACTGGCTGGGCTGGTTGCAGGAGGCAGCCGAGTTCGAGCTGAAGGCCTTTGCTGCCGGCGTCTCCATGCCGCGGCCGATCACCGCACCCGATGGCTCGGTCTTCGTCGAGACCAGATCGGAAACCTTCCGCGCCCACGATTGGTCCCCGGGCGATCCCTGCCGCGACGGACCGGTCGACGGGGACACCGCCCGGTCGGTCGGCGCGGACCTGGCCCGGATCCATGCCCTGCACCACCTGCCGAACCGGACCGACGTCTTCCCGACCCTGACGCGGGGCAATATCGACGGCTGGGACGAGTTGATCTTGCGACTCTCCAGGCATGATCAGGATCTGGCTCGTCGGGCGGCGGCAGTCTCCCCTGTGGTCCGACGGATCGGCGCATTGCTCGACCGGTCGGTCACCGACTTCTCGGCCCAGCCGATGAGCCACGGTGATGTCGACCAGAAGAATCTGATCCTGACCTCCGCCGGCCCGGTGCTGTGCGACTGGGACGTCGCCTCACCATGGCCGCCGCGGCAGGAGTTGGCCAGGACGGCGCTGTCCTTGGCCGGCTGGAAGGTTCCGGCCGTCGCCCGCGCAGTGATCGCCGGATACCAAGCTGCCGGCGGTGAGGGGTACCAGATCGTGCCCGAGGACCTCGGCGTCGACGTCAGCGTCGGGTTGGACTGGACCGTTCTCTGCCTGGAGCGGGCCGCAGGACTGCGGGACGACGGAGAGCAGCGCAGGCGGGAGGCCTACGAGTCCGTGCCGGGCCAACTCGCCGGACTCAGCGCCCGTCTCGATCTGATCGGAAACATCGAGACCTGGCTGAGGAGTTGATTCTGGTGGTGAACGACGATCCCGAGTTCGCGCCCGACCTGTATCGCGGCGTTGCGGAGCTGTACGACGAGTTCCGCCTGCCCTACACACCAGCGCTCATCACCCAGCTGCTCGACGACACCGGGCCGACCGGCCGGGTCCGAGCTCTTGATCTTGGTTGCGGCCCGGGTCTGCTGGCGTTCGTGCTGGCCGATTCGTTCGCCGAGGTCTGGGCTGTCGACTCCGAACCAGACATGATCGACGTCGTCCGCTCCAAGATCGCCAACAGCGGCATCCGGAACCTGCACCCGGTGGGCGCCCCCGCCGAGGAGTTGCAGGCACCAGAGGACTTCTTCGATCTGGTGGTGGTCGGCAACGCCTTCCACCGGATGCCCCGCCGACAGGTAGCCGAGCGGATCGCGGCCTGGTTGGTGCCGGGTGGCCACCTCGCGCTCTGCTGGTCGAGTTCTCCATGGTCGGGTCCGGGCGACTGGAAGCCCGCCTTCGGCGAACTGCTGGCGGATTGGCAGCACCGCCTGGGTGCCGACAACCAGGTGCCTGCCGACCTGGAATCGACCCGCAACGAACAGCCGGACGAGGCGATCATCGAGGCCGCGGGCCTGGTCTCAACGGGCCGGCGGGCCTTCACCCAACCGCACGCCTGGACACCCGGCGGACTGGCGGGCTTCATCTACGCGACGTCGTTCCTGCCGATCACGATCTTCGGCGACCGGACGTCGGAATTCGAGGTCGATCTTGCCGGGCGGCTGCGGCCGTTCCTCGAAGACGGTGTCGTCATCGACGAGGTCAGCTATGCCTACGACCTGTTCAGCCGCCCGGTACCAGCAGATACATGATCAACCAGGCCATCGGTGCGGCCAGCAGCATCGAGTCCAGCCGGTCCATCACGCCGCCGTGGCCCGGCAGGAAACTGCTCATGTCCTTGATCCCGAGATCGCGTTTGATCAGCGATTCGACAAGATCACCGACCGTCGCGACCAATACCAGCAGCGGACCGAGGATCACTCCGACCCACCAGCCGACCTTCAGTCCGAAGATCGACATCAGGATCGCGGCCGCGGTCGCGAAGACCACCGAACCGGCGAAGCCCTCCCAGGACTTCTTCGGGCTGATCACCGGCGCCATCGGGTGCCGACCGAAGAGCACACCGGCCACGTAGCCGCCGAGATCGCTGCCGACGACCACCAGGATGTAGGTGACGACTCGTGCCGTACCGCGGTCGCCGGCCAGCAGCAACGAGGCGAAGGAGCCGAGCAGCGGCACGTACGCGATCAAGAACAGACTTGCCGAGGCATCGCTGAGGAATCCCTGCGATCCGCCGCGCATCCGCCAGGCCAGGGCGGCGATCGTGGTCAGGGCCAGGATTCCGAGCAGGACCGCGTTGCGGCCGAGATCATCGACCCCGTCCAGCGACGGGATGTATTGCGCCAGGTACGGGACGATCACCGCCGCTCCGGTGCCGATCGCGACGGGCACGCTGGCGACCTTGATGTTACGCCGGGCGAAGTTGTGTCCGAGCTCGATCGTGGCCAGGACCAACAGGGCCGCCATGATCAGAATGAAACCGAATTTGAAGAAGATCAGCGAAGCGACGATCGCGCCACCGAGCAGTACGCCGGTGATGGTCGCCGCGCGCAGATCGCGGCCGACACGGCCGTAGTCCACCGGTGGCCGCTCGGTCGCCCAGATCGGCAGGTCACCGCCCGGCCGCGGAGGCAACCGGGGCCGCTGCTCCCCCGGGCCCTGGGCAGGGTCCTCCGGACGCTCCGGAGGATTAGCCTGGGCAGCCACTCAGACCTCGAGCAGTTCTGATTCCTTGCGCTTGAGCAGCTCGTCGACCTGATCGGTGTGCTTCTTGGTCACCGCATCGAGCTGCTTCTCCGCGCGGGCGGCCTCGTCCTCGCCGACCTCGGAATCCTTCACCAGCTGGTCGATGTCGTCCTTCGCGCTGCGGCGGACACCACGGACCGCGATCCGGGCATCCTCGGCCTTGGTGCGGGCCAACCGGATGTATTCCTTGCGACGGTCCTCGGTCAGCTCAGGGAAGGTGACCCGGATGACGTTGCCGTCGTCGGTCGGATTGACGCCCAGGTCGGAGTCCCGGATCGACTTGATGATGCCGGCCATCGCGCCCTTGTCGTACGGCGTGATCAGGATCATCCGCGCCTCCGGCGCCTGGAAGCTGGCCAGCTGCTGGATCGGCGTCGGGGCGCCGTAGTAGTCGGCGGTCAGCTTGGAGAACATCGCCGGATGGGCACGACCGGTCCGGATCGTGGCGAACTCCTCCTTCGCATAGTCGACGGCCTTGGCCATCTTCTGCTCGGCGTCAGAGATGATGTCGGGGATCACGGGGTTCTCCTTGATGGTTCGTTCGTCGTGCACATTCTGGGCCCGGTGGGCTCACGCGTGCACTGTCGTACCGATCTTCTCACCCGCAACAACGGCCTCGATGCTGCCGGGCTCGTCGAGACCGAAGAAGATCATCGGAAGTTTGTAGTCACGGGCCATGCTGATCGCCGTGGCGTCGGCGACCTTGAGGTCGCGGGCCAGGAACTCGTCGTAGCTGAGCTCATCGAATTTCTTCGCCTCCGGATGGGTCCGCGGGTCGGCGTCGTACACGCCATCCACACCCTGCTTCCCCATCAACAACACCTCGGCCCCGATCTCCAGCGCCCGCTGGGCCGCGACCGTATCGGTGGAGAAGTACGGCATCCCGGAACCGGCGCCGAAGATCACCACGCGGCCCTTCTCCAGATGCCGCTCGGCCCGCCGCGGAATGTACGGCTCGGCAACCTGGCCCATGGTGATCGCGGTCTGCACCCGGGTCTGGACGCCCTCCTTCTCACAGAAGTCCTGCAGCGCCAGGCAGTTCATCACCGTGCCCAGCATGCCCATGTAGTCGGCCCGGTCGCGCTCCATCCCCCGCTGCTGCAACTCGGCACCGCGAAAGAAGTTGCCGCCCCCGACGACGATGGCGACCTGGACTCCCCGGTCGGCGGCGATCGCCTTGATCTGCTTGGCGATCGAGCTGACCACGTCCGGGTCCACGCCGACCCGGCCACCGCCGAAGACCTCGCCGGAGAGTTTCAGCAGAACGCGTTTGTAGGGCTCGCCCATCGGGTCTCCTTGGTGGTGTCCAGTTCGTGGGTGAAGAAATGCGCCGTGCGATCCGAGTCTCCTCGTCTCACACGGCGCATGGTTCCTATCTAAGCAGGCGAGTTACGCGCCGGCCTCGAAGCGTACGAACCGGGTGACGGTCACCCCGGCAGCCTCCAGCTCCTTGCCGACGGTCGTCTTCTGGTCCAGCACCGACGGCTGCTCCAGCAGGACGACCTCCTTGAAGTAGGCGTTCACCCGGCCGTCGACGATCCGGCCGATGGCCTGCTCGGGCTTGCCCTCCTCGCGGGCCCGCTCCTCGGCGATCCGGCGCTCCCGCTCGACATCCTCCGCCGGGACCTCGTCCCGGGTGAGGTAATTCGGGCGCATCGCGGCGATCTGCCGGGCAGCAGCCTTGGCGGCCTCCTCGTCGTCACCCTCGTACGCCACCAGCACGCCGATCTGCGGCGGCAGATCAGGGTCCCGGCGGTGCAGGTAGAGGGCGCTCTTCCCCTCGACGTAGGCGGCCTCACCGATCTCCAGCGCCTCACCGATCTTGGCGGCCAGCTCGGTCACCGCGTCGGCGGCGGTCTGCCCGGAAGGCAGCGTGACGGCCTTGGCCGCCTCGACGCCGTCGGCCTTCGCGGCCGCGACGGCGGCCACGATGGACGCAGCGAGATTCTGGAACTCGTCGTTCTTGGCGACGAAGTCGGTCTCGGCGCCGAGCTTGATCAGTGCGCCGTCCGCTGCGGCGACCAGACCGTTGCTGGCCGACCGCTCGGCACCACGCTTGGCGGCCTTGGCGGCACCGGAGACCCGGAGCACCTCGATGGCCTTCTCGAAATCGCCGTCGGCCTCGACCAGGGCCTTCTTGGCGTCCATCATCCCGGCGCCGGTGGCGTCGCGGAGCTTCTTCACATCAGCGGCAGCGATCGTTGCCATGCTCGTGTGTTTCCTCTGTTCTACTCGTGCGGATCGATCTGGATCGATACGAATCGGCGCCGGTTCTCGGTCGGCCTTCAGTTCTCGGTCGGCCTTCAGTTCTCGGTCGGCTCGGCCGTGGCTTCCTCGGCCGGGGTCGCGGCATCGGCGGCGGGAGTTTCGACGGCCGGGGTCGCGGCAGCCGGAGCGTCAGCTGCCTCAGCGGCCGGTGCCTCAGCGGCGGCCTCCGCAGCCGGCGTCGCGCTGTCGGCGGCAGGGGCCTCTACGGCGGGAGTCTCGGCGGCGGGAGTCTCGGCGGCAGGGGTCTCGGCGGCAGGAGTCTCCTGGCCGGCGGCCAGCAGCTCACGCTCCCAATCGGCCATCGGCTCGGCGTCGGCCTCGCCGGTCTGCGCGCCGGAGCGGGCCAGCAGACCCTCGGCGACGGCGTCGGCGAGCACCCGGGTGAGCAGCGAGACGGAGCGGATCGCGTCGTCGTTGCCCGGGATCGCGTAGTCGACCTCGTCGGGATCGCAGTTGGTGTCCAGGATCGCGATCACCGGGATGCGCAGCTTGCGCGCCTCGTCGACGGCCAGGTGCTCCTTCTTGGTGTCGACGATCCAGACCGCCTGCGGGGTCTTGGCCATGTCGCGGATGCCGCCGAGAGTCTTCTCCAGCTTGTCCTTCTCGCGGCTCAGCCCCAGCAGCTCCTTCTTGGTCAGCCCGGACGCGGCGACATCGTCGTAGTCGATGCCTTCGAGCTCCTTGAGCCGCTGGACCCGCTTGATCACGGTCTGGAAGTTGGTGAGCATGCCGCCCAGCCAACGCTGATTGACGTACGGCATACCGACCCGGGTCGCCTGCTCGGCGATGGCTTCCTGAGCCTGCTTCTTGGTGCCGACGAAGAGCACCTGGCCGCCGCGGGCGACGGTCTCCTTGACGAAGGCGTACGCGCGATCGATGTAGGTCAGCGACTGCTGCAGGTCGATGATGTAGATGCCGTTGCGCTCGGTGAAGATGAATCGCTTCATCTTCGGATTCCAACGGCGGGTCTGGTGACCGAAATGAACGCCGCTCTCCAAGAGCTGGCGCGTGGTGACGACAGGCATCTGCCTGTTCCTCCTCGTTCGACGGTTGTCGGTGCCGCGGTGCGACACCCCTGACGCACACGCGCGACCCGTCCCTTTCGGGGACCGTCGGACCGCACCCGCCGCCGAGACGGTGGAAAGTGTGCATGCGAAGTCAGCCCACGAGGGGCTGCTGAGATCAGTTTACGCGTCCGCGCCCAACCTCGGAAATCGTGCGAACCCACTGCTTGTCCACAGGGTCACGACGCTTTTCGAGCGTCGTCCACAGATTTCGCCGGGGCTGAACCACGCAGTGCCTTCAGACCCAGTGTGAGGGTATGAGACGAATTCTGCGGGTCGCGTTGCTGATGGTCGTCGCCGGCTTGCTGCTGCTGGTCGACGTTGCCGGGGCGCGTGCGGACCCGGAGTTGCCGACCAGGACGAGCTGGCCCCCTGCGCGGGGTGCCGCGGGTGCTGCGGAGTTTCGACCCGCCGAGCACGCCATGGGGATCGGGCCATCGGGGCGTCGATCTGGCGGGGCAGGTCGGCGATCAGGTCCTGGCCGCTGCCGCAGGCAGCGTGACCTACGCGGGGACGCTGGCCGGCCGCGGGGTGATCGTGGTCGATCATGGCTCGGTCCGCACCACCTATGAGCCGGTCAGTCCGTCGGTGTCGGTCGGCGCGACGGTCGCACCCGGCGATCCGATCGGACGCCTGGACGCCGGACACTGCGCCGACCAGACGCGCCTGCACTGGGGCCTGATCCGCGGCGATACCTATCTGGACCCGTTGCTGCTCGCGCCGAGCGGGCGGGCCGGCGGCAGCTACCGGCTGGTGCCCGCCTCGGAGCGGACCGTCGCAGCCGAGCGAGCCACCCAACGGCAGGCGCTCCAACAGACCCTGCCCACGGCCGCCCCCGGCTCGGCGGCAGCACACGGCTTCAGTTTTCCGGTCGCCGCAGCGATCACCTCGCCGTACGGGATGCGGTTCCACCCGATCCTGCACGTCTGGAAGCTGCACGACGGTACCGACTTCGGGGCGGCCTGCGGTACGCCGATCCTCGCGCCGTACGCCGGTGTGGTCACTCAGCGCTATTTCAACGAGGGCTACGGCAACCGGCTGATGGTCGACCACGGGACCGTCGACGGCCGGCACGTGGTCAGCGGCTTCAACCACGCGATCTCCTACGTCGTCGACGTCGGCGACCGCGTCACCAAAGGCCAGGTGCTCGGCTACGTCGGGCAGACCGGGTACGCGACCGGGTGCCATCTGCACCTGATGGTCTGGCTGGACGGGCAGCTGACGGACCCGATGGCGTGGTACCGGCAATGATGCGAGACCGTGGCGTCGGCCGCGGCTCAGGCCTGTCCGAGCCCGTCGATCGCCGTGACCTCGTCCTCGGTCAGATCGACCAGCGCACCGGCGGCGTTGCTGACGATCCGCTCCGGATTGGTCGACTTGGGGATGACCACGTACTGGTGCTTGATGTGCCAGCCGACGATCACCTGAGCGGTGTTCACGCCGTGTGCCTCGGCGATCGAGACCAGGGTCGGGTCCTCGAGGTTGGACGCCCGGAAGGGGCTGTAGCCCTCCAGGACGACCTTCCGCTCAGCCAGGCCGGAGTCGATCGTCGCGTCGTAGATCGCCGGGCTCCAGCGGATCTGGTTGACGGCAGGAGCCACGCCGGTCGCGGTGATCAACTCATCGATCTGGTCCAGCGAGTAGTTGCTGACCCCGATCGACGTCGCCAGCCCCTCCTGCTGGGCTGCGATGAACTGCTCCCAGGCCTGCGGCGTGGCCTGCTTGTTCGGCGGCCAGTGCACCAGCCACAGGTCGACGTGGTCCAGGCCGAGCTTGGTCAGGCTCTCCTCGAGGGTCTGCCGCTCGCGTCCGACGTTGTCCGGCGGCATCTTGGTGGTCACGAAGACCAACTCCCGCGGCAGTCCGGCCGAGGCCAGCGCCTTGCCGATGCCGGCCTCGTTCTGGTAGCCGGTGGCCGTGTCGATGTGTCGGTAGCCGGCCTCCAGGGCGGCGATGGTGGCCGCGGTCGCCTCGGAGTCGGGGATCTGCCAGGTGCCGAAGCCGAGCAACGGCATCTGCGGACCGCTGGCCAGGGCAACTGTCGGTTCGGAGTAGTCAGTCATGTCAGCAATTCCTACCCGACGGTCCCGACATCACGCGCAGCAGGTCGGTCATCGGGAGCTGCCGTCGAAGACCAGCCGCGGCAGGCCGGGGCCGATGGTCATCCCGATCCCGGTCGTGACCACGACCACCTGGACACCCGGCATCGGCTCCGCGACCACGAACTCCTGCCCCGGGGAGGAGGCATAGATCCCCTGCCAGCGTTCCAGGACCCGCAGGGGGACACCGAACAGCGCACGGGTCAGTTCGAGCAACAACTCGAAGCCCTCCTCGGACTGGAACGGCGGAGCGTCCACCTCGCGCAGGTGGGTGTCGCCGATGATCAGCGAACCGTCCGGGCGCTGGGTGTACATCTGGTTGAGGTCCAGAGCCAGCGCATCCGGACGTTCGGAGGCGAGCCGGTCCCGCAGCGCGGTGGCTGCGCTGGTCGCGGTGAAGCCCGAATAGCGCAGCAGGGACCAGCCGGTGAAAAGCGGTGTCGCCAGAGGGCCCCGCAGGTCAGCCGCGACCCGGGCCATGTGCAACCGGCAGCGTACGATCCCTGCCTGCTCGGCGATCGCCGGGAAGAGCTCATCGATGTCGTAGTGGGTGGCGACGACGATCCGTCCGGCCCGAAGGCTGCCCCGGCCGGTGTGCACGACACCGGTCTCGATGCCCAGCGCCGCAGTCCGCCAGTAGAAGTCGACGCCCTGGGTCGCCAGCCATCGCGAGACCGCCGGGCCGGCCTCCCGCGGGTCGACCTGCAGGTCGTACGGCAGGAATGCGCCCCCGAGCACGCCGCCGGGATCGACCGGGGCGCGCTGCAGGACCTGATCAGCGTCCAGCAGCACCGCCCGGCCCGGATCGCCGCCGCTGTCGACATATTCGGTCAGGACGGCCAGCTCCTCGGCCCGTTTGGCCACGATGGTGGTGCCTGACTCCCGCAGCCAGAAGCCGGCAGCCTGCGACATCCGCAGCCACCGCTGCCGTGACTGCTCTGTCAGCTCCTTTGCCGGACCGGACTGCGGTGTCAGGCAGATATGCCCGAAATTCCTGATCGACGCCCCGACCTGGCGGGAGGAACGCTCGACGACGGCGACCGTCATACCGGCCCGGACCGCTTCCTCGGCATGGGACAGCCCGACGATGCCGGCGCCGATGATCACGACGTCGTACCGCCGGCCGGGCCTCTGCGTCAGGCCGGTCGTCGAGGGTGCCGTCGATGACTTAGTCGGGGTGGTCGTCGGGGTGGTCACGCGGCAACCCTGCCATGGACCGTCAGGCGCGCGGATGAGCCTGTTCGAAAGCGCGCTTCAACCGGTCGGTGGTGACATGGGTGTAGATCTGCGTGGTCGCCAGCGACGAGTGCCCGAGCATCTCCTGGACACTGCGCAGATCGGCTCCGCCTTCCAGCAGGTGGGTGGCCATCGCGTGCCGCAGGCCGTGCGGCCCCAGGTCGGGTGCGCCCTCGGTCAGCCCCAGTGCCCGGTGCACGATCCGGCGTACGACCCGGGGATCGATTCGGCCGCCCCGCTCACCGAGGAAGATCGCGGTGCCCGACCTCGGGCCGGCGAGCAGCCCGCGGCCCTCGTCCAGCCACCGTCGGACGGCCCGGTAGGCGGGACCGCCGATCGGCACCGAGCGCTCCTTGCTGCCCTTGCCGAAGACCCGCAGCACCTGGCGGTCGGCATCGAGGTCGGTGAGGTCGAGGCCGCACAGCTCCGAGACTCGGATGCCGGTCGCGTACAACGTTTCGAGGATCGCCACATCCCGGCAGCCGACCGGCCCGCCGGACTCCTCGGCCCGGGCCAGGGCGCCGTCGAGCATCGCCGCCGCGGCCCCTTGGTCGACCGTTGCCGGCAGCCGGCGTTGTTTCTTCGGCGACTTCAGGCCACTGGCCACGTCGCGCGGGACCCGGCCGGTCTCGTACGCCCAGGACCAGAACACCCGGACCGCCGCCGCCCGCCGCTGCACGCTGGCCCGCGCCGATCCGGCCGTCTGCTGGCGCGCCAGCCAACTGCGCAGTTCGGGCAGCCCGGCCTCGGACAGGTCGGAGATGCCGCTGGATTCCAGGTGAGCCAGCAGGCTCTCGACGTCGCCGGAGTAGGCGCGGACGGTGTGGTCGGACAGCCGCCGCTCCGAGCGCAGATGGCGTTCGTAGTCGGTCCGCAGGTCGGCGAACTGATCGCCCGGTTGCCCCATAGCCCCAACTCTCTGATATCTGTTGCCGCATGAGCGAAGCCGACACGCAGGACGCCGCGCAGGATGTTCAGCCCACCTACGACGCGCCGGAGCAGATCTTCATCGGCGGTTACACGACCGAGATGGGCGGCGGCGCGGCCGGCCTCAGCCGGTTGTCCGGAGCCGATCCGTCCACCGAACCCGCGACGCTCGGCCTGCACTCGCCGACCTTCGTGATCAAGCACCCGTCCGAGCCCTGGCTCTACGCGATCAACGAGACCACCCCCGGCAGTGTCTCTGCGGTGCTCTCCGACGACAACGGACTGCACCTGATCAATACGGTCGAGAGCGGTGGTGACGGCGGCTGCCACCTGTGCTTCGACCACACCGGCAACTTCGTCGTGGTCGCCCACTACACCAGCGGCTCGATCGCCAGCTTCCGGATCGAGGACAACGGCGCTCTGTCGGAGCGGATCGGACTGCTGCAGTTCTCCGGCTCGGGGCCGGACCCGGAGCGGCAGGACGCCGCGCACGCCCACGAGGTGGTCAGCGTCGGCAGCTCGATCCTGGTGCCGGATCTCGGCACCGACTCGGTGCACATCGTCCGGATCGACGGGGACGGGAATCTGACCCCGGCAACGGATTCGATCACCCTGCCGCCGGGATCGGGCCCCCGGCACCTGGTGCTCGCCGGCCAGTATCTGGTGGTGGCCTGCGAACTGTCGGCCAGCCTGTGGGTCGGTGCGCTGGATGCGCAGGTCGGCTCCGAGGGCATCACCGTGCCGGCCTCGGCGCGGGAGACCGACGAGCGGATCTACCCGTCGGCCATCGCCCAGTACGGCGAGCAGATCGTGGTTGCCAACCGGGGCGCCGACACGTTGAGCTTCTTCACCCTGGATGCCTCCGGCACCCCGCACCCGCTGGTGGAGATCGACTGCGGCGGAGCCTGGCCGCGCGACCTGACGGTCGACGGTGAGCAGATCTGGGTCGCCAACCAGGTGGGCGACAATGTGACGGTGATCCGACCGACTGCGGTGACCGGGGATCCGGCGGGCTGGCAGACCGTCCAGCAGATCGCCACGCCGTCGCCCGCCGTGGTGATCCCCGCACGCTAGCGTTGGGGCCATCCCAACAGCTTTCCCATCAGCTATCCCATCAGCTATCCCATCAGCATTGCCGAATCCCCTTTTTTCGTTCAGGAGTAGTCGTGGCCCGAGCAGCACGGAAGCAAACCCGGACGTCCGCAGCCGACCGGCCGGGCCCGACCGGTCAGGACGTCGCCATCGTCGGCGGGAGGATCGTCCCGGTCGTCGGCGAGGTGATCGAGAACGGCACCGTGTTGATCAAGGACGGGAAGATCACTGCGGTCGGCACCAAGGTCAAGGTCGACAATGACACCGCCGTGATCGATGCGGCCGGGAAGTGGGTGCTGCCGGGGTTCCTCGAGGCGCACGGCCATGTCGGTGTCCACGAGGAGGGCAACGGCTGGGCCGGCAGCGATACCAATGAGATGACCGACCCGGTCGGCGCCAGATTCCGCGCCCTGGACGCGATCAACCCCGCCGACGAGGGCTTCCGCGATGCGCTGTCCGGCGGCGTCACCTCGGTGGTGGTCAAGCCCGGCTCCGGCAATCCGATCGGCGGCCAGACCGTCGCAGTGAAGTCCTGGGGCCGGATCGTCGACGAAATGGTGATCAAGGAACCGTGCAGCGTGAAGTCGGCGCTGGGCGAGAATCCCAAGCGGGTGTACGGCGAGAAGAAGCAGACGCCGTCCACCCGGCTGGGAGTGGCCTCGGTGATCCGGGACGCCTTCCGTGCGGCGCAGGACTATGTCGAGCGCCGCGACGAGGCCGACCGGGACGGCAAGTCCTTCACCCGCGACTCCACCAACGAGACGCTGGCCGCGGTGCTGGCCGGTGACCTGCCGTGGGACCAGCACACCCACCGCGCCGACGACATCGCCACGGCGATCCGGTTGTCGGAGGAATTCGGCTACAAGCTGGTGATCAACCACGGGACCGAGGGCCACCTGCTGGCCGATGTCCTTGCGGAGAAGGGCATTCCGGTGATCATCGGCCCGCTCTTCACCAGCCGCAGCAAGGTCGAGCTCAACCTCCGGCACCTGCGCAACCCGGGTCTGCTCGCCAAGGCCGGGGTCAAGATCGCGATCACCACCGATCATCCGGTCGTGCCGATCAACTATCTCGTCTACCAGGCCATCCTCTCGGTCAAGGAGGGGCTGGATCCGCGGACCGCGATCGAGGCGCTGACGATCAACCCGGCACAGATGCTCGGGCTGGACGAACGGGTCGGGTCGCTCGAGGTCGGCAAGGACGGCGATGTGGTGATCTGGAGCGGCGATCCGCTGGAGATCATGAGCCGGGCCGAGCAGGTGCTGATCGAGGGCCGTCCGGTCTACTCCTACGACTACGAGCGCGGCACTGGAGTGACCGCCGACCCGTACGCCGTGCTGCGGAGCCAGGCCGGATGAGTGATCTGACCACCTCCGATCTCACCACCGGCGGCACCGTCCGGCCGATCACCAGGTGGGGTGACCCGGTGCTGCACCGCCGGCAGCAGCCGGTCACCGACTTCGACGACGCGCTCCATCAGTTGATCAAGGACATGTTCGCGACGATGGCCGCGGCCGACGGGGTCGGCTTGGCCGCACCACAGGTCGGTATCGATCTTGCGCTCTTCGTCTACGACTGCCCGGACGAGGACCGCCGCCGTCACATCGGCGTCTTCTGCAATCCGGAGGTGACGCTGCCCGAGGGCAAGGACCGCAAGCTGGACTACATCGACGAAGGCTGCCTGTCGCTGCCGGGCGCCTACATCGAGCTGGCCCGGCCCGATGTCGCGATCTGCTCCGGCCAGGACGCCTTCGGCAATTCGATCCAGATCGAGGGCACCGGCTATTTCGCGCGCTGCCTGCAGCACGAGACCGATCACCTCAAGGGCACCGTCTTCGGCGACCGGCTGTCGGCGCGGGCCCGCAAGAAGCTCTACTCCGACCACAAGAGCGTCGCCGACGACTACCCGGTGGACTGGCCGGTCTCGGCCAGGACCAGCAGCAACTGAGGCCCGTCAGCCGTCCAGCGCCGCGGCGACCTCAGGAATCTGTGCGATGTAGGTGTCGACGAGCCGGCGCGCCGTGGCCAGCGAGTCCACCAGCGGATGCAGCGCAAAGGCGGTGACGGCCTCCTGCCGGGAACGCTTGTTCACGGCCGAGATGATCAACTGCTCGACCGCCTTGACCTGCTGCATCAGCCCGAGCTCGGCCAGTCCTGGCTGGTCGACGGTGAGCGGGTGCACCCCGTTGGCGCCGATCACCGTCGGCACCTCGACCACAGCGTCGTACGGCAGCCCCGCGATCGCGGTCCGGTTCCGGACGTTGAGGATCGCGGTCCAGTGCTCGTTGCGGCTGATCGCCCGCATCACATTCAGCGCGACGCCGGCATAGCCGAGCTGGCTCGGGTCGGTGGCGGCGTCGTGTTCGGTGATCGGTGCGCCCTGGACGCCGCCCTTGGCCTCGGCCATGTAGCTCGCCTCGCGGTGCTCGACGGCCTGGCGCCACAGCCGGGCGACGTCCTCGGTGCTCGCGGCCTGGCGATAGAAGTCAGCCTGCGTCCTCGCCAGGAAGTCGCCGCGGGTGACCCCGGCGGCCTTGATCGCAGCGACGGCCTCGCGGTTCTCGTAGTAGTAGTGCAGGTACTCGTTGGGGATCATGCCGCGGCTGCGCAGCCAGTCTGCGCCGAAGATCGTGGCCTCCTCCAGCCGCGCCAGCCTCTCGTCATCGGCCAGCAACTCAGGCAGCAGATCGCGGCCGTCCAGCAGGATCCGGCGCATCCAGCCGAGGTGGTTCAGGCCGACGTAGTCCAGCTGCAGCCGGTCATGATCATGACCCAGCCGATCTCCGACAAGGATGGCCGCGACCCGACGACCCAACTCGGACGGGGTGTCGCAGATGCCCAGCACCCGGTCGCCCAGTTCGGCCTGCAGTGCCTCGGTGATGATCCCGGCCGGGTTGGTGAAATTCAGGAAGTACGCCTCCGGTGCGACCCGCTTGACCCGGCGGGCGATGTCGATCATCACCGGAAGCGTGCGGATCGCGTACGACAATCCCCCAGGCCCGGTGGTCTCCTGCCCGATCACCCCGAGGTCCAGAGCGACGTGCTCGTCGGCCTGGCGGCCCGCCAGGCCACCGACCCGGACTGCCGCGAAGATGAAGTCGCTGCCCTGCAGGGCCTGATCAAGATCTGTGCCGGCCGACAGTGTCGGTGCGTCGGGGAAGCCCTCAGCCAGCTGGCCGAGGATCCTGGTCGTCACCTCCAGCCGGGACGCGTCGGTGTCGTACAGGCTGACCTGGTCGACCCGGGGGCTGCCGGTGTCGCGGATCAGCGCCTGCCAGACGAAGGGCGTACGGAATCCGCCGCCGCCGAGGATGCATAACTTCACCCGGACATCTTCGCTGGTCGGCCTCCGGCGCACTCAGGCAGGGAACGACTCGGCGAGCTCCCGTAGGCGGACCGTGTAGCCGGCCCAGTCCTCGGCGCTGTTGTCCGGCAGGTTGCTGTTGTCCGGGTTCAGACCGACCAGCCCGTCGGTCAGTTCGCGGAGGATGTCGACCTGTCCGAGATGCTGGGCGTTCTCACTGATCACGTGCACGAGCATCCACGCCAGGGTGACGTCCTGGTTGCCCGGACGCCACCAGGGCACGCGGCCTGTGGCGTCCAGGTCGAGCTCGTCGACGGTCCGGTCGGTGTGTGCCCAGGCGGCGCGGGCGAAGTCCTTGATCAAGTCCGCCGGCTCGTCCGCAGTGGCCCAGAGGTCGGTGCTCGGGTCGGCGTCGATCCGCTCCAGCACCGGGTGACTGAACGGCCGGTCGAAGACCTCCCCGAGATAGCCGACGTCGACCGCCGCTACGTGTTTGAGGATGCCCAGCAGGTTGCTGCCGGTGGGCGTCAGCGGCATCCGCAGCAGGCGTTCGGACAGGCCGTCGACCTTCCACAAGAACGACTCGCGACTCTCCCGGTAGTACCGAACGAGCATCGATTTCTGATCCACGTCTCGAAACTAGCGGCCGGGTGCGGGCTGCCGCCAACGCATTACTCGTGGCACTCTGGGCATCCAGCCCCTTGCCGGCCACAGATTGGATCGCATCCGCATGAGCCTCAACGCCCCCGGAGCCGATGGCACGTTGTCCCTCTTCGCGGAGAACGCCCGGATCATCAGGAAGCAGTTCCGCTGGCAGAACGCGCTGACCAGCCGGCTGGCTGCCCTGCTCTACGCCCAGCAGGGCAGGATCGCCGACCCCGAGGCCATCCGGCAGTGTCAGGAGTTGATGAAACAGAACACCGGCCTGTTCTCCAGTTTCCGCGGTTCGATGGCGTTGTCGCTGGCGGCACTCCTGTCGCTGTCGCCCGACCCGCAGGGCCTGTTCGGCCAGACTCTGAAAGTCTACGAACTGCTCAAGAGCACCCGGCTCCGGTCGTCGGACTACCTGGCGGTCGCCGCGTACCAGATCGCTGCCCAGACCGGCCCGAACGGTCCGGCGCAGGCGGTCAGCCGGACCAGGGCCTTCTACGACCGGATGAAGGCCCGGCACTTCTTCCTGACCGGCCAGGACGACTACATCTTTGCCGCGATGCTCGGCCTCTCGGACCTGGATGTCGACTCGGGCGCCGACCGGATCGAGCGGCTGCACGATCGGCTGAAGGGCGAATTCCGCGGCCGCAACAGCGTCCAGGCGCTGGCCCAGGTGCTGGTGCTGGGCGGCTCCGACGACCAGACCGCCGGGCAGGTGCTGGCGCTGCGGGACGCGCTCCGCGCCCGGAAGATCAAACTCGACCGGCCCGACTCGCTGCCGGCGTTGGGGATTCTGGCGCTGCTTCCCGTGGCCGCCGACGTCGTCGCTGCCGAGATCGACGAAGCACGGACATTCCTGCGCACGCAGAAGGGTTTCGGCCGGTTCTCCGTCGGGACCCCGGAGCTTCTGCTGTACGCGACCGCCACCGTCGCCGGACGCTCCGCCCAGAGCGTCCGGGACGGGATCGTGACGGCGACGCTGTCGACCAGCATCACCAACATCATCATCGCCCAGCAGACCGCCCTGATCGCGTCGACGGCGGCCGCCGGCAGCGCAGGCGCTGCCACTGCGGCGTCGACGTAGTCCGTCAGCGGGTCGGAGGCTGGTTCAGCGCGTAGCAAGCGATCGCCGAAGCGGCCGCGACGTTGAGCGAGTCGATTCCGGCCTGCATCGGAATCCTGGCGACCAGGCTCGCCTGGGCGATCCACTGCTCGGAGAGCCCGGCGCCCTCGGTTCCGAGCATGACCGCGATCTTGCCGGTGCCGTGGGCAGCCAGCCGTTCGCGTACCTGATCAAGATTGAGAGCGTCGTCGGTGAGCGCCAGTGCGACCGTGGTGAACCCATGATCATTGAGCAGTGGGATCGCACTCCCCCAGTCGTCCAGTCGCGCCCACGGCAGTGAGAACACCGATCCCATACTGACCTTGATCGCCCGCCGGTAGAGCGGATCGGCCGACCGCGGCGACAGCAGGGCACCCTGCCAACCGAGCCCGGCCGCATTGCGCAGGATCGCGCCGACGTTGGTGTGGTCGACGATGTCCTCCAAGATCACCAGGCGGTCCCACCCCAGGAGGTCGGCTGTCGTGTAAGGATCCTGACGATGCATGGCTGCCAACGCACCGCGGTGCACGTGGAAGCCGGTGATCTCCTCGGCCAGCTTCTCGGTGACCAGATAGATCGGTGTCGTCTGATGATCATCGAGCCGGTCGGCCAGTGACTCGAGCCAGCGTTCGGCGAGCAGGAACGATCGCGGCTGGTAGCCGGCATCCAGTGCCCGACGGATCACCTTCTCGCCCTCGGCGATGAACAGCCCGCGTTCGGCCTCGAGATGCCTGCGCAGATTGACATCCCGCAGCCGTACGTAGTCGGCGAGCCGGACGTCGTCCGTCTCGGTGATCGTGACGATCTGCAACCGTGTCATCCGATCAGCTGTTGCAGCAGCTGGTCCCGCAGCAGCCTGGACCGGGTGTGGTCGCCGCCGGCCAGGACGCCGAGCTGGACATCGCCGACCGTGCCACTGGCCGGAGTCCATGCGGTCGCAGCATGCCGGTCGTCGGAGCGGACGCAGAAGATCCGCCGGCGTTCGGCCTCGACGGAGACCCGCTTGTTGCAGTCATGATCATCAGTGGCGACCAGCACGTACCAGGCACCGTCGAGGTCGCCGTCGGCGTAGCGGCGGGGCAGCCAGGTCAGGGCGTCTGAGGTGGCCAGTTCGATGATCGGCCCGGTGGCCTCCGGCGCGATCACCGTGATCAAGGCTCCTGCCTCCAGCAGGGGCCCGAGCCGGCGTGCCGCGACCCGTCCGGCGCCCACCACGACGACCCGACGGCCGGACAACCGAAGGCCGGAGAGGTAGGCGGGGACAGCAGACACGGCGTCTATGATTCCACGCATGTCACAGCCCGTCGGACTCGGAACGCTCACCTGGCAACCAGCACTGTCCCAGCCGCACCTCCTCGGCGGACCGGTCCGAGCGGCACTCGAGTCCGGCAGCCTGGACGCCGATCAGGTGTTCGTCACCGAGATCGATCCGAACCTGGCCGACACGGCGGCGTTCTGCCAGGCCTACGAGTCCCCGCTGGAGAATTCGGCCAACTGTGTCGTGGTCGCCGGCCGCCGGGCCGAGACGGAGACGACCGCCGCCTGTCTGGTGCTGGCCACCGACCGGGCGGACGTGAACAAGACCGTCCGCAAACATCTCGGCGTCCGCAAGATCTCCTTCGCCCCGATGGAGGACGCCGTCTCGGCGACCGGCATGGAGTACGGCGGCATCACCCCGGTCGGACTCCCGGGCGGTTGGCCGGTGCTGGTCGACACCGCTGTTACCGGACGGCCTTGGATTGTGATTGGCAGCGGCACCCGCGGCAGCAAGCTCGCGATCCCCGGCGCGCTGGCCGGAACGCTGCCGGGCGCCGAGGTGCTGGAACTGGCGATCTGAGGAACCCTCACCCCCAAGCCGGGACGACAGAACCGGAGCCGGAGCTTTGTCTCGGTCAACTTCTCGTGCACCGGCTCGGCTTCGGTTGCCTAACTCTGCTGCGGCGGCGTGGGCGTGGATGCCGGAACTCCGCCGGGCGGCGGGAACTGCGGCGGGACCTGGTCCTGCGGAGGTGCGAACTGCTGCGGCGCCTGCTGTTGGGCCGGCTGCTCCGGGGCCGGCTGCTCCGGGGCCCGCTGCTCCGGGCCCTGCTGCGCGGGTGTACCGGGCATGGCCCCTTCCAGCGCGGCATGCCCGTCGTTCAGGCCTGATCTGCCGTGCGCCGGCGGAGTCTCCAACTCCTGGGCCGCCGCGATCGCCTGCTGCACCTGCTTGTTGGCCTCGGCGTCGTCGCTGTCCTTCTGCGCCTGGAGTTCGGCTTCCACGTCGATCTTCTTCGGTGCGACGAAATTGCCGGACACCGCCGCCGGGATACCGGAGGCCGCCTCCTTCACGGCACCGCCCAGACCCTCCAGTGCCTTGCCGAGTTCGGACGGGACGACCCAGACCTTGTTGGCGTCGCCGCGGGCGATCGCCGGCAGCATCTGCATGTACTGGTAGGACAGCAGCGCCTGGTCCGGCTGGCCGGCGTGGATGGCGTTGAAGACGGTGGTGATCGCCTGCGCCTCGCCCTCGGAGCGCAGCATCTGGGACTGCCGGTCGGCCTGGGCCCGCAGCACCGCGGCTTCTCGCTCACCCTGGGCCCGCAGGATCGCGGATTCCTTCTCACCACTGGCCGACAGGATCTGGGACTGTCGCTGGCCCTCGGCCAACAGGATCGAGGCCCGCTTGTCGCGCTCGGCCCGGGCGCCCTTCTCCATCGCGTCGCGGATCGTGGGTGGCGGATCGATGGCTCGCAGCTCGACGCGGTTGACCTTGATCCCCCACTTGCCGGTCGCCTCGTCCAGCACCACCCGGAGCTTGCCGTTGATCTCCTCGCGGCTGGTCAGTGCCTGCTCGAGATCAAGACCGCCGATGATGTTGCGCAGCGTGGTCATCGTCAACTGCTCGATGGCCCGGACGTAGTCCTGCGCCTCGTAGGCCGCGCGCACCGGATCGATGACCTGGAAGTAGATCACCGAGTCGATGTTGACCATCAGGTTGTCCTCGGTGATCACGCCCTGCGGCGGGAACGGCACGACGACCTCGCGCATGTCCATGTTGTAACGGACCTTGTCCACGAACGGCGCCAGCAGATGCGGCCCAGGCTGCAGGGTCCGGTTGAACTTGCCGAGTCGCTCGACAACGCCGACGCGCTGCTGCTGGATGATCCTGATCGTGCTGCCGAGGACAATGATCAGCAGGATGACGAGGATCGCCAAGGCAATGAGGCCGCCCATTTTTCTCCTTTGAGAAGTGAAACCCGACCTGAACGTCCCAGCCTACGGCGTGGGAAGCTCACCGTACTTGGGATAGACAACAGCGATCGCCCCGTCGATCTCGTACACCTCGATCTCGGTGCCCTTGGTGATCACCGTCTGTGGCGTGTAGACACGGGCCGTCCATGCCTGCCCGTCGACCTTGATCTCACCGCCCGTGGCAGTGATGTCGCTGGTGGCCACACCACTGCTGCCGACCATCTTGTCGGTCGAGGAGCGATAGCCCGGCAACTGGTTGACATGGCGCATCAGGGTCGGCCTGGCCAGCACCAGCATCGCGACCGAGACGCCGCCCGCGGCCAGGATCTGCAGCCACCACAGCTCGGCCGGGAAGATCGCGCCGACAACGGCGCCCGCGACCGCACCGATCGCGATCATGATCAGGACGAAGTCCATGGAGAGGATCTCGGCGACCCCGAGCAGCACGGCCAGCGTGAGCCACAATGCCCAGGGGTTGTTGCCGAGCCAGTCCGTCAGATTCATCGGCATCGGTTCACCCCAAATTCTCTCTTGGGACCCATAGTGCCAGGCGGGCTGTAATCGACACGCTTCTACCCGGCCCGGGCCGCGAAGCGGCCGCGGTCCTCGGTCAGCTGCAGCGGCAATTCGAACGTCTCGCTCAGGTTCTCGGCGGTCAGCGTGTCGGCCAGCGGACCGGCCGCGACCACCGCACCGCGGCGGAGCAGCAGGGCGTGGGTGATTCCGGCGGGAATCTCCTCGACGTGATGGGTGACCAGGACCGTTGCCGGGGCGTACGGGTCCCGGGTGATGTCGGAGAGCGTACGGACCAGGCTCTCGCGACCCGCCAGGTCGAGGCCTGCGGCGGGCTCGTCCAGCAGCAGCAGCTCGGGGTCGGTCATCAGCGCCCGGGCGATCTGGACCCGCTTCTTCTCGCCCTCGCTGAGGGTTCCGAAGGTCCGGTCGGAGAAGGACAGGATGCCCAGCTGGTCCAACAGCTCGTCGGCGCGCTGGTGGTCGAGATCGTCGTAGGACTCCCGCCAGCGGCCGATCACGGCGTAGCCGGCCGAGACCACCACGTCGTGCACCCGCTCGCTGCGCGGGATCCGCTCGGCCAGCGCGGCCGAGGTCAGGCCGATCCGCGGCCGGAGCTCGAAGACGTCGACCGTGCCGAGCACCTCGCCGAGCAGCCCGGCGACGCCGCTGGTCGGATGGATCTGGGCGGAGATCACCTGCAACAGAGTCGTCTTGCCGGCGCCGTTCGGACCGATGATGACCCAGCGCTCGGACTCGTCGACGGTCCAGGTGATCTTGTCCAGCAAGGTCGCACCGCCCCGGACGATGGAGACCTCTGCAAGGTCGATCACGGCAGCCATGAAGGAGAACTTACAGGCGTGACGTACCGTAACTCGGGTGCACCTGCCGTCGGTCCGTCTGGCCAGCTATCTCAATGCGCTGATCCATGCTCCGATCGGCGCTGCCCGGATGAGCGCCGAGGTTGCCGCACGGTCGATCACGGAGCCGGATGTCGCCCATCACGTGATCGACTCCGACGGGCGCCTCGGACTCGACCCGCTGGGTGCGCATCCGCTGGAGTCCGCGCTGCCGGCGCTGCGGATGATCGAACGGGACAGCTGGGTGCTGGCACTGCCGACACCCGGCGCCCTCGGGGCGCTGCGTGGCCCACGCCCGCTCAACGAGGCGGCCCTGGAGAACGGCGAAGCGGTGATCGGCGTGACCGCCGGGATCGGCCTGGTGCCGCTGCGCGTCGGACCGGCCGTGCAGTGGCGGGTGCTGGCCGCCGAGCGACCGTTCACGACCCTGACCCCGTACGACGCCGAGCGCGCCCTCAACGAGGTCGTCCTGGAGGCGGTGAGCACCCTGAGCGATCTGCAGGTGGCGGCGGGCACCCGCCCGCGCGACGACCGGTCGGTGCGACTGGCACCCGGCTATCCGAGCCGGCAGCTGGTCACCGCCGACCGCGCTGCCCGGCTGCTGCAGGCGGCCGATATCGCACTGGCCGATGACGGCGGCTCGATCTCGGTCTTCGAGGCCGACCAGCGGGCCGTCATCCTGCGCCGGCTGCGGGCCGCCGCCAGCGATGCGCTCTGCGCGGCGGTAAGTTTTCCGCCGCGGCCGGAATCCTCGACCGGCTAGGCATGGATCGCCGTGGCGCCGGATCCGCGTGATCATCCGCGCGACCATTGGGCAGCCATGGAACGCCGCTACGGCACGATCGTGGTCGCCGAGTGGTGTGCGGAGTTGATCACCGGCCGGATCGAGGCCGATGATCCCGATCACCCGGCACTGACCATCCTTGGCGGCGGGTCCTATATCCAGCGGATCCGCTCAGGGGTCTCCCCCGACTACTGGGTCCGCGTCTGGGCCGCCCGCGCGTTGCTCTACCTCTGGGACGAATCCGCGACACCTGCGGTGATCAGCGGGCTGTCCGACGAGCACTGGAGGGTCCGGGAGATGTGCGCCAAGGTGTGCCGGTTGCGTGAGCTCGGGGCAGCCGGTGATCAACTGGCGGCGCTGGTCACCGACGAGACACCAAGAGTCCGTGCCGCCGCGATCCGCGCACTCGCTGTGGTCGGCGAGGCCGAGCACGCCGAAGCCGTACGGAGTGCCCTGGGTGACCCGGAACCGGCTGTCGTCGAGGTGACTGAGGCCGCGCTGGGTGCGATGTCAGCTCGTCTCGACCGCGATCTCAGCGGCTGACGCAGCGCGGACGACTTCAGCGGGTGGGACCTTATGGCCTGCCATAGTGCACAGATGAACACGCCTGGTCCATCAGCGCCGGCTGACGAATTCGTCGTGCACACCGACCGCGTCGCGATCAACCGCCGGCACGGCGGGATCCTTGTCGCGCATGGACTTCTCGCCGCCCTCGTCGTGGTGGCGATGATCTGGATCAGCAGCCTCGACGCCGGCCCGCTCTCGATCCTGCCCATGCTCGTCCTGCTGGTCGGGCAGATCTTCCAGTTGAGCTATCACAGCTTCGTGTACGGCAGCCGGATAGCGATCAGCGAGCCGTTGACGATCGACGGCCGGGGCTTCGCGATGAATACGGCGGCCGGGCGCATGGAAGTGCCCTGGGAGGCAGTCACCGGAGTCGAGGTCCGACGCCGCCTGTGGAACCGGTTCCTGGTGCTGCGGCTGCATCCTGCGGCCCAGCCGGGAAGTCCCGGGGTGCAGACCGACCTCTCCGCGCGCTACTGGACGCGGATGCAGCGCTACGGCGGACCGATGCTCGGTGCCGTAGGGATCCGGGAGTCCTACGACCAGATCAGGCAGGCGGTCAGCTACTTCAGCCGAGGCAGGGTGCCGGTCGGTTGATCACCGGTCCCGATCGCCGGTCCCGATCCTGAGACGATCACCGGACGATCACCGGAGCCACATCGGGCTTTTCGATCATGGTGCGGCTCGGGAAGGCGCGGCGGCCGACCAGCACGACGGCGGCCCCGATCAGCAACGGGATCGAGCTGAGCCAGGCCAGAGTGCCGATGCCCACGACATTCAGGACGACTCCGCCGATCGCGGAGCCGGCGGCGATGCCGACGTTGGCCGACACGTTCAGCCACGCGCCGGAGAGCTCCGGCGAGGTTGCGTCGGCGCGGACGGCGGAGGTCTGGAACAGCGACGGCGCCGGCCCGAAGGCGGCGTTCCAGATCACGCCGAAGATGATCACCAGCGGGAGCGACGGGAATCCGACACTGACCGCGATCATTCCGCAGCCGCTGACCAGCAAGATCATCAGCGCGGTCGCACGGGGTCGGTGATCCAGCGACCGGGAAGCAAGCCAGATCCCGATCAGCCCGAAGGCACCGAACAGGAACAGCACCGGAGCCACCCAGGCGGTCGTCGCACCGGCGCGCAGCAGCAGCACCCCGACGTAGGTGTAGAAGGCGTACTGGCCGACATAAGCCAGAGCGTTGGCGACCAGCACCGCGGTGACATCGCGACGACGCGCGGAGTGATCGACAGGGTCCGCGCCGGATCCGGTCCCGGATGCCGGCAACGTCCGGGCGAGCAGGATCAACACACCGATCATCAAGATCACCAGGACTCCGAAGGCGGGCCGCCAGCCGACCGCATTCCCGAGCGCTGTGGCCGCCGGAGCACCCAGGATCAGCCCGGCGGACACTCCGGCGGAAACCAGCGCCAGCGCGCGCCCGGTCTGCGAGGGATGCACCAACCGGGCCGAGTAGCCGATGCAGACCGAGAAGAAGATCGCGTGCGTCACACCGCCGAGAGCCCTGCCCAGGTCGAGCACGGCGACATTCGGCGCGAGCGCGCAGACCAGGTTGCTGACCGCGTAGGAGCCGATGCCCAGCAGCAAGATCAGCTTGCCCGGAACCCGCCGGGTCACCAGCGTCAGCGGCACAGCGGTCAGCATCACCATCGCCGCGTAGACACTGACCAGCAAGCCGGCCCGGGAAGCGTTGATGTGGAACTGCCGACTGATCGCCGGCAGCAGACCCACGGGCAGCAGCTCGGTGGTCACCGCGGCGAACACAGCCAACCCCAGCACGGCCAGAGCCGGACGTGCGGCCGCGAAGTCCGGGGATCGATCACTCACCCCACCGTCGGCAGTCGCAGCCGTGTCCGTCATCGGTTCCTTTGCAGCTGGTCAAGGCGACGAGCGATTTACTCGTATGGCGAGGATATTACTCTCGACACTGACCGAACGGGGATGGAAGGCTGGACGGGTGACTCGTGTGGCTCGCAGGCGGTGGGCGACGGCAGCGGAGTGGTTGCGTCTGCTCACCACCGAACCGGACATCACCCGGCGCGAGGCTGCAGAGCGTCTGGGTCTGTCCAGCGGCGCCGCCACCGACCTGGTCGACCGGCTCAAGCGGCTCGACCTGCTGGACGAGTCCAAGGCCGAGTCCACCGGCCCCGGCCGTCCGACGTCGGTCTTCGCGCCGCATCCCGCGGGTCCGCTCGTCCTGATCGTGGGTCTTCAGGCGTCCGGCTGGGACCTTCGGCTCTCCGACCTCTTCGGACGCCTGACCGTGCTCGCCTCGGAGCCGTATCGGGACGACCGCCCGGAAGCCGTGCTGGCGACCGTGGCGGCTGCGGTCGGTCACACGGTCGAGGGAGCCGGTACTCGGATCCGATGCCTGGTCGTCTCGGCCGCCGGGCCTGTCAGCGGGACCTTCCTGGGTCAGCTGTCCGCGAGGCACTGGTTGGACCTGCTCGATCTCGAACAGCTGACCCACGCCATCCCATCGGAGCAGCGGCCGCCGCTGCTGGTCGGTAACGATGCCACCCTGGCCGGGGTCGCCGAAGCACGGACCGGTGCGTCACGGGGCAGTTCGGTCGCGCTACACCTGATGGTGGCGACCGGGATCGGCGGAGTGGTCCTGCTGGATGGCGAGCCGGCCCAGGGCGCTCACGGCGCCGGCGGCGAGTTCGGGCACCTGCCCTTCGCCGATCCGGCTCTGCAGTGCACCTGCGGGTCGCACGGCTGCTGGGACCTCGCCGTCGACGGCCGGGCGCTCGCCCGGCACCGTGGTGATCCGGAGCCTGCGGACCCGACGGATTACGCCCAACGCCTCTTGACAGACCTCGCCGCCGGCCGCGGCGACCTCACCCGGACCCAGAACGCCGCCGAATCGGCTGCCGCGGCGTTCGGTGGCGGGATCGCCGGCCTGGTCAACGCCCACGATCCGGAGATGATCACCATCGGCGGCCTCGGGCCACTGCTGCGCCGGTCGGCGCCGATGGCATTCGACCGGGCGTACCGGGCCGGCCTGATGGCGATCCATCGTCGACAGCCGGCAGCGGTGGTGGACAGCGTGCACGGCACGAACGGCCCGGCGCTGGGTGCGGCCTATCTGGGCATCGATCAGATCAGCAGCCCGACTGCCCTGGAGCGCTGGGCCGACCTCGTACCGGACGCCGGCTGACGGTGACCCCTCCTCAGGCGCCCATCTTCTGCATGCCGCCATCGACGTGGATCATCTCGCCGGTCGTCTTGGGGAACCAGTCCGACAGCAGCGCGACGGCCGCCTTCGCAGCCGGCGTGATGTCCTTGGCGTCCCAGCCCAGCGGTGCCCGCTCGGCCCACAGCCCGTTGAACTGGTCCGAGCCCGGGATCGCCTTCTTGGCCAGGGTGTCCAGCGGGCCTGCGGAGACCAGATTGACCCGTACGCCCTCTGGGCCGAGATAGCGGGCGAGGTAACGGGAGGTCGACTCGAGAGCCGCCTTCGCGACGCCCATCCAGTCGTAGACCGGCCAGGCGACGGTGGCATCGAAGTCGAAGCCGACCACCGACGCGGTCTCGGCGAAAAGCGGCTTGCAGGCCATCGTCAGCGAGCTCAGCGAGTAGGCCGAGACCTGCAGCGCGGTGGACACGTCCGGCCACGGCGTGGTCAGGAAGCCACCGCCGAGCGCGGTCTCCGGATTGGCGAAGGCGATCGCGTGCACCACACCGTCCAAGTGGTCGACATGCTCCCGCAGCGCGGCCTCGAGGCCGGCCAGATGATCTTGGTTGGTGACGTCCACCTCGAGCAGCACCGGCTCCGGATCGAGCTTGCGGATCACCCGCCGGGTCAGGCTCATCGCGCGGCCGAAGTTGGAGACGATGACGTTCGCACCTTCCAGCTGCGCGATCCGGGCGGTGTGGAAGCCGATCGAGGTGTCCAACGTGACACCGGCAACCAGAATGTTCTTGCCTTCAAGGATTCCCACGGTTTCTCTGCCTTCCGATCTAGTGGCCCATGCCCAGGCCGCCGTCGACCGGGATCTGGGCCCCCGTGATGTAGCCGGCCTGATCACTGGCCAGGAATTCGACCGCGGCCGTGACGTCCGAGACGTCGCCCAGCCGTCCGACCGGGATCTGCTTCTTGTACCCCTGCACCAGATCGTCGTCGAGCACCGCCGTCATGTCGGTCTCGATATAGCCCGGGGCAACGACGTTGGCGGTCACGCCGCGGGAGCCGATCTCGCGGGCCAGTGAGCGGGCCAGTCCGAGCAGGCCGGCCTTGGAGGCGGCGTAGTTGACCTGACCGGGCGAGCCGAGCAGTCCGACCACCGACGAGATGAAGATGATCCGTCCGAACCGCTGCCGGATCATGGGCCGCACGGCCCGCTTGGCGACCCGGAACGATCCGGTCAGGTTGGTGTCGATCACCGACTGCCAGTCCTCGTCCGACATCCGCAGCACCAGGGTGTCCTTGGTGATGCCCGCGTTGGCCACCAGGATCTCGACCGGTCCGTGCGCCGCCTCGATCTGGGTGAAGGCCGCCTCCACCTGTCCCGGGTCGGTGATGTCGCACTCGACGCCCAGCACGCCGGTCGGGGCCTCACCCGATCGCGAGGTCGCCGCCACCTTGTGACCGGCGGCGGCGAACCGCTCGGCGATCGCCCGGCCGATCCCCCGGCTCCCGCCGGTCACCAGCACACTTCTCGGCCCCGTGGCCCCGTCAGTTGGCTCAGTCACGCCGGTCACGGTAGCGGATGGCTGAGCGTAAGCTGGGCAGGGTGAGGTCTGCAGCACACGGGTCGCATCAGCGCCCGGTGATCACCGACGCCCAGGAGGGCGCCAGTGCCGACCTCAAACAGCGCCAGACGCGGTACGCGATCACGATGGCCTTCCGGGTCGCCTGCTTCATCTCGATGATCTGGGTGCCGAGCCCGTGGCGCTGGATCCTCCTCGCCGGTGCCGTCGTGCTGCCCTACATAGCGGTGATCTTCGCCAACCAGGCCGACCAGCGCACCGAGCACGTCAGCTTCGAGCGGGGCGGCAAGGAGATCGAGAACCCGAGCCGGAACGAGTTGCATGACTGAGACCACCGCACCGGAGACGATCTGCTCGGCCAAGGGCTGTCAGCAGCCGGCGTCGTACGACCTCGGTTGGAACAACCCCAAGATCCACACCCCGGACCGCCGCAAGCACTGGATGGCCTGTCGCGACCACAAGGACTCGCTCTCGGCGTTCCTGAGCGCGCGGGGCTTCCTCAAAGAGGTCACCGAGGCGTAGCTCGCCTCGTGCTTGACAGCCCTCGCCTCAGCTTGTTCCGTCCTCCGAGGTCCTCGCTTCCCGACCACGCGTTCGCTTCCCTTGCCCGCGAAGCGAGCGCATGGTGGGGAAGCGAGGCCGTACGACCTGAAGCGAACGCCCGGGTCTGGCGCTTCGTACGGTGGACTAGCCGCCGATCGCCGACATCGGCCGGTCCGGCTGCAGGAAGGTCGGGTCGTCGATCCCGTGGCCGGGCAGCTTGACGGCAACGGCGGATATCCACTGGTCGGCCAGTTCCTCGTCGGTCGCGCCGGAGCGCAGCGGCGTACGGAGATCCTGCTCGGTGCGGGCGAAGAGGCAGTTGCGGAGCTGGCCGTCGGAGGTCAGCCGGACCCGATCGCAGGCGCCGCAGAACGGCTGGCTGACGGCCGCGATGATGCCGACCCGGTGATCGGTGCCGTCGACCCGGAACAGCTCCGCCGGAGCGCTCCCCCGGGCGGCGCGATCCGCCGGATCCTCGACCACGAAGAACCGCTCCGACAGCCGGCCGAGGATCTCTTCGGCGGTCACCATGTTCGTACGGTTCCAGCCGTGCTGGGCGTCCAGCGGCATCTGCTCGATGAAGCGCAGTTGCACGCCCTGGTCGATCGCCCACTGCAGCAGCGGCACCGCCTCGTGATCGTTGATCCCGCGCATCAGCACGGTGTTGATCTTGACCGGCCGCAGACCGGCCTGCTGGGCGGCCGCGACCCCCGCCAGAACGTCGTCCAGCCGGCGGCGTCTCGACAGTCGTACGAAGGTCTGCGGATCCAGCGTGTCCAGCGAGATGTTGATCCGGTCCAGGCCGGCGTCGGCAAGCGCCTGGGCCCGCCGCGCCAGACCGATGCCGTTGGTGGTGAGGGCGATCTTCGGCCGGTCCGGCAGCGCCGCGATCCCGGCGACCAGACCCTCGAGACCCTTGCGCAGCAGGGGCTCGCCGCCGGTCAGCCGGATCGTCCGGATCCCCAGCATCGAGGTGCCGATCCTGATCAACCGAAGAATCTCGGCGTCACTCAACGTCTCATCGGCCGGCAGCCAGTCCAAGCCCTCGGCTGGCATGCAATAGGTGCAGCGGAGGTTGCACCGGTCGGTCAGCGAGACCCGCAGGTCCGTGGCGACCCGGCCGTGCCGGTCCGCCAGCGGCCGGCGCCCGACGGCGCGGGCGGTCGGTGACAGCACGGTGCTCATACGATCTGAGCGTACGCGCCCGTCATTCGACAGTGGTCGTCGTCTCCACCGGGACAGGCGGGGCCTGCCGACTGCTGGCGGTGTACACGGCGAAACCGAGCGAGCCGGCCAGCGCGAGGATCCGCATCCACGGCTTGTTGAAGACGTTGCGGGTCGCGGCGTCCAGCGACAGCGTGCCGGGACCGCCCAGCGCGAGCGCACTACCGGTCAATCCGAGGACGGCCGGGTATTCGAAACCGCCACCTTGGGCGAAGAAGCCGTTCGGCGCGTGGACGCTGGCAGCTACCGCCATGTTGCCGGCCACCGCGGCGCCGCCAACCCCGGTGCCCAGTCCGAGCGCCAGCGACGCGCCACCAGCTGCCTCGGCCAGCCCCGACATCTGCGCCGCGCGCTTCGGATCCGGGAAGCCCATCTGCTTGAAGCCCTCGGCCGCACCATCGATGCCCGGGCCGTCGAACCAACCGAACAGCTTCTGGGTGCCGTGCGCGATCAGCGTGCCACCGACTCCGAGCCGGATTGCCAACAGTGCGAGATTGCCGAGCTTGGTCATGCACGGATCCTTTCGGGGTGGGTGTACACATTCATCGTGTCACCCCGGACGAACCCCGCAAGAGTCAGCCCGGTCTGTTCGGCGAGCTCAACTGCCAGCGAGCTCGGCGCCGACACCGCGACCAGTACCGGGATGCCTGCGGTTGCCGCCTTCTGGGTGAGTTCGAAACTGGCCCGCCCGGACACCACCAGAAGGCTCTCCGACAGCGGCAGTCGCTGCTCCCGCAGCGCCCAGCCGACGACCTTGTCGACCGCGTTGTGCCGGCCGACGTCCTCCCGTACACAGATCAACTCCCCGGTACGGGTCACCAGTCCCGCCGCGTGGACGCCGCCGGTGCCGGCGAAGACCTTCTGCTGCTCGCGCAGCAGATCCGGCGCCTTCAGCACCAGATGCGCGGCGAATTCGGGGCCCGCCGGCAGCGGGCTGCCGATCCGGCCGAGCACCTGATCGATCGACGTACTGCCGCAGATCCCGCACGCGCTGCTGGTCAGGACGTTGCGCTGCAGACCGGCATCCGGAGACCGTACGCCCGGGGCCAGCGCCACGTCGATCACGTTGTAGGTGTTCAGGCCGTCCGGGCCCGCGCCATCGCAGTAGCGTGCCGTCGCGATATCGGCCGCGGCGTCGATGATCCCCTCCGCGAAGCAGTAGCCGTTGACCAGATCGATGTCGTGGCCCGGTGTCCGCATCGTCACTGCGAAGGACGTACCGCCGATCCGGATCTCCAGCGGCTCCTCCACGGCCAGCCGGTCGCTGCGCGGCGACCAACCTTCCGGTGTCAGCCGGCGAACGAGGTGCTGACGCGTCACCCGAGCCATAGGACCATGATGGCACTCATGGAACTCGAGGCTTGGCTACGGAAGCTCGCCGAAGAACTAGGGATCTTTGACCTGACGCTGGATGACGACGGCGTGCACACCGTCCTGGACCTGGCCCGCGACGCCGCACACGAGGTCCAGCGGCCCGCCGCCCCGCTGACCAGTTTCCTCGTCGGCGTTGCTGTCGGTCGCGGCCAGTCGCTGGGCTCAGCCGCCGCCAAGGCCACATCGCTGGTTCTTGGCGAGGCGTAACTAGAATCATCGGGTGCCGCACCCCGAAATCAAGCCAGCACCCCAGCATCCGCTCTGGGTGCGGTGGGTCGCGCTCATAGTGTTCGTGGCATTCCTGGGCGTGGTCTTCGTCAACCTCGGCGAGTGGCAGCTGCGCCGACTGCATGAGCGCCGCGCCAACAACGAGATCACCAGGACCAACGAGGCGGCGCCGATCGCCGACTTCGACCAGGTCTTCACCCACACCATCACCACCGCGGACGAATGGCGGCGGGTCAGGGTCACCGGCACCTTCGACAGCGCAAAGCAGTACATCATCCGCTACCGCAACGACGGTGACGACGACGGCTACGAGGTCGTCACCCCGCTGCACACCACCAGCGGCAAGAATCTGCTGGTGGATCGTGGGTTCGTCGTGCTGATGGACGGCACCCAGATCCCCAACACCGCCCCGCCGCCGCCGTCCGGACGGGTCACGATCGTCGGCAGGGTCCGGCAGAACGAGTCCGGTCACGACAGCGCGCTCGTCCCGGTCGACGGGCACGCCCGCTCGATCAACTCCGACAAGCTCGGCGCCGATCTCAAGATGCCGGTCGTCAACGGCTACATCGACGTCTTGTCGATGACGCCCAAGGACTCCATCACCACCGAGCCGATCGCACTGCCGGAACTGGATGACGGCCCGCACTTCTGGTACGCCGTGCAGTGGTTCATGTTCACCGGGATCGGCGTGCTGGGCGTGGTCGTCTTCATCCGCGGCGATCTGCGGGACCGCCGGGAACGCCTGGAGGAGCAGAAGAAGAGCGAGGCGCGGGAGCGAGCCAAGAAGGAGCGCGAGCAAACCGGCTCACCGGTGGCATGACAGGATCGCCGGCATGGATCTCCAGCTGACCGATCGGGTCTTCATCGTCACCGCAGCCAGCAGCGGCCTCGGTCGGGCGTCGGCAGCCGCGCTGGTTGCCGAGGGTGCGAAAGTCGTCCTGGTCGCCCGCCGTCAGGAGGTGCTCGCCGAGGCGGTCGCCGAATTCGGGCCCGATTTCGCCGTCGCCGTCACCGCCGATCTCGCCGATCCCGAGACGGCTGGCCGGGCGGCCACCGCCGCACTGGACAGCTTCGGGCGACTGGACGGCGCATTGATCAGCGTCGGCGGTCCGCCCGCCGGTCCAGTGGCCGGGATCACCGCCGACCAGTGGCAGCAGGCCTTCGACTCGGTCTTCCTGCCCACCCTGCGAGTGATCACCACGGTGATCGAGCGGACGACCGCTCCCGATCCCGCGATCGGAGTGGTGCTGTCCACCTCGGTCAAGTCACCCCTGGCCGGGCTGACGACCTCCAACGGCCTGCGGCCGGGTCTGGGCATGTCGATCAAGCAGGTGGCCGACGAGCACGGACCGGAGGGATTGCGGATCAACGGCCTGCTGCCCGGCCGGATCACCACCGAACGGACCCGGCACCTGGACTCACTGGCCGAGGATCCGGATGCGGCGCGCGCCCAGCGCGAACGCACGATCCCGCTGCGCCGAGCCGGTGAGCCGGCCGAATTCGGCCGGGTCGCGGCCTTCCTGTTGTCCCCGGCGGCCTCCTACATCACCGGTTCCATGATCGCGGTCGACGGCGGCGCTCTACGCGCGCTGTGATCATGTCGCGCCCCCCTGCGGTGAATGGCGGAAAGCCATGATCGACTCCGTCGTCCACCTGCTGCGCTGTCCGGTCTGCAGCCGCCGGCTCGCCGTCCACGAGCACGCCCTGCGATGCTCTGCCGGCCACAGCTTCGACATCGCCCGCCAGGGGTACGTCAACCTGCTGACCCGCACACCGAAGGGCGCCAACGCCGACACCGCCGACATGATCGCCGCCCGCGATCGCTTCCTGTCCGGCGGCCACTACCAGGCCCTGGCCGCGCGTCTGGCCGGGCTCGCGGCGACGGCGGCCCCCGACGATGCCGTGATCATCGAGGCCGGCGCCGGCACCGGCTACTACCTGGGCGAGGTGCTCACCGCGATCCCCGGCGCGCGCGGAATCGCGGCTGATCTGTCGCCGGTGGCCTGCCGCCGGGCAGCCCGGGTCAGCGACAGGATCGGGACGATCGTGGCCGACACCTGGGCGGGACTGCCGATCAAGGACGCCGCAGCCGATTTGATCATGGTGGTCTTCGCCCCGCGGAATCCCGGCGAATTCGCCCGGCTGCTGAGCCCGGGCGGTCGGCTGCTGATCGCCACTCCCAGCGATGATCATCTGGTCGAGATCCGTGATCGACTGGGCATGATCGACGTCCGACCGGGCAAGCCCGCACAGCTGCAGCAGTCGCTGCGCGACTGGTTCGCCCCGGACCAGCAGGAGGATCTCAAGACGACGCTCCGGTTGGGATCCGCAACGCTGGCCGACCTGGTCCTGATGGGTCCCACTGCCCACCACCGGAAGGACGATCTGGAGCAGCGGATCGCTGCCCTGCCCGCGCCGACGGCCGTCACCTTGTCCGTGACGTTGTCGGTCTTTCGCCGCCGGTGAGTCGATCGCCCGGGCCACGGCGGATGGGCCGGATCCGATCAGCGGACACGAAGGCCCGGCAACTGCTGGCAGCGGCCGGGCCTTCGTGATCTTGAAGTGACGGAGTCAGCGCTTGCGGGCCGTCTTCTTGGCCGGCGCCTTCTTGGCGGCGGTCTTGGTCGCCGGCGCCTTCTTGGCAGCGGCCCTGGTGCTGGTCGTCTTCTTGGCGGCCGTCTTCTTGGCCGGAGCCTTCTTGGCAGCCGCCTTGGCGGTCTTGGTCGCCGGCGCCTTCTTCGCGGCCGTCTTGGCCGGAGCCTTCTTGGCAGCCGTCTTCTTGGCCGGAGCCTTCTTGGCGGCGGCCTTGGTGGCGGGCGTCTTCTTGGCAGCCGTCTTCTTGGCCGGAGCCTTCTTGGCGGCGGCCTTGGTGGCGGGCGCCTTCTTGGCAGCCGTCTTCTTCGCCGTGCCACGGGTCGCACCGCCGCGTCCGCGCAGGTCGACGCCCGCCTCCGCGAGCACGCCGTGCACGAAGCCGTACGACCGTCCCGAGTCGTCGGCGATGGCGCGGATGCTCTTGCCCGCGGTGTAGTCCTTCTTGTACTGGGTCGCCAGCTTGTCGCGATCGGCACCCGTGATCCGAGAACCCTTAGCTAGTGATGCCTTGGCCACTCTTCCTCCTGGATTCCAGTCACCAAGCGGGTGCTCGATGACATGTCAGTACCATGACTTGTGATCAATGATCGCCATTTCAAGATCAATGATCAATCATTTGTAGCACCCGGCGGGTCGTTTTGCGCAATTTCTTCGCCATGATCAGCGATCTTGTCCGGGAGTTCGACCCGTCAAGATCGACAGCGGCGCCGAAATGATCACGATCTGTAGTGATCGTTTCACCGACACGAGGCCGATGATCAGACCGGCATGATCAGGCCAGCGTGATCAGTTCGGCGTAATCGGGAGTCCACAGATCTTCGGTGCCGTCGGGAAGCACGAGCACCCGATCCGGCTCCAGGGCCTCGACCGCACCCTCGTCGTGAGTGACCAGGACGATGGCACCGGCGTAGGACCTGATCGCCTCGAGAATCTCTTCCCTGGAAGCAGGATCCAGGTTGTTGGTCGGCTCGTCGAGCAGCAGCACGTTGGCGCTGGAGACGACCAGCGTGGCCAGCGCCAGCCGGGTCTTCTCACCGCCGGAGAGCACACCCGCCGGCTTGTCGACGTCGTCACCGCTGAACAGGAACGATCCGAGCACCTTGCGGACATCGGTCTCGTTCAGATGCGGCGCCGCGGACTTCATGTTCTCCAACACGGTCCGATTGACGTCCAGGGTCTCGTGCTCCTGGGCGTAGTAGCCGAGCTTGAGGCCGTGCCCCGGATGCACCTGGCCGGCATCCGGCTCGGCCATGCCCGCCAGAATCCGCAACAGAGTGGTCTTGCCCGCGCCGTTCAGGCCCAAGATCACCACCCGGCTGCCGCGGTCGATCGCAAGATCGACTCCGGCGAACACCTCCAGAGACCCGTACGCCTTCGACAACCCCGTCGCTGTCAACGGCGTGCGGCCACTGGGGGACGGATCCGGCAGCTTGATCTTGGCCACCCGATCGCTGACCCGCTCGGCCTCCAGGCCGTCCAGCATCCGCTGGGCCCGGCGGGCCATGTTCTTCGCCGCGACCGCCTTCGTCGCCTTGTGACCCATCTTCTCGGCCTGGGTGAAAAGCCGGTCCGCCTTGCGTTCGGCGTTCTTGCGCTCGCGGCGGCGGCGCTCCTCATCGGTCGCCCGCTGTTGCAGGTAGCGCTTCCAGTTCATCGCGTAGACATCAAGCGCCGAGCGGTTGGCATCCAGGTGGAAGACCTTGTTGACGGTCTCTTCCAACAGGTCGGTGTCGTGGCTGATCACCATCAGGCCGCCGGAGTAGTTCTGCAGGTAGGACCGCAACCAGATGATCGAATCGGCGTCCAGGTGGTTCGTCGGCTCGTCGAGCAGCATCGTATCGGCACCGGCGAAGAGGATCCTGGCCAGCTCGATCCGGCGCCGCTGACCACCGGACAGCGTTCGCAGTGGCTGCTCCAGCACCCGGTCGGGCAGGCCAAGGTTGGAGGAGATCCGCGCCGCCTCCGACTCCGCGGCATAGCCACCGGCGGCGTTCAGCTCGGCGTCGATGCGGGAGTAGCGCTCCATGGCCTGCTCACGCACGTCCTCGTCCTCGGATGCCATCTCCTGCTCCGTCCGGCGCAGGCGGGTCAGAACGGTGTCCAGCCCGCGGGCGGACAGAATCCGGTCCTTGGCGAGCACCTCCGGATCACCGGTCCGCGGATCCTGCGGCAGGTAGCCGACACTGCCGGTGTGGGTGATGGTGCCGGAAGCAGGCTGTCCCTCCCCCGCCAGGATCCGGGTCAGCGTGGTCTTACCGGCGCCGTTGCGCCCGACCAGACCGATCTTGTCCCCGGGCGCCACCTGGAACGACGCCTTGTCCAGCAGCAGCCGGGCACCGACCCGCACCTCGACATCCCGTACGACCAACACGCGCTAACGATTCCCTACTTGGCCGTACGGCCCAAATTGATTACCTGCCGACGCAGCTGAGCGTCAGACGTTGAAGCCGAGGGCGCGGAGCTGTTCGCGGCCGTCCTCGGTGATCCGCTCCAGTCCCCACGGCGGCATCCAGACCCAGTTGATCGTCGCCTTCTCGACCAGCCCCTCCAGAGCCGAGGCGGTCTGGTCCTCCAGCACATCGGTCAGCGGGCAGGCGGCCGTTGTCAGGGTCATGTCGATGGTGACGGAATTGTCGTCCTCGACCTGGACTCCGTAGATGAGCCCGAGATCGACGACATTGACGCCCAACTCGGGGTCGACGACGTCCTTCATCGCCTCCGTGACGTCCTCAACGCTCACCGCGCTACCGGCGACGGTGTCGGCCGGCAGGTCGTCCCGCACCAGATCCGACGGCCTGGCCTGTTCGCTGGTCTGCTCGGTCATGAGATCACCTTCTCGCTCTCGTTCGGCTGGCTTGCACCCTGGTCGGCCTGCGCCCTGATCACGGCGTCCTTGAGCGCCGACCAGCCCAGCAGGGCGCATTTGACCCGGGCCGGGAACTTGGCGACGCCGAGGAAGGCGATGCCGTCCTCGAGATCGTCCTCCAGTTCGTCGGCGTTCTGTCCCAGGGAATCGACGCTGCCCTGGCTCTGCATCATGGCGAGAAACTCGTCGTGCAGCCCGAGTGTCTCGTCGATCGACTTGTCCCGGACCAGACCGGCCATCACCGATGTCGAGGCCTGCGAGATCGAGCAGCCCTGTCCGTCGTAGGACACGTCGTCGATCTTGCCGCCGGTCAGGTGGACGCGCAGCGTGACCTCGTCGCCGCAGCTGGGATTCACGTGGTGGACCTCGGCCTGGTACGGGTCGCGGAGTCCACTGAAATGCTTGGCACGGTAGTGGTCCAGGATGATCTCCTGGTACATCTCCTCAACGTCCATGCTCACTGCTTCGTCCTCATCAGATCTGTCGGGTCCATCACTTGTCGAAGAAGGCTTTCGTGTACGCCAACGCGTCCACCAGCTGGTCTATTTCGGCTGTCGTCGTGTAGAGGTAGAACGACGCCCGGGTGCTGGACTGGATCCCGTACGCCTCGTGCAGCGGCCGCGCGCAATGGTGGCCGCCGCGGACGGCGACACCGCGCGAGTCCAGGAACTGGGCCACATCGTGCGGGTGGATCGGGCCGTACTTCCCATCGAGGGTGAAGGAGATAGCGCCACCGCGACCGACCGGGCGGCCGGTGGCGTCGAGCTCGGTCGGTCCGAGCACGGTCAGGCCGTCGACCGCTTGCAGCGCCTGCAGCGCGTAGCCGGTGATCACCTGCTCGTGATCGGCGATGGCGTCCATGCCGATCGTCTCCAGGTAGTCGGCGGCCGCCGCCAGGCCGACCGCCTGCGCGATCGGCGGCGTACCGGCCTCGAACCGGTGCGGCGGTGCAGCGTAGGTGGAGCCGGTCATCCGGACGACCTCGATCATCTCGCCGCCACCCAGGAAGGGCGGCATCTCCGACAGCAGGTCGTAACGGCCCCAGAGCACGCCGATCCCGGTCGGTCCGACCATCTTGTGACCGGTGAAGGCCAGCAGGTCCGCACCCAGGTCAGCAACCCGGGTCGGCAGCTGCGGCACGCCCTGGGACCCGTCGACGATCATGGTCGCGCCGACCGCATGGGCCTGGTCGGCGATCTGCCGGACCGGGTTCAGGGTGCCGAGCACGTTGGACACCCAGACCAGCGAGACGATCTTGGTCCGCTCGTTGATCAGGTTGTCCGCGGCGGCCTTCTCCAGGTCCAGCCGACCGTCCGGCGTGACGTCGAACCAGCGCAGGGTGGCACCGGTCCGCTCGCAGGCCAGCTGCCACGGGACGATGTTGGAGTGGTGCTCCATCGTGGAGATCACGATCTCGTCGCCCGGCTTGAGTGTCGAACCCAGCGTGTAGGCGCAGAGGTTGAGGGCCTCGGAGGCGTTCTTGGTGAAGACCACTTCCTCGGAGCTGGCGGCGCCGATGAATCCGGCGATCCGCGACCGAGCACCCTCGTACGCCTCGGTGGCCTCCGCGCCCAGCATGTGCATCGCCCGGGCCACATTGGCGTTGTGGTTCAGGTAGTGATCATCGATCGTCTCGACCACGACCTGCGGTTTCTGGGAGCTGTTCGCCGAATCCAGGTAGGCCAGCGGATAGCTGCCGACCGTGCGGTCCAGGATCGGGAAGTCGCCACGGATCGCCTCGACGTCGAACGGAATGGTTGCGCCGTCGGTGTCAGTGGGACGCGGGTCCGTGATCGGATACTCCGCGTCGCTGCCCGCGATCCGCTCGACGTCGTCCTTCAGCTCGGAGGTCATCGTCAGTCTCCTCGGCTCCGATTCTCAGATCAGCTCTGGTGTCAGTTCTGCGCTGCCTGCAGCTTCGCGGCCTGCACGTAGCTGTCGTAGCCCTCTGCCTCGAGCCGCTCGGCCAACTCCGGGCCGCCCTGGTCGGCGACCTTGCCGGCGACGAACACGTGCACGAAGTCGGGCTTGATGTAGCGCAGGATCCGCGTGTAGTGGGTGATCAGCAGTACGCCCCGGTCGCCCTGGGAGGTGTAGCGGTTGACGCCCTCGGAGACGATCCGCAGCGCATCGACGTCCAGGCCGGAGTCGGTCTCGTCCAGGACCGCGAACTTCGGGTTCAGCAGCTCCAGCTGGACGATCTCGTGGCGCTTCTTCTCGCCGCCGGAGAAGCCGTCGTTGACCGACCGGGAGGCGAAGTCGGGATCCATCCGGACCCGGTCCATGGCCTCCTTCACATCCTTGGCCCAGGTTCGCAGCTTCGGGGCTTCACCGTCGATCGCAGTCTTGGCCGAGCGCAGGAAGTTGGACACCGAGACACCGGGCACCTCGACCGGGTACTGCATGGCCAGGAACAGCCCGGCGCGGGCCCGCTGGTCGGCGGTCAGCGCGACGATGTTCTCGCCGTCCAGCAGCACCTCGCCGCTGGTGATCGTGTACTTCGGGTGACCGGCGATCGAGTACGCCAGGGTTGACTTTCCGGAACCGTTCGGGCCCATGATCGCGTGGATCTCGCCGGACTTGATGGTCAGATCGACGCCCTTGAGGATCTCCTTGGCGCCGTCCTCGGTGTTGACCGAGACGTGCAGGTCGCGGATCTCGAGAGTGGACATATTCGGTGTTTCTCCTGTGTGGTTTTCAGTCCGTGAAGATCAGTTCGTGAAGATCAATTGAGCGGGTTCTCGATGTCGACGAGCACCTCGTCGTTCTCGATCTTGACTGGGTAGACGGCGACCGGTTCGGTGGCCGGAAGCCCGAGCGGCTCGCCGGTCTTGAGGTCGAAGCGGGATCCGTGCATATAGCACTCGATCTCGCCGTTGCCGACGTCGCCCTCGCTCAACGGGATGGCGCCGTGGCTGCACTCGTCGATCACCGCGTAGATCTGGCCGGCGGAGTTGACGATCGCGATGTCCTCGCCGTCGACCTCGACCGCGATTGCGGATTCCGGCGCGATGTCGGCGAGCGGGCAGACGCTGCGGAAAGCCATCAGGCGGGCTCCTCGCCGGTCTGGTCGACGGCCGCCGCGTAGGAGTCCGGAGTGCCGATGTTGATCGCCAGCTCCTTCTCCACCGCATCCATCAGGCCACGCTCGACAGCGGGAACGCCGATCTTGTGGATGATGTCGGCGAAGAAGCCGTGCACCACCAGGCGACGGGCCTCGGACTCGTCGATGCCGCGGCTCTGCAGATAGAACAACTGCTCGTCGTCGAAGCGTCCGGTGGTCGCCGCGTGGCCGGCCCCGACGATCTCGCCGGTCTCGATCTCCAGGTTCGGCACAGCGTCGGCCCGGCAGCCGTCGGTGAGGACCAGATTCCGGTTCGACTCGTAGGTCTGGATGCCCTCGGCGGCCTTGCGGATCAGCACGTCGCCGATCCAGACCGTGTGCGCCTTCTCCCCTTGCAGGGCGCCCTTGTAGTCGACGTTGGAGATCGACTTGGGCCGGTTGTGATCGACGAACAGCCGGTGCTCCAGATGCTGGCCGGCATCGGCGAAGTAGAGGCCGAGCAGATCGGCCTCGCCACCGACGGTGTCGTAGGCGAGCGAGACGTTCAACCGGACAAGATCACCGCCGAAGGAGACCGCAACGTGTCGCAGCTGCGCGTCCTTGCCGACCAAGGCGTGTTGGGTCGAGTGATGCACCGCGTCGTCGGCCCAGTCCTGGATGCTCACGACGGTCAGCTGCGCGCCGTCACCGAGGACGTACTCGATGTTGTCGGCGACGACCGCGGAGCCCTCGAAGCGCAGCACGACGGTGGAGACCGAGAACGGCTCGGCAATGATCACCGCATGGCCGGCCGAAGCGGCATCGACCGAAACCCCTGTGTGGGTGAGGATCGTCGCGCCCCCGACCACCGTGTCCCCCGGGATCGTGATCACGGTCGCGGTGGTGGCAGCCTCCCAGGCACGGGCGCTGATCCGATCGGTCGGTTCGTAGCCGCTGCTGCCGACCCGCTGATCATCGGCCGGCACCTCCTCCAGCTTCACACCCTGGGCCAGGCTGGCGGAGAACTCGACACTCCCGGTACCGAACGGCGCGTCGGTGTGCAGGCCGCGCAAGCGCTTCAGCGGGGTGAAGCGCCAGATCTCCTCCAACCCGGTCGGCACCGGATGGTCGTCGACCCGGAAAGAGCCCTTCGGGTGCAGGTGGCTGGCCACCTTGTCGCTGGTCTCGATGGCACCGCTGACATTGTCCCTTGTTCGATTGGGACTCTGGGCAGCATCAGTAACAGTCACGTACGTCGCTTTCTAGCTTGTGATCTTGATCGAACGGGTGCGAAGCCGGTCAGCCGACCGCGCCTTCCATCTGCAGCTCGATCAGCCGGTTGAGCTCGATGGCGTACTCCATCGGAAGCTCCTTGGCGATCGGCTCGACGAAGCCGCGAACGACCATGGCCATCGCCTCGTCCTCCTGCATACCGCGGCTCATCAGGTAGAAGAGTTGATCTTCGCTGACCTTCGACACGGTCGCCTCGTGCGCCATCGAGACATCGTCCTCGCGGACGTCGACGTAGGGGTAGGTGTCGGAGCGGCTGATCTGGTCGACCAGCAGCGCGTCGCACTTGACCACCGAGGCCGAACCGGCGGCACCCTCCTGAACCTCGACCAGACCGCGGTAGGAAGCCCGGCCGCCGCCGCGGGCGACCGACTTGGAGATGATCGAGCTCGAGGTGTTCGGCGCGCAGTGCACCATCTTGGAACCGGCATCCTGGTGCTGCCCCTCGCCGGCGAAGGCGACCGACAGCGTCTCACCGCGGGCATGCTCGCCCATCAGGTAGACGGCCGGGTACTTCATGGTGACCTTGGAGCCGATGTTGCCGTCGATCCACTCCATGGTCGCGCCCTCTTCGCAGGTGGCGCGCTTGGTCACCAGGTTGTAGACGTTGTTCGACCAGTTCTGGATGGTGGTGTAGCGGCAGCGCGCGCCCTTCTTGACGACGATCTCCACGACCGCCGAGTGCAGCGAGTCGGAGGAGTAGATCGGCGCCGTACAGCCCTCGACGTAGTGCACATAGGCGTCCTCGTCGACGATGATCAGGGTGCGCTCGAACTGGCCCATGTTCTCGGTGTTGATCCGGAAGTAGGCCTGCAGCGGGATCGAGACGTGCACGCCCTTCGGGACGTAGATGAAGGAGCCGCCGGACCAGACCGCGGTGTTCAGCGAGGCGAACTTGTTGTCGCCTGCCGGGATCACGGTCCCGAAGTACTCCTCGAAGAGCTCCGGGTGCTCCTTGAGCGCGGTGTCGGTGTCGAGGAAGATCACGCCCTGCTTCTCGAGCTCGTCGTTGATCTTGTGGTAGACGACCTCGGACTCGTACTGGGCGGCGACACCGGCGACCAGCCGTGCCTTCTCCGCCTCGGGGATCCCGAGCCGGTCGTAGGTGTTGCGGATGTCCTCCGGAAGCTCTTCCCAGCTCTCGGCCTGCTTCTCGGTCGACCGGACGAAGTACTTGATGTTGTCGAAGTCGATACCGGACAGATCGGCGCCCCACTGCGGCATCGGCTTGCGCTCGAAGAGCCTGAGCGCCTTCAGCCGCCGCTGGGTCATCCACTCCGGCTCGTTCTTGAGGGCGGAGATATTGCTGACGACATCGGGGTTCAGGCCACGCTGGGCCAGGGCACCCGCTTCGTCGGAGTCCGCCCAACCGAACCGGTAGCGTCCCAGGGCGTCCAGGTGCTGGTCCTGGGTCTCACCCGTACCGGCGATCTTGGTCGTCCCGGACTGCTGGGTCTGGGGATCTTGGACCTGGGTCATATCTCAGTTGCCTTCCGTTGATGTCGGTTTCTTCAGCCGCTGTTTGACGAGTTCGGGGTCGTACGGAACGTGGGTCGTGCAGACGCCGTCGCCGTGGGCGATGGTCGCCAGCCGCTGGACGTGCACACCCAGCAGTTTGGAGAAGGTCTCGGTCTCGATCTCGCACAGCTGCGGGAACTGCTCGGCCACGTGCGCGACCGGGCAATGGTGCTGGCACACCTGCTCGCCCGCGACCGCCGGCTGGGTGCCGGCGACGTAACCCTCATCGGACAGGGCCTTGGCCAGCGCCTGGGCGGGGGTCAGCCCGGCGGTCTCCCCTGCGTCATCCCCTTCATCACCGCCCCCATCATCGCCGCCCCCACCATCACCGGCGCGGATGCTGCGGTAGCGGGCCTCGACGTCGGCCATCCGGCTGCGGGCCAACTCCTCGACCGCGGTTGCGCCGCCGGCCCGCACCAGCGCCTGCATCGCAGCGATCGCCAGTTTGTCGTAGGCCTGGTAGAAGTCCGCCCGGCCCGCGTCGGTCAGCTGGAACACCTTTGCGGGGCGACCGCGACCACGGGCGCCGTAGACGCGCTGCTCGCGGGAGGTGACCAGGCCGCGATCGGTGAGGCCGTCAAGATGCCGCCGGATGGCCGCGGCGGTCAGGCCGAGCCGGCTGGCGAGATCGGCGGCCGTCGACGGACCGTGTTCGAGAATGGATTGCGCGACGCGCTGCCGGGTCGAGGCGTCTTCGGAGCCGGCATCGCCCTTCGCGATGTCGGTCGGAGCCTGCACCGGGTTTTTCACAACGCCAGTGTGCCCTTATTCACCCGGCCGCTTCAAGCAAGGCCCGCCTAACCCGGCCGTTGGATGCATCACATCGTAGGCGGGCGTGGCCTCGCCACCGATCCGGCCGACCGAGTCCGGAGTCGCGGCCCCTGTGGACAACCGCAACACGACGCCCTGAGGATCTGCCTACGCTCACCCAGGACCTGCCGCCGGACGGGCGGGCAGGCGTCTCGGAGGCAACTCGAGGGGGCAGACGTGGACGACTACATCATCAACAGGACCGACGGCTCCGGCCGTTCGATCTATCTGCAGAACCGGCCGGCTTCGGCGCCGACGGTGATCTTCACCGGGCCTCCGGGGATGGGCAAGACGTACGCCGTCGGCAAGGCGGTCGATGCCGCACGGGACAACGGTGATCTCGTTCTGACGATCGACGCGGGCTCGCGCGAGCCGCTGGAGAAGCGGCTGGCCCGCGCGGTCAACGACCAGTTCGACGACCTCGCCGCCACGACGAACGGCGACCGGGTGCTCCGCGACCTCGGCCGGGTGGTGGACAACGTGCTCGGCGACCGCTTCAAATGGGCCGAGAAGGCGGCCGCGGCCCTGGGACCGCTGCTGCGCAAGGCGATCTCCTGGTGGGAGGCCCCAGCCCGTCCGACGCTCACCGATCTGACCGAGCGACTGACGGCTGTGGCCGAGAAACAGAACAAGAAGCTGCTGCTGGCGATCGACAACCTGGACCCGGCCAAGCAGTCCGACCTGAAGGCCGTGGCCGAGCTGGCCGACCATCTGGCGACCGGCGGCGGGCCGGGCCAGTTGGTCGTGGGCGCCTCCGCTCCGGCGGTCGACGCGTTGCTCAGCACCGGTTCGGCGGTCGACCCCACCAAGATCGCAGACCGCTACGACATCCGTGAGTGCTCACCGATCCCGGAGGCCGAGCTCAAGGCGGCACTGGTTGCCGACCTGCACCGGCAGGGTGCGGCGGTGCAGGCCGATGCGGTGACCCGGCTGGTGCACGAGGCCAACGGAGATCCTGGCCACCTGAGGTCGTTGGCCGGACGTGCCGCGACCCTGGCGGACCCGGCTCGCGGCGTAAACCGGGCCGTCGCCGAGGAAACGATCAGAGCCGTCCGCGATGCCGATCAGTGGGCCTATCGGGCCGGCTGGTCCCGGCTGTCCGACGATGCCCGGGTGATCGTGCTGTCCGCGATCGATCAGCCCCGCGAAGCCGCATCCGGCCAGCCGCCGATCCCGTCCGGGCCGCAGGAGCTGGTCGAGCGCGGGCGCCTCATCGCAAGCCTGGTCGACTCCGGGATCTTGCGGCGCACCGGCGACAAACTGACCATCGGCGATCCCGGCTTCCAGCACTGGGTGACCGCCACCATCGCGCCTGCAGCTGCACCCTCACCCGCACCGGCGGCCGAGCGAGCCACCCGATCGACGGAACGACCCAACCGGTCGCAGACGACAACACCCGCAGGCAGACCCGGCGGCACGGCGAGACCTGGGCGCGCCCCGAAGCCGGGGCGCGCTGCAAGTGCGGTACCCGAGGCGGCTGCCGCCAGGAGGCGTACGCCTGCCGCCGGCTCGCGGACGCGAGGTGCCGGCCGTGGCTGACGATCCGGACTCACACGCAGCGGAGCCGATCCTGCGGACACGCGACCGGCTGCGGCAACTGCGCCGGCTGGCCGACAGTGCTGACGCGGCCGACGGCGTCGAGCTGTTCGGAGCGCTCTGCGCGTATCTCGACCAGCTGTACGGCCCACCCGGATTCGACCGGCTGCTGGCTGCCCCGGACCGGGCGCGGGTGACGTCGATGGTCAACTCGATGATCAACTCGGCCCGAGCCGATCGGAGCAGGCAGGATCACGGAGACCCCCGTCGTCTCGACCAGCCTGTCAACGCGGCTGTAACGCTGGCGCAGGGTCGTCAGCTGGCAGACCGACTGGCCCGCGCCGGCGACTGGCAGGCCGGACTCGGTGACGCCCTGATCGACCTCTACGACTATCTGGACCAGTTGCACGGCGGCACCCTCACCGCGCTGCTGAATTCGGCCGAGCGCCGCCGGGTCGCAGCGGTCGTGTCGGACCTGCGCGCCGCTACCCTGCGCCGGTGAGCCAACTCGCCATCTGGACGGGCAATCAGCTGCCGCCGGTCAATCTCGCCATGCTGGCGCTCGCGGCGCCGTACACGGCGCACTCCTCGGCACCGGCCGATCAATTGGCCAGCCACGACCACGGGCGGCACACCGATGCGCAGTGCAGCACCGTGCAGGGGATGCGGGACTGGTGGGGCGTCAATGATCGCAATGAGACGCTGGAGACGCTGGACCAACTGCTCGCCGGCATGCATGCGCCGCTGTACGAGCGGATGGCCGAGACGCCGGCGATCGCCGAACGGTGGGCGCCGGTGCTGCACGGTCCGGACGCGCGGTTGCTGCCGTTCCCCGCTCCGCGGTCGATCGTCGCCTGGGACATCGCCCGGCTGGCCAACATGGTCCGCAACTCCTTCTCGATCGGACGGCTCAGCGAGGGCGAGTCCTGGGCGTATCTGGAAGCAGCGCTGTTGCGGGCTCGCGGCGCCCATCTGGACTGGCTCGAATACGGTCAAGCGTTTCTGCTCGGCCGGGCCTTCTGGCTGGCCTACAACACCGACTACGGACAGATCGCGGGTTCGTTCGCCGAGCACGGCCCGGTGATCAGGCAGCTGAATTCCGATCCGGTCAGCCCGTGGCTGCACACCCGGCTGTGATCAACCGGCGAGGATGTCGCCAAGATCGAAGTTGACCGGCTCGTCGAGCTGCTCGTAGGTGCAGGACTCCGGAGTCCGATCGGGACGCCAGCGGTTGAACTGGGCGGTGTGCCGGAACCGGTTGCCCTCCATGTGTTCGTAGCGGACCTCGACGACGCGCTCGGGACGCAGCGGGGTGAAGGACAGGTCTTTGCCGGCGCTCCATCTGCTGCCCTCCGCGTTGCGCGGGGTGCGGTTGCCCTCCAGCTGTTTGGCCCAGTCCCACGGATGATCGTCGAAGCTGGTCACCCACGGCTGCAACTCGGTGAAGAGCTCTTTCCGCCGGACCGCAGAAAGGGCGCCGATCACTCCGACCGACAACAGGCTGCCCGGCTCGCCGTAGCGGCCGTCGGAGTCGTACAGACCGAGCAGCAGGGAGCCGATCGCGTCCGGGCCGCTCTTGTGCGTCCGGTAGCCGGCGACGACGCAGTCGGCGGTGCGTTCGTGTTTGATCTTGAACATCACCCGCTTGTCCTGCTGGTACGCCAACTGCCGCGGCTTGGCGACCACCCCGTCCAGGCCGGCGCCCTCGAATTCGGTGAACCACTGCTCGGCGATCGCGGGATCGGTGGTGGCCGGTGTCAGATGGACCGGCTCGGGCACCTCGGCCAAGATCGACTCCAACGTCGCGCGGCGCTCGGCGAACGGACGGGAGCTGTAGTCGACGTCGGAGAGCGCGAGCAGATCGAAGGCGACGAACCGGGCCGGCGTGGTCTCCGACAACATCGTGACCCGGCTGGCCGCCGGGTGGATCCGTTGCTGCAGTTGGTCGAAGTCGAGTCGATCGCCCGATGCCGCGATCAAGATCAACTCGCCGTCCAGCACACACCTGTCCGGGAGCAGTTCGCGGAAGGCGGCCACCATCTCGGGGAAGTAGCGGGTCATCGGCCGCTCATTGCGGCTGCCGATCTCGATCTCGTCGCCGTCCTTGAAGATGATCGACCGGAAGCCGTCCCACTTGGGCTCATAGCTCAGGTCACCGGTCGGGATCGTCTTGACCGACTTCGCCAGCATCGGCGAGACCGGTGGCATCACGGGCAGGTCCATGGCACCCATCATGGCCGATGTCCCCGTGCCGGTGAGTACTTTGGCGGTCTCGACGCCCGTTCACCCGGTGAGCTCAGGTGGTCGACGCAACAACCGTTGTTGGAGGTTGTTGTGGGATATGACGCTGGAGTGCGGGCTCGGGCATTGGATTTGGTGGCTTCGGGGGAATCTTGTTTGGAGGCGGCGCGTCGGGTCGGGACGTCCTTCACCAGCGTGTGGCGATAGACCAGAGTCGCGGGCATGCCATTGCAGATGGGCCGGATCGGTGGGATTGCCGGGCCGAGCGAGCGACGACGCTCACCGATGTCACGGGTCTTTCATCATCCGAGGCAGCCGCCCGATGGCGATTATCTCGACGCGGCCGGGCATCTGACGTATTCGGCTCGAATCTTGATCGGGATCCGGATCCGGGAGAAACGCATCCACTCCCAGATCGCCCGGGAGCTGGGAGTTCACCGGTCCACGGTCAAACGTGAGGTCAATGCCGGCAGTGTCGAGGGCCGCTATCGATGCAAGGTCGCTCAACAGCGAGCCGACGAACGTCGCCGCCGTCCCAAACCATGCAAGATCCGGCCCGGGACACCCTTGTGGGAGGAGGTGAAGACCCGGCTGAACGACCGGCAGTCCCCCGAACAGATCGCCGGCCGGTTACGGCGAGAGTTCGTCGGCCGCGCTGACATGGACGATATGCAGGTGAGTCACGAGACGATCTACCAGGCCCTCTACGTCCAGGGCGCCGGGGCGTTGCGGCACGAGCTGACCGTGGAGAAGGCATTGCGGTCCGGGCGGACCTCCCGACGGCCACGATCGAAGCTGCCGGCCCGGACCAACCGGTCCTGGATCGGGAATGCCACCATCACCGCCCGACCGGCCGAGGCCGACGACCGGGCGGTGGCCGGACATTGGGAAGGTGACCTGATCATCGGCGGTGATCTCCGCTCGGCGCTGATCACCCTGTTCGAGCGGACCACCCGGTTCTGCCTGATCAGCCGGATCGAGGTCCACGACACCACCACCGTGACCGACCGGCTGAGTCAGATGGCCGCTCGGCTGCCGACCAGCCTGTGGCGGTCGCTGACCTGGGACCAGGGCGTGGAGATGGCCGACCACGCCCAGTTCAGCGTCGCCTCCGACTGCCCGGTGTTCTTCTGCGACCCGCACTCGCCCTGGCAACGGCCGACCAACGAGAACGGCAACGGACTCATCCGCGAGTTCTTCCCCAAGGGCACCGACTTCACCCAGGTCACCGACGACGCGGTCGCCGAGGCCGAACGACTCCTCAACACCCGACCCCGCAAGATCTTGAGCTTCGCCACCCCAGCTGAAACACTCAACCAACTACTCACTGTTGCGCCGACCACTTGAAACCGCCCCCTCGTAATCGACCCTTTCCACGATCGAGACGGCCAGAATGCTCACTATTGGTAATTGACTCGACCACGGGCCCTCCCCCGGCGATAGTTCGAGCATGGTTTCCGACAGACTGTCCGAAGACCTGGCCGCCGAGATTCTCCGTCGTGATCTTGGCGGCGACTGGCAACTCTCGGACGCGCTCGGCACCATGGAGGCGACCCGGCTGGCGCATCAGGCCGACCGCGCGGTCGCCATCAAGCTCACCGAGACTCCGGCGACAGTCATGCAGCGACTGTCCGATCTGGGTGTCACGCCCGAGATCATCGCGCTCGGTCAAGCCGACGGAGTCGCGTACCTGATCCAGCGTGCTGTCACCGGGCCGCATCCTGATCATGTCTGGTGGCTGAGCCATCGGGCGAGGTGGGCGGACATGATCACCAGCTACCTCAACGACAGCGAACTGGCCGCGCTCGTGGTAGCCGGACCTGTCTTCTGGCGCCTGGATGTGCCAGCAGCCCGGTCGCTGGTCGAGCGGGATCTCGAGCGCTCGGATCGACACTGTCCTGAACTCCGGAGCGCAGAGTTCGAGGCTGCCTTCCGATCATGGCGGGACCAGGCGCCGCACATCCCGAGTTGGCCGATGCAACCGGTGCACCCCGACCCGCATATTCACAATTATGTGATCAGCGACGGCACGCCGTACCTGCTGGACTGGGACCACATCGACTTGTCGGACCCGGTCCGGGATGTCGGCTGGCAGCTCTGGGGAGGACTGCCCCGGCTCGGCAACGCGCTCTTCAACGACAGTCGCAACGACCTCGATGGAGCAGCGTTCCACGTCGAGGGCTTCATCGCCGCCGCCCTGCAACAAGGATGGCTGGAAACTCGAGGCTGACGATGACGCGACTCCGGACTACTTCCGCGGCGATGCGCTGGAGCCGGAGCGGTCCGAGAACTGTGATGCAGTGATACTGTGAGACTGTGAAGAACGTGACCGTGTCAGTGCCCGACGATGTCTATCGAGACGCGCGGATCAAGGCAGCCGAACAGGGTCGCTCAGTCAGCGCTCTCGTTGCCGACTATCTGCGCAGCCTGTCGAGCCAGGACAGTGAGTTCGACCGACTCCGTGCGCTGCAAGAGCAGGTTTTCGAACGCGTAGAAGGTTTCAGCGCATCCGATCGGCTCAGCCGTGATGAGGTTCACGACCGTGCCGCGCTTCGTTGACACGAATGTCGTTCTCTACGCGGTGTCCACTGCGCGAGCCGAGACGGCGAAGCGAGACAAAGCGCGCGAGATACTTCGCGCCACAGATCTCGCGCTATCGGCCCAGGTGCTGGGCGAGTTCTATGTCCAGACGACGCGCACCTCTCGCGAAGGGGCCCTTTCGCACGCCGACGCCGTGGCGATGATCGAGTCTCTGGGCCGGTTCCCGATCGAGCCAGTGACCACCAAGATCGTCAGCTCGGCACTCGCCACGCGTGAGCGTTATCAGATCTCATATTGGGATGCGGCGATCATTGAAGCTGCGCGCACCGCCAAATGCACGGAGGTGCTGTCTGAGGATCTCAGTTCCGGACAGGACTACGACGGCGTCGTGGTGCGCAACCCCTTCGAGTGAGTGCGCTCCCGCGGGCGACACCTGCGGCCCTGCGACGTCTGGCCCGAGGCCAGGTCAGCGGCCGAGCCTGGCGATGACCAGATCCGCGAGGCGGGCGGCGTACTCGAAGCTCTCCGGATGTCGCCACCCGGTCCCGGGCTCGGTGCCGTTGCGGACCGACATCCGGAACTCCAGACAGGCCAGCCAGAGCGACTTCAGATTCAGGATCGCGGGGAGTCTTTCCAGCTCTTCGGTGGTGAGCTGGATGTGTTCGGTGTAGCCGTCGAGGACTGCCTCCACGAATTCGGGATGTTCAGGTCCGGCTTCCCCGGCTGTGCGCAGCAGCCAGGCGAGTGCAGGCAATCGTGGACCCCGCCCGGAGCCCGCCCAACCGACAATGGCGAGATCGCCGGGGCATCCGACAGCCGACCAGTAGTGGAAGTTGCTGTGGGTCAGTGCCTCGGGCAGTCCTTCAGCGTCGTCGGCCTCTTCGACCCTCGCTCGCAGCCACTCGAACCTTTCCCGGGACTCTGGACCGAGCTCGTCTTCGACGCTGACCAGAAAGCTCATCGCCGCCGCAAGATCCTGCTTCGGCCGACCGACGTGAAAGCCGCCGTCGGTCTCCTCGGCCCCGCCGTCCCGCGCTACCGCGCCGCCTCCGGACGGCAGGGAGTGCAGTCGACCGAGCAGTCCGCCCAGCTCCCTCGACACGACCGCATGATCATCTGCCGGCCGACCGCCCTGGATGTACTGGGTGACGATCACGCCCTTGCCGTCCAGCACCGAGACCGGCTGGTCCGTGGCGACCCGCTCCGCCGGATAACCGTGCCCAGCAAGGAATCGCAGGATCTCGGCGTCACCCTCTACCCGACCGACCGTGTCGGCAGCCGAGCTGAAGACTCGGGCGATCCACGGCTCGCCGTCGGCACGCCGCACGAACAATGTCGAGGCGTAGTGCCCCGGCCAGGATCCTCGGGGGCGGGTCTTCGGGTCGTCGTCGATCGGCGCCAGCGCCGCGATATTGATCTTGTACGTGGCCTCGAGATGGTCCTTCAGGTCGTCGCGGTCGAACGGTCGCGTGGTAGTGAACTCCTGCCGCCGAGCGGTCTGGAGATCGGCACGAGCCTGGGAGTACCGTTGCCCGGTGTCCCGGGCCCGCTGGCGTACGGCGCGCTTGAAGCTTCCGTCTTTGGTCATGACAAGCCTTCCTCGACGTGCCATCGTCCCCCAGCAACTCACGGCACTCGGTACAGGCCTGGGTTGGTATGAGACCTTGAGGGCAGCTCCCCCTTCACCCCTACGAGGACCCGGCTGGGGCAGGTCACTCTGAGGCTCGGCGCCGGTCAGCGCCACCGTGATCATTGCGGTATCCGGGCGCCCTGTCAACGACTCCTGTACGACCGTTTGTAGTAGAGCGTGCGGATCGCCGTACACTCTTCGGGTGTCATCTCCCGCGCTGCTGGTCAGCGGCCTCGGCGTCGCTTTCTCGGGACGTACGGTGCTCGACGATCTCACGCTGGAGGCCGCAGCCGGCGAGCTGACCGCGGTGCTCGGGCCGAACGGTGCCGGCAAGACCACCCTGATGCGGGTCTGTGCCGGTCTGATCCGTCCCACCAGCGGCTCGGTCCTGGTCCTCGGCCGGCAGCCGGGCAGTGCCGAGACGGCGGCCCGGATCGGGATGATGCCGCAGAGCACCGGTGCCTGGACCGGGATCCGGCCGCTGGAACTCCTGCACTACCTCGCCTCGCTGTACGCCCACCCGCTCGATGTCGACGCACTCGCGGACCGACTCGGCCTGCACGCCCTGGCCCGGACCACCTACCGGCGGCTGTCCGGCGGCCAACAACAAGCGGTCAACCTGGCCGGAGCGCTGATCGGCCGACCGGAACTGGTCTTCCTGGACGAGCCGACCGCCGGCATGGACCCACATGCGCGGCGCGCGACCTGGGAACTGCTCACCGAACTCGGTGCGGCGGGAGTCAGCATCGTGCTCACCACCCATGCCATGGAGGAGGCGGCAGCCCTGTCCGACCGGATCCACATCGTCGACCGCGGCCGGGTGTCGATCACCGGCACCGTCGCTGAGCTCACCGCCGGCGGCGAGAGCCTGGAGGACGTCTTCCTGGCCAACACCCACGCGAGCATCGCATGAGCCAATCCACCGCAACCGGTCTGGACTTCTCCCCTGCCCCGGGCGCCGCGCCGGCGAGCCGGCGGGTGATCAGTCACGGTCTGACCGAGGCCAGATTGCTGGTCCGCAACGGCGAACAGCTGCTGCTGGCGTTGATCATCCCGATCGCGATCATGGTCGCCGCCCGGTTCCTGGACTCCGACCTCTTCGGTGATCAACTCGCCGCCTCGGTGCTGGCACTCGCCGTCTGGTCGTCGGCCTTCACATCGGTCGCCATCGCCACCGGTTTCGAGCGCCGGTACGGCGTCCTGGAGCGGCTGGCTGCAACGCCGCTGGGCCGCACCGGGCTGATCACCGGCAAGGCATCAGCGGTGATGATCATCGTGATCGGGCAGTTGATCATCCTTTCCGCGGTCGGTCTGGCGATCGGCTGGCGGCCGCACTTCTCCGCCGCAACAACAGGTCTGGCAGTCGTCGCGGTCCTGCTGGCGATCACCGCCTTCGTCTCCTTCGCCCTGATCCTGGCCGGTCGCCTGCGGGCCGAGGCGACGCTTGCGCTGGCGAATGTGATCTACGTCGTGTTGTTGATCGCCGGTGGCCTGGTGATCCCGGCGTCGCGATTCCCCGGCCCGTTGGAGCTGGTCGTCCGGTTGCTGCCGACGGGTGCCCTGGGCGAAGAGCTGCGGCAGGCCTCGATCGGCATCATCGACGGCTGGCCGCTACTCGTCCTCGCGATCTGGGCCGGCCTGCTGATCGTCCTTGCAAGGAAGGTGTTTCGATGGGTCGGCTGAACGTCTCCGTATTGGGGTCGAGGCTGCGGTGGTTTGCAGTCTCGTCGCTGGTGCTGAACATCTTGATCATCGTCACCGGTGGGCTGGTCCGGCTGACCGACTCCGGTCTCGGCTGTCCGACCTGGCCGCAGTGCACACCGGGCTCGTACACCCCGCACTCGGCTCTGGGTGTGCACGGGGCGATCGAATTCAGCAACCGGATGCTGACCTTCGTGCTGATGATCAACGCGGCGCTGACCTTCATCGCCGCTCTGCTGCATCACAGCGGGAACCGCGGCCGCGATCGCAAGCTGCGGTGGTTGACCTTCGCCCTCGGTTTCGGAATCCCCTTCCAGGGTGTGATCGGTGGGATCACCGTCCGCACCCACCTGAATCCGTACGTCGTGGCCCTGCACACGCTGGACTCGATGGTCCTGGTCGCGCTGTCGGTATGGCTGCTCCGGCTCACCTGGCCCGCACCGGCGCGTCCGGTCGGCCGGCGCACCCGAGTGTTGTCGGTGATCACCTTCGGACTGGCCTGGCTGGTCGTCTGCCTCGGCACCATCGTGACCGGCTCCGGTCCCCATGCCGGCGACGTGCACGCCCGGCGCACGGGCCTGAATCCGGCCGATGTCAGCCACCTGCACGCCGGCGCGGTGTATCTCCTGGTCGCCGCCACCATCGGCTGCCTGATCCTGATCCGGAACCGGGCCACGGTCTACCTGTTGTTGATCGAGGTCGCGCAGGCGATCGTCGGCTTCGTCCAGTACTACAGCAACCTGCCGATCGGTCTGGTCGCCGTCCACATGCTCGGCGCCGCCGGGACGATGGCGCTGGCGTCCAATCTGCTCTGCTCGGTCCGCCTAGACCGGGAGAGCTCAGACCGGGAGAGCTCAGACCGGGAGAGCTCAGACCGGGAGAGCTCAGCGCTCAGAGCAGATTCCGAGCCTGCTTCACATCACCCAGCCAGTGCCGGGCCCCCGACACCTTCCCGGCCAGTTCCCGCGGGGTCCCGACCGATGCCCCGCTCCGCGCCAGCAGCTGCAGCGCCGCCGGCACCTGATCAGGTCTGAGCCGGCGCGCCAGCGTCACGTGCGGCGCCCAGAAGCCGGGCCCGAACCGGTGCTCGACGGGCGGCGGGCAGGCCGCGAACACCTTCTGCTGCAACTGCAGCAACTCGACCGTGGCCACCACCTGGCGGACCAGGATCAGTCCCGGACGGCCGACCTTCGGGATCCCGAAGATCATCGGCGCGCCGACGATCACGGGCAGCGGTAGCGCGTCCGACAGGGTCGGACCGAGGCCGAGCGCGGTCGGCACCGGGATCTGTTCACAAGCGATCATGGTGATGTGCGGGCGCCGCGAGGCGCCGGACGGTGCGCGGTGCTCGCTGGGCAGGCCGGCGTCGGCCAGCATCCGCCATTGCCGCTTGATTGCTGCTTCGGATTCGTCGTCCAGCAGCAGTTCGATCGAATGAACCACCGGGTGCCTTCCCGTGAGGGCTGATTCCCGGATTATCCCGTACCAGCCCGCGGTCGGCCAGTAGCCCCCGCCGACAAGACCCGGAAGATCGCCCGGAAGATCGCCGAGATCAGTGCACCATCAGTGCAGGAGCGGGTCGACAGCGGCGGCGACGAAGATCAGCGCCAGGTACGAATTCGACCAGTGGAACAGCCGCATCGGCTTCATCAGCGCGTCGTTCAGGCCGGCCCGGGCCCGCCGCAACAACTGCACCGATTCGACGATCAACGCCCCGCCGCAGACCGCTGCAACGATCGGATACAGCCAGCCGGTGTGCGCGATCGGCCAGAGTGCCAGCGAGGTCGCGACGGTCAGCACCGAATACACCAGGATCCGGTTCGCGACGAAGACCGGCGGCTTGATCACCGGCAGCATCGGCACGTCGGCGGCTGCATAGTCCTCGCGATAGCGCATCGCCAACGCCCAGGTGTGCGGCGGCGTCCAGAAGAAGACGATCAAGAACAACACGAAGGGTGCCCAGGAGAGCGAATCGGTGACCGAGGTCCAGCCGATCAAGGGCGGGAAACAACCGGCGATACCACCCCAGACGATGTTCTGCGATGTGTGCCGCTTCAAGATCATCGTGTAGATCAACACGTAGAACGCGTTGGCGCCCAGGGCCAGGAACGCCGAGAGCCAGTTGACCAGGAAACCGAACCAGAGCAGGGAAAGCACTCCGAGCACGGCACCGAAGATCATCGCTGTCCGCCAGCTGACCGCATGTCGCGGCAGCGGCCGCCGGCGGGTCCGGCGCATCCGCTCGTCGATGTCGCGGTCCAGGACGCAGTTGAAGACATTCGCACTGCCGGCGGCGAAGATGCCACCGACCAGCGTGTAGAGCACCAGCATCAGCCGGGGCACACCGCCTGCCGCCAGGAACATCGCCGGCACCGTCGTCACCAGCAACAACTCGATGATCCGGGGTTTGGTCAGCGCGATGTAGGCGCTGACCACGTCCCGGAGCCGGGATCGTGGGTCGACGCCCTTTCCGTCGGTGCCGTCCTCCCGGGGGCCGGCCACCGCCGGAGTGGTCACGTGCGGACTCGTCACGCCCGATCTCCTACACAGTGTCGTACGTATTGCGCTTGGTCAGTGTAGACCCGTAACCCGCCGTCTTTCTCCGGCTACCTGCGGGCGATAGGCTCGTAGGCGTTTGGCCCCCATTTTGCGGAAGGAATCTGAGCTCGCTGTGACCAAGACGACATTCTCCGATCCGAATCTCCTACCCCAGGGATGGTCCGATCTCGATTCTCGCGCGGTGGACACCGTACGGGTGCTGGCCGCCGACGCGGTGCAGAAGACCGGCAACGGTCACCCGGGCACGGCGATCAGCCTGGCCCCGCTGGCCTACCTGCTCTTCCAGAAGGTCATGCGCCACGATCCGTCCGACACCCACTGGGTCGGCCGTGACCGGTTCGTGCTCAGCGCAGGCCATTCCTGCCTGACGCTCTACATCCAGCTCTACCTCGGCGGTTTCGGCCTCGAACTGGAGGACCTGGAGGCGTTGCGGACCTGGGGCTCGAAGACTCCCGGCCACCCGGAGTACGGGCATACCGACGGCGTCGAAGTGACCACCGGGCCGCTCGGCCAGGGCATCGGCAACGCGGTCGGGATGGCGATGGCGGCCCGCCGCGAGCGCGGCCTGCTCGATCCCGACGCCGCACCGGGCACCTCGCCCTTCGACCACCAGATCTACTCGATCTGCTCGGACGGCGACATTCAGGAAGGCGTCTCCTCCGAGGCCTCCTCGCTGGCCGGCACCCAGAAGCTGGGCAACCTGACGCTGATCTACGACAACAACCGGATCTCCATCGAGGACGACACCTCGATCGCGCTCAGCGAGGACACCGCCGCCCGCTACGCCGCCTACGGCTGGCACGTGCAGACTGTCGACTGGACCAACGACGGCACCGCCTACACCGAGAATGTCAAGGCTCTCCTGGACGCGATCCGGGCCGCCCGTGAGGTCACCGACCAGCCGAGCTTCATCGACCTGCGGACCGTCATCGCCTGGCCGTCGCCGGGCAAGCAGAACAGCGGCTCCGCACACGGCTCGGCACTGGGTGCCGAGGAGGTCGCCGGGCTGAAGGGCGTGCTCGGCTTCGACCCGGAGAAGAATTTCGAGGTCGCGCCCGAGGTCATCGCCCACACCCGCGAACTGCAGGAGCGGGGCAAGCAGGCCCGGGCCGAATGGCAGCAGGGCTTCGACGCCTGGGCCTCGGCCAACCCGGAGGCGTACGCCTTCTACGAGCGGCTGACCAAGCGCGAGCTGACCCCGGGCTGGGAAGAGGCTCTGCCGTCCTGGCCGGCCGACGAGAAGGGCGTGGCCACCCGTGCCGCCTCCGGCGACGTGCTCACCGCGCTGGCACCGAAGCTGCCGGAGTTGTGGGGCGGTTCGGCCGACCTGGCCGGTTCCAACAACACCACCCCGAAGGGTGAGCCGAGCTTCCTGCCGACCGAGCGTCAGTCGAAGATGTTCCAGGGCAATCCGTACGGCCGGGTGCTGCACTTCGGCATCCGCGAGCACGGCATGGGCGCGATCATGAACGGCATCGCCGTGCACGGCGGCACCCGCGTCTACGGCGGCACCTTCCTGACCTTCAGCGACTACATGCGGCCCAGCGTCCGGCTGGCCGCCCTGATGCGGCTGCCCGTCACCTACGTCTGGACCCACGACTCGATCGGCCTCGGCGAGGACGGCCCGACCCACCAGCCGATCGAGCACCTGACCGCGCTGCGCGCCATCCCCGGTCTGGACGTGATCCGGCCCGCCGACGCCAACGAGACCGCCGTCGCCTGGAAGACACTGCTCAACAAGACCGATCGCCCGGCCGCCCTGATCCTGTCCCGGCAGAACCTGCCGACGTTCCCACGCGACACCGATGGGTACGGGGCCGCCGAGAGCGTCGCCAAGGGCGCGTACGTCCTCAAGGACAGTGACGGCGATCCGGATGTGCTCCTGATCGGCACCGGTTCGGAGGTTCAGTTGGCAGTGAAGGCCCAGGAGGCGCTGGCTGCTGAGGGCGTCAAGGCCCGGGTGGTCTCGATGCCGTCGTTCGAGTGGTTCTTCGAGCAGGACGAGGCCTACCGCGAGTCGGTGCTGCCGAAGGGCGTCAGGGCCCGGGTCAGCGTCGAGGCCGGTATCGCTCTCAGCTGGCGCGGCATCCTGGGTGATGCGGGGCGCGCGGTCAGCCTGGAACACTTCGGCGCCTCGGCGTCCGCGGGGACGCTGTTCAAGGAGTTCGGCTTCACGCCGGAGTCCGTCGTCGCAGCCGCAAAGGAAAGCATCGCCGCTGCCGCCGAGGGCGGCAATCCGGTCCACCCGTCGACCAGTGGCCCGTCGAACACCGGCGACCACGTCGACGAGCCCGGCGTGACGATCAGTTGAGAGATGATCATCTGACAGGCAAGAGAGGTAACGATGTCTGAAGCACTGAAGGCGCTGGCGGATGCCGGCGTATCGATCTGGCTCGACGACCTGTCCCGGGAACGACTGGACTCGGGCAATCTCGTCAAGCTGGTCGACGAATGGCATGTCACTGGTGTGACCACCAACCCGACCATCTTCGCCGCCGCCCTGAGCAAGGGGTCGGCCTACGACCAGCAGGTCAAGGAGCTGGCCGCGGAGGGCAAGTCCACCGCCGAGGCGATCCGCGAGATCACCACCACCGATGTCCGCAACGCCTGCGACGTGTTCGCCGACATCCACAAGGCGACCGGCGGCGTCGACGGCCGGGTCTCGATCGAGGTGGAGCCGGGTCTTGCCCATGACACCGACGCGACGGTCGCCCAGGCCAAGGAGCTGTGGGCCAAGGTCGACCGCCCCAACGTATTGATCAAGATCCCGGCAACGCTCGAGGGGCTGCCGTCGATCACCGCCGCGATTTCGGAGGGGATCAGCGTGAACGTGACGCTGATCTTCGGTCTGGACCGCTACAAGGGCGTGATGGACGCCTATTTTACCGGTCTGGAGCAGGCGGCCGAGAAGGGCATCGACCTGTCGCAGATCCAGTCGGTGGCCTCGTTCTTCGTGTCCCGGGTGGACACCGAGTACGACAAGCGGCTGGACGAGATCGGCACCGAGGAGGCCAAGGGGCTGCGCAGCAAGGCGGCGATCGCCAATGCCCGGCTGGCCTACGAGGCCTACGAGGAGGCGTTCTCCTCCGATCGCTGGAAGGCGCTGGAGGCCAAGGGCGCCAACGTCCAGCGGCCGTTGTGGGCCTCCACCGGGGTCAAGGATCCGAATCTGCCGGACACCCTGTACGTGACCGAGCTGGTCGTGGCGAACACGGTCAACACGATGCCGGAGAAGACCATGGCCGCCGTTGCTGATCATGGTGTGATCGAGGGTGACAAGGTGACCGGCACGGCCGCTGACGCACATGTGATCATCGACAGCCTGCGCGGCCTGGGGATCTCCTACGAGGACGTCATCGAGACGCTCGAGCGTGAGGGCGTTGAGAAATTCGACGTGTCGTGGGGCGAGCTGGTCGAGACCGTCGACACGGCGCTCAAGGCTGCTTCGGCCAGCTGATCGGCAACCCCGCTGACCAGTCATCGACGACTGAACCGACGCCGCCCTCGTCCCGTGACGAGGGCGGCGTCGGTTGTGCGCCAGAGTGCCGAGCGGGTCTACGCGCACCGACTGCGCAAGCAGCTCACCCGCTCCGGGAGCGACTGCGCACGGCTGCCGGACCACATCGGCGTGATCATCGACGGCAACCGCCGCTGGGCGCGGCAGGCGGGCTACGCGAATCCGAGCGTCGGTCACCAGATCGGCGCGGAGCACATCGCGGACTTTCTGCGATGGTGTCAGCGGCTGACCGTGCACCACGTCACGATCTTCATCTGCTCGACCGAGAATCTGACCAGGCGGGCGGCGGCCGAAGTCGCCGCCCTGATGGACATCATCGAGAACACCATCGCCCGGCTCCTGACCCAGCCCGGTCGGTCCTGGCAGGTGCACGTCGCGGGCAACTCGGATGTGCTTCCGCAGGCGACGGCGACCGCGCTGAAGGACCTGTGTACCGAGACCGAGACGGTCGATTCCGGCTACCACCTCACTCTGGCCGTTGGCTACGGCGGCCGGCAGGAGATCGTCGACGCCTTCACCAGCTACCTGCGCGAAGAGGCCCTGACCGGCGCCGACCTTGAGAATCTTGCCCGGAACTTCGAGGCCGACGACATCGACCGGCACCTCTACCAACCCGATCTGCCGGTTCCCGCCATCATCATCCGCACCAGTGGCGAGCAGCGCTCCTCGAATTTCCTGCTCTGGCAGGGAAGTCACGCAGACTACTTCTTCTGCGACGCCTACTGGCCGGCCTTCCGCGAGACCGATCTGCTCCGTGCCGTACGCGATTACCTCAGGCGATCCACGATCATCGGCGAGAGCTGATCCGGGGCGTTTCGTCGCTCAGGTCCGCGCGATCAGGAATCGAGAAGCCTCCACGATTCGGACGACCTAGTCTGAGCGCATGGACCTGACAGCCGTGGGGTCCTGTCAGAGAAGGGATTCAGCCGTGTCGACGACTACCGGATTCAGTGCGGCCGAACGGTCGGCCATGAAGGCTCGTGCCGAGGAGCTGCGGGCCGAAGGTAAGAAGGGCAGCAAGAGGGCCGACGGGCTGCAGGCAGTGTTGGACAAGATCGCCGAAATGTCACCCGAGGACCGCGCGGTTGCCGAACGCGTCCACGTCACGATCACCGACGCCGCACCGGAGTTGTCGCCGAGGACCTGGTACGGGATGCCTGCCTACAGCAATGCCGAGGACAAGATCGTGGTCGCCTTCAAGAACAGCGGCAAGTTCGGCACCCGGTACTCGACCCTGGAATTCCAGGATCCGGCGCGCCTCGACGACGGCGACATGTGGCCGGTCTCCTTCGCGATCACCCGCTGGACATCCCAGGTGGAGAAGAAGATCGCCGAGCTGGTCCACGAAGCAGCCGGCTCCCCCACGACCTGACTGGCGGGCTCTTCGGCCTGCCCGGCACGCGGTCGGGTGTCGTGACACTTCGTCAATTGAGTAGGGTTTTCCTGTGACTCAGACGACGCGCCCGAATCCGTTGCGCGACCCGATGGACCGGCGGATCCCCAGGATCGCCGGCCCGTGTGCCCTGGTGATGTTCGGCGTCACCGGCGATCTCGCCACCAAGAAGCTGATGCCGGCGATCTACGACCTGGCCAACCGCGGTCTGCTGCCGCCCGGCTTCGCGCTGGTCGGCTTCGCCCGCAGGGACTGGGCCACCGAGGACTTCGCCGAGGTCGTGCACAACGCGGTCAAGGCCAACGCCCGGACACCGTTCCGCGAGGAGGTGTGGAAACAGCTCAGCGAGGGCATCCGCTTCGTCGCCGGCGAGCTCGACGACGACGCCGCCTTCGACCGCCTGAAGCAGACCATCCAGGAGCTGGACGAGGCCCGCGGCACCGGCGGCAACCACGCCTTCTACCTGTCGATCCCGCCGGGTCTGTTCCCCGCCGTCGTCGGTCAGCTGCGCAGCCACGGCATGTCGGAGACGACCACCAGCAGCTGGAGCCGGGTCGTCATCGAGAAGCCGTTCGGCCATGACCTGCGGTCGGCCCAGGAGCTCAACGAGGTGGTTTCGACCGCGTTCCCGTCCAGCTCGGTCTTCCGGATCGATCACTACCTGGGCAAGGAGACCGTGCAGAACCTGTTGGCGCTGCGATTCGCCAACCAGATGTTCGAGCCGGTGTGGAACAACAACTACGTCGACCACGTGCAGATCACCATGGCCGAGGACATCGGCATCGGCGGCCGGGCCGGCTACTTCGACGGCATCGGCGCTGCCCGGGACGTGATCCAGAACCACCTGCTGCAGTTGCTGGCGCTGACTGCGATGGAGGAGCCGACTTCCTTCGAGGCCCGTCAGCTGCGGGCCGAGAAGCAGAAGGTGCTCGCGGCGGCGCGTCCGCCGGAGCGCCTGGATCTCTACACTGCCCGCGGTCGCTACGCGGCCGCCTGGGCCGGCGGTGAGAAGGTCGGCGGCTACCTGGACGAGCCTCGGATCCCGCCGGACTCGACGACCGAGACATACGCCGCCATCCGGGTCGACATCGACAACCGGCGCTGGGCCGGCGTTCCGTTCTACCTGCGGACCGGCAAGCGGATGCCGCGCCGGGTGACCGAGATCGCCCTCGGCTTCAAGCAGGCACCGCACCTGCCCTTCGCCAAGACCGACACCGCGGAGCTCGGTTACAACGCCTTGGTGCTGCGGATCCAGCCGGACGAGGGCGTGACCCTGCGGTTCGGCGCCAAGGTGCCGGGCACCCAGATGGAGATCCGCGAGGTCAACATGGACTTCGCCTACGGCGGCTCGTTCACCGAGTCCTCGCCGGAGGCGTACGAGCGGTTGATCCTGGACGTGCTGCTCGGCGACCCGCCGCTCTTCCCCCAGCACGAGGAGGTCGAGCTGTCCTGGCAGATCCTCGACCCGATCCTGGACTACTGGGCATCGCTGGGCACTCCTCCCGAGGACTACGAGGCCGGCACCTGGGGCCCAGCCAGTGCCGATGAGATGCTCGCGCGAGACGGCTTCGCCTGGCGTCGTCCGTAAGGTCCCTGAGCAAGGCGTCAGGGCAGAAAGCCCACCCTACAAAGGATTTCTTCATGATCATCACGCTCAGTGACACCACCTCGGCCAAGATCAGCTCAGCGCTGCTGAATGCCCGGCGCAGTGCCGGCAGCCCGGCCTCGGGGATGGTGCTCACCTTGATCATCGTCTCCGACGAGGATGAGTATCCCGCCGCCCTGGAGGCCGCGATGGCGGCCGGCCGGGAGCATCCCAGCAGGATTCTGCTGGTGGTCAGCGGCAACGGCCGGCACACCGCATCGCTGGACGCCGAGGTCAGGATCGGTGAGGGCACCTCCGGTGAGGTGGTCGTGGTCCGCATGCGGGGACCGCTGGCCGATCATCCGGCTTCGGTGATCCGGCCGCTGCTACTGCCGGACTCACCCGTCGTGGTCTGGTGGCCCGGCTCGGTGGCGACCAACAGGGTCGCCTCACAGTCCCTGGCCGAGCTGTCCAACCGGCGGATCACCGACGCCGCCGCGAGCCGGCAGCCTCGCCGCGAGTTGGCCCGTCGGGCCGAGCACGTCGCGCCCGGCGACACCGATCTGTCCTGGACCCGGTTGACGCCCTGGCGCACCCTGCTGGCGGCTGCTCTCGATCAGTTCCCGGCGAAGGTCACCGGCGCCGTGGTCGAGTCCGAGCGGGGCAATCCGTCCGCGGACCTGTTGGTCGCCTGGTTGGAGGACCGGCTGCGGCTGACGGTGAAGCAGGCGACCAGCAGCGGCCCGGGCATCACCGCAGTGCGGATGACGACCGCGGCCGGCGACATCGCGATCACTCGGCCGGACGGCTTGCTGGCCTCGTACGCGATTCCCGGCCAGCCGAACCGGCTGGTCGCGCTGAAGCGTCGTACCACCGCCGATCTGGTGGCGGAAGAGCTTCGCAGGATGGACCACGACGTGGTCTACGAGGCCACGCTGCTGGCCTTCCTCCGCCGGTCCGCCGGTAATCGGCCGGCCCGGCGGGCTCCGCAGGCCGTAGCCGACGACGCCGGCGGGCTGGTCGAGGGCCCCTCCGCACAGCGGGCGGCCGCCAGGCGTACGGCGCGTCGCGAGCCCGCCACCAAGACGGCGGCGAAGAAGACGGCGGCGAAGAAGACGGCGGCGAAGAAGACGGCCAAGAAAGCACCCGCCAAGAAGACAGCAGCCAAGAAGACAGCAGCCAAGAAGACGGCAGCCAAGAGAGCACCTGCCGCGAAGAGGACCACGGCCCAGAGGACCACGGCCCAGAGGACCACGGCCAGGAAGGCCGCCCGCTGATGCCCGGCCGGACCGAATACCTGGTGCATCCGGATGCGGACGCGGTCGCCGAGGCGATCGCGGAGCAGCTCAGCATCCGGATCGCGCAACTGCAGGCCGAGCAACCGGACCGGCTGGTGCAGATCGCGCTGACCGGCGGACGGATCGCGACCAAGGCGTACCAGCGGCTCGCGGCCGACGGCCCGTCGTCGCCGGTCGACTGGACGAAGGTCGCGCTCTGGTGGGGCGACGAACGCTTCGTCGCCGCCGACTCGGATGATCGCAACGATCAGGCGGCGCTCGCCGCGCTGGTCCCGGCGCTGCCGCTGACCGACACCAATCTCAATCCGATGCCGGCCGACGACGGGCAGATCAGTCTGGACGAGGCGGCGCTGGCCTACGGTGCTGAACTCGGCAACACCGCTTTCGACATCTGCCTGCTGGGCGTCGGTCCCGACGGACACGTCGCGTCGGTGTTTCCCGACCACCCGTCCTTCGAGGTCTCTCTGCAGGCCGAGGCGGACACCCCGGTGATTCCGGTCCGGGACGCGCCGAAACCGCCGCCGCTGCGGATCAGCATCACCCACCGGGTGATCAACCGGTCGGCCGAGGTCTGGTTCACGGTGTCCGGCTCCGACAAGGCCGACGCTGTCGGCTGGGCGGTCACCGGCAACAAGCAGGTACCCGCCGGCGCGGCTCACGGCACCGAGCGGACCCTGTGGCTACTGGACGAGGCCGCCGCGGCCCGGATCCCGGTCGATCTGCTGAACTGACCGCGCCGCCGGGCGCAGCGTCCTAGGCTGCGGTTGTGGCTCGGTCGGCCCAGACCGTACGACTACCGCTCGGCAGCTATCTCGCGGCCGGCGCTGTGGTGCTGCTCCTGCTGCTGGTGGCGAACCGGTACGGCTTCCATCGCGACGAGCTCTACTTCATCGAGTCCGGCCACCACCTTGGCTGGGCGCAGCCCGACAACCCGATGCTGGTCCCCTACCTGGCCGCCGGCTGGCACTGGCTGGTCGGCGGGCGGCTCTGGGCGTTCCGGATCCTGCCGGCGCTCTTCGCCGCCGGGTACGTCCTGGTCGCCGGCCTGATCGCCCGCGAGCTCGGCGGACGACCGAGTCATCAGGTCGCCGCCTCGATCGCCACCGCACTCACCGGACTGGTGCTCGCCGCCGGCCACCTCTTCTCGACACTGACCTTCGACATGACCGTCAGCGCAACCGCGCTGTGGTTGTTGATCATGGCGGTCCGTACCGGGCGATGGGCTCCCTGGCTGCTGGCCGGTCTGGCCACCGGGATCGCCATGGAGATCAGGATGATGGCGATATTCATCGTCGCCTGTTGCCTGCTCGCGATCATGATCATCGGGCCGAGACGATCACTGGCCGGCCCGAAGTGGCTGGTGTCCGCGGTGATCGCGCTCGCGCTGGCTGCACCGAATCTGATCTGGCAGGCGACCCACGGCTGGCCGATGCGGCAGATCGCGGTCAACATCGCCGGCGGCGGTTCGACGTCGTCCACCGATCGGATCGGCCTGGTCCCGTCGCAGCTTCTGGAGATCGGCCCGATCATCTCCGTCGTGCTGGTGGTCGGCGTCGTCTGTCTGCTGAGAAGACCCCGTCGACCGGAATTCGGCTGGCTCACGATCGGCTATCTGATCTTCGTGCTGATCATGATCGTCACCGGCGGGAAGGCGTACTATCCGGCACCCTTCTTCCCGGCGCTGCTGGCCGCCGGCGCGATCCCGTTGCTGGACACGATCAGCAGGAAGCTGTGGCGCAGGATCGTCGCGCTGGTCCTGTTGATCATGTCGGCGATCATCACCCCGATGCTGACGCTGCCGGTCTGGCCGGTGGGCAGCCCAGGCTTCCAGATCGGCGTCGCGGTCAATCCGGACTCCGGAGAGACCGTCGGCTGGGACGGCTACATCGCGACCATCTCGGCGGTCGCGCAGACGATCCCGGCTGATCAGCGCCCGTCAACGGTGATCATCACCAGCAACTACGGCGAGGCCGGTGCGCTCACCCGGGCGCAGCGACTGCAGACCGCAGACGGTCGCGATCTCCCGCCGGTCTATTCCGGTCACAACGGCTTCGGCCTGTGGGGGCCGCCGCCGGACGGGACCCGTACGGTGATCATGGTCGGCGAGCAGGAACCCGGCGACCTGCGACGCTGGTTCGCCTCCTGCCGGACGGTTACGCACCTACAGTCGCCAGCCGGGGTCGACGATGGCGAGGCGGGCGCCCCCGTCCGGATCTGCGCCGGGCCGCGTCACCCGTGGCCGGAACTGTGGCCGCAGATGCGGCACCTCAGCTGAGGGCGCCGCCAAGCTCAGACCCGGTCAGGCGTGCCTGGGTTCGGTGCCGTCCGGCCCCGGATCGGTACGCGTGCTGTCGGTGGGAACGTCGTCCGGTGCCCCCTGCGGCGCCCCGCCGGGGGACGTCCCTGCGGCGGACCCCGAGGTGGTTTCCGAGGTTGTGCCGGAGGGCACCTCAGGTGAGGTCTCCGACGCCACGTCCGGATCGATCTCGTCAGCCTTCCGGCGGGTCTCCTCGAATTCGTCCCGGCGACCGGCCAGATCGGCTTCCTTGTCGGAGGCGGCGGCCTCGAGTCGCTCTGCCTCGGCGGCGCGACACTCGGCATCGGCGGCATGCTCCTCGGCCTCGGCCCTGACCTTACGGGCGTCGGCGCGAGCGACCCTGGCTTCGACGTCGGTCTGCTGGACGCCGATGGATTGCTCCTGCGAGCGTTCCCGCAACTCGGCAGCCTGGCGACGGTTTGCCGCCCGGCGTCCGCGGGTGACCGCCAGCACGATCGCGATGATGATCAGCACGACCACAACGGCCGCGACGATGATCCAGATGGTCGTGGTGCTCATGACTATCCCTTAGCCGTTTCACCGACACCCAAACGGAAGAACCGCGCTGCCCAGTCACCAAGCAGTTCGGCCAGCTCGGGTGGTTCGACCGCGACGATCGGGGCACCGCACACTCCGAGCACGAACGCTCCCCACTCCAGGCCGGCCGCATCCAGCTCCAGCCGACAGGTGCCCGGATCCTGCTCGCTGACCCGGACCCAGCGGCCCAGCCGGCGGCGTACGTCCTCGGCGTCGGCGCGTACGACCGCCACCACCGGTCGTACGCTGTCGGCCCGGTCCAGCCGGCTACGGACGTATGCGGTGGGGTCGCCGCCGGGCACCTCCCGCTGCCGAAACCGGACGCCGGTGCCGGCCGGACGGTCGAGGCGGTCCAACCGGAAGATCCGCCAGGCATCGCGAGTCAGGTCATAGCCCAGCAGATACCAGCGCCGTCCTGCCGACACCAGTTGCTTCGGTTCGACGCGACGCTGCGAGACCACCCCGTCCGCCACCCGATACTCGAAGACGACCCGCTCGTCGGAGCGACAGGCCTGCGCCAGCAGCACCAGCGCGGCAGGATCGGCGGACGGCGGCCCGTCGGGCCAGTCCGGAACCGCAGTCGCCGAGCGCAGGGCCTCGACCCGCCGCCGCAGCGTCTTCGGCATCACCTGGACGACCTTGGCCAGCGCCCGCACCGACGCCTCGGCGATCCCGGTCAGCGAACCCGCGGTCCCTGCCACCAGGCCGACCGCGAGCGCGACCGCCTCGTCGTCGTCCAGCACCAGCGGCGGCAGCGAGGCACCAGCGGCCAGCTGATAGCCGCCGCCCACACCGCGGTCGGCCCGGACCGGGTAGCCGAGCTCGCGGAGCCGGTCGACGTCGCGGCGCAGCGTCCGCACCGAAACCTCGAGGCGTTCGGCGAGCTCAACCCCGGGCCAGTAGCGATGACTCTGCAACAGCGAGAGCAGTCGAAGCATCCGCGAACTGGTACTGGCCACATCGGAATTCTGCCCGGAATTGGTGACAGAAACTGGCAACTATGGTCCGTAGCGTTCCAGTCATGACATCAACAACCGAACGCGACGACCTCCTGGCCGAACTCCGCCAGGCACGCTTCTTCCTGCGCTACACCGCCAAGGACCTGACCGACGAGCAGGCGGCACAGCGCACCACCGTCAGCGCGCTGAGCATCGGCGGTCTGGTGAAGCATGTCACCGACGGCGAGCGGAGCTGGGCCGGATTCGTCTTGGAGGGCCCATCAGCGGTCTCCGGAAAGAAGGACTTCTCTGACTGGACGGCCGAGGACTTCGCCGAACGCGAGAAGGGCTTCGCCATGCAGCCCGGCGAGACCCTGGCCGGCCTGCTGGGGGCGTACGAAGAGGTGGCCCGGGCGACCGACGAACTGCTGCGCGGCATACCGTCCCTTGATGCCCGGCAGCCGCTGCCGAAGGCTCCCTGGTACACGGCGGAATCGCAGTCGGCACGACGCACGTTTCTGCACATCATCGCCGAGACGACACAGCACGCGGGCCATGCCGACATCATCCGGGAGTCGATCGACGGCCAGAAGACGATGGGCTGACGCAGGGCTTACAACCGTCGCCGACACGCCGCAGAAATGACAGTTTTTGTGACCCCTCGGCGTCACCAGGGGAGGACGTCGGGGACCGGGTCGGCGCCCCGGACGTGCTGGTCGCAGAAGGCCAGCAGGACCTGGTTGAAGGTGCGCAGATTGGACGGGGTCAGCACCCAGTGGTTCTCGCTGGTCAGCTGCAGGAAGCGGTGCGGCATGGTCTCGGGACTGCCCTGCCAGCGCGACACCAGCTCCCACCACAGCCGCAGCGCCTCGCTGATCGGCACCCGGTAGTCGCGGTTGCCGTGGGTGATCAGCATCGGAGTGCTGATCTTGTCCACGGCGTAGTGCGGTGAGTAGGTGCGATACCAGTCCGGATTGTCGTCCTCGTGCAGGTGCACGCGCATCTTGCCGGCCGCGGCGTCGGTGGTCCGATGTTGTTGATCAAGGGCCCACAAACCGGCATGGCTGACGATGCAGTCGAAGCGATCGGTGTGGCCGGCGATCCAGTTGGCCATGAAGCCGCCGAACGAGGCACCCAGCATGGCGGTGTGGTCGCCGTCCAGCTCCGGCCGGCGCAGGACGTCGTCGAAGAGCGTCTCGCATTCGTGGTAGACCACGTCAGCCCGGCGCGGCCAGCCGCGGTTGAGACCGGCATGGCCGTAGCCGGTCGACATCGCCGGATCGGGCATCAGCACCGCGTAACCGCGAGCGACCGCCAGCCACGGGCACCAGCGCCAGCTCCAGGCGTTGTACGACCCGTGCGGGCCACCGTGGATCCACAACATCACCGGGGCCGGCTGCTCGGCGGTCGCTTCGATGGGGGTGCAGAGCCAGCCGCCGACCGTCAGCCCGTCGACGTCGGTCTCGACCCATTCCAGGGTTCCGGGCAGGCCGGCGACCGCGCCCGGTGCCGGCAGTTCGGAGCGCCCACCATCGCCGAGCGACAGCCGGACCGGGCGGTTCGGGGTGCCGACGTCGTTGCGGAGGGCGTAGACGGTGGCGCCGTCGTCGGCCGGCGCCAGGCCGCCGTAGACGGCGTCGTCGACCAGCGTCCGTACGGATCCTGTTGCGGCATCCACGACCAGCACGGCGCCGCGGGAGCGCAGGTCACCGGCCACCAACAACGTCCGGTCGTCGAGCCAGCGATACTCGCCCACCGTCAGGTCCCCGACCTCGACCGGGACGGGATCGCCGGCCCGGCCGTCACGGTCGACCGGGTGGATCTCCAGGAAGTCGTAACTGGTGTCGGTGGGCGACGAGGCGGTCACCCGGGTGACCGCGATCCGGCTGCCGTCCGGGGAGAATTTCGGGCCGCCGTAGGACTGCTCGTCGGTGGCCGCCAGCAGCACCCGGCGGGTGTGCCCGGAGACGTCGATCAGCACCACCGAGCTGCGGGTCTCTGCGCCCTGGACACGTACGGTCCAGCTGGTGGCGATCGTGCTGCCGTCGGCCGACAGGTCCGCGGAGGCGCCGCGCAGGTTGACGGTGTCGGCGTCTGGGGCGAGGTCGGTCAGCTCGCCGTCCGGCGACACCAGGATCAGGCGCGGGCTGACGTCGTTGAGCTCGGAATCCCAGTACCGGATCGGCATCCCGGTATGCCAGATGGTGGTCTGCTTGGCGTCCTTGCGGGACTTGCGGCGCGCCGCGTCGTCATCCAGTGAGCCGCCCGGCAGGACGCTCGTGGAGGCCAGCAGGGTGCCATCGGCGGCGACCGCGATCAACCCAAGGCCACCAGGTGCCGAGGCGACGACTTGGGCCTCGCCGCGTTCAGGAAGTCTCCAGATCGCCGGGGTGCCGTTGTCGTCCTCGCCCTGCGGATCGGGCCGGGCGGAGCTGAAGTAGAGCGACCCGTCGGAGCCGAATCTCGGTCCGCTCTCGCCCTTCTCGGAAAAGGTCAGCCGCCGAGCGGCGTGCACGCCGGCCGGGTCAAGCTCCCAGAGCGCCGGCACATTGCGGGAGGCGTGCTGGTCCGCCTCGGCGATCTCGGCGACCAGCCGGCCACCAGGGCCGGCGGCCAGACCGTTGACCCGGGGAATCCGGATGAACGCGTCGATATCGCTGAAGTCGTCGAAGCCGGCGGAGCGATCAGAAGGAAGCTCAGAGCGGGGCGAGGGCACGCCCGAAATATAGCGAGGCTCAGTAGATGACTTCGCCGCGGGCCCGGCGGTCACGCAGAGCGGTCAGCGCCTCGGTCAGGATCTCGGCGGCCTCGGAATCGCTGCGCCGTTCCTTCACATAGGCCAGATGGGTCTTGTACGGCTCGTTCTTCGGCGGCGGCGGCGGGTTGGACGAGTCGAGATTGGCCGGCAGACCGCAGCGCGGGCAGTCCCAGGTCTCAGGTGCCTGCGCATCGGCGGCAAAGGCCGGACGGGTCTCGTGCCCGTTGCTGCAGAAGTAGGACACGTACAGCCGCGGCGCAGCTTCGCCGCGTTCGGCTTCGCCCATCGGCCCGGCGCCGACCCGGCTGCCACGAATGGCGCTTCCCCCACCAGCCACGATGCTCCCCTCAGATCCCGTACTTGTACATCAGACCGAGGCCGACGATGCTCGCCAGCCAGACCAAGGCGACGATGATCGTCAACCGGTCCAGATTGCGCTCGGCAACCGAGACGCCGCCCATCGAAGAGGAGACGCCGCCGCCGAACAGGTCGGAGAGGCCGCCGCCGCGACCCTTGTGCATCAGCACGAAGGCCGCGAGCACGAGGCTGGTGACGATCAACACGATCGAGACCGCCAGGATCTCCCAACTCATCATCGGAACTACAGTCACCACCGCCACACCCTAACCCAGGCCACCGACGTTGGAAGAATCTGTCCGCAAGCTCAATACAGGTCAGGACTGCGCAGTCTGGACAGCTCAGGACATCGCGTAGAAGCGGGCGATCGCGGCGAACTCCTCGACGACCAGGCTGGCACCGCCGACCAGGCAACCGTCGATGTCGGGCTCGGCCATGATCTGGGCCACGTTGTTGGCCTTGACCGAGCCCCCGTACAACACCCTGATGGCGTTGGCGACGGGCTCGCCGTGGCCGTCCTTGATCGTGGCCCGGATCGCCTCGCACACCTCCTGGGCGTCGTCCGGGGTGGCGACCTGCCCGGTGCCGATCGCCCAGATCGGCTCGTAGGCGATCACCAGACCGCCGACCTCGTCGGCGGTCATGCCCTGCAGGGCGCCGTTCACCTGCTCGACGACGTGGGCGATGTGCCGCCCCTCCTCGCGGGTGAAGCGGTCCTCGCCCACGCAGATCAGCGGTGTGATGCCGGCCTTGAGCGCCTGTCGGGCCTTGGCATTGACCGTGGTGTCGTCCTCGCCGTGGTGCTGGCGGCGCTCGGAGTGGCCGATGATCACGTACGAGCACGCGAGCTTGGCCAGCATCGAGGCCGACACGTCGCCGGTGAAAGCGCCGTTGTCGTGCGGTGACAGGTCCTGGGCGCCGTAGGCGAGCTTGAGCCGGTCGCCGTCCACCAGGGTCTGCACGGTGCGCAGGTCGGTGAACGGCGGGAACACCACGACCTCGGACTGCTGGGGATCGTGCTTCTTGTCGCTGAGCGTCCAGGCCAGCTTCTGCACCAGACCGACGGCCTCGACATGGTTGAGATTCATCTTCCAGTTGCCTGCCATCAGCGGCAGCCGGCCGGAATCGGGAGTGGTCATCCTTCGAGAACCGCCAGACCGGGAAGTTCCTTGCCCTCGAGGTATTCCAGGCTCGCCCCGCCGCCGGTGGAGATGTGGCCGAACTGGTCGTCGGCGAAGCCGAGATCGCGGACGGCTGCGGCCGAGTCGCCACCGCCGACCACCGACAGCCCGTCGACCTCAGTCAGCGCCTGGGCGACGGCTCGAGTGCCGCCGGCGAACGCCTCCCATTCGGCCACACCCATCGGGCCGTTCCAGAAGACGGTCTTCGCGCCCTGGATCACGTCGGCGAAGGCGGCCGCCGACTCCGGACCGATGTCCAGCCCGAGTTGATCTTCGGGAATCTGGTCGGCGGACACCACGGTGGGCGGCGCGTCGGCCTTGAACTCCGGTGCGACGATCACGTCGGTCGGCAGCACGATCTTCTTGCCGGACTTCTCGGCGTCGGCCAGGTAGCCCTTGACCGTGTCGATCTGATCTTCCTCGAGCAGGCTCTTGCCGACTCCGTATCCCTGCGCAGCAAGGAAAGTGAAGAGCATCCCACCGCCGATCACCAGGGTGTCGGCGGTCTTGATCAAGTTTTCGATGACGGCGAGCTTGTCGCTGACCTTGGCTCCGCCCAGCACCACCACGTACGGCTTGGCAGGATCCTGCGTCAGCTGCTGCAGCACCTCGACCTCGGCCTTGACCAGGGTCCCGGCGGCGTTCGGCAGCTTGGACGCCAGGTCATACACGCTGGCCTGCTTGCGATGGACGACACCGAAGCCGTCGGAGACGAAGACGTCGCCGAAAGCAGCGTACTTGTCCGCCAGTGCCCCGCGCTCCGTCTCGTCCTTGGACTCCTCACCCGGCTCGAAGCGGACGTTCTCCAGCATCGCCACGTCGCCGTCGGACAGCCCGGCGACGGTCTCGGCGGCGGAGTCGCCCACCACGTCACCGGCCAGCGTCACGTCGACACCGAGCAGCTGGCCGAGCCGCTTGGCGGCTGGCGCGAGAGAGTACTTCGGGTTGACCTGGCCCTTGGGCCGGCCGAGGTGGGCCAGCACGATGATCTTCGCACCGGCGTCACGGAGCTGGGTCAGCGTCGGCACCGACGCCCGGATCCGGCCGTCGTCGGTGATCTTGGTGCCGTCGAGCGGGACGTTGAGATCACAGCGGATCAGGACGCGCTTGCCGCGCAGATCGCCAAGATCGGAAACAGACTTCATCACAAACCTCGGTTGTCGCACTCGTCCCGGCACTCCGCGCCGGTCGGGACCGGCGCGGAGTGCCGCGACTCGCGCGGAAGTGGGATCAGACGATCAGAGGGACTTGCCGACCAGCAGGGCCAGGTCGACCAGGCGGTTGCTGTAGCCCCACTCGTTGTCGTACCAGCCGACGACCTTGGCCTGGTTGCCGATCACCTTGGTCAGCGGCGCGTCGTAGGTGCAGGACGACGGGTCGGTCTCGATGTCCTTGCTGACGATCGGATCGGTGTTGTAGGTCAGCAGACCCTTCAGCGGGCCCTCGGCCGCAGCCTTGTAAGCGGCGTTGACCTCCTCGACGGTGGTCTCCTTGCCCAGCTCGACGGTCAGGTCGGTGACCGAGCCGGTCGGGGTCGGCACACGCAGCGCGTAGCCGTCCAGCTTGCCCTTCAGCTGCGGCAGCACCAGACCGATGGCCTTGGCGGCGCCGGTGGAGGTCGGGACGATGTTGAGCGCGGCGGCGCGGGCCCGGCGGAGATCCTTGTGCGGGCCGTCCTGCAGGTTCTGGTCCTGGGTGTAGGCGTGGATCGTGGTCATCAGGCCCTTGACGATGCCGAACTCGTCGTCGAGCACCTTGGCCAGCGGGGCCAGGCAGTTGGTGGTGCAGGAGGCGTTGGAGATGATCGTGTGCTGGGCCGGGTCGTAGTCGCCGTCGTTGACACCCATCACCACGGTGACGTCCTCGTTGGTCGCCGGTGCGGAGATGATCACCTTCTTGGCGCCGCCGGCGACGTGCGCCTTGGCCTTCTCAGCGTTGGTGAAGAAGCCGGTCGATTCGATGACGACGTCGGCGCCGACCTCACCCCACGGCAGCTGGGCCGGATCCTTCTCGGCGAAGGACTTGATCACCTTGCCGTCGACAGCGATGCCGCCGTCGACGACCTCGACGGTGCCGGGGTAGCGACCGAGGATCGAGTCGTACTTGAGGAGGTGGGCCTGGACCGAGTCATCGCCCAGGTCGTTGAAGGCGACAACTTCGATATCTGCGTTCGAAGCCAGCGCTGCACGGAAGAAGTTGCGGCCGATACGGCCGAAGCCGTTGATGCCAACACGTACGGTCATGGCTGGGTCTACTCCTCGAGATTCGGTACTCATGCGTGATCGCAAGCGCCACCGGCCCTTGCGTGCTCAGGCTATCCCCCTGGCTCGGACGGCGTTATAACCGGACCCTCCGGTGGTCTGCCGCACAGACCAGACGGCCAACTGGTATGCCGCTGGTATTAACCCGGCGTTTCAGTCGCCGTCGAGCATGTCCGGGCTGAGGCTCGCCTCGGTGTTGGGAATGCCGAGCTCGGCGGCCCGCTTGTCGGCGGTGGCCAGCAGTCGGCGGATCCGGCCGGCGACGGCGTCCTTGGTCAGCGGTGGATTGTGCAGTTGGCCGAGCTCTTCCAGGCTGGCCTGCTTGTTCTCCACCCGCAGCAGGCCGGCATTCTTCAGATGGTCCGGCACGTCGTCACCGAGGATCTCCAGGGCCCGCTCGACGCGGGCGCCGGCGGCGACCGCGGCCCGGGCCGACCGGCGCAGGTTGGCGTCGTCGAAGTTGGCCAGCCGGTTGGCCGAGGCCCGGACCTCGCGGCGCATCCGCCGCTCCTCCCACGCCAGCACCGAGTCGTGAGCACCGAGCCGAGTGAGGAGTTCCCCGATCGCATCGCCGTCACGGATCACCACCCGGTCGATGTTGCGCACCTCGCGGGACTTGGCGGAGATGTTGAGCCGGCGGGCAGCACCGACCAGAGCCAGTGCGGCCTCCGGGCCGGGACAGGTGACCTCGAGGGCCATCGACCGTCCCGGTTCGGTCAGCGATCCGTGGGCCAGGAAGGCGCCGCGCCAGGCGGCGACGCACTCCTCGGTGCCGCCGCCGACGACCTGCGGCGGCAGGCCGCGGGTCGGGCGGCCGTGACTGTCGATCAATCCGGTCTGACGGGCCAGCGCCTCACCGTCCTTGATCACGCGGACGATGTAGCGGGTGCCGCGGCGGATGCCTGATCCGTTGACGATGACCAGATCGCTGCTGTGCCCGAACACGTCGGCGATGTCGGTACGCAGCCGGCGGGCAACGGCGCCGGTGTCCAGCTCCGCCTCGATCACGATCCGGCCGCTGACGATGTGCAGGCCACTGGCGAATCGCAACGTCGCGGCGACCTCAGCCTTGCGGACCGCCGGCTTGGTGACCTTGATCGTCGCGAGCTCCGCCTTCACCTGCGCCGTCATAGCCATTGCCGCACTATCTCATACCTGCGGGCTGCCGGTAGCGGGTCAGACGCCCATGATCTCGGCATAGGCCGAGGCCAACCGGAACGGATCATGGCGGGCGCTGCCGTCGCGTGCGGCCACATCGGCGATCACCAACTCCGCGCCGAGCGAGGTCGCGTACGACTCCAGGTGCGGGTCGTCGCGCGCGAACCGGGCGTCGGCAAGGACCACGTCCAGCCGGAGTTCCGGTGCATGTTCGGCGAGCAGTTCCAGGTGCCGCGCGGCCGAGGCGCCCTTGGTCTCGTCATCGGGTCGGACGTTCAAGGCCAGCACCCGTCGCGCCCGGGTCTTCAAGATCGCCGACGCAAGATCAGGCACCAGCAGATGCGGGATCACCGAGGTGAACCAGGAGCCGGGTCCGAGGACCACGTACTCGGCATCGTGGACGGCGCGGACCGCCTGCCGGGATGCGGGCGGATCGGTCGGCAGCAGGCGTACGGTCCGGACCTGGGCTGTGGTCATGGCGAGCCGGTGCTGGCCGCGAACGACGGCGATCTCGTCCGGCGCCCGGGGGTCGAGCCCGACCACCTCCGCCTCGATCTCCAGGGGCACCGCCGACATCGGCAGCACCCGGCCGCGGGCGCCGAGCAGTTTGGCGACCATGTCGAGTCCGGCGACCGGATCGCCGCCGAGCCGCTCCCAGAGCCCGACGATCAGCAGGTTGCCGATCGCATGGCCGCCGAGGCTGCCGTTGCCCGGGAAGCGATACTGCAACACGTCGGCCCAGGTGCGCCCGGACTCGTCGTCACCGCAGAGGGCGGCCAGCGCCATCCGCAGATCACCGGGCGGCAGACCGCCGAGCTCGGCGCGCAGCCGGCCGGAGGAACCGCCGTCGTCGGCCACGGTGACGATCGCGGTCAACCGGTCGGTGATCCGCCGCAGCGCGGTGAGATTGGCCGCCAGTCCGTGACCGCCTCCGAAGGCGACCACCCGGGGCAGCGGTATCCGGGGCGGCCCGATCTCGTCGGTCTCGTCGATCTCGGCGATCTCGGCGAAACCCCCGCGGTCGTCGTCGACGTCACCGGAGCCATCGACATCACCGGAATCGGTGTCGCGATCACTCACGGCCGAGGTCCCGGTGCAGCACGTTGGTGACCCGCCCGTCGGCCCGCAATCGGCGGGCGAACTCCTCCGCGATCGCCGTACTGCGATGTTTCCCGCCGGTGCAGCCGATCGCAACCGTCGCGAACCGTTTGCCCTCGCGGATGTAGCCCTCGCCGATCACCGTCAGCATCTTCTGCAGTTGCTCGACGAACTCCTCGGCGCCGGGCCGGCTCAGCACATAGTCACTGACCTCCCTGCTCAACCCCGTCTGCGGGCGCAGCGCCGGGATCCAGTGCGGGTTTGGCAGGAACCTGACATCAAGGACCAGATCGGCATCGATCGGGATGCCGTTCTTGAAACCGAAGGACATCACCGTCACCCGGAGTTGATCATGATCGCTGCCGCCGAACGCGTGGTTGATCCGGGTGCTCAGCTGGTGCACGTTCAACGAGGAGGTGTCGATCACCAGATCGGCGGCGGCGCGCAGCGTCGCCAGGCTGTCGCGCTCCCGGTTGATGCCGTCCATCAGCCGGCCGTTGCCTTGCAGCGGATGCGGTCGGCGGGCCGATTCCTGCCGTCGAACGATGACCTCGTCGGAGGCCTCGAGGTAGACGATCTCGGGCTGGATCCCGGCCTTACCGAGGTCGGAGAACATGGTCGGCAACTGCTCGAAGAAGGAGCGCGTCCGGACGTCGAGGACCACTGCCAGCCGAGTCTGCTTGGCCTGCCGAGCAAGCTGGCAGACCTCGATCAGCAGACTCGGGGGCAGGTTGTCCACGAGATACCAGCCGATGTCCTCCAGGGCGTTGGCAGCCGTGCTCCGGCCGGCTCCCGCCAGGCCGGTCACGATCACCACCCGGAGCTGATCGCCACTGGGTTGATCGTCTCTGGGTTGATCGTCTCTGGATTGATCGTCTCTGGGTCCGACCTCGTCGGTGGACACGGCCTCGTCGGTGCCGACCTCATCGGTCGAGGGAGTGCTCACCCGGCCATTATTCCCTGCGGCCCAGCCAACGCCTGCATGATCACCCACCAAGTCGCCTGCCAGGTCGCCCGCCAGCTCACCGGTCGGCCACCCGGATGCCGACGGTCGCGGCCAGCGTCTCGGCCAGCTCGAGCAGGTCACCGCGGTCGACGATCGAGCCGGCGAGCCCGGTCACCCCGGAGAGCCGGAGCAGGCGGCAGCGCACGAAGTGGACCCGGGTCATCCGCGCGTTGCTGAACGCTGCCTCGGTGAGGTCGCAGTCGGTGAAGCTGACATCGGTCAGCCGGGCCGCTCCCCAGTCACTGCCGACCAGCGAGCAGCCGGCGAAGGCGACCCGCTGCAACTCGGCGGAGCGAAGATTCACCAGATTGGCGCCGCAGTCGCTCAACTCGACATGGCGGAGGGCGCAGCCCGCCAACTGCAACCCGGTCAACCGGCTGCGCCGGACCGCCACGCGCTGCCAGCCCGATTCGGCGAAGACGGTGTTGGCCAGATCGCAGCCGATCAGCTCGCTGTCGGCGACCGCGCTGTGCCGCCAGCGCGATCCGCCGAGGCGGACGTCGGTGAAGCGGCTGGCCGAGATCTCGGCGTACGAGGCGTCGACGCCGGTCAGGTCGGCCGCCGTCAGGCCGAGCCCGGTGATGCTGAGATCGTCGCCGTCCCACTCGCGGGGCGCGGATTCGGTGACGATCCGCGGGCGAGCCGCCGACGGCGGCCTGGGCTGCCCCTGAGTCGGATCGGGCGTCGACGAATCAGGCACCGTCGAGGATCTCGCCGGTTGCAGTGTTGATCACTTCCCCCTTGGGTCGCTGGTCCAGGGCGGCCTTGACCGACAGCGCCGTACGCTCCCCGAAGCCGGGCACCGCGGCGATGTCCTCGACCCGCGCCTCGCGCAGCTTCTTCAGCGATCCGAAGTGGCTGATCAGCGCCTTCCGCCGGACCTCGCCCAGTCCGGGCACCTCGTCCAGCACCGACTCCACCATCGACTTGCTGCGCCGGGACCGGTGGTGCGTGATCGCGAACCGGTGCGCCTCGTCCCGAACCCGCTGGAGCAGATAGAGCCCCTCCGAGGTCCGCGGCAGGATCAGCGGATCCTCCTCGTCGGGCAGCCAGACCTCCTCCAGCCGCTTCGCCAGCCCGCAGAGCGCGACGTCGGTGACACCGAGCTCGGCCATCGCCGCCTGCGCTGCGGCGACCTGCGGCGGACCGCCGTCGACGACCACCAGTGCCGGGGCGTAGGCGAATCTCTTCGGCGCCCCGGTGGTCGGGTCGATCAGCAGCGGCCCCTCGCCGGTCGCGGCGTCGCCCGGCGCCTGCATCGTCTTCTGGTCGTCCTGCAACCGCCGGAACCGGCGGGTGATCACCTCGTGCATGGCGGCGACGTCGTTCTGCCCGTCGATGCCGCGGATCACGAACCGGCGGTATTCGCTCTTGCGTGGCAGGCCGTCCTCGAAGACGACCATCGAGGCGACCACCTCGGTGCCCTGCAGGTTGGAGATGTCGTAACACTCGATCCGCAGCGGCGGGCTGGGCAGGTCCAGGGCGGTCTGGATCTCCTCCAGCGCACGGTTGCGGGTGGACAGGTCCTGGGCGCGCACGGTCTTGTGCCGGACCAGCGCGTCCCGGGCGTTCTTGGCGACGGTGTCCATCAGCACCCGCTTGTCGCCGCGCTGCGGGATCCGGATCTCGACGTTGCTGCCACGGAGCTCGGTGAGCAGCTCGGACAGCGAATCCTTCGACGGCGGCAGCGCCGGCACCAGGATCTCCCGCGGGATCGCCTGCTGGTCCGGGTCGTCGGTGTCGACCTCCGAATACAGCTGCAGCAGGAACTGCTCGACCAGATCGGCGGTGTCCCCTTCGTCAGCGCGATCGGCCACCCAACCGCGTTCGCCGCGGACGCGGCCCTTGCGGACGTGGAAGATCTGCACGGCGACCTCGAGCGGATCCTCCGCCAGCGCGATCACGTCCGCATCGGTGCCGTCCCGGAAGGCGATCGCATTCTTCTCCATCGCCCGGTTCAGAGCGCCGAGGTCGTCGCGCAGTCTGGCCGCCTTCTCGAATTCGAGGTCGTCGCTGGCCTGCTGCATCTCGCGCTTGAGCCGGCGCTCGACCGGTGTGGTGTTGCCGGCCATGAATCGGCAGAAGTCGTCGACGATCTCCCGGTGGTCCTCGGCACTGATCCGGCCGACACAGGGCGCCGAGCATTTGCCGATGTAGCCGAGCAGGCAGGGCCGGCCGACCTGCTGGGCGTTGCGGAACACGCCGTTGGTGCAGGATCGCATCGGGAAGACCCGCAGCAGCAGGTCCACGGTTTCCCGGATGGCCCAAGCGTGGGCGTACGGGCCGAAGTAGCGGTTGCCCTTCCGTTTGGCGCCGCGGCCGACATGCACCCGGGGGAAATCCTCGGAGTAGGTGACGGCCAGCCAGGGATAGGTCTTGTCATCGCGGTATTTGATGTTGAAGCGCGGGTCGTACTGCTTGATCCACGCGTACTCCAGGGCCAGTGACTCGACCTCGGTCTGGACGACGGTCCACTGCACCTTGGCCGCCGTGTGCACCATCGCGTAGGTCCGGGGCAGCAGGTTGGCCGGATCGGCGAAATAGGAGTTGAGCCGAGACCGGAGATTCTTGGCCTTTCCGACATAGATGACCCGCCCGGTCTCATCGCTGAACCGGTAGACCCCTGGCGTTTCGGGGATCGAGCCCGGTTTCGGGCGATAGCTCTGCGGATCTGCCACGCCCCAAGACTAGGAGCCGACACCGACAACCGTCCGATGGTCCCGGTCTCCCTATGGTCCGCGGCGATGCACAACCTCGGAGGCCTGATCGGCGGATCCATCCGGTCGGCCCTGCCTGGTCAGCGGGTGAGAGTCTTACGGCGTGCAACCGCCAAGGGGTTCATCGACTCCGTCCGTGGGATCAACTCTGTATGTCAGCGACCTGGACGGAACGCTCCTCGGACCCGACTCGCTCCTCAGCGGAGAGTCCAGCAGGCTGCTGAACCGGGTGATCAGCCTCGGCGGACTGTGCACGTACGCGACCGCACGGTCCTTCTCCTCCTCGCGCCGAGCAACCGCTGCCCTGGACCTGCAGCTTCCCGTGATCACCTACGGCGGGACCATCACGGCTCGCCCCGACGATGGGCGGCCGACACGTCTGCAGTTGCTCGACCAGGACGTCGTCGGACACATCCGCCGTAGCTGCGCCGCCGGAATCGACACGGAGCCGATCTGGCACACCCATGAGGACGGACAGGACTGGCTCCGCTGGCGACCCGAACGCCGAACCGCTGGGCTCGACGCATTCGTCGACCCTCGCCGCGGCGACCGCCGCCTGCGACCGATCACCGACCGCGACCCGCTCGACCCGACCAGCGTCTTCTACGTCGCCGTGCTGGCGCCGCGACCGTCACTGAGACCGCTCCAGCAGAGCCTGTCGAGGTTGCCGCGACAGCCGGCAGCCTTCCTCAGCGAGGACCCTGCACGCCGGGCCTCGCGTGGTTCGAAGTCCACGACGCAAAGGGCACCAAAGCCCATGCCATCCGTGATCTTGCCGAGTCGATCATGGTCGACCGCATCGTCGTGTTCGGCAACAACCACAACGACCTGCCGATGTTCGAGATCGCCGACGAACGCATCGCGGTCGAGGACGCCATTCCTGAACTCAAGGCCGCCGCCAGTACGGTCATCGGCGCCAGCACGACGAACGCCGTAGCAAAGTGGATCCTTGCCGACCACCTGGATCGCTCGGTCCGGCACCGTTGATGGTCCCCAGCGCGCGCTGCGATGAGGCGCCCGTGGTCACCGTGCCGGCGGATGATCATGATTCGTCGACGTCGACCTCCGGCAGACTCAGTCGAGATCAGGACTCAGATCGTTCGGTACGACGTTCTGTCCGGTCTCGTCGTCAGCACGTGCATCAGCCTCGACGGCGGAGTGAGTGATCGCCAGATAGCCGACGAGGATGGCGAACAGCACGACCGACCAGCCGTAGCCCATGTGGAGATCGGCGGCAATGGTGTCGCCGAGCGCTGTTCCCAGTCCGAAGGTCAGTCATCGCGACGCGTTAGGCCGCCGATGCCGCCGACCGGAATGCTCCAGGTCCCCAAGAAGTCCGACGCGGTGTCACCGATACCTGTGGTGAGCAAATTCGATGATCCGGAAGAGAACGAAGACCTCAGGCACCCTGGGCGCGGCGAAAGCACGTTGCCGCAACGGCATGGCTGAACTGCAGGCGGCCGTCCGTCCGGCTCGCAGCCGAACGACAGACAAGACACTGGCTCTCAGTTTCGTGGCAGGTCGCTCCACAGTGGCAAGCTGCCGACCGTGGCTGCAGAACAGATCCGGGGATGGGAGTTCCAGGACGGAGCGAAGGACTGGCGCGTCCTCAGCACCTCTGGTGTCGGCGCGTGGTTCGCGACGGCGTCGCATCGTGACGGCGCGACACTGGTCCGACGGATCGTCGACGCGCGCGCCGGTGATCATGCGGCCGGCAGCATGCAGCCGAATGTTGATCTTCGTGGGTCGGGCGTACAAATCTGGATCCCGATCCCCGACACGGGTCGCTTGACCGTCGCCGATCTAGCGCTGGCGCAGGACATCTCGGCGGCCGCGCGAGAGTTGGCGCTGACGCCGGATCCGTCGGTGCCGCAAAACCTGGAATGGGGTATCGACACCGAAGACAAGGCGACATTGTCGCCGTTCTGGCAGACCCTGCTGGGATATGAGGATACCGAGTACGACGACCTGCTCGATCCGCTGCGACGCGATCCACGCGTCTGGTTCTACCCCGCCGCGCCTCGTCCGCTGCGGGATCGAATCCACTTCGACGTTGCCGTTGCCGCCGAGATTGCCGAACAGCGGGTCGCTGACGCGCGGCCCCACGGTGCTCGAGGAGACTGGTCGCCCCATGACGGCCGGGTCCTGCTGACCGATGCGGAAGGCAACGAGGTCGACTACATTCCGGCGGGCGGCTTGGGTGATGGGTCTGGGGTGACTGATTGGCGGCTGCTTTTCGGTGGGATGGTCTTCTACCCCACCAGGGATTTCGAGCAATCCGCCACCTTCGCATCCAATGTCGCTCAAGTCGCCGACGAGGTCGGGCTGCCGTTGATGATCGACATTCGACCAGCAGGGATCATGATCGACACCGGCAAGGATCAGTGGGAGGACGAACGATTCGGCGAGACGGCACGACGTGTCCAGACGGCGGCGCGGGAGGAGGGCCTGACAGCCGATCCACGTCGGCTGCGATTCCTCCAGGTCTGCATCGACGCGGTGGACGTCCCATCGGTCCGCGAATTCTGGCGGGTAGTACTCGGCTACCAGAACGACCCGCGGGAATTCGTCACCGACATCTATGATCCGCGGCGATTGAACCATCCGATGATCTTCCAGCAGATGGACCCCAACGACATCGCCCGGCGTGAACAACGCAACCGAATCCATCTCGACCTGTATCTGCCTGACGACCAGGTCGCTGGCCGCAAGCTGGCAGCGCTCGCCGCCGGTGGTCGATACACCCGTGACGATGGCGGAACGATCGCCGATCCGGAGGGCAACGAAGTTGACATCGGCAAAGCCATCGCGGACCGGCCGGTCTGATTGGATCTGCTAGTTCGGCACCCCATGGTCTGCTCATCCAACCCGCTGGGCCGTGAGGCACCGTCGACCGGACCGGAGAATCGCTACTGGGCAGGTTCCGCGATGACTTCCTTCTGCGGCCCCTGGTGAACGGCCAGATAGATCCTGTCGCGCAGCACGTTAGCCTCGTCGTCGGTGAGAGTCCGAGTGAGCGGACGAATCACGATCCGAACCAGCGCGTTGATCTGGTCAGGGCTCAGCCCCAACCGCTGACGTGCGCGATCGGGAAGATCGTGATAGCTGGTACGGGTCAACACCCTGACGTATTCCAGGTCGTCGATCCGTTCCGCCAGCGCGGCGCGGATCACGTCACCGATCGTCTCGTCATCATCCTCGGCTCCGATCACGATGGAGATGTCTCTGCTGATCACAGGCAAGGACGACACCGGTCGCCACCGGGCCAGATCCAGCATCTGCGACTGGATGCGCGGATCCGTTGACCGCAAGAACCGAATGTCGGTGATCGCCTTTCGAAGCATCAACGCCCGGTCGAGTCCGACACCGGCTGCCAGTCCGGACCAGACCCGTGCATCCAGGCCCGATTGGTTCAGCAGGGCCGGGGCGACCATGCCGCACTCGCCGAGCTCGAGCCAAGCTCCATCGACCAGCACATCCAGTTGTCGGCCGCCGACGGTGTACGGGTGAGAGGCAGGAACAGTACGCCATTGCGAACCCGGGAGAACGACCTGAGCTATCAGGCCGAGCATCTCGTCAAGATCATCAGCATCGAGCCGGGCCCGTGATGACAGCCGCCATAGGTCCAGCTGATGCGGTTCGCCGACATGGGTGCGGTCGATCGCGTCCCGCCGGTAGACCAGGCCGGGTACGACAACCAGCTCATCCAGCTCGGCGCGCGGGTCGATCGACCGCAGCTGCGATGGCATCGCAGCGCTGGTGTGGCTGCGCAGCATCAGGCTCGGGCTGACGTATCGGGAATATCGAGCGTCCCGGGTGACTGCTTCCCTGCTGAAGCCAAGCCGGTCGTAGTTGTCCTCGATCGCGACCAACGGGCTAGGCCTGAGCCAGCGGGCGGGCACCGACCACCGCCGGGTCAGCGCAGTGACGATGGCGCTCACGAGCATCTGCATGGCGTGCGGGCCTGCGGCCGGATCGGTCAGATCCCGCAGCTGTAACGCATCGCGCAGTTGGCGGGCAGTCAGATAGGTGGTGTTCATGGCTAGGTTCCTCAGTGTCAGACGGTGATCAGGAGTGACATGACTCCCTCGGCCGTCTGCCGCAGGACCTAGCTACGCATACACGTCAGCCCCGACGGCCGGAATCGGCCGAGGGCGGAGAAATCGCAGTGCGCACGCCATGTTCGCAGCGTACGGCCGGCCACACCGCAGCGCAAACACAATCGGCACGCTGATCACGATCCTGGACGCATCTCATGAAGATCGATCGCCGGGGCGGTTCTGTCAGCGTACGGCGCAGACAGCCAGGCAGATCGCGCTGTAGTGGCAGCCGAATCCGCCGACCGTGCCGGCGTGGAAAATCTCGTGGAATCCGAACCAGCGGGGAGACGGGTTGGGCCGTTTGGCGGCGTACACGATCGCGCCGCCGGTGTAGCACAGTCCCCCAGCCAGGATAAGGATCACCACCGCGACTCCGCCGTTGCGGACAAGATCGCCCAACCAACCGACCGCTGCCGAGCCGACAGCGATGTAAAGCGCTGTGTACAGCGCACGCGGAGCACGGAGCCAGAACAACCGGAAGATCACTCCGGCTGCGGCCGCGGCCCAGATCAGGTACAACAACGCTGCCCGATGACTGCCATGGAGCAGGATGAGCGCGATCGGTGTGTAGGTCGCAGCGATGAAGAGATAGATGTTGGCATGGTCCAGCCGGCGCAGCACGGCAACGGCTCGCTCACCCCACGCGAAGCGATGGAACAGCCCGCTGGTGCCGAACAACAGCAGCGACGCCGCGAGGAATACCGCGGCACCCAGGCGTGCCGAACCGGCCGGCGCCAAGCAGATCAACACCACGCCCGCTGCAAGCGCCAACGGCATCATGCCGGCATGAAGCCACCCCCGCAGCTTCGGCTTGACCTCGTTGATGACCGCCCGACCCGCGACCTCGGCCCCTCCCAGTGCAGAGTCGCCTCCGGATGATCTTGCCGCAGTAGCCGCCATGGCGTCCTCTCCTGACCCTCGACTCGTGTTCACTCGTGCTGCCAGCCCGCACTCCCAGCGCGCCGCAATCCAAGGTTACCGGGGAGTAGCTTTCTGCAAAGTCGTCTACGGATCGCGCTCCGACCCCAACCACGTGACCAGAAGAGATCGCGGACTGGGCATCCGGGAATCGCAGAGGGTAGCGATGAGTCAGTGGGCAATAGCAGAAATCACCGCGACAAACAGTGCAAGAAGTACGGCCGTCAGCAGCCAGTTCGTCAGCCGAATCCAAGATCCCGAGTCCGCATCTTGTCCGCACAGGATCCTCGACCGGGCATCGGCGGGCCCTGCCGGTGTGTTTGTGCTGGTGATCACGGTGTTCGGCTCCATGACGTAGCTGACGACGACGCCGCGAGTCACTAATCTGCCCGGGGTGGGCGAAATTCCTGTTTACGATTCCGGTGCCGATGTCGTGGTCGAAGAACGTTGGCACGACCTCCTGTGGACTGCGGTCCCTCACCGCATCATCTACAGCACCGCCGAACTGCTGATCGGATGGGTGCCGGCCGGAACGCTTTCCGTGTACGCCACCAACCGGGGACTTCCAGAGACTGTCGGTCTGACGCGCGATCAGCGCAAGCTCCTGGCGTTGAAGAGCCTCCACGCCAGAGCCAGCGAATTCGCCGAAACACCCAGCAAACTCTCCATCCTGCGGCCAGACCGTTGGTGTCGGATCAATCTGGGATTCGACCCACACGACGGACACTTCCTGGGCTGGTACGTCGACTTCCAGATCCCGGTCCAGCCGACCCCCGAAGGCCTCGTCACCAAGGACCTCGTACTGGACCTGTGGATCAACCCGGACCACAGCTGGAACTGGAAAGATGAAGCCGACTACGAGACAGCAATCTCCCAAGGTCTCGTCGACGCCTCAACCCGACCCCATCTCCAGCGTGAAGCCGAACGTGTCCTCGCCGAACTCGGCCGGAGCAAAGCTCCGTTCACCGAAGAATTCGCCAGCTTCCGCCCGAACCCAGAATGGCCCGTGCCAGCCCTGCCGGTGAGTCATGCCTGGAACGGCAGCTCTTGGGCCATTCCAGCCGGCTGGCGGGCAGAGACAACCGCGCACTAACTAGGCCCACGGGCTGCCAACACCTGGAGGCCGGCTGCCCGCTTACGATCGGCGGTTTCAACTGGTCGTCGCAACACCTGATCGAGTGAGGTGTTGTGGTCGTGGACGTTGTGGAGCGGGAGAGACGGTTTTGGGTTCTGTTGCGGGAGGGCGCATCTTTCACCGCGGCTTGTCAGGCTGTCGGTGTGGATCGAAGACGTGGGTATCGGTGGCGCCGTGCGCGGAGTCTGGAGAGCATCACTGGCCGCCGGCGACCGCCGTCGGGCCGGTATTTGTCGTTGGATGAGCGGTTGCAGATCGCTGATCTGCATCGACAGGGCGACGGTGTTCGCAAGATCGCGGCGGCGGTGGGTAGGTCGCCGTCGACGATTAGTCGTGAGTTGAGTCGCAATGGTGTGGCGACCAGTGACGGGCACCGTCGGTATGCGCCGTATCGCGCCCAGCGATCGGCCGAACGGCGCGGTCGCCGGCCGAAGCCGTTCAAGCTGTCCGATCCGGTGTTGGCAACGGTGGTGGCGCAGAAGCTGCGGTTGCGGTGGAGTCCGGAGCAGATCAGCCACCACCTGAAGACCGATCCGGTCCTGACCCGCAGGCACAGTGGGTGTGATGAGCCACGAAACGATCTACAAGGCCTTGTTCGTGCAGGGCCGCGGCCAGTTGCGCGCTGAATTGCATCAGTGTTTGCGATCTGGCCGGGCTTGGCGGCGGTCCAACCATGCCGGCGGTGGCGCTCGGAAGGTCCGGATCTCGAACATGATCAGTATCTCAAAACGGCCTGCTGAGGTCGATGATCGTGCGGTTCCGGGGCATTGGGAGGGTGATCTGATCATGGGCTCGAACTGTCGGTCCGCGATCGCGACCCTGGTCGAGCGGCAGACCCGGTACTGCCTGCTGGTCGGGCTGCCCGATGGTCACCGGGCTGAGCTGGTTGCTGCCGCTCTGATCAAGACGATCCAGACTTTGCCGGCCCATCTACGCCGGTCGTTGACCTGGGACCAGGGCATGGAGATGATGCGGCATTCCGAGATCAAGTTGGCCACCGATCTGGACATCTACTTCTGTGACCCCCACTCGCCGTGGCAACGCGGCAGCAACGAGAACACGAATGGGCTGTTGCGGCAGTACTTCCCGAAGGGCACCGACCTCAAACAGCACAGTCAAGAGCACCTGGCGGCTGTGGCCGCCGAACTCAACGGCCGGCCACGCAAGACGCTCGGCTGGGCCACCCCAGCCGAGGCAATGGCTCGGCTACTGTCAGACCCAGAGCAACCCATTGTTGCGACGACCGATTGAGTCCGCCATCTGTGAGCGGGCACCCCTGTCGTCGGGAACCCCGATCGCCGTCGGGCGCGCCTGGTCTCCCTGTCACCTAAAGTCGGGCGGCATGACCGACCACAGCGCGGAAGCATTCGGTGTGGACATGCTGGTCCTGTCCCGGGAGCCGCTACCCGGAGGCTTCAGCGACGCAACCAAGACCCGGCTACGGGCGGTGCTGAATGAGGACGGCAGACGGGTCGAGCGGACACTGTTACTGAAGCAGACCTCCAGCGTTGAGGTTGCCGCCCTGACGGCGGCTTCGCAGGTGCCTGCCGCGGATGCTGTACCCGAATTGATCGACGCTGGCCAGAACAGCAACGGCCCCTACATCGTGACCCCGTTCTACGAGGCAACCCCGGCCCGGCACGAGAAGACACTTCAGGCGAACGCAATCGAGACCTTGGCTCGACTACGCGCCCACTATCTGAACCGGCCTGTGGCACAGGCAATACCTGTCGTCGATCCCGACTGGTGGCGCACCAAGTGCGACGTGTCGATGCAACGCCTCGGCGCACTCGAGCGCCCGATTGCACGCCTGCTCCAGGCGCAAGTGAAGGCCTTCCGAGACGAACCCAAGATGATCAGCGCCCTGGAGCAAATGCCAAGAACCCTGATCCATGGCGACATCCACCGCAACAACGTCCTCGTCGACAACGATGGTCAGGGCCACATCATCGACTGGGGCGGCGCATTCATCGGTGCACCAGCACTAGATCTACCCAACCTCGGCGGACCGGACAGTCCCGGATATCGGACCTACATCGCCGCGTGGCAAGAGATCACCGGGCAGGCACTCGACGACGATCTTGGGTGGCACCAAAGCTTCCTGGCCGCAACAGTGTGGGTCAACATCAAGTACCTCGCGTTCGCGACCAAGATCTTCGGCGACCAGAAGGGCCAGTCAATGATGACCCGGGCCACCGACACCCTCAACCAACTCTGACCGCCGCCCAAGACCTTTCCCCGATAGACGTTCGCCGTCAACGACGACCAGCTGCCGCCCGCCGCGGTCCGGATCCGGGCAACCGTCCGGGCAGCCTCACCGGGCGCGTGAATGCGTCGGCAATCGTCTATTCGCAACGGATCGATCAGCGGGCACTGCTGGTCAATCCTCGGGGTCGAGCTCGTCGATCGGAGGCAGCCCGCGAGCGGCTCGTGCGCGGTTCACGATGTCGAGGACGACCGGCTGCTTGATGATCATGTACTCGGACCCATCGCCGGTTGTGGCGCCCAGCTTTACGGCCTGGTACCGAGCCAGATCGTCTGGGTGAGTTTGCAGCCAGTCGCGAAAGAGCCGCTGGTGGCAGGTCTCCCACTGGCCGATGGTGAAGAAGTGCGCGATATGGGTTCGACGCCGTTGATCCTCCCGCACCCGAACCCGGTGGCTCCGCGGTTGCTGCCGAATTGCAAGCCAACCGCAGGCATTCAGGTCCTGTCGTCGGTCGTTCAGCTCATCGAAGGATTCGACGCGGACCGCAACGTCGATGATCGGTTTGGCCGCCAAGCCGGGAACGCTGGTCGACCCGACGTGCTCGACCAGCCACCGTCCCTGACCGATCTGTCGCAGCTGCTCGGCTGCTCTGCAAACGCAGCAGGCCAGGACGGGTCGTAATCAACGATCTCGATCATCGGGGGCAGGCTACACAGGCCGACGGCCATCCTGCCCGCAACGATCCTGGTCCGGGCAACATCGCTGTTTCCATTTCCGCTGATTCTGTCGCCGACGATCGAGCCGCCACGGCGTGTCGCCCCGGGGCAGACCATCCTCGGTCACAAAACCAGCGGCTCCGCAAGCCGTTCCGTCAACGACACGGCCGGCTTACCCCCGGTGGCGTTCGATGCCACCGCAGACCATCGGGAGGCTTCACCGGGCAACGCGTGCGTGGAGCCGGTGTCGCACAACGGGATCGGCGACCGAAATACCCGGAACATTCGAGCCTCTAGACCACGGCTCCCCGTAACTGCCTTCAACAACAGCACGGCGGAGGCTTCCCGACTCCAGTGTGCTCAGCAGAGCTGCGGGATCGACAAGCTTCGGAGCAGACACCGAGTTGACCAGGACAGCACCATGAGCACGCTCCAGCGCACTACCAATCAGCCCCGCTGGAGCACTGGTGGACGTGTGCACGCTGATGAAATCCGATTCCGCGCACAGATCATCCAGCTCCCGGCGACGGGCATGAAGACACCGCTCGACCTCGGGGTGTTCGCGACGAGACGTATAACGAATCGTCATTCCCATCGCGGCTCCGATCTCTGCCACTCGCCGACCGATCTGCCCAAGCCCAACAATCCCCAGCGTCGCCACGGACAGCCCTCGGCGGTTGATCAATGATGAGCCCGGGACGGTTGCTGCCGCCAGTAAACCGGCGGTCGACGACTCAGAGCAGGCGACGCGCCAACTGTGGACCCGGCGCCCAGGCGAGATCCCGTCGCGATCACCTCTGAGACGCGCGAGCGGACTGGATCTCGGCGCTCAGCTTCCGCACGCACTGATCCAGCGACAGCCCACTCGCGTCGAGAAACACATCGGCAGAGATCCGCGCCTTCTCCAGCGACCATTCCTGATAACGCTCGGCAAGCCAATTACGATCGCGAGAGGAAGACGACTCCCGGGTTGGGTCTGTCTGCGCACGTGGCAACGCGGCTTCGAACGGAGTAGCCATCGCCACCGTGATCACCGCGGCATCCTCGGGCACGTGGTCAAGCAGGATCAACACCTCCTCCTGACTCGAAATCCCTTCAGCGATGACACACGTCAGGTCGGACCGAGCCCACGCGCCAGCGACCATCGCAAAGATCCGGGCCGCGGTGTCCCAGCCCGGAAGGGTCGGACGAGCCATCGCGGCAATCTGGTCAAGCTCCACCAGAGCCACACGCTCGCCTTCCCGACGCAACTCTGCACTGAGCGCACCCGCAACCGTGCTCTTACCTGACGCCTGTGGTCCAACCACGACAACGAACACCATCCGCGACGCTCCCGAAGTCACCGAGACATTATCGGCTGAGGCGAGGCAGGATTCCGGAATCCCGAGTGGTTGGGGCTGGTCCGTAAGCGGTTCCACGACGGACGCCGCTATTCACCGCCCGGTAGTCGGCCGTCGACGGGCAGACCATCGGGCACCTTCAACGGGCATTGAGCTGAGCACAGAATCGATGTGTCACTGGGGATCCTTGAGCGGGCGGGCAACAGAGTTCGGAAGAGTGCCCGGTGATGACGCGGAGAGGCCCCGCCATCGGGCAATCGACTGGCCTTTCGATCAGCTCTGCGATCCTGTGTGGATGCCGCTCACGAATCCTTGGCTCGCCGGGCCAGCACCAGACCGAGAGCTTCCTCGCGATCGCCTTGAGGAGCGCATCCTCAACTTGTTCTCGACCCAGAACATGGCCGTCATCGCCACAGTGAACCCCGACGGCTCACCAGCAGCCACCCCCGTGCGCTACTACAGCCTCGGACTCGAGATCTTCTACACCAGCTGGAACGCGTCACCGAAGTCCCGCAATCTCCGCCGAGACGCACGAGTCTCGGCCGCCATCTTCGCTCCCCTCGTCGGACAAGCCAGCAGCCGCGGCGCGCAACTCTTCGGCACCGCACGCGCGATCGAGCGCGACCACCCCGAGGCAGACGGATATTGGGAGGCATTCCGCTGGCAGTCCGACCACGCCGAGCGCGGCCGCCCGGTCGACCAGGCCCCCGAAGATCCACTGACGATCATCACCGCACACCGGATCCTCTATACCGAACACTGGCTTCGCCGGAATGGATTCAAACCACGCCAGACTTGGCGACCAGCGTGACAAGCAGGCTGTCTCGCAAGGGACCCCTGACCGGGCTGTACTTCACCGCAAGGCCTCAACTTCTGCGGCCAGCTCGTCGACCCGAGAATGCGCGGTATCCCAGAGATAGCTGCTGTCTGGTCCGAACCACAGCTCCCAGACCTCACGGAACAGCCCAGGGCTGACTACTCGCCCATCTCGCAGACGACGGGCAAGATCATCGGCTTCGGACTCGTACTCATCAGCTGGCGCACCGATTGACAGAAGACCCTCAGGATCCGCTCGATTCAGCACACCAAGCACTGCTGCGAATGGCGGCCGACGATCCAATGCAGATGCCACATCCCCAAGTATCGACTTCTCAAAGGTATCCGCGTTGGATCAGTCACCGGGCACCCCGATTTGTTTCCGCCATTGCGGCACGAATTCGCTCCATCACGTCGACGACGGGACGATCAGCGTCAATGCGATGCACATCCGGTCGATCGACGTCTCGGAGCAGCTGGTCAACAGCCTCGAGTTGCGGCTGATTCATGAACTCCTCCGCGGGCGGATACCGCTGCGGGTCGCCCAGATGCCGCTGTTCCAGCCGAGTCACCGACGTCTGCCGCGAGCACTCCAGAATGAACGGCAGAAGCCGAACGGCGGAGTGACGACCCTGAATGGCATCCAACGCCTCCCACTGAAATCTCCAACCCAAGTTGATGTCAACGATCACCGAGCTGCCGTGACTTAGGAACTCCTCGGCCAAAGCGAACAAGGTGGCATAGCCAGCCCGAAACGCCACCGAACTCGGAACAGCTGCCGGTGCATGCCCGGCCAGTACCGCCTTGATGGTGTTGCCCATGAGGTCCGAGGCCAACAACGGAATTCGTAGATCGTTAGCCAGCAGGCCCGCCACCGTGCTCTTGCCGGTGCCGGGAAACCCGCCCAGAGCCAGGAGCCACGTGTCGTTGTCCACGACACCAACCTAAGAGACGGTCAGCGCAGGCGCGGCCAGCACCATTCGGCAGGAGATTTCGTCAGTGGGCAGCCGCAACGTCCAAAGGGACCAAGCACGGCGCCTGTTGATCAGCCAGAGCCGGACCCAAGCAGCCACCGGACCACCGGGACCTCAAGGACCACTCGCGGACCGTCTTGCGTCTCCTCAGTAGCGTCCCAGCCCGAGTACTTGACGGCGAAGGCCTCGATCAGCTCCGGGAACGCCTCGACCTCTCGATGCACACGTGCCGATCCTTCTGCGACCACAGGCGACCTACCCGTCCCGTCGACAGCGATGGATACCCGCGGATCCTGAAGAATGTTCCGAACCTTCACGTTGACGGTTGAACTGGCGATCCAGAACGTGTCTTCCTTGAGCAGGAACCACACCGGAGTCGTGTGCGCCGACCCATCACGCCTCAGCGTCGTCAACCACACACACCAGGCGTCTCTCACCGGCACGGCCCCATCGGAGATCGACATGTCGCCGAACCTACCGACTCAGGTTGGACCGCAAGCCGGACCGAACTTCGAAACCAGGCTCGGCGGACACATCGGCCAACCGTCGCCGCCCGGCGTGGCCACCCCGTTTCACAGACGATCCCCGACCGGGCATCGTGAAGACGCTCGTCGGACCGCCTACGGAGCGACCGGCCGGCTCAGAGCTGAATCCAATAGCGGCGCACCAACGCCGCGTCAGTCGGTAGGTCGCCACCGCCGTCTTCCAGTCGACCCCCGCATCGCTCAATGGTGCGAGCCGCGGCCAGGTTGTCGGAGTCGCAGGTGAGAAGGACGCTGTCCAGCCCAAGTTGTCGAGCACGGTCTAGAACCAGGCCGAGCGCGCGAGTCGCGATTCCTTCCCGGCGGCGCGAGGGCCGTACCGCGTACCGATGTGACCGCCGATGACTCGCAGCGCGTCGGTCAACTCATGGCGCAACGCGATGAAACCAACGACCTCGACAGGTACACCCCGATCGTCAATGATCCACCAGTAATTGCTATGGACTAATGGCGGCGGCAATGGCTTCGATGCGTCGGAGTGTGCACGCTCCTTCTTGACCAAAGCCTGGCAGGCCTCGACATCCGGCTCGGTATGGTCGGCCAGCCCAGATCCGTTGATGTGTTCGCCGGCGAACTCAGAGACTGCGTCCGCCCAGGATGGATACAGGTCGGACGTGGGCCGCACCAGGTTGATCATGAGCCCAATCCAACCATCCCGGTCGAGGCAATTGTTGGACGCACTTTCTTCGCGAGCAAGACGACCCGAGCGGTGTCATGTCGTCGTCTGGCCATCGGGATGCCGTGATTCGCGGCGCTGAAGCCATTCCCTGCCCGGTGATCGTTCGTCTGCGGACATCAAGATCACGAATCCGCATCGTGTCCGCAAGGGATCCTGCACCGGGCGACCAGTGGACGTCTTCGGGTGCCGGCGGGTTGTGTTCAGCTGAGGCGCTGTAGTGCTTGTTCTACGACGATCTCGAGGCGTGCTGTCATGCCTGAGGCGTCGACTGGGCGGCGGCCGGCGACTTGGCGGGAGATTGACTCTGGTGCGTTGTCGTTGTGGTGCAGCAGGGTGTACAAGTCCCACCACGGGTGAAGACGGATGCCCGCGATTGATTGGTAGAGCGTACGGAGTTCTTCTGCCCATTCGGGTGAGTAGAGCGCGGCCAGATACCGCCGGCATTGTCCGACATCGATGGCGCGCGACCCTCGATGGATGCCATTCCAGTCGGTGAGTCCGGTGATCGTGCCGCGTGACCACAGCAGGTTGACGGGCAGGTAGTCGCAGTGCAGGAAGACGGCAGCATCCTCAGGTGGTGCTGACTCCATGGCATTGAAGGCGGCCTGCCAGACCGCAGGCTTTTGCGCGCCGGCCGGTACCTGAAACTCTTCTCGGGGTGTGATCCAGGAGTCTGTCCACGGTCGAAACGTTGGGGCTGGGAGGTCAACTGAATGCAGGCGAGCGGCGAACTCGGCGATCCTGGCGATCCACGGCTGGTGCTCGGCTGGGTTGAGGTGGACGTGGCCAGGTAGCCGTGTCATCAGCAGCGACGGCGCGCCCCCGGTAGCGGCGCCGGCGGCGTCGGCGGCCAAGATCGTCGGGACCGGTAGTCCGCTGCCGGCGACCACCTTCAGGTTGGCTATCTCCTTTTCCAGGGCGGTTCGAAGCGCGATGCTCCCCGCTGGGTACTGCCGCAACACCACGAAGGTTCGCGTGTTGTGTCGCTCGACTGTCAACCGATGGACAGCAGAGTTGACGCCACCGGTCAATCGACGGTGGCCGACGATGCGACTGCCTGCGCCCACGGAAGCGGCAGCCCAGTCGAGCGTTTCGGTCGAGGGTCGACGTCTGAAGAACGTGTTCTCTCGCCAATCGTCGTCGGCTGTTAGGTCGTGGTCGGCACCGTCGATGCTGGTCATGTCCGGCGACCCTACTGGTGAGCGGTTACGAACTGCAGCGCTTTTCAGCTCCCGCCATTTTCAACTCCCCCCGCCCGTGTCTCGCAAGGGGATCCGCTTGCAGGACGGGAGTTGATCTTGGACATGTGGGTGATCGCTGTGCCGGGGGAGGAACGGCTTGCGGACGCTGCCGAGCCGCCTCGCATCGGTGTTTAGCCGTTGTCGAGGGTTGTCGGCCGCGTGACGGAGACGACTGTGGCAGCGGTGCAGGCAACGGCCAGGATGATGAAGATCATCGCGTAGTGAGCGGCGCCGTTGGTATTGCTGGCGGTCAGGGCGACAACGGTTGCGGTGCCGGCGATGCCTGCTCCGTTTTGGATGGTTGAGCGCAGGGCGTTGCCGATGCCTCTGCGGTTCTCGGGGATGCTGGTCATGATGGCGTGGGTGTTCGGGGTGGTGAACAGCGCGGTCCCTAGTCCGGTGAGGGCCAGCAGGCCGACGGCCGCCGGATCGGGAAGACCATTGCCGATAGTGATGGCGATCGCGACCAGTCCGAAGGCGTGGAGCGCCGCTCCGAGGCTGCTGAGGAGTCGCGCCGGTAGCCGATTGGCTAGTCGACCGGCGAGTGGGCCGCCGGCGATGGCGGCGATACTCAGCGGAAGCAGGTGCAGTCCGGTCTGTATCGGGCTGAGCCCGACCTGGTGTTGGTAGTACAGGGAGATCAACAATCCCAGGGCCATGTCGGATATCGCGATCAGGCCGAGGGAGATGTATGCGGCGGCGCGGCCCCACACAGCGAACAAGTCCAGGTCCAGCAGCGGGTAGCGCACGCGTCGTTCGATGATGATCAACAATCCGACGGCGGCGATCGTGGCTGCGCAGATGCCGATGGTTGACGGCTGTGTCCAGGTCCAGGTGTTGGCCTGGGACAAGATGAGCATGATCCCGGTCAGTGTGGCGGCGGACAGGATGGCACCGGCGATGTCGAAGGGTTCGGTGGCCGGCGGTCGGCTGGGCCGGGGAAGCACGCGGTGGCCGGCGATGAGTCCGATCAGGCAGAAGGGCGCGCTGAACCAGAAAATCGATCGTGGCCCGAACGCGCCGACCAGGAACCCGCCAAGGGTGGGGCCGGCCAGACCGAGAGCGGCGAACGCGCCGGCGGAGATTCCCATCGCACTGGCCAGTTGTTTGGGTGGGAAGGCATCGGTGAGGAGGGCGGTGCCGTTGGCGATGATGGCGGCCGCACCGAGTGCTTGCAGGAGGCGGCAAGCGACCAGGAGCCCAGTGGTCGGAGCGACCGCGCATCCGATCGAGGCCAACAGGAACGCGAGGGTGCCGAGGAGATAGAGCTGACGCCGACCGGCGAGGTCGGCGATCCGTCCGAAGGTGAGCAGGATGACGGTGCTGACCAAGAAGTAGCCACTGACCAAGAGGGTCTGCGCCAGCGGCGACATACCGGGAAGCCGACCCAGCTGAGGCAGCGTGATGTTGATCATCGTCGCAGTTAGTGATGGTTGGGCAATCACGATGATGTTGACGGCCAGGACAGACCATCGACCTTGGGCCGCGGTAGTCGTGGATTCGGGGGCGGCGACGGCGTTGTCGGAATCGGTCACTGGCTGGACTCTAGAGGAATCACCCGGGTCTTCGAGGGGGTGTCGCTGGCCATTGGTGACGCCTTGCACGGCCTAGAAGGGGTCGAGGTAGAGAAGGGGTACCACGGCACCAGTATCACGCCATTAGAACGGCGTGAGTCTGTTTGGCGCACGGCCCGAGTTCGACGTACGACGACCAGCTCAGCGGTGCCCGGTCAGGGATCCCGCACGGGGCAGATCGGTCAGCGTGATGCCCTGTCCGGTGATCACGCGGGAAGGCCCCCTCACCG
>NZ_BMMZ01000007.1 GCF_014646195.1 Microlunatus endophyticus
CCTCGGCTACCACGTCACGCTCCAACCCGCCGCCTGACCCAGTGCCCACCGTCAGGTCATTTTCGAACTAGAAGCCTTCGCCGGCCTGCCGACCGGATCGTTTGATGATCATCACCGGTTCCTGCTGACGCGGATGCTGGCCCGGATCGATCAACTCGATACCGATATCGCCGCCGTCGACGCTCAGATCGAGGCCCATCTGGCCCCTTTCGCTGACGCGGCCGCCCGGCTGGACGAGATCCCCGGCATCGGCCCGGTCGCGGCCGCGATCATCATCGCCGAGATCGGTGTCGACATGACCCGATTCCCGACCGCCGGCCATCTGGCCGCGTGGGCCAAATTCGCACCCGGGATCAAGTCCTCGGCCGGTAAAGCCAAGGGCAACGGGTCGACCGGACACGGCGACCGTTACCTGGCCCGGATCCTTGGCGAGGTCGCCGTGCTCGTGGGCCGCTCCGACACCTTCCTCGGCGCCCGCTACCGACGGATCGCCCGCCGACGCGGGAAGAAGAAAGCCATCGTCGCGGTCGGCCGATCACTACTGGTGGCGATCTGGCACCTGCTCGCCAACCCCGACATGCACTTCCGCGATCTCGGTGCTGATCACTACGACCGACACATCAACGCCAACGCCAAGAAACTGAACCACATCCGCCAACTCGAAGCCCTCGGCTACCACGTCACGCTCCAACCCGCCGCCTGACCCAGTGCCCACGTCAGGTCATTTTCGAACTAGTCACCGGAGATCGGGAAACATCCCGTCCGGCGGTGGTTCGTACGGCAACGGATCGCCCCGGCGATTCGTATTGGCCGGGTCGTCGGCGGAGTCGAAGAAGACGCCGTCAGGGTCCAACAGTACGGGCATGTGGTAGTCGGCATGGTCGCGCCACCACACACTCATTCCGGTCGAAGGGTCCTGGCGCAGCGATTCCCAGGACCGCCACAGGGCGTCGAGCCGGGAGATCGCCTCACCGTAGGACCACCAGCGCGCCGCCCAGACCCTGGTCCGGCCGTCAATCCGTCGCTTGTACATGTGGCGCAGATACTCGCGGACGAATGCGTCGACGCTTCCATAGCACGGCGCCTGGGCAGCGTCCTCGAAGTCATCCAGGTCGTAGCCCGCGCCGAATCGGGGATGGTCTGTCATCGTCGGGTCTGTCATCGTCGGGCCTGTCATCGTCGGGTCTCCTGCATCAGATCCGCGGCGGTCAGCGTGGACATCGAGGTCGGTACGCTCTCGACGGGCCGGGAGCGTGGGTCGTGGTGGGCGATCGAGGCGCGCACCTGGTCGGCATCCGGCCGCGACATCCAGGGCAGGGTCCTGATCAGGGTCGGGCGCGATCCGGACGCGAGCACCAGCGCGCGGCCCTTCGGCATAGCAGCCAGGTCAGCGACGTCGAGGATCCGCTCCCGCTGCAGTTGCTGGGAGACGGTGGTCTGACCTTTGGTGCTGGAGGTGGAGGACGACAGCCGGTCGTAGTCGCCGACCAGGCGGGACAGATCCTCCAGGAACTGCGCTTCGGAGACGCCGCCGCCGTAGATCTTGATGTTGGCGGCACTCCACAGCTTCTTCATCCCGGACTCGCTCCAGACGTCGACCCCTTGGGACCAGGACTGCAGGATGGTCATCAGCACGATCCCGCGGGAGCCGTAGTGGCTGTAGAGGTCGGGCAGGTCCTGCCATCGGCAGACGTTGGCAGCCTCGTCCAGGATCCCCAGCATCGGCGCTGCCAGCCTGCCACCGGGTGACTGCGCCGCGAGTTCTTCGGCCGCCTCGACGACCGCGACCGTGAGCGCGGTGACCAGCGGGCCGGCCGTGCCCCGGCCCTCCTTGGACAGGGAGTACAGCGTTCCCTTGGAGCGGACGAATTCGGCCGGGCTGAAATGCGGACGCCAGACCGACGTGTCGGTCGGCGGGGTGATCCAATGGGCGATCGCCCGGTTGGTCAGACAGGCTGCCATCTGCTGTGCGGTCCCGTAGATGCCGCCGCGTTGACGCTCCGGGGCGGTGATCACACCGGCTACCTGATCGGCGGTCAGGATGAAGCCGTGGCTCCGCAGGATGTCCACCGGTGTTTCGTCGGTCGGCCGGGTGACCCAGGTGTAGACCCTGGTGATCGGCAACTGGTCGAGGGCTGCTGCCAGCAGCAGCCCGGCCAGCAGGTCCTGGCCGGCGGGGTCGAAGAAGGCGTCGGTCCGGGCGCCGGGATCCCGGGTGCCGGCCGCGAAATGCTCGGCCAGCCGAGCCGCCTTGACATCGTCGGTGACATAGCTCAGCGGATCCCACCACCAGGTCGGATCCTCGCCGGCGATCGCCTGCGGGTCGAAGACCCAGACCGGAGCCGACCGGGCCCGTACGTCGCGGGTCGCGTCCACGACGTCACGCTTGTTGGAGGTCACCAGCACCGCCGCCGGCGCGTCCAGGATGGCCGGGATCGCGCGGCTGGTCGTCTTGCCGCTGCGCGGGCCGGAGATGTCGATGATCATGTCCTCCCACGAGCCGAACAACGGCCGATCGCCCTGCACCGACCGGCCGATCAGCACGCCGGGTGAGCCGGCGACGCCCAAACGGGTCGCAGTCCTGACCGCGCTGCGTTCGCTCAGGCTCTCCACCTCGCGACCGCGACCCAGATAGGTCGCAGCCGTGTCCACCCGCGAGCTACCGTGCCGGAGCCGGTGCACCAGCCGGACGCCGACGATCGAGCCGACGAGCAATACCAACGCCAGGATGATGATCAGCGGCGTCGCCGCGCGCGGCCAGCCGACCCGGCCGGCGATCAGCCCGAAGACCAGGTCGAACGGGTTGCCCGGCAGTCGGATCGCGGTCCCGGAGATCAAGTCACCCAGCCGGACCGCGACGTTGATCAGCAACAGTGCGAGCGCAACCAGGATGATGCCCGACCACAGCAGCACCAACTCGGTGGAGAGCCCGCTCGGCTGGCGGCGGCGGTTGCTCGGCAGGCTCATGGCTGCTCTCCGTGATCGTGATCATCACGGTGGTCGGCACCGACCCGGCTCTGCTCGTGCCAGAGCCGGTTGGTGTCGTGGATGCCGCGTTCGGTCATAGTCAGCTGCACGCTCACCGGGATCCCCGGCCGGCCGCCGACCTTGATCAGAAACTTGCCGCGGCCCGGTGGCTCGGTCTCCCGACCGGTGGCCGGATCCCAGGCCGGTGGATCCTGCCAGCCGATCAGCAACTGCTGCTCGGCGACCGAGAACGGCACGGCCGAGGTCAGCTGGCCCATCTCCGCCGATGGCAGACCGCCGCAGATCACCATGCCGGACCGTTCGACGAAGCCTTTGGCCTTCATCCGGTCCTCCTCGGTCGGCAGAGCGAGCAGGTCGCTCATGGTGTGGCTGATCATCGCCATCCCGACGCCGCGCTGCCGGTTCAGCCGGGTCAGCGCATCGACCCGGTCGACCATCCCTCGGCCGGCCCGCAGCGCCCGCCACAACTCGTCCAAGATCACGAAGTAGTGGCGCCGCGGCTCCAGTCCGGCATCGGCGAGCGCGTTGGCGACGTTGACGGTGCCGAATCCTGCCGACCAGCAGGCCAGCAGGGTTGCGGCCTGCAGGTCCATCTCGGAGTCGTCGATCGCCGACACGTCGTAGACCACCGGGGCGTCACGGCGCATCGGGTTGGTCGTCGGACGGGAGAACGTCGCGCCGAGCCGACCACCACCGGTCAGTCCGACCAGTGAGGCCTCGAGTTCTTCGGTGATCTCCTGGTAGCGCCGGACGTCGCCACGATCCAGAGCGGCCTCGCGCACGTCCCCGGGCGCCTGCCTGATCACCTCGAGAAGATCACCGAGCACGGGTACGCCGTCGTGCCGGTCGTCCAGCACCCGCAATGCCCGGTCGATGATCGTCTCCTCACGATCACTCGGCGGGGCACCGCGCATGATCGTCAACAGCGCCGAGACCATCGTCTGCCGCCGGCCGTGGGCATCGGCCAGCACCTGACCGGCCTCGCGGTGATAGCCGCGCGACCGCAACCGTTCCGCAGCTTGCGTCGCCTCGCCCGGGTCCAGGACGTTGAGATGTCCGCGGCCCCGGCCCAGCGTGATCACCTGGCCGCCGAGGGCCTCGATCAGGTCGACGTAGTCGGGCTTGAGATCACCCAGCACCAGCGGCATCACACCGTAACCGGAAAGCCCGGTCGCCATCCGTCGTACGCAGGTGGACTTGCCCAGTCCCGGCTTCCCCAGCACGAAGGCGCTCGGGTTGCTGATCAACTTCGCCCGCTGGAACCAGGAGATCGGGTCGCAGCACAGCGTCGCCCCGGTGTGGATGTGCCGACCCAGCGGGACCCCGACCATCGGTGTCCCGGTGCCGATCGCGTACGGCCACAGGCCGCAGACCTGGACTGTCGTGCCCCGCCACTCGTCGGGCGCCTGGACGTAGGTGGACTCACCGCGGCCGCGGCCTGTCCAACCCCGCATCGGCGGGCGGAGCGGACGCACCGCGGTCGCCGTACGAGCCTTGGGCTTCTTCGTGATCGCCATCAGAACTTGTCCTTCAGTTCGCCGGGCACCCGCAGGTGCTTGGACAGCACCAACCCCAGCGGCAGCGCGGCGGCGAAGGCGCTGTCCTGACTGCCGTAGACCGGGCGCAGCCGGACCCGGGCCGTCGCGGACAGGTTGTCCACGGCCGCCCGGGCATCGGCGAACTGGCCGGCGTCGACCACCGTCGCGGTGACCAGCATCCCGAAATTCACCAGTCCGGCCCCGGAGGCCTCCTCGCTCGCCGTGGCCGCCGCGGCGCGGACCGCCAGCACGTCCCGGGCCGCCGGTTTGGAGTTCGAGGTCTGGCGGAATTCGGCTGCCCGAAGGTCCGCCTCGACCATGGCGGCGGCACGGGCTGCATCGATCGGCCGGTAGAGCAGGGTGACGCGCTTGCGGGCGATGCCGCGATGCGGTGCCAGCAGCCGGGCCAGCACGCCGGATTGCACCAGGCCGCGGGGAGCCTGGGTCATCGCCCAGGTGCAGGAGAAACCGCCGTCGTGCCGGTAGCCGTCCCACGAAGCCTGGGTAGCGGTCGGGCCGGCATCGGTCCACAAGATCTGCGGTACGTCCCCGGCGGCGTGCGCCTCGTCGATCAACATCGCGGCGGCCGGGTCATAGGCGATCCGTACCGTCTCGCAGAGCTCCTGCGCGGACAGCGGATGGGCGGCGCCGGCCCCGGTCGCCTGCAGACTTGCCGTCAGCCCCGCCATCCGGGAAGCCAGCTCGCGGGCCATCTCCTCACGGCTGCGCTTCTTGCCGCCGGCTCGGGTCAGGCTCGCGAACGTGACCGACACGTACGCCTTCACCGTCGACGATCCCTCCGGGTAACTCGCGACGGTCTCGGCCAGCACCGCCCGGGCGAACGGCGGGGTGTCCGGATCGGTCTGCAGCTCGACCTCGCGGCGGAGCCTGCTGCCCGAGTCGGGTGCGGTCTCGATCGTCACCGCGGCCGCCTCGACCCCTGTCTCGTCGCCCAGATTCGCCAGCCAATGCCCCCACTCGGCGACCCAGATGTCCACCTGTTCCTGGTCGACGAGCGCGGCACCGTCGGGTTCGGTCCCGATCACCACCGAATAGCTGCCAGTCGCCGGGGTGTGCAGCAGCGCGAACGGCCGACCGTAGGAGTCGGTGTGCTCGCTCAACCGGGTCGCAGCGGCCAGTCCGGGCAGCTGGCAGGTGCCCCAGACCGTGCTGCCCAGCGGCCCCGATCGGTAGAGATGACTGCCACGGGACCGGGTTGCCGACCAGCCCAGGTGGGCCGCGCCGCGAGCGACCAGACTCTTGCCGTGTTTGTCCTTGGTGAGCAGCAGAAGCAGCACACCGGCCAGCGCGGCGGCCATGATCACCGCCGGGAGGATGCCGGCGATCATGACAGTGAAAACGATCACGATCAGCCCACCGAGCAGCAACGCGGTGCCCAGCGAACCGAGGCCGAGCAGGCCGGCCGACGTCGGGCGGCGCCAGTTACCGTAGGTCCTCGGACCACGGGTCGTGGAGTCGACAGCCATCACCATCACCTATCTGTCAGGGAGTTCGGACGATTGGGTGACGTCAGGCGAGAAAGCCGACCAGCGAGCTGGCGGCCGAGATCACGATCACGCCGCCCAGCGCCATGCCGATCCGCCCGACGTGCTCACCGCCCTCGCCCCGGCGTGCGTTGATCGCCATCATTCCGCCGGCCGCCACCAGGCCAAGGACGCAGACCGCGAGAGCGACCCACTTCGCCCAGCCCATGATCGTGGTGAATCCATTGAGGCCGGCCGGCATCTTGGCCGGCGGATTGGGGATGTCGAGCGGGATCAACGTCAGCCAGTGGGCGAATGCTGTGACGATTTCGGGATTGATCATCGGAATTCCTTTCCAGGGTTGGTGATCCGGGTGTTGCTGATTCGGACGGAGCCGGCACGAATTGGGTGAGGTCATCGAGCAGTCGTCGGACCGGCCGAGGGACTGACGATCGGGTCGGGTCGAGAGGCTCGTCCATTCGCCAGCTCTCGATCCAGGGGAGCTGCCAGCAGCGCGGGACACCGCCGCCGACCACCTGGGCAAGATCACGAACGGCTCTAGGCAGGCGACCGGGTGCGTCGGCAACCACCACCAGGCCGACGACCTGGACCGTGGGCAGCATCCCCGCCGCCCACTGGCCGGCAGCCGCCTGCGCTGAACGCAACCCCCTGACATTGGACCGCGCCACCAGGAGCACCGGGGCCCCGGTGGGTGGCCGCCCCTGCGGCCAGCTGTGGTCGGTGGCGACCCATCCGGGGTGCAGTGCGGCGATGGTCGACTCGCCGGCGCCGCCGTGGGTGCCGACGATCCAGAGCGCGGCGAAGTCCGTACGCATCCGGATCGGGAGTTGATCATGGACGGACGGAGCCGGTACGCCGCGTTGCGGGGTGCTGGGACCCGTGGGCAGCGGCAGCGTGGCTACCGGTCCGCGCGCCGGCTCGGACGGTCCGGGCGCCGGACGGGACACCCACGGATTGGGCTCCAGGGACATCGCCGTGATTCCTCTCGATGGTTGGTCTGGCATGGCTCAGCCCAGCACTTTCGCGACGGTCGTTGGGGCGCAGAACGGCGCCGGAGAAGAAATCTGTGGATAACCCGGCCCTGTGGACAACGGGCCCAACCGGTCGCGTACGACCGGCATGATCATCACCGTCGCGAGCACACCACAGGCCCTGGAGGAGTTGATCATGCTGAAGATCAAGCTCGTCGTGCTGGCCGTGGTCGGCATCCCGACGCTGGTGTTCGCGCTGATCTGCGGACTGGTGTTCGGGGATGCGGCGATGTCCAAGGCGACCACGACCGGATCCACGACCGGATCCACGACCGGATCCGCCACCGGAACCACCGTCGGCCTGCTCGCGGACAGCGTGCCGGCCGCCTATCGGGAGGCTGTCGAGGCCGCCGGCACCCGGTGTCCGGAGATCAGCGCGGCGCTGATCGCTGCGCAGTTGAAGCAGGAGTCCGGCTTCGACCCGGACACCGAATCGGCAACGGGCGCCGAAGGCATCGCCCAGTTCATGCCCACCACCTGGACCACCTGGGGCAAGGACTACAGCGACGACGGACGGGCCGACGTATGGGATGCCGACGATGCCATCGGCAGCCAGGCCGACTACATGTGCGGGCTGGTCTCGATGATCAAATCCTGGATCAACACCCACCAGGTCAGCGGAGATCCCACCCGGCTTGCACTTGCGGCCTACAACGCCGGACCAGCGACCGTGCTCGGAGCACGCGGCATGCCGGCGATCCCGGAGACCCAGTCCTACGTCACCACCATCCTGGCGAGGGCAGCACTTTTCTCGGTGACCGGATCCGGCGGCCCCGATACCGCCGCGGGCTCAACCGCCGTCGAGACGGCGATCGCCGCCGCCGAGGCCGAGGACCATGCGCGGTACGTTTTTGGCGCCGACGGCCCAGATGCCTGGGACTGTTCCAGCCTGGTCCAGCACGCCTGGCAGGCCGCAGGGGTGCAACTGCCGCGGACGACCTTCGAACAGGTGAAGTCCCCGATGCTCCGGCGGGTGCCGTGGCAGGACCGCCGGCGAGGCGACCTCATCTACTTCCACATCGACGGCTCCGCCGAACCCGATCATGTCGGCCTGATCCTCGACGACCACCTGATGTTTCACGCATCGCATCCGCACCCGAATCCGGAGAACGACATCGTGAAGGCCGACTACACAGTCGCGTACTACCGCGACACCGATCCGATCGTGATGCGGGTGGTCATGCCGTGAGAAGTGATCACGTGCCGAGAAGACGGGTCAGCCGAACAGCTGCCGCGGTTCTCCTGGTGGCAGTCGGCCTGCTGGCCGGCGGCTGTACGCTTCCGGCCCTGCCCGGCGTTGCGCAGCATCGGGTGGCTCCGTCCGTGCCCGCACCGGCCCCGTCGAGTCCGCAGCGTCGGGTCGGGGCGGACACACCGCATCCGTTCCCGGATGATCTTCCCAGCGGGCGGCCCCGAGGGCTGACCGCCGCCCAGCAACGGGTCGACCGGGAGGATCCGGACGCGGTGGCCGCGGCATTCGTCGTACGCCTCGAGCTCTGGGACACGGAGCTGGATCGCCGACCCAACGACGCTGCCCGGAGGGCGGCACCGTACGCGACCCCGCAGCTGCGCGCACAGCTGTTGTCCGCCACGCCCGAAGCTGCCCCCGGCAACCGCTGGGAGGTGCTTGCCCGCCACCGTGGCTGGACCACCGTGACAACCGAATCGGGAGGTATCGGAGAGGATCCGCCGACCAGCGACACCGCGGCGGTGCGCGCGGTGACCCCCGTTCCCGTGGATCATGGGGTGGACGGCTGGACCAGCAGTCCCGACCCGCCGGGGACCTACATCGTCAAGCTCTCGCGGGTGGGAAAGGGACGGCCATGGTCCGTCAGCAGCTATACCATCCAGTGACGATGGCCGGTGCCCCTGCTCCGCCCACCGTCAGAGTTGGCAACGGACACCGCGCCCGCCCGCAGAAGGAGACAGCATCGATGAGCACTCCCGATACCGTCCCGACCTGGCCTCGGATCGAGGCGGTCGCCCGCGAGGACGGCACCGGCGAGGTGATTGTGGACGGCAGCGCGCGGCCGGTGGTCGCGGCGAACCTCGACGAGGTCCGTGTCGCGATCATCCGGAGCGTCACCGACATCGCGGTCAGCCTTGGTCGGCCCGTGCGGGTGAGCACCAGCGGCCCGGACGGCTACTGGCCGCTGATCGTCCATCCCAATGGTGCGGTGTTCGCCGACGAGGACGATCAGCCGCGCCCCGGCCGGCGAGCCGTCGCTGACGAGACCGAGACCGAGCCGCCGGGCGTCGCCGCTCCGGCTCCGGTCGAGCAGGCCGGCCCGCCGGAAACTGCCGGGCATGCTCAGGATGCGGCGCCGACGAGCCCCCCGACACCGCAGGCGGAGTTGCAGCCGCCGGGCGTGGCCCAGGGCGACGGGTCCCACCAGGAGCCGGCCTTCTCGGCGCCCGACCCTGATTCGACCTCGTACGGATCCCAACCGCCGGTACCGGAGCAGATGGCTCCGGGGCAGGCCGCAGAGCAGGCCGATCCTGGGCAGGCCGATCCTGGGCAGGCCGATCCCGGGCAGGCCGCGTCCGTCGGAACACCGGCGCCGCAACAACCGATCGACTCCGGGCAGCCGGTCTACCCCGCAGGATTCAGCCAGTCCGGACTTCCGGGTCAGTCGGAGCAGCCTGCTCCGGTCGTCGCCGCACAGTCCGCGCCATCACCTCAGCCGTCGCCCCAACCTTTGCCTCCGGCGTCGCCACAATCCGGGCCGCAGTCCGCGCCGTCGGCACCTCCGGCGCAGTCGGCTCCGTCGCCACAGCCGATATCCGATGGCTACAGTGCCGGGCAGCCGTCGCGTGCCTTCGGCCAACCTCCGTCCGGGCCGCCGACCTTCGGCCAGCCCCCGGTGCAGCCTTCGACGGGACAACCGCCGGTGCAGCCCTCAACAGGACAGCCCCCGACAGCACAGCCGGGGCAACCGCCGGTTGGGCAGCCCGGAGCGGGGCAGGCGCCGGTCTGGCAGCAGCCCGGTGGCCAGCCTCTGGGTCGGCCGCCCGTCCCCGCCGGCCAGCCGGCCCACCAAGCACCGCCGCAGCCGGCCCGTCCGGTGCCGGGCCAACCGCCGATCGGCCAGCACAGTGCAGAGCAGTATGTGCCGCAACGCAGCGCGGAGCCGGTTGAGCAGTTGCCGCAGCAGCGACAGTCGTTCCTGACTCGGGAGCAGATCGAGGAGCCGGCCAGCCGTGGATTCCGGGGAATGCTCGGCCGGGTCGGCATCAAGATGTCGCCCAACGAGGCCGAACGCTCCGAGCGGGCCGACATCCAGGCGGTCAGTCAGCACTGGCCCGGGCCTCGGACGATCGCGGTCGTCAATGGCAAGGGCGGTGCCGGCAAGAGCCCGAGCACGATCTTGTTGTCGGCGGTGTTCGCGCTCTTCGGCGGCGCCGGTGTCGTGGCCTGGGACAACAACCAGACCCGCGGGACACTGGGTTGGCGTACCGAACAGGGGCAGCACGATGCGACGCTGCTGGACCTGCTGCCGGAGATTCCGCGGCTGCTCGGAACCGGCGCGCAATCGGCGGACCTGGCGCACTACGTCCATCACCAGAGCCGGGATCGCTTCGACGTCTTGCGCTCCAAGCCGATGGTGCTGGCCCATATGCAGCGGCTGCAGCCGTCGGATGTGGACTCGATCCATTCGGTGCTGGGCAAGTACTACCGGCTGATCTTCATCGACAGCGGCAACGACGAATCGGATCCGATGTGGTTACGGATGATCGACCACACCGATCAGCTCGTCGTCGCCACCACCACCCGTGATGATCATGCCGAGGCCGGAGCACTGCTGCTGGAGGCCTTGGCCGAGCGCGACGAGCGCTCGGCCGCGCTGGCCCGCGGCTCGGTGGCGATCGTCAGTCAGGCAGACCCGGTCGCCAAACCGACCGACCTGGCCCGGGTCGCGGCGGGATATCAGGCGTTGACCCGTGCCACCGTGACGATCCCGTTCGATCCGGCGATGGTCGACGGGCACCTCCGCTACGGGGCGCTCAAGCCGGAGACCCAGCGGGCCTGGCTGGCCGCCGCCGCCGCGGTCGCGCGGGGACTGTGATCTCGATGAGTGCGATCCGATGACCACGGTCCGATGAACACCGCCGTGATGAACGCCGCTGATCAGCCGGTGATCGCCTGGCCGAAGATCACCGCAACCCTCGGCACCGGTGCGGAGCAGACGGTGGAGGGCACGCTGGTGATCAACGGAGTGCCGCACCGCTGCCGGGCTGCGAGCACCGACCTGCTGCGGACCGGCATGATCGCCAAGTGCACGGCCACCGCGATCATGTTGGGCCGACCGGTCCGCGTCGAGGTGATCGAAGCGGTGCAGACCGACGACCGGGCGCCGTCGCAGTCCTGGACCCTGGCCGTACGACCGGACGGGATCGTGCAGGAGCTCGACAGCCGGGGCCGGATCGTCGGCACCGGCGACGACCTGCTGTCGATCGAGGGTCCGTGCCGGGGCTGCGGCATCAGCACCCCCGTCACTTCCACGCGCTGCACCTCCTGCGGGACCGCCGAACCCCTCGCCGTCGCCGCAGACCAGCAGCGATAGCCTCGGCCTTCCGGGCACCGGGCCCGCAGCGAACGCCGAGCACCAGGGAGCGAACTGATCGTGGTCGTTTTGATCTCTGCAGACATGGAGGGCGCGACCGGGGTGATCCACCCCGGGGACGTACGGCCCCGCGACGATGAATGGTTCCGCTTCCGGCACCTCTTCACCGCCGACGTCAACGCGACCGCGCTGGGCCTGCTCGACGCCGGGGCCGACGTCCTGGTCAACGAAGCCCATGCCAGCATGCGCAACCTCGTCCTGGAGGAATTGGACGACCGGGTGCCGATGCTCTCCGGCCGGCACAAACGTCTCGGCATGATGGAAGGCATCGACCGCGAAGACATCGACGGCGTTGCCTTCGTCGGCTACCACGCCGCCGCCGGCGAGCAGGGCATCCTCGCCCACACCTACCTGGCGAATTCGATCACCCAGGTGCGGTTGGACGGGGTGATCGCCAGCGAAGGCCGACTCAACGCCGCGCTGGCCGCCGAGTACGGCGTTCCGGTGATCATGGTCACCGGCGACGACAAGACCTGCGACGATGCCCGCGGCTACGCGCCCGAGGCCGAGCTGGTCGCGGTCAAGACCTACATCAGCCGGTACGCCGCCGTCTGCCTCCCGCCGGCCCAGACCTTCGCCCTGCAACGCGAAGCAGCCACTCGTGCCGCTGCCCAACTCGGTCGCCGGCAGCCGATGACCGCGGCGCACCGGATTGAGATCGACTTCGACGCCGTCCAGCTGGCCGACGCCACGGCGATCATTCCGACCGTCGAGCAACTCGGCCCGCGCACCGTCGGCTACGACGCGCCGACCATGACCGAGGCGATGACCACCTTCAAGATCGTTTGCGCGATCGCCGCCGGTGCGGTCGAGGTGTCCTACGGCTGAGCTGCCCGGCGCATCGGCCCGGACGGCGAGATAGCGTACGAGAGTGCGCCATGACACCGGACGCGTCGTCCTGACCCAAGCGGCGGTCGCCGCCCACTTCACCGACCGGATCAAGCGGGGCATCACCCCGTCGACCGTGTATGCGGTCTTCACCCCGGAAGGCATCAGCTTCGCCCAGGGTCTCGGTGACGCCGGATCCGGTCGTACGCCGACCGTCGACACCGCCTACCGGATCGCCTCCTGCACCAAGAGCTTCACCGCGGCGACGTTGTTGATCATGGTTGAGCGTGGCCTGGTCTCGCTGGAGGATCCGATCGACCGCTATCTGCCGACCGGTCCCCTGATCGGCCCGGACGGCGCTCCGGTCGATCCGCCCACGCTGCGGCAGCTGGTGACGATGTCGGCAGGGCTGCCGACCGACGACCCGTGGGCCGACCGGCAGGAGTCGCTGACTGCGGAGCAGTTCGCAGCGGCCCTGGCACCCGGGGTCCGATTCACCGCCCGGCCGGGGGAGCGCTACGAATACTCCAATCTCGGATTCGCCCTACTGGGGCAGGTGATCGAGCGGGTCGGCGGCCGCGGCTATGTGCAGACCGTCACCGAGGAGTTGGTCACCCCGCTCGGGCTGGACGGCATCGGCTACGACACCTCGGTCGCTGCTCCGGACGGGATCGCGGTCGGCCATCGCCGGATCGACGGCACCTGGACTCCGCTGCCGTTCTCCGCGCCGGGCGCGTTCTCGCCGATCGGCGGCGTCTTCGCCACCCCGCGGGCGCTGGTCCGCTGGGCATCCTGGCTGGCGGCCGCATTCACCGAGTCCGATGATCATGGTCAGCCGTTGGGCCGGTTCAGCCGCCGGCTGATGCAATCGATCCAACAGCCGATCCCGTCCGGGCCGGGGATCCGCGGTGGCTACGGCATGGGCCTGGTGGTAGAGGAGTCCGACCGGCACGGCACGATCGCCGGTCACTCCGGCGGTTACCCGGGCTTCGGTGCCCACATGCGCTGGCATGCGGCCAGCGGTATCGGGGTGATCGGCCTGGAGAACGGCACCTACTCCCGGGTCGTGGCCCCGGTCACCGCCGCGCTGCGGACGATCCTGGACGAGGTGCTGGTGCCCGACGTCGAGCCGCAGCTGTGGCCGGAGACGGCCGCGGCCCGGCTGACGGTCGAGCGGCTGATCCGGGACTGGGATGATCAGGTCGCCGACGAGCTGTTCGCCGACAATGTCGATCTTGACGACAGCCTGGACCGGAGGCGTACGAGCTGGGCCCGGTTGGCGGCCGAGGTCGGACTGGATGCTGAGCCGTTGCCCTTGATCGACTCCGCGCCGCTCAGCACGACACCGGCTCAGCTGAGCTGGACCATCCCTGGCCGCACCGGGACCCTGCGTTGCGAGATCAGTCTCACCCCGCAGAATCCACCGAAGGTGCAGACCGTACGGATCGCCCGCGGCTGAGCTGCCGGGACCGGACCCGGCAGCTCGGACGAGCCCGGCGCGAGCGGGTCGGGATCACGCGTCGGCCAGCGCCTCGATCGGCGCGGACCGGGCGGCCCGCCGGCCGGGCAGGATCGAGGCCAGCACACCGGCGATGACCGCCACGATGCCGACCAAGATCGTTTGCGGCGCCGACATCGCGAAGACCACGGTGGGATAGTCGAGTTCGGTGCCGACGGCCTCGGTGCCGATCCAGCCGAAGAGTGCGCCGGCGGCGACTCCGACGATCGCGCCGCCGACCGCCAGCAGGACGGCCTCGATGCCCAGCATCAGGCGCAGTTGACGGCGCTGCAGTCCGAGTGCCCGCAGCAGTGCCGATTCACGGCCGCGCTCGATCACCGAGAGTCCCAAGGTGTTGCCGACGCCGATCAGCGCGATCAACACGGCGACGCCGAGCAGCACCGTCGCGATCGTCAGCAGGGTGTCCAGCAGTGTCCCATAGGTGGCCTTGCTGGTCAGCGATCCGCTGAGAATCAGATCCGGATGATCCTTGGTGATCTTGGTCAGTGCGGAGTTGATCTTCACCACGTCGGCAGCCGGGCCGGCCTTGGCCCAGACCCCGGTGACCGGTGCCTGCGGGGCCGCCTGGGCCATCAGGCCGGTGGACACCACCAGAGCGTCGTCGGCAGCGATCCGGCTCGGCTCGATCCGCAGTTGCCGCTGCCAGGACCGGTAGCCGACGGTCACGGTGTCTCCGGCGCTGAGTCCCAGGGATTGGGCGATCAGCGGGTCGATCAGAATCGCGTCGGTCGGCAGGCTGCCGGCACCGGGGTTGATCACGGAGTTGATCTTGTTCCCGGAGATCATCCGGAGTTCGGCGCTCTGGTGGTCGCCGGTAGTGACCTTCGCGGTCACGCCCCGCACCGGAGCGACGCCGGTGATGCCGTCGATGGCGGCGACCTGGTCGACGACGCCGGCCGGCAGCCGGGTGTCCGACGACACCGTGACGTCGACGGGATAGTGCTGGTCGAACATCAGACTGGTCGACTGTTTGACGCTGGCGGCGCCGACCTGCAGGGTGACGATCAGGCCGGTCGCCAGCATCAACGCCGCGCCGGTGGCGGCGGCGCGCCCGGGATTGCGGGCGGTGTTGTTGGTCGCCAGCCGACCGATCGGCCCGAGAGGCCGGGTCGCCAGGCCGAGGAGCCGGATCAGCGCAGGGAAGTAGAGCTTGACGCCGATCAGCACTCCGAGCGCGAGCAACAGCGATCCGGCCACGCAGAGCAACAGCGCCTGGGCGCGGCTGTGCAGGCCGTACGCGATCAGTGCGACGCCGGCGGACGCGACGAGCAGCGACGGAATCGCTGTCAGGAAGGAGATCCGGCGGTCGGTGGCGGTGTCGGGGACCGGCCGGAGAGCCTCCAGCGGGCTGACCCGGGTCGCTCGGCCGGACGGCCCGAGGGCGGCCAGCAGGGTGATGATCACCCCGACGCCACCGGCGAGCGCGACGGTCGGCGGGATCACCAGTCCGGCGCGGAGGGATCCGCTGATGCCGGCAGCGACGGCGGACACGCCGATACCGAGCCCGACTCCGAGGATCGAGCCGATCACGCCGGTGATCAGCGCCTCGACGAGCAGGCTGCGCCGCACCTGATCACCGGTGGCGCCGACCGCACGCAGCAGGCCGATCTGCCGGCGACGCTGGGCCAGCAGGATCAGGAAGGTGTTGACGATCAGGATCATCCCGACCAGCAGGGCGATCGCCCCGAAGATCAACAACAGGTTCTGCAGCACATCGGCACCGTCGGCCAGTCCGGTGAGCTGCTGTTGGCCGTAGTCGGCGGAGGTGACGGCCGTCAGCTTCGTGCCCAGCCGGTGTTGCAGGCTTGCCGCCAACTGGTCGGGACTGATCGAGCCGTCGCCGACCACCAGGAGGTTGCCGCCCGGATCGGTGACCGAGGTGAAGAAGCCGGGCACGACGAAACCGTTCTGCGCCTGCCCGGAGAACAGCGATCTGGTCTCGTCGGTGATCCCCGTGACCGTCAGCTGCTTGTCACCGTGGCCGGCGTCGATGGCGACGGTGTCACCGACCGAGAGATTCTGCGCGGCGGCGGTCGTACGGCCGATCGCGATCTGGTGATCATCGGTGGGCCAGCGCCCCGAGGCCAGGGTGGCCCACATCAACGACGGGCTCTGCGGCATCGACGTGAGCGTGAGCGGCGTCTGGTTGATGTTGCCGCCGGCTTGGTAGCCGAGCTCGACGTCCTTGACGCCCGGTGCCGTGCGGACCGCGGCGAGCTGCTTGGCCAGCGGTGCCGCCAGCCCGTCCTCGGAGCTGACCACCACGTCGGCAACCGCGGTCCGGGCGGTCACCGACGCCGCGACCGCCTGGCGCTCGGTCGCCATGAAGCCGAGGGTCGCGGTCAGGTAGCCGACGCTGATCATGACCGCGAGAAGCACGGCGACGATCCGGCCGGGATGCCGCCGGACCTGGCTGACCGCCAGGTCGGTCATCGCACTCATCAGGACTCCAGCTGCGTCATGGCGGCCAGCACGCTGTCGGTGCTGGGATGATCGACGACGTCGGTGATCCGGCCGTCACTGAGCAGCAGCGCCCGGTCGGCGTAGGATGCAGCGATCGGGTCGTGGGTGACCATCACGATGGTCTGCCCGAGGTCGGCGACCGACTGCTTCAGGAATCCCAGCAGCGATGCGGCGGTGCGCGAGTCCAGTGCACCGGTCGGCTCGTCGGCGAACACCACCTCCGGTGCGGTGACCAGGGCACGGGCGATGGCGACCCGCTGCTGTTGTCCGCCGGAGAGCTCACTGGGCCGATGATCAAGGCGATCGGCCAGGCCGAGCGACTCCACCAGGGTCGCCAGCCGCTTCGTGTCCGGGCGTCGGCCGGCAAGATCAAGAGGCAGCAGGATGTTCTGCCGGGCAGTCAGGGTCGGGAGCAGATTGAAGGACTGGAAGACGAATCCGATCCGGTCCCGGCGGATCCGGGTCAGCTTGCGATCACTGAGCCCGGTGATCTCTGTGCCACCGATGAAGACCCGGCCGTCCGTGGGAGTGTCCAGACCCGCCAGGCAGTGCATCAGGGTCGACTTGCCGGAGCCGGACGGCCCCATGATCGCGGTGAAACTCCCGGCAGCGAAGTCGATGCTGACAGCATCCAATGCGCGTACGGCCGTGTCCCCGGCACCGTAGATCCGGGTCAGCCGGACCGCTCCGGCTGCGACACTGGAGCCGGTCGCGACCGGGTTGAGAGTTGGCGCTGTCATGGCGTCCTTCCGTCGTTGATCATCGGCCGTACAAGCGGCCGTTGTTCAACCTAGGGAAGTCGCGCCCGACCGGGCATCGGATCGCGGTGACCAGTCGCAGGACCGAGGATCAGACCACGGTCTGAGTTACGTACGACCTCGCTGTCGTCGGCTCGCCCGCTTCACGTCACTGCCGCCAGGTTGGCTCCCGCTTCACGAAGGTGCCCTCGCCTCCTGGGCACCGGAAGCGAGCGCACGGAGGGGAAGCGAGGACGGTACGAAGGGAAGCGGGGCTGTGCGAACCGGGAATGGGGTGGCCGCCGCCGGGCTCTCCGGGGCTGGCCTCCAGTCGCCGGCGCCGATCACCCAGCACGTGCGTTCTTCAGGTGTTGCTTCAGTTCGGTCGCGCGCGCATCGGGCGTTGCTCCACGACGGTGCTCTTGCTCCCGGTCGAACGGAGGCCGGAGTACCGGCGTGAGGCAAGGCTGGGCGTACTGGAGCAAGTGATCAGGAACGGGCGTACGGATCGGCCAGGCCGGACTCGAAGGCGAAGAGCACCAAGCCGACTCGGTCCCGGCAGTCGAGTTTGGCCAGCAGCCGGCCGATGTGGGTCTTGACGGTCCCCTCGGCCATGTAGAGCCGGGCGGAGATCTCGGAGTTGGTGGCGCCGGCGGCGATCTGCTGCAGCACCTCGATCTCGCGGGCTGTCAGCAGGTCCACCTTCTCCGGGTGCTGCTCCTGGTCGGTGCCCGGCAGGCTGCGGACCACATGGCTGAGCAGCCGCCGGGTGGCGCTCGGGGCAACGACCGCATCGCCACGGGCGACGTTGCGGATCGCCGACAGCAGCTCCTCGGGCCGGGCGTCCTTGAGCAGGAACCCGGAAGCGCCGGCCTTCAAGGCGGCGAAGACGTATTCGTCGAGATCGAAGGTGGTCAGGATCAACACCCGGGTCGCGATCCCCGCCGTCACCAGCCGGCGGGTCGCCTCGACACCGTCCATGATCGGCATCCGGATGTCCATCAACACGACATCGGCCGGCTGTGAGGTCAACTGCTTGACGGCGGCGGCACCGTCGGCCGCTTCGCCGACCACGGAAAGATCATCTTCGGCTTCGATCAGCATCCGGAACCCGCCGCGTACGAGTCCTTGATCATCAGCCAGGAACACCGTGGTCATGGTCAGGATCTCCTGCTCTGGTAGGGATTGGACGCCTCTGGATAGGGCGAAACCGGATAGGGCGATACCGGAGAGGGTGACACCGGATAGGGCAGCCAGGCCAGCACCTGGAAGCCGCCGGTGGGAAGCGGTCCGGCCTCGAGGCTGCCGTCGTGCAGCCCTACCCGTTCCCGCATTCCGCGCAGCCCGTGGCCCGGTGTCTTGTCGGTGACACCGAGACCGTTGTCGACCACCCGGATGCCGATCCCGTGTTCGGCATAGGTGATCCCCACCGCAGCGCGAGCCGCCGGCCCGGCATGTTTGAGCACGTTGGTGATGGACTCCTGGACGATGCGGTAGACGGTCAGCGCCAGCGGCTGGCTGACCACCGGCTCGGTGCCGTAGCGGGTCAGGGTCACCCGATCTCCGGTCTTGCCGACCAACTCGTCCAGGTCCGCCAGGCCGGGCGTCGGCAGATAGCTCTCCGGAGCACCGGCCGGCACGCTGCCGGGCTCACCGATCGGACCGCCGCTGCGCAACAGGCCGACCATCTGGCGCATCTCCTCCAGCGCCTCCCGGCTGGTGTCGGCGATGGTGCCGAGCACTTCGGGAGCTTTCTCGGGCTGTTTGGCCGCCAGCGCCCGGCCGCCCTCGGCCTGGACGACGATCACCGACAGCGAGTGCGCCACGATGTCATGCAGTTCGCGGGCGATCCGGGTGCGTTCGTCGACGGCTGCCACTCGCGCCCGCTGTTCCTGCTCGGCGGCGACCAGACGAGCCCGTTCGATCCGGGCGGCCACCGACTGGGCGGCCCGTTCGACCTGTTCGCGGCGCCTGCTGCCGATCACGTACGCGACCCCGACCATGCCGGTACAGGCGAGCATGGTGATGACCGCGACCGGGATCGCGTTCCCGCCAGGACTGCCACCGACCAGCAGCCAGCGTGTCGGACCGAGGAACGAGCCGACCACCGCGACCAGCAGCGCTGCGCGCCGCAGCGGCCGATCCGACCAGCGGGCGAACGTGTAGACGTACATCGGCACAGCGACGATGGCGAACGACGGCTGGTCGAGCACCGCCAGGTGCAGCAGGGCGACGAAAGTCGCGCCGATCAGAGCGGCGAGCGGATAGCGGCGACGGAGGATCCATGGCAGCCCCATCAACCCGGTCACCCAGACGGCGTTGCCCCAGCCGACCGCAGTGACCATGAAGAGCGCCATGATGCCGATGGCGCTGAGCAGGTCGAAGCGGTAGCGCGGGTCGACGAACCAGCTGCTGAGCCAGGCCGTCGGGCCGTGCTGGGCCGGCGCGACAGAAGAAGGTGCCGAGGACATATCGCGGGCAAGCGTAGGCCGAGACCGTCGCACACCCATCAGACTGCAGTCGGAGATTCCCCGCGACGGCGGGGCCGTCTAGTCTGGGCAGATGAAGAAGTTGCTGATCGCCCTGGCCGTCGCCGGCGGGATCGCCGTCGTGGTCCGGCAGTACAACCGCAAGGTTGCCGAGGCTGATCTGTGGGCCGAGGCCACCGACAAGGTCACCCCGATCTCCTGAAACCAATTACCTGGACCCACTGACCGAGACACGGGAGGCACGACCATGGCCGACGGGCAGCAGATCCTGGACCGCATCCGGGCGTTGGTCGAGGAGGAGAAGACCTTGCGCGAGGACCGCGCCGCCAATGCGATCGACGGTTCGGAAGAACGCTCCCGGCTGTCCGCGCTCGAGGTCGAGCTCGACCAGTGCTGGGACCTGCTCCGCCAGCGGCGCGCGCTGCGGGACGCCGGCAGGAACAGCTCCGACGCGGCCGTCAGGCCGGCCTCGGAGGTCGAGGGCTACCTCGGCTGACCCTCAGCCGTTGCGGACGACGCGCTCCAACAGATCCGCAGCGGTGAAGATCACGTCCTCGTCCGGACTGAAGTACGGGTTGTGGTGCGGTGCCGGGCTGTTGGCGCCGACGTTGATGTAGGCGCCCTGACCACCGGCGGCCTGGACGCCCCTGATCATCAGATTGACGTCGTCGCTGCCGCCTTGCGGGCTGTGCCGCTGGATTTCGGGCACACCGTCCAGCTGCCCGGCGGCCGCGATGATCTTGTCCACCAAGGGGTCGTCGGGGCTGATCGTCACCGCACGACCGGTGATCACGGCCTGCTGCTCCACCCGATAGGCGTCGGCTGTCCCGGCGATCACCTGCAGCACACGCGCCGTGAGGTCCTCGATCACCTCGTCGTCGGTCGCCCTCGCCTCGCAGGTCATCTCCGCCAGCGCCGGAACGATGTTGACGTTGTCGCCCGCATGCAGGGTGCCCACGTTGAGCCGGGTGTCGGTGCCGCTGAAGCGCGGCAGGCTCATGATCGACAAGCTGGCGCTCGCGGCCGCGAGCAGCGCGTTGCGGCCGTCCTGCGGCGATCCTGACGCATGGGCGGCGACCCCGCGGAAGGTCACTGCCAGCTTGCGGGTCGCCATCCCGCCGACCACGCTGCCGACGATCGTCGACGTCGGCTTGCCACCGGCGACGTGCACGCCGAGCATCCGGTCCACGCCCTCCAGCACACCGGCGTCGATCATGGTCTGGGCGCCACGTACGCCTTCCTCGGCGGGTTGGAAGAAGATCCGTACCGCGCCGGGGAAGTCGTGGTCGGACAACCGGTGCAACAGGCTGACCCCGATGGTCGCGTGGCAGTCGTGGCCGCAGGCGTGCATCGCGCCGGTGGTCGAGTGGTAGCCGTCCCTGGCCGGTCGGTGGCGATCGTCGTCGGCCTCCCGGATCGGCAACGCGTCGATGTCGGTCCGGATCGCCCACACCGGGCCTGGCTGGTTGCCGGCGACCTCGGCGACCAGCGCCGTACCGTGCCGGACGAAGTAGGCCGTCCGTTCCGGGTCTGCGCCGCCGGCTATCGCCAGCTGGGCCCAGTGTTCCCGGGTCGCCGGATCGGGGTAGTTGACGACCCCGGAGAGATCCTGCACCTGTGATCCGGATCGGATCGTGACCGGCAGCCCGGCCAGCGCTCTCTCGATCCGGCCGGCGGTGCGGTATTCCAGGAAGCCCGGCTCTGCGTGGGCGTGCAGGTCCCGGCGGAAGCTGATCAGTTGGTCGCGATCCATCATGGTGCGACCATCATGGCTGGTCGGTCCCCGAGTCGGTCGGCAGCCCGGGGATTCGCCGGGTCTTGACCAGCTCCTCGGCGACGAGCGCGAGCCGGCGATTGTCGTTCTGCGACACCCGGACCAGCACCGAGAAGGCCTGGTCGGAGGTGAGTCGGAACCGCTCCATCAGGATGCCCTCCGCCTGGCCGATGGCCGTACGACTGCTCACCGCGTGATTCAGGGTCGTGATCGTCTGGCTGGCCGCCAGGGCGACCGCCGCATGCGCCGCCAGCGCCAGTCCGACGGCCTCGTCGTGCGCGTCGAAGGCCGACGGGCGGTCGGAGTAGAGATTCAGCCCGCCGTAGGAGTGATCGCTGGTGAACAGCTGCAGACACAACATGCTCTGTACCCCGAGTTCGGAGCTGACCGACGGAGCCCACCTGGGCCAGCGGTCGTCGGAGTCCAGGTGCGGAGCCCGAATCGTCTCGTGGTCGCGGATGCTGTCCAGACACGGCCCCTCGTCCAGCGTGTACTGACGGTGATCACCCTCGGCAACGACGCCGTCGGTGGCAGCGATCGTACGAATCCTTCGATGCTCGACCAGGCTGATGCCGGCGTGGTCGCAGCCGCGGATCACCTCGACGGCCATCTCGCTGATCCGGTCGGCGGTCGCCTCCGTCGACGGCTGGGCCAGCAACTCGCGGGCTATCGCGGCAAACCGGTCACCGGGGTCCTGGGATCGCATCAATCCAGGATGCACTCATCGGCCCCCGGGCGCTACGTACGGTCTGCGGAGTGCCCCGCACCAGGACTCGGGGTCGGGACCCGTAGGCCGGCCCGGCGGGCACAGTCTGAACCCGCCAGGCCTCAGCGGCGACAGGCACTAGAAACCCGGAACCACCTGCGCTCTAGCTACCCCCGTCACTGCTCCTGAACCTCCTCCGCCTCAGCTCAGTAGCGCCGCCACGCCACTGTCACCGCTGCCACCGAGTCCACGATCGGCACCACGGTCGGCGGTTCAGCTGAAGCACCACTACGCTGGCACCTGGTTGGGAGGTCAGCCGGCGAATTGGCGTGCGCGCACGCCCTGCTCCGGAAGGCCCGTCGACGATGCTGGACGAGGTACCCGCCGATTGCACCGGCGATGCGGACGAGATTCGAGTGCCGCTCGAGCTCCCGCCGGAGTTCCTGCAGCTCCTGGCTGCGTCCGGCCGAGGGACTGACGGATCGGACGATCTCCGCCGATGGCTGGAGTCGATGCCGATCATCGAGCAGGCCAAGGGCATCCTGATGGCTCGCTATCTGATCGACGCCGACACCGCCTTCGGTGTGCTGCGCCGCTGGTCCAGTCATCACAACATCAAGATCCGGACCATCTGCGACCGGCTGACCAGTGCGGCGGCCCGAGGCGGTTCAACCCAGGCCGGTTCAACTCAGGTCGGTTCAACCCAGGCCGGGTCGGCTTATGGGGGCAGCAGTCTCGACGGGGTGTTGAGGACGCTCGAAGGGCCGCCGGACACCGCACAGATCGACCCGCAAACCTCCGCACAATAGGCTGCTCCGGGCGCCGGGCAGGCGCGCGGACAATCTGGAGTGATGACGTGAAGTCCTACGCCGAGCGGCGATCCGGTCCCTCCCGGCGCGCGGTGTTGACCGTCGTCGGCGTGTTGCTGGTCGCCGCCTGCCTGCGGCCCGCGATCACCTCGGTCGGCCCGGTACTGGACCGGATCGGCGCCGCTCACGGATTCGGCCGCGGGACGGAGGGCCTGCTGGCTGCACTGCCGCTGCTCGCCTTCGCCGGAGTATCGCCGTTGACCCACCGGCTCGCTCTGCGCCTGGGCATGGACCGTACGGTGCTGGCCGCGCTCGGGCTGTTGATCATCGGGATCCTGCTCAGGTCGTCGGGCGGCAGCGTGCTGCTGTGGATCGGCACGCTGCTGATCGGGGTGGCGATCGCGATCAACAACGTGCTGGTCCCTGCTGTGGTGAAACGGGACTTCGGCGGCCGGATCGCTGCGGTGACCGGGGCGTACACGGCGATCATGAACACCTTCGCCGCGATCGCGTCCGGGATCGCCGTACCGCTGGCCGACGTCGATCGTGGTCGTGGTCCGGGTCACGACGGGTGGCGTACGTCGATCGGCATCTGGGTCGTGCTGACGGCGATCGGCCTGGTCTTCTGGGTCGCCCGGATGCGGACGGTCGACAGCGTGGCCAGCCAGGGGATCGCCACCGTGCCCGTGATGTCACGATCCGGGTCGGATCACTCGGTGTGGCGGTCGCCGCTGGCCTGGCAGGTGACGATCACGATGGGACTGCAGTCGACGGTCTTCTACACCATGGTCAACTGGCTTCCCTCCATCGAGGCCGACGCCGGGGTCAGCCCCGCGACCGCCGGGCTGCACCTCTTCCTCTACCAGGCGATCGGGATCCTCGCCGCGCTCGCAGCCAGCACGCTGCTGGGTCGGGTCGCCGACCAGCGACTGGTCGCATCCATGATCAACATCCCGATCCTGATCGCCCTGGCAGGGATGATCAGCTTTCCGCAGCTGCTGTCGGTGTGGGCGGTTCTCGCCGGGCTGACATCGGGCGGGTCGATCACCGTTGCGCTGGCGTTGATCGGATTACGGACCCGACTGGCCGCCGACACCGCCCGGTTGTCCGGGATGGCCCAGGGGGTCGGTTACCTGCTGGCTGCCGGCGGGCCGGTGGCGGCCGGCTGGTTGCGCCAGACGACCGGCTCCTGGACCGCGGTGATCATGATGTTGATCGTGCTGACCCTGCTGCAGGGCGCCGCGGCCTACCTCGCCGGGCGGAACCGCTTCGTCGGCGAGCCTGTGACGGGATAGTGCTGGTGGGATTGGTGCGACTGTGACGGCGGAGGGTCCCCGACATCGCGGCCGATGTCAACCCGGTCCCACGACCCGGACCGTATTTGAATCTGCGGCGGATTGCAGGAACGGTGGAGAGTGCCTGTTTGCTGGGCAACTATTCACTAGGGAAGAGGAGAGCCATGCTCACGCTTACCGAGAACGCCAGCAACATCGTATCGACCATCGTGGACAAGCAGGTCGAGTCCGACGACCGGGGCCTGCGGATCAGTGGTCCGACGGACGGCGCCTTCGCCATCTCTGCGGTGCAAGGAGCCGAGCCCGGCGACACCGTCGTGGAGAGCGGCGATGCCACGGTCTACCTGGAGCCCAGCGCCTCCGAGGTGCTGGACGACAAGGTCCTGGACGCTCAGGTCACTGCCGAGGGCGACGTGCAGTTCCAGCTCGCCCAGCAGGGCTGAGCCGGAGCCGTACGCGGGCCGGTGTCCGGCCCGCACCATCGGTCGTCCGAAGGCCGTCACCCGCACGGGTGGCGGCCTTCGTCCTGTCCGACCCGGTAGGGTCCCCATACGCGAAGTCGGAGAGGGAGAGTCAGCGTGAAACCGGACTGGGAGTCCCGATTCCCGAGGCTCTTCGAGCCCGCCTACGTCGATTACGCCAACACCGACGTGATCTTTGCCACCGACGGCGTCGTCGAGCCGCTGGTCACCCGGCTGCATTGCGTTGCCACAGATCCCGACGGGCGGGTGATCGTCTGCCGCACCGAGGACTGGCGCTTCTTGCCGGGCGGCACCCGGGAGCCCGGCGAGTCCCTGGAGCAGACCGCCGCGCGCGAACTCCTCGAGGAGGCCGGGGCGAAGGTCACGGGGCCGTTGACGATCTTCGGCGCGCAGTTCGCGACCAGCCTGAATCCGGCCCCTTACCGGTCGCACCAGCCGCATCCCAAGAGCTGCTGGGCCTTCGCCACCACGACCGCCGAGCTGATCGGGCCGCCGGAGAATCCGCCGGATGGCGAGCAGGTGCTCGAGGTGGTTGTCCTGGATCCGTTGCCGGCCGCCGACTGGCTCGATGATCATGACCCGGTGCACGCCGATGTGGTACGCCTCGCTGTTGCGATGGGGCTGATCGCCTGAGGCCCGGGCGCTCGCTCTAGGGTTGGCCGCAGATCACACGACCGAGGAGCGATCAGGTGCCGGACAACCAAGATCAACCACAACATGATCAACCGCGAGCGGATCAACCGGGGCCGGTCTGGAATGTCGTCCGGGACCCGGAATTCCTGGTGCACTCCTTGATCATCAGCGGCATCGGGATGTCCGCGATCGGCGCGGACCGAGGCAGTGTCGGGCCATCGCTGGTCTGCCGGGCCGACGCCGGTGACGGCCGCGACGGGCGGGTGTTGATCACTGCGGCCAACACCGCGTACGGCTATTCCGGATGCACCGACGCCGAACGGGACGCGGCCCGGAAGTCCTTCGCCGAGTCCGTACTCGCGGCCGGGATCCGCGACGGTGACCTGGTCGACGTCAGCGCCCTGGCGCTGGTGGACTTCGGCGGCGTCGCGCAGCTGCTCTCCGATGCCAAGGACCGGACCTTCGTGCTCGACCGGGACCTCAGCCGGGTCGAGCGCGTGACGACCTACAAGCAGGATCACCCGCAAGATCATCCAGATGACATCCTGGCGCTGGAGGCGGTGCTGACCTTCCGCCCGGAGAAGGCCCAGCCGACGCCGAAAGAGGCGACCGGGCACTCGCCGCGGGTCGGCTTCGGGGAGCCGCTGGTCTATCCCGCTCCGGCCGACACGGTCAGCATCCGCCAGCAGGTCACGCTCAGGCGGCTGCCGACCGGCTTCGACCCGGTGCGATTCGATCCGACCATCGGCGCGATGCCGGGCGGAGCCGTCCACGAATTCGACAAGATCGCCGAGCACGACGCCCAGGTCCGTTATCTGCGCCGGCACCGGATCGCCGAACGGCCGATCGTCTTCTATCTCGATCCCGCGATGCCACAGGTGATCAAGGACGCTGTGCTGGCGGGTGGCAACTGGTGGGCCGAGGCCTTCGAGGCGGCCGGTTTCCCCGGCGGTTACCGGGTCGAGATGCTGCCCGACGATCGTGAGCTGCAGGATCCACGGCTCAACATCGTCTACTGGACCCACCGCGCCGATCGCGGCTGGTCCTACGGGATGAGCCAGAGCGATCCGCGGACCGGCGAGATCCTCCGCGGCAACGTCGTCCTCGGCTCGCAGCGGGTGGAGCAGGTCAGGGCGATGGCGGAGGCGGTGCTGGCGCCGTACGGCGCGGAGTCCCGCCGTGATCTTGTCGACCGGATCGTCGCCGCGCGGCTGCGCCAGCTGGCTGCGCACGAGATCGGTCACGCGATCGGATTCGCCCACAACTTCGCCACCCAGACCCACCGGGTGCCGTCGGTGATGGACTACCCGGGACCGGTCTACGACGTGGTCGACGGCCAGGTCAGGGCACCGGAGCCGTACGCGACCGGTCTCGGGCCGTGGGACTTCCGGCAGGTCAAGGCGCTCTACACCGCCACCGCCGATGACGGTGTGCTGGTCACCGGCGAGGGTGATGAGTTGATCTTCATCACCGACGCCGACTCCCGCGTCGACGAGGCGGCGGACGGATCGTCGGCTACCTGGATCATGCCGCGTCCGGTGCTGCCGGCACTGGCCGAGGTCGCCGCGGTCCGGGCCACCGCGCTGGCGAATTTCTCTCCCGCGGTCGTCCCGCCGGGCAGTGACAGCAACGAGATCGAACGTCGCTTCGTGCTGGTCTACCTGCTGCACCGCTACCAGGCGATCGCGGCGGCCAAGCTGATCGGCGGTATCACCCGCCGGTACGCGACCACCGACCATGATCAATTCACCGGCTCCTGGTCGGCCGTGCCGCAGCAGGACCAGGGCGACGCATTGGCCGGCCTGATCGCCTTCCTGAGCCCGGAGTTCCTGGCGATCCCCGACCACATCCGGCCGCTGCTGGTCCCGCCGTCGGGTGGGGCCGGTCGGCGGGAGGGCCAGTTCGGCCGGCAGACCGCCGAGGCCTTCGACGGGACTGCGGCGATCACCGCCGGCGCCGACCTGATCGCCGAGTTGCTGCTCGCGCCCGAACGGCTCAACCGGCTTGCGGAGCAGAATCGCAGCGGAGCGGGTGTTGATCTTGGAGCGGTGTTGACCTCGACCGTCGGCTACGCCCTGGACCTGCTGGACGCCGAGCGCACCGAGGCCGGCGACGCGATCGGCTGGGCGATCCTGCGCCGCTACGAGCAGACCCTCGAATCCGATGCACTGCACCACGCCACCCGGGTCGTCACCTTCGAAGCCCTCGGCGACCGGGATCCGGGGCGCAAAGCGGTCAAACATCGCTGGGATGCCCTGGAGAAGGCTGCATACACAGCGAAAGCGAAGCTGCCCTCGCTTCCGCTGGGTACGCCGATCTGATCGGGTGGCGCGGTTCAGTCGAGCTTGTCCAATGCCAGGTTGAGCTCCAGGACGTTGACCGTCGGCTCGCCCAGGAAGCCGAGCACGCGTCCGCTGGTGTGCTCCTGAACCAGCTGTTGCACAGTGCTGATCGGGAGCTGCCGAGCTCGGGCCACCCGGTCCTCCTGGATCTTGGCGTAGGCCGGGCTGATATCGGGGTCGAGGCCGGAGCCGGACGCAGTCACGGCATCCGGTGGCACCTGCGCCCGGCTGACGCGGTTGAAGGTTGCGACCTGCTGCCGGCGTTGGGCGATCGACTTGATCAGCTCCGGATTTTCCGGGCCTAGGTTGGAGCCGGAGGAGCCAGCACCGTCGTACCCGTCACCGGCCGCGGACGGCCGCGGCTGGAAGTATTGCGCCAGCGGATTTCCCTTGCTGTCGGAGAAGGACTGACCGATCAGGGTCGACCCGACCACGGCGCCGTGGTTGTTCTCCACCATCGAGCCGTTGGCGTTGCCGTGGAAGATCAACTGCCCCACACCGGTGATCACCAGGCAGTAGAGCGGTCCCAGCACCAGGGTGATGATCACCATGGACCGGACGGCGACGCCGACGGTCCGTCCGATGCTGCGGGTATTCGTAGTCATGAGAATTCCTTCGATGCACTCAGAAGCCAGGCAGGAGCGAGACCAGAAGATCGATGATCTTGATCCCGATGAACGGGGCGATGATCCCGCCGACGCCGTAGATCAGCAGGTTTCGGCCCAGGATGGTGGAGGCGCTGGCCGGGCGGTAGCGGACGCCACGCAGCGACAGTGGGATCAGGATCACGATGATGATCGCGTTGAAGATCACCGCGGACAGCACCGCCGAGGCAGGTGAGTGCAACCGCATGATGTTCAGCGCCTGTAGGTTGGCGAAGACGCCGGTGAACATGGCCGGGATGATCGCGAAGTATTTCGCGATGTCGTTGGCGATCGAGAAGGTCGTCAGCGCGCCGCGGGTGATCAACAACTGCTTGCCGATCCGCACCACGTCGATCAGCTTCGTCGGGTCGGAGTCGAGGTCGACCATGTTGCCGGCCTCCTTGGCTGCCGAGGTGCCGGAGTTCATGGCGACCCCGACGTCGGCCTGGGCGAGCGCCGGCGCGTCATTGGTCCCGTCACCCGTCATCGCGACCAGGTTGCCGCCCTCTTGCTCGCGCTTGATCAACGCCAGCTTGTCCTCCGGGGTCGCCTCGGCCAGGAAGTCGTCGACTCCGGCCTCGGCGGCGATCGCCGCTGCGGTCAGCGGGTTGTCGCCGGTGATCATGACCGTACGGATGCCCATCGACCGCAGCTCGCCGAATCGCTCCGGCAGGCCGTCCTTGACCACGTCCTTGAGGTGGATGACGCCCAGCACCCGCCCTTGTCCGGCTGCCGACAGGGTCGCGACGACCAGCGGGGTGCCGCCGGAGCGCCCGATCCGGTTGGCGTGCTCCTCGACCTCCGCGATCGTCGTGCTGGGCAGCGGTGAGCCCTCGGACTCGAGCCAGTCGATCACCGCCGAGCCGGCGCCCTTGCGGATCCGGCTGCCGTCGGGCAGGTCGAGCCCGGACATCCGGGTCTGGGCGGTGAATTCGACGATCTCGCCGGTCGTCCTGCCGTCGGCGGAGAAGCCTTGGGTGGCGGCCAGCTCGACCACCGAGGTTCCCTCAGGGGTGGGGTCGGCCAGCGATGACAGGGCTGCGGCCTCGACGAGCTCGTCCCGGGTGACGTCGGTGAGGCGTACGAACTCGGTGGCCCGGCGGTTGCCGTAGGTGATCGTCCCGGTCTTGTCCAGCAGCAGGGTGGTGACGTCACCGGCGGCCTCGACGGCACGGCCGGACATCGCCAGCACGTTGCGCTGCACCAGCCGGTCCATGCCGGCGATGCCGATCGCCGAGAGCAAGGCGCCGATGGTGGTCGGGATCAGGCAGACCAGCAGGGCGACCAGGACGGTGATGCTGACCGGCTTGGCGGCGAACGAGGCGATCGGATTCAGGGTCAGCGCGACCACCACGAAGATGATCGTCAGCGACGCCAGCAGGATGCTCAGCGCGATCTCGTTGGGCGTACGCTGCCGGGCGGCTCCCTCGACCAGCGCGATCATCCGGTCGACGAAGGTCTCCCCGGGCTTGGAGGTGATCTTGACAACGATCCGGTCCGACAGCACCCGGGTGCCGCCGGTGACGGCGCTGCGATCACCGCCGGACTCGCGGATCACCGGCGCCGATTCGCCGGTGATCGCGGACTCGTCGACCGAGGCGATGCCGGCGATGATGTCGCCGTCACCGGGGATCAGATCGCCGGCCTCGATCACGACGATGTCGTCCAGACGCAACTGCGAGGACGGGATGTCCTCGGTGGGGTTCCGTTCCGCGGCAGGATCGGACTTCAGGTCGTATCCGGTGACGCGATGGGCGATCGTGCTGGTACGGGTCTTGCGCAGGGTGTCGGCCTGCGCCTTGCCGCGGCCCTCGGCGACCGACTCGGCCAGATTGGCGAAGAGCACGGTGAGCCACAGCCAGCCGGCGATGATCCCGGTGAACGATCCCGGCACCGGCGAGCCGCCGGAGGCAGCGGGCCCGCCCAGGAAGGGCTCGGCGATCGCCAGGATGGTGATCAGCGCCGCGCCGAGCCAGACGATGAACATCACCGGGTTGTGCCACTCCTGGCGCGGATCGAGCTTACGGAACATGCCCGGCAGCGCCTGCCGGATCTGCTGACCGCTCAGCGCCCCGGCCGGCGTACGGGTCGGGCGGGTCGGCTCGGAGGCTGTCGGATGATCTTGGCTGTATTGATCTTGAACGGCGGTGGACATCAGCGATCACAGTCCTTCTGCTAGCGGACCGAGGGTGAGGACAGGGAAGTAGGTCAGGGCGGTGACGATCAGGACGACGCCGATCAGCAGGCCGATGAACATCGGCCGGTGGGTGGGCAGCGTGCCGGCGGTTGCGGGGACCTTGTTCTGCGCGGCCAGCGAGCCGGCCAGGGCCAGCACCAACACGATCGGCACGAACCGGCCCAAGATCATCACCACGCCGAGCGCGGTGTTCATCCAGTAAGTGTTGGCGGTCAGGCCGCCGAAGGCCGATCCGTTGTTGTTGGCGCCGGAGGTGAAGGCGTACAGCACCTCCGACATGCCGTGCACACCCGGATTGAGGATCGAGGTGTCGGCGACATTGGTTCTGACACCGGGGATCGAGAAGCTCAGGGCGGTGCCGGCCAGCACCAGCGTCGGAGTGACCAGGATGTAGAGGCTGGCCAGCTTGATCTCTCGTGGGCCGATCTTCTTGCCCAGGTATTCCGGGGTACGGCCGACCAGCAGACCGGCGACGAAGACCGCGATCACTGCGTCGACGAGCATGCCGTAGAGGCCGGTGCCGACACCGCCCGGAGTGACCTCGCCCAACATCATGTTGAGCATCGGCATCATGCCGCCGAGTGGGGTGTAGGAGTCGTGCATCGCATTCACCGCGCCGGTGGAGGTGGTCGTACTGGTGGTGGTGAAGAGGCTGGAGTTGACGATGCCGAAGCGCTGCTCGATGCCCTCCATCGCTCCGCCTGCCAACTGCGGCGCGGTTCCATGGCCGCCCAGTTGCAGCGCGGTCAGGGTCAGATACGAGGCGGCGAAGATGATCGCCATCGCGGTCAGGATCGCGTACCCCTGCCGGTTGTCGCCGACCATCCTGCCGAAGGTGCGGGGCAGCGCGAAGGGGATGCACAACATCAGCACGATCTGGAAGAAGCTGGTCCAAGCGGACGGATTCTCGTACGGGTGGGCGGAGTTGGCGTTGAAGAAGCCGCCGCCATTGGTGCCGAGTTCCTTGATCGCCTCCTGCGAGGCGACCGGACCGCCGGGAATCTGCTGGGCGTTGCCGGCCAGCGTGGTGAGGTGGGAGAAGGCGTGGAAATTCTGGATCACGCCACCGGCCATCAGGACGACGGCCGCGATGATCGCGATCGGCAGCAGGATGCGGGTCGTGCTGCGGGTGACGTCCACCCAGAAGTTGCCGATGGTGGCCTGCTTGCGACCAGCGAAGGCGCGGACCAACGCGATCGCGACGGCCATGCCGACGGCTGCCGACATGAAGTTCTGGATCGCCAGCCCACCCAGCTGCACGGAGTAGCCGAGGGTCTGCTCGGGCGAGTAGGACTGCCAGTTGGTGTTGGTGGTGAAGGACGCTGCCGTGTTGAAGGCCAGCGCCTGCGGCACTCCGGCCATGCCGAGCGAATACGGCAGCCAGTGCTGGACCCGCTGTAGCAGATAGACGATCAGCAGACCGACGACGGAGAAGATCAGCATCGCTCGCAGGTAGCTCTGCCAGGTCTGCTCGGCCTTGGAGTCGACGCCGATCAGCCGGTAGAAGCCGCGCTCGGCCCGCCAGTCCTTCTCGGACACGTACGTCCAGGCCATGTAGTCGCCGAGATACCGGTAGCAGAAGGCCAGGATCACGCCGAGCGCGACCAGACTGGCGACCGCGGAGAACCACTCCATCAGAACCCGCCCCTCATCAGAACCGCTCCGGTTTCACGAGGGCGTACACGAGGTAGACCAGCGACGCCAACGCCAGCAGGCCGGCCAGGACCGAGAAGACGATCACAGCTTCTCCACCGCCTTGCCGACGGCCCCGATCAGCACGAACAGGGCGATCGTGCCCAGCACGTACACGACATCGAGCACAACAGACTCCTCAGCTTCATGACTTGACTGCCACGGCGGATCCACGACGGATCCGGGCACCGCGAACGGCACCGAGGAAGATCAAACGTCGGATCGAACCGGCTGAGGCGGGCCTTAACGCGTTCCATACGCGGCGCGGCCCGTCCCTGACGATCTCTTGGCGGGAGGCGTCAACGATCCGTCAAGGATCCGTCAAGGATTGCCCGCTGCGGACCGCACCAGGCCGATCGGGGATTGACTTGAGTCATGGACACCGAAGACCGGCCGGTGTTGCTGGACCGGATCGCCTGGCCGGCTGCCATTCTCGGGCCGTCGCTGGTCGCCCTGGCGCTGGTGCCGCTGCGCGGCAGGGTCGACGCCACCAACGTCGCGCTGATCCTGGTGGTCGTGGTGGTCGCGGTTGCGGCGCTGGGACGGCGGCTGCCGGGGCTGGCCGCTGCGGTGATGGCCGGCCTCGCCTTCGACTACCTGTGGACCTCGCCGTACTACACCTTCAGCATCGACAATCCCGACCTGATCCAGACCGCCGTCCTGCTGGTCATCGTCGGTGCGGCGGTCAGCGAGCTGGCCTGGCTGGGCCAGCACGCCCGGCAGCAGTTCGTCCGCAGCCGCAGTTATGTCGCGGGCGCGGTCGACGTGGTGGCGACCTTCGATCCCGGGGCCGATCCGTTGGCGCAGGTACGGCTGGTCGAGCAGCGGATCGTCGACATCCTCGGCGTGGACGGCTGTCGCTACCGGACCGGGCCGATCCCGGGCGGACAGACCGGGGCAGTGCTGGCCGCTGACGGCTCGCTGCAGGTTGCGGGCCACCGGACCGATATCGGCCGGAGCGGACTGCCGACCGACCGGATCATCGCGATCCCGGTGGCCGGCGGCGGTCACGCGTACGGTTACCTGGCGGTCACGGCGGCCAGCCGGTGGAGCCGGCCGACCAGGGAGCAGCGGCAGGCGGCGGTGCTGATGGCCACCCAGTTGGGCGAGATCCTGACCCGTGCGGAGCAGCCGACGCGCTGAACCGACGCGCTGGCCCGGTATGGGGGACGTACGGAATCGGCACCGGATGCCCCTAGAGTCCTGCCATGAGTCAGGAAGTGCGGAGCCAGGTGTCGGCCGGGCACAACGGCACAGACCGGCTGCGGTTGGCCGCGGTCGTCGGCGCGCTGGGCGTGGTGTTCGGTGACATCGGCACCAGCCCGATCTACACCCTGCAGACGCTCTTCAGCCCCGACGATCCGCACCCGATCGCCGCCAGCGAATTCAACGTCCTGGGGGTGGTCTCGCTGATCCTCTGGTCGGTCACGCTGATCGTCACCGTCTCCTATGTGATGCTCGCGCTGCGGATCAGCAACGACGGCGAGGGCGGCATCATGGCACTGCTCGGCCTGATGCGGCAGCGGGCCCGTAAGAACCGGACCAAGGTCACGGTCTTCCTTGCCGGGTTGGGAATCCTCGGCGCATCGCTGTTCCTGGGCGATGGGATGATCACGCCGGCGATCTCGGTGCTCTCGGCGGTGGAAGGCATGGAGATCGTCCGACCGTCCTTCAAGGAACTCGTCATCCCGGTGACGGTCGTGATCATCGCCGTGCTGTTCCTGGTGCAGCGGTTCGGGACCGGGACGATGGGCAAGTTCTTCGGTCCGGTGATGATCCTCTGGTTCACCGTCGTCGGCGTCGGCGGGATCTCGGGGATCGTCCGGAGCCCGTCGATCCTGCGGGCCATCTCGCCGACGTACGCGGTCGAATTCGTCGCCGAGCATCCGCCGGCGGCCTTCTTCGCACTTGCTGCGGTCATCCTCGCGATCACCGGTGCGGAGGCGTTGTACGCCGACATGGGCCACTTCGGCCGCCGCCCGATCGCCGCCGGCTGGCTGGTGCTGGTCTTTCCGGCCCTGGCGCTGACCTATATGGGCCAGGGTGGTCTGTTGCTGAACGACCCTCACAACACGTCGCTGCTGTTCTTCCAGCTGGTGCCGGTGTGGGCGCGGATCCCGACCGTCGTACTGGCGACCGCGGCAACGGTGATCGCCTCCGAGGCGGTGATCACTGGTGCCTATTCGGTGACTTCCCAGGCCGTCCAGCTCGGCTATCTGCCCAGGCTCCGGATCGTGCACACCTCGGCCGAGACCCGCGGGCAGATCTATGTGCCCTTCATGAACTGGCTGTTGATGGTGGCGGTGCTCACCCTGGTGCTGGCATTCCGCAGCTCGGCTTCGCTGGCATTCGCCTACGGCATGACGGCCGCCGGCACGATCACGGTCACGACGATCCTGTTCTTCTACATCGCCTATCACACGTGGCGTGCGCCCCGATGGGTGCTGGTCGGTGGCGGCGTGATCTTGATCCTGGTCGACCTGTCCTTCGTCGCGGCCAATATGACCAAGCTGCTGCACGGCGCCTGGCTCCCGCTGGCGATCGCACTGGTCTCCTTCACGATCATGATCACCTGGCAGAAAGGTCGCGGACTCGTCACGGCCCAGAGGGAACAGCTGGAGGGGGAGTTGGCGCCGTTCGTGAAGAAGTTGAGCGGCCCGAATGCGGAGTGCCAGATCGTCGAGGGCACGGCGATCTTCCTCAATCCCGGCAAGAACACCACGCCACTGGCGCTGCGGGCGAATGTCGAGCGCAACCACATCCGGCATCGTCATGTGGTGATCGCCTCGGTCAACGTGCTCCCGGTCCCGCGGCTGACCGATCTCAGCAAGCGAGCCGTGGTCGACCGGCTGTCGCACGGCAACGACGGCATCATCCACGTGAGTCTGCGATTCGGCTACGACGAGACCCCGGACGTGCCGGCCGCGATGGCGACGTTGAAGCCGAGCCAGACCGAGGGCCGGCTCGATCTCGAGAACGCTATCTACTTCCTGTCCAAGATCGAATTGCACGCCGGCAAGGACAAGACGATGGCGGCCTGGCGCAAGCAGCTGTTCCTGGCGACGTCCCACATCACCGCCGATGCCAGCGATCACTTCGGGCTGCCGCGCGATCAGGTCGTGATGCTCGGCGCCAACGTCGACGTCTGACCCCGAGCCTCCGCCGTCCGGGCGTCGAACTCGTGACAACGCGAGTTTCGGGGCTCGGAACGAGAACCGGGATCCAAAGTCGAGCCGTCACGACTTGAGGCCCGCGGGTAGCGGAGATGGCCTACCCGATCCGCCGAGCCAGCTCGGCGAGCCGGCTGAGCAGGTCGTCGAAGAAGGCGGGCACGTCGGTCTCGGTGGCGATCAACGCGTTGGGCTGACGTCCCCAGAAGCCGCGGGTGTCGGCGACGGTCGTGCCGCGGGTCAGGCTTCCGGCAAGTTCGACGTCGACGACCGCAGGCTGGGTCCGTACGATCCCGGGATCGAGCGCGACGGCGGCCGCGAACGGGTCGTGCACGTGGGCCAGATAGCCCTCGTCGTGATCATGGTGGAATTCGAAGTAGAAGCGCAATGCATCCGTCAACAACCTGACGGTGCTGTTGCTGGTCGCAGATCGCAGACCATGATCATCCGCCGCCGATGGTCGTTCGACCGGTACGCTTCCGGCCGCCTCGGCCAGCCGTACGAGATGGTCGGGCGTGAAGGCGACCTGTTCGGTGAGCGGCAGCGAGCAGATGATCGGCTGCGGGGCCCCGTCGATGCCGAATGCGGTGAAGACCTCGTGCGCCGCCTCCGGATCGACCGCGATGTTCCACTCCGAGGTCGGTGTCGTGTTGCCGGGGTAGTTGAAGGTGCCTCCCATGATCACCAGCCGGTGCAGCCGCTGGGGAAGGTCCGGATCCTTGCGGATCGCCAGTGCCAGATTGGTCAGCGGCCCGATCACCAGCCCGACCAGTTCGCCCGGACGGTCCCGGGTCAGTTCGATCCAGGCATCGGACGCCGTACGCTCCGAGACCTGCCGGTTCGCGGCCGGAAGCTCGGCATAGCCGATGCCGTGCGGGCCATGGGTGTCCTCGCAGGTCATCAGGTCGGCGACCAGCGGACCCTCGGCGCCAGGAAAGACCTCGATCTCGGCGTGCCCGCAGTAGTCGAGCCAGCCGAGGTTGTTGGCCGCCACCACGTCGACCGGAACGTTGCCGGCGGTCGACAGCACGGCAACGACCTCGGCCGCCGGATGCTGCAGAAGGTAGAGCAGGGCGAGGGTGTCGTCGATGCCGGTGTCGCAGTCCAGGACGACAGGCACGGTCGCGGTGGTCACCCACCGACCCTAACGAATGGCTCTTCAGTGCGGTTGATCAACCGGGGGCCCGCGGAACCCGGAGCAGAGCACCCGCATCCAGGTGATCCGTCCGGACTCGCAATCGCCGTCGGCCATGGAGTAGGCCTGCTGCTCGACGACGAACGGTCCAGCCCCCTACGGCGGCGACGATACGCCGCAGAGGTCAGGGCTGGAAGACCATCAACACGATGATCGCCGCGAAGATCAGCGCCACGATTCCGCCGAATGCGGCCACCCGGCCGCGCAATGCCACGATCGACTCCTCATTGTTGATCATGGTCGTCGCACGGTCGAGGGTTCGCGACAGCAGACCCCAGGCAATGCCGACGCCGATCAGCCATAGCAGCAACGACAACCAGATCCAGGTGTCGGTGAATTTGGCCACCACCCGGTGGGTGTAGGGCGAGGTCATCGACATCAGTCCGAAGCCGAGGATGACCACGACGATCGAGGCGATCGAGTAGACCCGGAGCACCCGGGACGCCTCTGCAGTTGCGGTCGCGTTCGACCGGCGCAGACCACGGGCGGCCGTGGTCGCGGCGTGGATCAGCGGGCCGATCGCGCCGACGGCGGCGAGGATGTGCAGGGCGAGGAAGACTTTGAACACGCCTCGACACTAGTCCTCGCGCCGCCGAACGTTCAGTCGTGGGTTTCAGGTGGCCGAAAGGGCTTGAGGACGGACCAGACGATGAACAGTGCCGCGACGATCACCATGCCGATGCCTGCCCACAGATTGATGTTGATTCCGCCCGACTTCGCCTGGTCCGCAGTGCTGAAATCGGCGATCCCGGTGATCAGGCAGACGATGCCGTAGATCGCGAAGAGCGCACCGATCACCGTGCGGATGTCGAAGAGCTCGGCGAGCCGACGTTCGCGCTTCTCGCTCTGGTCACTGGCGCCCTGCTGGATGTCACTCATGCTTTCCTCCGAGATCAACGCAGGCTGAAGAAGATGTAGAAGACGATGACCAGGCCCAGCGACACCGCGGCGAGCAGGATCGGCGACTGGTACCAGACCTTGACCGCGATCGTGATGTCTTCCTTAGGCGTCACGCTGCGGACCAGACCGACCAATTCCTCGTCGGACTTGGGCTTGGTCCGCGCCGAAACGATCACCGCGACGATCACCACCAGCACACAGGCGACCGCGCCGCCGAGGAAGCTGGAGCCCTGGCCGGGCAGATTGAGAACGCCGACCTGGTTGAGGATGAAGACCACCACGGCACCTGCGGTGCCGGTGATCAGACTCGACCAGCCGGCCGTCCCCGTCATCCGTTTCCAGAACAGGCCGAGGATGAAGACCGCGAACAACGGCACGTTGAAGAAGGAGAACAACGTCTGGATGTAATCCATGATGTTGTTGAACCCAGCCGCGATGAAGGCCGTGCCGACGGCCGCCGCGGTCGCCAGCACCGTGACGATCCGGCCGACGTTGAGGTAGTGCGCATCCGGCATGTTGGGCTTGATCCAGTCCTGCCAGATGTCGTAGGTGAAGACGGTGTTGAACGAGCTCACATTGGCCGCCATGCCCGCCATGAAGCTGGCCAGCAGGCCGGTCAGCGCGACGCCGAGAAAGCCGTTGGGCAGCAGTTCGCGCAGCATCAGCGGCACCACGTCGTTGTACGTCACCCCGCCGGCCGCAGCGCCCTTCTTGAGTCCGGCGATGGCCGGGATCAGCACGGTCGCGATCATGCCCGGGATGATGATCACCAGGGCGACCAGCGCCTTCGGGATGGCAGCGATCAACGGCGTCCGCTGGGCGGCGCCGGCATCACCGGCGGAGAAGGCCCGCTGCACCTCGGTGAAGTTGGTGGTCCAGTAGCCGAACGAGGTCACGAAGCCCAGGCCGGCGACGACGCCGATGATCGAGCCGACGCTGCTGGTAATGCCCGTCAGCTGGGAGCCAGGGAAGGGAGTCAGCAGTTGGTGGCCGCCGGGCTGGGCCGAGATCTTGCTGACCAGTCCGTTCCAGCCGCCGACCCGGTGCAGGCCGACGATGGTGACCGGGATCATCGCGGCGACGATCACGAAGAACTGCAGGACCTCGTTGTAGATCGCCGCGGACAGACCGCCGAGGAAGGTGTACGCCAACACGAAGACGGCGGCGACCAGGATCGCGACCCAGGTCGGCCAGCCAAGGAGCGCGTTGACCACAATCGCCATCGCGTACAGATTCACGCCGGCCAGCAGGATCGACGCCACGGCGAAGAGCACGGCCTGGATCCGCTGGGTGGTCCGGTTGAATCGACGATGCAGGAATTCCGGCACACTGCGCACTTTGGAGCCGTAGTAGAACGGCATCATCACCAAGCCGAGGAACACCATCGCCGGGATGGCACCGACCCAGTAGTAGTGGAACGCCTGCTCGCCGTACTGCGCGCCGTTGGCTGCCTGGCCGAGCAGCTCGGTCGCGCCCAGGTTGGCCGACATGAAGGCCAGCCCGGTGACCCAGGCCGGCAGCCGGCGGCCGGCGAGCAGGAAGTCCAGACTGCTGGAAACACCGCGTCTGGATATCAGCCCGATCCCGATGATGATCGCGAAATAGATCGCGACCAGCACGTAGTCGATCGGCGCCGCGTTGATCCGCAGGACGCTGCCTTCCAATGCCGGAAAGCCGATCTCCACGGCAGTTCCTCCTTGTTAGCCGGCCGCTGGACGACCTCGGAAGCTAGCACGTGGATGCAGAGGTCGGCTAACTAATCCGTTCGTCGCTTGGGTAGAGAACGTCGTCTCCGCCGACGTCCACGTACCCAAATCCCCCGCAATATTCACCTCAAGAGCTATCACGCCGGCCATCATGATTCAGATCACGCCGCCCGCTGTGGTCCGAATCACGGCCGAATTGATGGCCGACATCCATTCGGCGCTGCTTCCCGGCCGGCGTGGTCTAGGCCGGTGAGCTGATCGCCGTCCGCCGTGGTTCGGTCACCGTGACGGTGGCCGCGGGCGGGCTGTCACAGTCTGCAACCGTCAGGCTCAGCTGACCTCACAGTGACCTCAGAGCTGGTGGCCGAAGGGCATCCGGGCACCGGGATCGGCCGGCTCCGGCGTCACCCTCAGCACGGCTCCGACGACGCTCGGACGGTGATCAGGAAGAGTCACGACCAGGGCGTCGTCGGTCCGCGTCCACTCAAGATCACCGTCGTGGCCGAGCAGCTCCACCGACGCGATGCCGGCATCCAGGTGTCCGGACGCCGTGCCGAGCGCCTCGATCCGGGCGATGCCGTCGGTCGGCCAGTCGAGCAGGGTCGCGTACAGCCGCTGGTTGCCGTAGCGCTCCTGGACGGTGAAGCGGATGTCGGCGCTGGTGAAGCGGCGTTCGGCACTGTCGATGAAGGAGCCGTCGGCCTGGCCGGTGGGTCCCTCGGCGGCGATCACCCAGGGCCGGGAGCCGTAGATCGCCTGGCCGTTGACCTGCAACCAGTCGCCGATCCCGGTCAGCAGGCCCTGTTCCTCCTCGGCGATCGTGCCGTCGGACTTCGGGCCGATGTTGAGCAGCAGCACGCCGTTCTTGGCGACCACGTCGACCAGTTCGGCGATCAGCTCAGGCAGTGTCTTGTACTGCTGGTCGGGGATCCAGCTCCAGGACGTCCGGCCGACGGAGGTGTCGTTCTGCCAGACGTCGGGGTAGACCGAGGCCATCGCGCCGCGCTCCAGGTCCAGCACCGCGGTGCCCGGCGCGAAGGCCTTCCACTTGTACTGGATCACCACGCCCCGGCCCCATCCGGCCGCGACGTTGTAGTAGTACGCCGCCAGCTTGCGCAGCCACGGCTCGAAGGCCGGCTGCTCGATCCACCAGTCGAACCAGAGCACCTGCGGCTGGTACTTGTCGATCAACTCGATGGTTCGCAGGAACCAGTCGATCACGTAGGCGTCGTTGGGAGCCAGCTCCTCGCGCTGGGCCGGGCCGTAGAAGTCGGCGAAGGCCGGATCGCGCACGTCGGAGTCGAAGCGGCTACCGCCGTTCAGGAAGAACCAGTGCTCGGCCCGGTGCGAGGAGACGCCCAGCACCAGCCACTGATCGCGGACGGCCTGACCAAGATCACCGACGATGTCGCGATGCGGGCCGATCGTGGTGGTGTTCCAGCGGGAGCGTTCGGTGGCATACATGGCGAGGCCGTCGTGGTGCTCGGCGACCGGCACGACGAACTGCGCCCCGGCCTTCTTGAACAGGCTCACCCAGGCCTGCGGGTCCCAGCGTTCGGCGGTGAAGCTCGGCAGGAAGTCCTTGTAGCCGAATTCGGCATGATCGCCGTAGGTTTCGCGGTGGTGGGCGAATTCCGGCGAGCCTTCCAGATACATGTTCCGCGGATACCACTCATTGCCGAAGGCGGGAACGGTGTATGCGCCCCAGTGCAGGAAGACGCCGAATTTGGCGTCGCGGAACCAGTCGGGGACCTGATAGTCGGCCAGCGACTCCCAGGTCGCGGCGAACGGGCCGGCGGCGATCACCTCGTCGACCCGCGCCAATTCGGCTTGATCATCTTTTGGCGGTACGGGATCCGGCCAGATCGTGTCGGTCGGAGCTACCTCGTTGTTACTCACAAGATCATTCTCGTGGACGTCATGGCGGCAGTCGACGGCGGGTCTCTCCCGATCGACAGCTGCGACGCTGTGGGCGGTGCCGCCGTCAGGCGTGGTATCTCCTGAGCTCGGCGATCACCGAGTTGTAGCGCTCCTCGTCGAGAGCGCCGCCGGTTCGTCGTACGGCCTTCAGCGGCACCTGGAGCAGACGATCGAGGCGGACCTCCGAGGCCCGGTGTCGGGAATCCCAGTCACCCGAGCCGATGTCCATCCAGTGCCGGCCCCAATGCGCCTCCTGCGCCGCGTCGCGATCATGATCCTTGGAGGTCATCTGGATGACCACCGCGGAGTCGCCGATCCGGGCCAGCACCAGCACCGGCCGGTCCTTACCCTGCTGCGGATCGTCCTCGTAGGGCACCCAGGTCCACACCACTTCGCCGGGATCGGGAAGATCATCCGGATGGGGTGCATACCGCAGCGGCGGCAGGCCGAGTCGTTCGGCGTCGTACCCGACCGTGTGGTCGACAGTCGGACCGGCGGTGTGATCAACGCCGCGATCGACAGCCGGGATCGGGGTCGGCTTGCGGCCGAATGCCTTGCCGACGGTACGCAGCGTCCGGTGCCAGAGCGAAGCCATGCCGTGAGTATCGCCGATCGAGGCTCACGGCACACTGGTGGCGTGACGAGTCCGGACGAACGCCCTTGGCCTCAGACCGCCGAAGTGCTGATGCGGAGCCGGTTCGAGGCGTTCCGAGACGGCGACGCAGCGTGGCTGCTGGCGTCCTGGCACCGGTCGACGCGACCGAGGACGCTCGACCTCAGCGACAATCCGCGGTGGCGCGGGCTGCAGATCCTCGACACCGTGGCCGGTGGTCCGGACGATGATCGGGGGATCGTCGAATTCCGTGCGACGTATCTCGTCGACCGCGGCGGGGTCGAGATCATGCAGGAGCGATCGGAGTTCGTCCGCGAGGGCGGCCGTTGGTACTACCTGCGAGAGGTGTGACGAGCAATGTCGGTACCTGACGCCATCGATCACGAGGAATCCGAGCGTTTCAGCGAGCGGCTGCGTGAGCGTGTGTACGTGGGGTTCACAGTCCTCGCTGTGCTGCTCGCGTTGTCGATCCACGCCGAGCAGACCGCCCCCGGAATGGCCGCTCTGACGCTCTTCATCACGGTGCTGGGCATCCTGCTCGCCGGGCTGGGAGCGGATCTGATCGCCTACACCGTCGCCCATGCGGCCGTTCCCGATCGGCGGGAGGTCGGGCAGATGATCCGGGTTGCCGGTGGGGCGCTGCTGTCCGTGGTCGTGCCGATGATCTTGATCGGGCTCTCGGGTCTCGGCGTGATCCGGCTGGCCCGGGCGTTGACGATCTCCCAGATCGTGATCATGGTCACCCTCGGGGTGATTGCTCTGATCGCCCTGCGCCGGGTGCCCCTGCCGCTGTGGCAACGAGCAGCTCTGGTGGCGACGTTGATGGCGATCGGTGCCTTCGCCGTCGTCCTCGAGCTGGTGGCGCACCTGCTGTGAGCCGTTTCCCTTGCAGGCTTCCTGTATTGGTCGGTGACGATTCTGCCGGATTCAGCGCCGATCGCGACGTGCTGCGCTCCGGCGGGCCAACAGCCAACCGGCCACACCACCCATGACGAACAGGACCGTCATGACCGCCCAGAGCGGCATCGAGACCAACGGGACGATGAGCCGGATCTCCACCCGTTCGCGGTTCTCGATGATGAAGATCACGGCCAGCACGATGAGGACGCCCGCGATCACTTGCCGCGGGGTGACACGGGGGCCGGTGCGTTCGGCGCGCGGGCCCTGCGATGCGACGTTGGCCATACCGGCAGTATGCCCCTGTCAGGCAGATGCCGCGCCCTACGATGGCGCGATGGTTTGTCTCGCACCCGACGACGTTGCCGGCGGCTGCCTAACCCGGATCGGGCGATGAGGATCTGGTCGATCCACCCGCAGCACCTCGACCGCCAGGCGCTGATCGCCTGCTGGCGCGAAACCCTGCTGGCCCAGGCGGTGCTCGCCGGCCGGACGAAGGGCTACACGGCGCATCCGCAGCTCACCCGGTTCCGCACCCTGCCGAGTCCCGGCTCGGCGGTCGGCGCCTACCTGACCGGCCTGGCTGACGAGGCCGATCATCGCGGCTACCACTTCGACCGGACGCGGATCATCACGCCGGGGACCGCCGAGCCGATCCTTCAGGTGACCGACGGACAGGTCGCGTACGAGTGGGGGCACCTGATCGCCAAGCTCGAGCAGCGCAGCCCGGACGTCTGGATACGCTGGCGGGAAGCAGCACCCGAAGCGCATCCGATCTTCGAGGTCGTGCCCGGTCCGATCGCGGACTGGGAGCGGCCTGGATGACGAAAGCTGCAGCGGGAGATCCGGCGCGCGGCGACCCTGGACGGGACGCCGACCGAGCACGGGGACGATCCGGTATCGCTCCGAGCTGGTCAACCTCATGATCGAGCACTCGCGCACCGCGTGGCAGTGCGGGCGCTGCTGGTGCGGACGTCTTCGCGGGTGTTCAGGCCTGGCGGTCCACCGCGACCTCCGGTTCGCGCCCGTGCAGGCGGACGAAGTGAGCTATCAATTCATCTTCCGTGACGGTCCCGCCGTCGAGGATCCGCTGCAGGTACGGGCGCAGCCAGCCGGCCTCGGCATGGTCGAAATGTTCGACCCACTTGTCGCTGAGCGCTTCTGCGACGCTGGTGGTCGTCCCCACCGCGCTGAACGTAACGCCTTCACCGATGGCCACCTCGGCTGGTGCGGGTTCGACGCTGACATCGACATAAAAGGGGTAGAGATAGGGCTCTCCTACCTTCCAGAAGAGTCGGTTCGACGCAAGCTGGAGCCATCTGCGGTGCTGGCTGGTCATCGGCTCCACTCCACCATGAGCATCATGTCTGCGCTTTCTCTTCGGCCGCCACTCGCGCTTTCTCGCGTGATGATCAAGCACAAGGATGGCGGATCGGGAGGCCAGTTCACGCAGGACGACGGATGGTCTGACAGCCGGCCGGGGTTGAGCGGTTCCTCAGCCGCGGGACACGTGCCGTTCACGCGGCTAGGTCAGGGTCGTATCGATCACTGAACTGACGCCGGCAGACGGGTGGGTCGCAATGGCAGGGCTGGATTCGGTCGAGCACGTCGTGGTGTTGATGATGGAGAACCGCTCCTTCGACCACATGCTCGGCTTCCTGTACACCGACGCGGGCAACAAGTCGCCGAACGGGGATGCGTACGAGGGATTGTCCGGGACGGAGACGGCCCAGGGCAGCGACGGGAAGCCGGTGCAGGTGTTCCGGCTGACGCCCCAGACGAAAGATCTGTACTTCTATCCGGGCGCCGATCCGGGCGAGGGCTGGGCGGCGACGAACAACCAACTCTGGGGTTCGAGCGACGCTCCGGCCAACGGCATCGTGCCGCCGATGTCGGGATTCGTGACCGACTACGCGCAGGCGATCAAGGACAACAAGTCGAAGGGTTGGTACGTCTTCGACGGCACCGACGAGAGCTGGATGATGGGCTGCTACACACCGGAAACGCTGCCGGTGCTGTCTGCGCTCGCCAAGGGCTACGCGGTGTGTGATCACTGGTTCGGCTCCGCGCCGACCATGACGATGCCGAACCGGGCGTTCCTCTGTGCCGGCACCAGCCAGGGCCACATGGACGACAAGACCAAGAAATTCACCTGCCCGTCGATCTTCGGCTCGATGACCAAGGCAAACGTGTCGTGGAAGATCTACGGCTACAACGCCGCTCCGTTGACCAAGTCGGACTTCCCGGACACCAGCAGTGCGCCCGATGCGAACTTCGGACACTTCGACGACTTCCAGGCCGATGCCAAGGCGGGCAAGCTGGCGTCGTACACCTTCCTGGAGCCGTCGTGGTCCTCCGACGGAAACTCCCAACTACAACGTGACTCTGGGCGAGCAGATGCTGCTGGACACCTACCGTGCGCTGCACGACGGACCCTACTGGGACAGCACGTTGTTGATCATCACCTACGACGAGCACGGCGGCTGTTTTGATCATGTTCCAGCACAGTGGGGTGCGACGCCGCCCGATGCCACGGCAGGTGAGTACGGCTTCGACTTCACCCGCTTCGGGCCGCGGGTGCCGACGATCTTGGTCAGCCCGCTGATCCCGGCCGGAAGTGTTTCCGGGTGCCGGAGGGGTCGACGCCGCTCGATCACACGTCGGTGCTGGCGACGCTGGAACGGCGGTTCGGTCTGGATCCGCTCACCAAGCGCGATGCTGCGGCGCCGGATGTCGGTGCAGCGCTGACCCTGACCACCCCGCGCGACGACGATCCGCTCTCCGGTGTCACAGCGCCGACGGCGCCGACGAATCCGACCGGGTTGATCGAGCAGCCGTCACACCTGCAGGAGATCCAGGCGGCATTGATCGCCGATGATCATGGGATCCCGCAGAGCAGTCTCGACGGCCTGCACAGCAACGCCGACTACAGCCAGCTGCGTACGGCAGGCCCGTTGTCGCAGATGCGCTGGGATCCCCACCATGGCAGCTCCCAAACTCCCGGCGCAGCGCCTCATCGTTCGGGCTCCTACGCCGCGGCCGATGTGCTGACGGCGTTCGCGGAGGTGTTCCACAGCCGGCGCCGCATCGTCCTGTCGCGACACCAGGGACTGGTTGCATGGGTGCCGGGCCCGTCCGCTCCGGCTGCTCGATCTGACGCCTCCCGTTGCACCGGCAGACACGTCGTGGTCGTCGCGCAATGGCGCTTCGGCATCGTTGGACTCAGCTGTGAAGCCGACCTGCCGGGCCTGGGCGCGGGCTGTCGCCGACACCTGGCCCACCGACCTGGACGGTCTCTACGTGCGTTCGACAGTGACAGGGCAGCCCATGATGGTCCTGTTTGCGCCGGCCGCGACGAGTTTCCCGCCGGATCCGGCGTTCTCGCGGCGACTCGACGATCCGGTTGTTGCTGCGGTCGCGGTGCGGATCGCCAACTCTCTGGACTGGCGACCGCCGATAGTTGGGTGAGTGGCGAACTGCTGATGGAGATGTGCCCAGAGTCCGCGGAGGCACTCATGCACTCTCGGTTCCAGACGTTCCGCGACGGCGACAGTGACCGACGGCTGCCGTCGTGGCATCCGTCGACGCGGTGTGGAGATCACGCAGGAGCGGGCGCTGCGACCCCTGGGCGTCGCCCGCCAGGCGACATCAGGAGACATGTAGTCGCGCGGTTGGTCTTCCCGATCCGCCGAACACGAGCGATCATAATTAACGGCACCAGTTAATTATGACAATGTGTCATGCTGGACGTGTGACCATAACTTTCGGGCTCGATCCCGTACGGGCTGAGGTCAACGCGCTTATCGAGCGTATGCGCGCCGGCGAGGTCATTGACAGCATGCAGGAGCGCAAGAGCGTCGACCTCAAGGAAGAGGCAGGGCGACGCGGGCGAGATGGGGCAATCAAGGCAGGAGACCCTGAGAACGAGCAAGCTGCTCAAAAGCTCGCCGCAGAGGCAGCGTGCATGGCCAACACCCCCGGGGGAGGTGCGTTGATCGTGGGTGTTGGCGACGACGGGACCCTGATCGGCGCAGACCTCGATGCCGAGTGGCTTCGGCAACGGATCTATCAGGTCACGCAGCGGCTTCTTACAGTCGACGTCTCGGAAGTCGACGTGTGTGGAACGCGGCTTCTTGTCGTCATCTCTCCCTATGCCGTCGAGCCTGTACGCATCAACAATCGGATCACCTGGCGCGTCAATGACGGCTGCGTTGAGGTCGATGGTGCGACCTGGCATGCACGACGGATGCAGACACTCAAGTACGACTGGTCCGGTGACGCATCGAGCATCCCGAGCTCTGCCGTACGTCCTCAAGCCCTGGCTGTCGCGCGGGACTTTCTACTTGCCAGCGGCGACGCAGGCGCGGAAGACCTCGCCCAAGCAAGCGACTCCCAGCTCCTGCGACGGCTCAACGTCGTCACCGAAGCCGGATTCCTCACCCACGGTGGTGCGCTGGCGTTTGTCGGGCGCGATACGCCGAGCTTGGACTACATCCACAGGGAGTACGCGGGAGGGGACAGCACGGCACGGGTACGGCGCCCCGACCGCTCGCTACTTGAGGAGCTGTCCGAGGTCTTCCTGACTATGGATGCCCACAACACGATCCGACACGTGCAATCGGGTCTGATCGTGCGCCAGGTTCGCGACATTCCCGTTCTTGCGGCTCGCGAGGCGGTCGTCAATGGGGTGGCTCATCGCGAGTGGGGACTTCCGTCGCCGACAGTCGTCGAGCACGTTGGTCGTACGCTCCGCGTCACGAGCCCGGGTGGCTTCTACGGGGGTGTCAATGAATCCAACATCATCACCCATCCGTCGCAGTCGAGAAACCCCGCGCTCACTCAGTTGCTCGCTGACCTGAGGGTCGCCGAACGTGAAGGCATTGGCGTGGACCGCATGGTCCGGGAGATGATCCGGGTGGGACACCAGCCTCCCGCGATCCGCGAGATCAGCGGTCCGTTTGTGCGGACGTCGTTGGTGGGGGATGCGCTGGACGAAGGTTGGATGGCCTGGCTCAGCGGCATTGTGCCTGCGGAGGATTCGTCGGACGTGTCGTCGCTGTTGCTGCTGCGTCATCTGGTCACGACCGGGTGGGTCGACGAGGAGGCTGCAGTCCCGATCATCCAGCTCCCGGTCGAGGAGACGCGGGGCGCGATTCTGAAGCTCACGCACGCCCGGGTGAACGGCTCACCGCTTCTTCAGCAGGTCGACGGCGTTCCCGCGGGAACGCCGAGTGCATGGCGCCTCGGTCCGGGGGCGCTCGACGATCTCCTCGCCAAGGACCGGGTAGCCGGTCACCATCGTGAGCTGCCGAGTCGCTCGGCGATCGCTCGATCCTATGCTGAGGCGCGCGGCCGTATTAGCAGCACGGAGCTCGGATCCCTGGTCGGCGCGACGGGCACCAATGTCGGTTCAATTCTCAAGGCACTGTCCAACGACGGTGTGCTTGTGCCCTCGAACCCGACCGGCCGTGGCCGCGGCTTCTACTACCGGTGGGTGGCGACTTCACCGGCGGTCGACGAGCGTTGATGAGCATCCAGGAGCGTGGGTGCGGATCGTGAGCCCGCTCGTGGTTAGTTATGACGAGGCTCAGAGCGGGTACTTACCCATAATTAACTGGGTCCGTTGATTATGGTCTGAGCTGTGCGCCCCTGGCGCAACAGCCAGACCGGTTCGGTGAGTAGGTCGCCTGGGTCATGATCTCTTCTTCGCCCGGGAGGACCGCGGCGACGTGATCTTGGATGCGTCGGCGGCCTCGGCCTGCAGGCCTGCGATCAGTGTGTCGACAAGGAATCGGTAGCTATCGCCGGCATCGCGCTCCAACTGGAAGGCGCCGCCGATCTCCAGACTGACGAAGCCGTGGACGATGCTGCGCAGCGCACGGACCGCATCGACCGCCCGCTCACCGCTCAACTCGAATCCGGCGACGGCGTCGTACAAGATCGCCACGGCTTCGTCGCCCACGGCCACGTAGTCCTCGTCGTCGGCACCGGGCGCCCGGACGGTGGCGGCGTACCGGCCGGGATGGGCGAGGACCCACTTCCGATACGCGTCCGCGATCGCGCGGACCGCATCCACACCGGACCGTCCGACGGCCGCCCGGGCCAGTGCCACTCCAAGATCGCGAGTGGCTTGCAGGCCGATGCCGCGCTGGACCGCGTCCAGCGACTCGACGTGCTTGTAGAGCGAGGGGGTGCGTACGCCCAGCCGCTCGGCCAGCACGCCCATGGTGACGCCCTGCAGGCCGACCTCGTCAGCGAGGTCCGCCCCAGCGGCGATGACCGCGGTCAGGCCGAGCCCGGCCCTAGGCATTGACGGACTCCACGAACGATTGGATGAGACCGACCACCTTGTCCGGGAACTGCACCTGCGGGTAGTGACCCGCCCCGGTGATCATCTCGAGTCGTCCGACACCGGTCGGCATCGCGGCCACGATGGCCTCGCCCTCGGCCTTCGGGTCACCCCAGTCGGGGTCGAGCGTGCCCATGATCACCAACGTCGGGCAGTGCACATTGGGAAGTTGGGCTCCCGCGTCGGCGGCGCTGTTCATCTGCTTCTGCAGTGCCTTCATCCGGCCAGGCTCGCGCAGCATCGCATCGGTGCGTTCGAGGCTCGCCGCCCAGTCGGCCGGCCGCGGCTCGGGCGTGGCGACCTCCAGATACTTCCGCCACTGCTTGTGGCTGCCGAACATCGCGACGCCGGCGATGGCCAACCCGCCCTTGCGGTAACGGGACACACCAAGATCACGCAGCGAGTACTGCACCTTGCGGGTGAACGGCGCCAGCTCGACAACGGCGGTCACCAGCGAGGGCGCGGTGGCCGCCACGATCGTCGCGGCACCGCCCGAGATCGAATGGCCGACCAGCACCGCCGGGCCGCCCAGGTGCTCGATCAGGGCGATCAGGTCGCTAGCGATGTCCGTGCGGGTGTATGACGGCCAGGTCGCGCTCGACTCGCCGCTGCCGCGCAGGTCGACCGTCGCGACCCGGTAGCCGGCCGCAACCAGCTCCGGCGCCACGAACCGGTACGCGTCACGGCTCTGGCCGATCCCGTGGACCAGCACCATCAGCGGCCCGGAACCGGCTACCTCGTAGGCGATCGTGCCGCCCTCGACCTTCAGGAACTCAGTCATCTCAAAACCTCCTGGCTATTGTTGTTAGCTAAAAGCTAATTGGATTAGCCAGGACCGTCAAGGGCCATGCGGGACCAGAAGGGGGCAGGTTCGTATCCTTGAGTTGATCGGTCGGCAATTAAAGGTTATGGGCTTATCCTTTCATCGGGATGCGTTCGATGAAAGGTAACTACTGATGGCTACGTGGGAGGAAGCTCACTGGCAGTCCAGCCTCGACTCCGGTGTCCCGAAGGTCGACCGACGCTCCGGTACCTATCATCGGTACGTTCCCGATTCGATTGACGGCCTCGGGCTGGCCGTCGATGGCGAAGTGTCCAGGCGGGCCAACCAGGTCGAGAGGCGCATCCGGGCGCTCAACGGGTCAGGAGCCGAGGGCCTCGCCGGGATCGCGAGATTCCTGTTGCGCTCCGAGGCGATCGCAAGCTCTCGTATCGAGGGAATCGCCCCATCGGCGCAGCAGGTGGCGCTGGCTGAGCTCGGGCAGTCCGAGACCGTCCGGGGCATCAGTGAGCAGGCGCAACTTGTCGCCAACAACATGACGATCGTGCGACGCGCAACTACCGACCTGGTTGCGGCTGACTCGTTGACGGTCGATCACATCGTTGAGCTCCAGCGATCGCTGCTTCCGGACGAGCCACAGCATCACGGCTTACGGACCGTGCAGAACTGGATCGGCTCCTCGAGCTGGTCGCCCATCGGGGCGGCGTTCGTTCCGCCGGCCCCGGAGCGAGTCCCGACGCTGATGACAGACCTTGTCGACTATCTCAATGGCGCCGCGCACGCTCCGCTCATCCAGGCGGCCGTGATCCACGCCCAGTTCGAGACCATTCACCCCTTCACGGACGGGAACGGCCGGGTCGGCCGCGCCCTCATCCATACGGTCCTGGCGCGCCGGGGCATCATGGACAATGCGGTACTCCCGATCAGCCTTGTCCTCGCCACACTGCGGGACCGGTACGTCACAGGTCTGACGGCGTTCCGCCACGCGGCGGCATCCGGCAGTGCGGAGGCGAATGCGGCAATCAACGATTGGCTTCGGACCTTCGTGGATGCCGCAGCGATCGCGGCGGAGCAGTCTGGAAACCTTGGCAGCAGCATCGAGGAACTGCGCGACACATGGGCAGAACGTGTCACTGCCCACCGAACTGCGGCTGGTCTGCGGCCGGTACCTCGTACGGATTCCGCTACGGCCAGGCTGTTGCACCTGCTTCCCGAAGCGCCTGTGGTCACAGCAACAACGCTCGCCAGGATCCTCGGCGTCTCGTATCCGGCTGCCAGCTCTGCGCTTGACGAGCTGAAGCAGGCCGGGGTCCTCGTCACGAGGTCGATCGAGCGAGGGGCGAAGGCCTACATCGCCCGCGAGGTTCTCGATCTCGTGACGCTGTCCGAGCGGTCCCTCGCCAGTACGCAGTTCGACACTCGTGCGACGCCCCCGATCCGGGCAGTGCCGGCTCGTCCGCAACCCTGAGCGGCAGCGCTACAGGGACAGCAGTCGGTCGACCAGGCTGTTGACGTAGTCCGGAGTGAGGGGTCCCGCACCGAAGAGGACTCGGATGTACATCGGCGCCAGCAGGACATCCAGCACGTCGAGTGTCGTAGGCGTCTTCTCGCCACGGTCCCGGGCCGGGGCCAGCATCTGGTCGATCTGGTCGGCGCGGACGGCCAGATATTGATCGCGGGCCGTCTCGCCGTCCGGGCCGGCTGACAGCGCGGCCGTGACCGTACGCAGGACCGCAAGCCCGTCCGGGCCGTGGATGTCGGCGGCCACCTTGGCGGCGTACGTACGCAGGTCGGTCTCGAGACTGCCGGTCGACGGCAGGGGCGAGTCGACTGTCAGTTGGTTGACCACCGCCTCCATCAGCAGCGCCTCGAGCGTGCCCCAGCGCCGGTAGATGGTGGTGTCGGCAACGCCGGCCCGCTCGGCGACCTCCCCGACGGTGAATGCGCCGTAGCCGCGTTCGGCCGTGAGTTGCCGGACGGCCTGGAAGACGGCGGCCTGGACGCGTGAGCTGCGCCCGCCCGGGCGTCGCTTCGGCTCCTCTGTGCTCATGTCCTCACCTTAACGCAGTTGTCAGTTGCGTTTTGGTCAGGCCTGCTCTATGGTCTTCTTAAAGCCGCTCACAACTGCATTAGGAGCAGACATGAAGCCGATGTTCTTTCCCGACGATTCCCAGTTCTGGTACGAGACCCTGCGCACGCTCGGGCACATCACCTATGGCGGTGGCGACTTCGGGGAGGTCGCGTACACCAGCCAGCGCATCACCGCCGGCGACTACGACAGCTGGCACGACGAATGGCTCGCCACCGCCGACCGGGTCGCGGGCTACGCGCGGACGACGTCCGGGGTCAGCGCCCGGGACGCGTACCTGCGGGCCTCCAACTACTACCGGTCGGCCGAGTTCTTCCTGCACAGCAGCGCCGGTGACCCGCGGATCCAGCACGCGTACGAGCTGTCCGTCCAGTGCTTCCGGGAGTTCGCGGCGCTGTCCACGCCGGCGATCGAGCCGATCGAGATCCCGTACGAGGGCACGACCCTGCCCGGCTACCTCTACCGGCCGGCCACCGATGGTGTCCCGCGGCCGACGATCGTCATGCACAACGGATTCGACGGTACGGCCGAGGAGATGCACTTCTTCGGCGCGGCCGCCGCCGCGGAGCGCGGCTACACCGTGCTCGTCTTCGACGGCCCGGGCCAGCCCGGAACGCTGCACAAGCAGGGACTGACGTTCCGGCCGGACTGGGAGAAGGTGGTCACGCCAGTGATTGACTACGCCGTGGAGATTCCGGAGATCGACCATGATCGAATCGCGTTGCTCGGCGTCAGCATGGGCGGCTACCTGGCGCCGCGAGCCGCTGCCTACGACCACCGGATCGCGGCCCTGATCGCGCTCGACGGGGTGTACGACCTCGGCGACATCAGTACGTCACCGCTGCCGATGCCTCGCGAGGAGGCTGAACGCCGGCTGCGGTCTCCCGATGACCCGGAGCTCGACGCGGGCCTTGCGGCCGCGATGGCCAGTTCGCCGATGATCCGCTGGTCGATGGAACACGGCATGTACGCGCTCGGCGCCCCGACCCCGCGGGCCTTCGCTGCCGCCTACCTCGACTACAACCTGCGCGACGGTGTCGCTGAGCTGATCACCTGCCCCACGCTGGTGTGCGCGGGCCAGGAGGACGGTTTCTTCGCCGGCCAGCCGGAGAAGCTGTACGCCGCACTGACCTGCCCGAAGGAGTTGCTGGCCTTCACCGCGGAGGACGGCGGCGAAGCACACTGCCAGTCCGGTGCCCAGCGGTACGCGGTCGGTCGGATCTACGACTGGCTGGCCAAGGCTATGCCGGCCGCTCAGTGAGGTCCTAGCCTCAGCGTTGTGGCGACAATCGCGGACGAGATCCTTAGAGCCTTGGAGTTGTTCGGACCTCTTGATGACGACGTGCTGACCCGCCTCCGGGTTGTTCCCAGGTCAAGCCGCGAAGGTACGCCGGGCGGGACGGCAAGATCGTCAACGCCGTGATCGATAGTTCACTTCCGACAGACACCCGAGCGAACGCGCGGATCCGACGCCTTCAGCGGCGTGCGACGCGATCAAGGAAGACGAGGTCAAGAGCGCGATGGTCGCCCACCTCGAAGCACGCGACTATCACGTCGAGGTCGCGTGGGGACGCGCGCGTGGGATTGACATCGAGGCCCCGACGCGGCGATCACCGGCTCGTGATTGAGGCCAAAGTACAGGTCTCTACCGCCGGCCCCAGCAGGTCAACTACTTCCTTGGGGCGCTCGGAGAACTGCTCCAACGCATGGGTGATCCGGGGCGACGTACGGACTGGCTCTTCCTGACCATCGGCAATACCGCGGGCTCGTACGGCGGCTGCCGGAGCTGGCGCGTCAGCGTCTCGGGCTTATTGTCTACTTCGTGTCCCGCAACGGCGACGCGTTCACGGTGGAAGAGGATCAGGCGGAGACGTCACATGATGACCCAGGTCTCGAGGCCTACTGGTAGGGGTCGCTGTCTGGGCTGCGTCGATCGCCGGATATATCCGCTCCTCCGGACACCATCGGGATGATCACTCCATCTTCGAGCTAACTTTGTGGTTCACCCACATAGAGTGTCCGTCTGCGGTTTAATTGCCACGTGGCGCAGCTGGTCTATATCGATGAAACAGGTTCAGTTGGGAAGGGCGCGAGCATGCAGCCCCTGCTGACGCTCGTGGCCGTGATCGTCGAAGAGGGCCAAGTCCAACCTCTTGCCGAGGAGTTCCGCAATCTTGCTAGACGGCACCTAGGTCACTTGCCGAACGACTTTGAACTGCACGGTAACGAGATTTGGGGCGGGTCCAACCAGTGGTCCACCAAGTCTCCTGGTGAGCTCATTGCCGTTTACGAGGATGCAATCGCCGCTTTGGGAACCTTCAACGTCGACGTCTCGCATGCCACCATCCACAAGCAGCGCCTGCACGATCGATATAATGGCTGGGCAGACGGCAATGCCTACTTACTCGCGCTCCAGTTCCTGTTGGAGAAGCTTGACAGCTACTATCCACAGTCGAACAAGATCCTCATTGCGGATGAGCAAAAGGAGCATCAGTTGCGCGCGGTGAAGATGGTCGCCGACATGCAGGAGTGGCGTGGCGGGCAGGTGCCGGGTGCCAAACTCAAGACCGTCATCGACTCGATGCACTTCGTCAGTTCGCATGCGAGCCCCGGTGTGCAACTGGCCGACCTCGTTGCGTTCGCGCTGCAGCGAAAGTGGAACCAACGAGACGCACATCCGGAGTCAGTTTCGGTCTTGGACCGGATCACCTCGGCTATCAACGAGCGGACCCTGACCTGGAGAGCGGCCTGGCCGGCGGTCTAACGTCCCCGCTGAACCGGCTCAGATTGCAACTACCGATATCCAATGGCGATACCGAGTGACACGTACCCCTTACTGCGGCAGCATGCCGCTCCACAAGACCCATCCGGGGCTGTACGCGCAGTCAGGTTTGTCTTCCGTCTGGGCGACACGGAACCAAGCCTCGAAGAGATCGGGACCGACCTTCTCGCTCGAAGATGAACTGGAGCGCAGCGCAGTTAAGTGCGCCGTTGCCGATCACGATCCGGAGGGACGAGTCCAATCGCTGGCTTTCTCAAGCCTGCAAGCCATGGCAAGGAACCCGCCTCTTGGGTTGTCTGCCGCATGTGATTAGAACTGTGGGCCGGACGGCCAGTCCGCATCGCTCAGGTCCGGCTCGTCGGGCGGCTCGTCGCCATCAGAGTCCTCTATGAGCGGGGTCAGCCACTCCGTTGTCACCGACATGGTTCGGCTGTTCGGCGCGGACTCCGGCGGCAGCTGTCCGATCCGCACGACGACGGGCACCTGAGCCGAGACACCGGACAAGATGCAAGTGCCCGTGGGCAGAATCGGCAGGGACTCGAACGACACGCGATCGAGGTAGGCGACCGCCTTCTCGATGGCGTGAACGTCCAGGTTGTTCACAAGCCGGTGGAGAAAGTAGTTGTGTAGCTGCGAGACGATGGTTTCGGAGATGTCATGGGGACGTTGGCTCGCGATCGTCAGGAACACCCCAAACTTTCGGCCCTCCTTGACGATCTCCTCGAACGTCTCCAGGCGATAGTCGCGCCATGCCTCGCTTTCCCGCGCAGACTCCGACGACAAGATGTTGTGTGCTTCGTCGATGATGAGGTTCAGGTACCTCTGGCCGTGCGGGTCTGACCGCTTCTTGTCGTCATACAAATGCTTGCAGACGATCATGGGGATGACCTTGCGCATCGCAAGGTTGACGTTCCGTAGGGAAACCACCGTTAGCGGCACCTTGGTAAACGCATCGTCCGACACTCGAACGAGGCGCTTGATACTGGGCACGCGCTCGACCATTCGTTTCATCATTGGGCCGAGGTACTCGCGGTTCGCGAAGCCACTGATCACGTCCCGGTAGTACTGGAGGACGAGCTTGAAGCGAACCAGATCTACGTCGCCGACTGAGGAGAAGTCCTGCTGAACGGCCGTAACCTTGCCCTTGATGAAGTCGCTCCAATCGTCCGCGGTTGCCCATTTCTCTTCCGCACTCCAGCGTGGACCCCAATAGAAGTTATGGTCACGGCTGAAGTACTGGAGTTTGTCCCGCATCTCCTGAATCAACGACAGCAGCCCCTGGCGATCCACATCATCGCCGAGGCACTCTTCGATCTCTTCGAGGAAGTTGATTGGGAGCTGCCTGTCGATCGTCGCGTCATTGCTCTTCGTCGCGCGCGCGACGAGGTCTCCGATGACATCGAGGAGTGCTGCGGAGTCTGGAAGTAGGGCGTCCCAGTAGTCGCTCTTGAGCACGCGAGAAATGAAGGGAGCCTGCGTCTTTTCAGTCGCGTCGAGCAGAACGGTCCAAAAGACTGGATCATGAACGGCGGACCTTGGAAGTGGCAGCCGATCTCCACCGTCGTCGTGTGTCGACAGGTCGTAAACCTGCTTCACATCGTCCCCGGCAATGACTGCGGTCGCGTACTCCTCCGATCCGTCCGCACGGTTGACGTACTCGCCGTTGAAGTCGATCAACACGAACTGAGATCGTTGGCGGAACGTCTCGATCGCCCCGTACCTCTTGAACAGTTCGTGATACAGCTTGGCGAGCGTGTACGACTTCCCGCTGCCCGTGTTGCCGAAGATCCCTACGTGGCTCGCGAAGATTGCATTAACACCAACCGATACCGGCTGAGTTGGCTCCATCGCCAGCGCGCCGATCTCGAGCGGCTCATCGTCCGCCGAGACGAACGTGTGGATGAGTCCGAATTCATCCTCCGTGAGGATGAAGCACTCGTTGTCGAGGAGCGGCATCTCACGCACTCCGCGCTCGAAGCGTCCGCCCTCGATGTAACCGACAAGGCTGACGTCGAGCTGTCGGGACAAGGGGTCCACGCCGCGGCGGTACCCGGAGCTCGCCCCGCGATCCTCTTCGACAACCTCCCCATCAACCTTGGCGATCAGCTCAACGAAGCCCTTGACGATCTTGACGTAGCTCGCGACGGCGACGTTCCGCACAAGGCCTCCGCGGTACAGGAGGTGCGAGCCGTTCTTGAGCTTGTCGACCGCGACTCGCACACGCCGGCCGTCGACCGACACGACCCTGCCCACGCGGAACACTGCGTCCTGATCAAGAACGTCTTCCTCAATCACCGGGGGACTCCGCGGGGGGCGTCCGGATGTCCAGTTCGATTCGCTGATCCGGTGCAGGGATCTTGTCGCGAACGATCGGCGCGAAGTAGTCGGACTCCAGAATGTCGAAGTTGATCTTGCGTTCGTCGAGCCCCTCGCCCGGCTCGTCTGGGATCACGAACTGGATGTTGCCGTTCTTGACTTCGCTGTCGGGCAGGAGCGCCTCGTAGTCCCTGAGACCCCCGCGCGAGTAGCAGAACACGATCACTTCCAGGGTCGGATTCGTTCGCGCTGCGCGCAGCACGAGGTCGCGCAGATGCTCATCACGGAACGAGAACCCGTGGACAAAGAGGACGCTGTTCTCTTTCTCCATCTCGTTGGAGAACCGGCGGATCAGCTCGTAGTACGTCTCGTTGAGCACGGTCGTCGCGAACTTGCGCTTGTCCGGATTGACGATGCCGAGCCTGTTGTAGCCATCAGAAAACGCCCCGACCGCCTCTGCCGCGGTCTCCTCTGTGCCGAGCAGTTTGAGGTCCTCCAATCGTTGCTCTGCCTTGGCCAAAAGATCCGTGGTTGATTGGATTGTCGGCCCCTGGCCGTGCGGCTGAGGATCGACGAGCACGGACAGCAGGTGTTGCTTCGCAGCGTCGAGTAGCTCTTTGACCTCCCTGACGAGCGTCAGCCCGTGGTCAAAGTAGATATCAGCCTTCCGGTCCTCTCGCTCCTGCTGACGCCACGCGGCCGATCCGTGAATCTTGATGAGGTTGAAGACCGGCACCTCGAACCGGTGCTCGTACCGACTGCCCATCCGAAAGCGGAGAGTGTTGAAGTCACCGAGGTCAAACTTTGGCCTGATCTTGCCGCTGAACCCATCAGAGAGGTCGACGCCGAGCTCCTCCATGGCCACCTCGAACAACATGTCCACGTTCGTCGTGAAGATGTTCGCCTGCTTCGACAGGAGCGTGCTGTGCCGTCGCAGCAGGATGCGGTTCAGGGTGCGCACGAAGGTCGCATAGGAGCGAAGAACGGACTCAGCTGAAGCCTCGCGCTCGACGACCCTGGTGTTGGGGACGAGGACGTTCTCGAAGAAGTAGGCCTGGATCGAGGCGCGGACAAGCAGTTTCGCACCGTCGGGCCTGCTCGCGTCGGCGAGGTCCGTGAGCGCCTGCTCGATGTTGCCAAGCGGCGCGAAGTACGGGACGGACGTACCCGCGCCGATCAAGAAATTGAGATGCGCAGACTCAACGATGGTGCGAAGGCGTTCGGGTGTGAGTCCGTTCACGTGCGGTTCGGACACGGGCTGCTGTGCCACACCGTTGATCCGGATGTCAGCCATCACGACCCCACAAGCGCGAGGAGGTTCTCGTACGTGTCCACGACGTCGTACTTCACGCCGTCGTTCTCGGCCTTGTCGTTCAGCGACGCAAAGAACTTGCGGGCGCATTCGATCTTGGCCTCCTCCACGCCTTTGAGTTGGAGTGTCGACATCGAGCCCTTCGTCTCAGCGACGAAGTAGACATGCTTAATCTTCGTATCGTCGTCGCGGAATGCGATCGCCCAGTCGGGGTTGTAGTCGCCAACAGGTGTGGGAATGAAGAACCCGCGCGGAAGCTTCGAATAGACGACCACCTCATCACTGACGTCTAGTTTCTCGACGAACGACCGCTCGATCCCAGAGTCGGTGACGACGTACTCGTAGATGCTCTTCTTGAGTTTGCCACCCGCCTTCGACAGGTCTTGGGCAGTCTGGTTCTCTGTGAAGATCGACGAATCGTACCGGTTGTCGAGCGGGTCATAGGCGAGGTGCTCGACGATCACAATCGCTTTCTGTTCGTTGATCAGGCGGGACGTCTCCGTGATGAATTGCTCGGGGTTCTGTTTGAACTTTGCGAAGGTGCCGGGGTTGATGCCGGTCAGAATCGCCGCGCAGGTGCGGCGGGTTAGCTGGGTCTTCTCCGCGATCTCACCGAGCAGGTCGTACTTCACGGTCGATCCTGCCGAAGCCGCCGAGTGCTCTACCTTCGTCTCGGAGACCTTGAACCCCGTACCGGCTTCGAGCTGTTCGATTTCGAGGCCGACGACCTGCTTGCCGCTTTCGACCAGGTACTGCATGACGGTGACGTTGAGGGACTTGTTGAGCACCTCAATGCAATTCTTGACTAGCTCGGCGGAGTCGAACTCGACCTGGTAGACGGCCTTGTGGTTAATGCGGTTCCACAGTTCTTGGAACTCGCGCTTCTTGAAGTTCGCCTCGTTGAAGGGGATCTTCTTTGGCTTCCGCCCGTCGGTCGGCGTCGGCAGTTCGAGGTAGAGCGCGTCGACGAGCGACCAGACAACGTCGATGACCGGCTTGAGCACCTCGGCCGTCGGCGCGGCGAGAGTGCCATTCGCGCGGTCATCCTTGTACGCCTGCGTGACCAAACCACCATCATCGATGTAATCGTGGCGGATCAGATGGTTATAAAGCGCCTGGGCGACCGCCTTCTCGAGCACACTCGTGGAGCCGTCGGCGAACGTGACCTGTTTGCCGACGAAGTAGTCGACGCTCGCCTTGCGCGGCCGCGCGGACAGCGACTCCACGATCTCCTTCTGCAGCGCGGTAACAAACTCGGTGTACGACTCGTCGGTGACGACGGTCAGCTCATTGATGTCGTGCACGGTGACGGGGTTGTCCATCCGCTCGCCATGCTGGTCAACGCACAAGCGCAACCCGCGGCCGATTTCCTGCCGGCGCGTCGTCGTGTTGTCGCTCTTCTTGAGCATGCCCATCACAAACACGTTCGGGTTGTCCCAGCCTTCGCGCAGCGCGGAGTGTGACCAGATGAACCGCACTGGCTCGTCGAACGACAGCAGCCGCTCTTTGTCCTTCAAGATCAGGTCATAGGCATCGACATCGTCGGACTGGCCCGCGAAGTCGCCGCGGGCGGCGATCTTGCCGTCGACTGCGCGTCCGGTCCTCTTGTCGATCGAGAAGTAGCCTTCGTGAGTTGACCTCACCGGGATCATTTGGACGTGCTTGCGGTACCGTTCAGCGGCCTCGTCGAAGTCGAGCTGGTCGAGATAGTCGCCCAGGACTGCCTCATATTCTTCCTCGAACATGCGCGCGTACTCCCCGAGGGTGTCCTCGCGCTCGTAGTCGCGGTACTTAGCGACCTCGTCGATGAAGAAGAGTGACAACGTCTTGATGCCCTGCGCGAACAGCTCGCGCTCCTTGTCGAGATGGGCGCGGATGACCTCGCGAATCTGAATGCGTCGCTTTTGATCCTCGGCTATGTCCTCGGTCACTTCACCGGCACCGATGATGTTGCCATTGCTCAGCTCAATGATGTCGCGGTTCGCATCGACGTCGCGGATGAACAGGCCCTTGTAGGCCTCGATGCCGCCGGAGATGGCGTGCAGGTTCATGCCCTGGCTCAGTCGCTTCACCTGTCGTTTGATGCCCTGGGCGGTCTGCACCTCCAGCTCGACCCGTGCTTTCGGGAAGTCTGCTCCCTTGCCGACTTCCAAACCGTCTACGTACAGGTACGCGGTGCTGCCGGCCAAGTGTCTAACGGCGATGCCACGCACCGCGATCTTCTTCACCAGCTTCTGGTTGTATGCGTCGACCGCATCGAGGCGATGCACTTTGGTTCGTTGGATCTTGTGAGTGGCCGAGTACCTCAGCGCAAACAGGGCATTGAACCTTGCGAGGGCCTCCAAGGACTTCGACGGTTTCTTGGCATCGCCCTCGATCTTCTGGGGCTCGTCGATGATCAGGATTGGTCTGTTTGCCGCGATCACGTCGATCGGCCTGCGGGACTGGAAATCGTCTAGCACGTCGTAAATCCGGCGGGCGTCCTTTCCGGTGGCGTTGAACGCCTGGATGTTGATGATCATCACCTGGACGCCCGGGTCGGACGAGAACCGTTCCAGCTCGTGAAGCCGCGAGGAGTTGTAGACGAATGTGCGCGGCTTGGTGCCGTACATCTGCTGAAAGTGCTCGGCGGTGATGTCGAACGACTTCTGTACACCCTCGCGGATCGCAATCGACGGCACGACCACGATGTACTTCGACCACCCGTACCGCTTGTGCAACTCCATGATCGTCTTCGTGTAGACGTAAGTCTTGCCGGTGCCAGTCTCCATCTCGATGTCGAGATTGATCGGTGCCGCGGACTTCTTGACCGGGTCCTTCAGATCCTTTGATGCCGTCAGCCCTCGTGCCTGCTGCACGCGGTGGACGTTGGTCAGGAGCTGCGGCGGTGTGAGCGCGACCTCCGCATTGCGCAAGCCCGCGTCCTCCAGCAGTGTCAGCGCCGTATCATTGCCGGGGTCGACGCGGTACTTGACCCCATCTGCGTACGGCTGTCCGGTGAAGACGTCGACCACGGCCTCGACGGCCTCGGTCTGGTACTCCTGGACCTTGAACTGGAGCTTCATCCGGTCAGATCGCCCTTACCTCTGTCGCCGGCGACACCTCGCGGAAGACCTGCTCGGCGTTGACGCGAGCGGCGTCGGTGGCGAACCCCGCGTCGAGGAACACGGCGCGCAGCGGATGCCGGCTGGCGATTTCCTCGACGACGGCCTCGCTCACTTCGTCGGCAAAACACGCAATCAGAGCGCCATCGGCGACCGACAGCACTCGTCGGGCACCGACCTCCTCGACCGTGATCGGCTCGGCGAGGTCAAGCCCCCAGTCGAGCAGCACCTGGAAGAGCAGGTCTTCGTCGGTGCGGTCGGGCTTCACGCTGCCGACAGCCTCGGATAGCGCAAACTGCGTGAGATCGTCCGCGGCCGCGAGTGTGTCAGCCATGTTGGTTGTCGCGACATACAGCGATCGAAAGCCAAAGTCGAGATCGGCACCTATCAGCCCGGCCGTTTCCTGCGCTTGTGCACCGGCGCGGCGCAGGCGTTCACGGGCGATGCTTGCGATGGTGTCGTAGTGCGGATGGTCAACCGGCTCGTCAACCTGGACGAGGATGTAGCGCCGATGTCCGCCATCTGCCGCATTGAGGTCCATGACGGCGTGTCCAGTTGAGCCGGAGCCCGCGAAGAAGTCGAGGACGACGGCGTCCTTCGCCCCACCAGTGACGAGACGGAGCCAACGCGCAAGGACGCGGCGGTCCTTAGGGTTCTCGAATACGATCTCGCCCATGAGATTGCGCATGTCGGTGCTCGCGGCCTTGCGGTCCTGCTCGAACACCGAGATCGCGACCTGGTCACTCGTCTCGTCGAGAAAGATGATGCCGCGCGGGATCGTACTCTCATCCTCACCGAACCAGATTCGGCCCGCGGCGATCCGTCGATCCATCTCGTCCTTCTTGAAGCGCCATCCGGTCTTTGGGAATGAAACCGGCTTACCCGTCACCGGGTGAAGGACTTCATAAATAGCACCGCCTCGGCCTGGCCATGTGATGTCACGGTACGTGCTCATCGGACGGCCGGTGCCCGGTTGAAGCTGGTCGTAGCGCGCAACCGCATCGGTGATCTCACCAGCAGCCTTCTTGTTCTTCAGCCAAGCCTTCCACTGGTTGGCGGCATCTTCGTCGCTCTTGCGGGCAGTCCATATCGAAGCGGCCTGAGTGAGGGCAGTTTCGAGCCCTACCTTGGGCTCGCGCCATCGCACACCGAGTTCGCTGAGCCGCGTCTCGTTCTTGGCGTAGATCAGCATGTAATCCGCGCCGTTGGAGACATAGCGGGAGTCGTTCTTGCGACCGCCCTGCCAGACGACGTCCGAGATGAAGTTGTCAGCTCCGAAGACCTGATCGAGGAGCACGCGGAGGTTCGCGTGCTCGTGGTCGCCGATTGCGGCGATGATAACGCCGTCTTCGGTCAGCAGCCCACGCGCCAGCTTCAGTCGGGAGTACATCATGCTGAGCCAGTCGGAGTGGAAGCGGCCGTTGGCCTCGGTGTTCGCAACGAGGCGGTCTCCCGTCTCCGACTTCTGGCCCGAGCGGGCGAGATAGTCGGCGCTCGACTCAGCGAAATCGTCCTCGTAGACGTAGTCGTTGCCCGTGTTGTACGGCGGGTCGATATATATGAGCTTGATCTTGCCGAGGTAGGGTTCCTGAAGGAGCTTCAGCGCGTCGAGGTTGTCGCCCTCGATGAAGAGGTTCTTGGTGGTGTCGAAGTCGACCGACTCGTCGCGTACTGGGCGCAAGGTCTTGGCGATCGGAGCGTTGGCGGCGAAGGCGGCGGCACGCTTGCCGGGCCAGTCGAGCTGGTAGCGCTCCTGCGGGCCCTCGACGACATGGTCGGAAAGTTCCTGGCGAAGCGCCTCGAAGTCAACCGCGCGGACGGGCTTGCCGTCAGCGTTGAGGGTCTCGGTGACGACCGTCGGGAGCAGCTCAGCGATCGCGTCGATGTTGCGCTGGGTCAGGTCCGACGAGTGCATCTTGAGCTTGTCCACGGTCATTCCTTGTTGCTCGGTACAGGGTCTGTCAGCTCGGCAAGCACTGCAGTACGTTCCTTGATCTGCCTGCGGAGTTCGATCTTGCGGTTGAGTTGTGGTTCGGTGCGCAGCTTCTTCTCTAAGGCGGCGATCTCGCGTTGGAGCTTTCGGGCGCGGTCTAGTCTGTCAGTCGCCTCTGACACGGTCTCGCCGACGCGAGTGGCGACCGGCAAGAGTGACTCCAGGAGTGCCTCGTACAGGCTCGGCAAGTCCAGTGCCGTCGGCAGTGGCCGGCGGGGCGCGTCGACGGGTTGCCACTCGGTAGTGAAGTAGGTCGCGATGCGCGGCGTCTTGCCGTCCAGCGTCTTCTGCGCCGCGGACATGCGAACGCGTTCGGTGCTGGCGACCTCGAAGAGGATCGGGAAGTGCACGGTCTTGTCGATGGCGGCGAGAACCTCGTCGGAGACGTCCGCGCCCTTGGTCTCGATAGTGAAGACCTGGATCTCGGGCACGGTGGTCGTGCCGCGCAGTCGGATGGTGTCGTCGGCGAGCTTGTAGGCCCAGGTGATGCGCTGGATGTCGTCCACGAACCTCTCGCGCAGCGCAGTGCGCACGTTGCTGTGCTCGTAGAACTTGGTCTTGGGCACGGCGCGGCCGAACGCGGCGTTCCGGGGCCAGCGGTAGAGGACGGGCGTGGTTTGGACGGGCTCAACCACCGGGCACCTCCTCCTCGACGATGGCGAGGAAGGCGATCAGCTCGAAGTCGTCGAGCCCGGCGATGGTCTGCACAAGCGCAGTGGTGTGGCCGGGGCTGAAGAGGCTGTCGACGTCGCGTTCCTCGTTGACGTCGATCATGGAGCGGATCGCGTCGGTGAGCAGGCGGCTGTACTTGCCCATGTCCGCGCCGTCACGCGTGGCGGCGTTGAAGACGCGGCACACCTCCCAAGCCGGCTCGTCACGGTTGCGGCATCCCGCGCGGATCAGGTCGAGCAGATGCTTGACCTCCGTGTGGTCGGCGAGCACCTGACCCCCATCGTCAAGGTAGACGAGGTAGTACGGGTGCAGGCGGTTGCCCCGGTTGAGGTGCTCGTCGGCGTTGATGTTGCGCAGCACAAATAGAGCGCCGGGCCTGAGCCCCTTGTCGAGGTCGGCGGGCACGACAGCGTGCAGGCCCTTGGGAGTGCCGGCCAGATCGCCGTATTCCTTGATGTAGCCGAGCAGGTCCATGCGGAAGTCGTTCAGGCCGAGGTCGGTGATCGAGACGCCGGCGCGGACGTCCTCGAGCTCAATTACTTCGTCTTGGAGCTTGCGCAGCTGTTCCTTGCGGAATGCAGCGTCACCGGCGTCTGGATCGAGGATGTTGTCGTCGCCGGTGCCGCCGAGGTTCGCGGCAACCATGCGGTTCTCGACCCTTTCCTTCAGGTTGATGTACTCGTCTAGGGAGATGTCGGGCCAGAAGTTGACAAGCTGAATGCGATCGTTGGTCGAGCCGATCCGGTCGATGCGACCGAACCGCTGGATGATTCGGACCGGGTTCCAGTGGATGTCGTAGTTGACGAGATAGTCGCAGTCCTGGAGGTTCTGGCCCTCGCTGATGCAGTCGGTGCCGATCAGCACGTCGATCTCCGACGACTCTTTCGGCATGACGAGATGGCGCTGCTTCGAGCGGGGCGAGAACAGCGTGAGCGTCTGCTGGAAGCCGTATCCTTTACCGACCGTGGTGGACGGGTTGCCCTGGCCGGTGACGAGCGCGCTGTGGTAGCCGTGCTGCTTGAGCCCTGGTGCGAGATTTGTATAGAGGTATTCGGCGGTATCAGCGAACGCAGAGAAGATCAGCACCTTGCGGTTGCCTGGGTTCAGAGGATGCTGCAGTTTGCCCGCTATCAGGTCCCGCAGCGCGCGCAGCTTCGAGTCGTGTTCGGGGCTGATGCCGCTGATCGAGGCGAGCAGCTGCTGGATGACCTTGCCGTCATTGACGAGGTCCCGGTTCCACGACTCGACGTCCATGTCGGCCAGGTCAATCTGCGTCTTCCGTCCGACCGTGCCGCTGGTGGGAAACTCAAAGTCGTCGTCTTCAGCGTCCATGTCGGCGAAGGCAGAGACGATGTCGGCGATCTTCGCGGCGTGGTTGTCGACGGCTTCGATCGCCTCGGCGACCGTGAGTTCTAGGCGAGTGAGGGTGAGGCGGAATGCCTCGACGCTGGACTCGAGGCGCTTGAGTAGGTTCACGGTCATGAGCTTGCGGATGCCTTGCTCGCGGCTGGCTGCGCCGAGGTTGGCTGTCTCGCCGCCCATGTAGTTCTGTCCCGAGCCAGCTCCGTACAGCTGTTCGTACTTGTCGCGGCGACTCGGGAAGACGTACGCCAGAGGGGTGTAAACCGCCAGCGTCAGAAGCTGGAGCTGGTCGAAGATTTCGTTGAACGTAGGTGCGCCCGTCAGGTCGGTCAGTGGCGGTCGCAACGAGGCCGGCTTGAGCCGTTCTGGGAACGCGCCGATGTCGGCGGTGTCGTAGAACGCTTGGATGTGCTTGCGCGAGCGGGCGATGGTCACCGCATCGAGCAGCTCGAAGAAGTCGAAGTCCAGTCGGGCCAAGATTGCGTCAGTCGTGCGGTCCTCAGGTGGCAGGTCGCTCCACTCGTTGAACACACGCTGCGCCTGCCGGAACACCTCTTCGATGGAGGTCTGGATGTTCAGCTTCGCCGCGAGCTGCGTCGAGTCGCCCTCATAGGCGAGGGCGAGCTGGTTGCGCAGGTCGTTGAACCGGTTGTTCACCGGCGTCGCCGAGAGCATGAGGACCTTGGTCTTCACGCCCTCGCGGATGACCTTGCGCATGAGTCGCTGGTAGCGGGTCTCGCGCTCCTGGACGTAGTCGGCGTTGCGGAAGTTGTGAGACTCGTCGATCACAACCAGGTCGTAGTTGCCCCAATTGATCAGGTCCAGTCGCTTGCCCAGCGACTCGCCGCGGTCACGTGAGAGATCGGTGTGCGCGAGCACGTCGTAGTTGAAGCGGTCCTTGGCGAAGATGTTCGTCGTGTAGTTGCTGTTGTAGTTGGTCCAGTTGTCGGCGAGCTTCTTCGGCGCCAGCACGAGCATCGTCTTGTTGCGCAGCTCGTAGTACTTGATCACCGCCAGCGCCGTGAACGTCTTTCCCAGGCCCACACTGTCGGCCAAGATGCAGCCGTTGTACGTCTCCAGCTTGTTGATCACGCCGGTCGCGGCGTCTTTCTGGAAGTTGTAGAGCGCCTTCCAGACCTCTGTGTCCTGATAGCCGGTCAGGTCGTTGGGCAGGACGTCCTCGCTGATGTCGTCGAGGAACTCGTTGAAGAGGTTGTAGAGGATCAGGAAATAGACTCGCTGCGGCGAATTCTCCGCGTACACGCTGGCGATGTGGTCACGCACCACCTCGGTCACGTCATCGAGTTGATCGGGGTTATGCCATATCTGGTCGAAGAGTTGCATGTATTGCTGCGTGAACGGCGCATCGTCGATCTTGTGCACCATGTTCGACACCGCAGGCCCCCGCTCATACCCGAGGTCAGCAGTGGTGAAGCCCTGAAGTGGCGCATATGCGGCCGTGTCGTCGACCACGGCGAACGACTGCATGGGTGCGCCGGTGCGGTTCGAGCGGAAGGTGACCTTCTGGCGCACCCACTCCGCGCACTCACGGGCGATGGCTCGCTGAGTCAGCTTGTTGCGGAGTCGGATCTCGAACTCGGTGCCGTAGAGCGCTGCATCTCGGCTCATGTCTCTCGGAATGTAGAACTGCCGCCGCTCTGAGGCTGGCTTGTCGGTTGCGCTAGACGTCGTGAACGATGGCGCGGTGAATATGAACTCCAGCTCCTTGATCGACTCGAGCTCATCTTGGAGCGCCTCGAATGCGAAGATCGAGAAGGTGCTTGCCGCGATACGCAGCCTGGAACCCGGCTTGATCGAATCTCGCAGGTCATCGCCAAGTAGCTGATTCAGATTATCGATGATGCGCACTCAGTCAACACCATCTGTCGATCCGACGTTGGAGCAGCAGCGCCGGCGGTTACCAAATCTCGGGGGTAGGTGAATGTTCTTTGTCGCGACTCGATGCGAGGGCATCATCCGAGCATCCAGGTGGGATTCGGCGCCATCCGTTTGTCCGTCGAGTCCTGAGCGCGTCCGCACATCGCTCACCTTATAGTCGCCCGAAGCATTGCGCTGCCAGTTCGGGTTAGAAACCAACATGCGGAGCATTTGCCGCGGTCGCCGCGTTGTCTCCCATCTCGAACGCACACGGTTCATCGGCGGATCGAGGCTAAGCCGTTTGCCTGTGACTGGGATAACGTGGCGACAGTTGCTCGCTCCCAGGTGAAGGTCTGATGGAAACCAACGTCCGCACGCCCCTCGCGATCTTCAATCTGCCTCAGCATCTCGTAGTCCCGCTGTTTCAGCGTCCGTATGTGTGGGACGAGGAGGAGCAGTGGTTGCCTTTGTGGCAGGACATCGCGCGGATGGCCAACCTCCGTCTCACAAACCCGTGGGCGAACGGGGCGCACTTCCTCGGCGCCGTGGTGCTCCAGGCGTACGACGGCGTGACAGGTGCGGTGCCCGCCTGGAACGTGATTGACGGTCAACAGCGCCTAACGACGCTTCAGATCGTCCTCGACGCCGTCGCCGCCGCCTTCACCGAGTCGGGGATCGCAACGCTGGCCGCGCAGCTTCAGTCGCTGACTCACAACGATCCGAACTTCGTCCCTGATGAGGCTGAGCGCCTCAAGATCCGGCACACGAACCGCGATCGCGCGGCATTCGACGAGGTGATGAACGCCGACCTTCCCGTGGATCACTCGACCCTCAAGCACGGGTCCTCGAAGATCGCGCGAGCCCATCAGTTCTTCCTCGAACAAGTGCGTTCATGGCTGACCACCGAGGTGGACGAGGGCGATGTTGCCGCCGTTGCCCAACGCGCCGACGCTCTCGCGAACGTGCTCAAGGAGGGCTTGCAGCTCGTCGTCATCGACCTGAAAGCCACGGAGAACTCGCAGGAGATATTTGAAACTCTCAACGCGCGCGGCACACCTCTAACAGCGGCGGACCTCATCAAGAACTTCGTCTTCCAGCGCCTCGACGCTGAGGGTGCGGACACGCAGCGCGTGTACGAGCAGGACTGGCCATTCGAGAAGCGGTTCTGGGAGACCGAGATCTCGGTCGGTCGCCTGTTCATGTCGCGGTCATCGCTCTTCCTGAACCAGTGGCTCGGGTCGCGGATGGGCGAAGAGATCTCGACCAAGCAGACGTTCACGCTCTTCAAGTACTACGTCGAGCAGCGTTCGCAGCAGAAGATGAGCGAGCTGCTCGCGACCATCAAGGTGCAAGCAGACCAATACGAGCAATGGACGCTGGCCGCGGAGGACCCTGAACGCGCGCTGCCTGCAGTCGAGATGTGCGTCTACCGGATGAAGGCCGCCGGCATCGAGCTGCTCAAGCCGCTCCTTATCTGGCTCCACGAGCCCGGCCGCGACCTGCCACAGGCAGCCATCGACGGGGTCGTGGCCGCCGCTGAGAGTTGGGTCATGCGGCGTCTGATCCTCCGGCTGCCGCTCTCTGCGCTTGGAGCGACTGTCGCCAACCTGATCCGCGTGCATTCCGCGACGCCACCTGACCAACTTGCTGGCGCAGTCACCGAGTACCTCTCCCGCCAGCGCGTGTCATCAACCTACTGGCCGGGCGACCTAGAGATCCGTCGCTCCTTGCAGACGGAGGCCGCGTACAGGCGCTTCTCACGCAGCCGCCTGCGGATGTTTCTCGAAGCGGTCGAGAACGATCGCCGTGCCACATTCGACGCTGGGCCGGTGCCGAGACGGAACTACCCGATCGAACATCTGCTCCCCCAGAAATGGCAGACGCACTGGCCCGTCGACGGCCTCAAGGCAGAGATCGAACGGAACGATCACGTCCACAGACTCGGCAATCTCACACTCCTCACCGAGTCACTCAACTCCTCGGTGTCCAACGGCCCGTGGCTTGGTGACAAGGGGAAGCGGGCCAAACTCGCCAAATACGACGTCCTACTGATGAATCGAGACATCCGCGAAACCTCGCCCCACGGATGGAACGAGGATCTCATCGACAGCCGCACTGACCACCTCATCGATGCACTCCTGCGTACGTGGCCTGTGCCAGACGGACACATCGGCCAGGTCGACGACGCAAAACCCGAGGAAGAGGCCTGGGTCGAACTCAAGCACCTCGTCGCCGCGGGACTGATCGCACCGGGAACCGTCCTTCAAGCGCGAGGCAAGTGGGCAGGAACGAGCGCTGCTGTCACAGCAGACGGCGACCTTGTGATCGACGAAAGGACTTTTTCCACCCCGTCGAGCGCCGCCAAGCATGTGCGCGGAGGGATGACGAACGGCTGGACCTTCTGGAGCTTGCCCGACGGCCGGCGACTCGCCGATGTCCGTGAAGCCTTTCGCGGACATCGTCCATCCGACGACTCGCTCAAACGCTGGGATCCACAGGCCGACGCGGAGGTTGCTGCCGAGTTCTGGGGCCAGTTGAGCGATCCGGCAAAGAAGCTCTTCTCGCTTCTCGCCGAGTCATCGCCCCACCCGCTAACGGCACCCGAGCTTGGAGCGGCGCTGAAGATGGATGCGCGCGGCATCGCCGGCACGCTCGCGTGGCCGGGGCGATTCGCAGGGAACCTCGGCCACCACCTGCCGTCACGATGGATCGACGGGAGCCCTGTTCGGTACTGGATGGACGAGTCAGCAGCGGAGCTCTTCACCGAGGTGATTGAAAACGCCGAGAGCGCCGCGGTAAGCGGCAAGGGCGAGTAGTTGGCATCGCCCGTATCGCGACGCCGAGTGGAGCATAGGAGACTCGAACTCCTGACTTCGACCTTGCAAAGGTCGCACTCTACCAACTGAGTTAATGCCCCTCGGAGTCTGAAGGATACGGCACTGGGATGATGCTGGACAAAGTGAAAGCTCGACGAGGAGTCGCCATGCCAGCCGCCGGTCCGGATGATCAAGCCCTTCGACAAGCTCAGGGCTCGGATGCCCTTCGACAAGCTCAGGGATCGTTGGGGCCGATCCGGTATGGGGTGATCGGGAGCGGGTGGCGTACGCAGGCGTTCGTCCGGATCGCCGAACGACTGCCCGAGCGGTTCACGCTCGAGGGCGTCGTCACGCGCAGCGAGGCGCGGGTGGACGAGATCGTGGAGAGCTGGCAGGTGCCGGCGTACACGGATCTTGGTCGGTTCCTGGACCGGCACCCGATCGACTTCATGATCACCTCGACGCCGGTCGCGGTGACGCCTGAGGTGATCAAGGATCTGGTCGGCCGCGGCATTCCGGTGGTCGCGGAGACGCCGCCGGCGCGCGACGTCGAGAGCCTTCGCGATCTCTGGGCGGCGGTGGGGGACAGTGGACTGGTCCAGGTCGCGGAGCAGTATCCGTTCCATCCGGGGAATCTCGCCCGGCGCGCGCTGCTCGACACCGGCGCGGTCGGGGACGTCACCTGGGCGTACATCTCCTCGACGCAGACCTACCACGCGGTCGCGATCCTGCGGCAGATGCTCGGCATCGGGTTCGAGGAGGCGGCGATCTCGGCCCGCTCGTTCACCCAGCGGATGGTCGATCCACAGAGCCGCGCCGGCTGGGCCGACCACATCGACCCGGTCGACCGGACGATGACGCTGGCGAGCCTGGACTTCGACGGCAGAGTCGCCGTCTACGACTACACCGACAACCAGGTCCGCAATCCCGTTCGCGGCAACCGGCTGATCGTCCGCGGCACCCATGGCGAGCTTGCCGACGACCACCTGGTCCGGCTGCCCGCCCCGCGGACCCCGCTGGAATCCGATCTGCGCCGCTGGCAGACCGGGCAGTATCTCAACTTCGAGGTGCCCGATCTCTACCAGATCGGCGACGGCCAGCGTGTCCTCTATACCAACCCCTACTTCGGCCACACCCTGCCCGACGAGGACATCGCGGTCGCCGACCTGCTGGAACGCACCGGCCACTGGGTCCGCGACGGCGCCGAGCCGCCCTACCCGCTGGCCCAGGCGTCCCAGGACCAGCTGCTGGCGCTCGCGATCCGCGAATCCGCCGAGTCGGGCGAGATTGTACGGACCGTGCAGGAGCCTTGGCAGATCTGAACCAGCCGGCTGATTCTAGGATAAATGCTAGAATTTGGTCATGCAGACGATCACGCTGACGGACTTCAATCAGAATCCTTCCCGTGCCACGCGTCTCGCCGATGACGACGAGGTCCTCATCCTGCGCCGTGGCACCGCGGCGTATCGCCTGGTCCGCGTCGAAGGCAACCAAAGCGACCCTGTCGCAGCGCTCGTTCAGACCGGGATCCTGACACCACCGCGAGCGACGACCAGGAAGCGCGTCCGCCGCACGGCCACTGCCTCATCCGATCTGGGCGCGACACTCGAGGCCGACCGTGACCGCCTCGGCCACTGAGGCGCCGACCTGGTACGTCGACTCCTCGGTGTTGCTGCGGGCGATCGTCGAGCAGTCGCGCGCAGCCAAAGCCTGGTTCGAAAGTGCGTCCGCCGCGCACAACCGGTTCGTCGCATCTCGACTGATGGAGCTTGAAGTTCGCCGCGTGACCAAGAATGCCGGCGTCGACCAAGACATCGTGTCCGAGTATGTGGACGAGTTCTTCCTGATGTCGGTCAACGACGAACTGCTCGCCGAGGCCGTCGCTTTGGACGAGCGACTCGGCAGTGCCGATGCAATCCACGTCGCCTCGGCGCTCCGGCTCGGGGTGGGAACTCTGACGATGGTGACCCATGACCGTCAGATGGCGAAGGCAGCCAGCAACCTCGGCTTCGCGGTGCTTGATCCGGTCACTGACGACCCGAACCGGGAACCCGTCGATCACTAAACGGGGTCCCGGATCGGGCCGCCAGCCGCCCGAGGCTCAGTCCGTGAATTCGTCGACACCGACAGCGAAGTCCCAGTGGCCGACTCCGTTGTTCGCGAGGCCCATCGTGACCAGGCCCAAGCCTTCGAGCCAGTGCGCCATCGCCAGACCGCCGGCATCCAGCGGGCGCAGCCCGAGGCTCTTGACGAACGCCCCCACGCTCGCCTTCGCCTGCGCATCGTCGCCGGCGATGAAGACGGCGGGCCGGCCCTTCTCCAGGACGCCACGGAAGATCGTGTTGAACGCCTTCACCACGTGGGCGCCGGCCGGGGCCACCTTTGCGGCCTCCTGCGCGATCGACGTCTCGCCCTCGTAAGCCAGACCGTCGGCCGTGGCGTTGAACGGGTTGCTGATGTCCACGATGATCTTGCCCGCCAGAGCGTCTCCGTATTCGGCGACGACCGGCACGACACCGTCGGCCAGCAGCGCCGTGATGACGATGTCGCCGGCCGGGACGGCGCCCCACTGTCCGGTTGTTGTGCCGCTGCCCAGAGCTTCGGCCAGGGCTGCGACCTTGGACTGATCGCGGCCCACGACCTCGACCGTGTTGCCGCCGGCCACCGCCAGCGTGCCGATGGTGCGGGCCATGTTTCCCGTACCGATGAGGGTAATGCTGCTCATGAGGTGTGCTCGCTTTCGTGCTTCACAAGGGTGGGTCAGAGGGCGGTGGTGCCGCCGTCGGCGACGAGTTCCAGACCGTTGACGTAGCTCGAGTCCTCGGATGCCAGGAACAGCGCGACGGTGGCGATTTCTTCCGGACGGCCCATCGATCCGCGCGGGATGAGGGACTCGAACGCGGCCTTGGTCGCCTCGTCGAAGAGTTCTTCCTGTTTGGCGGTGGCGACCTGTCCGGGAGTCAGGACGTTGACCCGGATGTTGCGATCGCGCAGTTCGTTGAGCCACACCCGGGCCCAGGCCTGCTGGACCGCCTTGCTCCCGGCGTACAGGCTCCAGCCGGGGAACGCGCTGAGTGAAGCCGTGGACCCGGTCATGAAGATCGAACCGTTGTCGTTGATCAGCGGCAGGGCCTTCTGCACCGTGAACAGGGTGCCGCGCACGTTCAGCCCGAAGGCGCGCTCGAACTGATCCTCCGTGATGTCGCCGAGGGCCGCCGCTTCGCCCATCCCGGCGCTGGCCCACAGCACGTCGATCGAGCCCTTCTCCCGCTTGACGGTGTCGTACAGACGGTCCAGATCGTCCAGGTCCGACGCGTCGCCCTGGACGGCGGTGACGTTGCGGCCGATCAGCTCGACGGCCTCGTCCAGCGCCTCCTGCCGCCGGGCCTGGATGAAGACGTACGCACCCTCATCGACGAACAGTCGGGCGCCGGCCAGTGCCATGCCGGTGGATCCGCCGGTGATCACCGCGACCTTGCCATCGAGCTTTCCCACAATTACTCCAAGTCAGGTTCGTGCCGATGTTAAGTACACCGATCTGAGTACTTAACGTAATGGGCGATGTTGCGTGGCGCAAGTTATGTACACCGATCAGTACCGAACGAGCTATGCTAGGTCGCATGACGGTGGTGGAGAAGGGGCCGCAGGGCCGGCGTCGCGGCAGGGGCGCACGCGAGCGCATCCTCAGCGCGTCGGAGCAGCTGTTCCGCGATCAGGGCATCAACCGCACCGGCATGGACCAGCTGTGCGCCGTGGCCCAGGTCTCCAAGCGCACCGCGTACCAGCACTTCGCCACCAAGGACGAGCTCGTCGCCGAATACCTGCGCCAGTTCGACCCAGACGTCATGCCCGGGGTCTTCGACCGTACGGACCTGACGCCCCGCGAGCGGCTCCTGGCCGCCTTCGAGCTGCCCGAGTCAACGCCGCTGTGCCCCTACATCGCCGCGGCCGTCGAACTCCACGACCCCGAACACCCGGCATCGCAGTGCGCGCGCGACTACAAGATCGCTTTCGCCGCCCGGCTGACCGAGACCGCCCGCGAAGCCGGCGCCGAGGATCCCGAACAGCTCGGCGAACAGCTGGCGCTCCTGATCGACGGGGCGTCGGCCCGCAGCCGGGTCCTCAACCGCGAAGCCTTCTCGACCGCCGCTGCCATCGCCGCCGTGCTGATCGACAACGCCATCCCGCCAGGCGCGACGGCCTGATCCGTCGGGTCCCGTTCTCTCCCGCACCGGCTGCTGCATCGCGCACCGGCCGCACCCGGTGCGGGACGCAGCACCTGGTGCGGGAGCTCCACGGACTCGGAAGCGGACCAGTTGCCTGAGACCTGCGCTCAGAGGGCTGAACCCGCCGACGGCTACCGTTCTAGCGACATGATCGGCAGAACCCCTGTGGCCAACTGAATGCAAGCGCCTCGCCCGCACCATCACCCCTCGCGCCCGTCCGGTGGCCCGCCACGTCTCCGCGTGCCACGCGTGAAGCCCCCGAAAGCAGGTTCGGGCTGGCACCCGCAGGTCCAGCAGCCACCTGCCTGGAGACCACCGCAACAACAGCAGGCGCCCCGTCCGCCCGTGTGGCGACCCGCGCCGCCGCGCGCCCAGCCGCCCGCCATGCCCAACCCGCAGCAGCCCAACCCGCAGCAGCCCAGCCAGCAGCAGTGGCAGCAACAGCAACGACAACAGCTGTGGCAACGCCAGCTGTGGCAACGCCAGCTGTGGCAGCAACGACGCTGGCAGCAGCGCCAGACCATGCCGTACGGCTATGGCCCCGGTGGTTATCAGGGCCGGCGCAGATCGTCCTGGCCGATGATCCTGCTGATCTCCGGCCCGCTGGTCCTGGCCGTGATCGTCGTCCTGGTGATCGTCATCGCGGTCGTCGGAATCGGCGCGTCGGCCGCCTCGCAGGGCGGCTCCTCGCCGCAGATCAGCTATCCGAGCGGCCAGGCCTCGGCATCCCAGGAACCGGTGCCCGACCCGTCGACCCGGTCGCACCCGACCCACAGCTCGAAACCGGCCCCCAAGCCGACCACCAGGGCCACCACGGCGACCAAGAAGCCGAGCGCCAAGAAGACCAGCGCCAAGACCAGCAAGCCGAAGCAGCCGACTCGACCGGACCTGCGCAAGCAGCAGGGCTATGAGGAGATCCCGCTGCCCACCGTCTCCACCTCACCGGCTGAGGCCAAGAAGCTGGTCGCCGACGACAACCTCTACCTGGAGAAGGTCGCCAAGCACGCCTGCAGCGACGGGCCGCCGATGGATCGCTATCCCTACCCGAGCCTCAGCAATGCGGCCATGCAGTCCTGGCTGCAGAAGATCGCCGACTGCGACCAGGCGATGTGGGCCGGACCGGTCGCCCGCGCCGGCTTCCAGGCGACCAAGGTCCGGGTGCAGATATTCGACTCCGCCGAGATCGGCACACCCTGCGGCACCCAGAAGCGGGGCCACTTCGCCGCCTTCTACTGCAGCGCCAATCAGGAGCTCTACGTGGACCCGACCCTTGCCAATCCGAAGGCTGCCCCGGGCTACGACTGGGGGCAGTACTGGCAGATCGTCTCCCACGAATACGGGCACTCGATCCAGGCCAGGACCGGGATCCTGACCTCGGCATCGGTCCTGGAGTCCGCGGCCGGCTCGACCGCGTCCGCCGACAAGTGGACCCGCCGGATCGAGTTGCAGGCCCAGTGCTTCTCCGGCCTGGCGGTCACCCGGGTCGGGGGCATGAGCACCGCCCGCTACAAGCAGCAGGTGCAGTTCGAGACCACCCGCCGGCTGACCAGCACCCACGGTTCCGGCGAGCACCAGGCCGCCTGGTTCGCCCAGGGCCACAAGTACGCCGACGTCTACCAGTGCGACACGTTCAAGGCGCCCGCCTCCGATGTCTCCTGACCCGCCGTGGACGGCATCTGGCTGTGGAGTCCCTAACAAGCCCATTACAGAGGTTCTTACCGGCCTTGTCCGGGTCGTACCCTATTCCCCATGTGGTCGCAGCGAGAGGTCATCGATTACGCGCTGCAGCGTCGCTCCACCCTGCGAGCGATGCGGCAGCCGATCCGTAATCTGTCGTCCCTCGACGCCTGCGATGCCGACCCGATGCTCATCCGGTCGGCCAAGTATCACGGCGAACCGACCGATGCCCATTGCCCGGTCTGCGACAGCGCGGCCATGGTCAACCTGCACTACACGTTCGGCGACCAGCTCGGCCAATACTCCGGCCGGATCAAGCGGCTCGCGGAGCTGGAGGAGATGCAGTCCCTCTACGGCGAGTTCAAGGTCGTGGTCGTCGAGGTCTGCCCCGATTGCGGGTGGAACCACATGATCGCGTCCTATCTGCTGGGGGACGGGGTCAAGCGCAAGCCCCCGCGCCGGCAGCAGACCGTCGAGGACATCTATGGCTGATCGGCCCCAGGCGAGCAGGCCGACGAAACGCAAGACGAAGAGGAAGAAGAAGCTCACTCCGGGACGGGTGATCAAGCGGATCTTTCTGACGCTGCTTGCCGTCGTCGTCGGGCTCGGTGTCGCCGGTGCGGTCGCGGTCCTGATCGGTTACCAGCGGACCGAGGTCCCGGACCCGAACACCGAGTTCACCACCAACACCAGCTACATCTACTACGACAACGCCAAGACCAAGCTGGGCGACATCGAGGTGCAGAACCGGCAGTCGATCACGTACGCCCAGATGCCGGATTCGATCAAGAACGCCGTGGTCGCCGCGGAGAACAACACCTTCTGGACCGACCCCGGCTATTCGGTCCCGGGCATGGTCCGGGCGGCGGTCAACATCGCCCGCGGTGGCAGCCTGCAGAGCGGCTCGACGATCACCCAGCAGTACATCAAGGTGATGTATCTGACCGAGCAGCAGACCATCTCGCGCAAGATCAAAGAGCTGCTGCTGGCCCGCAAGCTCACCCACCAGATGTCCAAGCAGCAGATCCTCACCGGCTATCTCAACACGATCTACTTCGGCCGGGGTGCGTACGGGATCCAGGCTGCGAGCCATGCCTACTTCGACGAGGACGCCGAGGATCTGACCACCCAGCAGTCGGCGGTGCTCGCCGCCGTGCTGAACAATCCCGGCTACCTGGACCCGGACGAGAACGGCGGCGACAGCCAGCCGCTGCTCGATCGTTACCGCTACGTCCTCCAGTCCATGGTCAAATCCGGCTACCTCAGCGCCGACGAAGCGGCGACCTACTCCGAGAAGCTGCCGAAGCTGCCGAAGATCCCGGTCAGCGAGAAATACCGCGGTCCACAAGGGTTTCTGCTGAAGTCGGTCGAGGACGAACTGGCCACCCTGCCGGTCGATCAGTCCCAGGTCCGCGGCGGCGGTTACAAGATCATCACCACCTTCGACAAGACGGACCAGGACGCCGCGGTCAAGTCGGCCAAGAAGTACACCAAGATGTCGGCCACGGACTCCGGCCACAAGTCGTCGAAGAATCTGCACGTGGCGATCACCTCGATCGACGTCAAGACCGGCGGTGTGCTGGCGATGTACGGCGGCCCGGACTACATCGAGAACTCCCGCAACTGGGCGACCACGCCGCGGGCGACGGCCTCGACCTTCAAACCCTTCGCGCTGGCGACCGGCCTGGAGAACGGCTTCAGCCTGTATTCGATCATGAATGGCGACACCTTCACCCCGCCCGGTGACGGGGTGCCGATCCGCAACGAATTCTCCGAGCAGTACGGCCCGGTCACGCTGCTGAAGGCGACCGCCCAGTCGATCAACACCGCCTTCGTCGATCTTGACACCAAGCTGCCGGGCGACGGCCCGCAGAAGGTGATCGACACCGCCCAGAAGATCGGCGCGATCAAGGAGAAGTCGGCTCAGGACTGGAAACCCAACGACCGGGTCGCGATCGGCAGCGCCCAGGTCAGCCCGCTCAACATGGCCAATGCGTACGCGACCTTCGCCGACAACGGCACCTACACCCAGCACCACATGATCTCCGAGATCCTGGACAGCAAGGGCCACGTCGTCTACAAGGCCAAGCCCGCCACGCACCAGGCGATCTCCAAGGACGTCGACAGCAACGTCAGCTACGCGCTGCAGGGAGTCGTCAAGGACGGCACCGGCGCCGCGGCCCAGCAGCTCGGGCGCCCGGTCGCCGGCAAGACCGGCACCCAGGGTGTCGGCGACGAGATCACCTCGGCCTGGTTCACCGGCTACACCCGGCAGGTGGCGACCTCGGTGATGTACGTCGCCGGTGACGGCGGCAACAAGGATCTCGATCCCTACAAGCGGCCGTACGACGCCACCTTCTTCGGCAGCGGCTATCCGCTGCTGACCTGGATGGACTACATGCAGACCGCCACCGACGGTCAGAAGATCCTGGACTTCCCGGATCCGGCGAAGATCAATCAGGACAAGTACCCGTCACCGCCGCCGCAGACCCATACGCCGAAGAAGACCTCGACGCCGAAGGCGACGCACACGCCGAAGCCGTCGTCGACCCCGACCGGGTCCGCTCCGCCGACGAGCGCGCCGCCGACCAAGTCCGCTCCGCCCGCCTCGGCCCCCGCGACGACATCGGCCCCAGCGACCAGCGCGCCGGCGACCACGAAGGCCCCGCCGACCAAAACTGCTCCGCCACCGACCGACACGTCGTCGGCGACGAGTAAGAGCACGTCGAAGGACACCACCAAGCCCAAGAAGCCCAAGGCCGGTCCGAGCGAGGGCGGCTGATGTCCGCCGGTGCGGGAGTGCCGGCATCGAAGGACCCCGTCCTCGCCGTGCTCAGCCGACGCTTCGGCGGCCTGCCCGGCCGCCACGCCGGCCGCAGCCTGTCCTGGTGGACGGCCAGACGCATCTCGCTGCTGGCCGCGACCCTGTTGTGGATCGTCGGGGCCCTGCAGAAGCTGCCGTGCCGGTCGACCATCGCCGGGGTCTACCCGGACACGTACAAATACCTGTGCTACTCCGACATTCCCTTGCTCTACACGGCTCGTGGGCTGGCGGACGGCAACATCCCGTATTTCGATCACGGCAACTACCAGACGCTGGAGTATCCGGTCCTGATCGGCTACCTGCTGGAATTCCAGCGCCGGATCACTGTGCTGTTCGGCGCTCCGGTGGGACCGGGCCTGGACACCCAGCAGGCGTTGGACGCCTCGAATCTCTTCGCCACGGTCAACCTGGTCGTGCTCGGCGTGCTCTTCCTGATCACCGTCTGGGCGCACACCCGGACGATCCCCGCCGACCTGGCCCAGGGCCGCAGCTGGGACGCGATGATGATCGCGATCTCCCCGATGGTGCTGCTGGCCGGCTTCATCAACTGGGACTTCCTGGCCGTCGCGCTGACCGCGTTGGGCTTCATGTTCTGGGGACGCAGGCGGCCGGGGCTGGCCGCGGTGATGTTCGGCCTCGGCACGGCCGCCAAGCTCTATCCGGTGCTCTTCCTGGGCCCGTTGATCCTGTTGTGCCTGCGGCGGCAGAAGATGCGCGAATTCGGCCGGCTGATGATCGGCTTCGCGGTCGCCTGGCTGGTGCCCAACCTGCCGGTGATGATCTTCGCCCCCGATCAGTGGCTGGTCTTCTGGACCTTCAACTCCGACCGCACCGGTGATCTCGGCTCGATCTGGTACGTCTTCTCGCTGGCCGGACATCCGGTGCCGCATCTCAATGTGATCAACACCGTCATCCTGGTGCTGCTCTGCGCGGGCATCGGTTGGTTGATCTTCGCCGCCCGCCGCCCGCCACGCTTCGGCCAGCTCGGCTACCTGGTGATCGCGGCCTTCTTGATCACCAACAAGGTCTATTCGCCGCAGTACGTGTTGTGGCTGCTGCCGCTGCTGGTGCTGGCCAGGCCCCGCTGGCGCGAGTGGGTGATCTTCACCGTCGGCGAGCTCGGCTACTTCCTGGCCATCTGGGCCCACCTCGACGGCACGCTCACCCCGGGCAACGGCGGTCCGGACAAGCTCTACTGGCTGGCCGTGATCTTCCGGATCGCCTGCGAGGTGTGGGTCGGCCTGGTGATCATCCGCGACATCCTGGTGCCCGACCGGTACGACCCGCTGCGCAGCGCGGGCGCGCAGGGGACCGTCTTCTACGGAACTGTCGCCGACGATCCCGCCGGCGGTGTCCTGCGCGGTGCTCCGGACGCGCCCTGGGTGCGACGGCTGCACCAATGGCTGGCCAGCACCGGCTGAGCACTCCGATGACTCCCGCGACCGACCTCCCCCAGCTCGACAACACTCGGCTCGACAACACTCAGCTCGGTAACACTCAGCTCGGTAACACTCAGGGCGAGGACAGCGAGCCCGTGTCCTCGCCGGCCGATGGCGTACGCGACCGGTTGCGCCGGTGGTGGCGGCGGCCCTCCGGGCTGGAGCTGCAGCCGCTTGATCTGCGCAGCGGGCGGATCACCCTGCAGGCGTGGATCGCGAGCCGGGGGCTGATCGCGCTCGTCGCGCTGCTGCTCGCGGTGATCACCCACCGCCGGCTGCTGGACATGACCAACAACTGGGATGCCGTGCACTTCGGCGACCTGGCCCGATACGGCTACGGCTTCGACCCGAAGGGTGAGCTGCTGGCCTTCTTCCCCGGGCTGCCGTGGCTGCTGCGGGTCGGGCTGATCGTCGGCCTGCCGACCCCCGTCACCGGGATGATCATCGCCGGGCTGGCCTCGGCGGCGGCCGCGATCGCACTGATGCGGCTCGGCGGCCGCTGGGCTGCGGTCGTCTGGCTCTTCATCCCGACCACGGTCTTCACCACCGTCGGCTACACCGAGGCATTGTTCTGTGCGCTCGCCTTCTGGGCATGGGAACGCGCCCGTTCCGATCGCTGGGCGGCAGCAGCCATCCTGGCCGGCTTGGCCTGCACCGTACGGGTTTCCGGGCTGTTCCTGGTCGGTGCGCTGGCGGTGATGATCATCACCTCGACCCGGACCCGGTGGGCCGGTCGCGGCCGCCGGCTGCTCTGGCTGCTGATCCCGGTCGCGGTGCTGGCCGCGTTCGTGATCTACGAGCACGCGCTGAGCGGCCGGTGGGACGCCTGGTACAAAGCCCAGGTCGACGGCTGGTATCGCGGTTTCACCTGGCCCTGGCAGTCATTCCTCAACACCTGGGCGGCGGTGCAACCGGGCGCGTACGCCGATCATCCCTACTGGGCGTGGGTGTTCCGCGCCGAGATGATCTCGATGGCGATCGGCGTCCTGGTGACGATCTGGTGCCTGACCCGCAAGCTGTGGGCCGAGGCCAGCTGGGTCGCGGTGCAGGTGCTCGCCTTCTCGTTGTCCTACTGGTACATGTCGGTCAACCGGGCGGTGCTTCTCTGGTTCCCGCTGATGATCATGATCGCCCGGTGGGGGAGCTGGCGCCCGCACCGCCGCGGGCCGGCGATCGTCCACCGGGTCGCGGTGATCATGCTCTTCGTGATCGGCGGCGCGCTGATGATCGGCTGGTCCTGGTTGTACTTCACCGGCAACTGGGCTTCCTGAGGTCGGGACAGTTCCCGCGGCCGTTCATGAGACAAGTGTCGTGGCGCTTGAGATCTCAAAGAATCTCAAGATTCTTGAGAACGGCACTATGTGCGCCAGCAGACCTGCGTTCCGGGCCCTGAGCTCGTCAAAGGGTCAGGATCCTCCCAGCGCACTCCTGATCAGACCCAGGGCGGTGGTGTCGTCCAGGTTGAGCCGACGGATGAGCTGGGCGTAGGCGTCTGCTGCCCGCCGCGCCTCGTCCGGCTGCTGGGCCTGCTCGCGGCGGGCGACGAAGCTGCCCTGCCGGCCACGGGTCTCGATCAATCCTTCCCGATCAAGCTCCAGATAGGTGCGGGCGACCGTATTGGGCGCGATGCCCAGATCAGCGGCCAGCCGCCGTACGGTTGGGAGCTTGGTGCCGGGCGCCAGCTCGCCGCTGCTGATCGCGGTGATCAACTGCTGGCGGAGCTGCTCGTACGGCGCAGTCCGGTCGTCCGGGTCGATGGTCAGTATCATCGGGCGGCCAGCTTTTCCGTACTCCACAGTCTGCGCCGGAAGTAGCGATCGGAGACCGACCTGCGAGTGCTGTAGAGGTATCCGACCGTTGCGGCGCAGGCAGCGAGAGCCATCACGACGAAGAGGTATGCCAGTGCGCGCGGATGCCAGGTGCTGCCGATCATGATCTCAGCGAAGCTCTGCAGCAGGGAGTAGATACCCCAGGTCAGTGGCAGGCCGACAAGTCCGCGCAGCGTTTGTGCACGCAGCGCGTCGTCCCAGGCCAACTCCGTCGACGATCCTGCGGGCTGCGGGCCGTGCAGGACGACTCTCGACAGCAGCGAGCCGACGATCAGCCCACCGATCGAGACATAGGCGAAGAATGCACCCATCGAACCGAAGACGCTCTCTTCCTCGATGACCGGGTTGTGCAGCGCCCCGGATCGTTCGGCAACTGCAATGCTCACCAGTAAAATCACGGCCGCGCAGACCACGATCCACCCTGCAGAGCGCTCCACGCCGGATACATAATCGCTCAGCCGCGGTGTCGTACTCCGGGCCACCCGACGGCCGGTCGGCCGGTGCAGCGCCAACGCGACGGCTGTCACCACCTGGAAGATTACGCCGCCCGACAAAGCTGTGACGATCATGACCGCCGTCGACGGGTCGACGGGCGGGACCTGCCGGGAGTAGTCGGGCGGAGGGATCACTAGTGCGGAGATCACGGCGCCCGCCGTCAGCCCGACCAGCCCGCCGAGGCAGGTCGCCGTGAAGGGAGCACCGGCCCGCCGACGCAGCCGGGATTCGAGCTCCTCTGGCACCTCAAGATCGAATCGTCGGGCGTAATCGGCGAGGATCCGCCGCCGGAACCAGCGGGTGATGGTGACCACAGTTCCGGCCGCCAACCCAACAGCGAGCACGATGTACATGGTCCAGGTGAAGCGCGTCATCGCGGTCTCCTCACGCTCCTGATCATGGTCAGCGCACCGGATCCGCGTCCTGCCACAAGCGGCGCCAGTAGTGCTGGCCCGGCCTGCTCGCGGCGTCCGTAACCGCGACCGTGATCATCGCGACGACGAAGATCACCAGCGCGGCGACCCCGATGGTTCCGATCAGCACGGGCTGGTTGATCGTCCGGGAGCCGACGTCCAGGAAGGTCACGACGACCGAGGCCGCCGCGATGGCCAGCGGGGTGTGGATCAGGCTGCGCAGCGAGGATGCCCGCATCGCGTCGTCCCAGGCCAGTTCCTGGGTGCTGCCCGCGGGCTGTCCACTGTTGAGCACGACCCGGACCAAGATCAAGGCGGCTGCGTAGCCGAGCGCCGCGACGTAGGCGAGGATCGCGCCAGGGGAGACCAGGACGCCCACAGCATCCAGCCGATGCCCCTGCAGCACGCCGGTCCCCAGTGCGACCATGCCGCCGGCGATCGCCAGCCCGGCGCAACCGAGCGCGATCGGCACCGCACGCAACTCCAGTCGCGGCACGTAGTCGGTCACGGCCGGTGTGGTCATCCGGGCCACCCGTGGTCCTGCCGCGATGCCCAGTGTGGTCAGCACCACGGACCCGACCGGGGCGAAACTGATCCCGATCGCGAGGCCGAGCAGGATCGCGAACGAGGCCGCCCAATCGGTTGCCCCGGCGGCTCTGAGGACGACGCTCAGTACCAGTCCGAGCAGCCCCCCGACCGCACCGCCGATCAGCGTGAACCGCTCGACGATCGTGATCCGCCGGACGACCAGCGGGCGTACGTCATCGGTGATCGCCAGGTTGACCTTGCGGGCATACCGGTCCAGCGCCTTCTGGCGCTGCTTGTCGTTGGTGGTCAGGAGCAGCGGCGCGGATCCGGCCAGCAGGCACACCCCGACGGCAACGTAGCTGATGAACACTGATGGCCTCCTTCCGTTCGTACCAATACAAAGAATGTATCAGTACAAATGCTCCCGGCCAAGTGGTCGCGCCGGGTCCCAGGCCGGCGCCGTACACATCCGCGTAACCGGGCGGCAACGACCGCTCTCTAGAATCGGGCCGTGACGGTGAACTGGATCGATCTCGACGGGCTGGTCAATCTGCGGGATGTCGGGGACATCCCGACCACAGACGGGGGCAGCATCGCCCGCGGAAGGCTGCTGCGCTCGGACAATCTGCAGCGACTGCCTGAGCAGACCGTCCAGGCGCTACTCGATCTGGGCCTGACCGACGTGATCGACCTGCGCACCGATCTCGAAGTGGCCCAGGAAGGACCCGGTCCGCTGACCAAGGAGCCTGGCGTCTCGATCCATCACCATTCGCTCTTCAAGCCGAGTCTCACCGAGGAACAGACCGAGTCCAAGCTGACCACCCAGATCAACTCGCTCAGCCCGGAGGAGGTCGCGGCGCAGGCGCTGCCGTGGACCGAGGTGGTCCGGCCGACCATCGAGGTCGAGGACGACTCCGCCTCCTTCTACCTGTCCTATCTCGCCGACCGCCCGGACTCGGTGCTCGCGGCGCTGCGGGTGATCGCCACCGCCGACGGGGCGGCGCTGGTGCACTGTGCGGCGGGCAAGGACCGGACCGGGACCATCGTCGCGCTCGCGCTGCTGCTGGTCGGTGCTGAACCGCAGGCGGTGATCGACGATTTCGCCGCCAGTTCGATCCGGATCGAGCAGATCATCAATAAGCTGTCGGGCACCGAGACCTACCGGGACAACGTGTTGTCCCGGCCGCTGTCGGAGCACGAAACCCGGCCGGAGACGATGATCGCGTTCCTGGACTACATCGAGCGTGAGTACGGTTCGGTGCCGGAGTTGCTCGCCAAGATCGGCTGGACCGACGAGGACACCGCGGCGCTCCGGGCCAAACTGCTGGTTTCGGCTGAAAGCTGAGCCTCCGGTCGGCAGGATGGGTCCGTGCCGGAATACCTGATCTGCCCGCAGTGCCGCGCTGCCAACCCGCCCGGGTCGCAGTTCTGCGCTCAATGCGGCTGGGCACCGACCCCGGACCCGCAACCGGCTGAGCACCAGGGGCAGAACCCGCAGCCGGCTTCCGGCCAGCCGGAATTCCAGGCTCCGTACGCCTACGGTCAGTCCTACAACCAGCCCTATCCGGAACAGGCGCCCGCCGGGCAGCCGACGCCGTACCGACAGCCGGTCTCCACCGGCCAGCAGCCGCCGCGAAGGGATCGCCGGCTGACGTTGATGATCCTGGCCGGTGCGCTGGCGGTCGTCGTGATCGCGGCACTGGCCGTGGTCATCATCCCGCGGGTCGCCAACCAGGCATCCCCTGCACCACAACCGGTCCCGGCTCCGCCACCGTCTGCGCAGTCGTCGGCGCCGCAGCCGTCACCGAGCCGGTCCGCGACCGCTTCCACGAGCCCGACCCCGGCCAGTCCGACGCCGAGCAGGACGCCCGACTACGGCAGATTCGGCGCCCAGGTCTCCAGCGGCATCCTCGAGATCGTCGGCAGCGGCTGCCTGTCGGGCGGCGGCAGCATGGTCGGCTCCGCGTTCTTGATCAACAACCGGACCGCGGTCGCCGCCCTGAGTTCGCTGGCCGGTGCCGACGTGATCGCGGTCAGCAACGGAAGTGACACGTTCGCCGCCTCGGTGGCCGGCACCGATCTGGTCGACGGGCTGGTGATCTTGAAGCTCGATCACCCGGTCAGCGGCCATGTCTTCCCGGTCGACGCCGTCAGTCCCGCGGTCGGCGATCCGGTCGGCAGCTACGGAATCGACACCTCCACTACGAAACCGGCGTTGGTCAAGGCCAGAGTCCAAGGCACCGGCGCTGCGGTCAAGCTCGGCTCGTACGAGGTCAAGGGCCTTGCCAGCACCACTGCTGTCGTCGACAACGGGATCTCCGGAGCACCGACGCTGGCCGCGAACGGTCATGCCAACGGCATGGTGCTGCTGGACTCCCGCGGCCGGATGATGATCGTTTCCGGCAAGGCGATCAAGGAAGCGGTCGCGCATCCGAGCGGCTCACTGCCGGCGACGCACTGCAAGGACCAGCGTGGTCCGTCCTCGACGACGATCAGCGTCTCGGGAACCAAGCCGGTGGATGACATGTTCGTGTCGTATTTCACCGGCATCAATTCCGGCGACTACCGCAGCGCCTTCGGCCAACTCAGCTCGCAACTGCAAGCGACCGGCTACAGCAACTACGCCAAGGGCTGGGCCACCTCGTACGACTTCAACATCAAGGTGCGCAAGGCGACGGGTTCGGGGGCCCACGTGACCTTCGATTCGATCTTCGCCAAGGGCAAGGGACCGAGCCCGAGTCTGACCTGTGCCCGCTGGGACATCGACTACACGTTCACCCACGAGGGCGGCAAGCCGGTGATCAACAAGGCCGAGCCGCACTCGGGCTCGATCTGGAAGAAGTGCTGACTAACGCTGGGCTGACTCAGACCTCGTCGACGGTGTCGACCAGCGCCGTGGTGAGCCGCAGTTCGACCGGCACCTCCTCGCCGATCTGTGGTGGGGTCTGCGACCGCGGCAGATAGATCATCGACGCCTGCATGTGCGGCGGCTCGCAGAACCAGCGCTTCTTGCCGCCGATCGTGTACGGACTCAGCGCCAGCCCGGCCGCCGCCAGTGAACCGGTCGCCATCGAGACCGCCCGCTGCCGCACCGAGGCGGCCGGCGTCGGCGCCTCCATGCCGATGCCGTGCGAGGTGCCGCCGGCCATCACCACAATCCAGCCGTCCAGCGGGGACTGACGCTGCCGGTAGCCGATCCGCTCGCCGCGCCGGACCGGATGCACGTCCAGCACCGTCGCGACCGTCGTGCGGCTGCCCTCGTCACCCAGCCACAACCGGGTGCCGATGCGGATCCGGATCGGCACCGGCGTCTCGGTGCCGCCGAGCTGACGGCTGAGGCCGATGGCTTCCTCGGTCGGCAGGTGCGACAGCCACAGCGGTCCGAAGCGCGCGTCGAGCGCGGTCCGGGCCAGTCGCACCGCTCCGGCGTAGCGGTCGTCGCCGCCGATCGGCAGGTGGATCGTCCAGCCCTCGAACCGCAGTTCGCCCAGATCGGCGACCGCGCGCGCCAACTCGTTGGCCGGGATGCCGTGTCGGCGCATCGCGGTCAGGATCTCCACCAGCACCCGGGGCCGCTTACCCATCCGGATCAGCGCCTGCAGGTCCTCGGCGCGGGAGACGACGGTGATCACCCGATCGTCGTCCAACAGTTCGTCGGCGAGCTTGTCGCCCGGTCGCCACGGCTGCAGCACCAGGATCAAGCCGTCGAACTCCTCGCGCACCAGCGCCACCTCGGACGGAATACCGACGGCGATCGTGTCGGTGCCGAGCAGCGCCGACTCGCGGGCCAGCCGACGGTGGCCGTAGCCGTACCCGTTGCCCTTGATCACCGGCACCAGGCCGGGCGTCGCATCGGCCACCACCCGCATGTGCTCGCGCCAGCGGTCAAGGTCAAGTCGCAGCGTCACTCCCACGCTCCGAGCCTAACGCCGTGACAGGTAGAGCGTGAAAGCCTTGTAGAGCAGCTTGTTGAGCGGCAGGTCCCACTCGCCGAGATACTCCACGGCCTCGCCGCCGGTACCCACCTTGAACTGGATCAGCCCCGCGTGCGGATCGTCGGAATCGACCGTGTCGGTGATCCCGCGCAGGTCGTAGACGGTCGCCCCGGCATCCTTGGCGTCGGTGATCATCTGCCACTGCACGGCATTCGAGCCGCGTACGTCACGTTTGGCCGTGGTCGAGGCGCCGTAGCTGTACCAGGCGTGCTCGCCGACCCGGACCCAGGTGGTCGCGGCGACAAGATCACGTTCGTGGTGGGCCAGGTACAACCGGATCCGGTCGGGATCCTCGGCCAGCAGGGCGTCGAACATGGTCTGGAAGTAGGACAGCGGCCGGGGCGTGAAGTGATCACGTTCGGCGGTCTCGGTGTAGATCCGGTGGAAGTCGGGCAGGTCCTCCTTCTTGCCCTGGGTCACCACGACGCCGGATTTGGCGGCCTTCTTGATGTTGCGCCGCCACAGCTGGTTCATGCCCTTGAGGAGTTGATCTTCGGACTTGTCGGCCAGCGGCAGCTGGAAGACCCAGCGCGGTTGACCCGCTGCGAATCCGCCGTCGTCGTCCTTCGGTGGCAGCCAGCCGAGATGCCGGAGCTGTCCGTACGCCCTGGTCGCCGCTGCGTTGATCTCGTCGGGGGACACGTCGCTGAGCTTCGTGACGGCCGGATCGGCCAGCGCCGCCTTGATCGTCGCGGTGCCCCAGCGCCGGGTCACCACCGGCGTACCGATCCGTACGGCGAAGGCGCCGCGCTTCTTCAGGTACGCCGCCAGCGGCTGCAGCCAGCCGGCCAGATCGTCGGAGCCCCAGTCGATCACCGGGCCCTCGGGGAGGTAGGCCAACGTCCGGTTGATCCGGGGCAGTTTGCGGTGCAGCACCAAGCCGGCGCCGACCAGTTGGTCCCGGTCGTCGTACCAGCCCAGCGATTCGCTGCGCCACTCGCTCTTGACCTTGGCCCAGGCGGGGGTCTGCAGGAAACTCACACTCGGCCGCGCCGCGTTGAAGGCGACGTGCTCGGCCGAGGTGATGGTGCGTACCTGATAACCCACGGCCCGCAATTTACCCGGCGTTCGGCAACAACCCGGAAAGCTCGGCGCGGCGCCGCTGCAGGAATCGCTGTTCGGCGGCGTTGGTCGCCAGCGCGATCGCCTGGTCGTACGCCTCGAGCGCCTCGGCCGGCTGCCCGAGCCGTCGCAGCAGGTCGGCCCGTACGGTATGGAAGAGGTGGCTGCGCTCCAGCAGTCCCTGCTCCATCCGCCGTCCCGGCCCGCTGGTCGACCCCTGAGCCTGTCGAAGAGCCTCGACGTAACCCAGGGCGACTTCGGGGCCCTCCACCTCCGCCAGCGCGATCGCCCGGTTGAGCTCGACCATCGGCGTCGGCGAGATCGCGAGCAACTGGTCGTAGAGCAACACGATCTGCCGCCAATCGGTGTCCTCCAGCCGCTTGGCGTCGGTGTGCACGGCATTGATCGCCGCCTGCAGTTGATACGGGCCCGGTTGGTTGCGGCGGATGCACTGCAGCACCAGGTCGTGGCCGGTCGCGATCAGCTCGGTGTCCCACCGGCTGCGCTCCTGCTCGGCCAGCGGCACCAACTCGCCGTCCGCGCCGATCCGCGCCGGCCGCCGCGCCTGGGTGAGCAGCATCAGGGCCAGCAGGCCGCGTACTTCCGGTTCGTCGGGCATCAGCCCCAGCAGCAGCCGGGTCAGCCGGATCGCCTCGGCCGACAGGTCGTCGCGGACCAGGCTGTCGCCCGAGCTGGCGGTGTAGCCCTCGTTGAAGATCAGATACAGCACCGCCAGGACCGTACGCAACCGGTCCGGCAGGTCGGCGTCGGTCGGGATCCGGTTCGGGATCCGGGCCCCTTTGATCTTGGACTTGGCCCGGACGATCCGCTGCGCCATCGTCGCCTCCGGCACCAGGAACGCCCGCGCGATCTCGGGTGTACTCAAGCCGCCGAGCAGCCGCAGCGTCAGTGCCACCTGGGCGGTCGGAGCCAGCGCCGGATGGCAGCAGGTGAAGATCAACCGCAGCCGGTCGTCGGTCACCGGACCGGCCTCGTGATCTTCGTCGTCGACCTCGGAGTCGTCGGTCCTGGTCTGCTCGGCCAGCGCAGCCGCCTCGGCGTGTTTGCTGTCCCTGCGGGATTCCCGCCGGATCCTGTCGATCCCGCGATTGCGTGCTGTGGTGATGATCCAGCCCGCCGGGCTCGGCGGTACGCCGTCGATCGGCCAGCGGCGTACGGCGATGGTGAAGGCGTCCTGGACCGTGTCTTCGGCAAGATCAAGATCACCGAAGGTCCGGGTGAGTACGGCCACCGCGCGGCCGTACTCCTCCCGGAAGATCTCGCCGATGCGGGCATCGGTGACCGGCTTAGTTGTGGACATCGAAGAACGGCCGGACCTCGAGGGGAAGGCCGATCGCCGACTGCAGCCGCTTGGCCCAGTCGAGTGCGACATCAAGATCGGGAACGTCGACGATCGTGAAACCACCCAGATATTCCTTGAGCTCGACATAGGGGCCGTCGGTCAGCACCGGTTCGCCGTTCTCGGTGGTGATCACCGTTGCTGTGCTCGGATAGTCGAGCCCGGCGGCGTACACCCAGACCCCGGCCGCTTGCATCTCTTTATTGAGCGCGTCGACGTTGTCCATGATCGGACCGAGTACCTCGGGCGGTGGCGGCGTCGCGCCGCTGGGCTGGTAGATGCTGAGCAGGTAGTGCGCCATGGTGTCCTCCTCGGACAACCTACGGCCGGCTGGTCCGGCCTGTCACCACCCAGACGTTCGCCACCGCCCGGATCGACACTGCCGCACGACCTTTCCCGCACCAACTCCTGCCTCGCGCACCGGGTACGGCGTGCAGCAGTTAGTGCGGCCGGGAGCCGGCCTCGACGACCAGCGCGGGCTCCGGATCGGGCGCGACCAGCCGCGGCCGACGGCTCGCGTACAGGACGCCGAGGATCACCGCGGCGCCGGCGATGAATTCGACCAGCGGGACCCGCTCGCCGAAGGCGACCCAGGAGGACAGCACGCCGATGATCGGCACCAGCATCGAGAACGGCGCCACGCTCGAGGACGGGTTACGGGACAGCAGCGTGTTCCAGATCCCGTAGCCGACCAGCGCCGCGGCGACCACGATGTAGAGCAGGCCGAAGACCGACTCCCAGGCCGACCAGGTCGTCAACGTGGTGAACGAACCGGCGATCCGGTGCGGGCCCTCCGTGATCAGCGACAGCGCGAACATCGGGATCGGCGGCACGACAGCCATCCACATCGTCAGGTGCAGCGGCTTGGGCGCCTTGGCCTCACGGCTGCAGACGTTGCCGATGGCCCAGCCGAGTCCGCCTGCCAGGGTGAGCACGACCGGCAACAGGGCGGCGACCTGGGACTGGTGGATCGCGATCGCAGCCAGGCCGAGGACAGCGACGCCGATCGCGATCGCCTGCCGCCGGCTGATCTTCTCCCGGAAGGCGAACCCCGCCAGCAGCACGGTGAACGGAGCTGAGGCCTGCAGCACCAGCGACGCCAGCCCGCTCGGCATCCCGGCCGCCATCCCGAGGTAGAGGAAGGCGAATTGCAGCAGCCCGATCCCGATCCCGGTGCCGAGCAGCCAGCGCAGCTTGACCTGCGGCCGGGGCACGAACAGCACGGCCGGAATCGCCAGCAGGGTCCAGCGCAGCGCGCCGAGCAGCATCGGCGGGAAGTGCTGCAGGGCGATCTCGGTGGCGGGGAAGTTCAGCCCCCACAGGACGGCGACCAGCAGGGCGAGCAGGCGATCTCGGACGGACACGTCCCTATTGAACGCGTACCTAACCGTCAAGGACAAGGATGAATTCCTACCACAACTGTGTAGCCTGACTTAAGTGGAGATCGCCCATCTCGAGTTGCTCCGCGAGTTGGCGGACCGGGGCAGCGTGACCGAGGTCGCCCGCGCCACCGGCCGGACGACGTCAGCCGTCTCCCAGCAACTGCGGTTGCTGCAGCGTACGGCCGGGGTGCAGTTGCTGGAGCGCTCCGGCCGCGGCGTCCGGCTGACCGACGCGGGCGAGGCCCTGGCTCGTACGGCGGTCAAGGTCAGTACGGCGATCGCCGAGGCCGAGGCGGACTGGGACCGCTACCGGCGGACGGCCACCGGGACCGTACGGCTGGCCTTCTTTTACTCCGCCGGCGAGATCCTGATCCCCGGGCTGCTCGACAGGATGGACGCCTACCCGCAGATCGAGTTGATCACCGACGAACGCGACGTCGGTGAGGGGGACTTCGACGCGTTGGTGTCCGACTTCGACATCGTGATCGCCCACCGGTCCGACGGCGGTGCGGTGGCCGACCGGTCCCGGCTGCACGTCACGCACCTGCTCCGCGAGCCGGTCGACGTCGCCGTTGCTCTTGATCATCGGCTGGCGAAGTTAGACCGGGTGACCACTGCCGACGTGATCGACGAGCCCTGGATCGGCGTACCGAAGGAGTTTCCGTTGGACCGGGTGCTGTCGGCGGTCTCGCTCCAGGCCGGCCGGGACGCCAAGATCATCTTCAGGACCACGCACCTGCCGCTGGCGGAGAAGCTGGTCGAGGTCGGTCGCGGAGTGGCGCTATTGCCCCGGCACAGCTCCCGGCCTCGGGCCGCGGGCCGGTTTGCCCTGGTGCCGCTGGCCGGGATCCGGGCCGGTCGCCATCTGGAGGCGCTGTCGCGGCCGGACCGGGCTGCTCGACGGTCCGTACGGCTGGTGCTGGACGCGCTGACAGCCGAGGCGGCGACGCTGTGAGCTGACGACCGAAATAGATGATCATGCTGTCCTCAGGGTGTCGAAGTCGTACGACGGCAGGTCGATCGCGTCAGCCTTGGAGAACTGGCCGGCGATCAGCTTGTTCCACGGCCAATGGGTCATCGCGGTCATCGAGATCGCCCGCAATCTGATCATCAGCAGAGTGTTCGGCGCATAGCCGGCGGCACCGCCGCCCGGCACGCGTTGGGCCTGGGTGACGTAACCCAGCATGATCCGCCGATAGTTGTCCAGTGCCGCTCGATGATCATCGGCGCCGGCGTACTCACCGGCCAGGACGTACGCCCCCACCAGCGCGAGGCTGGTGCCCAGACCGGTCAGCGATGTGGGGGAGTAGCCGGCGTCGCCGAGCAGCACGACGCGGCCGCGGTGCCAACTGGACAGCCTCACCTGGTCGACCGAGTCGAAGAAGAAGTCGTCGGCCCGACGCATCCCGGCGAGGATCTGCGGCACCTGCCAGCCGACGCCGGCGAATCGCTGGGCCAGCAACTCCTGCTGCGCGGCGACATCGCGACGGTCGTAGGTGATCGGCCCGGAACGGAAGCTCAACCCGGCCTTGATCTCACCCGGCAGCCGTCCCGGTCGTACGCCGGCGACCAGGCCGCCGGGCGCGTTGAACATCTGGAACCAGCCGCCGGTGTCGATCGGGCTGTCGGTGAGCGTGAACCAGGAGTTGTAGCAGTTCAGTGGATGCAGCGCGTTCGGCTCGTCGGCGAAGGCCAACCGGCGGACGATCGAGTGCGAGCCGTCCGCCCCGATCAGCAGCCGGCAACGGCGCGGCTCCGATTTCTCGAGGGTGATCGCGACGCCGTCGGCGTCCTGCTCGATGCCGGTGATGGTGTCGTCGAAGACGTACTCAACGTCCGGAATCGTTGCCCGGTACAGCAATTCGGCCAGGTCGCCGCGCAGGATCTCGATCTCGGACACGACGCCGTTGCCACCGAAGGCGTCCACGCCGATCCGCCCGAGGGACTTCCCGGTCGGGCCGAGCATCTCGAATCCCTCCTGCTGCACCGCGATCTCCCGCGCCGCCTCCAGCAGCCCCATCCGTCCGACGGCCGTACGGCCCGCGCCCCGCAGGTCGACCGCCTGACCGCCGCGGCGCGGCTCGGGAGCCCGCTCGACGACCGTCACCGAGAGTCCCGCGCGGCTCAGCCAGTAGGCGGCTGCCGTCCCGGCGATCCCGGCGCCGCTGATCACGACATCTGTGGTGTCCATGTCCGTCCCATCTCTGTGTGCGGTATATACAGCGTGCAATGTAAACAGAGTATGGCATATACAGAGTGCGGTGTACACGGTTTGGTAGCGTTGCCCCGTACGGGATCGACTGGTGCGGGATCGAGTGGTGCGGGAGCGAGGATGACCGAGGCGTTCGAAGGTGGCCTGCCGCGTGCGGTGGCGATCAGCTGGGGCATGGTCGCCGATCCGCAGCGTGGTCCGAAGCGCGAGCTGAGCCATGAGCGGATCGTCGAAGCGGCGATCCAGCTGGCCGACGCCGAGGGGCTCGGTGCGGTCACCATGAGCAAGGTCGCGTCCGCGCTCGGCTTTACCACCATGGCGCTCTACCGCTACGTGACCAGCAAGGACGATCTGCTCGACCTGATGGCCGATGCGGCCGCCGGCGAGGTCGTCGCCGGCACCGATCAGAGTCTGACCGACACTCGCAAGGACAATCGCAAGGCAGCGCCGGTCGACCAGGACTGGCGGACCCAGTTGCGGCGCTTCGCCGCCCAACTGCGGGGTGTCTATCGTGATCATCCGTGGCTGAGTGATCTTCCGGTATCGGCGGCCCTGCTGCTCACCCCCAACAATCTCGCGCTGGCCGATCTGGCCATGCGCTGCATGCGAAACCTGGTGATCGCCGACGCGGACAAGCTCCAACTGCTGGTGCTGATCACCAACCACGTCAGGGAATACAGCCGGGTCGAACGGGACTTCGCGTCCGGCGGCATGCCGGACCCCTCCGACGGGCTGGGTGAGCTGGTCCAGGAGTTGGTCACCGACGACCGGTTTCCTGATCTTGCCCCGTTCGTACGCTCCGGCAGCTACTTGGCCGCCTCTGCGGCCATCGATTCGGACAGACATGATCCGGACGGGGACTTCAGCTTCGGCCTGGAGATCATCCTGGACGGGATCGCAACCCACGCCGAGGATCCCGGCCGGGAGGTCGTACGCCCCGCTCCCGGCTGGCGTGACGATGATCAGGCCACCGAGGCACTGCGACTCGATCATGTCCGCAAGGACCCGAAGGTGCGTGACGCCAACGCCAAGCGGCGCGAGGCCGAGGCCAAGCTTCGCGACGCCCGACGGCATGAGCGCGAGATGATCAGGAACGCCCTCGAGCGCGGCCCGAAGTAGCGTCACGATCGAAGGGCATTCAACCCGACCTGCAGGAAGCCGTTGAGCGCCCGGTCGATCGGGTGCGGCGCGGGTCGTCCGTCGGCATCCAGACTGTTCCACCGCTGCCGGTTGATCGCCAATGCCAGCTGCCGCGTCCCGTCCGCACTGGACAGGGCGATCGTGCCGCCTCCCCAGACCGTGCCGTCGTGGCCCCACAGCGTGCCGACACCCGGAATCTCCTTGCGGAGCAGGCCGAGACCATAGTCGATCAAGGTCTGCTCGAAGGAAACGACCGCATTCGTACGCTGCATCTGGGCGAGGGGCGCTGGGCTGATGACCTGCCCGGTGATCAGCTGGGCGAAGAATTCGTTGAGGTCCGATACCGTCGACACCAGTGAGGCGGCCACACCGACCCAGCTCATGTCGAAGACGCTGAAGTCCTCCGGCGGATCGAACATCCCGAACCAGGACTCGTAGAGACCGGTGTGCCGGGTGATCAGTTCCGGCCGCGTCGGAAAGAAGGTGTGCTGCAGGCCGGCCGGCTCGATGACGTCGCGGGTGATCACCGTTTCTGCCGGCAGTCCGGTGATCCGCTGCAGCAGTTGACCGAGCAGTAGGTAGTTGGTGTTGGAGTAGACGCCGGGTGTGTCGCCCGGCCGACCGGTCGGCGGCGCCTCGACTCCGAGCTTGATCAACTCCAACGGATCCCAGCGGCGGAAGCGGGTCTCGACCAGGCTGTCCGGCGTGGTCTGGGCGAGCCGGGGAAAGGCACGCAGCGACGGGTAGGCGTAGGGCAGGTATTCCGGCAGGCCGCTGGTGTGGTTGATCAACATCCGTACGGTGATCCGGTCGCCGCGTTCGCCGGGGACGAGATCCGGCAGGTAGCGGCCGACAGGCGCATCGAGCTCGAGCTCGCCCTGCTCCACCTGGCGGAGCACTGCGACGGCGGTGAAACTCTTCGTCACGCTGCCGACCCGATGCTGCAGGTCGGGGGTCGCCGGCGTGCCGGTCTCGAGATCGCGGACGCCGGCCGCACCGCTCCAGATCCCTTCCGGCGTACGGATCTCGGCGATGGCGCCCGGCACACCGCTGTGGTGCAGTGCGTCCAGGGCGGCGGCGAGCGCGGGCGATTCCAGGGTTGTTGTCGTCATGATCGAATTCCTTTCGTGGTGTTAGGACGGCGCCAGAGCAGGATCACCACGGCCAGGCCGGCAAGGCTGGGCACCAGCCCGACCCAGCCGATCAGCGCCGGCAGGCCGGTGTCGCCGGAGGTGTCGCGGATCAGCAGGTTGAACAGGCCGATGCCGATGCCGGTCAGGACCAGCGCGGGCGTCAGCCACCGGGCGAGTCGCCGGCGGCGTACGACTGCCCAGATCGTGGCCAGCCAGGTGAGGATGCCCAGCCCGCCGAGGATCGACAGGTAGACCAGGTAGGTCGTCGCTGCCGTCGTGATCCGCGCCGACGGATAGTCGGGGTAGCCGTCCCGGATGTGGCTGGCTAGGACATTCGTCGTCGCGTGGTCGAGGTAGAGCAGTCCGATCGCGGCGATGGTCAGGGCCAGCCCCGCGTACGCCGCCGCGAGCGTCCCGCGCTCCGGTCTCCTGATGAGGTTCATCCCGGCTCCTTGTTTTACGCCGTACATTTGACGATCACGCTAATATACGTCGTAGAACAGAAGCAATCAGGTTATTCCCCGGGAGGACCATGAGCCCGTCACGCAGGCCATCGCGAGGGAGGGGCCAGCATGCCGGTCTGGACGCGCCGACCATCCTGCGGACGGCGATCGACCTGGCGGACCGGGACGGGCTGGCAGCACTGTCGATGCGTCGGCTCGGCGCGGAGCTCGACGTCGAGGCGATGGCGATCTACCACCACTTCCCGAGCAAGGACGCCTTGCTGGACGCGATCGTCGGCGAACTCGTCGCGCAGGCGGCAGTGTCAGGGCAGCCGACCGGTGACTGGCAGTCGCAGCTGCGCTGCTACGCCCTGTCGTTCTTCGAGCGGCTGACCGAGCACCCGAATCTGCTGCCTCTGGTGCTGACCCGGCCGGCCATGACCGGCGGCAGCCTGCAGGTCATGGAGTCACTCGTCGGTGTGCTCTGCGACGCCGGTTTCGCGCCCGAACGTTCGCTCGACATCGTCTATGCCCTGGCCAGGCTGGTGCTCATCCATGCAGCCCTGGACACCGGCACCGACCAGTCGCTGGCCGCCGGAGATCCCGCGGGTCAGCTGGCCGGAGTGTCGCCGGACGAGTTCCCGGTGCTGGCCGAGGCAGCGCACGCCAGCCTGGGGCGACCCGCGACGTACCGGCTGGAATTCGCCGTGGATGCGCTGATCATCGGTTTCGCTCAAGGCCTGCGGTCGCCTCGGAAACGGCCGGGCCGAGCAGCGCCGCCAGCCGGAACATCTGCTGCATCACCTCGGGCTTGATCAGGTCGTCGAGGTCGTGGGACAGCGTGCGATAGACATACAACCGGTGATTGCCGCTCGCTGCGCGCCTTCCGTCGGGCCCACCAGCCCTTCTTCGCCTCCTGCTCGGCGGCCGCCCGCACCTCCGGTGGAAGTGATTGTCGCTGCTCGGGCGACAGCTTGCCTGTCGCGACGGTCTGCACCGCCCACCGCGTCATCGCGTCTTTGTCCATCTCGGCGGCCAGGCCGGCGCCCTCGATCCTGACGTAGAAGTGCCGCTCCAGATCGTCGGTGGCCTTCTCGTCCGGCGAAAGCCGAGGTTCGAGTCGGAAGGAGACGGCGCGCGGGCCGATGAGGATCTCGGTGAATTTGAGCTGTTCGCCCTGGCGACCGGCGCTCGGTCCGTAGAGCGACGACGACCCGGTAGCGCCGCAGCCACGGATGCGGCCCGCCGAGCACCGACAAATCATCCGACGAGGCAGCCTGATCGGGATGGTCCGCCTTGTACATCGCCAGCGTCTCGTCGCCCGGCTGCTCGGTCAGCGGCTGGTAGTTGAGCTGCAGCAGCCGGCTCTGGTCGTTCAGCTGTTCCACGAAGACACTCCCTACGGTCAGGATCGCAACCAGGTCAGCAGATCCGGCACCCGGACGTCGACGTGATCATGATCGTAGGGATCGTCCGGGTTCACCAGCACGGTTGCCATGCCGAGATCCTTGGGCACTCTCAGGTTGACCGCAGAGTCGTCGACGAAGATGCCGCTCGCCGGCTCGATGCCGAAAGCGTCGAAACATCGCTCGTACGCCTCCAGCCACGGCTTGGGCAGGTAATCGCCGCTGTCGATGCCCCAGACACCGGAGAAGAGATCATCCAGCCCGAGCCGGCCGAGCACCCGTCGGCCGTAACCGGCCGAGCCGTTGGTGAAGACGTACCGCGGGCCGTCCAGCCTCGCCAACGCATCTCGCAGCGGAGGGTTCGGTCGCAGTGCGGAGAGGTCCAGATCGTCTTCCCAGGAAAGGAAATCGACCGGATCGATCTCCTTGGTGATCATCAGTCCGCGCAGTGTCGTGCCGTGCTCGGCGACGAGTCTGCGGCGTACGATCTCCGCCTCGTCCGGCGGCAGGTCGTACACCTTCTGCACGTAACCGAGCATATGCAGCCGCTGCTGCGAGGTCAGCCCGACGGTGGGCGGATAGAGGGTGTCGTCAAGATCGAAGACCCAGTGCGACACCCGCCGCATCGTGCTCGCCCGGCCTCAGCTGGTGATCTTGCCCGGGTTGAAGTTGCTGCCCGGATCGACAGCGGCAAAGAGGCCCTTCATGATCTTCTCTCCGGCCGGTGAGATGTCCTGTGACAGCCACGGCGAGTGCTCGGTGCCCACCGCGTGGTGGTGGGAGAGCGTTGCCCCGTTGTCGATGAAGGACTGCTGGATCGCCTTCTTCACCACCTCGTAGAGCGGCAGCGGATCACGATCGCCGTAGACGAAGGCGAAGGTGAAGTAGAGACAGGCACCGGAGTGGTAGGAGTGCGACAGGTGGCACATCACCCAGCCCGGATCGATCCCGAGCTCCTTGTAGGCCTGCTTGGCCGCGTCGATCGTGTTGTAGTAGACGTCCTTCAGCCGGCTCCACGGGGCTGCGGTCTCGGATACGTCGGCGGCGCCGCCCCAGTCCAGCAGGAAGTCCCGGATGTAGGGGGTGTCGAATTTCTTCTGGTCGTAGAGCACGCCCGGGCCCTTGCCGACCCCCATGCCGCCGTGCTTCTTGACGATCTCCTTGACCGCGGCCTGCTGCCGGGCGACGTGAGCCTTGGTGCCCTCGAATCCGACGAAGGACAGACACATCTTGTCCAGGTCCCAGCCGCGACGCTGCAGCACCTTGAAGAGCACCGTCTGGCCGACGGAGGTCTTCTTGGCCGTGGCCAGGGTGAAGCCGGTCTCGCCGGCGTCGGAGACCCGAGTGATCGACGGTCGCGAGTCGAGCAGCGAGATGTCGTGCATCGCCTCCAGCCCGGCGTCGAAGGTCGGGTAGAAGTAGGCCAGGATGACCCGTTCCTCGGGCAGCCGGTGGACCTGCGCGGACACCGCGGTGATCACGCCCAGCCGACCCTCGCTGCCCAGGATCATCTCCCGGACGCTCGGTCCGGTCGAGGTGCTCGGCAGCGGACGCAGCACCAGCGGCCCGGACGGCGTCGCGACCCGGACGCCGCGGGTGATGTCGGAGATGTCGCCGAATTTGTCGGACTGCATGCCCGACGACCGGGTCGCCACCCAGCCGCCGATGGTCGAGTGGTTGAAGCTGTCCGGAAAGTGCCCGACGGTCCAGCCGCGCTTGTTGAGCTGCTCCTCCAGGTCCGGGCCCTGGGCGCCGGCCTGGATCCGGGCCAGCCCGGAATCCTCGTCGACGTCGAGCACCTTGTTGAGCCGGCCCATGTCCAGGGAGATCACGGTCCGGGTCTCGCCGGCCGGCGGCTGCAGGCTGCCGGAGATGTTGCTGCCGCCGCCGAAGGGGATCAGCACCGCATCGGCTGCAACCGCCAGGTCGACGATGCGCTGCACCTCGTCCTCGTCACCCGGGTAGGCGACGACGTCGGGGACCCGGGGGAGATCGCCGGAACGGATCCGGAGCAGATCGCGGATCGACTTACCGTAGGTATGGACCACCCGCGGCTCGTCGTCGCTGATCACATTCTCGCTGCCGACCACACCCCTGAGCTCGGTCAGCAGGTCGTCGGAGATCTTCGGCGCCGGGACGGTCAAGGTGCTGAAGTCGACCGATGCGGGCGGCGCCTCGCCGCTGAGGTCGAGGCCGACGGCCTGTTTCACGAACGGCGCGAATTTCGGCTTGTCGTCGAAGTGGAAGGCCACACCCTCGACACCCCAGCCCCACCATTTCATGTGCTTGACGCCCGACGCCGGGTTGTGCGTGGCGGTCGGCCGATCGGTGTCGGGCCTGTCAGTGCTGGGCGGAGTGGTCATGCATCCTTCTTCCCCGGGAATGATCCGTGCAACGGCGCGACGGTATCAATGCCTGCGGCAGTCATCCGAACGAAGCTGCTCAGTTGATCCTGCCACGCGAGCGGTCGTCGCGCTCGCGGCGTTCGAGAGCTTCGTCGGCCAGCGCCTGCACCTCTTTGGCCAGCCGGCCGGAGAAGGCAACGGCATCCTCGTCCTCGGCCGCCGACATCGGTCGGCCGATGTTGACCGTCACCGGCGGGCGACCCTTTCTGACCCAGTTCGCGCCCTTCGGCATCGCGTCGTAGGCGCCGACCAGGGCGACCGGCAGGCAGGGGACGCCCCTGCTGATCGACAGCGCGGCCGCGCCGGGCTTGAACTGGCCCATCGACCCGCTCATCGACCGGCCGCCCTCGGGGAAGATCAGCAGCGGGATGCCGGATTCGAGCAACTCCCGGGCGACACTCTTCTGACCCCGGAGGCCGGTGCGATCGACCGGGAAGGCGTTGAAGAAGAGCTGGGTGAGCGCCCGCCGCCAGCGGACGTCGAAGAAGTAGTCGGCCGCCGCGTTGGAGGCCAGGTAGCGGGTGTGCTTGCGGGGCAGCCCGCTCATGATGAGTGGTGCGTCGAGGTGGCTGGAGTGGTTGGCGACGACGATGTAGGGCGGCCGCACGTCATCCAGATTCTCCCGGCCGTAGACCCGCGCCGAGGTCAGCGACCAGACGACCGGTTTCAGCAGCCCGCGCTGGGCGATGAAGCGCAGCCCCGCATGCCCCCGTGAGGTGTAACGGCTACCGCTCATCTGCTCACCATAGCGTTGCGGCCCTCGTGAACGAGTATTTCTGCGGGCCAGATCCGTGCCAAGGACCCCAGGAGCCGTTTCGGGCGATCTGGCCCGCTGGAATCCACGATCACTCCGAGTGCCGGCCCGAGGAGAACAGCTTCGACACCTGTCGGACCATCGGGCGCGGGGCCACCCGGGCCATCCAGATGAGCACCTTGTAGCGCTTGGTCGGGATCGAGATCACCTGGCCGCGCTCGTAGTCGACCAGCGCCTCGCGGACCAGCCGGTCGGCCTCCAGCCACATCGGCCTGGGGATCTTCGAGGCGTTGATCCCGGCCCGCTGGTGGAATTCGGTGTGCACCCAGCCGGGGCAGAGCACCGTCGCCAGCACCCCGCTGCCGCTCAGCTCGTTGGCCAGCCCCTCGGTGTAGACCGTCACCCAGGCCTTGATCGCCGAGTAGGCGCCCATCGTGACGTAGCCGGCGGTGCTGCCGACGTTGATGATGCCGACCTTGTCGGTCTGCTTCGGGTGGCGTTCGCGCATCGCCCGGGCGGCGGCGTTGGAGAGCACCATCACACCCCGGATCATCACGTCGATCGCGACGTCCTGCGGGCCGAGGTCGGCATCCAAGATCTTGGAGTGCACCCCGAATCCGGCGTTGTTGACCAGCAGGTCGATCGGCCGGTCGGGGTCGCCGAGCCGGGTGGCGACGTTGGCCAACTGCTCCCGGTCCGAAAGGTCGGCGGGGAGCACGTCGACGCCGACCCCGAATGCCGTCCGGAGCTCTTCGGCGACCTTGTCGAGCCGTTCCTTGTCGCGCGCGACCAGCACCAGGTCATACGACTTCGCGGCCAGCTGGCGGGCGAATTCGTGACCGATCCCCGAGGTGCCGCCAGTGATCAGGGCTGTTGCCATGGCCCGGACCCTAATCGAGGGGACCGCTCCAGGACCACTTCGGCAGGCGCAGGTCGTCGGTCACCTGATCATGCTCGAAGCCGTAGGTGACCAGATTGCTGGACCAGCGGAACCAGTCGACCAGGTTGGTTCGCAGCGGTTCCTCGTCGGGGATCCGGGCGTCGTCCAGTGCCTTCACGAAACAGCACTCGGCGGCGGTGTCGAGCTCGGGATGCGGACCGTTGCAGGAATGCATCCGGACGATCGCGGCCTCGGTGCCCAGGCCGGAGGTGAAGGCGGGCGGCCCGCCGAGCATCTCGCCCCAGTAGGCGGCCAGCCGTTCGGTGTGCTGCGGATGGGTGCCGTGGCTGAACGGGTGCTCGGCGATCGGGTCGGCCAGGCAGCGCGCGTGCCATGCCTCGGCCAGCCGCATGATCGCGTCGGCTCCGCCGGCAGCCTCGAAAACCGTGGGTGCCCCCGAATCCGCCGGCGGCATGGTGACTTGACTCACATCCTCGACGCTACGCCCGCCGGCGGCTGACCACCACCCCGAGCAGGCAGATCAGGCCGCCGGTGATCGCCAGCGCCGGCGGCAGCTCACCCAGTGCGACCGCCGACATGATCATCGCGACCACCGGGATGATCAAGGAAGCGGCTGCCAACTGCCCGGTCGGCAGATGGCTCTGGGCGTACGCCCAGGTGGAGAAGCCGATCGCGGTCGGCCCGACACCGAGCAGGATCGCGGCAACGGTCGCGCTGGCCGGGGCGTGCAGGATGTCGCTGTAGGCCTGACCCGCGAATTCCAGCGTCGCCAGCATCCCGGCGACACAGCCGACCCAGGTCGCGACCAGCGGGCTCACAGTCCGGAGCACGACCTTCTGGGTCAGCAGGCTGACCGTGTAGAGCAGCGCGGCCAGCAGGCCCAGCAGCAGGCCGAGCGCGTCGGAGTGGCCGGTGCCGGTGGTGACGCCGATCAGGACCACGCCGACCAGCGCGATGCCCATCCCCACGAAGAGCCGGCGGTGCAGGTCCTCGCCGAAGAAGAGCCCGGCGCCGAGCGCGATCAGGATCGGGGCGATGTTGACCAGCATCGCCGCGGTGCCGGCATCGAGATGGTGCTCGGCCCAGTTCAGGGCGACCGTGTAACCGGCGAACCAGGCGATCCCGTACCCGATCGTGAGCACCAGCGGCCGCCCGGTCGGCAGCCGCAGACCGTCGCGCCGGGAGCGGATCAGTACGAAGACGGTCAGCGCGACGGCCGCGGGCAGCAGTCTCAGCAGCGCCAGTGAGCCCGGTGCGAGGTACGGCGCGGCCCAGCGGATGACCACGAAGGCCGACGCCCACAGCAGGATCGTCACGGTCATCGCGGCGGTGGCGGAGGTCTTGGTCGTCGTGGCGGGCGCTTGGACTGTTGTGCTCACAGGTCGATGGTGAGGCCAGAATGGTTTGGCGACAAGCGAACAATCGGACATCCAATTTCAGTGGTGCTTAATAATGGCTCCATGATCGATGTCAACCGGTTGCGCGTGTTCCGGGCCGTGGTGGCCGAGGGTTCGGTCGTCCGGGCCGCGACCAATCTCGGCTACACGCCGTCGGCGGTCAGCCAGCACGTCAGCGCACTGCAGCGCGAGACCGGGCTGAAGTTGATCGAGCGTCGTGGTCGCGGCATCGAGCCGACCAGCGTCGGTCGGCTGTTGGCCGCCGAATCCGATGCGGTGCTCGAACGGCTGGCCCGGCTGGAGGCGTTCGCCGGCGACTTGCGCGAGGGCCGGGTCGGATCACTGCTGGTCTCGCACTTCGCGTCCGCGGGCTCGACCTGGATCCCGCCGGTGATCGCCGCGGTGACCCGGGAGTTTCCCAGCCTGCGCGTGGATCTGCGGCTGACCGAGTTGTTGCCGGAGACCGGCGACCGACCGGATGTGGAGATCTTCGTCGAGGGTGCCGCGTCGTCGCCGCTGGAGGGCTACGACATCGAACCACTGCTGACCGAGCCGTACGTCGCGGTGCTGCCCGCTGATCATGCTCTGGCCGGCGAGAGGTCGTTTCCGCTGGCCGACCTGCGTGAGGAACCGTGGGTCGACAACGACGTCGCCCGCGGTGCCTGCCGGCAGCGGCTACTGGACGCCTGCGCGGCCGCCGGATTCGCACCCTGCTTCCAGGTCGAGACCCAGGACTATCCGACCGCGATCGCGTTCGTGGCCGCCGGTGCCGGGATCACCGTGCTGCCCCGCCTCGGCCTCGGTACGCCGCCGGCCGCAGTGGCGGTGGTCCCGCTGGTCGATCCGACCCCGACCCGGTCGATCCTGGTCCGCAGCCGGCAGTCCTTGCGCCAGAACCCGGCCGTCCGCCGCCTGCTGGAACTGTTGCGTGAGCGGGTCGCCGCGAGCGCCTGAGGCGCGCCGTGCTCGTCCTTGCACGCGCTGCCGCTCGTGCGGGAATGGGGTAGGGGGGCCTGGTTGAGGAATTGGTGCGAGAAGGCCAGGGAGGGTCGCGGCGGCTACCGGTGGTTCGAGCTCGGGGACCGCCCGCAACAATGACGGCCATGACGCCCGACCCGCAGCAGCTCCTCGACGAACTCCGCGAACGCCACCAGGTCCCCGGGGCCGCTCTCGGCATCCTCAAACTCGGCAGTTCGGAGGCCGACGACGAGATCACGTCGTACGCCTCCGGCTCGCTCAACCTGGCCACGGGCGTTCCGGTGCAGCCGGATTCGATCTTCCAGATCGGATCGATCTCCAAGACCTTCACCACGACCATGGCCCTGCAACTGGTCGAGCACGGGCAGCTGGAGCTGGACCGGCCGGTGATCGACGTCCTGCCCGGCCTGCAGCTGCAGGATCCTGCGGCGACCAAGATCATCACGCTGCAGCACCTGCTGAATCACAGTTCCGAGATCGACGGCGACGTCTTCACCGATTTCGGCCGCGGCGACGATGCGGTGACCAAGTATGTGGAGGCACTCTCCGAGGTCGGCCAGCTGTTCCGCCCGGGCACCATGTTCTCCTACTGCAACGCGGGATTCGTGCTGGTCGGCAAGCTGATCGAGCAGGTCACCGGCAAGACCTGGGATGCCGCGCTCCAAGATCAACTGCTGCACCCGCTCGGCCTCGACCACAGCTCGACACTGCCGGAGGAGGCGATCCTCGGCTCGGCCGCGGTCGGTCACTCCGGCGAGCCGGGCGAGCCGCGTACACCGGTCAAGCAGTGGCAGCTGCCCCGCTCGGTCGGCCCGTGCGGCTTGATCAACTCCACCGTCACCGACGTGCTGACCTACACCCGGATGCACCTGCGCGGCGGTGAGCTCGCCGGCACCAAGATCATCAGTAGGGCTTCGGCGAAGGCGATGCGGGCCGAGGAGATCCGGCCGCCGGTCGGCCATCGGGTCGACGGCTGGCAAGGGCTCGGCTGGATGGTCGACCACTGGGACGGGCACCAGGTCTTCGGCCACAACGGCGCGACCATGGGCCAGCTGGCCTACCTGCAGGCCTATCCGGACCAGGGCATCGCGCTCTGCCTGCTGACCAATGCCCCCAGCGCCAACCTGTTCTGGGGCGAATTGCGGCGGGCGCTGCTGGAGCCTTACGGGGTCGATGCCGCGGTCCAGCTCGACCTGCCACCGGAGCAGCCTTACGCGATCAGCGGCCCGAGCCCGGCGGTCGGCCGCTTCGGCCGTTTCTCCGAGGCGTACGAGATCACCCAGGACGGTCACCATCTCAAGATCAACATCCTGCCGACCGACGATGCACCGGATCCCGATGACGAGCCGCAGCAGCTGGAGCTGGTGCCGATCAGTGATGATCATTTCATCGCCCGGTCCGACGAGCGGGTGGCCTGGTCGACCTACAGTTACGGCCGCTTCACACCGGAGCAGAATCCGGCCGGCGGGGACTACCTCTACACCGGCACCCGGCTCACCCCGCGGATCGCATCGTGACCGGCACGGACCGTTCCGCAAGTCGGGTCTGATCTTGAGACGGCAGCTCGGCTGCGCCCATTGGCCTGCGCTCACCTTCGAAGCGTGACGGTGGGCGAGTCGGACAGGGACGCCCGACGGGGGCCGGTCAGGCGCGCTCGCGCAGCCAGCTGATGTCAGCAGCCTGACCGTCGCGGCCACCCGGCGTTTCGACCACCACCGGCGCACCGGCTGCCGTGACCACCGCGACCAGCCCGTCCGGATCCGCCTCACCCGAGCCGAGGTTGGCATGTCGGTCGGCACCGGAACCGAACGCGTCCCGGGAGTCGTTGCAGTGCACCAGGTCGATCCGCCCGGTGATCGCCTTCACCTTGTCCACCAGGCCGACCAGCTCCTCGCCACCGGCGTGGAAGTGGCAGGTGTCCAGGCAGAAGCCGACGTCGTCCGAGCCGCCGGCCGCTTTGACGGCCTGCCAGAGTTTCTCGATGCTCGACAGATGCCGGGCCATGGCATGGTCGCCGCCGGCGGTGTTCTCGATCAGCAGCGGGACCTTGATCTCGGCCCGTTCGATGCACTTGTTCCAGTTGTCGAAGCCGAGCTCCGGGTCGTCCTTGGCGAGCACATGACCACCGTGCACGATCAGCCCGGCGGCACCGACCTCGTACGCGGCGTCGAGCTGTTGCTGCAGGATCTTGCGGCTCGGGATCCGGATCCGGTTGTTGCTGGTCGCGACGTTGATCACGTACGGCGCATGGACGTAGAGCCGGATGCCCGCCTCGCCGGCTGCGTCCTTGAGCGCCTCGGCGCCGCCCGGATAGGCGACTTTGGGGCCCTTCCAATCCTGCGGATCGCCGAGGAAGAACTGCGCCAGCCCGGCCTCGCGCGCCCGCGCCTCCGCGATCGGGTCCTCCTGCTCGCCGTGGCCACCGATCAGCACCTCACTCATGCTCGCGACCCTAGACGCTGCCTGCGACACACTCCCCGCCCGGGCGACGGTTGAGGCTGCGACCTGAGGCGTGACCAAGGCCACGGATGATTTAGGCAACGACGGGATTGCTAAAAGCTCGGACGTACGCCTAAGGTTAGGTTCGCCTCACCAAACGGGAACTGGAAGTCATGCTGCCAACATTCGTGATCGGACTGCGCGAGGGCCTCGAAGCCGCCCTTGTCGTCAGCATCATCGCGACGTTCCTGCGCCGCAACAACGTCAAGCTCACCGCGATGTGGGTCGGCGTGACCCTTGCGGTCGCGACGAGCGTGGCCGTCGGCATCGTCCTGACCGTCGTCGAGCGGGCGCTGCCGCAGGCGAAGCAGGAGGGGATGGAGACGATCATCGGTGGCGTCGCCGTCATCTTCGTCACCGGCATGATCCTGTGGATGAGCACCCACGCGCGGTATATGAAGCGCGATCTGGAGGCCTCGGCCCAGCAGGCGCTCTCCAACGGGACCGCGGGGGCGATGGCCGTGATGGTCTTCCTTGCGGTGTTGAAAGAAGGCTTCGAGACCTCCGTCTTCATCCTGGCCACCGTGCAGGCCGCCAGCAGCGCCGCCGCAGCCCTGGTCGGCGCGATCCTCGGCGTACTCGCCGCGGTCGCCATCGGCATCGGAATCTTCACCGGCGGCATCCGGCTCAACCTCGCCAAGTTCTTCACCGCGACCAGCGTCTTCCTGATCTTCGTCGCTGCCGGCCTGGTGCTCAGCGCGTTGCGTACCGGGCATGAAGCCGGTTGGATCAACGTCGGCCAGCAGCAGACCGTCGACCTGTCCTGGCTGGCCCCCGGGAATTCGATCCGTTCGGCCCTGATCACCGGCGTGCTCGGGATGCCGGCCGATCCGCGGGTCATCGAACTCCTCGGTTGGGGCCTGTACCTGGTGCCGATGCTGACCTGGACGCTGTGGCCCAAGCACCACAGGCCGTCCGGCTGGACCGCCCTGCGCCTGCACTGGGTGCTGGGAGGTGCGCTGGTGGTCGTGGCGGCCGTGCTCGCTCTTGCCGTCCGCCCGGCCACCGCGCAGGTTCCGACCTCGGCCCCGCTTGCCGGCGGCGGCACGGCCCAGGTCGCGATCACCGGCGGCACGGCCCGGCTGACCGTCACCCAGGGCGGCACCACGACGACCACGACGCTCACCCGGCACTCTGCCGACACTGCCAACGGTGCTGACACCACCTGGCAGTCGTCGGCCGACCAGCCGTCGGCCGGCCGGCCATCCTCGATCGACGCCGATGCCTTGATCAAGCTCAGCGGCGGCCGGGTCCCGGTCGGCATGGATCTGTCCCAGGCACCCGGTCCGTACGACGCCGCCTGGTCCGACCACCGACAGGTCAGCGTGTCGACCCGGGACGGCGGGATCGTGTCCGGGTCACAGACCGGTCGTACGATCCTGACCCTGACCGGCGGCGGGTTGACCTCTCCACGCGTGATCCAGGTCAGCGACGACCAGGCGGTCGGCAGCTGGCAGATCAGCCGGAGCTACCAGACCGCTACCGCCTCCAAGATCAACAACGCCGCCGGCTCCGCCACCGAGGCGGTCCTGTGGCGACTGTGGCTGCCGATCGTCCTCGCGCTCGGCGGACTGGCGACCTTGGGTCGCGGCCTGCGGAATCTGCGCAGGCTGCGGGTCGCCGAGCTCGCCGTCCGTGATCATGTGGCCGGACCCGCTGCTGCCGCTCGGCAGCAGGCCGGCCAACCTACCTGACCTCCATTCCGTGTCCGAAATCTGATCTTCAGGAGTATTTGCCATGTCCTCATTCCCGACCGCCTCCGGGCTGCCCCGGGCCAGCCGAGTGGCCGCCGTGGTGTTGTCCGCCGTGGCTCTGACTGCCGGTGTGGTCGGCTGTTCCACCAGCAACTCGGGCGACTCGGTGCAGGGCGACGCGAAGTCGCCGAGCGCCGGGGTGGGCAAGGTCGCGATCACGCTGCAGTCGGGCAGCTCTGGAGACACCTGCACGGTTGATCACACTTCCGTCCCGGCCGGACCGATCACCTTCACAATCACCAATCAGAGTTCCACGGCGATCACCGAGGTCGAGCTGCTGAGCCAGCAGAAGATCGTTGGGGAGAAGGAGAATCTGGCTCCCGGTCTGAAACCGGTCAGCCTCACGCTGACCCTCGGCGGCGGCGAATACCAGATCTATTGCCCGGGCGGCAGCCCGGAGACCCAGAAGTTCACCGTCACCGGTAAGGCTGCCGCGGCGCCGACCGGGACCGCAGCGGACCTGCTGACCCAAGGCACCAAGGAGTACGGCGATTACGTGTCGACCGAGGTCGCCGGCATGGTGACCGCCGTCGAGAAGCTGCAGAAGGACGTCGACTCCGGTGACGTCGACGCGGCCAAGAAGCAGTACGGCGTCGCTCGACCGTTCTACGAGCACATCGAATCCGATGTCGAGGGCTTCGTACTGCCCGGCTACAAGGCCACCGACAATGCCGGCAACCTCGACTATCTGATCGACATGCGTGCGTCCAACCTCGACCCGAAGGTCGGCTGGCACGGCTTCCACGCCATCGAGCGGGACCTGTGGCAGGGCGGCAAGATCACCAGCTCGACCAAAAAGCAGGCGGCTGAGCTGACCAAGAATGTCAAGCAGTTGTCGACGCTCTCCAAGAGCCTGACCTACAAGCCGGAGGATCTCGCCAATGGTGCGGCGAGTCTGCTGGAGGAGGTTCAGTCCAACAAGATCAAGGGCGAGGAGGAGGACTTCAGCCACATCGACCTGGTGGACTTCGCCGCCAATGTCGAGGGCGCGCAGCAGGCCTTCGCCAACCTGCGGCCCGGGCTGCAGAAGATCGACCCGACACTGACCAGCCAGATCGCGGCCCGCTTCCAGTCGACCACCACGATGCTCGACGGGTACCGTGATCCTCAGGCGATCGGCGGCTACAAGACCTACACCGCCGCATTGCGGGACAGCGATGCCAACAAGCTGAGCCAGAACGTCCAGGCCCTCCAGGACTCCCTGTCCCAGCTCGCACAGAAGGTGGCGACCGCGTAAGTGTCGGATCAGCAGGACGCCGGGCGGGACCAGACGCCCGACGCTACAGCCGATGAGATGCGTGACCAGCCGACCGGGCCGGATCAGCCGGCCCGGCGTGGGCTGTCCCGGCGGGGATTCTTCACCGGAGCGGGCGCCGGTGTCGTCGCCGGTGCGCTGGCGGCCGGCGGTGGCACGGCGTTTGCGATGTCCCATGGCGAGGACGACGCGACCGAGGGAGTCGACTTCAACAACAGCTATCCCTTCTACACCGGGACCCACCAGGCCGGTATCCAGACTGAGCCGCAGCGCTACTGCGTCTACATGACCTTCGATCTGGTGTCGGCAACGGCGACCGACCTGCAGGTGTTACTGGCACGCTGGTCGGCTGCGATCGCCCAGTTGATGCAGGGCAAGCCGATTGGTGCCGTTGCGCCGACGCAGCCGAATGCCGTCGCACCGGACACCGGGGAGGCGTACAACCTGGGACCGAGTTCGCTCACCGTCACGCTGGGGCTCGGGCCCGGTGTCTTCGATCATCGCTTCGGGCTCGCCGACAAGAAGCCCAAGCTGCTCGAGCCGCTGCCCGCCCTGCCCAGTGATCAACTGCAGAAGGGCTACACCGGCGGCGATCTGAGTCTGCAGGCCTGTGCCGACGACCCACAGGTCGCCTATCACGCGATCCGCAATCTCGCCCGGATGGGCCGCGGCACGGTCGGCACCCGCTGGACGGTGATGGGCTTCGGACGCGCCTCTGCCGGCAAGGGGCAGAGCACGCCTCGCAACCTGCTGGGTTTCAAGGACGGGACCCGCAACATCAAGGAACAATCCGACTTCACCGACCATGTCTGGGTCGGCGACGGCGATGTGGCGTGGATGCGCGGCGGCAGCTATCAGGTGGCCCGCAAGATTCAGATGAACATCGAGATCTGGGACGCGGACAGGGTTTCGGACCAGCAGCAGGTGATCGGTCGCACCAAGAACGTCGGCGCCCCACTCAGCGGGAACGCGGAGTTCGACACCCCCAACTTCACTGCCAAGGACGCAGCCGGTGACATCAAGATCCCGGTAACATCGCATATCGCCCTTGCGGCGCACGAGAACAACAATGGTGTCAAGATCCTGCGTCGCTCGTACAACTACACCGATGGCATCAGCCAGTTCGGCCAGCTGGACGCCGGGCTGCTCTTCATCGCCTACATGGACACGCCGCAGAGCTTCATCCAGCTGCAGGAGAAGCTCGGCAGCTCCGACCTGCTGAACGAGTACATCGGACACATCGGATCGGGGATCTTCGCGATCCCGCCGGCACCGGCCCAGGGCCACTACCTGGGCGAAGCGCTCTTCGGCTGAGCGCCTCCGCCGGCTCCGGGCCGCCCGGCGGACGGGGGATGATCATCGGGTGCATCAACCAATTGGCCCATCGCGAGCTACTGCGCAGTAGTGAGCGCAGACCGCGCGGAGAATCGGCGTTGCTGGTGACACAGGATGACGAATCCCCAAGTCACAGGCCGGTTCGGGTGGCCGCGAAAGCGGCTTAACATAGTCAGAACGAGCGTAGGCAGCGGCCGTAACCAATCGACGGGATCTTCGGTTCACCGCACTTCAGCGGAACCGAACCGATGGAGGTCCCCTCGATGTATCGCGTACCCGATGTCACTGCGGTGCAGGCCGCTGCCGAGCACTTCGGCGTCACTCTGACCGAGGCTGACGCGGAGGTCTACCAGAAGCACCTGGAGAGCCAGCTCGGCGAATTCGACGAGTTCGTCCAGGCGCGGCTGGACACCACACCGCCGCCACGGTTCCCGGGGGCACGCGAGCCCGGCTACCGGCCCAACGCCGAGGAAGACCCGTACAACGCCTGGATGTGGCGCTGCGAGATCCCCGGCGAGGCAGGTTCGGAGACCGACGGTGAGCTGCTGGCCGGAAAGCGGGTCAGCTTCAAGGATCACATCGCCGTCGCCGGCATTCCCGCCACGTTCGGCGCCTTTGCACTCGAGGGTTTCGTGCCCGACTACGACGCCACGGTGACCTCGCGTTCGCTGGCCGCCGGCGGGACGGTCGTCGGCAAGAACGTCATGAACGGCCTCGCCGGAGGGTTCGGCTTCGGTGGCGGTACCGGTGACTTCGGGCGACCGCTCAATCCGCACAATCCCGACCACCTGACCGGCGGCTCGTCCTCCGGGTCGGCCGTGGCGCTGGTCCGCGGCGAGACCGACGTCTCCTTCGGCGGCGATCAGGGCGGGTCGATCCGGATCCCGGCGTCGTGGTCCGGCTGCATCGGACTCAAACCCACCTTCGGCCTGGTCTCGCACTTCGGCATCGGCTTCGGCTCCGACCAGAGCATCGACTACACGGGGCCGATGACGATGACGATCGAGGACGCGGCCCGGGCGCTGGACGCCACTGCCGGCTACGACGGCCTCGATCCGCGGCAGACCAAGGCTGTGCCGGACGCGTACGACTCGCTCTCCGGTCTGGATCAGCCCATTACCAGCTTACGGATCGGTGTGCTGGAGGAGGGCTTCGCCGGCGCCACCGCCGAGGTCACCGATTCGGTCAACGCGGCGATCGAAGTGCTCGCCTCGCTGGGCGCGGTCGTGTCCAAGGTGTCGGTCCCGCAGCATCTGACGATCGGCGTTGCTCAGCAGGCACTTTCGGCCGAGGGCGGACTCGGCGTTCGGGAGACGGGCTTCTTCGGACTCTTCGCCAAGACCTACTACCCGGCCGACACGATCGCGGCGATCATGAAGCTCCACCAGCACCAGGTCGAGCAGCTCGACCCGCGATCCTTCTCGACCTTCCTGGCCGGCTACTTCGCCAAGAAGAATTACAACGGACGCCTGTATGCCAAGGCGCAGAACTCCCGCGGCGGCTACGTGAAGGCCTACGACACAGCTCTCGCGGACGTCGACGTCCTGGTGATGCCGACGACGATCACCCAGGCACCCAAGTTCCAGCCGATCACCGATCGTGCCGAGGCTTTGGAGTACGCGATGTCCGGCTCGTCGTTGCTGAATGCGGTGAACAACACCCGGCCGTTCAACTTCACCGGGCATCCCGCGTTGGCGGTGCCGACCGAGAAGCGCAACGGCTTGCCGGTCAGCATCCAATTCGTCGGCCGGATGTTCGCCGACGACCTCCTGTTGCGGGTCGGGCAGGCTTACACGAAGGCCGTGCCGTTCGATCAATACACCGCCGTCGATGGCTGACCCGGTCGACCTAGGTCGAATTTCGTTCAGAGCCGTTAGGGAATTCCAGAAACTACCCGGAATTGCCCGCCTTCTTCGTCGGGGTCAGTTGCGGGACCCTCGTGGATCTGTTGCGTCGGCGAGCCCGGGGGCCCGCGCCGGCAGCGACTGGGTCAGTACCGGAAGGGGGTCGACCGGAGCTGGCCGCGTGCAGCCGCTCACGAACGGCGGTCTGTAACAAAGGGCACCCCGAAAAACTCGAATATCGACGCTTCATATGCGACGGCAGATTTTTGCGACAGTCGCTGCTGTTGGCACGCCAATAAGCACTGAATTTCGACATGTCAACACGCGATTCCGGCGAAACAAGACCCTAACAATGCGTAGCGAATCAGACGCCGTGCTGTAACAAATACTCGAATAGTCTCAGCCCCGGCAGAGTTGCCGATCCAGATTTCTTCCGCCTGATTCAGGCATCACTTCGCGATTCTTGGTGAAAGGACTCGAGACGGTGACCATACGAACCCAGACCGCCCCAGCGCTGGGCAGTGTCGCTGCCGACGGAGCCGCAGGCCCCGCCCCGGCGCTTCACGTGACCGACCTGATAACCGAATTCAGGACCCGGACCGGCCCCACCCGCGCCGTGGACGGTGTCTCCTTCACCGTCAACCGCGGCGGGGTGCTGCTGGTCATCGGCGAGTCCGGCAGCGGGAAGAGCGCCATGCTGCGGTCGATCATCGGCATCAATCCGCCGACCACCCTGATCGAGGGGACGATCGAGCTCAATGGCCGCGATGTCTTGGGGATGTCGCCGCGCGAACGCCGCAAGACCCGCGGCCGGGACATCTCGATGGTTTTCCAGGATCCGCTGACCGCGCTCGATCCCGTCTACACGGTGGAGAAGCAGCTGGTCGAGACGGTCCGCAAACATCATCCCGGGATCTCCCGCGGTGACGCGCGGGCCCGCGCGCTCGAACTGCTCGAACTGGTGCAGATCCCGTCACCGGCCGCACGGCTGCGGGCCTACCCGAATGAGCTCAGCGGCGGAATGCGGCAGCGGGTCGTGATCGCGATGGCGATCGCGGGCAAACCCCAGGTGATCTTGGCGGACGAGCCGACCACCGCCCTGGATGTGACCGTCCAGGCTCGGATGATCCGGCTCTTCCGGCAGGTGCAGCTCGATGTCGACGCCGGCCTGGTCGTGGTGACCCACGATCTCGGGGTCGCTGCGGAGCTGGCCGACGAGGTGGCGGTGATGTACGGTGGCCGGTTCGTCGAGTACGGGTCCGCGGAACAGGTACTCACCCGCCCCGCCCATCCGTACACCGAAGGACTGATCGAGGCGAACGTGCGCGCCGGCCAGGACCGCCGGCCGCGGGCCATCCCGGGCGCCCCGCCGAGCCTGCGCCGGCTGCCTCCGGGCTGTGCCCTGGCGCCCCGGTGTTCGTACGCGATCGAGTCCTGCTGGACCCAGGACCCGCCGATCAAGGACGTCGGAGACGGTCACTGGAGCCGCTGCGAGCTCGCCGTCGACGCGCGTCCGGCCCGGGCCGTGTCCCGGGCCTCCTGAACCATCCGGGCCCTGAACCATCCAGGCCCCTGAACCATCCAGGCCAACCAGAATCTTCCAGGAGCAAGACACATGGCACTTCCATTTGATCGGCGCATTGATCGACGGGCGCTCCTCGCCGGCGGTCTGGCGACCGCCGCAGTCGCCGGGGTCGGGCTGACCGCCTGCGGACCCACCAACTCTGGCTCGCAATCGGATGCCTCCGCGACCGGCGGCACGTTGTCGATCGCGATGTCGGCGGCCAACATCCCATTCCCGTCCACACCACCCAACCAGGGCTACGAGGGCTACCGCTTCGTCGGCAACAACATCTACGACGCGCTGACCCGGCTCAATCTCGACCAGGACAAGACCCTGCCGGTCCCGCATCCCTCGCTGGCCGAGAAGTGGGATGTCTCCGAGGACCTCAAGACCTGGACGTTCACCCTTCGCAAGGGCGTCACCTTCCACGACGGCACCGCCTTCAACGCTGATGCGGTGATCTTCCAGCTGGATCGGCTCAAGAACGAGAAGTTCAAGTACTTCTCGGAGACCGATGCCGCCAACGGCGCCACCCAGGTCCGCTACATCGACAAGTACGAGGCCGTGGACGACTCGACGGTCAAGATCACCTGCACCCAACCGTACGCCTGGCTGCACTGGGACCTGCTCCACGTCTACATGCCGAGCCCAGCAGTGATCAAGAAGGTCGGCAACGACAAGTACAACGCGCACGCCACCGGCACTGGTCCCTTCAAGATGACCAAATACGTCGATGGCGAGACGATGGAGCTGACCCGTTACGACAAGTGGTGGCCTGGCCCCGTCAAGCTCGACAAGATCGTGCTTTACCCGCAGCCCGAGGCTGCCTCCCGGCTGTCGATGTTGCAGTCCGGTCAGGTCAACTGGGCCGAGGTTCCGACCCCGGACTCGATCGACCAGCTGAAAGCCGACGGCGACCAGATCTTCATGCACAAGTACCCGCACGGCATCATGCCCCGCTTCAACCTCTTCCGTAAGCCGTTCAAGGGCAACACGAAGCTACGTCAGGCACTGAACTACGCCCTGGATCGAGACGGCTGTGCGGCGCTGATCAACAACGTCGGCTATGGCGCGAAGCAGTACGTCTACGAGGGTCACCCGGACTACGCCCCGAACAACCCCGGCTACTCCTACGACGTCGCCAAGGCCAAACAGCTGCTGTCAGAGTCCGGCTATCAGCCCGGCGAGCTGACGATCACCATGGGCTACACCACTGGCGGCTCGGGAAACATGTTCCCGGACGTGATGATGCAGAAGCTGCAGGCCGATTTCAAAGCCATCGGCGTCGCCACCAAGCTGGTGCCGATGGAGTGGACCGTGCTGATCTCCATCGGTCTTGACGGTCTGAACTCCGACAAGTGGAAGAACCTGGACATTCTCTGGGCCTCGCCGGCCGCAGGCATGACACCGACCGGCTACAACTCGACCTTTATGTCCAAGCGTCCGGGCGGCCAGGCCAACGCTACGGGACTCGACGATCCGGTGATCGACAAGAACCTCACTCTGGCGCCGCAGCAGAAAGAGGAGAAGGACCAGCACGCCTACCTGCAGAAGATGATGGACCAGGCGGTCAGCCAGGCCTACTTCCTCTTCTGGATGCACGATCTCAACCTGCGGGTGATGTCGGCCGATGTGAAGAATTTCGTCGAGCCCCAGTCCTGGTGGGTCGACTTCTCCAAGATCACCGTGAGCGGGAGCTGAGGGGACGCCATGTTGCGATTGATCATCCGGCGGATCCTGATGGCGGTGCCGATCCTGATCGGCGTCTCGATCATCGTCTTCCTGCTGATGAGCGTAGTGCCGGGCGATCCCGAGGCGGGGCTGGTGCCCGACGATGCCACCCCCGCCGAGAGGCAGGCGATCCGGCACCAGCTGGGGCTCGACCAGCCCCTGCCGATCCGGTACTTCCACTGGGCAGTCAGTGCGCTGCACGGTGATCTCGGCTACTCGACGTTGCGCCGTCGCGAGGTCTCCGACCTGCTGCAACAGGCCTGGGGGAACACTTTCGTCCTGGCCGCCGTCTCGGCGATCTTCGGCATCGCCCTGGGTCTGCTGCTCGGGTACCTGGCCGGCACCCGGCGGGGCAAGGTCGTCGACCGGGTGGTGTCGATCTTCAGCCTCGGCGGTCTGAGCATCCCGTCGTTCTTCCTGGCGATCCTGTTGCTGGGCGTACTCTCCGGCCAGTTGCGGCTCTTCCCGTCCGGCGGAGCGACCTTCGACGAGGGCTGGGGAGTCGCCATCCAGAGCCTGGTGCTCCCGGTGCTGTCCGGTGCCATGATCACGATGGCGATCACTGCCCGGGTGACCAGGGCCGCGATCGTCGACGTCTTCAGCGCCGACTTCGTGGAAACCCTGCGCGCCAAGGGATTGACCGAGTTCGGCGTACGAATGCACGTGCTCCGCAACGCGATCTCACCAGTGCTGACCACTTCGGGTGTCCAGATCGGCGCGCTGCTCGGCGGCTCGGTGCTGGTGGAGACGATCTTCCGATGGCCCGGGATGGGCCTGTTGCTCTACACCGCGATCTCCACCAGGGATCTCGAAGTGGTGCAGGGCACGACGTTGGTCATCGCATTGACCTTCGTGGTCATCAATCTGGTCGTCGACCTGGTGCAGGCGGCCATCGATCCCCGGGTGAGAGGAGCCGTATCGTGACCGAGACCTTCGTACCCCCGCTACTGCCCAAGAGCTTCGGCGGCGGTGTCGACCCGGTCTCCCGGGCGGCGGCCGAGCGTCGCAAGGAAGAATGGAACGCCGCTGTCGAAAGCGTCAAGGCGCAGTCCTTCTGGATCGAGACCGGCAAGCGGTTCCTCCGCAACCGGACCGGTGTCGTGGCTGCTGCGATCGTCGTCGCGCTGGCATTGAGCGCGATCTTCGCACCGCTGATCAGCCCGTACGATCCGCTGATCGGTCAGCCAGTCGATCGGTTGAAGGACATCGGCACCCCCGGACACATCCTGGGCACCGACGAGCAGGGCCGCGACATGCTCTCCCGGATCCTCTTCGGCGGCCGGCTCTCGCTGCTGGCGGGCTTCGTTCCGACGGTCGCCGCGGCCGTGATCGGGACCCTGATCGGTGTGATCGCGGGCATGGTCCGCGGCGTCGTCGGGACTGTCCTGATGCGCTTCATGGACATGCTCTACGCATTTCCGGCGATCCTGTTGGCGATCGCGGTCGGCTCGGCTCTCGGACCGGGGCTGACCAACACGATCATCGCGGTCACGATCGTCTACATCCCGCCGGTCGCCAGGGTCGCGCAGTCGTCCACCCGCCGGGTGGTGGTGCAGGAATTCATCGAGGCCGCCCGACTGAGCGGTGCCAGCCGCGCCCGGATCGCCTGGAGCCAGATCCTGCCCAACGTGCTCAACGACATCATCGTGTACGCCTCCGGTCTGGTCGGCGTCGCGATGATCATCGCCGCCAGCCTGAGCTTCCTCGGTCTCGGGTCGGCGCCGCCGGCTCCTGAATGGGGCTACATGCTCAACAGCCTGCGCGGTGAGCTCTTCACCACGCCGCTGGTGACGATCGTGCCGGGCTTCTTCATCTTCCTCACCTCGGTCGCCTTCAACCTCGCCAGCGATGCACTGCGCGAGGCGATGGACAGCCGACTCTGAAATCGACCCCAGGACTGACCATGACTGAGATCCCCGAGAACACCATGATCAACACCACCGAGGCGGGGCTGGCCGTCGCACCGCCTCCCGTCGAACAGCCGAGCGCAACCCTTCCGGAACGACCGCTGATGGAGCTGCTCAACGTGTCGAAGACCTTCACCGTCCGATCCGGCGGCAAACGACTGACGCTGTCGGCCGTCGACGGAGTATCGCTACGGGTCAGGGAAGGCAAGACGCTCGGCATCGTCGGCGAGTCCGGCTGCGGCAAGTCGACGCTGGCGCGGGTGATCACCGGACTGCACAGCGCGACGTCGGGAGAGATGATCTTCGATCGGGCCCAGATCCCGGCGTCGGGAAAGCGCCCCAAGGAAGTCATCCAGCAGATGCAGATGGTCTTCCAGGACCCCTCCTCGGCACTCAACCCGCGGGCGACGGTCGGCGAGTCCATCGCCTTCCCGTTGCGAGTCCAGGGGATGTCACGCAAGGACGTGGACGCCCGGGTCACCAAGGTGATCTCCGATGTCGGGCTTCCGGCCAGCTATTCCGGAAGCTATCCGCACCAGCTGTCCGGAGGTCAGCGGCAACGGGTGAACATCGCCCGAGCGCTGGCGCTGCAGCCGCGGATGGTCGTGCTGGACGAGGCGGTCTCGGCTCTGGACAAGTCGATCCAGGCTCAGGTGCTGAATCTGCTGACCGATCTGCAGCGGGACTACAACCTGACCTACGTCTTCATCAGCCACGACCTGAATGTCGTCGAGTACATCAGCGACGAGGTCGTGGTGCTCTACCTGGGACAGGTCGTCGAGCACGCCCCGGCCAAGGAGCTGTGGGAGAACCCGCAGCATCCGTACACCAAGCTGCTGCTGTCCTCGATCCCGTCCATGGACCCCGATGACAGCACCCGCGACCAGCCACTGGACAAGGACTCGTCCGAGATCCCCAGCGCGATCAACCCGCCGAGCGGGTGTCGCTTCCGGACCCGCTGCCCGATGGCGATGGACATCTGCGCCCAGCAGGCACCGCCACCGATCGAGACCAGCGACGGACACCTGGTCGCCTGCCATCTCTACACCGAGGGCTCACAGGCCGCGGCCTGACCGGACCAAGCCCATCCCCACCCACACTCGCACCAAGGAGCTACGTCATGTCCGATACGACGACCGAATCCACCGACTACGACCCGGAGTTGGTGGTGACGGCCATGCTGGCCGCCGCCCGGCTGACCGTCTCCGACGAGGAGAAGGCTCAGATGATCAAGGACTTCCCGGTGATGCGGGCCTCCGCCGACGAGCTCTATCTGCCGGAGCTCGAGTTCTACGAGCCGGCCCCGAAATTCAACCCGGCGGCCTACTACCCGGCCTGACGGGCCCTCGCCACCACCTTTCGCGACAAACCGCTGAGCCACGAAAACCAGGAGCAACGATGACTACTGAACTAGCAACCCCGGGCGAGGAATCGGCCGCCACTTCAACGATCCTGACCATCGCCGACGCCGGTGAGGCGCTGCGGTCCGGAACCACCACGTCGGTGGAGCTCACCACCGCGATGCTGGAGAAGGCGACGGCTCTGAATCCCGCGCTCGGCGCCTATGTCGAGATCACCTCCGACCTCGCCCTCGAGCAGGCCGAGGCCGCTGATGCCGCCTTCTCCGCGGGCTCGGACGCCGGGCCGCTGCAGGGTATCCCGCTGGCGATCAAGGACATCATCAAGGTGGCCGGAGTGCCGACCACGGCCAACAGCCGGATCCTCGACCCGGCCTGGGGCGGCGAGGCCGATGCTCCGGTGGTGGCCAGGCTGCGGGCGGCGGGCTCGGTCTTCATCGGCAAGTCCACCACCAGCGAGTTCGCCCTGGGGCAGCCGGATGCGGAGAAGGGATTCCCGGTCCCGCACAACCCCTGGGACGTCACCAGGACCCCGGCAGGATCCTCGTCCGGCACCGGTGTCGCCACAGCCGCCGGGCTCGCCTTCGGCGGGCTGGGCACCGACACCGGCGGTTCGGTCCGCGGCCCGGCCACCGTCAACGGCCACAGTGGCCTCAAGGTGACCTTCGGGCGGGTACCGAAGGCGGGCGTCGTACCGCTGGGCTACTCGCTGGACAGCATCGGGCCGATGGCCCGGAGTGCGTACGACTGTGCCCTGCTGCTGCAGGTGATGGCCGGCTACGACGCCGCCGACCCGAATGCCGCCGACGTCCCGGTGCCCAGCTACACCGCGGCGCTGGACGGCAGCGTTGAGGGGGTCAAGATCGGACTGCCGATCCCGTACTTCTTCGATCATGATCAACTCGATCCCGAGGTGCGCGACGGCGTGCTGTCGGCGGTCCAGGCCCTGGTCGGTCTCGGCGCCACCTCGACCGAGATGGAGCTCGCCCACGCCGACAAGGCCCAGCACGCCAACGCGCTGATCCTGGTAGGGGAGGCGTACGCCTATCACCGCAACAACATGGTCCAGCGCTGGACCACCTACGGCAAGTACACCCGGCCCGGTCTCGTCCGCGGGATGTTCTACACCGCAGCGGATTTCGTGCAGGCGAACCGATTCCGGGTGCTGTGGTGCGAGCAGGTCGCCAAGGCGCTGCAGACCTACGACGTGCTGATCACGCCGTCGGCTCCGACCACCGCCCAGGTCGCTGCCGACATGAATCCCAGCCAGCGACTCCGGCAGCCGAGTTACACCGGCCAGTGGAATCTGTCCGGGCTGCCTGCGATCTGCATCCCGACCGGCTTCTCGTCGGAAGGGTTGCCGCTGTCGATGCAGATCATCGGCAAGCCGTTCGCCGAGGCCACGGTCCTCAAGATCGCCGACGCCTACCAGCGGATCACCGATCACCACCTGCAGGTGCCGCCGGTCGACGCACTGATCACGACCGCCGCCTGACCTCAGCACACGCAAAGGAGCAACGAGACAGATGCACAGCATCGAGGAACAATTCGAGAAACAATTGGACCAGGCCCTGGAAAGCAACGGGTTGACACCGTTGCCCGAGGATCGCGCCGCATTGCTCAAGGCCTTCACCACTGGCCGCGAGCAGGCCGCGCTGGTCTTCTCCGTGGCCGAGGCCCGCTATGAGGAACCGGATCTGATCTTCTCAGCGAGCCTGTCGTGACCGCGCCGGACGTGGTCGCACCCGAGGAGGGTGCGCTCAGCTCCGCGCTGACGATCGCCGACGCCCAGACCGCGTTGCGGGACGGCACGCTGACGGCCACCGGGCTGCTGCGTGAGGCGTACGCGACTGCCGACGCCGTCGACGAGACGCTCGGCATCTACCTGTCCCGCTTCGACGAGACCGCCCAGGCGGCCGCCGCGGCGATCGACGCGGCCTTCGCCGCCGGCGAGGATCCGGGCCTGCTGGCCGGCATCCCGCTCGGCATCAAGGACATCATCTCCACCACCGAAGGCGAGACGACGGCGCAGAGCCTGGTGCTCGACCGCGCCTGGGGCGCCGGTGTCGGCGATGCGGTGGTGGTCAGCCGGCTGCGCGCCGCCGGTGCGGTGATCACCGGGAAGCTCACCACGATGGAGTACGCCACCGGGGTCCCGGATCCCACCAAACCCTTCCCGATCCCGCGCAACCCGTGGAACACCGACTACTGGACCGGCGGCTCCAGCTCAGGGACCGGCAACGGCGTCGCCGCCGGCGCGATCCTTGGCGGGCTGGGCACCGACACCGGCGGCAGTATCCGGATCCCGTCGGCGTTCTGCGGGATCACCGGTCTCAAGGCGACCTTCGGCCGGGTTCCGAAATCGGGTTGTGTGCCGCTGGGATACAGCCTGGACAACATCGGGCCGATGGCCCGATCGGCGCGGGACTGCGCGATCATGCTCAACGCGCTCGCCGGCTATGACGCCTCTGACGCTTGCGCTGTCGAGGTTCCCACCGAGGACTACCTGGCCGGACTCGACGGCGACCTCTCCGGTCTGACGATCGGTCTCGACCGGCTGCTCGGCAAGGCCCCCAACCGGGATCCCGCCGTCGACGCGGCGCTGGACGCGGTCGTCGACGTGCTCACTGGGCTGGGCGCGACCGTGGTCGAGGTCGAGTTGCCGCTGTGGCAAGAACTCAACGCGGCAACGAGGATCACCTCCCGGTCCGAGGCGTTCGCCTATCACGCACCCGACCTGCGGTCCCGGTGGGGCGACTACTTCTCGGCGACCCGTACCGGCGTGGGTGCCGCGATTGCCTTCACCGGTGCGGATTACGTCCAGGCCCAACGCGTGCGACGGGTCGGGCAGAAGGCGGTCGCGGCGCTGTTCGAGACCGTCGACCTGATCATCACCCCGACCAGCAGCGTCGCCGGCTGGAAGATCGACGAGCTCGACTCGATGGCCGACCGCTTCGGCTCCATGCACACCGGCTACTGGAATGCCCTCGGCAATCCGGCGCTGGCGTTGCCGATGGGATTCAGCGGACAACCGCGGGCCGGGGGCCTGCCGCTGTCGCTGCAGATCATCGGCCGGCCGTTCACCGAGTCGCTTGTGCTCCGGGCCGGTGACGCGTACCAACGGGTCACCGACTGGCACCTGCTGACTCCCGCCGCGGCGGACCGTTCGGAAACGGCGGTGGTGGCGTCATGACCGTCGAGGCAGCAGGTCAGCCCGGCCCCGACGCGGGGATGGACGAGCCCGAGGTGGCGCTCTACACCGCCGAGCGGCTGGATGTACTCCTGGAGATTGCCGAGCTCCCGCTTTCCCCGCAGCGCAAGGAAAAACTGCTCGAGACCCTTCCTGATCTGGACCAGAAGGTCGCCAAGATCAGATCGGTCGCGCTCGGTGAGACGCCGCCCGCGACCGCCTTCGACGCGAGGTGGAGTTGATGTCCGAACCGTACGAGTTGACCTTGAGCGAAGCGGCGATGGCGATCGCCCGCGGCGAGCTGTCCCCGGTCACGCTGACCGAGTCGGTGCTGTCCCGGGTGGAGCAGGTCGAGCCGCAGCTGAATGCGTTCGCCTGTGTCACTGCGGAGATCGCCCAGACTGCGGCGAAACAGGCCGAGCAGGAGATCGCCGAGGGATCGTACCGGGGACCGCTGCACGGCATCCCACTCGGCGTCAAAGACCTGTACGAGACCGCCGGTGTGCCCACCACGTCGTCGTCCAAGGTCCGGGCCGACTACGTGCCGACCAGCGACTCCACGGTGGTCGCCCGGTTGCTGGATGCCGGAATGATCATGATCGGCAAGACCCACACCCACGAGTTCGCGCTCGGCGGCATCACGCCGACGACTCGCAATCCGTGGAACACCGCTCACATCCCCGGCGGTTCCAGCGGCGGCAGCGGCGCGGCGGTCGCCTCCGGCGAGGTGATGGTCGGGCTGGGCAGTGACACGGGCGGATCGATCCGGATGCCGGCGGCTCTGTGCGGCACCGTCGGGCTGAAGCCGACCTACGGCCTGGTGTCGCGGCGCGGTGTCGCCTCGCTGTCCTGGAGTCTTGATCATGTCGGGCCGTTGACTCGTACGGTCCGGGACACGGCGCTGGTGATGGATGCGATCGCCGCCTACGAGCGGGCCGACCCGGCCAGCGTCGACCTGACCGGATCCGGTGGGCTTCCTGGCTACACGGCCGCTCTGGACACCGGCGCGGCCCAGGACCTGACCGGGATCACAGTCGGTGTCCCGACCGAGTTGTTCTTCGACGACGTGGATCCCGAGGTCGAGGGAGCCGTCCGGGCCGCGGTGGCGACTCTTGGTGATCTTGGTGCCCGGGTGGTCGAGGTGTCGATCCCGATGGCCGACCTGATTCCGGCCGCGGCACAGTTGATCGTCCGCGCCGAGGTGGCGTCGTATCACCGCAGCATGTTGCGCGAGAAGGGCGATCTCTACACCGAGCAGGTCCGGCTGGGGATCGAGGCCGGCAATCTGGTGCTGGCCATCGACTACGTCGACGCCCTCCGGGTCCGGACCTTGGTGCAACGGGCCTGGGCGGAGATGATCACCACTACGGGTGTGGACGTGGTCGCCGCCCCGAGCACACCCTTCCCGGCACCGCCGGCCGACCTGGGCGAGATCACCTGGCCGAGTGGATCGGTCGAGAAGCACAGCCGTGGAGTCGGCCGGTACGCCTCACCGGCGAATCTGCTCGGCCTGCCGGGACTGTCCGTCCCGGTGGGGATCAGCGGCGCGCAGTCGGTGATCACCGCCGGACTGCCGATCGGCATGCAGCTGATCGGCCGGCCGTTCGACGAGGCGACCGTGCTCAGGGTCGGGCATGCCTACGAGCAGACCAGGACACCGATGCTGCCCGTGCTCCATGGATAGTGGTTCGTCCACGCTGCAACGACGTTTCGTCGGTCTCAACTCACTCACCGGTCTGACCTTCGGCTTCACCGCACCGGTGACCGCCGTGCTCGCGGGGCAGCTGGGCGCCAGCCCTTTCGCGGCCGGCCTGGTGGTCGCCTCACTGACCGCAGTGGTCTTCCTCTGCGACATCTTCGGTACTCGGCTGCTGCCCTTCCTCGAACCCCGGCGGGCGATCTCCGCCGGCCTGCTGTTGTGGGGCGTCGGCTCGTTCGTCAGCGCCGTGGCGCCGGATGTCCAGATGCTGACAGCCGCCAGGATCGGGCAAGGATTCGGCTTGGCGATGCAGGCCGCTGCGGCACCGCAACTGGCCATCCGGCTGGCAGGCAACGGCCGGGTCGGAGCCGCCGTCGGACGCTTCCAGGCGGCGATGACCGCCGGGTCGGCGATCGCACCGCTGACCGGCGGCCTGGTGACCGCCATCGGGATCGGTACCACGGGGAACCGGCTGGCCTTCGCGATCTGCGGAATCCTCGCGGTCATCGCCGCGGCGTTCGCCTGGTTCGTACTGCCGACCGTACGACCGTTGCTGCGGCCACGGCTCAGCCGGCCACGGTTGCCCGGACTCAGCGTCAGTCCGCGTTCGATCACCGCATTGTTGGTGAGCAGCGTCGGCCAGGGTGCACGGGGAGCGGTGTCCCTGACCTTGGTGCCGTTGATCGCCGCCGGCAGCATGGGACTCGCGGGACCACGGGTCGGCGTCTTCCTGACAACGGCTTATCTGACCGAGGTCGCCATCACGGCGATCGGCGGCGGTTGGTCCGACCGGCACGGCCGCCGGCCGGTGGTGCTGCTCGGCACCGGCGCCGGGATCTTCGCCATGATCCTGCTCGGCGTCGCGGTACGGACAGGGTCGATGGTCGCGTTCTTCGCCGCCACCCTGCCGATCGGCATCGCCGGCGGTTGCATGCTCGGCCTGCTCCCGGCGGTCCTGGTCGATCTCGCCGGCGGACCGGAGGCCGGACTCTCGGCGAACCGGATCGCGCGTGACTTCGGCTCCACTTCCTGCACGGTGATCATCGGGGCGATCACCGGACTGGCCGGCACCACCGGCGGATTGATCACCGGCGTCCTGATGTTCGTCGTCGTGGCGATCGGAATCCGCGTGATCGGTGAGACCCGGGCGCTGCAGTCCTGATCATCCACCGGTAGCCGAATTACATCGTCAACCGACCGTCAACGGACCGTCAGCCGACCGTCGACGGGCACGTCAACGAACCGTCGACGTGCCCCAGTTGCGTGGGATCGGGGTTTCTGGGGCCGCCGGCACGGGCACTACGAGGAGCCCGACGAGGCCGTGATCGTCCAAGATGCCGACGGTGGCGGCCACGGCGGTGCTGATCCTCGGGTGATCAACGAATTCCTCGAGTTCGTGGCGCACGGTGGCAGGACCGACACCTCACCGGTGGCCGCCCGGCAATCCGTGGCGGCCGGCGTCATCGCGACCGAGTCGCTCCGCTCCGACGGTTCGGCTCGGCCGGTGCCGCCGCTGCCCCAGGACATGATCGATTACTTCGACCGAGGGCAGACCCGCTGATCCGTTTCGTTACTCGTCGGCAGCCGGCGTGTCAGGATCCTGCGGTGGTTCACTGCCGCGCCCGGCCTGCCACCAATCCCGTACGCGATTGGCGGCCGCGCCGCCGACCCCGCCCATCACGCCGCTGACGGTGCCGACCACCTTGATCAACGGGTCGCGGCTGCTCTTGAAGTCCTCGCGATAGGAGGCCGCGGCGGCCTTGACGTCGTCGGTGAGCGGGGCGTCCTTGTCCTCGGAACGGCGCGGGTAATTGCCGGCCAGGATCTCCTGGTATTCGAGACCGGCAGCCCACTTCTGCAGCTCGGCGGCGCGCAGTGCCGCCAGTGGGTGGGTCTGGCCGGAGATCTGCAGGATCTTCAGCACCGAGTCCCGGACATCGCCGCGTTCCTGGTAGTCCTTTGCCTGATCAAGGAATCCTGCAACGTCCATCTCGTCCGGATTCAAGGCGCCGGCCAGGGACGCGTGCACCTTCAGGACGGCTCGCGGATCCTGGACACACAGCAATCCGGCCCGGTCGCAGGACAGTTCGGATTTGCGGAACCACTCCATCAGCGCGGCGATGATCGCCCGGATGCCCCAGGCGCCGATCGGCAGCCACTGGATCTGGGTGGCGATCCCGACCAGCTGCAACAACATCGTCCGGTAGAGCGCGTGACCACTGACCACATGGCCGACCTCGTGGCCGATCACGAACCGGATCCCGTCGGTGTCGACGAGTTTGAGCATCCCGGTGGTGATCACGATGATCGGCTTGTCCAGGCCGATGGTCATCGCGTTGGGTTGGGGATCCTGCTGGATGTAGAGCTCGGGGACCGGCTGCAGGTCGAGGGTGGTAGCACACTCGTTGATCATCTGGTGGAGATCGGGATACTGCCGGGGCGATACCCGGACCGAGCTGGCCAGATAGAGCAGCCGGATGCTGCGCTCACCGATCGCGCCGGAGATCGCCTTCAGCACGGTGTCGAATCCGGGAATGGCCCGCAGGGCGACCAGTGCGCCGCGATCAGCAGGATGTTCGTACGCCCGCGGGCTGATGTCAGGAAAACGAATCCGGCCCCGACCCAACTCCCGCTGATCTGCGTAGCTCATGCGGTGAGTTTAGGTCGGGGCCGGTTCGCGTGCTTGCGCTTCGACAAGCTCAGCGATCAGCCGGGCCGGTGATCAGCCGCCACAGGTGTAGGTGGTGCTACCGACCTGATGGACCCCGGGGCCGAGGTCGGCGCACTGGTGGGCGGCGTGCACCGCGGCGACGATGCCGGCGGCCGTACCGCCGAGTCCGAGGACGGTGAAGACCACACCGATGATGATGCCGACCAGAGCAAGGGTGTTGGCGAAGCCGGCCAACTTGGACTTGCGGCGGGCGATGATGCTGACGATCAGACCCACGATCGGGATGAAGATGGACAGCACCAGGCCGACAATTCCCATGGTCCGGCCGGGATCGGCGGCCGCGTTGGCGGCGGGGTTCGTCGGGTAGGGGGCGGCGGTCACTTTTGTCTCCTTCAGATTCGTACGCACCGTGCGCACTGCACATACGACGGGGGCACCGAGGGATTCGGTTCCGTCCGGTTGCAAGGTTTCTTCTTCATTCGCCGGTCCGGCTGTCGATCAGTTCGCGGACCGCGTCGAGGTGGCCGACGTGGCGGGCGTACTCCTGGAGCACGTGGAAGCCGATCCAGGCCAGCGTCGGAGGGTCGGTCGGGAACCGCCCGGTCGTCGCGGCGACCTCGTCCAGCCGGTGCTCGGAGAGCACCCGTTCGGTCGCCGCGGCCTGCTCGCCCAGGAATGCCTGCAGGGCGGCGACCGTATCGTCCGCTGCGACTGCCCAGCGGCGCCGGTCCGCGGGGTCCCGATCGCCGAACGGATCGTGCAGGTCCCGGCCGAGGAAGCCCCAGACGAACCAGCGGCGTTCCATGTAGGCCAGATGCTTGAGCAGCTCGATCGGAGTCCAGCCGCTCGGCAGCACGGCGGTCCGGAGTTGATCATCACTCAGGCCGGCCAGCTTGCGGTCCAAGGCGTCGCGGTAGGTGCGCAGGTAGCCGATCAGCAGAGCGGACGGATCGCTCAGCGAACCGGCAGGCTCGGCGAACGGATCCGCTTCGGGTCCGTTGTCGGGGTGGGCCACAGGGCGCACGCTAGCGGGCGGGAGGGTCATCGGCTGAGCGGCGCAATGCTGTGGATTCGATCAGAATCCGCCGGCGAGGCGGGACGGCCGTCCGAGCGCGGCATCCTGGGAGTATGACCCTCATGACCGAGCGCCCGTCCCCGTCGCCCGCGCCCGGGTACGCACCAGCGTCCGGCCGGCCGCCGAGGATCACCCGGCCGCATCCCGCCACGGCCGCGATCCCGGTCGCGGCGACTGCAGTGGCCGGCATCGTGGCGACGGTCTGGGTCGCACTGCACACCGTCTTCGGCCAGCACTACGACGATCTTGCGATGCGGGTACTGGACGGCGGCACCAGCGGTCTGAACGACCGGCTGGTGCATCTTCTGGAGCAGGTCAGTGTCGGCTCGGCCGCGATCGCCCTGGCGGCGATGATCGCGGTCGCTGCCGTACGCGGCCGGTTCCGGCTGGCCGGAGCTGCGATCGTGCTGGTGCTCGGCGCCAACCTGACCACCGAGGTGCTCAAGCACTATCTCCTCACCCGGCCCGACCTCGGTGCCGACATCGGCACCAGCGCGACCATCAACACCCTGCCCAGTGGACACACCACGGTGGTCTTCTCGTTGGTCCTGGCCGCTGTGCTGGTCTCGCCGCGCGCCCTGCGGTGGCTGGTCACCTTCGCCGGCTCGGCGGTCGGAGGGCTGACCGGCCTGGCCACGGTCATCGCCGGCTGGCACCGGCCCAGCGACGTGGTCGCCGGGCTGCTGGTCACCCTGGCCTGGGCTGCTTTGGTGTCGGCGTTCGTCGCCGGCACCGCCCGGGACGGCGCCGGCCGGCACAGCGGTTCGTTCTCCGCGATGCTCGGCGGAGCGGTCGCCGCCCTGGGAGTGATCATCTACGGATTCGGCTGGACCGCCGGCCCGGACGCCTCCCGGATCATCCCGGTCACGGCCGCGGTGATCGCCGCGGTCGCCGCCCTCAGCGTCAGCTCGTACGCCACCCTCGTCTCCCGTACCTCCAACTGACGCCCGGATCGTAGCGAGTCGTGGTTCGATAGCCGCATGACCGACGTGCCAAGGGTGGTCCGGGTGAGCCGCGAGGTCGCCGCCGATCCGGAGACGATCTTCGAGCTGATCGCCGACCCGGCGCAGCAACCACGCTGGGACGGCAACGACAATCTCGGCAATGCCGATGTCGGGCAGCGGGTGCGGGGAGTCGGCGACGTCTTCGTGATGACGCTGACGTCCGGCCAGGTACGGGAGAACCGCGTCGTCGAATTCGACGAATCCCGACTGATCGCCTGGCAGCCGGCCCCGCCCGGAGAAGAGCCGCCGGGACACCTCTGGCGCTGGGCACTCGAGCCGCTGGGAGACGGTCGGACCCGGGTCATCCACAGCTACGACTGGACTGCGTTGACCGACGAGAAGCGGATGGCCCGGGCGCGGCAGAACACGCCGGACGCGCTGGCCGCCTCAGTCGACCGGCTCGCGGCGCTCGCGGAGTCGGGAGCCTGACCCGGGGCGTACGTCCCCGCAGCTCTCCACGCCCCAACCGCACGGCCAAGCGCCGATTCGTGTCGGCGGGCGCCGGACCGGTAGCCTAGAGAGTCGGTTCGCTCCATCCAACGGAGCAGACCGAAGCATCGCCCTCCTGTCATGGGGACGTCCCATGACCGCAGAGACCAGAGGAGGAGGAGTTCGCGTATGCGCAAATACGAGGTCATGATCATCATCGACCCGGACACCGACGAGCGTCAGGTCCAGCCCACGCTCGACAATTACCTCAAGGTGATCACCAACGCCGGCGGAACCGTCGAGACCGTTGACATCTGGGGTCGTCGTCGTCTGGCGTACGAGATCAACAAGAAGCCGGAAGGCATCTACGCGGTCGTCAACCTGACGTCCGAACCGGCTGATGTCCAGGAGCTGGATCGTCAGCTCGGCATCAACGAGTCGATCATGCGGACGAAGGTACTGCGTACCGACGCCAAGTGATCTGTGGATCACTGACAGACAACCGTCTGAGGTCCGTGGCACAGTGTTCACCACTGAGCTCACGTACCGCTGATCACCGGAGACATCAATGGCAGGCGAAACCACCATCACCCTCGTCGGCAATCTGACCGCCGACCCGGAGCTGCGCTTCACCCCGTCGGGTGCGGCCGTTGCCAACTTCACCGTTGCTTCGACGCCCCGCAACTTCGACCGTCAGACCAACGAATGGCGCGACGGCGAGGCGATGTTCATCAACTGTGCGGTCTGGCGACAGGCCGCCGAGAACGTCGCCGAGTCCTTGCAGAAGGGCATGCGGGTGATCGTCCAGGGACGGCTGAAGTCCCGCAGCTACGAAACCCGCGAGGGTGAGCGGCGGACCGTATTCGAGATCGATGTCGACGAGATCGGCCCCGCGCTGCGGTACGCGACCGCCAAGGTCACCCGGACCAGCAGCAGCGGACAGGGTGGCGGCCAGCGGGGTGGCGGCTACGGCGGCAACTCCGGTGGCGGCTACAACCAAGGCGGCGGCAACTCCGGTGGCGGCAACCAGGGCGGTTCGTACGGGGGCAACGACCCCTGGGCGAGCAACGACGGCGGCGGCAACCAGGGCGCCAACCAGGGTGGCAACCAAGGCGGCGGTTCCTTCGGAGGCAACGATCCGTGGGCGACCAACACCAACGACGAACCACCCTTCTGATCCACAACTTTTTCATCCAGACATGGCACATTCCGGCATCAGCCGGGCTCAGAGAAGGAGAGCACCACAATGGCCAACGCACCACGTAACGCAGAGCGGAAGCCCAAGAAGAAGGCCAATCCGCTCCGCAAGGGCCAGCCCGTCGACTACAAGGACACCGCGACCCTGCGGAAGTTCATTTCCGAGCGGGGCAAGATCCGCGCCCGCCGGGTGACCGGACTGAGTGTCCAGGACCAGCGCAAGGTCGCCATCGCGATCAAGAACGCCCGCGAGATGGCGCTGCTGCCGTACGCGACGACCGCTCGCTGAGATTGAGGAGAACAGACAGATGAAGCTCATTCTCACCGCGCCCGTCGACAACCTCGGGGTTGCCGGCGACATCGTCGACGTCAAGGACGGTTACGGCCGTAACTTCCTGGTCCCGCGCGGTTTCGCGATCAGCTGGACCAAGGGTGCCGAGAAGCAGATCGACGGCATCAAGCGCGCCCGGGACGCACGGGAGATCCGTGGCATCGAGCACGCCCAGCAGGTTCGCGAGCAGCTGGAGAAGGTCGAGGTCGAGGTCGAGGTCCGTACCTCCGAGAGCGGCAAGCTCTTCGGTTCGGTCACCCCGTCGTCGATCGTGACCGCGATCAAGAAGTCCGGTGGCCCGGCCATCGACAAGCGCGCCGTCCAGGTGACCAAGCCGATCCGTACGCTCGGTCAGCACACCGTGGGCATCAAGCTGCACGACGCGGTGACCGCGCACATCCCGGTCACCGTCGTCGCCGAGGCCTGATCGTCAGCGCGTAGAGCACGACACCACAGAAAGGGCGGCCCCATCGGGGCCGCCCTTTCGTCATTCCTGGGTTCCGGCTACTCGGCGCCGGCGCCGACCGCCACGGTGTCCAAGGTGACCTCGACCCCCTCCTCGGCACGTGCATCCCCATGCTCCCGAGACCTGCTGGGCAGGAAGAGCGCGGCGATCACCGAGGCGGCGAGCACCGCACCACCGACGAAGACGGCGTGCCGAGCGGCGTCGACATAACCGGTCGGCGTCAGCTGCCCGCCGGCGCCGGTGAAGACCGCAGTCAGCACGGCGACGCCGAGAGCGGTGCCCATCTCCCGCAGTGTCGCGTTGGTGCCCGACGCCTTGGCGTGGTCGGCGGCCGCCATCCGGTGCAGCACCGCGGTCGAGGACGGCGCGAAGATCAGCCCCATCCCGATCCCGGTGACGGCGAACGGCACGAACATCTGCGAGTAGGGCAGGTCGGGCGTCATCATCCAGCCGATCCAGGTGATCCCGATCGCCGACAGCGCCAGACCGACCGCGATCGGCAGCCGGGTGCCGAAGCGCGGCACGATCAGGAAGCCGGTCAACGGCGCGACGACCAGCGGCGCCAGCGTCCACGGCATCGTCAGCACACCGGACATCAGCGGACTGCGGCCCTGCACCACCTGCAGGTACTGGATCAGGATGAAGACCGATCCGAAGATCCCGAAGCTGAAGACCATCCCGACCACGTTCGCGGCGGAGAAGCTCCGGCTCCGGAAGAGCCGCAACGGCAGCAGTGGCGCCGTGGTCGTCGCTTCGCGGACCAGGAACAACCCGATCAGGACGGCGCCGCCGATCAGCGCGCCGAGCACCTCGAGGCTGGACCAGCCGGCGTCATTGCCGCGGACGATCCCGTAGACGACCCCCAGCACGCCCAGACCTGCCAGCACGAGCCCGATCACGTCGGCACGAAGTCGCTCGCCAAAGCTGTTGCCGACCGCGAAGAGCACCAGCGGGATCGCGATCAGGCCGATCGGGACATTGATCCAGAAGATGCCCTGCCAGCTCCAGCCCTGGGTGACGGCGCCGCCGACCAGCGGGCCGAGCGCGACACCGAGGCCGGAGATGCCGCCCCAGATGCCGATCGCCGCGGGCCGCATCCGCTCGCTCACCGAGCCTGCCAGCAGGGTCAAGGACAACGGCATCAGAGCCGCACCGCCGACACCTTGCAGGGCCCGGGCGGCAATCAGCTCCCAGGGCTGCGTGCTCAGCCCGGCCAGGGCGGAGGCGGTGATGAAGAGGCCGGTCGCGATCAGGAAGACCGTACGGCGTCCGAGACGGTCGCCGAGCCCGACGGCCATCAGGATGAACGTCGCGAAGGACAGCGTGTAGGCGTTGACGACCCACTGCAGTTCGTCGATCCCGGCGTTGATGTTGCGGGCGATCACCGGCAGGGCGTTGGTGACCACGAGATTGTCCAGGGTCGCCATGAACATCGGCAGTGATGCGGCGAGCAGCACCAGCCACAGCGGCCGGGTGCGGTTGCGGGCCGCGGGTGCGGCCGGTTCGTCAAGCAAGGCGGTTGCCATCGCAAGCCTCCATCGTACGGAGAGATCTCAGGTTGTAATCGAATGATTACCTCCGTCTTCGAGATTAAGTAATCATCCGATAACATGTCAAGTGTGACCGAGAAAAAAGCTGAACGGATTCCCGCAGCCGAGCGCCGGGAGCAGATCCTGCAGGCAGCCGCGCGGGTCTTCGGGGCGCGCGGTTACGCCGGAGCGACGACCGATGTGGTCGCCCAGGAGGCCGGCATCAGCCAGCCGTACGTGGTCCGGATGTTCGGCGGCAAGGACAACCTGCTGGTCGCGGTGCTGGAGCGAGCCAGGAACCAGGTGCTCACCACGTTCCGTCAGGTTCTGGAGGATGCCGGCAGCCAAGCAGGGGCGGAGGAACTCGCGCCCCGGCTGGCGCTGGCCTACGTCGACCTGATCGAGGACGACACCATCCAGATGGCGCTGATGCAGGGATTCCTGCTCGGGCACCATCCGGTGATCGGGCCGTGCGCGCGCCGCGGATTCACCGACATCTATCGGCTGCTGCGCGACGAGGCCGACTTCGGCCCGGACATGGCGCGGGACTTCCTCGCCCAGGGCATGTTGATCAACACCGTGCTGGCGCTGCGGATCCCGGCCGAGCACGACGTCGATCCGACGGCGCGGGAGTTGGTCCAGGAATGCTTCGGCAAGAAGGCCGGCCTGGTGCTGCGGGCCACCGCGGCCCAACAGGCGCGCCAGATCGGCACCCCCGCCGACTGATCGCGACTGATCGCGACCACTCCTGCGATCCGACTACTCCCGCGATCCGACTAGTCGGTGAGCGACCCTTCCATGCAGGCGGAGGTGCTGGGTGTGGTCGCTTTGGCGAGCAGTTCGTAGAGGGCGTTGCGCTCCTCGACGTCCAGCCCACACAGCACCGCGGCCTCGGCGGCTTCCAACGCCCGCTCGGCCTTGGCCAGCTTCGTGTGGCCGGCCTCGGTCAGCAGTACGTGATGCAGCCGCCGGTCCGCCGCTGACCGGCGGCGTTCGATCAGATCCTCGGCCTCCAGCTCGTTGAGCAGTCCGACGACGTTGGTGCTGTCCAGCTGCAATTCTGCCGCCAGCTCGCGCTGCAGGATGCCGTCGTGCTCGCGGATCACGGTCAGGGCGACCAGGTGCCGCGGCCGCATGCCGAGCGGGGTCAGGAGTTCCGCCGACTGGACCCGCAGTTTGCGCGCCACATTCTCCAGCAGCGCGCCCGATCGCCGGGGTGGCTGGTTGACGACGGGCAGCTCCTGCATGGCTCCAACACTAGCCCGGCAGGCAATGATCGCGTCTCAACCATTGATACGCGTTTCACTATTGAGCGGTCATGTATAGATGATTGGTGCAAGACAATCTATTGATTTCCAGCCACTCATCAGGAAGGCGTGCCATGAGCCACCTGCTCCACATCGACTCCAGCATCCAGGGCGACAACTCCGTCAGTCGTACCCTCACCGCTCGCGCCGCCGCGGCGTGGCAGGCCGCTCACCCCGGCGGCACCGTCAGCTACCGGGATCTCGGCAAGGATCCGATCCCGCACCTCGACGCCGACGCCGGCCTGGCCCGGATGGTTCCGCCGGATCAGCAAAGCCCTGCCCAGCAGGCATCCTGGAATCTGACCGTCGAGCTGGCCGAGGAGATCAAGGCCGCCGACACGGTGCTGCTCGGCCTGCCGCTCTACAACTACGGCCCGCCGAGCGTGATCAAGTCCTGGGTCGACCACTTGATCGCTCCCGGTCTGACCATCGATCCGGAGACCGGTGCGGGCCTGCTCGGCGGCCGCGATTTCATCGTGATCGCCACCCGGGGCGGCGGCTACGGTCCCGGTACGCCCAAGCAGGGTTGGGATCACGCCTCGGTCTGGCTGCCGCACGGTCTCTCCCTGACCGGCCTCGAGCCGCGATTCATCGAGGCCGAGCTGACGCTGGCCAAGGTCACGCCGGCGATGGCGGAGTTGATCCCGCTGGCCGACGAAAGCCTGCGCGCCGCCGAGGCCGAGATCGACGCGCTCTGGGAGCCCCTCGCCGCCTGATCCGTACGCCTGGGGTTGCGCCTAGTGTGATGGCATGTCCACTCCGCCCTCCTCGTCGTCCGGGGCGTCTTCGGGGTCGTCCTCTGGGCCGCCGCCGGTCGAGATCCATCGGGAGCGCTCGGTCGCCGAGTCCTTCGGCACCGATCCGATGGGTTACGACCGATGGCGGCCGCGGTATCCGCAGCCGCTGATCGACCGGATCCTCGCGACCAGTCCCGGCCGTGAGGTGCTCGACGTGGGCATCGGGACCGGGATCGTGGCCCGGCAACTGCGAGACGCCGGGGCGGAAGTGGTCGGCGTCGAGCCGGATCTGCGGATGGCCGCCTTCGCCCGGTCCTTCGGCTTCGAGGTCGAGGAGTCGAGGATCGAGGACTGGGATCCGCGGGGTCGGACTTTCGATGCGCTGGTCGCCGGGCAGACCTGGCACTGGGTCGATCCGGCCACCGGTGCCGCGAAGGCCCGTCAGGTACTCCGACCGGAGGGTCGGATCGCCCTCTTCTGGAATGCCGGCGATGCGCCCGCGGCGGTCACTGCTGCCTACGCCGACGCCTTCGCGAAGGCAGTGCCCGACTGGCCGGGGCAGATCGGTCGTACGCCACCACCCGCCGCGCAGCTCTACACGACGATCGCCGACCGGGCCGCCGACGGCCTGCGTTCCGTGGGCGGCTTCAGCGAGCCCGAGCGCTGGCAGGACGCCTGGCAGCAGCCGTACACCCGGGAGGAGTATCTGGCGATGCTGCCGACCCAGGGGACTCTGACCCGGGTGCCGGCCGAGCGGGTGGCACCGGTGCTCGAGGCGGTCGGCGCAGCGATCGACCGGCTGGGCGGCAGCTTCGTGATGGAGTACGTGACCACCACGGTGTCAACGACCAGGCTGACCGGGTAGAGGACCTGCCATGGAACCGTTCTGGCTGAAGGTGATGTTGGATTTCACGCCCGATCACTATCAGGGCGCAGTCGATCATTGGCAGCGGCTGACCGGATACGACGTCCGCGGTCCGGCCGGCGATCACGCCGAGTTTCAAGGTCTTGCTCCGGTGTCGCGCCCGACTTTCCTCGCCCTGCAACGGATAGCCGACGGTGGCGATCGGGTCCATCTCGATCTGCACGTCGCCGACCCGTCCGCTGCTGCCGTCGGTGCGATCGCGGCCGGTGCGACCATGATCACCGACAACCCCGAGTGCGAGGTCCTGAGCTCGCCGGGCGGATTCGTCTTCTGTTTCGTCGCCGACCCGTCCGAGGGCGTCACGGCCGCATCGATCTGGCCGGATGATCACCGCAGCATCGTTGATCAACTCTGTATCGACATCCCGTCGCGGCAGTGGGACATCGAGACCGCCTTCTGGGCCAAGATCATCGGTACCGACGTACGTCCGACGGACGAAGCGGAATTCTCATCGATCGCCCGCAATCCCGGCCTGCCGCTGCGGATCCTGCTGCAGCGCCTGGACGAGCCGACCGGGCTGGTCCGCGGCCACATCGACTGGGCCACCGACGATCGCGAGGCAGAGACCCTGCGGCACCAGGCGCTCGGCTCGGAGGTCGTACGTCGCCGTGACGGTTGGACAGTGCTGACCGGCCCCGGTGGCACCTACTGCATCACCGACCGGCTGCCGCTCGCCTAACTCCGAGCCTTGTCGAAGGCATGCGCCTGCAGCCTCCTGAGCTTGTCGAAGGGTCAGCGTCCGGTGCGAGTCCAGGCGTCTGCGGGCACGAGGTCGAGCAGATCGCACATCAGATCGAGCTGGGGCATGGCGGCGGCTGCCTCGAAGACGCCCTGGCTGTAGCTGATCATGTTCGGACCGGAGAAGCGCCAGTCCCAGGGGCCGGTGCGGCGCAGCAGATCGATCACCGCCGGATGCAGGACCCGCCGGCCGAACTGCTCGTCGTCACACTTGACCTTGAAGGCGTCGTCGAAGGCCTTGTCACCGATGTCCAGGCGTTCGAATCCCAGCGCGGAGGCGACCTTGCCACCGAACATGCCCTCGGCGCCGACCGTGAAGAGCGGTGCCGCAGCCGGGAGTCCGACGACCCAGATCGGGAAGTGGTGGGTGGTCGACGAGGTCGTCTGCCCGTTGGATGACGTCGTGGTGTAGCGGTATTCGAAGACGCAGACCGCTCGCCCACGGTAGCTGCCCTGGAGGATGTTGCGGGCCTTGCCACCGAGGGTCCGGAACGGCTTCTGGCCGTCGTCATAGCGGCCGCTGTAGGAGTTGTCTTCGGCGATGAAGTGCAGGCCGTACTGGGTCGCGAGCCGGGTGAACTCTTGTTCGCGCTCCTCGTTCTTCCGCTGTTGGGCGAACCAGCTGACGATCGCGATGATCACGATGCCGAAGAACACTGCCCCGACGACGATCACCAGCGTCTGGTCGTCCACTCGGCCTCCCCCCAGGCGTCAGCGGGGATCCGATCGATCAGATCGCACATCAGGTTGAGCCGAGGCAGGGCGGCAGCCGGCTCGAAAATACCCTCCTGATAGCTGATCATGTTCGGTCCGGAGAGCCGCCAGTTCCAGGGCCCGGTGCGGCGCAGCAGGTCGATCACCGCCGGATGCAGGACCCGCCGGCCGAACCACTCGTTATCGCACTTGATCTTGAAGACGTCGTCGAAGCTCGGGTCGCCGATATCGAGCCGGCGGAATCCTATGGCAGCTGCGACCTTGCCGCCGAAGATGCCCTCGTGGCCGACCGAGAAGAGCGGGACCGGACGAGGGAGCGCGACGAGCCAGATCGCGTACGAATGCGTCGTCGAGGTGGTCCGCGTCCCGTTGTACGAGGACGTCGTGTAGCTGTACTGGAAGAGACAGACCGGCCGCCCGCGGAAATTGCCCAACAGGATGTTGCGGGCAGCGCCGCGGCCCTGGAAGGGTGCGTGCCCGTCGCTGTAGCGGAGCAGGAACGAGTTGTCCGCGGGGATGAACTGCAGGCCGACGCCGGCGGCGAGTCTGCCGAATTCTTCCATCCGGCGCTTGCGGTTCTGCTGCCCGATGACCACCAGGACGACCACGAGAGCGATCAGGCCGCCCATGATCACGACAAAGGCCATCAGTCCGGCCACCATGCAAACTCCTCGAGCCCCGCTTGACATTCACTACCTAGTGTCACAGACTAGTGGTAGTCCGTGACACCGACTACTGAAGTCACGGTAGCAGGCAGGGGGATCATCGGTGGACCATCTGACGGAGATGCTCAAGGGCGTCCTCGAGGGCTGTGTGCTCGAGATCATCAGTCGCGGCGAGACCTACGGCTACGAGATCGCCTCGACGCTGCGGGAGCTCGGCTTCGCCGATGTCGTCGAAGGAACGGTTTACACGATCCTGCTGCGGCTGGAGAAGAACAAGCTGGTGATCATTGAGAAGAAGCCGTCGACCCAGGGACCGCCGAGGAAGTTCTACACCCTCAACGATGCGGGTCGTGCGGAGCTGGCCACCTTCTGGGCCCGCTGGGACTTCGTCTCCACCAAGATCAATGAGCTCAAGACCAATGAACCCAAGATCAACGAGGCTCCGAGGAAACCATGATCGGGAACTACCTGAAGAAGCTGATCGGGGACAAGAAGGAGTGGCGGGCGATGGAGGCCCGCGCCCACAAGCTGCCCCGTGACTACCAGATCGTCTACGCCGAGATCCAGAAGTACATGTGGAGTTTCTCCGGAGGAACCGGGATGGACATCGTCTACATCCTGCGTGACCTGCTGGAGCTCTTCGAGGCGGGAGTCGCCGACGGCAAGAGCGCGCTCGAGGTCACCGGGGAGGATGTCGCCGACTTCGCCGACGAGCTGCTCCGCAACGCCAACACCTACACCGAGAACTGGCACAACAAGCTGAATCGCAACGTGCACAAGCGGCTCAAGGGTGAGGAGCCAGAGTCATGACCGTCGCGTCCGAGGCCAAGGCCATCGAGGCCAATGCCATCGAGGCAGTGGGACTGCAGAAGGCGTACGGGGAGGTCGAGGTCCTCAAGGGTGTCGACTTCCGGGTGTCGGGAGGCGAGATCTTCGCTCTGCTGGGCTCCAACGGCGCCGGCAAGACGACGACGATCAACATCCTGTCGACCCTGCTGAAGCCTGACGCCGGGGCCGCCCGGGTTGCCGGCTTCGACACAAGCCGCGAGGCGGACCGTGTGCGGCGGGCGATCAGCCTGACCGGTCAGTTCGCGGCCGTCGACGAAGTCCTGACCGGTCGGGAGAATCTGGTCCTGGTCGCCAGGCTGCGGCGGGTGCCGGACCCGGCTGCGGTTGCCGGGCGACTGCTGGAGCAGTTCGGCCTGGCCGGGGCGGCCGACAAGCGTGCCGGGACCTACTCCGGCGGCATGACCCGGCGACTCGACATTGCGATGAGCCTGGTCGGCAGCCCCGAGGTGATCTTCCTGGACGAGCCGACCACGGGTCTCGACCCGGAGGGCCGGCTGGAGGTCTGGGACACGGTCAAGGATCTCGCGAAACAGGGGACCACGATCCTGTTGACGACTCAGCACCTGGACGAGGCTGAGAAGTTGGCCGACCGGATCGCGATTCTGCACGAGGGCAGGATCGTCGTCGACGGGACCCTGGCGGAACTGAAAAAGCTGCTTCCGCCCGCCAAGATCGAATACATCGACAAGCAGCCGACACTTGAGGAGATCTACCTCTCGCTCGTCGGCACGAAGAAGGTCGAGGCCACCTCATGAGCACCATTGCCGAGACGACCGTGCTGTTCGGTCGCACCATGAAACACATCCAGCGCAGTCCCGACACGATCATCACCGTGGCGATCATGCCGATCGCCTTCATGCTGCTCTTCGTGTATGTCTTCGGCGGCGCGATCAACGCCGGCCCCGGCAACTACGTCAACTACCTGCTCCCCGGGATCCTGCTGATCGCCGTGGCGAGTGGCATCTCCTACACAGCGTTCCGAATCTTCAACGACACCCAGAAGGGCATCATCACCCGGCTGCACTCGATGCCCGTGGCCCGGTCATCGGTGCTGTGGGGACATGTGCTGACCTCGCTGGTGTCCAACTTCATCTCGCTGGCGATCATCGTCGGCGTCGCGTTGATCATGGGATTCCGCTCGGGTGCCGGCCTCCTGTCCTGGCTCGCAGTGGCAGGAATCCTGGCGCTCTTCACCCTGGCTCTGACCTGGATCGCGGTGATCCCGGGTCTGACGGCCAAATCGGTGGACGCCGCGTCTGCCTTCTCCTACACGTTGATCTTCCTACCGTTCGTGAGCTCGGCCTTCGTCCCGACCGCGAGCATGCCGACGCCGGTCCGGGTCTTCGCGGAGCACCAACCGGTGACCTCCATCGTCGAGACCGTGCGGGCGCTGTTGGCTTCCCGGCCAGTCGGCAACGACATCTGGATCGCGCTGGCCTGGTTGGTCGGGGCGGGGCTGGTGGCGTACGTCCTCGCGATGCGTGCCTACCGGCGCGTCCCCTGACGTCAGCGCGCCGACCCGCTCCGGGCGATCGTCAGGCACGAACCAGTGGGTCTCGGCGGTGTGATGCAGGTGGTCCAGGCGTGGAGGGTGGTCGCTGCGGTCGAGGTAGGGCTGTACGGTCCGATCGCCGAGATCAATGCCGTTCTCCTCCATGATCCTGCGCGACAGCCCGAGCTCCGTGGCGTTGATGATCATGGTCGGTTGCGGGCTGTGCCGCTGGGTGAAGTAGCGGTGGCAGGCCGCGGCCTGCATCACTGCCCAGGAGCCGTACTCGTTGCGATAGTCCGAGGTCCCGAGGGCGCCGAGCTGCATCTCGGACGGGCGGTGATCGAAGTAGTAGGTCGACATCGCAGCGATGTTGCTGTCGGTCAGGTCGAAGCGCAGGTCCGGTCGTGCGGACAGCAACGGCTTGATCACGAACGAGCCGTCTCCCAGTTCGACGAAGTCGCCGGCGCGGAATCGGGTCGCCAGCACGACATCCTCCAGTGTCGGGTCGGGGAGGTAGTGACCGATCCAGTCGACCAATCCGTTCCAGCCGGCGAGGTGGGCGGCGGCCTCGTCGCTGCGGTGCCAGTCGAGATGGTCGCGGATCGCCCGCGTGTAGTCGAAGTCGTGGGTAGCAGCCCACTCGGCCGACTCGAAGAAGCGCGCCACGCGCCGCTGCGCCTCGGCACTGCTGACGGCGTGCTGCAACTCATGGCCGAGAATGAAGGCGATTTCCGGCTCGCCCCGGCGCGTCAGCAGGCCGAGTGGAATGCTGATCACTCCGGTGTCGCCGTCGAAGACGCCACCTGCGTGGCTGCCCGGCTCAAGCAGGTCGAACGCGCGGAGATCACCATGACGTACAGCCTGGTTGAGCTGGGACGTCAGCAACGGCGACGCGGACAGGACCTGCTCCAGCGTGGCCGCCGCGTCGTCTCCGACGCTCGGATGCCGGGCGAATCGGTGCAGCAGGTTCTGCGCCCGCCGCGATGGGTGCGTGCTCGGTGTGTACGCGGTCATCGCACCAGCACCGATCGGATCCAGCGCCGGTCCCCGAAGGTGGTTAGCTCGACCCCGAAGGTACCGCGCTGCAGCGCATAACCGAGTCGACGGTTGTGCTCACCGTAAACGACGCAGTTGGAAAATCCGGCACGCGCCAGGATGGCGATGAACCGGCTGGCGGCGATCTGGCAGATGTCGCTGAAGCTCTCAGCACCGGGCGAACCGTGGATGTCCAGCACCAGTCGAGGTCCGAACGGATGTTTCTCACGGAGGGTGACTGTCGCGCTCCATCCTGGCGAGAGTCTCGCTGAATAGGATCGTCGCCCCGGCGTGAAGGTCTCCAGGACGAGGTCGAGACGCGGACCGGGACTGGCAGCCAGGACGTCGCCGACGGTGTCACTGTTCTTGATCAACTCGGCCAGTCGGATCAGCAACCGGTCAGCGGCGCGCTCGGGTCGGGGGAGCGGTAGCTCCTGGACGGGCAGTGACATCGGCGCACTCCTGCATCGGTAACGTCAGGCGAGCCTAGGAGTTTCGGCATGCACGTTGGGGTGCGCGGAGATCTTGTTGTGGATAAGTGCGGGAAGGCGGCAGGAACGGTGAACGATGTGCTCATACGCCCGGAGGTCGCCTCGTTGATCGACCGACTGTCCAAGGCTGAGTTGCATGTGCATCTGGAGGGAACGCTGACGCCCGCGACGGTGTTCGTATGCGCACGGCGCAACGGGGTGATGTTGCCGTGGGCGTCGGAAGATGATCTTGCTGCCGCCTACCGGTTCGAAGGGCTGCCGGACTTCCTGCAGGTCCTGTTCCAGGTGGCCGGGACGTTGCGCGGAGGCCAGGATTTCTACGATCTTGCGTTGGACTACCTCCGCCGCGCGGCCGCGGACAACGTGGTACGAGCCGAGATCTTCTTCGGTACCCAGACCTTCTTGGACGCCGGTGTGCCGATGTCGATCATGATGGACGGGGTGCTCGCGGCGATCGCGGATGCCCGTCAGGAATGGGGTATCGACGGTGCACTGATCTGTACTGCGCAGCGGCATCGCGACGAAGCGTCCGGTCTGGAGTTGTTGGGTCTCTTGGAGCCGTGGCGCGATCAGATCATCGGCATCGGTCTGGGTTCGGCCGAGCGAGGGAATCCGCCGTCCAAATTTGCCCGCTACTTCGCCAACGCTCGCGGTCGGGGTTATCGGATCACCGTTCACGCAGGCGAGGACGGCCCGGCCGACTATGTACGCGAGGCGCTCGACGTGTGCCGACCCGACCGGATCGATCATGGTGTGATGATCATGTCGGACCCGGAGTTGGTCGAACGGATCCGTGACGAGCAGGTGCCGTTGACGATGTGTCCGCTGTCGAACCGGGCTCTCCAGGTGGTGCCGGACCTGGCCGCTCATCCGCTCGCTGGGTTCTTGCGTCGCGGGCTGTTGGTCACGGTCAATTCCGACGATCCGCCGTTCTTCGGTGGGTATGTCAACGACAACTACCGTGCGATCGCCGCGGCCTCGGTGCTGTCGGAGGCTGAGATCGTTCAGCTGGCGCGGAACAGTGTCACCGCCAGCTTCGCTTCGGACTCGGAGAAGGTGCGGTATCTGGCCGCGATCGATAAGTCGGCGGGCGGGCCCGACGGACTCAGTGGGTGATGACGGTTTGGAGTTCGCCGACTTTCAGGTCGCGTTCGGTGGCGAGGACGATGGGGATGGTGCCGTTGCCGTCGGGGGCGGTGTAGGTGATGGACCAGTAGGTGGTGGCGCGGACGGGGTAGGTGCCGCCGGTGTGGTGGCGTGAGGTGGTGGCGTAGGTGTAGCTGCAGGTGGGCGACTTGGAATACAGGCCGTCTTTGTCGCCGGGGTAGGGGGTGCCGGGCCCGTTGCAGGTGATGGTGTTGCCGTCGCCCATGTCGAAGGTGACTTTGGTGAGGTTGGCTTCGAGGGTGACGGTGCGGCCGGATGCGGAGTCGGAGACGGGTCCGAGGTGGGTTGGTCCGGTGGCCCAGAGCCAGTAGGAGTGGCCGACGACGGCCATGTTCCATTTGCTGAGGTCGGGGTCGGGTCCGATGCCGACTCCGCTGGCGTTGATCTGGAGCTTGGTGGCGATCGCCAGGTAGGCCGCTTCTTCGGGTGGCATCAGAGGAGTGTTGGGTGGTGGTGCTGGTGTGCCCTTGGGCGGCTTGGGGATTGAGATCAGGTTCGGCTTGGTCGGAGCACAATCCTGGCCGCTGAACGATCCGCCGGGGGTGAAGGTGCATTCGCCGGTTTTGTAGTGGTCGTTCGCTTGGGCGAGTGCGATTTTGTACGCGTCCATGGCCGCGGCGTTCTTCTTCTTGATCGCCGCGACCTTCTCGTCGTAGATCTCTTTCGGTGACTTTGTGCGGGCCGTGGAAACAGATGTATCGGAGCCGCCCCCACCGCTGCTCCCATTGGAATTATCAGAACTGGTGACCGGAACGCTCTTGTCGCACACCTCCGTGACCTGCCCCGATTTTCCTACGTACTTCTTGTAGTGGATGCACTTCATCTGGGGCCCTGCCCAAGCCGGGCTCGGTTTGGCAACGAGCGCCACACCCAGTACCAGAAGCAGAACCACGAAAGCAGACGTCTTGTGATACATCACGAGTACCAGTTTCCGTCGCAGGGCGCGCTCCGAAAGTCCTTCACGACCTTCGGTGTGACGCTCGAAAAGAGCCACGCCTCCTGATGCTTCACCGCCGTGAATTTCTGGACTACGCGCACTCCTTGCTTGTTATCGACCGGCTTCCCATGCTTGTCCACTGACTTCGCTCCGCTGTAGTCCTCACACGATTGGAATGTGACTCTGGCGGGGGACCACTTGTCCATGGCGATTCCTAGAAGCCTGCCACCGACTTCTAGATGGGTGTGGCTCTTCTTCGTGGACCGAAAATCTTGCAGCACCTCTTGCTGGTACGAACCAGCGGTTCGCCTGCGGATGTCCAGTGGCAATCGATCAGCCCCGCCGTGCTTCAAGACCTGCGTCTCCGATGCAAACTCGTCCTTATAGAGCGACTGAACCTTCAGCAGATCCGCATGCTCTGAGGTGGTCGGCGTAGACCGGCCCGGTGTGGGATTGGAAGATGCTGGTGATGCTGACGTCGGCGGATCAGACGGCATCGTCGGCCCTGGAGACGGAGGGGGCGGCGGCTGCGGAGCGTGCTGCGTGCAGGCGGCCAGGAGCAGCGTCGCGCAGATCGTCGTCGCCGCGGCCAGTCGTCGATGCATCAGGTCCGTACCTCACAACAGTCGGTTGACGCATAGCTAAGCAGAGAATCGGCCCACCTCGGGAGGGGCCTGTGGATAACTCCCGTGTTTCGATCTGCAGTTCGTGGCACTGTCAGACCGCTGCGCTTGTCTGGGGCAATGACTACCAAGAGACGCTCGAAGCATCACTCCCGGCGCCGGCCAGGCCGTCCGGGAGGTCCACGCAGAAACAACCGGCCGAAGCTCCGGCCGACGACCCGGCTGGGCACACCAGTCACGCCGCCACCCACAGCGGTGACGTCAGCTGACATGGAGCTGCCGACCGAGGATCAGCAAGCACTCGAGGAGTTGTACGCGATCAGCGACATGTACTCCGAGCTGTTGTCCGACGAGCATCCCATGATGTTCCTGCTCAAGGTGAGCCAGTGGTTTGCCGCCTGCGGTGTTGTGAGGGCCAACGACCCGGACCAGCCACCGATCCAGGACCTGCTGGCTGACTTCGCCGCATCGGGGCTCTATGGGCTCCGGGCAGCGGGCTACACCATGTCCCGAATGGTCGGCAACTACGCCGTGAGCATGGCCTTTGATGAGGATCACGAGGAGGGCGGAGTCGAGTTCCCCTATTGGCTTCGCTATCTCGATGACGCGGAGATCACTGGCTGCTGGTGCAGCTACAACGAAGATGATCTTGATGACGTACTCGGAGTAGGGATCCGATTCGCCGACCACAGGGAAGGCACGCTGGTGACCATCACGCGTGGCGAATCTGTCAGGTTCATCAACGCGTTCCTGAGTTTCGTTCCGTACGCGGAGACCGGCGTGAACTGGGTGAGCAGCAACCCGGTGACCGCCGGCCTGAGCAAGATCAGCAACGCGTCGGCGCGTGCCACCCTGAAGCAGGCCGTCGCGAACTCCAATCCCATCGACCCCGAGGGTATCTCCGGGCACGCCGACTGGGCGCTGGGATGGGCCGTCATCCAATGGACGATCAGCCTATTGGCCGAAGCCGCAATCGACTGAGACAGCGTCGCGAGCACACCCGCATGCCCCTGCGGCTCGCGGACGCGACCATGATCAGGTGCGACCACCGCGCCACGGACCTACTGCCGCTCCAACACCGTCGCGTCGATTGCCACAAGATCGGCCGCCAGGTCACGGAGCTCCTGGACCCGATCATGATCAAGATCAGCACCCAATCCCTCCGGGAAGCCGAACCGCGCAGCCAAGACTGCGCCACAGATCGCGCCGTTGGTGTCGGTATCGCCGCCCAGCCGGATGATCGACTCCATCGAACTGTCGAAGTTCGCGGCCTTCGTTGCCGCCCAGATCGCCAGATCCAGCGCGTAGATGGCGTGACCGATCCCGGCACACGGAATCTCATCGAGCTCCAAGCCCGGATGCAGACCAAGGTCGGCTCCGGCGACGTCTTCGATCATGTCCAGATCGATGCGGGCGCCGTCGAGCAGCGACTGCAGCATCCAGATGTAGACGCGTACGCAGCCCAGCACTTCCGGATGAGCGTGAGTTGTGCGCGATGAATCGACAGCGAGATCGGCGCCATCGCCGCTGATCAGCGCGAATGGCGCCGAGCGCATCAAGGACCCGTTCGCGACGCTGTTCGGAGCCGATGAACCAGCTCTCGGATTCCCGGTGTCGCGATAGCTGAGCAGACCGTTCGCGGTCGTGCCGCCGACATCCGGCGGTCGGCTGTCGAACCAAGCCAGTAGTCGATCGGCGACCGCCTTCGTCGGCGATCCATGATCTCGCGCCGCATCCACGAGTCCCTGGGCAACGGCGACCGTCGTCTCCGTGTCGTCAGTTCCACGGCCAGCGGGATGGCCGAAAGTCGAGACTCCAATCGTGATCGGACCGGTCAGTGGGCCGGTGCGGAATTCGTATGCCGCCCCGAGGCAGTCGCCGTACAGAACTCCGAGCAGGACGTCGCGTGCGCGGTCCTTCGGTCTTGTGGGCATCGTCAGACAACTCCCATCGTCAGCTGTTACCGGCCACCGACTCCGCGCTGCTGGTCAAGTCGTTGCCGATCCCGGAATCCAGTCGCCGGGCGTACACGGAGTTGCTCCGGGCCAGGCCGCCTGGACGTTGGAGGCAGCAATCCGATCTGGGCGCGGTGGCGTTCAGCCAAGGCGGAGGCGTATACCCGGGCAAGATCATCTCGAGAGTCGAGGTTGCCGAGACTCTTGAGGATGCGTTCCAGCGTCTCGGCTGTAGCGGGAGCCTGTGCCCGCCGAAGCCGCTCCAACAACCCTCGATGCGTGGTGCCCCGAGTCCAACCGACAACTTTTTGATGGGCCTGGACCATCGCCAGTGGGCTGCGGCTGGCGTGCTCATGGAGCAGTGCGTCGGGCTTGATGCGTTCGATGCCCACGCGCTCCATGACCGGGTCTGGGAAGTCCGGGGTATTGGAGGTGCACAGGTAGGTGGCGCGGGCAGCGACCGCCGCAGCGACAACGTGGCGGTCATCCGGGTCCGGCATGTAGAGGTCGGCGAATCGTGCGTAATCTTCCTCGGACGGCTCGACGAATGATTCCGGATAGTTGGTCCGGGCGTGGTTCCGTAGATCCTCAGCAGTAGCGAGAAGGGAAGGGAGCTCGGCGGGATCATGGCAGCGCATGGTGGCGGTCTTCTTCTTGTTTCTCACCACTTCGTCCAGGATCTGCGAACTCCATTTGACCGCCGCTACGTTTGTTGCTTGGAGCTGAACGAAGTAGTCGCTGAGCACTCTGGAGTAGAGCACATTGGCGTCGAGGAGTACGACGCTCCGGGGCGGTTTCGGCCCGCTCTGCGATGACTGGTCCACGCCTACTCGTCCCAGTCGAGCTTTGCTTGCAGTTGGGACCAACCGTCCGCGAATTCCTGCCGGCGGCGCTGATCCTTCTCGAAAGCAACTTGTAGGTCGGCAACGCGGATAATCCGCTCGCCATCGATCTCCTTGTATCCCAGGCGGCCATCGTCCATCGCGGACACCAAGTCTTGGAGCCGTAGGCCGAGGATCGCGGCCGCAGCCTCCGATGGGACGACAGAGTCCGGGTCGCCGGCTAACACCTCGTCGCGGTACTGGATCCAATCGCGCACCTGGCGGCCGTACCGCTTTGCCTGGAGCTCGTCGTAGTCGGGCTGCACCCGCCCTTTCGGATCGTGTTGCCTGTCGGTCATGATCCTCCCTCGCTATATACGCCGTTCACGCTAGCGCGGAGTCGGTCGCCCGACGTGTCGCTATCCACAGACCGGCGCGGCCAGAGTCAGTCGCCCAGGATGTAGCGAGTCGGTTCCTGTCCCGGCTCGTGCTTAACCGAGGATGACTCCATCTTTCGCGTTGCGGCGTCGGCAAGATCAACATCGAGCACATCGGCGAGCCGGACCAAGTAGAGGAGTACGTCCGAGATCTCTTCCTCGACCCGTGTGTGCAGCGGTTCGTCGTGGGCCTTGTCGGCAGCGGATTCGGCCGGCAGCCACTGGAACAACTCGGCGAGTTCGCCGACTTCGCCCATCAGTGCGAGAACGAGGGACTTCGGGTCGTGGAAGCGGCTCCAGTCACGTTCCTCGGTGAATCGCCGCATGCCGTCGCGAAGCTCGATGAGATCAGACATGGTGCAAGCCTCGCATCTGGGAGAACGAGCCGGGATCAGCGGCTCGGGCTAAAGCGATCGGACTGCTCGACGTGCCCGGCCAGTGCGGACAGCCACTCCCAGGCGATCATCTTGTCGGAGGTCACTGAGTTGAGAATGTCGTACATCAGGTGGTCGGCGAGCGGGTAGCCGCCATGCTCGATCCGCTGCGCCCACAGGTCGGCGTAGAGCCGGCTCATACCGATCTCGCGGGCCAGCGCCTTGGCAACGGTGGGCATCCGATCACAGACGATCACCGCGCCGAGGTCATATCTCGTCTCGGGCCAGTGTTCGCTGTGGAGCCCGAGCCGCTCGGCATGGCGACCCAACGCGATGTCACTGATCAACTCGCTGAGCTCGGGCGGTTCCAGGTCGTCGATGCTTTCGCACACCGTGAAGCTGTTGCCCAGATGTACCAGCGCGGCAGCGGTGATCAGATGGTCGGTGTAGTTGGGATGCGTCTCGTCGAGCATCGTCGGCACGGTTCCGGCTGACGCCAGGATCTGCCACGCCCATCTGCCCCACCGAGCATCACCTTCGTGCCAATATCCAGCAAGCTCGGCCGGCGCGTCTTCCCAGGGATCCGTTGCCTCGTCCATGCCGAAAGACTGCCAGTCGGTACTGACAGTGGCGATTGATTGCCGGTCCCGCTGCGGTCGGTGAGCGTCTGGACCCCTGTGGACAAGGTCCGGGGTTGAGCGGCGCTGCGGCCTAGCGTGGGGGCATGGCTGAGTTCGAGGTCCCCACGGTCGCTGAGGTTGCCGGCGGTCTGCCTGCGGTGCTGGAGCGGTTCCGTTCGGCGAGCACGTTTCCCTTCAGCTTCGGCGACAGCAGGCCGGAGGCGGTCGTGCTCACCTATGACGAATTCGAGGAGCTGGGCGGCGAGCAGCGGATCCCGCGCCGTGCTCGGGTCGGATCGGTTGATGAGGTGGCCTCGGATCTCGAGCAGATGGTCGCCGAGATCCGGGCCGGGTCGTTCCTGCCCGTGGTGTGGGGTGATGGGGACGAGCCGCGGCTGATGATCATGTCGACGGCGCAGTACCGCGATCTGCGTGGAGATGATCATCCGCCGGAAGGGGTGGACGACGATCCGACCAAGCGGACGTACGTGTCCCAGCCGCTGCCGACAAGTCGACCGTTCGATGCGGAGAAGTGGTTCGCTGAGCACCGATTGTCGGATGAGGCGCTCGAGATAGCCCGGAAGAAGTACGGCAAGCTGCCCGGTGAGTGAGCCGTCGTGTACGAGCTCCTCCGGCCGCCCCAGGTAGAGCTGGATCTACTGCGGATTCAGCGCCTCGCGGAGACTGACCCGGCCAACTACGTGTACCTGTTCCTCAAGGTCGACCGGGAGATCACGGGCTTGCAATCCGGCGAGGCTAATGGCTATCACGCCCTGGGCTACGAGCCAGGCAAAGGTGATCTTCGGGACTCTGTGACGTGTTACATCCAGTCTGACCCACATCGACGGCCCGATTACCGCCTGGTCTTCCGGGAGATGCCGCCGGAGTGCGCTGGAGGACCGCCGCGACGGGAGTTGATCGCAGTACGCCCGCGGCGCGGTCCGGGCAACATCTACGAGCACGTGCTGGCTCGGCTACATCGTCACCCCGATGATCTTCAGCCGGGCCTCGGCGTGTTCGGCATGCGGAGGTCCGGTCGGGGCGGCAATGAGTTAGCCCGGCAGGCAGAGTTGGCCGCGAAGCGGGCAATCGCCTTGGCCTTTGCCGGACAGGTGCCTCTGTCAACCTCACGTCCAATTGGCTCGGCAGGTGTTGGTCTACGCGCGGGTCTTGGGCGCGGCGGTCATCGACCCCAGACCACCAGGTCACCTCGACCTGGAAGCAGGGTCGTCTGACATGTCTGACAGTAAGGCGTACCCTTGGACTATGCCCAGGGTGACTGCGCGCGAAGCATCGCGAGGATTCGCGGCGCTACTGGATCGTGTCGAGCATGATGGCGAGGAGTATGTCGTTGTGCGGGACGGCAGAGAAGTCGCTCGGATCGTCCCTGCAGGCACGCACACGCTTGAGTCTCTCCAGGATGCCCTGGACGATGTCCCGGCCCTTGATCTTGACTTCGAACGCGACGCTCTCGGCGCCAACCGCCTTCTGACGATGCCGAGTGATCCGTGGCTCGACTGATCCTCGACACGACTTTCCTCATCGACCTAGAGCGGCGGCGCAGCCGGGGCATGCCGTTTCCGGGCAGCACCGATGTGGCAATCGCCGCAGTGACGCTGGCGGAATTGCGGCACGGCGTGCTCGCTGCTGACACCGAGCGACGGTCGGCTCGGGCGACGTTCGTCGACGCCGTGGTTTCCGTTGTCGAAGTCTTGCCCTACACGCGCACAACGGCGCTCGAACACGCAGTCCTACTCGACCATGTGCGGCGTACTGGCACGACCCGAGGCGCACAAGACCTCATCATCGCCGCTCACGCCCGACAATCCGGCCGCCAGGTGGTCTCGCGCGACGTGCGTGCGCGTTTCGGCCAACTTCCCGGCGTCGTGGTTGCCGAGCCGACTGACCCGTAACTGTCGCCGAGCCTCGGGTGACATTCCATCACCGGGGCCGGCCAATGGATCAGGACTTGGCGGTTGCAGCGGTCAGCGCCCGATGCAGCTTCGTCGGGTCCCCGAGACGATGCCGCAGCGCCCTTTCCAGGCCACCGATCGGAACCAGATTCTGAGGCGCTCGCGAGTCTTTGTACGGCTCCGAGGCGAATGGCGGAAGCACGGTCGCTGAGGTGTCGGCAAGCCGCAAGACCTCCGCGCGAGACAGCGACTCGGCGGCCTCACAGCGTACGATCCCGGCCCAGGGCGAGGTTGAGGTGGTCGGAAGGCGTAGATACCAGGTGTGCCGCGACCAGGTCGTACCGATGGTGAAGACCGGAGTCCGCTGGCCTGCCTGGAGTCTGACGATGATCTCGTTCAGTTCCGGCGGCAGGTACGACGCGCGGTGGCTCTTGATGTAGCCCAGGGCACGGGGGATCGTCGTACGGCCGAAGAGGGGTCCGTCCATGATCATCAGATCGTCCTCGCGCGCCCGACTGGCGGATGCGGCCTCGACTTCGAGTTCGCCCATCCGTTGCTGTACGCCGATCTGGAGGTCCTCGAAGTCGCCTCCTGCCGTGTGGATGACCGGATATTCTGCGATGGGCGTCCTGACCTCGTCGGCTCCGGGAAAGCTTGTGAAGATCCCGCGCCCGACCCGTGTCTCGGCAACTCGCGCGTGCCCGTCGATCCGGACCACTCCGGCGGCAACGCTTGCTGCGATACCGAGGACGGCGGCAGGATGATCATCGTCGCTGAACCAGACCCGAGCGTCGATCCGCCGTACGCCATCGATGATCAACAACTCTGATGGCCGCCAACCGTCTGCGGCTGGATTCACGGGCGCCCAAGACTCTGGTGGCGTTTCAAGATCAAGAGTGAGTTTGGCGGCGGACTCGTCGAGGGCGCCGTCGCCAAGGGAGGTGCCGAAGGACGGGTCCCACGGATCGACCCAGACCCGGGCAGTCATGCCCAGACCTTCTCTACCGATGATCGGGAACCTTCCCGGCGCACCTCGAATCGGACCGGTACCCGTTCGGCGAGGGCCGCGACGTGAGTGACGAGCCCGACCGTACGCTCGCCGCCGCCGGCCAGCTGTTCCAGCGTGCTGGCGACGATGTCGAGAGTCGACGGGTCCAGTGTGCCGAAGCCTTCGTCCAGCAGGATGGTGTCGAGCTGGCCGGTGTTGGGCGACAGTGCGGCGATCTGTGAACTGAGGGCCAGCGCCAGCGCCAGGGAGGCCTGGAAGGTCTCGCCGCCGGACAGGGTCTGCACTGGCCGTTGACTGCTTGCGTCGTTGTGATCGATCACCAGGATGTCCTGCTTGTTGTCCAGCGTGAGCTCGAACTGGCCGCCCGACAACTCGGTCAGCGTCTCCGATGCTTCGATCATCATCGCCCGGAGGGCTTCCTCGACCATCCACCGTTCGAAGTTGCGGGCGTTGAGCAGATTGCCCAGCTCCTTGTGCAGCTGCTCCGATTCCTCTTGATCACCGATTCGCTTCTCGAGTGCTTCGGCTAGGCCGCGGCGCTCCTTGATTCGGTCGAGAGCGTTCTGGGCTCGTTCCACTGCTCTGACGACGGTGGTCAGGACGGCATTCTCGGTGAAGTCAGCCGGAGCCGCGAGATCATGGTCGTCCAGTGCCCGGCCGACGACTGCGCGCTGCTCGAGTTCGCGGGAAGCTGCGGTCTCCCTGGCCGCAAGCGAATCTGCGGCCGCGGCTGTCAGTTCGGTGATCTTCCCGGCAGCCCACGAAGCAAGCGATGACCAATCGGCCACATGATCACCAATAGTCGCTGGGGGCGTGAGCCGAGCCACGGTCTCCCGAGCGATCATCAGGCTACGACCCACGTCATGCCAGCGTTGCTCGACAACCTTGGCCCGATCATCGGCCTTCCGCTGGGTTTCGCGAGCCGTACGGGCGACCTGACGCGCAACGGTACAGCGGGTCTCCGCCTCCGTCGCTCTCTCGTACGCCGCAGCTGCGGCTGCCGCATCAGGCCGACCAGCCAGTGACGTTTCCAACTCCGCCAGGGTCTTGGCGAGCCGTTCCTCTTCTGCGACGGCGCGATCATGCCCCCGCTCAGCAGCCGATCGGGCCGCGTCTGCTGTCTTCATGGCCTCCTCGGCCCGGTCAAGCGCGGCGCGTGACGCGGCAAGCCCCTGATGGGGCGGCCGGTCGGGAATCGTCGCCACAACCTGGCGGCAGACGGGACATTCGTCGCCGGCAACCAAGTGTTGGGCAAGATCATCGGCGGCGTGGGCAATCCTGATCTCCTCCAGGGCCGTCCGGGACTGCTTCAGCACTTGGGTTGCGTGCTCGCACTCGGACGTCGCCTGGTCGAGGGCGCCGACAGCTTCGGCCACAGCTGCCGTGGCGACAGCTTGCTGCTTCCGCGTAGCGTCGAACTCGTCGTGGGTCTTGATCAATTGCTGCCACGTCGACGGCTGGCCTGCGTCAGAGATCGCCTGTTCCGCTTCGAGTTCTGCTTTCTCGGCAGCCGCGACCGCATCGGCAGATTCGGCGCAGGTGGCGGCGGCCTCCTCTCTCTCGACAGCCAGCGAGTCGAGGCCCGTTGGCGTGCTGATGGAGTTGAGCGCTTGAAGATCGGCCGCCTGGTCGGACACCTTCGTCCTGGCGGTTTCAAGGTCAGCCGTAGTGATCTTCCATGGCGCGAGCAGATCCTGGAGTTGATCATGGAAATCGGTAAGCGTACGCAGCCGGTCAGCGGCCGACTCCTCGGCGGCTTCGGTGGCATCGGCGTACTGATCCAGTTCTCCGCGAAGAAGCGATGCCGTGGTGCGCGCTTCGTCGGACTTCCGGTTGGCCAACTGCATCACTCGTTCGTACACACCGAGCCCGAGCAGTGAGACCAGCAGGTCCTGGCGCTCGCGCTTCTCCGCGTGCAAGAACTTGGCGAACCCGCCCTGCGGCAACACAACGCTTTGCGTGAAGTGTTCGTAGCTGAGGCCAAGGATCCGCTCGACGCCGGCCTCCATGTCGGCCGGAGTCTCTGCGATCGACTCGAGTTCCTCGCCGAGCAGCCCACCAAGATCACCGGTGAGATCGATCTCGGCCGGCAATGTGATTAACCGGGTCTGCTTGGTAGTCACCTGCCCGCGCGCCGACTTACTCAGAGCTCGGACGGCGGCGTATTGCCTGCCGCCCACCTCGAAGATCAGCGAGACCCGGGTGAAGCTGGTCGAGGGCGCCATCGCCAGTGAGACCTGGTTGCGCCGCGGCCAACGCGGAGCGGCGCCGTACAGGGCAAAGCAGATCGCGTCGATGACGGTCGTCTTGCCCGATCCGGTCGGACCGACCAGTGCGAAGTAGTCGGTGTCGGTGAAGTCCAGGCTGACAGGATCACGGAAGGTGCCGAAGCCTTCGATATCAAGGCGCATCGGTCGCATCAGGCACCAGCTCCCTGGACCTCGTCGAGGAGTTCGGCGAACCGGCGGGTCAGCCTGTCGACATCCCCGCGGTTCTGGGACGTGAGGTAGTCGGTGAACAACTCGACCGGACTGCGCCCGATGCGTTGCGAACTGTTGGCCGCACCGGCAGGCCTGCTGAACTCGGGGTCGATGCGCACTTCGAGCGTCCCGGGCAGCAGCTCTCGTACATCGTCGGCCAGGCCGGCCCGCGGCTTCTCGGAGATGATCACGCGTAACCAGTCGGTGTCACCCACGGTCAGATTCTCCAGATCGGCCAGCGTGCCCCGGACCGTACGGAGCCGTCGTCCGCCGGTGATCTCGACGTCCTTGGTCTTGGCTGGGGTGTCGGCGGTGACCTCGATGATCACGGCGACCGACGTGTTCTCGCCTTCGCCGAAGTCGATCTGCAGCGGTGAGCCTGAGTAGTGCAGCGGTGCCGGTCCGGCGATCTGCTGGCGTCGGTGCAAATGGCCGAGCGCCGCATAGTGCAGGTAGCTGGGGAAGTGCGTTGCCGGCAGGGCATATTCGAAGATCGTCTGGGAGCCCCGTTCGCCACCGCCCTTTGACCCGCCATAGAGCATCGCGTGGGTCATGAAGAGGTTGACCGCGCGACCGGAGCCGAAGCCAGCGGTCAGCGCGTCGATCATCCGCTTGATGTTGTCGGAGTAGTCCCGGTTGATCTCGGCCTCAGTGCGAGTGATCGCCTGGCTCGCGGTGATCGCGTTGCGCTGGGAGATGAAGGGCAGGATCGCAATCCGGGCCTCCTCTCCGCTTCGGGTCTTGATCGTGAGCTGTCCGCCGTCGTCCGGTCGCACCGGAGCGCCGACGATCGTGATGCCCAGTTCGCCCATCACCGGACGGAAGACGTCGAGCTGGCGCGGATTGTCGTGGTTGCCGGCCTCGGCAATCACCTGGCGTCCATCGTGGTGGAGTTCAAGCAGCGTACGCATCACCAGTCGTTGTGCGTCCGGAGTCGGAGCCGAGGTGTCGAACAGGTCACCGGCGACCAGGACGACGTCGACGTCCTCGTCATGGGCGACGCGAACGATATCGCGTAGGACCGCATCGTGCTCGTCGAGCCGCGGCCGGCCCTTGAGCACCTTGCCGACATGCCAGTCGGCGGTATGGAGAATGCGCACGAGATCTCTTTCTGGATCGTACGATCAGAACGGCGGCGGATTGTCGTCGGCAGGCTTGGGCGCCACGCGAGCAAACGGATCGTTGGATCTGGACGATCCCTGAGCTCCCGACGATCCCTGAGCTTGCCGAAGGGCGGAGACTGGCGGCGTCCCGGCTTCGGCGACGCGGGTCGCCCAAGCAGGGAAGGGAAATTCCACCGCAAGCGGCACCGGAAGGTCCGGCTGGGAGACGAACATCGAACCGGGCTTGGCCAGCAGCGCTCGCTGCCGGTGCGTCTGCGGAAGGTAGCCGTACTCGGGCCGGGACGCCTCGGCGGCATCCAGCCGGCCCGCGACGCGGATGGCGCAGTTGGCAACGATCCGGCGTTCGACCTCGGAGGCCGTCTGCTGCGCGCCGATCAAGATCACGCCGAGCGAGCGGCCGCGTTCGGCCACGTCGAGCAGGATTTCCTTGATCGGATGCGATCCCTCGCGCGGCGCGTACTTGTTGAGCTCGTCCAGGACGATGAAGGTGAGCGGGTCGGCCGAGCCGCTGGCCTCCTTGTCGGTGAGCTGACGCCGGAGCGTCACGCCGACGACGAAGCGCTGGGCGCGGTCGGCGAGCGAGTGGATGTCGACGACGGTGACCTGTGCCTGCGAGGTGCCGACCTGCTGTCGACCGCGAAGATCAAGGTCGCCGCGGATCAGCGGCCCGAGCGGCCGTACCGCCGAATGCAGCCGGCGAAGGAACGCGTTGACCGAGCCGAGCGCGGTCGATCCAGGGGTCCAGTTGGAACGGGTGTTGTCGTCGGTGAGTTGATCTTGCAGAAGATCGATCAGCGCCGACCAGGATCGTACGGTCTGGCCCACGATGCTGATCGCGCCGGAGTCACCGACCGGGACGGCTTCGCGCTTGAGCTTGGCTGCTACCTGGCCGATCAGCAGCGTGTACTGGGCACGATCATCTTCCGGATCGGCGAAGCAGAAGGGAAGTAGCTCGTTCTGGCAGAACTCGTACAGGGTCCAGAACATGGACGAGACTTCGCCGCCGACCCGACCGGTGACATTGGGGGTGCCGGCCGAATCGCCCGGACGTGGAGGAGCGAAGACGCGCACCGACTTGAAGGGATCGGCCGGAAGCCCGAGGGTCGCGTACTCGGCGGCCTGATCATCGGTGAGCCGGGTGTTCGGGTAGTCGAGATAGAGCAGGTCCTCGCCCTTGACGCTGTAGACCAACGCCTTGGTGTTGACCGCCTTGGCGCCGAGGACCTGGGAGGTGAACACCGAGTGCAGCAGGAAGAGTGCGTAGCTGGTCTTAGTCGCGACGCCGGAGATGCCCGAGATCGAGATGTGCGCACCCTTGGTGCCGTCGAGAAAGTCGAGGTTGGCGTAGACCGGGCGACCGTCACGGCCGAGGCCGATCGGCAGCTTTCGCTCCATCGAGTCGAAATAGAGCGCTTCGTCCCGTTCCGCGGCCTCGGCCCGGCGGACGGCAGCTCCCGGTGTCGGCGGGACGTAGATCTCCGGCTCGACCCGGGTGACCGTGATCTCCGCGGACTCGACGACCTCGCCGGGAAGGAACCCGTCGGCGATCAGGTGCACGTCGGATTCGAACGACGCACCTTCATGACGGGCCTGAACCTGAGTGACGATGCCGGCGGTGCTGATCGTGCCGCGGCCGGGGAGTTCGCGTTCGGTGATCACGACGTCGTCGAGCTGGAGCCAGTTGCCGGGGACCAGAGAAGCCCAGAAGGTGAGTGGGCTGGCGGGCTGGGTTCCGAGGACGCGGGCGATGGGCGTGGGGATGGGGGCGTCGTCGGTCATGTGCTCAATCTAGGAGATGACGCTCTGGTCCGTGGTGAAGGCGTGACATCAGTTTGACTGATCCAACCATGTGTGGCCCCGCTTTGATAGATGAGCTAATTGCGCAACTCGCCACACGACCATCCCATTATCTGGTAGCTCTACTTCAGAGCGTAGCGATCGACAGGTGACCGATATGAGGGAGACGTTGTTGTGGCGAAGCAGCAATCGCGGGCGGTGTTCAGATTGTGGTCACACGGCAGCTGGCCACAGGTCGATGTAGTGGGCGAATCTCATTACCGGGACTCGCTGCGTTCGCTGTTTCCGGCGAAGCTCCCTGCCGGCGGCGGATCCCAGTCGATCGACACCACCGCGATCCTGCTCCCAGAGCCGAGCAACAAGCATGATCCGAATGCAGTGATGGTGCTGGTGCAGGGCAAGCAGGTTGGATACCTGGCCAGGGACGATGCTGCCAGGTATGCACCGATCTTGAACCAGTTGATCGAGGCAAACCTGCAGCCCGAGACCGTCTGTAACGTGTGGGGGCACGAATACGACGACTATGTCGGCACGGATCGGCGTGGTCGAAGTGTCTACAAGACTGAGTTCAGCGCCGGAGTCCGGGTCGTCCTCGAGGAGCCGCATCTCTGCTTGCCCACGAACCCGCCGCCGACGGCGCCCTTCGTCATGCTGCCGTTTGGCGGCGCGGTCCAGGTCACTGGCGAGGAGAACCACCTGGACGCGATCACTCCTGTCTTGCGCCCAGAGGGACAGAGCTGGGCTTACGTCACGCTGCATCCGCTGACAGAGCAGCTGACTCGATCCAGCCGTGAAGTGTTGGAGATTCGCATCGACGACTGCCGGATCGGACAGTTGACGCCGAAGATGAGCGGGGATTTTCTGCCAGCGGTGCGACTCCTCGAGAGCCTCGGCTACCAGGCTGCGGCCCAGGCTCTGGTGACGGGGAATCGGCTCAAGGCCGAGGTGACAATCTATGCGGAACGTGCACACCAACTCAGTGCTGACTGGCCGAATGTGGAACCGGTTACCGATCTCCCGATCACGAGTCCCGACGGTGGCTTCGCGACCGGCGCCGCAGAAGGCGGCCCCGCCGCTCCAATTGCCGACGCTCACGCGCGGCAGCACCAGCCCGTGCCGCCGAGACCAACGCGAATCCGTTTCAATCCCCCTCCTGGGTGGCCTGCAGCGACGCCCGGTGCCGAGCCGCCACCCGGATGGATGCCGCCAGCCGAATGGCCGATTGCGCCACAAGGATGGGACTTCTGGGTGGTGGATTTCGAGCTGGAGACTCGGTAGGCGGGGTGAAGGCTGACGAGCACACTGCGAGTGGCTCGCTTACGTGCCGCCCGGCAGTCGGGTCCACACAATGTCGCGCGAGGGCTTGATCTCATCCGTCTGTCGACCGAATCTGGCAGTTCCGCCACATAGGCCGACCAAGCATCGTACGATTCTCAACTGCGTGAAAGTGGTGCTGGCAACTGATGGATGATGGCGGAGCGTAATGTTCCATGTTTGGCACGGGCCGCCGGGATGGCCCGACTTTGGTGCCGGCTTCGCGCCACCAGTTGACTTCCGTCCTGACTGGCAGAATTGGACGCCGATCCAGGGTTGGTCCGTCTGGTGGAGACCGGACGATGCTTCGGAACTCGTCGACCTCATTGGGTCTTTCGAGCCCATGCCGTCGATGCCGAAGCAACCGGAGTTCGAGACGGCACCACCAATCTGGGTCGCGCCGCCGGGATGGCCCGTTGCGCCCGATGGCTGGGTGCCGCCGATGGGCTGGAGCCCTCCCCGCGACTGGCCGCCGGCGCCTTCGGGGTGGCAGTTCTGGCAGCCGGATCACACCATCAACGCGAATCGCTTTCGCGAGTGGAAGGCTCGGCAGACCTCGGTAGTGAGGACTCGGATCGCCACGCCCGCAGGTGCCTGGTTCTGGGTCAACGAAGTTGAGACTCAACTGATGATCATCCGGGCCCGACACCAAGCGTGGATCGGCCGCTGGGCACTATTGCAAGCGTTATGGGCGGAGACCCCTGCGCGGAAGAGCGTGCCACTCTCGCCGCGTGCTTCAATGAGGCGCTAACCGTCGGAACCAGGCTCAGGGACTTGTTGCTTGTCGCTGCGCAAGGGGCGGATCCTGACGTCCCCGGTGTGCCAGACACGGCGGAGCGCTTCGACGCGCTCCAGACGAGATACGGCGACGTGTCCAAGGATCTGACGTTGTCGCAAGTCCGGTCGCTGTCGGACCGCGCTGCTGAGCTCTTGCGGACCACCGGGCGACCACTGGTCGGAGCCCGACAGGCACTGAGTGCTGTCAAGGATGAAGTGCGCCTGCGGGGCGAGTGGCTTACGACCTATCTATGGGCTGATGAGGACGACGACAGTGCCGATTGGCCGGAGGCCCGGCATCAGGCTGCGCTCTACATGATCAGCCGCCTCCGGCTTTCTGGCGTCGACATCGTCAAAGCTCGGGATGGGCACGTCGACGTTTACGCACGCGGTGCGGTTGCCCGGGTCAAGTATCTGCAGCGACCTTTGGGAGTCGTCGACCTGCTTCAGATGAGCATGGCCCTTGGCGAAGCGCGGATGCTGTTGGTCTTCTCCCGAGGCGGGTTCGACTCCGAGGTGCTGGACCACGCAGGGCAGGACAAGATCGCACTTTTCTCGATTCATCTGCCGGACGACATCCAGCCAGCGAATCAGGTCGCACGCCGATTGGTCGGCGGAGCCTCAGCCTCGGTCTTGCTGAGCTCAGGCTAGAACTTGAAGGATTGCGTAGGGCTCCCGGGCTGAGACTTGATGCTCTCCATCACCCGAAGTTCTGGTGCTCAGTGATCCAACGGGTCAGCCGAGGGGCAACCCAAGAGCTGTAGATGCCGATCGTGATGATGCACAGCAGGAACCACTTGATCCAGCTCCCGAAGAGCCCGATGCCAGTACCCGTGAATTGGACGCGTCGCCCGAAGACCAGCGTGTGCTGGGACTTCCACCGGTGCCGCATGCAAAACGGCCCAGGGATAGGCGATCCCGAGCGTGAAGAACGTGAGGATCGCGGCCAGGATGCTGATACCCAGGTACGCCCCCGCGCCGCCGTCGAATCTGAAAGGCTTCGCGTACGGGTCGAATCCCAGTAGCGCTCCAAGTGCGGGCTGGTTGAATACGACTGGATAGCCCGGTGGGGGCTGGTTCGGTTGCATAGCCGTCTATTCCTTCTGCTCATCGAGAGCGAGCAGGAGCACCCGACGGTCACCGCCACATCCGAGCAGACCGTAACGGCAACCCGGACCGTGACAGCCAAGCCGAAGCCTGCTCCGACGAAGACGGTCACCGTCACGGCGAACCGAAGGCCCAGCATGACCATGGCGATGGTGGGTCCGGCGGCACGATCGGCGATGGGACCTACGGGGTCGGTGACGAGATCAAAACCGGGAACTACAAGTCGTCCGGAGGCGCGGGTGATCTCTGTTATGCCGACACGGAGACCGAGTCGGGCGACATCCTTGATCAACAGGTGTCCCAGGGCGCGCCCGTGGTGATCCGAATCACTTCCCAGGCGTACACATTCGAGTCCGATGGCTGCGGCACCTGGCATCGGATCGGCTGACCGCCCATGAACACCCCCGATCATGGTCATGGCGTTCCGGTCCTTGTGGTGAAGGCAGCGAACGACACGTTCAGCCGGCCGTCCGGTAGGACGAAACCGGGCGGCCGGCAGCCTCTCGTGCCGCTGATCGCTCAGGCAGAGGCGATGGGCCTGGATGTGGTCCCCGTCGTCGGGCCCAACTGCTCCGACGCGTACATCGCGGCTGTCGCAGCGGTCGTTCGCCGGCGCTCCGGCGAGTTCTACCTCCGACTGCCGGAGGCCGCCTGGCCGGACGTCTCCGGGCCGCAAACATTTGGCCGACTACTCCAGCGCGTGGGCACGTCAACCTCGAACGCCCATCTCATCCTTGACATTCAGGGCGAGCAGGGCCCCGCCGGAATGGCTCGGGTGACCGCACGGCTGCGATCAATTTGGGCGCTGGGAAACTGGCGATCGGTCACGCTGACGGGGGCCGGGATGCCCGATGTGTCCAGAGTTCGAAATGACCAGCCGACTTTGTGAGTTTTCTCCACGGCGTCAGCGCCGGGTGATAAGACCAATACGGCATCCATGCGGATACGGCACGGACGCCGTGACAGGCGGGTGCGCAGCAGAGAGCCAGAAATGGCAATGAAGGGATAGCGGGCGTGGATCTCACGGCTAAGGAACGCCAGGGCAGAGGGCTTGACGCGCTTGCAGCGGCCCTGCGTCCGTACATTGAGGCCCGCATGGCCGCGGCGATCGAGGGCCACAACTGGGTCGCGCTCTACGAGGCGAAGGAATCCGATCGACGAGGCCGCCCCTTTAAGCTCAATCTGGCTGACCCCCGGCTGCTGATGCAGATGATCCGGTACGAGCGGGTGGCCTTCACCGACATCGATGCGTCCCAGCGCGCATGGCTCGAGGAGCTGATCCAGGCCGCGAACAGGGCTGCCCACACCACCGAGATCAGCCAGCGGCAAGCGGACCGTGCCCTCGACACCGTGATGCTGCTGGCCGAGTCGCTCCAGCTCGATGTCCCGATCCTGGTGGACCTGCGCCTGGCCGACGAGCCCGTCCGGCAGCCGGAGGAGCCTGTGACGGTGCCCCGACGCGCGGTCGTCGACGAACCGGCTGACGGCGGCGATGCGGAGCAGGTCGAGGGAGTACCGACTCCACCTGAGGCGGCAGAGCCGTTCCCGGTCGAGACGCCTCGCGGTACTCGGGCGCTGACCGCTCTGGTCGATGGTGCCCGGATCACCGTTCTGTACCAGGAGGCGGTGAACCTCGCGCTGACCCACAACAACGTCTCACCCATCCGGTCGATCGAGATCTTCAACCCGGGAGATCACGATCTTCAGCTGGACGCCTTGGAGATCGCCATCGATCCACCGGTGACCGCTGTTGACCTTGCCCTGGGCGTGCCGTTGGCTCTCGAGGGCGTCGTGGTCGGTCCCGATCAGACCTACATCGCCCAGGGGACCGAGCTGGCGATGCGTCTGAGTCCGTCAGTGTTCCTCGCACTCGACGAAGCGGTTACCACAACCATCAGGCTCACGGTGACTGCCAACGAGGCCGACTACGTCGCTACGGGTCCGATCCGGCTGCTGACAGCCGAGGAGTGGTGGGCTACCGCAGTTCCCGAGTCGCTAGCCGCCTTCGTACGGCCCAACGACCCGGCGATCCAGGACCTGCTCAAAGAGGCGAGCAGGATCCTCGGTGAGCGGACCAATTCGTCGTCCCTGGAGGGATATCAGGCCGGCCCCGGCCGAGTCCAGGAGATGGCCGGGGCGATCTACGATGCACTCGCTGCACGACGGATCACCTACATCGAGCCGCCCGCGTCCTTCGAGGGAACCGGCCAACGGATCCGCACCCATGCGCAGGTTCTCCAGGACGGCCTGGGCACCTGCTTGGACCTGGCCTGCACGTACGCTGCGGCGCTTGAGCAGGCCGGCATCCACCCAGTGCTCGCCGTCTTCGACGGGCACGCCTTCACGGGCTACCTGACCGAAGAAGATCAACTTCCGTCGGTCGTCATCCACGACGAGCCCACGGTGATCACGATTGTCGACTCCGACTTCTTCGACGCCGTGGAGACGACGGCCGTCTGCCAGCCTGGTGTCTCGTTCGATCAGGCCAGGGACAACACCACCCACTGGTGGTCCGCTGATCTTGGAAAGCTCCGGATGCTGCTCGACGTGCACGCCGCGCACCACCGGGTCCGTCCGTTGCCGACCATCCGGCTGGAAGGCGACACCCGGATCATCGAGGTCGTGCGGGATGCCACCTGGCAGCCCTCCAACCGCACCCCGGCCCGTACGGAGCCGAGAACCCGCGTCGAGCCGGCCCTCCGGGACACGCCGCCCCGCGTGCAACGCTGGGAGCGCGCCTTGCTGGACATGTCGTACGCGAACCCGCTGCTCCGCCGGAAGAACGCCTCCACCATCGGAATTCACATTCCGAACGGAACGCTCGGGATGTTCGAGGACAAGATCGCCGACGGCACCTCGCTCCGCCTGGTCGCCCACGACGAGATCGAGAAGATCCACCGCGCCCAAGGCGCTCGTACTGCTGCCGACATCGAGCCCGAGGCCATTCGAACGATCTTGGAGCAGGAGGGCAGGCTCTTTGTCGCTGTCCCCGAACGTGAGTATCAACGGCGTTTGAAGTCCTTGGCGCGGCGATCGAAGACTGCCGTCGAGGAGACGGGGTCGGACAACCTCTATCTGACTTTGGGAGCGCTGGAGTGGACGGACGGCGGGCGGAAAGGATCCGCGCCACTGTTTCTCGTCCCGATCAAGCTGACCGGCGGCCGAGGTGTCGTGCCCTTCTCCATCGAGATCGACGACTCGCGGGAGCGCGTACCGAACTACTGCTTGATCGAGAAGCTCAAAGTGTCGTACGGCCTCGACATCCCGGAGTTGGAGATTCCCGAGACGGACGAGTCCGGGATCGATGTCGCCGGAGCACTCGGTGCGATCCGCACGGCGATCCTGCGTGCCCGCAACACTGTCGGCTTCCACGTCGAGGAAACCGCCTATCTCGCACTGCTTCAATTCTCCACGCTTGAGATGTGGCAGGATCTGCGCACGAACTGGCGCGAATTCATCAAGCGCCCAGCCGTGAAGCATCTGGTCGAGAATCCGGGCGGCACGTTCCAGGACGGAATCGCGGTTCCCGACCCACAGCCACAGGACGAGGCGAGGACCTTCCTTCCGATCCCGGCCGATGGTTCCCAGATCGACGCCGTGCGCTGGGCCGCTGCCGGCAAGACATTCATCCTCGAGGGACCGCCCGGCACCGGCAAGTCGCAGACGATCACCAACCTGATCGCTAACTCGATGGCCATGGGCAAGAAGGTGCTCTTCGTCGCCGAGAAGTCGGCCGCCTTGGATGTCGTACGGCGACGGCTGGACTCCGTAGGCCTCGGGGTTTTCAGCCTCGATGTGCATGGACGGACGCAGACCGTGGCTGCGGTGCGTGATCAACTCAGAGCCGCGCTTGACGAACACGCAGCGTCGGAGACCGGCTGGGAGCCGCTGCAGTCGTCGTACGCGACGGCGACAGAAAGCCTGGCCCGCTATCCCGTGCAGCTCCACCAGCCAGGGCCGGTCGGGCTCTCCGCATGGGATGCCCGGCAACTCATGCTCGAGCAGGCCGAGTTGGGCGCTGACGAGCAGACCGCCGTGGAGGTGCCGCGATCGGTCGTGCTCGGGGACGTCGATCTGCCGGAGCTCTACAACACCGCGCAGGAGCTCAGCTCCAATCTGTTTGATCTTGGGATTCCACCCGCCGAATCGCCGTGGCGCCTGTCCGGTGCGCTGGATCCCGAGAAGCTCGACGGCCCTCGCCTCGCCGACGCGATTGCGCGACTTGACCGCGCCGACCAGAGCCTCGCCAACAGCGATGCCGGGCGGCTGGCAGCCCGACTGCTCGAGCACGACGACTTCTCTGCACTCGCAGTGTGGTTCGACAGCACCGACTCCGGATGGGCGTGGCCGACCGGTGTTGCGGCAGGTGTGGTCGATGCGCGATGGGTTGACGAGGCGGGCCGGCGACGTGCCGCGATCGCGAGTTTTCTCGCCGAGCAAGACCAAAGACTCGGAAGCTTCACACCGGCCGCTCTGCAACTTGACCTGGACAGTCTGCTCGCACGATCACAGGCGATCGACCGCCGACTCTTCGGCAAGCGGAAGCGCCGGGAGGCGTTGATGGCCGAACTGACGAGCGTGCTGCGGCGCCAGTTCGATTCGTCCGAACTCAGCTCGGCCCTCCAGAACGTGATCGCCGTCCGCGCTGCCGATGATCAACTTCGCGGCTACATCGGCCAGCTGCCGCTGATCAATCCGCGTGCAGGCTGGACCGGCTTCGACGAACGCGATGTTCGATGGCTCGAGGCGACCGTCGCCGGTCTTCAGACCGCGGCGAGAATCAGGAGTGTCTTTGCAGGTCTTCCCTCGGGCCCGGACCAGGTTCGGGATCTCGACGCGACGACGGAGGCCACCCTCCGGGAACGCCGCCCGACAGCCGGCGCCGCGGATGCCTTGCGTGCCTACCGCGATGCATGGGCGGATATTGCGACCACGCTGAATTCCAACACCGCGACGATCGGTGGATGGCTTGCTGGGCGCGATCGTTCGGCGGCGGTCCGAGCTGACCTGGATTCCTGGCGGGCGGACGCCCAAGGCACCGCGTTCATCGGCGTGCGGAGGTGGGCCAGGTTGCGTCAGAGCCTGGATCGGGTCAGTCAGCTGGGCATCGATGATCTTGTACGGCGAGCGATGTCCGGCACGATCGATCCGCTCGACCTCGAGCCACAGTTGAGGATCGGGGTCGCCATGGCCGTCCTCGACGAGCGACTGACCACGGGCGGTCTGACCGGTTTCGACGAAGCTGACCATGGTCGCCGGATCCAGAACTTCGCACGCCGGGCCTCCGACGTGCGAGGAAGGATGCCGAACGAGCTGCGGTCGCGGGTGATCGCTTCGCGGAGCTTCGACCCGAGTGCACGCATGGGCGAGGTGCAACAACTGCGCTCAGAGCTTGGTCGTCGACGCGGTGGACGCTCTGTTCGCAGACTGCTGCACGACTTCGGATCTTTGATCACCGAGGTCACGCCTTGCCTGCTGATGAGCCCGCACTCGGTGGCCAGATTCCTGCCTGCGACCGCGGACTTCGACATTGTCGTCTTCGACGAGGCATCCCAGATCCGGGTGCCGGAATCGATCGGGGCGATCGGCCGGGGGAAGGCAGCTGTGATCGTCGGTGATTCGAAGCAGATGCCGCCGACATCGATGTTTGCCGCTGCCGGTGAAGATCGAGATGACGATCAGGAAGCCGAGTCGGTGCTCGTGCCTGCCGATCTGGAATCGATCCTCAGTGAGGCCGTCGAGTCCGAGCTACCGCGGAAGCTGCTCTCCTGGCACTACCGGAGCAAGGACGAGTCGCTGATCGCCTTCTCGAACATGCACTACTACGAGGGCAGGTTGTCGAGCTTCCCGGCACCACCGACGTCGGGAGGCAGCGCCGCGATCGAGCTTCGTCAGGTGAACGGGACCTGGGAGGGCGGCAGCGCCCGCGCAGCACGAGTCAACCGGGCCGAAGCTTCGGCGATCATCGAGGAAATCCGTACGCTGTCGGGCGCCGGCGAGTCGACCATCGGCGTCGTCACCTTCAACAGTCAGCAGCGGGACTTGATCTTGGACCTGTTGGAGTCCGACGATGATCCGCTGATCGCTCAACAACTACAGCGTGACAGTGAGCCGCTCTTCGTCAAGAATCTGGAGAATGTCCAGGGTGACGAGCGGGATGTGATCCTCTTCAGCCTCGCGTTCTCCGAGGACGAAAAGGGACACGTGCCGCTCAACTGGGGTCCGTTGACGAGAAGCGGTGGCGAGCGCCGGTTGAACGTCGCCATTACGCGCGCCAAGGAGCGCGTCGTGATGATCGCTTCCTTCGATCCGAGGCGACTCGATCTGAGCAACTCGAATTCCCAGGGGCTACGGGATCTGAAGGACTATCTACTCCAGGCGGCGTCCGGTGGCACGACCGCGGTGGTGTCACAGCGGGCCACGGTCGACAAACATCTCGAAGATGTCGTGGCGTCGCTTCGAGCGAGCGGGTTGGACGTACGGCAGAACGTCGGCCTGTCCGATTTCGTTGTCGATCTTGCTGTTCGTGAGCCGGGCGCGGAGACGTGGGTAGCGTTGCTGCTGGACGGGCCGGGGTGGGCAGCGCGAACGAGCGTCGGTGACCGTGAGACTCTTCCGCAGGCTGTGCTGACGAATATGGGCTGGCCGGCGATCGAACGTGTCTGGTTCCCGACCTGGTTGCGTGACCGCGAGTCTGTGATCGCGTCGATCAAGAGCGCTGTTCAACAGGCCGGCCAATCTCAGCCGGCGGAGGAGTCGGCGAAGAAGCCGATCGAGGCGGTTCCGTCTGTTCCGTCCGAGGGCCCCGCGTTGTCGCCGGTACGCGGTATTACGACCGCCGGGGTGACCGAATCTGCGGAGACTGCACCCCGGCCTGACGTGCCCGTAGGCGGCACAAGCAATCGACCGCTGTTCCGGCCGGCTGACGAGCGACCTGTCTACGATCCGGGCATCCTCGATCTCGAGACTCCACGGGCGCGGGCCATCGTCGGTCGGGAGATCGATCGGATCATCGAGGCAGAGGCGCCGATCCTCATCGAGCGGTTGATCCATGTCCTCGCCGCTCGGTTCAACCTCTCGCGGGTCCGGGGGAGCCGTCGACTCCAACTTCTCGGTTACCTGCAAGGGCATTCCTCACGGCGGGCAGCTAGTGGCGACATCGTGTTCTGGTCTGCGGAGGTGTCGCCGGATACTTTCAGTGACTTCCGTGTCCCAGAACTTGGCGGGAAGAGGGACATTGCCGGCATCCCGTACGAAGAGCTCCGAAACGCCATGGTGGATATTGCACGAGCCGGCCACGGTATCGATGAGGAGTCGCTGCTGAGGGAAACTGCTCGGGCATTCGGGATCACCCGGCTTGCGTCGCAGGTCCGACCTCGCCTTGAGGGTGCTCTGGCCGCGGCGGCGGAGGAGGACGTGCTGCATCGGGACGGCGTGGTGGTTCGAGCGAGCCCTGTCGGATAGTCGACCCTGACAGGATTGCCATCGAGAGAGAGTCGCGGCCGCCTGGAGTCCGATCGAGGGATGAGTATTGCTGGCGACCAAAACCTGCAGTGAGCCGAACATATTGCCGGTGGCGAGTTCGCGGGGGCGGCCATTGCGTGCAAGCGAGGTGCAGGCGCTAGGCGTGTTTCAAGTAGCTGCGGCCGCTAGTACGGTTTTTGGTCTCGATGTTCGCGCCAATGAGCCATACGAGGTTGTCGATCTTGGACGGGGACTCACCCGGCGGCGTAATGGACAGCCCGGCGAGGCTGTATTGAATGTTCTTGCGAGCCTCGGCATCGCCAACACCAACAAGGGTGGCGAGCTCAGCAGCTCGCAGCGCGAAGCTCGGCATCTGATCCTGCAGCCAGAGGCCGAGCAGGCGCTTCACATGCGTATCGGGTTTGAAACCTCTCCAGTGTAGGTTCCTTCGGAACTCCGACGCGAGTGGGAATCCCATGCCTGGCAGCTTCCAGTCGTCGCGCGCCGGTGCACCCAAGCGAACAAGCGCCTCTCGAAGACGATGAGGCCGATCAGGACGTGAGAGGACCGTCGCAACGACAGGCAGCAGACCGTCTGCTTGTTCACGAAGGCCAGACGTGAGAATAGCCGAGCCGAGCTGCTGGACACTGGAATAGAACGAGGGCTCCTCGTGGAGTAGCTTCGCCCAAGCGACCATAGCGGTGGCTGGGGATCGGAATGCGGCACGAGGTAGGACATCTCTGAGCTCACCCGCCACGTCTCGGCCCGCGGTGACGTCAGTGGCGACCGCGTCGGGATCGAAGGAGTGTAACGTCTCTTTGACACTCTCGTGCGCCGCGAGATATTTCACCCACTTGGTTTGGCCACTGCCCAGAGATCGGACGGCCGCGCGGAAGATTTCTGCACGCGTCTTCGTAGCGGTAATCGGATCGCCATCGTCCACCTGGCCCATCGACTTGATCAGCGCGTCGACCAATTCGGACGGCGTCTGATACCTCTCCTTCAATCCGTAGTCCTCTGTGAGCCGTTCGGCCTTTACGAATAGGGCTGCTTCTGCCGCCTCGACATCCAGGACAAGTTGTGCCATGTCGGATCCCTACTGAAGTTGACCTTCCGAATTCATCCTTACCCGATGCGATTTGGACAACTCGATCAGGCCTCGTGGTCGCCTGGAGCAACTACGCATCAGTGCGCTGAGCGGACCTCTCCACCCACGACTGAGGCACGCACCCTCGTCCGTGAGAGGTCCGCCAGTTCACTCAGGTATGGATCCGTATCAACCACGATGAAGTCAGCCAGTCGTCCAACCGTCAGCGCACCCTTGTCGCGCTCCTCACCGGCGGCGTACGCAGACCCAAGAGTGAAAGCCGAGATCGCCTCACTGACGCTGAGCCGCTGCTCCGGCTGGAAGCCGTCCGGAGGCGTACCGTCCCGCCGCATCCGACTGACCGCGGCATGGATCCCGTAGAAGGGGTTGGGTTCCTCGACCGGTGCGTCGGAGCCGAAGGCGAGCGGGGCACCGGCATCGAGGACGCTGCGCCAGGCGTACGAGGCGATGTCGCGGTCACCGAGTAGCTCGCGGACAAGATCAATATCGCTGGTGCAGTGGGTCGGTTGCATCGAAGCGACGACGCCGAGCTGTGCCATCCGCTTGATGTCGGCCCATTGCAAGTGCTGGGCATGCTCGATCCGGTTGCGCAGCCCTCCGGTCGCAGCCTGCTGGTAGGCATCCAGCACCAGCGTGGCTGCTTGATCACCGATGGCGTGGGTGGCCACCGCGATGCCGGCCGAGTTCGCCCGGCCGACCAGCCGGACGAGGTCCTCGTACGGAGTGACCGCGATCCCGTGACTGCCGTCGGGGAACGGTTCGCTCATGTGGCAGGTGTGCGAGCCGAGCGCGCCGTCGCTGAAAAGCTTGACCGGTCCCGTACGGAACCAGTCGTCGCCGTCTCCCGTACACCGCCCCTCCTCGATCGCCAGCTCCAGTGCGGTCACCGGGATCGCTTTGTGCACACGGATCTTGAGCTTTCCAGCGTCGCGCAGGCTCAGGTAAGCGGCTCGGCAGTCCTCGCTGTCGATGTCATGAACGCTGGTCAACCCGACGCTCAGCAGCAACACCTGCGCGTCGAGGAGCCGGTCAGCAAGATCACGCGTGTCCGAGGCGGCGGCCATCCCACCCAGCAGTCCGGTCGCGGCCTCGCGCAGGATGCCGGTCGGCTCGCCGTCAAGATCACGGACGATCTCGCCGCCGATGGGATCCGGCGTGCCGCGATCGATCCCGGCCGCACGCAGCGCCGCGGTGTTGACCCAGTGGGTGTGGCCGTCGATGCTCGACAGATCGGCCGGTCGGTCGGGACAGACCGAGTCGAGCGCCTGGCGATTCGGCTGGACGGGAACGTCCCAACGGTTGGAATCCCAGCGACCACCGCTCAGCCAGACGCCGTCCGGCAACTGGGGCAGGAAGTCGGTGACCCGCTGCAGCGCTTCCGCAAGCGATCCTGCGCCACGGAGATCCAACGACGTCAGATCGCGCGCCAGGTTTGCGGTGTGGATGTGGGCGTCGTACAGGCCCGGCAGGACGCAGGCGCCATCAAGATCAATCAGCTCGACCGGACCGGTGACCGCTTCGCGTACGGACGACTCATCGCCGACGGCGACCAGGCGTTCGCCCTGCGCGGCGAGTGCGCTGACGACCGGCTGCGACGGGTCGCCGGTGTAGATCCTGGCGTTGCGGAAGATCCGGACTGGCATGCGGCGAACCTCGGACTGACGGTGCCGCGTGGTCCCGCGGCGGATAGTCGCGGACTCTAGCGGGCGGGCTTCCAGACCCTGTCGGAGGTCCGTGCGACGATCCCGGTTGTGACTGAACTTCCGCTCTGGGCCGTCTACGTGGTGTCCTTCGGCACACCGTTGTGCGCCTTGGCGGGCGTGCTGATCAGTGGCTGGTGGAACGGACGCCGGCAACGGCAACAGATGTTCCAGCGCCATCTGGAGTGGGCATCGGAGCTGGCGCTGTCGTCCGATGAACGCACGCGGGCGTTCGGAGTCGGGCAACTGGACGCCTTGCGCCAGTCTCCCTGGTACTCAGTACGCGATGAGGCGCTCCTCGCCGCAGCACTCGAGGAGGCACTGCAGCCGGCCGCGGGCGATATTGACGCTTCGAGTGCCAAGATCCTGCTTGTCCAGACCGGCGAACCGGGAGAAACTGAAGGTGACGACATCGAGGACGGTGATTGACAATGGCAGCAAATTCGACGGCCGAGCGTTCCGACGACGTCCAAATCGTACGGGTCACGCCGAGCCAGGTGCGCGCCGCTCAGATCCTGCTCGAGCTGGATCACAAGGCTGGCCGTGAGCCGCGCCGCTCGACGTTGGCGATCGCCGGCGCAGGAAAGGCGCCCGTGCGGATCGAGCCGAGTGCCTCCGGCAAGACCGACGAATCTCGTCGCTCGACGGCCACCGACCGCCCTCGGCTGGCTTGAGTGGCTCGCTGTTGCCTTGGATCGATCCCGGATGGCCAGACCACCTCAGCTTGACCCGGACTCGTCAGGATTGATTGATCAGTGACGCCGCGTCGGTATCGGCGTAGACCGTGCATCGCGGATGGGTCCGCAGGATCGTGCTCGGCCAGTTCGTCGACACCCACTCGTTGACGGTCGCTCGCAGTGCCTCGGCTTTCAGCTCGCCGGGCACCATGCAGAAGAGCCGCTTCCCGCTCATCAGCATCGGAACGGTCAGCGTGATCGCCCGCTCCGGCACGTCGTCGACGGTCGCGAAAAGTCCGTCCTGCACCTGCTGCACCCGTGACTTCTCGTCAAGATCAACGATCTTGACCAGTGCCGGATCGTTGAAGTCGGCGACGGGCGGATCGTTGAAGGCGATGTGCCCGTTCACCCCGATGCCCAGGCAGACGATGTCGATCGGCGCCTCCTCGAGCAGGGCGGCGTACGCGTCCGCCGACTCCTGCTCCAAGCCTTCGGCATCGATGTAGTGCACCGCCCCGAGCGGGACCCGATCGAAGATCGTGGTGCGCAGCCAGGTGGCGAATTTCTGCGGAGCATCGGCCGGCAGCCCGAGGTATTCGTCCATGTGGAAGGCAGTCACCTTCGACCAGTCGATGCCAGGCTCCTGGGCCAGGGCGGCCAAAGTTTCCGACTGGCTGGGCGCCGACGCGAAGATCACCCGCGCCGCCCTCTGCGCCTGGAGCACGGCCCGGAGCTCGTCGGCGATGTCGGCCGCAGCAGCCACTCCGAGTTGCTCTCGGTCGGGGAAGATGCGCAGGTCGAGCTGGTCGGCGTCGTCAGCAGTCATGATCGCCATTCTGCGACAGATCCTGACGCCCGAGACAACGGGCGACCCGCGTGCCGCCGAATCCTGGCCCGTGCTTGGCTTGGATCATGCGAATCTCCGCTGCAAAGCAGCCGGCATGAGGCGCGTCGGGATCATCGGCGCCGGAGTGATCGGTACGGTTCACGCCCGGCTGATCTCCGAGCTGCCCGACGAGGCGGTCCTGGCCGCCGTCATTGATCTTGATGGTGACAAGGCGAACGCGCTGGCGCAGAAGTACGGTGCCACCCCCTATACCGATCTTGCTGAGGCACTCGCCGATCCGGAGGTGGAGGCGTACTCGGTCTGTGTGCCGAGTGGACTGCATCCGGAGATCGCCGTCCGGGTGATCAACGCCGGCAGGTCGGTGCTGGTCGAGAAGCCACTGGCGATTACCCTCGACGGCGCCGACCGGATCGCGCAGGCCGCCGACGCCGCCGGGGCAACCGTCGGCGTGGTCAGCCAGCGACGGTTCCAGCCGGCCGCCCGCTTCATCAGATCGGCCATCGACGACGGCCTGCTCGGCAATCTCACGTCGGCCGTTGTCGAGTCGCCGCTGTGGCGCTCCCAGGCCTATTACGAGTCCGGTGACTGGCGTGGAACGCTGGCCCTTGACGGCGGCGGTGCCCTGATGAACCAGGGCATCCACGCGCTCGACCTGATGATCTGGCTGATGGGCAGGCCGGCGCTGGTCTCGGCTCACAGCGGTTGCGTCGCCCACACCGACATCGAGGTCGAGGACGTCGTCGGTGCGACGATCACCTTCGAGTCGGGCGCCATCGGGACGTATCTGGCAACCACAGCAGCCAATCCCGGCCTTCCGATCCGGCTCGCGTTCACGGGTGATCGCGGCGTGGTGGTGATGGACGACGACAAGATCACCCGCTTCACCTCGACGGTCCCTGGCGCTCCGACAAGGGCTTCGACAAGCTCAGGGATCGAGGAGAGCCCCGAGCTTGTCGAAGGGTCGGTCGACACAGCCCACCGTGCCCAGTACGCCGACTTCCTACACGCGATCGATGATTACCGACCACCGTTCGTGACCATCGCCGACGGGCGGCTTTCGCTCCAGGTGGTGCTGGCGATCTACAAGTCCGCCAGGACCGGACATCCCGTCGAGCTCAGCGCAGAGGAGTGATCATGGTGAACACGAAGCCGCACAAGATCGCGATCGTCGGGATCGAGAACAGCCACGCGACCCACATCATCGAATATCTCAATGTCACCACCGAGGGGAAGCGCGCCGAGGTCGTCGCGCTGATCGGCGCGGATGATGATCACATGGCCGAACTCCTGAAGCTGGGCGGGATTGTGCAGCGGGTCGATGACGCGTCGTCCCTGATCGGGTCGGTCGACGGGCTGATCGTGACGAACCGGGACGGCGGCCTGCACGCGCAGTACGCGATTCCGTTCTTGGCCGCCGGTGTACCGATCTGGGTGGACAAACCGCTGGCCTGCGGCACGGGCGACGCCGAGTCGATCCTCGCCGAGGCGACCAGGTCGGGTACGCCACTGACCTCGTACTCCCCGTTGCGTTGGGCACCCGAAGTGGATGATCTTGTACGGGCCAAGGATCAGGTCGGCGATCTGCAAGCAGTGACGGTGACCGGGCCCGCGGATCCCGCAAGCGAGTACGGCGGGCTCTTCTTCTACGGCATCCACTGCGCAGACGTCGCCCAGCGGCTCGTCCCTGGCGAGCCGAGCGACCTGCAGGTCACCCGCGTCCGCGACTCCGTGATCATCCGCTACCGCTGCACGGGTACGGACGTGACGTTGCAACTGGTCAAGCCGGATGATCATCAGCGCGTCCCGTTCCATGCGACCCTCACCGGGAGGCACGATGTGATCTCCACCGAGATCGCTCTCGGACCGGGTTACGTCGAGCCCGGGATCGAGAAGTTCCTCGGCATGCTCGACAGCGGCGTTCCACCGGTCGCGTACGAGGAGATCCTACGGGCGGTCGCGGTGATCGAAGCCGCTGACACACCGTCCGGATGAGAATCCTATCTTGAAAAATGCACTCCAGATGTGCAATTTTCACGGTAGGATCGGATGCATGATTGAACGGGAGATTGACGCACACCGGCTTCGCGCCGCGCTTGAACGGTCGCCCGTGGTCCTGATGTCTGGCCCCCGGCAAGTGGGAAAGTCCACTCTGGCGCGCCAAGTTGTCGAACCAGCGCGAAGCAACCTGTTCGACCTGGAGGATCCCCGGGACCTGGCCCGACTTGGTGAGCCGACCCTGACCCTTCCCGGAGCCCACGGGACGGTGGTGATCGACGAGGCCCAACATCGCCGGGATCTCTTTCCGGTGCTTCGTGTGCTCGTCGACGAGGACCGACGGCCAGGCCGCTTTCTCGTTCTCGGCAGCGCATCCCCGGATCTGGTCGGGCTCTCGTCCGAGTCGCTGGCCGGACGCGTGACCGTTCTCGAACTTGCCGGACTCCGGATGGCGGATGTCGGTTTGTCAAGCAGAATGGATCTGTGGCTCCGTGGCGGACTCCCGCCGTCCTATCTGGCTGACTCCGATCAGCTTTCGGCGGCGTGGCGGGACGATTACATCGCGACGTTCCTCGAGCGCGATCTTGGCGGCTTGGGATTCCGCATGCCATCGACGACGATGAGGCGATTCTGGACCATGCTCGCGCACTACCACGGTCAGGTGTGGAATGCGTCCGAGCTGGCGCGGTCGCTAGGGGTCAGCCGCCCGACGGTGGACCGTTACCTCGATGCGCTCACGGACGCCTTGGTGATCAGGCAACTTCAACCCTGGTTCGCAAACCTTGCGAAGCGTCAGGTTCGGGCACCCAAGGTCTATGTCCGCGACACAGGCCTCTTGCACCGCCTCCTGCAGATCGGGGATCGCGATGACCTACTCGGTCACCCGAAGGCTGGCGCCAGCTGGGAGGGCTTCGTCATCGAGCAGTTCCTTCAGGCCCATCCTGTTGTTGATCCGGCCTTCTGGGCAACTCATGGGGGCGCCGAGATTGATCTTGTCTTCGGCTGGGAGCGTCAACGCCTCGGTTTGGAGATCAAACTGACTGACCGTCCCGGAGTCACACCATCCATGCGCAATGCTCTGGCAGACCTGGAGCTCGATCACATCCTGGTTGCTCACGCAGGCAGTCAGAGCTTTCGCCTCGGCGAGCGGATCACAGCCGTCGCCACCGATGAACTCCTGACCAGTCCGCTGGACACTTTCGTGACGTCATAGGTCAGTGCATGTAGAGGCCGCCGTCGACGTTGAGCGTTTGTCCGGAGATGTAGCCCGCCTCGTCCGACATCAGGAACGCGATCGAGGACGCCACATCGCCCGGCACGCCGACCCGGTCGACCAGCAGCTCGTCGATCATCTCCGCCCGCCGTTCCGGCGTCAGCGGACCACCCATGATGTCAGTGTCGATCGGACCTGGCGCCACCGCATTGACGGTGATCCCGTACGCCCCGAGCTCGCGGGCGAGCGCCCGGGTCAACCCGATCACGCCCGATTTCGCCACCGAATAAGGGGTTTTGCTGTAGGTGCCGCCGCCCCGCTGCGCCGAGATCGAGGACACGCTGACGATCCTGCCGAAGCCGTGCTTGACCATGCTCTCGGCCACCCGGCGGCACACATAGTGCACACCGTTCAGGTTGATGTTGATCACCCGGTGCCATTCCTCCGAGGTGAGCTCGAGGTAGGGGACCGGTGAACTCACCCCGGCGATGTTGGCCAGCCCGGCCAGAGGTGGCAGGGCCGCCTCCAACTCGTCGATCGCCGCTCGTACCTGCTCTTCGTCCGACACGTCGGCCGAGACGGCGAAGGTCTTGACGTTGAAGGCGTTCGTGATCTCCTCCGCCAGCGCCTGGCCACCACGCTCGTCGATGTCGAGGATGCCGATGCTCCAGCCGCGTTCGGCCAGAAGCCTCGCGGTCGCACGGCCGATCCCGCGCGGCGACGCCGCTCCGGTGACAACCGCGGTCCGCTCCACCTGATCGTTTCCCACTCTCAGCTCCTCAGCTCTTGCTCTCGTAGTCCTGGCCGGGTTTCCAATCACTGAAGGCGTAGTCGTCCAGCGAGACCTTGGCACCCGAGCTCTTGGCCTTGGTCATCGCCTGCTGGCGATCCGCCTCGGTCGCATCGCTCAGCTTCTTCAGTGCTCCCTTGAGGTCCTTGATCGAACCGCTCAAGTAGCCCTGCAGAATGTTGCCGACATGGGGCGTGACCGGCTTGCGTTGGGCGTCGACCGCGGCCTGGGCGGGATTCTTGACGATCGCCTGCGGCATCTGGAAGACGTTGTCCTTGCAGAAGGCGACCATCTTCTTGTAGGGGTCGATCGCCTTCGACGAAGCGACAAGATCAAGATTCAGCGGCGGTTGGTCCATCGCCGCGATCATGCCGTTCTGATAGTCCTCGGTCATGAAGGAGCCGATCAGCTTGCCTGCCGCCTCCGGATCCTTGCTGCCTGCGGCCACGAAGTACGACGCACCCGGCCGGCCGCGATAGCAGTACGCCTTGGTGCCGGCTGTCGGCACCAGGATCTGCCCCGCGCCGATCTTCGGCACGATCGCCGGCGACAGCGCCTTCGCGCCACCGGCACACCAGATCCCATCGATGAACGTGGCGACGACACCGGTCGCGTACCGGGTCCGGGCATCGACGACGCTGAAGTTGTTGGAGCCGGGCAGGATCAGCTTGGAATCGTTGAGTTCCTTGAGGTATTCGATCACCGTCACGTAGGCGTCGTGGTGGTACTGGTATTCACCGGTGGTGAACATCAGCCCCTGATAGCCGGGGAAGCCGGCGGTCTGGGCCATGTCGTCGATCTGATCACGGATCCGGCCGCCGTCGGCGCCGATCGCCAGCGTCAGCGGCTGGACGCCGGCTCCCTTCAGCTTGGTCAGCGCGGCCTTGAAACTGTCGAAGTCCTGGGGCGGGTTGGCGCCGTCCAACCCGGCCTTGGTCCATAGGCCCTTGTTGGTCCAGACCAGCGTCGAGCTCTGCCGGAGACTGAACAGCGGAAAGCCGTACAGCTTGCCGTCCAGGCCGGTGATGCCCTCGGTGAGCGTTCCGTCCGGGATCTTGGACTTGACGTCGTCGGCCAGCGTCAGCTCGTGCACCCACTTGCCGCTCACCAGCGCCGACAGCGGCAGCCCGATGACGTTGGAATACACATCCGGCATCTTGTTGGCCTGGTGGGCGAGCTGGAATGCCTCGGGCGCCTTGGACGCGTCGTAGTACTGATGGCTGATGTTGGTCTTCAGGGCGGTCGACTCGGTCTTGGCCCAGTCGTCGTTGAGCGACTGGAAGGAACTGAAGTGGTCCCACCAGTCGACAGAACCCGTGGCGCCGGCAACCTTGCCGCCGGAACCGGAATCGCCGTCGGAACTGCTGCAGCCGGTGGCGACACCGACGGCCGCCAGGGCCGATGCGCCGAGCAGTCCTCGGCGGGTGAATCTGGTCATGATCGTTTCACTCCTTCGTGGTGATCACTTGTTGTGGTGTGACGTCAGGACTTCACTGCCCCGGAGATGCCCTCGACGAAGTAGCGCTGCAGGATGATGAAGAGGATGACGACCGGCAGGATCGAGATCACGCCGGCGGCGGCCATCCCGGACCAGTCGGTCGCGGTCTCACCGACGAAGGCCTGCATCCCGACGCTGACCGTCCGCAGGTCCGGTCGGCTGAAGGTGAAGACCAGCGGCAGGAAGAAGGCATTCCAGGTGGTGATGAAGGTCAGCACGGCAACCGTTGCCGTGACCGGCATGGCCAGTGGCAGCATCACCGAGAAGAAGGTCCGGACGAAACCGGCGCCATCGACGACCGCTGCTTCCTCCAGCTCCTTGGGAATCTGCCGGAAGTAGCCGTAATAGATCAGGATCGCCGACACGTAGGCACCACCGCTGAGTGCCAGGATCATCCCGGCCAGTGAGTCGATCAGGTGCAACTGCAGGGAGATCTTGACCACCGGGATGATCGTGTAGCCGGTCGGCACGAACAGCGTTGCGACCAGCACGCCGAGGAAGATCCGCGAACCGCGGAACCGATAGCGCGCCAGGACATATCCTGCTGTCGCACAGCGGATCGTGACGACCGCGACGGTGATCACCGTCACCACGATCGTGTTGAGGAGATAGCGGCCGAAGTGGGCGTCGTTCCAGGCCCGGGCATAGTTGGCCCAGACGAACTTCTTCGGCCACAGCTGCAGTCCGCCGGTGAACATCTGCAGGTTGTCCTTCAGCGAGGCGGACAGCATCCACAGGAACGGGAAGATCCAGAGCACCGCGACACCGATCAACAGGATCGTCGCGATCCACCAGGGCAGTCGGCGCAGGAAGCGACGCTGCCGGCTGGTCCGTCCGTCACCAGTCCGCCCGTCACCATCCCGTACGTCCTTGCGTCGTACGCCTCCGGTTGCCAGCGCGGTCATCGGTCGGCTCCTCTCATCCGGCGGCTGGTGTAGACAGCCCACAGCTGGATCGCGCCGACGACCGCGACCAGCAGTCCGAAGATCACTGCCGCGGCGGAGGCGTGCCCGAGCTGCGGAATGGAGGCCGCGAACGCCCAGCGGTAGATGTAGATCTCGATGATCTCGGTGTGGAAGTACGGTCCACCGCCGGTCAGGGTGTACATCAGGTCGAAATTGTGGAAGGTCTCCTCGACCGTCAGCACCGTGATGATGATCAAGAACGGCTTGAGCATCGGCAACGTGATGTGCCGGAAGATCTGCCAGGTGCCGGCACCGTCGATCTTGGAAGCCTCGATCAACTCGTACGAGATCGTCTGCAGCGCCGCCAACCAGTAAATCATCGTGACGCCGAAGAACTTCCAGATGTAGAGCACCGCGGCGGTCGGCAGCGCCAGATGCTGGTCACCGAGGAAGTCGACACCACCGCCACCGAGCTTGAGCAGCACCGAGTTGATCGGTCCGCTGGCCGGATCCAGGATCAGCCGCATCACGACGCCGATGATCGCCGTCGTGGTCACCACCGGGATGAAGAACGCCGACCGCAGCACGCCGATCAGCGGCAGCTTGGGCGAATTGAGCAGCATCGCGAGGAGCAGGCTGAGCAGCACCCGGGCCGGCACCACCAGCAGCATGAACAGCAACGTGATCTTGAACGAGTTCCAGAACAGCGGATCGGAGAAGACCGCACGGTAGTTGCCCAACCCGACGAAACTCTGGTTCTGGTCGAAGCCGTTCCAGTCGACCAGCGAATACCAGTAGCTCGCGATGATCGGGTAGATCGTGTAGAGCCCGTAGAGCACCACGGTCGGCACCAGGAAGATCCAGATCCAGGTGGTCCGCTTCCAGTTGCGACGGGGGCGGCCACGGTCCTCGGCGCGCGAGGCCGCGCTCCGCAGCCGGCCCTGTCGGCTCGACACGTCGACTGATCTGATCGTCATCGGTCACATCCGGTCGTGATCATCGGTCTACCTGATCTGGCTCAGCGCGAAGGTGCGCGGATCGCCGCCGACCCGGTTTCCCGCTTCCAGGGCGGAGATCGAGGCCACCTCGTCCTCGGCCAGCATGAACCCGTCAAGATCGAAATTCGATCGGATCCGGTCCGGGTTGACCGACTTCGGGATGACGACGTGGCCGAGCTGGAGGTGCCAGCGCAACACCACCTGGGCGGGCGTCACGCCATGGCGGCCGGCGATCCCGGTGACGGCAGGGTGATCAAGATCGATGCCCTGGCCGAGCGGCGAATAGGCCTCGATCACGATCGAGCGTTCCCGGCACAACTCGGTCAGCTCGTGCTGCTGGAAGCTGGGATGCACCTCGATCTGGTTGACCGCCGGGGTGATCTCGCTCTCCTTGGCCAGCCGGTCGAGGTGCTCGGGCAGGAAATTCGACACGCCGATCGCCCGAACCCGCTCCTGGGCGTACAGGTGCTCCAGCGCTTGCCAGCTCTCGACGTAACGATCGACGCTCGGATTGGGCCAGTGCACGAGGTAGAGATCGGCATAGTCCAGTCCGAGCCGCTGCAGTGTGTCGTCGTACGCCTTCAACGCGGACTCGTGTCCGTGCTCGCCGTTGCGCAGCTTCGTGGTGACGAAGACGTCCTCGCGAGGCAGCCCGCTAGCCCGTACCGCGGCGCCGACTCCGGCCTCGTTGTTGTACGCCGCCGCGGTGTCGATGTGCCGGTAGCCGATCTCCAGCGCCAGTTCGACCGCCCGCTGGGTCTCGGCCGGCGGCACCTGGAAGACGCCGAAGCCCCGCTGCGGAATCCGGACGCCGTTGGTGAGCGTGATCAGGTCTGTGGTGTTCATGATCAGCCTCTCGTCGTTGAGCTGCCTGCTACCGGTCAGCTGGCCGGTTCCAGGATCAGCAGCGATGCGGAGGGAAGGGGGAGTGTCACCTCGACGGAGAGGGTCCCGTCGCCGGCGGTCACCTGGCGGGCCGGCTCCAACTCCTCGAGTCCCTGTCGCCCGGTGATCGTGGCGAGCTCCTCGTCGGTCGGATCCTGCGGTGAGCCGAGCGACTTCCATACCGTGTGGGAGTTGCTGTGGTCGGCGTCGATCCGCAGGTGCTTCAGCTGGTAGGAACCGGCCGGCAGGTTGCGTACGGTCACCGTGACCGGGGTCTGGGCGTCGTCGGTCTGGTATTGATCGTCGATGTGCCGCCAGGCCAGCACGGCGACCGTGCCGTCCTCGCTGCGGGAGGCCAGCGCGTCGACCTCCTCACCCATGGCGCTGCCGTCAGTGTGATCAAGTTCGCCGAGCTGCCAGGCCGCGTCGGAGGTCGTACGCAGCCGGTCCGGACCGAGCAGGGACAGCATCCGGTACGCATTCAGCAGTGGCTTCTCGACACCGCCGGCGGTGACGAAGGACCGGGTGCCCTCGAAGTAGCGCTCGCCCTCGAAGTAGAAGCTCCAGGACGTCGCCTGCTCCACCTGCACGGTCTCGGTGGCGTTGAGGTCCAGGATCTTCTTCATCAGCTTGGCCTGGAAGACCGGGTAGTACTCGGTGTTCTGGAATTCGTAGTTGCGGTTGTCGTAGACGCCGAAGTGTGCCGGGACGCCGGCATCGCACTCGTCGACGATCGCAGGAAGCTGACCGTAGCCGTACGAGTCGATCACCCGGTTGAACTCGCGCAGGTCGTAGAGCATCTTCGTCGACGAGGGGCTGAGCTGCTCCTCGGGATCCGCGGCGAATGGCCGGTAGTCGCGGGTCTCCCAGCGGGATCCCTTGGTGTGATAGGAAATGAAGTCGATCGGCTCGTTGCGGCTGGACGTGTATTCGAGGAATCCCTTGAGGAAGTCCAATCCGCCGCTGGTCACCGTCGGTCCGCCGACCTTGGCATTCGGCAGCACCTCGCGGATCGCCCGGGCGGTCACGGTGTAGAGCTCGTTGAATTGATCAAGGGTGCCGCGCCAGTAGCTGCCGTCCGGCTCGTTCCACAACTCCCAGAGCCAACTGCTCACCTCGGCCTCGCCGTAGCGCTCGATGCTGTGCCGGACGGTGGCGGCGAGCAGGCCGGCCCACTTGTCGTAGTCCTTCGGCGGGTAGCCCCAGGCGCCCGCCTCGTAGTTGGTGTAGGCAGTCGGGCTCGGCACCACGGTCAGCTCGGCGGCTTCGGGCGGCAACAGGTCGCGCGGGGTGAAGCCGAGCTCGACGAGCACATGGTGACCGGCGCCGACGATCGCGTCGTAGGCCTGGTCGATCAGGCTGAAGTCGTAGTGCGGATTTCCGTCGGCATCCTCGTGGTAGACGTTGCCTGAGCTCCAGTGCGGGATGCCGAAACCGCTGCCCGAGCAATACATGTAGTGCGGCCGGACGTAGTAGCCGCCGCCGGAGAAGTCGGCGAAGGTCTGCAACAGACGCTTGCCCGTGGGCCGGTAGGTCCAGTTGAACTCGTCGTAGCCGATGCTTTCCCACACCCGCGCCAGCCTGCCAGCGGAGGCGGCGGCATCGACCTCGATGGTCGCGTGCGTGACGTGGGGAGCGTCGGGATTTCGCGGAGCGGCGCCGGGGAAGGGACCGAGGCTGTGGCGCCCGGTGTGGACCGCTGTATCCGTGGTCATCGTCGTCGTTGACCTCTCTGCCCGCGTGATCGGGCTGCTGCTGAACGGCTGGTGGAGGGGACGTTCCCGAGTCTGCCGCGCCAATTGCAGACTGTCAATGACAAATCATTTACAATCTGCAATGTGGATCTCGGGTACTAGAGTTCGTCCTGCTTGGTACCGGTGTCAGCCGGCTAGAGGAGGTGGTCGGCGTGATGCCCGACGATGTTGTGTCCCCGCTGCCGTCGCAGCGCGCCCTGGGCGGGTTGGTCACCGACGTGCTCCGGGAGATGATCACCGGAGGCAAGTTCCAGCCGGGCCAACACCTCAAAGAGGCCGAGCTCGCCGATGCCCTCAAGGTCAGCCGCGGCCCGATCCGCGAAGCGTTGTCCCGGCTCGAGGAAGAGGGCCACGTCGAGCTTCGCCGGCACCGGGGCGCGTTTGTCAGCACCTTGACCAAGACCGATATCGAGGAGGTGCACACCCTGCGCGGTGCGATCGAGCGGCTGGCGGCGAGCCGGGCCTGCACCCGGATGGGTGATCGCGGTTTTGCCGAGATGGATGCCGTCCTCGAGCAGATGAAAAGCGTCGACACCAAGATCGATCCGGAGGACGCCGTACGCCTCGACCTGCAGTTCCACGACATCCTGTATCGCTACTGTGATCATGGTCGCGTGCAGCGGGTGTGGGAGTCGATCCGCGGCCAGGTCACCGTCTTCCTGCGGGCCAGGAACGCGAGCTTCCCGGACTTCCTCGACGTCGGCTACAGCGAGCACAAGGAACTCCGCGACGCGTTGGCGCTGGGCGACCCGCAGGCCGCGCAGGACGGGATCGACAAGCACATCCAGGGTGCGTACGAGAGGTTGAAGCGGCTGGATCTGCCCGAGCGATAGGTCTGTGGGCAACGCGGCCACCGATGGGCGCGGTTCTGCAAGGCTGGCCGAAGTGCCGAGGCCGGAGCAGAATGAGGGTGCTTGAGTGTGTCCCAGTCGATCGGATCGGAAACGACTATGCCGGGTCTGCAACGCGTACGGATGTCGTACGACGAGTGGCTTGCGCTTCCCGAGGGGCCGAAAGCTGAGTGGGTTGACGGCGAGGTTGTCATGAACCCCGGTGCGTCCGTCCCACACCAGGATGCGTCGTTCCGGTTGACGTCGGTGCTGCGGGTGGCCTTGCCTGGTCTGCTGGTAGTCCAGGAAGTCAACGTTCAACTGCCGAACAACCGGATCCGGATCGCCGACATCTCAGTGCTCGATCATGCCCCTGAGAGCTTCGTGGTGACCGTTGCGCCGCGATTGGTGGTCGAGATCCTCTCGCCGAGCACCCGAGGCGAGGACACCGTACGGAAGTCCGGCGAATACGCCGCTGCCGGGATCGGGCAGTACTGGCTACTGGATCCGGAGTTGTACGCCCTGGACATCTACGCCAACGAGTCCGACGGCTGGTCTCCGCTGCTGCACCTCGACGATCATGCACCAGACGGGCAGGTTGAGGTGCTCGGTACCACCGTCGTGCTGCGACTGGCCGACCTGCTGGTCATCCGGAGCTGACAGCCGATGTCAGCACGCTTCGTCTATTGGATGAATGTCTCACTCGACCTGAAGATCGCCGGTGCTCCGGATGATCACGGCGCCGGCGGCTGGCTGCGGATCACCGAGTCGCTGCACCGGGAGTTCAATGCCCGGGCCAAAGCGTTGTCGGTGTCGATCGAGGGCCGGGTGACCTACGAACTGATGGACCCGTTCTGGCCCGATGCTCGCACCGACGAGTCGCTGCCAGCTTTCATGCGGGAGTACGGGGAGATCTGGACCTCGATGCCGAAGGTGCTGGTCAGCCGGACGCGGACGACGGCCGACCACAACACCGGGATCATCGGCGACAACGCTATTGATCAACTGGCGGCGTTGCGCATCCAGCCATCCTCGGTACGGGTCGTCCGCTCTTCGACGATCCCGACGTCCGGCTCGATCTCGAGCTCCTCGAGCAGGGCTCCTTCGAGCAGGGCGTGACGCTGCACCGCTACGCCATCCGCTGATCGACGGTCAGGGCCGCTCCGGCAGGATCACCGTCGCGTCCCACTGATCATGAAGGATGGAGCCGCGGAACAGGGACGGATTGATCTCCTCCGGCGTCTTCCGGAGCCGGCTGGCCTGCTCGTAGGCGTACGCCAGTGGCAGCAGCGTCGGCTCGGCCCATCGGGTGCCGAGGAAGGTGATCGACACCGGTCGCAGGTTCTCTGCCTGGTAGCCGATCGGCACGCTCACCGACGGATAGCCGGCCCGGGCACCGACCCCGACCGTCGCCGAACACGAGACGATCGCGACAAGATCATGATCATCCAGAACCGAGTCGATCCTGTTCTGCGTCTCCCGGATGCCCTGGTCCCGCAGCTTCTCGTACGCCTCCAGTTGTTCCGGGTCGGACAGGTCGACCGCAGCGCCCTGGTCGAATCGGGCCTGGCCGAATTTCCGGCCCTGCGGGTGATCAATGTTGTATTGCCGGATCTGGGCGAAGCTCTTGATCGGTGCGTCCTCAGGGAGCCGGGCCAGGTAGGCATTCAGGTCCCGCTGGAACTCCAGCGCCAGGATCCCGTCGGCCTCGGTGTCGCCGACGGTCACCTTGATCAACTCCGCTCCCAGCGTGCGGAGCACCTCCAGAGCATCGGCATACAAGCGCTGGTCGTCCTCGACGTAGCCGAGCCGTACGCCGTCCAGCGCGTTGGAGGAGAGCCCGGACACAAGATCGACACCGACCAGCGGATTGTCGGCCGTCGCCGGATCCTCCGGGTCGATGCCGATGATCGCGGACAGCAGCACAGCGGCGTCGTAGACGGTCTTGGTCATCGGTCCGGCGGTGTCCTGGGACGCGGAGATCGGGATGATCCCGGTCCGGCTCACCGCGCCGACGGTCGGCTTGATCCCGACGACCGAATTCGCCTGCGCCGGGCTCAGGATCGAGCCGGACGTCTCGCTGCCGATCGTCAGTGGAGCCAGTCCGGCTGCTGCAGCCACGCCCGAGCCCGAGCTCGACCCGCTCGGAGTCTGGCTGGCGTCGTACGGATTGATCACCTGGCCACCGAGCGAGCTGTAGCCGGACGGCATGTTGTCGGCGGTGAAGTTGGCGTACTCGGTCAGGTTGGCCTTGCCGAGGATGACCGCCCCGGCCTGGCGCAGTCGGGTGATGATCGGCGCATCGGCGACCGGGTAGGAATTCGCCAGTGCGATGGAACCGGCGGTGGTCGGCATCCCCGCGACGTCAATGTTGTCCTTGATCAACACCGGGATGCCGTGCAGCGGACCGCGGAGCTCGCCGAGTGCACGCTGCCGGTCGAGCAGCTCGGCCTCAAGGTAGACGTCGGGGTTGATCGATCGGATGGCGTTCAGGTGCGGGCCGCCGATGCTGATGGCCTCGATGCGCTCCAGGTACGCGACGACGAGGTCGACCGAGGTGAAGCGCCCGGCCGCGAGTCCGGCCGTGAGCTCTGGAGCGCCGGCGGTGGCGAGGTCGGGGATCCGGGGCCGATCAACCATGGTGGTCTCCCTGGTGTTGATGATCTTGACGCGACCCTAGGGTGCTCGCCGTGGATTGTCCACAACGAGTGCCGCCGGTCACACTCACATGGTATTTCTGGATCGTGTCCGACTACTTCGACCTCGGCGACTACAGCCGCCAGGTGTCCACCGGCTCGGCCGAGGCGCAGGCGTGGTTCGACCGCGGACTGATCTGGACGTACGCCTTCAACCACGAGGAGGCTGCGGTCTGCTTCCGCAAGGCGCTTGAGGCCGATCCCGAGTTGGCGATCGCCTGGTGGGGGCTCGCGTACGCCCTGGGCCCGAATTACAACAAGCCGTGGGAGGCGTTCGATGCCGACGAGCTCGGCAGCACGGTCGACCAGGTGTTCGCGGCGACCTCCCGGGCCGCCGAACTGCCGGGTGCCGGCGATGTCGAGGCCGCGCTGATCGGCGCGATCCACGCCCGTTATCCCGCCGCCGATCCGGCCGATGATCTTGGCGTCTGGAACGCCGACTACGCGGAGGCGATGGGGCAGGTCTATGACCGATTCCCTGATGATCTCGATGTTGCCGCGCTCTACGCCGATGCCCTGATGAATCTGACTCCGTGGGCGCTGTGGGACGTCTTCACCGGCGAGCCGGCACCGGGTGCCGGGACGCTCAGAGCGAAGCAGGTGCTCGACCGGGCCCTGGCCTCCCCGGGCGGTCGCAAGCACCCGGGGCTACTGCACTTCTTCATCCACCTGATGGAGATGTCGGGATCGCCGGAGGCGGCGCTGCCGATTGCGGATGATCTTCGTGGACTGGTTCCCGACGGGGGCCATCTGGAACACATGCCCACCCACCTCGACGTGCTCGTCGGTGACTACCGCCGAGTGATCACTTCCAACGACACCGCGATCCGGGCCGATGCCCGTTACGTCGAGCGCGCCGGCGCGATGAACTTCTACACGCTCTACCGTTGCCACAACCTGCACTTCCGCTTGTACGGTGCGCTTTTCCTCGGCGCCAGTGGGGTCGCGTTCGAGACGGCGGACCTGATCGATCGTGCTGTTCCCGAGGAGCTGCTGCGGGTCCAGTCACCGCCGATGGCCGACTGGCTGGAGAGCTTCGTCGCCATGCGGGTGCACGTGCTGGTGCGATTCGGCCGCTGGGCCGAGGTCCTGCAGCTGCCGCTCCCCGATGATCAGCAGCTGTACTGCACCACCACCGCCATGCTGCACTACGCCCGCGGGCTTGCCTTCGCGATCACCGATGATCATGATCGAGCTGCGACCGAGCGGCGGCTCTTCGAGGAGGTGGCGGCTCGAGTGCCGCAGAGCCGCACGCTGTTCAACAACACCTGCCAGGACATCCTCGCCGTCGCGGGCTCGATGCTGGATGGTGAGCTGGCCTACCGGTCCGGCAATGTCGAGGAGGGTTTCGCCGCGCTGCGGCGGGCCGTCGAACTGGACGACAATCTGCCCTACGACGAACCGTGGGGCTGGATGCAGCCCACCCGCCACGCCTACGGCGCGCTGCTCCTGGAGCAAGGCAGGCTCGAGGAGGCGGAGGCGGTCTACCGCGCCGACCTCGGTCTCGACCCGACCGTGCCGCGGTCGCAGCACCATCCCAACAACGTCTGGTCACTGCACGGCTACCACGAATGCCTGATGCGGCTGGGCAAGGCCGACAGCGCTGCGATCATCGACCAGCAGCTCACCCTCGCACTGGCCCATGCCGATGTACCGATCGAGTCATCGTGCTTCTGCCGGCTCGACGTCTCCGACCATCGCTGCCACTGACGTGATCAGTGCAGCTGCACCGTCGGCGTCGCTCCGCGCCACTCCAGATTGATCAAGTAGGTCGGCCGGACCAGCCCGGGCTGATGGGTCACCGTGTTGAAGGCGACAAGATCACCGAGGATCGAGGCCCCTCCGGGACCGACGACGGTGCCGCCCATAGCGGCGGTCGACATCAACGGCTCACTGCCACGCGTTCACAGCCCGTCTTGGCCCAGGCGCCGAGGGTCGGCATCCCCTCGCTGATCGCGCTCCAGCTGCCGTATGGGTCGGTGGCCGAGCACGCCGGCAGGTTGACGCCTCCGGTGTTGGTCGAATACAGCTAGTACTTCCCGTTTGCGTGCAGCAGTCCGGAATCGGGGAAGTCGCGGTCGATGGCGAGATAGGGCTGGGGAATCGGCGTGGCCTCCGCTGTCAGGGCACTGCTGGTCGGCGCAGCCACCGACAGGACGGCGGCGCCGAGGCCGAGGGTCAGGCGGGACATCGATGTCTCCTGGTCGGACCGGAACGGGATTGTTCGCGTCCCCCGGCCGGAGGTCGCGAATCTACCTGCTAAGAATGTCGACGTGGATTCCTGATCGAGCCGGATTTGGGGTCGAATCTGAATCCAGGATGACGTTTCTAGCACTGTGAGATTGAGGACCCCTGATGCGCGCAGCATTTCTGCCCGGCGGCCGGAAGGTCGATCTGCAGGAGATCGACGACCCCAGGCCCGGCCACGGCCAGGTCGTCGTGGCGATGCGGGCCTCGACGATCTGTGGCAGCGACCTGCGGGCCATCTATCGCGAGCACCTCGGCGAGGGGCCGGAGGCCTACCAGGACGTGGCGGGCGGGCACGAGCCGGCCGGCCGGGTGATCGAGATCGGCGAGGGCGTTGACCGGATCAAGGTCGGCGACCGGGTCGTCGTCTACCACATCAGCGGCTGCGGCCAATGTGACGACTGCCGCCGCGGCTATCAGATCAGCTGCACCTCACCCAAGCGGGCCGCGTACGGCTGGCAGCGCAACGGTGGCCATGCGGATCTGTTGCTGGCCGAGGAACGCGACCTGCTGGTGCTGCCGGACGAGCTGACCTTCGTGGACGGCGCCTGTGTTGCCTGCGGCTTCGGGACCGCGTACGAGGCGCTGTGTCGGCTCGATGTGTCCGGTCGCGACCGGTTGCTGGTGGTGGGGCTGGGCGCGGTCGGCAATGCGGCCGGCCTGATGGCGAAGGCGATGGGAGCGTCGACTGTGGTCGGTGTCGATGTCAGCCCGGAGCGACGGCAGTTGGCTGTTGATCTTGGTGCGGTCGACATCGCGGTTGCTGCCGGCGACGATGATCAACTCGACGAGATCCTGGGGGACGGCGCCGAGGCGGCGATGGACTGCTCCGGCAACGGCATCGGCCAGCTCGCCGCACTCCGGCACACCCGCCGCTGGGGGCGTACGGCGCTGGTCGGTGAGGGCGGTCAGCTGAGTGTCGACGTCAGCGAGGTGATCATCCACCGGCAGCTGACCGTCCACGGCTCCTGGGTCACCTCAACCGTCCGGATGGCCGAGTTGCTGGAGAATCTCGTTCGCTGGGGTCTGCATCCCGACACGGTGGTCAGCGACACTTTCCCGTTGGAACGTGCCGCCGAGGCGTACGAGATCGCCGACGCCGGAGCCAGCGGCAAGATCGGGATCGTCTGGCCCGATAGTGCCGAACTAGCACCCAGCGGTCAGTCGGATTTCAGCTGACTGAATACGGGCGCCGTCTTGGTGCTCAGTCGGTCCCGCTTGTGCTGCCACGGATGACCAGGTTGTGATCGATCACTACCTTCTCTCCGGGACCGGTGCGGCGGCCGGCGATCCGGTCGGCCAAGAGATCGATTGCAGTGGTGCCGATCTGGGCCTTGTCAGGGGACACGGTCGAAAGGCCTGGAATCGAGTATTCGCCCTCTTCGATGTCGTCGAATCCGATGACGGCGACGTCGTCGGGAACTCGGAGTCCTAGCCGGTGGAGTTCTTTCATGGCACCAAGTGCGAGTAGATCGTTGTAGCAGAACAAGCCGTCGGGCCGCCGCGCGTTCTGTTGCCAGAGTCGCTGTACTGCGTCCGCGCCGTAGCTGCGGTGATACCGCCGGGCCTTGACGATGAAGTTGTCATCGACCGCGACTCCGCGGTCGCGATGGGCCTCGAGATATCCCTGGGTGCGTAGGCTCGCGGTCCGGCTCTTCTGGTCGCCAATGGCAGCAATCCGGGTCCGGCCGAGATCGAGTAGATGGTTTGTCGCATCTTTGGCGGCGGCTGCGCTGTCGATGGTGACGTGATCGTGGAGTTCGCCGACAAGGTGTTCGCCGAGCAGAACGATCGGAACCTTCTGGTCGGCGATGTCCTCGGGAGTCAGACCGAGTGAACTGACGATGATTCCGTCGAACAGACCGGTCCGCGCGAGATCGTCCAGCATCTCGCGCTCGCGCGCGGCGTGTCCGTCCGTCTGGTCGAGCATGAGGATGTAGCCGCGTTCGCGCGCGGCGTGGATGACGATCCTGACGAGCTCGGAGAAATACGGCACGTCGAGCTCGGGAACCATCATCGCCAGGACTTGTGTCCGGCCTTTGCGGAGGCCTTGCGCGAGCAGGTTCGGGCGGTAGCCGAGGTCGTCCATCGCTTGACGGACCTTGGCCTCGGTGTCGGGCGCGATCCGTACGGTCCTCGACAGCACGTAGTAGACCGTCCGCAACGACACCCCTGACCGGGTGGCGACGTCTCTCAGGGTGGCGGGCACTGGTCCAGCGTCGCACACAGTGGTGGCGCGAGCATAAGTCGTGGGCACGGTCGCATGCGGTTTGCACGAGTGTCTTGCACTCGACTGCAACTCACTATATGTTGACCCGAGATGTAGAGGCGCATCAGATTCGGAGGACGACGAAGTGCTCGATCGACTGATTTCTCGTCGGCGTTTCATGGCCGCGGCTGGGGGAGCGGTCGCTGCGCCGATGGTGGTCTGCTCGTTGCCGGCCTCAGCAACCCCTCTCGGCACTCGGGGGTCCGGCTCACACCCCTCCGATTCGCGGTCCGCCGATTCACAGCCGGCGAAGGTCGAGGGTCTTGTCGTCGATCCGCGCGGGTTGCCGGTGAGTGGCGCTGCCGTGCACGCTGCACTCTCAACTGCTTTCGTGCTGACCGACTCGCTGGGGCGCTTCACCCTTACCGATATTCCGGCCGCGGCGCGTACGGTCCACGCGGCGAAGGAGGCGTTTCGGTTCAGCAGTGTGTCCCTGGCCGAGACGGTTCGGATCGTCATATCCCCGGATGACCCGTCGCAGCTGCCACGTCCGGAATATCCCCGTCCGGATCTCGACCGCCGTCCATTCACCGACGGCGCGTGGGCGTGCCTCAACGGAACCTGGTCCTTCGACCCCGATCCCAAGGGCATCGGGGAGACCGAGGGCTGGTTCGATCCGTCCCATCAGTTCGGTCAGGCCATCCGCCTTCCGTTCCCGGTGCAGTCACTCGCCTCGATCGGCGAGGAGGACAGGGCCACGGACGGGATGTGGGTCGATCAGTTCGCGGGCAGCAACGGCCTGTTCTGGTACCGGCGGTCGTTCACGGTCCCGGAGTCGTTTGCCGGGCGCAACACCCGGCTGCGGATCGGCGCCGTCAACTGGTCGGCCACGGTGTGGCTCGACGGCATCAAGATGGCCACTGATCTGGGATCCGGCTACTCCGAGGTCCTTGTTGATCTTGGCCGCCTTGCCGCTGGCAGCACGCACACGCTGGCGATCAAGGTCTTCACACCACCCGGGAATCACACCGCTCCCTACCCGATGGGGAAGCAGATGGGCTGGTTCTCGGCGATGGGCGGCATTTGGCAGTCGGTGTGGATCGAGCCTGTCGACGCCGTCCGACTGAGTGAGGTCCGTGCCGTCCCCAAGCTCACGTTCGCGGGATCGACGACTACGGTGATCGCAGCCTCCTTTCAGGTCGCTGCAACGATCACAGGCACCGACAGTGCGGCGGTGACCGCCAGACTGATCGGTCCGGACGGCGATCATGTTCTGTCCGCGAGTCTGCCTGTCACTGACGGCAGCGTCTCAGCGGTGCTTGATGTCCCCGACCCCAAGCTGTGGGCGCCCGAGTCTCCGCAGCTCTACCGACTGCTGCTCGGCGTGGACGCGGCTGACGATGGCACCGACGGGGCCGCGCTGTACCTCGGCCTAAGAGAGTTCCGGCGAGACTGGGCTCCGGGCCACGGTCCGGACGACACCGCAGACGTCCATGATCAATACCAGCACTTCTACTTGAACAATCGTCCCTACTTCGTTCGCGCCGTTCTCGATCAGGGCTACACGCCGTGGGGCATCTACACCTATCCAGGGGTGAACACCGGACCTGACTTCCGCACCGGCACTGACACGCATCCGCAACCAGGCTCGATCCGGCATGACGTGGCCGCCATCAAACAGCTCGGCTTCAACACCACGCGCATGCACGTCAAGATCAATGACCCGTGGTACTACCACCTCTGCGACCAACTCGGATTGCTCGTCTGGTACGACATGCCGAACAACCCCTACAACGCGCTGGGCGACGACGCGCACGCGAACTGGGAGAAGAACACCCGCGCCGCGATCGCGCGTGACGCGAACCATCCATCGATCGTGACTTGGGTCACCTTCAACGAAGGCTGGGGCATCGGTGGTGGCGGGGCGCTCGATCCGGACCAGTACAGCTGGGTGCTGGCCATGGTCGCGATGATCCGCGACCTCGATCCGAACCGCCTGGTGGTCGACAACTCACCGGTGCTTGTTCAGGGCCATCTCGGCGGCGACATCAACGACTTCCACTGGTACAGCGGCATCCGGGAGCAATGGAAGACGATGCTCGACCAGCAGTCGTCTCAGGTGTATCCCGGGTCCACCTGGAACTTCCTCGACTCGAAGGCCCAGTCTGGCCAGCCGTGGATGAACGCGGAATTCGGCAACGGACCTGACAAGTTCGTCATGCATGTCGGACTGTTCCGGTCGTACGCGAAGATGTCCGGTTACGTCTACACCGAAATCGCGGCAGAGGAACACGAACGCGGGCTGCCGTTCACGTACTGCCGGCTGCCAACGGAAACCGGCTACCTCGATCACACGGGAGCGTTGCGCGGGATTGAGTTGTTCAACACCGACGATGTCGTCTGCCTCGACAGTGACCCGGGAATCCAGCTGGCGCCGGGCTCGCCCCTGAGCGTCCCGGTCTCGATCAGCCACTTCTCCAGCAGGGACCTCAGCGCCGCCCGACTGCGATGGCAGGTGGTTGGTACGGATGCAGCCGGGCGAGAGAAGAAGACCACCGTCGGCGGATCGAGAGTCGTCAACGCCGAACCTTTCACGGTGACGGAGGTGGGTTCGGTCACGATCGCCGCACCAAAGGACCTGCGGGTCGCTCGACTCTACGTGTGGCTTGAGGACCACGGGGAGTCGATCGCCGAGAGCCAGATCGTCGTGGACCAGTCCAGTGTCGGCACGTCCATCCAGCTCACCGGCGCAACGCTCTTCGACGTCGCCAAACCCTCGGATGCCTCCTGGTCAGGCGGCACCGTAGGGATCATCGACGAAGCAGGGACGACCGGAACCTACACGGGTGTGGGATTCGGCTGGTCGGAGTACCAGGTCGACGTGCCGGCCAACTGCCGGACGGGCCGCGACGCGTCGCTCATCTGTGAGCTGGCGACCTATGCCGATATGACGACCGAACTCGCGGGACAGAGCCAAGAACTCGTCAAGAACGCCGGGACCGGAATGACTACCTGCAAGTCCTCACCACATCCTGCAACGATCGCCGTGAGCGTCGACGGGGTCGTCGCGGGGTCGATCCACATTCCCGATGACCCGGCTGATGCCCGCGGTCGCGTGGGAAGCTGGCGGGCGCCCGGGCAGATCCGTTACGGATATCCGGTTTCGGTACGCATTCCAGGGCGATACCTTTCCGGCAAGCAGCAGGTCACTCTGCGACTCGCGAGCCTGGCAGGACTGTCCCTCTTCGGCCCGGGCACAGGCCGATACGGGATCGACGCTCAGCTGGTCCCGGCTATGCAACTCGCGATTCCCAAGACGATCAGGCCTGGCCAGCTGCCGACCTTCGCCCTGCGTCCCACGATCACGATCGCCGCGCCGGACCTCTCTACGGGTGCCGCAGGCGTCGCGGTCGTCTCCATCGCCAACCCGACCGTCCACACGATGAGCGCCGTGCAGGTATCACTCATCTCGGCTAACGGCGGGACGTCGACCGCGCTGGACGCTCCGATGTTGAGCAAGCTCAAACCGGGCGCGTCCGCCCAGATCCGCTTTTCCGTTGACGCCGGGCCTGTTGGCGTTGCACAGATGCTCCAGCTGACTGCGATTGTCGATGCCACCGTCGGCTCACGGCGGGTGACGAACCGGATCGATGCCGGAGCTCAGGTCGGGGGAGCAGTCGATCTCGATCAGTTCCCGACTGTCGATGTCGATGACGACTTCGCCACCGACACTAGCGCCAACTATGACCTCTGGCTCCCCGTTCCCGCGACGGAGACCATGCCCGCCACGTCCTCCGGAGGCGGTGAACTGGCGGCAACGAAGTCCAGCGCGTTCTACGTTCTCGCCGCGAACAAGGCGGCGGCGTCGGGCAAGCAGACGCTGACGACGATCGATATCAAACAGTTCATCGTCCCCCGCGTGAAACAAGATGTCTTCTTCGTCGGGCTCGCCAAGGACGCAGGTGACTACGTGCTCGCCTGGATGGGCTATCAGCTGGCGTCGTGCGGCATCGACATCCGGGTCGGCGGGACCCTCACCGCGCTTACCTTCCCCAATCCACCTATCGCCGTCCCCGGAGACGAAATGGCGCTTATGACTGTCGGAAATGACGTGTCCCTGTGGCTGAACCACGATGATGCGTGGACCCCCATCGCCGGAACCGATGTGAGCCACCTGGTCAATCTCGCGGACTCCACCGTGATTTCGCAGTATCGCCACGCCGTGGGGTTCCGTGGCCAAGGCGGAACGCTTGCGGTCTCGCACTTGATCGGTCGGTCCGGATAAGCAACGGCGGTGGAACCGCAACCCGATGCCGCGCAGGCAGGAGTCATCCGGGACCTGTGTGCGCAGCAGAGGTCAGTCCTCGTTTGAACAAAGTTGATCATGGAGGGTCACAGTGAGCAGATTTCCCCGTCGGGCCATCCTCGGGATGGCAGCTGTTGGCGGGCTCGCAGCCGCGACCGGCTGCAGCTCGTCCGGAGGCACCACCGCGACAGCAGGCAAACCCATGCAGTGGTGGGACAACTTCCTTGCCCTGCAAAGCCTGCACAAGAAGATGATCGCCGACTTCGCCACAGCGAATGCTGTGCAGATCACCTACCAGTACCAGAGCAATGCCTCCATGGGGCAGGCGCTGCAGTTAGCCAAGCGCAGCAACCAGCAACCCGACATCAGCACGACGACCGGGCTCGGTGTGCCGGTCCCACAGCTCATCGACGACGGCTGGTTCCAGCCGATGGATCTGCCAGCCGACGTCAAGCAGCGCCTGAGTGGGGATCTCTACGACGGAATCAACATGTTCGACGGCAAGGTCTACTCTTTCCCGCTGTTCGCCTTCCGGCAACACAACTCGTCGCTCTTCTACAACAGTGACATGTTGAGCAAGCTCGACATCGCTCCGCCGACCACATTCGACGAGTTCAGGACGGCGTGCACCAAGGCCAAGAAGCTGGGGGACAACGTGGCCGGCTGGGTCGCAGGTCTCAACGCCCCGTCCAACCCGTATTCCGGTGTCCTCGAGGGTCTTGCGCAAGCGGCCGGCTTCCCTGGCTACCTCGGGCTGGAGTTCGCAACCGGGACGTACAACTACAGCCACGAAGCGTACATCGCGGTATTCGAGCTATTCGAAGGGATCGTCAAGGACAAGGCAGCCTTTTCCGGTGCGACGACCACCCTCGGTGACCCGTCCCGCGGCCGTTGGGTGGCAGGCGCGGGCGTGTTCTTCTTCGACGGGCCATGGCAGGTCGGTGCACTCAAGCAGAACTACCCCCAGTTCCTCTCCAAGGCGAAACTCGCCGGGAAGGTTGCCGGGCTCATGACGTTGGAGGCCGGACAGACCGCAGTCAACTACCGTCCCCCATCCAATGCGACGCTCTTCCTCGCCAAATCCAGTGCTCACACGAAGTTGGCCGACAAACTGCTCGCGGAGTTCACGACCGACAGCTACTACAAGGGTGTGGCGGGCGCGATGGACCAGCCACCCCGCGACCTCACGGTGGTTGCGAAGTCGCCCGACGCAGCCCCGCTGTACAAGGAACTCTGCGCCGGATATCTCAAGCAGGTGTACTCCTCACCATCGGCCAACATCAAGAACCCGGAGGTCTACAAGGTGGCCGCCCAGACCAAGCCGATCACCAACCAAGTCGGGGATATCTTCCGCAGCATGGTGGCAGACGAAAGTTACAACTGGCGCAAGGCCTTGACAACGCTGACGAGCCAGTCCAACCAGGGACTCGACAGCGCCATCGCTGCAGCCAAGAAGGCGGGCGCGAAGGTATCGCGAGACGACTACGTCTTCGGTAACTGGAATCCGGCCGCCGATTACACCCGAGCGATGTACAAGAGCGCCTGACCGAGACTGACCGACGGACTCTCAAAGGCCCACACAACCTTCGAAAAGGAATGCATACATGTCAGCCGTGACGGCGCGACCCGCGTCGCCCAGAGTCCGCTCAACCCGGCGTCGCCGGATCCGGAGAACAGAGCTCTTCGCATACTTGTTCCTGCTGCCGACGGTTGTGCTGTACGGCGTATTCACGGTGTATCCGATCATCGGATCGTACTGGTACTCATTCCTTGATTGGAATGGCTTCGACACCGTCAGAACCTGGATAGGCCTTGGAAACTACGTCGAGATCCTTCATGACCCGCAGTTCTGGAACTCGTTCAAGATCACCGTCCTCTTCACCGTCGTGACAGTGCCGGCCAAAGTGATCCTCAGCTTCCTGGCGGCGATGTTGCTCAACTCACCACGGATGCCGTGGCGCGGGTTCTTCCGGACCGCGCTCTTCCTTCCCGTGGTCACCACGACGGCGATCGTCGGCGTCGTGATGCAATTCATCTTCGACCCGGCGAGCGGACCGATCAACCTCATCATGCTCAAGCTGGGGATCGTCAGCCAAGGCATCAACTTCCTCGGCAGCCCGAGGACGGCACTGTGGACGGTCGGGGGAGTCTATGTCTGGAAATGGTTCGGTCAGACGCTGATCTACTGGCTTGCCGCCTTACAGACCGTCCCACCTGACACCTACGAGGCCGCGGCAATCGACGGCGCATCATCAATCCGGATTACTCGGCACATCACACTGCCGCTCCTGCGACCCTTCGCAGTGATCATCACGCTGCTCAGCCTCGAGGAGGCGCTGCACGTCTTCGATCTCATGCTCACCATGACGGGCGGCGGTCCGTCGCAGTCAACGCAGATCATGGAGCTCTACATCTACAACACTGCTTTCGCGGCGACGGTTCCGCGGCTCGGCTACGCATCTGCAGCTGCGGTGCTCTTCGGGCTTTTCGTCTGCGCGATCGGGGTCATCCAACTCGTGGGGATCCGTACAGCTCAGCGAGCGAGGACAGGACGATGAGCCAGACTTCACAGCCACTCCCCGCGAGACCGGCATCATCGACGATCCGACGTCAACGAGGTCGCTGGCTGCGGCGGCTTCCGATGTACTTCGCGGCACTGATCATGCTGGCGATCGTCATGGCATGGGTGTACCCGTTCTTGTGGATGGTCTCAGCGGCGCTCAAGGATCCGGTCGAAGTGTTCAGCGCGGGACTCGATCTCATCCCCCGTTCACCGCAGTGGCACAACTTCGTCCGCGCATGGAATGACGCCAACTTCGGCAGATACCTACTCAACACGGTCCTCGTCACCGTGTTCACTGTTGTCATCGTGCTGGTCCGCTGCGCGATGGCCGGATACGTCCTCGCCCGCTATCGCTTCTACGGCAGGAAGATCATCCTGGGGGTGCTGATCGGGACACTGTTCGTGCCGACCGGCTACACCATCATCCCCGTCGTCGACATCGCCACCAGGCTTCACCTGCTGAACTCGATCGCCGGCATGGTCGTCGCCCTTTCGGGGGGTGCCAACGTGGCTTCGATCCTGTTGTACATGGGCTATTTCAACCAGATCCCCAAGGAGTTGGAAGAGGCGGCGACCATGGACGGCGCCGGCTTCTTCCGCACCTTCTTCCGCGTGATGCTCCCGCTCGCTGGGCCGGTGACCGCAACGGTGGCGTTGATGACCTTCCTGGCGACCTGGAATTCGTTCTTCCTGCCGTTGGTCTTCACCTTCTCCCGGCCCGACCTTAGGACGGTCTCGGTCGGCATGCTCGCCTTCATCGGGGAGAACTCGACCGATTGGTCGGGCATGGCCGCCGCAGCGACGATCTCATTGCTGCCGGTGATGATCTTGTTCATTCTGTTACAACGCTATTTCGTCGAGGGTATCGCTGGAGCCGTCAAGTCATGATCAACTACCCACCCCACGTCGGCATGTCTCGGACCGCCCCGGCTGGAGACCGGTCCGGAAGCACGCCCCGGCCGAACATCCTGCTCATCTGCACCGATCAGCAACGGTTCGACGCACTCGGCGCGTCGGGCAATCCCGAGATCAGCACGCCGAACCTCGACCGCCTTGCCGGGCAGAGCGCGACGTTCACCCACTGCTACGTACAGTCGTCGGTGTGCGCGCCATCGCGGGCGTCGCTCATGTCCGGCCAGTATGTCCACAATCATGGCTTGTGGGCTAATGGCGTGGGCCTGCCCGCGGGAACACGGCTGCTGCCCGAAGTCGTATCAGCCGTCGGCTACGACTGCGGGCTGGTGGGGAAGTGGCATCTGGACGCGTGCTTCGGGCCACGGACAGAGCCCCAGCCCGAGGGGATCCGGGTCTGGAGATGGTCGCACGCGCCATACTGGGGAAGCAGCGAGAACGCCTACCACCGTTGGCTTGCGGCCGCGTATCCGGACATCTACGACCGACTGCGCGCGGGCCGGCACGCCACGCGTACGGCGGGGGTCGCGGGGGACAGTTTCGACGTGCTGCCCACCGAGGCACACTACTCGCATTGGGTCGGCAACGAAGCCATCAGCTTCCTCCGCAGCGACCGACTCACCGACCGCCCCTTCTTCTTCATCGCCAACTTCTTCGACCCACATCACTCCTTCGGGGCGCCCAAGGAGTACATCGACCGATACCGGGCCGACGAACTGAGCCGACCGCGAACCGTGCCCGGTGAGCTGGCGACGAAGCCGCCGATCATGGCCGAGGCTTCCCGGGAGTCCTACGCGGGGCACGCGCCCGGCTACGTCTCGTACTCGGGTGATGACCTGCAGAACATCAAGGCGAACTATTACGCAATGGTCAGCCTGGTCGACGACGAGGTGGGCAGGATCCTCGATGCACTGGACGCGACAGGACTGGCCGGCAACACGGTGGTCATCTTCACCTCCGACCATGGAGAGATGCTGGGAGATCATCAGCTGATGCTCAAGGGCCCGTTCATGTACGACTGCGCGCTGCGGGTCCCCCTTCTGATCCGGTGGCCAGGTGTCATTCCCGCCGGCCGCCGAATCGACGAGCTCGTGGAATGGATCGACCTGACCTCGACGATCCTTGAAATCAGCGGCGCCAGTCTGCCCCGCAGCCAGGGCGCGAGTCTGCTCCCGCTTGCCAAAGGGGACACCAATGATCATCGAGGCTGGGTGCTGTCGGAGTACCGCAACTCGGGTCACCCCTACGACCCTGCAGTGCACGTGACGATGCTCCGAGCCGGCGACAGCAAGATCATTTGGCATCACGGACCCCCGAGCTCGGGACGCGAGCGGACCGGCGAGCTCTACGACCTGTCCGAAGATCCCCACGAGCTGAGCAATCTGTGGGGCGACCCCAATCACGCCCAACTTCAGCGCGACCTCACCGCGCTGCTGTTGGACACACTGGTCGCGACAGAAGACCGATCACAACCCCGAAAGGCCCACTGGTGAACCAGCAGCCCAGCGCATCCACCGACACGCTTGCTCCCAACCCCCAACTGCAGCGAACCGAGTGGATCGACCTGACTGGCGAGTGGAGTTTCGCCTACGACGACGAGGATCGAGGTCGGTCACAAGGTTGGGCGGATGCCACACATCGATTCGACCGGACGATCGTGGTGCCTTTTCCGCCGGAGTCGGAGTTGTCCGGTATCAACGATCCCGGGTACCACCGCATCTTGTGGTACTCACGTACGATCCATGCCGTCGCCCGTGATCGGCGACGGCTGATTCTTCATTTCGGGGCGGTCGACTACCGCTGCAGCGTGTACATCGACGGCATGCATGCCGCAGACCATGTCGGAGGCATGACTTCATTTGCGGTCGACATCACCGATGCACTCACCGGCCGGATCGAAGATCATGTGATCACGCTCCGGGTGGAGGACGATCCCCACGACCTCTCCCAGCCCCGCGGCAAGCAGGACTGGAGGGCGGCACCGGAAGGCATCTTCTACAACCGTACGTCCGGAATCTGGCAGCCTGTATGGCTCGAGTGGGTGCCGGATGTCCACCTGACTGGGCTCGGATGGTCCACTGATCTGGTACGAGGCTGTGTCGCGGCCGAGCTGGAGCTGTCGGCCGAACCCGCCGTTGGGACTACGATCACCATCGGGTTGCGCCGACCCGACGGAAGCACACTCAGCTGGGTTACGGTCGGCGCCACCGCGCGGACGCAGACCGTCGTCATCGACCTCGGCGCATTGCATGAGCGGATGGCGACCGAACGCTTGCTGTGGACACCGGAGCGGCCGACCCTCATCGACGCCGACATCGAGGTCACTCACGGGACAGACAGCGACCGCGTGTCGAGCTATCTCGGCCTCCGTTCGATCGAGGTGCGCGACGGGCAACTGATGCTCAACGGCCGGCCCTACTTCCTGCGCATGGTGCTGGAACAGGGCTACTGGCCACAATCGCAGCTGGCCGCTCCGGATCCCGCGGCTCTACGCACGGAAGTCGAGCTGATCAAGGAACTCGGATTCAACGCTGCCAGAATCCATCAGAAGGTCGAGGACCCGCGTTTCCTGTACTGGTGCGACCGGCTCGGCCTTGCGGTCTGGGGTGAGATGGCCAACGCCTTTGCCTACTCGGCACGATCGTGCGAACTCTTGCTCCATGAATGGCCTGCGGTTCTCCGGCGCGACCGATCGCATCCTTCCATCCTTGGCTGGGTCCCCATCAATGAGAGCTGGGGAGTGACCGAGATCTCCGAACATCCGGCACAGCAGGATTTCGCGACCGCGATGTACTACCTGACGAAGGCGATCGACCCGACCCGACCGGCAATGTCGAACGAAGGATGGGAGCACACTGAATCGGATATCTGGGGCATCCACGACTACACCCCTTCAGGGGACGGCATCAGGGCTCGGTACAGCGACCAAGCCTTGCCGCGCACCCTGACCGACCGAGGCCCCGGCCGACGCCGGATCTTGGTGGGTGACCGCGAAAACCGTGGACAGGCGGTCATGATCACCGAGTTCGGCGGGCTCTCATACGCACCCGAGGTCGGCCAGCACTGGTTCGGATACTCGACCGTCACCAGCGAAGCTGAATACCTGGATCGATTCGAGGACCTTGTTACGGCGATCACCGAGCAGCCGGCGCTGATGGGATTCTGCTACACCCAGCTCACCGACACGCTGCAGGAGAACAACGGCCTGCTGCACGCCGACCGCACCCCCAAACTTCCCGTCGAGCGCATCCGGGCGGTGGTCACGACACCGGCCAAGGCGATACCGGCCGAGGAAGTAGACAGCTACCGTCGTGCAGCCCAGGAACGCCGGCTTCATGGTCCTGCTGGCGCCTAGTCCCGCCGGGGCAATGACTACCGCGCCTGCCGACATCCGATCACGGCAGCGTTGTGTCGATCATCGCACCGGCGATCGCCGCCTCAAGATCGCGTTGGATTTCGGCAGTCCGCGCCAGTCCGGAGATGTCGGTGAGTTCGTCAGGATCTTCAGCCAGATCGAACAGCTCGGTCCATCTGCCTTGGCGGGCATGGATAGTGACGAGTTTGTACCGCCCGTCGGTGACCACCGTCATCCCCTCGGCCTCGCTAAACACCAGTTCATGACCGCGCTTTCCCCCGAGCAGGTCGATCCCGTCGACCTGGGGGCCCGGGTCGCCACCCGCAGCGCACACCATCGTTGGGAAGAGGTCGACAAGACTGACCAGGTCATCGCTCCTCGATGCAGTGACGCCCGGGCTGCGAACCAGCAGCGGGACCCGCATGACGTCGGTGTAGAAGCAATGCCCTTTACCCCACATCCCGTGGTTGCCGAGCATCTCGCCGTGATCGGGCGTGAAGATGATCATCACGTCATCGCCGAAGCGTTCGGAGAGCGCAGTCCTGATTCTCCCGATCTGATCATCGATGAGCGCGACGTTGGCGAAGTAGTGGTGGCGGAGACGCTGCCAGTACTCAGGGATGTATCGATCATTGCTACCGCTCTCGATCCAACTGGCATCTGCCCCGTGCAGACTGCGATAGTGGATCCGCTGCGGATCTTCCAACTCGCCGAAGACCCGAGGCGCTCCCATGGCCTGGAGGTCGACCCGGTCGAGGTACTCCTCGGGCGGGTCGAAGGGAAAGTGTGGCCCGCTGATGGAGATCCAGAAGAACTGGGGCACGGTCGGGTCGGAGGCCGCGATGCGCTCACAAGCCTTGCGACCGACCCAGGCATCGGGATGCCACTCCGACGGGCCAGGGAAGGTGAAGACCTTCGCCGACTCCTTGTCCCAGACGGCCCGCCGATAGGCCTCCAGATGCCCGGCCCGATCAAGCTCCTCGGCGTAGTCGTCTCGGAACCATACCGACACCTGCTTGTCGTCCTGAAGATCAAGATCATCGATGCCGAGACTGAGGTAATAGTCTCGGAACTCGTCGTAGGGTTGGGTCTGGTCCGGACGCGTGCTGGCATAGGGAACCGGTGCGTAGTGGCACTTCCCGACATGCGTGACGTGGTAGCCGAGCGAGCTCATCGTGTTGTACAGGTTCGGGGCGTCAGGAGACAATCGCAGATCGCGGAAATTGCTGTACGCACGGTGATTCCGCGGGTAGCGGCCGGTCATGATCGTCGATCGGCTCGGCATGCAGTACGGGCTTGCCGTCATTGCCTGATTGAAAACGGTCGACTCAGCCGCCAGCGCATCGAGGTGAGGCGTCGCTACGGCCTGCTGGCCGTAGCATCCGAGCGCATCGGCGCGGAGTTGGTCGGTAGTGATCAAGACGATGGCAAGACGAGTCATGGCTCTGTTCTACAACGTTGTAACGTCTATGTAAAGCATGACTTTCACTTTGTCAGAAGGGATTCCGCTGATGTCTGATCCAAGATCACCGAATGTTCTGGTGATCATGAGCGATGAACAGAGCTGGAACACGATGGGGTGCACCGGGAACCCTGCGGCAAGAACGCCGCACCTTGACGAGCTCGCCGGATCCGGCAGTTGCTTCAACGGGTTCTACACCCCTTTCCCGTTGTGTTGTCCGTCGCGTTCTAGCCTGATGACCGGCCTCATGCCGCGACACCACGATGTGCTCGGAAACTGGCGCGGAATTCGTCCGGATCTCCGGACGGCCGGCATTGGATCGTGGTTCAGCGAGGCCGGCTACCACAGCTTCTACGTGGGAAAGTGGCACGTGCCCGGAACGGACCCTACGACGATGGGCTTCTCCGACACCGCGGCGATCCCCGCCGTGATCGAGGGGAAGGACCGCGGCCGTTACATCGAGGACTATCGGGACTTCGCCAGCGCGGCCGGATACGAACTCCTTCCCGGATCGCTGGAGAACCTCACCGCGGCTGATCAGCTCGCGCTTCGCGATCCACGATCTCCCCATCGAGCGACGGCTGCGATCAGTCGCGCCGACTACCTCGAGACGTGGCAGACGGGACAGTTCGCCCAGGTGCTGGATCGCACCCCGGACGATCAGCCCTGGTTCGGGATCTGTTCATACAACGCGCCGCACTTCCCGCTGCTCCCGCCTGCCCCCTTCGACACGCTGATCGACAGATCACAGATCACCCTCCCGCCAAGCTGGGCCACGGGATACGAGTCGCTCCCGCCACAGGTCAAGAGGAGCCACTTCGCGCGCGACTTCGCCGATCTCGACGAGGACGGCTGGCGCGACGCGATCGCCCACTATCTCGGACTCGTCGCCCTGGTCGATGACCAGGTCGGGGCCATCGTGGATCTGCTGCGTAGTCGCGGCGAGCTCGATCGAACGATCATCGTCTTCACCTCAGATCACGGCGACATGATGGGGGCCCACCGGCTCATGGAGAAGGGACATCTGCTGCACTACGAGGAAGCCGTGCACATCCCGCTGATCATCCGCCATCCCGACGCCGGCCAATCCACGTGCGATGGTCTGGTCAGCATGGTCGATCTCGCGCCGACGCTACTCGAGTTGGCCGGGGTGACAGTACCCGGCGGCCTGGACGGCCGAAGCTTCGCCGATGCCGTGGGTGGGACGACCCGGACACTGCGCGAGTTCGTCACGGCAGAGACCCTGCTGTGGAACCATGATTCCGAGAACGCGCACGGAGAACACAAGGATCCGTCGACGTTCTCCCTTGTTGAGGATGAAATTAACCTGTCCATCCGGAATCCGACCCACCGCTACATCTACCGGTCCCAGGGGCACGACGAGCTCTTCGACTTGATCGCCGATCCCGCAGAGACTGTGAACCTCGCGTCCACCCAGAAGATGCTGGTCGCGGGGTGTCGGCAGACGTTGGCTGATGAAGTCTGCGACGTCTTCCCCGAAGTAGCCGACACGCTCCGCGCTCCTGCGGCCCTGTAGAACGAGACATTCGGTGGAATCTCGGCGCTCGTTTTCCGATCCTCACAACGCAACGGTGGGCCATGGCTAGGCAATCGAGGCGGCTCATCAGCCCGCTCGATCCGCTCCTGCGGTGGGACGGCTGCATATCGGTCGAGTCGCGCCACGGAGCCGCCCGGGGCTGGCGGTTGCCGCATGATCGAATCCGGCTCTTCGGTCCGGATGATCTTCGACACCGAGCCGCCATGCAGGCTGGCGTGAGGGTCTGCTTTGCTACGGACTCCGATCACATCGGTGGGCAGCTGATCGTGGATTCCGCGGCTGACATCGCATATGTCGTCGACATCGTTGCTGCGGGTGTGGTGCACAGCTGTCCTGTCGACGCCGAAGGTCGATTCGGGATTGACGGCATCGCCGACGCGGGGCGACAGCCTGCGGACGTGGAGGTGTGGCTTCCTCAGTTCGGCTTGATCTGGCTCGCCGAGCTCTACGTCGACAGCGACGCCGTCCTTGCCGGGGCGGCGCCGGTTGCGCATCCCGCACTCGTCTGTTACGGCAGCTCGATCACACAATGCCGAGGTGCGACCTCGCCGACCGCGACGTGGCCGGCGCGGGTTGCCCGAGAACTGAGCCTCGACCTCCGCTGCCTCGGCTTCGGCGGACAATGCCACCTCGACCCGCTGATAGCGCACACGATCGGCGACATGGCCGCCGACATCATCGTTCTCTGTGTCGGGATCAACATCTATGCGGCGGGCTCGTTCTCGGCCCGAAGCCTGGGCCCGGCGCTGATGGGATTCGTCTCCACGATCCGCGAGCGGCATCCAGAGGCGCCCATTGCACTGATGACGCCGATCATCTATCCACAAGGGGAAAAGACACCCAATCAGGTAGGCATGACGCTGGAGGACGTCCGAGATGTGATCACGGAGGCGGCGCACACCATGCTCGAGTTCGGAGACAGCAGACTCAGCCTCATCGCTGGTCCCTCGATCTTCCGGCCCGCAGACGAGTACCTGCTAGCCGACGGTTTGCACCCGAGCGGTGCAGGCTACGATCTCATGGCCGCGCGGCTTTCGCCCGTTTTGAAGGACCTGCTTCAGTGATCACGAGTGGGTCAGTGACACCGCCCGCATCGCTGCCGGCGGCTGGCAGTCCAGAGTTCTCTCGATAGATCATCGCAGCAACCTGGGCGGCGACCCGGACGAAAGACGCCACGGCTGGCGAGCGGGAGACGGCCGGCCAGGCGACGGTCAGGGTGGACGGGCCCAGGTCCTCAACCGCGCGATAGGCGATGCCCGGGCGAATGTGCCGTTGAGCCACAGACAGCGGTGCGAAGAAGACGGTCTCGCCCAGCTCGGCCAGATTCAAGATCATCGCCAGGTCGACGCCCGGCCGGTCCGTGCGCCGGTGCGCGGGCGGCGGTGCGGCTTCGCCCAGCTCGGCCGGTGATCCGTCGGGCAGCAGCCGTCCGGCGAGGTCGGCGAGTCGCAACCGGGAATTGCGGGCGAGTGGATCGGTCGCCGCCACGGCCAGCAGTCGCGGTTCGGTGAGCAACGGCTCCCAATCCACTCCGGAATCGTCGTAGGGCAGCGGCAGGATCGCGACGTCCGCACGGCCGTCGTGCAGCGCGGGCACCTGTGCCCCTCTGGTCCCGAAGAGCAGATCGACCGGCAGCGCCTCGGCTTCGGCCTTGTACGCCTCCAGGATCGACGGCAGCAGTCCGGCGTCGAAGTCGGCCTTGATCGCGACCCGCAGCAACGGCTGGTCGCTGCCGACGTTGCGCGCTCGCCGGGCGGCGGCACTGACCGCGTCCAGCGCGACTCTGGCGTCGCGCAGCAGCGTCTCACCTGCAGGCGTGACGGTCACCTGCCGGGTCGTACGCTGCAGCAACTCCACGCCGAGTTGGCGTTCCAGCTCCCGGATCGCCCGCGACAGCGGGGGCTGGGCGATCCCCAGCCGCTCGGCCGCCCGTCCGAAGTGCCGCTCCTCGGCGACTGCGACGAAATAGCGCAGCTGACGTACGTCCGGATCACTCATACCGCCAGAGTATCAATCCGTGCCGAATCGGTCTTTCCCTTCACCCACCCGGTGGCCGCACCATCGAGGCGTACCAAGATCACCGAGGAGACAGAGAACATGATCGTTGTCACCGCACCGACCGGGAAGATCGGCGGCCAACTACTTGATCACCTGCTGCAGGCCGACGCCGAGATCCGGGTGATCGCCCGGCATCCGGAGAAGCTCGACCCGGCAGTCCGCGAGCGCGTCGAGATCGTCACCGGTTCGCACGGCGACCCCGAGGTCGTCCGTAAGGCCTTCGTCGGCGCCGACGCGGTCTTCTGGCTGTTGCTCGTCGATCCACAGGCCAGCAGCGTCGAGTCAGGGTTCGTCGACTTCACCAAGCCCGCTGCCGAGGCGATCCGCGAGCACGGCGTCGCCCGGGTCGTCAGTATCTCCGGCCTCGGCCGCGGGACGGCGTACGAGAAGCGGGCCGGCATCGTCACCGGTTCGCTGGCGATGGACGATGTGCTCGCCGGGTCCGGTGCGCACCTGCGGTCGCTGATGATGCCGGGCTTCATGGACAACCTGCTGTGGCAGACGGAGTTGATCAAGAACCAGGGCTTCTTCGGCGATCCGCAGCCGGGTGATCTCCGACTGCCACGCGTCGCCACCCGCGACATCGCAGCCGTTGCAGCCGACCTGTTGCTCGATCTGGAGTGGACCGGTATCGCCGAGGTGCCGGTTTTGGGCCCGGAAGACCTGTCCCAGAACGAGATGGCGGCGATCATGTCGGAGGTGCTCGGCCGAAGGATCGAGTATCGGCAGATCTCGTACGACGACTACCGGGCGATGATGGCGCAAGGTCGTTCCGAGCCGATCGCCGAAGGCATGGTCGAGATGGCGATCGCGAAGGCGGAAGGGCTTGATCAAGGAGCGGCCCGTACGTCGCAGAACAGCACGCCGACGAGTTTCCGGCAGTGGTGCGAGGAGGTTCTCAAGCCTGCTGTGGGATGAGCCGGGATGCGGAGATTCAGGGCCGGCGACGATGCTCCTCCCAGCGCTGCATCAGCCCCTCGAACTCGCCGGTGACGAACTGGATGAAGTCGGCGGCGTCGGCCAGTCGTCGTCCGGCCTCGGTCTCGGCCCCGAGCGTCCTGACGCCCGCATTGAGGATGTCCACCCAGCGGATCATGGTCGGGATCTGGCCGGTCACCGACTGCGGGATCACGTCCTTGTCGACCGTGTAGACCTCGCGGCGGCCGCCGGGCTGGTGTCGCCGGTGCACCATGTGCACCGTGGTGAGATAGCGGATCGCACCGGACACCGCAGCCGGGCTGATCTTGAGCCGCTGCGACAGCTCGGCCGAGGTCAGCGCGCCGGAATCCTCGGCCATCAGGCACACCAGCACCCGGGCCGGCATCCGCGGGATGCCGGACAGCACCATGAAACCGGCGAACTCCTCGATCCACTGCGAGACCCGCTCGTCGTCAGTCCCGGCAGGAGTGCCGGTGGGCGGGTCGGTGGCAGTCACAGTGTGATCGTCTCTTTTCGTACGGCGTTGATCGATTGCTGATCGATGGTCGCTCGATTGTGCCTCAGCCGATGTCCCGCCGCGCAAAGCGCCACCAGCCGAAAGCCGTCACGACGAGGGCGATCCCGGTCATGACCAGGAGTGGTGTCCAGTTCATGGCGGCAGCGGGAAGTTGCGGCACGTGGGCGTACGGAGAGATCCTGACGAACCAGTCCGGCAGATCGAGGAGCTCCCCGACGAGGCTGATCACCAGACAGAGCGCCGGCAGAATCCAGCCGATCACCGCCCAGCTGCGGCGCAGCGCGAACAGTGCCGCCGCAACAGCAATGACCAGCCAGGCTGCTGGTGTGTAGACCAGCGCCGCGGGAACGATCCTGCCGGTGTGCGATCCGGCGGGCGCACCGGCGGCACCGACACCGATCCAGAGGAAGAATCCGGCGACCAGCAGCAACCAGAGCACGCCGCCGAAGGCGACCAGCGTGGTCGCGGCGAACCAGCGACTGCGCGAGGTTGCGGTCGCCAGCACCTCTTCGGTGCGTCCGTCGGCCTCGTCGCCGCCGGAGTGTGCGATCACCGAGATCGCGAAGCAGACGACGATGATCGCCACCAGGGACAGGACCGCGGTGATCAGCGTGTCCGCCATCGCTCCCGGGCCGCCGAGCCGGGCGATGATCTGCTCCGCGTCCGGGCTATCGAGCAGGTTGCTGACACCCGGCGCGATGGCACCGAAGATGATTCCCAGAGCGGCGAAGGCGAAGGACCATACGCCGATCGCACCCTGGTTGACGCGGACCGCGAGCGAGATGGCGTCGCCGAGCCGAGGCGAGCCGGTCGCGCGACCGGGTCTGGCGGCGACCATGCCGGAACCAAGATCACGACGGGATCGCAACAGCTGGGCGACCGCGACCAGCAGGACGAACGAGCCGAGGTAGAGGGCCAGCATCCACCAGCGCGGCTCCGACCAGGCGCGGAAGCGGGTGTTCCAGCCGAAGGGCGACAGCCAGGACAGCCACTGTGCCGAGATGTCACCGATCGCTCGCACCACGAAGAGGACGGCGATCGCGCCGGCGGCGATCGCGGCGCAGGTCCGTGCGCTGGCCGCGAGCTGACAGGAGACCAGGGCCAGACCGGTGCTGACCAGTCCGATCCCGACCCAGGTCGCGCCGAAAGCCAATGAACCGGCTGTCGGCAGTGCTCCGCCGATCGCACCGAGGGCAGCGAGCAGGCCGAGGACCAGGCTGACGACCGCGCCCTCGACGATCGCCGAGAACATCGGGGCGTTGCGACCGACGGCGGTGCCGGCGATCAGTTCCAACCGCCCGCTCTCCTCCTCGACCCGGGTGTGACGGCGGACCAGGATCACCATCAGGATCGCGACGAAGATCGCGTACAACACGGTTGCCTTGGTCATCGCGAGTTCGCCGATGCTGTGTACGTCGAGGATCGGCCCGTACAGCGCGACTATGGCCGGGTTGCTGTTGATCGCCTGCGCCGCCTGGACTCGTTCTGCGGTGGTCTTGTAGAGGGCCGGGACTGCCGCGGCGGAGACGTACACGAACAACGCGAGCAGGACAATCCAGATCGGAGCGATCAACCGATCGCGACGAAGTGCTTGCCTGGTGAGGATTCCGGTCCCGGTGTAGGTGCTCATCTGCGAGCCTCGTCGACGAGCTCAGGGGTTGTCGCGTCCTGGCGATAGGCGTCCAGGAAGAGCTCCTCGAGGCTCGGAGGGGCCGATGTCAGGGACTGGATACCTGCGGCGGTGAGGGAGGTGAGAACAATGGGCAGGGCGTCCGGATCGACCGTACAGGTGATCTTCTGGCCGTCAACATCAAGATCATGGACGCCATCGGCCATCAGGTCAGGCACCTGACCATCGACAACAGCGGTGATCTTGGAGCGGCGTAGCCGGCGCAGTGACTCGAGGGTGCCGGACTCGACCGCCTGGCCGGCCCGGATGATCGTCACCCGGTCCGCGAGCCGCTCGACCTCGCTCAGGATGTGGCTGGACAACAGCACCGTCGCGCCCCTGGCCTTGTGCTCGCCGAGGCACTCGTTGAACACCTGCTCCATCAGTGGATCCAGACCGGACGTCGGCTCGTCGAGGACCAGCAGGTCGGGCTCGGTCGCGAAGGCGGCCACCAGCGCCACCTTCTGCCGGTTGCCCTTGGAGTAGGCCCGGCCCTTCTTGGTCGGATCAAGATCGAATCGCTCGATCAGCTCCTCGCGTCGGGAGGATTTCGGGTCGCCGTCGCGCATCCTGATCAGCAGGTCGATCGTCTCGCCGCCGCTCAAGTTGGGCCAGATCGCCACGTCGCCGGGGACGTACGCCAGCCGCCGGTGGATCGGCACCGCCTCCCGCCAGGGATCCAGCCCGAAGACGCGGGCGCTTCCGCCGTCGGTGCGCAGCAGACCGAGGAGCACGCGGATCGTGGTGGACTTGCCGGCCCCGTTGGGTCCGAGGAAGCCATGCACCTCGCCGGCCGTGACGCTGAGGTCGAGTCCGTCGAGCGCACGGAAGCGACCGAAATTCTTGACCAGACCCCGTACGTCGATGACGTGTTCAGTAGTCACGTCACTGACGTTAGCACTCTTCACACATTTGTGAAGATCGGGAATTGCCTGGTGGGTCACATCGCCGATCGCCGCGATCGGGCGCTCCATCGTCCTGGTTTGTCGTCCTGGTTTGTCGTCCTGGTTTGTCGTCTCTGATCGTCCGAGCCTTGCTTCCCTTCGGCGCCGCCTCAGGAGCCCCTTGCCTCAGCTCCGTACGCCAGCCTCCCTTCGAACGGGAGCAGGGGTAGGTCAGTGGAGCAAGGGTCTCTCGACACGGCCCGAACGGAAGCAAGGGCGCCTGGAAGGGAGGCAAACAGGGCGTCGGGCGTGAATGGGGCGCCGTCGGGAGGCGGGCTCCGTACGAACTGGTGCCGGATCGACGAACTGGTGCTGGATCGACGAACTGGTGCGGGAAGCAGGCAACCCGCGGCGGAACGCGTTGTAGTGAAGCGGCGGACGAGCTGGGGGAAGCGACGGTCAGAGCGAGCGTTCGACCAGGCGCTTCAGCAGTTCCTGTGTCAGCTCGTGATCGTGGTCCAGCGGATTGCCGTCCAACTCGACGACCGCCGAGATCTGCTGTCCGCTGGACACCATCCACAGACCATCGGCCGCGGTCAGCTCGTGCTGTTCGACGTAGCGATAGTCGGTCGCGTAGCCCATCGACTCGATGATCCCGAAGAGCGCGTGCTGGGTGGTGCCGACCAGGATGCCCTGATCGGTCCGCGGTGTGACGAACGTGTCGCCGGACTTGAGGATGACGGTCGAGTTCGGCCCCTCGAGAACGTATCCGTCAGAGCTGATGAAGATCACCTCGTTGGCCCCGCGGCGCTTGGCCTCGCGGATCACGGCGCGGTTGACGGCGTAGGAGAGGGTCTTGGCGCCCTGTAGCAGCCACGGCGAGGTCTGAGCGACGTCGTGCCGGTAGCCGCGATCCAGGGTGACGACCTTGACGCCGCTCTGCTGACGCGCGGTGTAGTCGTCGCCGACGAAGGCCAGCGCCCACGCCGTCGGCTCCTCGACCCCCTCGATGCCGCGGGTGACGATCAGCTTCACCATGAAGAACGGCACCTGTTCGTGCTCCCGGGCGGCCAGCCGGACGCCTTGCTCGATCACGTCCAGATCGAGCTCGGGCAGGTCGAGCAGCTTGGCCGAGCGGGCGAGCCGGCTCAGGTGTGGTTCCACCGCCTGGACCGTGCCGTGGGACACCCCGAACGCCTCGAAGATGCCGTCCCCGCGGGTCACTCCGAGGTCGGTGACGTTGATTTGCGGCTGGTCGGGATCGGCGAGCCGCAACCGGTCACCGGACTGTTCGACCGTGGAACGCTCGGCGCCCGCAGGCAGCTTGATCGCCGGATCGATGATCACCAGGACGGGTTTGGTCACGCGGCGATTGAATCACGGTCCGGTCGTGTTGTCAGCATCGGTCCCGGTGACCGGGTGCACCGCGATCAGGGCTTGACGGTGATGGTCACTCCGGCAGCGGACGACGTGCTGATCCCGTTGCCGACGGTGAAGGTGAATTTGTCCTTGCCGTGGAAGTTCTTGTTCGGCGTGTAGATCGCGGTGCTGCCCGACCGGGTGACCTTGCCGTGCTCCGGCTGCTTCTTGATCTTGAAGGCCAGCGCGGTCGGATCCTTCGGCACGCCCTTCGGGGTCGGGGTCTTGGTGCCCGACAGTTTGATCTTGACCTTCTTGTTCTCGGTGGTGCTGGCCGACTTTGCCGTGGCCTTGGGCTTCGCGCCCTGGACGACGTCGAACAGGTGCTCGATCTTGGACCCGAAATACGGTCCCCACATGTTGTACTTGGGGATCTTGTACGTGCTGCGCTGGGCGGCGGTGACGGTGTAGCTGAAGGAATTCACCGAGATCTGGGTTCCGGTGCCCTTGCTCGCGTTGAAGTTGTAGAACCACGGGCCGCCTGAGGCGCCGGCCGTCAGGTTGCTCTTGACAACCTGATCATGGCTGCCGTTGGGATCGTCGGTCGCGCTGCTGTTGCCCTTGCCCGAGCCGTTGGCGTCGGCATTGATCGCGTTGCCGGCCGAATAGTCCAGCACCTTGCCGTTGTACGGCGACAGCTGCGGATAGCCGAAGTTGACGACCCGCTTGTGCCGCCCGAGGTTGAATCCCAGGCCCTGGCTGCCCTGGGCGTTGGCGACCAGCGAACCCTTGTGCGGGCCGTTGATCTGGCCGCCGACAATCGCCATGCCGACGTCGTAGTTGAAGTTGGCGGCCTTCACCCAGTGCACCGACGCGCGCAGCTTGACCGCCGGGTATTCGCCGTACGGCGCCGGATTCTTGGCGGTGCCCTTGAATCCGGGGACGAAGATCCAGTGGGTCACATATTTGCCCGGGGTCTTCTGGTCGGCGTCGTTGATGCAGTGCCCGGCAGTGATCACGACTGCCTTGTTGTTGGCCGGCGCAACGCTGGCCGAGCAGGCATAGTTGCCGGCACCAGGGCGGCCCTTCGGCACGACGAAGAACACCTTTCCGGTGGTCTTGACGACTTTGCCGCCCTTGGTCCACTTGCCGCCGGTCTTGGTCGCGGTCGTGCTGGATGCGGCCGCCGCCTTGATGATCCGCTGCTTGCCGGTCACCGCAGGGTCGTCCTTGCCGGTGCCGGCGGTCCGATGGATGGTCGGCTTCTTCGCCGCGGCTGCGGGCTTGGAGCGCTGCACCGCCGTGATGTCCTTGGCCGCGCGCATGTTGCTGAAGTTGTTCCTGGTCCAGTAGTCGACCATGCTCGTCTCGGCAGCGGTCACCGGTGCGATCGGATCCGCCGGAACGGGGATCCGGATCGGATCGGCGTGTCCGATCTGGGCAGTGAGCGCGGTAACGGCGGTGGCCACCAGGCTGCCGGCGAGGACGGCTGCGATCGTGCGCTTCATCTGCTCTCCCTCGGCTGCCGACTCGTCATCAGGCCTGCACGCTAGCGAGCGTCACGGTCGATAGCAACCGAAGGCCCTTCCTCGGTGCGTCTGGTTGGTGAGCGGGTCTCGGTGCGTCCGGTCACATACCGGTGCGCATCCAGCCGCTGCCCCGGGCGCGTACGACCAGGGTCACCAGACGCGCCACGATGTAGCCGCCGTAGGCGACCCACAACCACACCAGACCGGCGTCCAGACCGCGGACCAGCAGTGCCAGCGGTAGGTAGGCGACAACGGCGATCAGCCCGGCCAGCGCCAGGTACTTCCCGTCGCCGGCGCCGATCAGGACACCATCCAGGACGAACACCACCGCCGCCACCGGAGCGATACAGGCCACCACCAGCAACACCCGGGCCAACAGCGCCTGTACGTGCGGGTCGGGGGAGAAGAGCTGGTCGTAGAGCGGCCGGGCGAAGGCCATGATCAGCCCGAAGGCCACGCCGCAGGCGACACCCCAGGCCATCATCCGGTCGGTCAGCCGTCGCACCATGGATACGTCGCCGGCGCCCAGGTAGCGCCCGATCACCGCCTGGGCGGCGATCGCGATCGCATCCAGGGCGAAGGTGAGGAAGGTCCACAGACTGTTGGCGACCTGATGGGTCGCCAGCCCGACCGCGCCCAGCCCCGCTGCCACAACCGTCGTGATCGTGATGCCGAGCTGCAGCGAGGCGGTCCGGAGCACCAGCCAGACGCCCGACCGGGCGGCGCTCAGCACGCCCCTCGGATGGAAACCGATCCGTACGCCATTGCGGCGCGCACCCCGGATGACGACCGTGGCCAGCACGACCGCGCTCGCGGTCTGGGCGATCAGGCTGCCGGTCGCCGAACCGGCGATTCCCAGATGCAGGCCGTAGACCAGGGTGATGTTGAGGATGATGTTGAGCAGATTCGCGGTGATCGCGATGATCAACGGTGTCCTGGTGTCCTGCAGCCCGCGCAGCACCCCGGTGGCCGCCAGCATCAGCAGCACCGACGGCAACCCGCAGGCCGCGACCCGCAGATAGCTGGTGGCTGCGGCTGCGACCCCGGGGCCGGCCGCGTACAAGTTGATCACCGTCGGCAGCAGCACCTGCAGGACACCGCCGAGCACCGCACCGAGCAGCACCGCCAGCGCCATCCCGTCGATCCCGCCGGACAACGCGGCGCGCAGGTCACCGGCCCCGAGTCGGCGGGCGACCGTGCCGGTGGTGCCGTAGGCGAGGAAGATGCTCAATCCGGTCAGGATGCCGAGCAGGTTTCCGGCGATCCCCAGGCCGGCCAGCTGGGTGGTGCCCAGATGGCCGATGATCGCGGAGTCGGCCAGCAGCAGCGCCGGTTCGGAAACCAGGGTCGCGAAGGCCGGCACGGCCAGCGCGAAAATCTCCCGGTCGATTCCCTTCGGCCGGGAGCCGGTCCGGCCCGAGCCGGGCACCGGACTCAGCGCGGGGCCATTCGGATCGCGCCGTCGAGCCGGATGGTCTCGCCGTTGAGCATCGGGTTGGCGATGATCGACTCCACCAGCTGGGCGTACTCCTCGGGTCGGCCCAGCCGGCTCGGATGTGGGACCTGGGTCGCCAGCGAGTCCTGGGCCTCCTGCGGTAGCCCGGCCATCATCGGCGTCTGGAAGATTCCGGGCGCGATCGACATCACTCTGATCTTGTGCTGGGCAAGATCACGAGCGATCGGCAGCGTCATCCCGACCACGCCGCCTTTGGATGCCGAATAGGCCGCCTGCCCGATCTGTCCGTCGTAGGCGGCGACCGAGGCGGTGTTGATGATCACGCCGCGTTCCTCGCCAACCGGCTCAAGCGTGATCATCCGTTCGGCCGCCAACCTGATCACGTTGAAGGTGCCGATCAGATTGACCGTGACGGTGCGCTGGAAAGCCTCGTACGGGAAGGGGCCCTTGCGGCCGACGACCCGGAAGACATCGGTGCCGATCCCGGCGCAGTTGATCACGAACCGCAACGCTCCCAGGCCCAGCGCGGTGTCCAGTGCTGCTGAGACCTGCTCCTCGGAGGTGACGTCGGTGGGTACGAAGACGGCTTGATCGCCGATCTTGTCTGCCGCTTCGTCGCCGCGTGGGCCGGGCAGGTCGACCAGCACGACCTTGGCGCCGAGACTGGCCAGCCGGGTCGCTGTCGCATTGCCGAGACCGGACGCCCCTCCGGTCACGATGGCCACGGTGTCGGAGTTGATCTCCATCGCTGTCCTCTCTAGACCCAGGATCAGTGCTCTTCAGCCCAACCGCTCGATGATCATGGCGTTGGCCATACCGCCACCTTCGCACATCGTCTGCAGACCGTAGCGGCCACCCGTCGCCTCGAGCTGGTTGACCAGGGTCGTCAGCAACTTCGTACCCGAGGCTCCGAGCGGGTGGCCGAGGGCGATCGCGCCGCCACGCGGATTGAGCTTGGCCGGGTCGGCTCCGAATTCCTGCAGCCAGATCAGCGGGACCGGCGCGAAGGCCTCGTTGACCTCGTAGGAGTCGATGTCGTCCAGGGTCAGTCCGCTGCGTTGCAGCAGCTTGTGGGTGGCCGGGATGATTCCGGTCAGCATGAAGAGCGGGTCGCTCCCGGTGACGGCGAAGGAATGGAACCGGGCGCGCGGGGTGAGGCCGAGAGCGTTCGCCTTCTCCTCGCTCATGATCAACGCCGCCGACGCGCCGTCGCTCAGCGGCGAGGAGTTGCCCGGCGTGATCGACCAGGTGATCTCCGGGAACCGCTCGTAGAGTGTCGGATCCTGGAAGGACGGCTTCAGTCCCGCCAACCTCTCGACCGTCGTCGAGGCACGGATCGTCTCGTCGGTGTCATGATCACCGATCGGCAGGATCTCGGTGCCGAAGGCGCCGGATGCGGTGGCGGCCGCGGCGCGCCGGTGGGACTCAGCCGAGTATTCGTCCAGCGTCTGCCGGTCAAGCTTCCACCGGGCGGCGATCAACTCCGCGCTGACGCCCTGGGGCACCAGCCCGTCGGGATAGCGGCCGTCCAAGGGCTCGTACGGATTCCTGCCGGCGAAGTTGGAGAACATCGGCACCCGGCTCATCGACTCGACACCGCAGGCGATGACGACGTCGTAGGCCCCGGCGATCACGCCTTGGGCGGCGAAGTGGGCGGCCTGCTGGCTGGAACCGCACTGCCGGTCGATCGTGGTCGCAGGGATGGACTCCGGCAGGCCGGCGGCCAGGACCGCGTTGCGCCCGGTGTTGGCGGCCTGCTCACCCGACTGGCTGACGCAGCCGGCGATCACGTCGTCGATCAGTTCGGGGTCGAGGTCGCTGCGTTCCAGGAGTCCACGCAGGGTCGTGGCCAGCAGTTCGACGGGATGGATTCCGGACAGTGCGCCACCCGGCTTGCCCTTGCCGGACGCGGTCCGGACCACGTCCACGATGACAGCGTTGCTCATGGTCATGAACCTACGGCACCTCAGGGTGCCCCGACCACCGGGCGAGGTGGTTGGGAGCGCAATGGTTATCCACAGGGTTATCCCCGGATGGGGAGAACTACAGCCGTGTAATTCGCTACTTCCAGAGCGTCGCGATGATGAACGCGCCGGCCATCCCGGCCATCCCGATCAGGATGTTCCAGTTGCCGAGGGTGTTCATGAACGGCACCGAAGACCCGGCGATGTAGTAGACGATCAGCCACGCGACGCCGAGCAGGCCGACGGTGATGAAGGTCGGCGGGACCCATCGCCGGGTGCCGATGGCGTACGGCGAGGTGGTCCGCGGCCGCAGCACCAGGTAGCCGATCGCCGCGACCAGGATCGCGCCGGCGCCGATCAGGATGTTCCACTTGCCGAGTCCGTGCTCGCCCGGGATCAGCTTGGGCGTGACGAAGTGGGCCACACCCCAGGCGGCACCGAGCACGGCCAGCACGATCGCCGCCGGCAGCAGCCAGCGGCGGCCCTTCGGCTTGGATTCCTGCTCGATCCGGCGGGACACCCGCTTGGCCGTGGCGCTCGCCGTGCTCTTGCTGGTGGCGGTCTTGCTGGTGGTCTTGCTGGTGGCGGACTTCGCATCCGACGTCGCCGAACCGGACGTCGTGGAGTCGGTCTTGTCGGCCGCGGAGGTCGCCTTCTTCACGCTCGGCGTGCCGGTTCTCGCGGTCGACGACGGCGCCTTGGAGGCGGACTTCGCAGCCTCGACGCGCTTGCGCTTGTCGTCGACGGACTTGCGGACTCTCGATTCAGGCAACGATCTCTCCTAGCAGGGGCCTGACAGGTAGCGTAGTCAATCCCGGTTGCAGAGCCACATTTCCTGCCTTCGGAGCAGCCCCACACACAGCAAACCGGGCACAGCAAACCGGGCACAGCAAAAGGAGAGCCGTGGAACGGCCGGTCGTCGAAAGGGTACGGCGGGCGCTCGTCCGTGCCCGGGTCCGGCAGCGGCTGCGGAACCGGCGGCACCGCTCGGGGAGGGTCCTCACCGGCGTGGTCTGCCTGGCCGCCTCACTGATGATCACGGTCAGCGCCATCAACGCCCGCGGGATCGACCTGCGCCCGGCCCGCAACACGGATCTGGTGAGCCTGGTGCAGTCGGAGTCCAAACGGAACGCCCAGCTTGCCCAGCAGGTCACCGATCTGCGCTCCCAGGTCGATCAGTTGGCGGCCCAGCAGGGCGATTCCGGCCAGGATGCCGCGCTCGCGCAGCGGACCGAGCAGGCCGGGCTGCAGGCGGTGACCGGTCCGGCGGTCACGGTCACCCTGGACGATGCACCGTCCGACGTCGCCTCCGACGGCATCGATCCGGATCTGCTGGTGGTGCATCAGCAGGACATCCAGGCGATCGTCAATCTGCTCTGGGAGGGCGGCGCGGAGGCGATGACGATCCAGGGCCAGCGGGTGATCTCGACCACCGGAATCAAGTGCGTCGGCAACACCGTGATCCTGCGTGGCATCCCGTACGCACCGCCGTACAGGATCAGGGCGATCGGCAACACCGCCCGCCTCCAGGCGACTCTGCAGAATTCGTCCTTCGTGCAGATCTTCCAGCAGTACGTCCAGCGCTATCGGATGGGCTATTCGGTCCGTACGACCTCGCGGGCGAAGTTCTCCGCCTACACGGGCGCTCTGGACCTGCAGTACGCCCACGCCCCCGGCTTGCCGTCGGCATCGCCGACCCGCTGAGCGTTAGGCGCCCCATGGAAGAATGACGCCGTGTCCGGACGCCCGTTGCGCATTCTGATCGTCGACAACTACGACTCGTTCGTCTACAACCTGGCCCACTACCTGGCCCAGGTCGGCGCCGAGGTCGACGTCTGGCGCAACGACGACGCCCGCTTCAGCGATCCCGACTACGCCGAGCCGTACGCCGGCATCCTGCTGTCGCCCGGTCCCGGCGTCCCGGAACAGGCCGGCGTCTGCGTCGACCTGATCGGCGACCAGGCGGGAAAGCGGCCGATCTTCGGAGTCTGCCTCGGACTGCAGGCGATCGGGGTCGCGTACGGAGGATTCGTCGGCCGGGCGCCGGAGATCCTGCACGGCAAGACCTCGCTGGTCCAGCACAACGACGTCGGCGTCTTCACCGGGCTGCCGTCGCCCTTCACCGCGACCCGCTATCACTCCTTGGCGATCAAGCCGGACTCGGTGCCGGATGATCTTGAGGTGACCGCCGTCACCGAGAGCGGCGTGATCATGGGCGTACGCCACCGGTCGCTCCCGGTCGAGGCGGTGCAGTTCCATCCGGAGTCGGTGATGACCGAACACGGCTACCAGCTGCTCGCCAACTGGCTGAAGATCTGCGGCGACGAGGATGCCCCGTCTCGTGCCGTCGGACTCGCGCCCCTGATGTCCGCGCGGTCCTGATCTCCCCCCATCGCCGAGGGGTCACTTATTCCCTGATCTCTGCGGTGTGTTGTCGCGGTCGTTCGCGACACGCGGGATATTTCAGGGAATTACTGACTCCTCGGCGTCAGAGGAGGTCCGAGTAGCCCAGCGAGATCAGGTGCTCGCGGGAGTCGGTCAGGCAGTCGAAGATGTCGCGGCCGTACTGATCATCCTGCTCGATCAGCAGGTACTCGGCACCGGCGTCGATTCCGGCCTCGATCACTCCGGCGAAGTCGAGGTTGCCGCTGCCGACCTCGGCGAACTGGACGATGTTGGTCCAGTGCTTCTGCCAGGTGGCGCGATCGCCGGACTTCAGGGCGGCGAACGCCTCGGCCGGCGGCACGGCGATCCGGTAGTCCTTCAGGTGCACAAGATCAACAAGGCCGACGTACTTGGTGAGCACGGTGACCGGATCCATCCCGCCGCGCTGCACCCAGTGCACATCGACCTCCAGCTTGAGCTCGGGAGCGTTGTCCTTGATCAGATCGAGGATGTGGACGCCGTCGACCCGGGCGAATTCGATGTGGTGGTTGTGATAGCTCAGGATGATGCCGTGATCGGACATCCGCCGGGCCATCTCGTTGGCGTCCGCGGCAAAGTTGATCAACGTCTCCTTGGACTCCAGTGCCTCCATCGGCAGCATGCCGATCCGGACCCGGTTAGCGCCGAGAGCCTGGCAGTCGGAAACGATCTTGTCGAAGGACTCTCGCAGCGAGTCGTTGCCACCGCCGCCGGTCGCACCCATCCCGGCTGAGATCGCCGCGACGCTCATCCCGAATTCGTCGTTGGCGCGGGCGATGTCGTCGCGGGTCTGGTCGGTCAGGGAGATCTGGGAGACCTCGACCACGCTGAAGCCGATGTCGGCCAGCTGCTTCCAGACGTCGTACGCCCCGCGGTCGGCAACCTGCTGTTTGAGCATCATCGCCTGCACGCCGATCTTGGCCACGGTCTGTCTCCTCACACGATTTTCGGTGCCGTCAACCTAGACCGACCGCCGGTGAGCTGCCCAGTGATTGCCACCGATTGCCAGATCGCCAACGCATGACTCGCCGCACAAATCAGGGAGTTTGTGACCCCTCGGCGATCAGCGGACGCCGCGGGGGCGGAACTGGATGCTGATCCGCGGTCCGACCGGCTTGGCGGTCTTGGTGATCGCGTGCTCCCAGGTGCGCTGGCAGGAGCCGCCCATCACGATCAGGTCGCCGTGGCCGAGCGGATATCTGGCCCAGGTCGTTGTGCTGCCTCGCGGTCGCAGCGAGAGCACCCGGGCGGCACCGACCGACAGGATCGCGACCATGGTGTCCTCGCTCTTGCCGCGTCCGATGGTGTCGCCGTGCCAGGCGACCGAGTCCCGGCCGTCGCGATACAGGCACATCCCGGCCGTACGGAACGGCTCACCCAGCTCGGCGCCGTAGTAGTCGCTCAGCATCGTCTTGGCCCGGTCGAGGACCGGATCGGGCAGCGCGTCGTCCTCGTCGTAGAAGCAGAGCATCCGCGGCACGTCGACCACCCGCTCGTACATCTGCCGGCGCTCGGCGTGCCAACCCACCCCCTCGACCAGCTTGCTCATCAATGCGTCGGCACCCTGGAGCCACCCCGGCCGGATGTCGACCCAGGCGCCCCGGGTCAGTGTCCGGCGCTCGACCGCACCGTCCAGCGGTGCGAGGTCGATGTCCTCGGCGAAGTCCAGCAGCGAATCCTGCAGATCCGCACTACGGGTACGAGATGTCGTCGCTACGGTGATCGCGCTCATGCATCGAGCCTAACACCGCTATCGGACAGTTGTTCGAATAGTTCCCCGGAGCCGAACGCTACCCCTTGGTCGGGGTGTCTGTCGGGCTGCTGCCCGGTGTCGGGCTGCTCGGGGTCGCCGGCGGTGTCGAGGCCGGAGGCGTCGGGGTCGGCGACGGGCTTGGCGGAGCCTTGGCGACGGTGAGCACGATCGTCGTGCCGCGCTTGAGCAGCGTGCCCTCGTCGTAGCTCTGGGCAATCACGATTCCCGGGGGATTGTCCTTGTTGACGACCTGCTTGGTCGAGGTCTTGAACCCGGCGGCCGCGGCATCATCCTCAGCCGGCCCGGCCTGTTTGCCCATCAGGTTGGGCACCTCGGACTTGCCGGTCGCAACGGTGAGGGTGATCTTGGTGTCCAGTGACACCGTCGTGCCCTCGTCGGGATCGATGGCCAGCACGTCACCCTTCTCAGCGTCCAGCGGCTCCGGCTGTTGGGCGTCCTGACGGGTGATGTCGTCGGAGCTGAAGCCGGCGTCCTTGAGCGCTGCCTCGACCTTCTTGACGTTCTCACCGACAAGATCGTCGGGGATGGTCGCCTGCTTGGGCCCGACGTTGATCTCGACCTTCACGGTGCTGTTCGGGTCGACCTTCACGCCCGACTTCGGATCCTGGTCGGTCGCGGTGTTCTTGGTGTCGTCGTCGGGACCGTTGACGCTGGTGATGTTGGGCGTCAGGCCCTTGGACTTGATCTCCGTCTCGGCCCGGGTGCGGTCCATCCCGAGCACGCTGGGAACCGTGATCTTGACTGGCGGACGTGCGGCCTGCGGCTTCTGGTTCTGCCACCAGTAGTAGCCGCCGGCCCCGAGTGCGGCCAGCACCAGCACGATCAGCACGACCAACAGCACCGCCAACCCGGTGCGCTTCTTGCGCGGCGGTTCGTCCTCGTCGAAGTCGTCGGGTCCGGATCCCGGCAGCATCCGGCTCGGGGTCTGGGCCACGGGTGCGGCCTGCGCCGGCACCAGCCGGGTGGCATCCGGATCCGGTCCGACCGGAACGGCAGGACGTACGGCGGTGGTCTGGGCGGCCAGCGCTGTGGTGACCTGTTCGCCGGCCAGCACCCGGTTGATGTCGGCCTTCATCTCCCGTGCCGACTGATAGCGGTCGTCTGGCTCCTTCTCCAGCGACTTGAGCACGATGGTGTCGATGTCGTGCGGGATCGACGGATCGATCCGGCTTGGCGGCACCGGCGCCTCTCGCACGTGCTGGTAGGCGACGCTGACCGGGGACTCGCCAGTGAAAGGTGGCCGGCCGACCAGCAGCTCATACATCAGGCAGCCGGCCGAATACAGGTCGCTCCGCGCATCCACGGTCTCGCCGCGGGCCTGCTCCGGCGACAGATACTGCGCGGTGCCGATCACCGCTGCGGTCTGAGTCATGGTGGCCGAGGTGTCGGCAACGGCCCGGGCGATGCCGAAATCCATCACCTTGACGTTGCCGGCCTGGGTCAGCATCACGTTGGCGGGCTTGATGTCGCGGTGCACGATGCCGGCCCGGTGGCTGTAGGTGAGCGCGTCCAGCACGCCCGCGGTCAGCTCGAGAGCCCGCTCCGGCAGGATCTTGCGTCCCTCGCGCAATACGTCGCGCAGCGTCGGCCCCTCAACCAGTTCCATCACGATGTACGGGACCAGGACGCCGGTCACCGGATCCGGCTCCTCGCCGGTGTCGTAGACGGCGACGATGTTGGGGTGGTTCAGGCCGGCTGCGGACTGAGCCTCGCGGCGGAACCGGGCCTGGAAGGTCGGATCGGTCGCCAGGTCGGTGCGCAGCTGCTTGACGGCGACCGGCCGGCCGAGCCGCTGATCGATGGCACGGCGTACCTCAGCCATGCCCCCGCGGCCCAGAAGCTCACCGAGTTCGTACCGTCCGCCCACCAATCGGTGTGCGGGCGTTTCGGACTCTGTCATCGGGTGGTTTCCTTTCGCCGGCGCCGGTCACGCCTTGTTCGCGGCCATAGTCTCATTGGGTCCGGGTTTGCTGACAACCGTCGAGCTGAGCGTCCCAGCCGTGCGGCCCGTACCGGAGCGCTGATCCCGCCAGTCACTTCTTCACCGCCGCCTCGATCATGGCCTTGGCCACCGGGGCGGCCAGGGCGCCGCCGGCGATGTCCTCGCGCGGGATGTTGGCGTCCTCGATGAACACCGCGACCGCGATCTGCGGATCGTCCGACGGCGCGATCGCGGTGAACCACGCGTACGGCTTGCGGGTCGGGTCGGACTGCGCGGTCCCGGTCTTGCCGCCGACGCCGATCCCGGGGATCTGGGCAGCAGTACCCGTTCCGTTCTGCACGACGCTGACCATCATCTGCTTGAGCTTGTTGGCGTTGTCCGCCGACAGCGGGCGGTCCAGCTCCTGCGGCTTGGTCCGGGACAGCACCTGCAGATCAGGGGATCGGACCTCGGAGACGATGTAGGGATCCATCAGCACCCCGTCGTTGGCGATCGCCGCCGAGACCATCGCCATCTGCAGCGGGCTCGCGGCGACCTCGTACTGGCCGATCGAGCACAACGCCAGCTGGGACTCGTTGATGTCGTCGGGGAAGACGCTGGCCGCAGCGCCGAGATCGCTCAGATGCCGGGAGCCGAAGCCGAATTTGCCCGCCTCGTTGCTCAGCGTGTCGGCGCCGAGCTTCAGGCCGATGCCCGCGTACGCGGTGTTGCACGACACGTCGAGAGCCTGGGTCATGGTGATCTTGGCGCCGCCGCAGGACTCGCCGTTCTCGTTGGAGAGATAGGTCGAGGTGCCCGGGAGCAACAGCCGGTTGGGCGAGGCGACCTTGCTGTCGGGGGTCAGTCCGCCCTTCTCCAGTGCCGCGGCGGTGGTCACCAGTTTGAACGTCGAGCCGGGAGGATAGATCTCGCGCGCGGCCCGGTTGGACATCGGGTTGTCGGGGTCCTTCACGGCTTTCGTGTACGCCTTGTTCGCGGACTCGATGTCGTGCGACGCGACGGTGTTCGGATCGAAGCTCGGCTTGGAGACCATCGCCAGGATCGCGCCGGTCTTGGGATCGATCGCGACGGCTGCGCCCTTCTGGTCGCCCAGGGCGTTGTAGGCCGCCTTCTGGACCGCGGGGTTGATCGTGGTCTGGATGCTGGCGCCCTGCGGCGGCTGGTTGGTCACCAGGTCGACCATCCGGCGTACGAACAGGCTGTCGTCGGTGCCCGCCAACTGGGTGTTGTAGGAATTCTCCAGTCCGGTGGTGCCGTGGTCGTAGGAGAAGAAGCCGGTGATCGGGGCGTACATCTTCCCGTCGGGATAGACCCGCTGGTACTTGAAGCGGTCGTTGGACGGCTTGCTGTAGGCGATCGCGGTATCCCCGGCCAGGATCGATCCGCGGTTCTGCGCGAAGTCCTCGTCGCGTGCCCGACGGTTGAGCTGGTTGGCATTCAGCGACGACTGCTCGAAGACCATGATGTAGGTGCCGTTGGCCAGCAACAGCGCGAAGAGCGCCATCACCAGGATCGACACTCGCCGGATCGGCTTGTTCATCGGTGGCCTCCTCGGACGTGGATCTGGGTGGGCTGGTCATCGTCGGCGGTACCGCCCGTGCCTCGGGTTGCCGGGATCGCCTGCGTCTCCTCGGAATCGGAGACCTGGCCCGGACGCTCGAAGATCAACTCGCCGCCGGGGTCGACATCCTGGGTGGTCGCCACCGGACGCCTGACCTGGTGGCTGATGATCAGCAACAGGCCGATCACCACCCAGTTGGCGATCATGGACGAACCGCCCTGGGACATGAAGGGCGTGGTCAGACCGGTCAGCGGCAGCAGCCGGGTGACACCGCCGATGATCAAGAACACCTGTAGCGCGAAGGAGAAGGACAATCCCGCGGCGAGCAGTTTCCCGAACGGCTCCCGGCAGGCCAGGGCGGTCCGCAGGCCGCGGGAGACGATCAGTCCGTAGATCATGATCACCGCGAAGAGCCCGGCCATGCCCAGCTCCTCGCCGAGCGAGGTGGCGATGAAGTCGCTGCGGGCCAACGGGGTCAGACCGGGACGCCCCTCGCCGAGCCCGCGGCCGAGCAGGCCGCCCCAGGCCAGGCCGAACTGGGCCTGGATCAGCTGGTACGACTCGTTGATGTTGGCGAACGGGTGCAGCCAGATGGCCACCCGGATCCGTACGTGGCCACGGGCGAAATAGCCGAAGACCGCTCCCGCCGCGAACAGCACCAGGCCGATCACCGCCCAGCCGGGCCGCTGGGTGGACACGTACAACATGGTCACGAACAGTCCGAAGAACAGCAGCGACGTACCAAGATCATTCTGGAAGACCAGCACCGCGAGGGTGGTCAGCCAGACCAACAGGATCGGACCAAGATCACGGGCTCGCGGCAGATCGATGCCGAGCACCCGCCAGCCGGCCAACGCCAGCACGTCCCTCTTCTCCACCAGGTAAGAAGCGAAGGCGATCGCCAGTAGCACTTTGGAGACCTCGGCAGGCTGGAAGCTCAGCGGGCCGAGGTGGATCCAGATCTGGGCCCCACCGACATCGCCGGAGGAGATGCCGGGAACCAGCGGCAGCAGCAACAACACCAGGCCGACCAGGCCGAGCGTGTAGGTGAATCCCTGCAGTGGCCGATGATCACGGATCACCGCCACCACGACGATCAACAAGGCGATGCCCAGGACGGTCCACAGCAACTGCTGGGTGGCGCCGGTGCTGGGCGGATCGTTGATCAGGTCGATCCGGTGGATCATCGTCAGGCCGAGCCCGTTGAGCAGTGTCGCACAGGGCAGGATCACCGGATCGGCGTAAGGAACCCGCCAGCGGATCGCCGCATGGGCCAGTAGCGGCAGGACGAACGCGATCACCGCGACCAGGGTGAGATTGGTCGGCAGATGGCCCTGCACATTCAGGTCGACCTGGGCGTAGGCGGCCAGTGACAGCGCCGAGGCGAAGAGCACCAGGAACATCTCGACGGTGCGGCGCTTGCGCGGCACCACAGTGACCATGGCCGGATTGTCAGTTGCGCTCATGATCAGCACTTCCCGTCGCCGGGCAGCTGACCGGATGCCGTCGGGGACTGGGTGGGCGTGGCCAGCACAGTCGGCGCCGGGGTGCTGTGCGTCTGTTTCGCGGTCGGAGTATGGGTCGTCGTCGGCGAGGGCGACGTGTGCGGCTTGGTCGTCGATTCGCCGGTGGCCTTGTGGGTCGGCTTGTGGGTCGGCTTGTGGGTCGGTGACGGCGAATGGGTCGGCGTCGGGCTGGACTTCGGGGTCTGTGGGGCGGTCGGCAGCGCGCACCGCGCGGCGGTCTCCTTCAGCTGCGACACCGTGGCACGGGCCGAGTCAAGGGTGCCGGCCTCGATCCCGTCGCGGACCATCCCCTGGTAGTAGGCGGGTAGGTCCGAGACCGCGAGTTGCTGCACCTCGTAGACCCGCGACAACGGCAAGCCCGGTATGGACTCGTTGAGGCCCTGGAAGATTGCGACCGCGTCCTTGTCGGCTCCGACGTAATACTGCGTACGCGTCCAGGCGAAGCCCGCGCCAGAGGCGACGGCCAGCACCAGCACGACGACCAGGGTCAGGATCAGCGGACGCCGCCAGCGGCGCTTGGCCGGCGGCTGCGGTGCGTAGCGATCTTCGTCCTCGCCGTCGTCGGCGTCCTCATAGTCCGAGTCGATGAAATCGTCGTCATCCGCATCGGCGGCGCGGCGGCTGGCCCGCTCGCGGATCTGTTCCTCCTCGCCGGGGACGTCCCGGTCGGACGCCGCTCCGAGCCGCTGCGGATGGTCCAGCGGGCCGTCGGCCTCCTGAGCGGATACACCGGCGGCGCGGGCATCAGCAGGGCCCGCGGCGGCCCGTCGACCGACCGGCCGGGCGACGATCGGCGAGCGCATGGCCGTCGACTCCGGATCGTCGTCGGTGGCCTCCAACAGGTCGGCGATGATGATCGTGATGTTGTCCAGTCCGCCCGCCATGTGCGCAGCGTCGACCAGCTGGTCCATCGCCTCCCGGCGGCTGGTGCCATCCAGCGCGTCGGCGATCTCGTCGTCGTCCACGAATCCGCACAGTCCGTCACTGCACAACAACAAGCGGTCACCGGCGTGCAGCGGGATGGTGCTCAGGTCGGGCTCGTTGGAGGGCTGTCCGTTGAGCACCTTCAACAACAGCGATCGGTGCGGATGGGCCGCGGCCTCCTCGGCGCTGATCTTGCCTTCGTCGATCAGCGACTGCACCCAGGAATGATCATGGGTCAGTTGCTCCAGGCGGCCGTTGCGGAAGAGATAGCCGCGGCTGTCGCCGATGTGTACCAGCCCGATGCCGTCGCCCTCGCGCACGACGGCCGTGACGGTCGTCCCCATGCCTTCCAGGGTGTAATCGGTGGTGACCAGGTCGGCGATCCTGGTGTTGGCCGCCGAGATCGCCGCCGTCAGTCGCTGCAGCTTGGTGTCGGCTTCGGCCGGACCCTCAGGCTCGGAATCCTCCCCGCCCGACTCCGAGTCGTGGTGATCACTCAGGTCGACATCGGCGATGGTGTCGACCGCAACCGCCGAAGCAAGATCACCGGCGGCGGCCCCGCCCATCCCGTCGGCGACCACCAGCAGATCGGCCGAGACCAGGCCGGAGTCCTGGTTGTTCTTGCGCACCAGGCCGATCTCGGAGTGGGCCAGATACTCCCAGGTCAGCCGCCGAGCGCTGTCGTCGGTGGCCATCGACTCAGGTCTCCAGCTTCAAGACCGTCTTGCCGATGCGGACGGTGTCTTGAAGCGTGATCGATGTCGGCGCGGTGATCCGCATGCCGTTGACGTAGGTGCCGTTGGTCGATCCGAGGTCCTCGATGTAGACGCCGTTCTCGCCGCCTGCCACGACTCGCGCGTGCCGGGTGGACACGTAATCGTCGTCGAGCAGCAGTTGGCAGTCCGCGCCGCGTCCGATCATGATCGTCCCGCCGGCGAGCTCGGCCTGGGTGCCCGCGGTCGGCCCGTTGGTGATCGTCATCACCCGCGGCTGGCCCTTCGTCCGCTTGGCCCGGCGTGGCCGGTCCGGCGTCTGCAGCTGACGGGCCCCGTCGGCGGACGGAACGGCACGACCGAAGAGGTCGCTGCGAATCACCGAGGCGACGAAGAGGATGAACAGCCACAGCAGCGCCAGGAACAGCACCTTGACGATCGTGAGGGTGATCTCGGACATGGGCTGATACCTCAGGCCCCGGCCGGTGTGTGCACCAGCATCCGGGTGTTGCCGATCTCGATCCGCGACCCCTCGCCGATCGCGGCCCGCTGCACCCGACGGCCATCGACCAGCACGCCGTTGGTCGATCCCAGGTCGATGATCTCCAGGTCCAGGCCGCCACCGCGGTTGGTCACCTGGATCTCGGCGTGCCGGCGCGAGATGCCGGGATCGTTGATTCGCAGGTCGGCATCGGTGCCCCGGCCGATCACCAGGCCCGGTGGCTTCAGCGGATGCCGCATCCCGTTGACCTCCAGCACCATCCGGCTGCGCAGCTGCGACACCGGGACCGCTGCCGGGCCGGCGGTGCGGGGCGCCGGATCCGTACGGGCGTCGACCGCCGACGAGCTCACCGAGAACCGGCCCGTGGGCAGCGTGTCGTCCAGCTCCAGATGGATCATGATCGGGCCGTTGAAGACGTAGCCCATGTCCTGGGCGTGCTGCTTCAGCTCGGGCAGCAGCTCGTTCATCAGGGTCTTGCCGTACGGAGCCAGCCGGTCATAGTCGTGCCGGGACAGTCGCACGACGAACTCGTTGGGAACCAGTCGTCGGTCGCGGGACAGCAGCTTCGCCTCGGCGTCCAGCTCGCGTTGCAGCCGGGCCGCGATCTCCACGGGCTGCACGTCGCCCTTGAAGGCGCGCGCGAAAACGCCGTTGACGGCGCCCTCGATGCGGCGCTCGAACCGGTCGAAGACTCCCACGCCCAACCTTTCCGTACGCTGCGGAGATCGGATGCTTCAGGCACCCGGTTGCGGGCGCGTGGCCCACGTGACAGAAGTTGATCGTATCCGGGACCGCGAAAAGTGCCGGAATCCGCCGCTCGAGCGTGTGCGTGCCGCCCGGACTCTTGGCAGACTCTCAGAGCGGATCCGGAGTCGATGGACAGACCAGGAGAATCAGACCAATGAGCCGTCCGAAGGTGTGCGTCGTCGGGGCGTCGAATATCGACCTGATCAGCTACGTGCCCCGATTGCCGGCACTCGGGGAAACGCTGCACGGCAGCACTTTCCGGACCGGTTTCGGCGGAAAGGGCGCCAATCAGGCGGTGATGGCGGCCAAGCTCGGCGCGGATGTGGTGATGGTCGGCAAGCTCGGCACGGACGATTTCGGCGATCGTACGCTCGCCAACTTTCGCGAACTGGGCATAGACACCTCACAGGTGTCTCGCAGCGACGAGGCGGCCACCGGCGTCGCCCCGATCATGGTCGCGCCGGACGGTAGTAATGCAATCGTGATCGTCACCGGTGCCAACGATCTGCTCGACGCCGACGACATTGCCGCTGCTCGGCCGTCATTCCGGGAGTCGGGCGTGGTGATCTGCCAGCTGGAGATACCCGTCGGGGTGACGCTGGCGGCGCTCCGGGCGGCCCGGGACGAAGGCACCCGCACCATCCTGAATCCGGCCCCGGCACGCGAGGACCTGGCACCGGAACTGCTGGGCAGCTGCGACCTGCTCTGCCCGAACCAGTCCGAGGCCGCCCTGCTGGCCGGGCATCCCGTCGACACGGTCTCACAGGCGGCGAACGCAGCGCGCGAACTGCTCGCCCGCGGACCGGGCGCGGTGCTGATCACGCTCGGCGGGGATGGGTGCGTGGTGGCCGACGAGGGCGGTGTCGACCAGATTCCGGGCGTGACCGTCGAGGCGGTCGACAGCACCGGCGCCGGAGACGCCTTCGTCGGTGCGCTCGGCTACTACCTCGCCCGGGGCGACGAGCTGCGCAGCGCAGCGAGCTGGGCCAACCGGATCGCGGCGCTGAGCGTGACCGCGCCGGGGACCCAGACCAGCTATCCGGAGCGAGTGGAGTTGCCGCCGGACATGCTCGCCAGCCTGGCGTGATAACGACGTCGTCCGCGTTCGCAGAAGGACCTGCGATGGGGGCGGTGAAGGCCAACCAGGGCGACGTTGTTATCAAGCTCTTCGATGCGGTGTTCGGGTTGATGTCGTGCTAATGTTTCGCGTCGGTTCGCATGGGTCTCCCGTCGGGTGTCATGCGGACAGCGCGCGAGTGGCGGAACGGCAGACGCGCTGGCTTCAGGTGCCAGTGCCCGAAAGGGTGTGAGGGTTCAAATCCCTCCTCGCGCACGCTGTGATGTCGCAAGACATCGGCATAGCCCGAACCCTCAGTTTGAGGGTTCGGGTTTTTGGTTTTTTGGGGGTCTGCCTGGTCGGGTGCCGAGGGGCTGGTAGTCGCGGTTTGGGTTGATGTCCAGTTCGCGGAGGAGTTCTCCGGTGGTGGCGTTGATGACTTCGACGTGGAGGTCGTGGACGAGTAGGAGAACGCGGGTTCGGGCGTGGGTTCGTCCGATGCCGATGTGGCGGAGTTTGCCGGCGACGCGGAGGGTGACGGAGCCGGATTTGTCGATGATGTCTTCTCGGACGCGGTCGTGGCTGTCGGTGCTGCGGTCGGTGCCGTGGCTGGTGGGGTTGGCCTTGGGGCGTGCGGTGTAGGCGGTGGCCGGGGTGGCTTGGTGAGGTAGTGA
>NZ_BMMZ01000008.1 GCF_014646195.1 Microlunatus endophyticus
CGCTTCGCCACCTCATAGCCCGTCATCCCCTCAAAGCCCCACCGGCCCGAACCAGACAGCAACGCCACAAAAACCCGCGACTCATTGTCGGTCAAACCCACCGACCGGAGGCCCGCAAAAACCTCCGCCCCAACAGTGACTACCACAGTAGTCACTATTCTCTCTGGCCAGCCTCCGCGTCAAGCCCATCCCGCGGCACACGGGCCGTGCTCCCTGCGCAGCCGGCCAATGCCCGCTCCTCCGCAGCGCTCGCTCCTCCGCCGCCGGAAGCCCCTTCCATGCCCGGAGGCGATTCCGTTTTCGAGACAGGCTCGTGCCAGCCAGACCGTGATCAAATTCTGTCTCGATAGCGGAGTCTTGACCGGGCACCCCGACCGGATGCCTGCGAGACCACCGCGAGGAGCCACAGATAGAAATCGGAGTGCGGCCAAAAAACGGGGGTGGCAAGCTCCGTTGGGTGCAGTCAAGCGAAGTTCGCCCGCTCCTAGCCCCCAACTGGGAAGACTGCAGTCATCATGAAGCCCAGGATCTTCTGCACGCCCTCGGCTGGTCCCGCTTCGCGCAGGGAGACTGGGCATACGCCTACGAATCACCCAGCCGCCAACTGGTCGCCCGACTAGCCCCTTTCGATCCCGGCTACCGGTTCTTCGTCGAACTGTGCTCTCGATGTCAAGGCAACCCGTATCTGTCAGACATCCACCTCGCCAGCAAGCTGGAAGGCGGTGGACATCTGACCGTCATGGAACACCTGAACCAGCCGACCCAGCAGCAATCGCCAACTTCGAACACCGCTGGGAACGTCCCGACGAAGCTGACGACCAGCTACGGATGCTCCGTCGCGAGGTCGAGGCGATGGACCAGTGGGGCAAGCATCACAAACGCTGGTGGGTAGGTGTGGACATCGGCGATCGCCACATACTTCTGTCCGAAACCGGCGACCCCAAAGTCATCGACCTCTTCGGACTCGGTACACCTATGCTGAACGGCCTGATCGACGACCCCGTTGTGTTCAGCCGACACATCAGCCCGGACGAGTGCCGCTACCTGTTCGACATGCCGGATCTACAGGACCCCTCACATCCGGCCGAATACCTGCTCCGCCTCAAGCAGGCCCTCTCCACTGCCCGGACCAGGACTGTCCGATAGTGGTTCCCTGCCCAGTCGAGGTCCCGTGCCCGGTGATCGTTCCTCTACAGAGAGGGCCCTCCCGTGGAAACGTCGTGACTGACGCCGGCCCCTGTTTCACAAGGGATCCGGATCCGGGCCGGTCCCTCGGCGGAGTCGGGTGCCCGGTGATCAGGCGGGTAGCTCCCGCTGCCGGGCAGTTCCCGGGCGATGGATGACCGGGCCGTGCTCCGGATCAACATCGTGCCCGGTGATCTCGCGGCGAGACCCGTTGACCGGGCGGCTATCGGGCGATCGGTGGCAGGGTTGCGTCGAGTTACCAGACTCCTAGCTTTTCGAGCGTCACTGCCGCGAGTGGTAGTCGTAGTGTCGGTCTGCCGGTCGTTGTCGCTGCGGTGAGGATGCCGGTGCGCAACCTGATGAGTTGCCGCCAATCGCGGACAGCGTCGAAGTTGTCCATGAGGCGGCGGCCATGGGTGCCGGTGAGTCGACCCGACGATAGAAGGCCGTCGAGGTTGAGGCCGCCGGCCAGCAACCGACGGGCGCGGATCGGGCCGATGCCATGCACACCGGGGATGCCGTCACTGGGGTCGCCGACCAGGGCGCGGTAGTCACACCACTGCTCCGGTGCGATGCCGAATCGTTGGCGAACCTCCAGGCCCGTGATGATTCTGCGCTCGGCTGACCGCGCGGTGTTCAATTGGGCGATCCGCGGCCGATCCAACAGCTGATAGAAGTCTTTGTCGGTTGACATGATCAACACGTTGCGCGTCCGGGCCCGGACCGCGTAAGTGGCGATGACGTCGTCGGCCTCCCAGCCGCCGGATTCTTGCCAAACGATCCCCAACTCGGTTAGCCCGCGCTGGATATCGGCCAGGGCGGTGATCGGTGAGAAGTCCGTGCTCTCCCGGTGCTGCTTGTAGGTGGGGTCTTCCTGTCGGCGGCCCGTCCATCCGGCCTCGCTGTCGAACACGACGATGCACTCGACGGGTTTACTGAGCTCGTGCAGCGCCTTGCGCAGCAGGGCGAAGAAGCCGAACAAACCGGTCACATCACGGCCGTCGCGTGTGGTCACCCGCGCAGGGAACCCGTACGCGGCACGCCACAGGAGATTCGAACCATCCACCAGGACCAGGAGCGGCCGCTGTCTTGCCGGTCGGCCAACCCGTGTACCAGCTGGGCTCAGCGCGACCGCTACTTGCTGCATCGCTTCACCCCGCCGACCACCACGACGTGGTGGGTTGTCACGACCCGGCCCGTGTTGTCAGCGGATCGGTCGACGAACCGTTGCAGTCCTGGATCATCCGGCTCCGGCAACGGTCTGCCGGACCAGGCCCAGATCGAGCACTGGAACTTCAGCCATTCATACACGTCCGGGTAGAACCGGCGGGTGATCAAGTTCGCTGCGACGCGGATGTCCAGGTCGCACCGGTCGAACGCGACCGTAACGGTGTCCAAGGCGTTCACCGGTTGGCGGCGCCGAGTCCCCCAAGCCGCTGCGACCTCCTGATGGTGCAGGTCACCGATCATCTCGACCAGCAACGCACCTTCCGGCTTCAGTAGCCGAATCGCCACCCTGACGCTCTCGGCGCTGTACCCGATCGGTCCGCGCTCGCAGATGACCAGATCGAATCGGTCATCCCAATCCGGACCCGTGGCTTGTTCGAAGCCCAGCTGCTCGAACCTGACGTTGGTATGTCCGGACGCCGACAGCGCGCGTCGCGCGAGCCGGACATGGTCGGCGTCGGTGTCGATACCGACAGCCGAGCCGAGTCGATCCGCATGCGAAAGGATCGTGGCCCCGGAACCGCACCCGACATCAAGCATCGCCAGCTCCGGGTGAAGCGTGGACCGGATGAAATCGGCCGTGGCGGGCTGAAACCGATCGTCAACTTCACACAACGGCTCTGGGCCGGAGTAGTAGCCGTAATCGGCGTTGAGGATCTGTTCAAGACGATGGCGATCAAACATGAGCACTCCACTGGTCGGTCACTACGGACGTAGCGCGCCAGTGCTCCATGACGGACCGACAACAGCGGGTAATGCCGCGCTCAAACGGCACGATAGCCCGGCCCGCACGCGACGGCCAGCATCTGAGGCTTCCAACCGCCCGATAGCCGTTCGACAGCGGAAATCGCTGTCGGCCGCCCGCCAAGGGCGCGGCGGCGGGCCGACCATCGGGCAACCTCAGCGGGCACCGCGGCGAGCCTGGATCGAGTGTCCGTAGAGGCTCCTTCACCGGGCCGGGTCAGCCAGTCGGACGGCGTGGCGCAACGACCATGGCGAACCCGCAACCTCCTGCGTCCAGATGGAGACACTGGCCACGGTGACGATCACTGGCTCGAACGACGCACGGAACCGCGCCGCCAACTGCGCGCCACCTCGCCGGGCCACGCTGAGGTGCCAAACATGGTCCCGCCGCACACCACCGAACTCGGCGAACCCCTCACCAACTCTCGCCAGCAACCGATCAAGATCGGCGCTGCGGTCGGGGGCGATGAAGACCGTGCCCTGGCGAAACGTCCCGACCTCTGAGAACCGGAGACTGAATTGGTGCAGCCCCTCCACAGCCTCCCGGAGTCTGCCTCCGGCAAGCTCACTGACCGGCTCCGGACAGGCAGGTGAGGCAACAGTCATATGCGGCGGAATCACCTCCGCAAGACTCAATCCCCCACCACCAGGAAGGAGCGATTCCCTGCGAAACGGATCAACGACCACGCGCAACTCGTCAAAGGTCAACAACACGGCCGAATCCACGCACCTGATCGTGCCACGCAAGCCGGCTCCGCATGCCGATCGACGACCGGGCACTGAGTTTCGAGAGTTCTGATCAGGCGTGCCTCGAGCGGCGGCCAGTGCGGACTGGTCGAAGAAAGTCAGTCAGAGATCCGGCCAGGACACTGACCAGCCCGCCTACCACCGGAGACCGAAGTCGATCGGACGGCCGGGTTCCCCTTGTGACGGTGCGGTCTTGAGGCATTTCGGCCGACTGTCACTGGACGATGCTCCCCGCAGCCGGGGCCGATGAGCCGACACGGACTCGGTCCGGGAGATTCCGGGCGCGGACATCGAGTGCCAGGACCTGTGTCACGAGCGAGGCGCCGAAGAACAGCGACAGCGTTGCGAGGCCGACGCCGGCCGGTAGCAGGAGACCGACGGCGATGTGCTGCCCGATCGCGACGAGCCAGAGGACGACCGTGAGCAGGCCACCCTGCCGGAGAATCGTCCCGTCGATATCGCGCCTCAGCCGAGTGATGCCACCCCGGATCACCGCAAGCCCCACGGTGACGGCGAGACTGCACACCATCAACAGGGCTTCATCGACCGTCACGACGTGCTTGACTACGAGGATCACGAACGCCGTGGTTCCGATCACGGTCAGGAACGACCCGACATACGGGATGTGGCGCAGTCGGCGGACGCGCAACTGCTGGACGAGCACCAAGGTAAGGATCGTCGCGCCGAGCAGGTCTTCGATGAGAGTGATCACGTCACCAGCCTCGCCGACAAGGGCTTTCCGGACCCGTGTTAGGAGTCATCTGTTCGGCGGTGAGGCCGTCGTGAAGGGTCCGAACGAGCCGGATCGGCAGATGCAACTCGCGGAGGTATCGCTGTGCCCGATCAGTGTCCGGGTCATCGACGACGATGCGCACACGGCTCGCAACCGCAGTGCCAGCGGTCCACGGCAGCCTGAGACGGCTCCAGGCACAGGCTTGCTCGCCAGCAGGAAGGATGATTTCCACATCCGCCGCGGGGGCAGGCGCCGCAGCTGCGCGAGCCAGCGCCCGGCTGAGCTCTGGCTCGTAGATGCAGACGAACGTTGGAGTCGGCGGCGGCAGGAGCGCCGGCACGTCGGCGTTCGTCCACAGCATGGATCCCTGAGCCCTGAACGGCTGGGGCGCGCCCATGGCGCGACCGACCGACGCGAGGTCCGCCGCCGCGTCATGGAGCGATGCCGCCGACAGAGCGATACCGTCGAGCCGATGCTCGGCGGGCCGCGGATCGGTGCCGGCGAATCGGACGAGCTCAAGGTTGAACGGGCCCAGCGCAAGGCCGCCGCTCCGAAACGCGCCGTAGTCCTTGACAGGCCACGCGAGGGCGAGGCCGAGAAGGTCGGCGAGCGCAGCCTGCATGGCTTCAGGGTCCGGCACCTCGATGTAGACGTGATCGATACGCATCGTCATGGCAGCCCCTCCGTTTATCTTGGCTACCAAGATAATACGCGAATACGATGCGAGCATGACACGGACGACCTCGCGCGAGTTCGAGAACCTCGGGAGAGAGACGAGCTTGGCGACGGTTATGTACCACCACACCGTCGGCGCCGCTGTGGGATTGTCTGTCGTAGAGCTCCAATGCATCGACCTTCTGGGGCGGGACGGCCCGCAGACCGCCGGCGCGATCGTCCGCCACACCGGACTCACGTCGGGGTCGGTCACCGGCCTCATCACCCGGCTGCGCGATCGCGGCCTCGTCACCCGCGAGGTGGACCCGACAGACCGGCGCCGCGTCCTGGTCTCTCTCGTTCCCGGTCCGGCGCTGGAGCGCATTACTGTCCTCTACGCACCGATCGACATTGCCTTTCAACGACTCGTCCATTCCTATGCGCCAGACGAGCGCGAGCTACTTCGCGGCTTCATCGAGCAGATGATCGCGCTGTTGCATGAGCAGATCGACGAAATCCTTGGCCTCTAGCGGATCGCTGACCGGGCCGCGACTCGAAGTCGATACCGTTGCCTTCGTGGACACGACACTGCACGCGCTAACCGACGCCGATCAGGAACTGATCCAGGCTGCCCGTGCGGTGATTGACGCCAATACCGACACGGCACACGTCGACGGTGCCGGGGTGCACACCATGGGGGCCGCAGTCCGTGATTCCGAGGGCTGGATCTACGTAGGTGTCAATCTGGCTCACTTCACGGGCGGACCCTGTGCCGAACTGGTCGCCCTTGGGACCGCGCGGGCCAACGGTGCACGTCAAATCCGCGCAATCGTCGCAGTCGGCAATCATGGTCGCGGCGTTATTGGCCCATGCGGCCGCGACCGACAGATTCTCTTCGACTACCACACGGGCATCCGTGTGCTTCTTCCAACTGCTCAAGGCGTGCGCGCCACCACGATCGAGGCCCTGATGCCGCACGCCGCCGCCTGGACTATCGACTCCGGCACCCAAGACCTCGACCCCAGTCGGTTCGACCGATAGGGGTTCGCCGACGGACACCGCGTACGCAGCCCGCAAGCGGACTCTGGCGGGCAGGCCGTCCGGGCACCGTCACAGGGCACCCGGTTGAGCGTGTCAGCGGTGTCCGCTGGGGATCCTCGACCGGGCCGGCCCTCAAGCCGTCTAGTGTCACGACCGTGAGTATCACACCAGGGACACGTGCTGCCTTCATAACCGACGACTTCGCCGTGCTCCAACAGGTGGCGTTGTCGACCGAACCAAATCGAACAACAGCCCTAGGCACCGCACTGCTCTGGACCGCCGCGATCCTCAGCGACCCAGAACACCAAACTGAATCCCGGCAGCGGCTCAACGACCTGACAGTTGACGCCGACCGATGGGACTACACCGAGGTCGCGCAACGACTGCGGTCGTGCACGTTCACCCCGGTCATGGACGCGTCCTCCGCCCAGCCCGATCCCCCGATCGCGTTCTACCCCTACCTGGTCAGGCTCCCCCAGCGACCCACACCGATCATTCACCCCGACGGCATCATCACCTTTCCACCCTCCTATTGGCTCAGGCTGGAACGTGATCAGACTGGGCTGTGGTCGATTGCCGGGCTCACCCGCGAGGCACGAACGACCCCCATCGCCGACTACCTCCCAGCCTTCGATCCAACAACATGCCAGCTAGACGAGCCAGACGATCCCGCCGTCGACTAGCCGGCCGCCACAGGGGCATGTCCGCAACGGATTCCTGACCAGGCTCGATCCTGGGACTCGGGGCTGCCACCGCTGATGGCCGACCAGATCTCCCGCTTGTGCCGTCGGTCAGGCCTGAATTGCTTATGGTGATCTCGGAAAGCCCCTCGTCAGGAAAGGTTCCGGGTTCGTGCCCTGGTCGATCTATCTTGATCCTCATCCACTCGATGACCCGGCATACGACACCTACCGGGACCAGGACAGGGTCGGAGCCATTATCGACGACGATGGTCACGACGTCGGCTACGTCGTCATCTACCTTGCCGACATCGACCAGTTCGTGGGTCGTCGAGGCCTCAGGCCGGTATGGCAACCCACCGAGCAGCTCAAGGCTGTTCTAGAAGCGCCAGGCCGATATCCGGACTACGCATGGCCCACCCCGGAGGAGTTGGACACCGGGCGAATCGAAGGGTTCCAGATCCGCTGGCTAAGTGGCGACGCTCGTCGCGACGTCTGGCAGCGCTACCTGGATGACTGGGGCCCACCCGAACGCAGCCGCTGGTCTGGTGATCGCCCAGACCCGGCGTAGACCCACGTCGCATATCATCACCTGGCACCCACCCGGCCCAGGTAATCGGATTCGAGATCAGCACATGGCCGAACACACGCGACTTTGTGGAGTCCATCCTGCCCGCAAGCGGTTCCGCTCCGGACACCAAGATCACGACCACGCATCGTCACCGCAAGCCGATCGTGCGCCGGGCATCTCGGCAAGTCGGCGACCGAACCAGAAGACATCTACGCAGAAGTGAGAGCTCTGGACGCTCTAAATACGAACCGCCGGTTACCGTCGTCACTAGGCGCGATCTCAGAGAAGCCCGCAGTCGTCATGACCCGTGCGGAGGCAGCGTTGGTCTGGTGACACTCGCCCCAGAAGCTTTCGATCCCGAATCGGCGCCGGCAGCCGTCGACCGCTCCGGCCAACGCCTCGGCGGCGTAGCCGTTCCCACGATGCCCCGGATGCACGGCGTACCCGAAATCCCAATCAGCCACACCTCGGCTGCTCGCGCCGAGTCCAAGCCAGCCGACAACAACGCCGTCCTCCTTGCGAGCCAACGTCAACTGCACCGAGCTTGGACTGCTCTGCCGACGGTCATCAGCGGCTCGGACGATCTGCGTGAGCCACTCCTGTACACTGGCCGGATCTCGCGGACCGTAGTCGGCCATGAACTGAGCCACCGCGGCGTCGGTCCACATTTCGGTTAACGGCTGGCGATCTGTCATCCGCGGATCGCGCAGGTTCAGGCGTGATGTCTCGAACGGCTGCACCCGATGAGTCTGTCCAGCACATCGCCCGTCAGGCAAGGTAATTCGGTCAGTAAGCCCTGCCCGCAAGCGGTTCGGCAGCCGACGACGGCCACAGCCGCGCAAAGCAGCCCGTGCCGGCAAACCCTCCGGGCCACCTCATGAGCGCGCCGGCGGTGTCCGCTGGGGATCGATGAGCACGTCCAATATCCTCACTGCATGGTGGTCGTGACCGTTCCACTGCCTCAGTACGGCGTCGTCGCCAACGAGCCTGATCACGCCGAGATCGGCCAGCTGGTCGACGATGCCATCCGCGAGCACTTCGCGGGGAGGAAGATCGTTGCCCGGGGACTCAGCGTCGACGATCATCCCAACCACACTGTCGACGACCTGATCAACATCATCCTGACGACGGGAACTGATCGATACGATCCCAACCGCACCGGAGACCGCTACGCCAACATCAGCGGAAAGCACATCGACTTGTTCGGCTTCCGAAGAACCGTCACGCCGCGGATGAATCTCTTCGCCAACCTCAGCTGGGGCTTCTATCACGGCTCCATCGAGGTCCGCGGACACCCGACACGGCTCGACATCGTGACGGTTTACGACGCCAGCCAACTCCGTGCCGTGCTGCACCAATACGAGGGACGCTCCGACCGCAAACGCGACGGCTTCCGGTTCGCCGACCCCCACCATGCGGCCGACGCCGTCCTGGGCGTCGTCAAGCTGGACCGCTGAGGATCCACGACCGGGCGATGTCGGGCCAGCTCCCCCTTCGGAAGTCAACGTCACCGTCGCTGCTGCCAGTTCGGGACGGCCGCTGATAGCTTCCGGACATGCTCCTTGAAGACGACGCCGTCGACGCAGTGGCCGAGTTCATCACGGAGCACGGCTGGACCATTGAATCGATCGCTCACGCCACAGAACACGGTGACGACATTGTCGCCACCAAAGGCAACGAAGTGTTGAGAGTCGAAGCGAAAGGGTCCGGCAGCTCGCGTGGGCACAGCGCTCGATTCGGAAAGACGTTTACCAGCGGCCAGGTACATACCCACGTCGCAGTGGCGGTGCTGCGTGCGATGACCTGGGTGTCGCAATCGCAATCGACCCGGGCAGCAATGGCCCTGCCCGACGACCAGGCCCACCGGTCCCGAATCGAGAGAGTCGACGCGTCCCTTCGGCGCCTCCACATCGGAGTCTTCTGGGTCACAGAAGGCCGTGCCGTCTCCGTCGATGCACCCTGGCGCCTCGACTGAACACCATCGACCGCCTGGGATCCTCTATCGAGACTCTTCAGGGGGCGGCGTTGCATTCCCGCTCCGCCCAAATTGAGTCGAGTGGACTCTACTTTGTGTAGCAGACGGTTGACGGCTCCATCACCGACCGATTGTGTTGCTCGAACAACGGCGTTCGGCGATACGGAGATCTCGCGATGGCATCTCAACCAGATGCGACGGATTCCAGCGTCGCAGTTCGGAACTTTCGGCTGTTCTGGACGAGTGAGACGCTGACTACGTTGACGGCAACCGTCTCTGGATTGGCGGTGCCGTTGGTCGCGGTCACAAGGTTGCACGCCTCGGTTCTGCAAATAGGCCTGCTGTCTGCGTTGGGCCAGATCACCTTTGTCCTCGTCGCCCTTCCAGCCGGGGCACTGGCCGACCGATCACGACACCGGCGAGCGATGATCGGCAGCAACCTGGTCCGGGCGCTCATCGTAGCCACGATTCCGATCGCCGCGATAGCCGGTGTCCTGCACCTGTGGATCCTCTACGCGGTCGAGGTCGCGCTGGCGCTCCTGCAGAGTTTCTACGAGCCGGCCTGGCACGCCTTCCTGCCCACACTCGTCAGCTCCGACCGACTCGTCGCGTCCAATGGCAAACTACAAACCACCACCACAGCCACCGACCTCGGCGGCAAAGGCTTCGCCGGGCTACTCATCCAACTCGTCGGCGCCCCGTTGGCGGTCATCGTGAACGCGATCGGGTTCGCTCTTTCCGCTGTCGCGCTGACAGCGATACGCCAGGACGAACCCCGCCCGGAGAAGACCATCGACAGCCTGCCACACCAGATCACCGAAGGAATCGCCCAGGTGCTAGGAAGACCCGTGCTCCGTACTATGGCGATCTTCCTGGTCGGCGCAGGCGGCGGACTCAGCGCCTACTACGCCCTCTCCACCGTCTTCCTGGCCCGCACCGTCGGCCTCCCCGCCAGCGCCATCGGCTGGGTCTTCGCGGGCGGTGGGATCGGCGGCGTCATCGGTGGCCTCCTCACCCCAAGGGCAGCAGACCGACTGGGCAACGGCCGACTCCTACGGCTCTGCACCGCGGTCACCCTCCCGTTCGGCCTGCTTATCCCGCTGACCCAGCCCGGGTGGGGCGTCCTGCTCTACATCGCCGGCGGGGCAATGGTCGGGGCCGGCGTCGCCGCCTACAACGTGTTATCGCTCAGCCTCACTCAGACCATCTGTCCGCCCGAACTCCTCGGCCGAGCCTTCTCCGTCATCCGCCTCATCGTCCTTGGTGCCTCCGCGGTTGGCAGCACCCTCGCCGGACTACTCGGCACCTGGCTCGGCACCCGACTCGCGCTCCTGGTGATCATGGGCGCCCTCCTGCTCATCCCACTATCGCTGCTCCTGGCCAAGACACTCCGAGGTGACTTCGGCACCCCACCCATCGAGCAGACACCATGAACCAACTCCGGATCCGCATCCTCCAAAGTTCTGACCTGCCGGTGCTAGCGGCGCTCCGATGTAGTCACGCCGAGGAGCAGAAGGGACTCTCGGCAGCTTCGGATTTGCAGTTCGGTGACCGCTTCAGTGAGTGGTACCGCAACACCGCCGCAGTCAGCCGCTGGCAGGTTGCCGATACCGGCGTGGCGCTTGTCGGCCTGCTCCACATGTTCACCCACTTCCGGATGCCGATGCCCACCTATGATTCCGGCGGCTGGGGCTATGTCAGCTTGCTCTACGTCCAGCCAGAGCATCGCGGCACCGGCATCGGCGGCCGACTTCTTCGAACCATCGAGCAGGACGCACTTAGCCTGGGATTCTCCAAGTTGCTGCTGAACCCGACCGACAAGGCCATCCCGCTGTACCGGCGCTGTGGCTATCGTCCGGCCGACTCCTATATGGTCCACGACCTCGGCAACTAACTGCCCGCAACTGCCCGCAAGACCTTCCGCTGCCGGACGCCAAAGTCACGACCAGGCATCTTCACCGCAAGCCGATCCTCTACAGAGAGGGCCCTCCCGTGGAAACGTCAGGACTGACGCCGGCCCCTGTGTCACAAGGGATCCTTGACCGGGCTTGACTGTCAACCGGAACCGTCGCGGCCAAGCTTGTGCTCTAGCCATGCTGCTGTCGGATGGTGAGTGGCCTCCAACGCAGCAAGCACCTCTGCAAGGTCGTAGGCAGCTTCCATGTGCTCAATCCGGTAGCCAGTCTCGTCCGCGTCGACCATTGTCCAGGTTGCACCTCGAGGCTTGGTGGGCAGACTCACACTGCCGACATTGATCAACCTGACCCCAGCAAGAGTGCGGTCAGCCGGGACATGGGTGTGGCCAGTGAGCACCAGGTCGGCATCGCACTCGGCAAAACCCCGCTCCGCGAGCTGCGCATCGGATGCCTCGACCGTCAGGCCCGGACCATCATCTCGTCCCGGCGAGGCGTGGACCAGCAGCACTCGCGTGCCGTGGGGAAGCCAATACCGCGACTCCAGCGGGGGGTCGGCCAACCAGTCACGGTGGCCGGCGACGGAGATGCAGCCGCGAGTCCAAGGCGTGCGCCGCTGACGCGTCCACCAGCGCGGCGACCTCCTGAGGTGTGCTCGGCTGATCAATCGCAGGGATCATGCCGCGAAGATCACCCTTCAACACGTACCGGTCCGTGTTGCCTCGTACCGCCGTCAGGTGCGGCAGCGACCGCAACAACCCCAAAGCCTCGGCCGGCTGCGGACCGTTGGCCACCAGATCGCCAACTACCCAGAACGCGTCAACAGCCGCTAATTGAGCCGCCGCAACCACCGCTCGCAACGCGACGGTGTTGCCATGCACGTCAGAGAAGACAGCAACAAGCACAGCTCGACCCTAGTAGTCACCCCGCAGGGGACGGATCGATGACCGGGCACCCGCCGAACTTTGGAGGTCGAACGGCATCGTTTGATCTACCCGGCTTCGTTCCTCAGTCAGAGGGTGCCAGGCGCGTCAAGACCTCTCCATCCTCGTCGAGGAACTCGATAGATGCGGCGCCCCCCGCAGTGACCTTCAGTCGCAGCCGAGACCGCCCCTCACCGTCCCGCAGATCCACCACCGCATCACCATCCTTGACACCGGCGAACATCCGGCGACGCCCGAAAGCGCCATCAGACTGCATCTGATCAAGCACCTGATCACCGTCAGATCGCTGACGCAGCTCCTCAACCATACGGATCTGCTCAGCCATCGGAGTGTCGGGAACCTCGTTGACCACCAAACCGGCAGTCATCGATGATCCGGTGGTGTGTCCGATGACCTGCACCACCTGATCTTGCTCGTAGGCATCGAAGGACAGTGCACCTCCAGACTCACCCTCCTTCCCGGCGAAGACAAGACCGCCGTTCTCGGTCTCCTCATCGCTGTAGAAGATCATCCCGGCTTCGGAACGGTGTGGACGGAACTCTTCACCCCGGATGATCGCTCCCGGAAGTCGGGCGCTATTGGCCAAGACGTAGCGCAACCGACCATCCGGCTCACGCAGATTGATCCGTTGCACATTGATCTCATCAAAATCCTGAACTTCAGCCATGACCGCAAACCTACGGCGACAACGGCCAACTACTCGCCCGCTCGGTTCATTCGCAGGACTCCGGCTGTCCGCAAGACGTTCGCGCCCGGTGATCGTCCCATCACCGGGCAGCCATGTCAGGTGCGTCCAGGGCGTAATCTCCAGGGTGCCCGGATGACCCGCCCGGTGAGAGCGCCAGGTCAGGTGCCTCATCTGCAACACCCCCAGCCGGCCGCGTACAACTTCAGACCGCCTGCCTATATGGGTCAGGACTCCCGCCGCATCGGCCGTCGATCGTTGTCCGGCTCGTGAGCCAGCGGGAGAATCCGGTCAAGATCAGGTTCGGACCCCAGTCGTGTGATCGCGCGCGGAGCCAGGACTTCCGAGTGGTTGAACAGTCGCCGGGCCATCTCCTCCACACCCAGTCCGCTCAGTGGAGCGCTGAGGTCCGGTTGGTGCAGGTCGTGGCGTTGCATTTGGACATAGCGCCCTGTTAACTCCCGTTGCAAACCTCCATCAAGCGCCGACCAGTCTGAGTTGGTCCGATCCACGGGTTGGTCCGACGTATCGAGCCATTCGGCGCGTGCAGTCTCGTCCATGTTGTTCCATGCTTCGCTGAGGCGATGTGCAAGCCTGGCGTAGACAGCAGTTGGCGATGGAATGGCCTGCGTGTCGCCATCGACCTGCTGCAACTCGCGCGTGCGAAGTTCCAGAGCGGCCAGCGACAAACCATCGGAGCTGATGATCTGACGGATTTCGTGTGCTGTCAGGGCGAGGACGATTTGATCGTCGTCGGCGCGGACATCTACTTCGAGCGGGTGACGAGCTCGAACGGCTCGGTCGACGAGATCGTCGTAGCAGTGTTCGTACCAGTGGCGGATGACGTGGACGCGCAGCTCGTCGCCGTCAAAGCGGTCTTCGGGTGCGTGGTGGATCGCTCGGACGGCGCCAGCGTGATGAAGTCGCTCTGCAATGCTCGCTACCGCGCGGGCGGCGTCACTGACTGCGATCATCTCGGCGCTGCGGACCGCGAGGGCCGCTTGTGCCCCGGCAGCGTTGGGTCGCAGTTCTTCAAGCAGGGACGCAGTTTCCTTCCGATCCGAAAGATCGATCACTTCACTGGGCTGGCTCAAACTCGAGCGCAGCGTGTTTATGTAGACGTGGAGGTACCAGTCACGCAGCAATCTGCCGGCGCGGTTGTAACTGATCGTTCCGGAGTCGTCATCGATCATGCTGATCTTGAAGACCGTACGGGATCGTTCGCGCCCTGCCTCGACTGCTTGGCGGCGAAGGGTGTCGAGGTCATCGGCCGCCTGGCGTTGTGCCTCTTCGCGGGTTGCGCGGGTGATGGTCTGGGCGACGAGTTGATCCATCGGTCATCCCTGAATCTGATCAATGGCGATGCCGAACCGGGTGGGGATCTCGGCATCGGTGAGTTGGCGTTGCAGATCACGAAGTGCCGTGTCGCGATCCGCACGGGCGCTGGCCGCCCGCCGCCGGAGCACCGCCTCAGGATCCCACGGGGGTATCCGGAAGCCCGAGCCTTTGGGCTCGTCGGATGTTGGTTCTGCCATGGTCGCGTCCTAACGTGCGATGGCTGGCGGTTGGATGCGTTCTGGCGGGGCGGGCTGGTGCTCGTCGTACGTCTTGGTCCGCCCGTCGAGTATCGACGAGACCGAGTCACAGTGGCTGGCGATTGCTTCGAGTGAGTCGGCCATGAATCCGGGGTGGTTCTGGGTGAGTTCGGCTGCTGCGTCGTCGGGGTGGATGCCGAGTCGTCGGGCCGCGTGGATAGCGACATCGACTCGTCGCTCGGCGGGCAGTTGGGCGGCCCATTCGACGATGTCGTGGAAGAGGCCGTACTGCCGTGGCAGGTCGTCGACGATGTGAGCGGCGACGATTCGCCGATCCACGACGACAAGCGCGCCGTCTCTTGCTGCCAGCAGCCGCTCGACGAGGTCGCTTGCATTGTCGGCGTTCAGCGATGCCGGGTCGGCGCCCGCTGGCAGTTCAGCGGTCGTGATGCTGTGCATGCCGGCTTGGGTGATCTTGGTCCAGGCGTGTTCTGCTGCTTGGCGGCCGGCGTCGTCGCCGTCGTAGGCGAGGCAGATGTTCGTCGGTTCCGCCGCAGCGATCTGTCGAGCGTGGGCGTCGGTGAATGCGGTGCCGCACGTCGCGAGCCCGTGAAAGCCGACATAGTTTGCGGCTGATGCGACGTCGATCCCGATCGCGTCGAGAGCTCCCTCGCAGACCACCGGTGCGTAGCCGGCCCGGATCACGTCCCGCAGGCCGGACAACCCGTAGACGATCTCACTCTTGGTGAAGATCGGCGATGCCGGTGAGTTGAGGTACTTCGGGGTCCTGCCGTCTGCGTCGGGTGCCGATCGGGCTGTGAACCCGACGAGGTCACCGGCCGCGTCTCGGAGAGGGATGGTCAGACGGTCGCGGAAGCGGTCGATCAGATTCCCGGTCCGCGCTCTGGTCGCCATCCCTGCGGCCTGGATGTGGTCGTCGCTGTAGCCGAGGGATCGCAGATGATCAGTAAGGACGGTCCAGCCGGCGGGCGCGTACCCGATCCCGTGGGAATCAATGGCGCTCGCCAGCTTCCGGCCGTCCAGGTATTCGGGCACCCACGAGTCGCGCACTCGGGAACGGAAGAAGTCCTGGCTGTCGGCGACGACACCGACCAGGACCGCCCGTTCGACGGGAGGCTCGGCACGGACTTCTGTCTCTTCGCGGAGCGTCTCTGTCTTCTCGGCGGCGAGGCTGGCTCGAGTCGCGAGGGCGATATCGGCGGCGTTCGGGATCTCCGTCGATCCGGTCGCCTCGATGATCGTGTGCGCAGCACCCAAAACCCGCCGGCCTGTGCGGGCAACGATGTCGGCCATCGGGACGTGTTCGGCGTCGGCAAGTCCGAAGGCCCAGTTCGCGACGTACAGGAAGGAATAGCTGTCTGTGGCAACTCCGTGTGCGGCCAGCGTCAGGTAGGCAACGGATTCGGCCTCGACTTCCTTGATTCCGCGACACGGGTCCGAATCGAGATCTTCACCGGTGTGCAGGAGGATGTGGGCCAGCTCCTGGGCGAGCGTCTTGACGGCCTGCAGGCCGTCGACGTCGTCGCGAACCCAGACCTCACGACGGGTCGGCATCGTGATGCCATTGGCGTCACCGAGTTGATCACTGCCCGCGCGGAGCAGCCGATATCCCCTCTCGGCGACCTCGCGTCCCAGCGCCTCCCACAGCCCCCCGGGTGCCTGTCCTTCGAGCAGGGTCGGACGGACCGGCGTCGGAACGGGCGGACCGCTGGTCTGCTTGATGTCGAACACCGAGACGGGCCGGTAGCCGACGACCGTTCTGCGGAACAGCTGATTTCCGCTCGCATCCCGTACTGGTTGGCCGTGATCGTCGGTGACCTCAGTACGGCGGGTGACCGGAGCCAGAACCTTGATGGATCGTTCGCCCCGTTGGACGTGCCGGTCGACCGACTTCCAGGTCGTGTAGCTGGCCACCGCTGTCGCGTCCGGCCGTTGGGCCATGATCAACATGAGGTTGTCGAAGCTGTAGCGGTGCAGCCTGACGGCGAAGTCCAGCCAGGCTCGCCACTGCTCTCGTGTCTCGATCGCGCCAACCGCGGAACGGAGTTGATCATGCAGCTGTTCGAGGGTGAGCCGGGCGGGTGTCTGTCCCACCTCGGCCTTGGTCGCAGCCATGACGCTGCTACGTCCTTTCCAGGTCGGCGATCCGTGTCGCCTGGCGGGTGAGCTCCGCTTGCTGGGCTCGGACCGTCGCGGTGAGATCGTCGAGCTGGTTCTGAAGCAACTCGATGACCAACGGCAGGTCCGGCGTGCTGGTGATCGGCTGGTCGCTGGTGTGTGTGGTGTTCGGCATCTGATCTCCCTTGTTCATAGGCACTTGTTCATAGGCTTCGCGCTGGCCCGCGACTGTCGGCTGCTGGTCGGTCGTCGTGAGCGGTTGGCACGGATTCGAGCTGGACGAGGAGTCGGTGCGCACCGCTAGCTTTGGCGGTGGTGTGGCTGCTGCGGATCGCGCGATGGGCTGCGGACCAGGCGTGGTCCTGGCGGGTCCGCGGTTGTGGCCGAGGGCCGAGCGGGTCGTCGGTCGCGACGTCGTAGACCGCCCGGTAGGCGGCGACCTGCCGTACGGCCTCGGTGCGCGCTGTGCCGTGTCCGATCTCTCCCAGCCACGGCCGCGCTTCGCGCACGGCTTCTGTGGCGAGCTGGCTGATGCGCCCGGCCATCTCTGCGTATCGTTCGGGCAGGTACGCGTCCCAGGGCGACGGCAGCCTGCGGGGCGGCGCGGCTGCAAGCCACTCGGGAACTTCTGGTTCGATCCGCAGAGGATCTGTGCTGTGGAGGAGCCGGTCGAGCCGATGCGCCATCACTTCGGTGTCGCACCGGGAATCTGCCCATCCGGACAGGTGCTCGGCCGCGTCGAGCACCTCTTCCACTGTCCGGCCAGCTGCCTCGGCCCGGTGCAGTCGCCGTACGACGTTGGGCCACGCGAGATCGGCGCTCAGGCCGGGATGGACGTGCTCGGCAGCAATCCGGTAGCGGTCTCCAGTCTGTACGTCGAGGGCGTGCTCGTACTCCACGGCCATCCGGTGAAGATCATCGACACTGGCGATCGCCTCGCGGATCGTCTCGCCTGCCGACAGCTCAATCCCTGTCCGGGCAATGATCGTTTTCAGCACGTCTGCGGCGCTGCCGGCGACGTCCGGGTGGTGGTCCGGGCCCGGATCGGTCATCACTGCCACGTACAGGTGGGTTGACTGCCGAGCCCGGCTCAGACCGACATACAAGTCTTCACGCTTCATTCGCGGATCGATCACAAGGTGCGCACGATCAACCGTCAGACCTTGGGACCGTCGGATCGTACGGGCGTAGTCGAGCTCGACCTGGGAACGTACGTACTCCGGCGGCAACGTGACCCGGCCACGATGGCCGCGGTGGACCACCGTGAGCGCGCCGTCCTCGTGGACCTGCTCGACCGCCCACGAGTCGCCGTTCTTCACCCAGTCCCGACCCGCGTGAACTGCCAGCAAACGCTCATTGCGCCGGGTCGCGATCCAATCACCGGCCCCGGCAACATTCCCGTCGTGCAGCCGAGTGCCCTCAACCGTGACCAGACCGGCGACAACTCGATCACCGCGAGCACGAGCGTTGAGTGCCGACACCTCCGTCGACGACGATGCGAGCAGTGCACTGTGGCGGCCGACGCGGACGTCGGCCAACCAGGCTTCGTACGCCGCCTCAGGTATCGCTTCGTCGGTGCCGGCCACGACGCGATTCCGTGTCAGATAGAAGTCGGCGGCCGCCGGATGGCCGTTGCGGATCTGCAGGGTGGCCCGTGCTTCGGCGGGGTCGGCGAAGCGGACCACTTGCTCCATGCGGACGGCGCCGACTTCGTGCGCGATCTGCCGGATCACACCGCCGGCCTCGATCGCACCCAGCTGCTGATCATCACCGATCAGCCGTACGACCGCACCGGCAGCCTGCGCGCGGGCCACGATGCGATCCAAAGTCAATGTCCCGGACAGGCCTGCCTCGTCAATCAAGATCAACGTGCCAGCCACGATCTCCGGCTGATCATGATCAAACTTCGCGACCGTATCCGCACTCACACCCAGCTCCGACGACAACACCTCCGCCGCCGCAGCCGACGGCGCCAGCGGGACAACCTGCCGGCCGGAACTCCCCCAAGCGGCCACAACCGCCTCCATCGCGGTCGTCTTGCCCGCACCCGCCGGCGCCAGCCCCAGTTGCACGACCCTTCCAGAAAGACAGAACGCCCGAACCATCCGTTCCTGCCCGCCATTCAAGGCCCGCTTCCCGGACGCGCTTGCGGAGATCGCGTCGGCGACGTGTTCACGGTCAGCGACAACTGGGCATCGCTGGCGGGCGGCGGTGACGATCCGCTCCTCGGCATCCAGAAGCTGTGTGGTGGTGAATCGCGCCGACCCGCGCTCGGTGAAAACAGACTCGCCGTCGGCCCTTCGCAACTCTGGCGGTTCGGCCAGCGTGCGTGGCGTCTCGATCCGGATGGACCGCGCCGGATGAGTGGCGGCTGCGACGATCCGCTCCACCAACTCATCCCGGTCCGCGGTCCGGATCGGGCGCGATTGCCGCTGTGCCTCGGCGCGAACGTGATGGACATTCCACGTCGATCTCGACGAGGACAACACCCGCACGACCTCGTCGGCCAGCGACTCGATTTGGAATTGCCGGGCATGGAATTCCCGCCCTTGAACCTGTCGCTCGATATAGGTTTCAACGCTGGAGACGTCCAGGACGGTCTCGGCCTCACTCCTCCAGGTGTCGACCATCTGCTCCAAGGAGCGGCCGAGTTGCTTATCGGGACGATCCGACAGGGTCGCCTGCTGGTACAACTTCAGTCGCGCCGAATCGGACGGCTCATGGCCATGTTCGTTGCGATAGCCGGCAAGCAGCTCCCGATAGCTGCCCTCAATATCGTGCCGCCGTTTCGAAAAGCGCGTGATCAAAGGTGCGGGAACTCCAACGATCTCTCGGACGGCACGATGACTCTCATCTCGTCCGGACCGCTCAGCAAACGACACCTGAAGGCGGGCTCGCAACTCGTCCTCTATCCGGGTGTTGTAGCGCTCCGAGAGAGACACGGCGGCGGCGAACAACGCCCGCCCATCCAAGGATCTCCACTTACCGTCCAGGCCTTGCACCTTGTTCGAAATCGCCACATGCGTGTGCAAGTCCGGGTCGCCGGCACGAGAGTCCCAATGATCGAACACCGCCGCGATCACCCCGGACGTATCGATCTGCGCCTGCCCCTCAGTCCCGGCACGGGTATAGGCGGCATTGCGTTCCAGCCAGTCGATCGCATCGGCAACCGCCGTCTGATGAGCCTCATGGATCTGTCGACGTGTCGCTACCGACCCCAAGCCCCACAACACCGCAACCGACTTCACCGGCGTGAAGACAAAGTCATAACCCGCCACCGCCGCCTTGGTCGAAGCTCGGGCAGCGGTATCCAACTCTAGAGGATCGACCGGATTCCTGCCCTCCCGCTCAACGAACTCCTCAACGAGAAGCCGCTGACGAATCTCGACCTTCTCTTCGTCAGTCAGCCGTCTGCTCAACTCCCGTTCGCGGTTGCGGAAGGCACGCGCGATTCGCTGATCTCGGTCCGGCGAGCGGCCGTACACAGGAAACCGCCGGCCCAGCCGAACAGCCCTGTCCACCGCATCCGGGCTCACCCCTCGGCGGATCAATGCCTTCCGGATCGTGCTGGCGTTCGGATGCAGACCCTGCCCGAACAGAGCCTGCATCTGTTCTTCAGTTACCATTCCGCGAACGTCGAGGATCTCTGACAGCGTTCCCGACCACGTACCGGGTGGCTGGCCGGAAGCCGCGTAGTAGCTGGAGAGTGACCGTCCTGGCACGGCGGGACTGTCGTGGATGGCCACCGATCGGATCAAATACAGGTAGCCATCCCCGGCGTGAAGCACGTGGATGGTCATCACAGGTGATAACTGTAGTTACCATTCAGAGGATCTGCAAGAGGTGTGTCCTGAAGGCCTCGATAGCGCCGAAGAGCGCGCAGTTTCCGGAGGACGCCCCCGGATACACGCGGCCCGACTTCACGCTACGGCCACAGTCGGCGTGGGTGGAGCCGTGCCATCTGATCGTCTTCGACCTGCCCGTGACGAGCGCACCGACCTGATCAGGCCGGCGTTGGAGGAGCGTCGTCGCCTGCTGGAGGATCTGATTGCTGCTCATGCGGCGGTGCTGGTGGTCGGATGGAGACCGATGATCTGGACAAGGCACAGCTGTGGTCGGAGCAGCTGCTGCGGTGGTGTGGAGGGCATCGTGGCCGACCGAGCCGATCAGGTTGCACCGTCGCGCAAAACCTGCCTCTTGGCGTCATCCCGCAGTCGCCCAGCACGGCCGCAATAGCGGAGTCCTGAGCCGCGCCGTCACTTGGGAGTCACCCAATTGCCGCCGCGCCGGAGCGTTCGTCTAGACCAGTCCCACCGTCGTTGCCGCCAAGCCAGCGACTCAACCTGCACAACAGTCCCCGGGGAGCCGGAGTGCCGATTAGTGTCTGCACCATGCACGACTGGTGGCCGCCCGACGGTTGGTGGAACGACGGCGCAGTTCTGAACCGAGCAGCCTCTCTTCTATTGACGTTAGCCCAAGTAAACGCAACGATCGTCGCGTTCATTCTCGGGCTTGGGATCGTCACCGTGCAGTTCGCCGCCAGGTTCGATATTCCCAATATTCGCCTTCGCCGAAGAGACACTACATTCCTACTCGTGTACACGTTGATAGGCGTGATTCTCCCGCTCCTCTGGAGTCTGCGACCGAACGTAGGTGGTGCGGCGATAGTTACGATTGGTTCCCTCGGCTTTATCATCGCCACTCCAATCCGCGCCGTGCGGGCCGCACGAGCAGGAATGCCGTTGGAGCTCGCTCAAGCTGCCGTCCGCAGCGCCAGCCGTAAACACTCCCGGCGTGGTCATGGCAAACGCATCGCCGCTGCCCATGCGAGTCTCCTGTCGATCCGAAGCACCACCGGTCCCGGCGACGTTCGTGACCAGGTCCAGGCGTGTCTCCAGCGCGTGCTCCTCGAGGCGCTCCGTGCGGGTCAGGATGGCGACGCGGCTCGGATCGTTGCCAGCGTTGTGGGCCAAGTTGACGACGGCGCCGAGCGTCGCTTGTTTCAGTTCGCGGATTGGCTGGTCCTCCACCGGAGCGAGTTGTGTGCGAACCAGTCGGTAAGCCAGGAAGCGTGGAATGCGCTGCAACGGCTGTGCCTACGCGCCGGTGAGGACAATATCGACCTGACAGCTCAGGCGGCCAGACTCGCTACATCGATATCAGTTGGGCGCGTACGTGCATGCTTTCAAGAGTCATCGATGTTAGCGCCACGTGACGATCTTGACTATCCATACGTGCAATTGTCCGTACAGGTGGCTGAACAGCTCCAGCACTTGTTTCACGACGTGCAGCAGCTCGCAGTGCTGCTGGTCGAGAAGGTGCCCGAACTGGAACGGGCCAGACCTATCTTTGAGGCAGCTTGCGAGCTTCTCACCGAGCCGTCACATGAGGTTCTCCTCGCGGACGACATGCCGATCGAGTTGCCGTTCGACAGCGCCGAGTTGCTGTATCAGCGAATGGTCGAGGAACACAGTGCCGCCCCGGACGACCGCGAGATCAGAGCTCGACTTAGTTTGCTCATTGACGTTCCACTTCAGCTCCTGGAGGCCGCACAAGCTGGTGGCCATGTTTACGCCGAGAGCAGTCGCCGAATTTTTCGCGGTTATCTGCGCTGGATTGATGACGCCGCGCAACACCGAACGCTTTGGTTGATGACGAAGTTGACAGAAGCGTTGCAACGGCGTGTGCGCGCTGACTTTGTGATTCAAGGCTCTTATCGACACACAATGGCCAGCCGCATAAGTAGCATGCTGCTGCTTTCAGCAGTCGCCGAGCAATTAGGTGCTACCGCAGCGCAGACTCAGCGCCGATGGGTTGACGTGGAGAAGTGGGACTCGGGCGCATATCCTCTCTTCAACGTCATTAGCTGGGGTCATGAAAGGTACATGCCTGCCGTCGCCAGGGCTTTCCTGCCGGCACTGGAAGCGCACTTCCTCAAGCACCGCGCGAAAGATGGAAGGGGGCTAATGGAATTCGATCTGGCCTTCGCACCCTACGACATCATTCATGACTGGCTCATGCCACACGAACGGCCAGACGTGCTGCTTAGCGTCCTAATTGCGCGTTGGCGACGCGCGCTCTCCGAGGATTATCGGCGGCCCGAACTGCAAGCTCGGCGTGAAGCGGAGAGTGAATCTCGGATGTTGCAAGATGCCGATCCGAAGTTCCGGAAAGAGCTTGAGGAGTTGCTCGCGCGACCGAATAACTCACCTTCAGCAGAGTTCTTGGCTGAATCCGTCGCCGTGTTGACGACGGCACGCTCGTTGCTAGAACGCGCGGTGACTGTTCGGACAAACGGTGTAGGCATCGCTTCTCGAACATATGAGGGATGGAGGCGGGCCGCCGCCTCATGGCTTCAGCAAGCGCGCGGTGCCGCAGACCCGGACATACCCTCTCTGCTTGTCGGTATCGAGGCTCTGTCGACTGACCCAGCCCGCATCGCCGAGGACTTCCGCAAGCCCATCATGACTAATCGCACAGGCCAGGGCGGAACTCACGATATGTGGCAAACGGTCTTTGGATATCTCACCCCCAACGACACGATGTTGTCCGGCCGGCGCGGGGATTGGGAACGCGCTGATCTTCCCGCGCGAACTTACTGTCTACTGCCAGAGTGGGAAGGGGGATCCCACGGATGGATTGTAGCGGTCGAGGAAGATCGCAGCTACCGACTCCTAGTGCTCGAGAATGCCGACGGCACCTGCGACGACCAAATCCCATTCTCGCCGAAGTATCTTCCGGACGTGATCTTGAAGGATGCACTCGGCGATTTAATGCGTTGCACCACCTGCTTCGGACTACTTGACGACGGCAGGCGCAACCGTCTGACATGCCCCAGCTGCAATGGAGAGGGCTACCTGCCGAACATTCAATTGCTTCGTGCGGAGACGTATCAGTTCATCATGGGGCTCAAGGCGCATGGGGTTGCTCCTCCACCTCCGCAGACCAGTTTTATTCGCGGATTGCAGCAAGCCGAGGTCTGCGGAAAACTCCGGGTCTTTACTAGCCACACGCTACGGGAACACCTAGCCGATGCGATTCAATGCATCGCCGAGGCGGAAGCTGGTCGGCGTGGATAGCTTCGTGGTCTGTGCTATCTCGGGCGGCTACGGTCTCGTCGGACCGTGGATCTGATCGAAGGCCTCGTCATTTCGTTCCATCGCGCTCCAGTCACGAAAGCATGGGTCGAGTCCACCAATCACCGCCAGTCAGCAGTGGGATCCGGACACCTGTCCTATGCTTGCCTAGTCGCGACCATGCCATCCCATGACGCACGCTCGGAACTGACGGCGGTTCTTCACTTAGAAGCCCGTCAGTCAACGCGCTGCGAGCGGGCTCGCCGCTGCCATGTCGCCCCGCTGGGTCCGCCGCGGACTGCGTGGGCTCCAACATTGGCGTCCCGGACTGACCGATTACGAGCGATGCCCGGAGTCACTTCTGAGCACGGGCCCGGCGAGCGCCCAAACACGGTCGAATGTATTGGCATAGAACTGAAAGACGGGGCTTTCATTGCATTCAAGTCGGAACACCGGAGACTGGGCTGCCCACACGCCGTGAACGTGGGTGTTGATCAATAGGGTGTCGTCGAATCGGAATTGGCTAGCATACAACGTCGTCCCATGGGAGCGGACGTGTGCGGCCGCCCCGACGTCGCGCACGAGGTAAGTCGCCGTCGTACGACACCGCTCCGGAAGCCAGGCCAGCTCAAGCTCCTCGGCCCTGGCATTGAGGGCAGCACTATCCGGATCACCAACCAGCACGCGGATCGCTGCCCCCTGTCCCGCCTTGAATCGAAGCACGTCCGCGAGATCCAGGGTCTCGATGAGGAACGCTCCAGCGTAGATCAGGATGTCGATCTGCCGTTTCGCTTGACCAAACAGCGAGTGCCAGGTCTCCGACGAGATCGCGGTGCGGGTCGGCCAGATGCCGCCGACCCCCTCCGTCTCACCACCAAGACCGTCGGCCAGCAGCGCCGGCCATAGATACGTCTCCTCATGGCCCAGCGCCCGAGCGACGCGGTGACGCGTGATCGGGTACGGCATCCGGTCCTCTGTCAGCCAGCGCTGCACGGTCTTCACGTCGACTTCAGCCAGCTGCGCTAGGCGCGCGGCCGTGATCTCGGCGTTCAGCATCGCGCCGCGGAGCCGACGGTTGACCATTAACTCAGGTTACCAGTCTCAGACGCCATCTGATCCAGAGTAGATGTCTTCAGATGTCCGCCGGATGCGGTGCCGTTGTCCACAGATCCTCACCAACCTTGTATCCGAGCGCACTATCACGCACACGTTTGGAGCATCAGCACCAGGCCAGGGAGCACCAATGAACCACAACCGCATCAACAGCCCATCGGTCAGCCGAGACCGGCTCGTCGACCTCGTTGTCTTCGAGTACCGATCACTCGTGGTCCGTCGTCTCGGCGTGACCGCCGAGTGGCGAGTCCTGGAATGGACCGACTCGGCTGCCTGTGCAGCAGAGCCCGAAGCCACCGCCGACATGTGCCAGCGCTGTCCAGCTGTCGGAGAGTGCCTCGCCGCGGCGCTGGCGAGCGATGATCGCGCCGAGTGGCGGGGCGGACTGAGCCGGGACGATCGCGAGCACCTGTGGGCCGGCATGGAGCGTACCTATCGCGAGGTTCGTGACATCGAACTTATGCGCCTCGACGTTGATCATCTGATCAGCGGTCGGCGTCCGGCGACCCGGCTGCACACCGTGAACGGAACCGAACCATGATCACGAAGAGGGTAGACGACGCCACGGTCGTGGACTTCACGCGACTGTTGACCGCGATCGCTCGCGAATCACTGCGTGACCATCGCATGCCTGATGTTGCGTCCATTGTGACAAGGTCCCTCGCCGCAGCCGCTGCGAACGTCGGCGGTCCAGAGTGCCTTCTTGCCCGACGCTCCGGATCGTGGGAAGCCTCGTGTCTACACGAACTCTGCTTGGTGCGATGGGCGAGAACCCGGATCAGTGGTGGACGCTGATGACCGAGCCCGTCACGTTCTCACTGAATGTCGCGGAGCTGATCGAGAACCCTGATCTTCATCCAGGCCTGGCCGGCCTCGACGAAGCGGAGGACAAGCTCGACGCCAGCTTCAGCGACTGCGCCGACCAAGATCAAATGGCGGAGGCACACGACGCGGCGCTCACCGGATTGAACAGGCGGTACACAGACGGCTACGCGTTGTACGCCGAGCGATTCGTCACCGCCGTCAAATCAGCCGCCACCGACCTAGGTCTGCCGCTGCCACCGCGGGTAGTCGTCGACGACGATCCGCAGTCGGCCTGGTGGGACGACGGCGCGATTCGGAACTCGGCAAATACAGACTCTGCCCTCGTCATCGACCTCTGGGAGCGTGCCCACGCAATCGTGCCGCTACCGAATGTGGACATTCGGCTCGATCCGCCCGAACCGACGAAGGGAGGTTGATCATGGTCCAGCACACTGTCGTGCCGGTCTTGTACACCGTCGGGGAGGCCGCGGAAGCCCTACGACTGAGCCGCTCGGTGATCTACGAACTGATCCGCTCCGGTCGGCTGCGCACTGTCAAGCAGGGCCGCCGTCGTCTCGTCCCCGTGCATGCTCTCGACGAGTACGTCGAGTCGCTGGGAAGTCTGCGATGACCAAGCGCGAGCAGGGCGCCGGCTCCCTGTTCTGGAACGAGGCGCGCAAACGCTGGATCGTCTCGGTGACGGTCGGATACGACGGCAGCGGCCGTCGGATCGCTCGAAGAGCCTCGGCCCGTACGAGGACCGAAGCGAAGGCGAAGCTGCGTGAGCTGATCCAGGCGCGGGACGCAGGAACGGCAATCCAGGCCACCAAGGCGTACACCGTTGGTGATGCCGTCAAGGATTGGTTGGACTACGGGTTGGGCGACGTGGGGCCGTCGACGGCGAACAAGTACCGCAGCCTGGCCTCCCGGCACATCACACCGCTTCTCGGCAAGCGGAAGCTCAAGGACCTCACCGCAGGTGAAGTTGATCGATGGATCGCCAGCCGTGCGGAGGTCTTGAGTAGTGAACCCCTGCGCAGGGTCCACGCCTGCCTGAACCGTTCCGTCCGGCGCGCGATGGCGCGGGACCTGGTGCAGCGCAATGTCGTCGAACTAGTCAAAGTGCCGCCAGGACGCGGCGGCCGACCGTCGAAATCACTAACGCCTGAGATCGTCGATCAGGTGCTGACGCTGACCGTCGACGATCCGCTCCACGCCTATATCGTCGTTTCACTGCTGACCGGCGGGCGTACCGAGGAGCTGCGGGCGCTCCAGTGGTCCAACGTCCACCTTGACGAGTCTCGTGTTGGCAACCGGGTAGTGCCTTCCCACCTCGAAGTGTGGCGCTCGGTGCGGTCGACCGGGGACACGAAGACGCGCAGGTCGAGAAGGACCCTGGCTCTCCCGGTGCGTTGCGTCGGCGTGCTCCGACGTCACCGAGCACAGCAGGATCGACAACGATTGGCCGCCGGCGATCAATGGCACGACACCGATCTGGTCTTCACCACCGATATCGGCGGGGAGTTGGACGCAGCAAGCGTCAGGCGCGACTTCCGTCGAGCCCTGGGCCTCGTGCCCGGCATCAACCCGGACGACTGGACGCCGCGCGAGATGCGGCACTCGTTCGTGTCGATTCTGTCGGACGCCGGCGTCCCGCTCGAGGAGATCTCCCGGTTGGTCGGTCACAGCGGGACGGCCGTGACCGAACTCGTCTACCGACACCAGCTCAGGCCGGTCATCGAATCAGGCGCGACGGTGATGGATCAACTGTTTCGCGAACCGCCCAAACAGTGTTGAAACGCGTGGCCGGTGTGTATCAGTTTGTATCTCAGGTGCCGTCCGACCAACGGCCGCGGATGGTGTTTCCCCTAGTCAGATGGGTGGGCCTAACTGGACTTGAACCAGTGACCTTTGCCTTATCAGGGCAACGCTCTAACCGACTGAGCTATAGGCCCGCGATCCCGGTGGAGCCGCGTACCGCGTCTCACGCCGAAGCGAAACGGTATCCCATCGGAGCCAGCAGACTCAAATCGGATGCCGCCGACCCAAGCCGCCCCGGCCGTATGACTCCGCGCGGTGAGAAACGTACGCCGCAGAGGTCGGCACCGCCTTCATACGACGCCACGTGGCGCCAAATGGACACAAGAATACGTCCGCACCCCCGGACCAAGTACGGCTCCCCGCCACGGTCGGAAAACGCACCGGAAGTCGGCGATTCAGCGCATCGACGCCGACACCGGTCGGAAAACGCACACGGACGACGGAGCGGGGATCAGTCCTCGGCGAGGGTGACCTCGAGACCGCCGAGCATGGTGGCCGCGAGGTTGTAGAGGAATGAGGCCAGGGTCGCCAGAGCGGTGAAGATCACCACGTCGATACAAGCCAGGAACGCGGTCACCCCCATCACCTTCTGGGTGTTGACGTAGTCCTCGACCCGGAACGGGGTGGTGTCGCCCGGGCTCTGCAGCACGCTGCCGACGATCGAGTCGATCGAACTGAAGAGGCCCGACGAACCGATCACGGTCCAGACCGCGAAGACGGCGACCACGAAGACGATGCCGGCCGCGATGGAGAACATGAAGGACGTCTTCATCACCGACCACGGATCGAGCCGGGACAGCCGCAGACGTGCCTTGCGGGTCCCGCGGGCCGCGCCGGCCTTGGGCTTGTCCTTGACCGCGGTCACCGTCACCGCGGGGTTCGCCGCCACCGGCGGAGTTGACGGCAGCACCGGGGTGCGTACGGCCTCGGCAGCCGGAGCCGCTGAGCTGGTCCGCTCGGCGAGCTTCTCCGTGTCCTCGGGCTTCTCCGCCTTGGGCTTGGGCCGTACGGCGTTCAGCACTGAGCTGGCGATCCCACTGATCCCCGTGGTCGGCTCGTCGTCGGACCCATCCTCCGACGGCTTCGACGGCACAGGATTGCCGCCGGATCGGGCCACCGGCTGGTTGGGAACCGGTTGGTTCGGCCGCTGAGCGGGCCTGGCCTGTGGCGTCAGCTTGTCCCGATCGGGTGCCGGCGCGGTCGCGCCGCCGTTCGTGCCGCTGCGGCCGTTCGACCCGTTCGATCCGCTGCGGGCAGCAACCGAGGCGGCCGCAGCCGCGTAGAAGTCGTCCGACCCGGCGGCATTGCCCCGGTCTGTGGGCGCCGCCCCGGAAGACCCCTCGGGTCCCCTGCTGCGTTCACTCACGGTCATTCCTCCGGTTCGTCGTCCGTCTCATCGGCGATCTCGGCATCCGACTCGTCGTCGGTTGCGCCTGAATCCGAGGCCACCGACTCCGATTCTGCCTGCTCCGATTCGCTGACCGGAGCGGACTCGCCCTCAACCTTCGCAGAATCGCCATCGGCGAGCGAATCCGCGCCGGCATCGGTATCAGCTTCAGCGTCATCCAACTCGGGAGCCGCCTCCGGATTCAAGGCGATCACCGCGACCGAGTCCCCATTGTTAACTCCAACGAACTTCACACCCATGGTGTCCCGGCCTTTCACCGCGACTTCAGCAACAGCGCTGCGGGTGATCTGTCCGCTGGCCTTGATCGCGATGACCTCGTCGTTCTCCCGGACCACCAGACCGCCGACCAGCTGGCCGCGGGAATCGTTCAGCCGCATAGCCTTGATGCCCAGGCCGCCACGACCCTGGCGCCGATACTCCGAGACGGCCGTCCGCTTGCCGAAACCGCCGTCGGTCACGGTGAAGACGAACCAGCTGTCCTCTTCGAGATCGGCGCTGATCCGGGTCAGGCTCAGCAACTCGTCGCCGTCCCGGAATTTCATCCCGGTCACGCCGGAGGTCGCCCGGCCCATCGGCCGCAGTTGTGCGTCGTCGGCCGGGAACCGGATCGCCTGACCCTTCCGGGAGATCAGCAGCACATCGTCCTCGGCACTGCACAGCTGGGCGCCGATCAGCTCGTCGTCGTCGTCGCGGAAGTTCACCGCGATGATGCCGGCCTGCCGCGGAGAGTCGTACAGCGACAGCTCGGTCTTCTTGACCAGGCCCTTCTTCGTCGCCAGCAGCAGATAGGGCGCATCCTCGTACGACCGCAGCGTCAGCACCTGCGCGATCTGCTCGTCCGGCAGGAACGACAGCAGTCCGGCGACGTGACTGCCGCGCGCGTCCCGGTTCGCCTCGGGCAGCTGCCACACCTTGGCCCGGTAGACCCGGCCCTTGTTGGTGAAGAACAGGATCCACTGGTGGTTGCTGGTCGCGAAGAGGTGCACGACCTCGTCGTCGGCGCGCAGCGTCGCACCGCGGACGCCCTTGCCGCCGCGACGCTGCACCCGGTACGCGTCGGTGTTGGTCCGCTTGGCGTAGCCGCCGCGGGTGATGGTGACGACCACGTCCCGGTCGGGGATGAAGTCCTCGGCCGACATGTCGCCGTCGGCGGCGATGATCTCGGTACGCCGCTCGTCGCCGTACTTATCGACGATCTCGGCCAGCTCGGTGGAGACAATCTGCCGCTGCCGCTCGGGCTTGGCCAGGATGTCCTGGTAGTCGGCGATCTGGCGCTCGAAATCAGCCAGCGTGTCCACGATCCGCTGGCGCTCCATCGCCGCCAGCCGGCGCAGCTGCATGTCCAGGATCGCGGTGGCCTGGACCTCGTCGACCTCCAGCAGCTCCATCAGGCCCTGCCGGGCCTCGTCGGTGGTCGGGCTGCGGCGGATCAGCGCGATCACTTCGTCCAGCGCGTCCAGCGCCTTGACGTAGCCGCGGAACAGGTGCGCCCGCTTCTCGGTCTCGGCCAGCCGATATTCGGTACGCCGCCGGATCACGGTGATCTGGTGCGTGACCCAGTAGGAGATGAACTGGTCCAGCCGTAGCGTCCGCGGCACGTCGTCGACCAGCGCCAGCATGTTGCAGCCGAAGCTGTCCTGCAGCTGGGTGTGCTTGTAGAGGTTGTTGAGCACCACCCGCGGCTGGGCGTCACGCTTGAGCACGATCACCAGTCGCTGTCCGGTCCGCGCCGACGAGTCGTCGCGGATGTCGGCGATCCCGTTCAGCTTGCCGGTGTTGACCAGCTCGGCGATCTTGAGGCTGAGGTTGTCCGGGTTGACCATGTACGGCAGCTCGGTCACCACCAGCTGGTTGCGGCCGGTCTTGGCGTCCTCTTCGATCTCGACCACAGCGCGCATGATCACCGAGCCGCGACCGGTCCGGTACGCGTCCTCGATGCCCTTGCGGCCGACGATCAGTGCGCCGTTGGGGAAGTCCGGGCCCTTGACCCGTTCGATGGCCGCCTCGAGCAGCTCTTCCTCGGTCGCCTCGGGGTGCTGCAGCGCCCACTGCACGGCCTCGGAGACCTCGCGCAGGTTGTGGGTCGGGATGTTGGTCGCCATGCCGACCGCGATACCGGTCGAGCCGTTGACCAGCAGGTTGGGGAACCGCGCCGGCAGAACCACCGGCTCCTGGGTCTTGCCGTCGTAGTTGGCCTTGAAGTCGACGGTGTCCTCGTCGATGTCGCGGACCATCTCCATCGCCAGCGGCGCCATCTTGCACTCGGTGTAGCGCATCGCCGCAGCCGGGTCGTTGCCCTGCGAGCCGAAGTTGCCCTGGCCGTCCACCAGCCGGTAGCGCATCACCCACGGCTGCGCCAGCCGAACGAGGGTGTCGTAGATCGCGCTGTCGCCGTGCGGGTGGTACTGGCCCATCACCTCGCCGACCACGCGGGCGCACTTGTTCCACCCGCGGTCCGGCCGGTAGCCGCCGTCGTACATCCCATAGAGGATGCGGCGGTGCACCGGCTTCAGACCATCGGTGACGTCGGGCAACGCGCGCCCGACGATCACGCTCATCGCGTAATCGAGATAGGACTTCTGGATCTCGTCCTGAAGATCAACAGGCTCGAGCCGCTCGTCCCGCGGCGGGGTAACTTCAGTCATAGTTCTGCCATCACTTCCACAAGATCACTGATCTTGGTCACGCTCGTCTTGACCAAGATCAGATATCGAGAAAACGTACGTCCTTGGCGTTGCGCTGGATGAACGTCCGGCGCTGCTCGACGTCCTCGCCCATCAGGATCGAGAACATCTCGTCGGCGCGGGCCGCATCGTCCAACGTCACCTGCAACAGGATCCGCTTCTCCGGATCCATGGTGGTGTCCCACAGATCTCCGGCGTCCATCTCACCCAGGCCCTTGTAGCGCTGGATCGGCGCTTCCCGCGGCAACTTCTTGCCTGCTTCGGATCCCGCCCGCAGCAGGGCATCACGCTCGGCGTCGCTGTAGGCGAGTTCGTGGGCCGAATTGGTCCACTTCAGTCGGTACAACGGCGGCTGCGCCAGGAACACGTGGCCGGCCTCGATCAACGGCCGCATGAAGCGGAACATCAGCGTCAGCAACAAGGTGCGGATGTGGGCACCGTCGACATCCGCGTCGGCCATCATCACGATCTTGTGGTAGCGCAGCTTCTCGATGTCGAAGTCGTCGTGCACGCCGGTGCCCAGAGCGGAGATGATCGCCTGGACCTCGTTGTTCTGCATGATCTTGTCGATCCGCGCCTTCTCGACGTTGAGGATCTTGCCGCGGATCGGCAGGATCGCCTGGATCCGCGGATCCCGGCCGCCCTTGGCCGAACCACCGGCCGAGTCGCCCTCGACGATGAAGACCTCGCACTCGGTCGGATTCGTCGACGAGCAGTCGGACAACTTGCCCGGCAGCCCCGAGCGACCCAGGAGGCCCTTGCGATCACGGGCAGCGTCACGCGCCTTGCGAGCGGCGATCCTGGCCACCGACGCGGCGATGCCCTTGCGGATGATGTCCTTGCCCTCGGTCGGATTCTCCTCGAACCAGTCGCTCAACTTGTCATTGACAGCCTGCTGCACAAAGGATTTCGCCTCGGTGTTGCCCAGTTTGGTCTTGGTCTGGCCCTCGAACTGGGGGTCGGTGAGCTTGATCGAGATGATCGCGGTGAGGCCTTCACGGATGTCGTCGCCGGACAACCGATCCTCGCGCTTCTTGATCATGCCCCACTGCTCGCCCCACTTGTTGACGGTGTAGGTCAGCGCCGCGCGCAGACCCTCCTCGTGGGTGCCGCCCTCGTGCGTGTTGATCGTATTGGCGAAGGTGTGGACGGACTCGGCGAAGGAGCTGTTCCACTGCATCGCCAACTCCAGGCCGATGGTCTCCCGCTCCGACTCGATGTCGATCACGGGCGAGATCGCCGTCTTGGTACCTGTCAGGTACTTGACGTAATCCTTCAGACCCTCGTCGTACTTGAAGGTGTCCTCGTGGTGGCTGCCGTCCTCGTCCGGCCGGTCCTCCCGCTCGTCCTTGATCGAGATCGACAAGCCCTTGTTGAGGAAGGCCATCTCCCGCAGCCGGGTGGCCAACGTCTCGTACGAATAGACCGTCGTCTCGAAGATCTCGTCGCTGGCCCAGAAGGTGGTCGTGGTGCCGGTCTCGGAGGTCTCTTCGTGCCGCTCCAGCGGTCCGGTCGGCACACCCATCTCGAAGGCCTGGGTCCACCGGTAGCCGTCGCGCTTGATGTCCACCTCATAGCGCTTCGACAGCGCATTCACCACCGAGGCGCCAACGCCGTGCAGACCGCCCGAGACCTTGTAACCGCCGCCACCGAACTTGCCGCCGGCATGCAGCACGGTCAGGATCACCGTCACCGCCGGGATCTTCTCGGTCGGATGCTCCTTGACCGGGATACCGCGGCCGTTGTCGACGACCCGAACACCGCCGTCGGCCAGCAGGGTCACCTGGATCGTGTCGCAATAGCCGGCCAGTGCCTCGTCGACCGCGTTGTCCACGATCTCGGTGACCAGATGGTGCAGACCGCGCTCACCGGTCGAGCCGATGTACATACCCGGCCGCTTGCGGACCGCCTCGAGACCCTCGAGGACGGTGATCGAGTCGGAGTCGTAAGTGTCCCCGACCGGTGGCAGACCGGGAGAAGTGGGAGATGCGGGATCAGGCTCTGCGCCGGAAAGATCGCTGGGAGAATCGGGTACCTGGGGCTCATCCGGACGAATCTGATTGTCAGGGGTTTCGCCGAAGTTGTTGTCGGGGGTATCGGTCACCGGTTCAATTCTCCTGTCACACCGTCGCTGCACATCCGCGGTTCGCACCGCGCTCACACGCAGAGGCCAGTCTACCGCGATCCAGGACGATAGCGGAGGTTGTTCACAGGCGAACTTGCGGCTGAACGGCTGCTCAGAGGCCTTCCAGCCCGGTTTCGGGCCACTAGTGGGGCCCTACATGTGGACCCATACGCACCCGGACCCTCCCAGGGGCTTGGAGAGCCGATCTGCCGACAGGCGCTAATCGGTTCACAGAACGCCTGCCAGCGGCGGCCGCGTTCTGATCTGATCCGATCACGACCCGGGTGCTAGCCACTGGTCCTAGTATCCCTTCATGGATACTCGGAAATGCCTGCCGGATGTGCTCATCATCGGGGCACCTAAGGCCGGGACGAGCGCCCTGCACAGCGCTCTGGCCGGGCATCCGCAGATCTTCGCGTCCCCGATCAAGGAGCCCAAGTACTACCTGTGCGCTGACGCGCCACCGCCCGCGTACAGAGGTCCGGGTGACGCCCACAGCCAGCAGGAGTGGATCTGGCGGGCCGAGGACTACCGGGCACTCTTCGCGGATTCGCCGGCGGAGGCAGTGCGGCTGGAGAGCACACCCTTCTACCTCTATCTGCCGCACGCCCGGCGCCGGCTGGCCGAGGAGTTGCCGGCCGCGAAGTTCATCGCGGTGATCCGCGACCCGATCGACCGGGCCTATTCCAACTGGATGCACCTGTGGGTCGACGGCCTGGAGCCGGAGGCCGATTTTGTCAGGGCCTGGCGCTCCGAGAAGCATCGGATCGATGCCGGGTGGGCGCCGTTCTGGCACTACCGGCAGCTCGGGCGCTACGGCGAGCAACTCGCGGACCTGTCCGCCCGGGTCGGCCTGGAACGGATCCTGGTGCTGCGGTACAAGCAGCTGGTGGCGGAGCCGACGGTGACGCTCAACCGGGTCTGCGAATTCCTCGGGATCGCCACCGACGTGGTCGCCAGCGTTCCGCAGGACAATTCCCGGCCGTTCGTACGCCCCGGGCTACGAGCCACCGTGCTCGGCCGGACCATCCGCGCCGGGTCGGCAGCAGGATCGCTTGTCCGCCCCGAGTTGTGGCGGCAGGCGGCCCGTCCGATCCACAAGGCGCTGCAGTACGGTCAGCCCGCCCAGCGGCCGCGGTTGGCGCCGGAGATCAGGGCCGAATTGGTCCAGGAGTTCTCTGACGACATCGCGCTGCTGGAGAGTCTGCTGAACACCTCGTATGCGGACTGGCGGTCCAGCATCGGCAGCGGTTCCTTCAGCGAGCGCACCGGTCCGGTCGCCCAGGGCTGATCCGACCGGCTGATCCGACCGGCTGCCTCCGGACTCAGCCCAGGCTGGTCATCAGGTCGTGCGATCCGTCGGCTCGCGCGGCCTCGAAGTAGAAGCGCCGACCGCCGCCCGGCAGGTCGACCACGCTGACGTAGCGGAATGCGCCGTCGCCCTCGGGCGAGGTCGCGACCGGTCCGTCACCGACGGCGGCCAGCCCGTCATCAGACTGCCGGGCCACGCCGGTCTGCTCGAACCAGTTCTGCTCCAATGCGGCGCGTCCGTCATAGAGCGCGATCAGCGGATCCTGTTGCAGCACCGCTGTCATCCGGGCACCGCGGGCGTTCCAGGTCCCCGGCGTGCCGGCCAGCACCTCGCCCCGGTCGACCCAGGTCAGGCCGTCCTCGCTGGTCGCGTACCGGGTGGTCATCCGATCCTCCTGGCCGGCCTCGGTCAACGGGTGGCAGCAATACCACAGCTGCCAACCTCGTTCGGTGCGCAGCACGACCGGATCCTTGACACCGACGGTTGCGTCTCCCGGCAGCACGAGCCTCCGACGCCCTGACGGCAACCCCTCGATCCGGTCCGCGTCGACCGCCTCGATCCACCAGTGCTTGGAATCCGGGGTCGCGCAGCTCAGATAGAGCCGCCAGCCGCCGTCCGGCAACGGCACCAGCGCCGGCCGTTCGAAGGATGCGGCCCCGTACGCGTCCCGCTCCACCTCGCAGACGCCGGAGAACCGTATGCCGTCGGTCGAGCGGGCGACGACCACGCTGACTCCGCGGCCCTCGACGACCGGCCGCCGCATCCTGTAGGCCAGCCAGAAGATGCCGTCGTGCAGCACCGCACTCGGGGCTCCGGCCCAGTTTCCGGATCCCTCCCCCGGTGCCGGGACAACGACCTCGGCGTCCTCGAACCGGGGCAACGAAAGGTCGGCGGCGGGATCGGATTCGCGGAGCGGGCTCACGAGCCGCATCGTAGGCCACCCGATCGCTAGACTCCCCGACGTGACCGCACCGGATCGTACGACCGACGGAGCGCGAGGCGCGTCCGTCTGGCTCGACGACGCGCCGGTCGACCCGACCTGGGCTGCACCCCAGGATCCCGACGGGCCGACCCCGGGCCGCAACCGGCGACGGGTCCTCGCGATCGGGGTCCCGATCCTCGCGGTGATCGTGCTGATCGGTGCGGTGTTCGCCCTCGGCGGCTTCCGCGAGCGCGACGACACCGTCACCGACATCGCCGGGGGCCACGCCTTCACCAACGGTCCCTACGACTTGACCTTCTCCTCCGCCACCGTGCAGCAGGCGACGGGATACGGCAAGTACAAGACGATCCAGAAGGTCGTCGTCACCGGCACTGTGCGGAACAACGGCGACAAGGCGATGTCACCTTCGAGCGACTGGTTCCTGGCCGACGGCATCAGCCACGGCGGGGTCCAGACCGCGGAGAGCGCCATCATCGGTGACCCACAGCTGTTCGACCGGCCGATGGATGTGGCGCCTGGCCTGCCCCCGGTGCGGATCGACGTCGAATTCGACTTCCCGCCGACCTTCAAGGACGGCGAGGTGGTGTTCGCGATGCGCCGGGTGACCTACGGCACCCACAGCTATCTGACCGGGGCCGCAGCTGGTGACTCCTACTGGGATGCCAGTGGCAGCGACTTGTTCCGGCTCCGCCTGCACCTCACTCGGATCGCTCCCGACGACTACTGATCCGGCGGATCAGGCCGCTGGGGTGAGCACCTTGGTCGGCGCCGGAGACGTGAGATCCTCCACGCCGATGCCGTAGAGGCGGTCCGCGAAGGCGGCCGGAATCAGATAGATCTGCTCGTAGTCCCATGGCTTGCCCGGCGTGACCGGATGCTCGTCGTCGCCGCAGTACTGCGGCTTCTTCCGATCGAAGAACTCCGCGTTCGACTCCCAGGTACGCTTGCCGTCGGCGACCAACTCCACCGAGCAGAGCGGGTCCTTGTTGGCGGTGACGATCTGCAGATCCGCGATCACGTAGGTGGTGCCGGGCTGGGCCTGGTGGGTCTCGTCGCCGTCGGTGATCACCCCGGTCCGGGTCAGCGAGACCAGCGTGAACGTGACGCCTTTGACGGTCGCGCTGTCACCGGCCGGCAATTGCCGGAAGCGTGAGTAGGTGTGGCTGCCCGCGTAGGTCATCCAGATGAACAGGTAGATCAGCACGAGGGCGAAGGCCATCGAGGCCATCAGCCAGGACCGGCGCCGGTCCGAGCGCTGGATGAGCTTGTCGACCCGATCCGTAGGGCGTTGTTGTGTCGATGCACTCATCCCAGCGGCTCCGAGCTTGCCGAGCCGACCTGCAGCGTACGGCCCTTCGCCGCGGCCACCCACTGCGCCGCATTCTGCTGGGTGATGCCGAGCCGGATGTGCACCTTCTGCGGCGTCACGTGGATGAATTCGGAGCGATAGAGCTCCAGGTAGGCACCCGCGATGTGGTTCGGATCGACCTCGAAGAGCAAGTCGCCGGTGCTGGCGAAGCCGGCCTCGGCGGTGATCGAGGTGTTCGGTCCGAAAGCCGCATAGGTCCGCCCGCCAGCCTGCACCGAGACGCCGTCGTCACCTCCGACCGTGTACTTGGTGCCTGGCGCCTCCACCCGCAGGGTCACGGCCAGGATCATCCCTCCGGTCTTGTACCGGTCGTCGTCGGTCTGGCCGGCCATCGCCGTGCCGGTGCGGACGTCGGTCACCCGGACAATGGCGTTGTCCAGGCGCAGGGACTGGTGAATGTCGCCGGTGCGGATGACTTCACCGGAGATGTTCTGGGTGACATTGACCCCGATCCCGGCGACCACGACGCAGGCGAGCGCGATGATCACCGACGCCAGCCGGTGAGGCCGCGCCCCGACCCCTGGGCTGCTTGTAACGCTTGAGCTGGTCGAAACGCCTGGGCTGCTCATCGGACACCCGCCGTCTCCGGCACCGGGGTGCCCCGGGATCCCAGATCGGCCGCAGCAACCTCGCGTGCGGCTTCGACGGCGCCGACCTCGAGATTCGCGGTTCCCCTGCTCTCGGCGCGCAACCGGAAGATCATCAAGCATCGGCGCAGTGCGACGGCCAACAGACACAGGCGCCACGGCTCGAACGGCAACGAGGTGACGAAGTCCTGGGCCGGCAGGAAGACCATCCAGAAGGTCATCGGATGACCCCCGATGGTCTGGTTCAGCGCCCAGCTCCAGATCGAGCTTCCAACGGCCTGGGCGGAGTAGACCACGACGTACGCGCCCAGGAAGGTGAATCCGGCGCGCAGCACCAGCCGGAGCGAGTGCAGTGTCGGCAGGTACTTGTCGTCGATGTCGCCGAAGAACGCCTCCCGGATCTCGGCCACCAGCCTCGCTCCGGTCGTCTCGTGGTGTTCTCCACCGTGCTGCTGCCCGCCGGCCGCCTCCTGGCGTGCTGCACGCTCGAGGGCGCGGCGGGCCAGCCGGACCCGGCTGGCCAGCGGCCGGCCGCGGCGCCACAGCTCGGCTACCGAGATCACGCTGGAGCCGTAGACCAGCGCCGCGATGGCCAGCCAGAAGATCGGCTGGGTGAGCCCGGACGTGATCACCGGCCAGACCTGGTTGCTGATGAAGGAGCCGATTCCGGCGAAGAACACGTCCGGGTTGATACCGGTCAGGGCGATCAGGTTGCCGACCGCATGCCGGACATCGGAGATCCAGACCATGAACTGGCGGTCCTTCAACCACAACGGGATCCTGGCCAGCAGGTCGTAGCCGAAGGTGATGGTCACCAGGACGAAGAAGGCCTCGATGAAGGCGACGACGATGCCCAACGGCCGGAAGCCGGTCCGTTCGTGGACCAGGTCGAGGCCGCGGCGCAGGATGTAGGTGCCGACGATGATGGCCAGCACGAGGACGTACCGCCTCGCCGGCACGTCAGCACCGTTCAACCGGATCTGCCCAAGAATCCCCTGGTTTCCCCATATTCCACCGCTGCGGAAGTCCGATTCGATCACCAGTTGGCTGCTGGCGTCCTGGATCAGCCCGAATGCTGTGTAGATCCCCAGGAACGGCAGCAGGGTCAGCGCCAGTAGGCGGGTGACGCCGGCGTCGCGGTCGTCGTCCTCCTGCTCCTCTTTGGGGATCAAGTGCCGTACGCCCAGGGCATTGCCGACCATCCGCAGGATCAGCACCAGCGCCGCCAACCGGCTCACGAACGCGATCGCGAAGATCACCAGGCTCAGCCAAGCGGTCAGGTCGCCGGCGATCTCCGCCAGCTTGAAGCACACCTCATAGCCCAACCACCCCAGGACGTAGATGGTCAGGATCTTGGGCAGCAACCGCCACCAGATCCGGGTGGTGTCCACCAACAGGATCCGGATGTCGGTCCACAGCATGGCCAGTGCGGTCATCGCTGGTGATCCTAAACGGTGGACCGATCACCTCCGGCCCGATCGTCCGCCGAACGGCACCGGTAGATTCTCGCTGTCGGCCTCCGGACCTGCGGATCGGGCCGAGCAGCGTTGCTTGTCCGTACGACTTTCCGAAAGTCTTTCCGAGCGTCCTGAGGTGACCACCACGATGTCCGATTCATCCGCCGTCCCACCCCTGTCGACCGGTCTGGCCGGCCTCTCCACGCTCCGCCAGGTGCAGACCCGATCGATCAGCCCGGAGAATTTCGACGGCTCGGTCGGCGGGGGCGGCCGAGCCACGGAGGGCACCGGCGCTCGGCCCGCCCGTGATCTCGGTCAGGGCTGGAAAGTGTCCCCGAGCGTCAACATCGGCGGCGGTGAGACCTTCGAACTCGGTCGGATCGACGGCGCGGGTCGGATCAACCACCTCTGGCTGACCACCCATTACGCCAACTGGCGGACCCTGATCCTGCGCGCCTACTGGGACGGCTCCGACGAGCCGGCCATCGAGGTGCCGTACGGGGACTTCTTCGCCTCCGGCTGGGGCCGGTTCGCCCAGGTCAACTCCGAGCCGATCGCCGTGAACCCCAACGGCGGCTTCAACTCCTACTGGCCGATGCCGTTCCTCGACGGCGCCCGGCTGACGCTGGAGAACACGTCGTCGGCCGACGCGACCGTCTACTACCAGATCACCTACGAGGTCGGCGGCGATTACACGGGCCAGGGCTACTTACACGCCCAGTGGCGGCGCAGCAATCCCTTGCCGGACAGGGAAAACCATCCCCTGCTGGTCGAGATCGAGGGCTCCGGCCACTACGTCGGCACGTACCTGGCCTGGGGTGTCAACTCCCCCGGCTGGTGGGGTGAGGGCGAGATCAAGTTCTACCTCGACGACGACGACCGCCAGTCCGACGGACGCTGGCCGACGATCTGCGGCACCGGCACCGAGGACTACTTCGGCGGTGCCTGGAATTTCGACGTCCCGGGCCAGGGCTACACCGAATTCTCCACGCCCTATCTCGGCCTGCCGCAGATCCTGCGACCAGACGGCCTGTACGAGTCCCAGCAACGGTTCGGCATGTACCGCTGGCACGTCCTGGACCCGATCCACTTCGCCACCCGGCTGAGTGTCGAGATCCAGGCGCTCGGCTGGCACAGCGGCGGCCGCTACCTGCCGCTGCACGACGACATCGCCTCGACCGCGCTGTTCTATCTGGACCGGCCGACGACGAACCGGCCACCGGCCCCGACCTTCGACACCATGGAGCTGGGCACCAACAGCGCAGCCGCGCCGCACACCAGCCGATAACTCCCCGCCGGTCACGCGCGTCGATGGCCAGAACCGGTCCAACCCTGCTGAACTTGGGTAGAAGCAATTCGGGAGGACGGAGGAGACATGACGTCTGACAAGCCAGAGGACGCCGCGACCACCGAGGAAACTCCGGGCGCGGCAGGCTCCGACCTCGAACCTGCCGAGGGTCGGACCGTCGGCCAGGGTGTCGAACCGGTGGCGCCCGACAAGCCCACCGACAGCACGGGAAGGCCCGGCACGCCGGCCAAGAAGGCTCCGGAGGTCCGCAAACAGACCCGGATCAGTGCGGCGTTCGTCGCACTCGCGGTCGGGATCATCGTTTTGGTGCTGCTGCTGATCTTCATCCTGCAGAACAACGAGACCACGACCGTGCGCTACTTCGGCGCCCAGGGCCATATGCCGCTCGGCGTCCTGTTGCTGTTCTCGGCCGCCGGCGGGGCACTGATCGTGGTGATCTTCGGCGCGGCCCGGATTGCTCAGCTGCACTGGCTGGCCCGCCGTGACCGGCGTACGACGGGAGCCAGGAAGAAGCCCTGAGCGGGGTCACCCGTAGGTGTCGCGCGGACCCCGCCCGTCGCGTACGGATCGACGTCCCTTCTTCCAGCTCGGGACGTCCGGTCCGATGATCTCCACCCGGGTGACCGTGCCGTCGCCGAGCAGCTCGTTGAGCTTGGCGACCAGTTGCGGCGCCATCGCGCGCAGTGAGGTCGCCCAGACCGTCGATTCCGCCTGCACCGTGACCACGGTGTCCTGGTAGCCGATCGGCGTGCTATGCGCGGCATTGACCGGCCCGACCAGGACCGGCCACCGGCCGAGCAGCAACCGTACGCTGATCTGCTTGGACCAGCCCTGGGACTCGACCAGCCGGTCCAGGGCCGAGCCGAGCAGCTGCGGGTCCCGGTCGTCGGGATGGGCGCCGGTCGATTGCGGGTCGACCGGACGCTGATGTTGTTTGGACCGCCGCCGGCGGTACTTGCCGCCGGCCACCGAACCCGCGATCGCCCGCGCCAGCCCCAACCCGGTCGGGTCGTGCTCCTCCTCCCGCCGAGGGGTCACAGATTCCTCAATATCTGCGGCGTGTCGGCGGTTGTCGGACTCCTCGACGGACCGATCCTGCGCGTCAGCCATCAGCGCCGTCCTCGGTGACCTCACCTGAGGCGACCCGGTAGCGCCGGCCGCCGAGTTGTTCGGGCACGTCCTCGGCCACCGCTGCGGTGATCAGCACCTGTTCGGCTTCGGTGATCTGGCCGGCCAGCCGGTCTCGCCGGGTCGCATCCAGCTCGGCGAAGACATCATCGAGCACCAGGACCGGTTCAATCCCGTCGGAACGCAGCAGCGCGAAGCTGCCCAGCCGCAGAGCCAGGGCCAGCGACCACGATTCACCGTGGCTGGCGTAGCCGCGGGCCGGCAGCTCACCGATGGTGAACAGAATGTCGTCGCGGTGCGGGCCTGCCAGTGAGATCCCGCGCTGGAGTTCGTCAGGCCGACGCTCGGTGAGCTTGTCCAGCAGCGCCTGGCGGAGCACGTCCTCCTCGGGCAGGCCTTCGCTGTCGTCGTACTCGATTGACGTGACGTATTCGGCGGCGATCAGGTTGTTGGTCGGGGCGATCTCGACGTACGCCTTGCCGGCCAGCGGCTGCAGCTCCGAGAGCGTACGCAATCGGGCCCGCAGCAGCGCTGCCCCGGCCTGGGCGAGATGGGAGTCCCAGACGTCCAGCGTGGTGGCGGCCTCCGCGATCACCTCCGTACGCCGACCGCCGGCACTGCGACCGGCCAGCGACTTGAGCAGCGTGTTGCGCTGCCGGAGCACCCGGTCGTAGTCGGCTTTGACCCCCGCCAGCCGCGGCCAGCGGGAGATGATCAGGGTGTCGATGAAACGGCGGCGTTCGCTCGGGTCGCCCTTGACGATCGCCAGGTCCTCCGGTGAGAACACCACCGTACGCAGCAGTCCGACGAGTTCGCGGGCCCGCGGCAGCGGCGACCGGTTCAGCCTGGCCTTGTTGGCCTTGCCCGGGGTGATCTGGATCTCCAGCTGCAGGCTGCGTTGATCATCGAGCCCCGCCTGCACGCGAGCCCGGAGTAAACCCTGTTCGGCGCCGGCTCTGACCAGTGGTGCCTCGGTGGCGACCCGGTGGGATCCCAAGGTGGACAGGTATTCCACCGCCTCGACCAGATTCGTCTTGCCCTGTCCGTTGGCGCCGACGAAGATCGTCACCCCCGGCCCGAGCGGCACATCCACCCCGCCGTAGGACCGGAAGTCCACGAGCTGCAGGTGGTCCACGAACATGGGTGGAGTCTAGTTAATTTGGCGGGGGGACGACCCCCTCGACCCCTGGGCGTGGTCGGCTCCAGACTCGACCGTCGGACCGGTTGCTTCGTACCTCGCAACCGGTTCGCGCTGACGCGCTCACGGCGTGCCGTCCCCGGCTCCACCTGACGACGGTCCTGTCGCCCACTACTTCTTGGCGGGGCGGTCGGCGTTCGCGCCGCCGGCCTCGAGGGAATCGCCGGCCGGCAGTTCGCGGTGGCCGCCGAACTGCTGGCGCATCGCCGAGAGCACCTGGTTGGCGAAATGGTCGTTGTCACGGGAGGCGAACCGCTCGAAGAGCGAGGCGGCCAGCACCGGAGCGGGTACGCCGACATCGACGGCAGCCTTGACCGTCCAGCGGCCTTCGCCGGAGTCCGAGACCCGGCCGGCCAGACCACCGAGCTCCGGATTCTCCTGTAGGGCGGCGGCGGTCAGGTCGAGCAGCCAGGACGAGATCACCGAACCGCGGCGCCACAACTCGGCGACCTTGGCGGTGTCGATGGTGAACTGGTAGAACTCCGGCTCCTCCAACGGGGCGACCTCAGCCGAGTGCTCGGTCTCCTTGAGACCGGCGTCGGCGTTGTCGAGGATGTTCAGGCCCTCGGCGAAGGCGGCCATGATCCCGTACTCGATGCCGTTGTGCACCATCTTGACGAAGTGCCCGGCGCCGGAGGGTCCGCAGTGCAGGTAGCCCTTCTCCTCCGGGGCCAGATCGCCGCCGCGGCCCGGGGTGCGGTCGATCTCCCCCGGTCCGGGAGCGATGGTCGCCAAGAGCGGCTCGATGGTCTGGAAGGCGTAGTCCGAACCGCCGACCATCAGGCAATAGCCGCGCTCCAGCCCGTACACACCGCCGCTGGTGCCGACGTCGACGAAATGGATGCCCTTGTCCGACAGGCTCTTGGACCGACGGACATCGTCGTGGTAGTTGGAGTTGCCGCCGTCGATGATGATGTCGCCCTCGGAGAGCAGCGGCTCCAGCTGGTCGATCACCCGACCGGTGATGCCGGCCGGGATCATCACCCAGACGACCTTGGGACTGCTGAGCTTGCCGACGAAGTCCTCCAGGCTGTCGCTGCCGACCGCACCCTCGTCCACCAGCGCCTTGACCGACTCCGGATTGGTGTCGGAGACCACGCACTCGTGGCCGTCGCGCATCAGTCGGCGGACGATGTTCGCGCCCATCCGGCCCAGACCGATCATCCCCAGCTGCATTCCGCTCCCCAATCTCTCCAGATCGTCACGTCCCGCGACACTCTACAAATACGAGGCGCAGCAACGCGGGGCGCCGTTGGCGAATATTCCGCGAACGCGCAACCTCAACCTTTGATCTCCGGTACTCCCGCTCCACTAAATCCCGGCGTGTCGCACCCGCAACCTCAAACGTTGATCTTGCGACCAGGCCGTGGGCGCGGACCGGGACCAACGGGAGAAGGGCTCGGGAGCGGCACCCTTGTGAGCGCCCCAGCGCGAACCGATTGCGAGGTACGAAGCAATCGCCCCGGCAGCCGACTGAGGAGTCTCCACGCCCGGGGGTCGAGGGGGTCGTCCCCCCGAACGCAGGACCGCCACCCAGATCGCGGCAGCGGCACCCAGCTCAACTCGGCAAACGCATGAGCATGATGACGTGGCGGTAGTCGCCGAGCGAGTCACCGTCGATCTCGTTCAGCCCGGTCAGCAGGCACGGCTTGCCTGGTGCGGTGAAAGCAAAATTCACGTACGGGGTGTCGATCACGCCGAGCGCATCGAGCAGATAGGTCGGGTTGAAGCCCGCCGCATCCAGCGCCGGCTCGCCACCGCCGACCGGCTCGATGGTGGCCTCGATCGCTTCCGACGCCTGGGCCTGGTCACCCGTCGCCGCCTCGAGAGTGATGCTGCCGTCGCCGATCAGCATCCGCAGCGACGTGTTCCGTTCGGCGACCAACGCAACCCGCTTGGCGGCCGAGATCAGCTCGGCGGTGCTGACTCGAACGTTCAGGGCGGACTGGGTGTTCATGATGTGGCGGACCTTGGGGAATTCGCCGTCCAGCAGCCGGGTGGTGGTCTGCCGTACGCCGCCGGCCCCGTGGCCCTCGAAACCGATGATGCCGTCGCCGGCACCGCCCGAGGACAGGCTGAGGGTGATCTCGTCGCCGGCGGACATCGAACGGGCGGTGTCGGCCAGCACCCGGGCCGGGACCAGCGCCGCAGTCGAGATCTGCGGGCTGCCGGGATTCCAGTTCAGTTCCTTCAGCGCCATCCGGTAACGGTCGGTGGCCAGCAGCGACAGCGTGTCGCCCTCGATCTCCAGCCGCACGCCGGTGAAGACCGGCAGCAGCTCGTCCCGGCCGGCCGCCACGACGACTTGGCCGACGGCCTGGGCGAACGCCTCGCTGGGGACCGTGCCGGTCGCCTCAGGCATATCGGGCAGGCTCGGATAGTCGCCGACCGGCAGCGCTTGCAGCGTGAACCGCGCGCTGCCGCAGGTGATCTCCATTCGGGTCTCGTCGGAGACCAGGTCAACCGGCTTGTTGGGCAGGGACCGGGAGATATCGGCCAGCAGCCGGCCCGAGACCAACGCCTGGCCTTCGTCACTGACCTGCGCGGCGACGTTGATCTGCGCCGAGGTCTCGTAGTCGAAGCTGGACAGGGTGACACCGGACTCGGAGGCAGTGACCAGCAGCCCGGCCAGGATCGGCACGCTCGGCCGGGTCGGCAGGCTGCGGGCCGCCCATTGCACGGCCTCGGCCAGCACATCACGCTCAAGTCGGATCTTCACTCTGCCTCCTCGCCACACCCAGTCCGGGCCCGACGATCATACCGGCGAGCACTGACCCGGCGCATCGGCTGCGCCGGGCCGATGTGGACGGCACGTCCTGATGCTCGATCGGACCGCCCGGCAGGACGGGACCGCTCAACTGATGAAGTGCTCCGACCGGAGCCAGTCCTGCGCCACCTGGGTCGGCGACTGGCCGTCGACGTCGACCTGGGAGTTGAGATCGGTCATGGTCTTGTCGGTCAGCTTGGCGGCCAGCGGATCGACCAGCCTGCGAACCTGCGGATACTTTCGCACGACTTCCTCGCGCCAGACGGCACAACCGTTGTAGGTGGGGAAGAAGTGCTGGTCGTCGGAGAGCACCGAGAGATTCAGCGCCGAGATCCGGCCGTCGGTGGTGTAGACCTCACCGAAGTTGCAGACGCCCTTGGCCGTCGCCGAGTAGATCGCGCCGGCGTCGAAGATCTTGACGTTCTTCTTCGGTACATCGGTGCCGTACTTGAGTCCGTACGCCTTCAGCATCGGCTGGAAACCGTCGCTCCGGCTGGCGAACTCGTCCTCCAGACAGAAGGTGCGATCCTTGACCGGCAGCTTCTTCAGATCGGCCAGACTGCTCACCCCGAGCTTCTTGGCCGTCGCTGCCGTGGTCGCCATCCCATAGGTGTCGTTCATCGGCGACGGGTCCGTCCAGACCAGCTTGTTCTCCTTGAGATCCCGGTCCCGGACCGCCACATACTGCTGATGGGGATCGCGGATCGGCTTGGATTCGCCCATATAGGTCAGCCACGCGGTTCCGGTGTACTCCCACTCGACGTCCACCTGGCCCGCCAGCTGGGCCTGGCGCGCGCTGGCACTGCCCGGGATGTTGGTCAAGTCCTCGACATCGGCGCCGGCTGATCGCAACAGGATCTCGACCATCTTGGCCAGCACCAACTGTTCGGTGAAGTTCTTGGAGCCGACACTGATGGTGGCTCCGTCCAGTCGCGGCACATCGGCCAGTTCGCCGGCCAGCTTGGCCGACGGGATGTAGCCGCCGGAGGTGCCCAGTCCGCAGGCACCCAGCGATGCCGCGATCGCAGTCACGACGACACCGGCGATGATCTTGAAGAGTGGTCGCGACTTGCTCAGCGGCCCTCGGATCGTGGTAGCCCTCCCCATGTCAGCGGATTCCCTTCGGACGGACGGCGTATTCCAGCAGTCGGCCGACCCAGTCGATGAGCAACGCCATCGAAGAGATCATCACGGCGCCGGTCAGCAGCACGCCGTTGCGGAACAGGCTCACCCCGGTCGTGATGTAGATGCCGAGGCCGCCGGCGTTGATGAACACGGCCAAGCTCGCGGTGCCGACCATCAGCACCAGGGCGGTCCGGATCCCCGCCAGGATCACCGGCACGGCCAGCGGGATCTCGATCCGCGCCAGGGCTGTGAAGGCTGACATGCCCATCCCACGCCCTGCCTCGACGAGAGTCCGGTCGACTCCGTCGAGTCCGACGATCGTGTTGCGCAGCACCGGCAGGATCGCGTACACACCCAGGGCCAGAATCGCGGTCCAGAATCCGAAACCCAGCCACATCGCAGCCAGTACCAGCAGGCCGATCGACGGGGCCGCCTGGCCACCATTGGCGAAGGCGAGCACCGGACCGGAGAATCTCCGCAGTCCCGGCCGGGTCAGCGCGATCCCGAGCGGGACAGCGATGATCATCACCAGCACCGTGCCGACGGCGGTCAGTTGTAGGTGCTGCCAGACGGCGGTGCCGAGGGCAGACCAGTTCATGGTCACCATCTCGGTCGAGTCGATAGCCGCGTTCAGTCGCCAGACCAGCCAGACCGCGAGCAGGATCGCTACGAAGATCGGGATGCCGAACAGTCCGATCGGCGGTCGGGACCGCTTCACCGAAGTCCGTTCCGCCGGGGCGGCCGGCGGTGCCGCTTGTTCGATGACAGCCATCAGTCGGCAGCCTCCGGGTCCGGCGCCTCGTGGTCTTGCCCCAGTTGATCTTGCCCCAGTTGATCTTGTTGCTGTTGATCTTGTTGCTGTTGATCTTGTTGCTGTTGATCACGATCGGCCTGGGCCTGGCTGGTCGTCGCCATCATGTGATCGGTGACCGCGGTGAAGTCGATCACGCCGAGGTATTCGTCGCGGCGTCCGGTCACGATCGCACCGGCATGGTTGTCGGTGAGCATCGTGTCCAGGGCATCGTTGAGCGTCGCCCGGCGGTCGACGGTGAGGATGTGATCATCGCCGGGGTCGACGACTGTCTGCTGGTGCCGTAGTTCCCGCAGGAAGATCCAGTCGCGCGGCCGACGGCGATCGTCGAGGACGATCACCGCCTCGTCGCGTGCGGCCTGGGCACGATCCAGCACCTCGGCGGCCGGCTCTCCGACGGTCGCGGTGGTCGGCTTCCTCAGCTCAACGTCGCTGACCCGGCTCAGGCTCAGCTGCTTCAGCGACGAACCGGCGCCGACGAAGTCCGCGACGAAGTCGTTGGCCGGGGCGGCGAGGATGTTCTCCGGAGTGTCGTACTGCTCGACATGGCCGCCCTCGGACAGCAGCAGGATCCGGTCACCCAGCTTGATCGCCTCGTCGATGTCGTGCGTGACGCAGACGATCGTCTTGTGCAACTCCTCCTGGATGCTCAACAACTCGTCCTGTAGCCGTTGCCGGGTGATCGGGTCGACGGCCCCGAAGGGCTCGTCCATCAAGATCACCGGCGGGTCGGCCGCAAGACCGCGGGCGACGCCGACCCGCTGCTGTTGGCCTCCGGATAGCTCGCGCGGGAACCGGCGCCGGTAGCGCGCAGGGTCCAGGCCGACCAGCTCGAGCAACTCGTCCACGCGCTCGGCGGTCCGTTTCTTGTCCCAGCTCAGCAGACCGGGCACCAGTGCGATGTTCTGGCCCACCGTCAGGTGCGGGAAGAGACTGCCGCCCTGGATGACGTAACCGATCTCGCGCCGGAGCTGATTCTCGTTGCGCCGGGTCGCGTCCTGGCCGCCGATCATGATCGTCCCGGCGCTCGGTTCGATCAGCCGGTTGATCATCTTGAGAGTGGTCGTCTTGCCGCAGCCGGACGGGCCGATCAGGATCACGATCTCCCCCGGAGGGATGTGCAGGTCGAGCGGCTCGACGGCCGCCCGTCGCTGACCGGGATACCTCTTGGTGACGCCGATCAGATCGATGGCGACTCCGGTGACGCCGTCGGCGCCTGCGGTGGACAGCTCGGACTGGGTCAGGGTGTCAGACACGGATCCCTCTCGAGGTGGTTGCACGGGACAGCAGCACCAGCAGGCCGTCGACGATCAGGGCGATGATCACGACGCCGAGTGTTCCGGTGACGGCGGAGGCGACGGCGCCGGCTCCGCCGATGTTGCTGAGTCCGCTGAAGATGTAGGTACCGAGCCCCGGTCCCAGCACGTAGGCCGAGATCGCCGCGATGCCGAAAGACATCTGCATGGAGATCCGGATCCCCGCAAGGATGACCGGCCAAGCGAGCGGCAACTGGATCCGGGCCAGGACTCGCGCCTGGCTCATGCCCATCCCGCGGGCTGACTCGACCAGGGAGGATTCGACCCCTTGCAGCCCGACGATCGCGTTGCGCAGGATGGGCAGCACGGCGTAGAAGCAGACCGCGATGAGCGCCGGCTGCCAGCCGATCCCGATCAGCGGGATCAGCACACCGAGCAGGGCGAACGACGGGATGGTCATCCCGATGGCGCTGATGGCATTGGCCACGCCGGCCAGCCGCGGAATCCGCAGGACCAGGACCGCCAGTGCGATGGCGATCACCGTCGCAATCACGACGGCCTGGATCACCAGGCTCGCGTGTTGGTAAGAGTTGTACAGGAGTTGGCCGGGTTGCTTCCTGATGAACTCCCACATACGTCTACGCCGCCGCCTTCTTGGTTGTCGTGACCGCCGGAGGTCGGTCAATCAGGCTTACAAGACCCGAGAGGAAACCACAGACGACGAAGAGTCGCGAATCGTCGTTATCTCGCCGTTACATCGTTGGAGGGCAAACCTGCGTTGTCCACCGCGCACACCCCCGGTGATTTCGAGTCATTGGAATATAGATGAATTCGTAGTAGTCGTAGCTTCTGTGGAACCGGGGGATAACCGCCATCTCCCCTGGTCACGAGCTAGTTGGCCTTGCTGGATCCACTGTGGAGAACGGTGAACTACACGGGGAGGATTTCGGGACCTGCAGCGCACGTGGCCCGGCTCTGTCCCGATCGGGTCAACATCCTGGCCGCGTGTCGTCCACAGTTATCCACAACGTTCTCCCCAGCTGTGCGTAGCGGTCTTCGGCCGATTCCGCAAGCCTTGGTGGGCGTCCGAAACCGGCGTCGTTCCCGTGCCCGGTCTCCTACGGCGTGCGCAGCTGCCTATAGCTGCCTCTGTGGCTGGTTCTACCGGCGGTCCGGACGTCTCCGCGTCGCCGGCAGCGGCGAGCGTCGGCTGATCCGTAGCACGGCGGCCGGGTGCGGGGGTGCCGGCTCGAAGGCGGCCGCCGGAATGCGTCCGGTCACCTCACACCCGAACCGGTCCTGCCCGGGCCCCGGCACGCCACGACGCGCGACGTCGGTGACCAGCCGACGGCTCAGGATCAGATCGGCGGACAGTAGACGACTGCCGGGCTCGGTGAGCATCCGGATGATCGACTTGGCGAGCGACCAGGGCGGATTCGCGACGACCTGGAACGGTCGCTGCGGCAGCCGGAAGTCGAGCAGGTCGAGCTCGATCACACGGACGGACTCGACAGCGGCGAAGCGTTGCCGAAGTTGATCAACCCGACCCGGATGCAGCTCGACCGCAAGCACCCGCGCCCCGGCCGTGGCCAGGGCGGTGGTGATCACACCGTCGCCGGCGCCAAGATCAACAACGAGCTGCCCCGGACGTACTCCCGCGTCGATGACAAGTTCCTGCGCCCATTCACGGCGCAGCCGGTGCCATCCCCAGAATCTCTGCTGTGCCGGAGATCCCGGCCGTCGCTGCCGTGTCCCGGACACGACGCACCATGATCATGAAGTACGTCACCATGATGGCGACGGTAGATCATCCGCGCCGGAACCCGCGAACGGTTTTCTGCGGCAGGATCCCATTGGGCGAGCCCGCAGGTCGCGGTCAGCGGCAGAAGCTCAGCCTCTTGCGGCAGTCTGCTTGATACGGTTCGTCAGTTCGGTGACCTGGTTGTAGACGCTGCGCCGCTCCCCCATCAGGGTACGGATCTTGCGATCGGCGTGCATCACGGTGGTGTGATCGCGGCCGCCGAACTGCTGGCCGATCTTGGGCAGCGACAGGTCGGTCAGCTCACGGCACAGGTACATCGCGATCTGGCGCGCAGTCACCAGGACGTGCGTACGGCTCTGGCCGCACAGGTCGTCGATGCTCAGACCGAAATAGGACGCGACCTGACCCATGATCATCCCCGAGGTGATCTGCGCCTCGCCGCCCTCCGGAATCAGATCCTTCAGGACGACCTCCGCCAGGCCCATGTCGACCTGCTGCCGGTTCAGGCTGGCGAACGCCGTCACCCGGATCAGTGCGCCCTCGAGCTCGCGGATGTTGGTCTGGATCTTGGAGGCGATGAATTCCAGCACGTCCGGCCCGGCGGTGAGCCGCTCCTGGGCGGCCTTCTTGCGCAGGATCGCGATCCGGGTCTCCAGATCAGGCGGCTGGATGTCGGTGATCAGCCCCCACTCGAACCGGCTGCGCAGCCGGGCTTCCAGCGAGTCCAGCAGTTTCGGCGGCCGATCGGAGGTCATCACGATCTGCTTCTGGGCGTTGTGCAGCGTGTTGAAGGTGTGGAAGAACTCTTCCTGGGTCTGTTCCTTGCCCTCCAGGAACTGGATGTCGTCGACCAGCAGCACCTCGACGTCGCGGTACTTGCGGCGGAACTGATGGGTCTTGTTGTCGGTGATCGCGTTGATGAAGTCGTTGGTCAGCTCTTCGGTGGACACGTAGCGGACCCGGGCCCGGCTGAAGTAGTTGCGGACGTAGTGGCCGAGAGCGTGCAGCAGGTGGGTCTTGCCCAGCCCGGAGTCGCCGTAGATCATCAGCGGGTTGTACGCCTTGCCCGGTGACTCGGCGACTGCGACGGCGGCGGCGTGGGCGAATCGGTTGGAGCTGCCGATGACGAACGTCTCGAATGAGTACTTGGGGTTGAGCCGCGAGTCGTCGCGCCGGCTCCGGTCGGTCGACTCTCGGTCTATTCCGTCACGGTACGGGTCGCTGCCCGGCGCGCTCGGGGAGAAGGTTCCCGCGGCCGGGGTCAGGTCGGACAGGTCCGGGCGGTGCATTCCGTCCAGCAGGCCTTCGACCGGACTGTTCAGCGGATCGTCGACGGACGGGCCGTACTCGCTGCTGCGGAAGTCGCGCTGGGTGTAGGCCGGCTCGACGTAGTCGTCGTCGGGACGCAACCGCACGTCCAACGGTGCTTCCAGCGGCCGATCGGCGGGCGCCTCCTGCGGAGCGTCCACGCCGACGTCCGGAACCCGGTCCGGTGTCGTCCCCGGCGGTTGCTCGGCCAGCGCCTTGTCGACGATCACCGCCACCTTGGTCGGCTGTCCGAAGAATTCGGCCAGCACCGTCTCGATGGCTTCGCGGTACCGGGTCTCCAGACGTTCCCGGTTGAATTCCGACGGTACGGCGACCATCAAGGTGTGCTCGTGCAGCGTCAGCGGTTTGCTGTTGTTGAGCCAGATTCGTTGCTCGGGAGTCAACTCTTCTCGGACGCATCTCCAGGCTGTGCTCACCTGGTGGGCCAGATCCCGGGCCTCGGGTTGAAGGCCCTGGGCCTGAGGTGCCTGTTCCTGACGTTGGTCCGGTCGTCGGCCCAGGTCGTCGGCCCCGTCCTGATGCTGGGACTCCTCGGTCACTCGATCTCCGCCTACGGCTTCCCGGTAGCTGTGGTGCCTGGGTCGGTTGCAGGTGCGAGAGTGCGGCACACCACCAGCAGCGACGGTCAGGCTTGGGTCAGGTCGGATGCCGGAGCATCCGAGGAAGCATCCATCGTCACCGATCGATGCATCCGGTCACTTTAGTTGTTTCCACACATCTGTCCACAGGCTGTGCACGGGCAGCGGAATCACGTCCGCCCATCTGCGACGAGGGGTGGGTCCGTACTCTGTGGGGCCTGCTTCTGACCTGACGTGCAAGGACAACCGGCAGACCGTGAACCTAGCAATCGAAGGTTCCAAGTCGCAAGAAACGCCGATAAAGTTCCGGCTGTTCCGGCGTGTCGCGTGGACAAGGCCCGACCCGGGCCTCAGTTTGACCCTGACGGTGCCGTTGCGTACCGTAGACCGGTCAGAAGTTTGCCGCCTCGAACCTGACGAGGAAGCAGACCGCGACCCAGATTCCGCGCCTGGCACTCGGGCGACGGTCCTACAGATGCAACCGAACGTCGGAGTAACCCGTGAGCAAGCGCACTTTCCAGCCGAGCAACCGGCGCCGTAGCCGTACCCATGGTTTCCGTCACCGGATGCGCACCCGTGCCGGTCGCGCCGTCCTGGCCGCCCGCCGGCGCAAGGGTCGCGAGCGCCTGGCCGGCTGACGCCTGCCAGTCGCGCCGTCCCGGACGAGATCACGAATCAGACAGTGGGTGATGTCCGGTGCTGCCGCGGTCGGTGAGGATGCGGTCCGGTGCGGACTTCACCCAGACCGTACGACGCGGCCACCGGATCGGCACCCGCACGCTGGTGCTGCACTCGGTCGTCGACGAGGGCACCGCTGGACCCGAGGGGCAGCAGGGGCCGCTGGTCGGCTTCCTGGTGTCGAAGGCTGTCGGTACGGCGGTGGTCCGCAACCGCGTGAAGCGTCGGCTACGCCACCTCGTCGCCCAACGACTGGACGGTACGCCGCCGGTGGCCCGGGTAGTCGTCCGGGCACTGCCCGCGGCGGCCACCGATCCCGACCGGGTGCCGGACGATCTGGGCTACGCATGGTCTCGAATTGCCCGACAGTGGCAGCCTGGATACCAACCGGCAGGCTCGCGCCACGGACGCCGGACTCCGCAACCCCCGGACGGGGAGGACGCATGCTGACCCACGGACCGATCCGGGCTGCTCGCCCGCCCCGGGAAGGCGCACGGCGATGAAATACCTGCTGATCGGATTCCTGAAGGCCTACCGACTGGTCATCAGTCCGCTCTACGGCAATGTCTGCCGCTACTACCCGAGTTGTTCGGCGTACGCCCTCACCGCGGTCCAGACCCATGGCGCGGCCAAAGGTAGCTGGCTGGCAACCCGGCGATTGCTGCGGTGCCACCCCTGGGCGCGTGGCGGTTACGACCCGGTGCCGGGCACCGATCCCGAACACGACGCCGCACCTGGCCAAGCGCACCAGCACGCGCACCAGCACGCGCACGAGAAAGAGATGGTGAACTGATGGAGACCCTCCTTCCCCTGTTGGCCCCGTTGAGTATCGGGTCGGCACTGGGGAGCTTCTTCAACACCATCTTCACCCCGCTCTACTGGGCGGTCTCGGGCATCCTGGTGTTCTTCCACCACATCTGGTCGCCGCTGTTGGGCACCGGGTCCGGGTGGAACTGGGCGCTGTCGATCATCTGCCTGACCGTGGTCATCCGGATCATCCTGATCCCGCTGTTCGTCCGGCAGATCCACTCCTCGCGCAAGATGCAGCTGCTCCAGCCGAAGATCCGAGAGCTGCAGAAGAAGTACGGCCATGACCGGGAGCGCCTCGGCCAGGAGACGATGAAGCTCTACCGCGAGGAGAACGCCAACCCGATGGCGTCCTGTCTCCCGCTGCTGCTGCAGTCGCCGATCTTCATCGCCCTCTATCGGGTGTTGATCGGCGCCTCGCAGATCAATCCGAAGACCGGGCTGCCGACCGCGCACGGTTACTGGCTGGAGCGCGACCCCGGTCTGCTGACCTCGCTGAACCGGTCCGAGGTGTTCGGTGCCCGGCTCGCGGACAAGTTCTGGCCGGTGCACTCGCTGGGCAACGTGCAGCTCGTCGCCGCCGTGATGATCGTGATCATGACAGCCACGATGTTCTACACGCAGCTGCAGCTGACCCGCAAGAACATGCCCAAAGAGGCCATGGAAGGCCCGATGGCACAGCAGCAGAAGATGATGCTGTACCTCTTCCCGCTGATCTTCGTCTTCATGGGCGTCAACATCCCGATCGGCGTGCTCTTCTACTGGGTGACCTCGCAGCTGTGGACGATGGGCCAGCAGTACTACGTGATTCGCAACAATCCGCTCCCCGGCACCGATGCGTACGTGGCCTGGGAGGAGCGCCAGCGGCGCAAGGGTCTCGACCCCCGCGAGGTCGCGGCGCAGAAGGATGCGCGCGCCAACGGCAGGCCCAAGACCGTCGCCACCTCGGGTTCGGTTGTCGGACGCCAGTCCAATGGCTCAGCGGCCACCAATGGTGCGGCCGACGGAGCTGTCAACGGCCAGTCCGGCCCGGTCCGGCAGGCGCCGGTACGCCAACAGCCGGTCCGGCAGCAGCCCCGGCGACAGCCACGATCTCAACGCAAGAACTGACCCAGATTTCAGCTGCCCGGACACTCCCTGCGGAGCGGGCGCCCGATGGCAGGTCCGCCCTGCCCCGTGACAGGAGGAAGCCGTGGTTGACGGCCAGCAAGAAACCACCGTTGTCGAGGATTCTGCCGAGGAGTCGGTCGAAGTGACCCGCACCGATCTCGAGCACGGAGGGGACGGCGGCCAGGGCGAGTCGGCCGAAGGAGCCGCGGCCGACGTGACCGGCGAGGACGTCGCGGCCGGCGGCGAGCGCGCTGAGTCTGACACCGATGCTGATGCTGGTGCCGACGCTGATTCCGCGGGCGACGACTCCGAGGACGACGCGGGGGATGACGAGTCGGACAACCCGTTGGACACCGAGGGTGAGATCGCCGCTGACTATCTCGAGGAACTGCTGGACATCGCCGACCTCGACGGTGACATCGACACGTTCGTCGAGAACGGCCGGGCCCATGTCTCGGTGCTGACCGACTCCGATGTCCTGGTCGGCACGGACGGCGAGGTTCTCGAGGCGCTGCAGGAGCTGACCCGGCTCGCTGTGATCACCGAGACCGGTAACCGCAGCCGGCTGATGCTGGACATTGGCGGCTATCGGGAGCGTCGCCGCAAGGCGCTGACCGAGCTGGCGACCGACGCGGTCCAAGAGGCCAAGGACTCCGGCGAGGCGGTCCGCCTGGCGCCGATGAATCCGTTCGAGCGCAAGATCGTCCACGACGTCGTCGCCGGCGCCGGCCTGACCAGTGAGTCGGAGGGTGAGGAGCCGCAGCGCCGGGTCGTGATCCTGCCGGGCGTGTGAGCACGACGCCGTGACTGCGGAACTCGCTCGGGAGGTATTCCCCAACTTCGAGGCAATAAGTCAATATGTCGACATATTGCTAGATCGAGGAACCTCTTGGGGATTGATCGGGCCGCGAGAGGCCGACCGGATCTGGGATCGGCACGTGCTGAATTCAGTGGCCATGGCCGACCTGGTGGCCGACGGCGTCTCGGTGGTCGATGTCGGCAGCGGCGCCGGGCTGCCGGGAATCCCGCTGGCGATCCGTCGTCCCGACCTGCAGATCACGCTCCTGGAGCCGCTCCTGCGACGGGCCACCTTCCTCGCCGAGGCAGTCACCGAGCTCGGCCTGACCGACCGCGTGACCGTGGTGCGCGCGCGAGCGGAGGACCACGACGCCCAGTACGACGTGATCACCGCCCGTGCGGTCGCGCCACTCCCCCGGCTGTTGACCTGGTGTCTGCCGCTGATGCGTCCCGCCGGAGAACTGCTGGCTCTGAAGGGCAGCTCGGCGGCCGACGAGATCGATCAGTCCCGACAACTGCTGACGAAGCGTCGGCTGTACGCCGATGTGGTCAGTGTCCGGGCGCATCCGAGGGCGGAGTCGACCCAGGTGGTACGCGTCCGGGCCGTCCGCTGAGACCCTGCCCAGCTCTTGATCACTCCGGCCGGATGCTGTTGATCACAGTCCTCGCTGATCACAGTCCTCGTTGATCATTGTCTGGTTGATCATGAAGTCCATGATGAACCGTCAGATCTCTTACCTGGTTGACATTTCTCACTGTCCGAGCTCACTGTCCGAGTCGACCCAGTGGATCGATCTGTCCCGGGGTCGCGTCGTCTGCGACGGTTGACTGGGAGAGTTCACGCCAGTGCTCGTCCTGACTGAGCTGGGCCCTCGCCGCCGCGGTGGCGTAGGCGTACGCCTCCGGACCTATCAGCAGTCGCAGGGGCGGATTGTCTTCCTTGATCAGATCGACGGCGACCCGGGCGACCTTGTTGGTGTCGTTGGCAGCGAGCTGGGCGCTGTTGTGCATGGCCGCGGCTTGGCCGACAGTCTGTTGATACTCCGGGCGGATGGCATCCACCCGCATCGAGGGCCCGGCCCAGTCGGTGCGCATGCCACCCGGCTCGAGGACGGTGACCTTGATGCCGAGCGGTGCGACTTCGGCGGCAAGCACCGAGGAGAATCCGCCGACCGCCCACTTGGCCGACTGGTAGGCGGCCAGGCCCGGAGTCGCGAGCCTGCCACCGACCGACGAGACTTGGATGATGTGGCCGGATCTCTGCTGGCGCATCAGCGGCAGCGCCGCCTGGGTCAGCCGGACGACGCCCAGGAGGTTCGTGTTCAGCTGGGCGGTGAAGTCGTCGAGGGCGACATCTTCGATTGGAGCGATGTTCGCGTAGCCCGCGTTGTTCACCAGGACGTCCAGGCGACCGAACCGGGACAGTGCAGTCGTAACGGCCGCGCGGGTCGCGTCCGTGTCGGTGACGTCGAGCGACACGACGGCCAGGCGGTCCCCGACGGTCTGCTGGAGGTCCGCCAAGGCATCGAGGTGACGGACTCCGGCGACGACGTGGTGTCCGCTCTCCAGCGCGGCTGCGACGATCGCCCTGCCGAGACCGCGGGAGGCGCCGGATACGAGGAAGACGGAAGACATACGGGTATCTCCATTCACTAACCAGTTGGTTAGTTACAGTGAACACCTCATCGTCTTGATAATCAACTGTCTGGTTAGTTGATATACTGGGCACTATGGAGCGCGACGCCGAGGCGACCAAGCGCCGGCTCATTGACGCCGCGACCAAGGAGTTCGCGGCGTACGGGATCGCAGGAGCGCGGGTCGACCGGATCGCCGCCGACGCCAAGTCGAACAAGGCGCAGATCTACCACTACTTCGGGAGCAAGGATGCGCTCTTCGACGCCGCATTCTCCGATATGGCCAGGGGCACGGTTGACGACGTGCCGATCGACGCCCACGATCTGCCGGAGTACGCAGGACGGCTGTACGACTCCTACGAACGGCGGCCGTGGGTTCGGCGGCTCGTGACGTGGTACTTGCTCGAGCGTGCCGACGGATCTCAGGGATTGGTCGAGGCCGTTGTCGAGAGCAACTCGGCGAAGGTGGCGGCGATTGCCCAGGCCCAGCGCGATGGCGCCTTGGACGACGCATTCTCTGCGGCGGAGGTGCTCGGCCTGGTCGTCCATGTGTCACTGCTGTGGGCCGTGAGCCTTCCGGAATATCTCGCCGTGCTTGGACCAATTGACGATGCCCGTCGTCGACAGATCGTCGTCGACGCCGTGCGGCGCCTGATCGGCTGACCCGAGTCGCCCGAGATGACCCTGGCCGAGTCGTTGTCGACCTGAGCCGTTATCGACCGAGGCGCTGGTTGTCCGCTGGACCCTGACCCGGACCCGGCACGCCTGCGAGGGACCGTCGGCGGCTTCTTGTAGCGTTGGGCCGACACCACCGTTGGGGTGGTTTCGGAGTGAGGGTAGATGTCGACGAATTCCCCGAGTGTGGGTCGGGCCGGCGAGACTGGGCTGGGTTGGCCGCGCCGTCCGAAGATCAGCCGACTCCTCGGTTGGCCGTTCGGGTCCAAGACGGTCGATGGCGAGGATTCGAATTCGACCGATGTTTCACGTGGAACGTCCGCGGCGCCGGGCGGTGGCGAGGTCGGCAACACCGCATCACCGGAGGATGTTGAGCCCCCGGCGGGTACCAGTGCCGCGACGGTCGTAGAGCCGGCGATGCCCGTCACCCCCTCGGTACCCGACGATCACCCGCGGGAGAACTTGGCCGACGGTAACCCGTCGGACGGGACGGCGGCAGAGCCCACGGCCGCAACGTCGAGCTTCACCTTGCCGCCAAATGGTGCCGGGGAAGCACCGATCGCCGCCGAACCGGTCGTGCGACCGCGACGCGCCAAGCTTGAGATCCCGGCATCTCAAGCGAGCCCGCCGCCTGTCGATGCCGATGAGGGCACCACCGGCCCCGTTTCACGTGGAACGGGGCGGCGCGTCGAGCCGATGCCGGCTCCAGAGTCAACCCGGATCATTGTGGTGGCAAACCAGAAGGGCGGCGTGGGAAAGACCACCACATCGGTCAATCTGGCCGCCGGCCTAGCTCTCGGCGGGCTCGAGGTCCTTGTCGTCGATCTCGATCCTCAAGGCAACGCCTCAACCGCCCTCGGGATCGAGCACGGACAGGGCGTGAGAGGGACGTACGAAGTCTTGATCGACGGCGACGAGATCGCCGACCTGGTCGTGGACTCGCCGGAGGCGCCCGGACTCAAGGTACTCCCCGCCACGGTTGACCTGGCCGGCGCCGAAATAGAGCTTGTCTCGGTCGTCGCGCGGGAGAACAAGCTCAAGCGGGCGCTGCGGAGCTATTTGTCTGAACATCCGACCGACTACGTGCTGCTCGACTGCCCGCCGTCGCTCGGACTCTTGACCCTCAATGCGCTGGTCGCTGCACGCGAGGTACTGATCCCTATCCAGTGCGAGTACTACGCGCTCGAGGGAGTGTCGCAATTGATGACCACGATCGATCTCGTGATGGCCGAGCTCAACGACGAACTTCAGTTGAGCACAGTGCTCTTGACGATGTTCGACGGGCGGACGCGGCTGGCATCGCAGGTCGCCGACGAGGTCCGCTCGTACTTCAGTGAGCAGACTCTGCCGACTGTGATTCCGCGGTCCGTGAGGATCTCCGAGGCGCCCAGCTACGGACAAACTGTCATCACGTATCACCCGGACTCGGCCGGCGCCGTGTCATACCTCGAGGCCGCCAGGGAACTTGCCCGACGCGGTGTGAAGGAGAACGCATGAGCAACGCAGCCCCTCGAGGACTCGGCCGCGGACTCGGACAACTCCTCCAGCGCTCCGAGCCCACCGCGGACCGTGCGCCCAGCCCCCCGGACGACCGCAGGAATGAGGTCACGGTCACCTCAGCCGACGCCGCTCGCTCGGACTCGGGAAAGCAGGAGCATGACGCAGCGCAGGCAGCAGCCGCGAGCCAAGTGCAAGTACCCGAGGGTTCGTACTTCGCGGAGCTACCGGTACGGAGCATTCGCCCGAATCCCAAACAACCACGGACGGTCTTCGACGAAGACGAGCTGAATGAGCTCGTGGCCTCGATCGCGGAGGTCGGCCTCCTGCAACCCGTCGTCGTACGACCGCTCGATTCCGACGGGGGTGAGGCGGCCTATGAACTGGTGATGGGTGAGCGTCGCTGGCGCGCGACCCAGGCGGCCGACCTGGACGTGATCCCGGCGATCGTCCGGCGGACCGAGGACGCCGACCTTCTTCGGGATGCCTTGTTGGAGAACCTCCACCGCAGCCAGCTCAACCCGCTGGAGGAGGCTGCTGCCTATCAGCAGATGCTCCAGGATTTCGATTGTTCGCAAGAAGAGCTGTCCAAGCGGATCAAGCGGTCCCGTCCCCAGATCTCCAATACCATCCGGCTGCTCAAGCTGCCACCGACCGTCCAGCGCCGAGTCGCGGCCGGGGTACTGAGCGCCGGCCACGCCCGAGCGCTGCTGATGATCGAAGACCAGCCCGGCCAGGAACGGCTGGCTCAGCGCATCGTCGCAGAAGGACTCTCGGTCCGCGCGACGGAGGAACTGGCCGCACTGGGCGATGGCACCAGTCAGGATCGCCCAGAGCGCAGCCGATCGAAGCGCGAGCCGTCAGCGCAGGCGACCGAGCTCGCCGCAGAACTCTCCGACCGGCTGGAGACGCGAGTCCGGGTGGATCAGGGGCGCGGGCGTGGGAGGATCACGATCGAATTCGCATCCGATGAGGACCTGGAGCGGATCGCGGCCTTGCTGGTCCGGAACAAGTAAGAAAAGCTGGAGATGAGGAACAGCTATAGAGATTTGTCGACAAATCGCTATAGCTGTTAAGAGGTATGCGGTGGGTCAGGACTCAGTTTCTGCTTCGGCGGCCTGACCTTCGCGCTCCCGTTCCCGCTCTCGCTCCTCGACCAGCGGGATCCGAATGCGAGCGTCCTTCGTGGCGTAGTGCTCGGCAACGAATGTCACGAACGGGACCGTACCGGCGAGCGCAATCAGGATGATCCGCCACCACGGCCAGCGCACCCGGCGGCCGAGGTCGACCGCGGTGATGATCAGCAGCATGTAGAGCCAGCCATGAGCGACCCCGGCGACGCTGACCAGTCGGTCGTCGCCTGCCCACACCTGCAGGGGGATGCCGATGCACACGAGAACGACCAGCAGGCAGCCGACGATGTAGGCCATCACCCGATATCGGGTCAGAGCACCGCGCATGATTACTACTCTATGTCGTAGTCCGGTCGCTCGCGGAATCGGTGTTCGCCTGCTGCCTCCGGGCGCTCATCACCGGCTCAGCCGCAGGGTTCGTGATCGACATCAGGCCGGACCCGCCGACCGTGCCAGGATGTGCATCCTTCTTCTGCGAGGGTGTGGCTCCGGCGCCGTCCCTATCCCCGCGTATCTCGTCGTCTGTGTCTCCGCCCATCAGGCCGCCGTTGCGGCCGAAGTCACGCGCCATCCTGACTCCGAACCAGATGGCGAATGCTGCGAAGACCCACCATTGCAGGGCGTAGAAGCCATTCTGTAACCGCCCGTGCGACGAAGGCAGACTGACGACGACCGGCTGAAGGGATTGCGCCCGCGACTGGTCGGCTCCGAGGGTGGCGAAGCCGTTCACGAGCAGGCCGTTCCACTGTTGGGTCAGCGTCGGCAGTACGACGGTCGTCGGCTGGGCGCTCGGATCGGCCGGGTCCGGATTGGATCCCTCCGACGGCATGAAGATTCCGGTTCCGGACACCTGGCCGGTCGGCGGGGCGGGCGCGTCCCTGCCGACAACCATGCCCCGGACGACGGGCAGGATGCCGCCGTCGGGCAACCGCAGACCGGTCAGCACCCGGTAGCGGTCGCCCGACCCGGTAGGTATCAGTTCTTGCAGTGCCTTGTCGTAACTGCCGGAAAAGCTGACCTGTCGGCCGTAGGCGTCGCCAACCTGCTGACCGGGCCGCGCGACCGAGTCGAGCGCGACGGCCGGCGCGGAGGCGCGTTCCGCTGCCTGTTTCTGACCCTGGGCGTTGTAGACGCCGAGCTGCCACAGGCCAAGGCCGACCATGACGGCGGCCAGGACGAGCCCGAGCAGCACGATTCCCAGCTGTCGCAGGATCAAGGGGGCCCGGGACACCGGGGGAGTGTCGACCTCGGGTGTTGAGCTCATCGTGCGGGTCTCATCGTGCGAGTCTCATCGTGTGGGCTTCGTCGTGTGGGCTTCGTCGATCACCGGGTCGGATTCATCGCCCGGATGCCGCGCTTCCACGCGTTCTGTACCAGGGCCGCGCAGGTGTCGCCCAGATCACCGCCGGCGGCCTCGATCGCAAGCGGCATCGCCGAGGTCTCCGTCATCCCAGGCGCCACGTTGGTCTCCAGGAAGACCGGCTCCCCGGAGCGGTCGATGATCAGATCCGTACGCGACAGGTCAGCGAGGCCGAGGGTCTTATGGACCCGCAGCGCTGCCTGGGCAGCTCGATCGGCGACCTCGTCGTCGAGTCCGGCCGGGCAGATGAAGCGGGTGGCACCGGGTGTGTACCGAGCGGCGTAGTCGTAGACACCGGATTCCGGACGGATCTCCACCGCAGGCAACACTTGCGGGCCGTCACCCCGGTCGACCACACCTACGGTGACCTCGGTGCCCTCGATGAAGGTCTCGACGACGGCTACCTGGCCGTAGGCGTAGGCCGCCACCATCGCGGCCGGCAGCTGCTCGGGGGAGTCGACCCGACTGCAGCCGAGTGCTGAACCGCTTCGCGAGGGTTTGACCATCATCGGGAAGCCGACCTGCTCGCCCAACGCCGCGACCAGACTCGCCGCACCGAGCTCGCGAAATATCTCGTGCGGCAACGCCACCTGGACAGGCGTCGCAACACCGGCGCCAGCCACCACCCGGGTGGCGATCGACTTGTCGAAGGCGATCCGCGAAACCGATGCGATCGAGCCGACAAATGGGACGTCGAGCAGCGCGAGCACCTCGCGCAGCGACCCGTCCTCGCCGGCTTCGCCGTGCAGCAAGGGAAAAGCGACCACTTCGCCGGCCGTGGCAATGCGCTCGACCAGGCCGGAGTCGACGTCACTCTCGATCACGTCAAGATGTTGACTTCGCAGCGCCGTGGCCACCCGGCGTCCGGAATGCAGCGAAACCTCGCGCTCGTGCGACAACCCACCCGCCAGCACCAGCACACTCGGACTATTCACCGAACCACTCCCACACCAAGATCAACATCAGAATCGCTGTACGGCAACCGGACCGGCCGTCACCGTTGATCCGGGCCCGGCGCCTCGTACGGATGCAGAGCGCGCGGCCTTCCAGGGTTGGAGAAGATCGCATTGATCGACAACTCGTTCCCCATTACTTCAGCCAGCCGCCGGGTGCCCTCGATGATCTGGTCCGGGGTCGGTAGGCAGTAGGACAGTCGCATGTGCCGGGTGCCCAGGCCGTCGGCGTAAAACGCATTGCCGGGGACGTACGCCACTCGCGCGGTTACCGCCCGCGGCAGCATCGCCTCGGCATCCAGCGGAGCCGGGATCGTCAACCAGACGAAGAATCCGCCGCCGGGACGGGTCCAGCTCGTGCCGGGCGGCATGTGTGCCTGAAGTCCGGCAAGCATCGCGTCACGTCGCTCCCGGTAGAGCTCGCGCGACTTCTTGATCTGACCCCGCCAATCGAAATTCTGCAGGTAGGCCGAGATCGTGTACTGGGAGAAGACCGGGGGACACAGCGTGGCACTCTCCTGTGCCAGCACGAGTTTCTCCTTGATCGCGTGCGGGGCCAGGATCCAGCCGATCCGGAATCCGGGTGCGAAGGTCTTGGAGAACGAGCCGAGATAGACGACCGCGCCGTCATCGAGGGAGCGGATCGCCGGTGTCGGCTCGGAGTCGAATCCGAGCAGGCCGTACGGATTGTCCTCCACGATCAGAATCCCCTCCGACTTGGCGATCGCCAAGATCTCCCGGCGGCGCTCCAGCGGCTGGCTGATGCCGGCGGGATTGTGAAAATTCGGGATCGTGTAGATGAATTTGATCTTCTTGCCGGCGGCCCGGCAGCTGGCGATGGCTTCCCGCAGCGCAATTGGATCCAGGCCGTCGGCGTCCATCGCGACATGGACGACCTGGGTCTGGTAGGTACGAAACACCCCTAGCGCGCCGACATAGCTGGGCGCCTCGCAGAGGATCACATCGCCGGGGTCGCAGAACACCTGGGTGAGCAGCGCCAGCCCCTGCTGGGATCCGACCGAGACCACAACATCATCAGGATGGGCACTGATCGCCTCCTCCGCCATCACCTCGCAGATCTGTGCGCGGAGCACCGGCTCGCCCTGGCCGGCGCCGTACTGCATCGCCCGGGTGCCGTGCTCGGCCACCAGTCGGGCGATCGCCCCGCCGAGCGACTCCAAGGGGAGGTCGGCGATATTCGGCATCCCTCCGGCCAATGACACGACCTCGGGCCTGTTGGCGACGGCGAACAGCGCCCGGACGGCCGAGGCCGTCATACCGTGGGTGCGTTCGGCGTACGTCCCGATGTACGGGTCCAGGCGGGTGTCCCGGCGCGCCGGCAGCGGGGATCCCGCCCCCTCGGAGCCCGGATGGTCGACAGTCACACCCCAACGATAGGTGCCCTGGCCAGGATCGGCAGCAACCTGACCGGACCGCGAACCGGATGGCGAACCTGATGGGGCCCTGCCGCGGTGGCACCAGGCCCGGGGGTGCCGGGCACGGTGCCGGACGAGGGGCTGCTGGGGGAGGCGCCGGCCGCGAGCGGATTGTTGGACAGTCTCCTAGCATGGAGGTCATGAGTCGGTCGGAATCGTTACCGACAGGACGTCGGGTGTGGCACTGGGTCGCTTGGCTGGGGGCCGGTGTCGCGCTGGGGGTGTTGGCCGGTTTCCTTGCTGGTCTGGGTGCGACCGCGCCCGGCTCGCCCCGCGCGGGAAGGACCGGCACGGGCCAGGACGAGACACAGTCCTCGGTGCCTGGAGGCGGTCGGTGAGCAGCTACCGGATGCGGCCGATCTCACGATCCGGCTTCTCGGAAATCGGTGATCCCTGTGGACACTGCGGATTCGGCACTCTGGGCGTCGAACCGCCGTCCTGGATCGAGGAGGTGACCGACCTGTGGGGGATCTGTGGGGTCGAGGCGCAGGCCGGCAGTGACATCGGCGGATATCTCACCTTCGCGCCGGCCGAACTCGTCCCGTTCGTGCCGCTGCCGGGCCCGGGTGGCAGTTCGGCAGAGGCGTTCAGTGCTGACGCGGCCGTCTTCATGGCCGTCGCGGTCTGCCGGGAGTGCCGGGGCCGCGGCGTCGCCAAGGATCTGGTCCGGAGCGCGGCGGCCCAACTGGCCAAACGCCAGGTCGGTGTGATCGAGGTGATCGGCACCTTCGCTGTGCCGGGGGTCCCGCACGCCGACGGTGGCACGGATTCCTCGATGATCTTGCTGCCGGTTTCCTTCTGGCAGTCGCAGGGCTTCAGGGTGGTCCGCCCGCACCCGGTAACGCCGACGCTGCGGCTGGACATCGAGGGCACCGTACGCTGGCGGCCTGACTTCGCGGCAGCCTGGCAGCGCTTCGCCGATCTGGTGGCGCAGCCGGGGACCGGTCCCGCCCAGCCGGCCAGCTACACGCTGCACCGGTCCGGGTCCCGAACCGCCGGCCCGGTGCACTGACCAACGGGCCCGGGACCGGGTGGCAGGATGACGGCATGGCGGAATCAGCGAGCCAGAACACGGCCGGGGACACCGACCGGAAGATGGCAGCGAATCAGCGCACCGTAAGCCTGCAGCGGCAGCAGAAGGGTCGCTATCTGGCCACCAACGTCCGTGGCGGGACGATCAGCATCGGGACCGGCGAGGACGAAGACTTCACCCCGGTGGAGTTGTTGCTGGCGGCGATCGCGGGCTGCAGTGCGGTCGACGTCGACTTCATCACCGGCAAGCGTGCCGAACCGCAGACCTTCTCAGCCACCTCCTCGGGCACCAAGACCGACGACGAACTCGGGAACCGGCTGACCGGTCTGCTGCTCGACTTCGACGTCAGCTTCGCCGACGACGAGGGTGGCCGGCAGGCCGCGGCGGTGTTGGAGCGGGCGATCAAGCAATCCCACGACCGGCTGTGCACAGTCGGACGCACCATCGAGGCAGGCACCCCGATGACGGCAGCGCTGCAGGGTCGGCAGATCTCCGGCTGAGCCGCGGGCGGAGATCTTCGCCGAGCACAATCTCCGACGGATCGGTGGCAGGCACGGAAATGCCTGGCAAACGCTTGTCAGCGCGTGATCGCCGAATCTAGCGTGCTGCCGGCGGGTGGAGGCAGGATGACGCTTGCAGACCCAGAAACCAGAGCAGCCGGACATGCGGCGCAGACAGCGGGAGTGAACGACTCGTGACAAACCAAGCGGTCAACGGATCGACCAGCGACTCGAGCGGTGAATCGACGACCGGGGCGAAGGCTCCGTTCAAGGCGTTGATCATCGGCTGTGGGGTCATCGGCATCCATCATGCAACGGTGCTGACCGCCCACCCGGATTTCACTGTGGCCGCACTGGTCGACGTGGTGCCGGCCAGGGCCGAGGCGATCGCCGAGGGCCTTGCCGGTGAGGATGCCGAGCGCCCGGCCGTCTACGAGTCGATCGCGGATGCGCTGCAGTCCACGCCCGTTGATCTCGCCGTCGTCTGCACACCGAGCGGATACCACATCGACAACGCGCTGGAGGCTCTGGCGGCCGGCAAGCATGTGGTGATCGAGAAGCCGCTGGACGTCTCGATCGCCAAGGGGCGTGAATTCGCCGATGCGGTCGCCCGCGCCAATGCTGCCGGACAGGTCGTGTCGGTGATCAGCCAGCACCGGTTCGACCCGGGCAGTGCGCTGGTCCGTGACGCCGTGGAGAACAACAAGCTCGGCCGGATCACTTCGGCGGTGGCGACCATGGCCTGGTACCGCAGCCAGCAGTACTACGACTCGGGTGACTGGCGCGGCACCTGGGCGCTCGACGGTGGCGGCGCGGCGATGAATCAGGGCGTACACACCATCGACCTGATGCGCTGGTTCTGCGGTCGGCCGACCGAGATCTTCGCGCACACCGGACAGCTGGCCCACGAGCGGATCGAGATCGAGGACACCGCAGTGGCGACCGTGCGCTTCGAGTCCGGGGCGCTGGCCGTCATCCACATGACGACGGCCGCCTACCCGGGCCTGACCGCTCGGGTCCAGGTGCACGGTTCGCTGGGCTCGGCGATCATCGACAACGACAACCTGCGCTACTACCACGCCGGTGACGGCGAGGTCTCGGACAACCTGCGCGAAGCCAAGACGATCGGCAACCAGGCCGAGCAGGTCCTCGGGCAGCAGGCCGAGGCAGATGAGTTCGCCGGTGCGCGCAACCGTCCGGACGGCTTCGTCGCCGGGCACTCCCGGCAGTACGACGACATCTCCGCCGCGATCACGGAGGGCCGCCAGCCGCTGGTCACCGTCGATGAGGCGCTGCTGTCGCTGGCCCTGGTGAAGTCCCTGTACATCTCCTCGACCCTGGGTCAGCCGGTAGTCTTCGACGATGTGCTCAGCGGCAAGTACGACGACCTCACAGTCGCCGTCGAGCCCGACCCCGCGACAGTCTCCGCATGAGCGACCATCTCCGCATGAGCGTCGTTTCCGCATGAGCGCTGGCCCGCACGACGGTGGCGATCGCCCCAGAACGATCCATCTCGGTCTTGGGGCGTTTCATCGCGCTCACCAGGCCTTCTACACCCATCACGCCGATCGGGCGACGGGGGAGCGTACGCGCATCCACGCCTTCACCGGCCGACGGCCGGACGCCGCGGAAACCCTTGCGGCACAGGGATTCGGCTACACCCTGATCGAGCGTGGTGCCGATGGTGACCGGTTGGAATTGATCACCAGCATCGCGGCCGCGTCCGCCGGCGCCGACCTGGCTGCGTGGCGATCAGCATGGCAGGTACCTGACCTGCAGCTGATCACCCTGACGATCACCGAGGCCGGATACCGGGTCACCGCCGACGATCGTGCAGCCCTGCAGGCCGGCAACCCGGTGTCGGCGATGGCCCGGTTGCTGGACGGCCTGCAGACCAGGCGGACGGCGGGCCTGGCGCCAGTCGCGGTGGTCAGCTGCGACAACCTCGCCGGCAATGGTGGAGTGCTCGGCGGCCGGGTCCGTGATCTTGCCGAGCGCTGGGATCCGGCCCTGGCCTCCTGGATCGATGGTGGGGTCAGCTTCCCCAGCACCATGGTCGACCGGATCACCCCTGCCACCACCGATTCCGACCGGGACCAGGCCACGGCCTGGATCGCAGCACAGCCCGGCGCCCAGACGGTCGATCGGATGCCGGTGGTCTGCGAGCCCTTCACGGAGTGGGTGATCGCCGGCACCTTCCCGGCCGGTCGGCCGGCCTGGGAGCAGGTCGGTGTCCGCTTTGTCGAGGATGTCGAACCGTACGAGCGCCGCAAACTCTGGCTGCTCAACGCCGGTCACTCGATGCTGGCCTATGTCGGCCTGGCACTCGGCCACGCGACCATCGACCAGACGATGACCGACCCGCGGTGCACTGACCTGCTGGAGGCACTCTGGGCCGCGGCCGCCGAGGTGCTGCCCTTCGACCGCGCCGAGATCGACGCCGCGACCGCTGCGCTGCGGGAACGCTTCACCAACCCGCGGATCCGACACAACCTGTCCCAGATCGCCGGTGATGGTTCGCAGAAGCTGCCCAATCGGACCCTGGGCATCTACCGGGCCCGGCGGAGGGCCGGCCTGCCACTTGATCCGGGGACACCGGCGACGCTGGCCGGCTGGCTGATCCACCTGGGCACTGACCTGGTCAATGATCAAGGAGTCGGAGAGTTGCTGGACCGCTTCGCCGCGGCCGGCGCCTCGACGTACACATCCCGATTGCCGATCATGCTCGATTACTTCGGACCTGACGTGGCTGATGATCATGAGCTGGTCGGCGCCATCGGCGATCAACTCAGACAATTCGACGCCCAGTGAACGGACCAGTGAGCTGACCATGTTGATCAAGTCGGCCGAGGTGATCATCACCAGCCCGGACCGGAATTTCGTCACCCTGAAGCTGACCACCGACGACGGGATCACCGGCCTCGGCGACGGCACCCTGAACGGCCGCGAGCTGAGCGTCGCGTCGTATTTGAAAGATCATGTGGTGCCGCTGTTGATCGGCCGCGACCCACAGAACATCGAGGACACCTGGCAATTCCTGTATCGCAGTCCCTACTGGCGTCGCGGCCCGGTGACGATGGCGGCGATTGCCGCTGTCGACGTCGCGCTGTGGGACATCAAGGCCAAACAGGCCGGACTGCCGCTCTACCAGCTGCTCGGCGGTGCGAGCCGGAGCGGCATCCTGGCCTACGGACACGCCTCGGGCAAGGATGTCGAGGAGCTGTTCGACAGCATCCGCGAGCACCAGGCCGACGGCTTCCGGGCGATCAGGATCCAGGCGGGCGTGCCCGGCCTGAAGGCGATTTACGGCGTGCCGGACAGCCTCAGCACGGAGGACGGCGACGGTCGGGAGCACCACTACGAGCCGGCCCAGCGGGCGCTCCGGCCGCCCGAGGAGGACTGGGACACCCGCGCCTACCTGCGGCACCTGCCGACCGTCTTCGAGGCGGTCCGCAACGAATTCGGACCGGAGCTGCCGCTGCTGCACGACGGCCATCACCGGATGACACCGATCCAGGCAGCCAAACTGGGCAAGGCGCTGGAGCCGTACGATCTCTTCTGGCTGGAGGACTGCACCCCGGCGGAGAACCAGGAGGCGCTGCGGCTGGTCCGCCAGCACACCACGACGCCGCTGGCGATCGGCGAGGTCTTCAACAGCATCTGGGACTACCAGCTGCTGATCAAGGAACAATTGATCGACTACGTCCGCAGCGCGATCACCCACACCGGTGGCATCACCCATCTGAAGAAGATCCTGGAATACGCCGGCCAGTATCAGATCAAGTCCGGCATCCACGGGCCGACCGACATCTCGCCGGTCGGCTTCGCCGCAGGTCTGCATCTTGACCTGGCGATCCACAACTTCGGCATCCAGGAATACATGCCGCACGGTGCCCGGACGAATGCGGCCTTCCGGCAGTCGATGACTTTCGTTGACGGCTATCTGCATCCGGGCGACAATCCTGGCCTGGGCGTCGAGCTGGACGTCGACGAGGCGGGGAAGTATCCGTACCAACAGGCGTACCTGCCCTTCAACCGGTTGGCCGACGGCACCGTCCACGACTGGTAGGCGCGACTGCAGGAGGGGGGCGGAAGATCACAAGACGGTTGTGAGCCTTCCCGCGGCCGGGCGAAAGCGCGATGATCGTTCTATAACCGCCTGATGAGAGGGACGATCGTGTCGACCGATGAATTGACGCTGGACCCGGGACGGCTTACCGGAGCAGCACGCACGTTGGTACGGATCAGCTTCGGACTGTCGGGGATCGCCGCGATCATCCTCGGAATCCTGCTCTTCGTCATCCCCGGCCGGACCCTCCAACTGGCGGCGATCCTGCTCGGGGTGAATTTCCTGGTGGCGGGCATGATGCGGATCTGGCTCGGTGCGTTCGGCCGGCTGCCGGGGGGTCAGCACCGTGTCCTCGGGATTCTCTTCGGTGCGCTGCTAGTGATCACCGGGCTGATCATCCTCCGGGATTCCGCGGTCGCTGCGGCGACGTTGTTGCTGATCATTGTGCTGTTCGCCGGCATCGGCTGGATCCTCGACGGGATCATGGCGATCGTCGAGTCGGGACGGGCACAGTCGCGGACCTGGGCGATCATCTTCGGCATGGTGTCGATCCTGGCCGGCATCGTGGTCCTGGCGGTGCCGGGGTGGACGGCCCGGTGGCTGATCATCTTCGCCGCCATCGGCTTGGTCGTGACCGGAGTTGCGGCGGTCATCAGGGCGTTCACCTTCGGGCGTGGCGCCGGTGAGCCCGCCGCTGGACCGGCGACGCTCTGAGTCCGGCGACCTGTTAGATTCATCACAGATCCGATCAGGTTGATTCAGTTGGCCCTCCCCCGCTGAGTGAGGTCAGATGGTTGAGTCGTCAGGTCCGAGGCCGCCAGTGACACCGACGTCGTGGCCGCGCGGCCTGGTCGTTGCGCAGTCGGTTGCGGCGCTGTTGATCGCCGGGATCGTCGGCGGCGTGGTCGGCAGCTTGATCACCACCAAGTCATCGGGATCAGCGACCTCGCCGACCGCGTGCCAGGTGTCCGAGGTGGCCGCCAAGGTGCTGCCGGCGGTGGTGACCATCGCCGTCAGCGGCTCGGGAGGTTCCGGCACGGGCAGCGGGGTGATCATCGACCGCAACGGCACCGTGGTGACCAACAACCATGTGATCGCAGCCGGAGCCGACGGTGGCCGGATCGAGGCGACGCTGGACGACGGCTCGCAACGATCGGCGGAATTGATCGGCCGAGACCCGGCCACCGATATCGCCGTCCTGCGTCTGCAGGGGGGTGGCAGCCTGCCGACCGTCGCATGGGGTGACTCCGACGGGCTGATCGTCGGCCAGCCGGTGGTCGCCGCCGGCGCGCCGCTCGGACTCTCCGGAACGATCACCAGCGGCGTGATCAGCGCTCTCGGCCGGGACGTCCCGGTGCCGGTGGATGAGAACAGCAGTACGGTCCTGGCTGGGGCGGTGCAGACCGACGCGTCGATCAACCCCGGCAACTCCGGTGGAGCGCTGGTGACCTGTGCTGGCGACCTGGTCGGTATCAACACCGCCATTGCGACCGTCCCCGACGCCAACGGCACGGGCGGTGGCGGCAGTGTCGGAATCGGATTCGCCGTGCCGGAGACGGTGGCGAAAGTGATCACCGAGGACCTGATCAAGAACGGCCGGGTCAGTCACCCGAGCTTCGGGATGGGCACCTCACCGGTGACCCGCACCAACTCATCCGGACAGGTCGAACTCGGACTGGCGGTCACCTCGGTCGAATCGGGCGGCCCTGCTGACAAGGCGGGCATCCAGGTCGGCGACGTGGTGATCGCCGTCCAGGGCGTCGGCCAACTCGGCCCGGACACCCTGGCCCACCTGGCCGTGACGTCGTCGATCGGCGATCGGGTCCGGATCACCCTGCTGCGCGATGGCCAGCAACAGCAGATGACCGTCCAGCTCGAAGGTTCGTGATCGAGAAGGATCCAGAAGGCTCGTGATCAGGCACGCGCCTGATCAAATGATCAGAGGTATTCCTCGATGGCGCCCTTCAGCACCGACTTCGACTTGGCGCCCTTGAAGGCCTTCACCAGCTCGCCGCCGACATATACCTGGATGGTCGGCAGGCCGAGGACGTGGTTGTTGGCCGGCGTCACCGGGTTCACGTTGGTGTCCATCTTGACGAAGTCGACCTTGTCCCCGTAGGTCTGGGCCAGCTCCTCGATGATCGGGCTGACCTGCTTGCACGGGCCGCACCAGTCGGCCCAGTAGTCGACCATGACCGGCTTGTCGGACTTGAGTACGCGCTCCTCGAAGTCGGCGTCGGTGACATCGGTGACTGCACCCATAGTTGCTCCCCTTATGTGAAGTGTGACGGTCTGAAGTGCGGGTGAGATGCGGCGGCGTCGGCCGGATCAGCCGACCACTGCCGGCTCGGCCAGGGTGGCCGCATCGGCGAGATCGGCGAGGAAGTGCTCGGCGTCCAGCGCCGCGGAACAACCGCTGCCGGCGGCTGTGATCGCCTGCCGGTAGGTGTGATCCACCAGGTCGCCACAGGCGAACACGCCGGCCAGATTGGTCCGGGTGCTGCGGCCCTGGGTGAGCACGTAACCCTCGGCGTCCAGATCGACCTGCCCGCGGACCAGCTCCGACCGCGGGTCGTGACCGATCGCCACGAACAGGCCGGACACGTCCAGCACGCGCTGCGCCCCGGTGACCGTGTCGGTCAGCGTGATCGACTGCACCGAGTCGGTGCCGTTGATCGCCGACACCTCGGAATTCCAGGCGAAACTGATCTTGGGATCGTTCTTGGCGCGATCGGCCATGATCTTGCTGGCACGCAGGTCGTCGCGCCGGTGCACGATGGTGACGGTGCGGCCGAACCGGGTCAGGAAGGTGGCCTCCTCCATCGCGGAATCGCCGCCGCCGACCACGGCAATGTCCTTCTCGCGGAAGAAGAAGCCGTCACAGGTCGCGCACCACGACACGCCGTGACCACTGAGCCGGTCCTCGTCGGGCAGACCGAGTTTGCGGTAGGCCGACCCCATCGCCAGGATCACGGTCTTCGCCCGATGCTCGGTGCCGTCGCTGTCGGTGACCGTCTTGATGTCGCCTGTCAGGTCCATCGCGACGATGTCGTCGGTCACCAGCTCGGCGCCGAACTTCTCCGCCTGATCGCGCATCTGGCCCATCAGCTGCGGCCCCATGACAGCCTCCGGGAAGCCGGGGAAATTCTCCACCTCGGTGGTGTTGATCAGCGCTCCACCCGCGGTGATCGAACCCTCGAACACCAGCGGCCGCAATTCCGCGCGCGCCGCGTAGATGGCAGCCGTGTAACCGGCCGGACCGCTTCCGACGATGATGACGTCGCTAATCTCGCTGCCCATCGAACTCCTTCCGATTACCTTCGGCCGGCCGAACTGCCCGGACCCGGCTCACCCTACCCGCCGGGACGACCGCCTGTACGTCGTGCAACCCGGTGCCGGCGACTGGTATTCCGCCTCGGGCCGGCCGCCGTGCGGCCGCCGTTTCCCATGTCCGGGAGCGTACGAAATGGCGACGATTTGGGATCGCGTAGGTGACAATACGTAGGGTTGGAGCGGTCCGGAAATGAAGGAGTGCCGCAATGGCTGAGACAACTGTCATCACCTTCGGAACGTTCGACGTGCTGCACGTCGGACATATCCGTGTGCTGAATCGGGCCGCCGAGCTCGGTGATCGGCTGGTCGTCGGAGTCTCCTCGGATGCGTTGAACTTCTCCAAGAAGGGCCGCAACCCGGTCTTCAGCCAGGACGAGCGACTGGAGCTGGTCTCCAACCTCAAGTCGGTCGACCAGGTCTTCGTCGAGGAGAGCCTGGAGCTCAAGCGCGACTACCTGACCCAATATGACGCCGATGTCTTGGTGATGGGCGACGACTGGGCGGGCAAGTTCGATTTCTGCTCGGACCTGGCCAAGGTCGTCTACCTTCCCCGGACCCCGTCGATCTCCACGACCGCGCTCATCGAGCACATCAGGTCCTAGTCCCGCCGAGGGGTCACATAATCACTGATCCGTGCCGCGTGTCGCTCCTAGAAGTGGACCGTCGGTCCGGCGGTGGGATCGCCGGAGTCGCAGCCGGTGATGAAGACGGCGTGCTTGTTCGGGCCGGACTCCAGGAAAACCAGGTAGCCCGGTTCGCCCTTCAGGACGGCTGACCGGATTCCGGTGATCTTGCCGTCGGTCACCTCTCGGGCGCATCGCCAGGCCTTGGTGAAGCGGTAGGCGTCCAGGTCGCTGGCGGCGGCGGAGGCGGCAGAGGACGCCAGTGACTCGGTGTCGGTGGCCACGATCGGCTGGTCGTTCGGAGGTTCGTTCGCCCCGGACGCCGCACTGAGCACATAGCCGCCGAAGCCTGCCCCGGAGGCGAGCAACGCGGCCGCGACCGCGCCGCCGGCGAACCGGGTCCGCAGGCTCCGCCGGCTGTGCTTGGTCTCGGTGAAGTGCTCGGCGATGTTCGGCTTGGGAAACCGGCCACCACCCCTGATGTTGGGGTGACCCAGGTCGTCGACATAGGGGGAATGGCCGCCGATCGAACGGCTCGGCCCGGGGTGGTTGCCGGTGGCGTGCCGGGACTGCTCACTCGCCCGCCCCCGTTGTTGGTCCTCGATGGTCTCCTGGAGCCGGGCGAACACGTCGTCCGGCATCGACGTTGCCGGGGCGTCAGCCAGCAGCCCCTGCACCTCGGCCAGGGCAGCGGCATCGGACCGGCACTGGTCGCATCCGGCCAGGTGGGCATCGATCTCGGCCGTACGCTCCGGGCTCAGCAGGTCTTCGCTGCGATCGGCCAGCTCCTCGAGGCCGATGTGATCGCCGCGGCCGTTCTGCTCGACATGCTCGTCGGCTCGGGGTGGCTGCCCCGCATCCGTGCTCACGACGACACCTCCCCACTGATCGCAGCCGACGAGCTTGCGGCTCCTCCGTTGCGGGTTGGACGTCGCAGATCCTCATCCGGTTCCCAGGTCTCGGGTTCGCGCAGATGTTTCAGCAACGGGACAAGCTTGGCGCGGCCCCGAGCACAGCGGCTCTTCACGGTGCCGGCAGCGCAGCCGAGCATCCGGGCCGCCTCGTCGACCGAATAGCCCTCCATGTCGACCAGCACCAGCGCTGCCCGCTGGTCCGGATTCAGTTGTTGCAGAGCGGCGGCGATGTCGGCCCGCTCCTCGTTGGCCACCACCGGGTCGACCGTGTCGGTCTGGGCCGCCAGTTCCTCGGCGCGGTCCGGATCGTCGGGCAAGGGATCGGCGGCGCGGACCTTGTTGCGACGCAGCCGGTCCAGACATGCGTTCACGACGACCCGGTGCAGCCAGGTCGTCACCTGCGAGTCGCCGCGGAAGCTTCCCGCTCGTCGGAAGGCCGAGATGTAGGCGTCCTGCAGAGCGTCGGCTGCGTCCTCCGGATTGCGCATCGTCCGCAGTGCGACGGCCCACATCCGGTCCCGGTGCCTGGACACCAGCACCGAGAAGGCCAGCGGATTGCCGGCAACGTGGGCGGAGAGCAGCTCCTCGTCGGAGAGTTCGGCCAGGGGTCCGGCCGCGCGATCCAGTTCAGCCGGCGTCCGCGGCGGATGCCGATGCTCGGCCCGATGCGTGCTCTGCTGGTGCGCCACCGCTGTCGAGGCGTCCCCGGCAGACGGACTGCCTGCGGCGGGCAGCCCGGCCGTTGAGGGCGGTGGCGTCACGACAGAACCTCAGCCTCGTAGATCCCGCCGCGGTAGTTGGCTCCCTCCTTCGGCAGCGAGGTGAGGAACACCAGCACATAGCGGGTTTGGATCTGCTCGTCAGGTTTGAGGGTGGCCGAGGACCCGGCCCCCTCCTGCTGGGCAACCGTACGCCAGCTCTTCAGACTCTCCATATCGGCGTCGTCGGTGCTCGCCGGGTCGGTCCGCGGCACCCGCAGCTGCAGATCGGTGCCGTTGCCGGTCAGCTGCACCTTCACTTCGCTGACCGGTTTGGCCGAGCCGAGGTCGAAGACGATCCCGACGCCCTTCTTCAGAAGCCCGAACTTCGGGCTGCCGATGTAGCTCAGGGTGTGCCAGTCGGTCGTCTTGTTGCCGTCGTAGGCGTACTTGACCAGATTCGGATTCTCCTGGCCGTTGCCGCCCTGGGGCGGATTGCCCTTGGCCGGATCGAAGTCGTGGGCGGTGGCGATCGTCAGCGGCTGGTTCGCCTGCGGGGCCGCGCTCGGCTTGCCGGCCTTCTTCTTCGCGGCCTCGCCGGCCTGCCGCAGCGGGCTTGCCGGCCCGAGACCGTGCGCGGTGATGACTGTGACCGCCAGCGCCGCCACCAACAGTGCGATCACCAGGAACCACACCCAGCGCCGCGGTCCCGAGCGCTGCTTCTCCGGGTCGATCGGCAACCGGTTCGGGCTCTGCGGCGTCGCGGCCCGGTCGGAGGTGTTGGTCCCGGCAGCGATGCTGCCGTTGCGCTCGATCAACGCGTACGGCTCGGCCTCCGGCTGCGGCGGTACGAATCCGGCGCCGTCCGGATCCTCGTCCAGCACGCTCGGCTGCGGATGGCGCAGCCGCCGTTCCAGGTCGCCGGTCGCGTCCGCGGTCCCCAGGATCCGGTCCAGCTCGCCGACCAGGGAGGCAGCGGTGGTGATCCGCGGTGCGCGCTGCCGTGGCACCGGGCTGAGCAGTTGGTCACAGATCCGATCCAGCGCGGGAGAAACCCCGTGGCGCACCTGCCGGGGAGTGAGCCACGGGTGGCCGCTGTCGGCGGCGGTGCCGGTAGCGGCCGGCGCGCACGGCAGATCGTCGACGCCGCCGCCGGGCCAGCGGGCCACCAAGCAGGCGTACAACATCCGGCCGAGGTCGGTGACGTCGGTCGCCTCGAGCGTGTCGGCACCGGGATCGGTCCGTGGGTACTCGTCCGGGCGCAACGCGGCCTCGATCAGCAGACCGACCAGCTTGACGTTGCCAGCCGGGGTGATGATCACCAGATCCGGCACCAGACGCCGGTGGAAGAGGCCGCGGGCATGTGCGCCGCTCAGCGCGTCGGCGAGCTCGCGAACCACCCACGCCGACTCCAGACCGGTCAGCGGGGCAGATGCCAGCATCGCCTCCAGGGACTGACCCTCGGCGTACTCGGAGACGATGTAGCTGCCGACGATCCGCCCGTCCGCCGTCCGGCCGCCTTCCTCGACGGCGTCCAGCACGCGCAGGAACCGCGAGTCGGTGGCGCCGGCAGCCCGCCTACCGGCAGCCAGCAGTGCCGGTCCGCGACTGTCGTCGGGTGGCAACAGGTGGATCACGACCGAACGGCTCAGGACCTGGTCGAATGCCCGCCACACCGTCGCAGACGCTTCTCCGGGTCCGCCCGCGCCGGCCAGCAGTTCCTCCAGCCGGTAGCGCTGTGCGAGCACGGCGCCGGCGCTCAGGTGATCGGAACCCGAGTCAGCCGAACCCGAGTCAGCCGAACCCGAGTCAGCCGAACCCGAGTCAGCCGAACCCGAGTCATGGGGACCCGAGTCATGGGGACCCGGGCCGGCAGGTGGGTTCGATCCCGCAGAGGCTTCGGCCGCGTCCGGGACGGCGGCACTGACCGGCGGGGGAGTCGCGCGGAACTGGCTGGTCCGGTCGTCGCGCAGTTCGTCGAGGCTGAATTCGGCCGTCTGTTCGGCCGAGGGCTCGTCGATCCGTCCAGGCGCCATCCCGGCTGCCTGTTCGTATTGACCGCCCGCCATATGCTGCTGCCCCGCTGGGATGTTGATGCGCTGACTGATCCGGGTGGAAACCGACGCTTCGTCCTCGAAGCTCGGCACCGCTCCCTGATCGATGGTGCCAGAATCCGCCCAATCCGGCACCCCGGAACCGCCGGAAGGTTTGGAATCGATATCGACGGCCCCGGAACGAGTCCCCGGAGTTGCCGGCCGGCGCCGGACTCCACGGCGGAGCACGGTGTTGACGATCTGGTTGATCTCGTCGATCCGCAGCACCCGGGCCAGGCCGAGGTAGATCCCGACCGCGATGATCCCGGCGGCAGCCAGGGCTAGGAGGGTCGCCGGGTACGAGGACGACCACAGCCCGACCGCCCGGACGATGCCGTACGCGACCAGGCCCGCTGGTAGCACCGCGATCAGCACGCGCAGGCAGTGCCGGGCGATGTCTGCCCCGCGCAGGCGGGGCAGCCGGCGGCCGAGCTGGTGGAAGGAGACACCGAGGCCGACGATATAAGCGAACGCGTAGGCCAGTGCCAGGCCCGGTGCCACCCAGTTCGGCCTGTGGAAGGGCAGCACCAAGGCCAGCGCTGCGGCGACATTGACCGAGGCGATCAGGATCTGTACGAAGAAGGTCGTCCTGGTGTCTTCCAGCGCGTAGAACGCCCGCAGGCAGATGTATTGCAGGGTGAACGGGACCAGCCCGACGGCGAACGCCATCAGAGTCCACGCGACCAGTGGCCAGCCGGTCGCGCCTCTGCCGAGGCCAAAGAGCGCGTGGGCGATCGGAAACCCGAGTGCGAGGAACGCGACGGACGCTGGCAGGAGTGCTGTCACGGCGAGCCGCATCGTGCGCATGGCCTCGTCCCGGGCGCCGGCCAGGTCGCCCGCAACCACCAGCCGCGACGTCGACGGCAGCATCGCGGTGGTCAGCGACACCGTGATCAGTGAGTGCGGCAGCATGAAGATCAGGTTCGCGTTGGAGTAGACGTTCCAGCCGGCGCCGTGGCCGCCCACGGTCGCACCGTTGGCCAGCCGGGTGACGACGACCAGCGCCAGCTGGGTGACGATCATGTAGCCGACGGTCCACTTGGCCACGTGTCCGGCCCGACCCAGGCCGCTGTGGCGGAAGTCGAAACGCGGCCGGAAGTGATAGCCGGCGCGGTGCATGTAGGGGACCAGGATGACCGCTTGCGCCACGATGCCCAGCGTCGTTCCCAGCCCCAGCACTGCTATCTGGCCGGTGGTGAACGCGGCGCCCGTGTCGCGGTGGCCATGCCAGATGATCTGGAAGAGCAGCAGGGACGCGATACCGACGATGTTGTTGGCGATCGGCGCCCACATCATCGGCCCGAACCGGCCGCGGGCGTTGAGCACCTGCCCGACCATCACATACATGCCGTAGAAGAAGATCTGCGGCAGCATCACGTAACTGAGCAGGATGATCGAGTCGAACTGCCCGCTGAGTTCGGGCACCTTCCACTTCGGGTTGATGTAGATGTCACCCATGACCACCGGTGCCAGCAGGGTGGCCCCGATGGTGATGATCCCGATCGCGGAGAGTCCGAGGGTGAGCAGCCGGTTGATGTATGCCTCGCCGCCGTCCTCGTCCTCCTTCATGGCTCGCACGATCTGTGGCACGAAGACCGTGTTCAGGACGCCTCCGGCAAGCAGCAGATAGATCGCCTGCGGCACTGTCTGGGAGATCGACAGCATGTCGCCCTGTCGACTGCCATTGCCCAGAGCAACAATCACCAGGGCCGCTTTGACGAAGCCGAGGATCCGGGAGGCGCCGGTACCGGCCGCCATCAGGGCGGTCGCGGACACCAGCCGTGAGGACGAGCCCGTGGTCGTCGCCTCAGTCGCCGATTCAGCCATGCGACACGCCCGGGCTCAGGTCGTGATCACGATCGTGTTCCTGGTGATCTTGGTCGGGTTGATCTTGGTCGGGTTGATCTTCATCCAGGTCGTCGTCCTCGTCCGGCTGGTCGCCGCGCTCCCGCGCCACCTGGCGGATCCGCAGCACCACGGTGCCGAGCAGCACGATGCCGGAGGCGATTGCGATGATCCAGCCGATCATGCCGGCCTGAGTGGCGTTGACCCGCAACTGATGTTTCGGCCCGATCAGCTCGCCGCCCGGTGTGGCCAGCTGCAGGGTGACCGTCATCGCGCCGTTGGCGTCCACCCGGGTCGGGACCTGGGCGGGCATCTTGGCGCCGGCGCCGATGACACCGTTGACGCCGAGTTTCGAGGCCGGGACGTTGCTGATCCGCAGTCGCGACTGGTTGGGCGACTGGCCGAGCAGCTGTAGCCGAACGGGTATGTCGAGGTTGTTGATGATCGTCACCGGTACGCCCGCCGATGAGCCGGTCAGGGTGACCTGCGGGCTGCTGTCGAGGCGGATCGCCGCACCGGTCGTCAATGCACTCAGCGACAGCGACCTGCCCGAGGTGTCCCGGAGCAGCAGCTGCTGGCTCTGGACGAACGCGGCCATCGGCCGGCGCTGCCCGCGCCATGCCTGGCTGATCGCTCGCGCGACCGCCTGGTCGGCCTGGTCGGCGAGACCGGAGCTGTTGACCACCAGGTTCTGGTAGGTGGTGAGGTTCTGGGCCAGGTCGGTGATCCTGTCCAGCTGGTGGTGGGTCGGCTCCTGACCGGCGTCGCCGGCCGGGTAGAGCGGGTCGCCCTGCAACTCCGCCGGGGTGTTGTTCAGCAGGTCGTAGGCGCTGCGGGCCGACAGCCAGGGCGCTGACAGCGCGGCGCTCTCGCCGCCCGCCTCGCCTGCCTGGGTCACGACCCGGAGCCGGCCGAGGCTGCTGCTCGGCCGCCCGCTGATCGAGGTGATGAAACTGTCGGACAGTGACGCCTGCCGGACCTGGACCTCGGTGTCGCGGGGATCCGGGCCCGGTCCGCCGCCGGCGGTCTCGGTGTCATAGCTCAGCACCAGCGGGCCGCCGGGCACCCGGACCACCGGGCCGAGCCCGTCCACCGTGGTGTCGGCCAGCAGCACCGCGCGAGCGTGCAACTCGGTCGCTGCCTGCAGCGCGCTCCGGTCGGCGACACCGTCGGCCGGCGTCACGAGCAACGGCAGGCCCTTGGTGTCGGCCACCTGCGCCGCCGCACGCTGACCGCGTTTGATCAGGTCCAGTCGGCCGGCGTGCACCATCGCCGTCAGGTCGGCGTCGGCGTAGAGGATCTGGAAGCCGTCGTGATCGGCCTGCATGGTACGGAACCGGTTCAGCCAGGCGGCTGCGTACGAGGCGCCGGTGCCCGCAGTCGTGTGCCCGCCGGAGTCAGTGACCTTGTAACCCGATCGCATCGCCTCGAGCTCGGCGATCAGGTCGGGGTCGACGGCATAGCTGGCGCCGTGCTGTTCGGCCGCGATGAGCAGCGCGTCCAGCCGACCGCCGGGCGCGACCTCGTCGGCCAGTGAATCGTCGACGAAGACGCCGGGCCGCGACATCGACGGCGTACTGGTCAATTCGACCAGAGTGGTGCTGCCGATGCTCGCCTGTCCGGGCAGCAGCCCGTCGGCGCTCAAGGTTCCGACAGAAACCGGCAGCAGGGTACGGGCGCGGCCGACAGTCTGCACGCCGTTCTCGCGGACCTGGATGCCCGCCAGATAGACGCCGGTCTGGGGCGAGCCGGGCGCGAAGAAGTCGGCGGCCGTGGCCCGGACGGTGAACGTACGCGACTGGCCGGGTCCGAGTTCGGGATGTGCCGCGGTGTAGAGATCCTGGTACGCGTCGGGCGTGTCGGCGCTGTACATCCGTTCGCCCTCGGGGTCGGTCGGCGCGGACTCATTGGCCTGCTGCAACTGCGCCTGGGTTGTCAGCGGTGTCAGGCTGCGCCAGATCGCCGCCTGCAGCCGCACCAGCGAGCGCTTGCTGACATTGGTGACGCGGCCCTGGATCACGATGGTCGAGTCCGGCCGGACGATCGAGGGAGTGAGCCTGGTCAGCTGGATGGTCACCTCGGTGCTGTCGTCCGCGGCCGCCGTCGGGATGGCCGACAGCCCGACCGGAAGGCTCAGCAGCAGGCCGACGAGCAGAGCGAGCAGCACGGCCGCAGGTCGACGAATCAGGATCAGCCGGCGTCGGGGCGGCGCCGGGAATCGGGTCGCCGGGAATCGGCGGGCGACATGTCGCCCGGACTCCGACCAGCGCCCGTCTCGCACTCGGTGATTGTAATCGGCCGGATCCTCGCCGGCCGGGTCCTCCGCCGGTGCCGGCCGGCATCGGCAGCCGACGGTGGGCGGCCCGAGTGCGACTCGACTAAACTCGTCCGTTGTGCCTCAGAGCAGCCAGGGTCCCCGATCGGAGTCGCGTCCGCGGCGTGCCGTCACGCTGACTGCCGCCCAGCAGCAGGCCGTCGAACGGCTGGCGAACGACCTGCCGGTGATCGACCGGTTGGGCCGACTGTTCACCGAGGCCGGTCACCAGCTGTACCTGGTCGGCGGGACGGTCCGTGACGCGCTGCTCGGTCAGGTCGGTCACGACCTGGACTTCACCACATCGGCCCGGCCGGACCATATCGAGCGACTGCTGCGGAGCATGACCACCACGATCTGGACGGTCGGCCGCGAATTCGGCACCATTGGCGGCAAGATCGGCGATCACCAGGTCGAGATCACCACCTTCCGCGCGGACGCGTACGATCCGGAGAGCCGCAAGCCGATCGTCGAGTTCGGCGACACCATCGACGGCGATCTGGTCCGCCGGGACTTCACAGTGAACGCAATGGCGCTGTCGCTGCCCGACCACCGCTTCGTGGACCCGTACGGCGGCGTGGACGATCTGGTCGAGCAGCGGCTGCGGACCCCTTCGGAGCCGGAGGTGTCCTTCAGCGACGACCCGCTGCGGATGCTGCGGGCCGCTCGTTTCGCCGCCCGGCTCGGGCTGGTGCCGAATCCGGAACTGATCGCCGCGATGACCGAGCTGGCCGGCCGGCTGTCGATCGTGTCCGCCGAGCGGATCCGCGACGAGTTCTCCAAGCTGCTGCTGACCGACCATCCCCGGGTCGGCCTCGACCTGCTGGTCCGTACCGGACTGGCCGAGATCTTCATCCCGGAGCTGCCCGCGCTGCGGCTGGAGCGCGACGAGCACCATCGGCACAAGGACGTCTACGTGCACAGCCTGATCGTGCTGGAGCAGGCGATCGATCTGGAGAAGGCCCGCAACCACCAGCCGGATCTGATCAACCGGCTGGCGGCCCTGCTGCACGACATCGGCAAGCCGCGCACCCGCCGCTTCGAGGCGGCCGGCAAGGTCACCTTCCACCACCATGACGTGGTCGGCGCCAAGATGGTGCGCAAGCGATTGAAGGCGCTGCGCTACTCCAACGACGAGATCGATGCGGTGGCCAAGCTGGTGGAGTTGCACCTGCGCTTCCACGGCTATGCCGGCGAGGCGGGCAGTGACGGCGTCTGGACCGACTCGGCGGTACGGCGCTACGTCCGCGACGCCGGTGATCAACTTGAGCGACTGCACATGCTCACCCGCGCCGACTGTACGACCCGCAACGTCGCCAAGGCGGACCGGCTGCGCCGTGCTTACGACGAACTGGAGTGGCGAATCGACGAATTGGCCAAGCAGGAGGAACTGGAGGCGATGCGCCCGGACCTGGACGGCAACCAGATCATGCAGATCCTGGGCATCGCTCCGGGCCGCGAGGTCGGCGAGGCCTACAAGCATCTCTTGGAGCAGCGGATCGACAACGGGCCGCTGGGTGAGGATGGCGCCCGCGAGGCGCTGCTGTCCTGGTGGGCCGCCCGCGGCCACTGACCGCCAGACCGGTTGATCACTTGCCGATCTTGGCCAGCAGCCTTCTCGAGGCCGACTCGGTGATCTTGTGCCCGGGGTCGGTCAGAATGATCAAGGTGACCCGGTCCCCGTCGAGCTCGGCCACCTCGGTCCAGTCGGTCGAGCCGTCGTAGACCCGCTGATCGATCAGCCCCGGTTCGGTGCTGATGATCTTGGCGTACACCTCGCCCCCGGGGTCGCTGCAGTCGCGCACCTGTTGGAGATACTTCTGGTAGAAGAGCTCGGCATCCGCCGCGGTCCGAAACTGCAGCACGTCGCCCACCCCGGGCTGGGAGTCCTCCGCGCCCTTGCGTCCGTACGTCCCTTCCAGGACGTGGATCGGATCGGTGTAGTCGTCGCGAGTGATCGAGCCGCAGCCGATCGTGATCACCGCCTGGGCCGCATACCGCGGATCCCGGGCATGGGTCCAGGTGCCGTTGCCCAGGTAGCCGTCGTCGGCGCCGCCCGCCCGGGCCACCGGCTTCCAGCCTGCCGGGACCGGGAGATCCTTGCTGGTCAGCTTTCCCGATGTCTTCTTGGCCGGTGCTGTCGGCGCCTTCGGCGGGGGCAGCGTGTTGGTGGTCGTCGGCTCGGGTGCCGGACCCTTGGTCGCGCCGGAGCCCGTGCTCGTCGGTGAGGCCGGAGCCGAGGGCGACGCTGCTGCCGTGGTCGCCGGTCCGGAGGTGCCCAGTGACGGTGACGGCCCGGGATTCGGCTGATCGTTCTGGCAGCCGACCAGCAGCACGCCGCCCGCGATCAGCGCCGCGGCTCCGGCGGCTGCGCGTCGACGCGTGCCCGGGGTGATCACTTGTCGTACTCGAAGTGCTGGTAATCGGTGCCCGGGCTCCACAGGCCGCCCCAGAAGTAGCCATGGCTGCGGAAGGCCTTGTTCAGCGAACTGCTCTTGGTGATCATGCCTTGGCGATACGGCGTCCGCTTGATGTAGGACTTTCCACTTGTGGGATACCACTTGCCGTTGGCGGCGTGGTACGGATTCTCCCGGGTGTTGACATCGATCGCGATGCCGTAGCTGTGCGGCGATTGGGCGTACGGGTTGCCGGTGACCTTGCGGCAGTTGAAGGCCGAGCTGTTGTCGTCCTCCATCTGCTTGGTGTCGCTACCGCCCCAGTGATCGGGATTGACCATCCGGCGAATCCGGAAGCCGGCCTTGAGCGCGGTGTTGAACGATGCCTCGACCGACTTCACCCGGCCGGCCGCAACGATCAGCACGCCGCGGTGCATCTTCTTGTCCAGGCCGTAGTAGTTCATCCGGATGGTGCGCAGTTTGGACGGGCCGACCGGGCAACCGGAGCGGTAGGTGTCGGCCACCATCCCCCGCGTCGTCTGGCTCACCTGGGCATTGAGGACCTTGACCCGCTTGATCGGCGCGGCACCGCTGGTCTCCCACCTCTGACCGCGGGAGTCCCAGCGGCGGACGCGGACGGAGTAGCCGCGCAGTAGGGAGTTCCCGGTCGTGAAGGTGAAGGAGAACTTGCCGCCGGCTTTGGTCTTGGCAGTCGCCTTGTCGTGCCAGCCGCCGTTGGAGCGGCGGACCTGGAAGTGCACCAGCACGCCGGACATTGCGGGATAGATCGAGCCGGAGACGGTCGGGTTCTTCAGGGAATCGACGGTCGACTTCGGCTTGGTGATCGTGACCTTGGCGTTGTGGACGGTCACCTTGACCACGCCGCTCTTGACCGTCGAGGACGAGGCCGGACTGCCGCCGAGAGTGGCTCGGAACTGCCGTACGGCCGCCACGGTGACCGGCTTGGAGACGCTGTAGTGGCCGGCGCTGTTGGTGCTGGTGCTGCGGACTCGGTGCCACGCGTGGTCGGCACCGTAATACCAGATCTCGACCCGCTGGCCGCTGCGAACCGGCTCGGCCGTGCCGGAGAAGTTGAAGCTGCCGATGTCCTCGAAGAACTGGCCGGAGACCGGGCCACCGACCGACTTGACCGTGAGCGAGACGCTGCGGGACGTGGACGCCTGGGCTTGGGCCTGCGGTTTCGCCGAGCTGGTCTTGGGTGTCGGAGAACTGGCCTGGGCCTTCATCATGGGCCCGTTCCGCCTGGCCGAACTCGGCGTGGCGGTGCTAGGTGCCGGGCTGCTGGGCGTCGGGCTGCTGGGTGCCGGGCTGCTGGGTGCCGGGCTGCTGGGCGTCGGGCTCGGCGAGGGGCTCGGGCTGGGGGAGGCCGAACCGCTCGGCGACGCCGGTGGCGGATCACCCGGGTCGGCAACGGCCGGGATGGGCGCGGCGACCACGCCGGCGGTGATCAGCACGGTGGCGATCAGAGCGGTGCGCCCGACGGAGCGGAGGGATCGCTGGGGGAAGGATCGGCGACGCTGCATAGCGCCAGCAAACCACAGCATTGCCCTGACGCGATCATGTGCAACCCGAGGTGTCGCAAGATCGCTTGCGAGTTCAGGCGATCAGTCCGAGGTGCTTTCGGACGATGGCCTCGAGCAGGCTTTCCGATTCGGGGATGTCCGGCTGGGGATCTGGGTCGCGGGTCCATTGCGCGGTGGTTCCTGGTTGAGGGCGTCCCGGAGTGTGCGGGCGAGGTTGCCGGTGCCGAGGTCGTAGGTGCTGGAGGGGTTGACGATCAGGACGCGTCCGTAGCTGGCTTTCCAGACTCGTGTGTCGGGGTCGGGCTGACGGACGTTGATGTGTCCGAAGGTTTTGTGCCGGTGTTCGCGCCGGGTCAGTGGTCCGAGGTTGTCGGGGCTGGACTGCCCGGGTGGCCCGCCGCGATCCGGGTTCATCCCGATCTCACACCCAGGCTGCCGGCGAGGTCCTCGGCCAACATCGGGGTCCGGGTGACAGCCAACACACTGCGCGCGTTGAGCTCTATGTTCGAATCCGTGGGTGACCAGCGGTGCCAGCCCTGGATATCTGTCGACGAAACGACCCGATGCCGTGATGATCCGACGACGTGATCGAGCTCAGCCTGCAGACAATCTGACATCGCTCGAAAACACGGATCGAGGGTTAGGATCGGCTCCGAGATCAGCAGCGAGAATCCGAGCGGTCGTGACTGGCGAAGCGGGGAGATCACCCCGAGGAAGCGACCACCCGAACCATCGAGATTCGCGAGCCGCCGCCTGGGCCCCGATCCGCACGAATTCGTACGGAGGGAAGTCCCATGATCAGCACAACCGAGATCGATCCGGCCGGCATCGCCGGGGACGCGCTGGCTGCAGCCGACCCGCAGCTGGCGGACCTGGTGGCCCGCGAGGAGCAGCTCCAATCGCGGACGCTGCGACTGATCCCGAGCGAGAACTATGTGTCGGCCGCTGTGTTGCGAGCCTCCGGAACGGTGCTGCAGAACAAGTACAGCGAGGGCTACCCGGGCCGGCGCTACTACGAGGGCCAGCAGGTGATCGACCAGATCGAGCGGCTGGCCCGATCCCGTGCCGAACGACTGTTCGGAGTCGATCATGCCAACGTGCAGCCGTACTCGGGCTCGCCCGCCAATCTTGCGGTCTACCTGGCCTTCGCCGAGCCCGGTGACGCCGTACTGGGGATGTCGCTGCCGATGGGCGGTCACCTGACCCACGGCTGGAAGGTGTCGGCAACCGGGCGCTGGTTCACAGGCGTCCAGTACGACGTCCGGCGCGACACCGGCCGGATCGATCTCGATCAGGTCCGTGATCTTGCTCGGGAGCATCGGCCCAGGATCCTCATCTGCGGCGGTACGGCGATCCCGCGGACGATCGACTTCGCTGGATTCGCCGCGATCGCCCAGGAGGTCGGCGCCGTGCTGGTAGCCGATATCGGCCACATCGCGGGCTTGGTGGTCGGCGGGGCCCATCCGAGTCCCGTCGGGCACGCCCCGGTGATCACCACGACCACCCACAAGACCCTGCGCGGACCGCGCGGCGCGATGATCTTGACCGACAACGATCACGCCAAGGCCGTCGACCGGGCCGTCTTTCCCGGCCTGCAAGGCGGTCCGCACAACCACACGACTGCTGCCATCGCAGTCGCCCTGCACGAGGCGGCGCAGCCGCCCTTCGCCGACTACGCGCGCGCTGTGGTCGCCAACGCGCAGGCACTGGCCGCGGAGTTGATCACTCGCGGCTACCAGCTGGTTTCGGGCGGCACCGACAACCACCTGATCTTGATCGACCTGACGACCAAGGGCGTACCCGGCAAGATCGCCGCGCAGGGTCTGGACCGGGCCGGGCTGGTCACCAACTACAACACCGTTCCGTACGATCCCCGCCCGCCGTTCGATCCGTCCGGTCTCCGGATCGGTACGCCGGCGCTTACCTCCCGTGGCATCGGGGTCGATCAGATGCCGATCATCGCCGGGTGGCTGGACCGGGGTATCGCGGCCGCCGGGCGTGGCAACGAGGAGGAGCTGGCGACAATCCGCGCGGAGGTCTTCGAGCTGCTGGGGGCCTATCCAGCGCCCGGTGTCGGAGAATCATCGGTTGGGTCAGCTTCCTGACGGTCAGGTTCCTGACGCGAGGATCCTGACGGGCGTACGAGCGGTATGAACACCTCGTCGACGATGGATTCGATCACCTCGTCGGGGACCGGTCGGTTGGTCATCAGCAACTCGTGCCGGTAGAGGTCGAGCGCCACGCCGCGGACCCGCGGCGTGAGCCTGGCCGGATCCGCCTCGCCTCGTCGGACCGCCCGATCGAGCAACTCGTCGATACCGGTCCGACGGCCGGCGACGTAGGTCTCGCGCAGGTCGGCGAAACTCCTGCCGGTTTCGGCGTAGAACGCACCGAGCCGCGCCGACATCAAGATCCCCAGCGGTGCGCGGTTGCGATTGGCCGACCGCAGCATCTCGACCATGTCCCCGCGCAGGCTGCCGGTGTCGGCGACTTCCACCCGGAGCCGGAAGCCGCTGTGGCCGATCGCGGCCATCACGAAGTCGGGTTTGGACGGCCAGCGGCGGTAGACGACGGCCCGGCTGGTGCGGGCCCGGGCCGCGACTGACTCGATTGTGAAGCTGTCGTAACCCTTCTCGGCCAGTTCTTCCCAGGCAGCGTCCAGGAGGGCGTTCTCAAGTGCGGCGCCGCGGCGCCGCACCGGCTTCTCTTCTTCAGGAGATTCTTTAGGAGACACAGTGTTCCCTATGCTACTCTTGCAAGTAAGAGACAGTATGTATCTAAGACTGCACCTGAAGGAGCGGCAATGTCCGGGACCGCGCAGGTCCAGGAGCCGACCAAACTCGATCCGGCGCTGATCCGCGTCGTGATCGCCGTCCTGGTCGGCGGCCTGGCCGTCGTCTTCGACACCACCATCGTGGCTGTGGCGCTACACACGCTGGCGACCGATCTGCACACCAGCGTCGCGACGATCCAGTGGGTCAGCACCGGCTACCTGCTGGCGCTCGGCGTCACGATCCCGATCGCCGGCTGGGCCCAGCGCCGGATCGGCATCAAGCGGCTGTGGCTGATTGCCCTGGTGATCTTCGGACTCGGTTCGGTGCTGTGCACCTTCGCCTGGAACGCGCCAAGCCTGATCGGCTTCCGGGTCTTCCAGGGCATCGGCGGCGGCATCATGCTGCCCCTGATGACCACGCTGGTCATGCAGGCCGCGGGGGGAGCCGGGCTCGGCCGGATCATGTCGGTGGTCAGTCTGCCGACTGTGCTCGGCCCCGTGCTCGGCCCGGTCGCGGGCGGCCTGATCCTTGATCACTGGCACTGGTCGTGGCTCTTCTGGGTGAATGTCCCGTTCTGCGCCGTTGGCGTCGTGCTGGCCGCGGTGATGCTGCCCAAGGACGGCCCGGTGACTCGGCCGAAGCTGGACGTGGTCGGTGTCGTCCTGGTGTCACCCGGTCTGGTCGGCGTGCTCTACGGCCTCAGCCGGAGCAGCCAGGCCGGTGGCTTCGGCCGAGCCGATGTCCTGGTCCCGCTGATCGGCGGTCTGGTCCTGATCCTGGCCTTCGTCGGCTGGAGCCTGCGCCGCAAGGCGGCGTTGATCAACGTCCGACTGCTCGACCACTGGCCGCTGGCCTCGTCGTCGCTGCTGCTCTTCCTGTCCGGCATCGCCCTCTACGGTGCGATGTTGCTGCTGCCGCTCTACTACCAGCAGCTGCGAGGGATGTCGGCACTCGGGGCGGGCCTGATGCTGATCCCACAGGGCCTGGGCACCTTCGTCAGTCGCAACATCGCCGGCCGGCTGTCCGACACCATGGGCGCGCGCTGGCTGGCGGTGATCGGCTTCGGCGTTGTCGTCGTCGGCACACTGCCCTTCGCCTTCGCCGGCGGCACGACCAACGAGGTGGTGCTGCTGGTCACGCTGTTCGTCCGCGGTCTCGGCCTCGGCGCGGTGACCATCCCGTTGATGGCCCTGGCCTTCCGGGGCCTGGAGCGGGCTGACATCCCGGATGCCAGCATCATCAGCCGGATCGCGAGCCAGGTCGGCGGCGCCTTCGGCACGGCCGTGCTCGCGGTGATCCTGCAGCACGCTCTGCTGGGAGCGCACAGCGTCGCGGCAGCGGCGACGGCGTTCCAGGTGTCCTTCTGGTGGTCGGTCGGGTTCGCGGCGGTGGCAGCCAGTCTGTCACTGGTGCTGCCGGGCCGGCCCCGACAGTGATTCGGCGCCCTGGTCCCAGGCGAGCCCTCGGCCCAGCAGGGCGAAGATCACGCCGGTGATCAGATAGCAGCCGCTGATGATCACCAGCACCGGCACCGATCGGCCGTTGACCGGCAGTACCAGGGCTCCGATGCCGGCCGCGGCCACCAAGGCGGCGTTGAAGATCATGTCGTAGATCACGAAGACCCGGCCCTTGAAGTCGTCGTCGACGTGGGCCTGGACGAAGGTGTCGACATTGATCTTGATCGCCTGGGCCAGCACACCGCACAGGAAGGCGGCGACCAGGATGCCGGCCCGGGTGTAGGTGGCACCGGGAAACGTCTGCAGCACGGCCGATCCGACGAAGCAGATGATCATCCAGGACCGGGCGCCGACCCGGTGCCGGACGATCGGCGTCACCGCCGCCGCCAGCACGAAGCCGATGCCGGTGACCAGCGCCAGGACCCCGAGCTCCCCGATCGCCGCATTGACCTCGCCGACAGTGTGGAAGTAGTTGCGATAGACCAGGATCGTGGCCACCGTGACCACTCCGTACGGGATCCGGTGCAGGCCGATCATGATCAGTCCGAGTCCGGCCTCCCGACGCTGCGCGAGATGCCGCACCGCGGCGCCGAGACCCCGGACGACGTCGGCGGCCCTGGTCCGCTCACTCTGCTCGTCGGGACCCAGCAGCGTACGACCGATCCGCAGGCTCAGCATCGCACCGACGAGGAAGCCGCACGCTGCCAGGGCGAAGAGCACGGCATCGGCGGTACCGGTGGAAACCCGGCCGCCGAGCACTAGCCGCAGGCCGGCAGCGACGCCACCGCCGATGATCACCGCCGCCGGACCCACCGTCGGGACGACGGAGTTGGCGACCAGATACTCATCCGGATTGATCGTGTGCGGCAGAGAGGCCGACAGGGCGGCGAGCAGGAAGCGGTTCAGACTCATCGCGAGCAGCACACCGCCGTAGAAGATCACTTTCTCGCCGCCGTCGGAAACACCACCGGAGACGATCGCGGCCAGGCCGAGCCCAAGGACGCACTGGATGATCTCGGTGATCACCAGGACCTGCCGGCGGGAGACGCGATCCAGGACGACCGAGACGAACGGGCCGAGGACCGAGAACGGCAGCAGCGTCAGCGCCAGGACGCCGGCGATCGCCGCCGCGTCCGGTTGGTGTTCGGGCGAGAAGAGTACGTAGGACGCCAGCGCAACCTGCAACACGGCATCGGCCGCCTGGGCGGCGATCCGGACGGCGAACAGCCGGCGGAACAGCGGGTAGCGCCAGAGCTGGCGCAGTCCCCGTACGAACTCCATCGACCCAACCTAAGCGGCGATCACCGGTGCCTGATCATCAGGGCGCGGATCACTTCGGGTACTTCTTGAGATAGGCGGCCAGCTTGTCGTGCTTGAGGTCCTTGGCCAGGACGGCCATCTTCGCCTGGTCGACGACGTCCACGTCGCCGATCCCGGCGACCGAACTGAAGCCGCTGATCGGTGCCTGGATCTGCTTGATGTCCGACGGCGTCATCCGCAACGACAGCGCCAGGTTGCGGATGTCGCTGTCGGTGAGGCTGTTGTCGACGGTGACGTCCTCGGCGACGCCGGAGACGAAGCTGTTGAATTTCAGCGGATTAGTCAGCGTTCCGCCGGACAGACCCTTGGCCATGATCGCCTGCACCACCTTGCGCTGGTTCGCGGCGCGGTCGAGGTCACCGTTGGGCAGGCTGTGCCGTTCCCGGACGAACCAGAGCGCCTTCTGCCCCTGGATGGTGATCTTGCCCTTGGGGTAGGTGAAACCGTGCGAGCTGAAGGCGTAGCTGTTGTCGATCGTGACGCCGCCGAGGGTGTTGGTCAGATTGATGAAGCCCTCGAAGTCGACCTGCGCGACGTGGTCCATCCGGACCCCGGTCAGCTGCTCCAGCGTCGACACGGTCAGCTGCGGGCCACCGAAGGCGTACGCGGCGTTGATCTTGTTCTTGCCGTGGGCGGGAATGTCGACGTACATGTCCCGCGGGAAGGAGATGATGTAGACGGCCTTCCGGTCGGCGTCCAGGTGCACGATCATCAAGGTGTCGCTACGGGCGTTGTCCTGGATGTTCTTGGCGTCGCGGCTGTCCGAACCCATCAGGACGAAATTCAGGGATTTGTCGGTGCTCGCCTTGGACGGCCGTGGACTCTCGCCGGCTGCCGTCGGCGAGTCCGGAGGCAGGTTGTCGGCCCGTTTGAGGTTACTGCTGACACTGTGGTCGAGCGACAGCGCGTACAGACCGCCGGCAGCGACCACGACCGCGACCAGCACGATGAAGCTGATCAGCAGGCGCTTGGGCCAGCGGCGACGTTTCGCGCGGCGCGGGGTCGCCGGGGCTCCGTCAGCGGCCTGGTCGTCGGCGAAGATGCCGATGCCGTCGTCGTCGGGCGGGGTAGTGCTCACCAGCGTCAACCATCCTCGTGTATCCGTACGGAACCCCGGCTGTGCCCGGGTCGGTAGGAGACTGACCCGCTGCCGGGGTGGATGCACTTTTCCCCGGGGCTGGGCTGAGTCTACGGTCCCGCGGTGAAAGACACATGAGATCTGCCGCTACCCAGGCTGAGAGGATTCCTGTGAGTTTTCCGGCCGGCGCTCGTACGATCGCGGTATGGCACGAGCGGACGATGCGGCACGGCGCGCGGAACTGGCGGCCGGCGACGTCCGGGCCGAGGCGGTCCGGGCCCAGCGCCTGATCGACGCTTTCCTGGCCGCCGCTGCAGCGGCCGGCCTGGCTCCGCAACCGCTGGAGGCCCGCCTGCTGTCCGGCCCGACAGTGCGCACTGACAAGACCGGCTGGTATCTGCGCCGGGACCGCAGTGTCGCGATCGGCTCCGACGGCGGCTACTACCAGCTGCTCGTCCCCGGCGGCCTGCGCGAACGGATCCGCGGCGTACGGCTGCCGCCCACTCCGCCGCCCCTGGTGGTCGGGCGCGGCGGCAAGGACGGCGAAACCGGTCCGCTGCAGGACTTCCTGGACCGGTTGCTCAGCACGTCCTGAGCCGGCGGACAGCCGACAGCGGCTCCCGGGTGTCTCAGACGTCCTCGAAGTCGCTGGCCTTGCGCGCTTTCCGGTCCGCCCGCAGGGTGCTGAGGTACTTGTCGACGACCTCCGCCGGCTCGCCACGGGCGATCAGGCGGCCCTTGTCGATCCAGATCGCCTGGTCGCAGAGCTCGGTGATGCTGCCCAGGCCGTGGCTGACCAGGAACATGGCGCGCGCCTTGTCCCGGAGCTCGGTCATCTTGGCGCTCGCCTTGTCCTTGAAATGGGCGTCGCCGGTGGACAGGCCCTCGTCGATCATCAGGATGTCGGGCTCCATGTGCACGGCGATCGCGAACGAGATCCGCGCCGCCATACCCGACGAGTAGGTGCGCATCGGCATGTCGATGAAGTCGCCGAGCTCGGTCCAGTCGGCGATCTCTCCCGCGCGCTCGACAGCCTCGTCCTTGGACAGTCCGGCGGCCAGCGCACCCAGGATGATGTTCTCCCGGCCCGAGAGGCTGTGGTTGAAGTTGACTCCCAGCGCCAGCAGGGTGCTGGCCCGGCCCCACACCTCGACAGTGCCCGAGGTTGGCGGCAGGATGCCCGACAATGTCCGCATCAGGGTCGACTTCCCGGCGCCGTTGCGGCCGATGATGCCGACCGAACTGCCGGTCTTGACCTCGAACGAGATGTCCTGCAGTGCCTTGATCTCGCGGACCGCGCGCTGGCCGCGGCCGAGCCGCATGACCGCCTGGCGGAAGGTCGGTTTCTTCTCGAAGCTGGTCCGATAGGTGACCGACAGGTCGGTGACCCGCACGGCGAGGTCGGTGCGCTGCTGGGCGGGCAGGTGCGACTGGTCCGGGATCTCCTCCCGTGGCGCGCGTGGTGTCATCCCCTGGAGCAGCTTGAAACGCTGCTTGCCACCGAGTGCCGCCTTGCCACCGGGTCTGCGCTTGGCGGCCTTCCTGGCGGGTTTGCGGGTGGGCTTGGACGGGGTGCCGAACCCGGTCGGCATGGGCAGCGGTTTGCCGTCCGGGCCGAGTACGGGTTCCGGCTCGCTCTCGGCGTCGGCGAATTGTGCCTGGGTTTCGGTCGTCTGGTTCTCGGTCGTCTGGCTTTGGGTCGCCCGGTTCCCGGCAGGCGGCTGTGCCGCCGCTATCCAAGCGCTCGCGCCGCTGAGCTGCCCCGGCTGCGAGGACTCGGACGGCTGATCGGCGGGCTCGTCGTCAGGTTGCTCGCGCGCCTGCGCCGCTGCCTCGTCCTTCGGGCGGTGGACCGCACGGTCGACCGGGTCGTCGACCGGATGGTCACCGGCCGCCTCACTCGCGGTGTCGTTGGACTGGTCGTAGGACGGGCGGTAGGACCTGTGGTCGGGCCGCTGTGCCGGCCCGTGGTCCGTCGTCTGGTCGGGTGTGTCGTCCGGTTCTTCGGTGTCCGGTAGCTCCCAACTCCAGCGCGGGTCACCTACTTCGGCGCGCCGTGCTCGCGCCGCGAGCCGGTCATGGAACCGGACCGGGGTCGAGGGCGAGCCAGGCGCGTCCGAGTCAGAGGTGTTCGAGTCAGAGGTGTTCGAGTCAGAGGTGTTCGAGTCAGAGGTGTTCGAGTCAGCTGCATCCGAGTGCGGCGGACGATCGGGCTGCTCGACGACTGCTGCCTCACCGGGCTGCAGGGCACGACGTGGCCGACCTCCGCCGGAGGCGTCCGGCGAGTCGGTGGGCCGATCGGCCGGCGTCTCAGAGGACACGGACAGCGAACTCACGCTCCCTGGAAATGAAGAACAGGAATCCTACGACGACCGAGGCGATCGCCCAAAAGGCGGCCGTCACCCATACGTGCAGTGCCGGCACGTGGCCGTTCTGGAGCAGTTGGCTGTACCCACCGAGCATGGTGTACATCGGGTTGCCCTCCATCAGGGACTGCACTGCCGGCGGCTTGCCTTTGATCTGGCTGGGCAGCCAGAGCACCGGGGAGAGGTACATCCACAGCCGCATGATGTACGGCAGGAAGTTCGCGAAGTCGCGGAAGTAGACGGTCAGCGTCGCCGCCAGCGCCGAAAGGCCCATGCCGAAGACCAGCAGACAACCGAGGAAGAAGATCCCGCCGATCATCGTGACGTGCCACTTCTCGCCGACCAAGAGGTGGATCAGCAGGTACAGCGGAATGGTCGGAAGGAAGCGGGTGAAGCCGGTCCGCACCGCCGACAGGGGGATCAGCAGCCTGGGGAAGTTGGTGTTGAGCAGCACCTTGCCGGCGCCGGTCACCGATTTCGCACCGGTGCTCAGGGCGTTCTGGCACAACCGGAAGGCGAACAGAGCACTGGTCAGGTGGGCGAAGGTATGGCCCGGTGTAGGGCCGGACGAGGAATGCCCGCGGATGAAGGTGATCATCACGAAGTAGATCGTCGACTGCAACATCGGATCGATCAGCAGCCACGCGGTGCCGAACACCGTGTTGTCGTGGGAGCCCCGGACCCGGGACTTGCTCATCTCCGTGGCGAACTCCCGCCGCCGCCAGACGAGTTTGAAGTACTCGACGAGGTTGGGCAGTCCGGCACGGTGCGGTGTGAACTGCTGATACATCGATTCCTCGGGGGGCGCACTGGCCTGGCCAGCCATCGATAGTGCTCCTCGTCTGTCCACTCTGGGCGCCGTTGGTGCCGACACTTCGGTGCCGAGCCGGGGGTTCCGGGTCGGCCCGGCCGCGGCGCGCAGCGTCAGGGCCCCAAACAGTCTGCCATGACCTGTCATGATCGGGCGTACGACGCTCAGCAAACCCGGCGCAGCGGTCGGGAATTCGGCCGGCGTTCATCCACGGGCGCCGGAGCGGACGGCCGGAGATGGTGAATCGGCCCCGACGTTTGAACGCCGAGGCCGACCCACGTCATCCAGCCCGGTGCGACACCACCACCTGACCCGGACAGCGTGTCGGGCAAACCTGGGCTGAAATCCCGCCGTACGTGCCCCCTGTTGGCCGGCGATCGGGGGCGTTCCGCACTCTCCCCGTGCGTTCGCCTCCGGAGGTCAGATTCGCGATCCAAGCTTGGAGTTGGACACGTGGCCGGGTCAGATTCGGGTCAGGATTTCGGCAACCCGGCGTTGATGTGAACGGCTTGCCCGTCACGACAGCTCTCGGGCACTGCCTGACACCCGGAACACGTCCCGTACGAACGCTTTCGTACGACCCGTGCACCGGCCCGCCGACCGGTGCGGACAACCGTTGTCACTGACGGACAACACCTGACCGGGTACGGACAACACCTCTGACAACACCCTCCCGCAAGGCTGCTGTATGTGAGAAACCCATGTGCCGCACGATCACGATTCGCCCTCGTCGATGCCCTCGACGCGGAATGGGCCGAGTTGGGCCGCGACCGGTTGCTGGCAGCCCACAGCCGCGCAGAGCTCGCCCACTGGGCCGTCGATCACCCGATCCTCCGTGACTGCGCCAGTCCGGCCGCCGTCCTGGACGCCATCCGATCAGATCCCGACCGGGTGCTCGCAGCCCTGATCGGCATTCATCAGTCCCAGCGAGCGCCGGGCACCGGTGCCGAGGACCATCTCGCCGGCCGGATCGTGCTGCAGGCGATGCTCGGCAAGGTCGTGGCGATGGCCGGCCGCGATTCGCGGCATGCGATCGAGGACTACATCGGCCAACTGTGGGCCAGGATCGACGGCTACCCACTGGCGCGGCGGCCGCGGAGGATCGCCGCCAATCTCGCCCTGGACACCTTGAAGGCGGTGACGCGGGACCTGCGGGCAGCGGGCCGGACGCTGCCGGTCACCACGGATGAGCTTGAGTTGGCGGGTCTGGCCCGCACCGTGGCTGGCGGGATCATCGCCGGACCGGATTTCTCGGAGGCTGACGCGGTCGCCGACCTGACGGCCCACCGGGTGCTGCGCACCGCACAGGAGCTGGGATTGATCGACGAGCCGACCCGACGACTTTTGCTCAGTGTCTACGCCGAAGGGTTGAGCAGTGTCGACGCTGCCGAACGCTATGGGCTCTCCCCGGCGACTGTCCGATTCCGCTGCAGCAGGGCGGTCCGGCAGATGGCCCGGCATGCGATGACGATCGCGGATGCGGCGTGATGGGCGGTGGTGACGGGCGATGGTGCGGGCCTTGCGTGAGGGAGGGAATGCAACAGCTGGGACACAAGTGCAGGTTTAGAGCCGTTGAATCTATTCGGGGGGTTGACAGGGTCAATAGCCGGGCTCAATTCTTTGGATTCCGAGTCAGAAGTGACCGACCTTGACCCGGACAACGGATAGAAACCTCGACAGAAAGTCTCTGGCTCTCCCCGAAAGAGAATGCGATCGAGCATGACCCTCGACGAGCAGACGCGGCCGTCGGCCGACCTTGCGCCGCCGGTGCCGGCGGCCGTGCAAGCCCGCACTCGCCGTAACCCCCGCTGGGTGGCACTGGGCGTCGTTGCAGTGTGCCTCGGTGCGATCGCATCGTTCTTCCTGTATTCGCAGTTGTCGGAGTCGCATCAGGTCGTGGCAATGCGGCAGACGGTGCATCGCGGCGGCACCATCACGGCAGCTGACCTCGGTCAGGTCCGGGTCGGCAGTACGGGCGGGATTGCGACCGTTCCGGCGGCACAACTGGATTCCTTGGTCGGCAAGGTCGCGGCATTCGACCTGGTCCAGGGCTCGCTGCTTCCCGCCGATGCGGTGACCACGGCGTTGCCACCCGACCACGGCAAGGACATCATCGGCATCCAGGTCGCCACCGGGAGAGCGCCCTCGGGTTTCCTCAGTCCCGGCAGCCCGGTGCACCTGGTGGTACTGCCGGCCGATGTCGGCCCGGGCAACGGCCCAGGCTCTGCGGCGACCGGCGCGCAGCAGCCCAGTAGCGGCTCGACGCCGGGTTCCAGCAGCAAGGAGGTCACCAACATCGCCACGATGGCCGCTGTGGTGATGAGTTCCACCGATGTCGACGACGGGGTGTACCTCGACCTCGAGATCGATTCCCGGATGGCAGCCGACGCCGCATCGTACGCGGCGCAGGACAGGGTCGTCGTCGTCCGGGACTCGGAGCGCTGATGGCACTGATCGTCCTCACCTCGGTCTCGGGCTCGCCGGGCGTGACCACCACCAGCGTCGGGCTCGCCCTGACCTGGCGGCGCGCGACACTGCTCGTCGATGCCGATCCAGCCGCTCACCAGGCCGTCCTGGCCGGGTATCTCGCTGGTCAGGTGGCGACGGCGAAGGGTCTGCAACGGGTCGCGGAAGCCCACCGCGACCGGAGACCGCTGCTCGAGGTCGTCAGTGACGAGACCGTCCCGCTGACCGCCGCCGATCACGAATGCGCCGTCCAGGATGATTCGCCCGGTGGGCCGATCGCAGACCGCGGGCCCGGGCGCCGGCTTCTCCCCGGCTTCGCCCGGCCCGCCAATGCAGGCCTGTTCGGGCCGGTCTGGCCCGAGCTCGCTGATGCCCTGATGCGACTGGAAGGTGCCGGCATCGATGTGATCGTCGACGTCGGCCGGATGGAGCGGCAAGGGCTTCCCCAGCCCCTGGTGGACCGTGCCGATCTGGTGCTACTGGTGACGCACAGCAACCTGCGATCCCTCGCCCCGGCGCGGACCTACGCTGGGCTGCTGCGCGAGCAGTCCCGGCTGGCAGGCGGTGAACTCAATCTCGGGGTGGTGGTCGTCGGCGACCAGTTGCCGTACGGGCGGCGGGAGATCAGCCGGCTGCTCGAGTTGCCGGTGGTCTCGGTGCTGCCGGTCGACGCTGCCGCCGCGGCCGTCTTCTCCGACGGGGCTCCGCGTCCACGACGGTTCGACCGGTCGCCGCTGGTTCGTGGGTTGCACCACGCCGTCGACGATCTGACCGGCCAGATCCGTCGCCGTCGCTCCCGGCTCGGACTGGAGGATGAGGTCGGCCCACCCATGCCGTCGACCATCTCGGCACAGGATCGGTCGGCCGTGCCACTCATGACCAACGCGTGGCTCCGGAGCACGGTCGACGGAGGAAACGTCGACGGAGGAAACCATGGCTGAGCACGACATCCCGCGTGCGGCCGCGTCGGCGCCGGCACTGCTGAATGTTCCGATCTTCGGTGCGCAGGACCTCCCTGCTGGCGACCTCGCCGGCGGGGACGTCGGTGCTGCCGGCGGCGCCGCCGACTCACCGTGGCTACGGACGACCCGGCAGCAGCCGGGATCCGCTGATCGCCGGCAGGCCAGGGCCGTCGATCGCCCCACGCGGCCCGTGGACCGGGGTCGCGAAGTGGACTGGGCTCAGGTGGTCCTGCTCCGCAAGGAAGCCTCCGAAGTGATCACCGGCGAGGTCCAGTCCTATCTCTCCGAGCACGGCAGAGCGATGCCGGCCGAGGACCGGCTCTTGATGGGCCGGGCGATCATCCGGCGGGTTGTCAACGATCATGTGCGGGCGCTGCATCGGGAGGGCTCGGCACTGTGGTCCCCGGAGACGGAGCAAACCTATGCCCAGGTCGTCGAGGACAGTGTCTTCGGTTACGGCCGGATGCAGCCGCTGTTCGAGCTCCCGGACGCGGAGAACATCGAGATCCACGGCTGGGACTCCGTCGTCGTGCAGTACGGCGACGGTCGTCGGGAGAAGCTACCACCGGTCGCCGACAGCGACGAGGAACTCGTCGACGCGATCCGGTTCCTGGGTGAGAACGCGCACCCGAGTCGCCCGTTCGACGACACGCACCCGACCATGACCCTGGCACTGGGCGACAGGTTCCGGCTGCACGCGATCGGCTTCGGGTTGTCCTACCGGCCGAGCATCGTCATCAGGCAACACACGCTGACTGACATCTCCTTGCTGGATCTGGCGCACGGCGGCTTGATGCCGATCGAGGTCGCGCAGTTCCTGGATGCGGCCGTGCTGGCACGAAAGTCGATGGTGATCTCCGGTGATCAAGGCGCCGGCAAGACGACCCTGCTGCGTGGCTTGATCAACTCGATCCCGTTCAGCGAGCGGTTCGGCACGCTGGAGACCGACTACGAATTGATGACCCACCTGCAACCCGGCCGCGAAAACATCCTCGCGCTCCAGGCGCGGATCGGCCATGGCGAGCGGGAGACCTCCGAAGCCGGTGGGAATGTCAGCGTCGCGGACCTGTTTCCCGAGGCGCTGCGGCAGAACCTGTCGCGTTTGGTGGTCGGCGAGGTGCGCGGTGGTGAGGCCTTCGCCATGTTCGAAGCCATGCAGGCCGGCGCCGGCACCCTGAGCACCACCCACTCGCATTCGGCGGAATCGACGATGGATCGGCTTGCTGCCCGGGTGGCGCAGGGCGGAGTGCTGACGATCGACGAGGCGTACCGTCAGATTGCGCTCAACATCGGCCTATTCATCTACGTCAAGCTGGTGGACGAGTCCTGGAAAGGCGGCACCCGGCACCGGTTCGTCTCCGAGATCCGCACCCTCAACCGCGCCATGGAGAACGGCAGGCCGGTCACTCATCTGGCCTACAGCTCGCACGGCACCGCGAAACAGCCGCCCGGATTCTTCCCCGATGCTGACTTCCAGGCCGACATCACGCCGTTCTACCGGCGCCTACCCGCCTCGGCGGCCCGCCTCGGCGCCGAACCTGCCGGCGGGGTGCGCTGATGGAACCGGTCGTGGCCGTATGGGCCGGGATGCTGCTCGTCGGCGGGGTGGTCCTGGTCGCTGCAGGACTGCGGCGTCGGGCGGAGATAGCCGCTTCGGCGGTGCGCCGCGAGGGTCCCTCCGTGGCGGAACTCTGGGCCCGGTTCAGTCGGCGGCCGCCCGGCGAGGCCGGCCGGCGGCGCGACCTGATCCTGCTCGCCGCTCTGGTCGCGGGTTTCGTGGTAGCGGCGATCACCGGTTGGGTGATCATGGTCGTGGTACTGCCCGCAGTGGCCTGGGTGCTCCCGCTGATACTCAGCCCGCCACGGGACCGCGACGTCGTACTGCTGGAGGCGCTCGACCGGTGGGTGCGCAGCCTGTCCGCGTCACTGCCCACCGGCAAGTCCGTGCCGGATGCCATCCGGCTGTCGGGACGTACGGCTCCTGATGCCATCGCAGAGCCGCTCGGAGGCCTGATCAGCCGGCTGAACAACCGCTGGGACAGCCGGGACGCCTTGATGCGGTTCGCCGATGATCTTGACAGTCCTGACTCCGATACCGTCATCGCGGCGCTGATCCTGGCTGCGAACCGGGGCGCGAACGGTGCGGCGCTGACGCTCTCCGAGCTCGCGGACTCGATCCAGTCCCAGCTGAAGGGCCGACGCGAGATCGCCACCGAGCGAGCCAAACCGTACATCGTGGTCCGGCAGGTCACCGTCATCACTGCGCTGACCCTGGGCGGTGCACTGACCTTCGCCCACACCTTCTTCGAGCCCTACGGAACGGGCATCGGGCAGCTGATTCTCGCCGTTCTGATCCTGCTGTACCTCGGTTCGCTGCTGCTGATGCGTCGTCGTGCAACGCCGCAGAAGCGCCAACGGATCCTGATCGGAGCCGGCCGGTGATCACCTTCGCACTGAGCTTCCTGACCGGGATCCTGATTGCCGGCGGCGCGGTACTGATCATCGCGGGAGCCGTTCGATCCACCCCGGAACTCGTCGCCACCGTGGCGAGGATGCAGCGCCCGGTGGGTCTCCAGCTGGCCGGCCACGACCGTTCGCTACCGCAGGCCGGCGGCAGCGTGACCGACCGTCTGGGCAGCTGGGTCTACCGCAGGACACCGGTCCCACTGTCCGCGGGCCAGCTGCGGGCCCTGCAGATCCGGGGCCGGTCGGTGATCGAGTTCTACGCGGACAAGGCCGTCTGGATGATCATCGGACTGACCATGCCGGCGCTGATCACCGGCGGATACGGATACCTCACCGGTGGCGTCCAACCGGCCGTCCCCCTGATCGCAGCCCTCGTCGGCGCCGTGGTCGGCTACTTCGTGCCCGACCTGCTGCTGCGTGGCCAGGCCACGGCGAACCGCCACGACGCGTCGGCGGCGCTGCTGATGTACATCGACCTGGTGACCCTCGAGCGACTGGCCAACGCGTCCGGCACCCAGGCCCTGCACAATGCGGCCGGATTGTCCGACGTTCCACTGTTCCGGCAGCTCCGGGGAGCGCTGGAGAGGGCGCGACTGGAGCAACAGGCGCCCTACCCCGAGTTGCGGCGGCTGGCCGACGAACTCGGGCTGCCCGAGATCCGCGACCTGGCCGACGTCATGCAGTTGGACGAGACCGGGGCCGCTCTTTCCGGCTCACTGCGTGCGCGGGCCCGGGAGCTGCGCGACGGGCACCTTGCCACCAGCATGCGTGAGGCCAACGCGGCCTCCGAGGGCATGACGATCTACATGACCATCCCGGCGCTGCTGCTCGGAGTGATGTTCATCGTCCCGGCGTTGATGCGGCTGGTGACCACATGAGCTCTGCGATGTCGACCGCCACCACCCCTCCGAGTTGTCCACAGGGCCACCCCCACCGGTCCGAAATCTTCTCTACCGTGAAGCCCAGGCGCCGCCTCGTTGCCCGGCGGGCCGCAGGAAAGGAAACGACATGACCCGATTGCTCGCCCTCTCCCTGGGATGGCTGATCGCGCCGACCAGACCTCGGCCCGATTCCGAACGTGGTCTGAGCCAGTCGACCGAGGTCGCGATCTTGCTGGGCGCAGCCGCAGCCGTAGCAATCGTGATCATGGTCTTCATCAAGACCTACGTCAGCCACCGGCTCGGCGAAGTCCAGAATCCGTAAGCACCGGACGACTACTCGATGATGGCTCGATCACCCGTCGGCGGCCGCGAACGCGGTCTGACCAACAGCCTGCAGTTCGCGGTGATCGTGCCTGCCCTGATGCTGGCAACCTTTGGGCTGATCCAGGCCGGCCTGTGGCTGCATGCCCGCAACGTCGCCGCCGAGGCGGTGACCGCTGCGGCCGATGTCGCCCGCAGCTACGACGGGGATCCCTCGGCCGCAACCCAGGCAGCACGGCGGATCGCGGTCGTCGGCGGACTGACCGACGTCCGGCTGACCGTCTCGCAGCAACCCCGGTCAGTGTCGGTGACGATGGTCGCCAAGCCTCCGGTGATCTTCGACCTGGGCCTGGGCCGCATCACCGAGACCGCAACGGCGCCCGTTGAGCGGGTGACGACACCATGATCACCTCCCGTACGAACACTGTGCGACCCGGCCGCTCGAGCGGAGGCTCGACCTGCCAGCGTGGGCTCGCCCCGGCGACCGAGCTCGTGATCATCCTCCCGGCGCTGATCATCTTGCTGGGTGTCATCATCGGCGGAGCGCGCATCTGGTTCGCCCGGTCGGTCGTCACCGATGCCGCCTATTCCGGAGCTCGGGCGGCCTCGCTGGAGCGTGACCCGCGGTCCGCGGGTACCGCCGGCAGGGATGCGACAGGTCAGCGGTTGGCCATGCGCGGCATCACCTGTGTGCAGACCTCGGTCGACCTCGACGTCTCCGGCTTCGGCCAGCCCGTCGGAAGGCCGGCGTCGGTCACCGAACGGATCCGGTGTCAGGTCGACCTCGGCAATCTGCTGGTCCCCGGGTTGCCCGGCAGCATGACGATCACCGGTCAGGGATCGTCGCCCATCGACAGCTATCGGGAGCGATGACATGAGGTCGGCTCTGCTCTCCGGCCGCGAGCGCGGCCAGGCGGTCAGCATCATGGTCCTGGGATTCGTTGCCGCGCTGCTGATGGTTGCCGGCCTGGTTGTCGACGGCGGCCAGAAGGCAGCGGCGATGAACAGGGCTGAAACTCTCGCCGCTGGGGCTGCGCGGGCCGGAGCGGACGCGGGTGCCGGGTCGACGCTCGGCACAGCCAGCGATACCTCCGTATCGGCGGGCCAGGCGCGCATTTCCGCCCGAAACTACCTGGCGGCTGCCGGTGGCGACATCGCGAGCAGCCGGGTCCAGGTGAACGGTGATCAGGTGAGTGTGCACATCGAGATCCGGGTCACCACGGTCTTCCTGTCCCTGATCCACATCAACACGCTCCGGGCGACTGGCGACGCGACTGCGAGGGTGGTGCCGAACTGATGCGGCGGTTTGCGCAGGGACTCGGAGCGCTGGTCGTCCTGGCCGCGGTCGTGGTCGGCGTTCCGTGGCTGCTGATCACCATGGTCGGCGACCCGTTCCCATCGAGCCTCGACCCGCAGCAGATGTGGCGTGCTCTGACCCGGCCGGACGACGGCACGATCCTGATCCACGTGGTGGCCGTCATCGCCTGGATCGCCTGGGCGGTGTTCACCCTCTCGGTTCTGACGGAGTCGATCAGGGCAGTGAGCAGGCAGCGGATCCGGATCCGGCTTCCCGGCCTGGCAGGACCGCAGAAGATCGCCGGGGGACTGGTGGTGCTGGTGCTCGCCATGTTCGTCACCCCCCATCAGTTCGCCGCCGCGGATCCGGTGGACAGTGGTCATCACAGCGGGAGGCCAGTGTCGACCAGCTCGTCTCGTGCGCCGTCCCGCGCCGGCAGACCAGCGACGCCGAATCCCACGGCGGGCCGACCAAGCTCCAGCGAGGCGAGGCAGTCCCGCGCGGACGACCGGTCTGCACAGCAGAACGCCGGCTCCACGGTCGTCCACACGGTCCGCCCCGGAGACGACCTGTGGACCCTGTCCGAGCACTACTACGGCAAGGGCCAGGACTGGCGCCGGATCGCGGCTGCCAACCCGGCATTGCTGACCGGCGGCCCGGATCGGCTGGAGCCGGGGTGGCGGCTGCGGATCCCGGATGTCGACCCGCAATTGCACCGGGTGGTCGTTCGAGCCGGAGACACGCTGTCGGGGATCGCCGAGAAGGAGTACGGCGAGCCCGGCGCCTGGCACTGGATCTACCGGGCCAACCTCGGGATTCTCAGCAATCCTGACCTGCTGCCGGTCGGTGCGAGTCTGGTGATCCCCCCGGCGCCTGGATCGGATCCGGGGACAGCGCCGGCAGACGGTGGCGGCGCTTCCGTCGGCGCGCGCGCCAGCGCCAGCCGCGATCACGCCGCCGGCGGCACCCAGGACGTGAGCCGGACCGGTCACCAGGACGATGCCGGTCACTCGGCAGACGCCGCTCCCTCTGACCCGACCGGCTCCTCTGACCCGACCGGCTCCTCTGACCCTGAGGGGTCCACGGCACCGACGGCCCGCGCTTCCGTTCCTGCCTCCGCCTCCCCGGCGGCATCATCGCCCTCGTCGGTGTCGCCGGACGGAATCCCCGAGGCCGGGCCGACAGCTGCAGATGCCGTCGACGGCAGTGATCTCGGGTCTCGGGCGGTGCAACTCGCCGGAGTCGGTGGCGTGCTGGCGGCGGCGGTCCTGGGCGGCCTGGCCACCCGGCGGCAGCTGCAGCTGCGTGGACGGGCTGTCGGACGCCGGATTCCGCAACCTGCGCCGGCGGCCCAGCAGCTGGAAGCCGAACTCGGACGGCTCCAGACGCCGGCCGGTCTCGACCTGCTCAACCTCGCTCTGCGAGCCGTCGGACGCGATTGTCACCGGCGGCAGTTGCCGCTGCCCCGCCTTCAGGCGGTGCGCGCGGCCGATGATCATCTGGTCCTGGTGATGGCGCAGGCGGACCTGTCGGCACCGGTCGGATTCGTAGTCTCCGGCACCGAATGGCACCTCGATTCCACCGATGCCGACTATCTGGCCCAGGACGGCTCGGTGCTCGACGCGCCGCAGCCGTATCCCGGACTGGCCTCGATCGGTGCCGCGCCGGACGGCTCGGCCGTACTGGTCAACCTCGAGGCCGCCGGCCTCCTCGGGGTGACGGGTTCCGCGGCCATGACTTCTCCGTCGCCGACTTCCCCGCCCCCGGCCCCGTCCGGGCCAACGGAAGCCGTCGAAAGCGGACTGCTCACTGCTCTTGCCACCGAGTTGGCGTTCAGCCCGTGGTCGGACGAACTGGTGATCACTGTGGTCGGTGCCGACCAAGGTCTGGCTGAGTCGATCGATCGCTACAACGTGTCGGCCACCTCGAGCCTCGATCAGCTCTTGGACCGCTGGGAGCAGCGGGCACGGGTCCAGCGTGATCACCTACTCGGTGACCCGGGTGCTGCCGCCGGTGACTATCGGATCGATCCCGACCTGGCGGATCCGTGGGTGCCGGAGGTCGGGCTGATCTTCTGCCGCCCTGACACCTGGCAGGCCGACAGACTGGAGCGGCTGCTGGTCACTGACCCGCCAGTGACCATGGCTGCAGTCGTGCCCGGTGACGATCTGATGACCGATTGGCGCCTGACCGTCGCCGACGGCTCGGCTGAGCTCGAGCCGCTGGGCTGGGCGCTGGAACCCCAGGTGGTTTCGGAGTCGGTCGGTCAGCTGATCACCGAGCTGATCGCGACCACCGGCAGTCAGGAGACCGAACCGGCCCCGTGGTGGGCGGCCGACTTCGGCGGTGATGACCATCTTCCAGCCAGAGCCCTCGCCGGGCCGCCGAGTGACGACCAACCCGATGTGGTCGCGGCCGAGAGCGCCCCGGCCGACGTGCGAAGACCGGCTGCCGTGGTGCAGCCCGGTGCCTCCGCTGCAACAGACAACTGGCCTTCGATCGTGGTCCGCGCGGCGGACGAGCAGATCGAGGAGTTGGTCGCCCGCTCAGACGCCGCCTGGGCCTGGTTGGCCGCCGTAGATCGGCCAGGGGCGAGTAAGGAGTCCGCCATAGTGCCCAATCCATTCGCCGACCCCGTACCGCAGGCTCCCCGGCATCCGACCATCATGCTTCTCGGCCCGGCCGAGCTTCTCGGCACCGCCGGGTCGCCGCCGAACCGGGCGGTGATGCAGTGCATCGAGTACTGCACCTGGTTGCTGGAGCATCCGGGAAGCACCGCCCAGGCGATGTCCGCGGCACTTGCAGTCGCCGAGGGTACGCGGCGGTCCAATGTCAGCCGGCTTCGCAACTGGCTGGGCTTCGACGATCAGGGCCAGCCGTATCTCCCGGATGCCTATTCGGGCCGGATCAGCCTTTCGCCGTTGGTGAGCTCGGACTGGCACCGACTGCAACTGCTGACCCACGCCGGGGTCAATCGAACCAGCACGGAGGCACTGGCTCGGGCCCTCGAGCTGGTCCGGGGCGCTCCCCTGGCCGATGCGGCGCCGGGGCAGTGGCACTGGGCTGAGGAGATGCGCACCGACATGGTTTCGGTGATCCGGGACATCGGCGTGGAGTTGGCGGACCGAGCACGCGCCGCCTCCGACATCGATCTGGCCAGGTGGGCCGCCTCCCGGGCGCTGACCGCTGCCCCGCAGGACGAATTCTTGATGGGTGCTCGGATCCGGACCGAGCACCAGGCCGGCAACCAGGCCGAGGTCGAGCGACTGGCGCTCCAGCTGGCGGCGCAGGGCAGAGCGCTGGCCGTCGACCTGCATCCGGACACGGTCGACCTGCTGCAGCAGGTGATGGAGGGCCGGCTCCGGGCGAGAGCCTGATCGGCTCCCGGTCGGGGGTCAGGCAGCCGTGACTGTATAGCCGCCTGCTTCGTCGACGGCGCTCTCGACCAGGGAGAAGTCGATCCGCTCATCGCTGACAACGGTCAGCGACCCGGTCTCCAGTTGCACCTGGGCCTCCTGGACGCCCGGAATCGCGGTGACCTCTTCGGTGACGGCGTGGACGCAGTGGTCGCAGTGCATGCCGACGACCGTGTAGTTGCTGATCATTCTCAGGGGCCTTTCGCTGTGCGGTGGGGATGGTCGGTGGATCAGGAGCGGACGAGGCGGGCGATCGCCTTCGACGCCTCTTTGAGTTTGGCCTCTGCGTCGTCGCCGTTGGTGACGGCCTCGGCAACGCAGTGGTCGAGGTGGTCGTCGAGTAGACCCAGCGCCACGGACTGCAAAGCGCTGGTCATCGCCGACACTTGAGTCAGGATGTCGATGCAGTACTTCTCATCCTCGATCATCCTCTGCAGCCCTCGGGCCTGTCCCTCGATCCGGCGCAGCCGGCGCAGATAATCGGCCTTGTGGTTGTTGTTGAGGTAACCGTGACCGGCGTGCGTGTCGCCGGCGCTCACGGGATTGGTCTGGACGGTCTCCTCGGTCGCCGCATCCGGTGTGCCGTCCTGGTCAGGGCCGGTGCTGTTCATGGCATGCTTCCTGTCGATCCGATGCTGCCATGATACCGGGGAGGGGTACGCCATCCTTCGGCTGCGACTCAGGACCGACGATCCGAGGCAAAGGCAACGCCTTGTCGAGGCAGAGATTTATCGATAAATCGAAGGGTCGCCTGGTCGCCTTGGCTATCAAGGGTTTTCAACAACCCCCGTGGATAATCGCCCGGACATGGCACACTTCGAGCCCCCCTGTCAATCCTGACGCAACCTCACCGATACGTCGAAGGAACTTTCGGACTTCTTCCCGTCCACCGCTAGTGCACCGCGTTCTCCCTTGTCAGAGCCAGAAATCGGGTTCGGTGTCGAAGTTGTCCCCAGGGATTTCCGCAGCCGGTGCACAACAGAGGAGCGTGTCTCCACAGCCGAAAAAAGTTTGTCCACAACCCGTGTGGATAACGGGCTTCCCCGACCGCCGACCGACGGCGTACCGTGCTGCTCTGCCAGACTTCGGGACTCCCGTTCGACCGCCCTGGCAGGCGTCGATCCCGTCGCCCGAGGGTTAGGAGGGCGGGGATCCGGCGGCGGGTTTCGCGGACGGGGATCACGTCCTCGTCAGTAGGCCCGGCTTTGTCGGAACCTGGATCTACCGTGGTTGTAGGACGGTCGAATGACAGCGATGTGATTCGCCCTGGACCGATCGGATGCCGCGGGTCGCGGGTCATGCCGGCGAGTGTGAGTGGAGGAGTTGGTCGTGAGCCTTGCTGAGGTCAGTTCGCCGTTCGGCAACGATGAGCCACGCCAGGCCGCGGGCGCAGTCGATCGGACGCCTCCGCAGGACCTCCTGGCCGAGCAGTCGGTGCTCGGGGCCATGCTGATGAGCAAGGACGCGATCGCCGACGTCGTCGAGGTCCTGCGGGGCTCCGACTTCTACCGTCCCGCCCACGAACTGGTCTACGACGCGATCCTGGATCTCTACGGCCGCGGGGAACCGGCCGACGCGATCACGGTGGCCGCCGAGCTGACCCGCCGCGGTGCGATCGGCCGGGTCGGCGGTGCGCCCTATCTGCACGACCTGCTGGCCAGCGTCTCGATCGCCGCCAACGCCGGCTACTACGCCGAGATCGTCCGGGAGAAGGCAATCCTGCGGCGGCTGGTCGACGCATCGATCCGGATCGGCCAGATGTCGTACGCGGCCGAGGGCGATGTCGACGGCATCGTCGACCGGGCCCAGGCCGAGGTCTATTCGGTCACCGACAAGCGAACCAGCGAGGACTACAAATCGCTGTCGGAGCTGATGCAGCCCACGATGGACGAGATCGAGGCGATCGGCTCCCGAGGCGGCCAGCTGGCCGGCGTGCCGACCGGATTCGCCGATCTCGACGAGCTCACCAACGGCATGCATCCGGGTCAGATGATCATCATTGCCGCGAGACCTGGGCTCGGCAAAAGCACTCTGGGCCTTGATCTTGCTCGGGCTGCGTCGATCAAGCACGGACTGGCCTCGGCGATCTTCTCGCTGGAGATGAGCCAGATCGAGATCGTGATGCGGCTGCTGTCAGCGGAGGCGAGCATCCCGCTCAACCACATCCGCAACGGCAAGATGAGCGACGACGACTGGCAGCGGATGGCCAAGAAGATGGGCGATGTCGCCGAGGCGCCCTTGTTCATCGACGATTCGCCGAACCTGACCATGATGGAGATCCGAGCGAAGGCCCGGCGGTTGCGGCAGCGGCACGATCTCAAGCTGGTGATCATCGACTACCTGCAGCTGCTCACCTCGGGCAAGAAGGTCGAGTCCCGCCAGGTCGAGGTCTCGGAATTCTCGCGTCAGTTGAAGTTGCTGGCCAAGGAGCTCGAGCTCCCGGTGGTCGCGCTCGCCCAGCTCAACCGTGGTCCCGAGACCCGTGGCGGTGACAAGAAGCCGATGCTGTCCGATCTTCGCGAATCGGGATCGCTCGAACAGGACGCCGACATGGTGATCCTGCTCAACCGGCCGGACATCTACGACAAGGAGTCCGAGCGAGCCGGGGAGGCGGACTTCGACGTCGCCAAGCACCGCAACGGGCCGACCAAGACGATCACCGTCGCCTTCCAGGGCCACTATTCGCGCTTCATCGACATGCATCAGTGACGCCGACGTCGCTGTCGTCGAGATGAAGCGGATTTCGACGGCGCGCAGTCGTCGTCCAGATCTGCTCGTGCTGTCGACTTTCGTGTCTGATTCGCCGGTGTTGCGGCCCGGCCTCATGCCGCCGCGTCCGACGGGGTCTGGTGGTGAGAACTGCGCAGAATGGTCGTCATGGCATTGAGACGATTCGCGGAGCAGTTCGCTGGAGGCGCCTTCTTGACGCGCATGGCTCGGTTGAACGCTCGCCATCCCTGGAGCCACAACGACCACTTCCACAGCTGGATCTTGGTCAACCTGCCCGACCAGCGTCGAGCTGCTTTGGACGTGGGCTGTGGTCGAGGAGAACTGCTGGCTGCGCTGTCCCCGCACTTCGCGTCTGTGTACGGCAACGACGTCGACGAGGAGATGCGCCGGGCTGCCGCGAGCCGAAGCGCCGGTCTACCTAACGTGACGATTCATCACGGTTTCTGGGGCGACCTTTCGGGGCCGTTCGACCTGGTCACGATGATCGCCGTCCTCCATCACCTCGATGTGGCCGAGGCCCTGGAGCAGGTACGGCGCGTGCTCACCCCGGGCGGGCGATTCCTCGCGGTCGGGCTCGCGCCCGCGAAGAGCGCGGTCGACCACGCGTGGGACGTCGCATCGATCGTGGCCAACCCGGTGATCGGCTTCGTGAAGCATCCGTGGCCGAGCCTCCAAGGCCCGCAGCCGCCGCCCTTCCCGGTCGCTGATCCCGCTATCGCGTTCGATGAACTGCGAGCGCGCGTCGTGGAGGTCATGCCGGGCGCAGTGATGAGACACCAGCTCGGCTTCCGCCACACGATCGCGTGGACCAAGCCTGCATGAGATTCAGCAGCAGGGTGCCCTAGGCGCTGTTCTGACGATCCGCGCGAACCGGGCCCGCTTCGTCAAAGTTCCTCGCTCGGAGTCCGTCAATCGCGGCTGCATCTCGGCAGTCGTCACTGGGTGTTCGTCGGCTTTGAGCGGCGCACCGCTCCGAGTGGAGCCACATCCCCGATACGCGCATGGTGTCGACCGTCGGCAGAAGGCGTTCAGAGTCGCAGTCGACTGCTTCCGGTACTGCCGTCTCGGTAGCGGAGCTCGACGGTGACGCCGGACGTGGCTGCACTCCTGAGCTCGTCACCGGGCAGCCAGAATGCGAAGTGTCCGTCGGACACCGTCGCGGTGACAGCACCCCGGACGGCACTGTCGTAGGTCACCGCGACGACGTCATCTCCGGCGGTGCCGGCAGCCAGAGAGGCGCTCTTGCCGCGGATGGTGCCGACTCCCAGATCCGTGGCCGTCAGATCCCGGGATCCGGTCGGCTTCTGCCCGGTCGGCGTGCCGACCGATCCGATCATGGCCTTGTCGAAGAGGTGGGCCGAGTCGTCGGTGACACACAGTGCCGAGAAGCCTCCTGCCCCTGCGAGCAGCACAGTGGTCCAGACCCCGCGGCGCTCGGCGATCACCGTCCGCGACCGCTGGAGATCGGTCTTGTCGTCCGCGCCGGCTCCGCCTGCGAGCGCGCTGCGACAGTCCGACGCCGCCGCGTCACGCTGCTGGACCGTCAGCGGTCTCGGGACGCGGGTCCAACTGGCGAATGCCCGGTCCCCACCGCCCGCGACCGACGGCACAGCCACGGCGACGGCGACGGCCGCGATCACGGCGCCCACGATCACCCCGATCCGGCGTGGAGTCCGTCTACGCGGCCGGCTCAGGGGCTGAGCAGGCCCTTCGATCGCGATCAGGCGCTGGATCCGGTCCCAGCTCCGCGCCCGCCGCTCAACGACGCGCACGCGGTCGGTGTCGGCGAACTGCGGAGCCGCGTCGAGTGATCGCAATGTTGCGGTGATGTCCTGGGTCCTCATGATGCGGTGTTCCTTTCCTGGATGCCGACTGATCTGTCGTACGGGGTTTTGTCGTCCGGGATCGGGCCCGTGCCGAGCTGGTGGCGGAGTGCACGCCGGGCACGACTGAGGCGCAGCCGGAATGCGACCGGAGAGATGCTGAGCACGGCGGCGGCCGCGGGTGCCGCGAGCCTCTCGAAGACGGCCAGCGCCAGCGCCTCCTGGTGATCGGGGGACAGTCGATGCCAGGCCCGTCCCAGGTCGATCCGGGTGGCCACGCCATCGGCGGCCGGATCGGTGCGCGGATCGGTGCCGTTCCTGGTCGGTGTCGTCGGATCGGCCAGCCGCACCGCAAGAGCATGTCGCCGGCGGTCGCCCCGGTGCCTGCCGAGCAGGACATTGCGGGTGATACCGAAGACCCAGGCCCGGGCTTCGTCGCGGGAGTCCGGCAGTTCGTCCAGGCGGCGCCAGACGACCAGACACGCGTCGGCGATGACATCGTCCACCTGATCCGCACTGGAGCGTCGCTGGACGAATCGCAGCAGATCCGGATAGACGGACTCGTACAACGACCGGAAGACATGCTCCCGATCCGGACCGGGCGGTTGGTGACTCATACCCGGTACCTGTCCACCACGCGGCCAAGTGTGTCGCAATCAGTCCGGTCGTCAGGCCCGTACGACGCCGGTCGAAAGGCCTGAAAAGGTCAGCGGTCGTCGCGGAGGATCGTGCAAGCTATTGCCCGGCAGGAGGACTCTGCAGCCCGGTGAAGACGGTTCCGATGATCCGGCGACCCTGCTCGGCGCCCTCCTCGTTGTTCGGCACCCGCCACAGGAAGCTCATCAGCATGATGATGTCTTCCGGCCGGTGCCCGGGAGCAACCGTGCCTTCTGCCACGCAGGCCTCGAGCAGTTTGGCGACCGCCGCGGACGCCGGACCCCAGGCCTCGGCGACCGCCTCCTGCGCAGCAGCGGAATGGAGCGCGTCGCCGAGGCCGTGCTTGGGGCGGATGTAGGCCGACAGCGTCTCGAACCACTCGATGAAGGCGGCCTTCGCCGAATCCTGGCGGGCCAGCACCTCCTCTGCTGTCGACATCAGCCGATCGATGTCGTGCCGGTACGCCGCCAGGATCAGGTCGTCGCGGGTGGGGAAGTGCCGATAGAGCGTGCCGATCCCCACCCCCGCGGTCTTGGCGACGTCGGTGAGCGGCACCAACGGATTCTCGACGAACAGTTGGTGTGCGGCCTCGATGATCGCCTCCCGGTTGCGGGCGGCCGCCCTGCGCTGCTTGTCGTAGGTGGTCGGGTTCTGCTCGGTCATGGGTCGATGATGCCTTGTTGACTTGCGGAGGATCCTCCGCTACATTCGATTACACATGCGGAGGATCCTCCGCAGACCTCCACGTTACCAAGGAAACGATCCCCATGCAGTACACCAAGCTCGGCACCACCGGCCTCGACGTCTCTCCCATCGCCATCGGAGCGATGACCTACGGCGAACCGGACCGCGGCCACCCGGTCTGGTCCAAGGGCGAGGCCGAGGCCCGCCCTCTGATCAAGCACGCCCTGGACGCCGGCATCAACTTCTTCGACACCGCCAACATGTATTCCAACGGCTCCAGCGAGGAGATCCTCGGCCGGGCGCTCAATGACTTCGCGATCCGCGACGAGGTCGTGATCGCGACCAAGATCCGGCACCCGATGCGATTGGGCCCGAACGGCCGCGGCCTGTCCCGCAAGGCGATCATGCAGGAGGTCGACCATTCGCTTCAGCGGCTCGGCACCGACTACATCGACCTCTACCAGATCCATCGCAACGACCACTCCACGCCCTGGGAGGAGACCCTCGAGGCGCTCAGCGACGTGGTCAAGGCCGGCAAGGTCCGCTACCTCGGCGCATCTTCGATGCACGCCTGGGAATTCGCCAAGGCGCTGCACCTGCAGCAGATCAACGGCTGGGCGCGCTTCGTCTCGATGCAGGATCACTACAACCTGCTCGCGCGTGAGGAGGAGCGGGAGATGATCCCGCTGGCGCTGGACAACGGCGTCGGCACGATCATCTGGAGCCCGCTCGCCCGCGGTCGCCTCGCCCGCGCCTGGGACGACGCCCGCTCGACCACGCGGTCGGAGACCGACGGCGACTACGCCGACCTGCTCTACTCGCCGGCCGAGGAGGCCTCCAACCGGGCCATCATCGACGCCGTCGGACAGGTCGCCGCCGCCCACGGCGTCAGCCGCGCGCAGATTGCGCTGGCCTGGCTGCGCAACCAGCCCGTCGTCACCGCTCCGCTGGTCGGCGCCGGGTCGATCGAGCAGATCGACGACGCCGTCGCCTCACTCGACGTCGAGCTCACCGAGGACGACGTGCGCGCCCTCGAGGCCCCGTACACACCCCGTTACGACTGGCAGGGCGTCTCCGACGAGGCCGAGCTCGAAGCCATCCGGCGCCGCGTCCCGGGCATGTCGCTCTGACCCGCCGAGCAATCAAGAACAGTTCAAGGAGGAAGTGATGGCATAACAGGTACTCGTCACCGGCGGGTCCGGATTCATCTGGAAGCTGGTGTGTGCTCGCTCTGCTGCAGGCCGGCTACGACGTCCGCACCACGGTCTGAAGTCTCGGCCGCGAAGCGGCGCTGCGGGAACAACTGCATGCCGCCGAGGAGTTCGACGACGCGCGGCTGAGCGTCGTCGAAGCCGACCTGCAGACAGACGACGGCCGGGCGGACGCGGTCGCCGGTTGCCACTCCGGTCGGGGTGCTCGGCTCGGTCCTCGGCCCCGACGATCCGCCGTCGTTGCGGACGATCCGGACCATGCTCACCGGCGATATGCCGGTCTGCCCGCCGTTCGGCTCCAGTTGGGTCGACGTAGGCGATGTAGCCGATCTGCACCTGCGCGCCATGACCGATCCGGCGGCCGCCGGTCAGCAGTGGATCGCCTCGGCCGGTCGTAGCCTGCGCATCGTCGAGGTCGCCCGGATTCTGTGCGACCGGCTCGGAGACCGGGCGGCCAAGGCACCGATCCGCGAACTGCCGCTGCCGCTCGCCCGGCTGATGGCCCGGCTCAACCCGCAGCTGCGGCTGCTACGGCCCCAGCTCGGTCTGAATCTCGAGGCCACCAGCGCCGAAGCCGAACGGCTGCTGGCTTCTGGCCGCGCCCGATCGAGGACACGATCCAGGACACGGCCGAAAGTCTGCTGGCCCACGGCGTCAGGGCAGCTTGACCGTCAGGTTGAGGATCCGGGTCCGCTGTGTGGCGCTGTTGTTGTCGTCGCTGATCAGAGACAGCCCGTAGGTGTCCCGCCCCCGCAGCCTGCCGGTGACGGCCATGCCCTCGAAGTTGTCCAGCAACGGATTTGTCTGGGTCTCCAGCTCGGTCGCGCCCAGGGTCGGGCAGTTGACCAGGTCGGCCAGCGGTGTCTTCTTGACAGCCAGTCGCGGCGAGGCGTCGCTCAAGTTGCTGACCCGGGAGACGTCCTTGGCCCGGTCCAGGCCGGTGACGGCGAACAGGTTGACCTCGTTGCCGGTGGTGGCGGTCCAGGCCGCCTCCTCGACGACGATCGCGTCGTTGGAATAGGCGGCGACCTCCGGGATCCGCATGCCGGGATCGGTCTTGTACTCGATCTGCTTGGCCAGCCGGTAGTGATCACGCTGGGTCTGGGTGTAGACGAGCAGGCGGTGAGCGGTGGCATCGCTGCCGTCGGCCGAGACGTCCCCGGACAGCGCACCCTCCATGGAGGCGACGATCGTCCTGCCGTTCGGTGTGATCGTCAGGCCCTCGAGGGTCGCATTGGAGGTTGCCTCACCGGCCGGTGTCGTCCCGGTCACGGCGAAGCGGGCCGGCACCGGGAGCGAGGCCTTCTGCAGACCGCTGCGGCTGTAGATCCGGATCGACGGCTCGACCTCGGAGCTGACCAGGTAGTCGCCGTCGGGCAGCACCGCGAGGCCCTCGTTGTCGGCGGTCGTCCCGTCGTACGGCGCCCCGTCGGGCTTCTTGAACACCAGTGGCGCGTGGGCGACGACAGGATCGGACAGGTTGCGCAGCGTCCACAGGTATTCGGGAGTGGTCGAGTCGTTGTCCAGCGCCGAGACCCAGGCGTGCTGACGGGCGTCCCAGGCCAGCGACGACAGCCCGCTGACCTCGGCGCCGAAGGCCTGCTTCTTATCGAGCGCGTCGCTGTAGCTCACCGCGTCGACGCGCGCCGAGCAGGCGGCCGGGTCCAGCGCCGGGTGTTTGTGGTGATGGGACGGGCCGCCGTGGGCGAAGGCCGCGGCGGGCGGGGCGAGCAACAGGACGGCGGCCGCAGCAGCGGTGCCGGCGAAAGCACGGGTCGTGCGCATGATCATCCCTTCGGGTCGAGAGCCTGCGCCATCCTCACCGGCGCACGTGAACTGCGGGTTGCCGAAGAACGTACGGCGCCGGGCGATCGGGCCCCTCCGGTCAGTCCTCGCCGATCCAGCCCTTGTGCTTGAACCAGGCCCACATCGCGACAGCCGACAGGACCATGGTGCCGAGCCCGAAGATGAAGAAGGTCGCAGCGCCGTGCAGCAGGTTGCCGGCGATCCAGTCGAAATTCATTCCGAAGAATCCGGTCAGGAAGCTTAACGGCAGGAAGACGCTGGCCACAACCGTGAGTTGTTTGCCCACCTCACCCTGCCGGTTCGCGACATTGGACATATACAGGTCGGTACAGCCGCTGACCAGGTCGTGGTAGGTGTCGAGCAGATCGGTGATCCGGATCAGGTGGTCGTAGACATCGCGGAAGTAGTCGTGGCTGTCCTTGTCCAGCCCGGCAAGATCGGCGATCGTCTCGATCTCCCGGGCGAACAGGTCCCGCATCGGTGTGACGGCCTTGCGCATCTTCAGCAGCAGCCGCTTCAGGCCGAAGATCTTGACGAGCTCGGCCTTGCTGGGTCGGGCGACGATCGCATCCTCGAGATCGTTGATCTCATCGTCGAGGCCGGCTAGGACGGGGAAGAACGTGTCCACGATGGTGTCGATGATGCGATACACGTAGTACTGCTCGGAGTGCGTCGTGCTGGACGCCTTCAGCTGCGTCCGCAGCCGGCTCAGGTCCTCGAACTCGTTGCGGCGGATGGTGACGACGAAGTCTCCGCTGATGTAGCAGTGGATCTCCTCCAGCGGGTGCGGGTTGTCCTCCTCGGGATCGGCCTCGGTGCCGCCCTGCAGGACGAGTAATGCCTGGTCGTCGTAGACGTCCAGCTTCGGTCGCTGGCCGAAGGCGAGCGTGTCCTCCACCGCCAACGGATGCAGTCCAAGGATCTTGCCGAGCCGCTGGACGTCGTCGTCTGACGGGCCGATCAGGTCGAGCCAGAAGAACTCTTTGCGCGCGCAATGATCGGTGAGCGCCGGCTCGTCGATGTTGGTCAGGATCTCCACGGCGAGACGGTACCAAGGCGGGCGGTCGCGGGGGTCGGCAACCGAAATAGAAATGTCTATAGCAGTCTCAAGTTCCGTTCAGGAAGTCAGTTCCCGCCGAGTCCCGGTGCCCAGTTGAGGCGTGCAGTTATAGAAATATCGATACCTAAACGCCGAATGTATTTCGCATATATCTGCTGCCCAAGTATGGATAGTTGGCACATCTTCGTCCTATCGTCCGTCCATAGCTCACCTGTGAGCCCAGTCTGTGAGGAGTGGTGATGGCACGTTATGTGATGGGTGATACGACCCTGTCGACGTTGACTCGTCAGACGTCGACGAATAGTGATGATCTCGGTGCTTTGGTGCGTCAGTTGGCGCAGGCTGCGGAGCCGATCCGGCAGGATTTCCAGGGTGCAGGTCGGACGGCGTTCAACACGTTCGAGGGTCATACCGATGAGATCGCTACTGGTTTGAATGCTGCGTTGCGGTCGGTGTTGGCTGGTGTGGGTGGTCAGGATTCGGCGTTCGCGCAGGGTGTGGCGCAGCAGTATGAGCAGACCAGTGCGTTGATGGGGTCGGCGAATTTTGATGCGGCCCGGTTCTCCGGTGTGACCGGCGCCTGAGATCTCGGAACTTTCGGACAACTGAGCACGGAAGGATTTGATCATGGTTACGGCAGCTCCGGGTGATCGTGCGTTCAACACTGATAGTTCGGGTGAGGCGCAGGCGAATTTCAATCGGGTGGCGAATCAGTTGGAGGCGTTGTTGACGCTTCGGGATCAGCAGGTGAAGGCTGCGATGGCCAACTATCTGGCTGATGGTGTGTCGGCTGAGTATGCGGGCAAGGAGCAGCAGTGGAACGCGAAGGCGTCTGAGGTGCGGTCGATCATCAATCTGCTGCGGCAGTCGTTGCAGCAGAACGACGAGACTGCGCTGGCTGCGTTGAAGAAGGCCGGTTCCGCCGTCGCCAACATCGCCTGATCAACAACAGACCAGCCAGCTCAACAGAGGCGGACCGATGGTTCATTACAATGTTCGTCCTGATGCGGTCGCGAAGGTGTTGAAGTCGACGGGGTCGACGGCCGACGGTTTGTCGACTGATCTGAAGCCGCTCTCTGGCGAGGTAACCAACGCTGTGAACGCGTGTGGCAAGAGCGGTGCGATCGTGCCGGCGCTGCAGGGGCTGTTCGATCATGAGTCGACGTCGGTGACCAATCTGATCACTCATATCGAGGCTTGTCTGACTGGGGCGGCGGCGGCCACAGCCGCCTATGTCGAGGGCGACCTCGACATGATGACGACGTACCAGAAGAACGCCGCCCAAGGGAAGATCAGCAAGATTCCCAAGATCACCAAGAACAACAAGTAGTCGCCATGACACGTCCGATCAGCACCAAGACCATGCCGGGCGATGACATGGACCCCGACGCCATCGAGGCGGCGGCGTCCAATATCGCTGGCATTGGTTCGAGTGTCACCTACACCACTGGCAATGTGGCCAAGCAGTGGGCGGGGTTGAAGAATGCGTACCAGGCTCCGGAGCAGGAGACTTTGTACGGGGCGATGCATCCTGCGACGCAGGCTGCCGGCAACTTCGATACGGATCTGGGCTCGGTCTGTCGCGCGTTGACTGCTTTTGCCGAGGATGTCCGGAAGGTTAAGAAGTCGGTCGTCCAGATCCGGGCCGACGCCACGACGTTCCTGGCGGGCATCCATGGCGGCAAAGTCAGCGTCGAGAAGACTCACACCTACGCGGGTGGTTACGGCGTAGGTGGCGCCACAACTGACACCGAGGATGTCGACTGGGATTCCGACCCGGATACCGTCGAGAAGAACAACAACCTGATCCGCCGGACCAACGACCAGGAAGAGCAGTTGTTGGCCGCCGAGCGTACCTGCGCCAACGCTATCTACGACATCTACGGGGCGAAGCACATCGCTCCCGCGAGCGGGTCCAATCCCGGAGGATTCGGCGTCACGGAGATCCCCGACAATGACTCCGGCCTGGCGTGGGGCAACACGGTCGACGTAAAGGAAACTTGGAGCCAGAAACTGGCGAGCGGCTTCGACGACACCATCATCAACGGCTTCGGCGCACTCATCGGGTTTCACTGGACGCAGACCTCGGCCAGCACCGCTTGGTCGATGGATTTCTCGGGATCCACCTTCTTCAACACCTGGAAGGGCATGGGGGACCTCGCCCAGGGTCTGGAGGATCCGCTCACTCCAATCCTGAACCTGATTCCTGGGCCGGTCGGTCAGTCGTTCACGGCCAGTGCCGAGGCCGCCGCCGGCTTCGCACCCGGGCTGCTCGGCATTGACCCGTTCAAGCACGACCCATCCAAGAACTGGCTCACCGACCTGAACGGCGGCGCATTCGACAAGTGGAAGAACAATCCATGGCAGACGGCTGGCTCGGTCCTGGCCAATGCTGTCACGTTCGCAATTCCCGGACCAAAAGGGCTCGGGGCGCTCGGGAAAGCAGGTAAGGCGAGTGAAGCGGCCGAAGAGTCCGGGGAGGCAGCCAATGCTGCTCGCACCGCTGAGGACGCAGCACGGCTCGGCGAGCTAGCGGGCAAGGGGTCCGACGTCAGCAAACTCGCCGCCGATGCGACGAAGACTGAGCTCGGCGATCTCGGCACGACCGTCAAGAACCTCGGTGCAGAGACGAAAGGTCTGGACAAGACCGACATCGATATCCCGAATGTCCCCGATGACAAGCTCAGTACTGATCAGCCCAACGCCGGCGGGCACACGCCGAGTCCCGCGCCGGCTCCACGCGGGATCGGCCACGGCGTTCATTTGGCGAAAGGTCTGGCCCACCGCGCATGGGAGAGCGCTCACGGCTACGGTCCTGGGACCCATGCGATCGACGCGAAGCATCCGGAAGTCAACTTCGGCAAGGACTCGAACGACGTCGGTCGCATCGGCGAGAAGCTGACGAGGCAGGATCTGATTGACCGTGGCTACCGGATCATCAGTACGCAGACGAGGATCAAGATCCCGGGAACGCACGTCTACTTCAAGCCCGACTTCATCGCGGTCGATCCGCACGGGAATCTCGTCTTGATCGAGTCCAAGATGAACGCTGGAGCGAAGTTCACAGCCAACCAGCTGGTGGGGTACGACCACTATGCCAAGGGACAGCCTCTTGCTGGCTACGGCCCGAGGGGTCAGGCCGCGCTCCGCGATCTGCTGCGCCAGCACGGCGTGCGGCCCAATCAGCCCGTGTCCGGTGTCCAGGTCTACCGATGGAACACCGAGATCGTGCCGGATGCCGGGCTGCGAGCACGAGCAGGTGTCCCGTAGATTTGTGTTGATGGCTAGAACACCGACAAAGCGGTTGAAGGCCCAGGTGAAGACCGCGCTCACGGCGGAGCTCGTCAGGCGCGGGTGGAGTCCGAATCGAGGGTTCCAGGACGTGTTTGTCGCACCCGGCTCGTGCGTTGCGCCACCCATGTCCGTGGAATGGACCCTGACCGTCGACTCGGACACATACGGCGGGGCAAGCGTCACGGGCATCGGAAACGTATTCTGCGGTGAGGCAGGCGACACTCTCATGCATTTCCCCGAGGATGCGCTCGATTCGTCTGTGCTGGAGTTCGAGGAGCCCACGTGGCGACACCGGGTGCTGTCGGAGCTGGACACGGTCAGCCAGGGCGCGCTACTTGGTCCGCGCGGAGATTTCCACAGCTGGCTCGTCACTGACGACGCGACACTCGGGACCGCTGCAGAGGAATTCGCCGCGATGGTTGATGGGCCCCTGGCCGACTGGATACGGCTACGACGCAGCCCCACCGAATTCCTCCAGCATTGTGCTGAAGGGCCCGAGCATCGGCCAACTGGTCTGGCCTTCCGTTCCACGACGGTGCTGGCCCTGATGGAGGGCTTCGTGGACATTGCACGGTCCCTGGTGGCTGGGCATGAGGCTGATCCTTACGACGACACCGAACCGCGGATTGCACGGTTCGAGCGCGAGTTGGCGCATCGGTTTCCTGAATACGGTGCACTGCAACGCAGCTGAACATCGGCCGGTGTCGGCGCTGGGTGACACTCTGTCGGGGTTGACTTGGGCAGGGGTTTTGCCGATGCAGAGGTTTGCCGATGCAGGTGTGGGAGGACGGTCGGGTGGCGGTTTCGGATGCGTCGAGTGTGGACACGATTGCTGAGGGGCCTGATGGTCGTTTGGTGATGGCGATGTCGGAGGAGCGTCGGTATGCCGGAGGCGATCAGGCGGCGATGGTCGAGGATTTCCGGCGGAAGCTGAACGGTTACGTGTATGCGATCCGGTCGGGGCAGTTGCGGCAGATGGCCGGGTCGGCAGTGGATCGTGGCGTTCAGATTCAGCTGTTTTGCATGGATGAGCCGCCGCCGCGGGTGTTGGAGATGATCCGGCTCGCCAACGACGACTTGGCTGCGGAGGGCGTCGTCGTGGATTGGAGCGTGCACGCTCCAACGACTGACGAGGTCCTGCGTGAGGTTGCCGTCTTGATGTCTGAGTTGGCGCCGGCGGGGTGGGCGAGTGTGGTGCTGCATGCGAGTTTGGTCGGGGCTGGGTTGGCGGGCAGTTTCACGGCGACGATGCCGTCGGGTGAGGTGGAGCCGTTGCAGCCGGCGGAGTCGTTGATCGGTGCGTTGCAGAGTCTGAAGGCGGCGTGTTGGACGCCGGAGGAGGGAACGTGGATCACGTTCTACGGGCGGATCGAGGGTGAGCAGCTGTTTCCTGATTTCACGGTTGACCGGCCGCCGCCCAATGGTCCGGAGGAGTTTCCGGCTGAGGATTGGGCGGAGGAGCTTCGGCGGTATCCGCGGCAGTCGGTGCCGGATTGGTGGCGTGCGCGGATGAGTTCGAGCCGGTCCTGAGCGACCACGACTCGAGCGGTGGCGCCATGTTCCAGGAGTGGTTGGAGGCGATGCAGCCCAGGTTGGCCGGCTTCGAGGCGTTCGCTCTGCCCGAGAAGATCGTGTACGCCGATGGGACGGAAGAGCCGTTCCTCAGTGACTACAGTCGCCGACCACTCGAACAGTTCGAGGCCCTGTTGTTGGATCCGGTGGCCGGATTACCAGTCCTTCGAGGCGAACCCCGACACTCATTTCATCGACGGCGCGGACCGCTATATCGGCGAGGCGGCTGTTGCGGCCGATCCTCACGATGGGCGCACTCCTTGAGACGCTGGCCCGGGATGGTTTCATCGTGCGCTGGCCGATTACACCGACAACTGATTACACCGACAAACTGACGATCTTCGCTGACCGAGGGTCAGAGCTGGGCGGCCGACTTCCGCAGCCGCTCCAGGTGCTCCGTCATCAGAGCGCCGATGTCCTTCTTGTCGGCGTTCGGCGCCCACTCCGCGAATCCCGCCTTGAGGGCCAGTGAGCCCATTTCCGCGGCGAGCCTGGCCACCGGATCCGGGACTCCGCGGGCAACGAGGGCCTCGGCCATGGCAGCCGCCATGCCGACCTGTTTGAGGGCGGCGCGCTCCTGCAACTCAGTGCTGGTCGCGACGACCGCGGTGATCTGGGCGGCGATCTCCGGCCGGAACGCCGCCGCGGCGCGCCGGAGCCCTTCGGCCACGGCATCAAGCGGCGACGCGTCAGCCGGTGCGTCCGCGATGCCCTCGGCGAGCAGTTTCGACAAGGTCGCCTGACCGGCGGCCAGCACATCGCGCTTGTCCGGGAAGTGCCGGTGGAAGGTGCTCTTCGTCAGCCCGGCGCGTTCGGCGATCTGGGCCACGGTGGTGTCGTCGTAACCCTGCTCGGAGAACAGCATCAGGGCGGCTCCGACGAGCCGCTCCCGTGCGTCCGGTTCCCAGCGAGGCATGCGGCCAGTCTACGAGATGCGACCTTTGTCCCATCATGATGCGACTTCTATCCCATCGCGAGTTACGATGGGACAACTATCGCATCACATCCAGGAGTTTCCATGCGTGTCTTCGTCACCGGCGCCAGCGGCGGGATCGGCTCCGCCGTCACCGCCGAGCTGATCGCCGCCGGTCATCAGGTCCTCGGCCTCGCTCGTTCCGACGCCTCCGCCCAGCGGATCACCGACGCCGGCGCCACGCCGCTGCGCGGCGACTTCTCCGACCCGGCCGTCCTCCGGGCGGGTGCCGAACAGGTCGACGGCGTCATCAACCTCGCCTTCAGCAACGACTTCAGCAATCTCGAGCAGGGCATCGCCGACGAGGCACAGGCCGTTCGGGTCATCGGCGAGGTGCTGGCCGGCACCGGCAAGCCGTTCGTGCACGCCGGTGGCACCCCGGTGGTCCCGGGCCGGCCATCCACCGAAGCCGATCCCAACAACACCGAGGGCCCGGTCGGCGGCCGCGGCCACAACGCCAACGCCGTCATCGCCCTGGCGGACCTGGGCGTACGGTCCTCGGTCGTCCGGCTGCCGCGGTCGGTGCACTTGCGCGGGGAGGCGTACGGCTTCTGCTCGATGCTCATCGGCGCCGCCCGGCAGAGCGGCGTCTCCGCCTACGTCGGCGACGGGTCGCAGCGCTGGCCGGCGGTCAACCGGCTCGACGCGGCCCGGCTCTTCCGGATCGCCCTCGAGGACGCCGAGCCCGGAACCGTGCTGCACGCCGTCGCGGACGAGGGCGACACGATGCTGTCCCTGGCCCAGGCGATCGGCACGGCCCTCGACCTGCCTGCCGCCGCGGTGCCGGCGGAGCAGTTCGGCGTGCTGGGCCAGGTCTTTGCCTTCGACCAGCCGTCGTCGAGCGCGGTCACGCGGGAACGGTTCGGCTGGCAGCCCGAGCACCCGAGCCTGCTCGAGGACCTGGCTGCCGGAGACTATCCGGTACTGGGCTGAGGAGCCCGGCAGCTACCGGGACGGCGGCCGGGTGAGCGCCACGAGAGCGCTCTCGAACCCGGCCCGGTCACGGGCATCCGCGCCCGCTAGCAAATCCTCTTCCATGGCGCGGATACCGGCCCGGCAGCTGTCGAGGACCTGCCGTCCGTCGGCGGTCAGGGTGACGATCCGGTTGCGTCGATCGCCGGGGTCGGGCGTCCGGGACAGCAGCCCGCGTTCCTCGAGCCGGTCCAGGTTGCGGATCAGCCGGGTCTTGTCACGGCCGGTCATCCCCGCCAGCTCGTTCTGGGTCGGGCTCGGGCCGCTGCCCAGGGCGGCGATGATCACGTAGTCCCACATCTGGAGATCATGCTGGTCCAGGATCGGCTGCTCGCGCTCGATCACCTCACGGAGCAGCCGGTTGAGCAGGAACCCCAACTCGGGACGATCGATCGACACCCGTCCAAATTATCAATCGCGAGGGGGACGACCGGTCCAGCTGCGCAGCTTCTCGGGATTGGTGACGGCCCACATCCGTACGATCCGGGGCCGGGACGGACCGAGTCCGGCAGCCGGTGACAGGTCGAAGGCGTAGACCGCTACCGGGTGTCCGTGCTCCCAGGCGACCAGTCCCGGTTGGCCGTTGACGGTCCGCTCCATCAGCTCCATCCGGCTGACCCGGTCGCCGAGCGCGACCAGGAACCGCGCCACCTCGTCGGCCCCGTGGACCGGATGGCTGAGCGCCGGAGCGCGTCCGCCGCCGTCGGCGACAGCGGAGACCGCCGGATCGAGCAACGTGATCAACGCCTCGATGTCGGCTGCCTGCCAGGCCTGTTTGAACTTCCGTACGACCTCGGCCCGTTCGGCCAGCGGGGTCTCCACCGGCCTCGCCCCGCGCAGCCGCCGGCGTGCCGAGGACGCGAGTTGCCGGCAGGCCGCCGGGGTCCGGCCGACGATGCCGGCGATCTCGGCGAACGGGTAGCCGAAGACGTCATGCAGGAGGAAGCTGACACGCTCGGCCGGAGTCATCGCGTCCAGCACCACCAGGAACGCCATGTCGACCGACTCGTCGAGCGTGATCCGGTCCGCGGGATCGGCCGGCGTGGAGGTCAGGGGCGACCATTCGTGCGGATCCGGCACCGGCTCGGGCAGCCATTCGCCGACGTAGCGTTCGCGGCGGATCCTTGCCGATCCCAACAGATCAAGGCAGATCCGACTGACCACGGTACTCAGCCAGGCACCCGGGGACTTGATCGTCCGGCGCTCGTCCGGCGTCAGCGCCAGCCAGCGGGTGTACGCCTCCTGCACCGCATCCTCCGCCTCGGCCAGCGAACCGAGCATCCGGTAGGAGAGATTGATCAGTGCCGGACGTTCGCTGGTCAGCACACTCGTCCGCAGCTCCGCCGGATCCGACTCCGCCGGTTCATCCATGGTTGCCTGCCTCTGCTCGTGATCGTCCTCGACCTTCTCCGACGCCGCAGCCGTCCGGATTGTGACCCGGGTTGTCGTGCCTGACACTTCGCGACCAGCCGTCGTCGGGCTGGCGAACCGGAACGACCGCATCTCGAAGGACGGCAATCATGATCAACATCGGCATCATCCTCGGCAGCACCCGACCCAATCGTGTCGGCAGGCAAGTGGCTGACTGGGTCGCCGCGACGGCGTCGGCCCGGACCGGCGCCCACTACTCGCTGATCGATCTGGCCGATCAGAACCTGCCACACCTGGACGAACCCAACTCGCCGCTGTTCCGCCAGTACCAGCATGATCACACCTGGCAGTGGTCCAAGATCATCGACCGGCTGGACGGCTTCGTCTTCGTCACCGCGGAATACAACCACGGGATCCCGGGCGCGCTGAAGGACGCGATCGACTACCTCTTCCACGAGTGGGGCAACAAGGCCGCGGGGCTCGTCTCCTACGGCATCGCCGGCGGTAACGGCGCGGCCTTCCAGTTGCGGCAGATCTGCGGTCAGCTGGGCGTCGCCGACGTCTCCCGCCAGGTCGCGCTGAATCTGCGCTTCGAATTCGAGAACTACAGCGTCTTCCACCCGACCGAGGCCCACACCGGTGAGCTCAACCTGGTCCTCGACCAGGTGGAGGCCTGGAGCACCGCACTGACACCGCTGCGGGCGTCCGTTGCACCATCGCAGGTGGCCTAGGGGCGCACATAGATCCCGCTGCCCGGCGCGCGGGCCAGGAGTCCGCGATCGACCAGCGCCCGACGGGCCTCGGCCGGATCATCATGGACGGTGGCGAGCCGGGCGTTGACCTCACTCTCGATCATGGTCTCGCCGGTGCTGAACAGCTGACCGAGCATCGCGTACAACTCGTCGATCAGGGCGCGCTCGGTCGGCATCCGGGTGATCCGGCCCCACTGCACGAAGGACCGCAGCCGCGGATGGTCGACCATGATCGGATTGAGCGGGCTGTCGGCGGTCCAGCCGTCGACGACACGATCGAGTAGATCATGATCGACCATCAGGCCCTCGGCGCCGCGTCGCAGCAGATCATCGGTTCGGCCATCCGCTCGGTCATCAGGACGCCTCCCGATCGATCCGATCGGTTCCCCCGGCGACGAATGCGGGCAGCCAGATCGCTTCCCAGGCAGGAAGTTCGCGGCGTTCCAGTTCGGTCCGGACCGGCGGCGTACGGCAGACCCAGTAGACCGAGGCGCTGCGTTCCAGATATCCGAGGCCGACCAGTTCCCTGCGCAGACAGGCGAAATCCGGATGGATCCGACGCAGTCGCCTGCTGACCTGGGATTCCGGATAGTCGCTGCCAGGGACGAAGTGGGACAGCACCTCGAGCAACACCGCCGCGCGGATCTTGCGCCGCGCGGGCAGCGCGCGGAGTTGATCATCGTCGAACCACCGGGCGACGATCAGCTGCTGTTCCCGCCGGGCCGCGCGCCACCGCCGGTCTTCCGATGGTGGTCCGACGAGCAACGCAGCACGCGCCGTCGTATAGCTCTCGTTGTGCCGGCGCATCCTGCTGCGGACCAGCGCCTTGAAGTCCTTGTCCCGGGTCATGGATCAGCCCACCTCGCCCGCACATCCGTCCCCAGCCCGCGTGCGTCGACGTGAACACGACTACGCCGCCCGAGGATCTGCTCCCCTTCGCCGGTGTGCAGGTGCTGGGGCGCTGCACGGGCTGGGCGCTGGGCGGCGCCGCTGCACCCAGAATGGCACAGCGATGTCATGCGCGTGGGGAAATTTGCGCCGGGACATCGCGGCGCGATCTTCGCCACCAGTCAGTGCGGCGGCGCGGTTCGCAGGCCTGAGACGATCAGATCGAGCAGTTGCCTGACCTGCTCGGGCTGCTGATCGGGATCGGTACGGCCCAGGGACCAGAGCACGCCGACGAGCGCGGTGGTGACCACGTCCGCCGCGAGATCGGCCCGCAGTGACCCGTCCGCCGCACCGGCGGCCAGGAATCCGCCGACGATGCCGTTGACCAGCTGACGGGTCCGTCCGGCCTGTACGTCACCGCTCGCCATCCCGGCGCGGAGTGCGTCCGACATCCCGTGCTTGGTCGCGACGAACGCGGCGTACTGGTTCATCCAGGAGCGCAGGGCCTGCGCCGCGCTCCCCTCCCGGGCCACCATCTCATCGACGAGCCCCGGGGCCGTGACCGTCTCCAGTTCGCCCTCGTAGACGGCGGCGACCAGTGACTCCCGGCTCGGGAAGTGCCGGTAGAGCGTGCCGATCCCCACACCCGCGTCACGGGCGATCGCTTCGAGCGACGCCTCATCTCCCAACGACAGGAACGCCTTCCGCGCAGCTGTCAGCAGCCGATCGCGGTTGCGCAGGCTGTCCGCTCGTGGCCTGCGTCCGGGGGAGTCCCGGGACACTGCACTTGCCAAAACGGAGGTACCTCCGGATACTGGGATTAAACGGAGGTACCTCCGTAACAACTCCATCCTAGCGAGGAACATCCATGAGTGAGTCCCAACAGCACTCCCCGAGCAGCCCGGCCGTGCCGGGCGGGACCGGATCCCTGGCCGGTCACCGGGTCGCCCGGATCGGCTATGGCGCTATGCGCCTGGTCGCCGACGACCGGTCGTCCGACCTCGACTGGTCCGGCCAACCGGACGAGGGCGCCGTTCGGCTGCTCCGGCGGGCCGTCGAGTTGGGTGTCGATCACATCGACACTGCCGACTTCTACGGCGGCGGTCGGGTCAACCAGCTGATTCGTACGGCGCTGGCCCCCTACGACGACGTGGTGGTGGCGACCAAGATCGGCGCCAGGCTGGATCCGGGCAGCCCGATCGGCCTGGCGACGGCCCAGAAGCCCGAGGAACTGCGGCAGAGTGTCGAGGACAATCTCCGCTCGCTAGGCACCGACCACCTGTCCCTGGTCTACCTGCGGCGCACCGACATCCCGCCGGGCATCATCGCCGAAGGCGATCAGCTGGTGCCGGTTGATGACCAGCTGGCCGAGTTGATCTCTCTGCGCGACGCCGGAACGGTCGGCGCGATCGGGCTCGGCAACGTGACTGCGGAGACGATCCGCCACGCTGCGCCCGCCGGCATCGCGGCCGTCCAGAATGCGTACAGCCTGGTTGCCCGGGATGACGAGCCGGCGCTGGCGGCATGTCAGGAACTGGACATCGCCTGGGTGCCGTACTTCCCGCTCGGCGGCTCCTGGCCGGGCCATCCGAAGGTCTCCGACCAGCCTGCGGTCCAAGAGATCGCCACCCGGCTCGGCGTGACGACATCGGCCGTCGGGCTGGCCTGGCTGCTGGTGCATGCTCCGAACATCCTGCTGATCTCCGGCACCTCGAACATCGAACACCTCGAGGCCAATCTCCGGGTCGGATCGGTGCAGCTCGACCAGGCGGCCCTTGCGGTCCTGGACGAGTTGGTGCCGATCGTGACCGATCAGGCCCGCTGACGTTCGAACACGCTGACCACCTGCTCGACGGACAGGTTCTTCGTCTCCGGCAGGTACCGCGCGACGAAGGCCACCGCGAGCAGCGCCAGGAAGGCGAGGATCAACATCACCCAGCTCAACCCGAACGCGGTGTTCATGGTCGGGAAGAGCACCACGATGGCGAAATTGGAGAGCCAGTTGACCGTCGCGGCTCCGGCCGCCGCCTGACCACGGACCGAGGTCGGGAAGACCTCGCCCTGAATCAGCCAGCCGGTGCCGCCGACGCCGATCGCGAACGAGGCGATGAACAGTCCGAAGCCCACCATCACCACGACGATCTTGGCCCCACCCGACAGGAAGGCGACGCCGCCGGCGGCGATCACCATGAAAATCACCATCCCGGCGAAACCTCCGAGCGCGAGTTTGCGGCGGCCGACCCGATCGATGTATTTGAAGGCGAAGAAGGTGGCGATCACGTTGACGGCACCGAGGATCGCGGCGGTCTCCAGTCCTGACATCGCCGAGTCCACGGCACCGCCGGACTGGAAGAGGCCGGCGAGCAGCTTCGGACCGTAATAAAAGGGCACGTTGATACCGGTGATCTGCTGGAAGATGAAGAAGACGCACACGATCACGAACGCCCTGATCACGCCGGGCGTCCAGCGGCGCTTGTCCTGCTGCTCCGCAGCCTGCCGCTCGAGTTCATCGGCAGTCTCACGGACCTCGTCCTCGGAGACCTCGATGCCCAGTTTCCCGAAGGCGTCCCGGGTCTCGGCGTACCGGCCGCGATGCAGCAGCCAGCGCGGCGATTCCGGCATCCGGGCGCGCAGCAGCATGGCGATGATCGCGGGCACCGCGCCGAGGCCGAAGACCAGCCGCCAGTCAGCGGTCCGCACCGCACCGGGCGCGACGGCGAAGATCAACAACGCGATCAGATAGGAGACCAGGATGCCGACGGTGATCATCCACTGCTGGACGATGCTCAAGCTGCCGCGCTTGTTGGCGGGTGCGAATTCGGCGATATAGGCGGTGGCGATGGCGGAGTCGGCTCCAACCGCCAGGCCGACCAGGGTCCGGGAAATGATCAGCATCGCCGCGTTGACCGTGAAGGCCGACAACAGGGCGCCGATCGCGAAGATCAGCGCATCGATGATCAGGAGCGACTTCCGGCCGAACCGGTCGGTCAACGGCCCGGCGCAGATCGCGCCGGCCGCCGCACCGAGGGACGCACCGGCGACCAGATAGCCGGTGGCCAGATCGCTGAGGTTGTAGGGAATGAAGTTGAGCACCGATCCGACCACCGAGGTGTCGTAGCCGAAGAGGAAGCCGCCGACGCAGGCCAGGACGGTGAGATACCAGTAGAAGCCGCTGGCTTTCCGTCCGTCGAGGGTCTGTAGTACGCCGACGGCTTCGTTGTGCCGCTCCTGCTCCGCGGCCATGGGGAACCTCCTGTTATGCGTTTAGCCAGCGCGTACCCGGAGGGACGGGGCGCAAAACAGGGGTCTGAGCAGGTGTTGAGAGCTACTCCCGAAGCGGCGGCTCGGTCGGTTCGCTCGGCTCCGGCGGCTTCTGGGGTGACAGCCGGGCCCACAGGAAGAAGATCAGGCAAACCACGATCATCGAGAGTCCGAGCCACAGGTTGAGGTGGATACCGGCTGCCCTGGCGATCTCGGCAGGGGAGTCGAAGAAGCTGTAGATCGTCAGCAGGATCCCGTACACACCGAAGAGACCGCCGATCATCAACCGCAGGTCGAACAGCCGGCTCGCGGCCGAGCTCTCCTTCGCTGTGTGCTCGGGATCGCGGGGCGGCTCGAACTGGTGCCCGATGCCGAGCGAGCGGCGCCGGGCCCGTTCGTCCTCCGACTCCGATCGGCCGGACGATTCCGATCGGCCGGATGGGGATGTGGGTTCGGACATCAGTGCCTCCCAACCTCTACAGGAAGATGATTGACAGGACCAGGACGATCAGGATCGCCAGGCCGCCAAGCAGTTTGGGCGACTCCCACAGCGGCGGCTTCTTCACCGTCGACGGGTCGGGAGCATTCGGATCCGCGACGCCCCAGACCAGGCCGGCCAGTTGAGCGACCGGCTTGGGCGTGGTCAGCAGGGTGACGATCACGGTTACCACGGCGTCGGCCACGAAAGCGGTGATCGCAGCATAGAAATTGACGATCTGGGCGTTGACCCCGGCCGAGCCGTCGGGGTTCAGGTGGATGGTCTGGCCCGGGAACATGTAGCCCCAGTGCGGCGCGATCAGGAACTGGAAGGCCGCCGCTCCGGCCGTCCCGGCGGCCAGGCCACTGATGCCGGCCCAGGGCGTCGCACGTTTCCAGAACATCGCGATGATGAAGGTCGCGAACACCGGTGCATTGAAGAAGCCGAACAGCAACTGGATGTAGTTCATGATGTTGCTGAAACCGGATGCGATGAACGCGGTCCCGATGCCCGCCAGCACACCGAGAACGGTGACGATCCGGCCGACATTCAAGTAGTACTTGTCATCGCGCTGACGGCGGACGTAGCCCTGCCAGATGTCATAGGTGAAGACCGTGTTGAACGAACTGACGTTGGCCGCCATCCCTGCCATGAAGGCGGCCAGCAGGCCTGCCAGCGCGACGCCGAGTGACCCGTTGGGCAGAAACCGTCCCATCAACTGCGGGATGGCGGTGTTGTACGCCCCGCCGGTGGTGCCCAGGTGCGGGATCAGCACGATCGCCAGCAGACCGGGGATCACGGTCAGGGCCGGGATGAAGATCTTGGGAAAGGCGCCGATCAGAGGGGTTCGCTGGGCCGCGGAGAGATCCTTTGCGGAGAGGGCGCGCTGTACCTCGGCGAAGTTGGTTGTCCAATAGCCGAAGGACAGCACGAATCCCAGGCCCATCACGATGCCGATCCAGTCACCGAGCGGGTTGGTCCAGTTGCCGACGTTGGTGCCGTGCCAGGTGGACAGACCGGGCGCGCCGAGTGCGGTCTGCCTGACCCGGTCCTCCAGGGCGCCCCAGCCGCCGACGCTGTGCAGGCCGACGATCACGAGCGGTATCAGACCGGCCAGGATGACGAAGAACTGCAGCACTTCGTTGTAGATCGCGCCGGACAGGCCGCCGAGGGTGATGTAGACCAGCACGAAGCCGGCGGCGACGACGATGGACAGCCAGACCGGCCAGCCGAGCAATGCCTGGATGATCACGGCCATCGCGTACAGATTGACGCCGGCGTTGAGCAGCGCGGCGACGGCGAAGGTGAGGCCGTTGAAGAGATGGGTGGGCTGGTTGAATCTGCGGAGCAGGTATTCCGGCACCGATCTGACGCGCGAGCCGTAGTAGAAGGGCATCATCACGATGCCCAGGAAGACCATCGCCGGCACGGCGCCGATCCAGTAGTAGTGCACGGTGGAGATCCCGTACTCAGCGCCATTGGCAGCCATGCCGAGGATCTCGATCGCGCCCAGGTTGGCGGAGATAAAAGCCAGGCCTGTGACCCAGGCGGGCAGAGATCGACCGGACAGCAGGAAATCCTCGCTGGTAGCTACCGCGCGCCTGGCCAGCAATCCGATTGCGATCACCAACACGAAGTAGATGATCAACAGCCCGTAGTCGAACCAGTTGACGTCCAGTTTGTCCACGAGACCCTCCTTTGGGTCGTGACCGAAACCTGCACCCGGCAACGTGACTTGCTGTCATTCAACCGCTTCGACACCATCGCGTCAACGAACCACACTGCGGGCTGGCGTGCGAAGGCCCGGATGAGACCATGGGGACATGAATCCCGCGCATGCGATCCGGCGCGTCGCGTTGATCGGAAGCTCGTTCGCCGCCGGGCCGGACATCGACCCGATCATCGAGGCGACGGCCGGCCGGTCCGGCAACAACTACGGCGAGATCGTCGCCCGCCACCTGGGCGCCACGATCGCCGATCTCGCTGTCTCCGGCGCCACCACGGCGAACATGCTCTCCACCGTCCAACGCTTCGGCCGACGCCGGTTCCCGCCGCAGGTGCCGCAGCTGCCGGATGACGTCGAGCTGGTCATGATCACCGGGGGCGGGAACGATCTCGGCTACCTGCAGTCGATCATGCCGGCCGCGATGGCGGGCCGGTTCGACGGTAGCGTGATCACCCGGCCGTTGGCGCTGGCGACCCGGTTGATCTTCGGCACGCCCGAGGGCAAGGACGCGGAGGTGGCGGCATCCGGCCTCACCCAGGTGGTCCGGGCCGTACGCGACCGGGCACCCGGCGCACGGGTCGTCCTGGTCGGCTACCCGGTGCTCTTCGGCGCCGACAGCCTGACCGATCCGCAGGAACGGATCAGGCCCGCGGACCTGGCCGCGATCAAGGAGATCGGCAGGCGGCTGGACCAGGCGTACGAACTGGCCGCCGAGCGCACCGGAGCGGAGTTGATCAAGACCTGGGAATTCAGCCATGGTCATGCCGCCGGCTCGGCGGAGCCGTGGGTCAACGGGATCCGCGGCGTTCCCGGCGACGGCGCGGCGCTGCATCCCAATGCGGCCGGGCACCGGGCGCTGGCCGATGCCGTCCTGGCGCTGCTCAGGACCGACGGGCCTCGACGAACGGCTGCCGATCGAAGATGATCTTGATCGAGGTGATCAGGCCGTCCCGGACGGTGTGCAACTCGGCCCCCGGAGCGTCGGCCACCAGCGCGGTCTCGGCGTCGTACATGATCAATGCCTGATGGTCGTCGCCGAAGGCCGCCAGCAACTTCGACGACCGCAACGATGCAGCAAACGGCCCCATGAAGCCGCGGTAGGCCTCCGGTCCGGTGAGAGTGCCGTTCGGGGTGTCGCAGACGACGTCGGGCGAGACGTGGCGCAGGGCTTCCTCGAAGTCACCGCCGGTCCAGGCGTTGAAGTGGGCCAGGGTGGTTTCCACTGCGGTGGTCATGCTGCTCCTCAGGTAGGGTTCCGGCTCTTACAGGTATGGACACCGAGGGGGCAGCGATCGGAACGGTTGCCCCTGCGTCGGAATCCGGAGTGCCAGGATGGCGATGTGACCACCGATGCCCTCGAGGCCGCCCGCGCCGGCAGCGGGACTGCGTTCGCGGAGCTGGTCGAGGGTCACCGCGGCGGACTGCACCGGCACTGCTACCGGATGCTCGGTTCGCTCGACGATGCCGACGATCTCGTCCAGGAGACGTTGCTCGCGGCCTGGCGGGGGATGGCCGGCTTCGACGGGCGCTCCTCGGTGTCGACCTGGCTCTACCGGATCGCCACGAATCGCTGCCTGAACGCCATCCGGGACGGCCGGCGCAGGCCGCCGTCGGAGCCTGTTCCACCGTTCGATCCGCCGGAGCCGAGTAGCCGGTCGGAGGTGACCTGGTTGCAGCCCTATCCGGACCGGACGCTCGATCCGCAGGACCGCCTGGAGTCGCGGGAGTCGATCGAACTGGCGTTCGTGGCCGCGCTGCAGCGCTTGCCGCCGCGGCAGGCGGCAGCACTGCTGCTGGTCGACGTCCTCGGCTACGACACCGCCGGCGCCGCGACGATGCTCGACCTCGGACCGACAGCCGCCAAGGGCCTGTTGCAGCGGGCGCGCGCCGCCACGGGCGGGCTGCCGACGAGCCCGGAACCTGATGCCGGACGGGCCAGGTTGGCCGCGCGGTTCGCGGAGGCGTACGCCGCCGATGATGTGGACGGGGTGGTCGCGCTGCTCACCGACGATGCCTGGCTGGCGATGCCGCCGGCGCCCCACATCTACGCCGGGCCCGGACCGATCGCCGGATTCCTGCGGGCCAGTGCGACTGCGCACGGTGCCGGCATCACACTGGTGCCGACCGGCGCCAACCGGCAGCCGGCGTTCGGCTGCTATCTGGGCGGTGCGCCGGTGGGTGTCGTGGTGATCACGGTCTGCAACGACAAGATCACCGGCATCACCCGGTTCCTGGATCCGGGGTTGAACCGGCGGTTCTGAGTCCTTCGACAGGCTCAGGACCCGGAGCCCTGAGCCTGTCGAGGGTCCCTGAGCTCGTCGAAGGGTTACAGCCGCGGCGGACCCTGCTCGACCCGGGCCAGGATCGGCTCGAAGCGCATGAAGTCCTCGCCGGTCTGGGGCATCCGTTCGTCCCACCAGGTGGCGCCCGCCTCGGCCAGGGGTCCGATGATCGCCCGCGCCTGCACCGGATCGCCCGGAGTCGTGCCGCCGACGACGATCTCGTAACCGTCCATCGATTCCCCCTGCCCGTGTCGCTGCCCGGCGATGAAGGCAACCAGGTCGGCAACCTCGGCCGGGTCGGGTGCCACACCGTGCCGGGCGCTGTGGAAGAGCGGGACGGCGCCGTCCCAGCGGGCGGCCCGGCGCATCGGTGCTTTGGTCGGCCAGTAGCCGCCGATCCACACCGGTGGTCGCGGCCGCTGCACCGGCGCCGGCAGCAGCTCCACGTCGTGCACCTGGTAGTAGCGGCCGTCATGATCGATGCGCTCGCCGGACCAGTAGCGGTTGATCAACTCCAGCCCCTCGTCCAGCCGGCCGGCGATCTGCTTGGCGTCGGCATGATCACCGAAGCTGCCGAACTCGTCCTCGATCGGCGCTCCGAGGCCGGCGGCGAAGATCAGCCGGCCGCCGCTGAGGCCGTCCAGGGTCGCGACCTCGCGGGCCAGTTGCTCGGGACGCCGGCGTGCGACCGGTGTCAGCAGCGGCCCGAAGCGCAGTGTCTCGGTCGACAGTGCCACCGCGGTCAACGCGATCCACGGGTCGGCAAACGGCACGCCCCGGCGCCGTGCTTTGTCGTGCACGACGTGGTCCCAGACGAAGAGTCCGTCCCAGCCGGCCTGCTCGGCCGCCCGAGCCAGCGTGATGATCTTGTCCACGTCGGCGAAGTCGCCGAAGTTGGGGATGTTGATCGAGTACCTCACCTGATCATGCTCCCACCTGTGGTGCGTCGGCCACCGCCCGGAGCAGTCGGCGGCCGATCTTCTCGGCCGCGGCGGCCAGCGCCGGGGAGTCGACGATGTGGAAGTCGACGGGCAGCATCGTCAGCTCGGCGGCGTACCAGTCGGGTTCGTTGGTGGTGGCGACCAGCCTGGTGTGGTGATCATCGATCGCCTCGCAATGCCCGAATCCGCCGCCGATCCAGTGCCGGACGACGTCGATCCCGGTGTCGATGATCACTTCCACCCGATGGTCCCAGCCCTGGTGCAGATGATCCTCGAGGGTCTGCACCGGATCAAGATCATCAGGAGGCGTGAAGGTCTCCGGACGGGACTCGATGCCGAGGACGCGATCGACCCGCAGAGTGCGTACGGCGTCGGCATCGTGGGACCAGCAGACCAGATACCAGCGGCCGTGACGGACGACCACCGCCCACGGGTCGACCAGCGTCCGCCAGCTTCGTGGCGGCTCGCCGTAGTCGATCATGATCCGGTGCCGTGCCTCGCAGGCCCGGACCAGCGTCGCGGTCGTGTCCAGGTCCGGTCGGACGGCCGACCGGTCCGGCGCCGTACTGATCGAGCGGCGTACGGTTTCGGCGGGGGCGCCGACCGCCTCCGGGAGTGCGCGGATGATCTTGCGGACGGCGTTGCCGATGGGCTCTCGCTCATCGTGGACCGGATGGTGCCCGTCCAGCACGGCCATCACCAGCCCGAGTGCCTCGGTCGCGGAGAACATCAGCGGCGGCAGCCGGAGTCCGCGGCCGACTCGATAGCCGCCGTAGGGACCGCGGACCGACTCGATCGGCACGCCCGCCTCGCGCAGGATCGCGACGTAGCGCCGGGCGGCCCGTTCGGAGACCCGGAGCCGCTGGCCGAGCTTGTCGGCGGTGATGCCGGGGTTGTTCTGCACCAGCTCCAACAGCAACAGCGCCCGGGAGAGCGGACTGTCCTCGCGTTTGGCTGGCGTTGTCATTGTTCCCCGTTCGAATCCGGAACCAGACCGTCCGGAACCGACCCTAGCGTCCCAGTCATGACCATGCATACGATCCTGACCGCAGAGCAGATCGCCGAGTTGAAATACCCGCCGCCGGCCGGCAACGACGTGGAGATCCTGCTCGGCTCGCTGGAACGGATGCGCCGCACCTTCATCTGGAAGGCCTCGGGAGTGCCTGACGAGCAGTCCCGCACCGTGACCGTCGGCACCTCGACCCTGACGCTCAGCGGATTGATGAAACACCTGACCCACTGCGAATACGACTGCTTCATGGGCCGCTTCCTGCACGTCCCGCCGCCGGCGCCGCCGGACAGCCGACCGCATGAGGAGTGGTACTTCAGGCCAACGTCGGAGCAGACTCCGGACGTGCTGCTGGCAGGCTGGCAGCAGGCCACACAGCGGTCCCGGGAGATCGTCGCGGAGGCGCTGGCCGGCGAGCAGGGCTTGGACACGATGGGCGGCCTCGTCTGGCCGGACGGCCGCTCCCAGACGCTGCGCGCGATCATCACCGACCTGATCGAGGAGTACGGCCGGCACACCGGCCATGCGGATCTGATCCGCGAATCCATCGACGGTGTGGTCGGCGAGGATCCGCCCGACTAGCCCGGCTGCCTGGCTAGCCCGAACCGCGGGCGGTCGTCAGCGACCCCCGGAGACCCGCAGGGTGGTCCCGGTGACATACGACGCGGCATCGCTGATCAGCCAGGCGATCGCCTGGGCGACCTCGTCGGGTTCGCCGGCCCGCTGCATCGGGATGCTCGGGGCGATCCGGTCGATCCGGCCCGGTTCGCCGGCGGACGCGTGGATCTCGGTCCGCACCAGGCCCGGAGCAACGCCGACGACGCGGACGCCCTGGCCTGCGACCTCCTTGCCCAGGCCGAGGGTGAGTGCGTCCAGTCCTGCCTTGGCGGCGGCGTAGTAGACGTACTCACCGGGTGAGCCCAGGGTCGCCGCGGCGGATGAGACGTTGATGATCACGCCGCCGCTGCCGCCGTAGGACCGGCCCAGCGTCCGTACGGCAGCCCGGGCGACCAGGATCGCGGCGGTCAGATTGACCTGGATGCTGTCGGTGATCAATTCGACGGGCGTCTCGGCCAGTGGCGCGAGTTTCCGGGTGGAGCCGGCGTTGTTGATCACTGCGGTCGGGGTGCCGGCCTGGGTCGCGGCGGCGAACAACTCGTCGATCCCGTCCGGGTCCGCTACGTCGGCCCGGACGAGTGTGCACCGAGCGCCGAGGCTGCGCACGGTCTCGGCCGTGGACTCTGCCGCCTGGTCGTCATTGCGGTAGCCGAGCACCAGATCGTGTCCGATCCGCGCCAGTAGCTCTGCGGTGGCGGCACCGATACCGCGGGTGCCACCGGTGATCAGGGTCAGCCGACGGGTCATGGCTCCATCCAACCAACCGGCCCATCCGACCGAACGGCCGGCCGCCCGGCCGCTCCGGTCAGAGCTGCTTCTCGAACCAGCAGCGGGCGTACGGGTTGTCGTTGTAGGGCTCGATCTCGCGGTAGCCGCGGCGCCGGTAGAGCCTGAGCGCTTCGGTCAGGTTGTCGTTGGTGTCGAGCCTGACGATGCGGTGATTGAGCCCGGCGGACAGGGCCTCGAGATGGGCCAGCAGCCGGGACCCGAGACCGAGGCCGCGACGCTGCGGGTCGATCCACATCCGCTTGATCTCCCCGATGCCGTCGCCGATGGTGCGGACGCCACCGCAGGCCGCTGGTTGGCCGTCCACCAGGCCGACCACGAACGCGCCGTTCGGAGGCCGCAACTCAGCCGCGCCACTGCCGTAGCCCGGACCCATGGCGTCGAAGCCCCCGGGGAGGCGCTCGTTCAACTCGGCGAAGTAGCGCGCCACGGTCGCCACCGCTGCGGGGGCGTCGGGATCGACGGTCTGCAACAGCACCTCTGGCCGTTGGCTCTGATCAACTTCTGTCGAACTCACCATTCGACTGTAGTCGCGCGCACCGGCACCGGATTGCCAACTGAATAGCTGAGTAATCCGTCAGGTTAGGAGGATACGAGGCAACTGAATCGGGCCAGGCACTATCGCCCGACGCCTGAATCCCTCTAAGTTACGGATCAGTATCTCCGCAGCTACGAAGGGATCTCCCCACTGATGCGAACCATCACCCGTTCGACGAAGCGGGCCAGAGGCCGCCTCGTCATTGCCGGCGCTTCGGCGCTGAGCCTGGCGCTCGTAGGGTTCGGTGCCGCTACCGCGAGCGCGGCCCCGAGCTCACGTACCGCCTTCCCCGGCTCCGTTCCCGCCTTCGTCTCGTCGGCCAACGACAGCGGCACTCCGGCCGACACGACCGAAGAGGGCGAGATCTATCTGAACCTCAAGGACGAGCTGGGCGCCCAGCAGCTGGCCACCGCGGTCTCAACCCCGGGCAACAAGTCCTACGGCAAGTACCTCAGCCCGCAGGCCTGGATCAAGAAGTACGCGCCGAGCCGGTCCGATCTCGCGGCGGTCGAGAAGTATCTGACCGACCAAGGCTTCACGATCACCGACACCCCGGCCAGCCGGGAGTACGTGGCCTTCCGTGGCACGCCTGATCTCTTCGGTGACGCCTTCGGCACCGAGCTGCGTAATTACAAGGTGGCGGGTACGACGGTCTCCGCGCCCAGCACAGCGCCGTCGCTGCCGAATTCGATCGCCTCCAAGGTCCTCGGTCTGGACCTCGGCAACTCTCGGGTCAAGCTCACCCAGACCTACCACTCGCACCCCGGTCAGGGCGCCGCCGGCGTCAAGGCCGCCACCAGCAAGAAGCTGAAGGGTTCAGCGGTCGATTCGTCCGGCGAGGTCAAGAAGGCCAGCCAGTCGACGACGAGCACCGAGCAGTGCTCCACCTACTACGGCCAGTACCAGGCGACCCGGCCGGAGGCGTACGGGAAGACCTCGTTCCCGACGTTCATCTGCGGATACCTTCCGGGTCAGCTGCGCTCGGCCGCCGGAGTCAACGGACTGGCTCGCGCCGGTGTCGACGGCAAGGGCGTGACGATCGGCATCGTCGACGCCTACGACTCGCCGACCGCGCTCAGTGACACCAACACTTACATGAAGCAGACCGGCACGGCCCGGCTGAAATACACCGACATCAGCTACCCGGCGAGTGCTTTCAGCGATCAGGCCGCGTGTCAGGAGCCGTCCGGCTGGCAGACCGAGCAGACGATGGACATCCAGGCCGCGCATTCAGTCGCGCCAGGAGCCAAGATCGTCTACTCGGGCGGCTACAACTGTGGCGCCGGCCTCGATCTGGCGCTGTCCAAGATCGTCGATCATGGACTGGCCGATCTGGTCAGCAACAGCTACGGCGGTACTGGTGAGAACGTCCCGTCCGATGTGGTCCAGGGTTCGCTGAACATCCAGATCCAGGCCGCCGGTGAAGGCATCGGCCTCTACTTCTCCAGTGGCGATGACGGCGACGACTCGATCGACTTCGGCTACCCGGCGGCGAATTTCTACGCCACGTCGCCGTTCGTGACTGCGGTCGGCGGCACCACCGAATACATCAACGCTCGCGGCAAGGACACCACGGTGGCCGGTTGGGGCGACATCCTCGACCAGGTCGTCGGCGGCGCTTACACCGCGTCCCTGCCGGGCGACCTGTACGGCGGTGGCGGCGGTGGCGGCATCAGCACCCTGTTCGCCCAGCCGGCCTACCAGAAGGGCGTTGTTCCGACCTCGCTGTCCGGTATCGGCACTGCGGCGGCCCGGGTGATCCCCGATGTCTCCGACCTGGCCGATGCCTACACCGGCTTCCAGATCGCGGTCAGCCCGATCACTGACGACACCACGCTGGCCACCGGCCCGCTGGAGTACCAGACCTGGGGTGGTACCAGCCTCGCATCGCCGCTGGTGGCGGGCAAGATGGCGCTGGTCCAGCAGGCCTCGCACCGCAAGATCGGCTTCGCCAACCCGCTGCTCTACCAGCAGGCGAAGTCTGGCGCCAAGGGCTTCAACGACGTCACCAACCCGTCGACGACGCTGGCCATGGCCTACACCGGCATCACCTCCGGAAAGACCTATCTGCTGACCCAGAACCAGGGTCTGAGCCTGCAGCTGACCAAGGGCTATGACGACTTCACCGGCATCGGAACGCTGAACGTTCCGCAGCTGTCGAAGGGTGTCGCCACCTCGGGCAAGGGTCACAAGAAGCCCGATCCGTGGTTCCATGGCTACGGCCACGGCGGTCCGGGGAAGTACTTCCGACACAAGCACTGATCATGATCGCGTGATCAACTGAATCGATCATGGGCGGCAGCACCCGGCCGGGTGCTGCCGCCCATCATCATTTCCGGCCCGCTAACCTCATGGCCAGCAGTTCCCATGATCACAGTTCCCATGATCAGAGCGAGGCGATGGTGCCATGAAGATCATTGATGTCCGATGCGCCGTGATCGGCGACTATCCCGTGGTCCGGATCGTGACCGACGAAGGGATCGACGGCTACGGCCCGGTCGAGTCCTACAAGCCGTACCTGAAATGGCATGTGCTGCACTATCGCGAGTATCTGATCGGCGAGGATCCGAGGTTGGTCGAGCGGGTGATGCTCAAGATCAGACACCGGGGATCGTTCAAGCCCTGGGGTGCTGCGGTGAGCGCGATCGAGATCGCGTTGTGGGACCTGGCGGGCAAGGCGGCCGGACTGCCGGTGCACCGGCTGCTGGGCGGCAAGGTCCGCGATCGCGTCCGGATCTACAACGGAGCCGTACGCCCCCAGCGGCGCGACGACTCGCCGGAGGCCTATGCCGAGACGATGCAGCAGATGAAGGACGCCGCCGAGGGCTTCACGATCATCAAGGACTCGATCGCCTTCCACAGCTCGATGGCACGGACGGTGCCGAATTTCTACTACGGTGACCCTGTTGCCCAGGGGCACGGCAACCGTGATCGCGGACCGCTGACCGAGCGCGGCTTCAAGCACGCCGTCGCCTGTGCCGAGGCGATGAAGGACGTGCTCGGCGATGATGTCGGGCTGGCACTGGACTGCGGCCCGGGCTGGACCCTGCCGGACGCCATCCGGTTCGCCCGCGCCGTCGAACCGTTGAATCTGATGTGGCTGGAGGATCTGCTCACCGGCGACTACACCCCGTACGTCGATGCCTCGACCTACCGGGACCTGACCACCTCGACCTCGACGCCGATCCACACCGGCGAACAGCTCTATCTCCGGCAGAATTTCGTCCAGCTGATCGAACAGCAGGCAGTCCGGGTGATCGGGCCCGACCCGGCGGACGTGGGCGGGCTCGCGGAACTGAAGTGGATCGCCGAATATGCCGACCTGCACGGGATCGGAATGGCACCACATGGCACCGGCGACGGCGTGCTCGGCCTGGCGGCGCTGATCCAGGTCAGTGCGACCCTGCCGGCCAACTACATCGCCTTCGAGTATCCGATCGGCAAACCCGACTGGTGGTACTCGATCATCGACGGACTGCCGGATCCGATCGTCGTCGACGGTCACATCGCGGTCGGCGACGCCCCGGGGCTCGGCGTCACCTTCCGGGTCGACGAGGCCAAGCACTATCTCGCCGCGGAGGACGCCGCCTTCTTCGACTGATCCGGTCTCGATCGAGGCGTCCCGGTCCGAACGCGCACAGCCGCACTACGTGCCGAGGTCCGCACCAGCTGCAGCAGGTGCGGACCTCTGTAGCTGGTGCGGATCGTGCGGCTGAGGGCGCCTGGATCGGACCCGGCCGGTTATCCACAGGCGCTCCGGGAACACAACCCCAATCCGGACGCGGAGTTCATTAGCGTCGATCGCATGAGCATCCAGCCATCGACCCCCGGCGGCTCCGCGGAGCCGTTCCTGGTCTCCATCGGCAACATCCACGCAACCGAACGCCACGTCGTCACGCCTGCGGGCGCGTGGCCGATCGCCGACGTCAATATCGCCAGCGTCGACCAGACCTCGATGAGCACGCGCACCCCGACGTGGGCTGTCGTGCTGGCCATCGCATTGGTCTGGTTCTTCTTGTTGAGCCTGTTGTTCCTGCTCGCCAAGGAGAGCAGGCTGCAGGGCTACATCGCCGTGACGGTGACCACGCCGCGCGGGCAGTCCTATGTCGAGCAGGTGCCGGTGGCCAACGGCAAGGCGCGCTACGAGGTCTTCAACCGGGTGAGCTACCTGCAGAATCTGATCGGCCGTGAGCGGGCGCGACTGTAGGTGTGGCCTCGTCGGATCGCCCGGCGTCAGCCGCAGGTCGGCGAGGCGGTCGGAGATGTTGATGCGGAGGGCGATGGGGTATCGCTGGTCGGGGCAGGCGGCGTGGGTGAGGCCGGGCAGGTCGGAGACCCCGAGATCGACGGCGACGGTGAGTCGGTGAGCGACGGAGATCCGGACGGCGACGGGGATGTGGAGGCCGAACTCGTCGGAGATGCCGAAGGGGACGTCGCGCTGCTGCTCGGTCCCGTGGGACGAGGTGTCGTCGGTGTGGCCGACGGAGTCGCCGTGCTCGTCGGAGAGGTCGAGGTCGGAGCGTCGAGGTCAGGGGAGCGGACGTCGGGGAGGCAGACGGCGACTGCTTCGGCTGTGTGGTCGGCTTCGGTGAACGGCTCGAGGTCGGGCTCGGGTGCATCGTCGGGTGTGGACCGGACGTCAGCGGCCGTCGGGCTGGCTCCGGCCGGTGCTGGTTGCGCGGCCGCCGGCCCGGGCTGGGCGCCGGTGTGCTGGAAGAAGTGCATCCAGGCCAGCACATCCGCCAGGTACGCCTGGGTGCCGTTGTAGCCGAGAATCGCCCGGTCCAGATCTGCGGGGTTGCGCAGATCCCGGCCACCTGAGCAAAGGTAGTCGGCTGCCGCCAGGGTCGCGTCGCAGACATTCTGCGGGTTCGCCGTTGCCGTCCGCCCCAGATGGCCCACGTCGACGGAATGAATTGCAGGCGGCGAGCCGACGGTGCGCCTCGACGTAGGCGGCGAGCACCGTGCCCGGTACGCGGACGCCGCCCACGACCGGCGTCGCGGCACCACCCGATGGACCAGCGGTCGGACCGGTCGTCGGGGAGGGTGAGGTCCCCGGATGCGACGGCTGCGTCCACTGGTGACCGGTCGCTGACTGCCGCCGAGCGGAGGCGAGCCGCCATCGATCGAGCCCGTCGGCAGGGCGGGGACAGATCGCTGGATACGTGGTGCCGCAGTCCTGGTCAAGCCGGGGTACAGATCGCTCTGTGAGGTCGGGACCTGGTTCATCGCGAGGCCCTGGGATCCGCCGAGTGCCACCACCAGGGCGCCGGCAGCCAGCAGTCCGGGGCGCTCCGGCAGACGAGTCGTACGGCCTTGTGACCGCAGCTCAGGCTGCATCGTGAGGCACATCGAGACAGAGTTGGACCGACCTCGCGTCCAGGCTAGGTCGCCCTCGCGGCGCGACAAGGACACTCCCGATGAATTTGTTCGGGCTACCGGATGTGGCGGTGGTTTCGAGAGCCGGTGACCCGGATGGCGACAACCGGTCGGGGTTTGTCAGGAGCAGTGGGCGAAGGCGTACTTGGTGAGCCGCTCCTGGGCACCCCTGGACTTCTTCTCCAGTCCGGTGACAGACTCGAGCGATCCACCCGCATTCGTCGCGCGGACCACGGCACTGACGTAGGTGTTCCAGGTCTTCCAGTCTCGGGCGATCTCCTTCGGCGGGACAGCGCCCTTCATCAGCTTCTGTTCCTCCAGCGCAGCACTGCGCGCGGTGCCTGAGTCCCAGATCGGGATCTCCATGAAGGCGTTGGCCGGCCCCTTGCCTCCAGGGGCTATGTGCTCACAGAAGCTGGCTGTCGAACTCGTAGTGGCGGGAGTGCTCGTGGTGGCGGGAGCGCTCGGCGCCGACGAGACCGCGGGCGTGGACGGAGGCGTCTGCGCAGACGCTGCGTGGCTGTTGCCGGAGGAGTCGTTCGAGCCGCAAGCTACGCTCAGCGTCGCCACCACGGCCAGGAGAAGGACACTCGCGTAGGGCTTCCTCATACAATGACTCCTCTGCTTGGCTGAAGGTTGGAATCTAGTCCTCCGGAGTGCCACCCAAGCTCTGAGTTGAGCGCTTGCGGCCAGCTGATCGAGCGGAGCGGGTGGTGACTTGGGACCTCCTACGGTCGAACATCATGCTGCGAACCTGACGTCGGCCCCGCATAAGGCTGTTCGGTCAAGACCCACCGACAGATGGCGGTTCTCCTCGCCCCTAGAGAGGCATCTACCGATGCGTCCCGGCGGGATGACCGGGCTCGAGTCCGATGTTCCGGTCGGGTTCATAGATCCGTCGGCCGCCGGCAGCAGTAGGTCCGGGTGAGCCCGGATTCCGCTAGCGTCGGCCTGTGAGTATCCAGCCCGCGTATCCAGGAGGTCCCGCGGAGCCGTATCTCGTCTCCATCGGGAACATCCACGCGACCGCGCACCACATCGTCACGCCGGCGGGGACCTGGCCGATCGCCGATATCAACGTCGCCACGACCGACCAGACCCAGACCTATACGAAGACCGCCACCTGGGCGATCGTGCTCGCCATCGTGCTGGTCTGGTTCTTCCTGCTCAGCCTGCTGTTCCTGCTGGTCCGCGAGACGCGAATCCAGGGATACATCGCGGTCAGCGTCACGACGCGTTGGGGCCAGTCCTATGTCGAGCAGGTGCCCGTGGCGAGCGGCCCGGCCCGCGCCGAAGTGTTCGGGCGAACGACCTACTTGCAGAGCCTGATCGGCCAGGAGCGCGGGCGACTCGGCCGCTGACGATCGATCAACTCCAGAGCCGGTCGTTGGCGTACTCGCCGTCCCAGAAGGCGGTGTCCTCGAAGAGCACCGGTGCCTTGGGATCAAGATGCTGGGCAAACAGTTCCTCGTTGATTCCTTCGAAGCCGAGCCCCGGCGTCTCCGGCACCTGGATGTAGCCGTCAGCGATGATCGGACCCGGCAGTCCGGTGACCAGTTCGTTCCAGAACTCGACATCGGCGGCATGGTGTTCCAGCGCCAGGAAGTTGTGGGTGGCCGCGGCCAGATGCACGCTGGCCATCGTCGCGATCGGAGATGCTGCCATGTGCAGCGCCATCGCGATGCCCTTGTCCTCGGCATAGTCGCCGAGCCGCTTGGTCTCGGCGATCCCGCCGGAAGTCGCCGGATCCGGGTGCACGACGCGGATCGCGCCGGCGTCCAGCAGCGGCTTGAAATTCTCGGTCAGGTAGACGTCCTCGCCCGTGCAGGTCGGGACCGCCACCGCTTCGGTCAGCTGCCGCCATTGGTCGGTGAACTGCCAGGGGATCAGATCCTCGATCCAGGCCAGCGTGTACGGCTCCAGCGCCCGGCCGATCCGGATGCAGGAGTCCAGCGCGATGTGGCCGAAATGATCAGCGGCCAGCGCGATGTCGTAGCCGACGATCGAGCGCACCTCGGCGACGTAGGCGGCCAGCGTCTCGACCCCCTTCTGGGTGACCTGGATCCCGGTGAAGGGGTGCATGGTGTCGTAATCGGCGAGCGCGCCCTCGTGGGCGATCACCGTGCCGGGGATGTCCTTGAGCAGGTTGATGCCGATATCCATCTTGAGCATCGTGTAACCGAGCTCGCGTCTGCCCACCAGCCGCTGCCCCATCGCGGAGGCGGTCTGCTCCGACGGGGTGTCGGCATAGCAGCGCACCTTGTCCCGGAACTGGCCGCCGATCAGCGCATAGGCCGGGACGCCGTACGCCTTGCCGGCCAGATCCATCAGCGCCATCTCGATGCCGCAGACGCCGCCGCCCTGCCGGCCGTGGAAACCGAACTGCTTGATCTTGCGGAAGATCTTGTCCAGGTTGCACGGATTCTCCCCGACGATCCTGCTCTTCAACATCAACGCGTACGCCGCACTCGCGCCGTCGCGGACCTCGCCGTAGCCGACCAGGCCCTGGTTGGTCTCCAGCCGGATGATCGAGGACCTGAACGGCACCCCGACCAGGTTGGCGATCTTCAGATCGGTGATCCGCAGCTGGCTCGGTCTGGATCCGGTGCTGACGTTCTCCTCGGACAGGACCGGTGTCTGGGTTGCGCTCATGATCGACTCCTCATCGAGTTCCGTATCGACTTCTGCGTGCTCACTCGGTGGTGCCGCTGGGTTGCGGCAGCCGTACCGGATGGGTCTTGGTCCATTCGTCGTAATCGGCCTGGATATGTGGCGCCCATTCCCCGGTGTCGATCTCGGTCGTGGTGTAGACGCGCTCGGCGAGCCGTTGTTTGCCGAACAGGTCGCGGTGCGCGGTCCGCAGGCTGACCGCCGCGACCTCGGAGACCAGCTGCGGCGGGATGAAGGTCACGCCTCGCTCGGTGCCCAGCACCACATCGCCCGGCAGCACGGTGGTGCCGCCGATCATCACCGGCCCGTTCATCGAGCTCAGCACGACATCGCGGATCGGTGTGGGATCGGTGTCCCGGAAATAGAAGTTCGCCTCGAGTTCGCGCAACCCGTCAAGATCGCGTACGCCGCCGTCGATCACCGCACCGACCCCGGTCCGGGACGCGACGGCGGTGCCCAGGTTGTCGCCGACGACGGTGCCGTTGACGATCTTGCCGAAGATGTCGGCCACCAGCACGTCGCCCGGGCCGAGGGCTTCGATCACCCAGGTGTTCTGCCGGCCTCCGACGGTCTGGCCGATCGCTAGGCCCTCCTGCACCACGGACTCGTGGAAGTCCTGCCGGAACGGCATGAACTGGCAGGTCACCGCCCGGCCGACGAAATTCCGGCCCGGGTTCGACTGGGTCCAATGCCCGACGTACTGGGCTTTGTACCCGGCCTTGTCCAGGACCGACCAGGCATGCTCGGCCGTTGCGCCGGCGAGTGCCTCAAGATCGGACTGGTCGGCGAGCGGCCGGCCGTCGTCGGATCGTGGTCCGTCCCACAGGGGTGTGAGGGCAATGATCTGTTCGCGGTTCAGGAGCATCAGCGGTCCTCGGAGGTTGACGAGTGGCGAACATGTTGCACAGCATGCAACAGTGTTGACTGTGCAGCGGTTCTTCATGGTTGTTGCTTCCGCGGCGGGTTGTCAACCACCCCGCCGCCGGTCTCTTGCCTGGTGGGAGTGATCGGATGCCCGCTTCGCTGAAACACGGTCTGGCCGTCCTGGAACTCGTCGCGCAGGCCGGCAAGGACGGTGTAGCGGTCACTGAGGTCGCGGTCCAGGTCGAGTTGGACAAGTCGACGGTGTCCCGGATCCTGGCCACGCTGCGCGAGCTCGGCTACGTCCGCCAGGACATCAACCGGCGCTATCTCTCCACGGCCCGGCTGGGCAAGCTCGCCCATCGCCGCCCTGGCGCGCAGGACGTCGCCGCCCTGGCACGCGAGCGGCTGGAAGAGCTGCATGCGCTGCACGACGAGGCGATCCACCTGGCCGTGGTCAACGGCGGCGAGATGCTCTTCCTGGACTACCTGCAGACCACCAAGGCGGTCCGGACCGAGACCCCGATGTTTCCGCGGCCGCTGCACGAGGTGGCCGTCGGGATCGCCGTGCTGGCAGCAGTCGATCATGACGAACGCGCCCAGCTGATGAAGGAGTCGATGGCCGCCGCCGATCATCGCCCGACCGCCGAGGAGCGTGCGGAGTTGCGGGCAGAGGTCGGCCGAGCCCAGGAGCGCGGCTGGGCCACGATCGACGCCCATGACGACGTCACCCGGGTCGCCGCGGCGCTGATCGACAGCTCGGGCCGCCCGGTCGGCGCCATCACGGTGTCCGGTCCGGGCTACCGGATCGACCCGCAGATCGACGTGATCGCGGCCGACACGATCGCGGCGGCCAAGGACATCGGCGCCGCGCTGCGGGTGTGATCGGTGATCAGATCGCTGAGCTTGTCCAAGCGCGTGCTGGTTGACCTTCGACCTGCTCCAAGGCCCACGATGATCGGGTGAGCACACCGAGCCTGTTGACCATCAGCGCGTTCGCCCGGACTGTCGGGCTGACGCCGAGTGCCCTGCGGTTCTACGACGATGCCGGACTGCTGGCACCGGCCAGCGTCGACGACCGCACCGGCTACCGCTACTACGCCGACAGCCAGCGGCGCACGGCCGTCGTGGTCCGGCAGATGCGCGAATTCGATGTCCCGTTGATCACCATGAAGGCGGTTCTGGAAGCAGCACCCGAACGTGCCCAGGAACTGCTGGAGGCCCACGCCGCCCGGCTGGCTGATCACGCCGACCGGGCGCGCAACGCCGTACGCGACATCGTCCAGTCCCTGCGTGGCGTGACCGAACCTGAATACAGTCAGCCCGTCCGGCTGTCCGTCGGCGGCCCGGAGCTGGCAGCGGCGATCCGTCAGGTCGCCCCCTTCACTGCCGATACCGACGACGGTGCGACACTCGACCACCTGCTCCTCGACATCACCGATGGTGAAGTGACTGTGGTCGCCACCGATCGCTATCGGATGGCCGCGCGAACGCTGCCGGTCACCGATCAGGCCGGACCGCTGCGCCGGATCACGGTCGCGGTTGATCAATTGACCGGGCTGTCGGACTGGCTGCGCCGACGCCGCTCGGTCGAGTTGTCGGCCGTCGGCCGGAGCATGATCATCTCAGACCATGATCACGATGACGGATCAGGCCCGGATTACCAGGAACTGGAGATCGGTGACGATCACTTCCCCGACTACCGACTCCTGGTCGACCAGCTGTCCGAATCCGCTGACGGGATGCGATTGATCATCGATCGGGTGCGGCTGCTTCAGGTGGTCTCCGCCGATCAGCAGATCACCGTTGTCATCGACCCGGATCCCGACGTCGACATGATCACGATCAGCCGACGCCATGGTGCGAAGTCCCTCACGCTGCCTGCCGTCCAGTCCGGTGAGTTGCATCGGATCGCCTTCAACCCCGGACTGTTGGCGTCGGCGTTGCAGAGCAGCGTCGGGCCGGATGTCCTGATCGATGCGGCGGCCGGTCATGCAGCCGTGATCAGATCGGCCGACCAGGGCAGTTTCACCACCCTGGTGATGCCGGTCCGGTTGGACCCGGACACCCCGATCGCTGAGTCACCCGATCGCTGAGCCACCCGATCGCTGAGCTTGTCGAAGCGCGCTCAGTGCCCTTCGACAGGCTCAGGGTTCCTGCGCTTCGGCGCCTTGCCCAGGCCGACGACGGTCGCCGCCGAGCCGAGCATCAGGACGCCGACGATCCACAGTCCGGCCTTCTCCGAGCCGGTCAGGTCGGTGGTCCAGCCGGTGACGAACGGTGCCAGGAATCCGGCCAGATTGCCCAGTCCGTTGATCAACGCGATACCGCCGGCGGCTGCCGCACCGGTCAGGAAGAAGCTCGGCAGCGGCCAAAAGACGGGCAGCGCGCTGTAGATGCCGATCGCGGCGATGCTCACCATCACCATCACCAGGAACGGCGAATTCAGATACAGCGCGATCGGGATGGCGACCGCGCCCAGGATCGCCGGGATGGCCAGATGCCAGACGCGCTCGCGCGTCTTGTCGGCGTGCCGGGTCCACAACACCATCGCGATCGCGCCGATCACGTACGGGATCGCGGTGATCAGACCGGTCTGCACCAGCGAGAAGTCGGTGCCGAAGCGCTGGGCGAAACCGGCGACGATGGACGGCAGGAAGAAGCTCACCGCGTACAGACCGTAGACCACGCCGAAGTAGACGAACGCCAGCGCCAGAATCCGCGGGCTGGTCAAGGACCTGCGCAACGTCCAGCCGTACTCCTCGTCGGCCTGCTTGACCTCGCCGGCGATCTCGCTGCTCAGCCAGTCGCGCTCCTGCGGTGTCAACCACTTGGCATCGGCCGGCCGATCGGTCAGGAAGAACCAGCAGATCACGCCGAGGATGATCGCGGGGATGCCCTCGAAGAGGAACATCGATCGCCAACCCGCCAGACCGAATGCGCCCTCGGCGTATTGCAGCAGGGCCCCGGAGATCGGCGAACCGAGCGCGGACGACAGCGGGATCGCCATCATGAACAGGCCGGTGACCTTGGCACGCTCCCGCTCGGGGAACCAGAAGGTCAGGAACAAGATCATCCCCGGGAAGAAGCCGGCCTCGGCGATACCAAGCAGGATCCGCATCACATAAAGGGTTCCAGCATTGGGAACGAAGGTGGTGAGGGCGGCGATGATGCCCCAGGACACCATGATCCGGGCGATCCAGCGCCGGGCACCGACCCGGTGCAGGATCAGGTTGCTCGGCACCTCGAGGATCAGGTAGCCAATGAAGAACAGCCCGGATGCCAGACCGTAGGCGGTCTCGCTCAGACCAAGATCATGGTCCATGGTCAGCTTGGCGAAGCCGATATTGGTCCGGTCCAGGTAGTTGACGAAGTAGAGCAGCCCCATGAAGGGCACCAGTCGCAGAGTGACCTTGCGGACGACCCGGCTGCCGAACTGGTCGTCGGCGACGGATGCGGCCGCGTTGGGTTGGGTTGTGGACATCAGCGTCCTTCGGTCAAGCCGCCAAGGGCGGGCATCTCCTGTCCCCGTTGTGCGGGAACCCCCCGGTTGTCATCGGCACACCATAGCCAATATCCATCGCCGGACTATCGAACCCGGCGCTGCACGGCGGGCGAGTCCTGAGGTGTCCGGTCACGCTGACCGGCCGAACCCGGCGGACGTCGGTGGGGGTCGTGGCCGTAATGTCGGCCAACGGCAGCGATGTCGGCCAGCGGCCGAGACGACACGAGGTGGTGACAGATGGCGATCTTCGAACCCAAGGTGCCCGACGGTCTTCCGATCGGTGACGAGTGGGTACCGGCGCCCGCGACGGAGCCGGTGACCTTCCCCTACGACGGGTCGGAGGTCGCCCAGGCGCCGGTCGGCGACGTGTCGCTGGCCAAGCGCGCTGTTGAGGAGGCGCTCGCGATCCGCGGCCAGGTCGGGCGACTGCCGTCCCACGTCCGGAGGGCCGCCCTGCAGCAGACCCACCGGCTGATCACCGAACAGCGCGACGACTTCGAGCAGTTACTGGTGCTGGAGACCGGCAAGCCGCTGGTCGACTGCAGGGTCGAGGTGGATCGCACGCTGTTGACGCTGCAGACCGCGGCCGAGGAGGTCGCCCGGCTGCACGGCGAAACGGTGCCGCTTGACCTGTTGCCGAGCGGTGACGGCCTGGTCGGTTTCTGGACCCGGCGGCCGGTCGGCGTGGTGATCGGGATCGCGGGCTTCAACTATCCGCTGCTGCTGTCCTCGCACAAACTGGCACCGGCTCTGGCCGCCGGCTGTCCGGTGATCATCAAGCCAGCGCCGCAGACGCCGCTGGCGACGCTGTGGCTGGTGCATCTGGTCCGGGAGGCGCTGGTCGCCGCCGGCGGTCCGGCCGCGGCCGTGCAGTTGATCACCGGTGGCGCCGATGTCGGAGCCACGCTCACGACGGACCGTCGGATCGGCGCTGTGTCCTTCACCGGTTCGGCCGGCGTCGGCCATCGGATCGCCCAGGATGCTGCGCCGACCAAGGTGCTTCTCGAACTGGGATCCAATGCCGCCCTGGTGGTGGCCGCTGACGCTGATCTTGATGCCGCGGTCGGGGCGGTCGTCCGCGGCGGCTATTACGCGTCCGGTCAGGCCTGCATCAGCGTGCAGCGGGTGATCGTGGTCGAATCCGTACGCGACGAGTTCCTTGATCGGCTCGCCGCCCGGATGGGCGAGGTCGTCGTCGGCGATCCCCGCGACGAGGCAACCCGGGTGTCGACGTTGATCAACTCCGCCGGCACCGACCGGGTGCTGGATTGGATCGCCGAGGCCGCCAAGGGCGGTGCCAAGATCATCACCGGCGGCGGTCGGACTGCCGACAACGTGATCGAGCCGACCGTACTGCTGGATGTGCCGGAAGGTCTGTCCGCCTGGCGCGAGGAGATCTTCGGCCCGGTCGTCGCTGTCCGGTCGGTGACCGATCTCAATGCCGCGTTCCGCACCGTGAACGACTCCCGCTACGGGTTGCACGTCAGCGTCTACACGGAATCCCTCGGTGCCGCCTTCGCAGCGATCGAGTCAATAGAGGCCGGCGGCGTCGTGATCAACGAGGTGCCGGGCTTCCGCTCGGACGTGATGCCGTACGGCGGGGTGAAGGACTCCGGCACCGGCCGCGAGGGACCACGGTTTGCGATTGAGGAGTTGACGGTGACCCGGATGGCTGTCATCCGGCCGAGTGCGAAGGGGCGATGACCATGACCGATCACACCGAGCACGAGAATCGGTATCAGGACCTGTTCCGGCTGGACGGTCGCAAGGCGGTCGTCGTCGGTGCCGGCAGTGGAATCGGTCGGGAGAGCGCGCTCGCTCTGGCCGCACACGGCGCCGAGGTGATCTGCGCCGATCGTGATCTTGCCGCCGCGCAGCAGACCGCCGATCTGGGCGCCGGATCCGAGGCAGGACTGGCGGCGTACGAGCTGGATGTTCTTGATCAAGCAGCGATCCAGCAGGCTGCCGGCGATCTCGGGGAAGTCGACGTGCTGATCTTCACCGCGGCGACCAACGTCCGCAAACGGCTGTTGGACTACAGCGGCGAGGAATTCGACCGGGTCGTCTCGCTCAACCTGCGCGCCTCATTCGATCTTGTCCGGGCGTTCTCCCCAGGGATGGCCGAGCGGGGCCGGGGTAGCGTGATCGGCTTCACCTCGATCCGTGCGGTCGCAGTCGAGCCAGGCCAGGGCGTGTACGCCGCCACCAAGGCGGGCCTGCTGCAACTGATGCGGACCGCGGCAGCCGAACTCGGACCCCAGGGCGTCCGGTTCAACGTGATCGCGCCCGGAGTGGTCGAGACGCCGCTCACCAGCCAGATCCGCGACAACCCCCAGTGGTATGACGCGTACGCCTCCAAGAGTGCGCTGGGGCGGTGGGCCCGTCCCGACGAGCTTGCCGGCGCGGTCGTCTACCTCGCCTCGGACGCCGCGAGCTTCGTCACGGGCAGCCAGTTGCTGGTCGACGGCGGCTGGACCGCAATCGACGGTCGCTACACCCCGCCGAACTGACGCCGTTGATCACGCCGCTACGTCAGGCGACGTAGCAGAAGTGTCGCCCGGGAGGGTATGACAGCTCGGCCGCTGTTGCGAAGACTGATCCATGTTCCGCCGTGGTGGCGGAACTCCGGTTGCAGTCTTCGAGGAGTTGACCATGAGCAATCCGTCCGAGTCCGTGGTGCCGACCGCCATGCCCGCGATTCCCGACCCACGTCCGCAGGCGCAGTCGCGTTTTCGGCCGGCGGCGGCCATGATCATCGGCGCCGGTGCAGCGGTGGTGATCAACGCCGGCATCGGCCAGGCAGCACAGGCGATCGGTGTCTCGCCGGCATTTCCCTATCTGACTCCGCAGGTCTACCTGCCGGCGACGGCGGTGATGAGCCTGCTGGCCGCTGTCGGCTGGTTGATCATCTGGCGCCTGGTGCAGCGGCCGGCCCGGGTGCTGCGGATCCTGGTGCCCGCGCTCCTGGTGGTGTCCTTCGTTCCGGACCTCCTCGTCGCGCTGACCGCCGCTCCCGGTACCAACGATGCGCTGGGCTTCGCTGCGCTGATGACGATGCACGCCGTGATCGCCGGGGCGGTGTCGCTGGCGATGTCGCGGGCCATGCGGTGAGCACGGCGCAGCAGCCCGGTTGGAGACGAATCAGTCCAAGGTTGCGGACACTCTCCGCGGCGCATCGCCAGGACGGCGCTCGCTGCGTCGTACGACCCGGTGCAGGACGATCGTCGCGATCAGGCCCAGGACGACCGCGACCAGGATCGCGATCTGGCCGATGACGAACGCCGGGATGTAGTCGGCGGCGTGACCGGGGAGACCTGAGGCGACTTCCTGGGCGAGCCGCGGGTCCGCCACCCGGGTAGCGACAAGGGCGGAGATGATCGCCGCGTAGAAGCCGATGACGATCGCCTCACTGCCCAGCCGTGCGAACTGGACCAGACCGGAGGCGGATCCGCTGCTGGTGGGCGGGACCGCGGCCATCGCAGCACCGTCGATGAGCCCGAGCGGGAGCCCGAAGGACAGGCCGAGCAGGGCCATCGGGATGAGCAGTACCCACAGCGGCACCGCGGCAGCGATCAGGAGCATGCCGGCGTTCCCCAGCAGCATCAGTGCGATCGATGTGTAGAACATCGCGTGCACGCTGATCCCTCGGCCACTGTTGACCAGCCGGACGCCGACCACAGGGCCGACGAGTGCGCCGAGCGTCAAGCCGATCATGACGAGTGCGAGCTGACCGGCGGTGAGTCCGTATACCGAGCTGAGGGCGACCGGCAGATAGGTCAGCAGGGTGATGTAGCCGAAGGCCTGGATGACCGGCATCAACACCGCGGACAGGAACCGGGGATTGCGGAGCAACCGGAAGTCGATGATCTTGGCTCCGGGATCGCGTTCGTGCCTGACGGCCGGCACGAAGCCGCTGAGGACGAGTGAGACGGCGATCAGGACGGCGAACGCGACGAAGACGCCCCGCCAGCCGAAGGCGGCGGTCAGGCCGCCGGAGATGCTCGGGCCGATCGCGAGCCCAAGGCCGAGGGCAGTGCCGAAGAGAGCGAACCCGCGGGTCCGGGCCACACCCTCGTAGGCGCCCGAGATGATCGCCGGTGTCGACGTGCCGATGGCCGCGGCGAACAGGCCGGCAAGAATCCGCCCGAGGTCCAGCAGCGCCAGGTCGGGCGTCACGGCGCAGAACAGAAGAGCAGCGATCGAGCCCGTCACACCGATCAGCCAGGTGATCTTGTAGCCGACGTGGTCGGAGATCACGCCCCACACCAGGGTGAAAACGGCGAAGGTCGCGTTGAAGCCGTTGACGACCCACTGGAGTTGCACGGGGTCGGAGCCGAGGTCGCGGGCGATCGACGGCAGCGCGGTGGCGACACCGGCGATGCTGATCGGAACCAGGAACACGCCCAGCAGCAGCGTGGGGAGGGCGACCGGTGACACTCGTCGCCGGGTGAGCAGAGTGGTGGTCATGGGCGAGTGATCTCCTGGGAACTGGGGAATCGGGTCAGAGGATGTGCCGGCCGCCGTCGGCGAGGATGTCCTGGTCGACGGTGTAGGCGGATTCGTCGGAGGCGAGATGGACGACCAGGTCGGCGATCTCGCGCGCCGTGCCGAAACGACCGACGGGGATATCCGGCGTCAGCGCCGCCCGGGCGGCTTTCCCGTCAGGGAACGGAGAGCCGGGCTTGTCGAACAGCGGTGTGTCGGTCGGTCCGGGGCTGATTGCGTTGAAGCGGATGCCTCGCGGACGCAGCAGCTCGGCATTCCACGAGTGCACCAGCGACGAGGTCGCGGCCTTCGTCGCGGCATAGACGTTGGCTTAGCCGTGACCGCCGTGCGCGACGTTGGAGGAGGTGACGATCACCGACGCGCCATCCGCGAGCACCGGAGCCAGCGACTGGACGAGGAAGAACAGTCCCTTGACGTTGATGTCGAAAAGCTGGTCGAAGCTCTTCTCGTCGTGTTGGTCGAAGGGGCGGAAATCCGATACGCCCGCATTCAGGAAGGCGACATCCAGCCGGCCGAACCGCTCCCGGGCGGCCTCGGCCAGTGCCTGCTGGTCGCTGATCGAGAGGGCGTTCGCGCCGATCCCTGTTGCACCGGGACCGAGCTCACCTGCCGCGGCATCAGCCGAGGCCTGGCTGCTCGCGCTCACGATCACAGCGGCCCCCTCTTCGAGGAAGCGCCGTGCAGTGGCCAGACCGATCCCGCTCGACCCTCCGGTCACGAGCGCGCGCTTGCCGTTCAGACGTGCCACAACTTTTCCTTTGCTTCGGTCGGCTGTCCCGGAGGATCCGCTCGAGAATTACTGGTCGATTGACCAAGAACGGGTGCAACCGTACCTCGTTTCTGGTCGGGCATTCAATAACGGGGTACGCTGTGACCATGGCACGACCGAGGAAATTCGTGGAGCGCGACGTTCTGCTCGCCGCGCGCACCCAGTTCTGGCACCGGGGATATGAGTCGACGAGCCTGACCGACCTTTGTGAGGCGACCGGCGTTGCGTCCCAGAGCCTGTACGGCGCATTCGGCAGTAAGCACGACCTCTTCGTCCGGACCCTCGACGACTACTGCACCGAGCAGATCGCCGGACTGGACGCCGGTCGCCGTGCCGCCGGATCCCCGTGGCAGTGGCTGTTGGCCGCGGTGACGTTCGACGACGGCGGCCGGATCGGGCTGTCCAGTGACGGCTGCTACCTGTCGGGGTCCACAGCGGCGCTGTGCCGCATCGACGACGACGTCCAGCTCGCATCGCAGAAGACCTACGAGCGCATCCTGGACCTGTTCACCGAGACCGTCGTCGACGGCCAGGCGGCCGGTGAGATCCGGGACGATGTCGAAGCCCGGCAGATCGCGTACGCCCTGCTCGCCGCGATGCAGGGGTTGGAGTTCATCCGCAAATCTGGTCTGGGTGACGCTTTCGACACCGCGAAGACGAGTGTGACCGACGGACTCGAGCTCGCCTATGCGGCCAGGGTCGCGCCGGCGGCAGCCGACTGACACCTCTGTCAGTTTCCTGGCATTGGTGTTAGCCTCGAAGCATGCGCGGCACCTTCACCGAGCAGGCCCGGGGTATCCAGATCGTCAGTGCAGCGATCGAGGTGATCGCCGAGCACGGCTACTCGGCCGCCTCGATGGGCCGGATCGCCGACCGGATCGGGGTCAGCCGGGCGCTGCTCAACTACCACTTCCGGAACCGGGAAGCGTTGATCGAGGCCGTCGTCACCGAGGTGTACGCGACCGGCTACCGCGCCGTCCGTCCGGGCATGGACGCCGAGACGACGGCGTCCGGCCAGCTTCGCGCCTTCATCCGCGGCAGTGTCAACTTCTACCTACAGTCGCCCCAGCACATCGCCGCCCTGACCGAGATCATCGCCGGCACCCAGAAGGGCGACTTCCGGCCGGTCGCCGAACACGTCTCGACCGAGCTCGAGGCCGTCGCGCTCTTGTTCCGCGACGGCCAGCGGGCCGGCGAGTTCCGCGACTTCGATCCGTATGTGATGGCGCGGTCGGTCCGCGGTGCACTGGACGCGACCCTCGGTGCCCGGGCCGCCGATCCTGATCTTGACCTCGACCACTGCGGGGACGAGTTGATCATGCTTTTCGAGAACGCGACCAAGGCGGGGTGAGTCATGACCAGCGCAGTACGAACGGGCAAACCGGCGCGGACCGGAAACCGGCGGGCGGCCTGGCTACTGGTCGTGCTCACCCCATTGATCGCCGAACTCGCGCTCGGCTCGACACCGGTCTCGTACGGATTCCTTGTCCTGTTGTGGATCCCGGTCTACGGATCCCTGGCGCTATTGATCAGGGAACTGGTGATGCGGGCGGGCCGTGGTTGGCCGAGTCTGATCATGCTGGCCGTCGGCTACGAGTTGCTGGAGGACGGGATCGGTCTGCAAGCACTGACCAGTCCGCATCTCTACGGGGCCGCCGAGTGGGGCGCCAGGATCCTCGGTTTCAACCTGCCCTACTGGGTCGCCAATGCGATCTACCACGCGATCTTCACGATCGCGGTCCCGATCACTGTCGTCAATCTGATCTTCCCGGGCCATCGGGGTCGGCCGTATCTGAAACGCGGCGGTGTGGTGATCGCCGCGGTCGTGGGCGGCATCGGCGTGCTGATCCTGCGCGTGACGGTGCCGCTCTCCCAGGATCCCGGCTACCAGGCGCCGCTGCCGTTCGTGATCGCCGTCCTGGTGATCGTCGGCCTGTTGGGCGTTGTCGCGTTGCGGATCCTGCCGCGGGTGCGGACACGCGTTGCGGAGGAGATCGCCGTCCCCGGCCTCGGGATGCTCTACCCGGCGTCAGCTCTGGCGATCATGATCGTGATGTTCCTGGCCTTCCCGGCGCCCGGCGCCACCCAGCCCGCCTACACGCACGGGCTGGTGGTCCTGGTGCCGCTCGTCCTCGCGGTCGCCGGTGGGGTCGCGGGCTGTCTGGTGCTGGCCCGGTACACCCGATCGTCGGCGTGGACCGCCCGGCACACGTTGGCGGTGGCCGGCGGTGCGTCGATCGGCCACACCGTCGCGGGTGCGGTGGCCATGGCGAGCCAATGGGTCGACCGGATCGGGTTGTTCGTCATCGCCCTGCTGACCGTCGTCGGGATCATCTGGCTGGATCGCAGGATCCTGCGATCCAGCGGGGAGTCACCGGAGTCAGACCGATGACGCCGCCGCGCCGGACCATTTCGGCTCGGGCGGTCGCACGCCAGCCAGCTTGTCCAACAGTCGGGTCGCATCGGCGTCGATCTGGATCGCGTCGCGGTAGCGGCTGCGCAAGAAACCCTCGGCAACGATGTGGTCCAGGAAGGGCGTCATCCGGCTGTAGAAACCCTCGACGTCCAGCAGGCCGATCGGCTTGCTGTGCAGCCCGAGTTGGGACCAGGTCCAAACCTCGAACAGCTCCTCCAGCGTGCCGGCGCCGCCCGGCAGCGCGATGAAGCCGTCGGCGAGTTCGGCCATCAGCGCCTTGCGCTGATGCATGTTCCCGACCTCGTGGAGCTGGGTCAGGCCGGTGTGCGCGATCTCGCGCTCGAACAGCTGGGTCGGGATGACGCCGTGGACCTCGCCGCCGGCCTCGAGCACGGCGTCGGCGATCACTCCCATCGTGCCCACCGTCGCCCCGCCGTAGACCAGACCGATGCCGCGCCCGGCGAGAATCCGGCCGAGGCCGGCTGCCGCGTCGGCATAGGCCGGGATCCGGCCGGGGGAGGAACCACAGAAGACACAGATGCGCACGGGGCAACGCTAGCCGTACGAACGGTGGGGGTTGACAGCGTACGGTCGATTGATACGATTCAAAACGATCTTGGAAGCAGCAGACCGCCGAATGACGACGTAGTCGACAGGGACGAGGAATGAGCAACCAAGCAGAGACCGGCGCCGTCTCCGGCGAGGCGACCGACCATTCGACGGTCACCCGGCAGCAGTGGAAATGGACCGTGCTCGCCGGCATGGCGTCCTATCTGGATGCCGGCTCGATCGTCGCCCTGGCGTCAGGGCTGGCGCTGTTCCGTACCGACCTCGGGCTGTCGGCCGGCGATCTCGGACTGCTGGCCGCGATCGGGCCCAACGCCATCGGCTGCGCGATCGGCGCGTTGATCGGCGGCCGGCTGGGCGATGTTCTGGGCCGTAAACGGATCTATCAGTGGGATCTGCTGATCTACGCCCTCGGCGTGCTGATCATCGGCTTCGCGGGCAATCCGGCGATGCTCTACATCGGCACCTTCATCGTCGGCCTGACTGTCGGCGCGGACGTGCCGACATCGCTGGCCCTGGTGGGAGAGTTCTCCCCGGCCAAGGCCCGCGGCAAACTGCTGGGTTTCAGCCAGATCGCCTGGAACAGTGGCCCGTCGATCGTGCTCCTCCTGGCGCTGATCCTGTCGTCGACCGGGTTGATCGGAATCCGGGTGGTGTTCTTCCACCTGGCCGCGGTCGCCTTGCTCACCTGGTTCCTGCGTCGTGGGATGTCGGAGTCGATGCGCTGGAAGACCGCCAGCGAGCGCAAGCAGGAGACCCACAAGCTGAAGGCGTTGCTCAGAGGACCGAACTTCCGGGCGATCGCATGGACAACCGGGATCTACCTGTTCTGGAACATCGCCGCCGGCACCAACGGGATCTTCACTCCGTACATGGTCCGCACCATCGGCGGCGGCGGTCAGGCGGTCAGCGTCGGGCTGTCGCTGGCCGGGTTCGTGATCGGCATCCTGGCGACCGTCTTCATCTTCATGCCGCTCTTCGACAGATCCTTCAGAACGCGCAAGGTGATGTGGGGGATCGGGGCGATCATGCAGGTGATCGCCTGGGGCATCTTCATCGTGGTCCCATTCACCATCCCGACGGTGATCTTCAACGCCTTCATGTCCGGTGTGGGCGGCGCCCTGGCCGGTGAGGCCGTCTACAAGGTCTTCTCCCAGGAACTGTTCCCGACCATGCACCGTGGTACGGCGCAGGGTCTCACCTTCGGACTGGCGCGGCTCTGCCTGGGCATCTGGAGCCTGTTCGTCCCGACCCTGGGCGAGCACAGCGGCGTGACCGTGATCGGCGGCATGCTGGCGCTGTTCCTGGCGATCAGCGGGGTGATCGGCTTCTTCTTCATGCCGCGTACGGTCGGCCTGACGCTGGAGGAGATCGAAGCCCAGCGCGGAACGGCTTGACCCTCTGCAATATGCCTGGCGTCGTGATGTCTCAGGCCTATAACGGTCGGTGTCGACCACAGGTTGCAGCGCCCGCCCGGGTTAGCGTTGTGCGGTCTCTACTTCCCCGACACAAGGAGACGCTGTGACCGCCATGCCCGCGCGCCGAAGACTGCTGCTCCCGATCGCCGCGACGGCGATCAGCGCGGCTCTTGTCGGCTGCGGTGTCATCCCGGACCAGAGCGGTTCCGCCGAGCCACAGCTGACCGCAGGCCCGTCGGTGGCGGGCACACGGTCGCCGGCCCCGCCGGCGGCCCCGTCCCCCACCGCGAGCCAGCCGAAGTCGAGCAGATCGGCCTCGAGCAAGGCAGAGTCCTCGGCGCCGAGTAGCACGAAGCCGGCGAAGTTGATCTTCAAGCGCGGTGACGACGGCGCCAAGGTCCGAGAGCTGCAGGCCCGGCTGAAGCAACTGGCCTGGTACAGCGGCGATGTCACCGAGCATTACGGCGACCAGACGGCCACCGCCGTACGAGGGTTCCAGGCCAAGCGCGATCTGCCAGCCACCGGCACGGTCGACACGACGACGTGGGCGAAACTGGTCGCGATGACCCTGCAGCCGACCGATGATCAACTGCACAACGTCGTCCACGCGGGCCCGGCGATCATGAAACAGGATGATCAGACCCAGCGGGTCCGCGAGCTGCAGGCCCGCCTGAAGCAGCTCAACTGGTTCTCCGAGGAGGTGACCGGCTTCTACGGGTCGGTCACGGCCGAGGCGGTGCGCGGTTTCCAGGACAAGCACGGGCTACCGGCAACCGGTGCGGTCGATCAGGCAACCTGGACCCAGCTGGTCTCGATGACGCGGCGGCCGACCGCCGGAGAACTCTCCGGCAAGAGCTCCGCCACCGGCGGGTCGACCGCCGGACTGGACAGTCGTTGCTTGACCGGGCGGACGCTCTGCATCGACAAGAGCACCGATCAGCTCGTCTGGGTGATCGACGGCAAGCCGCGACTGCACTTCGACGTACGCTTCGGCGCCGACACCACGCCGACCCGCGAGGGCGCGTTCTCGGTCGGCTGGAAGGCCCGCGACTGGACCTCGACGCTCTACCACTCTGAGATGCCGTTCTCGATGTTCTTCTCCGGTGGACAGGCGGTGCACTACTCCTCCGACTTCGCGGCGCGTGGCTATGCGGGGGCCTCCCACGGCTGCGTGAATGTTCGCGACTACGCCGGTATCCAGGAGCTCTTCGGGCAGGTCCGGGTCGGGGACAAGGTGATCGTCTACCGCAGTTGATACAGGCCAGGGGCGTACGTTGGGAATGTGACGGAGCGGACACAGACGAGGCAGACACAGGCGGGCACCGGGCTCGGGTTCGGGGCCCTCTTCAGCAAGCACGTGATCAGCGCACGCTATGTCGCAGGCGCTTGGTCCGGCTTGGAGGTGCGCGATTTCGAGGATCTCCGGTTCTCGCCTGCGGCGATGGTGATGCATTACGGCCAGGCGATCTTCGAGGGGCTCAAGGCGTTCCGGGCGACCGACTCCGACGAAGTGCTGATCTTCCGGGCCGCAGACTGTGCGCGCCGCTTCGACCGCAGCGCGGCGCGGATGGCCATGCCACCACTGCCTGCCGGGATGTTTCTCGACGCCGTACGGACGCTGGTCGGTGTCGACGTCGCCGAGGTGCCCTCGGTACCGGGTAGTTCGCTCTACATCCGGCCGGTGATGTTCGCCGACGAACCGTCGCTGGCCGTACGCCCGTCCACCGAATTCAGTTTCCTGGTGCTCGCCTCGCCGGTCGACAGCTTCTTCGCCAGTGGTCGGACCATGATCGACGCGTACGCCCAGAGCAGTCACATCCGCGCCGCCCTCGGCGGAACCGGCGACGTCAAGTGCTCGGGCAACTACGCCGGTGCGATGGCGGCCAAGGCCGACGCGCAGCGCCACGACTGTGACGAGGTGCTGTGGCTCGACGCCCGGGAACACCACTACGTCGAGGAATTCGGCGCGATGAACTGCTTCGTCGTGCGAGGCAGCGGAGAGCGCGCCGAGTTGATCACACCGCCGCTGGCCGGCACGATCCTGCCCGGCCACACCCGGGCGACGGTGATCACGTTGGCTGGCCGACGCGGCCTGACGGTTCTCCAGGAACCGATCGAGCTGGGTCAGGTCCTTGACGACGGCGGGCCGGTCAGTGAGGTGTTCGCCTGCGGCACCGCGGCCGGGGTCGCGCCGGTCCACCGCATCCTCACCGACACCGGCCGGGAGCGGATCATCGGCGATCAGCCGGGCCCGCTGACCGCGCAGCTGGCCGCCGACTATGTCGCGGTGACCCACGGTCAACTGGAGCCGGAACCTGATTGGATCATCCGCATCCCCGGTTGATCGGATTGTCGGGCCACCGGTTACCGTGTCCGGAAGAACGCCGAACTACAGGAGAGCACCGTGGCTGCAGTGGGTACAGCGATCCCGGAAACGATCCCCGGCACCATGAAGGCAGTCATCTGTCACGGGCCGGAGAACTACACCCTGGAAGAGATTCCGGTCCCCACACCCGGTCCCGGCGAGATTCTGGTCAAGGTCGAGGCAGTCGGCATCTGCGCCAGCGACCTGAAGTGCTACCACGGTGCGGCGAAATTCTGGGGCGATGCCAACCGGCCCGCCTGGGCCGAGACCGAGGTGGTGCCCGGACACGAGTCCGTCGGCGTCGTCGTCCAACTCGATGACCGGGCGCGCCAGGTCCGTGGCGTCGAGATCGGCGACCGGGTCACCACTGAACAGATCGTGCCGTGCTGGAAGTGCCGCTACTGCCTGCGCGGCGAGTACTGGATGTGCGGCCCGCATGACATGCACGGCTTCAAGCGGGCCAACCCCGGCGCAATGGCCGAATACATGATCTATTCCACCAACGCACTGGTGCACAAGATCAGCAGGGATCTGCCGGCCCACCAGGCCGCCTTCGTCGAGCCGCTGTCCTGCTCGCTGCACGCGGTCGAGCGGGCCGATATCCGATTCGACGATGTCGTCGTGGTGGCCGGCGCCGGCCCGATCGGCCTCGGCATGATCGCCGGGGCGAAGGCCAAGAGCCCCAAGCTGCTGATCGCGCTCGACATCGCGCCGAACAAGCTCGACCTGGCCAAAGCCTGCGGCGCGGACGTTACCTTCAACATCACCGAGGTCGACGCGGTCTCCGAGATCAAGAAGCTGACCGACGGGTACGGAGCGGACGTCTATATCGAAGGCACCGGTCATCCGTCGGCGGTTCCGCAGGGCCTGAACCTGCTGCGCAAGCTGGGGACGTACGTCGAATACAGCGTCTTCGGCTCGGACGTGACCGTGGACTGGTCGATCATCTCCGACGACAAGGAGCTGAACGTCCTGGGCGCCCACCTCGGCCCGCACACCTGGCCCGCCGCGATCAAGATGCTCGAGGCGAAGACCCTGCCGATGGATCGGATCTGCACGCACCAGTTCCCGCTGGAGAAGTTCCAAGAGGGCCTCGACATGGTCGCCGATGGCGCCAATTCGGTCAAGGTCTCACTGATCCCCTGACCGATCCGGACTGATCACTCCCGATAGCGCCGGACGAAGGTCCGCAACTCCTCGGCGTACAGCTCCGGGTCCTGGTAGGGGTTGATCGGGATCTGCGCATCGCGCCGTACGCACCCTCGGCCGCACTCCAGTTCGCGCAGATGGTCGAGGTCGGTGCCCAGGGACCAGCCGGCATCCTCCGGCGCGTCCGGCCACCGGTTCGTTCGCAACCGGCGATGAAGATCATCGAGTTGCTCGCGTTCGTGCTGCTGGTGAGCCTCTCGGGCGAAGCCTTCGGCGTTGCCCGAGACCAGCGGTCCACGGGCAGCCGACGCAGGGGCTATTCCGGTGCTTCGGAACTCAAGACCACCCCGTGTTCGTGGACTGGTGACATCGATTCCATTCGCCACCCTGGACCCGTGACGGTGAGAGCAGAGCCGTCGTACGACTCGGGTGCGGGTAGTCCGATCCAGGACCAGTTCGCGGTCACGATGGCGCCGTCCTCGACGATCAGGCGTAGATCATCGGTGTGGACGGAGAGGATCCGGTAGAAGGTGCCGAGATCCCAGTGCCGGACCTCACGCGGGTCGAAGGTGACGCTCCCAGGGTTGGGAATCCAGAGCATTGTCGCGAACCGGTCGCGCAGCACCCGATCCTCGATCGACCACGCGACATGCGCTGACTCCTCGGCATGCAAAGTCTCGGCATAGCCGTACGCATCCAGCAGATCCGCGGCACCTGACTCGGTGGGCGGTACGGCACTGTTGATCATGGAACTGAGTGACCCGGCCGCTCGAAGACCGAGCCGCCAGCCCGGATCGAAATGATCGAGGACATAGCCGAGCACCGGTCCGGTCGTGTAGCACAGACTCCGGAACCAGGATCCGCCCCGAGGTCCGCTGCGTGCCAGGTCGGCGACCTCGCCCGTCGGCGTACGGTCCCAGCGGAGTGCGCTGTACTCGGGGATTCCTTCCCACAGGTCGAAGTAGTCCTGCCGCTCTCGCTCGGCATCCGACAGTTGATCAAGTCTCCAGTCCCGGATGGACCGGGCCCCACGACCGACCGCCGGATCTCCGGTCTCCAGATAGGAGCCCCAGGCCCGCAGTTCGGTGATCACCGCCGCACGACCGACCGGCTGAGACAACGACGTGTCACCACCTCCAGCCGGCGTCACCCACCCCCACTCCGGCTGCCAGAAGGCGTGGAACGCTTCGTGCAGCAGCAGCGGCACGGTGGGAAGATCAGTTCCGAGCTCGATCATCGCCCAGTCCCGGCCGTGCCACTCGACCGCGGTGTTGGCGACGGCTGCATGGGGATCGGCGTCGTGGGCCCACATCCGGCCGGAAGCAGTGGCTCCCCCCTCGGGCTCCGTCAGCCACCAGACGTCCTCATCGACGAGGATCCACCGTGGTGCGGGCTGGTGGCCCCACAGCCGGCCGTCGTCCGCGCGCAGCCGGGTGCATGCTTGGTCGACGATCGCCGTCAGATCAGTGGGCGACCAGCGCGCCATCGAGTGCTACTTCGTCGGCTCGGAGTCGACGGGCCGGGTGAGATCGACGATCGGGCCACCCTCGACCCGCACCCACGCCGATTCCATCCCGAAGTCCATCACCGTCGGTTCCCGGAGGATCTCAGCGCCCGCCGCACGTGCGCCCGCGGCTGCCGCGGACACATCGTCGACCCAGCAGTGGATGATCACACCCTGCTGGGACTCGGCCGCCGGCTCACCTGGTTCATTCAGCCACAGCAGCGCTCCGTCGCCAGCCTTCACCTCGGCGAAGGCGCCGTAGTCCTGGCTGACCTCCCAGCCGAGGGCAGCGGCGAGCCGCCCTGCCACCGCACTCGGCTCCTCGACGATCAGGGTCACCGCGTTGATCGAGCTCATGGCTGCATCATCGCAGCACCTGGTCAAGCCGGGCGCGGGTCGATTGGTCTCGTGCACAATCGCGGTCCAGATCGCTGATCAGGCCGGTTCGGACACCTGGGCGCGATCTGGACCGCAGGAATGCACGTTCCTGGTCGTGCATTCCTGCCGTCCAGTCGCGCGAACCCTGCGGACCGGGGCCGGTTCGTCCCGACGAGGCGGCAGATGTTCACGGTCGGTCGCGGTGGACCGGCGGCTGACACAGGGAAGCCGAGCTACAGTGCCGGGGTGATCGAATACCGGACTCCGGCCGAGCTGGAGGAGATGCGCCCCGCCGGCCGCTTCGTGGCCGACGTCCTGACCGCGCTCGCAGACGAGGCGAAGGTGGGCAGCAATCTGCTCGACCTGGACGCCCTGGCGCACGACATGATCAAGAAGCGTGGAGCCGAGTCCTGCTACATCGACTACCACCCGTCCTTCGGCGCGATGCCCTTCGGCAAGGTGCTGTGCATCTCGGTCAACGACGCCGTGCTACACGGGCTGCCCCACGACTACGACCTCGCCGACGGCGATCTGGTCAGCTTCGACTTCGCCGCCTCGGTGGACGGCTGGGTTGCCGACTCGGCGCTGACGGTGATCGTCGGCGAACCCCGGCCCGCCGACCAGCGACTGATCGAGATCACCAACGAGGCGCTCGCCGCCGGGATCGCCCAGGCCCGCTCCGGCAACCGGCTCGGTGACGTGTCGGCCGCGATCGGGGCGGTGGCCAAGCAGAACCGTCTCAAGGTCAATCTCGAGTTCGGCGGCCACGGCGTCGGTCACACCATGCACGGTGATCCGCATGTGCCCAACAACGGGCGCCGCGGGAAGGGCCTGCCGCTGCGCCCCGGGCTGGTGCTGGCGGTCGAACCGTGGTTCCTGCACACCACCGATCGGATCTACACCGATCCGGACGGCTGGACGCTGCGCAGCGTCGACGGTTCCCGCGGTGCCCACGCCGAGCACACGGTAGCGATCACCGAGAGCGACCCGATCATCCTCACCGCCCGGGACTGACGAGCCGTTCCGCCGGTTCCAGGCGAACCACCCGATCGCAGCTGTCCATCACCCGCGGGTCGTGGGTGATCACCAGGACCGCGGCATCCTCGTCCAGGCGCCGGATGATCTGCAGTACATGATCGGCTGTGTCCCGGTCCAGATGCTCGGTCGGCTCGTCCAGGATCAGCAGATCATGGTCACCGTCCACCAGCCTGGCCACTGCGAGCCGGGAGATCGCCAGCCGTCGCGCTTCACCGCCCGAGACCGCGGCCCCGAACTCGCCGACCAGACGGTCCGCCCCGAAATCAAGATCAACCGAACTGAGCGCCCGGCGTACCTGGTCGTCATCGGCACCACGGGCGCCGATCCGTACGTTCTCGGCGACGGTGGTGTCGAACACGTGCGCATCCTGGGCCAGATAGCCGACCCGGTCCGCGATCGCGATCGTCCCGGCCAGCGGTGGGACGGATCCCATCAGAGTCTCGGCGATCGTCGACTTGCCGATTCCGCTCGGGCCGACCAATGCCACCCGCTCGCCCGGCCGGAGCTCCAGGTCCAGGCCGGTGATCAGCGGCCTGCCTCCGGGCCAGCCGACCGCCAATCCGTAGGCCGCCAGTGGGACTCCCGGTGCGGCGGGGTTCCGGGCTGTGGCTTGACCGGCGGAAGGCTTGATCAACTCAGCCACCCGCCGCAGAGCGGACGCTGTACGCCGCCAGGTGAGCGCCGCCGCGGGCAGTGCCGAGACCACTTCGTGCAACGCGAGGGGAGTCAGGGCAAGCACCGCCAGGAACACCGGATCCAGCGAACCGGCCGCGACCGCCCTACTGCCGACGATCAAGGACCCGACGATCACCGCACCGGTGCAGATCCATTGCAGACCGACCATCAGCCCGGCGGTCCAGGCGGTGCCACGCTCGGCGACGGCGAGGTCGGCATCGACACCGGCCAGCCGGCCGAGAGCGGCGCGGTCCGCGCCGTAGGCGACCAGGTCCTCTCTGGTCCTGCCGACCTCGGCCAGTTCGTCGGCCAGCCGGGACCGCAGCCCGACGAGGCGATCGGCCGAACGCCCGGCCAGCCGTCCGGCCCACCACGGCAGTATGACCGCCGCGACGAACGAGCCGGCCAGCAGCAGGATTCCGGCGGCGGGCGCGATCGCAGACAGCGCGACGCCGGCGGCGATGATCACGAACGCCGTAGAGACGACCGGGACGATCACCCGGACCACCAGGTCACCCAGCGCGTCCAGATCGGCGGTCACCCGGCTGAGCAGATCACCGCTACCGTGCAGCGGACGGCCATCGGTGAGTTGCCGGTAGGCGCGGACCCGGACCTTCGCCTGCAGATCCAGGGCGATGTCGTGCCCGGCCAGCCGCTCCCAGTAGCGGAACACCCCGCGGGCCAGACCGAGCGTCCGGACACCGACGATCGCGACCATCAGGTAGAGCACCGGGGGATGCTGTGCGGCCCGGGACAGCAGCCATCCGGAGACCGCCATCAGTCCCACCGCCGATACTTGCGCGATCACGCCCCAGGAGATCGGGCGCAGCAGGGCGATCAAGGAACGCCGCGGCGTACTGCTGAGTCTCAGCAGCGTCGTGATCATGACCGGGTTCCGATCCCGATCACCCGATCGGCGGCGGCCAGCACCGCCGGTCGATGGGATACGACGATCGCCGTGACGCCGAGTTCCTTGATCGCCGCGATGGCGTCCAACTCGGTCTCCTCGTCGAGCCCGGCGGTCGGCTCGTCGAGCAGCATCAGCCGTCCGGTCCCGTACCGGACCCGTAACCACGCCCGGGCCAACGCGACCCGGCGCAGCTCGCCGGCCGACAGCCCCAGACCCTCGTCCACCGCCCGGTCCGGGTCGAGGGTGACGCCGGCAGCGAACAGAGCGTGCGCCACCTCCGCATCGGAGGCGTCCGCCCGTCCCAGGCGGACGTTGTCCGCGACGGTCCCGCGGATCAGCGTCGGGTCCTGGCCCACCCAGGCAACGGCGTCCTGGAGCGCTGCCTGGTCGATCTCGCAGAGATCGGTGCCGTTGATCAGGATCCGACCGGCCGCGGGCCGCGTCCAGCCGGTGATCATCCGCAGCAGCGTCGACTTGCCCCCGCCGCTGGGACCCCGGAGTGCCGTGACGCTGCCGACCGGAGCCAGGAAGTCAACCTCATCGAGCGCCGGCACCGACTGTCCCGGATAGCGGTAGCCGACACCGTGCACGCTGACCTCCAACGGACCCTCCGGGAGCGGCCGGTTGCGGCGGGTCCCATCACAGGGTTGCTGCTCGATCAGGTCCAGAGCAGCTCGCGCGGCCGCGGCGCCGGTCGCTGCATCGTGATAGTGCACTCCGACTTTGCGCAGCGGCAGGTACGCCTCGGGCGCAAGGATCAGGACGAACAGCGATGTGGTCAGATCGACGTGACCGGCGATCACCCGAAGCCCGATCACCACCGCAACAATGGCAACCGACAGGGTGGCCAACAGTTCGAGCACCAGCGCCGACAGCAATGCGACCCGGAGCGTGGCCATCGTCTCGACCCGATTGGCCTCGCCGGACCGGCGCAGGCCTTCGGCCTGCCCCTTGGCCCGGCCGAAGGCGCGCAACGTCGGCAGGCCGGCGACCAGGTCGACGAAGTGGTGCGCGAGTCGCGCCTGAACCCGCCAGCGCCGCCCGGTGATCTTCTCCGTGGCCCAGCCGACCAGCGCCATGAAGACCGGGATCAGCGGCAGCGTGCTCACGATGATCACCGCACTGAGCAGGTCCCTGACACCGACAGCCACGACGATCACCGCGGGTACGGCTACGGACAACACCAGTTGAGGAAGGTATCGGGCGAAGTAGCCGTCAAGATCATCAAGTCCGGTGGTCATCAACGTGATCACCGTGCCCCGGTCCGGCTGGTCCCGGCCCGGGCGTAGGTAGGCCTGGGCGACCTCGCGCCGCAGCTGCGACTTGACCGCAGCCGAGGTCCGGACCGCGACCAGATCACCGAGCCAGGACAGCAGACCGCGGACGACGAACGCTCCGGCCAACCACGGTGTGACCGCGAGGATCGGTGCCACGCTGCGCTGGTCGAAGGCGGCACCGACGCCGTACGCGATGCACCAGGCGATCGCCACGATGCTGACCGCGGTCAGGGTGCCGATCACCGAGGTCGTCACCAGGTGCCAACGGACGGCGGCGGCACGGCGGACCAGACGGGGATCCAGCGCTCCGCTCCGCCTGGTGCCCGAGTCGCCCTTGTCTGTCCCTGAGCCTGCCGACGGGTCGGCTTCGCGCCCTTTGACAAGCGCAGGGCCCTTCGGGTCGCCAAGCGCAGGGCTCTTCGGGTCGCCAAGTTCAGGGATGTTCTCCCGGATCGCCATGATCGGCTACTTCGCCGGCGCGGCGGTGACGGGCCGGGCGGCCGCTGCATCCACGTCGAGCGGAGGCAGCGTGATCCGCTTGCGGAAGATCCAGTAGCTCCAGGCCTGGTAGGCGAGGATGATCGGCACCAGGATCACCGCCGACCAGGTCATGATCGTCAGGGTGTAGTGGCTGGCCGATGAGTTGTGGATCGTCAGGCTGTAGGCGGGATTGGTGGTGCTGGGGAAGAGCCGCGGATACAGCGAGCTGAACAGCGTCACCACGGCCGCGGTCACCGTGACCGCCGTCCCGATGAATGACCAGCCGTCCCGGTTGAGCAGATGCATCCCGAGGCCGAACACCAACGCCAACGCGGTGATCACCGAGAAGATCAGCACCAGGGCGTTGTTGTTGATCCCGTCCAGCAGATTCAGCCAGACCAGGAAGACGATCGCCAGCACGGCGGTGATCGCCCCGGCGATGGTCGCCACCCGCTTGGCCCGTAGCCGCAGGTCGTCGGTCGTCTTCAGTGCCAGGAAGACCGCGCCGTGGGTGATGAACAGGGACAGCGTGACCAGGCCGGCCAGCAGGGCGAACGGATTCAGCAGCGTCAGCAACGATCCGGTGAATTCGTGATCGGCATCGATCGGCAGCCCGCGGACGATGTTGCCGAACGCGACTCCCCACAACAGCGCGGGTAGGAACGACCCGACGATGATGCACAGGTCCCAGTTCCGCCGCCAGGCCGGTGTGTCGTGATGCTCCCGGTACTCGAAGGCGACGTTGCGGATGATCAATCCGAAGAGGATGGCCAGCAACGGGAGATAGAAGGTGCTGAAGGTGGTCGCGTACCACCCGGGAAAGGCAGCGAACATCGCACCGCCGGCGGTGATCACCCAGACCTCGTTGCCGTCCCAGATCGGGGTGATCGTGGACAGGATCGCATGGCGTTCGCGTTCCTTCCGGCCGATCAGCGCCAAGCAGAGCCCGACACCGAAGTCGAAACCCTCAAGGGTCAGATAGCCGCACCAGAGCACGATCTGGAGCAGGAACCAGAGTGTAGGCAAAGACATGATCGTTTCTGCTCGCTCTCAGAACGCGTACGACAACGGTTTGTCGCCGGTGTCGGGCTCGGGTTCGGCGTTCAGGTCGGGGAGGCCGTCCTTAACGGTGTGGATGAACAGGCGCAGGCCGACCACGGCCATCACCCCGTACACCAGGGTGAAGACGGACAAGGAGATCCAGACCTCGGCCGGGGTGAGGTTGGTCGACACTCCGGACGCTGTCGGCAAGAGGCCGAACACAAGCCAGGGTTGTCGGCCCATCTCGGTGAAGATCCAGCCGAACGAGTTGCCGAACAGGGGCAGGAACGGCAGCAGGATCGGCGCGAATCTCCAGACGACTCCCCAGAATCCCCGGGTCGACGGATCCCGCCCCTTCCTGGTCAGCCACAGGATCAGCGCGCCACCGACGAAGGCCACGATGCCCAGGCCCATCATGATCCGGAAGGACCAATAGGTGACCGGGATGATCGGCGCATAGTCACCGGGCCCGAACTGTTGGTTGTACTTGGCTTGCAGATTGTTGATCCCCAGCACCTCGTCGTGGAAGTTGCCGTGGGCCAGGAAGCTCAGCAGTCCAGGGATCCGGATCGACCAGACCTCGGACTTGCCGTCCAGCGAGCCGATCGTGAAGATCGAGAACGCGGCCGGTTGTTCGGTGTAGTAGAGCGCCTCGGCGGCCGCCATCTTCATCGGCTGGACCGAGGTCATCACCTTGCCCTGGGTGTCGCCGGAGATGAACGTCCCAGCGCCGGAGATCAGCAACGCGACCGCGCCGACACGCAGCGCCGTACGGAAGGTCGAGCGGTCCTCACTGACGGCGCTATCGCGGACGTAGTCGCTCGCGGGATCGCTGGCCGACACCAGAGCAGCCTCGGCGGCCCGGTCGGCGCGGGCGATCCGGACCAGGTGCCAGGCCGCGACCGCGATCACGATCGCCGCTCCGACCATGTAGCAGGCGAAGATCTGGTGCGGCATCGTAGCCAGCAGCACCGGATTGGTCAGCACCGCACCGAAGTTGGTCAACTCAGCACGGTTGAGTTGGTGGTTGATCGTGTAGCCGACCGGATGCTGCATCCAGGAGTTGGCCGCCAGGATCCACCAGGCGCTCAGCACGGTGGCGACCGCGACGATCCAGATGCAGGCCAGGTGCACCTTCCTGGGAAGTTTGTCCCAGCCGAAGATCCACAGTCCGAGGAAGGTCGACTCCAGGAAGAAGGCGAGCAGGCCCTCCAGCGCCAGCGGGGCGCCGAAGATGTCGCCGACGAAGCGGGAGAACTGGCTCCAGTTCATGCCGAACTGGAATTCCTGGACGATGCCGGTGACGACGCCGACAGCGAAGTTGATCAAGAAGAGCTTGCCGTAGAGGCGGGTGAGCCGCAGGTAGCGGTCCTTGCCGGTCCGGACCCACGCGGTCTGGAACCCTGCGACCAGGCCGGACAGTCCGATGCTGGTCGGCACGAAGAAGAAGTGATAAACGGTGGTGATCCCGAACTGGAATCGGGACAACAGCTCGGTGTCCATATTCGCGACGCTAACGACTTCTGTTGACGGTGTACATGGGCCGAGACGCTATTGACGTTGAGCTGGATCCGGATGGGCCAAAAGTCAGGGGTCCGGTGGGACGTGTGGACATATCCCGTAAACTACTACGCGACGTAGTACGACTCAAGGTAGTACGCGTTTCGGTAGTACGACTGGCTAGAATGGTGCCGTGGTGAATTCTCTGGGCGATCTCGAGCGCCGGGTGATGGAGGAGCTGTGGTCGTCCGCGGCGCCCCGCTCCGTGCGCGAGGTCCACGCCGCCCTGATCCGGGACCGGGATCTGGCGTACACGACGGTGATGACGGTTCTGGACCGACTGGCCAAGAAGGGCTTGGTGGTCCGCGAGAGCGCAGGTCGCGCCTACCTCTACGCGGCCGTGCACACCCGCGAGGAGATGGTCGCCGAGGTGATGCACGACGCGCTCGACGGCAGCGAGCAGGACCGTACGGCGGCGCTGGTCGCTTTCGTCGGCCGGGTCACGCCCGAGGAGGCCGCGACGATGCGAGAGGCCTTGGCCCGGCTCGAGGCCAAGAACCCGACGCCCTCGCCGAACTGACGGCGACCGGGTTTTGACACCGTGATCGGCGTAGCACTCGGGATCCTGGCAGTGATCCTGGTCGGCCCGGGCTCGATCTGGGTCGGCCGCTGGTCGTTCCTGCACCGTGCGCCCCGCCCGGCGGTCGCCCTGTGGCAGGCAGGTTCCGTCGCGGCCCTGCTATCGGTGGTCGGCTCGGGCCTCGCGCTCAGCCTCGGACTCTTCCACAATCCCGATCCATCGGTCGCCGAGGTGATCGTCTACTCGATCATCCTGATCTTCACTCTTGTGGTGGTCGGCCGGCTGATCTGGTCGCTGCTGATCGTCGTTCGCAAGACCGGCTCCCGGCGGAGCCGCCACCGCCGGGCTGTTGACCTGCTCGACCAGGTGAGCCGGCGGGCCGAGCTGGCTGGCCCGCCCGGACTGCGGGTGATGAGCGAACCGGTCCCGGTCGCGTACTGCCTGCCGGCCCTGCGGAAGTCCCGGGTGGTGCTCAGCGACGGTGCCCTGCGCGCGTTGGCCCCCGACGAGGTCGCTGCCGTGCTCGCCCACGAAGAGGCCCATCTGCGGGCCCGGCACGACCTGGTGCTGGACACCTTCACCGCCCTTCATCGGGCCTTCCCCATCGCAGTCCGCAGCGAGGTCCCGCTCAACGAGGCCCGGCTGCTGGTCGAGATGCTGGCCGACGACGCCGCCCGGCGGCGGACCGGGGCGGTGCCGCTGGCCAGGGCACTGGTCGCGCTCGCCGCGGCCCCGGTGCCGCGGTTTGCGATGGGCGTCAGCTACGGCACCGTCGTACGCGTCTCCCGGCTCGCCGATGACGTACGCCCTCATCGGCTCCTCAGCGCCGGCATCTACCTGCTGGCACTCGGCCTGGTCGCCCTGCCGGTGCTCCTGCTGGGCGCCCAGCAGATCCTGAACTGGCTCGGCAGTTCGGTCAACCTCGGCTGGTACTGACGGCTTGGGCAGCCCACGTGCGGTAGCCCACCGGAGCAGCCGGTCTCACCTGAGCGTTGTGATCAACTCCGCGGTCGTCCCGATGTGGGCGCGCATATTGCGCTGCATCATCGTCAGCGCGGCCTCGCTCAGGTCTTCGTGGATGTGGGCGACGGCATCACGTGGCACCGCGACGTCGAAATGGCGTACGTAGGCGTCCAGGGCGGAGTAGAGGATGCATTGCTCGGTCACCTGGCCGGTCAGGACGATCCGATCGATGGCGTGGCTGCGCAGGAAATAGTCGAGCTGGGTGGCGTAGAACGCCGAGTGCCGTGGTTGTCGTTGACTAGACGACGGGGACTGCCCTGCTCGCCGGCCGCGTCGAGCATCCGGCGGATGTTCGGCACGGCCTCCAGGGCTGACTCGGCCAGCAGTTCCGCGTCGTCGTGCTCATAGCGGCTGAGCATGTCGACCACCAGAAGTGCGGTTGTCATCCCAAGGATCCTTCGTCGTCGGTCGTGCGGAATCTGGCTTGCCGGGTTGCGTTACCCGGGCGGCGGCCGACGATTCGCCCGGTCGCTGTCACTATGGATCTCGCCGATCCAGAAGAAGGAGCTTTCCCAATGGCTGTGAAGGTCCTGCTCGACCCGAGTTTCCGGCTGACCGAGACGATCTTCGCCGAGGACGACCTGCAACGGATCCACGCGGTCGCCGATGTGGTGTGGGGTCGGGACGAACCGATCGACGAAGATCAACTGGCCGCGGTCGCCCCCGAGCTGGACATCATCGTGACGGGTGCCTGGCGTCATGGACACCCGTCGCGCTTTCCGCGCCTGCGGGCGATCCTCGAGGTCGGCGGCCACCTGCCGCCACAGGAGGATCTGGACTACGACTACTGCTCCTCCCACGGGATCCGGGTGCTGGGGTGCGCGCCGGCGTTCGGCCCCGCGGTCGCCGAGCTCGGCCTGGGCCTGGCACTGGCGAGCGCCCGGCAGATCGGCTGGACCGACCGGGCCTTCCGGACCGGTGAGCCGAATTGGAGCCACACCTCGTTCGCCACCGAGATCGGCGACACCTTCACCCTCTACGGCAAGCAGGTCGGGCTGATCGGATTCGGCGGGCTGGCGCAATCGCTGCGGCCGCTGCTGGCACCGTTCGGCTGCCGCATCGGCGTCTACGACCCCTGGATCACCGACACCTTCCTGCGCCGGCAGGGAGTCGAACCGCTCGATCTCGACACGCTGTTGGCGACCTCCCGGGTGATCTTCGTGCTGGCTACGCCGAGCTCGTCCAACCGGGCGTTGATCACGGCCGAGAAGCTCGACCTGATCGGCTCCGATGCGGTCCTCGTGCTGCTCAGTCGTGCGCACGTGATCGACTTCGACGCCCTGACCGATCGACTGCTGGCCGGCCGATTCCGGGCGGCGATCGATGTCTATCCGGAAGAGCCGATCGGCCAGGATCATCCGATCCGGCGGGCGGAGCACGCGGTGTTGTCGTCCCATCGCGCCGGTGCCAACACCGAGGCGCTGCGGAGCGTCGGCCGGCTGGTCGCCGATGACCTGGAGGCACTCTGTACCGGCCGCGTCCCGCGGATGATGCAGGTCGCCCAGCCCGAATTCGTACGGCTCCGCGGCTGAGTTCGGCGCGATCGGTCTCCGACGATGAGTCTGCAGATCCTGGCCCTGATCACGGCGGTCGCGCTGTTCGGCCCGCTCCTGGCGTGGTCGGACTCGCTGCGCATCCCTGTCGTGGTCGGTGAGTTGGCGGTCGGCGTCCTGATCGGCGACACCGGTACCCGCTGGGTCGACCCGGGCGGCGCGACCCTCACCTTCCTGGCCGACGTCGGCTTCGCGCTGGTGATGTTCGTCGCCGGCTCGCACGTTCCGGTCCGTGATCGGCGGTTGCTGTCCGGGGCGCGGTCGGCGTTGCTCCGGCTGACGGTCGTGATCGCCGCCGCGATCGTGCTCGGCCTGCTGGTCTCGTACGCCTTCGGGACCGGCCACGGTGCGCTGTATGCGGTCCTGTTCGCCTCCTCCTCGGCCGCCGTGATCCTGCCGATCGTCGCATCGCTGCAGCTGTCCGGTCCGGGGATGTTGATGACCCTCCCCCAGGTCGCCATCGCCGACGCCGCGTGCATCGTCGCATTACCGCTGGTGCTCGATCGGGCCCACGTCGGGCGCGCCGGGTTGGGTGTGGTGGTGGTCGTCGCAGCAAGCGCAGTGATCTTCGCCGTGCTCTGGCAGGGCGAGCGGCGCGGTTGGCGCAAGGCCATGCATCGCAAGTCGGAACGGCGCGGATTCGCCCTCGAACTACGGATCAGTCTGCTGGCACTGTTGCTGCTCGCGGCACTGGCGACCGAGACCAGGGTGTCGATCATGTTGGCCGGCTTCTGTCTCGGCCTCGCCGTCGCGGCCATCGGCGAACCGCGTCGACTGGCCCGGCAGCTTTTCGGGTTGACCGAAGGCCTCTTCAGTCCGATCTTCTTCGTCTGGCTCGGCGCCTCGCTGGATCTGCGCGAGCTGGCGGCGCATCCGTCGATGATCATCCTCGGCGTCGTGCTCGGCTTCGGTGCAGTCCTGGCCCATGCAGCGGCGGCGCTGATCGGTCAGCCGATCCCGTACGCCGTGCTCGCCGCGGCCCAGCTCGGCGTCCCGGTCGCTGCCGCGACGCTGGGAACCCAGCTCCGGGTGTTGTTGCCCGGCGAGGCCGCCGCCCTGCTGCTCGGGGCATTGCTGACCATCGCGACATCGACGGTTGCCGGTCGGTTCGCCACCCGCGGGCCGGGCTCTGCGCGGGTCTCACCGAACCTCAAACCTTGACCTCCGGCACTCCCGCTCCACCAGGAACCGATGCGCGCATGCGCACCCTCAAAGTGTGAGGTTCGGGCGAGGAGCGGCGTGGAATCCGGCAGCACCATCGATATGTCCCGGCGGAAAGCCGACCGGTGGCGTACGGGGCTAGATCGTTTCGTCGTCTCGGTCACCGGTGGTGGTGACGCCGAGCACCCCCGAGAGGTCCGACACCGCCGTGATCAGGGAACCGAGGTCGCCCTTGCCGCTGAGTTGGACGCGCAACAGCACCGACGGGTGGGCCTCCGCGCCCCGGTCCTCACCGTCGGCATGGCGCCGGCGTTCCTGGCCCGACCGCCTTCGGCGCGTGGTGGTGACGCCGGCGACGAGGAAGCCGGAGTCGGTGACGACGCTCAGGATGTCGCGGAGGATGCCGCGGCCGTCCAGATATTGCACCTGGATGGCGGGCAGGGCACTGCCGAAGCGGCGACTCAACACCGCAGCTGCCGGCCGGAGTCCCAGCACGGTCAGGAAGTAGACGGCCGTGCTGACGGCAGCGAGGATCGGCAGCCCGGCCCCTGCCGCGGCGCCGACAGCGGCCGTCAGCCAGATGCTGGCGGCGGTCGTCAGGCCCCGGACCGAGTCACGTTTGACGAAGATGATGCCGCCGCCGATGAATCCGAGACCGGACACGATCTGGGCCGCCACGCGGGACGGGTCCAGGACGACCTGACCGGGCATCAGCACGTCGGTGAAGCCGTACTTGCTGACCAGCATGAACAGCGCCGAGCCGAAGCCGACGACGGTGTAGGTCCGGATGCCGGCCGCCTTCTGTTTGAGCTCTCGTTCGAATCCGATCAAGGCGGACAGGATCCACGCTATTCCCAGCTCAGCGATCTGCAGCCACCCTTGACCGATCGGTTCGCCCCACCACGCCTCAAGAGTCGTCACTTCGACAACTCTACGGCGCATAGTGATCGAGCTGGGATTCGAAGAGCCCCTCACCGTGGGTCGCGCTGGAGAGGGCGCGACGGAGATGATCAAGCTCCGCGGACGGGATCGTGCCGGTCACGACTGCAAGATCAGCCTCGAGCCGGGGTGTGTCGGGCACCGCGCGGTGTCGGCCGAGCAGTCCGAGTGCACCGGCCAGCGTCGTCGTCGATGTCTCGAGCCGGAAGCGGTCGATCGGCTTGCAGACGACGGTGCCGGCCCTGCGGATCGCCTCGGACACAACGATTCCGAGTGTGTGCCGGACATCGGCCGGTGTAGGCCCCGGAGGGTTGTAATCGCTCTCGGTGATCGTGATCCGGATGTCAACCACCTGCCATCCGTGTGGGCCCGCTGCCAGCGGATCGTGCAGATAGTCCGACAGTGCGGCCCGGAAGCCGTCGATCGTCGAGTAGACATGCAACGGAATGCTCAGCCGTGGGACGGCGATGACCAGATCGACTCCGGCCCCCGGTGTGTTGGGCTCGATCTTGGCCCCGAGTGTCGAGCCGAAGAAATGCTCCGGGTCACCGATCCGCCGGACGGCAGCTCCGGGCCCGACAGGCCGCTCGACACAGATGATCTTGGTCGACCGGAAGGTCACGTCGATGTCATGGTCGAGCGCCAGGGTGTCGGCGATCACCTGGTGCTGGACCTCGCCGTAGATGGTGATCCGCAGATCGCCGGGATCGGCAGCAGGCCGCAGTCTGATCAGCGGGTCGTAGTCGGCGATCTCGGTGAGCGCCTGGTGGAGTGCGACCTGCTGCCGTGGGTCGCGGGCGGCAATTGTCGTCTCCAACGCCGGAGGAGGGAAGTGCAGCCCTTCCCCGGCAGTCGTCGATCCGGGTTCGCTGCCCAGGTGGTCACCAAGCCGGGCCCGCACGCCGTGCAGCCGTACGACTTGCCCGGCAACGGCGTGGTCCCGGGGTACGAAACCGGCCGGTTCGCAGACCTCGATGGCGGTGATCTTCCCGGCCTCGGTACCGGCGGCGAAGATCTGATCGCGGACGCTGACCGTTCCCTCCCGGATGCGTACGAAACAGACTCGGTCGCCGGCACCGGACCGTTCGATCTTGAACACCTGGGCCCGCAGCGGCCGGTCGCGGTCCGCCCACGGTGGCGGCAGCAGCGCCGTGACCGTCCTGATCAGCCGATCGACGCCGGCGCCGGTGATCGCCGATCCCATGATCAGCGGCTGGACCAGTCCACCCCGGGCCAGACCGCCCAAGGTCTTCCAGAGACCGGTTTCGGAGATCGTGGCCCCTTGGTCGATCCAGGCCTGCAGGACCGCCTCGTCCTGGTCGGCCAGCTGTACGGTCAGCGCCTCGGCCGCAGCATCGTCGGTCAGGTCGTACGGAATCACGGTCGCGGCAGCGGAACCGGCATCGCGAACCGACTCCAGGGCGATCGCGGTCGGAGTGAGCCGCCGGGTGATCGCGGAGATCACCCGATCCGGGTCGGCGCCGGAACGATCGATCTTGTTGATGAAGAAGACGATCGGGATACCCAGCCGGCGCAGCGCCCGGTACAGCACGATGGTCTGCGCCTGGACGCCCTCGACCGCCGACAGCACCAGGATCGCGCCGTCGAGCACCGCCAGCGAGCGGTCGACTTCGGCGATGAAGTCCGGGTGGCCGGGGGTGTCGATCAGGTTGATCGTCACATCACCGACGGCGAAGCTCGCGACAGCGGTCCGGATCGTGATGCCGCGGCGCCGCTCCAGGTCGAGCGTGTCCGTGCGGGTGGTTCCGGCGTCGACGCTGCCGAGTTGCCGGACCGCCCCGCCGGCCAGCAGCAGCGCCTCGGTCAGGCTGGTCTTGCCCGCGTCGACGTGGGCCAGGACGCCGAGGTTGAGCCAACGGCGCCGATCGGTGCCCGGCTGGGCGTCAGGGTGTGGGGGACGCCCCGGTGAAGGTGTGCGGTGTTGCATCTGTCCTCGTGTTCGCCAGTGTCATGGTCAGATACACGAGGGCCCGCATCGCCGGCTCCCTTCACTCGGTCACGCTCGTGCCGGCACCGCGCCGACCCGATGAGTACAGCCTGCGATGCAGATCCTGTCAACTGGGTAAGCGATGGGGGAGCGCAGAGTGCGCAGCGTCCACGACTCGGGGCGCAGTTGTTCACCAGAGCTGGTGTTGCAGAGAGGGTGTGAGTCAGATGGTCGGCGATCGCGATGACAACAAGGCCGAGAACAAGGGCGAGGAATTGCGCGGCAAGGTCAAGGAAGGCATCGGCAAGGCCACGGGCGACGAGCGTCTGGAGCGTCAGGGCCAGACCGATCAGGCGTCGGGCAAGGCCAAGCAGGCCGGCGAGGATCTCAAGGATGCGGCCGGCAAGCTGAAGGACCGGGTGTCCGGCGACGACAAGTGACCGACAACCGATCGATGAGTGACCGACAACTCAACCGATGACTGACCCGACGCGCTGACCCAGTCAGCCCACGGTGACGTCCTTGCTGTCCCAGCCGGTGGCGCCGTTCGGTGCCGGCGGCGCCTGCTGGGACGTCTGGACGCGGCCGTCGGCGTCTGTTGCCCGGACGGTCAGTGTGTGATGTCCGGGCTCGGCGTCCCAGATCCAGACCCACTGCCGCCAGGTATCGGGCCCCGTGGTCTCGGCGAGCTTGGCGGTCTGCCATGGTTTGTCGTCCACCCGGACCTCGACCCTGCTGATGCCCGTGTGCTGGGCCCACGCGACCCCCGCAACCGGGACCTTGCCGGGTTTCACCTGTCCGGTGGGAGTGTCGATCCGCGAGGCGAGCTTGATCGGGCCGCGCGCTGACCAGCCGAGCGGCGTCCAGTAGCCCTGGTCGCCGGCATAGGTGGTCACCTTGAGCGAGTGGATCCACTTGGTGGCCGAGACATAGCCGTACAGGCCGGGCACCACCATCCTGGCCGGGAAGCCATGCTCGGCCGGGAGCGGTTGGCCGTTCATCCCGACGGCGATGATCGCCTCCCGGTGGGGATCGGTGAGGGCGTCCAACGGCGTACCGGCGGTGAAACCGTCCACGCTGGCCGACAGCACCATGTCCGCGTCGGCGCGTGGCACCGCACGTTTGAGCAGTTCGCGGACCGGATACCCCAGCCAGCGGGCGTTGCCCGCCAGACCGCCGCCAACCTCGTTGGACACGCAGGTCAGCGTCACGTAGTGCTCAGTCAGCGGCAGTGCCAGCAGTTCCTTCCAGGAGATCGTGACCTCGTGCTCGACCAGTCCGGTGATCGTCAGCGACCAGGTGTCGGGATCGACGATCGGGACCTGGAAGGCGGTGTCGATCCGGTAGAAGACGCCGTTGCCGGTCACGTACGGCGTCAGCCCGTCGAGCTTGAGATCCGCCCCGGCCGGCACCGGCGGCGCCGGAGTTGCCGGTTTCGGCAACGTCACCAGCGATCGGGCCTTCAGCGCCATCGACTTGCCGCCCGCAGCCGCCCGGGTCGCCGTCCCGACCACGATCGAGGCGGCCCCGATCGCCACACTGGTGATCATGAAATTCCGCCGGGCCTCTCGGACCTGCGCCCTCGGACGGGGAGCGCGCAGGAAGACCGAGGGTTCGGCCCAGTAGCGCAGCCTGCCGATCAGCAGCCGCAGCAGCGGATAGCAGACCCCGACGGTGCCGATGATCGCCGGCGGGAACGCATCGAAACCTGCGTCCTGCCGGGTGGCTATCGCGACCACCGCCAGCACGCACAGGACGGCCGGCCCGATCGCCCCGGCCCAGCGGCGGCCGTACTCCAGCCGCCCGGACAGTCCGGTGATCGCCAGCGCCAGCAATGCCACGATGATCAACAGCACCGGCTTGTCGGCGAACCGCAGGGTGTCCTTGCCGAAGTTGATCAGTCCGCTGGGAAACAGCCCGAGCAGGAATTCGCTGACCGCGCTGACCGGGTCGCCCAGCGGTGTCAGCAGCCACGCGATCACCTGCGTCGATGCCAGTCCCGCGAGGCCGGCGACGACGCCGGCCAGCCAGGCCCAGCCGGCGTGCCTGTTGCTCGCGCTGTGGTCCCCGTCCGTGGGACTGGTGACGCCACTCCCGCGGGAGGCCGTGAGTGCCATTTCTTCATGGTCCTCCCGAGCCCGAGCGGATCCAACAGCGGGACCCATCCGTATGCGATCTGTAATCACCCGATCCACACGCAGCAGCCGCCCAGTAGGGTTGTCCGGTGACCAGACTTCCGGAGTGTTTCCGCTATTTTCCGGCCTGGGTCGACGCACCGGATCAGCTGTTCGCCGAACTGGTGGACGGTCTGGACTGGGAACAGAAGGACATCACCATCGCCGGCCGGACCACCCCGACACCTCGGTTGACCTGCTGGATGGGCGATGCCGCCTACACCTACTCGGGGGTCCGCAACGAGCCCAGACCGTTGCCGCCGGTTCTGGCCCGGCTGCAGGACCGGATCTCGGCCGAGTCCGGGGCGGCGTACAACTCCTGTCTGGCCAATCTCTACCGTGACGGCTCGGACTCCATCGGCTATCACAGCGACAACGAGCGCGAGCTGGGCGATCGGCCGACGATCGCTTCGGTCAGCCTGGGTAGCCGGCGGACATTCCACGTCAAGCAGGCGGCCTCGGGCCAGCGGTGGGCATTCGAGCTGGGCGAGGGCGATCTGTTGATCATGGCCGGCGATTCGCAATCGGGCTATCGGCACAGCGTGCCCAAGACCGTACGCCCTGTGGGGCCGCGGCTGAATCTCACCTTCCGGCAGTTCTTCGCCTGATCAGTGGCAGGATGCCGACTGCAACCGATCAAGGAGGATCACCCGTGGCAGACAATGAGGCGGCAAACAATGAGGCAGTCATTGCCGAGTTGACCTTGGACGAGAAGGCCGCGCTCTCGATCGGCGGGGACATCTGGCACACCGCCGGCATCGACCGTCTGGGCATCGAGCCGATCATGGTCTCCGACGGCCCGCACGGCTTGCGGGCCCAGTTCGACACCGGTGACCATGTCGGGATCGGTGACAGCGTGCCGGCCACGTGCTTCCCGACGGCCTCGGCATTGGCCTCGTCCTGGAATCCTGATCTTGCCCGCCGGGTCGGTGAGGCGATCGGTCGGGAAGCGCTGCGGTGGCAGGTCTCCGTGGTCCTCGGACCGGGCGTGAACATGAAGCGTTCGCCGCTGTGCGGTCGCAACTTCGAATACCTGTCGGAGGATCCCCTGCTGGCCGGGGTGCTGGCCGCCGCGCTGGTGCAGGGGATCCAGGGCCAGGGTGTCGGCACCTCGCTGAAGCACTTCGCGGCGAACAACCAGGAGACCGACCGGATGCGGGTCAGCGCCGAGATCGACCAGCGCACCCTGCGGGAGATCTACCTTCCGGCCTTCGAACGCGTTGTCAAAGAAGCTGCACCGTGGACGGTGATGTGCTCCTACAACAAGATCAACGGGACGTACGCCTCCGAGCACCGCTGGCTGCTCACCGATCTGCTCCGCGGCGAGTGGGGATTCGAGGGGTTGGTCGTGTCGGACTGGGGTGCGGTCCATGATCGTCCGGTCTCGCTGACCGCAGGGCTGGATCTGGAGATGCCGCCTGTGAAGGGCCGCAGTGATGTCGCCGTTGTGGAGGCCGTACGCTCCGGGGCGCTGGCGGAGGCTGACCTCGACCGCACCGTGGGCCGCCTGCTCGATCTGGTGGCGAAGTCCCGGTCGGCGCGTGCGGCCGAGCATGGTTTCGACGAGGCCGAACACCACAGCCTGGCCCGGCAGGCGGCCGCGGAATCAGCGGTGCTGCTGAAGAATGACGGCGATCTGTTGCCGATCGGCCCCGGCGTCCGGCGGATCCTGGTGATCGGCGAATTCGCCCGCACCCCGCGATTCCAGGGCGCCGGATCCTCACAGGTCAACCCGACCAGGACCGACGTGCCGCTCACCGAGCTGACTGCTCTGGTCGGCGACCAGGTGAGCGTCGACTTCGCACCCGGCTTCAGCCTCGACGATGCGACCGCCGACGAGGGGCTGCGCAACGAGGCCGTGGCCGCCGCCGAAGCGGCCGACGTGATCATCGCCTTCCTCGGCCTGCCGGCTGCTTCGGAATCCGAGGGTTTCGACCGGACCGACATCGAGCTGCCCGGCAATCAACGCGCACTGCTGCAGGACCTGGGTGATCATCGGGACAAGATCGCCGTCGTGCTGGCTAACGGGTCGGCCGTCGCAACTTCGACCTGGCAGCAGAATGCGGCGGCGATTCTGGAGTGCTGGTTGTCGGGACAGGCCGCCGGTGGTGCGGCCGCGGACCTTCTGGTCGGCGCGGTCAATCCGTCCGGGAAGCTGGCTGAGACCATTCCGGTCCGGCTGCAGGACAACAGCTCCTATCTGAATTTCCCCGGCGGGGACGGCATCGTCCGCTACGGCGAGGGCGTCTTCATCGGCTACCGCGGCTACGACGCCTCGGGGCTGGAGGTGAGTTTTCCCTTCGGTCACGGGCTTTCCTACACGTCGTTCGAGATCTCCGAGCCGTCGGTGACGGTTGCCGGCAGCGTCGCCGGCGGTGATCTTGCGGTGACGGTGACGGCCTCGGTGACCAACACCGGTGACCGTGCCGGTGCCGAGGTCGTCCAGGTCTACGTCGGCGATCCGGCGTCGATCGTGCCGCGGCCGGTCCGCGAGCTCAAAGGCTTCACCAAGATCGAATTGCAGCCCGGCCAGACCGAAGAGGTCACTGTCACGCTCGACGAGCGTGCCTTCGCCTTCTGGTCGGAGCGGCTCGATCGCTGGGCGGTCGAGGCCGGTGACTTCATGATCAGCGTCGGGGCGTCGTCGCGCGATCTTGCCGGCAGCACGGCGATCACCCTCGATGCGCCGTCGGTGACCGGCCCGATCACCCGGGACTCGACGATGTCGGAGTTGCTGGCCGACCCGGCCGCTGCGGTTCTGCTGACCGCCGACCCGCGGGTGGCCGGCGCGTTGGCGGCAATGGATGAGCCGATGCGGGCGATGTTCGGCGACATGCCGGCCTCGACGGTCGCAGGCTTCGGCTTCCTCGGCTTCGACACCACAGCACTGGATGCAATGATCGACAAGCTGAATCTCCAGAGCTGAACCCCAGAACTGAATCTGCAGAACCGAATCCCGAGAAGGAGTCTGATGTCTGAGCCTCACCCCCTGGCCGGCAAGCGGATCCTGGTGACAGGAGCCGAAGGCAACATCGGGAGCGCGGTCTGCGAACGGCTGGCCGGCCACGGTGCGGTGATCACCGGCCTGTCGCTGGTGACAGCGGCCGAGGCCGGACGGGATGAGCCGCCGATGGACCGGGTCCTGCACGGCGACACCACCGATGTCGACACCGTCGGCGACGCCCTCGAGGGGGTCGAGTTGGTGGTGCACTTGGCGGCCATCCCCAGCCCGGGCGGACATCCGCCGTACACGGTCTTCCGGACCAATGTGAATTCGACCTTCAACGTGTTGTCCCAGGCCGCCGAGCGGGGCATCCGAAGGGCCGTCTTCGCCAGCAGTATCAACCACACCGGGCTGCCGTTCAACTCCCACGACGTGCTGCCGGCGTATTACCCGATCGACACCTCGCTGCCGTCGGACCTGGACGACGGCTACGCGCTGAGCAAGTACGTGGACGAGATCAGCGCCAGGATGATCCACCGGCACTGGGGGCTGGATTCGATCGGGTTCCGCTTCCCGTTCGTCGGCCCGGTCGAGCGGATCCACCACCACGCGGAGAATTCGGCGAAGAATCCGACCCACGGCGCGCGCGAGGGCTGGTCGTATCTGGACGTCCGGGACGCGGCCCTGGCTGTCGAGCTGGCGTTGACCGTCCCGTTGGCCGGGTCGGTACCGGTCTATGTCGCTGCGGACACGACGCTGCAGCCGTACGCGACCGACGAGCTTCTGGATCGGTACGCCCCCGGGGTGTTGCGTAACCGTCGGTTCGTCGGCCGGGAGGTGCCGCTGGATCTGACCCGGGCCAGGGAACTACTGGGCTTCCGGGCCGAGCACCAGTTGGACCTGCCGACGCTCCCGCTGCCCTGATGGCCGATCTCCCCGGCTACATCTGCCCGCGGGACGGCCGGTCCAGTGCTGTCGCCGAGCTGGCCTGGCGCTGCCCGGACTGCGGATCACCCTGGGATCTGGCATTCACGGCCGCCGGAGTTGATCATGAGACGCTGCCGGCGCGGGTGTTGTCCCTGTGGCGTTACGCCGAGGCGCTGCCGCTGGCCGATCCGATGATCAGCTTCGGCGAGGGCCGTACGCCACTGGTCCCGATCACCGGCAGGGTGTCGGTCAAGCTGGATTTCCTGATGCCGACGCTGTCCTTCAAGGACCGTGGCGCGGTGATGCTGCTGGAGGCCGCTCGTCGCGCCGAACCTGAGCGGGTGATCGCCGACAGCAGTGGCAATGCCGGAACCGCGGTGGCGGCGTACGCGGCCCGCGCCGGCCTGCCCTGCGCGATCTTCGTTCCCGCTGCGACGTCGGCCAAGAAGGTCGAACAGGTCAGGGCCCACGGCGCCGAGGTGATGATCATCGACGGCGACCGGGAAGCAACGGCGCGCGCGGCGAAGCAAGCAGCCGACCGGCCCGGCACCTTCTATGCCAGCCACGTCTACAACCCGTACTTCCTGCACGGCACCAAGACCTATGCCTACGAGATCTGGGAGGATCTGGGCCGACGGCTGCCGGAGGTGATCGTCGTACCGGCGGGCAACGGCACTCTGGTGCTCGGTGTCGCCCTGGCCGTGGCCGAACTTGTTGATCATGGTCTGATCGACCGTACGCCGCCGATCGTCGCGGTCCAGGCCGAGGCGGTGTCCCCGCTGGCGCGGGCCCATGCGGAAGGCCTGGCGGAGGTGTCGCCGGGTTATGCCACCTCGGCCGAAACGATCACCGAGGGCATCGCGATCGCCGAACCGGCCCGGTCGGCCCAGATCCTGGCCGCGATCCACAACTCCGGCGGCGACATCGTGACCGTGACCGATTCGGAGGTGCGTGCCGCCCAACGCGATCTCGCCGGGCGCGGTTTCTATGTGGAGGCGACCGCCGCCGCCTGTTGGGCGGCGGTCCGGCATGCCGAGGCCGAGCCCGATGATCGACTCGGCTGGGCACTGCTTCGCGAGCGGGAGTTGGTCGTGCCACTCTGCGGCGCCGGCCTCAAGACGGGCCTGGCATGAGGTCGTCGGCGCGCGCTTCGAACCATCGGCGCTCGGCGAGATTCGTGGTGGCCGCAGCAGCTGCCCTCAGCGCCTCGGACGGATCCCGTCCACAGCGCTGCAGCAGGTGGGCGCGGACGGCGGCGACCCGGGCTGCGGGCGCACCGTCGGCTATCCGGTCGAGGTCATCGAGCGCCTCGTCAGTCCCGTGGACCTCCGCCCACGCAACGAGCCGGGCCAGTTCCGTGAGTGGGCCGGGGGACAGCAGCCGGAGCAGGTCGTAGAGGCCGAGGATCTCGCGCCAATCGGTGCTCGCATAGGACCGAGCGGTGCTGTGTGCCGCCGCTATCGCTGCGCGGATCTGGAACACGCCGATCGGATATCGGGTGATCGCCTCGCGCAGCATCCGGTCGCCCTCGGCGATGAGGTCCGCCCGCCACAGTGAGCGATCCTGCTCGGCGAGCGGGACGAGCAGGTGCCCCGCGTCGATCCGTGCGGGCTCACGGGCGTTCGTCATGAGCATCAATGCGATCAGGCCGAGGACCTCCCCGCGCCAGGGCGCCTCGGCGGGGGTCTGTCCCAGCAACTCCCGCGCGATCCGGAGCGCCTCGGCCGCCAGGCCGGGTCGTACGATCTCCTCGCCCTCGGTGGCCGAATGGGACTCGGTGTGGATGAGCCCGAGGACGTCGAGAACGCTGTGCACCCTGCCTTCCAGCTGATCCGCATCCGGGAGCGAGAATCCGGCACCAGCACGCCGGATCGTCGCTTTCGAGCGGGAGATCCGCTGCGCGGCCGTCGTCTCCCGCAGCATCAGCCCACGGGCGATCTCGCGTGTCGTGAGGCCGCCGGCGGCCCGGAGCGTGAGCGCGACCTGACCGGCCCGATCCAGCGCCGGATGGCAGCACATCAGGAACACCGTGAGCGTATCGTCGCGGTCGATCACCTCCAGGCCCGTCGATGCACGGGTCACCCAGCCGATCTCGCGCTCCAGGCGGGCGGCGTCGGATCGGAGCGCGTCGATCCGACGTCGTGCGGCGACCGAGACCAGCCAGCCGACCGGGTGATCCGGCAGTCCGTCCTGTGCCCAACGCGCGGCCGCGGCCAGCGCAGCCTCCTGCACCGCGTCCTCGGCGTCGTCGAAATCGCCCCACCGGCGCGCGACCACGGCAACCGCACGCGGGATCGCGTGGCGCAGTGCCGCCGTCATCGCGCCGGTGGGCGCACCGTGCCCGGTCATCTGGTCAGGACCTCGGGTCAGGACATCGCCTGCTCGAAGTCGTCCTGGGTCCATACCCGTACGACGCGGACGCCGCGTTCGGTCACCGCTTCGGGGAACCGAGCCGCGATCTCGAACGCACGGGCCTCGTCCCGGACATCCACCAGATAGAAGCCGGTGACGATCTCGGTCACCTCGGCCAGCGGTGCATCCGTCACGATCGGACCCTCGGCGCCACGCTGCACGTAGTGCTGCACCTTCTCCTCCAGCGCCTTCGATTCCAGGAGTTCTCCCGACTTCTCGAGCTCGGACTCGATCTCGAAGTAGGTCTGGAACGCCTCCCGGCGCTGGACGTCGGTCATAGCGGCGAACAACTCGATCACGCTCGGGTTGCTGTGGATCAGGATGAGATACTTCATCAGATTCCCCTTCTGCGGCTCCCCTGTGGCGCCGTCACTATTGTGTCGGGGCCGCCGGGGCGTTCTCGACATGGCGACATCGTGGCGCCATCCGGATGGCCATGAATGGATCGGCCAGCCCAACGTAGATGTGCTTCGACCAGGAGTCGATCATCTTGATCGCGTCGTCGGGCTCTTGGACGAGAGCAGTGCCGCTGGCAACCAGCCGACCGGCGCGCAGTTGGCGGCATATGCCATCGAGCAGGGTGGCACGGTCCACTCCAACGACACCGACTTCGGTCGATTCCCGATGACGCCTGGGTCAACCCGCTGACCGCGGTGCGACAAATTCCGAGCCGGAGCACCAAATCGGCCCGATTTCGGTGCAGTGACCGAGAATCGAGCATTCAAACGACGAGTGCGTGCCCGTTCGGGGCCGCACGGTAGGCACTACGCGTGACAAACCCCGAGCAGACTCAGAATTCCAGTCTCGGATGCATGAGTTTGCTCGGGGTCTGCTGACGCTCGGACTAGGTGCGGGCCGGAGCACCGCCTGGTAGTGCGGGAACCGGGACAGCGGCCTCGTCCAACTCCTCCGGAGCATTCTTGAACTGGCTGTTGTAGAGGTCGTAGTAGGCGCCCTTGGCTTCCAGCAGCTGGTCGTGGTTGCCCTGCTCGACGATCTTGCCGTGCTGCATCACCAGGATCACGTCGGCGTCGCGGATCGTCGACAGCCGGTGCGCGATGACGAAGCTGGTCCGGTCACTGCGCAACCGGTTCATCGCCTGCTGGACCAGCAACTCGGTCCGGGTGTCGACCGAGCTGGTCGCCTCGTCCAGGATCAGCAGGGCCGGATCGGCCAGGAATGCCCGGGCGATGGTGAGCAACTGCTTCTCACCGGCGGACACGTTGCTGCCCTCCTCATCGATCACGGTGTCATACCCGTCGGGCAGCGAGTGCACGAACCGGTCGACATAGGTCGCCTCGGCGGCAGCGAGGATCTCCTCCTCGCTGGCACTCGGACGGCCGTAGGCGATGTTGTCCCGGATGGTGCCGTGGAAGAGCCAGGTGTCCTGCAGCACCATGCCGAGCCGCGACCGCAACTCCGATCGCGGAACGCTGGCGATGTCGACCCCGTCCAGCGTGATCCGACCACCGTCGAGCTCGTAGAACCGCATGATCAGATTCACCAGCGTGGTCTTGCCCGCACCGGTCGGCCCGACGATCGCCACGGTCTGCCCGGGCTCGGCCACCAGGGACAGGTCGGTGATCAACGGCTTGTCCGGGTCGTAGGAGAAGTTGACGTGTTCGAAGGCCACGCGGCCCTCGGTCGCCGGCAGTGAGCCGGTCGATTCCGGGGTCTGCTCGACCTCGTCCAACACCTCGAACACCCGCTCTGCCGACGCAACACCCGACTGCAGCAGATTGGCCATCGAGGCCAGCTGGGTCAGCGGCTGGGTGAACTGCCGGGAGTACTGGATGAAGGCCTGCACGTCACCGAGGGTGATGTGACCGGAGGCGACCCGCAGACCGCCGACGACCGCGATGATCACGTAGTTGAGATTGCCGACGAACATCATGATCGGCATCATCATCCCGGAGATGAACTGGGCACCGAAGCCTGACTTGTAGAGCTCCTCGTTCCGCTCCGCGAATGCGGCCTCGACCTCGTGCCGGCGACCGAAGACCTTCACCAGTGAGTGGCCGGTGTAGGCCTCCTCGACCTGGCTGTTGAGCTGGCCGGTGCTGCGCCACATCTGCACGAAACGCTTCTGGGACCGCTTGCCGATCAGGGTCGTGACGCCCAGCGCGACCGGGATCGTCACCAGCGCGATCACCGACAGCAGCGGCGAGATCGTGAACATCAGCACGACCACACCGATCACCGTCAGCAACGAGGTGAGCAACTGGCTCAGCGTCTGCTGCAGGGATTGGGAGATGTTGTCGATGTCGTTGGTGACCCGGCTCAGCAGCTCACCGCGGGTCTGCCGGTCGAAGTAGCTCAGCGGCAGCCTGTTGATCTTGGACTCGACCTCACCACGCAGGCGGTAGATGGACCGCTGCACCACGACGTTGAGGATCCGGGCCTGGACCGCCAGCGCGACGGAGCTGAGCACGAAGAGCACGATGGCCAGACCGAGGATCTGTGCCAGGTGATCGAAGTTGATGCCCTGGCCTGGTACGAAGTCCCGCAGGCCGCTGACCAGATCGGCCAGCTGGTTCTGGCCCGCGTGCCGCAGTGCCTGGACCACCTGCTCCTTGGTGGTGCCCGGTGGGAACCGGGACCCGAGTTGCCGGCCGAGGATGCCGGCGAACAGCACGTCGGTGCCGCGCCCCAGGATCTTCGGTCCGACGACGCTCATCACGATGCCGGCGATCGCCAGGATGATCACCAGCACCAGGCGTACGCGTTCGGGCGCCAGGTGGCCCAGCAACCGTCGCAGCGACGGCCAGAAATTCATCGCCTTCTCGTGCACCTGCGCCGCCATCGGCCCACGGGGTGCGTTCTTGGCGTAGTCCGGTCGCTCGGCGGCCTTGGGCTTGTTGGCTTCGGCAGCCTTCTGCTGGTCGGATGCCACAACCTCATCTGTGCGACCCGCTTCTTCGGTACGGCTCGTTTCGCTCATGCTGCTGCCTCCTCGGCGCTGAGCTGGGAGTCGACGATCTCCGCGTAGGTCGGGCTCGTCTCCAGTAATTGATCATGGGTACCGATCCCGACGATCCGGCCGTCCTCGAGGACGATGATCTGGTCGGCGTCGGCGATGGTCGACACTCGCTGGCCCACGATGATCACCGCAGCGTCGGCGGTCTCCGGCTTGAGCGCGGCCCGCAGCCGCGCATCGGTCGCTACGTCCAGGGCCGAGAACGAATCGTCGAAGATGTAGATCTCCGGCTTCTTCACCAGCGCCCGGGCGATCGACAGCCGTTGGCGCTGACCGCCCGAGACGTTGGTGCCGCCCTGGGCGATCGGGGCGCCCAGTCCACCGGGCATCTCGGCCACGAAGTCAGCTGCCTGGGCGACGCGCAGTGCGTGCCAGAGCTCCTCGTCGGTCGCATCCGGATTGCCGTAGCGGAGGTTGCTGGCGACCGTGCCGGAGAACAAGAACGGCCGTTGAGGCACCAGGCCGACCTTGCTCCACAGCAGCTCGGCATCCAGATCGCGAACCTCGACACCGTCGACGGTGATCGAGCCGCCGGTCAGGTCGAACAACCGCGGGATCAGCGAGATCAGTGTCGTCTTACCGGCGCCGGTCGATCCGATCACCGCCGTCGTCTGACCCGCCTTGGCAGTCAAGGTGATGTCGTGCAGGACCGGGGAATCCGCACCAGGGTAGGTGAATTCGGCATTCTCCAGCCGCACCACACCACGGGCCGAGGCATCGGTCGACGTGATCGGTTCCTTGGCCAGCACCACGCTGGACTCGGTATTGAGCACCTCACTGATCCGCTCTGCCGAGACCGCAGACCGCGGCGCGATCATCAGCAGGAAGGTGGCCATCATCACCGACATCAGGATCTGGATCAGATAGGTCAGGAAGGCTGTCATCTCGCCGACCTGCATCGTGCCGGCGTCGATGCGGTGGCCTCCGAACCAGATCACCGCAGCGCTGGACAGATTCATGATCAACATCACGACCGGGAACATCAGCGCGAAGAGCCGGCCGACCCGCAGCGCGATGTCGGTCAGGTCCTCGTTGGCCGCGGCGAACCGCTCGGTCTCGTACGGCTCCCGGACGAAGGCACGAACCACGCGGATGCCGGTGATCTGCTCCCGCAGCACCCGGTTGACGGTGTCGATCTTCTTCTGCATCTGGCGGAACAGCGGCCCGAGATTCAGCACGATCAAGCTGACCGAGATGCCGAGCACCGGCACGCAGACGACGATCAGCCAGGCCAGTCCGGCATTCTCCCGCAATGCCATGATCACGCCGCCGATCATGGTGATCGGCGCCGCGATCAGCATCGTGCAGGTCATCAGCACCAGCATCTGTACCTGCTGGACGTCGTTGGTGTTTCGGGTGATCAGCGAGGGTGCGCCGAAGTGGTTGACCTCGCGGGCCGAGAACTGCAGCACCCGGTCGAAGATCGCCGCGCGCAGGTCACGCCCGTACGCCATCGCCGTCCGGGCGCCGAAGTAGACGGCCGTGATAGTGGCGACGACCTGGACCAGGCTGATCGCCAGCATGATCCCGCCGGTGCGCCAGATGTAGTCGATGTCGAGCTTGGCGACGCCGTTGTCGATGATCCGGGCGTTCAGACTCGGCAGGTAGAGATTGGCCAGCGTGCCGATCAACTGGAACAGCACGACAAGGGCGAGAAATCCCTTGTACGGCGCCAGATATCGGCGGAGCAGTGAGATGAGCACGAGACGTCCTTCAGTTGGCTGGTGCCAGTTCGGTATCGCTGATTCGAGTGGACAATTGGGAGGCTTCAGCCTCGAGGTGATCAAAGCCGGGAGTGCTGCGAGTGCTGTTGATCAAGCTGCCGTGCAGCAGCAGGTCGACGATGGATTCGGGCTCTTCGGAGATGCGCGCCGGTTCCTCGGCGCGGAAGTGTCTGAGCATCGGATTGGAGATGGCGAACACCATGCCGCCCACCAGTTCGGCGAGTTGGGCAGGCGAGACGACCAGCAGGCCGGCATCCGGTTCTATCAAAGCGGTGACAGCGCGGTCAATGCGTTTTGCCTGCTCCAGCATGTGATCGCGGAAGGCGAGCCGCTCCTCGGTGCTTGGCTCCTTGGGCGGGCCGATCGCATGCAGGATCTCGAACGTCTCAGCCGACCGGCTGATCAGGATCCGGACGATCTCGGTCAAGCGCTCGGCCAGCGGGAGAGTCGGGTCGATCACGTCGATACGCTCCAGCGTCAGACCGGCGCCCAAGTAGCGCTCGACGAGCGCGCCGATCAACTCCTCCTTGCTGGCGAAGACCCGGAACAGGGTGCCCTCGGCGACACCCGCAGCCTCCGCGAGTTGACGGGTGCTCGCCTGGCGTCCGTGCGCCTTGATCACCGGGGCGACGGCGTCCAGGATCTGGGCGCGACGTTCCTCGGGCGGAAGGGCAGCAGCACGAGCCATGCGGGTCACTCTACATGAGTGAGCACTCACTCACTCAGGAATTTCCTGGAATCAGGGTAATCCATGACAGTCGTCACGGGATCCCCGTCACGCCGTTATCGCGCTCCGAGGCGCTCTGAGAGCTCGACCGGACGATTCGAGAAACCCCGCTCGTTGTCCTGCCAGGCGGAATCGGTGCGAGTCAGGACGTGATGCCGGGCACCGGATCGCGCCGCGGCTGCCAGTCCGGGCCTTCCTGCTCCCGGCGTTCGGCGATGTTGAGTGCCTGGCCGTCGTAGACCCGGGTCAGTTCCCGGCCGGTCCGCCGTTTGAGCAATGCGGTCAGCAGGAAGAACGGCGTGATCGGAGTCTTGTCCAGCGTGTCGAGCAGCACGAACGGACGCCCGGACGAGTCGAACGTCGGCACGTCATTGAGGTGCCAACCGCCGCCGTACGCCCGCAGCAGCGTCTCGCCGATATACCGGGTCGCCCCGTCGATGAAGTCGGTGTCGGACTCCTCGAGGAAGGCGGCCTGGGTCGGCCACCGGTCCAGAATGAACTGCTCGAGCTGTTCGAGGGACTCGCGGCTGTAGTCACGCAGGAATGGCTCTTGCGTCCCGTCCTCGTGGATGACGTTGGCGGGGAGCAGGAAGTCCTCGAACCGGCTGAGTCGGGGGTGCATCGCCTCCAGCCAGTCGGCGAAAACCTGGTCGTCAGTGGCGTCCGTCATGGTCCCGTACCCTATCTCGCAAGATCATTTCAGGACCGGCTGGCCGTAGAAGACCTCGTACGTCCCGCCGGCATCCTCGATCGCCTTGATCGTCGTCGCCGAGGGTTCCCGGCCGAAGACGTACTTGACGTCCCAACCGGCCCGGATCAGTTTCTCGTCCTTCGCCAGCTGCTTGGGATCGATCGTGTCGCCGGACTTCATCTCGATCGCCTCGTGCTGGGTCTTGGAGACGAAGTCGTAGTTCCGGTCGACGCCGGTCTGTGCCTTCACCGGGGTGTTACGGGTCCAGTCGTCGCCGGACAGGTGCTTCGTGTCGGCGTAGGCCTGCTCGTACGCGACCCCGCGCGCATGGTGTCCCTGGTTGCGGATGTAGGTGTCCCGCCAGCGGTCCCAGGACCATTTGCCCCCATACTCGTGCCAGCGCGCGACCATGTGCTCGTGGCTGCCCGCGGGGTAGTCCTTCGACGGACCGATGTGGTCCAGTTCGCTGGCCGTCGGCTGATGCGATCCCTTCAGATCCTCGGCCGGATTGGAGTACTCGTACTTCCGCGGCGACTCCTTGGTGCCGTTGCCCAACCCGTCGTGTCCGGAGTTGCCGTCGTGCCCGGAGTTGCCGTCGTGCCCGGAGTTGCCGTCGTGTCCGGAGTTGCCGTCGTGTCCGGAGTTGCCGTCGTGTCCGGAACTCCCGTCGTGCCCGCCCGTGCCCGGATCGTGGGCGGGAGCCGGATGATCACCTGCGCCGGCATGGGCCGGCTCGCGGGGCTCCGGCGCGTTGGCCGGATTGTGGTCGCCGACATTCGGATGGTCGACGCCGACGTGATCATGGGGGACGTTCGGGATGTCGATATCGGTCTTGCCGAGGCCGTCCAGGCCGTCGCCGAGATCGGCGGTGGTCCTGCCGAGATCGCCGAGGTCGGCTTTGCCCGCTCCCTTGGCGACATCGCTCAGCTTGAGTGCGTCGCCGGCCTTGCCCGCATCACCCAGGAGATCCGCACCCTTGGCGACCTTGCTCGCGTCACCCGTGACGTCGGCAGCCTTGCCGGCGGCAGAAGCGCCTTTCGCCGCGCCACCTGCTTCCCCAGCGCCCGGGATGAAGAATGAACCGACATTGAGCACCGACGACGTGCCGGTCCGCACCGGATCGTTCTTCCAGGCCGCAAGGGGATCCTTGGCGAACGGGTCGATACCGACCAGCCCACCGACCGCTTGGACAGTGGTCTTCTCGGAGTCGCGGTAGTAGCTGCCCAGCGGACCGGGAATCAACGCCAAGACCGGGGTGGTGGGGTTGAGCCCATTGGCGATCTTGCTCAGATTCCACCAGGACTTGCCGGCGGTGGAGATGCTCCAGCTGGGGCTCCACCCGTCCCAGCTGACGCCGACCAGCGAGGTGATCCCCTTGCCCATGCCACCGAGGAAATCGCCGAATCCGCCGACGACGCTCTTGCCGACCTTCTCGCCGCAGCTCTCCTTGCGGGAGACCGTGTGGCCCCACGGTGTCTGCGCGTTGTCCGGGATCTGATCGACTCCGTAGCCACCGGGATTGGACTGGCTCGCCGCGGCGATGTGCGGGGCGCCGTACACATCGCGGATCGCGTTGGCGCACTTGCGTTCCGCGGCCCACAACTGCTCCTGTTGATCATTGGTCCGGTGTATCAGTTTGTTGTTGGCATCGACGCTGTCCTGGTCGGAGTCCCAGTCGACGTCCTCGGTGTCGGTGACGGCGCCGCCGACACCGTAGCCGCCGGCGTAGACGTGGGTCTGCTGAGTGCTGACCTTGCCGTCGTGGATCGTCGCGAGGAAGGTACGGGCGTCGGCCCGGATGCTGGCGACCGACCGCTGGATCGTACGGAGCGTGCCCGCAAAGGTCTCCAGTGCCGTGGCAACCTTGCCCATGTCGGTGTCGAAGTCGCCGGCCAGCTGGGACGCCGGGCGGATCGCGCCGAACAGCGTCTCCTGTTCGGGTGCGTGGTAGGACTTGCGCAGGCCGGACCAGGCGGTCGCGACATCACCGCTCGTGGTGGACACGTTCGTGCCCACTCCGCGCAGTTGCCCGGCGGCCGTCTCGATGTTGTCGGCGTTCATGTTGTCGCCGGGCATGACCTTGATGTTGATCGGATCAGCCATCGCTAGTCGCTCTCATCCCCATGATTGCTTCGACGCATCGGTCCCGGATCACGTTCCAGTGTCCGAACACCCTACGTGGCCGACGGGTCAGTGCCAGGATGCTCGACTCCAGGTCTGGTAGACAGTCGCCATGACGTCGTCTTCAGCGGATTCGCCGGTCGGGCCGCCGCCCACCGACATCCACGCCGTGCTGGCCGAGGTGCTGCCCTCGGTATTGCCGGGCGCGGTCATCGACACAGAGGCCGGCGAGATCCTGGTGCCACTCGGCGCTGACCGGGCGCGTGTCTCGACCCGGTCCCTGCAGACCGCCTGTCGGGGCGTGCCGGCATCGACCTGGCCGGAGATCGCGCGGCAGTGGCTGGCCGAGATCCGGGCCCAGGTCGATTCGGCCATTGCCACTGGGCCGAGTAGGGATATCTCTCGGCTCCGGGCCCAGGCGGTTCCGAAAGGCCCGGAGGCACCGCCGGGGCTGAGTTCCCCTTTGAACTCGGCATTCGATCTGGTCGCCGTCGAGGATCGCGAGAGCTCCGTACAGCTGCTGCAGCAGGCCGATCTCGATGCGATGGGCATCAGTGCAGAGGGCGCCCTTCGGATGGCGCTGGACCAGACGATCAGCGAGGTCCTGGTGCATCTGGATGTTCGGCCGCACCCGCTTCCCAACGGCGAATCGGTTCTGCTGGCCGGCGCCGATGGCGTCCCCTATGTCTCCGCTGGAGTGACCTCGATCCCACAGCTGGCCGGAGTCGACCTCCCGTACGGCGCCCTGTTCGCCGTGCCGCGGCACTCCGTGATCCTCATCCTGCCGGTGCGAAGCTGGGCCTCATTGGGAGCTGTTCCGGCCCTGGCGGATTTCGTCGAAGCGCAATACCGCGGTGCCTCCGACCCATGCTCGGCACAGATCTACTGGTTCACTGGGGATGACGCGTTCCCGGTAGGAACTGAACCCGACGAGAGCGGAGGAGACCGGCTGGTGTTGGCACCGGAATTGCAGTCGCTCGCCGACCGGCTGCACGGGTGACCGGCGAGCCGCAGGGGACTCCCGACTAGCGGAGCTTCAGGCTGTCGATCGCAGCTGTGCGACTGTCCTGAAGGAACTGGAGCGCGGCCGCTCGTCCGCCGCTCTGCCACGCCGTCGCGAGATCTTCGTACCACGTCGCGTACTCGGGTGCCAACGCCTTCGCGAACCACTCTGCGGCTTCCTTGGCTGGCTCGAAACCGTCCGCGGTGCCGAGGATGGCGCGCCACCCTGACGCATGCTGGAAGGTGAGCGGCCGGCCGCGGGTGTCGGGGGCCTGCGCCAACTGCTCCTCGGCTTCGGCCGCGAGTCTCTCCGGTGTCCAATCCGCGACTTTGTCCAGAACCGCGGTGGCGAAGCTGGAAACCTCATCCAGCGCACCGGGAGTCGTCAGATCGACGGTTCGAGGAGAATCCGGCCCGACCGGCGTGGACAAACCGTGACTGGCGTTGACGTCGTTGAAGTATCCGGCCAGGGACGTCAGCCCGCCGATCAGACCCGGCATGTCGTCGCGCCGAACGCGGCTGATCCCGACCCAGACCACCACCCAATCGATCGGCTGCCTGACGAGCAGCGTCCGGACGCCTGATCGAGCGACGGACCACTCACCCGGAAGGGTGCCACGCAGCTGCTTGGCGATCTTCTGCCATGCCTTCACGGTCTCGTCAGCCACTGGATGATCTTGTCATTGTCGGCCGCATTGTCAGCCGCCCGGGGTAGCGGCGGGGATATTCGGCCTGAGCGTCTCGGTGGGATTGACGGGCTTCAGCGAGGCCTGAACCTTCTGCTCCCAGGCAGGTGCAATCGTGGCGTTGCCGGTCTTCAAGTCATAGGCCTGAACGACCTGGTAGTTGCCGGCCGCGTCCTTGCGCTCGAGCACCAGATCAGGTCGGATGGAGCCCTTGGTACCCGCCGCCACCTCTTGGCCCTCGCTGTTGAACGACTTCTCGCTCTCGATCCGATAGCCGGGGTGGTCGTGCACCAATCGACTTCCGTCACCTTCGGTGAACATGTGATTGAGCGCCGTGTGCGCGTAGGTGCCGAGTCGCTGGGCGGACGGATTGGTGATGCCGTTTTCCGCGGCGCGAATCCTGGCCTCCTGCCACGCGGCGTCGACGTCACGTTGGATGCCGGGTCGGATCTCGTTGGTGATCCTGGAGACCTCGGCCTTGACCCGCGGGTCATCCTTCGGAACTGATGGGTCGACGTCTGGCGTGTGATCGGCGGGTTGGCTGTGCGTAGCCGGTGGATTGTGCCCGTCGCCGGTGTGCCCGTCGCCCGTGTGCCCGTCACCGGTGTGCCCTGTGCCGGCGTGCCCTGGATCGCGCGGACCGGGTGCGTCCGACGGTCCATGATCGCCGGCGTTGGGGTGATCGACGCCGACATGATCATGGGGAACGTTGGGGATGTCGATGTCGGTCTTTCCGAGGTCGCTCACCCCGTCACCGACGTGGGTGCTGGTCTCGCCGAGCTTGGACGCACCCGCCAGGTCAGCCTTGGTCTCCAGCTCGACGGCCTTGCTGAGCTCCGCGGCATCGCTGAGTTTGCCGGCATCGCCGAGTTTGCCGGCGTCCCCGATGGCATCTGCGGCCTTGCTGCCCTTGCCGAGGTCACCGGCGACCTCGGACGCCTTTCCGGCGGCACTCGCAGTCTTCACGCCGGCGCCGGCGCCATCGCTGATGAAGAAGCTGCCGACGTTCAGCAGCGATGAGGTGAACGTCCGGACCGGATTCTGCTTCCACTGGCTCGCCGGATCCTTGGAGTACGGGTCGACTCCGATGAGGCCACCGACCGCCTGCTGGGCGGCCTTCTGGGAATCGAGGATGTAGTTGGCGATCGGGCCGGGCATGTATTTCGCGACGTTCGGCGATTTGTCGCCCAGTACGAGACCGGTCGCCACCTCGCTGAGACCCTTCCAGCTGTTCTCGAATGTGGCGAGGTCGAAATGGTGTTGGAAGTCGCCGTCCCATTTGTATCCGAGGAGGCCGCTGACGCCGGTGAACATGCCGTAGCCGAAATCGCCGACGCCCTCGCCGACGTTCTTGAAGAAGCCACCGGTGCCGGATACGACCTTCTCGCCACAGCTTTCCTTCGCCGAGACCGGCGGCCCCCAGGGAGTCGGTGCATCGTCGGGAGTGTGGGTGAATCCGTACCCGTTCGGATTCGACGCGCTGGCCGGGTTCAGGTGCGGTGCGCCGTACACATCACGGATCGCATTCGCACACTTGCGCTCTGCAGCGGTCAACTGGTCCTCAGCGTCACTGAGCCGCCGCAACAGAGCGTTGTTGGCATTACGGGTTGAGTCGTCAGACTGCCAGTCGACATCCTTGGTACCGCTCGGTTTGTGGAGCGTCAGGAGCTCGGTGCCCTTGTTCCAGAGGGAGGTGTCCACAGTGACTTTGCCGTCATGGATCTTGTCCAGCAGTTTGTACGAGTCGGAGCGGATGCCGGCCACCGTCGATTGGACTGCCCGGACGTCGTTGGCGAAGACCTCGAGCGCTGTAGCCACCGTGTTGAGATCGGAGGCGAAATCGCTGGCCAACGTGCCCGCCGGTTTCATCGCACCGAAGAGGGTCTGCGCCTCGGGGGCGTGATACCCCTTGCTCAAACCGGCCCAGGTCGTCTCGACCCCGCTGCACGTGCTCGAGACGTTGCCGCCGACACCACGGAGCTGCCCGGCGTTGTAGTCGATGTCGTCGGGGACCATGTTGTCCGCGGGCCAGGTGCTGACGTACGGGTTGATCGGATCGGCCATGAGCGAGGTTTCCTCGGCGAGCTGGGGGGTTTGTTACTTGTGCGTCGGGATCTTGCTGATCTTCCCTTGGGCGGCATTCTTCTGATAGGTCTTCACCATGTCGAGGTCCCCTTCGACATAGGCCGTGGTCGCCGCCGCTGCGCCGGTCAGGCACGCCTTGATGTGCGTCGCCATGTTGGTCAGCGTGGTTGTCTCATGATCGAACAGACCGTTCAGGGCCGGCACGATCGCGCCGCTCTCGCCGCACGCGGTGGCGAGTGAGCTGACATACCCGGACAGCGGCTTCAGGTCACTGCTGAAACCGTCCGCCTGCTTCTCGGTCGCCTTGAGCGTCGACGAGACGTCACCGGTCGAAATGTCATAGAGCGCCATAGGTCAGTCCGATCCGTTCAGGCGATGTTGGCGACGGCGGAACCGGCCTTCTTCAACGCAGCCAGCGCAGTCTCGTCGTTCTGCTGCAACGACTGCCGCAGCAGATTGATGATCGACCGCACCTCAGACGCCTTCGCGTTCCACTGCTGCTCCTTGCCCGCATACTCAGCCGACACACCATCAGCCAGATAGTTGGCCATCGCAGCCTTCACCTGCTGATCACGAAGCGTCAACAACGCCTCCAACTGATTCGCCACCCGATTGAAATTCGCCTGCGCCTCACCCGAACTATCAGTGTTGAACGCACGATCACCCGGAGCTGCCGTAACCATGATCAAATCCTTCCGTGCTCAGTTGTCCGAAAGTTCCGAGATCTCAGGCGCCGGTCACACCGGAGAACCGGGCCGCATCAAAATTCGCCGACCCCATCAACGCACTGGTCTGCTCATACTGCTGCGCCACACCCTGCGCGAACGCCGAATCCTGACCACCCACACCAGCCAACACCGACCGCAACGCAGCATTCAAACCAGTAGCGATCTCATCGGTATGACCCTCGAACGTGTTGAACGCCGTCCGACCCGCACCCTGGAAATCCTGCCGGATCGGCTCCGCAGCCTGCGCCAACTGACGCACCAAAGCACCAAGATCATCACTATTCGTCGACGTCTGACGAGTCAACGTCGACAGGGTCGTATCACCCATCACATAACGTGCCATCATCTCTCCCTTTCACGACGGCTGGTCGAGCAATGGCGTTAGGACGCGGCCGCCGGGTCGTTGGTTCCCTGTTGGTTCCATCGGGGGTCGAAGAGTTTCCGACAGACACGACAGTAGAACGCCAGGGGTGCAGATCACCAGTTCATGGAACCCTGGGTCCGTACCATGTTCAGGCGGGCCGCGGCCTATCCGCCCGCGAAGCTGGAGGAATCTGTGCCACGGGCGCTGTTGGGAAACGGGAGTTGCCGTCGCTGCGGCTCGTTCCGTTCGCAGGCCGGCGTCTGCGCCGCCTGCGGCGCGGTCTGGTCCCCTGCCGCTGCGAGTACGACGGCTGTCGCCGACGCCGGGCTGACCGGAGTCGTCCGAGCGTCGCTGGGTCGGCGTTACCTCGCGGATCTGATCGATCTGGTGATTCCGGTCGCCCTTGCTGCGGCCGCGATCGTGGCGTTCATGACGACCCCGGAACACGCCCTGGGCTGGCTGCTGCTGGGCGTTGCGGTCGCTGTCGCAGTAGTCGAGCTCGGCTGGCTGCTGGCCACCGGCCGCAGCCCGGGGCGATTGCTGGTCGGTCTGCGTACGGTCGATGACCTGACCGGCACCCCGATCCGGTTCGCCCGCTTCCGTCGCCAGCTGGCCGGGGCCGTACGCGGCCGGTTGCTGACCGCGGATCTGCGGAACGGCCGTGATCCGATGCAGCCGCAGCCGATGCCGGTCGCGATCGGTGGCAGTGCACCGGCGGCTTCCGGCGACCAGTCCGTCGCCGGCGGATTCGGTGCTGCCGCACCGCAGCCCGCGCCCAGGATGCGATTCCTCACCGCGGGCAGCCTGGTGTGGATCGCCTTCGAGGACGGCTCCCGCTGGATCCTCAACCGACCGGCCGTGATCGGCCGTGATCCGGACACCGACGGCCGGGACGGTGTCGATGCGCTGGCCCTACCGGACCTGTCCCGGCGGCTGGACAAGACCCACCTGCTCATCGAGCGGTCCGAGTCGACGGTCTGGGTGACCGATCTGGATTCGGCCACCGGCACGGCGGTCGTCCGGACCGATGGCGTACGGACCCCGCTGGCGGCCGAGGTCCGTTCGGCGGTGCCGATCGGAGCGACCATCGAGGCCGGAGGCCGGCGGTTGGTGGTGCTGGCCGATGGCTGATCCGTTCGGGCCGCAGTTCGCCCCACAGCCCGCGCCGGAGCCGGACCCGGGCGCTCCGCACCCGCTCGCCGACCGGGTCGGGCAGGCAGACGACGGCACCCGATGGGTGGCCACCGAGACGCGCAGCCGGATCGTGCACCTGAGCGCTGCCCGGGCCAACCTGCTGGCGCTGGCTGCCCGTGACGAGCGGCGCCCGGTGCTGATCAGCGACGAGCTGAGTTCGCTCACGCCCGCGTTCGCCCGGATCTGGCGGGACTCCGGTGGGACCTGGGTGGTGCGGCAGGCCGATGGTGCGCTCCGCAATGGATTCGACGGCCGGCGGCTGTCCCGGCTCGAGGAGTCCTGGACCCAGCCCCGGCCGCAATCGGTCGACGACTACTCGATCGGCTACCTGCGGATCCCCGAAGGCGCCGACATCCTGCAGGTGACCACCCTCGTCGGGCTGCGGCATCCGGCCCGGGAACGGACCCTGCTCGGCGAGCCGCTGGACGTCCTCGCCAAGCGCATGGACAGCACAGCCGGGTTGGCCTGGGGCACCCATGAGCCCGTGGGGGAGCCGTGGGACCGGCGGCGGGCCACCGATGTGATCCGGGCCGAGATGCCCCGGCTGACGACCGTCGTGGCCGCCGGTCCGGGCCTGTCGGCCACGATCGGCGCCCAGCGGACCGAATTCGGGGTCGAGGAGATCGACCACCTGGTGACTGGGATCGGTGCACCGGACGAAGCGACCTTCGCAGCCGTACGCTCCCGGTTGGCCGACGTCTTCCGACGCGTCGCCGAGACCGGCATGCCGCTGGTCGGGCTGCAGTTGGTGCATCCCGGTCGCCGCGACCTTGCGGTCCCGCCCTATCTGTTGCCGCCGCCGTTGCCGTTGGCACTGTTCGTCGGTGCACCGGCCGTACGAAGTTTCGGCCTGGACGTGGCCCTGATGCGAGAACGGCACGGTGCCGAGGTCGTCGGCCGGCCGCGGTTGCCGGCGCTGTTGTTCGAGCTCGGCCCGGTCGGTCTCGAGGCGTGGCAACGCCTGGACCGGATCCTCGCCGCATTCAATCCGACACTGCTGGAGGAGGCGCTGGGAATGGCAGCCGGATCGTTGTCCAGGATCCGCAGCGAAGCGCCGTCCGAACCGGACCCCGACGCCCCCCATCCCGACACCCCCGACCAGGAAGGAGGTCCCGATGCCTGACCGCGATCTCGTCCTGCTGGAGACGGTCAAGACCCACCGCGCCCGGCTGGTCTCGGCCTTCCTGTCCGGAGAACTGGCCGAACGCCGGCTGATCAACGACAACCTGCGCCGGCTGGTGGGCGGCATCGTGCTGGCGGCCGTCCTCAGCGCGGTCTGTGTCGGATTCTCCTTCGTCTCGGCCCAACTCGGCAACCAGGCCGAACAGCAGAAGCAGCAGCAGGGCCTTGGCCCAGCCACCGGCCCGGTCTTCGCCTCCGACACCTTCGACCGGACGGTCGGCAACGGCTGGGGCACGGCCGATCGCGGCGGCACCTGGCGGCTGGGCGACCCGGCGACGGGATACTCCGTCAGTGATGGAGCCGCGGTGTTGAAACTCGCCTCCGTCCCCGCTGCCTCCGGGGCCGGTTCGGACCGGCTCGGTGGCTACCTACCGGGTATCGAACAGGATCGGTCCGACGTCACCGTCACGGTCGAACCGTCACCGGCGCTGAAGTCCGGCGGCAGCGTCACCGTCGACCTGCTGGGCCGACGGGTCAGCTCCAACCAGGACTACCGGACCGAGGTCCGGCTGACCCCGGGAGGGGGCACCGCGGTCTCGCTGGTGCGGGTCTCGACCATCGACCAGGGCGACGGTCCGGTCCAGCAGATCTCCACCACGGTCGGCCAGCCGGGCAGCACCGACGCCGGTGACCAGCCGATCCCGGTCTCGATCCGGATGCAGGTGATCGGCACCAACCCGACCACGATCCGGGCGAAGGTCTGGACCGGCGGGAGCGAGCCGTCGGACTGGACTGTCACCGGCAGTGACAGCACCCAGGACCTGCAGCGTCCGGGCACGATCGGGCTGCTGGCCGCCGACGGTGGTGGTCGGGACACGCTGTCCGATCTGAGACTCACCGATCTGATCGCGAGGACCGCTCCATGACCGACTTCACCCGGCTGACCGTCGTCGGAAGCCTGCGTCGTGCCGAGTTGGTGGTGCCCGACGACGAGCCGCTGGGAGGCCTGCTGCCCCGGCTGCTCGATCTGCTCGACGAGCCGTCGGGTCCGGCCGCGCGTCCGCTGACCGTCGTCCGGTCCACCGGTGAGCAGCTCGATGCGGCCCTGTCACCCGGTCAGCAGCAGCTGCTGGACGGTGAGATCCTGCGGCTGGTCCGGGCCGACGAGGCGCCGCCGCCACCCGAGGTCGCCGATGTCACCGATGTGGTCGGCAGCACCTTCGCCGACCGTCGCGGCCGCTGGACCCCGGCTGCCCGGCGCTGCGCGGCTGCGGTCGCGATCGGCGCCCTGGTCGGTGCCGCCGAACTGGTCCACCCGGTGCCGCTGGGCGCCCGTGCCGTCGCTGTCGCCGTCCTGATCGCCGTCGCCGTGCTTACCGGACGGTTGCGCCGGGCCTGGCCCGCGCTCGCGCTGACGTCGGCGGCGATCGGCCTGGCCGTCGGTGCGGTGCACCAGGAACCGGTGGGCGCCGACCTGCTCGGCCACGGCTGGCACTTCCAGCTCGCCCCGGTCGCCGTCGGCGCGGCAGTGGTGTGGGCGCTGCTCGGCCTCGGATTCGGCGCCGGCCTGCGGATCCGCTCCGCGGCGCCGGCCGCCGTGCTCGGCGCGGTCCTGGCGATCCTTCCGGTCCTGCTCGCCGCGGCCGGGATGACAGCGGGGCATGCGATCGCGGTCGACACCGTGCTCGCCGCAATCGCATGCGGACTGCTGCCCTGGTATGCGTTGGCGGCTTCCGGACTGACCGGGCTCGATGATCAGGTGATGTCCGGTGCCCCCGGCCGTCGCGGGCAGGTGCTGCGGACCGTCGACGACGCGTACCGGTCGCTGACCTGGTCCGCCTGGGCGGTCTCGGCCCCGCTCGCCGTCGGCGCGGCGGTGCTGATCACCACTCACGACCGGTGGACCGCCGGCCTCGGTCTGGCCGCCCTGCTGGTGACCGCGCTGCGGACCCGGGTCTTCCCGCTGATCGGCCAGCGGGTGCCGCTGTGGACAGCTGCCCTGGTCGTCGCCGTCGCAGGCGTGATCGCGCACCAGTATCTGATCGGCGCCTCCGGTCGCACTGCGGCGTTGATCATCATCGCTGCCGTGGTCGCCGTCGCGGCCGGCGTCGAGTTGGCCGAGCACCACCGGGCCCGGCTGCGCCGGCTCGGCAACCTGGTCGAGGCGATCGCGGTGATCGCCCTGCCGGTCCTGGTGATGGGTGCCTTCGGTGTCTTCTCCGACCTGATGGGAGCATTCCGGTGACCGCGGCAGACGGCGTACGAACCGCCCTGCGGATGATCTTCGGCAGCGCTGGCTCGGCGGTCGACTCGCTGCGGGCCACCGACGCCGGAATCCGGGCCGGGCTGCCGCTCAGCCGCCGGATCGGCTTCGTCTCGATCGCCGGCGGCGCCGGTACGACGACCACTGTCGCCTCGGTCGCCGCGACCCTGGCGGCTCGCCGGAGCGGATCGATCCTCGCGGTCGACGCGGACGGCGGCCGGTCCGGGCTCGGACGGCACCTGATCGAGGTCCGCCCGCGGCGATCGGAACAGACCACACCCGAGGCCGGCACCGCGGCGGCCGACCGACGGCGTACGGCCCGGACCATCGAGGACGCCCGCAGTGGGCTGCCCGTGGTGGGCCGGCTTCCGCTGCTGGACCTGAACGACCCGGTCGGCGCCGGTGCGCCCGTCGCCGGCGCGCCCGTCGCCGGTCAGCGGTCGGTCGCCGAGTGGACCGGCCAACTGGGTCCGATCGCCCGGTTCTTCGACCTGGTGCTGACCGACTGGGGCATCCGTCCCGCCGCCGAGGACCTGGAACAGGTCGCGGCCACCGGCCATGTGCTGGTGCTTGTCGCCAGGGCCGACCAACCCTCGGCCGCCGCTGACACCCTGGCCGGGCTGCGGGAACTGCCGGAGTCGCCCCGGCTGGTCCTCGTGCTCACCGACATCGCCCGCACAGCGGCCCTGTCCCGGCTGACGGCAGACCTGTCCGACGCACTCGACCTGCCGGTCTTCGGGCTTCCCTACGATCCCGCCGTCGGCTCCGACTGGTTGTACGCGACCGGCCGGCGCAGCATCAGATCCCGGCAGGCAGTCGCCCGGCTGGCTGCGGGACTGGTGACCGAGGCAGCCGGGCTGCGGGCTTCTGCCCGGATCCCGGCGGCTGCTGTGCCCGCCGCGGCGGCTCCCGGGGCGGTGCGGCCGGCATGACCCAGCGACTGGTCCACCGCCCGACCCGGATCACCGAACCGCTCACCGAACCGGAGCCGGAGAAGCTTGCCGCGCCGCCCGCGCTGCCTGACGGGCAGGTCGGCGGCCAGGCTCTGCACACCCTGATCCCAGTCGCCGGCGCCCTGAGTTCGGTCGTGATGATCGTGGTGATGCGCAACAGCAACCCGCTGTATCTGGTCGCCGGTGCGGTGCTGCTGGTTGTCGCGTTGCTGGGCGGCGTCGGCTTCGCGATCAGCTCCCGTGGCCAGGCGGCCCGCAGCCGGCGCACCCAGCGTGAGCTCTACCTGGACTACCTGGAACGCTTCCGCGCCGACATGCGCGACCGGGTCCGCGGCGTCCGCGAACAGGCCGGCACCCTGGACCCGGAGCCGGCCGCGTTGCCGGAGCTGATCCGCGACCCGGGACGGCTGTGGGAGCGGCGGCGTACGGACCCGGATTTCCTGCGGGTGCGCATTGGCCAGGGCGACGTCGGCTGGTTCGGACTGGAGGTGCCGCGGGAGGAGAATCCGGTCCGCCCGCACGACCCGATCATGGCGGCCGAGGCCAAGGCGGTCGTCGATCATTACGGCACCGTGCTCGGCGTCCCCGTGACGGCTCGGCTCGACGGTGCCGGCTCGGTCGCGGTGATCGGCAGTCGGGCCGACGTGCTCGCGGTCGCCCGCTCGATGATCATGCAACTGGCCGCCCTGCACTCGCCGGAGGACCTGGTGCTGGCCGCCGTCTTCGAGGACGTCCGGGCCGACGACTGGCGGGGTTTCGACCTGCTGCCGCATGCCCAGGACGAGCAGCTCTCCGACGCCGGGGTCCGCGCCCGCCGGGTGGCACCCAGTGCCGCCGAGTTGTCCCGGGTGCTCGGCGCCGAGCTGGCCGACCGCGCCCAGCTGGCCGCGACCGCACGTCGCAACGTGGTCACCGCCGACTCGCTGCCGATCGGCCGGCTGGTGATCTTCAGCGACGACTACGGCCAGCACGCCGCCCAGGTGACCATCCCGGACGCCGACCTGCGACCGGCAGACCTGCAGATCACCACCGTGCACCTGCTCAGCGACCGGCTGGACGAGCCGTCCGACGTCCAGGTCCGGATCACCATCGACGATGACCACGTCGCCACGATCACCGATTCTCGGCTGGTCGGCGATGATCAGGTCCCGACCCCGACTCGGACGGCCACCGTCGACCGGCCGTCGCCCGAGCTGTTCGGCTCGGTGGCGCGCTCGCTGGCGCCGCTACGGCTCAGCCTGACCGAGGCCGAGCAGGCCGAATCCGGACGCTCCATCGAGATCACCGAACTGCTCGGCATCCCCGGGGTGGCCGCCGTCGGACCGCAGCTGTGGAAGCCGCGCTCGTCCCGGGATTTCCTGCGGGTGCCGATCGGCCTCGACGACTACGGCGCCCCGGTCCTGCTGGATCTGAAGGAGTCCGCCGAGCTGGGCATGGGCCCGCACGGCATCTGCATCGGTGCCACTGGCTCCGGCAAGAGCGAGATGCTGCGCACCCTGGTCCTCGCTCTGGGGCTGTCGCACGCGCCCGAGGATCTGAGCATGATCCTGGTCGACTACAAGGGCGGCGCGGCGTTCGACCCGTTCACCGGGATGCCGCACATCGCCGGGATCATGGACAACCTGGCCGACGACCCGCAGCTGATCGAGCGCGCCCGGGCCAGCATCTCCGGTGAGGTCGTACGCCGCCAGGAACGGTTGCGCGATGCCGGCTCGTCCTCGATCAGCCACTACCGCGAATTGCGGGCCGAGCGGGCCCGGACCGGCGGTCCGGCGCTGCCGCCGATGCCGCACCTGTTCGTGGTGATCGACGAGTTCGGCGAGTTGCTGACCGCCGAACCGGATTTCATCGACCTGCTGATCCAGATCGGCCGGATCGGCCGCTCGATCGGGGTGCATCTGCTGCTGTCCAGTCAGCGGATCGAGGCCGGCAAGCTGCGCGGTCTGGACACTTATCTGTCGTACCGGATCGGGCTGCGGACCTTCTCCGAGGCCGAGAGCAGCGTCGTCCTGGACACTGGCGACGCCTTCCACCTGCCGGCCATCCCTGGCTATGGCTATCTCAAGGTGGACACCTCGATCTACCGCCGCTTCCGGTCCGGGTACGTCTCCGGCCCCGCCGCCGCACCGGAGGAACCGCTGGCGGTCGAGGACGAGCAACGTGCCGAGCCGATGCTGCTGCCGACCTACAACACCCTGCAGCGCTCGCTCGGAACCGCCGGCTCCGAGGCCGAGACCGAGCTGGTCGCGCCGATGGTCGGCAGGCCGCTGGTCGCCGAATGCGTCGACCGGCTCCGGGTCGGTGCCGCCGACCGGACCGTAGCCCCGGTCTGGCTGCCGCCGCTGCCGAACCGGCTGGCGCTTTCGCGCGTGATCGGCCACGAGACCGGCGCCGGGGAGACCGAGCGGGACGGCCTGCGGGTGGCGATCGGCCTGATCGACGATCCAGCGCGGCAGTCCCAGCGGCCGTGGCTGATCGACCTCGGCCGGGCCGGCGGCCACCACGCGATTATCGGCGCCCCTGGCACCGGCCGCAGCACCTTCCTGCGGACGGTGGCCGTCGCACTCGCCCTCACCCGGACCCCGCGCGAGGTGAGCATCTACGGGATGGATCTGACCGGCGCCGGACTGCGCCGGATCGAGGCCTTCCCGCACGTCGGCGGCGTCGCCACGCGCGCCCATGCGGACCAGTTGCGCCGGCTGCTGGAGGAGTTGCACGGCATGCTCGCGGTCCGCGAGCAGGTCTTCCGTGATCGCGGCATCGAGTCGCTGGCCGCGTTGCGTGCTGAGCACGCGGCCGGTCGGGTACCGGAGCTCGTCGCTACCGAGATCGTGGTTCTGGTCGACGGGATCGGCGCGCTGCGCAACGATTTCGAGGATCTGGAGGAGTCGCTGATGGACCTGCTCCAGCGCGGCGGCAGCTTCGGCATCCACCTGGTCTTCACCATGACCCGCTGGAACGAGCTGCGGATCGTCCACCAGCCGATGATCGGCAGCCGGTACGAGCTGCGGTTGAATGATCCGCTGGATTCGACCATCGGCCGCAAGCTGAATGCGGTGCTCAAGGCCGACCAGCCCGGGCGGGTGCTCACCGACGACGAGCATTTCGCCCAGATCGCGCTGCCGGTGCTGGACGACCAGCTGGATCTGGACGGGCGGGGCGAATCCGACCTCGGCCTGGCGGTGCAGCGGCTGGCCGAGCAGTCGGCGGAGAGCTGGCACGGCCCGGCCGCGGCCCCGATCCGGCTGCTGCCGACCGACCTGGATCCGGCCCTGCTGCCGGATGCGTTCACCGAACCCGACGCACTCCCGCTCGGCCTGCGCCAGGACACCATGGAGCCGGCGCTGGTGGAACTGGACCGCAACGACCAGCACCTGCTGATCTTCGGCGACCCGGGCGCGGGCAAGACCACCGCGCTGCGGCAGCTGGTCCGCGGGCTGCTGGAGCGCTACACCGCCGAGGAGTTGGTGATCGCGGTGATGGACCTGCGCGGCGAGGTGGCGGCCGAGGTGCCCGACGAGTATCTCGGCGGGCATGCGACGACACCGGGCCTGGCGCACGGACTGTCGTCGGCGATCGCCCAGGAGCTGTCCGAGCGGGTGGCAGCGGCCAACCAGACCGGGCCGGACGGGCGACCGACCGCGGAGGCGGCCACTGCGCTGCGCCGTGGCCCGCGGATCGTGGTGGTGGCCGACGATTTCGACATCCTGGACGCGGGCGGCACCGATCCGCTCGACCCGCTGATGCCGTACCTGGCCTCGGCCCGGGACCTGCGGCTGCACGTGCTGCTGAGCCGTCCGGTCGCCGGCATCGGCCGGGCGATGTACGGGATCGTGATGCAGACCCTTCGGGAGTCCGGCGGCAACATCCTGCTGATGTCCGGCGAACGCGCCGAAGGACCGATCCTGCCGGGCCTGTACGCCGAGCCGATGGTGGCCGGGCGCGGCCGGCTGGTCCGACGCGGTGAGCCGCCGCGAATGATCCAGGTCGCCAACGCCCGTGCCCGGAGCCAGGAGGGGGAGCGCGATGCCTCGTGAGTATCGGATGTTGTCGGCCGAGCCGGCCGATCTGACCCGGGTGCTGGACGCCGCGCGCGAGGTCGACCCCGGGCTGCGGCCGCGGCTGCTCTTCGGCGGTTGGGCGGTCCAGCTGCTCGACGACGAGGACATCGCGGTGCTCACGATCGAGGCGTCGCGGCGGCTGGACGACGTCGGCCAGGCCGAGCAGTTGCTGGAGTCCGATTCCGAACAGGACCTGCTGGATCACCCGCCGGACGGCCCGCTGTGGTGGACCGAGGCGTCCGCGCCCTGGGGGCCGTACGGCGAACCCGGCGCCCGGTTGGCCCGGCGGATCGCCGCGTCGATCTCAGCTCGGTTCATCGCCGAGGAGGGCTGATGAGTATTCCGACCCCCGTGAGTTACGGCTCGGCCGACCCGATCCCCGGGCTGCGCCGACTGCTGATCGCCGGAACGGCCGGCGGTGTCGGCACCACGACAGTCGCCGCGCTGCTGTTCGCCGAGTTGCGACAGGCCGGCAACGCCCCGTTCCTGATCGACCACACCGGCGGGGGCCTGGGGCCCCGGATCCCCGGCGGCGACGAGGTGCCGGCGGTCGACCACCGGTTCCGGCTGCACGACCTGGGACGCAACGTGGCCGCTGCGGCAGGCGAACTGGCCGATCCCGGCACGACTTTGATCATGGTCACCGCGGCGACCCCGCTAGGCCGGACGCTGGCGGCCGAGCACCTGCGGATGATCAACACCGGTGGCCAGCAGGTCGTCGTCGTCCAGGTCGAGTCCTTCGGCCGGCGGCCACGGCGGTCTGTCCCCACCGAGCGGGGAACCGTCGATCCGCAGCCGGCCATCCGAGGCCAGGTGCTGCTGCCCGTCGACGACGTACTCGCGGCCGGCGGCCGGATCCCGTACAACCGGCTGGCCCGGCCGACGCGGCAGGCCGTCCGCCGGCTGATCGCCGTCGTCCGCCCGGATCTCGCTCGCTGACTGGATCTCGCTCGCTGACTGGATCTCGCTCGCTGACCGGATCTCGCTCGCTGACCGGATCTCGCTCGCTGACTGGGGCGCACCGGATACCATGCGCCGGTGTCCGACTCGTCCGGCTCGTCCGACTCGCAGGCCAGGCCCGCACCCGGGAACGCCGCCGCACGAGCGGTCCGGGGATACGGCGCCGGTGCCCAGTGCGTGGCGACCGGTGCGATCGGGACGGAGCTGGAGACGGCGCTCGGGCAGGTCTGTGCCGGGGCTGCGGTGCACCAGGTTGCTGATCTTGCTCAGCTGGCGGAGCGGGCCGAGGACGGCCACGGCCCGTTGGTGGTGATCGCCGGCGGACTCGACCTCGGCCTGCCGGCCACCTTGGACCTGTTGGACTCACGCGGCGATCGGACCGCGGTCCTGCTCGCCGACCCTCGCAACATCGAGGCGCCCCGGCAGCACGCGTACGGGCTGGAGCGTGCGACGCTGGCGCGGGTCGCGGCCGACCGGACGGTGGAGTCGATCGGGACCGCCGCCCACCAGGCCGGCAACCCGAACCGGGTCGTCGTCGGGCTGCTGCGGATCCGCGAGGCCGACCGCTGCCGGGCGGCCGAGCTGTGGCGCAGCGCCGCAGCCGAGGGGTCTGCAGCCGAGGGGTCTGCAGCTGACTCCGAGGACCCGTTCGATCTGGCACTGCTGGCGCTGGTCCGCGGTGGACTGGCCGTCGTCGGACAGCCGCTCGGCTACTACCGCTGGTCCCGCGACCGCAACGGCGACGGCCGAGGTGTCGGCCAGGACGGCCTGGGCGCCACGGGCTGGGGCCAGCGGCTGCGGTCGGCGTCCCGGCTCGGGGACGGCGCCTACTCGGCCGCAGTCGTACGCCGGCTGTCGCGGCTGGGCACCTGGCTGGCGCTCCGCACCCGGGTGACGCCGAACCAGATCACCGCGATCAGCCTCGCGATCGGGATCCTGGCCGGTCTGTTGATCTTCACCGGCCGCCCGGCGGCCTGGATCGCCGCAGCGGTGCTGCTGCAGCTCTCGTTGATCATCGACTGCATGGACGGCGAGGTGGCTCGCTTCACCCGCCGGTATTCGGATTTCGGCGGTTGGCTCGACGGGATCGGCGATCGGGTCAAGGAATATCTGGCATTCGCAGCTGTCGCGGTGGTCGCGGTCCGTGACCACCACCACTACGGTTGGTTACTGGCTGCGATCGCGATGGTGGTGGTGACCGCGCGGCATCTGGAGGACTACGCCTACACCGATCGCCAGGCGCCGGGGCGGGTCGGCCGGCCGGCGCTGGTCCCGCTCTCCCTAGCAGGTGACGGGTCCGCCGACGGAGCCCCGACCACCCTGCGGCCGCAACCGTCCCGACCGGCCCGGATCGCCTTCTGGGTCAGGAAGATCGCCCACGTGCCGATCGCCGAGCGCTATCTGGTGCTGTCACTGGCACTGCTCACCCTGCGGCCGCTGTGGGTGCTGGTCGCGGCCATCGCCGTGTCGGGGTTCGCGCTGGTGTGGACCGTCGGCGGCCGGCTGCTGCGCGCGCTGCGGCCCGCCGGACCGTACGCCACCCCGAGCCTGGCCCAGCAGCTCGACCTCGGTCTGCTGGCCGGATTGGCCGGCCGGGTCCGGGTCGGCTTCCTGCCGGGGCTGCTGGCGTTGATCATCAGCTGGCTCGGCCTGATCGCCAGCATCGGGTTGGACAGCCCGGCGATCGCCTGGGCCTGGGCGGTCGTCTCGGTGGTCATCGTCGGCTGCGTCCTGCGGACCCCGGTGACCCATCGGCTCGGCTGGCTGGCGCTGCCGCTGGTCTGGATCGGCGAGTCGGCGGTGATCGGCAGCCTCCTGGTCCGGGGAATCGACGGCTCGTTGATCTTCGTCGCACTGGCGGCGATCGCCTACCGCCGGTACGAGTTGATCTATTCGATCCGGATCAAGGGGGTGCCCGGACCGCGGTCGCTGCTCGGCGCCGACGGCCGGATCCTGGTCGTCGGGGTGCTCTTCAGCCTCGCGCAACTGACCGGGACGCCCGGCGTGATCACCTGGGGCCTGCTGGCCGTGGCCCTGGAGACCCTGGCCGAGGCGGTGCTGGCCACCGCGATCCGCTGGCGCCGCCCGGGCGGCCCGACGGCCGGTGAGGAAGACTGGGGGGCGTGACCGATGGGCCCAGTGTGACCGAGCGCGACTTCGCGGCCGTGGTGTTCGACATGGATGGCACGTTGATCGACTCCACCCCAGCAGTGATCAGGTCCTGGACCACCTGGGCCGGCGAACTGGGCATCCCGCTGGAACGGCTGCTCGGCTATCACGGCGTGCCGGCCGAGGCGACGGTCCGGGAGTTGGTGCCGCCGAAGCGCCAGCAGTGGGCGATCGACCGGATCAACGAGCTCGAGCTGTCCGACCTGGACGGCGTCCTGCCGCTGCCCGGCGCGACTGAAGCCTTCCGTACGCTGCCGGCCGACCGGGTCGGGATCGCCACCTCGTGCACCGCAGTGCTGGCCCGTGCCCGGCTCGACGCGGCGGGCCTGACGCCGCCCGCGGTGCTGGTGACCGTCGACGACGTGACCCGCGGCAAGCCTGCACCGGACCCGTACCTGAAGGCCGTCGAACGGCTCGGCCACCCGCCGCAGGACTGCCTGGTGGTCGAGGACGCGGTGAAGGGGCTGCAGGCCGCCCGGGCCGCGGGCTGCGCGACGCTCGCCGTGGTGACGACCACCCCGCGGAAGGAACTGCTGGCCGACCTGGTGGTCGACAACCTGTCCCGTCTGACGTGGATCACCGACCCCGCGACCGGCCGCGTCCGGGTGAAACCGGACTGAGTCCGGAAGCGACTTCGCATAAGCTAGCGCGCTGTGAGCGACCAGCCAGACGACTTCGGAACCGACGTACCCGAGCAGAGCCGGGTCCGGCGGGAGAAGCGTGACCGGCTGCTCGCGGAGGGGCGGCAGTCGTATCCGGTCTCGGTTCCCCGTACCCACACCTTGCGTCAGGTGCGCGCCAGCTGGGGACACCTGGAGGCAGGTGAGGAGACCGACGAGGTCGTCGGAGTCACCGGCCGCGTGGTCTTCATCCGCAATACCGGCAAGCTGTGTTTCGCCACCCTGCAGGAAGGGCTGGACCAGGAGACCTCGGTCGCCCGGCTGCAGGTGATGCTGTCGCTGGCCGAGGTGGGCGAGGAGTCGCTGGCCCGTTGGAAGGCCGACGTCGACCTCGGCGACTACGTCTTCGTGACCGGCCGGGTGATCTCGTCCAAGCGAGGCGAGCTGTCGGTGATGGCGACCGACTGGCAGCTGGCGTCCAAGGCGCTGCGGCCGATGCCGAATCTGCATTCCGAGCTGTCCGACGAGACCCGGGTCCGGCAGCGGTATGCCGACCTGACCATCCGCGAGGCGGCCCGCGACATGGTCCGCAACCGAGCCACCGTCACCCGGAGCGTACGGGAGACCCTGCACCGGGCGGGATTCGTCGAGGTCGAGACGCCGGTCCTGCAGTTGGTGCACGGCGGCGCCCACGCGCGCCCGTTCAATACCCACTTGAACGCCTTCGACATCGACATGACGTTGCGGATCGCGCTCGAGCTCTTTCTCAAGCGGGCGGTCGTCGGCGGGGTGGAGAAGGTGTACGAGATCGGCCGGATCTTCCGTAACGAAGGCATCGACCACACCCACAACGCCGAATTCACCATGCTGGAGTTCTACGAGGCGTGGGGTGACCAGACCACAGTCGCCGAGCTGACCAAGCAGATCATCCTGGACTGCGCCGATGCGCTGGGTCGGCACCAGATCGAGACTCCGAACGGCGTGATCGATCTTGATGGCGAATGGACCTGGCTCTCGGTCTATCCGGCGGTCTCGGCCGCGGTCGGCGGGGAGGTCACGCCGCGGACCGATCGGGACACCTTGATCAAGTACGCCGAGGCGAATGATCTTGAATTCGATCAGCAGTGGGATGCCCAGAAGCTGGTCATGGAGTTGTTCAGCGAACTGGTCGAGCCGACACTGCTGCAGCCGACCTTCGTCTGCGACTACCCACCGATCGCCCAGCCGTTGGCGCGGCCGCATCGCAGTGATCCGAATCTGATCGAGGCCTGGGACCTGATCATCGGTGGTGTCGAGCGTGGCACCGGATTCTCCGAATTGATCGACCCGGTGATCCAGCGTGAGCGTCTGGTCGCCCAATCGCTGGAAGCAGCCAAGGGTGACCCGGAGGCCATGCAGCTGGACGAGGATTTCCTGTATGCGCTGGAATTCGGCGCACCGCCGATGGGCGGCGTCGGCCTGGGGATCGACCGGGTGCTGGCGCTGTTCTTCGATGTCGGTCTGCGTGAGACCACCCTGTTCCCGTTGCTCAAGCCCGGGACCTGATCATGGTCGGTGATCAACCGGATCCGGCTGGGGTCGCTCGCGAACTCTTCGACCTGGCACGGGCCGGCGATGCCGATCGGCTGGCCGGTCACATCGAGGCCGGGATGCCGGCTAACCTCACCGACGCCAGCGGGAACACGCTGCTGATGCTCGCGGCCTACCACGGCCATGCGCATGCGGTCAGGGTGCTGGTCGATCATGGTGCGACCGTCGATGCACTGAACGACCGCGGCCAGACCCCGCTGGCCGGTGCGGTCTTCAAGGGCTACGAGGACGTCGTACGGCTGCTGGTCGCCAACGGCGCGGATCCGCGGGCCGGTACGCCCTCGGCCTGGGACACGGCGACCTTCTTCGACCGTCCCGAATTGTTGGAGATCCTCCGAAACAAGATCACAAGGTAGGTGCCAAGTGGCCGCAACGGTGCGCAAAGACCAACTCAGCTCGGTTCACCGGGAGGAGGTCAACAAGGACCGCTTCCGAGTGGTCCCGGCCGCCTATCTGATCCTTCGCCGGGATGATCACGTGTTGCTGCAGCTGCGCAGCAACACCGGCTATCGCGACGGGCACTGGGCGACCGGTGCCGCGGGGCACGTCGAGGAGGGCGAGCCCGTGCACCGCGCGGCCTGCCGGGAGGCGTTCGAAGAGCTCGGCATCGAGGTCGAGGAGTCCAATCTGAAGGGACTGACGACCCTGCACCGGACCAACCACGGCGCCGATCGGCAGGCTGACGGGCTGGACGAACGAGTGGACTTCTTCTTCACCACAACGCATTGGAAGGGCAAGCCCCGGATCATGGAGCCGGAGAAGGCATCCGATCTCGACTGGTTCCCGCTGGATGCGCTACCGGATCCGGTGGTGCCGCACGAGTTGCAAGTGCTGATGGCGCTGCGCGCCCAGTTGCACGGCAACGGCACGGTGCCGCCGATCATGACCCACGGCTGGTGAAGCGGTCTCCCGATCGATCGACCCAGGTCACCCGACCCGCTCGAACGGGTCCGGCGGGGGCTGGTTGGTGTCGATGACCGGCTCGTCCAGCAGTGTGGGCGTCCGATCGCGCAAGGCAGACTCGAGCAGCGATGCGTAGCCGAGCAGTTGGCCCTCACGTCGGAACGGCGCCACCACCTGCAGGCCGATCGGCAGCCCCTCCGGCGTGAAGGTGGCGGGCAAGGACATCGCCGGACACGCGGTTCCGGTGATCGCCGAGGGGATCCGCATCCACTCGAGGTAGTCCTGCATGGTGGTGCCCGCGATCTCATCCGGGTAACGGATCCCGACCGGGAACGGCGGCACCTGGCAGGTCGGCGTGATCAGCAGGTCGTAGGTCTGGAAGAAGTCGGTCATGGCCTGGTGGATCTCGGCCGCCTGGTGCAAGGCCCGGCCGATCTCCGGGCCTTGGAGCCGTCGTCCGATCTCGACGTTCCAGATCGCGTCGGGCTTGATCAGGTCCGGGTGCTGGTCGACGAGCGGTCCGAGCGCCTGCTCCAGTTGCATTGCCCGGATCACCCGGAAGTAGTCCAGAGCCGGACCAAGATCAGGACACGTTGCGTCGAGCTGCCACCCGAGTCGTTCCGCGATGTCGGTGATCACCGGCTCGAGTGAGGTGATCACCACCGGATCGACGGTCGCGAGTCCGTTGAGGTCGGCCGACCAGGCGACCCGGATCGCGCGGCCCGTCGGCTTGATCAACTCCGTCGCATCCAGGCCGACTGACAGCGGACTGCGCTCGTCGCTGCCGGACAGCACCGACAGCAGCAGCGCCACGTCCGCGACGCTGCGTCCCATCGGCCCTTTCACTGCCAACGTGCCGTACGGGAAGGATCCCGGGCCGGACGGCACGGTGCCGGGTGACGGACGAATTGACGTGACATTGCAGAAGGAGGCCGGGTTGCGCAGCGATCCGCCGGTGTCGCTGCCGTCGGCGATCGGCAGCAGCCGGGCCGCGAGCGCAGCGGCCGCGCCGCCACTGCTGCCACCCGCCGTCCGGCTCAGATCGTACGGATTGCGAGTCACGCCGTAGACCGGATTGAAGGAGTGCGAGCCCAGCCCGAACTCCGGCACATTGGTCTTGCCGATCGCGATCGCGCCTGCGGCGGCCATCCGCGTGACTATCAGATCGTCCTCGTCGGCGATCCGGTCCGCGAAGATCGGCGAGCCCTCGGTGAAGCGGAAGCCGCGCGCCGGCACGAGATCCTTGTGCGCGGTCGGGAGTCCGTACAGCGGCCCGCGGTCGTTTTGATCATGGTGGTGATCCAGCGCCCTGGCGCCCTCCAGGGCCCGCTCGGACTGCAGGTCGACAATCGCGTTGAGGTACGGATTGAGCCGCTCGATCCGCTCCAAGTGGGCCTGCATCACCTCGGTCGCACTGACCGCTTCCTCGCGGAGCATCCGGGCCAGATCGGTGGCGTCCCGGTCGATGAGTTCGGTCCCGTCGGTCACGCGGCACTCCTTAGCTTGGACATGTGGCTTCCAGTTGTCAGTGATGTCGCTCGTCGATGAGCGGCCACCAGTGCCGGGACTCGAGCGGGTTGTCTGCGAGGCTGGTGTCGATCCAGGTGCCCGGGATGCACGGCTCGCCGGCAGCGGTCCAGACGGTGAAGTGGGCGACCGGTGTCGGCCAGAGATAGTCGTCCGCGCCGGTAGGGACGATGTTGCGGACGAATCCGATCGGCGTGACATGGACGGGCTCACCGAACACCCGCTGCGCGAGCGCGGCCGCCGCCCGGCTCCCGTCCGGATCGTCGACCGACACTGAGCCCGTGGGGAGGTCGATCTTCCCCGAGTCGGAGCGAGGCTGGCAGTAGATGCGCTTGCCGTCGAGCACGAGGAGCCGCACCAGGCCTGCGGGTATCGGGGCGATCCGGCTCCGTACGGTCTCGGCTCGCCCTCCGGCGGGCAGCCACGGCGCGTCCGATACAACGTCGACGATGGTCTCTCCGGCCGCCATGATCAAGAACTCTACGGGCTGGGTAGCCCGGCCCGTCCCGCGGATAGGTCTTACTGGTGGCCCTGGATCTCGTGGGGGGTGTAGGCCGCTTCCAGCTCCTCAATCTCATGATCATCGAGGGTGATGTCCACACTGGTGAGCGCTTCGGTGAACTGCTCGGGCTTGGTCGCGCCGACGATCGGCGAGTGGACGTACGGCTTGGCCAGCATCCAGGCGAGCGCCACGCCGGCGCGTGGCACACCCCGCTCCTTGGCGATCTTGGTGACCGCCTCGACGATGGACTTGTCACCGGGGTCGTTCGGTGACGGCTGGCGCTCGCTCTTCTCGGAACGGGCGGTGCCGCGTACGCCCCAGTCGCGGACCAGCCGACCGCCGGCCAGGGGGCTCCACGGGATGACGCCGACGCCGGTCGCGGCGCAGTAGGGCATCATCTCCCGCTCTTCCTCGCGGTAGAGCAGGTTGTAGTGGTTCTGCATCGAGATGAACGGCGTCCAGCCGTTGACCTCGGCGACATCTTGCAACGCCTGGAACTGCCAGGTCCACATCGACGAGGCGCCGATATAGCGGGCCTTGCCGGCTTTGACGACGTCGTGCAGCGCCTCCATCGTCTCCTCCATCGGCACCTCCGCGTCGTAGCGGTGGATCTGGTAGAGGTCGACGTAATCCATGTTGAGCCGGCGCAGGCTGTTGTCGATCTCCGCCAGGATCGCCTTGCGGGACTGGCCGTGTCCGTACGGGCCGGGGCGCATCTCGCCGTGCACCTTCGTGGCAACCACGATGTCGTCGCGGGAGGCGAGCTCACCGAGGATCTTGCCGGTGATCTCCTCCGAGCGCCCGGTCGAATACACATTGGCGGTGTCGAAGGTGGTGATGCCGGCGTCCAGGGCCTGCTTGATGATCACCCGGCTCGCGTCCTCGTCGATCGCCCAGTTGTGACGACCGGAACCACCGCCGAAGCTCATACATCCCAGGGTGATCTCCGAAACCTTCAAGCCACTGTCGCCGAGTCGGACCACATCCACCGTCATATCTCGCCACTCCTCAGTCGCGTCGTCGCCGCCCTCCCGGGCGGATCTTTCTCCATCCTTCGCCCGATCGGTGTGCGCCGCAATGCCGCCGCCAGGTGCTGGGACGCGTCCGGCCGGTGACGCGCCGGCACGAGCAGGCCGACCCGCGTGATCGCGTTGGGTGCGATCTGCGATTCTCGACCGGCGGGGCGAGATGATCCGGCATCCCGGCGCATGGGTCCTTCGCTGTGAAGATCACGAACGACCCGTACGTCGCCCGTTGACCGGCAGGAAGCCGGGCGGATCTATCGGGCGGCCGCATTCCCACGTGACGTGGCGCTTGAGGTTGTCTCACAAGCGGAACCATCACCGGGCAGGGAATCTCTCACGGGTGGGCAGGGTCTGTCGGACTGGATGGTTTCCCGGCGCTTGTCAGAGCTGTTTGAGGAAGTCTGCGAGGATCCGCCAGAACGGTTCGAACTGATCTCGCCTCGCGTTGTGTCCCGCGCCGTGGATCCGGCGCACTTGGACTTTGGGCCATAGCCGGGTCGCTTCGGCAGCCGCGGTCGTGGTCACGGTCGGGTTGACGTCCCCGGTGACCAACAAGCCAGGACAGCAGAGCTGACTGATGTGCTCGCGCCACCGATTGGTGATAGCCCACGAATCGAACCAGCTGACGGCATCGGGGTCGACTTGTCCCCGCGCCTCCACCCATGCAGAGATGTCGCGATCCGACCAGGTGGGGTGTTCATTTCGGCATCGGTCCGCCCGCTGCGACTCGGTCAAGTCGGCAATCTCGACAACCGACCGGCGGCTCGCGGCGATGTCCTTCGTGCCGTCGTCGGCGACCTCAGGCCAGGCGGGCTCCTCCAGGACGACTGCTCGCGGGGCCAGCTGGGCAGCGGCAAGAGCGGAGTGCACCCCGCCCATGGAATGGCCCATCAGCACCGGATCCAGCACATGCAACGCCCGGACGAGCTCAATCAAATCTGCGGTATGCGCCGCAACGGAATAGTCGCCTGCTCGGTCCGACCGCCCGTGTCCGCGCGCGTCGTAGCTGAGCACGTCAAAGGAGGTGGCTAACCGGGTCTCGACCTCGCCCCAGGTATTGGCGGCATCAGTCAAACCGTGAGCCAACACCACAGTCGGGCTGTTCCCCGGCGGTTGACCACGACGTTGCCATGCCAAACGGACCCCGTCACGAGCGATCAGCCCACTTTGCACCGGTAGATCTCCTTCGCCAGGTCGTAGCCACGATCGCCAGCATCTTGGAGCCATCACACCACCAGCTCGCGGCACACACCCGGGAGCGTCTCGCGTCTCACACGACGTCCCATTTGACACAGCGATCGGCCGTGGCCGGGGAACCGTCTAGGGCCGTGGTTGTGATCTCGTGCCGGTGCCGGTGCGAGTTTGTGCACCAGCTACTTGTCAGCCGATCGGCACCGATCGCGTTGACGCCCGAGACGGAGGCCAACCCTAACCATTGCTTCGTGTGAAGATCGGGGTATGGCAATGCAGTCAGACTATTTAGCGGGCTTGCCTCGACGCCGGATTGCCGCTTGCGCGCTTATCCGTGACGAGCAGGGCAGCGTGTGTCTGGTCGATCCGACCTATCGCGACGGCATGATCCTGCCGGGTGGCACCGTCGAAGCCAATGAGGCTCCCCGCGACGGGTGCGGTCGCGAGGTGCACGAGGAGCTGGGTGTTCGTCTGGCCATCGGCCGTTTACTGACCATGCGGTGGGTGCCGCCCACACTTCCTGCCGACGAGCACGGCTCAATGATTCTTGTCTACGACGGTGGCGTCGTAGATGCCGACACAATCCGGCAGTTCGTCGTCCCGCCGGACGAGCTTCACGGGCTCGCCTTCATTGCTCCCGACGACTTAGATCGGTTCACTCCAAACGGGAGCGCTGACCGAATCCGTGGCGGCCTCGAAGCACTTGCAGCCAACGAGCTCGTGGAGTTCTGACGGCGACTTCGGCGGAGCAGGATGATGCCACGCTAGCTCAGTTGGCAGTTGCCAGGCGATGGTCGATCTCGGCGTCACGTGGCGAGGGTTGAGAGGTGACGAGTATGGCCCCAAGGGTGCGGGTTGGAGCGCTCACGATGATGGCTGCCCGCCCACGGGAGCTGGGCCGTTTTTACTCCAGGTTGCTGGGCTGGCCCTACATCAGAGAAGAGGAACCCGCACAGGGTGAACCAGCCGAGGCGGGCTATGCCCTTGTGTGCCCTCCTGAAGGCGTCATCGAGCCGGCGCTGAACTTCGACTACCAGGTCGACCATCGTCGGCCCGTCTGGCCAACGGTGCCTGGCGAGCAAATTCCGACGATGCATCTGGACGTCACGGTTGATGATCTTGATGTTGCCGTCGCATGGGCGGTCGAGTGCGGTGCAGTTGTTGCTGAGCTTCAATCACAACCGAACGAGCATCGTGTTGTTATCGATCCTGAAGGCAATCCCATCTGTCTCTGCTTGGAGTAGCGAGCAGTACCTCTGGGAGCTGGGGGAACGGACGGTCTCGAGAACTGCCCGGCGGAGGATGGGGCAGCAGCGAGGCCGCTGGTATTGGAACCTCTAACGAGATGGCTTGGAGCTTGCTCAGCGGTCGCCTGTCGTGCTGTATCGCGAACAGCTTCTGAGGGGCAGTGCAGAACCTGATGGAGTGGTCGAATGTGGACGGCGACAACTTCGCATGACGAGCGTGTTCGCCGTGTGCTGGGATCGTGTCATCGATGATGACTTGCGCAGCTTCAGTCTCGTTCGCTTGCCCGATGCCCGGCCCGGGCCGTCAGGTGCCTCGTCGTCACTCGGGTGGGAGCGTGCGGCGCAGGGTCTGGTGGTGAGTGAAGGCCAGGAGGGCGCAGCCTCCGGCGAGGCAGGCCATGACGATGAGAGCGGCGACGAATGCCCAGATGGGCCATTCGTTCGGTTCTGCAAGCTCCCAAGTTTCCTTGGTTGCCAGGAGCAGGGCACCGGCGGCGACGATGAACCAACCCGTCGCTTTTTGGATCAGGCTCGATCGCTCTGCGAGCTGTTCTGGCGTCATGCGGGAGAGGACCTGCTGGTGGAACTCGGCGTCTCGCCTCCGGCGCAAGACGATCATCACTGGGGGCAGCAGCCACCACCTGCGGTCCAGGGGTCCGGGCGGTTGTAGCCCCTCGATCGTGGATTGTAGGCCGGCCCGGTCTACGTCTTGTTCGAGGAGTTCCAACACGCCCTGGTAGAGCGGGCCGGCGACGAGCAACCATGCGCCGAGGAATCCGAGCCAGCGAATCGCTACGGACATCTGCGCTCGTCTACTCTTCCCGCCGGGTGGCGTTGAGGCCATCGAGGATGAGGTCAACGCCTGCCAGAAATTCGTCCCGGTCACCGTGGGATCGGAGTTGAGTAGCCATGCTCCTGGTGAAGGGCCATTCCTGCGGGTTGAGGCACTCCCATTGCGCACTGAGCGCGGCCAGGGCGCCAGCTCGTCCAGTGGTTGCCGTCTCCGACCGCGAGGTGCGCGCCTGCTGGCTGCCGGCTCCGATGATGTAGTTCAGCAACGTCGATGTGGCGGAGAACTGCGCTGCGAACTGCGGGGTGAGCGCCTGTATGCTCCGGCCGATGTGCTCGAAGATGCGCAGCATTGTGTCTTGCCACGGCGGCTTCGCTAACTGTGCACCCAGCCACGGATGAGCATCGATCGCGTCGTATACGTCGACAGCGATCGCTCGAATTGTCTCCCGAGGTGTGCCGGCATCCTCATCCAGCATGGCGTCTGGGAGCACGGCAGCTGTTGCGGCCTGCAGCAACCCGGCTTTGTTCGCCAGATGCCATTGGATGACACCAGGACCGGTCTGGAGGCGGCGAGCCAATGCTCTGAAGGTGAGCCCGCTCTCGCCGTGTGCATCTAGCAGTTCGACTGCAGCGGCTGCGATCCGGTCCCGCGGGACTGCTCTTGATTCAGACGGTTCTGCAACACTCGCATCTCCCATACCTCAACCTTGACACATCCTGGTACCGCGTACCACAATCCCTGGTACGCCGTACCAGGGAATCTAGCGTCTGGCATCCGGTCCTGGGAAGAGAAGGGAAGGGCATGTCTTCGTCTATCGCAATCATTGGTGCTGGCCTTGGTGGTCTAACCCTTGCGCGCGTCCTTCACCTGAACGGAATCGAAGCGACGATCTTCGAGGCTGAGCCCTCCGCGCAGGCACGCACCCAGGGCGGTCAACTCGACATGCACGAATACAACGGCCAGCTCGCGCTCGAAGCAGCTGCCCTGACCCAGCAGTTCCACACCATCATCCACGCCGGCGGCGAAGCATCCCGTGTTGTGGATCGTCACGTGACACCGCTGCTGGAGGAACCCGACGACGGGACCGGCAGCCGACCCGAAGTGCTCCGTGGTGATCTCCGGCGCATCCTGCTCGAATCGCTCCCAGAGGGCACCATCAAGTGGGGTCACAAGGTCACCGCCATCAGGCCTATCGGCGGCGGCCGTCACGAACTGCAATTCGCCAACGGCAACACCATCACGATCGATCTTCTCATCGGAGCGGACGGAGCCTGGTCCAAGGTTCGTCCGCTCATCACCGACGTCAAGCCCTACTACACGGGCATTTCATTCGTGGAAACCTACCTCCACGACGTTGATGCCCGCCACGCTCCCACCGCCGCCGTGGTCGGCGAGGGGGCAATGACAGCACTCGAACCCGGCCGCGGGCTCATGGCGCAACGCGAGCCCGGAAATGTGATCCACACCTACGTCGGCCTACGTAAGCCCGACGACTGGATCAGCAGCTTCGATGCCACAGACCAAACCGAAGTCATCGCTCGCACAGTCGCCGAGTTCGATGGCTGGGCCCCTGAGCTGACCGCGCTCGTCACCGATACCGATACCCCGCCCGTGCTCCGCGCGATTAACATCCTCCCAGTAGGGATCCGCTGGGACCGCGTTCCCGGCGTCACGCTTCTCGGAGACGCCGCGCACCTGATGTCACCGTTCGCTGGCGAGGGTGCAAACCTGGCCATGTTCGACAGCTCCGAACTCGGCAAAGCTATCGCCGCCCACCCCGACGACACCGAAGCCGCCCTCTATGAGTACGAGCAGGCGCTGTTCCCCAGGAGCGAGGAAATGGCGGCTGACTCAGATCGCAACCAAGAGCTCCTGTTCGGCGACCACGCGCCCACCAGCTTCCTGGCACTGATCACCGGACAGGACGTGGCGAAATACACCCGAACAGACAGCGCCTAACAGGAGCTCCCAGCGTGTCGGCCTCCTGAATCGGCCGCCAGCGCGTAAGCGACGGGCCGCCAGCACCCCCGCCAACTCCGGCCCGATGATGGGCCCTGCCGCCTGATCATCGATCCCCCTCGGAGACTGCGGGCACGCTCAACTCTGTGCCCGGTGCGGTTGTCCGTTGATCTGCTCGGCGACGGCCGCCTTCGGGCGGCGGCCTCGCCGCGTCCGCCGACGAATCTCTTGCGACGCCGCTGGTTTTGTGACCGAGGATGGTCTGCTCCGGGGGCGACACGCCGTGGCGGCTCGATCGTCGGCGACAGAATCAGCGGGAGATAGCAACAGCGATGCTGCCCGGACTTGGATCCCTTCTGGGGCACCCGGCGCGAAGCTGGTCTGGTGTTGCTGGGATGTCGTGGGTGGGGATCCATAGTCATGGGGCCATGACGGCGCAGGCACCGAGGCAGAAGCGGGATCGAGACGATCCGGCAGAGATCTTGGCTCGTCTGCCGGAGTCGTGCCACGCGCATTTCCGCGCTGAGTACGCGGTCGCCGTTGAGCAGGCTCGGCGTCCGGAGCAGTACCGGATGCTGCATCAGTTGCTGAGGCTATGGAGGCTGAGGGCGGTCGCGTACGGCGATCCGGGTTACGCCGATCGCTCGCTGGCGCCAAGGACGAGAGTTCTGACACTGATGTGCCGGTTGAGCAGCTGGTTGGTGGCTGGCCAGGTCGGTGACGTACCGGGTTGTCTTCAGTGGCGGCGCCGCTGCGCAGTATCACGACCTTCCCGTGATCGCCCAGGACCTCGTTGTTGCCCGCGCGGTTGAGTTGGCGGAGGAGCCATGGGATGCGACATCCTCCCGCCGGGGTGACGACTCGAATCTGCGTGAGGCGATCTTCGGCAATGGCCTTGGCCTGATCGGCTTCCACGTCAACGGCGATGACCAGAGTGTGCGGATCTCCAACATCGTCTGGACCGGATGAAGCTGACCGGCACGGTGCCGGGTCATGGATCGAGGCATTAGGTTGACCCCGCAGGGGTCGGCTGAAACGCTTGAGCCATGGCTGCTCCTGGGTCGGTCGTGCTTCAGTGGGCGATCGACGCCTGGATGCCGGGGGCGACGGTGGTCAACGTGCGCGACCTGCACGAAGGGCAGGGTCCATGGCTGGTCGAGGTCAGCTCGGGCGGCGCCGTACACCGGTCAGTTCTTCGGACAGCCGGGCTGGGTGCCAAGGGTGACGACTATCTCCTTGTCGAGGCGGCTGCCCTGAGCCAGGTCGAGAGCTCGGCGGTGAGTGCGCCGCGCCTGATCGCCATGGATGATGGTCACCGGTGCGGTGTCGTCACCTCGCTCCAGACAGTTGTCGCCGGTGACACCGTGGCGTCGCAGCCGTGGAACGAAGAACGGCTCCACGCAGTGGGCGCCTATCTGGCTGAGATTCACCGCATCGCGGCAGATCCGGCACCGACACTTCCCGAACGTCAGCGTCCACTGGAACCTGGAGGTGGATACACCGCGGAGAAGCGCGAATGTGCCGAGCACCCGAGCCAACGATCAAGAGAGGGCGCCCGTCTCTTGGCTGCAGGTGCCCGAGAATTGGCCGATCGTCCGCGTCCGGACAACATCCGTTGCCTGGTGCACGGAGATGCGTGGCTCGGAAACATCATGGCCTCCGGATCGCAGGTCACCGGGTTGATCGACTGGGGTTGTGCGGGCGTAGGGCATCCAGGCATCGACCTCGGCCATGCCAGGCTGAGCGCAGTGTTCTCCTATGGCGCGGAGGCAGCTGATGCGATTCTCGACGGATGGGAACAGGCGGCCGGCCGCCCCGCGGACGCCATGCCGTACTGGGATGCGGTCGCTGCGTTGGAAACCGCGCCGGCCATGGGCGCCGGCACCGATATCAGGGATGCATTCCTCCATCGGGCTCTGGCGAAACTCCGCTAGATAGCGCAACTTGCCAGAGACCTTGCCCTGTCCGGTGGAAGTACAACGGGCAGGAATTCAAGCGAGCAGGTTCCGGAACCACGCGTCCTGAAGAAGTCCGTCGAGGACAGCTTGGTCCTCGCGCCAGGCCTGGCAGTCCTGTAGCACTGCGTAGACCGCCGTCCAGCGCTCGGTGCGGCGGGGATCGAGGTCGAGCGCATGAGCCAGTTGGTTGGCGGTGTCAAACATCTGGTCAGCGGGCTGGGTTATTGCGTAGTTGGCGACATCGGTACAGGGGTCGCCCAGCTTGGGGATCGGATCGATCACCACGAAGGCCGCACCGGCCGACAGGATGTTCTTGTTGCTGAAATCACCGTGGAGCACCGTTCGGCCGGAAGGGGTGTCGATCAGCGCCTCGATCGTCCGGGCCGCGGCACGCAAGAGTTTCAGCCCGGCTTCACCACGGCGCGCGTCGCGTCGGCTTCGGCGTTCGTACGCGTTGTCGCGTCGAGCCTGAAGTTCCGCCTCTGGATACAGGTCCTCGATCAGAGGAAACTCTTGCTGGCTGGCATCGCAGCCGTGCAGTCGTGCCAATATGCCGGCCGCGATCTCTGTCGATCGGTGACCGTTGCCCGCTAGTGTCGCGCGTCTGAAGTTCGTTGACGGGTGGCGTGAGGCAGGATTTCGTCGGCGGGTTTGGTCCAGG
>NZ_BMMZ01000009.1 GCF_014646195.1 Microlunatus endophyticus
GTCACCGAGGGCGACCACACCCCATTTTCAGCCCGGAACGGGCGCCCCGCCAGGGGCAAACTGGCTAGCCCGGAAGCTGCCGCGGCAGCACTCGCGCAGCACACCGCCAATCGGCTTGACGATATCCTGAGGGAAATGTCCATATTGGACATGTCCGGATCGGGACACGTGGTGCTAGCGTATGTCGCGGGAGAGAGCCATGGACCCCAGACCTGGGGCCTATGGCGACTTTGGGGGATGTGACCTGTGACGCCTTAGGTCGTTGCAGCCGACGGAAGTCGTGCCAGGCATCGTCGGCGGGTGACATCTGAAGGGCGATGGCCGTCCGGTCGGGACTTGGGGGAACCGACTGGGCGGCCATCGTCGTTCTCTGGCTCCAGGCTCGCCGCCCTACTCCCCCGCGGCCGTTGCGGTCGGAATCACGTGGGACGGGCGGCCGAGTCGCTGGCGGCGATCCAGAACGGCCCGATAGACGGCATCGTCCAAGAGACCGTCGCGGAGAGCCCGGGTCAACTCGTCGTCGACCCGCCGCTGCTCGCGGGCCGAGCGGGTGTTCGGGTCCTGCCACCGCCCGAGCTGGTCGACCAGGTCTTCCCGGGCAAGCTTGCCGGCGGTGAAGCGCTGGGCGATCTCGTACACGCTGGCCCCGGAGAATCCGGCGGGCGGGTCGGGAATCTTCGCGGCCGACTTGAGCGCCGAGCTGATCGACGGCTGGGTCAGGCCGAGCGCCCTGGCGATGTCGGATTGGGACATCGCGTCCGCCAGCCGACGCAGCTCCCGCAGGTAGTCCAGTCGATCGATGATGTGGCGGTGACGCAGCCGCCTGACGGCGGTCAGCCCGAGCGTTCCCGCGGGAACGCCCTCGATCGCCGGACGCGACCGGCCCAGATCTGCTGGGCCCAGATCTGACAGGCCCGGTTGTGATTGGCCCGGTTGTGATTGGCCCGGTTGTGATTGGCCCGAGCGCACCGGGGACTGACCCACAATCACCCTCCCGGCAGTCCTGGAATCGGCAGTCCTGAAAGCTGTCACGGATCACCCGGACGCCAAGAACATAGCCGTCGGAAGGACCACTTCGGCCCGATCCGATCCCAGCCGGGCAACCCGATTCCGCGGATCACCGCAGTTGTCAGGAAAGGGCTGCGGCAAGGTAGCGGCGATTCACCATCGCCTGGACACGGTTGCTGACCGGAGCGCCGAGTCGACTCACCAGCCAGGCGTTACGGGAGAATGCGCGCAGACTGAAGACCACCCGATCATCGTCGGTGAGTTCCACGCAGAATCGTTCCTCGCCGCGCTCGGGATGCCCCTCCAGCGTTCCGTACGCGAATCCGGCCCGCTGGTCCTCCTCGATCAGGTAGACCACCCGACACCGGGTGGTGATCTTGAAAGGACCGAGCGGCAGGGTCGCCAGCTGGATGGCGCCCTGCCGCGCTCGCTCGTCCGAGGCCCGCACCGACAGTCCGGAGCCGGTGTGGAGCTGCCAGGTCAGCAGTCGCTCGGCCACCTCGAGGTAGCGCGACCGTCCGCGGCCGACCTCGGTCTCTGCCTCCAGATGCCGATAGCCTCGTGGAAGCCGCTCCTGCCGGGTCGCGCCGATCTCGGGATAGCTGAACGGGACCGTACGGAACCGATCCGCCAGGTCATCGACGACCTGCAGTGGGGCACCTGCCCGACGACCGGATTCCTGCATGATCCGAAGCTACGCCGTCGGCGGTGGACGGCCCGCCGACGACGATCGCTGATGATCAGCCCGGCAGCTCCGCCAGTGTGGAGGACAGGATCTCCACCTCGCCGTCGACGATGTCCACGCCGATTGCCTTGCCCGGTTCGGCGTACCGACGGACGTTGAGCGCCACTCCATCCACATACAACGTGGCGATCGTCTCGTCGACGATGATCGCGATCTCGTAGGTCTGCCCCGGATTGACCGTGAAGGGTCGCTCCGATCCGCGGTTGTCGTAGCGATACCACGGGAAGTTCGGCACTCGGTCGAAGTCGACCCGCTGCTCGCCGGTCCGGAAGGTGAAGGCGTACCCATCACCGGTCTGCTCGTCGCCGAAGAGCCGGATCGCAAAACTCCGGTTCTGCTCGGGCCGCAGGGTCAGCCGGAGCAGGAAGGTCGAGCTCTCGGTGTTGCCGAGCAGTTGGGTCCGTCGACCATCCGGGGCGGCCACGGTCTGTGAGTCAGTGATCAGTTCCTGTGCCGGCCCGAACGCGTCGAGCACACTCTGCGGCGGCCTGACCCCGAGCGAATGATCATCACGCTGGAAGACCTCGTGCACGACCAGCGTGCCTCCCCACTGCACCTTGCCAAGATCATCTTCGTCCTCCTTGGTGGCGACCCAGCCGAAGAGGTAGCGATGATCACCGTCCGACGCGGATCGGGCCGCGTAGTAGGCACGGCCGTCGAAGGCGTCGTCGACCGGGGCGCTCCACGGCCCTGCAAGACTCGTGCTGCTGCGATAGACGGTCTTGCTGCGATCGCTGTATTCGGTGGTCAGCAGGTACCAATGATCACCGATCCGGAAGAGGTCCGGCATCTCGTGCATGCTGTAGAGGTCGGGGGCCCAGAAGTCGCCCTCGAAGTGCCAGCTCTCCAGATCCGTCGAGGTGTACCAGACGGTACGGCCGCTGACGATCTGGTCGCCGTCCTTGCGGGCGCCGAGGATCATGATCCAGCGATCATCATCATCGTCACGGAGCACATAGGGGTCGCGCCAGTTGTGCGGATCGTAGCCGGGCTCCGGCGCGACCAGCTCGCCGTCGAGAGTCTCCCAGTGGACAAGATCATCGCTGACCGCGTGCATCAGCACCTGGGCCGGCTTGCCGATCTTGGCGAAGTCGCGGTTGAAGCCGGTGTAGAAGGCGTGGAACCGACCGTCTGCCCCCTGCGTCGCCGTTGGTTTTGCCGTGGCGGCCTCGAACACGCTGCCGGCGAAGATGAACTGATCCTGGGCGTCGTCGGCGCCCCGCTGGAGGGCCTCCCCCAAGTCCTGGTAGCTGACGAAATCGGTGGTCCTGGCCAGCGCCCAGCCGAACGGTTCGCCGAACGGGCCGGGGTTGCGGGTGTCGCGCTGATGGAAGAGCTGGAAGGCACCGTCGGCGAAGATCGGCATGCAGTCGCCGAACCAGGTCCCCGGGTGCTGGTAGTAGAGCCTTGGCATGTGTCGAACGTAGGACAACTGCCGCCTCCGGATCCGGATGCAGCAGCTCCTCGTTACGCCGCGTGAGGCACGATTGGTGGCGTAATGCCTAGTGCGAGCGTTGACAACGATGTCACAATTCGAGCTCACCCAGGAGGTCAGATGGACTTCGGCTCCGACCGGCGCGCGACCATCAACGATGTGGCCCGGCACGCCGGTGTCGCGGTCAAGACCGTGTCCCGGGTGCTCAATGGTGAACGGGCGGTCAGCGACACCACGCGGACCCGGGTCCAGGCCTCGATCCAGGCTCTCGACTACCGCCCGAATGCTGCGGCCCGGGTGCTGCGCAAGAGGGTCTCCCGCTCGATCGCGTACGTCTGCGAGGACATCGCCGAGCCCGTCCAGGCCCGGCTGGCAGGGGCGATCGAGGCGGTGGCGGTCGAGGCCGACGCCGCGATGACGGTGTCGGTGACCCATCACGACCCCGCCCGGGAACAGTCGGTGATCGAGTCGCTGCTCTCCCGTCAGGTCGACGGGATCGTGCTCTGGCCGACCGGCGTCCGCAGCCGGTTCCTGGAGCGGCTCGGCCGGATCGTGCCGGTGGTCTGTGTCGACCGGCCGATCCCCGGTGTCGAGACCGACTCCGTGTTCTGCGACAACCAGCGCGGAGCCGAAGAGGGCGTGTCAGCTCTGATCGCAGCCGGTCACCGCCGGATCGCGTTCGTCGGCGATCTGCCCGAGCTCTTCACCCAGGCCGAGCGATTCACCGGATACAAGCAATCCTTGTATGCGGCGGGTCTGGCGCCGGACGACCGGCTGGTCTTCCGGCGCCGCCAAGACATCCCGGCCCTGGCCAAGCAGCTCGCCTACTGGCAGCTGCTGCCCGATCCGCCGACGGCGATCTTCGCAGCGAGTTCGCTGTCGGCGACGACGCTCGTTCGGACGCTGCCCGCCACCGCCGATCTCCAACTGGTCGGCTTCGACGACTTCCCGCTGGCCGACGTGGTCCGCGGCGGGATTTCGGTGATCAGCCAGGAGGTGCCGACGATGGGTACGGCTGCGGCCCAGGCGATCTTCCGCCGGCTGTCCGGCGACCGGACGGGATTCACCCACACCCGGGTCCCGCCGACTTTCATCCCGCGCAATCTGGTCGTCCGCGCGGATCGGCAGTCGGAGAGCTTCAGCCGGAGATGATCACCGAATCGACGGCGTGCCCGACAATCCAGTCCCGGTCGTATTCGACACCCAGCCCGGGACCGTCCGGGACCTCGACGCAGCCGTCGGCCGGGTCGATCGCGGTCAGATCCTCGACGTAGCCGTCGCCGTAGACGGGCGGCATCACCGGATTGCCGAATTCCGGGTCGATCAGCCCGAGCTCGTAGTAGTTGGTGTTGCGGATCGATGCCATGCAGTGCCGCTGAGCCGGCCCACCGGCGTGCACCTCACAATCAAGTCCGAGCGCTTCCGCGGCATGGGCCGTCTTCATCACGCCGGTGATGCCCATATCGAGCTCCGGGTCGGCGCGCAGCAGGTCGGTGCCGCCTTCGAGCGCGATCGCGATCCGCAGCTCCAGACTGCGAACGAATTCAGTGATCAACAATGGTGTCTTCACCCGCTCCCGGAGCATCCGGTGCGAGGTCGGCGAGTCGCCGCGGACCGGGTCCTCCCACCAGTAGGCGCCGACCTCGTCACAGACCCGGCCGAGGCGGAGCGCGTCGGCATAGGTGGCGAGCCGCTTGCCGGGGTCGGTCATGATGTCCGCCCGGTCGCCGACCCGATCGGCGACGGCGCGCAGGACGTCGATCTCGTCGCGTACCGTGCCGTCCGACAGACCGTGGAACTTGTACGCCAGCGCGCCGCGAGCGACACACGCCTCGGCGAAATCTGCGTACGCGGCCGGGGACCCTAGAGATCCGGACCCCTTACGCCCACCGACCGTGCTGACATAGGCGGGCAGTCGCGTCCGACACCGGCCGAGCAAGGCCCAGACCGGCTCGCCGACCGCCTTGCCGGCGAGATCCCAGAGGGCGATATCGAGAGCGCCATAGCCGATCCGGTCGTCCTTGGCGTGGCTCCGGCTGGCCGCGTCCCACAGCCGCTCGCGGTCACGGTAGTCGCGACCGATGAGTTGCTTGGCCATGTCCTTGACCTGAAGCACCGCGAGCGGCGGCGCACTCCACAACGCGACATAACTGCCCGTCAGGCCGTCCGCGCTGTCGATGTCGACGGCGAACTTGCGCAGCGTACGGCCCGGGTCGTCCCCGGGAGCGAACTCGAATTCGGTGATCGTCACACGGGTGATCGCTGGCATGATCAACTTTCCCTGTCGGGGGTGTGCTGCCAGTCGGCTTCGGTCGCCTCCCACTCACGCATCCCGTCGCGTACGGCCCGCAGTCGTTCCATGGTCGCGCCGTCGTAATGGCCCAGCGACAGACCGTCGCATCCGGAGTCGACGGCAGCCTTGATACTGGCCCGCAGGATCTCCGGGGTCGCGTTGGGGCGGACGCCGAGTGCCGCGATCAGCGGCTTGTCGTAGCCCAGCGCACGCCGGGCTTTCATCAGCTTGGCCCGCTTGACCGCGACACCCTCCGGCGTGCCGAGCTGATCCGAGTAATCCGATTCCCGGACCGAGTCGACGAACGCGAACGCCGACTTGAAATTCAGCCCGGAGAGTTCGGGCTGGGCCATGTAGGTGTTGTAGCGGAATTCGACGCCCGGTCGGGCAGTGTGGATCGCCGACCCGATGGTCTCGAACAGCTCGTCGATCGAGTGCCGGCGGAAGAGCAGCCAGCTGGCGAAGTGCTCGTGCTCCAGCAGGAACTCCGCTTCGCTGTAGTTGCTCTCCCGCAGCAGCTGTGCCTCGTGGGCCTCTTCGAGGTCGCGGCCGGTGATCATGATCGCGATGTGTCGGGCTTCGGCCAGGATCGCGTCCCAGTCCAGCCCCGCGGCGCGGGCCTTCGACTCGCAGACCGAGCAGAAGCAGCCGCCGGTTGCGGTGGCCGCGAGCGCGGTCCAGCCGACGGAGAGCGCAGAGCGGCCGACGGTGTTGTTGCGGGAGTAGCCCGAGCCGAACATCACCAGGCAGCTCTGGATGAAGTCGACGTCGTGGTTGGTGACCAGATCGGTGGCCAGGTTGACCAGGTATTCGCGGACGTCGGTGTTGTTCAGGCACGGGAGCGCGCGCTGGGCCTCGATCGCCTCGAAGGTCCCGACCACGTTGCCGAACGGGTCGCGCTGCAGGATGTCGGGATATTCGGTCCGGGCGACATTGGCGTCGATGATCGTGTGCGAGATCTCGCAGCCGGTCCGCATCCCGCGCTTCCGGGCGGCGTCGGTGAGGGTGTCAAGCCAGTCGGTGCCGGCCAGGAATTCCCGGTCCGAGGTCAGCGGCTTGATCCGCCCTGGATAGGCGCCGTCCTTCGGGATCCAGTAGGCCCGGCTGTCCTCGGGCGTGTAGTACTTGCGGATCGGGTTGTGCGGGTAGAAGCGTGCGTGCAGCGGCCGCTTCTCCTTGTGCATCATCCCGACCAGATAGGCCGAGTTGACGCCGGCCAGGGCCTCGAGATTGTCCAGACAGTGCTCGACGCCCTCGTCGGCGAGATCCCAGGCGTACAGGCTGGCAGCGACTTCATCCAGTGGCATGCGACGGAGCTCACTCTCGGTCGGTGGGTGACGACATTGCTCCACACCCGGCATGGCTCGGTATGGCTCTATTAGATCATCGATGATCATCCGGCCCGCGGCCGAGTCGTACGTAACGGCACGCCGCGATCCAGGCCAGCGACGGGATCGTCTGCTCGCCGGGTGCGTACTCGCAGGCGACCAGGCCGTCGTACCCCACCCGGGCAAGAGCAGCCAGCACTGCGTCGAAGTCCACCGTGCCGGTGCCGGGTGCCCCGCGACCCGGCGCATCGGCCAACTGCACGTGCGCGATCCGCGACGCGTGCCGTTCGATCACGGCAACCAGATCCTCACCGTTGTTGGCCAGGTGGAAGGTGTCGAACAGGAAGCCGATGTTGTCAGTGCCGGCGGCTCCCCGTACGCGGTCGACCAGCTCGACCGCCTGTGTCGCGGTCTCCAAGGGGTAGGCACCGTTGAGGCCCCGGCTCAGCGGCTCGACCAGGGTGGTGCCGCCGACGGGCGCCAGTGCGCGCGTGGCATGCACCAGGTTGTCGAAGCCGACCTGATCCTGGTCCTCCGGGTCCATGCCCGGTTGCCGCTGCCCGTAGAGAGCGTTGAAGCCGCTCGCGCCGGTCCGCTCAGCGATCCGTACGATCGCCTCGACGTTCTCGGCGAACTCGTTCTGACGGTCCGGCCGGGACACGATGCCGCGTTCGCCGCCGGGCATGTCGCCGGCGAAGAAATTCAGGCCGGTAAGGCGGATCCCGGTTCGTTCGATGGTGTCCAGGAAGTCCTCGACGGCATCATCGAACGTGCCGCCGGGGAACGGCCACCATGCCTCGACCGCATCGAATCCGGCTTCCTTGGCAGCGGGGATCCGTTCCAGCAAAGGAAGTTCGGCGAACAACAGCGAGATGTTCGCGACCAGCGACCAGGTCCGCTCATCTTCGATCCCGGCAACCCGCGCCGTCATCGATCCGCCCACCGGGAGCGGCCGGACAGTGCGTCGACCTGCTGCAACAGTGCCGAATGGTCGAGGTCGCCACCGCCGGTCCTGCGTAGCGCGGCCATCAGCTCGGTGACCGCGGTCCCGAGCGGGGAGAACACTCCTTGATCACGCGCCGCCTCGCGGTAGATGCCGAGGTCCTTGTGGTGAAGATCGACCCGGAACCCGGGGGCGAACTGTCCGTCGAGCATCGACTGCCCCTTCCTGGTCATGATCGTGTTGCCGGCCAGGCCCCCATTGAGGACCTCCAGGGCCGGCGCAAGGTCGACCTCGTGCGCATCGAGGAACACCAACGCCTCCGCGACCAGCTGGATCGTTCCGGCGACCAGCAGCTGATTGGCCGCCTTCACCGTCTGGCCGCTACCCGGACCACCGACCAGGACGATCGTCTTGCCCACCGCCTCGAGGACGGCCCGCGCGGCGTCGAAGGTCTCCTGCTCCCCGCCGCACATGATCGACAACGAGCCGTCGACAGCCCCTTGCTCGCCACCACTGACCGGGGCGTCGAGGAATCGGAAGCCGGATTCCGTTGCCCGGTGATGGAGATCGACGGTGACATCGGGACGGATGGTGCTCGCGTCGATCAGCAGTGTTCCCGGTGCCGCGCTGGTCAGGATGCCCTGGTCACCGGTGTAGACCGCGAGCACATCGGGCGAGTCCGGCAGCATGGTCACCACGACCTCCGCGCCGTCGACCGCCTCGGCGATCGACCCGGCACCGCTACCGCCGTCGGCCGCGAATCTCTCGACCTTCTCCGGCGATCGGTTGAAACCGACGACCGTGTGGCCGGCCTTGAGCAGGTTCCTGGCCATCGGCAGACCCATCACGCCCAAGCCTATGAAGGCTATTCTCACGTCCTGTCCTCTCGTTCGACCGCTTTCGTCCAGCTTCGGGTGCGTGCATCAGTGGTTGATCCTGATCACCAGTCCGTCCCGCGCCCCGACCCGCACCCGAGTCGTATGGGTCTCGGAGATCTCCACCTGGTCGGTGCTTCCCCAGAGCGCGCGGACGTCCTTGCTGAAGACCTGGTCCCCGGAGAATTCGACCGTCGACTCCACGTCGTCGCGGCTGGAATTGATCACCCAGAGGAAATCGGCGTCACTGCCGCGGTGCAGCCGGGTCACCAGCCGCTCGTCGTCCGCACGAACCAGGGGCTGGATGCCGGCCCAGTCGAGCAGGCTCTGGTAGAACCCCCTCGTCCCGGCGTCCTCGTGGTTGCTGTAGCCGGTGCCAGGCATGGTGCCGATCAGACGCGTCCGCCCGGCTCCGAATTCATGATCGACAACCGCGACCGAGCCGTCGTCGTACCAGCCTGTGGCGACACCGGTGGTGGGGGTCAGTCGCTGCCTGATCTCGCCGCCGTGCGCACGGGAGCCAGCACTGCGGAACTGAAGATCATCCAGGATGTCCGGGGTGAATTCGACGTCCTGCTCGGTCGCCCCGAAGACCTTGTCCAGCCCTGCGCCCGGACGACGGGTCGCCGCATGAGCATGATCGTTGAACCAGGCCGGCGTCGCCTCACTGATCAAGGTCCCGCCGGCGCGGACCCATTCGGTCAGCGCTTCAGCCCACTCGTCGGGCAGCAGGGTCGGATACGGCAGGTAGGCGACCTTGGCGCCGCCGAGTTGATGCAGCTTGCGCAGGTCAGGCACGACGGAGAGGTCGTAGAAGGCGCGCCAGGCACCGGAGATCGCCCGCTCGTACGGCTTGCGGCTGTGCCGAGCGATGAGGCCGTACGCCTGTGACTCCGGGACGAAGAGCATGCTGAGCTGGGCCGGGGCGGGTCGTGCAGCCCACAGCTCCTGCTGCTCCGGTTCGTGCGCCCATTGCGCCATCGCCGACACCTGGCGGGACCGGTCCGTACGCGACCCGTCGAGGTCGTAGGCTCCGAACGCCTGGAACAGCGGGCCGTCCAACAGTGGCCGCCAGCGCAGGTGAAAGATGCCGTTGACGCCGCCGGCCATGCTCATCAGATTCCAGTACCGGATGTCATCCGGCCGCGAGACCCGGCCGTCGTCCAAGGGGCGATCGACGACCTGCGGTTGGAGCCAGAGCGGTCCGGCCTGCATTTCCGCATGCCAGAACGGTTTCCCGTCACTGGCCGACCGCACCAGCTCCACGGCAAGCGCCTGTTTCCACCGGCGATCGGTACGCCTCGACGCGACGAAGGTGAAGCCGAACGAATCGACCTCGGAGACGGCCATCCAGTCATCGATGCCCTTCTCGATGCCGAAGCCGAGGGTGCCGGCGACACCGTGGGCGGTGATCGGATGATCTTGGTCGAGTGACCTGATCAGGTCGACCCGCCAGCGCAGCAACTCATGTGCCCGGTCGCGGCGGAAGAGGAGCCAGTCGATGCTTTGACCGTAGAGCCCCAGCGTGCGCGGCGCCTGCACGTCCTCCCATTTCGAGTAGTAACGGCCCCAGCGTTTGCGCAGCACGGCGAGATCGTCGCCGTACCGCCTTTTCAGCCAGTCCCGGAAGCGTGCCTGGGTTGCCGGGCAGTAGCAGACGTCGGGATCGATGTTGGTCTCGTTCCAGACGTCGTAGCCGCCGGTGCCAGGGTGGTTGCGATACCGGGTCACGAGCTCGGTCAGGAACCGGCCCGCGGCCTGGAGGACGTCGTCGTTGTCCAAGCACAGACCGGGCGTACCGCCGATACTCGAGCTCACCTGCATCTGGGAGTCGATCTTGCTGCCGTCGCGGCGCTCATAGCGGCTGTCCGGGTAGGTGGTGAAGAGCCACTCCGGGGCGATCGTGACGTGCTCGGCGATGATCGTGGTCAACCCGTTCTCGGCGGCAAGATCGAGTTGCTGGTCGTAGTCGTTCCACTCGTATTCGCCCGGCGCGACCTCGATGCCGGACCACATGAACCAATGCCGGAAGCTGGTGAAGCCGTCCTCGCGGGCAACCCGGTAGTCACGCTCCCAGTCCTCCGCCGGTGGATTGGTCTTGCGGAAGTACACCGCTCCATAAGGGAATCCCTGATAGATCGCCGGCTTGTCAGTCACCTGGTCGTCTCCTCGATCGACACGGCATGCAAGATCAACTCGCCGCCACCTCCTGTTCGGCTCCGACGCCTGCCAAGGTCAATGTCTCGCTGTAGTGGCAATCGGACCAGTGCTTCGGTGTCAGTTCTCGCAGTACGGTCGGATCGGCGCTGCAGCGCTCCGGATCTGCGTACGGGCAGCGGGTGTGGAAGAAGCAGCCGGCCGGCGGATCGGACGGATCGGGGAATTCGTCGGAGAGACGGATCCTCCCGCCAGCACCACGCAGCCGCGGATCCGGCCGAGGCACGGCGGAGAGCAATGCCTCGGTGTAGGGATGTTTCGGTTCGGCGTAGATCTCCTCGGTGTCCGCAAGCTCGACGATCTTGCCCAGGTACATCACCGCGACCCGGTCGCAGATGCTCTCCACAACCGACAGATCATGGGAGATGAACAGATAGGTCAGCGACAGTTCCTCCTGCAGATCGCGCAGCAGGTTGATGATCTGCGCCCTTACGGAGACGTCCAAGGCCGAGACTGCCTCGTCGGCGATCACGAACCGGGGATTGAGGATCAGCGCCCGGGCGATGTTGATCCGTTGTCGCTCGCCGCCGGAGAAGGCGTGCGGAAAACGGCGCATGTAGGTCGGCGAGAGACCGACCCGGCGCAATGCCTCGGCGACGCGGTCCTCGAGCTCGGATCCCCTGGCGAGATGGCGACTGGCCAACGGATCGCCGACGATCTGCGCGACCGTCATGCGCGGATTCAAAGACGAGAAGGGATCCTGGAAGATCACCCGGATGTCACGTTGGTACCGGCGCAGGTCTTCCTTGCCGGCTGTCACCAGGTCCGCGACGTGGCCTGGCGACTCCTGATAGTAGACATGGCCGGCGGTCGCGCGCTCGTCGCCGACGATGCAGCGCCCAAGCGTCGACTTGCCACAGCCGGATTCGCCGACCAGCCCGAGAACCTCCCCCGGCCTGACCGACAGATCGACTCCGTTGACCGCGTGCACCGCCCCGGTCGTACGGCTGAACAACCCGCGTCCGCGGATCGGATAGTCCATGTGCAGGCCGCTGACACGGATCAGTGGCTCTTCGTCCGGTGTGGACTCCGCTTCACTCATCGGTTCCTCCCGACGTCGCTTCGACGGCCTGGTCGCCCTTGGCTGCGGTGGTCACCAGCTCGCGGTCGTACAGCACACACCGCACCCGCCTGCCGTTCGGGAGCTCCACCGTCGGCGGCTCAGAGGTATCGCAGACTCCGGCGATCGCCTGGTCGCACCGCGGATGGAATGGGCAGCCCGCAGGTCGGTTCAGCGGATGCGGCACCTGCCCCCGAATCGTTTCCGGACGTTTGCGCGCCCCCACGCCCATCTTCGGGATGGAGGCGAGCAGCGCCCGGGTGTACGGGTGCTTCGGGTCGTGGAAGATCTCCTCGACACTGCCCTGCTCGACGACCGTGCCCAGATACATCACGACGACCTCGTCAGCGATCTGGGCGACGACGCCAAGATCATGGGTGATGAACATCATCGACATGTCGGTCTCGGCCTGGATCTCTGCCAGCAGGTCGATGATGCGCGCCTGGGTGGTGACGTCCAGTGCCGTGGTCGGCTCGTCGGCGATCAACAGCTTCGGGCCACAGGCGATCGCGATCGCGATCATGACCCGCTGGCACATCCCGCCCGAAAGTTGGAACGAGTAGGCGTTCATCCGTTGCTCCGCCCGCGGAATGCCGACGCGGGTCAGCAGCTCGACGCCGAGGCGATAAGCATCCCGCTTGCTCATCCGCCGATGCAGCCTGATGGTCTCGATAAGCTGCTCGGCGATGGTGTACATCGGTGAGAGCGATGCCATCGGCTCCTGGAACACCATCGAGATCTCGTTGCCGCGGATGCGACGCAGAGCCTCACCCCGCGGGTCCAGGGCAGCCAGATCGACCGCATCCTGATCGGAGTCGGCGGCATGGCGACGCGATCGGCGCAGTGGATTTCGGCCGCCGGCGCTCGATCTCTGGTCGCCGTCCGCCGGGCTCCACCAGATGTGGCCGTCGACGACCCTGCCCGGATGTTCCACGAGCCCCATGACCGACCGGCCGGTGATGCTCTTGCCGCACCCGGACTCCCCGACGATGCACACGGTCTTCCCACGTGGCACGGTCAGGGTGACGCCGTCGACCGCTCGCACCGGGCCGTCGTCGACGAAGAAGTGGGTCTTCAGGCTCTCGATCCTGAGCAGCGGCCGGCGTTCGTCCGATGCTACGGATTCGTCCATCCCCATGTCCTTCCCGAACACTTCGTTCTTCTCGTGCCGGGGCGCGGCTGTGTCGATCATCGTTTGTACGGGTCCGCGGCATCCCGCAGCCCGTCGCCGACGAAGTTGAGCGCCAGTACCGCGATCACGACCGCGACTCCCGGCAACATCAGCCAAGGGGCGGTCGCGACGACGCGGATGTTCTGGGCATCCTCAAGCAGGACCCCCCAGCTGACGACGGGTTCCTGGAGACCGAGGCCGAGAAAGCTGAGCGAGGTCTCGGCCAGGATCATGCCGGGAACTGACAGTGTCAGCGATGCGATCAGGTAGCTGGTGAACGAGGGCAGCATGTGCCGGAAGATCACCCGCCCGGACCGGTTCCCGTCCAGCCGCGCCGCGGTCACGAACTGCTCCTCACGCAGCGAAAGAAACCGGCCACGGGTCACCCGGGCCAGGCCGGTCCAGGCCATGATCGCCAGAATGATCGTGATCGCGAAGTAGCGCCGCAATGATCCCCAGCTGCTTGGCAGTGCAGCCGCGAGTCCCATCCACAGCGGCAGGGTGGGCAGCGACATGAAGAACTCCACCACCCGCTGGATGAGGGTGTCCGTTCGCCCTCCGAAGTAGCCTGAGACCCCGCCGAGCACCAGGCCAAGGACGAAGGCCAGCCCGACTCCGATCAGGCCGACCGACATGGATATTCGGGTCCCGTAGATCAATCGCGACAACAGATCGCGACCGTTGTGATCGGCACCGAGGAGATACACCTGAGTGTGCCCGTCCTTCGGACCGATCAGGTGGAGGTGGGCGTTGAAGAGCCCCCACATCCGATACGGCTGTGTGCTGTGGGCGAACAAGGTCAGGGGGATCCTGTTCGACGTGTCCACCGTGAAAGTGGATTTGAGCGTCTCCGGATCGAGCTTCGCCTTGTACCCGTAGACGAAGAGCCCGACGTGGGTGCCGTCCGCGCTGTGGTCGATCAGATGGATGCGCTGCGGCGGTGCATACGGATAGTCCGAATTGAACTGGGTCGCCGAATACGGCGCCACGAACTCGGCGAAGATCGCGACCAGGTAGATGATCACCATGACGACGAGTCCGACGACTGCCAGCCGATGCCGCAGGAAGGCACGCCAGACAAGTCGCCATTGTCGTGCGACCGCGACCTCGTCGGCGGCGGTCTGGGCTGGCTCCGAGTCGGTGATCGACTCGGTCGCCAGTGTTGTCTGGACGCTCATGGCAGGCACGTCCCTTCCGTCAATTGAGGCGCCATCAATTGAAGCGCCGTCACTTGTAGCGCAGCCGTACGCGAGGGTCGAGCCAGGCCAGGCAGATGTCCGAGATCAGCGTCCCCACCACGGTCAGCACCGAAACGATCAAGATCAACGAACCTGCCAGGTACATGTCCTGACTCTCCAGCGACTCGAGCAGGAGTGGTCCGGTCGTCGGCAGCGAGAGCACCTGGGCTACGACGATCTCTCCCGAGACCAGCGTCGGCAGCACCCAGCCGATGGTCGAGATGAACGGGTTGAGAGCGACCCGCAGTGGATAGCGGAACAGCAGTCTGCGTTCGGGGACGCCACGCGCGCGGGCCGCGACGACGTATGGCATGTGGAGTTCGTCGAGCAGGTTGGCCCGAAGCGTGCGAACGAGACCGGCAGCGCCCGCTGCACCCAGGACCACCACCGGGACCCACAGATGTGAGAAGAGGTCCAGGAGTTTGCCGAGGTTCCATCCCGCATTCTCGAAGTCCGGCGAGAACAGGCCTCCCACGGTCAGCCCGAAGAACCGATAGCCCAAGTACATCAGCACAAGGGCGATCAGGAAGTTGGGTACCGCGACACCGAGGAAGGTGAGCGTGGTGGCAACGTAGTCACCCGGCGAGTACTGCCGGATGGCCGAGTAGATGCCGACCGGGAATGCGACGATCCAGGTGAAGATCACGGTGGTGAAGCCAAGCACGATCGTCATCGGCAGTCGCTGGCTGACCAGCGCCGACACCGGCCGGTTCCATTCGAAGGACTGGCCGAAGTCGCCGTGAGAGAGAATCGCCCAGATCCACTTGCCGTACTGGACATAGATCGGCTGGCCGAGGCCGTACCTGTGCTCCAGGGTCACCAGTTGCGCATGGTCTAGCGACTGCCCTTGTTGCGACAACTGGGCAGCAAGAGCGGTCAGATAGTCACCGGGCGGAAGCTGGATGATCACGAACGCGACCATCGAGATCAGGATGACGGTCGGCACCATGTAAAGCAGTCGACGTCCGATGTAGGTCAGCATCGGTGCACCCCTTTCATGTCAGGTTCCTGTCGACTTCGTCTCGGCGCTCTCGGTCCGCACCGTCACGCTGTCTCCAGATCGACGGCGACTACCTCGTGGACCAGCACGTTCGGCACAGTGACGGTGATCGCACCGTCGATGTCGTCGTAGTCGATCTGCCGACCGCTGCTCAGCAACCGGACGCGCCGTACGCTCTCTCCGGTAGGCAACTGCACCGTGACCCGCTGCGGTCCGACGGCGACCGGCGACCGGTACGGGCCGCGCATCGTCATCGGATTGGTCAGGTTCACCAGATGGACAGTGATCGAAGAGGGCTGGCGCCAGCAGGTGACGTCGAGCATGCCCTCTCCTGTCACCTCCGCCGGCGATTCGCCTTCGGACGCCCAGCGAACGGCGTTCCCGAGCAGCCGACCATGATCGGGATCGAGCACCTCCCAGAACGTTCGGTCGATGTCCCAGGGGAAGTAGGCAACGCGGCCGCGACCGTATTCTCCGAGGTAGACCTCATCGCCCTGCGGGCCGTCGGTCAGCGGAAAGACGTCCTCCATGGGTAGGTCAGGATAGGACGGCACCAGACCGAGCAGGTGGTCCGATAACGGCTTGATCGGCTCGGTCGGCAGCCGCGAGACGCCGTTGATGATCCGGTCGGCGTCCAGCAGACCGGCCAACAGCGGATGGTTCCGATCAGCCGCGCCCTGGGCGAGCTCAAGGTAGGAGTTCTTGAGGTCGGATTCAAGGTTCCCGGTGACCCGCGCATTGAAGAGATCACCGAGACCAAGATCATCGCGCCGGACGCCCCACTCGTCATACAGCGATGTCTCGTGAGTAGCGACGATGCTTCCGCCCCCAGCGACGTAGTCGCGGAGCTGCCGGCACTGATCATCAGAGAGTGCAGCGATATTCGGCAGCACGAGGGTCTTGAACCGACTCAGATGCTCGGCATCAAGCAGTTGATCATGGACCATCTCGAAAGGAATCCGTGCCTCGATCAGTGCCTGATAGACGCCCTCGATATGGGCCTCGACGCGGTCTCCCGCCTCGGGACCGCCGTAGAACTTGGCGGTCTGTTGCGAATACACGACGGCGACTCTGGCGAGCGGTTGCTGATCCACAAGGTAAGGACTCCAGCGCTCATGCCAGCGATAGATCCGCTCCACCGGGGCGAGCCAGCGGTTGTCGTAGACGACACCTGCGAACTTGGTGAACCAGGGACGCATCCCGTTCGCGATGCTGTCGGCGACCCAGACGTCGATCTCGGCGCTCCCCTGAGTCGAATCCTTCCAACGGTGCTTACCTTCGATGCCGACGCTGAAGATTCCACCGATGGTCTTGTCGCCCATCGTGGCGCGGTATTCCTTGGCGTTCTTGCCCGCACTCCACGGCACCATGATTCCTGCGCGGCCCTGCCGGTCGGCGAACATCGTGTCAGTCAGTCCGGCCAGTTCGCTCATATCGAGTTCACTCAGGGCGCCACCACCTGAGTTCGGCACGAATCTGGCATCCGGGTTGATCTCACGGATGGTCGAATCCCATAGCCGGCAGAGTTCGAAGAGCCGCTGCTGGTGCCAGACCAGATACTGCCGGCGTGCCGGGTCGGCAGGGTCGATCGACCGTGGCAGGTCCAAACCGCAGAATTCCTTGAAGAGCCGGGCACAATTCTCGCAATAGCACATTCCGGTCCCGGCCCAGCGGTTGCTGAAGATGCCGTCGACGTCGTAGCGCGAGACGATCTCCTTGTTCACCTCGGTCATGAACTCGAAGTTGTACGGGCCGAGCGCGCAGGTGATCCAGGCATCCTTGGCAGCCCAATGCCTGCGCGGATTGCCGTCCTGATCGACGGCGATCCAGCCGGGCTCGGCGTCGTACACGGGCTGATGCACGGCATGGGGATCAGTTCGCGCAAGGACCGTCATGCCGGCTTGCCGACTGCCTCGGGCAAGATCACCGAAGGGGTCGGTATCGCCCATCCACCTGCTGCGATGGTGAAGGCGGATATCGGTCGGATAGTAGGCGACATAGCCGCCCGCGCTCAGGCACGTGCCGTCGCTGCGGGAGCGCTTGAAGTAGTCCAGCCAGAACTTCGGGTCGTACCGTCCGGGATCGTTCTCCACAAGAGTGAGTTGTGCCCAGCGTTGCGTCCTGTCGTACCACGGTGCCGACGCGACGAGAGCAGTATCGGCCGTGGTCGCCTGCGCAAGATTCATCAAACTACACTCCGTTTCGATCGCGATACTCAGCTGGCGATGTAGAACTGTTCGGGATTACAAGGGCCGGGATTGGGATAGATGTAGGAGTTGGGCATGCTCTTCGGCACGTTGTGGAAGTCGTTGCGGACGATGCCGTAACCGTCCGCGACGGCGCTCACCCCGATCACGTAGAACTCATCAGCCGCGATCGCGAGGATCTGGTTCATGAGCTTCGTCCGCTGATCGGTGTTGACGGTCTGCTTCAGCTGGTCGTACAGCTTCATTTGCTTATGGACCGCGGCCGGCGGCTTCTCGATGCCTGCCGAGGCCGAACTGCCCGTCAGCCCGTTGTACCAGGCCTGCCACTTCGCCGCGAAGACCGAGTTCCCGTTCAGCGGGAAGTAGTAGCGCGGATCCAAGACAACTTCTTCGCCGTTGCCGCCGCCGAACCGATGGATCGTCGCATCGAAGTCAGCATTGGTGCGCACTCGCTCCTCCCACAGCGATCGTTCCATGGCTGTGAAGTTGACCTGGATGCCGACCGCCTGCCAATACGTCTTGATCATCGGCATCAGGTCCACGAACACCGGGCGGCCGTTGTCGATGTCGAATGCGATCGAGATCGGCTTCCCATCGGGCCCGACCCGTACACCGGACCCGTTCTTCTTGTAGCCCGCCTGGTCCAGTGCGCTGTTGGCCTTCGCGACGCTGTACTCGGTGTACTGGGTGGCGAGTTGTTCGTTGTAGTACGCCGAACCCTTGGAGGGCGCCACCTGCCACGGCGCTCCCTGCTTGAGCAGGACGAGATTGATCATCTCCTGCCGGTTCAAGGCGTACGACAGCCCGATACGGAAGTTCTTGTTGGTGAAGATCTCGCGCTTGACGGGATCCTTGTGGTTCAGGTTCAGCTGGATGACTGCCTGGTTCGGCTCAGTGGGCGTAGTCGTGTAGAAGTCGAAGCCGCCCTTCTGCCGTCCGTCGGCGAGCACCGGCTTGTTCTGCGGGATGCAGAAGAACTGGTCCTCCATGTCGATCTGCCCACCGAGAGCCATCAGGGTGAGGGAGTTGGTGTCCGATCCGGCCAGGAAGGAGTATTCGAGCCCGTCGAGATAGGGCAACTGCCGCCCCTGGGTGTCGACCTTCCAGTAGTACGGGTTCCGTTGGGCGACCGCTTTACCGGTGCCTCCGTCGGGCGCCTTGGTGAAGGTCCACGGATAGAGCAAGGGCTGATTCGAGACGGTCCACCGCACCGTGTCGTCATCCGAGCCGCCATGATTCTGGAACAGCTGGACCCAGTCCGTCAGCTTCTCCTGTTTCACCAGGTCGTTGACCTTCGGGTTGTACTTCTTGTGGTACTTCTTCAAGTAGTGCTTGGCGTAGCGCACCGGGGCGTCGTTCGTTGGTTCGGCGAGAAGTTCGAGAAAGAGCCCGTGCGGCTTGGCGAAACTGAACTCGACTTCGTAGTCATTGATCTTTCGGACCTTGCCCAGCTTGTTGTCAATCATCATCCACGCTGGCGGATCCGGACTTAGATCCTTGTTCAGGACGACGTCCTCGTACCAGAAGAGCACGTCATCGGCGTTGAACGGCTCGCCATCAGACCACTTGATGCCCTGACGCAAGCTGAACGTATAGGTAGCACCGCCCTTGCTCGATTGCACCTTCTCCGCGACGTTGGGAATCACTCCCGAGTAGTCAGGGCGCCAGCGCATGAGCCCGTCGTAGCCCTGGAACCGATTGATCTGGGAGAACGAGCCCGAACCGCCGGTGACACCCATCCGCCAGGTTCCTCCGTAGACGCCTGGTGAGTCCACCGGTGTCACGACCAGCGGCTTTGTGGGTAGCCGCTGCGTGACCGGCGGCAGCTTGCCTGCCTTGACCTGCTGAGCGAGGGATGGCGCCTCTTTCGCCGTCGATGCATTCCCGGACGCGGTTCCGCCGGCAGATCCTCCGTTACCGGACGAACTCGCCTGTGACTTGGGTTTGGTTGAGAACGCAGAACACCCGGTTGCGCCGGCCACAGCCAGGACGCTCAGTGCGCTGGTCTCGATGAGCCGTCGGCGGGTCAGCCGGCTGCCCGGTACGGACAAATTACGCATATCGGATCTCCCTTGATCTCCAAGTGCTCGCGGCGGCAACCAGGACAGGTCTGTCGAGGAGACCTGGTGGTCATTGCGCACCATGACCGGCCGCTCGGCTGGCTGCTGTCACTGCCTCGGGGAGCGTATTTGCTAGTAACATTGTCTGTCAAGTGCTCCAGATAGACTTGCAATCTGGCTAGACCCGAACACCCGTTAGGGCGGTATGCCAGCGGTATGGCAGTATGCGCTCAGGCCCGGTGGACCGCCGGGTCGCGGAGAGGTCAAGGAGAGTTCCGGCATGAGCGAGACAGTGCGGACCGTGTCGATCGTCGATGCGGTCTACAACGCCATCCGTGACCGGATCCTCTCCGGCGAACTCGACCCTTCGGAGGTGCTGGTCGAGCAGAAGACCGCGGAGTTGTACGGCGTAGCCCGGCCAACCGCCAAGGCGGCGATCGATCGCTTGGTGCACCAGGGCCTGCTGCGGCGGACAGCGAACAAGTCAGCTCGTGTTCCGGCTCTGACGGTGAGCGACGTTCGCGACATCTACTTCACCCGGACAGCCATCGAAAGCACCGTTGTCGTTCACCTAGCTGAACGGCACCTGCCGCTCGCGGCGGCAGATGCCGCGCTGGAAGCCTTCGACCGCGCGGCACAGGCCGGCGCAACCAAGGGTGTCGTCGATGCCGACATCGCGTTCCACCAGTCGCTCGTCGACGCGGTGGGCAGCCCTCGCATGCGGCGCATCTACGCCTCGATCATCGGTGAGGCCCATCTGTGCATGGTCTTGAAACAGACTCATCACCTGCACAGTCCGCAGGAACTCGCCAAGGAGCACCGAGCGATCTACGAGGCCATCATCGCAGGAGATGCCGAGTTAGCCCGCGCGTCATTGGTTGCACACCTCGACAACTCGGTGCGCTCGATCGAGCACCACTTCATCGAGGCGGCCGATGCCTAGGTCCAATCCCGGGAACGACAACCACTCGGTATCCAGATGATCACAGCGCCGAGGAGCGGACGATCTCGTCGTCTCCAAGCTCGGTGTCTTTCGGGAGCTCGACCGGACCGCCCGCAGCCGTACGGACCGCAGCCGCCACCGCGGTGTGCACATCGGCATGGAACACACTCGGCGTGATGTAGGCGGCGTTCAGCTCCTCATCCTTGACCACCCCGGCGAGCGCGTGCGCCGCAGCAACCAACATCGGCGTCGTGACCTCCTTGGACTGGGCATCCAACAAGCCCCGGAAGACGCCAGGGAAGGCCAGAACGTTGTTGATCTGATTCGGATAGTCCGAACGACCGGTCGCCACCACCGCCGCATACCGACTCGCCTCCGCCGGATCCACCTCCGGATCAGGATTGGCCAACGCGAACACGATCGACCGCTCCGCCATCCTGGCGACATCGTCACCGGTGATCACGTTCGGAGCCGACACCCCGATGAAGACGTCGGCACCCACGATCGCTTTATGGATCGTGCCATCCACCCCAACCCGGTTCGTGTGCTCTGCGATCCACAACAGCTCGCCCGCGATGCCTTGCCGGCCGGAGTGCACGACACCGTCTATGTCTGTGACGACGAGGTTCCAGGCGCCGGCGGCCAACAACAGTTTGATGATCGCCGTTCCCGCCGCCCCGGCACCCGACATCACGATCCGGACGTCTTCGATCTGCTTGCCGACGACGCGCAAGGCGTTGAGCAGCGCGGCCAGGACGCAGATCGCAGTCCCGTGTTGATCATCGTGGAACACCGGAATGTCCAGTTCCTCGCGCAACCGGGCTTCGATCTCGAAACATCGCGGTGCCGCAATGTCCTCCAGGTTGATCCCGGCGAAACCCGGAGCCACTGCCCGCACGACGGAGATGATCTCCTCGGTGTCCTGGGTGTCCAGGCACAGCGGCCAGGCATCGATCCCACCGAACCGCTTGAACAAGGCAGCCTTGCCCTCCATCACCGGCAACGCCGCGTACGGACCCACGTTGCCCAGTCCAAGCACCGCGGACCCGTCGGTGATCACGGCGACGCTGTTGCGCTTGATCGTCAGCCGCCGCGCGTCCTCGGGATTCGCTGCCAGGGCAGTGGAAACGCGGGCGACGCCCGGGGTGTAGACCAGGGAAAGATCGTCACGGTTGCGAATCGGCCGCTTGCCGTCCATCGTGATCTTGCCACCGATATGGGCCAAGAACACCCGGTCCGACACCTTGCCGATCACAACGCCCGGGACAGCCCGCATCACTGCGACCAGTTCGTCGGCATGGGTGGTGTCCCGCGCCGCAACCGTCACATCGATCTGCAACCGCTGATGGCCGGACGCGGTCACGTCGAGGGCGGTGATGCTGCCGCCTGCCCGCTCGACCGCAATGGTGAGCGCGGACACCGACGAACCACCGGCCGGCACCTCGAGACGGACCGTGATCGAATTCGACACCGACGGGACAGCACTCATTGCGCACCAACCTTCTTCGGCGGGTCCAACCGCGGTTGCACGCCGCGGATGGAGAAGTCGATGAGCTGGATCGGGTGGTAGAGCGGGACCGCATCATCTCGTTCGGCGAGATAGCGGCGCACCTGGAGCAGGCAGCCGGCATTGCCGGTGGCGATCAGGTCCGGATGAGTGGTGGCGATGTTGGCCACCTTCCGCCTGCCGAGCTGCTCGGCCGGCTCGGGATTCGTCAGGTTGTAGGTCCCGGCCGATCCGCAGCAGATCTCCGATTCGGGGATGTCGCAGACCTCCAGCCCCGGGATGGTCCGCAACGCGGCCCGTGGCTGGCTGCGGACCTGCTGTCCGTGGGCCAGATGGCAGGCGTCGTGGTAGGCGACCCGGGCGTTGATCGGATGCCGGTCGGCAACCGGGCCGAGCTCGTCCAGGACCTCGGAGATGTCCCGACATTTCGCCGAGAAGGCAGCCGCGCGCTCGGCGTAGACCGGATCGTCACGGAGCAGATGGCCGTACTCCTTGATGTTGGCTCCGCAACCGGCGACGTTGGTGACGACGGCGTCGAGGCCGAGCGGCTCGAAGTCGTCGATCAACCTCCGGGCCTGGTCCAGCGCCACGTCCTCGCGCCCGACGTGTTCGGACAGTGCACCACAGCAGCCCTGATGCGTCGGCGCGAAGACCTCACATCCTTCGGCCGCCAGGACCCGGACGGTCGCCTGGTTGACGTCGTGGAAGAAGACCTGCTGCGCGCAGCCGGTGACGATCCCGACCCGCCGGCGTACGGGTCCCGTCGCCGCCGTGCGTTCCGGCAACCGGGCCATGACGTCGCCGATCCGTACCGGCGGCAACAGCGCCTCCATCGCCTGCAGCTTCTTCGGCAGCCGTCCCAGCACACCGGATCGTACGAGCACCGGCCGCAATGTGCGCTGGTAGACGGCCCCCGCAACCGCCGCCACCCGCAGCCGGTCGGGATGCGGGAAGAGTGCGAAGATCATCGCCCGCCAGACCCGGTCGGGCAGTCGGCGCCGATGGTGCCGTTCAATCTGCGGGCGGACCTCGGTGATCAACTTGTCGTATTGCACGCCGCTGGGACAGGCGGTCGTGCAGGCCAGACAGCCCAGGCAGTTGTCGAAGGACTGCACGAACGCGTCGTCGAGTTCGATCGTGCCCTCGTTGCCAGCCTTCATCAGATAGATCCGGCCGCGCGGCGAGTCCACCTCGTTGCCCCAGAGCTGATAGGTAGGGCACGACGACAAGCAGAATCCGCAGTGCACGCAGTCGGAGATCAACTCGTCCTCGGGCGGATGATGATCATCGAAGACGCGTCCCTGGCGGTCCAGGATCGACGCGCTCACGAAGGCATCGGACGGCTGGATCATCGCTGGTCCCTCCAAGACATGGGCATCGGTGGTCTGCTCGGCTCAGAACCAGGGCGCGAACCGGCCGGGGGCGAGTCGATGATCGGGATCGAAACGATCTTTGACGGCGCGCTGCAGTGCGGCGGCCGGCGGTTGCTCCGGCATCGGGGCCGACGTCCCGCGGACGCGATCCAGCTCGGGGTCCCGGTCGCGCAGCGCAAGGCTGCCGCCCAGGTGTTGGACGACGGCGCCGAGCTCGTCGACCATGGCCGCCTGCGCCGCTATCGGCCCGGACAGCCTGGCCGTGTGCAGCCCGAGGCCGGTGCTGCTGATCATGGAGACTGCGACCTGGTGCCGATCTGCGAGCTTGTCGATCTTCTCGGCGATCATCGGGAGCTGGTCGGGAAGCGTGCCGAGGCAGACGGTTGCGGGGGCGGGCTGCCCTGCGACAAGCTCAGGTCCCGAGATCCCTGAGGGTGTCGAAGGGGCTTCTGACACGATCTCCGGATTGTGGGCACCGGAGTCGCGCAATGCCCGGACGGCATGGTCACTCAATGCCTCGATCGTCCGCGCGGTGCCGTCGAGGCGGACCAGCAGATTACCCGTACCGGAAGGCGTTCCCGACCACTCGACGGCGCTCGGCTCGACACCGGAGCCGATCACCGCGGCGGTCGCACGGATCCCGCCGGTTGCATCCAGCTTGCAGAGGATGGTCCGGCTTGCCGCTGGCAGCGGATTGAGCCGGAGTACCACCTCGACGACCAGCGCCAGAGTGCCCAGGGATCCGTGCATGAGTTTGGTCAGGTCGTAGCCGGCGACGTTCTTGATCACGTGACCGCCGGCGCGGGCGATGGTGCCGTCGGCCAGGACCAGGGTGCAGCCGATCGAGAGGTCGCGCAGCGTGCCGTGCCGCAGTCGGCATGGACCGGCATCACCGGAGACGAGCAGACCGCCGATCGTTGCTCCGGCTGCCTGGGTCGGCGGGTCGATGGCCAGCCACTGCCCATGCTCGGCGAGGACCGGCTGCAAGGCATCCAGTGGCATGCCGGCCTGGACGGCGACGGTCATGTCACCGGGCCGGTAGTCGATGAGCTGGTCGAGGCCGGCGGTACTGATCTCCAGATCCGGAGAGTCGACGGGTCCGGCCCAACCCAGTTTGCTGCCCGCACCACTGATCAGAATCCTGACTCGCTCGCCCGCAGTGTCGCGGAGCAGCCGAGCCGCCGCCTCCAGGTCGGTCGGGCTCTGGTGATCATCGACGGCGGAAACCGTTCCGGCGGCGGCCATCAGCCGCGTCCGATCAGGCCGGTCGTCTCCAACGGGTGCGGCCGGTACTTCCCGGACCTCTCGCCACACAGTCGCGGGGTCGGAAAGATCTTGTCCGGGTTGGCCAGACCGTCCGGGTTGAAGGCGTTGCGGACCCGCTGCATGGTGTCGAGGTCGTCGTCGGAGAACATCGTCGGCATCGAGCAGGCCTTGTCCGCTCCGATGCCGTGCTCGCCGCTGAGCGCGCCGCCGAAGGCGACGCAAAGCTCGGCGATCGCGGTGGAGAGTTGTTCGGCGCGCTCAGTCTCCTCGGCATTGTCGGAGTCGAAGAGCACCAGCGGATGCAGATTCCCGTCGCCGGCATGGAAGACGTTGGCGACCCGGAGCGCGGCGGCGTTGGCCAGTTGGTCGATGCGGGTCAGGACCTCGGCAAGCCGGGTCCGCGGAATCACGCCGTCCTGGACCAGGTAGGCAGGACTGATCCGTCCCATGGCAGCGAAGGCGGACTTGCGCCCCTTCCAGATCAGGTCGCGCTCGTGTGGGGTCTGGGCGATCCTGATGTTGGTGGCGTGATTGTCGCGGCAGAGTCGCTCGGCGATCTCGAACTCCTCGCCGACTGCGGCGTCGAATCCGTCGACCTCGATCACCAGGGCGGCTCCGGCGTCCCGGTTGTAGCCGGCATGGGTGGCTGTCTCCACCGCTGAAATGGCGAGTTGATCAAGCATCTCGACCGCGGCCGGGATGACTCCGTGCGACACCAGGCCGCTGACCGCATCGGCAGCCTGTTCGGCTGTCGCGAAGTCGGCGACCAGAGTCCGGACCGCGACCGGACGGACCAGGAGCTTGACGATGATCTCGGTGACGATGCCGAGCGTGCCCTCGGAGCCGATGAACACCGCAAGCAGATCAGGACCGATCGGGTCTGCCGAGTTGCCACCCAGCTGGACGACCTCGCCCATGGGCGTGACGACGGTGACGGCGTGGATGTGATTGGTGGTGAAGCCGTACTTCAGGCAATGCGCACCACCGCTGTTCTCCGCGACATTGCCGCCGACACTGCAGACGATCTGGCTGGACGGGTCCGGGGCGAAGTACAGACCGTACGGCTCTGCCGCCGCCGACACCGCGCTGTTGGCCATCCCGGGTTGGACGGTCATCCGTCGGTTGTCGGCGTCGATCGCCAGCACCTTGCGCATCCGGGCAGTGCTGATCACGACGCTGTCCGGGCCGGGCAGCGCCCCGCCGGACAGACCGGTACCGGCCCCGCGCGGGACGAAGCTGACGCCGTACTCGGCACAGATCCTGACGGCCCTGGCGACGTCCTCGGTGGATTCGGCCAGCACGACCAGCGCCGGCCGCATCCGGAAGGCGGTGAGCCCGTCGCACTCGTACGCCTTCAGTCCGACCGCATCGGTGACCAGCTGCTCGGGCGGAAATGCCGCCTGGAAAGCACTTCGGGCCGCAGTGGCCCGCCCGGCCGCGGCCGGTTCGCTGGCGCCCAGCTCAGTACCCGTGACGGGGTGCGAGGTCGGATGCGGCACTGCGTGACCTTTCGGATGGCGTGATGCGTCGGGGTTCTCAGTCGGGCTGGGCGGTCAGACCCGCGGCGGCGATCCCCGCGATCACGACCTTCTCGTCATTGTCCGACGTGTCACCGGACGCTCCAACAACACCGACGACCGCGCCGTCGTCGAGGACCAGCACGCCGCCCGGAACCGCGACCAGCGCACCGCCGATCGCCGACGCGGCACCGGAGATGAAGTACGCCTGCTGTTCGGCACGACTCATCAGAGCCCGCGAGCCCATCCCCAGGGAGATGGCTCCGTACGCCTTGGCATGGGCGATCTCGAAGCGCTTGTTCGAGGCGCCGTCCTCGCGTTCGGCGGCGATCAGATGGCCGCCGGCGTCCAGCACGATCACCGCCATCGGCTTCAGATCCTCGGCGTGCGCGGTGTCCAGGGCTGCCGCAACGATGACCCGGGCAGCTGCCAGACCGAATGTGCTCACGAGGCACTCCTCACCGGTTCAGTGATCAACTTGTCTTTGACCTGCCGACGGTAGCGATGCAGGATCGGCTCGGTGTAGCCGTTCGGCTGAGCGGTGCCTTCGATGATCAAGGCCCGGGCGGCCAGGAACGCCTCGCCGTCGTAGCCCGGCGCCATCGGTCGATAGTCGGGGTCGCCGGAATTCTGCTCGTCGACCTTCACCGCCATCCGGCGCAGCGTCTCCTCGACCTGGTCCCGGCTGACGAGGCCGTGCAGCAGCCAGTTGGCGACATGCTGGGAGGAGATCCGGCACGTCGCGCGGTCCTCCATCAGGGCGACGTCGTCGATGTCAGGAACCTTCGAACAGCCGATCCCCTGGTCGACCCAACGGACGACGTAGCCGAGCACGCCCTGGATGTTGTTGTCGATCTCGACCTGCCGCTCCTCGGCGGTGTAGTCGCGGGCCGCCAAGGGGATTCGGAGCAGCTCTCGCCGGTCGGTGGGTGGTCGCGATGCCAGTTCCTGCTGTCGGGCGAAGACATCGACCTGGTGGTAGTGCAGCGCGTGCAGGGTGGCGGCGGTGGGAGACGGGACCCAGGCGGTGGTCGCGCCGGCCAGCGGCTGCTGGACCTTCTGTTCGAGCATGTCGGCCATCAGATCCGGCATCGCCCACATGCCCTTGCCGATCTGGGCGCGCCCCGGAAGCCCTGCCCGGATGCCGATGTCGACGTTGCGGTCCTCGTACGCCGTGATCCACGGCTGGCTCTTCATCTCCGCCTTGCGGACCACCGGGCCGGCATACATCGACGTGTGGATCTCGTCGCCGGTCCGGTCGAGGAAACCGGTGTTGATGAAGACGATCCGATCTCGGGCCGGGACCAGGGATGCGACGAGATTGGCCGACGTCCGGCGCTCCTCGTCCATGATGCCGAGCTTGATCGTCAGCGGCGCCAGGCCGAGCAGTTCCTCGACGTGAGCGAAGATGTCGGCGGTCAGCGCGACCTCGTCGGGCCCGTGCATCTTCGGCTTGACCACATACATCGAGCCCGTCAGCGAGTTGTTGAGCTGGGTTCGGCTCTGAAGATCGCGGAGCGAACCGAGCCCGGTCATGATCGCGTCGAGGATTCCCTCCGGCACCTGGTTGCCGGCGTTGTCCAGGATCGCGTCGGTGTTCATGTGGTGACCGACGTGGCGGACGAAGAGCAGGGAACGACCGCGCAGCGTCGCCGGGGAGCCGTCGGGGGCGGTGTAATCGCGGTCGGGATTCATCCGGCGGGTGAAGGTCCGTCCGGCCTTGGTCACCTCGGCCGAGAGCGTGCCGGCCATCAGCTGCAGCCAGTTGGTGTAGCCGAGCACCTTGTCCTCGGTGTCGACGGCCGCGATCGAGTCCTCGAGGTCCATGATCGTCGTCACGGCCGACTCGACCAGGACGTCCTTGATGCCGGCCGGGTCGTCGCGCCCGATGGGCGCCCGGCGATCGATCAGAATCTCCAGGTGCAGCCGGTTGTGGAGCAGGATCACGGATTCCGGGGCCGCCGGGTCGCCGCGGTATCCGACGAACTGGTCCGGATCCGCCAGTCCGACGGTGCCATTGTCGGATTGCTCGACGGCAAGCCGGCCGCCGGAGATCGCATAGCTCGTCGCGTTCCGGTGGCTCCCATCGGCGAGCGGCGCGACGGAGTCGAGGAAGTCCCGTACGCGATCCACCACGGCGGCGCCGCGGAGCGGGTTGTAGTCCGTACCGGGCGACTGGTCACCGGACTGGTCGATCGCGTCGGTGCCGTACAAAGCGTCGTAGAGCGAACCCCAGCGAGCATTGACCGCGTTGGCTGCATACCGCTTGTTGAGCAGCGGGACGACCAACTGCGGACCGGCCTGCTCGGCGATCTCGGTATCGACGTTTCCGGTATCGACCCGGACATCGCCCTTGTCATCGACCAGGTAACCGATGTCGGTCAGGAAGTCGAGGTACTTGTCCTCGTCGACCTGTCCGGGGGCAGCGCGGTGGTAGTCGTCGATCTTGGCCTGGATCTCGTCCCGGTCAGCGAGCAACCGGTCGATCCGCGGCGCGAGGTCGGCGAAGATCGTGGCCACACCCGACCAGAAGCTGCCGGACTCCAGCCCGGAACCCGGCAGCGCGACATCCTCGACGAACCGATGCAATCCGGCCGCCACGGACAGCCCCGCAACCTCGACGCGCTCTGTATCCGACATGAACGTCCCTTCGACGACACGGCCCCGACAGTTGTGCCACCGTCGACGACCCTTGCAGCAGCTATTCCACTTTACGGAATTGATACTCCGCGCACCGGAATTTAAGGTAAAGCATACCGACGTCCCGGTCAAGCGTGGACCGTCGGTCGGCACCGGCACACCATCATCGGGCGGTTCCGGAGTCCATGGCAACGCCCGATCCGCTCAGCGGCATCCTTCAACGGACGCGTCCGCCAATGCCGCCAGGATCTCCTTACGCGACCCCGGCGTCGTGCAGCGCGACCCGGTGACCGACCTCGGTGAACATCCGCAGCGGGTGCGGTGACGGCGATTGCGCAACGCAAACCGCCGCGCCGCGGTCGAGGATCGCAAGGTTGGCGGTTTCCACCAAGACACTGCACCAGCGTGTCCAATTCACGTCCCGCATACTCGCCCAGCGGCGCCTGCGCCTGATCGCCGAGCCTGATCAAACCGGCGCCGAGTGCGTGCCGTCGGGACAGCGACTGCGGGCGTGATCAACTCTGAAGAAGCTTCCGCACATCACCGGATACAACTCGGATCTGTGGCCCAGAGGGAACTCTCGGCAACCGGCCACGGCGTCGGATCGGTCCCGAGCCGGAACTTCGGCGGGGCCATTGACCCGCGTCAGCTCCTGCTCTACGCTAGCACGCAGTTTCCATGTCGTGGAGTTCAACTACCACATAGCGGAGCTTTTCTCACAAGGCCCTGCAGCCCTGCGGCTAGAACGTATGTCGGCATCCGGAAATCGCGTTTCACGATACGGCGCTTTCCGACAATCGCATAGCTCAATCCATCATGTCCAGTGGCTCGACGATGACTCACCTGGCGCGCGGCGATTCGACTGCACGCGCGGTGGCGTCACACGCCTTTCCGTTATGAGAGCCACGGATCGCTTCTCAGAGATCGGAGATTGGCCGATGACTCGCGGTAGCTCAACGATGTCCCGCCGCGCCCTGCTCACGACGTCAGGGCTCAGTGCCGCTGCACTCGCGCTCAGTTCCTGCGCGAAGGGCAACGGCAGCGCCGGCGCAGCAGCAGGTGGCGGTAGCAATATCGTCACCAGCGCCTCCTGGGAGGACGGCGTCGGCGACCTGCTCAAGGGCGCCATCGCGGACGCCTGGTCCAAGAAGTCCGGCAAGAAGATCCAGGCACAGGCCAGTGTCAGTTTCGACGACTACCAGACCCGGTTCCGCACCCTCCTCGCCGGCGGCGCACCGCCGGACGTCATGCGACTCAACGACGATTTCCTGGGAGAGATCTCCGGGAAGAAGCTGAGCAAGGACCTGGCGCCCTATTTCAAGAAGTCCGGCCTGAACAAGGACGACTTCTTCCCCATCTTCACCTGGTCGGACCTACCCAGCGGTCAGCGAGGACTGGTCGTCGCCCAGCAGGTGCGGGTGCTCTACTACAACAAGACGATGTTCCAGAAGGAAAACGTTCCGCTGCCGCCGACCGACTGGGTCGCGGACCACTGGACCTGGGACGACTTCCTGAGCGCCGCCAAGTCCCTGACGAAAGGAACCAGCCAGTACGGTGCGTCGATCTACCAGGACACCGGATACGAAGAGATCTGGTCCCGCAACAACGGCGGCGAGGGCACCTATTCGCCGGACGGTAAAAAGTTCACCCTGGCCGATCCCAAGGGCGTCGAGGCGATCCAGTGGGTCGCCGATCTGACCAACAAGTACCACGTGCAGCCGAAATGGGGCGACGTGACACCTGACCAGGCCGTCGAGCGGATGTTCGTCGCCGGCAAGCTCGGCATGATGCTGGCAACCTCGTCCGACATCGCCTACTACAACGAGAACGTCAAGGACTTCGAGTGGGATCTCGCGCCGATCCCGGCCAAGGTCAACCAGTACCAACAGGGCAGCGTCGTGCTCTACATCATTCCGGAGAAGGGCAAGAACCCTGACGCCGCCTGGGACTACCTCAATTTCGCGATCGGACCGGACGGCGGAAGGTTCATCGCCGAGGCCGGCGTCTCTGTCCCGGTGAACAAGAAGGCGGCGGAATCCCTGAAGAGTCCCGGCAAATACCCGGCCCACATCGACTTGCTCAGCTCGGGCGCCGACCACAACAAGATCGTCAACTACACGACGGCAGGTTCGGCCGCGGTCAGCCTCTTCCGTCCCCAGCTGCAGCGGGTCTACACCGGCGATCTCACCGCAGCCAAAGCGCTCGGAGGCATCCGCGCCCAGGTCGAGCAAGCGCTGGCGGCCGGCTGATCCGATGGTGACAACGATGTCCGACATGCCCGTCCGGGCAACCGGCCCGACCTCCGCTCCCGAGCGTCGTGCCAGTGCGCGGCGGGCACGACGCCGCATGACGCTGTACGGCTGGCTCTTCATCGGACCACTGATCCTGGGAATCCTCGCGTTCCAAGGGATCCCGGTCGTGGTCTCCATCTACACCTCCTTCACGAACTGGGACGGGATCACGACTCCGAAGTTCCTCGGATTCGGCAACTATGCCCGGATGTTCACCAAGGATCCGCAGTACTGGCGCACGCTGCTCAACACGATCGAGTTCACCGTCGGCGTCATTCCGCTCACGATCATCGGTGCCCTGTTGCTAGCGGTGCTGTGCAACGGCAAGGGCAAGGTCTCCAACGCCGTCTTCCGGACCGCGTACTTCACCCCGTACGTGACCAGCATCGTGGCGATCGGCCTGGTCTGGAGCCAGCTGTTCACACCGAGTGGTGTCCTGAACCAACTGCTGGCGAAGATCGGAATCGACGGCCCGTCATGGTTGACCGACGTGCACTGGGCCATGCCGGCCGTCATCCTGGTATCGGCCTGGCAGGCCATCGGCTATCCGATGGTGATCTTCTTGGCCGGACTGCAGAACATCCCGGAGACGCTCCACGAGGCTGCGAAGGTCGACGGGGCGAATTCCTGGAACCGTTTCCTCCGGGTCACCCTGCCGCTGCTGACACCGCAGATCTTCTTCGTGCTGATCACCCAGATCATCGCGTCGTTCCAGGTGTTCGCATTGATCTTCGTCATGACCAAGGGTGGTCCCGGCACGGCGACAACCGTCTACATCTATTACTTGTACCAGAACGGTTTCACCTTCGGTGATCTTGGATTCGCCTCCGCCATGGCGTGGATCCTGTTCCTGATCATCGGCCTGGTGACCTTCGCCCAGCTGCGGTTGCAACGTCGCTGGGTGTTCTACAACGACTAGTCCCGACTGCTGAAGAGAGCTAGTTCCATGTCGACCGAAGCCCAACTTGCTCCACCCAAGGCGATCCCGGCGCCGAGCGCAGCCGACGCGCACGCGGCGCGGTTCGTCGCCCGCGGCGCCCGATGGATCTTCATGCTGGTACTGGCTATCGCCTTCGCGACGCCATTGCTGTGGATGCTGGCAACATCGTTGAAGAGCGAGACCGATCTCAGTGCCCACACCCTGTCGCTGATCCCGCAACATTTCGTGTGGAGCAACTACGGGCAGGCATTCACGGCCATCAGCCCGTTCCTGTGGAATTCGGTGCAACTCGCCGTCATCAACGTCGTCGGTGTATTGGTGATCTCGTCGATTGCGGCGTACGCCTTTGCACGGCTGGAGTTCGCGGGCCGTGACATCGCGTTCTTCTTCGTGCTGGCGACGGCGATCATTCCGAGCATCGTGTTGCTCATCCCGCAATACATCATCTTCCAGCGGATCGGATGGGTCGATACCCAGTTGCCGCTGTGGGTGCCACGGGTGATGACACCCGTGTTCGGAACCTTCCTCCTGCGCCAGGCGTTCATGGGCCTGCCCCGTGAGCTCGATGACGCCGCCAAGATCGACGGTGTCAGCATCTTCGGCATCTACTGGCGGATCCTGTTGCCACAGGTCCGGCCGGCCGTCGCGGCGGTTGCCGTCTTCACCTTCATCGAGTCCTGGAACGATCTCTTCGGTCCGTTGATCTTCATCAACTCGACCAATCTGGCGACACTCCCGCTCGCGCTCGCCCAGTTCTCGGGCCAGTACTTCTCCACCACGACGCTGCTGATGGCCGCATCGGCGATCAGCATCCTGCCGGTCATCGTCGTGTTCCTGCTGGCACAGAGATATTTCGTGCAGGGCATCGCGGCCAGCGGCCTCCGATAAGCCCGACACCGTCCGCCACCTTCCGAGGAGACAGCTCAGTTGATCACCAATCCACCGTCAGCCTCCCGACTCGTCATCAGCCGCGACACGGCCGACCCGGTGCAGTCAGCACCGGCGCTCGACTGGGCGATCGGCGTCCTCACCGAGCGCCTGGCGACCTCCGGCATCGGCGTCGCAGCGACCGGCCCGGACGCCTCGGCGCACGTGAACCTGATCACCGAGGCGGGGGCTGCCGAATTCTACAGTTTCGAGACCTCCGGTGACGGCCCCTTGACGCTGCGGGCCTCGGATTCACGCGGCTTCGCCTACGGACTGCTCGACGTCGCCGATGCGGCTGGGGATGGTGCTGATCCCGCCGCCGTGCTGGCCGGGATCAGGACCGGTGATCATCCGGCGGCCGTCCCGGTCCGCGGAATCCAGCGCGACTTCGCCAATGTCGACCACGACAGTGCGTGGTTCCATGATCGCGATTTCTGGGCCGAGTATCTGGACTGGATCGCCACCAGTCGGGTCAACCGATTCCACCTAACTCTCGGCATGCAGTACAACTATTCACATGACACGGTGACGGACAACTACCTGTGTTTCGCCTATCCGTTTCTCTTCGACGTCGAGGGTTTCGACGTGCATGCGGCGGGCGTGGACGCTGCAGAGCAGCGTCGAAACCTGGAATCGCTGCGGTTCATCGCGTCCGAGACGGTTCGCCGCGGCCTGCACTTCCAGCTCGGCCTGTGGAATCACGCCTACGACTACGGGCCGGAGTCCAGGGAACGGTTCCCGATCAGCGGACTCGACGCGAGCAATCACGCCGACTACTCGGCGGCGGCGTTGGCCAAGCTGCTCGACCAGTGTCCCGGCATCGGTGGCTTCACCTTCCGGGTGCATTACGAGGGAGGCATCCCCGAGGACGGACACGAGTTGTTCTGGGACAAGGTGTTCACCGCGGCCTCGCAGTCCGGCAAGAGCCTCGAGATCGACATGCATGCCAAGGGTGTCGACGGACTGCTGCTGGAGTCACTGGCCTCAAAGCCGGGACTGCACCCGGTGATCTCCGGCAAGTACTGGGCCGAGCATTGTGGTCTGCCCTATCACCAGGCCTCCATCCGGGCTCGTGAGGCGGCCCGGCCTATCGAGGAGGGCGCGGATCTGCGCGGCGTCACCAACTACAGCCGTCGCTTCACCCGTTACGGCTACGGCGACTTCCTCGCAGAGGATCGTCCTTCCGACTTCATGTTCAGGATCTGGCCCGGTACCCAACGCCTGTTATTGTCCGGCGATCCCGAGCTTGCCGCCGGTTTCGGCCGTTACAGCACCTTCGCGGGCTCACGGGGTGTCGACCTGTGCGAGCCGCTGTTCTTCAAGGGACGCGACGACACCGCGGCACACGGTGCGCGAGATCCGTACGCAGCTTCCGATCTCCAGCTGGGCGTCCGGGACTGGACGAAATACAAGTACACCTATCTGCTGTGGGGACGACTGCTCCACGACCCGGACTGCGACCCCAGGATCTGGCGTCGCTACCTCGCGGACACCTACGGTGCGGCGGCGTCTGCGGTCGAGGGCGCCTTGAGTTCGCTGAGCAAGGTGCTGCCGCTGGTCACGGTCACCCACGGGGCCAGCGGGTCGAACAACCTCTACTGGCCGGAGATGTACGCGAACGTGCCGATCTCGGCCAGGATCCATGCCGGAGTACCAGTCAGCGTACGCAAACCTGATCCTCGCGCTGAGAAGCTCGGGATCTCGTACGCCTACTCCGTGCACTTCGACGAAGCTGCCCGTGGCGATGCACTGATCGAGTACACGGCCGACGAGGAGAGCGAACTCATCGACGAGTTGATCATCCACGACACCGACGACGCCAATAACTGGGGTGGGATCAGCCCGTTCGATCCGACGTTGTTCTATTCGGTGGACGGATACGTCGACGATCTCGTCAACTCCCGGCTCGACGCCCGCTACACCCCGCTCGAGGTCGCTGGATGGCTCGAGGACCTGGTCCGCCGCGGTGAACAGCACCTGTCTTTCCTGCGCACCGCCCAGACGGATGGTGGCGCGCCCGACCAGGCCCAGTTGCGGCGTACAGTGCTGGACCTGGAGATCCTCGCCCGTCTCGGCACCTTTTTCGCCGGCAAGTTCCGTTCCGCCGTGCAGTACTCGACCTACACCGCGACCAAGGACGTCTCCCTGCTCGCGAGGTGCATCGCGACCTATCGTCCTGCCAGGGACGCCTATGCCGAGATCGCGGAGCTGGCGGCGGGCGTCTATCAACCACAGCTGATGTTCGGGAAGGAACCGTACGAGGGCGGCACCTGGGCCGACCGCTTGCCATCGATCGACCGCGATCTTGCCGCACTGCGCGCCGAGCTGGACGAGGCCCCGGCCGGCACCCCGACCAGTGTGGTGGACGATCCGCCAGGGCGCTTGGCCGATCCGGGCATCCATCACGAGCCACCGACTGCCTTCGACCGAGGCGCGCCACTCGAGCTCACTGTGACGGGCGGCTCCGAGCTGGCAGAGGTCGTCCTGCACTATCGACACGTCGACCAGGCCGAGGCGTTCCAGCAACTGGCCATGACAGCGACGAATGACGGCTACAACGCCACCATCGACGCCGGTTATACAGCCAGCAGCTTTCCGTTGATCTACTTCTTCGCGATCAAGGACAGGTCCGGGCAGCAAGCCGTAGTGCCGGGTTTCGAACCGGGGTTGGCGAACCAGCCCTATGTGCTGATCCACAGCAGCTCCAGAAAGGGATTCCACTCATGACCGCCGCCGATCCGTGGTACCGCACAACGTTGCGCTGGGCCCAGACCAACCTGACCGAGATCGATCCGCAGCGATACGACGACGCCTGGTGGCGCAAGCACTGGCACGACACGGCAGTCCAGGGCGCGATCATCAACGCCGGCGGAATCGTCGCCTACTATCCGTCGAAATTCGAGCTGCATCATCGCGCCGTGGCGCTGGGTGACCGCGATCTGTACGGCGAGATCGTGGCCTCGGCGCGCGACGAGGGACTGGCTGTCGTCGCGAGGATGGACTCCAACCGGGTCGACGAAGCCTTCTACCGCGCACATCCGGAGTGGATCTGCCGCGACATCGACGGCCAGCCGATCACGGTCGCCGACAAGTGGGTCACCTGCATCAACTCCCCCTACTACCGGGAGTACCTTCCCGACGTCCTCAGGGAGATCATCGAACGCAGCCACCCGGATGGGTTCGCCGACAACAGTTGGGCAGGCCTCCCCCGCCAATCGATCTGCTACTGCAGTCATTGCGCCGAGCTCTTCCGCACTGCCACCGGATTCGAGCTCCCTCATGATCACGATTGGGATGCGCCACAGTATCGGGCCTGGATCAGGTGGAGCTACCAGCGGCGTACCGACCTGTGGGATCTCAACAACCGGGTCACCACCGAAGCCGGCGGCCCCGACTGCCTCTGGTTCGGGATGATCAGCGGTGAGGTGCTGCGGAATTCGGACCGATCCATCGACCTTCGGCAGATCCTGTCGAGGTCGGAGTTGATCATGCTCGACCACCAGCATCGCAATCAGGTCGACGGTTTCGAGCAGAACACCGAGGCCGGCAAGCGGCTGCACGAGCTGCTCGGCTGGGACAAGCTCATCCCCGAGAGCACACCGCAGTACCAGCTCGGCGTACCGGCGTTCCGGGTCGCGGCGATGCCTGCGGCAGAGGTCCGCCTGTGGGCGACGGCAGGCTTCGCGGGCGGAATCCAGCCGTGGTGGCACCACATCGGCTCCCGGCACGACGATCGTCGCCAGTACCGGACGGCCGCGCCGCTCTTCGGCTGGCATCGGGACAACTCCGACATCCTCACCGACAGGACGCCGATCGCCGACGTCGGCATCGTCTGGTCGCAGGAGAACAACGACTTCGCCGGCCGCGACAGTGCCGCCGAGCGGACCCTCGACCCGTACAAGGGTGTGGTCCGAGCCGTGAATGCTGCGGGCCTCGGCTACCTGCCGTTGCATGCCGACGATCTGGTCGCCGCCTCCGGCCGCGTCAGGGTGATCGTGCTGCCGAATGTCGAAGTGCTGGCCGATGATCAGGTGGCTGCCGTCCGACGATTCGTCGAGCGGGGTGGATCGGTGATCATCTCCGGTCCGGTGGCGCTGCAGGACGGCGACGGCAACCCCCGATCCGACTCCGCGCTTGCCGATCTGTTCGGCGTGCACCTGACCGGAGAGTCGTTCGGTGCCCGGAGCCTGGCAGACTTCAACATCGAGACCCACGCGCGGCACAGCTACCTGCGACTGACGCCGGAACTACGTGCCCGGTTCGACGGCCCCAGCGACACCTCGGCGCCGGAGCCTGTAGGCAGCCGGCACCCGGTCGTTACCGGCCTCGACGAGACCGATCTGATCGCCTTCGGTGGTTACCTCCCGGTCGCGCAGGTCGAGGATGCCGAGGTGCTGGCCACCTTCGTCCCGGACTTCCCGATCTATCCCCCGGAGACCTCGTGGATGCGCGAGCCGCGCACCGAGGTGCCGGCGATCATCGCCAAGCAGCTGCCGGCGGGCGGTCGTCTGGTGTGGCTGCTGGCCGATCTGGACCGCAGCTATGCCCGCGACGAGCAACCGGACCACGCCACCATCATCGGCAATGCCGTGCGGTGGGCAATCGGTGATCGTCCGGCCTTCACCATCGATGCCGATGGGCTGGTGAGTGCGTCGCTGTACGGGCAGCCGGGACGCCGGATCCTGCATCTGACCAACCGGGTCCTGACCTCCCGGGTCCCCGGCCGGGAGGCGCATCTGGTCCCGGTCGGTCCGGTCGCGGTGCGGGTACGCCACGAGGGCCCGACCGAGCCGAGGATCACCTCCCGGGTCACCGGCGTCGAGCTGACCGGCAAGGCGGAAGACGGCTATGTCAGCTTCGAGGTCGACAAGATCACCGATCATGAGGTGATCGTCATCGAGGACCTGGCGGTGCAGTGACAGTGCCGATCGACCGGCTCGCTGCACCCTTGACGCTGTGCTACCTTCCACGCAGCGTGGATATCGGCCGGGTGCACCCTTGGAGGCAGTGAGCGGGAGATGGTGGCTACCAGGATTTCGGGAGGAGTCCAGTCGGTCGAGCGAGCGTTCTATCTGCTCGAACTGCTCGCCGACAGCGGGGACCTATCCTTGACCGAACTGTCGAACGCCATCGATCTGCCGGCCCCGACCACCCACCGCTTCCTGAAGACCCTGGTGTCCCTGGGCTACGTACGCCAGCTGCCGAACAGGCGCTACGGGCTCGGACTCGGCCTGGTCCGGCTGGCCGGTCGCGTCGACGCCCAGTTCGGTCCGATCGCCATGCCGCACCTCGACACCCTGGCCCGGGAGACCGGCGAGTCGGCCAACCTTGCCGTGCTCGAGGGCGACATGGTCGTCTACATCGGCCAGTCGCCCTCTCCGCATCCGATGCGGATGTTCACCGAGGTCGGTCATCGGGCGCACACGCACTCGACCGGAGTCGGCAAGGCGATCCTGGCGCAGCTGCCGGACGACCAGGTGGCCCGCATCGTCCAGCGAGCAGGAATGCCTGCTGCGACCGAACGGACGATCACCGATGTCGCCAAATTGCGGACCGAGTTGAACCGCATCCGGCGCGCCGGATATGCCACCGACAACGGCGAGCAGGAGAACGGTGTTTTCTGTTACGCCGTGGCAGTGCCGGACGTCCCGATCTCGATGGCGATCTCCATTTCCGGCCCGGCGTTTCGGGTCACCAAGGAGCTCGGCAAGAAGGCGGTCCCGCTGCTGATCAGCGAGGCCACGGCGATCTCGCAGGAACTGCTCGGAGTCCTCGACTGACCCGGGGCAACGGCCCTGCTGCTGGTCAGCCCGACATGCTCAGCTCGGCATGATCAGGTAGTACGGCTGGTTGGCCAGGTCTGCTTCGAATCCGGGATGTAGTGCGACCGCACCATTGTCGTGCTCAACGACGAAGAAGTACATCAGCGGATAGGTCGACTTGGTGTAGTCCCCAGGGATGGTCCCGACCAGCTGACCGGATCTCGCTTCAAGATCAACCGTCTCCCAATGCTCGGCCTGGTTGACGTGGCGGTACCGCAACCGCACGCCGGTGACATTGGCTGCTGGCGCAACCGACAGCATCACATCGTCCCCTGGCTCGTACGACTCGGGCGGCTGATGCTGCAGGCCGGTGCTCGCCGGACGATCGGGCACGGCGACCCTCGCCGGCCGGCCGGGCTCGTCGGCGCAGGCCTTGAGTTCACGTGCCATCGCATCGACATCGGCTTCGATCGCGGTCAGCCGGTCGGCCCAGTTGCCGTGCTCGTTGCGTTCCGGCCCGAAACGCAGATTCGACTGGTAGATTCCCTCGCTGGCATCGATCAGCTCGATCCAGGCATCCCGCGCCTCGCGGTTCGCGACCAGTGCCGATTCCAGTCGGGTGCGGTCGCCGGTCTGCTGATAGATCGCGTAGTCGGCCGCCGAGCGGAACCGGGCCGCGAAGAAGCTGCCCAGGTAGGAAAGGATCACCGCGTCGACAGCCGTACGGCGCAGTTGCGGGTCCGGCTCCGGTGCCGATCGCAGGATCTTGACATGCTCGTCGGCCTCGGCGACGAATCCGGAGATCCAGTCGGCGACTTCGAGCGGGGTGTAGCGACCGTCCAGTCGTCCGGCCAGCGCATCGGCCGCCCATTCGTTGATCACGTAGAAGGTCGTCGGGTCGAAGGGACTGACGGTCCCCCACATCGGCGGCGTCTCGGTGTCCTTGCCGTAGTGACCGGGGTCGACCCCCTGGGTGACCGGCAGGCTGGTGTACATCTCGGGCCAGTTGCCGTTGTTCGATCCGCCGACGCCGTGGACGACCGTGACCAGCGGCAGGATCCGACTCAGCGGGGCCAGCGCCTTCTCGACGGCCTCGGCATAGTCGCCATAGGTCTGGCGCAGATAGCCGCGCCACTCGTCAGCCGGGGCGTCGGGGTTGTAGAGCTTGCGTCCCCAGAGCCGGTAGGTGTACTTGTACTTCGTCCAGTCCGCCAGGCCGAGCCGAAGATCGTCGGCGATGTAGGGATCGCGACGGCCGGGGACGCCGCTTCCCTTGCGTCCTTTGAAGAACAGCGGCTCGCAGACGTCGATGCCGATCGCGCCGGCGAAGGTCGACAGCCGGCCGTAGCCTGCCGCCAGTGCCGGGTCGCCCCAGAGCAGCAGCTTCTGCGTCCCGGGCCAGACCCGGAAGATCAGATCGGTGCGACGGTCGGTGTTCAGGAAGTCGCCGTAGCCGTAGCGCGTGAAGCGTCGGGAGAATTCCGTGATGGCAGTCAGCTCATGGCCCGGAGGAACGGGCTTGGACTCCTCCATCCTGCGGATCGAGGCCTGGTGATACGGCAGGCCCTGGTGCTCGGCCCAGTACTTAGCGCCCAGCACCGGCTTGAGTCCGGGCTTGTCCACCGCGTCGAGCAGCGCGTCGTCGACGCCTTTGGCGTGCATGTCCACCTGGAGCGGCTTGCCGGTCGCCGACAACGCGTCGAAAACCTTTCCCCAGAAGCGTTCGTGGCCCTCGTCGGGGATGCCGCCCTCGTAGTGCACACGGAACGAGAAGCCGTCGATATCCGGGCACTCCCGCAGCAGTTCGGTGATCGCCGCGGCACAGTAGTCGGCGTGGGTGTCGGGTGTCAGCCCGGTGATCGGGAAGCGATGGACCGAATTCCGGCCGTAGTCGTACGCGTGGTTCCACAGTCCCATCTGGAAATCCAGCCCGCGGCGCTTGGTCTCGGCGATGATGAATTTCAGGATCTCCAGGTTGCGGTCCCGTTCCTCGTCGCTGACGCCCTCGGCACGCACGTCCCAGCCCGGTACGTCGAGGAAGAACGGGTAAGCGAAGCAGAGGTAGTTGTCCGTCGCGCCGTTGAGATCGGCGCCGTAGTTGTACTGCATCCCCAAGGTCAGGTGGAACCGGCTGAATCGTGCCTGCGCGATCCAATCGAGGTAGTCGACCCAGAACTCCCGGCTGGTGAACCATCCCAGGTCCTCGTCGACGCTGGAGAAGGAGCGCATGATTCCACGGACGGGCATGGCAGCCGCAGCGCTGCGCCCGTCCAGTCCGGCGACGGCAGACCGAAGATCACCGGCCAGACTCAGCTGATCAGCGAGCCCGACCAGCCCGTACGACGCACCGACCGCATCGGTGGCCGTGATCAGCAACCGATCATCGGAGGCGGCGTAGGCATAGCCCTGCGGGCCGATGTCGCCGGCGACCAGCTCCACCGACGGCCCGTCAGCCGTCCCTCCGGTGCGACCGGTCAGGATCTCCGCTGCCCACCGAACCGGCGGACCGTCGAGCTCAGGGGCAATTGTCAACGTCACTGTTGTGTCGTCTGCCATGGGATCACTTTCGGATCGTGGAATTTCACTGCCAGATATCGGACTCATCATGGCATGACTGTCGCCTGTCGGCAAGGCATCGCCCCAGCGCGAAACGCCCGGAATCAAGCTCCCGCGGTGACGGTGAACGCGTTGTCGTGCCCTGGGACGACCACGACAGCGGTGGCGGCGATCTCATCCAGGCAGCGGCGCGCCGCCTCTCGGTCGACGGTGTTGAAGAACACCTCCCGGCCGATCAGGAAGTCCCGGGTCATCACCGCGTCACCGGCGATGATCACGGTGCCCTCATCGGCCTCCAGCCGTACGGAACTATGTCCCGCGGTGTGACCCGGAGTGGCGATCACCCGGACTCCGCTGACGAGCACGTCCGGCGCCGGTTGCAGTCGCGCCCGCAGCAGCGCGTCGGGCGGGTCGGAGGCCGATTGTGCGGCGTCCTCGGCCCAACTCTCCAACTCTGCGCCGGCCATCCACCAGGTGGCGCCTGCGAAGGCGTCCAGACCGACCCGATGATCACCGTGCCGATGGGTGACAAACACGGCGTCGACATCGTCAGGCCGCAGTCCGGCCCGCTGATCGAGCACCTGCGTCATCGCTTCGGCCGGGAGGCCCGGATCGACGACCAGGGTGAGATCCCGGGTCCGGACCAGGGTGCTCGTGCACCAGGCCCGCCGGACGGCATGATCATCCGGCTCACCCCAGAACCGGTTCCGGCTGAGATTGCCGATGTTCAGCACGTCCCAGCGCAGTCCGGCGCTGCCTGGACTCACTCGGCATCCTCGGCCTGATAGATGTGGGCGGTCATCCGGGGCAGGTCCGCAAGATCGAAATCGGGCGCGAACGACTCGACCAGGTCCACATTGAGATCGACCTCGTCCGGCCAGCGCATCCCGACGATCGGCGCATGCACCCGTGAGTCGGCCAGGACGAATTCCAGCGCGGTGCGGTACACGTCGCGCGCCCGCGCCCACTCCGGTGCCAGCTGTCGCACGGTCCGCTGCAGAATCCCGGAGGTCATGGTGCGCATGGTGATCACGCCGACGTTGTGTTCCCTCGCGGCATTGAGGATGTGCCGGGCTGCGGACTGGTAGATCAGGTTGTAGGCCAGTTGGTAGACGTCGATGTCGGGCTCGGTGAGGAACGGCAGTGCCGTCCACGGCTCCTCGGCGGTGATGCCGATGAAGCCGATCACGCCCTGCTGCTTGAGCTCCCGCAATGCCTGCAGCGGTCCGCCGCTGACGATGTGGTCATGATCGGCAGGGGTGTAGAAGCCGCCGTGGAACTGGACGATGTCCAGGTGATCGGTCTGCAGCCGGTCGAGGCTGGCATGGACGCTGTCGATCACATCCCGACGGGAACGGCCCTCCCAGTTGACCTTGGTCGCGAGCACGCATTCGTCGCGGCGGGGCTTCATCACCTCACCGATGATCGACTCGCTGTTGCCGGCGCCGTAGCTGGGAGCGGTGTCGATGTAGCTGATGCCCCGGTCCAACGCGTGGTTGACCGTGCCGATCGCCGTCGCCCGACCGGCAGCCGACCAGGGATCCCAGTCATGGGCACGATTCACGCCGCCGAAGGGGTAGCCGCCGAGGATGAGCCGGGAGACAACGAGGCCGGTACGGCCGAGGGTGATGGTCTGCACAGCACTCCTTCACAATCGTCGATGGTGGACTGCAGTCTGCGGTCCATCGGTAGCTGGGATCCAGCCGCGCCATTCCAGCAGCGTCAGTCCAGCAGCGTCAGTCCAGCAGCTGCAGCTCGCGCAGGGCGGCTCCAACGCCGGACAGGTTGTCCAGTCGCATCTCGGAGTACTTGCGGCTGATCACCACCCCTTGGGCTCCACCCTCGAAGGCTGCCAGGGTCGCCGCCTTGACCGACTCCGGGGTGCACCGGGTCAGTTGATCACCCGAGTCGAGCCGGCTGCTGATCCCGCTGGCGTCGGCGGTGATGTCCTTCTGCCTGGTCTGCGAGCCGGCCCGGCCCACGGGGATGTCCACGTCGATCCCCGGCCAGATGTCGGCCCGCCCCTCGACGCCGGCGACTGCACGCTCGGTCTCCCGGCGCACATAGTCGGCGCTGAATCCGGTGCTCGGCAACGACTCGTACGCCGCCTCCTCCAGCCCGAGGATCTTGAGCACCAGAGGGTAGACCTCCTCGGGTGTCGCGTCGGCGAACAGGCTGTGGCAGATGTTGTCGATCCAGGTGTGGAATCGCGGACCGGCACAGTTGTCGTAGCTGACGACCTTGATGAAGTCGGAGAAGTGGCTCATCGCCGAGTAGTCCTGGTCGGCCCGGTAGAACGGGCTGAAGGAGATGTTGTGATACACGTGCCAGCCGACCTGCACCTCCGGTCGGGCGGCCTTCACCGTGCCGTAGATGTCGCGATACATCTGATGCTGGCTGTCGGTCCACAAACTCTGCCAGCTGATCAACTCCGGATACTGCAAGAGCAGTCGCCAGAAGGAGACGAAGGCCCCGTCGGAGCCGGTGTCCCCGACCGCCACCCGGGCATTCCAGGCCACGAGCTTGCGGTAGCCCTCCTGGGCCCTGCGCCAGTCGATGTTGCGGTCGGCGGCAATCTCCCGGCAATAGCGGCAGAAGCACGTGACCAGGCCCAGCCCCTGGGCCGTCGGGCCCTGCATCAACATCGTCAGCGGCCCGGGGCGCTCCGAACACCAGGCCAGACCGTCGATCTCGTAGTGGCTGAGATAGTCCTCGACGATCGCCAGATGCCAGTTGCGATAGTCCGGGTTGTTGAAACACGGCCGCCGCGCAGGCTTGTTCCAGATGTCGACTTCCATGGTGGACAGGAAGTTCGGGTAACGCCGCAGCTCGTCGGCGTAGCTGCTCTCCTCGATCCAGGCGAAGCTCTGCATCCCTCGTCGTTTCGCCTCGGGGATCACGTCGCCGAGCAGGTCGAAGTCCGGATGTTCCGGTGCCCGCCCGGCAGGACCGATGGCCGTACGCCCGTAGTGCTCCGGATGCACCCGCGCGTAGTTGCCGCCGACCCAGTCCAGGTCGTACTCCTGCTTGCCGTGATCGGGCAGCGGGAAGCCGGGCACCTGACGGCCACCGGTACCGCGGGTCCAGGTCGGCGTCGCGAGGAAGAGGGCATTCACCCCGGCCCGTTCGCCGACCGTGTCGAGCACTTCGGTCACTCCCTCGTCGACGAACGATACGGCGCCGACCTGAAGGGCAACGACGGGATCAGGCATGGATTCTCCTTGTCTGCGGGGACATCGGTGGCACTTACCACAGTAGAGGAACCGATTTCATGATCACGCCGGGCGGCGCTGCAGGCCGGACGTGGCTGGGGATCTGCTGCTACACAGCCTGGGCCGATGTTTGCAGAATCGAGTCAACCGTCGAAGCGGTAGCCCATGCCCGGTTCGGTCACGATGAACTTCGGACGGGCGGGATCGTCCTCGAGCTTGCGGCGCAACTGTGCCGAGTAGACCCGCAGGTAGTTGGTCTCGGTGCGATAGCCCGGCCCCCAGACCTCGGTGAGCAACTGCTGGTGCGACACCAGACGCCCCCGATGGCGTACGAGCACCTCCAGGAAGTGCCATTCGGTCGGCGTCAGCCGAACCGGCCGGCCATCGCGGGTGACCCTGCGGGCAGCAAGATCGATCTCCAGCGAACCGGCGGTGACGACCGGCTCACTCGCCTCGTCCGCCGGCTGGGAACGACGGAGGTTGGCACGCAGCCGGGCCAGCAACTCGTCCATCCCGAACGGCTTGGTGACGTAGTCGTCCGCGCCGGCATCCAGCGCGGCCACCTTCTCGTCGGAATCATGCCGTGCCGACAGCACGATGATCGGGACCCGGGACCACCCGCGGATGCCCTCGATCACCTCGATGCCGTCCATGTCGGGCAGCCCGAGGTCGATGATCGCCAGGTCAATCGGTCGCTTGGCGGCCGCCTCCAGGGCGGCCGCGCCGTTGCTGGCGGTGATCACGTCCCAGTGCCGGGCCCTCAGGTTGATCGACAACGCCTTGGCCAGCGCGGGTTCGTCGTCGACGATCAGGACGGTCGGCCCGGTCACCGGCGGTCCCCGCTCAGCGCCTGGCCGGCAACGCCGGGCATCGCCGGGCGCAGATCCACATCCTTGCCGGCGTCCGGCACCGGCAAGGTGAGCACCATGGTCAGGCCGCCGCCCGGTGTGTCCCTGGCGGTCAGCGATCCACCAACGGCCTCGGCGAAGCCGCGGGCGACCGCCAGCCCGAGTCCGAGCCCGCTGCTCTGCCGATGATCACCCGCTCGCTGGAAGGCGTCGAAGATCCGCTCCTTGACATGATCATCGACACCGGGGCCATGATCGATGATCTTGATCTCGATCGCCGGCCCCTCGGCGGGAGAGCCTGCCAGCCCGGCGCGGAGCGTGATCGTGCCAGGTGCGTACTTCAGCGCGTTCTCCACGACATTTCCCAATGCTCGTTCAACAAGACCAGGATCGGTGTCGAGCAGCGGCAGGGTCTCGTCCACCTCGACCCGGAGCCGGTCCTGTGGCAGGTCGGCGATCGCCGGCCAGACGATCTCGTCGATGCTGGTCGCCTGCGAAAGCGCCCGCGTCGTCCCCGACTGCAGTCGCGACAGATCGAGCAGGTTGTCCACAATCCGCTCCAGGCGTACGGCTGCATGCTGCACCATGTCCAGCAACTGTTCCCGGTCCTGGGGACTGAAGTCCACATCCGGTTGCAGCAGACTCGTGACACTGGCCTTGATCGACGCCAGCGGGGTGCGCAGATCGTGGGACACCGCAGCCAGCAGGGTCCGTCGCATGGCATCGCCGGCCTCGAGCTTGCGCGCCTCCTCGGCCCGCTGTTGGAGGCGCTCACGTTCCAAGATCACCGAGGTCTGGGCGGCGAACGCCTCCAGGACCCGCCGCGATCCGGCATCGAGATCAGGCCCGCAGATCGCCAGTCCGAGCGTCGGGCTGACCCGGATATGGGTATCGGCCGCGGCCGGCGTCCGGCAGACCGGATCCCCTGCGTACTGGACGATCTGCCAGGCCGACCGCTCATCCTGGCGCTCCAACAGCGTCACCGAATCCAATGCGAACGTCGTCCGCAACTGCTCCAAGATCGCGGCCACGGTGTCCTGTCCGCGGATCACGCTTCCGGCCAGGATCGACAGCGTCTCGGCGTCGGCATTGGCCCGCCGGGCCTGCTGGCTGCGTCGTGCCGCGGTGTCGACCACCGAGGCCACCGCCGCTCCGACGATCACCGTCACGACCAGCGCCAACGCATTCTCCGGTGCTGCGATGGTGAACGTGTGCACCGGTGGCGTACGGAAGAAATTCAGCAGCAGGGACCCCCACACCGCCGCCAGGACCGCCGGCCACATCCCGCCCAGCAGCGCAACGCCAACGGTCGCGGCCAGCGACAGCAGTGCATCGGTCGCCAATCCGAGCGACAGCACCGGCAGATTCTCCAGCAACGCCAGGGCCGGCGGCACCAACACCGCCGCTATCCAGCCGAGCACCTTGCGGCGACGGCTCAGCAGATCCTTGCGCCGCGGCAGGCTGCCCCGCCGGGCTTGTTCGTGGGTGACCACATGCACGTCGATCACGTCACCCGCGCCGCCGACCACGGCACTGCTGACACTGCCGACCAACAGCGACTGCCAGGGCCGCTTGCTGCTCGCGCCGACGACGATCAACGTGGCGTTGGCGCCGCGGGCGAAGTCGGTGATCGCCTCCGCGATGTTGTCGCCGACGATCCGGTGGAAGGTGCCGCCGAGCTGCTCGGTCAGCGCTCGCTGGGCCTCCAGGGTGCCGGCCTGCCGGGACAGCAGTCCGTCACTGCGGCTGACGTGCACGGCGATCAGTTCGCCGCCGACACCGCGCTGGGCGATCCGCGCCCCACGCCGGATGAGAGTCTCACCCTCGGGCCCGCCGGGCAGGGCGACGACGATCCGCTCCCGCGCCGGCCACGGTTGGCTGATGCCGTGCTTGCTGCGATAGCTCGCCAGTCCGGCATCCACCCGGTCGGCGACCCAGAGCAGCGCCAACTCCCGCAGCGCGCCGAGATTGCCGGGTCGGAAGTAGTGGGACAGCGCACTGTCGGCCTGTTCCGGTGGATAGACGTTGCCGTGCTCCAGCCGCTTGCGCAACGACTCGGGCGACATGTCGACGAGTTCGATCTGATCTGCGGCCCGCACCACGTCGTCGGGGATCGTCTCCTGCTGGCGGACACCGGTGATCTCGGCGACGACATCGTTGAGCGATTCCAGGTGCTGGACGTTGACCGTGGAGATCACGTCGATGCCGGCGGCCAGCAGGTCCTGGACGTCCTGCCAGCGTTTGGTGTTGTGGCCGGGCTGGATCGCCGGGATGGAATGGGCCAGTTCGTCCACCAGCGCAACCTCGGGCCGCCGCTGCAGCAGCCAGTCCAGGTCGAGTTCCGAATAGCTGCCACCGCGGTGGTCGATGATCCGCCGCGGCGCGATCTCCAGCCCGTGCAGCAGTTCGGCGGTGTGGGCGCGCCCGTGAGTCTCGACCAGACCGACCACCACGTCCGTACCGCGCGCCTGCCGGCGCCGCGCCTCGTCGAGCATGGCGTACGTCTTCCCCACCCCGGGGGCGGCGCCGAGGTAGACCCGCAGCGCACCGCGTTTCATGCCTCCATTGTCCGCCGCGGACCGCGACCCGGAACGCCGCTGCAGCGACGTCCCCTACCTTCTTGACGCGTTCTTGACGGATCAGCAGCGTCCGTACGCTGTCAACTGGTCACTGCACCGGGAAGAGCGCATCCAGCCGGTCGGCCAGGTCGGCCGTCCACTTGACCTGGGTGGCCTCGCGGATGCCCTGCCACTGGGAGTCCTTGCTCGGGCCGACGATCGGCGCGGTGACGGTCGGATGGTTGACCAGCCATGCCAACGCGAGTCCGGCGGATGAGACACCGGTTTCGGCGGCGAGTTGGTCGAAGGCCCGGACCCGTTCCATCAGGTCCGGGTCGTCGAGGTAGGTGTCGGCGCGCGATGCGACGCTGGCACGGCTGCCGGCGGCCGGCCGTTCGCCGTTGCTGTAGCGGCCGGCCAGGACGCCGGTCGCCAGCGGCGAATACGCCTCGTACGCCAGGCCCTCCGACACCGCGATCGGCAGCACGTCCTTGTCGTCGCCGCGCACCAGCAGCGAGTAGGAGTTCTGGATGATCTCCGGTCGGGCAAGCCCGAGCCGGTCCGCGGTCTCGAGCGCTTCGGTCAGCTGGGCAGCGCTGACGTTGGACAGCCCGTACGCCCGGACGCTGCCGTTCTCGACCGCCGTGCTGAAGACCGGCAGCCAGTCCTGCATCGGGGTCGTGGTGTCGATCTGGTGGGCGACGAAGAGATCAACGTGCCCCAGGACCGCGATGCTGTGATCGAGCTGGCGCTGTACGCGTTCGGGGCTGAGATCGGGCCCGCTGGGAGTGATGCCGGTCTTGGTCTGGGTCAGCACCTCGGTGCCGGCATGCTCCCGATTCCAGGTGCCGACGACGCGTTCGCTGGTGCCGCCGGTGTAGACGTCGGCGGTGTCGAGGATCTTGAAGCCCTCACCGACCGCACGGTCGATCAGCTTCAGTCCGTCCTCCTCGGACAGGCCGAGCCCGGGGCCGGTCGCGGCGGCGATGCCACCGATGCCGCCGGTGCCGAGCAGGAAGCGCCCGAACTGCTTCCGACGTTCCTGGTGGGTGGATGCGGTCCAGGTCATTGGTGCCCCCTATGCCCTCCCGGCGTTAGTACGGAAATCGAACTCACATGGTCGGGCTCGACAGTACCCGGGTGAGTTCGAAAACCAAACTCACTCTCGCCGGGGCCGTCGGAGCGAGACACCAGCAAGCCCGAGGCGACGACCCGGGGCTCCGGCCAGAAGTTCACCCCACTGGAGCGACGTGGCGCTCGCCCCACCGGCGCAGCGCGGCCAGCACCGGTGCGATGTCGCGGCCGGATTCGGTCAGGTGATATTCGGCCCGGGGCGGACGGGCGGAGTACTGCCGGCGCTCGATCAGCCCGGCGTCCTCGAGTCGTTTGAGCCGCAGGGCGAGGGTCTCCCGTGGCGCTCCGGTGTTGACCTGGATGTCGGAGAAACGGTGCACGCCGAAGTCGAGCTCGCGCAGCACCAGGAGACTCCAGCGCTCGCCGACGACTGTCAGCGCATCGGCGATCGGGCAGACCCGCGGACCACCGAGATTTGTCGGTCCAGAATCCTGACTCACTCATCGAGCGTAGCTCGGCCCGATGCCGCGGCCGATGCGCGACGGACCCGCGATAGCGTTCTTCGCGGCTCGACGAGGCTCAGATCGTCGCAGAGCCTCCACCCCTGACCATCTGCGGCGTCCGGCGCCCAGGAAGGAACCATGCACGACGATCACGTGCTGCTCGAGAACCGAACCCGTCGCGTCCTGCTGGACCGCATCCTGCCGAGCGTGCACAGCACCGTCGGGCAGTTGCAGGTCGAGGCCTGGAATGTCGGCGGCGGCACCGGCGAACCGGTTGCCGCGGAGACGGCAATGCCCGGTCTCGATCCGGACGCGGCCGTGGCGGCCGGCGTCGCCTACGAACCCTTCGCGATCGGGACGCCGTGGGGCCGGGCCTGGTCGACGACCTGGTTCCACTTCACCGGAACCGTGCCCCCGGCACCTATCGCCGCCGCCGACGCTCTGGAGATCGTCGTCGACCTGGGCTGGAACGGCACCCAGGCCGGTGCGCAGGCCGAGGGCCTGGTCTTCCGGCCGGACGGAACGACGGTCAAGGCGCTCAACCCGTACAACAACTGGATCCCGGTCGATGGTGGGCCGGGCGATCCGATCGACCTCTTCGTCGAGGCAGCGGCCAATCCGAATTTCTCGCCGGGTCCGCGACCGTTCCAGCCGAGCGTGCAAGGCGATCGCGCCACCCTCAGCGATGATCTCGTCGGTCAGCTCCGCCCGGTCGACATCACGATCCGGCACGCCGAGCTGGCCGAGTTGGGCGCTGATCTTGAATTCCTGCTGGACCTGCAGTCCAGACTTGATCTTGGTGAGCCACGACGCTGGAAGATCCTGCACGCCCTCGAGTCCGCGCTCGACGCGGTCGACCTCTCCGATCTCGCCGGCACTGCCACCGCTGCTCGCGCCGAACTGGCCGATGTCCTGGCCAAGCCGGCCGTCCCGTCCGCCCACACCGTCAGCGTGATCGGTCATTCGCACATTGATTCCGCCTGGCTGTGGCCGGTGCGCGAGACCGTACGGAAGGTGGCTCGGACCGCCTCCAACGTGCTGGACCTGATGGAGCGCGAGCCCGACCTGCAGTACGCGATGTCCTCGGCCCAGCAGTACGCCTGGATCAAGGAGACCAGGCCGCAGCTGTGGGCCCGGATCGTCGGGTCGGTCAAGCAGGGCAGGTTCCACCCGATCGGCGGCATGTGGGTCGAGTCGGATGCCAATCTGGTCGGATCCGAAGTGATGGTCCGCCAGTTCACCTTCGGCCAGCGGTTCTTCCGCGACGAATTCGGCATCACCAACCGCGAGGCCTGGCTGCCGGACACCTTCGGCTACTCCGCCGCGCTGCCGCAGATCTGCAGCCTGGCAGGGATCCGCTGGTTCTTCACCCAGAAGATCTCCTGGAACAAGACCAACCGCTTCCCCCACCACACCTTCCAGTGGGAGGGCATCGACGGCACCAGGATCTACACCCACTTCCCGCCGGCCGACACCCTGCAGGGAGTGCTGTCCGCCGAACAGCTCACCTACTCGGTGAAGAACTTCAGCGAGAAGGCCGTTTCCGATCATTCCTTCCTGCCCTTCGGCTGGGGAGACGGCGGCGGCGGGCCGACCCGGGAGATGATGCAGCGTGCCAAGCGCGCTCGTGATCTTGAAGGCTCACCGAAGCTGGTGATCCGCAAGCCGGCCGACTTCTTCGCCGAGGCCGAGCAGCAGTACCCGGATCCACCGGTCTGGAAGGGCGAGCTCTACCTCGAGCTGCACCGCGCGACCTCGATCACCCAGGCCGACGTCAAGCGCGGAAACCGAACCAGCGAACGGCTTCTGCACGAGGCCGAAGCCTGGGCGACCGCAGCAGCCGTACGCGGCCTGATCGACTACCCGTACGACGAGCTCGAGGCACAGTGGCGGATGGTGCTGCTGCACCAGTTCCACGACATGCTGCCCGGTACAAGCATCGCTTGGGTCCATCAGGAGTCCATCCAGCGCTACCGCGAGATCGCGACAGCTCTGGAACCGATCATCGAGCGTTCGCTGGCCGCTCTGGCCGGTGCGGGCGATACGCAGCTCGTGGCGAACGCTTCGCCCTACGCCCGGCGCGGGATCGAGGCGTACGCCCTCCAGGTCGCGACGAGTGCATCGACCACCTCCACCGTCGTCTCGACCGGCGAAGGCTGGGAGCTGGCCAACGACCGGGCCAAGATCACCATCGCCGCCGACGGCACCATCGTCTCGGCGGTCGGCCCCAGCGGCCGCGAGGTGCTGCCGCCCGGCACTCGGGCCAATCTGCTCCAGCTCCATCCGGACCTGCCGGCCGAGTGGGACGCCTGGGACGTCGACAAGTACTACCGCAACACCGTCGTCGATCTTGACTCGGCGGACGAGATCGCACCCGTGACCCTCGGCGACGGACGCCAGGGACTGCGGGTTGCCCGGTCGTTCGGGCACGGATCGTCCGTCGTCCAGGAGATCGCGCTGGCCGCCGATGGCCTGCGAGTCGACATCAGCACCGAGATCGACTGGCACGAGCAGGAGCACCTGCTCAAGGTCGCCTTCCCGGTCGACGTCCATGCGGACACGGCGGCGTACGAGACGCAGTTCGGGCACGTGGTCCGGCCGACCCACGACAACACGACGTGGGAGGCGGCCCGCTTCGAGGTCGTCGCGCACCGCTGGGTACATGTCGGCGAGCGCGGTTGGGGTGCCGCGGTGGTCAACGACTCGACCTACGGTCACGATGTCACCCGGCACGAGCATCCCAACGGCGGCACCTACACGACGCTGCGGCTGTCGCTGGTCCGCGGGCCGCTCTTCCCCGATCCGCAGGCGGACCAGGGGCGGCACCTGGCCCGCTTCGCCCTGGTCCTGGACGCCGACGTCTCGGACGCGGTCCGCGAGGGCTACGCACTCGGCACACCGGAGCGGTCGGTCAGCGGCGCGGCTGCGGTGGATCCGATCGCTGTGGTCGACGGTCCGGTCGTGCTGGAAACGATCAAGCTCGCCGACGACCGGTCCGGTGATCTTGTGCTCCGGCTCTACGAGCCGAACGGCGATCGCGCGACGGCGACCCTGGGGACCGACGTCCCCGTCACGAGTGTCCGCGAGGTCGATCTGCTCGAGGACGACCGGGACGGTACGGCGCTGCTCGGTGCGACCGAGAACAAGATCGACTTGGTCCTGCGCCCGTTCGAGATCGTCACGCTCCGCATGACTCCTACCGGGGCGACCCGATGAGCGCGCCGGCCACACCGCCCGCCCTGCCGGATCAGCCCGGTTGGGCTCCGACGATCTCCGCCAGCGGGTCGGCCGAACTCGGGCCGACGTATGCCCTCGCGATCCGGACGCTGGCGGCCAACATCGTCCCGGGCCCGGACGATGACCCGGCCCACTTCATCCGTGCTGGGGCCGGTTATCCAACTCCGTGGACACGGGATGCGGCGCTCAACGCCTGGGGCGCGGCGTCGATCCTGCGACCGGACGTCGCCGAGCGCACACTGCGGATGGTCTGCGACGAGGGACCCGAAGGACCGGTGATCGCCCAGGACAACCAATGGTGGGACCAGATCATCTGGGTGATCGCCGCCGAGCAGCACGCCCGAGCGACCGGCGACCGGGGCTTCCTCGCCGCCGCGTACGGGATCGGGGCGCGCTCGCTGGCGATCCTGGACGCGACCCACTACGACCCGGGAACCGGGTTGTATCTCGGCCCGGCCCTGATGCAGGACGGCATCGCCGGACTGCCCTCCCCACCCGCGACCGACCGCGAGGAATCGTCGTTCGTGCTGGACTATCCGGGAGCGCACACCATCGCCTCGCTGTCCACCAACGCCGTCTACGTCGGAGCGCTCCGGGCGCTGGCCAGGATGGCCGCCGAAGTCGGGGACGCGGCCGCCTCCCTCGGCTGGACCGAGCGTGCCGACCGACTCACGACGGCCGTCGACGCCGAGCTGTGGGATCCGCGCCAGCAGACGTACGGCTACTTCCGGCACGGCGACGGGAGTCTCGACCTCTCGCAGGAAGCGGCGGGCTTCGGCCTGCTTGCCGCGCTGGAGGTCGTACCGGCGGAGCGAGCCGCCCGCCTGCTGCAGCAGCTGCACCTGGAGCCGTACGGGCACGTCAGCGTGTGGCCGTCGTTCGAGCGCTACGACCAGGACCATCCTGGCCGACACAACGTGATGTTGTGGCCGATGATCATGGGATTGGTCGGACTGGGCGCCAGTCGGTACGCCCCCGATCTTGCTCGGACGGTCCTTGACCAGTTCCACACGCTGGTCGGGCGTGACGGTCGGTTCTGGGAGATCTACGACGCCCGGACCGGGCTGCCGAGCGGCGGCTGGCAGGTCGGTCACGAGTGGCCGCCGTTGATCGACCAGACCTGGTCCGCGACGTCGTACTTGCGGCTGGTGCATCACGGCGCGATCGGACTGCAGCCCGAGGTCGACGGCCTGAGGTTCACCGATGATCACATACCCGGGCTGGGGACCGTGCGTGCGACCGGCATCGGCTGGCGCAGAGCGCTGCTCGACATCACGGTCGACGGTGACGGCCCGATCACCCGGGTGCTGGTGGACGGTGAGGACGTGACCGCAAACGATCACCACGTCCCGGGCGGGCTGACGGGAGAGCATCGGGTCGACATCACCCGCGGCTGAGGTGGGCCTCAAGCGGTGGGGATGCCCAAGGCGTCCATCATTCCCTTGACGTAACCGATCGACCAGCTCCAGGCGTTGCGGCTGTCCCCGATCATCTGCGGGACATGATCAACGATCAGGGTGCCGTCGAAGCCGACCTCGGCCAACGTCTTGAGATACTCGCGCATGTCGCCGTAGCCGGAATCGATGAAGGACTCGACGAAGTCCGGCATCGGCGAGCTGACATTGCGGAAGTGGATCTTCCACAGCTTGTCCTGGGCGGCGAAGCCGCGGATCGCCTCGGTCGGCGTCCGGCCCATCGTGGCGCCGCCCTCCAGCCAGGTGCCCAGGCACAGGCAGGCGCCGAAGTTCGGGCTGTCCGCGATGTCGAACGCCCGCTGGTAGCCCTCCCAGGAACTGGCGATGCACCGCGGCACACCACCGAGCGGGACACCCGGCGGATCATCGGGATGCAGCCCGATCCTGATCCCGAGCTCCTCGGCCACCGGGACGACCCGGCGGACGAAGTAGGCGAAGTTGTCCCAGATCTCGTCCTCGCTGAAGGCGCGGCCGTGGCTGAAGCCGGTCGACGGATAGGTCGTGCCGGCCCAGAAGCCGGTCGCCGATCCGTCGGTGTAGGAGCGCGCGGAGGCGCCGCCGCGCGCCGGTCTCCGGTCCCGGCCCCAGATCCCGTTGGCCATGTGGGCGTAGGTCGTGTAGGTCATGCCGATCTCGGCCATCGCTCGCAGGTGCTCGATGTAGGCGTCGATCTTCTGGTCCCGATCCGGCAGTCCCAGGGTGACTGACGGCATGTTGTGCACGTCGGTGTTCCCGACATTGGTCAAGATCAGACCAGCCGCGTCCACCCGCTGCTTGACAGAGCGGAAGAAGTCCCGACCACCACCGGTCGAGGAGACCGTGACGTGCTCGACGCCGATCTGCTGGGCGTAGCGAAGATCATCTTCGGTGAAATCCTGCGACAACTGCAGTGTCAGCTTCATGTGACTCCTTCGTCCTCAGGCATTGATAGCAGAGGCCGCGGCAGCCCGTGCGCGGGACCGTTCTACGCTGAGAACCGGTTGCTGCTAGTGGAATGTCTGACCCCCGACACAATGGAGCGTCTCCCATGGTCCAGATCGCTGAAATGCTGCCCAACGGCCCCGGCAATGAACCCCTCTGGCGACTCGTCAGCCAGATGGGAGTCCAGTACGCGGTCGGCACCCTCCCGGACGCGACGCTGTGTGGCCCCGGTGAGGCTCCATGGGATTACCTGCCCTTGCTGCGGCTCAAGCAGAAGCACAACGACGCCGGTTTTGCGTTGCCGGTGATCGAATCACGGCCGCCGCTGAATCTGACCAAGCGCGGCTTGGAGGGCCGCGATGCGGAGATCGACGTGGTCTGCAAGCTGCTCGAGAACATGGGCCGGGTCGGGATCAGGACCTGGTGTTACGAGTGGATGGCCGACTTCAACTGGCTGCGTACGGATTTCGGCTATCAGTCCCGCGGCGGCTCACTGGTCACCCGCTACCGGCACGCCGACATGGCCGACGCGCCGCTGACGGAGTGGGGCGAGGTCAGCGAGGAGACTCTCTGGGAGGCGTTGGAGTATTTCCTGCGCCGGGTGCTGCCGGTCGCCGAGAAGGCCGGCGTCGAATTGGCGATGCACCCGGACGATCCGCCGATCTCGCCCATCCGCGGCGTCGCGCGGATCATGAGCTCGATCGACAACTACCAACGGCTGCTGGACATCGTGCCCTCGCCGATGAACGGCATCACCTTGTGCCAGGGAAACTTCGTGCTGATGGATCCCGACGTGCCGAAGACCATCCGGAAATTCGGCCGGCAGGGCAAGATCTTCTTCGTCCATCTGCGCGACGTCGCGGGGACCGTCGAGGACTATCACGAGACCTGGCACGACGACGGGCAGACCGACATGCTGGAGTGCCTGAAGACCTACGACGAGGTGGGGTTCACCGGAGTCCTCCGCCCCGATCACGTACCGAGCGTCGAGGGTGAGGACAACCACCGTCCCGGCTACCAGCTCTACGGCCGGCTGTTCGCCGTCGGGTACATCGCCGGCCTGCTGCAGTCGCTCGGTACCCGGACCCTGAGACGCACTACGCCGGAGCTCCTGGTCGGCGAGAGCGTGCCGGTCTGATGATCAAGTCCCCGAAGGTGATCATCAGCACCGCGGTGACCGGCTCGGTGAACATCCCGTCCCAGAGTCCCTATCTGCCGCTGGCACCGGAGCAGGTCGTCGAAGCCGCGGTCGGCGCAGCCCGGGCCGGATCGGCGATCATCCACCTGCACGCCCGTCAACCGGACGGCCGCCCGGCCTTCGAGCCGGAGGTCTTCGAGCAGATCATCCCGCCGATCCTCGACCAGGTCGATGTCGTCATCAACATCACCACCGGCGGATCCTCGGCGATGACCATGGACCAACGACTCGCATGGTCCCGCAGATTCAGCCCCGAGCTCGCCTCGCTCAACATGGGCTCGATGAATTTCGTCTACTCCGGGATCGCCGACAAGATCACCAACTGGCGGCACGACTGGGAGAAGCCGTACGTCCTGAACACCTACAGCCATCCCTTCATCAACAGCTTCGACCAGATCGAGCACATCCTCACCACCCTCGGCGCCGGCGGCACGCGCTTCGAATACGAGTGCTACGACATCGGCCACCTCTACACGCTGGCCTACTTCGCCGACCGTGGACTGGCAAAGCCACCGTTCCTGATCCAGGGCGTCTTCGGGATCCTCGGCGGCATCGGCGCCGACCACGAGAATCTCACCCACATGGTCGCTATCGCCGACAAGCTCTTCGGGGACTCCTATCACTTCTCCTGCTTCGCCGCCGGCCGCAACCAGTTCCAGTTCGGCACCCATTCCGCCTGGCTCGGCGGCCACGTCCGGGTCGGCCTGGAGGACAGCCTATGGATCGGCAAGGGCAGGCTCGCCACCAGCAATGCCGAGCAGGTGCAGAAGATCCGCGGCGTCGTCGAGGACATCGGCCGGGAGGTCGCCACCCCGGACGAGGCACGACAGTTGCTCGCCCTCAAAGGACCCGGAAGCACTGTCCTGGAACAACCACTTCCGTGATCATTCCGCTCACGGTCATCGGGACAACAGGACGTGGCCGGGATTGGCCAGAGTTCCGCCGTCGACGAGCACCGTTGTCCCGGTGACGTAGGACGCCGAATCGCTGCACAGGAACGCGATCACCGCGGCAACCTCCTCCGGCTCGGCCATCCGGCCGCGACCATTGGCCGCCGGGTGATCCGGTCCGTCGGGGGCAGTCGCGGCGCCAGGATCGACGTCGCGAACCCCGTCGACCGTGACCAGTGGCGTACGGACCGGTCCGGGCGCGACGCTGTTGACCCGGATGCCGTCGGCGGCGTGGTCGATCGCCATCGACCGGCTCAGCGCGTCGATCCCGGCCTTGCTCACGGAGTAGCCGACCACCCGGGACTCCGGTGCGAAGCCCTGGACCGAGGAGATGTTGACGATCGCTCCGCCGCCGCGGGCCCGAAGCTGCGGGACGGCGTACTTGGCGGCCAGGAACATCCCGGTCAGATTGGTGTCGAGCACCCGGTGCCAGGCCGCCTCGGTGGTGTCCTCGACCGTGCCGTAGGTCTGGACGCCGGCACAGCAGACCAGCATGTCCAGCCCGCCGTACTGGTCGACGGCAAGCCGCATCAGCCGCTCCACATCGGCCGCCGAGCGGACGTCGGCCGTGACGCCGGTGACCGCCGGGCCGTATTCCGCCAGCGCCTGCGCGGCAGCGGCGACCGTCTCTTGATCATGGCTGCAATAGACGACCCGGGCACCGCCGGCGGCGAGTGCGGCGACCGTCGCCCGGCCGATCCCGGTGGATCCCCCGGTAACGACCGCGACCTTGCCGGTGAAGTCGGCACCCGCGCTCATCGACGCGCTTTCATGGACGGCTCCGTTCCGTCACTCATCCTGCCGAGATGAGCTTGTTGACCTGGTCAACATAGCTGTTCATGGTCGGCCCGACCGGCTTCTTGCCCTCCAACATCGGATTCCACAGGCTCTTGGACAGATTGGCGGCCTTGCCGGCCCACGGATCGAGGAATCCGGTGCCGACCTTCTGCGGATTCTTCAGCTCCTGCTGCACGGTGGACGCGACCTGTTTGCCGATCGCCCCGTGGCTGTCGAGGTTGGACAGATAACCCTTCGACCCCGGCACGTACGCGATCGGCGCGACCGGATCCTGTGCGTAGGCCTCGTTGAAGACCGTGGTCAGCATGTACGAGATCACCTGCCAGGTGGCGTCCGGATTCTTCTCCGACGACGGCGAGCAGAAGGCGTTCGACTCCAGCGGTGCGACCTGCTCCGCCGATCCCCGGGGGATCGGCGCGTACCCCCAGTTGATCTTGGGTTTGCCGTCGAAGATCGAGACCGCGTTCCACTGGCCGCCCCAGGCCATCGGGACCTGTCCGTTGATGAACGCCGCCCAGGTGTTGGTGGCCGTGAAGTCGGGGTTGGTCACCTCACCGGCCTTGATCGCTGCCGCCCAGCGGGTGGCGCCCTCCTCCAGCTGGGGGTCGGTGCTGAATTTCGACACACTCTTCCAGGTCCGCTCGGGCGCCAGCCCATGTCCGCCGTTGTCGATCGAATAGATCGACAGACCGACCGGGTCGTAGAGGTCGCCCCAACCGGTCTGCATCCCATAGCGCTGTTTGGCGCTGCCGCCGGACTTGACCGTCAGCTTCTGCATGTCGGTGAACAGGTCGTCCCAGGTCCAGTTCGCCGAGGGCAGCTTGAGCCCGGCCTTCTGGAACATGTCCGCGTTGTAGAAGACGCCGTACGTGTTCGCCTCGTTGGGCACGCCGTACTGCTTGCCGTTGACCTGGTACTGGTCCAGGTATCCCGGCCCGAACTGGTTCTTGTCCAGTGGCGCCTTCTTGGCGCCGGCGGCCGTTCCGTCGACGTACGGCGTCCAGTCGTACAGTTTGCCGCTGGCGGCCAGCGGCTGGAAGCTGCTGTCGAGATTGGCGCACCAGAAGACGTCCGGCAACGTATTCGACAGCACCATGGAATTGATCTTCTGGTAGTACTGCGCGCCCGATCCGACGTACACCAGCTTGACGTGGATACCGGTCTTCTGGGTCAGCTTGTCCAGTGACGCCTGGTAGAGCTTGCGATCCTGGGGAGTCGCCCAGGTCATCAGCGAGATGGTGGTCGGCCCGGCCGAAGCGCCGCTGCCACCGCTGTCGCCGGAGTTGCTGCCGGTGCCACCACTGAATCCGCTGCAGGCGGCCGACACAGCCAGCAATCCTACGGCCGTCAGTCCGGCGAGGACGCCCCTGACGCCCGGTCTCCTCATGGCGGGTTTCCCCGTAGCTCGTGTTCTCATAGCCCGTCCGCTCCTTTGTGTCTGGCTATTTCTGCGATACGCCGAGCGTCCCGAGCCCCATCATGAAATACCGCTGTGCGAAGAAGAACAACACCAGCGGCGGCAACATGTAGAGCAGGTTGGACGCCATGTAGTAGTTGAATTGCGGGGTTGCCTCGCTCAGTCCGCCCATGAAGTTGGCCATGCCCAGCGAGAGGGTGTACTTGGTCTCGCTGTTGAGATAGACCAGCGGATTGAGGAAGTCGTTCCAGGAACCCTGGAAGGCCATGATGATCATCGTGATCCACAGCGGCTTGGTGAGCGGGACCATCAACCGGGTGAAGATCTTCCAATGGCCGGCACCGTCGATCATCGCCGACTCGTCGATCGACCGTGGGATCGCCGTGAAGTACTGTCTGGCCAGGAAGATGAAGACCGGGTTGCCGAAGAACGACGGCAGGATCAGTGGGAACCAGGTGTCGATCAGGCCCATCGCGAAGAACATCCGCTGGATCGGGATGAGGGTGACGATACCCGGCACGAAGATCGAGAAGGTGAAGAGGTAGAACCAGAAGTTCCTGCCGGGAAACTGGATCCGCGCGATGGCGTAACCGACCAGCATGGAGCTGGCCACCGATCCGAAGACCGACAGCACGGTGATGGTGACGGTGTTGGCCAGCAGCTGGGGGAAGTGGATCTCCCGTGGGCCGCTGACGAAATTCGACCACTGGAACGAGCTCGGCAGCAGCTGTGGCGGCAGTTGCAGGATGTTGCTGTCGGGCTTCAGTGCGATCGAGACCATCCATAGCAACGGCACCAGCATGGTCGCCCCGAGCAGGCTGCAGAGCAGATACCAGCAGATCCTCGACACGGTCATCGGCACCCGCCTGCTCAACGGGACATGCCGTTTGATCACCAGGTCGGAGCCTGGCTCTACCTTTCGGCTCGGGTAGGTCGCAGAAGCCGCAGGCATGGTCACTTGGTCTCCTCGAAGACCCACATCGACGACGTCTTCAGCGTGACGCCGGTGATGATCATGATGATCACGAAGAGGACCAGGGCCTCAGCCGTCGCCAAACCCAGATTGGGATAGCTGCCGAAGGCGTCGGTGTAGATCTTGTACATGAACAGCATCGTCGAGGTGCCGGGACCGCCGTTGGTCAGGACGGCGACCTGATTGAAGGCCTGGAACGCCAGTACCAGTCCCAGCACCACCTGGAGCAGCATGATCGGCGTGATCAACGGCAAGGTGATCGAGAAGAACATCCGGACCGGTCCGGCGCCGTCGGTGCGTGCCGCCTCGTACACCTCGGTCGGCACATTCTGCAGGCCGGCCAGGAAGATGATCATGGAACCGCCGACACCCCAGACTCCGATGATCACGATCGACGGCATGGCCATCCGGTCGCTCTGCAGCCACTGGCTGGTCGGTAGGTTCAGCGCCGTCAGCAGCTGGTTGGCCAGCCCGTACAGCGGATCGTAGATGTATTTCCACAGCGTGAGGACCGCGATCGACGGCAACACGACCGGCAGATAGAAGATTGTCCGAAAGATCTTGACGCCGACGATCATCCGGTTCAGCAGCACCGCCAATGCCAGCCCGAAGACGATGCTCGACGGGACGCTGAGCAGCACGAAGTAGGCGGTCGCCCGCAGCGATGGCCAGAAGGTCGGGTCCTCGAAGAGCATGTACCGGAAGTTGGCCAGCCCGTCCCAGGTGGCAGGACTCAGACCGTCCCATTGGGTGAAGGCGTGGTACGCCGAGCTGATCAACGGATAGATCACGAATGCGGCAACGCCGACGATCATGGGCAGGATGAAGAGGTAGGCCGTCATCGTGGTGCGCCGTCGGTGGCTCGGGCCGCGGCGCGGGCTGTGGGCACGGGCCCGGCTGTCCGATCGGGGTTGCACTGCCTCAGTGGTCACGATGACCGCCGCCCCGGCACTGCGCGTGATTCCATCCTTGTTTTCCCTCCACCCGTGCGCAGGAGGCCGCCTGCGCCAGGGTCTTCAATGTCGCCGTTGTCATTGGGGTGGCGGCCTGGCGACCGCCGGACCGGATGCATGGAGCCCGGTCCTGGGGAGTACACGTGCGCAGTCATCATGTCAACGTTGACGGGCAGCTGTCAACGATGACATTTCCAGAGTCGAGCCGTGGCCTGATCCGGAGCGCGGACGCCTACCATGTGGCCATGACAGGAGCAGTCGGTGACCGGCTTCCCGGTGGGCTCGCCGGGAGTGTGATGCCGAGCGGGTCGCGTCCGAGTCTGAAGGATGTCGCAATCGCGACCGGGTTGAGCATCAAGACCGTGTCCCGTGCCCTGCGCGGCGAGAACAACGTCGCCGAAGCGACCCGGAAGCTCGTCCAGACCGAGGCGGACCGGCTCGGCGTCCAGGTGAATGATGTCGCTGCCGGACTGCGCCGCAAGTCCCAGGCGATGACCTCCATCGGCGTGCTGCTGGGGGATTTCGCCAATCCGTTCTCGGCCCAGATGCTCAAGGGCATCGACTCCGTTGCGGCAACCCACCGGCACCTGGTGCTGACCGCCGACGCCCAGTACAGCCCCGAGACCGAACGCAACGCCATTCGGTCGTTTCTCGCTCATCGGGTGGCCGGCCTGATCATCGCACCCAGCGGCAAGGACCTGAGCTACCTGCGGACCCAGGCCGCGTACGGGCCGGCCGTGGTCTTTGTGGACTCCCCGCCACCGGAGGCGGAAAGCGCCTCGGATTCGGTGACCACGACCAATTTCGAGAGCACCAGGACCGGAGTCGGGCGCCTGGTCGCGCGCGGGCGCCGGCGGATCGGCTACCTCGGCCACCCGCGTGGTGGGACCGGCGCCAACGAGCGCTGGGCCGGCTACCTGGCCGCCTTGGAAGACGCCGGGATCGCGCCGGACCAGTCGGTGATCCGGCACGACCTGGTCACCGAGGCCGACGCGACCCGGGCCGCCGAACTGATCCTCGCCGCCGGCGACCTCGATGCCCTGATGGTGGACAACAACCAGTTGTGCCTGGGCGTCCTGCAGTCCCCGACCTACGCCAAGCTGCGGCCCGAGACGCTCAGCTTCGACAACTTCGCCCTGGCCCCGCAGTTCGGGATCACCGTCATCGACAGCAACCCGTACGAGGTCGGGCGAATCGGTGCCCAGCTACTCTTCGGGCGCCTGGCCGACCCGGGCCGTCCGCCGCAGCATGTCCGCATCCCGGCGAACCTGATCGTCCACGACGACCCGATCTATTGACCTGATCTGCTGACCGCGCCGGCCATGGGGAGGATCGCGCCGTGATATCCCGGCATGATCTTCCTCACGGGCGGGCACCCCTGCACTACTCGGCGACAATCCCCTCTCCGCCGGCTGCCTGCGGCACGGTGACCGACCCGATCCGGGACAGGCTACCGTTGCTGTTGATCATGAACTCGTCGACCATGCCCGCCGCTCCGGTCTGCACATAGAGGTTGCGCCCGTCCTGGCTGACCGCCGCATCGACGGTGCCGGCATCGGTGCTCACGGTCTGCAGCGGGGTGATCGTGCCGTTGCGCCCGATCCGGTAGCTGGTGACGGTTGCGCTGCCGGCGTTGGAGACGTACGCCACCCCGTCGCGTACGACCACCCAGCAGGTCGCCTGCTGGTCCGTCGACTCTCGGTCGAGCAGCCCGAGGCTGCCATCACGGCGCAGGGCGAAGGTTGCAACGGAATTGGTGCCCGCCTCGGTGGCGACGACCCGACCGAACCTGTCGAAATCGAAGCCGAACGGGACCCGGCCGGCCAGCTGGGTCACCACCCGACCGCCGGTCAGCCAGCCGGAAAGGCCGACCCTGAAGGTCTCGAACGAACTCCCGTCACCCTTGGTGGCAACGATCAGGTCTCGGCCGTCCGGTGTCAGGCTGAGCTCTGCCGGAGTGCTGGTGAACTCCGGCGACGCCTGCGGGTCGAAGCCCAGTTCGTGGTGCCACTGATCGATCTTGATCAGCTTCCCGCCCAGACTCAGATATCCCTGGATCGATCCGCCGTCGCGGGCGTTGAGGACGTAGACCGCCCGGCCCGAAGCGGCGATGCTCACCGGGAACGAGCCGCCCGAGTTGATCACCTGCTCACGGACAAGCCCGCTGCCGGTGATCTTGAAGTTGGTGATCGTATTGCTGCCGGCGTTGACGGCGTACAGGTGATCACCCTGGCGGACCAGCGATTTCTCGGAGGCGAGATGATCGACCTGTGAACCACCGAGCACGCCGCCCTTGCCGCCGGTCGGATAGCTGATGGCCCCAGTCAGTGTGCCGAAGCTGCCGCGGTTGTAGCGGACGACGGCATTGCCGGCGGTGTTGTCCGTCTGGACGTAGACGGCGCCCGACGGACTCCGGTTCTGCCTCGTCGGAGTGTGATGGGCGGGCGAGCCCCATGCTGCGGGGACTGCTGTTGTGGCGAGAGCTGCGGCCAACACCGAACCGGTGATGACGCGAGAACGGGTTTTCATGGGTGACATCTCCCTGGTGACGTGTACGGGTGGTCGACCGTCGCCCGGGGGTCGGATCGATCGTCGGCGGGTCGCCGGTCGCTGACCATCCAACGTCGGATCAGGCGCCGATCGTCGGCATCGTGGGCGATGGTCATCGGTCCGTAAGCAGTTGCGATACTTGGCGTACGGAAGGAGTTGCGCTGATGATCTTGGACCACGCGGGACCGGGGCGGGGCCGATGAGCCGTGGCGTTCGCCTTGCCTACGGGAAGACCGGGCTCGATGTCGAGATCCCGGACCACGCGGCCGTGATCAGGCCCCGCGATGTCGCCGCCGCGGACGATCTCAACCAGACGTTACGCAGAGCGCTGCGGGAGCCGGTCGCCGGGCCGCCGTTGCGGGAGATCGTACGGCCCGGCCAGACCGTGGCTATCTCGATCTGTGACATCACCCGACCCCAGCCACGGCGACCGATGCTGGAGGCGATTCTGGCCGAGCTCGACGGGATCGTTCGAACCGAGGACATCGTCGTCCTGGTCGCCACCGGCACCCATCGCCCCAGCACCCAGGACGAGCTGGCCGCGATGCTCGGTCCTGACCTGTGCGCGAGTCTGGAGGTCGTCGACCACGACGCCCGGGACGATTCCACCCTGACCTGGTGCGGCATCCGCGGCGCCGGAGTACCGGTCTGGCTGAACAGCCGCTGGTGCGCCGCCGACGTCAAGATCACCACCGGCTTCGTCGAGCCGCACTTCTTCGCCGGCTTCAGCGGAGGGCCGAAACTCGTCGCGCCGGGGCTGGCCGGGCTCGAGACCGTCCTGGTGCTGCATGACGCGGACCGGATCGGCGACCCGGCGGCGACCTGGGGCATCTGCGAGGGCAACCCTGTCCACGACGACGTCCGCGCCATCGCTGCGGCTACCGGTGTCGACTTCGCGTTCGACGTCGTTCTCAACAACCAGCAGCAGGTGGTCGCCGCCTTCGGTGGCGAGATCCTGGCTATGCACGCCGCAGCCCGTGAGGTTGTCCGAGAGGTTGCGATGGCGCCGGTCGACGACCTGTTCGACGTGGTGATCACCACCAACTCGGGCTATCCGCTGGACCAGAATCTCTACCAACTGGTCAAAGGCATGTCTGCGGCGGCGACCGTCGTGCGACCCGGCGGAACGATCATCGCCGCCGGCGAGTGCCGGGACGGATTCCCTGATCATGGTCTCTTCCGCGACCTCCTCACTCAGGCCGCGAGCCCGGCAGACCTGGCCGCATCCTTCACCGGACCCACCCGCGCCGATCAGTGGCAGGTCCAGGTCCTCGCCCGGATCCTGCAACGCGCCCGGGTGGTCGTCCACAACGACCGGCTCACTGCCGAGGAACTCGCGGCCGCCCACTTCGGCGCAACGAACGACATCAGCGACTGCACCCGGCAGGCGCTTGCCGCCGCCGGACCGGATGCCCGGCTCTGCGTGCTGCCCGAGGGACCGCAGACCATCCCCTACCTCCGAGGCTGATCCGCTGTTCGCGGCTAAGGACCGGCCGTGATCCCGGCCGCTCAGACCACCCGGAGCCCGAATCCCGGCGTATCGGGAACGGTGAGCATTCCGTCGACGACGGCGTACCCGCCCTCCACTCCATCGGTCTGTCCGCGTACGCCCTCGACCGTGATCACGTCGGCCAGGCCGACCGCCATCTGCCCGGCATAGCAGGTCTTGATCGGCAGTCCCCAGGCATGCGGCGAGATCTTGATGCCGGAACCGCCGAGCTTCGCGGCCAGAGCCCGCCAGGGCGTCAGTCCGAAGCCGACAACGTCCATCAACAGGACGTCCACCAGCCCTGCTTCGGCGAATCGGACGACCTCATCGACATCGGGGCGGTACTCGCCGTCGGCGATCAGCACCTCGCCGCCGGTGCTGCGCCGCCAGTCCCGCAATCGCTCGAGTCCGTTGCGGTGCTCGTTGAACGGCTCCTCGAACCAGAACAGGCCGACGTCCGCGACGCTCTCGAGGAAGTTGATCGCGGCCTCGACGCTGAAGCCGTTGTTGCCGTCGACCAGCAGCCGGGCTGACGGGAAGGCATCGTGCACCGCCCGCACCACCTCCACGTCACGCTGGAACCCTTCGCGCTCCCCCATCCAGGTGAACCCGCGCCCGATCTTGATCTTGAACGCCCGGTGCCCGTCGTCCCAGCCGTCCTGGACGTTTTCCAGCACCACATCGATTCCTCGCGGTGCATCGAGCGGATCAAGATCATCGAAGTAGATCGAGCCGTCGTAGGTGCTGATCTCCCGGCCGCCATGATCACCGAGGATCGTGTGCACCGACTGCCCGGTGAGGATGCCGGCAAGATCATGAAGGGCGAAGTCTGCCCACAGGGTCGCCGGATCCAGGACGCCGACGCCAAGATCGAAAATCTCATCGACACGTTTCCCGATCAGCGATCCCGGGTCGTCACACCGACCACCCAACAGCCCCCAGCCGGTGGCGCCGTCGATCGTGCTGATGGTGACCGCGGGCGCGGTCGGGCCGGTGCCGTGCGTGCCGAGGACCGCGTTCCGCCCGATACTGCGCGGATAGCGGGTGATCACGTCGTTGAGCTCGACCGAGGAGATCCGGGTGTGGAGGTTGTCGCTCACATCGTGCCTTCCGGTTGCGTCTGTACGAACGACTATCCCTTATTCGATCATCGACGACGCAGCGACCCTGCGTCAGCCCTGGAGCTTCTTCAGCCCGGCCTCGAGTTCGTCGAGCACGGCGAGCGCATCGCCGTAGCCACCGACCAGAAGATCGGGGAACGGGACGAGTCGGCCGGCCTTGACCGCCGGTAGCTGCTTCCAGAGCTTCTGGGCGAACAGCTGCGGCCCCTTGTTGTTGGGCTTGTCGTCGTAGTCGGCATAGAAGCCGATCACACCAGCATCGTCGAGCTTTCCGATCTGCTCGTACGACACGGCAAGGATCCCGGCGCCGGGATCCTTGCTGGCGGTCGCCGCGGTGGTCGCGCCGGCGAAGCGAACGCCGGCGTCGGCCAGCACCCGACCGGGATCGGTCCTCGGTCCGTAGACCCAGAACTGCCCGGCAGTGAAGCCGCCCTGCAGAATGTCCCAGGTGTAGGCGGCCAGCTGGGTCGCGTACGCCTTCTTGATCTCGGCGCTGCGGGTGACCAGCCGGGTCTTGAGCGCATCCAGCTGGTCGGTGCGATTGACGGCGTCGGCGACAATTGCGGCGGTGCCCTGCCAACTGGTGGCCGGGGCGATCACGGTCGGAGCCAGTGCGGTGAGCTTGCTGTAGACGTTGGTGTTCCACTCGTAGTCGAGTCCGATGATCAGGTCAGGGTTGAGGGTCGCGACCTTCTCGACGTCGATGGCGCCGGCGGTGCCGACCTTCGTCGCGGCGTCCCATTTGGCGCGGTAGCGCGGGGAGATGTATTCGCTGCCCTGGTCGTAGACGCCGATCGAGGCCAGCCCCAGGTCGTACAGCGTTGCGGTCGCAGCGGGCTGGATCGAAACCACCCGCTTGGGATCCGCGGGAACCCGGACACTGCCCTTGGCGGTCTGTACGGTGCGAGTGCTCGGCACCGACGGCGTTGACGAGGCGCTCGGATCGGACGCACCGCAGGCGGCCAGGCCGAGGAGGGTTGCACTGCCGACACCGCCGGCCAGGAGACCACGACGGGTCAGCTGGTCGATGATCCGTACGAATTCGGTCTCGACATCGGTCCCGGTGTCGGTCCGGGTGTCGCGGCGCTCGGGCGCGAGCAGGGTCATGGATTCCTCCGAGGGTTAGGTAAGACTAAGTTAGGGCAGACTAATCCAGATCTGCGCCGGGCTGGCGACCGGTGCTGAAAGATCTCGTTCCGGACCAGCCCGCCCAGAGATCGGCGTACTCGTCGGACCTGAGGAGCAGTTCCTCGTGGGTGCCGGAGGCGGCGATCCGACCGTCAGCCATCACGATGATCAGGTCGGCGCCGCGGACCTGGCTGAGCCGGTGGGCGACCACCACCGCCGATCTGCCTCTGGTGATCGCCGCGGCCGCCCGGTCGAGGGCCCGAGCGGCGTCACTACCCGCCTCGGCAGTGGCCTCGTCCAGGATCACCACCGGCGGGTCGAGGAGCAGCACCCGTGCCAGCGCCATCTGCTGCGCCTGGCTGGCGGTCAGCGCAACTCCGCCACCACCGACGGCGGTGTCGATCCCGTCGGCCATCGCTTCGACCCACGCTGTGGCCCCGACCGCGTCGAGCGCCTGCCGCAGCTGGTGATCGGACGCCTCCGGCACCGCCAGTCGGAGATTGTCCGCGACCGAGCCGGCGAAGACATGCGTCTCCTGGGTGACCAGAGCGATGACCTGTTGCGGCAGGTCGAGCCGCTCCAGTCCGACGCCGTTGTATTCGACCGTTCCGGACCGCGGCTCGCGGATGCCTGCCAGCAGAGAGGCCACCGTCGACTTCCCGGACCCGGTCGTCCCCACCACGGCGACCGTACGACCCGGTTCCAGCCGCAGCCCGACGTCGCGGACCGCGTCCGGCCCGTCGCCGTAGGCGAACCGGAGGTGATCGGCCACGAGTAGCCCTCCGGGGCCGGTCGACGCGGGGTGCCCGGGCAGCCCGGCCCGACGCCGCTGGTCGGCGACACCGATCAGCCGGGCCAGACCCGCGCCCGCTTGCTGGATGCTGTCGAAGACACCAAGCACCGTATTGATCGGATCGAAGAGCCGTGCGAAGAACAGCGCGGCCGCGGTTGCGGCCCCGATCGAGGCCAGGTCCTCGCGCACGAGCAGGAAGGCGACCAGCAGGATCGCGCCCAGGCCGACGAACTCGGCGAGGTTGAGCCGGCCGAAGAACCGGGTGGCGATCCGGGTCGCACGGAATTCGTACGCCATCGAGTCGGCCGACGCGGCTTCGATCCGGTCGCGCTGCCAGTCGCCGAGACGTAGGGCACGCAACGTCGTCAGTGATCCGAATCCGGTGAGCAGGGCGGATGCGCGACGCCCGTCGGCGATCCGCCCGGCGGCGTAGACCGGCCGGGAGTTACGCAGATACCAACGCAGCGTGTGGGCCTGGATCGGGACGGCGAGCAGGCCGGCGAGGGCGAACCGCCAGTCGAGAGTGGCCAGGCCGGCCAGGGTGGTGAGGATGGACAGCGCGGCGCCGACGAAGCTGCCCAGCGCTCCCGACGCGGCGTCGGAGACCAGGTCGACGTCACCCGACACCCGCGAGACCAGGTCGCCGGTGCCGGCCGCTTCCACAGTGTCGATGGGCAGTTCGACGGCAGCCGAGACGGCCTCCTCGCGCAGCCGGGCGACGGCCGGAAGCACCAGTCGCGCGAGCAGCACCTCCGACAACCAGGCGACAACGGCCGAGGCGACGGCGGCGCCCGCCAACAAGATCATCGGCGCTACGACGGCGCTCGGGTGCCGCCGGTCGGCGATGGCCTGGGTGATCCATCCGATGGCCACCGGTCCGGCGAGCCCGAGCAGGCTGGCGATGATCATCACCACCACGGTGATGATCATCAGCGGCCACCGGTCCCGGATCAGCCCGCGAACGTAGGTGGCGATCCGCCGACCGGTGGCGATCGGCAGCAGACCGGCCAGCGGTTCCTGATGCCGAGGCTCGAGGGTTGCGGTCATCGTGCGACCAGATCCCGGTAGCCGCGATCGGCCAGCAGGTCGTGATGCGCTCCGGCCCGGCAGCCGCTCGGTCCGAGGAAGATCACCCGGTCGCACCGGGACAGCCAGGCCGGACTGCTGGTGATCACCAGGGTGGTGTGATGCCTACGCAGGTCCCGGACCCGTGCGGCGATCGCGTCCTCGGTCGCGGCATCGACGGCCGTCGTCGGATCGTGGAGTACCAGGGTCGGGGCGTCCGCGGCCAGGAGGCAGGCGAGCGCGACCCGCTGGCGCTGCCCGCCGGAGAGCGTCTCGCCCCGATCACCGACCTGCGTGTCGGCACCTCGTGGCACGGCGTCGATGACCTGGTCGGCGAATGCCGCCTGGGCGGCCCTGGTGACGGCTGGGCCATCAGTCGCGATCCTGGCCAGGTTGTCGGCGATGCTGCCCGGCAGCACGGCGGTGTCGTGATGACCGACCAGCAGCCGCCCCCGTAGCTCCGCAAGCGGGATCGCGGTGAGAGGGCGGCAGTCCAGTTCGATGGTCCCGCCGACCGGATCGGATTCCCGGGCGAGCAGGTCGGCGATGCGGACCGCGAGCGCGGGGTCGCCGCAGACGATTCCGGTCATCAGGCCCGGCGGGATCCCCGCAGTCAGCCGGAGGTCGCGGCCGAGATCGACCTCGCTGAATTCGAGGCTGCCGCCGCTGTTCGGTGCCGCGGTCCAGGAGCCCGGCTCGCGTACGGGGTCGACGACCGCAGGATCCATGATCAGCACCTCGCGGATGCGCTCGGCAGAGGCGAGCGCCTGGGCGTACGCGGCACTCGCGCCGGACGCGACCTGCATCGGACCGATCACGAACGCGGCCAGGCCGAGAGCCGAGATCAGGCCGCCGAGGCCGAGCCGGCCGGTGAGCGCGAGCCAACCGCCCGCACCGGTGATCAAGGCCAGATAGAGGCCGGTCAGTGCGGTGCCGACGGCGGTCAGCGTGGCCTGGGCGGAGACCACGTGCAGCGAGGCGCGGGCCGAGGACTGGCTGACCCGGCGGTACTGGTCGGCCGCGTTGCGCTGGGCCCCGATGCCCTGCAACACCCGGAGTCCGTGGATGACATCCTCGGCAAACGTCGTCGCCCGCGCCCGCCGGGCCTGCTCCGTCGTGCTGCGACGGCGGACCAACCGCGAGACGACCGACTGGACCACCAGCAGCGCGATGGTGCCCACGACGATGATCACGGCGAGGACGACCGAGAACCGCAGCAGCATGATCGTCGACGCACACAAAACGACGACGGCCGCGATGGCGGTTGCGAGCATGCCCGCATACGCACCGACCCGGTTGGCGTCACTGGCGGCGCGGCTCAGCAGGTCGCCAGGGGCAAGACCGACACCGCCGCCCGGCCGCAGCACCCGTTCGGCGAGCCAGAGGCGTACCCGGTGACCGGTGTGCTGTTTGGCCCGCATGCTGGCCCGCGCGCCGAACCGGTACGACAGCGACAGGAAGCCGAAGTCGGCCGCCAGAATGATCAACCAGAGCGCGATCGAACGGCCGGATCCATGATCGACAGCGTGGCTGATGGCGCTGCCGATGATCACCGGGACCAGCGATTCGCCCAACTGGTGGGTGCTGTAAAGGGTCGATGCCACGATCAGGTCCCGGCGGCGGGTCCGCAGCGCTCCCCACAGCAGGCTGCGAGCCGACCCGGCAGCAAGAGGACTCCGTGCCTGGAGCGACTCTCGGCGCTCAGTGGTCAAGACGGACGAGGACACCCGGCTACGTTAGGCGTACCTTACTTATGTCGGGAAGGCAGTAGCGCGCCAAGAAGTGTCGTGTAACAGACGTATGGCCGTCAGTCGCCGGGACGAGAGGAGGCGCAGGGGTTCGATGAGCGCGATCGGCGTCGAACGATTCGACATGCTGCGCGGCGAGGCCTTCAACCGCCACGTCCATTCCGTCCACCAACTCGCCTGGGCGCGGACCGGCGTCCTGACTGTTGACGTCACCAACCGGTACTGGGTGCTGCCGACCACGCTCGGTCTGTGGATTCCGGCCGGCACCTGGCATGCCACGGCGGCCCTGCGGAACACCGTCATGCAGAGCGCGTACGTCGAACCGGACGGGTGTGCCCTGGATTGGGCCGAACCGACTGTCGTTGCGGTATCTCCGCTCGCCGCCCAACTGATCGAGTTCCTGGCCGGCGACCCGGACCAGACCGCCCGCGGGCATGCCGAGGCATTGCTGTTGTCCGACCTCAGGCCGGCAAGCCAGGCCACCATCGCGCTGCCATTGCCGACCGACCGGCGGGCCCGGGATGTCGCCGATCAGCTGCTGGCCGATCCGACCGACCAGCGCAGTCTCGACGAGCTGGCCCGGGCGGTCGGCTCGAGCGCGCGGACCCTGCTGCGGGTCTTCTCCTCCGAGACCGGGCTGACCTTCAACCAGTGGCGGGTGCATGCGCGGTTGCAGGCCGCCGTCGGGCAACTCGCGCAGGGTGAGCCGGTGAGCCGGGTGGCCAGGCTCGTCGGCTACGCCACCCCGAGCGCGTTCGTCGCGGCTTTCCGCCGGGTGACCGGCCATACCCCGGCCAGCTACTTCGGACGCCCGCCTCAGCCCGTACCAACGTTCCCGGCCGCGTACGACTCTGGTCAGGATGGCGGATAGCCGTCCCGGCGGCGCGAACAGAACACAGATTGGCGGATTCCGGGCTTGCTGGCCCGGCTTGATCGTCTCTAGCCTAGTTAGGCAAGGCTAAGCTTATTCAGCCTGCTTCCTTGCGGCCATCAGTCGAGGACGAGGAAGCGAGATGGACCGATGAGCACCGCGAGCGCCCGGCTAGAGCCGGCGACGACCCCCGCCGGGGAGCCGACCCGACGCGTTCGGAAGAGCGTGACGGCGCTCCGCTCACTCGGCCTGCTGGCGGCCGTCGCGGTGTTGGCGCTGATCGTGGTGCTGAGCATCGGGGTCGGCGCGAAACCGATCCCCATGACAGACGTGGTGCACGCCCTCTTCCAGGGCAACCGGACCGACAACGGAATCGTGGTCCTCGACCTCCGGCTACCGCGGACGCTGCTGGGGATCGGGGTCGGAGCCGCACTGGGCATGGCCGGCGTGCTGATGCAGGCCCTCACCCGTAATCCGCTCGCCGACCCCGGCATCCTCGGGGTGAACATCGGCGCGTCCGTCGCAGTCGTGATCGCCATCTGGATCTGGCGGTTCGCCGACCTCACGGCCTATGTGTGGTTCGCCTTCATCGGCGCGGGACTCGCCTCGGTGATCGTCTATCTCCTCGGCTCCCGCGGACGCTCCGGGCCGACCCCGGTCCGACTGGCCCTGGCGGGAACCGCCGTCAGCGCGGTACTCGGCGCCGTGATCTCCTTCGTGACCCTGCTGAATCCGGATGTCTTCGACCAGTTCCGCTTCTGGGGTGTCGGCTCGCTCTCCGGGGTGAACGGGTCAGTGCTCTGGCAGGTGCTCCCGTTCCTGGTCGCGGGAGCCGCCCTCACCCTCGGCCTCTCCGGGTCGCTGAATGCGCTGGCGCTCGGCGACGAGACTGCCAAGGCGCTGGGGAGCAACATCAACCGCACCCGCATCCTCGGTGCGCTCGCGGTCACCCTGTTGTGCGGGGCTGCCACCGCTGCCGTCGGGCCGATCGGGTTCGTCGGGCTCACCATCCCCCACATCGCCCGAGTGATCACCGGTCCCGACCATCGCTGGCTGCTCCCGTATTCGATGGTGCTCGGCCCGATCCTGCTGATCGGGGCGGACATCCTCGGACGGATCGTCGCCCGCCCCGGCGAGATCCAGGTCGGCATCATCACAGCGTTCGTCGGAGCACCGGTCTTCATCGCCCTCGTCCGCCGTCGAAGGATCCCCGAACTGTGACCAGCATCGACACCAGGGACCGAGCCGATGGCGGTAGGACACAAGATTCCGTTGTTGGCGGGGTCCTACGCGGCCGGGTGTTCCGCAGCCGCCATGACGCGATCTCGGTGCGCTGGCAGCCCCGGACGCTGATCGTCTGCGGCGGCATCGGCGTCGCGGTCGTGATCATCGCTGCTCTCAGCCTGACCACCGGTGACTACCCGGTCTCGCTCGGCGGGGTGATCAACAGCCTTGTCGGTCGCGGCTCCGGGGCGGAGTCGTTCATCGTGATCACTCTACGACTGCCTCGGCTGGTCGCTGCACTGCTGATCGGAGCGGCCCTCGGCATGAGCGGGTCGGTCTTCCAGAGCCTGTCGCGCAATCCGCTCGGCAGCCCGGACATCGTCGGTTTCACCAGTGGCGCCGCGTCCGCAGCGGTGCTGGAGATCCTGGTCTTTCACGGCGGCCAGTTCGCCATCGCGGTTGCCGCCATCATCGGCGGTCTGATCACGGCGATGCTGGTGTATCTCCTGTCGCTCAGGCGGGGCAGGATCGCCGGCTACCGGCTGATTCTCGTCGGAATCGGCATCGGTGCCATGCTCGCCTCGGTCACGTCCTATCTGCTGACCCGGGCCAGTCTGTACGACGCGCTGAACGCGCAGGTCTGGTTGATCGGCAGCCTGAATGCAGTCGGCTGGAACGTGGTCACCCCGTTGGCGGTCACGTTGATCATCCTGACGCCGATCACGGTCTATGTCGGCCGCGCCCTGAGCTGGATGGAGTTGGGCGACGATGCGGCCAAGGGGCTCGGCGTCCCGGTCGAGCGCACCCGGCTGGTGCTGATCATCACCGGGACGGCACTCGCGGCCGCCGCGACGGCCGCCGCCGGGCCGATCGGCTTCGTCGCCCTGGCCTCGCCGCAACTGTGCCGGCGATTGATCCGGACCTCCGGGCCACTGATCACACCTGCGGCGGTGATGGGCGCGTTCCTGTTGTCTGCCAGCGATTTCGGCGCCCAACGGGTGATCCCGTCGACGGCATTGCCGGTCGGTGTGATGACCGGGGTCATCGGTGGCGGCTACCTCTGCTGGCTCCTGGCCCACGAACTGAGAGCAGGACGATCATGACCAATGCCGAGATCCGAGCCGACACCCGAGCCGACATTCCGGCAGAAGACCCGGCCGACACCGATCGCGCAGCAGACCAGAGCGGGCTGCGGCCCTCGGTGGCGTCCCGGCTGAACGCGCACGGCCTGACCCTGGCCTACGACGACCGGGTGATCAGCAGCGACCTGGACGTGGTCGTCCCTGACCGTTCCTTCACCGTCATCGTCGGCGCGAACGGTTGTGGCAAGTCCACCCTGCTGCGTGCGCTGTCTCGCATGATCAAGCCGACCGCGGGTGCCGCATACCTGGACGGTAAAGCGATCACATCGCTGCCCTCCAAGGAGGTCGCGCGTCGCCTGGGCCTGCTCCCCCAGTCGCCGATCGCTCCCGACGGCATCACCGTCGCCGACCTCGTCGCCCGTGGCCGATATCCCCACCAGAGGCTGCTCCGCCAATGGTCGCGGGACGACGAACGCATCGTGACGGAAGCGCTTGAGGCCACCGGAACCCGCGAGCTCGCGGATCGCTTCGTGGACGAACTGTCGGGCGGCCAACGGCAGCGGGTCTGGGTGGCGATGGCACTCGCCCAACAGACCGACATCCTGCTGCTCGACGAGCCGATCACCTTCCTCGACATCGCCTACCAGATCGACGTCCTCGACCTCTGTGCCGACCTCCACGAGCAGCAGGGCTACACCCTCGTCGCCGTCCTGCACGACCTCAACCACGCCTGCCGATACGCCACCCATCTGATCGCGATGAAGGCGGGAGCGATCATCGCCCAGGGTCCGCCGGCCGACATCGTGACCGCCGGCCTGGTCGAGGAGGTCTTCGGGCTGCCGTGCGAGGTCATCGACGACCCGCAGAGCAACACCCCCTTGATCGTGCCGATCCATCGCCGCAATCGGGCAGACCGGCACGGCAGCGTCACTCCGATCGACACCAGCACCTCCAAGATCAACACTCCCAAGATCAACACCCAGATGAAGGATGCCGAATGACTCCCACCAGTCTGACCCGTCGTGGGCTTCTGACCAGCGGCCTCGCGACCGCGACGGTCCTCGGCTTGGCGGCCTGCTCCGGCGGCAAAGCGTCCAGCGCAACGTCGGGCAAGACCTCGGGCGACCGGCAGGTGCAGACCATCCATGGTGCTGTCCAGGTGCCGGCTGATCCGCACCGCATCGTCCCCGTCGACTTCCCGGAGGTGTGCACCCTGCTCGACCTCGGCATCACGCCCGTCGGCCGCACGACGTATGTACCGAGCTTCCCGGCGTATGACACCGCCCTCAAGGGTGTTCCCAAGATCGACAACGGCACCGATCTCCAACTGGAAGAGATCGCCTCGCTGCGACCGGACCTGATCATCGGCGACGATTGGGCGGACGCCAAACAGCAGCGAGCCCCGTATGCCAAGCTCGAGGCCATCGCCCCTACCGCCCTGTTCACCTGGGAACAGGCGGCCGGCAACTGGCCGGATCTCGCTGCCAACACGGCCGCCGCACTGGGCAGGACGGCACAGCTGAAATCCTTGCAGGGCAAGTACAACGCCAAGGCGGCGATGATCAAGTCCAACTATGCCGATGTCCTCTCCCGGACTACCTGGGACCTGATCGACTGCAGCAAGGGCGTCTGGGATCTCTACAGCGCGAACTCCTCGCACGGGAAGGTACTGGCCCACGCCGGTGTCCGGCTCGGCGCCGGTGGCACGCAGACCAGCGGCTACGTCCAGTACTCGCTCGAACAGCTGGCCAAGCTGGCCAAGACCGACATCATCATCACCAACACTGCGAGCGTGCCGCTGCTGAAGAAGCAGTCGCTCTTCACCAGCCTTCCGGCGGTGAAGGCCGGCCGTGTCTACACGACCGATCTGTTCTTCCCTGCCAGCTATGGCATCGCGTCCGCCCTGCTGGACGTCGTCTCCTCGATCTGCACGAAGAACCAGGCATGACACCCGCCCCGACGCGGCCGTCACCGACATCCACCCCCCTGCTCGGGGAATCGCTGTGACTGACTTCTTCCACGCCCGCGTCATCAAGGTGCAGTGGCTCGGCCCGCGCCTGGTCAGGGTGAGCTTCGGCGGCGAAGACCTGCGAAACTTCTCCAGTACCGGCTCCCCGGACGAGTCGATCTCTGTGATCCTTCCCCGCCCTGGCGACACGAAGCCGCCGCTCCCGGTGGTGACGGACAAGGGCTGGGATTATCCGGACGGAGAGGCACCGAGCCGCACCTACACGGTCCGGCGTCACGACCCCCTGACCAGCCAGGTCGTCGTCGAATTCGCGCTGCACACGCGCGGCATCGCGGCCGACTGGGCGCGACACGTACGACCGGGTGCGGTGGTCGGGCTGTCGGCACCGCACGCCCGCTACCGCCCCGACCCGGACGACCACCGCGTGCAGCTCTTCGGCGATCTGCCCGCGCTTCCTGCGGTGGGACGGATCCTCCAGACCCTTGGACCCGATTGCAGCGCCGAGGTGTGGCTCGAGGTCCCGACCCCGGCCGACATGATCGAGCTCCCCACCGACCCACGGATCAGTGTCAACTGGCACGTGGCCGGCTACGGGACACCGAGGCCGAGCCGGGTCCTGGACCTCGTCGTGGCCGAGGCCGACCCGGCCCCCGGCACTCACGTCTGGGTTGCTGCCGAGGCGACACCGGCGCGGCTGGCACGACGCCATCTGCGCCATGAGCTGCACGCACCCTCCAGCCGCTACACCACGTGCGGATACTGGCGGATGGACCAGGAGGACTGGACCGATCGCTACGAGAAGACCGACCTCGACCTGGTCAGATTGTTCACCAGACTACGAGAGGACGGCAAGACCGACGACGAGATCGCCGACGCCGTGGATGCCGCTCTGGCCGCAGAGGGTTTGTGATGCTGAGCACTTAGGGACTTTGGGCACGAGTCTCGCAGCGCGCCCACGGAGTTCCGGGCTTGGAACGATGATGGATGTCCCAACCGTCTCAACCCGTCGCCGGAGATTCACCCGTGTCACTTGCCCGATTCCACGTCATGCCGCAGGACGGACTTTGGCGTGTGGTCCGAGTCGGCGCGCTGTTCAAAGGTCCGTACCAAACCCGGGACGAGGCCATCCACGCGGCAAGGATCATGGCGCTGCTCACCGAACCGGCCCAGATCCTCGTCCACGATCCGGCGGGCGGTGAGGAGATCGAGACCTGCCACGGCGCGCAGGGGCCCGGTCTTTGAGTCCTTGGGCTGAGTTCGGGCTGAGTACCGGCAACCCGGTCGGGTAACCCAAGGTTAAGGTTCCCGCGACTACGGGCGTTCCCCCGGCGCCGATGAGGTCGCGGGAGCCGCATGTTGGGACGCGAGAGTTCAGGTCGCCAGCCGATGGCTGGCGGGTTCGGCGGGCCGCCCGACGAATTCCCCCGAATTCTCCGTTCGGGCGGCCCACACGAGTACCACGGGTACGGCGCTGCGAAGCACCCGACGCGCAGCCGCGCGGCCATACCCAGCTCCAGACGAAGCGCTGTCCCAGCCGCTCAGATCATCTGACGTGTCAGACATTAGCATGAGTGTGTCCGATTTGGACATGTCCTGATTAGGAAATCTCGATGTGATCTCCGTCGCACCGGCACTAGGTGGCAGCCGCAGCCGAGGACGCGACCGAGGGGCGTAGCCGTCGTCGGGCAAGGTCAGACCTTCACGCCACCGCTGACCAGTCCGCTGACGATATGCCGCTGCATCAGAAGGAAGAAAATGACCATGGGCACCAGCACAATGACGGTCATCGTCATGAAGAGCGGCCAATTGACCGCGAACTCGCCTACTGCCGTGTAGACCTGAAGTACCAGAGTGCTCTTCGTGGGAGAGCTGATGAAGACCTGCGGCGTCAGGAAGTCATTCCAGACCCACATCGTCTGGAAGACGCCAACGGTGACCAAGATCGGGCGGATCAGCGGCAACATGATGCTCCAGTAGATCCGAAACGGTCCTGCTCCGTCTATCCGTGCTGCCTCGATGATCTCGTTCGGAATCGTCCTCATATAGCCTTGGATGAGGAAATAGCAGAAGATCGCTCCGGCGGCATAAATCACTATGAGACCGTTCAGCGAGTCCACCAGATGAGCTTTCGCCAGGTCCTGGTAAAGCGGAATGAGCGTGGTCTGGAATGGCACCACGAACCCGATCAGCAATGCCGCTCCCAGTAAGCGGGTCAGCCGCGCTTTACTGAGCACCATGCCGAACGCCGCCAAGGAACCGATCAAGAGCATGAGGGCTACGGCTGCCGCCGTGACATATACCGTGTTCAGAAAGCTCTGCACGATCGGGATCGTGTGGAAAACGCCTGTGTAGTTCTCGGTGTAGAGCTTGGTCGGCAGGCCGAGTGGCGATCGCCCGCTCTGCTCCGGTGTTTTCAGCGTATTGACGACTATGTAATAGAACGGCAGCCCTACCAGGCACGCAACCGCAATCATGACGATGCTCAGTACGACACTGCGTCGACGGGATCTCTTCATAGCACCCGTCCCTCGGCACGTCGCGACAGAACCATCTGAGTGACCAGGACAGCGATAACGAAAACCATGAACAGTACGGATAGCGCCGAGGCCTGACCGACCTGGCCCAGCGTCAGTCCGTTCTGCAGGATCCCCTGGGTGATCGTGAAAGTTACGTAACCGGGGCCACCCTTGGTCAGGGTGAACGGCAGGTCGTAGACCTTCAGGCCCGCGGTGGTCAGCAGCACCTGGCTGATCAACATAGCCGGCATCAGGAGCGGCAACGTGATGTAAAAGAACTGTTGGCGGGTCGACGCACCGTCGATCATGGCCGCCTCGTAGTAGTCGCGAGGTATCGACTGCAGGTAGGCCAGATACAGGACCGCGTGCCACCCGGCCTGGGCCCAGACGGCGACGAAGATCACCGAGCCACGGGCGAGCAACGGATCCGACAGCCACGGGACCGGGGCCAACCCGAAGAGCGCGTGCAAGATCGCATTCAGCATTCCCGATGCCAGCGGAGACAGGATGAAACTCCATACCAGGCCGAGAATGGCGACGCTCGGAATGGCCGGGAAGAAGAGCATCGATCTGACGAAGTTGCGGCCGCGGAACTTCTGGTCCAAGATCACCGCCAGCGGGATCGCGACGATCGTCACGATGATCACGGTGGCGAAGGTGTACACGATCGTGAAGAACAGCGCTGCCCGCAGCGACGGATCGGCGAAGACACTCGCATAGTTCTTCAGGCCGACGAACTTCGCGGTGGTCGAATACCCGTTGAAGTCGGTGAAGCTGTAATAGATGGATTGGCCCAGCGGTATCAGGAACAGCACCACCAGCACCGCGATGATCGGTCCGTAGATGATCACCGATGATGCGCTACTTCGCCAGGGCAGCCGACGCACCGGCCCGCGGGCGTCGGAACCGCGGGCCGGAGTGCCGTCAACGTTGGTGATCACGTCAGTTGCGGCTGTCATCGCCGATCAGCCGAGCTGCTTCAGTTTCGCGTCCAGGCCGGCTGCGACCTGCGCCGGTGACAACTGGCCGAGCGCCAGCTGCTGCTGCTCGGCGACGAGCGTGTTCGACAGCGCTTGCTGGTCCCGCTTCCAGCCGATCACCGGCCAGTAGATGTGGCCGGCGCGGATACCGTCAGCCATGGTTTGGATCGACGGATCGACCGTCGGCTTGAAGTTGGTCGTGGTCGTGATCGCGTTGAGCTGCTTGTTGTACATCTTCGCGCCCTCCGCGCTGGACAGGAATGCCAGCCACTTGGCCGCGGCATCCGGCTCTTTGGCCTTCGGGTTGATGGCGTACGACGCGGAGGCGGAGCCGGCGTAGAACTGCCCGCCGTCCGGACCGGGCACCGCCATGTACTCGAATTTGAGATCCGGCGCGGCAGCGTGGATCGGTGCTACCTGCTCCGGTCCTGTGACGATCATGGCGACCTTGCCGTTGGCGAATTCGTTCACCATCTCGGAGGGGTCGATGGAGACACTGGCCTTGGTCGCGTACCCGTGCTGGTACAGCTCGTTGTAGGTCTGCAGCGGCTTGGTCCATTGGGCGGCGAAGGTGCTCTTGCCACTGAAGATGGCGGCGTCGGGGTCGCCGCCCTCCTGGGCGAATTCCGCGCCGACCAGAGCGGCCAGGATCGGCGAGACGTTCCCGTTCAGGGCCTCCTCGACCGGGGTCACGCCCATGTCCTTGAACTTCTGGCACAGCTGCAGCAACTCCGCCCAGGTCTTGGGCGGCTCAGTCATGCCTGCCTCCTTGGCAAGTTTCATGTTGATGACCAGACCGTTGCCCCACGACGAGACATTCATGCCGTAGACGTGACCGTTGGCGTCGTAGCCGTTGCCGTGCCCGCCGTTCTGGATGTTCTTCATGAACGGCTTGTCGGTCAGGTCGGTGACGTCGTGGTTGTCGATCAGCGCGGTCCGGTTCTCGCCGTCGATCATGTAAACATCCGCTGCGGTTCCCGACAGGATGCGCTTCTGCAGCGTCGCGTTGTACTGCTCCTGTGGTGGCGCGAACGAATAGTCGATCTTGATGGTCGGGTTTTCCTTCTCGAACTCATCCATCAACGGTTGCATCAACGGTTTGGTGTCCCACGCGAAATAGGTGAGGGTCGTGGTCCCGCCACTCCCGGACGAATTGTCTGAGGAACAGCCGATGAGCGAAAGAGCGATGGCGGCGCTGGCCAGGACCGCCAATGCCGCGGAATATGCTCGCCTGTGAGTCATGATGTCTTTCCCCTGATTGAGTCGTGGAGCTCGCGCTTTGCTCCGAAACTAGTCAAGGCCGTACGCGGGACGCTTGGTCGTTTGCTTCCCACAAGAGGAAGAATGCGCACGCCGGGCAGGCTGACCGTTACAAGACTCAGCGAGGGTCAGCCGAGCGTGAAGCGTCTGCGGTACTGCCGCGGGCTGTAGCCCATAACAGCCTCGAAGTGCCGGGCCAGTGCGCTTTGGTCGTAGAAGCCGGCCACGGTCGCGACATCGGCGATCGGCAGGTCGGTATTGCGCAGGTTCTCGCAGGCATTCATCACCCGCAGCCGGATGCGGAACTGGTGCGGCGAAAGACGGTAAACCTCTTTGAATCTGATCTCGAACTGCCGGACCGACATCGAACAGAGGGCGGCCAGCTCGCGGATGGAGAGATTCTCGCTCGGGTTCTCGCGCATCCGGCTCACGGCGATGTCGATCCCGAACGGAGGATGCGCCTGCTCGGTTGCGTCGCGGTGGGTCTGGATCGATCCCATCAGGCCGAGCACGGTGCCGTCGGCGTCCCGCAGCGGAAGCTTGTTGGTCAGATACCAATCGGGAATGCCTTGCGGATTGGGAAACAACTCGACGATACCGAGCAGCCGACGACCGGTCGTCATGACTTCCACGTCGTCACGGCGGAACTTGCGGGCCAGACCGACCGGGAGGACGTCGAAGTCGGTGCACCCGATGAACTCGGTCTCAGAGTCGAAGCCATACAGCCGCGCCAGCCCGACGGAGGCGAACAGGATCTCCCCTGCTGTGTTCTTGGCGAAGAAGTGCACGCCGCGCAGGTAGTCGAAGAGCTCGTTGAACTGGATAGGCGGAGCGAGTCGGGCCAGCAACTCATCCCGGTGCTGGAAGCTCTCCGAGCGGCTCAGCATGTCGGACCCCTCACCCTTCACTCCGCCGTCAGGTTGTCAGCCACCGCACCGCTCGTTCCAGGAATGCGCGGTGGTCCGGCGTCCGGATCGAGTGCACGTCGTGCCCGAGCGCGTCGTAGACGACGCGCCGACCGTCGGCTTCTGCCGCCCAGATCAGAGGATGGACCACACCGTCCAGCCGATGGAGGGCCGACGCATCCACCCAGTCGGCGACTCTCAGGTCGGTGTACCGCTCGTCGACGATCACGAAGTCATCCGCACCGTCGACGATCGGATGCCCCGTGCGCACCTCGATCGTGGCCGGGCCGTGCTCGGGGTGCCAGGTGGTGCCGGGAATCCAGCGCGCCCCGATCGCCGCCTCCCACTCCGGTACGTCGGTGAAGGCGGACGCCGCCGAGTGCAGCGCAAGCACGGGACGACGACTCGCCAGATATCGCCGCAGACGCTGCCGAGCCGCCGGTGCCGGATCTCCGTGATCCGGATCTGCGCACTCGCCGGCATTGACGATCAACAAGTCGGTGCCCTGGTCGAGTCCGGCCAACGCGGCGTCGACGTCGTCCATGATCGCCGTCTGGACACCAGCCTCGGAAAGCAGTCCGGCCAACTCGGCCGAGGTGGCGGCGTAGTCATGCCACCGGTCGGCGTAGCGCCCGCCGCCGGACACCAGAACGGCGCTCACCATGGCTCGTCGAGCTGGGCCATGACGTCCTCGGGCAACCGGAGGCGACTTCCGCGCAGCGCCTCCTCCAACTGCTCCAGGGTGCTCACACCGGCGATCGGGGCGACCTTGGGCCGGGAGTTGGACATCCAGGCGATCACCAACTCGGTCCGGCTCAGTCCTAGCTCCTTGGCCAGCCGCTCGAGGACGGCGAGCCGCCGAGTGTTCCCGGGATGGTCGTACGCCGCGTTGATCGGCTTGTCCGAGCGGTCGTACGCGCCGTTGAGCAGCGACGAATACGCCCAGATGCCGGTGCCCGGATTGCAGCTGGCGTAATTCAGCGTCTCATCGGTCACCCAGCCGTAGCGATGATCATGGATGTGATCGCGGACGAAAGGCCGCGGTTGCAGATAGGAATACCGCAGCTGCATCGCGGTCGGTGGCGTGCCACCGGCAGACAGGGCGATGCCGCGGGCTCGCTCGAACCTCCACAACGCGGCATTTGAGTAGCCCCAGCGGGAGATCCGGCCGTCGGCGATCAGGCCGAGGAAACTGCCGACGGTCTCCTCCTGCGGGACGGCGAGATCGTCCCGATGGGCCCAGTAGAGATCGACATGATCAGTTCGCATCCGTGCCAGACTCCCGGTGATCCCGGCCTCGATCACCTCCGCCGACAGGCCCTCGGTTCCGGCCGGATTCACCGACCGGGGCACTGGGACGCAGCCGACCTTGGTCGCGATCCGGATCCTGTCCCGGGCACCGGGACGAGCGCTCAGCCAACGTCCGAGGACCGCCTCGCTCTGCCCCGACCGGCCCTCCGGGTCGGCCCAGTAGGAGTAGCAATCGGCAGTGTCGAGCCAGACGCCGCCGGCGTCCAGGTAGGCGTCCAGCAAGGTGAAGGCCGTCTGCTCGTCGGTAGCGGTGCCGAAGCGCATGATGCCGAGCACCAGGTCAGGATCGTCGATCGCGTCGGCTGTCGGCTGGTCGGTCATAGGGTTGTTCACTCTTTCTCGGACACGTGATCGGCAGTCGATGCGCGATCGGATCGGCGCAGCTGATCGCGTACGAAGTCCAGGGATTGCCGCGCCAGCTCCTCCATCGACTCGGCGACCGGCCGCCACAGCGCGAGGGCGTTCACCAGCGGGATCGAGTCACTGCGGAAGGATTCGACGATGACCGGGCCCGCGTAGTCCGCCGCGCGGAGCGCGCCGAAGACAGCGGGCCAGGGCACATGGCCGCTGCCGGGTGTGCCGCGGTCGTTCTCCGATGCCTGAAAGCTGAAGATCCTGGGCCCGGCCGCACGGATCGCGGTGGCCATGCCCTTCTCCTCGATGTTCATATGGAAGGTGTCCAGGGCCAGTCCGACCCGGCCACTGCCGACCGCATCGCAGAGCTCCAGGCCCTGGTCGACCGTGTTGATCAGGTTGTTTTCGAAGCGGTTGAGCGGTTCGAGCGCCAGCCGCAGATCCAGGGTCGCGGCTCGGTCGGCCGCGATCGCGAGGTTCTCGGCCGCCCAGGCCAGCCGTTGCCGCCGCGCCGCCGGGTCCAGTAGGCCGTGACTGCCGACCGCTGAATACATCGGTCCGGCCACCACATCGGCACCGGCGGCAGCCGCGAACTCCAGGCAGCCGAGCAGGTAATCCAGGCCGGTCGACCGCACCCGCGCGTCGTCGGAGGAGATATTGCGTTCCGGGCCGAAGTCGCCGGCGATCCGCAACGCCAGGCCACAGTCCCTGGCGGCTGCCTTGAGCCGTTGCGGGTCGATCGATCCGAGGTCGGCGATCGACACCTCGACCAGGTCGTAGCCGTATGTCCGTGCATCCTTGAGCAGCGGCAGCGATTCCTCGGTGAACGGCGCGGCCAGCACGAAGGAGCTGAGTCCGATCAGGTTCACGGTGTCGTTCCTTCCTGGTCCGGTTGGAGACCGGCCCACGGCGGCTCGACATTCTGGTCAAGATCGATCAACAGCGGTTCGTCGTCCTCGGTTATGGTCCAGTCCGGGAGCGGGATGCGCTCGCCGCCCTGGAGTGCCGACTGGTGCGCCAGGATTCCGGTGCAGGTGATGTTCGCGGCTCGCACCGCGTCCGGATAGGCCTGACGCTCGCCGCGCACAGCGGCCAGCAGCGCTTCGACCAGATGCGGATGCGAGCCGCCGTGGCCGCCGCCCTGGATGAAGGAGCGATGGGCGGCATCGCCTTCGTCGGTGTAGACGCCGGCCTGGGTGAATGATCGGATCGGCTCCGGGAGGCGGCCCGCATAGTCCGGGATGTCGATCCGCTCCGGCTCCTCACCGAGATAGAGGACGTGTCGATCGCCGTGCGTCTGCTCCCACTCGAAGGCCCGGATCGAGCCGTAAGCATCGAAGCTCTCGCGATACTCCCGCGCGACCGCCCACAGGCTTCGAGTGACCTCGGCCGCGATGTCGGTGTCCTTCAGCCGGATGTGCGCGCTCTCCACCGAGAAGGGGGAGTCATACGCCGTCTTCATCCGGTCGAACACCGAGCCGGACCCCACGCACTGCACCGACTCCGCCTGAAAGTTCCCGAGGGCCAGCACCGGCGAGATGGCGTGCGTCGCGTTGAGCATCGGTGGCATCCCGTCCCAGTAGGACGGCCATCCGGTCATGTCCTGCTGATGGGAGGACCGCAGGAACTGCAGCCGGCCCAACTGGCCGGTCCGGTAGAGATCCTGGACGAACAGGAACTCACGCGAGTAGATGACGGTCTCCATCATCATGTAGGTCAGGCCTGTCTCGCGCTGGGTCTCGACGATCCGGCGACAGTCCTCGACGCTGGTGCCCATCGGGATGGTGCAGCCTACGTGTTTGCCGGCCCGCAGCGCGGCGACGACGTGATCGGCGTGGTTCTGCAGCGGGGTGTTGATGTGCACGATGTCGATCACCGGATCGGCCAGCAGATCGGCGATGCTGCGATACCGGACCGGGACGCCGAAGCGGTCACCGACCTCATCCAGATGATCAGCCGAGCGCTGGCAGATCGCGTACAGCTCGGCGTCCGGATGTGCTTGGTAGATCGGGATGAACTCTGCGCCGAACTCAAGACCGACGATGGCGACCTTGAGTTGCGAACCGTCCGGCACATTGCCCCCTATGGATCTGTCTGGATGTTGGGACACCCACGCTAAGGCTCGAGAATGGCCCCAGGCTTGTTCGAACGCCACCGGTATCAGGTGATTTGCGCAGCCCCGTGCGCCAGGCGAGTGATGATTGCTCGGGATTGCAGCCTAGACCGGACGGTACGGCGCCGGCACCCAGCGGAACCCGCCGGCATGACCGACCTGGACCCGACCCAGGCCCGGGAACGGCAGATGCGTTCCGCCGGCTACCCAACCGTTGCGATGGATCTCGTCGAGTGCGCGGGCGCGGGTCCGGTGCGCGGTGGACCGGTCGTTGTCCATGGAGACGACGACATGCGGAGCCGGCAACTGCACCGCATAGTTGTGCACCATGTCACCCCAGAACAACACCCCGGTGGCGCCGGCGTCGAGCAAATAGCCGGCATGGCCAGGAGTGTGGCCGTGCAGGTCGACGGCCGTGATTCCCGGCACCGGCTGCTCGCCGTAGGCGAAGGTCTGGAATCGGCCGGACGCGCGATAGGGAGCCAATGCCTCGACGGCGCGCTGGTGGGTCTGCGGAGGGCCGACGTTGATCTCTGGACAGGCCTGCGGATCCAGCCAGAAATCGGCTTCCAGGGTAGCTGCGCGGACGATCGCCCGCGGGAAGGCCGGGGTTCCGCCGGGCGCAAGCACGCCGTAGACATGGTCTGCGTGCAGATGCGTGATCAGGATGTCATCGACATCGGCCGGGTGGACACCGGCGGCTTCGAGATTGGCCATCAGGTGTCCGGTGCCTGGGCCGAACGCGGTCCCGACGCCGGCGTCGACCAACACCAACCGTCCGCCGGACTCGAAGAGAAAGGTGTTGACGGCGGTCAGGGCCTCACCGTCGGGCGGCAGACACTCGTCGGCGAGCAGTTCTCTGATCCGCTCCGGGTCCTCGTCGTGCATCGATGTCGCGAGTATGGGCAATGCGCCGTCGTAGACAGTGGTGATGACGGCGTTGCCCAGTCGCGTACGGGAGAAGCCGGGTGCCTGGGTCATCGATCCGGTGAGCGGGGTCATGGAACCATCTTGGCGTCGATCTCGAGCTCCGCGCCGATCACCACTGCGTTGTTGAGCGGAAGCGCGGAATGCCCGACAGCGGTCCGGGCGTGGGTTCCGACCTCGGCCCCGAAGATCTCCAGGACGGCCGTGGAGAATCCGTTGATCGCGTTGGTGGTCTGCGGATAGCCCGCATCGGCGTTGACCATGCCGGTCACCGACAGCCAGGCGGAGATCCGATCAAGATCGCCGATTGCCCGCTGGACGCTGGCCAGGATCGGGCCGAGCGTCGCGCGCGCTGCGGCCGAAGCGTCTTCGATCGACACCTCGCTCGGGACCTTGCCGAACGGTCCCGGGAAAGTCCCGTCAGGTCGCTGTGGCGAGTGGCCCGAGACCAGGACCCGGCTGCCGCGGACCCGGACCCAGGCGAACGAGAACTCGAATCCCGGTGGCGGCTGGGCAGGTCCCGGAAGCACGATCCCGGCTTGCTGCAGCCGCGTCTCGATCACCGACATCGGACTGCCTCCCCGGGTTGCATGGATCCACGATCACCGAGACCAACAGGATTCACAAGACCCGCTGCAGCACGACGGAGGCCGAAGAGACGAAGATCAAGGGATCGCTGCCGGTGGTCGGGACCTGTTGGCGGCGCAGACCCGGATGTGCTCAGGCGGTCGCTCGGACCCGATAGAGACGGTAATCCGGCTGATCGCTGCCGCTGTTGGGAAATGCGAGCTCCAGGATCCCGGCGTCGGCACCGTTGGCGTAGATGGTCGGATATCGGCGGTTGACCGCGTCGGTGGTCCCCCGGCCGCTGTCCGGGACCGTCAACAGATAGCGGACGTGGTGGGCGGCGGGATCATTGAGCGCGTTGACGAAATCACTGTCACTGGGGATGACGAACTGCCGCGGGTTACTGGACGCCGCCACGACGGCGTAGCCGAACAGCGTGTCGGTGATGACGGAGCCTGGCGGCAGATGTTGGCCGTCAAGGTAACGGGCGACATCGCGCTCGGTCCGGAAGGTCCGCTGTTGTGTCTCCACCTCCAAACCGACCTGCGGGGACGCCGGCATCCCCAGCACGGAGATGGTGGCGGCGTACTCCTGGTTCGCGATCTGCGGCTTCGACATCGTCAAGGGCGCGATCACTACGCCGGGCAGCAGTAGTCCCACGACCGCCGCCCAGCTGGCCAGCCGGCGGGACCGGCTCAGCTCATGGTCGGAACCCTGGAGGTGGGCGGCCGGACCCGCACGTCGGCTGAACAACAGGCCCTGACGAGGTCTGAGCATGCCGACGAGCGTGCCGGCGAGCGGGACCACAGTGATCGCGAACCGCAGGAAGCCGAACGTGTCGCCACGGAAGTAGGAGAATGCCTGAAATCCGAGCACGGCCCCGTAGACGACGAGTGCGGGCAATGCGTCCGGGACCCGACGCGCCGCGGTCCACACCGCCGCGACGGCGATGATCACGAAAATCATCGGCTCCAGCGCGAGCCATTCGACGATCTCGAATCCGGCCCGATACAACGGATCGTGACCGGCTCCGCCGGACAGGGCCAGGATCGTGGTGTTGCCGTAGTCGGAGGTGAACTGCGCCAGGGCATCGCCCGTTGTCAACCAGCTGACAGCGCTCCACAGCAGGAAGGCTGTCACGATCGGCGCCACGACGATCGCGACATCCATAGCCATCGCATGTGCGCGCATCCGCAGCGTCGAACGCGTCCGCCACAACGTCGTGCCGGCGACCAGGACGGCAGAGCCGATCCCCACCGCGAGCGCGTCGTACCGGACCAGAAAGCCGAGAGCCAGCCCGATACCGACCAGAGCAAGATCATGGACGTCGTCGGAAGCCATCCACCGCAGCAAACCGCGCGTACAGATCGCCATGAAGAGCAGGAAAAGCGCCTCGCTCATGCCGTTGGCGGCATAGAAGACGATCATGGGATGCAGAGCCACCATGGCACAGACCGCCACGATCCACCCGGATCCCACCCGCCGATCGCGCAACGTCCCGGCGATCTGCAACACCGCAAGGCTCATAGCGATAGCCGACACGACGATCCCGGGGACGTCGTGAGCCAGCAGACTCGGCCAGTGCTCCATCACCGCAACCAGCGGCAGCTCCAGGAAAGTGGTCAGCGGTGTGAAGACGAAGCCCATGGCCGCCAGATGCGGATCCCGGCTAAACAACACGAAGCGCGCATCCGCGACCCGGCTGAGTGCATCGCCGAGAATCACACCCTTGCCATAGGACAGCCAAAGGCCCACGGCGATGTAGCAGACCGACATCACGACGACCCAGACCATCCGGTAGCCCCGTACGGCACGGATCGGATCGTCGTTCCTCAGCAGTTGACCGGCGCTCACGATGACGGCACCGCCGACTCGGATTCATGATCACGATCGTGCCCGGTCCGTTCGTCGTCCTGCCCGTCCAGCCCATGGACGGTCTTCTCCCAATAGGAGGGGCGGACCAGCAGCTGCCAGATCCCCTTGAGAGCAGCAATCGCCATCAGGATCCAGTACAGCGGGGTGAGCAGACAGGCCATCAGCAGATTGGTGTCACCACCGGCGCGAGCACCGAGCAGCGTGCTGTAGAGGGCGAGCACGTTACCGATCACGAAACTGGTCAGGGCCATGTAATACACCGGTGCCGGGTAGGCGACTGCGATCGCGGCGGGCTGGCCGAGAAGCCAGATGAACGCCACCAGCCAGAAGATCAGATTCGAGGCCGCAGCGATCGGCGTGCCGGCAAGCAACAGGGTCATGGCGACGGTGCCACGCAATCCGATCACACGGAGGGCGTTCCTGGGGCGGCGAAGCGCCACCAGGCAGGATTGCAGATAACCCTTGTACCAACGGGAACGCTGCCGGATCCAGTTGATGGCGTCGCTGTTGGCCTCCTCCCAGGTGATCGATTCGAGGACACCGGTCCGATAGCCGCGCCGGGCCAGCCGCAGTCCGAGGTCGGCGTCCTCGGTGACGTTGTACGGATCCCAGCCACCGGCTTCAGCAAGAACCTTCGCCTGCAGGTGGTTGGAGGTGCCACCCAGTGGCACCGGCCAACGGCGCGATGCCAAACCCGGCAGCAGATACCGGAACCACAGGCCGTACTCCGCCGCGAACCACCCGGTCAGCAGATTCTGGTCGCTGTTGTGGAAGGCCAACCGTGCCTGGATGCAGGCGAGTCCGGGGTCGCGGCGGAACAGCACGACCGCACGTCGCAGCTGCAGCGGGTCCGGGATGTCCTCGGCGTCGTAGATCGTGATGATCTCGCCGGTCGCGAACTGCATGCCGTAGTTGCAGGCCTTCGGTTTGGTCCGCGGCTCGGCAGGCGGCACCAGGATCAGCCGCATCGGCGACTCGACTCCGGCCGCCTGCGCGGCTTCGACCGTGGCGGTGTCGTCCGCTTCGAGCAGGACCAGGATCTCGAGCTTGTCGGCCGGATACTCCAATGCCCCCAGGTGTTCGAGCAGTTGCCCGATGACCTCGGGCTCACCGTAGGCGGGCACCAGCACGGTGTAGCGCGGGAGATCATCATCAGCCAACTCACGGGCCTCGGCTTCGGAGACCGTCAGGATCGTCCGCTCGTCCAGCCCGGCGACGAACAACAGGACGCGCTGCACCATCGTGGCCAGATACAGCACCGCGACAGCCGCGGTCACGATGACCACCGTCGCCCCAGGCAGCAGCACCAGTCCCGCGATCAGCAACGCAGCGGCGACCAGCAGCGTACGGGTCTGCCACGGTACGAATACCGTCGCTGCGCTGGCCAACGGATCCCTCCGACGCAGCCCGTCCACTGCCTCGACCAGAGCATCGTCGGGGACGCTGGCGGCGCCGGGGCGCGTGCTCATCGGGCACCTGCAACACGCTGGGCCAGTTCCTGCCGACCGGCGGTCTCGAGAAGGTCGGCGTTCTTGATCTGCGGGACCTGGACCTGGGCCTGGCCCCGCAGGACCGATGTCAGGACAGCTCGGAAGCTGTCCAGGAGCGCGTGCGCGGGCTTGGGGAATTGTGCGCTCGGACGATGATCATCGACGAGCAGCAGCGTGATCCGCTGGGTCAGTACGGGTGGCCCGTCCGGGTCCGGATGGCGGACGGCGCGGTCGGCCGGTAGTGAGATCGTGAAGGTCAACATGCTCCAGGCGAGCAGCTTCTGCGGATCCACAGCCGCATAGAGCTGGCCGGTGACACCGTCACCAAGATCAACACGCGTGGCGGGCGACAACTCGAGCCGGCTGATCGGATAGGTGGTGCCGATCGGAAAGAGGTCGAAGCTGTGCTGCTTCTGCGTGGTCAGCACGTCGATGACCATCTCCCGGTGTCGGCCCTCGGCGTCGACCGCTTCCGGGCCCGTGTGCGGTCCGATCGCCTGCACCTTGTAACGAACCCAGCTCGCATTCACACCGAAGTAGGTGCTCTGATCGGGATAATCCTGCCGATCGATCTGCCGCCAGCCGGCCGGGATCAAGGACCCCGGCTCCCGGTGCGGACCGTCCGCCGGCAACACGGTCGGCTCCTGCAGCGGCGGCAGCGGTGGGATCACGACCGTTGCAATCCCCGCGACCACCATGATCAGGAGCGCACCGAACCGAGGCGCAGCCACCGCGGGCGCCGCGATGCCGTGCGGCCGCTGGTCCCGACAGCGCCACACCCACACCGACCCTCCGACCGCCATCGCGACCAGGGCTGGCACGACGACCAGGAAACTCACCCGATCGGGGTTGAGCAGGATGAACGGGGCACCGGCAGCTGCTCCGAGCACCGGGGCGACCCACCACCGGCGCTCGCCCGACCGGCGTCCGCCCATCAGGAGCAGGATGATCACCAGGAGTTGGACACCCGCGCCCCAGCGCAGGCTGCCGTCGCCGAGCACGTAGCGGACCAGGCGGGACGGCAGCGGCCAGATGAGACCAAGCGTCGCCCAGGCCCAGCGGTACTGGAACACCCGGCGCAACCCGAAGAGCAGCACCCCGGCACTTCCGATGAAGATCCACATCATGAGCAGATCCACCCGCCACATCCGATAGCCGGTGTTCAGCGTCGGCGCGAGCAGGCTGGTGGCGACCACTGCCAGGACCAGCGTGATGCCGCCGACGATGACATCGGTCTCCCGGTCGTGAATCTCGATCCGGGGACGTCCGGCCCGGACGGTCGCGGTGGCTGCGAAGATCGCGTAGATCACCACCACCGGGACGTAGCTGAGCTCGAGATCCTGACTGACACTGTTGGCGATCGACGCAATGCTGGACCTGAAGGCGACGACCGAGGCGACCACCAACACCAGCCAGCGAAGTGTCAGGCTGCCCAGCGACCGGTTGACCGACTGCCACCACGTCGGCGTCGCGTCGACAACGTCAGCGGGTGCGGCCATCGCGGCTCGTCTTGGCCGACGGACCCCCGCGACGGCGAACCCGGAGGATGATCAACAACGCCGCGCCCACGATGACGGCACCTCCGACGGCCCCGCCGATCGCCGCCACCCAGGTGGTCGGTATTCCGACCGATGTCGAGTCGGTACGGGTCGATTCGGCGACGCCAGGATCGCTGACTGCTCCGAAGGTTTTGACGGTGCCATCGGCCGAGCGGACTGCACCGACTCCGGTCAGCCCGGCCAGGCTGTCCGGTCGTTGCAGCCAGGTGATCAGCCCGCGTTCACCGGCTTCGGAACTCGCCTGCTCGACGAGCACGGTACGACTGTTCGATGTCGTCAGTTGCAGCGCGGCAGCGTCGACGGTCGTCTGCAACCGTCTGCCGTCAGGGACCGTGATGCTGGTCCGGCTGAAGCGGAGCGGAAGTCCTGGGACATCAGGCAGCGGCTGGTCGCCGACCAGCAACACCGCCGGGAGCCGGGACTGCAGCGCCTGCTCGAGGCCGGGCTGCCACTGCGGTGTCAGGGCGGTCCCGGGACTCAGCCGCTGCAGCGCGACTGCCACGGTCACCGAATCGGCAACAGCGCTGGCGTCGTCGCTCGGGGATCCGAGCACGTATCTGGGCTGCAGCGCGGCTGGCAATCGCGTGAAGGTCGAGGTGCCGCGGGTCGAGGACGACGTCGTCAGAGTCGAAGCAGGATCGATCGCCAGAGTTGTCTGGAGCCCAGTGTTACAACCGGCGCCGTCCGACAGCGCCACCAGGCTGAGGTCGGTGAATCTTCCGATCCTGGTCGCGGGCACCTGCGTAGTGAGGTCGAAGTCGTTGCTGGTCAACGGCCACGTCTGCAACGGTGTGCCGTCGGCGTACAGAACGAGGCTGCCCTGTCGCCCTTGAGGTGAGCGTTGGCTGTTCGTCACCGCGGTGCCGACCAGATGAAGCCGCCAGCCGCCGGCGACGCCGGCGACCTGGGCAGACTCGATGCCCAAGTGCACCGTTGCAGAGCCACCGCCGTCGGTCGCCAGCCCGCCGATGCCCAACTGGGTCAGCGTCTGGGTCTCGGGTGGATCCTGCGGAATCGTCGTACGGCCATCCGCAGTCGCGCTGGTTCCACTGGCGAGGGTGGCAAGGTCGCTGGTCAGGGCCGCAACCTGCGCCGTCAGGGCATCACCGTCTCCGCCGATCGTCAACTGCGTCCCGCCCGGACCGAGCGTCAGTCCGGCGGCACCGGAGCCCGTGAAGGTGACCCGGCGTCCCAGCCCGGTGGCGGCCGCGAGGTGCTCAGTTGCCGACTTCAGCCGGATTGTCGGGGTCGCCGGGGAGTAGCGGGCGGCAATGGCGGATGCCAGTCGTACGGCCGCCGACCCGACGGCCGCGGAAGGCTTGTCCGGAATCACAATCGTCAGACCCGTGAGAACCGACGGCAGGAATTCGTTGATGCCGGTCGGGACTTTGGGAGTGCCCTGGTATTTCAGCGCCATTCCGACGATCTGGGTTGCCGAGTTCTCGCCGGTTCCGCAGACTCCGGACTTCTGGTCCAGTCGGAAGGAAAGATCCACCGAGCCATCGCTTGCAGCGGTCGGCAACCCGACCGACAAGGGCAGCGACTCCCCGGCTTCGCCCGTCAACGCGATCTTGGCCAACTGACGGTCTCCGGCGAAGACCTCGAGCGCCGTGTCGTCACCAGCTCCGCTGACCTGGATGGTCCCGGTCAGGCGGTCGGCCTTCAGGCCCTCCGGCACCGGGAGGGTGAGATCACTGGTCGAGTCGGCGGTCAGCGCGAGGCTCGTCGACTGCCCGAGATCATCGAGCGGCAGTTGTAAGGGAGCTGCTGCCGCGTGCGGGACGGACCGAAGTTGTGCCGTGAGCACCAAGAGCCCCAGCATGATCAAGCCGGCTCGGCGGGTCCGTGACAGTGGGTGCGACGACCTGGGAGAGGTGGGAGGCATCGCTGGACAACGCTACCGCCCGACTAGCTCTGACATGTGTTTCGTCTCGCGAGTCGCATCAACGGTTTTCCGAGACGATCTGCCGCGCCGACCAAGGCCGGAGGCTCAATGATTGCGGTGCTGCAAACGCCAGTTGTTCACGACGAGCACCATCACGGTGATGGCCAAAGACAGAAACAGAAACCGCATGTCAGTTCACTCTCCCCCGAGAATTAGATTTACCTCTGCCGTCGCATTCGTGTGGAGCGCTCACGCAGGAGTCCCCCGACGTTCCATCGGATCGCTCCACACGAATGCCGCGACATTTCCTTACCAAGCCAGGACTCGCTCGATCGGCCGCAGCTGCCCCCGACAGCGGGCCGTGGTTCCCGACAACAAGAACAGTAGCAGGGTCGTGTCCAAAATGGACATGTCCTAATCAGGAAAGGGACCTTGGTCCTGTCCACGATGCCCGGACGGTGCTCAGACGTGGATGCATGGACAGGTCGGCGGTGTCGGTGCAGAGTGGTTCCCAGACGTGTTGGCGACCGGCAGACCACAGGAGGCAGCCGCGATGACCACCGTGACGGACAGCACCCAGATTCCCTCGGTCGAGTTGACCGATTCCACCCCGCTGCTCGGGGACCCTCGTCGGCTGCTCGAGCGTGCCGGCCAGGACGGGTACCTCTTCTTCCGAGGACTCCTCGACCGCGACAAGGTTCTCGATGTCCGGAGGCAGATCATGCACGTGGTCGCCGACCACGGATGGCTCAAGCCGGGCACCGATGTCATGGACGGCGTCGCCGACACCGCCGCCTTCGATCGGGTGGATCCGGTCGCAGCGGCATTCTGCGGCACCGGCGTGCCACGGGAGGCCTACCAGGACGTGTACCGGATCCAGGACTTCCACGGCATCGGCCACGACCGGGCACTACTGGACCTGTACGACGGTCTGCTCGGTGGGCGCGTGCTCCGTCAGCCGCTGTCGATCGCGCGGGTGATGGTTCCGGGACGTGGCTCGTCCCCGACACCTGCCCATCAGGACTTCATCCACATCCAGGGCACCAAGAACGTCTGGACCGCCTGGTTCCCGTTGGGCGATTGCCCTGTCGAGTTGGGTGGGCTCACGGTCCTCGTCGGGTCCCATGCTGATGGTCTGCTGACTTATCACGCCGCCCAGGGCGCCGGTGAACTGGAGGCCTACATCTGCAACTCGGGCTACAACTGGGGCGTCGCCGACTTCCGCGCTGGCGACGTGCTCACCTTCACCAGCCTGACCGTGCATCGCAGCCAACCGAACACCCCCGGCGAACAGGTTCGGTTGTCGGTGGACATGAGATACCAGCGCGACGACGAGCCGATCACGTACGGCGCGATCAGCCCGCACTGCAACGTCCTGAGCTGGGACGAGGTGTACGAGGGCTGGACCGACGAGAACCTGCAGTACTACTGGAGCGATCATGATCTGCAGTTGGTCGGATACGACGAGGAGTTGCGCTGGCAGAAGCACAAGATCTGCTGACCCGGCAGCCTTGACGCCGTTGATCTCTCTTGATCAACGCGCTGTATCGCTTTGTCACAATCGTGTGTCTGATCGGGATGCGCGATGGGCAGACGTGGTAATCATGATCAATCCGTTCTGGAGTCCGTACAAGATTTCTCTTGATCAACAGGTGTTCTTCCGAGAGGGGAAACGCAGCTGTGGCAAGCCTGATACCAGCCCAAGGTCCGACCCTGGTTACAGACAAGGCCCTGATCCTCAACCGGCGGAATCTTCTGGCAGCTGGTAGCGCCGGAGCCTTGACCGCCCTGTTGGCCGCCTGTGGCGGAGGGACATCGAAACAGTCGTCGGGCGCAGGCTCCAAGAATGCGCTGGGCGTCACCCTCCCTGCGGGCTCTGCACCGGCGTCCGATCAGTACTATGTCCAGCCTTTCGACTCGACCGGCGTGACCTACAAGGCCATGGACTTCTATGAGACGGTCTACTCCCGTGCACCGCTGGCCGACCAGTTCACCATCCCGCTGGTCAGGCTGACCAAGAACTACGGAATCGTCCCCGCCGCGGCAACCAGCTGGGAACAGTCCTCGGACGGCAAGAGTTGGACCTTCCACCTCCGCAAGGGGATCAACTGGTCAGACGGTGCCGAACTGACCGCGGCTGATTTTGTCGAGACGCTGCGATATTCAGCGGATCCGAAGCACGCTTGGGACTTCGCATGGTTCTGGTCCGGGGTGATCAAGAACTATACCGAGGCAGTGGCCGGTAAGGTACCGACCAGCGAGATCGGTGTGCGCCAGGGCGCAGACAAGTACACGTTGGTTTTCGAGAGTGATGCGCCGGTGGCGTTCATGCCGTCCGCGTGCCTCTACACGACACCTCTGTCGGCCGCTGCCTTGCACAAGCACGGCTCTGGCCAGTACAACATCGACCCGGCGACGTCGGTGACCTGCGGGGACTACGCCCTCAAGACTTTCGAACCCACATCCACCGTGGTGCTCGAACCGAACAAGAAGTACAGCGGACCGATCAAACCGCCCATCGCAGGCCTGGTCGCCAAGATCTATGCCGGAGGCGACATGCTGCCGCGCTTTCAGACCGGCGAGGTGGACACGATCAACGCGGGCCCGATCGACGTCAAAGCTGCGAGCAGGAACTCCCAACTGAAGAAGCTCCATCTGTACAAGAACCCCCAAGACTTCAAGATCTGGTACGTCTTCTTCGACGTCACCAAATCGCCGTTCGACAAGCTGGAGGTGCGTCAGGCGTTCGCTCATTCCGTCGACCGCGATCCGCTGGTCAACAACATCCTCGCTCCACTGGCCAGCCCCGCGTACGGTTACCTGATGCCTGGTTACCCGTTCGCGATCGGTGACGAACTGAAGCAGTACACGAATTACGACCCCACAAAGGCAAAGTCACTCCTGGCCCAGGCCGGCTACCCGAATGGTCAGGGCTTCCCGGCCGTCACCTTCGACTGGTTCCCGAATGCAGCCGCGAGCTCCGATTCCGTGGTTCAGGCGCTGGTCGAGAACTGGAACAAAGTCCTCGGCATCAACATCAAGCTGCAGCAGATCGACCAGACCACCTTCTACGACCGGATGAACAAGAAGCCGACCGAAATCACTATGGGCATGGTGTCGTACGGGATGGACTATTTTGATGCGTCCAACATGCTCAGCGTCTACAAGAGCAACGGCCGGCACAACTGGAACAACAAGCAGTACGACGATCTGCTGGCCCAGGGCGCTGCAGAGAGCGACAAGACCAAGCGACAAGAGATCTACACGAAGGCCCAGGTGCTACTGACTCAGCAGGCGCCGGCTGTGTTCATCTTCCACCCGCTGTACGGCTACTACTACGGCCCGTACATGCAGGGTGCGGCTCTGACCAAGAATGACCTCGGCTACGACGGCATCCAATGGCCGGGATTCTCGCCGACGAGCGATTCGATGGATACCCTCCATGTCGCGTCGAACGTGAGCGACTCCAAGCGACAGCCCCAGACACTCCTCGGTTCATGACTCGGTCCGGCGCTACTTGAGAGGAGCGGCCGGATGGTCGCCTATCTGGCGAAACGTTTCCTGACGCTGATCTGCGTGATGTTGGTCATGACCATGGTGGTCTTCGCTCTGATGCACGCTGTCCCGGGTGGACCGTTCGATCAGACCCAGCAGCCACTCCCGAAGCCCGCGATGGAAAACATCATGCGGAAGTACGGCTTGGACCAGCCCATCTGGAGGCAGTACCTGAACTGGCTTTGGGCGGTGTTGCACGGCGACTTCGGAACACCGTTCAGCCAACCGACGATGACGGTGACCGGGCTGATCGCGCAGGCATGGCCTGCCACCTTGATCATCGGCGCCTGGACGATCGGCATCTCCTACATCGGTGGAGTTGTGCTCGGCTGTATTGCTGCTCTGAAGCACAACACCTGGGTGGATCGGATACTGACCTCGACGGTCTCGACGGCTGGCATCGCACTGCCGAACTATGTCGTGGGCTTCGTGTTGATCACCGTGTTCGGCGTCCGTCTCGGTTGGCTTCCGGTGGGTGGCTGGGGTCAGCCACAGGACGTTATCCTGCCGGTAGTCGCCTTCTCCCTGTATCCACTGGCATTAATGGCGCGATATACCCGCGCGACGACCCTTGAGGTGACCTACGCCGACTACGTGCGAATGGGACGCGCGCGTGGTCTTTCCGAACGCAGGTTGACGTTTCGCTACGTCTTGCGCACAGCACTCATCCCGCTGATCACGATTATGGGGCCGAACATCCCCAACATTCTGACCGGATCGATCTTCATCGAAGCGACCTTCGCGGTTCCCGGCCTCGGAAGCTACTTCACCACTGCAAGTCTGCACCGGGATTACCCATTGATTCTCGCATTGGTGCTCATCGTCGCCGCGCTGTGGGGAACCTGCTACATCCTCAGCGATGTCGCGTACACGGTGCTCGATCCGCGGGTCCGGCTGGAAGGGCTGTCCCGATGACTGCGATCACTGTCGACACGAAACCGATCACAGCGGCCACACCCGGCTTCTGGCGCACGGCGTGGCGACGGTTCCGACGCAACAAGCTCGCATTGGTCAGCGGAATCGTCGTTGTGTTGATCCTGCTGACTGCAATCCTCGCCCCGCTGATCGCGCCTCAGGGATATCAGGTACAAGATCTGGCGAACTCGCTCGCCGGTCCCAGCCGCGGTCATCTTCTCGGAACCGACCGGCTCGGCCGTGACCTACTCAGCCGGGCCATCTACGGAGCGCGTACGTCGATGCTGGTCGCGATCGGAGCCCCCCTACTCGGCGCTGTGATCGGCATCCCCATCGGCATCCTCGCCGGCTGGTACGGACGAGCCGTCGACTTCGTCGCGCTGCGGCTCTTCGAGATCTTCACCATGGTGCCGCAGATCCTGGTGGCGTTGCTGCTGATCGCCCTGTTCGGCAACAGTGTCGGAAAGCTGATCCTGTTCCTCGGCATCTCGTCCTGGCTCGGATTCGCGCGATTGGCCCGAGCCCAGTACATTTCGCTCCGCAACCGCGACTTCGTGCTCGCCGCCCAGGCGGTGGGAGTCCCGACCTGGCGGATCCTGATCATCCACCTCTTGCCAAGTGCAGTCGGGCCGCTGATCATTTTCCTGGTACAGGAAATACCCGCAACGATCTTCGCCTCGGCAGGCTTCAGTTTCCTCGGGCTCGGCGTCCAGGACCCGCTTGCCGATTGGGGGAAAATGCTCAACGACGGCACTCAGTACCTGTCGATCGATCTGTGGACCGTTATGGTGCCGACAGTCTGCATCGCCCTTGCCACCTTGGCTTTCAGCTTCTGCGGCGACGGCATGCGCGATGCTATCGACCCGTCATCCCGTCAATCCGCCTCCCGCTAGGTAGATCCTTTGAGCACTGCGACAACCAATCCGGCCGAGCACCCTGCGTTGCTGGAGATCGACGACTTGCGGGTCTCGTTTCCCCTCGAACGGGGGATGTTGTACGCCGTCCGCGGTCTGGACCTGACCGTTCGCGCAGGCGAACGCCTGGGAGTGGTTGGCGAGAGCGGCTCGGGCAAGAGCGTCTCGGCCGCCGCGATCGCCCGGATGGTTCCCGCACCAGGCCGGATCTCATCCGGGCACATCCGTTTCGACGGCAGCGATGTGATCGGTCTCCCGGAGCGGGACCTTCGACGCCTCCGTGGTGGTCAGATCGGCATGATCCCGCAAAGCCCGCAGACCTCGATGAATCCAGTGATCACCATCGAGGCGCACTTCCAGGAAGCGCTTGCCCTGCATCTGGGGCTGTCCAAGGCCCAGAGCTCGGATCGGACGATCGAGCTGCTGCGCTCCGTCGGTATTCCCGACCCCGGTTCTCGGATGCGCGGCTATCAACATCAACTGTCGGGCGGCATGCGCCAGCGGGTGATGATCGCGCTGGCGATCGCCTGCGAACCAAGACTCTTGATCGCCGACGAGCCGACGACGGCTCTGGATGTGACAATCCAGGCCCAGATCCTCGAGCTGTTCGACCGTCTGGTGGCGGAATCCGATCTGGCCTCGATCTTGATCACCCACAACCTGGGTATCGTTGCCGGGCATTGCGATCGCGTCGTCGTCATGTATGCCGGGAAGGTGATGGAGACGGCAACCGTCGCGGAACTCTTTGCCCGACCGTCCCATCCATACACGCTGGGATTGTTGCGGTGCGTTCCACGGCTCACAGCCGCCCGAACGCGCACGTTCGCGACCATTCCCGGATCACCGCCCAGAGTGACAGAAGACGCCCCGGGCTGCCCCTTTGCGCCGCGCTGTGATCGGGTGACTGCCCAATGCCGGACCGAGACGCCAGAATTGCTCCGAATCGGGGCCCGGGCGGATGGGTCCGGCTTCGCCTCCGGGGAGCACTCGGTCGCGTGCTGGCACCCGGTCGAGTTCGGCGAGGTGGCCTGATGGGAGGCCTCGTGGACCAATCTGTGCCGGATGTGTCAGCCGAAGCCGCGGTGCCGACGCGTGCGACGACGCCGATGCTTGAGGTCAAGGATCTCGTCGTCCACTACGAGACGCGCGGGCCCGGCGCGCTCTTCGGCCGGAGTCAGACGGTCCACGCAGTCGACGGGATCGATTTCGCACTCCAAACCAACGAGACCCTCGCGCTCGTCGGGGAGAGCGGCTGCGGCAAGAGCACCACTGGGCGCGCCGCACTCATGCTCGAACGACCGACCAGCGGCCAAGTGCGCTTCGAGGGTCAGGATCTTGCCACCCTCCCGCGGCGGCAACTTACGGCCATGCGGAGACACCTGCAGATGGTCTTCCAAGATCCGATCGGCTCGCTCAACGCCCGCCACACAGTCGGCTATGCCATCGCAGAACCACTTCTGGTGCATAACCTAAGGCCGCGGGGCCAGCGCGCGGACCGAGTCACCGAACTGCTGGAGCTCGTCGGACTGCCCGCCGATGCCGCTGATCGTTACCCGTACGAGTTCAGCGGCGGTCAATGTCAGCGGATTGGGATCGCCCGGGCCCTCGCCGCCGAACCACAGTTCATCGTGCTCGATGAGCCGGTATCAGCACTTGACGTCTCGATCCAGGCGCAGATTCTGCAGCTGCTCACCGATCTTCAGACAAGGCTGGGACTGTCCTACCTCTTCATCGCCCATGATCTTGCCGTGGTCGGCCAGATGAGCGACCGGGTCGCGGTCATGTACCTCGGTCAGATCGTCGAGATCGCCGCACGCGACTCGCTCTATACCGGACCAATGCATCCCTACACTCAGGCACTGTTCTCTGCGGTGCCTGAACCCTCCGTGGGTGCGGACCGACAGACGGTTGTCGTCTCGGGCGAAGTCCCCAGCCCGGTCGATCCGCCCGCCGGCTGCCGGTTCCACACCCGATGTCCGATGGCGCAGGAGGTCTGTGCCGTCGAGCCACCGACGCTGCGCGACGTGGGCTCAGACCACCAGGTCGCATGCCACTTCGCCGAGGATGCGGTTCAGGCGAATCCGTTCGGACTCCACCTCGAAGGCTAGGGACTGAGCGTCGCCGACCCGTGGCCAAGCTGAGCCAACTCCTGCTGGTCGAGCTCAAGGGCGCTTGCGCCCGAGGCTTCGACGATCGCCTCCGCGCGCCGCGTCCCGACGATCGGTATGACGGGATGGCCAGCGGACCGCAGCCATGCCAGCGCCACTTGGATCGGCGTCGCGCCGTGTGCGGCGGCGATCGTACGGATCGGCTCCGAAGCCACCAGCTCACCGACCCGGCCACCGCCCAAGGGTGAATAGGCGAGGTAGGCGATCCCGGCCTCGGCGCAGGCGGCGAGCAGCCCGGGATCCTCGTGGTGGAAGAGCGAGAACTGGTTCTGGACCGAGACGATGTCGGCTACGGACTGCGCCCGGCGCAGCAGCGTCAGTGAGACGTTCGAGACGCCGATCATCGCGATCTTGCCCTCATCCTGGAGCTCGCGCAGCGCCAGGACGCTCTCCTCGATCGGCACGGCCGGGTCAGGATGGTGCAGTTGGTAGAGCCCGATCCGATCGACTCCGAGGTGACTCAGACTCGCTTCGCAGTGCTGCCGCAGAGTCGCCGGCCGACCGTCGAACGGGAAGCTCTCGCGACCGGCGCGGTAGTGCCCGCCCTTGGTCGCGACCAAGACCTCGTCACGCAACGGATGATCATGGAGGGCCAGGGCGATCAGGTCCTCATTGTGGGATTCGTCGGTCACGGTCGTGTAGGCACGGGCCGTGTCGATCAGGCGGATCCCGGCATCCAGTGCCGCATGGATCGTAGCGACCGATTGCGCCACGTCCACCCGGTCGCCCAGCGACCAGCCGGCGCCGCCGAGGCCGATCGCCGAGATCGGTCGATCCCCGATCATGATCATCGTACGGTTCCGTCCGGCACCGGCCACTCGACTCCCTCGCTCCATTCATGGGCTGTCCAGGCAGAGCCGGGCGACCAAGCCCGATAAAGGTCCTCGACAAACCACAGCCCGGATAGAAGGTAGTGCGCCCGGGAGCGTACCGGACCAGGATGCTGTACCGCTCGCTCCGCGTCGAGACGCCGAGCCTTCGCATGTCGTCTTGTGGCCGCCGCGATAGTCCTGATGTGATGCGGACAGGACAGCGGGTACTGGATCGTTCAGGGCTGGAACGGAGACGGGGGTAATCGTTCTGGGGTCTAGGTGCCACTGGCCGGCCGGGAGCAACCCCGACCGGCCGGCGGCGCCGCCAAAATGATCAACAACCGGCCGCAAGCGCCCGCTGACGGCAAGGATCAGCGGCCCGTGCCGCGTCGACCGGCGTCCGGGTCGTCCGGATGCTCCACCTCGACCTCTTCGCGGCGGACCTCCTCGCTGACCGACTCCTCATCGGTCACGGTGTCGGTGTCCAACCGCACCCGCTCGACGGGGACAGCTTCCTTCTCCGCGACGGGGCGTTCCTGGTGCAGGACCACCTCATGCTCGTCCTCGCTGATGTCCGGACCGGTCAGGGCCTGATCGCGGTTGGCATCGGTGATGGGCTCGCGTTCGACCCGGACCTCCTCGTGCGAGACGGGCACGGTCTGGGTGACGTTCTCGGTCACCACGTATTTCCGCAGCCGCACCCGGCCGACCTCCTCGGTCCGGGTACCGACGTTCAACCGCTCCTCCGACCTGGTCATGGCCGCATCGGAGTCGGACGCAGGCGGATTCCCGGAATCGCGGTCCACGGTGTCGGCGTTCCCGGTCGCGTCGCCGGTGACGGTCTGTGCCGTCTCGTGGTGGCCGTGATCGCCGTGCTCGATCCGGTAGTAGAAGTACAGCTGATGTTCCTCTTCCGGAGACAGCACTCCGTCCGGTTCGATCCGCGGCGCGTCCTTCACCTGCTCCTTGCCGAAGGCCACCACGATGTCGTCACCGTCGGCGACCGCGTCGGTTAGCGGCACGAAGGACTCACTGGTACCGAACAGGCCGGTGCTCACCGTCACCCACTTCGGTTCCCCGTTCTCGTTGTCGAGGTAGATCTGGCCGATCCGGCCGATCTTGTCGCGCTGCGCGTCGTAGACACTTCCACTGCCGCCGGCCAACTCGGGCAGTTGCTGTTTGCTGATCGTCATCCTCGGATCCCCTCTCGTGGTTCCGGACCGGTTTCCGATACCAGCCCTTACGTTGTAAGCCTGATCGGGGCTTACCCTGTAAGCTGACTCAGCTAACGGACGCGTGACACACTTTCTTTCCGGTCCATGCGAGGTCTGTGAGGAAGATGGCGTCCACCGAATCCCGATCCAGCTCATCCAGGGGGTTGAGCCGTGACCTCATCGTGCGGACGGCCGTCGAGCTCATCGATCAGTACGGCACCACGCAGCTGTCGATGCGCAATCTCGGCCAGCAACTCGGCGTCGAAGCGATGAGTCTCTACCGCTACGTCCGGGGGCGTGAGGACCTGCTCGAAGCCATCGTGGCAGGGATGCTGCACGACGTGGAGACCAGCCTCGAGGAAGGCATCACCGAGCACTGGCAGGGCTACTTGCAGACGCTGGCGCACCGGATGCGCGATATCGCCCTGGAACACCCCCAGGCGTTTCCGCTGGTGGCCACCCGGCACCCTGCCACGCCCTGGCTGCGTCCGCCGCTGCGCAGTCTCGAACTCGTCGAGTCCTTCATCGGCACGCTCTGTGGGTATGGCTTCACCGACGAGCAGATCGCGGAGACCTATCGCGCCTTCAGCAGCTTCCTGCTCGGCCAGCTGCTCCTGGAATCAGCGGTCCGCGGCGCCGAGACCTCGCCGGTGGAGGAACCATTGGACGAGGGCGGCGCCACCGTGCCGAATGCCGATGAGAACGTCGACCTCAGCGAGAAGCCCAACATCACCAGGATGCAGTCACTGCTCAGCGAGGACCGCGGTCTCGACGAGTTCGAGACCTCACTGGAGAACCTGCTGGACCGGCTCGACCTGATGCTGTCGCAATAGGCCGGCCGGCCGCAGCAGGATCAGGGGATCAGTTCGTCTGCGATTGCTGCACCGCATCCTTGGACTCGGCGGCCTGGCTCTGCACGTCCTGTGCAGCCGAAGTGCCGGTGTCCTTGACCTGGTCAGCCGCATGACCGGCGGTGTCGCGGACCGACTCGACCGCCTCGCGTGCGCTGTCCTTCAAATGGTCCGCGGCATCGCCTGCCACCTGCTTGGCCTCTTCCGCCAGCGGTTGCAGCTTCTCCTTGGCTGCCGAGGCGACCTGCTGCTCGGCAGACGAAGGCCGGAATACCGATGAGACGAGCAAACCGGCGCCGAAAGCGATCAGGCCTGCCGCCAGCGGATTGCCCTCCGTCCGCTCCCGCACGGTGTCGCCGACCTCCGCGGCTCTGGCTTTGGCGTCCGTACGCGTCCCGGCGAGCTGGTCACCGGCCGAATTCACCCGGTCGCGGGCCGTGTCGGAGACGTCGGATGCCGTTCCCATGATCCGATCCTTGGCGCCGCTCAGCGCGCGCCTGGCCTTGTTGGTCTGCCGCTGGGCGATGCGCTTGGGGCTGGCCTCGTCGGCCAGAGTGTCGACATCGTCACTCAGCCGGGCCCTGGTGCGCTCGATGTCGGCGCGAATCTCCTCGGGATCGTTACTCATCGGTGCTCCTCAATTCGTTGGCTGCCTGTGGTCGTGTCGCCGGTACGCTCCTGACCCTTCAGTGCCGGCGGGATCTTCTTCACGGTTTCGGTGGTCTCGGGTAGTCCGTTGATCTTCTTCAGCTGGGCGCGTCCGACCAGTGCGAGGATCACGGCGACGACCGCCCAGATCCCGGCGACGACCAACCCTGACCAGCCTCGGCCGATCACGCCACCCAGCGCCCACCACCCGGCCACCGACAGGAAGACCAGGAACAGCAGGCCGGCCACTGCCGCACCGCCGAACATCCCGATACCGCTGCCGGCACGAATCGCCGACTGCCTGGCCTCGGCCTTGGCAAGATCGATCTCCTGCCGCAACAGCGTGGTCAGATCCTTGCTGATGTCGCCCAGAAGTGTGCCGACCGAGGTCCGGTCGGCAGGCTCGTCCTCGGGGCGTACGGAGGCACCCAGGGTGCTGGGACGGTTCGGAAGATCGGTCATCGCGGCCCCACCTCGCCTGGGAGCAACCGGGTGTCCCGTACTCCGGTCTCGGTCGCCGGCAGTTCCGGGCCGGCATCGCCGGCCATGCCACGGGCGAGCCGGCCGACCAACACTCCGGCCGCCGCGGCACCCAGAAGGAACGTTCCCGGACGGCGGCGAGCGAAAGACCGCAAGCCGTCCAGGATGTCGTTCGGTTCATGGGTCTCCAGCCACTGCGCGATCTCACCGCCGCGCCGGGAAGCGTCCTGGACCAGTCCGGTCATCGGGCCGGACTGGTCCGAGGCGGAGGCCATGGCGCCGAGTTCCTTGGCAAGTGAGTGGACCGAGCCGGCCAACCGCTGTTGCTGCTGGCCGGCCTGGGAATTGAATTCGCCGATGCCTTGCCGCAGCAGGTCGCTGGTCTGGTTCTTGGCCTCGGCAGCGACCGTGGCGGCTTGTTGCTTGGTCTCCTCCACCACCTGCTGGCCGGCCGCCTTGGACGTTTCCTTGATCTCGGCCGCCTGATCCTTGGCGACGTCGGCGGTGGATCCCGGATCACCGGGGCCTCCAGCGTCGACAACCGGATCCAGCGCTGGATCCCGAGCCGGATCGCGGACTGGATCGAGGGCTGGATCGAGAGCTGGGGACGGTTGGCGGGGAGGATCGACAGGATTCTGACTCATCTCGGCTCCAATGTTCGGTTGACGAATGCGTGCCCTTACGCCGTAAGTCTCGACGCTATACCCTGGCCCGCCGACCCCTAACGGCGCTGCCGACGTCTTCGTACAGAGCTCTCCCGAGGACGACGCGTAGGACAGCGCTTGGACGGGTACTCGCGGGGGCATGACCAGCTCGGATCCCGAACACGACGCGAAACAAGCCGCCGAGACCCTGGGTGCCACCGACGGCTCGGCACTCCAGAAGGACCCGGAGGAGTGGGTCAGCGGCGATGACCCGATCACCCCTGCCCAGAAGAGCTACCTGGACACACTCGCCCGTCAGACGGGAGAGGAGTTGCCCGCAGATCTCACCAAGAGTCAGGCCTCGGAACACATCGACCGGTTGCGCTCAGCCCTGGACCAGGACAAGGACCCGGGCCGATAGGGGCCTGAGGGCCCAAGCGCCGCTTACACTGTAAGTCCAGGTCGGATCGACGGATTACAGCGAGGAGTAGCCGTGGCCCAGCAGGCACATGACGACGTACCCGGTGAGCAGGCGGAGCGTCCGCAAGACATCCCCAAGCGGGGATGGATCCAGATCGCCAAACGTGGCTGGAAGGAAGCGAAGGCCGATCAGGTGCCGCTGCTCGCGGCGGGTGTCGCGTACTACGCATTCATGTCGCTGTTCCCGGCGCTCATCGCTCTGGTGCTGATCTACGGCCTGGTGGCCGATCCCGGGCAGATCGCCAGGGAGGCCAACCAGCTGACGGGCGCCCTCCCCGGCCAAGTCCGGCAGTTGATCACCAACCAGCTGACGATGGTCTCCCAACACAACGGCGGCGCGGGGATCGGGGCGATCGGGTCCATCCTGGTCGCGCTGTGGAGCGCCTCCAGCGGCACCAGCAATCTGATCACCGCGATCAGCACCGCTTACGACGAAGAGGAGACCCGTTCGTTCATCAAGAAGCGGGCGCTCGCCCTGGCGCTGACCGTCGGGGCGATCATCTTCATGATCGTCATGCTGTTCCTGGTGGCAGCCCTGCCCGCCGTCCTGCAGTTGTTCAACAATGTCGTGATCAGAGTCCTGCTCGAGGTCGTCCGCTGGGCACTACTGGTCGTGCTGATCACCGTCGCACTGGCCGTCCTCTATCGCGTCGCACCCGACCGGGACGCGCCCAAGATCAAATGGGTGTCCGTCGGGGCGATGATCGCGACAGTCCTCTGGGCGATCGCCTCCGTCGGCTTCTCCATCTATGTGGCCAATTTCGGCAACTACGCCAAGACGTACGGGGCGGTGGCCGGCATCGTCGTTCTGCTGTTCTGGCTGTGGATCACCAGTTACGCCGTCCTGCTGGGCGCAGAGATCAACGCGGAGTCCGAACAGCAGACCATCGCCGACACCACCCGCGGCGAGCCACGCCCGCTCGGCGAGCGTGACGCTGTCAAGGCGGACTCCGTCCCCGAGCCGGCGTCTGACGCGAAAAGCGGCTAGGAGGAGGCATCGGTGCACCGTCGACGCGGACCGCTCGTCCTGCTGCTCGTCGTCGCGATCATCCTCGCGCTGCTCGTGGTCGCCGATCGGCTCGCGCCGCGGATCGTCGCCGACCGGGTGGCCGCGACGCTGCAGACCGCACTGAACACCGACCAGCGGCCCGCCGTCAGCCTCGGCGGATTCCCTTTCCTGACCCAGGTCGCGACCGGTCACTACCAGCACATCGCGATCAGCGCCAAGGACGTTCCGATCGCCGGAACGGGCGGGAGGCTGTCTGTGACCCGGCTCGACGGCACCCTGACCGACGTCCACACCGGCCGGACCTTCCGCACCATCACGGTCGGTCGTTTCACCGGTTCGGCGACAGTCTCGTACGCCGAGATCTCGGGCTTCGCCGGCACGTCCGTCTCCTACGACAGCACAGCCACCAACGGCGACGGGTTCGTCACCCTGAAGCTTCCCGGCTCGATCACGGTGACCGGTAGACCCGCGATCGACGGGGCCACCCACGAGCTCTACCTGGCCCGGCCCCAGTTCCGCGTCGGTGGCCGGTTGCTGCCAGGGGCCGTACCGGATGATCTTGTCGACAAGCTGTTCCGGGTCCGGCTGCCGCAGGTGCTCTCCGGGGTCGAGCTCAGCAACGTCCGGGCCGCCCGTACCGGATTGACGCTGACGGCGAGCGGCTCGAACATCACCGTACGGCGCTGACCGGCCCCGATCCGATCCCAACCGGTTGCCATCGTGGCAGGATCGAACCATGGCGCGGCTCGGCATCATGACGACGGAGTTCCCCGACCGGACGATCGGCGATGCTGCCCGAGCATTGCGCTCGCACGGCGTGGCGACAGCCCAGCTGCAACTGGGCTCGGTCGTGGACCAGGTGACGATCACCGACTCGCTGCAACGCGGTCTCGATGTCACCGGCCCGTACCTGTCCGATGCGCTGGCCAAGATCATCAACGGGACCTGCACCGAACTGGGCGTGACCATCGCCGCGGTTGATGGCACCTACAACATGATCCATCCGGATCGTGATCGCCGATTCCGCAACCTTGACCATCTCCTGCGCCTCATCCAACTGGCCCGTCCGATGGGTACGGGGCTGGTCACGCTGTGCACCGGGACCCGCGCCGACACCATGTGGCAGCGCGATCCGCTGAACAGCAGCCCCGAGGCGTGGAACGATCTTGTCGAGCAGCTGCGTCCGGCTACCCGGGCCGCGGAGTCGGCGGGCGTGACGCTGGCCTTCGAACCTGAGCATGCCAATGTCGTGGACTCCGCGAAGCGAGCCGTGCGGTTGATCGATGCGGTCGGCAGCCCGGCCCTCAAGGTGCTGTTCGACCCGGCGAACGTCTTCCACCGCGGAGATCTCCAGCGCCAACGCGATCATCTGGCTGAAGCGTTCGATCTGGTCAGTGAGCACATCGCCCTGGTGCACGCCAAAGACCTTGATCACGACGGTGCCGCCGGCGGCCGCGCCGCCGGACAGGGATTGCTCGACTACCCCTTCATCCTGTCCGAGCTGGACCGGCGCGGTTACGACGGAGCGATCATCCTTCATCAGCTGAAGGAACTCGACGGCCCCGGCATCGACCACGCCTTGCAGTTCCTGCGTGACCTGGCACCGCGCGGCTATCTGAGCTGACCGGCCTTCCTGGACACTCTGCACATCGTCGCACCGGCCGGACTGCTGATCAGTCGTCGGAATCCTCCGTCGAGGCGACCGGCCGGGACGCGAGATCCTCGTCGAGCCGGATCAGGCCGGGGCCGTCGTCGCCGGTGATCTTGATCCGGCCGATGATCTCGCTGACGGTCGACTCCTCCTCGATCTGCTCGTCGAGGAACCAGTTCAGCAGCGGCCGCGAGTCAAGATCACCTGCCGCTTCGGCAGCGCGAACCAGATCGCGGATCGAGGCGGACACCTTCTGCTCGTGCGCCAATGCGGCCTCGAAGGCGGTCTGCATGGAGTCGACAGCCACCTTGGGCGCTGCGATGTCGGCGATCTTGGGATGGTTCTCACGATCGACCAGGTGATCGATGAACTTGTTGGCGTGCACGATCTCCTCGTCAGCCTGATGCCGCAGCCATGCCCCGGCGCCCGGCAGGTCCCTGACATCCATCTCGATCGCCAACTGCCGATAGACGGCGGACGCCTCGAACTCCAGGGTGATCTGCTGGTTGAAGCGGGCCTCGAGATCGTCACTCATCTGCATAGCGCAACCTTTCCTTTTCCTTCGTCGATCGTTCTTCGTTGATGCCGGCTCTGGGGCTCTATCAGGATCTACCCGCGATCGCGATGGCCTCACGGATCGCCTCGGGCAGCAGCGCCGGATCACGGACCGGCTCCGGGAGTGGGACGACGAAGACATGCGCACCCGCACTGTCGAGCACCGACAGCTCGAACGCGTCGCCGTCGACCGGGCCGACCTGGACACCGGCGATCGCGGGTACCGGCACGTCAAGGAGCGTCGCGCCGAGCGCGGCGACCTCGGCCTGATGGTGATCGTTCAGGTGGGCGGCGATGTGCGCGCCGACGGCGACGACCGGATCGGGCCAGGCCAGGTCGTAGTCGTCCATCGTGATCGAGCACTCCTGCTCCGCTCCGGGCAGTAGGACGGCCGCGTGGGTCACTCGCAACCCGATCACCCGGGTGATGCGTACCGACGATCCGTCCGGGCAGCACCGACGTCCCCGCTCGAACGCCTCGACGATCTGGGCGCTCTCCCGGGCGGCCAACGGCCAGAACACGCCGCTGAGGTTGACGACTCCGATCCGCGGATGGAGCGCCAGACGGACCCGCCCGAGTCGCGCTGCGAGCAGGTCCGCGGCCATCGCCTCACCGGACAACAGCATCGGAGCCCCGTACTGTTCGTAGAAGGTTGCCGAGCCGGCAACCGCGTCGGTGGCCCAGTCCAGCGAGCCGCCGGCAGCCACGACAGACCGGGCGCGTACGGCCGGCGACAGTCGCGCCAGCGGAAGCTTCACCGGATACACCATGAGCTTAGGCTAGCCTTACCTCATGGGTGTGGCAATGACTCGCACCCGGATGTGATGCCTGGATGTGATGAAATGGCCCGGTGACGTTGGCGTCGACCATGCCGGGTGCAGAGTTCCCGCGGCTGGGATCAGAAGGACTCGAATTCCGGATCCACGCCCCCGGGGCGCACCAGGTGAAGCTGCAGTTGCCCGGCGACAGTCTGGGCAGTGGATCGGTGCCCTTCTCGCCCGAGCCGGACGGCTTCTGGCACGCAGTGATCAGCGACCCCGCTGTCGGCTTCCACTACTACCAGGTCGAGATCGACGCCCTGACCACCAACGATCCGGGCAGCCGGACCTACAGCGGCTACGGCCGGTCGGTGAGCGGGGTCGAGGTCCCGGATCCGCTGGAACCGTTCGAACTGCGCGACGTCCCGCACGGCGAGCTGCGCAGTCTGTGGTTCCGCTCGACGGTCACACGTTCCTGGCGCGAGCTCTGGGTCTGGACACCTCCGGGATACGACGACGACATCGACCGGCACTATCCGGTGCTCTACCTGCAGCACGGCTCCGGCGAGGACGAGACCAGCTGGTCCCGACAGGGGCGGGCCGGAATCATCATGGACAACCTGCTCGCCGACGGTGCCGCACGCCCGACGCTGGTCGTGATGGGCTCCGGCTATGCGGCCGCGCCGCCGAGCACGCCCCTGTCCGCGGTCGACAGCGCCATGATCATCGACGGACTCCAGCAGCTGCTGGCCGACGATGTGATCGCTACCGTCGACCGGCAGTACCGCACCATCACCGACCGCACACACCGGGCCCTCGCCGGGTTGTCGATGGGTGGCCGACAGGCCCTGGCCATCGGCCTGCGCCGCCCTGATCTCTTCGGCTGGCTGGGTGGTCTGAGTCCCGCGATCTGGCAGCGCGGCACGACCGACGCCGTGTGGAGCGTCGAGCCCACCTGGATCGAGGATGCGGTCCGGGCTGCCGGAGGCGTACGACCCCAGCAGGTGTTCCTGAGTGCCGGCACCCTCGAGGAGCGCTTCGTGACCGCGGTCGACGAGTTGGCCGGTTCACTCGCTGCCGCCGGGATCGATCACAAGTCGTACTTGTCCCCGGGAACCGCCCACGAGTGGACGACGTGGCGGCGCAGCCTGACCGAGCTGGCGCCACGGCTGTTCCGCTAACGCATCAGGCCACGCGCCGCCCGGTCCTCCAGACTCCGCGCACCACCGGCACCGGGACGCCGGCGGGATGCTGTGCGACCGGGGCTCTCCGATGGGCATGGACGCGGACGAGGTCGGCCCGCAGCCCGGGCCGGATCCGTCCCCGGTCCTCGAGGGCGACCGCGCGGGCCGGATTGGCCGACACCAGACGAACGGCCTCGGGCAGGCTGACGATCCCGTCAGCCTCGGCGCGGAAGACGGCCTGCAGCGGGCTGAAGGGCACGTAGTCGGACGAGAGGATGTCCAGCAGGCCCTTGGCCAACATCGTCGCCGCCGCAACGTTGCCGGACTGCGACCCGCCGCGGACGATATTGGGCGCGCCCATCACGATCAGCTGACCAACATCACGCGCGCGGCTCGCGGCCAGTTCGGTGGTCGGGAATTCGGAGATCCGTACGCCGAAACCGTGCGCCTCGTCGACGTGCTCGACGGTCGCGTCGTCGTGGGCGGCGAGGATGATGCCGCGGCTGTTCGCCCGTTCGGCGATGGCCCGGCGGTTCGGGCTCGAGTACTGCTCGGCGGTCACCCGCCGCTCAGCCATCAGCGCCTCGACATCGCCCTCACTGACCCGGCCCTTGCCGACCATGTAGCGGCGGAAAGCCTCGACGTCGGCGTACTGCCGCTGTCCCGGGGTGTGATCCATCAATGAGGCGAGCCGGACGGCGGCAACGTCGCCGATGTCATCGAACTCGCGCACCGTGTCGGGTGCTGCGACCTCGCACCGCAGGTGCACGAAGTGGTCGGCCCGCAGGATGCCGGCGTCGGCGGCGTGACTGACCGCGGCGATCATCAGCTGCGCCTTGTCGGCGTTGTCGTCCTGGCCGCCCATGGCACCGATCCGTACGGCATCGAACACAGTCGTCACACCGGCGCCGGCCAGCTGCGCGTCGTGGGACAGCACCGCCGGGATCGGGTCCCAGTGTGTGCCGGGGCGTGGCTGAAAGTGCGACTCCAGGTGATCGGTGTGCAGTTCGACCAGCCCGGGAAGCAGGTAGTCGCCCTCGAAGTCCTCAGAGCCGGCGGGTGCATCGGACCCGGCGCTGATATCGGCGATGATGCCGTCACGCACCTTGACGCTGCCGTACAGCACCTCGTCGTCCAGCACGATGTTTGCGTTGCTGAGCACCGATTCCCGGGTCATCGGACGTCCTCTCTGATGCGCGCGGTGCCCTTCGACAGGTTCGGGGCGTGCGCGAATTCGCGTGGGGCAAATGCTTCGACCTCGACGGCCCGGTCGGCGACCGCAGCCCGGACGTCGGCGTCGTGGAAGATGCCGAGCATCCCGACCCCGGACGCCTTCTTCTCCATGATCAACTGGACGACGACGTCGCGGTTGCGGGCATCCAGCGATGCGGTCGGTTCGTCCAGCAGCAGCAACGGCAGTTCCGGCAGGAAGCCGCGCGCGATGTTGACCCGCTGCTGTTCGCCACCGGAGAAGGTCGCCGGCGGGAGCTGCCACAGCCGCTCGGGAATCGAGAGCCGGGTCAGCAGGGCTGCCGCCCGGTCCCGTGCCTCGGGGACCGCGACCCCGCGCTCGATCAACGGTTCCGCGACCACGTGCAGCGCGGGCACCCGGGGCACGGCGCGCAGGAACTGGCTGACGTAGCCCATCAGAGCGCGCCGGGCGGCCAGCACGGTCCGCGGGTCCGACTGCACAAGATCAACAGCGTCATGATCATTGGCATCCTGATCATTGGCATCCTGATGGACAGCGCCGGACCGCAGTCGGATGCTGCCGGAGTCGGCCGCGTAGTTTCCGTAGACCAGCTTGAGAATCGTGCTCTTGCCAGCACCCGACGGGCCGCCGAGGACAACACACTCACCGGCTCTGACCTCGAAGTCGAGCCCACGCAGGACGGCGAGCCGCTGACCACCCTGCAGGTGCATGGTGAAGGTCTTCTCGACGTCGCGGACGCTGAGCACTGGCGAGCTGTTGATCATGGTGTGGGTCATCGGGTGTCAGCCTTGCAGGATCGAGGAGACGAGAAGCTGGGTGTATTCGGCGTGCGGATCGTCGAGCACCCGATCGGTCAGATCGGATTCGATCACCGCGCCGTCCTTCATGACCAAGGTGCGGTGCGAGATCAGCCGGGCGACGGCGAGATCGTGAGTGACGATGATCACCGACAGTCCGAGGTCGGCGACCAGCCCGCGCAACAGGTCGAGCAGCCGTGCCTGGACCGAGACGTCGAGTCCGCTGGTCGGCTCGTCCATGAAGACCAGCTTCGGCGAAACAACCAGGTTGCGAGCGATCTGCAGCCGTTGCCGCATGCCGCCCGAGAAGGTCGCCGGTGTGTCGTCGATGCGGTCGACCGGTATCTCCACCCGCTTCAACCACTCCTCCGCCCGGGTCCGGATCTCGCCGTAGTGCCGCCAGCCCGCCGCCATCAACGGCTCACCCACGTTCCCGCCGCCGCTGACGTGCATGCGGAGCCCGTCGGCCGGATTCTGGTGGACGAAGCCCCATTCGCTGCGCCAGAGCCGACGTACCTCCCGCTCGCTGAGGTCGCTCAGATCGATGAGTTGATCATCGATCCGGTAGCGGATACTGCCTTCGTCGGTCCCCAGGCGCTGGGCGAGCATCCCGAGCAGTGTCGACTTGCCCGAACCGGATTCGCCGACGACGGCCAGCACCTCGCCGGGCCAGAGGTCGAACGAGACGTCGCGGCAGCCGAACCGGTCGCCGTACCGATGGCCCGCGTTGCGGACCGACAGCAACGGCTGCCCGCTGTCAAAGGCACCGGTGAAGACTGCGGTCATGCTGATGCCTCCTGTGCTTGCAGATCGTCCTCGGCGCGGGCTGCGGCGACCCGCTCGCAGTGGTCGGTGTCCGAGCAGACGAACACCGAGCCGCCCTGGTCGTCGACGATCACCTCGTCCATGTAGACACCGACCGACCCGCAGGCCTCGCACGGGGTCTTGAACTGCTGCGGCTCGAAGGGAAAGTCCTCGAAGTCGATGCTGATCACGTCGGTGTACGGCGGGACTGCGTAGATGCGCTTCTCCCGCCCGGCGCCGAAGAGATGCAGGGCCGGCGAGCGATGCAGCTTCGGGTTGTCGAAGCTCGGAATCGGCGACGGCGCCATCATGTAGCGCCCGTTGACGATCACCGGATAGTCGTAGGTCTTCGCGACGTGACCGTAACGGGCGATGTCCTCGTACAACTTGACGTACATCAGTCCGTAGTCCTCCAGCGCGTGCAGCCGCCGCGTCTCGGACTCCCGCGGCTCCAGCCAGCGCAACGGCTCGGGAGTCGGCACCTGGTAGACCATGATCTGGCCCTCGGACAGGGGTGTCTCGGGAATCCGGTGCCGGGTCTGGATGACCGTCGCCTCATCCGTACGGGTGGTGGTCTCGCAGGAGGCGACCTTGCCGAAGAACTGCCGGATGGACACCGCGTTGGTGGTGTCGTCGGCACCTTGGTCGATGACCTTGAGGGTGTCGTCCGGGCCGATCACCGAGGCGGTCACCTGGACGCCGCCGGTCCCCCAGCCCCGGGGCATCGGCACCTCACGACTGGCGAACGGGACCTGGAAGCCGGGGATCGCGACGCCCTTGAGCAGCGCCCGGCGGATCACCCGTTTGGTCTGCTCGTCGAGGTAGGCCTCGTTGTACGTGACGCGGGGAAAGGTCATCGCGACACCTCCTCGAGCTCGGGTTCGGACTCGGTCGCCTCGGCCTGGCGCTCGCGGATCTCCTCCTGGATTCCCCGGATCAGGACCAGTTCGGCCTGGAAGTCGACGTAGTGCGGCAGCTTCAGGTGTTCGACGAATCCGGTCGCGGCGACCGCATCCGCGTGCTCGACCACGAACTCCTCGTCGTTGGCCGGCGCCACCTTGCGTTCGCCGAGCTCCTCCCACCGCATCGACCGGTCGACCAGTGACATCGACATCGCTTTGCGTTCCGACCGCCCGAAAGCCAGGCCATAGCCACGGGTGAACATCGGCGGCACCTCGGAGCTGCCGACGAACTGGGCGACCATCTGGCACTCGGTGACCTCGATCCGCCCGATGCTGACCGGGTAGCCGAGCTCCGGCGGCACGAACTCCACCTCGACCTCACCGACCCGTACCTCCCCAACGAAGGGATGGGTGCCGCCGTAGCCGCGCAGGGTCGAATATCCGATGCCCAGCAGGAATCCCTCGTCGCCGCGCGCGAGCGCCTGCATCCGCTCGGCGCGGCTCATCGGGAAGACGGTCGGCTCGCGGGTCAGGTCGGCCGGGTCGGGATCAGGATCCTCACCCTCGGCATGGTTGGTCACCGGCTCGAGCAGGGCTCCGGCACCGAGCAGGTCGGTGACCCGCGGCATCGGTTCGTCCTCCTCGACGGCGGCCTCGAGGTCGAGCGGTTCGGTCGGATCCGCGAGTAGCCGGTGGGTGTAGTCGAAGGTGGCACCGAGCTGCTGGCCGCCGGGGATCTCCTTGAAGGTGGCCGACACCCGGCGTTCGGACGGCAGGCCCGCGGTGTCGATCGCGATCGTCGTACCGAAGCGCGGCAGCGTCGTACGGTAGGTACGCATCAGGGTGACCGCCTCCAGCGCGTCGCCCTGGGCCTGGGAGATGGCGCGGGCCGCGAGATCGGGATCGTAGACCGAGCCCTCGGTCATCACGCGGGAGACCAGGACGCCCAGTTGCTCGCGTACCTGCTCGGGAGTGATCGCCGGCTGGCTCTGGTCACCGCGACCGCGGCTGGCCAGCAGTGCGTGGGCGTTGGCGATCGCCTGTTCCCCGCCCTTGACCGCTACATACATCAGTTCTCCTCGATCGATCGGATCCCCGGGCGGGCCGTGAGCCGTGTCGTACGCGGCAGGCCGACGACGGTCTCGGTGCCGGCGATGATCAGGTCGACACCTCGGGGGAACCGGGCATGGTTGCCGGCCCACTGGTCGGCGAAATCGGACGGAAGGGCCGGTGCCGCCCAGTCCAGCGGGCGCTGGAAGCCTGGACCGTCGGCAGTGAAGGCCGGACCGGTCGTGCCCACCGGATCGAGGACGATGACCGTCGCCGAGGTGTGGGGCGCCTCGTCGGTGCCTTCGGCGAAGCTGCCCAACTCAGGCAGGGCCGCGGGGCTGGAGACGACCGCGAACGACGCCTTGCCGGGTCGGTCCATGATCGGCGTGCCGGTGTGGAAGGCCAGCCAGGTCGCCACCTCGTCCGCGCAGGATCGCAACCGATCGTCCAGCCACAGCGGTGTCGCGTCGTCGCACAGCGTGAGCAGCAGGGCTGCGCCTGCAGGTGTCAGTCCGTCCGGTCCTGTGATGCCCGGGACCGTGACGGGTCGGGTCGGGCGGGCCATCGCGTCGAGCACAGCACGGAAGGTCAGCTGCGCCTGGTGGACGGGCTCGGCGAAGCCCGGGGCGGGAACGCCGTTGGTCTGCGGCATCGGAGTCGAGAGCGTCATTCGTCGTCCTCCTCGACTCCGCCGGAGTTCTCCCGCGCGACCGTGAAGAAGTTGACCGTGGTGGCCCGCGCTTGGGCGCGGGACCCGGCATCAACCGTGGCCTGCCGCGACTGCAGCGGCTCGATCACCTGCTGCAGCACCAGGTCGCGCTGGCCCGGGTCCGCGAGCAGGGCCTGGAAGACGGCGGCCAGGCCGGCATGGTCGGGGTCGCTGCCGAGGACGTAGGAGGTGCCGACGCATTCTGTGGCCAGCCCACCGCCGCGCACCAGAGCGGTCGCCCGAACCACGGTCGCCTCGCCCAGGTTGAACCGATCGCCACTGCCGCCGATCCGCCCCTGGACCATGACCAGGCCCGACTCGGGACCGCGGAGGTATTCGACCTCCGGTCGGTTGGGCCAAGCGTTCCAGCACTCGGCGAGTTCGGCGGTGGACGCGCCGGCCAGCACCCCGGCCGCCCGCTGCCGCATCGCGATCTCCTCCGCCTCCTGGGCGGTTGCCTCGCTCACGACCACTCCTTAGTTGTCTAGTTATCTCGACAACTTCAGTTTAGCCAGGATCCGGCTGCTGCCCTCTGACGAGGGGATGAACAAGGAGTGAAGAGATCTGGCCCGGCGAGGAACAGCTGCGGTCGTGCGTCTTTCGTCGGGTCCGCCGGCGATCAGGTCGCCGGCCAATATGCCCGTCGGATGCGGTCGACGGCGTACACGCCCGCCCGCTCGTGCCCGGCGGTCTCGTAGTACGAGAGATCCAGCCCGGCCGCCCGATCGCCGAGCAGCAGCCGGATGGCATCGGCGGTGGTAATCGGCGACCGGGCCTGCTCCGCGACGAGATTCATCCGCCGTACGCCCGGTCCCAGAGGATTGTCGATCGCGGCGGCGAAGGAGCGGACGACCTCGTCGACCTCGACGGCACCGAGCTGGCAGAAGGGCTGTCCGAACGACCGGACGTCGACCTGGTCGACCGGGACGGCATCGACCGGCAGCACGGCACCGATCCGGAACGAGAGGATCTCCAGACCAGGAGTGACGCGGTAGAAGTAGTCCGCGAGCTGCTCGATCATCGCCTTGGAGACCCCGTACACGTTGCTCGAGTCGCACGGATGATCATCGGGAATCGGCAGCTGCCGCGGCACGAAGGTCGTTGACAGGCACCCGACGGCCGCGATCGAACTGGCCAGGATGATCCGTCGGATGCCGCGGTCGACGGCCCAGCGCAGCAGCCGTCGAGTGCCCACGACGTTGACGGTCATCGCATCCTCCTCACTGGCGGCTCCGGTGACGCCGGCGAGATGGACGAGGACGTCGACCGGGTGATCGTCGAGATCACCCAGCGACCGGGGATCGGCGAAATCCCCCAGGACCGAGGTAACTCCGTCGATCGCGACCGGCTGCCGCGACAGGCCCGTCACCTGATGGGCGGGCGCGAGTGCTGCGGCAAGCCGCGATCCCACAAAGCCGCTCGTGCCGGTGATCAGAACCGCAGCCATCGGTCTCCCAGTCCGCTCTGCTCGGGTCAGCGCAGCGGCAGCGTCACGTGGACCGGTCCATCGGGTCGCGTCGAGCCGTCCAGCCCAACGATGACCCGGCCCGCGTCGTCAGTGCCGACCCGAGCGCCGTCCGATGCCCGGGCCCCGGAGATCTCGACCGCCGCCGGCGTGACATCGAGCACCGCGGATTCGGTCTCGGACAGGTCGACGAACGCGTGGGCGCGACCGTCGGTCCGGGTCCAGCGCACCCACCGGTCGTCCGACGGGCGGGCCACGTCCGCCGGCAGCACCCGTGACCCGAAGATCCCGTCGCCGTTGGCCGCATTCCACGCCCCGAGGGCTTCCAGGGTGCGCCGCTGCGGCGGGGCGATCTCGCCGGCCGCGGTCGGACCGATGTTGAGCAGCAGATTGCCACCGCGGGATACCACATCGACGAAGTGCTTGATCGCCGCCGGCCCGCTGAGCGAGTTGGTCTCGTCGTCGAGCTGGTTGTAGCCGAAGGAGAAGCCGATGCCGCGGGTGTTCTCCCAGGTGCCTTTCGCCTCGCCGGCGCGACCGGACTCGTACTCACTGGTGCGGAAATCCCAGTGGGTGCTGCCGAAGCGGTCGTTCACGACGCCGTCGGGCACCGCCACGTAGTAACGCTCGAAGACCTCGATCAGGCTCTTGTCACCGGGCACCTTGCCGGCATCGGGCCACTCGATGTCGGCCCACAGCACGGACGGTTGGTAGCGCTCGATCAGGTCGATCGTGTGGTCGTAGACGTAGTCGGCGTACGCCTTGTCGAGAGGCCGGTAGTTCGGGTCGATGCTGCCGGTGATCGCCGGCAGCTTGCTGAACCACCAGTCCAGTCCGGTCGAGTAGTAGACGCCGAATCGCAGTCCGTGCCGCAGTGTCGCGTCGTGGAACTCCTGGATCAGGTCACGCTTCGGTCCGCGCTTGACGGTGTTGCGGTCGCCGGTGCCGGGCGCATCCCACAGGGCTATGCCGTCATGGTGTTTGGTGACCGGGATGAAATACCGGGCGCCGGTCGAGGCCACGACATCGAGGTACGCGTCCGGGTCGAAGCTCTCGGCCTTCCACTGGTCGAGGAAGTCGTCGTAGTCGGCGCCGCCGAAGACCTCCTGCTGATGCCGTTGGGCCGGGCTGCCCTCGATCCGGATGGTGTTGAAATACCACTCGGCGTACGGATTGTGCGCCATCCAGTACTCCGGTTCGAAGGTGCCCAGAGGACCGATCGGCTCGGCCCATCCCGGCACCGAATACGCGCCCCAGTGGGTGAAGATGCCCAGCTTCGCGTCCCGGTACCAGTCCGGCGTCTCGTGCTCGAACTTCTCGTACTCCGCCGGCCGCACAGCAGCTTCGTCGAAATTGGGCAAGGCTCTGCTCCTCGTGGGTCTCTGTTCGATGCGATTATCGCGGGTCAGCCGGCGACAGTCTCGACCAGGCGCTCGAACACGAACTCGTACGGCAAGTAGGCGACGTCGTATTCGTGGCCGGGCAGGTGGGCCTGCAGTTGTGACATCTGGATCAGTCGCCAGCCGTCGATCAAGGCGTCCAGGCCGGTCGCGTACGGCGGCTCGTCACTGTCGCCCATGGTCGGCCGGGAGCGGCCGGTGCCGTCATAGCGCGTCCAGCCGATCACGTTGGAGTCCAGGGCGGAGGTGCCCAGATAGAGGATGAGAACCTGCTGACGCAGGTGCGGATCGATCGGCCGGGTGGCGAAGGATTCCTCAACGGTCATGGTCATTGCTGGTGTTCCTGTCTGCCGGAATCGGGTGTCGTACGGATTCGGGTGTCGTGCGGATTCGGGTGTCGTGCGGATTCAGTGTCGGCTCACACGCCGCGGCCGGCGTGAGCCGGGCCCGCGCCCAGTCGGGCGTCGGTGGCCCCGACGGCGACGAACTGCGGACGCAGCTGCTCGCGTGTCAGGTAGTTGTCGATATCGAACTGTTGATCCCCGGTCAGTACGCGCCACAGCTTGGCCCGGTTGACCAGCTCCAGCCGGCCCTCGTTGGCCGACGCCCAGCCGAACCGCGCGGTCAGCTCCTCCAGCACGCCGGGATCGTCGATGTCGTCGGTGTTCCACAGCCGCAACTGCCGGACCGTCGGATTGAATCTGATCTTGAACATGTAGCGGGGCTCGTCGGAATCGTTGCGGCGTCCGCCGTGCCAGATGCCGTGGTGCAGCAGCGCAACAGTGCCGGCCGGACAGACCAGCCGGGTCTGGCCGGCGAGATTCTGGTAGCGCCCGATACCGGTCTGGTTGATCTTGCGCAGGTGGGTGCCCGGAACACTGAGCGTGCCGCCCTGCTCGAGGGTGACCGCGCGCGGGTAGTACATCAGCTGGACGTCGAAGGCGTCGACCCGTGGGTCGAGGATCGCGTCACCGTGCATGTTCTGGGCCTCGCCGCCGCGCGGCGGCCGGATGTGGACCGCATGGTGGTCGATCACCGGGTCCGGCCCGACCAGGCTGCGGATCGCGCCGGCGATCGCCGGCAGCTCGAGCAGCTCCCTGACGAAGGTGCCGACCGGGAACGCGATGTCGAGCGGGGTCCCGTACGGGTAGCCAGGGATTCCTGCGTCCAGCACCTCTATCGCGCGCTGGTTCATGGAGTCCGGCACGACCGACTCGAGCAGGACGCTGCCGTGCGAGACGAAATGGGCCATTTCCACGGAACTGAGCAGGTGCTTGCGTTCGAACGTCGTTGTCATAGCAAGGTCCTTCTCCCCGTACATAACGGGGTTTCGGCTGGATCTGATGGGAAAGACTGAAGTGTGCCGAAGTGATGGTATGCAGCCGCCGGCCGGCATCGGGTGGTGCAGGTCAGGCGTCTACTGGTTCAATTCCTGCATGACGGTCCTGATGCCGACTGTGGAGCTCGACCTGTCGTTCCCGCCGGAGGTCGTGAACATCGGGCGCGGAACCCACGGCGTCCACAGCCTCGAGGATGTCTTCCAGCTGCCCGAGCTGTGGTCGCTGCACGTGTACGGCTACAGTGCCGAGCTCGAGATCGACGGCATCGGCTACCCGATCGCCGAGGGTGACGTCTCCCTGGTCCCGCCGGCGTCACTGATCCGGTACCGCTACGAAGGACCGTCGACCCACCTGTACGCCCATCTGCGCAGCGTCGGCGATCATCCGGCGCCCGCCGGACCCGGGCGCTCCGGCCTCGACCTGATCATGAATCCGGGTGCCGAGCTGCCGGTGATCACCGACCTGATGCGGTCGGCGATCGCCTCCGCAGCCACTCGTCCCGCGCAGACCCGCTGTGACGTCTGGGCTGCCTTGCTCCGGCTGGCCGGTCGGCGGCACCCGGTCCCACCCCGACCGTCGGAACGGCATCTGGCGGCGGCGATGTCGTACATCGAGTCCCGGCTCCCGGATGTGATCACGGTGCCGGAGGTGGCCGACAGGATCGGCATCTCGGCCAACCATCTCGGCCGGATCTTCCATGACGAACTGGGCGAGACGGCCGTTGCCTACATCCGCCGGCGACGGGTCGACCGTGCCCGCCAGCTGCTGACCAACAGCACCATGTCGATCACGGCGATCTCTGCCATGGTGGGATTCGCCGATCTCCAGGCCTTCAACAAGACCTGTCGCGCTGTGACCGGTATGTCACCGCGGCAGCTCCGCGCTCGAGCAGGATGATCACCGCTCGTCAGCAGTGATCAGGCATCGCGGCGTTTCAGCAGGATCACGGCGACAGCGCCCACTGCGACCACTTCGGCTGCCAGGACGGCGAAGCCCTGCCACGCGTTCAGACTGATGATGCCGTTGTCACCACCCGATGCAGTCCCGGCCTGGTAGGCGTACAGCTGGCCGCCGGCCTGCGAGGGCAGGAACTGTGTGATGTTGGTGATCCAGTTCTGATGGGTCAGCGCAGCGATGACCTGGAGGAGGATCGGGACGACGAAGAGCAGACCCACGGCGATGGCGACGCCGCCCGCGCTGACACGGATCAGCAGCCCGATCCCGAAGGCGAGCAGGGTGATCATCGCAACATAGAGCTCGGCGCCGAGCAAAGGCTTCAGGACGTCCGCGTCGCCCAGATTCACATCGACGTTGTTGGACGACATGATGGGCCCGGATCCGAGGACACCGATGCCGGCCGAGACGCCGCTGATCACGAAGGTGGTCACGGCAAGGACGAGGGCCTTGGCGCCGACGGCGCCGTAGCGACGAGGGTCGGCGGCGAAGGTCGAGCGGATCATTCCCGTCCCGTATTCGCCGGAGATGATCAACACGCCCAGGACTGCCGCGACCAGGCCGGTGATGGTGACGTTGGCGGTGTTGAACTGCACGACGGCGCTGTTGGCGGCATCGCCGGTGAGATGCTGACCGGTCGGATTCACTCCGAGGGATGCGAGCACCGAGATCGCGATGTTCAGGACGAAGATGACCAGGTAGCACCACACCGTCGACCGGATGCTGCGCATCTTGATCCACTCGCTGAGCATCAGGTGCGGGAAGGTCAGACGGGCACCGGTGAGATCGGTGCCGGTGGTCTTCTTGGTCGCGGTCACCGTTGTCATCGGGTCAACTCCGAGCGGTATTCGACATCGTCCTGGGTGAGTTCGAGGTAGGCCTCCTCGAGGCTCGCGGTCTGCGGTGTCAATTCGTGCAGCACGACACCGGCGGCCGCGGCGGCCTCGCCGATGGTCGCCGCCGGAACGCCACCGATATCCAGGGCGCCGTCCTCGGTCTTCTGGATCGTGACGTCCGGCCCCGTCAGCGCGTCGGCGAGTTGCTCTGGCGTGGGCGTGCGCACCTTGACCCGCTGGGCGGTGGCACCGGCAAGGATCTCCTCGATCGGGGCGTTCGCCAGCACCCGGCCGCGACCCAGCACGATCACGTGATCGGCAGTCTGGGCCATCTCGCTCATCAGGTGGCTGGACAGGAAGACGGTGCGGCCCTCACCGGCTAGTCGCCGACTGAGCCGGCGGACCCACAGAACGCCCTCCGGGTCGAGCCCGTTCACCGGCTCATCGAGGATCAGGGTCTGCGGGTCGCCCAGCAGGGCAGCCGCCATGCCCAGCCGCTGCCCCATGCCGAGAGAGAAGCCGCCGACCCGTTTCCTGGCCACCTGTTCCAGGCCGGTCATCTCGATGACCTCACCGACGCGGGACTTCGGGATGCCGTGGGTTGCCGCCAGCGCACGCAGGTGGTTGTAGGCCGACCGCCCGGTGTGAACGGCCTTCGCCTCCAGGAGCGCGCCGACCTGGCGGAGCGGATCGCGATGCGCCGCATACGGCTTCCCGTTGACCGCGGTCGTGCCGGCGGTCGGGCGGTCGAGACCCATGATCATCCGCATGGTGGTCGACTTGCCGGCACCGTTCGGTCCGAGGAAGCCGGTCACGATTCCGGATCGGACTGTGAACGTGATGTCGTCCACCGCCAGCTTGGGCCCGTACCTCTTACTGAGGTGCTGGATCTCGATCATGAAGCGACCCTATGCGCTCCGGGCACCGGACACATCCCACGGCGGACCGGGTCTTCCGGCGAGGTCGTACGACCTCGGTACGACGACACGAGCCCGTGCCTGCTCGGGTGGTGTATCAGCGCCGGCGCAGGGAGTCGAGCAACAGCCGCTTCAGTGACGATCCGCCGGACTTGGCGAGGACCTCAGGACACTGCTGCTCCGACTGCTGGGCCGGTTGATCGACCGGGACTGCAATGAAGCGCCCAGCCGGATTGTGGACGAGGTAATCGCCCGGCGAATTGATACTCATTGCACCCCCGTTTCAAGATCATCACGATCCCGCACGCCAGGCGCCATCAGCTGCCATTCCGGGGGATCACCCACGGGGCTTCCCCCGATGCCCCATGGGCGATCCACCCGAATGTCAAACCGCTGCGCAAGTGCGCGTGCAAGAGAAACCGGACAACCGGTTTCCGGTCAGTGCTTCGGCCGACCCGACACCGGCCGAACCAACAACCTGGGATAACGATAGCAGCTGGATGTCCAAAATGGACATGTCCGAATTAGGAAGTGACTTTGGTCCCGGCCGGCGGTCGGGTTGCGCACCCAGTGCGGCTATCTCGGGTCCTGCTCGAGGTCCAGGAGCACCTTGCCCACTGCCCCTGACCACGGCATCGTGGGCCGCCGCGGTCTGCTCCAGCGGGTAGTGATGCAGCGGCACTCCGGCGTCGTCGGTGACCCGCAGTCCGCCGGCAGCGACCGCGGCCGAGACCTCCTCGGCCGCACGCCGCTTCTGCTCCTGGGTGATCGTGTAGAGCAGGATGAACTGGTAGCGCAGATTCAGCGCATAGGTCTCCCGGATCGGCAGGGTGAAGGTCTGGCCGCCGTTGTTGGCATAGATCGCGATCGTGCCGCCCATGGAGATCACCGACCGGTCAAGATCATTGTTGGCCGCCGGTGCGACCTCGACCACCAGGTCGACCCCGTCGGGCGCCAGCGAACGGACCGCGTCGGCCACTGCTTCGGTCCGGTAGTTCATCACGGCGTGAGCACCCGCCGCCCGCGCCAGCTCCGCCTTCTGGAGACCGGAGACCGTGGTGATCACCGTGGCGCCGGCCCAGCGGGCCAATTGGATGGCCGCGTTGCCGACCGCGCCGGCTCCGCCCTGCACCAAGACCATCCGGCCGTCCAACGCACCGGGCCAGCCGGTCGACCTCACCGCAGGTGAGCGCTCGATGGGCGGTCATCGCGGGCACCCCGAGTGACGCACCGAGATCGTACGACGCACCGTCCGGCAGCGGAACGGCCTGCTCGGCGGGCACGACGACGTACTCTGCCGCTGTCCCGTACGGCCGGCCGTGCTGGGCGAGATAGAGCCAGACCCGCTGCCCGATCTCTCGATCAACGCCGTCGCCGACCGCATCGATCACCCCGGCACCGTCCTGCCCGGGCACGACCTCATTGAAGGCCAGCCGGCCACTGATGCCGGCCCTGGCCTTCCAATCGGTCGGATTGACACCCGCGCGGACCAGCCGGACGCGTACCTCTCCCGGGCCGGGCTCGGGCACTGGCCTGTCCGCGAGCGAAAGAACATCAGAAGAGCCGTTGGTGTTGTAGATGATCGCGCGCATGTCCATGACGCTAGCGCTACCCGATCGCGGCGGCCGATCACATCGCCGCCTACCGGGCCGGTTCCCTAGTCACACCATGGAGTCGGGGAACGCGATGATCGACAAGAAGCTGATCGGCAGCTCGACCAGCTCGGTCGGCCCGTGTGCACCCTCACCGTCCAAGATCAATGAGTCTCCCGGCGTCAGCCGATAGGTCTGGCGACTGTGCCCATAGACCATGATTCCTTCAAGCATATAAAGAAACTCAGTACCGGGATGCTGGAAGACCGGATAGGTCTCGCTGTTCTCTGTCAGGGTGACCAGCAATGACTCGAGGCGCTTGTGTCGACCGCGAAGCGAGCCGAGCGACTCGTACTCGTGTCCGACGCGGGTGCCGTTGCGGGCGATGCGTGGACCGGTGCCACGCGGGGTGTACACGGCCTCACGCTCGGCGTCAGCGCCGCGGAAGAGTGACGTGACCGGCACATCCAGTCCGGTGGCGAGCAGGCTCAGCGTGGACAGGCTGGCCGAGGTGTTGGCGTTCTCGATCTTGGAAAGCATCGCCTTGGAGATGCCGATCCGGTCGGCCATCTCGGCTACGGTCAGACCGGCCGTGGTCCGCAGTTCGCGGACGTTGCGGCCGATGATCTCCTCCAGTCCGGGCTCATCGACAGCGGCCCGGCGCCGCTCGGCCGTTCGGCCCGTGACGTTGCGCAGCAGCGGATTGGCGGAGTCCATGGACCCAGAATGTCAGGTGCGGAAGGCGAACCGCGGCACCGCCGGTCCGCCCTCGACCAGGTCGGCGATCAGCACGCCGGTCAACGGCGCGAATTTCGCACCGTGGCCCGAGCAGGGCGACGCCACGACGATCGGGCCGATCCGGTCGATCACGAAGTCCTCGTCCGCCGTCATCGTGAACAGGCAGCTCTGTTCGTTGCTGGGCTGATGCTCCAGACCCGGCAGGTGTCGTCCGGCGAAGTCCAGGCAGACGGCCCGCGCGACCGGGTCGATGATCTTGTCGCGATTGTCCGCCGTGGTGTCGGAGACGCTGTCGAACTGGCCGATCTTGTAGGCCGGGCGTTGCCCGCCGTCGGCACCGGAGGTGAGCGCATAGATCTCGACCTCGTCCTTGTAGACCAGCGTCGGCCAGATCGCGTCCGGATCGCCGACATCGGTCCGGCGCGGCAGGTGGAACACCTCCTGCTGTTTGACGGTGATCCTCGGGGTGACCACGGGCGAAGGAAAACCGTTCATCAGGTTTGGCAACCAGGAACCGACGGCAACGACCGCCGCCCCGGCACGCCAACTGCCGTCCGCGGTCTGCGCCACGATCCCGTCCGCACAGGGCGACAGCCGCTCGACAGCGCACCGTTCGGCCAATACCGCACCACCGCCGACGGCCAGTCCAACAAGCGTACGAACGGTGGCACCGGCATCGAGGTAGCCGGCTTGGTCATGGAAGACAGCAGGCTCGCCGAGATCGATACCCGGCCAGCGTTCGGTGATCTCCTCCGGGGGCAGCAACTCGGCTGCGACGCCTTGCTGGCGGAGCAGGCCGATCAGCTCCGTCGGATGTCGCAGTCGGCCCGCATCCAGTCCCCCGGTACGGGTCCGCAACGCGATTCCCGCCTGGTCCTCCAGTCGGTCCCATTCCCGCTCGGCCCGTCCGGTCAACCGGATGTAGAAGGGATCGAGGTAGGCGCGGCGATAGATCCGTGACGTGCCGTGCGAACTGCCCTCGGCGTGGCCTACCTCGAACTGCTCCACGATCACGACCGAGTATCCGCGATTGGTCAGCTCCCAGGCAGCGGCCGCGCCGGCCAGGCCGGCGCCGACCACGACAACGTCGACCCGCTGAGTGCTCATCGGCCGGGAATCCAGTCGGTCCCGGCCAGCGGCACCCTGGCCATCGCGGCAGCCTCGATGCTCAGTGCGACGAGGTCCTCCGGCTCGAGGTGGCAGACGTGAGCTTTGCCGCAGGCGCGGGCGATGGTCTGGGCCTCCATGGTCATCACCGACAGGAAGTTGGCCAGCCGCCGGCCGCCGGCGACCGGGTCGAGCCTGGCCGCGAGTACGGGGTCCTGGGTGCTGATCCCTGCCGGGTCGAGGCCGTCCTGGAAGTCGTCGTAGAAGCCCGCCGCCGAGCCCAATGCGCGGTAGTCGGCCTCCAAGGCCGGGTCGTTGTCTCCCAAGGCGATCAAGGCCGCACTGCCGATCGAGACGGCGTCCGCACCGAGCGACAGGGCCTTGGCCAGATCGGCGCCTCCACGGATCCCGCCGGAGACGATCAGCTGAACCTTGCGGTGCACTCCGAGCTCCTGCAGCGCCTGCACCGCTTGTGGGATCGCCGCCAGTGTCGGGATCCCGACATGTTCGATGAACACCTCCTGGGTGGCGGCGGTGCCACCCTGCATCCCGTCCACCACGACGACGTCGGCACCGGCGTGCACGGCGAGCTTGACGTCGTAGTAGGTGCGGGTCGCGCCGACCTTGACATAGATCGGCTTCTCCCAGTCGGTGATCTCCCGCAGCTCGTTGATCTTGATCGTCAGATCGTCCGGGCCGGTCCAGTCCGGATGCCGCGAGGCGCTGCGCTGGTCGATGCCGACCGGCAGCGTACGCATCCGGGCGACCCGCTCGGTGATCTTCTGACCGAGCAACATGCCACCCCCGCCCGGTTTGGCACCCTGACCGAGCACCACCTCGATGGCATCCGCGGCGCGAAGATCATCCGGATTCATCCCGTACCGGGACGGCAGGTATTGGTAGACCAGCAGCCTGGAGTGACCACGCTCCTCGGGGGTCATCCCGCCGTCGCCGGTCGTGGTCGAGGTCCCGACCAGGCTGGCGCCACGACCGAGCGCCTCCTTGGCCTGGGCAGAAAGTGCACCGAAACTCATCCCGGCGATCGTGACGGGGATGTCCAGGTGCAGCGGCTTGCTGGCGTGCCGGTCACCCAGCACGATGTCGGTGTCACAGCGCTCGCGATAGCCCTCGAGCGGATACCGGGACATGCTCGCGCCGAGGAACACCAGATCGTCGAAATGCGGCAGCGGCCGTTTGGCGCCCCAGCCGCGGATGTCGTAGACACCCGTCGCGGCGGCGCGCTGGATCTCGTGGATCGTCGCCCGGTCGAAGGTCGCGGACTCCCGCAGTCCGTGTTCGGCCCGCCAGTCAGCGCTGGCCCCGGGTTGGGTTGTCGGCTGACCAACAGCCATCGCAGGTTCTCCTAGGGTCTCGGTCAGTACGCGTTCGCGTTGTCGGTGTGGAAGTGGTACAGCCGGCGCGCCGACCCGTATCGGGTGTATTCGGCCGGATCGTCGTCGTAGCCCGCGGCCTCGAGCAGTCCGGCGAGCTCGGTCAACTGGTCGGGGCCCATATCCTTGGCGACGCAATCCGCTCCGAGCGACGCGACCCGGCCCCGGACGTACAGCCGCGCCTCGTAGATCGAGTCGCCGAACCCGTCACCCGCATCGCCGCGCACCACCAGGCGGCCGGCCTGGGCCATGAAGGCACTGGAGTGGCCGACATTGCCGCCGACGACGATGTCGACGCCCTTCATCGAGATGCCGCAGCGGGCCCCCGCGTCGCCGTCGATGATCAACAAGCCGCCATGGGCCGTCGCCCCCGCGGACTGGGACGCGTTGCCACGCACTCGTACGCGGCCACTCATCATGTTCTCCGCGACACCAGGGCCGCAGTTGCCGTCGACGGTGATCGTGGCCTGCTGGTTCATCCCGGCGGCGTAGTAGCCGACATGACCGGCAACGGTGATCACCAGCGGTGCATCCAGCCCGGCAGCCACGCTGTGGGCGCCCTGCGGGTGACTGATCGTCACCGTGGTGCCGGTGAGCTCCTCGGGGTGATGCAGTAGCCGGTTGGTCTCGCGCAGTCCGACGCCCGACAGGTCGAGCTCGACGGCGTCGGCGGTCCGTGGGGTCAGCGTGTCCATGCGTAGACGACCTCCGGCTCCGGCTCGAAGATGGTGGCGTGCTCGATCCCGGGCAGTCCGACCAGCGCCCGGTATTCCGAGGCCATCGCCACCCAGTCGTCGGTCTCGGCGATCACCGCCGGCTTGCAGGCGATCGCATCACGGACGACCGCGAACGAGTCGGCACTGGACACCAGCAGCGTGTAGAAGCCGTCGAACGTCGCACAGAGCGACTTCAGGGCAGCCTCCAGCGTCAATCCGTCAGCCAGGGCACGGGCGACGAAGCGGGCACCGACCTCGGTGTCGTTGTCGGAGTCGAACCGGACACCGTCGGCGATCAGCTCCCGGCGGATCGTCGCGTGATTGGCGAAGGATCCGTTGTGCACAAGACATTGATCGGGACCCACCGAATAGGGATGACAGCCCCCGGCGGTGACCGCGGACTCGGTGGCCATCCGGGTGTGGCCGACACCCTGCCAGCCCTGGGCCGACCGCAGCCCGTACCGCGCGACAAGATCATCGGGGCGGCCGACGCCCTTCAGCACCGTCACATCCGAACCGAAGCCGCCGACGAGCACCTCGGGAAACGCTGTGGTCGCCGCCTCGAGCAGCTCCTGGGGATCCACCGGGGCGTGCAGCAGCGTCGTGGCGTCAAGCTGCTCTGCGACCACGGCCGATCCGAGGCGGTCACCGACTGCCTCCGCGACCCGCTTCGGCGGCAGCCCGACGTCCAGCAAACAGACGCCCACCCGGCCCGACGGCGACCAGCCCGGGTCGCCGTAGACGGCCACACCGGCCGAGTCCGCCCCCCGCTCTGCCATTTCGACGAGCATCCCCGCCAGCAGTTCACCCAGCCGCGGATACAGTCCCCGATCCCGCAGATGCAGTCCAACAATGCCGCACATGATCAACCTGCTCCCTCTAGAACGCTTGCAGATAACGATTGATCTCCCACTCACCGACCTGGTGGTGCCACTGCCAGAACTCCTCGCGCTGCAATCGGGCGAAGTAGGCAGTCACGCCTGGGCCGGCCGCATCGAGCACTCCTGAGATCAGTGGATCGGCCTCCAGCGCCTCGACTGCGTGCAACAGCGTCGGCGGGAGCGGATCCCGATCCTGATCGCCCGGCTCGCCCGGATCCAGGCTGCGATCGACACCATCGAGACCGGCCGCGATCGCTGCCGCCATGGCAAGGTACGGGTTCGCCGACCCGTCCGGCCCGCGCAGCTCGATCCGTTGCTCGTCGGGGATCCGGATGTAGTGCATCCGGTCATTGCCACCGTAGCTCGGCACCCGCGGCGCCCAGGTGGCACCGGACGTCGACGCGGCGGCTCCAGTCCGCTTGTAGGAGTTGACGGTCGGCGCGATGACCGCCTGCAGCGCGGCAGCGTGGTCGAGAATCCCGCCCACGAAGGAATAGCCGGTCACCGACAGCCCGAGACCCCGAGGATCATCGGCGGCCGGGAAGATCAGCTCCTCTCCGACGTCATTGCCGCGACGCAGCGACAGATGCAGGTGCAGTCCGCTGCCGGTGCGATCGGTGAACGGCTTGGCCATGAACGTCGCCGTCATCTCCCGTTGCTCGGCCAGGACCGAGATCAAGTAACGGCCGGTGATCACCCGATCGGCGGTGGTCAAGGCATCGGCGTACTGGAAATTCTGCTCGAACTGGCCGTTGGCGTCCTCGTGATCATTGGCATAGTTGGACCAGCCCAGCGAGTTCATCGCCTCCGAGACCGCCGTCAGATGATCGAGCATCCGGGTCACGCCGCGCGCGTCATAGCAGGGCTGTGCCGCGACATCGCGACCGTCCGCAGGCTGCAGCCGTCCGAGCTCGTCACGGCGCAGCAGGAAGTATTCGATCTCCGCGCCGACATAGGGCGTCAGTCCGCGGGCCGTCGACTTCTGCAGCGCAGATTTCAAGATCACCCGCGGCGCGTACGGCCACGGTTCGCCGTTCACGTAAGGATCACAGTGCACGACCGCCAGCCCCGGACGCACGAACGGGACCGGCGCGAACGACGCCGGATCAGGCATCGCCACAAGATCCGGATCAGACGGCTGCTGGCCGATCGCGCCGACCGCAAATCCGGCGAAGCCGACACCCTCCGCGGCCAGCGCCTTGGTGGACGCGGCCGGCACCAGCTTCGCGCACAGCTTGCCGCGAAGATCAACGAACATCGCCAGCAGATAGCGCGTACCGGTCTGCTCCACCAGCTCCACCAGATCACCTCGGTCAACCACGGTGTCCTCGGTTTCATGATAGGAATCAATGTATACGATTAGTAAACTCGGTGGGTGTTACGCCGTGATCACACGGCCGTTACGGCGACGAATACGGTGGGGCAGTGGAATCTGATCAAACCTTGACTGCGGTCGTTGTCACCGGCGCCGCGAACGGGATCGGGGAAGCGACAGCCCGACTACTGGTCGATCGCGGGCACGTTGTTGTGGGACTCGATCGTGACGGCGCCGGGCTGGAGAGGCTCGCCGATGATCTTCCCCGCCGGTTCATCGGCGTGCGCGGCGACATCTCCCTCGGCGACGATCATCGGCGGGCTCGCGATGCTGCCGCCGAGCACGGCAGGCTGGTCGGCTGGGTGAACAACGCCGGCATCGAGATCCCCACCACGGCGCATGACCTCGACGAGGACGCCATGCGTCGGATCATCGAGGTGAATCTGATCGGCACCCTGCTGGGCTGTTCGGTCGCGACCGAGACGATGCGCGACCGCGGAGGTTCGATCGTCAACATCTCCAGCATTCACGCCCTGGCAGGGTTTCCGGAGGCCTTCGTGTATGCGTCGACCAAGGGTGCGATCGATGCCCTCACCCGGCAACTGGCGGTCGAGCAGGCTCCGCACGGCATCCGTTGCAACTCGGTGCGGCCCGGCGCCGTACGGACGCCGCTGACCCAGTCCTTCCTCGACGCTGCCACTGATCCCGACGCGCTGCTCAAGGAGTATGCCGACCTGCACCCGCTCGGCAGACTGATCGAGCCCGTCGAGGTGGCGCGGGTGATCGCCTTCCTGCTGTCCGACGAGGCCGGCTTCGTCACCGGCGAGGGCGTGACGGTCGACGGCGGTGCAACCGCCCGGTGCTACCCCTACCCGACCTGATTCCCTAAACCGGCTGAACAGGTGAGAGCAGCCAGAGAGCGGAGGTCTCGGCCGGATCCCCGGCCGACAGGCCCTCGGTGGCGAGCTGCTCGCCGGTCCGCTGACCAAGATCATTCACAGTGCTGCCGTCCAGCAGCCGCACGTCGTACGTCCGCTCGCCCGCCAATCCGTAAGGGATGATCGGATCCCAGTCCCCGGTCGGCGGAAGCCTGAAGCCCGCGATCAGATGATCATCACCCGTGGTCAGCTGGAACGCCGGCTGCCGGTGGCCCTTCTCCTCCCGTAGTGGCTGATCGGTCAGCGGGATGATCACGCCGGTCTCGACCAAGGGACGGATGTGCTCGCGATATCCCGCGATGTGCTCGGCCAGCCGCTCGCGCAGGTCCGGACGCAGCTCGGTGAGCCGGATCGACAGTCCCAGACGGTGCAGCAGTCCCGCTCTGATCTTGGTGTCGAACTGGGCCCGGGTGATCAGGGTGCCCGAGTAGTCGACCTTCTGGAAGCGATGTTCGCCGCGCCACTCGCTCTGCGGCCAGTGCAGGAGCTGGCGGGCCGGCAACAGCTGGGCTGCTCCCCACAGACAGGTGAGGTGATGCTCGGTCCAGTCCGGGTCGGACAGGAAGAATGCGTCGACGTGTGCGGCCAGGCCGGGGTCGATCCGCAGGCCGCCCGACGAACACGCCTCGAGAATCGTCTCCGGGTGCGCCGCCCGGATCCAGTCCAGCGTCTGGTAGAGGCCGAGGTAGTGCTGAGCCAGCCCGTCGTCGGGCCCGTGTCCATGATCGGACCGCGTACATCCCGAGCCGGGATCGAGATTGAAATCCCATTTGATCCATCGCGCTGTCGTGGTCTCGATCAGCTCCAGCACCGAGCTGAGCACATGCTCGCGCCCCTGCGGTGATCCGAGGCAGACGTAGCCGAGGCTCTGGTCGTCAGCGGTGGCCATCAGCTCCGGTCGCCGAGCGGCGATCGTGGCCTGCTCCCCGACCGCTTCGGCCTCGATCCAGATGCCGAAGTCGATTCCGCGTCGACGCGTCTGGTTCGCCAGCCAGGCAAGGCCGTGCGGGAACCGCTCGGTGTTGACGTGATCCCAGTCGCCGCGCTCGGCGTACCAGTCACTACCGGCGTCGGAGCGGCCGAACCAGCCGGCATCCAGTACCGCGACCTCCAAGCCGAGTTCCGCGGCGATCGAGGCGTTGGCTAGGAAGACGTCCTCGGTGATCTCGGCGTCCTCGTACGGCCACCAGTGGTTCCATTCGGTCAGCGCCGGCGGCCCGGACGGGGCATTGGCTGCAAGGTGCCGGGCAAGTGCCGCCGAAGCGCTGCGCTGCTCCGGTCCCCAAGCGATGCTGACGTCCGGGAGTGCTTCCCCGCCGGCGACCTCCTGGCCGCGAGCCGGTAGCTCGGCGGTCACCGTGACCGCTCCCCGACCGTCGGGTCGGGTGTCGAGGCGCCAGTTGCCGCTCCAGTGGATAGTGATGATCACGACGCCTTCCGGGGTCGTCAACCGCAGCCACGGGATCGCACCCTGCGTCGACCGGCCGGTAGTCACCTCGAGGCCGGAAGGCTCGGTCACCGGCAGCCGGATCGGCTGGTACTCCAGGCCCCAGCTGCTGGTGAAGCCGTCGATGCCGATCACGTTGTCGACGACGACGCTGCCGAGCACCAGACCGGATGCGTCGTCGGTGCCGGGTTCGGTCGCCGTGGTCGCGAACGTCCGGGCGTGGTCACCCTCCCGGCGCACGGATACGGCGGTCCGGCGATCGGATTTCAACTCCGGCGGCATGATCATCAGAAGGTGCTCCTCGAATGGTGATCGACGTTGATGTGATGGCGGCAGCGAGTGCGGAAGGTCAGGAAGCGGCACCGGGACGGGGCTCGAGCAGGACCTTGGTCGCGTGGTGGCCGGCGATCAGCCGCTCGTACCACTGCTGGCCGTCGGCCATCGGTGCGCGGATCACCTCGCCGTGGAACGCGACTTCCGCGCGACCCAGCAGCCCGACCGCCTGGGCGAATTCGTCAGCGCTGTAGGCGAAACTGGTATAGGCGGTCACCTCGCGTCGGATGAGATCCCGAACCGGCAGCGCCGCTCCGGCCGCGTGCAGCCCGAGATAGCAGACGCTGCCGCCGGAGCGGGCCAGGGCGGCAGCGGAGGAGCGGGCCTGCTCGGTCCCCACCGCATCGAACACCGCGGCCACGCCGGGGCCGGTGGTGGCATCCCGAACCTGGTCCGCCAGCTCGGCAGGGTCACTGCTGAGTCGTACGGCCCCGATGGCCTCCGCGGCCCGTACCCGGCCCGCGTTCGGCTCGGTGAAGTAGAGCTCGTCGACCCCGCCGTGGCGCAGCAGTTCGAGGACCTGCAGCCCGATCGTCCCAGCCCCGAGCACCAGCGCCGGGCTGCCCGGCAGCAGCCCCACCCGCCGGACGGCGCGCAGTGCGCAGGCCGTCGGCTCGGCAAACACGCCGGCGCCCGGGTCGGGCAGCCCGTCGAGGCGGATGACGTCGCCGGAGGAGACGACGATATATTCTGCGTTGCTGCCGTTGAGGTGGGCGCCCAGCAATTCCCGGTGCGGACAGACATTCGCATGTCCCGAGCGGCAGATCGTGCAGGCGTGGCAGGAGCGCAGCGGGTTGGCCGTGACCAGGGTGCCCTCGGGCAACCGATGCCCGGCAGACTGCCCCGGCCCGTACCGGTCGATGGTCCCGAGGAACTCATGGCCGAAGACCAGGCCGGGATGGCGCAGGCCATCGGTCCCCAGGAAGCCGCCGAGTTCCGACCCGCAGATCCCGGCCTGCAGCACGGCGATCCGCACCTGGTCCAGGCCAGGCTCGGGGTCGTCCACTTCGAGCCATTCGAACCGCTCGACATCACTGAGCACCAGTGCTCGCATCCGGGGATCCTCTCGCCACCCACCTCATCGGTTCCGATTATCGGAACACCATTCCTATATCGCGCACTGTTCGCTAGTCTTCCGTCCGGACGTACCAGTGTCAAGACGATCCGGCTGTCGCGACAGCGGGCGGAGGAGGACGCGTGGCCGATCACGTCGGGCCCGATGCAGGCGCGGGCGAGGCTCCTCCGGGCGGAGCCGTACGCGTCCTGTCCGCATTGCGCTATCTCGCCGGCCAGCCGAACGGCGCACGGCTGATCGACATCGCGCACAGCCTCGGACTGCCGAGGTCGAGCGCGCATCGCGCCCTCGCGCCGCTGATCCAGTCCGGATTCGCGCGGCAGGATCACCAGGGTCTCTACCACGTCGGTTTCGAGCTGCTCCGGCTGGTGTTCAGCTACCAGGACGCCCGGGCGCCCAGCCTGCTGGTCGGCCCGCTGCTCCAACGGCTGGCCGCCGAGACCGGTGAGACCGCCCATTACGGAGTCCTGGAGGGCGATCGGATCGTCTACCAGGCAAAGGTTTCCGGCAGCGGCGACGGGTTGCGGATGAGTTCGGTCATCGGAGGCTCCAACCCGGCGTACCGGACCGGAATCGGCAAGGCACTGTTGATGCACCGGCTCCGCGATCTCGACGCGGTTCGCGAGTACGTCGCGGCCACCGGCCCACTCGAAGCGCGGACTCCGCACACGATCACGACGGCCGAAGGCCTCCACGCGGCCCTGGCCGAAGGGCGCGAGCAGGGCTATCTGCTGGACCGGGAGGAGAACGACCTCGGTGTGGTCTGTGTCGCACTGCCGTTGTTCCTGGACTCGCCGTCCCGGCCGACCGGTGCGATCAGTGTGTCCGCGGTGGCCACCCGGACCGACATCGACAGCCTGGTCGCGCAGCTGCCGCGGATCCACCAGATCGTCGTCGACGAGCTGGGGTCCGAGGTGCTGGTTGCGTCGGAGCCTCACCATGGCGGCTGAACCGGGTCCGACGATCGACACCCGTGAGTCGCTCGCCGGCATCCCGAGCGTGATCATGGAGAACCAGGTGCTCCGGGCGGTGCTGCTCCCGTCGCTCGGCGGAAAGTTGATCAGCCTGGTTGACAAGCGCACCGACTCCGACCTGCTCTGGCGCAATTCCCGCATCCCGCTGCAGGAGCCGGAATTCGGCTCCGACTACGACGACCAATTCGTCGGCGGCTGGGACGAGATCTTCCCCAACGACATCCCCGAGGTGTTGGCCGGCAACGCACTGCCGGATCACGGCGAGCTGTGGTCTGTGCCGTGGGCCTACGCGGCCGGCGCCGGGACCGGCGCGGTGTCGACCGAGCTCCGGATCGTGGGCCCGGTGACCGGAGTCGAGGCGGTCAAGACGCTCACCCTGGGTACCGATGCGCGGCTGGTGGTCGGCTATCGGCTGCACAATCCGACCCCGCGGCCGTTGCCCTTCCTGTGGAAGGCACATGTCGCCCTGGCCCTGGACCCCGACACCATGATCGATCTGCCGTCGGGTCCGATCCTGATCGAGGATTTCGGCTCTCCTCGTGCCCGGCCGATCGGCAACACGTTCGACTGGCCAGGTTTCGATCGGGACGGAGTACGGCACGATTTCCGCCGGCTGCCCGACAGCCCCAGCGGTCCGGTCAGCGAATTCCTGCTGGCGACCTCGCCGGCCGACGGAGCCTGCGGCGTACGACATCCATCACGCGGGACCGGCCTGCGCCTGAGCTGGGACCTGGACGCACTGCCGTCGTGCTGGCTCTTCGCGTCGTACGGCGGCTGGCGCGGACTGGAGGTCCTGGTCCTGGAGCCCTGTACCGGATATCCGGTCTCGGTCGTCGAGGGCGTCGATCAACAGACCCACAAAGTGCTGGATCCGGGAGCGACGCTGACTTGGACCATCACAGCCGAGTTGGATGGCCGAGCCTGGGTAGCCGAGTGGGATAACGGGACGGCCGGACGACGCTAACGGTCCGATGCGACCGCGTCGTCGCGCAGCGACAGGGTGTTGAGCGCTTCGATCAGTGCGCTCTTGCCGTCGAGCACGACGGCGAGCATCGACTCCGCCGCAGCGGTGGCGTCGCCGCGATTGATGTCCTGGTAGACGACGGCGTGGGCTCTGGCATCATCGGCGAAGTCGACCGTCTCCTGGGCACGCGCCCGCTGCTGGACATCGAAGCTCAGCCGCATGAAGTCGGCCACCAACCGCCCGAAGCGACCCAGCAACTCATTGTGCGACGCCGCATAGATCGCCAGATGGAAGTCGACGTCGCTGGCCGCGTACTGCTCATGCTCCTCCGCGCTGGCGGCCATCCTGGCCGTCACCTGCCCGATCCGCCGGAGATCCTCGATCTCAGCCCGACCGGCTGCCAGCCGGGCAGCGGCGGGCTCGAGGATCTGGCGCAGTTCGATCAGATCCCGCATCACCGACTCGGCATTGTCGCCGGCCGTCTGCCACCGGAGGATGTCAGTGTCGAAGACGCTCCACAGCTCGCGCTCCCGGACCCGGGTCCCGACCTTCTGGCGGGTCTCCACCAGCCCTTTGGCTGCCAGCACCTTGATCGCCTCACGCAGCGACGTGCGACTGGCCGCGTACGCCTCGGTCAGTTCTGCCTCGCGCGGCAGCAGATCTCCGGGCCGGTAGCGGCCACCGACGATGTCCCGGCCGAGCGCCTCGATGATCTTGCCCTGCCGACCACGCATCGCATAACCGGAGGTGGTCTCGACCTCACCATCGAGCTGTGTCACGGAGCTCCTCACGGGCTGGCTTTCATCGGGTCCCGCCGAAGTGCTCGCCAGCATACAGAGCGTGGCCGTCGATGCTGATCTCGACATCGTGCAGGTAGGGACGGATCGCCTCCAGCTCGACGTCCAGGCCCAGACCCGGCGCATCGAGCGGCAGCAGCTCGCCGTCCACCAGTTCCAGCCGGCCGGCGGTGATCTTCCTGGCCAGCTCGCTGGGAGTCAGCGGGAACTCGCAGATGCGGTGATCAGGAAGCGCCGCGAACGGTTGGAGTGAGGCCGACAACGCGAGCTGGCTGGTGAAGGTGTGATTCACGAACGCGATGTCGCGCGCAGCCGCGTAATCGGCCACGGCCTTGGCCGGACCGATCCCGCCGATCCGCCCGGTGTCGATCTGGACGAACCGGACGTCGGCGTAGTCGATCAGATTGGTCGCCATGTGGACCGAGTGTGCGCCCTCTCCGCCTGCGACGCCGACGGTCCCGCTGCGCCCCGCCAACTCCGCGTGCGCCCGGTAGGCCAACGGCAGGAAGGGTTCCTCGATCCAGGTGGCACCCGCCGCTTCGAGTGCAGGTAGCCGTTGCGCTGCGGCTGCCACGTCATCGACCCAGATCTGACCGGCGTCGACGAGCAGGAACCCGTCCGACCCGAGACCTTCGCGGGCCGCTGCCAGCTGGTCGGCGTCGGCGTCGACCGATCCCTGTCCGAAGGTGCCCCAGCCGACCTTCACCGCCCGGAAACCTGCGTCCGCCGCACTTTTGACGGCGTCCAGGGTCTGCTGCGCGGTTGCGCCGAACAGCATCGATGCGTACGGAACCTTCGGATAGGCCCTCCGGCCACCGAGCAGCCGCCACACCGGCTCGCCGAGCCGGCGTCCCAGCAGGTCCCATAGTGCGATCTCGATGCCGGAGAAGGTGTGCGGCGCCTGGAGCAGATCCATGCTGTTGCGGCGCACCAGCGCAGCGATCCGGGCGATGTCGTCAACGCTGTCCAGCCGTTCCCCCAGCACGGAGTCGGCGACAGGTTGACAGACCCCGTGGGATCGCGGAGTGACGAAGGCGGCGATCGAGGTGAGTGGCGAGGCCTCGCATTCGCCCCAGCCTTCATCACTGCCGGAGCGCACCCGGACGAGCAGCGTGTCCTGGCTGCCGTCGGCGTCGTAGGTCACGGAAGGCATCGAGGCGTAGAAGAAATCCACCGAGTCGATGTTCATCCACCCTCCTCGTTCAGATCGCAGCACTGGGTGCATTAGATCATATTTTTACTGATCCTGATGATGGCATGTTCGCTCGCCGGAGGCGGCGCATACCCTTGCTCTGCGAAGATGTTCCGGGAAGCCCCTTCTGCTGGAGCCGAAAAGTAGTATATATTCCGAGCCGGGGTCGTTCGGCCCAGCAGGTAGGGACGCCGGGTCAACGATGCTCAGGGGGTGCGAGACGTCAGCCATGGCTTGGTCGCTGGCGAAAACTCGCTCGGAAACTGCTGAGCCACGGGCTCACCGAAAGGACACAACGATGCGAAGACTCAGGACGGCGGTCGCGGTCCTTACGGTCGCAACCCTGGCAGCATCGGCAGCTGCCTGCTCATCATCGAAATCGGGCGGCGGGACGTCCGCGGATGCCCCACAGACCGTACTGATCTGGGATACGGGCTTGCTCGGCAAAACCAACGACAACGGCTCGGCGAAGTCCGACTCGTTCCTGCACCAGGCGGCGAGCAACTTCCATGCCACCCACAAGAACATCACGATCAAGATCGTCGAGCAGGGTGGCGACATCAGCGCCAACGCTGCGCAGTTCAAGGCCGCGTCGATCGCCGGGAACGGCCCGGACATCCATATCCAGTACACCGGCGGGCCGACGCTGTCCTTCTCGAAGTACTTCGTCGACCTGAGTGAGGTGCTGGGTAAGGACACGCTCTCCCAGTTCAACGGCCTCAACACCGTCCGGAAGAACTACGAACCGAGCGGAAGCCTGCTGGCACTGCCGTACGGATCGGGGACCTACTTCACCGTCTGGTACAACAAGAAGCTGCTCAAGCAGGCAGGACTTGATCCCGACTATCAGCCGACCAGCTGGCAGGACCTGATCTCCGAGGGCCAGAAGTACCACACCGCCACCGGCAAGCCGGCCTTCTACGTCGCCGACCTGGAGGGATACGTCGGTGCCTGGGTCGTCGCTGCGCTGGCCGCGGGAAACCTCGGTTCCACCGCCTTCACCGATCAGTATTCCGGCAAGACCAAGATCAATACTCCGGCGATGCAGCAGGCGTACACGACCTGGTCGAACTTCTTCAAGACCGGACTGATCAACAAGGATGCCGGCGAAGTCTCCAACGGCGACGCGGACCAGGGCTTCATCCAGGGAAAGGCGCCGATCTACTTCTCCGGCACCTGGGGTGACGTCGGCATGTACCAGAAGTTCAAGGACAACGTCGGCTGGTCGTTCATCCCGATGGAGCAGGACGCGAAATTCTCCGACGTGGCGGCCGGTGGGCCGCAGGTGGCGATCTCGGTCACGAACTACTCCAAGCACCAGGCGGCCGCAGAGGAGTTCGTCAAGTATCTCGCCGAGCCGAAGACCCAGGACCTTTACGTCAAGCTCGGACAGACCGAGGGGTCCAGCAACAAGCAGGGCGACACCTCGGTGATCAAGAACCCGCTGCTGAAGCAACAGGCGGAGAAGCTCAAGACCACCCAGACGATCGTCTACCCGTTCGACAACGTGATGCCGCAGTCGGTGATCGACCTCTACTACCGCCTCGATGCTTCGACCTTCCTGGGCAAGACGACCCCGCAGTCTGCGGTTCAGCAACTCCAGGCTGCTCTGGATGCGGAGCAAGGGTGACTTCAGTCCCCGCTGCTTCGAAGGTGGTGGGCGCAGCCGATGCTGCGCCGACCGCTACGTCCCTGCGACCGACCGCTCCCTGGCGCCGCCGGGATCGCAGGATCGGTCTGGCGGCTGCTGCACCGGCCTTCATCATCGTGGTCGGATTCATGATGTACCCGGTGCTCTACGCGCTGTTCATCTCCTTCAACAAGACCGACGGCGTCGACTTCGAGTGGGTGTGGTTCAAGAACTACTCGAACATCCTGACCGACCCGCTGGTGCACCAGGTCTTCCTCAACAACGTCAAGTTCCTGATCTCGGTGCCACTGGTGATCTTCTTCTCGATCATCGTCTCGGTATTGCTGTTCGAGAAGATCCGAGGCTGGAAGACGTTCCGGATCATCTTCTTCCTGCCGAACGTGCTGTCGATCGTCGTGATCGGTGTCATGTTCAAGAGCATCTTCGGTTACTACGGTGCCGTGAACAGCATCATCGCTGCGGTCGGCGGGAACCGGGTCAGCTTCTTCACCGACGGCAGCCTGGCGATCTGGGTGATCGTCATCGCGCTGGTCTGGTCCGGCTTCGGTTATCAAGCTCTGTTGATCATGAGTGGACTCTCGGCGATCGACACCTCGGTCTTCGAGGCGGCGGCACTCGACGGAGCGGGCTGGTGGCGGCGGCTCCGGTGGATCACGCTGCCGAACATCCGACGCGAGCTCGGCTTCGTGTTCATCATCAATGTGCTCTACACCTTCACCTCACTGTTCGGCTTCATCTTCGTGATGACGGCCGGCGGACCGGGTTATGCAACCACGACCGTCGACTACCTGGTCTATCTGAAGGCGTTCGGGAGCGAGAATCTCGGCCCCGGGGCCGCCCTGGCGGTGTTGCTCTTCCTCTTCATCGGTCTGCTCACGATCCTGCAGAACCGGTTCTTCCGCATCCAGGGCAACGATTGAGGACCAACCGATGACCAGCCAGACCCTGAACCGTTCTGCTCGCATCCCGATCTTCATCGGCCTCTGTGTGCTGGCCGCGTCGATCATCTACCCGGTCTACTTCCTGGCGATCGCTGCCTTCCGGACCCAGCTCGACTATCAGGAGAATCCGCTCGGCCTGCCGAGGCAGTGGACACTGCACAACTTCAGCGTGGTCTGGAACGGCTACGGCGCGGGCCCGGCCTTCCTGCGCAGCATCCTGGTGGTGTCGGTCTCCACCTGCCTGGTACTGCTGTTCGCAACGTTCGCCGGCTACTCGCTGGCCAAGCTCAACCCACCCGGCGCCAAGATCATCACCGGCTCGTTCGTCTCGGTGATGCTGATTCCCAGCCAGGTGCTGATCCTGCCGATCTATCTGTTGCTGTCTGCACTCGGTCTGGTCGGCAGCTATACCAGCCTGATGCTGCTCTACACCGCGACCAATCTTCCCTTCGCGGTCTTCTTCCTGACCCTCTCGTTCCGATCGATCAGCGACGACATCCTGGACGCCGCGAAGGTCGACGGAGCAGGCTTCTTCCGCACCGTCGGGCGGGTCGCCGTACCGGTGGCGATCCCGAGCCTGGCCACGCTCGCGGTGTTGCAGTTCCTCGGCATGTGGAACGAGTTGCTCTACGCGCTCATCCTGCTGCCGGATGACAGCAAGCGGCTACTGACGCCGGCGCTGTCCATGATCGGCCAGCGCTATGTCAACAATCAGCCCTTGGTCTCCGCCGGGCTGCTGATCGCGGCATCGGTGCCGATCCTGCTGCTCACTCTGACCTCCCGCTACGTCGTGGAGGGGATCTCGATCGGATCGTCGAAGTAGTTTCGCATCCGGCCGGGCATCGACCAGCCGGCAGCCAGTCGGGAGGGAGCCAAGGGCCGCGACTCACCGAAGAAGTCGCAGAATTTCATGATCAGCGGATCCCACGACCTCGGATCCACGTACGCCGTCCCGGGGATGATCAGCGAGTCCTCCACGTGCGACCGCAGGACCCTGACTTGGATCGCTTGGGCAGTTCCGAAATCATGACTGTCCACGACTTCGCACTCCAGTTGGATCGGGCACTCCGCGACCCGCTCCGGGGTCACCAGATCGGACTTCTGTCGGGTGAGACCGGACACCTCGAACTTGCGCGGCTCGTATCGGTAACCGGTCCGCCGTTTGTTGTCGCTGAGTACGGGCTCGGCGGTCAGCAAGGCGAGGCGATCGACGTGGTCCACCAGGTCCGCGGAAGCCAGATTCAGTACGCAGACGCCGGTACGCAGCAGATTCTTCGTTGTTCGGGACGACCCACCGAGCCCGAGCATCGCGCAGTCATTGAGCCACCAGGCCGATGACATCGGCGCCACGTTCGTTGTGCCGTCGGGATTGGTCGAGGAGATCAGGACGACCGGCGTCCCGTAGTAGTGGACCTTCAAGGAAACGGTCGAGTGCATGAGATTCAGCGTGCAAGATCATCTCGTCCGACTCCGGCGGTTTTCGGACCTGGCCTTGACGATCCCACCGGCCAAGTGCGGGTTCGCGCTAGGACGGCCCTGCCAGCGCCCGGGCGTAGGCGTCCAGGGCCGCCGCGGCGGTGTTGTCCCAGCTGAACCGGGCCGCATGCAGGGCACCGTTGCGACCGAACTCCCGCGCCAGCTCGGGCTCGTCCAGCAGCTTCTCCAGCGCGTCGGCCCACAGCACCGGATCGTGACCCGCGACCAGCAAGCCAGTCTCGCCGTCGTGGACGGCATAGCGCAACCCGCCCACGTCCGTGGCGACCACCGGTCGCCCACAGGCCTGTGCCTCCAGGGCGACCAAGCCGAAGGACTCGTTGTAGGACGGGACTCCGACCACATTCGCCGCGCAGTACCAGCGGAAGAGCTCCGGCCTGGGCGAGTGCGGGCGAACGATGATCCTGTCCTCCAGTCCGTGATCACGGATCGTGTCCGGCAAGGCGTCGGCATAGGTGCTCTCCGGTCCGCTCGGGCTGCCGATGATGATCAACTTGAGCTGATCGTCGAGATCCGGCCGACGGCGTACCAGCTCGGCGACAGCGTCGATCAGCACGTCCGGCGCCTTCAGCGGCTGCAGTCGCCCGACGAACAAGATGATCTTGTCCGACATCGCAAGGCCGTACTGCCGTCGGGACTGGAGTTGAGCACAAGGGTGGAAGGTCTCCAGGTCGACACCCGGTGGGACGACCGTGAGTTGCTCCTGCACTGCGCCGTAGTGGCGGACCAGCTCCTGTGCCTCGTCGGCCGTATTGGCGGTCAGCACATCAGCCTGCTCGACGATCCTGGTCTCGCCGTCCTCCCGCACGTCCGGTTCGACGAGATGATCACCCGCGCGATTGGCGTTCTTGACCCGGGCCATGGTGTGCATCGTGTGCACCAGCGGCAGCTGCAACCCCTCGGCCACGGTGATCCCCGCTATCCCGGAGAGCCAGTAGTGGCTGTGGATGAGGTCCCATTCCTGTTCGCCGGCGGCGTGAGTGGCATGCCAGGCCAGGACATTGGCCGCGAACTCATCAACCAGCTCCGGCAGCCGCTCCTTGGCCACCGCCTCGGCCGGCCCGGCCGGGATCTGGACCACTCGTACGCCGCCGCCCGCGGGCACCACCTCCGGCACGTCCGGCGTCCGCCGCCGGGTGAAGATGTCGACCTGCACGCCCCGGCTGCCGAGTCGCCGTGCGAGCTCGTACACATAGACATTCAGACCGCCCGCGTCGCCGACGCCCGGCGGGTCGAGCGGGGAAGTGTGCAGGCTCAACATCGCAACCCGTCCAGGCGTGTGTCGGCCCATGATGCCATTCTTCCGTACGGCCGGAAGCGGTTGATCACCCCGACCGTCCACTGAGATTCCGTCTCCTTGTGCAACCTGCACAGTGTCACCTGTCCGTAACGACAGGATGAACATTGCCTGGTCCGGCTGTGCTGCTTAGCGTGGCGGCATTCTTCGACCCCACGACATTTGGAGTACCCGATGGCCAGTCAGACAGGTGCGCCGGCCGTACCAGTGGCGGCGCCGATCGCAGTCGACGACTTCTCACTGCGCCGCGTTCCCGCCGCGGAGCGCTACGGCTGGTTCCAGGTCGCCGTCCAGCGCTTCGGTCAGATCTCTGCGTTGTCCCAGTTCCTGCTGGGCGCAACCCTCGGCTTCGGGATGACCTTCTGGAGCGCCTTCTGGGCGCTCACCCTGGGCGCCGTGATCCTGGAGATCGTGTCGATCTTCGTCGGCATCATCGGTGTGCGGGAGGGTCTGAACACCTCGATGATCACCCGGTGGACCGGTTTCGGATCCGCCGGGTCGGCGCTCGTCGGGCTGGCGATCGGCATGAGCCTGATCGGCTGGTTCGGGATCCAGTCGGGTGTGTCCGCGACCGGCCTGCACAGCCTGCTGCCGTTCTTCCCGACCTGGCTCTGGTCCTTGCTCTTCGGCTTCCTGGTCACCGCGATCGTGCTCCGCGGATTCCACAGCATGCAGTGGCTGGCCAACATCACGGTGCCGGTGTTCGTGGTCCTGGTCGGCTGGTCGACCATCGTCGAACTGCACCGGCATTCCTTCTCGCAGTTGGTCGCCCAGGCTCCGCCGGGCCCGCACCTGGGATTCGTCGCCGGCACGACGCTGGTCGCCGGAGGCTTCATCGTCGGCTCGGTGATCACTCCCGACATGACCCGCTTCAACCGCTCGGCCGCCGATGTCGTCAAGCAGACTGTGCTGGGCATCACCCTCGGCGAATACGTGATCGGCCTGGCCGGCGTGCTGCTGGCCCACGCCGTGAAGACCTCCGACGTCACCACCGTGATCATGTCCTCGGTCGGCTGGGTCGGCGTCCTGGTCCTCGTGCTCGGCACGCTCAAGATCAACGACTGGAACATCTACAGCTCCGGTCTCGGCGTGGTCAACTTCATCGACGTGGTCTTCGGCAAGAAACTCAACCGCGGTCTGGTCACGCTGATCATGGGCGTCGCGGGATCGATCCTCGCGGCCGCCGGCATCCTGAATCTGTTCACCTCCTTCCTGACCGTCCTGGGTGTGGTGTTTCCGCCGATCGCGGGCATCATGATCGCGGAGTACTTCTTCGTGAAGACCTGGCGCAAGGACCTCGCCGCTGCCGGGGACCGGCTTCCCTCCTCGGCACCGCGATGGGTGCCGACCACCCTGGTGGTGTGGGCGATCGCATCCTTGATCGGATACTTCGTGCACATCGGATTGCCATCGATCAACTCGGTGGTGATCGCGTTCGTTCTCTACTTGGTCGCAGGAAGGCTCGGCCTTGTCCGCGCAGCCGGCATCTCGGAAACCGAAAGGGCATAACCCAGCTATGAGAATCGGCATCGACGTCGGCGGCACCAACACCGACGCGGTCCTGATGGACGCCAATACGGTGGCCGCGGCGGTCAAACGCTCGACCAGTGCCGATGTGACCACCGGCATCGTCGAGGCGCTGGCCGCTCTGCAGGAGCAGCGGGCCTTTTCCGTCGACGACATCGACGCGGTGATGATCGGCACCACGCATTTCATCAACGCGCTGGTCGAGGCACGCCGGCTCGCCCCGACCGCAGCAGTACGGCTCGGGTTGCCCGCCACCGCGTCACTTCCGCCGTTCGTCGACTGGCCCGAGCCGCTGGTCGCGGCGATGCAGGGACGGGCCTACCTGGCCCACGGCGGTCACGAATTCGACGGCCGGGAGATCTCACCGCTGGATCCCGACGAGCTCAAGCGGCATGCAGCTGACATCGCGGCCTCCGGTTCACGATCGGTCGCCATCTCGTCGGTCTTCTCGCCCATCAACAGCGAGCTGGAGTTGCAGGCGCAGGAGATCCTGCAGGCCGAACTCGGTCCCGACGTCGCCTTCTCGCTCTCCCACGAGATCGGCCGGATCGGCTTGCTGGAAAGGGAGAACGCGACGATCATCAACGCCGCGCTGCGCGAGCTGGCCACCTCGATCGTCGACGGCCTGGCCTCGTCGGTGGCCGCCAGCGGGCTGACGGCACCGCTGTTCCTGAGCCAGAACGACGGAACGCTGATGGACATGGAGTACGCCCGGCGCTACCCGGTGGCGACCTTCGCCTCCGGACCGACCAACTCCATGCGCGGGGCCGCTGTGTTGTCCGGCCTGGACACCTGCGCGGTCGTCGACGTCGGCGGGACGACAACCGATGTCGGCGTGCTGAATCAGGGATTCCCCCGCGAGGCGACCGGTGAGGTGCTGGTCGCCGGCGTCCGCACCAACTTCCGGATGCCGGACGTGCTGTCGATCGGCATCGGCGGTGGTTCGCTCGTCCGCGAGAACGGCGCCCTCGTCGGCCCCGATTCGGTCGGCTACCGGCTGAACACCGAGGCATTGGTCTTCGGCGGTTCCACGCTCACCGCGACCGATGTCGCCGTCGCGGCAGGCTGGGCCGAGATCGGCGACACCGGTCGGGTCGGGCACCTGTCCCAGGAAGCCGCCGACCGGGCCCTTGACGTGATCGCGACCCGGGTCGCCGACGTGGTCGAGCGGATGCGGACCTCCGCGGCACCCCTACCGGTGGTCGCCGTCGGCGGTGGATCGGTGCTGCTGCCCGAAGAGCTGCCGGGCCTGGGCCGACTGCACCGGCCGGAGAACTTCGCCGTCGCCAACGCGATCGGCGCCGCCATCGCCCAGGTCTCCGGAGAGATCGACAAGGTGTACGCGATCTCCGAGGGCAGCCGCGCCACCGTCATCGACGAGGCCCGCCAGGAGGCGGTGGACCGGGCGATCGCCGCCGGCGCCCACCCGGGATCGGTGGAGATCGTCGACTTCGACGAGGTGCCAATCCCCTACCTCCCCGGCAATGCCACCCGGATCCGGGCCAAGGCGGTCGGCGACCTCGCCCTGACGGCGGTGGCCCGGTGAACGCCGGAAGCAGTCCCATCACGACCGCGATCCGGCCGTTGACCCGGATCGAGGGGCCGGAGATCAAGGACCTGGCCCGTGGCGCGGCGATCCTCGGCACCGGCGGCGGCGGGGATCCGTACGTCGGCCGGTTGCTCGCCGAGGCGGCCGTCCGGGAGCGCGGGCCGGTCGAGATCGTCCAGGTGCCCGACATCCCGGACGACGCAGTGGTGGTTTCCGCCGCGATGATGGGGGCGCCGACCGTGATGGTCGAGAAACTGCCGACCGGGACCCAGTTCGCCCAGGCCGTACGCGACCTCACCGCCCGGCTCGGCATCGTCCCGACCCATATCGCCTGTATCGAGGCCGGCGGCGTCAACTCGACAACCCCGATCGTGGCCGCCGCCGAGCTGGGCCTGCCGCTGATCGACGCCGACGGGATGGGTCGCGCCTTTCCCGAGGTGCAGATGGTGCTGCCGACTCTCTACGGTCACGCGGCCGCGCCGATGTCAGTCGCCGACGAGAAGGGCAACAGCCTGATGCTCGACACCATCGACAACCGCTGGGCCGAGCGGCTGGCCCGTACGGCCACGGTCGAGATGGGCTGCTCGGTATCCACCGCCCAGTACGTGCTGACCGGTGCCCAGCTGAAGGAGTCGTACGTTCCGGGCACCCTGTCGCTGTGCGTCGAACTCGGACAGACCCTGGTGCGCGCCCGGGCGGCCAACGCCGATCCGGTGGCCGCGGTGGCAGACGTGCTGTCCGGCCGGATCGTCTTCGAGGGTAAGGTCGTCGACGTCGAGCGGCGGACCCAGACCGGCTTCGCCCGGGGTACCGCGCGAGTTGCGGGCATCGGTGGTAACCAGGGGCGCGAGGCCGTCCTGCGCTTCCAGAACGAGCACCTGATCGTCGAGGTCGACCGCACCGTCGAGACCACGGCCCCCGATCTGATCATCGTCCTGGAGGCCGACACCGGAGAGCCGATCACCACCGAGGGACTGCGGTACGGCGCCCGGGTACGGATCGTCACAGCTCCCGCCGATCCGCGGTGGCACTCTGCCGCCGCCCACGCCCTGGCTGGGCCGGCCTACTTCGGCTACGACACCGACCCGGTCCTTTTCGACGGCATCGTGGTGTCGGACTCGTGAGCTGGCAGCTGGGGCCGGAAGATCTCCCCGCCCTCGCGCTCGGCGCCACCCTGCTCGGCACCGGGGGCGGCGGCGACCCGCACATCGGGCGGCTGCTGGTCGAGCAGGCGATGCGCGAGCACGGGCCGGTCACGATCCTCGATCCGGACGATCTCGACGACGACCTGCTGATCATCCCGACCGCACAGATGGGTGCGCCGACGGTCGTACTGGAACGCATTCCTGCCGGTCCCGAGCCACTGGCCGCCCTCCGGCGTCTGGAAGATCATCGGGGTCGGCGGGCGGCGGCGACGATGCCCATCGAGTGCGGCGGCATCAACTCGATGATCCCGTTGCTGGTCGGCGCGACCGGTGGGCTGCCCGTTGTGGACGCCGACGGGATGGGACGCGCGTTCCCGGAACTGCAGATGGAGACCTTCTCGGTCTACGGCGTACCCGGCTCGCCGCTGGCGATCGCCGACGAACTCGGGCACACCGTGCTGATCGACACCGGCGAGGACAACCGGCAGCTGGAATGGCTGGCCCGCGGTGTCACCATCCGGCTCGGCGGTGTCGCCTACATCGCCGAGTACGCGATGACCGGCCGGCAGGTCAAGGACACTGCCGTGCCCCGTACGCTCTCGCTCGCGCTGAGCGTCGGCCGGGCCATCCTGGACGCCCGCCGTGATCATCGCGATCCGTTCGCCGCGCTCGCGGACGCCTTCAGCAGGACGATCTACACCCATATCCGCGAGCTGTTCCACGGCAAGGTGGTCGACGTCGAACGCCGTACGACCGAGGGTTTCGCTCGTGGCCGCGCGCGGATCCGGAGTGCCGACGGCGACGGCGAGTTGGAGATCTCCTTCCAGAACGAGAATCTCGTGGCGATCCGGGACGAGATACAGCTCGCGGTTGTGCCCGACCTGATCTGCATCCTCGAGGAGGAGACGGCTGAGCCGATCACCACCGAGCGGCTGCGCTACGGCGATCGCGTGCGGGTGATCGGTGTCTCGACACCGGCCCTGATGCGGACGCCGGAGGCTCTGGCGGTCTTCGGCCCACGCTGCTTCGGCCTGGACCGGGAATTCGTCCCGGTCGAGGACGGCCCTGGTGGAGAGATCGCCGGGACCGCCGATGCCAGGATGGAGGAATGGGAGCAGACGCCGGTGCGGTGAGCCGCATCACCGGCGCCGACATCGGCGCACTCGCGGCCGGGGCCGCGATCCTCGGCTGCGGCGGCGGGGGCCAGGTCGACCTGCTGCGGTCGGCACTGCGTCCACGCCGCAACGAGCTGGCGGTTCGGGTCGAACCGGTCGACAGTACGCTGCGCTCGCTGGTCGCAGTCACCTTCCTCGGCTCGACGACGGTCCTCGGCGAGAAGCCGCCCGGCGGCTTCGAGCTCCCGACCGCGGTCGAGGCCGTCGAGCGCTGGACCGGCGAGCGGGCCGAAGCGGTGGTGCCGGCCCAGATCGGCGGGATGACCGCGCTCGGCACCGTCGCGTTGGCAGCGGTGTCCGGACTGCCGATCCTCGACGCGGACATGGTTGGCCGCGCCACACCCCGGCTCGACCAGCTGTCGATCTTCACCCGCGGCGTCGTCCGGGTGACGGCGGCCATCGTCACCACCAGCGGCCTGTCGATCGTGATCGACGCCAGTTCCCCGGCCGAGCTGGAGTCGGCCCTCCGCGGTGCGGTCGCCCGCTCCGGCGGATGGGCCGCTTTCGCCCTCGGCCCGTTGCCGTTGGAGCAGGTACGTTCCGATCTGGTGGCCGGCAGCGTGAGTCATGCGATCCGGATCGGCCGCGCGATGGCCGAGCACGCATCGTTGGCTGCCGCTGCGGCCGCGCTCGGCGGCCGGATCGCGGCGCGGGGCCGGGTGATCGAGGTCGAACGACACGACGACCCGATCAGCTTTGTGCACGGGACCGCGGCACTCAGCGACCCGCGCAGCGGAGCGGTCGCGCGACTGGAGATGGGCAGCGAATACCTTTACCTGACCGTCGACGGCGAGCCCGCGGCCAGCGTCCCGGATGTGATCAGCGTGCTGGACGCCAGGACCGGCGGACCACTGGGCGCCGACCAACTGCGCACCGGGAACCACGTCGAGGTCCTGGTACTGCCCGGCGCGCCGCTCTGGCGCTCGGATCCCGCCTTCCTCGCCCGCGCCGATCCTCGCTTCTATGGCATCGACGCCGACCCGATCATGGCGAACCCCATGACAGCGAGAACCCCATGACAGCGAGAACCCCATGACAGCGAGAACCCCATGACAGCGCGGCTCGCGGAACTGCTGGCCGTACCGGATCTCCAGGACGCTCGACTGATCACCGGCGACCCGCAGACTCAGATCGAGCGCGTCCTCGGCCGCTCCGGTCCACCGCGGAAGATCTCCGCGACGCTCGCCGAGGGCCCGCCTGCGGTCCTGGTGCTGATGGACCCGGTCACCCGCTTCGACACGGCCTTCGACGTGCTGCTGCGCCGAGCGAGTCAGGCCCGGATCGTTGCCGTCGCCTTCACCGCCTCCCCAGACGCCGAACCGGGCCCGGGCACGACGGCTCTGGCCAACCGGCTGCACGTCGGGTTGCTCGCAGTGTCCGAGCCGTGGGAGACGTCGATCCAGCTCCACGAACAGCTCGCCTCCTCACACGCGCCGGCGGTCCGGCTCATCACCCGCGCGGCGCAGGCAGCGCTCGAGGCCGGACCCGATGTCACCGAGACCCTGCACCGCCTGGAGGCGGCACTTGGCCACCCGCTCTCGCTGCTCGACGCCTCCGGCCACACGCTCGAGGGAGCGACGGTGCTCGACGACGCCGGGAGGTCGCTGCTGATCGCGAGCTCGGCCGGCGATCACCCGGTGCAGGTGCCGGACCGCGACGGCGGCCACCTGGTCGCGGCTGCGGTAGGGACCGGCATCGGGCCACGGGCCTGGCTGGCCGCGGCCGTCCCCCGAAGTCTTCCGATGGAGACCGCCGGGCTGCTGGGCGCACTCCAGACCGCCAGCATCGCCGTCGGCCACCGGCTCGCGTTGGCGCGCCTGGCCGACGAACGCGACGCCCAGTCCCGTACCAGCCTGCTGGACGAACTCCGGGCGGCCGGATCGGCGCCGCCACCGGAGCTGGCCCAGCGGGCGATCCGGGCCGGCTGGCCGTTGGACGCCTGGCACATCGGCATCCGGATCGTCCCGCGCGGACCCGCCGACCCCATCGCCCAGCGGTCCGACATCCTGGAGGCATTCGCGCGGCGCGGCCTGGCGATCCAGTCCGTCGAGCAGGACACCGGCTGGGCGGCCTGGATCTCCTACGACTCCGAACCGTCGGTGACCGAGGTCCGCTCGGCGTCTGCCGGCATGCGCCGGGGCCAGGCCGACCTCCGATCACGGATCGCGACCAACGTCGGAGTCGGCAGCGTCCAAGCCGGCGCATCCGGTCTCGTACGCACCGTCGGTGAAGCGGCCGATGCCGCGCGGCTGGCGAGCAACAGGCCCGAGACCGGCCACTTCGTCCACATCGACACCCTGGGCCTGGCCCAGCTGCTGCTCGCCTGGACGCAGACCGACACCTTCCTGCCCGCCGCTCGCGACCTGCTCGCTCCACTGGACCGGGCCGGTGGGCAGTTGTTGATCACGCTCGGGCACTATCTCGACACCGGAGCGTCGGTGGCCGAGACCGCGGCCATCCTTGATATCCACCGCAATACCGTGTCCAACCGTCTCGCCCAGATCCAACGGCTGCTCGGAGTTGATCTTGCCGATCCCGAGACCAGGCTCGCGCTGCACCTGGCATCGCGCACCCTGCGCTGACGCGACCCCGCTCGGATCCGGCGTTTCCAGGAATACTCGCGGAACTCGTATGACGAAGGTCCTACGAAGTACCGTCCTTCGACAGATCCTTCGCATCGCGCCCCGGAGCAAGATCAAAGACGTCAGAGAAAACAGACACAGCGACCCGGGTTCGAAGCACGGATCACCAAGGGAAGGACCGATCATGAGCGTTCATCACGGAACGCACACCGTGGGCCTCGCCGCCCGCACCAGCACTGCCCGCACCACATCAGCTCCGGCGACCGGGCAGTTGATCACCAAGGTCCCCGGCACCGCCGCCGAGGTATCCGCGCAGAGCAGCACCCGAACCACGAGCACCGTCGCCCGCCGGCTGTTGGCCGGACTACGGGTCGCCACCGGCTTCATCTTCCTGTGGGCCTTCCTCGACAAGACCTTCGGCCTCGGCTACTCCACCACCGCAGCGAAATCCTGGATCAACGGCGGCTCACCCACCAAGGGCTTCCTCGCCTCCGCCGACGTCGGACCCTTCACCGGCATCGCCCACGCGATCGCCGGCACCTGGTGGGCCGACTGGCTCTTCATGCTCGGCATGCTCGCCGTCGGCGTCGCCGTCATGGCCGGCATCGCACTCCGGCCGGCAGCGGTCGCCGGCTCGCTGATCATGCTGATGATGTGGGCCACCGAATTCCCGATCGCCCGATTCACCACCACCGGAGACCCGAGCGGCTCCACCAACCCGATCGTCGACTACCACATCATCTACGCGCTGGCCCTGATCGTGCTGGCAGCAACCTCCGCGGGTATCACCTGGGGCCTCGGCCGCTACTTCAACCGGCTCCCCTACATCCGCAACCACGCCTGGACCCACTGAGTACCTTCCCGCTCACGCGGATCCACGATCGTTCGGCGCCGGTCCATCGGGTCCGGCGCCGGACGTTTGCGTTCAGCCGTCTGCCAGCCAATTGCGGGGGTTGAGTTTCTGGACGTAGCCGCGGGGAGTCTGCGGAAGCGAATCCTCGGTCCGCAGCTGCCAGACGGCCAGTTCCCGGAGCAAGTCGATCTTGGCGTCCTGGACCTCCGCGGTCGGCGCGTCCCAGAGGTCGATGAGCTCGTCGGGATCGTCATCCAGGTCGTACAGCCCGCAGTTCCCGAGCAGGTCGATCTGTAATGACCACCGGCCGGCGCGGATCTTGCGGCGGCGACCGCTCTGCGTGACGGCGTTCAGTTCGTCGAACCGCGGTGCCCCGCCCGGCCCGTCCCGGAACAGGCCGGGGATCGGATCCGGCAGTCGATCATGCTCGTCGTAGGGCAGTCCGCCCATGCCCTGTTCCACGTAGGCGGACCGGAACTCGGCCTCGGGATAGTCGGCCCCCGTGATCAGTGGCCACAGGCTGCGGCCCTGGACGCCGACCGGGAGTGCCAGGCCCATGGCTTCACAGAAGGTCGGCATCAGGTCGGCCAGCGAGACGTGAGCCTCGGACGGGCCGCTCCGAACGGCATCGCCGGTGATCACCAGGGGAATCCGCGCCAGCACGTCCGGCACCTCGGCACCCTTGCGCACCAGCCCGTACTCCCCGACGTAGTCACCATGATCAGCAGTCAGCGCGATCACCCGCTCACGACGGGCGTGCCGGTCGGCCAAGCCCTCGTGCAGTCGACGGACCTGGTCATCGATCAGCCGCAGCATGCCGAAGTAGTTCGACCGTGCCCTGGGGATGATGCCCTCGTAGTCCTCGACGGCTTGATCACCGAGTTCGCGCAGGTAGCGCCAGCTGAACGGCCGGTCCGCCAGTGCCTCCGCGCCGGCCCGGACAGGTGGCAACGACTCGGGCGGGAACAGATCGAAGTACGGCGCCGGCACCTGGTACGGGTTGTGCGGCTCGGGAAACGAGACCACCATGATCATCGGCACGTCGTCGGGCAGGCTTCGGCTCCAGTCCAACGCTGCTTGGACGATCCGGTACGGATTCTGGGCCTCGAGCGGATACGGGGTGGGATCCTCGGCGGTCCGGTGTCGCAGTCCGGCCAGCCACCCATCGAAGGCCGCCTCGACCGGGTCGGCGGACGGGATCACGGCACCGTCGTGCATGAAGTCCACATAGACGTCCACGTCGTCGGCCGTCAGATAGGTGTGGTTCTTGCCGATCAACGCCGTCGCGTACCCGGCCTGCTTGGCGGCCTGGAAGAGGTCGGTGCCGAAGACGGCCTGGTCCGCGGCCGGATTCTGGGTCACCCGATGGGCCGACGGCCATCGGCCGGTCATCAGGCTGGTACGCGCCGGACAGCACAGCGGACTGGCCGTGTACGCGCGGTCGAACCAGGTGCCCTCGGCAGCCAGCGCGTCGACGAACGGCATCGTGTCCAATGGAAAACCGTTGCGGGCATGGACATCCGCGCGGTGTTGGTCAGTCATCACGATGACGATGTCGGGACGGTCAGTCGGCACGGCGCTCCTCCGGTGTCTTGATCAGACGGCTTGTTGTCATGCCTGTACGGGTTGCATCGTCTCGGTGCTGACCCTCGCTCGCATCCCGAGCGCACAGCCGACGCTGACCAGGATGGCCGCCGTCACGGCCGCTGCCAACGGCCACGGACTGCCGTTCGAGGCGATCAGGATGGCCACACAGGCCGGACCGGTCAATCCGCCGATGATCGCCGTGAGCTGATAGACCAGCGAAACGGCGGTGTAGCGGACCTCGGTCGGGAAGACATCGGACAGAAAGGCGCTCTGCACCGCAAACTGGGTGCTGTTGCCGAGCTTCATGATCACGATGCCGAGCACCATCAGCCAGAAGATCTTGGTGTTGAGCAGCGCGAACAGCGGGAAGATCGTGACGGCGAGCACACACAGGCCGATGACGAACATTCGCTTGCGGCCGATCCGGTCCGACACCGCGCCCATCGAGAGCATCAGCGGCACTGCGAAGATCGCCGGGATGATCGTCGTCGCCAGGCTGGTGCTGTTCGACAGGTGCAGGAAGGTGACGATGTAGGGGACGATGGCGATGTTGCCGCTGATCGCGTCGGCGCAGCGGGCACCCAACCCGAGCAGCAGCGGTCGCCAGTGGTAGCGCAGCACGGTGATCAAGGGAGACTTCTGGACGCCTCGGTCCTCGACAAGCTTGTGGAAGTCGCCGGTCTCGACCAGCCGCAGCCGTACGACCATGGCATAGACCAGCAGTACGACACTGATCAGGAACGGCGCCCGCCACAACCAGGCGGCATAGACGTCGTCGCCGGCGACGCTGGTTGCCGCCAGCACCAGCACCGCGCCGAGCAGGCCCCCGATCGGGTTGCCCAGCTGAGGGATCGAACCGAAGAAGCCGCGCCGGTTCTGTGGAACGGACTCGATGGTGGCGAGCGCGGCACCGGCGTATTCGCCTCCCAGGCCCACTCCTTGCACCAGCCGCATCAGCAACAACAGGATCGGCCCGAGAATGCCGATCTTCGCGTATCCGGGCAGGAACCCGATGATCAAGGTCGGAATGCCCATGATCAACATCGTGATCACCAGCAGCTGCTTGCGCCCGACCCGGTCGCCGAAGTGGCCGAAGATGATGCCGCCGATCGGTCGGGTGAAGTAGCCGACTGCGGCGGTCGTGAGCGCCAGCAGGGTGCCGACGGCGGGGCTCTCTTTGGGGAAGAACACCTGGTCGAAGACGATCGCCGAGGTGGTGCCGTAGATCCCGAAGTCGTACCACTCGAACAGCGAACCGAGGAAACTCGCCAGGACGGTCCGGCGCGCGGCCGGGGAGATCGGTCCGCGACCGCCGGTTGGTCCCGCCATGGGCTGGGTGCCGCTCATACAGCTCCTTCGATGCAGATCCGAGCAGTTTTGCAACGGTTACCGTTACCGTTGCAAAGTGCAGCGTAGAAGCATCGCGCGGCAGAGTCAACGGCTGCCTCGGAGCTGGCGGGTCAACTGCCGGTCGACGCGCGACGGGTCACCAGCAGTCCGACCTCGTCGTAGCGGACGGTCCGATCACTGCCGTCGAGGTGGCCGAGCAGCCGACCCACCGCGATCTCGGCCAGCTGCCGGACGTCGGGCGCGACGGTGGTGATCGGCGGATCGGCGAAGGCCGGCTCGCCGCCGCCACCGACAGCCGCCAGCCGGACATCTGCTGGGATATCCAGCCCGAGCGTCCGCAGGGCGTGCGCGACGCCGATCGCCGATCCGCCCCCGAGTGTCACCACCCTGTCTGCCCGCGGCCGGTTCGGGGTGCCGCTGGAGAACAGTGTGCGTTCCGCGACGACGGCGCGGAACGCCGCGCCCGCCGAGGCATCCTCGGCGGGCACCACAGTGGCGCCCAGCGATTCGGGGACGAGGTCGGCGTCCTCCTCGGCCGCGACGACCACCAGCTCGCCCGATTCGCCGGTGACCTCCGCCGCCACGGTTATCGATGCCTCGGCAGGGGCGACCACCTGGGCCACGGTTCGTTGCACCATCCGGTCCCCGATCACCACTACCGGCACGCCGGGCACGACCGGCAATGTGCGCCGTGACGGGATCAGCAGCACGCCGTCCGTGATGCCGGCGCCCGGTCGCAACACCTCACCCTCGCGTGCCGGGTCGCCGCCCGTCGGTTCGACGACGACTCCCACGCCGGCAGTCTCGGCGGCCGCGATCACCGCCGACGCGATCGCGGCCAGGTCGCCCGAGCCCAGATGCGGCAGTGCCAGCGTGATCACGCCGGCGCGACGGGAGTTCAGGCTTCTGGCCGCAGGATTCGGCAGGAATCCGAGTTCCTCGATCGCAGCACGGACCCGAGCGTCCGTCCGTCGACTGACCTGGCCGACCCCGTTGACCACCGCCGACACGGTCTTCTTGGAGACGCCGGCCCGCGCCGCGACGTCGGCCATGGTCACCCATCCGGTCGACCTCCTGCGACCGGTCCGGCGCTCAGCCGCCGGCACCGGTCGACTCCCGTTCCACCAACGTGAACCCGATGTCCAGGTGTTGCGGTGCCGCTGGCAGTGCCGCGTCGCGTCGCTGCAGGATCAGCTTCACCGCCGCTTGGGCAGCAGCCGCACGGGAGGTGTCAACAGTGGTCAGCGTCGGGTGGCTGTGGGCGGCGTACTCGACATTGCCGAATCCGACCAGGGCGACATGCTCGGGCACCCGCCGACCGGCATCGTGCAAACCTCTGAGCACCCCGAGGGCCAGCGCGTCGGCGTTGGCGAAGATCGCATCGACGCCCGGCCATCGGTCGAGGACGGTCGGCACCGCAGCCCGGCCGGCCTCGAGCGTCACGGCAGCGCTCCGCAGGACGGCCTGGCCCCCACCGGTGTCGCCGAAGTCGACACCATGATCAGCGAGGCCGTCGATGAAGCCCTGGTATCGCGCGGACGCCTGCAACGGCGACCGTTGCGAGTCGGCGGAGACGATGACCGGCCGTGACCGCCCGGTCCGACCGAACAGATCGCCGACGGCATGCCCGGCGGCGTACTGGTCAGGCGCCACGGCATCGAGCGGACCGTCGAACGCGCTCGCGCCGGCAAGCACCACCGGTCGGCCGGGCGGCGGCATTGCGGCAAGATCATCGCGGTCCAGCGCTACCGACGCGAAGACGATCCCGTCGACATGCCGCAGTCGCGGATCGGCCAGCACCGACCGCTCACGGTCGAGGTCGCCACGGGTCTGTTCGACGACGACGGCCAGGCCGTGAGCGCGCGCTGCCGCGAACACGTCGTCGGCGAATTCGCGGAAGTACGGCACTGTCACGTCGGGCAGCACCAGCCCGATCGCCTGCGCGCGACCCGACCGGAGCCGGCGGGCCGCAACATTGGGCCGATATCCCAGCTCCTCGACTGCTTGCTCGACCCGGATCCGGGTCGCGTCCCTGACCGGTACCGCACCGGTGACGACATTGGAGACTGTGCGGATCGACACTCCCGCACGTTCGGCGACCTGACGCAATGTCACCGAATCAGAAGTCGTCCTGCCCACCCGGCGATGGTATCCGCGCCCGGGCAGCGCCCGGCGTACGGCTTCGGCCCGGTCCGTCAGGTTCCCGCCAGATCCGGGACCCGCTCACGGGGCGGTGGGATCCGCAGGTGATCGGCGGACCGGCGATCTGCCGCCACCAGTAGGCGGTCGTGGACGCCGAGCTTGTCGTAGGCATTCTGGACATGCTTGCTGACCGTCCGCTCGGAGATGCCGAGGATCCGGCCGATCGCCGCCGCGGTCATCCCAGTGGTGAGTAAGTCAACAACCTGACCCTCGCGGGTCGTCAGCCCGGCCCGGCGGACGGACAGACCCGCCGGCGTCGGCGTCGGCCCAGGGTGATGAAAGTGATCAAGGAGGTAGAGCACCGGCAGAATCTGTTCGGCATCCGCCATTTCCCGGTCACTGAAATCCGTGTCGTCGCGGGTGATCACCCAGCACCGCCCCGCGATCGGACTGTACACATTCACCATCAGGCACAGCTGCTCACGGCCGATGCATTGCTGGGCCTGGCGCACAGCAGCGGCATTGTGGTCCGGCGCCGACAGATCCGACAGCCGGCGTGGCGAAAGATCAACCGGCGTTTGGATACAGGACTGGACCACCGGGCTCTGGTAGCCGCACCGCAGGATCTGCTCTGCCGAGGCATCGCGACCGCGCAGACTTCTGCGCCAGACCGTGAACGAGTCGTCCCTCCAGTTGCCCTGGATCCAGACGACATCGTCACTGGGAATCAATTCGTGGATACAGTCGGCAGCAGCTTCGAGGTATCCGGCTGGTGGCACTTCGAGAAGCTGGCGGCTGAGTTGCAGAACCGTGGCAGCGGTGATCACCTGTGACCTCCCCCGGGTCAGCGCTTCACCTTTCCGATCACCAAATTGTGCACCGTCACAGGGTCGGCTTGGAGCCGTTTTCACCACAACAGCGGCACATTTTCGTGCTCCGCCGGATACTGCGGACCAGAATTGATCTTGCTGTGACAATTGGCTGCAAAGGCTAATCGTGACATGCAGGTGATCACCGACCGGCAGGGACGAAAGTGAGCACCCGTCCGGTACCTTGCACGATGAATTCCTCGAACTCCGCCAGGAGATTCGACGGGATAGCGAGTTGGTCCGCCGCGTAGCTGACGTCGACGGTGTACGGGACTCCGGCCGCGGTCGCCGCTTGTTCCGGCCGGGCGATACCGCGGAACGATCTCAGCCAGGCCGCGTCCACCTCGAACATCACCAGGGACCCGCCCGGCCGCTTCTCCACCAGCCACTCAATGGCCCGCTCCAGGGACCCGACGTTGACGAACACGTCCTCGGAACGCCCGCCCGGGATCGACACCCGGCCTGCGGCATCGACGGCGAACACCTGCTTGCTCACCAGCGGCGGATTGCTGCCGCCCTGGACGCGGAAGACCACCGGATTGCCGGAGCGACTGCTGAACATCATCCGGACGTCGGCATCGGTCGGCTCCCAGTCCGGCCGCGCCGGGAGCCGGTAATGGCTGCCGAGGCTCAACGTTGCACCTTCGCCACCCGGACCTCCGAAAGCCTGCTCGAATGCGGCCGCCGCCTCGGGATCCCCGGCGATGTCGGGCAGCACGGCTCGTCCTGCCCCCTGGGCGGTTCCGGCGGCCTGTTGCTCCAGCGCCTCGGCCTGCGCCTGCTGGACCTCGCCACGCTGCTGGATCCGGCCGGCCCGGACCGCTTTGCCCCGCGCCGCTTCCTTGTTCGCCTGGTTCAGCAGCGCGTCCGCCTCGGCCCGCCGGGCCCGGGCCTCGATGTCCAGAGCTTGGCGCAACTGCCGGTCCAGGACCGCCGATGCGTCGCCGGCACCGGGTGGCCCGGCGACCAGATCGGCATCGGCCAGTAATTGCACGGCCGCACGCTGCTGGTCGGCCGGATAGCCGGCCAGTCGTCCGATGAAGGCGGCCAGATCCGCGTCGCTGCCGAAGGTGCCGCTGACGAGCCGGCGGGCCACCGCAGGGTCCAGCCGGCCGAGGACCTCCAGGAACGGAACTGCCGGGCCGGGATGGGCGGCCAGCTCCGAGGTCAGCCGCCGGATCGCCTCCTGGTCCAGCGGGGTCTCGGTCAGCCGGGCGAGCCGGGACACCCCGGCCTCGGCGGCCGGGGTCAACGTGACGCGCTGCAATTCGAGCACCCGTCGGGCGACCGTCGTCGGACCCCACTCCTTGATCACCGTGACGATGTAGTCCTCGAAGGACTCGTACAGTCCTCCCGCCTCGGCCTGTTCGACCAGCCCGTTGATCGCCGTCCGCAGCCGGCTCAATGCTGCAGTGGCGATCGAGGTGAAGGTGGCCAGCGAGACGCCCTCGGTCCGCAGCTGCTCGATGATCTCCGCGGCGGTGACGGCCGCGCGGCGGCCGAGCCCGGCGAGCACTGGGCGTACGGTCAGCTCGCCGAGCGCACCCAGGGCCGCTCCGATGCCCATATTGCGCACATAGCTGCGCCAGCCCGAGAGACTGCCGTCGTGGAAGGCCACGTTCACGATGTCGTGGACGAAGGTGTCACCGGCCGCCGACAACGCACCGCCGACCGCTCCGGCAGCGAGACGCTCCACTACCAGCCCGGTCCACACCCGGGTCACCGTGCCGATGCCGATCGCCCGCCCGATCGGTGCCGCGACCAGCGCGCCGATCCGGAAGCCGACGGCGTTGACGTAGCCGTCTGCGGCTGCCAGAAAGAAGCCCTCCCAGGTCAGTTCCGCCTTGCCCAGCAGGACTTTGGCGAAGTACAGCAGTTCACTGGCGGTGATCGAGATGGCCAGTGCCGCTGCGCCGCCGGCGGCGTCGACCAGGAAGGCGATGATCCCTACTTCCCAGGCAACGGCGATCAGCCCGATGCCGGTCACGATCAGGCCGAGTGTCTGGTAGACCTTGGCCGAGGCGCCCAGCGCCCAGTAGGTCAGATTCGCCTCGAAGTCACCGGCGGTCTGCTCGAAGATGTCGCCGACCGGCTCCCAGCCACCGCCAGGCAGCTTCTGCACCGCCCTCAGCACCAGGACGTACGACGGTACGCCCCATTGCTCGATCGGCCGGATCTGCTCGACCCGCCAGCTCCGCTGGATCTCGATCGAATCCACGTCATCGTTGGTCACATGGGCCTTCTTGGCCGCGCGCGCGAACACCTCCTGGCCGAAGGACTCCGGGGTGTACGTCCCCGTCCCGGCGATGTTGATCTCCCGCAGCAGGTCGATCGCCACCTGCGGCACCAGCCCGCGGAGCCGGTCGGCGGCAGCGGGTTTGAGTCGTTGGCTCTTGGCGGAGACGACGTAGATCGAGAATGCGTTGGCCAGGACGGCGTCGTCGCCGGTGCCGGCCCGCACGTGGTGGCTGCCGTCCAGCCACAGCTCGCCCGTGCCGAGGCTGTAGCGGTTCGCCCACCGTGACTCCCGCAGCCGGGTCAACGAGCCGCGCAACTGCTGCACCCGCGGCCGGTTGCCGTACCCGGCGGCCTGCAGCTGACGCAGCAGCCAGAATCGCAGCAACTCCTCGCCCGAGCGGTCGGCGCAATCGATCAGCCGGTCAAGGTCGCCGGTCGCCGCCAGGTCGATCGCCACGTACTCGAAGGCGGTACCGCCCTCCGGCCGGGCGTCCGGAGGATCGCCGTAGTAGTCGCGCAGCCACCGGTAGAGGTCCCAGCCCCAGTGGTAATCGGTCGGATCGCCGGTCATTCTGGCCCGGAGTTCGGACGCCTTCCGGTGGGCGTCGGGCCGCTCACGGGCCGCCGTGATGGTGTCCGGATCGAGGGGCAGGTCGAAGACCGCGACCACCACCTGCTGACCGATCACCAGGTTGCGCGCGATCGCGGGAAGCTGCGGCTCGTCGGCGTCGTAGAGGCGCCTGCCGCGGGCCAGCAGTGGATCGGCAGGCACCTGCGTCTCCACCTCGTTGATCATGGCCGCCGCGGCCGTCCGTCGGCTGTACGGCCGATGCACCACGCCACCGAGCAGGGCGACCGTGATCGTCCGGGTGCCGAGCTCGGTCGCATACCGATCCCAATCCAGGAAGCGATGTTCGAAATCCTGCCGGTCGACGAACGGCGTCAGTTCGGCTGCCGTCAGCGACAACCGGACCAGCGGCCCGGTCGTCACGACGTCGGCGAAGTCGATCCGCGGCACCGTCACCGCTGCGAACACCAGCCGGGCGCCGTGCAGCAGTTCGTGATCGCCGGTCACGCGGCGGAGGTTGACGGCGTCCAGCGAAGGCCAGCCGGCGATCGTCCCGCTCGGATCAAGATCAGCGAGCACCGCGCGATCGCCGTCGGCCGGGCTGATGGCGTACGCCGAGTTGCCGGCATGGGCAAGCTCGAGATAGCGGTCGTCGACCGCCTGCTCGAGTTCGTCGAGCGTGGCGGACCGCAGCGTCTCGACCAGCCACACAGTTACCCAGAGCGGCCGATCACCCAGGCGTTCGATCAGCTCCTGTTGCAGCACGTCGGGGATGCTGTCCGGCGATTCCCCGTTGATCATGGTGACCGCGGCCAGGAATCTGCTGATGGTCACCTGGATCGACAGCGCCCGGAGCACCCGCCAGTCCCTCCCGACGACCAACGGACCGGTGCGCGGCTGCCAGAGCGGCATCACCGCCCGGGTGACGACCTGCGTGGCCGGACGCCGGACCGGTGCGGGCGGCGTACGGGCTTGCCGGTAGCCGGCGGCCTGCCGCCGGGCCGACGACACCGCGTCGCCGAGTTGCCGGCGCAGCGTGTCCTTGAGCCGGTCCAGGTCGTCGTCGGTCGGCGTGCCGGTGACGGTCAGCGTCACCGGCACGTGCACGTGGACCGGGTCACCCATCCGGCACCGCTGTCAGTCGAGGTCGCCGGTCACCAAGGACAACATCCGCAGCCCGCCGAGGATCTGGCCGTCCTCGGTGCGCTGCACGATGTCGAAGGCCTGCATTGATCCCTTGGCATCGTCGCGTTGCAGCGTGATCGTCGCGGTCTGGGACTCGGCCAGGCTCTCCAACCGGATCCGGGCTCCGTCGTTCCGGGTGCTGAAGGGAACCTTCATGGCGCCGTCCGACCGTTTCAGCGCGGTCTTCGTCGCCTTCGACGCCTCGGCCAGGTCGATCTCCCCGAACCTCTCCAGATTGAGCGTTCCCTGCAGCCCTTTGCGGCTGTAGCTCAGCGGTGTCGCGGGCTTGCCGCGCAGGCCCGGGATCACGAACTGCCTGTTGTTGATCTTGGTCACGTTCGCTCGCGACTGGAGCAGCCAGCGCTCGCCCGCACCGATGCCGACCGATCCCAGCGCGTGGATGTCCAGCAACGTGGGATGTCCCTGCAGCAGCGGTGGGTGGACCTGGAAACCCATCACCTGTTTGGGTTGGGCAGAGGGCAACAAGGCGATGTTGCGTTGGCCGTGATGGCCGTCGCGGGGCTGGGTGACACCGTTGCTGTCGACGTAGGACGTGGTGGCGAAGTAGTCCTCGGTGTTCAGCAGCTTCCCTTCCTGGCTGGTGTAGACATTCGCCACGATGCACAGATGGCCGCCGTAGGTGTCGAGCTCCTGCTGCGAAGCCCCCCAGTAGCCGCTGCCGGTGGGTGTGCCGGCGATCGCCACGTGCGGATCCGGCACGTCAGCCCCTGACCCGTGGGCGAGGTTGGCCAGCGATCCCGAGAAGCTGATCAGCGACCCGTCCGGCAGTCCGTTGGTCTCGTGCAGTGCGGTGATCGCCTTGCCGGGCTGGGTCAGCCCGACGAAGGGCTGGAACACCCATGCCTGGATGTGCACCGCCCCGACCTGGTTGTCGCCGTTGTTGGTCACCCGGGTCTTCACCTGCACCTGGTTGTTGACGTTGACGCTGGTCTGGGACGGCCCGCCGACCAGCCACAAGCTGTTGTTGTCCCAGAAAGGTGGGGCCGTCGACGTGTAGTTCCCGCCCTGGTCCCCCGTCGAGGGATCGGGGTTGCCGTCGTAATCGATCTTGAAATAGAGCATTGCGAACCTCCGTGTCCGGTGTCGGTCGGGTGCCGGCCTTCACGCCGTGAATGTGACTTGAGTGCCGAAGATCCGTGCGTTCGTCGTGGCGCTGGCGCCGGCGATCGATGCCCGCACGAAGTAGTAGTAGTTGTTGGTGTCGACGACCGCATTCGGACCGCCGATCGCCACCGTGTTGCCCGGAGTGACGCCGACGATCACCGACGCCAGCAGATCGATCGTCGCTGTCGTGCCGGTCGGCCTGCCCCGCTGGAAGTCCACTTCCAGCCCACCTGCCCCGCTGAAAGCTCCTTTGACCGCGAACTGGGTCAGCGTCGCACCGCCCGGCAGGGTGACCGGCATGATGCCGTCGGCGTTGCCGTGCAGGGGTGACGGGATCGCCGAGCCGTCGACATCGGTGGTCCAGATCTGGTTCGTCGCACCGCCGATCGGCAGGAAGGATGGCGGCGCGATGCTGAGCAGCTGGGCGACCGGGCCGGTGCCGGCCTCGAGTGCGTCCAGGGCCCCGTCGATGCTGCCCACCACCGTGGCGATCGTCTGCAGATCGTTCTCCAACGAGGAGAAGCGGATGTTGAACCCGTTGGTGCCGCCGGCCTGGACCCGGTCCTTGTTGTCCACCCATGGCGTGTGGGTGAAGGTGGGCGTGAAGCTGATATCAGCCATCAGTTGGCTCCTTTCGGATGGTGGCCGCGGCCCTGTGCAGCCGGAAGAGTGGATAGGTGAAGCTCGGGTCGACCGCCGCACCGCTGAGCCCGAGCTCGACGACAGCAGCCCGGATCTTGTCGGTGCGGATCTCGACCCCGATCGGGCACAGCGTGTGCAGCGCGTTCATGACCAGGTAGTAGTCGTCGAGCGGCAGCCGGGCACCGGCCAGCGCAGGGGCTAGGTCGACGGTGAAGGAGAACGGCCCGACCGCGTCGACTTCTCGTAGGGTCGCCTGCACCCAGGAGATGCCCGGCGCGATGCCGCGGAGCTGGATCTGCGGTGAATCCGGGTCCGCGGGCGGTACGGCGCCGAGCGCGATTCCGCTGTCGTCGGCGGTCAGCAGCTGGCCGGAGGACCAGCCGAGCCGGGTGGTCGGCGACACGTCGGTCGGTTCCGGGCTGACGGTCAGGATCTGGGTGCCGCCGACCTCGACGGTGTCCGGTCCGGTGATCCGCGCCAGGTCGGCGAGCTCGGCTGCGAGCACGACGTCCGGGTCGGCCCGGCCGACGTAGCCGAATCCGGAGCGGTGGGCGCGTACGGCCAGTGCGTCGTTGCCGATCGAGGTGTGGCGTACCCGCACCTGCCGGCCGCGGCCGACCAGGGTCGGCGCGCCGGTGTCGGCGACGTAACCCCCGGTCAGCTGCAGCCCGTCGTGTCCGTCGGCGTGCAGATCGGCGATCAGCGACTCGAGCAGGTCGAGGATGGCGGACTGCATCCGGTCCGAGACCCCTGCCGTGATCGTCACCAACGGATCGGCGAGGGTGGCCAGGTAGCTCGGGTCGAAGACCGGTTCCGGCGGCTCCAGATCGGCGGTGGTGATCGACCGAGTGCCGTCGGCGGCGATGGTCTGGCCGTCGGCCAGCGGCGCGGGTTCGACGACCACCTGGACGCCGGCGGTCTGGACGTGACCGTTGCGCAGCAGGTCGACCGAGACCAGCACCTGCCCGGCGGCGACACCGGTGACCACCTGCTGGTTCTGTACAGGTGGCGCCGGCGGGATCGCCGGCGGCGGAGCAAGATCGACCCGCCCGACCGCGCCGTCGACGCTGAACCAGTCGACCTCGACGGTCAGATCCGGAGCAGTCTGGGTGTAAGTGGTCGAGGTCTGGGCAAAAGTGAAAGTGGCCGATTCGCCCTCCGCGATGGTCACCGGTTGTCCGGCGAGCAGGTCGGCGGTGGCGCCTGCCGGCCCGAGCAGCAGCTGCCGTCCGGGCGCGCAAGCGGCATACACGGAGCCGTCATGGGCGTGCTCGACGAAGTCGAAGCCGGCGCGGTGGGCCAATGCGGCCAGCCGTTCGGAGGTCGCTGCGGCCAGTCGGAGCACGACCCCGCGAGCCGAGCGACGATCGTCGGGGGCCGCCTGGTCGAAGCCGGACACGACATGGAGCACATTGCCGATGCCGTCGGCGGCCAGCGCCGTCACCAATGCGTCCAGGGCCGCGGCGACAGGCGGCTGCAACAGCGACGGATCCGGCGGCAGCAATGCAAGATCACGTTTGGGATCAGGACGCGGTGCGTCGTAGACGATCGACGGGTTGTGGTGGTGTCCGCACAGGGCGGGATCGAAGCTGTCCACGTCGTCGGACCACAGCTGCGCCGGAGTCGTGTCGGTGCGGCCGTCGCGGTCGATGTGGGCGCCCCGCAGCACACTCGCCGGCCAGACCCGGACCAGGTGCCGTCCGCGGACGATCGGCTCGTCGGCATCGGTGACCAGGAAGGGATTCGTCACGCCGGCCAGGACCGGGACCAGCGCGTTGAGTTGATCTTGTACCGTCTGCGGCGTCGGCAGCAGCCAGCGACGGAACAGCGCCAGCCGGCGGCGATAGTGATCATCGGCCTCGCCGAGCGCCGGACTGAAGTCGGATCGGGCGATGTTGCTGATCCGCACCTCGTCGAGCCAGCCGGCGTAGCCGCCGGTCGTCGAGCCCAGCAGAACCGGATCCGGATTGCCGATCGCACCGAGGCCGGCTGCGTCGGCATGGGCGACCTCGGCACCGTCGACGAACAGCCGCACCAGTCCGACGCCCCGGTCCAGCACCAGCGCCAGGTGGCTGAACCGGGAGGTGGGAAGCGTTGCGCCGCACACCACCTCGACCTCGGTGGTGCCGTCCCGCAGCACACCTCGCACGGCTAGGGGCGGGTCGGGTGCGATGCCGCCGACCGATAGTTCCCAGCCGGTGCTGGTCGTACCCGTCCGGGAGACGATCGGTCCGACGGTTGTGGTCTGGTCGGGTCGGACGAAGCACTCGACGGTGAATCCGTCGGTTCCCCCGATGTCGAAATCGGTGGAGGAGGCGATCGACACCGAACCCCCCGCCGCCAGCCACAGACCGCCGCCGTAGCGGCCGACCGAGCCGAGTGCCGCGCCGGCCGCCGGCACTCCCGGGTGGGCGGCGTGGCCGGGGAAGCCGTCGACCGCGTCCAGCGCGGCAGCTGGGTCGTCGAGGTGGTAGAGCGCAATCGTGTCGTCGTCCACCGCGTACGGCATCGGCGGGAACCGCGGAACGTAGAGATCGGCGCCGATCAGGTCGAGCCCGGCTCCGGTGGCGCCGGCTGTGGTGCGCTGGTCGGCCAGCACCGGTCGGAGCGCCCGGATCCGGTCCGATTCCCGGGCCATCGCCCACAGCAGCCGGGCGATCGTGCCCAGCAGGGCCGTGACGCGATACCGGGTGACGGCCGGCACCGGATTCGGGCGCGGCGGGCTCTCCTGGAGTGCCACCAGCCGGGTGCTGGTGTCGGCACCGCCCGGCAGCGGCAGGGCGACACCGTCGCCGGGCGCCAGTCCGTCGTCCAAGGTGATCGAGGTGGTCGCTGCGGGGCTGGCCCATTGGGCAGTGACCGTGGTGAGCGGTGAGACGTCGGCGACGGCCTCCAGGGCGTAGGTCGTGACCGGGTCCTGGCCGAAGCGCGCGCGGTGCTCGAGCAGGCCGGCGTCGTACGGACCGACGGCGATCTTGTCCGCGGTGCTGCCGGCGGCGAGCCCGAGGATGATCAGGTCGGCCCCCCGGCCGAAGGGCGCGGTGAGCCGGGCTGCCATGGTTGCGACAGCCGGCTGGGCGGTCATGACGTCGCCGCCAGCAGGTCGTTCAGCGGGGAGTCGGCCCGGAAGATCGCCAACTCGGTGGCGGCCATGGTCAGGTTCTCCCCGACCGCGGCCTCGGTGATGTCGGCCTGGAAGCGGACGCCGCCCAGACTGATCCGGCCGAAAGCGGCTGGTCCGCGGCGCAGGTGCAGGGACCGTACGTCGACCACCCCGGGCTCGTCGGTGAAGGCCTTCATCACCTGGGACGCGACCACGTCGCTGCCGAGTTTGAGCCCGGCGATCCCAGCTGCGATCCGGTCCTCGATCCGGGCCAGCAATGCCGCACCGTCGTAGGCGGGCTCGATGACCACGGTCGCCCGGACGCCGACGTCGATGTGGTCGGCCTCCAGGATATTGGGATGGATTCCGGGCGGACGGACGAGTTCGACGGCTGCGGCGACGCCGTCGGAGATGCCCTGTTGGACACCGCTGGTGTCCCAGGGCCACCGGTAGTCGTGGGCGACGACGATGTCGAAGCGGTAGGGCTCCCCGACCCGGCGCTCGGCCGAGAACAGCCGGGTGCCGAAGTCGAACTGGTTGAAGTAGGACTGGGCGACGTCGACCCCGCCGAGCGGATCGGAGATCAAGACGTCGACCACGCCGTCGACCGCACTCACTGCGCGCAGCACGGAGTCCTGCGTCCACAGCGTCCGGGAGGCGCCGATCTGCCGGCCGCGGAAGTCGTTGTCGGCCTCGGGCGTGCCGCCGCCGGCGAGTGCGTCCTCGTTGGTGACGGTGAGCGTTGCGGCACCGAGGTCGGCCGTCATCGCAGCCAGCCAGCCGGGATCGATGCCGTCGATCGCCCCGGCGGCGACGTTGCCGAGGTAGCCGCGGGTCGTACAGGTGACGCCGACGGTTGCCGTCGGCCGGTCGGCGGTCAGAGTCACCGACTGGTCCAGGGTGAAGGCCAGTGCCGGGGTGGTGCTGGTCACCAGCAGTGCCTCGTCGAGCACGTAGCCGCGACCGGCGACCCCGTTGCCCAGGGTCAGCGTCACGGTGCCGGTGGCGAAATCGGCCAACCGGGTGAAGCCGGCGTCGCCGCCGAGCAGGTCGAGCGCGTCGCCGCTGGCGGTGGACAGATAGGTGGCGTAGTACTGGCGCTCCAGCTCCTTCCAGAGCTCGCCGTACTCCAGTGTCGCGGTCTCGTACAGCTTTCGGGCGACGCTGGTGGTCGTCAGGTCGGTGCCGGGGCCGAGGATCTGGGCCGCATCGGCGAGGACCGCCGCCAGCAGCACGTCGATGCCCTTGAGGACGAAGCCGTTGTCGGTGATGCCGTAGTCGTCGCTCATCAGGTCACCAGCTCAGATCGGTCAGCAGTGAGACCCCGGTGCCCCCGGTGAGGGCGGCCGCCGACATACCGGCAGTCCCGTCCTGCGGCAGTGGAACCGGGTCGAAGGTGATCTCGACCAGTGCCCGACGGCGGCGCTCGCTGTCACCGGGAGCGACCGCAGCATCCGGGTGCGCGGCGATGTAGTCAGGATCGTCGTCGAACAGCACCGATCGCACTTCGGAGACCCTCGGGTCCGCGGCGACCGTACGGATCAGATTCAGCCGGACCAGCGCCTTCATCGCGTCCCGGCCGAGCCCGATCGTCAGCGCGTCCCGCAGGTCCAGGCCGTACGCCGCATTGATCGGGTCGGTGCCCCACGGCGTCAGCATCCGCAGTTGCAGTACCTGCGCCAGATTGGCCAGGCCCTCGACGGTTTGCAGGGTTCCGCCCTCGAGCACGACGTCGCCGTCGTCGAGCAGCAGCCCGACTCCGTACGCCGTCGCCTCGGCATCCGCCCTGGACAGTTCAGCCATTGTTCATGCCCTCGCGCTTCATGCCTTCAGTAGTGGTGAGCCGGGGCTGGTGGCCTTCCAGGTGCCGGCATTGGTCGCACCCTGGACATCGGCCAGCAGCACCGGGGAGCCGTCGACGGTGAGCACCTGGCTCGCTCCGGAGATCACCGAGGTGATCGAGACACAGGGAGCGTTGACGTTCGGACAGGCGATCACCGCCGATGTCAGGTCCGACTGCACCATGACCAGGCTCCCACCCGCGGACAGGCTGCGCCTGGGTGCGACGATCACGGTGATCGGTCCGCCGTGTGAGCACTGCAGGAGGTCCGTCGCGGTGAGCACCGAAGTCGCCATCACTGTCCCACCTGGACCGAGGCGCCGTCGATCTTGACCGCGACGGAGCCGTTTCCGAGCGTGATGGGTTTGCTCTGGGTGGTCAGCTTGACCTCGCCTGCCGAGTCGATCGTGATGCCACCGTCCTTGTCGACGGTGATCTTGGTCCCGCTGGAGTGCTCGATCACCAGGCTGTCCGGCTCGGTGACCTTCGGTCGCTTCCCGACGTCATCAAGAGCTGACTGGCCGACGACGATCCGTGTCGATCGGGCGGTGATCACCCGGTTGCCGTTCTTGTCTGTCAGGTCGTTGACACCCTTGCCGGTGGGCAGTCCGTCGCCGTCCAGCTCGGTGGGCAGTGCAAGCCAGTAGTCGCCGGTCTGGCTCGGCGGTGGTGTCATCGCCGGTTTGGTCGGCCACAGCCATCCGGCGACGATGGCGTCGTTGGTGGCCTGGCCGTTGTGGACCAGCACGGCCCGCATCTTCGGGTAGACGGGGGTGATCAGACCGACTTTGTCGAAGGCGAAGATCGAGGCGACAGGCCGGTTGAGCAGATCGCTGCGGATGTCGTCGGTGATCTCCTGGTCGGTGCTCGGCGACTCCTTGGGCGGCTTCGCCGCACCGCTTGCAGGGGTCGGTGTGCTCTGGGCCCCCGGCTTCTGACCATCCGGCTTCTGATCATCGGGCTTCGGTCCGTAGTGGAGGGTCGTCCGGTGCCCGGCGTCGGTCGGGGTCGCCGCGGATCCTGCGACGTAGGACGCCACCTCACCCATGTCGACCGACGGATTGGCCGTACGGTCCTTGCCGATCTGCCTGTTCCACTCGTCGACCACACCGCGGGCACCGGCGAAATCGCCGGCCGGGCCGCCGGACTCCGCTGCCGTCGCTCTCACCTCGGTGGTGAAGCCCTTGTTGCTGTCGTAGACGTGTTTCACCTGCTGGATCCGCAGTGTCTTGCCTTTCCAGGGCGACGTCGGATTGCCGTCGGCGATGATCACCGGCCGGCCGACCCGCAGCTCCGGATCGCCCAGCGCGGTGATGGTCGCGGTGGCGCCGGCATCCTTGGCGCCTCCCGCCAGTGCGGCCGCAGCCGCTGATCCGGCAGCTGCCAGCGACGACCCGCTCGCGCCACCGGATCCGGCTGCCGGACCTGCGGTGGCGTCGCTCTTCTCCTTGGTCGAGGTGGAGAAGGTGACGGTGTTCGTCGTCGCCTCGAAGGTCACCGGGTTCGAGCCACCCCCGACGGCCGCGCCGAAAGCAACGCCCTCACCACTGACAACCAGCGCTTGTTTCGCCTGCTCGGCAAGATCGGCGAGCGCCGCGAGCACGGAGTAGTGGTTGACGGTGTAGTCCGAGCGCTGGATGCCGAGCTTGGAGCCGGCGGTGACCTTGAGGTTCTCCGCGGCGATGCCGAGTGTCGTGGCCCGGGTCTTCGCCAGGCCGAGCAGGTCGGTGACCAGCTTGTCGGCGTCCCCTTTGTCGATCTTGCCCGCGGCGCGCGTGGTCCGTAGCACGTACCCGACCTCCTCCTCACCGGTGAGGGTGACAGTCCCTCGGCCGGCGTCGTTGGTCGCCTCGGTGATCTTGGTGACCCGGCCGCGAAGGACCGGCTTGACGCTGTAGACCGTCGTCGGCGTGTCCAGGTAGCCCAACCGGACGGTGACGCTCAATCCCGGCGCGTCGGCCTTTCCCACTTTGGCCTTGAGTGCGCTGACGGCCGGCGCGGGCAGGTCGTACAGGACGATCGTGAAGTCGTCGGCGACACCGCCTTCGGCCAGCGTGATAGTCACGTCGGCGTCGGTGACCACACCACCGAGCGAGGTGCCGGCAGCGTTGGTCACGACCAGCGGCAGCCCGAGACCGAACACCGAGCTGGCGGTGATGGCGCTACCGGCTGCGGCGACGTCGATCTCGATCTTGTGATAGAGCATCACGGGTCGGGCCAGGGCGATCATGCCGCACCCGCCATCGGCCCGACTCCCACGTCGAGCACTGATCCGTAGCTTCCGGTTCCGTTGAGATTTCCGAGGGCGATCGTCGCTGTGCGCACGACCAGCAGCAGTTGACCTGCGGCGTAGCTCAGGCCGGGAATCACTCTGCGCCGCAGCAACGGCGTGATGGCGTCAGCGTCGCGTCGGTCGACCGTCAGGACCAGGATTCCTTGTGGGGCGGGATTCTTCGCCGTAACAGCGTCTGCTGACCGGTCGCCGGTGACGTCGATGATCATGGTCGGATCGGCGGCCCGGGCCGCGGGCAGCTGCGATTCGGCGGCGTCGACGTACCAGGTGATGCCGTAGGTGGTACCGCCGAAGGCGAACAGGAACGCCTGCGGGAAGCCCTCGTCCGGATCGACCGGCAGCTGGGCGAGCTCGGTCATGGTCACACCCCTCGGGTGACCGGGTTGGGAACCAGGCTGGAGGTGACCGCGGCGGTGGTCGCGGTGAGAGCGATGTCGGCTGCCTCGCCGAGCAGTGCGGAGAGCACGGTTCGCGGCACCTGGGTCAGCTTCATCACGACGAAGATCACCTCGCGGCCCTTCTCGATGCTGTGCGTGAATGTCAGGTTGGTGATCTGCATGTCGGTGCTGACCGTCAGGCCGGAGACGACTGCGATGCCGGCGAACGCCTCGACCGCCCCGACGGCGGACAGCCCGCGAACCAACAGCGCCTGCGCCTCGAGCGCCTTCTTGTAGATCAGCCGCTGCTCGCCCATCAGGTAGGCGGTGATGTCGATCGTCTTGGTGTCCGGGGCCAGCAGTTGCACCCACCAGCTGCCGGCCAGCTTGGCGGTCTTGTAGCCCTCGGTGAGGACGATCGACTGGACGTGGAAGAGCGGTACCGCCCCGACGAGTACGGGCGGATTCGAACTCCACGCCGGGATGGCGGCGGTCGGTCCGGTCATGCCCGGCGCTCCAGTTCCCGGCGCAGTTCGTCGAAGACTCGCTCGACGACCTGGTCGACGAGGTCGCCGTCGGAACCGTCGACCAGCCTGATGTCGATCGGGAAGTGGAAGTGGATGCCGCCGACCTGCTCGCCGGCCTGATCCTCGCCCTGATTCCCGGCCTCTCGCTCAGCCCGACCCGCAGACTGTTCCGGCATCGGGTCGGCGCCTCGGCCGAGGTCCTGCTCGTTGCTCACGACGGCAACTCGACGGTCGCGCCCAGGGCGAGGCAGGTGAAGGTCGACTGCGGTATGCCGTCGACAGTGATCGTCGAGGGCTGCGCCTGGGTCACCTGGCAGCCGTCGAAGGTCAGCGACTTGAATGCCCAGTCGGTGCCGGAGTCCTCGGAGACGGTGAGGGTGAACGGCGTGCGGGTGATCGCGTTGGCGGTCAACGTCGCAACGGCGGCGCTGTTGGCCGGGAGCACGATGACGAACGTGTAGGTCGTCGCTCCCTGGATACTGCCGACGTTATCGGCCTCGATGCTGTGCAACGGCGTCTGAGCCGTGGTGAAGGTCGGCGTGAAGGAGGTCACCGGCGACACCGGCGCCGTACCGAGCTTCACCGAGAGTTTGGTGTTCCAGTCAGGCATGTGGAGTCCTCTAGGAGAAGTTGAGGTCGATGGCGAGCCGGTGGATCGCGCCGGCGTAGTCGACCGAGGCCAGCACCTCGACCACTCGCTGGCTCTGGGCGTTGTTGATCTCGTCCAGTTCCTCGGCGGTGAGGCTGGTGGGATCGCGATCGAGCAGGGCCAGGATCGGGATCGTCAGGTCGTATCCCTCGATGACGCCCTGGTCGACGAGTGGGTTCAGGACCGCGGCCATCGTCGCTCGCAGAGCCCGCAGGCCTGACCGGCTGATCCGCAGGTTGCCGATCGAGGCGATCAGCTCGGCCTTGAGCAGGAAGGAGACGTTGTCGATGGTTCGGACGATGTCGATGTACTTCTTGCCGCCGGGATTGCCGGTGTAACCCTCGCCGAGGTAGAGGCCGTGGCCGGGGATCAGCGGCGGGTCGTCCAGCCAGACGACACCCGAACCCGCCGGCCCGCTGTCGAAGGTCTCCGATCCGTTGAGCTGGTCGATCTCCGCGCCGGTGAACAGGTCGGAGTCGACGCCGGCGACGGGCTTGAGCAACATCGAGATGTGCGGCTGGTAACCCGCGATGGTGCCGGCGACCGCGGCCGCGACGTCCTGGTCGCTCTTGTGCGCGACGTAGACCATCCGTTCGTTGGCCAGCGAGCCGGCCACGACCGTCGGATCGCTGACACCCTTGTCGAGCATCACGACGCCGATCCGTTCCATGCCGTCGCCACCGGTGTTGGAGACGCCCACGACATGATCGACCAGCGACGCGACAGCGCCCCCGGTGGCCGTGCTGGTGGCATTCAACGGTGACCCGGCGACGGCGACGATCTGGACGTCGCGGGTGCTCAGGGTGATCAGGCCGGCCGGCCAGTCGGGAGCCGCAGAGTCCACTCGGACGGCGGTCACCTGGGTCGGACCGGGGCTCTGGGCGAAGGCGTACGCGACCGCGTCGCCGAGCGAACCCGGTGCCCGGCGCTGCGCCTCCCCCGGATCGGTGAAGACGACCGGTATGGCGACGTCGACCAGATCGGTGGGAGCGGGAGTCGGCGGTGTGACGGTGCCGACGATCCCGACGTTTCCGTAGGCCCGTACGGCCGGAGCGAAGAGATTCGCGACGGCGTTGACTCGGATGTACTTGACGCTCATGGGACTTCTCTCAGTGGTTCTTGCGAAGCCTGGCCCGGAGGCGCTCGCGTCGCTGTTGACGGGCGATGTAGGTGACCGGTTGCTCCTCGAGGCTGGCTGGTTCGGGGCTGGCCGGTGCGGGACGGTCGGACCTCGAGGTCGAACGCCTCTCGGTGTCCTCGGGACGCTTGGCAGCACGCTTGGCGGCCGACGCCGAGCGCTTGGTCGTCGAGACCGACCGCTTGCTGGCCGACCGCTTGGTCGCGGCGGCCGGTGGCCTCTGGGTGGTGGCCATGGGCACTCCTGGTGGATTCATGGGAACGTCACATTGACGGCTGGTGGATTCGGGCAGATCAAGATCAACGGCGCCGATCACGGCGGGGATGCGAACAGCGGCAGAATCTGCAGTCCTGCACAGACCGCGTCGATCTGGTCGGCGGTCGGCACACCCGCGCCCAGGGCCGCCGAGGGAAAGATCACCGCGACTGCTGCGGCGTGTACGGGCGGACCGAAGAGTGCATCGGTGCGGCCCGAGTCGGCAGCATCGACAGCGGCCCGCAAACCGGTTGCCGCCCGCAGTGCCGGCATGATGTCAAGTTCCTCACTCAGAACGCAGGCCAGCGACACAGTCACCGTGACCGTCGACGGCTGCAGTTGGGCGGCGGTCGGCTTACGGAGCTGGATCGTCCCTCGCAGATACTCGTAGCGCGAACGCAGTTCCTCCAGCGTCGTGATCCGGTGTTCGGCGAGGAATCCGTCGAGGTCCAGGTATTGGAAGCGGGACTGGAAATCCGCGAAGCTCTGGATGTCCTCGATCGGCTCGAAGCCGACGCTGTCGATGCCGCCCGCGTCCCGGGCGACGGTGACCTGAAGGGACAGCGATGCCAGCAGGTCCGCATAGGTCGATGGACCGCCGCGACGACGGGTCCCGCGCAGCTCGGACAGCGCGTATGCCGGCTGACTGGCGGTGTGGGTCAGCGACATCGTCTCCAATGCGTCGAAGCGCAGGACCGGCTGAACCGAGGTGGTGCTGACATCGGTCACCCCGCTGGTGGTCACCACTTCGGATTGGTAGACCGAGTCGACCAGTCGTTGCAGGCGCGGGTACGGGCCTGCGGCGCCGGCGGTCAGCAGGGCCGTCATCGCGGTGGGGTCGATAAGGGTGATCAGAGCCCGGTCAACGAAGCTCACCATCCATCTCACCCCCGAGACGAGTCTCCCGTGACGTCTGTGATCCAGCTCACGATCTCTTGGAGCATGCACCACGGCCGTGGTGCGGAGGAATACGCACATCTGCGTAGTTCCGTGGGCGTAATCCTGGGGGCGTAATCCAACCGGTGGACGGACAGCGGGGATGCCGGTACGGGTTCGGGCGGTGGGAATACTCGTGGCCGGATTGCGTTGCAGGCAACGCAATCACTTCTCGATGGGAGCGTTCAGGTGAAGATCCGCAATTCGCTGCGTACGTTGAAGAAGCAGCCGGGCTCTCAGGTGGTCCGACGGGGCCGGCGCACGTTCGTCATCAACAAGCGCAACCCGAGGATGAAGGCCAGGCAGCGATGAGCACAACGAACCAGCAACCGGCGCGGTTCCGCGTCGGCATAGCGACCGATGATGCGGCAGTCGCACTCAGAGATCATCTGGCGGAGGTGCTTCGCGACGACGAACGCGTTGTGGAGGTGATCGACTTCGGCGTCCGGGACGCTGATGATCACACCCCGTATCCGATTCCGTGCATCCGGGCGGCCGAGGCGATCCGCGACGGCGCCATCGATCGCGCGGTCGTGCTGGGTGGTACCGGGCTGGGTGAGGCGATCTCGGCGAACAAGGTCCGCGGCGTCCGGGCAGCAGTGGCGACCGACCCGTTCTCGCTGGAGCGATCGGTGCTGTCCAACAACTGTCAGGTGCTGGCACTGGGCGAGCGGGTCGTCGGATTTCCCTTGGCAGCAAGGCTGGTCACCGACTGGCTCGGCTACAGGTTCGATCCGCAGTCGCCGTCGGCTGCCAAGGTCGCGGTGATCACCGAGTACGAGGCGACCGGCCGGCTCAGCTCGCAGAACTGATCGCGAACCGGATCCCGGTCAGCCGTTCGGACAGCGTCCAGAGGTCGGCGGCGAGCTCCCGGTCGAGCGCTGTCGCCGAAGGCCGGCTGAGGTTCGGGCCGCTGTTTGCGCCATGCCGGGGACCTGCCACGACATAGCTTCCGCCAGGCAGCGGCTGGGTCGCCGCATAGAGCAAGGGCAGCGCGCCCTCGGCGGAGCTGCGGACGATGACCGGTCCGATGGCGCGGGCGATCGGACCGAAGCGATCGACGATTCCGGAGGCAACGGCACCCGGGTGCACCGCATGCGCACGGACCGGGGATCCGGCAGCGTCCAGTCGGGCCTGCAGTTCCTGGGTGAACAGCAGGTTCGCCAGCTTCGACTGCGCGTACGCCGTGCCGGCTCGATATCGGCGATGATCGAAATTCGGGTCGGCGAGATCGATCCGGCCATGGCGATGCGCGACCGAGGCGACGGTCACCACCCGGTCAGTGATCATGGGCAGCAGCAGTCCGGTCAGCGCGAAGTGACCGAGGTGGTTGGTGCCGAACTGGAGCTCGAAACCGTCGGCGGTCCGGCGCAACCGGCCGCCGATCACTCCGGCATTGTTGATCACGATGTCGACCGGTTCGAAGATCGTCGCGACGTAGGACCGGACCGCAGCCAGATCAGCAAGATCAAGTCGCCGAATCTCGATCGTTCCGGGCACGCCCGCTAGAGCGGTCCGCCCGCGCTCGACGTCGCGAACCGCGGCGATCACCCGGGCCCCGGCGGCCGCCAATGCGGTGGCGGTCGCTGCCCCGATTCCGGAGCTGGCGCCGGTCACGATCACCGTACGGCCCGCGAGGACCGGCAGATCGCGGACGGACCAGCCCGTCGGAGTTGCCGGAAGTCTCATCACCCCGAGCATAGGTTGCACAGCGCCGGGCGGTGCGAGAGGCTGCCGGAAGGCACAGGAACGGTCTGGAGGTCGTGGTGACGACGGTCGGTGTGTTGCATCCGGGGGAGATGGGCGCCGGGATCGGTGCTGTGCTTCGGGCCCGGGATGTCGAAGTGGTGTGGGCGGGTGAGGGCCGCGGCCCGAGCACCGCACGGCGCGCTGCCGACGCCGGTCTGCGGGATGTCGGGACGATCGGGGAGATGGCCGCGGTAGCGGATCTGATCATCTCGATCTGCCCGCCGCACGCCGCGATCGAGGTCGCGGAATCCGTTGCTCGACAAGGATTCTCCGGGACCTACCTGGATGCCAATGCGATCTCACCCGGCACTGCGGCGAAGGTCGCGGCAACCGTGTCGGCGGCACGCTACGTGGACGGCGGGGTGATCGGATCGCCTCCCAGCGAGCGCAACCGCACCCGGTTGTATCTCTCCGGGGCGGGCGCCGCCGAGTTGGTCCCGCTGCTGGACGGCGGCCCGTTGGAGGCTGTCGCCCTCGACGGTGATGCGACTGCGGCGTCGGCGCTGAAGATGACGTACGCGGCCTGGACCAAGGGCAGTGCCGCATTGCTGCTCGCACTCCGCGGATCCGCCCGCGGGCACGGCGTCGAGACAGCATTGCTGGAGGAATGGCGGCGGTCCCAACCGGATCTGCTGCAGCGCGCCGAGGCGGCGGAGCGGTCGGCCGTGGCCAAAGGCTGGCGGTGGACCGCGGAGATGACCGAGATCGCCCACACCTTCGCCGAGGCCGGCCAGCCCTCGGGTTTCCACCAGGCCGCGGCCGAGGTCTATAGACGCTATGAACGGCCGGCGGAGGCGGATTCAGCCGGCGCGTAGCAGGTCGATCACGACCTTACCGCGGACGTGCCGGGCGGCCTGCAACTCGACGGCCTCGCGGATGTCCTCGATCGGGAAGGTCGCCGCGATGGGTACCCGCAGTCGACCGGCCGCGACCAGATCGGCGATGTTCTCCAGCGCGGCCGGGCCGGCGTTCGCACCGTTGGCGGCGGGCACCCCGTCGAGCTGAGCCGCGATGGTGCAGATGCGCTGGTCCGGGACTCCCAGGTCACGCGCCACTCGGACCGTGTCGGTGCCGTGCAGGTCGAGTGCCGCGGTGACCGGGCCGATGTCCAGATCCCGGATCCTGTCGATGACTCCGTCGCCGTACGCCACCGGCTCGACCCCCAGGCTCCGCAGGTGCTCGGCCGAGGCCGGCGACCCGGTCCCGATCACCCGGGCACCCACGATGGCCGCGAGTTGGACCGCGAACACGCCGACTCCCCCGCCCGCTCCGCCGACCAGCAGCACGTCCTCCGGACCGAGGTCGAGGACGGCGAGAGCGGCGGCGGCGGTGCTGCCGGCGATCGCCAGGGTTGCGGCGGTCACATCGTCGACATCGTCCGGTGTGTGGTGAGCGACGCCGGCCACGATGTCGCCCTGCGCGTCGATCACGACATGGTCGGCGACCGACCGGGACAGGGCTGCGCCGAAGACCCGGTCTCCGGTCGCATAGCCGATCGCTCCCGCACCGACCTGGTCGACCACACCTGCAAAGTCGGTGCCGAATCCGCAGGGCAGGCTCAGACCGAACCGCGCGGCCGTTTCGGGATCGGAGGTCATCACCCAGTCCATGGGATTCAACCCCGCCGCGGTGACCCGGACGCGGATCTGGCCGGGTCCGGCCTGGGTCTCGGCCACCTCCCGGACGACCAGCGTCTCCGGTCCGCCGAACGCCTCGAGCAGGACCGCCCTGTTGGTGCGATCCCGTCTCGTGGAACCGGTTGCGGGATCTCCTGTGCCGTCGTTCTGCTCGTGCATGTGTCTCGTCTCCTCACGGGCCCAGTACGAAACGGACTATGATCCGTTTCATCGACCGTAGCACGAATCGGAGCGTGATCCGTTTTGACCGAGCAGGAGCCCCGTCCGTCCCGGGCCGATGCGGCCCGCAATCGCGAGCAGCTGCTGGCAGCCGCCACCCGTGTCCTCGGGTCCGGACGCAATGAGACGTCGATGCGGGCCATCGCGCGGGAGGCAGGGGTCGGCATCGCGACGCTGTATCGGCACTTTCCGACCCGCGAGTCACTCGTGGAGGCGGTCTACCGGGACCAGGTCGTCCGACTGACGAGCGGCGCCCGCGAGTTGCTCGCCGCGGCCACGCCTGCGGCGGCATTGCGGGCCTGGATGGACCTCTTCGGCGACTGGATCGCCACCAAGAACGGCATGCTCGACACGCTGCTGACGATGATCGAGTGCGGCGACCTCGCCCATGCCCGGACCCGGGACGAGCTCCTGTGGGCGATCTCGGCGATCCTGGACGCGGGCAGCGCTGCAGGAGACCTGCGGTCCGACATCACGCCCGAGGAGGTCGCGGCGAGTCTGATCGGGATTTTTACCGTGGCCCGGCAGTCCGGCGGCACGGTCACCGCCGGTCGGCTGCTCGACATCCTCCTCGACGGCCTGCGGCCCAGACCATGATCAACCAGCGTGATCAACCAGCGTGATCAACACAGCGTGATCAACACAGCATGATCAACACAGCATGATCAACATGAGGGCGATGTCCTGCGGTGCCGGATCCGCATCGTTCATGGTCGCCGCCTGCATGCTCCACGGCGTCCTGTTGTCCAGGCCGGAGGCATCGATCAAGTAGTCCGCCACCGTTTGGTGACCACGACGCCGGTGCCGCTGTACTGTTTCTTGAAGGTCGCGATGATCTTGCCGCCCACGTCGGGCTCGAGCTGCTCCAAGCCGTCAGGAGTGCCAGCCCGGTGAGCGCCGCTGCCATTCCGATACCGCAGACCACGGCGGGGTGTCGAGCCGTGATCGATCCATCCCGTTCTTATTGAGATTGACTTTTACTATCGCCGGGAGCGATCGGCAATCGATCTCAATGAGAACGCCGCGCCGGCCAACAGGCGCGCGGTCTGCATAGGTCACCGACCCGGGGCCGGGTGTCCGAAGTTTGTGCTCCCCCGGCCGGTCGGCCAGGGTCACTTCGTCGCGGTCAATTCCCGCTCGCGCAGACTGCGTCGGCAATCGGAACACCGGCCGAAGATCTCGATGGTGTGGCTGACCAGCGTGAACCGTTTGCGGCGGGCGATCGATTCGACCCAGTCCTCGTGCTCCGGTCCGATCTCGATGGTCTTCCCGCAGTCGATACAGACCAGATGGTGATGATGTTGGTCACTGCAATATCGGTAGAGCTGCTCGGCGCCGTTCATCTGGATGGTGTCAGCGGCGCCGGACTCCGCGAAGTCGTTGAGGTTGCGATACACGGTGGCCAGGCCGACCGGATTGCCCGCCTCCCGGAGCCGGGCATGCAGTTCCTGTGCGCTGACGAATCCTTGACAGTCGGCCAGCTCGGCCTCGATCAGAGCTCGCTGCTGAGTATTCCTGCGACGCGGCGCCATCCTCCACCTCCGGAACGTGAGCCTACCCGGCAGGCCGACCGCCCCCCGGCTCTCTGGGATCGGGTTAGAGGACCGGTCAGAGATCGTCACCGAACAAGTCGTCGAAGGTCATCGCGCTCTTGCGTTGCTTCGGCGGGCGAGGGGCGCCCGCACGTTCGCTCGGTCGGGGGAGGGCCGCTTCCTGCGTTCGCGTCCGAGCCGTCCGGACCCCGGGGGTCGGTCTCGGAGCCACCGTGCTGACCTCCGTCACCGGGCGGCCGGGCCGTGTATCGGCCTGATCGGGTTGGTCGGCGTGCCGACTGGCGCGCACGACGGCGACGCCGATCATGGTTGTCAGCGGCATCGCCAGAACCAGCCCGATCGCCCCGACGAGGGTTCGCAGGATCTCCTCGCTCAACGCCTCGGTCTGGGCGACCTCGCCCAGGGGACGCCGGTAGACCGTGATCAACAACAGGGTCGACAGTCCGGCGCCCGCCGTCGCGAAGGCGATGGTGTAGACGCTGGATGCGATGTGATCACGGCCGATCCGCATCGCCCGGGAGAACAGCTTCCGGGGCTCACGATCCGCTGCCGCCAACTCCCAGACGGCGGACGCCTGCGTGACAGTGACGTCGTTGAGGACACCCAACCCGGCGACGATCATCCCGCTCATCACGACGGCGGCGAGTCTGAGATCCGGAGCCGATGCGGCCAGCAGGTAGTCGTCTTCGGTCACGACACCGGTGAGGTGCCCCCATCGGGTCGCCACCCAACCAAGGGCAGCAGTGAGGAGCAACCCGAAGAGGGTCCCGACCAGGGCCGTTGTCGTGCGGGTGCTGAAGCCGTGCGCCGCGTACAACACGACGAACACGATCGCCGATGAACCCACCAGCGCGACCAGGATCGGGTTCTCACCGCTGACCAGCGCGGGAAACATGAACCTGATCAGGACGAAGCCGGCGAAGCCGAGGCCGACCATCGCGGCCAGGCCTCGCCAGCGCGCTACGACGATCACCGCCAGCGCGAAGAGCAGGCCGAAGGCGAACAGGGGCACTGTACGTTCGAAGTCGGAGAATTCGTACGACGCCTGGGCGCGACTGCCGCCCGGCACCCGGGCGAGCTTCACCTTCTGGCCGACGGTCGCGCCGGATGCGAACTGCGCCTGTGTCAGGGTGACCCGGGTCAGCTGGCCTTCACCCGGACCCTCCAGCACCCGTACCGTGAGCTTGGCGCACTTGCCGTCCCCGGCAGTATCCGGGATGTATCCGACCTGGCCGCTGCAGGATATCGGCTGCACCTTCGTGATCTCGCCGGTCGGCAACGTCAATCCCGGGACCGAGTACTGCGACGCATTCTCCTGGAGATGGGCCGAGACATCGCGCGGCCACAACGCGTACAGACCGATCGCGGTGGCGGCGGCGAGGGGGACCAGGATGATGATCATCAGCCGGAGCGCGCGGCGTTGTCGACGAGCAGCGGCCACCCCCACCGGATGATCCGAAGAGTGCATGTGGCTCACAGGACCTGTCCTCGTTGCAGCGTCGGTTGCATCGTCCACGTGGCGGGACATCGCCGAAGATCACGGTATCCGCCGGCCACTGTCGCCCCGGGTCGCCGCGCCGCAGTGCCGATGCGGTCAGCAGTCCTGCCCTGAGTACCGACTGAGCGCGACCTGGCCAGGTGCCGTACCGGATGGGAGGTCGTTCGGTGATTCGAGAACAGTAATTGTTCTCGTTACCGTGTCTGGGGTGAGCCGCGCGGGCTCATGGTCGCAGCTGCATCCGCATCGCGGATGCTGACCGCACCGAGGACGGCGAGCACGGCGACGACGGGCACCAGGAACGCCACGTGGTTGCAGTGGAAGCTGAGAGCTCGAGTCCAGCTCGCCGACGTTCTCCTTCACCAATCTCAACGCCACGGAGGTCAGGACCCTCGAGATCTTCTCCGCAAGATCGACCTGGACTGATTCTTGCCCCTGATCGGCTCCATTGCGCCGGGGCGGAGCGGGTCGAAGATCAGCCCGATCGCATACGCCCACTGCGCTCGTCACGCCGCGACAGCGGACTCCACGACTTCCGGCACCGGGGCGGCGGCGGGCACATGCCGGCGGAAGAGGAAGGCCGCCAGCAGGGCGCCCCCGACGAAGATCCCGGCCGTGACCCAGTACACGGTGGTGTAGCTGTGCAGCATCGCCAGCGCCGCGGTGTCCGGCGCCGGAGGCCGGTGCCCCGCGACGTACGCGGTCGCGGCAGACGCGGCGATCGTGTTGAGCAGCGAGGTGCCGATCGATCCGCCGACCTGCTGGCTGGTGTTCACCAGGGCCGAGGCGATGCCGGCGAAGTGTCGGTCCACGCCGAGGGTCGCCGTCTGGATGGACGGCGGCATGATCGAACCCATACCGGCACCCATGACCAGCAGCGGGGGCAGGACATCGGCGGCGTAGCTGCTGTGCGCTCCGAGGCGGGTGAGCAGTACCAGACCGACAGCGACCACCAGCATGCCGATCGGCACGAGGATCCTCGGTCCGAAGCGCGGGTTGAAGATGTTGGTGCCGAGCTGGGCGCTGAGGATCAGCATGCCGATCATCGGCAGGAATGCCAGACCTGTCTTGATCGGGTCGTAGCCGAGCGAATTCTGCAGGTAGTAGGTCAGAAAGAGGAACAGTGCAAACATCCCGGAGCCCGCGATGAGGATCGAGAGATAGGCGGCGCCGCGATTGCGATCCAGCACCACCGCGAGCGGGAGCAACGGATGCGAGGCGCGCAGCTGCCACAGTACGAACGCCACGAGCAGCACGCCGCACGCGACCAGCAGTCCCCAAGCCTGCGCGGCCCCCCAGCCGTCGGTCTCTGCATTGGAGAAGCCGAGCACCAAGGCGAAAAGGCCACCGCTGATCAATGCTGCGCCCGGTACATCCAACCGCGGTCGGGCCTCGGCTCGCGCCGGCACCCGGACGAACAGCAGGCCACCGATGACGGCCACGATGGCGAACACGACGTTGACGTAGAGGCTCCAGCGCCAGTTGAGATCCTGGGTCAGGAATCCGCCGAGAAGCAGCCCGACCGCGCCGCCGGCACCGGCAATGGCACCGAACACGCCGAACGCCCTGGCCCGCTCACGCGGGACTGTGAAGGTCGTGGCCAGTACGGCGAGAGCGGTCGGTGCGAGGATGGCGCCGAAGGCGCCCTGCAGCGCACGAGCCGCCACCAGCATGCCGAAACTCGCCGCGGCCCCGCCCAGTGCCGAGGACCCGGCGAAACCGATCAGCCCGACTATGAAGGTGACCCGCCGGCCGACGATGTCCGACAGCCGACCGCCGAGCAGCAGCAGGCTGCCGAAGGCCAGCGAGTAGGCGGTCACCACCCATTGCCGGTCGCCATTGCTGAAGCCGAGGTCCTTCTGCGCCGACGGGAGGGCGATGTTCACCACGGAACTGTCGAGGACGACCATCAGCTGTGCGATGGCGACAGTGGCCAAGACCCACCAGCGCAGGGTCGACCGGTTCGAATGTGCAGACATCGGGTGCTCCTGGTCTACGTCAACGGGCATGGAAGAGGCCGAAACCTCGGGCACGTCGACGCCGACGTGGTGCATCGCCGGGTGGAACGCTTCAGGTGGCGGTGGCATTCCAGGATGCTGGCGGCCCACGGCCGTGACCATTCCGCGGCTCGCGCATCGAGCCTGCGTACGGATGGACCAGGAGTATGAAGAGCTGGTTCGTACGACCCATCGGCGGCCCGCGCTGAGTGACCTGGGTACGCCTGCGTACGGCCCTCGACGAACGCTGCCCGGTCCATTCACCCCAGCGGTCCCGTAGTGCTGCCGGTCGCCGGCCGGCGACCGGCAGCATCACCGAACCGGGCAGCTCCCGGTGTGGTATCGCATTCGGCTGTTCCCCCGAATACCACCGACACAACACACCACCGAAGAGCTCGGACCATGATCGCATGTTGTGTGCCCGGCTGTCGGATAGGACTCGAATTCTGGACGGAATCCGGACGAATTCGACAGGCTAGGGATCTCCGGCCGTGGGATTGAGTATGGTTATGGCGAGGGGTCAATGTATCCTCAAGATGACGAGGCCCAGTAGGGTTCCCCCCTCATGGTTATGGCCTCGTCGCCGCGTCCCACCCGGCTCTGACCGAGACCCCCGACTCGCTCATCCGGGTGGGACGCCGGACCCACCGCAACCCGAGCCACGTCCACCAGAGAACCAGTTCGAATCGAGCCGGCTCCGCGACGAGTTGAACTGCGGGCACCTGAACCCGGGCATCTGGGCTGGAGCCCCTCACTTCTCAGCTGAGGCTCCAGCCCAGACACGTGCGCGGATAACCATCCCCCCGTGTGGCGTCACTACTGAATTCGTGACTCCGCACACACGAAGCTGAGGTACATCTAGAAGATACCTTCGACGCCCCCCACGACCTCGTTCGCCCTACTTTAATGCACGTATACAGCAACTTTGCAAAGCCTCTGCAGCTTTCTGAGGTATCTTCTAGATGTACTATGGTGCTCGTGCTCATTCCAAACTTCGCCGAGCGGGCGCAGGTCGCGATCGACTTCAGCGGGCTGAACGGCCCCCAACTGCGGACTGCGATGGCTGCCGCCGGCTGCGAGCTCTCCAAGAACCACTGCTACAAATTGATCCGCGGCGAGATCCTCGACCCGCGGTTCAGCACCGTGGCTGCTGTCATCGTTGCGACCGGCGTTCCGTCAAGCTGGTTCTTCGACCCCGACATCGGCGGAGCGGCAACGCCGACCTCGCTGGCCCGGTACATCCAGCGGGAAGAGGCCTCAACCGGCCTGGCCCACCCACACGGCGCGCGCAGCCAGCGCGAACATGGCAACGATGAGGCCGGCTGACCCGAAGATGATGGCTGTCGTTGCCGTCGAGGTGATGCTGGCCAGCCCCGAGAAGATCACAAACCCCAGCGGTTCCCCGGCGACGGTGACGAGCAGGAGCACTGCATACACCCGCCCGTAGGTTGTCGGGTCCGACCGGGCCGAGGCCGCCATCGTCCATCCGGTCAGCACCGAGCCGACCGGCCCGATCATCAAGCCCATGAGGCCGGCCGCGGCGATGGCCAGAGGCGCAGAGACAGCCGAGCCGGTCACCGCGACCATGACGCTCGCCAGGGCGGCACAGGAGACGGCGACCGCGAGCTTGCGACGCGGTGCGCGGCTTCGAATCCCGAACGCGGCGAGACTGCCCAGCAGCATCCCCGCGCCGAAGGCGCCGGCGGCGAGTCCGTATGTCTCGGCGCCCCACCCGTATGCACGTGCCTGACTCGGAAGCGCCGCCATCAGGATCGAAGCGGTCGTCAGGTTGACAACGCCCTGGACCGGGAGGGTCCGCCGGACCACCGGGTCTTTCCTGATCCACTGAAACCCTGCCCACAGGGAGCCTGAGCTGCCGGCCCCACCGCCGTGATGCAGGTCGGCAGACGACGGCTGATCGATCTGCGGCGCCGGAGTTCGGCGAAGAGCCGCATATCCCGCCAACGGGAGCAGTCCTACGGCGGCAGCAACCACACCGACCGTTCCAACGCCGAACCAGCCGGCGATCAGGCCGCCGAGGCTGGGACCGGCGGTTTGCACCAACCGGATACAGATCCGTTGGGCGTTCGTCGTCGTCTCAAGCGCTGCAGCGGGCACCAGCAGGCGTGGGAGAGCGGACACTGCGGGGTCATGGATGCCGGCCACGCTGCCGGTGGCGAATGCCACGGCGGCCGCCAGGTAGGCCGGTGCAGCGTCGGTGACCAGAATTGCGGCCCACGCGCCCAGGATGAGGACTCGAGCCAGCATCGTCCACACTGCGACGCGGTGCGCTCCCAGCCGATCCGCAAGAGAGCCGCCCCACAGCACGAACGCGATCGACGGCACGGCGCCGGCGGCGAGCACGAGGCCCGACGCCGATCCGGCGCGAGAGGCCTCCCACCCCAGAGTGAAGAGCCAGAGAGCCTCCACCAACCCGTCGAGTCCACTGCTCGGCAGGTAGATCCTGGCCCACCGGGGGGCGGCCCTCACAGTCTCGCCCAGCGTCCAGCCGCGAGTCGTGCTCACTGCGGCCGGCGCGGATAAGGAATCGCGGTGAGGATCACGACGACCGGCGCGATCCAATCCGGGTCCCCTGGCTCGGCCTGCTGGTCGGACCAGGCCGTCTCGTTGGCCTCGGAGGCTCGCTTCCACTTCATGGCGACCGCGCGCAGATCGGCAGCCAGCTCATCGAGCTGCTGCGCGGTCAGGTGCATCACCCAGTCCGAGGTCTCGGCCGCAGATTGCCAGGTCTGCGGCCAGCTGGCAGCCACCGACGGCCACTGCGAGGCGATGATCCCGTATCCGCCACTGACGGCACGCAGCCATTCCAGCGCCGCTTCTTGGATCTCACCGCCCTCGATCCGTCCGACGCGTACGCCGCCGGGGACTGCGGACCACAACCAGGATTGGCGCGTCTTTCCGGTCTGGCTGACCTGGACGAAACCGACCTCCCGCATGACATCGAGATGTCTGTTCATGCTCGTCTCGGTCACGCCGGTCAACTCCGCGAGCTGCCGCGCCCGGAGCGTTCCGAAGGCACGCAGGGCGACGTAGATCCGGAAGCGGACGACGTTGGCCAACTTCAGCAGCGCGTCCACCGACAGCTCCGGCGTGATGTTGGGATCGTCGCCTTGCGTCACGGCCGTCATGCTAGTGGGCCGGCCACGTTGTTAACGCGTGGACCTGCACCCCATCCTTACATCACAACCCGCCTCGGCCCCAGCGCTCAACGGAGCCCACCTGACCGAGGGCGAGATGTCCGGAACACGCGGCAACAACGGCGAAGGGGGTGACCTCATGACGACCCAGATCAACATCGGCAGCGGACTCTGAACCACCACCCCACCAACCCCACAACCCACCAAGGAGGTGACCCCATGACCACCCAGATCAACATCGGCAGCGGACTCTGAACCACCACCCCACCAACCCCACAACCCACCAAGGAGGTGACCCCATGACCACCCAGATCAACATCGGCAGCGGACTCTGAACCGACCGGGAATCACCCGCGTAAAGATATTGACCTCGCTGCTGTCTCACCGATGGCGGCAGGCTCACGCTGCATCAAAGCTGCAGACGCCTGCCGCCCAGTGAAACCAGCGCTCTGCCGACACTGAGCACCGAGGAGCTCGTCGCGCTCGACGGCCTTGCTGCCCATGTTGCAGGTGGGCGGTCTTGATCTTCCGCTACGAACTCGCGGTGTCGGCGACGACGACAGGCGCCGGAACCATCCGCCGATCGGTTCCGACGTCCGTTGCCGAGGAGTCGCTCGCGGCGTTTGGAACCTGGACGGGCGACTCAGCACCAACCGGCACGCGCCGATCTCGGGGCGGACGACACCCGCGGACCGGTGGCCAGCAGCCGCCCCAACACGCCTCGTCGCAACTGGGTGCCTGGGGCGGATCGGCCCTGTGATGAGGTAACGCCAGCGCTGGGGGCGCGGTTCGCCTAGGCTCCTGATTCATGCGCCGCAGCTCCCGCGTGATCGCCGCCGCCCTGCTTGTCCCAGTGCTCGGGCAGGCGGCGGCCGTCCTTCCAGTTGTCCGGGATTTCCTGCCGGCCTTGCCCGCGGCCTCGGCCGCGACGACCACGTCGCTTCGGGTGGCCACATTCAACGTCCGGACGGCGCGGGCGACCGATGATGCCCGACCCTGGCTGAAGCGAGTCACCGACGTCGCAGCCGACATCATGTCTGCCCATCCCGGGATCGTGCTGCTGCAAGAACTGGGGCCGGGTCGGGCCGACGGCAACCCGGGACACCTGGACGGCCACCAACGCCAGACCGCCAGCCTGCTGACGGCACTGGCGAAGACCGGCGGCAAGCGGTACCGACTGGTGCGGACCACCGCCTATGTCAAACCCGGGACCGCGCACGGCACCCAGGGAGCGCGGATCCTCTACGACTCCAGGCTCTTCACCCTGCTCAGCCACTGCCCGCAGACCACCGGCACCTCAGGCTGGAACGCCTCCTGCTCCTTCGATCTGCCGATCGCCGGAGGCGACACCGCGGTCAACCGGCGGTCGGCCGCGTACGCGGAATTCGCCGACAAGTCGACCGGCCGCAGATTCTGGGTCGTCACCGCCCACCTGGACAATCGACACGGCAGCACCAGGACCGCCGAGGCGAAGTGGAACCGGCTGCGGGTCAGGCAGGTGACCGCGATCGAGAACAAGATCATCAAGCTCAACCGCAGCCGGCTTCCGGTGATCTTCGGCGGCGACCTGAACTCCTGGCAACGCGACGATTTCGGCTATGCACCGCACGACAAGCTCGTCGGATACGGCTTCCATGACGCGGTCGCCGCCACCACTCGAACCCATTACGCCTATCCCACGGTCAACCACTTCGATCGGGTCCTCAAGTCCACCAAACTCGCCTCCGGCGGTTCCAGGCTCGACGTGATCATGGTCAAGCGGGTCAAGAAGTTCACCAAGTGGGTCAACAAATTCAGCAACCCGGACAACGCCCGGCCCTCAGACCACAACATGGTCGTGTCCAACCTGCAGATCTGAACGCCGGACCGGACCCGGCGGTGGATCGGGCTCAACGGTAGAGCGTGACGCCGGCCTTCGCCGCGAGCTTGTCGATCTTGGTGAGCTCCTGGCCAGTGAAGTCGAGGTGATCAAGCGCGCCGACGCTGTCCTCCAGCTGCGCCACGCTCGAGGCACCGATCAGCACCGACGTGACCCGCGAGTCACGCAGCGCCCAGGCAAGCGCCAGCTGGGCGATCGACTGGCCGCGCTGCTTGGCCATCCGGCCCAAAGCCCGTAGCAATGTCAGCATCTCGTCGCTGACCGCCTGCGTACGCAGACCGTCATTGCGGCTTGCTCGGGAACCGGCCGGGATGCCCTTGAGGTACTTGTCGGTCAGCAATCCCTGACTGAGCGGGGAGAACGCGATGATGCCGATGCCAAGATCACCGCAGACGTCCACCAGGTCCTCCTCGATCCACCGGTTGGTGATCGAGTACGACGGCTGGTGGATCAGGATCGGGGTGCCGAGCTGCCGAGCGATCGCCTGCGCCTGGGCGGTCTGCTCACCCGAGTACGACGAGATGCCGGCGTACAGCGCCTTGCCCTGGCGCACGGCGGTGTCGAGGGCGCCGATCGTCTCCTCCAGCGGCGTCGTCGCATCGAACCGGTGGCTGTAGAAGATGTCGACGTAGTCCAGGCCCATCCGGGCCAGCGACTGGTCGAGCGAGGCGAGCAGGTACTTCCGCGAGCCGCCGCCAGATCCGTACGGCCCCGGCCACATGTCGTAGCCGGCCTTGGTCGAGATGATCAACTCATCGCGGTACCGCCGGAAGTCGGTCGCGTAGAGCTGGCCGAACGTGACCTCGGCTGACCCGTAGGGCGGGCCGTAGTTGTTGGCCAGGTCGAAATGCGTCACGCCGAGATCGAACGCGCGGCGCAAGATCGCCCGCGACCGATCCAGGGGCACATCGCCGCCGAAGTTGTGCCAGAGTCCCAACGACACGGCAGGCAGATCCAGGCCGCTCGACCCGGTTCGGCGATAGGTCATGGAGTCATAGCGGGAGCGGTCGGCCGTGTGGTCATCGGCGTGCAAGGTCACCTGGACATCATGCCAAGGTGCTCGTCCATGGTCGGACCCGGGCGGCAGATGGTCGCAGTCAGGTGTCGTCGGCTGACGGACGGCCGCCCAGCCGAAGGATCACAAACCCGGCACTCCCCCTCCAGAGCCCGAACAGCCCGGCGATCAAGGCACTGTTCCCCCAACCGAGAGCGCTGTAGAACTTTGCGGGTTCGCACCGAAGAAGATCAACAGGATGAATCCCACATTCACAATCGCGACAGCCGGTGCCAGCCCCCGACAAATCGGGGCAAACGCCTGCTGCGTAGCAAGGTGAACGCGAGAACCGCGGTGATAGCTGGCGTTTCGGTGGGCACAGGTACGGTGCTCAGGAGGCGGCTCCGAACCAGGTCGTCAGCGTGTCGGTGATGGGCGCGTGTGAGGCGGATGTCCAGCAGGTGTAGCCGTCCGGCCGCACGAGCACGGCGTCCAGTTCTGGCCGCGGCAGCTTGGGCACGGTCGTACGAACGAGCCGTTTGTTCCAGGGCTCGGCGTCGGCAAGGATGCCGGCATCGGCCCGCCCGGTGGTGAGCAGCACGCCCACCACCGCATAGAAGAAGGTACTCGCCCCCGCCAGATGCCAGGGCCCACGGCGGGCCGATCTGGTGTGGGTGCGGTTTCCGTCGGGCTCTACGATCGCCTCAGCCGAACGGAGAGTTGATACTTGCCTGTTGCCGCCGTCGTCGTCAATCCAACGAACGTGAACCTGGGCCGCCTTCGAGATGCTGTGCAACGGGCACAGCAGGCGGCCGGCTGGAATCCGAGCCGGTGGTTTTTCACCGCGCGAGACGACTCGGGCCGACGAGCCGCACGGGACGCGCTCGAGGCCTCTCCTGACGTTGTGCTCGTGGTGGGCGGCGACGGCACTGTCCGTACGACCGCCCAGGAACTGCGCCGAACGGTGCCCGTCACCATCGTGCCGGCCGGAACCGGCAACCTGTTGGCCCGCAACCTTCGGCTGCCGCTCACCGACCTGGACCAGGCGGTGTCGGCAGCCTTCACCGGCCAGGACCGACACATCGACGTCATCAAAGCCACACTCGAACATGAGACAGGCAAAGTGGTTGAGCACATCTTCTTGGCAATGGCCGGAGTCGGCTTGGATGCTGCGATGGCCTTGCACAGCAACACCTCGTTGAAGTCACTGGTCGGCTGGCTGGCCTACGTTCCACCCATCGCCCGATCGATCCTGTCCAACCAGTCCTTCGACGTGCGGTACCGGATCAACCACAACGACCAACGCTCCATGACAGCCCACACGATGATCATCGGAAACTGCGGTGTACTCACCGGCGACGTCGTGCTGATGCCCGCAGCAGCCGTCGATGATGGCCTGCTCGATGTCGTCATCCTGCGACCAGGTCGCCGACTATCCGGCTGGACCCCAATCGGAATCCGACTCGCCGCCAACGGCGCAGTCCACCGCAGACGACACCGGCTCGGCAAAACACCCCGCGGGCTGCCCAGCTCACGCAGCGCCACCCACGCTCAAGCCAGGGAATTCGAAGCCACCTTCGACCAACCACAACTCATCGAACTCGACGGCGACATCATCGACCACATCACCCGAGCCCAATTCACACTCCTGCCCGGCGAACTCACCCTCCGCACGCCCCTACATGGGTAGACAACCCAGGCAGCGTCATTCAACAATCCGCCGTACGGAGCGACGACCACCCGTATCCTTCTCGGAGTACTCGCCCAGGATGCCGGTCGCAGTGTCCCCGGGCGGTCACGCTCCGGAACTGCTGGTTGACCCAGCACGTCCGAATCCACGAGGGCGAGTCAGAACGGGCGAATCCGTACACGGGCGACACAGGACATGAGCCGATCATCGAAGAGGAATCGCCGGCACAACCGGCGGTCAGCCAACGACCTCGACTATCGCTTCAGCGAGCGCCGTATCCGCCGTTGGACGACCATACTCGAGTTGATCATCGCCTCGGGGGCCGTCATCGGCGGAGTGATGGCCATCATCGGCGCCATCCTGGCCGACTCGGGTCTTGCCTACGGCGGGCTGGGTGTGTTCTCGCTGATCCTGGCGGCCGTGCTGGTGGTTGCCGCCTGGCTCGGTGGCCAGGCACTCGCGCGGTACGGCGGTTTCCTCGGCCTACTCCTCATGGCGGGCATCGGACTCGGTCTCGGCGGCTGGTCGATCGGCCCCCTGTGGGGATGGCTCGGCGTCTTCCTCTTCCTCCTGGCAGTCATCGGGTTCCGGTGGATGCGCCGGCGTCTGCTGCGACGGCGGGCCACGCCACCGCTGTTCACTGGTGAGACACGTAGACGATGACTGGTGACAGCTTCTCGGCCGCTCAGGCAGTACCTGCTTCGGATAGTCCCGGCCAAGCTCGTGAACGATCACACCGACCGATGGCCGGCGCAGCCAATGGCTGATTTGTCGCGGACTTCGGGCAGCGGGGCGTGACCAAGCGACAGTGTCCCTGTCGAGCGTTACGGTGTAAGCCGTGGAGTGTCATACGGTCTGAGGCATTCCGCGGGGGCGGTCCCGCCGGCCGGGTGCTCGACCGGCGGGACCTCAGCTCCGAGGATTCCTAGGTGATCCTGCGGCGCCTGGTAAGAGACCTACCCGCAGAATCGAGATCCCATCAGGGACCATCCTGACCGTGTCGCCATCGAAGCCTCGGGTAGACCGACTCTCCGTGCCCGACCGGGCTGTCCTCTCCCTCATCTGCGGCGCGGCATCGCGGAACTCTGACATCAGTCACCGCAGCTCCAGGCGCACGGTCAGACGGAACCAGCAGGGTTGATTCGGCTCCCCGGCCAGGGACTTCGTCGCCGTGCCATCCCAGGGTTGGCTGAAACCCTCAGAGGCGGTACGCACAGACGCGTGTCCATCCCCGCGGCTGTCGGTATTAGCCGACGTTGCGTAGTACCCGCCCACCGAAGGTGACTGCTGCTCCGGGTTTGAACGCGGTCGGATAGCCGATGAAGTCGTCACCTCGGCGGCTTCGTATGACCAGCCCGGAAGGATCTGCCGACGTCACCTGTGCCGGATCACCCGAAACGATCACTTCATCACCATTGATGCTGAGGCTAACGCCCTCGTCGCTGCGGAAGACACCTCGATAGTCCGGTCGGACCGCTCCACCTGGCAAGCGTGCACGCCACGCTTTGTGCACCTCGGAGATATCAACCCCAAAGTGCCCCCGCATTGCGGTCGCGGCCATCTGCTCCACTCTGGCCCCAGACACGTTGGCCACCACAGCGCACGACCGGCCCGAATCCGGAAACAGGCATACGTAGGCCGAGATTCCCTTTCCACTACCACCGTGGTAGACGAAGCGTTCCCCATCGACATATCCGACCCAGAAACCTGCTCCGTACTCCACGCCAGGCAAGGTCGATTCGGTGTTCGGCGTCAGCATCTGCTGGGCATCGTCCGAGGAGAGAACACGCTCTCCGTGCTCACTGCCCGAACTCTCATACAGACGCAGGTAGCGCACAAGATCATCAGCGGTGGCGTGTACGCCCCCAGCAGAATGCCACAGAGGTTCGTAATAGCGTGCAGGCGCGCGCACGCACCCCGACGCCGATGGATCGCCGGTCTGGGCGGTGTGGTACACCGCCCAGGCATCGGCTGCGACGTAGGAGGATCGGTTATAGGCCGACCGTGTCATCCCCAGAGGCGCGAAGATCCGGGTCTGGACGTAGTCCGCGAGTCGCATACCGGAAAGCCGCTCGACGAGGATGCCCAAGAGAACGTAGCCCTCGTTGGAGTAGCTGAATACGTCCCCGGGCACGCCAAGGGGTTCCACTTCGCGGAGCGAGCGCCAGTACTCGAACAGGTGCGCGCGCGATGAGATCCTCGCCGGAGCGTCAGCCACCCAGTCCGGTCGGCGTGGGGCTTGCGCGTCGCCACCGCCGGACAGCACGGAGAATCGGGTGGCCAACGGCGGCAGGCCCGCGACGTGGGATAGCAGGTCACGCACCCGCACATCCGCTCCATGCAGAACCGGAAGGTCGACGATCTCAGGGATGTGATCCTTGACTGGCTGATCAAGGCTCAGTGCACCGCTTGCCGCCAACTGCATAATCGCCGCCGCCGTGAAGCTCTTGCTCACCGACGCGACTCCGAATGCCGTCTTGCTCGTCACCGGAGTGCCCGACCCCAGATCGCACACGCCGTACACCGCGCGGTCCGCGACTTCGCCACCGCCGCCGACGGCGACGACGGCCCCGGGGATCCCACCTTGCTCGCAGAGCTGTGCCACCGCTGCTTGCCACATACTTCCTCCAACGCTGTTGTTCATCCCGCGGCGGTCTAGGCCCAGATCGCATCCAGAACCGTGAGCACATTCCCTCCGATGACCTTGCGGATCTCGTCGTCGGAGTATCCGTGAGAAACCAGCCAGCCGGCGATGTTCCAGAAGTTCTCCCCAGGGTTCTCCAGCCCATCGACATAGTCGACGCGGGGATAGTCGCCCTGGAGCTGACCGGACGTGGAGCTCGATCCACCGCGTCTGTGAAATCCGGCATGATCGCCGAACAGTGTGTCCGGCCCGAAGCCGACGTGGTCGATCCCGACCACATCCACCAAGTGCTCGAAGTGGTCCATGGCCGAGTCCAGGCAGTGTCTGGGATGTTGCGTGGATGGCGTGCTGTGCGGAGCGGCTTCAATACCGATCATGCCGCCCCGGGATGCACACTCCTGGATGATCGCGTCGGGCTTCATCCGGGCGCTCGGCCAGACCTCCCGAGAGCCGCAGTGGCTCATGACGACCGGTGCCGACGAAAGATTGATCGTCTCCAGTGCCGTCCGGTCACCGGAGTGGGAGACGTCGATCACCATTCCCACCCGGTTCATGCGGCGGATGGCTGCCTCTCCGAACATCGTCAGGCCCGAGTCCAACCGCTCCCCGAGCCCACATCCGAGCTGGTTCGAATTCGAGTAGGCCACACCCATCATGCGAACACCGAGACCGAACAGCACCTCCAGTCGATCCAGTTCGTTTCCGATGACGGTCGCCGCTTCGAGGCCGGAGAACATGGCCAGTTGGCCGTTGGCATGGGCGCGGCGGATGTCCTCGGTGGTTTTCCCCGGGATGATGAAGTTCTGGTGATCTATGTCGCACAATCGCATACCGAGGTCGTGCACGGTGTCGTCCAGACGCCACCCGTTCGCGGAACTGAACGGGGCTGAAAAGACGCCATTGTCGAAGACTGCCGTCATGCCGGAGCGTGCCAGGCCCTCGTAGCCTGTGAATCCGCGCCCCTGGCGGAGGTACCCCGGTTGCTGGGAGATGTCGGCAGGTGAGACCTGAACATGGTCGTGCAGCGAGATGACGATCGACTGGTCGATCAACTGTTTCGCCCGCTGCCGCTGCAAATCCGACAAGCTCTCGTCGTGATACACCGGCACGCGCGCAATCTCGGCTACCCGCTCGAAGTCCTGATAGTCCTCACCGGCGCGCAAGTACGAATACGCCGTGTAACCCTCGTAGGACATACTGCTTTTCAGATTCACGTGCTAAATCCCTTCCTCGCAAGTTCTGCTGACTTCCGGCTGACAGGTCCCCCAGGCGCAGCGTTACTTTGAGAATTCTCCCGCCGGCCGGGCCTGATAGCCGGGGACGACATGGATACGACCTTGTTACTTCAAACGCCAGTCCTGGTCGTTCCAATGGAAGCCGAGGGCGGATGAATTGTACTTGAGATTCTCGATGTCGACGGAGCCGGACCAGCCTCCGACCTGCTGATACTCGTAGAGTTCAAGCGACGCCATATCGGACCAAAGGAGCTTGTCCGCCTGGTTATAGAGCACCGAGGCCTTCTGGGAATCAAGCTCCCCGGTGGCCTTCTTGAGCAGAGCATCCACCTTGCTGTTCGAATAATGGGCCCAGTTGCTGGCGCATTCCGCGTTGGTGTACGAACACCAGACGGACTTCATAGTGCTCGGGTAGGGGTTGATCGCCCACCCGTAGGTGGCCATATCGTAATTGCCCTTCTGCACCTGGGAGAAATAGTCGGTCAAGGTGACGATTTTCACCTTGATGCCGACGGCCTTCAATTGCGCCTGCACCAATTGCTGGATCTGGTTCCACAGTTCTCGACCCGAAGCACTGACGATGCTGAGGGTGAAGTCCTTGCCCGCCTGGCTCCCCCAGGTCGGCTGCAGGTAGCCGTCAGAGCCTTCGACCATGCCCGCCTTCAGAAGCGCCTGCTTGGCCTTCTTCGCGTCGAACTTGCCGTACTCTCCGCTGTTGTCGACGTACCCAGGCTGGCCCGGCAGGAAGATGTGGTTGCCGATCGTGGTCGCCTTCGGATTGATCTGCCCGACTGTGCGCTGCACGATCTCGTTCCGGTTGATGGCATTCGCGATGGCACGCCGGATGTCGGTCTTGGCCAAGTACTCGTTCGACTCATTGAAGTCGAGATGCTGGAACGTCAGACTCGGCGCAGTGACGAGGTGGAACCCTCCGACTCCTTGAAGTGCGTCCTTCAGGCTGACCGTCCCGTTCGTGGGATTGACCACCTGGATCTCACCGTTCTGCACGGCGGATGCCAGCTCGGTCGAGTCGTTGATGATGCGATAGACAATGCTCGAGAGCCCTGCCGCCTTGCCCCAGTACTTCGGATTCCTGACCTTGACGAAACTCTGCCCATCGGCATAGGAATCGGCCATCCAGGGACCTCCGGACACCTTCAGCGCATCACCGAAGTTGTCCAGGCCGGAATTGAAACCCACCTTCTTCACCACGTGAGACGGAAGGATCGGGTTGAACAGACTCTTCCAATCGGAGAATGACGAGCTGAACTTCACTGTCACCGTTTTGCCGCCGTCGGAGCCCTTCACCGAGCTGATCTGGTCATATCCCGAGGTGTTCGCCGGCAGGAAAGCACTGCCATCAGCGTCTTTGAATTTCTTGTTACCGCTCATGGCCTCCCACAGGTAGATGTAGTCATCCGCGCTGATGGGCGTCCCGTCCGACCACGATGCCTTGGGATTGATCTTGTATTGCACCACCTGGGGGCTCTTGCTGATGAGGTCGGCACTCTCCAGCAGATCGCTGTTCATCACCGATTTGAGGCTCGGATCAGGGGTGAACGAGTCCGGCCAGATCCCATGCATCATCTGCTCGGTGAAGACAATGTTCGACCCCGCCTTCAAATAGTTGAAACCTTCGATCGCCCCGACTACCGAGACCGTTACCGAGCCACCGTTGTCGTTGCCGCTTTTCGAGGCGGATTTGGAGCTCCCTGTGGAACATCCCGCCAGCATGACCGCACCGACGATGATCAGCGCCGCGGCGGCCTTCCAATAATTCTTCAAAACATCACTTCCTAATGGCTTCTTACCCATGCAGATACCTGATGCCAGTCATCGGATTCTCGAGACTCAAGACCAGATGACGGGCCGGTGCGATACCACCGGTATCGCCCGTCTGACGCTGCTTCCGCAGCATCCTGCTGATGTTCGTGTGCGCGTCGCATACGATGCGACCCCCGATATTCACGCCATGTCATCACCCGAAACTTCTTCGCATGCCCGGCACAGGTCAGACCGTTCGACGCGGGTCGAGAGCATCACGGAGACCGTCGCCAACGAAGTTGACACTCAGGATGATCAGGACCAGGAACAGTGCGGGGAACCCGAACAGCCATGGCTGGGTCGTTGCCGCACCCTGTCCCCTCTGGATCAAGAGACCGAGCGACACCTCGGGGGCTTGGATGCCCAGACCCAGATACTCCATCGAGGCCGCGACGATGATCGCCCGGCCGACCATCAGGGTCGCGTCGACGATGATCGGCCCCGCCGCGTTGGGCAGCAGATGGCGGATGATGATCCGCCGATCCGAGGCGCCGAGCATCCGCGCCGCGTCGATGTAGTCGTTCTTCATCAACGACAGGAGCGTGCCCCGGACAAGTCGGCTCAAGGGAATCCAGAGCACTGCCGAGAGCACCAATGACAGCAGGAACCATGAGCTTCCCTTCGCCCCTAACACATTGGCAAGAACCAGGGTGATGGCCAGCACGGGAATGGTCATGATCAGGTCTGCAACGCGCATCAGCACTGCGTCCCACGCCCGGCCGAAGTAGCCGGCCACCGCACCGACGACGGTGCCGACGACGGTTGACAGCAGTGCGACGAGCGTGGCGACCTTGAGGGACGTCGCGATGCCGCGGAGAGTCTGCGCAAACAGGTCGTGGCCGATGCTGTCGGTGCCGAAGGGGTGCCTCCAACCCGGCGCCGCCGAGAAGTCGACGGTGATATCGGAGTAGGAGTACTTCCAGAGGAACGGCGTAATCACGGTGAACGCGATGATCAGCAGCAACACCGCCAGCCCGACCAGCGCACTGCGACGACGGGCGAATGCCCGTAGCGCTCCGGCGATCTGGGAGTTCCTGGCGGAGGCGTACGCATCGATCTTCTCGGCGTGCTCATCCACCGCAGGCCCCACGCCGCTGCCCTGCACGCCGCTCACCGTCGGACCCGCGGATCAAGCACGCCGTACATGAGGTCGACCAGAATATTTACTGCGACTACGAAGATCGCGACGACCATGATCCAGCCCTGGACGACATACACGTCCGGGCTGACCGGCCCTGTCAGGGCGTCGACGAGGACACGGCCCATGCCCTGCCATCCGAAGACCGTCTCCGTGACCACTGCTCCGCCGACGATCACCGCGAAGTCGGCGCCGGCGATTGTGACGATCGGAATCAGTGCATTTCGCAGGCCGTGAACGATCACCACCCGGGCTCGTCCGAGACCCTTCGCCCGGGCGACCTTGATGTACTCGCTGCTCATCACCTCGATCATCGCCGCGCGCTGGTATCGGCTCCACGGCCCCATGCTGTAAACGGCGAGCGCAAACACCGGCAGGATCGCGTGCCGCACCTGATCCGACAGAGATGGCGGCACACCTGGTGTGCTGTCACCGATGGTGTAGAGCACCGTGGCACCGAAGGCATTGTTCAGTGGCACGGCGATGTACCCCTTCAGCAGGATCGCGAGCACGAAGACAGGAATCGCGTAGAGGGCGTACGACAGTGCGGAGATCAGATGATCGACGGCAGTGTTCCGCTTCAGCGCCCCGACGACCCCGAGGAACACCGCACCTACCAGGCCGAACACGGCCGCCGGGATCACCATCTTCAGAGTCGTGCCGAGGCCGGAGAAGATCATCGAATTCACCGACTGGCCCGAATATGACTTCCCGAGATCACCATGCAGGATGCCGCCGACCCAGCTGAGGTAGCGCACCATGATCGGATCATCCAGGTGCAATGTCTGGCGATATTGGGCTACGGTCTGCGGCGAGGCACCTGGCGAGCTCAGCATCGATGCGAGCGGATCGCCGGCCAAGGACACCAAGGCGAACACCAGAACGCTTGCGGCGATGACGACAGCGATGCCGTTGACGATTCGCTTCAGGATGAACGTCAACACTTCCGATACCTACCTCGCGGACAACCAGGCAGCGCCGTCAGTTCGGCGACGGGCCGGCCAGCTGTCGGGGCACCAGCATGACGTGTCAACCTCATGACGTCACTGCCTGACGCCGGCTCGACCGGTCCCGTTGCACAGCAGGATCGGGGACGGGGAGAGACCCGATGAGCTGCTGAGTGTATTCGTGCTGGGGATGAAGAAGCACCTCGCGTGTTGCTCCCTGCTCGACGATCTCTCCGCGCCGCATGACCGCTGTGCGATGGGCGAGCATGTCGACGACGGCGAGGTCGTGGGTGATGAAGAGGCAGGCGTAGTTCAACTCGTCCTGCAGCTCGGTGAACAATGTCAGGATCTGAGCCTGGACGGATACGTCCAGCGCCGAAGTGGGCTCGTCGGCGATGATCAGACTCGGCCTCAGCGCAATAGCTCGAGCGATCCCGACCCGCTGTCGCTGTCCTCCGGAGAGTTCATGCGGGAATCTCTCCGCGAACGATCGCGGCAGGTGCACCAGATCGAAGAGTTCGTTTACCGCCTGACGCAATTGGGGCCGCTCGGTCGAGTTGTTGACGATGAACGGTTCGGCCAGACAGTCGAAGAGTCGTATCCGCGGGTTGAAGCTCGTGGCCGGATCCTGGAAGACGAATCCGACATCCTTCCGACTGGAGCGGAGCTTTCCTCTGGAGATCCCCTTCAGCTCCTGCCCGAGCGCGACCAGGCTGCCACTGCTGATTGGATTCAGACCTGCGACGGCCCGGCCGAGACTGGTCTTACCTGATCCGGACTCCCCAACCAGGCCCAGGACCTCGCCTGCGGCGATCCGGAAGGAGACCGAGTTCACCGCCCGGAACGATGCGCGCCGGAATCCGGCGGGATATTCGATGACGACGTCCCTACCCTCGACCGCGATGCGATCCGGCGCCGCCACCGGCTCGCGAGCGCTCTGCACTCCGACGCGCGGCACAGCAGCGAGCAGGTTGCGCGTGTACGGATGCTGGGGCTGCTCGAAGACCTCGGACACAGGTCCGGTCTCCACCACACAGCCCTGGTACATCACGACCATCCGGTCGGCCAGATCCGCGACAACCCCCATGTTGTGAGTGATCAGAACGATCGCGGTGCCGGCCTCATCCCGATGGGCCCGGAGCAGGTCAAGGATCTCGGCCTGGACGGTGACATCCAGGGCGGTCGTCGGTTCATCAGCGATGATCAGGTCGGGATTCTGGATCAGCGCCATCGCGATGACGATCCGTTGGCGCTGGCCACCGGAGAACTGGTGCGGGTAGTAGCCCACCCGCTTCTCCGGCTCGGGGATCCCTACCCTGCGCAAGATCTCCACGACCATGTCCCGAGCTGTCCTGCCGCTCACCCGGGAGTGGGCCCGGAGCGCCTCTTTGATCTGCCAGCCGATTGTGTAGACCGGGTTCAGGGCAGTAGACGGCTCCTGGAAGATCATCGCCACCTCCGCGCCGCGGATGCGCCGCATCGCGCCGCTGGAGAGACCGATGAGCTCCTCCGGCCTCCCGCTCGTGCGCCGCCGCAGCCGGATCGACCCGGCGACCGTGGCCAGGGGCGGGAGCAGACCGAGGACGCTGTGGGCCGTGATCGACTTCCCGCTCCCGCTTTCGCCCACGATCGCCAGGACCTCGCCCGGGTGAACTTCGAAGGAGATCCCGTCGACCGCCTCGACCTGCTGATCGGTACCCTCGCGGAATGTCACCCGCAGATCCCGCACCTCGAGCAGCGGATCGGGGGCGCGCTCGCTCGTCGTCATTGGCGTTCCGTCCCGTTCATGAACGAATGACCTTCTCGATGAGGTCCACCGCGATCGGAATGCAGCTCTCATCGGGATTGAAGAACGGATTGTGATGGGGTGCTGGGCTGCCCGCACCGATGTTGATGTAGGCACCTAGTCCGCCGCGACGCTGTACCTCACGAATCAACAGGTGCGCGTCGTCGCTGCCGAACATCGGAGCCGTCGCAACGACGGCCTGCACCAGATCCATGCCCGACGCCGCGTCGACGATGGTCTGCACGAGTTCCGCATCGGGCTGCATGGTGCAGGCAAGCCCCGTGACCTCGATCGAAGCCTCCACGCCGAAAGCGTGTGCGGTTCCCTCGATGATGCCGCGCACCCGCGCGACGAGGTCGAGGAGGACGTCGTCATCATCTGCCCGGGCTTCACAGGTCATGGTCGCGTTCGCCGGCACGATGTTGACGTTGTCCCCTGCGTGCAGCGTGCCGATGTTCAGTCGCGTGTCCGCGGTGCTGTATCGCGGCAGAGCCATGATCGACAGGGCCGACGACGCTGCTGCGAGCAGCGCGTTCCTCCCTTGTTCGGGAGCACCCGAGGCATGCGATGCCCTTCCGGTGAATCGCACCCGAAGTTTCTGCGTCGCCATGCCACCGGAGACGCTGCCAATAACTGTCCCGACAGGGCTGTCGCCCCGGACGTGCACAGCAAGCATCCGGGAGATGTCGTCAGCAACCCCTGCGTTCAACATCGTCTGAGCTCCCCTGACGCCCTCCTCAGCAGGCTGAAAAATCACTTTGAGGGTGCCCGGGAAGTCGCGGTCGCTCAGGCTCTCCAGGACACCCACGCCGATCGCCGCATGGCAGTCGTGGCCGCAGGCATGCATCACTCCGTCGATCGAGTTAAAGCCTTCCGCAGCGGGAAAGTGCGCGACGTCGTCGCTCTCCGCAATGGGAAGCGCGTCGATATCGGTGCGAAGTCCCCATACTGGACCCGGACGGCTGCCATGCAGTACGGCGACCAGGCCTGTCCCGTGTTCGCAGAAGAATTCTGCCCGCTCCGGATCCAGGCCAGTGGCAATCGCTCGATCACGCCAAGCACCTCGGGTGGGCTCGTCCGGAAAGGCACCCACGCCTGCGAGATCCTGAACATCTCGCCCCTTCAGGACCGTGACGGGCATGCTCTCCAGGACCTGCTCAACGCGGCCTGCCGTACGAATCTCGCAGAACGCCGGCTCGGCGTGACGGTGGAGGTCACGCCTGAAGGCAATGAGATCTGTGCTGGGCACGAAACGCTAGCTCCTCGCTTGAGGTTTGCAAAGAGTCGATCCCGACGCGGAGCCGCAGGTCGACCAGTGCTCCTCATTGAACGCCAGCGGACACCGCCAATCGGCCAGATGGCGGTTTTTTTTACGCACTCGTTACGCAGCCGAAACAGATGCTGGAAAGTATAGTGTCACGTCGGCAGCGAGACCGACGCCGCCGCACGCAGGCCGAGGAGGCATGAGACCGGGTGAAGACACACAATGTTCCGACAGCGGCACACGACGAAGCAGCAAGAAGCGCAACCCCAGAGGTTCTTCGTCAGGCGACGACATCTGCACCCACGAAGCCATTCACGCTCACCGCAGTAGGTGACCTGATCTATCTACGCCCGATGCTGCCTACGCTGAGAGCCCGGGTGCCACAGATGCTCGAGTTGCTCGGCGGAGCGGATGTCGTCTATGGGAACCTCGAGACCAATGTCTTTGACTTAGGAAGCGCTGACGAGCCGGAGGAGATCGTTCCGGAAGCGGCCTCCGGTGGCACCTGGATGCATGCCTCGTCGGCGATCGCTCCAGAACTGGTCGCGTTCGGCTTCAACGTCCTCGCGGGGGCGAACAATCATGCGGGCGACTGGGGCCGAGGCGGCATGCGCAGCACCATTCGACACATGGCTCGTCACGAACTGAGTCTCGCCGGGGTCGGCGACACGCTGGCCCAGGCGACGCTTCCGAAGTACACCGACCTCGCGTTCGGCCGGGTGGGTCACGTCTCAGCAACCACGACCTACACCCCACACTCGCGCGCAGCCGACCCTTCCGGTGTCGCACCTGCCCGCGCGGGTGTCAACGCGATTCATCTGACTCCTGTCACCTCTCTCACGCCCGCCGCGTTTGCCGATATGGAGAATCTATGCGCGAAGGTCGGCGCCATGGCTGGCAGGGTTATAGAGCCCGGCTCCGAGGTGGAATGGCAAGGATCTCGCTATGTTGCCGGCGACACGGATCGCTTGGGGCTGAGCTATCGGATCGACGAAGACCATCTCAGACGCAATCTCACAGCAATACGGCAGGCGCGGCAAAACAGCAACTTTGTTATCTTCTCCGTACATAGTCACGAGCCCTACAACGAGTCGCAAGAACCAAGCGATGCCCTTGTCGAGATTGCTCGTCGGGCCGTTGGCGCCGGGGCTGGTCTCGTACTATGCCACGGTCCACACCAACTTCGCGGGATTGAGATCTTCGAAGGCGTGCCCATCGTGTACTCGCTGGGGAATTTCTTCATGATGAACAATTCTCTGGATATCGTTCCGCCCGACTTCTCCAAGGAGATATCCGAGCGCTATTCGATCGACAATATCGGCCGACTGACGGTCCCTGAGCAGTTCGCCACCCGTAACAGGAATCTGTTCGCGAAACCAGAGATGCTCGAGAGTGCGATCTTCCGATTTAGTTTCTCGGAGGGAGGACGCCTCAAGGATATTCGTGCTTATCCGATCGAACTCGGCCTGAATCACACGGGAGCAGATATTGGGGTCCCGGCCCCAGCTTCGTCCCACGTGGCCGAGCGAATTTTGTTGCGCCTGCGCGATTTGTCAAAAGAATTCGGGACCGAATTCACCATCCAGACGGATGAAGCCTGGCCGCACGCAGCGCACATCGCCGATACGAACCGATAATGCCTGTCGACGCCGGACCGGCAGGCCATCATCGCCCCGTCGCGTTGGCCGAAGGGCGCCTACCCGCGACCTGAGTCCACGCGAAGGTAAGTCGAGGATGCTCGACCGGGTATGCCCTGGGCGGCGAGGCCTGCCAGGTCCGGATTGGCATGCGCGATGGAGAGAAAGATGAGGTCGCCCAACACTAGCTGGGCCGTACGCGTCGAGAGCCCGACCGTAAGCTGCGACAACTCACGACCCATCGGCCGCAGGACGTAGTCGACCGATCGACCAACGTATGACCCGAGATCATGGGTGACACCGACTGTGGGGACTCCCAGCCTCCTCGCCTCGTTAAGGACAACCCCAACGGCCCGGATCGTCCCGGTGTATGTCATCCCAACGACCACATCTCGACTGTCAAATCCGCGAAGTGTGAGAACGGCCTTATGTGCATCGTCGAGGACGACCGTAGGCAATCCTAGGATAGCCAATTTGAGAGCCAAGTCCTCGGCAGGAGTCGACGATGCCGCGGTAGCGAAGATCATCCGATGACGCGCGCCACGGAGCAGTTCGACAACGCTGTTGAGTGAATCGGGATCGATTGATTGGACCGTCTGCTGCAATGCGTTGATATGGAGCGCGATCAGCTTCTCGGACAGCACCTCCATAGAGTCGTTCGGAGAGAGATCATCGAACGCCACATACGATCCCTGGCCCATTTTTCCGCGCGCGACAGTTGTCGTCAATCTGGATCGAAACTCGACAAATCCGGGATATCCAAGGCGCTTACAGAACCTGATGACCGTGGAGATGGAACTCCCAGATTGATCGGCGAGCCGGCGCAATGACCCGGAACTCGCGGCGACAGGATCGCCTAAGACACATCGTGCCACATGTTGCTCGCCCGGCGGCAAGTCATCGAGCATGCTGCCGATCAGAACCAGCAGATCTGTAGGCTGGCTAGAATCACCCACCCTCAACCCTTTCCGTTTCGAGTCACAGTCACTATAACGAGTGAACTGTTATATATCCGACTCTCCTTACGTGAAGGATCCGGTTGATCAAGGTCCGCGAAGGCGCCGGGGGACGGCATCCACCGCTCTGGTCGTCACCGACGTCACCCCGATGGGCAGCTCGAACTTCTTGGCCTGCCGAGCCACTTTATTGGCCTGCCAAGTCACTTCAACTGAAGAGACCTTGTCGTGCCACACGCGGCTCCTCTCGCCCGCGGAGCGAATCGAGTCTCACTCAGCTTGGTGATCGATGCGACCTCATCGACCCCAAACCTGTGCACGGAGGCGCCCGGTGGTCGGGCTTGATTTGAGCTGAACGCGTGACCTTTGCCTGGTTGAGCAACGGCCCGAATGTCTCGCCTGGGACGACAATCTCGGGCAAGGGGTCAGGCGCTCGGCCCATCAACCGCCCGCAAAGGGAATGATCACCGGGCAGGGAATGGCTTGCGGGCGTCGCCGACGCCTGGTTGGCTCGCTGGCTGATTTCATGTAACGCCGCCGAGCTCAGCTCACGATGGCCCCGTCCTGGCGGTGGGGGACGAGGAGGGCAAGGGCTGCGGCGATGAGGGCGGAGGCACCACAGATGGTGAAGAGGACACGGTAGGCGGTCAGTGACGGCAAGACAGTCGATCCGAGGGTGAGAGTGAAACTGGCGAATATGGAACCGCCGAGGGCGCTGGCCAAGGAACTCCCGAGGGAGCGGACGACGGTGTTGACACCGTTGGCGGAGGCGAGTTCGGTGTGGGGAGTATTGGCGCTGATCAAGGCGGGCATGGCGGCGTAACCGATACCGGTTCCGATGCCGACGACAGTGCTACCGACGATGACCTGCCAAAGATCGGCGTGAACGAACACGCGCAGAGTCCAGCCGATCGCGACGATCACCCCGCCAATTGCGAGGGTGCGGCCGCCGCCGATGGAGTTGATCAGGCGGGCGGCGACGGGCGCGAAGACCAGCATGCACAGACCAGAGGGCAGCATCGTCAAGCCCGCGACCAAGGTGGTGGAAGCGAAGCCGTAGCCGGTCTCCTTCGGCATCTCGACATAGGTGGCGGTGCCAATGAGTGAGGCGAAGAGAGCGAAGCCGATGAAGAGGGAGGCGATGTTGGTCAACAGGATCGGGCGACGCCCGAGAGAGGACAGGTCGACGAGGGGATCGTGGTGGCGCGCCTCCCACAGCCCGAAGGCAGCGAAGAGTGCGGCGGATGCCACGAACAGCCAGATCACTCTCGTAGAGCCCCAGCCCCAGTCGGAGCCTTCGGACAGCGGCAACAGGAGGGCAACGAGCGCACCCGCGAGCAGCAGCGCACCGAGGATGTCGATTCTGCCGCCGGCCGGGTCGTGAGATTCAGGCACGAAGAAGAGGATGCCGGCGAAGGCAACCGCTGCGGCGATGGCCGTGACCCAAAACAGGGTGTGGAAGTCGCCGTGCTCGGCGATCAACCCGGCGAAGGGCAGGCCGAGCGCTCCACCGACGCCGAGCATGGCCGAGATGGTGGCCATACCGCTGGCACGGCGCTTCTTCGGCAGCAGTGTGGCCAGCAGGCTGATCCCCAACGGAATCGCACCGGAAGAGACGCCTTGGATGGCTCGGCCGACGATGAGGACGAAGACATTGTCGGAGACGGCGGTGATCAGGGAGCCGACGACCATCGCACCGATCGCGACCAACAGCATCAGCCGCTTGCCCCACATGTCTCCGAGCCGACCCAGCAGCGGAACGGCAACCGCGCTCACGAGGAGCGTCGCTGTCAGCAGCCACTGAACGGTGGCTGTGTCAGAGTTCAACTGCTTGGGCAGGTCCGCGAGCACCGGCACCAGCAGTGACTGCGCGAGCGAAACCACGAGCGCACCCAGGCCGACAGCAAGCAGCCACAGAGTCGCCTGGTTGCCGGAGACGTGCTCGGCTTCTTCCTCAAGTTCCTGTTCGGACTCGGCCTCTTCGATCCGCATGCCACTACTCCCGCTTTCGTTCTGTACCGCCGATACATGCCGTTGGTCAACAGTGTTGACCTGTCGTAGTCAACAGTGTTGACGATGGTCTGTCAAAAGCGGTTGACTGAAGCGCATGAGTTCCGGACGTCATTCGCCGCGCACTGCCACACGTCCTCTCGAGGAGGGCACGCCGACGCAGCGGGCGATTGCCCGCGCAGCCCGAGAGCTGTTCGAGCGGAGCGGATACGAGGGCACCTCAGTGCGAGAGATCGCCGCGGCTGCGGGCGTGGACGCAGCACTGGTAATCCGGCACTACGGCTCGAAAGAGGAACTGTTCGTACGGGTGATCGGATTCGACGAGCACTTCGCTCCCCAGCTCGACGGGCCCCTCGAGCTGGTCGGAACGCGTCTAGCCGACTATGTTCTCGACCCCACGCACGACCGGATGCGACGCACCCTCACCGCGCTGCTCTACGCCAGCGACCATCAAAACGTCCGCACCGATCTGCAGGCCACGATGCGGCGACTCCTGGTCGACCGGCTCAGCGCGCGCATGCACGGAGCCGACACCGTCCTGCGCGCCTGGCTCGTCTCCGCGCAGCTCCTCGGCCTCGTGCACTCCTGGGACGCCGTCGACACCGACCACGCCACTGCAGCCCAGCGAACACACGTAGCCAACCTCTACGGGGCCGCCATCCAACAACTCATCACCCCACCCACATGACCCTCGCTCGTGATCATGCGAGACAAGATCCCCCCGCACCCGTGACGGACTGAAGCCCGGACACTATGTTCGGCGGGGAGTGTCCGACGAACGGTGTGTGAGGTCTGCGGTTTCATCAGTGAGTGGTCGACTCGAGATGGGCGACCGTAGCTCCACTCGGACAGGCCTGGATCCGGACGTTCGGTCAACCTCGGTCAGCCGACGATTGCGGCCATCCTCTTGGCGACGATCGTGACTGCGCGGGTGGGAGCGATTCGAGCGAGCCGGTCGAGGGCTCGTGTGTCCGGGCCGATCAGGACGCGCGGAGTGCCATGGGCGATCGCGTCGGTGATCTTCCTGGCTGCTTCGTCGGGCGTGGTGAGGTTGCCGGCCGCTTTCTTCGCCTTCTCCGGATCGACGGTGCGTGTGTCGACGCCGGAATTGCCGGTGATATTGGTGGCAGTACCGCCGGGAAAGACGGTGCTCACCGCCACGGAGGTGGAGCGCAACTCAGCGTAGAGCCCCTCGGTGAAGAGCTTGACCGCGGCCTTGGATGCCCCGTACGCACTCTGCCCCGGGACGGGCACCAGGCTGCCCATCGATGCGACGTTCACGATCGAGGCCTCGGTCCGGCGCTTGAGCACCGGCAGGAACGCCTTCGTCATGTTGACGGTGCCCCAGAAGTTCACGTTCATCACGCGCTCGATGACCTCGAAATCCAGTTCGTCGACAGGCTCGAAATCGTGGATGATGCCGGCCAAGTTGACCAATCCGTCAACGCTGTCGTACTCGGCGGCGAGGTCGAGAACCGCCGCTCGGTCGGTGATATTCAGAGTCACCGTGGTGAGGCGCTGGCCGGCCTTCGCGATCTCTGCCGTCTCGGTCAGCGCGTTCTCGTTCAAGTCGATCGCGAGGACCCGGCCCCCGCGCTTCAGGAGCTCGAGCACGACCGCGCGTCCGATGCCGTTGCCGCCACCGGTGACGACGAAGACCTTGCCCGTGATGTTCATGGTCATCCCGTTCAGTTGTTTCGTGCGATGTGCCGGGCGGCGATCAGGCCGAAAACCGTGGCTGGTCCGAGGGTGGAACCCGGGCCGGGATAAGTGTGGCCCATCACCGATGCCGAACAGTTCCCAGAGGCGTAGAGACCCTCGATCACGGTGCCGTCCTCACACAGCGCGCGGGCGAACTCGTCGGTGACGATGCCGCCCTTGGTGCCGAGATCGCCGATGACGATCTCGATCGCGTCGAAGGGTGCCTTCTCCAGAGGGCCCAGGTTCGGGTTGGGACGCACGCCGGGGTCGGAGTAATAGCGGTCGTAGGCCGAGTCACCCCGGCCGAAGTCCCCGTCGATGCCCGCCCGGGCGAAGCCATTGAAACGGTCGACGGTCTGGCGCAGGTTCGCCGCCGGAACGTTGATCCTGGTGGCCAGCTCCTCGATCGTGTCGGCCTCGGCGTAATGACCGCCTGCTGTCAGCCTCTTCTTCACGCCGGGCGCGAGCAGGTAGTTGCGCAGGTAGCGGCGGTGACGCTTGTCGGCGATCATCCACCAGCGCCCATCCTTGTTGTGCTCCAGCATGTGATGTCCGATGTCGATATAGGACTCCGCCTCGTTCGCGAAGCGCCGTCCCTGATCATCGACGATGATCGAGTACGGCATGGCGCGTTCGCCGACCAGGAACGTGGGATCGGCAACACCGGGCTCCGGAGAGATCGCCGACGCACCCCACCAAGCGTCGTCCATCAGCTCCAGTGCGGCGCCATGACGGGCGGCGATGTCGATCGGCGCGCCGAGGTTGGTCAGGACACCCGACGGGTTGCCCTCCACTCCCTGCAGCTCGCGACGCTTGGCGCGGTTCCCGTCGAAGCCACCGGAGCCGAGCACGACACCCCGGCGAGCACCGAACGTGACTTCGCGTCCATCCCTGGTCGCCTTCACCCCGACCACGCGGCCGTCCTCGACGATCAAGTCCGTCAGCGGAGTCTCGAGCAGCAGCGTCGCGCCACCTTTGATCACCGCGGCGTGCAGCAGCGAGCCGGTCAGCGCGACGCCCATACCGGCCAGCAATCCTTTTCTGGTGACGAACCCGCGTGCCAGGCGCGAGGTCAGGCGTACGCCGCGCTTGAATCCGTCGTACGACGCGAGGGCCCGAGTCAACAGCCAGACATCGTCGGTCATGATCGGCAGCGCGGCCTGTGACGAGATCTTCTCGGCCCACGGCCCCATCAGCTGCTTCGAGATCGGGTAGACCTCGAGCGCGCGGCCGATCTTGCCGCCGGGAAGTTCAGGGTAGTAGTCGGGATAGTCCTTGGAGCGGACCAGACGGAGGCCGTACTTCTGGCAGGTCGTCACCCAGTCCTCGATGCCGTCGACGAACGCGGCCTGACGAGCGGGATTGGTCGCGCGGTGGTCGTTCTTCGCGGTCAGTGCGATGTATTCGAGGGCCTCCTCGCGCGAGTCGCCGACCCCGTCGGCTCGCATCAGCGGGTTGTTGGGCAGCCACATGCCGCCGCCGGACTTGTTGGAGTTGCCTCCCCATCTGGCGCTGCTCTCGATCATCACGACCGACAGCCCTTCGTCCACCGCACCCAGCGCGGCGGCAAGCGCCGCCGCGCCACTGCCGACGATGACGACGTCGTACTCCTCGTTGAATGAGGTCATGGCTCTCTTTCCTCCGATCCGGACAACCTTGTCCGGTTATACTTCAAGTGTGGCCCGTGAAATGGCTCGACGCAACAGGGGGCCGGCGGCTGCTGCAGCCAACCGGGAGTCGATCCTGTCGGCCGCGCGCCGACTGTTCGCCGAGCGCGGGTACGACGTCCCGCTGAGCGCGATCGCCAAGGGGGCCGGCGTCGGCCAGGGCGTTCTCTATCGACACTTCCCGACCCGCCTCGACCTGGCCTTTGCCGTCTTCGAAGATCATTTCCAGCAATACGCGATGACGGCGGCACTGCCCGGACCCGATGCCTTCTGTCTCCTGTGGCGCGGGCTCGTCGACAACCTGATCGCCGAGACCGCCTTCATCGACATGGTCAGCGACGCACGCAAGACCCGCGTGGAGTACGACGGCGCACGCCGCCTGATCGACCTGCTCGCCGACCCGCTCCGGCGGGCCGTCGAGGCCGGGCTGGTACCGACAGACGTCACCGTCGAGGAAGTCATGCTGTCAATCCGGATGGCCTACGGCATCGTCCGCACCGCCGAGGCCGAAACGACCCCCGACGATCTGCGCACCACGATCCTCGACGCTTTCCCGCGACTCCGTTGCAACGACGCCTAGGTGTGCGCCTTGGGATCTGGTCGGGTAACGACGCACGGTGGCGCTTGGCGGCGCCGAGCAACCTTCCCGCTTCCGATGACGAATGCTCGGTGAAAGCCGCTCACGGTTGGCCGGGCGACCGTTTCGGCCCTGCCGGCTGTACTGGGTGGTCGGCCAGCGCAGATGGATCTCGGGCGGTGGCGATGTCTCCCAGTTCAGCCCTGAAGGATCACAGAGGGGTGTTTCCCCTTGTCAGATGGGTGGGCCTAACTGGACTTGAACCAGTGACCTTTGCCTTATCAGGGCGCCGGACACTGCGGCGCGCAGGTGGTTCCGCGCTCCAACTCGTCCACGAACGTCCACCAGTGGGTGCCGATCATCGCCCCCGTTGTCACCCAGTTTGTCTCCCCGCCACGGTCCGACGACGCCAAGCCCGAACTCTTCGCCGCTGAGGCCCGCGAACGCTAGCGCAGGGCTGCACCACGCGGCAGCTTCACAACCACATAGGAGAGTCCCGAGTCTGGCACGGTGTTGCAGTTAGCAACTCTGCTGTCGGGCTCTTCGACGGAGGGGACCTCGCGGAGATGCATTTGTCTGAGCGCGGTTCGAGGATGTTCGGCCCTGCACCCCGGCCCACAAGCGGAACCGCAGCAGGGAGGGAACGATCATCGGACAGGGAATGACCCGGGCTGGGTAGGGCTGACGGCGTGTGTGTTCAGGGTCTCTTCGACCAGCCTCGTCCCGCACGTGTTTTGAAGTTTGGTGGCCAGCGTCTCGCAGGCCTTGTCTGAGACCATGTTCCCGGGTGCAGGGTTAGAGACTGATGGTTGTCCACCGCCCGGCCGGCACGTGTTCGGGGGGACCATGGCCGGCCGGGCGGGGACTGTGCGAGGCACGGAAACTGTGAAGGGGGAACCTTCTTGGTGCCTCGCTGGGCTCACTAGGCCCAATGCCACGATAACCACCGTTTCCAGCCGAATTGAAAGAAATCCTTGGATTCTTTGCCCTTTCGGTGCCCTATTCCTCGGCGCAAAGGTTTAACTGCTGCCCGCAACTGAAAGAACCGTCAGGTTGATCACAGATTGGTCACGGTATTTCTGAAATTGGTCGGTGCCAGGTCAAGTTTGTTCAAGGGTAGGGGCATTGGTCGCTCAAGCAGCTGGGTGATCGCGTCGCCTTGACCCCCCTTGAAAGGCGCCATGTCGCATCGCCCGGCGGATCGTTCCGCCATTTCCGTGCTATCCACCTATCTCCTTCGTGCGCTTCGTCAGATCGGTTGTGCACGTTCGGCCCGGTCGGTCCTGTCTCGTGTGCTGGCCCGCCTGCTCGCGGTTGTGTTGGCGGCTGGGTTGGTGACGGTCGCCGCCTCAGTGGCGCAGGCAGCCCCGCTGCCTGCTGACTATTCAGCCAGTACGTCGGGCGACGTCGTCTCGGTCGGATTGGACGCAGTCGGGTTGGACACGTTGGATGCGGCTGTCGGTCATTCGGCGACCACTGTGGACAGCACCGGGACGCCACGGAGCCGGGCAGAGTCGGCCAACGTGGCCGCGAACGCGGTCGGGATCGGCGTCGGAGTAGAAGCAGCGGTTGCGGAGTCGACGAACGCCACCCCGGACGACACCTACAACCAGTCATTGGGCCAGGTCGATGTCCCCGGCG
>NZ_BMMZ01000010.1 GCF_014646195.1 Microlunatus endophyticus
TGCCGAAGACGTGCGACACACCTATACCGATGACTTGAGACACCCCATTCCGATGTCCCGAGCCAGAACACTGTCACCCCGACCCACCGAAAACCGCCTCTGACCGACCGGTCGGAGGCGGTTCTGGTTCCCGGGTCCTGGAATCCCAGCCGTGAGCGGTCGCCCGTCTACGATCAGCGGGTAGGCGGTAGTTCCATCTTGGCCAGCAGCGGTTCAGGCATGACGGGAGCACACCATGAGCGGAAGGACCGGCCCGCCGATCGGCATGCGGCTGCGGGTTGATCCGGTCCGGATCTGGGTCGGCGGAGTCGCCACCGCGATCGTCGCCGCAGCGATCTCCTGGGCCGGCGTGGTTGCCGCCCGTACGATCTTCGCTGTTCCCTCGGTCAACCGGCTCGGCGGCGGCGAGGTGGACATCCACGCGAACGCCCTGGCGGCCGCGACGGCCCTCTTCGCCCTGGTGGCGACCGCGCTGCTGCACCTGCTGCTGGTCAGCACCACCCAGGCACGTCGCTACTTCGCCTGGATCGTCGGCCTCTTCGTGGTCGGCATGATCGTCGAGGAGATGCTGGTGCACAGCGGCTGGCTGCCGGGCCTCCTCACCTCGGCGGTCTATCTGATCGCCGGCGGCGTCGTGGCGGTGATGTTGTCCGGGATCGGCCGCGCCGCGATCCGCTATCTGCCCGACCGCCCGGACAACCAACCCGGTCATCCCGGGTCGCGTTACCACAGCTATCCGGACGAGGAGCCTCCCGACCGTGGTTTCCCTGGCGGGAATCACCACTGACCGACGGCGGTGCTGATCATGGCTTGATTACGGCGCGATCATGGCTTGATCATGGCGCGATCAGGCGGTGATCAGGCGGTGATCAGGCGGTCGGCACCACCCGGTCACGCAGCACGCGGCCGCTCCTGCTCGGCAGCCCGATGCTGTCCAGGAATTCCTCGAGCGCCAACGCGGCCATCCCGGTGGAGACCGGGTTGTGCGGGACCGCAGTGATCACCAGGTCGACCATGATCGCCGAGCCGGTGATCGCCTCGCTGAGCATCCGCGCCCTCGCTCTCGGCACCAGCCACGGCGCCAGCGCCAGCGCCGCCCATGAGGTGAGGACGATCAGCCGTGGATTGAGCATGTTGACCAGGTCGGCCAGCCCGGCACCGAGTTGATCAGCCAGCAGGTCGACCAGCCACAACGCCTCCGGCTCGTCAGCCATCAGCCCGGCCCGGAAAGCTGCCAGGAATCCGGTCTGCCCGCTCGCGCGCAGATACCGGTGCCCGGGATACCGCTCGGCGAACTGCGCCATCAGCGCCGGGAAGCCGATATAGGCCTCCAAACATCCACGCCGGCCGCAGCGGCACGGCCGGCCGTCGTAGACGAAGGTGGTGTGTCCCCACTCGCCGGCGTTGTTGGAGACGCCGCGGATCAACCGGCCCTCGGACGCGATCCCTGCTCCAATACCGGTGCCCAGGTTGACGGTCACCAGTTCCGAGACCTGCCGGCCGTGACCGAACCAGAGCTCGGCGACTGTGGCCGCCTTCAGCGGATTGTCCACGTGGACGGATCGCCTGAGCCTGCGCTGCAGGATCCGCTGGGCAGGAACGTCCTTCCAGCCCCAGTTCGGCGCAAAGAGCGACACCCCGACCTCCGGCTCCACCTGACCCGGCAGGCTCACCCCCACTCCCAGCACGTCGGTCCCTCGGTGTCGGCGCAGAGCCGTCCGCACCCCGGTGGCGATCTCGGCCATCACCCGTTCCGGATCGGTGGTGTCCTCGGTGATCGGGTGCTCGTGCCGGCCGACCCGGTGCATGGCCAGATCGAAGACGTCGACATGCACGTACGTCTCGCTGGCGTCGACACCGACCAACAGGCCGCGCTCGGGCGCCAGCCGCAGCCGTGCCCGCGGGCGGCCGCCGTTGGAGTCCTCGCGGCTCGCCTCGACGATGATCCCGGCCGACAAGAGTTCCTTGATCAGATTCGAAACCGTGGCAAAACTCAGTCCGGTCTGCTGTACCAGATCTTGACGCGTCACCGTCTCGGCCGCGTAGATCGACCGGAGCAGCGTGAACCGACTGTCGTGGCGGAGATCACGAACCGTCCGGCCGGCGACCACGTCCACCTCATTCCGACTGCCGGAGCCCAGTCATTCGATCCTGTCACTTGATCCCGGTCTGCGCGACACCTTGGACCAGATAGCGCTGCAGGAAGACGAACACCAGGATCAGCGGCAGGATCGAGATGATCGCCGCACAGAACAGCTGCGGCAGGTTGACCGTCTGGGCGGTGATGAACGTCGACAACGTCACCTGCACCGTCCAAGCGCTCTGGTCCTGTGCCACCACCAGTGGCCACAGGAAGGCGTTCCAGCTGCCGATGAAGGTGATCACCGCGATGGCGGCTATGAAGGCGCCGCTGTTGGGGATCACGATCCGCCAGAAGGTACGCCAGTGGCCCAGCCCGTCCACCCGTGCCGCCTCCTCGAGCTCCCTGGGGAAGGCCAGGAAGTACTGCCGGAACAGGAAAACGGTGAAGCCGCTGAAGAGACCGGGAATGATCAGGCCGCGGTAGTCGGAGACCCAGCCGAGCGAGGACACGATGATGAAGCTCGGCACGAAGGTGACCGCACCCGGGATCATCAGCGTCGCGATCACGCCGTAGAAGATCGGCGTCGCCGCCCGGTTGGGGATCCTTGCCAGCGCATAGCCGGCCAGCGAGCAGATCAACAACGTGCCCAAGGTGCTGAAGACCGCGATGATCGCCGAGTTCTTCAACGACGACAGCATCGGGATGTCCGGGCTGTGGAAGAGATCGGTGAAGTTGCGCCACTGCGGATGGGTCGGGAAGAAGGACCAGTCCGGCGAAGTCAGCGACTGGGTGGTGGACAGCCCGTTGCGGATCATCAGGTAGAACGGCAACAGGAACAGGATCGTGACGATCACCAGGACGACCCAGGAGACGACATCCAGCGCCCTGGCCCGGCCGCCGCGGTGCAGGCCGACGACATTGCTCAGCGGTGCAGCGCTCATGATCAACTCTCCCCTTTGCTGCCGAAGCCCAGCAGCCTGCTCTGCAGGATCGTCACGATCGCGATCAGCGCGGCCAGGATCAGGGCACCCGCGCTGCCCAGGCCGAAGTTCTGCTGGGTGCCGAGGGCGAGATAGTACAAGTAGACCAGCGGCGGTCGGGCGTACTCGGCATTGCCGAGTAGGTTGTAGAACTCGTCGAAGGCCTGGTAGGCGGCGATCAGACACAGCAGCAGCACCGAGACGGCCGTCGGGCGCAGCAGTGGCAGGGTGATGTGCCGGAAGAGCTGCCAGCCGCCCTTGGCGCCGTCGACGAAGGCTGCCTCGTAGAGCTCAGGATTGATATTCTGCAGGGCCGCCAGGAACAAGATCATGTAGAAGCCGGACTGCAGCCACAGCCGGACCGAGACGATCGGGATCCAGTAGAGCGGTGGGTTGATCGTCGACAGCCAGGCGATCGGATCCGAGCCGAAGAGACTTGCCACCTGGTTGGCCAGTCCGAATCGGACGCCGTTGAAGATCGACAGTTTCCAGACCAGCGATGCCACCACGTAGGAGCAGGCGGTCGGCAGGAAGAACACCGACCGGAAGAATGCGCGCGCCGCCTGGATCCGGTTGACCATCATGGCCAACCCGAGGGAGACGATGAAGGTGGTCGGCACGATGAAGACGGCGAACAGCGTGAAGGTCAGCAGCGCTGACGTGAATGCACCGTCGGTCAGCATCCGCTTGTAGTTGGCCAGCCCGATGAAGCGGGTCGGGACCACCGTGCCCTGGGCGTCGAAGAAGCTCAGCACCGCGCTCCAGATGATCGGCACGTAGACGAAACCGATCAGCCCTACCAGGAAGGGGGTGATGAATGCCCAGAACGCCCAGCGCTGGCCGCGGATCCGCCGCACCGGCACGGCTGTACCGGTGCGGCTGGTCGACGGCCTGTCCGTGACCACCCTGGACGGCATCGCTGCGCCGACCATGATCAGAACTTCTGGAGCTCGGTGTTGATCTTCTTCACCGCGGCGGCCAGTTCCTTCTCCGGGTCCGCACCCTTGCCCACGATCCTGGTCACTGCGTCGGTCAGGGCTGTGCCCATCGCCGGCGTCCAGTTGGGGTCATTCTGCACGCCATGATCGGCATTGAGCTGCACGCAAGTCGCCGCGACGCCGCTCTGCAGCTTCGTCGCCTTGGCGGCCAGACTCTTACGCGGCGGGATGTGGAAGCCGTAGCTCAGGCTCCAATCCTCCTGGTCCTTGGTGTTGTCCACCCAGAGCCACTTGGTGAAGGCCTTGGCCTCGTCGATGTGCTTGGACTTGGCGCTGACCATCGCCGACCAGCCGCCGGAGGCGACCGACGGCTGGCCGTTGGGGGCAGCCTTCGGGAACGGCATCACGCCCAGATCCTCGATCGCCTTGGACATCGTCGGCACCGCCCACATGCCGATCCACTGCATGGCACATAGGCCGTTCTGGATGGAGCCGGGATCGGTCCAGTCTGTCGGCGCACCCAACAAAAGCGACTTGTCGGTGCCGAGTTGCCGGAGCTTGAGCAGCGCATCGGCGACCAGCCCCGTGTCAAAGCCGATCTTCATGTCCTGGGTCAGATACCTCCCGCCGGTGGAGTAGATCACCGGGCCGACCAGGGCGCCGCCGTCGTTGTTGGCGGTGTTACCGGAGAACAGTCCCTTGACGTCCTTGGTGGTCAACTCCTTCGCGGCCGACACGAGATCATCGAGGGTCTCGATCGACGAGATCCCCTTGGCCTCGAGCAGGCTCTTCTTGTAGAAGATCAACTGCGGGTCGTCGATCATAGGGATCGCGTAGATCTTGCCGTCCACGGTGCAGGATCCGAGGTCGGCGTCGGAGTAGTCGTCCTTGACGTCGGCGATCAGATCGGTCAACTCGACGACCTCGTTGGAGGTCACGAGCGCACGGCTGAGGTGATACTCGAAAGCGTCCGGGCCAGAGCTGCCGGCCAGGCCGCTGGTGAGCTTGGTGTCGTAGTCGCCGGGGATCCACTGCACGGTGACCGCAGCGTCCTTGTATTCGGCGGCATACCGCTTGGCGGCCTGCTGGGTGCCGGACTCGCCGTACTGGTGATACCACTGCTGGATGGCGGTCTTGCCGCCCGCGCCCTGGCTCGAACCGGAACCGTGATTGGAGCCGCAGGCGCCGAGTGCTGCCGCAGAGGCTGCCGCCGCGCCGCCCAGGAAGAGTCGCCTGCTGAAAGGCGACGAGGCCAATGGCCGATTGTCAGACATCGTTGTCTCCATCGTTCTGCCTTGAACCCCGCGTCGTTATTCGACGCGAAAGAATAAGCCCTGAAGTTAAGTGGCAGCGACGATGGTGTCAAGGGCCTTACCCGGATTCGATACCCAAGCGATTCTTGTGGATGCTATGGATCTGCGCCTGTTGCCCCTGGATTCCTGGTGCTCCTCGATCACAGTCATCCGGTCCGCTGTCAGCTTGTGGGCGGACACGTTGGAGTTTCAGCAGCGAGAACGACCTCCGCAGGAATGGTTGCCCAGCAACTCGGACTCCTCAGCAAGCGGTTCGCGCCGACCCCGTTTGCGGCGAGATCCGGTGCTCAGCCGCGTGGACCCGGCCAAGTTTCGGGTAACCCACGGGCATGCGATTCGGATACACCCTGATGACCGAACAGAGCGGACCGCGGGAACTCGTCGGCTATGCCGTCTCGGCCGAGCGGGCCGGCTTCGACTTCGAGGTCTCCAGTGATCACTTCTCGCCCTGGTTGACGAGCCAGGGCCATGCACCGTACGCCTGGACCGTCCTGGGCGCGGTCGCCCAGGCCACCGAACGGGTGGAACTCGCCACCTACGTGACCTGCCCGACGCAGCGCTACCACCCTGCGGTCGTGGCCCAGAAAGCCAGCACCCTGCAGGTGCTGTCGGGCGGGCGGTTCATCCTGGGACTGGGCTCGGGCGAGAATCTCAACGAGCACGTCACCGGTGAGGGCTGGCCGCCGATCGCCCAGCGGCAGGACATGCTGGTCGAGGCGACCATGATCATCAAGAAGTTGATCAGCGGCGAGCTGATCACCTGGGAGGGGGACTACTTCCGGGTCGACTCGGCCCGGATCTGGGATGCCCCCGAGGACGGCGTCCCGATCGGCATCGCCGTCTCCGGAGAATCGTCGGTGCAGCAGTTCGCCCCACTGGCTGATCACCTGATCGCCGTGCAACCGGATGCCGAGGTGGTCAGCAGCTGGGACCGGGTCCACGACGGCGCCTCGCGCAAGATCGGCCAGTTGCCGATCTGCTGGGATCCCGATCGCAATGCGGCCATCGCCCGGGCCCATGATCAGTTCCGCTGGTTCGGCGGCGGCTGGGGCGTGAACGCCGATCTACCGACACCTGCCGGATTCGCCGCGGCGAGCCAGTTCGTACGACCCGACGATGTCGCCGAGAGCATCCCGTGCGGCCCGGACCTGGATGCCGTCGTGGAGGCGGTGCGGCCGTACCAGGAGGCCGCCTTCACCGATCTGGCGCTGATCCAGGCCGGCGATCAGGGCCAGCAAGAATTCCTGGACCAGGCGGCGGAGCCGCTGCTGCAGAAGCTCCGGGACGCCTTCGGCTGACCCGGACGCCCCGTACCGGCCCGAGCCCGCGGTCCCCGGGCCGTGGCCGGCCGAGCGCGTGACAGGATTCGGCCATGCCGCTGGACCTGACTCCGTACGCCGTCGACGACACCGCCCGGCCCACCATCCTGGTGCTCCCCGGTGGCGGCTACCAGATGCTCGCCGAGCACGAGGGTGAGCCCGTCGCCCGGTGGCTCAACAGTCTGGGACTGCACGCGGCCGTGCTGCGCTACACCGTCGGCGAGGGCGCGTACCCGGCGGCACTGCTGGACGGCCGCGATGCCCTGCGAGCGTTGCGAACCGGACGGGCCGGCCTGCGAGTGGCCGACGATCACCTCGGTGTGCTGGGCTTCTCGGCCGGCGGGCATCTGGCCGGCATGCTCGCCACCGACTCCGCCGACGTCACCGGAGCGGCGCCGGCCAGTTTCGCGGGCCGACCCGATGCCGCCGTGCTCTGCTATCCGGTGACCGACCTCCGGGACACCCTGGACGGCCGGATCCCCAACCTGCACCGCAGCTCCGCGCGATCCCTGCTCGGCGACGCCTCCGCCGAGCTGCTGGCGGACCTGTCTCCGGCGGCGCGGGTCGACGAGGACATTCCGCCGTGCTTCTTGTGGACCACCAGCGACGACGAAGGCGTACCGGCGCTGCACTCCCTGGAGATGATGACCGCGCTGGCGGTCGCAGGCATCGCCTTCGAGGCCCACGTCTTCCACCACGGCCGGCACGGCCTCGGGCTCGCCGACGACGAGGAGCCGGGGGTCGCCCAGTGGCAGGACCTCTGCGCCACCTGGCTGGACGGACTCGGCTGGCTTCCCGAGGACGACGAGGAGTGAGCAGCGTGTTTCGTCGTTGTTAAGAATGCCGTCGCTCTGCTGTCGATCATGGGGATATGCCCCTAGTGTCCTAGCTGGCCGACTCCGTGGCCGCCCCGGTCGCCCGGGTGTCACTGAAAGAGCGGGGCATGAACAGATCCATCAAGATCATCACGGCTGTGGCCGCAGCAGCTGCCGTGAGCTGGGCCGTGACGGCCTGCGGTGACGGCAACAACGGCGGCGGGACCAGCGCCAACGGCCAGGCCACGAAGACACTGACGGCCAACGACACCTTCGACCTGAAGACGGCCGACCCGGCCAGGAGCTTCGAATTCACCGGCGGGACCGTGGTGCATCAGCTGTACCAGACCGTGCTGGGCTTCAAGGGCAACTCCGTCAAGGACCTGATTCCCCAGTTGTGCAGCTACACGATCTCCAAGGACAACAAGACGGTCACCCTGACGCTCGACGGCACCCACCACTTCTCCGACGGCTCACCGGTCACCGTGGACGACATCGTGTTCTCGTTCAAGCGGCTCCAGGGCATCAAGGGCAACCCGTCCTTCATGCTCGACGGCGTCGACGTCGAGAAGGTTGACGACAAGACCGTCAAGCTGGTCAGCAAGACCCCCAACCCGCAGCTTCCTTACATCCTCCCGAACACATCGCTCGGCATCGTCAACTCCAAGCAGGTCAAGGCCCACGGCGGCACGGAGGGCACCGACGACAAGGCGGAGCAGTGGCTCGACGGGCACTCGGAGGGCTCGGGGCCGTACGAGCTGGAGTCGTACAACGCCCAGAGCCAGGTGGTCTTCAAGGCCAACCCGCACTACGACGGCCCGAAGCCGACCTACAACCGGGTCGTCCTGCAGAATGTCGATGCCTCGACCCAGAAGGTCAATGTCCAGGCGGGCACCGCCCAGCTGGCCTATTCGCTCGGCCCGGACCAGGTCAAGGATCTGGACAAGAGCAAGGCCAGCGTGCTCACCGACGAGAGCACCGAAACGATCTTCATGTGGTTCAACATGGATCCCCAGTACGGCAAGGAAGTCTCGAATCCGACCTTCATCCAGGGCATCCGGCATGCGATCGACTACTCCAAGCTGCTGGACCTCGCCGGCACCGGCGCGATCCAGCCCGGCGGGATGGTTCCGGTCAGCTTTCTGGGCGGCCTCAAGTCCGATCCGGCCAACAGCTACGACCTCGCCAAGGCCAAGCAGTTGATCAGCCAGTCCGGCTACAGCGGCCAGACGATCTCGGTGCTGTACTCCGAGGACGTCTCGGCCGGGAGCGCGCAGATGGGTGACATCGTGCAGTCCGTCCAGGCGCAGCTGAAGGCGGTCGGGGTCAATCTCAAGCTCAACCCGCAGCCGTCGTCGACGTCGCTGGACTCCTTCCGCAGCGGCAAGATGCAGGCCGGGATCGCCTACTGGGGCGCCGACTATCCCGACCCGGCCGACTATCTGGTCTTCACGCCCGACCAGAGTCTGGCGATGCGGGCCCAGTGGACCACCGCGCGGGGCAAGAAGGACGCCAAGCTGGCCGCTGCGGCGAGTGCCGCCAACGGTGACGCGGCCCGGTCGGCGGCCTACATCGCGATGCAGAAGCAGATGAACATCGACGGCCCGTTCATCCCGCTCTTTCAGCCGGCCAGCATCACGGTCGCGGCCACCTCGCTGAAGGACGTCGTCCCCAACCCGGTGCTCGGCATCAGCTTCGGTGACATCCACTGAGTCCTCCGTGGCCCCGGCGGCCGGCGGGTCGATCATCGACCCGGCGGTTCGCCGTCGTTACGGGCATCCGTTGCTGCGTTACATCCTGATCAGGCTCGGGCTCAGCATCCTGCTGATCTGGGGTGTCACCCTGGTCACGTTCATCCTGAGCAATCTCGTGCCGGCCAACCCCGCTGCCGCCGCGTTGGGTGAGCGGGCGGCGGCCGATCCGCAGGTGGTCGCCGAATTCAACCGGAAGTACGGCTTCGACAAGCCGCTGCCGGTGCAGTACGGCCGTTATCTCGTACGCCTGCTGCACCTTGATCTCGGCACCTCGACCCAGACCCACAACCCGGTGATGACCGACCTCAGGACCGCCTTCCCGGCGACCGCGGAACTGGCGCTGGGCGCCCTGATCGTCTCGACCGTCCTCGGCGTCCTGCTGGGTCTGGTCGCCGCCCTGCGGCATCGCCGGATCGCCGATCAGGTGATCCGGGTGATCAGCCTGATCGGCATCTCCACCCCGACCTTCTGGCTGGCGTTGGTGATCTACTTCGTGTTCTTCTACAAGCTCGGCTGGTTCCCCGGGTCCGGCCGACTGAGCACCGACTTCTCGCCGCCACCGGACCGCACCGGCTTCTACACGATCGACGCCCTGCTGGCCGGCCAGTGGCAGGTCTTCGCCAACGCCGTCTCGCACCTGGTGCTGCCGAGCTCGGTGCTGGTGCTCTACACCGTCGGACTGCTGGCGCGGTTCTCCCGCACCTCGGTGCTCGACGTGCTCGGCAACGAATACGTGGTGGCCGCCCGCGCCAAGGGACTACCGGGTCGCACGGTCGTGCTGCGGTACGTGTTACGCGGTGCGCTGTTGCCGATCCTGACCGTCGTCGGTCTGACCTTCGGCTCGTTGTTGTCAGGAGCCGTACTCACCGAGACGATCTTCGCCTGGAACGGCATCGGACAGTACGCCTTCAAGGCCTCGACGACCCTGGACCTGCAGGCGATCATGGGCGTCGGCGTCCTGGTCGGCGTCACCTACATCACGATCAACTTCATCGTCGATCTGCTCTACGGTGTGATCGATCCGCGGGTGAGGACGCGATGAGCACTCTGACCCAGCCGCCCGAGACCGGCGCCTCGGATTTCGACGCCCTGCTAGCCAGACGACGATTCCGCTGGCCGCGGATCTGGCGGCAACCGCTGATGATCATCGGGTCGGTGGTGATCGCGCTCTGGCTGCTGGTGGCGATCTTCGCGCCGCTGCTGGAACCGCAGAACCCGCTCGCCCAGGGATCGGCGCGGCTTACGGCACCGTCAGCGGCGCACTGGTTCGGCACCGACACCCTCGGCCGGGACGTGCTGTCGCGGATCATCGCCGGCTCACGGGTCAGCCTGCCCCTGGCGATCGTGTTGGTGATCTTGTCGATGGTGCTGGGCAGCATCCTCGGCGCACTGGCCGGCTACCTCGGCCGGGTGGTCGACGAGGTGATCATGCGGATCACCGATCTGGTCTTCGCCTTCCCGACGATCATCCTGGCGATGGTGGTCGCCGCTGCCCTCGGCCCCGGCCTGCAGAATGCGGTGCTGGCGCTGCTGCTGGTCAGCTGGCCGCAGTACGCCCGGGTGATGCGATCCATGGTGATCGGCGCCCGCAACAACGAGTACGTGGTGGCCGGCCGGCTGCTCGGCGCCGGGGTGGCGACCTCGCTGATCCGCGACGTGCTGCCGAACGTGATCGCCCCGATCCTGGTCCTGGCGACGCTGGATTTCGGCAACGCCATCCTGCTCTTCTCCGGCCTGTCCTTCCTCGGCCTGGGTACGGTGCCGCCGACCCCTGAATGGGGATCGATGGTCTCCGACGGCGTGAAACAGTTCTCGTCGTGGTGGATCGCGACCTTCTCCGGGATGGCGATCTTCAGCATCGTGGTCGCCTTCAACTTCCTGGGCGACTCGCTGCGTGATGTGCTCGACCCGCGCTCGCAGCGGACCGTGGGCGGGAGGTCGATCTGATGAGCCAGAGATCAGCCCCAGAACCGGCCGGCGGGACCTTCAGCCCGGACGGCGTGCTGGTCTCGGGGCTGACTCTCTCGATCGGCGGCACGATGATCCTGGACGGCGTCGATCTCGAGGTGCCGCCGGGACAGGTCACCGGGCTGGCGGGCGAGTCCGGATCCGGCAAGACGATGACCGGGATGGCGATCTGCGGCTTGCAGCCGCACAACTCCGCTGTCGGCGGCAGCATCCGCTTCGCCGGCCGTGAACTGGTCGGGATGGCGGAGCGGGAGATCAACCGGCTACGGGGTGCGGAGATCGCGATGATCTTCCAGGATCCGTCGGCCGGGCTGCACCCGATGATCTCCATCCAGGGCCAGCTCACCGATCATCTGCGCTACCACCGCGGGGTCTCCCGCAGCCAGGCCCGGGAACGGGCGATCGAGTTGCTGGAGCAGGTCAGGGTCCCCGACCCGGCCGGCGCCCTGAAGCGCTACCCGCACCAATTCTCCGGCGGGCAGCTGCAGCGGATCTCGATCGCCGCCGCACTGGCCTGCGGACCGAAGGTGCTGATCGCCGACGAGCCGACCACTGCCCTGGATGTCACCGTCCAGGCCGGCGTGCTGCGGCTGCTGCGCGACCTCTGCGACGATCTGGGGCTGGCGATCATCCTGGTCACCCACGACCTGGGGGTGATGTCGGCCGTGGCCGACACCGTGGCGGTGATGCGCAACGGCAAGGTGGTGGAGAACGGCCGCCGCTACGACGTCATCCGCAACCCGCAGCACCCGTACACGAAGGCGCTGATCGAGGCCCTCCCCGATCATCAAGGGCCGTCTGATCACAAGGAGGCCCGGTCGTGACCGATGGACTGGTGTTGGACCGGGCGAGTGTGACCTACCGGCAGAGCCTCGGGCACTCGTTGACCGCGGTCGACGGCGTCTCGCTGCAGATCGGCTCCGGTGAAGTCGTCGGGCTGGTCGGCGAGTCCGGCTGCGGCAAGTCGACGCTGGCCCGGGCCGTCTGCGGGCTGGAACGGCTGTCCGCAGGCTCGGTGAGCTTCGACGGCGCCCCGGTCGGCCGGCTGGGACTGCGTAAGCGGGAGCAGAGCCTGCTGCGGATCCAGATGATCTTCCAGAATCCGTACGCCTCCCTCAACCCGCGGCGACGGATCGGTCAGCAGATCGAGGACGCCCGCAAGATCAACCCGGGGGACGCCCCGCGTGTGGCCGAGCTGCTCGCCCAGGTCGAGATCGAGCCGTCGGCGGTCAACCGCTTCCCGCACGAGTTCTCCGGCGGCCAGCGACAGCGGATCGCGATCGCCCGCGCGGTCGCCTCCGGCCCGGACCTGCTGATCGGCGACGAGCCGATCGCCTCCCTGGACGCCTCCCTGCAGGCCCGGGTCGCCACGCTGCTCCGCGACGTCGCCGTCCGCGCCGGCGCCTCGCTGTTGTTCATCAGCCACGACCTGGCGATCGTCCGACTGATCGCCACCCGGGTGCTGGTGATGCGCTCCGGGCGGATCATCGAGGAGGGCCCGACCGAGCGGATCTGGAACGATCCGCAGCAGCCCTACACGAAGCGGCTGTTGAAGGCGATCCCGGTGGCCGACGGCCTCGGCAGGCTCCCGGAGATCGATGAACTGGTGGATTGAGCTATTCATCTACCTATGTAGACTATCGACTGTGACCTACGATATTGGGCAAGCACTGGCCCTGGATGCCCTGTGGACCCTGAACGAAGTCTGCGAGCAGGTGACCGACGATCAGCTCGGCCTGCCGACCCCCTGCACCGGCTGGAATCTGTCGACCCTGCTGGACCACATGACCGGCCAGCACCGCGGGATCGCAGCCTCGCTGTCCGGTGCTGCCGAGGATCTCGACGCCTGGCGGCCACTCCCCGTCGGTCCCGGTCGGGTGGACCTATTCGCCTCGATCCAGGCCGTACGCGACCGGCTGCTGACTGAGCTGCCGCCTTCCGCCTGGCTGCCGGAAGTTGCGCCGACGCCGCTGCCGAGCGCTGTCGTCGTCCGGGCCCATCTGGTCGACACCGTGGCGCACGGGTGGGACGTGGCCGCCACCATCGGCGGTCCGGTGCGATTCAGCCCGGCGACGCTGGCGGCGGCGTACCAGGTCGCCCGGCAGATCTCCGACGGGCCGGAACGCGACCGCCCGGGCTCGGCCTTCGCGCACGCGCTACCGGGTGGCGACGAACCGACCCTGGCCGGCTATCTGGCCCTGCTGGGTCGCGACATCGCCTGGTCGCCCGTCGGCTGATCCTCTGGTGGGGAAGATCACGCCGCGACTACACGGCGCGATCTTCCCCACGGCATCTCAGGGGGCCAGCCGATGCAGATCTCTCGGGAACAGCGTCGCGAGCCGCACATTGTCGGCACCGATCATCCTGGCCACGAACCGTTCGAGCCCGAGGGCGAAGCCGCCGTGCGGCGGCATCCCGGCGGCGAAGGTCGCCAGATAGCCCTCGTACGGCTCCGTCGGCTCACCCCGGGCGGCCAGTGCCTCCAGGTAGTCCTGGTGCCGATGCAACCGCTGCCCGCCGGTGATCAGCTCCAATCCGCGGAAGAGCAGGTCGAAGCTGTTGGAATACTCCGGCCGGACCGGCTCCGGGTGGGTGTAGAAGGGGCGCTTGGCCATCGGATAGCCGGTGACGAAGAGGAAGTCGCTGCCGTGCTGCCGCACCGCCCACTCGCCCAACGCCCGCTCGTCGGCAGGAGCAAGATCGACTGTTTGTCCGTCATGGTCCTTTCCCAACCAGGCCATGGCATCCGCGAAGTGCAGCTGCGGGATCTCAGCCGGCACATCGGGCAGTGCGATGTCGAGCAGCTCCACCTCCGAGCGGCATCGGGCGACCGCGGCGACCATACCGGCGATCACCTGTCGGACCATGATCATCACGTCCTGATGATCATCGATGAATCCGAACTCGGCGTCCAGGCTGGTGTATTGGGCCAGGTGCCGCGCGGTGTCGTGCGGTTCGGCACGGAAGACCGGACCGGTCTCGTACACCCGCTCGAAGACACCGACCATCATCTGCTTGAAGAACTGCGGTGACTGGGCCAGGTAGGCCGGGCGGCCGAACCAATCCAGCCGGAAGACGTTGGCGCCCGACTCGGTCGCCGACCCGACGATCTTGGGCGTGTGGATCTCGGTGAATCCCTGGCTGTCCAGGACTCCCCGGAAACCTCCGACAGCCGCGGCGGCGATCGCATGGGTCGCCCGCAGCCGGGGATGCCGGAGCGAGACCGGTGCATGATCAAGGATCGTCGGCAGGGTGGCCGTGAGTTTGGGCCGGTAGAGGTCGAACGGCGGCGGTTGGGTGGCAGGCGACAGCACCGCGATCTCGGGCTCGCCCAACTCGACACCGCCTGGTGCCTGCGGGTTGCTGATCACCCGGCCGCTGATCCGTACGACGGACTCCTCGGGCGGGGCTGCGTAGGGTGGTGTGATCACGACCTGGGCCAGACCGGACCGGTCCCGGATAATCACGAAGATCACCGACTTGAGCTCCCGGATGCGGTGCACCCATCCGGAGATCTCGACGGTTTCCCCGGCGTGCCGGGGCAGCTCGGCCGCAAGCACGCGGCGCTCTTGGTGGTGGACCATCATGTCCTCCTGAAGGACATCGAGTGATCCCTCGGGAGTGCGGGCGATAAGGGAGATCGCTGTGCCACCGCACTTCGCCTGCCGGTACGACACCGGGCCGGCAGGCCTCTTTGTCCAACGTCAGCTCGGGAGTTGTCTTCACCCGGGGCGTACGGCCGCCTTTCCAGCTGCCGGCGGCTCTCTGGTCGTACGGTGACCCGGGCTACTTGTCTCCGTCATCGCGTTGGCAGAACGGTAGGACGCGCCGGGGTGGCGAGGCAACCGGAATTCTGCGGTGCGACTGCGACAGGGCACACTGTCGGCGTGGCTATCGCATTGATCACCGGAGGTTCCCGAGGTATCGGGGCAGCGACCGCGCTGGAGTTGGCCCGGTCCGGCGTCGACGTGGTGATCAACTATCGCGACAAGGCGGCCAGGGCCGAGAAGGTCGCCGATCAGGTCCGCGAGCTCGGCCGCCGGGCACTGACAGTCCGCGCCGACCTGACCGACGCCGCAGCGGTCGCTGCCATGGTCGAGCAGATCCAGGACGAGTTCGGTGGCCTGGACATCCTCGTGCTCAATGCCAGCGGTGGCCTGGAGCGGGACGTGGCAGCCGACTACGCGCTGCGACTGAACCGCGACGCCCAGGTCCGGCTCGCCGATCTCGCCAGCCAGACAATGATCAATGGCGGTCGGATCGTCTTCGTCACCAGTCACGAAGCGCACTTCTTCGGCGATCAGCCCACACTGCCGGAGTACGAACCGATCGCCGCCAGCAAGAACGCCGGTGAACGCGCCCTGGTGGCCCGCCGGGCGGACTACGCCGAGCACGGCATCGATCTGGTCGTGGTCAGCGGCGACCTGATCGACGGCACGATCACCGCCAAGCTGCTGGATCGCGTACGCCCCGGGTTGATCACCAGCCGCCGGGCCGAAGCGGGATATCTCCCGACGATCGACGATTTCGCTGCCAGGGTTGCCGAAGCAGCCCTGGCGCCGACGCCGGACAAGATCATCTTCGTCGGCGCGACCCGCTGACCGCCGGCCTCAGCGCCGACGCCCCGCACGCGGGACCCGGGCTGTGCTCTCCCTGATCACCAGCGCCGGCTCCATCATGATCTTCTCCCGGCGCCCCTGCGAACCGCCGCCTCCATCGCCGGACTCCGTTGAGGCCACCTCGGTCAGCAGCTGTTGGAAGGTCCGCCGGCCGAGCTCGTAGAAGTCGTAGTGCACCGTGGTCAACGCCGGGGTCAGGAATCCGGCTTCGGCGATGTCGTCGAAGCCCACCACGCTGACCCGCGCCGGCACAGCGGCGCCCGCCTCGTGCAGGGCCCGCAGCGCGCCGATCGCCATCAGATCGTTGGCCACGAAGATCGCCGTCACGTCCTGGTCCCGGATCGCCTCCCGAGCCAGCTCGTATCCGGATGCGGGCGACCAGTCCCCGACCAGCATCGCGGCCGGTTCCAGGTCGGTGGCGGCCAGGGTGTCCCGCCAGCCGAGGTTGCGCTCCACCGCCTCCAACCGATCCTGCGGCCCGGCGATGTGACAGATCCGTCGGTGTCCGAGCTCGATCAGGTGGGTCGTGGCCAGCTCGGCGCCCCGGTGCTGGTCGACGGCGACCACCGGCGTGTGTCCTTCGATGCCCTCCATGGCGACCATCGGCGTCGACAGCGCCGTCACCAGCGAGTCATCGAGCCCGACGTGCGGGGCGTTGACGACGATCCCCGCCACCGACCGCATCTGCAGATAGTCAACTGCATCGGCGATCGAGGCCGGCGTCAGCTCCGGCAGGATCGACATGGTGACCGAGTAGCCGAGGGCCCGGGCACCCTGTTCGATGCCCGCCAGTGCCGAGGTAGGGCCGTCGACGGCTCCCTCCATCGTCACCACACCGATCGTCCGGGACCGACCGCTGCTGAGCGCCTGGGCCGCGAGGTTGGGGCGATAGTTGAGCTGTTCGGCCGCATCGACCACCCGGTCACGGGTCTGTCCGCTGACCGATCCTCGGTTGTTCAGGACTCGCGAGACCGTCATCGTCGAAACCCCGGCAAGGCGTGCCACGTCGTCAAGGCTCACCGTCTGCGACGACCTGGGTCGCTGCCTGCGGGTTCGTTCGGTCACGTGGTCGCCTCCCAACTCGCCGGTCCCGGGTCCGGCGGGATCAGCTGCCACACGACCACTCCGGGCAGGGCTCAGCCTATCGGGAGATCCGTTCCACTCCGCGGTGTCCAATCGAGGTTCCGTCAGCTGCCGACCGCTCGGCCTACGTCGACGCTGGTGTGGGCGATGGTGCCGTCGGGTCCGTGGTAGCGCAGGTGCAGCCGTCCGGTCAGCGACTGTGCCGGGAGCATGGCGCGCACAGAGATCGGTTCACTCAGCTCGAACGGCTTCACGGTCACCGATCCGATCTCGTCCACACCGCCATCGCCGCTGCGTGACCCCGCCGGCCCCCAGTCGCAGACCAGTTCGCCGGTCAGGACGCCGGGACCGTGATGAGAGATCCGGACGTCGAAACCGACCTCGCCGGTCTCGGTTCGAAGATCGCAGCCGGGTCGCAGCGGCGCCAGGTCGACGATGATCATCGTATCGGCATGACTGTCGGCAGATGTCAGACCAAGATCATCTTTTCGGGACCGGTCGTCGTGCAACAGGCCCGCCATCTCGTGTTCGATGTCGTAGAGCTCGGTGTAGACGTAGCCGTTGTGATCGGTCTGCCGTCTGAGCTCCTGCGTCTGCCAGCGCATCACCCAGGCTCTTTGCACGCTGGTCTGGCCGGTGCCGTATTCGCTGTTCAGGAGAGCCCACGGGCCGGGCGGTGGATCGACGAAGAGATGCTTGCGCTGCACACCGTCCAGGTCGATCAGGAATCCGGTGTCGATGCCGGACGCGATCCACTCCAGCTCGGAGATCCACGCGGCCTGATCGAGTGAGTAGATGTGCCAGTCGACAAGATCAGTGCGGACATGCTCCCAGCCGGAGTCGTCGATCACCGGCCGGCTGTCGTCCAGCGCCTTCGCCTTCTCGTACGCCTCAGCAAGGACGTGCTGCTTGACCAGGTCGTCGCGAACACCCCAGTCCAGACCCCATTCCTCGTTGTAGAGACCCCAGATGATGATGCTCGGGTGGTTCCGGTCCCGGTTGATCATGGGCTCGATCTGCTCGGCGAAGGCTTCGGCGGCAGCCTTCGAGTAGCGGCTGACGCTGGCCGGCTCCTCCCAGACCAACATGCCGATCCGGTCCGCGTAGTGCAACCACCGCGGATCCTCGAGCTTGATGTGCTTGCGAATCATGGTGAAGCCGAGTTGTCGCGCCAGGTCCAAGTCGGCAGTCAAGGCCTGGTAGGACGGAGCCGTCCAGCCGTGACCGGGCCAGAACCCCTGATCCAGCACGCCGCGCAGGAAGATCCTGTTGTCGTTGAGATACAGGTGTGGTCCGCGCACCTCGATCTTGCGGATCCCCGACACCACGGTCAGGCGGTCCAGGATCCCGCCGTCCCGGCGCAGCTCCGCCACCACCTGGTAGAGATGCGGGTCCTCGGGCGACCAGAGCCGCGGAGATTGCATGATCAACTCAGCCCGGCCGCCAGCCCCGATCTCGCCAGCCCCGATCTCGCCAGGCCCGATCTCGACACTGGGTCCGTCCAGCACGCTGAGGGTGATCGTGTCGCCGGGCTCGATCGCTCCCCCGGTCCGCACCACGGCGTCGAAACCGTCCAGACCGTCGCGGCTGAGCAGCTCGACAGCGGCGAGGTAGCCGGACGGCCGATGCTGCCACCAGACGCTCTGCCAGATGCCGCTGGTCGGCGCAAAGGAGCAACTGTCGTAGGGATCCACCGGCATCGACCGCTGTTTACCGTGCGGGATCGCTGCCTTGGACACCGGATTGGTGACCGCCACGCACAGCTCCACCCTGGATCCCGACTGCTGTGCCAGCTCGTCGGTGATGTCGACCTCGAAGGGAGTCTGCCCTCCGCGGTGATGGGCGACCCGGCGGCCAGACAGGTAGACCCGGCACTCGTGCTGGACGGCGCCGAACATCAGGACGAGACGATGCCCGGCCGGAGGCAGCGGTACGTCCCATTGCCGCCGATACCAACCGGACTCGAGCCAGTTCAGACCGACACCGGACGCATCGGTCTCCCAGCCGAACGGCACCGTGATCGTGTACGGCCAGGAGTCCGGTTGGCTGCCGGGACCGCCGGGAGCAAACTCCCAGGGCCCGTTCAGCAGCCCCCACGCCCCATCGCGTACGGCATCAGGTCGCGGGTAGTCGTGCATCGGGTCGACCGCGATCGGGTGATCTGTCATTGATCTTCCTTCTCGTTGCTGAGGCTGATCACCGACCAGCTCCTGGGTGGCAGCCGGCCGTGGACGACGCCGTCACGGGCTTCAACTCCCGACAGCAGTTGGGGCCCACCTGTCTCGGGCGTGCTCGGTTCGAGGACGATGTGATCGGCGACCAGGGTCATCGCCGATCCAACGGCCGTGTCCGGCCGGTCGATGATCTTGATCTCCACCGGTAGTGCGCTAGTAGTGCGATTGACCAGGAAGACCGACGTCGCCGATCCGTCGGTCGTGGCCGCACAGCCCAGCCCGGGCAGATCGCCGTACCGCCGGCTGGTCACCGTCGGGCCGTCGATCCTGGTCTGTAACGATCGTCCTCGGGCCAGCCGCGCAGTTGCGGCCATCGGATGGAAGGTCGTCTGCCGGAAGACCGATCCGTCCGGCCGGGTGACGATCGGTGCGCTGACGTTGACCAGTAGCGAGAGACAGGCGACGCCGATCCGATCCGAGTGGTTGATCAAGCTCACCAGCAGATCGCCCAGCACCACCGCGTCCAGCGACTGGTATCGGTCCTCCGCGATCGCCGGCCGGGCCCGGACCTCGTCCCGGGTGGTGGTTTCGGTGGGCCGGGAGGACCAGACATTCCATTCGTCGAAGGCGACCTTGATCCGCTTGTCGGACCGATGGCGCGCCGCAACGCCGTCGGCGAGCGCGATCACCTCATCCAGATATCGGCCCATCGCGTATCCGGAGCCGAGGAAGTCCGGCTCCGGCTGGCGTCCGTCGTAGTAGGCGTGGATCGACAGCTGGTCGGCGATGTCCCAGGTCGTGTCCAGGACCGTCTGGTCCCAGGATCCGTAGCTGGCCATCTCGCGATTGGAGCTGCCGCTCACGACCAGCTCGATGGACGGATCGACCTGCTTCATCGCGTGACCGGCGGCCAGGGCGCGTCGGGCGTACGCCTTGGCGTCGACATGGCCGAGTTGCCACTCGCCGTCCATCTCGTTGCCCAGACACCACAGCCGGACGTCATAGGGGTCGCTGCGTCCGTTGCGCCGGCGCCAGTCGCTGTAGCGGGTCGGGGTTGCGGTGTTGCAGTATTCGACCAGGGCGGCGGCCGCTTCGGCGCCTCGGGTGCCGAGGTTCACGGCCATCATCGGCTCCAGCTGGTTCCGCTCCGCCCAGCCGAGGAATTCATCGGTGCCGACCTGGTTCGATTCGATCGACCGCCAGGCCAGCTCGAAGGTGGACGGTCGCTCCGACCGGGGGCCGACGCCGTCCTCCCAGCGGTAGCCCGAGACGAAGTTGCCGCCGGGATAGCGGACCAGCCGGACGCCGAGCGCGCTGATCAACTCCTCGACGTCGTGGCGGAAGCCATGCTCGCCGGCCGTCGGATGATCAGGTTGGTAGATGCCCTCATAGACACAGCGGCCCATGTGTTCCACGAACGATCCGAACAGCCGTGGTTCGATCGGCCCGCGGTCGAATTCGGTGCACAAGGTCACCCGGGCCGGCCCGTCGTGGGTCATGCGGTTGTCTCCTCGGTGTGTCGGGTCAGCGGGTGCTGCCGGCCAGTAGGCCGGCGATGAAGTGCCGCTGGAGTGCGACGAAGATGATCACGGTCGGGATGGTGGCGAAGGCACTGGCCGCCATCAGCTGGCCCCAGAGATCGGCGCTGCTGGTCGACATCTGGGATCCGCTGACATTGGTCGCCAGCCCGGCGAGCAACACGGCCAGGGTCTGCATGTCCTGGGAGTTGATCGCGACGATCGGCCAGACGAGATCGTTGTAGATGTTGAAAAGGCTCAGCACCGCCAGCGCCGCCAGTCCCGGCCGGATGACCGGCACGATCACCGAGTAGAAGACCCGCAGGATTCCGGCTCCGTCGATCTTCGCGGCATCGATCAACTCGTCCGGCACGTCGCTGATCACCTGGCGCATCCAGAAGACGCTGAACGCGTCGATGGCTCCCGGGAGGATCAGTGCCTGGAAGGTGTTCACCCAGCCCAGTTCGCCCATCTGGACCAGGAGCGGGATGATCAGGACCAGCGTCGGCAGCATCAGCGTCATCATCACGAAGCCGAAGAGCTGACGATTGAACGGGAAATCGAATTTGGCGAATCCGTAGCCGGCCAGCGGGCAGAACACCATGGTGATGCCGCCCTTGATGCCGACCACGACGGCGGTATTGCCCAGCGCCCGGATGATCGGCACGTTGGCGAACATCGCCTGCCAGTTCCGCAGGCTGAAGTCTCGGGGATCGAAGCCGAGCGGATCGTTGAGGATCAGCGATCCCGGCCGCAGCGAGTTGACGATCATCCACCACAGCGGGAAGCAGAAGGCCAGGCAGACCAAGACGATGACGATCCCGGCGACCACACGCCGCGGGATCGCGGCCCGTTCCTTTCGGTCGCCGACTGTGCGCACATCGGTGCGGAGGTCACCGGACATCGTGTCGGACACCATCACTCCTCCGATCTCAGCAACCGGACCGATACCAGCGAGAGGATCAGCACCAAGATCACCAGCAGGAACGAGTTCGCCGCACCGGTGCCGAGGTCCGAAGCGCCGATGTGGTTGTACAGGTACAGACCCGACGTTTGCGAGCTCGTGTACGGGCCGCCCTTGGTCAGGATGTACGGCTCGACGAACATCTGCGATATCCCCAACGTGGACACGACGACGAAGAACGCCGTGGCCCTGCGAACCAACGGCACCGTGATCGAGAAGAACGTGCGCAGCGGCCCGGCACCATCGATCGCGGCGGCTTCGTACACCTCACGCGAGATCTGCTGGACGGCGGCGAGCATGATGATCAGCGCGAATCCGCTGCTCTTCCACAGGATGAAGAGCGCGATCGTCGGCTTGGACCAGAAGGTTGTCGTCAGCCATCCGATCTTGGGCAGGCCGACCGCGGCCAGGATGTAGTTCGTCACACCGAAGTTGGTGTCGAACAACAGGATGAACGCCTGCGCCATCGCCGCGACCGGGGTGACGTAGGGAAGTATCGTCACGGTCCGCAACACCTTCGCGTACCAGCGGCCACTGCGCGACAACGCTGCGGCGACGGCGATCGCGAGCACCGTCTGGACGGGCACGATCAGCAGCCACACCGCACCGGAATTCAGCAGCGATCCCCAGAAGTCCGAGTTGGTCAGCAGGTACGTGTAGTTGGACAAGCCGATCCAGTGCAGCGTCCCGGACCCGTGCCAATCGGTGAAGCTCAGCTGGATGGCGAAGATCAGCGGATAAGCGCCGAAAGCAGCGAACAGTACGAAGAACGGCAGGATCAGCAGATATCCCGCCCACCATTGGCGCGGCAACCTGCGCCGGGTCGTCGTCGCCCGGCGCAGCCCGGTTCGTGAGCCGGCGAGCGCGGTCATCGCTGCCTGTCGACCAGATTCTTCTGGATCTGCTCGGTCGACTTGGAGATCACGTCATCGACGCTCATCGAGCCGTCGATCATCTTCTGCATGTTGACGCCGAGATAGTTGGCCGCCTGGTTGAACCACGGCGGGATCCGATAGCCCGGCGGGATGGCCAGCGCGGCCTTGGTGTCGACCGGCCACAGATCCTGGTTTCCCAGTTGGGAGACCGGCTTGAACAAGGCAGGGCCGTTGAGCGCCGCCTTGACTGACGGCAGCGAGGTGTTCAGCCCGTTCGCGTAGGTCTTGTTGGGCCCGTAGACGGTCGAGTAGCCGATCTTGTTGTAGAGCGCGAATTCGTAGAACAGCCAGGCGAGCTCAGGATTCTTCGCCTTCAACGGAATGACGAAGGAGCTGCCGCCCATCACACCGGACCGGGCGCCGCCTTCCTTCCAGGCCGGCAGCTGGGTGACCCGCCACTTGCCGACCGACTTCTTCAGGCCCGACTGGGGCAGGAAGTCGAACCAGATTGCCCACGGGACAAGGGAGATGGTGTCGTTGTCGAGCATCGCGATCTGGCCGGTACTGGCGAATTTGGTCCGAGCACCAAGGCCATGGTCGGCGACCTGCTTGATCCAGGTCAGGGCATTCCTGGTGGCTGGAGTGTCAATCGTCAGCTTGCCTTCACCGTCGACCAGGCCGCTGCCCTGCTGCTGGTTGACCAACATCATCAGCCACTGCAGCCCGAGATTGGAGTCCTGCTCGAGCGGGATCGGCTTGGCCTTCGGATTCTTGGATTTGATCTTGTCCGCGGCGTCGAGCAGCAGGTCGTAGCTGGTCAGCGAGTCCGGATCGACGCCGGCCCGGGACAGGATGTCCTCGCGATAGTAGAGCAGACCGGGATCGGTATCCCAGGGGATGCCGACCAGCTTCCCGTCGATCGTGTTGACGTCGAGCTTGAACTGGACCGTGTCGGACAAGTGCGGCTTCATCAGCGTCGACAAGTCGTAGAGATGGTCGGCCTGGCCGACGATGTTGACGTCCTCGTAGAAGGATCCGTCGGGGACGGCGGTGCCGCTGATCAAGGTCGGCGGGAGCTTGGTGTCGATATCCAGCCCGACCATGTCGACCGTGATCTTCGGGTAGACCTTGTTGAAGGCAGGTATCACCGTCTTGAAGACCTTGAGCAGATCGTCGTTGCGCATCCAGAGGGTGATCGACCCGCTGGCCGTGGGACTCGGTTGGGGTTTCAGCGGTTGCTGCGAGGTGGACGATCCCGGCGTGCAGGCCATCAGTGCCGACGAGGTGGCCGCCAAGCCGCCGAGCCCCGCAGCCGCCCTGAGCAGCGAACGCCGATCCAGCATCCGCTCGCGTAACTGATTCGTGTGAGTGTGACCGGTCATCGTTGACCTTCCAGGTGGGCCGACCTTGGCCGGACCGCGACGGGTTTTCCATGATGTTAGCGCTAACAGTTAGCGCTAACAAGACCCACTCCGAGGTTTGACAACCAATGCCGCGAACCGAGCGCGGCTGACGATCAAGCGCTGCGGCGTGCCTGCTGGGATCGCAGCCGCAAGCTGTTGCTGACCACGAACACCGAGGAGAGCGACATCGCCGCACCCGCGATCAGCGGATTGAGCAGGCCGAAGGCGGCGAGCGGGATAGCCGCGACGTTGTAGGCGAAGGCCCAGATCAGGTTGCCTCGAATCGTCCGCAACGTCCGGCGGGCGAGGTGGATCGCATCGGCGATCACGCCGAGGTGCTTGCGGACCAGGATCATGTCCGCCGACTTGAGCGCGATGTCGGTGCCGCTGAGCACCGCCAGGCCGAGGTCCGCGGTAGCCAGCGCGGTGGCGTCGTTGATCCCGTCACCGACCATGGCGACCTTGTGGCCCTCGGCCTGCAGGGCTGCGATCCGCTGGGCCTTGTCGGTCGGCAACACCCCTGCGACCACCCTGTCGATACCGAGCCGCTTCCCCACTGCCGTTGCCGCGCGTTCGTTGTCACCGGTCAGCAACACCGTCGTCAACCCGAGCTCCTTGATCGCCGCGACCGCCTCGGACGCCGAGGTCTTGATCCGGTCGGAGAGCACCAGCACACCGGCGACAGCAGCGTCGGCAGCCAACAGGACGGCCGTCTTGCCCGCCGTCTCGGCCTGGTCGATGATCGCTCCGGCCGCGGGCGGCAGGGTGACCGACCGGTCGTCGAGCAGCGTCCGGTTGCCGATCAACAACTCATGATCATCGATCCGGCCGGAGGCACCGAGTCCCGGCAGTGCCTGGAAGTCCTCGACCCTGAGGCCGATCCCGGCCGATGCTGCGATCGCCCGTCCGATCGGATGCTCGGAGTGCGATTCCAACCCAGCGGCCCAGCGGCGTACGAGATCCTCCGGTACCGCGCCGACGGCGGTGACCGATTCCAGTGTCATCTCGCCATCGGTCAGGGTTCCGGTCTTGTCCAGCACCACGGTGTCGATGGTGCCGCTGGCCTCGAGCGCCTCCGGGCCCTTGATGACGATGCCGAGCTGGCCGGCCCGTCCGACGCCCACCATCAGTGCCGTCGGCGTCGCCAGTCCCATCGCGCAGGGGCAGGCGATGATCAACACCGAGATCGCAGCGCTGAAGCCCGCGCTCACCGATCCGTTGATCAACAGCCAGCCGAAGAAGGTCACCAGGGCAATCGCCAGCACCACCGGGACGAAGATCGACACCACCTTGTCGACCAGCCGCTGCACCCGCGCCTTGCGGGCCTGCGCCTGTTCGGCGAGCTGGGCCATCTGCGCCAGCTGGGTGTGGCCGCCGACGGCGACAGCCCGCACCAGGAGCCGGCCGTTCAGTGCGATCGTGCCGCCCAGCACCCGGGCGCCCCGGCCGATCTCAGCCGGCACCGGTTCGCCGGTCATCATCGAGGTGTCCACCGCCGACATCCCGTCGACGACTTCACCGTCGGCGGCGATCGTCTCGCCCGGGCGGACCGAGAATTCCTGCCCGGCTTGGAGTTTGCCGATCGGGATCTCGAATTCACGGCCGTCCACCAGGACTCGTACGGTTTTGGCGGCCAGATCATTGAGCGCGCCGAGCACGTCCGCGGCAGATCGCCGGGCGCGTGCCTCGAAGTACCGGCCGGCCAGCAGGAAGGTCGTGACGACCGACGAGACCTCCAGATACATCGAGTCCGCACCGGCCGGTGTACGTCCCCAGCCGATCCAGTAGCCCGGTTGCGAGTCCAGACCGAAGGCGATCGTGACCACCGCGAAGAAGAACGCCGCCAGCACGCCGATCGAGACCAGGGTGTCCATACTGAAGGACCCGTGCCGGACGTTGCGCAGCGTTGCCCGGTGAAAGGGCCAGGCGCACCAGAAGACGACCGGAATCGCCAGCAGCACACAGAGCCATTCCCAACCAGGAAAGCGAAGATCCGGCACCAGCGCCAGCACGATGCCCAGGTTGCCCAGCGGCAGGGTGATCAACGCCGAGACCAGCAACCGCCTGAGCAGCCCCCGGGCGCGGTCCGGACGACTGGTCTCGTTGGGATCGGCGTCGCGGGCGACCGGGGTCGCCGAGTATCCGGCCTTCTTGACCGCCAGCACGAGTTCGTCGGTCGCCGACTGCGGCAGGCCGGTGATCACGGCGCGGTCGGTGGCGAAGTTGACGATCGCCCGGGCGTTGTCGACCTTGTTGAGCTTCTTCTCGATCCGCGTGGCGCACGCGGCACAGGTCATGCCGTCGATGTCCAACTCGATCCGGGTCGGCTGGCCCTCCTCGACCGCGGCCGGCAGGTCCTGTCGGATCGTCATGACCGTACGCCCCCGTCCTGGTGATCGTCCTGGCGATCGTCCTGATGATCATCACGCACAGCGGCTCGTTGTTGCTGGCTCCGGTCCCGCGCGGCCAGCGCGGCGAGCATCTCGTTGTAGGCCGCCAGCGAGTCGTCGTGCCCGGCATCGGCGGCCCTGTCCTTGCGCTTGGCCTCGCGGGTGTCGTGGGCGAACCACTGGCCGACCAGAGCGATGATCACGATGAACAGCGGGATCTCGCCGGTGGCCCAGGTGACCTGGCCGCCGGCCCGTTGCTGGGCGGCAAGATCATGCAGCCACGGCAGGTCGAGCAATGTGTAGAAGTCCTGGCCGATGATCGCCCCGCCGGAGAGCACGGCGACCGCGAAGAACGCGTGGAACGGCATCGCGGCGAAGATGTAGCCCAGCTTGGCGATGTGCGGCAGCGACCGCGGCGGGCGATCGACGCCGATCACCAGCCAATAGAACAGGTAGCCGATGACCAGGAAGTGCACCGCCATCAGCTGATGCGCCCAGTGGTAGCGCATGGCCAGCCCGAACAGTGGCGAGAAATAGAGGATGTAGAGCGACCCGACGAAGATCAGCCAGACCAGGATCGGGTTGAGCAGCACAGCGACCAACCGCCAGCTGAGCACCTGACTGACAACGTCGTGCAGTCCGACCGGCTGGCCGGCGCCATGGGCCTTGCTGGTCCGCAGCATCAAGGTGATCGGGCCGCCGAGCACCATCAGCACCGGCGCACCCATGTTGAGGGTCATGTGCACGACCATGTGCCAGCTGAAGGTGGCCGAGGAGTAGGTCCACATCCGCGACCCGATCAGGACCACGACCATCAGCCAGCCGGCGGTCCAGCAGAGCAGCCGGTTGACCGGCCAGGCGTTGCCGGCCCGCCTGACCCGGACGTAACCCCACGCGTACAGGCCGATCATCACCACGGAGACGGTGAGCAGCAGTAGATTCGGCCGCCCCGGCAGGAACGCCAGCGACACCTGCGGCGGGTGCGGGACGTTGTAGCCGAGATAGTTCTGGGTGGGGGTCTGCGGTGCCGGGTAGCGGGCCGGGATCAATCGCAGCAGCGCGGCCTGGACGCCGAGCAGCAGGATGACGAGGGCGAGATCGATGCCGTTGGCGGTGATCACGCGCCGCGTCGGTTCGTCGTCCAGTGCACGAACGGCCCGCCACCGCAGGAGGGTCCTGATGCCCAGCACCATCAGGATGGCCAGGATCGTCAGGATGCCGACGCCGTACGGGGATGTCAGCGGCGACTGCCCGGCCTGCTCGAAGATGCCGATGCCGGCCCGGCTGATGAGCGCGACCACGACGGCGACCGCCCCGACCCGGGCTGTACGCAGGAAGGCCCGGTGGGCGCCGATGCCGTCGGCCGTCGCCCGGGTCGCCCAGATGGCTGCGAACCACAGGGTGGTCGCCAGGGTGAAGATGATCGCCGCGTCGGTGGCCAGATCGTGCCCGGTGCCGACCGAGACCTGGGCCGTGACGACCGTCGGCAGCGATGCCAGCACGGACAGGATGGTCATGCCGATCACCCAGCGCCAGGTCGTACTGAGCCAGCAGCCGATCGCCAGCGCGCCGGCCGTGACGGCGATCAGCAGCCAGGCCTGAGTGTTCTGGTTGGCGGACAGATAATCGCCCAGGGCGCCCAGGACGCACGGGATCGGGTCACCGGCAGTGTCGGCGGCGCTGATCGGGATCAGGACGATGGCCGCAATCGCCCACACGCTCGCGAACCGCCGCGCGGTGGCGAGCAGCCGGTAATCGCGGTGGCTGAGCTTCCAGCCCGCGCCGCGCTGCGGATGGCGATAGCCCCACGCCACCGACAGCAGCGAACCGACGGTGCCCAGGGCGGCCAGAGCCGCGATCCACTCCAGCGGACCGGCGATGAAGCCGGTGATCGCGGCCGTGTTCTCCCGCCCGGGCAGCTTCGGCTGTCCGATCTGCCAGGCCTGGGCCACGATCACGACGGCAACCGACAGCACGACCGCGATCCCGAGCACGATCCGGGCGGGCGTGCCGAACCGGGAGGCCGGCGCCGGCCCGGCGGTCTCGGCCGCGGCCACAGCCTCCACCTGCTCGCTCTTGGTGTCCATCGGGTCCATTCTCACCCCGTACGTCCCCGGCCGGAGAATCTGTCCACTACCGCTTGTCGTAGACGCAGGATCGCGAGGCCGTGCGCGGAGGGCGACCTCAGTCCCGCGTCCGGACCGACCCGGACATAATGATCTCGTGCCAACGACGTCTGATCTCGAACCGACCGACACGATCAAGACCGAGTGGGAGCGGCTCGATGAGCGCTTCACCATCGGCGGTGACCGCACCGTGCAACGCCTGTTCACCGGCGGCGCCTGGCTGGAGGGACCGCAGTGGTTCGCCGCCGGTCGCTATCTGGTCTTCAGCGACATCCCCAACAACCGGATCCTGCGCTGGGACGAGACCACCAATCAGGTCGGCGTCTTCCGCAATGCGTCCGGCTACACCAACGGCCACACCATCGACAACCAGGGCCGTCTGGTCAGCTGCGAGCACGGCGGCCGCCGGGTGTCGCGGACCGAATTCGACGGCTCGGTGATCACGCTGGCCGACAACCTGGGCGGCAAGCGGCTCAACAGTCCCAACGATGTGGTCGTCGCGCGCGACGGGTCGATCTACTTCTCCGACCCCGCCTACGGCATCGACACCGACTACGAGGGGTTTGCGGCGGAGTCGGAGATCGGCGCCTGCCACCTCTTCCGGATCTCCCCGGACGGTGAGCTGAGCATCGCGGCCGACGACTTCGATCGGCCCAACGGACTGGCGTTCACCCCGGACGAGTCGCAACTGCTGGTGGTCGACTCCGAACGCGGGCACATCCGCAGCTTCGACTACGCCGACGGCAAGCTCTCCGGCGGCGACGTGGTGATCGAGAACTCCGGCGGCGCGGACGGGATCCGCTTCGACAATCAGGGCAGGCTGTGGACCGCGACCCACGAGGGCCTGCGGATCTACACCCCGGAACTGGAGCCGATCGGCAAACTGCATCTGCCCGAGATCGCGTCCAACCTCAGCTTCGGCGGTGCCAAGCTCAACCAGGTCTTCATCACCGCGACCACCTCGCTCTACACGCTGCGGGTGAACGCCACCGGCGCTCGCTGATCACCAATCGTTCACGCCAGGGAGGCGCGCATGGACAAGGTCGTCCGCACTCCGGCCGAGGCGGTCGCCGGGATCAGCTCGGGTTCGACGGTCGGGTGCGGCGGCTTCGGTATCTGCGGGATTCCGAACACGTTGATCACTGCCCTGCTCGACGCCGGCACGACCGATCTCGAGGTGGTGTCGAACAACTGTGGCGTCGACGACTGGGGTCTGGGGATTCTGCTGGCCAACAAGCGGATCCGGCGGATCGTCGCCTCCTATGTCGGGGAGAACAAGGAATTCGCCCGGCAGTATCTGGAAGGTGAGCTGGAGGTCGAGCTGACGCCGCAGGGCACGCTGGCCGAGCGCCTGCGGGCCGCGGGATCGGGCATTCCCGCCTTCTTCACCGCGACCGGGGTCGGCACCCAGATCGCCGACGGTGGGCTGCCGTGGCGTTACGACTGCGCCGGCGGGGTGGCGGTCGAGTCGCCGGCCAAGGAGACCCGCACCTTCGACACTCCCGAGGGTGAGAAGCCGTACGTCCTCGAGCGCGCGCTGGTCTGCGACTTCGGATTGGTGCATGCCTGGAAGGGCGACCGGCACGGCAATCTGGTCTACCGGTCGTCAGCGCAGAATTTCAATCCGCTGGTGGCGATGGCCGCCCGGGTCACGATCGCCGAGGTCGAGGAACTGGTGGAGCCGGGCGAGCTGGATCCGGCGGAGATCCACACTCCGGGCGTCTACGTGCACCGGGTGCTGCAGCTGAGTCCGGAGCAGAACCAGAAGCGGATCGAACGGCTGACCGTACGCCCCCGGCCAGAGGTCCCTGAGCCTGTCGAAGGGGAGGAGGTACGGCGTGAGCTGGACGCGTGATCAGATGGCTGCCCGGGCGGCTGCGGAGTTGCCGGACGGCAGTTATGTGAATCTGGGGATCGGGTTGCCGACGCTGGTGCCGAATTTCGTCCCGGACGAGGTCGAGTTGGTGTTGCAGTCGGAGAACGGGCTGCTCGGGGTCGGCGCCTACCCCTACGCCGGCGACGAGGATCCTGATCTGATCAACGCCGGCAAGGAGACCGTGACGCTGCGGCGCGGGGCGTCGATCTTCGACTCGGCGACCTCGTTCGGGATGATCCGCGGCGGCAAGATCGATGCCGCGATCCTGGGTGCCATGCAGGTCTCGGCCGCCGGTGACATCGCGAACTGGATGATCCCGGGCAAGATGATCAAGGGCATGGGCGGTGCGATGGATCTCGTGCACGGCGCCAAGCGGGTGATCGTGTTGATGGAACACGTCGCCAAGGACGGCTCGTACAAGATCGTCAACGAGTGCTCACTGCCCTACACCGGCCGCGGTGTGGTGGACCGGATCATCACCGACCTCGGTGTCATCGACGTCACGCCACAAGGCTTGAAGATCATCGAGCTGGCGCCGCGGGTCGGCGAGGACGAGCTTCGCGAGAAGACCGAACCACCACTGGTCAACTGAATTCCATGATCAACTGAACGAAAGAGGATGGCGCAGGTGTGGGCCTATCGGATGCAAGGACCGGGATTCGTGGAGCGGTACGAGGTGCCCGACGACACCACGCCGCTCGGCCCCCACAAGGTGCGGCTGCGGCTGCTGGTCGCCGGCCTGTGTGGCAGCGACATGCCGCGCTTCAACGGCACCGTGGTCGGCCGGATCCCCGGTCCGCTCTCCGACGGGGCGCCGATGCACGAGGTGGTCGCCGAGGTCCTGGAGAGCACCAGTGATCGACTGCAGGTCGGCCAGCGAGTCGTCGGGACCACCGGGCACACCGGGCTGTGCGAATTCCTCACCACCTCGGATTCCTTGCTGATCGGCGTTCCCGACGAGTTGGACGATGTCGAGGCGGTGACGATCCAGTCGCTCGGCACCGTGCTGCGGGCTGCCGACGAGTTGCCGGACCTCAGTGGCTGCCGGACCGCGGTGATCGGTGCCGGACCGATCGGCCTGAGCTTCTGTCATGTCCTGAAGCAGTACGGTGCCGGTCACGTCACCGCGATCGACCCGATCGACCGCCAGGACGTCGCGATCCGCTACGGAGCCGACGAATTCGTCCGGATGAACAGCCGCCACTGGCTGCAGACGTTGTCTGCCGACGAGCGGCCGCAGGTGACCATCGAGGCCGTCGGCCACCAGCACGTGACGATCGGCAACGCGATCGCGGCAGTCGCCCAGGGCGGCTTCGTCTACGGCTTCGGCACGCCGGACGACGACGATTACGTGCTCGACTATCGCGACATCTACGAGCGCAACCTCACGCTGTCCTCCGGTCACACGATCGACGACTGGCCGACCGTCCTGGAGAAGGGACGCGACTACCTCCTGAAGCACCGCGAGGATTTCGCCGACTACGTGTCGCACGTGGTCGCGGCCGCCGAGGCCCAGACGGCGTACACGCTGTATGCCCGGCCGCAGGTCGGGAGGTTGAAGGTCGCGATCGTCAACCGTGACCTCACCGGGAGCTGATCACCGGGGCATCAGCCACACCCGGCTGCGAGCCGTCATCAGGTAGGCCGAGGCCGCGGGCCGGAACATCGCGATCAGTCCGCCCGGGACCAGGACCAGCTGGATGGTCCGCAGCAGCGAAAACACCGGACGCGCGTCACCACCGAAGGCGGAGCGCAGATCCGTCGCTGCCACCAGTTGCGGGGTCAGCGGGATCGTCAGGGTGCCGAGCCACAGCATCCCGAACATGATCAACAACGCCCACCGGGCCCAGCGACGGCCGGCGTAGAGCTGGTCGGCGACCAGCGGGCCGGCGGCGTAGACGACGGCCCGGGCAGCGATCTGCACGCCGTCGGCCACCGACAGTCCGACGGTGTCGTCCCACTGCGCGACCGCCAGTGCCGATTCGACGATGCCGGCGACAATCGCCAGCGTGATGGCACAACTTCCGCCCACGATCGCCAGAGGTCTGGTCATACGGACCACGATCGCCGAAGCCGTGCAGGGTTGCGATCCGGCGACCCGGACAGTCCGGGGTGTGGCTAACCCCCCGAACGTTCTCCCCCGGGCCGGGGCGCCTGGTACTGGCCATAGCCACCTCCGGCCGGATAGCCGGCAATCGGGGTCGACGAGCGGTTGGCGCCGATGGCGACCGCCAGCACGATCAGCGGGATCAGCCCGAGGATCATCGCGCCGAGCCCCCAGACGATGGTGACCACACTGGCAGGCATGTTCATCTCAGCCATCATCACCGGCAGCAGTCGGCTGGCCATCTGGGTGATCACGCCGATGAGACCGGCGAGCCCGAATCCGAGCATCCCCAATGACCGGGCACGTCCCTGCGCCTTCACGGCCACGATGATGAAGCCGATGACCGGCCCCAGGACGCCGAACAGGACTCCACTCAACACCGCCAGCACCATAGGATCACACTCCCTTTCCGTCCGCGACAGAGTAGTGGGAGTCAGGACCATGACATCGCGGGTCGAGCCGGACCGATCGCACTTGATTGACGGCCGGTGCGGCAGGGAAATATCAGGGCATGGATGCCAGTGCGCACCAGGCCGCTCGTAAGGTCGATCGCGCCACCGCCGAAGCCGGACACAGCCAGGCCGTCGCCGTGTTGGTGGCGGTCGGCCTGATCGCGTACGGGATCGTTCACCTGACCATCGCCTGGGTCGCTCTGCAGGTCGCCTGGGGCAGCGCGTCGAATTCGGCGAGTCAGCAGGGCGCCATCGCCGAACTGGCGAGCACGCCGGTCGGACCGCTGCTGTTGTGGGTGCTGGCCGTCGGCTTCTTCGCCCTGCTGCTCTGGCGGCTGATGCTGGCCGCCCGGGGCTTCTCCTGGTTGCCACGACGGCGACGCACCCGGAAGCGGATCGGGTCCCTCGGGCAGGCCGTGGTGTACGGCTACCTAGGCGTGACCTCGCTGAAATTCGCCATCGGCACCGGCTCGAGCAGCAGTCGCAGCAAGACGATCACCGGTCAGCTGATGGACAACACCGCCGGCCGGATCCTGCTGGTGGTGGTGGCCGCCGGTGTGGTGGCAGTGGGTATCGGCCTGATCGTCAAAGGCATCCGCGCGTCCTTCACCACCGAGCTCGAAGGCGGCGGTCGAGCGCTCGTCAGGCTGGGCCAGATCGGCTACATCGCCAAAGGCATTGCCTTCCTGATCGTCGGCTGCCTGCTCGCCCTTGCGACGATCCGGCACCACCCGGGCCAGGCCGGCGGACTGGACGCCGCGGTGCACGCGATCAAGAACCAGCCGTACGGCCCGGTCCTGTTGACCGTGCTCGCCGCCGGGATCGCCTGTTTCGGCGTGTACTGCTTCGGCTGGGCCCGCCGGGCCCGAACGTCCTGATCAACCGGAGTCGATCACCCGGAGCCGATCCCCCGGAGTCGATCAAGCAGAGTTGATCAAAAGGCCTTGATCAACGACCGGTGCCCGCGTAGACGACGGCCTGTTCCTCGCTGTCCAGACCGAAGGCGGTGTGGGCGGCGCGGACAGCTCGATCGACATCGTCCTGGTCGACGACGACCGAGATCCGGATCTCGGAGGTGGAGATCATCTCGATGTTGACCTCGGCCTCGGCCAGGGCGGCGAAGAATTTCGCGGTGACGCCGGGATGGGACCGCATGCCGACACCGACCACGGAGACCTTGCCGATCTGATCGTCATAGAGGATGTCGTCGAAGCCGACCTCCTCCTTGATCGCATTCAGCGCGGCGACAGCGACCTTGCCGTCGGTCTTGGGCAGGGTGAAGGAGATGTCGGTCCGGCCGGTCGAGACTGCGGACACGTTCTGCACGATCATGTCGATGTTGACCTCGATCGAGGCGATCGCCTCGAAGACCCGGGCCGCCTCACCGATCCGGTCCGGCACCCCGGTGATCGTGATCTTGGCTTCGCCGCGATCGTGGGCGACACCGGAGATGATGGCCTGTTCCATGACGGATCCCTCCTCGAGATCGGTGACCCAGGTGCCCTCCTTGGTGGTGAAGGAGGATCGTACGTGGACGGGGACGTGCTCGCGGCGGGCGTATTCGACGCAGCGCAGATGCAGGATCTTGGCCCCGCAGGCCGCCATCTCCAGCATCTCTTCGTAGCTGATCCGGGGGATCCGACGGGCATTCGGCGCGATCCGCGGATCGGCGGTGAAGACGCCGTCGACGTCGGTGTAGATCTCGCAGTAGTCGGCGCCGAGGGACGCCGCCAGTGCAACCGCGGTGGTGTCGGACCCGCCACGGCCGATGGTCGTGATGTCCTTGGTGTCCTGGCTGACGCCTTGGAAACCCGCCACGATCACGACGTCGCCGGTCTGCAGCGCGGACACGATGCGGCCGGGGGTGATGTCGATGATCCGGGCGTTGCCGTGGGTGCCGGTGGTGATCACGCCGGCCTGCGATCCGGTGAAGGAGCGGGCACTGAGTCCCTGGTCCCCGATCGCCATCGCCAGCAGCGCGGCGCTCATCCGCTCGCCGGCGGTCAACAGCATGTCCAACTCGCGCGGGGCCGGCTGCGGTGACACGCGGAACGCGAGGTCCATCAACTCGTCGGTCGTGTCCCCCATCGCCGAGATCACCACGACGACCTCATGCCCGGCCTGTTTGGTCGCGACGATGCGCTTCGCCACCCGCTTGATGCTGTCCGCATCAGCGACTGACGAACCACCAAATTTCTGCACGACGCGCGCCACGCCTGGAACTCCTTCTGTATGGAACGCCCCGTGAGGCGCAATACGGGAAATCTTACCGTGGATCGGCAGTGTTGCCCGTATCCGGTCCGGGACCGGGAACAACTGTAGACGCGGACCAGCGCTCGGGCCGATTCGTTCCACCGGCCGTACGGCGCCGTACTGTCGCTCTCGTGGGAGCTCTTGTGGGAGAACGCGTGATTCGCTGGGGCATCGCGGGACCGGGCCGGATCGCCGAGTCCGAGGCGAGCGACTTCCCGCTGGTACCGGATGCCGAATTGCTGGCGGTCGGATCGCGGTCGGCCGAGCGGGCGCAGGCCTTCGCCACCCGGCACGCGATCCCCAGGGCGTACGGCAGTTACCGGGACCTCGTCGACGACCCCGACCTGGACGCGATCTACATCGCCACGCCGCACCCGCAGCATCTGGCGATCGCCCGGGCGGCGATCAGGCGCGGCAAGGCCGTGCTGGTCGAGAAGACGTTCACCGCGACGGTTGCCGGCGCCGAGGAGCTTCGTGATCTTGCCCGCAGCGAGGGCGTGTTCGCGATGGAGGCGATGTGGACCCGCTTCCTGCCGGCCTACGTCAGCATCCGGAAGTTGATCAAGGACGGCGCGATCGGCGAGGCCCGCCAGGTGCAGGCCGATCTGGGTGTCGATCGGCCGTTCGATCCGACCGATCGCGCCTACGACCGGTTGCAAGGCGGCGGCGCGATGCTGGATCTCGGCGTGTATCTGGTGTCCCTGGCCCAGCACATCCTCGGCGTACCGGACACGATCACCGCCACCGGCTCGCTGGCACCGACCGGCGTCGACCAGGAATTCGGGCTGCTGCTCGGCTACGACGACGGCCGGGCCGCGACCCTGCTCGGATCGATCCGCAACGCCTCCCCCGGCACGGCGCGGATCGTCGGCAGCGAAGGCTGGATCGATCTGCCGGCCCGGTTCCACCACCCGAGCGCGATCACCCTGAGCCGGTGCGGCCGGGAGCCGCAGACGCTCGATCAGACCCCGCTCGGGCACGGCTATCCGCATCAGTTCATCGCCGTCAACGAACTGCTGCGGTCCGGAGCGACCGAGAGTCCGATCATGCCGCTGGACGACACCGTCGCCGTACAGAAGATCTTGAACGCCGGTTGCGAGCAGCTGGGCGTCCACCACCGCGAGGACGAGACCGTCGAGGTCTGAACCGGAAGCGGAATCAGTCGGCGTCGGCGCCGAGCTCGGGGACGTCCCAGGTCGACAGGCAGAACGGATGCCCGACCGGATCCGCGTACACGAAGCAGTGATCGGAATTGGGCTGGAAGTCGTACCGCGTCGCACCGGCGGCCAGCACCCGCGCCTCGGTGGCCGCAAGATCATCGACGTAGAAGTCGAGATGCAGGTGCATCGGCACCTCGCCCGTCGGCCAGTCCGGCGGGCGGAAATCCTTCACCTGTTGGAATCCGAGGTCGCAGTTCGGCCCGGTGACGACGGCCCAGAACGCGTTGCCTCTGGCGACGCCGCCGGTGATCGTCGCGTAGAACCGGGCCAGCGCGATGGCATCGGGTGCATTGACCGTCGTGCCGGAAAGCCTGATCGTGTCCGACATCACTGCACTCCGAGCTGCTCGTAGCCGGGTGCGAGCTCGGTCCAACGGTCGTGCCAGATCGATCCGTATCCCCGCAGGGAACGTCCGAGATCCTCCAGGTGTGCCTGCCAACCGGCGCCGTAGTGATGCAGAGGGGCGAGCGGTAGGCCGCGCTCCTCGACCACCAGCCGGGTCTTCCTGCCCTCCTCGGTGAGCCAGGCCTCGATCTCAGTCTGTTCGTCGGTGCCGGGCTCCATGGTGAGCAGCAGATGCCGAGGTGGCTCACAGGTCTCGATCCGGCCCGGCCCGGTCCAGCTGCTGGTCCAGAGGCGTTGATCGAGCAGCCGGCGCGCAGGTCACCGGAGACCTCGCCGATCCAGCGGGCCAGCCGCTCCGGAGTCGTGCACGCCCGCCACAGGTCGTCGATGTCGGTGTCGTAGACGTCCTCGACGCGCACCGCGCCGTGGCTGTCGTCGAGTCGGCGCATCGAGCCGATGAGCTTCAGGTTGCTCACGGTTGGGCCTTCTTTCCCCGAGCGATCTCGGTGTGCAGGGCATCGAGCCGGTGCTGCCACAGCGCCCGGTAATCGCCGAGCCACTCGTCCAGCTCGCTCAGCGGCTCCGGCCGCAGGCTGTAGATCCGCCGCTGCGCCTCCTGCCGTACGTCGACCAGGCCGGCCTCGCGGAGCACGCGCAGGTGCCGGGAGACTCCAGGGCGGGCGATCGGCAGCTCGGCCGCGAGTTCACCGGCGGTCGCCGGGTGATCACGAAGGATCCCGAGCACGGTGCGGCGGCTCGGATCCGCCAACGCTTGCAGGACCGCATCCACACCACGAGCGTACCCAACCAGTTACGTAACCACAAGGGTACGGATACCGCCGACTCCGCGGGGTGCGCGCCGGGGCACAGCCGCACCAGCTGCGGTGCGGATCGGAGGGCGCGGTTGCGCGGTTGCGGGGGTCGGGCGTCGGGGTCAGGCGGTCACGTAGCGGCGGCCCTCGAAGGCACGCCCGAGGGTGACCTCGTCGGCGTACTCCAGGTCGCCGCCGACCGGCAGGCCGGAGGCGAGCCGGCTGACCTTGACGCCCATCGGCAGCAGCAGCCGGCTCAGATAGGTGGCGGTCGCCTCGCCCTCGAGATTGGGGTCGGTGGCGAGGATCACCTCGGTGACGGTGCCGTCGGCGAGCCGTTGGCACAGCTCCCTGATCTTGAGATCGCTCGGGCCGATGCCGTCAATCGGGCTGATCGCCCCGCCGAGCACGTGGTAGCGGCCACGGAATTCCCGGGTGCGTTCGATCGCGACGACGTCCTTGGACTCCTCGACCACGCAGATCAGTGCAGGGTCACGGCGCGGGTCACGGCAGATCCGGCACTGGTCGTCCTCGGACACGTTGAAGCAGATCTCGCAGAACTTCACCTTGTCCTTGACCTCGATCAGGATGCCGGCGAGCTTGCGGATCTCGTCCGGATCGGCGGCCAGGATGTGGAAGGCGATCCGCTGGGCAGACTTCGGCCCGATACCCGGCAGCCGGCCGAGCTCGTCGATCAGATCTTGGACCGGGCCCTCGTACACCGAACGAACTCCCTACAGTCCCAGGCCGCCGGCCATCGGGCCGAGCTTGCTGGCAGCAGCTTCCTGCTGTTGGGCGGTGGCGGCGCGGACCGCGGCGAGCACCAGATCCGCCAGCGTCTCGGTGTCCTCGGGGTCGGCCGCCTCGGGCTTGATCGTCAGATCCACCAACTCGCCGGTGCCGGACACTTTGGCGGTCACCAGGTCACCGCCGGCGCTGCCCTCGAAGACCTCCGAGGCCAGCTCCTCCTGAGCCTGCATCAACTGCTGTTGCATCGCCTGGGCCTGGGCCAGCATGCCGCCCAGATCCATGCTGCCGAGGCCGCCGCCGGTCAGCGCGCCGAGATCGGGAAGCCCCGGGATGCCGGCGGCCTCGATCGGATCTTCGGGCGAAGTCGGGTCGGACATATGGATCTCCCCTTGCTGGTGCGACTGCCCGGACTGTGGATTCCCGGCCGCTGAATGGCCGGACGGGACGGGTCGCTGAGGTGCCAAGCCTATGCGCCCGACTCTTCCTCGGCGATGATCTCGGCGCCGAGTCGCTGCTGCAGCAGCTCTGTGTGCGAGACACCGGCCTCGTCGACCACATCGTCGTCGCGATGGGCGGCCGCATCCCGGTCCTCCCATTCGTCGGCCGGTGAGCCGGCCGACCACGACGGCCCGGCGCTTCCCGGGCTGGATGGGGTGACCGGGGATCCGGATGCTTCCGGCCCTGGGTCGTTCGTCGCCCAGGGCGGCGGACCGCTCGGGCCCGGATCGACCTCCCAGGGCGGTGCCGCGGGGCCGGGCGGCGTCGCGGGGCTCGAGGATCCGGCCGTACGGCCCGGTGCACCAGCCGGTGCAGCTGCTTGGGCCGGCGGTGTCGGCGTTGCGGCCGACGTTCCCGCGGGAACGTTCTGCGCCCAGCCGCTCCCTGGATTCGCTGCGGCCGCAGTTGCTCCGCCGGTCGGCCCGGAACCGGGTGACCGCGGTGCCGAACGGTTGGCAACGGCTCCCCCGGCGCTGGGATCGACCATGGTCTCGATCTTGAGATCGGCGCCGATGACCGAGATCAGGGCGTCGCGGAGGATGTCTTCGCTGCCGCCGCGGCCGAAGCTGTCGCGAGCGCCGACGTTGGGCATCGCCAGCACCAGCGTGCCGTTGGTCAGATCGGCGACCTGGGCGTTCTGGCTCAACAGGATCCAGGTGAAGCGCCGACGGTTCTTGACCTCTTCGAGGACGTCCGGCCACAGCCGACGCAGGTCGGTGATGGTGAAGCCCTGCCCCTGAGACCCCTGCCCCTGAGACCCCTGCCCCTGAGGCGGAGCAGCCGGTGGCGCGTCCGGCTGGGCGACCTCGGCAGGTTGCGCCAGCGCCTCGGCCGGCGCAGGTTCCGGTGCCGGCCGGCCGGGGGTGGCCGGGGTCGGCCAGTCCGTCTCCGCGAGCCCCGGGCTGGGCGACTGCGCGGAGTCGGCCGACGGGCCGGCTGCCTTTTCTGGCTGCGGCGCTGCGGACCGTGCCGGTCCGGGTCCGGCGGCGGGCCCGGCGCTTCTCGTAGGCCCAGCCGAAGGGTCCGTCTCGACGACCGGACCGACGTTCTCCGAGTCGGAGGCAGCTCCGGCCGGTGGCTGCGGTGCCGGAGTGGGCTCAGCGCTCGACGCCGACCCGGCCGGCTGCGTACGACTGTCCGCTGGTGAGGTACGGGCTCCGGCCGGTTGGGCGGACGCCGTGCCGGTCATGCCGATCCGTCGCTCCAGTCGGTCCAACCGGGCGTGCACGCCACGGTCGTCCAGATCGGTACCGGGCAACAGCACCCGGGCACACATCAGCTCCAGGTGCAGCCGCGGCGCGGTCGTGCCGCGCATCTCGGTGAGACCGGCGGCGATCACCTCGCCGGCCCGGGTCAGCTCGCCCGCACCGAGCGAGGCCGCCTGACTGCTCAGCCGTTCGGCCTGGTCGTCGGCCACGTCGACCAGACCGGAGGTGAGCGCATCCGGAACCGCAGCCACGATCACCAGATCGCGGATCCGGCGCAACAGGTCCTCGGCGAACCGGCGCGGGTCCTGGCCGACCTCGATCACCTTGTCGACGCAGCGGAAGACGCCACCCGAGTCGCCGGCGGCGAAGGCGTCCAGCATCTCGTCCAGCAGCGAGTCCGGGGTGTAGCCGAGCAGGGCCGCGGCCTGACCGTACGAAACACCCTGCTCGGAGGCGCCGCCGAGGAGCTGGTCAAGCACCGAGAGCGAGTCGCGGACCGAACCGGCACCGGCTCGTACGACCAGGGGCAGGACGCCGTTCTCGACCTCGATGCCCTCCGCTTGGCAGAGCGTTGCCAGATAGTCGGTGAGCACCCGCGGTGGCACCAGCCGGAAGGGATAGTGGTGCGTCCGGGACCGGATGGTGCCGATCACCTTGTCCGGTTCGGTGGTGGCGAAGATGAATTTGACGTGCGGCGGCGGCTCCTCGACCAGCTTCAGCAGCGCGTTGAAGCCGGCCGTGGTGACCATATGCGCCTCGTCGACGATGTAGATCTTGTAGCGGCTGCTGACCGGGGCGAAGAAGGCCCGCTCGCGCAGATCCCGGGCATCGTCGACGCCACCGTGGCTGGCGGCATCGATCTCGATCACATCGATACTGCCGGGACCGCCGGTGGCCAGGTCACGGCAGGACTGGCACTCCCCGCACGGCTCGGCGACCGGGGCCTTCTCGCAATTCAGCGCCCGCGCCAGGATCCGGGCCGAGGTGGTCTTGCCGCAGCCACGCGGGCCGGAGAACAGGTAGGCGTGGTTGACCCGGTTGTTGACCAGGGCCCGTTGCAGCGGCTCGGTGACGTGCTCCTGGCCGATGACGGCGCCGAAGGTGTCCGGCCGGTAGCGGCGGTAGAGCGCCAGCGGCGGCGCGACCGCGGGTGCCGGAGCCGCACCGAACAGCGCATCGGCGCCGACTGCGTCCATCGCGGCTGCTCCCTCGTCGCTCTCGTCCTGCACGGCTGCCACCCTATGACCTCTCCGGCGTCTGTTCTATGTGCCGCCGTCCGTCCTACCAGCCGACACCGACACCGGCGTCCGGGAGTCGTCTGGAGCCGCGGCCACGGGTCGGGTCGAGCGGAACAGGCCCAGAGCGATGGCGATCGCGGCGCCGAGGATGAGCGGGCCACCCAGCAGGTTGTTCCCGTAGTCCTGCAGTCGGTCCAGGGTCAGACCGGTCTCGTCGGTGACCCGGGCGTATCCGACCACCAGCATCGCCAACAGGTTGAATCCCAGGACCATCAGCACCCGGGACGGTCGGGGCCAGCCCCGGGTGTCGTCGTTGGCGATCCCGCCGCTGGTCAGGAACTGCCAGACCAGGCCCAGGAACAGCGTGATCGATCCGCCGATGATCGAGCTCACCGGGTCGGCGAAGAACTGCCGGCCACTGATCGCGAGCGCGAAGCCGATGACGATGATCATGCCCTCGATCCGGGCGCGATCCAGTCGGCGCGTGACCAGCAACACGATCAGCAACGCTGCGGCGGACGTGACCAGCAACGGGTTGAAGCCGCCGCCGCCGATCGCCAGCTGGCCGATCCTGGTCAGCAGGAAGGCCAGCCCGATGGTCGCGGTGATCTCGGCCCGGCCGCGGGAGCCACGCCAGGCCAGCCAGCCGCCCCACAGGATCAAGGCGATCGAGAACCCGATCCCGTACGCGTCCCCGCCGAGCCAGTCCGACACCGCAGCGGCTGTGGTGGCCGCCGGGTGCAGCGCCGGCGCCACGGAGGCGAAATTCCGCAGCGGCACGACCACCAGCGAGTCGAAGATCGAGCTGGCCAACAGGCCGACTGCGGCCGGCAGCGCGACCATCCGGACGTCATCGCCGAGATGCTCGACGCCGGTATCGCCCGGGTGTCTCCGGTCGGCGATCCGGTCCACCACCAGCCAGCAGCCGATACTGCCGATGATCATGATCCCGGGAAAGATTATCAACCGCAGCGTGAAGGCCAGTGCGAGGAAGGTGTGCCACTCGGCGATCAGGCGCCAGATGATCAGCCCGACAAGGATGATCAGCAGGACAGGCGTCGGAATCGTCCGGCGGGCCGCCTGGAATCCGTATTCGGCTGTCCACAACACCAGCCCGAACGCCCACTGTGCGATCGCGTAGCCAGCGAGCATGGCCAACGGGGCGGCCATGATCGTGATCTCCTCCATCGTCAGGTCGATCGCGTCGACACTGGATCCGCCGCCGTAGGCCGCGCCACGGCTGGTGCCCTGCGCGGATCCGAGTAACGCAATCGCGTACATGATCACCACGACGACGTATTCCCACCAGCGGTACCCGGCCCGCCAGCGGATGACCTGCATGATCACCAGCACCAACCACGGACCGACGGTCAGCAGCAGTTGCACTACTCCGTCCAGGGTCGCCCCGAGTTCGATCATGATCGCCAGGCTCGCCAACAGCACCAGGATCCGCAGCGGCACCGGAGCGTGCAGTGCGCCGGTCTGGCCGAGCGCCGCCGCCAGACAGAGCAGGGCCGCGGTCACGGTCGGCACCAGGACGGGCATCCCGGCGGTGTCACTGGTGCCGGCCATCGGCAGCCAGTGCCGCAGCCAGGGTGCGCCGATGGCCAGCGCCACGGCAGCGGCGTAACCGACCGTCGCCAGCACCGCGATGATCAACAGGCCGGCCGGCCAGCCCGCGGTGCGGATCCGGTCGGTCCGGATCGGCTCGACGTAGACCTTGGAGAGCACATTGCCCGCGACCCGGAAGGGAGCCTTCCAGCGGGCGGTCACGCGATCACCTCCGCGGAGTCGCCGTGCACGATCACCGCGCCCCAACTGCCCAGGCCGAGGTTCTGGGCGTACACGTCGTCGGGAAGCTTGATCGGCCAGCTGGCCCGGCTCGGCCCGTCACCGATGTAGACGGTCGTCGCGCTGCCTCCGACCACCAGGACGCCGCCCGGACCGTCGACAGCACCGATCGCCGCAGGTGTAGTGCCGAGCTGCCGGCCGGTGCCGAGATCGATCAGAGCGACGCCCGCTGATCCGGTGACCACACCCAACTGCCCGGTGACATGGAACTCGTCGACCGCTCCGGCCCGGACATTGAGCACATATTGCTTTCCCTGCAGGTCGCGTCCGTAGAGGAAGTGGTTGCGGAGGGTGAGCAGGGAGCCGTCGAACAGCCCGACACCGCCCAGCGAGTCGCCGTCGGACCAGCCGAGCTGGCGGCCCGTCCGCGCGTCCAGCCGATGGCTCGTCTCGTCGCTGTCGCCGTAGGCGACCTGCGTCGCGTCCGCGGTCAGTAACCCTGTCGCGGCATCGGTCGACACCTGCCAGAGCAGTCGCCCGGTACGCAGGTCCAGCGCCTGGATGCCGGTGCCGTAGACCGCGATGATCAGCCGGGATCCGGACGCCGCGGCATCGGCGACAAGATCATCCGTACGGTGCTGCCAGACCCGGCCGCCGTCCGGGTCGTAGGCGATCACCTGGCGCTGATCGGTGATCGCGACCAGCAGTTGGCCGACGCTGACCAGCCGGGACACCCGGCCACCGGGATGAGCGGTCCAGGCGACCTGGGCGGTCTTCCCGTGCCGGGTGAAGACGGTCACACTGTGATCGATGCCCGCGATCGCGAACCGGTTGCCGGGCAGCACCGCGGGCGGGATGTCTGCCTCGACATCGACCGGCGTCACGCCGGTGCCGTCGCGCAGCGCGAAGTCGACCGTACCGGGAGTCCACTGACCAAGATCACGAGCCGTGATCGGCGCAGTGGCCAGGGATCCGGAGAAGCGGCCGTGCGCCTGGTTCGCCGAAACCGTGGAGAGCCGTACGGCCGGCCTGCCGACTCGTTGGTAGGACAGCCGCTGCAGACCGGTCCCGGCACAGGATCTGAAGCTGAGCACGGAATCCGCGGTCGGCGTACGGCTGGTGACGGTCGCGGCCCAGTCGACGCAGTCGCCGCTGCCCGATACCCGGGTCGAGGCGGAGAACGGCGCCTGTCCGGCTCCGACGATCATGGTGCCCGCGACGCGGCCGGCCCGGGCCCGGCGTTCATGGCCGTGGGAGACCGGAAGACTCGGGGAGAAGATCAGACCGTCGGTGCCGGTGATCACACCGAGTAGCGAGACCTCGCTCCTGCTGACCTGGAAGACCACCCGGAGTTGATCATCACCGGACCGGGCGTCGGCCACCCAGAGGCCGTGAGTGATCATGAAATCGTCGGGCTGGTGTTGCAGCGCGACCACACCGGGCAGGCCCGAGGAGAGGAAGCCGGCACCGGTCTGGACGGCTTGTTCCAGCTGACCGGAGCGGCCGTTCAGCAGCACCTGCGAGAAGGCGCCGTCGCTCGGCGCGTAGGTCAGGTCGCGTGGTTGGTCGGTCCGGAAACTGTAGGCGGCGGCCGAAACCATCGCACCGGTGCACAACAGCAGCACCAGGATCATGATCACCAACCGGGCAGGCTGTCTCATCATCTCCTCGTCGCTGAGCTCCCGAAGTGTCCGATGGTATCCAGCCGAGGGTCTGGAATGATGCGGCGAGTGCAGACAACCATCCGCTGGATCCTCTTCGATGCCGACGGCGTCCTCCAACGCTCGGCCGACGGCTGGCAGGATCGGTTGCTCGAGTTGCTCGGGGACGCTTCGACGCTGGAGGAGTTGTTCGCCGCCGAGCGGGAGCAGACCATGACCGGCGGCAACTTCCGGCAGCTGGTGACCGACGAACTCGCGTGTCAGGGCGTACAGACCGACCCGGAGGTTGTCCTGGACGTCTGGCGGGATCTGATCGTCGACGAGGAGATGACGGCCCGGATCGGGCAACTCCGGGCGGGCGGGCTGAAGTGCGCGCTGGCGACCAACCAGCAGGACGTACGGGTCGCGCACATGCGCTCGATGCCCGAATACGACGGCGTCTTCGACGCGCAGTTCTATTCGTCCGAGGTCGGGCTGGCCAAACCGGATCCGGCCTTCTTCGCCCAGATCGTGCAGCAGCTCGGGGTGCCCACCGCGGAGGTGCTGTTCATCGACGACGTCCGGGCCAACGTCGACGGGGCCGGCGCCGCGGGGCTGCATGCGGAGGTCTTCGAACACGACGCCGGCGTCGGCGAGCTGGACCGGATCCTGGCGGCGTACGGGCTCGTCGGGAGATAGCGGGCTCGCCGGGAGATAGAAGGAGCCCCCCGCGTACCCGAAAGAGCTCGCTTACCCTTGCTGCCTTCCGACCCTGGGGGAGTTGGGCAAGTTATCGCCACGCGGGGGACCGAGGACCGAGTGTACGCGATCGGGCGCCCGGATACCCAGCCCGGCCGACCCGCATCGACCTACCGGCGCGGATAATGGGTCAGGTGAGTGGTGGTTACCCCGTACCGCAACGCATCGGCGACGCCGAGCGGGACCAGGCTGCGCAGTTCCTGCAGGACCATCACGCCCAGGGCCGGCTGGACCCGGCCGAATTCGACGAGCGGCTGACGGCGGCGCTGCAGGCCAAGACGCAGGCCGACCTCGACCGGCTCTTCACCGACCTGCCCTCCCCCACACCCCGATCGCCGGGACAGGCCGTGGAGCCGGCCAAGCCACAACCGGCCACTCCGGCCGTGCCGGTCAGCAAGCGGGTCTGGGGAGCGATGGACGTCGTGGCCGGTGCGATCTGGCCGATCACGCTGATCGCGCTCTTCGCGCTGCGCTGGCACCCGTGGTATTTGATCTTCATCCCGATCATCGTGAGCTCGATCTGGGGACGCCGGCGGGCACAGGAGAATGCCGAGCGGGAGCGGCTGGAGGCCGAGCGCAAGCGGCAGCTGGACCAGGGTGACTCCGGGCCCGCCCAGCCACCTGTGGGTTGACCCTGAAAGCTCCCTGACCGGTGACAAAAGCCATAGCCGTACGAACCGTGCGGGACCGACACTGGATGGGTGAGTTCCTCATTCCAGACGCCGGGCACCGTACGGATCGGTGACCGTGAACGTGACCAGGCCACCGAGTGCCTGCGTGAACACATGGCGGCAGGCCGGCTGGACCCGGTCGAATTCGACCATCGCATCGAGACCGCACTGACCGCCCGGTATGCCGAGGACCTCCAGCCGCTCTTCGTCGACCTGCCCGCTCCCCGACCGGATCTGCCGACCGTACGCTCCGAGCCGGCCCCGCAACGCACCGTTGTCGCGCCGCCCGCGCCCAAGCCAACCGAGTCGATCCGGTCCTCCGCCGGATGGCGGACGGCGTCCGCACTCGCTTGGGCGGCGGCGATCATCGTCTGCTTCGCCTCCAGCTGGAACCTGTGGTGGGTGCTCTTCGTGCCGCTGCTGATGGGCGGCTGCGGCGGGGCGGGCCATGACCGCCGGCAGCGGCGGCTCGCCGCCCGGCAGCAGCGCTGGGACGGTCGGACGCAGCGTTTCGAGGTCCGGATGAACCGACTCGACCAAAGGTTCGAGCACCGGCACTGGTGACCTCTCGCCAGCTGGCTCGGGCCCTTGATCCCCGCCTACGGCAGCCGGGCGCCGATTCGCACAGAGCCTGCTCCGGCCTGTAATCTTGCTCCTCGGCCGTGCTCTCGAGGACGGTCGAGGAGGATTCGCCTAGAGGCCTATGGCGCTCGCTTGGAAAGCGGGTTGGGTTCACGCCCTCACGAGTTCGAATCTCGTATCCTCCGCCCATCTGACTAGGGGAAACGCTCGAACGGGTCATCCCGGCTCACCGCCCCGAAACCTTCGTAGTCTCACTTCTAGTCTCAATTGGGTCCTCGGAAGGCGCCTCAGCAGCCCACAACAGACCGCCAACCTGACCCGCTACGACCTTCCTAATCGGGTCCGTCACGTGCTGATACCGGGCCGCCATCGCAGTGCTCGACCAGCCCATAATCCCCATCACCGTCCGCTCCGGCACCCCCAAGACCAGCAACACCGTCGCCGCCGTATGGCGCGCGTCATGCAACCGAGCATCCCGCACCCCAGCCTCCTTCAGCAACGCCTTCCACCGGTGATAGTCCGAATTCGGATTCAACGGCGCACCGGTCGGCGACGTGAACACCCAGTCCCCGTCCTCCCACAGCTGCCGGGCCCGCTGACGCATCTCTGACTGCTCCTTCTGCTGGTCGCGAAGCAACTGCACTAACTGGTCCGGCAGACCAACGGCACGCCGGCCGGCATCGGACTTCGTCAGACCGGACGTCCCGTTCACCAGGATCCGTTGCGGGCACCAGCCCGGCTTCTTGCCGCACGTGCCGTCGCAGCCGTGCGCATAGATCGGCCGAACCCGGGTCGACCGGACATGCAGCAGTCCATGATCAAGGTCAACGTCTGCCCACTTCAGACCCAGCGCCTCACCCTGCCGCAAGCCAAGAGCGAGGGCGATCGCCCAGCGGGCCCGGTTCGGATGCTTGCCGGCCGCGGCGAGGATCGCTCGCACCTCATCCACTGTGTACGGCTGCACCGTCTCAACCTGGACCCGCGGAGGCTTCGCCAGAGCCGCGACGTTACGAGCCACATGCCCTCGACGCTGCGCCTCGCCCAATGCCGTGCGAACCGTCCGATGAACCTGATGCGCCGTGCCGGGCTTGGCACCACCCTTGATCATCTCTCGATAGAGACGCTCCAGATGCTCCGGCTCCAGCCTGTCCAGCCGGTGCCCGCCCAACCGTGGAATCAGATGCTTGTACACAGCGGTCCTGTACGCGGCAAAACTCGTCGGACGCAGACTGGGCTCCGCGATGTGCTCCAGCCAGTGTTCGAGCCAGGCGGCGAGCGTCCACCGCTGGCCGGCCTTACGGACCTGTCCCGCATCACGATTCCGTTCAAGATCACGGACCTTGCCCACCACCGAACCCTTCGTCGGCCCCTGAACATGCCGCCGATCAAGCCTCCCATCCGCGCGGTAGCCGACCGTCACCCGACCATGCCACCAGCCGTCCGTCCCCTGGTACACGCTCGACGTCCGGTTCGGGTTACGCGACCTCGTCATGAGTTCGCTGCTCCCTCCGTAATCGCTCGACAGCATCCTCCAGGCACTCCGCCGGAACACGCCGCAGCCGACCGACATGGATCGACTCAACCTCACCCGACAGCACCAGCCGATACATCAGAGACCGGCCAATCCCCAATCGATCCGCCGCCTCCTCCACGCGCAGCAGAAGACGCTGCGACGAAACATCCCCATCAACAACCATGATCATCTGCCTTCCGCACAGTCCAGGAGGTCGCGGCCTCCCCGAAGAAACAAGGGTTTGGTTCTCAGGCCAGGCGTCAAGGGCACTTCGTGTCCTCCGGATTCGCGGCGCTCACCCTTGACCCCCGACCTGAGAATCAAGATCAGCTGGCCATCGAGGAGGCCGCAGCAGAATGGACGCCCACAACACAGCTCACCCACTCGGGCCACCCCCAGCGCCCACCAGAATTGCCGAACGGGACTTCGCAGCCTCATACTGCTGACGCCACCGCGCCCGCTCCTCCACCGACTCCAAGATCACCCGCGCATAGGTGGCCTCGTCTGCCTTCGTGTCCTGCCAGACAAAGCGAGGCTCTCCATCTGTCAACGTGACCGATGCGGCGAGGCGCTCGATCTCCGGGGCGACGATCCCGGCGTTGAGCAGAGCCTCCCGCACAACCGTGGCCCGATCGGCACGATGCTCGCCAAGCGTCTTGCCCGACCACTGCCGAGACACCAGCACCCGCCGACCACCGACGCCGAGGTTCTCCCGGTCGTGAGCCTTCGATCCGCACGCACCGGGCCGGAGCGCCGGCACGGCATCCTTCGGCTGAATTCCATAGCGCAACCAATTGGCACAGTGTTCACTACACGGAAGGAATCGCAGCTCCTCGTGCAAACGATCGATGTGCGCCTCGTAATCGGGATCGAAACCGTCCGAGGCCGAGTAGGTCGACGCGATCGACTTCGCCAGGTATTTGGTCAGATAGCGCACCGCCCGGTCCGCGTCTGCACTCGGAGCGATGATGCCAGCGATGTCGAGCCGGTTGCCGAGACGCATCACGTGAGCTGCCCGGTCCTCGTCGGTCAGTGCGGAGAGAGCCCCGTCCCAAGTCGGCAACAACTCGCCGGTGTCTGGATCGACATAATCAGATCCGTCCCAGACCGGCAGCCGGTCCACATAGATGGCCTGATCAAACTGCGGCCACCACACCTGGACGTAAGTAGCCCTTGCCACCTGACGGATGATCTCTCGCGGGATCGCACCCCGAACCGCCGCATGCAAATGAGGCGCCAGGCGCTTCTGCGGCTCAACGGCAGCGAAATACTGAACTTTGTAACCAGAGCATCGCCGAAGGTTCTGCCAGAACCGATCAACGAGCTTGGCAAAATGCAGCGCATCAAGTGCGGCACGTCGGTAGTTGTAGGTGCCGGGGTCGACGGGTGCACCATTGCTCTTGATCTTGCCGTACGACGGCAGTGTCAGCGTCACGAACATGCTCGGCCGGTAACGACGCCCGTCCGGTGCCTGGAAGACTCGACCGACCGTCCGGTCCTCCATCTGCACTCGCGGCAGATCGGCAGCGTCCTGCCGACGCCTCGTTGATCGCACCCGCCGAACACTCGCTTGATCATCTTCTGAGCCGTCGTGAGTGTCGGCGTCAGCTCCCCCATCGCCCAGCTCCGTCGATTCCACCTCCGGCTCGTCCTCGCGATGCCACCCCTCAGCGCACTGTTGGATCCGTAGCCGACGCGCCTTGTCCGCACACGAAGGGCAAACCGACTCGCGCGTCGCGCCACATGGCAGCGCCACTACGGCCGTTTCGCCGGTTGACCGGTCAACGACCTGACGCAGTAAAGGCCGCACGCAAACCTTCTGATCCACTGCCAGTTCATAGGCCATCTGCGACGTCGGCCGGAGCGCTGTGATCACGATACGGCCTCCGTGGTGGCTAAAGTCGCCGAATGCCTGCGGCATGCAGCCTCAATGTCCGAATCTGAGACGTACGAGAAGCGCACTCGTCGCGGAACAGCCAGACCATCAACGATCACGTAGCCGACGCCAGGAAGCTGTTCAGGAATGCGGTCGGCCAGAGCGCCTCGTGCTCGCACCCCCGGGCCCAGAGCCAAGGTCACGTGCTCGGCCTCGTTCACGCGGAGCGTGATCCGAGTCGGGAAGAGATCGCGCATTGGCAGTACCTCTTTCCGCGGATCTTGGATCGCACCCATGATCACGACGCCGACCGCACGGCCCTGCGACAGCAGCAGACCAAGCGATCCTTCGATCCGTCGCTTCAAGTTCCGGTCGGTCACCCATGCCGTCAGTGCGGCCAGTTCGTCGATCACCACCATGATCAGTGGCTCGTCAGTCGTAGGCTCGTGAAGTCGAGCGATGCCTCGCAGCCGATCCTGTCGGTCGCGCATGATCACGACAGCGTCTTCCAGCAGTCGGGCGAACGTCTCCTCATAGGTCGCCTCGGTCGAATCGCCGTAGCAGAATCGATCGAAGAGTCCGGCGCCGAGCGCCAGCTCCATGCCACCCTTGGGATCAATCGCCCACACTCGCACAAGCCGGCCGCTGATGGCCGGCTGAAGCGCTAGGAGCACCGACCAGAGCACCGATCCCTTGCCCGCGCCAGTCGCACCAACGATCAAGACGTGCGTACCGATGATCGGCATGCGATGCACCCGGCCGTCCTCGACCCTTCCGACCGGCAGACCTATGGCCAGATCGGCGACGGTAGTCGGGAACGGAGCGACGACCTTCTCGAGTGGCTCCTTGATCAGTAGCCACATCTCGATGTGGTGTGGACGCCTAAGCACGCTGTGAATTCGGCAGTCCAAGGCGCCGAAGGTCTGGGCAAGCCGATCTCCGACTGCCGCAAAGTCCTCCAGGGTCTGCCCCGGCAGCAGCTCGACGTGGATCTGATCGACCATTGACGAGCTTCGGACTCGGCCACGCCGCGGGACTGCTCGCTCGCCCGACGCTCCGGACGTCAAGCCGGCTGACTCCATCGCCACGTCCCAGCGCGGATCGTAGATCCGGTGATTACGCCACCTCGCGCGCAGCGGGAATCGGATCATCCGATCAAACGTCGCGGGCGACTGCCACCGCCAGATCGCCAACGACGCTGCGAGTGCGAGGAGCTCTCCACAGGGATGCCACCACCATGAAGATCCCAGTGTCCAGCCGGTGACGAGCACAGCGGCGACGCATAGCAGGAACAGAACCTTCAGGCCGCCCATGACACGCCTCGCCGCGCGGGCAGCGTGCGATTCCGGGCCTCTCCGGAAATATGGGAAGCGCTCACGGATAGGGCGATCCGTCCTTTCGCAACCATGATCACGATGCCATCCGGTCGACCGCAGGCGGCCAATCCACCACAGGACCGACGCGCTGGAAACTCGGCTCACCATCGGTGATGATCAGCAGGACTTCCTTATGGGATCCACCCGGATGGGCGAATGCCGCCAAGATCAACTCCAGATTCCGCCGATCCAGACCGGCAAGAGTGCCGCCAAGATCACTAAGAGGCTGACCCCCGACGAGCGCTCCGACCACGTTGAGCAGACGGCGCTCTCCGCCCGAAAGCATCCCCGCGCCAGCCCAGATCCCGCCGGGGTCCAGCCAGAACCAGCCGGATCGATCACACGGTCTGACCCATGGCCAGCTAGACGACGCGAACCTGCCGCCGAATGCCCTCGCGAGAAGCTCCACCGCTGCCTCCTCGGCATAGGAGCCTCTCGCCCAGGCGCGCAGCCCGGCGACAGATGCCGCCAGTTCCTCGGCCATCATCACGCCGCCTTCGATGCACCCTGGCTTGAAGTGCTGACCGCAGATACGGACTTCGAGCCGTACCGAGGAGTCGACATGCCAGCCGCGCGGAGCGAATACGCGATCCGCTGCCGACCGTTACCGACCTCCTTCTGATACGGAGTCACCGTCAGCCCATCCAGCTGAACAGGCCGCACAGGGACCCCATCGATGGCGTCAGGAGGAACCGGCTGCACCTCCGCCGCGATCTTGACCTTGAATGTGCGCTCGCGCGCTTCCGGGTCGAAATCCATCACATCGACGGTCCACACCGGCAGGCCGGTGTCCTTGTCGCGCGCTTGTACACGGTTCTCAGGCGTCGACCGGTCGAAGTCAATCAACGGCGCCACAGCGCCAACCACACCCACGCCGTGCGGGAACACCTCACCGCACTCCACCTTGAACGGACCCTGAACTGACATGACCTACTCCTCTCGATTAAGCTAGCTTACTTTGGCTTATCACATACGGATGAACTTGTCTAGCCTTCTCGCTAAGATTTGTGCTGTGCCTCCTGCGAACTCGACCCGATATGGCCATGTGGTGGCGATGCTGAGTTCGCAGATTCGCGACGGAAAGATCCAAGTCGGGGACGAGCTGCCAACGATCGCCAGCCTGGCCGACGAGTTCCAGGTCTCGCACATGACGGTGAAGCAGGCTCTCCGAACGCTCCGCGAGCAAGGCGTCGTCGCCACGAACCGCGGCGCTCGCACCCGCGTCCTGGCCGTTCCGACCCGCGAGGAAGAACCCCTCACCGAACAGTTGCGCGCGATCCGCGAACGACTGGACAATTTGGAGAGCCGAACTTCCGATCTCGAATCTCATGCATCCAAGGCAAGTCCCGACAGCTCGGCGTAGCTATGACTCTGCGCTGCACCAGCCGTGACATGTCCCCGACACTCAGCCGTCAGTGACACATCACTAGGACAGCGATATGACCGGCACGCAGCGATGGAATGGCCGCACCGCCACCCGCCTGCAAGATGCCCTACGACACTCGATCGAGGACTTCGCCCAACATCTCAACGTCGCACCGCGCACCGTCGCCCGGTGGCACCACGATCCCGACCTAGTTCCCCGCCCGATGATCCAGCAGCTACTCGATCACGCCCTCGAAACGGCAACCCCAGAACAGCGGGAGCGGTTCTACGCGGACGACGAGCAAACGACATCAGCTGTCGCACTTAGCGCGGCTCTCGCCGTCGTCCTCAAGGGCTCCGACATCCTCCTTGTCCGACCGAGGACTCCCGAATCGGCCTCCTGGCAGTTCCCTGCTGGGGTAGTGAAGCCCCAGTCATCCCCAGAGGCCGTGGCAGTTCGCGAAACCCTCGCCGAGACCGGCATCGACTGCGAAGTGCGCGGCCAGCTCGGCAGCCGCATCCACCCCATCACCGGCGTCTACTGTGTCTATCTACTCTGCGAATACCTAGCCGGCGAACCGGAGAACCGCGATCCATTCGAGAACATCAACGTCCGCTGGGTGCCGACTACCCAGCTAACCAAGTTCATCCCAACTGATCGCATCTATCCGCCCGTGCTCGACGCCATCAAGGAGGCCTCATGACCACGCCAGCCGAAGAACGTCCGGCCATCTCCGCCGCGATCATCTTGCAAGACGGAAAGCTGCTCCTGGCGCAGCGAAAGGTGCGCGAAGGAAATCTCTCCTGGCAGTTCCCGGCAGGTGAGGTCGAGGCCGGGGAATCGGCAGAGCAGGCCGCCGTCCGAGAGACCAGCGAAGAGGTCGGGCTCACCGTTCACGCCGTGAAACTCCTCGGCGTACGCATCCACCCGAACACGGGACGTCGCATGGCGTACGTCGCCTGCGACATCGTTTCGGGCGACGCCCACGTCACCGACACCGAGGAACTTGCCGCCGTCGCGTGGGTGACCCCGCCCGAGGCCAAAGAGTACGTCCCGTACGGCTTTGCACCAGCAGTCGAGGACTACCTCGAATCTCAAGGATTCCACAGCTGAATCCCACTCCGTGGCCCGATCAAGACCAGCCAGCTCCCAGCACAGCCGGAATGTCGCAGCGCGGCTCCGGAACGTAGCTGTACGCGTAGCCACGCACCCGCCAGTAGTCGTCAGCGACACCCTCGGATCGACCGACGCGAGACCGTCCGATCCGCCATGCCACCGCGCCCAAGCACCGGTCGCGACTGTATCGGCCAGATCGTCCAAGAGACGGATCCTTACCCGAAAGCGTCGATGTGGGTACGACCTACCCGGTATATCGGCTAAATTCCGTCATCAAGCGTCACCCCATTCCAGCCAGAAGGTGCGACATCCCTGAAGACTCGTGGAGGAGGTCAACGTGGCCTCTGAAGCACCCCAGAGGAACAGCCGACAAAGCCTGCTCCGATCAGCTTATGACCACAAGCGCCCAGATATTCCTCCGAACAACAGCGCCTCGTCGTAACCTAGCCATCGATGAGGACTTTCGTCACGAGCGAACGGTGGGCAACGCCTGGGTACTTGACATACCCCAGCGTCTTGCTTCGCAGCGACCGGTGGGACGATTTTGGCTTCAAGACGATGTTTCAAGCCGAACTCCACCTGAGCGCCGACCAGGTCGTCGAGATCGGTGGCGTGAAGGTTATGCGGCTCGGGATGGGTGGGGCCGACAAGTCGACCTTCTTCCCGGACGGGGAGCTACAGCTCGCAGATGACTACTGCTCCCTCGGTCAAACTACGTCCTACTACGAGACGCTCGTTGCCTCTCTACCGGAGGCGGAGGTCTTCGACTACTTGGCGCGCATGCGTGATGTCGTCCTAGACGACGAGCGTCGGGATCGGTTCTCGAGCGAGGAGGCATATGGGACATCGCTGCTTCGCGAAGGAGGGGCGCGCCGCGCGATCAGTGACGCCCATGACCTTCTGCTTGGACTACAGGTGTCACGCGAGCTCAGCTTCGACTTCGAAACAGACGTCGGAGGAACCACCTTTACAGCTGAGTTCAGGTTTGGCAACACTGATGACATCCCGTCACGCATCAACGCTGTTATCGGTTACAACGGCGTCGGAAAAACCCGCCTCATGGCGAACCTCTCGCACGTAGCCTGGCGGGATCGGACGCGGCGCCAAGAAATTGCGAAGCAATATGGCCGCTTCTCGCCCTCCGACATTCCCTTTGGTCGCGTGGTCGCCATCTCGTACTCGGCCTTCGACACCTTCGAGATACCGAGAAATACGGACCAGTACGTCTACCGAGGGCTCCGGGATGTCACAGACAATAGTCAGAATAGCCAACTCCGGTCGCCGGCCGAAATTGCCGAAGAGTTGGAGCGCGCCCTAGATCGACTCAGAACCAACGATCGTTGGGCGTCTCTCAATAGCGCCCTCGCGCCCATGCTGCGCGAGCCTTCATTCCAAACCTCAGCGCTAGCCCTTGACTTCCGCGCCGGACGTGAGCACTGGCGACCCGTGTTTGATTCGCTCAGCACAGGCCACAAGATCAGCCTCAACATCGTCGTTCAGTTGGTCTCTCAGCTAGAAAACAAGTCACTCGTTCTGATCGATGAGCCTGAGAGCCATTTGCACCCTCCGCTACTTGCGGCATTAATGAAGGGGGTGTCGGAGGCGCTAATCGAGACGAACTCGTTTGCTGTCGTTGCCACGCACTCGCCGGTGGTTTTGCAAGAGGTAGCTGCTCAGTACGTACAGGTCTTGCGACGGTATGGCGATCGAACGACGGTCGAACGTCCGCCGCTCGAGACTTTCGGTGAGAACGTCGGCATTCTCACTCGGACCGTGTTCAATCTAGACAACGCGGAATCCGACTATGAGGGTGTACTACGTCAGCTAGCCGTCACGCATGGATCTGATGGACTCCGACATATATTTCCAAAGGGTCTATCCGCTCAAGCCCTCGCCATTGTGATGGAGACCGAGGCACGGATGGACGAAGACTCGTCAGACATCTGATGTACAACGCCAACGCTCCCAGTGCGGATCCACTCGATGACTATGACTACGTAGCCGACCACCGAGAGGCAGCCGCAAAGGCGCGTCTAGGAGTCCTCAAGACGGATGTGGCGAAGGCCTACGGAAGGTATGTGAGCCATGCCGGCAACGGGAGGACGCTGAGCGCTGCGAACTTCAAGGCGACCGACCGGGTCATTCTTCGCGAAAACTACCGCAAGCTCGACAAGAACGCGTCCTGTGACAGGATACGCAACGAGATTCTGGAAAGTACCAAGTGGGGCCGCTGTCCTTACTGTCGCCTGGAAGAAGCGACCACACTCGATCACATCTTGGAGAAGGAAGACTATCCGGAATTCTCAATTCTCCGACTTAACCTGGCCCCGGTTTGTTCTCGGTGCAACACGCTAAAGCAAACCAACAAGGGGCTCGTCGCTGGTCACGAACGACTGCATCTCTACTTTTCCGGCTACCCTATGGAAGAATTCCTGGTGTCACGGCCAGTGCTGAGAGCGTCGAGTGTCGCCTTCAAGTTTTTCCTGCGGGCTCCCTCAGGGATCGATCCGTGGTGGTGGGACGCAATTGAAGCCCACTTCGTAAGCCTCGACCTTGCCGGACGTTACGAACGACGGGCACAGGTTGAGATGCAAGACCGGCGGGACGAGATGCTGAGAGTCCATGCCGCCAGCGGTGGATCAGGCGTCCAACGATTCCTGCAATCGAATGCGCAGTCGATCAGCGCCAACTGGTCCCGAGAGGACTGGCTGAGCGCACTTCTGATCGGTGCAGCTGGCGACACCATCTTTTGCAACATGGGCGTACACCGACTGTAGAGTCAAACCAGGCGAACGAGCGCTGCGCGCTCAATGCGGGTGCGATCGCACTCAACTTGTCCTCTGTTACGGAGCTTGGTCAGCGCCGGGATCACGTGCTGCTCCCGATAGACGGTGGAGAACAGTGCCCACTCGCGCAGATTCTCAACTCTGATCTGCCCCGCTCCAGCCAGCCTGGTCACCAGCATCCGCTCCAACGGCTCAAGCTGCGGGTCAGTAAGGTCGAACAGGGCCTCTTCATACTCATCCTTAGGGTCGCGAAACCCGATGCCTTGTACTTTGTCCACCTCCCACACAGACTGCTTCATTTTTTCCAGGCCACGGCGATGATTCGTCCCAAAGACCAGGTAAAGGCTCTCGCCCTTAACGGTGACCAGCTCGAAGTCTAGAAGAAACCGAAACCCGGCTTCAGCGAGCATCGATCGGTATCGACCGAGTAAGAAGGCCTTCTTCTTACTCCCATCAGGAATATCTGATACGGCGCGCCAACTCGAGTCGTGTCCGAAGACACCATCGGTATCCTCGCTCAGCTGACTCACGAAGCGAATGAAGTGCTGGGGCATAAACGTCACCACCACTTCCGAGCTTGGGTTTTGGGCCAACCGCCTGATCAATCTGTATGGAACTGGCGCGTTCCCCCAGGAATCGAAAACAGCAAGGATCGGCTGGTACCAAGCACCGACGGCCTCTAGCGCTGGCTCGAAGGCGTCGCTGCAGGGCCCCTCCGCGACCGAGACCGGCATCAGACCGTGAGGCCTTGGACGATCTGGAAACCGACGACGCAACTCGTCTCCCAGGAGCTTCACGCACCTGGGGTCGTCGTCCACGAATACGAACCGGGTTGTCTTCTCCGTGCCGGCCAATTGGGGGGTCTCTAGAAGAGCTTGGATCGCGATGATGGGAGATCCTGCACTACCGTCTTTGTAGACGCCGGGACCGGCGAACCCCTCGGCATACGTCACTGAGGGATAGCCGTTGTCCGAGAGCAAGATCGGATACCACTTGTCGAGGTACGCGCGATAGATGCGGTGCTTAGCATCGGTGTGCGGGGCCTTGTCCCACGGCACTTCACCCTTCACCGGCACTGCGCAGCCTCAGGATGCCCTCGGTGCGAGCCAGGGTACTCATCCCAAGTCCGACCCTCGAGAAGGCGTCCGTGCTGCTTGGGCGTAAGGCCTCCCCATTGCTTGAAGAAGAACGGCACACCCGCCACCACAGACTGGTCACGAATATCGAGAACCCAATTGCTATCAATTCGTCGTGCTCGTGGGCCGGACTCGCCGCCCACGATGACCCAACCAATGCCATCCAAGTCGAGATCGGGGAGCGCCTCTAGCAGTGGTTCACACGACAGGAATCGGACCCTCGTCGGAACAGTTCGCAGGTCGTCGATTCGCGACGTGCTGGCTACATTCTCAACCGAAGTTCCCATCCAAATATTGTCGGGCCAGTCCAGTCGCCCCGACAGCCTCGCCATCCGCCGCGCCCTCTTCGTCAGAATCTGGTACGTGTGCTGGGGCGTTTCGCGGATGACGTCGAAGACATCTCTCACGAAGGAGACGGGGACCTTCGGGTGAAAGAGATCCGACATCGAGTTGACAAAAACCATCCGTGGCTTTCGCCATTTCATCGGCAACGTGAGCGCCGGCGGGTGAATAGTAACACCGAAGCCAGGACCGGACGTGATCGGATTTCCATCATTCTGGTATTTTTCCACGCCCATGGCCTTCAACCGCCGCGCCAGCGCCAGCGCATAGCAATTGTCGCAGCCCGCAGCAACCCGGTCACACCCCGTCACTGGGTTCCAAGTCGTGTCCGTCCACTCGATCGCAGTAGCTGTCATCCATCCCTCCTCTCGTTTGGCACCAGCCTATCGACCCGCCGCGGCCCAGCGACGAGCACGAAGGTCGGACGACCCTCAAACACAATCCACACTGCTCCCTCAGACAGGGTTCCCATAGACGAGGGGTCCCGGGGCCCTACGACCCGCAGATGCGCCCGTCGCAGTCGGATCGTGGACTACCCACCACCGCCCCTACAAGGAGCCGGGAGGCGAATCCGTGGCCAAACATCGTTAGAACCTGCTTGCGTGCAGTTCCGCCTAAAGCATCGGCGCGTTGGCCATGGATCGGCGCCGTCATCGACCTGGTCCGATCCATCGACGCTAACCTTGCCCGCCCACGGACCAAACCGGCCTAGCCATCGAAGCTCACCTGGCAACAGTAGCCGCGACCCGTCCGGTACCCGTCCGTCAGCCAAGGCGCGCCCAGTTCGAACGATTCGATACACTTTCCTACCCAAGGACAGAAACGGCACAAGTCAAGACTGGATCGTAAGCGCAGATCCGCCGTGGAACTTGGGCACCCTCGGAGCGCCAACTAGGTTCATCACCGCAGGAATCACAGTGGCTCGCCACCCGCCCGCGGCGCAGCGGCACGTACCCGGCCCAGCTGAACTCCGGGCCGAATCCGGTACCTACATACGACGGAGCCGATACGCCTATTTCAGCGGATCGCCTGTGTGAACACCGGAGAACGTGGAAAACTCACAAACGGATGCTGCTCCCGACTCGTCGGCCGGCCAACCGACCCTTGGTAGTTACGTTGACTTGCCCTGGTGGAACAGGCACGGCATGACCCAGCATTAGCCTGCCTACCATCGATCCACCAAGAGATCGGAGATTAAAGCCAAACATGAATGGCTTTTGGGACTTTCTAGTCACTCTATCCTGCACCTACGCGACGATCCTTTGCGCCGTGTACGTTACCTGCGTAGCAATGACGTACGACGAAGGAAGCTTCAAAATATACACCAGCCGAGCTATCCGCGATATGTTGCTGTACCGTCCGTCCGAAGAGTTCAGGATCTTGAGCGACTTTCAGAGACAACGCCTAAATGAATCTGTACAATCTCTCACTCGCGTAATCAGCCAGGATACCGAGGCATCCGCCAATCAAACACGCTTTGTGGCACATCTGAGGCGGAAATCTGTCTCTAGCCATGACATTACGGAGACGATGGCTTCGCTGGATGCGCGTGCCGCGGAAATTGTCTCCCAAGAATGTTTCACCTTCGACAGTACTCTCAACGATACGGCGACGCTTCCGATAGTCAGGGCCTACAAGACAGCAATGCGTTCCGCGGCATGGCGACATAAGCACATTCTGTGGGCAGGACTCAGAGAGAACATCAAAGAGGTCATTGCCGGCTCTCAGAGACACAGTGTTATGAGTATGCTGGTAACTCTTACGGGCATTCTGCTTATCACGGGCGCTAAGGTCATCTTTCGCGATCAGATCGAGGTTACTGGAACATTCGTGACGACGATCATGTTCGTCGCGGCAGTCGTCGCGATAACCCTGAGCCCGACCATTGTACTTGTAGATGCTATCCGTAAAGAAAACGTACACTCGGGATTCGGTGGCCTCTTACATCCGGGCCAGCAACGGGCTCTCATTGTAACGCTTCTGGTTGTCGCTATCTTGGGATTTGCCGAATGGTACTTCTTGCCAACCAGTCCACGCCCACAGGAACAACTAACAAACGTACACGACGGTTACATCGGTCTTCGAGTTGCTGGCATCCTCGTGGCGCTCCTAATGCTTGCGTTTCTACGCGAACTTGCTAGGTCCGCCCTCGGCGCAATCCGACGAAATACCGCTCCGCGAGAGTTTCTAAGTCACAAGATAGAACTTGAGCAACGGGCCTCGTACCAACGTCCCCTCAACACGCGGATACTCCAAGCACCCCTCAGTTCGCGACTAACCACACTTGCGGTGTCTTCGTTTCTGAGCCCAGTCTTGATCTTGCTTTTTGTCGGCTCGATTGCAATTATCATTCATCCGCACGACACCCCAACGGCCAGGTTACCGGAATGGGCGATGCTGACGGCAGTGATTTTGCTCTTCTTAGTTGGACCACTGCTCTTCTGTGCTGGGGTCATCAATGCGGACTATGAGCGGAGGAAAAGACGCATGCGCTACCGAGATATGGGGATTGAGATCAAAGGCTACTGGCCCCCGTGGATGATGGTCGGCATTTGGCTCGCAGGCTTGGCACTCTTGACCATGATCGGGAACGCAACTGCACCGGCGGCCAATGAGCTCTCACCTTGGTACCTGATCCTATTCGCCATCGGGGTCATCTGGGCCATATCCCTGATTCCCCTTGCGGTGTGGTGCTACTTCCAGACCGTTCGGCTTCGGAAACAAGATGCGTCGCTGGCGAACGAGGCACGCCTGCTCGTTCGGGACGTAGGCCGAACTACACCCGCCCCAAGAAACGGCCAGACCCCCGCGCATGCCGAAAGCGAAAATCGTGACCTCTAAAGTTGGCGGAGCCTCGCCTCGTCGCGCCAGTCCCGTTCGTCCACGTTGCACGTGTCTCCACCCGCCGCCTGAGACACGACCAAGGTCGTACCAGCAGGCGGGTTTCTTCCCCCGCAACCGCACCTGATCCCGAACACCTGATGGGACGGCCCAGACCGGGATGTCGATCACCCGCTCGTTGCGCCAACCGACAGAAGCTCTTTCAGGTCACTCGCCAAAGCCCCGCTGCATGACCGTGACCCGCCAGCAAGACACCCAAATTGCTGAAGCTAGCTCTATTGGATCAAGGCCGGCGCTCCGCGCCGGCGGCTGCGGTCCGGTGCTCGCTTCGCTCCGCTCCGGTCCTCGCGGCTCAACGTCAATTCCACAGAGGACTCGTCACCCCAGATGAGTCCAGTCTCTTCGCATTCGCTCGCGCAACCACAGAACCCGCGGATGTCACTGAAACGGCGCCAGCAATCGAGTCCCACCAGGTGATCGCCCGGCGGAACATCGGCGCAGTTTCATCCACCAGTTCGCTAAACCGACCAAAGGTACTTTCGTCGACCTCGTCGACACCTAGAAGCTTCGCCGCTTCCACCAACGCGCCGCGCACGACCACCGGGACATCTGCTTGTTCGATGCTCGCACTCCAGGCGCCAAGCCCTGTTGCGGGGAAGCGGACGAACCCTTCTTTCAACTCATGCTCGGTGATAGGAATCCCAACTTTATGCTCGCCACAAATCCTCGCAACGTCGCGGAAGACTTCTGAGTTCGCCATCGTCCCGTGTGAAAAGTAGCCGGGGACACGCTCAGAAAAGAACGGAATAAACTTCTTTAGCGATCCAACCTGGTTGGTACGCACACAGTCTAAAATGTCGAGATGATCCAACCATCCCGCATCGCTAGGCATACGGTCCCAGTCGAAAATTGAGGCAATCTTCTCCATCACGCCGATGCCAACATTCACACTGCCGCTGACCGGATAGAGCATCAAGAAGGTATGGAACGCGGTCAACCCCAGCAGTGCATCGTCATCGAGTTTGTCGACAATCTCTACCGCTCGATCAATGCCAGCGCGAACCGTCCGACTGCTTCCGCGCTCAATCCGGTCCTCGAGAAGTCGCGCAAGAAGCTCGTAGTCGTCCCCCCTTTCGGTGCCAGCCGCGCTCTTTTGAGCCTTAGCTACAAGAAGCTGCACGCTTGGCTCTCTAAAGGCGTGAAGAGATTCCTGTTCAGCCAACAAGTTTATAAGCCTTTCGTCGAACGCCGCGATTCGCCTTTCGGCTTCGGCCCGCGCCTCGACGGTAAAGCTCTCCAGCGCGTCGCGAATAAGTCCGCGCGCTATCTCGCGTGCACGTTCTTCTGTTATGCCCGCATAATAATCACCCTGGACGACAATCTGCGTGGAATTATCTCCGGCACTTTGACTTTGCTTATTTCGGGGTGGGATCATCAGGTTCCGCCTTGTTTGCGCCGCGCAACCGATCGCGGCCAACGTAGTCACGACCGACCTGCATCTGATTAGCATTGTCCCCGGCAGATTGGCGCTGGTGATAGCGTCGAGCTGCGATTCGATAGCCTGCGGCTCCGCCACCAGCTCCGCCAACGATTATGCCTACGATCAGCGTACCTAGACCGTCGAAAAACCAATGCACAGCGCCTCCTAATGCTTGCTGCGCGTATCATTACGCAACTAGCATGCTACTGCCTCATCCTCTTTGTGGTCAGCTGATTCGCCCAATCGCTCGCGGCATGGATCCCGACCCCCGACGCGGCAGCCCAAGTCCTCAGCCAGCCCGACACGCTAGCCCCCAAAACCCAAGTGAGAGAGAGTACCGACCATGTTGGCTAGCAGGGTCGGCACGAGACCAGGGTTACGGCGGCCTACTGCAAGTTAACGTTCACTCTCTGCGGCGCCCCACAAGTTTGTCGGGATGGATCTCGGCGCACCTCCACAGACCCGGATCTGCGTCAAAGGCCCGTAAGCCTGAGTCCACCTAGTGTTCCGCGGCGCAACCATCCGTTCGGATTCTCGTCAGATTCCGGCCCAAGGGAGCGCCCGCCGTCCTAGGCTGTCAGCCATCGTAACGATGGACGGGGGCCGCAAGACATGTGGTTGCGATTCACGTACTTCTGCGTAATCTACGCAGCGCTGATATGTATCGGACTCTTGCGACGGAGGCTCCGGAGATATGCGCGATGGCCAGACATTTTAGGAAATCAAACTCTTAGCAGCATAGTTCTTGGCACATTCCTCTACGCGCTTGCATGGGTTTGGACCGGACACTACCGGGCCGACGGACTGTTGGCAATCTGGCTCGTACCAGTCATCGCTGGGCTGTTCTTTTCCGCGATTATAAAAAAGGAGCATCCTGCGGCTGAGTCATGGGCGATCGTAGGGGCGAATATACTACGTGAGTTCTATATCAAGTCGACGGCGCAGCAGGTGGCTCGGATCGCAGTCGCGGCCATAGCGCACCTGCTGGTTGCGACCTTACTACTCGTTACTATCACTCTCTGGCGACCCGTCGCGACCTACGAGACCGCCCTTTCGGTTGCGGGGCTGGTCGCCACCTGCTTTTACATGCTTGGCAGTATATATTCCGTTCCGTTCATGCTAAACCCTCTGCTACCGCAGGCTGCCCGTCTCAGATTGATGGCTACAGTCTGCATGCCCGTAACAGTGGTACTTACTCTTCTTTTTATGGGGAACCAAGACTGGCCGCTCGCCATCCACATCACAGTCGGGACGACTTCGTTAGCGGTGAATTGCCTGATCCCGCTTGCATTACTCATTATGGCGGGCTTGAATGTCGGTCCTGCGGTACGCGGTGATCAACGTCGCATTGCAACAGAGCAGCACATGCTCGAGTGGCAGAGAAGATATTGCGAGCGGGCATCCCTTGAGATCCGAGGATTGCAACTCGCTCAAGGCTCCTCGGTAAGCATTCCTGCTTATGATTTGGCTTGCACACTAGATACTCAGTTGCAGAACCAATGGGTGTCGATTGTTCCTCTGGCCAATATGCCCGGACTTGCTCAAACCGCAGAGTTTATCGACAACTGCTCGACACAGGTCCAACTCCTCCGCCGCGCATCACTTTACGCTCCTTTCATACTCAGCATGAAAGTCGCACAAGAACGTTCGCTACATCGCCCGGCACCCAATGTCCTGATTCGGTTACCGTACATCATTCGACTTCTTCTAGTTTGCGCGGAGCGCCTCTTTCGCACACTTCCCTCGATTGACACGTGGCAAACACGTTCAGGTTGGTCGGCCGTTGTTCGCACAACTGCCGTATCTATCTCGCAGGTGCCCGTCGCGGCGCGGCTATTGGCACGCGATATATCCTGGATGCGTAGCTATATCACGAGTTCTACATTGACGCGGTGGATTCGGTGTCCAGCCGCCTTCCTACTAGGTCGACTTTGCAAGCGATTAGATCACATGAAGTTTGAAGGTTTTGACGACACGGTGCAAAGAGTCATCACGGCTTGGCAAAGAACTCCAGAGACCGATCCCCGATGGCGACACATTATGTGGCTTCGTCAGACACGTGACCAGCTGCTCAGCGACATGATGTCAATAGTTATGGAGGCAGACGGACTTGCGAGAAGGACACTGTTTGAGGCAAGCGCAAAGTTCTTTGAATTGGAAGCCATACGCGCGAAGGACTCGGTAAGCGATATCCAACGATCAAAACGCCTAGGCGGGATCGCTTCGCCACTTGTCGGGGCGGTGCCGAGTGCGATATTGGTGCTACTCATAAAAAAGTTCATCCCATACCTTCAATAGTGCTGGTCCGCCACAGAGTTCTGTCGTTCTGGGAGGACGCACTACCAGGCCAGCGGAACCAGGAGGACGGCATCAGTCGCCTGGGCATGAAATTCGTTTACTTAGCTTGCCGCTGCTCGACCCATACGTGACGAGTCGGCCAGCACACGGCTCGTCCAGGACGTTCGGGTCTGAGATCGGTAGGCACGTTTACCCAACTCCACCATTGGTCTTCCGCGACCAAGTGGACGTACCAGCCACCCGCGTCTTCAAAGACCTCCGAGGCGACGCGGAGGTCGTAGATCGGGCCGCGAGAGTTCCTCGTTGCCGCCCTCCGGCCGAAGACGTTCGCCAGGTCCATGATCGGCGTCCAGGTGATCGGCGGTGGCGGTCCGAACTCGACGAACTCGACGGGCCCGTTGACGTCGATCAGGCGGCCGTTCTCGTCGAATGCCAGGTCTTCCCAGCGGCTGGGCCGGCCTTCGTCGGTCATGGCTTCACTCCGTGGGCGGTGAGCCATTTGTTGGGGTCGACGGGTGTTCCGTTGGTGCGGACTTCGAGGTGGACGTGGGGTCCGGTGGTGTTTCCGGTCGCGCCGACGCGTCCGATAGTTTGGCCTGCTGTCACGGTGTCGCCCGCTTTCACCTCGATCGCGGACTGGTGTGCATACCAGGTTTGCACGTTATCGGGGTGTTGGATCTTGGTCAGGTTCCCGTACGCGCCGCCCCAGCCGGTCCAGACGACCTTGCCAGCCATAACCGCGTGGATCGGAGTTCCGGTCGCGGCCGCGAAGTCGAGCCCAGTGTGGCAGTTGGCCCAATGGGACCCGCACTGTCCAAAGCCGGCGGTCAACACGTAGTGATCAACTGGCAGGCCGATCTTGCCCAGACTCGTACTCGTTGCGGTCTGCCCGTCGCAGAGGCCCGATCCTGTCGCCGTCTCGAGGGTGGAGCTGGGTGCGTACTTCGTCTCCAGGAAGGTGACGAGATTGACCGATGCCTGCACTTGGTTGGCGTAGGCGGTCGGGAATGCGGATCGTTGGACGCTTTGCGCGGCGACGTCGACGGCCATCTTCTGCCAGCCGTTGACCTTGTTCAGCGCCCGGAAGAACAGTTTCGATGAATCGACTGGGTTGAGACGCGTGGCAGTGCTGCCCCAGGAGTCGCGCTGTTGGAACAGGCCGATGGAGTCGAGGTTCCCGTACGGAAGATTCCGCAAGGCCGACTCCTGGAGTGCGGTCGCGATCCCGACCACCGCACCTCGTTCTCCGTCAGCCATCTGCCGCGCAACTGTCCAAATGATCCTGGCGTTCCCAACCTGCTCGGCTGTGAATCCCTGCGCTGGTGCGGCTATTGCTCCGATCTGTGCCGGGCAGTCGTCGGCGGAGCTGCTGTCTTGTTGGCCACCCTTGCCACGCATGCTTGCCGCGATCTCCGTCACCAGGATTCCCGGCCCCAGCACAATGGTGGCGCCGGTCAGCATCGTGAGAAGGACCGAGGCGATTACGACATATCGGAACGTCCGGCTGCGGGCCAGGGTTGCGGCGATCTGGAGCGCCATCTTCGCGGTTGCGGGATCCACGGCTCACGCCTGTTCGACCGACGTCGCTACCCACCCGAACCGGGCCTGTGGATCGGCGACGAGGTAGATCCGGATCCGCACCCCGTCCGTGAGCACCTGGAGGAACTGCACGCTGTACTCCGAGGCATCCTCAACGCGAGGCGACCCGGCTGCCTTGGCTTTCGGAATGTTGGCGGCCGAGGTGAGCATCAGCTGCTCTGCCAGGCCGGCGGTGGCGGTCTGCTCCAGCTGCACCTTCCTGGTCTTGGGCGCGACGTCGAGCCAGGCCGCGACGAACCGTGCGGCGGCGGTCGTGCTGCCAGCGGGTGCGCCATGGGAGGTGACGGCGTCGGAGCCAGTCAGCGTGGGCAGTGCCGACGACACACCCGCCGATGGACTCGCGGACGTTGGCCGCGAAGCAGCAGGCGGGGTGGTCGGAGTGCCGGCCGTGGCGGGCACTGTGTGCCGTGGGGCCGATCCAGCGGAGGTCGCGGTCCAGATCACCAACAGAGCAGCGACGATCAGCACGACAGCCAGCAGCGCCAGGAGCCGCGGGTTCAGCTCTGCGAGGGGTCGGCGACGCTGGTCGACGTCGTAGGTGAGCAGGTCACGTCGACGCATCGTCGGCTCCGGCGTGGCTGTGGTAGGTCACGAGCGCGTGTTCGGTGCCGTCTTCGGCCAGCTCGGGTTCGGCCATCGGGATGTAGGTTTCGCCGTCTCCGGCATCGAGTTGGGATCGCCGATAGAGGGCCATCTCGTCGTCAGCAACGATAATCCCGGTCGGGTAGACCACCTCGGATCCACTCTCGGCAGGGCCGCCGTCGGATCGAGGCCGATCACCGCTCGGCGATTCCGGTTCTGTCGTGCCCTCGCCACTGGATCCGCCCGGCAGCTCGGGTCCCCGATTCGGCCTGCTGGTGTCGAGGTCGGCCGTCGCGGACGGCAAAGCGGTCAGCGTCGGCCGGCTGACTCCAGTTGAAACTGGGGCTGCTTCCAGCTGGCGCGGTGACGCGGGTAGTTGGGCCATCGGCCGGGAGGCGACGACACCGGGCCAGCTGCGCTCGGTCTGCGATGGTGAGGTCTCGGCGCTGTCGGCTTGTGTCGGCTGCTCCATCTGGACGATCCGTGTCGATTCCGACCGGTCCCAATCGGGACTCGGTAAGGCCGGCAGCGATTCCCGCGCACTCGGCGACGCCATTGGCCCCTCGGTCGGCTCGGATGGCTTCGTCGCCGTCACGAGCTGGGGTAGGTCGTCGAGGGCGCTTTCGGTGCCCAAGCGGACGCCGAGGTAGTTCGTGACCCCGTTCAGGGCTGTACGAAGATAGGACCGGTTCGGATCCAGGCCGGGCACGATCGATTTGAAACTGTGCAGCGGCCGGGTGAGGACGAGGCCGACGACGGTCGCGACGACGATCCAGAAGAGTTGCGCACCGGCGCCGAGGTTGGTGTTGGTTTCGATCGCGCCGAGCACCATCGTCATCACGCCACCGGCGATCACGAACTTGGCCACCGCAACGATCGCGGCCGCGAACAGGTCCCACATCCGCGACAGCACCGACCGTTGCGTCGGAAGCACACCGACGACCGCGGCCAGCGGTGCGGCAAGGGCCAGGCCTTGCATCATCATTCTGGCGATCAGGACCATGATCATCGACAGGGCGACGAACAGGCTCATCGCCAGCGACACCACCACGCCCATCAGTGCCGGCCCGGTGCGCTCTCCTCGACCGGCGAACTCCTCGTAGCCGGCCGGATCCTGCTGTTTCAGTTGCTTGGCGACGTCCTTGAACTCGGCGGACTTGGCGTCGTCGATCTGCTTCTTCGTGTCCGGGTCGGTTTGGATACGTTTGATGTCGGACCAGGAATAGTGGGTCGCGTCCATCAGCTCCGGCCCCAGCTGCTTGGCCACAGCGGAGTCGGGATCGCCGAAGTTGCCTGTCAGCCACGTTCGGTACGCGCTCCCTCGTGTGACCGCGTCACTGGGCGAGGAGGAGAACTGAGCCCCGGCAGCGTTCGACACCGACACGACACCGCGGTCGACCGTTCTAGACGCGACGGCAGGGAAAGCAAGAGCGAATACCGCCATCGTCGCCGCCAGCGCGATGATCAACAGCGTCCGCATCGTCTCCGCGTAGCTGGTCCGTTTGGCGCGGAAGGCGACGATCAGGCCGACGCCGAGCATCGCCAACGGCAACCAGATCGTGAGCACCGGAACCCGGAGTTTGGTCGCGATCCCGCCGATCACGGTGCTGAACCAGTTCAGCGACGACGTCTTCGCCATCTGTTCCAGTGATGCCAGGCCGGCCAGGACTGCGCCGACGATCGAGAGGATCACGTTGCCGGTCTGGGTGTTGGTCACCGCGACCGGATCGCGGAGGAAGTCGGGTCCGCAGCCCAAGTCGTAGTTCGACCAGTTCCAGTTGTAGCCGTACACCTGGCCGATCGAGACCTTTGTTTCGGTGAAGGGATTCGGTGCCTTGTCTGGGATCTGTTTCGGGGTCGTGGTCAGCATGCCCGGCAGACCGGACTTCGGTGCTACCGGATCCGGAGCATCCGAACACACATCGGCCGATGCCGGCCGGGCGAACGCCACCGAGATCGCAGCCACCAACACGACCATCACAGCGGCCCTACTCAGCACGCGGCGCCAGCTCGGCCAGCGAATCAGCATCCTCCATGCGTGGGTGGTCATGCCGCCACCTCCGCTTCGTCCTTGATCGGAATGTGGGGCACGTACTCGAAAAGATCCGGGTCGATGAACGGGGTCGGCTGGGGCGTCGTCGGCACACTCGGTCGGGCGCGACCTGGCGTGGTCTGCAAGGCCGCCCGCAACGCGGGATGCCAGTCAAGATCAATCCGGATCTTGCCCAACCGGCCCAGCGGATCCAGCCACACGAACTCACCCGTCTCCGCCGTCCGACCGCCCTCGCGCGGCTTCGGCGACAACGCCTGGATCACCGGCGCGTACGCCTCCGGGCACTGGATCAGCTTGCACGCCTGGACCGCTGTCGCCTCCTTCGTCAGCCGACCTACGAACGCCGAGCCCATCAGAGCGTCCACGCGGCCGATCGACAGATGATCTTCCGGATGCTGCGATGCAGCGCCGATCGCAGTGTTCCACTTCCGCGAATCCCGCGAGAGACGAACAAAGAACGCCCGCCCGGAGCCCCACTGTCCCATCAGATGGTTCTCGTCGAGGAACACGTTCTTGCGCACGTCCCGCGGCCGGCCGTAGATGAATTTCGAGGCGAAGAACGCCGCCAGGTGCAGCAACGGCTGCGTGTAGCGCTCCTCCGATCCCCAGAAGTCCCGCTCCACTGATTCTGGTGGCGGCGACAAGCCGGGCATCGTCACCACCACCAGGGTCTTGTCCTCGATCTCCTCGTCCTCGATCGGCCCACGATGCTGGGGCATGATCAACTCACCGAGAGGGAACTCCGCCGCCGCGCGCAACTCCTCGACCAACTGGCGGGCCAGCTCGCGTTGCGACTCGGTCAGCGACTTCTCGCCCATCTCTTCGAGTTCCTCGATGATCCAGCGAGGGTTCGTACGCGTGTCCCGAAGGCCGCGCTTCTTCGTCCGTTCCGCCACCCTACGAAGGGCATCGCGCAGCATCACATCAGTGCCCGGCATCCGCAGTGTCGAGCTCGGAAGCCACATCCGCAACACGTCGAACATCAACTGCTGGCGCTCAGCCGCCGCCCGCCGCACCGCCCGCTCATACTCAATCCGATTCACCTGATCGGCACGAACCCACGGATTCTCCGAGCCCGTCGCAGGCTCCTCGTTCCGATAGCTCTCCAGAATCGGATCAGGCACCAGCTGGTACGGCGACAACGTCCCGGCCCGCGAGGCGGTCAGATCCATCACGCGAGAGAACGGCTTCAACTCCGGCAACTCGGTGAGCTTTGCGAGCGGCCCAGACGGGTCGAAGATGATCGTCGGTTGGCCAGCCCGGATCGCGTTGTAGGCCAAGGTCCCGATCAGCACACTCTTCCCGCCGCCCGGTTCGGCGACGATCGGAAACAGGCCGGGTGTCTGCAGCACCTCGGGGCCGTAGTGCATGTCGAACCGCGAAGCACGACGTGCCGACCCGACGCCATACCCCAGATACGGGCCGGTCGGAGTTCCCAGATCGCTGTCCACGTTGGGAAGTGCCGACGCCAGATAGCGGACCGGCATCCGCCGCTGATGACCATGCTGGGCACGAGGTTCGGCGGGGATGAACTCCTGCAACGACCGTGCTTGGCCCCGTGCGTGATGCAGCGGCATGTTCAGCCGCTCCCCGTACAGGTCAACCACATCGCGGGCCCGTTTCAGTGCCTCATCCTCGCTCGTGCCATAGACCGCGAGCCGGATCGTTCCCAGGAACCGGGCTGCGGTGCGGCTGTCGCCCTCGGTGACTTCATCGAGGTTGCCCGCTGCGGCACGGATCGCCCGGCCGACCGACGGTGGTGGGGCCATCCGGTGCTCGTCATAGTGAGCGGCGATCCCGGTCGCCCGGTTCTGCTCAAACTCGATCGCCCTCGACAAGGTCCGCGCCGACAACAAGGTGCCCGACAACGACCACTCCACCGGGAACCCGAGCCGGTTCGAGGCGACGATCCACGGATCCCGGCCATCCTCCGGCCAGACACGATCCGGCATCACCCCCATCGTCAACACCGCCACCGACCGATTGACCTTCGCGCCGCGGATCTCACTCACCACCCGCACCGTCGACCCGTACGGCTCACTCAGCCACGCCCGCCGTTCGGTGAACTCGGCAAGGTCCTCGACCTCCCACCGATCCCCACCCACACCGGAATGCACCGGTGCAGGCACGCCCATCGACAAACTCCGGTGGAACAAGAAACCCAGCTCCCGCGCCGACGCCCGCCGGCCATCGAAACCAGGGCCCGTGACGATCCGCTCGATCTGCAAAATCTGATCGATCACCGCCATCGCATCCCGCGACGGGCTGTCGGTGCCGTTGATCAACTCCGCACGGACCGACCGCTTCGGAACCGGTGCCACCCACACCCCGAGAGCCACCACTTTCTGATCGAGTCCGGTCGACTGCAACCGGCGCTGCGCATGCCCGAGGTAGTCATCCCACGACTCACCACCCGTCACCTGGGGCAGCGGCTCCGGGGTCTGCTCGTCGAGACTCCGGGCGTACTCGAACGACGGATACGGGCGCGTCGTCAACCGCAGACGGATCGGCCGTCCTTCGGGCCGGGACGCAGCTAACTGGCCGTAGCGGAATGTTTGCTGGTCCCACAGGCGACGGCGATCATCCAGCGTTCGGAAATCCCACGACTGGCCGCCCAACAAGAACCAGGCGAAGATCCCACCACGGGTGAACTGCAACGGTCCGGCGATCTCGTCGGTCGCCAGCGAGAACATCACCTCGCGGCGCGCGGTGATCTTTCGGCGGAGCCAGGTCTGGTCGGACCTGCCCTCCCGCACGGCCTCCGATCCGGGATCCGGGATCTCATCCTGCCCGGCCGTATCCGGGCTCTGACGCCTTCCAAACATCAGGTCTCCTCCGCCGCACTACCGGAGCCGCCGACCACATCTGGTGACTCGAACAACCGTTCCGCAGCCGGCGACAGCTCAGCCAGCCGAGGCCACGGCATCCGCCAATTCATCGGCGGCTCGGCGGCAGCTCGTGATCGGCCGCCTAACTCGTCGCGTGCGGTCGTGATCTTGTACCGCAACGGTTCATCGAACGTGACACCGCGCATGATCCGGACAGCGCCATAGACAGCGGCCGGCGCCCCATAGATCAGGCCGAACCAGAACGCGAACCACGGCGCATGACCAACCGCCACCAGGCCGGCCAAAGCAATCAGACCAGCGATCAGAACGATCCCGACCGGGATCATCAACAAGGTGACTGCCCACTGCACATACGTCCACTCGAACGGCAACGTCGCACCCTTCGGGCCCAACCAGACCGCCCGCAGCTTGCGTGGGCCATCGTCAGTGCGTAGCTCAGGCATGACAGCTCCCTGCCCTCGACACGCAGCTCAGCCGCTCACCCCAAGCGCGGTCAGCACCTTGTGACCGAACGCCGCGAACCCGATCGCACCCATACCGACCGCGACGATCACAATCGCCACCAGCGTGTTGAAACCAACCCGCGCGGTCTCCGAATACTGCCCACGCTTGGCACCCGCCGCCAGCGCGATGCCCACCACGATCACCACCAGGCCGAACACGGCCAACAACAAAGTTTGAACCTTGCCAGGATCGAACATCTCGACCTACCTCCAAACGGAAGTTGGGAGTAACCCTCAGCCAGCCGGAGCACCCATGCTGCTGCCGGACCGCTATGGCTTCAGGGGAGGGGGAAATGCTGCCGCTCGACGACAGCACGTCGTGACCGCCACAGACAGGCAGCCTTGGGAGAGAAGCTGGGCAGACGACGTTTCGATCACACGCCGCCGGTGCGGTCAGCCAAGACCGTCGAACCGGGCGCACGGTGACCACGCACGCCAACCCGGTAAAGACACGGCTGTTAGGCTCAACAGCACGGTCCCACCAGAAACCAACCGAATTGCACATTGACACGCCGTACAGAAACCGCGGTACAGAATGTTCACTTCTCCGAGGCCGGCAGTTCTGCTCAGCTGGAGCAGCCCACGCGCTAGGACGATGGCACCGCAAGACCTGCGATAGCCGCTGCGGGCCTAGTCTCACTTCTAGTCTCAGTTGCCACCGTTCGGCACCGTTCGGCACCACCAACCCCCGCTCGCGTTGAGCGTGAACAGGCCCCAACAGACGGCCAGAAACAGGTGCTCGCGGACTTGGAAAGCGGGTTGGGTTCACGCCCTCACGAGTTCGAATCTCGTATCCTCCGCCACCCTGACAAGGGAAAACGCTGATCGGCCCCACCGCCGCTCACCTCCCCGAAACCCGAGTGGTCTCACTTCTAGTCTCAATTGGGCCGCAAGCCTGAAGTCTCACCGGGCCGCAACGGCCTGCCGCCGGATGTGGAGCGCCGACCGCGGAGGCGGTTCACAGTGGCGCGCTAGCTCGACCAAGCCGATGGTCCGGCAGTCGGCAGTCGACGTCGCAGTGGGGCACAGGCTCTCGGATCAGAAGAGTGGCGGAGTGGCTTCGGTCGCTGCCGCAGCGGGCTGATTGGGAATCCTAAGCTGCTGACCACCCTTGAGCCCGTGCCGCCGTAGCAGCACGTCTGCACGGCGGCCCAGGTCCGCCGAGTACGAGCGCCGCACGTAGCTGCCACCGCGATAAAGCTCGGCGTACGGCCGGGTCAGGTCAGGTCGGTTGATCGACAGCCAGCGCAGGAACCATTCCCGGGCGCCTGGTCGCAGGTGCAGGGCGAAGACTGTGGCGCCCGTGGCGCCGGCGGCCGCGATCTCACCGAGGATCCGGTCCAGGTCGGAGTCCGAATCGGTGATCATCGGCAGCACCGGTGCCACCAGGACGTGGCACGGAAGACCGGCGTCGGTGATGGCCTTGACCAGGCCAAGCCGGGCCCGCGGAGTCGGAGTCCCCGGCTCCAAGGTGGCATGCACCTCCTCATCGACCAGCGCGATCGACACGGCAAGCCCGACCGGCACACGCCGGGCAGCTTCGACCAGGAGCGGCAGGTCGCGGCGTGCTGTCGTGCCCTTGGTCAAGATCGAGAACGGCGTACCCGAGCCCGCCAGGGCACCGATGATGCCGGGCATCAGCTGGTAGCGACCCTCGGCCCGCTGGTACGGATCCGTGTTCGTCCCCAGCGCCACCGGTTCACGGGTCCACGACGGCCGATTCAGCTCCCGCGTCAGCACCTCAGCGACGTTGACCTTGACCACGATCTGGTTGTCGAAGTCAGCCCCGCTATCCAGGTCGAGGTAGGTGTGCGTCCGCCGTGCGAAGCAGTAGACACAGCCGTGACTACATCCGCGATACGGATTGACCGTCCAGCTGAAAGGAACCCGGGCGGCCACCGGGACACGATTCAGGGCGGACCTGGCCAGCACCTCGTGGAAGGTGATGCCCTCGAATTCCGGCGTCCGAACCGTCCGCACCAGGCTTTGCAGCCGGTCCAGGCCCGGCAGTGCCGCCGGCTGCCCGTCGGCGGGCTGGTTGATCTTCTGAGCGGACCACCTCATCCATCCATTCAAACATACATTCGTTTAAGTCGCCGGCCGGATCACACCGGGATCCGCAACGCAGCCATCGGCCGGTGTGTTGCGGGCGGACCGGCTCGTGGACTGGTTCAAACCTGCGGGACCGAACCCGGCTCGCGCAGAACGCCCGGCTCGAATCCGTCGCCGAGCGGGACCTGCGCCTCTTCGATCATGATGAACTTCGCCTCGGCCCGCAGCTGCTCCTCCGTCGCCAGCATTTTGCGCCGCGCGATCACCCAGGAGATCACCACCGGAATCGATCCGGCGACCCAGGCCAGTGGCGGCGCTAAGGCGACCCCGGTGAAGCCGATCAGCCGGACGAGCACCAGCGCCGCGACGGTGCGCAGGACGACCTCGGCGATCCCGGAGATCATCGGCGACCGGGCGTTGCCCAGCCCCTGGACAGCATTGCGGTAGAGGAAGAGGATCGCCAGGAAGCCGTACAGACAGCCGTTGATGATCAGGTAATGATGCGCGAGCGCGACCACGCGGTCCTGCCCGGCTCCGACGAACAGCCGCACGATCGGGGTCCCGACGGTCATCACGATGGTGCCCAGCACCACTGCCGCGCCGAGCGCGAGCCAGGTCGTACGGGCGACACCGTGGCGCACCCGCTGCCACTCCTGCGCACCCCGGTTCTGGGCGACGTAGGTCGCCAGCGCGAGGCCGAAGGACGCCAGCGGGGTGACGGCCAACTGGTCCACCCGGGCGGCCGCGGTGAAGCCGGCGACCGTGTCGGCACCCAGGCTGTTGATCGCCCACTGCAGCACCATGATGCCGATCGAGATGATCGAATACTGGAATCCCATCGAGAGCCCGAGCCGCAACGGCTCGGCCAGCTCCCGCCGATCGACCGCCCAGTCCGCCCGCTGCAACTGCAGCTGCGGCATCCGCCGGGCGATCAGCCGCAGACACAACACCACCGAGACGAGCTGGGCGGCGACCGTCGCCAGGGCGGCGCCGGCGACTCCCAGGTGCAGGCCGCCGACGAACATGACCACCAGCCCAGCGTTGAGGACGCAGGACAACACCAGGAAATACAGCGGCGTACGGCTGTCACCGAGCGCGGATCAGCGAAGACAGGTAGTTGAATGCCGCGATCGCCCCGACGCCGAGGAAGCTCACCCGCAGGAAGGTGGTCGCATCGGGTACCAGTTCGGCCGGCGTGTCCAGCAGCCGCAACAAGGGCCCCGCGATCAGGGCGCCGACGATCGTGATGAAGGCCGCGATCCCGACGGTGATCATCGCCCCGGCTGCCACCGCTCGCCGCATCACCGGCAGCCGGCCGGCGCCGAAGGCCCGCGCAACCGGGATGGGGACCCCGACCGACGACCCGATCGACAGCCCCGTCAGGAAGAAGAGGATCGAGCCGCTGGCGCCGACCGCCGCGAGCGCGTGCACCGAGATCAGCCGTCCGACGACGATGGCGTCGGTGAATTGATAGAGCTGCTGGAAGACGTTGCCGACCACCAGTGGGATGGCGAAAACCATGATCAGGCGAGTGGGCGGACCAATGGTGAGGTTCCGGGTCATTGCTGTGCATCCTTGACGGGCCGGTCGAAGCCGGAGGTCACACGGATTCGACCCGGGACAACTCCAAGCAAAGCCTAGTCCAATCGGCCCCGATCAGAAATGTCAGACCAGCGGGATGATCACCATCGCGCAGAGCAGTCACCACACCATCGTCGGCAGCCCGAGCTTCACGTGGTCGACGAACCGGTAGCCGCCCGGTCCCATGATCATCATGTTCCCGGGCGTCGGGGTCGGCGTCAGACCAGGGCCGTCGCAGTGTTGCTGATCAACCGTCCGAGGATCGCGGTCAGGACGAAGACGACCGGCATCAGATCACCGGTGGCACCAAGCCGCCTGCGCCCGACGACCTTGAGCCTGGGATAGCCAGCACCGGAACTCCCGCGACGGCGAAACAGAAGACCGGGCAACTGGCCACGGCCCGCCTCAGCCGCCGCATCATGGCCATGAGCCGGACACGTGGCTAGACTCCCGACGTGTGCCGGCCGGGGCGGTACGGATACCTGTAGCCCGATCGAACGTCGCAGGAGGCAACGTGGCCGTCATCTCCGATGGGATCCGTTCCGATGGGATCCATGGTTGGCGCCGCCGTGCGCTGGCGGTGATCATCGCACTCGGCGTCGCCGTGACGCTCTTGATCAACAGCGCTCCGGCCCAGGCCGTCCAGCGGCCGGCCGTGATCGGCAAGCGGGTCATCGGACATTCGGTCCAGGGCCGGTCGATCACCGCCTGGCACCTCGGCAACGCCCATGCCAAGACGACCGTCGTGCTGATCGCCCAGATGCACGGCAACGAGCAGCGGGTCGCCAGCATCCTCTACAGCTTGCGCGACGGCAAAGCGATCACGGGCATCAACCTGTGGGTTGTGCCCAGCTACAACCCGGACGGGCATGCCCACGACACCCGGCAGAACGCCCACGGTGTCGATCTGAATCGCAACTACCCGACCGGCTGGCGGCGTACGACCGGTGCCTACAACTCCGGCAAGAAGGCGGCATCGGAGCCCGAGACCCGGGCCATGATGAAATTCCTGAAGCGGGTCAAACCCGACTACGTGATCAGCTTCCACCAGCCGCTGCACGGTGTCGACCTGCTGACCAAGCGCAAGTCCTTCTCGCACAAGCTGGCCAAGGCACTCAAGCTGCCCAACAAGAGATTCAGCTGCGACGGCGGCTGCCACGGCACATTGACCATGTGGTTCAACCACAACTTCCACGGCGAGGCGATCACGGTCGAGTACGGGTCCACACCGAGCCGCGACCGGATGCGCCACAAGGCGGTCACCCAGCTGCTCGGAGTCTTCGGCGCCAAACGCTGACACTGCCTACAAGATCAACTTCGGCAGTGAGCCAGATCACGACCGGAACGGAATGGATCGGCGCACTGAATCGTTCTAAACTGGTGTTCGTCACCGTCGACGCAATCGTCGACACTGGTGGGACTCACAAGAACGCGACACCCAGTTGATCATCCGGACGCAGGTCCGGCCGACAGTCCAGCTGTCGACGATGCCTCTACCACGACCGGCATTGTCGCCGTCGGCCGACACCAGCAGAAGGATCGACAGCAAGATGTACAACTGGACGTTTCCGCGCCCCTACCAGAAGCAGATGACCACCCCGCAGGCGCTCGAGATGTACGAGATCGAGCGCAACATCCGCGAAGCTGACGCCAGCTTCCGGAGCGCGCGCAAGGCACGTCGGGCGACCTCGCGTCGTCGGGCCGGCGCTCGTCGCGGCTGATCATCGCGGCAGCAGTTGCCGCACCGGACAAGGACGGGCCGGACCGCATCAGCGGTCCGGCCCGTTTTCTTCGTCCACTTTCATTCGCGCTGACCGCGGTCCTACCGCTCAGGTCGCAGCACCACCCGCGCACAGACGCCGGCGTGGGTCGACGGATGCAGTCCGTCGGTCGCATCCACGCCGATCATCCGCGCCGCCAGCACCCGTGTCGCCAGCCCGACCAGGATGTAATCGATCCGCGCGCTGCGGGTGCCGGCGGCCAAGTAGCTGTTCTCCCGCCTCCACGTGTGACCCGGCCCGGCGGGGTCGGCGTAGTGCCAGACGTCCTCCAGCCCCAGGCCCGGCACCGCCGGCGCCGTCAACAGCCCTCCGAGCAGGCGCACCTCGTCCGACTCCGGCTCGGCATTGAGATCGCCGGTCACGATCGGGCCGAGCTCGGCATCGGCCGTGCCCGCCAGCTCCCCCACCAACTCCGCAACGGCCCGCACCTCCGTGACCCGGTCCCCGGAACCCGTCGGCGATGAGTTGAGATGGGTCGTCACCACCGGCAGCGGCCCGGACGGATGATCAACGATCACGCCGAGCATCCCGCGGCCCTGACTGCGCGCCAGCGCGCTCGGCAGTCCGCGGGTGATCACATTCCGCAGCGGCCAGCGGCTGATCACGGCCAGCAGCGTACGTCCCCCGTCCGATCCTGCCGGGCCCGCGTACGGCGCCACCTCGATATGCTCCAGGCCCAGCGCGGCGGCGATCTCCCGGGGCTGGTTGCGGTCGCTGGTCGACCAGCTCTGCTGCAGGCAGACCACATCGGCTGCCGCGTACTCCAGCGCAGCGGTGATCAACTTCTGCCGCTGCTCCCACGGTCCGCCGCGGCGCCACAGATTCCACGTGGCCACGGTGATGTCCCGCTCAACGTCCTGAATACTCATCGTCCCCGCTGTTCGCCTCTGCTCCTGCTGTTGGTGCAGACCGTACCCAACCCGTACGAACCATGGCCGACCGACGCCGGATGCAAGGATCGGGCCCAGAGCCACCATGAATCGCAGGTTGTTGACGATCCGGCGGTAAATACCGTTGCGCCCGACGGATCCGGACCCGTAATGTTCTCAAGGCGCCGAACGGCGCAGCGATATAAGGAGGTGACATCCGTGATCGAGAGATTCATCAGAGCCCTGGCGGCACCTGCGGGTGTCGTCTCCGCCGGACCGCAGACCGCCTAGGTCCCGGCCTGCCGTCGGTCGACGGCCCTGAACCGACCTCCACCCGTCGAGCTCACCTGCACGCGCGCCCTGCCCGCGTGCATCAAACCCCTGCCTTCGCGGCACCTTCCTGACGCGACCGCTGCTCGCCCCTGCCCACTTGCGGTAGCCACGCCGACAGCTGTCGGATCCGACGTCGCCGGTTCGTCGACGAATGAGACGACCAACCGGACGGTGTCCGCCGCCCGGAAAGCCTTGTATCAAAGGAAAACTCATGTTGCTCACCACCGAGGCACTACCGCCGCGCCTCACCACCACCAGCTACGAACGCAGCCTGGAAGCCGCCCGGAAGCACGAGCTGAACTCCGCGATCCGTCGGCAGCACCAGCAACGCGACCCGAAGCGTACCGACCTGCACCGGCTGCTCGCCGTCCGCCGGCCGGCATGACCGCCGAACACAAGATCCTGAGAGGAGGACTCACCATGTACTTCGTTCAGCCGGACCACCTGGTCCACAACGATCGCGATCTCAGCCTGCGGGCCGCCGAGCGCTACGAACTCGAACGGGCGCTCCGCGCGGCCGATGAGCTCGCCCGCGCCGAGCGGCGGAGCAAGCGCAGGCGCCGCGCACGGCGCTATCTGCGACTCGTCCTCAATCGCGTCGCATGATCGCCGAGACCGTGGTCGTACCGGATCACAACCCCAACCCGCCGAGGCCGGTGGAGCATCCCAACGGAGCTCCACCGGCCTCGTCGTTTGGGGCCCTCGCACGACCAGAGTCCGGCCGCGACGGCGATCCTTGGCCGTCGACCTGAGCGCGGCGGCCAAATCGTAACGTTGTCGTGTTCTGGTTCGTGCTACTCCTGTGGCTAAAGTGTCGGCGTGATTTTCAAGCGCGTCGGCGACGTCAGGCCGTATCCGGATCACGGGTACGCGCAGCGGCAATGGGCCGCGATAGCGCCGCACCAGGTGCGCCTTGATCAACTCGTGACCACGAAGCGGACGCTGGACCTCGAGGCCCTCCTGGAGGAGGACTCGACCTTCTACGGTGACCTCTTCGCCCATGTAGTGTCCTGGCGCGGCGACCTCTACCTCGAGGACGGTCTGCACCGTGCGCTGCGGGCAGCGCTGCAGCAGCGTCAGACCATGCACGCCAGGGTCCTGCAACTGGACGGGTAGTGGTTGGCTGTGCGTCAGCTGTAGGACAATCGCACGAGCCGGGTGCACCACCCAGATCGCAAGACCCGAATCGCAACACCACGGCCGGATGGATTCCGGCAGCGACAACCGCGGGAGGAAGAATCGAATGGTCGGACGTGTGATCCGGATCATCCGCACTCCCCTGACGCTGCTGGTCCTGCTGGCCGTCCTGTGTTATGGCGCCTGGTGGGGCTGGAAGAACATCGTCGCCCCGCCCCAGACGACACCCGCGCCGCCGTGTGTGCCGACCAAGGTCACCGACAAGTCGCTCAAGACCAGCCAGGTCACCGTCCGGGTCTACAACGGCGGCGACAAGAAGGGGCTGGCCAGCGACGTCACCCGGGATCTGCGCGCCAAGGGCTTCAATGTCTTGGACCCGGCGAACACCGACCAGAAGATCTCGACCACCGTGATCGTCGGCAACGGAGCCAAGAATCCCGAGGTGCTGCTGGTCAAGAGCTACTTCAAGGGCGCCAAGGTCAAGGCCGACGGCCGGACCGACCATACGGTCGATGTACTGGTCGGCAATGCCTCGGTGCACTTCAATTCCAAGGCCAAGACCAGCTATCCGGTCAAGACCAGCACGGTCTGCCTGCCGGCCGACTCTGCAAGCGCCGCCGCGCAGAACTGACGTGTCCGCCCTACTGACGCTCGGTTAGTCGGCGGCAGGCGGTTGCCGCCAGGCAGCAAGCCGGCCGCCGCGGGCGATGGCCCGGATCCGCTGTTCGGTCTGGGCCCGCAGATGGGTCGGCGTCACCACCAGCAACTCGTCACCGGTGCGGATGATGTCCCGCAGCCCCGGAACCATCGGCTCGTTGTCGCGGATGATGAGCGACACGGCCGCGTTGCGGCCGAGCCGCAGCTCACCGATCTCGACGCCGTTGAGCTTGGAGCCCACCGGGATCCGCAACTGCATCAGGTCAGCCGACATCCGCTCCAGCGGCGCCACCTCGACCTCGACGTCGCGGGCCTGACCACGATCGGCCAGCCCCAGCTTGTTCGCCAGCCACGGCAGGGTCGGCGCCTGCAGCACGGTGAAGACGATCACGAAGATCAGCACGACGTCGAAGAGGTGCTGGGAGTCCGGCACCCGATCGGCCAGCGGAACCGTACACAGCACGATCGGCACGGCTCCGCGCAGCCCGGCCCAGGACAGGAAGACCTGGTCCCGCCAGCCGATCCGGAACCAGATCGTCGACAACAGCACCGACACCGGCCTGGCGATCACTGTCAGGAACAGCCCGGCCGCGATCGCGACGGCGACGTCGCGCCAGACCAGCAGCTGCGGCGACGCGAGCAGGCCCAGCATCACGAAGAGCCCGATCTGGGCGATCCAGCCGATGCCCTCGACGAAGGCCCGGGTGGCGACCCGGTAGGGCAGCTTGGCGTTGCCGAGGATCAGGCCGCAGACGTAGACGGCGGCGAATCCGCTCAAGTGCAGTTCGCCGGCAATCGCGTACGCCAGCACCGTCCAGCCGAGCGCGGCCAGGGCATACAGACCGGAGGACGGCAGGCTGATCCGGCGCAGCAGCTGGACCCCGAGCCAGCCCAGGGCGCCACCGACTGCCAGGCCGCCGACGAGCTGGCCGAGCACCAGCAGGGTCAGCACCGGGACCGACTCGTGCGGCGCATTGCCGACCGCCCAGGAACTGGCAACCGTGACCAGCAACACCGTCGGCGCGTCGTTGAGACCCGATTCACCCTCGAGCATGCCGCGGATCTTGTGCGGCAGCGGGACCCGGCGGAGCACCGCGAAGACCGCAGCGGCATCGGTCGGTGAGGTGACTGCGCCGAGCAACATCGCCAGCGCGAAGCTGAGGTGCAGGACGAAGTGCCCGAACAACGTCATCAGGGCGACGCTGATCGCGACACCGGCAGTGGCGAGCACGATCGCGACACCGGTCGAGGACTTGATGTCCTCCCACTTGGTCGTCAGGCCGCCTTCGGCAAGGATCAGCACCAGGGCACCGAAGCCGAGGGCGTTGGCGACGTCGGCGTTGTTGAACTGGATGCCGAGCACAGCATCGCCGAGCGCGATGCCGATCCCGAGGAAGAGCAACAGCGCGGGCAGCCCGAAGCGATTGCCCAGCCGGGCGGCGAAGATCGCCGCGATCAACACCAGGGCACTGATCAACAGGATGACGTCAAGGTCAATCAACTCGGCCTCCCCAGTCCCCTGTCGGCTCGTCCTGTGCCGTCAGCTCGTCAGATCACGTTCGTACGGCTTTGGCCAGCAGCCCTTCCAGCTGCTGCCGGTCGTGATCGTCCAGACCGCCCAACGGCGAGTCCTTGGTCAGCTGCCGCATCAGACGGGCCCGGACACTCCTGCCCGCCTCGGTCAGCCGTACGCGTTTGGTCCGGCGATCATCAGGATGCGCAACGCGCTCCACCAGCCCGCCGGCCTCCAGCCTGTCGACGACGAAGGTGACGTTGGACGCCTCACAGGCCATCCGGGTCGCCAGCTCTCGCATCGCCAACGGCGATTGCAGCTCACGCAGTGCCAGCGCCTGACTGGGGGTCAGGCCGAGGCCGTGCACATGTGACCGCAGATGATCATCGATCTGCTTGGCCAGCTCGGTCACCAACAGACAGACTTCCCGATCGTTCGCCCTGGACACGTCCGCTCACATCCCCACATTGGGCCCGGACCCGGTTGAGTCCGGTCTGAGAACGCTACCAGAACCAGACCCCGATTGCTACGCACTGAAATAGTTCGAGTTTGAAGCACTCTGGTCGCGAACCCGAGGTCGTACGCTCACAGCCTTTTGATAGCCGGACCAAAGGACGATGCCAGCCCGATCCGTGATGCTCATCGACCGGGGGCTTCCGCTCCCAGCAGGAAGAGGGAGATCGCGGATGTCAGAGAGCGACGCTGTCGTGCCGGCCCAGCACGGTGAGTCGGAGAGCCCGACGGAGAACGAGACCACGCTCGTACGCACTGCCGAGGACACGCCGAAGCGCCCACGTCGCAAGCGACGCTGGTTCTTCGTGGTCGGTGGCGGAGTCCTGGTGCTGGCCGTGGCCGGCGCCGCCATCTACTGGCAGCTGCGGCCGGACTCGACCGCGGCGGCGACGACGCAGTGGGTCTCGGTGAGCACCCAGACGCTCAAGCAGACCGTCAGCGCCAGCGGAACCATCGAGCCCGCCCAGGACAAGGACGTGACCTTCTCCAGCAGCGGCACGGTCACCGCTGTTGACGTCGAGGTCGGCGACAAGGTCACGAAGGGCCAGAAGCTCGCCACCATCGACAACTCGTCGCTGAAGGCCACCGTCGAATCCGACAAGGCCGCGCTGAGCGCGTCCAAGAGCAGCCTCAGCACCCTCGAAGACGATTCCGACACCACCGACGCCGCGCTGGCCTCGGCCAAGGCCGACGTCAAGCTGAAGCGCAGTGAGCTGGCCCAGGCGGAGGACGCACTGGCGGGTGCGACCATCACGGCTCCGTTCACCGGCGTGGTCGCCGACGTCGGTCTCGCCGTCGGAGACTCCACCGGCAGCGGTTCTTCGAGCTCCTCGTCTTCCGACTCCGGTTCCGGAACCGTCGGCACCTCGGCCTCGGACTCGTCCAGCTCGTCGAGCTCCAGCGGCATCACCGTGATCACCACCGACAAGTGGACGGTGTCCGGCTCGGTCGGCGGCGCGGACCTGTCCTCGGTGAAGAAGGGCCTGCAGGTCCAGATCACGCCCTCGGGTTCGTCCACGACCGCCTACGGGACGGTCGAGACCGTCGGCGTGATGGCGTCCTCGTCGTCGGACAGCAGTAGTGGCACCAGCACCTTCCCGGTGACGATCAAGGTCACCGGTTCTCCGAGCGGGTTGCATGCCGGCGAGTCGGCCACCGCGTCGATCATCGTCAAGCAGTTGAGCAACGCACTCGTGGTCCCGACCCAAGCGGTCAAGACCGTCAACGGCAAGGCCGTGGTGGAGAAGAAGTCCGGGAACAAGACGGTCCAGACCAACATCACCATCGGCGACACCTACGGCTTCTACACCCAGGTCAAGAGCGGCCTGGCTTCCGGTGACCAGGTCCAGATCACCATTGCCGCCCGGACCCCGGGTGGCTCCACCAAATCCGGATCGTCCGGTTCCTCCAGCGGCCTCGGCGGCCTGACCGGCAGCGGCAGCAGTGGCGGATTCCCCGGCGGTAGTAGTGGCGGCGGGTTCCCGGGCGGCACGAGCGGCGGCGGATTCCCTGGTGGCAGCGGCGGTGGCCGATGATCCCCGCAACTCTCGACCTTCCGGCCGGGCGGGCGATCGTCGAGCTTGACGGCGTGACGAAGACGTACGACACCGGCGCGATGAAGGTGCACGCACTGCGCGGCGTCACGCTGCGGATCGACCAGGGCGAGTACGTCGCGATCATCGGCCCGTCGGGCTCCGGCAAGTCGACGCTGATGCACATTCTCGGCTGCCTGGATGTGGCCAGCTCCGGCCGCTATCTGCTGGACGGTGCCGCGGTCGAGGACCTCGACGAGACCGATCTGGCCCAGGTCCGCAACGAACGCGTGGGCTTCGTCTTCCAGCAGTTCCACCTGCTGCCGTCGCTGAGCGCCTGGCGCAACGTCGAACTGCCGCTGTGTTATGCGGGCGTCGGGCGGGCCGAGCGCAAGCAGCGGGCCCTGCAGGCGCTGGACCGGGTCGGGCTCGGTGATCGGGTCAACCACCGCCCGAACGAGATGTCGGGTGGACAGCAGCAGCGGGTGGCCATCGCCCGCGCCCTGGTGACCGATCCGGCGATGATCCTGGCCGACGAACCGACCGGCAACCTGGACTCGCATTCCAGCACCGACGTGATGGCGCTGCTGAGCGAGTTGCACCAGTCCGGCCGCACGATCGTGTTGATCACCCACGAGGCCGACGTGGCCCGGGCCGCCGAACGGGTCATCCAGGTCAGGGACGGCGTCATCGTCGATGATCATGACGGCCGCGACGACGCCCTGCTCGCCGTTGCCAAGAACAGTAAAGCTGGTGCATCGGTATGAGGTTGACCGAAACCCTGCGGATCGCCCTGGATGCGATCCGTACCCATCGGTTGCGTTCCCTGCTGACCGTGCTGGGGATCTGGATCGGCATCGCCTCCGTGGTGCTGACGGTCGGCCTGGGACAGGGTGCCTCGGCCTCGGTCAAGAGCGAGATCAGCGCCCTGGGCAGCAATCTCTTGATCATCTCGCCGGGATCGACCACCTCGACCAGCGGTGTCCGCGGCGGGTTCGGCTCCGCGACCACGTTGACCTTCGACGACGCCACCGCCTTGCAGGACAAGGATGTCGCGCCGGACATCTCGGCCGTCGCACCGGTCGCCTCATCCAGCGAGGTGCTGACGGCCGGCACCACCACCTGGACCTCGACGGTCGTCGGCAGTACGCCGCAGTGGGCTAATGTCAGGTCCCGGACAGTGTCGAGCGGACGGTTCTTCACCGAGGACGAGTACAACTCCGGCGCGCGGGTCGCGGTGCTCGGCGAGGAAACGGTCTCCGAGCTTTTCAGCGGCGGCAGCGCGGTCGGGCAGACGATCTCGGTCAACGGCACCGATCTGACGGTGATCGGCGTCCTCGCCTCGACCGGATCCACCAGCGGAACCAGTGACGAGGACGACACCGTCGTGGTCCCGTACACGACCGGCCAGCAGCGACTGGGGATCGGGTCCACCGGCTCGGTCAGCACGATCTACCTGCAGGCGAAGGATTCCGACGCTCTGTCGGCCGCCTACCAGGAGGCCAACGCTGCCCTGCTGACCCGACACGACGTCACCAGCGACGATGCCGACTTCAGCATCACCAGTCAGCAGTCGCTGCTCACGGCGGCGACCAGCACCAGCAAGACGCTGACCATCCTGCTCGGCGGCATCGCGGCGATCTCCCTGCTGGTGGGCGGGATCGGCGTCATGAACATCATGTTGGTGTCGGTGTCGGAGCGGGTCCGTGAGATCGGCCTGCGCAAGGCGCTCGGTGCGACCCCCCGGGTGATCAGGAGCCAGTTCCTGCTCGAAGCGATCGCCCTCAGTGTGGTGGGCGGTCTGCTGGGCATCGGGGTCGGCTGGCTCGGCGCCGTCGTCCTGCCCAAACTCATCAACCAACCCGTGACACTGTCGGCCTGGGCCTCCGCGGGGGCTCTCTTCGTCGCCATCGGCGTCGGAATCGTCGCCGGTGTCTATCCCGCGGGACGTGCAGCACGTCTCGCGCCTATTGACGCGCTGAGGAGCGAATGATCATGGAACTCCGATTCCCGAAGGCAGCCGGCCGGACGGCATCACGGACGGCCGCACTGGGTTCGATCGCCGCACTGGCGATCGTGCTCGCCAGCTGCTCCTCATCGTCCAGCCAGCAGGCCTCTTCCGGCGGATCCGCCGCAGCACAGCCCAACGCGGGTACCCAGACCGGCGCTCCGGCCGGTAACGGCCAGAATGCGGCAGCGGCGCAGGGCACGTTCGGACTGATCGCCGAGGTCGATGGAAAGACACTGCAAGTGCAGAGCTCGTCCGATCAGACCGCGGTGACGTACACGTCCAAGACCACGATCGAGCAGGTCAAGACCGTTACCTCCAAGGACATCGCCGCCGGCTGGTGCGCCACCGTGGTGAGCAGCACCAAGTCGAGCTCCTCGGCCGGCACCGCCCCGTCCAAGATCACCGCGACCTCGGTCTCGCTGACCAAGCCCAGCGGCTCCACCTGCGGCGGCTTCGGCGGTGCGGCAGGTGGTAGCGGCGGCGGCTTCAGCGGCGGCCAGCGGCCGAGCGGCGCGCCGAGCAACTTCCCCGGCGGTGGCAAAGCCGCATCGGCCCGGCCGACCAACATGCCGGGCGGCAACGCGAGCGCCCGCGCGAACATGGGGACCTTCGCCAGCGGCAAGATCACCAAGGTCTCCGGCTCCAGCTTCGTGATCGACGCCGTCTCCCGCACCCGGGGATCGCAGTCGTCTTCGACGGCCAGGACGCAGGCAGTCACGGTGACACTCACCGGGAGCAGCAAGATCACCGCCCAGGCGACCGCCAAGTCCTCGGCGATCAAAGAGGGCCTGTGCGTTCGAGCGAACGGCAAGACCGACAGCACCGGTGCGGTAGCAGCCACGGCCTTGGTGCTGTCGTCGGCGACCAAGGGAACCTGCACGGAGACCGGCTTCGGCGGCTTCGGCGGCCAACGCGGAGGAACCAATGGCTAAGAAGCGCAGGCGGGCACGTACCCGCACCACGGTGATCACCTCGGTTGTGGTGCTGGCGGTGGTGGCCGCCGGCTGGATGGGCTACCGCGCCCACGCCGCCGAGACCAGTGCTGACGACTACGTCACCAGCACGGTCACCAAGGGCGACGTGAACGAGTACCTCGACCTGAGCGGGACCGTCTCCGAGTCGAACCAGTCCTCGGTCGGATTCCCGACCTCGGGCACGGTGACCTCGGTTGATGTCGCTCTCGACGACACCGTGAAGAAGGGCCAGAAGCTTGCAACCATGGACGACACCTCGCTGAAGCTGGCCGTCACGCAGGCGAAGGCGAATCTCGCCTCGGCCAAAGAGGCGCTGGCCGAGGCCGAGGACAGCGATTCGTCGAGTTCCTCCAGCTCGTCCAGCTCCTCGAGCGCGTCGGCGTCCCCATCGGCGTCGACGAGTGCCGCTGCCACGAGCGGGGGTTCGAAGAGCTCGACAACCCAGGGTTCGGGCACCACCTCGCAAGGCGCCGGCAGCACGTCCCAGGGTTCGGGCAAGACGTCCGAGCAGGGCTCCGGCTCCACGTCCCAGCAGGGCTCCGGCACCACGACCCAGCAGGGCTCGGGCTCCACGTCCCAGGGATCCGGCACGAGCACGGGTAGCAAGGGATCCGGCACGAGCAGCACGGGATCCAGCGGCAGCGCCCAGCTGCAGAAATTGGAGCAGCAGGTCAAGCAGGACGCCAAGGATCTCTCGGCCGCCCAGTCGACTCTGAACGACGATCTCACGGCGGAACAGACGGCGTGCAAAGCCATCGGCGTCGAAACGCCGAGCCCGTCGAGCACGCCGAGCGACACCACGTCACCGACGGAGACCCCCACCGAGTCACCGAGCGAGTCCACGACGCCGACAGAGACTGCCACCGAGTCGGCCAGCCCGAGTCCCACTGACTCGGCGTCCAGCGAAACACCGTCCTCGACGCCGACGGATTCCACGTCGGCCAGCCCGAGCGAGACGCCGACCGATTCGGCTTCGGCAACCGCCTCCGACACAGCGACCGACGACGCGGACACGACGGGTCAGAACGCCGATTACGTCATCGGCTCGGCGAACGTCGAGTCCGTCGACGATCCGACTTCGACGTCAACCGCGACCCAGCTCAATCAGGACGACATCAACACCTGCGTCAATGCCATGAAGGCGGCTGTCACGGCACAGCAGAAGGTCACCACCCTGCAGTCGACGAGTGGCAATGACCTCACGACGCTGTCAGCCGCAGTCCAGAAGGCCGCGCAGGCCGTGTCCAGCAGCACCTCCGGCAGCCAGAGCACCGGCAGCACGACGTCCAGCAGCCAGAGTTCTGCGAGCAAACCGAGTAGCACCAGCACGTCGGGTTCGACCACCAGTAACCCGACGACCGGAACCACAACCGGGAAGTCTTCAACCGGCGTCGCGGCCGGCGGCACAACGACGACCCAGCAGCCGTCCGGTAGCAGCTCGTCCGGCTCGGGTCAGCCCACCGCATCGGCGACAAGCCAAACGAGCACTTCCACATCCGGCAAGGCTCTCTCGGGTGGCTCCGGAGGCACCAGCGGCGCAGCCGGTTCGTCGGCCTCGTCCAGCGCGGCCGCGACCCAGGGCGGATCGGGCCAGGGCGGGACGACCACTGTCGCGGAGGCCAAGGCGACCGTGACCACCGACAAGATCGCTCTGAAGCTCGCCGAGAAGCAGCTCAGCGAGGCGACGATCAAGGCCCCGATCGCGGGCACGGTGGCCAGCCTCGGCTTCGCCACCGGTGACTCGGTCTCCACCAGTGACGAGATCACGATCACCGGCAAGGGTGCGACCGTGATCACTGTCGACGTGCCCGAAGCCAAGCTGGATTCAGTCAAGAAGGGCCAGCAGGCGACGGTGGGCACCAACAACTCCGCCGGTGAGATCACAACCGTCGGACTGCTGCCGACGTCGGATTCGACGAGCAGCTCCGACAGTGCGACCTATCCGGTCACGATCACTGTTGCCGACCCGCGTGATGATCTTGCCGATGGCACCACGACCAATGTCAAGATCCTGATGGCCCAGGTCACCGATGTGGTCCAGGTACCGGTGTCTGCCGTCACCCAGAACGGAACCTCGGGGACGGTGACCGTGCTGAAGAACGGCGAGGCACAGCGTACGAGGGTGCAGATCGGGGCTGTGGGGTCGACGACTGCCCAGATCACGTCCGGCCTGACGGTCGGCGAGACCGTGGTGATCGCCGATCGGAGCGAGGCGCTCCCGTCATCGAACTCCTCGACCACCAGCACCCGTAGCTTCGGCGGCAGCGGCAGCTTCAGTGGCGGCGGCAGCTTCGGCGGTACGGGATCCGGACGACGCTGAGCGATCAGCGGCCGCCCGGCGCCTGGGACGGTCTGACCGGTCGGCCGGCGAGCCGATCGGTCAGCCGGCCGCCGGAAAGCACGACGGTCCCCCGGACCAGCACCTGATCGATACCTTCGGAGAGCTGCTTCGGATCCTCGAAGGTGGCCCGGTCGCGTACGGCCGAAGGGTCGACCAGGGCAAGGTCGGCGATCCCACCCACCCGTACCCGGCCATGATCGGCCAGCCCGTAGCGTACGGCTGCGTTGTGGGCGGACAACCCGGCCAGCTCGGGCCAGCTGAAATCACCGCGCTCCCGGCCGAACAGGCTGTACATCCGTGCCGCGCAGCCGTAGGCCCTGGGGTGCGGGGCACCACCGAAGAAGATCCCGTCCGAGCCTGAACAGGCCCCGGACAACGAGAACTGCCGAGCAAGATCATCATCTGTCCGCGGCTTCGGAATGATCATCACAGTGGTCGCGGCCAGATATGACTCGGCGAGCACCTGATAGGCCAGGTGCAACGGGTCGAGTCCCCGTCGCAGCCCTGCCTCGGCCAGCGTCAGCCCCTCCAGATCAGCGTTGGCCGGGTTTCCCGCACCGGCCAGCCGCAGCCGGTCCGCCCAGCCCGACCGCAGATTGGTGTCGGCACCCATCCGGGCCTCGAATTCGGCCTGCAATGTCGGCCATTGGCTGTGATCACGAAGGATCTGGGCAGCTTCGGCGTTGCCCCGGGCGACGAGATCACGCGGCAGCAACGCCATGCTGAGCAGGCTGAATCCCGCGAAGTACGGGTAGGCGTCCCAGCTCAGGTCGACATCGGCCCGCCGGGCGCGCTCTAACAGCTCGGCCATCAGATCCGGGCGAGCGTGGAAATGCGAGATGTGACCCTTGACGCCCGCAGCGCGACAGATCGTGATCAACTCGTCCACGGCGGTGGCCGAATTCTCTTCGTAGCCGCGGATGTGAGACACGTAGAGGCCGCCGACCGCCGCGACCGGGGCGCAGAGCGCAGCGAGCTCGGCCGGGTCGGTGAAGCTGCCCGGCACATAGTCCAGCCCCGAGGACAGGCCGACCGCGCCCTCGGTCAATCCGGTCTCGACCATCGTGATCATGGACTTCAGCTCGTCCCGGCTCGGTCTTCGGGACTCCCGTCCGAGGACCTCATAGCGGATCGTCCCGGCGGGCAGCAGGTAGCCGACGTTGAGCCGGGTGGTGCCGTCCCAGGTCTCCAGCAGCGCACCCACTCCACCTCCGGCATAGGTGGGATGGGCGCCCAGCAGCGGGCCGAAATAGTCGGTCGCATAGCGGCCGTCGCCGGGTGCGTACGAGACGCCGTCCTGCCCGGTGATCACGGTGGTCACTCCGGATCGCAGCAGCGCCAGTTGCACGTCATCGTCCAAGATCCGCGCGTCGGCGTGAGAGTGCGCGTCGATCCCGCCGGGCATGATCAACAATCCTTCGGCGTCGATGATCTTGTCCGACGGGCGGGAGCCCGCCTGTGGACCGATGGCGACGATGCGTTCGTCCTCGATCAGCACGTCACTCTCGTGCTGGCCGTCGATCGGATCGACGATCTGCCCGCCGGCAATCAAAGTGATCATGATCAGCTCCGCTCCCGAAGAAGAGTTCGGGCGTTCTAGAAGTAGGTCGGAATGGCGCCGCGCACGCGGTCGTTCTCGACCAGCAGGGCCGAGCGCCACTTGTCGAACATGGTGCAGGGATGCGAAAGTCCTAGCCGGACGACCTCCCCGACGGCCAGCGATCCCGGTTCGGAGAGCCGGACGTAGGCGTGCTGGTCGTTGGTGTTGAAGACCTCGGCGGCCGGTGCGTCGACCAGGTCACCGTCCCGGACCACCTTCTGCACGACCGGGAGCCCGGCGTCGTACGGGATGTCCCGCTTGCCCACGTCCAGCAGGACAAGATCAGCTTCGGGATGGGAGATCACCCGAGCCCAGACATGGGCGGCGGCAACGAAAACCGGCCCGGTCCGGGTGGCCGCCGGCGTCGAGCGCTTGTAGGTCCCGTCGTCATGCACGACGTAGGCCCCGGACCTCAATACCAGGCGCGCATTCGGTGCCACGGCCGCGATCGGACCGAGGATCTCCACGACCAGATCGAAGAGTGCACTGCCGCCGGCGGTGATCACCACCTCGTCCGTCTCGACCAGTGGAGACAGCTCCGCGACCAGCTCACCCATCGCCGTCAGGAAACTCCGAACACCGGCGATCCGCTGGTCACCCTCACCCGGTACCGATCCTTCATAGCCCGCGATTCCTCGCAGCTGCAGTCGCGGTGACTCGACCACCGCCCGCGCGATGGCCAGCGCATCGTCATGATCACGGACGCCGGCACGGGCCTTGGGGTGCCCGATCTCGAGGCAGACCGACAGCGGGCGTTCGGCACCTGCGGCAGTCAGCGCCTCGGTCATCAGTCGTACGCCCTCGGCCGAGTCGACCCAGGTGATCACCTCGAAGTCGGGGTCGGAGTCCTGCTCCCGTGCGAGCCAGGCGAGTCCCTGTGGAGACAGGAACTCGTTGGCCACCACGACACGACCGATGCCGGCATCCCGAGCCACCCGCAGCTGCGCCTCGTTGGCGACGGTGATCGCCCAGGCGCCCTGTTGCAACTGCCAGGACCACAGTGCCGGGCACATCGTCGTCTTGCCGTGCGGAGCGATCGATGCGCCGTGCTCGGTGACCCACGACTGCATGGTCGTGATGTTGTGATCCACGTCGTCCAGATCGAGGGTGAATATCGGCGTGGACAGTTCATCGAGACCAAGATCAACCTCCGGGCCACGACACTGGGCGGCAGCCAGCGTCGCACTCCAGTTCTTGTCCCGTACGTCCAGCTCGATCAGATGGCCGCGAACGGCATCAAGGCGTGTCACAGGACGACAGTAACGCCGCGTCAGTAGCCGAGGTCGCGGTGGTACACGTTCCGCAGCGGCATGCCGTCCCGCCAGCGGCCGAGATTGTCGATGAACAGGTCGATCAGAGTCGACTTCTCCGAGGCGACCACCGATGCCGAGTGTGCAGAGATGAGGACGTCGTCGCGGTCCCACAGCGGTGAGTCGTCCGGGAGCGGCTCCGGGTCGGTAACGTCGAGCGCGGCGCCGCCGAGCCGTCCGCCGCCGGGCAGCCCGTTGATCAACACCTCCTCCAACGCCGACTGGTCCAGCACCTGTCCGCGGCCGACGTTGATCACGATCGCCCCATCCGGCAGTGACCGGATCAGCTCACCGGTGATCATGCCGGCGGTCTCGGAGGTGATCGGCGTCGCGAGCACCAGGACGTCGGTGCGTGGGATGATCTTGCCCAGGACCCCGGTGTCACCGATCTCCACCCCGGGCAGGTCGGGCCGGCTGCCGCCGGGCCGGCCGAGTCCGGTCACTCGGGCTCCCAGCGCGGCGAAACCTGTTGCCGTACGCCGGCCGATCTCGCCCAGGCCGATCACCGTCACCGCCCGGCCGGCCAAGGTCCGGGCCTGGTAGCGCTGCCAGCGATGCGCCGTCTGCCGGGCGCGGAGCGCGGGCAGGTCGCGCAGGAAGTGCAATGCCCCGGCCAGGGCGAATTCGGCGAGCGGGATCGCATGCACCCCCGCGGCGGTGGTGATCACCACGTCGGAGTCATCGAGGTCCAGCCGGCCGACCATTCCTGCGACACCCACGTAGGTGGCCTGGATCCAGCGCAGCGCGGGGCTGTTCTGCAGCGTCTGCTCCGGTTCCATCCAATCGAACCCGAGGGTGATGCCAGCCCGGGACAGGACCTTGCGCCAGCGCTCCTGACCTTCCGGGTCCAGCTCGGGACGCCGCCCGGCCCAATCGCCGGCGAATCTCGGCTGCGGCACCAGGTCGGCCTCGTACACCACCTCACCCGGCCAGGCATCGCAGAGCCGGTCGACGAGCGAATCCGCGAGATGGCTGGTGATCACAATGGTCTCGGTCATCTCAGATCTCCTCGTGCAAGGCATCGACGAACCAGCGGGTGATCGATGTCGGATAAGTGATCGCAGTGCCCACGACCACCGCATGGGCACCCGCCTGCAGGCACGCGCCGGCCTGCTCGGCGGTACGGATCCGGCCCTCCGCGAGCACCGGCACCTCCACCGCCGACGCCAGGTCCCGTACCAGGTCGACGTCAGGGCCCTCGGAGCGTGGTCGAGCTCCGGTATAGCCGGCCAGCGTGCTACTGATCAGGTCGGCACCGGCAGCAGCGCTGGCCAGGCCGTCCTCAAGATCACCGACATCTGCCATCACCAGCGCATCCGTACGATCATGGATCGTCGCGATCACCTCGGCCAGGTCCAGACCGTCGGGACGGGGCCGGCGGGTGCCATCGATCGCGACGATCCCGGCACCCGCTGCGGCAACCGCAACGGCGTGATCGACCGTAGGCGTGATGTAGACACCCTCCGAGCCGACCTTGACCAACCCGATGACCGGCACGTCGACCGCGGCACGGATCAGCCGGATGTCATCGAGTCCCTTGGCCCGGATACCCACCGCACCGCCCGCGACAGCTGCTTCGGCCATCCGCCGCATCACGTCGGGATCGAAGAGCGGTTCACCGGGATATGCCTGGCACGAAACGATCAGGCCGCCCTCGAGCCGGCCGAGCGGATTGATCATGACTCTCCCTTCACCGACACGGATCCCAGGGTCTGGCGCAGGAAGCGGGCGGCTCCGATGACACCCGCGTCGGCGCCGAGGCCGGCAGGCACGATCGGCGTCCGGGCCACCAGGGGCAGCGTCGCTGCCGCCGCGGCCGTTCGCACCTCGTCCCACCACAGGCGCCCCGCCGATGAGAGGCCGCCGGAGATGATCACGACATCCGGATCGATGATCGTGATCAGGCCGCCGACGGCTGAGCCCAGCGCCGTCGCCGAGGTCCGTACGACCTGAGCGGCGTCAGGATCCGTGGCGGCCCGGGCAACGATGTGGCGGGCATCGCCCAGGCGCGGGTCGCCGCCCAGCCGGTGGTAGCCCTGGACGATGCCGTAGCCGGACGAGATCGCTTCCAGGTGCCCGACAGCACCGCAACTGCAGAGCAGGTCGCCGGCGGCGGGAGCGTTCACATGGCCGAGGTGCCCGGCGGTGCCGTGCGCGCCCTGCAGCGGCTTTCCGTCGAGGACGACTACCGCACCGAGACCGGTTCCGGCCGCGATCACCAGCACCGTGGACCGACCGGCGCCGGCACCACACCAGGCCTCACCGACACCGTGCGCGTGGACGTCGTTGAGCGCGGCGGCCGCGGCGGCGCCGAGTGCAGTCGCGAAATGGACGACGAGGTCGGTTCCGGCCCAACCCGTGAGCAACGCCGTCGCGGAGGTGACCACGCCGTCGACGATCACGCCGCCGGCACCGATCCCCACTCCGGCGACGGCCGTCCCGGAGCCGACCTCTCGCCCGAGTCGCACGGCAGTGGCCAGGATCGCGTCCCGGGCGTCGGACGGCGTCGCAGCCTGCGCGCGCCGGAGGACCCGACCGTCGCGATCGACCAGACCGGCGGCAATCTTCGAACCACCGATGTCGATTCCGATGGTCGGCGCGTGGTTCATGGCGCCAGTCTGACGTGCGGTGGCCGCTGACATCGCACTGGTCCCGGCTGATCGGAAGGCAGGGAAACGAAAACGCCGGTCTCCCGGTCCCGGGAGCCGACGTTTCCACTTGGCGGTGGCGGCGGGATTTGAACCCGCGGAGGGTTTCCCCTCACGCGCTTTCGAGGCGCGCTCTTTAGGCCGCTCAGACACGCCACCGCCGCAGAGAGTACCAATCGAGCGCGTCCGGGACGAAATTCTCGGCCTCGCCAGGTCCGACGTCATCGGCCCCCGGCCTGCCGGGTGATGTAGGTGACGGCGACGAAGCTGGTGAAGATCGACAGCAGATCGTCGCCGGTGATCCGGATCTGCCGCTGGCCGCTGCGTTCGACGCCCTTGGCCCAGGTCGCAATCTCGGCCAGGTCTGCAGTCTGCAGGTCGACCTCCAGCACGGCCGGTTTCGCGATGCCGGGCAGCGACAGGCCGGCTGCGGCGATCTTACGGACGGCCTGCTCGGCCGCCGCCCTGATCAACCGGACCGACTCGCTGGGATGCAGGTTGTCGGCGGCGCCGCGGGTGATCGACTGCTTGGTGATCACCGACTCCGCATCCGCTGCGAAGGGCAGAGCCTCCAGCCAGGTCACCTGGTCGCCGGTGACCAGTCCGATCGGCACCCCGAAGTGCTCGGCCACCAGAGCGTTGATGCCACTCTCGCCGACCTCGGTCCCGTTGACCGCCGCGCGACTGAAAACCGACGGGTTGTACGTGTGGGACAGCGTCGACGGCGCCCCGGAGATCGAGCCGTGGTAGCCGACGAAGAAGATCACGTCGAAGGTCTCATCCAGACCCTCCATCATGTAGCGCGGTTTGTGGCCGCCGGAGATGTACCGCGCTGCCCCGCTGATCCGGCGCGGATCGAGATTGGCCATCCGGCCGTGGGAGTCGTTCAGCACCACCTCGGTCGCACCGCCGGCGATCGCCCCTTCGATCGCGGCATTCACCTCGGCCTGGAGCAGTTCGCACCCGAGTGCGTAGCCCGGGTTACCGGGGCGGCATTGCTCCCAATCGACGACGCCGGCGACACCTTCCATGTCCAACGAGATCCAGACCTTCACCCAAGCTCCTCCGTCACCCTGGCCCATCGCGTCCGGATGTCTGACCCCGACCCGATGTTTCACGCATTACATTAGTGGGAGTAAGTTTTCAGACTTGTTACGCCTGAAACTCACCGGGTGCCCGGTGGGTGGCGAAGAAGTCCCGGATCAGGTCGCCGCAGCGTTGCTCCAGGATCCCGCCGACCACCTCGACCCGGTGGTTGAGCCGGGAATCGCGGACGACGTCCCAGAGCGAGGCGACGGCGCCGGCCTTCGGGTCGTACGCCCCGAACACCAGCGTGCGGATCCGGGCGGCGACGATCGCACCGGCACACATCGTGCAAGGCTCGAGGGTCACCACCAGAGTGTGGTCGTCCAGCCGCCAACTGCCCCTGCCCTCAGCGGCCCGGCGGATCGCCAGCACCTCTGCGTGCGCCGTCGGATCCCCGGTCAGCTCGCGTTCGTTTCCGGCGACCGCGACCACCGTGCCGCCCGGATCGAGGACCACCGCACCGATCGGCACGTCCTGATGATCAGCGGCGAGGCCGGCCGCTCCGAGCGCCGCCTCCATCGGCTGCCGCCAGTCGAGCGGCTTGCCTGTGCCGTACGACCCCACCGCGGACGGCTCAGTCGCCGAACTCGGCGTCGACGACCTTGCGGAACTGCGGCCCGATCTTGATCTTGTCGGCCACCTCGGTCAGCAATTGATCACTGCCCAGGTCAAGATCATCGCAAAGTGCGGTGAGATCGAATTCGGAGATACCGAGATCCTTCAGGATGCCCAGATCGCCGATCGGCTCGGCCTCGTCGTCATCCTCGTCGGGAATGTCCTCACCCAGGAGGTCCGCCACGTCACGGGCGATCGGCCAGTCGTTGGCTGCGGCGCTGTCGTTGAGCAACAACTGCACGTGCCGACCCCGGACGCGTACGATCACGGCTACCTCGCCGACCAGGCTGACCAGTCCGACGGCGCCGCCGTCGCCGGGCAACCGGCGCAACTGCAGGATCAATTCGTCAAGATCATTGGCGAGATCCTCGGAGAGGGCGTTGACCATGCTCTGGCCGTCCTCCCGATAGGCGGCGACGATGAAATCGACATCCTCGGGCTCGGCGTCCTCAAGATCATCGAGGTCGTCGTCGCCCTCGGTATCGGCACCGTCGTCAGGATCATCGGCCTCGGCCAGGTCACGGCTGGAAGCCGAATCACGCGGATCCTCATCGGGGTCCAAGGACTCGTACTCATCGTCGTCGGCGTCCGCCACGATTCCTCCACTACCGTTTTCAGCCCGGTCCGCTCAGGCCCGAACGAACCGAATCCCTATCGTGTCAGATGATTCGCGTTCGCGGATAACTATTCCGTCGCGAATCAGCCCGTTCACACCCTTCCGCGCGCCCGGTACGGTGCACCTGTGAAACTGCTCGCCGTCGACCACCCGCTGGTCAGCCACAAGCTCACCGTGCTCCGCGACCAGCAGACCGACTCGCCGACCTTCAGGCGGCTGACCGAGGAGCTGGTCACGCTGCTGGCCTACGAGGCCACCCGCGAGATCCGGGTCGCGCCCCGCCGGGTGCAAACCCCGGTCGCCGAGGCCGAAGGCGTCTACCTGTCGCTGCCCCGGCCACTGGTGGTGCCGATCCTGCGCGCCGGACTGGGGATGCTCGAGGGCATGACCCGGTTGATGCCGTCGGCCGAGGTCGGCTTCGTCGGCATGGTCCGCAACGAGGAGACCCTGCAGCCGACGACCTATGCCGAGCGGCTGCCCGACGATCTGTCCGGGCGCCAGTGCTACGTGCTGGACCCGATGCTCGCGACCGGCGGCACGCTGGCCGCGACCGTACGCTTCCTGGTCGCCCGCGGTGCCGACCACATCACCTGCATCTGCCTGCTCGCCGCACCTGAGGGCCTGCAACGGATGGAGCAACTGCTGGACGATCTGCACGTGCCCTGCACCGTCGTGGTCGCAGGGGTCGACGAGCGGCTCAACGAGAAGGGCTACATCGTGCCCGGCCTGGGCGACGCCGGCGACCGGCTCTACGGAGTGGTCGACCACTGACCGTGCACAATTGCGGGCCAGATGGCTTCACAGGCCCGCAGCGGCAGGTTCCGCGGATCTGGCCCGCAGATGTTCCCACTCCTACGCGGAAGCCGGGACGCGTTGCCGCACCCGCCCGACCATGATCGACATCACCGCCGCCGCGATGCAGAGGGATCCGGCCAGCAGCCAGGCCAGCTCGTAGTCGCCGGTGCGGTCCCGGATGACGCCGGCTCCGGTCGCGGCGACCGCGGCGCCGATCTGGTGACTGGCGAAGACCCAGCCGAAGGCGACGGGCGCGTCGGCCCCGAAATGCTGCCTGCACAGGGCGATCGTCGGTGGCACGGTCGCCACCCAGTCCAGCCCGTAGAAGACGATGAAGATCCAGGTCGACGGCTCGGCGGTCGGCTCGAGCAACCTGGGCAGCGCATAGAGCGACAACCCGCGCAACGTGTAGTAGATCACCAGCAGCACCCGGGCATCGATCCGATCGGAGAAGAATCCGGACGCGATCGTGCCGACGATGTCGAAGACGCCGACCACCGCGAGCAGACTGGCGGCGGTCGTCGGCGGCATCCCGTGATCATGGGCCGCCGCCACGAAGTGGGTCTGGATCAGTCCGTTGGTGGTCGCCCCGCAGATCGAGAAGGCCGCGGCGAGCAGCCAGAAGGCGGGTCGTTTGGCGCAGCGACCGAGGACCGACAGGGCGCGCTGCAGCGATCCCTGCGATGAGGTCACGGCCGGCACCGCGTAGCCCTGCGGAGCGCCGTACGGCAGGACGCCGACATCGGTCGGGCGGTTGCGGATGCCGGCGATGGCGATCCCACCTGCGACCAGGGCTGCCCCGGCGGCCGTGAGCGCGGCCGATCTCCAGCCGACGTGCTCGTTGAGACGGGAGAGCACCGGCAGGAAGATCAACTGTCCGGTCGAACTGCCCGCGGTGAGCACGCCGATCACCAGGCCGGCCCGGTGCACGAACCAGCGGCCGGTGATCAGTGCGGCGAAGCTGAGCGCGATCGAGCCGCTGCCCAGGCCGACCACCACACCCCACAACAGCACCAGCTGCCAGGCGGCGGTGACGAACACCGCGGCACCCGAACCGATCGCGATCGCCACCAAGGCGAAGCCCGCCACCCGGCGGACCCCGAACCGCTCCATCAGTGCTGCGGCGAACGGGGCGAAACAGCCGTAGAGCACCAGATTCACCGAGACGGCGAACCCGATGGTCCCCCGGCCCCAGCCGAATTCACGCTGCAACGAATCCATCAGGACGCCGGGCACCGATCGGAAACCGGCCGCGGCGACCAGCGTCAGGAAGGCGGCGCCGGCGACGATCCAGGGCCAGCGGGTCGCCGTCCGGGTGGGCGCCAGCACGGCTGTCGGGTCAGAACTCTGCACAGGTTGAATCTCCCTGATCCCCACCTTCACCGAAAGTGGCCGGATCGCCATAATGTGCAAGAATCTGGCCATGTCCGTCAGTTCTCTTCGGCACCGCGCCCCGCACCATGTCGTGGTCCTGGCGATCCCTCCGGTGGTCGGCTTCGACCTGACGATCCCGGTCCAGGTATTGCCCAGCGCCCGCGGCGACAATGGCGAGCGGCTCTATCAGGTCTCGGTGGTGACGCCGACCGGCGAGCCGGCGATCAGCACCCACGGCTATGCGATCGCCCCGAGCGCGCCGGTCGAGGCGCTGCGGACCGCGGACACGTTGATCATCCCCGGCACCCGCAATTCGGCGATCCGCACCGAGGGCCGACTGGACGAGGTCACGGCCGCCGCTCTCGCCATGGTTCCCGCCGATGCCCGGCGGATGTCGATCTGCACCGGCGCATTCGCGATGGCCGCGGCCGGCTGGCTGGACGGCCGCACGGTCACCACCCATTGGGAGTCGGCGGACGACCTGGCCCGGCTGCATCCGCAGGTGACCGTTGCGCCGGACGCACTCTTCATCGACGACGGCGACGTGCTCACTTCGGCCGGTCTGGCGGCCGGGATCGACCTCTGCCTGCACGTCCTGCGGGCCGATCACGGTACGGCGATGGCCAACAAGGCCGCTCGCTATTTGGTGGTGCCGGCCTGGCGCGACGGCGGTCAGTCCCAGTTCATCGAGGCGCCGCTGCCCGATGTCACCCGCGGTGGCACCGCAGGCGTACGCGCCTGGTTGCTGGAGCGCCTGGACCGCCCGGTCAGCCTGGCCGAGATGGCGGCGTACGGATCCATGAGCGTACGGACCTTCACCCGGCGGTTCCGGGACGAGACCGGCCAGACGCCCGGCGAATGGTTGATCCGCCAGCGTGTCAACCGGGCCGCGGAACTGCTGGAGACGACCGAACTGCCGATCGACCGGGTCGCCGAGCAGTCCGGGCTGGGATCGGCAGCGTCGCTGCGCCAGCACTTCAAGATCACCTACGGCTTGGCGCCGCTGGCCTACCGCAAGGCCTTCGCCGGCGAGCCGGCCAGAAATTGACCCGGCCGGAATCGATGTGGGCCGAGTGGGTACCGGATCGCCATGGCACGGTATCCGGGAGCCGAGCAGTACCTGCCGCGGCGGCGGAATCTGACCGAGCTGCGCAAGGCGATCGATCACTGCCACGGCTGCGATCTCTACCGGGATGCGACCCAGGCCATCTTCGGCGAGGGGTTGAAGCGGTCCCGGTTGATCATGATCGGCGAGACACCCGGCGACGTCGAGGACCGCACCGGGCATCCCTTCACCGGGCCTGCCGGGCACCTGCTGGACAAGGCGCTGCAGGTCGCCGGACTGGATCGCGGTGAGCTGTTCCTGACCAACGCCGTCAAGCATTTTCGGTACCAGACCCGCGGCGCGACCGGCAAGCGGCGGATCCACAAGACTCCGAGCCAGACCCAGGTCGCCGCCTGTCGCCCGTGGCTGGAGGCCGAACTGGATGTCGTACGACCTGAGGGTGCGGTCGTTCTCGGCAGCGTGGCAGCGCACACCCTCTACGGGCCGGACTTCACCGTCGGTGATCATCGCGGCGCGATCATCGACCTCCCGGACCGGCGGGCGTGGGCCGTGATCACCATCCATCCATCGGCGGCGCTACGGGCCGACGATCGGGCGGCGGCATTCGACGGACTGGTGGATGATCTTCGACTGGCCGCCGACCGGCTTGCTGGCTGACAATCCCGCCGAACCCCGGTGACGTTCGCGTGAACGGCCCGCGACCTCGCGCTTGATGGAGATCGCGAGTCCGGACCCCACGCGCGCAGATGTCCGGGAAACGTCGTGTTCTCTGATCGAATGGACCGGTGCCGGACCACCATCGGTCCGGCCGATCGAATACCGGTCGATCGATATCGGTCGATCGATATTGGGAGCCAGGAAGGACGCGATGCGAGGTCAGACGCGGTACGACGGTGGCGAACGGACCAATGCCCGGGTCGGGCTGGCCTGCTTCGGCCTCGTCATGGCGGTGCTGACCGTGCTCATCGCCGCCTGCGCCTCCACACCGCCTGCAACCCATCCGTCGCCCACCGGCACGGCCGACGCCACGACCAAGGGCCAGGGCCGGACCCGTCCGGCCAAATCGGCGACCGCTCGGCCAACAACCGCCGGCTTCGACAAGCACGCCTATTCGGTCACCAACGCCGGCAGCCTGTGGGTGATCGTGAACAAGAAGCATCCCCTGAAGCCACTGAAATACCGGCCGAAGCTCACGGTCGTCGACGGCCGCCAGGTGGACCGGCGGATGGCTCCGGCATTGCGACAACTGCTCGCCGGTTCATTGAAAGCGAAGAGACACCTGCACGTGGTGAGCGGCTACCGGTCCTACGACTATCAGCGCACGGTCTTCCACGGCCTTGCCGCCCAGCAGGGTCGGTCCGCAGCGGAGAAGTGGTCGGCCAAACCCGGCTACAGCGAGCACCAGACCGGGCTGGCCGTCGATCTCGATCTCGCCTACAGCACGAAATGCTCGTTGCAGTCCTGCTTCGGGAATACCGAAGGCGGCCGCTGGCTCGCCGCGAACGCCTGGCGCTACGGCTTCGTGATCCGCTACACAGCGGCCGACAAGGCCGTCACCGGCTACTCCGCCGAACCCTGGCACATCCGCTACGTCGGCAAACCGCTGGCCGCTGAACTCCACCGCACCCACGCGACCTGCCTGGAGACCTTCTTCGGTGTCACCGGCGGCGCGTGACCAGCCGGATGACGGTCCTCAGTAGTAGTAGGGGAAGTCGCTCCAGTCGGGATCGCGCTTCTCGAGGAAGGCGTTGCGGCCCTCGACGGCCTCGTCGGTCATGTACGCCAATCGGGTCGTCTCGCCGGCGAACACCTGCTGGCCGACCAGTCCGTCGTCGATGGCGTTGAAGGCGAATTTCAGCATCCGCTGCGCGGTCGGGCTCTTGCCGCAGATGATCCGGCCCCACTCCAGGCCGACGGCCTCCAGGTCGGCGTGCGGGACGACCTTGTTGACCATGCCCATCCGGTAGCCCTCCTCGGCATCGTAGGTCTGGCCGAGGAAGAAGATCTCCCGGGCGAACTTCTGCCCGACCTGGCGGGCCAGGTACGCCGAGCCGAATCCGGCGTCGAAGGAACCGACATCGGCGTCGGTCTGCTTGAAGCGGGCATGTTCGGCACTGGCCAGGGTCAGGTCGCAGACGACGTGCAGGCTGTGACCGCCACCGGCGGCCCAGCCGCCGACCAGGGCGATCACCACCTTGGGCATGAATCGGATCAGCCGCTGCACTTCGAGGATGTGCAACCGCCCGAGCTGTGTCCGATTCCCAGGGCCGGGGTCGGCTTCCTCGGCGGTCTCCCCCTCGGCGTACTGATAGCCGGCGCGGCCGCGGATCCGCTGGTCGCCGCCGCTGCAGAAGGCCCAGCCGCCGTCCTTGGGTGACGGCCCGTTGCCCGTCAGCAGGATCGCGCCGACGTCAGAGGAGGTCCGGGCATGGTCGAGCGCGGTGTAGAGCTCGTCGACCGTGTGCGGCCGGAAGGCATTGCGGACCTCGGGCCGGTCGAATGCGATCCGCACCACCGGCGCGTCGACGGCGCGGTGATAGGTGATGTCGGTGAATTTGAAGCCGGGCACCAGCTGCCACAACTCCGGCCGGAACGGGTTCTCGACATTGCTCTCGGTCACGTGTTGACTCTAGAGGCCTATTGCAGGTCGAATTCGTTGCCCTCGGGATCGAGCATCGCGATCCAGTGACCACTCGGGTCCTCGATCTCCCGCAGCAGTGTGGCGCCGAGCCCGACCAGACGCTCGGCCTCGCCGTGCATCCGGTCCTTGCCGACATTAATGTCGAGGTGCAGCCGGTTCTTGATCGATTTTTCCTCCGGCACCGTATGGAAGAGGATCCGCGGTCCTCCGCCACGGATCGCCTCGAAGCCCGTGAAAGACAGCACGCCGTCCGGGCGCCGGAAAGTCTGCTCTGCCGGCACCACACCCTTCCTCACCAGGTCCTCGACAAAGGCGGTGTTGTCCTCCAGCTCGTAGCCGAGGGCCGCGATCCAGAAATCCGCGATTATGTGAGCGTCCCGGGCGTCGACCTGCAACTGCCCAGTCCTGCGACCCCCGCCCCGTACCCGTCGGTGTCGTATCCGTCGTATCCGTCGTATCCGTCGTATCCGTCGTATCCGTCGCGTCGGTCATGATCCCTGCCTTCCCGTGTCAGCTGCTGACAGGAGGCTGCCACCGCCCCCGGACAGTGCCCCAGAATGAACCCATGGCAGAGTTCCGCATCGTCGGCTTGCAGATCCAGACCCGGCCGCTGAAGCCGGGACGGGCGCCGTACCGCGAATACCGGCCGGAAGGCCTGCAGCGCGTCGACCGGCTGCTGGTCTCCGAGCGCGGTAACCATGGCGAATGGAGCGACGACTCCGGCGACCATTCGGCGATCGACGTCCACCACCAGGACCATCCGCAGTCCCGGGACCGTAAGGGCCGCGGCGGCATCTCGGTCCTGGGGACCGGTGACTACTTCAGGCTGCGTGAGCAGTACGGCCCGCATCTGGTCGACGGTGTCGCCGGCGAGTCGGTACTCGTCGATGCCCGCGACGGACTGGCCGGAGCCGCCTTTCCCGCCGACTTCTCGATTCGTACGGCTTCGGGTGTGATCGACTTCCGCCTCGGCCGGGTGGCCGACCCGTGTGTGGAATTCTCCCGTTTCTGCCTGCGCGAAGGCGCCTCGGCGGAGGTGAGTGACGCCGTCCGGAAGGCGCTGATCGATCTCGACGACGGCCATCGCGGCTACCGCGCCGCAGCCACCGGCTCCGGAGTGATCAGCATCGGCGACACCCTTCTGCTCCCCGGCCTCTAACCCCGCCGCGGGGTCACAAAGTCCTTCACGTGCGCGGCGTGTCGCGGCGGCGCCGTCACCAAACTCGGCGACACGCCGCACAGATTGAGGAATAAGTGACTCCTCGGCGGGTCAGTCGAGGCGGCCGACCGAGGTAACGCGTACCACCGGCACGCCCTCGACGTCGCTGGCATCAAGATCGACAACGGCCGAGAAGCCCCAATCGTGATCACCCTCGGGATCATCGAAGATCTGCCGGATCCTCCACTCCCGCCCTCCGACAGGCTCAGGGTTCTGGTCCATGATCAACATTGCGGGCCCGCGAGCATCGGGTCCGAGCAGGATCTCGTCGTGGTCGTCGTAATAGGGGTCGAGCGCGTCGGCCCAGGCGTCGGCATCCCAGCCGGCAGTGGCGTCCAACTCCCCCAGAGCTTCCCACGCGTCCCGGGCGGCCAGCTCGACCCGGCGGAACAGCGCGTTGCGGACCAGCACCCGGAAGGCCCGCGGGTTGCGGGTCACCGGCGGCGGAGCAAGATCGACTTCGACCGCCCCGGTGTGTGCCTGCTCGGGATGGGCCAGCAACTCCCACTCCTCCAACAGGCTCGAGTCGGTCTGCCGAACGAGTTCGCCGAGCCAGTCGATCAGGTCCAGCACCTCTTCGGTCTTCGCCTCGTCGGGAACCGTCTGCCGCAACGCCTTGTAGGCGTCGGTGAGATAACGCAGCACCATGCCCTCGGACCGGGCCAGTTGGTAGGAGGACACGAATTCGGTGAAGTTCATCGCCTGCTCCGCCATCTCCCGCACCACCGACTTCGGTGACACCGGGGTGTCGGCCAGCCACGGATGGGTCTGCAGATAGGTCGCGAACGCCGGCTCCAGCAGGTCGAGCAACGGACGCTGATACGTCACGTCCTCCAACTGCTCCATCCGCTCCTCATACTCCAGGCCGTCGGCCTTCATCTGCCGTACGGCCTCACCGCGGGCCCGGTCGCGCTGGCTCATCAGGATCGGGCGCGGGTCCTCAAGGGTCGCCTCGACGACCGACACCAGGTCCAGCGCGTAGCTGGGCGACTCCGGGTCCAGCAGGTCGAGCGCGGCCAGTGCGAAGGCCGACAGCGGTTGGTTCAGCGCGAAATCGTCCTGCAACTCAACCGTCAGCCGGGCCTGGCGGCCAAGATCATCGGGCTCGTCCAGCTGTTCCACGATGCCCGCCCGCCGCAGCCCGCGATAGATCGCCAGTGCCCGCCGGATGTGCCGGCGCTGCCGGATCGGCGGTTCGTCGTTGGTGGTCAGCAGGTGCTTCATGGCCGCCATGCAGTCACCCGGGCGGTTGATCACATTGAGCACCATCGCGTTGCTGACCGCGAAGCTGGACTCCAGCGGCTCCGGCTGTGCCTCGACCAGGCGGTCGAAGGTCGGCCGACCGTAGCCGACGGTACCCGGCGGCGGCTTCTTCTTCACGACCTTGCGCCGCTTCTTCGGATCGTCGCCCGCCTTGGCCAGGGCCTTCTCGTTGGCGACCACATGATCAGGCGCCTGCACCACGACCATGCCCACAGTGTCGTAACCGGCCCGGCCGGCCCGGCCGGCGATCTGATGGAACTCGCGTGCGGTCAGCAGCCGCGGCCGGACGCCGTCGTACTTGCTCAACGCGGTGAACAGCACCGTACGGATCGGCACGTTGATACCCACCCCCAGGGTGTCGGTGCCGCAGATGATCTTCAGCAGACCTGCCTGGGCCAGCCGCTCGACCAACCGCCGGTAGCGCGGCAGCATCCCGGCGTGGTGCACGCCGACGCCGTTGCGGACCAGTCGTGACAGCGTACGGCCGAAGCCCGCGGAGAAGCGGAAGCCTCCGATCAGCTCCGCGATCTTGTCCTTCTCGTCGCGATCGGCGATCTTGAGGCTGACCAGCCCCTGCGCCTGTTCGATCGCGGCAGCCCGGCTGAAATGCACGACGTAGATCGGTGCCTGGTGGGTCTGCAGCCGTTCGGTGATCGTTTCGTGCAGCGGTGTCGTCACATATTCGTAGATCAACGGGACCGGGCGCTCCGTCGATTCGATCACCGCAGTCGGACGCCCTGTCCGATGGATGAGATCGTCACGGAACTTCGTGACATCACCGAGCGTTGCCGACATCAGAAGGAATTGTGCCTGTGGAAGTTCGATCAAGGGCACCTGCCAGGCCCACCCCCGATCCGGATCGGCGTAGAAATGGAATTCGTCCATGATCACCGCGGCGATGTCGGCCGCCGATCCATCCCGGAGCGCGATGTTGGCCAGAATCTCTGCGGTGCAACAGATGATCGGTGCCTGTGGATTCACCGCGGCATCACCGGTCATCATGCCGACCTGGTCGGTGCCGAAGATCTCTGTCGCAGCAAAGAATTTCTCACTGACCAGAGCCTTGATCGGCGCCGTGTAGTAGACCCGCCCGGCGCCGGCACGCCGGTGCGCCAGCGCTGCGAACTGGCAGGCAGTCGCCACCAGGCTCTTTCCGGAGCCGGTCGGCGTGGCCATGATCACATTCGAGCCGGTCAGCAATTCGATCATCGCTTCAGACTGGGTCGGATACGGCGCGGTGCCACGTCGGCTCGCCCATCCGGTGAAGATCTCGTACAGCGCATCGGGATCGGCGACCGGTGGCAGCAGGTCAGTGAGTGTCATCTCGCCCAACGGTTCGTAGGAATTCTCTGTCTGCAGTGTGCCTGTCCGCACTGTGAATGGCGATGGAGGAGAGAATATTGCAACCTCGTTGCGCTTCGGATTTGGCCGAATGTTGAGCGAAAGTCGCGCCGCTACCAATGGGTACATTGGCCCCTCGCGTCACCGTTGACGACAAGGGTAAGGAGAGCTTATGCAGGAAGGCCGTGAACGCAACTCGTCCGCAGAGGGCGACCTGCGGACGCTGTGTTCGACGCTGCATCTCGACGCACCGGTCGTCCGACGTTTCGTCGGCGACTACCTCCGGCTGCTGCAATTCCGCCTGGACCGGATCGAGCGGGACCTGGCCGGCGGCGACATTCCCGCGGTCGTTGTCGGACTGCTGAGTCTCGGCACGTCCAGTTCGATGCTGGGCGCCACCGGCGTCGTCGAAGCCGCCGACGACCTGCGACTGCACGCCTCCTCCGGCGATCTGTCGGCCATCGACGCCGGCCGCGCCAGCCTGGTCGCCCAGGTGCGGTGTGCCGAGGCCCGGCTGACCCGCATCCTCAACAGTCCCGAGTCGGAGGGGGTCGGCGCAGTCGTCCGACCGTAGCCGGGCCGCGAGCCCGATCAGGGCGCCAGCCGGTAGCCGACGCCACGGACGGTCTGCACGAACCGGGGCTTGCCGACCGGATCGCCCAACTTGCGCCGCAGATTGGCCAGATGCACCTCGACCGCACGGCGGTCGTTGTCGCTGATGTAGCCGCCGGTCCCGCTGTCGCCGCGCAGCTCCAGCACCAGCTCGTTCTTGGTAATCACCCGGCGGCGACGCTCCAGGATGGCCAACATCAGGTCGAATTCGCTGCGGGTCAGCTCGACGGGCTCGCCGTCGAGCTCGCTCAGCCGCATCTGCGGATGCATCCGCAGGCCGTTGTGGGCCAGCCAGCCGGAACCCTCGCCACCGGCCTCCTCGGTCACTTCACCGTCGGCCTGTGCAGAAGAAGCTTCGGCACCGAGCGGGTTGCTGGGCGAGCGACGCATCCTGCGCAGCATCGCCTCCACCCGGGCCCGCAGCTCCCGCGGCCGGAACGGCTTGGTCACGTAGTCGTCGGCGCCGGCATCCAGGCCCATCAGGGTGTCGATCTCGTCGGTTCGCGCAGACAACATGATCACGTAGGTCGAACTGAATTCGCGGATCCGCCGGGCAACCTCGAAACCGTCGATCCCCGGCAGGCTGATGTCCAGTGTCGTCAGGATCGGGTCGTGTTCCCGGACAGCCTCGATCCCCTCGACCCCGGTGGTCGCCTGAAACGACACGAAACCGGCCTCCGCCAGCACAGCGGCCAGCAGATTGCCGATGTCAGCGTCATCCTCGATGATGACGGCTACCCGACGTTCATCCCCGTCTACCATGCACCTCACCGTACCTGGATCTGTTCCAAACAAAACAATCCGCGCCTGACACCGGCAGCGGATGACACCTTGCCTATCGGCTTCCCGATCGACCGACCATTGGACACTGATCAGCCCCATCGGACACCGCTAACCTGTCTCGCCAGGACCGTACAGGTATCTGTGGCCGGGCACACAACGGCCGCACGAGAGGAACATCGATGTTCAAGGTTGGATTCAGCACCCTCGGCTGCCCGGATTACGGCGTCCACCAGGTGGCCGAACTGGCGCGGGACAGCGGCTACGACGGGGTCGAGCTCAGATTCATCCGCGGCGTCGTCGACCTGGCAGGGCTCGAGGAGTTCTCACCGGCCCGGATTTCTGAGACCAGGAAGGTGTTCGACGACGCCGGTATCGCCGTGAACTGCATCGACACCAGCGTTCGGTTTACCTCCACCGACTCGGCCGAGCGGGCCGCCCAACGTGAGCTCGCCAAGATCAACTGTGAGATCGCCAACGGGCTCGGCGCCCGCTACCTGCGGGTATTCGGCGGACCGATCCCCAAGGGCTCCGAACCAGTCGATCATGCCGCACCGATCGCCGAGGGCCTGGGCGACGTCGCGGAGGAAACCTGGGCCCAGGGTGTGCAAACCCTGCTGGAAACCCATGACGATTTCAGCACATCCGACAAGGTGAGCTTGATCCTCGATCAGAGCAGCGATCGGCTCGGCGTCCTGTGGGACTTCCTGCACAGCTGGCGACACGGCGAGCCGATCGACCGCACCTATGCCAATCTGCGTGAGCGGATCCGCCAGGTGCACGCCAAGGACTCCAGCTTCGCCGACGCCGACGGCTTCGACCTGGTACTCACCGGCACCGGGATCGCTCCGCTGGGCGAACTCGCCGCGACCTTGATCACCGGTGGCTTCGACGGCTACGTCGACTTCGAGTGGGAGAAGGCCTGGCATCCCGAGATCGAGGAACCCGAGGTGGCGATCCCGCACTTCCGTACGGCCTTCGCCACGATCGTGGCGAAGCAGTGGGCCTGATCCGCGCAGGAATCAGGCCGCATTCTCCCCGCGGGCGGCGATCGACACCAGGTCCCGTCCCGGACCCTGACTCGGGTAACGCCCGGTCCGCCAGATTGCGGCCAGCGGCCGGAGCAGTTCGTGATCACGGACCCGTACAGCGGTCAGTCGGCCGAGTGCAAGATCATCGGCGACCGAAAGCCGGCTCAGCACGCCCGGCGCCAGCCCGCCACCGATGGCGGCCTTGATCGCGCCCTCGGTGCTCAGCTCGGCCGCCGGTTCGGCCTGCTCGGTGCCGGGAAGCCGATCGCCCAGGATCAACTCGAGCGAGCGCCGGGTGCCGGAGCCCGGCTCCCGGGTGACCAGCGGCGTCTTCGCCAACTGCTCCAAGGTCACCCCCGTACGCCGCCGCGCCCACGGATGACCCGGCGCGACGACCACGACCAGCTCGTCGTGCCCGACGACCCGGTGCTTGAGATCCTTCGGCAGCTCCGGTGTCTCGATGAAACCGACCACCGCCTTGTCGTTGCGGACGGCGTTGATCACCTTCTCGCTGTTGCCGGTGATCAGCTCCACATCAGTCGGCCGATCCCCGACCCGCACCTGCTGGCGATGCAGCTCGACCAGCCAGGTCGGCACCAGGTGCGCCGAGGTGGTCAGGCTCGCCGCGACCCGCATCCGGGCCGCACGCCGCTCATGCAGAGCGGCGATACCGAAGTCCATCCGCTCGGCCGCACCCAGCACGTCCTGGGCCCAGCCCGCAACGAGCCGGCCGGTCTGGGTCAGCTGGGAGCCGGTCGGGCTGCGGCGTACGAGCTCGGCCCCGATCTGGGCCTCCAGCGAGCGCATCCGCGAGGACGCGGCCTGCTGGGAATATCCCATCTCGCCCGCCGCTGCGGACAGGCTGCCGGCGCGGTCCACCGCACACAGCAACGACATGGCTGACAAATCCGGTACCCGACCACTCAGCACGGTGACTCCTCATTGATCATTCCGACCGCCGCGCGGCCCGATCTCCCCGACTGGCTTACAACTCCTAGTTGTGCCGGAACAAGACTAAGACCACTGCACTGAGACAACGCTTAGAGCAACACTGGCAGCGTGTTCGCACTGACCGACCGCCAGCGTCCGACCGCCCCGCCGCGGGGACGGCGACTTTTCACCGAGCTTGATCATCCGAGGTTGGCACTCAGCAACCTGACGCCGAACTGGTTCGCCGCAGTGATGGGAACGGGGATCGTCGCCAACTCCTCGGTGTTGTTGCCTCTCAGCATTCCGGGCGTGGCCGATATCGCGCTGGTGATCTGGATCTGGGCCGCGGTGCTGCTGTTCACATTGATCATCGCAACTGTCGCCCACTGGCTGCTGCACCCCGGCGTGGCACGCGGCCATCACACCCACCCGGTGTTCAGCCACTTCTACGGCGCGGTGCCGATGGCGTTCCTGACGGTCGGCTCCGGTGCGCTGGTCGTCGGCCGTCGGCTGATCGGCCTGCAGCCGGCGCTGGCCGTCGACACCGTGTTGTGGACCCTCGGCACCATCGGCGGTCTGGTCACCGCCTGCGCCATCCCGTACCTGCAATTCACCCGCGAACGGGCCGGCGCCGACCGGAGCGCCGCGCCACCGCAGGCGTTCGGTGGCTGGCTGATGCCGATCGTGCCGCCGATGGTGTCTGCGACCACCGGAGCGCAACTGCTGGGATACCTGCCGGCAGGTCAGGCCCGGCTCACCCTGTACATCTGCTGTGCGGCGATGTTCGGGCTGACCCTCTTCGCCTCACTGCCGGTGATCATGATGATCTGGTCGCGGCTGGCGCATCATGATCTCGGGCCGGCTGCGATGGTCCCAACTCTGTGGATCGTCCTCGGGCCGCTGGGACAGTCGATCACCGCCGCCGGGCTGCTCGGCTCCGAGGCCAAGCTGGTGGTGCCCGCCGACCTCGCCCGGGCGCTGTACGCCGCCGGCCTCGGCTACGGGATCCTCACTCTGGGCTTCGCACTCCTGTGGACCGGGATCGCCGCGGCGATCACGCTGCGCACGGCCCGACGCGGCCTTCCCTTCAGCCTGACCTGGTGGTCCTTCACCTTTCCGATCGGAACCTGTGTCACCGGGCTCAGCGGCCTGGCCACCCACACCGGCTCGGCGCTGCTCGTCGGGCTCGCGGTGATCTACTTCGCCGCGCTGGTGATCGCCTGGGCGACGGTCACGGTGCGGACCGTGCACGGGAGCATCATCCGCGGCACGCTGCTGGCCCCGGCCGGCTAGGCCCGGCACTGCGCCGGGTGATCATCAGTCGTGGTACGGGACACCGACGCGAAGCCGGAGGTCGGCACCCGGAGTCGGCCGATGTCCGAGCCGCTCATCCGCAGGGACAAGGCGAGCTTGTGCGGCACACCGCCCAGCTGGCGGGCGATCTCTGTCAGACCCTGGGAGTCAACCATCGCGGCATGGGCGATCGTGATGCCGAGCGGGTCCTCCACCGTACGGGCTGTCAGCTGCAGACCACCCTCGGCGTACGCGGCGTTGATCTTGTTCTTCCCGTGTCCCGAGATCGCGACGTACAGGTCCGGGACAGCATCACCGGGTGGGCCGGTGCGGCAGACTGACCCTCAGCTCACTCAGCCTTCGGGAACGGGCACCGGTTCGCGGCCGATCTCCGCAGCACCGGCGACTGGCTCCGGCTGCGCCGGCACCGCGCGGGTGACGAAGAGTGACAGCACGAATGCGCCGGCTGCGGCGATCGCCGCGGCCAGGAAGGCCAGGTGGAAGCCGCCCAACTGGGCCTGCAGCGCCGGCACGCCGGATCTGCCCAGCGCCCCGGCCCGCAACGCCAGCAGCGCGATCAGCAACGCGGTCCCGGCAGCCCCCGCCACCTGCTGCAGGGTCATCAACGTCGCACTGCCGTGGGAGTAGAGATGCGGCGGCAGCGGATTGAGCCCGTTGGTCATCGCCGGGGTCATCAACAGTCCCATTCCGGCGCCGATCATGATCGCGTACTGGATCGCCAGCAACCAGACGGGCGACTGCACGGTGGTGAAGGTCATCGTCACCAACATCACCGCCAGCAGCCCGGTGCCGGTCAGCATCAGCCCGCGCGGTCCGTAGCGGTCGTACAACCGGCCGGTGATCGGCGACAGGATCGCCATCAGCACACCGCCCGGCAGCAGCAGCAGCCCGGTGCTCAGGGTGTTGAGGCCGCGGACCTCCTGCAGGTAGAGCGGCAGCACCAGGATCATGCCGAACAGCGCCACCATCGCCAGCAGGGTGATGATCAGGCTCTTGCGGAAGGCCTGGTAGCCGAAGACGCGCAGGTCGAGCAGCGGATTGCCGCTGTGCTGCAGACGCTGCTGGCGGCCGGCGAAGACCAGCAGGAACACAATCCCGATCGCCAGCGAGACGATCCCGACGACCGGGACGTGCCCAGTGCCGGCCTGGCCGAACTGATTGAGGCCGTAGACGAACAGGCCGAAGGCCGGGATCGTGAGCGCCACCGACAGCAGGTCGATCCGGTGATGGTTCTCCTCGCCCACGTTGACCAGACCGATCGCGCCGATCACCAGGGCGATCAGAGCGATCGGCAGCACGATGAAGAACATGAAGCGCCAGGACAGGTACTGCAGGATCAGCCCGGAGATCGTCGGGCCGATCGCCGGCGCGACGGCGATCACGATGCTGACGGTGCCCATGAACGAACCGCGCCGGTTCGGCGGCACCAGGTTGAGCACGGTGGTCATCAGGAGCGGGATCATCACCGAGGTGCCGGATGCCTGCACGATCCGGGCGGCCAGCAGCATCGGGAAGCCGTTCGAGACTCCGGCCAGCAGGGTGCCGGTGCTGAACAGGCTCATCGCCAGGATGAACACCGTCCGGGTGGTCAGCCGCTGCAGGACGAAACCGGTGGTCGGAATCAGGACCGCCATGGTCAGCATGAAGGCAGTGGTCAGCCACTGCCCGGTGCCGGCGGAGATGTGCAGGTCGGTCATCAGCCGCGGCAGCGCAACGCTCATCACGGTCTCGTTGAAGATCACCACGAACGCGGCGATCAGCAGGATGCCGATCACGGTCCGGTCGCGGGCCGACATCGGCCCGTTGGCGGGTAGGGACAGTGTCTGTGGGTGTGTCACGGTCGGGAGACCTCTCTTGCTTCCGGTCCTCGCGGTTGGCCGGGTTCGCGGCTATCTGACTCTCGGTCTGACTCTTGGTCGATCCAGATGGCCCGATTTCGACATCCGTAGCGGGTGAGCCTGCGCCCCGGTGAGCAGGCAAGACGGTCAGCGCCGACCGACGGAACCTTCAGCAACCCTAAGGTGCCCGGCTATTCCCCACATCAGGTTTTCACCTGATCCGAGAGTTTCTGCGGCGGGCAGAGCGAGCCCGCCCGCACCCGGCAGCGATCGACGTGATCGACTTGTCCGGTGCCAGAACACAGCAGCTCGCTCGTCCCGTTGCCGGACGCAACCTTCGTCGTACGCGACCACGCCGCCGGTCCGGAATCCGCCCGGCCCACCCAGACCGGATTCGCAGCCGGAGCCGTACGCGTCGATCTGACGCCCACCTGTGGTGACCTCGAGATCGCGATCGAGGCTCCCGGAGTGGAACTGAGCCAGGTGGCGCTGCGCTGGCACATCCCGATCCCGGAATCCCGCCTGATCCTCGGAGACGCCTGGGAGCGCTCGTACGGTGATCTGCAGTGGCGCTACCGGCAACCCGAGGGGGTGCTGCCCTGGTCCTGGCTCGCCTACGATCCGGCGACCGGCGATTCGACCGGGATGGGCGTACGCGTCCGGCCGTCCGCCTTCTGCTCCTGGTCGCTGGACGAGGACGGAATCACGCTCTGGCTGGACGTCAGCAGTGGCGGAGTGCCCGTGCTGTTGGGTGATCGGAGGCTGGCCGCGGCCACGATCGTCCGGACCGAGGGATCCGGGTCGGCGTACGAGGCCCAGAGTGCGCTCACCGAAGCGATGTGTGACGACCCGCTGCTGCCGGACGGTCCACTGGTCGGGGCCAACAACTGGTACTACGCGTACGGCGTCAACTTCGGCCCCGAGGAGGTGCTGACCGATGCCCGGACCATCGTCGAGCTCGCGGACGGCCATCCGGTCCGGCCGTTCAGCGTCGTCGACGCCGGCTGGAGCGTCGGCGGTGTCGCACCCGGAGGCCCGTGGACCGAGGGCATCCCCGGTCTCTTCGACGATATGCCCGGACTGGCCGGACGGATCCGTGCCGAGGGCGCCCGGCCGGGCATCTGGATGCGACCTGCCGCACTGTCCACCGTGGACGATCCTGGCCGGCTGCGGCCGGGTCCGCGACCGGCGCAGGAACAGCCGCTGGACCTGAGCCGGCCGGACAACCTGGACGTCATCGGGGCCGACATCGCCCGGCTGAGCGGCTGGGGTTTCGAGCTGATCAAGCACGACTTCTCGACCTTCGACCACTTCGGCCGCTGGGGTTTCCAGATGGGCCGGAGCCAGACCGAGCCCGGGTGGGCGCCCGGGGACCGGTCCCGGACCAACGCCGAGATCCTGCTCGGCCTGTATCGGACGATCCACGACAACGCCGGTAGCGCCCTGATCCTCGGCTGCAATGTCGTCGGACACCTGGCCGCCGGTCTGGTCCACGCCCAGCGGACCGGGGACGACACCTCGGGCCGGGCCTGGGAGCGGACCCGGAAGATGGGTGTCAACACCCTGGCATTCCGGTTGGCCCAGCACGGCCGGTTCTTCGCCCTCGATGCGGACTGCGTGCCCGTCACCGCTGCGACGCCGTGGCGGCGTAACCGCGAATTCCTGGACCTGGTCGCGAGGTCGGGAACGGCACTGTTCCTGTCAGTCGACCCGGCGCAGCGCACTGTCGAGATCGACGCCGATCTCAAGGCCGCCGTACGGATCGCGCTGGACGGCGGCGAGCCGGATGGCATCGAGCCGCTGGATTGGCTGCACTCCACCAGCCCGCGACGCTGGCGGATCGGTTCCACCGAGCGACGCTACGACTGGCTGGAACCGTACGGCGCCGGTGACGATCTGGACTAGGACCCGCCTTGTCCGAGGTCCGGGCGCGCTGCGCCTATGCCTGCCAGACCAGCGTGTAGCGGAAGAACAGCCCGCGGCGGATCCGTACGCCCGGCAGGATCCGACCGGCGACCCGCCGGATCTCGTCGAGCGTCTCTCGAGGCTCGCGGGCCGGGGCGGTCATCCCGACGGGCATCGCACCATCGGCCTTGGGATGCAGGATCAGGCCCAGCAGCGGGTTGAGCAGCACGGAGACGGCCGACCAGGGCACGTCGGCGCGGGTCTCGCGGGCCAGGCCGACGACCACCAACCGTCCGCCGGGTTTGATCATGGAACGGACCGCAGTCAGCGTCGCGGCCAGCGGCAGATGGTGCAGCACGGCGACCATCGTGATCAGATCCCACTCGCCGTCCGGACGATCGTCGAAGCCGACCGGCAGGATCCTGACACGTGGGTCTGCGGCAGATCGCTCGGCCGCGATCCGGCTCGCTTCGGGGTCAGGCTCCAGGCCGGTGACCTGGTCGACGACTCCCGCGAGCCGGGCAACCAGATTGCCCGTGCCACAACCGATGTCGAGGGCCGATCGCGGCCTCGGGGTCCGGATCCGCCGCGCCTGGGAGGTGATCCATCGTGCGTAGATGTCGTTGTGCGACCACGGATGCTGCTCGACCAGCCGCAGCCAGGGCCGCAGCGCCTGCAGGAGCACCTCGGTCGGACGACTCATGCCGGGAGTCTAGAAACTCGATGAGTATTCTGCCGGTCCAGATCGGCTGATCTCACCAGAATCGGCAGTTTCTCTCCGTCTGGACCGCTGATTTACTCACTCAGGCCGTGACAACCCCGGCGAGCTCGGCGTAGCGGCCAGCACGGGCGCGCAGATCGGCGTCGGTGCCGAGTTCGATCACATGACCGTGGTCGAGGACGGCGATCTGGTCGGCTTCCTGGATCGTCGACAGCCGGTGGGCGATGGTGATCGTCGTCCGACCCCGGGAGAGTGCGGCGAGCGCCTCCTTCAGCCGGTGTTCGGTGGCGTTGTCCAGAGCGCTTGTCGCCTCGTCCAGCACCAGGATCTTCGGATCGCGCAGGACCACCCGGGCGATCGCGAATCGCTGCTGCTCGCCGCCGGAGAAGAGCTGGCCCCGCGCGCCGACGACAGTGTCGAGGCCGGCGGGCAGACCGGCGACCAGGTCGTCGATCTGGGCGACCGAGAGCGCCCGCCACAACTCGTCCTCGGTCGCAGCCGGACGGGCGATCAACAGGTTGTCGCGGATGCTGCCGTGCACCAGGTAGGTCTCCTGGGTGACCACGCCGACCAGCGAGGCAATCGTCGTCGAGGACAGCGTCCGCAGATCGTGGCCGTCGATCGTCACGGTGCCCGATGACGGGTCACGGAGCCGGGCGATCAGCGAGGCGCAGGTCGACTTCCCGGAACCGGTGGCGCCGACCAGCGCCAGGCTCGATCCCGGCGGGATGGTCAGGGACACCCCGCTCAGCGCGTCCCGATCGGCACCGGGATAGCGGTAGCTGACGTCGCGGATCTCGACCAGCCCGCTGATCGTCGCCGGGTCGACGGCGACCGGTTCGGCCGGCTCGGGAACGTCGGTCTCGGTGTCGAGATAGCCGAAGATCCGGGAGAAGAGTGCCATCGACGAGATCCACTGGGCCGCGACATTGAGCAGGCCCATCATCGGACGGAAGATCGACGACTGCAGGGCCGCGAATGCGACCAAGGTGCCGATGGTGATCCCGGCCCGGCCGACCGGCAACCCGGCGACCAGGTAGATCAGGGCCGGGATCGCGGCGAAGATGATCGACATCGTCGCCATCCGCCAGCGGCCGGCCAGTTCCGACCGGAGGGCAAGATCAACAAGAGCGCGGGAGGTCTCGGCGAAGCGGTTGGCGCGTTGCTCGCCGGCTCCCATGGTCTTGGTCAACAGCACGCCGCTGACGGACAGCCCTTCCTCCACCTGCCAGGCAAGATCGGCGAGCCGCTGCTGCTGCTGCCGGGTCATCTCCCGGCGCATCGCGGCAACCCGGCGCGTCAACCAGATCGCCGGCGGCAGCACCAGCAGGGTGAAGAGGCTGAGCCGCCAGCTCAGCGCGACCATGGCGATCGCGGTCGCGATCACGGTGGTGACATTGGACGCGATGGAGGTCGCCGTCGAGGTGACGACGTTCTCCATCCCGCCGATGTCGTTGGTCAGCCGGGACTGAACCTCGCCGCCGCGGGTCCTGGTGAAGAATGACATCGACTGGGTCTGCAGGTGCCCGAAGACCTTGATCCGCAGGCTGCTCATCACCTGCTGCCCGATCCGGGTCGCGATCCAGGTCTGGCCGACACCGATCAAGGAGGTGATCACCGTGATCGCCAGCATCGCGACGACCAGGGTCACCAGCAGTCGTACGTTCTGCTGGGGCAGCGCGTGATCGATGATGCCGCGCAACAGGAACGGATTGGCCAGCCCGGCGACCGAGGTCGCGATGATCATCAAGGTGACGATCGTGAGCGAACCGCGATGCGGGGCGAAGAGCGCAAGCACCCGGCTGAGCCGGACCGGGCTTTCGGCGAGTTGTTCCTTGTCGGCCGGGTCGATGCGCATCGGTCCGCGCATCCCCGGACCACCCGGGCCCCCGGCTCGACCGCCCGGGCGACTGCCGGCGCGATCAGGGCCACCGGTTGGAGAGGACCGCGCATTCGTTGTGGTCACTGTCATGAGAGTAAGTCCCTTCGTAGCTGCTCAGGTCATGTGTGCTCAAGGCGATCAAGCGGCCGTGCGGCGCGATCGCTGATCCCGGAACCGGGCATCCTGAGCTAACCTGATATTGAGGCTACCTCAGCAACTTCCTTCAGTCAACTCATTAGGATTCGATCATGCGCAGTGAGCCCGGAACCCGACCACCCGCTGGTGGCGATCAGTCGGATCTGGGCGAGTTGTTGCGCCGCGCGTCCCATGTGATGCGGCACCGGTTCGCCGAGTCGCTCAGGCCCTGGGACGTGTCGCCCCACCAGCTACGAGCCCTGCGGGTGATCGCCGCCAACGAGCCGTTGCGGTTGCGCGAGCTCGCCGAGCTTCTCCGGATCAGCCCGCGTTCGGTCACCGAGGTCGTCGATGCGCTCGCCGAGCGCGAGCTGGTCGAGCGCGCGGCCGTGCCCGACGATCGTCGGGCGACGGCAGTGTCCATCACAGCCGAAGGACGCCGACTGATGATTGATGTCGGGGAGGCGGGCCGTACGAATTCGGCCGACTTCTTCAACCGACTGACCGTAGCCGAGCGCCGCCAACTGGCCGCGTTGCTGGCCAAGCTGACAGCCGGCGAGGACGACGTCCCGCATCGGCACGGGCCCGGCCGACACGGGGACGAGGACGGAAACGACCGGCACGGGGGCGAGAGGCACGACCGGCGCAGGCGCGAACGGCGCTGATCCGACCGGCCGAGGGATCGACGTAGAGATCAGTTCCGGGAACGCAGGGCCCGCAACTGTAGGTAGGTCGGGGCGTACGGCTGGACCCGCAGCTTCATCCCCGCCTCGACCGGTGTCCGGTTGCCCTTGCGCTCGTTGCACTTGGCGCAGGCCGAGACCAGATTCGTCCAGGTCGAGCCGCCCCCACGAGACCTCGGCAGCACGTGATCGACCGTGGTCGCCTTGCCGCCGCAGTAGGCGCAGGCCCGGTCCCGGGCGTGGATGCCGGCCTTGGTGCACGGCGGCGTACCGCGGTGCACCCACTTCATCACGACGTACCGGACGAGCCGCAGCACCCGGGGCACGGGATAGGGACCGAACCGGGAACCGTCGACCTCTTCCTCGACGACAGCGACCTGCCGGTAGAGCATGCCGATGGCATGCCGCACACTCACCCGTTGCAGCGGCTCGTAGCTCGCATTCAGTACCAGCACGTCGGTCATCCGCGCCTCCTGGGCAGATAGTAGACGCCCCAGCCGTGGGCGTAGCCGAATAAAGGGCCTCTGACGTGCAGATTCGCCGCCAAATGTCGCTCAGTTGCCGCATGACCGTTACCTGACGCAACACCGGGGTGCCGGTCCAGCACCGAGGACCGCGATCCACCGAGCGCGACACCGCGGGGCGCCGATGTGAATCCGGTGCCCGCTCCGGATACGGTGGTCGCCATGACAGACGGGGGCACTCTGGTACGCGTCCCCGGACCCTCCCAGCAGACCGAGCCCGAGCCCGCCGAGCAGGCCGGTCCGTTCGGCCGATTCCGCAACCGGATGCGCGACCGCTGGACCGCGAGCTGGCGTCCGGCACTGCGCCGCAACTGGATCTTCGCGGTGTTGCTCGGCCTGGGCACCGGCCTGCGGGTGATCACCTGGCTGGCCTACCAGCCGGCCATGCTCTACATCGACAGCTTCCGCTACCTCAGCATGCTGCTGCACCCGGCCGTGGACGGCCTGGATCCCATCGGCTACACGGTCATCATCTATCCGATGATGATGGTCGGAAAGCTGTTCGGAGCCGGTCTGGCACTGACCACGGCGGTCCAGCATCTGGTCGGGTTGGGGATCGCGATCGTGATGTACCGGATCTGCCGCGGCCTTGGCGCGGCACGTTGGCTCTCTGCACTGATCACCGTGCCGATGCTGCTGGACGGCTACCAGTTGCAGATCGAACAGAACATCATGGCCGAGATCTGGTCGGACGCGATCCTGCTCGGGGCGATCTGGCTGCTGCTCGCCTGGCGGCTACGACCCCTGCGACCGCGACCCGAAGGGCCGCCCCGGATCGGGCCCCTGTGGTGGCAGGCCGCCCTGGCCGGAGCGTTGATCGGGGCCAACGTGCCGGTACGGATCATCGGCATCGTCGCCGTCATCCCGTTCCTCGCGTACCTGATTTTCGTCGGCGCACGCTGGCGCGATCGGGCGTGGCGCCGGACCATGATCATCCGCCTGGCGGCCGGGGTGGCCGGGTTCGCGATAGTCCTGGGCGGGTACGCGTCCGCATACCGCGCGGTGACCGGCCATTTCGGCCTCAGCTCGGCCGGGAACTCGGTGCTCTACGGCCGCGCCGCGGAGATCGCCCGCTGTGATCAACTCCCGTTGGACCGCTACCTGCAACAGCTTTGCCCGAAGGAGCCGCTGGACGAACGGCTCGGGGTGGATGCGTACGCCCACAATCCGATGACGGTCAAGGAACTACCGCCGGGGACGACGCTGCGCCAGCTCCGCAGCGAATTCGGCAAGACCGTCCTTCGGCACCAGCCGCTGGATCTGGTCACTTCGGTGCTGCGGGACTTCCTCAAGGGTTTCGAATGGTCGCGGGTTGATCATCTGGGCGACACCCCGCTGGCCCGCTGGCAGTTCCAGGTCGACTATCCGCGCTGGGAAGCGACCGACGCCGATTCCTGGACCCGCTACTTCGACGGCCGAACCCCGTACGTGATCACCCCGCTGTCGACCTTCCTGCGCACCTATCAGGTGGACTTCCACGGTTACACGCCCGGCACGCTGCTCGGGGTCGCCGGCCTGGTCGGGCTGGCCGGCGTCTTCCGTCGGCGACCCACCGGCCGGTCGCTGCGGGCCGAGTCGATGCTGACCGTCGGCATGGCCCTGGTGCTGCTCGGCGGCGCCGCAGGGTTTGAATTCTCCTGGCGCTACCAGCTGCCGGGACTGGTGTTCCTGCCGCTGGCCGGCGCGATCGGTTTCACCGCTTTGACCCGCAGAGAAAGGGGCCCGATGGAGGCCTATCCCGACGACGTCGACCAGATGGCGGTCCGCGGATTCGAGGACAAGTACGGCGACGTCGTCTTCGGCGACCTGGTGGTGGTGATCGCCGCCTACAACGAGGAGCGCGGCATCGCCGCGGTCCTGGACCGGATGCCGAAGACCTGTCCCACGCCGGACGGCGGCGCCCTCGACATCTCCACCCTCGTCGTCGTCGACGGGTCGACCGACGGTACCGCCGAGATCGCCGACCAGCACGGGGCGTACGTCTGTGTTGCGCCGGTCAACAGGGGCCAGGGCGGTGCGCTGCGGCTGGGCTATCACCTGGCGGCCGAGCGCGGTGCCACCTACATCGTGACCACCGACGCCGACGGGCAGTACGAGATCTCAGAACTCGGCGCTCTGATGGCTCCGCTGTTGGAGGATCGGGCCGACTTCGTGACCGGTTCGCGCCGACTCGGGACCGGTGAGTACGACAGCAACGTCCGCTGGCTCGGCGTCCGGGTCTTCGCTGTGCTGGCGTCCATCCTGACCCGGTCCAAGATCACCGACACCTCGTTCGGTTTCCGCGCGATGCGGGCTGAGGTGGCCCGGGGCGTGGTGTTGACCGAGCCGCAGTACCAGGCCTCGGAGCTGCTGCTCGGGGTGATGGGCCGTGGCGCCCGGGTCGTCGAGGTGCCGCTGACCATGCGCCTGCGCAACAACGGCGCTTCCAAGAAGGGCGGCAGCATCACCTACGGCGCCAACTACGGCCGGGTGATGATCACGACCTGGCTGCGCGAGTGGGTGGTCAGCGGACCGAACCGGCGGCTGCGTCGATTGGCACGGACCGACCCTCAGCGGTGGCGGAAGACCAGCCTGTCCAGCAACGTGAACTTGAAGAAGAAGACCACACCGTAGCTGGCGATGTTGGCCAGCTCGAGCACCACGGTACGGGCGGTGTTGGTCAGGTGCATCGGCGCGATCACGTGGTCGGTCAGGGTCGCGACCCCGATCGACAACATGCCGCTGGCGGCGATCACCGCGATGTAGGGCAGCATCTCGCGGACCGGGTGCGGGCGGTTGGTCCGACCCCAGGTGATCCGGCGACCGATGAAGTAGTTGAAGCTGGCCCCGATCACCCAGGCGACCGCGCTGGCGAAGGTCGCCGACGAATGGGCCGCTGCGAGCAGGGCGATGTAGGTGCCGTGGGACAGGACGGTCGCGCCCAGTGAAGTGGCACCGGCCCGGATCAGCCGGCCGAAGACCCCGTGGCGTGCAGGGACGGGGGCGCCGAGCTCGGTCCCCTCGACGGGGCCGATGGGCAGGTGATCGTTCTGAAGGGTCAACGCATCGACATCTGGCGTGGGCTCGGTGGCGTCGGTGGATGCGGACACAGTCTTCACTGTCTACCCGCTGGGGTCACCGCCACGCAAATCGGCACGCCAGGTCGCCACGCAAGCCCTGCTCACCGGTGCGGCGATCGCTCGCCCAGGTCCCAGAACAATCCGGCCATCGATTGCAGGGCCTGCCGGGCGAGGTCGCCGAGAAGGTGCTCGTCGGCGGCGTGCTGGCCACAGGCCGGATAGCTGTGCGGCACCCAGATGGTCGGCAGACCCAGGGTGTGGGCGAACGCCGCATTGGGCAGGGTGCCGCCGAGATTGGGCAGCCGGACCGGCGCGATACCGGTGGTCTGCTTGAGAGAGGCGGCCGCCCAGTCCACCAGCGGGTGCTGCGGGTCCAGTCGGGTCGCCCGGACCCGGTGCCCGACAGCCAGCGCGACATCGGCGAAGCCGTGATCGTCCAGGTGTCGCCTGAGGATCTGTTCGATGTCATCCTCCGGGGTGCCGACCACGAAGCGCAGCTGACAGTGTGCTGTCGCGCTCGGCGGGATCGCGTTGACCGGGGCTTCGGGCGAGCCGGAGGTGTAGGCGAGCACCTCCAGGGTGTTCCAGGCATACAGCCGCTCGGCGGGCGTCAGGCCCGGCTCGCCCCAGTCCGGATCGATCGCTGGACCGTCACCCGGATCGACGACGACTCCGTCCAGCGCAACCCGGACAGAATCGGGGATGTCGGTGGGCCGCAGGCCCTCGACCAGCAGCACCCCGTTGCCATCCACCAGGCTGGCGACGGCGTTGGCGATCCGGGTGCCGGGATTGGCGATCAGACCGCCCCAGTTGCCCGAGTGGTAGCCGGCTGCGTACGGCTCCAGCCGGAGCGAGAAGTTGATCACCCCGCGGGACCCGAGGAACAGCGTCGGTTGATCGGCGGCAACCCGGCAGCCGTCGGAGCCGATCAGCAGGTCTGCCGACAGCTCCTCCGCGAGCTCGGCGCAGATCTCCTCCAGGCCTGGCGATCCGGTCTCCTCGCCGGTATCGAGAATGATCTTGAGATTGAAGCCGAGCCGGCCGCGTACGGCCAGAACCTCTTCCAGGGCGGCGAAATTGATGGTGTGCTGGCCCTTGTTGTCGGCGGTCCCTCGGCCGTACCAGCGATCGCCCTCGATGCTCATCGTGAATGGATCAAGATCATCCCGCCACAGCTCGGGATGGCCGAGTACGACGTCGCCGTGGCCGTAGACCAGTACGGTCGGCCGCTCCGGGCCCTCGAGTCGTTCGGCGATCAGGAACGGGCTCCATGCCTGCACCGGATTGTCCACGATCCTGGTCGTGCAGCCGAGCCGTCGCAGTTGCGGGACGATCTCCTGGTCGAGGTAGGCAAGCTGGAGCGGCAGGCTCTCGGGGTTGGCGCTCTCGGTGCGGTGGGCGACCCGGCGCCCAAGATCGGCGGCGAACCGGCCCGAGTCGAAGTAGCGGGTAGCGGCCTCGATCACGGCGTCGCGGGTCACGGTCTTCCTCCACGGGCGGGCTGCTGGGGTCCTCGCACTGTAGCCGCCGGCCGCGGGCGGCTGTTGCCGGTGGGCTCCGATGCGGCGGCACCCGGTGTTCGGCCACCGGGCCGAGGGCGGATGATGGTCGCGTACACGTCCTGAGACCCGGAGGCCGCCATGTCCCACCAGACTCCTGAGGAGATCCGCGCACTCGCCCGTAAGAATCTGGTGCCGCACTTCACCCGCGGCGATGCCTGGCGGTCGCCGGACCTGCCGGTGATCGATCACGGCGAGGGTTGCTACATCTACGACGACTCCGGCCGCCGCTACCTGGACGGGCTGTCGGGTCTCTTCTGCGTCAACATCGGCCATGGCCGGACCGACATCGTCGCGGCGTCGATGAAGCAGATGGAGAAGCTCGCCTATTGGCCGAACTGGGGCGCCGCGCATCCGTCCGTGATCGAGGCCGCGGCCAAGATCGCCGAGCTCACCCCTGGTGATCTCGATCGGATCTTCTTCGCCAACTCCGGCTCCGAGGCTGTCGAGTCGGCACTGAAATTCGCTCGGCAGTACCACCGCAGCCAGGGTCACCCGGACCGGACCGTGATCATCGCCCGTGACTTCGCCTATCACGGCGTCACCATGGGTGCGCTCGCGCTGACCGGAATCCCTTGGTACAAAGAGCCTTTCCAGCCGGTGATGCCTGACGTCCGGCACTTCCCCAACACCTACGGCGAGACGATCCCCGAGGGCGGCACCGCTGCCGACCTGCCGTCGGTTGTGAAACTGCGGTCGATCATCGAGGAGGTCGGCGGCGACAAGGTGGCGGCGATCTTCGCCGAGCCGGTACAGAATTCCCGCGGCGCACTGGTGCCGCCGGAGGGCTACTGGCAGGAATTGCGGAAGATCTGCGACGAGAACGGCATCCTGCTGGTCGCCGACGAGGTGATCTGCGGATTCGGCCGGCTCGGTGAGTGGTTCGGCACCGGTCGCTTCGGCGTCGTACCGGATGTGATCACCTTCGCCAAGGCCGCGACCAGCGGTTACGCACCTTTGGGCGGCATGGCGATCCGGACCCATCTGGTCGACGAGCTCTGGGACTCACCGGACGGCGGCTCGTTCTTCCACGGCAGCACCTGGGGCGGCCATCCGGTCGCCACCGCTGCCGCGATCGCCAACATCGACGCCATGATCGACATGAACGCGGTCGGCAACGCCCGCGCCAACGAAGATCATCTGCGGTCTGGCCTGGAAGCGCTGCTGGACAGCCACCCCACGCTGTCCGAGGTCCGGGGCACCGGCTATTTCTATGCCTTGGAATTCGTCGCCGACCGGGAGTCCGGTACGCCGTTGTCCACCGAACAGGCCCAGCAGCTGGTCCGTCGAGTGATGCCGGCCGCGATGCGTGAGTCCGGACTGCTGACCCGGCCCGACGACCGCGGTGCCACGATGTTGATCTTGTCCCCGCCATTGATCGCCGATACCGCAGTGCTCGACGAGCTGATCGGCCACGTCGATCATGTGGTGACCGCGGTCGACCAGCACATCGCCGCCTCCTAGCGGCCTGTCGAAGGTCCTGATCCTGTCGAAGGGTCAGGACTCGGTGAGTCGGCCGGCCAGTTCGATCAGGTCGAGGTCGGTGCCCGGCGCCCCGACCAGACAGACGTTGTACGGCAGCGGGCCCGCTCCGAGGCCGGGGACCGACACCGACGGCAGGCCGCCGATCCCGGCGATACAGGTCTGCCGCTGGGTGAAGCCGCGAACCTGTTCGATCAGCGCCGGTTCGTCGACCGGCGGCGGGGCCGACGATGCAGCCGGCTGGATCAGCACCGCCTCCTTGATCAACTCGCTCAGTTCCTCGCCGGCCGTGGCGATCACTCCCCTGGCCAGCGCGACCTGTTCCTCGGTCGCCGCGCGGCCGGCGATGAAGCGTGCTTCCACCTCGGCGGCCAGGGCACCGGGATGTGTGGTGATCCAGTTGCCGCGGATCTGCCAGGCCTCGTACGACTGGATCGTCCGGAAGCTGGTCACCCACTCGTCCAGCCGCTCCGGTGGCAGCGGCCACTCCTCCACAGCCAGCCCGAGCAGCTCCGCTGCCCGGGCAGCTGTCCGGGCAGCGGTCTCGGCGATGTCGGGCTCGGTCGACAGCTGGAGTGCCGGTGCGATCAGCACCCGGGACGGCGCCAGCGGCCGACGCCCGGTCTCCGGCACCAACAGCCGGCCGATGTCGAAGAGCAGACCCGCCTCGCGGGTGAACCAGCCGACGGTGTCGAAGCTCGGCGCAAGATCGAGCAGGCCGGTCCGATCGACCAGATCATGGGTGGTCCGAATGCCCCAGATGCCCTGATAAGACGCCGGCACCCGGACCGAGCCGCCGGTGTCGGTCCCGAGAGCAAGATCAACCTGACCGAGCGCCACCGCCGAAGCCGAGCCACTGGACGACCCGCCGGGGATCCGCCCGGGTGCTGCCGCGTTGGGCGGCGTTCCGTAGTCGGCGTTCTGGCCGGCCATGCTGAAAGCGAACTGGTCGGTCCGCGTGATGCCGGTGATGTCAACACCCGCCTCCAGCAGCGCGCACACAGCCGCGGCATGGTCAACGGCCGGCCGCTGCTCCGCCAGCCAGGCAGCCACCCCCGCTCCGACCGGGTGGCCGGCTATCGCGTACAGATCCTTGACCGCGGCCGTTCGACCGTGCAGCGGCCCGGCCGGATCGCCGGCGACCAGCGGATCGCCCAGCGTGCGCCAGATCGTACGGTCGAAAGCGGGCCCGGACGCTGTCATGATCAAACCGTATCGCCCCCGTTTCGGGCCGCCCCTCGGTCAGCCGTCCTCGGTGAAGCTCTGCTCGATCCGCAGCAGGGCGATCTCCCGTAACCGGTCACCGATCGCCCGCACCTCGGCCGGATCGTCGCCTCGCAACTCCGGCAGATCGCGGACGAGTTCTGCGCCCGGCCGTGCCACGTCGTCGCCGACGCCTCCTGCACCCGAGGGCCGTGTGCCGATCCGGGAGTGATGGGCCAGCGCCCGCTCGATCTCGTCGCGGGTCAGCGGGTTGGCCGCATCCCGGGCTGCGTCGAGGAGATCGTCCAGCGATCCGAATGGCGCCTGTTCGACGATCGAGTCGATCCAGCGGGGCACATCCAGGCACGTGGACAACCGCCCGCGCAGTACTGCCTCCTGCAGATTGATCATGCGGCCGGGCCGCCGACCACACCGGATCCGCTGATCTTCATCTGGCGCCCCTTCGCGCTACCGATTCCCATCCGGTCATCGTGCCACGGCGGCCGCCGCACTGCGACGTACGGCTTCCTCGTACGCCTCCAGCGCCAGCGCGACGTCCTCGACGGTGACCGACTCCTGGGGTGCGTGGCTGATCCCGCCGGCGCAACGGATGAACAGCATGGCGATGTCGGTGATCTTGTCGATCGCCATCCCGTCGTGACCCGCACGACTCCAGATCATCGGCGCCTCCGACTGCCCGGTCGCCCGGATGCCGGCGGCGATCGCCCCTTGGAGCCAGGGTGCACAGGCGGTCTCGTGCGACGTGTAGAACTGCTCGATCTCCCAACCCAGGCCACGGTGGCCGGCGATCTCTGCTGCGGCTGCCTCGATCTCGGCCAGCGCCGCCTCCCGCTGCGGACTGGTCTCCGCCCGCAGATCGAGGCTGAATTCGACCCGGCCGGGGATCACATTCACCCCACCCGGATAGACCTGCAACCGGCCGACCGTTCCGATGGTTCCACCGGTGGAGCAGATCTGCTCGATCCCTACGACCAACTCGCTGGCACCGACCAGCGCGTCGTGCCGGCGGTCGTACGGGGTCCCGCCCGCATGGCCCGCCTGTCCGGTGATGGTCACGGTGTGCCGAGTACCGGTGGCGATCGAGCTCACCACGCCCAGAGCAAGATCAGCGTCCTCAAGCAGCGGTCCTTGTTCGATATGTGCCTCCAGGTAACCGACCAGTTCGTCGGCACGGCGTGCCGCCTCGTTGACCTTGTCGGGGTCCAGGCCGTAGTCGATCGCCGCCTGCCGGAAGGTGATTCCATCGGCGTCGGTGTAGTCCCACCAGGCGGGCTCGAAGGCGCCGGCCAGTGCGTAGCTGCCGCTCAGCCCGTTGCCGAAACGGGTGCCTTCCTCGTCGCTGAAGGCGACCAGCTCCAGCGGAACGTCCAGGCCGGAGCCGGAGTTGTTGATCAACTCGGCGACCGCGATCGCCAGCAGGACACCCAGCGGACCGTCGTACTTGCCGGCGTCCGGAACGGTGTCGATATGGGAGCCGAGCAAGAGGGCCGGTGCGCTGCCGCGACCGAACTCGTTGCGGCCGCAGACGTTGCCCGCGGCGTCGGTCCAGGTCTGCAGCCCTGCGCGCTTCATCCATTCCTCGACCTGGTTCGCGGCGATCTTGTGCTCAGCGGTCAGGTGGACGCGGACGAGATGATCAGGATCGGCGGAGATCCGGCCGAGGACCTCGCAGCGTTCCATGATCTCGGCCGCCAACTGCTGGTAGTCGACCTGCTCCGGCGTTCCAGTCACGTTTACGTCTCCCGCCTGCCCCTGATGATCACTGGCACTGGCCGCCTATTGTGCCGAGAGTTGTCGATAGGATTTCACCAACCCCACCAGAGAAGGATCGTCGCCGATGAGCAGGCCGGCCGAAGAGTTCATCAGCCGCCGGATGGCCAGTCACCGTCCGGCGCCGTTGCGCAAATACGGGCCTTGGCTGCGCGGACCGAACATCATCTCCTTCGCCGGCGGGCTGCCGGATCCGGAATTCTTCGATCACCGAGGCCTGCGGGAGGCGTACGACCACGTCCTCGACACCGATCCCGGCCGCGCTCTGCAATACGCCAACGGCGAGGGCGAGCCGGACCTGCGGGAGCAGGCCGCACGGATGCTGACCGAGGAGGGGTACGCGACCGAGCCCGCCGATCTGATGATCACGACCGGCAGCCAGCAGGGCATCAGTCTGATCGGGACCGTGCTGATCGACCCGGGTGACGTGATCCTGGTCGAGAGCCCGACCTATATGTCGGCGGTCCGCGCCTTCGGCCTGTCCGGTGCGACGATGATCTCGGTCGAGACCGATCTGGACGGCATCGTGCCGGACGATCTCCAAGCCAAGATCAACCAGTACCAACCGAAGCTGGTCTACCTGATCCCCACCTTCCAGAATCCCACCGGGATCACGATTCCGGCCGAGCGCCGGGACGCGATCGCCGAGGTGATCAGCCGCAACGACATCCTGCTCGTGGAGGACGATCCGTACTCCGAACTGCGGTTCTTCGGCGAGTCGCTGCCGCCGCTGGCGTCCGATCCGCGACTCGAGGGCAGGGCGATCCTGCTCAGCACCCTGTCGAAGGTGCTGGCTCCCGGCGTACGGATCGGCTGGTTGCGCGCACCGGCGGCGTTGAAGCCGCTGTTCGTCAGTGCGAAACAGGCTGCCGACATGCACACTTCGGCCATCGATCAGATGGCCGCGGCCTACTACGCCGACCAGTACATGCATGATCAACACCGGCTCGACCCGGTGCGAGCCGCCTATCGCGAACGCTGCGAGTGCATGGGCAGCTGGATCGACAAGCTCTTTCCCGAGGGCACCCGACGCACCTATCCCGACGGCGGCATGTTCATCTGGGTCGGACTGCCCGACGGCTATGACACCGATCAGCTGCTGGGTCCCGCGATCGAATCCGGAGTGACCTTCCTGCCAGGTTCTTCGTTCTATGCCGACAATCCGGTGCGCTCCAACTTCCGGCTCTCGTTCTGCACCCACGGCACCGAAAAGATCGAAGAGGGCGTCAAGCGGCTGGCCGCGGCCATCGAGAGCCTGTGACGGCACCACTGCCGGTCACCAGCCGCCGATCTGGTTGCAGGTGACCGGTCGACTGGTCCCGACGATCACCTGATCGACCGACGCGCTATCCGCCGGTGCGCCGGGGGCTGTCGGCACTCCCGCCGAGCTCGTGCAGGTCGGCAGCGAACTGTGCGGGCCATGGGTGTTCACCCTGGCCGAGGCGACCACCAGATCCGGCTGCCGGAGGGCATGCGCGACCAGAGCGGCTTTGCCGGCCGGCACGTCGACCGAGATGAAGCTGTCCGCGGAGATCGGGACGGTTCGGACCTCCCCAGGTGACAATGCCGTACGCGGGTCAGGTGGGACGGTGTCGGCGATGATCATCCAGCAGTGGCCGCCGCGCTCGGGAACCCGTTCTCCGTTGATCATGCCCCGGCAAACCGCAGACCTTTCGGCGTAACCAGCGCGGACCTCGACATCGACCACCGCGTCGGAATTCCAGCGTCCGCTGGTGTTGCGCAGGATCACCGAGCCCCTGACGGGAGTCGCGACCCGGGTCGCCTGAGCGGCCTGCTGTTGTCGCACCGGGCCGAGCCAGAGCTCGGTCGTGACCGACGCGGCGAGCCCGTCCTCACTGGTGAGCTGCCCGGCCAGGCGGACGTCCGTCCGGCGCCCGACCGCCCGTGGGAGCCGGAGTCGACGACATCGGGGGCACAGGAACGGTAGGAGCCGGGCACGCCGTAACCAGGCCGCAATGCCGTCCGACGGAACACCCGGTTGACGCCAGGCATGCCAGCATCACCAGGATCAACCCGGCAGCCCATCGTCTGCGGCGGCACCTCACCACTTGATCGTCGCAGAGCGGGGACCGCCGAGGCCATCAAGGGCACGGGATCCGTGGACAAGTCCGGTGACGGCTCAGTCGGCGGGCAGCGGGTGGATGTAGACGTTGGTCAGGTAGGTGACTCGCTCGGTCTCAGGATCAGCGGCATTCCTGTCCTGGCCCAGCCGGTTCCATCTGAGGAGCAGTTCCTGCACCTCGTTCGCGAATTCTTCGACCTCATCCGGTGAGAGATGGACCGTGATGTCGTTCGCGTGATGGAAGCCGGGCCGCGCGTTGGTCAGATAGGCGTCCAGGGTCGCGTGGGCAGACCGCCGGCCGATCTCCTCGTACGCGGGCGCCGCCGTGGCATCCGGATCCGGTGCCAGCCCCATGCTGCTGGCAGGACGCCAGACCCGCTCCCGCTTGTCCGTGGCCAGTCCCGTCGCCTCCTCGATGATCCCGTACTTGGCCATGTACCGCAGATGCTGGCTGATCTGATTGACGGGCGCGTCGAGTTCGCGGGCCAGATCGGTCGCGCGTGCAGTGCCGCGAGCGAAGAGCACGTAGTACAGCCGTGCCCGCAGCGGGTGGGCCAGGCCCTTGAGCACCGCGGAATCGCTCACTGGTATGACGTCTGGCCGCTCTGACATGGCGCGAGCGTAACAACTTCTGCACGACTCGATGCACACGTTTTCATGTGCATTGTTCTATGCGCATGTAATGATGTCTTTCAGTCGAACTCGAATGCCAGAAGGGACAGCGATGCGGATACCGGGCGTGTGGCGGAACAGGGACTTCACGATCTTGTGGAGCGGGCGCGCCGTCTCCGAACTGGGCAGCAGCATCTCGTTCGTCGCGCTGCCCTTGCTGGCGCTGACCGTCGGGTCAGCGCGCGATGCCGGATTCGTCCTGGCCACGTCGACCATCGCCAGCTCCGGGGTGGCATTGTTCGCGGGCGCCGTCACCGACCGGATCAACCGACGCCTCGGCCTGCTGATCAGCACGCTGATCCGGGCGATCGCGTACGCATCCTTGGTCGTCGCAGGCCTGGCAGGACTGTTGACCCTGGCCCAGTTGTACGCCGTCGCAGCGGTCGCCGGACTGACATCACCGTTCTTCACCACCGCCGAAACGGCGGCGCTGCGGACTGTTGTCCGTGCCGACCAACTGCCGACCGCCTACTCGCAGAACCAGGTCCGCAGCACCGTCGCCGAACTGATCGGCATGCCGATCGGCGGAGTGCTGTACGGCATCGCCCGATCATTGCCGTTCGGAGTGAACGCGGTCAGCTTCCTGGTCGAACTCCTCGCCATCGGTGCCATCCGAGCTCCACTTCCAGCACCCGGGCGTCGGAAGTCGCGCAGTATCCGGCGTGACATCGGGTCCGGTCTGGCCTTCATCTGGAGGCACCCGTTCCTGCGACCGGCCATCATCGCCATCGGGATCATCAACTTCGTCTCCATGTGGCCGGTGTTGCTGCTCACCCTGCATGATCACCACGTGTCGCCGACCATGATCGGCATCACGTCGTCGATCCTCACGGTCTCCACTCTCGTCGGCGCGCTGATCGCGCCCGGCGTCACCCATCGCGTGCCGGCAGGCATGGTGATCATCGTCTGCACCTGGATCCTGGTCGCTGCGATCGCGATCATGGCAATAGCGTCATCAGTCTTCGTGATCATCGGAGCGCTGCTCGTCGGGCTGGCTGCCGTGCCGGCTGTCGCCATTCTGTTGTCCAGTTACGAAACCGCGGTCACGCCTGACGCGATGGTCGGCCGGGTCAGCGCTGCCTCGGGATTCATCTCGACCATCGCCATTCCAGGCGGCCAGGCCGTCGGCTCCGCGGTCTATGTCGCTGCCGGTTCGCATGTCGCGTTCGGCCTCTACACCCTCGCAGCGATCATCGGGGCGATAGTGCTCACCGCCAGCGCTGCCGTGCGAAAGCTGCGGACGATCACCGCCGACGAAGACCAGCTGACCGGAGCGTGATGTCGCCCGGGCCGGTACGCGGCCCAGGAGGCCCCATCGCGCACTGGATCGGTACGGACAAGAATGGGTACCGGTTGTGAGCCCAACCTGCGTACGAAGCGAGGACTGATGAGCGAGACCACAGGGTCGGCTGCGCTGCCGACCAACGACCTCGGGCGGACCGGCCTGTCGGTCACCAAGCTCGGGTACGGCGCCATGGAGGTCCGCGGCTCGCGGATCTGGGGCGGCCGCCCGATCGAGGACAACCAGGCCGAGACGATTCTGAACGCGGTGCTGGACAACGGCATCACCTTCATCGACACGGCCAACGATTACGGCCGCAGCGAGGAGTACATCGGCCGTTACATCTCCGGCCGGCGGGATGAATTCGTACTGGCCACCAAGTGCGGTTGCACAGTGGTCCGTCGCGACGACACCACCGACGACACCCCGCATGTGTGGACCAGGGACAACCTGTTCCGCGGTCTGCACGAGAGCCTGGACCGGATGAAGACCGACTACGTCGACATCATTCAGTTGCACAACCCTTCGGTCGAAGAGACCGAGCAGGGCGATCTGGTGGCAGCCCTGCAGGAGATGAAGCAGCAGGGCAAGGTCCGCTGGATCGGGATCTCCTCGACCGAGCCGCATCTGCAGGCCTACATCGAGTCGGGTGTCTTCGACACCTTCCAGATCCCCTACTCGGCCCTGGAGCGCCAGCACGAGCGGTTGATCCAGGAGGCCGCCGACGCAGGTGCGGGCGTGATCATCCGCGGCGGCGTCGCACGCGGTGAGCCCGGCGCCGGGCTGGGTGACGCGGATCGCTGGGGCGCATGGGAGGCCGCGAAGCTCGATGAACTGCTCGACCCGGGCGAGAACCGGACACAGTTCCTGCTCCGCTTCACCAATGCCCATCCGGGGATGGACACCAATATCGTCGGCACCCTTAATCCCGAGCATCTGGTGGAGAACATCAATGCGGCGGCCAAGCCGCTGCCGACCGATACCTATGCCGAGGCGAAACGCCGGCTGGACAGCGTCGCGGACTGAACCGCAGGTCCCCGCGAAAGTCCGGCCCGGATGAGCCGGGAATCGAACTGTCCGGGGGATCGAACTGTCCGGGAGATCGAACTGTCCGGGAAGTTGAACTGTCCCGGAAATTGATCGCGCGCCCGTCCCGGGTGTCTCCATGGTCGGGGGTCCATGGGAACTCCGTGACGGGCGCGCGTTGTGTCGAGGCCCCTGAAGCGTTTGCTGGGGGGATGACTTACGTCCAGCCCCGACGTGCGGACCGATTGCCCGGGAGAGAAACTTACCAAGATTCGGTCGCGGAAACTGCGTTTTTGTCAGATCGGCCCAGAAAGGGACTTTCGGCCCTAATCCTGGCTCGTCGAGAATTCCGGAACCGTCGTACACATCGGTCGTACGGCCGCCGGAGCGACTTGCTCATCACCGGGAACCGCAGCTTGCCAACCGTTCACCGAACGGTCGCCTGCTCCGGTGTCAACGTCAAACCGCGCGCCCTAATGTCCTTGGTCGAAGTCCACCTCTCCCAGGAAAGACCATATGGACCAGACCTCGGCTGTCCGGGCTCGCGCGGTCACAAAGACGTTCGGCGACGTGGTGGCGCTCGACAATGTTGATCTTGATGTCACGGCCGGCCGGATCCACGGCCTGATCGGTCCGAACGGTGCCGGAAAGACCACCCTGCTCGGGCTGTTGCTCGGCCTCGCGATCCCTGACGGCGGAACACTCGAGATCCTCGGTACGAGGCTCGGTCGCGCCCTGTCCACGCCCGACGGGGTGGCCGGATTCGTCGACGGACCCGGCTTGTATCCATCGCTGACGCCCCGGCAGAATCTGCGCGCCCTCGCGTCGCTGCGTGGATACGGCGACACCACGATCATCAGCCGGATCCCCGCCACGCTCGACGAGGTCGGCCTGACCGATGTCGCCGACGATCCCGTTCGCGGCTTCTCCCTCGGCATGCGGCAGCGACTCGGCCTCGCCGCGGCGCTGATCACCCGGCCACGGCTGCTGATCCTGGACGAGCCCGCGAACGGTCTGGATCCCGCCGGCACTCGGCATGTGCACCGTGTCCTGACCCAGCTCGCCGCGAACGGGACCGGGGTGGTGCTGTCCAGCCATCGGATGGACGATCTGACCGCACTGTGTGCGGAAGTGACCATCCTCAATACCGGCCGGGTCGTATTCAGCGGACCTGTCTCCAAACTGGCTGCGGAGAGCGGCGAGCTCGAATATCGGCTGCGCGTCTCACACCCCGATGTCGCTGCCCGGATCGCCGCCTCGACCCCCGGCGTACGCCTCCAGCCTGCCGACGCTCGGGCGCCGCACCCTGACCCGGAGACGATCGTCCGGGCCCCGGTCCTGGCGATGGACGAACTGGTCGTCCGGCTGGTCCGGGAAGGTGTCGCGTTGCGCGAACTCGCTCCGGTCCTGCAGCCGCTGGAGGCGGCATTCCTGGCCCTGACCGAGGGCACCGGGACGAGCCGTCACGAGACCGATCACGAGACCGAGATGGAGAAGCTCCGGTGACCGCTATCGCCCTGCCGGTGGCGGCAGCCCGGCCCGCGCGATTGTTGCCCGGCTACCGGTTCGAGCTGACCAAGCTGCTGTCCCAGTGGCGGGTGCGGATCCTGCTGGTCGTCTGCCTGGTCGCACCCGGCGGGTTCGTCGCCGTGGTCGGCGGCCAGAGCTCGTTGCCCTCCGACACCGTCTTCGGCCGGTGGATGCACGCGACCGGCTGGTCCGGAGCCCTGGTCGTGCTGGCCTTCTCCTGCGAGTGGGCGCTGCCGCTGCTGGTATCGCTGGTCGCCGGCGACGTCTTCGCCGCCGAGGACCGACTCGGCACGTGGCGACACCTGCTGATCGCCGTCCGCTCACCGCGCCGGATCTTCATCGCCAAGTCGCTGGCCAGCACCACCGTGATCATGATGCTGATGGCCAGCCTGCTGGTCTCAGGCACGGCCGGCGGACTGATCTCCTCCGGCAGTCGGCCGCTGCTGGGACTGGACGGCACCACCTTCACCGCATCCCAGGCAGCCGTACGGTTCCTGCTGGCCTGGCTGCTGGTGCTCGCTCCCACCCTGGCCTTCGCCGGCATCGGCCTGCTCGGTTCGGTCGCTCTCGGCCGCTCACCGATGGGACTCGCACTGCCCGCCGTCGTCGCGGTCGGGCTCGCGCTGATGCAGCTGCTGCCGATCCCAGTCCCCGTCCGGTTGGCCCTGCCGAGCCAGGGCTTCGTCACCTGGCACGGGCTCTTCACCGACCCGCCGCAACTCGGCCCGCTGCTGATCGGCACCGTCGTCGCGCTGGCCTGGGCCGCTGTCGCGACGGCCGGGGCGTACGCGCTCTTCATGCACAGGGATTTCACCGACCTGGCCAATGACGGCTCCGGTCGCCGGATCGTGATCGGCGGCGTACTGCCGCTGGCGATCCTCGGCCTGCTCTCGGTGGTCGTGCTCGGGATCGCCGGCGGCGGCTACGGCTCGGGAATCGACAAGGCAAAGGTCGAGCAGTCGCTGGCCACCTCGTACGCCCATCTCTACGTCCTGCAGACCACCGAGCTCCACCGGCCCAAGATCACCGAGTGGCAGCTGCGTGCCACCGCCGACTGCGACAAGGGCGGCGACCTCGTCGTCGACGAGGGCGCCGGCAACGACTGGCGTTGCACCGTCTCCTGGCACCTGCCCGGAGCAACCGCGGTCGGTCAGGCGATCTACCAGCTCGACATCACCCCCGACGGGCGTTACGTCGCCGACGGTGACGGCCCCGTCGAGGTCAACGGCTTCTTCCAACTCCGGGCGCCGTACGGAGCTGCCCCCAACCCCCTGTGGCAGTTCGACGGCACAGTCGACCTGCTCAAATCGCCCAGAAAGGGATGATTGATGCACGTAACACGCCAACGTCGTCAGCGATCCAGGAGAGGCTTCTCCTGGCGCTCGCGACCGGCTCGGATCGTGGTCGCCGGCCTTGCCGCCGCGGCCGTGACCAGTGGTGGATTCGCATTCGCGAGCACGGCCGCCTTCGGCAACCACCTCGTCGGCACCACCTACTCCAACGGCGAGCAGATCTCCAGCGATCAAGTGCTCAAACCGCTCGGTGACCGACTCGAGACTCAGCTCGGCAAGATCATGGGCTCCCGGGTCAGCCCGGACGGCCACTACCTCGCGGCCACCAGCACCGACGCCGGGGTGGTCCTGCAGATCTTCGATCTGCACTCCTACAAGCTGGTCTGGTCCGTCGGCTCCGCCGCCGGTGTCAACCAGAAGATCTCCGACGGCAGTGTCGGTCAGGCCGGGCCGACCTGGTCACCCGACGGCAAGTCCCTGTGGCTGCCGGAGACGAACGGCTTCAGCAGGTTCCCGGTGAATGCCGACGGCTCACTCGGAACGCCGACCACGGTGTCGATCCCGGCGATCGGCAGCAAGTCTGCACTTCCCGCCCAGGCGGCCTTCTCCCCCGACGGCACAACGATCTACGTCCCGGTCAACGGTCAGAACACGGTGGTCGCGATCGACGCCGCGACCGGTGCGATCAAGCAGACCTGGAATGTCGGCATCGCACCGCGTGCGGTGATCCTGGTCGGCGGCAAGCTGTACGTCAGCAACGAGGGCGGCCGGCTCGCCAAGCCCGGCGAGACCACGATGACCTCCTACGGCACCGACGTTCCCGCCGATCCCTACAAGGGCACCTCGACCACCGGCACGGTGAGCGTCATCGACACCACCCACACCTCGGCAGCGGTCAAGTCGATCACCGTCGGGCTGCATCCGACGGCGCTGTTCCAGTCCGGCAGGACGGTCTTCGTCACCAACACCAACGACGACACGGTGTCGGTGATCGACACCGGCAACGACAAGGTCGTGCAGACGATCTCGACCAAGCCGTGGGCCTCCTCCAGTGTCGGCTACGAGCCGACGGGCGTCGCGCTGACCCGCGACGGGCACCTGCTCGTCACCCTGGGCCGGGCGAATGCGGTTGCGGTCTACCAGTTCCACAGCGACCCGAAGGATCCGGTGAACTACATCGGCCTGCTGCCCACCGACTACTACCCGTCCGATATCGCGACGGTCGGCAACCAGGTCGTGGTCACCAATACCCGTGGTGTGGACGCGCTGGGGCCGGAGAAGACCTTCACCGAGGGCACCGGAACGTCGCCGGCCACCGGTCACGGAACACATGCCACCACGGCCACACTGACCCGTTTCACCCTGCCCAATGATCAACAGATCACCAAGGACACCTCGGAGGTGTTCGCCCAGAACGGCTGGACGAGCACAGATGTCCAACAGGCCAAGGGAAACAAAGGCAAGGCCGGCTCTGCGAAGGCCGTTGCGGTGCCAACCCGGATCGGCGATCCGTCGACGATCAAGCACGTCTTCCTGATCGTCAAGGAGAATCGCACCTACGACCAGGTCTTCGGAGACATGGCCCAGGGCAACGGCGACGCCGCCCTGGCACAGTTCGGCGCCAAGGTCACGCCCAACGAGCACGCTCTGGCGACCCAGTTCGGTCTGTACGACAACTTCTACGACACCGGCACCAACTCGGCCGAGGGGCACAACTGGATGATGCAGGGCGACGACCCGGAGTACACCGAGTCCTCGGCCGGGGAATACCTGCGCAGCTACGACACCGAGGAGGACGTGCTGGGTCACCAGCGTTCGGGCTTCCTCTGGACGGCGGTCGAGGATGCCGGCGGCACGGCCAGGAACTACGGGGAATTCGAGTACACCGAAGGCAAACCGGCCGGCTCGACCTGGCAGCAGTACTACTGTGCGGCCAAGAGCGTCGATGCGGGCGGCGATCCGGCACAGCTGACCGCCACCGGCCTCGGCGGCGACTACGGATCGGTGATCCCGTCGCTGAATGCGATCGCCGATCACTCCTCGCCGCCGTTCGACACCGCGATCCCCGACATCTACCGCTCCGCCGTCTGGCAGCAGGACTTCGGCAAGAACAGTCCGGCCAATCTGAACATGTTCTGGCTGTCCAGTGATCACACCGGTGGCACCGCCGATCCCGAGGCGCAGAATGCCGACAACGATCTCGCCGTCGGCCAGATCGTCGACACGATCAGCCACAGCAAGTACTGGAAGGATTCGGTGATCTTCGTCGCCGAGGACGACAGCCAGGCCGGCGCCGATCACGTCGACGGGCACCGGGCGCCGATCCAGGTGATCAGCCCGTGGGCCCAGCACGGCAAGGTGATCGACACTTACTACAGCCAGATCAGCATGGTGCGGACCATCGAGCAGATCCTCGGGGCCCAGCCGTTGAACCAGAAGGTCGCCGCAGCGACACCGATGTACGGCGCCTTCACGAGCAAGCCGAACTATGCGCCGTACGACGCCAAGCCCAACCAGATCCCGCTGACCGAGGGTGTCGTCACCGCACCGGCCTGTGGCCTGGACACTCTCGGCAAGACCGGTGCCGCCGCCCAGCAACTCAACGCCGAAGAAGCCAAGAAGACTGCGATCCCAGCCGATGAACTGAGCACCGCGAAGGCCTGGGAGACGTGGAGCCAGAGCCAGCATCTGACCGGTAACGGTGCAATTCCCGACTACGCCCATCCCGAGCAGATGAACCGCTACACCTGGTACCAGACCCACCAATGGAAGACGCCCTACCCGGGCGATCCCAAGATCTATCGTCCGGCCGACGTGCCCGGCGCCGACATTCCGGGTGTCGACGGAGACCACTGAGCAGTCATGATCAATTGATCGACCAGGACGGCCCGCCGAAGACCTCGGCGGGCCGCTCGCACTTCCCCGAGTAGCTCAATCAGACCTGCCGAAGCTTCGCCAGCGTGACGGCGACCTCGATGGCCGCGGACGCTGCTTCGTATCCCTTGTCCTCTGTCGATCCCGGCAGCCCGGCGCGAGCCAGCGCCTGCGCCTCGGTGTCGCAGGTCAACAGCCCGAAGCCCACCGGCGTACGGGTCTCGACGGCGATCCGCGCGAGTTGATCAGTAGCGCCCCGGCAGACGTAGTCGAAATGCGGGGTGTCGCCGCGGATCACGACGCCGAGGGCCACGATCGCATCGAAACCGGCGTCCACGGCGGCGACGGCAGCCACCGGCAGTTCGAAGGACCCGGGCACCCGGACCAGCTCCGGTGCATCGGTTCCGCTGTCCTTGCAGGCGCGCAACGCCCCGTCGACGAGCCCGTCCATGATCGTGTCGTGCCAACGCGATGCGATGACCGCGATCCGCAGGCCGGGTGCGCTGATCGGATCGGTAGTCGGAGCACCGGAGCCGCTCATGATCGTTCTCCCGTCGTCGTCGTTGCCTGGCCCAGCAGGTCGTGGCCCATGCGGTCCCGCTTGGTGCGGAGATAGTCGATGTTGTACGGCGTCGTGAAGGCCGCGGTCCGGATCTGTTCGGTCACGGTGATCCCGGACCGCCGCAGGCCCTCGATCTTGGCCGGGTTGTTGGTGATCAACCGCACCTGCGACGCACCAAGATCACGCAGGATCTGGGCGGCGTCGTCGTAGCTGCGGGCATCGGCGGGCAGGCCGAGATCGAGGTTGGCGTCCACCGTGTCCCGGCCCGCCTCCTGCAACTGGTAGGCCTGCAGCTTGGGTGCCAGGCCGACGCCGCGGCCCTCCTGTCCACGCAGGTAAACGAGCACACCGCGGCCCTGCTCCGCGATCCGGGCCATCGCGTCGCGCAGCTGCGGCCCGCAGTCACAACGCAACGACCCGAAGGCGTCGCCGGTCAGGCATTCCGAATGCACCCGCACCAGCACCGGGTCGTCGTCCCCGCCCGCGTCACCGGCCACCAGGGCAACGTGCTCGACCCCCGTCATCCGCGACCGGTAGCCGTAAGCCGTGAAAGTCCCGTGCACGGTCGGCAGGCCGGTGATCGCGACCCGCTCCAGCAAGCTCTCGTGTCGCCACCGGTAGCGGGCCAACTGCTCGATGCTGATCATGGTCAGCCGATGGTCGCGGGCGAAGTCGGCCAGCTGCGGTCCCCGCAGCATCGTGCCGTCGTCGCTGGTCAGCTCCGAGATCACCCCGACCGGGCGCCGGCCGGCGAGCCGTGCCAGGTCGATCGCCGCCTCGGTGTGCCCTCTGCGCTCCAGCACCCCGCCGGGACGGGCCCGCAGCGGGAAGATGTGGCCCGGCCGGGTCAGATCGTCCGGCATCGCGGCAGGATCGGCCAGCAGCCGTACGGTCCTGGTCCGATCGGCCGCCGAGATCCCGGTCGTGACGGCCTGCCGCGCGTCGACGGTGACCGTGAAGGCGGTCTGTTTCGGGTCTGCGTTCTCGGTGACCATCGGGCCGATCCGCAGCCGGTCGAGATCCTCACCGGTCATCGGCGCGCAGACCACACCGGAGGTGTATCTGATCATGAACGCCATCAGTTCCGGTGTCGCAAGATCGGCGGCGAAGATCAGATCGCCCTCGTTCTCCCGGCTCTCGTCATCCGCGACGACGACGGGCCGTCCGGCCGCGAACTGCCGGACCGCCGTCTCGACCACGCTGTCCTCGTCGTCGAGAGTGCCCGCGACGTCGGGCAGGTATCCGGTGATCATGCGACCACCGCCGGCGAGTGCGTCCGTGCGGAGGTCAGCCGCTCGACGTACTTCGCGATCACGTCGACCTCGAGATTGACCCTCGTGCCCACCTTCGAGGTGCCCAGGGTGGTCCGCGCCAGGGTCTCCGGGATCAGCGACACCGTGAATTCCGCAGCTGTCCCGGACGTGACGGCGTCGAACACCTCGACCACCGTCAGCGAGGTCCCGTCGACGGCGATCGATCCCTTCGACGCGACGTAGCGGGACAGCTCCGCAGGCAGCGCGATCCGCACCACCTCCCACCGCTCGCCGGGAATCCGGCCGGTGATCGTGCCGGTGCCGTCGACGTGGCCCTGTACGATGTGCCCGTCCAGCCGGCCGTCGGCTCGCAACGGCCGTTCCAGGTTGACCCGGGCACCCGGGCCAAGATCACCGATGGTCGATCTGGCCAGCGTCTCAGCCATCACATCCGCGGTGAACCCACCCTCGAAGTGCTCCACCACGGTCAGACAGACGCCGCTGACGGCGATCGACGTGCCCAAGGCCGAGTCGTGCACGGGCAAGGATGTCGTGATGCTGAGCCGGGCCGAGTCGGTGAGTCGTTCCACCTGGGTGACCCGGCCTGTTTCCTCAATGATTCCGGTGAACATCGTCCTGCTCTCTGGTGATCAAGCGGGTCACGATGCGTACGCACAGCTGGGGCCCGCTACCCAGACTGCGGAGGTCGGTGATCTCACCGCGCAGAGCGCTGCCGATCGTGGTGATCCCGAGGTCGCCGACCGCAGCCGGCCCGGCGCCGAGCAGGACCGGGGCCAGGTAGCTGACCACCTCGTCGACCAGTCCGGCGGACAAGAAGGCGGCCGCCGTCCGCGGCCCACCTTCGATCAGCACCGAGCTGACGCCCTCGCGGCGCAGGTGCGCGAGTGCGGCCGAGGGGGATCGGGTGCCGAGCAGGATCGGCGGCTCAGCCGAAGATCCGGTCGAGTGGATCGCTGCACTGGCAGCGATCGGGGTGGTGCCGAAGACCGCACGCAGCGGCTGCTCGTACGCCTCGGGCCCCGGGATCCGGACGGTGAGCAGCGGATCGTCGGCCAGCACCGTCCCGGTGCCGACCAAGACCGCGTCGGCCAGGGCACGGAGTCGGTGCCCGTCCTCGCGGGCCTCAGCCGAGGTGATCCAGCGGCTGCTGCCGTCGGCGGCTGCGACCCGGCCGTCCAGTGTGCTGGCGATCTTGAGTCGGACCCGCGGCCTGCCAGTGCGCTGGGCGAAGGTCCAATCCGGATTGAGAGCCACCGCCTCGTCGGTCCGGTGCCCGACGATCACGTCGACCCCGGCCGAGCGGAGCCGCTCGGCACCGCCCGAGGCGACCGGATTCGGATCCGGCTGGGCAAAGATCACCCGCCGCACCCCGGCCGCGACCACGGCGTCGGCACACGGTCCTGTACGGCCTCGGTGGGCGCAGGGTTCCAGGGTCACGACCACAGTCGAGCCGCGGGCACGGTCTCCCGCCACGGCCAGCGCGACAGCTTCGGCATGGGCCGTTCCCGCGCCACGATGATATCCCTCGGCAATCGTCGTACCGTCAGGTGCCAGCACGACACAACCCACCCGCGGATTGCCGCCACGGCGCCGGAAATCGGCGGACCCGGCCAGTTCCAGTGCGCGCAACATCGCGACGTCCTCGGTGGGCGTCACGGCTGTGCCGACAGACAGTTCCTCGATCATCATCCCTCGGTCCTGCGGACTCCGGGGATGAGAGGCATCGCCCCGACGATCAACGGATCGCCGAGCCGGAAACCTGCGTGCGCTTCCCATCCGGACTTTAACCGTCGGTCCAGGAATTGCACCTGGTCAACCGATCACTGGATGCGATCGGGTCGCGGACTGTCACCGCCGGCTCGGAATTTCACCGACCCCAGAGCACGCTGAGCTCTTCTTGATCACCCAGTCTGCCAGGTCGGCGCAACCCGTCGGACGTGATGTCCGACACGTGAGAAGCCGGGCCGGCGGCGACCGACGGCCGTCAGGGCTTCTCGGCGGCCAGGTCCTTGTTCATCCTGGCGGCGACCTCGTGGGCGACGTCGGCGACAGTGGACTTCCCGGTCCAGGCGTTCGCGAACTGCTGGGTCGCGTAGTCGCGCCAGGTCGCGGTCTGCAGCGACGACGGGAACGGCTCGGCGTATTGCAGTTGGTCGACGAAGACCTTCATGTCGTATTCCGGCATCGCCTTGGTGTACGCCGTTGCCTCACCCTTGTAGGCCGGGATCACGGTTCCTGTCGTCGCCTGGATCTCGGCGGCCCGCTTCGAGCCGAGGAACTGGACGAATTCCCAGGCCTGTTGTGGATGTTTGGTCTTGGCTGCGATCACATTGGCCAGGCCGTTGCTGTAGAAGTCCCGGTTGCCGGCCGGTCCGGTGGGCAGCGGGGCGATGTCGATGTTGGCCTTGCCGTAGGGCACCGCGGCGATCTCCTCCGGTTCCCAGGAGCCGCAGTAGCGCATCGCGACCTTTCCGGAGGTCAGCATCGCCTCGGGATCGGTGTCGGTGGTCTGCTGCAGGGTCGGCGACACATGGTATTTGTTGATCATCGCGCCGAGGCCGGTGGCAACGTGGATCCCGGCTGCGACGGCACCTACCGAGGGCAGCCCGTCACGGCTGACGGGCCGGAGCCCGACCCTGGTCTGGAGAAGGGTCGCGGTGCCGAGGCCGGGCGCAAGATCAAGTGCTGCGGCGAGCACCCGGTGCTGTCCCTCTGCGGTGACGCTGGCATCGAAGCCGGCGTCCTCATGGGTCGCGCCCACGACAATCCGGTCGTCGAAGCCGAGCAGATAGCCGGCGCCGAGGGTATTGACCACCGGCCGCCCTCCGGCCGCGGCGCCCGGCAGCCGGAGGTGCACGATCTGGCCGCGTACGGGCCGGATCTGACCGTCGAGGCCCATGGCGTCCAGCGCGGATCCGGCCCATGCGCCGGTCGCCAGCAGCACTGCTGGTGCGCTCAGTCGCTCGGATCCCACCTGGACGATCGGTCTGTCGGCCGCCGGGTCGAGGGATGCCCAGCCGGGGATGATCCTGAATGCGGGCGACCCCGACGACTGGCAGCCGAGACGACTGGCAGCGGCCAGCAGGCGCTCGGTCAGACGACCACCGTCCACCCTTCCGACGTCTTTGATGAAGATCGCCCGAAGATCGCCGCGAAGCTCCGGCCAGTAGGCGTGCAGGTCGGTCCCGGCGAGTTCGACCGGGGGCTCGGAGACCCCGTGAGCACGGCGTCCGACGTCGGTGCTCAGCCTGGCGCTGATCGCTCCCAGGGTCGCCAGCTCGGCCGGGTCGTCCCGGGCGACCACCAGTTCGCCGACCTCGCGGAAGGTCGCCGAGCCTGCGTTGTCGGGATCCAGCTCGTCGACATCGGCCAGCAACTGCCGGTAGTGACCGACACAGCGAGTGATCACCGAGGTCCACTCCGGTCGATCTTCATGCCGGTCGAGAGCCACGGGCGAGATGATGCCTGCCCCTGCAGGGGAGGCTCGTCCGTCCAGTCCCGCGTCCACCAGCGCGACCGACGCTCCGCGGCGGACGGCCTCCAATGCTGCGCTCGCCCCGACGATCCCGCCGCCGACGATGATCAGGTCGTAGGTCGTCCGGTGGTGATCAAGAACGGACTCGGGCAATCGCTCTTCCCATCTCTCGTCCAATCGCTCCTCGATTCGCGGGAGGAAGCAGGATTGACCGAAGGTAGAGCCGATCGATAGCCGGGGCCAACGGACCGATCAGTGCGATTGCGCACTTGTCTCGTCTGCAACAGTTCTGTAACCGGGCGGCTGCAAGCCCACCTTGTGTTCAGCTGCCCGAACCGTCGACCAGCCTGGCCGGTGGCTGGTCGAAGGACTCCGACGGGAGGCCCTTCAACACCGCCTGCATGGTCGGGCGCCACAGATCGTGGCCGGCGTCGCCACCGCCCGTGCCCCCCAGGGTCACACCGGTGGACGGAACCGTGTAGTACTTCAGGCCGCCGCCGTGCCGGAACGGCTTGCGGGTGTTGTCGACCGAGATCATCGAGACCGCCTCGGCGTTCGGCGTGTAGCCGTTGAACCAGACCGCGGCATTGCTGTCGATGGTGCCGGTCTTGCCCGCTTCCGGTCGCGGGTCGGTGGTCCGGGCCGGCGAACCGGTACCGTCGTCGATCACATGGGAGAGCAGGTCGTTGACGGCATTGGCGATATCGGGCTGGATCACCTGTGTGCATTGGGCGTCGGGTGCGCTCAGAGCGCTACCCGAACTGTCGGTGATCTTGTCGACGATCACCGGGGTGCAGTGCACGCCGCCGGCGGCGAAGGTTGCGTACGCGCCCGCCATCGAGAGCGGGCTGACCTCCGGGGTGCCGAGCGTGAAGGAGGGCGCGTCGTCATAGGAGCTGATCGGTGCGTCGGAGGTGTTGCTCTGCACACCGAGCCGCTGCGCCATCTGGACGACGTTGCACATCCCGACCTGGAGCTCGAGCTTGACGAAATAGTTGTTGACCGAATACTCGGCTGCCTTGGTCATGTCCATGGTGCCGTTGACTCCGGTGGAGTTGTGCACGGTCCAGTCGCCAACCGTCGAAGAACCGTTGCAGGTCTGGAATTTCTGCCCGGTGTAGGTGACCGCGGCTGCGGCGTTGATCTGGTGGGACATCGGGATGCCCTGCTCGAATGCGGCCGCTGCGGTGAACGCCTTGAAGGTGGAGCCGGCCTGAAATCCCTGGGACCCGCCCATGTCGGCTGACGCCGAGTAGTTGTAATAGGTCTGCCCGTCGCCGCTGCCCATCTCCGGGCGGCTCTGGGCCATTACCGTGATCTTCCCGGTGCCTGGCTCGACGACATCGGTCACCCCTATCACCGGATCGCTCGGGCCCATGATCGTGTCGAGGGCCTTCTGCGCGGCCTTCTGCGCCGACTCGTCGAGCGTCGTACGGATGGTCAGCCCGCCCTGGTCGAGGGTCCGCTCCCGCTGAGCCTGGCTGCTGCCGAGGCTTGCGTCCTGCAGCAGCGACCGTCGGGCGTAGTCGCAGACGAAGGGGTACGGCGAGGCTGCACATCCGCTGCGGACGCTGACGACGTGGTCCTGGTCGAATCCGGCCTGTTCGGCCGTCGTGGCCTTGGCCTGGCGGACGACCCCCAACTCGGCCATCCGCGCCAGGACCTCGTTGCGCCGGTTGATGCCGGCCTGCTGATGGGTCACCGGATCGTACGCGTCCGGGCTCTGCACCAGACCGGCGAGCATGGCTGCCTGCGGCAGCGTCAGCTTCGCCGCCGTGGTGCCGAAGTAGTGCTCGGCCGCGGCCTGGACCCCGTACGCCCCGTCACCGAAATAGGCGATGTTGAGGTAGCGCTCGAGGATCTGGTTCTTGGTCAGCTTGTGCTCGATCGAGATCGCGTAGCGAGCCTCGGTGATCTTGCGGGAGAGGGTGTCGGCGGTAGCCTCCCGGACCGCCGACGCGTCTCCCGACGCGGCCGCCTCGTTGACCAGAACCTGCTTGACGTACTGCTGGGTCAGGGTCGACCCGCCCTGGGCCGTCTCACCGCTGGTGAGGTCGGTGACCAGCGCCCGCAGAGTGCCCTTCAGATCGATCGCGCCGTGGGAGTAGAACCGGTCGTCCTCGATGGCGATGATCGCCTGTTGCATCACCGGGGCGATCTTGTCCAGCGACACGTACACCCGGTTCTGGGTGTAGAAGTAGCCGATCACGTCGCCGTTCGCCGCGAGCAGAGTCGACCGTTGCGGCTGGTCGGGTGTGGTCAGATCCATCCCGATCGACGAGGCACCCTGACTCGCGGTCTGGGCGCCGACACCGGCCGCCGCAACCACCGGCAGCGCCAGGCCGGCCACCAGGCAGCCAGCCACCACGCTCACCAGCAAGAACAGGAACGGGGCGCGGATACGCGTCGAGCGGTCAGAGCTGGTCACGTTTCCGAAGGTATGCGCACCGATCGGCGCAGCCGGAATGCCGAACCTGTGAACTGCTGTGAACGCAGCCAGGACTCAGGTCGGCAACTCCGCACGATGAATTCCGACCAGCCGGGCCCGATCCGCCCAGCACCGGCATTTCCCCTTGTCAGAGGATGATTGCCAAGTGCGCGCCCGGAGGGATTCGAACCCCCAACCTTCTGATCCGTAGTCAGATGCTCTATCCGTTGAGCCACGGGCGCCGGTGCCGACAAGTCAGCAACGCCGACCCAGCTTAGCGGTCGGGAGCCGATGCGCCCAAATGCATAGCCCGGGCGGCCGGGGCGGGCCGCGAATCGTGCATGTCCGACCCGGTTCACCTATTGTTCAGCAGAGCGGTACCGGTGCACCGACGCACCGGCGCCGCTCCCCTGGTCTGCTCCAGAGCCGCAAGGTGAATCGTGACCGTTGCCCTGTTCGTCGTGATCTGCGTCATCGTCGTCGCATTGATCTTCGACTTCACCAACGGGTTCCACGACAGCGCGAACGCGATGGCCGGCCCGATCGCCACCGGAGCGCTGACGCCCCGGACGGCGGTCGTTCTGGCCGCGGTCCTGAATGTCGTCGGCGCCTGCCTGTCCACCGAGGTCGCCAAAACCATCTCCGGCGGCTTCTTCGACGAGAAGTTGGTCACCCCCGTGATCGTGCTGGCCGGGCTGACCGGTGCGATCATCTGGAATCTCATCACCTGGTTGTTCGGGCTCCCGTCGAGCTCGTCCCATGCACTCTTCGGCGGCCTGATCGGCGCCGTGATCATCGGCTCGGGCGTCAGCGCGGTCCACTTCGGGGTGGTGATCTCCAAGGTCTTCCTTCCGGCGGTCGCGGCACCGGTGGTCGCCGGTCTGGCCGCGGCAGCGGCGATCAAGATCGCCGACGCGGTGATCAAGGACGTACCGAAGAAGGACACCAAGACCGGCTTCCGCAATGCCCAGGCCTTCACGGCGGGCCTGGTCGCACTGGCACACGGCACCTCGGACGGCCAGAAGACGATGGGCGTCATCACCCTGGTGTTGATCGCCGCCGGGCTCCAATCCGCCGACAGCGGCCCGCACTGGTGGGTGATCGGATTGGCCGGCCTGGCGATCGGGCTGGGCACCTACACCGGCGGCTGGCGGATCATGCGCACCCTCGGCAAGGGCATCGTCAAGATCGACACCGAACAGGGCGCCGCGGCCGGAAGCGCAACAGCAGCGACGATCCTGGCCTCCTCCCACCTCGGCTTCGGTCTGTCGACCACGCACGTCTCGACCGGCAGCATCATCGGCTCAGGCATCGGCCGCAAGGGCTCCGACGTACGCTGGAGCGTCGCCCGCCGGATGGTGTACGCATGGCTGCTGACCCTGCCCGGCGCTGCGGTCGTCGGCGGTCTGGCCTCTCTGCTGGCCGACCGCGGCCTCGGCGGCACCGTGATCTTGTTGGTCAGCCTGGGGCTTGCCTGCCTGGTGATCTACCTGGTCTCCCGGCGCAACTCCGTCGACCGCACCAACGTCACCGAGAGCCCGGAAGTGCTGGTGCTCAACGCGGCCAAGCCGAACAAGATCGCCAAGGCCCAGCGCAAGTACGCCAAACTGCTCGCCCAGCAGGCCAATGAGCCCTCCCACGCCGGCGGCACCACGTCCGAGTCAGGCCTGACCGAGAACGTACGGGCCCAGCACTCGGAACACCCCGGAGCAGGATCATGATCGACTGGATCTCGCTGATCGTCGTCGCGGTGGTGTCGATCGGCGCCACTGCGCTCTTCGCACTGCTGTTGGCCGGCGCGATCAGGCTGCTGGCGGCCGCTCGCACCGCCGGAGACGGTGTCGCTCGCGGACCAGCCACGGTCGGAGCCTGGGTGCTGCTCGGACTGATCGGACTGCTGATCCTGTTCGCGCTCTACCTGATCATTCCGCAGTTCCACTGACACCGGATGGAAAAGCGCCCCGGGACGCAATGCCCCGGGGCGCTTCGATCGGCGGAGGCGGCGGGATTTGAACCCGCGATGGGCTTTAAGACCCAAACCCGCTTAGCAGGCGGGCGCCATAGACCGGACTAGGCGACGCCTCCCGATCAGCTCGCCCCAGGACAAAGCCCGAAACCTGAACTTCAGCTTCAGAGCGATGTGCATGGAACGCCCGGCAAGACTACCGATTCACACCACGCCTGAGCAAAAATGGCCCGACTGGCGGCTGACAGCAGCCTGACGGTATGGTCCGCGAGGTACGGAACTCTCCCGCCGTGCACGTACAGTTGAGGCGGCCACGCCCGGACCAGGCGCCCGGACCAGGCATCGGCCGCCTGCTGGATTACCAGACCTGACGCCGACCGGCGAGGAGAGTACGTGGCCGAGGACGACTGGAACTGGGAGTTGCCCAAGCGCGCCCAGTCGGCGCCGACGGACCCGAGCAGCTCCCTTCCGCGCCGTGCACAACGCGCCCGACGCGCGGCTCCAGATCCCGACGACGCGCCGGATGACGAGGCGGCCGCAGCGGGTGACCCGCCGGCCGAGGACTCCTCGAATGAGACCGCTACCCCGGACAAGGACACGGGTGAGCGGCACACCGATGCCTTCCGGCGCAGCCTCCTGTTCACCATCCTCGGCTCGTTCCTGCCCGGGCTCGGCCTGATCGCCGCGCGCCGGCGGAGGGTCGGCGGCATCGTGCTGGGCGTCTTCGCGGCACTGGTGATCGGCGGTCTCGTCTGGGGCCTGGCGGACCGCAGTTCACTGATCGCGACCGCTGTGGACCCCGGTCTGCTGAAGGCGATCACGGTCGGGCTGATCGTGCTCGGCGTGGTCTGGGTGCTGGTGATCGTCGCCAGCCACCTCAGCCTCACTCGCGACCCGATGCGGCGCAGCCAGCGGATCGGCGCCAGCGTGCTGGTCGGCGTGCTGTCCTTCGTGATCGCCGCGCCGGTCGCGGTCGGCGCCCGCTACAGCTACGACCAGGCCGGCCTGGTCTCCACGGTGTTCCACAAGCAGGGCAACTCCCAGAGCGCCACCCGCCCGACCGCGGAGCCGACCGCCAAGAAGGACCCGTGGAAGAACAAGCCACGTGTCAACATCCTGCTTCTGGGCGGCGACGACGGCCCGGACCGTACGGGCACCCGGACCGACACCGTGATGGTCGCCAGCATCGACACCAAGACCGGCGACACCACGTTGATCAGCCTGCCCCGCAACACCGCCCGGATGCCGTTCCCCAAGGATTCCCCGCTCTCCCGGTACTACCCGAACGGGTTCACCAACGGTGACGGGAACAACGCCGAGTATTTCCTCAACGCCGAATACGACAACGTGCCGCAGACGGTCCCGAAGGACATCCTCGGCAAGACCGACAATCTCGGTGCCGACGTGCTCAAGCTGTCGGTCGGCGATGCGATCGGGCTCAAGATCGACTACTACGTGCTGATCGACCTGGCCGGTTTCAAGAAGCTGGTCGATGCCCTCGGCGGCATCACAGTCAACATCAACACCTACGTGGCGATCGGTGGCAACACCGATCTGCACCAGCCGCCCAAGACCTGGCTGCACCCGGGCCCTGACCAGCATCTCGACGGCGCACGGGCCCTGTGGTTCGCCCGCGGTCGCTACGGTGCCGACGACTTCCAGCGGATGGATCGTCAGCGCTGCGTGGTCAATGCGATCATCCAGCAGGCCAATCCGGCCAACGTCCTGACCCGCTACGAGGCGATAGCCAAGGCCGGCGAGGACATCGTCAAGACCGACATCCCGCAGGAAGCCCTGCCGGCCTTCGTCGATCTCAGCATGCGTGCCAAGAAGGGCAACTTCCGCAGCCTGGTCTTCAAGCACGGCGTGAACGGTTTCTCCAGCCCGGACCCGAATTTCGACCTCGTCCGCAAGCAGGTCGCCCGCGCCATCCACGACACGGTGCACCCACCGAAGAAGGCCAAGGCCAAGCACCCGAAGACCACATCGTCGTCCAGCACCGAGCCGGGATCGTCGAGCACCCAGCCACAGTCCAGTCCGTCGCCGGAGAGTCAGACCGCCGCCGATGCCTGCGCCTGGAATCCGCAGATGGCCGCAACCTCGCGGCCGGCCGGTTGATCAGAGATCGCGGTAGCCACGGCTGCGGTCGAGGCGGCCGGCCAGCTCGACCGACAACTCCTGCAGCATCGGATCTCCCTCGCCCCTCGGGCTGTCGATCTTCAATGCCGGCTGCCGATCGTTGCGGTTGAGGTAGATCGTCTGGCCCGAGATCGCTGCGTCACTGATCCGGGACCACGGGGCGGTCGCCGACTTCCCGCCACTGGTGATCGTGATGTCGTCGTCGGTGAGCTTCACCGCGGTGGCCACCCGCGCGCGCACCATGATCGTGAACGACAACAGGACCGAGGCGCCGACGATGATCACGACCCCCGGAATGAACAGGTACGGCCGCTGCAGGACCAGACCGAGCGCCAGGACGATCAATCCGATCAGCTCGATGCCGGCGACGATCAGCCAGTTCCTGGTCGTCATCGGCGACGACAACTGATACGTCTTCTGCGTCATCCGTGGATCCTTCCGACCTGCCATGTCCTCGGTCCGGAGCCGATGCCCGGGCCGCTCACCCGATGGGCGGCGAGGGTGGGATTCGAACCCACGGAACGGTTTGAGCCGCTCGGCCGCTTTCAAGGCGGCTGCACTAGTCCACTATGCGACCTCGCCGGGTGGCCGCACCGCATGCGATCCGGCCGATGAACGATCCTACGGGAGAAGCAGGATCTTGCCGATATTCTCCCCCGACTCGAGCCGGGCATGGGCCTGCGCGGCATCCGCCAGGGCGAAGCGGGTCTCCTCGGTGGGGGTGAGGCGACCCGACGCGTACAGCGGCCAGACCGCATCGGCGACCCGCTGGACGATCTTCGCCTTCTGCGCTACCGGGCGACCCCGCAGCGAGGTCGCCGACACCGTGCCGCGCTTGACCAGCAGCCGACCGAGGTTGATCTCGGCCCGGTTCCCGCCCTGCATGCCGATGATCATCAGCCGCCCGTCGACGGCGAGCGCACCGAGATTGGCCTCCAGGTACTTGGCACCCATGTTGTCCAGGATCACGTCGACTCCCGCACCCTGGGTGAAGTCGGCGACAGCGGCCGCCCAGTCCTCGCGGTAGGAGACCGCGAGATCTGCACCAAGTGCCCGGCAGTAGGCGAGCTTGTCCTCGGATCCGGCGGTGGTGATCACCCGGGCTCCCAGCTGGGTGGCGTACCGGATCGCGAACGACCCGATCCCGCCGGCGCCGCCGTGCACCAGGAAGGTCTCTCCGGTCGCCAACAGGGCCAGGTCACAGTTGGAGACCACGGTCGCGGCAACCTCGATCAGTCCGCCGGCGGTGACCAGATCGACGCCTTCGGGCGGCCGGACGACCTGCCCCGCGGGCACCGCGACGAGTTCGGCATAGCCGCCACCGGCCAGCAGCGCCACGCAGGAGTCACCCGGCTGCCAGCCCTCGACACCCTCCCCGAGCGCCGCCACGGTGCCCGAGCACTCCAGCCCGATGATGTCGGATGCGCCCTTCGGCGGTGGGTAGACCCCGATCCGCTGCTGCAGGTCGGCCCGGTTGACCCCCGCAGCCACTACCTTGACCAACAGTTCGCCGGGCCCGGGCTCCGGATCGGCGATCTCAGCGAGTCGCAGGACGTCCGGTCCACCCGGCTGATCTACCGTGACAGCTCTCATGGGCCCAGTCTGCCGATGCCTGGAACGACGGCCAGTTTCGGGGTGGCGCTGTGAATTTGGCTCCGGTGGGTAAGACTTTCCATCAGAACCATGGATCCGGGACGTCGATTCGTGGATCGTTAATCCATTAATCAGACGCGTCCGCGCAAGCTGGCACAGGTCACTCGGGTGGGGAGGCAAGGGATGTACAAGCATGACGTACGCGCAGCCTGACAAGCCTGCCCGCACGACGCTGCGCATGGTCGCCGAGCTCGCCGGGGTCTCGACCGCGACCGTGTCCTACGTGCTATCGGGCCGGACGGGCGGTCGTACCGGGGTCTCCGAGGCGACTATGACCCGAGTCCGACAGGCAGCCCAGGAGCTGAATTACCACCCCAACCAGGCCGCCCGCGCGATCCGCACCGGCAGGACGAATCTGGTGCTGCTGTCGCTCACCATGTTGTCGGACCCGTGGTCGCAGGAGCTCAGCCGGTCGGTCAGCGAGGCGGTGACGCCGTCCGGTCTTACCGCACTGATCCTGGCCGACGGGGACTGGGCGACCGCAATCACCCGCCAGCCCTGCGATGTCGCCTTCATCGACAATGTCCGCTCCGACAAGGATCGTGAGGACCTGCGGCGACTGGCCCGCAGCGGCTACCGGCTGGTGGTCTTCGATGATCAACTGGAGCCCGACGGCTTCGACGTCGTGCACTCCGATGCCACCGAAGGTTGCCGGCTGGCCGTGCGCCACCTGCTCGAATCCCATCAGCGGATCGGCTGCCTGACCACCGAACTCGGGCGGCGACTCGTCCATCGCCGCTATGCCGTCTACCTCGAGGAACTGCAGGCAGCCGGCATCGAGATCCGCGATGACTACGTGGAGACCATCGATCTGGATCCGAGCAGCGCCTACGCCGCGGCGATGAGAATGCTGAGCCGGCCGGACCGCCCCGACGCCATCTACGCGATCTCCGACTTCGCGGCGATCAGCGCCGTCCAGGCCGCACTGCGGCTCCGGCTCCGGGTGCCTGAGGATGTCGCGGTCATCGGCGTCGGCAACACCCTCGATGGCGAGCGTCTTGAGCCGTCGCTGTCCAGCGTAGGGCCGACCGACTTCTACGTGAAGGTGGCCGAGATCCTGCGGCAGCGCGCGACCGGTGAGGTGGTCGGCGCACCGACCACCTACGATTTCAGCTGGTCGCTCTTCCCGCGGGAATCGACCGTGGGTCGCCGCACCTGACTCAAGCGTCCTGACCGCTGCCTCCCGAGTCCCAAGGCCGAGGAAATCCAATCCCACAAAAGAAAGTTGCAGATGAGCCAGCAAGCGACATCGATCGGTACCCGCGAACTCTCCATCGGGGTCGTCGGCTTCGGCATGCGCGCCGGCCTGTGGCGCTATGCCCATCGACCGGACCATCCGACATTGCCCAGCCGGGTCACGATGATCTGTGATCTCAGCGAACGCGGCCGGGCGGATGCGAGCAAGGCGCTGCCGGACGCGGTGATCACTGACGATCTTGATCAGCTACTCGCCTCGGGCGTGGACGCCGTGCTGGTGACCACCCCCGATGATCAACACTTCCCGGTCGCCATGAAGGCCCTGCGCGCCGGCGTCGCGGTCTTCTGCGAGAAGCCCCTGGCGATCACCATCGAGGACTGCGACACCCTGCTGCAGACCGCGATGGAGACCGGCACCCGGCTCTATGTCGGCCACAACATGCGGCACATGCCGGTGGTCCGCCAGATGCGCGAGTTGATCACCGGCGGCCGGATCGGCGAGGTCAAGACGATCTGGTGCCGGCATTTCGTCGGCAATGGGGGCGACTACTACTTCAAGGATTGGCACGCCGACCGCAGCAAGTCCACCGGCCTGCTGCTGCAGAAGGGCGCTCACGATCTCGACGTCATCCACTGGCTGGCCGGCGGCTACAGCGCGACGGTGTCGGCCCTGGGCGATCTGATGGTCTACGGCACGATCACCGACCGGACCGACCACAGCCAGGACCGGATGCCCGAGTGGTACAGCCTCGACAACTGGCCACCGACCGAGCAGAAGGGTCTCAATGAGGTCGTCGACGTCGAGGACGTGTCGATGATGCAGATGCGGCTGGACAACGGGGTGCTGGCGTCGTACGAGCAGTGTCACTTCGCTCCGGACTACTGGCGCAACTACACCGTCATCGGCACCAAGGGACGGATCGAGAATCTGGGTGACGGGCCCGGCGACACGATCGCGATCTGGGACCGCCGGCACGACGGCAGCTCGGAACCGGACGAAACGGTGATCATCGGCTCGGCCGATGGCGGCGGCCACGGCGGTGCCGATCCGTTGTTGATCAACGAATTCCTGGAGTTCGTCGCCAACGGAGGCGCCACCGACACGTCCCCGATAGCGGCCCGTCAGGCGGTCGCCGCCGGAGTTGTCGCGACCGATTCGCTGCGCTCCGACGGGTCGGCCCGCCGGGTGCCGCCGCTGGCCGCCGAGTTGATCACCTACTTCGAGAACGGCCAGACCCGCTGACCCGCCTGCCGAGGGGTCCGAGCTAGGAGGTCCAGGCCCGCCAGAGCGAGGCGTACTCGCCATCGGCCTCGATCAGCTCGTGATGGCTGCCGAGCTCGGCGATCCGGCCGTCGATCACCACCGCGATCCGATCGGCGTCGTGGGCCGTGTGCAGCCGGTGCGCGATCGCGACCACCGTACGGTCCTGCAGCAGCGCCGCCATCGAGCCCTCCAGATGCCGGGCGGTCCGCGGGTCGATCAGGGAGGTCGCCTCGTCCAGCACCAGCGTGTGCGGATCGGCCACCACCAGCCGGGCCAGGGCGATCTGCTGCGCCTGGGCCGGCGTCAGCGATGCGTTGCCGGAGCCGATCATGGTGTCCAGCCCGCTCGGCAGCCGACTCACCCAGTCCCAGGCGTCGACGGTCCGCAAAGCGTTGATCACCACCTCGTCGAAGGAGTCCTCACGGGCCAGCACGATGTTGTCGCGGATGCTGCCGACGAAGACGTGGTGCTCCTGAGTGACCAGCGATACCTCGGTGCGGAGTTGATCAAGCGGTAGCTTCACCAGGTCGACCCCGCCGACGGTGACCCGTCCGGTCCGCGGCCCGTTGATGCCGGCCAGCAGCCGGCCCAGCGTCGATTTGCCCGATCCGCTCGGTCCGACGATCGCCAGCCGCTCGCCCGGCTGCAGGTCCAGTTCGACGCCGTGCAGCACATCGTGCCCCTCGCGATAGGCGAAGCGCAGGTCCTCACCGAGCAGGTGCGAGTTGGAAGGCCGATCCTCGCCCGGCTCGCGGTCCTGGGGCACTGCGGCGATGCCGAGCAACCTGGTCGTCGAGGCGACACCGACCTGCAACCGGTCGACGTTGGAGATCAACTGGTCCAGCGGCCCGACCACGGCCTGGATGTAGAGCGTGGCCGCAGTGATCTGGCCCAGCGTCACCCAGCCATGCGCGTAACCGAGACCACCCAGCAGGATGGTCCAGACCAGCGGGGTGTTGTAGGCGGTGTCGATCACGCCGAAGAGCAGGTTGCGCAGCGACATCGTGTAGCGCTCGGCCTGGGCCGCTTCCTCGACGTCGTCGTCGGTGAGCTCGATCCGCCGCCGTTGCAGGCCCAGCGCCTCGACCGTCCGAGCACCCTCGACCGTCTCGGTCAGCGAGGTGTTGATCTTGGAATAGCTGCCGCCCTCCGTGATGTATCCCATCGGTGCCCGCTTGAAGTAGCGTCGTACCGAGATCCACAGCGGAATCACCGACGCCAGGATCGGCAGCGCCAGCAGCGGCGAGTTGAGCAGCATCGCCACGATCGTCAGGACCGTGGTGATCAACGCGACGACCGCCTGCGGCAGGCCCCAGCGAACCGAATCGCTCATGGTGCCGACGTCCCGGGTGACCCGGGTCACCAGATCTCCGCTGCTCGCACTCTCCACCCGGCTCAGTGGCAGCCGCAGCACCGTACGGACGATGTATTCGCGGGCTGCGGCCAGCAGGTCCTGGCCGAAGATCGCCGCCGAAACGCTGGCACCGAAGGTGAAGATCGCCTGCAACACGGTGATCCCGATCACCGCCACGGCCAGCCTGTCGATCGTCGCCGTCACCGAATCGTCGGCAGCGGCGATGTCAACCAGTTGACCGAGGATCCTCGGCACCACCAGTCCGGCGATCGCGGCCAGACCATTCATGATCAACAACAGTGCCGCGAGCGTACGCCGCCGGGTCAGCAGCGTCTTGATGAAGTCGGCGACGGCCGGCCAGCCCGCGACCGGCAGGCCGCGGACCGGATTCCGCGACTGAGCGTAGAACTCCTGGGCACGCCGCTCCCGGAGCAGGTGCCGGCCGTGCCAGGCGTGCAGCCGCCGGCTGATGCCGACGCCCTGCGGCGGACGCAACTCCTGCGGGATCCGCGGCGGCAGGCTGCCGGCCGCCGCCAGCCGGGTGCGGTCGTGGTCCCAGGTCGCGGCCGAGTCGGTCATCGGCCCAGTCAGCTGGCTGGTCACCGACTCGCCGGCGGTGCCGACCGTCGAAGACATCGGATTCATCGTGCCCCTCCTGCAGGGACTTCCTCATCGTCCATGGCCCGGTTGACGACCCGCTGGTAGCGCGGCTCGCCAGCGAGCAGTTGATCATGGGTGCCGGTCGCGACGATCTCGCCGTCGGCCAGCAGCACGACCCGGTCGGCGTGGTGCAGCAACAGCGGCGAGGCGGTCGTCACGACCGTCGTCCGGCCTCGCCGGTGCTCGGTCAGCCGCTCGGCGATCATCGCCTCGGTGTGCGCGTCGACCGCCGAGGTCGGCTCGACCAGGACCAGGATCTCCGGATCGACCGCCAGCGCCCGAGCGAGCACCAGCCGCTGCCGCTGGCCGCCGGACAAACCACGACCGCGTTCGTCCAGCCTGCCCTGCCAGCCGCCCGGCATCGCCTCGTAGACGTCCTCGGCCGCAGCCGTACGCATCGCCCGTTCGGCCTGCTCGAGCGTCAACCGAGCGTGCGGGTCGACCGCCTCCTGCAGGGTGCCAGCGAAGACCATGCTGCTGGTGTCGCTGACCAGCACCAGCCGTCGGACGGCCTCCAGCGACGCATCGGCAAGATCGACATCACCGATCCGTACGCCCCAGCGGCCGCCGGCCAGCTCCCGGTCGGTCTCGATCAGCCGGCGCCGTTGCAGTTCGCGTTCGGCCCGCGCCCGCCGCGCGGCCCGGCCCTTGAGCTTGTCGTCGACCTCCATGCTGACCGGTTCATGATCGACTGCGAGATAACGGCCGAGCCGGTCGGCCAGCGCCGCCGATGCGTCCGGCAGCGCCGAGACGACCATGGTCAACTCACCGGGCTCGGCACGAAAACCGGTGCGCTCGTCGACGATCGGTGACCCCAGCGGCAGCGACGCCGGCTCGACCGGCTCGCTCCACGGCGGCTCCTGCTCCAGCACCGCGACCGTCTTGGCTGCCGACACCAACGCCCGCACGGTCTTCTGCGCCAGTTCGAAGAAGGTGCGGATCGGCGTCACCATGAACAGCGCGTAGCCGAAGAAGCTGACCAGCTGGCCGACCGTCAACTCACCCGAGACGACCTCCAGCGCACCGAGCCAGGTGAGTCCGACCAGGAACAACCCGGAGAACAGCACGCTGGTCGCGTCCGTCACGGCCTGCCAGACGCCGGCGGCGACACCGGCCCGGCGCACGCTCTGGGACTGTTCGGCATAGTTCTCACCGAAGGTCCGCTCGCCGCCGACGCCGCGCAGGATCCGCAGTCCGGCGACGATGTCGGTGGCCATCGAGGTCAGCTTGGACGAGCGGTTGCGCTCGATGGCCTGCCGGCGTTGCAGTGGCCGCAGCAGCGGCAGTGCCGCCAGCAGCAGCACCGGCGCGGCGATCAGCACCAGCACGCCGAGCAGCGGCGAGGTCGAGATGACGATGCCGGCGACAATCAGAAACGCCACCAGTGATCCGACGGCACGGGAGAAGACCTCGGTCAGTGCCCCGAACTGGTCGCTGTCCGAGGACGAGACGCTGAGCACCTCACCGGTCGGCGTCCGCTGCGGCAGCACGTGGCCGAGCTGACCGGTCTTGCGGGCGACAAGCTTCGTCGTGCGATACAACGCCAGCAGCCAGCTCCGTACGACCCAGGTATGACCCAGAATCCCGAATCCGGCGCCGACGATGATGACCGCCAGCAGAATGACGGCCCAGAAGATCAGCGAACTCGCCGAATGCCCGGTGATTCCCTGGTCGACGGCTCGGCCGATCAGGAACGGGCCGAGCGTGCCGGGCATCATCCACAGCACCGCCACTGCTGCCCCGGCCGCGACGATGTCGGCCTGCTGCCGGACCATCCAGACCAGGAATCGCAACGGGCTTCGGGTATCGGGTCGGTTCGCCGTTCCGCGGTCGCTGCGGCCTCGGACGACTGACTGGTCCGCTGGCTCTCGGACCGCTGTGGTGAAACCGGGAACAGCCGGCGGGAAGTCGTGCATAGCCAGCCAAGCCTAGACAGGATCCGGCGTTGTCTGCCATCCGGTTTTTCGGGTACGGGACGTTTGCCCCGCGGCTCGCCGGAGCGATCGCCAGCCAAGGCTTCTAGGATCGGAATCATGACCGAACAGCAGCAGCCGCAGGACAGGGATCAGCCGACCGGGCCGCCACCCGTGGCCGGTCAGACCGAGGACGGTCGGGTCTTCGTCGTCGCACCGCAGGCAATGGCGGTCGGACGCGCCCCGGAGCCCCCGTCCGAATCCCGTGCGGACGGCAGCGAATCCGAGCGTGAGCCGTCTGTCACCGACATGGTCGAGCAACCCGCCAAGGTGATGCGGATCGGCAACATGATCCGGCAGTTGCTCGACGAGGTGAAGTCCGCGCCCCTGGACGAAGCATCCCGGCAGCGACTCCGCGACATCCATTCGGCCTCCATCGCCGAGCTCAAGGAGGGCCTGGCCCCCGAGCTGGTCGAAGAACTCGACCGACTGGCGTTGCCGTTCGCGGCCGATCAATCCCCCACCGACGCCGAGTTGCGGATCGCACATGCCCAGCTTGTGGGCTGGCTAGAGGGTCTGTTCCACGGGATCCAGACGGCGTTGTTCGCCCAGCAGATGGCGGCCCGGGCGCAGCTGGAGCAGATGCGCCGCGCTCTGCCGCCGGGCGCCGGCCAGGGACAACCACAGCCGCAGCCGATGGATCCCCGGGGCCGCTCGGACGGCATGTACCTGTAGCCCGCCCGAGCGCCGGAACCCGAGTGCCGGAACCGCCTGCCGGGACCCGAGTGCGGAACGGTCGGGAATTGGACGCTCACCGGCCGGACATAGCCAACCAATATTACGCAGGGCCCTTGCATTAATCCGGATGAATTATGCAAGGGCCTTCGGTCCCCAGAATGACATAGATCCTTCTCTGGACTGATTCCCTCACGCGTGATTATCCGCTTAACTGACATCGCGCGCTCGGGAGAGCCCGCTGACGTTCGATCTTCCGGGTCGGGTCCCACCGGCCGGTCTTGTGCGATAGGGGTTGTCGACAAGACCGATCCGCTGGGCCGGACGGTCGCCGTCGGTCCATGTCAACCGGGTTCGCACCAGCGCTCCCTCGATCCGCATCGGATCAACGGGAACCAGGTGTGCGAACCGTACGTCTCAGGGCAACAACATGTCCGGCCTGAGAGACCAAGGGGATGTCACCAATGGCTACGTTCGACGATCGCAGTGCGTGGGCCGCAACCGGCTGCGTACAGTTCGCTGATCTGTTCCAGGACACTTTGCTGGAGGAGCCTCCGACCTCCAGCGCACCGGCACCGGTCCGGCATCGTTACAACGAGCTGGCGGACCAGGCAGGTGAGATCTGCGCGGGATGCCCGATGGTGCGTGACTGCCTGTACGAGGCCGTCGTACGCCACGACGTCGCCGGCTTCACCGCCGGCACCACCCAACGCCAGCGTGTGGAGATGCGCCGTCGGCTCGGGATCGTGGTCGAGCCCGAGGACCTCGACACCTTCGCCGGTGCCACGGCCCGCAATCGGCCCGTCGATCATCACGAGGTCGTCCGGCTGCGCCGGGCCAATCCGGACGAGACTCTCGAATCCATCGCCCAGCGACTGGGCTGCTCGCTGTCCACCGTCAAGCGTCACCTGCGTCGGGAGCGGGCCGGGCGGTCGGCCGGCGCCGGGGTGACCGAGATGCGCCGTGCGCTGCCGACGATGACCCAGGTGCTCGCTGTCGCCGCCCAGGTGATGGCACCGCTGCGGGGAAGGTCCCGCGCCGAGGATCGGGCCGCCTGATTCCTTCGACTGGCTCAGGACCCGGTCGGGGGTCCATTCAGCCGGTCGAAGTGCTCTGAGCCTGTCGAAGAGTCACAACCAGCGGGACAGCTCCTCGACGGTGCCACCGTCGTCGAATCGGCCGGTGACGTGGTCGGCGATGTCCTTGACCTCGGTCGGAGCATCGCCGAGCGCGACGCCCCGGCCGGCCCACCGCAACATCTCCAGGTCATTACGGCCGTCCCCCATGGCCAGCACGTCGGCGGGGTCGATCTGGAGGCTCGCAGTGATGTCGGCCAGCGCGGTGCCCTTGTTGACCCCTTCCGGCACGATGTCCAGCCAGGCGCTCCAGCCGATGAAGTAGCTGCAGCCGACCAGACCGAGGCCCAGGGCCATCTCGATGAACTCCTGGTCGGTGCTGCTGGGATCGCGCAGCACCACCCGGGTCACCGGCTGGGAGATCATCTCCTCCACATCGCTGATGATCATCTCGCCGGTCAGGTCGCCGTCGGGGAAGTTCCCGCTGACCCGATAGCCGCGGCCAACCTCCTCGACCGCGACCAACGTGTTGGGCTTGTGGGCCAGCACCTTGCGCACCACCTCGGACGAGTCGAAGGTCACCGACCGGAGCACGGCGGTCGGCGGATAGCTGACTTCCACCGCACCGTTGGAGCAGACGGCCGGCCCGCCCGGCAACTGCAGACCGTCGAAGATCGGCTGGGTGCCCTGCCAGGACCGGCCGGTGGCCAGCACCACGCGCGTGCCGGTCTTGATCAGATCCGCGACGACGCCGCGTACGGAGTCCGGAAGCTTGCCGTCCCGGTCGACGACGGTGCCGTCGACGTCCAGGGCGACCAGCCTCGGACGCCAGCTCACCGTTGCTGTCCCTGTGCCCCGGCGGTCGGCCGTGGCACCAGGCGGTCCCGGCCGGCCAGGAAGGGACGCAGCGCGACCGGAACGTGGATGCTGCCGTCTGCCTGCTGATGATTCTCCAGCAGGGCGATGATCGTCCGGGTGATCGCACACAACGTCCCGTTGAGGGTCGCAACCGGCGCCGTACCGTTGGCGAACCGGGCCCGGATGTTGAGTCGCCGGGCCTGGAACTCGGTGCAGTTCGAGGTGGAGGTGATCTCCCGATACCGTTGCTGGCTTGGGATCCAGGCGTAACAGTCGTACTTGCGAGCAGCGCTCAGACCAAGATCACCGGCGGCCAGCTCCAGCACCTGGAACGGCAGCTCGAGCTTGGAGATGAAGTCCTTCTCGAAGCCCAGCAGCCGTTGGTGCTCGGCCTGCGAATCCTCCGGATCGCAGTAGGAGAACATCTCCACCTTGTCGAACCAGTGCACTCGGAAGATGCCGCGGGTGTCCTTGCCGTACGACCCCGCCTCACGCCGATAGCTGGGGCTGTAGCCGGCATAGCGCATCGGCAGTGCGGCGGCGTCCAGGATCTCCTCGGAGTGGTAGGCAGCCAGCGGCACCTCGGCTGTCCCGACCAGATAGAGATCATCGGCCTCGAGGCGGTAGACGTCGTCGGCTGCCTGGCCCAGGAATCCGGTGCCCTCCATCGCCGACGGCTTCACCAGCGCCGGCGGGATGATCGGGGTGAAACCGTTGGCGATAGCGGTCTGCATGGCCAGGTTGATCAACGCCAGCTCGAGCTCGGCGCCGACACCGGTCAGGTAGTAGAAGCGCGAGCCGGACACCTTCGCGCCGCGCGGCACGTCGATCGCACCGAGTGCCTCGCCCAGGTCGAGATGATCACGCACCGTGATCCCCTCGGCCTCGAAGTCCCGCGGCGTGCCGATCGTCTCCCGGACGACGTAATCGTCCTCGCCGCCCTCCGGGACGTCGTCGAAGACCAGGTTGCCGACGCCCAGCATCAGCTCGCCGAATTCGACCTCGAGCTGTTTGGCCGCGGACTCGTTGGTCTTGACCAGCTCGGAGAGCTCCTTGGTCCGAGCCAGCAGCGTGGTCTTCTCCTCGCCCTGGGCCTTGGGAATGAGTTTGCCCAGGTCCTTCTGCTCGGCGCGCGCGGACTCGTACGCCGCGATCGCCTGCCTGCGGGACTCGTCGACACTGATCAGCTTGTCCACCAACTCGACCGACTCGCCACGGGCGAGCTGGGAACGGCGGATGCGGTCAGGGTCGGTACGGAGCAAGCGAGCGTCAATCACGTTCCCAGCGTACTGGCCCACCTGGCCCGTCCGGCGAGACCTTTTCGTCGGTCCGGTCTCGTCGGCGCAGATTCGCCGGGACGGCGAGGGGGCCATGCCATGATGGGCTGCACCATGGTCCGCAAGTTGCCGTCCGCCGCATCGATCGGCGTCACAGCCGTGCTGGTTGTGGCCACGATCGTCTGGACGCTGCTCGTCGTGGGGTCCGATGTGGTGGCGCCGCTGGACCGCTGGGCGCTGCGGGCCGCCGTCGATCCGCTGTCGGTCGTCGGGCAGATCGCAACCGCCTTCGCGCTGGTCACCGAGCCGGTGCTGGTCTATCTGAGCCTGCTGGTGATGGCGATCTGGGCCTTCCGCAACCGGATGCGGCACCTGGCCGGCGCACTGGCGCTGATGGTCGTGATCGGCTGGGGCGGCGGCGGACTGCTGCGGCTGCTGATCGGCCGGCCGCGACCGTCCGGCGCACCACATCTGATCAGCACCTTCGGCTACGCCTACCCGAGCGCCCACATGACCGCGGTGACGGTCGGAGTGATCGCGATCGGCACGGTGCTGGTGATCACCCGCCGACGCCGCGTTACCCAGGTGCAGTGGTCGTTCCTCGGGCTGCTGATCTTGGTCGCGGTCGGCGTCGACCGCTGGCTGCTCGCCGCCCATTACCTGTCGGACCTGATCGGGGGCGCTCTGCTCGGATCGGCGGTCGCCGCGGTCTGCTTGGTGATCACCGGGGTCTCGGTGCTGCCGCCGTTCGTCGCCCAGCCGGTCGCGGCCCGCGCCGCCCGCCGCCGGATCGCTGCTGAGGCTCGCGAGCCGTCCGACTCGCCCCGACGGTGTGCCGTGATCTACAACCCGGTGCGGGTCTCGGACTGGCCCGGTTTCCGGCGCTCGATCGCGTACGAGCTGAAGACCCGCGGCTGGGAGCCGGCGATCTGGCTGGAGACCACGGCCGATGATCCGGGACGGGGCGCCACCCTGCGGGCGATCGAGAGCAATGTCGATCTGGTGATCGCCGCCGGCGGGGACGGCACCGTACGGCTGGTGGCCGCCGAGCTCGCCGACACCGGGATCCCGTTCAGCGTGATCCCGGCCGGCACCGGCAATCTGCTGGCCAAGAATCTCGGCATTCCGCTCGACCAGCGGGCCGCGATGGAAGTCGCCTTCACCGGCCGGACCCGACCGGTCGACGTGGTTCAGGTGACCATCGACGACGACCGCGTCGACCATTTCGTGGTGCTGGCCGGGATCGGGATCGACGCGATGATCATGCAGGACACCAACCCTGATCTGAAGCGTGCCGTCGGCTCGGTCGCCTACTTCGTCGCTGCGGCCCGTAATGCCAACCATCCGGCGCTGCACGCCAAGATCACCGTGGACGACGACGAGTCCTTCCGCCGGCGGGCGCACGTCCTGGTGCTGGGCAACGTCGGGTACCTGCAGGCCAATATCCCGCTGATCCCCGATGCCAAGCCCGATGACGGACTGCTCGACTTGCTGATCGCCTCGCCGCGCGGGCCGATGGACTGGCCACGGCTGATCGCCCGGGTCCTGACCCGGCACGAGCGCGGCCTGAACGAGCTGGAGCGGCTGACCGGGAGCAAGATCAGGATCGAGGTCGCCGAGGGCGAGCACTTCGAGCTGGACGGCGACGCGGCGGGCGAGCTCCACAGCATGACCGCCGAGATCCTTCCCGGTGCACTGCAGATCCGGGTGCCGAAGTAGACCTCGGCTCGCCGCACCCGCGGAGCCGACGAACGAATCGGCGAACTGCCGCGAGACCGATGCGAGCGTCAGGCGCCCGGGTGCTGGCGCAGCGAGTCCAGCCACTCGCGGGCGGCACCGTAGTCGGCGTTGGAGGTGCCGGGCAGCACATGCTGCTGGGTCGCGTCGGCCCGCGGGTAGCTGCCGAGGAAGATCACCTGCGCCGACACGCGGTGCAGGCCCATCATCGCCTCGGCCATCCGCTCGTCGTCGATATGGCCCTCGGCGTCGACGGCGAAGCAGTAGCTACCGAAGACGGTCTTGGTCGGGCGGGACTCGATCCGGCAGAGGTTGACCCCGCGGCTGGCGAACTGATCCAGCAGCTCGAGCAGCGCGCCGGAACGGTCGGCCCGCATGAAGAGCACCATGGTCGTCTTGTCGACCCCCGAGGCGGGAGCGACGGGTCCTGGCTTGGTCAGCAGGATGAACCGGGTCACGGCGGCGTCGTTGTCGGCGATCCCAGTGGCCAGCGGCTGCAGCCCGTACAGCCGGCCTGCGATGTCGGAGGACACTGCCGCGTCATACCCCGAGCCGGGATCAGCCACTGCCGCCGCAGCCGCGGCCGTCGATCCCTCGGTGGTGATCGTCGCCTGCGGCACGTTCGCGGCCAGCCAGTCCCGGCACTGGGCTGCCGCGTGCGGATGGGTGATCACCCTGCGGACGTCGCCCAGCGCGGTCCCGGGCCGGGCGAAGAGCGTGAACTGCACCGGCAGCAGGACCTCGCGGGTGATCATCAGCGGCCGCCCGTAGGTCAGGTTGTCCAGGGTCGCCGAGACCCCGCCCTCGACGGAGTTCTCGATCGGCACCAGACCGGCCGCCACCTCGCCGTCGCGGACCGCGTCCAGACAGCCGGCGACAGTCGCGTACGGCGTCAGCTCGCGCTGGTCGGCGCCCGGGATGCTCAGCAATGCCTGGTGGGTGAACGTGCCCTCGGGTCCGAAATAGCCGTAGCGTTCAGGTCCTGGGGTCACCGGTCGGTCGTCTGGCACCCGATCAGGGTAGCCATCGCGTCCGTGACGGGCACGCTGGATTCCGCCCGGGGGCCGTACACCCCCGGTACGACGCCCCGGTACGACGCCCCGTACGACGCTAGGTGAGCCCGACCGTGTCGATCGAATCCTGCAGCGACTTCTTGATCTTGGCGCTGGCATCGTTCGGTCGCGACGAGATGAAGGCGACATAACCGCCGGTCTTGCCCTTGGCGACCAGCAGGCTGACGTGGTCGTACTTGCTGGCCACCCCCTTGACCGAGTAGTGGACGTCGGCAGTGATGATCCGGACCGGACGCGGCAGATTCTTGGTCAGCGTGCTCTTCTTCTCGCCGGTCACCGTCGTCTTCGAACCGCCGAAGGACGATTTCTGCCACTGCGCCATGATCTTGTCCGCCGTCTGGTCGAGCGTCGCGCTCTGCAGATCGGACCCGACCTCGTCCACGATCACCGTGGCATCCCAGTCACTCGACGTGCCGCCGTAACTCTTGTGCACGACGGCATCCGCTTCGGCCCCCTGGCCGGAGTCGCCGAGCGGGGTCGAAAACGTCCGGGTGATCTTGTACGGCGCGGCCGGCAGAGTGAGCTTCAGCCCGTCGTAGTCGATCACCCGGGTCGACGGATCGAAGCTCACCGGCGGCCCGGTCGGGGTTGCCGACGGTTCCGGAGTGGGCGTGGCAGATGCGCTCGGGGCCGCGCTGTCGTCGTCGGGTGGCGGAGGTTGCAGGCTGGGCTGCGGCGACTTGCCCGTCAGGGTGATCGCCAGCACGATCGCGGCAACCAGTGCGACCGCCCCGGTGCCGAGCAGCGCCGGCCGCAGCGAACTGGGCCGCCGCCGGTCCGACTGGCGCTCATAGCCGGGAGGACGTGCCGCAGCACGCGCCGGGCCGACCCCGCCAGGCGGACGGTCGTGGCCCGGACCGAGCGGGACGGCCGGCGAGGACCCGGACGTGACGACCTCGCCGGCACGCTGCCATGGGCTCGGGTCGCTGGCCTGATGCCGGCCCGGTTTCCCTGCTTGGCCCGGTGTCCCTGCCTGGCCCGGGGCCGGCGCGGTCGGGGCCGGCGCGGTCGGGGCCGGCGCGGTCGGGGCCGGCGCGGTCGTGGTCGGCGCGGTCGTGGTCGGCGCGGTCGGGGCCGGGGCCGGCACGGTCGGGTCGGTCGTCAGATAGCGCGTCCAGGCCGAGCCGTCCCACCAGCGGAAATGGTCGGGACGCCCGGCCGGATCGGGAAACCAACCGGCGCGCGCTGTCACGAACCGGAAGCTTACGAGACGGGCGGACCGTCCGGACGACTCCGACGCGTCACCTCCCGGGACTGTTCGATACTGTGAGTATCGGATACTCTTGGTACTGAATCTGACTCTCTCGAGGAACAGGCGCCATGTCCGCAGCAGACGTACGCACCGATCGCGGCGCGCGACAGCATCCCCCGGCCCAGCCCCGGCCGAAGCGGGCGGCGGTCCGCGACCGCATCATCGCGGCGGCCCAGCAGGCGTTCCTGCGCGACGGCTACCAGCGCACCAATCTCGGTGACATCGCTGCGGCGGCCGGATTCTCCAAGGGTGCCGTCTACTCCAACTTCGGCGGCAAGGCCGACCTCTTCACAGCGGTGATCAACGAGCACACCAGCGCCTTGATCAACACCACCCTGACCTCCTCCGAACGCCTGGTCGCCGCAGTCAGCGATCCGGCGGCGATCGATCAGGTCGCCACCGATGTCGCCGACACCATCGTCGCCAATGCACCGACGCTGACGATGCTGATGGAATTCCGGTCACTGGCGGCCGGTGACCCGGAACTGGCTGCCGTCTACAGCAGCTTGCGCACCGACCAGCGGCGCACACTGCTGGCGGATCTGCGTCGCCGCACGGCGGGCACCACGGCCCAGATCGACGAGGCGGCTGCTGCGCTGATCCTCTCGCTGGTCCAGTCGTTGTCGTCTGAATATGCCGTCGCTCCGGACGTGATGCCACCCGAGTTGATCAAGAACACCATCCGGATCGCGATCAAGGGGATCCTGCAATGACCGAGGCCACACCACAGCATCCGGACGAGCTGGTCGAGGCTGCTCCGCCCGCCGCAGAGCCGACGCGGCAGCAGCCGACCCCCATGATCATCGCCGAAGGGCTCGACCTCGGCACCGGCGAGCTCCGCGTCCTCGCCGGCCTGGACTTCGAGGTCGGCGCCGACCGGCTCGCCGTGATCATCGGACCGGCCGGGACCGGCAAGTCCGCCCTGCTGGCGGCCATCGTCGGCCGGTTCACCGGGGTCCGCGGCCGGATCGAGGTCGCCGGTCTCGATGCGGATCGGCAATCCCGACAGCTACGCAAGATCACCACCGTCGCCCGGCTGGGCAGCTTCGTCGACCTGGAGCCCAAGCACAGCATCACCGACGCCCTGGCCGAGCGCGCGGCCATCGAGGGGATCCGGCTGCGTCAGGCGGAGCGGGTCTACGACGAGCTGGCCGACCTGCTCGATCTCGACCTCGACCCCGGTCAGCTGATCGACGATCTCGACGGCTACCAGCGCGCCGCGTTGACCGTGATCCTGGCGATGCTCAGACCGTCGAGCGTCCTGGTCCTCGACGACGCCCACCGCGATCTCACCATCGACGACCAGCACCGACTGCTCGGCCGACTGGTCGACCTCGCCGGGCGTACCGCGACCACGATCGTCGTGTCGACGGTCGAACCCACCACGATCCCGTACGAAGCGGTCCGGATCGACCTTCCCGAACTCGGCAAGACCCGTACGCATCCCAGCAGGTGATCATGACTTCCCGCATCGACTCGTCCCCGACCCGGATCGGTTCCCCGATCGGCATCGCCGCAGCGGAATTCCGCCGCTTCCGCGGAACCATGCCGAGGATCGCACTGGTCTTCGTCGCTCTGGTCCCGTTGATCTACGGTGCCATCTACCTGGCCGCCAACTGGGACCCGTACGGCCGGCTCGCCAACCTGCCGGTCGCCGTGGTCAACCAGGACAAGCCGGCCACCGCCCAGGGCCGGACCGTCAACGCCGGCACCGACTTCGTCAACAAACTCCTTGCCCAGAACGAATTCGACTGGCATCAGGTCGACGAGCGGACGGCCCAGAGAGGCCTCGCCGACGGCGATTACTACCTGGTCGTCACGGTGCCGTCCACCTTCTCCACCGACCTGGTCAGCGGTCAGACGCCGGACCCCGTCCGCGCCCACATCCAGGTCCGACGCAACGACGCCAACGGCTTCGTGATCGGCAGCATCACCAACACCGCACAGTCCAAGATCGAAGAGGCCGTCGACCAGTCCGCAGTGCAGAGCTACTTCGAGGTCGTCTTCGACAATCTCAGCACGATCAAGAGCGGTCTGGACGATGCCGCCGACGGCTCGAAACAACTCGACGACGGACTGGCCTCGGCCCACACCGCCTCGGGCAAGATCGCCACCGGCGCGGCGAACCTGGCCTCGGGTGCGACTGATCTCCAAACCGGCGCCAAGAGCCTCTCCGACGGATTGGGCACCGCCGAGACCGGTGCCGATGATCTTTCCGACGGACTGCAGACGATGACCACCAAGTCCAGTGACCTGGCCACCGGCGCCGACCAGGTGGCGACCGGCACCCAGCAGCTGCATGACAAGGTGGTCCCGCCACTGACCGCGCTGCAGAAGGCCTTGCCCCAGATGCAGAAGAACGGCACCGAGGCCGGCGATGCGCTCAACGACATCGCCGACACGGCAACCGGCAGCAGCGCGTCGATCTCCAATGATCTCGACCACGCCGACGCCGAGCTGGCCCAGCTGCAGAAGCAGCATCCCGAACTGGCCGACGACCCGGCATTCCAGCGGCTCTCCAACCGGGTCGACTCCGCCTCTGACCGGGCCGGCACGATCGCCGACGCGGCACAGTCCAACGCCGAGTTGATCTCCACCATCACCACCGACGCACAACAGGCCGGCGACGACCTGTCGGACTCCCTGGCCGACAGCAAGAAGAACATCAACGATCTCAACAACGGCGCCCACGATGTCGCCAGTGGAGCGCACGCGCTGAACACGGCGATCGGCAGCGCCTCCACCGGAGCCGACTCGCTGGCGACCGGGGTGACCACCGCGGCCAACGGCGCATCCGATCTGTACGCCGGGGCGACCACGCTCTCCGACGGTGCGGACAGCCTCAAGACCGGCACCCACGACCTGGATTCGGCGCTCGGTCGGCTGTCGACCGGTGCCTCGACCCTTCATGATCAACTCGCGGCAGCGGCCAAGAAGGTGCCCGCGATCACGCCGGACCAGCAGGACAGTGCGGCCCAGGTGCTCTCCTCACCGGCCAAGGTGGACATGCACGTGGACAATCCCGCCACCTACTACGGGCGAGGCCTGGCTCCGATGTTCTTCTCGATCGCGCTGTGGGTGTTCGGGATCTCGGCGTTCCTGATCATCCGGCCGGTGGTCGGCCGGACACTCGCCGGCCGGGCCAATCCGGTCGCCCGCTACCTGGGCAGCTGGCTTCCGGCCGGGCTGCTCGCCACCATCGGCGGCTACCTGGCCATCAGCACCGTCTGGCTGTTCCTGGGGCTCGATCCGGTACGGCCGCTGGCGCTCTACGGACTGACGGCCCTGGGCGCGGTCGCCTTCTCGGCGATCGCTCACCTGCTGCGGACCGCGCTCGGCACGCCCGGCTCGGCGCTGTTGCTGGTCTGGCTGATCCTCCAACTGGCTTCGGCGGGTGGCACCTATCCGCCGGCCGTCCTGCCACGCTTCTTCTCCGCGATCCACCCGTACATGCCGATGAGCTATCTGATCGACGCGTTCCGGGTCACGATCTCCGGCGGCGAGACCGCCCACCTCGTACAGGACGTGATCGTACTGGCCTCGATCGCCGTCGTGGCGCTGGCTCTCGGGGCCTGGGTGTTGATCAGGAAGCAGCGACTTTCGATGCGGGATCTGCATCCGCCGCTGGCGTGATCTGCGGATCGCCCACGCCCGGTCCTTGATCATCGCCGTCCACTCCGGACGGCGACCGCCAGACCATCCACAGCTGCGGGCGCTGTGGCCACTTCCACCACAGGAAGACCGCCGCCAGGATGAGCATCTGCACGATCGGGGAGATCGGCGCCCGGACCCGTGCGGCAGCCCAGGTCAGCGCTGGGCCGAAGGGGATGGCGCGACCGGGCACGAAGGATGCCGACAGTACGGCTCCGCGGATCACCAGCAGCCGGTCCAGCTTGCCGGCGGTCAGTAATGCCACCGGCATCCAGACCTGCAGGTCGTACCAGCTCAGGGTGTAGATCGAGGTGGTCACCCAGGCGAAGCCGATGATCATCGCCGTCCGCAGCGCGATGGTCATCGGATCCTTGCGGGAATCGACACCCGGTGCGATCCCCGGAGCCGGGTCCCAGGGCAGCACCTTGGACAGCATGTAAACGATCATCGGCAGCAGCACATAGCTGAGCACACCGACGACGATCTTGGCCGGCGAGTGGCCGAAAATGCTGACCAGTAATGAGAAAAGCAGGTTGACCCAGCCGCCGGTGGAGATGATGCCGCCGTTGCGGATGGCCTGGTGCAGGGCCGCGGGCTGCCAGAGCCCGTACGCCGCCACCATCGGGATCGCGGCGCCGAGACAGATCTTGAGCAGCTGTTTGGGCTCGTGGCGGTAGGCCCACAGCATCGCGATCCCCCAGATCCCGATACTGATCTTGGCGCAGCCGCCGACCCCGACTGCGAGGCCGGCCAGGAACGGGCTCTTGCGGATCACGATCATGCCTGCGACCGCGAAGACCACCGAGAGCGCTTCGTTGTGGGCACCGGCGACCACTGCCCAGATCAGCACCGGATTCGCGATCGTCATCAGCGCGGCCCGCGCCTGCCGCTCGGGTTCAGCGCTACGGGCGATGAAGAGCACGCCGAGGCAGGCCAGCACGAACGGCACTGCCGAGAACAGCTGCAGCCAGAAGACGATGTCGTGCATGTTCGTGCCGCCGAGCTTGTTGGCAGCGACCTGGGTCCAGGACGTGATCGGCCCGTACACGCTCGGGGTGTCGGTCCAGGGCCGTTCGGTCCAGTGCATCACCGGGTCGTACTGGCCGCGGAAGATGTCGGCAGGCGTGACCTCGTACGGATTGCGCCCGATCACCTGCAGCCGACCGTAGGCCGCATACATCAGCACATCGGCAGAGGTGAGCGGCGGCACCAGGATCGTGGCCGTGATCAGGCCGACGCCCAGCCAGATCAGCCGCCGGACCCGGGGCCGCCAGCCGTCGTCCAGCGCCCGCATCGCGATCCGCAGCCCGACCGCGCCGACCGCGATGGCGGCCCAGATCATCAGCGATACCAGCCACTCGTTGGGATCCAGGATCCCCTTCGGCAGATACCACGGCGGCAGCAGGTCACGTCGCGGACCGACGGTGATGGTGATCACCGACGGCCCGAGGCCGCCGACGATCACACACAACCCGACGGCGCCGACGATGCCGGCCAGGCCGACCCGATGATCACGATGCCAGCGGAGCGGTCGATAGCCGGTCGCCGGGGCGACCGCGGTCCGGACTGCATTCATCGTGTGGAGCTCATCGCGTAGGGCTCATGGCGGGAGCTCATCGCTGCCGGAAGCGCTGCAGCAGTCCGCTGACCGCCGACTGACCCGTGAGCTCGTCGCGAGCCTTGCTGCCGGCCCGGGCGATCATGCCACGGGCCGTCAGCGCCCGGGTCACGTCGGCGAGCTGGCGGGCCCGGTGCAGCTGGCCGGAGAGATCATTGGCTGTCGCCCGGTGACCAAGATCGACATCGATCTCCTGGACTGTGAGCCCCGCACGGACGATGTCAATCGTCATCCCGACCTCGACCCCCCAACCGGCAGCGAGCGGACTTGCGAGTTCGAAGGCCCGGCGGGTCAGACACCGCTGGCCCGACAGCGGCGCCCTCGTCTGGAAACCACACAGCTCGGCTATACCACGGCGAGCCGTGGTGACCACGAGTCCCATTCCGCCGGCCGGGGAGCCGTCCTCGGTGATCTGGGCAGGCAGCACCCCGATCGCGAGTGCCGCATCGCCGGCGACCACCGGTCCGATCAGCGGCGCCGCGTTGGCGGCGGTGGCGCCGAGATCGGCGTCCAGGAACAGCAGGATGCCGGCCTCGGGCCGGCCGTCGCGCTGCTCGATCACGCCCAGCGCGTTGACCCCGGACTCGAGCGCGGCCGCCTTGCCGCGGTTGCGTTCGTGCCGGACCACGATCGCGCCGGCAGCGGCGGCGTACTCCCCCGTTCGGTCGGTGCTGCCGTCGTCGACCACGATCACCGTGGCGACGTGCGGCAGGTCGCGTACGGCCGCAACGGTTGCAGCGATCCGCTGCTCTTCGTTCTTGGCCGGAATCACTGCCGCGATCCGACTGCCGGTCGTACTCACGCTCTACAGGTTAACGGGTCGCACGACCGGTTCTCGGCGAGTGCTCTCAGCGATGGGTACCCTCAGCGACATGGCCCGGATCCCCGCTGCGGCGCGCCCCGAACCGCCAGGACCAGCACCGCGTGTCGGCGTCGGTTCGGAGGTCGGTCGATTGCGTACGGTGTTGTTGCACCGGCCGGGCGAGGAGCTGCGGCGCCTGACCCCACGCAACAACGACGCGCTGCTCTTCGACGGCATCCCCTGGGTGGACCGCGCCCAGGACGAGCATGACGCCTTCGCCGCCGCGTTGCGCGATGGCGGCGTCGAGGTGCTGTATCTGGCCGACCTGCTCACCCGGACCCTGGCCGAGGACGACGCCCGGGCGACAGCGATCGAGCTGACCCTGGCCGAGCTGCGGCTCGGCGACCGGCTGCGGCGCTACCTCCGCGACGCGCTGTCGGCAGCGGACCCGCAGCGGCTGGCCGAGGTGATGATGGCGGGGCTGCGCAACGACGAGGTGCGCGGCGTCCGCAGCCTGGTGACCGGACTGCTGGCCCATGACCACTTCCTGATCGATCCGCTGCCCAATCTGTTGTTCACGCGGGACTCGAGCGCCTGGATCGGCGATCGGGTGCTGGTCACCTCGCTGACCATGCCGGCCCGACGCCGCGAGACCCAGCTGACCGAGTTGATCTACAGCTTTCATCCGCGGTTCGTCGGCGTCCAGCGGTTGTTCGGGCAGCGCCAGCCGGACTCGCACCAGCCGAGCCCACACCTACCGTCGGAGCAGATCGAGGGCGGCGACATCATGGCGCTGGGCAACGGCGCACTGGCCGTCGGCGTGGGCGAGCGCACGACTCCGGCCGGTGCCGAACGCCTGGCGCGTACGGTGCTGGAGGCGGGTCTGGCCCGGGTTGTGCTCGCCGTCCCGATCGCCCAGGACCGGGCCACCATGCATCTGGACACCATCTGCACGATGGTCGATACCGACGCCGTGGTGATGTATCCCAATGTCGCCCACGACCTGACGGCTGTGCCGGTCACGCTGGGCGCCGACGGCGAGCTGTCGCTCGGACCCCGTCGGCCGTTCCTGCAGGTTGCGGCGGAGGCGATGGGTATCGACCGGCTGCACCTGATCGACACCGGCCTGGATCCGGTCACCGCCGAACGCGAGCAGTGGGACGACGGCAACAACACCCTGTGCATCGCTCCGACGGTCGCGGTCGCGTACGAGCGCAATGTGCAGACCAATGCCCGGCTGGAAGCAGCAGGGATCGAGGTGGTCACGATCGCGGGAGCCGAGCTCGGCACCGGTCGTGGCGGCCCGCGCTGTATGTCCTGCCCGATCCTTCGCGACCCCCTGCCCGCCGAGGGGTCACAAATTCCTTAATACCTGCGGTGTGTCGTGCCCGGTCGAGAATCCTCGCTGACGACACGCGGCGCATATTGAGGAATATCTGACCCCTCGCGGGAAAGGGTTTCGGCGACGACGTCGGGGAAGTCGGTGGTGAAACCGGTCACGCCCAGATCGAGGCAGAAGCGTACGTCCGCGGGAGTGTTCACCGTCCAAACGTGCACCTGGTTGCCGGCGGCGATCATCCGGCCGACCCAGTCCGGATCCTCACGGACCCGTTCCAGGTCGGGGCCGACGATCCATACGCCGTCGGGCAGGACGCCGTCGCCGGCCCGAGACAGATCCGAGATCAGGAAGGTACGCCGCAGCTGGGGCAGCACCTCGCGCAACTTGACCAGCGCGTCCGGGAAGAACGTGATCACCCGGATCGGCGAGTCGGCACCGGCCCAACCGCGTTCGGTGAGCAGTTCGGCGACCCGGTCCTCGACCTCCAGACCACGCGGGTTGGGGTGCTTGGTCTCCAGATTGAGGGTGATCCGCACGCCCCGATTGCGAGCTGCGGCGATCATGTCCAGCAACTCGACCAAGGTGGTGATCATGCGGTCCTGCGGCCTCGGGTCCGGCATGAACCAGGAACCGAAGTCGACCTGGCGCAACTCGTCGACGGTCCGCGCAAAGGCCGGGCCGGTGACATCCGAGGTCCGGTCCAGATCAAGATCATGAAGGCAGATCAACTGGTCATCGGCACTGAAGTGCACATCGCACTCCAGGCCGAGTTCAAGATCATGTTCTTCGGCGTAGGCGATCGCCGCTTGGTAGGAACCGTGCGTGGATTCGGGATAGCGCCCGCTGAATCCCCGGTGCGCGATGATCTCCGGATCCGAAGCAGCACTGCCGTTGGTGGTCACCCGCCCAGTCAATCACGGGGTGATCGACGATCGGCTCAGGCCCCGCGACGTGCGGGTGTCGGCCTCGCGACGGTCAACTCCTGGGCCGCGGTGCTGATCATGGCATCCGCGAGCCGGTCCAGCACGGGGGTGTGCAGCTTCCACTGCTGCCAGTAGAGCGGCACGTCGACATGGACCGGTGGATCGAATTCGACCAGCTCGCTGGAGGCCTCGAATTCGGCGCTCTGCTGCGGCGGGATCATCCCCCATCCCAGGCCGAGCGCGATCGCCCGCGCGAAGTCGGCGGAGACCGGGATGAAATGCCGTGGCGGCGTCAGCCGGCGGCGGGTCCGGCGCCGCAGATAGCGGTCCTGGAGGGTGTCGTCCCGGTCGAAGACGACCACCGGGGCGACGCTCAGTGCCGCCACCGTCGGCCCGTCACCGAACCAGCGGTCGACGAAACTCGGCCGGGCCATCGGCCGGTACGCCATCGTGCCCAGCCGGCGGACGCTGCAGCCCGGGACCGGGTCGGCGACCGAGGTCACGGCGGCCATCACCGACCCGTTGCGGAGCAGTTCGACCGAATGGGCCTCGTCGGCCCTCAGGACCTCGAAGGCGACCCTGAGCTCCGGGTCGACACGAGCCAGAGCAGTCAGGGCCCAGGTGTTGAGCGAGTCGCCGTTGATCACGATCGGGATCGTCGTCACGCCGGCACTCTCGGTGCCGGCCAGTTCCCGGCCGACGTGGTCGTTGAGCACCAGCATCTGCCGGGCGACCCTGAGGATCACCTGCCCGGCCTCGGTCGGCCTGGCCGGTCGCGTACGCCGGATCAGGACCTGGCCTACCGACGACTCGAGGGCTTTCAGCCGTTGGCTGATCGCCGACGGTGTCAGCTGCAACTCGCGGGCCGCGGCATCCAGGGTGCCGTGATCGACGACCGCGACCAGGGTCCGCAGCTGGTCGATCTGCAGGTCCACGGGCCGTCCTTAAGAATCTCTGATGTACCTGCAGAAACTTTAGCTGGTCTGCATCTTGGCGGTGACCTACCGTCGAGCTCGTGTTAATCGATCAGTTCACCGGCCCGGGCTTCGGCACCGCCGTGCAGGGTTTCGGGATGATGATGTCGCTGGTGGTGGCCATCGGTGCGCAGAACGCCTTTCTGCTCCGGCAGGCGATCCTGCGATCCCACGTCCGCGCCCTGGTGGTGATCTGCTGGCTGTCCGACGTGGCGCTGGTCAGTGCAGGCGTTGCAGGACTCGGCGCAGTCGTGACGCACGCGCCCACCGCCATGACGGTGATCAGGATCGTCGGCGCGGCGGTGCTGCTCGGTTATGCCGCGATGGCGGTCCGCCGGATGATCATCGGGGAGCACCTGGAGATCGGCGACACCGGTGTCCGGCGCTCACTCGCCTCTGCAGTCGGCACCTGCCTCGCCCCGACCTGGCTCAACCCGCACGTCTACCTGGACACCGTGCTGATCATCGGTGGGGTGGCCAACAGCCACGGCGACGAGCGCTGGTGGTTCGCGGCAGGCAGCATGGCGGCCAGCCTGGCCTGGTTCGCCGCACTCGGCTTCGGCGCGGGCCTGCTGCGACCGGTCCTGCGGACAGCGCGGGCCTGGCGGATCCTCGACTCGATCATCGCGCTGATCATGATCGGCACAGCGATCCGGCTACTCCTGGCCTGAACCGGGACGTGGCTCGGCCTCGGACCTCAGCCCTTGGTCAGCGGGCGGTTGTCCGCGGCCCAGGCCTCGATCCCGCCGTCGAGGTTGATCGCCTCGCGCCCGGTGGAGAGCAGATAGGCGGTCGCGCGGGCCGACCGGCCGCCGAGCGCACAGATGCAGACCACCTTGTCGCTGACCTCGTCGACACGCTCCATCAGCTGGTCCAGCGGGATGTGGATCGAGCCCTCGATCCGGCCGTCTGCCCATTCCGCGTCGGTCCGGACGTCCAGGAGCATCCATTCGGGGCCGGGCAGGGAATCGATACCGGACGGGGTGATGGCAGGCAGTTCGGACATATGCACCATTGTGGCTGCTGGACCCGCCGCGTGCCGGGGAACCCGGCAATTACTGGCACAAACGGGCAATTACTTGAGTAAACGTGAGAGTCGTCGATCGGCGAGTTTCTTGCCGCCGGTCTGACAGGTCGGGCAGTACTGCAAGGACGAGTCGGCGAAGGAGACCTCGGCGATCGTGTCACAGCAGACCGGACATTTCTGGCCGGTACGACCGTGCACGCGCAGGCCGGACTTCTTCTCGCCCTTCAGATCCTTGGCTGCCAGTCCCTCTGCTCGCTTGATGGCACCCACCAGCTCGTCCTTCATGGCGGTGAACAGGATCACCCGCTCGTCCTCGGTGAGGCTGTTGGACGCCTTGAACGGACTCAGCCTCGCGGCGTGCAGGATCTCGTCGGAGTACGCATTGCCGATGCCGGCGATCACCCGCTGGTCCTTGAGGACGCCCTTGAGCTGGGCCCGGCCGGCGCCGTCGAGAAGCTTCGTCAGAGTGTCGAGGGTGAAGCCGTCCTCCAGCGGATCCGGGCCGAGACCGGCGATATGCGGCACCAGCATCGGATCGGTCGTCACGTAGACGGCCAGTTTGCGCTGGGTGCCGGCTTCGGTGAGGTCGAAACCGGAATTGTCGTCGAACACCGCACGCAGCGCCATCGGCCCCTTGCCCGGCCGCAGCGGCTTGTCGCTCATCTCATCGCGCCACCGCAACCAGCCCGCCCGGGCCAGATGAAAGATCAAATGGATGCCCTGGGCGTCGATGTCGATGAATTTGCCGTGTCGCCGCACCGATTCGACCTCAAGGCCCTGCAGCGCCGACAGCGGCGGATCGTAGGTTTTGAGTGCGCTGAATGCCGCCAGCTCGACTCGGGCGAAGGCGCGATCCGCCAGCCGCTCACCCAGGAAGCGGACCAGGGACTCGACCTCCGGCATCTCCGGCATGCCACCATTATGTCGCGACCCTGTGACAGTCTCCCAGGAATCGGTCAGGCCGCAATCTGCCAGGTCCCGCAATCCGGATCGAGAGGTCGTCGTGCTCCGCGCCCGTGCCAGCTGCATCGTCATCCGCGACGACCGGGTGCTGCTGATGCACCGGCAGCGCGACGGCCGGGAGTACTACGTCCTGCCCGGCGGCGGCGTCGAGGCCGGCGAATCGGCCGAGCAGGCCTGCCGGCGCGAACTCGCCGAGGAGACGCCGCTCCAGGCTGGCGGCGTCCGACTGGTCGGCCGGGCCGACGAGGAGTCCGGGCCGGATGACTATTTCCTCATCGAGGACCCGACCGGCACCACACGGCTCGCCGGACCGGAGGCGGAGCGCGACAGTCCGACGAACAGCTACCGGCTGGAGTGGATCGGCATCGATGATCTTGCCCGGCTGCCGCTGGTGCCGCCGACGGCAGCCGGGATGATCATGAAGGCGTACCGGTTGGTGTGATCACCAGCCGAGCTCGCCGCCCTCCTCGTGGAAGGTGCCGGTCGGCCCGTCCTTGCCGATCAAGGCCATCTCGGCGATGACCTTGGCGCCGACCTCGACCGGCTGTGCACCCTCGTTGGACCCGCCACCGAAGTCGGTGTTGGTGTAGCCGGGCTCGGCCGCGTTGATCTTGATGTTCGGATACTGCTTGGCGTATTGCAGGGTGAGCATCGAGACCGCAGCCTTGCTGGCGCCGTACACGATCGCCGGGTAGGAGAAGGCCGGCCGCTCCGGATTGGTGACCGCCCAGAAGGAACCCAGCGCGCTGGAGACGTTGACGATCACGGGGTTGTCGGACTTCTGCAACAGCGGCAGCGCAGCCTCGGTGACCCGTACGACGCTGACCGCGTTGGTGTCGAAGACCTGCAACGCCTCGGGGCCGTTGAGTGCCAGCAGCCCGATGCCGGCGTTGTTGATCAAGACGTCCAGACCGCCGTCCGCCTCGATCCGGGCAATGGCTGCGGCGACGGACGCGTCATCGGTGACATCGAGCTGGACGAAGCGTCCACCCAGCTCCTCGGCGGTGGCGCGACCGCGGTCGGCGTCGCGGGAGCCGATGTAGACTGTGTGCCCGGCGGCGATCAACTGGCGGGCGGCTTCCTTGCCGAGACCCTTGTTGGCCCCGGTGATCAGTGTTGTTGTCATGGAATCCAGCGTCCGCACTGTTGTCGGCCCCAAGAAGTCGTCGGCTTCTCCTAGGACTGACAGGGCCAGGACGAGCCACGACAAGCAGGTGCTCCGGGAGCACACTGGAGACGTGGATGCCTGGGAGTTCGGACTGGCCGTACGGCGCTGGCGTGATCGGATCGCGCCCGAGACAGTCGGCGTCTCGCTCGGGTCGCGGCGTCGCGCCAAGGGCCTGCGCCGCGAGGAACTCGCCGGCCTGACCGGTATCTCGGTCGATTACCTGACGCGCCTCGAGCAGGGCCGCGCGACGTCACCGTCGGCCCAGGTGGTTGAGGCACTGGCCCGCGCGCTGCGACTCGGCGACGACGAGCGCGAACAGCTCTTCCACCTGGCCGGACTGGCCGCACCGGGCCCGGGCGTCGTGCCGACCCGGATCACGCCAAGCGTGCAACGACTACTGGACCGGTTGTCCAACACCCCGGTGGCCGTGTACGACGCGACCTGGACCCTGCTGACGGCCAACACGCCATACGACTCGGTGATGGGTGAGACCTCGACTTGGCGGAGTCTGGAACGCAACGGGGTCTGGCGCAACCTGTCGGGTCTGAACACCAGGGTGGTGCACACGCCGGAGGAGCTGCAGGAGTTCCATGCGGGGCTGGTGGCCGATCTGCGACTGACCGCGTCCCGGTATCCGTCCGACCCGAGACTGCAGCGACTGATCACCGATCTCCGTGCCCAGTGCCCGGACTTCATCGAGCTGTGGGAGAACGCCGACCCCGCGACGGACCATGATCGTTCCCGGCACAAGATCATCGATCATCCGGAGGTCGGCCGGATGACCCTGGACTGCGACACCCTGGTGGTGGCCCGCGATGATCTTCGGATCATGGTCTACACAGCAGAACCGGGCAGCGAGGACGCCGAGCGGCTAGCGCTGGCGATCGTCCTCGGCACCCAGTCGCTCGTCGACTGAGGCGACCGTACGGCTCCGCCGGCGCGGCCGGACCGCGATCACCACGCCGACCAGCGTCAATGCGCAGCCCAGCACCTTGATCAACCCCAGTCCGGCGCCGGTCGGCGCCACCACTTCGATCAGGACGGCAGTCGTCAGCTGCCCGGCGATCGAGGTCATACCGAGCAGCAGCACCCCGACCCAGCGGACGATCACCGCCGCAGAGCCGATGAACAGCACGCCGAGCGAACCACCGATGTAGAGCCAGGGTTCCGATGGCAACCGATGCGGCACGCCGCGGATCAGCAGGCTGACCGCCGCCGCAACGACGAGCGCCGCCGTACCGACGACGAAGTTGATCGAAGCGGCGATGATCGGCCCGCCGAGCATGCCGACCCGGCCGTTCACCGCCTGCTGCCAAGCGGTTCCGAACCCTGCGATCGCCGGGAGCAGCGCCAAGGCGTACACCCCCGGGCCGCCGCTCAGGCCTCCTGCACTCGCCACCAACACCGCGACCAGCGCCACCGCGGCCCCGATCGCCCGATTGGCCGTCACCGGCGAACGGCCGGCGGGACCGAGCCCGGCACGGTCGACCACCAGACTGCTGACCAGCTGCCCGCCCACTGCGGCCACGGTGAACATCGCGACACCGATCGCCGTGACCGTGATCCCCTGCGACACCACGAGGAACGCTCCGGAGAGGCCGCCCATCAGCTGCCACCAGACCAGCCGGCGGTCCCGGACGCCTGACCGCACGTGAGCGATCCGGCTCCGGGTCGTGCGGCTGCAGGCCAGCACGATCATCAGGATGATCAGCCCGCTGCCGAAGCTGATCAATGCCGCGACGATGCCGTCGCCCAGTCTGGTGCCTAGTTCGCCGTTGATCCGGGACTGGACAGCGACCAACCCACCGGCGATGAATGCCAGCACCATCCCGATGACCCGGCGGCGCGTCGGCACGACTGCAGTCTGCACGCGGCCGAGTCAATCACACGGTGCGTGGGTGAGTATTTTCGTCGTCCAGACGGACGAATCGTGCCCGAAACGGCCCGCTGCGTGCGACTGGACCGGCAGAATGCACGGTCAGCTCCCGAAGACCGGCGGCGGCAGCTGCAGCGCGACCGACAATCGACGCAAATACTCCTCGCGGTCGATCTCGATCACGCCGAGACTGGCCAGGTGCGGGGTTTGCCACTGCACATCCAGCAGCCGTTGCTGACCATCGGCTCCCAGGATGCCCACCAACGCGACGAGTGCGGCCTTGGACGCATCCCGGCCGATCACCGGATCGTGGAACATCGACTCGCCGGCGAACAGTCCGCCGATGCTCACGCCGTAGAGACCACCCGCGAGCCGGCCGTCGTCGGTCCTGGCCTCGACCGAGTGCACGATGCCCGCCTCGTGCAAGGCGGTGTAGACGTCGAGGATCCGGTCGTCGATCCAGCCGCCCGGGCGGCGCGGGTCGCCGCAGCGACGGATCACCTCGTCGAAGGCGGTGTCGACGGTGATCGTGTAGCGCTTGATCATCTTGCGCAGCGACCGGGTGACCCGCAGACCGTCCAGCGGCAGGATGCCGCGATCCAGCGGCGAATACCAGCCCGTCAGCTCCCGGCCGCGGAATCCGTGCTGTGGCATCGGGAAGACGCCGGACCGGTAGCCGGCGATGGCGAATTCCGGGGTGAAATCCTCGCTCATCCCGATCAGGTCACTGTCCGGCCACCGCGACGGCGGTCCGAAGACCGCGGACGCTCCGGGGAAGACACCTGACCGATCGACCACGGTCCCGAGTCTGGCACGCCGATCCACCGTCGGCCGCACCCGCATCCACCACCCCGGTCCACCCCGGCCTATCCCCGCTCTTGCGGCCGACGGGTCCGGATCGGGCCGGCCGCCACGTACGCTGGGCGCAGCCGGGTGGGCCGGCGGCGCAGGGTTGGCTCGGAGAGGTTGGAAGCGATGGCGACAGCCAGGGATGTCGGCCGTGCGGTCGCGCGACGCCTGCAGCCGGTCACCGCCAGCGGCCCCCAGGTCGCTGGTACGGCGCTGCGGCGCATCGTCGAGGTGGCCATCGACGGCACCGGACGACTGCCGGGAGCCAGGGTGTCGGCGGCCAAACACCTGGAGCGCGCCGGCGGATCGGTCGACGACGCGATCGAGTCGGTCATCGACAGTCACATCCGGCTGGGCACAGCCCAGGGGTTCGTGACCAACATCGGCGGACTGGCGACTGCGCCCGTGCTGATCCCGGCCAATCTCGCCGGAGTGGCGGTCGTCCAGGTCCGGATGATCGCCGCGATCGCCCATCTGCGGGGCTACGACATCAACGACCGCCGGGTCCGTACGGCCCTGGTGATGTGCCTGATCGGCGGGGAACAGCTCGGTCGGCGGATCGCCACCGGCAAGCTGCCGACCACGCCGATGGCCGTGGCGACCGCACCGGTCTTCGATCCCGACCTGGATGCCCGGGTGGCCGAGATCGCCTTCGCCGATCTGCTCGCCCGGGTCGGCGGCAAGCACCTGCCGCTGATGATCACCCGCCGGATCCCGCTGGTCGGCGGCGGTGTCGGCGCCGTCCTGGACGGGATGGCAACCTATCACCTGGGGCAATTCACCAAGGGTGAGCTGGTTCAGCGCCGCGCGCTGCAGTCCTAGGGTCGCCCGCCACCGGCTGCCTGGTCAGGGGCCGAGCCGGTCCAGTGCACGCCGGTCGAGCGGCGAGCCCGCCAGTCCTGCGGCGAACAGCGCGGCGCCGATCACCGGCTCGAACCGCGGCCTCCTGAGCTCGTACGCCTCCGGCCCCGCAGCCAGCCGCGTGCTGAAGGCCGCCAGCACCGCCGGGGCCCGGAAGACCCCGCCGGAATAGGAGACCGGGACCTGGGTCCCGGCCCCGAAGCCGACCCGATCGCGTACGGCCGTCACGTGTTGGACGAGATTCTCTGCGGCCTCCTCGATGATCTTGGTCGCGGCCCGGTCACCGGCGTCGGCCGCCTCCGTCACCAGGCGGGACAGTGCGGCGATCTTGGTCCGGTCGTAGTGCCAGCGGTGCTGGACGATGTCGAGGAGGTCGAAATCCGCAAGCAGTTCGAGCCGGTTCCGGACAAGATCACCGAATGGCCCCCACTCCAGCCGGCCGTCGCTCATCTGGGAGAACACCTGTAAGCCGCGGATCGCCATCCAGTAACCGGATCCCTCGTCACCGAAGAGTTCGCCCCAGCCACCGATCCGGGCGCCGACATCGGCCCTGCGCCCGTACGCGATCGAGCCGGTCCCGGCGACGACGTTGATGCCGTCGGCCATCGCCAGCGACCCGGCCCAGCCGCACACCACATCGTTGTCGACCCGGTAACGATCATGTCCGAGGATCGCGCGGGGCACGGCATCCAGCAGTGGCCGGTCGGCACTCAGCTCGCCGTAGGCCGGGATGCCGAAGAAGCCGAAGTCGATCTTGTCCGCGGTGATCCCGGCCGTCCGGCACAGCGCCGGCACCGCCTCGGCCAGCACACCGCGGACGTGCTCGGGGCCGACACCCGGCGGGCCCGCCAGATAGCTGGCACCCGCTTGGCCCCGGGCGATCAACTCGCCCTCGCCGGTCACCAGGCACAACGCGGTCTTGGTGCCACCACCGTCGACTCCGAGAAAGATCATCGGTTGTTCCCCATCACGGGACAAACCGTACGGGACAAGCCGTACGGAGCGGGTGTGCCGGAGCGACCCGGACTCAGGCGACCCGGACTCAGGCGACCCTGTCCCGGCGTCCGACGACCTCGGGCACCGGACGCTTGGCGGTGATCCCCCGTCCGTGCGGCATGTGCACCAGTCCGCGGCCGAGCCACGGACCCAGCCAGTGCACGGCCCAGTCGATGTCGGCGCCGATCTTCTCCAGCGAGTGCACCCGCCGGGGCGCACCGCCGATCGGCTCGGGCCAGTGCTCGAAACCGGGGTAGCCCAGCAGGTCGGCGAAGGCCTCGGCCATCCGCTGGTGGCCGAGCCAATTGCCGTGCAGTCGGTCCTCGTACCACAGCCTCGGATCGGAGGCGACCGGATACTCCGACAGGTCGAGCACCAGGACGCCGGCGCTCTCGGCTGCCGCCCGGGTGATGTCGGCCAGGATCGCGGCCCTCTCCTTGACATAGCGACCCAGCGGATTCAGGAAGCTCGGATCCGGCATCAGGAAGGTGAAAACCGTGATCCCGCGTGCGGTGGCCTCGGTGAACATCGACTCGAAATCAGCGGCGATCCGCCCGAAGTCCGGCCGCGGCGCGATGACGTCGTTGACACCGCCGACGATGCTCATCAGGTCCGGCTCGAGCGCCAGCGCACGGTCGAACTGGGTACGTCTGATCTCGTTCAACCGGAGACTGCGGACCGCAAGGTTGGCATACTCCAGCCGTTCGTCCTGGGCGGCGGCGATATGTTCGGCAAGGCGGTCGGCCCAGCCGCGGTAGGAGCCCTTCTCATCGATGTCCTGAAGTCCCTCCGTGGCCGAATCCCCGATCGCCACAAAGCGATGGAAACTCCTCACGAATCGATTCTGCACCCGCCGCTCAAGAGCTCGGAGCCGGGTCGGGTGACGCCGATCGCTGCGCGGGGATGATCAGGAACGCAATCGTCGAGCCAGCCTGCGGGCGCGTTTGGTCAGCCGCCGATGCAGTGGCGGCGTCGGCGCGGCAGGCGTCGGTGCGGATATCTTCGCCGGCTTGGGTTCCGGCAATCTACCGAAGGGCATCGGCTCGTACGCTCCGGCTTCGCGGGCCCGGTCGATGTCCTCTCCCTGATAGAGCCACCGCAGTCGCCCGAGCAGTTGCTCGATCGCCTCGTCGCCGCCGCCGAAGAGCGGTCGGACTCCTGCCGGTAACCCGGCGGCGGCGAGCCGCTCCCGGAACTGTGGATTCTCCTGCCCCGGCTGATAGGTGTGGGTCAGCCCGTTCTTGTCCAGGAAGCCGGCGAAGCGGTCGAAGTTCTCCGGGTGCCGGGCGTTGAATTCGGTGAAATCCGCCCGGTCGTACAACTCGGCCGGGTCGGTGTCCGGGGCGATCCGGTGGGCTGAGGCGTACGGGATCGCGTGATAATCGGCCAGCTCGGTGGTCCGGGAGTCGAAGGCCAGCAGGTAGGCGGGAGTTCCGACGCTGAGCGCGGCGATGTTGCCGTGGATCCTGGTGCCGAAGGCGAACTGTCGCTCGGCCAGGAACTGGTGCCAGCGGATCGGATCCAGGAAGAACCGCACCCGGCCCTGCCGGTAGAGCGGATGATCAAGAGTGGCCGGCATGCTGTCGTCCAGCGGCTGGGGCAGCGGTATGCCCCACAACAGCATCCGCAGCTCGTTGATCGTCTGCGGGATGTAGACCATCCCCGGGTAGCGGTCGACCGCCCGGTTGATGATCTTGGCGGCGTTGACCTGGGACAGTGTCAGATTCGCCGCGATCAGGCTGTCCGCTGAGAGCCCGTGATCATTCTTGTCGACGGTCAGGTCCCGGCCCGGTGCGTAGAGCGACGGGCAGCCGATCACCTCGACATGCTCGTCGCCGAAACCCAGCGCGGCAAGGCATCGCCGGGTGATGTCGCCGCGGACGCCGACCTTGGCCGACTTGTCCAGCACGGCGCCGACGAAGTCGGAGACCGTTTCCCGGATCTCCTCGGGCAGTTCGGTCGCGCGCGAGTTGGTCTGGGCGCCGACACCGACGATCACAACGGGGATGTCGAGCTGCCGGATGACGTTGGTGAGTCGCTTCAGCTGGCGTTTGAACGCTGGCCGGAAGGCATTCGCCAGCGGGATGACGTACGCGTCGAATTCGGCGTTGATCTTGGCGATCGTCTCCGGACCGAGATCGTTGCGGTCCGCCACGTAGCCGTCGGCGACGACCTCGGTGCCCGGGACCGACAGCAGCTGGTGGGTCGCTTGGGTGAAGAGCATGTTCCCGCTGTTACTGGCGAAGACGTTCCGCGCTAACGACGCCTCGGGCGACACGGGCAGGAACGGGTCCTTGGCGGACCGAAGCAGGATGCGAGACATTGCCCACAGAGTAACGGCCAGGATTCTGATTCGAGAACATCGTCGGGCCGCCACACCGACCCATCTCAGACCTGTCGATCTGGAAGACTGTCACCATGGTTCTGCGGGCTGGACAGCCGGTGCGGGTGGAATTCACCAAGTGGGATGGCCGGGAGCATTGGGCCTACGACGGCCGCTATCTCGGCTCCGACGAGCACGGGGACTGGATCGGGCATCCCGCCGGGACCCTGATGGCCCGGCCGGGTCGCAGTTTCGTCGACACCAGCACCTGGCTGACGCTGATGCCGACCGACGGAAAGCCCTGGCTGGTGACCTTCAACGCGCCCGGCCACCGGCTGCGGATCTACATCGACCTGACCACCGTGCCGACCTGGCAGGACACCGTGCTGCGGACCATCGACATGGATCTTGACGTCGTCGTGCCGCGGGACGGGCGTGATCCGTTCATCGACGACGAGGACGAATTCGCCGAGCACCGGGAGCTCTTCGGGTATCCGCCCGACGTCGTCACTCTGACCGAGCAAGCGGCCAAGGAGTTGCTGGCGGCGGTGATCGGCGAGGAGCCGCCGTTCGACCAGACCGCCGACCGCTGGTTCGACCGGCTGGCCGAGCTCAGGCCCTGACGCAGCCGCCGGGATGCCGGATCACATCCTGGCCAGCAGATCGAGAGCGACGCCGACATCGAGGGTTCCCGCCGCGACGCGGGCGAGCACCTCGCGGCGCTCGGTCGGATCGCTTCCCGATGCCTCGGCCTGCCCCGCGTCCGTCGCCCCGACAGCCGCGATCAGGCCGTCGACCCGGGCCCGGGCGGTCGGATAGCTGACGCCGAGGTAGCGCTCGATCTCCTTGATGTTGCCGCGGGTGGCGAGAAAGACCCGCAGCAGACCGCGTTCGTCGTCGTCGAGCCCGCAGAATTCGCAGCGCCGGAAATGTCCGTGAACCTCGGTGCCGCAGTGCTCGCAGGACAGCGCCGTGACCGTGAGCGCCTGGTTGCAGGTCGGGCAGGCCTTCGGCTGTGGGTACGCCACCGGTGCCGATTCCCGGCCGGCGTGATCATGGGCGGCCATCACAGGGCGGTGATCGTGATCGAGCCCAGGTTGCCGGTGATCTCGAACTTGCCCGTTCCGCTTCCGACGGACCAGCGTCCACGACCGGTGTGCTCGAGACCGTCGGCGTTGATCATCGCCGCCGTCCGGGCGATCACCTCCACGTCAGAGCCGGGCTGGAGGCGGAGGTCGATGTTGCCGGCGTTGGCCTCGAGCCGTGACTCGCCGTCGGAGAAGCGCCCGTCGATGGCGACGTCGCCGACATTGAGCTCAGCCCGCACGGTGCCGTCGATCCCGGTCAGCGTGAAGTCGGTCCCGTTGGCTTCCAGGCGGAGGTCGACCGCCGCCGGCAGCCCGATGACCGAGTCGTCGCCGAGACTGCCGTGCAGGCGGAAGCCCGATTGCCGATCGCCGTCGACCGCGACGTGGGCCGGGCCGTCGGCGTGCGGGACCGTTGTGCCCGGCTCACAGACCAACTCGATCGGCCCCCCGTGGACGCTGACCTCGATCGGGATCCGGACCGACTGCAGCGTGGCCGGCTCACCCGTGATCACCCGCGTGGGCTCGGTGTCGGAGTGCTGGATGCCGGCGAGCACGGTCGTCGGCTCGGCATCGTCATCGCCGAACTCCCGTCCCGATTCGTCCTCTCGTCCCGATTCGTCCTCTCGGCCCGATTCGTCGGGGCCAGTGTCGGCCGGCAGCGCGTCCAGTAGTACCGCCGCTTCGGACGGAGAGATCGCACCGGACGCGACCAGCTCCAGAATTGACTTGGAATGCGTTTGCGACATGCCAATATGAGAACTCGTGATTGTCAGATTGTCAAGAGATGCTGGCCTACGGTCAGATCACTCGGGTGCCGTTCTTCCACACCTCGTCGATCATCTTCTGCAGGGAGCCGAGTTGCCTGGCGCTGGTCAGTTCGCCGTCGAGCACCACCAGATCGGCCAGATGACCGGGCGCGATCTTGCCGAGGGTGTCATCGAGGAACATCAGCTCCGCGGCCTGAGACGTCGTTGCGGCGAGCACCTCCTCCAGCGACATGCCGCCGTCGGCCATCAACACCAGTTCCTCGAGATTCTCGCCATGGCGGCCGACGCCCGAGTCGGTGCCCATTGCGATCCGGACCCCCGCGTCGACCGCCCGGGCGAATGCCTCCCGATGAGCTTCGGAGACACTGCGCGCCTTGTCGATCAATCGCTGCGGCACCTGGATCCCCCGTTCGGCGTTCCTGATCACCGCGATCGGCGCGACCAGGGTCGGCACCAGGAACGCGTCCTTGTCCAACATCAACTGGATGCATTCGTCGTCGAGAAAGATGCCGTGCTCGATGGACCGGACACCGGCCCGCAGGGCGTTCTTGATCCCGGGCGCGCCCTGGGCATGCGCCATCACATAGGTGTCCTGGTGCTCCGCCTCACCGACGATGACCGCGATCTCCTCCTGGGTGAATTGGGTGTGCCGCGGATCGTCGGTATGGGAGAGCACGCCACCGGTGGAACTGATCTTGATCTGATCGGCACCGGCCCGCAGCACCCTGCGTACGGTCTTGCGCACCTCCTCGACGCCGTCACAGATCCCGTTCGGCCGCCCGGCGGTCTCCTTGGCGAAGCCGGCATCGATCCCCGACGGCAGCCAGCCGTCGCCGTGACCACCGGTCTGGGAGAGCATGGTGACCGCGATCTTCATCCGCGGGCCGGGAATCACGCCGGTCTCGACAGCGGTCTTGGTGCCGAGGTCGGCACCGCTGGCCTCCCGGACGGTGGTGATGCCGGCCTGCAGCGTTGCTGTCAGGTTGTTGACCGACTCGTAGTACTGCATCGAGTAGGGCTTGGTGTAGCGCTCCACACCGCCGGCCATCGACATCATCACGTGCACGTGACAGTCGAACAGGCCGGGCAACAGGGTCTTGCCGGCAAGATCGTGAACAACCGCGGCGCCGTAGCGCTCCTGACCGGCCAGGCCCGGTCCGATCTCGACGAATCTCCGGTCGTCCACAACCACATCGACCGGCTTGTCGATGAAGGTCTCTCCGTCGAAAACCCTGGCATTGCTGAAGATCTCGGCCGGCATGGCCCTGTGCCTCTCTGTTGACCCGTTCCCGCGTTACTGGTTCGCGAGCGTGGTGATCTTGGCGTAGGCCAGGTGCGCCAGTGCCGTCGCCTCGTCGGCCAGCACGGCGTCGTCGAACGCCGCTCTGGCCGAGTGGTTGGACGGCGGATTCTCCCCGACCGGGCCGGGATGGGCCCCGAGGAACATGTACGCCCCGGGCACCTCGTCCAGGACGAACGAGAAGTCCTCCGAGCCCATCAACGGCTCCGGCCGGATCACCACCCGGTCGGCGCCGTACAGCCCGGTCAACTCCTTGACGACGTACGCCGTCTCGTCCGGGTCGTTGATGGTGGCCGGATACAACATGTCGAAGGAGACGTCGACCGTGCAGCCGTGGGCGGCGGCGATGGTCTCGACCAGCGCCGGCAGATCCTTGCTGACCTGCTCGCCGGAGGCCTTCGACAGCACCCGGACCGACGCCTGCAGATGGGCGGTGTCCGGGATGATGTTGAGCGCAGTCCCCGCATTCAACACGCCGACCGTGACCACCACCGGATCGAAGACACTCACCCGGCGTGTCACGTAGGTCTGCAGCGCCAACACGATCTCGGCCGCGACCGGCACCGGATCGACGCTGTTGGAGGGCTGCGAGCCATGACCGCCACGACCTCGTACGGTGACATCGAGATCACCACAGCCGGCCATCAGCGTGTTCGGCCGGAGCGAGAAGACGCCGGCTTCCTCGGAGGAGAAGACGTGGATCCCGTACGCCGCGTCCGCCCGGCGACCGGTGACGTCCAGGACGCCCTCGGCGATCATCGGCGCGGCACCGCCTGGACCTTCCTCACCCGGCTGGAACATGAAGATCACGTCGCCCGGCAGCTCGTCGACATGCGCGCTCAGCAGCCGTGCCGCGCCGACCAGCCCGGAGGTGTGCAGGTCATGACCACAGGCGTGCATGAAGCCGTTGGTGGACGCGAAGTCCAGCCCGGTCTCCTCGATGACCGGCAAGGCGTCCATGTCGCCCCGCAGCAGCACGGTCGGGCGCGGGCTGCCCGCCGGAAGGTCACCACGACCCCGCAGGACCGCGACGACCGAGGTCACGGCACTGCCGGTGGTGATCTCCAGCGGCAGACCCTCCAGAGCCTGCAGCACCCGGGCCTGCGTCTTGGGCAGCTCGTTGCCGCGCTCGGGGATCTGATGCAGCTCCCGCCGCAGGTCGATCAGGTCCTGGTGGATCTTGGCCGCTTCGATTCCGAAGTCGATCATCGGCTGCTCACTCGGGTGTAGGTCGCTGAGTTGATCACTGGGCACCGGAGAACTCCCAATCCTGCAGATTCGCGGTGGTGCCGTACCAGAACGGCGTCGCACCACCGACCTTGAGCGACTTGCTCTTGGCCGAGATGTTGTCGTCGGAGTAGGTGCTCAACAGCGGCATGTCCTGCTGCCAGATCTTCTGCAGCTTGGCATAGATGGCCTTGCGCTTGTTGGGATCGGGCTCCGTCTTGCCTTCTTTCAGCAGCTTGTCCGACTCGGGATCATCGTAGCCGGTGAAGTTGAAGGAGCCGGTCGAGGCGTACAGGCTGGTCACGTCGGGATCGACGTTGAAGGTCAGGCCGAGCAGCCCGAGATCGTAGTTGCCCTTCTGCTCCATCGACAGCACGGTCGGGAAGTCGTACTTGGTCACCTGCACGTTCAAGCCGATGTCCTTGAAGTTCTGCGCCATGATGTCGCCGGCCTCCTCGCGGATCTGGTTGCCGGTCGGAATGAGGAATTTGATCTTGGTATTCATGTCCCAACCGGACTCCTTGATCAGCTTCTTGGCCAGGGCCGGATCGTAGGAGGTTACCTTCAGGCTCTTGTCCAGATAGGGACTCTGGCTGGTGTACGGACCGTCGATGATCTGCCCGTTGCCCTTGAGCAGCTGCGAGATCATCTGCGGCCGGTTGATCGCATGGGCCAGCCCCTGGCGCATCTTCACCGACTTGAAGACCTTGGTGTTGAACAGGATCGTCTGGAAGCCGATCGTCGGGCTGACCGTGGTGGTGACGTTCTTCATCGCCTTGACCGTCTTCAGGTCCTGGATCGGGATGTTGCCGATGCCGCCGGAGGAGTTGGCCTGGATGGTGTTGGTCTGCAGCTCCCCGGCGAGATCGGAGGCCGGCATGATCTTCTGGATGAAGGTCTTGATCTTCGGCGCGCCGAGGTAGTACTTCTCGTTGGCGGTGAATTCGATGCTGACGTTGGCGGTGTACTTGGTCAGCTTGTACGGGCCGTCGGTCACCGTCGGGCTCTTGGCATAGTCGCTGTTGGCGAAGTCGGCCGGCTTGATGGTGGAGAGCACATGCTCGGGGATGATCAGGATCTTGGTGCCGACCAGTTCCTTCACAAGATTCGGGTCGACCTTGGTCGCCGTCTGGAACTTCACCGTGTGGTCGTCGACTGCGGTCAGGCCGGGGATCTTGGTCTGTCCTTTGGGGAGCTTGCCGGTGACCGGGTCAACCCCCTTGAAGGTGGCGATATCACCGCCGTAGGCGGTGGCCGAGTCGGGATTGGCGATCAGGTTGAGGGTGAAGACGACATCCTGGGCGGTCACCGGCTTGCCGTCGGACCAGGTCGCCTTCGGGTTGAGCTTGATCGTGAAATTCTGATCATCGGTGGTCTCGAAGGAGTTCGCGAGCTTCGGCTGGAAGTCCAGAGCGTTGGGCTGGACGAGCAGCGTGTCCAACTCGAAGCCGAGTGCCCACTGGCCGCCGACGTCGGACTGGTTGATCGGGTTGAAGCCCGACGGCGGGTTGATGGTGCCCATCTGGATGATGTTGGTCTTGCCGGAGGTGGTCGCGACACCGCCCTTCGTCCCGCCACACGCGGTCGCTGTCGTCACGGCGGCCGCCGTGAGCAGTACTCCCGCGGCGCGCAGGACGCGTACGCCGGTCCGACCGAAGGCTCGGCTGGCTTGTGCTGATGTACTCATCGGCATCATCTCTCTGTCTGGCTTCGGGTTTCCCGGGTGGCAGGGCACCCGGGCCTGGTGATGGTTACGTCCTTCGCCTTCTTCACTTGTTGTTCAGTTGTACGGATCCGGATCAGCCCTGTCGCGCCTCGAGGGCATCGCGAAGGCCGTCCCCGACGAAGTTGATCGCCAACACCGCGATCAGGATCATCAGCCCGGGCGGCACCCACATCCACCATTGGTCGGCAAGGACGGTGATCGACTGGGCCTGGGTCAGCATGTTGCCCCAGCTCGCCGCCGGTGGCCGGACGCCCAACCCGAGGAAGCTCAGGCCGGATTCGAGGATGATCGCCTGGGCGACACCGAAGGTGGCGTTGACCACGATCGGGGACAGCGTGTTGGGCAGGATGTGCCGGAACAGGATTCGTGGAGCCTGGTAACCGAGCGAGACGCCGGCCCGGACGTAGTCGCTCTCCTTGATCGTCAGCACCTGCCCGCGGACCAACCGCGCGACCGGGGGCCAGGCCATGAAGCCGATCACGGCGGTGATGTTGAGCAGGCTCGGACCGATCACGCTGACCAGGACCAGGATCAGCATGAAGTACGGGAAGGACATGAACATGTCGGTGATCCGCATGACGATCTGGTCGACCCAGCGGCCGTAGTAGCCGGCGAGCAGTCCGAGCGTGACGCCGATGATCACGTAGACCAGGACGGCGCCGACCCCGACGGTCAGCGAGACCCGGGAGGCATAGATCAACCGGCTCAGCACATCGCGACCGGTGGAGTCGGTACCGAGGATGTGGCCCGCACCCGGTGCCGCGTCGTACTCGGGAAAGATCTTGTACGGACTCATGGGCGCGATCAGCGGCGCGAAGATCGCCATCAGGATCAACAGCACGAAGACGACCAGCCCGACGACGGCCATCCGATGCTTCAGATAGCGGCGGACGACCCGGCGGAGGGCCGACTCGGCCCGACCGGCGGGACGGGTGGTGTCGACGGTGTCCGGTGCGGCGTTGATGCCGGCGTCGCCGGGCGCTGCTGTGGCGGTCATCGCAACCTCCTCGCTATCACTGCGACCATGGGACTCCTAGCTGTACTTGACGCGCGGGTCGACAACCCCGTACGCGATGTCGGTGAGCAGATTGGCGACGAAGACACCCAGCGCGGCGATCAGGTTGATCCCCATCAGCACCGAATAGTCCCGGCCCTGGATCGCCTGGATGGTGAGCAGTCCGATGCCCTGCCATTGGAAGATCTGCTCGGTCACGATCGCGCCGCCCAGCAGCACCGAGAGATCAACGCCGATCACGGTCACGATCGGTGTCAGGGCGTTGCGCAAGGCATGCTTGTTGGTGATCATGATGTCGCCGAGGCCCTTGGCGCGCGCGGTCCGGATGTAGTCGGCGCCCAGGACGTCGATCATGGACGAGCGGACATAGCGGACCATGTTGGCCGAGATCGCCGTCGCCAGCACCAGCGTCGGCAACACCAGGTGCTCCACCCGGTCGACCAGACCGCCGGGCCCACCGAGAGTCATGATGTTGCCGGTCGGGAACCAGCCCAGCTTGACGGCGAAGACGTAGATCATCACCAGGCCGAGGAAGAAGTGTGGCACGGAGATGCCGAGGAAGGACAGCCCGACCACGCCGTAGTCGGCGGCGGTGTTGCGGCGCCGGGCGACGAAGATGCCGAACGGGATCGCCACGGCGTAGGCGACGACCAACGAGGCGCCCATCAGTGTCAGCGTCGGCAGGATCCGCTCGCCCAGGAGCTGGGTGACCGGGATCCGATTCTGTAGCGAGTAGCCGAGATCGCCGTGTACCAGCTGACCGAGCCATTTGACGTAGCGGACCCAGATCGGCTGGTCCAGTCCGAGCTGGTGGCGCATCATCGCGACCTGGTTGGGAGTCGAGGTCGGGGTCAGGTAGAGATCGGCGGGCGAACCGGGCGCGAGGTTGATGATCACGAAGTTGATCACCGTGACTCCCCACAGCACCGGGATGCCGATCAGGATCCTGCGGATGATGTAGGGGATCATCAGGCGCCCTCCCCCGACGCGGTGGCACTCGCCGAGTGGCGGCCCGCGGGCACCGGCTCCGGGGCTGCGAACGAACGCCGGCTCGGCTTGTCCAGCGGGAAGTGACAGGCGACCTCGCCGCGCCCGCTGTCGGCCGCATCGATCGACTCCAGCTGCGGCACCTCGATCCGGCACTTCTCCTGGGCGTACGGGCACCGGGTGTGGAAGACGCAGCCACTGGGCGGATCGGCCGGGCTGGGGACGTCACCCTCGATCACCATCCGTTCCCGGTCCCGCAACCGGGGATTGGGCTCGGGATAGGCGTCCAGCAGCAGTTCCGTGTAGGGGTGACTGGGACGATTGAAGATCTCGGTGGTCGGCGCCAGTTCCATGATCTTGCCCAGATACATCACAGCGATCCGGTCGCTGATGTACTTGATCGCTCCCAGGCCGTGGGAGATGAAGATGTAGGTGAGTCCGAAGTCCTCCTGGAGATCCTTGAGCAGGTTGAGCACCTGGGCCTGGATCGACACATCGAGGGCCGAGACCGGCTCGTCACAGACGATCAACTTCGGTTCCAGCATCAGCGCCCGTGCGATGCCGACCCGCTGCCGCTGACCGCCAGACAACTCGTGCGGGTAGCGATTGACGTACTGGTCGTTGAGGCCGACCGTGGTCAGGATCTCCCGGACCCGCTGCTTGGCCTCGGCGCGGGAGCATTTGTGATGAGCGATCAGCGGTTCGGCCAGCAGGTCGCCGATCCGCAGTTGCGGGTTGAGGGAGGCGTACGGGTCCTGGAAGACCATCTGCAACTCCGACCGCACCCGCCGCAGACTGCGTTCACCGGCCCGGGAGATGTCGTCCCCGTCGAAGATCACCGAACCCGAGGTCGGCGTCTCCAGGCGAATGATCGAACGGCCGGCGCTGGACTTGCCGCAGCCGGATTCGCCGACGATGCCGAGCGTCTCGCCGGGATAGACGCTGAAACTGACGCCGTCGACGGCCTTGACATGTCCCACGGTCCGAGAGATCACACCGCGCTTGATCGGGTAGTGCAGGCGGAGGTCGACCACCTCGAGCAGTGGCCGCCGGTCATCCGCGGTCGCGTTCTCGATCTTGGCAGCGGTCATGATCGGATCACCCCTTCGTCCTGTCGGAGGCAACGCCGGCGGACACAGCTTCGGCGGGCTGATCGGTCGGGCCGCGGCCCTCCTCGTAGAGCACGCACCGGACCTGATGACCACCACGGACACCCGGCACCGAGCCGCTGGACGTCGGGCCGAGCGCAAGCAGCTCCACCGGGTCGTCGCAGGTGGGCATCCGCTCCGGGCAACGCGCGGCGAACCGGCAACCGGTCGGCATCTCGAGCAGGCTCGGGACGGAGCCGGGGATCGAGTGCAGCCGATCCGAGCCCCGCCCCGACGCTGGTGCGGAGATCTGCGGGATCGAGCCCAGTAATCCCTGTGTGTAGGGGTGTTTCGGCTGCTCGAAGAGGGTGTAGACGTCCGCCTCCTCGACCACCTGGCCGGCATACATCACGACCACCTTGTCCGCCATCTCGGCAATCACGCCGAGGTCGTGAGTGATCAGGATCATCGCCGTGTCGGATTCGGTGCTCAGCTGCCGCATCAGCTTCAGGATCTGGGCCTGGATCGTCACGTCCAGGGCCGTGGTCGGCTCGTCGGCGATGATCAACTTCGGATGACAGCTGAGCGCCATCGCGATCATGGCGCGCTGTCGCATGCCTCCGGACAGCCGATGCGGATAGTCCGCGGCAATGTCCTTGGGCCGGGGGATCCCGACGTGATCAAGAAGCTCGACGGCCCGCGACCAGGCCTCGGACCGGGACAGTCCGAGGTGCAGCACCATCGTCTCCGCGAGCTGCTCACCGACCTTCAGCACCGGGTTCAGCGAGGTCATCGGCTCCTGGAAGATCATCGAGATCGCGTTGCCGCGGACCTTGCGCATCTGCGATTCCGGCAGACCCAGCAGGTCCTTGCCATCGAACATGATCGAACCCTCGGTCACCCGGCCGTTCTCCTTGAGCAGCCGCATGATCGACAACGCCGTCACCGACTTGCCGCTGCCCGACTCTCCGACCAGGCCGACAGTCTCCCCAGGGCGCACACTGAAGCTCACGTTGTCGACCGACGTCACCGCACCGTCGTCCGTGGCGAACTCGGTGCGCAGGTTTTGCACCTCGAGCAGCTCTGTCATGACGTGCATCTCACCATCGTGCTGTTACAGCGCCGTGTCATGCGTGTTAGGCACGCGAATCCACGCCCAAGATTTGAACGAGACCAAACATGCCCAAAACCTTGGCCGCCTCGGTAACTCCGCCACGCCGGGGCTGCCACCGCCCGTGCGAGCTCGTCCGCGCGAAGCCGCAAAGTCGCGTTGTCACGATTTCGCCGCCGAATCCGAGCCGATCGGGCCACGAAACTCTGGTTGTCACGACTTCGCCGGAAGAACCGGCCGTACGAGGCCGCAACCGTGGGGTCGTCCCCCGGAACTCAGCTTCAATGCCAAGATCGCGGCAGCGACAAAATGCCGACGAGACATAGATCGCGTGCGCGAGGAGGTGTTCTGGCTCGGGACATCGGAATGGGGTGTCTCAAGTCATCGGTATAGGTGTGTCGCACGTCTTCGGCA
>NZ_BMMZ01000011.1 GCF_014646195.1 Microlunatus endophyticus
GACCTCGAACACAGTTGATGGCATACACCATCATCCCACACTGTAAACGAATTAATGACGCGCAACACTAGGGGTCGAGGTGGCGGCCCGCGTCGCCGTCAGGGTCAGCCACCGGCGGAGCGCGCAGCTGTTCTCTGCCTCGCACCAGCTGATCGGTGGACTTACCGGGATACCGCTCGCCGTTGGTGGTGATCTGGTCGTCAGCGTCGACGATACCGGTGCGCAGTGTCGCTTCTTCGGGTTCCGTGGCACCGAAGAGGTCTTCCGAAGCCCGGCTTTCGACTGCGCTGCCGTGACGTTGAACGGCAGCTATCTGATGTTGGCCGAACGGATGTACTTCCAGGCTCGCGGGCATCCCGCCGGTGGCTGGCAACTCGATCTGCGCAACGGGAAACTGCGGCGGACCGGACCGGTCGCAGCCAATCTCGCTGACCTGCGGTCGCGCTCCGATCTGATATACGCCAGCGATGACGTGCTCGCCCGGCAGACCGGCAAGACGATCACCGGGCTGGATCCGGATACCCGCAACCGGTTGTGGAGCTACACCGCTGCCGGCGACGACTTGCCGGAAGTCTCGGTGGCCAATGGTGCTGTCATGATGCTCACCGCGCTCCCGCGCCGGGCAGCAGTGCTGTCCGGGATCGACCCGGAGAGTGGCCCGGAGCTGATGACGGTGCTCGACGGTCGCACCGGAAAGGTCACCGGTCGCCGGGTGATCACCGCCGGGCACCGCATCCCCGACGGCATCTGGAGCGAGTACGGCATCGGCGCTGGTCGGGCGCTGATCATGATGAACAGCGGGGACGTGTTCGCCATCGGGGCGCATTCCTGAGTGAGGCTCGTCGTAAGGCGGATCACCGAAGGTAAGGAATACGAAGGTCTTGGTCCGGCTTCTCGGCTGATCCGAGCAAACCTCAGGCGCCGGCGCCCTCCTGGTGCACACCTGCGGTCGAGGTCGGGTCGTTCAACTCGTACTTCTTGAACGCCACCGCGACCGCCTGCGGATCGTACTTGCCGTCCTTGGCCAGGGCGGCCAGCGTCGCGACCACGATCGACTGGGCGTCGACCAGGAAATAGCGACGGGCACCGGCGCGGGTGTCGGCGATACCGAAGCCGTCGGCGCCCAGCGAGAACCAGGAATTCGGTACCCAGCCCTGGATCTGGTCCTGGACCGCATGCATGTAGTCGCTGACCGCCACAACCGGGCCTTGGGTCCCCTGGAGTGCCTGGGTCACGTACGGCGTCCGGCGGTCCTCGTCCGGATGGGTGAAGTTGTGCCGGTCGACGTCCAGAGCCTCCCGACGCAGTTCGTTCCACGAGGTGACCGACCAGACGTCGGCGGCCACGCCCCACTCCTCAGCGAGGATCTGCTGCGCGTGCAGCGCAGCCGGCATCGCAACACCGGAGGCCAGCAACTGCGCGGTCGGATGATCACCCTCACCCTGGACCTCGGGGGCGTACCGGAACCGGTAGAGGCCCTTCAAGATCGAATCGGCGTCAAGATCATCCGGCGGGCCCGGCTGGTCGACCGGCTCGTTGTAGACGGTGAGGTAGTAGATCAGGTCCTCGCCGCCCGGATGATCTTCATTCTGGTAGCCGTACATCCGGTGCAGACCGTCCTTGACGATCTGGGCGATCTCGAAGCCGAAGGCCGGGTCGTAATGGACGACCGCAGGATTGGTCGAGGCCAGCAGCGGGGAATGCCCGTCCGCATGCTGGGTTCCCTCGCCGGTCAGCGTCGTACGACCTGCGGTGGCGCCGATCAGGAAGCCGCGGGACATCTGGTCGGCCGCACCCCAGATGAAGTCGCCGGTGCGCTGGAACCCGAACATCGAATAGAAGATGTAGAACGGGATCATCGGCTCGCCGTGGGTCGAGTAGGACGACCCCGCTGCCGTGAAGGAGCCCATCGCGCCGGCCTCGGAGATGCCCTCGTGCAGCAGCTGGCCCTTCGGACCCTCCTTCCAGCTCAGCAGCAGCCGGCGGTCGACCGAGTCGTAGTTCTGCTCGTGCGGCGAGTAGATCTTGGCCGTCGGGAACATCGAGTCCATGCCGAAGGTGCGGAATTCGTCCGGCGCGATCGGCACGATCCGCTGGCCGATCTCCGGATCCTTCATCAGATCGCGGAGCAGCCGGACCAGCGCCTGGGTGGTGGCCACCTTGGCGTTGCCGGCCGACTTCATCAGCGGTGTGTAGACATCGTCGCCGGGCAGCTTGACGATCTTCGGCTTCGGCTTGCGCTCCGGCAGGTAACCGCCGAGCTCGGATCGCCGATCATGCAGGTACTTGATCTCCGGCGCGTCCTCACCCGGATGGAAATACGGCGGATCGTACGGATCATTCAGTTGATCATCGGCGATCGGCAGGTAGAGCCGGTCGCGGAAAGCCTTCAGATCGTCGACCGTCAGCTTCTTCATCTGGTGGGTCGCGTTGCGCGCCTCGAGGGCGTCGATCGTCCAGCCCTTGACGGTCTGGGCCAGGATCACGGTCGGCTGCCCGACGTGCTCGGTGGCTGCCTTGAACGCCGCGTACACCTTGCGGTAGTCGTGGCCGCCGCGGCCGAGCTTGCGCAGGTCGTCGTCGGAGTAGTCCTTGACCATCTGCTGCAGCTCGGGGGAGTCGAAGAAGTTCTGCCGGATGTAGTCACCGGTCTCGGTGGAGTAGGTCTGGAACTGGCCGTCCGGCGTGGTGTTCATCTTGGTGACGAGCTTGCCGTCGACGTCGGCGTGCAGCAGCAGGTCCCAGTCCCGGCTCCACAGCACCTTGATCACGTTCCAGCCGGCGCCGAGGAAGACCGACTCCAGCTCCTGGACGATCTTGCCGCTGCCGCGGACCGGGCCGTCGAGCTGCTGCAGGTTGCAGTTGACCACCCAGGTCAGGTTGTCCAGGCCCTCGCGGGCGGCCACGGTGATGCCGCCCAGGGACTCCGGCTCACCCATCTCGCCGTCGCCGAGGAAGGCCCAGACCCGCTGCTGGGAGGTGTCCTTGATGCCGCGGTTGTGCAGATAGCGGTTGAAGCGGGCCTGATAGATCGAGTTCAGGCCGGTCAGGCCCATCGAGACGGTCGGGAACTCCCAGAAGTCCGGCATGATCCGCGGGTGCGGGTAGGAGGTGACCGACCGGCCCGGGCCGCGGGAGGCGTCCTGCCGGAAGCCGTCCAGGTGCTCGGTGGTCAGCCGGCCCTCGAGGAAGGCCCGGGAGTAGATGCCGGGGGAGGCGTGGCCCTGGAAGTAGACCTGGTCGCCGCCGCCCGGATGGGACTTGCCGCGGAAGAAGTGGTTGAAGCCGACCTCGTACAGGCTGGCGACACTCTGGTAGGTGGCGATGTGGCCACCGACCTCGAGACCCTTGCGGTTGGCCTTGGAGACCATGATCGCGGCGTTCCAGCGGATGAAGGCACGGATCCGGCGCTCGATGTCCTCGTCACCGGGGAATTCCGGCTCCATCTCGGTGGAGATGGTGTTGATGTAGTCGCTGCTGCGCAGGGCCGGAACCCCGACCTGGCGCTCGCGGGCGCGGTCCAGCAGCTTCAGCATGATGAAGCGGGCCCGATGTTTGCCGTCGCTGTCCAGCAGTCCGTCTAGGGACTCCAGCCACTCGGCGGTCTCCTCCGGATCGGTGTCCGGGATCTGGCTCGGCAGACCCGCTGCGGAGATGGCGGGTCGTTTGCCGGGACTGGCCATCGAGGCTCCTTACCTGTGCGGCAGCGGGGTGGTGCTGCCGTGAGTCGTGCGCGGGTTGTACGCCCTGTTGTGCGCTGTTTGCACCCTCCATCCTGTCACCTCGGTTCACTGCTGTGTATCTGGTCCCAGCGTTACGAGAAAGCAACAGCCGGGCCGAGACTTTCCACACAGGCGTCTGCTCTGGCAGTCTGGCGCACAGCAGCCCGCTGCGGCGGGAGAAAGAGTGGAGGTGTTGTGAGCTCGACGGCACGGCCCGACGGTTCGGATTCGGCTGTCTCACGACTCGGCTTCAAGGCCGGGCAGATCGTTCAGGAGCTTGGCTGGGACGAAGATGTCGACGAGGACCTGCGGCAGGCGATTGAGGATGCGATCGACGGGGAACTCGTCGAGGAGGCGATGGAGGCGGTCGATGTCGTGCTGCTGTGGTGGCGCGACGAGGACGGTGACATCACCGACGGCCTGGTGGACGCGGTCACTGATCTGAGCGACAGCGGCCACATCTGGCTGCTCACTCCCAAGGTCGGCCGCCCGGGGTTCGTCGACGCGACCGACCTGAGCGAGGCGGCGCTCACTGCCGGCCTGGCGCTGACCAACACCGTCCCGGTCACGGCTGGCTGGACGGCCAACAAGCTGGTTCCGCCGAAGGGCCCGCACCGTTGATCTCGTCCGATTTCGTCGCGCCTGATTTCGCTCTGCGGAACCAGCACGGCGAAATCGTCCGGTTGTCGGATCTCCGTGGTGCGCCGGTGGTCGTCGTCTTCTACCCGTACGCCTTCACCGGTGTCTGCAGCGGCGAGATGACCGCGCTCCAGCAGTCGCTCGGGGATTTCACCGCGGCCGGCGCCCGGGTGCTGGCCGTCTCCACCGACACCATGTACGCGTTGCGGGTGTTCGCAGACCAGCTCGGGCTCGGCTTCGACCTGCTCAGCGACTTCTGGCCGCACGGCGAGATCGCCAGGGCCTACGACGTGTTCGACGACGAGTTGGGTTGCGCGGTCCGCGGTTCATTCGTGCTGGACGCCGAGGGACGACTCACCTGGTCGGTGCGCAACGCGATCGGGGATGCCCGTGATATCGGTGAGCATCTCCGGGCGGTTCAGGCCGGAGCCTGACCCGAACCCTGTTCCTGTTCCTGGCCCTCCGCGGCCGGGGCCGCAGCATCCTGCTGCTCCTTGGCGGCCGCAGCGGTGAGGCTGCTGGTCTCTTCCTTGAACTCCCTGATCGCGCGGCCCGCACCCTTGCCCAGGCCGGCGATCCGGCTGCCGCCGAATAGCACCAGCGCGATCAGAACCACAATGATGATCTCGCTGCCTCCGAGATCGAATGCCATCGGCGTCATGGCTCAACGGTAGGCAGAGATCGCCGGCCTGTGTGCCGGTTGACTCCCAGCCTCAGCGCCGCCTCAGCCGCGTGTCGGCGGTAGTCGGCCGATACTCGGTATATGCTCCCTGGCACATACCCGGTATATGGCCGGTGCGGTGGCGAAGGGACATGCGATGTCGGTGCGCTGGGGGATTCTCGCGCTGTTGACGGAAGGGCCGATGTACGGCGCCCGGATCCGTACCGAATTCGAGCAGCGGACCGGCGGCACCTGGCCGCTGAACGTCGGTCAGGTGTACACGACGCTGGCCCGGCTGGAACGCGACGGACTGGTCGAGGGCCAGGAAGCCGACGACGAGGGCCGGATCGGCTATCGGATCACCCGCGAGGGCCGGCGACAGGTCGAGCTGTGGTGGACCTCGCCGGTGCCGCGCGAGGACTCTCCGCGCTCGGAGTTGGTCATCAAACTCGCGCTGGCGGTGACCGTCCCGGGGGTGGACGTGCAGCAGATCGTGCAGAACCAGCGTTCGGCGTCGCTGAGTCATCTGCAGGACCTGACCAGACTGAAGCGGGGCACCCAGGCGTCTCCCGCCGGTAACGACTCCGGCAGTGATCTTGCCTGGTCGCTGGTCCTTGATCACCTGATCTTCACGGCCGAGGCGGAGTTGCGCTGGCTCGATCACGTCGAGGGTCGTCTGCAGCGTGAGGCCGTCCGGCGCCCGCAGCACGATCAGCGAGCCGATGATCATCAGGCCGATGATCATCAGGCCCGTGATCGCGATCTTCAGGATCGTGAGACCGGGCGGGTGGTGCGGTGATGGCACGCCACGCAGAAGCCGATATCCCCGTCCTGATCCTGGAGAAGCTCAGCCGGATCCACGGATCGGGGGAGTTGACCGTGCATGCGCTGCGCCGGATCAACCTCGCGGTCCGGGCCGGTGAATTGATCGCCGTGATGGGACCGTCGGGCTCCGGCAAGTCCACGCTGCTCAATCTCGCGGGCGCGTTGGACAAGCCGACCTCGGGACGGGTACTGATCGAGGGCGAGGACGTGACCAGCATGCGCCCGTCCGCGCTCGCCGCCGTACGCCGTCGCAAGGTCGGATTCGTCTTCCAGGATTTCAATCTGGTGCCGTCGCTGACCGCCGCGGAGAACGTCTCGCTGCCGTTGGAACTCGACGGCTGGTCGCCCCGCCGGACGCGGCAGCCGGTGGCCGAGGCGCTGGACTCGGTGGGTCTGTCGGGGCAGGTCGCGGACCGTTACCCCAGCGAACTGTCCGGCGGGCAGCAGCAACGTATCGCGATCGCCCGGTCCTTGGTCGGCCCACGACGCTTGGTGCTGGCCGACGAACCGACCGGAGCACTGGACACCGAGACCGGTGACCAGATCATGGCAGTGCTGCGCGAGCGGTGTGACGCCGGCGCGGCAGGACTGCTGGTGACCCACGAGCCGCGCCATGCCGGTTGGGCCGATCGGGTGATCTTCCTGCGCGACGGGGCCGTGATCGACAGCGCGGAGAGCGCTGCGGTCGACGAGCGGCTGATGGGGGGCATCGGGTGACCACCCAGGTCGACCTCGTGGGGCCACGGCGAGCCGATCCGTCCGCCGACCCAGCCGGCGCCTGGCTGAACAGCTGGCTGCTGGCATTGCGGATCGGCTGGCGGGAGATCCGGCGGGCCCGCGGCCGCAGTGCCCTGATCATGATCATGGTCGGCGCTCCGGTTCTGCTGATCATCGCCGGCGTGACGTGGAACAACAGCAGTTCCGACCAGACGCTGGTGCCGGAGAGGTTCGGGAACGCTCAGGCGGTCATCCAGGCCGACAAGGACGGTGCCGGGTGGACCGCCGGCCAGGTCGGCTCGCTGATCAACGGCCAGGTCGTCCGGGTGGCCGGTGGTGAGATAGGGCTGGAGATCGGTGATCAGCTCCGGATCACCGCGGTCGGCCTGCCGGTCGGCGAGATGTCCGGATCCGGGCTCTTCCGGTTGCGGTCCGGGCACTGGCCGACGGCCGATGATCAGATCATGATCACCAAGGATCTGGCTCGTCGCCACAACCTACGGTTGGGCGCGACGGTTCCCGGATTCTCCTGGCACCAGGCGAGTCGGACGGTCGATCTGCACGTCGTCGGCATCGTCGCGCTCCCAGAGGACGACGGCTCGGGCCCCGGCGGAGGTGCCGACGTGGTGACCGGTCGGTCGCAGTTGATCACCACCGACGATCCGAGCCAGGTGTCCTTCCTGGTCTACCGGGCGGCGCCGGTCAGCTATGACGAGGTCCGTCGGCTGGATCTGCACGGCCTGGACGCCACCAGTCGCTATCTGGTGGATCATCCGGAGCTGGTGCCGGGCCAGGACAAGGGCGACGATCAGCAGGATTCCAGCTGGATCGCGTTCTACGTGCTGGTCGGCGGCGGTTTGCTGTTCGAGGCGATGTTGCTGGCCGGTCCCGCCTTCGCGATCTCCGCTGCGCGGCAACGCCACACCATGGGACTGATCGCCAGCAACGGTGCACTCCGCGAGCAGTTGCGCCGACAGTTGCTCGGACAGGCACTGCTGCTCGGGGTGCTCGCCGGTGCGATCGGCGCCGCACTCGGACTGGTCACCGGCCGCTATATCTCGGTGGTCTATGCCTGGCTCACCGGCAGTTGGGCGGCGCCGAACGCGCTGTCCTGGTCGCCGGCGCTGGTCGCCTTCCTGGGGGCCGCCGTGGCGGCGGTCGTCGCCGCGCTGCTCCCGGCCCGCGGCGTCGGGAAGCTGGATCTGGTGGCCGTGCTGCGGCGGCGTACGACCGCCACCAGGACGCGGACGTTCGGGCCGGTGGTCGGATCGATCGTGACGGCAGCGGGCCTGGCTGTCGCGTTGGTGCTGGGGTTCGCGGGTGCGCCTGCGATGCCGCCGCGCTACATCATGGGCGCCTGCACGGCAGCGGCGTTCATCGGCGCGATGCTGATCCTGCCCTGGCTGGTCACCGCGTTGGGTCGCGGAGGACGGTTGCCGCTTTCGATCCGGCTCGCCGGTCGCGACATCGCCCGGCAGGTGGGCCGGAGCGTGCCCGCGATGTCGGCAGTGCTGGTCGCCAGCGGGATGTTCGCCGTGATGGGGATCGCCATCGCCTCCGACGATCATGCGCAGGCCGAGGCCTACACCCCGTTCACGACGATGGGGCAGGGGACGATCCAAGGGCCGGTCGAGGATATGCAGACCGCCGCCAACATCATCCGGGGCCGGCATCCGGACTGGCGGCTGACCCCGCACAGCAGTCTTGGCGACCCGAACTACTCCGGTGCGGAGCCGACCTCGACTGTCGCTCTGGTGCCCAAGGGGTGCACTGCGCAGAAGGCGGTGATCGCCGAGACCCAGGCGGACACGGATCCCGATGCCGACTCCCGATGTGCGTCCGGGCGAAGCGATTACGGCGAGGCGGTGACGGTGGTGCCGGATGCGCAGATCGCCTCGCTCGGTCTGCCGGACGCCGCAGCCCACGTCCTGGCCGGCGGGGGAGTCGTGCTGGTCGACCCGCCGCTGGGACTCGAGTGCGGTCCACAACCGTGTGCGCTGTCGGCACGCCGTGATTACCTGACCGGCAACAAGGTGACGCTGGTCGGTGGCCTGCCGAAGGGCGACGCGTACGTCCCCGGCAAGCCAGTGACGCTGACTGCCGCGGTGATCGGACGAGCTGACCTCAGCGGTCCGCAGCTGGGGTGGGCCGACAGCACCATCGGGTGGATCAGCGCCGACGCGGCGACGAAGGCCGACCTGCCCAACAGCGTCGTGCTGTGGACGGTCGACGCGCCGCACCCGATCACCACCGCCCAGGAGCAGGCCATCAACGAGGTGGTTCCGTCGCACGCACAGCTCCTGGTCGAACGCGGTTTCCAGGGCCAGCTGGCATCGGCCGGTCGGGTGCTGCTCGGTATCGCCGGTGCGCTGGTGATCGTCGCGGCGCTGATCTCCACGGCGCTTTCCCAGGTCGAGGCTCGACCCGACCTTGCCACGCTGACCGCGGTGGGGGCACCGCCGGGTCTGCGCCGGAGGTTCGCCGCAGCCCAAGCGGCGATCCTGGTCCTGGTGGGCATCGTGGCCGGGCAGGTGGTCGGGATCACGGCCGGGATCGCGTTCGCCGCCTCGAACTCCCGGGGAGACTTCGGTGGCGGTTCCGGGCAGCTGACCATCGCCGTGCCGTGGCAGTTGTCGGTTCTGTTGCTCGTCGGTGCCGTCCTGATTGCCGCCCTGCTGGCCGTGCTCGGCGCGTGGAGATCGCCGTCGATGACCCGCCGTCTCGGCTAGATCGGGCCACGACACAATGGCCTCCATGCTGGCTTGTGTCATCAGAGGAGCGGAACAACTCGCGGTCGAGGAACGGGCCGTACCGGAGCCGGGTGCCGGTGAGGTCGGGATCGACATCGTCTACGGCGGCGTCTGCGGTTCCGACCTGCACTACTACCACGACGGGGCAGCCGGGGAGTTCGTGATCCGCGAGCCGTTGGTCGTCGGGCACGAGGTCGTCGGCCGGGTCGCCGTCCTGGGCGACGGCGTGACCGGCGTGGAGGTCGGGCAGCCGGTCGCCGTCCACCCGGCCCAGGTCTGCGGACACTGCCAGGAATGCACCTCCGGTCGCCCGCAGCTGTGCGCGTCCAGCCGCTACCTCGGCTCGGCGGCACATTTCCCGCACATCCAGGGCGGTTTCACCCAGCGCCTGGTCGTCGGTGCGGACCGCGCCGTCCCGCTTCCGGCAGGGATGTCGCTGCGCCGGGCTGCCCTCAGCGAGCCGTTCAGCGTTGCCTACCACGCCGTCAAGCGGGCGGGCGATCTCAGCGGCCGTACGGTCCTGGTCACCGGCGCTGGGCCGATCGGGGCGCTCGCGGTCGCCGCCGCCCGGCAGGCCGGCGCCGGCACCATCTACGTCTCCGATCTGACCGACCATGCGCTGGCCCAGGCCAAACTGATGGGTGCCGATGTGCTGCTGCGCGCCGATCGGCCGGACGACGCCGCCTGGCCCGAGCAGGTGGACGTCGCGATCGAGGCCTCCGGGAGCGGCCCCGGACTCAACAGCTGCATCCGGACCGTCCGCCGCGCCGGTACCGTCGTCCAGGTCGGCATCCTGCCGCGCGGCCTGACGGCGATCCTCGGCAACGCTCTGGTCAACAAGGAGTTGCAGGTCCTGGGCTCGTGGCGTTTCCACACCGAATTCGCCGAGGCGATCGGCCTGCTGGCCGACACCATCGATCCGGAGCCGTTGATCTCCCACGAATTCCCGCTCGAGCAGGCGCAGGCCGCCTTCGACACCGCCAGCGACCGGACGACGGCTTGCAAGGTGCTGCTGCGGATCGGCGACCCCGATGCCGGAGCCGGCGCCTGATGCCGAGACTCCCCGATGTGCCGATCGCAGCCGTCGCCCACCACCGGCCGCACTGGTCTGAGGTCCGTCAGACCGTCCAGCTGCGCCGATCGAGCCTGAGCCTGACCCAGCGGCGGCTGGACAACGCCCTGTCGATCGGCGATCTGCGCACGATCGCCCGGCGTACGACGCCAAGATCGGTCTTCGACTACGTCGACGGCGCCGCCGAGGACGAGATCAGCGCCCGGCGCAACGTCCGGGCCTACGAAGAATTGATCTTCCACCCGCAGGCGCTGCGTCCGGTCGACCATCCCGACACCTCGGTACGGCTCTTCGGCCGGACGATCCCACTGCCACTGGGCTTCGGCGCCACCGGCTACACCCGGATGATGCACCACCACGGCGAGGCCGCGGTCGCCCGGGTCGCTCAACACTTCGGCATCCCGTACGGACTGTCGACGGTCGGCACGACCACAGTGGAGGACGTCCGGGCCGCAGCACCCGAGGTCGACCTGTGGTTCCAGCTCTACGTCACCTCCGATCCACAGATCAACGACGACCTGATCAAGCGGGCGCACAACGCCGGCTGTACGACGCTGGTGTTGACCTGCGACACCGCCGTGTCCGGCAATCGGCGCAAGGACGATCGCAACGGCCTGACGATCCCTCCGACGCTGCGGCCCTCGACGATCATCGACATGGGCCTGCATCCGTACTGGTGGGTCAACAAGCTGACAACTGATCAGATCACCTTCGCCTCGCTCGCAGGCGCCGCCAGCACCTACAACTTCAACCAGATCGCGTCCAAGATCTTCGATCCGTCCGTAGGCCTGGACAGTCTGGGTTGGGTACGGGAGCGCTGGCCCGGACGCCTGCTGGTGAAGGGAATCCTCTCCACCAAATCGGCACGTGAGGCGGTCGACGGGGGAGCGGACGGAGTGATCATCTCCAATCACGGTGGTCGCCAACTCGATCGGACGCCGGCACCGATCACGCTCGTGCCGGCGGTCCGCAAGGAACTCGGACCGGACGTACCGATCCTGGTCGACAGCGGAATCCGCAACGGCCAGGACATCGTCGCTGCGCGGGCCCTCGGTGCCGATGCGGCGTTGGTCGGCCGGGCCTATCTCTACGGGATCATGGCCGGCGGTCAGGACGGTGTGGTCCGGGCGTACGAGATCCTCGCGGCCGAATACCAGCGGGCGATGCAGTTGCTCGGCGTCCGACACAGCGGTGACCTGTCGGACCAGCACGTGACACTTCCGGGTGCTCGACCAGGTGCCTGACCTGATCGCGCGAGCCGCCGGCCCGGTGCGGCTGGCGGACTACCCGCCGGGCGCGGCCTTCGGGCCTCGACGGATGCACGATTACGAGTTCGTCTGGCTACTGCGCGGATCCGCCGTCTGGACCGTCGACGATGATCGACAACTGTTGCGGCCCGGCGTGCTCGCGCTGGCCCGCCCCGACGCGGTCGACGGCTACGCGTGGGATCCGGATCGACCGTCCACGCACGCCTATGTGCACTTCGGGCTGACCGGAGCCGATCGGTTCGAACCGTCCTGGCCGACGGTTCGCAGCCTGGCTGCACTGCCCGTACTGGAGGGCATCTGCCACTACCTGCTGCAGCTGGCAACCGACCCCTCGGCGGAGTCGGCCACCCGCCGTGATCAACTGCTGGCCCTGATGGTGGACATCTTCGTCACGGGCCCGGTGCCACGTAACGATGATCTTGGTCTGCCGTCGATGCTGGTCGCGCTGGCCGCCCGGATCCGCACCGACTGGGACCAGCACGGTATTCGTCCGTTGGGCGTGGATGTATTGGCCCGCTTCGCCGATGTCTCGGTCGGTCACCTGCACCGGGTCTTCCGGCAGCAAGTCGGCATGGCCCCCGGACGGGCGCTGGAGTTGATTCGGCTGGCCCGTGCGGCCACTACATTGCGCCGCAGCAGCGCGACGATCGCCGAGGTCGCGACGCTGACCGGATTTGCGAATCCCTACCACTTCTCCCGCCGTTTCAGCGCCGCCTACCAGACACCACCGGGCCGGTACCGGCAGGCGGAGGACCCGATGGACCCGCTGGCGCCGTTGCAGGACTCGGCGCTGCTGCAGCTGAACTATCTGCTCGGCTGATGATCATGATCGTGAACGACGAGAGGGCGCAGCCGTGACCAGCTGTGAAGGCGTGATGGGGGCGTACTGGGTGGTCGATGTCCGGCGGCCCGGCGAGGAGCAGCGGCTGGATCTGCACGTCGCCGACGGCCGGGTGACCGAGGTCGTCGATCATCAGGAGGCCCGGCCGGGGCGGGTGATCGACGCCGACGGGCGCTGGTTGATCCCCGGACTCTTCGACGGACACGTCCATGCCACCCAGTACGCGATCGACCGCAGCCGGATCGGTCTGGTCGGGGTCTCATCGGCAGCCGAGGCCGTCGAGGTGGTGGCAGCGGCACTGGACAGACCAGGACAGGATGGCGGGGCTCGGCGGGCGGCGGCCCGGGACGGAGTGCCGGTGGTCGGCGCCCGCTTCCGGGACGGTTTGTGGCCCGACGTGCCGACCACCCGGCTGCTCGACGAACGCTTCGGCGATCTTCCGGTGATCATGGTCAGCGGCGACCTGCATTGCGGCTGGGCCAACCGCGCCGGCTGGTCGATGCTGGGCATCACGGAGCCACCGGAGGGTGTGTTGCGCGAGAAGCTCTGGATGGACGCCCTGGGCAGGATTCCGCAGCCACGGTCGGGCAGCACCGACGAACTGCTGGACACCGCATTGCGGGAGGCGGCCGGCCGCGGGCTGGTCGGCCTCCGGGACTTCGAATTCGCCGACAACCTGAGCAGCTGGGAACGCCGGCGTGCTGCCGGTGGGATCGGCATCCGGGTCCAGGCCGGCATCATCGCTGAGTATCTGGCCGCCGGAAACGCCCGCGGACTGCGGACCGGCGACGTGCTGGCCGGCACCGACGGCCTGGTCACCATGGGACCGCTGAAGGTGCTGATCGACGGGTCGCTCAACACCCGGACCGCGTACTGCCACACGCCGTATCCCGACGGTGATCATTATGGCGAACTGGTGGTCGATCACGATTCGTTGGTCGCACAGATGCAACTGGCCCGGCAACACGGCCTGGAGATCGCCGTGCACGCGATCGGCGACCGGGCCAACACGATCGCGCTGGATTGCTTCGAGGAAACGGGAATCCGGGGGAGGATCGAGCATGCCCAGCTGGTGCTGCCGGCGGATCTGCCCCGGTTCGCGCAGCTCGGCGTGACCGCGAGCATGCAGCCGTGGCACGCGATCGACGACTGGGAGATCGCCGGCCACTACTGGGGACGGACGGCGGCGATCAATTTCGGGTTCGCGTCGCTGGCTGCTGCGGGAGCGACGATCGAATTCGGATCCGATGCGCCGGTCGCGCCGCTCGATCCATGGGGGTGGATCGCCGCCGCCGTCGATCGGGAGCCGATCATCGGCCGGCCCTGGCATGCCGAGGAGCAGGTCTCGGTCCGGCAGGCCATCGCCTGGTCGGCACTCGGCCGCGCCGAGGTGCGCGCCGGCGATCCCGGCGACTTCGCGTTGCTCGACCAGGACCCGTACGCGCTGTCGGCCAAGGAATTGACGGCGATCGAGGTGCATGCCACCGCGGTCGCCGGCCGGTGGGTGCACGGGCCCGACGCGGAGTAGCTTGCACCCCATGGTGGAGATCCGGTCCGTCCGTCATGAGGGTCGGACGTACGAGGTGCACGTCCACCACGATGTGGTGCGGTTGCCCGACGGCACGCCGATCACTGCGGTCTCGTTCGACCCGGCCGATCCGTACGCACGCGACCGGGATCCCGACTTCGGGCTCTATCTCGATCCGCGCTGGCGGCCGTCCTGGGACCATGATCATCTCGACTGGCCGGACTTCGGCGTGCCGGCCGACCGAGCGATCGTCCTCAGCGACCTCGGATCGCTGCTGGATCGCGCTCGGCAGGGCCAGTCCGTCGAGATCGGCTGTCTGGGCGGTCACGGCAGGACCGGCACGGCGCTGGCACTGCTCGCCGTCCTCGCGGGACATCCGTCTGACGATGCCGTGGCCTGGGTGCGTACGCACTATTGCCCGAAGGCCGTCGAGACCGACGAGCAGCAGGCGTACGTCACACAGGCACAGTGAACCGACCGGCCGTACCGAGCTGCCAGACGGCATCCGCGAACGCACCGGTGCCGAGATCGCTGGTGCCCGACGGGTCGACAACCAGGGTGCGACCGAACACCGTGCGCCAAAGGAAGATGCCCGGAATCGCTTGCACCACACGGATGTCGCCGAAGGTCTTGAGCCGATGCTCGGCCCGGTTCAGAGGACCGAGACCATGCATCCCGGTTTGGCCCGGTGGACCCTGCGGCGGCGGCCGGTACGGGACCGTGTGGTCGATGTCCATCGTGCGGTAGGTGCTGCTCGAGTGGGGAAACACCGAAGCAGGAGACCTGGCCAGCAGCCCGTCCCGCATGCGATCGGGGATCTCGTAGGAGTCCAGCGGCCGGATGGTCGCGGGATTGAGATGGGGCAGGAGTTTGACGTTGACCCTTCGCCCAGCCGGTCGCGGACGACGTCGAGCAGCGCAGTCCCGAGAGTCTCGATCCGCGCCACCGTGGCATCGGGTCGTCGCCATTGGCCGTCAGGTCGGCGTTGATGATCGCGTAGTCGCTGACGTGCACGTGCAGCACACAGGTCGGCAGGAACCGCCGGGGATCGATCGCCTTGACGAATGCCGCCAGGGCGCGGTGACGCGCCTCATCGCTGACCGGATCTGGCGCTGGTTGCTGGGTGGGCTCGTCGGGTGGTGGTTCGTGGGGTGGTGGCTCGTCGGGTGATGACTCGTCGTGGGGCTGCTCGAAAGCGTTGGCCAGGTCGGAGAACAGATCAAGATCGTGATCTTCGAGCAGGATCCGCGCTGCCAGGAACGGTTTGGCCAGGACGCCGAGCGCAACGGCTTCCCATTCTGCCTTGGACTCGGCGCCGTGGGCTCGGACGCCCTCGGGCAGACGCTTCTGGGCTGCGAGAATCATCAGGGTGTCGGCGAGGCGGCTCACGGTCGCCTGCAGCCAGATCGCATCCGGTGCGTCGAGGGTCGCCCAGACCAGCTTGAGGCCCGCCTCGGTCGACTGGCCGACTTTGAACGAGCGGGCAGGGAGCAACTTCTCGCTGTTCTCCCGGACCCGTTCGGAGTCCACTCGCAGGATCTCGGCGTCGATCAGCCGTTCGAGCCGGATCCGCCCGGCCTTGTTGAGATGGTGGGCCAGCCGGGAGTCGATCTCCGCACATTGTTTCTTGGAGAGATGCCGGGTCTGCCGGGCCACCAGGCGTGCCTTCCAGGCGTGTCTTCCAGGCGTCGACCCAGGCGCGCCCGACCAGCTGCCAGATCCGTGGGAATCGGAACTTCAGATCGAGCACGTCGGCGATCAGACTGACCGCCTGGTGGACATTCAGCCCGATCTCGAGGCCGATGCGTCCGGGCGCGGTCTCGGCCACATCCGGTGTCCCGTCCCCGCCGAACAGCATCGCCCGCTCGGCGGCCAGATCCAGGCGCACGTCCGGCGGGCAGAGCTCGTCGCCGGGATTGATGATCGCGAAGTGGGCGGCATACTCCAACAGTTGGCAGTCAGCCGCCTTCCGGGCGCGGACACAGTCGACGGCGGCGGCAACAGTGCCGCTTTCGTCGAGTTCTTCCAGCCCCGGATGACGAGATTTACTGTAGAGGTGGGGTCTGACAGTCCTTCGGACCTCGCCTATTGCCTGTGGATGAAACCGATCAGAGCGTCGACGGCCTGCTTCGCCGTGCGGTCGGAGCGTAGCGGCTGGGTGTGCCGACCGTGGATGAACTGCAGCCCCGCGACGATCATGCCCGCGGTGATCGTTACCTCATCGAGAGGTGCCGGCAGCCTGGCTCGATAACCCGCGACGACCGCCGTCCTCAGCTCCTCGGGGATTCCGGTGTTTCCGTTGTCCAGAAGGGCGATGAACGCCGCCCGCCCGATGTCGATCCCGAACGGTGCCAGCGAGGCGGTCTCCCAGTCGAGGATGGTGCCGCCGCCTTCATGATCAAGGTAGTTCCCGCTGCCCGGATCGCCATGGGTCAGCGTCGCTCGTCCTGTCGCGATGTGTCGGACCGCAGCAGCCACCCGATCCGCATGATCGTTGATCAAGCTCCGGACCGCCGCGAGGCGCTCCAGATGATCAGTCGCGAACTGTTCTGCACCCACATGGGGGAGCGGGCAGTCATCGATTGGCGCGGCCACCAGCCGGGCAAGATCGAATCCCATCCGTCGCCAGCCGGCGGCTTGGTGGGTGCGAACACCTGCTTCGCGTGTGAGGACGAGGCAGTAGCCACCCTCGGGCGGCCGCCAGGCGTCGATCACCCTGGGCACACGCAGACCGCAGCCGGCGGCGTACGTCAGCGCGATCGCTTCGTGGCGGAGCCTCCCGTGGTTCGCCTGCTGCTTGACCACCACCGGCCGGCCGGCCGGCAGCGTGCCGAAGCGGGTGTGGTTCTTCGAGCCGCCGGACGTTCGCTCGCCGAGCGTGACCCTACGACCGTCGGGAAGGGTGACTGACTGCATCAGGCCGGTCAGCGGCAGGCGGCGAAGACCTCATCGGCGACGGCGGCCAGGTGGGCCATGTCGTCGTCGCGATGGGTCCGCAGGTTTGTCAGATAGGCGAAGGCAAGATCATGATCGGGATCGGCCCAGGCGACACAGCAGTTGCTGCCGTTGTGGCCGAAGGTGTCGGCAGTACTCCGATAGCCGAAGGGCGGAATGCCCCCGGGTCCGCGGCTGCCGCCCAGCTGGAAACCGTACGACCACGGGATCCGGGTATGGCAGAAGCGGTCGCGCTCGCCGGTGCTGGACGGTGTCCTGGCAGCGGCGATCGTCTCGGGTCGGATGAGCTGTCGTCCGCCGACCCGGCCGCCGGCGAGCAGCATCTGGAAGAAGCGGGCGGTGTCATATGCCGTCCCGGACATCCCGGCACTGGGCATGATCGCCTGCCGGGTCCCGGGCCGGTTGATGCCGCCTGCGGCGACCCGGCCGCCGAGGTGCCGGAAGACGACCGGCACCTGCCGCGGCCACTCGTCGGCGCCGATGCCGAGGTGGGTGTCGTGGACGCCGAGTGGGATCAGCAACTCCTGCCGCATCAGGTCGGCGAACGACCGTCCGGTGACCCGCTGGAGCACCTCGCCCAGGATGAATCCGAAGATCAGGAACTGATAGGCCGGATCGCCGCCCGGCTCACGGCGGGGCCGGGTCGCCTCGATCGCCCGGACCGCCTGCTGCCAGTCGACACAGCTCAGCAGGTCACGGATCGGCGAACCGGCGGTGGAGAACCCGGTCCGATGCTGCAACACGTGCCGGAGGGTGATCCGGTCCTTGCCGTGGCGGCCGAATTCCGGCCAGTAGGTGGCGACCCGCTCGTCGAGGTCCACGGTGCCCCGTTCGGCCATCAGATGCACGAGCGTGGTGGTGTAGGGCTTGGTCGTGGAGAACATCCAGAAGAGGCTGTCCGGTGCACAGTCGACGGCCTCGTTCAGGACCACCTCGCCATGGCGCAGCACGCACAACTGGGCCGATGCATTCCGACGCCGCACCAGATCGACCGCGCGGTGCAGCTGCCGGCGATCCATGCCCACCGATGCCGGATCGACAGCGGTCGCCGCGGGTGCAGAGGCAGCGGTCGAGTCAGTCTGGGTGCTCGGGCAAGGCTGGGTGTTCGGGGCGGTGTGGCGGATCGGCGCGAGCAGGCTCGGCAGACGCAGGAGCGGCGGTTGCAGCGATAGGTGCACGAGCAGACCTCGGATCCTGCGGCGCGTTCAACGAGGGTTCACCCGACAGCGGCGGGTGATCACCCAGCATGACACACCGCCGCAAGAGCGATGCAAGACGCAGATCACCTGAGCGTCGCCTTCCTGCCACCCAGGCGAGGTGGCCGGCCGGTCAGTCGGCGGCAGGGGAAACCGCCTCACGCGGCGGGGCCGTCGTCCTCCGGACGACGAGCGTCGTCGCCAGTTCCTCGCGCGGCAGGCTGTGACCGGTGTCGGCCAGCCGCAGCAGCAGTCGCAGCGCCGCGGCACCCATCTCGGCGATCGGCTGCCGTACGGTCGTCAGCCCGGCCCACTGTGCTTCGGGCAGATCATCGAAGCCGACCACGCTGAGGTCGCCGGGGATGGCGATCCCACGATCGGCTGCGACCTGCAGCAGTGACAGCGCCAGGTGGTCGGAGTCGGCGAAGATCGCGGTCGGCGGCTCGGCGGTGTCGAGCAGCAGAGCGGCAGCCTCGGCCTTGTCCGACCGCGAATCCCAGTGCACGATCTGGTCCACATGTCCTCCGGCCAGTTCGACGGTCGACCGGAATCCGTCGATCCGGGCCCGGCTGAAGAGCAGCTTGGCGCTCTCGGCCAACACGCCGAAGCGCCGGTGTCCCAGCCCCAGCAGGTGCTCGGCGACGTCACGTCCCGCCGACCAGTTCGTGGTGCCGATACTGGTGCGGTCGTCCGGCGGCTGGTCGACCGGATCGAGCAGTACGACCGGGACGCCGGCGGCGTCGAGGATGGCCAGCTGCTGGGCCGATGCGTCGACCAGAGCCAGCACGGCGCCGCGGGACTCGCGGGCCAGCATCCGGGTCACCCAGTCCTCGCGGTCGCCGGTCCGGGCGACGGTGACGACAAGATCGAGGCCTGCGTCGGCAGCCGCGCTCTCCACGCCGACCAGTACCTGATTGGCCCAGCCGCCGCCGACGCCGGCCAGCACCAGGTCGATCAGCCTGCGCTCGGGACCCCGGCGGATGCCCGACCGCGGTCCCGGGGTGGGCGTACGGCGCCGGTAGCCGGTTTCGGCGACCAGGTCCATGATTCGTTGCCGGGTGGCCGCCGACACGTCGGAGCGGCCGTTGATGACCTTGGACACGGTCGGGATCGTGGTGCCCGCCCTGGCGGCGATGTCGGCGAGGGTTGGCGGGCGGCCGGTCCGGTCAGTCATGGCTCCATCATCATCCGCGGCACACATTTTGCGCAACATGACGAGCCGTTGACACGCGCCGTTACGAGTGGAAAGCTCGAGGATGGTCATTTGACCAGCGCAAGATTGCGCAACTTCACGAGGAGAACTTCAGCGCTGATGGCGAACCCGAATCCGACCGCCCTGATTGTCCGTGGTGGCTGGGATGGACACGAGCCGGTCCAGACGACCGACTCGTTCATCCCCTTCCTGGAGAAGAACAACTACCAGGTCCGTGTCGAGGACAGTACGGCTGTGTATGCCGACACCGACTATCTCGACACCGTCGACCTGATCGTCCAGGTGGTCACCATGTCGACGATCGAGAACGACGAGCTCAAGGGCCTGTGCGGGGCGGTCGCCAACGGCACCGGCCTGGCCGGCTGGCACGGCGGCATCGCCGATTCCTACCGCAACAGCGCGGACTACCTGCAACTGATCGGCGGCCAGTTCGCCCATCACCAGGCCAAGGCCCGCCCGGAGGAGCTCAAGGGCGACGGGACGGACAACTTTGTCCGCTACACGGTGAACATCCTGCCGGAGCAGAAGGACCATCCGATCGTGGCGGGGATCGAGGACTTCGAGCTGGAGACCGAGCAGTACTGGGTACTCAGCGACGACTACAACGACGTGCTGGCCACCACGACGATCCCGGCCCGGGACTTCGACAACTGGCGCCGGCCGATCACGTGCCCGGCGATCTGGACCCGGCAGTGGGGCAACGGCAAGATCTTCGTCAGCACTCCTGGCCACCAGCTGAGCGTGGTGGACAATCCGTCCGTGCGGACGATCATCGAGCGCGGCATGCTGTGGGTGACTCGATGACCGCGCCGATCAGGATCGGAATCGTCGGGGTCGGCAAGATCAGCGGCCAGTATTTCGCCACCATCGCCCGGCTGCCGATCCTGCAGCTGACCGCTGTCGCCGACCTCAACGCGGGTCTTGCCGCCGAGGTGGCTGCCGAGCAGGGTGTCAGGAACCTGTCGGTCGAGGAGTTGATCAACGACAGCGATGTCGACCTTGTGCTGAATCTGACCATCCCGGCGGCGCATGCCGAGGTCGCGATGCAGGCGATCGCCGCCGGCAAGCACGTGTACGGCGAGAAGCCGCTGGCGGCCACCTTCGCCGACGGGGTCAAGATCATCGACGCTGCGCGGGCCGCCGGTGTGCGGGTCGGCTCGGCACCGGACACCGTGCTCGGCACCGGGACCCAGACTGCGCGCAAGGCGGTCGACGACGGACTGATCGGTACGCCGATCTCGGCCGTTGCGACCATGGTCACGCCGGGACACGAGCGCTGGCATCCGAATCCGGATTTCTACTACCAGCCGGGCGGTGGTCCGCTGCTGGACATGGGGCCGTACTACATCAGCTCCTTGATCACCATGCTCGGTCCGGTGGCGAAGGTGATCGGAGCAGCGAGCCATCAGCGCGATACCCGGACCATCGGGTCGGGTCCGCGGGCGGGAGAGACGATCCCGGTGACCGTCGACACCCATGTCACCGGTGTGCTGGTGCACGAGTCCGGTGTGCTCTCCACGCTGATCATGAGCTTCGACGCGGCCGCCACCAAGGCGTCCAATATCGAGGTGCACGGCTCGGATGCGACCTTGATCTCTCCGGATCCCAACCAGTTCGGCGGCGACGCGCTGATCCATCCGGTCGGTGGCGAGTGGTCGGTGCTGCCGGTGAGCGCCGGTTACCGGGACGCGGGCCGTGGTTACGGCATCGCCGATCTTGCTGCCACACCGGACGGCAGCCAACAGCGTGCCAGCGGTGATCTCGGTCTGCACGTGCTCGACGTGATGCTCTCGCTGCTCCAGTCGGCCGAGCAGGGCACGGCGGTCGACGTCACCACGACGATCGAGCGCCCCGCCCCCGTACCGCTGGGGGATGCGCCGGGCGGCGTACTGCCCGGCTGACCTTCTGCTTGCGTCGCAGTCCGGTTACGGGGCCTCGAGTGCCCCGTCCGGGCGGCGTACGCCGGCGGCCCACGCATCGTGACCGGAGAGTTCGGGGACGAAGCGGGCCGCGGCCTCCTCGTCGATCTCGATACCCCAGCCCGGAGTGTCGTTGGGCCGCAGCCAGCCGTCGACGATCCGCAGGGTCCCGGGGAACACCTCGTGGGTGGCCTCGTTGTAGACGTGACCCTCCTGGATCCCGAACGCCACCGAGCTGATGTCCAGGGCGACGTTGGCCGCGGCACCGATCGGCGAGGTGTCGCCGGGCCCGTGCCAGGCTGTCCTGACGCCGCACACCTCGGCCAGGGCGGCAAGCTTGCGGGCCGCGGTCAGACCGCCGATATCGCTGATATGGCTGCGGATCAGGTCGACTCCGCCGTCGCGGATCAGCTGAATCGCCTCAGTGATCGAGGTGGTCAACTCTCCGACGGCGATCGGGGTGCTGGTTGCCGACCTGATCTCGGGCAACCGGTCCCAGTGCTCGGGAGGCAGGATGTCCTCCAGGAAGAACAGCCGGTACGGCTCCAAAGCCTGCGCCAGCCACAAGGCGTCCTTGGGGGTAAGCCGGGAATGCACGTCGTGCAACAGCTCGATGTGGTCGGGCAGCACGTCCCGGGCCCGCTCGAAGAGCTGTGGCGTCCGGCGCAGATAGTCACGTGCGCTCCAGCCGGTCGGGTAGGGGGCGTTGGGATACTCGCCCTCGACCTGCGGGGCGCCGTAGCCACCGCTGCCCGGGGTCGCCTGCTGCAACCGGATGAAGCGCCAGCCCTGCTCGACAAAGCTCTGGGCCTGTTCCAGCGTCTCCTCGACCGTTGCGCCCGCGGCATGGGTGTAGGTGTCGACCGCTGCTCTGACCTTGCCTCCGAGCAGTTCGTAGACCGGCAGCCCGGCCCGCTTGCCGGCGATGTCCCACAGCGCCTGGTCGATGCCGGAGATCGCGTTGTTGATCACCGGTCCGTTGCGCCAATATCCGGCATAGCCGCAGAGCCGGACGAGATCACCGATGTCGCCGGGGTAGCGACCGATCAGCAGCCGGGCGAGATGATCATCGACCATCGTCCGGACCGCTTTCCACCGCTGGGTGAAGGTCGCGCAGCCCAGGCCGTACAGGCCGTCGACGTCGGTGTCGAGCCGGACCACGACGAGCGGGATTCCCTCCGGCGCGGTGACGATCGTGCGGACACCGGTGATCTTGATGTTTTCCCTGGCGGGCCAGGGATCGGCAAAGGTGGGGATGTTCTCGGCGGCTTCGATGGCCATCGGTGTGCCAGCTCCTTCGTTGGTTCGGCAGGCTCGATCGAGATGGTAGCGAACCAAGATCACCGCCGGCTCAGCGGTTGACGTCTGCGAGCCGGGCCCGCAGTTGCGCGTTCTCCGCTTCCAGTTCGAGGACCCGACCGATGCCGGCCAGGTTGATGCCGTCGCCGAGCAACTCGACGATCCGCTCCACTCGCTCGATGTCGGCGTCGCTGTAGCGCCGGGTGCCGCCCGGTGTCCGGGCCGGCTCGACCAGTCCGATCTGCTCGTAGAGTCGCAGGCTCTGGACACCACTACCGGTCAGTTCGGCGGCAACCGAGATCGCGTACACCGGGTGTGCTGAGGGGCCGGCGGGGGTCTGGGGCATGAGCACTCCTGGGAGCAGGACGACAACCGAAAAACTTCATTGCAGGACTTGACCTTACATGCGGTCTGAGCTATATAAAACCTATGTCAGACGACATAGATAACTGTCGCTGGCGACAATCGATCCTTGCCCATCACCTGTTCTGAAGGAGTGATCAAGATGCTGGTCCGCACCGATCCGTTCCGTGAGCTCGATCGCCTGACCGAGCAGTTGTTCGGCACCGCTGCGCGTCCTGCCCGGATGCCGATGGACGCCTGGCGTGAAGGGGATACCTTCATCGCCGAATTCGACCTGCCGGGCATCGATCCGGATACCGTGGACATCGATATCGAGCGCAATGTGCTCTCGGTCCGTGCCGATCGTCCGGCTCGGGAGGGCGTCAACGAGTTGATCGCCGCCGAGCGGCCGAGGGGTGTCTTCCGCCGGCAGCTCATCCTCGGCGACAACCTCGACGCCGAGCACGTCCAGGCCAGCTACGTGGACGGCGTTCTGAGGGTCACCCTGCCGATCGCGGAGAAGGCCAAGCCGCGCAAGATCGCGGTCACCCGCGGTGAACGCGACGGCGATCTGAAGGGTGACGTCGAGGGTCAGGTCAAGGAGATCAGCGCCTGACCCTGCCGTGCTTGCCGGGGCCCGTGCTGTGAACGCGCTGACGGCACGGGCCCCGGCAACACGGTGGACAGACGACACGGTGGACAGACGACACGTTTGGTCACTGAACCCGAGACAAACGTTTCGCCGGACGGGCATTCTGGACCCGTGATCGGCAGTCGATTCCTCCAGATCGCCTGGCCGGGGCACCCCGATCGGTGGCGGGAGGTCTCCGGCCGGCTGGTGCCGTTTGCCGTGATGCTGCTGCGGCTGAGTCTTGCCGCGGTGGTTTCCTACTTACTCACCCGGGCGCTGTCGTCCGGCGGGCCGGTCGACCTGACCGGGTCGCTGACCGCACTGCTGGTGCTGCAGGCATCGACGCTTTCGACGCTGCGGATGGGCCTGGTGCGGGTGGGTGCTGTGCTGTGTGGCGTCCTGGTCGCGGTCCTGCTCTCGAACTGGATCGGCCTGACCTGGTGGAGTCTTGGCGCCGCGATCATCGCGGCGATCGTCGTCGCCCGGCTGTTCCGGCTCCGCGAGCAGATGTTGGAGGCGCCGATCAGCGCGATGCTCATCCTCGGTGTCGCCCACCACGATGTGGCCGGCTATGTCCGGGTGCTCAATACGCTGATCGGCGCCGGGGTCGGGATCGCCTTCGGCCTGGTCTTTCCGACCGCCTTGGCCGCAGCCTCGGTGGTGCGTTCGGTGCGGAGGGTGGCCGACGCGGCGGCGACACCGCTGGAGTCGGCGGCTCGCACCCTGGAGGAGAAGCCGCCGACCCGTCAGCAGGCCAAGGGTTGGCTCGACCAGGCCCGCGCCGCCGCCGGCGAGGTGGCGGCGGTTGCCGCCTCCGTGTCCAACCTGCGCGAGCGCCGGCGGTGGAATCCCCGGGCACTGGGCACCAGCGATGTCGTACCGGTCCTGGATTCGGGCCTGGACACCTTCGATCGCTGCCTGCTCGCGATACGGGCGTTCTTCACCGCGATGATCACCGAACTGCCCGATCCGCCGGGAGAGGAAGACGCGCGGGAACAGGAGCCGGAAGACCCGTACGGCGAGGACGTCCGCAACATCTTCGCGGTGGTACTCACCCAGACCGCCGGCTGCCTGCGATCCTTCGGGGACCTGGTGGTGGCCGAGGCGGAGGGCCATGAGGAGGACGCCGAGCGATCGCTGGTCGACGGCATGGAGTACGCCGGCGAGACGCGCGCGATGCTGGCGGAGTTGATGTTGGTCGATCCTCCGCCCGGGCATCGGATGCTGCGCGGTTCCCTCGTCGTTGCCCTGGAGCAGGTGCTCGCCGCCCTGCGCCTGGAGAACCGCCGGCGGGCGCGCGAGGCGCGGCAGGTCGCGCGGCTTCCCGTCGTGGTGGAGAGCGTGCTGCTGCACCCCGAGCGGCCATATCCCCGCGGGATCGACATGGTGCTGGACCGCAGCCGTACGGCCCGGTCGGTCCGCGATCGTGCCCGGGCGGTGACCGCCCGCCGCCAGCGACGCGACGACGACGGCGACGGTGGCCAGTCGGCCGGCTGAGAATCGCTGGCGGACGCGAAGTCCACCTGCTGGACATCACCGGGAGGATGAACTGCGGCTGTTAGCCTATTTCCATGGAGGGAAATAGGGGTTTTGTGTTGGCCGTCGAGCCGACCTCGTCGTCACCCGCAGGAGCGGAGAGGTGCTACCGCACCCGGCAACAGGCAACGACCTTTCTGGTCGACCGGCAGCAGGCTTCCGGTGACGAGGTCTTCGCCCAGGTCGCGGCGACTGCTCCGATCCTCGAACTCCTCGTCCGGCCGACCGCCTGATGATCACCCGATCGACAGCGAGCAGGAGTGATCATGACGATCAGTCAGAGTGATGTGCGCCAGGACGCCGGGCGGCCGCGGCTCCCCGGTGTCGCAGCGGGTCCGGACGGCGCCGGCCCGTCCGCGGGTCCGGGCTCGGGTCCGTTCGACCGTGACCGTCGGCTGCGATGGGTGTTGGGCGCGATCGTCCCGCCGGTGCTGCTGGTGGTCATCATGTTGCTGGCCTGGCAGTTGATGGCCGCGAGGATGGCGACGCCACTGGTACCGCGGCTCGGAGAGATCGCCGGGCAGTTCGGCGGACTGTTGCACACCAGCGGGCTGTGGACGCAGGTCGGACTGACCCTGGAACGGGTCGGCATCGGCTTCGTGATCGGCTTTCTGATCTCGGTCGTGGTAGGGATCGCCATGGGGCGGAGCACCCTGTTGCGGCGATTCCTGGAGCCGCTGATGTTGTTGCTGCTGGTTATTCCCGGGCTGGTCAAGGCGCTGTTGTGCGTCATCTGGTTCGGGGTCAGCCTGATCAACCCGGTGCTCTGCGTGGTGCTCGCCGTCGCACCGGTGTTGATCATGAACATCGTGCAGGGCGTGCGTTCGGTCGATGACCAACTCGTCGAGATGGCCGACGTCTACCGGCTGCCGGGTCGGGTCCGGCTCTTCAAGCTCTGGCTCCCGGTACTGGCGCCTTACCTGTTCGCGGCGGCACGGCTGGGCATCTCGAGGGCCTGGCAGGTGATCGTGCTGGTGGAGATCTTCGGCCTGGCCAGTGGGATCGGCTATCAGCTCAATCTCGACTTCTCCAACAACAACGTGGCCGGGGTGCTCGCCTGGACGATCACCTTCGCGTTGATCATGACGATCGTCGAGTACGGCGTGTTCCAGACACTCGAGCGGCTGTCCGGCCGCTGGCGGAAGGAGGCCGGAGCATGAGTGCTGCGCTCGAGATCCGCGGTATGTCCAAGACGTTCGTCCATCGCCAGACCGGCCGGCGTGAGCAGATCTTCGACGGCCTCGACCTGACCGTCGAGCACGGCGAACTGGTCGCCGTCGTCGGCGCCTCCGGTACCGGCAAGACGACCTTGCTGCATCTGATCGCCGGACTGGAATCCCCGGACAGTGGGACCATCGAGCTCGGCGGCCCGGATCGTACGCCGCGGCTCGGCATGGTCTTCCAGCAGCCGCGGCTCTTCGACTGGCTGCCTGCGTTGCAGAATGTCGAGTTGGCCACCGATGCGGCCGGGATCGGCAGACCGGCGGCCCGGGATGCGCTGGAGGCCGTCGGGCTGGCCAAGTACGCCCGCAGTTATCCGTCGGTGCTGTCGGGCGGACAGCGGCAGCGGGTGGGACTTGCGCGCGCCTTTGCGATCGATCCGGACGTGATGCTCTTCGACGAGCCGTTCAGCGCGCTGGATGAACTGACAGCGCGACGGCTGCGGTTGCTGGCACAGGACCTGTGGCTGGAACGTCCCCGGGTCGGACTGCTGGTCACGCACAACCCGTTGGAAGCAACCTTCCTTGCCGACCGGATCATCGTGCTCTCGGGTAGTCCGGCGCGGATCGTCGCCGAACATCGGATCGATGCGCCACGGCCCCGCCAGCCGGAGGATGACGACCTTTTCGCGTTGCACAGAACGATCGTCGGGCAGTTGGTGTAGTCGCAGGCCGGCGACCCGAACAGCAATCCGATCACGGCGCACACGATCACGCATCACGACCAAGATCACGACAATCAGCAAGATCAAGAAAGTCATGGAGGTAGCCAGGTGTCAACACAGCCGGTGACAGGGCGGGCGACGCTCGCTCTGGCCGCAGCGCGGCGGATGGATCGCCGACGCCTTCTCGGCCTCGGCGGCGGGGTGCTGGGAGCAACCCTGCTGGCTGCTTGTGGCCAGGGAACCGCGGCCGGCAGTGACTCCGGTTCGGGCGACCTGTCGATCAAGACTGCGGCCACGACCCCAGGGACCGCAGGAGCCGTCACCGATCGCATCATCGAGGTACGCAAGCTCGCCCAGGCACAGAATCTCACCGTCGACCGTCAGGGCGGCGGTGTCGGGACCGGCCAGCAACAGTTGCTGGCCAAGCTGCTCGACGTGTTCTCCTTCGGCCCGTTGGGCGTCGCCGAGGCCAATGCCGGCGGACACGACGTCGTGATCGCCGGCCCGGCGCTCTACAACCACGGCCGGTGGATCGTGCCCGCACACAGCGACGCGACCAGCATCGCCGATCTCAAGGGAAAGAGGATCGGAGTCCAGCCGTCCAGTTCCGACACCTACAAGGCGGCGGCGCTGGCGGCGGCCGTGAACGGCATCAACTTCGACAAGGAGTATCAGCTCTTTCCCGGGCAGCCGACTGCGAGCCTGGCGCTCTACGACCGCGGCGATCTCGACGCGATCATCGCCATCGAGCCGAATGCCACGCTGCTGGTCGCTGACGGCAACCGCCAGCTCGCGACGGTCGGCGACTTGTGGCAGCAGGGAACCGGAGAGAAGAGTCGGCTCTTCCTCAACGGGTCGGCCTTCCGGAAGGACTGGCTGGCCGACACCGATCAGAAGGAAGCGGCAAAGCGCTTTCTCACGGTGATGAAGGAGGCCACCGAGGCAGTGATCGACGACCCGTCGCTGATGTCGAAGTACGCCGACGCGTACGGAATCAAGCCGACGGAGAAGAAGGCGATCGCGCTGCTGCCGGAACGCCTCAAGGACATCTACGCAGTGGGCTGGAACAAGGAGGTCTTCGACAACATCGACAAGCAGATCGAGGTAGCGGCACAGATCGGCCTGCTCAAGAGCAAGCCGGCCAATCCGGTCTACCAGACCCTTACTTGACAGGGAATCCCGTCCAACGGGCCCTCAATCCACGCCACCACATCGAGCTCAGCACGCCAAGATCATCACATCAAGATCATCACGAAGGGGATACATCATCATGTCGGAGAAGCACACGATCAAGACGGTCCGTTCCGGAGCCATCTTCACGCTGCCGTATCTGGTCGGTCTGGAGAAGGGCTACTTCGCCGAGGAGGCCATCGACCTGCAGTTGGTCGAGCCGGGATCGTACGAGACTGCGATCAAGCCGATCGAAGATCATCATCTGGTCACCTCGATCGGTGCGATCGCCAAGCCGTTCGAGAACGGCGATGTCTCGTTCTACCGGGCCTGCGAGTGGGGCCAGGTCCGCCGGGCCCAGGATTCGGGTCGTGGTCATATCGTCTCCAAGCGGGCTTCGGTCGCCAGTCAGGCGATCTTCGTCCGCCCGGACTCGCCGGCCAACCATCCGCAGGATCTGGCGAACAAGACCGTTGCGGTGAACTTCCACCATGGGTCGCACTATCTGGCGATCCAGACTTTGGAGGGGTTCGTCGAGCCCGAGGAGCTCAAGGTCGTCCACGTCGGTGGTCCGGCCGATCGGATCCGTGCGCTGCGGGACGGTACGGTCGATGCGGTTGCGGTGATGGAGCCGTTCATCACGCTCGCACTGAAGCAGGGTTACCGGCTGATCGCGGAGGCCTTCTACACCGGTTCGGAGATCGCATCACCCGATGTCGAGCCGGAGGTGTACGAGGCCATCGATCGCGCCATCCGCAAGGCGGTGGCCGATATCAGCTCCGACGTTCGCCCGTACCTGCACTACTTCGTGGACGAGGTGCCGGAGGATCTCGGTTCGATCAGCGAGAACGATATCCAGACCTGGCGGTTGCGATACACCGATCCGGCGCCGTACTCCCAGAAGGAGTTCGACCAGACCTATCGCTGGCTGCTGAAGTGGGGCCTGGTCGAGAGCGGGTCCGACTTCGGGTCCCTGGTCACCAATCAACTCCCCGATCAGCTCCCGGCCCAGATCACCAGTCCGATCACGGTCAGCGCGCAGGATTGATTCGATCAGAGTCGACCCAAACCGCTAGTGTTGGCCGCTGTCCGGCTTCGTCGGGCGGCGGCCCGGGTGCATAGCTCAGTTGGTTAGAGCACCTCCCTTACAAGGAGGGGGTCAGGGGTTCGAGTCCCTTTGCACCCACTTTTTGCCCCCAGTCTCGGGCCCGTCGGTCAGCGACGCCACCACGCGCCCGCCGGCCCGAGATCGCCGACATTCGGTCCTCGATCATCTATCTCAGCCGCCGGGCCAGGGTCGTCGAACTCGTTCAACGGATATGAGTCCCACATTCGATGGAAAACAATGACACCCCGCATTGCATTCAGGGTCGTTGTTGTCCCGTACAGATCTATGGGCGGCCTCAGGAAATCCTGATACGCTGATCGTGGTTCCAGGTCGCGGATTGTGCGCAACGAAGCGGAGATCAGCATAATGGCCGAACACACACTCGGTTATGGAGTCATCGGTGCCGGCGGGATTTCACGTTTCGCTCATCTTCCCAATTTGGCCAGAAATCCACGCGCGAGACTCGTGGCTATAGCCGACATCGATCCCGCAAAGGCGCGCCGGGCCGCCGAGGACTTCGATATCCCGTACTGGTACGACGACTACCACGAACTGCTCGCCAATCCCGAGGTCGAGGCCGTTTCCGTGACCACGTGGCCGGCCGCACACGCCGAGCCGGTGATCGCCGCCGCGGCGGCGGGCAAGCATGTCTTGTGCGAGAAGCCGATCGCGACGAGCCTGGAGGACGCCGACGCGATGGTCGAGGCCGCCGACCGGGCCGGTGTGAGATTCACGATGGGATACCAGCATCGATTCGGTACGGGGTTGCCGCTGGTCAAGCAGCTGCTGGGCGAAGGCGTGATCGGCCGGCCGATGGGAATGACCCAGGTCGGTGTCGGGCCGTCAGCGCACGGCGTGCCCTGGTTCCTGCAGAAGCAGTACTCCGGCGGCGGGGTGCTGATCGACTGGGGCATCTACACCGCGCACACGATCCTGTGGCTGATGGGCCCGGTCGCCAGCGTCTACGCGACCAGCGAGATCTTCCGCTCCGAGGTGATGGTGCGCGACCAGTTGGTGACCGGCATCGATGTCGAGGACACCGTGATGGCGACGATGCGCTTCGCCAATGGGGCGATGGGCTCGTGGTACGCCGCCTGGGCCGTCGCCGCCGCACACGGCGGCATGACGCTCGACGGCTCCGACGGCTCGATCATCACCGGGCGCGACAATTCCGGCCTCAGCGTCTTCAGCAACACCTTCTCCGAACCGGCGCACCTGCACGGCTGGCGCCAGCTCAAGACCGTCGAGCCGGTCCTGGCTGACCTGCACTACCGCAAGCTGGCGCACTTGATCGACAGCGTGCTGGACGACCGACCACTGCAGCTGACCGGAGCCGACGGTCGGGATGCGTTGGAGTTGGTGCTGGCCATCTACCGGTCGGCGGAGACGGGCCGGCCCGTCAGCCTGCCGCTCGCGCGGTCCGCAGTTCCGCAATCGGTGTGAGTGAAGGGATCTGTCGACGTGGCTGCACGTATCCGCCTGGCGTTCATCGGTGGCGAACATCTTCATTTCCAGGGACTGCTCGCCGCGGCGTTGGCGAGCCCGACCGCCGACGTCGTGGGTATCTCCATCGCCGACGACGAGCTCCGGGACTTCTTCGTCCGGCGATACCCGGACGTGGCCGCCTTCGCCGACCCGGAGGAGTTGTACGACCGAGCCAGACCCGAGGCCATCGTGACCTGCGCCGACAACCGGCGGGCTGCGGAGGTGGTGGCGGATGCGGCGCGTCGTGGCGTGCACGTGATGAAGGAGAAGCCGATGGCGGCCGATGTCGCCCTCGCCGAGGAGATGGCCACCGTCACCGCCCGGCACGGGGTACGGCTGATGGTCAACTGGCCGACGAACTGGCACGGTGGCATCCACACCGCCAAGCAGTTGGTCGAGGCCGGCGAGATCGGCCGCGTTCTCGGCATCCACAATCGCGCGGGGCACGGTGGGCCGCCCGAGGACTTCGCGAGCACAGGTCCGATCGGCCGGGTCGGCTGGGGCTGGCTGATCGAGCGCTCCGCGAACGGCGGCGGCGCAGCGGTCGACTTCTGCTCCTACGGTGCCGTCATGTCGCGCTGGTTCACGGGCCAGCCGAGCAATGTCACCGCGCACGGCGGCCGGCATTCCAAGGACTTCTTCACCGTCGAGGACAACGGGATCATGATCCTGGGATATCCGCGCGGCCATTCGGTGATCGAAGGGACCTGGACCCAGCCGGCGGTGCCCGTCCGCCAGCCCACCATGATCTACGGAGAAAAGGGCGCGATCGCACTCACCGGGCCCGACGAGGTCGCAGTGGCCAATCTCGGCAGTTCCGGTGAGCTGGTGTCGACCGCATCCCGTACGGTCGCCGCAGACAAACTGCCGGATCATTACCGCTCCGGTCCCGACTACTTCACGCATTGCCTGCGCAACGACGAGCCGTTCGAGGGAATGGTGACGCCGGAGATCTCCCGCGATGCACAGGAAATTCTCGACGCCGGCCTCCGTTCCATGGTCTCGGGACAACGGATCGGATTACCACTTCCCACCTTTTCCTATTGAAACGGAGCACAAATGTTCAATCCTGAGGTCGAACCCGGAGAGTTCACCGACTTGGATCGATTCGTCTTCGAATCCTGGGGATATCTCGTGATTCCCGGCGTCCTGAGCAAGGACGAGGCCGACGAATGCTACGAGGCGTCCCGGCGACTGCATTCCGGACGCGACCGTTCCTGGGGCCAGGTGGGCCGTGGCTACGAGACGGAGCCGTCGCTGGAGCGGCTCATCGATCACCCGGCGGTGCTGCCGAAGGTCCGAGGCCTGTACGGCGACCGGTTCCTGCTGCAGGCCAGCTGGAACACGATGCAGCCGGCCGGCGGCGGGGTCGGCGGCTGGCACCAGGACGGCTCCAGCGCCTTCGACTTCAGCAAGCTCGGATATCCGGTGCCGCTGATCCAGCTCCGGGCCTCCTTCCTGCTGACTGATCAGACCGAGCCCGGGATGGGCAACATGGAGCTGATCCCGGGCAGCCATCGCAGCACCGCTCCGCTGCCCGATGAGATCCGCCGGTCGCAGGGTGAGGTGGAGATCGGGCACGTGATCTGTGCCAATGCCGGTTCGGTGCTGCTCTTCCACAACGGGGTCTGGCATCGTACGTACGCCCACCACGGCGACCAGGACCGCTACACCGCCCACTACGTCTACAGCCCGCCGTGGGTGCGCGCCGCCGATCGCTTCCAGAACTCGCCGGAATTCATACAGCGCACGACGCCGATGCGCCGCGCGCTGATGGGCGAATTCGATCGGCCCGACGCCCCGTTCGGCTCGAGCTACACGCCACTTCCGTTCGACGACTGAGGCAGCTCGGACCAGTGGCCCCGATCCGGTTGGGTGTCGTCGGGTGCGCACGCATCCTGCCTGCGCACCTGCGGGGGATGGCCGCCGCCCAGGCGGTCGGCCTCGACCCGTTCCGGATCACGGCGCTGTGTGCCCGGAGGGTCGCCGACGCGCTCGCATTCCGCAGCCCCGCCGACGGCGTACCGCCCCGGCCACCGGCTTCGGCGAACGAGAACGACCCGCTCGGAGCGCCGCACCGCTACGTCAGCGACCTGCAGACCGCGGTACCGGCGGTGTTCGACGATTGGCACGCGATGCTGGACGCCGATCTCGTCGATGCGGTCCTGATCCTCGCGCCGGTGTCGCTGCACCACCAGATCGCGGTGGCCGCACTCGACGCCGGCAAACACGTGTTGATCGAGAAGCCGCTGGCCATCACCGTCCGAGCCGGGAGGGCGATCGCCGCTGCGGCGGGCCGTCGCGGCCTGGTCGCCGGCGTCGCAGAGAACGTGCGCTATGCGTCGCGTACGAGAGCCCAGTGGCAGGCCATCGACGCGGGCCTGATCGGTCGGCCACAGCTGTGGCTGTCAGGGGGCATCGGTGGTGAGTGGGCGCCGGATCGTGTCGTTGCCGACACGCCGTGGCGACATCGCAAGCTCGATGCGGGTGGCGGCCCTGCCATCGATCACGGTGTGCACCTGATGCACCAGCTCCGTTACCTGATGGGTCCGGTCCGGCAGGTCGGTGCGCTGACTGCGATGCTCGAGCCGTACCGGGTGGGCCGGTCCGGCCGGGTGGCCAACGAGGTCGAGGACATCTACTCCGCGCAGTTGCTCTTCGAGAGCGGTGCCATCGGCACTGTCTTCTCCGGATGGGCCGGTCGCGGCGCCGGCACCAGCCTGGACGCCAGTCCCAGCATCTACGGTAGTTCCGGTTGTATCAAGGCCGACCGCCTGATCCCAGATGGCGGCGCGCCGGTGCAGGTCGAGTCGGTGCTGGGGGAGTCGGGTCCGGGAGATTCAGCGGCGTTCTTCCCGCACGGGATCCGGGACTCGTTCGCCCTGGAGCTGCTGGACTTCGCCACGGCGATCAGCACCGGGAACCCGATGGAGACCAGTGCCGATGAAGCGGTGCTGGATCTGGCGATGGCCTATTCCATCCTCGAGTCGGCATGGGCCGGTGCGCCCGTGCAGGTGGACGATGTCCTCTCGGGTGCGGTCGCCGGCTACCAGGCGGAGATCGACCGGAGCTACGGTCTTCAGGTACCGAACCCCCGGGTCCTGGATCCCTAGGTCTCGATCGGCACGATCCTCGGCACGCCGTCCTTCAACTCGACCCGGGTCTTCCAGCGGTCATTGGGATCCGGGGTCGGGACGGAATCGATCAGCAGCTTGGTGTAGGCGTGGCTGGGATGGGTCATCACCTCTTTGACCGTGCCCTGTTCGACGATCTGGCCCTTGTAGATCGTCATCATGTCGCCTCCGACGTAGGCCACCGTCGAAAGGTCGTGGGTGATGAACAGGGTCGTCATCCCGTACGTCTGCTGAAAGTCGATCATGATGTCCAGAAAGTGCCGGCGGACCTGCGCGTCGAGCATCGAGACCGGCTCGTCGGCGATCACGAACGACGGCTGCAGCATGTGGACCCGAGCCAGCATCAGCCGTTGCCGTTGTCCGCCGGACAGCTGGTGCGCGTAGCGTCCGAGCACTTCGCCCGGGCGGAGCCGCACGGCCTCCAGTGACTCCTCGATCTTGTTCATCCCGGCGGCCCTGCCGTGGGCGAGCTTGAAATTCCTGATCGCCTTCCAGAAGATCCGATCCACCCGGTAGAAGGGGTTGAAGATGGCGTACGGGTCCTGGAAGACCGGCTGTACGTCGCGTCGATAGGTGGTGTATTCCGAGCGGGACAGGCTCCCCACATCCTTGCCCTGGTAGGTGACCTGTCCGCTGGTCGGGCGCTGCAGCCCGAGCAGGATGCGGGCGATCGTGCTCTTTCCGCTGCCGCTGGCACCGACGAGCGAGGCGATCCGCGGGGTGTCGGACTTGAGTTCGAAGGACACGTGATCAACCGCGACGACCTTGGTTCCCAGTCGTCCGGGGAAGACCTGGGTGATGTCGTCCAGCCGGATGGTCTTGGCAACGGCTTCGGCAACGGTTTCGGCAACGGCCATCAGAACGCCTCCTCGCGCACGGTCAGATCCGGGATGGAGTTGATCAATTCCTTGGTGTAGGGGTCAGCCGGTCGTTTGAACACCTGCTCCACCGAGCCGACCTCCACGATCTGACCGGCGTTCATCACCGCGACCCGGTCGACGAGCTGCGCGTGCACGCCCATGTCGTGGGTGATCACCAACATCGTCACCCCGAGCCGGTCGCGGAGATCGGCGAGGTTCTGGATCACCACGCGCTGGATCATCACATCAAGGGCCGTCGTCGGCTCGTCGGCGATCAGCAGCTCCGGCCGCAGGGCCACGGCCATCGCGATGATCACTCGCTGCTTCATGCCTCCGGAGAGCTCGTGGGGATACATCTCCGCAACGGATGCGTCGAGGCCGACCTCGGCGAGCAACTGGGCGACGTGCTCCCGCAGGACCTCCCGTTCGTGCCGATTCGGGCGGCGCCGGATCCCGCCGGAGCCGTTGGCCTCGTCGTTGGAGGACCAGCCGTGTTGCAGCATCACGTCGGCGAACTGGTCCCGGATCCGCATGATCGGATTCAGCGAATTCATCGACCCTTGGGGGAGGTAGGCCAGGTCGCGCCACCGCAGCCGGCGCAATCCGGCATCGTTCTCATCCAGGACATCGACCGGAGCAGCGTCCCGCCGGTTGAAGGTGGCGGCACCACCGGCGACGAAGCCCGGGGGGCGAAGCAGGCCCAGCACAGCTGTCGCCATAGTGCTCTTGCCGCAGCCCGATTGCCCTGCCACGCCGAGGATCTCGCCGCGCTTGACCTGCAGATTGACGCCGTCCACCGCGGTCACGTCGCCGGTCACCGTGCGATAGCGCACGATCAGGTCCCGGATGTCCAGAACTGCCTCCGACTCAGGCACCGGCCACCTTCCTCAAGCGCGGGTTGAATGCTTCGTCGAGTCCGACGTTGATCAGGTTGAGGGCGAAGAAGATCGCGGTGAGCAACACGATCGGCGCGACGAACATCGGCCATGCACCGAGACTGAGCGCTCCGTTCTGGACCGAGGAGTTGATCAACAGACCGAGGTCTTGGATGCCGCTGGGCCCGAGACCGATCAACTCCAGTCCGACCAGGGCGAAGATCGTGTTGATCACTGCCAGCGCCAGCCCCAGCGCGATATAGGGCAGCATGTTCGGCACCAACTCGAAGAGCACGATCTTCACATCGGATTCCTTGGAGATCTTCGCCAGGTCGACGTAGGACCGCGTCCTCAGGCTGAGCACGTGGGACCGGATCGTGCGGGATGCGCCGGCCCAGCTGAAAACGGCGAGGATCACACTCACCTGGAACAGGCTGATATGGCTGGCGAAGCCCGAATAGGCGATCAGCAGCGGCAACGTCGGGATGACCAGGAACAGGTCGGTCGTCGTTGCCAGCAAGGAGTCCAGCCACCCGCCGCGATAGGCCGCGAAGAATGCCACCACGATGCCGATGATCGTCGACAGCGCGCCGCCCAGGGCGCCGATCTTCAACGACGTCCACAATCCGGCGACCACCATCGCCATCACATCACGGCCGACCTGGTCGGTACCGAGCAGATGCTGGGGACTCGGCTGCAGCCAGCGCTGGCCGAAGCCGATCGCCGTCGGGTCCTGGCCCTTGCCGATCGCGTCGATGATGACACCGTGCAGCGCGCCGATCACCACGATGATGAACAGCAACACCAGGCCGACGGTCAGTCGGACGTTGCCCCGGAGCCGGCGTCCGAGTGCGCGGATCGGTTTCATCGCGCCCTCCTCACCGGGTGTACTTGATGCGAGGATCGAGCAACGGCAGGATCAGATCGATCACGAAGACCGCGGTGATCACCACGAAGATCGCAATATCGGTGATTCCCATGACGGTGTTGAGATCCAGCTGCTGGATCGCCGTCACCAACAGGTGCCCGACGCCCGGGTAGTTGAACAGATTCTCCAGCAGGATGTTGCCGTTGAAGATGAACCCGAACGAAATCAGCAGGCCGGTGACCTGGGGGAGATAGCAGTTCGGGACCGCATACCGTCGCAGGATGTGCCAGGGCATCAGGCCCTTGGCCCGGGCGAAGGTCAGGTAATCCTCACCGAGCACGGTGATCATCTGTTGCCGCATGCCCAGCATGTTTCCGAAGACCCCGACGATCACGATCGACAGTGCCGGCAGGATGCCGTGGTAGAGGACGCTGCCGATGAAGGTCAGGTTGAATGCCGGGCTCAGATCGGAACTGTAGGCATACCCGGAAGGGAACCAGGCCAGGCTGAAGGACAGCGCGAAGAGCAGCAGCAGGCCGACGAAGTAGAAGGGGATGTGGGCCGCCGCGATCGCGACGTAGGTCGCCGCCTCGGAGATCGGACTGTTCCGCCGCCAGGCCACGAACGCTCCGGCAGCCACGCCCAGGATCCACCCGATGATCGTGGCCAGCAGCAAGAGTCCGACGGTCCAGGGGAGTGCCCCCGCGATAACCGATTGCGCCGAGTCGGGGTAGGAGATCAGCGACGGGCCGAAGTTGAGATGGAAGACCAGTTGCCTCATGAAGTGCAGGTACTGGGTCAGCAGGTTCCCGTTCAGGCCGAACACTTCTTTGTAGTGGTCGACGACCTTGGCGCTGGCCTGCGCGTTGTAGGCGTAGTTCTGTTGCAGGTTCTGGATGTAGGCACCGATCGGATTGCCGGGGATCAGGCGGAAGAAGAAGAACGTGACCGTGATCGCCGCCCACAACGTCAACACGTAGATCCCGAAACGCCGGATCACATAGGCCGAGTTCGGGTGCGTCGCCCACCAATGCCGGACCGGGCCGGGCGGTGAGACCTCGACCACTGGCTCCTCGTCGAGGACGACAGCAGTCGTAGGACTCACCGTGCCGGCGTCGCCAACACTCACTTGATCGTCGTTCCGGTCGGCTTCAGGGCCCCCACGACGAACATGAACTGTCCCCACCAGTTCGCCGGCCCCTGGTACAGGTTGTCATCTGTCGGCCAGCCGGTCCAGAAAGTCGTGTTGAACTGATGCGTGTAGAGCGTTTGGATGCTCGTCACTGCCGGCAGGTCGGCGAAATAGCGGTCGAGTGCCTTGTCGAAGATCGGAATCGCCTCGGCCGAGGTCGGACTGATCACCGCCAGCTGGTCCATGTACTTGGAGAAGGTGGCGTCCCGCAGCCGCGGATAGTTGTTGACGTTGGCATTCTTCCCGACCGGCACGTAGTACTTGTCGTTGAATTCGTTGTAGACCTGCCAGGGGTCGTAGACCTCGCCGCACAGCCACTCGGACTTGATGTCGAAGTCGCCCTTCATGGTGCGGTTGTTGTAGACCGCCGACGACAGGGTCCGGATGCTGGCGTCGATCCCGACGGCCTTGAGATCCTCGGCCAGCAGCTGGCCGATCAGATACTCCTGGCCCGGGTTGGGGGTCGACGTGATGATCTCGAGACTCAGCTGCTTGCCGTTGTAGATCCGCTTGCCGTTACTGTCGGCCTTGATCCCGATCTCGTCCATGAGGGATTTGGCTTTGGCCGGGTCGTAGGACAGCGAGTACTTGCCCGCGATCTGCTCGTTGTCCCACTTCTTGTTGCCGTCGAAGGCCGCCCACGGATACTTCGCGGTGGTCGATGCCGGATCCCAGATGCTGGTCGCGATCTTCTTGCGGTCGATCAGTGCCGAGATCGCCTGGCGCATTCGCGGGTCGTTCAGCGGCTTGTGCGATTCGTCGCAGTTGATCCAGATCGCCCGCGGGCACGGATCGAGCATCCCGGTGATGGTGCCGTACTGGTAGCCGCCGTCGATCGCAGATTTGACCAGCGAGTACATGTTCGGCGCGCCCGTCACATCGCAGGCGCCGTTCTTGAACTGCTCGATCTCGGCATCGGCGGTCGGCGCGCTCCGGTAGACGACGTACTCGGGTTTCGGATCGAGATTGCTCTTGTTCCAGTAGTTCGGATCCTTCTCCCAGACGAACATCTTCAGGTTCGACTTGGTTTCCTTGAGCTTGTACGGCCCGGTGTAGACCGGCGGGTTGTTCTTGAACGACGTCGGGTCCTGGCTCTTCCAGACGTGCTCGGGCAGCACGAACCAACTGGTCCCGACGATGCCGCAGATCCAGTTGTAGTGGTAGCGGGGATCGGTGACATTGAGCTTGACGACGACCGTGTGGTCATCGGGCGCAGAGATGGACTTCACCTCGTCGGTGATCGGCCCGCCGCCGAGAAGGTTCTTGTTGCCCTTGACCAGGTTGATGCTGAAGACGACGTCCTTGCTCGTGAACGGCTTCCCGTCGTTCCAGTGCGCGTTCTCGTTCAGGTGCACCGTGAAGGTCTTGAAATTATCGGCGTACTCCCATTTCGTGCCGAGCCACGGTGTCGTCTCGCCGGTGGCCATGTTGAAGTACCACAGGTACTCGCGCACCACCTGGCCGAGCCCGCCGTTGTACTGCTCCCCGTTGGGAATGAGCGGGTTGAAGCTGTCGAAGACCGTGAAGACGGCCTGGTCGACAAGCAGGGTCTTCTCCCGCGGCGTCGGCGAGACGCTGGAGGCAGCCTTACCTACCGTCGTCGCATGCGCAGCGGGGGACTGGCCGCCGCTGCCGGGGTTCTTCTTGTTGCCGGAGTACTGCCCGCCGCCGCTGCACGCGGCCAGGCTGCCGAGACCGGCTGCCAGCATCGCACCCGCCGCGCCCTTCAGGGCTCCTCGCCGCGTCAGGCAATGGCGAAGAAAGTCCTGCGGATCGACCTGATTGTCGGGAATTTCCTGGATCGCAGACATCGTTGTCCCCTGTCCGATAAGCCGCTTCGGTGCCGGCTCGGCATGTCGGGACTCCGACGTTCTGCCTTGCAGACAACCAATAACTGACTACTTGTCTCGGAGCGTGACGTACTCCGCGACGATGGTGCGAGAGCCGCGCCGAAAGCGTTAGCAAGCCGTGACCTTCCGGTGGAAACGATTCCACAGGATCAGCTCCGCTTCGGCGCGACGGCAGAGCGCGCCGGCCCCAGGATGCTCAGACGCGGGCTGCGGCTGACCGTTGTTCAGTGGCCCGGCGGCGCGAGAGGCGCACCACCCAGAACCACGCCAGATTGCCGAGCACGACCATCACGCCGGCTGCGATCAGGACCACCAGGGTGGGTGCGCCGAGCATCTTCATCCCGGAGCAGACCAGCAGGATCGCCAAAGCCCGGCGGATGATGCCGCCCGGTGCCCGGGAGGAGATCTGGGCGCCGATCCAGGCGCCGGGGATCGCCCCGATCAGCAGGGAGCCGGCGATGCCGAAATTTGCGTCACCGTTGATCACGTGGGCGGTCGCGGCGGCAGCCACCAGTGGTACGGCCTGGACCAGGTTGGTGCCGACCAGCTGCGAGGCCTTCAGAGTCGGATACATCATCAACAGCACGACCACGATGATCGAGCCCGCACCGACCGAGGTGAGTCCGACGAACAGCCCTGCGATCACGCCGAGAATGATCATCGGCACCCGGCGTACGACGATGTCCGGAGTCTGCGACTGCACCGGCCGGCCCTCGCCCCAGGCGGTCTGGTTGGTGCGCAGCTGTTGCCAGGCCCGATAGATCAGTCCCGCGGCGGCGATCAGCAGGGCGATGCCGAGAATGATCGACAGCACGGTGTTGGTGGCCTCGCCCAGATGCAGTGCCTTCAGGGCGAAGACGCCGCCGAAGGCGGCCGGGACGGCACCGACCGACAGCCACAGCACCAGCGAGTAGTCGACCGTACGACGACGCATGTGCACGATCGCGGCGCTCGGCTTCATGAACAGGCTGGTGACCAGATCGCTGGCGACCGCGACCAGCGGGTCGATCTTGAACAGAAACACCAGCATCGGCGTCATCAGCGCGCCGCCGCCCATACCGGTCAGTCCGACGATCACGCCGACGCAGAGGCCACCGATCAGCATCGCCGGGTTGAAGAAGTCCATCGGTGTCCTTGCCTCGCTCCATGAACCTGGATCAATTCCGATGAGCATACTGGGACATCCTGGGATTATGGTGATTATCTCGTTCTTCGGTTGCAGAACTGTCTGCGACGGTCCCGTCGGCGGTGGTGGCGTACGCCCTTAGGCTGAGCGCGGGATCGCAAGGCTCGCAGGGGCAGGCGATCAGCACAGCATCAGCGGGTGAGAGGAAGACGAGCGATGGGCGTACTGGACAGCTTCTCGTTGGCGGGCAGGATCTCGGTGGTCACCGGGGGTGCGCGGGGGATCGGGCGGGCCTTGGCGTTGGCGCTTGCCGAGGCGGGAAGCGATGTCGCGGTGCTGGTCCGGACGCCGGCGTCGGCCGACGATCTGGTCACCGAGATCGAGCAGCTCGGCGTCCGCGGTCTGTCCGTGACCTGTGACGTGACCCGGCCGGAGCAGGTCGAGGCGGCGCTGGCGACGATCACCGAGGCACTCGGCCCGGTGGATGTGCTGGTCAACAACGCCGGCACCTGCGTGCACCGGCCTGCCCTCGAGGTCACCGCCGAGGAGTGGCGGTCGGTGATGGACATCAACGTCGACGGAGTCTGGAACTGCGCCCGGGCGTTCGGCGCCCGGATGGTCGAACGCGGTCGCGGCACGATCATCAACATCGGCTCGATCTCGGCACTGATCGTCAACCGGCCACAGTGGCAGCCCGGCTACAACGCCTCCAAGGCTGCGGTGCATCAGTTGACCAGATCGCTGGCAGCCGAGTGGGCGCCGCACGGCGTCCGGGTGAACGCGCTGGCGCCCGGATACGTACGGACCGAGATGGCGCCGGTGGACGACCCGCGGTTCAAGCCGCGCTGGATCGACGACGCACCCATGGAGCGTGCCGCCAGCCCGGAGGAGCTGGGCCCGACGATCGTCTACATGGCCTCCGACGCGTCGGCGTTCATGACCGGGTCGGTGCTCGTCCTGGACGGCGGCTACACGGTCTACTGATCCTTCGACAAGCTCAGGAATCGACGGACAGCGCCAGTGCGGCGGCACCGAGCAGGCCGGCGTTCTCCAACTCGGCCGGCCGCACCTCGAGGTCGGCGACGTAGGACATCGTCGCGTAGTCGGCGATGTGCTTGCGCAGCGGCTCGAAGATCACCGCGCCGGCTTTGGAGACGCCGCCGCCGAGCACGAAATGGGTGACGTCCAGCAGGGTCGCGGTGGCGGCGATCCCGGCTGCCAGGGCCCGCATCCCGTCGTCGATCACTGCGATCGCGATCTCGTTGCCGGCCCGGGCGTCGGAGGTCAGCGCCTCGGCGTCGTCACCGCCGGTCCAGCCCTTGGCCTGGGCGGCCTCGACCATCGCGGGGCCGCGGGCGTACATCTCGACGCAGCCGTGACCGCCACAGACACATTCGTCGCCCCAGGCGTTGACGCTGATGTGGCCGAGCAGGACGGCGTTGCCGGTCAGGCCGCCGAAGAGCCGGTCATTGATCACCGCTCCGGCGCCGACGCCGGTGGACAGCACCATGCCGACCATCGAGTGCAGGTCCTTGCCGGCACCGAGCCAGTGCTCACCCAGCGCCATGCAGTGCCCGTCCTGGGCCAGTCCGACGAGCGGCTGGACGCCGCTGACGGTGCGGACGGCCTCGGCCACCTTGGCGACGATCGGATACTCGCGCCAGGCGCCGATGTTGACCGGCGAGATCCAGCCGCCAGGGGAGTCGATCGGGCCGGCCGACCCGATCCCGACCCGCAGTTGGGTGCCCTCCAGACCTGCTTCGGCGATCGTCTCGGCGAGTCCCGCGCCCAGCGGGGCGAAGGTGGCGTCGCCGTCCGCGCGGTGCAGCGTCGGCACCCTGCGCTGGTGGGTGATGGTGCCGTCGGAGGACACCACCGCGATCGCGATCTTGGTACCGCCGATGTCGATCGCCAGCACCGATTCGCCCGACGATCCGTTCGAAACAGTCATGAACTCCGTACGCTCCCGCTCTGCCAACAAGCCCACCGGAGCTTACTGGCTGTGCCGCGAGGCGCTCCGGGGGCTCACCCGGCCCGTGCGGCATGATGATGGGGTAGGTCGAGCAATGTGCAGCGGCAGGAAGCGGACAGCAACAGATGGCTCAAACATCGTCCCGGATCGAGATCCCGGCGAGTCCAGATCGCGTCATGTCCGTGATCGCCGATCTCGACCACTATCCGGAGTGGGTGGATTCGCTCACCACGGTCGAGGTGCTCGAGACCGACGCGCAAGGCCGTCCCGCCACCGTACGGATGGTGTTGCAGCACCGGCTGCTCTCCGACGACTACACGGTCGGCTATGACTGGGCTGAGCACGAGGTCAGCTGGAAACTGATCACAGGCCGTACGCTCACCGCCATGGATGGGTCGTACGCGGTGGAGCCGGCGGGGTCGGGGAGCAGGGTCACCTACACGCTGAGCGTCGATGTGAAGATGCCACTGCCCGGACTCCTCAAACGAACCGCGGAGAAGACGATCATCGATACCGCACTCAAGGGACTCAGAACGCAGGTCGCCCGGGTGGGTGACCGGTAGTGGCGCGGGCCACGGACCGTACCGACGCCGACGTCCGGGCCGTACGACCCAGGGTGCCCAGAGCGGCTGCCAGGGCATCGGCACGGACCTCGGCCCGGCCCACTTCCCGTGGCGCCAGGCTGGGGGCGCAACCGGCGCCGTACAGCATCGGTGTCGACATCGGCGGTACCAAGGTGGCCGCCGGGGTCGTCGATGGCGCCGGCCGGATCGTCGAACGGGTGCTGGCCGCGACTCCCTCGCACAGCCCGCTGGCGGTCGAGGACACGATCACCGCCGTGGTCGGGGACCTGCGCAGCCGGCACCTGGTCGAGACCGTCGGGATCGGTGCGGCCGGCTGGGTGGACACCAATCAGTCGGTGGTCCGCTTCTCACCGCATCTGGCCTGGCGCCAGGAGCCGTTGAAGGCCAAACTCGAGCAACGCATCGACCTGCCGCTGATCGTCGACAATGACGCCAATGCCGCCGCCTGGGCCGAATACCGGTTCGGTGCCGGAGCCGGGGCATCGGTGATGGTCTGCATCACCCTCGGTACCGGGATCGGCGGCGGCCTGGTCCTCAACGGCCAACTCTTCCGGGGCAGCTACGGGATGGCCGGGGAATGGGGCCACATGATCACCGTTCCCGGCGGACACCTGTGCGAGTGCGGCAACCGTGGCTGCTGGGAGCAGTACGCCAGCGGCAACGCTCTGGTCCGCGACGCCAAGGCCCTGATCGCCTCCGGCTCGCCGGTCGTCCAGGGCCTGGTCGAGTCGGTCGGTGGTCCGGACTCGATCACCGGTCCGGCGATCACCGAGGCGGCGGTCGCCGGTGAGCCGCTGGCCCGGGAGCTGCTCGCCGACATCGGCCGTTCCCTCGGCGTCGGGATCGCCAACCTGGCCGCCGCCCTGGATCCGGAGCTGGTGGTCGTCGGCGGCGGAGTCAGCGCGGCCGGCGACCTGTTGCTGACGCCCACCCGGGAGGCGTTCGAGCGGACCCTCACCGGCCGTGGCTTCCGGCCGCAGGCGCGTATCGAGCTGGCCCACTTCCGCAACGACGCCGGTCTGGTGGGCGCGGCCGATCTCGCGCGGCACTCCCTGATCGAGCCTCCGGGCACCGTGATCGGCGGCTTCTGGCCGCGCCGCCGCCGCGTCCGGCGGGAGCGTCCCCGCAAGGATCCCGGCCCGCTCCGTCAGGTGGCCGCCAAGCGCTGGGGCGATTGAGCGAGACCTGGGCCCGGTCCGGCCTAACCCGACTTGCGGCGGTGCATCTTGGGGGCGCCGCCGACGACCTCGGGGCCGTTGGCCTTCAACTTCGCCGCAGGATTGTCGTGGGGTACATCCTTGGCACGGCTGTTCTTGGCCTCCAGCGCGGCCAGCATCCTCGACTTCACGTCCCCCGAATCCTGCGCGGCCGACTTCTTCTGCGGCTTCTTCGCAGCCATGGATTCCTCCGTACGACGTGGGCGGCCGATCGGGACGACCGGATCGGATCCTCAGACTAGCCAACGGTGCCGGGGAGCGCACGGATGAATTCCGCGGACCCGGTGAAGATCTCCTCGGCGTCGTAGTCCAGCGTCGCGACATGGAAGCTCTGCTGCAGCAGCCGTTCGGTGATCGGCGCCTGCGCCCGTTCGTGCAGGATCCGTGCCGAAGCCGGGTCGACGACGTGATCGTGGACCGAGCGGAAGAGCAGGATCGGCTGGCGGACCCGCTGCAGCCGGGCGATGGTGATCTCCCACAGCTCCAGCATCGAGGCCAGCGCCTTCAACGGCGTACGGTCATAGCCGATCTCGTCGCTGAACGGTCGGGCGATGTCGTTGGTGATCCCGGCCACCGACGGCGTCAAGTGCTTCAGCACCGGCAGCACCGCCAGCCGGGCGTCGGTCAGATGCAGCGCCGGGTTGACCAGCACCAGCCCGGCGATCCGGTCGTCGTGCAGTTCGGCCAACCGCAGCGCGAGGGCGCCGCCCATCGACAGACCGCCCACAGCGACGGTGCGGCACTGCGCGGTCAACTCGCCGAGGGCTCGCTCGACGGTCGCATACCAGTCCGGCCAGCCGGTCTGGTTGAGCTCCTGCCAGCTGGTGCCGTGCCCGGGCAGCCGGGGCACGCTGACCCGGAAGCCCCCTCGGACCAGGTGCTCGGCCCAGGGTCGCAAGGAGGCAGGCGAGCCGGTGAAGCCGTGGCAGAGCAGCACGCCGGTCTCACCGTCCCCGCCGACGTACGCCTCCGCACCGGGCCGGACCTCGGTCGTCGGTATCTCCGCGCGCCGGTGCGGCAACAGCCTCATGGCGGCAGCGTAGTGTCCGCCCACCCCAAGTCGCCGCCCGAGCCCACCGGTCACTCCGTCTTGCGGCGTTACGGCTGCGGCACACTAGTGTTAGGCGACCGTTCCGCTCCGGATCGCCCGGCGCGATCACCCGGCCCGATCACCTGGCCCCAGGAGGGGACTTGCTCTACTGGTTGTTGAAGACCCTGGTCGCCCAGCCGTTGTTCTCGGCGTGGTGGCGGCCCTGGGTCCAGGGCGAGGACAACCTCCCCGGCACCGGGGCGGCGATCATGGTCTCCAACCATCTGTCGGAGGGCGAGACCGTGCTGCTGCCGGCGATCCTGAAACGCCGGCTGGTGTTCACCCCGAAGATCGAGCTGTTCACCATGAGCGGCTTCAAGGGCTGGATCTTCCGCTGGTTCCTGAACGCGATCAAGATGCTCCCGTTGGACCGGTCCGGCGGCAAGGCCAGCGCCGACGACATGGCTGCCTTCGCAAAGGTGCTCGGCGACGGCAGCGTGGTGATCATGTTTCCCGAAGGCGGCCGGTCACCCGATGGGCGGCTCTACAAGGGTCGGACCGGTGCGGCCCGGTTGGCGCTGCAGACCGGCGCTCCGATCGTTCCGGTCGCGGTCTTCGACACCCACTTCTCCAGGGGCCGGCTGGGGATCCCGCGACTGGTCCGGCCGGGGATCCGGATCGGCAAGCCGTTGGACTTCTCCCGCTATCGCGGCGCCGGCAACGACCGCGACACCCTGCGCTGGATCACCGACGAGGTGATGAACGCGATCATGGAGCTGTCGGGCCAGACGTACGTCGACAGCTATGTCTCGGCGGTCAAGGCGGAGCTGCGGCGTGGGGTGCCGATCGATCAGGTCACCGCGCCGGTGCTGCCGCGACCCGGCTACGGCCGGCCGGCGCCGTCGGTCCCCGGCACGGAGGCCGAGGCGGCCTGATGGCCTTTCGTGACCGGCTGCCCCGGAGGGTACGCGACCTGCCGCAGGTCAGTGAGGTGCGCGACGTCGTTCGCGACCGGGTCGATTCGATCAGCGTTCCGGACAAGCTGCGCGGGCCCGAGGACGAGGAGTCCACGCCCGGGGCGATGCTCTACTGGATGCTCCGCAATATCGTCGTCGGCCCGCCGGTCGACCGGGTCTTCCGGCCGATGGCCGAGGGCGTGGCGCACGTGCCGGAGCACGGGCCGGCGATCCTGGCCTGTAACCACCTGTCCTACGCCGACTGGTTGTTCCTGCCACTGGTGCTGGACCGCCGGGTCACGTTCGTGGCGAAGTCGGACTACTTCACCGGTTCCGGGATCCGTGGCTGGGCCCAGCGGAAGTTCTTCCGCGGCACCGGCCAGGTGCCCGTCGACCGCAGCGGCGGCCGGGCCAGTGAATCCGCGCTGGCCGCAGGTCTCAAGGTGCTCGAGCGGGGCGAACTGTTCGGCATCTTCCCCGAGGGCACCCGCAGCCACGACGGCCGGCTCTACAAGGGCCGGACCGGCGTCGCACGGCTGGCCCTGGAGGCCGCCCAGAAGCTCGACGGTGGCGTCCCGGTGATCCCGTGCGCGGTGATCGGGACCGATCGGATCGCACCACCCGGACGGGTGCTCGCCCGGGTGGCCAGCCCGACGGTCAGATTCGGCAAACCACTGGACTTCACCCGTTACCGCGGACTGTCGAGCGACCGGTTCATCCTGCGCTCAGTGACCGACGAGATCATGTACGCGATCATGGAGCTGTCCGGGCAGACCTATGTCGACAGCTACGCGACCTCCGCACGCGAGGACGCCCCGGCAGATCAGGGTCGTACGGATGCGGCCCAGCAGCCGGACCGCGATTAGGCTTGGCCCGTGCCCGAGCTGCCGAGTCTGCCCACCCTGAAGGATCTGCACGCGCTGAACCCGCTCCAGCAGCCCACCTATGCCGACCCTGGCGAGGCGACCGATGTCGTACGCCAGCTCCGCCGGCTGCCGCCGCTGGTCTTCGCCGGCGAGTGCGACGAGCTACGGACGAAGCTGGCCGGGGTAGCGGCGGGCAAGGCGTTCCTGTTGCAGGGTGGCGATTGCGCCGAGACGTTCGCCGGCGTGACCGCGGCCAACATCCAGAACAAGCTGCGCACTCTGCTGTCGATGTCCTTGGTGCTGACCTACGCTGCGCAGGTGCCGGTGGTCAAGGTCGGCCGGATGGCCGGCCAGTACACCAAGCCCCGCAGCAGCGATTCCGAAACCCGCGACGGCGTGACGCTGCCGGCCTACCGGGGTGATGCGGTCAACGGCTTCGACTTCACCGAGGAGGCCCGCAAGCACGACCCGCAGCGGCTGCTCGGCGTCTACAACGCCTCGTCGGCCACGCTCAATCTGGTCCGCGCCTTCGTCAAGGGCGGGTTCGCCGACATGCGGACCATGCATTCGTGGAATTCCGATTTCGTCCGCAACAGCCCGGCCGGGGTCCGCTACGAGCAGCTGACCGCCGAGATCGAGCGGGCGCTGGCCTTCATCGAGGCTTGTGGCATCGTCAGCGAGCAGACCCGGACCGTTGACTTCTACTCCAGCCACGAGGGGCTGAGCCTGGAGTACGAGCACGCAATGACCCGGATCGACTCCCGCACCCACCGGCCGTACAACACCTCCGGGCACTTCGTCTGGATCGGCGAGCGGACCCGGCAGCTGGACGGTGCTCACGTGGAGTTGATGCGGCACGTCCGTAACCCGATCGGCGTCAAGCTCGGTCCGACCACCTCGGCCGATACCGCACTGGAGCTCGCGGACCGGATCGATCCCGACGGCGAGCCCGGCCGGATCACCTTCATCACCCGGATGGGCGCGGGCAAGATCCGCGACCTGCTGCCGGACGTCGTGGAGAAAGTGACCGCGAGCGGTCGCCAGGTGGCCTGGGTCTGCGATCCGATGCACGGCAACACCTTCGAGAGTGCCAACGGCTACAAGACCCGGGCGTTCTCCGACGTCATCGACGAGGTCAACGGCTTCTTCGACGTGCACGACGAGCTCGGCACCTGGCCGGGCGGCGTGCACATCGAGCTGACCGGTGACGACGTCACCGAATGTGTCGGTGGCGCCCAGGAGCTGGTCGAGGCCGACCTGTCCAGCCGGTACGAGACGCTGTGCGACCCGCGGCTGAACCGTAACCAGTCGTTGGAGCTGGCCTTCCAGGTCGCCGAGCGGCTGGTGCAGTCCCGCAACAGCCGGGGAGCGGACGCCGCTGTGGCGACCACCGCCCCGGCGTTGTGGGCCTGAGGGTCCCGCTGACGGGCCACGCCGGCTGACGCTCCTGGCCGGCATCGAGTCTCAGGCGGCGACCCGGCCACCGTCCACGTGGATCACCGTGCCGTGGGTGAAGCTCGCGGCATCGGAGGCCAGGTAGCTGATCGCGGAGGCGATCTCCTCCGGAGTACCGGGCCGACCGGCCGGCGCCATGGCCGCCAACTGGTCGAGTGCATCGCCCATCACCGCGGTGCCCTCGGTCCGCGTCGGCCCCGGGCTGACGGCGTTGACGCGTACGCCCGCCGGCCCGAACTCGGCCGCCCAGGACTTGGTCAGCAACCGCAGTGCCGCCTTGCTCGCGCCGTAGAGCGCCATGTTGGCCGCACCGAATTCGGCCACCATCGTGGTGACGTTGATGATCGAGCCCGAGCCCTGTGCGGCCATCAACGGTGCGAGTTCGGCGACCAGGAAGAACGGCGCCTTGACGTTGACGGCGAACACCGAATCGAAGTCGGCCTCGGTAGCTGCCTCGGTCGGACCGAACGGGAAGATGCCGGCGTTGTTGACCAGGATGTCGACGGTCCCGTCAGCCAGGGCAGTGGCCTGCCTGGCCAGCTGCCGGGCCGATGCCTCGTCGCCCAGGTCGGCGGAGATGAACTCGGCCCTGCCGCCGGATTCGTGGATCGCGGCGACGGTCTGTTCGCCGCGTCCGGCGTCGCGTCCGGAGATGACCACCTGGAGGCCCTGGGCGGCCAGGGCAACGGCAGTCGCACGACCGATGCCGCTGTTCCCGCCGGTGATCAGAGCGGTCTTGTGCTGGATGCTCATGGAGATTCTGGTCCTTTCACGGAATGGCATGACCAGGCCAGAATCATCGAACAAAAATGGAATAGCAATGCCAAAACACGTAGAGTGGGCGCATGACCAGATCACGGACCTCGGACCCGGCCGGACTGACGCCGAAGGGTCAGCGCACCCGGGCGCACATCGTGGCCGTGGCGGCGGATCTGATGTTCGAGAACAGTGTGGCCCAGACGACGATCGAGGACGTCCGGATCGCAGCCGGGGTCAGCAACAGCCAGATCTACCACTACTTCTCCGACAAGTCGGAGCTGATCCGGGCCGTCATCGACCACCAGACCGATGCCGTGCTCGAACCGCAGCAACCGATCTTCTCCCGGTTGGACACCTGGGAGGGACTGCGGGACTGGCGGGACTACGCGGTCAATCACCAGAAGGAGCTCAACTGCCGCGGCGGCTGTCCGATCGCCTCATTGAGCGGGCAGCTGGCCGAGACCGACGATGCCGCCCGGCTGCAGCTCGCCCTCAGCTTCCGGCGCTGGTCGGCCGGATTGCGCTCGGGTCTGCTGGCGATGGCCGAGCGCGGCGTTCTGGCGGCCGACGCCGACCCCGAGCAGTTGGCCGTGGTGTTGCTCACCTCGCTGCAGGGCGGCCTGTTGCTGACCCAGCTGGAGCGCGACGTCACGCCGCTGGAGACCGCGCTGGACGCGGCTCTGGAGCATGTCCGCCGCCGGATGACCACTGTCCCTGCCTAAGGGCCGTCCGGGCCCGGGCACTATCCTGTTGGCGTGATCGAGGTCGGCGCGGACCATGATCAACATGCCCTCGTCCTCACCGTCGGATTCCCGGCGATCGATCGGAGTGCCCGTGCCTGCTATTGATCTTCGCAGTGACACCCTGACCCGGCCGACGCCGGGCATGCTGGAGGCGATGACGACGGCGCCGGTCGGCGACGACGTCTACGACGAGGACCCGACGGTCCATGAGTTGGAGTCCCGGGCCGCGGAGCTCTTCGGCCACGAGGCAGCGCTGTTCTGCGCGACCGGGTCGCTGTCCAACCAGCTGGGCGTGCGGATGCTGGTCGAGCCGGGGACCGAGGTGCTCTGCGACGTCCAGGCCCACATCGTCCGAGCCGAGATGGGCGCGCACGCGGCGGTCGGACAGGTGACGACCCGGACCTTCTCATCCCCGAGCGGGCTGGCCGATGCCGACCGGATCGCGGAGCTGATCTCGGTCGGCGGCGGGCCGTACCACGTCAGCACTGCCGCGGTCGCGATCGAGAACACCCTCAACTACGCCGGCGGCAAGATCCAGCCCTATCAGAATCTCGTCGAGATCTCCGAGCTGTGCCAGCAGTACGGGATCAAGCGCCATCTCGACGGCGCCCGGTTGTGGAACGCCCACATCGCCACCGGAGTGCCGCTGGAGTCCTACGGTGCTTTGTACGACACCATCAGCGTCTGCTTCTCCAAGGGTCTCGGGGCGCCGATCGGATCGGTGCTGGTGTCCTCGGCTGACAACATCGCCCGGGCCCGGATCGTCCGCAAGCGGATGGGCGCCGGATGGCGGCAGGCCGGTGTGCTGGCGGCTGCCGCGCTGTACGCGTTGGACAACCAGCTCGCCCGGCTCGCCGATGATCATGTCGCGGCCAGGGCATTCGCCGATGAGCTGGCAGCACTGGCTCCGGCGGCGATCACGCCCGACGACGTGCAGACCAACATCGTGGTCTTCGACACCGGGGACCACGATGCCGGTGCCGTCGCAGAATCAGCCGCTGAACAGGGGATCCGCGTCTCCCAGCTCGGGCCGCGGACGCTGCGGGCCGTGGCGCACCTGGACGTCGACGAGGGGGACTGCCGGACGGCGGGCAAGGTCCTCGGGTCGCTGCTCGCCTGACGTCCCCGATCTTGAGCCTGTCGAAGGGCCCCTGACCAGTGCGTACCGGGCGCTGGTTAGTCTGCCGTTGTGAACATCACGCATCTGGGACACGCTGCCGTGCTGGTCGAGACCGGCGACGCACGGATCCTGATCGATCCGGGCAACATGGAGGCCGGTTGGCAGGATCTTGTTGATCTTGACGCCATCCTGGTGACCCATCAGCACGCTGATCATCTCGACCCGGAGCAGGTGCCGGCGTTGATCAAGGCCAATCCGGGGGCGGCGCTCGTCGTCGAGCCGTCGATCCTGGACCTGGCCGGTACGGAGGTCGCCGGCGTCGGCCGGGTCCCGGAGCTGCCGGGTGCCCGGGTGCTGGCGCCGGACGACAAGATCGCCATCGGATCGGTGACGATCACCGCCGCCGGGGGACAGCATGCGATCATCCACCGGGACATCCCGAGGGTGGGAAACGTCGGCTTCCTGCTCAGTGCCGAGGGCGAACCGACGCTGTTTCACCCGGGTGACTCCTACGAGTACGCACCGCAGGGTGTTGACATCCTCGCCTACCCGTCCTTCGGGCCGTGGGGTGCGCTGAAGGAGGGCATCGACTTCGCCCGCGCGGTCGGCGCCGGCCGGGGATTCCCGATCCACGACGCGCTGCTCAGCGAGACCGGCAGGGCGATGATGGTCGGGCGGATCTCGGCCATGACGCCGACCCAGCTGACCGATCTCCGCGGTGCCGGCGCGACCAGCTACTGATCTCGTACTGATCACCTACTGATCGGAGAAACACTCGTGCAGCAACGCATTCTCGGGCGTACCGGCCGGCCGGTGTCGGTGGTCGGACTCGGCACCTGGCAATTGGGCACCGACTGGGGTGACGTCAGCGAGAGCGACGGCCTGGCCCTGCTGGAAGCCTCCGTCGAGGCAGGCGTGACGTTCTTCGACACCGCCGATGTGTACGGCGACGGGCGTAGCGAGACGATCATCGGCAAGTTCCTGGGATCCAACCCCGGTGGCGAGTTGCTGGTGGCGACCAAGATCGGCCGGCGGGTCGACCAGGTGCCCGAGAATTACACACTGCAGAATTTCCGCAGCTGGCTGGACCGGTCGCGTACGAACCTGGGGGTCGACGTCATCGACCTGGTGCAGCTGCACTGCCCGCCGGCGCCGGTCTACTCCGACGACCGGGTCTTCGACGCGCTTGATCGACTGGTCGACGAGCAGGTGATCAAGAACTACGGCGTCAGCGTCGAGACCGCGGCCGAGGCCCTGGCCGCGATCGCCCGGCCTCATGTGGCCAGTGTCCAGATCATCCTCAACCTCTTCCGTCAGAAGCCGCTGGACGCGGTTCTGCCCGCAGCCGAGGCTGCCGGGGTCGGCATCATCGCCCGGGTGCCGCTGGCCAGTGGGTTGCTGTCCGGCCGCTACACGACCTCGACCACTTTCGCCCCGACCGATCATCGCAGTTACAACCGGCACGGGGAGGCGTTCGACGTCGGTGAGACCTTCTCCGGCGTGGACTATGCGGTGGGCGTTGCCGCGGCCCAGGAATTCACCGAGGAGGTCGCGGAGTTCGCCGCCGAGCCCCCGTTCGACGAGTTGGAGCTCACGCCTGCCAAGGCGGCACTGGCCTGGATCATCCAGCAGCCCGGCGTGACCACGGTGATCCCCGGCGCCCGGGATGTGTCCCAGGCACGAGCCAATGCGTCGGTCGCCGATGTGCCCGAGCTCGGCCCGCTCTTCGAGCGCGGTGTCCGCCAGCTCTACGACCTGTACTTCCGCGAGGCCGTGCACTCGCGTTGGTGATCCCGATAGTCGATCGCCCGGACCTTCGGCTAGACCAGGTTGAGCGTGATCGTCGATCCCTTGGGTGCTGACGTTCCCGCCTTCGGATCAGTCGAGGCGACGTAGCCCAGTCCGAGCCAGAGGATGCTGGAGTGCGACGTGGCGACCTTGAATCCCTTCTGCTGAAGGACTTGTTTGGCAGCCTGGACGCCCATCGACTTGACGTTGGGGACCTCGACCATCTCCGGGCCGAGGGACTTGATCAACTTGATGTGATCATGCCGGAAACCGGTTCCATCCTTGGGTGACTGGCTGATCACCGATCCGGCCGGCACCGAGTCCGAGTACTGGGAGCTGACGGCGACACTGAAACCGGCCTTCTTCAGGGCGGCGGCCGCTGAGTCGGCGTCCTTGCCGGTGTAGTCGGTGATCGCGATCGGCTGCCGGCCAGCCGACACCACGAAATTGATCTTGGTATCGCGCTTGAGTTCGGTGCCCGGATCGTCGGAGGCACTGAGCACTTTGCCCTTGTCGACCGACTCGCTGTATTTCTTGCCGATCGATCCGACGTCGAAATGGCCCTTGCCGAGCGCGGCCTTGGCGTCGTCCTCGGACAGGCCGACGATCTTGGGCATCGGATAGCGCTCGGGGCCCCTGGACACGATCAGCTGGATCTTCGCCCCGCGCAGGATCTGGCCGCCTGGCCGCGGTTTTGTCTGGATCACCTCGCCCTTGGGAACCGTCTCGGAATAGCTCTGGCTACTGGAGACGGTGAAGCCGGACTCCTTGGCGATCGACGACGCCTTGGTCTGCGGCAGCGAGGTGAGTCCGGGAGTGGTGGTGAAGCGGCCCTTGGTGTAATACCAGACGCCGACCCCCGCGAGGGCGGCGAGGACCAGGACGATGATCAGCGCGACCCAGCCGCGGGCCCGGTGCCGGGACGGGTGCCGTGGCCGGTTCGGCGGCACCGGCCTGACCTGCGCGGGGAGTTGGCCGGGCAGTTGCGAGGTCCGGGACGGTGCCGACGGCCGGCTGAGGAAGCGGATGTCGGTCGGCGTGTGCTCGGGCTCGTCGACGGTCGGCGGCTCGTCGTCGACATACTCGTCGTCGACATAGGTGACCCTCGAGGGGCGACCGGTCCCCGAGGACGCTGCCGAATCCGCGGCATCCCCGGTGACCGGGTCCCCGGAGTCCTCGCTGATCGCCGCCTCGATGTCGGCGGCGATCGCCGTCGTCGGCGCCCAGCCGTCCTCCAACTCGGCTGCATCGGCCGGCCGGCCCGCGGCCTCGGCATGCAGCCGCAGGGTCCGCAGCGGGACGGTCAGGTCCTCGGTCAGCTCAGGATCGGCCGGGATCCCGGCTTGGAGCGCGGATTTCACCCGCCGGACCTGGGTCAGCATCACTCGGGCGTCATGCGGCCGGGCGTCGGCGTTGCGGGCGGTGGCGCGGGCGATCAGTCCGTCCAGGTAGTCCGGGATCGGACCGGCGGTGGGCAGGCTCGAGGGTGCCGGTACGTCGTTGTGGACGTGGGCGTAGGCAACCTGGATCGGCGTCTCGCCGGTGTGCGGCTTGCGGCCGGTCAACAGCTCGAAGAGCACCACGCCGGCGCTGTAGACGTCGGAGCGGGCATCCGCCTTGCCGGTCAGCACCAGCTCAGGGGGCAGATAGGAGACCGTCCCGATCAGCAGGCCCGCCGTCGCCGTCGAGGTCTGGCCTGTGACCGCGCGGGCCAGGCCGAAGTCGCCCACCTTGAGCTGGCCACGGTCGGAGATCAGGACGTTCTCGGGCTTGACGTCACGGTGCACCAGACCGGCGTCGTGGGCAGCCGCGAGCGCGCTGAGCACCGGCTCGATGAGGGCCAGGGCGCGGAGCGGATTGAGCGGTGCCTCGCGGGCGATCACGCTGCGCAGCGTGCGTCCTTCGACCAGCTCCATCACGATGTACGGCCGGCCGAGGTCGTTGCCCTGGTCGAAGACCGAGACGACGTTGGGGTGGGAGAGCCGGGCGGCAGCACGCGCCTCGCGGTCGAACTTGCGGGTGAAGTCTTCGTCGTCACCCAGTCCGACGTGCATCACCTTGCAGGCGACGATCCGGTCCAGCCGGGTGTCGTTGGCCCGATAGACGGTGGCCATGCCGCCGCGGGCGACCCGCTCGATGATCTGGTAGCGGCGGTCGAGAACACGGCCGACCAGGGGGTCGCTCGTGCTCATCGTCATCGTCACGCCTGCTCCAGGTGCGTGTGGGGAAGGGGCGGGTCTTCGCGGGACCCAGGCCTGAGTGTATGGCGGCAATTCAACGATTCCCGGCTCAACGCGCCGCCCAGGACGTTTCCAGGCGCAGTCGAAGTCCGAACTCAGACTTGCTCTGAGGAGTGCCCACTCCTGGCTATCACCCCTCAACAGACACCGCAGGAGGTGCACCAACTACCATCACTGCGTTGGTCGCGAAGGGCAGCACGGCGGTGACGCCGATATCGCGAACCGGCTCCGGCACTTACCAGGGGGACAGGCACGATGGCAGCCCAACCGCACGGCGGGGACTCCCCGGCCGACGCGGATCAGGCCCGGAGCCCGGATCCGGCGACGGAGAACCAGGTGACGGCGGACGCGTTCAAGCAGATCTTCCGCCGGCACCCCGCTGGTGTTTCGGTGATCACCCTGAACAACGCCGACGGCGAGCCCGTCGGATTCACCGCGACTTCGGTGATCTCCGTCTCGGCAGCGCCGCCATCGGTCGCATTCTCCCTGGCGGCGACCTCCCGCTCATGGCCGGCAATCGCTCGCTGCGAATCACTGGTGATCAACTTTCTGACTGTTGATCAGGCTGACATATCGCTGCGGTTCGCGGCGACCGACATCGACCGGTTCGCTGCCGGCGGCTGGAGCCGGCTGGAGACGGGCGAGCCGGTGCTGGACGATTCGCACGCTTGGCTGCGGGCCAGGGTCGCCCGGCGGATCCCCGTTGGCTCGAGCTTCCTCATCATCCTGGACGTGCTGCAGACCGAGGTGCGGTCTGACGATCTTCCGCTGATCTACCACGACCGCGGCCATCACACCTTGCACGGCACCCGTGAGCACCGTCCCGGCAGCCCCGGCACCACGCGGTGATCGACCGGCGGCTCGGCCGGAGCTGAAGCGCTGATCCTGCCCGTTCACGGGCGGACTACCTGTCAGTAAGGTGTGCGGGTGAACGTCCTCATCGGTGTCGGGGCCCAGGTGAAACTCGCCCGGCTACTGCTGAGGACCGACGCGCGCACTCGGAGCGGTGACCTCCGCCAATTCCTGGAGGCGGCGGTGACCGGCGGGGTCGACATCGTGCAGATCCACGAGCCCGGCCTGGAGCACGAGGCCGAACTGGCGGCGCTGCGGACAGCCTGGGACGTTGCCGCCCGGCACCGGCACCTGGTGATGGTCAGCGACTCGGCCGCTCTCGCGGCCGATTTCGGGGCCGATACGGTCTGGCTGTCGCAGGCACCCGACACCGCCGGGCTCGCGGACTTCCGCGCCGGACTGGGGCGCTTCACCCGGCTTGGCAGTACGGCCCGGGACGCCGAGGATCTGCACCGCCTGCTCGGGGATCCCAGCATCGACTTCCTGCTGGTCGCCGCTGGATCAGATCTCGACCTGGTCACCACCGCCGCCGAGGTCGCGCCGGTCGACGCGCTCGATTCCAAGCCCTGGTACGCCGCGGGCGAATTCGACGCCGACCGCTTGGAGCAGGCCATCGCCGCCGGCGCCCGGCGGATCGCCGTCGGCGAGACGCTGACCCTTGCCGAGGATCCGCACCGGATGGCGCTGCGGCTTTCCCAGCGACTCCGGGAGGTCTGGGCCACCGACCCCGAGCTGACCCGGCTTACCTTCGCCGCGCTTGCCGACCAGAGCTGATCAGCCCCCGAGCATCCCGACGATATCGTCGTGGCCGGCGGCGGCAGCCAGTTCGGCCGCCGACCGATCGCCGTAGATCGGGTGGTAGCCGCGGGTATCGGGATCGACCCCGTGGTCCAGCAGCAACCGGACCCGGTCGGTGAAACCGTGGTCGGCCGCCCAGCTCAGCTGCTCGCCGAGCATCTCCTCATTGGTCGGATACCCCGGCCCGAGCCGGTCCCGCCAGACGCTCGGCCGGTCGGTGCCCAGGCCGTAGCGGAAGAGCAACTCCAGATGATCGCTGTTCGGGGAGAACCAGCGGTTGTAGAGGGCCTGGTTGTCGTTGGGATCCGCACCGGCCTCCAACAGCAGCCGGGCGATCTCGATCGCTGCCGGATGCGGCGGCTGGCCCTGCTCGCCGCCACCGAGCACGCAGGTCAGCGCGGTGAAGGCTGACGTCATGCCGTGCCACAGGTATCCGGCATCCGGGTCGGCGCCGGCGGCCAGCAGCACCCGGGTGGTCGCGACAGCCGACGGGCCGTTGCTGATGCGGCCGGAGGTGAGATAGAGCAGCGGCGGCCAGTCGTACGGCCCGCCGGTCCGGTTCGCTGCTGCAGGATCGTCGGCCAGCGCCGTACGCAGCCGGCCGGCCGCTCCGGTCACGGCCATCGTGAAGACGTCGGCCGTGGCCAGCTCCGGATGTCGTGCCAGCAGGTCGTGTGCCGTCGCGAACGAGCGATCCCGGTCCCGGGTGTAGTTGAGCACGCCCAGCCGCAGTAGATGATCAGCCAGACCGGCCGGGTCATCGGACTCGGGCTCGTCCCCGGCCGGTTCCGGCGCCCGGGTGTACTCCATGATCAACTCGATCCGGCGCTTGAGGCGGGGCCAACTCGGCGACCCGTAGCTGCGGGCCAGCAGCCATTGAGCAGTTGCCAGCGACGGCTTGCCGAGCTCAAGATCACGGCCAGGTGGTGCGTACGTCCTGGCCAGCGCCAGAGATTTCTGATCACCGGAACCGAGTCCACGCTGGAGTCTCCGGGCCTCGGCCCGCATCCGTTCCAGGGTGGGGAATTCCGGCAGGTTGCGCGGACGTGCGGGCATTGATGCGGACAGTGGCGAAGGCAGTGGTGCGGTCATGACGGCTCCTCGGCTCCGATCCCGTGTCCGCCGGTCGGGTCTGGAGTCGGGAACTCATCGACCAAAGATCATCGAAACTCAGGTGGGCAGTGCCCTGTCCGCGGAACGTGGTGGCGCCCTGACGCGCTCACCGTCCAACCTAGCACCCGCTCACGTACGGCGCGGGGTGCTTTCCCTGATGATCACCGAACCCTCGATCGGTACCACCCGATGGTTGTTGCCTGCCTCCAGTGCCAGTTCGACGGCTGTCCGGCCGATCTCCTGCAACGGGAGGGCGACCGTCGTCAGTGCGGGGGAGACGTCGCGCAGGGTCTCGATGTCGTCGAAGCCGGCGATCGCCAGATCGCGGCCGAGCACCAGCCCTGCCGTGCGGAAGTACGCCATCGCGCCGACGGCCATCACATCGTTGACGGCAAAGACGAGATCGACGTCGGCGAAGTCCCGGCGGTGCAACTCGGCAGCGGCGACGAAACCGCCGTCCCGGGTGAAGTCGCCGTGCACGATCCTCCGCTGGTGGATCTCGACCCCGAGCTCGGCACAGCGGCCGACGAATCCTTCCACCCGGTCCCGCGCGGTCAACAGCTGCTCCGGACCGCCCAGCACTGCCATCGACCGGTAGCCGAGGCCGACCAGCTGGCCGGCCAGTTCGGCCGCAGCCCCGACGTTGCCGATCGCCACCGTCCGGAAGGCCATGGTGGGCTGGGCGATCATGGTCACCCGTCCGCCGGATCGTTCGTACGCCGCCAGCTCGGCCTCCAGCTCCCGGCTCGCCCTGGGGTCGTTGCGCCGGCTGCCGACCATGATCAGCGACCGTGGTCGCATGCCCCGCATCGCCCGGACCAGTTCCGCCTCGCGCTCGGGCCGGCGTTCGGTGATCGACATCGTGACGACCAGACCCTGGTCCTCGGCGGCCCGCATCACGCCCGAGGCGATCGAGGAGAAATACGGGTCGGCGATGTCCGACACGATCAGCGCGATGGTCTGACTGGTCCCGCGGGCGACCGCCTGCGCCGAATGGTTGGCGGAGTAGTTCAGCCGATGGGCAGCCGCCAGCACCCGCTGGCGATATTCTTCCCGTACGGTTCGGCTCGATCCGTTGAGGGAGCGGGATGCGGTGGCCAAGGACACGCCTGCCTCGCGCGCCACGTCGCTGAGCGTGGCCATATGAGCCGGCGGGATGAACTCTTCACCGGACCCCGCCGGTTGGTCGGTGTCCGTCACGCCTCCACCCTAGACACACGCTTTCCCATCTCGTCAACTGGTCACGCCGATTGACGCGTCGAATAACGGACCAGTACTGTGGCAAGCGCTTTCCAGCCTGCTTTTCAGATCCGGCAACCTTCACGACCCAGAGAGAGTCAAACGTGACAACCAATGAAGTCGGGATCATCGTCAACGGCGTAACGGGGCGGATGGGCTACCGGCAGCACCTGGTGCGTAGCCTGCTGGCGATCCGGGCCGACGGCGGGGTCGAGCTGGCCAGCGGCCGGCGCGTCAACGTCCGGCCCGTCCTGGTCGGCCGCAACGCGGGCCGGCTGGCCGAGATCGCCGGCCTGCACGACGTGGCCGACTGGACCACCGATCTGGACGCAGCGCTGGCCGACCCGGACGTCGACATCTACTTCGACACCCTGTCCACCGGTGCCCGGGTGCCGGCCGTCAAGAAGGCGATCGCCGCCGGCAAGCACATCTACGCCGAGAAGCCGGTCGCGGAGAATTCCGCGGACGCAGAAGAGCTGATCCGGCTCGCCGAGGCGGCCGGGCTGAAGAACGGCGTGGTCCACGACAAGCTGTACCTGCCTGGCCTGCGCAAGCTGCGCCAGCTGATCGACTCGGGCTTCTTCGGTCGGATCTTCGCGGTGCGCGGCGAATTCGGCTACTGGGTCTTCGAGGGTGACTGGATGCCGGCTCAGCGGCCCAGCTGGAACTACCGGGCCGAGGACGGCGGCGGGATCGTGATGGACATGTTCCCGCACTGGAACTACGTGCTGGAGAATCTGTTCGGTCCGGTGCGGTCGGTGTATGCGCGGTCGGCGACCCACATCCCCGAGCGGGTCGACGAGCAGGGCAAGACCTACGCCGCGACCGCCGACGATGCGGCCTACGCGGTCTTCGAGCTCGAGGGTGGCGTGATCGCCCAGATCAACTCCAGCTGGGACGTCCGGGTCAACCGACGTGAGCTGGTCGAATTCCAGGTCGACGGCACGCTCGGCAGCGCGGTGGTCGGGTTGTTCGGTGCTCGGATCCAGCCGCGCAATGCGACGCCGCGGCCGACCTGGAATCCCGACGTCAAGGACGAGCACGATTATCTGGCCGACTGGCACGAGGTGCCGGACACCATCCCGATGGCCAACGCCTTCAGGGCCCAGTGGGAGGACTTCATCCGGCACGTTGTCGAGGACGGTCCGCATCCCTACGACTTCCGCTCCGGCGCGCGCGGGGTCCGGCTCGCCGAGCTCGCGGCCCGGAGCTCTCAGACCGGCGCTCGGGTCGACGTGCCGCCGACGCAGGTCGAGCCGGGTCGGCCCGGTCGGCAGGAGTCGTGATGTCGGCGGTCACCCTGCTGGATGATCATGGTCGGCTCGAGGCGTACGAGATCGGCAGCTTCGAGCCGCTGCCCCGGCCGAACGGCCGGCTGCGGTCGCGGATCGCCTTCGCCGCGGCGCATGTGGTGCCGCCGGCCTGGGCGGACAACGTGCCGGGCGCGCCGGCCGAGATCGACTGGGAGGCGACCCTTGGCTTCCGCCGACATCTGTGGTCCTGGGGTCTGGGCGTCGCCGAGGCGATGGATACCGCCCAGCGCAACATGGGCCTGGACCCGGCGGCCACCCGGGAGTTGATCAAGCGCACGACCGCCGAGGCAAGAACCGGGTCCGGCTTCGATGATCTTGGCGATGCCGTGGTCGTCGGGGTCAACACCGACCACATCGACGAGCCGGTGATCAGTTTCGACCAGGTCGTGGCCGGCTACCTGGAGCAACTGCACTTCGCCCAGCAGCAGGGCGCCGGCGTGGTGCTGATGGCCAGCCGGCATCTGGCCCGGGCTGCACACACGGCAGACGACTATCTGAAGGTCTACGACCGGGTGCTCGCCGAGGTCGATCGACCGGTCATCCTGCACTGGCTCGGGGAGGCCTTCGATCCTCAGCTGGCCGGCTACTTCGGCAGCGCCGACCTCGGCGCCGCGAGCAGGACGGTGCTGCGGATCATCGGTGACCATGCCGATCGGGTGCGCGGCATCAAGATGAGCCTGCTCGATGCGGCCGCCGAGATCGCCCTGCGCGCCGAGCTGCCCGACGGCGTACGGCTGTTCACCGGCGACGATTACAACTATTCCCGGTTGATCGAGGGGGACGGACGGCGGCATTCCGATGCGCTGCTGGGCGCCTTCGCCGCTGTCGCGCCCAATGCCTCGGCTGCGATCCAGGCACTCGACGCCGGCGACCATGATCGATATCACGCGATCCTTGACCCCACCGAGCCGCTGGCCCGGCAGATCTTCGCCGCGCCGACCTTCTACTACAAGACCGGAATCGCCTTCCTGGCCTGGCTGAACGGGCACCAGCCCAGCCCGGCGATGGTCGGGGGATTGCACAGCGCCCGCAGCCTGCCGCACCTGTCGGAGATCGTCCGGCTCGCCGCCGAGGCGCGGACGCTCACCGACCCCGAGTCGGCGGTCGCCCGCTGGCACGGCCTGCTCGGGCTGAACGGGATCGAGGCGCTCTCGTGAGTCCTGATCACGGTCGCTTCTCGCTCAACCAGGCAACGATCAAGTACGCATCGCTCGCCGAGGCCCTCCAGGTCGCCCGGGAGGCCGGCTACCGGAGCATCGGGCTCTGGCGGGAACCCGTACAGGAGGTCGGACTGGACACGGCGGTCGCCCTGGTCGCCGAATCCGGCCTGCGGATCTCGAGCCTGTGCCGGGGCGGCTTCTTCACCGCGCTCGAAGGTGCCGAGCGTGCTGCGGCGCTGGACGACAACCGGCGCGCGCTGGACGAGGCGCACCGGCTCGGCACCGACACCCTGGTACTGGTCTGTGGCGGACTGCCGGCCGGCTCCCGTGATCTCGCTGGTGCCCGGCGGCGGGTCGGCGACGCCCTGGCAGCCCTGGTACCGGACGCGCTCGCGGCCGGCGTCCGGCTGGCTCTGGAACCGCTGCATCCCATGTATGCCGCGGATCGCGCCGTGATCAACACACTTGGTCAGGCCCTTGACATCGCCGAACAGTTCCCTGTCCAGGCGGTCGGTGTCGTGGTCGACACCTTCCACCTGTGGTGGGATCCCGACCTGCTCGCGCAGATCGCCCGGGCGGGCAGCGATCGGATCACCAGCTACCAGATCTGTGACTGGATCACTCCGATGCCGGCCGACAACCTGCTGGCGCGCGGTGTGCCGGGAGACGGGCACATCGACTTCGCACCCCTGACCCGCGCGGTCGCCGCCACCGGCTATGCCGGCGATATCGAGTGCGAGATCTTCAACGCCGACGTCTGGAACACCCCCTACGCCGAGGTGGCTGCGCTGGTCGCCGAGCGCTATCACCAGTTGGTGGAGCCGCACCTCTGAGCGAACCGCGGCTGGGAAGAGCGGCCAGCCGCCGGGGCTCCTTGTGAATCCGATCACGAATGCCTTCCGGTATCGGTCGATAGCTGCCAGGATCTCCGGCATGGCCGGCGCGGGTGCCCGGTAACGGATGCCATCGATGGCACCCGTCCGCCCGCCGGACCCCAGAGCCGAGACCTGGCGCCCGCCGGCGGCTGCTGATCTGGGCAGTCCGCTGCGCTTCCTCCTCTGGCTGACGCGATCCCAGGGCCGCCGCGTCGCCCAGGGGACCGTGCTCGGCATCGCCTGGACGGTCGGTCTTACCGTGCCGCCGTGGGTGCTGTCCCGCGCCATCGATCAAGGGTTCGTCGTCGGTGACACCGCCGCCCTGGTTCGGTGGGCGATGGTGCTGCTGGCCGTCGGGGTACTGAACGCGCTGTTGGGGATCGGCCGGCATCGGACGATGACCAAGGTCAGAATGGACGCGTCCTTCCGGTCCGTCCGGGCCACGGTGGCGCACACGTCCCGGCTGGGTGCCTCGTTGGCGCAGCGGGTGAGCACCGGCGAGGTGGTGACCGTCGGCATCAGCGACGTGGCGACGGTTGCGCAGGCGTTGACGGTCACCGGTCCTGGCATCGGCGCAGTGGTCGGCTACATCGTCGTGGCGATCGTGCTCTTCGGCATCTCACCGTTGCTGGCGGTGGTCGTCCTGGCCGGGGTTCCGTTGCTGGCGGTCGTTGTCGGCCCACTGCTGCAACGCATGATGATCAGCGCGGGCGCCTACCGTGTGCATCAGGGGCAGCTGACGATGCGCCTGGTCGACATCCTGGCCGGACTTCGGGTGCTCAACGGGCTCGGCGGAAAGACGTTCGTCGCCGACCGGTTCGAGCAGCAGTCGCAAGGACTTGCCCGGCGCGGCTACCGGGTCGCCGGCCCCGCCAGCTGGGTGGGAGCCCTGGGGACCGGGCTTCCGGCGCTGTTCGTCGCCGTCGTGGTGTGGCTGTCGGCACGGATGGCTGCCCGCCAGACGATCAGCGTCGGCGACGTCGTCGCCGTCTACGGTTACGTCGCAATGCTGGTGGTCCCGGTGGCCCAGTTCATCGAGGGCGGCGCCGACATCGCACGAGCCAGGGTCGCCGGCCGGCGGATCATCGACCTGCTCCGGCTGCCGGTCGCCGAGGACCGACCTGACCCGCTGCCGCTCCCGGCCGGCGGTGGCCCGCTGGCCGATCGAGCTTCCGGCGTGGTCATCCGCCCGGGTCTGCTGACCGCGCTGATCGCCGGCCCGCCTTCGGACGCGGTTGCGGTGATCGAGCGGCTCGGCCGACCGGCAGCCGGTACGGGGGTCACCTGGGCCGGAGTGCCGGTCGCCGACGCCGACCGGGTGACCTTCCGTAGCCGGTTGGTCCTCGCGGACCACGACGCTGCCGTGTTCGGCGGCACCGTCCGCGAGATCATCGCCGGCCGGCTCGACCCGGATGACGACCGGATCCGTACCGCGCTGGCGGTCGCCGTTGCCGAGGACATCGTCGACGCGTTGCCCGGCGGTCTCGACGGGACCATCGCCGCCGGCGGAAGCGATCTGTCCGGCGGCCAGCGACAACGGATCCGGCTGGCCCGCGCCGTCTACGCCGCAGCCGACGTGCTGCTCGCCGTCGATCCGACGTCCGCGGTCGACGCGAACACCGAAGCGGCCATGATCAGCAGGCTCCGCGAGGCCAGGCAGGGCATGACGACGGTGGTCACCACGACATCTCCGCTGGTGCTCGATCACGCTGACGAGGTCATCGTGCTGGTCGGCGGCGGGGTCTCGTTCGTGGGTGCACATGCCGAATTGCTGCACCGGGACCCCGGTTACCGCGAGCTGGTGTCGCGCGCCCAGGGCAGCGTCGGGGGTACGGCGATGAGTCGGGGGTACGGGCGATGAGGAGCGTCACGGCTGGCCAACTGCCGGTTGCCGGTCCGCGCGAGATTCGTGCGGCCGGCGTAGATGATCTTGGTGCCGAGCGCCCCGCGGTGATCGTCGTCGTCCTGATCAACGGGCTGGCCGCCGCCGCAGGGCTGGTGGCTCCCTGGCTCCTGGGCCGCATCATCGACACCATCCAGGCCGGTTCCTCCGGCGCCCTACCCGTCATCGACCGGCTGGCTTTCGCCGCGCTGGTCGTCACAGCCGTCCAGATCGTGCTGACCTGGTGGGCACTCACCAGCGGCTACCGGCTCGGGGAACGCGCCGCGGCCCGAGTCCGTGAGCGTCTGCTCCGGCGGACCCTGGCGCTGCCACCGCGGATGGCCGATCAGCTGCCGGCGGGCGACCTGATCTCCCGCGGGAGCACCGACACAGCACTGGTTGCGGCGGCCCTGCGCTCGGCCCTGCCGGAGGTGCTGGTGGCGGTCCTGCACGCTGTGTTCCTGATCGGCGCAGCCCTGGTGCTCGACCTGCGACTCGGGCTGTGCGGCCTGGCCGGCCTGATCGGGGTCGCGGTCGCTGTGCGCTGGTACCGGAGAGGGGCCGGTCCGGCCTATCTCGCGGTGGCGGCCACCGGGGCCGAGATCGCCGACGTCGTCACCAACACGGCCACGGGTGCTCGGACGGTGGAACTGCTAGGTCTGGAAGCTCGCCGGACCGAGGCGTCGGAATCCGCCATCGGACTGGCCCGGTCCGCTCGGCTGCGGGCGTTGCGGCTGCGGACCGTGCTCTTCCCGGCGGCGGAGATCTCGCTCGTGCTGCCGGTGGTCGCTGTATTGCTGGTCGGTGGCCTGCTGTACGCAGACGGTCTGGTCAGCCTCGGCATCGTGGTGACTGCAACGGCATACCTGCGCCAGCTCAGTGGGCCCCTGGACACGCTGATGCTCTGGATCGAGCAACTCCAGGGGGCCGGTGCCTCGTACGCCCGGGTGGAGGGGCTGGCCGGCATCCACGACACCCCCGGCACCGCGTCTGTGCCTACCGTTCCGGATCCGAGGACCGGGACCGGCGGCGACCGGCTCCGGGTGGCCGACGCGTACTTCAGCTACACCGGCGAGCGGGATGTGCTGCGGGGCATCGACCTGCAGGTCAGGTCCGGCGAACGGCTGGCGATCGTCGGCGCCTCCGGGGCGGGAAAGTCAACCCTGGCAAGGCTTCTCGCCGGTCTGGACCGGCCGCGGGCCGGCTCGGTGACGATCTCCGGTGTGCCGGTCGCCGACCTGTCGCCGGAGCAGTTGCGGGCACATGTCGTGCTGATCACCCAGGACCATCACGTCTTCCGCGAGACCGTACGGGACAACCTGCTGATCGCCAGGCCGGACGCGACCGATGCGGAGTTGATCGCCGCACTGGCCGTCGTCGGAGCAACCTGGGCGACCGACCTGCGCCGCGGTCGGGACACCGAGATCGGCACCGAGCTGATCCTCGATGGGGCCCGGGCCCAACAGCTGTCGTTGGCGCGCGTCCTCGTCGCCGATCCCCATACCGTGATCCTCGACGAGGCGACCTCCGCACTCGATCCGCGGACCGCGCGACAAACGGAGCAATCCCTGGCGGGCGTATTGCACGGCCGCACCGTGATAGCGATCGCGCACCGGCTGCAGACCGCCCACGACGCCGATCGGATCGCGGTGATGGATGCGGGTCGACTCGTCGAACTCGGCACCCACGAAGAGCTCGTCCGCGCCGGCGGAACCTACGGCAGGCTCTGGCGGACCTGGCAGGGGAATGCCGGATAGCCGGAGATCAGAACTCCCGCCGTACGGCTGCGGCGGCGAGCGCAGTCAGCGCGGTCCGGCCGGCATCGGTGACCGGGCTGGCATCCAACGCCTGCAGCGCCACCTGATGATCATGGTCGATCATCTTCTCCACAGCCTCCCGGGCACCCGAGGCGATGATCACCTGCTGCAACTCGGCGATCCCGTCGGCATCAAGATCAGGATTGCCGACCTGGGTCTCCAGCAGCTTGCGGCCGACCGGATCGGCGCCGGCGATCGCCTGCGCGACCAGCACCGTACGCTTGCCTTCCCGAAGATCATCTCCGGTCGGCTTGCCGGTCAGCTGACTGTCTCCGAAGACCCCCAGCAGGTCGTCGCGATACTGGAAAGCCCGGCCGATCGGAGAACCGAAGGCGCCCAGCCCTTGCTGGAGTTGATCATCGGCCCCACCGAGGGCGGCGCCGAACTGCAGCGGACGCCGTACGGTGTAGCGGGCGGACTTGTATTCGACCACCCGGCTGGCCTCGTCCAGTGCACGCTCCAGACGGCGTTGATCATCAGCGCTCTGGTCGGAGCCGCTGTCGGTGGGCAGATAGCTGAAGCGGTCGCGAGCCTGCGACACGACATCCAGGAACTGCCCGGCGGTCACCTCGGTCCGCATCTCCTCCACGACCGGCAGGGCCCGGCCCAGCACCTGCATCCCCAGCCCGGACTCGTGCAGCATCTGCATCGACCAGATCAGCAGCAGGTCTCCCAGCAGGATCGCCCCGGAGCGCCCGAAGGCCACCGGATCGCCGAGGAAGCCCAGGTCGGCGTGCAGCTGCTCGAACTGCCGGTGGGCGGCCGGCCGGCCGCGCCGCAGATCGGATGCGTCCATCACGTCGTCATGCACCAGCGCACTGGCGTGCAGCAGGTCGAGACTGGCCGCCGCGCGCACCAGCCGGCCCCGCAGGTCGACATCCGGGTCTCCCGCCGCGGCCACGTATCCCCAGTAGCAGAACGCGGGCCGCAGCCGCTTGCCGCCGGCGGCAAGACTCCGGGCGATCCGCAGCAGTGGTTCGGTCTCGGCGCCCATCCGGGTCAGGATGGCCGACTGCCGGTCCAGGAAGTCCGAGATCGACTCGCCGACCGCATCGGTGAACTGCGGGCTGAGTGGTGTCGAGGGGTCCGGCGGGAACGTCACGAAGCCAGCGTACGGCGTGACGAGCCGTATCCGGCGGCCACTACTACGAATCGTAGGATTCACCGGGTGGAGATCTCCGCCATAGCGCTCATTCCGGCGCGGGCAGCGGCTGCTTCGGCAACCGCTTGACCCGCGGCCGCCGCCGCGGCCGGGCCGGTATCAGCGACCGCATCTCCTCGAGTTTCCCGAAGCACAGCAGCCGGTCGTCGGCCTCCAGGACATGGTACGGCAGTGGGTTGGGGATCACCGTCGCGCCCCGGTGCAGGGTGAGGACGGCGATATCGCGCTCGCGCAGCCCTGAATCGCCGAGCGGCTTGCCGATCAGGTTCGCGTCGCCGTGCACCACCAATTCGGCGACCCCGTAGCCGGTGGACACCGACAGCCGTTCGCGGACATCGATCTGGGGGAAGGCGACCTGGTTGGCGATGTAGTCGATCACGGCACCGGCGACATCGAGTTTGGTCGCGGTCTCGATGCCCTCCAGCCCGGGGGATGAGTTGACCTCCATCACCAGCGGGCCGTCGTCGCTCTCCAGCATGTCGACGCCGGCGATCTTGAGGCCCATGATCTGCGCGGACCGGACGGCCGCGTGCTCGTATTCGGTGTCCAGCTCGACGCGCTCGACACCGCCGCCGCGATGCACGTTGGAGCGGAACTCGTCGCCGTTGGCGATCCGGCGCATCGCCGCGACCACCCGGTCGCCGATCACGAGCGCGCGGATGTCGCGGCCCTTGGACTCCTTGATGAATTTCTGGATCAGCACATTCTGCCGAGTGGACTGGAGCGTCTCGATGATCGCCTCGGCGACCTTGATCTCCGGCGCCAGGATCACTCCGATGCCCTGGGTGCCCTCCAGCAGCTTGAGCACCACCGGTGCACCCCCGACCCTCTCGATCGCCGGGATCACGTCGGCGCGGTCCCGGACGAAAGCGGTCGGCGGCATGGCGATCCCGTGGCGGGACAGGATCTGGTTGGCCCGCAGCTTGTCGCGGCTGTTGGCGATCCCGGCGGCGGTGTTCGGCGTGTAGACGTCCATCTGCTCGAACTGCCGCACCACGGCGGTGCCGTAATAGGTGATCGAATTGCCGATCCGCGGGATGATCGCGTCGTATTCGCTCAGCCGGCGGCCGCGGTACTGCAGATCCGGTTCGGCCCCGGACAGGTCGATCGCGAACCGCATGCTGTCCAGCACCCGGACCTCGTGGCCGCGGTCGATGGTCGCGGCCCGCAGCCGCTGGGTGCTGTAGCTGCGAGGCGCGCGCGACAGGATGGCGATCTTCACAAGTCAATCCTGGTCGATCCTGGTCCGATCCTGTTGGATGGTGGGCGTGACAGGCACGCCGACCTCAGGGCCGACCCCCGATCTGCCGCCTCGCATCGTGGGCTGGCGGGAGTGGGTCGGTCTGCCGGGACTCGGGGTCGAGTGGCTCAAGGCCAAGATCGACACCGGCGCGCACACCTCGTCACTGCACGCCTTCGGGATCGAGGAATTCGACCGGGACGGGCAACCCTGGGTGCGCTTCGAGATCCATCCGCTGCAGCGCAGCTCCCGTGATGCCGTGCTGGTCGAGCTCCCGGTCCAGGACCGGCGCCGGGTGCGCAGCTCCAACGGCGTCGCACAGGAACGATTCGTTGTGCTGCTGGAGATCCGGTTGCTGGACCAGGTGATCACCGCCGAGGTGACCCTGACCCGCCGGGATTCGATGGGCCATCGGATGCTGATCGGACGACAGGCCCTCGCCCAGGGCTTCATGGTCGACTCCGCATCCTCTTATCTCGGCGGCAGGCCGCGGCGCCGGATCCGTGCCCGGCATGCGGAAACCGACTAGCGCGCTCCGACGAAGAGGGATCGCCTAGGAGAGAGCGCCGAGCGCCGCCCGCCAGGACGCGTCGGGGCCCCGGTCCAAGGTGATCAACCGCTGGGTCGGCCGGGTCAGCGCGACGTAGAGCACCCGCAACCCTCCGGGGGACTGGGCGACGATCTCGTCGGGGGAGACGACCAGCACCCCGTCGTACTCCAGACCCTTGGCCTGCAAGGCGGTGACGATGATCACCCGGCGCAGATCCTGCTCGTCGGGAGCACCCTCGACCGCGGAGTTGATCATGGCCAGCAGCGACGGCGGGCAGATCACACCGACCGTCCCCTCGACAACGGTGAGCAGATCGCGTACCGCTCGCACCGCGGAGCCGGCAAGATCATCGTCGGCGACCCGCAGTTCGGGGTCGAAGCCGGTCGATCGGACCGCCTTCGGCAGATCGGCATCGGGGTAGGCGTGCACTGCGATCTTGGCGGCCAGATCGAAGACCTCGGACGGGCTGCGGTAGTTGGTGCTCATCCGGAACTCCCGGTGCGGGGCGTTGCCGATCACCTGTTGCAGTGCCCGCTGGGTCTCCTCCGGATCCGGCCAGGAGCTCTGGGCCGGGTCGCCGACGATCGTCCAGCTGGCGTGCTGGCCGCGCCGGCGCAGCATCCGCCACTGCATCGGCGTGATGTCCTGCGCCTCGTCCAGCAGGATGTGGGCGTAGGTCTGGTACGGCTCGGCGAACGGGTCGACTTCGCGCTGGGTGGCGAGCCGGTCCGCGGTGGTGACCACCTCGCGCACCTCGTCACCGGCGTCGTCGAGGAAGATGTTCGGCTCCGACTCACTCTCCGGCAGCGGACCGATCCTGTCGATCAGCTCGTCCAGCAGCGCGCCGTCGGCGACCGTCGGCTCGCCGCCGGCGCGAATGCTGTCGGACAGCAGCTGTTGATCATGGTCGGACAGCCCGCGGGCGACCCGGGCGACGGTCTCCCGGTCGCCGAGCCGGGCCAGGGCGTCCTCGGCGGACAGGTACGGCCACCAGGCGTTGCAGAACATCCGGAATGTGGCCAGGTCGGCCACCAGATCGTCGAACTGGTCGCGTTCCAGGTCGACCTCGGCCGGCTTGCGCTGCCACAGCGCATTGATCAACGCGGCCTCCGCCGCGGCCCGGCCCTGGTTGACCCGGTAGCGCGACATCACGTCGGCCCGGATCCGCGCCAGCTCCTCGGCGCGCAGGATCAGCGGCTCGCCCTTGATCGTGATGGCCAGCAGATCCGGCGCGCCGGCCGGCGGTTCGGCGGCCAGCCGCTTCAGGATGCCGACCATCGACAGCCGCCCCTTGATGGTGGCCACCTCGGCGCTGTCGGCCCGCTCGCCGCTGATCCGGACGACGTCGTCGGCCACGGCGCCGATCGGGCGCAGCGTCACCGACTCCTCACCCAGCGACGGCAGCACCCGCTCGATGTAATTCATGAAGACCCGGCTCGGGCCGACGACCAGCACACCGCCGGACTCGAACCGTCGCCGGTTCGAGTACAGCAGGTACGCGGCCCGGTGCAACGCGACGACCGTCTTACCGGTGCCGGGTCCGCCGGTGATCACGGTGACGCCTTGGTACGGCGCCCGGATCGCCTCGTCCTGTTCGGCCTGGATGGTGGCGACGATGTCGCGCATCTGCGGACCGCGGGCGCGGGTCAGGGCCGCCATCAGCGCGCCCTCGCCGACCACGACCAGCGCCTGGTCGCCTGATCGGGAGTCCAGCAGGTCGTCCTCGATGCCGATCACCCGCTGGCCGCGGGAGCGCAGCACGCGGCGGCGGACGATGTCCATCGGGCTGGTCGGGGTCGCCCGGTAGAAGGGCTCGGCGGCCGGCGCGCGCCAGTCGATGACCAGCGGTTCGTAATCGTCGTCGCGGACGCCGATCCGGCCGATGTAGTGGGTTTCGGAGTTCTTGCGGTCGAGCCGGCCGAACACCAGGCCCTCGTGCTCGGCGTCCAGCGTCGCCAGCCGCTTGGCGGCTTGGAAGGCGAAGACGTCGCGCTCGTAGAGGCCGGTGCCGTCCTCCTCGCGGACGTAGCTGTGGCGGTCGGACTGGTAGAGCGCGCGGCCCTCGGAGGCCACCTGGCGGGCCGACCGCGCGGCCTCGTTGAGCCGGTCGTACACCCGGTCGACGTGGGCCTGTTCGACCGCGATCTCGGCTGCGATCACGTCGGGGGACGTCGTCGGGCGGGCGTGGGAGTTCCCGTTCTCGTCGGACGGTACGGAAGTCTGGCTGTCGGATTGTGCGCTGGATTCGGAGAAAGACTGAGTCTCACCGGATGTTGTCAAGAAAACGATCCTTACCCCATTGGTCGAACACGCGAGTTTACCCCGCCTGCGCGTCGGAGGGGAGGTCTTGGTGGGCTCGGATCACTCAGCGCGGTTCCAACGGGCGGTCGGGTGCGATCAACCGCTGGGCGGCGTAGGCCGCCAGTGCGCCGGACAGGATCTGCTGGGACGGGCCGGTGCCGCTGCGGGAGAAGCTCCCGGCGATGAAGAGTCCGGGCACCACGCTGGTCGTGGGCGGACGGTCCAGCCAGCTGCCGAACCCGTTCCACGCGGGTCCGGCGGCCGGATCGGCCCGGCCGGCGGCGAAGTCGTACGCGATCTGCAGCGTCCGACCTGCGGTCGGCCGGGTGTAGTCGATGACGGGTGCCGAACCCCGCCGGTGGCGTACGGTCTCGGTCGGCCCGTCCTCCGGGGTGCTCGGTTCGGATGCCCAGGACAGGCCGATCGCCGGCACCAGGGCAGGTACCAGCCGTCCGGCCCGACGGCGTTCGGCCCGGGCAGCGTCCGACGGCAGGAGGTCGCGATACAGCTGCGGAGCGTCGCAGGTGGCGATCACAGCGGCGGCCGGTAGCGGCCCGTGATCGGTGGTGACGATCAGCGGGTCGGTGTCGATCCCCGTCACGCGGGTGGAGGTGCTGATCCGGACCCTGCGCAACTCCAGCCGCTGCCGCAGCGAGTTGATCATGGCCGCACCGGAGCCCGCCGTCCAGCGGCCGAAGGTGCGGTCGAGGTAGAGCTGGACGGCGACGAAGGCCGGGGTTGTCTCCGGTCGCGAGCCGGTTGGGTAGGCGAGGTCGGTGATGACAGTCGACAGCTGCGGATGATCAAGGTCGCGGGCCAGGTCGACGAGGGTTTCCCTGGAGCGCAAGGCTTTTCGTACGGCCCTGTTGAGCTGCTTCCGGCTGGTCAGCTCGGTCTCGACGCCCAGTGGGCGCAGGATCTGCCAGACCTCGCCGAGACCGTCGACAAGATCGCGCCAGCGGTCGGCGACCGGTCGGCCGAAGCGTTCGGCGATGATCGCGTCCTGGTCGCCGCGGCTGTCCGGCAGGATCAGTTCGGTGCCGTCCTCGAAGACATGCCGCGCCGGGAAGGCCGGGACCAGGTCGTCGCCACTGCGGGCGAACTCGGTGGCGAGGTCCCGGCCGCTCTTGCGGAAGAGATCACGCCACGGGGCAGGGAAGGAGAAGATCGGGGCTGCGGTGTCGACGCCGACGCCGTCCAGGTCCGACTGCTTCCAGGCGCCGCCGATCCGGTCGGCCTCTTCGACCAGGGTGACGTGGTGCCCGGCCTTCGCCAGCCGGGCGGCTGCGGCGATCCCGGCGAGCCCGGCGCCGATCACGACGACGGCTGCGGATTCGGGCACAGCCGAAGGCTAGACGATCGGCTCCGGCGTCCGGGCCGGGTGTGAAACTGGAAGCATGGCCGAACCACGAATCGTGATCACCTACTGCATCCAGTGCCGCTGGTTGCTGCGGGCGTCCTGGATGGCACAGGAACTGCTGACCACCTTCTCCCGCGAGATCGGTGAGCTGACCCTGCGCACCGGTACCGGTGGCGTGTTCACGATCGAGGTCGGCGACGAAGTGATCTGGGATCGCGCCGTCGACGGTGGATTCCCCGACATCGCCGAACTCAAGCGGCTGGTGCGCGACCGGGTCGCTCCCGGTCGCAACCTCGGGCACATCGACGTCGCGGCCCGCAGCGCGTCGCAGTGATCGGACCGGCTCCTCAGACGGGGGCCGGCAGTTCGGCGGTCAGCCGTACCGGCAACGACTTCACCCCGTAGACGATCGACAGTTGCTGGAATTCCAGTGCGTCGGCGTCCACCGCGAGCGCCATCTCCGGGAACCGCCGGGCGAGCGCCGGGAACACCGCGCGCAGTTCCATCCGGGCCAACTCCGCGCCGACGCAGCGATGGAACCCGTAGCCGAAGCCGAAATGTGCCTGGCCCGGGTTGCGGTGCGGATCGAACCGATCCGGCTGGTCGCCGAACTGCCGGGGATCGCGGTCGGCGCCGCTCAGCGAGACCAGGATCGGGTCGCCGGCCTTGATCTGCTTACCGCCGAGGAGGTGGTCCCGGCGGGCGAAACGCGGGAATCCGATCTGCACCACGCTCAGGTAGCGCAGCAACTCCTCGACGATCTGGTCGGCGCTGTCCGGATCCTCGACCAGCATCTGCACGGCCTCGGGACTGCGCATCAGCACCAGCGACCCGAGGGCGAGCATGCTCACCGAGGTCTCGTAGCCGCCGGTGAAGACGCCGTCGGCCAGTCCGGCGAGTTCGAGATCGGTGACGTCCTCGCGGTTGTCCTTGATGATCTGGCCGATCAGGCCCTCGCCCGGATTCTCGCGCTGGCGGCGTACGGCTTCGATGATGAAGGTCCGTGAGGCGGTCCCGGCGCCGAGGGCGCCCATCCCGCCCGAGCTGACGTCGAAGCGGGCCGGGCCGAGCTCGAGGAAGGCCTCCCGCTCCTCGATCGGCAGGCCGAGCAGGTCGCAGATCACGGTGAACGGGATCGGGAAGGCGAAGTCCTTGACCAGATCGACGATCGGTCCCTTGGCTTCCAGCTCGTCCAGCTGCCGTTCGATGGTGTCGGCGATCAGCGGTTCCAGCCGGAGCAGCCGGCGGCGGGTGAACTCCGGGGTGAGGATCCGCCGCAGCCGGGTGTGGTCGGGCGGATCGGTGAAGCCCAGGCCGCCGATGTCATGGGCGTCGGAGGTGTCGCGGTTGCCGACGTAGGGGCGGATGTCGTTGCTGTAGCCGTCCCGGTCGCCCAGCACCTGTTTGGCCTCGGGGTATCCGGAGACCATCCAGATGTTCAGTCCGAGCAGCTTGCCCAACCGCGTGACGGGCTCGGCGTCGCGGCGCTCTGCCAGGCCGGGAACGGGGTCCAGTCCGTCGCGCAGGAAGGGCACCCGGAACGGTTCCGGGACGCTGCTGAGTCGGGAGAGATCGAGCTGGCCACCACTGCGGGCGAGCAGGCGTCGGCCCAACCAGGACCGGAACCACGAACGCAACCCCATCAAAACCCCCGCCTTTCGGTTACCGGCATCCCCCGACCGTACTGGTCAAGAGTGCATCAGGTCGCCGACAGGTCCGACTTCGATCCATTCAGCCTCAGCGCCGGATCAGTCCGCCGGATCTGGCTGTCGGATCTGGCTGTCGGATCGGGCTGATGGAATCGGCTGATGGAAATTGTCGGACCCGGGTTGTACGCTTCCGGGTATGTCGAACGGGCGTTCGATTCGAAGACCTTGGGGAAGGGATCGCGTCGGATGCCCCGACAGCGCCGTGTTCGCGGCACGCGCGCATCAGGGCCGCTCCGGCCGGACGGAACTCGACCCCCGTTCCGGCCGGAGCTTCCCGACATCGGACCGCGATCGCGGCGGAGGCGAGGACTTGAGAAGATCGTCCCATCCAGATGTCGCACCCACTGGTGGTGCGACTGTCAGCCCGCCATCCGGTTCGTTCGCGGTGCAGGTCGCCGCAGAGGAGGTCAACGATGAGCGAGAGGCGGCATTCCCGCCATCGGTCGGTCGCCGAAGCCCTGCTCGTCGACCGGCTCTCTGCCCAACTGGCACGTTGGCAGGGCGAGCGCGGACTCGCCGACTACACGGTGACCGATCTGGGCGGCGGCACCGGCACCCTGGCGATGAGCCTGGCCGAAGCCGGTCATCGGGTGACGGTCGTCGATCCCAGCCTGGACGCGCTGGCCTCGCTGCAGCGTCGTACGGCCGAACGGGGTCTGGTGGATCGGCTCCGCGGCATCCAGGGCGATGCCGGCAACCTGGTCGAGTTGCTCGGTGCCGACTCGACGGATGTGATGGTCTGCCACCGGACCCTGGAGGTGATCGACGATCCAGCGACCGCGCTGGCTGCGATGGCGACCACCGTCCGGCCGGGTGGGGTGCTGAGCGTCGTGGTTCCGCAGCGCCGCGCGGCGGTGATCTCCCAGGCCTTGCAGGGTCACATCGGGTCCGCGCTGCAGGCGATCGACGACCCGTCCCGATTCGACCTCGACGAGCTGGTGGAGATGATCACCGCTGCCGGCTTCGAGGTCGGCGAGGTCGAGGGCATCGGTGTGTTGTCCCAGCACGTCCCGCCGGCGATGATCGAATCCGAGACCGGCCTGGCCGACCAGCTGTACGAATTGGAGTCGCGCCTGAGCACCGATCCCGCCTTCCGCGCCATAGCCTCCTGGGCCCACGTGGTCGCGGAGCGCGTGGTTGCCTAGCGGCGCGGGTGCCAGAAGCGACCGACGGGCGTGTCCGCGGAGCCCGCGGAGCGGGCACATCGCAAGCCGATCCACGGACCCGACTGGTCGGGGGGTTTGGGGGTCGTCCCCCAAGAAATCGCTATTGCGACCGCCCGGCCGGCGGCAGCAGTCAGGGAGTGGACGGCATATGAGCGCGATCTTGCATGTCGACATGGACGCGTTTTTCGCCTCGGTCGCGCTGCGGCACCGTCCCGAGCTGTGGGACGCACCGGTGATCGTGGGCGGTGCCCACCGCAGCGTCGTCCTGGCCGCCAACTACCCGGCCCGCAGCCTCGGCATCTCGTCGGGGATGTCGGCGACGGCGGCCCGCCGGATGGTGCCGGGGCTGGTGACCGTGCCACCCGACTACGACAGTTTCAGCACCGTCTCGGCCGGGGTCTTCGCGATCTTCGACAGTGTCACCGACCGGGTCGAGCGCGGGTCGATCGAGGAGGCGTTCCTGGACGTCACCGGCAGCACCCGCCGGATGGGGACTCCTCGGGAGATCGGCGAATACATCCGGGCGACGGTCGCCGACGAACAACAGATCACCTGCTCGGTGGGGATCGGTCCGACCCGGTTCGTGGCCAAGGTCGCGTCCCGGCAGGCCAAACCCGACGGCCTGGTCGAGGTGACGCCTGCGGGGGTCGCGGACTTCCTGCATCCGCTGCGGGTCGAGGAGCTGTGGGGGATCGGGCGATCGACGGCCGAGGCGTTGCACAGTCTGGGCGTCTTCACCGTCGCTGACCTGGCGCGGATGCCGCGCGGCGTGCTGCAGCACACCTTCGGACCCAGGTCGGGCGCCCAGCTGGCCGATCTCGCCTGGGGCCGCGACTCCCGGCGCGTCACCCTGGGTGCGCGGGAGCACAGCACCGGAGCCTCGGAGACCTTCGGCGTCGACACCTGGGATCCGGTGATCATCGGCCGCGAACTGCTGCGGATGTCGGACCGGGTGGCGCGGCGGCTGCGGGCCTCGGGGAACTTGGCCAGGACGGTCAGTATCAGCATCCGATACTCCGACTTCTCCACGATCAATCGGTCGGCGGTGCTGCCGACCCCGTCGGATGTCGCCGGTGAGTTGCATGAGGTGGCCGTACGGCTCTTCGCCCCGCTGGCGAAGCGGCGTCGCAAGATCCGGCGGGTCGGCGTCCGCGGCGAACAGATGGTGCTCTCCGATAGCACCTACCGGCAGCCGCGGCTCACCGACCCGGAACAGGGTTGGCGCGAGTTGGAGTTCGCGATCGATGCGGCTTCGGAGAAGTTCGGCAGAGCCTCGGTGCAGCGACTGGCGCTGCTGCGGCGGCCGCTCGGGACTGCTGCCGGCATCGATCCGCCCGGCACTGATCGAGCCGCGACCCGCGTTCGCGCACCCCGGCACGGGTAACGGAAGGCCGAAGCTCTTGCCCTGGGTTGGGATCGCACCCTATGGTCAGCGCAGGTCCTTGTTGTCCAGGGTTCGATGCGGGGATTATCGGTTGATGTTTCCCGCAACCCCCTGGACGCCTAGACTATGAACATTCACGGCGCACGTGGATGAGGCGGACAAGAAACGGTGGGAGGTGGCCCATGGCCCTCTCAGAAGATGAAGAGCGGATGCTCCGGCAGATGGAGGCCGCTCTGACAGCTGAGGACCCCAAGCTGTCTCACGCTCTCAGCGGCAAAGGCAGTCGTCGCGTGCATCGCAGACGCGCCGGTATCGCTGGTGTGGGCTTCTTCGCAGGGCTGGCGCTCCTGATCATCGGCATGTCGGTCAACCCCGTACTCAGCGTGCTCGGATTCGTCGTGATGCTCACCGCCGCGGTGACCGCGATCTACTCCTGGCAGCACGTCAACGACGCACCGCCGGAGACCAGCGGCCAGGAGCGGCCCAAGACCCACCCGTCCATGCCCGGCAGCCACGGTTTCATGGATCGCATCGAAGAGCGTTGGCGCAAGCGTCGCGACGAGGGGATCTGAAGGACTTCGCCTCCGTCACGGACCCGTCCCGCCCGGGGGGGCTCACCTTGCGCGACGGCTCATCTCGCCAGGCGACTCATCTCGCCCGCCGGAAGACCGAGTTCGGGAAGATTCGCATTGCCATCCTCGATCGTGATGAGCGGTCGGCCAGCATCCCGCCGCGGATGGTCTTGACGAGTTCTGCGACACCGGCCGCGCCGGCCACATCGCCGAAGTCGCGCGCATAGCGGCCGCGTTCGACGAGGACCGCCAGCTCGGCCAGGGCTTGTCGCGTCGGCTGGTCGGCGTGCCGACCGGCCGACTCAGCGATCGACCGAGGCGAACCGGCCGGCCAGCGGCGGCCGAGGTCGACGAACGTGTCGCGCACTTCGGCCCAGCCGGCCTCCACCCGGTCGGCTGGATCTGCGAACGATCCGCCGAGCCGAGTTCGACGACGTGCGCTGCGGATTGTGCCCGGGGTGGCGAGGAGCGCGAGCAACAGCACTAACCCGCCGCCCACGCCGGCGACCGCGCCCCAGTTGGTACCCTGATCCGTCACGGTGCCGGCGGTGTGGTCCTGTGCCTGGTCATGTCGCGGCTGGACCGTCGGCCGCACGGTGATCGCCGGCTGCTGCGGCTCGGGGTTGGACGTCGACGGGTCGTCCGGCGTCTGGGACTGGGGTACCGACCAGCTGGGAGCCGATCCGGTCACCCCGGACGGCGTTGGCTCGTAGCGTACCCAGCCGTAGCCGCTGAAGTAGAGCTCCGGCCAGGCGTGCGATTCCCGCGCGGTCACCGTCCAGACGTCGCCGTGCTTGGTGCCGGGCAGGAAGCCGACCGCGACCCGGCTCGGAATGCCGACCGCACGCGCCATCACCGCCATTGACGCCGCGAACTGCTCGCAGTAGCCGTGTTTGTCCTTGAAGAGGAAGTTCTCCAGCGCCTGGTAGCCGCTGCCGGGTCGTGGCTTGGTGCTGTAGGTGAAGTTGTCCGGGTCGCGCAGATAGGACTGGATCGCGGCGGCCTTGCCTGCCGGAGTCGGCTCGTCCCGGGTGATCCGCAGCGCCAGGTTGATGATGTTCTTGGGTAGATCGCTGGGCAGCGCGGTCGTCAGATCGGAGTCCTCCGGATTGCCTGCCAGGCTGTCGTTCAGCCCCTCGGCGTCCGGATTGACGTCACGGCTGGTGACCGTATATTGCAGCCCCTGGGTCGCGTCGTCCCGGTTGCCGCTGCGATCGGAAGAGATCACCACCAACGACTGCGGGTCATATCCCCAACTCCCGTTGGCATCGAAACTGACCGGGGCGAAGGGCAGCGGCAGATACTCACTGTCGAAGTCCTTGATCGTGATCTTGGTCTTGCGTTCCTTGCCGGTCGGCTCGGTCAGCCCCGGTGCCTGCGGAAGATGGTTGCCCTGATCGATGGAGGTTGGCGCGTTCTGCCAGCCGGCCGCACTGAAGGCGGGCAGCGAGGCCATCCGCAGATAGGTGCCGGTCGGCTTGTTGGTGGTGTAGGTGAGTACCACCTTGTCCCGAGGAAGGGTGAGGTTGCGCTTGAGGTCGAGGGTCGGATCCGAGAGCCGTAACGGACCGCCGGTTCCCGGAGTGTCACCGAAACCCCAGCTACCCAATGCCAGCGTCGGTACCGCCGCGGTCACGATCAGTGCCAGTGCCAGGGCCGGCGCGGCGACGTAGGCGGCGGCGCGCCAGACGACGACACCGGCCTCCCCGGCCATCGAGTCGGCACCGGAGTCGCGACTGAGGCCGCGGGTCCATCGAGCCCGGGTGTTGAGGCCGCCGGCGATCAGGATTGCGAGGTAGCCGACGGCGATGCACAGGAACGGCCACCACCCGGTGTCGGAACTGAGCCCGATCGCCGGCACCAGGAAGACGGTTGCCGTCGGCGCCAGGCCGAGCACCGGTTTGCGCAGACTGACCACCAGCACATCGGCAAGGATCGTGATCAGGCCGAGCGAGCCGATGAAGACCAGTCGTACGCCGTTGTCCGGCGGCATCGGCGCCGCGTCGTTGCGGACGTGCTGTCCTGCCTCGTTGAGCAGGTAACTGAGCTGATCGAGGAATCCGGCGTCGTCGACGCCCGGGACCGAGGCGGTCAGTTGGCCGGCCAGCACGAACAGCCACAGCAGCAGGGCCAGCAGCTGCGCGGCCAGGGCGCCTCCGGACCCGAGCCGGGTGCGCCGCACCAGGGTCCCGAGCAGGTTGATCGCGATGATCAACAGCCAGCTCGGACCGAGGTAGGACGGGTCCTGGGTCAGCGGCGAGAGCGTGAAGCTGGCCAGGATGCAGGCAACTGTGATGGCGATCGCGTACCGGTCGGAGGTCCGCATCAGGACGCCGCCTCGCCGGCAACCGTCCCGCCGGCAACCGCGCCGGCTGCGGCCGGGATCGGCATCGTCCCGGATCGCCGGCCGCCGAGCGTGCCGAAGGCGGCCCAAGCGTCGGCCACCGACATACCGCGGGTCACGACCACGACCCGCCAGCCGTCACCGCGCAGCAGCCGTACGGTGGCGTCGACATCATCCCGAGCCCGTCCTGCCCCGGCGTTCGTCGGATCCGGGTCCTGGGCATGTCCGGCGGGCGCGAAGGAGTCGACGTCGATGAGCATGGCCAGTCCGGTGGCCCGGGAGTGTTTGGCCCGCAGCAGTCCGTGGGCATCGTCGGCGGTCAGCCGGCCGACGACGGCGATCACCAGTTCCCCGCCCTGCTCGGCGCCCAGCGACTCCAGCGCGTACCGCAGGCTGTAGGTGCGCCGTGACCGCAGATCGGTCAGCCGGGAGATCAGCAGGTCGCTCGAAGCCTGCCGATTCGTCCCGCTGAGCGAGTCGATCTCCAGGGAACCGTCGGCCTCGAAGACACTGGTCCGGTAGCCGTCCTCGATGAAGCGCAACCCCATCGATGCGACGGCCGACACCGCCCATTCCAATGAGTTGAAAACGCCCGCTCCGGCGTGCGCCGCAGCCCGCGAGTCGAGCAGGATCCGGGCAGCCGGGTCCCAGGCCTGTTCCTCCCGGCGCACCATCAGATCGCCGCGCCGGGCGGTCGAACGCCAGTGCACCCGGCGTACGTCGTCACCGGGGCGGTATTCCCGGATCAGGACATCGTCGGCGCCCACCACGCCGATCCGGTGGGGCTGCGATTCGCCGGACCGGCCGGCACCGCCGCTGGCCGCCAACGGCGTCAGATGCACGATCTGCGGAGTGACCATCACTTCGGTCGTCGCGGTGAACCGCTGATCGCGGCTGACCAGCCCGAACGGATCGGTGGTCCGGACGGACAGTGGGCCGCAGCGCCAGCGGCCCCGGACCCGGCCCAGCAGCGGATACTCGATCTCGCGCTCCCAGCTCAGGCCAGGACGGTCGATGCTGAAGCGCGGCTGCTGACCCAGTTCGCCGGGAACCTGGTCCTCGAGCAGCACCACGCCGATCGGCAGCCTGCTCTCCAGGGACAGCCTGATCCGGCCCACCATCGGCGTGCCCAACTGGACCTGGTGGGGGACGATCGAGCGCCGTGAGGACAGCCGCAGCCGGGCAACCGAGATCAAGATCACCGCGACCACGGGCAGTGCGATCAGAAACATCCCGAGTCGCATCACGTCCCGCTGGCCGGCGAACATCGCCACGATCACCACGACGATCCCGAGTGCGAACATCAGCCGACCGCGCAACGTCAGCAGTCGGAACCCCCGGGAGCCCTTCACCTCAGGCCTGGCGTTTGTCGGGCACGGCCACCGTCCGGACCGCCGTGGTGATGATGTCTTCGGTCGCGTGTCGGGCGAGTTGGGCCTCGGTCGACGGGAGTACGCGATGGGCCAGCACCGGCACCGCCAACGCGCCGATGTCGTCGGGACTGACATAGTCGCGCCCACTGAGGGTCGCCTTGGCCCTGGCCGCCCGCAGCAGTTGCAGGGTCGCTCGCGGGGACGCGCCGAGCCGAAGGTCGCGCGAATGCCGGGTGGCGTTGACCACCGACACCAGATACTGCTTGACCGCGGGGGCGACGTAGGTCTGCGAGGTGGCGGCGATCAGTCCCCGGATGGTCTGTGCGTCGGTGACCGGCTGCAGTTCATCGAGCGGATTGCTCGACCCGTGGGCGTCCAGCATGTCCAGCTCGGAGGCGGGGGTGGGGTAGCCCATCTCGATCCGGGCCATGAATCGGTCCCGCTGGGCTTCCGGGAGCGGGTAGGTGCCTTCCATCTCGATCGGATTCTGGGTGGCGACCACCATGAAGGGCGTATCCAACTGATAGGTCGTGCCGTCGACGGAGACTTGGCCTTCCTCCATGGATTCCAGCAGCGCCGACTGGGTCTTGGGGGAGGCGCGGTTGATCTCGTCGCCGACGACGATGTTGGCGAAGATGCCGCCGGGTTTGAACTCGAACTCCCGGCTCTCGGCATTGAAGACCGAGACGCCGGTGATGTCGGACGGCAGCAGGTCGGGCGTGAACTGGACCCGCCGGACGGTGCAGTCGATCGAGCGGCCCAGCGCCTTGGCCAGCATCGTCTTCCCGACGCCCGGGACATCCTCCACCAGCAGGTGGCCCTCTGCCAGCAGCACCGTCAACGCCAGGTCGATCGATTCCCGCTTGCCCTCGATCACCTGCTCGATCGCCGAGCGGACCCGCGACATCACGGCGACGACATCGGACAGTTCGTACGACTGCGGCTCGGCACCTGCTCGGGCGGCGTCTGCCGCCGGGGCGACGCCGACGGATGTGTCGTCGAACCTCAAACTCACCGGATGTCCTTTCCCTGCAGACGGCATCCCTGATGGCGAGCGCACCCGCCTGCTGGCGGGAACCTGAGCGTACGGATCCGGATCGACGCCTGCTCGCTACATGCTAAGCGCCTCCGCCAACAACCGGACAGGTCCGTGACGAACGGGCCGAATCTCCTGCGCCGCCACTGCCGCCGACTCAGCGATCCGGCCGACGCTGGGGCCAGAACTCAGCCGAAATGGGGCGAGAGGTGGTCCTAGTGGAGCGAAATGGAGTACAGTGGCGCGAAATGGAGGAGATCGGGCTGATGGTGGAGCTGGGAGGTGTGAACCGTGTTCCTCGGTACGCACACCCCGAAGCTCGACGAGAAGGGCCGGCTGATCCTTCCCGCCAAGTTCCGCGAGAAGTTGGCGGACGGATTGGTCATCACGCGGGCCCAGGACCGGTGTCTTGCCATCTATCCGATGGCGACGTTCGTGGAGATGACGAAGTCGATCTCTGCAGCGCCGACCAGCGTGAAGCAGGTCCGGGACTTCCAGCGGATGCTCGCAGCCGGCGCATCCGACGAGACGCCGGACAAGCAAGGGCGGATCACCATCCCGCAGCAGTTGCGTGGCTACGCGGGGCTGGAGACCAATGTCGTGGTCGTCGGTGCGATCAATCGGGTCGAGGTGTGGGACACCGCGGCCTGGGAGGAGTACTCGGCCCAGCAGGAGTCGTCCTTCGCCGAAATGAACGAAGAGGTTTTCCCGGGCATGTGACCGCGATCGCATGACCGGCCCCGGTCGACCGGAGCAGTGGTCGACCACAGAAGAGATGGGACTCGTGTCCTCAGGCTTCAGTCCGAGGGTCTGACTCCCTGGCGCAACTTCCCCGGCGCCAGGTAGGACTTCCCGCAGACCCCGGGCTGAAACCCGAAGGCATGAGTCCCGGCAGCGGACAGCCAAGCAGGACGGGGAGGGTCGAGATCGATGGCTGAGCAGCACGTGCCGGTCATGTTGACCGAGATCACCGAGCTGCTGATGCCCGCCTTGACCCTGCCGGGTTCAGCACCGATCCTGGTCGATTGCACCCTTGGCCTCGGTGGCCACGCCGCCGCTCTGTTGGAGGTCTGCCCGCAGGCCCGGCTGATCGGGCTGGACCGCGACACCGATGCGCTGGCCATCGCGGGTCAGCGGCTGGCGGCGTACGCCGATCGGATCGACCTGGTACACGCCGTCTACGACGAACTCCCCGACGTCCTGGCCGAGCGGGGGATCGCCAAGGTCCAGGCGATCCTGCTGGATCTCGGGCTGTCGTCGCTGCAGATAGACCGCACCGAGCGCGGCTTCGCCTATGCGACCGACGCACCGCTGGACATGCGGATGGACCAGACCGAGGCGCTCACCGCCGCCGAGGTCGTCAACAGCTATCCGGTCCGCGACCTGTCCCGGATCCTGCGGATCTACGGCGAGGAACGGTTCGCCGACCGCATCGCCGGCGCCATCGGCCGGGAGCGCGAGCGTGAGCCGATCACCGACTCTGCGCGACTGGTCCGAATCATCGCGTCGGCCGTGCCGATGGCCGCCCAGCGGACCGGCGGGCATCCGGCCAAGCGGACCTTCCAGGCGCTGCGGATCGAGGTCAACCACGAGCTGGAGGCCCTTGAGGGTGTGCTTCCCGAGGCCGTGGCCGCCTTGGAGATCGGCGGCCGGATCGCCGTACTGGCCTACCACTCGCTGGAGGACCGGCTGGTCAAGCAGGTGCTTCGGCTGGCCAGCACGGATCGGGCACCGCGCGGACTGCCGGTGGTGCCCCCGGAGCTCGGCCCGGAGCTGCGGTTGCTGACTCGCGGCGCGCACCGGCCGACCGAGGCGGAATCGGCGACCAACCCCAGAGCCCGGTCGGCACGGCTGCGGGCGGCGGAGCGGATCGCGGAAGCGAGGCAGGCGGCATGAGGACAAACACGACGATACAGCAGGCGACGATGCAGGAGGCGACCCGATGAGCGCATTGTGGGCCGACGCGTCGACCAGCTATCCGGCTGATCGCGGATCGGATCAAGATCGTCGGGCCAGGCCACGGGTGATCGAGGGTGGTGCGGGGACGGCCCGCCTGGGGCGGGTGCCGTTCGTGCTCGCGCTGATCGTGGTCCTCGGGGTCGGCATGGCCGGACTGCTGGCACTCAACACCAGCCTGCAGGGCCAGGCATTCCAGGCCCGATCGCTGAGCCAGAAGGCCAACCAGCTCACCTACCAGGAGGCGTCGCTGCGTACCCAGGTGTCGGAGCTGCGCTCGTCGGACAACCTGGCCGCGCGGGCCTTCAAGTTGGGCATGCGCCCCGATCCCAATCCCGGATTCATCGAGCTGGGTTCGGGCAAGGTGGTCGGCAAGGCCAAGACGGTGACCGGGCACGAGGTGCCGATGATCATCAAGACGCCCGAGCAGATCAACGCCGAGCGCAAGGCCAAGCAGGCCAAGGTGCAGGCCGAGGAGGCCAAGCGGCAGGCTGCCGAGGCGCGCAAGGAGGCCGACGACCCGAAGACGTCGGACCAGAAGCAGACCAACACCAAGCAGGACCAAGGCGGGCGGGGCTGATCCATGGGCGAGCGGCGGCAACATCCTTCCAAGCGCGATCCTTCCCGGCGCGACTCCTCCAAACCTGCGGGCGCGACCGGTCGCGTACCGGCTGGGGAACGACGCACCAGCTCGGCGTCGCGAGGTCGTACCACCCGGACCGTCCGGACGGCTTCGGAGGGCAAGCCCAGGTCCACCGTTCTCAAGTCCGGCGGGTCGAAGGGCGGCACGGCCAAGATCAACAAACCCAAGATCAACAAACCCAAGATCAACAAGGCCGGGACCGAGAAGCCCGGGATCAAGAAGCCGAAGATCAAGAAGGCGCGCAAGGCACTGGTCGTGCCGTTGGGCTCGGGGACCCGCCGGGTCCGGATCATCGGGATCGCGATGGCGATCGCGATCTCGCTGTGCGCCGGGCGACTGCTGCAGCTGCAGGGATTCGATTCGGCTGCCTACGGTGCGATCGCCACCGCCGACCTGACGACCAGTACGGCCCTGCTGCCGGCGCGTGGCGAGATCACCGGCCGCGACGGCACCGTGCTCGCCGGGACCGAACCGGCGGTCGACATCACCGCGGATCCGACGCTGACCAGCCAGGACTGCGGCGAGAGCTATGTCGGCCCGCTGTGCGGTCTGGCCCAGGCGACCAAGATCACCCAGGTGATCGCCTCGCACACCAAGATCGACCAGAAGCAGACGATCGCAACCCTGATGCGCCATGACACGCATTTCGTCTATGTGGCCAAGAAGGTGCCGTCCGATGTGTACACCGACATCACCAACCAGCTGAACGACGAGAACCTGCCCGGGATCTATGAGGAGAACGATCCGATCCGGACTTACCCGCAGGGCACGGTCGCCTCGAATGTCGTCGGCTTCGTCAACAGCCAGGGCAAGGGAGTGGCGGGCCTGGAGTACGCGCTGAATTCGTCGCTGGCCGGTGTCGAGGGCAAGGAGAGCTACGAGAGTGCGCCCAACGGCAGCAGGATCCCGCTCGGCGACAGCACCATCACTCCGGCCAAGAACGGCACCAACTACCAGCTCACCATCGATCCCGAGCTGCAGTGGATGGTCCAGCGCAGGATCGATTCCCAGCAGGCCAAGACCGGGGCCGACTGGGTCACCGCGATCACCATGGACGTCACCAACGGCCAGATCCTGGCCATGGCGCAGACACCGGGGTACGACTCCAGCGACCCGGGTGCGAGCAAGCCGGCCGACCTCGGCGACCGGGCGGTCAGCCAGGCCTACGAGCCCGGGAGCGTGGAGAAGATCCTCACGTCCGCCGCGCTGATCGACAGCGGCCACGCCAATCCCGAGACCAGGGTGACGGTGCCCGGGACCATCCCGTCGGGTGACGGCGTGATCAAGGACGACGTCGCGCACGGGACGATCCGCTATCGGATGCGCGGGATCGTCGCGAATTCCTCCAACATCGGCATGCTGATGCTGGCCCGGCAGATGGACAAGTCGACGCTGCACCAGTACCTGACCAGTTTCGGACTGGGGCAGACGACCGGTGTCGGCCTGCCGGGAGAGTCGACTGGCACACTGCCGCCGGCTGACATGAAGGACTACACCCGCGACCAGATCGCCTTCGGCCAGGGCCTGTCGGTCACAACCGTCCAGGAGGCGGCCGCGATCTCGGCGATCGTCGACGGCGGCGTGTACCACACCCCGACGGTGATCAAATCGGCCAGCACCGCCGACGGCACGCCGGTCCCGGTCAACGATCCGGCGCCCCGCCGGGTGGTCTCGGCCAAGACCTCGTCGGAGATCCGCGACATGATGGAGGCCGTCGTCACCAACACCGAGGCGAGCCAGAAGAACCTGATGCTCGACCACTACCGCAGCGGCGGCAAGACCGGTACCGCCCAGCGCTACGACCCCGACTGCGGTTGTTACAAGGGGTACGTGACCTCGTTCGTCGGCTTCGCACCGCTGAACAACCCGAAGCTCCTCACCTACGTGGTGGTGAACAACCCCAAGCGCGGTGACACCGGTACCGGCACCGCCGGCCCCGTGTACCAGGACATCATGCAGTACGCCCTGCCGCGTTACGGCATCGTTCCCGACCAGAAGAGCAAAGCCTGGGAAGTCGCCCAGATGAACCGCCCGTTGACGTGGTGATGTCGCCGGATCCGATTCCTGGTCCCGGCGCGCCGGCAGGTAGCGTCGGGGCCGTGTCTGACCGATCCGCGGCCGGTGGCCTGCGCCCCGCGCTGACCCAGCCGTATCCGCTGGATCGGCTGGTCGAGGTGCTCGGCGCGGCCCGGCCCGACGGAGCCGTCGAGGCGTCCGGCGTCCAGGTGCGGGGAGTCGCGTTCGACAACCGGCAGGTGCTGCCGGGGGACCTCTACATCGGCCTGCCCGGCAACCGCACCCACGGGGCCCGATTCGCCGCCGAGGCGGTCGACGCCGGTGCCGTGGCCGTGCTGACCGACCTGGCCGGAGCCGAATTGCTGACCGCGTCCCCCGACGTGCCGGTGCTGTTGGCCGACGACCCGCGGCGGGCGATGGCGACCGCGGCCGCCGAGGTGTACGGCCGGCCGGCCACCCGGTTGATCATGCTTGCAGTGACCGGGACCAACGGCAAGACCACCACCTGTGACCTGCTGGCGGCCGGCCTGCGGGCCACCGGTCTGAGTTGTGGCGTGATCGGCACCCTGGGCTACTTCGTCGACGGCATCGAGATCCCCGCGCAGCGCACCACCGTCACCACCCCGGAATCGGCCGACGTCCAGGCGCTGCTGGCGATCATGGTCGAACGAGGTGCCCAGGCGGTCGTGATGGAGGCCTCTTCGCACGCACTGGCGCTGGGTCGCGTGGACGAGATCGTCTACGACGTCGGCGCTTTCACCAATCTCGGCCGCGATCACCTGGACTTCCACGGCACTCTCGAGGCCTACTTCGAGGCCAAGGCGCAGCTGTTCACCGCGGAGCGCAGCCGCCGGGTGGTGATCAACATCGACGATCCCCGCGGCGCCGAACTGGTCACCCGGTCGACGGCTGCGGGCCTCGACGTGGCCACGACCAGCCTTGCGGGGCAGCCGGTGCCGATGGCCGGTGCGGGCACTGATCAGTACGCCTGTCTTTCCTACGACCCGCTGTCCGATCCGGTCGCGGTCAGGATCCTGACACCAACGGGGGAGCTGGAGTTCGGCCTCGGGCTGCCCGGGTCGTACAACGTCGCCAATGCGCTCACCGCACTGGCGATGCTGGACCGGATCGGCATCGATCTCCGGCAGGCGTCCGCCGGGCTGTCCGAGGTCGCGGTCCCCGGACGGCTGGAGCGCGTCGAGCTGGCCGGAGGACCCCGGGCCTATGTCGACTTCGCGCACACTCCCCAGGCGATCCGCTCGGTGCTGGCAGAGCTGCGATCGGTCACCCGGGACGGCAGGTTGATCACTGTCGTCGGCTGCGGCGGTGATCGGGACCCGGCCAAACGCGGTCCGATGGGAGCCGCCGCCGCCGAGCTGTCCGATCTGGTGATCATCACCGACGACAACCCGCGGACCGAGGACCCCGACCGGATCCGGGCTGCCGCGCTGGCGGGCGCTCGGGAGCAGGCCGACCGACAGGACCGGCCGGTCCGCATCGTCGACGGTCGTGACCGCTCGAGGGCGATCCGTCTCGCGCTGGCCGAAGCCGCGCCGCAGGACGTGATCGCCGTGCTGGGTAAGGGGCACGAACACGGGCAGGAGATCAACGGAACCGTGCTGGCCTTCGACGACGCGGAACAACTCGTCTCCGGATGGCAGGACCGGGAGGTGACTGCATCATGATCGACAACACGGTCGGCGAGCTCGCAGCGGTGATCGGCGCGCGGGTCGAGGCCGACGGCCACGGCGTCGACGCGTCGCTTCTCGACACCCCCGTGATCGATCTCGTCTACGACTCCCGCGATGCCCGTCCGGGGAGCCTGTTCGTCGCATTGCCCGGTGAACGGGTCGACGGCCACGACTACGCGCAGGCGGCCTGGCGGGCAGGAGCTGTCGCTGCGATCACCAACCGTCCGGTGCCCGGCGGGCCGTGCCTGGTCACCGACGACCCGGTCGCGGCCATGGGAGCGATCGGCCGGCACGTGGTCGCCGCCGCCAAGATCGGCGGGCTGCAGGTGATCGGCATCACCGGCTCGGCCGGTAAGAGCACCACCAAGGACCTGTTGGCCCAGATCCTCGAACGCGTCGCACCGGTCGTTGCGCCGCGGGGCTCGATGAACAACGAGATCGGGCTGCCCACCACCGCCAGCTGGGTGCAGGCCGACACCAGGTTCCTGATCGCCGAGATGGGCGCCAAGGGCATCGGGCACATCCGCTACTTGTGCGGGATCACCCCTCCCGATGTCGGCGTCGTGCTCAACGTCGGCGCCGCCCATCTGGGCAAATTCGGCAGCCAGGATGCGATCGCCCAGGCCAAGGGGGAGCTGGCCGAGGCGGCCACCGCGGCCGTGGTGCTCAACTCCGACGACAGGCGGGTCCGGGCGATGGCCCAGCGCGCGACAGCTCCGGTGAGCTTCTTCTCCGTCGGCTCCCCGGCGCAGGTGTCGGCGGACGAGCTGGTGCGTGATGATCTCGACCGCTGGTCCTTCGCCCTCCGGATCGGTGACGAGCGGCATCCGGTACGGCTCCGGCTGCTCGGCCGGCACCAGGTGGCCAACGCGGTCGCAGCGGCAGCCGCGGCCCACGTCGTCGGGGTAGGGGCCGCGGTGATCGCCGAGGCACTCAGTGCCGCGGAGAGCCGGTCGCACTGGCGGATGGAGCTCCACGACCTGCCGGCCGGCGGTGTCCTGATCAACGACGCGTACAACGCCAATCCGGTCTCGATGGCAGCTGCCCTGGACACCCTGTCCAGCATCGGCGATCATCGCCGCAGCACGGATCCGGCGACCACGACAACCGCAGTGCTGGGGGAGATGCTGGAACTGGGCGCCGACTCGGATTCCTTGCATCGCGACCTGGGCCGGACCGTCGCCGAGCATCGGATCGACCGGCTGATCACCGTCGGGCCCGGCGCCGAACCGATCGCTGCCGGTGCGCTGGCGGCGGGCATGGATCCTGCTGCGGTGGCGCAGGTTCCGGACAAGGCCGAGGCGCTGGCCCTGTTGCAGGGGCTGGCCGCAGTCGATCTGGTGTTGATCAAGGCCTCCCGGGACGTCGGCCTGGAGAGCATCGGCGAGCAGCTGTTGGCCGGCGGCCGGCAGCACGCGCGGACCGGCACCCGGAACTGAGGCCCCGTCGTGATCGCCATCGCGATATCAGGGATCCTTGCCCTCTTCGGGTCGTTGTTCGGCACCAAGATCGCTGTCGGTGCGTTCAGCCGCCGCGGCTACGGGCAGCCGTTCCGGGACGGCACCCCCGACACCCACCAGATCAAGCGCGGAACGCCCACCATGGGCGGCCTGGTGATCATCGCATCGGTCGACTTCGGCTACCTGGTGGCGCAGTTGATCACCATGACCGTCCCCAGCCTGTCGGCACTGCTGGTGCTCTTCCTGATCAACGGCCTGGCCGTCGTCGGTTTCCTGGATGACTACCTCAAGACCGTGCAACAGCACTCGAAAGGACTGCATCCGTGGGCCAAGATCGGCGGTCAGACGCTGATCGGGGTGGCGTTCGCGGTCCTTGCCCTGGAGTTCCCCGACTCCCGTGGACTGACGCCGGCATCGCCGTTCATCTCGTTCCTGCGCAACATCCCGCCGGAGTTGCCGATGGTGGTGGCGGTGATCTGGATCGTGTTGGTGATCATCGGTGCCAGCAACGGGGTCAACCTGACCGACGGTCTGGACGGGCTCGCCGCGGGTGCCTGCGCGATGATCTTCGGCGCCTACGCGTTGATCAACATCTGGCAGTACAACCAGTCCTGTGCCCGGGTCCTGTCGGCGGGACCGAACTGCTACGAGGTCCGCGATCCGTACGACCTGGCTGCGGTTGCGCTGGCGTTGGCCGGTGGCTGCTTCGGTTTCCTGTGGTGGAATGCCAAGCCGGCCAAGATCATCATGGGCGACACCGGTGCGTTGTCGCTGGGCGGGGGGTTGGCCGCGTTCGCGGTCTTCTCCCGGACCGAGCTGCTCCTGATCCTGCTCGGCGGGCTGATGGTGATCGAGGTCGGTTCGCTGATCCTGCAGACCAGCTATTTCAAGGCGACCCGGCGACTGACCGGAACCCCGAAGCGGCTGTTCAAGAATTCCCCGCTGCACAACCACCTGGAGATGCTGGGCTGGGCAGAAGTGACGATCGTGATGAGATTCTGGATCATCGCGGGCTTGTGTGTCGCCGCCGGGTTGGGCATCTTCTATGCCGAGTGGCTGGTGCGGTGAGGCTGACGAGCAGGCGAAGGGCACCAGTAGGGCGAAGGGCACCAGTAGGGCGAAGGGCTGGGACGAGCGGATGAACATGATCGATTGGCTGGCGACCGCCGACGGGTCGAGCGACTGGAGCCGGGCCCACGTCGTGGTGGCCGGGATCGGTGTCGCTGGCTTCGCCGCCGCGGACGGCCTGCTGGAGTTCGGTGCCCGGGTGACGGCCCTGGACAGTGGGACCAGTGACCAGCTCCGGGAGCGGGTGACGCTGCTGGAGACCCTCGGGGCGACCGTACGGATCGGCCCCGGGAGCACCGACACGCTGCCCGCCGATGCGGATCTGGTGATCACCACGGGGCTGCCGCCACACCAGTCGATGATGATCGAGGCGGCCGCTCGGGGCGTCCCGGTGTGGAGCGAACCGGAGCTCGCCTGGCGGCTGATGCACCCGCGCAAGCCGGTGCCCTGGCTGGGAATCACCGGCACCAACGGTAAGACCACCACCACCGAGATGCTCGCCTCGATGCTCACCGCGGCCGGGCTGCGGACCGCTGCCGTCGGCAACATCGGCCGGCCGTTGATGGAGATCGTGCTCGACCCGCAGCCGTACGACGTCCTTGCGGTCGAGCTGTCGGCACAGCAGCTGCACCGGATGCACACCGTCTCGCTGCATTCCGCGGCGGTGCTCAATCTGCATCCCGATCACCTGGAGTGGCACGGCACGCTGGAGCAGTACGCGGCCGACAAGGCCCGGATCTACGAGCGGGTGCAGCAGGCCTGCGTCTACAACGTGGCCGAGGAGTCGACCCGCAGGATGGTCGAGGACGCCGAGGTCATCGAGGGCGCGCGGGCGATCGGCTTCACCCTCGGCGTACCGAAGGTCGCGATGGTCGGGCTGGTCGAGGACATCCTGGTCGACCGCGCCTTCATCGAGCAGCGCCAGACCTCGGCCGTCGAGCTGGCGACAATCGCCGACGTCGCCCCGGACGAGTCGGGCGCCGGTTCGGCGGCCCACAACGTCTCCAATGCTCTGGCGGCGGCCGCGCTGGCGCGGTCCTTCGGCGTCCGTCCCACCGCCGTCCGCGACGGATTGCGCGCGATGAGGGTTGGCGGCCACCGGATCCAGACTGTCGGAATCGTCGACGACGTCCGCTACGTCGACGACTCCAAGGCGACCAATCCGCACGCCGCCCAGGCGTCGCTGGCCGCCTTCGACTCCGTGGTGTGGGTGGCCGGTGGCCAGGCCAAGGGGGTGAGTTTCGACGACCTGGTGATCGCCAACCGCGAGCGCCTGCGCGGGGCGGTTCTGCTGGGTGTCGACCGGGACCTGATTGGCCAGGCCCTGGCCCGACACGCGCCCGAGGTCCCCGTGATCAGCGTCGCGGACACGGAAACTAGTGCCATGGCTCGGGTCGTCGGTGCGGCCGCGTCGCTGGCCCGTCCGGGTGACGTGGTGTTGCTGGCACCGGCGTGTGCGAGTCGCGACATGTACATCGACTACGCCGAGCGCGGTGACGCGTTCGCCGCGGCGGTGGGCAACCTGCAGAGCTCGGGCCCGGCCGGAGGGGAGTGACCAGCGTGAGCACGACGACCAGTGCGGCGACCCGCACCGCTGTTCCGCGCGAATCCAGGCACCAGACCCGGCAGGAGGCCGCTCAACAGGCCCGTCCGGGGCGGCTGGACTGGCTGCGGGTGATGTTGAACAAGCCGCTGGCCAGCTTCCACCTGGTGCTCGGTTCGGCCGGGATGCTGGTGGCGCTCGGCCTGATGATGGTGCTGTCGAGTTCCAGCGTGTACGCCTACCAGTACGAGGGCGACGCCTATTACTACCTGAAGCGGCAGGCGGTGTTTCTCGGCGTCGGCCTGATCGGCGCCTACGTGGTGACCCGGTTGTCCCGCTCGCTGCTGCGGGTGGTCGGCTGGATCGCGCTGTTCGTCTCCGCCGGAATGCTGGTGCTGACGTACACGCCGCTGGGTGTGACGATCAACGGCAACCGCAACTGGCTGCAGCTGGGAACTCCGATCCTGCAGTTGCAGCCCTCGGAGTTCGCCAAGCTCGCCATGATCATCTGGGCGGCGGATATCCTTGCTCGCAAGGACAAACTGCTCGACCAGCCCAAGCACCTGTTGATCCCGTTCCTGCCGGTGACCGGACTGATGATCTTGCTCGTGGTCTTCCAGGGTGACGCCGGCACCGCGGTCGTGATGGCCGGGATCGTCGCTGGGGTGCTGTGGATCGTCGGTGCCCCGATGCGGATCTTCGCCTCGATCGGCGTGATCGGCATCGTCGGCGTGATCGGCTTGTTCATCACCAGCCCCAACCGGATGGGACGACTGGCCGCCTTCCTCAATCCGACCGCGGACACAGCGGGAGCCAACCTGCAGTCGACCGTTGCGATGCGGGGTATCGCCTCCGGCGGCTGGTGGGGGGTCGGGCTCGGCGCCAGCCGGGAGAAGTGGGGCAGCCTCCCCGAGGCGCATACCGACTACATCTTCGCCGTGATCGGCGAGGAGCTCGGCCTCTTCGGCACCCTCGCCGTGCTCGGACTCTTCTTGGTGCTCGGCTATGCCGGGCTACGGATCGCGTTGCGTTCCGATGACAAATTCCACCGCTATCTGGCGGCCGGGGTGACCAGCTGGTTCATGGTACAGACGTTGATCAACCTCGGTGTGGTGCTCCGGTTGCTGCCGGTGGCGGGTGTACCGCTGCCCTTGCTGTCCTACGGCGGCTCGGCCCTGATGGCCAATGTGATCGCGGTCGGCGTACTGATCGCCTGTGCCCGCAATGAACCGGCCGCCCGCCGGGTGCTGGCCCGGGCAGCACAACAGGTGCGGCCGGAGATGACCACCGTCGTCGACGGCCGTGGCCGGGCCAAGAGTTCAGCACCGTCGGGGCGCCGCAAGCGATGAGCCACAGCGTCGTCCTCGCCGGCGGCGGCTCGGCGGGTCACACGTCGCCGCTGATCGCGACCGCCGAGCAGCTGCGCCGGATCGAGTCGGACATCACCCTGACCGCGATCGGCACCGCGCGCGGTCTCGAGACCCGTACGATCCCGGCCGCCGGGCTTCCTCTGGAACTGATCCCGCCGGTCCCGATGCCGCGCCGGCCGGGCCCTGATCTGGCCAAGCTGCCGGTCCGGCTGGGCAAGGCGGTGTCCGAATCGATGGCGATCCTGCGTCGGGCCGAGGCCGATGTGTTGCTCGGCTTCGGTGGCTACGTCTCCACTCCCGCCTACCTCGCGGCGCGCCGGCTCGGCATCCCGGTCGTGATCCACGAACAGAACGCCCTTCCCGGACTGGCCAACCGGCTGGCCGCCCGGTTCACCCGCCATGTCGCCACGTCCTTCCCCGACACGCCGCTGCCGCATGCCAACTGGATCGGTCTGCCACTGCGGGAATCGGTCACCCGGCTGGCAGATTCATCACCGGCCGAGCGGGAGCGGCTGAAGTCCCAGGCCCGGATCGAGCTGGGTCTCGATCCGGATACCCCGACCCTGCTGGTGACCGGCGGTTCCCAGGGCGCAGCCCGGATCAACAGATCGGTGATCGAGGCCCGTTCGGGCCTGCTCGCCGAGGGCATCCAGATCCTGCATCAGCTGGGCGGCAACAACATCGGCGAGGCCGATGTCAAGGTCACCGACCCGCAGACCGAGGCCAGCTACATCCCGGTCGGCTTCATCGAGCAGATGGAGAAGGCGTACGCCGCTGCGGACCTGGTGCTCTGCCGGGCCGGTGCCAGTTCGGTGCTCGAGGCGGCACTGCTCGGACTGCCGACCCTGTTGGTGCCGTACGCGGTAGGCAACGGTGAGCAGTCGCGCAACGCGACGGCCGTGGTGAAGGCCGGCGGCGCCCGCTTGCTGGACGACTCGACCCTCAACGGCGGTGTGCTGCTGACCGCGATCCCGGCCATCCTGGACGATCCCGCCGTGTTGCATCGGATGTCGGAGGCCGCCCGTGGCGTAGCCTCGTCCGATGCCGCCCGGCGGCTGGCCCGGTTGACCCTCGACGTGGCCGACGGCCGGGAGGCCGACGGTCCCGAGAGTCTGCAGGAGAGTCCCTGATGCCGCTGATCGAACCCACTCCGATCGATGAGATCGCCGATCCTGAGGACCTGGGGCCGGTGCACTTCATCGCCATCGGCGGGTCCGGGATGAACGGTGTGGCGACCATTTTCGCCCAGCGCGGCATCGAGGTCAGTGGTAGCGACCGGTCCGACTCCGACTACCTGCAGTCTTTGGCCCGTCTCGGTGTCCGAACCCATGTCGGACATGCCGCCGAGCAGCTCGGCAACGCGCGCACCGTCGTCGCCTCGTCGGCGATCCGCGAGGACAACCCGGAGCTGGCCGAAGCCCGCCGTCGCGGGCTACCGGTGCTGCACCGCAGTGTCGCCCTCGCGTCGTTGATGAAGGGTCGTCGGGTGATCTCGATCGCCGGCACCCACGGTAAGACCACCACCACCGCGATGACCTCGCACCTGCTCACCCGGCTGGGCGCAGATCCGTCGTACGCGATCGGCGGCGTTCTCTATCACCCGTCCGAGGACGGGGCGAAGCATGCCAAGACCGGTGGGCACTTGGGCAGCGGACCGGACTTCGTCGTCGAGGCCGACGAGTCCGACGGAACCTTCCTGCAATATCCGACCCGGGTCGCCGTGGTCACCAACATCGATCCCGATCACCTGGTGAACTGGGGCACCCCCGAGAACTACCGGGCCGGGTTCGTACGCTTCGCGACCGGCCGACAGGTCGAGTTGCTGGTGATCAGCGCCGACGATCCCGGCGCGGTCGAACTGACGCGGAAGCTCCAGAGTCGTGAGCTGGTCGAAGGGCTTCCTCCGGCGCGGCCGCCACGCATCGTCACCTTCGGGCGCAGCGAGCGGGCCGACATCCGGATCACCGACGAGTCGTACGCATCCCTCGGGTCGAGCTTCATCCTCACCGACCGCGTCGGACCCGAAGGCTCGACCGGCGCCTCAGGTCCGGTCCGGCTGGTCGTGCCCGGCAGCTACAACCTGCTGAATGCGGCCGCCGCCTACGCGATCGCCACCCGGCTCGGCCACGACCCGGCCGCGGTCCGCGAGGCACTCGGCAGCTATCCCGGCACCTACCGGCGCTTCCAGTTGGTCGGCTCGGCAGCCGGCGTACGGGTCTTCGACGACTACGCCCATCATCCGACCGAGGTGGCCAACACCGTACGGGCGGCCCGGGAGGCGGTCGACGAGAGCGGCGGCGGCCGGTTGGTCGCCGTCCTGCAGCCGCACCTCTACTCGCGGACCCGGGATTTCTGGCGCGAGTTCGGCGCTGCTCTCGAGCCGGCCGACGAAGCGGTCGTGATGGACGTCTGCGGCGATCGTGAGGATCCGATCAAGGGTGTCACCGGCAGGCTGGTCGCCGATGCGGTACCGGCCGGGACCGCGCGTGTGACCTACGAGCCGGATTGGGACGCCACCGCTGCGACTGTGGCCCGGATCGCCCGGCCCGGCGACCTGGTGATCACGCTCGGGTGTGGTGACGTCACCAAGATCGCGCCGGTGATCGTCAGCGAGATCGCGGCCGAGAACAGCCGGACCGGCACGTCGAAGGGGGAGTGATGACCATCAGTCCACCGGATCTGCGGATCAACCCGGACACCGAGGAGACGGCGCTGCTGGACTTCCGCCGGCGACGCAACCGGCGTCGGCTGGTGGCCCGGATCCTGGTCCCGTTACTGGTCCTCGCGGTGGTCGCGGCTGGAACCTATCTGGTCGGCTTCTCGTCGGTGCTCGCGGTGAAATCAGTGCGGATCGCGGGGGAGAAGGAGTTGACCTCGACCGAGATCGCCCAGGTCGCCGCCGTCCCGGTTGGCGCCCCGATGGCCCGGACCGACGTCGCCGCGATCCGGCAACGGGTGGCCGGCATGAAAGAGGTGGAGTCGGCGTCGATCAGCCGGAAGTGGCCGAACACCGTGGCGATCACCGTCAAGGAGCGGACCCCGTTGTTCGCGGTCGCCGACGGGACCTCGGTCCTGCTGGTCGACCGCTTCGGTGTCGGCTTCCGTACGGTCTCCTCGGCAGGGAAGCTGCCCAAGGCTGCGGTCCCTGCCGACAACCGCGCGGTGCTGGTGTCGGTCGGCATCGTGGTCTCGGCACTCCCGGCCTCGCTCCAGCACAAGGTCGAACGGATCCGGGCCACCACGAAGGACTCGATCACACTCGAGCTGACCGACGGTGACACTGTCTTCTGGGGCAGCGACGAACAGTCCGACCTGAAGGCGCAGGTGTTGGTGCCGCTGCTGAAGCAGAAGGGCACCCGCTATGACGTGTCCGCTCCCGGCAACCCCGCGATCCGCTGAGGATCCGCTGACGGTCAGGCTGCGCTGCGGCGGTATCAAGGTGAAGTAGAAGTTGAGACAAAGCGGGTCAATCCGGCGCGGCGGGTGCGTCATGTGGACGAACGCTCACCCGAACGCATAGCGTGACAGTCACTCCTCGTCAGATCAGTTGAGGGGTCCGACCCGAGGAACTCTTCCCCGCACTTCCTCGTGGTCACGACCCGACAGGTCGACCTCAGGTTGAGACTGACGGGGCATCCAACGCGACCTTGCACGGCAGGAGAAGAGGCGGAACCAGTGGTCACTGCATCACAGAACTATCTGGCGATCATCAAGGTGGTCGGCGTCGGCGGCGGCGGCGTCAACGCTGTGAACCGGATGATCGAGGCCGGCCTGCGGGGTGTCGAATTCATCGCGGTCAACACCGACGCGCAGGCGCTGCTGATGAGCGATGCCGATGTGAAACTCGACATCGGACGCGAACTGACCCGAGGCCTTGGGGCCGGTGCCGACCCGGACAAGGGCCGTCAGGCAGCCGAGGACCACTCCGACGAGATCGAGGAGGCGCTCAAGGGCGCCGACATGGTTTTCGTGACCGCCGGCGAGGGTGGCGGCACCGGCACCGGTGGTGCGCCGGTGGTGGCGCGGATCGCGCGTTCGCTGGGAGCACTGACCATCGGTGTGGTCACCCGGCCGTTCAGCTTCGAGGGCCGGCGCCGTTCGGTGCAGGCCGAGGACGGCATCGGGAGCCTCCGTGACGAGGTCGACACCCTGATCGTGATCCCCAACGACCGGTTGCTGGCGATGACCGATCACCAGCTGGCGATCCTGGACGCTTTCAAGCAGGCCGACCAGGTGCTGTTGCAAGGTGTCTCCGGCATCACCGACCTGATCACCACGCCCGGTCTGATCAACCTGGACTTCGCCGACGTGAAGTCGGTGATGTCCAACGCCGGTTCGGCGCTGATGGGCATCGGTTCGGCCCGCGGTGAGGACCGGGCCCGGGCCGCAGCTGAGCAGGCGGTCTCCTCGCCGCTGCTGGAGGAGAGCATCGACGGCGCTCGCGGTGTGCTGCTCTCGATCGCCGGCGGATCCGATCTCGGCTTGTTCGAGGTGTCCGCGGCGGCCGATCTGATCCAGTCCGCGGCCCACGAGGAAGCCAACATCATCTTCGGCACCGTGATCGACGATGCGCTCGGTGACGAGGTCCGGGTGACGGTCATCGCCGCCGGCTTCGAGGACGGCCATCCGCCGCGCCGCCAGCCCGGTGTCACGCGGCAGCCGGCGGTGCGGCCGAACAGTCAAACCCAGGCCGCCGCCCCCGCAGCTCCGAAGCCGATCACCCCCGCCAAGCCCGCTGAGCCGACCGGAGCCCCGGCCGGTGGCGCGGGCACCCAACCCGCCAATCAGCCCGCACCGTCCACCGGCCGGCCCAGCCCCTTCGGCCCGCCCGCTGGTTCGGTGCCCGGCGGCTCGAGGACCGCAGCCAAGCCGGCCGACGATGACGATGACGACCTCGACGTCCCGGACTTCCTGAAGTAAGTGGTCGCGGAGCTTGCGGAGGAACCGCCCGCAAGCTGATCTGAGGAAGCAACCGATCCGGGGGTCCAAGGGGGTCGCCCCCCTTGATCTAGTTTGGTCGCCGCGGCAGGTCGCCGCGGCAGCGTGTCGGCGGATGCGGCGACCAAAATAGACGATATCGTCGAGGCGGCAACGCACAGGAAGGTCTAGGACAACATGGCGGATAGGTTGAAGCGGGCCGCTGCGTGGCTCGGGCTCGTCACTGACGACCGATATCCGGAGTATGACGACACCGAGCCGACCGAAGGTGTCTCCCGTGATGAGCTCCTGGCCGAAGCCGAGAAGCACAACAGCACAGCCGCCGTACCGGCATCCGGCCGGCCGGCCGAGGCTGCCAAGGTGACGCCGCTGGAGTCGCGGCGACCGGCGGCCCAGCCGGTGGCCGGCGGCGCGAGGACCGCGACCGCCACGGCGGTAGCGGTGGAGGAGAAGCCTGTCGAAGTGGAGAAGGCAGATTTGTCCCGGATCGTCACTGTGCATCCGCGTAGCTTCAACGATGCCCGGACCATCGGTGAGCACTTCCGCGACGGCGTGCCGGTGATCATGAACCTGTCGCAGATGGAGAACGCCGACGCCAAGCGCCTGGTGGACTTTGCCGCTGGTCTGATCCTTGGCCTGCGTGGCAATATCGAACGTGTCACCAGCAAGGTGTTCCTGCTGTCGCCGCAGAATGTGACCGTGGCCGCGGAGGACAAGGAACGCATCGCTGGCGGGTTCTTCAACCAGAGCTAGTCGCGTTGCGGCGCGTGGGTTGTGGGGACTCGTCGGCGCTCACACCGGGAAGTATGAGGACCAGCGCGCATGTTGCCGATCGCCGGATACATCATTGAATGGATCCTGTGGCTGTTCTTGTTGCTGCTGATCGCGCGGATGATCCTCTCCTGGGTTCCGGTGCTGGTTCGCGACTGGCAGCCGCGCGGCGCGATGCTGGTGGTCGCGGAGGCGATCTACACCGTCACCGACCCGCCGCTGCGTTTTCTGCGCAAATTCCTGCGGCCGGTCCGGATGGGCAACATGGTGCTGGACATCGCGTTCATGGGCCTGTGGCTTGCGGTCATCATCCTGATGCGCGTCAATTCGATGGTTTTGTTGGTTCCACACTGATCCTGATTGGCCCGGTGTCACGTGGATTGGGTACGGTAAGCATGCGTGCCCTGGGCCCTACCGGGTCTCCTGCCCGGTGAAGCTGTGGGCCATGCAGGCAGCGGCCTGCTCAAAGAACTGCATTTTTCGACTACCTGAGGTGAACGATGTCGCTGACGCTGGATGAGGTCCGGAATATCAAGTTCCGGATGGCCAAGAGATCCGGCTACGAGGTTCTGGACGTCGACGAGTTCGTCGACCAGGTGGAGGCGTCTTTCGAGCAGCTGCTGGAGGAGAACGCCAACCTGAAGCGTCAGGTCGACTCGCTGAAGTCGACCGCCGACGCTACCGCGGAGTCTCAGCAGCCGCAGCAGCCCGCTGCCCCGCAGCCAGTTGCGCAGCCCGCACCGCAGCCGCAGGGCAACGAGCCCGACGTGGAGCGGATCGTGGTCACCACCGCCAGCGAGGCCAGCCCGGCCGTCGTACGCCTGGTGCAGGTTTCCACCGAGCATGCCGAGCAGATCCTCAACGAGGCCAAGGAAGAATCGGCCAAGATGAAGGCCGAGGCCGAGCGGACCGCCAAGCAGCTGACCACCGACGCGACCACACGCGCCGAGCGGGTCGAGAGCGAGGCCAGGGTGAACGCCGAGCGGATCCGCTCCGAGGCGCAGAACAACGCCGAACGGCTGAACCAGGACGCCGAGACCAAGCGGCGTGAGCTCTTCGGCGAGCTGGAGAAGCAGCGTGACCAGCTGGCCGCGTCAGTCTCAGATCTGCGCAAGTTCGAGTCCGACTTCCGGCAGAACCTGACCAACGAGCTCCGCAGCCACATCGATCACCTGTCCGCCGGCAAGGCCGAGCCGCCGTCGGCGCCGGCCGTGCTGAACGAGCTGGGTCGCGACTCGGAGAACGGCGCCGCCAACGGTCCGAGCAACGGTCAGCCGAATCGTGGAGTCCAGGACGGCGGCCAGCAGGACACGCCCAGTGACACTCCGCGCTTGGACGCGCTGCTGGGCGAGCAGTCCTGAGGGCGGCCGGTCGCGAGTTCGACCGGTTCAGAGTTCCACTGCAGAAATGGGTCCCCGACATCGGGGGCCCATTCTGTCTTTTCGGGGTGAATTGGGGTAAGCAACCCGCTCAGCGCTGGGTGAACACCGCCTGAAGGACCCGAAGTTGCCAACACATGCGGTTTTTCATTGAAGAAATCCCGATTGCGCCCTACTGTTCGTCTGACTTCCTCGCATCCGCGCTTCGGAGCATCAAGGGGGCTCGACATGACTGCCAGAACGACAGCCGCGAACCGTAGGACCAGGCAACCGTCGTCGACGACCAGGACGGAGCCGGGTACCGGGCGTCGCGCGGCGTCGGCCTCCGCTGCGCAGAAGCCGGCGACGAAGAGAGCGACAGTCAAGAGCAGTTCGCCGGTCACCAAGGCTGCCGCCAATAAAGTCGCGGCCAAGAAGCCGATCGCGAGCAAACCGAACACGAGCAAACCAAACACGAGCAAACCAAGCACCGCCGAGAAGGCGCCGATAAAGAAGCCGCCGTCAAAGAAAACGGTGGCAAAGACGACCGATCGCGGGACGGCGGCAAGGACCACGACCTCAAAGAAGGCTCCGGCAAGCAAGACGACAGCGAACGCCACAGCAGCGAAGAAGACGCCGGCGAAGAAGGCGAACGCTTCGACCACGAAGGCCGCTGCGTCCAAGACCACAACGACGAAGCCGGCGACGAAGCGTACGGTCAGCAAGGTCGCGCCCGCCTCCAGGTCGACCAAGGCCTCGCCGTCGAAGAGAACGACCGCGAAGGCCGCGGCATCCAGCAAAGCTACGGCGAAGACGCCGAATCCAGCCAGGAAATCCCCGGCCGGCAGGAGTCCTGCCGGCCGGCCGACCCGGGCTGACAGTTCCGCAACGACGACCACCGCGTCTGCCGCAGCGGCGGCGGACGGGCACATCGAGAAGACAGGCAACGTGACGAACACTGCATCAGCGACCAGCGGTCCGGTCGCTTCCGAACCCGGCGACAGCATCGGCGCCACCTTCGATCGCGCCGTCGCAGCCGGCCGCGCGATCCGCCCCGGCGATCTGCCGGTCCGTGATGGCGAGGACCCTTGGACCGAGGACGAGGTCGCCGAGATCCGCACCGAGTTGGAGTCCGAGCTGGTCCGGCTGGCCAGCCAGATCGAAGTCTCCGAGGCCGAACTTGTCGGACTGCTGCGCGACGGCAGTGAGGGCGCGGGTCGTGACCCGGCCGACGTCGGCTCGACCAATTTCGAGCGCGATCACGAGATGTCGCTGGCCAACAATGCGCGAGAACTGCTCGATCAGACCCGGTCGGCACTGATGCACATCGCCCGCGGCAGCTATGGGATCTGTGACAACTGCGGACGGCCGATCGGCAAGGGTCGGCTGCTGGCGTTCCCGCGTGCCACACTGTGTGTGGAATGCAAACAGCGCGAGGAACGTCGATAACCAGTTCGTCCACACCGAACAGCCACCGGCCGATACGCCGCCGGTGGCTGTACGTCTGCCTGTCGGTGCTGGTGGCAGCCGCCGGGCTGGTGCTGGACGTGATCACCAAACACCTGGCCGCCGGCAGGCTTGACCCGTACAACCCGGTCGTGCTCTTCGGCGGGCTGCTCCGCCTGCAACTGATCCGCAACTCCGGCGCGGCCTTCAGCCTCGGCGAGGGCTACACCCCGGTCTTCGCGGTGCTGGCAGCCGCTGCCCTGCTGTTCGTGATCATCGCTCTGCTTCCCCGACTACGACACAGCGGCTGGGCAGTCGCGCTCGGCTTCCTGATGGCAGGGGTCGCCGGCAACCTCGTCGACCGGATCTTCCGCGAGCCCGGCTTCTTCCGCGGCCACGTCGTCGACTTCCTGCAACTGCCCCACTGGGCGATCTTCAACGTCGCCGACATGTGCGTGTGTACCGCCGCAGTGATGATCGTGATCCTGGCGATCTTCCGGAACATCTCGGTGGGCGGTGAACACTACGCCCGCAAGGGGCCGGCGGACCGACAGACTGAGGAGAACGGGGCCGAATCGACGACGCCCGGGCAGAGCCGGTCATGACCTCTCGTACGGTGCTGGTGCCCGAAGGCCTTGAAGGGGAGCGGGTCGACGCAGCGGTGGCGCGGATGCTCGGGCTGTCGCGGACCAAGGTCGCCGAGCTCGCAGCGACCGGCGGCGTCCTGGTCGACGGTTCGCCGGCCGGCAAATCGGACCGGGTCACAGCGGGCTCGCTGCTGGAGGTCGACCTTCCGGACTCGCCCACCGGCGTGCAGGTGACCCCGCAAGTGGTCGCCGGTGTCCGGATCGTCCACGACGACGATCACATCGTGGTGGTCGACAAGCCGGTCGGCGTGGCCGCCCATCCCAGCCTCGGCTGGGACGGACCATCGGTCACCGAGCACCTGGCGGGCGCAGGCTTCCGGATCTCCACGTCGGGTGCTCCGGAGCGTCAGGGTGTCGTCCAGCGGCTCGACGTCGGGACGTCCGGGCTGATGGTGCTCGCCAAGAGCGAGCTGGCGTACACGGTGCTCAAGCAGGCATTCCGTGACCGAGAGGTCGACAAGACCTATCACACCCTCGTCCAGGGGCACCCGGATCCGTTCGAGGGCACTATCGACGCCCCGATCGGTCGCCATCCCGGCGCCGACTACAAGATGGCCATCCGCAGCGACGGTCGGCGCAGTGTCACCCACTACAAGACCCTGGAAGCCCACCGCGGCGCCTCGCTGCTCGAGGTCAAGCTGGAGACCGGCCGGACCCACCAGATCCGCGTGCACATGGCGGCGATCAAGCACCCGTGCGTCGGCGATCCGACGTACGGCGCCAATCCGCGGCTCGCTGCGGAGCTCGGCCTGGTCCGCCAGTGGCTCCATGCCGTACGGCTCGGGTTCGTCCACCCGGCGACCGGCGACCGGGTGGAGTTCACCTCTGAATACCCCGAGGACCTGCAGCACGCACTCGATCTGGTCCGGGCAACCTGACCCGGCAACCCGGCCCGTTGTGCGTGCTCTCAGCCGGGCGTAATAGGGTCCGGGTGTGCGAAGAGCGAAGATTGTCTGCACCCTCGGCCCGGCGACCGCTTCCGAAGAGCGTCTGATCGAGTTGGCGCGCGCCGGGATGAATGTCGCCCGGCTCAATATGAGTCATGGTGACTACCCCGACCATCTGAAGAGCATCGAGGGGGTCCGTGCCGCCGCCAAGGCCGTCGGCCGACCCATCCTGATCTTCGCCGATCTGCAGGGTCCCAAGATCAGATTGGCCCGGTTCGCCGAAGGCAGGGTCGAGCTTGCCTACGGTGCGAAGTTCACGATCACCACCGAGGACTGCCAGGGTGACGTGAATCGCTGCGGTACGACCTTCAAGGGGCTGCCCGGTGATGTGAAACCCGGCGACCTGATCTTGATCGACGACGGCCGGATCCAGCTGGTCGCCGACGAGGTGACCGACACGGAGGTGATCACCACCGTCCAGGTCGGTGGCCCGGTCTCCAACAACAAGGGCATCAATCTGCCGGGGGTCGCGGTCAGTGTCCCGGCACTGAGTGACAAGGACACGGCAGACCTGCGGTGGGCCCTGGCCCAGGGCGTCGACATGATCGCGATGTCCTTCGTGCGCAGCGCTGCCGATGCCGCCGACGCACACCAGATCATGGCCGAAGAGGGTCGCAAGGTCCCGATCATCGCCAAGATCGAGAAGCCGCAGGCGGTCCAGAACCTGGACGAGATCATCGACGCGTTCGACGCGTTCATGGTGGCTCGCGGCGATCTCGGCGTCGAGCTGCCGCTGGAGGAAGTGCCTCTGGTCCAGAAGCGGATTGTGACCGCTGCCCGGCGATGGGCCAAGCCGGTGATCGTCGCCACGCAGATGCTGGAGTCGATGATCTCCGCGCCGCGACCGACCCGCGCCGAGGCGTCCGATGTCGCCAACGCGATCCTGGACGGCGCTGACGCGGTGATGCTGTCCGGTGAGACCAGCGTCGGCGAGTATCCGGTGCTGACCGTTGAGACGATGGCTCGGATCATCAATGAGACCGAAGCCCACGGCATGGCCGAGATGCACACCATCGACTGGGACCCGCACACCACCGCCGGCGTGGTGACCAAAGCCGCCGCCGATGTGGCCAAGGGCGTCGGTGCCCGCTATCTGGTCGCCTTCACCCAGTCCGGTGACTCCGCCCGGCGGCTCTCCCGGCTGCGACCGGACATCCCGCTGCTGGCCTTCACCCCACTGGAGAGCACCCAGGCCGAACTCACGCTGTCATGGGGGATCGAGACGTTCCTCACCCCGATGGTGGCTCACACCGACGACATGATTCGGCAGGTCGACAAGTCGCTGACCGAGTCCGGGCTGGCGGAAGAGGGCGACCGTGTCGTGATCATCGCCGGTTCGCCTCCCGGCCGCGCCGGCGCGACGAACATGATCCGGGTCAGAAAGATCGGCCTGCCGTTGTGACCTTGGCCGCCGGGTCCTGCGATTCGGCCCCTCGAACCGGCCTCATCGAAGTCGTGACGACTCGAGTTTGCCGGTCAGACGGCACGGATCGTACGTTTCACGCAACGGGTCGCAGACGGTATGGCTCCCGGCGCGGATCAGCTTCGTTCCGTAACAGGCGGCGCGGTCCGTACGGACGGGAAACCGACGGCGGTCGGAGGCCGCACGCCACCGGCCCCGGGCCGTGCCGTGCGACGGACCCACCGTCAGTCGCGGCGGGTGAACGAGCCGAGGATCGTCTGGCCGAAAGGGATCGGCAACGTGTCCAAGACCCGCGTGAGCGGAACCAAGACCGCGTCGTAGATCTTCACCAGCTTGGAATTCGGGCTGCTGGCACCGCCTTTGCGGACGGCCGCCCACCAGGCGATCCCGCCCAGCAGATTCACCGGCCGGGACAGATCCACGCGCAGGCCGGCCTCCTCGGCCGCGGCGGACAGCGTCTTCGGGGTGTAGCGGCGAACGTGTCCGACCGAGCGGTCGAAGTCGCCGTACAACTGCTGGTAGCCCGGCACCCAGATGACCAGATTCCCGCCGGGCCGCACCAACCGCGACAGGGCCCGCAGCGCCCGGACATGGTCCTCGATGTGCTCCAGGACGTTGATGGCCAGGACTGTGTCGAGCGGCCCCAGCTCCTGCGCCAGGGTCTCCGCCCGTTCCGGGGTCAGGTTCGCCGCGTCCAGCTGCCGTACGGCGACCTCGGGCCGGTCGGCGAACCGGCGTCCGATCGCCTGCACTGCGTCCGGGTCGACATCGGTGACCACCAGCCGGCGGCGTCCGGTCAGGCCGGCCGAGAAGTCGCCGGCGCCGGCGCCGATCTCCAGGACCTCTGCGCCGCAGTGGCGCCCGATCAGTGAGTGCTGATACTTGCCGTAGTTGACCTTGACCTGGTCTCCGCTCTGCTCCAGCTGTCGTCCGGTTGCGGCCGCGAAAGCGCCGCTCCCGTGAGACGAGGCTGAGGAGACAGTCGTTTCGGAGCGTGCACCGACGCTGGTGTGCTGAGAAACCTGTGAGGAATCCATAGACCGGCATTGTGGCACGGCTGCGCCAACAGGTCACAAACTGATTACGACGCGTCGTGTCGACGTGCCGGCGCCTGGAGTTGTGCCGAGGAGGGGAGTCGAACCCCTACGCCCTTTCGGGCAGACGGGTTTGAGCCGTCAGCGTCTACCATTCCGCCACCCCGGCCGGAGCGACGATCATTGTGCCACAGGCGAGCCGGAAGTCCTCACTCCGACCGGACTCCGCATCAGCGCCCGCGGCTGGCTAGAGTTACTCCCGTGACAGAGAGCAAAGCAGCCCAGGAAAGCGCGGAGCTGCGTCCGCAGACGAAGACCCAGGCCAAGCCCACAGGCGCCGCTTCGCGGGTTGTCGTCGCCGAGGACGAGTCGCTGATCCGGCTCGACCTGGTCGAGATGCTCAGCGAAGAGGGCTACGAAGTCGTCGGTGAGGCCGGTGACGGCGAACAGGCCGTCGCCCTGGCGACCGACCTCAAGCCCGACCTGGTCGTGATGGACGTGAAGATGCCCAAGATGGACGGCATCTCCGCAGCGGAGAAGATCGCCGAGAAGCGGATCGCCCCGGTGGTGATGCTGACCGCGTTCAGCCAGCGCGACCTGATCGAGCGGGCTCGTGAGGCCGGCGCGATGGCCTATGTCGTCAAGCCGTTCGGCAAGGACGATCTGGTGCCGGCGATCGAGATCGCGATCGCCCGCTACCAGGAGATCCTCGCCGTCGAGGCCGAGGTCGCCCAGCTCGAGGAGCGGCTGGAGACCCGCAAGATCGTGGACAAGGCGAAAGGCCTGCTCCAGGTCGGCCTCGGACTGACCGAGCCGGAGGCGTTCCGCTGGATCCAGAAGACCGCGATGGACCTGCGCAAGTCGATGCGCGAGGTCGCCGAAGGCGTCATCGCGCACGGAGCCAAGCCCGGCCGCTGACCCGTACGCCTGCCGCGGATCCCACCGCGGCGCCAGGAAAACCGCACGACCTGACCAGTTAATGGTCAGGTCGTTTTCCGTTGTGTAACGAACCGACAACGTGCAACCGCTTTGGCCTGAGACCGGCCTTAGAGTCCTCCCAGGCCGGATGCGGTCGCGTGGGCAGACACCTGGCGATCCCGGATGGCCGACATGGCCGACCAGATCAGGAGGAAATAATGCGCAAGCATCGACTGGCCGTAGCCGGAGCTGCCTTCATCGCACTGTCGCTCACAGCGACCGCTTGTGGGACGCGCTCGGACAACACCAACGCCGGGACCGGCGGGGCCACCCAGGACAAGACAGCAAAGATCGGCGTCATAGCGCCGCTGACGGGCGATCTCGCACCACTCGGGCTCGGTATCAAGAACTCGGTCGACCTGGCCGTCAAGCAGGCCAATCAGAATCACACAATCCCCGGTTGGACCCTGGAGCTCGACGCCCAGGACGACCAGGCCACCCCGGCCACCGGACAGAACGCCGCGACAACGCTGGCTGGTGACGACGACGTGATCGGGGTCGTCGGCACCCTCAACTCCTCGGTCGCCCAGACCGTGCAGCCGGTGCTGAACAACGCCAAGATCGTCGAGGTGTCGCCGGCCAATACCGGTGTTGCGCTGACCAAGGGCGAGGACGCGGCCAATCCGAAGCGGCCGTACGCGAACTACTTCCGCACCTGTACCACCGACGACATCCAGGGTCCGTTCGCCGCGCGCTACCTCTTCCAGGACAAGGGACTGAAACAGGTCGCGACCATCAACGACAAGAAGACCTATGGCGCCGGGCTCGTTGCGTCCTTCGAGACGGAGTTCAAGAAGCTCGGTGGCAAGATCGTCTCGCACCAGACGATCAACCCTGATGACACGAACTTCAGCCCGGTGATCAGCAAGGTCCAGGGCGCACATCCGCAGGCGATCTACTACGGCGGCGAGTACCCGCAGGCGGGGCCGCTGTCCAACCAGGCCAAGTCGGCCGGTCTCGACGTCCCGGTGATGGGTGGTGACGGTATCTACGATCCGGCCTACATCAAGCAGGCCGGTAGCAAGTCCGACGGTGACCTGGCCACCTCGGTCGGGGCTCCGGCCGACACATTGCCGTCGGCGAAGTCCTTCGTCGATGCCTACGCCAAGGCGGGCTACAAGGATCCGTACGCTGCCTATGGCGCCTACTCCTACGATGCGGCCAATGCGATCATCAACGCGCTGAAGACCTCGCTGGCCAGTGCCGACGATGCCAAGTCCGCCCGCCAGGCCACCATCGACGCAGTCGGCAAGGTCGACTTCGACGGCGCGACCGGACACGTCTCCTTCGACCAGTACGGCGACGCCACCTCGCGGGTGCTGACGGTCTACGCGGTCAAGGGCGGCCAATGGGCAGCGGTCAAGACCGGCGAGTTCAAGTGAGCCGGTAGCAACCGCCCATGGGCGGGGAGCGATGGGGACAGGACGGTTCGGTCCCTGTCCCCATCGCATGTCCCCACATCTCCCGCCGCACGCCAGGGGCCGGATCGTCCAGGATCGGAGTCGGGTAGTGATCGTTCTGCAAGCCATGGTCGACGGGCTTTCGCTCGGTGCGTTGTACGCACTGATCGCCGTCGGCTACACCGTCGTCTACGGCATCATCCAGTTGATCAACTTCGCCCACGGCGAGGTCTTCATGGTCGGTGCGTTCGGCTCGATGACCGTCTGGCTGCTGGTGCCGGGGCAACAGCTGGGGTTGTGGATGCTTCCGATCATGCTGATCGGCGGCATGGTCGCCTCGGTGGCGATCGCGCTGCTGATGGAGCGGGTCGCGTACCGTCCGTTGCGGAATTCGCCGCGGCTGGCGCCGTTGATCACCGCGATCGGCGTCTCGGTGTTCCTGCAGGAGTTCGTCCGGCTCTTCTACGGAAGGATTCCCGGCTTCCCCGATGCCAAGGCCAACGTCACTTTCCCGACCATCGAGGGCGTCACCGGCACCGCGATCAAACTCGGTGGCCTCGACATCGACCGGCCGACGATCTTCACCCTGGCCGCCCTGATCGTCTGCACGGTCTTCCTCTACCTGTTCGTCAACAAGAGCAGGATCGGGCGGGCGATGCAGGCAACATCGCAGGACCCTGACACAGCTCGGCTGATGGGGATCAACGTCGACCGGATCATCATGATCGCCTTCGCGGTCGGCGCCGTGCTGGCCGCCATCGCCGGCACCGCCCAGGGGATGATGAACACCAACATCAACTTCAAGATGGGCTTCATCGCCGGTCTGAAGGCCTTCTCCGCCGCCGTTCTCGGCGGTATCGGCAACATCTGGGGCGCGCTGGTCGGCGGCCTGGTGATCGGCGTCCTGGAGTCCCTGGCCACGCAGGTGATGCCGCACGGCTCGGCCTGGAAGGACGTCTGGGCGTTCGTCGTCCTGATCCTGATCCTGGTGTTCCGCCCGCAGGGCCTGCTCGGCGCCCGGGTGGTGGACCGCGCATGAGCCTTCCCGGTATCCCGGTCGCCATCCGCCGTCGCTACGGGCCCGTCGCGCGGATCGTGACAATCGCGTGCGGCGTGATCATCGCCGCATCCGCTTACCTGCCGTGGGCGTACGGCTCCGATGCGCTGGACAACGTGACCTACGTCGGCGGCCCGAGCTTCATCCAGTTCATCGCCTTGGGCATGGGACTGGTGCTGCCCGCCCTTGTCGTCTGCTCGATCCGCTGGCCTGCAGGTTTCGGCCGGACCCGGGTCGGCTGGATCCGAGGCGCGCGAGCACTGGCCACCGGCCTGTTGATCATCTTCGTGGTGATCGCGGGTGCGATCTCGGTCCAACTCGGCGGCACGATCAACATCAACTACGGCGCCTGGGTCGGGCTCGCCGCCGCCTTGATCGGTTTCGTCGCGACGCGGTTCCTGGTCCAGGAGGGCGCGCCGACCGTCAACCGGCTGAAGACGCCAGGCTGGCTGAGCATCCTGGCCATCGCCGTGGTGATGCTGGTGATGTTGTTCGTCGCCTACTACGCGCTGGACCAGAGCAATCCCGGCACCTTCGTCACGTTCATCGTCTACACCGGTGTCGGGGTCGCGGTGCTGCTCCGGACGGGTGCCCTCGGATGGCTGACCGCTGCAACCGGCGCCCACCGCCGGGTGATGTTGCTCGCCGCCTTCCTGGTGGCGTTCCTCTTCCCGTTCACCCAGGGTGGGTCCGACGCCAACATGTCGATCGCCGCACAGGTGCTGGTCTTCGCCGCGACCGCGATGGGCTTGAACATCGTGGTCGGCCTGGCCGGACTGCTCGACCTCGGCTACATCGCCTTTCTCGGCTCCGGCGCCTTCGTAGCCGCCATGCTGTCCGGCACGGCGATGGCCACCTTCGACGTGCATCCGCCCTTCATCGTGACGATGCTGCTCAGCGGGTGCGTCGCGGCCACCCTCGGCCTGGTCATCGGATCGCCGACGCTGCGGGTGTCCGGCGACTACTTGGCGATCATCACCCTCGCCTTCGGTGAGATCTTCCGGTTGTCGATGAACAACCTGGACGGCAGCGACGGTCCGGATCTCACCCATGGATCCCGCGGCATCTCCGACACCGGTGACCTGAATCTCTTCGGCTTCGACTTCGGGGCGACCCACACGATCGCCGGGATCGAGATCGGCCGGTTTGCCAACTACTACTTCATCCTGCTGATCTGGCTGGCGATCGTGATCTTGATCTTCAGCAGGTTGAACAACTCCCGGATCGGCCGCGGCTGGGTCGCGATCCGGGAGGATGAGAAGGCGGCCGAGGCGATGGGGGTCAACGTCTTCGGACTCAAGCTCTTGGCCTTCGCCAGCGGCGCTTTCCTGGCGGGCGTCGCCGGGTCGATCAAGGCCCATGTCGACATCTCCGTCACCCCGGACTCGTACGTCTTCCTGCAGTCGTCCTTCCTGCTGGCGGCCGTGGTGCTCGGCGGCATGGGCACGGTGCTGGGCGTGCTGATCGGCGCGACCCTGTTGCAGCTGATGCCGGAGAAACTGCGGTTCGTCAACGAGTACCGGCTGATGTTCTTCGGCCTGCTGCTGGTCGTGATGATGCGCTTCCGGCCCGAGGGCATCATCGCCAGCGAGCGACGGCAACTGGAGTTCCACGACGAGGACGAGGAGTTGGCCGAGCGACTCGACGACAACCTCGGGCCGTCGACCGGAGCAGTGGCTGTGGAAGGAGCAAGCCGATGACCCAGACAGCGACGACCGACGCCGGGACCCCGACCGAACTCGAGCCACTGCTCAGCGCCCGCCAGGTGACCATGCGCTTCGGTGGCCTGGTGGCCGTCGACAAGGTCGACTTCGACGTCTACCCGGGCGAGATCATGGGGCTGATCGGTCCCAACGGTGCCGGCAAGACGACCTTTTTCAACTGCCTCACGGGGTTGTACAAACCCACCTCTGGTCGGGTGGTGTTCAACGGCGCCCTGCTACCCCCGAAGCCGGGCAGAGTGGTCCGTGCCGGCGTCGCCCGGACGTTCCAGAACATCCGGCTCTTCGCCAACATGACCGCTCTGGAGAACGTCATGGTGGCCCGCTACTGCCGGACGTCGTCGGGGCCGTTGACCTCCATCGTCCGCGGGCCCAAGTACCGGCGCGAAGAGCGGGAGACCGAGGACCGCGCGACCGAGCTGCTGGATTTCGTCGGTCTGCCGGAAGTGGCCGGCAATCTGGCCCGCAATCTGTCCTACGGCGATCAACGACGATTGGAGATCGCCCGGGCCCTGGCCACCGATCCGAAACTGCTATTGCTGGACGAGCCGACCGCCGGCATGAATCCGCAGGAGACCCGGCAGGCCGAGGAGCTGATCTTCAAGATCAAGGACCGCGGGCTGGCGGTGATCACCATCGAGCACGACATGCGCTTCATCTTCAATCTCTGCGACCGGGTGCTGTGCCTGGTGCAGGGTCGGCCGCTGGTGCTCGGCACCCCGGACCAGGTGCAATCCGATCCGCGGGTGATCGAGGCCTACATCGGCACCGGAGCCCAGGAGGCCGATGGACAGGTGGGTCGAGATGCTTGAGATCAAGGACCTGAAGGTCGCCTACGGGCGGGTGCGGGCGGTCAAGGGCGTCAGTTTCACGGTGGAGGAGGGGCAGATCGTCTGTCTGCTCGGCACCAACGGCGCCGGCAAGACCACCACCTTGAAGACGATCTCGGGTCTGCTGCGCGCCGAATCCGGCGAGATCTGGTTCGACGGCCGGCGGATCGACGCGCAGCCGGCCCATGAGATCGTCGGCCTCGGCCTGGCCCACTCACCGGAGGGCCGGCGGATCTTCCCGCGGCTGACCGTGGAGGACAACCTGCGGTTGGGGGCGTTCGCCCGCAAGGACAAGGCCGGCATCGCCAAGGACCTGCAACGGGCGTACGGCCTGTTCCCGGTCCTGTACGAGCGCAGGGCCCAGCCGGCCGGCACCTTCTCCGGCGGCGAGCAGCAGATGCTGGCCATCGGCCGGTCACTGCTGAGCCATCCGCGGCTGCTGATGCTGGACGAGCCGTCGATGGGCCTGTCGCCGCTGATGATGCAGCGGATCATGACCACCATCGCCGAGTTGCAGCAGGAGGGTGTGACCATCCTGCTGGTGGAGCAGAACGCCCAGGCCGCGCTCTCGCTGGCCGACTACGGCTACGTGCTGGAGACCGGAGTGATCACCCTGGAGAACACCGGCCGGGCGCTGCTCAGCGACGAACGGGTCCGCAAGGCTTACCTCGGCGAGGACTGAGGCGGGCGTGTCGAAGCGCCCTGGGATCAGACCTGCGACACCTCCGGCCCTGGCCGCGCCGGGTCCAGCTCTGGCTGCACCGGTGCCGCTGCGACGAAATCCCTCGACCGGATCAGTGCCAGCGCCAACAGCCCGCCCAGCACGGCCAGGCCGCCGGAGACCACGAACAGCTCGTTGAGGCCACCGGCGTACGCGGTCCTCAGACCGTCGGTCGCGCCGTGGTTCCGCAGCGCGGCCGCGAAGATCGAGCCGTAGGCGGCGATGCCGACCGCGATACCGACCTGCCGGAGCGTGGTGTTGGCGCCCGAGGCCATGCCGGCGCTGCGGTGGTGAACCACGCCGACCGCGGTGGACGCGAGCGGCGGGTTGACCAGGCCGGAGCCGGCCCCGGCGATGATCAGTCCGGGGATCAGGTGGGCCCATCCGTCGGCTGCGGTGATGCCCGCCATCGTGAACAGTCCGAGGCCGACCAGGACCAGGCCGGGACCGATCAGCCAGCGGACCGGCAGGTGCGCGGAGAGCCGCCCGGCGATGGTGGCCGTGATCATGGCGATCCCCGACATCAGCAGCAGCCGTACGCCGCTGGCCAGGGCCGAGTACTGCAGATCGTTCTGCAGGTAGAGCGTGACGTAGAGCAGCATCGCGAAGAGGGAGCCGTTCATCGCGAACGCCGCCACCAGTCCACCGACGAACGTCGGGATCCGGAGCAGGCCGAGGTCGAACATCGGGTGGGCGACCGCGTGCTCGATGACGATGAAGGCGATCAGCAGGACCGCGGCTGCGACGAAACTGCCGATCACGATCCGGTCGTCCCAACCGGATTCACTGGCCCGGATCAGGCCGTAGACGAGTCCCGCCAGCGTCGCCGTCAGCGTCACGAAGCCGGCGATATCCGGTCGGTGGGCGTGCGGAACACGGGACTCCTCCAGGTAGCGCGCTCCGATCGCGAACGCCACGACGCCGATCGGCAGGTTCACCCAGAACACGCCCCGCCAGTCGAGTCCGGTCGTGATCACGCCACCGAGCACCGGGCCGAGAGCGGTAGCCAGGCCGGTGACGGCACCCCAGACGCCGAAGGCGACGCCGCGCTCCCGGCCATGGAAGGTGGCCGCGAGCAGCGCCAGCGAGGTGGCGAAGAGCACGGCGCCGCCGACGCCCTGCGCGGCCCGGGAGATGATCAGCGCGGTCGGATCCTGCGCCAGCGCGCAGGCCAGCGAACCGGCGGTGAAGACGGCCAGACCGGCGAGGAAGAGACGCTTGCGGCCGAAGCGGTCGGCCAGCACGCCCGAGGTGAGCAGCAGGGCTGCCAGCGTGAGCGCGTACGCGTCGGTGACCCATTGCAGGTCGGAAAGGCCGGCACCGAGATCGCGTTCGATGTCGGGGAGTGCGACGGTCACGATCGTGACGTCGAGCAGCAGCATGAAGGTCGCGGCGCAGACAACGCCGAGACTCAGTCGTTTGATGGTAGACACGGTCCCTCCGATCTTGAGATTCTGGGAGAGGTCTACCTCGCGACATCACGAGTTCAGACGCTGAAACGAGCTTACGTGTGGTTGTCTGTCACTCTTGAGAATCGATTCGAGGGATTGCGACAGAGGGTGGGCGATGGAGCCGGATGATCTGCGACTGATCCGGGCACTGCAAATGGCACCGCGAGCCAGCTTCGCCCGGCTCGCAGCGGTGCTCGGGATGCACGAGCGCACTGTGTCCCGGCGCTACAGCGCGCTACGGCGCCAGGGCATGATCAGGATCTTCGGTCTGGTCAATCCGATGGCCCTCGGCCAGCAGGCGTGGAATGTCCGCGTGCGGTGCCGACCGGATGCCTCGACCTCGATCGCCACCGCCCTTGCGAAACGGCCGGACGTGGCGTGGGTGGGGATCTCCGGCGCCGGTTCCGAGGTGAGTTTCGCCGTCCGGTCGTTGTCTGCCGAAAGCCGGGAGCTGCTGCTCACCAGGAGCCTGCCGCGGACGGCTCAGGTGCTCGACATCGAAGCCCGCGTGATCCTGCACGTCTTCATCGGCATGGAGTCGATGGATTGGGCGGGACTGGAGACCGTCCTCAGCAGTGAGGAGGCGGCGCAACTGGCCGACTCGGCGGTGCCGCCGATCCAGAACGAGCAGGCGGCCGAGAACCGCACCGTCACGCTGGAGCCGTACGACACCGCCATCGTCGACTGCCTCGTCGTCGACGGGCGCGCCGGGACGGCGCGGCTGGCCGAGGCCGCCGGGATCAGCGAGGGACGGGCGGCCCGTCGATTGGCCACGCTGATCCGGAGCCGTACGGTGATGATCGATCTCGATCTGGCAGCGACACTTTTCGGCTATCCGATGTACGCCAGGATCGACATGATGGTGAGCCCGTCACAGCTGGACCGGGTCGGCCGGGAGATCGCCGACATTCCCGAGGTGGGTTATGCCGCGGCGATCAGTGGCCGGACCAACCTGATGGCCTCGCTGACCTGCCGTGATCTCGACCATCTCTACCAGGTGGCCAGCGACCGGATCGGCAGCATCGCCGGCATCGTCTCGATGCAGATCGAGCCCGCTACGCGGATCGTCAAGCAATCGGGCGGCCTGGTCGTCGACGGTCGCCTGATCGAGCCGTGACGTGGCCGGACGGTCGCCGGTTCAGCTGGGCGCGGGAAGCAGCTGACAGGTCAGCCGCGCGGTGCAGATCCTGTGGTCCTGGTCGTCGGTGAGCACGATCTCGTACATCGCCGTCGTGCGGCCGAGCCGGATCGCCGTGGCCACGCCGGTGACGTGACCGGACCGTACGGCCCGGTGGTGGGTGGCGTTGATGTCGACCCCGACCGGGATGGCGTCCGGTCGGGCATGGGCGAAGGCCGCCATCGAGCCGAGCGTCTCGGCCATCACGCACGACGCGCCGCCGTGCCACAGCCCGAACGGCTGGGTGTTGCCCTCGACGGGGACGCGGCCGACCGCCCGCTCCGGGCTGAGCTCGAGCAGCTCGAACCCCATCTTCGCGTCCAAGGCACTGGTGAAATCCTGGGTCCACTCGGGCAGGCCGCCCACTTTCTCGGGCAGGTCAGGGGTCACGTCCGGCATGGGCACAAACTATCGTCAGCCGCGCGATCCGGCGCTGAATGGCCGCTGTCGGTGGAGCCGTCTAGAGTCGGGTTCGTGCCGACGCAGACCCAAGCCGTACGAGCCGCCGCCAGGAAGGCGGCCGCGAAGAAAGCAACGCCCGCGCCGGAGCCGGAGAAACCGCGACTGTTGCTGATCGACGGGCATTCGGTGGCGTACCGGGCGTTCTTCGCGCTGCCGGTGGAGAACTTCTCGACCAAGACCGGGCAGCACACCAACGCCGTGTTCGGATTCACCTCGATGTTGATCAACGTGCTCCGCGACGAGCGGCCGACCCATGTCGGGGTGGCCTTCGACGTCAGCCGGCAAACCTTCCGGACCGAGGCCTACTCCGACTACAAGGCCAACCGGTCCAAATCGCCGGACGAGTTCAAGGGCCAGGTCGCGCTGATCCGGGAGGTGCTCGACGCGCTCAACATCCGCTACGTCGACAAGGACGGCTTCGAGGCCGACGACATCATCGGCACGCTGACCAAGCAGGCCGAGGAGCACGGCATGGAGGTGCTGATCTGCTCCGGTGACCGGGACTCCTTCCAACTGGTCGACGAGCAGGTCACTGTGCTCTATCCGCGGAAGGGTGTTTCGGACCTGGCACGGATGACGCCGGACGCGGTGCTGGACCGTTATCTGGTGACCCCGGCCCGCTATCCGGAGCTCGCGGCGCTGGTCGGGGAGACCAGTGACAACCTGCCGGGCATTCCGGGCGTCGGTCCGAAGACCGCGGCCAAGTGGCTGGACACCTACGACGGCCTGGAGAATGTGATCACCCATGCCGGTGAGATCAAGGGCAAGGCCGGCGACGCATTCCGGGAGCGGATCGCCGACGTCCAGCTGAACCGCCAGATCAACGCGCTGGTCTGCGACCTCGAGCTACCCCTGGGCGTGGACGATCTCGGGTGGCAGGAGTGGGACCGCGAGGCGGTGCACACGCTCTTCGACGGCCTCGAGTTCCGGGTGCTGCGGGACCGGCTGATGGAGTATCTGCCGCAGCACGATGCCGACGCCGAGCCCCAGGGCGGTTTCGAGCTGGCCGGCTCGGTGCTGGATCCGGGACAGTTGGGCGAGTGGCTGGCTGAGCACGCCGGCGTCGGACGGGTCGGCGTCGCCCCGATCGGCCACTGGGGTGCCGGCACCGGCGACATCACCGCGGTTGCGCTGGCCGCCGGCGACGGTGCGGCGGCGTACGCGACCACAGCTGAATTCAGCCCGGAGGACGAAGAGGCGTTCGCCGGCTGGCTCGTGGATCCGCAGCGGCAGAAGGTGATCCACGACGCCAAGGGCCCGCTGCTGGCGATCTGGGAGCGCGGCTGGGAGCTGCAGGGACTGGTGTCGGACACCCAGCTGGCCGCCTACCTGGTCCGGCCGGACCAGCGTACGTATCAGCTGGACGACCTGACGGTCCGCTACCTGAAACGCGAGCTCAAGATCGACGTCGCCGAGCTCGAGCCGACCGAGGAGGACAGCCAAGGCCAGCTGGCTCTGGAGTTCGAGTCCGAGGATGATCACCAGACGATCGCCAACGCCGCGATGGTCCAGGCCCGGGCCGTTGTCGATCTTGCCGCGGCGCTGGATTCAGAGATCGATGATCATGGTGGCACCAAGCTGTTGCAGGAGGTCGAGCTGCCGCTGCAGCGGACGCTGGCCCGGATGGAGCGGACCGGGATCGCCATCGACGTCGATCATCTGCAGGAGCTGGAATCCGACTTCGGCTCGACGGTCGACGAGGCCGCCCAGGACGCGTACTCCGTGCTCGACAAAGAGATCAATCTGGGCTCGCCGAAGCAGTTGCAGGCAGTGCTCTTCGACGAGTTGGGGATGCCCAAGACCCGGCGCACCCGGACCGGTTACACCACCGACGCCGATGCGCTGCAGGGCCTGTTCGTCAAGACCGAGCACCCGTTCCTGGCCCATCTGCTCAAGCACCGCGACGCGATCCGGCTGAAGCAGACCGTCGAGGGACTGCTGGCGGCGATCTCCGACGACGGCCGGATCCACACCACCTACATGCAGACGATCGCGGCCACAGGCCGGTTGTCCAGCACCGATCCGAACCTGCAGAACATCCCGATCCGGACCGAGGCCGGCCGGCGGATCCGTGAGGCATTCGTAGTCGGCAAAGATTTCGACTCGCTGATGAGCGCCGATTACAGCCAGATCGAGATGCGGATCATGGCCGACCAGTCCAAGGACGCCGGGCTGATCGAGGCGTTCAACTCCGGTGTCGACTTCCACACCGTTACGGCATCGCGAGTGTTCGGCGTTGCTGCCGACTCGGTCACCCCGGCGCAGCGGGCCAAGATCAAGGCGATGAATTACGGTCTGGCGTACGGGCTGAGTGCGTACGGCCTGAGTCAGCAGTTGGGGATCGAGGTGTCCGAGGCCAAGGGCCTGATGGACGAGTATTTCGAGCGCTTCGGCGGTGTCCGTGACTATCTGCGGTCGTTGGTCGAGGACGCCCGTCAGACCGAATACACCGAGACCATCCTCGGCCGGCGCCGCTACCTGCCGGATCTGGTCAGCGACAACCGGCAGCGCCGGGAGATGGCTGAGCGGATGGCATTGAACGCACCGATCCAGGGATCGGCGGCCGACATCATCAAGATCGCGATGCTGGACACGGAGAAGGCATTGGACGATTCGGGAATGAGATCCAGGATGCTGCTCCAGGTGCACGACGAGTTGATCTTCGAGATCGCGCCGGGGGAGCGGGATGATCTTGAGGCATTGGTACGCGACAAGATGGGCCACGCGGTCGAGCTTGCGGTGCCACTGGACGTGTCGGTGGGTATCGGCAGGTCCTGGTTCGACGCTGCCCACTAGGGCGATGGTTCCGTGCGCTACGGACCGAGCAGGCAAGGGATACGCTCGCGATGATCTCGCCGGAACAGTGCGACATCGACAGAATGTCGCACGTGCCCGGACCAGGAGACCTCGAGCTGTCCGATGTGCTGCCCTTGTCCGGCGGAGTCTCCGGGTCTGAGGTGGCGCGAGCCCGCTTGTCAGGTCAGGACGTCGTGGTCAAGCGCACCTCGCACTCGGAGCTGGTCGCGCTCAGGCTGTTCGCTGATCTCGACGAGCCGATGCTGCCGGTGCTGCTCGCTTCCGGGATCGATGATCGTGGACCGTGGATCGTGATCCCTTTCCACAGTGGTGAACCGGTCGGCATCATGGGTGAAGCACCCGACATCGTGCATCGCTGTATCGGCCGGCTGCACGCCAGCTTCGTCGGCCGGACGTCCGGTCTGGCTGGTGATCTTGAACCCATCGACGAAGAGTTCGTCCGCCGCGCGCTCACCGAATTCGGTCCCGATCAACTGCGGCGGGCGCGCGGGGTGCTGCGGGAGCAGCTGTTCACCCGGGCCTCCCACCTGCTCGACCGGTTGGCGACGGATGCCGACTTCGGCAGTTGCGTCGCGGGATTCACGCCGACTGTCCTGCATGGAGATCTCTACGGCCTCAACGTGCTCCGGTCGACGGGACCGGGTTCAGTGCCGTTGATCATCGACTGGAACGCCGCCCGGATCGGGCCGGCGATGTTCGACACCGCGATGACCTCGGCCTACGACAGCTCCGCCCGGCGTGCGCACGACCAGGGCTGGGCCGAGATCGCTGGAGCATCACCGGACGAGAGCGAGAACAGGGTGGCCCACGCCTGGTCGTCGGCCTTGATCAACGCCATGTATGCAGGCACAGTCGCGGTCCGCTCTTCGGCCCGGGACGCCGAGCAGATGATCATGATCGCCGAGGAGTCCCTCCGGACATTCCGACTGCTCCGCCGACGTGGTCGGGCAGCCCGCCTGACCTGACCAGGACGACCTTGTCGATCCGCTCTCGTCCGCCAGGGCAGGACCGTCACCCCACGCACGAAAGAGGTACATTCATGCAGATCCGCGACTGCACGCCGTCCGACATTCCGGCGCTGATCGATCTCACGATCGAGACCTTCCGGCCGCTGTTCGTCGGATCATTGGTCGACCTTCGGCCCGAAGTGACCGCGCACGATCACGGCCGATGGGAAGACGACTATCGCGCCGAGGTCCCGTCGCTGTTCGCACCGGCCGAAGATCGATTCATCACACTGGCGGAGGAGGACGGAAAGCCGCTCGGCTACGTGGGCTGGAACATCACGAACCAGACCTCGGGCCGGCTTGAGATGGTCGCCGTTCACCCCGATGCCCGGCGCAGGGGCGTTGCGCGGGCTCTCTGCCTGTCCGTGATCGACCGGCTGAGGGACGGCGGCGTGGTCGTCGTGCACATCGGAACCGGTGGTGATGCTTTTCACGCGCCGGCGCGCGCACTCTACGAGTCGCTGGGATTCATTCCGTATCCCACGGTCGACTACGCGCGAGCGATCCAGCCCGACCTGCGTCTCGGCGGATGAGCTCGCCAAGCCTGACCAGGACGACTCCGGCGATGATCGCCGCCGCACCGGCGAACTGCATTGGGGTCGGCACCTCTGCCAACAGCAGCGCCATCCAGACGATCGCGAAGATCGGCTCGCCGTAACCGATGAAGCTGGCCACGGTCGCCCCGAGGCGCCGGGTCGCGACGATCCCGGTGACGTACGGCAGCACGGTGGCGATCAGGATCAGCGCGATGATCATGGCCGGTGCCGGCCAGCCGCGATCGGCCAGAGTCGCGGCTCCCGCGCTCATCCGGACGGGCAGCAGTCCGACCGCCGCCACGATCGCCAGCAGGATGCCGCCGATGCCGAGCCCTAAACCTGCCAGCGCCACGGGCGGCAGACCGTGGGTCTGCGAGGCGCCCAGCGCCCAGTAGACGGCATTGCCCAGTGCGGCCAAGAGGCCCAACCCGATGCCCAACGGGTTCAGGTGAACCGAGCCGATCACTCCGGACACCAGCACCAGACCGACCAGGGCCACCACGACGCCGAGCAGGGTCAACCGGGCCGGAGCCTTCCGGGTGCGGGCGGTGGTCCAGCCGACCAGCAGGACCGGACCGAGATATTCGATCAGAAGCGCCAGGGCAGGTGGGATGAACCGGACCGCGCTGAAGAATCCGAGCTGAGCCAGGGTGACCGCAAAGATCCCGAAGCCGAGCAACTGCCAGCGGGCTCGCGACACCACGCCCCAGTCCCCGCGCAGTGATCGCAGCGCCGGCAGGAACAAGACCACTGCGGCGCCGAGGATCCGTACCGTCGTGATCGCTCCGGACGACCAGCCGTCGTCGATCAGCGAGCTGGCGAACATACCGCTCAGGGCGAACGACGCGGAGCTGACCAAGGCGATCGTGAGCCCGCTTCCACGGTGGTCCGGCACTCGAATCTCCTCAGGTCGTGAACGTCGGACCTATTGTCGTGCCTGTCGTTCGTGGTGCTGTGTTGTTTGTGGGTGGGTTGCCGCCGCGCCCGTGGGTGACCTCTCCACCCGGACTTCTCCACCCGCAACTCCACCCGGAGTTGGTGGGCTCGAGCTCGGCTTTTCCGAAGACTTGAGACATCACCAACCCGGACCTGGAGGTCGAAACGATGTCACCGCAAACCGTCCTCACCATCCTGATCGGCATCGCCGTGCTGATCTTCATCTCATTCCGCCAGATGCGTTGGCAACAGCCGGCCCGGCAGCTGCGGATGCCCCTGATTCTGGGCATCGTCGGCGTCGTCGAGGCCTCGAGCAGCTGGAACAATGCGCTGCTGTCCAAGATCAGCGGCCTGGATGTCGTCCTGATCGGCTTCGAGCTGTGCCTGGCTGTCCTCGGCGGTTGGCTGATGGGCCGACTGAGCCAGGTTGCGACCGTCAACGGATCCACCCAGACCCGGCTGCGGCCCGCCGGGCTGGTCGTCTGGTTCGGCTTCATCGCGTTGCGGATCGGGATGGCCACGCTCGGCGGCTTCCTGGGAGCGACGCTGGCCTCCAACACCGCGGTGATCATCTTCATGGTCGCGATCGTCAAGGGGATCCAGGTGCTGGTCGTCCGCGAACGGATCGCCCGGCACGAACTCGGCCAGGTCGACCAACGCGCCGATTCCGTGCTGGGTTCGTAGGATCGCGGTTGTGGACCGGGTCCCGAATCTAAGGGTGGCTATCGCCCGGCAGCTGCGCAGCAACCAGACCAGTGGGGTGCTGCTCCGGCTGCTGATGGCGATAGCCGCCTTCTGGTATTCGGTGGTCCTGGGCGCCTTCAGCCATGCGACGGCCGAGACGGTGGTGGTGATCATCGCCTTTGTCGGTCTGCTGGGGCTGCTGTATTCGGGGTTCTACGACAACGTGTCGGAGAGCACGCCGCTGTGGCCCTTCCCGGTGGCTGCGGTGGTCTGCGTGCTGGGCGGTGTGATCGCCGCCCCGACGAACTTCACCGGCTGGTTCCTCTTCGGCACCGGCTGCGTCATCCTGGTCGGTCGGCCGCGGGCCCCGTACCTGCTGGCGGCGGTCGGTTGGGGCGCCGGGGCGATCACCCTGGTTGCCCTGCAGGTGCGGGCCGAGCCGACCACCTCGGTGTTGCTGTGGAACACCGCCGGCGTGCTGGGCATCCTGCTGCTCGGGATCACCCGCAGGCAGTCGGCGATCCGCCGGCAGCAGCAGGCCGAACTGGTCGAACGCAGCCGCCAGCTGGAGCAGCGCAGCCTGGAGCTGATCAAACAGACCGAGCAGACCCGCACCGAGACCGCCCGCGCCGCGGCACTCGAGGAGCGCAACCGGATCGCCCGCGACCTGCACGACCTGCTGGCGCACGCGCTCGGCGGGCTGGTCGTCCAACTGGATGCCGCCGAGGCGGTCCTGGACGCGGGCGGAGGACGGGATCAGGTCGGCGAGCGGCTGCGGACGTCGCGGCAACTGGCCGTCGAGGGACTCCGGGACGCCCGGGCGGCTGTCCGCGAGCTGCGCAGTGACGAGCGGCCCGACACGGCCAGCGTCACCGACGCCGTCGCGGCGGTGCTCAACGGCCCGGTCGGCATGCGGCTCGGTCTGCGGCTGGACATCGTCGGTCCGCCACGGCTGATCCCGAGCCAGACCGCCGAGGCGTTCGCGGCGGTCGCCAGGGAGGCGATCACGAACATGAACAAACATGCGCCAGGCGGCCGGGCCTCCGCGTCGCTGATCTTCTCCGGGCCACAGGTCAAGCTGGAATTGATCAACGCCCTGAATCCGGATCGTGGGCACGGCGAGCTGGCCGACAGCGGAGACGGTTTCGGGCTGGAGAGCATGCAGCGGCGGATGAAGGACGTGGGCGGCGGACTACGAGCCGGTGCGGAGGGCGGCCGGTGGGTCGTGACCGCCGACTGGCCGGGAGAAGGAGTGGCGGAATGACCGAACCGGACCAGAGCGACGACGTTCGGGTGATCGTCGTCGACGACCAGGACATCGTCCGGGACGGGCTGGTGACCGTCCTGTCGCTGATCGAAGGGATCACCGTCGCTGGATCCGGCAGCAACGGCCAGGAGGCGTACGACTTGGTCGAGTCCCTGCATCCCGACGTGGTGCTGATGGACCTGCGGATGCCAGTGATGGACGGCGCCACGGCGACCGCTCGGATCCTTGCCGAGCATCCTGGCACCGGCGTGCTGGTGTTGACGACCTTCGACGATGACGCCTCGATCGCGGGTGCGCTGCGGGCCGGTGCCCGCGGCTATCTGACCAAGGACGCGTCCCGGGCCGACATCGCCGCCGCGATCCGGTCGGTCGCACGCGGCCAGGCGACCTTCGACCCGGCGGTCTCGGCCCGTCTGGTGTCCGGCCTCGGCACCGGCACGGCGCAGTCGCCGACCGCGCTCTCGGAGCTGACTCCCCGGGAACAGGAGGTCCTGGGCCTGATCGGTGACGGCCTGAACAACGCCGAGATCGCCGAACGGCTCTTCGTCAGCACCGCCACGGTGAAGACCCACATCAACAATCTGTTCGCCAAGCTCGGGCTGCGGGACCGGGCCCAGGCCGTACGCTTCGCCAACGACCTGCGCTGACCCGCCTCACCGGCCGGTTGCGGGGCGCCAGCTGAACGCCTCCCGCCACCACTGGTCCTCCTCAGCCCAGGACCGCAGCGTGTCCAGTGCGGCATCGGTGACCGGCATCTCGGCGACCAGCGTCGTGCCGCCCTCGGTCAGCTCGATCTGCCACCCGTCGGCCAGCCGGCGCGCCGTCGCGGAGCGATCCGGCCAGTCATCGCGCCGCAGCACCAAATGGTCGGTCGCTTCGTCGAGTGCCGCCAGTAGAACATCCGGGCCGACATCGGTCAGCTCGTTCCCGGCGGCGTCGGTCACGCTGTACGAGGGCACGCTTCGATTGTGCCAGGATGACCCGCGACCGACGACACGCCGCAAGTATGAGGGAATTAGTGACTCCTCGGCGGATCGGGGAATGCCCCGGACGGGCCCGGGGTTTACCCGTCTGCAACCTGAGCGGAATTGACCGCCTTCGCGGCACGACGTTAGGCTGTAACGTCGCTGTGGTCTGCGCAGACCTCGGACCGAGGAGGCCTCGCTCGCATCCGTGCACGTGGATGGGAAAGCCGCCCGCAGCAACACCGTACAACTCACTACATCCATAATCGGAGCCCTACTACATGACGTCCTCCCTTGAGGCAGCCCCACAGGTCGCCGTCGACGACTTCTCCTCGCCCGAAGAGTTTCTCGAAGCCGTTGACAAGACCATCAAGTACTTCAACGACGGTGACATCGTCACCGGCACCGTTGTCAAAGTCGACCGGGACGAGGTCCTGCTCGACATCGGTTACAAGACCGAAGGCGTGATCCCTTCCAAGGAACTCTCCATCAAGCACGATGTCGACCCGCATCAGGTCGTCAGCGTCGGCGATGAGGTCGAGGCCCTGGTCCAGCAGAAAGAGGACAAGGAAGGCCGCCTGATCCTGTCCAAGAAGCGGGCTCAGTACGAGCGCGCCTGGGGCACGATCGAGAAGATCAAGGAAGAGGACGGTGTGGTCACCGGCTCGGTGATCGAGGTCGTCAAGGGTGGTCTGATCATCGACATCGGCCTGCGCGGCTTCCTGCCGGCCTCGCTGGTGGAGATGCGTCGGGTCCGCGACCTGCAGCCCTACGTCGGCCAGGAGCTCGAGGCCAAGATCATCGAGCTGGACAAGAACCGCAACAACGTGGTGCTGTCCCGCCGGGCGTGGCTGGAGCAGACCCAGTCCGAGGTTCGCCAGAACTTCCTCACCCAGTTGCAGAAGGGCCAGATCCGCAAGGGTGTCGTGTCCTCGATCGTCAACTTCGGCGCGTTCGTCGATCTCGGCGGTGTCGACGGCCTGGTGCACGTCTCCGAGCTGTCCTGGAAGCACATCGATCACCCGTCCGAGGTGGTCGAGGTCGGCCAGGAGGTCACTGTCGAGGTGCTCTCGGTCGAGATGGACCGCGAGCGGGTCTCGCTGTCGCTGAAGGCGACCCAGGAAGATCCGTGGCAGGCCTTCGCCCGCACCCACCAGATCGGTCAGATCGTCCCGGGCAAGGTCACCAAGCTGGTGCCGTTCGGTGCGTTCGTCCGCGTCGAGGAGGGCATCGAGGGCCTGGTGCACGTCTCCGAGCTGGCCGAGCGTCACGTCGAGATCCCGGAGCAGGTCGTCCAGGTCAACGACGAGGTGATGGTCAAGATCATCGACATCGATCTCGAGCGTCGCCGGATTTCGCTGTCGCTGAAGCAGGCCAACGAGAGCGTCGACATCCACGCCGAGGAGTTCGACCCGACGCTGTACGGCATGGCTGCCAGCTACGACGACCAGGGCAACTACCTCTACCCGGAGGGCTTCGACCCGGAGACCGGCGAGTGGCTCGAGGGCTACGACGAGCAGCGGCACGCCTGGGAGCAGCAGTACGCCGAGGCGCAGGCCCGTTGGGAGCAGCACAAGAAGCAGGTTGCCGACGCTGAGGCTGCCGATGGCGCCGCTGCCGAGGCTCCGGCTTCGTACTCCTCCGGCGGCAACGGCGGTGGCAACACCGCCGCCCGGACGCCGGCGGCCGCACCGCAGGCACCGGAGGGTTCGCTGGCTTCGGACGAGGCGCTGCAGGCGCTCCGCGAGAAGCTCACCGGCGGATCGAACTGATCAGCTGATCACAACGACGGCCCCGCACCGATGGTGCGGGGCCGTCGTCGTCTTCCGACCTTGTAGCCTCCTGGCATGGCACGGCTGAGGATCGGACTCACGGGCGGCATCGCCTCCGGCAAGTCGACCGTCGCCGACCTGCTGGCCGAGTGCGGTGCGGTGATCATCGACTCCGACCTGCTGGCGCGCGAGGTGGTCGAGCCCGGCACCGACGGACTTGCCGGAATCGTGAGCCGGTTCGGTGACCAGGTGATCGCCGGCGGACGGCTCGACCGGGCCGCGCTGGGCCGGATCGTTTTCGCCGATCCCCAGGCCCGCCACGACCTGGAGGCGATCATCCACCCGGCCGTACGCCGCCGGGCCGCCGAGTTGGAGGCCGCGGCAGGACCCGATGCGGTGGTCGTCCAGATGATCCCGCTGCTGGTCGAGACCGGCCAGCAGAACGCTTTCGATGCTGTGATCGTCGTCGACGTGCCCGAGCGGGTTCAGCGCGACCGGTTGATCGCCCGCAACGGACTGTCCGGGCAGGAGGCCGACGCCCGGATCGCCGCCCAGGCCACCCGCGAGCAGCGGCTCGCAGCCGCCACCGTGGTGATCGACAACAGCACCGACCTGGCCGACCTGGAACAACGCGTACGGCAGGTCTATCGGGAGTTGACCGGCGAGCCCGGTTGCTAGGTGAACCTTTGATCGGCCACCCTAGCGCCGTGAGCTGTCAACGCTGTGGTGCGCAGACGCCCGAGGTTGCCCACTTCTGCCAGGTCTGCGGTCTGGACCTGCGGAGTGAGGATCTGCGCCGGGCCAAATCGTTCGCCGTGAAGCCGGACGAGCCGGTCGCCTCCTTCAACCTGATCTCGACGATCATGCCGCGGGGCGCCGGTCAGCGTCCCCAGACCTACCGGATCGCACTGGGCATCGGGATGGCCGTCGCGCTGGTGGCAGCGATCTTCGGCGCGCTCCCGGTCGCCATCCTGGTCGCCGCCTTCACCATCCCGGTGGTCTACATCGTCTACCTCTACGACGTGAACCTCTGGGAGGACGAGCCGGTCGTGGTGACCGTCGCAGCCTTCCTGCTCACCGGGGTGTTGGCACTGGCGTTCACCGTCGGCTGGATGCAGTTGCGGCCGACGGTCGCCCAGACGCCGGCGATCGGCGGCGGAACGGGAATCGGTCCGAGCGTCTCCGGATTCCTGCTGGTTGCGATCGCGGTACCGATCATCGGCCAGATCCTGACCCAGATCGGCCCGGTATACCTGGCCAGCCGGCCCAAATTCGACGACCTGATGGACGGGCTGACCTTCGGGGTCATCTCCGGGGTCGCGTACTCGACCTTCGACACCCTGGTCCGGCATTCCGGTGCCCTGTTCGGCGGGCTCGGCAGCCACCAGGATCCGGCGACCTGGGTCGTGCTGATCTTCCTCGAAGGTCTGGTCAAACCGCTCATCATGGGCACCGCGGCCGGTATCGCGGGTGCCGAATTCTCCGGGCTCGGCCGCGGCTACGACGGCTTCACCCTGCGCTACCTCCGCGGCTTCGCTGAAGCGGTGCTGGCCAACATCGCCTACGCCGCCGGTTCCTACCTCTTCTCCTTCCTGTCCGGCTCCAAGGGCACGCTCCTGACATTGCTGTGGGGGCTGCTCATCCTCGGCGTGCTGATCCTGCGGGTCCGTAATGTCCTGCACACCGGACTGATGGAGGCCGCGCTCGAGGCTGCCGCCCGCAGTGATGACTCGATCGGGGAGTCCGGCGAGCTGGAATTCTGCGCCGCGTGCGAGATGCCGCTGGTCGCCGGCGCCGCATTCTGCAACAACTGCGGCACCGCAGTGCGCACCAGTCCCCGGACCCAGCCGGTGGGCGCGGCGACCGGCCCCGCGGATCCGCATCCGCCGGCGCTGCCGGCCGCTCCGCCTGAACCCCATCCGTCGTCGATCCCGACGGCTGACCGCGACGAGGACCAGGGAGGCCAGGCATGAGTGACAATCCCTGGGGCAGTCGGCCGAACGACCCGCAACCGCCGCAGCAGCCGTCGTACGGAGGTCCACAGCAGCCGTCAGGTCAGCCCCAGTACGGGCAGCCCCAGTACGGGCAGCCCCAGTACGGGCAGCCCCAGTACGGGCAGCCTCAGTACGGGCAGCAACAATCCGGCCCCCAGTACGGCCAGCAGCCCCCGTACGGCCAGCCCTCGTACGGCCAGCAGCCCGGTTACGGGCGGCAGCAGGGATACGGGCACCAGCAGGGATACGGGCAGCAGCAGGGATACGGGCAGCAACCCCCGGGCTACCCGCCGTCGCAGGGCGGCGGACCCGGCGGCCGCAAGCGGCGCAGCACGGGGATGATCCTGGGGATCGTCGCGGGCTCGATCGCCTTCCTGGTGATCGTCGGGGTGATCATCGGCATCGTCAGCAACAACCACGCCAGCGCCGGCCCGACGGCCCCGATCACCCCCGATTCCGGGACGCCGACCGCCCACGCGCCGCAACCGCAGCCCGGCCAGCCCAGCGATGAGCCGAGTGACGAGCCGACCAAATCCCAGCCCACCTCGGGCAGCACCAACTCCGGGGGCGGCGGCACGACATCCGGTCCGATCAGCTTCGGTGGCTGCTCACTCACCCCGGCAGCCGGCTGGACCAAGCACAGCGTCAAGGCGTCGAAGGGGGTCGCGTCGGTCACCAACAGCGACGGGGACGTGTTCCAGGCCCAGTGCGTGCAGCAGGACGCCGGCGCTGATCCGAAGGACGTGCTCAGCAAGTGGTTCGACCAGATCGCCGAGGACTGCACCGACTCCGACAAGCAGCCGGCCGAGACGATCGACACCGGTTCGACCTCACTGACCGCGGCCCAGGCCCAGATGACCTGCTCGGTCTCGGACAGCCAGGGCTCCTACGACGAGGGCATCGCCTCCGCGGTGGCGGTCCGCAAGGACGGGATGACTGCGGTGACGACCATCATCTACACCAGTTCCAGTGACACCAACCAGATCAGCCAGGACTACAGCGACATGACGCTGACGGTCTGGAAGAGCCTGGAGAAGTAGGGCCTACGCTCCCCGGGAGCTCCGTGCGGGGCGACTGGGGAGGCACTGTCAGTGGGGCGGCATACGCTGGTCGTATGCGTCCTGTCGAAGAGCTCCAGCGCACCGTGCACCCGTTCCGGGTGGAGAGCGAATTCCAGCCCTCGGGCGACCAGCCGGCAGCAATCGACGACCTCGAGCGGCGGATCAATGCCGGCGAGCAGGATGTCGTCCTGCTGGGCGCCACCGGCACCGGCAAGACCGCTACGGTCGCCTGGCTGGCGGAGCGGTTGCAACGTCCGGTTCTGGTGATGCAGCCCAACAAGACCCTGGCCGCCCAGTTCGCCAACGAGCTGCGGCAGTTCTTCCCGAAGAATGCGGTGGAGTATTTCGTCTCCTACTACGACTACTACCAACCCGAGGCGTACATCCCGCAGACCGACACCTACATCGAGAAGGACTCCTCACTCAACGAGGAGGTCGAGCGGCTGCGGCACTCGGCCACCAACTCGCTGCTGACCCGGCGGGACACGATCGTGGTGGCGACCGTGTCGGCGATCTACGGGTTGGGTTCGGCGGCCGAGTATCTGCGGCAGGCGATCATGCTCAAGGTCGGACAGGAGATCGACCGGGACCAGCTGCTGCGCCGGCTCGTCGACATCCAGTACACGCGCAACGACCTGTCCGGCGCCCGCGGCACCTTCCGGGTCCGGGGCGACACCCTCGAGGTCTTCCCGAAATACGAGGAGATGGCGGTCCGGGTCGAATTCTTCGGCGACGAGATCGAGCGGTTGATGGTGATGCATCCGTTGACCGGCGAGATCATCTCTGAGGACGAAGAGGCGATCCTGATGCCGGCCAGCCATTACTCGGCCGGCGCCGACACGATGGAGCGGGCGATCAAGGGCATCGAGGCCGAGCTGGAGCATCGGTTGGCCGAGCTCGAGACGGAGAACAAGCTGCTGGAGGCGCAGCGACTGCGGATGCGGACGACCTACGACATCGAGATGATGCGTCAGATCGGCACCTGTGCCGGCATCGAGAACTATTCGATGCACATGGATGGGCGCTCGCCCGGCGAGCCGCCGAACTGTCTGCTGGATTACTTCCCCGAGGATTTCCTGCTGGTGGTCGACGAGTCGCACGTGACCGTCCCGCAGATCGGCGGGATGTACGAGGGTGACGTGTCCCGTAAACGCACGCTGGTCGACCACGGTTTCCGGCTGCCGTCGGCAGTGGACAACCGGCCGCTGCGGTTCGAGGAGTTCGTCGAGCGGATCGGCCAGACGGTCTATCTGTCGGCAACGCCAGGCAACTACGAGCTGGCCCGGTCCGAGGGCGTGGTCGAGCAGATCATCCGGCCCACCGGCCTGATCGATCCGGAAGTGATCATCAAGCCGACCCAGGGCCAGATCGACGATCTGATCGGCGAGATCCGGACCCGCGCCGAGAAGGACGAGCGGGTGCTGGTGACCACGCTGACCAAGAAGATGTCGGAGGACCTGACCGACTATCTGCTGGAGAACGGCGTTCGGACGCGTTACCTGCACTCCGAGGTGGACACCCTGCGGCGGATCGAGTTGCTGCGCCAGTTGCGGATGGGGGAGTACGACGTCCTGGTCGGCATCAACCTGCTGCGTGAGGGCCTCGACCTGCCCGAGGTGTCGCTGGTGTCGATCCTCGACGCGGACAAGGAGGGCTTCCTGCGCAGTGACAAGAGCCTGATCCAGACCATCGGCCGTGCGGCCCGGAATGTCTCCGGCCAGGTGCACATGTACGCCGACAAGATCACTCCGTCGATGGCGGCGGCGATCGACGAGACGAACCGCCGTCGCGACAAGCAGTTGGCCTACAACAAGGAGCACGGCATCGACCCGATGCCGCTGCGCAAGAAGATCGCCGACATCACCGACATGCTGGCCCGCGAGGATGCCGACACCACCGACATGCTGGCCGGCACCTCGATGGGCAAACGCGCCGGCAAGGACCGGAAGTCGCCGACACCGCGGCTGGGTGCCGACAGTGTGACCGAGCAGGCCCGCAAGATCGCCGGTATGCCGGCGGGTGATCTGGCCGATCTGGTCCAGGAGTTGACCGAGCAGATGCACACCGCCGCGGCGGATCTGCAGTTCGAGGTGGCGGCCCGGTTGCGGGACGAGATCTCCGATCTCAAGCGCGAACTGCGGCAGATGGTCGAAGCGAACCGGTAGTTTCGGGCGGGTTCGCCTACACTGGTGCGCGGAGGGGAGTATTCCTTCGCGTCTGGCATCGTCATCACGGGCAGTCACCCGACTGCAGCCCGCAATCCGGGCTCCCGGTGCCGTCGGTTGTACGACCCTGAGCTTGTCGAAGGGATCGTACGGCGGAAGAGACCTCCGAGATCGCGCAACCGTGCGCACTGACTCTCGGAGGACATGTGGACGTTTCTGTCACCACCTGGCTGATCACCATCGGCGCGATGGTCCTGGTCCTGGGCTTTGACGTGTTCGTCATCGGCCGCAGGCCGCACGAACCGTCGATGAAGGAAGCCGGGTTGCTGATCGGCGTCTTCGTCGCCCTGGCGGCGCTCTTCGGGATCGGGGTCGGGCTGTTCTCCGGTGGCCGCTACGCCGGTGAGTTCTTCGCCGGCTGGCTGACCGAATACAGCCTCAGCGTCGACAACCTCTTCATCTTCGTGATCATCCTGACCAAGCTGAAGGTGCCGCGGCAGTTCCAGCAGTACGCCCTGATGGTCGGCATCCTGCTGGCACTGGTGTTCCGCGGCGTGTTCATCGGCTTGGGGGCCGGGCTGATCGAGTTGTTCAGCTGGATCTTCTTCATCTTCGGCGCCTTCCTGATCTACACCGCGATCAAGCTGTTCGTCGACTACCGCAAGGATGATCACGACGACGCCGTCCCGGACAACCCCGTGATGCGGTTCGCGAAGCGCCGGCTGCCGTCGACCGAGGAATTCCACGGCACCAAGCTGACGGTCCGACTGTCCGGTCGCCGTCTGATCACCCCGATGCTGTTCGTGATCATCGCCCTCGGCAGCACCGATCTGCTCTTCGCCCTGGACTCGATCCCGGCGATCTACGGGCTCACCCGCGAGCCCTACCTGGTCTTCACCGCCAACGTCTTCGCCCTGATGGGCCTGCGCCAGCTGTACTTCCTGATCGGCGGCCTGCTCAAGCGGTTGGTCTACCTGTCCCTCGGACTGTCGGTGATCCTGGCCTTCATCGGCGTGAAGCTGGTCCTCCACGCGATGCACGAGTACCACCTGGACGAGCGGCTGAACATCCCGTTCTCCCTGGACGTGCCGATCTGGTTGTCGCTGACGGTGATCGTCGCCACCCTGGCCGTGACCACCGTCGCCAGCTTGATCAAGTCGTCCCGGGAGCAGTCCGGGGCAGTGCCCTCCGATGCACACTGATCGGTCCGGCGATGGGATGATCGTCTGGACATGATCGCACCAGAGTTGGGGACCGGGCCGAAGGCGTACCTCCGGTTGTTGCGTTATCCGCCCGCGGCCGGCCCGTTCGTGTCGGCTCTGGTCGCCCGGCTCACGGTGTCGATGGCGCCGATCGGACTGCTGCTGGAGGTGCAGTCCGAACGGCACGCCTACGGCGGTGCCGGCATCGTCACCGGAGCGTATGCGATCGGCATCGCGATCGGGTCGCCGGTCTGGGGCCGGACGATGGACCGCGCCGGCCAACGCCGTACGCTCCTGATCACCTCGCTGGTCAGCGCCCTGCTGCTGGCCGCCGACGCCATCTCGGCAGCCCGGAACGCCCCGATGGCCGCGCTGGTGCTGCTCGCCTTCGTTGCCGGGCTCGCGTTCCCGCCGATCAGCCCGGCGATCCGCTCGGCCTGGCGGGTGATCTTCCCCGACCAGGCGTCGCGCCGGGTGGCGTTCGCCCTGGACGCCACCGCGATGGAACTCAGCTTCGTCGCCGGACCGCTGTTGTTGTCGGCGATCCTGGCGCTGACCAATCCGGTCGTCCCGGTGCTGGTTGCCGCCGGGTGCATGGCCGGCGGCGGCATCGCCTACTGCCGTACGGCCGCGGCCCGGAACGCTCCCGCGTTGCACTCCGGCGACCAGGCGCCCCACCATGCCGCGCACCACCGGTCGGCGATCACGGTCCCGGGAGTCGCGTCGGTGCTGGTCGTGATGCTGATGCTCAGCGTCGGCTTCGGCCAACTCGACACCTCGATGGCCGGTACCGCCAGCCGGATCCTGGGCGGCAACGACCGGGTCGGATTGCTCTTCATGTGCATCGCCGGCGGCAGCGGAATCGGCGGCCTCATCTACGGGTCGAAGAACTGGGCACTGGAGGAGCGCCGGACGCTGCCGTTGACCACCGGCGCCTTCGGCATCCTGCTGGCCGGGATCGCCACAGCGGTCGGCAGCGGCCATCCGCATCTGTGGGTGCTGATGCCACTGCTCTTCGGCACCGGCCTGACCATCGCGCCGAGTCTGATCATGCAGCAGGGACTCCTTGATCAACTGACCCCGCCGAACCGGCTCAACGAAGCGCAATCCCTGCTCTCCTCGGTCAATCAGGTCGGCGCCGCGGCAGGGACCGCAGTCGCCGGCGTGGTGATCGACTCCCGGGGCCTCTTCTGGTCCTTCATCGGTGCGGCGGCCGCGGTCGCGTTGTGCTGCCTGTCGGCCTTCGCCGGCAACGCCCGCTGGTCGCGTCTGGTCACCGCACCCGGCCGAGCGTCCGCTGCCGTCGACGTCGGCGCCGACTGACCAGCGCCCGCGAGAATTTTTGCCATCACTATGGCGCAGGCTGGTTCTGCTTCACTAACCTCTGGGTCACCGACACTGTCGTCGTTCCCCCACGGAGGCTGTCATGCCAGCTCAGTCCGGCTCCGGAAGAGTCACCCGGAGAAAGTTCCTCACCACCAACGGCTTGATCATCGCCGGTGCCGCCGGCGTCTCATCCGGTATCGGCTCGAACATCTTCGGGCCCGCATCGGCTGCCTCGGCCGATCCCTCTCACCACCTGCCGGCATCCGGAGTGCGCTGGTCACCGGGACGGCTACTGCCGACCTTCGCCGAACCGGGTCACCTGCACGCGGCATCGGTCGCGACGCTGACGGGCGAGGATCAACTTCTGGTGGTGACCCTGCAGGGCATCGTCAACCGCACGAGGCCCGAGCTCTACTTCGTCTTCGACACCGGTGACGATCCGGTCGACCAGCGCTGGCTCGACGACTATGGCAAGGGCCGCTCGACCTGGCACGCCGACGCGCTGTCGCTGGTCCACAGATACCGCTCCCGGGTCCGGGGCGCGATCGTCTACGACCCCGATGTCGCGGACACGATCAACATCGCGACGACGATGGCCGGGCTGGAGGACGCGGTGGTCGCCACTGCCGACCAGGCGGCGACGTACGGACTGAAGATCATCAAGGACCTGCGCGGCCAGTTCACCGGGCAGGACAAGGTGGCGATCTACCAATGGCAGCTCGATCATCTCTGGCCGCGGTGTGATCACCGGCTGCTGACCGGCCTGACGCCGACGCAGGTGGTCGACGTCCCCGGCGTCACCTGGACCGAGATCGCCCGTGAGACCGAGCAGATCAGGGACTCGTCCAACCGCGCGACCCTGACCTGGGACCTGAGTCAGGAACTGGGTGGCGAGGGGGTCTTCCTTCGGTTCGCCGATTCCTTCACCGACGACGGGTGGGGTGCCTCCGTCGGACATCTGACGGCCACCGCCGACGGCACGGTGATCGCGGACTTCACTCCCGGTACGGACGCGGAGACGCCGTTCCTGTTCTCGGGCAACTCCTCGATCGGCGGCGACCAGAACCGATTCGCCGACGGCGGCAACTACTTCATCTACGAGTTCCAGCCGCCGGCCGGCACCGCCAAGCTCACCGTCACCGTAGACATCTGGAACCAGTATCTGGTCACGGCGACAGACACCGCGCCGACCCGGGTGGAGCCGGACGCGAACTTCCGCGACTATGTGGTGGCCAACCGCGCGATGGTGTTCTGGCTCGACCCGAACGGCGACCCGGGCACGCTGATGGGGGAGATCTTCGACCGGTCGGCGGTCAAGGCCACGCCGTATCTCGGCTGGTTCTCCAACGACGTCGCGGGTGAGTGGGGCGGAGTGGACATCGCCTCCCAGCACCGCGGTGAGGTGTTCGCCGCCGATTTCTACATGAACGGCACCGTGCACAGCGGTGTCCGGGCGCCGATCTCGACCAAGATCAAGAGGCGCCGACCGGCGCAGCCGGGAAACAAGATCATCATCACCATGACCTTCGGCGAGGGCGACAACATCCAGTTCTGCCAGCGCCGGCTTCGTGATCTCTGGGACGACCCGAACCGCGGCAAGGTGCCGACGAACTGGACGATCGACCCGGTGCTGGCCGACATCGGCCCGGCGATCTACCAGCACTACCAGCGGACCGCGACCGGCAATGACCTGCTGATCTGCGGCCCGTCGGGGGCCGGTTACACCTATGGCCCGTCCTGGCCGGGCGGCAGTTTCGTCGACTACGCGAAGCTGACCGAGGCGTACCTGGAGCGCACCGGACTCGACCTGGTGTACGCCTACAGCAGCGGTGACGGATCAGCACCTTTCAGCGATGCGGTGCTGCAGGACTACCGGAGATACACGCGGTTGCGCGGCATCATCAAGTCCTCCGGCCTGGGTGCGATCGAAGTGACCGGGCAGCTGCCGGTGATCGAGAACTGGAGTGCCCCCGGCGGTGCCGACGATTTCAAGTCGGCGCTGGATGATCATGTCGGCGACTGGGACGGGAGTGCGCCGTTCTTCGTCGCGGCCGGGATCGATGCCTGGAACTGGATGCCGACCGATGTGGCGGCACTCGGAGACCTGCTGAACGCCGATGGTCGCTATCGGATCGTGCTGGCCGACACCTTCTTCGACCTGTTGCGCTCGGCGACCAGCCCGCAGCCCCAGGCCGAGGCGCAGTCCTCATCACGTCGGCGGGCCGGTTCGCTGCCCTCGTCGGCGGTGCCGACGGTCAGGGCTACAAGCGGGGCCACAAGCAGGAGTTGACGCCCGGTCACCAGCCGCGAGTGCGCCACTGGGACAGGTGTGGCCGCTCCCGGCCGATGGTGGTGTCGTCCCCGTGCCCGGGATGAATCTCGGTGTCGTCGTCGTAGACGTCGAAGAGCTTGGTTTCCACGTGGTTGATCAGTGACTGGAAATCCGCAGCGGAGTTGGTCTTGCCGACGCCACCGGGGAAGAGGCCGTCACCGGTGAACAGGTGGGTGACCTCGCCGCGGTAGACGACCACCACCGAACCAGGGGTGTGACCGACCAGGCCGATGATCTCGACGTCTTCGTCATCGCCCAGCGGAAGCCGGTCGCCGTCCCAGACGCCGCGAACCTCGGACACCCCGGCGCCCTGGCCGACCGCGGCAGCGTCCGGCTGCCCGGCGCACAGCGCTGGCTGCCAGCGGCCGGCAAGATCACCCAGTGCCTGCCAGTGATCGCCGTGACGGTGGGTGGTGATGATCGTCTGTGGGGCGGGGTCGGCGAGTGCGGCGATCCGGTCCGCATCGTTGGCCGCGTCGATCAGGATCGACGGCCCGGTGCGCGGCTGCAACAAGTAGGCGTTGTTGTCCATCGGCCCGACCGACAACTTGATCAAGGTCACGGTTGGCGACAGCTGCCGCACCAACGGGCCACCCCCGGGCTCGACGTGTCCTGGTCCTGGCATCGGATCCTCCTGATCAGCCGAAGCTCGGCAGCTGCGGGATGTCGCCCTGGAGTCCCTCGGCGTCGGACCGGCGGGTGATCCATCCGAGGAGCCGGTTGGCGGGCCCGCTGATCTCGATCACCTCGGCCGCCCGCTGCGGCTCAACGTCGTACGTCCGTCCCGATCCGGTGGTCAGCCGCAGCCGGGGGTATTCCGACCGCGGGGCGATCCGGAACACGGCCCAGTCGAGCGCCAGCTCGGCGGCCCGCGGGTCGACGTCGTCCACGGTCAGGCCGACGTCCAGATCGAGGTGGTGGACGGTGACCTCGAACAGCCGCCCGGTCGGCAGCTCCGCGGCCGGCAGTTGCTGGCCGTCGCGCAGGCGCACGACCGCATCCCAGGCACCGGATTCGGTCACTGCGTCGAACTCCTGCGCCAGCCGGCCGATGGCGACATCGAGGTCGGTCTGGATCTCCAGTCCTCCGCGGGCGGCGCCGGCCTCGATGGCGGCGTCGCGATCCTCGGGGTACATCTGCTGCTCGACGCCGGTGCGGGCCCAGTTCGCCAAGCGACCGATCGCATCGGCGTGCCGGGCGATGTGGGCGGCGACGTGGGCCCGGGTCCAGCTCGGCAACAAGGAGGGCTGGTGCCAGGCCTTCTCCTCGACGGCGATGGTTTCGCCGAGCAGGCGGCGGTTGGCCGCTGCGAGCAAGGACCGCGTTTCGGCCGTCGGATCGGGTGCCTCGTCGGTCGGCGTAGGTTGGTCCGCGGCCGGCTGGGAAGTCATGTCCCAACGCTATCGTGCCCGGATCTGCGACCCGGACGACGCCCACATCCGGTGTTCCGGGCGAGAGGGTCGCAGGCCGGCGACCCCGACGGAAACCGGATTGTCGGTGGTCCGTCCTAGACTCCCGGACGTGACCGATCGTCTCATCATCCGCGGTGCCCGCGAGCACAACCTGCGCGACGTCTCCCTCGACCTGCCCCGGGATGCGTTGATCGTGTTCACCGGCCTGTCCGGGTCGGGCAAGTCGAGTCTGGCGTTCGACACCATCTTCGCCGAGGGTCAGCGGCGGTATGTCGAGTCGCTCTCGGCGTACGCACGGCAGTTCCTCGGCCAGATGGACAAGCCCGACGTCGATTTCATCGAGGGGCTGTCGCCCGCGGTCTCGATCGACCAGAAGTCGACCAGCCGCAACCCGCGATCGACCGTCGGCACCATCACCGAGGTGTACGACTACCTCCGGCTGCTCTACGCCCGTGCCGGTCACCCGCACTGTCCGGTCTGTGGCGAGCCGATCAGCCGGCAGACCCCGCAGCAGATCGTCGACCGGCTGCTGGAGCTGGAGGACGGCACCCGGTTCCAGGTGCTGGCCCCGGTGGTCCGTGGCCGCAAGGGGGAGTACGTCGACCTCTTCCGGCAGCTGGCGACCGGCGGCTTCAGCCGCGTCCGGGTGGACGGCGAGGTGCACCAGGTGACCAGCCCGCCGACGCTGGACAAGCAGAAGAAGCACACGATCGACGTGATCGTCGATCGGCTGGCGTCGAAGGCGTCAGCCAAGCAGCGGCTCACCGATTCCATCGAGACCGCGCTGGCGCTGGCCAACGGGCTGGTCTCGATCGACTTCGTTGATCTCGATCCGAAGGATCCGGGCCGCGAACGCGGCTACTCGGAGAAGATGGCCTGCCCCAACGGCCACGACATCTCCATCGACGAGTTGGAGCCGCGGCAGTTCTCCTTCAACGCACCCTGGGGCGCGTGCCCGGAGTGCTCGGGTATCGGCACCCGGATGGAGGTCGACCCCGAGCTGGTGGTGCCCGATCCCGACCGCAGTCTCGACGGCGGTGCCTTGGCGCCATGGTCCAGCGTGCACGTCGCCGACTACTTCGACCGGCTGATCGCCGCGCTGGCCAAGAGCGAGGGCTTCAGCACGACTACGCCCTGGCGGGATCTGCCGGCGAAGGCCAAGAAGCTGCTGTTGTACGGCGTCGACGGCCAGGTGCACGTCAGCTACAAGAACCGCTACGGCCGGGAGCGCTCCTACAACGCCCGGTTCGAGGGCGTGGTGTCCTACGTCGAGCGGCGGCACGCCGAGGCCGAGACCGACAGCTCGCGCGAGCGGTTCGCCGGCTACATGCGCGAGGTGCCCTGCCGGGCCTGCAACGGCGCCCGGCTGAAGCCGACGTCGCTGGCTGTCACCGTCGGCGGCAAGAACATCGCCGAGGTCGCCGGGCTGTCGATCGACAAGGCATCGGAGTTCCTCGCCGGTCTCGAGCTCAGTGCACGGGAGAAGCAGATCGCCGAGCGGGTGCTCAAGGAGATCAACGAGCGGCTGCGGTTCCTGCTCGACGTCGGCCTGGACTACCTGTCGTTGGACCGGCCGACCGGGAGCCTGTCGGGTGGCGAGGCCCAGCGGATCCGGCTGGCGACCCAGATCGGCTCCGGTCTGGCCGGCGTGTTGTACGTGTTGGACGAGCCGTCCATCGGCCTGCACCAGCGCGACAACCGGCGGCTGATCGAGACGCTGGTCCGGCTGCGTGACATCGGCAACACCCTGATCGTCGTCGAGCACGACGAGGACACCATCCGGATGGCGGACTGGGCGGTCGACATCGGTCCTGGGGCCGGTGAGCACGGCGGCCACGTCGTGGTCTCGGGTACCGTCGACGAGCTGCTCAAGAGCGAGGAATCGCTCACCGGTCAGTACCTGTCCGGCCGCAAGCAGATCCCGCTGCCGGCCAGCCGGCGCCCCGGCGACGGTCGGGTGGTGACCGTGCACGGCGCGACCGAGCACAACCTGCAGAACATCGACGTCGACTTCCCGCTCGGTCAGCTCATCGCGGTGACCGGTGTCTCGGGCTCGGGGAAGTCGACCCTGGTCAACAGCATCCTCTACACCGCTCTGGCCAAGCAGATCTACAACGCCCGGGCGGTGCCGGGCAAGCACCGGTCGATCAGCGGTCTGGACCACATCGACAAGATCATCCACGTCGACCAGTCGCCGATCGGCCGCACGCCGCGATCCAATCCGGCGACCTACACCGGGGTCTTCGACCACATGCGCAAGCTGTTCGCCGAGACGCCGGAGGCGAAGGTCCGCGGCTACCAGCCGGGCCGGTTCTCCTTCAACGTCAAGGGCGGTCGCTGTGAGAACTGCATGGGCGACGGCACGATCAAGATCGAGATGAATTTCCTTCCCGACGTGTACGTCCCCTGCGAGGTCTGCCACGGCGCCCGCTACAACCGCGAGACGCTCGAGGTGCACTACAAGGGCAAGACGATCGCCGAGGTGCTGGACATGCCGATCGAGGAGGCGGTGCACTTCTTCGCCGCGATCCCGGCGATCGCCCGGCACCTGCAGACGCTCAACGAGGTCGGCCTCGGCTACGTCCGGCTCGGCCAGCCGGCCCCGACGCTGTCCGGGGGCGAGGCCCAGCGGGTCAAGCTGGCCAGCGAGCTGCAGAAGCGTTCCACGGGCCGCACCATGTATGTCCTGGACGAGCCGACGACTGGTCTGCACTTCGAGGACATCCGCAAGCTGCTCGGGGTGCTCGGCCGGTTGGTCGATGCCGGCAACACGGTGGTGGTGATCGAGCACAACCTCGACGTGATCAAGACCGCCGACCATCTGATCGACATGGGTCCGGAGGGCGGCTCCCGCGGCGGCACGGTGATCGCCACCGGAACGCCCGAGACGATCGCCCAGTCGCCGGGGTCGTACACCGGCTTGTTCCTGAAGGAGATTCTCGACGGGCACGACATCCCGGTCGGCCCGGCGCAACCGGAACTGCTGACGTCAGCGGTGGCTGACGCACCGCGTTCCCAGAGGACCACCAAGAAGGCGGCCACGAAGAGCCCGGCCAAGAAGCCGGCGGCTAAGAAGACTGCTCCGCAGAAAGCTCCTGCGAAGAAGACGACGGCCAAGCAGACCGCAACAACGAAGACCGCAACAACGAAGACCGCAGCAACGAAGACCGCGGGGAAGAAGACCACCGCAAAGAAGACCACCGCAAAGAAGACCACCGGCGGGACCCGCCGTGCGGCAGGGCGGAGGGATTCGGCGGCCTGAGGCGGGTGCAGCCCTGAGCTGGATCTGGCACCCGGTTTGAACTCGGCGGCGGTTTGTGTCGTTAGTTGAGGCATCAGCCCATTCACTGACGGATGCAGCCGCCGACGACGCCGCCCACCCTCCGACCGACGACTGGAGTCACTCCACCCATGATCGACGCATTCCTCAAGGTGTCCGACACCGGATCCCGCCGCGACCTCTTCCGCTCGTTCGGGCTGGTGGCCCTCGGCGGTGGAACCGCGGCCGTGCTGGCCGCGTGCTCCGGGCCAAGCGAGAGCTCCAGTGCGGCGTCGTCGGCGGGACCGTTGACGGTCGCCAAGACGGCGGTGCCGAGCGGCAGCGGCATGATCAAGGACGGCTTCATCGTCACCCAGCCGACTGCGGGGAGCTTCAAGGCATTCAGCAACATCTGCACTCACCAGGGTTGCCCGATCACCGACATCTCCGGCGGCACGATCATGTGCAACTGCCACGGCAGCGAGTTCAACCTCGACGGGTCGGTCAAGCGCGGACCTGCGAGCCGGCCGCTGACCACGGCCAAGGTCACCGAGGACGGCGCCAATCTGGACGTCTCGGGCGCCTGAGCACTCTCGATCTTCCGGCTAGCGGATCGATCGCTCCGCCCGGCGCTTGAGCGCCTCGAGCTGACGGTCCCAGGCCGACGCCTGACGTTGCAGCCAACGGGCTGTCTCCTCCAGCGGCGCCGGACTCACCTCGAAGAGCACTTCCCGGCCGCGCTTGGACGATGTGACGAGCCCCGCCTCGGTCAGCACCGCGAGGTGCTTGGCGACGGCCTGTCGGCTGATCGTCAGGCGTTCGGCGACTGCGGTCGCGGTGATCCCGCTGGCCGAGGCCACGGTCTCGAGCACCTCGCGTCGGCGCGGGTCGGCGAGCGCGGTGAAGACGACGGCGACCTCGTCGGGCGCGGAGGGATCGGTCATTTCTCCAGGTGGGCCTTCGCGGCCGCCAGTTCCTGCTCCCAGCCCTCGGTGTTGGCGTCGTAGGTGTTGCGGCGCTTCTCGTCGGTCGTGCCGACGGCGAAGCCGCTCTCGACCACCCGGACCACGGTTCCGCCGTCCACCGGCTGCAGGGTGAATTCCACCAGCGTGCGGAGTTGGTCCGGCTGATCGTTGTCGCTTTCGCCGGCGAGCCAGCGGAAGGACACCGACTCCGGCTCGACGGATCCGACGACTTCGATCAGCCAGTCGCCGTGCTTGACGTCCGAAACCTTCCAGACGTTGTCCCGGATCGCCTCGATGGCGTGCTCGCGGATCTCGCCCTCATTGATCCACCAGCCCGGTTCGGACACCAGCGGCCACACCACGTCCACTGGTGCGGCGATGGTGATCTCACGTTCGATGGTGTCCGGAACGGTAGTGGCGTTCATGATCATCTCCTGGATTCCTGGGACATCGGAGCCTCCGATGTGCAACTCAAAGGTTGCACGTTTCTCCAGGAAGTGCAACCCTTGAGTTGCAAATGGGTCATGACCGGGCGGCGGCGAGTGCTGCGCTGAACCGGCGCGCCTTCTCGGTGATCACATCCCAGCGCTGGTCGGCCATGTCGGACGCCGAGCACAGCTCGCTCCCGGCCCCGACTGCGAATGCGCCGGCGGAAAGCCAGTCGCCGAGATTGTCGGCCGAGACCCCGCCCGTCGGCATCAGCGGCACATCGGGGAACGGGCCGCGCAGAGCTCGCAGATAGCTGGGGCCGACCAGCGAGCCCGGGAAGATCTTGATCGCAGCGACCCCCAGCTCCAGGGCGGCCATCAGTTCGGTCGGGGTCAGCGCGCCGCTCATCGTCGGCAGCCCGGTGTCGGTCATGAAGCGTACGAGATCGGGCGCCGTGCCGGGGCTGACCAGGAACTGGGCGCCTGCCACTGCCGCCTCGGTGACCTGCGGCCGCCGGGTCAACGTCCCCGCGCCCACGATCGCGTCCGGGAAGTCCTGCCGGATCCGCGCGATCGCCGGAGCGGCGTCCGGGGTGCTGTAGGTGACCTCGATCGCCGTCACGCCGCCCGCGATCAGTGCCTCCGCTGCCGCCACCGCCGCTTCGGAGGTAGGAGCCCGGAGTACGGCGATCACGCCGGCATCGGCTACGGCTCGCAACGCCTCGGGGAGAGTCTCGGGATTCTGGGTCATGATTGTCAGCGTATCCGTCGGCGTCACGGGCGTTACGCTCTCGTCCGTGAGTGTTATCTCTCCGGTCATGATCGTGCTGGCGCACCCGAGTGCCGCCGGTTTCGATCATGAACTCGCCGACCGGGTCAGGTCGGTAATCGGACAGACCGGCGTCCGGCAGCACTTCCACGACCTGTATGCCGAGTCGTTCGACCCGGTGCTGACCGAGAATGCCCAAGGTGAGGCAGAGGTCTGGTCGCGGGGGACCAGTGCCGAACAGGTTCGTGCACGGGTCGCCGCGGCGCCGGATCCCCTGGTGCTGCGTCACCAACGCGAGCTCGCCGAGGCGAGGGGACTGGTGGTGATCCACCCTGACTGGCTCGGCAAGCCGCCGGCGATCCTGGCCGGCTGGCTGGACCGGGTGCTGCTGTCGGCACGACAGAATCCGGCACCACAACTGCAGCGGGCACTGGTGATCAACACCTGTGAGGCAGACGGGACGGCGGCCGAATCAGATGCCCTCGGCGTGCTCTGGCGTGATCAACTCGGCCCCTACCTGGGGTCGCCGCTCTTCGAGCGGCTGACCTTCCGCGGCGTCGGAACCGCCGATGATCAACAACTCGGACGCTGGCGGAATGCGACCGACCGGGCTGCGGCCTGGGTCAGCGGAGCAGCTCGCTGAACAGGCGCCACGATCGCTCGCGTGGCGGTCGCTTCGGACGACCTATGACTCGCACGATCGATAGGGCGTCCACCGCGCCAGGCCGGCGCGGTCGCCGAGGGTAGTGGGAACCACTACGCATTCTTCGCCGGCCAGCCGCTCCACATGACGCCCGTTGACCGGGCAGCGAGCCGGGCGGGGTCTACGGGCAACCGCCGCTTTCGCGGTGATCAGATCGTCTGACGTGTCTCGCCAGTGGAGCGGTCACCGGGCAGCGAACCTGTTGCGGTCGGTGCGGGCATTTGACGCAGCTTGCAATAGGTTGGCACAGGCTTCGATGACTTGCGGTACTTGGAGTGGTGGGGAGTCGTCGCCGAGGCTGACGCCGGCGGGGATGAGGTCGTTTTGCGGCTGCGCGCTGGTTTGAGTGGCTCGGGTGAAGAGGCTATCGCCAGTGTGTGTTTCGGTTTGGTAGTACGAGCACGTCAGATCACGTGCGGGTATAGGTCAGTCCTGGTCGGCGAGGGGGCGAGCGCGTCGTGGATCTGCTGGACGACGGCGGGTAACAGGTCGGTGGACACACTGGTCATGGCTGTGGAGACGAACGTCTGATACGGCCGGGCTGACCTTGAACTCAGCCTGGTCAAGGGATCGGTTCGAACAGGTTCCGACAGGCCCGACGAGCGAACGGCTCCGGCGGCCCAGGAAGCTGGTCAGATCTCGTTAGGTCCTTCGAACCAGACCTCGATCCCGGACGGGGACTCGACGGCGACTAGTTGGGTGCGGAAGCGGGTCCCGCCTTCTTCGGTGACGATCCGGTGCGTCAGCGTGTGTCGATTGCAGGTCGCGATGACCTCGTCGAGTTCTTGAGCCGTGGTGAGTGCGAACTGCCAGCGCAGCCCGGAAGCATACGCAGGTTGCATCGCCGATGCGGCCTGCAGACCGATGATTGCCTCGCCGCAGCGAACCGCCAGGAAGCCGGGAAACTCGTCGCCCTCGTAGGCATCCTGGAACCCGAACAGGCGGTAGAAATCTCGCTCCGCGTACTGGTCGCGGACGTACATGATTGGATGTATTTGCATCCTGCGATGTTCGTCTTCTGGAGTGAGTTCCGCAATCCGGCTCCTCTCTGCGGACATTTTGCATCGCAGGATTTGCCCTTCTTGGGCACTGATCGGTATCAGAGAAGGGTCCGGAACATCTAGAGTCCGGTCGACCTCTGCCCGCTGGCGGGTCGCTGGGGATCTGGAGCTGCGGCTTTGCATCTGACGTCGTGGGACGTCGTCGTGAATTCTCAGTGGTCCGATGTAGTTGAGGGCTGCCCGGTCTGGGATCGGATCCGGCACCCGTTCACCCGCTCGAACTGGTGCCCGGTGAGCGTGCCCGCTGGTCTGCCCGCAGACGGGTGTCGTCATCGGGCAGCTGCCGGCGGCGTCGGCCGGCGGAACCGCTTTCGGGCTGGAGGCTTGGGGTTACCAGGTCAGCGGGCCTCGATTCGGTGGATGGCTAACTGACTGGCAGACGATCGGCAGATCCCCGACAGTGAGGGCTGTGATCACTATCGTGAGCGGCATCCCTGGCGCGGGCAAGACGACGGTTTCGAGGCTGCTGGCCGACGGGTGGCCGCGATCGGTCCACTTGGAGGGTGACCGGATCGGTGCGGAGTTCATCGTGCGCGGATTGCTGCAGCCGGGCGACGAGCCGGTCGAGGAATCCGAGGCGCAACTGGTTCTCCGTCGGCGCAACACCGCGCTGCTTGCCGACTCCTTCGGGTCGGCCGGCTTTGAGGTCGTGGTCGATGACGTCATCTTGTGGCCGGGCGGTCTGCGGCTGTACCTGGACCTGCTGCCCAGTCGACCAATCCGGTTCGTGGTCCTCGCGCCACAGCTGGATGTGGTCGCCCAGCGCGACGCCGGCCGCAGCAAGCACGTGTTCGAGCAGTGGCGCCACCTCAACGATCAGCTGCTCCGATGGACAGATCAACCTGGACTACGGTTGGACACCTCAGGTCTGAACGCCGAAACGACTGTACGGATAATCCGTCAGCGCTGGGACGAAGCGCTCATCGCCAGCTGATAGCAGTAAACGACCGAGGAAAATCATGTGTGGAAGTCGGGACCACGGTGGCAGCCTGCACTTCATGGCTGCAGCCGGCTCGTCGGTGCGAGGGATTGTGCTGCTGTGTGGCCGCTCATTTTCGGGAAAGAGCACGGTGGCCGCACACGCTGCCCGCCACCTCGACGCCGCCGAGGTCGTCTCCCTAGACGTCATCAATGCCGAACGCAACCTGCGCAGTGGTGCGGGGTTGCCGATCGAGGAATGGGCAAAAACCTTCGAGATGGCGCAATCGAGGGCCCGCACGCTCCTGGAGTCAGGAACCACGGTGATCGTCGACGACACGAGTTCCCCACGGTTTCTGCGCGATGCGTGGAGGCGATTGGCCGCTGAGATGGAGGTTCCTCTGGTGCTGGTCTACGTCAACACTCCTGTCGAGGTGTCCCTTGAGCGTCATGCGGCCAACCGTGCTGCCCGCAGCCGCGCCGATGTCGATGATGAAGTCCTCCAAGAACACCTGGAGTCGTTCGAGGCTCCGACACCGGATGAGGATCCGGTCTGTCATTCGACCGCTGACGGGAATCTCAGCGAGACACTCGATGAGCTTGAGCGCCGCTTCGTTGCCGCCAAAGCTGACCAGTGATGCATCGCCCGCGAACTGCCCGGTCACCGCACCCTGCCGCGTGATCACCGGGCACCTGGCTCGACCACCGTGCCCGCCCGGAACCGGATCGCTGACCGGGCAGTTTCGGCTAACTACTTGCCTGAACGGTCAATCCCGTTGCCGAGGGGCCTCGCGCATACCTAGATTCGCCCGGTGAGCAATCCACAGAGTGCGAGCCGCTGGGCTCGATCACTGCCCACCACGACTATGGCGATGGACCTGGTCGCCGACCACTATCCAATCCAGCCCACCGCGGCCACCCTCGTGCGCACATTCAACAATGACGTCTACCGGATCGACGCTGACGATCAGAGTTATGCCTTCAAGGTGTACGGCTCGGGCCGATTCACCACCAATGAAGTCCGCTGGGAGCAACAACTCGCCCACCACCTCGCGAGCGCCGGTGTGCACGTGGCGGCCGATGTCGCGTTGACCAGCGGCGACTCCGTCGGAATGTTCGAAGCACCAGAGGGTCAGCGACTCTTCGCGCTGACCCAGTGGGTCCCCGGCGACAAACCCCAACCGCCGTGGGACGATGCGCTCTATCGAACCGTCGGATCAAGCCTCGCCAAGCTCCACGCTGCGGCTGATTCATTCACCAGCAGCCATCCGCGGCAATCCCTGCGGCGGGGAGACGAACCAGAACGGGTCATCGCTGTCCTGACTGAACACAGCGAGCGGAAGCTTCTGGTGCAGCAAAGCGCAGCTGTCGCTCAACGGGAGCTCGAGCGGCTCGCCAATTGAGGATTGCGCTGGGGCATCAAGCATGGGGACCCGTCACTGGACAACATCCACGTCAGCGACGGCAACCTCCTGTACTTCTACGACCTCGACCTCGCCGGCCCTGGCTGGCAAGTCGAGGACCTTGCCGGGGCGCTATCAACCGAATTTGCCGAACCCTTCTTGGATGGCTACATCAGCCAGCGCCCGCTAGCCGCGGTCGATCGCGCGGCCTTACCGTGGCTCCGAATCCTCGGCCATATCGACAATCTCAAGTTCCATCTCATCGATAAGCCAGCTGCCATGGGTACGGCGACCCTTGCTGCGGGCTGGGTCGACCGCGGATTCGAGGGATTGATCAAGGCCGCACACGACGCAGGTCTCGACTGCGCCGAATCGGCCCGATAGACCTTCGGTTTACGTGCGCTGTGGTGGTGGTAGTGAGGTTTGCATGGTCCCAACCAGTTCGGGGCCTGTCTCTTTGAGCTCCCTCGGGTGGACCGGTAGATTGTAGGTCAGCGAGGTGAAGCGTCGGAACGCCTCGTGGCCGGAATGGCGTTCCCGTGGCGCGTAGTTTCTACGTGCATTGGAGCAGGCCATGTCCCTCGTTACCGTCAAGCCCACACTCGTCATGGGAGCCCGTGGCAGCATCGGCCGACACGTCCTCGATGAGCTGATTGCCCGGGGAGAACCCGTCCGCGCGTCCGCCCGGAAGCCGGAGGCGGGTCAGTTCCCAGAGAATGTCGACGTGTTCGCCGCCGATCTCACCGACCCGGCCAGCCTCACGGCCGCGTTCGAGGGCGTGGGCCACGTCTTCCTCTACGCCAACCACGACGGCGTCGCCGGTGTTATCGAGGCCGCGAAGCGGGCAGGTGTCGAAAAGATCGTCCTCATGTCCTCGGGCAGCATCATCCACCCGACATCGGCCGGAAACGCGATCACCGAAGAGCACCGTGAGATCGAAGATGCTTTTGCGGCCGCGACGGACCTGACGGTCGTTCCGATCCGGCCCCTGGTCCTGGCGACGAACACGCTTGGTTGGGCCTGGCCGATCAAAGCAGCCGGTACGGTGCCGCTTTACAAACCGGATGCTGTCACGGCGCCGATCCACGAGAAGGACATCGCCGCGGTTGCCGTCGCAGCTCTTCTCGGTGACGAGAACGTCAGCGGCATGCTCACCGGTCCCGACCGGATCAGCCAGCGTGACCAGGTCGCGGCCATCGGCGCCGCGATCGGCCGGGACCTTGCCGTCGTCGAACAGACCCGGGAGGAGGCGTCGACCAACCTCTCGAAGTTCATGCCCGAAAGTGAAGTGGAGGCCGTCCTGCAATTCCTCGATGACGCCGACGCCGGAAACTCACCGGCGACGAACACAGTCCGTGACGTTCTCGGCCGAGTACCTCTCGGGTTTGACGTCTGGGCGGTTGACCACGCACGCGACTTCAGCTGAGCTAACCGCATGACCGCCTACGACCCTGAGATGTGGCACGAACTATTCGTGATGACCGGCGGCGCCGCCGCCGCGCTGGCCGGACTGATCTTCGTCGCCGTGTCCCTGAACCACGAGGCGATCCTCGAGATCCCGGCGCTGCCGGCTCTCGCAGCCCGCACGCTCAGCATTCTGATCGGGCTTGTGCTCTTCTGCCTCGTGAGCCTGGCGCCTGCTCAACCGCGTGTGGTGCTGGGGATCGAGATCCTGGCCATCGGACTCGCGCTGACCGCGGTGGTCCTGGTGACCACGTTTCGGAACCTCCGCGGTGCCGACCAAACCCGGTGGAGAGTCAGCCTCGTGGGACTCGCGATCATCGGCTCCATCCCCGCAGTGGTTGCGGGTGCATCTCTCATCGCCGGAAAGGGAGGCGGCTTCTACTGGCTACTCACCGAGTTCGTCACCGGGATCGTCGTGGCCGTCTATTACGGCTGGATCCTCCTCATCGAAATCCGCCGATGACGAGTCACCAACTACGACGACGAAGGCATCACCGTCCGAACCATCCTCGACCTGCCTGCTCCGACCCGCGCTCGATAGCCGTTCGTTGGCCGACACATTGGCGGCTGCTCGCAAGCGTCCGGCGACGGGCAGACCCTCTGGGCACCCTCACCGGGCACGCTGGCCAGCGCGGATCCCACGGTCACAGGGGAATCGTTGACCGAGCGTCCGACCACGATCGGCATTGACGCACCGAAACAGCCAGTCCACTGCAAGCTCATCCAAGGCAAACCAGCCGGACGCGAGTCCCACTATTCCGATAGCACGCGGACCTTGCTGCGTGTAGCCAACTGCCGAGCGAGCAAGGTCGCCGCAGCCCCCGCGACACCCAAGAAGGCTCCGGCAGAGTTCGTCATCCAGTCAATAGAAGAACACGCCCTGGAGATGTACGGCTGCACGAATTCCACGCACGCAGACAAGGCGACCAGCCCGAGCCAAGTCAGCACGGGACGGCGGGTGACCAGTGACACGAAAAAGCCGGCCGGCACGTAAAGAATCACATTCGGCCAAGCATCTGCGATCCCTCCCGAAAACACTGCTGCCAGATCCCCGTCGAAGTCGACCAAGTTCTGCACGCACGCCGTCTTCGCCATCTGGATGCCCCCGTCAGGCCCCAGAGTCGCCCCAAGAATGCCGCCAACTGCCGCGACCGCGGGCCCGACCAACCACCAGGGCCGGACCGTGCGTCGGGAAATCAGCCTCGCGATCGGCACCGCAATAACCGCTATGACAGCCAGGGCAATCAAAGTCCCCGGTGTTTCCAAAAGGAGCCGTACGTCCCAGTACACGCGACCCTCCACAAGGTAGCCACCAGACGCTATCCGATCTCGTCACCGCCGACCGGAACCAACTCGCCATCAATTCACCTCGGCTGATGCCCGCAAGCCGTTCCCTTGCCCGATGGAGGTTCCTCTGCATACACCAAGATCACGATCGGGCATCGTCACCGTAGGAGGATCGACCACCGGGCATCTGCAGGGCTGAGTGCTGATGCCCGGTGAACAGGCGGCAGCAGGTCCCGTGACCGGGCCTTCGAGTAGGGGACCTCCACCGGGCACCCAGCAAGAATTGGTTGGCGACCCAACGTCCCCACTGACAAGGTAGGCGGCGTGACGGAACAAGCCGCGAGGATGCGACGATCCCTGAGCACTGACCAGGTGACAGCACTCGCGGCGAGACTCCTCGGTGACAAGCACGTACAGGTCGCGCCCGTGAAGACTCCCGGGATGGAGACGCGGTCGTTCCGGATCGCCGGCGGCAACAGGACTGGGTGCCTTCGCATCGGCTCCAACCTGCGCAGCTTCCACAAGGACGCCTGGGCCAAGACGACCTTCGGGAAGGTGCTGCCAGTGCCACAGGTCTGGGACTACGGAGAACTGCCCAACAGGTTGACCTACTGCCTCACCAGCTGGGCACCCGGAAGAACACTCCAAGACCTCACAGCCGATGAGATCAACCGAACCACACCGCTCGTGTTCGACGCCTGGACGCGGCTGCAGACTGACGCGATCGACACAACATCGGGCTTCGGTGACCTTGATCCCGACACTCTGGCCGGACCGTACACTTCCCACCACGACCGACTCCGGGCCGAACTCAACGATGCCCGAAAGTGGCCCACCACCTGGACCGAACCTCGCAGCAGCGCCGTCTCGGAATTGCTCGAGAGGTATGAAACCCTCATCGAGGCATGCCCGAACGACCGAGCTTTCATTCACGGCGACTGGGGAACCAACAACATCCTCGGCACAGCCGATCGCCTCACAGCAATCCTGGATTGGGAAGCAGCCGGCATCGGTGACCCCCTCCAAGACATCGCCGGACGGTTCTGGGCATTCTGGCCGCCGGTCTCGACCTGCGTCAGCGCCTTGGCCTCCTACGCCGACCAACAGCTCGGCACGCTGCCGAACTACAGGGAACGGGCACTCTGCTACGACCTCCAGACCGGCATAAGCGAAATCACCGAATGCCTTCAGGACGACGAACTCGACTTTGCTGAGCGATGCCTGGATCGATGTCTGGACCTACTCGGCGATTTCGATGACTCGGCCTGATAGACGTTCGCAGACCGACACCAGCTGCCTGCTGCCCCGAAGCCGACCGTCGACGAACATACCATCGGGCAGCCTCACTGGGCACCCGGCAGAGCGTGGAATCGTTGTGTCACAAGGGATCCTCCTACCGCGACGATGCCTGGTCGTGATCTTGGTGTCTCACTGGTGGAACGATCACCGGGCAGGAAGTGTCCGGGCTGGTCCGTAATCCATTGGCCAGCATCTCGCGGGAGCTCTAGCGTGCCGGGTAATGCCCGACCTCACCATCCGCATGGAGACGCCGTTTGATTACAGCGCGATTGCTGTGGTGACCCGGCTGGCGTTCGGTGGACGACAGATTGAAGTCGACATGATCGAAGCAATTCGTCACTCCGATGAGTACGTCCCTGGGCTGGCGTTCGTGGCGGAGGTGAGCGACGAGATCGTCGGGCATTGCATGCTGGGACGCAAGCGCCTCGCCGGAAAGCCCGCGCCTCCGGTTCTGGAGCTTGGGCCCCTCAGCGTTCACCCATCGTGGCAGCGTCAAGGGATTGGAAGTCGACTCGTCTTCGCGGCGCTGGAGGTCGCCCGTCAGCGCGGACGAGAGGACTTGGTTGTGCTTCTTGGTGAGCCGATGTACTACCCGCGGTTCGGCTTCCGGCCGGCCACGGAGTTCGGCATCAGTCCGGACTGGTCCGCGGCGATGGTCTTCCCGCTAGTCGACGACGTCTCGACCTACGACGGGACAGAGATCCCGCACTGACCGCCCGTTCACGGATCCGCTTGTGCTACAGAACTTGATCATGGTCGAGTCAGTCTGACGCTGCACCGCCGGAGGAACCGCTACCGGGGAGCGTCAAGACCGCCCGTTCGACGCCGCAAGCGGTACCTCGGGCCCGACTTCAGCTTGGTGCAGGCGTTCTAGGACCTGGTCGGCGGTTTGCGCTGTAGTCATCTGGCTGGTGTCGAGCCAGAGGCCGACGCGAGGAGTACGTTCCACCGCGTCTTTGAGAACTTCCGGGGTGAGGGTGGCGGTGTAGCCGCCTCCAGGGCGTTGGTTGTACCTGTCCCAGATCGCTTCGACCGAAGGATTGAGCATGACGAAGTGAATCAACCTCGCGGGGTGGGCGCTGATCGCAGATTCGATGAACCGGTGGGCTTCCTCCGCGAAGAGGTTGTCGCTGATGATCGCGTCGAAGCCAGCATCGCGGTAGAGGTTGGCGACGGCCAACGCAGCCTGATATCTCAACCGCAGTTGATCAAGCGCTCCGGCTGGCGGCGGGATGTCCATCGTGATCGATCCGGTGATGATCAGGCGCTGGATGAAGTCGCCATCTATGTGAATCGCTCGGTGCCGTCGGGCTGCGATCTCGCGTCCAATCGTGGTCTTGCCTGCAGCCGTGGGACCAGAGATGACGATGAGCAGGCCGACGCGGGATCGGTCGTCGGTCGTTGGGTGGGACATGGGACGCGATTCTGCCCCATCCGAAATATTCGGGCCTTCCGAAATCCTGCGTAGGCGGCCCAGTGATGGATCGTTTGTGGGAGGGCTTGCTGGGTGAAATGTGTTGCCGGAAGGGTGATGTGCTGGTCAGACTGAGCGGGTGCTGCCGTTCGAGACATCACGCCTGATGCTGCGCGACCCGCGGATCACAGATCTCCAGCCGCTCACTGAAATGTGGACCGACGCTGCGGTCGCCCAGTTCATGGACGACTACGGTCCGCGGGATCCGGCCGGTGTACAGGAATGGCTCACCCAGATCGTCCGAGCCCTTGAAGACTGTCCGGAGAGCAATCCAAGCTCGGTGCAGTTGACACTAGCCCGCAAGGACGACGCCGCCGTTGTTGGCTGGCTCGGACTCGGCGCGAGCAGCCGAGGCGTGGCGGATTGGGATTTCGGGTATGCCGTGCATCCCGCGCATCGCGGGAACGGCTATGCGGCCGAGGCGTTGGCCGGAGCGGTCGACGGCTGCCGCCGGCGGTTCGGAATCGAAACCTTCTGGGGCGAGTGCCACCGGGCCAACGCTGCCTCCGCACGGGTCATGACGAGGGCGGGTTTCTCGGAGATCGCGTCGAGTGATGACGGGAACCGGCGGTTCGTGTTGGGATCGTCCACAGCTCTGGCTTCTGCGTAAATCTCTTCTGGTTCGGCCGCCGAGCTGCCCGGTGCACGATCCGCTTGTGCAGAACTTGATCATGGTCGAGTCAGTCTTAGGCTGCACCGCCGGACGAACGGCTAGCGGGCAGGCTGCTGCTGCAGATGGCCGTGTGGCGACATCGAAAGCTTATGGTTGAGGTCGATCTGGCTTGGTGGATCAGCGTGTGGCGAGATCGACCTGCTTGTTCGTGGGCTCAATGTTCAGACTGTTGCATGTGATTTGGGCGGCCCTTGACGCTGAAAACTGGCCGCTGCTGTTGGTGATCGTTTGCTAGGGTCGGTGGCGTGATGCGTTCTCCCGGCGTCAGAGGCACGCGCTGACCTTGTGCCAGTAGGCGTGCCAGCCTTCTAGATTCTGCCCGGTCGACAGACCGGAAGCGGTCAGCGCGGTTGTCTGCGTCCTTGTCCCTTTCTGTCATGGAGATCGCTTCACGATGTTTCTCGTTCTGTTGACTTGCCACGCCGTCCCAGTCGGTTCAGAGACTTCGAGCCGTACTGGGAGTCCGGACGCTTCCCCGCCCATTGCGCGCCGTGCCACACGCGCCGTACTTACGGCGAACCATGCGCGCACCGGAAATGCATAGGGATGGAGCCGCCACAGGCACAGCGCGCGCTGCTCGCAGCGACATCAACCGCATCGGCTCTTGGCCTGGCGGTCGATGAGGCCGTCATTCTCAACGACTCCAACCGTATGGTCGTCCGCCTGATGCCGTGCGACACCGTCGTACGAGTTACCCCGACGACACATCACGCGGGCCATCAGGTGAGCCCAGAGCGTGAGGTAGAAGTTGTCCGGCGGCTCAGGCAGATGGACAGCCCGGTCGCCGGGCTCGACACTCGAGTGGAGCCACGTGTCGTCGAGCGTGATGGCTTGAAGATCGCGTTCTGGACCTACTACGAACGGGCGCAGTCATCGCCCATTCCACCAGCCGACTATGCCCGCGCACTCGGACGTCTTCATGCCGACCTACGGCACACCGAAGTCGCCACGGCTCACGTCATGGACCGCGTCGCCGCCGTGCAAAACGATGTCGCCAGCCACGACCTCACTCCGGATCTGACAAGTGCGGACCGACACTTCCTGGCCAGCATGCTGCGCGATCTGAGTGGATCGATCGCTGGCCAGCACCCTCCTGAGCAGTTGCTGCATGGCGAGCCGCACTCGATGAACGTGCTTGGCACCGAGAAAGGGCCATTGTTCATCGACTTTGAGAACACCGCCCGAGGGCCGGTCGAGTACGACCTTGCCTGGACGCCCACAGAAGTGAGCGACTGTTATCCGGGAGCCGATGAGGATCTCGTTGGTGAGTGCCGAGGTCTGGTGTTGGCAATGGTTGCAGCGTATCGGTGGCGCAGCGACGACCAGCACCCGAGCGGCAGAGAATCAGGCCTCGCCTTCGTGAACGTTCTGCGAGCCGGTCCGCCATGGCCAGCTCTCGATGATGTCTTCTGGTAACACTCAGCAGCCTCGATCGCCGAGTTTGGGCGATGCGGTTCAGCAGTCGGAAGCGGAAAGGTCTTACGTCAGTTGATCAAAATCCCTGAGGTGCTCCGAAATCACGCGGTCGCAGCGGGTGCCGAAAGTTGGCTTGCTGATCTTCCCATGCTCGTGCACCACGTCGAACAGCAATGGGATATCGCCGTCGGTCGACCGCTCGCAGGTGCCACCGAAGCCTACGTCGCGGAGGCGACGACCAGCGCTGGGCAACCGGTCATATTGAAGGTGCTTCTTCCACTGAGCGGGAGAATGGGACGTCACGAGGTCACTGCCCTGCGCCTGGCTGACGGGCAAGGGTGCGTCGCACTGCTCCGCGACGCCCCCGACCTCGGCGCGCTCCTGCTCGAGCGGCTAGGTCCGCCCCTGTTCGCGCTGGGCGTGCCGATCGTTCGCCGTCACGAGATCCTGTGCGATACAGCAGCGAGGATGTGGCGACCGGCGCCTGATTGTGGACTCCCGACCGGTGCGATTCATCCCGGACCTGCACGCAGTGTCGGAAAGTGAGTGCGGGCCGGTGCTCCATATGGTCGGCCGGGTGTCTGCTGCTATTACTGGCGCGTTCGATGTGACTGGCACGACGGTCGTGGAGAACAACGGCCATCCTGGCCAATCCGTAAGGCATCTACATTTCCATGTGATCCCGCGGTGGGAGGGAGACGGCTATCCGAGGCGGTCGGAGACGCCCGAGTTAGACACCGTGTTGGTCAAACAGGCCGATCGGTTGGCCGCAGAGTTGGGCTCGCCGACAACAGGTCCAACTCGGTAAGTCGGACCCCAGCAGGCGCCGTACCTGGGGCACCAAGATCACAACTCGACGTCGTCGCCACATGAGGATGTCTTGCGGCGACGATGCATGGTCGTGATCTTGGTGTCCGTAGGGAACGGTCACCGGGCAGGGAACGATGGCCGTGCCGAAAATCAGCGGCGCATATCGGCGTTTTCGACCCTGTCTCGATAGTCAAGACGGGTGATTTGGTTCAGGAGTTGGTGGGCCCAGGCAGGGTTCCTTACGGGTTTGTACTGGCTTCGGAAGCGGTTGGGTTCGTTGACTTCGGATGCACCATTGATCGCGCTGCTCTTCGCCCATGCTCGATGACAAACAGCTTGCGGTGACTGGGTTGATCCCAGGTAGCCCTGGGTTCGGCCATTCTCCTCCGCCCTCCGTCAGGGATAGGAGTCTGGCATCCTCGGCCGAGCCGCCGACCGTTGCCAGGTCGGAACCCGCCTGCTGTCTCCCAGGCACTGAGTCACGTGCACGCCCATCTATCAAGAGGACTCGCGCCCCTGATGGCGAAGACTACGACGTCGTCACGCAGACGTCTTGATCGGACCCGGCCGATAGTCTTGGAGCATGGGCGGGAATTCCGGCGACAACCGGCGCAGCGTCGAGAGCTGGGCCTGATCGGTGGCCACTCCCAACGAGTTGATGCTTACAGACCTGAAGGCCAGGTACGAGGAGCAGCCGAGCTCTGTGACCTTCGACCGGCTGTACACGGACGACGCCGAGTTCGGGCACATGTTCAGCGTCCTCCAAAAGCAACTCAACGAGCACTTCGAGAGCATCAACGGCAGGGCGCGAACCACCAGGCACTACTGGGCCGACTCCAGCCGGGAGTTCCTCGCGCTGATCGATGACATCAACAAGGACCTCTATAGTCTCAAGCGGGCAGGCATCGACGTTACTCTCGATCCGCGCTACCAGGACGGGATCGAGCGGTGCCAGCCGTGGCTCTCGTACAGCGGTGGGAGTGCCGTCCCGGAGGACTTCGTCGAGGTCGAGATCATCAAGTACGAGGCGGTGTTCACCCGGCCGACGGAGATCGTCGTCCTCGCCAGCCAGCCCGAGAGGGTCAAGCTGAAGATGGTCGGCTCGGGCTCCTACGCCAACGTGTACTCCTACGTCGACCCCGAGTACGGCATCAGGTTCGCGGTGAAGCGCGCGAAGCGAGGCATCTCGGAGCGCGACCTGGCCAGGTTCAGGCGAGAGTTTGAGATCATGGAGCGTCTAAGCTTCCCATACATCGTCGAGGTCTACCGATACGACGAGCACCGCAACGAGTACCGCATGGAGTTCTGCAACGACACGCTCCGGGCCCACATCAGCAAACGCAACGCAGCGCTGAAGTTCTCCACGAGGAAGCGCATCGCGCTGCAGTTCCTCTACGGCCTGAACTACATCCACAGCGCAGGCGTCCTGCACCGCGACATCAGCCTCCAGAACGTCCTCGTGAAGACCTACCCGAGCGGGGCGGTCATTGTGAAGCTTTCGGACTTCGGACTCTCCAAGGAGGCGGATTCGGACTTCACCCTCACCCAGACCGAGCTCAAGGGCACGATCCGCGACCCGCAACTCGAGAGCCTTAAAGCTTACAGCACCGTTAACGAGATCTACTCGATCGGCTGGGTGCTTCACTTCATCTTCACCGGAAGGGAGTCGCTCTCGCACGGTAGCGACACCGTCACCGGCATCGTGAAGCGGTGCACCGATCAGGACCCTGCCGGGAGATACCCGACGGTCCTGGAGCTGATCGCCGACGTGGAGACCCTTGAGCCGGGCCCGACGGACGCACCGGCATGACGGAGTCCTACCGGAACCGCGCTGCTGAGCCCGGCGTGGCCGCTGGCTCTCGACGGCGGTGAGCCTCGATCTCTCACGGTTCAGTCCCTCTTGTGCGAGCCTGCCGCGAGCGTCGCCAGGTACCGCTCGGCGACGCGGCTTCCGAATGGCCGAGGCCTTCCGTAGAGCCACTCAACCAGCAGTGCCGTCAACGATGCAGCAGCCCCGGGCGCAGGATCCACGCCCAACCCGGCGAACCCGGGACTGCTCGCTCCGATAGCAGCGAAAATGCCCCCGCTGACCACAGTGTCCCTGAACGACGCTCGCGGTACCTGCCTCCCGCAGGCAGACAGCTGGGTCCCGCATCGCTTCTTCGAAGGACGCGATGGCGAGGCATTCTGTCTGCCCCGACCTCGTGTCGTCGTCGAGTCGATCCAACCCGAAGCGAACGCTCGAGGCGAATGCCTCGAATGCATCCCCGCGTCGGATCGCGAGGGCATCGGCCACCGAGAGCCTCGCCGCGTCCAGATCCGGAACTTCGCCGAGGGCGAGTCGGCTCAAGTGCCACCCAGAGGGTGCGGCAGCAGTCGGAAAAGCTCCGTCAACGCGGTGATCCCGCGCCGCCTCCCCCGGACTGAGTTCTGGCAGGGAGTAGAACGGCTGCCCGGTCGAGGATGGCAACCGGTCCGGCGGAGGAGGCAGGCGGCGTCGGTTGTCTCGGCCATACTCGCTGCATGCGACTGACCAGCGAAGGACCAGATGTGCCCGACGAGGTGTCCGCGGCGATGCAGCGGGGCCTCAACGCTGCCGGGCAGAGCGATGCGCTGGTAGTAGTCACGGACGACTTCGTTGGTGCGATCCGACGAATGGATCCCGACAGCAAGGATTACGAAGCGGAACGAGGGTCAGGAGTCGTCGCTGCCCGCACAGTCTCGACGCGCAGCTGTGAACCGGTGATTGTCATCAATGCTGCGATCGCGCTCGGCGGGGATCGCAGCGCGGATGATGTCGAACGACTCTTGGCCCACGAGGCTGGCCACGTCTCGCTTCACGGTCGGTGCGAAGCGGTGAGCCTTCAGTCGTTCGGGAAGGCCCACCCGCAGTTGGTCGCCACACTTCACGGGATCGCCCAAGTAGCCATCGAAGAACTCCGTATTGAGCGCCAGTTGGCGACTCTTGGCTATCCGATGGCCGAACGTGCTGACATCGAGTCGCTCGAGGGCCAGCTGTTCGAACTGTCCGCCACAATCTTCGATGCGTTGTGGACCCCCGACATTTCGCCTCGTCTGTTGGCGGAGAAGGTCCTCAGCGGCATGCACGGTTTCACCGTGACCCTCGCCTACCTCGCCGGCTGGGAGGTCGGGTACGGCCGCGACTCGTTCACGCCGACGCAGCTTTCTACGTTCGGCCAACACCACTGGCAGGAACTCGTGGGCGATAGCTGGGCGGCCCGCCTTGCTTTGTACCGTTCGATCCCGCCCGCAGATGCTCCATAAGCACCCAACCAACGCACCGACGACCTTCGAGCTGCGGTCGACATCGAACGCCAGCTTCTGCGTAACCTGGGATTCAGTGTGACCATGGATGCGGCTAACGGAGAGTCCTTCACGCGAACGGCAAGTGACGAACTGCTTACCGCCCGATGGGGAGTCCTCGCAACGGAAGCTGATCGACGCGGAGGTTTCGCGTAAAGAACGGGAGTCCCTGGCGCGAACCTCCGAATCCCGGACAAGGATCCGATTGTGGAATCGGAACTTGATCAAGGACGCGTCAGCCGGGGGAGAGTCGTACCGATGGATGAAGGCTCAGCGGCCGGCTGCTCAGTCGATAGCCTGCGGGTGTGCTAGCCGAGTTGGTCGTGATTGTCCCGTTGGCCTCAATGAGCGTGGGGGAAGAGTTCGAATCTGGCGCTGGAGCGATACCGCTGCATATGACAGTGCTGACGAAAGTGCGCGTTCCCCGGGATCAGTCGGTAGTGGCCGCGGTGCGCGCCATCGCGGCTACCACCGCACCGTTTAACGTCGTGGCTAGCGGTCGGGCAGGATTTGGTCACGAGGGCACTGTGCAGGTGACGACCGTTGAGATGTCAGATCCGCTGCGCCGACTGCATTTGCGTCTTCTCGATGATGTGCGCCGAGCGGGCGCAGATCCGGTCCAGCTCGCATATAACGGTGATGGGTACCGCCCGCATGTCAGCGACACCCGTGACGGGCAGCTGATCAGCCCAGGCGAGCGGCTGGCGCTGACGACGCTGGCGATCCTCGACTGCTCCCGACCGACCCGGCGGCTGGCGGACAAGGTGGCATTGTCGGGCACAGCATAGGAACTGCTCAGGCTGTGCTGCCCGCTGGAGGATCCTCTGCAGACATGATGCGGATCCGTGTTCGTGGTCGTTCGCCAGGGAGCGGTCGCTGCGCAGAGAATATTCACGGGGCAGAGACCTGTGGCGCATCTCGGCGTTGCCGGCGTTCGTGGGTTGATTATCGGGTGATTCCGTTGAGGATTGGTAGGCCTGGGTGCGGGTTCCGCCGGGCAGGTCGATTGGCCCGTCGATTCGGCCGGTTACTGCTGGCGCACCGAGTAGTTCGCCGTCGGGTGGATCGCCGATCACGATCGCCAGCCAGTTCCTGGGGTATGGCTGCTTGGATAGCCGCGCGGTCATCGCGATGTAGGTCGTCTCGTCGGCTCCGGTCAGGAACACCTGTACGTCGAAGTACCCGGCGGGGTCTGGGACGACCGCTGCTGTGGCGGGTTGGGTCACGATCAGCCCGTGGGTGACGGTGAGGCAGCTTGCCCCGATGTCCGACGACACACGACGGGGCGATGCGCGGTGGCATCGACCGGTGCTGACTTTGATTACGGGGAGGAATTCCAGCCGGGCGTCGCCGGTCGTGTTGACGGGACGTCGGGGCGTTGACTCCGGTGGTGCGGATCCGACGACGAGGCTGCTGACGATGACGACGACTATCAGCAGCGCGGCGATGAGTCGCCAGGACCACTGCCGAGAATTCACGACAACAAGCTAGTCGAAAGCAAGTTAGTCGAAGCGACCTGATGTCGTTCGGGGTTGCTACTGGTCACATGTCCGATCCGGGCCAAGTGGCTTTGCCGCCGCTCGGCCTCGGGTCTCCGCAGAGATCCAGAGTTCCCGGTTAGCGATCCCTGGACATCGGTTCTGTTGCCTGAATTGTCACGTTGAACCGATGGGTTCGCGGGTCGTGGGTTCGATGTGATGGGCAGCATCGTGTTGCTCCCCGGTGGTGTCTGTCGCCGGGTTCCTCGGGAGGGCTGAGTGATGACGGAATTACTGGTCGGCTATGCGCGGGTGTCGACCGAGGAGCAAGACCTGACGGTGCAGCGGGACGGCTGGAACGTCTGGGTGTGAATCCGGAACGGATCTACGTCGATCATGGATTGACTGGGACGAATCGGGACCGGCCAGGGCTGCGGGAAGCGATGGCCGCCTGCCGGTCGGGTGACACGTTGGTGGTGACGAAACTGGACAGGCTTGCCCGGTCGGTGCCGGATGCTCGAGCGATCGGGGAGGAGCTGACGACGGCTGGGGTGCGGTTGAGCCTTGGTGGTTCGGTCTACGACCCCAATGATGCGATCGGTCGGCTGTTGTTCAACGTGTTGGCGATGGTGGCGGAGTTCGAAGCCGATCTGATCCGGATGCGGACGGTTGAAGGGATGCGGGTCGCCAAGGCGAAGGGTCACCTGCGTGGGAAGTTGCCGAAGCTGAGTGTTCGGCAGGAAGCACATCTTGTAGAACTGTTGGAGTCGGGCCGGTACAGCACCGGTGAGGTGGCGGAGTTGTTCGGTGTTGCGAGGTCGACGGTCTACCGGGCTCAGCAGCGAGCGAGAGTGAAGGCGGCGCCGTTGGCGAAGGTCAGCAGTGGTCCTACCGTGGCTGCGGCGACTCCTGATCGTCGGCCGCGGCATGCGATTGGGCGGTGAGGTTCTGGTGCCCGGTAAGGCTGCCCGGATGGTGCCCGCGAAGGCATGAAACCGGGCAGCCTGCCTCAGGACCCAAGAGGAACGATCACCGGGCAGCGAACCCCAACCTGTGCCGCGCCGTCGATCGAGTCGGCGTGGGCGATCTTAGTTCAGATCCTCGGGCTCGATCCTTTGGCGTTGTTGCCGACGAGTATGACCGGTGGCGTCCCAGTTACCCTTTGGCCGCGGTCGACTGGCTTGTCTCGTCCACCGGCGCGGGTAGCTGACGTCGGGGCCGGGACGGGAAAGTTGACGGCCCTGCACTGTAGCCCGAGGGGCTGATAGTGGAAGCGGTCGAACCTGATGCTCGAATGCTTGCCGTCCTGACCCACAATGTTCCGGCCGCGCGACCATACTGGTCTGACTCGACTGTCATTCCGGTGGAGGACGGATCGCTGGATGCCGTCCTGGTTGCTGACGCGTGGCACTGGTTCGAACCGGAGGAGACGATCGCCGCGCTGCGTCGCGTGCTCAGGCCCGGTGGTCGGCTGGGCTTGGTATATGAGCGTCAGCGCGGAGCCGGTGGACCCCTGGGAGATCGAACTGGCCGGGGCGTGGGCAGCATCTTCTACTGGGTCTGTTCGCCGAAGGTCCAAGTCCTAGTGCGAGTCGTCCAACGACAAGACCGCTTCTGCCGAGCGGGCGGGTCGGCATTCCCGTAGCGTAAGCAGTGGCGCTTGGTGGACAGCGCGGGTGGCCGATGATTAATCGTCCGGGAACTGCCCGGTGATGGGACCTTCCCCCGCAATGAGCCGCAATGAGCCGCCATCGCCGCCGAACTGCCAGGTGCCCGGGATCGATCCGGGCGCGACACTAATTCGACGCTTGGCTGCCAGTGAACCCGCCCGTTGGTCTGCCCGTGACCGGCTCGACGCGGGCATCAGCCGACCGTATCGGTCGTAGAACCATTCGCGGTCGGGTGTGTCGGCTGGTTGCCGATGGCTCGACCTGGCACAGGGCAGCGGTCTTGTGATCGAGGGGCCCGGCGGGCATGTACATCGACCGCGGTACGTGCCAATCATCCCTAGGGATGATTCTCAGGGGGTCTGGCAGCTGGGGCTATTCATTCAATCGGCTGTGTCATAGATTTCTATGTGTGCGGTACAAATGATCGCCGCGGCGCTGTTGGCGTCGACGACGGTACGCTCGTCTTTCGTTGAAGATGTCGTCTGTCAATATGTGGCCTCAGCTCCCGGCGTTTACGGGACGGGTCGATTATTTCAGGAGCTTATAGTCTAAGGAGACTCTAATGAGCGCAAGAATAGGTTTGCGCATTGCAGCCGGCCCTGGAATTCTGGGCTTCTTGTGCGCGGGTGGTGCCGGTCTGATCAATGCGTCAGCGGATCCCGTGAAGCCGCTGGTGTTTGTGGGTTGTACTGGGAAGATCGTGAATGTGTTTGGACCAGGAAATCAATCGACCGCCCAGTGCACTGACCAGAAGGGTTACACGCAAATCCGCGCCATCGCGGAGTGTAAGTCGCACAATTTTGCTTATGGGGCATGGGTCGCGGATAATTGGTCGCTCAGCCAGACCAATACCTGTTACACTGGAGTAATGGGTTCGTGGGGCTCCGGCTACTACTACCAGGCCCGTTGATAAGATCGGTAGACTGTGGATCTCCGAGGTGACGGTGTTAAATGTGAACACTGAGCGACGTGGCAAGAGGTTACTGATTGTCGTGGTCCTGGCTTCGTTGTTATATGCAGGAGTCTTGCTCACGGCGTTCACAACTGTTCTCAGCAGCAGTCCTGTAGTCACGATTCCGGAGCGAGTCCTGGGTCTACCTATTTCCGATAAGTCAGACGCCACTTCGGTTGCTCAGTTGTTTCTGCGCTTGGTCGCCGAGAGAAAATTAAACCTGGCGTGTACTCAAGTGTTAGCCGCTGGACTGGTGAACCCTTGCATGGATGACCTCCAGGGTCGCGACTTTACATCGGTGTTCCGGATCGGCGATTCGATTCGAGTCGTGGATGCTTCTATGGACGGGTCCACCGCGATCGTAGATGCGGATGATACGCGGCCAGTGATGAAAGGGGCCTTCTCACTTGGACTGCAACAATTCGATCGACGATGGCTCGTTGAGAGTTTCGATGGAACGAGGATCACCGGATCGCCCTAGGTAATTGAACGTCATACTGGCTCTAGGCCAAGGTCTGCCCAATGAGCCGTAGCCCACCACCACGGTCGCGATACCTGTCAGCGGATGTGATGGAACTCGCCTGCCGAGACAAACGCGGTCCGCTCGTGGCACTGTCCGGTCAGGGATCCTCTTGCGATGCCCGCCTCGGTCTGGATACTTCTCGATTTTCGTCATACATTAATTGCATGGATGCTGGCGAGACCATCAACGGGAAACCCGTCACCGAAGAGCAGATCGCTGCCTGGGCTGCCGAAGCGGAGGCAGGCTACGACGT
>NZ_BMMZ01000012.1 GCF_014646195.1 Microlunatus endophyticus
ACACCATCGACGCCATCCAAACCCAACTTCAAACCACCAACACCGCAGTCACCCTCGACACCCTCATCATCAGCTCCGACCCATCCAACCCCGTCACCTTCACCATCACCTGCACCACCAACAACACAGGAACCGGCACCGGAACCGGCACGAACGGGGAAGGGCTAGCCGAAACCGGAACACCCACCGGACTCGCACCCCTCGCCGCAACCGGACTCCTCGCCATCCTCGCCGGACTCGCCCTCATCCGCCGCCGCAACCAGCTCGCCAAGTAAGAGAAGAAAAGGTGAGCCGGGTCAGGTATGGATCCGATCCTTCGCGAGAGGATCGGATCCATACCCCGACCCGCTCCCTCATCGCAGGCGGGGATGGTTACTTACGATCCGCCTCGCTGCCGATGTCTAGGACGGCGAACCATCAGAGCAGGCGAGAGGTTCAGCCAGAATTAACTCGCCATGCTCGCCGTCCTGGACGTGATCATTTGGTCCTGGTAGAGACCAGGTGTCCGAAACCGACCGAGCGGTCGGGGGAGTGGAAGAGATCCTGGCAGGTGGTCAACGTGATCAGCTTCCTGGTGGGTCGCTGGTTCGGGTGCCCAGGGACCGGGTCGATCACCCAGCCCGCGGTCTCCTCTACGGTCAGGCTGCGCGGCGCCTGGTCGAGTTGGTAGGTGAAAACCGTGGTCCGGGTTTGGACGATGATTTTGTCGCCTGGTTGCATCTTCAGCAGGTTGGCGAAAGGCTCGCCGTGGGTGATCCGATGGCCGGCGACCGCGAAGTTCCCCACCGCTCCCGGCCCGGCGGTGCCCGGGTAATGCCCAACACCGCGGGCCAACACACCAAGGCCGACACCCTGCAGAATTGGCACCTGATCGACACCGATCGCCGGAATCGAGATCAAACCGATCGCATCACCCGGCACCAGCGTCCCGTGCCCGGCAGATGCGGTACCGTCCGGCGCCGAAGTCTCACCCGGACCAGTCGAACTGTTCCAACTTTGTTTGATTCTCGCGCGTTCGCTGTCGTAAGCCCTGTGCGCGCCGATATTGGTACCCCAAATCTGATAGCCCACATAGCCCAGACAGGCCAAACCGGCAAGCACCAGCACCAATCCGAAGGTCGCCAATACGGTCGGTCGTCGCCGACGCCCGAACCGAGACACCGTCGATCCCGGCGCGTTCCCAGCGGCACGGCTCATGCCTCCATCATGCCCGGTCGGAGTCGCGACCATTCACGATGCTGATCCAGATGCTGATCCAGTCGTGACCGCCACCAGACCTGAATTTGGGACGAACCGGCCAATCCAGCTGCCCAACTGGGTGTCCTACTACCCGCGATAATGCTCCATGTGTCAGAGGCAATACGCGCGTCGTGTGCGCACGACGCCCTGGAACCTCTATCGATCGACGCAACGGGACCTGTCCGTCGAACGGTGTGTGAGATCCGGCAGTTTCATTAGTGAGTGGTCGACTCGAGCCGGCCCTCGAAGGTGATGGCGAACGCGTTCAGCGCCGGCTTCCATCTGGTCACCCATCGTGCCCTGCCGCCACCGGTCGGGTCCAGCGGGACTGTCAGAAAATCGGTGGGTGGGTTCGGCCTGATTGAAAGGATCGGGCCGTGTCGGACACGACCAAGCAGGACGTAGACCAGATGATCGATCCTGTGACGGGAGAGATCATCGATCAGAAGAAGCTGGCCGAGCAGCTGCTGGCCCAGGCCAAGGAACAGGGCGTGTCCCTGGTCGGCCCGGGCGGGCTGTTGTCCGGGCTGACCAAACAGGTGCTGGAGACAGCCCTGGAGGCCGAACTCACCGAGCATCTGGGGCACGAGCACGGAGACACTCCGACCGGGTCCAACATCCGCAACGGCACCCGGCCCAAGACCGTGTTGACCCAGATCGGGCCAGTGCAGATCGAGGTGCCTCGGGACCGCGACGGCTCCTTTGACCCGGTGATCGTGCCGAAGCGGAAACGCCGAGTGGACGGGATCGATGAGATCGTCTTGTCGCTGACCGCGCGGGGTTTGACGACCGGTGAGGTCGCCGCTCACTTCGAGGAAGTCTACGGGGCAAGGGTCAGCAAGGACACGATCTCCAAGATCACCGAGAAGGTCGCCGGGGAGCTGGCCGACTGGGCTGCCCGGCCGTTGGATCCGGTCTATCCGGTGATCTTCGTCGACGCGATCCATGTCAAGGTTCGCGACGGCCAGGTCCGCAACATGCCGTTCTACGTGGTGCTGGGTGTCACCGTCGGCGGGGAACGCGACATCCTGGGGATCTGGGCCGGCGGCGAGGGCGGCGAAGGGGCCAGGTTCTGGCTGCAAGTCTTTGCCGAGTTGAAGAATCGAGGCGTCGCCGACGTGTTGATCGCGGTCTGTGACGGCCTCAAGGGGCTCCCGGAGGCGATCACCACCACCTGGGAACACACCGTGGTCCAACAGTGCGTTGTCCATCTGATCCGCAACAGCTTCCGATATGCCGGCCGACAACACCGCGACCAGATCGCCAAGGCACTCAAGCCGGTCTATACCGCCCCGTCGGAGGCCGCTGCGAAAGAACGGTTCGTCGAGTTCACTGCCGAGTGGGGCCAGCGCTATCCGGCGATCGTCAGGTTGTGGGAGAACGCCTGGGCGGAGTTCGTGCCGTTCCTGGAATACGACGTGGAGATCCGCAAGGTCATCTGCACAACCAATTCGACTCGATCGCATTCGTATCCGGTATGAAAGTTCGCGAGGGCCTTTTTGTTGTTCTGCTGGCCTGGCGTCTCGTGTTGGGCATACGGTGCGACCGTCCGGAACAGGGGCTCTTGGGGAATACCGTGTGGGCAGGCCGTTCTTGCTCGCTGGGCTGCGAGCCCGTGTTAGTAGTTGGCCGCCCCTGCGACTGGTCCGGCTGCGCTGTGAGCGCGTATCCGTAGGTGTCGTTCGTCCCAGCGGTTCCCCGACGCTGATCAATTCCGAGGAAGGAGTGGGGAATGGTTCGCTATATCGGAATGGATGTGCATCGGGAGTTCGCGCAGCTGGCGATCGTCGAGGACGGGTTGCTGCGTGATGCCGGCCGGATCGGGGTGACGCCAGGGGCGCTGAGGCTTTGGGCCGACACGCTACTCGCCGATGATCAGGTGGCCCTGGAGGCGACCGGGAACAGTGATGCGATCGCGAACCTGCTCGTCCCGCTGGTGGGCCGGGTGGTGGTGTCGAACCCGTCGAAGACGCGGGCGATTGCCGAAGCGAAGGTCAAGACTGACAAGGTCGACTCCAGGATCTTGGCTCAGTTGCTGGCTGCGGACTTCCTGCCGCCGGTCTGGCTGCCCGATGAGCGGACCCGGGCGTTGCGGCGTCAGGTGATGCGCAGGGCTCATCTGGTGCGGCAACGGACGCGGATCAAGAACCAGGTGCACGCGATCTTGACTCGTAACCTGGTTCCGACGCCGCCGGTCAGTGACCTGTTCGGCCGAGCCGGCAGACACTGGTTGGCCAAGCAGCAGCTGCCGGACGATGAACGTGCCACCGTCGCGGCACCGTCGCGGCACTGTTGCGGCAGCTGGACTTCCACGGCGACGAGTTGGCGATCGTGGACAAGGAACTCGCTGCCGAGGCCCTGACCGATTCCGCAGTGGCGCGGCTGATGACGATCCCTGGAGTTGACGCGATCGCAGGGATCGCGATTGTTGCTGCGGTCGGTGATTTCTCCCGGTTCGACAGCCCGGACAAGCTGGTCTCCTATGTCGGGCTGAATCCACGCGTGCGGCAATCGGGAAACTCGGCGCCGGTGCACGGGCGCATTTGCATGGGCGCATCACCAAGGCTGGCCGCGCCCACGTCCGCGGTGTGCTGGTCGAAGCCGCCTGGTCGGCCAGCCGAGCGCCTGGACCGTTGCGGGCGTTTTATCAACGCGTCCAAGCTCGCCGCGGCTTTCAGAAAGCGATCGTCGCAACCGCGCGGAAGATGACCGTGCTGGCCTGGCACTTGATCACCAAGGACCAGGACTACGCATTCGCTCGGCCGAGCCTGGTCCAGCACAAACGCCGCAAGCTCGAGCTCGCGGCCGGGGCGCCATCCGAGCGGGGCAACCATCGGCGACCAGGAGCGGCCTATAACGACCGGGACCGTCGCACCGCCGAACGACAAGAGGCCGAACGAGCCGAACATGCCTACCAGGTCCTGACCTCGCACTGGCAGACCCGACCTGGTCACCCGATCCCTCAACGAACTTGACGATTTCATCCGTCGTGCAGATGACCCGTCTGACTTCGACGTCGTAGTCCAGGAACGGCACGAACTCGGCCCAGGCGTTCTCCCAGAGTCTGATGATCGCCGGATACTTCTGGCCCCACTGGTCGGCGAACTCAACGAAGCGTTCCTTCGCGGCGGCCTCGGATGGTGCGGTATAGATCGGCCGCAACGCCTTGGCGATCTGATCGCGGTGTTGTTTGCCGGCATAGCCGAAACTGTTGCGGATCAGATGCACCACACAGACTCCCCCTGTCAACCTGCGGTTCGGTGATGGTGTGTTGTTGATCTTGAGTTGGGGCATGCTGACGGCCCGCGTATCGAGTGATTACGCGGGTCCGCTGATCCTGGAGGTCAGGTCGTGGTCGGCCTGTTGATCTTGTGGTGCAGGGCGGGGTCGTAGGTGGTGTGGTTGGCCCAGCAGCGCCAGAGGATTCGTGTCCAGCGGGCGCCGAGACCGCGCAGAGCTCGATTGTGGAGCTGTCCGCGGTCGCGTGCTTGCTGGTAGATACTGCCGGACCAGTCGTCTTCGCGGGCAGCGACGAAAGTCCACCAGTCGATCGCATGACGCATTCGTTTGTTGGCTGCGTAGCGGAATCGAACGACCCGGCTGCGGCCGGAGGACTTGGTGACTGGCGCGGTTCCGGTCTCGGCTAGCAAAACTCCGGGATTAGGGAATCGGCTGCGATCCTCGCCCATCTCGGCCAGGAGTGTCGCAGCAGTGATCTGCCCCATTCCGGGGAAGCTAAGGAAGATCGCGGCGTCGGGGTGATCGGCAAGACGGTCACGGATTCGTTTGGTGATCAGGCGGAGCTGTCGGTTGAGCAGGTCGAGTTGATCTACGAACAGTCCGGCACTGAATGCTTTGCCGTCGGTGGTTCCCGGTGCCGCGTGCAGGAGGTGTGGTCGGAGCCGCTCGACCAGCACTTCAGGCCGGGTCCGACCGGAGTAGCCATGCCGGCTGCAGAATGCCGCCATCCGAGATGGTCCGAGTCGGTCGGCTGCATTCGGGGTCGGATAGTCACGCAGGAAAGCCAAGGCGATGTCGCGGTCGAGACTGGAGAACAGATGCAGGACGCCCGGGTGGTAGGCCATCACGATCGAACGGAGCTGATTCTCAACATCGCGCTGATTCACAATCAACCGCTCCCGGTCCCGGGTCAGCGCCCGAAGCTCAGCAAGCCGTGGCGATGCTGTCGCTAGTGGTCGCCAGCGATGATGTTCAAAGCGCAGCGAGTCGGCCAACACGAAGGCATCGAAGGCATCCGACTTCGTCGGTGCGATCCGATACCGCTCTCGTGCGCGCGCTGACAGCTTCGGCGAGACGCAGAACAGCCGGAATCCCTCGGCCTGCAGTGTTTCCACCAGCAGGCCCTCGGACCGCTCGATAGCGATTCCTGCCAAGGCCGGCTGGTAGATCCGTAGCCGGGTGGTCAGTTCGTCCAAGCCGGCGACGTCGTGAGTGACTTTGAGCTGGTCGAGAACATTGCCGTCGTCGTCCAGGATGCACAGTTGGTGATGGCTGTTGCCCCAGTCGATCCCAGCGAAGTGCCGGATATCTGCTGGTGGGGTGAATGGCTCCACTGCCGATGACTTCCTTCCAGACACGTCACCGACCGGCGGCCGTGCTGGTACCTCATCACGGCGCTCGAAGCGCTACTCCCGCTAGCCAACTTCCGGCCCGCCATCCACCGGGAGGAACGGGTCTGCGTGAGGGCCTCGAAGGCAACACGTTTGCATAGGTCCTCTCCCGATGGTGCGGTGACCGGCGAGACCATCTCGCCACCAGCAATGTTGATTGATGACGTCTGCACGATCGTCCGGTCCCAGGTGGTGGTGATCGCCTCCGGCAACCCTTTCAGTCCGTCACAGACCGCGATCAACACATCAGCGACGCCACGGTTCTTCAACTCGCTCAAGACTTGCAGCCAGAACCGTGCCCCCTCGCCACCGTCACCGGGCCAGATCCCGAGGATGTCGCGTTCCCCGGCCGTGGTCACACCCATGACCACGTAGAACGGGGTGTTGCGGACCTGCCCGTCCCGAACTTTGACCACGATCGCGTCGACGAAGATCACCGGATAGATCGGATCCAACGGCCGGCTGGCCCACTCGGCCATCTCGGCGACCACCTTGTCGGTGATCTTGCTGATCGTGTCTTTGCTGACCTTGGCCCCATAGACGTCGTCGAAGTGCGCTGCCACCTCACCGGTAGTCAGCCCGCGGGCAGTCAACGACAACACGATCTCGTCGATGCCGTCCAGCCGCCGTTGTCGTTTGCGCACAATCTGCGGCTCAAAGCTGCCCTCTCGGTCTCGTGGGACCTCAATCTCGACCGGCCCGATCTCGGTGATCACCGTCTTCGATCTCGTGCCGTTACGAACGTTCGACCCGGCCGGGGTCTCGCCGTGCTCATGCCCGAGGTGTTCGGTCAGCTCGGCCTCCAAGGCGGTCTCCAGCACCTGTTTGGTCAGGCTGGACAGCAGTCCGCCCGGTCCGACCAGGCTGACGCCCTGGGCCTTGGCCTGGGCCAGCAGCTGCTCGGCCAGCTCTCTTTCATCAATCGGCTCACCCGTCACGGGATCGAGCATCACGCCCAAGTCGTCGCCGGCACCGCTGATCGGCGACGTGTCGCGACCGGGATCCAGCCGTGGTGTCATTTCGGTCGTCATTCCGACCTGTCCTTTCGGTCAGGCCAGACCCCACACACCGTTCTCCTGACAGTCCCGCGCAACCAGGTCGTCACGCTGTTGTCTTGACAGGTGGACGCTCCGTCGGCGGGTGCGTTGGACGGCGCTTCCAGAGGACATGGGTCTGACCAGGGGCTTCGCGCCGATGAACATCCGAGTGGCGGTCGCCGGAAGGTTCGATAACCATCCTGTTAGGGCCACGGAGTGTTCGCCGCCGGTAGTCGTTCCGGGCGGTGCCTCGGGTCTGGATGTCGCGCCGATCGTTATCCGTGGGCGCTCGGTCGTGATTTCAGGGCCATGTGACTAGTGATTGTCAGCGGCTAGCTCTGGCGGCCCAGTGATCGGTATCCGTCAACTTGTTGAGCTGGTCGGGAAACCGGGATCATCGGGGTTCGCGGACGGCGCCAATATTGGTGACGATGACTCGCGGTATCGAAAGCGTTGAAACTCCGGTTGATCAGAACGGGGGGCGTGGCTAGGAGGATCGGGACAGCGGCACTCTCCTTTTCCGTAGAGAGCGGTCGGCGTTTGCCGTGGGGCGGGCACTGTCTTCGTGACCGTGGCGATTTTCAGCATCGGACGCCCGCGGACATGTTGTGTATGTGTCAGTTTCATTCCGCCGGTCCGGAGGATGAATGCGCCTCTGACGCCCAGTTGGACAAGGTCAGACGTTTGTGCAAGCTGAATGCGCCCCTGACCAGTGGGCCACGCTGCGGCCGCGGTCGTCCGTCGGAGACTCTGTCGAGGCTGGCAGTGAGGAGGTAAGTGGGTGCGCCGATGACGACTGCCCAGGCATCAGCTTGCGCCTTGTTCGTGGGCGATGGGTTTTCTGATGGTGTTCAGGTCAGATTCGCCGCGGTAGACGCCATTGCGTACCAGTCCGACGATGGTGTGGAGTGCTGCGACTGACTGGGTTGGGTCTTCGCGTAACAGCACTAGATCGGCTCGCTTTCCTTCTTCTATGGACCCGATGTCATCGCGTCCGGTGAACTTGGCCGGCGCCGAGGTTGTCATTTGCAGGATCTGCAGGGGCGACAGTCCGGCCGCGGCCAGTTCGTCGAACTCTTGGTGGAGGCTGGCGCCGGGCACCTCCGAGGAGGCTCCTGCGATGTCGCTGCCGGCGAGCATCGGCACGCCCTCGTCCGCGAGAATCTTGGTGAGCCGTTGTCGTGTGTTGTAGAGGCGGTCGAACGTCGACTGCGTCGATAGCGAGATTGCTTTGTTCGTCGCCTTGTGCCGCGGCTTTCGTGCTTTCGCGGACGCGGTGGCCAGGTCTGGATCGCGGTGCCTTAGGAGGTCATCGCTGGGCTCATTCGGTTTTGCTCGGATCAGGGTTGGGCACTGCCACGTGTTGTGTTGGGCGAGAATTTGGGCGGTGGCGCGGCTCTTGTCTTCGCTGAAGGCATCGATCGCGCGGTTGATGAGCGGCACCATTCTTGAGCCGTTGTGGAGTTGCGAGTCGGCCACGATCCAGTCGAGCCGAGCGTTGAAGAGCCTGTTCATGAACGGTAGCCCGATGGTCGGGGTCCTGTTCTCGAGCGCGGTCAGCTCGCCTCGGATTTGATCTTCGTTTGTTGCACACAAGATCAGCAGGCCGAGTCCAGGGCCGAGGTGCTCGATGAAGCCAATGCCTGCTTTGGCGGCGTCTCCAGCCATCGTGAGCGGTGGAAGATGTCCTCCGCAGGGGATACCGAGCAGGTTCGCCTGGGCCTGTGCGATCCGATAGATCATGCTGGGCACTTGCGTCATTTTGATGAAGTCGGCGCCCTGCTCATGTTGGTTGCGGATCTCGGAGATGACTGCTTGCGGGGAATTGGCGTTCAGATTGGTGAGTCGTGCTCCGGGCAACTGCAGCAGTGTCGGGGCGTCGGCAGATTCGGCGAAGTCGCCGGCTGCCCGCCTGGCGAGGAGTGCTGCTGACCCGGACATCTGTCGGTAGCCGGTTATGCCGTAGCTGATCATCAGCTGGTGTGCGGCGTCGGAATCGTCGAGTTCCAGTGTGTGCGCATGCATGTCGTTGAAGCCTGGTACGACGTAGGCGCCGGCGGTGTCGATTGCCTGTGCGCCGGTGGGCGTCTGGGTGCTGACGGCGGCGACATGATCGCCGACGATCAGGACGGTGACATCTCGGGCTATCTCCCCGCTGTCGGGGTTAACGACGTTCGCATGCGTCAGGGCGAAGGTCATCGATTCTCCATCGGTTGTCACAGATTCGGCGGCGCCGAACAGCGACGTTCCCGGACGTTTGTCGCGTGGGCGAAAGTGACTCTCCCGGTGCGGGTTCGGCTGCCGACCTTCTGGCGCGGCTCACTCGTGCGTTCTGTGTTTTCGAGCCCTTCTGATCAGGATGCTGGCTGTCACGGCTATCGCGAGGATCAGCCCGATGGTGATGCCGACGGGCACTGCGATGGGGTGGCTCGGCTTCGTCTGCTTTGCTGGACGCGGCGGAGCGCGGTGCTGGTGGGGGATGGTGATGGTGTCGGTCCTTTTGCGAGTGGTGTCGCCGCTGCGGAGTTTGATGGTCGCGGTCCAGGTTCCGGCGGCGAGTTGAGGAGCAGTAGGTATGCGGACGTTTGCCTGTTGGCCTGGTGCCAGAGTTGTGGTCGCGGTGGTTTCGTAGGGGCCGGCGCTGGTGTGCCCAGGCCCGTTGGCGAGCCTGGCGCGGCCGGTGAGGTCGACAGCGGTTTCCCCAGTATTGGTTGCGGTGGTTTGTAGGACCGGCGCTCCGGTGTTGTCACGGTCGACAGATATCGGGCCGAGAGTGAACGCGGGTGGCGTTTTCTTGGTGTCGACGTTGATGTATGCGCGGATGCCGACCCGGTTGATCACGGACACACGGTGGGTGGGTGTGGTGGCAGTCGCTCTCAGCTGCGCCCAGATCACGCCGTACTGTTCGCCCCGGGTAGCTTTCTCGGGAACGTGGATTGTGGCGGTGATCGTGGAATGGGTATTGCTCCGGAGCCGCACCGTATCCACGTTCGTGCTAGTCCATTTTGCCAGCTGATTGCGGGCATCGCCGGCGACGTTGAAGTGTCCGTCATCGATTGTTGCGCCGGTGATTTTGATCTCGATGGCTTGGGCCATGCTAGTGGTGTTTGTTATCTGGATGTGACGGGTCAGAGTTGTGCCGGGCTTCACGGTTTGGACGATGTATTCGTGGTCGCGCGGGTCGCCGGCTTGGCTGTGGGGATAGTCCAGAAGCCGGATTCCGATGCCGGCCGCCGGGGTGGTTGAGGGTGTGGCATCCGGTGGGGCTGCTTCAACCAGAGTCGTGCCGATGAGCATGACGACTCCAGTGAGTAGGAACGTCGCACCCGCCCGAGCGGTCGCGGTTGTCCTCCGGATGCCACCTCCCATGTCAGGCGACGGAGTGTGTGATGGTGGTCGTGTAGTCGTTCGCGGCAAGTGCGTCACCGGGGATTTGGAGGCTGATGTGCTCATCCCAGGTGGCACTGTTGTTGCCAGTCACGGCTGTCGCAGTTTGCACAGCTGCATCGTCCGAGCCGCCGGTGATGTCGGATGCGGTCACAGTGGCGGTGCCGGTCACCTCAGCGTCATCCGTGCTGATGGTGAGACTCGAGGCGGGAATGGTGCTACTGAGCGATGCGGAGGTGATAGCCGCAACAGTCGCCGAGGCCGTCCACCCGGCGGTCCCGGCGCGCGCATCGGTGACTTCAACGCCGGAGAGCGTGGCTGTGCCGGACTGCCCGGGAGCGATGGTCCCGAGGTCGAGAGTGGCCGGGGCGCTGATGGAAAGGTCACCGGAGGCTACTTCGGTAGTAACGGTGGTGGTCTGGGTGTCGTCGGCATGGGCCGGCTGCGTAGTCAGCGCAGTAGCTGCGACGGCAGCCGCGAATGACGTCGCGATGAGGGCGACAAGGGACTTCTTCATGACTATTCCAATCTGTGAGGAACGGATGGTGGGCATAAATACGGCGACAGATCTTCTGAGGGAACACAGCCGGAGACTCGGGTCCTGTGACTTACGCACAAGTTCCCGCGACCCAGGTATCAGCAGAAATGCGACACTCAAACGGGGTTTTGAATGCGCCGACTGCCGCCCCCAGCACGGCCTCTGCCCGGGACCTGGTATGCGGACCGACCTGAGCCCGGGCGTTGTGCGGCGGAACGCCGGATCCTGAGTTCCACCGGGCAACTCGCCAGACGATCGTATCGCGAAAGCCCCGTTCCATGTAGCGCGCTGTGGAAAATGGCCAATTCGCGTGTCCGAAAGCGACTTTGGTCCCGACGGTCCGTTCCGGGGTGATCGAATAAATGCTGCCATGGCCGAATCACCCGCACTGCGGGGATACTCACAGGGCTGATATACGCTCGGAACCACGTCGCGCGGGTCGTTGGCGAATCCTGCGGGGCGCGTGTTCAATAGAGTCGAGCGGACCACGCGCCGGGAGCGTCGGTCGGGACCGATTGGACTCTTCGGTCCTGGAGCCGGGCATGGAATGTCGGGGGAAGAGTGACGAGCCAACGAGCACTGCAGAAGGCTGCGACCCGCCGATCGATCGTGACTGCGGCAGCCCACCAGTTCGCATCTCGTGGGTATGCGGGAACCTCGATTGCTCAGATAGCCGCTGAGATGGGACGGCCGAAGTCTGCCGTCGGTTATCACCAGTTCGCGTCCAAGGAAGAACTCGCTTTCGCGATCATCGAGGAACAGTGGCAGCGATGGGATCAGCTGCGGCAGGCAGCCGACGCGCTGCCGCTACCTAGCGTGACCCGGCTTCTGTGCCTGCTACTAGCCACTGGTCTTGAGTCCCGAGGTGACCCGGTCACCCTCGGTGCGGTGAGGTTGCTCGCCGAGCGAGACGTCCTCGGGTTTGCGGTTCCAGAGCAACCGTTCGTCTGGCGCAATCACGCAGTCCAACGGATCCAGGAAAGTCTCAGCAGCAGAGAGTTGGTGTCTACCGAGCCTGCAACTGCTATCGCAGCCAGGCTCCTGACGGCGAGCTTCGGGATGTTCGAAGCGGAGAATCGGGGACTCCAACCAATCGACACCGAAGCCAACCTTCGCGGCCTCTGGCTCGACCTGCTGACAGGGATCGACCCCGTCAACGGCCCCAACCTTGTCGCGAGGGCAACAACCGACTTCGCCGCAGTCTGATAGCGCCTCCGACCCATCTGCACAGCTGGGTGGGACTGAATCACACAGTTCCCCGGATGTGCTGCGCGGATGGGTGAACACTTGACGGGTCCTAATCTGGGCGAACTGATGCACTCGTCTAGATGCAGCTGATGGAAACTCGAGAGCTGGATTGAGGCTGGCTACCAGGGCTCCGGCAGTGTCGCTGGGGTTGTCCGAACTGGTGGTGGTTCTGGTCGGCCAGTGGCGGGTGTTCGATCCCTATTCGTTCCCATTGCATCGTGACCGAGAGCGTTTGGCCTAGTCAGACGCAGTTTGACGAACGGTCTGTAAAACCGTCGGCTTCGCCTACGTTGGTTCGAATCCATCACCTGCCACACGCTGAAAACGGCCCCTTGCCAGGGAACTCTCTGGCCGGGGCCGTTGGCGTCTGTCCATGTGCTGTCTCGCGGCATCTCGCTGAATCCCTGTCCGTCCGACACGCTAGCCTTCGCCATAGATGCTTGCCGGCAGGCAATTGATGGCGATCGATACATGCGGAGGGGCCGATGGAGACTCGTGAGCAGGGGACACTGCGGATGCTCACCCCGCTGCTCGGATCCACCATGCGGCGGATCCACCTCGGGATCATCCTGGCGATCATCGGCCAGCTCGGGCTGGCGATGCTGCCGCTCATTCAGAAGGTCATCGTCGACGACACGATCCTGTCGCACCAGCGCTCGCTCGCGGTCTGGATCGCCATCCTGACCCTGGCCGGCGGGCTGACCTTCGTGCTGCAGTATCTGCGCCGCTCGGTCGGCTCGCGCGCCGCCGCCGCCAGCCAGCGGGATCTGCAGAAGCTCGTCCACCACCACCTGCAGTACCTGGACCCCACCGGCCGCGACAAGTTCCGCAGCGGTGACCTGATGTCGCGGGCGACCAGCGACCTGACGGTGATCCAGATGTTCCTGCAGCAGCTGGGCGTCGCCTGGGGCAACGTGACGCTGCTGGTGGTGGCGCTGGTCGTGATGACGTATCTGTCTCCGCTGCTGACGCTGGTCCTGATCGTCACGATGCCCGTCTTCATGTACATCACCTACAAGTTCCGGGCCCGATCGTTCCCCGCAAGCTTCACCGACCAGATGTACAAGGGCTCGGTCGCCGGCGTGGTCGAGGAGGCCGTCACCGGCGTACGGGTGGTGAAGGCGTTCGGACAGGAGGCGCAGGAGCAGGCCTCCTTGAACGGCGAGGCCAGGACGCTGTTCCAGTCCCGGATCCGCTCGGCGCGGATCGGCGCGATCTTCACCGCCACACTGAACGCGTTCCCCGGCCTCACCCAAGCCGGCATCCTGGCCCTCGGCGGCATCCTCGCGATGCGCGGCCACATCACCATCGGGACCTTCCTGGCGTTCACCAGCTATGTCGTGCAGCTGGTCACTCCGGTCCGGTTCCTGTCCAGCATCCTGACCACCAGCCAGCAGGCCAAAGCCGGCGCGGCGCGGATCATCCAGATCGTCTCCGAGGGGTCGACCGTCCAGGACAGCCCGGACGCAGTGGTGCTGGAACACCCGACCGGCCGGGTCGAACTGGACCACGTGAGTTTCTCCTACGCCGACGGCGAGCCGGTGCTGACCGACGTCACGCTGACCCTCGAGCCGGGCGAGAAGATCGCGATCGTCGGCGCCTCCGGCTCCGGCAAGTCGACGCTGGCACTGATGCTCGCCCGGTTCTACGACCCGACCTCGGGCTCGGTGCGGATCGACGGCCGAGACCTGCACGACTACACGATCAGGTCCGTACGCGACTGTGTCGGCCTGGTCTTCGAGGAGGGCTTCCTGTTCTCCACGACGATCCGCGACAACATCGCCTTCGGCCGCCCGAGCGCCTCCGACGACGAGGTGGAGCACGCCGCCGTCGCCGCCCACGCGCACGGCTTCATCTCCGGTCTGCCCGAAGGGTACGAGACCACCGTCGGCGAGCGCGGCTTCACGCTTTCCGGTGGCCAGCGGCAGCGGATCGCCCTGGCCCGGGCAGCGCTGGCCAACCCGAAGGTGCTGGTGCTGGACGACGCGACCTCAGCCATCGATGCGCGGACCGAGCACCAGATCCATGCATCCTTGGGCGAGGTGCTTGAGCAGCGGACGACGGTGCTGATCGCCAAGCGCTACTCCACCCTGCAACTGGCCGACCGGGTCATCGTGCTCGACCAGGGCCGGATCGTTGACCAGGGCACCACCGACGAGCTGGCGGCGCGGTCCCAGCTTTTCCGCGACCTGCTCACCGGGCCGGACGCCGACGAGGTTCTGGCGCCCCCGGAGCGGGTGGAGCTGATCGACCCCGCGGCCTGGCCGGTCGACGCAGATCGGGAGGGCGCGGCGAAGATCAGTTCGTTCGCCGGCGAGATGCTCGCCCGGTCGGCCGCGGGCGGCGGCGGCCCCGACATGGGCAGGCTCGGCAGCCTGGCAACCATGTCACCGCAGCTGCAGGCCGCGGTCGAGAAGCTGCCACCGCTGGAGGGCGACCCCGAGGTGAACCTCGCCGAGCACACGGAGGTCAACGACAGCTTCACCATGGCCAATGTCTTCCAGCCGTTCCTCAAGCCGCTGTTGATCAGCGTCGCCATGGTCGTCCTCGACGCATTGCTCAGCCTCACCGCCCCCGCGATCATCCGCTTCGGCGTCGACCACGGCATCGCCACCCGGACCGTACGGATCCTGTACGGGGCGGTTGTCGTGCTGGTGGTCATCCAGGTGATCAGCTGGGCCAACCAGCGGTTGATGACCTTCTTCACCCAGAAGACCGCCGAGCGGATGCTCTTCGGGCTCCGGGTGCGGACCTTCGCCCACCTGCAGCGGCTCTCGCTCAACTACTACGAGCGGTTCCAGGCGGGCAAGATCATGACCCGGATGACCTCCGACGTCGAGGCGTTCAGTCAGCTGCTGCAGCAGGGCCTGGTGCAGGCGACGGTGGCGATGGTCAGCTGCCTGGGCATCGCCGTGGTCCTGGTGGTCTTCGACTGGCGGCTGGCGCTGTGTGTCTCGGTGCTGCTGATCCCGTTGGTGATCACGACCCTGTGGTTCCGGCGGGTGTCGACCGCCACGTACCTGCTGGCCCGGGAGCGGATCTCGATCCTGTACGCCGACATGCAGGAGAGCCTGAACGGGGTCGCGGTCAGCCAGGCGTACAACCAGCAGCCGGCCAACGAGGACCGCTTCGGGCGGTTGGCCGAGGACTACTTCCGGGCGCGGGCGCGGTCCATGGAGCTGCAGGCCCGCTTCTTCCCGTTCATCGACCTGATGAGCGTGATCGCCAAGGCCATCACGTTGGCGATCGGCGCCGGCCTGATCGCCAACGGCGGACTGACCTCCGGTGTGCTGATCGCCTTCCTGCTCTACCTTGATCAGTTCTTCGCGCCGATCCGGCAGGTGTCGGTCGTCTTCGACCAATGGCTGCAGGCGACCGTCGCGTCCCGGCAGCTGCGGGAGCTGCTGCAGACGCCGAGCGCGACCCCGCAGGCCGAGCCGGCACTGCCGGTGCCGAGCCGGCTGCGCGGCGAGATCACCTTGGACAACGTCACCTTCGCCTACGAGAGCACCGGGCTGGTCGCCATGGACGACGTCAGCCTGGAGATCCCGCCCGGCCAGGTGGTGGCGCTGGTCGGCACCACCGGAGCAGGCAAGTCGACGCTGATGAAGCTGGTCGCCCGGTTCCACGACGCCGACGCCGGCCGGATCCTGATCGACGGGCTGCCGCTGCGCGAATTCGACCTGCCCGGCTATCGTCACCAGCTCGGCTTCGTGCCGCAGGAGCCGTTCCTGTTCTCCGGAACGATCCGGTCCAACATCGCCTACGGCCGGACGGAAGCCAGTGATCTCGCGGTCGAACGGGCGGCCCGCGAGGTCGGCGCACACGAGTTCATCCGCGGCCTGCCGCAGGGATATCTCACCCCGGTCAGCGAACAGGGAAAGTCGCTGTCGGCGGGGCAGCGGCAGCTGCTCAGCCTGGCCCGGGCGTTGCTCGTCGACCCGTCGATCCTCTTGCTGGACGAGGCGACCGCGAATCTCGACCTGGCGACCGAGGCACACGTGCAGCGGGCGATGGGCCTGGTCGCCAGCGGCCGTACGACGATCCTGATCGCCCACCGGCTGCAGACAGCCCGGGCTTCGCATCGGATCCTGGTCGTCGACAACGGCCGGATCGTCCAGGACGGCCCGCACGAGGAGTTGATCAAGCAGCCCGGCCGCTACGCGGATCTCTGGGCCGCCATGGCCCATCAGACCGTCGGTCAGCGCTGAGTCGCCGGTGAGCATGCCGCGCCCCAGCGGGCTGTAGGCCACCACGCCGATGCCGAGCTCGCGGGTCAGCGGAATCACCTCGTCCTCGATGTCTCGCGACCACAGCGACCACTCGGTCTGAATCGCGGTGATCGGCTGGGTCGCGAGGCGCGACCGATCGTGTCGGGGCCGCCTCACTCAGTCCGAGGTCGCGGGCCGTGCCTTCCGCCACGAGTTCTGCCATTGCTCCGACCGTGGTCTCTCCCGGTTTCCGGTGCGGCATCGTCATGCAAGCTGTCCGCCTCAAATCCGCCGAGGTTTGTCCTCACCTGCAGACAAGATCAGTCCCTACCTGCGGACACGTGGCATCGAGGCAGACGCTCGCTTGTGGCGACAGCCCGATCGCTTTCGGGCCCGATGCTTCAGGGCGACGGCGGCCAGCACGACGAATGCCGCTAATCTCATGCAGTGATCGCACCCGATCAGGCCCAGCCTCCGCGTGCCGGCCGGGCCCGTCGTCTCGCCTGGTTGGCCGACGACCCACGCTCATCGGTGTTTGCGATCCGCCACGATCCGAGGGCCCTGTTGACCGAGGTTCTCGCCGGTCTGGTCACCACGCTCGCCCTGATTCCCGAAGTCATCTCGTTCTCGGTGATCGCCGGGGTCGACCCGATCGTCAGCCTGGTGTCCTCGGTCGTCCTCGCGGTCTCGATGTCGGTCCTGGGCGGTCGACCGGCGATGGTGACCGCGGCAGCCGGATCGGTGGCGCTGGTGATCGGACCGATGGTCAAGGCCCACGGTGTCGAATACGTGCTGCCGACCGTCCTGCTGGCCGGCCTCATCCAGATCGGCTTCGGAGCCACCGGCCTTGCGGGCCTGATGCGATTCATCCCACGGTCGGTGATGATCGGCTTCGTCAACGCGCTGGGAGTGTTGATCTTCCTCGCTCAGGTCCGCCACGTGTTGAACGTGCCCACGGCGGTCTACCCGCTGTTCGCTCTGACACTGGTGATCGTCGTACTGCTGCCGCGTGTCGCCAAGGCCGTTCCGGCGCCGCTGGTGGCCGTCGGAATCGTGACCGCCATCGCGGTCGCGGCGCACCTGACTGTTCCGACCGTTGCGGACGAAGGCAAGATCAGCGGCGGTCTTCCCGGCTTCACCGCTTGGCGGGCTCCGCTCGACCTGGAGACGCTGCGGATCATCGCACCAGTGGCGATCAGCGTCGCGCTCGTCGGCCTGATGGAAACGCTGTTGACCGCCAAGCTGGTGGATGACATCACGGCGACCCGGTCCAACAAGGCGCGGGAGTCCGTCGGTCTCGGCATCGCCAATCTGTTGGCCGGACTGTACGGCGGGATGGCGGGCTGCGCGATGATCGGACAGACCGTCGTCAACGTCCGGATCGGCCGGGCTCGTACGCGATTGTCGACGTTGGTCGCCGGCGGGTTCCTGCTGCTGCTGGTCACTGTGCTCAACGGCGTGATGGCGCGGATCCCGATGGCCGCGCTGGCAGCGGTGATGATGATCGTCGCGATCCGGACCGTCGACTGGCACAGCGTCCGGCCGGCGACGCTGAAGCGGATGCCGGTCCCCGAGACGATCGTCATGCTCGTCACCGTCGCGGTGGTGACTGCGACCGACAACCTCGCTGTCGGGGTAGGTGTCGGGACGATTCTGGCGATGGTGTTCCTGGTGCGCCGGATCTCCCGCGGCATCCGCGTCGAGCGGATCGTCGACGATGCCGGCACCACAGTTCACTACCGCATCCACGGCCAGCTGTTCTTCGGCAGCAGCCACGACCTCGTCGATCACTTCCAGTACGCCGACGATCCGACGACAGTCGTCGTCGACCTGACGCACTCAGGCATCTGGGACGCCTCGACGGTTGCGGCTCTGGACACCCTGGAGGCGAAGTACCGGGATCGCGGCTCGCAGGTCACGTTCCTCGGCCTTGACGAGCGGAGCACCGCCTTCCACGGCAGGCTCACCGGAAATCTGAACATCTGAGACCGGATCGTCGCTGCGCTCTCCCGGTCGGTGCTAAAAGAATCTCGAATGGCGGTCCTGGCCGGTCGCTGATCGGTACGCCGCGAATCCGCTGTAGGTCTGTCCGTTCCAGCCGAACTGGGCGGTCGACGGGCTCCCGCCGATCGCCCGGAAGCGGTTGTGATCACTGCGGTTGCCGCCGCTATCGGAGTCCGGAACGGTCCCGTACACGACGTGATCGCTGTTGGTGGCCGTGATCGTGTTGTGGGCGAAGACATCGTGATGGGCGTGATATTGCACGAGCAACTCGGGTGAGCCGTCGTCGAGCTGGTTGTTGTCGCGGAGCGTGTTGTACTCGAAGGTGTTGTGCAACGACTTCCCGGTCTCGACCCCACCACAATCGTCGGCGCCGTTGCAGTAGCCGCCGGTGGTCAGGCCGGTGAAGAGGCTGCCGCTGATCTGGTTGTGCCGTACGGCCACGTGATCGGCCTGCCCCTTGGCATTCTCTGCGGCGACTTCGATGCCGATGTCACTGCCGGTGACGATGTTGTGCTGGATGGTGATGTGCGCACCACCGTCGACATAGATCCCGTCGGCGCAGTTGCACCACGAGCCGTCTTCCCAGTAGGCAGGGTTTCCTTGGGATCTGATCCGTCGCACGATGTTGTTCGCGATCAGCCCGTGCCGGGCTCGATTTACCTGCGTGTAGCGGTACTTCCCGCTCAAGGTCGGCTCATAGCCGATGGCGTCGATCCCGATGTTGTTGTTGTCGTGGATCCGATTCCCGGTGATCTGCCAGTCGGTGACATTTCCGTTGACCACAACGCTTTCCGACGCGCCGAGGTGCAGGTTGTCGACGACGTTACCGCTGATCCGCAGGTTGCGGATCGGCCGCCGGGGATCATCCCCGTAGGCAGCGATGCCGTGGGCGTTGATATCGAAACTGCCGAGGGTCGGGTTGTCGTTGCCCAGGTCGTGGACATGATTTCCAGCGATGGAGACCACGGAATCGTGGCCGTGGAGGTAGATGCCGATCGGCATGTGATCAAGCTGTGTCGTCCGATACCCGGTGATATCGAGGCCGGTCACCGTGACATCGCTGCTGTTCTCGATGTCGATCATCGCGGATCGATCTGCCGGGACGGTCAGCCCGGCCCCGGACAGCACCGGATGCTCCTTGCCGTAAGGCCGAATGGTCAGATGTGAAGTGCCTGACAGCTGTACCCGTTGGTGGTAGGTGCCGCCTCGGAGCTCGACCAGGCCGCCGTGTTCGAGGCGATTGACAGCCGCCTGGATCGTCCGCAACGGATCGCCCACCGTACCGGCGCCGCTATCCGAGCCGTCGGGCGCAACGATCAGGGTATGCACACTCCGGTGGCGCATCGGGGCTGCCGTGGACTTCGGTGTCGTCGCCCCGAGGACGGACAGCGCCAGCGCAGCCAGCGCAACGCCGACGACCATGCGACGAGCCGGCCTCGGTGGTGTTTCTCGCTTCTGCATGATCATCTCCTGGATCTCTAGCCGCGGAGCGTCAATCGGAGGCCGGCGTCGGCGGGTCGTACGTGTGGACCTTCCACCGGCAGATCCCCGACGTCTGCGGGGGAGCGTACGGCCGACTCGTCGAAGGTGAGCCCGTTGCCGGGCTCGGTGCCGAGGATCACTCTGCCGTCGTCGATGTCCCAGTCCGCGCTGATCCCCGCCGGCAGGGTGAAGCCCTGGACCTCGGTGAGCGCATGGTTGGGCACCGCGGTTGCGGCGGCGGCCAGGTGACCGAAGAACCCGACCGGGCTGACCGGCAGATTGTGGCCGGCGGCCAGCGCAGCGACCCGCAGGAAATGGCTGATGCCCCAGCCGCCGCCCGCCTGGACGATGTCAACGGCGTTACCGGTGATCAGCGGGAGGTACTGGTCGACGCCGGTGAGATTCTCACCGGTCGCGACTGCGGCCCGGGCCTGCCGGGAGACTGCTGCCAGTCCCTGGGCGTCCCAGCGTCGCACCGGCTCCTCGATCCAGGCCAGGTCGACCTGCTGCTCCAGCGCGGCCAGATAGCGTACGGCCTGCTTGGGATTCCAGCTCTCGTTGGCGTCGAGGGCCAGCACCGGGTGGTCGACGCCCAGGGCGTCCTGGACAACAGCCAGCCGGCGCAGGTCGTCGGCCACATTCCAGCCGCCCTTGAGCTTGGCGCCGGTGAAGCCGCGTTGGGCGAACGAGCGGTACAGGGTGTGCAGTTCGTCGTCGTCCAGGCCGGCGTCCAGCCCCGACGCGTAGCCGCGAACTGTGCGGTCACGCCCGCCGAGCAGTCGCCACAGCGGCTCGCCGGCAGCCTTGGCCTTGAGGTCCCACAGCGCAAGATCAATTGTCCCGATGGCGCCGTAGACGGTGCCCGCATGCCCCGCCTTGAACGACCAGGCCAGCATCCGGTCGTACAGCGCGTTGACCGACCGGGGATCCTCGCCCTCGATGGCCGGGAACACCGAGTCGATCAGGCCGGGTTGACCGATCGCGACACCGACCAGATCCGAGTCGGTCTCCAGGACCAGGATGCTGGAGGGCGTCTCGTTGGACGGCATCACGCCGTTGATGTCGCCGATCCGCCGACCCCAGTCCAAGACCGTGGGCACGACGCGGTAGCCGGTGATCTTCATATCAGCGGAGCATAGCCATCGGGCTCCACGCTGACGCGTCGCCCGGACTCGTGGGACTCGATCGCTCGCTGCGCCAGCAGCAACGCGCGCCGGCCGGCCGACGCCGGGACCTGTGGCGGTCGGCCGGCCCGGAGCGCGGTCAGCATGTCCTCGACATAGGCATCGAAGGTGTGGTGGAAGCAGCGACCGGCGTCGTTGAAGTAGCCCGGACGCCAGGTGGTGGCGGTCTCGTCACCGGCGCGCTGGAAGCTGTACCGCTGCACAGTGTCGTGGATGAGTGCGCGGCCGAGGGTGCCGTTGACCTCGAGCACATGGGTGTCCTGGTAGGCGTAGGAGGAGTCGTACGAACCGAGCAGCGTCCCGACCGCCCCGCCGGCGAAACTCAGCGACAAGGCGATCGTGCTCCAGGCGCCGTAGGTCATGTCGGTCATCTGGGCGGCGATCGAGTCGATCGGCCCGAGCAGGTGTTCCAACAGATCGAAGGCATGGCACTGGGTCTCGATGATGTTCTTGTGGGGCGAGGATCCCTTGTTGGCCTCACCTCCGAACCGCCAGGTCGTGAAGACGGGCTGTCCGAGACTCCCGTCCATGATCGCAGCGCGGGTCCGGATGACGGGCTCGGCGTAGCGATGGTTGAAGTCGACCGCGAAGAAGGTGTTCGACCGGGCCGCTTCGGCCAGCAACACATCGGCCTCGTCCAGATCGAACACCAGCGGCTTCTCCACCAGCAACGGGATCCCGTGGTGCAGCAGCTGGAGCGTCGGGCGGAAGTGATCTTCGTTGGGCAGCGACACGGTCACCAGGTCGGGGTGCTGCTCGGCCAGCATCTGCTCGATGTCGATGTAGCCGGGGACTCCGAGCCGGGACGCCTCGGCGTCGGTACGGGCCTGGTCGCGTCCGACGACAGCACACAGGGTGGTGTCCGGCCGGCCGGCGAAGACCCGGGTGTGCTGCCGGCCCCAGCCACCTGGGCCGACGACGGCCACCCTCAGGGCCTGCTGATCAGCGCCTGCGGCTGTCTTGATCACGAGTGATCACGCCTCCTTCTGTTCTCGGACTTCCGTGTGCGGCTCTGCAGCGAATTGATCAGCGCGCGCCGATCGCACCGGCGACACCTCCCACGCTGAAATAGCGGTTCAGCAGCACGAAGATCAACAGCGGCGGGACAGCGACCAGTACGGCAAGGACCGGCGAATGGCCGGCGGCCTGGAGCCCGACGCCGAGCGTGTAGTTGTCTTCAGATCGTACGAAGGTGAAGGCGGCCAGGTAGTCGTTCCACACCGAAAGGAAGGTGAAGATCGACGTCGTCAGGACGGCCGGCAGGCTGTTGCGCAGCACAACCCTGAGGTAGGCGCCGAGGACCGAGCAACCGTCGAGCCAGGCCGCTTCCTCGAGCTCGACCGGAATCGTCCCGGCGTAGGCCGCGAACATCCAGATCGCGAACGACAGGGTCAGTGCGATGTAGACCACGCCCAGGCCGAACAGGTTGTCGACCAACTGCCGGCGCGCGAACATCAGGAACAACGGAACGAGCAGCAGCACCGGCGGGAACGACTGCAGCAGGAACACCACCAGCGCGAAACCGGAGACCGCACGGTCGCGGCCGCGGGCCAACGCGTACCCCGCCGGCGCACCGACCAGGACGCACACCAGGACGGCCCCGAACGACAGCCCCAGGCTGTTCTCGAACCAGTAGAGCGACCGCCCCCGGAGGGTGTCCGCGATCGAACGGCCGACAGTCACGAGCCAGGATCCCGCACCGGCCGTACCCCGGTCGCCGGTCAGCCCCAGTGCGCTGGACAGGACGCCACCGAGCGGGGCGAGCGTGATCGCGGTGATGATCACCAGCAGCCCGAAGCGCCACCTCCTGCCGCGTCGCTGGGTTGCCGTCACAGACGCACAACCTAGCGTCAGGCGATTGCGGCTCCGTTCATCTGATCCGGGCTGACATCGTTGCGCTCGACCAGGACCAGCCAGTTCCCGGAATTGTCCCGCATCAGCGCCTCGACGCCGTACGGCCGCTCGGACGGAGGCTGGAGGAACTCCACGCCCTTGGCGGTGAGGTCCTCGTAGGTGGCCTTGCAGTCATTGACCGCCAGGCCGATCCCGGGCATCTGGCCCTGGTCCATCGCCCGTTGGATGGCGCCGACCAACTCGTCGGACAGCGGAGCGCCGGGTGTGCTGAGGTGCAACTCGAGTTCGGGTTGATCGGGGTGGATGACGGTCAGCCAGCGGTAGTCGCTGCCGAAGGCGACATCAGCGTTCGGCTTGAAGCCGAGCACATCGGTATAGAACGCGAGGGACTCGTCGAGGTCCTTGACCCACACGGTCACGAGAGAAACGTTGGTGATCATGCGACCACGCTATGACCGACCCCGGCCGTTCTGCTTCTCCTGGCTTGCGGAGCGTTCGGCCAGCCCGAGCATGAAGACGTAACAGCCCGGTATGTGCGCGCCGGTCCCACCGTAGCGGCGCTGGAAGTCGCGGGGCGTCTCGCCCACCAGTTCTCGGAATCTGCTGCTGAAGGAACCCAGGCTGGTGAAGCCGACGGCGTGACACACCTCGGTCACGGTGAGATTGGTGCTGCGCAGCAGGTCCTGGGCACGTTCCACCCGCCGCTGCGAGATGTAGGCGGCGGGCGAGAGCCGGTACGTCGCGGTGAAGAGCCGCTGGAAGTGGAACTTGCTCAGCCCCGCGACCGCGGCAAGATCATCGAGACAGAGCGGCTCGGCGTAGTTCCGGTCGGCATGGTCGCGGCGCGACGCAGGTGGATCAGCACGTCGCCGGGAACGCGGATCTGGGCGCTCACGCACAGAACACTAGGCCACGCTGACGCCCTTCGGAGCCTCCACCTGCAACTCGCCGCCCGCAGTGGCCCGGACCCGGATCGCACCGTGCGGAGAGGTGACGCTTCCCTCGGCCCAGTCCAGCCCGCCGAGCCGAGGAACGACACTGACCGTACGCATCCCCGGCGAGGTGGGTCGTACGCCCAGCAACGACGCGATCAGATGGAAGCGCGGGTGTGCTCCCCAGGCGTGGCAATCGCTGCGGGTCGGCTCCGGCTGCTCGACAACGGTGGTCAGGCCGTGGTCGAGCTGGTCGAACCACAGGCCGAAACGGTCGAGGACCACGTCGGTGCGATCGATCTGCCGCAGCGCCTCGAAAAGGTAGTGATCGAAATAGACCGAGGTCCGGGCGAGTGGGAGTGTACGCCCCGGGTTGATCATGGTCCGGAGCGCCGCCTCACCGTGTGCCGCGCCGGCAAGCACGGCCAAGGCCTGGACATGTTCGCTGAAGGTGATCTTGGAAGCGTCATCGGCATACAACCCGGACTTGTCATCGTAGAACAGCGGATCGACGACGGCCGACAACCGGTCGGCGAGCCTGGTGCTGCGGGCGGCGAGCTCGGGCTCCTCCAGCCAGGTCTCGAGCTCTGCTGCCAGCCGCAGGACGTTGATCAACTGCAACTGGAGCACCCCCGAGACGTCCCACTGTGCTCCCGGCGGTGCGCCGGCGTCCCAGCCGTCGACCCAGTCGGTGAAATTCCAGCCGTCGAGGGCGTGGAAGACGCCATCCTGATCGACATTGCGCCGGTGGGCGTCCAGGACGGCGCGGACGCCGGGCATCAGGTCCGCGACGAACTCCAGATCGCCACGCCACAAGGCGAAATCGTGGACCATCGCCACCCACCACAGCGAGAACGGCGGGATCCGCTGCACGATCCGTGACGGCGTACGGCTTCGGGTGAGGCCGTCGATACTGCGGCTGCGGTCGAAGGCGACCAATGCCTGCCGCGCCAGCTGGTCGTCGTCACAGGTCGCGTACGCCACCAGGCACTGCAACCGGGTGTCACCGGCGTACTGCAACTGTTCGTAGTAGGGACAGTCCATTGTCGTCTCGTGACTGCACATCTGCAGGGTGCGCAGCGCAAGATCAGCAATTCCGGCGAGTCGCGGGTCCGACGAGGAGAAAGCGGTCGTGTCGTCATAGGGATAGTGGGTCGCCAGGAATTCCAGTGAGGTCAGCTCCAACGGCTCGTCGGCAGTGGTGACCAGTACCTCGACATAACGGCCGGCCTCCCACCACAGCGTCGAGTGCTGCTCGTCGCCGCCCCCGGCGATGAAGAGATCACCCGGTCCGTCCTGGTCAAGACCGGGTCGCCCGAAGATCTTGCCCTCGATCTCGTTGCGGTTGCCTTTGCCGCTGCCGTCGGGCGCGTACAACGACTCCTGCCAATGGACCCGTACCGCGGCACCGGCGCCACCACGGACCCCGACCAGCGGAAAGGCGCAGGTGTAGGTCTCGAGGTCGATCAGCGCCCGCCAGCAGGAATGCGGCGGGATGATCATCGAGTCACCGCCGAGCAGTCGCTGCCATCCGGCCAGCTCCTCGGGGCGGGAATCTGCCGCTCGGACCGGGACGTCATGGGTGCTGACACCGGGGGAGTGGGCGGCAAGGTGCCGCACCCGGCCGGCCGGGGCGAGTTGTTCGCGCTGCGGTGGCAGCGTTGCGGGCACCAGCATCCGACCGGGCGGCATGTCGTTGACCCAGGCCAGGGAATATCCGACGTCGCCGACGTGAGGACGAGTCCAGTCGGTACGGCCGGCCGTGTCCTGTCCGGTCACCCAGCCCCAGGGAATCTGCCGGCCGTCGCTGACGAGTTTGGCGCCGCAGCCCCACGCGTCACCTTTCGTCCGGGTGGCGTATCCCGGGAGCACCGTGGCCTGCCAGTCGGCGCTCCCGGTGTCCAAGGCGCTGTCGACCAGGCCGCCGGAGAAATCCGTGCCGGCCAGGAGAAACCCATGCCCGACACTCAACTGCGCATACGGCGCCTCCTCACCGAGGGACCAGACCCGCGCGGCGATCCAATGGTCTCCCGGCTCGAGATCGACGCTGAAGCTGTGGAAGGCCCAGTGCTCGGGATCCCCGCGCTCCGGACCGCGACCGACCAGAGCACCGTCCACGTACAACTCGAAGCGTTCGTCGGCCGAGACGTGCACGATGCCGTGAGTGGCCTCATCACAGCTGACGGCGAGCCGATAGCCGGCAACCACCGGGGCCGCTGCGTCCGGGACGCTGATCCAGCGCGCGGGCCAACAGGCCCGGTGGGACCATGACGGATCGTGTCCGGCGAAGGGATCGGTTTTGAGCAAGATCGGGTCGACGCGACAATCCGGCACCGTCTGTGGCATGAAGAAGACCCTGGCCGATCCAGCGATGGAATGCAACGTTTCAAACGAGGTTATTCACGAGTCGGTCAGTGCTCGGTTGGTGAAACGTTCGGTACGGTATCGGTGGCCAAGGCAGTGGATGTAATACTTGTCCAACATCGCTTCACCCGCGGAACACCTCGACCGCGGAAACGCTCCTTACAGAAAACCGGCAGGAGTCCTGATGTCAGTGGAAGCCCGACCTGCCCAGGTGCGGTTCCGTGCCGTTGGCGAAGGGGTCGTCAGCCCTTCTCGCCCGTCCGCCGACGGGCAACTCGTCCGCGCCAGCCTGAACGAGTCCCCATTCCCGCCGATGCCGGGCGTCGCCGAGGCCATCGCGGCCGAGATACCCCATCTCGGCCGTTACGGCGGCGACATGGCGGGAGCGACCGCGGCGATCGCGGCCGCGTACGGCCGGCGCACCGATGAGGTGCTGATCAGTGCGGGCAGCGGTGCGCTGATCCAGGCGATCACGGCCGCGATCTGCGGGCTCGGCGACGAGGTGCTGCTCAGCTGGTTGAGCTTTCCGGGCTACCTCACGTCGGCCCAGATGAACGAGGCGACACCGGTCAAGGTCCCGTGGGCGGACGACGGTGGCCACGACGTCACGGCGATCCTCGGGGCAATCACCGACCAGACGCGGATGATCATGCTGTCCTCGCCGAACAATCCGAGCGGTACCTCGCTGCGGCGGGAGCAGTACGAGGAACTCGTGGCCGGTACCCCGCCGGATGTGCTGATCTGTCTGGACGAGGCGTACGCCGACTTCGCCACATCGCCGGATGCCTTCATCGGGGCGGCACACCCCGACCTGCCGGAGAACGTCGTCGTCCTCAAGACCTTCTCCAAGGCGATCGGCCTCGCCGGGCTCCGGATGGGCTTCATGCTCGCTGCTCCGCGAATCATCGAGGGCGTGGCACGGATGCGCTCGGCGGCAGCCGTGTCCCGGCTGGGTCTTGCCGTGGCGACCTACTGCTATTCGCCCGCCGGGCAGGCCGAGGTCCGACAGCGGCTGACCTACTTGATCACTGAGCGCGAGCGGATCCGGACCGAGTTGCTGGCGGCGGGCGTCCCGGTGCCGGACAGCGACGCGAGTTTCGTCTGGTTGCCGGTCGGCGACGGGACGGCCGAGCTCACTGCCCGGATCGCGGACGCGGGCATCATCGCCCGCCCGTTCGATGGCCAGGGTGTGCGCTATACGGTCTGGTTGTCAGAGGTCAATGATCGTTTCATCGCGGCAGTCACGGATTGGTGGCGGCGAGACAGCCGCTGATCACCCCGGCGCAACTGCACGGCGTTGCGGTAGGAATGCTCTTGGGGGTGTTGCCTTGTGGAGCGCACGAGTCGGGCCGTGGTGATCACGGCGCCAGGGGTCGCCGAGCTGGCGCAGGTGACCGTCACTGCGCCGGACCCCGGCGAGGTCACCGTCCGGGCCGAATTCTCCGGGGTCAGCACCGGGACCGATCGGTGGACGGCGCAGGGCCGGTTCGACTGGGGGACTGCCCGGTTTCCGCTGGTTCCCGGCTACCAGAAGGTCGGCTTTGTCGTCGACGCCGGGGAAGGCGCGGAGGACTGGGTGGGCCGGGCGGTGTTCGTCGCGTCCGCGCACGACTTCGGTGATGCGGCGGCGCAGAGCGGTGGCCACGCCGAATACAGCAACCACCGGCTGGAACACGTCTACGCCCTTCGGCAAGCTCAGGGATCCGAACCGGGGCGAAGATTCTTCGACCCGCGACTGTCGCTCGGGATCTCCATCCAGGTCGGCTACAACGCCGCACACCGGATCCAGCCCGCCCGGGTGCGCCGGGTCGCGGTGATCGGTGACGGCATCATCGGGTTGTCCGCGGCCCTGACCGCGGTCGGGCTCGGATACCAGGTGGCGGTCGTCGGTCGCCACGAAGATCGACTGGCGATCGCCACCGGCGCTGGCGGGATCGCGATCGACAGCGCCTCGGCTCGCCAGGACGTCAGGGCCTTCACACCGGAAGCGATCATCGACACGATCCAGAGCGCCGAGTCCTTCGCGATCGTGATCGACTCCCTGCCACGAGACTACGGACAGGTTGTGTACTCCGGATTCACGCCGGGCATGCCCGATGCGTGGGCGAGCATGACGGTCCTCCAGCAGCATTCGATCACCGCACATTTCCAGTCCGGCTGGACCCGCGAACGGCTCACCCGGGTGCTGGATGCGATCGAAAGGGACGAGCCCGGCTTCAGCAGGATTCCCACGGCCGAGGTGGAGGTCGATCAGGCCGGCGCATTCTTCACCGACCTGATCGGCGGCGTACCCGTCCCACCCGCCTCGGTGATCAACTGGAGGAGTGAGCGATGAAGATCATGATCACCGGGGCGGCCGGATGGCTCGGCCGCCAAGTGGCCGCACAGCTGGAGCAGCATGATCACGAGCTGCTGCTCACCGATGCCGCCGACCCCGCGGAGGCGACGATCTTCGACGGCACCGCGCCCGGCGGCCGACGGCGGGTTCCGCTGGAGACGACCTGGCCGTACCTGCAGGCCGACCTCTCCGACACCGCCCGGCTCGAGCAGTTCGCCGCCGGCGCGGAAGCGGTCATCCATCTCGCCGCAATCCCGGTCGGCGATTGGGACATCGTGATGCCCACCCTGCAGACCAACGTGATCGGCACGACCGGAATCCTCGAGTTGGTCCGCCGGCTCGGCGTCCGGAGATTCGTGAACGCGTCCAGCATCAACGCCTACGGCACCTTCTTCTGGCGGGTGTCCGGTCGCGACCCGGTGCGCCGGGAGTTGCCGCTCACCGAGGACGAGAAGCCGGTGCCGGAGGATCCCTATTCCTTGACGAAATTCCTCACCGAGGAGATCGGGCATGCCTACCACCGGGCCTTCGGCACCGAAGTGGTCAACCTGCGGTTCGCCGGCGTGATCTCCAACCAGCGTTACGAAAAGTGGCTGACCGACGGGCTGCCGCCGACCGAGACCTTCCCGGTTGATCTTGGTCAGTGGGTCCACGAAGAGGACGTCGCAGCCGGGATCGTGCTGGCCGCGACCGTGCCCGGCGTGACGTCGGCTCCGATGGTGCTCGGCGCCGGCGACACCCGATTGCCCGAGCCGACGATGGAGATCATCCGGCGGCTGCGGCCGGATCTGGAGCCGTATGTCACCGAGCCGTTGCCGGGTCGGGCACCGATGTTGTCGATCACCCGGGCGCGTACCCGGTTGGGCTACGCGCCGGGATTCAGTCTCGACGCGGCCGGTTCCACCGCCTGACGGCCCCGGCGCATTCCGTCCCGGCCCCGGCTGCGAATGCCCGGTGAATCATCGTCGAGACGAGGGATCGGGACAATGCCACACCAGCGGTCGGACCCGTGGTCGTAGGAGCTCAGCCGGTCGTCGACCGGCAGATCCTTACGACGCGGGCCTGTCTCCCGGCGGTCACCGTCGCGGCCTTCGCCCTGGGCTACAGCGGGACGGTGGCCGTCGGCCAGGCAACCACGGCCGGTGCCCGGTAGCGGCGTTGGCGACGCGACTGTCAAGCCGTACCTCGCCCCCAAGCTGCTCGCCGCGGTGCCGATGGGCCCGGGGAAGGTGTCCCAATCCGTACGAACCGTGCTGACCAGCACGAAGGTGATCGCGGCGCTGGACGCCAGTGGCAGCCCCGTCATCGCCGGGCAGGCCTACCGGCGCCGCCGCAAGCGAACCAACTGCTTGCTACCGTGGCAGGTCCTTGCCGCGATCGGACGGGTCGAGTCGGACAACGGCCGATTCGGCGGAGCCCGGCTCCGCGCGTTCCTGTGTGCTCGCTCGCAGAATCGGGTACACAGGGATGGTGAGTGGGAATGCGGAATATCGGCTGAAGAACACCAGCATCCTGTCGGTCTGCGCCGTCGAAGCCCCGGTCGTGGTGACCTCGACCGCCATCGACGATCGGTTGGCGGAGACCTACCAGCGCACCGGCATGCAGCGCGGAATGCTCGAGGAGCTGGCGGGTGTCAGGGAGCGACGCTGGTGGCCCGAGGATGTCAGCTTCGCCGATGCCGCTGCAACGGCCGGCGCGAAGGCCCTTGCCGAGGCCGGCGTCGACCCGGCGCAGGTCGGCGTACTGATCAGCACTGCTGTCAGCCGGCCGCATCTGGAGCCGTCGTCGGCGGTCGCCGTGCATCACCAGCTCGGGCTGCAGAGCAGCTGCCTCAGCTTCGACATCGCGAATGCCTGCCTCGGCTTCCTCAACGGCATCCAGGTTGCCGGCCTGATGATCGACGCGGGTCAGATCGACTACGCCCTGGTCGTCGACGCCGAATCGGTGCGCACGCTGCACGAGGCCACCCTGCGCAGGCTCGAGTCTCCTGACGCAACGGCCCAGGAGGTCAAGGACCAGTTCGCGACGCTGACCATCGGTTCCGGAGCCGCGGCGATGGTGCTCGGGCGCACCGATCGCCACAGCGAAGGCCATCGCGTCCTCGGCGGAGTCAGCCGGTCCGGCAGTGACCATCACGAGCTGTGCGTCGGCGACATGAATCTGATGCGTACCGACAGCCGAGCGCTGTTCAAGGCTGGCATCGCGCTGGCCATCGAGACCTGGCAGGACGCCGCCGGGAGCTTCGACTGGTCCGGCATCGACTACTTCTTCTGCCACCAGACCTCGACCAAGCACATCGCCGCGATGGCAGCCGCGATGGGAGTCGGCACCGACCGCTGCCCGACCACGGTCGAGACCTCGGGCAATCTCGCCGCCGCCGCGGTTCCCTTCACGCTGGCTCGCCATGTCGATCGGCTGCAACCCGGGATGCGGGTGATGTTGATGGGCATCGGCTCAGGCCTGAACACCTCCTTCGCCGAGATCGCCTGGTGAATCGCCGGGCTCGCCGGCCCGGTGGGCACGTCGGTCTGCCGGCAGCGAAGCCGGATCTCGGCCGCTGTCCCGATCTGGACCCCGCGTGGTCGCGGCTGGTCGATGTACCGGAGGCGGACGGTTCGGTCCACCGCTGGCACATCCTCGACACCCATGCCGACCGTGACCCGGCCGACCGTGACCCGGCCGACCGTGACCCGGCCGACCGTGACCCGGCCGACCCTGATCCGGCCGACCGCCCAGCCCTCGTCGCGGGCACCATGCTGTGCGTCCACGGAAACCCGACCTGGTCCTTTCTCTGGCGTCGGTTCCTGGCCGCGGCACCGGCCGATTGGCGGGTGATCGCCGTCGACCAGCTCTCGATGGGCTGGTCCGAGCGACTTCCCGCGCCGCGCACCCTCGCCGAGCGGGTCGCCGACCTCGGCGCACTGACCGACCGGCTCGGTGTCACCGGCCCGGTGGTCACCGTCGGTCACGACTGGGGCGGGATCATCTCGCTGGGGTGGGCGCTGCAGCACCGCGAGCAGCTGTCCGGTGTCGTCCTCGCCAACACCGGAGTCGACCTTCCGGTCGGAAGCCGGCTCCCCGGGCTGATCCGGCTGGCCCACAACCCGATGCTGCTGGATGCGACCTGCGTCCGCACGCCGGCCTTCGTCCGCGGTGCGGCCGCGCTCTCCCACCCGGCTCTGCCGCGGGCGGTGCGCGCGGCGCTGGCAGAGCCGTACGCGACCCCCGCCCGACGGCAGGCGGTCGGCGATTTCGTGGCCGACATCCCGCTCGAGACCGACCACGTCAGCCGGCCCGCTCTTGAGGCGATCGCAACCGGCGCAGGCCGACTCGACGTCCCGGCGCTGCTGCTGTGGGGTGGTCGCGACCCGGTCTTCCACGACGGTTTCCTCGCCGACCTGGAGCAGCGGTTCAGCAACCCCGACGTGCACCGGTACCCGCACGCCTCGCACCTGGTGACCGAGGACGCGCCGCGGACCGCGGCCGACACCTGGCGCTGGGTGCAGGAGCGGGTGACCCAAGGTCCGAGGACGCAGGACCGGGCGAGACGGCCGCACCCACAGCCCGCGCCCGAACCGGTGACCTGGACCCAGGACGACCTGCCCTGGGCGGCCCTGCTGCGGCGCGCCGACGATCCGGCCCCGGCGGCGGCCGAGATCCGGGACACGGTGACGACCACCCTCTCCTTCGCCGACCTCGAACGGCGGATCGCCGCCACCGCCGCAGGATTGAGCCGTTACGGCCTGCGGCCGGGTGATCGGGTGGCGATGCTGGTGCCGCCCGGGATCGACCTGACGATCGCGGTCTATGCCTGCTGGCGGATCGGGGCGGTGATCGTCGTCGCCGATGCCGGGCTCGGCGTCCGCGGCATGGCACATGCGCTGCGCAGTGCCCGGCCCCGCTATCTGATCGGGATCACCAAAGGACTGCTGGCCATGCGGGCGCTGCGGGTGCCCGGGCGCAGGATCGGTGTCGGTGCATCAGGTGCACCGGCCGTCGTCGGGGGCTGGGACACCGACCTGGCCGCGCTCGAGGCCGACGGCCGCGGTCGTACGCTGCCTGCCCGGGCACCGGCTGACACCGAGGGGGCGGTGCTCTTCACCTCAGGAGCCACCGGGCCTGCCAAGGGCGTCGTCTACCGACAGAGCCAGCTGAAGGAGCAGATTGCCAAGGTCGCCGACATCATGCGGATCGGGCCCGACGATCGATTGGTGGCGGCCTTCGCGCCCTTCGCGCTCTACGGGCCGGCGATGGGCATCGCCGCGGTCGTTCCGGACATGGACGTCACCGCACCGGGCACCCTGACCGCGCCGGCCCTGGCCGATGCCGTCGCGGCGATCGACGCGACGGTGGTGTTCGCCGCGCCCGCCGCACTGCGCAACGTGGTCGCCACCGCTGACTCCCTGACGCCCGTGCAGTCGAAGGTGCTGCACCGGGTGCACACGGTGCTGTCGGCGGGAGCGCCGGTTCCGCTCGCACTGCTGCGCCGGGTGCAGCAGCTGCTGCCGGACGCCGAACTGCACACGCCGTACGGCATGACCGAGGTGCTGCCGGCCACCGACATCTCGCTGGCCCAGATCGAGGCCGCCGGTCCCGGCGACGGTGTCTGTGTCGGCACCGCGCTTCCCGGCGTGAGCATCCGGATCAGTCCGCTCGACGAGCTCGGCCGGGCCGACGGGCCGCTGACCGACGCTGCCGGCGTGACCGGGGAGATCTGCATTTCCGCCGGACACCGCAAGGAGCGCTACGACCGGCTCTGGGCGACCGAGCGGGACGCCTCCCGCAATCCCGGCTTCCACCGCAGCGGCGATGTCGGGCATCTCGACGATCAGGGCCGGCTCTGGGTCGAGGGCCGCCTGCAGCATGTGATCACCACCGCCGACGGCCCGGTCACGCCGGTCGGCATCGAGCAACGCATTGAGGACCTGGACCGGGTCCGGGCCGCGGCGGCGGTCGGCGTCGGCCCGGCCGGCACCCAGCAGGTGGTTGCCGTCGTGGTGCCCGCGTCGGGATCCGGATCGCGACGCCGGCTTGCCGACCCGGACCTGACGGCAGCGGTTCGCCGCGCCTCGCCGGTCTCGCTCGCTGCCGTGCTGGTGGTGGCCGCGCTGCCGGTGGACATCCGGCACGCCTCCAAGGTCGACCGGGCGCGGCTCCGCCGCTGGGCCGACAGGCTGCTGGCCGGAGAGCGGGCCGGAAAGCCGTGAGCATGAAGATCCTGGTCACCGGAGCCAGCGGAATGCTCGGCGCGGCCACCGCCCGGGCGCTGGCCGATCGCGGCGACGAGGTCACCGTGCTCCAGCGCAGGACCGCCGGGCTCGGGCTCAGCGAGATACTCGGTGACGTCACCGACCCCGACGTCGTGCACCGGGCCGTACGGGGTCAGCAGGCGGTGGTACATCTGGCCGCCAAGGTGAATGTGACCGGCACCGAGGCCGACTACCGGCGGGTCAACGTCGACGGCACCCGGACGCTGCTGCAGGCCTGTCGTGCTGCAGGGGTGCAGCGGCTGGTCAACGTGTCGTCGCCCTCGGTGGCACACAGCGGGTCCTCGCTGGTCGGTGCGGGCGCGGGCCCCGCGGATCCGCAGCGGGCCCGCGGGCCGTACGCCCGGACCAAGGCCGAAGCCGAACTGCTGGCGCTGGCCGCGGATTCGCCATCCCTTGCCGTCCTGGCGATCCGGCCGCACATCGTCTGGGGGCCTGGCGACACCCAGCTGGTCGGCAGGATCGTGGCCCGCGCCCGGCAGGGTCGGCTGCCGTTGTTCGGGCAGGCGACCGCGCTGGTCGACACGACCTATGTGACCAACGCGGTCGGCGCGCTGGTCGCGGCCGTCGACCACTGCGCTCCCGACGACGTGCACGGTGAGGCGCTGGTGGTCAGCAACGGCGAACCGCGGCCGATCGGGGAGTTCCTGAGGTCGATCGCCCGGGCCGGAGGAGCACAGCTGCCGAAGCAGCACGTTCCGGTCGCCGTGGCCCGTCTGGCCGGTGCTGCGGCCGAGGCGCTCTGGTCGCTGTGGCCCGGTGATGATGCCGATCCGCCGTTGACCCGATTCCTCGTCGAGCAGTTGAGCACGGCCCATTGGTTCGACCAGCGGCGGACCCGCGAAGCGCTGGACTGGCGTCCGGCGGTCGGCCTGGACGAGGGATTCGCCGAGCTGACCCGCACGCTGCAGCGCTGATCCGCGAGCTTCGGACCGCTCGAGCTGGGTACACCGTGGAGGCCCGGTTCGGGGATGCTGGGGCAGTCGATGATCATGAAGGGAATACCGTCAGGTGGCAGTGATCAACAGTGCGGATCCGGCGTCAGCCGCCCCGACACTGGTGGGGCATTTCGACCGACTCCATGACGCCTCGGCCGACCCCTGGCGGGTGATGAGCCGGTGGTACGAGATCCGTAAGCGGCGGCTGCTGCTGGCCGCGCTGCCCGACGAGCACTACGGTCGGGTTCTGGAGCTCGGCTGCTCCACCGGCGTGCTCTCGCACGAGCTGGCGGCGCGGTCCGATCGACTGCTCGCGGTGGATTTCTCGTCCGCGGCGATCGAGCGGGCCCGGCAACGGCTCGACGGCCTGAAGCAGGTCGAGCTGCAGTGTCACGACATCACCCAGGGCATCCCCGAGGGAGCTTTCGATCTTGTGGTGCTGTCGGAGGTCGGCTACTACCTGAGCGAAGATCAGTTTGATCGGCTGGTACGGGAGATCACCGAATCGACGCCGCCATCTGGTCAGCTGCTGCTGTGCCACTGGCGCCATCAGGAGGGCGATTTTCGCCAGCGACCCGCGGATGTTCACGGCAGGGTGCTCTCTGATCCGGCGTGGCAGTTGATCATCAGCCACCAGGAGGAGGACTTCCTGCTGCACGTCGTGATCCGCACTGCCGTCGCACCGGCAACCGGTGAAGGATCCGACCGGTGAGCCGCAGTCAGCACGGCGGTGCCGGCCTGATCGCCGTGGTCGTGCCGGCACGGGATGAGGAGCAGCTGATCGGCCGCTGCCTGCAGTCGATCGTGCTGGCCCGTTCCCGGCTGCTCATCGAGCACCCCGAGGTGGGATGCCGGGTCGTCGTGGTTGCCGACTCCTGTCTCGACGACACGGCACGGATCGCTCAGTCGATCCCGGGCGTTCAGGTCGTGACCTCGGCGGCCGGCCAGGTCGGCGCGGCCCGGTCGCTGGGAATCCGGACCGTCCTGGACGATGCGCCGGAAGTGGCGGGCGCCGACTGCTGGCTCGCGAACACCGATGCCGACACGGTGGTGCCGGAGAACTGGCTGAGCTACCAGTGGCAGTTGGGCGGTAGCGGAGCCGACGCCATGATCGGGACGGTCCGGCCCGACCCGGCCGATCTCACGCCGTCACAGTGGGAGCGCTGGCGGTCCGGCCACCGGCCGGGTCATCCCAACGGGCACGTGCACGGTGCCAATCTCGGCATTCGCGCCGGCGCCTACCAGCAGGCGGGAGGTTTCCCCACCGTGGCCGAACACGAGGACAACCTGATCATCGACCGACTCCGCGCCCTGGGCCGCACGCTGATCGCCTCCGACGCCTGCGAGGTCATCACCTCGGGCCGCCGGATCGGCCGGACACCCGGTGGGTACGCCAACCATCTGGCGGTGTCTCTGTGACCGGCCCAGTGATCGGCCCGATGAACGGTGCGGTGAAGCCGGTCTTGATCGTCCACGACGAACCCGCCGAGGTCACCCGGGCGGTGGTGGACGGCGGCCCGTCGACGGTCCAGGAGGCACTTGAGGTCGGCGCCGGACTCGTCACGCTCGAGCCGTACGTCGGAAAGGGCCGGACCGCCGACCTCTGGGAGGCGCTGGCCACCCTGGGCGCGCGGGACCTCGCCCTTGCTCGCGCGATCGAGCCCCATCTGGACGCCGTGACGATCCTCGACCAGGCCGGCCAGCGGAGCGAGCGGACCGACCGCTTCGGCGTCTTCGCGGCCGAGGGACCAGGCGTCCGATTGGCGGCGACCCCGGCTGGCCCCCGTTGGCAGCTGGACGGGACCAAACCGTGGTGTTCGCTGGCCGGGATGTTGTCCCACGCATTGATCACCGCCTGGGTGGATGACGATCGGCGGCAACTCTTCCGGGTCGATCTCCGGCAACCCGGCGTCGAGGTCGAGGCCGGTGCCTGGTCGGCGCTCGGGCTCCGCGAGATCCCGAGCGGGCCGGTCCGGTTCGACGATGTGATGGCCGACCCGGTCGGTGATCCGGGCTGGTATCTCCAGCGACCCGGTTTCGCCTGGGGCGGGATATCGGTAGCCGCCTGCTGGTTCGGCGGGGCGGTCGGGATCGGCCGGCGATTGCTGGAAGCCGCGCGGCGGCGCTCGGCCGACGACCAGCTGCTGATGATGCATCTCGGAGCCGTCGATGCCAGGCTGGCCGAGGCTCGGTGCATGCTGGCCGATGCTGCTGCCCGCATCGATGCCGCCAGCCCCACCGCCCAGGGTGACGCGGGCGATCTGCTGGCCCAGCGGGTCCGTTCGACGGTCGCCCGCAGCTGCGAAGCGGTGATCCGGCATGTCGGCCACGCGCTCGGCCCCGGCCCGCTGGCCAATGACGCGGAACACGCCAAGCAGGTCGCCGATCTCGAGTTGTACGTCCGCCAGCACCACGCGGAGCGCGACGATGCCTCGCAGGGACGCAGGGTGCGCGGCGCCGATGACCCATGGTGAGTTTCGACGCCCGTGATCCCGGTACGTCCAACCAGGAATGGCTCCGCAGCCCAAGGCTCGCCGCGGCACCGCAGGTTGATCTTGGGCGCTTCGACCGGATCATCGTGCTGGCAGCACATCCCGACGACGAGACCGTGGGTGCCGGTGGGCTGATCGCGGCGGCCGTACGATCCGGCATCGCCGTCGACGTGATCATGGTCACCGACGGTGCGGCGTCGCACCCGGCGATCGACCCTGCTGAGTTGATCATGACCCGCGCCCGGGAGGCCCGTGCCGCGACCGCCGCACTGGCCGATGGCCACCATGATCGAATTCGACTGGAGCTGCTTGGCCGACCCGACGGAGCGGTGCGCGAGGAACGTGAATTGATCATGAAGCTACTGGCCGCGCGTCTGGAGGGGTCGGCGGGGACCAGAAGCCTGGTCGTGTCGACCTGGACGGGAGACGGACATCGTGATCATCGGGTCCTCGGCGAAGTCGCCGTCGAGCTCGCTGCGGCCCACCGGCTGGAGCTTTGGCAGTATCCGATCTGGATGTGGCATTGGGCGGATCCGGACCACCCGGACGTCGATTGGGACCGGATCGCCAGGCTGGTGCTGGAGCCGGTGGCCAGGGAATGCAAGCAGGCAGCGATTCGCTGCTACGGCTCGCAGATCACGGTCGGCCCGGCCGGCGAGCCGCCGATGCTGCACCGGCGCTTCCTCGCCAACTTCGACCGGGACTTCGAGACCTTCCTACCGGCCTAGCGGGCCGGTGATCACGCGGACGTCCCGGACGTCCCGGCAGCCGTCACGATAACGTCTGTGCTTGTCCGCGTTCTCACCGAGAACTCCGGCTTCCAGGAGACCGTACGAAAAGCACCGAGACTCCGACTCGCGTCGAGAGCGACCCAGCGACGTCACTGATCCGCATCCTGTGGCGGACACCGTTCCTGCGCGCGTCCTGCATCGGCCTGTTCATCTCCGGGATCGGCGTCTCGTCGACGATGCCCCAGATGACGCTCTACCTGACCACCGATCTGCACATCCCGATCCATCTGGCGGGTCTGTACTACCTGGTGAACCTGATGGCGCCGGTGGCGGCGTTCCTGGTCGGATCGCTGTCCGAACGGCTCTCCAACCGACTCTTCCTCTATCGGGCCTGCACGATCATCGGCGCGCTCGGCTGGGTCGCGATGGCCTTTGCCACCCGGGCCTGGATGCCGTTCGTGATCGGCGGGGTGGTGCTGAGCGTCAGCGGCGGAGCCATGGGCCAGCTGTTCGCTGCCACCCGGGACGAGCTCAGCCGGCATCCGACCCCGGCCAACAACCGGGTGATCGCCGGGGTCCGGATGGCGTTCTCGGCCGGCTGGATCATCGGCCCGGTGCTGGGGAGCTGGTTCGGTGCCGCCTTCGGTCTGCGGACGCTGCTGCTCGCCAACGCGGGCTGCCTGCTGGCCCAGCTGATTCCGCTCGGTCTGCGCCGGATCGAACGCTTCACGGTGATCAGCGCTCCCGCTGCGGCATCGGATGATCAAGATCTCTCTCGGTCCGGGTCGCGCGGCCTGGGTCGACGGTCGGCGATCACGCCGCTGTTGATCTATCTCGGCTGCATCGTGCTGGTGATGAACGGCGACACGATGAAGGTCGCATTCCTGCCGCTGTTCATGGCCGACCAGTTGCACACCAGCGACACCCTGCGGGGTGCGGTGATCGCCATGCAACCCTTCGCCGAATTCTTGTTGATGCCGGTGTTCGCGCGGCTCGCCGACAAGATCACACCGATCCGCACCCTGACGGTCGCCGCCTTCCTGGGGGTGTGTGCTCACATCGCGTACGCCACCAGCACCGGGGTCGGGGGACTGTTCCTCGGCCAGATCCTGATGTCCGGGTTGTGGGCCGCCATCGCTGGCCTGGGCATCACGGTCGCCCAGCAACTCCAGCCGCGTCGGATCGGCCTGGCTTCGTCGCTCTACAGCAGTGCGCTGCCACTGGCCGGTGCCGTCGGCGGCGTGATCAGCGCGTTCAGCGTCGGCTGGCTCGGTATCCCGCGGCTGTTCTTCATCCCGGCCTGCCTGACCGCGCTCGGCTTCGTCGGCCTGATCCTCACCAGTCGGCGCTTCCGTCCCGACGACTCGGCGTTCATACGCGAGTGATCAACCCTCGAGCCCGGTGCTGTGGTGCGGAGCGCCGACCGGCTCGGACCCGGGCGGTCCGCTCTGACGCCGGTAGATCGCGATGAAGGTAACCGTGATGATCATGACCGCGCGCATCTTCAGGCCCTCACGCTGCAGGCGTACAGCCGGTCCGTCCTGGGTCTGCCGCCGGCGCCGGTGATCTTCCAGCCAGCACGGAATTCGGCCAGGAACAAAGCGCATCGGTGCAATGTCTCCGGGGCCCGGTCGCAGGGCCGAGCGCTCGTGCCTTGCAGCGAACTGCATGCCTCGTCCTGCCGAAAGGCCCGGCGCGTACGACTCCGGCAGCGGATAATCGCGAACGTGACCGATATCGAGATTCGCGAGCTGGTGATCCCACCGTCCCAGGGTGGACCCGGCTGGGACGAGCTGGTGGCCAGGACGCAGCTCTACAACACTCTCGTGCGGGAAGTCGTCGACAGCCGGATCTACTCGAGACACCGCGGCCACAATCTCGGACCGAAGATCAAGATCAACAACCTTCGGCTGCTGAATGCGGTCGATCACGGTGCGAGCAGAGTCACCACCGGAAACGCCGACGAGAATGCCGCCATGCTGGCGATCAACCGCGCGCTCGGCTTCCGCCCGTTCCTGGTGCACGGCCTGTGGCAGAAGGCGCTGTGGCCTGACCCGCCGGCGTTCAGGAGTGGCCCCGGTGGATCCGGCGCCCGGTGATCTTGGTGATGTGCACCTCGATCGCGAGCTCGCGAGCTCCGCCGGCCCACGGCACCACCTGGTCGACCCAGCCGGGCCGGCCGGATTCCCGGTTCGCGCCGCTGGTGACGCCCTGGACGATGACGCTGACCGCCTCGTTGTGCAGGTCATCGAGGCGGTCGACCTCGAACGCGACGGCTGTGGGACGGACGAGTTCGGCCAGTCTGCCGTCCGGCGCGGTGCGGAATCCGATCACCGGATCGGCGTAGACGTAGGTGATCGGCCGGATGATCTGACCGGATCCGGCCGACCAGGCGATCCGCCCGACCGACTCCGATGCCAGCAAAGCGTGGCAGTCATGAAGATCAAGTTTGCTGAGGTGCCCGGCCTGCCGGGCTGACGTGGTGGCCATGGATCCACGCTAGGCAGTCCGCCGTGAAGGATGACCTTCCAGGAGTCCCGGACATTGCAGGCCTTTCGTCCCGGTCGCAGCCATCCCGATCCGACCAGGATGGGGACAGGAGAAGATCTGGATTCGAGGTCATCATGATGACTGATCACATCCTCCGGGCTCGTCAGAGCCTGTGGGTCCAATCGTTGGACGAGACCGGTTGCTGGATCCGCCTCGCGACCTCAACCGAGGGGCGGCTCGAGGTCCTCACCGGCACCGGCGTGCACCATCTGGTCACGGAGTACCGGCCTTACGTTGCGGGTCAGGCCCGCGGAGTGGTGATCACCGTTCCCGCGTTCAACCAGCTGTTCCAGTACGCCGTCCACCGCTACGTGACGCTCGAGGTGGACGGAGAGGACAACGACGCCGGCCGGTGGGCCGTACTGCTCAGCGGCGTCGGTCACGAGTTGGATCCGGCCGTACCCGACGATCGATTGCCGCTCAATTGGCCGGATGCCCTGGTCCGGCGACAGCTCTATATCCCTGCCATGAAGCTGGCAGGTTCGGTCGCCCACCCCTGCAATTGATATGCCCGCGGTTGATCATGCCCGTCACTGATCTTGAGACGGAGGAGAGGAAATGAACAGAGAGATCGTGGTCGTCGGCGTCGACGAGTCGCCGCAATCGCGGACGGCATTGGAGTGGGCAGCGTCCTATGCACGCCGGACGGGCGCATCGCTGCACGCGGTGGCCGTCCACCCGGTCCGGACGCCGGGCTACCCGTACGCGGTCGGCGTCGCGGGCACGCCGTTAGTCAACCAGGAATCGTGGCGCAAGGAATCGGAAGCAGAGGTCGCGGCGCTGTACTACGCCGTTCGCCCGGAGTCGCATTGGACGCTGACCCAGCTGGCCGGCACTCCCGGTCCGGAGCTGGTCCGGTTGGCACGCGGGGCGGATCTGCTGGTGGTCGGCACCCGGGAACACGTCGGATTCGACCGCTTCCTCGAGGGCTCGGTCAGCCGCTACTGCCTCCATCACGCCGACATCCCGGTGGTCGCCGTGCCGCTGGCCGACGACCGGGTCCCCGTCTCCTGACGACGTGCTACAGCTTGCGCGCTGTGTAGCAGTGCGCCACGCCCTGACTGAAGGCACGGGCGCGTACGTCGGCGAATCCTGCCGTGGCGATGATCCCGACCACCCGGTCCGGCGAGGGGAAGGCGTCAACGGACTCCGGGAGATACCGGTAGGCCTCCGGATTGTGGGAGACCAGCCGGCCGATCATCGGCATGACATGCTCGAAGTAGGCGCGGAACGGGCCCGCGACGACATGCGAGGGATGGCTGAGCTCGAGGATCGCCAGTCGGCCGCCGGGCCGCAGCACCCGGTGGATCTCGGCAACCGCTGCCGCCGGATCCACGACATTGCGCAGCCCGAAGGCCATCGTCACCGCATCCATACTGGTCGAACGGACCGGGGCGTGCAGGGCATCGGCACAGATGAACCGGATGCCGTCCAGGCCCTCCCGATGTGCTTTGTGATAGGCGATTCGCAGCATCTGGGGCGCGAAGTCGACACCGGTGACCGATCGTGCTCCGGCATGGACGAGGCTGAGTGTGACCTCGCCGGTACCGGCGCACAGATCCAGCACGTCCGCACCCTCGATCGGTCCGAGTTCCTTGATCAACTCGGCGCGCCAGTGATCGTCCAGGCCGGCGCTCAGCAGCGAGTCCAGCCCGTCGTAGCGGGCGGCGATGCTGTCGAACATTCCGGAGATCAGGTGCGGCTGGTGTTGCAGCAACAGGCCGAGATCGGCGTTGGCCGGGACGTCGTTGGTCATGGCACCAGCGTCGAGCACCCGCGCCCCCGGCGGTCGGGTCGAAAGTCACCCGACCGGGAGGACCATCGGGTCCCTCGGCGGGCTCAGGATCCTTCGGGGAGCTCATCGCGCCAGCTGTGGCTGGGCGTCCAGCCGAACAGATCGCGCATCTTGCTGCAGTCCAGTGCCGACTGCGGATCCCGGTAGTCGTCGGCGAAGGCGTCGTAGCCGTCGTAGTACTCGGCCATCAGCTGGCGCAGGCCGCGCCGGGCCCTGGTGTCGGCGGCCGCGATCAGGCACACCTCGTGACCGAGGCTGTCGCCCTCGAGTGCGGCCCGATAGGCGGTGCCGACGTCGCGGGCATCGATGTAGCTCCAGAAATTCACCATGTTGCGGCTGGGATCGGCCCACTCCTCGCGGAATCGGTCGTAGTCGTCCGGCGGGATCACGTTGTTGATCCGCAGGCCCACCCAGGAGGTCTGCGGGTGGGCCAGGGCGAGCGAGTCGACGATCACCTCGCTGATGAATTTGCTGAGGGCGTACGCGTTGGGTGACGGCCGCCGCTCGGACTCGTCGAACGGGATCCGGGCCGGCACCACGTCCTCGTGCATCAGCCCGGTCGCCATCTCACTGGAGGCGTACACCACCCGTCGTACGCCGAGGTCGCCCGCGGCCTGCAGCAGGTTGTGGGCGCTGAGGACGTTGTTGTCGAAAACGTCGATCCGTGCCTGTCCCGACGGTGCCGGGTTGGCGGCCAGATGCGCGATCCCCTCCGGACGGAACTGTGCCAGGGCGTCGTACACCTGGCCGGCGTCGGTCAGCTCGACCCGGCAGAAGGTGCCGGGCAGGGCCAGCTCGGGCCGCGGGACGAGGTCGAAGTTGACGACCTCGTGGCCGGCTGCCGCGAGCTCGCGGACCACCCACTGTCCGGCCTTGCCGTTCCCGCCGGTGACTACGATGCGCATGGTTCCCACCTGTTCTGTCTCGATTCGCGTTGGAGTCGAGAGATTGTGTATCTTTGTGCGTCGGCGCGATTCGTAGATAACCGTGCCTGATGCCCCTATAGCTCAGTCGGTAGAGCGTCTCCATGGTAAGGAGAAGGTCTGCGGTTCGATTCCGCATGGGGGCTCGGTGTGATCATGGGTGGTCACGCTAAACCCAAGGCGGGATAGCTCAGACGGTAGAGCAAGCGGCTCATAATCGCTGTGTCACGGGTTCAAGTCCCGTTCCCGCTACAGATCAGCAGAGACGACCCGTTTCACCCGAGACGACAAGTTCACCAAGACGACAAAGAGCACGAGGACTAGGCAATGGCCAAGGCATCCGATATCCGGCCGAAGATCACGCTCGCCTGCACGGAGTGCAAGGAGCGGAACTACCTGACGAAGAAGAACCGGCGTAACGATCCCGACCGGCTCGAGCTCAACAAGTTCTGCCCGCGCTGCCACAAGCACACGGCGCATCGCGAGACCCGCTGACCTCCGGTTCAGTGTCTCCGACCGGTTCCCGCGAGCGGGGACCGGTCGTTTTGCTTGCCCACGGCAGCCGTCACTCCCTCGGTACGGCCTCCGTCGAGCGCCTTCGCGCCGCTGTCGACGCTTCCTGGCCGGCTCCGGTCCGCGCCGCCTATCTCGACCTGAACGAGCCCGATCTGACCGCGGTCGCATGCGCGATCCGAGCGTCGGGCCACCGGCGGGCGACGGTCGTGCCGCTGCTCTTCACCCCCGCTTTCCATGCCCGTACGGATGCCCCGGCCACGGTGGCCGCGGCCCGGTCGGCGTCCGGTGTCGACCTGGTGCTGACCGACATCCTCGGTACGCCCGATGCGCTGATCCCGATCCTGGGCCTGGCGGCCTCCGATGCCCGGATCCCGGTGACCGGGACACTGGTACTGGCCGCGGTCGGCTCGTCGCGGCCGGAGGCCAACGCCGCGGTGGTCGATCTGGCCGACCGGCTGACCGCGGTCCGTCAGGGACCGGTCGAGGTCGGCTTCGCGACCTGCGAGCCCCGCGCGACCGACCTGCTGGCCCGGCCCGGCGTGGCCGGCGTTCTCGCTCTGTTCGTCGGTCATGGACTGCTGCTGGACAAGATCCGCGCAGCTGCGGCCGAGCAGGGTCTCCAGGTGTCGGCGCCGCTGGAGGACCTGCTCGCGCCGCTGGTGGTGGCACGGGCTGCTACGGTCCCCGACGATCATCACTAGCTAGACGATCATCACTAACTAGAGTTCGGTCCATGATTTCCGATGCGCACGCGGGTCGCAGCTATCCGCCGACCGAGCCGTACGAGGTCACCCGGGCCAAGGTCGCCGAATTCGCCGCCGCGCTCGGCGACGACAATCCCGCCTACCGGGGCGATGCCCCGATCGCGCCGCCGACCTTCGCCGCCGTGATCGCCGGACAGGCCTGGGGCGCACTCTGGTCCGATGACGAGCTCGGGCTCGAGCTGCGCCGGATCGTGCACGGCGACCAGCGGATCAGCCACCGCCGGCCGCTGCGGGCCGGCGACCTGGTGACCGCGACGCCGACGATCGACAAGGTCCGCAACCGCGGTGGCGTCGACATCATCAATTCCAGCGTCGTGCTGTCGTCCGTCGACGGCGAAGAGATCTGCACGGCCTCGTCGACCTTCATGCACACCCGCCCGGCCGACCAGCAGGAGCAGCAATGACCGCGATCGCCGCCGAGGTCGGCAGTGAGATCCCCGTCCTCGCCACGATGGTGACCCGCGAGACCCTGGTCCGCTACGCCGGCGCTTCGGGCGACTTCAACCCGATCCACTATTCCGACTTCCACGCAACCGCGCTCGGGCTGCCGGGCGTGATCGGTCATGGGATGCTCACCATGGGCCTGGCATTGCGCGCGGTCACCGACTGGGTCCAGGACCCGGCCCGGGTTCGCGGTGCCTTCGTACGCTTCACCCGCCCGATTCCGGTCCCGGACGATGCGATCGGCGCCGAACTGGTCATCACCGGCACCGTCACCAAGATCGCCGCGGGAATCGCGACCGTTGCGCTGGACGTCCGGCACGGCTCGGAGAAGGTGCTCGGGATGGCCACCGCCGAGGTGGACATCTCGTGACGACCCTGGGGGAGCTGACGACGCTGCGAGTAGGCGGCCCGGCCAAGAAGCTGGTCGCCGCAACCACCGAGGCCGAGATCGTCGAGGCGGTCCGGGAAGCCGACACCGCCGGCGAGCCGTTGTTGATCATCGGTGGTGGATCCAATCTGTTGGTCGGCGATGACGGCTTCGACGGCACCGTGGTCAGGATCGCCACCCGCGGCCTGGACGCCGACGTCAGCACCTGTTCGGGTGCCATGATCACCATCGCCGCAGGCGAGCCCTGGGACGATGTCGTGGCGCACGCGGTGGGCGAGGAGTGGTCCGGGCTGGAGGCACTGTCGGGGATCCCCGGTCTGGTCGGGGCGACCCCGATCCAGAATGTCGGCGCCTACGGCGCAGAGATCAGCCAGACGCTGGCCTCGGTGCGGACCTACGACAGGCAGCTGGGACAACAGAAGACGTTCGCGGTCTCCGACTGCGGATTCGGCTACCGCTGGTCGCGGTTCAAGGCAGAACCGGGACGGTACGTGATCTTGAGTGTCACGCTGCAGACCAGACTGGGCGATCTGTCGGCACCGGTCGGCTACGCCCAGCTGGCGCAGGCCCTCGAGGTGCCGATCGGCACCCGGGTCAAGGCCGCTGCCGTCCGCGAGGCCGTGCTGGAGCTGCGGCGCAGCAAGGGCATGGTGCTGGACGAGCATGATCACGACACCTGGAGCGCGGGCTCGTTCTTCACCAATCCGGTGCTGACCCCCGACGCCGCTGCGCGGCTGCCGGAAGCCGCTCCGCGGTGGTCCCAGGCGGACGGCGGCGTCAAGACCAGTGCCGCCTGGTTGATCGAGCACGCCGGGTTTGAGAAGGGCTACGGCGGGAACTGTGATGGCACGCCGCCGGCCACCCTGTCCGGCAAGCACACGCTGGCGCTGACGAACCGGGGCACTGCCACCGCAGAGGATCTGCTGCGGCTGGCCCGGGAGGTGCGGGCCGGTGTGCTGGACCGGTTCGGCGTCGAGTTGGTCCCCGAGCCGAATCTGGTGAATTGCGCCCTATGACCAAACCGATTGGTGATCATGGATGAACTGCTGAGCGTCTGGGCTCCCCGAGCGCAGCGACTGGCCGCTGTCGCGGACGGGAAGCGCATTGAGTTGATCAAGGATGAGCAGGACTGGTGGCGCCCTGCCGCGGAGCTGCCCGCCGATCTGCTGTCAGCGCTGGGAAGCCGCGAGGTCGATTACGGCTTCCTGGTCGATGATGATCAACAGCCGCTGCCTGATCCGCGCTCGCGTCGTCAGCCCGACGGCGTCCACGGCCTGTCCCGCAGCTTCGACCCGGAGGCGTACGACTGGCATGATCAGCGCTGGACCGGTCGGCAACTGGCCGGGATGGTGATCTATGAGCTGCACGTCGGCACATTCACCGCCGAGGGCACATTGGTCTCCGCGGTCGAGAGGCTTGATCATCTTGTCGATCTCGGTGTCGACGCCGTCGAACTGATGCCCGTGAACGCCTTCAACGGTGATCACGGCTGGGGTTATGACGGCGTCTGCTGGTATGCGGTCCAGGAGAGCTACGGCGGACCGGCGGCCTACCAGGCATTCGTCGACGCCTGCCACCAGCGCGGCATCGCGGTGATCCAGGACGTCGTCTACAACCATCTCGGCCCGAGCGGGAACTACCTGCCGCGGTTCGCGCCGTACCTGTCCGAGGGTCGATCCAACACCTGGGGCGACACCGTCAACCTCGACGGACCCGGCTCGGACGAGGTCCGCGCCTACATCATCGAGAACGCCCTGATGTGGCTGCGGGACTATCACGTCGACGGATTGCGGCTGGACGCCGTGCACGCGTTGAGTGATACCCGCGCCTCGCACATCCTGGAGGATCTCGCGGCCGAGGTGGATGCGCTCAGCGCCCATCTGCGCCGGCCGCTGACCCTGATCGCCGAGTCGGATCTGAACAATCCGCGGCTGATCAGCCCGCGCGAGGCAGGCGGCTACGGGCTGACCGGACAGTGGAGCGACGACTTCCACCACGCGCTGTACGCGGATTTGACCGGCGACACCAGTGGCTATTACGCGGACTTCGTCTCGCCGTCGGCACTGGCCAAGACCATCGAGCGCGGATTCTTCCACGACGGCACCGGCTCGTCCTTCCGCGGGCGTAGCCACGGCCGGCCGCTGGACACCGAGCACGTTCCGACCTGGCGGCTGGTGGTGTTCTCCGACAACCATGATCAGATCGGCAACCGGGCGACGGGGGAGAGGTTGTCGGCCAAGCTCGATCATCGGCAGCAGCAGCTCGCAGCCGTGCTGACCCTGCTCAGCCCGTTCACGCCGATGATCTTCATGGGCGAGGAGTGGGGCGCCTCGACGCCCTGGCAGTTCTTCACCAGCCATCCCGAACCCGAGCTGGGCAAGGCCGTCGCCGAAGGCCGGGCCAGAGAGTTCGCCGCGATGGACTGGGAGACCGACTCGGTGCCTGATCCCCAGGATCCGCGGACCTTCCAGCGCTCCAAACTGGACTGGGCCGAAGTCCGGTCCGGTCCGCACTCCGAGCTGCTGGGGCTCGCCAAGCGGGTGATCAGGCTGCGCAGACAGCTACCCGACATCACCGATCCGCGCTTCTTCGACACGTCGGCACATCCCGACGACGAGAGCCGGACCCTGAGCATCCGTCGCGGCGAGGTGCTGATCATGATCAACTTCTCTGACCGGCCGGCCACGCTGCGCCCGGCCGGCTCACCGGACCCGGCATCGGGAGTGGAGACCCTGCTGACAGTCGGAGACGTCGGCGTGGACGACCTCGCGGTCGAGCTCGGCAGCCACAGCGCGCTGGTCGCCCGTCTCGTCCCTGCTCCGGTTCGCTGACGCCGCGGCAGTTGGTCCGTCTCGCACCCCGGCACCGACCGTCAAACGGGCCGGAGATCTGCCGGCTGCCGGCCCTGAGGGTCGTACAGCCTCCCGCTCTCCAGCCGCTGGGTGAAGTTGCCCAACGCATGATCACGGAGCGCGGTCGAATCCACCAGGTGCGCTGCGGCAGCGACCTGGAGCGACAGTGTGGCGCGGTGGGTCATCGCCCGACGCAGGAGTGTCCGGTCGAACACGGCCTCCAGCGCGCGTACGCCGTGCCAGCTGATCAGCGGCGCGACGTCGATCGCCCGGTCGCCGAGACAGGCATGATCACAATCGATCAGCCCGGTCGGCATGCGGTTCTGCCAGAGGATGTTGTGTGGCCCGAAATCACCATGGCAGAAGGTCTGCGACGCGGGCAGCTCGGCCGCCAGCAGGTCATCGATGGCGCGCAGCGCGCCCTGCCGGGCTTCGGGCGGCAGCAGTGGTACAAGATCATGTTCGACGATCCCGGGCCATTCGTCCCCGCCGCACCATGATCGCGGCGTCGGGAGATCAGCCAGCCGCGACGGGTCGAGCTGCGCGAAGCCGTACAGGATCTGTCGGTAGTCCTCGGTCGGCACCGGATCGGAATCCTCTGTGTCCAGCGGCCTGCCGGGCAGTCGGCTGACCAGGTACGCCGACCACTCGGCGGTCGTGATCGGATCCGCCAGGAGCTTCGGCACCGGCAGCGGGAGGATCGTCGCTGCGAGCGTACGGACGATTCCGACCTCCCGCGTGCACCGCGCATCAAATCCACGCCCGGTCACGACCCGCAACACGACGTCGTCTCCCGGCGGGATCATGACGACGTGGAACGCCCCGTGCAGTACCTCGGCAGCAGGCCAGTCGTGATCCGGCCACTGCTCGGCGGCGATCCCCGTCAGCCCGACGTCGTGCTCCACGCGGCTCAGTTGATCTTGATTTCGCGCTTGAGCACCTTGCCGGTCGGGCCTTTGGGAATCGGGCCGAATTTCACGATCCGCGGGTACTTGTAGGCGGCGATCCGTTCCTTGGTCCATTCGCGGATCTCGTCCTCGGTCGCCTCGACTCCCGGCTTCAAGGTGATCAGCGCCGCGATCTCCTCGCCGTGGATCGGGTGCGGGACGCCCACGACAGCGGCCTCCGCGACCGCAGGATGGGTGAAGAGCAACTCCTCGACCTCCCGCGGATACACGTTGTAGGCGTTGCGGACGATCATGTCTTTGACCCGGTCGACGATGGAGAAGTAGCCGTCCTCGTCCACCCGACCAAGATCACCACTGTGGAACCAGCCGTTCCGCATCGCATCCGCGGTCGCCTGCGGGTTGTTCAGATACCCCTTCATGATGTTCTCGCCACGGATCACGATCTCGCCGATCTCCCCGACCGGCACGTCATTGTCGTCCGGATCGACCACCCTGACCTCGACCCCGCGGATCGCATATCCGATTGAGCCCGCCTTGCTCGGCCGGTCAGGATGGTTGAAGGTCGCGACCGGCGAGGTCTCGGAGAGCCCGTAACCCTCGAGCAACTTGAGACTGAACTCCTTCTCCACCGCGTGCAGCACCTCGACCGGCATCGACGATCCACCGGATGCGGCCAGCCGCAGGCTCGAGGTGTCATAGGTTGCCTTGTCCGGCACCGAGAGCAGGGCCATGTACATGGTCGGCACACCCAGGAAGATCGTCACCTTCTCGCGTTCGATGATCTTCAGCGCCTCGGCCGGATCGAAGCGCGGGAGCAGAGCCAGGCAGGAGCCGCCGTACACGGCGGCGTTCATCGCGCAGCTCTGGCCGAAGGTGTGGAACAGGGGCAGCCCACCGAAGATCACGTCCGTGGGGCCGCCGTGGAACAACGTCTCGATACTGGTGATCACATTCGTGCTGATGTTGCTCTGGGACAGCTCGGCCCCCTTGGGCCGGCCCGTCGTACCGGAGGTGTACAAGATCACCACGGTGTCCTGCGGGTCGCGATGCACCACCTCGCGGACCGGTTCCTGGGCCATCAGCAGCTGATCGAATTCGCCGGGGACGACGGTGATCATGTCGGTGCCGGTGTCCTTGGCCGCCTTGGTCGCCTCCGGGGCGAACATGTCGAGCACCACCGCGGTCTTGATCTCGGAGTCCTGCCAGACGTAACTGATCTCGCCTGCCTTCAACAGCGGATTGGTCGGCACCACGACCGCGCCCAGCCGGACGATCGCGTAGTAGACGATCGGGAAGTAGGCGACATTCGGCATGATCAACGACACTCGGTCCCCGGGACCGACCCCGCGGGCCCGTAGCAGTCCGGCCGCACGAGCGGACGCCTCGTTGTACAACGCGTAGCTGATCGTCAGGTCGCCCTGCTTGATCGCCGGGGCGTCCGGATTCCGAGCCGCCTGGTCGGCGAGCCAGGTCGCGATGTTGGCATTTGGGGCGCCGTCTGTCCTGGCGGTCGCGTCAGCGGCGGTCGCTGTCTGCGCCGGGGTGCTGCTGGGTGCGTCATTGCCTGCCATGGGCGCACTGTAATCCCGTACCGGAGCCAGGGGAGCCGACCACTAGAATTTCAGGCCGGGTCAACCCGCTACCGAGAAGAGGATCCCGTCACCATGAGCCTGGCCGAGCTGTCGCCGGCAGACCTGTCTGCACTGGCCGAAGAACTCACCACCTCCTACGCCGAGCTCAAGGACGCGGGCCTCAAGCTCGATCTGACCCGCGGCAAGCCGTCGGCCGAACAGCTCGACCTGTCCAACGAACTGCTCAGCCTGCCCGGCGCGGACCGGACCACCGACGGCTCCGGGACCGATATTCGCAACTACGGCGGTCTCGAGGGGCTGCCGGAGATCCGGCAGATCTTCGCCGACCTGCTGGGCATTCCTGTCGCGCAGCTGATCGCCGCCGACAACTCAAGCCTTTCGGTGATGCACGACAGCCTCGCCTTCGCGCTGTTGCACGGGCGTGCCGGAGGTACGCCCTGGGCCACCCGGCCCCACAAGATCCTCTGCCCGACCCCGGGTTACGACCGGCACTTCCAGCTGGCCGAGGATCTCGGGTTCGAGCTGATCAGCGTCGACCTGTCCGCGGACGGCCCCGACCTGGAGACGATCAAGCGGCTGGTCGCCGAGGACGAGGCGATCAAGGCGATCTGGGTGGTGCCGACCTACGCCAACCCGAATGGCGCCGTCTACAGCGAGGCCGTGACGCGAGAACTGGTCTCGATGCCGACTGCGGCGGACGACTTCACGGTCCTGTGGGACAACGCGTACGCGGTCCATCACCTGACCGACGATGAGCTCGCACCGGTCGACGTGCTCGGGCTGGCAGCCGAGGCCGGAAACCCGGACCGGGTCTTCGTCTACGCCTCCACTTCCAAGATCACCTTCGCCGGTGCCGGAGTCTCCTTCTTCGGCGGCTCACCCGCGACCGTCGCCTGGTATCTGAAGCACCTGTCCAAACGGACCATCGGCCCGGACAAGACCAACCACCTACGGCATGCGCTCTACTTGAAGGATGCCGACGGCGTACGGGCCCTGATGCGCAGGCACCGAGCGATCATCGCCCCGAAATTCGACGCCGTGGAAAGGATCCTGGGCGATCGGCTCGGATCGTACGGCGTGGCCACCTGGACCCAGCCGCACGGCGGCTACTTCGTCACCCTGGACGTCGTCGAGAACACCGCGACCGAGGTGGTCCGGCTGGCCAAGGAGGCCGGGATCGCGCTCACCCCGGCCGGCTCGTCCCATCCGTACGGCAAGGATCCGCAGGATCGCACCATCCGGATCGCGCCCACCTTCCCGCCGCTGGACCAGGTGACCGCCGCGATCGACGGGGTGGCCACCTGCGTGCTGCTCGCCGCGGTCACCAAGCTGCTGCGGGGATGAATCCCGCTCGATCCGGCAACGGAATCGGTAAGCTCACCCGTTTGTGGCTCCCTGGTGGAAACGATCGTCCCAGCGCGGATGGGGCGACGATTCCGCTGGCTGCTGGCCTCATCCTGGACCAGCAACATCGGCGACGGAATCGCGGTGGCCGCCGGTCCGCTGCTGGTGGCCTCGCAGACCCACTCCGCCTTCCTGGTCGCGATGGCGGCCCTGGTCCAGAAACTGCCGTGGTTGTTCTTCGGTCTGTGGGCCGGCGCACTCGCCGACCGGCTGGACCGGCGCAAGGTGGTGATGATCGCCGACACCCTGCGATCGCTGGTGGTCGCCGCTCTGTGCGTGACGATCTTCACCGGCAAGGTCAGCATCACCGTGGTCCTGGTGGTGATGCTGCTCTACGGGGTGGCCGAGGTCTTCGCCGACACGACGACCTCGACCCTGTTGCCGATGCTGGTGCCCAGGGACGATCTCGGCACCGGCAACCAGCGACTGCAGGCCGGGTTCCTGACCTGCAACCAGTTGGTCGGCCCGCCGGTCGGCGCCTTCCTGTTCGCGGTCGGCGCTGCCTGGCCGTTCGTGGTCCAGGTCGTCTGCGTACTGCTGTCGGTGCTGCTGGTCGCGCGGATCGCCGCCTCCGGATCGGAGACGGAGTTGGTATCCGGGCTGGCGTCCGGCAGCGAGGACGGGCAGCGGACCCATGTACTGCGCGATATCGGCGAGGGACTTCGCTGGGTGTGGGCCAATGCCGCCGTACGGACGTTGGCGCTGGTCATCCTGGCCTTCAACATCACCTGGGCGGCGGCCTGGTCGGTGCTGGTGCTGTGGTCGAAGAACCGGCTGGGCATGAGTTCGGTCGGTTTCGGCCTGCTCACCACCGGCTCGGCCGTCGGCGGCATCATCGGCACGCTGCTCTACGGCCGGCTCGAGCTGCGCTTCTCGTTGGCGACCCTGATGCGGGCCTGCCTGCTGCTGGAGGTGCTCACCCACGCTGCCTTCGCGCTGACCACGGCCGGCTGGCTGGCGATCGCCATCATGGTCGAGTTCGGGGCGTACGCCTTCGTCTGGGGCACGGTGTCCAACACCGTCCGGCAGCGGGCGGTACCGCGCCGGTTCCAGGGCCGGGTCAGCGCGGTCTACATGATGAGCGTCTACGCCGGGATCATCGCCGGTCAGGCGCTGGGTGGGATGATCGCCGAGAAGTGGGGGGTCGTCGCCCCGTTCTGGTTCGCCTTCGCCGGCGCCGGCATCACTCTCGCGCTGGTCTGGCGACAGCTATCGAGCATCGCCCATGCTGAATCGGACGACTGAACGGCCGAATCCGACGGCTGATCGCGATTGCCGTGACAGGTCAGCCGAGGGTCACCCTCGGGTCGAAGACCCGATAGAGCAGATCCACGATGATGTTCATGCACAGCACCATCAGCGACAGCAGATAGATCGAGGTCATCGACAGCGGGACGTTCTTGGTCGGGAAGGCGGTGCTCATCAGGCTGCCGATGCCCGGGATCGAGAAGATCTGCTCGACCCAGACCGCACTGACCACGGTGAAGGCGAAGGTCGGCCCGACCACGGTCGTCAACGCGGTCAGGGAGTTGCGCAACGCGTGGCGCATGACCAGCGGCTCACGCCGGATGCCCTTGGCCTCGGCCGTCCGGATGTAATCCTTCCGGAGGGTTTCGATCATCGAGCTGCGCATATAGCGGGTGATGATCCCGACGTTGCCGGCCGACAGGGCGATGATCGGCAACACTGCCTCGCCGACGGTGCCCCATCCGTTGATCGGAAGAATGCCCGGGGCCCAGACCCCGAAGATCAGGATCAGGATCACGCCGAGGGTATAGGCGGGGATCGCCTGCCCCGCCAGTGACAGGGTCGTCAGCGCTCCGTCAATCCAGGTGTTGCGCTTGAGCGCAGCCAGCGCACCCAGGGGGATGCCGACCAGAAGGGCCAAAGTCATCGATCCGATGGTCAGGATGGCGCTGATCGGGAACGCTCTGGCCAACTGATGCCGGATCGACATCGCCGGATTCCCGTACGAGGGACCGAAGTCCAGCGTCACCGTCTGCCACACGGACCGCAGGACCTGCACGGACAGCGGCTGGTCCCCTCCGGGCCGCGCGCCGGGCGCGGCATAGATCAGCAGGTACGCCACGGCCACCATCACTGCAGCGGTGACGGCCACAGCGACGATGCGCTTGGCCAGGAACCTGGCGAGGCCCACGATGGCCACCAATCCTTCCGGAACCCGCTGACTGGCCGTTGGCCCGTCATCGCGCCAGGGTAGTCGTGCGGGACCCGGGCGGACGACCTCGGGCGAGTAGAATCCGATCCCATACCTGGGGAGCCTGTGAACCGTCGAGTTCGCATCTGGGAGCCCGGTTGCGTACACTCTTCATCTTGGTGGTTGCACCATGGTCGGTCGCGCCCTTGAACGGGCTCGGTCGGGCGTGGACATCCGCCGTAGGGCATTAGCTCAATTGGTAGAGCATCGGTCTCCAAAACCGAAGGTTGTGGGTTCGAGTCCCTCATGCCCTGCGAAGCAGAGGTCCGCCCTCCGAGTCAGGCGAGCGCGTGGGCACCGACCGAGTGAGGAATCAGGACGTGGCAGAAGAGAAGGACACGGATCCGGCGCCCGACAAGGGCCTGTCCGAGTCGGACTCCGGCACCCCTGAAAACGACGAGTTGGCCGAGCTGGACGCGTTGGACGACCGCGAGGACGAGTTCGACGGGTCCGACGTCGATGACGAAGGCGACGACCAAAACGAGGACGGCGACGAGGACGAGGACGGCGACGAGGACGAGGACGGCGATCGCGAACTGGTGGCGGTCGGCGCCGCAGCCAAGTCCCGCTCGGCCGGCGACACCGAGACGGCGACGTCCGGGACCGGGGGCGGTCGCAAAGGTCGCGCCACTCCCAAACAGCGCGCTCGCAAGGAATCGACCGGCCGCGGCGGACCGATCAGCTTCATCCAGGGGTCGGTCTCGGAGCTGAAGAAGGTCGTCTATCCGACCTGGCCGCAGTTGCTGAACTACTTCGTGGTGGTGCTGGTCTTCGTGCTGATCATCATCGCGATCGTGGCCGGCCTCGACTACGGCATCGGATGGGTGATGCTGAGGGTGTTCAGCTGATGACCGAGCAAAGCGCAGGCAACGACCGCGAGTACGAATCGAACGACGGAGAGAACGACGTGTCAGAGAACTTTCCCACGAACTCCGAGCCCGAGGGTCTCCAGCCCGAAGGCAGCGAGTCGCTGGAAAGCCCCCAGACCGACGACGGCCAGCAGGTCGAGCGGCAGGATGGTGACCAGAGCACCGAGCAGGAGCAGGAGTTCGAGGTCGATCTCGGCTCCGACAGCTTCGGCTCGGACAGTTCTGATGTCGACATCAACCTCGACTTCGGCGGCGACTCCTTCTCCGACACCGACTCCGACATCAACCTCGACTTCCGCACCGAGGAGGACGAGGCCGCTGAGGCGGAGGAGGACGAGGCAGCCGAGGACGCCGACGCCGCCGAAGAGGCAGCGCTCGAGGCCTTCCGGTCCGAACTGCGCGCCAAGATCGGCGAGTGGTACGTCGTGCACACCTATTCGGGCATGGAGAACCGCGTCAAGCAGAATCTGGAGAACCGGGTCACCTCGCTCAACATGGAGGACTACATCCACGAGATCGTGGTCCCCACCGAAGAGGTCACCGAGATCCGTAACGGCCAGCGCAAGACTCTCAAGCGGACCACGCTGCCCGGGTACGTGCTGGTCCGGATGGACCTGACCGACGAGTCCTGGTCGACCGTGCGGCACACGCCGTCGGTCACCGGCTTCGTCGGGCACTCCAACAATCCGGTTCCGTTGGGCCTGGACGAGGTCGAGAAGATGCTGGCCCCGGCCGTGGTCGCCGCAGCGACCGCGAACAAGGAGACCCCGACCCGCAAGAAGAAGAAGGTCGAGGTCGCTGACTTCACCCCGGGCGATTCCGTCATGGTCATCGACGGCCCGTTCGCCGGGGTGCACGCCACGATCACCGAGATCAACGCCAATGCCCAGCGCATCAAGGCGCTGGTCGAGATCCTCGGCCGGGAGACCCCGGTCGACCTGACCTTCGCCCAGATCCAGAAGGTCTGACTGTCCTGACCAAGGACCCAGGAATTTCCGGTACGGCAATGGCGCTGTACCGGATTGCAAGAAAGCCTGCCGGACCATCCCGGTCCGCAGGAGACAACAGTAGGTAAGGACCCTAAGTTATGCCCGCCAAGAAGAAGGTTGCGGCGCTGGTCAAGGTGGCCCTGCAAGCGGGCGCCGCGACTCCCGCGCCACCGGTCGGTACCGCCCTCGGTCCGCACGGCGTCAACATCATGGAATTCTGCAAGGCGTACAACGCCGCGACGGAATCCCAGCGTGGCAACGTGATTCCGGTCGAGATCACCATCTACGAAGACCGCAGCTTCACGTTCGTCACCAAGACCCCGCCGGCCGCGGAACTGATCAAGAAGGCCGCCGGTGTGTCCAAGGGTGCCGGCAACCCGTTGACCACCAAGGTCGGCAAGATCACCGCCGCCCAGGTCCGCGAGATCGCCACGACCAAGCTCCCCGATCTGAACGCCAACGATGTTGAAGGCGCCATGAAGATCGTCGAGGGCACCGCCCGTTCGATGGGTGTCACCGTCGAGAAGTGATCTCTCGTACGAGGGATTGCTCACCCTGGGAGGGCCGGCGCGGCCCGCACCAGAACTAGTTGAGAGGTAACTAGCCATGAAGCGCAGCAAGAACTACAACGCAGCCGCGGAGAAGATCAACCCGGAGGAGCTCCACAACCCGGTTGAAGCCCTGACCAAGGCCAAGGAAGGCAGCTCGGCCAAATTCGACGAAACCGTCGATGTGGCCATGCGGCTGGGTGTCGACCCGCGGAAGGCGGACCAGATGGTCCGCGGCACCGTGAATCTCCCCAACGGAACCGGCAAGACGGCAAGGGTCCTCGTCTTCGCCACCGGGGATCGGGCCGCCCAGGCCGAAGCAGCGGGCGCCGACGAGGTCGGCTCCGACGAGCTGATCGACAAGGTGGCCGGCGGCTACCTGGACTTCGACGCGGTCGTCGCCACCCCGGATCTGATGGGCAAGGTCGGCAGGCTCGGCCGCGTGCTCGGTCCGCGTGGTCTGATGCCGAACCCGAAGACCGGCACTGTCACCATGGATGTGGCCAAGGCCGTGTCCGACATCAAGGGCGGCAAGATCGAGTTCCGGGTCGACCGGCACTCGAATCTGCACTTCATCATCGGCAAGGCGTCGTTCAGCACGGAGCAGTTGACGCAGAACTACTTCGCCGCTCTCGATGAGGTACTGCGGCTCAAGCCGAGCAGCTCCAAGGGCAAGTACCTGAAGAAGGTGACCGTGTCCACGACGATGGGCCCGGGCATCCAGGTCGACCCGAGCGACACGAAGCTCCCCGCCTGACCGGGTGACGGGCGCCTGCCCGTCAGCCACCCGCGCACCACCTCCTGCGAGCCGCACCGTGCACATACGGTGCGGCTCGCAGCATCTGGTGCGGCTGTTGGGCGAAGGTCGCACCAAACCCGCCGAGGGGTCACATAATCCTCAATCTGTGCGGCGTGTCGTGGAGACCGGTTGACCCGGATCCGCGACATGCCGCACGCGTCAGTGAAAATGTGACCCTTCGGCGAAAGGCCGGCTAGCAGAGGCGGAGGCCGGCGTCGCGCTCGTTGTTGTTGCCGCCGGAGAAGAACACCTCGGAGACCCAGCCCCATTTGCCGTTGTCGGCCTCGGTGTAGGCCCACCAGTCGTTCTTGTCTCCCTGATAGGTGTATTCACCGCCCTTCGCCTGGCACTCGAACCAGTTCGCCGAGCCGCCGTCGACCAGGGTGCCGACCTTGGTCCACGAACTGTTCAGGACGGGGACGTTCCCGCGCCACAGCTTGCAGTATTGGACCGTCGTTCCGGCATGGTGGAATTTCGCTCCGCACGGTGAGTTGTCCGTTGCGTGAGCAGCGGGCGTCATGGCGACACTGGCGAGACCGACCGCGACGGCTCCGGCGGCCGCCACTCGCGCGATGGTTGACTTCTTTGGCATCTGATCCTCCTGGATCGACGTGGGGACCGACCCGGGATCGGGCCGGCTCCTGCAACGTAGGATCCGGCGGGGTGCAGCCTGCCGGCGATCATCACCGTCGGGGCCCAAGATCAGCCCGCAGACGGACTGTGGGTCGATCCTGAGGCGTACGGGGTCCTCAGCCCAGCCACAGCAGGACGACGGCGATGATCATGACCGCTGCGGTCAGGCCGTGGACACCGAGGGCGCGGGCCCGACTGCCGTGGTTCGCCAGCACGACGGACATGTCGCCGATCGGGATCAGCGTCTCGACCATGAACACCCAGGGCAGCGCTGCCGGCTGGACGAACATCACCAGGATCGGCGCGATGCCACTGGCGATGTCGCGTACGCCTTTCAGCTGCCACCATCCCCGAGCCGGAGGATCCGGGAGGTTCGGCAGCCCGAAGCCAGCCGCGTTGGCCTGATTCTTCAACAGATACATGATTCCCACGTAGATGATCATGACGCAGGGCAGCCAGACCAGTATCAGTCCGATGAGGTGCATGGTTCGCTCCGTATGGTAGCAGTGCTAGAAATACGAGCGATACTACGACCGGGGCGCAACAATGTCTAGCGGTGCTAGATTGTCTGCCATGGCGATATCCGATCGACGAGCCCGGGAGCGTACAGAGCGGGAGCAGCGGATCCTCCGGGTGGCCCGTGAGGTGGCCGAGCGGGACGGCTGGGAGGCCGTGACCACCCGCCGGTTGTCGGAGGCGATCGAGTACAGCCAACCTGTGCTGTATTCACATTTCCCGGATGGCAAGGCCGGCATCGCTGCTGCGCTGGCCCTGGTCGGCGCTCGGGAGCTCGGTGCGGCGATCCGGGACCGCCGGGGGACTGCACGGGCGCCGCGGACGCTCCTGTTACGGCTGGCCGAAGCCTATCTCGGCTTCGCCGAGGCGAATCCCGAGCTCTACCGGATCATGTTCACGGCGCCGACGACACTGGTCTTCGCCGACCCCGGCTCACCCGCCCCGTTGAGGGACGCGTTTGCCGCGGTGCAAGAGTCGGTGACGCCGGCGGCGGGCCCGGACGACCCCGGGATCCTTGCCGAGGTTGTGTGGAGCGCGCTGCACGGGCTGGCGATGCTGGGCCGTGCCGGCCGACTCTCGGGGCCGAACCACGACGCGCGGGTCCGGCTCGTGGTCGACCGGTTCAGCGGTCCCGACCGAGCAAGATCGCCAGCCGGTTGAACTCGAGGTCCCAGCCCTCGGTATGCCCGTCCGCCTCGGTCGGGTCGACAAGATCACGATGAGTGAGCCACGGTGGCTGCCACGGGCCGTGTAGCTGCCGCCCATGATCAACTCGTACGAATGGCGGGCAGCTACCACCCCCTTGAATTCGATGCTCAGTTGCGGATTGGGGGAGTACCACCGACCCGCAGTTCCGGGTCCGTCCGGGCGCGGAACAGATCTTGGCGGGACGCCCGGAAATGGCGCACCAGTCTTGTACTCGCGGTCATGATCACCTTTTCGTCGGTGGCTGCCTGGTCTCGACCAGCTCGCCGAGGCGATCGAGCGTCGCGCTCCAGTAGGCGGTGCGATCGGCAAGCCAGCGTTCGGCCTGTCGGAGCGGCTGCGGGCGGAGTAAACCGATCGGTAATCTATCCGTCAAGCGGGGCGCCCGCCCCCGAACCGGGTCTACGACTGCCCGATGACGCTCATCTGGTCGAAGCGCTCCAGGATGACGCCCTCGCGCAGCGCCCACGGGCAGAGCTCGAGCTCCGGCAACTCGAAGATGTCCATGCAGGCCTCAGCCACGAGTGCGCCGGGGACGATCTGGTGGGCTCGGCTGCTGGAGACTCCGGGCAGTCCGGACAGCTCCTCCAAGGACATGTCGATCAGCTTCGCGACCCAGTTCCGCAGCTCTTCGCGCGGCAGCACGCGCCGCACCAGCGGGCCTTCCGCACTCGGTGCGGCGCCGCAGATCCGCGCCAGCGAGCGGAATGTCTTGGATGTCGCCGCGGCTCGGTCCGGCGAGCCGCCCCGCAGCAGGTGACCGGCGTCGTGGGCGATCTGGGCGCGAATCGACCTCCGCAGGTCCCGCAGCGACCCTTCGTCGAGGGGTGACCCCAGCCGCGAGCGGGCAAGTCGCGCCGCGCCGAGCGGCAGCGACCAGGCCGCGTCGGGCGCCTCGTCCGGTCCGGCGGCGATCTCCAGCGAGCCGCCGCCGATGTCGAAGACCGCCAGCCGGCCGGCCGACCAGCCGAACCAGCGGCGTACGGCCAGGAAGGTCAGCCGCGCCTCGTCCTCACCGGACAGCACCGAGATCGCGACCCCGGTCCGCTCCCGCACCCGGTCCAGTACGGCATCGGTGTTGACGGCATCGCGGACCGCAGAGGTCGCGAAGCCGAGCATCTCCTCACAGCCCTTGTCCTCGGCGGCGCGGACGGCCGTAGCGGCGAATTCAGTCAGCGCGCTGATCCCGGTCGGCGTGACCGCGCCGTCGGAATCGAGGTGTTCGGCCAGCCGTAGCGGCTCCTTGATCGAGAACGCCGGCAACGGCGCCGCCCCGCCGTGGGCATCGACCACCAACAGGTGTCCGGTGTTGGAACCGATGTCGAGTACGCCCAGCCGCATGCGCCAACGGTATCGGCCCGCCCGTCACCCACGCCCCACCGGCCGAGGGGTCACATATTCCTCAATCTGCGCGGCGTGTCGTCGGACGTGATCCGTCAGCCCCGACGACACGCCGCAGAAATCAGGGGATTTGTGACTCCTCGGCGAAGTGGCAGGCGGCGTACCGGTCGTCGCCGAGATCGCGCAGTTGCGGCGGGGGATCGGTCCGGCAGACGTCCTCGTCGCGCGGGCAGCGGGGGTGGAACGGGCAGCCGGAAGGGATGTGACTGAGCTCGGGCGGCCGGCCGCCGATCGCCTCGAGTTGCTGGCCCTTCTGGTCCAACCGCGGGATCGAGCGCAGCAAGGCACCGGTGTACGGATGCGCCGGGCGGGCGAAGATCTCCTCGACCGGGGCGGCCTCGACCATCCGCCCGGCATACATCACGTTGACCTGGTCCGCGACCTCGGCGACGACCCCCAGATCGTGGGTGATCAGGATCAGCCCCATCTCCCGCTCGGCCTGGATCTCGCCGAGCAGCCGCATGATCTGGGCCTGCACGGTCACGTCCAGGGCGGTGGTCGGCTCGTCGGCGATCAGTACCTCGGGCTCCAGGGCGAGCGCCATCGCGATCATCACCCGTTGCCGCATGCCGCCGGAGAACTGGTGCGGATACTCCTTGATCCGCTGCCGGGGATTCGGCACCTGGACCAGGTCCAGCAGGTCGACGGCCCGGTTCCTGGCCTCGGACCGCGGAACGTGCCGCCTGGATCGCAGTGCCTCGGTGAGCTGGAACCCGACCGTGTAGACCGGATTCAGGGCGGCCAGGGCGTCCTGGAAGACGATCGCGATGTGCTCGCCGCAGACCGCCCGGTGCTCCGGCTCGGGCAGTGCGAGCAGGTCCTGGCCGCGGAAGCGGATCTCGCCGCCGCTGATCCTGGCCGGCGGTGTCTGGAGCAGTCGCATGATCGCCTGCGCGGTGACGCTCTTGCCGCTGCCGGATTCGCCGACGATGGCCAGCGTGCGGCCGGCCTCGAGCGTGAATGTCACGCCGTTGACCGCGGAGACGACCTCGCGTCCGCTCCGGAACTCGACATGCAGGTCGTCCACCTCGAGCAGTGGCGCGACTGCCCGGTCGGCGCGCGTGTCGGTCAGCGTCTCGGTCATGATCACTTGAGTTTCGGGTCGAGGGCGTCACGGAGGTTGTCGCCGATCACCACAAAGGACAGCACGGTCGCCAGCAGGCAGCCCAGCGGGAACAGCAGCAGGTACGGATATCCGCCGGTGAACCAAGGAGCCCCGCTGCTGATCATGATGCCCCAACTGATCGCCGGCGGCCGGACTCCGATTCCGAGGAAGGCGAGCACGGCCTCGGCCGAGATCACCCCTGCGATGGCCGTCGGTACGAGAGCGGTCACCGAGGCGATGGCGTTCGGCAGGATGTGGCTGAACATCAGCCGCAGGTCCGAGGCGCCCAGCGCCCGGGCGGCCCGTACGTAGTCCAGGTTCTTCGACTCCAGGACCGCCGCCCGGACGTAGCGGGTGTAGCCCATCCAGCCGAATCCGGTGAGCACGATCGCCGGTTGCACGATGGTGGCGAAGTCTCCGTCTCCGGCGTCGATGTTGCGGAACAGCGACAGCAGCAGCAGCGCGGCCAGCAGCAGCGGGATGACCAGGAAGACCTCGAGCAGCCGGGACACGACCGCGTCCACCCAGCCGAGGTAGAAGCCGGACAACAGCCCCAGAGCGATCCCGATGATCAAGGAAGCCCCGACGACGGTGAACGCCAACAACAACGACGGGCGGGCGCCGTGGGCGAGCTGGGCCAACACGTCGCAGCCGGATGGATCGGTGCCGAAGGGATGCGGATGCCCGAAGCCCTGCGGCTTGATCTTGGCGACACTGATGTCGCAGTGCTGTGGATCGGTCCGGCTGAACAGCCCCGGAAACGCGGCGACCACGATGAAGAACAGGCTGACCAGGGTTGCCAGGATCACGTCGGGGCGGCGCAGCATGTGCCGGCCGACCGTCGCCCAGGTCCCGCCCGGCTGGTCGGTGACGACTTCCAGATCGACGGCGGCGCTAGTCAAGACGGATCCTCGGGTCGAGCGCGGCGTAGGCGAGGTCGACCAGCAGCATCACGCCGATCGTCACCACCGACAGGATCGTGACGATGCCGACCACCACGGAGACGTCGCTCTTCTGCACCGACTGCCACAGCAGGTTGCCCATCCCGCGGATGTTCATCACGCCCTCGGTGATCACCGCACCGGACAAGGCGTCGGCGAAGACGAAGCCGACGGCCGTGACCACTGGGACCGATGAGTTCCGCACGATGTGGTACGCGGTGACGTGGGCATTGCTCAGCCCCTTGGAGCGGGCGGTCCGTACGTGTTCGGCGTTGTAGTTCTCCAACTGCGCTGCCCGGACCAGTCGCAAGAACGGCGCACACCCGGTCAGGCCGAGCAGGAGCCCGGGGATGATCAAGGTCAGCCACGGGTGCTCCTCGCTGTAGGACGGTTTGAAGAGCAGCGCCGGGATCGAGTCCGAGCCGAAGGTCCGGCGGGCCCAGGTGGTCAGCGGCACGGTGAAGATGAAGCGGTAGACAACCAGCATCACGAACACCGGGAAGGCGTCGATCAGCACCGACGTCAGCCGGATCGAGTGATCGATCGGGCGGCCGCGGAAGCGCGCCGCGACCGAGCCGAGCAACATCCCGATGATCAACCAGGTGATCGTCACGATCACGAACAGCCGCAGCGTGTTGGGCAGCGCCTGGGCCAGCAGGTCGGTCAGCGGCCGGCCCTCGAGGTCGGTGCCGAAGTCGCCGTGGGCGTACTCCGACAGCCGGTGCCAGAACGGGCCGAGGCAGGGGTTTCCCGGTTGCTGGTAACAGGAATCCCCCAGCCCGTAGCGGACCTCGACGGCATGCAACTGGGATGCGGTCGGGACGTGATCACCGAAGAACGCCAACGCCGGGTTGCCGTTCAACTGGATCGCCAGAGTGGTCAGCAGGTGCAGCAGGAGCAGGACCAGCAGTACGGTGAACAGCCCGAGCAGCACCCGCCTGATGACGTAGGAAACCAAGATCGATCAGGGCGTTCTTCGGTCAGCCGACGTACTTCAGCAGCCGGAGTTCGGTCGCGCCGCTGAACGGATTGATCGCCACGTTGTCCACCCGGTCACTGTAGAAGGTGACCGAGTTGGAGTAGTCGAGCGGGATTGTCGGGAAATCCTTGGCCAGCACCTGCTCGGCCTGGGCGTACTTGGTGATTGCGGTGTCGATGTCCGGTGCGTCGTCGCCGGCCTTGATCGCCTTCTCGAAGGCCGCGTCGTAGTACCCGAAGTTGGTGTTGCCGTTCTTCGGATCGCCACTGGCGTAGACCTCGGCCAGGAAATTCTCGTTCAGCGGGTAGTCGGGGAACCAGTTGTTGCGGAAGGCGCCGTCGAATTTGCGGGCGCTGCGCTCGGCGAAGAAGTCCTCGCTGGGGATCAGCTTGTACTTGATGCCGAGGTTGAGCGTGATCTGGTCGCCGATGGCCTTGAAGTACGCCTCGGAGGTGTCGTCCTTGCCCAGGTAGATGTTGAGCGTCTGTCCGGCCGGCCAGCCGCCGGCCTTGGCCAGCGCCGCCTTGGCGGCAGTCGGGTTGAACGTGCACCACTGACAGGTACCTGCCTTGCCGCCCGGAATGTTCGGCGCGACCCAGCTGGTCGCCGGCACCGACTGACCCGGGATCACGGCGTTGATCACCTTCTGCCGGTCGATCGCCATCGAGATCGCCTTGCGGAAGTCGATGCTGTCCCACGGCCCCTTCTTGTAGAGCGGGAAGCCGAGATAGGTCAGGTCTGCGGTCTCCTTGGTGACCTTGCGGGAGCTGAGGTCGGGATCGCTGTTGGCCTGCTGCCACTGCTCGGGCGGCGGCGCACCGAGATCGAGATCGCCGGCCTGGAAGTCCGGCCAGGAGCTGGATCCTGCGTACTCCTTCCAGTCGATCTTGTCGTAGTTCGGCGTCTCGGAGAGCTTGTAGTCCTTGCGCTTGCTCGCGGTCAGCTCGGTGCCCTGGTTCCAGTTGTCGATCACGAACGGACCGTTGCCGATCGGCTTCTTCGTGCAGGCCTTGATGTCGGCGATGCAGGCCTTGGCGGCCGGATAGAAGCCGGTGTAGCCGAGCATGATCGAAAAGCCGGCGAACGGCGCGGTGAGGGTCACCTGGAGGGTCTGCGGATCGATGACCTTCAGCCCGGACAGCGACTTGGCCTTCGGCTTGACGGTCACGTTGCCGTCGTCATCGGTCTCGCCCTGCATGGCGTCGTAGCCCTTGATGCGCTTGAAGTAGTAGTTGTTCGCCATCGCGTTGGGGCCGTACGCGGAGTAGTTCCAGGAGCGGGCGAAAGATGCCGCATCAACCGGCTCTCCGTTGGAGAAGGTCAGGCCGTCCTTGATCTTGATCGTCCAGACCAAGTTGTCTTTGGTCTGGATGCTCTGGGCGACGTAGTTGTACGGCTTGCCGGTCTTGGCGTCGTAGCGGACCAGCCCGTCGAAGACGACGTCCAGGACGCCGATGTTGTCACCGACGCTGGAGTCCATCGGCAGCAGGGTGTCGACGTCCTGACCGAGCGCCAGATGGATGGTCTTGGCGGTGTCGCCCGACCCACCGTCCTCGGAGGTGGAGCCGCTGTTGGAACTGCAAGCGGCGGTGGCGAGCATGGCCAGGGCCGCCGAGACGGCCAGGCCACGCTTCACGAGAAGACGGGGTGTGATGAGAAGACGGGGTGTGATGAGAAGACGGGGTGTGATGAGAAGACGGGGCGTGATGAGAAGACGGGGCGTGACGGTGAATCGTCGTCCAGGAGTGCGGTTGGGCAACATGATCCTCTTCCGGTGAGAACTGCGGCCCTCAATCTGGCACGGAAACGACTGCCTCGCGACCAAGATCGCAGGTTTGTTACGTCACCGTAGCGTGACGGCGGAGATTTCTTCCGAGCCGGTCGTTGTCAGTCCTTGTTCGCGAGTTCGGCCAGCGCCGTACCGGTCAGCCGGTAGGTGGTCCAGTCCTCCATCGCAACGCCACCGATTCGGTCGTAGACAGCGATCGCCGGAGTGTTCCACTTGAGCACCGACCACTCCATCCGGGCGAAGCCGTTCGTGGTGGCTATCCCGGCCAGATGCCGCAGTAATGCGCCGCCGAAACCGCGGCCCCGGAAGGCGGGGCGGACGAAGAGATCCTCCAGGTAGAGGCCGTGGCGGCCCTCCCAGGTGGAGAAGTTGTAGAAGTAGAGGGCGAATCCGGCGACCTCGTGCTGGTCGGTCTCAGCGATCCGGCAGAAGACGCGGGGATGCTCGCTGAAGAGAGCCGCGCGCAGATCCTCGACGGTGGCGCGGGCCTGGTCCGGGGCCTTCTCGTAGGCGGCGAGTTCCTTGATCAAAGCAACGATCTCATCGAGGTCGTCTTCGGTGGCTTCGCGGATCGGCATGCCGGTCACGGTAACCGATGGCCACGGGGCCGAAGACGAAGATGGGCCCTGAGCCTGTCGCGGAGGCGACCGGACAACCCGGTCGATCGACAGGCCCAGGACCCTCGGGGGGACGCCGGCGAGATCAGCTGGGGGTGATCAGGCCGGACGACCAGCGCCGTTGTAGGGCATGTACTTCATTTTGATGTATTCGATGGGCTGACCGGGCTCTCCGGCGTGAATTACCTTGCCGTGTCCAGCATAGATCGCCACGTGGCTGCGCCCGCCGTAGAAGAAGACCAGATCGCCGAGTCTCAGGTTGGACTTCGACACATGCCTGACCTGGCGGTACTGGGTGGTCGAGTTGTGTGCCAGCTTGATCCCCGCCGACTTGTACGCCGCCATGGTCAGGCCGGAGCAGTCGAAGGAGTGCGGGCCGGCGGCACCGTAGACGTAACTGTCACCGAGATGGGCCTTGGCGTACTTCAGTGCCTTCAGCTCCGCCTTGGAGCTGACGACCTTGGCCTTCTTGGCGTGCTTGGCCTTCGACTTGTGCTTGGTGCTGCTCTTGTGGACCAACGACGGGCTGGAGACGCTGTGGCCGTCGTGCAGCAGCACGTTCCACACCCGGTAACCGGCGATGCCGTTCTGACGCCAGCCGTGCCTGGCCTTCAGGGCGTTGACCCGTGCCTTGGTCTGGCTGCCGAAGTATCCGGTGTCCGGAACGTTCTTGCCGTTGGCGCTGAGTTCGCGCTGCAGGCGTACGACCATGGCCCCGGAATCGCCCTGGTGCAGGGTGGGCGCTTTGTGGGCGACATTGGCGGAGGCGGGCTGGGCGGTGCCGGCGACAAGGCCGCCGACGATCGCCGCTCCCGCGGCCAGACCGACAGTAGTTCTGCCTGCCTGCTTCAGAAAGGCACTTCCTGGCTCGGGGACCGGCGTAGCGGCCCGGCGTGGTGTGACCTTGGCTTGGTTGGATGGCTTCGACGCACTGAGGTCGGCGCGCCGCGCCGCCGGCTTCGGGCCGGATGCGCGCATGCTGTGACTCCCCTCGGTATGAACACAGCCGGCGGGGAACGAGGATCCCGCTGGTTGATGCCCCGACATCCCGACGGTGGGGCATGGTCCGGGACGTTATCTTTTCGAGACATTCGATGGCAAATGGATCGGGTGGTCCTCAAGGAGAAACTTGGAGCTTCCAAAGAAACCGCTGAGTGACCCGTTGTCTGGTTTCGGCTGGTTCTGAGGTGGGTACTCGCTGCCGGTCAATCTCAGGGGAGTCGGCGCCTGATACGGCTGTGACGGATGAGCCTGCGGAGGCCGCGCAACGGCGGTCACCCAGGTCGCTCACCAGGCTGGTCACCAGGTGAAGGGGCGGCCGGTCATGTACGACCAGGCCTCCGCGGGAGCGCGCAGGGTGGCCATCGCATGGGCTGCGACATCGGCCTGTTGCGGCCAGTGGTGCTGACCGTCGGTGCCGTCGGTGTCGTCGGGGGCGTCATCATCAGGGGCGGGGCTGATATCCGGCCCACAGGCGGCGATCCAGGCCGTACGCTCCTGCGGCGATTCGCCACCGTGACCGCCGGCGTCGACGTGGCCGTGGTCGGTGACGGCGATCACCGTCCAGTCCTCACCCCGGCGGCCCTCGATCGCCGCCAGGAGCCGGCCGATCCGGCGGTCGGAGGCGATGATCGACTCCTCGTACAAGGTGCTGACACCGTGCCGGTGGGCTATCTCGTCCGGTGCGCCGAGATAACAGACCAGCAGGCTGCCGGCACCGCCATCGTGCTCGGCGATGAACCGCGCCGCCTGCGCAGTGATCAACTCGTCCAGCTCACTCCAGTCCGGCTCGTGCTCTGCCGGCAGGCCCGGGCCGACGCCGCCGCCCGCGAACAGCGGCCCACCGCTGTCGGCGGTGACCAGCGGCGGCCAGGCCGCGCCGACCCAGGTCTCGATGCCGGGGCGCAGCCTGCCTGCCAGCGTCAGGACGTCCGGAAAGTCGGCCAGCATGTTGCCGCGGAAATCGTTGTTGAAGATCCTGTGCCGGTCGGCGAGCACACCGGTGAACACGGTCGCCCAGCTCGGGCCGGAGATGGTCGGTCCGGCGTCGTTGACCCGGGTCGGGACCAGGAAGCCGCGTTCGGCGATGCTGTCGAGATGAGGAGTCGGCAGCCGGCGCACACTGTCATAGCGGACGCCGTCGATGCCGATCACCAGTACGTGGTCAGTGCTCATGTAGTGCTCCATCCCGGTCGTGTCCGCGGTCGCCTCAACCGGCTCGGGAACCTATCAGCGCACCGGAACGGGTCACGTACGAGATCATGGACGTGCGCGTAACGCTGGGTGCCGCTAGTGAGGATCCGACAGGGGATCCGACAGGGAGGATCAGGAGGGATTTGGCCGCGGTCGTCCGGGGTCGTAGGCTTGGATCTACCGAAGACCGCTGGTCGATCGCACGTCTGGATCCGAAGAGTTCCGATATCGGAACGACCCGCGCAGGTATGACTGGAAGCTCCCACGACGGGGGCGCGTCCTGACCGATGCGCTTGCGACGTAGTTCGCCCCGGTGCCTGCGCACCCGGGGCGTTTTTGTTTTCCGGGACGCTTCGCTTCCGGGCGTTTGGGACAGGCCCATCGGCTTCGGTGCCGGGCGGCAGTTTGCCGACCGGGTGAGAAGAAACCGAAGGGAGACCCATGGCGAGGCCGGACAAGGCAGCCGCCGTCGCGGAGCTGAAGGACAAGTTCACCAGCTCCAACGGCGCCGTGTTGACCGAGTACCGCGGTCTCACCGTCGCGTCGCTGCGCGAACTGCGCCGCTCGCTCGGTGAGGACGCCACCTACGCCGTGACGAAGAACACCCTGACCCAGATCGCAGCCCGTGAAGCGGGCATCGAGGGGATCGACGAGCAACTCGCCGGCCCGACCGCGATCGCCTTCATCGACGGTGACCCGGTCACCGTCGCCAAGGGCTTGAGGGACTTCGCCAAGGCCAATCCGCTTCTGGTGATCAAGGGCGGCGTGCTCGAGGGCAAGACCCTCAGCGCCGACGAGGTGAACAAGCTCGCCGATCTCGAGTCGAGGGAGACGCTGCTTGCCAAGCTGGCCGGTGCCATGAAGGGCACCATGGCAGGTGCGGCATCCCTCTTCAACGCCCCCCTCAGCCAGGCAGCCCGCGTGATCGCTGCCCTGGAAGCCAAGGCCCAGGAAGACCCTGGAGTTATCGCGGGTGCCGGCACAGCCGCCGCCGGCGAGGCCGCGGCGCCGGAAGCCACCGAAACTGCTGCAGCACCCGCTGCGGAAGACAGCACCCCCGCAGCAGACGCTGCAGACGAGAACTAAGGAAGGACGCCGATCATGGCGAAGCTCAGCACCGAAGAGCTCCTTGACGCCTTCAAGGAGATGACGCTGATCGAGCTCAGCGAGTTCGTGAAGAAGTTCGAGGACACCTTCGAGGTCACCGCGGCCGCTCCGGTCGCCGTTGCCGCCGCGGCCCCGGCCGCCGGTGGTGCCGGTGACGCCGGCGCCGAGGACACCGGTTCCGACGAGGTCGACGTGATCCTCGAGGCCGCCGGCGACAAGAAGATCCAGGTCATCAAGGAGGTGCGCACCCTCACCTCCCTCGGCCTCAAGGAAGCCAAGGACCTGGTCGAGAGCGCGCCGAAGGCTGTCCTGGAGAAGGTCGCCAAGGACGCTGCCGACAAGGCGAAGGAGGCCCTCGAGGCCGCCGGCGCCACCGTCACCGTCAAGTGACGATCTGAATCAGAAGCACACACCGCTGCCGCGGTCCCGTTGTCGGGGCCGCGGCAGCGGCGTTTCGTCTTACGGTGTTTCGCCTTGCAGGCGGACCCGGGTTGAGTATGCTCACATGGCGTACGGACCCGAGGTGCCTCACACCAGCTGTGACACTTCGTGCGAACCGGGTCACCGAGGACTCGGATCGGATGGTCCTTGAGCGGCGTGCCCGTCGGGGTTTACAATCCGCGACTCGCGTTGTACTCTGTTATTTCGCCCATGCTTTCCGTCGACCCGTTTCACTTGAATCCACTTGACACGGGTCGTTTGGCGTGCGTGGGATCGGGACGCGAACCGGAGCCGGTCCGCCCCCGCAGCTTGTAACTGTCAACTGAATAGACGCAACCCGCCGAACCGCCCGCGAGTTCTCGGAAGGACCACTCTTGGCCGCCTCGCGCACCGCCTCAACCCGTACGAAGTCTCCTGTCATGACTTCCGGCCGGATCTCTTTCGCCAAGATCGACGAGCCCCTCGAAGTTCCCAATCTGCTGGATCTGCAGACCCGGTCCTTCGACTGGCTGATCGGCAACGACGTGTGGAAGGCCCGCGTCGAAGCCGATTTGGCCGCCGGTCGTACCGACGTCAACACCAAGTCAGGACTCGAAGAGGTCTTCGAGGAGTTGTCCCCGATCGAGGACTTCTCCCAGACCATGTCGCTGTCGTTCCGCGACTATCGCTTCGAGCCGCCGAAGTACTCGGTCGAGGAGTGCAAGGAGCGCGACGTCAACTACGCCGCCTCGCTCTTCGTCACCGCCGAGTTCATGAACAACGAGACCGGCGAGATCAAGAGCCAGACCGTCTTCATCGGCGACTTCCCGCTGATGACCGACAAGGGCACGTTCATCGTCAACGGCACCGAGCGGGTCGTCGTCTCCCAGCTGGTCCGGTCCCCGGGCGTCTATTTCGAGCAGACCCCCGACAAGACCTCCGACAAGGAGATCTTCACCGCCAAGATCATCCCGTCGCGCGGTGCGTGGCTGGAGTTCGAGATCGACAAGCGCGACACCGTCGGCGTGCGGCTGGACCGCAAGCGCAAGCAGAATGTCACCGTGCTGCTGAAGGCGCTCGGCTGGACCGATGCCCAGATCCTGGAGCGTTTCGGCGAGTACGAGTCGATGCGGCTGACCCTGGAGAAGGACCACACCTCCACCGCTGACGAGGCGCTGCTGGACATCTACCGCAAGCTGCGCCCGGGCGAGCCGCCGACCCGTGAGGCCGCCCAGACCCTGCTGGAGAACTACTACTTCAACCCGAAGCGGTACGACCTGGCCAAGGTCGGTCGGTACAAGATCAACAAGAAGCTCGGTGTCGACCTGCCGTTCGACCAGCAGGTGCTGACCATCGAGGACATCGTCTCCACGATCGAGTTCGTGGTCGCGCTGCACGAGGGCAAGGAGAGCCTGCCGTCGACCAGTGGCACCGACCTGGTGATCGAAGAGGACGACATCGACCACTTCGGCAACCGCCGGCTGCGGACCGTCGGCGAGCTGGTTCAGAACCAGCTGCGTACGGGCCTGTCCCGGATGGAGCGTGTCGTCCGCGACCGGATGACCACTCAGGACGTCGAGGCCATCACCCCGCAGACGTTGATCAACGTCCGCCCGGTGACCGCTGCGCTGCGCGAGTTCTTCGGCACCTCCCAGCTGTCCCAGTTCATGGACGACACCAACCCGCTGGCCGGCCTGACGCACAAGCGCCGGTTGTCGGCACTGGGTCCGGGCGGTCTGTCCCGTGACCGGGCCGGCATGGAGGTCCGCGACGTGCACACCAGCCATTACGGCCGGATGTGCCCCATCGAGACCCCTGAGGGCCCGAACATCGGCCTGATCGGTTCGCTGGCGAGCTTCGCCCGGGTCAACGCGTTCGGCTTCATCGAGACGCCGTACCGCAAGGTCGTCGACGGCCAGGTCACCGACCAGATCGACTACCTGACCGCCGATGAGGAGGACCGCTTCGACGTCGCCCAGGCCAACGCCCAGGTCGACGAGAACGGCCGCTTCACCGAGGAGCGGGTACTGGTCCGCAAGCGTCACGGCGAGACCGACGAGATCCACGCCGCCGACGTCGACTACATCGACGTCTCGCCACGGCAGATGGTCTCGGTCGCGACCGCGATGATCCCGTTCCTGGAGCATGACGACGCGTCCCGGGCCCTGATGGGCTCGAACATGCAGCGCCAGGCAGTTCCGCTGGTCAAGTCCGAGGCGCCGTTCGTCGGCACCGGCATGGAGTACCGCGGTGCGGTCGATGCCGCCGATGTGACCACTGCCAAGGCTCCCGGCGTCGTCCAGTCGGTCTCGGCCGACCTGGTCGAGATCGCCCAGGACGACGGCACCTACAAGGTCTACAAGCTGGAGAAGTTCCAGCGCTCCAACCACGGCACCTGCATCAACCAGCGTCCGCTGGTCTCCGCCGGTCAGCGCGTCGAGGTCGGTACGCCGATCGCCGACGGTCCCTGCACCGACGGCGGCGAGATGTCGCTGGGCCGCAACCTGCTGGTCGCGTTCATGCCCTGGGAGGGCCTGAACTACGAGGATGCGATCATCCTCAACCAGCGGCTGGTCCAGGACGACGTCCTCACCTCGATCCACATCGAGGAGCATGAGGTCGATGCCCGCGACACCAAGCTGGGCGCCGAGGAGATCACCCGCGACATCCCCAACGTCAGCGAAGAGATGCTGGCCGATCTCGACGAGCGCGGCATCGTCCGCATCGGCGCCGAGGTCGGCACCGGCGACATCCTGGTCGGCAAGGTCACCCCGAAGGGCGAGACCGAGCTGACCCCGGAGGAGCGGCTGCTGCGCGCGATCTTCGGTGAGAAGGCGCGTGAGGTCCGCGACACCTCGCTGAAGGTCCCGCACGGTGAGTCCGGCACCGTCATCGGTGTCCGGGTCTTCGACCGCGAGTCCGACGACGAGCTGTCCCCGGGCGTCAATCAGCTGGTCCGGGTGTACGTCGCCCAGAAGCGCAAGATCCAGGACGGCGACAAGCTCGCCGGCCGGCACGGCAACAAGGGCGTCATCTCCAAGATCCTGCCCGCCGAGGACATGCCTTTCCTGGAGGACGGCACCCCGGTCGACATCATCTTGAACCCGATGGGTGTGCCGAGCCGGATGAATGTCGGCCAGGTGCTGGAGACCCATCTCGGTTGGGTCGGCAAGCAGGGCTGGGACGTCGAAGGCGTCGACGAGCCCTGGGCCGAGCGGTTGCGTACGGTCGGTCTGACTCACGTGCCGGGCGATTCCCGCCTGGCCACGCCGGTCTTCGACGGCGCCCGCGAGGAGGAGATCACCGGTCTGCTCGCCAACACCCTGCCCAACCGGGACGGCCAGCGGATGGTCAACTCCGACGGCAAGGCCAAGCTGTTCGACGGACGGACCGGTGAGCCGTTCCCGGATCCGGTCGGTGTCGGCTACATCTACATGCTGAAGCTGCACCACCTGGTCGACGACAAGATCCACGCTCGCTCGACCGGCCCGTACTCGATGATCACCCAGCAGCCGCTGGGCGGTAAGGCGCAGTTCGGTGGCCAGCGGTTCGGCGAGATGGAGGTCTGGGCACTGGAGGCGTACGGCGCCGCCTGGGCCCTGCAGGAGCTGCTGACCATCAAGTCCGACGACATCCCGGGCCGCGTCAAGGTCTACGAGGCGATCGTCAAGGGCGAGAACATCCCCGAGCCGGGCATCCCCGAGTCGTTCAAGGTGCTGGTCAAGGAGATGAAGTCACTCTGCCTGAATGTCGAGGTGTTGTCCAGCGACGGCACCGAGGTCGAGTTGCGGGATTCCGACGAGGACAACTACCGCGCCTCGGACGAATTCGGCATCGACCTCTCCCGTCGCCCCGGCGCCGATCTCGGAGTCGAAGAAGTCTGACCGCCACGGTCAGTCCCAAGAGCCAACACCAACCTCTGCTAGTTAAGAGATAAGAGAGACAGACACTGTGCTCGATGTGAACTTCTTCGACACGATCCGGATCGGTCTGGCCAGCGCCGACGAGATCCGTGCATGGTCCTATGGCGAGGTCAAGAAGCCGGAGACCATCAACTACCGGACCCTGAAGCCGGAACGTGACGGCCTGTTCTGCGAGAAGATCTTCGGTCCCACCCGGGACTGGGAGTGCTACTGCGGTAAGTACAAGCGGGTCCGCTTCAAGGGCATCATCTGTGAGCGCTGCGGCGTCGAGGTGACCCGATCCAAGGTCCGGCGCGAGCGGATGGGCCATATCGAGCTCGCCGCCCCGGTCACCCACATCTGGTATTTCAAGGGTGTCCCGAGCCGCCTGGGCTACCTGCTCGACATCGCCCCGAAGGACCTCGAGAAGGTCATCTACTTCGCGGCGTACATGATCACCGGCGTCGACGACGAGGCGCGGCATCGCGACTTGAGTTCGCTGGAGGCCAAGATCGACACCGAGCGCAAGCAGCTCGAGGGTCGGCGGGACTCCGACATCGAGAACCGGATGAAGAAGCTCGAGGAGGACATGGCGACCCTCGAGTCCGAGGGTGCCAAGTCCGACGCCAAGCGCAAGGTGCGCGAGGGCGCCGAGCGCGAGGTCAAGCAGCTGCGTGACCGGGCCCAGCGCGAGCTGGACCGGCTGGACGCGGTCTGGAACCGGTTCAAGAACCTCAAGGTCCAAGACCTCGAGGGCGACGAGATCCTCTACCGCGAGATGAAGAACCGGTTCGGCCGGTACTTCGAGGGCTCGATGGGTGCCGACGCGATCCAGAAGCGACTGCAGACCTTCGACCTGGACGCCGAGGCCGCCAACCTGCGCGAGACCATCCAGACCGGTAAGGGCCAGCGCAAGACCCGTGCCCTGAAGCGGCTGAAGGTCGTGTCCGCGTTCCTGCAGACCCGCAACGCCGCTGACGCGATGGTGCTGGACGCCGTTCCGGTCATCCCGCCGGATCTGCGCCCGATGGTGCAGTTGGACGGTGGCCGGTTCGCCACGTCCGATCTCAACGACCTGTACCGTCGCGTGATCAACCGGAACAACCGGCTGAAGCGACTGCTGGATCTCGGTGCACCGGAGATCATCGTCAACAACGAGAAGCGGATGCTGCAGGAGGCCGTCGACTCGCTGTTCGACAACGGTCGCCGCGGCCGTCCGGTCACCGGACCGGGCAACCGTCCGCTGAAGTCGATCTCCGACATGCTCAAGGGCAAGCAGGGCCGGTTCCGCCAGAACCTGCTCGGCAAGCGCGTCGACTACTCCGGCCGTTCGGTCATCGTCGTCGGCCCGCAGCTCAAGCTGCACCAGTGCGGTCTGCCGAAGGCGATGGCCCTGGAACTGTTCAAGCCGTTCGTGATGAAGCGGCTGGACGACCTGAACCACGCGCAGAACATCAAGTCCGCCAAGCGGATGGTCGAGCGTCAGCGTCCGGTCGTCTGGGACGTCCTGGAAGAGGTCATCGCCGAGCATCCGGTGTTGCTGAACCGCGCACCGACCCTGCACCGGCTGGGCATCCAGGCCTTCGAACCGCAGTTGATCGAGGGCAAGGCCATCCAGATCCATCCGCTGGTCTGCACCGCGTTCAACGCCGACTTCGACGGCGACCAGATGGCTGTGCACCTGCCGCTGTCCGCCGAGGCCCAGGCCGAGGCCCGGATCCTGATGTTGTCGACGAACAACATCCTGAAGCCGGCCGACGGCCGCCCGGTCACCATGCCCACCCAGGACATGATCATCGGCGGCTACTTCCTGACCATGGATCGCGAAGGAACCAAGGGAGACGGCCGGGTCTTCGGCTCGGTCGCCGAGGCCCAGATGGCTTTCGATCTCAAGGAGATCGACGTCCAGGCCCCGGTCCGGATCCGGATGCGGGACATCGTCCCGCCGGCCGGTCAGGAGTTGCGTGCCGATGGCACCATCCTGCTGGAGACGACCCTCGGTCGGGCGCTGTTCAACGAGGCGCTGCCGGACGACTACCCGTTCGTCAACCACGAGGTCGGCAAGAAGCAGCTGGGCACGATCGTCAACGATCTGGCCGAGCGCTACCCGAAGGTCGAGGTGGCCGACTGCCTGGACAACCTGAAGGCGCTCGGCTTCCACTGGGCGACCCGCTCGGGCGTGACGGTCTCGATCGGCGACGTGTCGACCCCGGCCGACAAGGCCGAGATCCTGTCCGAGTACGAGAACCGGGCCAAGAAGATCGACACCCAGTACGACCGCGGCCTGATCACCGAGGACGAGCGGCGCCAGGAACTGATCGAGATCTGGACCGACGCCACCAGCGTGCTCGGTACGGCGATGGAGAAGAACTTCTCCAAGGCCAACCCGATCTACATGATGGTGCACTCGGGCGCCCGCGGGAACATGGTGCAGATGCGGCAGATCGCCGCTATGCGCGGCCTCGTGGTCAACCCCAAGGGCGAGATCATCGCGCGGCCGATCAAGTCCAACTTCCGTGAGGGCCTGACCGTGTTGGAGTACTTCAACTCCACCCACGGTGGTCGTAAGGGTCAGGCCGACACCGCACTGCGGACCGCCGACTCGGGTTACCTGACCCGGCGTCTGGTGGATGTCAGCCAGGACGTGATCATCCGCGAGGAGGATTGCGGCACCGAGCGTGGTCTGACCAAGACCATCGCCACCCGGGAGGGAGGCGAGGGGTCGAACGGTGTCCTCGTCGCCGACGAGCATGCCGAGACCGCGGTGTACGCCCGGACCCTGGCGATCGACGTCCTGGACTCCGACGGCAACGTGCTGCTGCCGGCCGGTGTCGATCTCGGCGATGTCAACATCAAGTTGCTGATCGACAACGGCATCACCCAGGTGCGGGTCCGCAGCGTGCTCACCTGTGAGTCCGCCTCCGGTACCTGCGCGATGTGCTACGGCCGGTCGCTGGCCAGTGGCAAGCTGGTCGACGTCGGCGAGGCGGTCGGTATCGTCGCGGCGCAGTCGATCGGTGAGCCGGGCACCCAGCTGACCATGCGTACCTTCCACACCGGTGGTGTGCTGGGTGGCGACGACATCACCCAGGGTCTGCCGCGTGTGGTCGAGCTGTTCGAGGCCCGACAGCCCAAGGGCAAGGCGCCGATCGCCGAGTCCGCCGGCCGGGTCGAGATCGAGGATGGTGACCGCTCCAAGAAGTTGATCATCACTCCCGACGACGGCTCCGACAAGATCGAGATCGCGGTCAGCCGCCGGGTCCGGTTGCTGGTCGACGAGGGCGATCACGTCACGGTCGGTCAGCAGTTGACCGCCGGTACCCCGGATCCGCAGGACGTGCTGCGCATCCTCGGTGTCCGCAAGGTGCAGGAGCACCTGGTGGAAGAGGTCCAGAAGGTCTACGGGACCCAGGGTGCCGATATCCACGAGAAGCACATCGAGATCATCATCCGGCAGATGCTGCGCCGGGTGACGGTGATCGAGTCCGGTGATTCCGAGCTGCTCGCCGGCGACCTGGTCGACCGGCCGTCGTACGAAGCCGCCAACCGCAAGGTGGTGGCCGAGGGCGGCACCCCGGCCTCGGGTCGTCCGGTCCTGATGGGCATCACCAAGGCCTCGCTGGCCACCGAGTCCTGGCTGTCGGCGGCCTCCTTCCAGGAGACCACCAAGGTCCTGACCGATGCTGCGATCCACGGCAAGTCCGACTCCCTGGTCGGTCTGAAGGAGAACGTCATCCTCGGCAAGCTGATCCCGGCCGGTACCGGCCTGGAGCGCTACCGCAACATCCGGGTGGAGCCCACTCCGGAGGCGCGGGCGCAGGCGTACTCGATGGTCGGCTACGACCCGTTCGACTACGACTTCGGCTCCGGCAGCGGTGCTGCCGTGCCGCTGGAGGAGTTCGACCTGGGCGACTACCGGTAACGTCCCCCGATCCGCACTACCTTCCGAGATCCGCACCAGCTGCAGCTGGTGCGGATCTCGGCTTTTGGTGCGGATCGCCTGTCCACGGCGGAGCGAGGCCCGATCTTGCGCGGGTTGTCCCGCTGGTCGACGGCGTGGCGGCCGGCGATGTAGCACTGGCAAGATCAAGTAAGGGCGCCTCCTGAAGGCGGGCGAGTCACCCGGGGACGCCGTCTTCCGGGAGAAGCGACGGGAGGACGCACTGCGTGAACTCGGATACATCGTCGTCCGATGGATCTGGGACGACCTCCAGCACCCGCCGATCTTGATCGGCGTGTTGTGACGCAGGCGGCGCGGCTAGGAGAGTTGGGTCTCGCGGACCCAGCTGAGGTAGTCGTCGCTGACCTTGCCGGTGACGTAGTCGCCGGTGAAGCAGCTCAGCTCGAGCTCCTTGACGTCCGAGTCCTCGATGATCGCGGCCTCGAGATCGTCGATCTCCTGGTAGATCAGCCGGTCGGCGCCGAGGTCTTTCGTGATCTCCTCGACAGTTCTGTTGTGGGCAACGAATTCCTCAGGCGTCGGCAGGTTGATCCCGTAGACGTTGGGATGGCGCAGCGGGGGCGCAGCAGAGGCGAAGGTGACCGAGTTGGCACCCGATGCCCGGGCGAGCTCGATGATCTGCGTCGACGTCGTGCCCCGGACGATCGAGTCCTCGACGATCAGCACGTTCCGGCCCGCGAATTCGGTCGGCATCGGATTGAGCTTCTGTCGTACGCTCTGCCGCCGGTGCGCCTGTCCGGGCATGATGAAGGTACGTCCGACGTAGAAGTTCTTGTAGAAGCCTTCCCGGTAGTCGATCCCGAGCCGGCGGGCGACCTGGATCGCCACCGGCCGCGCGGTGTCGGGGACCGGCATGACCACGTCGATGTCGCCGGCCGGCACCTGCCGGGCGATGGTGTCGGCGAGCCGCTCGCCGAGCCGCAGCCGGGCCGCGTACACCGAGATGCCGTTCATGATCGAATCTGGTCGGGCGAGGTAGATGTACTCGAAGGCACACGGCACCAGTCGGGCGTGATCGGCGCAGGACCGGGCGAACAGTTCGCCGTTCTCGGCGATGAAGATCGCCTCGCCCGGCTCGACATCGCGGACGACGGTGAAGCCGGATGTCTCCAGGGCAACCGATTCCGAAGCGATCATCCACTCGGTGCGGCCCGGGACCCTGATCGAATCCCGTCGCCCGATGATCAACGGGCGGATGCCGTACGGGTCCCGGAAGGCGAGCAGGCCGTAGCCGGCGATCAGCGACACCACCGCGTACGAGCCCTCGAGTCGCTCGTGCGTCTTGCGCACCGCCGCGAAGATCTGCTCCGGCTCCAACTCGATCCCGCTGATCACCGACTGCAACTCCGTGGCCAGCACGTTGACCAGCATCTCGGTGTCGCTGGTCGAATTCATGTGCCGGCGGTCGATGTGGAAGAGATCATCGGCCAGCTCCCGGACATTGGTCAGGTTGCCGTTGTGCACCAACGTGATCCCGTACGGGGCGTTGACGTAGAACGGCTGCACCTCGCGCTCGTTGGCGGCATCACCGCGCGTGGTGTAGCGGACGTGGCCCAGTCCGACGGTTCCGAGCAGCGAGCGCATGTCCCGGGTGCGGAACGCCTCGCGGACCTGGCCGCGGGTCTTCGATCCGTGGAACGTGGTGTCGTCCATCGTGACGATCCCGGTCGCGTCCTGGCCGCGATGCTGCAGGGTCAGCAGTGCGTCGTAGATCTGTTGGTTGACCGGTTCGGTCGAGACGATGCCGACGATGCCGCACATGAGGCTCAGGGTACCCAGCCGACTGATGTGCTCCGGCTGAGGCATCGGATGCGCCGCAGACGCGGATACCGTACGCTGGATCGGTGCCGCAATATCGGATTTCTCAGGCAGCCCGACTGCTGGGAGTCAGCGACGACACCATCCGCCGCTGGATCGACTCCGGGCGTCTCGCCGCGATCGCGGGGGATGGACCGACCGAGATAGACGGGGCGGATCTAGCCAGGCTGGCCACCCAGGTGGCCACGGCACCGACCGGCGGCCAGCAGGTCGCCGAGAGTGCTCGGAACCGCTTGACCGGCCTGGTCACCAAGGTCACCAAGGATGTCGTGATGGCCCAGGTCGAGTTGCAGTGCGGCCCCTTCCGGGTCGTCTCCCTGATGAGTTCGGAGGCGGCCGACGAGCTGGGACTGGAACCGGGCGTCCTGGCCGTGGCATCGGTGAAGGCAACGACGGTGGTGGTCGAGGTGCCACGACCATGAGCGCGTCAGGAGTAGTGACGATCATGAAGCGATGGATCCGTGGGCCGATTGCCGTGATCGGCCTGGCCGGCATGGTGGCACTGGCCGGCTGTTCCGGCGGCACTTCCGACAGCGGGTCCGGGACGACCTCCGGTCCAACTGCCTCGGGCGCGGCCTCCCCGAGCGCATCCGGCAAGATCAGCGGCGACATCACCGTGCTCGCCGCCGCGTCCCTGACCGAGACGTTCACCACGATCGGCAAGAACTTCGAGAAGGCCCATCCAGGCACCAAGGTCACCTTCTCCTTCGGTTCGAGTGCGACGTTGGCCACCCAGGTCAACCAGGGTGCTCCGGCCGATGTCTTCGCCTCCGCCGACCAGAAGACGATGAAGCTGGTCACCGACGCCGGCAACGCTTCCGGCCCGACGCTGTTTGCGACCAACACGCTGGAGATCGCTGTCCCGCCGGGCAATCCGGCCAAGGTCACCGGCCTGAAGGATTTCGCCGACAGCTCGAAGAAGACCGTGCTGTGCGCCAAACAGGTGCCCTGCGGCTCGGCGGCCCAGCAGGTCTTCACCCTGGCCGGGATCACGCCCAAGCCGGTCAGTTACGAGACCGACGTCAAGGCGGCCCTGACCAAGGTGGAGCAGAACGAGGCGGACGCGGCCCTGGTCTATCGGACCGACGTCTCCTCGGCCGGCGACAAGGTCCAGGGCGTGACCTTTCCCGAGGCGCAGAAGGTCGTCAACCAGTATCCGATCGTCGCGCTCAAGGAGTCCAGGAACTCCGCTACGGCCGCCGCGTTCGTCGGTTACGTGACCGGGCCCGGGGAGCAGGTGCTGCAGCAGGCAGGCTTCGGCGCGCCGTGAGCCGCGGGGCGGGCGCCGGGCGTGCGGCCGGATTGCCGGCGGTGTTGATCACACCGGCGATGATCGGGCTCGCGTTCCTGGTGCTGCCGCTGGTCGGCCTGCTGGTCCGCGCGCCGTGGTCGCGTACGGGCGCGATCCTGGCCGGCAGCGATGCCTGGCCGGCCCTGCGGCTGTCCTTGATCACGTCGACCGCCGCAGCCGTCCTGGCTCTGGTTCTCGGGGTGCCGCTGGCCTGGTTCCTGGCCAGACCGCAGGGCCGGTTCCGGTCGGCGCTGCGGGCGTTGATCACGGTCCCGCTGGTGCTGCCGCCGGTGGTCGGCGGTGTGGCCCTCTTCACCGTCCTCGGACGGTCGGGGATCCTCGGCCATCCGCTGTATCAGCTCACCGGCTTCGCTTTCCCGTTCACCCCGTACGCCGTGGTGTTGTCCCAGACCTTCGTCGCCCTGCCGTATCTGGTGCTGTCGGTCGAGGGGGCGTTGCGGGCCGCCGACCGCCGCTACGAGGACGCCGCCCAGACCCTGGGTGCGCGACCGGCGGTCGTCTTCTGGCGGGTCACCCTGCCGCTGATCGGTCCCGGCGTCGCGGCCGGCGCCGTGTTGGCCTGGGCCCGGGCGCTGGGCGAGTTCGGTGCGACGATCACCTTCGCGGGCAACTTCCCTGGCACCACCCAGACCATGCCGCTGGCGGTCTACCTGGCGCTGGAGACCGATCCGGATGCCGCCCTGCTGTTGTCGGTCCTGCTGCTGGCGGTGTCGATCGCAGTGCTGGCACTGCTGCGTGATCGCTGGGTACGCCAATGGTGACGGCTCGCGACCAGGCGCTGAATCCCTTACTGGTAGCAGATTTCCAGGTCCGACGGGGCGATTTCGATCTTGAACTGCAGGTGACCGCAGAACCGGGTGAGGTGGTCGCGCTGGTCGGGCCGAATGGTGCCGGCAAGACCACGACCCTGCGCGTGCTTGCCGGCCTGCTCGCACCCCAGCGCGGGTCGATCTTGGTCGACGGACAGGTCCTGGCCGACACCCGGGTCTGGCTGCCGCCCTACCAGCGGCCGGTCGGGGTGGTCTTCCAGGACTATCTGCTCTTTCCGCACCTGACGGTGCTCGACAACGTCGCCTTCGGGCTGCGGACCCGAGGGCTCGCTCGCTCCGTTGCTCGGGCGCGGGCCGCGGAGTGGTTGGCACGGATGGACGCCGGTGATCTTGCTCCGTTGCGGCCTCAGCAGCTCTCCGGAGGGCAGGCGCAGCGGGTCGCGCTGGCCCGTTCGCTGGCGCCCGAGCCCCGGCTGCTGCTCCTGGACGAGCCGCTGGCCGCGCTCGACGCCCGCACCCGGCTGCTGATCCGGGGGGAGTTGCGCCGGCATCTGGCCGGCTTCACCGGAGCGACGATCGTGATCACCCACGATCCGACCGATGCCGCAGTGCTGGCCGACCGGCTGGTGGTGATCGAGAACGGCCGGATGGTCCAGACCGGCACGCCGCAGGAGGTCGCCCGCCGACCGCGTACCGATTATGTGGCGCGACTGTCGGGGCTCAATCTGCTCCCCGGCGTCGGCGTTGATCACGGCGTACGGCTCGCCGACGGCTCGCTGATCACCGTGCCGTCGCCGGTGGCCGGGCCGGTGTTCGCCGCGTTCCGGCCGTCGGCGGTCGCATTGTGGCGCACCCGCCCGGACGGCAGTCCGCGCAACGTCTGGTCGGTTGTCGTCCGCGGCCTGGAACCGTACGGCGACAGTGTGCGGGTCGAGCTGGAGTCGGCCTCCGATCTGAGCTTCGTGGCAGAGGTCACGCCCGCCGCTGTCGCCGACCTCGGGCTGACGATCGGCGACCGGCTGTGGGCGACCGTCAAGGCGTCCGAGATCGAGGTCTACCCGCGGTGATCGCATGGCTGCGCCGGGATCGTGACTCGATTCACGGCAAAGTTTGGGCAAATCCACGGCTTTCGGTCCGGATCGGCTATTAAACAGGACTGATGGCTTCCGAAAGCGACCAGACTCATCGACGCCTGATCCGCCGACGCGTGCTGTTGGTGGCCGGGCTGATCGCCGTGCCGGTGGCCGCCTTCGGCGGTTACGAGGCCTACTCGGTGACCAACGGCCTGGGCCAGCTGCACCGCACCCTCGACCTCCCGGGGGCCAGTCCGAGCGCAGGCAAGCCGAACACCCAGACCACCGTCGACCCGGACAAGGGCCGCGCGGTGAACATCCTGCTGCTCGGCTCCGACAGCCGCGACACCAGCGATGCCGCCGACGGTCGCAGCGACACGATCATGGTGCTGCATCTGGATGCAGACCGGAAGCACGCGTACCTGATCTCCTTCCCCCGCGACATGTGGGTCGAGATCCCGGGCCACGGCAAGGCGAAGATCAACGCCGCCTATGCCTGGGGAGGCACCAAACTGCTGGCCGAGACGATCAACGACCTGGCTGGTATCACCGTCGACCACGCCGCGGTGATCGACTTCTCCGGTTTCGACCAGCTCACCGACGCCGTCGGCGGAGTGACGATCGACAACTCCTACGCCTTCCACAGCCACGGCTACAGCTATCCCAAGGGCCGGATCACGTTGTCGGGCAAGAAGGCGCTCTGGTTCGTCCGCGAACGCCACGCGCTGCCCAACGGCGACTTCGGCCGGGCCGCCAACCAGCGGAAGGTGGTCAAGGCGCTGGCTGCCAAGCTGGCCAAGCCGCAGACGCTGGCCGATCCGACGAAGCTGTCACAGGTGGTCTCCAACCTGGCCAAGTACGTCACGGTGGACAAGGGCCTGACGGACCAGGCCATCCTCGGGCTGGCCCACTCGATGCAGGCCGCGGCGTCCGCGCTGGTCACCCTGCAGGCTCCGGTCTCGGGTACCGGAACCGCGGACGGGCAGTCGATCGACGTGGTGGACAGCAAAGCGATGAAGGAACTGGCCGCGGCGCTGCAGCACGACACGCTGGCGCACTACGTCGCCACCCACAAATCCGGCCAGTGATTAGATCCAGACACTGACCCGGTCGGTCCGCCCTATGCTGGGCCGGTGCATCAGGTCCCGCAGTTCGTCGGTCCGGCCCGGATCGACTCGGTCAACATCGCGACGGCACAGCCCAATCCGTACAAGGACACCGTCAGTACGGGCATCGGCAAGCGGCCGGTACCGGGACGCATCCCGGTCCGTGCCCCGGGTCCGAAGGCCGGTGGTCTGGGAAGCGGACTGGTCGGTGACTTCATCGGCGACCGCAAGAGTCACGGCGGCGACGACCAGGCCGTGTACGCCTTCGCCCGTGAGGATCTCGACGCCTGGGAACAGCGGCTCGGCCGGGAGTTGCCGAACGGCTTCTTCGGCGAGAACCTCAGCACCCGCGGCATCGACGTCAACGACTGCCGGGTCGGCGAACGCTGGCGGATCGGTGATCACGACGGCCACGGCGATACAGCTCCCGCCTGCGACTGCCTGCTGCTCGAGGTGACCGAGCCGCGGATCCCGTGCTCGACCTTCCGCGGCTGGGTGGGAGAGAAGGGCTGGCTGCGGACCTTCACCGAGGTTGCCCGGCCGGGAGCGTACTTCCGGGTGCTGCAGCCGGGCACGGTGGCCGGTGGCGACCCGGTCACGGTGGTCCGGCGCCCCGATCACGAGGTCAGCATCTCGCTGATCTACCGCGCGACGACGACCGAGCGCGACCTGCTGCCTCGGCTGCTGGCCGCGGGGGAGGACCTGACGGACGAGTTGCGCGAGACGGTCGCCGTACGGGGCGGTTTCGACCTCTTCTAAGCTGGAACCCATGACCGAATCGGCAGAACTGAGTGCACACCCGAGCGGCACCTTCGAGATCAAGGAACTGGGGCCGGTCTATCGGCTCGGCTTCGGCGCGATGCGGATCACCGGTCCCGGCATCTGGGGTGAGCCGGCCGATCGCGAGGTCGCCCGCCAGGTCGTCCGCCGCGCGGTCGAACTCGGTGTCGACTTCATCGACACCGCCGACGCCTACGGCCCGGAGGTGAGCGAGGACATCATCCGCGAGGCGATCCATCCCTACGGCGCGGTGAAGATCGCCACCAAGATCGCCCACACCCGGCAGGGTCCGAACCAGTGGGTCCCGGTCGGTCGTCCCGAATATCTGCGCCAGGCCATCGAGATGTGCCTGCGTCGGCTCAAGGTCGACAAGCTCGACCTGCTCCAGTTGCACCGCATCGATCCGACCATGCCGGCCGAGCCGCAGTTCGAGACGCTGGCGAAATTCCAGTCCGAGGGCAAGGTGGCCGCGCTCGGGCTCTCCGAGGTGAGCGTCGAGGAGATCAAGAAGGCCGGCGAGTACTTCACCGTCGCGACGGTCCAGAACCGCTACAACCTCACCGATCGCAAGTCCGAGGACGTCCTGGACTACTGCGAGGCCGAGGGCATCGGCTTCATTCCGTGGGCGCCGATCTCCGCCGGAGCGCTGGCCCAGCCCGGTGGTCCGGTGGCCGAGGCGGCCGAGAAGCTGGGAGCCACCTCGTCACAGGTCGCTCTGGCCTGGTTGCTGCGCCGCTCGCCGGTGATGCTGCCGATCCCGGGCACCGGTTCGGTCGAGCACCTGGAGGAGAACATCGGCGCTGCGTCGCTGAGCCTGGACGACGAGTCGTACGAGGCGATCGCGACGGCCGCAGGCTGACCGTCACGGGCCCGGCCGGATTTGGTGCCCGAAGTAGAATTGAGTACGCGTCGCGGGCGTGTGAGCGGGCCTGGAGGCGCTATTTTGACCCTCCGCTGTTGAGCGGATAACCTTGTTCCTTGTGTTCGGGCTTGCCCGACACTTTGCGCGTGCCCGAGCGCGCCCCAGGTGAGCACCAGCGATCTGTGGCGGCGCGACCGATATCACCGGCTGATTCCCACCCAGACGACTGGGCCGAGGATCGCGACCGGACCTGGCCCGTGCAGCAACGTACGACAGGTTCGATCAGTTCAGCCGAACAGAACAGAGAGAGAAGCGGTGCCCACAATCCAGCAGTTGGTCCGTAAGGGCCGTGCCGACAAGGTGGCGAAGAACAAGACGCCCGCGCTGAAGGAATCCCCCCAGCGCCGCGGCGTGTGCACGCGTGTGTACACCACCACCCCCAAGAAGCCGAACTCCGCGCTGCGCAAGGTCGCGCGCGTCCGGCTGTCCTCCGGGGTCGAGGTCACCGCCTACATCCCGGGTGTCGGCCACAACCTGCAGGAGCACTCGATGGTCCTGGTCCGCGGAGGCCGCGTGAAGGACCTCCCGGGTGTCCGCTACAAGATCGTTCGCGGTTCGCTCGACACCCAGGGTGTCAAGAACCGCAAGCAGGCTCGCAGCAAGTACGGCGCGAAGAAGGAGAAGTAATGCCGCGCAAGGGTCCCGCCCCGAAGCGACCGGTCCTCGTCGACCCGGTCTACGGATCGCCGCTGGTCAGCCAGCTGGTTTCCAAGATCCTGCTGGACGGCAAGAAGACGGTCGCACAGAACATCGTCTACACCGCGCTGGAGGGCACCCGCGCGAAGACCGGTGTCGATCCCGTGCAGACCCTGAAGCGCGCGCTGGACAACGTCCGCCCGAGCCTTGAGGTGAAGAGCCGCCGCGTCGGTGGCGCCACCTACCAGGTGCCGGTCGACGTCAAGCCGGCCCGCTCCACCACCCTGGCCATGCGCTGGCTGGTCAGCTTCTCCCGGCAGCGCCGCGAGAAGACCATGGCCGAGCGCCTGATGAATGAGCTGTTGGACGCCTCCAACGGCCTCGGCGCCTCGGTGAAGCGGCGTGAGGACACTCACAAGATGGCCGACGCCAACCGCGCGTTCGCCCATTACCGCTGGTGATTTCCGGCTGCTCCGATGATCGTCGGATGACGATCGCGGGCCGGCCACCACTTTCGAATTAAGGACTCAGACCAGAGATGGCCGTCGAAACCAAGATCGATCTCAACAAGGTCCGCAACATCGGCATCATCGCGCACATCGATGCCGGCAAGACCACCACCACCGAACGGGTCTTGTTCTACACCGGTATCAACTACAAGATCGGCGAGGTCCACGAGGGCGCGGCCACGATGGACTGGATGGAGCAGGAGCAGGAGCGGGGGATCACCATCACCTCCGCTGCCACCACCTGCTTCTGGAAAGACCACAAGATCAACCTGATCGACACCCCGGGTCACGTCGATTTCACCGTCGAGGTGGAGCGCAACCTGCGGGTGCTCGACGGTGCGGTCACCGTCTTCGACGGCGTCGCCGGCGTCGAGCCGCAGAGCATGACTGTGTGGCGCCAGGCCGACCGCTACAAGGTGCCGCGGATCTGCTTCGTCAACAAGCTGGACCGGACCGGCGCGAGCTTCGACTACTGCGTTCAGACGATCCGCGAGAAGCTGAATGCGGTCGCGGCCGTGATGCAGCTGCCGATCGGTTCCGAGGGGGACTTCCTCGGCGTTGTCGACCTGGTCGGGATGCGTGCGCTGACCTGGCGCGGCGAGACCAAGATCGGCGAGGACTACGAGGTCGAGGAGATCCCGGCCGACATGCAGGATGCGGCCGAGGCCGCCCGTGCCGAGCTGATCGAGACCGTCGCCGAGCATGACGACGAGCTGATGGAGCTCTACCTCTCAGACGAGGATCCCAGCGTCGAGCAGCTCAAGGCCGCCGTGCGGCGCGCCGTGCTGTCCAGCTCGCTGACTGCGGTGTTCTGCGGTTCGGCGTTCAAGAACAAGGGCGTCCAGCCGCTGCTCGATGCGGTCAACGACTACCTGCCGTCGCCGCTCGACGTGCCCGCGATCCAGGGCTTCAAGCCGGGTGACGAGAGCGTCGAGATCGAGCGTCACCCCAGCGACGACGAGCCGCTGTCGGCTCTGGCGTTCAAGATCGCGGCCGACCCGCACTTGGGCAAGCTGACCTACGTACGGGTCTACTCCGGTGTGCTGGCCGCGGGCGCCCAGGTGCTGAACGCGACCAAGCAGCGCAAGGAGCGGATCGGCAAGGTCTACCGGATGCACTCCAACAAGCGCGAGGAGATCGACAGCGTCGGAGCCGGTGACATCGTCGCGGTGATGGGCCTGAAGGACACCACCACCGGCGAGACGCTGGCCGACCCGAACAGCCCGGTCATCCTGGAGTCCATGGACTTCCCGACGCCGGTCATCGAGCAGGCGATCGAGCCGAAGACCAAGTCCGACCAGGAGAAGCTCGCCAACGCCATCCAGCGGCTGGCCGAGGAGGATCCGACCTTCCGGGTGCACACCGACCAGGAGACCGGTCAGACCATCATCGCCGGCATGGGCGAGTTGCACCTGGACGTGCTGATCGACCGGATGAAGCGCGAGTTCCGGGTCGAGGCCAACATCGGCAAGCCGCAGGTGGCCTACCGCGAGACCCTGCGCCGGGCGGTGCAGAAGGTCGAGTACACCCACAAGAAGCAGTCGGGTGGTTCGGGTCAGTACGCGAAGGTCATCATCGACCTGGAGCCGCAGGAAGCGGGCTCGGGCTACGAGTTCGTCAACGCGGTCACCGGCGGACGGATCCCGAGGGAATACATCCCGGCCGTCGACGAGGGCATCCAGGAGGCCATGCAGTTCGGTGTGCTCGCCGGCTATCCGGTCGAGGACATCAAGGTCACCCTGACCGACGGTCAGTACCACGACGTCGACTCCTCGGAGCTGGCGTTCAAGATCGCCGGTTCGATGGTCTTCAAGGAGGCCGCCCGGAAGGCCGACCCGGCCATCCTGGAGCCGATGATGAAGGTCGAGGTCACAACGCCCGAGGATTACCTGGGCACCGTGATCGGCGACCTGAACGCCCGCCGTGGCCAGGTCCAGTCGATGGACGACCAGCACGGCAACAAGGTGGTCACCGCGCTGGTGCCGCTGTCGGAGATGTTCGGTTACGTCGGTGACCTGCGGTCCAAGACCTCGGGTCAGGCGTCGTACTCGATGGAGTTCGACTCCTACGCCGAGACCCCGAGGAACATCGCCGACGAGATCGTCTCCAAGGCCCGCGGCGAGTGATCTCGCAGTGAGTCGACCGGTGTGTCCCCGCCGGTCGTCAGGCCGGATCAGCTATCCGGTTTGACCGGCGGGGGTGCACTGGACAAAACTTAGGCCGGATTGCCCCACCAGCGACTCAACCCAGCTCAGGCGGGATTACACCGGTCCGGGTAACAACAAAACGTCAGTACAACAACGCTCGCCACGCGACCAGCGCGGCGGCACAGTTCAGAAGGAGCCCCTAGTGGCCAAGGCCAAGTTCGAGCGGACCAAGCCGCACGTCAACATCGGCACCATCGGGCATATCGACCACGGCAAGACCACTCTGACCGCGGCGATCTCGAAGGTGCTCCACGACCAGGACCCGGTTGCCAACCCGAATACCGAGGCGTTCGACCAGATCGACAAGGCGCCTGAGGAGCGGCAGCGCGGCATCACGATCTCGATCGCTCACATCGAGTACCAGACCGAGAAGCGTCACTACGCGCACGTCGACTGCCCGGGTCACGCCGACTACGTCAAGAACATGATCACCGGTGCGGCCCAGATGGACGGCGCGATCCTCGTGGTCGCCGCCACCGACGGCCCGATGCCGCAGACCCACGAGCACGTGCTGCTGGCCCGCCAGGTCGGCGTCCCGGCCATGGTCGTGGCGCTGAACAAGTGCGACATGGTCGACGACGAGGAGATCCTGGAGCTCGTCGAGCTCGAGGTCCGCGAGCTGCTGAGCAACCAGGAGTTCGACGGCGACAACGCCCCGGTCGTCCGGGTCGCTGCCTTCCCGGCGCTGAACGGCGACGAGAAGTGGGCCAAGTCGATCCTCGAGCTGATGGATGCGGTCGACGAGTACATCCCGCAGCCGGAGCGCGACACCGACCAGCCGTTCCTGATGCCGATCGAGGACGTCGTCACGATCACCGGTCGTGGCACCGTCGTCACCGGTCTGGTCGACCGCGGTGTGCTGAAGGTCAACGAAGAGGTCGAGATCGTCGGTCTCCGCGATTCGTTCAAGACCACCGTCACCTCGATGGAGGTCTTCCGCAAGGTCCTCGACCAGGCCCAGGCCGGCGACAACGCCGCTCTGCTGCTGCGTGGCACCAAGCGTGAGGCCGTCGAGCGTGGCCAGGTCGTCGTGAAGCCGGGCACCATCACCCCGCACACCGACTTCGAGGCGCAGGTCTACGTCCTGAACAAGGAGGAGGGCGGCCGTCACACGCCGTTCTTCAACAACTACCGTCCGCAGTTCTACTTCCGGACCACCGACGTGACCGGCGTCGTTGAGCTGCCGGCCGGCACCGAGATGGTGATGCCGGGCGACAACACCACCATGACGGCTCAGCTGATCAAGCCGATCGCCATGGAGGAGGGCCTGAAGTTCGCCATCCGTGAGGGTGGTCGTACGGTCGGTGCAGGCCGCGTCACCAAGATCATCAAGTGATCTGACGCTTCACGTTCCACCGAGACTCGCCCGGGCCGACTGGCCCGGGCGAGTTTCTTTTTGCCGTGGCATCGCGGTTTGTCCGGATCGGACGCGCTCAGATATGTCCGGATCGGACAAATCCGAACAGGTCGGGAATTGTCCTAATGCTGTGCTGATAACAAAACCCCGGAAGTGCCCGTACGGGTCTTGCGCAATTCCAGCATTCACCTAGGGTGAGTCCGTGGCAGCGAAGTGGGACGGGGACCCGGCTGCGGTCAGTGCATCCTCCCCGATCCGCGACCGCCGCTATCTGACGTTCCTCGGCGGCGCTGCCGCGGCCGACATCGGTGACCAGGCGTGGATCGTCATCCTCGCCTACGCCGCAGCACAATCGGGCTCGGCGGTGACCGCCACGCTGACCGTCGCCGCCGGTACTGTGCCTCGCGCGGTCTTCGATCTGTTCGGCGGCGCGATCGCCGACCGGCTGCCGACCCGTCCGCTCCTGGTCGGCGTCGCCGCTGCCCGCGTGCTCGCGCTGGCCGCCGGGTTGCTGGCCCTGATCGGATTTCCCGGCCACACGATCCCGATCATCGTTGCCGTGGCGGTCCTCTTCGGCGCCGCCGACGCGCTGCACAAGCCGGCCACCTTCACGATGCCCCGCCAGATCGTCGGCGTCGATCACGTCGTCCGGGCAGCGGGTCTGCGGCAGCTGGTCAACCGGCTGGCGCTGTTGGGCGGCCCGGCGCTGGCCGGCGTCGTCCTCGCCGCCGTCGCGCTGAAGGGTGCGGTCGCCGGCCTGCTGGCGGTCTTCGTCGTTGCGGCGGTCCTGCTCTCGCTGGTCCGGGTGCGGTTCGGGCGTGAACCCCAGGCTCGCGAATCGGTTGTCGCCGGGGTCCGCAGCGTGCTCGGCTTCCTGCGCTCCGACACCCCGTCACGGGCACTCGTGCAGGCCCTCGTCGGCCTGAACTTCTTCGTCATTCCGGTGCTCAACATCGGCGTCGCACTCCGTGCCCACGAGCAGGGTTGGAGTGCCCAGGTGCTCGGCCTGCTGATCGCCTGCATCGGTGTCGGCGCTGCCCTCGGCACGATGATCACGCTGCGCATCCGACCGCGGCACCCGATGCGATTCGCCCTGTCGCTGCTGGTGGTGCAGGGCCTCGCCCTGGGGCTGGTCGGATTGCTGCCGATGGTTGGCACCGGTGTCGCCCTCGGCGTCGTCGGTCTGACCGCCGGCCTGGCCTCGCCGATGATGGCCGGCACCGCTCAGGCGATCGTCCCCTCCCATTACGTCGGCCGGGTGTTCGCCGTCGTGGGATTCGCCGACGACGCGCTGATCCCGTTCGCCCTGGTCGGTTACGGCCTGGTCGCCGACCGGATCGGGCTGACGCCGACCACAGTGATCTGCGGCATCGGGATGATGGTCCTGATGGGCCTGGGCCTGCTGCGCAAGCCGTTGCGGGATCTGCGCCTCGAGGAGTTGGCGCCAGACACCCAGACCGGGAGCCAGCCTGACGACCCGGCCCTGGAGCGGGCTCAGCGGGAGCAGGCTCAGCGGGAGCAGGGTCCGCTGGAACAGGGCCACTTGGAACAGGGCCGGCAGGAATACCGCCAGGTCAGTCGACGCGGCGCAGCAGGGCTATCGGGAAGTCGGCCAGCAGCGTACGAACCGGCACCCGTCCGGCGTGGCCGGACCGACTGAGGACATCGGTCCACTCACCGTCCGGCAGGTCGATCGAGGTCGTGTCCCAGCCGCCGCGCGCGGACAAGCCAATCGGTAGCCGGGTGGCGATCGCGATCACCGGGCCGCGATCGAAGCCGATCAGGTGGTCGGCGGCCGATCCGGAGGCGTACAGCGGACGGTAACCCTGCAGGCCGACCTCGCGGCGCAGCCGCAGCGCCCGGCTGGTGATCAGCAGTTTCACCGCATCCGGCTCGCCGGGGCGCGCACCGGAGTCCAACTCCGCCAACAGCCTCCTGCGCCGGGCGAAGTCGACCGGGCGCCGGTTGTCCGGGTCGACGAGCGAATCGTCGATCAACTCGGTGCCCTGGTAGACGTCCGGCACCCCGGGCGCCAGCAGCTGCAGCAGCTTCTGTCCGTAGCTGTTGACCAAGGATGCCGGCCGGACCAGCCGGTGGAAGTCGGTCACCAGTCGGGCAATCGCGTCGGTCTCGTAGATCCGGTCGACACCGGCTTCGATCGCCGCCTCGAAATCGGGATCGCCGTCGATCCAGGCGGTGCCGACGGATGCCTCCCGCGCGGCCTTGATCAGGTACGCCGTCAGCCGCTTCCGATCGATCAGGCCGACCGCAGCGACGGTCTGGGCCAGCAGGTAGCCGATGCCCGGCTCAGGCATGGGAACGGCTTCGGCCAGCGATCCGCTGAATCCGGCCCACTGCTCGGGGAGCTCGGCGAGCACCGCCATCCCCGCGCGGACGTCCTCGGATCGCTTGGTGTCGTGGGTGGACAGCGTCGTCATGGTGTCGGGCCAGTCGGTGAGCCGGAGCTGTTGCGCGGCGTGGAACGCCTCGACCGGCGTACCGAAGTGAGCTGGGTCGCCACCGACCTCGTTGAGTGCGGCAAGCCGGTGATAGCGGTAGAAGGCGGTGTCCTCGACCCCCTTGGCCATCGTCGCGCCCGTGAGCTGCTGGAAGCGTACGGCCAGTTCGTCGGCCGGATCGGTGAGCCGGTCGCGCAGCCGGTCGACGGTCGCCGCCAGCTCGGGGTGCTGGTCGCTGACCTGATCAAGGACCCGGCGGGTGCAGTCGGCGCCGTCCGGCAGGTAGCTGCGGTAGACCGGATACGCGGCAGCCGCGGACTTGATCACCTCGATGATCTTCTCGCCGGCCGCGGGCAGGTCCGGGGCCAGTCGGGCGATCCGTCGCAGCTCGGAGCCGAACAGGGTGTCCAGCACGAACTGTTTGCCGATCCGTACGTGCTCGGTTGCATCATGATCATCTCCAGTCGCCCGGCGATAGATCCGGGTCAGCTGCTCCTCGCCGGTGGTGTCGACGAAGATGCCGGTGAAGTCGGTGAGTGCGTCGTACCCGGTGGTGCCGGCGACCGGCCAGCTGGGCAGCTGCTCTCCCGGTTCGAGGATCTTCTCCACCGTGATCCAGGCATCGGGCGCCAGCGACCGCAGGCGGTCCAGGTAGCCGGCCGGGTCGGCCAGGCCGTCAGGATGATCGACGCGCAGCCCGGCCACCCCTCGGTCGATCATGGACGCGATCCGGGCGTGGGTGGCGTCGAACACCGCGGGGTCCTCGACCCGCAGCCCGGCCAGGCCGCTGACCGCGAAGAACCGGCGATAGCCCAGCTCGGTCTGCGCCAGCCGGTAGTTGACCAGCCGGTAGTGCTGGCGATCGTGGACCTGCTGCGGCGTCCCGTCCCCGGTCCCGGGAGCGATCGGGAACCGGTGCTCGTAGTAGCTCAGTACGCCGCCCGACACCTGGAGCCGGTCCAGCTCGTCCGGGCCGTCGCCCAGCACAGGAAGCAGCAGCCGGTCTGCGGACCAGTCGATGTCGAACCAACCTGCGTACGCCGAATCCCGGCCGGCTGTCAGCACGTCCCACCAGGCCGGGTTCTGTTCCGGAACGTCGACGCCGAGGTGGTTCGGGACGATGTCGACCACGACCGGCAGCCCGGCGTCGGCGGCCGCGGCCAGCAGCTGCGCGAAGCCCTCCTCACCGCCACGTTGCGGGTCGATCGTCGTCGGGTCGGTCACGTCGTAGCCGTGCTCCGAGCCGGTGGTCGAGGTCAGGACGGGGGACAGGTAGACGGCGCCGGCACCGAGTGCGGTCAGATAGTCGACCAGCCCGGCCGCGTCGTCCAGGGTGAAGCCGGGCCGGATCTGCAGGCGGTAGGTCGAGGTCGGGGCGGTCACGCCGCTGACAGTACCCAGCAGGCCCGCCGGGGTCCCAGTCGCGGGGGAGTCCGGTCAGGTGCGGACGCGGAAGGTGCCGGATGCGGCGTCGAAGACCGCGTGCCGGGTGCCGAACGTGCGCGCGATCCGCCCGTCGGCGACCATCGTGTCCGGAGCGCCGGAGGTGATCCGGTGGTCCTGGATCAGCCACAGCCGGTCGGCCATCCGCAGCGCCAGCTCCACCTCATGAGTGGACAGCACGACCGTGATGCCGCGGCCCCGGGCGATCCGCCTGAGCAGCGCCATCAGATCCACCCGCGCGCCGACGTCGAGGAAGGCACTGGGCTCGTCCAGCACCAGCAGCTCCGGCTCGCCGACGAGGGCCCTAGCCAGCAGCAGCCGTTGCCGCTGGCCGTCGGACAACTCGGCGAACCGCTCGCCGGCCAGGTCGCCGGCCTGCAGTTCGGCCAGCGTCTCGCCGACCAGGAACCGGTCCCGATCGGTCAGCCGGCCGATCAGTCCCAGGTAGGGATGGCGACCGAGTTCGACCACCTCACGGCCGGTCAGCAGACCCGCGTCGATGCGTTCGGTCAGCACCACGGCCGTACGACGGGCCCGCTCGCGGGGTGACAGCTGGAGCAGTTCCGCGTCCCGGCCCCGGGCGTCGGTGAGCGTGACCCTGCCGCGCAGCAACGGCTGCAGGCCGACCAGCGATCGGAGCAGGGTCGACTTCCCGGCACCGTTGGGACCCAGCAGTGCCGTCACCGCACCGGACGGGGCGACGGCGTCGACCTCGTCGACGATGACCCGCTCGCGGCCGCGGTGCCGGTAACCGGCCGCGACGTCGGTGAGGGTGAGCATCAGACCGCTCCTGCCGACAGCCGCCGGGACCGCAGCAGCACCATGATCACCACCGGGGCGCCGATCAGCGCCGACGTGACGTTGATCGGCAGTACCGCGTTGTCACCCGGAAGCTGGGCGATCACCGAACAGATGCTCGAGGTGATCACGCCCATACCAATCGTGGCGGGCATCAGCACCCTGTGGTCGGAACTGCCGATCACCAGCCGCGCCAGGTGCGGTACGGCCATCCCCAGGAAGGCGATCGGGCCGCAGTAGGCGGTCACGGTGCCTGCGATCACGGCCGCCAGGATCATCGCGACGGTTCGAACGAGTGCTGCCCGGACGCCCATCGACCGCGCGTACAGCTCACCCAGCAGCATCGCGTTCAGGGATCGGGCGAGCAGTCCGGAAATGATCACCGGCCCGATGATCAAGGGCAGCAGGACGGCAAGGTCACCGCGGGTCACGCCGCTGAAGGAGCCGAGTCCCCACATCACGTAGCGTTGCAGCCGATCGGGGTCGGCGAAGGCCAGGAGCAGCGACGTGATCGCACCGATCGCCGAGGACAGCATCACCCCGATGATCAACAGCGTGATCACCGATCGCACCCAGCGGCCGATCACCAGGATCAGCAACAGCACCGCCGCCGAACCGGTCGCAGCGGCCACCACGATGGCGAAGCGCCCACCGCCGACCAGGGTCACGAAGCCGCTGGTGAAGGTGCCGGTGCCCAGGGTGACCAGCGCGACGCCGAGTGAGGCGCCGGAGGAGACCCCGAGGACGTACGGATCGGCCAGCGGGTTGGCGAAAAGCGTCTGCATCAGCAGGCCCGAGATCGCCAGCCCGGCACCGACGGCGCCGGCTGTGATCACCCGCGGCATCCGGATCTCGCCCAGCAGCACGGTGGTCGTCGGATCATGGGCGTGGCCGCTGATCACGAAGGACACCAGGTCGTGCCAGTCGATCGTCACCGAGCCGACGGCGGCGCCGACGCCCAGCGCCAGCACCGCGGCCACAGCCAGGATGATCAAGGTGATCACCGAGCGCGCCAGTCGCGGTCGGACCGAGGAGCGGAGCTCCTCGGTTGCCGTCGCGGCGCGGGCGGTGACCATGATCAACTCCTCCGTCAGTGCAGCTGCTGGTAGAAGGTGAACTTGTGGCCTGGTTCAAGATCAGGATGCAGGATCGCGATCAGGTCGCCGATCTCGAGATCGGGACGCAGCACCCCCAGCTCGTACATGTTGTTGCCGCCGGCCGCGTTGACCTGCAGGCTGGGTGCCCAGACCTGTCCGGACTTGTAGGCGGTGAATTCGGCGAACCGGGGTTCGGAGGCCAGCGCCTCCTTCTTGGTCTTCCAGTTCGTCGAGGTGATCCAGAGCTTGGCGCTGCCGGACTTGGCGAAGACGGTCTCCAGATCGGTGTTCTTGCTCGATGTCGACTCGTCCTGCTGCCACGGCCAGCTGCCACCCGCGTCGGTGATCAGCCGACCCATCGGGGTGCCGCCGGTCGGCATCGTCCAGACGCCCTGGTAGGGCTGGTTGACCAGCACCTCGGTCGGCTTGACGTCGGCAACCTTCCGCACTTCGGCGTTGTAGCTGGAGGCGATCTTGTCGAAGACGCCGGCCGCCTTCTGCTCGGTGCCGGTCAGCGCGGCGAAGTACTTGATCCATTCGGCCTCGCCGAGCGCGGTCGGCTCCAGGTACTCGGTGTCGGCCAGCACCGGGATACCGGCCTGCCGGACGGTCGCGTACGCCGGATCGTCCTGCCCGGCGGTGATCAGCACGTCCGGCTTGGCCGCGACGATCTTCTCCGCGTCCGCGGTCCCGGCCGGTGCGAATTCGACCACGTCGGACTGGTCGGCGCGCGCCTTGGCGGCCTTGGAGCTGATCAGCGACTTCGACGCCACGCCGGTCAGGACGTCGAGCTTGCCGAGCGCCTCGAGACTGGGCAGATGGGTGGTCGAGGCGGAGAACAGGCTCTCCACCGGGGTCGTCACCTCCGGCGCTTTGGCCAGGGCGCCGGTCAGCTTCGGCTTGGGTGCTCCGCACTTGACGAGCACGTAGCTCTCCGGCTTGCCGCCGACCGTCGGCTGCTTGACCGTCAGCACCTGATACGACTTGTGGTAGCTCAGGGTGAAGTTCTTGGCATACTGCAGGTGCTGTTTCACCGGGAAATAGTCGGTCCCGGCCTTGAAGTCGGTGATGCAGCCGTCGGCCCCGGTGCTCGTGCTGGGCCGGCTCTGGGGCGCGGTCGTGGTGGATGACTGGCTGCTGCAGGCGGCCGCGACGAGCACGGCGCCGGCGAGGACCGCGACCGCAGCCGGCCTGCGAAGGCGGGTGATCAGCTTCGTGATCATGGACTGCTCAAACTCCTGGGCGTACGACGAATGCCGGAGTCCTGCCTCCGTCACCCCCGCGGCCACCTGATCGGAGTCCGTTGACGTGCCGGCGGTCTTCCCTCGGAACCCACGACGTACAGATCGGCGACCTGTACACCGACGGCAGGTTTTCGGACTTGTGGGCCCGGCCCTGACGACGTCCTGTCCGTCGGGGCCACCTACTCTCTGTCGCTTCCCAGGAGGCCGCGGAGCGGGTCGAGGCCCGGACCGCGGGAGTTCCCAGTGCGTTGGCACAGATGTCGTTCCCACTCACCGCTGCGGGGCAGTCCCGGAATCGCACCGGGTTCCCTTTCCGTCAGCGGGGTCAGCTTAACAGCGCCGGCGAGGTGTCCCATCCCGCCGACGTGACAGCTGTCAGGGCCGATCGCTGACAGCCGGCCTACGCACCGCTGACCGCCGGACGGCACAGTCGACGCTATGACGGACGCCCTGCTCGCACCCGCACTCCGATCCGGATCGCTGCCTGCGGTTCCGGCGGTCGCTATGACCGGCCTGACCAAGTCGTACGGCCCGGTGCGCGCTGTCGACGACCTCGAGCTGCAGATCACTGCAGGGGAGATGGTCGCGATCCTCGGCCCGAACGGGGCGGGCAAGTCCACCATCACCGAGCTGATCACCGGACTGGTGCGTCCCGATGCCGGCTCGGTCCGGATCTTCGGCGGTGATCCGTCGCCCGCGGTCGCAGCCGGCCGGGTCGGCGCGATGCTGCAGGGCGGCGCGCTGCTCTACGACGCCAGCATCCGCGACGTACTGCGGCTGGTGCACGGCCTGCACGCTCACCCGCTGCCGATGGGGGAAATCATCGAGCTGGCCGACCTCTCGGGTTTCCTGTCCACCAAGACCGACAAGCTCTCCGGCGGCCAGGCTCAGCGACTCCGGTTCGCGCTGGCGATCATGGCCGATCCCGACCTGCTGATCCTGGACGAACCGACGGTTGCGATGGATGTGGAGCTGCGGCGGGCGTTCTGGGCGTCGATGCGGACCCTGTCCGACGGTGGACGGACCGTGCTCTTCGCCACCCACTACCTCCAGGAGGCCGACCAGATCGCCGATCGGATCGTGGTGCTGGACCGAGGTCGCATCGTCGCCGACGGCACCAGCGCCGAGATCAAGTCCCGGGTAGCCGGGAAGATGATCATGGTCGCCGAGGACGGCCTACGGGCCGAGGAGCTGGCGTCGCTTCCGGCTGTGACCTCGGTTGATCGCCGATCGCGCCGGGTCGCGTTGCACACCACCGATTCCGACCTGACCTTGCGGGCGCTGGTCGCCCGATTCCCTGCCGCTCACGACATCGGCATTGTGTCGGCCGATCTCGAGGAGGCCTTCCTGGCACTCACCCACCATGATCAAGTTTCGCAGGAGGCACGATGACCGTCCTGGCCGGTCCGGTCCGAGCCGGGCGAGGCGTCCCGGCTCCGCTGCACTACGCCTTCCACACGTTGCGGCTGACACTCAAGAACCGTGGCTACGTGATCTTCTCGATCGCCACCCCGTTGATCTTGTACGTCGTCTTCAGCCAGATCTTCGGCGGCACTGCCGACGGCGGCATCGACTGGTCGGCGGTCTACATGGTCTCGATGGCGGCGTACGGCTCCCTCGGCGGTGCGATGAGCGGAGGTGCCCAGCTCGCCGTCGAACGGCGCTCCGGTTGGTTCCGGCAGCTGAGCGTGACCGGCCTGCAACCCCGGTCGTTCCTGCTCGCCAAAGCGGCCGTGGTGATGGTCGTGACCCTGCCCGCACTGGTGCTGAATTTCGCCGCCGGCCTCGTGGTCGGCGGCGTCCGGGCGCCGTTGGGGGACTGGGTGGCAGGTTTGCTGCTCTTGTGGGTCTCGCTGGTGCCGCTGGCGGTGCTCGGACTCGTCGTCGGGCTGTGGGTCAAGGCCGAGACCGTACAACCGCTGAATACGTTGCTGTTGCTGGTGCTGTCGCTGCTGGGCGGACTGTGGTTCCCAGCGCAGCTGATGCCCGACGGCATGCGGATCGCGGCAGAACTGACGCCGTCCTTCTGGCTGGCCGCGCTCGGACGGTGGCCGTTCACCGCGGAGGCGTTCCCTTGGCACGGCGTCGCGGTGCTCGCCGGGTGGACAATCGTGCTGACGGTGCTCGGTGCTCTGGGTTATCGTCGAGCTGCGGCTACCAGCAAACGCTGAGGAGGAGCCTTGGCCAGTTTCGCCCGGCGCCTCCTGTACGCCGGAACCTTCGCCGACGGTGAGGACCCGAACGCGGCGCCCGTCGCCCACTGCGATCCGAATGCGGCCCCGCGGTTCACCTGGCGGCGGGCGATCCAGAACATGTTCTGGACCTACCTGATCGGCCTGGTCTTCATGCCGTACGCCCTGATCGACATCGGTTCGCGCCAGCCGGACGTGTGGGTGCTCAGCCTGCGGATCGGACTCGCGATCGCGATCTGCCTGGCCTACCTGGCGACCTCCTGGATGGCTGACACCGGTCTGGTCACGCGCTGGTGCTATCTGGTCGGATTCGTCCTGCTGGCAGCGCTGACCGCGGAGTTCAACGGCTGGGACTGGGTCAGCTACGGCGCCTACGTCTCGATGGTGATCGTGTCGCTGATCCCGTGGCGTACGGCCCGGTGGGTCCTCACCGGCTGGAATCTGGCGCTGATGGCACTGAGCCTGGTGCTGTGGAACGCGACGCCTGCGGTGATCGCCGGCATCGGCATGTTCATCGGTGTCGCGACCGGTGTCGCGATCGAGAGCGGTCGGCTGCGCCGCCACCTGGACCGGGCCGAGCAACGGGTCTCGACGCTGGCCGTGGCCGCCGAACGCGAACGGATCGCCCGCGATCTGCACGACATCCTCGGCCACTCGCTGACCGCGATCTCGATCAAATCCGGGCTGGCGGCCCGGCTCGCCGAGGTCGACCCGGCGGCCGCGCGCGAGCAGATGGTCGAGGTCGAGCGGATCGCGCGGGTCGCCCTCGGTGACGTCCGCGCGACGGCCTCCGGGCTGCGGCAAGTGCGGTTGGCCACCGAGATCGCCAGTGCCCGGTCGGTGCTGCTGGCCGCCGGCGTCGAGTCGGTCGTGCCGTCGGCGATCCCGGTGCTGCCGGACAAGGACAGCGAGCTGCTCGGCTATGCGGTCCGGGAGGCGGTGACCAATGTCGTACGCCATGCCGAGGCCAGCCGGGTGATGATCACGATCGAGGACCGCGCCGTCGCCATCTCCGACGACGGGGTCGGGATGCCGAGCGGCCGGACCGACGGCTCGGGGCTGAACGGGCTTCGCCGGCGGATCACCGAGGCCGGCGGCAGTTTCTCCGTCACTGCCGCACAACCGCGCGGCACTGTCGTTCGGGCCCTGCTCAAGCCGGAGACCGCACGGGCCGTCGAGACCGCGGGCGCAGCTGAGCGTGTCGAGGCCGAGTTCGTTGAACCGACACCCCATCGCGTCGAAGGACAACCCGCCTGATGATCAAGGTGATGCTGGCCGATGATCAACTTCTCATCCGCCAGGCCTTCGCGGCACTGCTGAATCTCGAACATGATCTTGAAGTCGTCGGCCAGGCCTCCGACGGTACGGAAGCGGTCAGGCTGGCGGCCGAGACCAAGCCCGACGTGATCGTGATGGACATCCAGATGCCGGAGCCGTCGGGCACCGGCGACGGCATCAGCGCGACGGCCCGGATCGTCGCCGCCGATCCGAGGATCCGCGTGATCATCGTGACCACCTTCGGTCGGCCGGGCTACCTGCGCCGGGCCATGGAGGCCGGTGCGGTGGGCTACATGGTCAAGGACGCGCCCGCGGATCAGCTGATCGAGGGCATCCGCCGGGTGCACCGGGGGCTGCGAGTGGTCGACCCGACGCTGGCAGCGGCCAGTCTCAGCGTCGGCTCGTCGCCGCTGACCGAACGTGAGACCGAGGTGCTCAGTGCGGCGGCCCGTGGCGGTGCCACCAGCGCCATCGCGGCGACGGTCTTCCTCAGTGAGGGCACCGTACGCAACCATCTCTCCTCGGCGATGGGCAAGCTCGGCGCGGGCACCCGCGCCGAAGCCGTACGGATCGCCACCGAGAACGGCTGGCTGACTTGATTCGTCCGCTTCGTGCCGCTGCCGCGGTCTGGTCTGGGTAGGTTGCGTTTGCGGGGGCGACCCCACACCCCGGATCGGTCCAGTCCTCAGGTCGGCTTGGGGCGTCGCCGCTCCGCGGGCTCCGCGGCGACCTCGCTGCGCTCGCGGTGCGGAGGTGCGCGGGGATTGTCAAACCTGGGTGAGGCGAAGCTGGGAATCGGGGAGCGTCCGGCGAGTCTGGCCGGGATTGGTCGGCCCGTCACGGATCATCGGACGGAGGCGGTAGCGCCGAGTTGAACAGTGGCGGATCGACAAGTGACGAGGGGGATGTGCGGGCGTGCGTGGTTGGCGGCGGTCGGTGGCAGCGCTGATCGGAGTGGGGGCGGTGCTGGCAGTCAGCGCCGGGTGCGCTCCGAAGGTCGCCAGTACCGGGCAGAAGCTCGCCGATCCTTCCGCGGCGCTGAGCACTGCGCTGGCGAAGCTCAAGAAGGACAACTACGCAGGGATCCAGAACAACAGCATCACCGTCTCCAACAGCACCGCCTGCTTCTACGCCAAGGCGGGCAAGGACGCCAAGGGCGTCTCCGACCAAGCGGTCTGCGGGCCGATCCGCCGGCTCGGGCTCTCCGATGCGCAGGTCTGGGACCGCTACCAGCTGAGCTTCACCTCCAACAGCGACGGTGACGCAGTGGCGACTGTCGGCGACCACACCGCCCAGGGCGTTGCCGTCGACACCTCGCTGCTGGTCTCGGCCTCGGATGTGAAGCCGGCCGCGGTGAGTGATGTCCCGGCACCGCGCGCGCCGCAGACGTCGGTAACCAACCGTGCCGTAGCGGTCGCGGACAACGCGCAGCCGGCGGGGCTGGCCTTCAGCAAACCGGACAAGCCGGTCACGGTGATCACTCCGTCGGCGAAGGTGTCGGTGATCGGGGTCGCCCAGCCCAAGGACGTACCAGATGCGCTGGTCGCCGGTCAGCACGATCCGGCAGGGCAGGCCGCGTACTATTTGCCGGCCACCGGGCAGAAGTTGTACGCCTACCAGCTGCAGATCTCCGCTCCGCCGAGCAGCAGTGTGCCGGCCGCGACCTCCGGCTCGACGACCACCCCCGATCTGAGCACCGGGCTTGCGTTGCGGTCCGGGAGCACCGACATCGCGATCAGCGACCAGACCGGGGCCAGTGGCGCATCGTCGACGTTGGCGGTGCCGTGCGCGGCAAGCGGATCAGCGGCGTACCCGTGCGAACCGCGGACGACTCGGATCACCGTGCTGGCAACGGTTCCGGCCTCCGGCACCGTGTCCTTGGTGTCGAAGTCGGCCGGTGCGAGTCAGGCGGTCGATCTTGCGTCCGGGGCGGTGACGGGGAGTGTCTCATCGGTCGAGTACCAGCGGACCAAGCTGACGACCAAGATCAACAAGTCGGTCAAGACCGACACCTACCACGCCAGGATCAACGTGCCGGGCACAACTCCGGGAGCGAGTCCTGGGGCGAGTTCGACACCGACCTCGACGCCAACACCGTCCTCGACGGCGACATCGACACCGTCGCCGACCTCGACACCCAGCGGCGATCCCAAGGGTCAGCAGACCCCGCCGGCCAAACCGAAGGTCATCACCGCTGACGGGCGGTGGTCACTGACTGTCGACTCCGTCGGCATCACTGGCTATGACCCGGCGCTGGGATGGGCGCCCTCCGGCCAAGCTTGGGTGATCCTCAAGACCTCCGACTACACCCAGAAGACGAAGGGGGCGACCTTCGGCCTCAACCGTCCGGCCAGCCTCAGCCTGACCGTGGACAACACGGTCCATCCGGTCAAGAGCCCCACTGAGGCCGACCTCACCGCGCATCCGGCCACCGACATCACCTGGGCCTTCGAGGTGCCCGCGGACGCCACCGCTGCGATCCTCACCTTCCGTCCGACCGGGACGGTCAGTGCCCATGGCGTATCCGCCGACTTCGCCTCCGACCAGCCGGCGACCCTGCAGTTCGACCTGCCGCACTGATTTCGGTCCCGATCGGATTCCGTACGCAGATCGGTCCGGATCCACGGCCAAATCCGACCCCGGTCGGAAAGTGGACGCGATTCTGGCTGTTTTGCGAAAAGGATGCGAAAGGGCCAGCGGCCCCAGGGATTGGGATCCGGGGGCCGGGGCTGGCACCATGGAGCACGCAGGAGCACGGCATCCCGGCCCTCAAGGGTCGCCCGATCGGATCGATCCGGTCGCGGATTTGGAAAGCCGCGCCCGGTCTGACAAGATAGACGGGTTGCTCCGACGGGGTCGCCGGGGTGAGTTGCGCCCGAGCCGTGGTGGAAACACCGTAGGCGAGGACCGAGTCGCCGGACCGTGAGACCCGCAGAGCCTGATCTCGAAGATCGGGTGCTCCACACAACGCAGAGTCCGTCCTGATGGGCGGTCGTGCGCTTGGGTGGCGCGACACGCCCGACCTCGGGGGTCGCTCGATCCGCACGGATCGGGACCTGACCAGGGTCATGCGCAAGCACGGCGGGGCAGCACGCAAGGCCAAGAACGTGGCTCTGCGGACCGCTCGAGCCGGGCCCGGTGACGGACCAGGTGCAGGGCATAGACAACAGCAGAGTGCGTACAGCTGAAGCAGGAAGAGAGACGGACTGTGGCGGGACAGAAGATCCGCATCAGGCTCAAGGCCTACGACCACGAGGTCATCGATGGGTCGGCGCGCAAGATCGTCGACACCGTGACCCGGACGGGTGCGAAGGTTGCCGGCCCGGTGCCGCTGCCGACGGAGAAGAACGTGTTCTGCGTGATCCGTTCTCCGCACAAGTACAAGGACAGCCGCGAGCACTTCGAGATGCGTACGCACAAGCGGCTGATCGACATCATCGACCCCACGCCGAAGACGGTTGATTCGCTGATGCGTCTCGACCTCCCGGCCGGTGTCGACATCGAGATCAAGCTCTGAGGGACGCACGAGTTATGAGTGAGCGCAAAGTGAAGGGACTGCTGGGCACCAAGCTCGGCATGACCCAACTCTGGGACGAGAACAATCGCGTGGTTCCGGTGACCGTTGTCGCCGCAGGCCCGTGCGTGGTGACCCAGGTCCGCACCGCCGACGCCGACGGCTATTCCGCCGTCCAGCTCGGCTTCGGTGCGATCAAGGCCAAGCAGGTCACCAAGCCGAGCGCCGGCCACTTCGAGAAGGCCGGTGTCACCCCGCGCAAGCACCTGGTCGAGATCCGGACCACCGACGCCGATCAGTACACCCTGGGCCAGGAGCTCGGTGCTGACGTCTTCGAGGCGGCCGAGATCCTCGACGTCACCGGAGTCAGCAAGGGCAAGGGCACCGCAGGTGTCATGAAGCGGCACGGCTTCGGTGGCCTGCGCGCCACCCACGGTGTGCACCGCAAGCACCGCTCGCCGGGTTCGATCGGTGGCTGCGCCACCCCGGGCCGGGTCTTCAAGGGTCTGCGGATGGCTGGCCGGATGGGTGTCGAGCGCAAGACCATCCAGAACCTGGCCGTGCACTCGGTTGATGCCGAGCGCGGTCTGATCCTGATCAAGGGCGCGATCCCGGGTGCCAAGGGCGGCCTCGTCGTCCTGCGCTCCGCGTCCAAGAAGGAGGTCAAGGCGTGAGCGAGACAAAGACGGTCGACGTCGTCGACGCCAAGGGCGGCAAGTCCGGTTCGGCCGAGCTGCCCGGTGAGCTCTTCGACGCCACCACCAACATCCCGCTGATCCACCAGGTCGTCGTGGCCCAGCTGGCCGCGGCCCGGCAGGGCACGCACTCCACCAAGACCCGCGGCGAGGTCCGCGGCGGTGGCGTCAAGCCGTACCGGCAGAAGGGCACCGGCCGGGCTCGTCAGGGCTCGATCCGCGCACCCCAGTTCACCGGCGGTGGCACGGTCTTCGGCCCGCAGCCGCACGGCTACGCCCAGCGCACCCCCAAGAAGATGGTTGCCGCCGCACTCCGCGGTGCACTGTCCGACCGGGCCCGCAACGGCCGGGTGTTCGTGGTCAGCTCGCTGGTCGAGGGTGACACCCCGTCCACCAAGGCGGCACTGGCCGCGCTGAAGAGCGTCAGCAGCTCCGACAAGGTGCTGGTCGTGCTGTCGCGCGACGAGGACGCCGCCTGGCTGAGCCTGCGCAACGTCGCGAACGCCCATGTGATCGTCGCCGACCAGCTGAACGCCTACGACGTGCTGGTCAACGACGACATCGTCTTCACCTCTGCCGCGCTCGACGCCTACGTCGCCGGCCCGGCCAAGGGCAAGAGCGTCAAGGCGGTCGCCACCGAGACCGAGGCGACCGAGACCGAGGAGAGTGCCGAATGAGCGCCGAAGCCAAGATCTGCGATCATCGCGACATCCTGCTCGCGCCGGTCGTCAGCGAGAAGAGCTACGGACTGCTGGACGAGAACAAGTACACCTTCGTCGTCTCGCCGCAGGCCAACAAGACCGAGATCAAGATCGCGGTCGAGAAGGTCTTCGATGTCAAGGTCACCAGCGTGAACACCTTCGTCCGCAAGGGCAAGAAGCAGCGCACCCGCTACGGCACCGGCAAGCGCCCCGACACCAAGCGGGCGATCGTCACCGTCGCCGAGGGCCAGAGCATCGACATCTTCGGCGGACCGGTCGGCTGAGGGATAGAGGACATCAACCATGGCTATTCGTAAGTACAAGCCGACCACTCCGGGCCGCCGCGGCGGTTCGGTGGCCGACTTCGCCGAGGTCACGCGTTCGACCCCGGAGAAGTCGCTGGTCGTGCCGAGCCCGAAGACCGGCGGTCGCAACAACAACGGCCGGATCACCTCCCGGCACATCGGTGGCGGCCACAAGCAGGCCTACCGGCTGATCGATTTCAAGCGCTACGACAAGGACGGCGTGCCGGCCAAGGTCGCTCACATCGAGTACGACCCGAACCGCACCGCGCGGATCGCGCTGCTGCACTACGCCGACGGCGAGAAGCGCTACATCATCGCACCGGACGGCCTCAAGCAGGGCGCTCCGGTCGAGGCCGGTGAGGGTGCCGACATCAAGACCGGCAACAACCTGCCGCTGCGCAACATCCCGGTCGGCACCACGGTGCACGCCGTGGAGCTGCGCCCGGGCGGTGGCGCCAAGCTCGGCCGTTCGGCCGGTGCCTCCATCCAGCTGGTCGCCCGCGAGGGTGCCTACGCCACGCTGCGGATGCCCTCGGGCGAGATGCGGATGGTCGATGTCCGCTGCCGGGCCACCGTCGGTGAGGTCGGCAACTCCGAGCAGGCCAACATCAACTGGGGCAAGGCCGGCCGCAACCGCTGGAAGGGCAAGCGGCCCAAGGTCCGCGGTGTCGTGATGAACCCGGTCGACCACCCGCACGGTGGTGGCGAGGGTCGTACGTCCGGTGGTCGCCACCCGGTTTCCCCGTGGGGCAAGCCGGAGGGCCGCACCCGTGACAAGAACAAGGCGAGCTCTCGTCTGATCGTCCGTCGCCGCAAGTCCGGCAAGAAGCGCTGAGCAGGAGTCTGAGGAATGCCACGCAGCCTGAAGAAGGGCCCCTTCGTCGATGATCATCTGGCCAAGAAGGTCGATGCTCAGAACGAGAAGGGCACCAAGACCGTGATCAAGACCTGGTCGCGCCGCTCGATGATCACGCCGGACATGATCGGCCACACCATTGCGGTGCACGACGGTCGCAAGCACGTGCCGGTGTTCGTCTCCGAGTCGATGATCGGACACAAACTCGGTGAGTTCGCCCCGACCCGGACCTTCCGCGGTCATGAGAAGGACGACCGCAAGTCGCGCCGTCGCTGAGGAATCAAGGAACTTATCTGATGACTAACGCAGAGAAGACCCGGCCGACCCGGCGGGCTGCCCTCCTCGGTGACCGGCAGGGCTCGTACGCGATCGCCCGCGGTGTCCGGATGTCGCCGACCAAGGTCCGTCGCGTCGTCGACGTGATCCGCGGCCTGGACGTCACCGACGCCCTGGACGCCCTGAAGTTCGCGCCGCAGGCTGCGGCCGAGCCGGTCAGCAAGGTGATCGCCAGTGCTGCGGCCAACGCCCAGCACACCGACAACCTGCGCGCCGAGGACCTGTTCGTGTCCCAGGCGTTCGTTGACGAGGGCATGACCATGCGCCGGATCCGGCCGCGGGCCAAGGGCTCGGCCAGCCGCATCCTCAAGCGGTCCAGCCACATCACCGTCGTCGTAGAGAAGAAGGAGGCCTGATCATGGGTCAGAAGATCAACCCGCACGGCTTCCGGCTCGGCATCTCCACCGATCACAAGAGCCGGTGGTACGCCGACAAGCAGTACTCCGACTACGTCGGCGAGGATGTCAAGATCCGGCAGTCCCTGCACAAGGGCCTGGAGCGGGCCGGCATCTCCAGCATCGAGATCGAGCGGACCCGGGACCGGGTGCGCGTCGACATCTACAGCGCCCGCCCGGGCATCGTCATCGGCCGTAACGGCGCCGAGGCGGAACGGGTCCGTGGCGAACTGGAGAAGCTGACCGGCAAGCAGGTCCAGCTGAACATCCTCGAGGTCAAGAACACCGAGACCGACGCCCAGTTGGTCGCCCAGGGTGTTGCCGAGCAGCTGGCCGGGCGGGTGCAATTCCGCCGTGCCATGCGCAAGGCGCAGCAGACCGCGATGCGGGCCGGTGCCAAGGGCATCCGGATCAAGTGCTCCGGTCGTCTGGGCGGCGCCGAGATGAGCCGTTCGGAGTTCTACCTCGAAGGTCGGGTCCCGCTGCACACGCTGCGCGCCGACGTCGACTACGGCTTCTTCGAGGCTCGTACGTCCTTCGGCCGGATCGGCGTGAAGGTCTGGATCTACAAGGGTGACGTCTCCGGCACCCGGGCCGAGCGGGCCGCCCAGAAGGCCGCCCGCAACGCGGCCCAGGGCAGTGGCCGGCGTCCGTCCCGCGGTGGCCGTCCCGGCCGTGGCGATCGTCCCGATCGTGGCGACCGTCCGGACCGCGGTGGCCGTCGCCGCCAGGAGAGCGCGCCGACCGAGGCGCCGGCAGCCACCGGTGCCGCACCGGCGTCCGCACCCACCGGTCAGGAGGCATAAGCCATGTTGGTTCCGCGCAGAGTCAAATTCCGCAAGCAGCACCACCCCAAGCGCACCGGCGTGGCCAAGGGCGGTACCGAGCTGGCGTTCGGTGACTACGGCATCCAGGCCATCGAGGCCGCCTACCTCACCAACCGGCAGATCGAGTCCGCTCGTATCGCCATGACCCGGCACATCAAGCGTGGTGGCAAGGTCTGGATCAACGTTTACCCGGACCGTCCGCTGACCAAGAAGCCTGCCGAGACCCGGATGGGTTCCGGCAAGGGTTCCCCGGAGTGGTGGATCGCCAACATCAAGCCCGGCCGCGTGCTGTTCGAGCTCTCCGGTGTTGACAACGAGGTAGCCCGTGAGGCGCTGCGGCTGGCGATCCACAAGCTGCCGATGAAGTGCCGCGTGGTCACACGTGAGGGAGAGATCTGATGGCGAACATCGTGAAGGCCGCCGAGCTGCGGTCGCAGAGTCGCTCCGAGCTGAACGACAAGGTCAAGGAACTGAAAGAGGAGCTGTTCACGCTCCGCTTCCAGGCTGCGACCGGTCAGCTCGAGTCCCACGGCCGGCTGCGTGAGGTCCGCAAGGACATCGCCCGGATCTACACCGTGATCCAGGAGCGCAACCTGGGCATCGTCGATGACCCGGATGCCGATATCGACTCCGACGATGTCCATGCGGACGAGACCGTTGAGGCTGGTGCGTGAGATGAGTGAGCAGGGGAATGTTGTGAGCGAGCAGAACGTCGAGAACGTCGCGGCGGAGATCGCCCACACCGCGGCCGATCGTGGCCGCCGCAAGGTCCGCGAGGGCCTGGTGGTCAGCGACAAGATGGACAAGACCGTCGTTGTCGCCGTCGAGGATCGGATCAAGCACCGCTTGTACGGCAAGGTCCTGACCCAGACCACCAAGCTGAAGGTGCACGACGAGGAGAACTCGGCGGGTATCGGTGACCGGGTCGTGGTGATGGAGACCCGTCCGCTGAGCGCCACCAAGCGCTGGCGGCTGGTCCGGATCGTCGAGAAGGCCAAGTAGGACCCCAGTAGGCCAATCAGGGTCGTAGGAGAAAAAGGAAATGATCCAGCAGGAGTCGCGGCTCAAGGTCGCCGACAACACGGGTGCCAAGGAGATCTTGTGCATCCGGGTGCTCGGCGGTTCCGGCCGTCGCTACGCCGGTATCGGCGATCAGATCGTCGCCACGGTCAAGGACGCGATCCCTGGCGGCAACGTCAAGAAGGGCGAGGTCGTCAAGGCCGTCGTCGTCCGCACCGTCAAGGAGCGTCGTCGCCCGGACGGTTCGTACATCAAGTTCGATGAGAACGCCGCAGTGATCCTGCGTAACGACGGTGAGCCGCGCGGCACTCGTATCTTCGGCCCGGTGGGCCGGGAGCTCCGCGAGAAGCGCTTCATGCGCATCATCTCGCTCGCTCCGGAGGTGATCTGAATGGCGAAGGTCAGCCATACGACGACCCGCGCGCACGGCAAGGTCGACATCCGCAAGGGTGACCGCGTCAAGGTGCTGTCCGGCAAGGACAAGGGCCTGGTCGGCGAGGTGCTGGCGGTGCAGCCCGATCGTGAGTTGGTCACGGTTTCGGGTGTGAACATCGTCAAGCGGCATCTCAAGGACACGTCCGCGCAGCCGCAGAGTGGCCAGCGGACCCAGGGCGGGATCGTCTCCAGCGAGGCACCCGTGCACGTGTCGAACGTGGCCCTGCTGGTCAAGGACGGTGACGGCAACGAGGTCGCCACCCGGATCGGCCACCGCCGCGACGAGGTGACCAAGCGTCGCCCCGACGGCACTGAGTACACCACATTCCGGTCGGTGCGGATCGCGCGCAAGACCGGGGAGGAGATCTGATGACCAGCGCAACCGTTGACTCATCAACAGAGCATTACGTGCCGCGGCTGAAGCAGCGCTACGCCGACGCGATCGCGCCGGCTCTGCAGGACGAGTTCACCTTCGCCAACCCGATGCTGATCCCGCGGCTGACCAAGATCGTGGTCAACATGGGTGTCGGCGACGCCGCTCGCGACTCCAAGATCATGGACGGCGCCGTACGCGACCTGACCACGATCACCGGGCAGAAGCCGCAGATCACCCGGGCCCGCAAGTCCGTCGCACAGTTCCGGCTGCGCGAGGGTCAGCCGATCGGCTGCCACGTGACCCTGCGGGGCAATCGGATGTGGGAGTTCGCCGACCGGCTGCTGACCCTGGCACTGCCGCGGATCCGTGACTTTCGTGGTCTGTCGCCGCGCCAGTTCGACGGCAACGGCAACTACACCTTCGGTCTGAGTGAGCAGGTCATGTTCCACGAGATCGATCAGGACAAGATCGACCGGGTGCGGGGGATGGACATCACCTTCGTGACCACGGCGACCACCGACGACGAGGGCCGGGCATTGCTGCGGCATCTCGGCTTCCCGTTCCAGGCCAACTGAGTTAGGAAGAACTTTCGTGGCGAAGACAGCACTGAGGGTCAAGCAGGCTCGTAAGCCGAAGTTCGGCGTCCGTGCCTACACCCGCTGCCAGAAGTGCGGACGGCCCAAAGCGGTCTACCGCAAGTTCGGGCTGTGCCGGATCTGCCTGCGGACGATGGCGCATGCCGGCGAGCTGCCGGGCATCACCAAGTCCTCCTGGTGATCCACCAAACCCAAGACCCATACAGCGAGACAGGTCCCGTCGAGCTGAATCGCCGGCGCGGAAACCACTCGAGAAGGAACAACCACCAATGACCATGACAGATCCGATCGCGGACATGCTGACCCGCGTACGGAACGCCTCCAGGGCGTACCACGACACGGCCGTGATGCCGTCCTCGACGATCAAGGTCGGGATCGCCCAGATCCTCACCGAAGAGGGCTACATCGCCGGCTTCGAGGTCAAGGAGCCTGCCGAGGGTGAGGTCGGCAAGTCCCTGCTGATCAACCTCAAGTACGGCCAGAACCGCGAGCGGTCGATCTCCGGCATCCGTCGGATCTCCAAGCCGGGTCTTCGGGTGTATGCCAAGTCGACGAACCTGCCGAAGGTTCTCGGCGGCCTGGGTATCGCCATCATCTCCACGTCGGGCGGCCTGCTGACCGACAAGCAAGCACACGTTCGCAGGGTAGGCGGAGAAGTCCTCGCCTACGTCTGGTGAGCACGAGACCAAGAAGAAAGGACTAGCGAACATGTCACGCATTGGCAAGGTTCCGGTTCCGGTGCCGTCCGGGGTCGAGGTGACCATCGACGGCTCCGTGGTCTCGGTGAAGGGCCCCAAGGGCCAGCTGCAGCACACGGTCGTCAACCCGATCACGATCGAGCGTGGCGAGGACGGCCAGCTGGTGCTGGGTCGGCCGGACGACGAGCGGGAGTCCAAGTCCCTGCACGGTCTGTCCCGCACCCTGGTCGCCAACATGGTCACCGGCGTCTCGGAGGGTTACTCCAAGAAGCTGGAGATCGTCGGCGTCGGTTACCGGGTGATCTCCAAGGGTCCGACGGAGCTGGAGTTCAACCTGGGCTACAGCCACCCGATCAACATCAAGGCGCCGGAGGGCATCACCTTCGCCGTCGAGTCGCCGACCAGGTTCTCGGTGGCTGGTATCGACAAGCAGCAGGTGGGCGAGGTTGCGGCCAATATCCGCAAGCTTCGCAAGCCCGAGCCGTACAAGGGCAAGGGTGTGCGGTACGAGGGCGAGATCGTCCGCCGCAAGGTCGGAAAGGCTGGTAAGTGACGATGGCTGTTTCCCTGTCTGCGCGCAAGCACACCGCTGGTCGCACGGCATCGCGCCTGCGCCGCCAGCTGCGCGGCCGGAAGCGGATCTTCGGCGAGGCCGAGCGGCCGCGCCTGGTGATCACCCGGTCCGCCAAGCACATCAGTGCCCAGGTGATCGATGACACCCGCGGCCACACGCTGGCCTACGCGTCCACGATGGAGACCGCCCTGCGCGGAGTCGAGGGCGACAAGACCGAGAAGGCCACCAAGACCGAGAAAGCACGGCAGGTCGGCCAACTGGTCGCCGAGCGGGCCAAGGCCGCCGGTGTCGAGCAGGTCGTCTTCGACCGGGCCGGCAACAAGTACCACGGCCGGATCGCGGCGCTGGCTGATGCCGCCCGCGAACAGGGCCTTGGGTTCTGAGACGGTCCTGACGAGGAAGACTGAGAGGTATTTGAAATGAGTGGATCACAGCGTCGAGGCGGCGGAGACCGCCGCGGTGGTGACCGCCGAGGTCAGGGCCAGGACAAGAGCAACTACGTCGAGAAGGTCGTCGCGATCAACCGCGTGGCCAAGGTCGTCAAGGGTGGTCGCCGGTTCAGCTTCACCGCGCTGGTCGTTGTCGGCGACGGCGACGGCTCCGTCGGCATCGGCTACGGCAAGGCCAAAGAGGTGCCGGCCGCGATCGCCAAGGGCGTTGAAGAGGCCAAGAAGCACTTCTTCCACGTGCCGCGGATCCAGGGCACCATCCCGCATCCCGTCCAGGGTGAGAAGGCTGCCGGCGTGGTCATGCTGCGTCCGGCTTCCCCCGGTACCGGCGTGATCGCCGGCGGCGCCTGCCGCGCAGTGCTCGAGGCGGCGGGTGTGCACGACGTGCTCGCCAAGTCGCTGGGCTCGGCCAACGCCATCAACGTGGTGCATGCGACCGTCGCGGCCCTGCAGATGCTCGAGGAGCCCGAGGAGGTGGCCCGCCGGCGCGGCAAGTCGCTGGAGGATGTCACCCCGGCGGCGCTGCTCAAGGCACGGGCGGCCGGAACCCGAGAGGGGGCTCACGTATGAGCACCCGGCTGAAGGTCACCCAGACCAAGTCCACGATCGGTGGCAAGCAGAACCAGCGGGATACGCTGCGGACGCTCGGCCTGAAGCGGATCGGTGACGTTTCCGCCCACGAGGACACCCCAACCGTACGAGGCATGATCGCGACGGTGCGCCATCTGGTCACCGTCGAGGAGGTCGACTGATTATGGCCAACGAAGAGACTGAGGCCCCCAAGTCCCAGAGCAATGGGGCGACCGGGCTCAAGGTCCATCACCTTCGCCCGGCTCCGGGGGCCCACAAGGCCAAGACCCGGGTCGGTCGTGGTGAGGGCTCCAAGGGCAAGACCGCCGGCCGCGGCACCAAGGGCTCCAAGGCCCGCAACACCATCCCCGAGGCATTCGAGGGTGGCCAGATGCCGCTGCACATGCGGACCCCGAAGCTGCGCGGCTTCATCAACCCGTTCCGGACCGAGTACCAGGTCGTCAACCTGGACCGGATCTCGGCCCTCTATCCCGAGGGCGGAGAGGTCAACCCGGAGAATCTGGTCGCCAAGGGCGCCGTGCGGGCCGGCCTGCCGGTCAAGGTGCTCGGCTCGGGCGAGGTGAGCGTCGCGGTCCAGGTCAGCGCGCACAAGTTCTCTGCCTCCGCCAAGGACAAGATCGCTGCCGCGGGCGGCAGCACCACCGAACTCTGAGGCTTCGGACCCGCCTGGACATGTGAGGGGACGGCTCCACCTGTGGAGTCCGTCCCCTCATCTGTACCAGCCCTCAGCCGTAAGTCTTGGTTCCGGGCTCCCGCTTGATATTGTCGAGCGGTTCGGTGACGAAATCCGGAATCGCACCCGGGTGACCGATCGAGTCTGATCCGGACGGGTCGCAGCAGAGAGAAGGAATCAGTTTGCTCACCGCCTTCGCCGGGGCTTTCAGGTCGCCCGACCTGCGCAAGAAGCTCCTGTTCACCCTCGGGATCATCGTCGTCTACCGGATCGGCTCCGTCGTCCCGGTACCCAACGTCAACGTCGGCCAACTCCACACCTGCGCCACCGCAGCCCAGACCGGCGCCCAGGCGGGGCTCTACTCGCTGCTCTCGCTGTTCTCCGGTGGCGCGCTGCTGCAATTGGCGATCTTCGCGCTCGGCATCATGCCGTACATCACCGCGAGCATCATCCTGCAGTTGCTGACGGTGGTCATCCCCCGACTGGAGGCCCTCAAGAAGGAAGGCCAGTCCGGGCAGAACAAGATCACCGGCTACACCCGGTATCTGACCCTGGTGCTCGGCGTGCTGCAGTCGACCACCTTCATCACCCTGGCCCGCAACGATCAGCTCTTCACCAACTGCACCGGCTTGCTGCACGACACCGGCATCTTCCCGATCGTGGTGATGATCCTCACCATGACTGCGGGCACCGGCGTCATCATGTGGCTGGGTGAGCTGATCACCGAACGCGGTGTCGGCAACGGCATGTCGGTGCTGATCTTCACTCAGATCTGCGCCGCGTTCCCGCAGACCCTGTGGGCGATCAAGCAGGGCCACGCCGGCAGCACCGGCTGGGTGGTCTTCTTCCTGGTTATCCTCGTCGGTCTTGCGGTCATGCTGGCCGTCATCTTCATCGAACAGGCCCAGCGCCGGATCCCGGTGCAATACGCCAAGCGGATGGTCGGCCGGCGGGTCCTGGGCGGCACCACCACCTACATCCCGCTGAAGGTCAACCAGGCCGGCGTCATCCCGGTCATCTTCGCTTCGTCGCTGCTCTACATCCCGCAGCTCTATGCACAGTTCCGGCCGAACGGCTGGGGTGCTTCCTGGATCAACGCCAACATGCTCAAGGGTGATCACCCGATCTACATGGCGATCTACTTCCTGCTCATCATCTTCTTCGCCTACTTCTACGTGTCGATCACCTTCAACCCTGAAGAAGTCGCCGACAACATGAAGAAGTACGGCGGGTTCATCCCCGGTATCCGTGCCGGTCGGCCGACGCAGAACTACCTGTCGTACGTGCTGAACCGGCTGACGCTGCCGGGCTCGCTGTATCTGGGCATCATCGCCTTGCTGCCGATGCTCGCGATCGCACTGCTGAACACCCAGAGCACCCAGAACTTCCCGTTCGGCGGCACCTCGCTGCTGATCATCGTGGGCGTCGGACTGGACACCGTCAAGCAGATCGAGAGCCAGCTGCAGCAACGAAACTATGAAGGATTCCTCCGCTGATGCGTCTTCTGATCATGGGCCCGCCGGGGGCGGGCAAGGGCACCCAGGCCAAGTCGATCGCCGAACACTTCGACATCCCGGCGATCTCCACCGGTGACATCTTCCGGTCCAACGTCTCCGCCGGTACGCCACTTGGCCTGGAGGTCAGGCGGATCATGGCCGACGGTGGCTACGTCGGTGACGACATCACCAACGCGATCGTCGCCGACCGGCTGGCCGAGGACGATTGCGCCAAGGGGTTCCTGCTGGACGGCTACCCGCGCACGCTGGGTCAGGTCGAGGCTCTCGACGAGGTCCTCGAGCAAGGTGGCGTCGCGCTCGATGTGGTGCTCTCGCTGAAGGTCGACATCGACGAGCTGGTGGAGCGGCTGCGCAAGCGGGCCGAGTCCGAGGGCCGCGATGACGACAGCGAGGAAGCCATCCGGATCCGGCAGCAGAAGTATCTCGACGAGACCTCGCCGCTGCTCGACGTCTACCGCGACCGTGGTCTGCTGGTCGAGGTCGACGGTGTCGGCGAGGTCAGTGAGATCACCCAGCGCATCTTCGCCGCGCTGGATCAGGTCGCCACTGCCTGAGCGGTATCGCTGATGCCCCCGGTCGGCGGAACTCGCGACAACTCGACTTCCGGTGTGGCTGTAGGGGCTGCTGATGCGCGCGGGTGAGCCGAGCAGGACGGCGTACGGGGCCGCGATGCATCGGGCGATGCACCAGCAGTTGGAGGGCGGCAGGGTCTTCCGCGATCCGCTGGCCTGGCGGATCCTCGGCACCGACTACGACGAGGTGGTCGCCTCCGGCCGATATGTGGACCGGAAGCCGTTGCGGATCATGATCGCCGTACGCCACCGGTTCGGTGAGGACCGGCTGGCGGGTGCGATCGAGCGCGGCACCCGGCAGGTGGTGATCCTGGGTGCCGGCCTGGACACTTTCGCCTATCGCAACCCCTTCCCGGACGTGGCCTGCTACGAGGTCGACTTCCCGGCCACCGGCGCCTGGAAACAGCAGCAGCTGGCAGCAGCCGGGATCGTCGAACCGTCGACCCTGCACCGGGTGGGTGTCGACTTCGAGGCCGACGACGACCTGCTGGCCCGTCTGGTCGAGTCCGGATTCGACACCGGTCGGCCTGCGTTCTTCCTGTGGCTGGGCGTCGTTCCGTATCTGACGCCCGAGGCCGTCCGGCAGACGCTGCGCACGATTGCCGACATATCCGGATCCGAGGTGGTCTTCGACTACACCAATCCGGCCGATCAGCTCTCCGAGGGCGGCCGGTTGGCGCGCGAGCGCTTCTCGGCCCGGGTCGGCAGGGCCGGTGAGCCGATGGTCGCGACCTTCGACACCGCCGAACTGCACGACCTCCTGGGCAGGCTCGGATTCAACCAGATCGTCGACCTGGACCGCGATGTGATCCGGACCCGGTTCCTCGGTCTGCCGTCGGACGGCGAGTCCGGTGGCGCCCACGTGCTGTCAGCGGTGGTCCGATGACGTTCGGCCGGGTCGGATGATGTTCGGCCGCCCGAAGCCCGAGATCAAGACCACCGAACAACTGCTGGTGATGCGTCGCGCCGGTCTGGTCGTCGCTCGTACGCTGACGGCCGTGCGCGATCAGGTCCGCCCGGGCGTCAGCACGGCCGAACTGGATCAGGTCGCCGCTGAGGTGATCAGCTCCGCCGGCGCGCAACCGTCCTTCCTCGGCTACGGCGCGGATCGCGACCGTCCCGGATTCCCGGGCGTGATCTGTACGTCGGTCAACGACGAGATCATCCACGGCATCCCGGGCGACCGGCGGTTGCAGTCGGGAGACCTGATCTCCGTCGACTGCGGCGCAATCGTCGACGGTTGGCACGGCGACGCCGCGATCACGGTCGGAGTCGGCGAGCTCGCGCCGGAGCGGGAACAGCTGAGCGAGGGCACCCGGGACGCGCTGTGGATGGGGATCGGTGTCGCCCGGCTCGGTGGCCGGGTCGGCGACATCTCAGCAGCCGTGGAAGATCGCATCGACGCGCTGGAGGTCGAGCACGGGCGGTCGTACGGGATCGTCACCGAGTACGTCGGTCACGGGATCGGGTCGGCGATGCACCAGGATCCCGACGTGCCCAATGTCGGTCGCGCCGGCCGGGGAACCAAGATCCGACGCGGCCTGGCGCTGGCGATCGAGCCGATGATCACGCTCGGATCGGCCGACAACCACGTTGCCGCCGACGGCTGGACCGTGATCACCGACGACGGCAGTCCTGCTGCGCACTGGGAACACACGATCACCCTCACTGATCACGGGATCTGGGTATTGACGGCCGAGGATGGCGGTGAGGCCGAACTGGGGCGCCGTGGCCTGCCCTTCGGCCCGCTTGCGAATTGATCACATCGACGAGGCGGCCGGCGCAAATCACCTGCTGATGCGCGGGACCGCCGCTAAGGTCACAGACCATGTCCCCGATCGTCAGCGCCGAAGGTCTGGTGAAGCAGTTCCGACGTCCCAAGAAGGGCCCGGGCCTGGCCGGAGCCGTCCGCCACCTGCTGCGTCCGCGGCACGAGACGGTGACCGCGGTCGAGGGCGTCGACCTGAGCATCGACGAGGGTGAGTCGGTCGCCTACGTCGGCCCGAACGGTGCCGGCAAGTCGACCACCATCAAGCTGCTGACCGGGATCCTCGTCCCGTCGGCCGGCCGGGTGCAGGTGTGCGGTGTCCGCCCGCACGTCGACCGGCAGGCCAACGCCCGCAACATCAGTGTGGTGTTCGGGCAGCGGACCCAGCTGTGGTGGGACATCCCGGTGCTCGAGTCCTTCCGGCTGCTCGGCGACATCTATTCGGTCCCGGACGCCGCGTACCGGCGCACGATGGACGAGTTGGTCGACGTACTCGATCTTGGTCCGCTGCTCGGCGTGCCGGCCCGGCAGCTCTCGCTGGGCCAGCGGATGCGCTGCGATCTCGGTGCAGCCCTGGTGCATTCGCCGCGGGTGCTGTTCCTCGACGAGCCGACGATCGGCCTGGACGTCGCGGTCAAGGCCCGACTCCGGGAATTCGTCGGCAGCATGCGGGCCCAGCGCGGGTTGACGGTGCTGTTGACCTCCCATGACCTCGGCGATATCGAGGAGTTGTGCCCCCGGATGATCATGATCGACAAGGGCCACATCGTCTACGACGGCGCGTTCGCCGAGGTCACCCGCCGCTTCGGCTGGGAGCAGAAGGTGGTGGTGACCCTCGCCGACGGAGCCACCGACGCGGCGGCACGGGCCGGTGCGGCGCTGGCCCGGGTGCAGCCGGTGATCGATGAGACCGCGACCGGGCTGGTGGTCACCTTCGACAGCCGCTCGATCAGCTCCGGCGAAGTGATCAAGGAACTTGCCGTGGCACTGCCGGTTGTCGATCTTGCTCTGGAGGAGACCTCGGCCGAATCGATCGTGCGCCGGCTGTACGAAGGCAACCTCACCTTCCACCCCGCGGACCAGGAGATCACCCGGTGACCGCGATCGGCTCCAATACCCCGGCCTGGCGAGGCCGTACGACACCGGGCTCGAAGTACCTGTCGCTGGCACGGACCACCTTGCAGCAGGCGATCGCCTACCGGATCACGACGTTCTTCAACGTCGGACTGACCTTCATCTGGGTGATCATCCTCTACTACCTGTGGCGGGCGGCCTACTCCGGTCGGGCGTCGATCGCCGGGCTGAGCTGGGACCAGATGCGTACCTACGTGGTGATCGCGTACGGCATCAACGCCTTGGTCGGCTGGCGGACCGGGACGGCGATGATGGCCGCTATCCGGACCGGCGACGTGGTCTTCGAGATGGTCCGGCCGCTCAACTACTGCACCACCCAGCTGGCCCGGGCGCTGGGGTTCACGGTCGTCGAGGGTGGCATCAGCATGATCTTCACGCTGGTGATCGGCCTGGTGTTCCTGCACATCCAGGCGCCGGCCACCGTCGCATCGGCACTGCTCTTCGTGCTGGCGTTGATCATCGGCTTCCTCACCAAGGTCCTGGTCGTCTTCCTGGTGTCACTGCTGACCTTCTGGACGCTCAACGGCATGGGGTTGATGTGGTCCCAGCAGGCGATCATGCAGATCCTCTCCGGCACGATCGTGCCGCTTGCGCTGATGCCCGGCTGGCTACAGTTCATCGCCAAGGTGCTGCCGTTGCGCGGCATCGTGTCAACGCCGCTGGAGTTCTACCTCGGCAAGTCGGGTGGCTGGGACGCAGTCGGGCTGATCGGCCTGCAAGCGATCTGGCTGGTGGCGCTCTGGATCGTCGCCAATCTGGCCTGGAAACGAGCATTCCGGGTCGTCGAGATCCAGGGCGGTTGATCATGGTCAGGTTGCTGAGGATCTTCTTCCGGCTGCAGTTGGTGCAGTTGCGTTCGGCATTGGAGTACAGGGCCGACTTCTGGATCGCCGCGGTCGGCGCGATCCTGCAGCAGTTGGTCAGTATCGTCTTCCTGCTGACCTTCTTCGGCCACGTGACCTCACTCGGCGGCTGGTCGCTGTGGCAGATCCTCGTCCTGCAGGGTCTGGTGATGGCCGCCGACGGAATCCGGGAGATGTTCGCCGACGGCGTCTGGAAATTGCGCGCCGATGTCAACGACGGGTCGTTCGACCGCGTCCTGGTGCGTCCGATCCCGCCGGCGCTGCAGCAGTTCACCGCGCTGGCGTCCATCCACGGCATCGGCAACACCAGCCTCGGACTGGTCGTGTTGGTCCTGGGCCTGGCACGTTCGGATGTCGGCTGGACCTGGTGGTCGGTCCCGGTCCTGGTGCTGACCATCCTGTGTGGCACGGTCCTGACTGCTTCGATCAGCTTCCTGACCAACATGATCGCCTTCTGGGAGCCGTCGGCGCAGAGCGCCTTCCCCACTCTGGTCGCGTTGATGCGCGACTTCGCGAAATTCCCGCTGGACGTCTACGGCGCCGGGATCCGGATCGTGATCACCGTCATCCTGCCGTACGGTTTGATCAGCTACTACCCGAGCCGGCTGGTGCTGGGGGTGGGGGATTCACCGGGCTGGTGGGCGACGACCCCACTGATCGCCGCCGGGGCATCCGCGCTCGCCGCCTCGATCGTCTGGCGACGCGGACTGAACCACTATCAGGGGGTGGGGAACTGAGATGCCGGGTGCGCCGCTGCGTCCCGACCAGCACCGGGACGAATTGATCAAGCTCGCCCGGGCCGATGGCCTGGAGGCCGAGCTGGAGATCGATCTCGACAGCTCGGAGTCCAAGGTCGGCTGGGAGAACGTCGTGCTGGACACCGCCGACGGCTGGATCGTCCGGTTCCCGCGCGATGATGAGGTCGCGTTCGACAGGGAGATGCGGCTGCTCGAGCTGCTCCATGATCGACTTCCGGTGCCGATCCCCAAGATCATCCGCACCGGGCGGCGGACAAGGTTCGCCGTCTACCGGCGGCTGGACGGCGCCGGACTGGATGTCACAGGGTTCGAGGCCGCCGATCCACTGACCCGGGACCGGAGCGCCGGGAGCTTCGGCCGTTTCCTGGCCGCGATGCACGACGCCCTGAGCGAGGACGAGATCACCGAACTCGCCGTGCCATCGATCGACCGGGGTGGCGTCGACACGACTGCTGAGCGACTGCCGGTCGGGCTGCGTTCGCGCTACAACCGGGTGCGTCAGGAGTTGGGGGAGCGACTGGCCGCGCGACCCGCCCGCCGGGTGCTGCTGCATGACGACTTCCACCTCGGCAATCTCGTCCTGGACGCGCCATTGGGCCGGCTCTCCGGCGTGTGGGACTTCTCGTGCGTCTGCACCGGCGACCCGAGCTTCGAATTCCGTTATCTGCTGGGCGATTCGCGTGAACTGGCCGCCCGGATCGCCAGTGCGTACGCGGCCAGGACCGGTCACGAGATCGATCTTGGTGTGGCCGCCGCCGCGCTTGTGATGGAAAACGTCTCGGATGCGCTCGAGGAGGGCCGGGATCCCGCGCCGTACCTGACCTGACGGAACCGGGTCGCAGCCCGGCCCCGGGCAATGGCAGGCTGTGCGCATGGCATATCCCGAGTCCCGCTTCAGCGACTTCGCCGAGACCCTGCACGGCCGGACCATCGCTGATCCGTACCGCTGGCTGGAGGATCCGGATTCTGATGAGACCCGGGACTGGGTGCGGCGGCAGAATCTTTACACCGAAGAGGCCTTCGCCGGGATCACCGAGCGGGCCTGGTTCACCGAGCTGATGAACAAGATCGTCCGACGTCCGCGGGCCGGCGTGCCCAGCAAGCGCGGCGGCAAGTACTTCGTCAACCGCAACGACGGGACCCGCAACCAGGACCAATGGTTCGTCGCCGACACTCTCGAGGAGCTGCGCGCCGGTGGCCGGCTCGTGCTCGATCCCAACACCCTGTCCGACGACGGCACCACCTCGATCCGCGGTTTCACTGTGAGCAAGGACGGCCACTACCTCAACTACACCGTCAGCGAGGGCGGCAGCGACTGGGTCGATTTCAAACTGATCGAGCTCGGCACCGGCGAGCATGTCAGCGACGCAGCGATCCAGACGAAGTTCTCCGGTGCGACGTGGCTGCCCGACAACAGCAGTTTCCTCTACTCGTCGGTGCCGCACGAGGGTCGTGCCGACGGGTCCCAGGCGGGCCAGGTGAAGACGGGCGTCCTGAAGCTGCACCGGGTCGGCGAACCGGAGGAGTCCGACGAGGTCGTCGTCGACGTCCGGGCGGAATACAACCAGGGCTTCGTCGGTGCTGAGGTGTCGTCGGACAAGAAGTACGTCGTGCTCTATCTGGTCGAGGGCACCGAGCGGGTCAACCGGCTCTGGGTCTATCGGATCACCGAGGCAGACGGCAGGAACACGCTGTCCGAGCCGATCAAGATCATCGACAAGGCGTACGCCGAATTCGACTTCGTCCGCAGCGACGGCGACACGATCATTCTCTACACCGACTTCGAAGCTGACCGTGGTCGGATCGTGGAGCTTGATCTGGCGGCGTACGAGAAGACGGGCGAGCTTGAACTCACCGAGCTGATTGCCGAGACCGAGGACTCGGCGGTCGGGACCGCCGCGGCCGGCGACGAGCTGCTGGTGCTGCGGCTGGTCGACGTACAGCCGGTGATCACCCGCTACGGCCTGGACGGCACCGAACTCGGCGCCGTCGACGTGACCGGCGGATCGGTGGTCGGTTGGTGGGCCGATCCGGATTCCGACGAATGGTTCGTCGGGCTGTCGACGGTGACCTCGCCGACCCGCGCCTACCGGGTGCAGACCGGCAGCGGTGCGGTCGAGGTGCTGGACGATCTTGTTCCCTCCGGCGCCGGATTCATCCCGCCTGAGGTACGCGTCGAGCGGCGCCGGGCGACCAGCAAGGACGGCACCGAAGTGCCGTACTTCCTGATCACTCCGCAGAGCCCTGAGCCTGTCGAAGGGCCGCGTCCCACGCTCCTCTACGGCTACGGCGGCTTCACCATTCCGGTCGAGGCCGACTACCGCCCGGTCTGGCCGGGTTGGCTGACCGCCGGCGGAGTGATCGCGATCGCCAACCTGCGCGGCGGCACCGAGTACGGCCGCTCCTGGTACGAGGGCGGCCGGCTGGCCAACAAACAGAACGTGTTCGACGACTTCATCGCGATCGGCGAGCACCTGATCGAGACCGGCGTCACCAGTCATGATCAACTCGCCATCCATGGCCGCAGTAACGGCGGCCTGCTGGTCGGGGCGACCATGACCCAGCGTCCTGATCTTGCTGCGGTTGCGCTGCCGGGTGTGGGCGTGATGGACATCCTGAGGTTCCACAAGTTCACCGCCGGCGCCGCTTGGACTTCCGATTACGGCAATCCCGACGATCCGGAGGACTTCGAGATCGGCCTGGCCTATTCGCCGCTGCACAACATCAAACCGGCGAACTATCCCGCGACGTTGATCATGACCGGTGATCATGATGATCGGGTGGTTCCGGCGCACAGCCTGAAATTCGCTGCCACCCTGCAGCAGGCGCAGCAGGGCGATGCTCCGGTCCTGGCGCGGATCGAGACCCAGACCGGTCACGGGATGGGCAAGCCGATCGCCATGGTTGCGGCGGAGTTGGCTGACATGCTGGCCTTCGCCGCGCACTACACGGGATTGGTACTGCCCGACCAGGAGTGATCGGCAAGGCGTTGCCCGGTCAGACCTGTCGGCGCATCACGACGTAGTCGCCGGGGTGATAGGCGTCGCCGCTGCGATGCGTATCGCGCTGGGCACCGGCAACTCGTCGGTCCGGCCGAAGTGGCACCAGCCGACCGGTTCGCCGTTCGCATAGACCAGGATCCCGTGCGCCTGACCCTTGCCGACCAATTCCCGTACGCCGCGGCCTCGCGCTTGCGCATCAGTTCACGGTGCGGGAAGTGCTTCTGGGAACGGTCGGGCGCGCCGAGACTCCGCGCCCGTTGCTCGGCGTTGCCGGGTTCGGGGGAAGTCCGGGTTGTTGTCCTGGTCGTAGCCGAGGCCTTGGTCCAGAAGGCGGCGGCTCGGGTGTTGTCGGGGGCGTTCCAGACGATCGATCCGATTCTGAGCATGGCCCCAGTTTGGCTGCGTTAGCGGACGTTCGCGTCCTGTTTCTGCGGTGGAAGTTGAGAAGGGTGGCAAGTTCCGACTTCTGGCCGGTACAGCCGCCGAACTCGTCCGTGAGGACCGAGACGGACGATGACTCCAGGGCTCGTCGTGGACGCGTCGGTCGCGCTCAAGTGGTTGATTGATCTGGGGATTCACCTTCTTGATTCGACGGCGGTATGGCCGCACACACTCGAGGCTGCGCTGCAATGGCAGGTGACGACCTACGACGCGGTCTACGTCCTGACCGCATTGGACCAGGGCACCGAGCTGGTGACGGCTGATACGCGCCTGCACGCAAGCTGTTCGCCGCTCGGACTGCCGATGAGACTCGTCTGATCGATGTCATCACGTGATCGGCACGGCCACCATCGGGAGCGTGAGCCGGAAGAGTGCACCGCGACCGTTGGCCGGCTCGAGGCACACGAGGTCGCCGCCGTGTGCCCGGGCCCAGCCGCGTGCGATGGCCAGTCCCAACCCCGAGCCTCCGGATCCTGCTGACCGGTCGGCGTCCAGCCGGACCATCCGGTCGAAGATCCGCTCCCGATCCTGGCCCGGAACGCCCGGACCGGAGTCGACGACATCGATCACCGCCGAATCCGCGCCCGGATCTGGCGGGGCGGCCACCCGGACCGTGATCCGACCGTCGTCACCGGCTGCCCGGAGCGCGTTGTCGAGGAGATTCCGCAGCACCGCGGCTATCCGGTCCGGGTCGCAGATCGCCACGACCGAGGGGCCGTCGAGGGTGACCGTCACCGATGGCGCCCGCATGCTGATCCGTTCGATCTCGGTCGTGGCCAACTCGCGCAGATCCGTCGGCACCGGCCGCAGGTCGGGCCTGGACTCAAGCCGGACGGCCTCGAGGAGATCGGACACGACCAGTCCGGCCCGTCGGGCCTCACCGGCGAGCAATGCCTCAAGCCGCTGCCGCTCCTCGGTTCCGAGCCGCTCGGACTGGTGGAGCAGGGTCTCGGCAGCCGCTTGGACACCGGCGATCGGCGTACGGAGTTCGTGCGCCGCATCGGCCAGGAACTGCTGGCTCTGCGCCTCGGCGCTGCGGGCCCGGGACTCGGCGCCCTCGAGTTCGTCCAACATGGCGTCCAGTGCCTGGGCTGTCTGACCGATCTCGGTGTCGGGTCGGGTCGGTCGGAGTCGGGCGCCGCGGTTGCCGGCCGTGATGCTGTGCGCCAGTCCGGCCACAGCGTCGAGCGGACGCAACGCCAGCCGGACCATGATCAACACCAGCACGGCACTGACCAGCAGGGCCGCCAGCCCGGCGACTACCAACAGTCGGCGCAACGTCTGCCGCGCGCCCTGCACCAGCGAGGTGTCGACGGCCAGCACCAGCCTGGCGTTGTTGATCCGGCCCGGTCCGCGCAGTGTGACCTTCTGGCTGCGGATATCCGGTGCGGCGAGATCAGGTGTCGTCGACGATGCGAAACTGCGGCCGCTGCGCAACGTGAGTTCGGCCTGGACGCCGTTGGCGGTGACGCGGTTGATGATCTGCTGCGGCCCGACCCCGGAGCGGGCCAGCTGCCGTGCCAACTGGGCGCGCCCGGACAGCAGCGCATTCAGGTTTCGTTCGGATTGGACGCTGTAGACGCCGTTGATCGCCACCGACAGGAGGATCAGGACCGCGGCCAGAACGGCGATCACCCCGAGGGCGACGTGGCGGCGTACGGAGCCGGTCCGGAGTCCGGCGACGTTGTCGATCGGCTTCGGGGAAGCTGTCACGACGTGCCCGACAGGCGGTAGCCGCGGCCGCGCACTGTGTGCAGCAGCCGTGGTCGGTCGTCGGCCTCGAGCTTGCGGCGCAAGGTCGATACGTGCACCTCGACCACGTTCGGGTCGAAACCGTCGTAGCCCCACACTCCGGTCAGGATCTGGAGTTTGCTGACCACCTGGTCCCGGTGCGCTGCCAGGTAGTCGAGGACTTGCCGTTCGGTCTGGGTGAGGTCGATCACACACTGGCCGCGACGGACGGTGCTGCCGTCGGCGCTGATCTCCAGGTCGCCGACAACGATCGCCCCGGCGTCCGGACGCGTACGCCTCAGGATCGCCTGGATCCGAGCCAGCAGTTCGCTCATCGCGAAGGGTTTGACGAGGTAGTCGTCGGCACCCTGCATCAGCCCGGTGACGCGGTCGGCGGTTGAGTCCCGCGCAGTGACGATCAGGACCGCCGCAGTACTCACTCGTCGTACGACCTCGAGCAGTTCCAGACCGTCCCGGCCCGGCAGCATCAGATCGAGGATGATCACGTCGATGCGTGGCCCGGCCAGAACGGCTTCCAGCTCTGTCCCGTCGGGCAGTCCGACGACCTCGAGTCCTTGCGCGGTCAGGGCAGCGCACACCGAGGCCCGGATGGCCTCGGAGTCCTCCACGACCACAACACGTGAGACTGCCACGGTTTCCATTGTGCCGAGCGCTGCCGTGCGCTCCGGCCTTAACGATGCCCGGTGCGCTGAAGGATTCCTGAAGCTCGGGTCGTTTTGCTGGTCCGGGCGCCGGCAGCGCGTTCAGATGGCTTCATGACCAGAACGAGCACACGCATCCTTGCCGGCGCCGGACTGACAACGGCCGTCCTCGCCATCGGCACCGCAGCTGGAGTCGGGATCGCCTCCGCCGATCCGTCACCGTCGCCGACTCCGACGTCACCGTCCTCGACGGCGGCGCACCCGCAGAAGCAACACAAGGCCCGTACCCTGCTCCAGCGCACCGAGCACGGCCAGTTCACCCTGGCAGGCAAGAAGCACCGGGTCGCTGACCTGCAGCGCGGCAGCGTCAGCTCGGTCAGTTCGACCAGCATCAAGATCGCCAGCAAGGACGGCTACAGCGCGTCGTACGTGATCAACTCCAAGACCGTCGTCCGTGAGCGGGCGAAGGGCAAGAAGCCCGCGAAGACCTCAGCGTCTGCGATCAAGAAGGGCGATCGGGTGAATCTCGTCGCGACCCAGAGCGGTAAGACCGCTACCGCTAACAAGATCACGTTCAAGGGCTGATCTCCCGGCGGGTCAGGGTCGCAAGTTGTAAGTCAGGATCGCGTTCCCGGCGCTGGTCGTGATGGCGTCGACCAGCCCGAGTCTGGTGACGGGAACGCTCTCGTCGAAGAGTCTCCTGCCCTCGCCGACGACCACCGGGTGGGTGGTCAACGTCAGGGCGTCGATCACCCCGGCCAGGAACAGCGTGCGGATCGTCTCGATTCCGCCGCCGACCGAGATGTCTCCGCCGTCGGTCTCCTTGAGCTTGCTCACATACGCTGCCGGGTCATTGTCGACGACGGTGCTGTTCCAACCGAGGTCCCCGGTGAGCGTCGTCGTGACCACGTGCTTGCGGACCGGATTGATCCAGGCGGCGAACGGATCGTCCCTGCCGGGCCAGTACTCCGACCACTCCTGCCACAGCTTGCGGCCGATCACCATGTCGGTGACCGGGCCGATCGTCTTGCCCATCAGTTCGCCCTCCTCCGGTCCGAACGCGTCGAACTGCCAGAGATTCGGGCTCTCGACGACACCGTTGACGGAGTGGAAGAGGTGTGCGGTGACCTTGCGGGACATGATCATTCTCCTTCGGACTGGTGGCCGTTGCGACCCTTCACCGAGTCAGACGACGCCAACGCCCCGAACTGATCGCTGTGCCGGGTCGTTGATCTCGATCACCTCGGGCGGCAGCCCGAACTCCGCGAATGCCGTCGGACCCATGAAATGGGTGATCCCGACGATGCGACCTCTGCCGGTGTCGAGCACATGCAGGGCGAACGGCTCCCACCGGCCGTCGCCGACATCGTGGTAAACGGCCACCGCGGGCTGCCGATTGGCTCCGGTGGTGATCAGCCGGGAGTTGCGGCAGATCTGTCCGGGGCCGCGCCACCACTGCTCGATCGCCGCACTGCTACGCAACCACAACTCGTACGGTGGCATGCTGAAGCTGGCGTCCTCGGTCAGCAGGCCGACGAGCCGGTCGACGTCATAGGCCGCGAAGGCGGCGACATAGGCGGCCAACAGCTGTTGATCATGGTCCTGGTCGGGGTCGGGCACCGGGTTCTGATCCCGTGCAGCAATGGTCCGGCGTGCCCGGGCGAGCGCGGAATTGACCGAGGCGACCGAGATATCCAGCAGTTCGGCGCATTCCTGCGCCGACCAGTCCAAGACGTCCCGCAGGATCAGCAGCGCCCGCTGGCGTGGCGGTAGCAGCTGCAGGACGGCGATGAAGGCGAGTCGTACGGAATCCCGCCGCTCCACGGTGTTGGCGGGATCGGCCAGATAGTCGTCGGAGATCGGCCCGATCCAGGTCGTGTCCGCACGTGTCGTCAGAGATCGCGGATCGTCGGGAACCTGACCGGGTGAGCTGAGGTCTGTGGGCAGCGACCGCCTTTGCGGCGCCTTCTTCATGTCCAGGCACACGTTCGTCGCGATGCGATACAGCCAGGTCCGCAGCGACGAGCGCCCGTCGAAGCCGTCGGCGTGCTGCCAGGCGCGCGCCATCGTCTCCTGGACCGCGTCGGCGGCTTCTGCATAGCAGCCGAAGTAGCGGTAGCAGTAGCCGAGAAGCTCACCCCGGTACGCCTCGGCCTCGACGTGGGGCGTCGTGCTGGACATTGCTCCAGCCTAGTGATGGTGTGGCGGCCTAGCCGGGCGAAGCGAAGCTCCGATTCGTCGCGGATCCACGGGGCGAGCCACGGTGCTGCTCCCGCGGAGGGGAATGATGGCTGGATGACGACGAGAGAGTGGTCCGCGTCGGAACTGGCGGATATCGATGCGGCGGAGGAGTTGCGGATCGCTGTCCGGCGGACGGACGGGTCGCTGCGAGCCACGGTGCCGATCTGGGTGGTGGTCGCTGCCGGCCGCGTCTACGTCCGCACCTGGTACCGCCGGGATTCCGGCTGGTTCGGGCGAGCGCTGGGCTCGCGTCGGGCCAGGATCGAGGCAGGCGGTGTTGTCGCTGACGTCGTGGTCGATGACGTCGGCGGGGGCGAGCTCCAAGTGCGCGCCGGTGTCGACGCGGCCTACCGGGCGAAGTACGCACGCTACGGCGCCGGAACGGTTGACCGCATGGTCGCCGACGACGCTGCCGCGACGACGCTGAGGCTGGCGCCGGAGCAGCGGGTGTGACGGACCCTACCGAAGCCGACGGATCGCGGACGAGGTCCGGCCGGTTTCCGGATGCAGCAGCGCGGCGAGTGCTTCCACGCCGTCGATCAGTCGCGGGCCGGGCCGCACCATGATCCCGTCCGCGTCGATCGCCCATACAGCGGTGTCGGGGAAGCGTTCGATGATCATCGGGTCGTCGACGATCAGCTTTGCCTGATCGACGGCACCCTCGAGATCGAAGCCGCACGGCGAGATGATCATGATCTCCGGGCGGCCGGCGGCGATCCCCTCCCAGCTGATCGCCACCGAGCGTTCACGCGGCCGGCAGGCGACCGGCTCACCACCCGCCGCGATGATCATGTCCGGCATCCAGTGACCGGCACCGAACGGCGGGTCGATCCACTCGACGACGGCGACCCGTGGTCGCGGCCGGTCACGGACGTCGTTGATCACAGCGTCCAGCCGGTCTTGAAGTTCCTTGATCAACTTTTCGCCACGGTCCGCGACGCCGGCGGCCCGAGCGACCGTGCCGATCGAGTCGATCACCTCATCCAGTGAATAGGGATCCAAGGTGATCACATCGGCGGTGCAGCCGAGCTGTTCGGCGGCATCGCGCACCTTGTCGGTCGGCACCGCGCACACCGCACAGAGATCCTGGGTCAGAATCAGGTCTGGCTGCAGCTGACCCAGCGCGCCGGCGTCCAGGGTGTAGAGATCTTCGCCGGCCGCCAGCCGCTCGCGGACGATCATGTCGATCGCCGCGGGTTCCATCCCCGTCGTCTGCATGCCGCCGACGATGATCTCCTTCTCCTGACGGGCTCGCGGCGGCTCATCACACTCGAAGGTGACGCCGTACAACTGGTCCTCCAGGCCCAGCGCGTAGGTGATCTCGGTGGCCGACGGCAGCAGCGAAACGATCCGCATGTGCTCGACGGTAGCTCAGCCGATGGGCTTCGCCCTGGGTAGCCTTGGAGTATGAGTGAGCTGCCGATCTCGTCGAAGTACCGGAGCACGCCCGATGCGCCGGTCAGCGACGGCGAACGCGAGGAACTGACCCGCCGGCTCAACGACGCCTTCGCCGCAGGAAGACTCGACCAGGAGACGTATTCGGCCCACCTCGACCAGCTGTACGCAGCCCAGCGGCTCGGTGACCTGGTGCCGGTGGTGCAGAACCTTCCCGCGTTGCAGACCTACAGCGACCCGGCCATGGTCCAGCAGGCTTCCGGCGGACGTCCGGGCGAAGTGTCCGCAGCCCGCCCGGCCAACCGGGCGGCGCTGTACGTCGTCGGCGTCGTCGTCATCATCGCCATCCTGCTGATCATCCTGCTCGCCGTCCTGTTCTGACCCGGTCCGGGCAGGACTTTCGGCTCTGCGCGGTGCCGTGGCCCTTCGCAAGACTCGGGCGGAGATGCTGGGATGATGGCAGGGGAGTGACGGTGTGACAGCAACGATCAGATCCGGGATCGAACCGACAACCGAGGATGCGATGACGCAGCCTGATCAGGAGGCCCCGATCCGGTCCGGACCGGTGGTCGACGTACTGCTCGCCGACGGTGATGTCGCGACCGTGCGGATGCTGCAGCCGGACGATCGCGACGCATTGCTGGATCTGCATCGGCGGACCGATCCCGACAATCTCCGGCTCCGATTCTTCACCGCCAGTCCGGCGACCGCGCGGCGCTACGCCGAAGGCCTGCTGGACCGGGCCGACCAGGTGATCGTCCTGGTTGTGGTCCGGCACGACATCCTGATCGGGGTCGCGGCGGCCGAGCTGGTCGGGCCCGACACTGCCGAGGTCGCCTTCCTGGTCGACCCGGCCGCGCACGGACTGGGAATCGGCACGCTGCTGTTGGAGCATCTGGCGGCCGCCGCGCGCAACCGTGGGATCGAGCGGTTCGTCGCCGAGATGCTGGCCGAGAACGGTCCGATGATCAAGGTCTTCGCCGACGCCGGCTTCGGCTACCGCCGGACCCTGGAGCGCGGTGTGATCAGCCTGGAACTGGACACCGTCGCCTCGGTGAGGGCGGTCGCCGCTGCCGACGCCCGCGAAGCCCGCGCCGAGGCGAGATCGCTGGCGCCGCTGCTGCGGCCCGCACCGTCGCAGTCGTCGGTGTCCGCCGGGACGGCACTGGCGTCGGCAGCGCCGTGCTGACCTCGATCCGGCACGGCGGCTACGCCGGGTCGGTACGGATCGTCCATCCGCAAGCACCGGTGATCGACGGAATCCAGGCCGACCCGGACTTCGCTTCGATCGGTGCGCCGGTCGACCTGGCCATCGTCGCGGTCCCTGCCGAACGCGTGCTCCCGGTGGTCACCCAGGCGGCCGAGGCGGGCGTACGGGCCGCTGTCGTGCTGGCGTCCGGCTTCGGCGAGTTGGGCGAGGGCGGCAGCGCCCTGCAGCACGCCATGGTGCGCGTCGCCCGCCGGCACGGCATGCGGATCGTCGGGCCGAACTGTCTCGGGGTGATCATCGGGGACCCGGACCTGCGACTGAACGCCTCCTTCGTCGACCAACTGCCGCCCGCCGGCGGCCTGGCCGTCGCCTCCCAGTCCGGCGGCGTCGGGATCGCGCTGATCGACACGGCCGTACGCTCCGGGCTCGGCCTGCAGTCGTTCGTCTCGCTGGGCAACAAGGCCGACGTGTCGGGCAACGACCTGCTCGGCGCCTGGCTGGACGACGATCGGGTGACCGCCGCCGCGCTCTATCTGGAGTCGTTCGGCAACCCGCAGAAATTCGCCCGGCTGGCCCGCCGGTTCACCCAGCGCAAACCGCTGCTGGCGGTGATCGGTGGACGGTCGGCCGGTGGCCGTCGTGCCGGAGCGTCGCACACTGCTGCCGCGGCTCCGCCGTCCGTCGGCGTCCAGGCGCTGTTCGCCCAAGCCGGGGTGATCGACTGCCGGGATCTCGACGAACTGGCCGACACCGCCTGCCTGTTGCAGGACCAGACGCTGCCGGCCGGGCTCCGGGTCGGCATCGTCAGCAATGCCGGAGGCCTGGGCGTGCTCGCCGCCGATGCGGCAGCTGGTCACGGCCTGCTGGTTCCCGAGCTGAGCCAGGACGTGCGTCAACGGATCTCGGCAGGGCTCGGAACCGGTAAGGCCGTGATGGCCGCATCGTCCTTGGGTAATCCGGTCGATCTCGGTGCCGGGGCGACTGCCGAGGGCTTCGTCGCAGCCGTCGAACAGGTGGCATCCTCGGGCGAGGTGGACGCCGTCCTGATGATCCTCGCCGGTACGGCGGTCACCGATGGGCGTGCGGTGCTGACGGCGTTCGATGCCGCCGCCGAACAGGCGACCGACTCGGCGGTGCCGCGGATCCTGGTGGGTTACGGCCCTGGAACCGAGCCGATCGATCCGGCCGGCAGGCCCGACCACGGAGCCGGTGATCGCGTACGGGGAGGGCGGCCGGGCTACGTCCGGTTGCGCTCGGCGGGCGCGGCCCTGGCTGCACTGGCCCACGCCGCGCACTACCGCAGGTGGCGGGACGGCGGCAGTCCAGAGCAGCCGCCGGCGGACCGGCAGCTGGCCGAACGGGTCCGGGCGCGTGCGGTCGCCGAGCTTGCCAGGTCCCGGCAGTCCGAACAGGACGGATGGCTGGCACCCGATGCGGCGGGCGGTCTGCTGGGGGCCTACGGCGTTCCGCTGACCACAGGCACGGTCGTCTCCGGCGTCGACGACGCACTGGCCGCGGCGGACCGGTTGGGTTACCCGGTGGTGATCAAGGCGGCCGATCCGACCGTGGTGCACAAGACCGATCGCGGCCTGGTTCGGGTCGGGCTGGCCACACCGGAGTCGGTTCGCGGTGCGGTCGCGGAGATGCTCACCGAACTCGGCGACGGACCGGTCGGTCACGACGCGCTGCTGGTCCAGCCGCTGATCGCCGGCGGAGGCGTCGAACTCGCTTTCGGCGTCGTCCGCGACCCGTCATTCGGTCCGCTGGTGATGGTCGCCGCCGGCGGTGTCGCGATCGACGTCTGGGCCGACCGGGTGTTCCTGATGCCGCCGTTCAATCGCGGCGAGGCGTCGAGAGCGCTGCGTCGGTTGCGGATCTGGCCGTTGCTGGCCGGCCACCGCGGCAGTGCACCGGCCGATGTCCATGGACTCGAGGAGCTGCTGGTGGCACTCGGCCGGCTGTCCACCGACGTACCGGAACTGGCCGAACTCGATCTCAATCCGGTGATCGCTCTGCCTGCCGGTACGCCGTCGTCGATCGCCTGTGTGGACATCAAGTTGCGGCTGGCCGATGCCGGGTCGCCAGGACCGGGTCTGGCACCGGGACTGTCTCCGAGTTAGACGCGGAGCGTCCATCAAGTTAGGATTGCCTAAGATACTTCGGCCGCGGCCTGCGGTCGTGGTGGGAAATTGGAACGCGCAGTTAGGGTGTGCCTGTGCCCCGGCAGATCATCACCGGTCAGAAGATCGCTGACCACGTCAAGCGGCTGGGGGACCTCTACCCGCCGATCCCGCTCGACACGGTCGATCGGACCATCCTCGATGCCGACGCGGTGAAGTCCAAGTACAGCTACGTTCTGGACTACCTGGCCCGGGTCGAGCTGGAGGTCGACCGCAACGTCTTGGAGCTGCTGGTGCTGCTCCCGGACGTGGACGAGACCAATCGGATGTTCTACGCAGACGTCTGGCAGCCGCAGGAGATCCAGCACGGATTGATCCTCGACCGGCTACAACAAGATCTTGATATGCCGGCTTCGCAGCCGCATCTCGAGGTCTCCGCCAAGATCAAGATGCTCGGTGCGCTGGCCCATTTCGAACCGATCCAGCAGGTCGCCAAGCTGCTCTACTACCTGACCGGTGCGAGCACCGAACGGCAGGCGGTGCTGGCCTACAACCAGATCCACACTGGCCTGACCGAGATGGGGGAGCGGGCGATCGCCGAGACGATCATCAGCCCGATCAAGCAGCAGGAGCCCGGGCACTTCGCCTTCTACCAGATGTCGGCGACGGCGATGATCCAGGCGCACGAGTTGAAGCCGTGGCAGTTGTTCCTGGCGCGGGTGCTGCGGGAGAAGTCGTACGGACTGGTCGGCACCAATGCGATGGACGCCTACAAGGCGGACATGGGCGCGGTGATCATCAGCCTCGGCATGGAGCACGGTCTGGAGGAGTACGCCCGCGAGATCGGCCGGGTCGAGTCCCGGCTGTTGTGGGCCAACAAGCAGGGCATGGATGTCCCGCCGTACATCCTGCGGGCGCTGCGGGAGAGCGTCGACCTCTATCACGAACGCGAGTCCCGCGGGCTGTCCGGATCCGTGGCCGCGGCCCGCTGACGAGAGGTGGCCGTCGTGCATCCCGCAACCGCCGATGAGTCGATGGTGCCGTCGCCGCGGCACGGCGACGGCCAGGGTGGTGACCGCCCGGTGACACCCGGCGCCGACGTGGTCGCCGCAGCCGACTGGGGTCCGCTGGCCGGCTCGAGGCTCGGCGTGATGACCAACCCGACCGGGATCCTCGCTGGTTCCTTGATCAACATCGTCGATGCGATGGTCACCTCAGGCAAGGTGGACGTGGCGGCCGTGTTCGGCCCCGAACACGGTTTCCGCGGTACGGCGCAAGCCGGCTACTCCGAGGCCGGGCACACCGACGAGCGCACGGGCGTCAAGGTCTACGACGCCTATGGTGCCGATCCGGACCGCTTGCAGACGATGTTCGCCCAGGCGGGCATCGGCACCGTCGTCTTCGACATCCAGGATGTCGGTGCTCGGTTCTACACCTACGTCTGGACGATGTATGCGGCCATGATCGCGGCGGTCCGGTCCGGACTGAACTTCGTGGTCCTCGACCGGCCGAATCCGATCGGCGGTGCCGGCCGCGGACCGATGATCATCGACAGCTTCACGTCCGGCGTCGGCATGGACAAGATCGTCCAGGCTCACGGGATGACAGCCGGTGAGCTGGCCCGCTACTTCGACGGCGAGCTGATGCCGGCCGCCGCCGGCGACATGCTGGGTGACCGGTTGTCGGTGATCAAGGTCAAGAACTGGTCGCCGAAGATGATCTTCGCCGATACCGGCCTGGCGTGGGTGCCGCCGAGTCCCAACATGCCGACGCCGGACACTGCCCTGCTGTATCCAGGCACCTGTCTCTTCGAGGGCACCAACCTCTCCGAGGGGCGGGGCACAACCCGGCCTTTCGAGTTGATCGGCGCACCCTACGTCGACGGCCGTTGGGCCGAGTGGCTCAACCGACGGGAGATCGAGGGCGTCCTGTTCCGGGAGGCGTTCTTCACCCCGACCTTCTCCAAGAACGCCGACCAGATCTGCGGCGGGGTCCAGGTGCACATCCCCGATCCGTACGCCGTCGACCCGATCTTGGTCGCGACCGAGATGCTGGTCGGGCTGAAGGCGCTGTACGCCGAATTCGGCTGGCGATCCGGTGACAGCTATCCGGGACGCGGCTTCGATCTGCTCACCGGGTCGGCGCGCTTCCGAGAGCAACTGGAGGCGGGTGCGGCAGCCGAGGAGATCGTCGGCGCCTGGCAGCAGGAACTGGCCGACTTCGAGCGCCGGCGTCGCGCGTACCTGCTCTATTCGCGGCACTGAACTCCGGTCGGTGTCAGGCGTGACGCCTAGGCTGCCGCTGTGGCTGCCGATCAACGCACGATCCAACTCACGATCGCCGAGGCTCGCCGGATCGCCGTGCGGGCCCAGCTCCTCGACCGGCCGCGGCCGGCCGACGTGCTCGAGGTGGTCCGGCGGCTGACGCTGCTGCAGGCCGACCAGACCAAGGTGGTGGCACCCAATGCAGATCTGGTGCTGTGGAGCCGGATCGGCTCCGCCTACGACAGGGACGAGCTCGCGGACCTGGTGGCTGCTCACGAGCTGATCGAGCTGGACGGCATGCTCCGGCCGGCCGAGGACATCGCGCTCTACCGCGCAGAAATGGACGCGATGGCCGACGGCGGCACCCTCGAGGGCTGGCAGCGCAGCACTTGGGAGTGGGTCGACGCCAACGACGGCTGTCGGCGCGACATCCTCGACCGGCTCGCCGACTCCGGCCCGCTGACCTCGCGGCAGATACCGGACACGACAGTCCTGCCGTGGCGATCGTCCGGATGGAACAACGGCCGCAACGTCCGAATGCTGCTGGAGCTGATGGTCGCCCGCGGCGAGGTCGCCGTCGCCGGTCACGAGGGTCGGGACCGGCTTTTCGATCTTGCGACGAGGATCTATCCCGATCGGGACTATCCGCCACTGGAGGACGCGCTGCAACTGCGCAACGAGCGTCGGCTGGCAGCGCTGGGCATAGCGCGGGCAAAGGCGACCAAGCAGCCGGGGGAGCCGATCGATGTCGGCGAGACCGGCGAAGAGGCGGAGATCGACGGCCTACGAGGCCGATGGAGGGTCGATCCTGGTCAGCTGCAACGACTCGACGAACCGCTGCAGGGCCGGGTGGCGATCCTGTCGCCGCTGGACCGGTTGATCATGGACCGGAAGCGGATGCAGGAGCTCTTCGAATTCGACTACCAGCTGGAGATGTACAAGCCGGCGGCCAAGCGGCGATGGGGCTACTACGCGCTGCCGGTGCTGTCCGGCGACCTGCTGGTCGGCAAGGTCGACGCTGCTGCTGATCATGAGGTCGGCGTGCTGCGGATCGAGGAGATCCACGCCGACGAGCCGTTCGCCGCCGGGCTCACCGAGGCAGTCCAGGACGAGCTCGCCGATCTTGCCCGCTGGCTCGAACTCGACCTCGAAGGTTAGCCGGGCGAGTCACCCCCGCCATTGCCAGAAGGGCGGCAGACGACCGGCGACGGTTGCTACCCACACGGCGGTGAGGATCGCCAGTCCCAGCGGCCAGAACCAGCGGGCCAATCGGACGCGGGTGCCGACTCCGCGGACCACGCACCCGACCACGGCCAGCAGTACGGCGAGCATGATCAGCCCGAGCGGCCAGGCCCAGACCTCTTCTCCGTCGTTGGAGTTGGGGTCGCCCACCCACAGCCCGAGCTTGCCGCCGAGTGCCTGGAATCCGCTCCAGACGAAGATCAGCGGGAACACGCTGACCAGGGTCGCTGGAATCACGATCAGCGCGGTCATCGCGAGGCTGGCCATCATGCGCCGCCCCGTGGTCATGGCAGCAAACCTACGACTGCGACCAAGCCATCAGGAGAGGGCGACCAGCTCGTCCAGCGACGCGATCGTGGCGAAGCGGCCGGCCAGGGCGTAGACAGTGCGCTCGACGACCTGGTCCGCGGGCAGCGTCCGCGGATCGTCGACGACCTGGTCGAAATCGCGGTCCAGGGAAAGACCCGGGGCAGCCAGTGGTTGGGTGGCCGTCGCGTCGGCGACGAAGACGACCCGGTAGCCGAGGTCGGAGGCGACCCGGGCGGTGGTCTCGCAGCACTGCTCGGTCCGGATGCCGCTGACCACGATCTCCTCGACTCCGTGGGTGGTGAGCAGTTGTTGCAGGTTGGTCGTGGTGAAGGCGTTGTGCGAGGTCTTGGTCAGCACCGGCTCGCCATCGGCCGGTTCCAGCGGCGCCAGCAGGCGTACGTGTCCGGACGCCGGATCGAAGACCGTGCCGGTCCCGGGCTCGGTGTGCAGCACCCAGATCACCAGGTCGCCGGTCCGGCGGGCGTCGGCGACCAGTCGGTTGCAACGGTCGGCGATATCGGGGTGGTTGATCAGGTTCCAACTCTTGCGGGCCCGGAAGGATTCCTGGACGTCGATGACGAGGAGCGCACGCTTCATGGAGCCGATCCTGGCCGAACGACGGTCGCCGGACGAGAGTCGTCCCGGTCAGCTTTCGCAGGATCCCGGCCAGCAACTGACGACCAGTGACCCTTCGACACGCCGCGTAAAATGGAGGCGTACCGCCGTTCTGGCGGCTAAGGGAGCCGATTTGGGCGGGCAGGCCGATTGGCGTAAAGTTGACGGTCGGCCACCTGTGTCGGTGGTTGTTCCCTGTTCTCAAACACCAAGATTGAGAGTTTATGGCGAAGAAGGAAGGCGCCCTCGAGTTGGAGGGCACCGTGGTCGAGGCGCTGCCGAACGCGATGTTCCGCGTGGAGTTGGCCAATGGTCACAAGGTGCTCGCCACCATCAGCGGCAAGATGCGACAGCACTACATCCGGATCCTTCCGGCTGACCGGGTTGTCGTTGAGCTTTCCCCGTACGACCTGACCCGCGGTCGGATCGTCTACCGGCACAAGTAAGCCCGTACGTCACTCACCACCACGCCCACCAATGCCAAGAAAGACACTGCGATGAAGGTCCAGCCGAGCGTCAAAGCGATCTGCGATAACTGCAAGGTCATCCGTCGGCATGGCCGCGTGATGGTGATCTGCAGCACGAACCCCCGGCACAAGCAGCGCCAGGGCTGAGCTGGGATCACCTGATCCCGCGGCACAACTGAATACAATTGAACACTTATCCAACGTGATCGCTACGGCTCATAACTGAGTCACCCACCCCTGGTCGGAGGCCGGGGCCCGGACCTGGTGCCGGGACGCATCACGCAGACACCTCCGCGGGATGTACGCCCAAGTGTTGGAGCACGACGTACGTCTCGACAACACCCTGTTGAAGGGGAAAAGGAACACGCCTGCTATGGCACGTCTGATCGGTGTCGACCTGCCGCGCGACAAGCGCCTCGAGGTCGCTCTCACCTACATCTACGGCATCGGCCGTACCCGCGCTGACGAGACCCTGGCCAACACCGGCCTGAGTGGCGACCTGCGCGTTCACGAAGTCACCGACGACCAGCTGATCATCCTGCGTGACTGGATCGAGGCCAACTACCAGACCGAGGGCGACCTCCGTCGTGAGGTGGCCGCCGACATCCGTCGCAAGGTCGAGATCGGCTCCTACCAGGGCCGCCGCCACCGCAGCGGTCTGCCGGTCCGCGGTCAGCGGACCCGTACCAACGCTCGCAGCCGTAAGGGTGCGCGAAAGCCCGTCGCCGGCAAGAAAAAGGCCCGCTGACGCGGCCCGTGAACGCACAGGAGAACTGAGAACTTATGGCTACAGCAGGTCGTGGAGCCGGCGCCGCCAAGAAGGTGCGCCGCAAGGAAAAGAAGAACGTCGTCGCGGGTCACGCCCACATCAAGTCGACCTTCAACAACACCGTCATCTCGATCACCGATCCCACCGGTGCGGTGATCGCGTGGGCCTCTGCCGGCACCGTCGGCTTCAAGGGCTCCCGCAAGTCCACCCCGTACGCCGCCCAGATGGCAGCCGAGGCCGCCGGCCGTCGCGCCATGGAGCACGGCATGAAGCGGGTCGACGTGTTCGTCAAGGGCCCGGGCTCGGGTCGTGAGACCGCGATCCGCTCGCTCGGTGCGGTCGGTCTCGAGGTCGGCGCCATCGCCGATGTCACCCCGGTCCCGCACAACGGCTGCCGTCCGCCGAAGCGCCGTCGCGTCTAGTCGTCCGTCCCTAGCTCACAAGGAATATCTGAAATGGCTCGCTACACCGGTCCTCTGACCAAGAAGTCGCGCCGGCTGGGCACGGACCTCGTCGGCAATGACAAGGCGTTCGAACGCCGCCCCTACCCGCCGGGCATGCACGGCCGCGGCCGCATCAAGGAGTCGGAGTACTCCCTGCAGCTGCGCGAGAAGCAGAAGATCCGTTACGCCTACGGTGTGCTGGAGAAGCAGCTGCACCGCTACTACGAGGAAGCCTTCCGTCGTGAGGGTCGTACCGGCGACAACCTGCTGCGTCTGCTGGAGACCCGGCTCGACAACGTGGTCTACCGCGCCGGCCTGGCCCGGACCCGTCGTCAGGCCCGCCAGCTGGTCGGTCACGGTCACTTCACCGTCAACGGCCAGAAGGTGACGATCCCGTCGTACCAGGTCACCCAGTACGACATCATCGATCTCAAGGACAAGTCGCAGAACGTGACCCCGATCGTGATCGCCAAGGAGACCCATGGCGAGCGCGTCGTCCCGGGTTGGATGGATGTCGATCTCGACCGCGGCCGGATCCTGATTCACCAGCTGCCCGTCCGCGAACAGATCGTCGTGGACGTCCAGGAACAGCTCATCGTCGAGTACTACTCCCGACGGTGATCCTGACCCGGGCCGTTCGCTGCGGCTGATGGCCCGGGCTGTCATCCACCTAGTTCGCACCTTCAAATAGCGGTTGGTGCGGAAAGGAAAGAAGCAATGCTCATCGCACAGCGTCCGACGCTGTCGGAGGAAGTCGTCTCCGACTACCGGTCCCGGTTCACCATCGAGCCGTTGGAGCCGGGCTTCGGCTACACCCTCGGCAACTCGCTGCGTCGCACCCTGCTGTCGTCCATCCCGGGCGCGGCCGTGACCAGCATCAAGATCGACGGCAACCTGCACGAGTTCTCCACCATCGAGGGCGTCGTCGAGGATGTCACCGAGATCATCCTCAACCTCAAGGCGCTGGTCGTCTCCTCCGAGGAGGACGCGCCGGTCGTCATGTACCTGCGCAAGGCCGGCCCGGGTGCCGTCACTGCCGCTGACATCGCGCCCCCCGCCGGTGTCGAGGTGCACAACCCCGAGCTGCACATCGCCACGCTGAACGAGAACGGCCGGCTGGAGATGGAACTGGTCGTCGAGCGTGGCCGTGGCTACGTCTCCTCGGTACAGAACAAGACCGTCGACGCCGAGATCGGCCGGATCCCGGTCGATTCGATCTACAGCCCCGTACTGAAGGTCACCTACAAGGTCGAGGCGACCCGTGTCGAGCAGCGTACGGACTTCGACAAGCTGATCCTTGACGTCGAGACCAAGCTGGCGATCAAGCCGCGCGACGCGGTGGCTTCGGCCGGTCGTACGCTGGTCGAGCTCTTCGGCCTGGCCCGCGAGCTGAATGTCGAGGCCGAGGGCATCGAGATCGGCCCGTCGCCGATCGACGAGCAGCTGGCCGCCGATCTGGCGCTGCCGGTCGAGGACCTGAATCTGACCGTCCGGTCGTACAACTGCCTCAAGCGCGAGGGCATCCACACCGTGGGTGAGCTGGTCTCCCGCTCTGAGCAGGATCTGCTGGACATTCGCAACTTCGGCTCCAAGTCCATCGACGAGGTCAAGCTGAAGCTGCACGAGATGGGCCTGTCTCTCAAGGACAGCGCTCCGGGCTTCGATCCGCTGTCCGCGATCGGCCGGTACGACGACGATGAGTCCGGTGCCGGCGACGAGGACGACGTCGACTACGCCGAGACCGAGCAGTACTGATCAAGATCAGCACTCACCACTAGAAATATTCGGAGAACGAGACACCAATGCCTACACCCACCAAGGGCGCTCGTCTGGGCGGCAGCGCGGCGCACGAGAAGCTGATCCTGGCCAACCTGGCCACCCAGCTCTTCGAGCACGGGCGGATCACCACCACCGAGGCCAAGGCCAAGCGGCTGCGTCCGGTTGCGGAGAAGTTGATCACCAAGGCCAAGCGGGGAGATCTGCACGCCCGCCGTCTGGTGATGTCGACCATCCGCGACAAGAGCGTGGTGCACTCGCTCTTCACCGAGATCGCGCCCACTTTCGAGGGACGCGAGGGCGGCTACCTGCGGATCACCAAGGTCGGCCTGCGCAAGGGCGACCGGGCCCCGATGGCCCTGATCGAGCTCGTCACCGAGTCGATCGAGGACTCCAAGAAGGCCAACGGGAAGGCGGCTCCGGCTGCCAGGACCGCGGCTCCTGCTGCCGAGCCCGAGGTTGCTGAGCCTGAGGTTGCCGAGTCCGAGGTTGCTGAGTCCGAGGTTGCTGAGTCCGAGGTCGCCGACGAGGCTGCTGTGGACGAGGTTCCCGAGGCAGAAGCCGTCGAGGATGCCGAGGCCGCCGAGGACGAGGCCAAGTCGGAGAACTGATCTCACCAGCAAAGGTCCCCACCCGCTTCGGCGGGCGGGGACCTTTCGCGTTCCCGGTGCTACGACCGGGCGGCGTTCCGGTTGGTCGAATCCTCGATCTGGCCGACCAACTCCTCCAGGACGTCCTCCAGGAAGAGCACCCCGGTCGGTGTCCCGTCGTCGATGGCCAGGGCGAGGTGGGAGTTGCGGGCCCGCATGTCCCGCAGCGCGTCCTCGGCCTCGGTGGACTGCTCGACGTTAATCAGTTCCCGGATCCGGTCGGCGGGCAACGGCCTGCCCAGCGCCTCCCGGCTGTCCAGGTCGAGGACGTCCTTCAGATGCACATAGCCGCTCGGGCGGCCGCTGTCGGCCGCCATCACCGGGTAGCGGGAGAAGCCGTGGTCGGCTACGGCCCGCTGGACATCGGCAGGTGTCGACGCCGGCGCCAAGGCGACCAGCCGGTCGAAAGGCACCACCAGGTCGGCGACGGTCTTGGTGGTGAATTCCAGCGCCGCCGACACCCGGCCGCCGGTGTCGGTCAGCGTCCCTGCCTCCTCCGACTGCCGGACGATGGTCACCACCTCGTCGAGGGTGTAGGCGCTGGTCGCCTCGTCCTTCGGCTCGACCCGGAAAACCCGGACCACGGTGTTGGCCGCCCAGTTCAGTGCGACGATGATCGGCTTGACCAGACGTCCGAGGAAGACCAGCGGCGGCGCCAGCACCAGCGCAGCCCGGTCCGGGATCGCGAAGGCCAGATTCTTGGGGACCATCTCCCCGAAGACGACGTGCAGGAAGGTGACCAGTGCCAACGTGATCACGAAGGCCAGCACCTCGATCACCGAAGCCGACAGCCCGATCGCGTGCAGCGGCACCTCGAGCAGATGGTGGATGGCCGGCTCGGAGACGTTCAGGATCAGCAGCGAGCAGACCGTGATGCCGAGCTGGGTGGTCGCCAGCATCAGCGTTGCGTGTTCCATCGCCCAGAGTGTGGTCCGGGCGGCGCTGCTACCGGCCTCCGCCTGTGGCTCGATCTGGGACCGGCGGGCCGAGATCACCGCGAACTCGGCGCCGACGAAATAGGCGTTGATCAGCAGCAGGACGACCAGCGCGATCAGGCCGACGAGGTCGGAATTCATCGATGTTCACCCCGATCGCCCGTGTCGGCTACCGGAACGAACCTGACCCGGTCGATGCGGCGCTCGTCCACCGTCTCGACGCGGAAGACCCCGCCCGGCGCAGAGACTTCGTCGCCGGGATGGGCGATCCGGCCGAGCAGCCCGGTGATGTAGCCGGCGACGGTCTCGTAGTCCGAGCTCTCCGGCACCCGGACCTTCGTCAGGCCGGCCAGCTCGTCGGGTCGCAAGGACGCGTCGATGATCAAATCCTCGCCGTCGGATGTCACCCGTGGGACTTCCCGATCGTGCTCGTCGGCAACGTCGCCGATCAGTTCCTCGATCAGGTCCTCCAGGGTGACCAGGCCGGCGGTCCCGCCGTATTCGTCGGCGACGATCGCCGACTGCAACGGTGCGTGCCGCAACTGGCCGAGCAGCAGATCGACGCCGATCGTGGCGGGCACCTGCAGTGGAGCGGTCATCAGCGACGCGACCCGGACCCGGTCGCGCTCGTTCGGCGCGATCGCGTACGCGTTCTTGACGTGCACCAGCCCGACGATGTCGTCCACGTCGGCACCGATGACTGGGAATCGGGAGAGACCGGTCTGCCGGGCCGCAGCGATCACCTGCCGGGCCGTCTCGTTCCGGCGTACGGCCGCCATCCGCACCCGGGGAGTCATCACGTCCTCGGCGACCCGGTCGGCGAACCGCAATGAGCGGCTCAGCAGTGCCGCGTGCTCCCGCTCCAGCGTCCCCTCGATGGCCGACCGTCGGACCAGCGAGGACAATTCCTCGGCGGTCCTGGCACCGGACAACTCCTCCTGCGGTTCGATGCCGAAGGCCCGCACCACCGCGTTGGCAGTGTTGTTGAGCAGCAGCACCAGCGGCTTGAAGACGGTGGTGAACCCGACCTGCAACGGCACCACCATCCGGGCGATCCGGATCGGCACCGAGATCGCGAAGTTCTTGGGCACCAGCTCGCCGAAGATCATCGAGCCGACGGTGGCCAGCAGGATGCCGATCACGCTGGCGATGGCCGGTACCGAGGCGTCCGGCAGCGCGGTGCGTCCCAGTGCCGGCGAGATGAGGGTGGCGACCGCGGGCTCGAAGGTGAAGCCGGTCAGCAGCGTGGTCAGAGTGATCCCGAGCTGGGCACCGGACAGGTGGGTGGACGTGATCCGCAGGGCGTTGATCGTGGTCTGCAGCCCGGTCTCGCCGCGCTCCTGACGGGCCTCGAGATCGGCACGGTCCAGATTGACCAGGGTGAATTCAGCAGCGACGAAGACGCCGGTTCCCAGCGTCAGCAGGACCCCGATCCCGACCATCGCCCATTCGAAGATCACGACCGCGGTCCGACCGCTGGATCAGCGGCCGCTGAGGTCGTCGTGGGATGGGGACTGGGAGGCTCCTTCATGGTGAGCCGAAATGGTACCCAACCACCACCAGGATCCAAGCGCCGGTTGTCGTCGCCGGTTGTCGTCGCCGGTTGTCGTCGCCGGTTGTCGTCGCCGGTTGTCGTCGCCGGGTTGTTGTTGCCGGGTTGTTGTTGCCGGAGTCAGTCGAAGGGCTGGGGAGGTGGCGGACCGACGTAGCGGGAGGACGGGCGGATGATCTTGGACCCGGCCGCCTGCTCCAGGATGTGAGCCGTCCAGCCGACCACCCTGGCGGTGGCGAAGGTCGGGGTGAACATCTGCCGCGGGATCCCGCAGAGCTCCATCACGACACCGGCATAGAACTCGACGTTGGTCCGCAGCGCCCGGCCCGGCTTGAGCTCGTCGAGCACCTGTAGGACGCCCTCCTCGGTAGCGATCGCGAAGTCGACCATCGAGCCGCCGAACCCCCGGGCGAGTTCCTTCAGCATCGCCGAGCGCGGGTCCTCTGTCCGATAGACCGGATGGCCGAATCCCATGATCCGTCGACCCGAGCTCACCGCCTCGCGGACCCACGGGTCGATCCGCTCCGGTGTGCCGATCGCGTCCAGGGTGTCCAGGGCGCGGCTCGGCGCGCCGCCGTGCAGCGGACCGGACAGAGATCCGAGGGCACCCAGCACGCAGGCGCCCAGATCGGCACCGGTCGAGGCGATCACCCGGGCGGTGAAGGTCGAGGCGTTGAAACCGTGATCGATGGTGGAGATCAAGTACGCATTGATCGCCCGCCACTGCTGCTCGTCAGGTTCCTGGGCGGTCAGCATCCAGTAGTAGTTGGCGGCATGATCAAGATCGGCTCGCGGTGCGATCGGCTCTTGATCATGGTGCAGCCGGTGCAGGGCCGTCAGCAGCACCGGCGTGATCGCCCCGACGGTCAGCGCCGCAGTGACGCGCTCGTCGGGCTGCTGGTCGTAGAGCGGGACGAAGCCGTACGCCGATGAGGCGAGCGCCAAGGCGGCTCGCAGTCCGCCGAGCGCGTCCGATCCACGTGAGAGCCGGGCGATCGTCGGCAGCTCCGCCGCGACCGCTTCCGGCAGCTCTCGGGCGGGTCGGACCGACGCCGCGAATGCTTCGCTCTGGGCGGCGTCGGGAAGGGTGCCGTTGATCATCAGGTGCCAGACGTCCTCGAACGGCTTCCTCGTCGCCAGCTCGACCGCAGAATACTGGCGGTAATGGTAGAAGCCTTCCAAGCCGCGAACGTCCCCGAGAGCGGTCTCGGCAGCGACGACGCCGGCCAGACCGGGCGGTACGTCGATGAGGCTGTCGTCCATGCGGTCCCGGGTCACGGGCGTTACTGCTGACACTTCGACCTCCCACTCGGCCTTCTGCTGATGTGATCTCCACTGTCATACTTGACTCTCGAGTTGATCAATATTGATCGAATCAATGTCAGCCCATCGCACGCGGGAGGCGGCCCGGGTTGTGACCGAATCCACACGCTGGACAGCGGCTGAGGCTGCGGCCCGGTTGGGTGTCAAGCCCGAGACGCTGTACGCCTATGTCTCGCGCGGCCTGCTCGGCCGGGTGCGGACATCCGGTGGTTCGACGTTCGATCCGGTCGAGGTGGAGCGGTTCGCGGCTGCCAGGCGGCGCTCGGCGCCCGATCGCCCCACGGTGGTGATCCGCGACGGGCGGGCAGCGGCAGGTCCGCAGATCACGATCGACACCGACGTCACTCTGATCGAGGACGACGAGCTCTACTACCGCGGCCGATCGGTCACCGAGCTGGCACGGACGACCCGGTTCGAGACGGTCTGCCACTGGCTCTGGACTGGTGACTTCGCTGACCCGGTCCGGTTCCGGCCACTGCCGGGCGCGATCGAAGCCGTACGCCCGGTGCTGACCGCGCTGCCGGCCGGGGCCCGGTTGTCCGACCGGGTGCAGGTGATGGTCCCGGTCATCGCCGGGGCCGATCCGCTGCGCGAGGTGCTGGCCCCGGAGTCGGTCGCGGTCCGCGTCGGTGCCCTGTTGGCGACGCTGACCGCCGGTCTGGACGATCGCGGGTCGGTCATCCATCGCGATGATCAACCGGACCTCGCCGACCAGTTGGCAGCAGCTCTGACCGGGAACCCGGACGCGCCCCGCCAGCTCGCGGACTGCGTCCGAGCTGCACTGGTGCTGCTGGTCGATCATGATCTTGCCGCCTCGACGATGGCGGCGCGGACCGCGGCCTCGGCGCGGGCCGATCCGTACGCGGTCGTGCTCAGTGGGCTGGGAGCTCTGGATTCCGCGCTGCACGGCAATGCCAGCCGGGCGGCGTACCGGATGCTGTCGGCAGTCCGGGCAGGCGACGATGCCCGGACGGTGATCGCCCGGATGCTGGCCGGCGGACGCGCCGGGGTGCCCGGCTTCGGACATCGGATCTACCGCGCGGCCGACCCCCGGGCCGAGTTGATCTTCGAGCTGCTCGCCGGCCTGGAGGGTGCCGAGCCGGCCCTGGATGCGGCTGCAGCGGTGTCCGGAATCGTCGCCGACAAGGGTGTGATCTTCCGCAATGTCGATCTTGGCCTGGCGACGCTGGCGCTCGCCGCCGGAATGGGTGAGGACGCCGGCGAGGTGATCTTCAGCATCGCGCGCATCGGTGGCTGGATCGCGCACGCGATCGACGAATACCGGCAGACGCCGCTTCGGCTTCGCCCGGTCGGCCGCTACGTGGGGCCGTGACGTCCAACCGGGGCCGGGCTGGGTCGGGGGAGGTGGTCACCGGCCGTCGAGCTCGGCCAGCTCTTCCTCGCTGAGCTCGAGATCCAGCGTTGCGACGGCCTCGTCGACCTGGTCGACCGAGCTCGCGCCGAAGATCGGCAGCATCGCCGCCGGACGATCCGGCAGGTCGGCCAGCGGCGTCGTACTGTTGCCGGCGCGGTTGACGACGGTGCTGCGCGGACCACTGAGGTGCCAGGCCATCACGACCTGGTTGGCGGTCGCACCATGATCATGGGCGATCCGGTGCACCAGCTGCAGCCGGGCGTGACTGCCCGGGTGGTCGTAGGGATCCCGGAAGTCCATCCACGGCCTGACCAGCTGACCTGCTTGCTGCGGCGAGTAGGTCGTGATCGTCAGACCCGGCTGGTCGGCGGCGTAGTCGACCGCCTCGGGGGAGACTACGCCGTCCGTCGCGGCGCCCGGTGCCGGCCAGTAGATCGAGTGTTGTTGTTGCCAGGCGCCGAATTCGGCCCGGTCGTGGCTGCGGCTGTGCTCCCGGGCGATCGCCAGCCGCCAGGTGGCGGTGTTGGAGATGCCGGGCACCTGGATCAGTCCTTCGTCGACCAGGGCGGAGAAGAGGTCGGCCGTCTCGGTGATGTCGCGGTTCCGGTCGTCGACGTGCCCGTAGTAGACGCCGATCCGCTCGACGCCGAGATTGGCCAGGCTCTTGGTCAGCTCACGGCGGACCACCTCGGGAGCCAGACCTTCGTAGTTGGTCGGCGGGACACCGCTCAGCGGCCGGTCCGGCGCCAGCGGCCCAGCACCGCATTTGGTCGCGATCACGACCTCGTCGGCGACCTTGCGGCTGGCGAGCCAGCGGCCGAGGACCCGTTCGCTGTCGCCGCCGACCGAGCCCAGTTCAGGGGTCCAGTCGCCGTAGTTGTTGGCGGTGTCCACGAAGCGGCCACCACTCCCGTAGAAGCGGTCGAGGATCGCGAACGACGTCTCCTCGTCCTCGCGGACGCCAAGATTCATGATGCCCAGGCAGAGCGCGGACACCTCGAGGTCGGTCTGTCCGCTATGCAGAATGCGTGTCTCCATGACGGTAACCGTAGGATTTGATTGGTCTGGAAACCCGTGCCAATCCGTAGCCGAAATACCAGACCAATGGGGGGCAGGGATGACACAGCTGACTGCCGCCGGGCTGACCCTGGAGCTGGGGCCGGACGGTCCGCTCACACAACGGTTGGCGACCGCGCTCCGGGACGCGGTGCGTGCGGGCTCCCTGGCGCCGGGGGCAGCGCTGCCGCCGAGCCGGCTGCTGGCCGCCGAGCTCGGGTGCAGTCGCTGGGTGGTGACCGAGGCGTACGGACAGTTGGTCGCCGAAGGCTACCTACAGGCGACGACCGGGTCGGCGACCACGGTGCGTGACCTCGGCGGGGTGGCGCCGCTGGGCCCGCTCGGGCCGCCACCGAGCCGCCCGCGGCCGCGGTACGACCTGACTCCCGGATTCGGCGACGTGTCGATGTTTCCGCGTACTCGGTGGCTGGAGGCGTACCGGCGGGCCGTGATGGATCGACCGACGGCGATGCTGGCCGACCGCAGCCCGGTCGGGACGCTGTCGGCGCGGACGGTGCTGACCGATTACCTGCTGCGCGCCCGGCAGGTCCGCGAGGACCCGACCCAGGTCGTGATCACCACCGGCGCCGGAGCGTCGGTCGGCTGGATCTCCCGGGTGCTGCACACGCTCAGCCACCGCCGGATCGGGGTCGAGGATCCTTCCTGGTCCGGGTTGCGGGACACCGCCGAGCGTGCTGGGCTCGAAATGGTCCCGATCGGCGTCGATGACCAGGGTCTGCGGGTGCGGGAGCTCGATGATCATCCGGATGTCCGGGTCGTGCTCTGCACGCCGACGCACCAGTTCCCCCTCGGGGTGGCGCTGTCGCCGGACCGGCGGCTGGAGTTGATCAAGTGGGCGGACCGGGTGGACGGCGTGATCATCGAGGACGACTACGACGCCGAATTCCGCTATGACCGCAGGCCGGTCGGCAGCCTGCAGGGGATGGCCCCGGACCGGGTCGTGCTGGTCGGGTCGGTGTCACAATCACTGGGGCCGATGATCAACGTCGGATGGGCCATCCTGCCGCAATGGTTGATCATGCGAATCCTGGCCGACGGGCTGGACGCCGGGACCGGGCCGTCGGTGTTCGGCTTCGAGGCGTTGTCGATCATGATCGCCGAGGGCTGGTACGAGCGACACCTGCGCGCCCTGCGGACCAGCTATCGCCGACGGCGGGAGAATCTGGTGTCGGCGATCACCGCGATGCTTCCCGATTGCACGATCTCGGGGATGGCGGCCGGGACACAGCTGATCATGGAACTGCCGCAGGGGGTCGATGTCGCCGCGGTGGTCCGCCGGGCCGCAGGCAACGACGTCGGTGTCGCGCCGCTGGACCGATACCGACTGGCGGCCGACCTGCCGTCCGCTCTCGTGATCGGTTACGGAAATCTGCGTGAGGACAGGGAGAACGAGGCGATCGGGCGGCTCGCCGCTGCCATCCGCGGAGCATGATCAGATGACCATCACCGGATGCCGGACGACGGCGCCGAAGAGATAACCGCGCGGATTCAGGGGCGTACGGTCCGGTTGCCGTCGCCCGGCCGCATCGGTGGCCCGGCTGAGAATCGTGTGCGGCCCGCGCTGGTCGGCATCGGGACGCCAGTCGACCTGCCAGCGCATCCACGGACCGTCGTCGGTCAACTCGGCCTGCTGCCAGCTCCGGCCGTCGTCGACGCTGACCTCGACCGAGATGATCTTGTCACCGCCGGACCAGGCCCGACCGCGCAGCTGATGCCGCTCGCCGGCTCGCAGCGGAGCGTTCCGGGCCAACTCCAGCACGCTCTTGGGGACCAGCTCGGTCAGCGGCTCACCGTCCATGACGTAGTACGTGGAGTCCCAGGGTGAGTGCAACGGGGTGGTCGACACCTCGATCTCCCCGAGCCACTTGATCGAGGCGATGCCGACCCAGTCCGGCACCACGAGCCGGGCCGGGAAACCGTGATCGGGCAACAGCGGCTCGCCGTTCATCTCGTAGGCGACCAGTACGTCGTCCATCGCCTTGCTGACCGGTAGCGGGCGGCGTACCGGGCCATGGTGGACGCCCTCGTCGGAGAAGTCGCCGTCCAGCCCGATCGGCAGCAGGCAGGTCGCCTGGTCGGTGATGCCGGCCTGTTCGAGCAGGGTGCGCAACGAGACGCCGGTCCAGGTGGCCGTGCCGACCGCGCCGAGACCCCAGGACGTGCCCGGCGGTGCCGGCTCGCCCTGCTGGTCGACGAAGAGCGAGCGACCGTTGCCGGTGCATTCCAGCAGGATTCGCTGTGTTGTTCGCGGCAGCGACCGCAGCTGGTCGTAGTCGATCGTGACCGGAGCCGTACGATCCGGGGTGCCCCGCAGGCCCGTCCCGTACAGCTTGAGGCTCCAGGTCGAGCTGTCGATCAGCGGGGTGGCCGTGTGGTTGCGGACGAAGAACCGGTCGGTCGGGGTGTCGGACTGCTGCTCAACGCCCTGCCACATGGTCTCCCACCGCGACTCGGCGCCGTTGTCCTGCCGGACGACGAGGTCATCGGGCAACGGTTTACGCACGGAGTGCGGATCCGGTGGGACATCGTGCACGGTCGGCACCTTACGCTGCCGATCTGTCGATCATCTGCTTCGGCTCGTCGCTGTCACAGGTCCCATGGACTGATCACCTCGACGCCGTAACGCTAGCATCGCCGGGAAGGTGCACCCCGCGACTAGGCAGACTGGTTGAGCCGCGGCACGTCGCTGAGCAGCCGGCGGGTGTATTCGTGCTGCGGATCGAAGATCACTTTGTCGGCCGGTCCTTGTTCGACCATCTCGCCGTGTTCCATGACGAGGACCTGGTCGGCGATGTAGTTGGCTTGGCCGATGTCGTGGGTGATGAAGAGGATCGTCATCCCGAGGGTGTCTCGCAGATCGGTGAGCACGTTGAGGATGTTGACCCGCAAGGACGCGTCAAGCATCGAGGTCGCCTCGTCGGCGATCAGCAGTTTGGGCTGCATCATCAGCGCTCGGGCGATCATCACCCGCTGCCGCTGTCCGCCGGAGAGCTGGTGGGGGAAGCGATCCAGAACGTCGGCGCCGAAGAGGCCGACGTGGTTGAGTGCCTCCTCCATGCGGGCTTCGGCGGCGGCGCGTTCGCCGAGTAGTCGGAAGGACCGGCTGAGCAGTCGGCGCACGGTGAAGAACTGGTTGAATGCGCTGAACGGGTCCTGGAAGACCGCTTGGACGTCTTTCCAGTAGTCGGCGCGGGCACTGCCGGTGATGGTGGTGACGTCGGTGCCGTTGAATTCGAGGGTGCCTTCGCTGACCGGCAGCAGCCGCAGCACCATCCGGGCCAGGGTCGACTTGCCGGAACCGCTCTCGCCGACGACGGTGGTGATCTGTCCCTCGGTGAGGGTGAAGTCGACATTCTTGACGGCCTCGACCAGATTCTTGCCGCGGCCGAACCGGCGGGTGACACCGGTGCCGCGGAAGATGACTTTGGGATCGCTCATCGGGCACCTTCCTCGGCCCCGGCCAGCTGGTCGGCCAGCTCGCGGTCAGTCTCGACCATGGTGGCCTCCTCGGAGGGGATCACCCGGTCCAGGGGCACTGGAGTGCCTGGATTCTGCTGGGTCCAGAAGCAGGAGGAGAAGCGAAGCACGTCGCCGACTTCCGGCGGTTCCTCTTTCGTGCAGACGTCCATCGCCAGCCCGCACCGAGGATGGAATCGGCAACCCGATGGCGGGTTGAGCAGATTCGGCGGAGAGCCGGGGATGCCCTTGACGCGTTTGTTCCGGAAGCCTGGTTCGGGGACCAGTACCGATCCCAGCAGGGCTGCCGAATACGGGTGCCGTGGCTCGGAGGCGATCTGTTCGGCGTCGCCGATCTCGGCGATCTTGCCGGCGTACATGACCGCGATCCGGTTGGAGACCGTACGCAGCACTGGCAGGTCGTGGGTGATGAACACGACGCCGGACATGATCTTGTTGTCCAGCATCTGCAGCAGCATGTCGATGAGGGCCTTCTGGCTGGATACGTCCAGCGCCGAGGTGGGTTCGTCGGCGATCAGCAGCCGCGGATTCAGCAGGGTGGAGATCACTGTCACCACGCGCTGTTTCATGCCGCCGGACAGCTGGTGCGGGTAGGCGTCCAGCGCCCGGGCGGGCAGCCCGAGCTCCTCGAACCGGTCGCGGGCGCGGTCCAACGCCTCGGAGCGTTTGACGCCGCGGTCATGGGCCCGCATCACATCGAAGACGAGGTCGCGGACCCGCATCGTCGGGCTGATCGAATTCATCGCGCCCTGCGGGAGCAGTGAGACGACCGAACCGCGCCAGGTGCGTTGCACCTTGGCCCGCGGACCGAGTCGCTGCTGTTTGCCGTCGACCTCGAGTGTGCCGCCCTCGACCACCAGTGGTTCGCGGGCGGTCAGCGACAGGATCGCGCCGAGGGTGGACTTGCCGCAGCCGGACTCGCCGGCGATCCCCAGCACCTCGCCCTCGTTGATCGAGATCGAGACATCGTCGACTGCGACCACCCGGTTGCCTTCGGGCGTGTAGTAGGCGGCGGTGAGGTTGTGGGCGTCGAGGAGCCGGAGCCCTGTCGCTCGGGTCCTGGCATTGGCGGCCCGTGAAGGCGAATCCGTCATGATCGGTCTCCCTCGAGGACAGGTTCGACGATGGCTGCGGTGGGGACCGCAGCCTGGGTGCCGGCGGCCACGGCCGCCAGCCGGCGCCGGGACCGGCCACGCCGAAGTCGCGGGTTGAATACCTCGTCCAGGCTGGACTGCAGCAACAGCAGCGAGAAGGCGATCAGGGTCAACATCAGCGTCGGCGGCAGGAACGCCCACCAGGCGCCGGTCCGTACCGAGCCCCAGGCCAGAGACCAGTAGAGCATGATGCCGAGACTGACCGAACCGGATGCGCCGAGGCCGAGCATCGAGATCGCCGCCTCGGCCAGGATCGCGCCCGACATCTGCAACACGAACGCCATCACGACGTAGCTGAGCAGGTAGGGCAACACATCCCACAGCAGGATGCTGACCCAACGGGCACCGGACAGCCGGGCCACGTCGATGTGCTCCCGGTTGCGGATACTGGTCGCCTGAGCGCGTACGGCGCGTGCCGTCCAGGGCCAGCCGGTGATGCCGATGACCATCGCCAGCGTGAAGGATGTACTGCCGTTGAGGGCGTCGGCCAGCAGGATCACCACGACGATGGACGGGATCGCCAGTCCGATATTGGTGACGCCCATCAGGATGTCGTCGAGTATGCCGCCCTGAAAGCCGGCCACCAGGCCGAAGACCAGGCCGATCACGGTGCTGATCGCACCAGCGACCAGGCCGATGAAGAGACTGGTCCGGACCCCGTTGACCAGGTTGGAGATCACGCTCTGGCCGGCGTTGTCGGTGCCGAGCCACATGCCGATCGACCTGCCGCTGGGCTTGTCGTAGAGGCCGCCGATGGTGGCATGCGGATCGACATGGATGATCAGCGGTCCGAGCAGACCGACCAGAAGGGTGAAGATCACCAGCGATGCCGCGACCCAGAATCGCGGGGTCAGATGGATGGATCTCATGGTGGCCTCCTAACGCTCGCCGCTATGGGCCGCGCGGATCCGCGGATCGATGATGCCGTACGCGATCTCCACACAGAAGTTCGCGGCCAGCACGGCCAGGGTGATCAACAAGGTGATCGACGAGAACAGCGGGTAGTCGTTGGTGCTGATCGCACTGAACAGCAGCGTGCCGATCCCCGGATAGGAGAAGACCAACTCGGTCACCAGCGCGCCGCCGATCATGCCGCCGATCGACAGCGCCAGACCGGTGATCTGCGGCAGCATCGCGTTGCGGAAGATGTAGCGGACGATCCGGCCGTCGCCCAGGCCGAGACCGCGTCCGTAGTTGACGTAGTCCGAGCCCAGTTCGTAGATCGCCATCGACCGCATGCCGACTGCCTGCCCGCCGACGAAGATGATCACCAGCGACCAGAACGGCAGCCACCAGTAGGTGATCGCGTCGCCGAAGAACGACGGCGACAGGTTCGGTGTCAGGCCCAACGAATAGCCGCCACCGATCGGCAGGAAGCCGAAGTGCACGCCGACCACGAACAACAACACGATCGCCAGACAGTAATAGGGCATCGACGACGCGAACAGCGAGCCGACGAACGCGCCCTTGTCGAACCAGCCGCCGCGATAGGCCGCCACCGCACCGATCAGGTTGCCCACGACCCAGCCGATCAAGATCGCGGGCAACTGGATGGCGATACTCCAGGGCAAGGCCTGGGCGACCAGCGAGTTGACGCTGGTCGGATACTGCGAGAACGAGGTGCCGAGATTTCCGTGGGCCAGGTGGCCGAGGTAGACCAGGAACTGCTCCCACATCGGCTTGTCCAACCCGAACTGCTGCATGTAGTGCGCATAGATCGCCTTCATCTGCTCACCGCTCGCCCCGCCACCCCGGGCCATCTGGCTGACGATGGTGTCAACCGGATTGCCCGGGATCAGGCGGGGGAGCAGGAAGTTGAGCAGCAGGGCGACGAACAGCGCAATCACGTACCAGATCGCCTTGCGACCCAAGTACTTCGCGAAGTCCATACTCCGACCTGTATCCCCTTCGATAGCTGGTAGAGCAAGCCGGGCGAGACTAGCTGCCGGCCTTCTTGACCTTGAAGACCCAGTCGATGCCCGCGCCGCCGAAACCGGGCGGCCCGTACGGGTTGGACTCGGTCGGCCAGTTCGTCCAGGTCGCGGTGTTGAACTCGAAGAACTCCAGCGGCCGGTACATCAGCGGGATCACTGGAACGGTCTCGCGGTAGATCGCATCGACCTTGCCGTAGGCGGTCTTCCGCTCGTCGTCGGTGGTCGCCTCGGAGGCCGCATCCAGCAGAGCCGGGATCCGGGAATCCTTGAAGCGGGTGTAGTTGGCGAAGGCGGTCTTGCCGATCGGTGCGCCGAGCCGGTCGTCAAGGATGTCGTGGAAACGGCTCCACGGGCTGGCCGGGCTCACACCGGAGGCACTCCAGCAGACCAGGTCGAAGTTGCCGTTCTGGACGTCGGTGGTGACGTTGCCGGCCTCGGGGAACTGAGTGCTGACGTCGAAGCCGACGGCCTTGAGGCTCTTGGCCGCGATCTCGCAGGCACTGTTCCAGTCGGTCCACCCGGTCGGAGTGATCAGCTTCCACGGGCCGAGGCGGGTGCCGTCCTTCAGCTTGTAGACCCCGTCGCTGCCCTTCTTCGCGCCGAGCTCGTCCTCCAGGATCGACTTGGCCTTGGCCTGGTCGTACTTCCAGCCCTGGGACTCGACGGCGGCCTGGTCGAAGTAGGTCTTCTCGAAGCCGGTCGGCAGGATCAGGCTGGCCTGCGGCACGTCGGAGTAGGACGACATGGCCGTGGCGACGATGGTGGCGTAGTCGATCGCGTACGCCATCGCCAGCCGGACCTTCGGGTTGTCCAGGCCCTTCTTGGTGACGTTGATCTGCAGCAGCGGGATGTTGCCCGGAATGTAGTACGGCTTGTCCTTGAGATAGGTGCCGACCGAGGCGCCCTTGTCCTCCCACATCTTCCAGATCTGGGCTGTGAACTGCTGGCTGACGTCGATGTCGCCGGATTGCAGCTTGAGGTCGCCGTCGCTGTTGCTCTTGAAGATCGGATGGGTGATGTTGGTCATCGCCGGCTTGCCGAAGACCGAGTTGCCCCAGTAGTCGTCGTAGCGCTTGAGCACGACCTGGGTCTGGTCGGCGAGCTGGACCTGGAAGGGACCACTGCCGACCGGATTCTTCAGATTCGCCTGGCTGGTCACCGTCTTGTTGTTGACCCACGGCTCGTAGATGTGCTTGGGCAGGATGTAGGTGCCGGCGATCGTGTTCTTGATCGTGATCATGTTCAACGGCTTGGACTTGGCGATGAACTGCAGGGTGCGGTCGTCGACCGCCTTGATCTCCTGCAGATAGTCCCAGACGTTGGAGTAGCTGACCGCCGCCTTCTTCGCCAGCTCGAAGGTGAAGATCACGTCGTCGGTGGTCAGGTCCTGGCCGTCCTGCCACTTGGTGCCGTCCTGCAGCGTGACCTGGTAGGTGCGCTTGTCGACGTCCTTCGGATCCTTGCCCAGGCCCGGCTCCAGCTCGCCGCTGACCAGGTTGAAGCGCAGCAGGGTCTCGAAGATCAACTGCTGCTGGTTCTGCCCGGCCGGCCAGGTGGTCGACGCCGCGAGCGGGTTGAACGACTTGGGCGGATCCCACTGCAGGCCCGCGATGAAGACCGTGTCTGCGGTCGCTCCGGTGCGCCCCGACTGGCCGCCGCTCTTCTTGCTCCCACCGCCGCCGCCACTGCTGCGTCCTGTCTGTGCGGTGCCACAGGCGCTGGCGACACCACCGACCATGACGGCGCCGGCAGCCAGGCCACCCCAGGACAGGAACCTGCGCCGGTTGGTCGAGAAGGTGCTGATCGAATTGTCGGTCCCGAAGGCCGAGACCGGCCGAACGGACTCATCGGGTATCGCTCCGAGGCCCGGATCGGGCGTGCTCGGATGCTGCGGAAACGTCATCGTTGTGTTCCTCCTTGAACACGGCCGGTCAACGGCCGAACCCCATGACATGTTGATGGTTACGTGCGCAAACCCCACCCCAGGGACCCGCTCCGAATGGGTTCCTGTGCGCCCCATCTTTGCTTAAGCGGTTCGGTTGTCAACTTGCAAGGCCGATTTGTTACCAAGATCGCTGCACGCTATCAAATTGTGGCGACTGTCACCGACAGCAGTGACAATCTCCGCATGACCGCAGAAACGCCGGCCGGACCGGGCCCGGCACCGATGTCGCTGGATCGTCTGGTCCGGGCCTGGCGCGATCTCGGCGCGACCCGCTCCCGCAATGTCAAACGCGACATCATCGCCACGGTGTTGCAAGAGACTCCTGCCGCCGACGTGGACATCGTCGTCAGCTATCTCTCGGGGTCGCTGCGGCAGCGGCGGACGGGGATCGGGTGGCGTTCGCTGCAGGAGTTGCCGGCGCCGGCGGCCGAGCCGGTTCTGACGGCCCAGGAAGTTGACTATTCAATGGAATTGATGGCGGCGCTGTCGGGTCCGGGGTCGGCCGGCCTGCGACAGCAGGCGCTGGCCGAACTTTTCGGGCGGGCCACCGAGGGCGAGCAGCAACTGCTCAGCGGGCTGGTCTTCGGTGAGCTGCGACAAGGTGCGCTTGAGTCGGCGGTCCAGGACGGACTGGCCGCTGCGTACGAGGTACCGAAGGAAGCGGTCCGGCGGGCAGCGATGCTGCTCGGATCGACGGCGGCCGCCGCCGGTGCGCTGATCCGGGGCGGGTTGCCAGCCTTGGAGCGGGTCAGCCTGCAGGTCGGCATCGCTGTCCAGCCGATGCTGGCGGCCAGCGCTCCCGACGTCGCGCAGGCACTCGCCAAGACCGGGTTGCCGGCCGTCGTCGACGCGAAGCTGGACGGGATCCGGGTCCAGGTCCACAAGTCCGGCGATCGGGTCCGGGTCTTCACCCGGAGCCTGGACGAGATCACCGATCGGCTGCCTTTGGTGACGTCGATGGTCGCGGCCCTGCCACAAGATCAACTCGTACTCGATGGCGAGGCGCTCGCATTGCGACCGGACGGCAGCCCGGAGACCTTTCAGCAGATCGCCTCCAGCGCCGCCACCCGATCGGACCTCGACCGGGTTGATCTTTCGGGGCGCGAACGATTGCCGCTGCGACCGTACTTTTTCGACCTGCTGCGGATCGACGATCAGGACCTGCTTGATCACCCGCTCCAGGAGCGCTCGGCGATCATGGAACGCGAGCTGCCGGACGAGCTGTTGGTCCCTCGGCTGGTGGCCACGGAGGTCGGCCCGGCGGTTGATCTCTATGAGGACGTCGTGCGGCGCGGGTTCGAGGGCGTCGTGATCAAGAATCCGCAGGCGCCGTACGCCGCCGGCCGCAGGGACTCCGGCTGGATCAAGGTCAAACCGCGGCACACCTTCGACCTGGTGATCATCGCAGCGGAGTGGGGACACGGCCGCCGACAGGGTTGGCTCTCCAACCTGCATCTCGCGGCGCGCGCCGACGACTCCGACGACTTGATCATGCTCGGGAAGACCTTCAAGGGACTGACCGACGAGATGCTCGAATGGCAGACGAAACGCTTCCTGGAGCTCGAGGTGCGGCGGACCCAGGGCACCGTCCACCTGCGTCCCGAGGTCGTCGCGGAGATCGCCGTCGACGGCCTGCAGACCTCGACGCGCTATCCCGGAGGAGTGGCATTGCGCTTCGCCCGGGTGCTGCGTTACCGCGAGGACAAGTCGGCCGCTGAGGCGGACACCCTGTCGACGGTCAAGAAGCTGTTGCCGGTCAGCCGGTCCTGACCGCCTCGACCCCTTCGGGTGACAGACTCGGGAGCTGTGAAGGAAGGAACGCGCCGACGGGCCGCGGAACGACGTGGCGGCTCTTCCTTCTCCGCCGCGGCGGCAATGCTGCTGGCATCGATCGCACTGGCCGGCTGCGGCGTCGCCCACCAGGTCGGAGGCCGGCCGCCGGCTTCCACAGCTCCGGCAACCTCTTCGGCGTCGCCCGCGTCCGAGCCGCCCTCGTCGCTTCCTTCCTCGCCTCGGCCGACCTCGGGCGTCGTGGCGACGAGACGGTTGTCCACTCCGCTGGAGCTCCGCCCCGTGAAATCGATCCAGCCCGGTGTCTGCCACGCGGGCACCTCCAACACGATCGAGGACTCGAGCTTCTCTGATTGTCTCGTCGTCGGCCCGAGTGGCCTGACCGTCCGCCGGCTGAAAGCGGTGAGCTATCAACTCCCGTCGGACGACTCGCCGATCATCGACCTGACCTTCAATGCTGCGGACGGCCGCACCGTCGCTGAACTCACCACTCGTCTGGCTGGCCTCTCGGCGCCGCGGAACGATCTGGCGATCATGATCGGGGATCCGTCCAACGGACAGTTGATCGCCGCGCCCGCGGTCATGAGCGCCGTCAAGGGCGACTCGATCCAGCTGATCCTGGCGGGATTTGACGAAGCGCGGGCCCGGAAGGTTGCAGACCAGTTGGCCGGTCATTGACGGGGCAACCGGTGCAGCTCTCCGTCCGCCGAGTGGCAAGCTGTCAGTGTGCAGCCACAGTCGGCCCACCGATCGGCACGGTCCGAGCGGGTCGCGGGCTGCGGCCTGGCAAAGTCTGGCGACCACCCGGCACGCACCGAACCGACTGTAAGGATTCCCGATGGCAACGGCATTTCAGGCGCTGACCGAGGCAGACGCCCAGCACTTCCTGGACAACGGATGGGTTGTCGTTCACGACTGCTTCTCTCCGGAGGCGGCCGCGGAATACACCGACTCCGTGTGGACCCGGCTCGGTTACGACCCGAATGACAAGACGACGTGGGCCGAGTCCTCGATCCATATGCCGGGGCACCGGACGATCGACGTCGCGAGCTTCGCCCCCAGGGCCTGGCAGGCCGCCTGCGACCTGGTCGGCGGTGCGGATCGGGTGGCCGGCCCGTACAACTGGTCCGACGCCTTCATCGTCAACCTCTGGGAGGGCGCGGAGAGGCCGTGGTCCGACGCGTCACCGCAAGCCCCAGGTTGGCACAAGGACGGCGACTTCTTCCGGCACTTCCTGGACTCGCCCGAGCAGGGGCTGCTGACGCTGGTGTTGTGGTCCGACGTGCAGCACCAGGGCGGCGCGACCTTCGTCGCCTCGGACTCGGTCGGTCCGGTCGCTCGCAGGCTCGCCGATCATCCCGAAGGCCTGCTTCCCAGCGGCTTCTCCGATCTGATTGCCGAGTGCAGCCGGTTCGACGAGGCCACCGGGCGCGTCGGGGACGTCTTCCTGCTGCATCCCTACATCCTTCATGCCAAAGCGCAGAATGTGCTCCGTCTGCCGAGGCTGATCACCAATCCGCCGATCCATCTGCGGGAGCCGATGCGCTTCGACCGCGAGGATCCGGACGACCATTCCCTCGTCGAGCAGGCCGTGCTGCGGGGTCTGGGGGTCGACCGGTACGAATTCCGTCCGACCGCGTCGAGGGAGCAGCTCATTCCCGAGCGGGTCCGTCGGCAGCAGGCCATGAAGGCTGCCGAGGAGGCTCGGCTCGCCGCCTCCTGAGTCGGTTCGAGACTCCGGTCGTAGCCGCACCAGATGCTGCGAGCCGCACCGTGTGTGCAGGGTGCGGCTCGCAGTTGGTGGTGGGTG
>NZ_BMMZ01000013.1 GCF_014646195.1 Microlunatus endophyticus
GGACCAAACCCGCCGACGAAATCCTGCCTCACGCCACCCGTCAACGAACTTCAGACGCGCGACACTAGCTGCAGCTGGTGCGGACTTCGGCAGGTGGTGCGGCTGTGCCCAGGAAGGAGGGCAGTGAGGGGTGGGTTCAGCGGGCGGCGTCGCCCAGCCGGTAATCGCGGGTGGCCTCGTCCAGCTTGGCGAGCAGGTCGGCGTCGAGGGTGACGTCGGCTGCGGCAAGGGACGCGTCGAGCTGCTCCGGCCGGCTGGCGCCGATGATCGGCGAGGTGACGGCGGGCTGGGCCAGCACCCAGGAGACGGCCAGTGTCACCAGCTCCAGATCCGCCTCGCCGGCCAGTGCCGACAGCTGTTCGACGGTGTCAAACTCGCGCTCGTGCCAGTACCGGTTCTGGTAGTTGGCGGCGGCGTTGCCGAGCGTGAACCGGGAACCCTCGGGCGGGGGCGCCTGGCGGTCATGCTTGCCCGACAGCAGCCCACCGGCGATCGGGTTGTAGGGGATCACTCCGACACCCTCCTGGAGAGCCAGCGGCAGCAACTCCCGCTCGATCTGGCGGAACAGCAGGTTGTAGCGCGGCTGCACCGAGTCGAATCGGACCAGCCCGAGGGCCTCACTGCGGCCGATCGCCCGCGCCATCCGATAGGCCAGGAAATTCGAGCAGCCGACATAGCGCACCTTGCCCTGCCGGACCAGGTCGTCGAGGGCCTGCAGCGTCTCGTCCAGCGGTGTCTCGCGGTCGTCGCTGTGCAACTGGTAGAGATCGATGTAGTCGGTCTGCAACCTTCGCAGTGAGTCCTCGACCGCCGACATGATGTGCTTGCGGGAGGCGCCCTGGTCCCACGGGTTCGGGCCCATCTGGCCGACGCACTTGGTGGCCAGGATGAAGTTGTCCCGCCTGCCCTTGAGCCAGTTGCCGACGATCTCCTCGGTGCGGCCCTTGAGCTCGAGTTCGCTGCCGAGCGGGTAGACGTCGGCGGTGTCGAAGAAGTCGACCCCGCCCTCGGCCGCCGCGTCCATGATCGAGAAGGCCGTCGACTCGTCGCTCTGCAAACCGAAGGTCATCGTTCCCAGGCACAGCCGCGAGACCAGCAGTCCGGTTCGTCCAAGGCGTACGTGATCCATGATCGGGATGCTACTCAGCGCCGATCCGGCCGGGGCGCGACCCCGGCCCGCTCGGAACCCGGGCCCGACTCTTGCGGGCCCGACCAGCCGAGCCGGACAATGGTGTCCCTTGAGGGTCACGATCATTCGATGCGCGGGGGAACCAGTGAATCCCTATGCGGCCTTGGACACCGCCACTTCGGTGCTCGATGTCGCCGACACCGTCCGGCAACTCGCCCGGCGCACCACGGGTGCGGACGGGGCGACTTTCGTCGTGCGCGAGGATCGGCACTGCTTCTACGTGGACGAGGACGCGATCTCGCCGCTCTGGAAGGGGCAGCGGTTTCCGATCGAGACCTGCATCTCGGGCTGGGCGATGCTGCACAGCGAGCCGGCTGTGATTCCCAATACCGGCGTCGACGAGCGGATCCCGCAAGCGGCGTATCGACCTACCTTCGTGAAGAGTCTGGTGATGATGCCCGTCGGTCAGCCGCAACCGGTTGCTGCGATCGGCATCTACTGGGCGCGGATCCACACCGCAACAGCGACCGAGCTGGCCGCCGTCGCCGACCTGGCCGCACGCACCGCGACGGCACTGCAGCGGGTCGGCCTCGCCGGTGCACCCTGGGCGCCGAACTTCAAACTCGACCGATCATCCTGACCCGCCGCCAGATTCAGCCGAGCAGTCCCTGGCGACGAGCGATCGCGACCGCCTCGGTCCGGCTGTCGGCGCCGAGTTTGGCCATGATGTTGGAGACATGCACGCTGGCGGTCTTGGTGCTGATCACCAGCCGGCATCCGATCTCCCGGTTGCTCAACCCCTCGGCGACGAGATCCAGGACCTCCCGCTCCCGCGCGGTGAGCGGGTTGCGATCCGACGGGCGGGGAGCGGCGGCTCCTCGTACGCCCAAGGTGGCCAGTTCTGCCTCCAGCGGCCGAGCACCGAGCCGGGCGGCGACCTGAGCGGCATCGGCGATCAACTCCGCCGCCTCCTGCCGGTCGTCGTGGTCGCCGTCGCGCAGCACGGCTGCGAGCCGGATCCGCGACCGGGTCGACTCGAGCAGGTGCGGATATTCGGTGAAACCCTGCACCGCGGCCCGCCAGGCGGCGACCTGGTCGGCGTACTCGACGGCCTGGCCGGTGGCTGACCGGAAGCGCAACTCCTCGGCCCGCACCCGAGCGAGCCAGGCGTACGCCTCCGGTCCCGGCGTCCGCATCGTCAGGAAGGAGTCCATGGCAGTGGTCGCGGCGGCCACCGCATCCTCGGCACGCGCCGCCAGCGGCGCGATGTCACGGCTCGCCCGCGCGGCCATGGTCAGCACGTCCAGCAGCACCCCGGACATCCGCAGCTGTCCGATGAACGTGCCGCCGTAGGCGCGTTCGGTGGCGGCCACCAGCTCGTCGTAGAGTCCCAGCGCCGCGTCGAAGCCGCCGGTGAATGCGTACAACTCGACAGCCGGCACCGAGTTGATGATCGTCATCGCGTCATAGGGCCACCAGCGCCGGAGCCGGGGCAGCAGCGCGAAGCCACTGGGGTCGCCCCGACCGGCGCGCACCGCCAGGATCCCGAGGTCCAGATTGGCGCGGCTGAGGTCCGGGACCTGTTCGTCGCCGGCCGACAACTCCAGGCTGCGATCCCATTCGCCGAGCGCGAAGGCCGTCTGTGCTGCCATCACCGCGGAGTCCAGACCGTGTGGTGACCATCGACGGCCGATGGTGGTGGCCCGCTCAGCACCGCGTTCGAAGGCGGCCAGGGCATCGGCCAGCCGGCCCTGCTCGAAGCGGATCGTGCCCAACTGGTCGGTTGCCCGCACCTCGGTCCCGGCGTCCCCGTCGGCGACCGCGTTCGCCAACACCCGCTCGGTCTCCTGGATCGAGGACTCCGGGTCGCCCAGCCGCTGTTTGATCCTGGCCAGCAGGATCGTCTGGTGCGCGACCGTACGATGCAGGCCGAGCTCGCGAGCCAGCGCGGTCGCCCGCCGGGAAGCCTCGATCGCGTCGCTGTAGCGGCCGCGGCTCATGAACGACCGCGCCCGGGTCGCCAGGATCTTGCAGTAGAGCTCCCGGTCGCGCTCCGGATCGACGAGATCGAGGGCCTCGGTCAGCAGCGTCCGTTCGTCGAGGTCGTAGTCGCTGTAGAGCAGTGAGGCGGCCAGCGCCTGCAGCAGGGCGGCCCGGACCGCGCCGGCCACCGCAGGCCCGTCGGACAGCCGGTCCCGGAGCAGGTCGATCGACTGGTCGAGATGGCCCGCGGTCTCGGCCGCGTCGGCAGCCTTGATGGTCAGCGACACCAGTGCCGCGGCCTGGTCGTCGACCCCGGGGATCGGGTTGGTCTCGGCCAACCGCAACGCGTTGCGATAATGCCGCAGCGCGTCGTCCGGGCCACCGACGCGCAGTGCCTCGTCGCCCGCCTCGATACTGGCGCGGATCGTGGTCGCGATGTCATGTGCGGACCGGGCATGCCGGGCCCGCTCGGCGGCGGTCCCGCCGATTCCCGGCCGGGACAGGGCCTGCACGTAGCGGGCATGGAAGCGGACCCGTTCACCCGGGAGCAGATCGTCGTAGACCGCCTCGGCCAGTAGCGCATGCCGGAATGCGTACCCGTCGCTCCGGCCGACCAGCACCTGTCCCTCGACGGCGCTGCGGATCGCCTGGTCCAGCTCGTCGGTGGGCAGCTCGGCCACGGCGGCCAGCAGTTCGTGCCCGACCTGGCGACCGGCCACGGCGGCGACCCGGACCACCTGCACGGCCGTCTCGGTGAGCGCGTCCAGCCGGACCAGCAGCAACCCGGCCAGATCCGACGGCACCGTGCCGCGGACGTCGGCGGCCGCCGCCAGCTCCTCGGCGAAGAAGGCGTTCCCGTCGGCCCGCCGCACGACGCTGTCCAACTCGCCGTCCTGCAGCTCGGGCCGCAGCCCCAAGACCATCTGCTGCAACTCGCCGTCGGACAGCCGGGGTAGGTCGATCCGCTCGAGTTGGTCCAGCCGCGACCAGTTGGCCAGCACCGCACGGAGCGGGTGGCTGCGGACCAGGTCGTCGGTCCGGTACGACATCACCAGGCAGACGGGATGCTCGAACCGGCGGGCCAGCAGATAGGTCAGCAGGTCCCGGCTGGACGGGTCCGACCAGTGCAGGTCCTCGATCATCACGACCAGCCCGCCGTCGGCGGCCAGCCGGTCGAAGGCTCGTGCCACCGCGTCGAAGAGCTCGGTCCGGCCGACATGCCCGGTCGGTTCGGCCGGCTCGTCGGGATCGTCGGGCAGGGCTCGCTCGGAGGGCAGCAACCGGCGGATCGCACGATGCCGGTGGGCGATCGCAGACATCTCGCTCGCCGCCTCGGCCTGCAACCGGCCGAAGATCTCGGTGAACGGCAGATACGGCAGCGTGGCGTCACCGAAGTCCAGACAGTGACCGATCGCCAGTCGGCGGTCCGATGATCCGACCAGCCGGCCGAGCTCGGTGAGCAACCGGGTCTTGCCGATGCCGGCGTCCCCGGCCACCAGCACATGCCGCAGTGCGCCGCTGGGTCCTGCCGCCGATCCCGGGCCGGTCAGGTCCAGCGCACGGGTCAGCCGCTCCAACTCCGCAGTCCGTCCGACCAGGGTCGACGCTGTCGGGGAGCGCGCGCTCAGCAGTTCCGTCGGCACCCGTCCATTCTCCCCGATGGCACTGACACTCCGCCCCCGAATTCCCGGCCGCCGGCTCGGATCCGCTGCGGGCAGAAGATCGCGGGCCGGATAGGCTTCGCGCTGTGGCTAAGGGTGTGCAGGCGGATGTGCAGGCAGGTGTGCAGGCCGAGTTGCATCGGCTCCGGTTGAGTATCGACAACATGGATGCTGCCCTGGTGCACCTGCTGGCCGAGCGGTTCAAGATCACCCAGGAGGTCGGTGAGCTGAAGGCCGCCAACGGCCTGCCGCCGGCCGATCCGGAGCGCGAGGTCCAGCAGATCGCCCGGCTGCGGGCGCTGGCCAGCGAATCCCATCTCGATCCCGAGTTCGCGGAGAAGTTCCTCAACTTCATCGTCGCCGAGGTGGTACGTCACCACGAGGCGATCGCCAACCGCGCCGGCTGATCCGACAACCCCGGGACTCAGCCCACGGCCGCGGCTGCCGCCTGGCCGGCGACCCGGCCCGAGAACAGGCAGCCACCCAGGAACGTGCCCTCCAGCGACCGATAGCCGTGGACGCCGCCGCCGCCGAAACCGGAGACCTCACCGGCGGCGTACACACCTGGCAGCGGGCTGCCGTCGGCCGTCAGCACCCTGCCGTCCAGATCGGTCTCCAATCCGCCGAGGGTCTTGCGGGTCAGCACGTGCAGGCGTACGGCCACCAGCGGGCCACCGGTGCCGGCGATCCCGGCTCCGGGTCGACGCGGATCGAGGTAGGGGTGCGGTGTGGCCACCCGGGAGAGTCGGTCGCCGAGGTAGCGCCGGGCCGCGGCGGTCGCGGTGACCTGCGGATCCTTGCCGAGCCCGGAGACCACCTGCTGGTCCCGCAACTCGATCAGCTGCCGCAACCGGTCGGCGTCGATGTGGTCGGTGCCGGTCAGCTTGTTCATCCTGGCGACCAGGTCGTCCACACTGCCGGCCGTGACGAAGTCCGCACCGCGCCGCAGGAAGGCCTGCACCTCGGGGGTCGGGCCCGGCCGGACCCGGGTGGACAACTGCCTGATGTCCTTGCCGGTCAGGTCGGCGTTCTGTTCCGATCCGGAGAGCGCGAGTTCCTTGCCGACCGTCTCCAGGTCCAGGACGAACCAGGAGTGGTCGTCGCCCCGGCTGGTGATGTGCCGCAGCGCCCCGAGGGCGTCGAATCCCGGGTAGAGCGGGAAGGGCAGCCGCTCGCCGTGGGCGTCGACCCACAGCGCGGAAGGGCCGGGCAGGATCCGGATGCCGTGCTCGGTCCAGATCGGTGCATGGTTGATCACTCCCTCGGGGTAGTGCCACATCCGGGTGCGGTTGATCACCCGGCCGCCGGCCTGCTCGGCGACCTGCAGCATCGAGCCGTCGACGAAGTCCGGCACGCCGATGATCATCTTCTCGGGCGGCCGGCCCCAGTCGGCCGGCCAGTACTTGCGGACAAGATCGACATTGCCGCCGATGCCGCCGGAACTGATGATCACCGCCGACGCGGAGAACGAGAAGTCGCGGGCGACCCCGTCCGGGCTGCGAGCACCCCGCGGCACCGTGCTGGCCAGCAGCACCTGACCGTTGACTCGTACGCCATCGGGGCCGGTCTCGAGGCCGGAAACCTTGTGTCGGTTGAGAATCCGGACCCGGTCGTTGCCCCGGATCCGATCCAGGAACGGTTGCACCAGAGCCGGTCCGGTGCCCCAGGTGATGTGGAAGCGCGGTACCGAGTTGCCGTGCCCCGGGATCGGACCGCCGCCCCGCTCGGCCCACTGGACCACCGGGAACCAGCGCACCCCGAGGCCGTACAGCCAGCTGCGCAGCTCGCCGGAGGCGAAGGACACGTACGCCTCCGCCCAGCGCCGCGGCCAGTAGTCCGACGGCGAGTCGAAACCGGCCGATCCCATCCAATCCGCCAGCGCCAGTGCCGCGGAGTCCTTGACCCGCATCCGTCGCTGTTCCGGGGTATCGACCATGAAGAGCCCGCCGAAGGACCAGTAGGCCTGGCCGCCGAGCGACTGCGCCGGCTCCCCGTCCAGCAGGATCACCGACCGGCCGGCAGCAGCCAGCTCCGCGGTGGCGACCAGACCTGACAGCCCTGCCCCGATGACGATGACGTCGGCGTCCATGAGCACGGCTTACCAGTCGCTAGCATCCGGCGCAACGGTTGAAGGGATCGCGGCGTCGTCCCGGTAGACTTCAGACCCAACCACCCCCGAGAGCCCAGAGGGTTGCCCGACGATCATGACCATTCCCGCATGAGCAGCCAGAGCCAGACCGCCGACGACCACGATCTGGTGATCGTCGTGGACTACGGCGCGCAATACGCGCAGCTGATCGCCCGCCGGGTGCGCGAGGCCAAGGTCTACTCCGAGATCATGCCGCATTCGGCGACTGTCGCCGAGGTCCTGGCGCGCAAGCCCAAGGCGGTCATCCTGTCGGGCGGCCCGGCTTCGGTATACACGCCCGGAGCGCCGCAGGTCGACGCGGATCTGTTCGACGCCGGTGTGCCGGTCTTCGGCATCTGCTACGGCTTCCAGGCGATGGCCAAGGCGCTCGGCGGCGAGGTCGCCCGCACGGGCGGCAGCGAATTCGGCCGCACCGACCTGCGGGTCGGCGATCACGGCCGGTTGCTCGCCGGGTTGCCCGACCAGTTGCGGGTCTGGATGAGCCACGGCGATTCGGTGGTCTCAGCGCCGCAAGGTTTCGCGGCACTGGCCGGTACCGACGGTGCCCCGATCGCGGCCTTCGAGGATCTCGGCCGCGGGCTGGCCGGTGTCCAGTGGCATCCGGAGGTGCTGCACACCCAGGCCGGTCAGCAGGTCCTTGAGCAGTTCCTCTATGACGTCGCGGGCGCCCGGCCGACCTGGACCGCGGCCAACATCGTCGAGGAATCGGTCGCCGCGATCCGTGCGCAGGTGGGGGACAAGCGGGTCATCTGCGGGCTGTCCGGCGGTGTCGATTCCGCCGTCGCCGCGGCCCTGGTACAGCGCGCGATCGGTGATCAACTGACCTGTGTCTTTGTTGATCATGGTTTGCTGCGCAGGGGCGAGGCGCAGCAGGTGGAGAAGGACTTCGTTGCTGCGACGGGTGTCGATCTCAAGGTTTTCGATGCCAGGAAGCAATTCCTCGCCGCCTTGGCCGAGGTGACCGACCCGGAGCGCAAGCGCAAGATCATCGGCAAGGAGTTCATCGACTCGTTCGAACAGGCCGCCCGGGAGATCGTCGGCTCCAGCGAGGAGTCGGTCGAATTCCTGGTGCAGGGCACCCTGTATCCGGATGTCGTCGAGTCCGGCGGCGGCGAGGGGGCGGCCAACATCAAGAGCCACCATAACGTCGGCGGCCTCCCGGATGATCTTCAGTTCAAGCTGATCGAACCGCTGCGGACCCTCTTCAAGGACGAGGTCCGGGCTGTCGGCGAGGAGCTGGGACTGCCGGCCGACCTGGTCTGGCGGCACCCGTTCCCGGGCCCCGGGCTGGCGATCCGGATCATCGGGGCGGTCACCCAGGAACGCCTGGACATCCTCCGCGAGGCCGATGCGATCGTCCGTGCCGAGGTCACCGCGGCCGGGCTGGACCGCGACATCTGGCAGTTCCCGGTGGTGCTGCTGGCTGATGTCCGTTCGGTCGGCGTCCAGGGCGACGGCCGGACGTACGGCCATCCGGTGGTGCTGCGACCGGTGACCAGCGAGGACGCCATGACCGCGGACTGGGGCCGGTTGCCGTACGACCTGCTGGAGCGGATCAGCTCCAAGATCACCAATCAGGTGCGGGAGATCAACCGGGTCACCCTGGACATCACCAGCAAGCCGCCGGCAACCATCGAGTGGGAGTGATCAGCTCGTCGGCTGATCGCTCTGACCGCTGTCTTTCTGATCACTGTCGGCAGGCGGCGGCGTGCTCGGTCCGCTGCTCGGCTGCGTCGGGTGCTTGGCCCGGCTGAAAAGGTCCTCCGCGCTCTGCCGCGGCGGTTGCGGTGCCGAGGTGTCGACGGTCTCGTCCTGGTTCGGTCGCCACGGCGGACCCGCCGGACCCCACACGGTGTCGGAGTGCGGCTGCGGCGCGCGGTCCTGACCGGACTGCCAGGGTTGCTGCTGCCCGGGTTGCCAACCGGACTGCTGCCACGGGTAGCGGGGCGCCGGGCCGAGGGATCCGGGCCGCTGGGTGTCGGCCTCGGGGATCAGCAACATCATCAGCAGGTAGATCGCGGCGACCGGTACCGCGGCCGTGACCAGGGCGATGATCACCACGCCCACCCGGACCAGGGTCGCGTCCATGTTCAGGTATTCGGCGAGGCCCCCGCAGACGCCGCCGATCCAGCGATCGTTGCGGCTGCGCCGCAATCGCCGAGGCTGATGGGCCGGATAACTCATGATCATGCCTTCCTGGTGTGTGGTTGCTACGAGTTCAAGATCAGCGGTCCGTTGGCTCAGGATCGCGGCTGACTCAGGAGCGCGGTCGGGCGGCGACCAGGCCGATGATTCCGATCAGCACGAGGACCAGCGGCGCCGCGATCCGCAGCGTGGACCATTCGATGGTGCCACCGAAGGAGAGCCAGAGGCCGCCCAGCGCCAGGATCGTCGCCATCAGGCCGAGAATCACCGACACCGCGTCGGGGCGCCGCTTCATCGGCGTATTCATCGGCGTACCTCCAGTTCTCCGTCGCCGACGGACAACCTGACCGTGAAGACCGGTCCCTTGGAGCCGGCCGGGGCCGGCTCGGTCAGGACCAGGTCGGGCCCGGTTCTGATGGACTGCTGGTCATTTCCGGTCTTCAGCATTCCGTTGTCGACCCGGGCGGTCAACGCGGTCGTGACGTCCGGTGGGAGATCGACGACCAACCGCCCCTTGTCCACCGACGCGCTGTAGGTCACCGACCGGTCCGGTCTGAGGGTGCTCAGATCGACGGTCAGCTGCCCGGTCCGCAGGTGATCGGCGGCCGGCAGCTGCTTCAGCGAGCCGTACGTCCGCTGTTGGACCCCGATGTCGCCGGCGAAGGAGGTGTTGTTCTGCCCGATCAGGGTCAGCACCATCGCCACGGCGACCACGACAGTGGCGAATGCCAGCCCGCGCGGCCGGCCGATCCGGGCACCGATCAGCAGCGTGATCCCGAAGACCAACAACGCCGCCGAGAGGTACACCGAGGCCGTGATCGGCAATCCCAGCACCGACAGCACACCCAGGCCCGTCATGGTCAACCCGAGCACGATCACCGACATCAGTCCCAGCCGCCGGGCGGCGCGCCGGCGCAGCCGCCGTTCGGTCGTCAGCCGGTCGATCGCACTGTCCGGTGCCGGTTCGGAATACAGGCCGACCGGGTCCGGGTCCGCAAGGAACGCCTCATGATCAAAATCCCGATCCGGGGCAGCAGTCGCCGCGCCCGCGCGGGGCTCGGCGTAGGCGAAGGTCCCCCACGAGGACGGCTGGTGGCGTACGGACGGTTCGCGGGTTGTCTGCTGACGGACCGACTGCTCCCGCAGCTGCGCCTGTTGGTAGTCGGCGATCCGCTGTTGCCAGGCGCGCGCCGCCTCGGTGAACGCGGTCGGCTCGCCCGGGAACTCGGCGAATCGCAGCTGCTGTTGTTGCGGTTGGTCGCGCTCGGCGCGGTGCTGGTCGCGGTTGCGGTAGTAGCCGAAATACCAGATCGCGGCCACCACCAGGGCCGCGGTGAAGCTGAAGGGCACCAGCCAGGACAGCGCGACGGCGCCGATGATGCAGGCGACTACGACGATTCCGATCTTGACCTCGCGCGACCAGCCGGCCGTCTGCGGCACCCACTCCTCGAGCTGGGACTTGTCCTTGTCCTCGAGTGGGACCATCAGCCAGCCGGCGGCGTACAGGACGATACCGACGCCGCCGCCCAGAGCGAGCACCGCGAAGCCGACCCGGACCAGCATCGGGTCGACATTCCAATCGGCGGCAAGACCGCCCGCCAGCCCGCTGACCTTGTGGTCGGTCGCGCTGCGGCGGACAGTCCAGATCGAACTCATGACACCAATAGTGGAACGCCGACGGCGCCAGCACTATCAGGGACGACCCCCAGCCGTCGTGGATTCCGACCCCATGGACTCCGGTGCCGTAGAGACCGGCGGGGAACCGATTCAGGGTTCCGCTGCGGGCTAACCCTGCTGCCCGCCGCCGCAGAACGTGCAACTCTGGATACATCATGGTTTCCGTGGGCTCTGCACGGCGGTCCGGTTCCGAGCTGGAACCCGGATCTGACCAGTTGCGCCCCCAGAATCCCGAGCGGTCACAGCGTGACCCTGCTGCCGAGCCGGACTCCGTCCCGGACCGGGTGCTGCGGACCGCAGCCCGCAAGGCCGAGGAGTCCGCCCCGAAGCCACGCAAGGCGACCCGGGTCAGCGACGGTGCCCTGCTCGGCGGTGTCTGCACCGGCCTGGCCCGGCATCTCGGCTGGCCGGTGATGGTGTTGCGGATCGGATTCGTCGCCCTGGCGCTGACCCAGTTCCTCGGCGTGATCGCCTACGCGGCGCTGTGGCTGTTGATGCCGCCGGAGAACAAGACCGCCGCTCCCGGACTCGAGGCGCACAGCCGGCAGGGCCTGCGGCAGGTGCCGCACCTGCGGTTCCGCCGCGGCGGCGATCTGGGGGTGCTGCTGGCATTGGCCGTGCTCGGCGCCGGGCTGGTCTGGTTGCTGCAGATGACCGGGTTGGGGATCCGGCAGCAGGTCTTCTGGCCGGTCGCGTTCGCCTGCGCCGGCGCCGCGCTGGTCTGGCGACAGGCCGACACGGCCCGGCAGAACCAGTGGAAGAAGGATGCCGGCGGCCGGGTCTGGCTGGCACCGCTGGTAGCGCGTGGCGGCTGGCCGGCGATCGTCCGGGTGGTCATCGGTCTGGCGCTGGTGGGTGCGGCGTTCGGCATCGTGATCGCCCAGCAGAACCAGATCCAGCAACTGCCCGACGTGCTCGCGATGACCGTGCTGGCGCTGGCCGGGCTGGCGATCGTCGCCGCACCCTGGCTCTACCGGTCCCGGACCGCCCTCAACGAGGCACGTACGGCGAAGGTCCGGGCGGATGCCCGGGCGGATATGGCCGCCCATCTGCATGATTCGGTGCTCCAGACGCTGGCGCTGATCCAGCGCCAGTCCGACGATCCCAAAGAGGTCCAGCGACTGGCCCGCCGGCAGGAGCGCGAGCTGCGCACCTGGCTCTACGGCGAGGAGGTCGCCGAGGAGACCCTGAAGGCCGCACTGACGAACGCGGCGGCCGAGATCGAGGACGAGCGCGGGATCCCGGTCGAGTTGATCATGGTCGGCGACTGCGAGCTCACCGAGCGGCTGCAGGCGGTCATCCGCGCTGCCCGCGAGGCGATCGTCAACGCCGCCAAACATTCCGGAGCGGACAAGATCGACGTGTATGCCGAGGTCTCCGAGGACGACGTCGAGGTCTTCGTCCGGGACCGGGGCAAGGGATTTGATCAAGAAACCATCGACGACGACCGGATGGGGGTGAAGGGCAGCATCATCGGTCGGATGAACCGGCACGGTGGCAGCGCCCGGATCCGCAGCGCACCCGGCGAAGGAACCGAAGTACGACTGGAGATGCGGATATGAGTGGGGACATGACACAGGACCAGAACCAGCCGGACACACTCGGCCGGCCCTCCGAGGCAGCCGAGGACACGGCTGATCCGCGGTCGAACAAACCCCGCAGCGTGGTGATCGTCGATGATCACGCGATGTTCCGCAGCGGCGTACGGCACGAGATCGGCACCCGATGCCGGGTTCTCGGCGAGGCCGAGGATGTCGACGCCGCGGTCCAGGTGATCCTGCGGACCAACCCCGACGTGGTGCTGCTGGATGTGCACCTACCCGGCGGCGGCGGTACCGAGGTGCTGACCCGGGTGCACCAGAAGAATCCCGATCAGAAGTTCCTGGCGCTGTCGGTCTCGGATGCCGCCGAGGACGTGATCGGCGTGATCCGTGCCGGTGCCCGGGGTTATGTCACCAAGTCGATCAGCGGACCGGAATTGATCGACGCGATCCGCCGGGTCGCCGAGGGGGACGCGGTGTTCTCGCCGCGACTGGCCGGATTCGTCCTGGACGCATTCTCCGGGGCGATCGACATCGCCAGCGTCGACGAGGACCTGGACCGGCTGTCCCCGCGGGAACGTGAAGTGATGCGATTGATCGCCCGCGGGTACGCCTACAAAGAGGTGGCCAAGGAACTGTTCATCTCGATCAAGACGGTGGAGACCCACGTCAGCAGCGTGCTGCGCAAGCTGCAGCTCTCCAACCGCCACCAGTTGACCAGATGGGCGACCGATCGCCGGCTGGTTTGAACGATCTCGGCGGCCGTGAACCGGCCGGAAGGAGTTGGTCATGAGCATCTTGGGAACGATCATCGCCGGCTTGGTGGTCGGTGTGCTGGCCCGGGTCGTACTACCCGGCCGGCAGGCGTACGGATGGATCGTCACCATCCTGCTGGGCATCGCGGGTGCGCTGATCGGCTACTGGCTTGCCGACCAGTTGGGTGTCGCCCAGACCCGGGGCATCGATTGGATCCGATGGATTCTCAGCGTGGCGGTGGCTGCGGTGCTGAGCGTGATCTTCAGCGCGATCACCAAGCGCAGGAAGGCCGCTTGACCGGCTTGCGGTCCCTGGCTCCATGGCCGTGGTCGTCGCGCCTGCGCCGGATGCGGCCGGGTGACTGCTAGTTTGCGGCCATGGAGCTGCTCGACGAGATCGTCCTGCTGCTGCATCTGATCGGCTTTGCTGCGCTCTTCGGCGGGATCCTGGTGCAGATCAGGGTGCGCGAGCCGGAGATCAACGCCGCGATGTTGCACGGCTCGTACACCATGCTGGTCACCGGGCTCGCGCTGGCGGTGTTCCTCAAGGCCGGTTTGGTCATCGGCGATATCAACCTGCCGCAGCTGGTGATCAAGCTCGTGATCTCGGCGATCATCACCTTCCTGGTGATCATCAACCGCCGGTTCACCTCGATCCCGCGGGGTTTGTGGACCCTGTTGGGTGTGCTCACGCTGGGTAACGCGGCTGTGGCCGTGCTGTGGCAGTAATCTTCTGTCGATGAGACTTTCAGCGCGCGTGGACTACGCCCTCCGGGCTGCCGCCGAGCTGGCAGCTGCGGGCGGACCTCGCACGCTCGACCAGCTGGCAGCGGCCCAGGAGATTCCGGCCAAGTATCTGGAGAGCATCCTGGGCGAGATGCGCCGGGGCGGCATTCTGCGCAGCCAACGCGGTCCCGACGGGGGCTATCGCCTCGGCCGACCGGCCGAGGACATCAGCATCGCCGACATCATCCGGGTTCTCGACGGCGAGCTCGCCAATGTGCGTGGCAGCCGTCCGGAGAATCTGGAGTACACCGGCGCCGCCGTCCCGCTGCAGCAGGTCTGGATCGCGCTGCGGGCCAGCGAACGTTCGATCCTCGAACAGGTCACCCTCGCCAACATCGCCAGCGCGAACATGCCGCAGGCCGTCGCCGATCTGATCGCCTCACCCGCCGCCTGGCTGTGAGATTGGGGGGCCGAGCTCCCCGACCCCCACGTTCACGGGCGGCGACGTGCGTTCTCGCTTCGCCTCGGTCCGGCTCTTTTAGCCCTCGCTTCCCGCCCATGCGCTCGCTTCCCGTGCCCGGGAAGCGAGCGAATGTTGGGGAAGCGAGAAACGTACGAAGTGAAGCGAGGTCGGAGCAGCTGCAGACCCGGGTCAGAGCAGGGGGCGGAAGGGCGTCAGAACACTCTCGCTGAATTTCACCATCGCCGGGCGGCTGTGCCATTCGTCCAGGGTGAGTTCGCGACAGTTGCCGGAATCGACGTCGAAGATCTCCTCCAGCTGCCGGGCGACCGCGTCGGAGAACACCTCGATGTTGATCTCGTAGTTCCCGGCCAGCGACAGCCGGTCGATGTTGGCGGTGCCGATCGTCGACCACTGGCCGTCGATACAGGCCGTCTTGGCGTGCACCATCGCGCCCTGGAAGAGGAACAGCCGGACACCGCCGCGCAGCAGCTGGCTGTAGAAACCGCGGGACAGCCAGTCGGCAACGATGTGGTTGGACTCCTCCGGGACGATGATCCGTACGTCCACCCCGCGATCGGCGGCCTGCAGCAGAGTGCGCACCATGTCGTCGTCGGGAATCAGATACGCGTGGGTCAGATAGATGTGATGCCGGGCCCGGTCCATCGCGTCCAGGTACATGCTGCGGATCGGGAAGACCAGGTTGCGGGGGACATTGCGGTAGAGCCGGATGTTGGGCTGCCAGACCAGACCGCCGGTGTCCGGCAGCGCCGGCAGCCGCTTGCGCGGGAAGAGATTCCAATAGTCGATGAAGGCATTCTGCATGTCCCAGACGATGTCGCCGGTCAGCCGGGCGTGCGTATCGCGCCAGTTGGTCGCGTACAGGCTGCCGATGTTGTAGCCACCGATGAACGCGACGTCGCTGTCCACGACCAGCAGCTTGCGATGGTTGCGTCCCAGCCGACGGGGCAGCGGCAGCGCGATGCCGCCCAGCCCGTGCGGCTTGATCTTGATGTTGGGATGCCTGGGGAAGTGGAAGAAGCTGCGCGGGACGACGAGATTGGCGAAGACGTCGTAGACGATGTAGACCCGTACGCCTCGGTCGGCCGCGGCAATCAGCGCGTCCTTGAACTCTTGGCCGACAGGATCGGATTTCCAGATGAAGGTTTCGAAGAAGATCTGCTTCTTGGCCTGCCGGATGGCGCCGAGCATGTCGGCGTACAGATCCTCGCCGTAGGTGTAGATGGTGACCTCGGACCCACCGGCTGTGACCGACCGCGGCGGCACCCGCGGGAAGACGGCCGGACGACGGTTCTTCTTGCGCCGGTGGTCCACCACCGCCAGCGAGGCCAGTGTCACGGCCTGGGCCGCACCGACTGCGAGTGCTGTGCGCCGCAGGATCTTGCGCACCGGTACCCGCCGCAACCACATGGCGACAGCGTAGCCGCCATCCACAACCAGGACCGCCCGTCGAGGCCGGTCTGTCCTCAGACCCCACTAGGCTGGACCGGTCATGGCCAACCCGTCCTCTTCCGTCCCGTCGTCAGCCGCCGCGCGCCCGACCCCGCCCGAGGACGCGCTCTTCCCGCAGGCCGACCGCGCAGCCAAGCGCAAGGACCGCGGCAAGGGCCGGGCGAAGGCGAAGGACCTTCTCGAGGGGCTCAATCCGCAGCAGCGACAGGCGGTCACCCACGAAGGTGCTCCGGTGCTGGTGGTGGCCGGCGCCGGCTCCGGCAAGACCCGGGTGCTGACCCGCCGGATCGCCTACCTGGTCTCCGAGCGCAATGTGCACCCCGGATCGATCCTGGCGATCACCTTCACCAACAAGGCGGCCGCCGAGATGCGCGACCGGGTGATCGAGCTGGTCGGCAACCGGGCCAGGTTGATGTGGGTGTCCACCTTCCACTCCGCGTGTGTCAGGATCTTGCGCGCCGAGATCGGCCGATTCGGCATCTCGCGGACATTCTCGATCTACGACGACACCGACGCCAAGCGGCTGATGCAGTTGATCTGTCGTGATCTCTCCCTTGATCCCAAGCGGTTCCCGCCGCGCGCGGTTCTGAACTGGGTGTCCAACCTGAAGAACGAGTTGATCGATCCGGATTCGGCCGGCGATCGGGTCAACACGGCTCTCGAGGAGGGCTATCTCGAGGCCTACAAGGAATATCAACGTCGGCTGACCGCGGCCAATGCGCTGGACTTCGACGATCTGATCATGACCACGGTCCATCTGATGCAGGCGTTTCCGGAGGTCCGCGAACAGTATCGGCGCCGCTTCCGGCACGTCCTGGTCGACGAGTACCAGGACACCAACATCGCCCAGTACGCGCTGATCCAGCAGTTGTGCGGCGAGATCGCCGATCCGGACGACGATGCTCCGGTCGCGGCTCCGGCGGAGCTGATGGTGGTCGGTGACTCCGACCAGTCGATCTATGCCTTCCGTGGCGCGACGATCCGCAACATCCTGGACTTCGAGAGCGATTTCCCGGGTGCCGAGACGATCTTGCTCGAACAGAACTACCGCTCCACCCAGAACGTGCTGGACGCGGCCAATGCGGTGATCAGTCACAACCAGGGCCGGACCGAGAAACGGCTGTGGTCCGATCTCGGTACCGGTGAGCAGTTGATCGGCTACGTCGCCGACACCGAGCACGACGAGGCCCAGTTCGTGGCCAACGAGATCGACTCGCTGGTCGACCAGGGCAAGATCAAATACAGCGATGTCGCGGTCTTCTACCGGACCAACGCGCAGTCACGTGCCTTCGAGGAAGTCTTCGTCCGCGTCGGGATGCCGTACAAGGTCGTCGGCGGGGTGCGCTTCTACGAACGCCGGGAGATCCGCGACGCGGTCGCCTATCTGCGCGCCATTGCCAACCGCACCGACGACGTCTCGCTGCGGCGGATCCTGAACGTACCCAAGCGGGGGATCGGCGACCGTGCCGAAGCCGCGGTCGAGGCGCACGCCGCCGAGCAGCAGATCAGCTTCGCCGACGCGTTGCGCCGGGTCGACGAGATCGGTGGGATAGCCACCCGGTCGGCCAAGCAGATCGCCGGCTTCACCAGCTTTATGGACAAATGCGAGCGGATGGTCGCCGAGGGGGCTCCGGCGGATCAGGTGCTGACGACTGTGCTGCAGGATTCCGGCTACCTGGCCGAATTGCACGAGTCGACTGATCCGCAGGATGAGACGCGGTTGGAGAACCTGGTCGAGCTGGTGGCGGTGGCCCGGGAATTCGTCACCACCGGTGCCGCTCCGCTGGGCGGTGCGCCGGGGGCTGGACCCGGTGGGCTGGAGGCATTGAGCACCGACCCGGCGGTCGCCTACAGCTATGACCTGCCGACGCCGGAACCGACTCCGGGACCAGGTCCCGCCGAAGCTCCGGCGCCTGCGGACAGCCTCTTCGCCGAGGGGCTCTTCGCCGTCGACGACGAGGCCGGCCCTTCGACAAGCCCAGGGCCCCAGAGCGCTGATCCCGCCGGTGCGCCGGCCGCGGGTCCGTCCATCCTCGACGCGATCAGCGTCGGCCCGGATGCCGACCAGCTCACCGGCGCCGAATTCGAGCTCGGCGCTGGCGCACCGGAGCCGGATGTCACCCTCGGCGCCTTCCTCGAACGGGTCGCCCTGGTCGCTGATGCCGATCAGATCCCGGACGCTCCCGGCGGGGAGAACTCCGGCATGGTCACCCTGATGACCCTGCACACCGCCAAGGGGCTGGAATTCGACACCGTCTTTCTGGGCGGCATGGAGGACGGGATCTTCCCGCACCAGCGGGCGCTGGGGGATCGTACGGAACAGGAGGAGGAGCGTCGGCTGGCCTATGTCGGACTGACCCGGGCGCGGCGACGGCTCTACCTCAGCCGCGCCATCGTCCGATCGGCCTGGGGTGCGCCACAGCACAACCCGCCCAGTCGTTTCCTCTCAGAGATTCCCAGCGACCTGATCGAGTGGCGCCGTACCGAAGGGGCCGTGACGACCTGGCGATCCTCCTCGGCGACCTCGAGCTGGGAGCGCGAACGCGCCAAGGACGAGGCGACCGCCCGCTGGCGCAACACCGTCGGCTTCGGCAGCCCGATGCCGAAGAAGAAGGAGATCCCGAGCCTGGCCCCCGGGGACCGGGTACTGCACTCGGTCTTCGGCATGGGCAGTGTGGTGGCGACGTCGGGCGCCGGTGACAATGCCAAGGCCGACGTCGACTTCGGTTCGGCGGGTATCAAGCGCCTGTCTCTGAAACACGCACCGCTCGAAAAGCTGTAGGCGCGGAACTTCGGCCGACGAGAACTCGGCACCCGCGAGCGTGAGCCGCCGGCGGAGGGACGGGCCGGCGAGTCTGGTCGCAAGCAGAGGTAGGTGCGGACGGGATACAGGGGTAGTCCCCCGGAACCTGCTCTTGGTGGTGCCAGACCGGGCGGCAGCAGCAGGAAGTGGACTCAGACTTTGAGGCCGTGGGCGGTGAACCAAGGGACCGGGTTGACGGCGCTGTAGACGTCGCCCGGGGTGACGCCGACCGGATACAGCTCGACGTGGGTGTGCGGACCGAACGCGCGGCCGGTCATCCCGACGTGGCCGATCACCTGGCCGCCGGTGACCTTCTGGCCGTTGGTGACCGCAGTCGACTCCATGTGGGCGAAGAGCATCTGCTCGCCATCGGCGAATTTGATCACCACGTAGTTGCCGGCCCAGCTGCTGGCCGGACCGATGCCGGCATTGGTCACCACACCGTTGGCGGTGGCATGGATCGGCGTGCCGATCGGGGCAGCGAAGTCGACGCCGGTGTGGTAGCGGGCCCAGGAGCCGACCTCGCCGAAGGTGGCCGCGATCGTGAACTGGCCCGGGTTGACCGGCAGGTGCGCGGTGCCGTCACCACTGGTGTCGGTGCCACCGACCCCGGCCTTGCTGAGTTTGCTGGAGAGCTTCTGGGTCTCGTTCGCCGTGGACTTGAGCGCCTTGGCGCGAGCGGCAGCGGCGGCTTCGGCTGCTGCGTCCTGCTGGCTGGTGTCGGTCACCTTGGCGTTGGCCTGGGCGTCCTGGCGGGCCGACATGTCGACGGTGCCGTCCAACGGCTGGCCGACGCTCTTGGACCCGGTGGAATCGCTCTCGGCGCCACTGTTCAACGCCGGGCGCTGAGCCGAACGGCTGCTGCCACCGGTGCGTCCGGTGACTGCTCCGGACGCCGAGTCCGCCGAATTCGAGGAGTTCGCGACCGTCACCGACGTTGCCGCGCCATGGCTGTCGTGGGCCGAACTGGTCGCTGCCACCGCTCCCGCAACACCGAGGCCGAGGCCGGAGATCGCCAGCGCGGCGATCCCGTTGCGGAGCCAGCCCCGCCTGTCCTTCTCGATCTCTTCGATGGCCCGCCGGGCCGACGAGTGCCGATAGACCCCGGAGGCAGAAGTCCGCAGACTGTTGAATCGGTTCAACGGCGCATCGGACTTGCGGCGTGGTTGCGGTGACACGCGGTGGGTACTCCTGTCCTCGACGACTGCCCGCTGAGACCCCTAGCAGGCAACAGGCACTCGAAGACCATAACGGATGAATAACGGCCCGACAAACCCTGCGGGTGGATCTGTGGACAAAATTCGGTCGCGCTGAGATTTCGGATGCTGGTCGGTTTCACCGGGATTCAGCGGGGATGGACGCCGACCGCGGCCAGCCACGGCAAGGGGTCGACCGCCCGGTAGACGTCGCCGAAGCGGACTCCGGGTGGATACACCTCGAAATGCAGGTGCGGTCCGAAGGCACGGCCGGTCTGGCCGACCCGCCCGATCACCTGGCTTGCCGCCACCTGCTGGCCGACAGTGACCCCGATCCACGACAGGTGGCTGTACATCGTCGTCACGCCGTGGGATGCCGGACGGCCACGTGATTGCCCGCCCAGTCGCCGCTGTTCCCGGCGAAGACGACCGTCCCGGCGGCCGCCGCGTGCACCGGCTCAGCGTACGGCGCCCGGAAGTCCACTCCGGTGTGATAGCTCGCCCAGGACCCGGTCGCGCCGAACCGGGTCCCGATCACACCAGCCGCGATCGGCAGGGCACCGGATCCCGCTGCTTCGACCTCGTCGAGCCTGGCCCGGGCGGCGGCGATCACCTGTTGGCGCTCACGGTCGGCGAAGATCCTGGTCTGGGCCCGCTGGGTCGCATCAGCCGTCTCGGTGAGCGCGTGCTGCCGGGCTCCGGCCTGGGCCTGATAACCCGCCTGGACCCACTGCTGACGGTCCAGCGCGAGGGCGTACTGACGCTGGGCGGCGACCAGCCGGGTCTGCGCGGGGGTGCTCAATCGGATCACCGGAACCGCACCCAGGCTCGGATCGTAACTGTCGAGCGGCGCCGGGCCCTCCGCACTGCGATCGGCAGACGCGACCTGTGCGTTCGGCTCGAGGCCGAGGCCGAGGCCGAGGTCGGTGGTCGCAGCGAGCAGGATGCCCAGGCCGCTGATCACCCCGACGGCGGCAACAGTGGATGCCCAGCGTCCGAGCCAGGACCGGATCGCCGGGCGCAGCTGTCCGGAGGTCGCCTCCTCGACGAGGCGGCCGATGCTCTTCGGCGCTGCCCGTAACACGACTCTCCTGCCGCCGTCCTCAAGTCTGGCACCGCTGGGGTGCACCCGGTGCCGACCGGAACAGCGGATTCGGGGCCGCGGGCGGGTAACGTCGGCGGCATGCAGAAAGCGTCGACGCCGTTGCGGATCGTGGTCGCAAAACCGGGTTTGGACGGACACGACCGCGGGGCCAAGGTGATCGCCCGCGCATTGCGCGACGCCGGGATGGAAGTCATCTACACCGGCCTGCACCAGACACCCGAGCAGATCGTCGCGACCGCGATCGCCGAGGACGCCGATGGGATCGGGCTGTCGGTGCTGTCCGGTGCACACATGACTCTTTTCGCCCGGGTCCTGGAACTGCTCAAAGACGCCGACGCCGACGACATCGTGGTGTTCGGAGGCGGCATCATCCCCGAGGCCGACCGGTCGCAGCTCGCCGACCTCGGCGTGACGGGCATCTTCACTCCAGGCGCCAGGATGGACGAGATCGTCGACTGGGTCCGAGCGAACGTACGGCGTACGGCGACCTTGTAAGCACCCTGACCCGGGTGATCACCGCCCCCTCGCCGGGGCTAGGCTGCGGCACGTCTGCTACCGCGGACGCAACTGTCAGGAAGCGAGGTATGGCGCGTGGATCTGTACGAGTACCAGGCGCGTGATCTGTTCGAGGCACATGGCGTCCCCGTCCTGCGCGGCATCACCGCGACGACGCCGGACGAGGCCAGGACTGCCGCAGCCGAACTCGGCACTCCGGTCGTCGTCGTCAAGGCTCAGGTGAAGACCGGCGGCCGAGGCAAGGCCGGCGGTGTGAAGATCGCCAAGAGCCCGGACGAGGCTGCCAGCCGTGCCGAGGAGATCCTCGGCCTGGACATCAAGGGTCACGTCGTCAAGAAGCTGATGATCGCCGAGGGCGCCGACATCGCGGAGGAGTACTACTTCTCGGTGCTGCTCGACCGCGCCAACCGCCGCTACCTGGCGATGTGCTCCAAAGAGGGTGGCATGGAGATCGAACAGCTCGCGGTCGAGCGCCCGGACGCGCTGGCCCGGGTCGCCGTTGATCCGCTGGTCGGCATCGACGAGGCCAAGGCCACGGAGATCGTCGCAGCGGCCGGCTTCGACGGTGAGACCGGCGCCAAGATCGTCCCGGTGTTGATCAAGCTCTACGACGTCTACGTCGGTGAGGATGCCACCCTGGTCGAGGTCAACCCGCTGGTCAAGACCGGCGCCGGGGAGATCGTCGCGCTGGACGGCAAGGTCACTCTGGACGAGAACGCGGAATTCCGTCACCCCGACCACGAGGCGCTGGCCGACAACGCGACCACCGATCCGCTCGAGGTCAAGGCGAAGGAGAAGGGTCTCAACTACGTCAAGCTCGACGGCGAGGTCGGCATCATCGGCAACGGCGCCGGCCTGGTGATGAGCACACTGGACGTGGTCGCCTACGCCGGGGAGCCGTACGGCGTGAAGCCGGCGAACTTCCTCGACATCGGTGGCGGCGCGAATGCCACCGTGATGGCCAACGGCCTGGACGTCATCCTCGGCGATGATCAGGTCCGCGCCGTCTTCGTCAACGTGTTCGGCGGAATCACCGCCTGTGACGAGGTCGCCAACGGCATCAAGGGCGCGCTGGAGATCCTCGGGGAGGAGGCCACCAAGCCGCTGGTCGTGCGGCTGGACGGCAACAACGTCGAGCAGGGCCGCGCGATCCTGAACGAGCTGAACCACCCGCTGGTGACCCAGGTCGACACGATGGACGGAGCCGCGGCCAAGGCCGCCGAGCTCGCCGCCCGGTGACCCGCTGACAGCAGAGAAGAGGAATCACAGAACCATGTCGATCTTTTTGAACGCTGACAGCAAGATCATCGTCCAGGGCATGACCGGCTCGATGGGGGCCAAGCACACCCGGCTGATGTTGCAGGCCGGATCCAACATCGTCGGCGGCGTCAACGCCCGGAAGGCCGGGACGACCGTGGACTTCGACGGCACCGAGCTGCCGGTCTTCGGCACTGTTGCCGAGGCGATGGAGAAGACCGGTGCGAATGTCTCGGTCGCCTTCGTTCCGCCGGCCTTTTCCAGGGACGCGGCGATCGAGGCCATCGATGCCGAGATTCCGTTGCTGGTGATCATCACCGAGGGCATTCCGGTCAAGGACTCCGCCGAGGTCTTCAACTATTCGCTGGGCAAGAAGACCAGGATCATCGGGCCCAACTGCCCCGGGATCATCACCCCGGGCGAGTCGCTGGCCGGGATCACGCCGCACACCATCGCGGGCAAGGGCCCGATCGGGCTGGTCAGCAAGTCCGGCACCCTCACCTACCAGATGATGTACGAGCTGCGGGATTTCGGCTTCACCACCGCGATCGGCATCGGTGGCGATCCGGTGATCGGAACCACTCACATCGATGCGCTGCAGGCATTCCAGGATGACCCGGACACCAAGGCGATCGTGATGATCGGGGAGATCGGCGGCGACGCCGAGGAACGGGCCGCCGACTACATCAAGGCCCATGTCACCAAGCCGGTGGTCGGCTACGTCGCCGGCTTCACCGCACCGGAAGGCAAGACGATGGGCCACGCCGGTGCGATCGTCTCCGGCTCGTCGGGCACCGCGGAGGCCAAGAAGGCCGCTCTGGAGGCCGTCGGGGTCAAGGTCGGCAAGACGCCGAGCGAGACCGCGGAGCTGATGCGGGCGATCCTGAACGGCTGAAGTCGGCGGTGTGGTAGCGGTACCCGAAGCCGTACGCATCCGAGCGGTCAGCCAGGGGCAGGGCGCCTGGCTGACCGGTCTCGATGATCAACTCCGCCGATTGTGCGCGAACTGGGGTCTCACACCGGGCCAGGTGCTCGATGGCGGAACTGCGTCGCTGGTGCTTGGAGTGACCTGCGCCGACGGCGCTCCCGCCGTGCTCAAGCTAGTGATCCCCGGTATCGACTTCCATGATCAACTCCGGCTGCTGGAGCTGGCCGATGGTCGCGGTTACGTACGGGTGCTCGGTGTTGATCAGGAGACGAACGGCTACCTGCTGGAGTCACTCGGCGGGTCGCTGGCCGACGCCGATCTTCCACCCCAGGAACAGATCCGGGCCGTCTGCGATCTCCTCCGGGTCGCTTGGGAGGTCCCGGCCACGAGCTACCTCGACCAGAGCTGGAACAACGCCGAGGAACTCGCCCGGCTGATCACAAAGCTGTGGAATCGCCACAACCGTCCCTGTCCGGAACGGGTCGTCGACCAGGCCCTCGGCTATGCGGCCCGTCGAGCCGCGATGCCGCGCGGTGAGTGGGTGGTCGTGCACGGCGATCCGCATCCGGGCAACGTGCTGCGCTCGCCCGACGCCCGGGAGGGCTCGGTCGGAGGGTATGTCTTCGTCGATCCGACAGGATTCCTGGCCGATCCGGCCTACGACGTCGGCATCCTGATGCGGGACTGGAGCGACCAGCTGTTGGCATCCGACGATCCGCGGGGGTGGCAGCAGCACCATTGCGCTCTGGCCGCCGGCTACAGCGGACTGGACTGCGACACCATCGCCGAATGGGCATACATCGAACGGGTGAGCAGCGGGCTGTTCGTCCTCGATGTCGGCGATCCTGATCATGGTCGCCGGTTCCTGCAGACCGCTGAACTGCTGATCGCTTAGTGTCTCGCGCGACTAACGAACCTGGCTGGCACGCTGGGCGGCTCGTACGGTCAGTGTCGACCACTCGTCCTGGGGAAGGTCCCAGTCCGGGGTCCGCGGCAGGAAGGTGTAGACCAGCTTGTCGCCGACGGCCGCAATGCCGACCCGGTATTTGGACGACTTCTTGGTGGTGATCCGCTGACTGACGAGCGCGACCGAACCGGTGATGTCGGTGTCGTCGGCACCGACGCCGGACACCCGGGCATCGTCCAGCACGTGGGCCGTCGGCAGCCTGTCGGAGCACTTCTTGATGTTGTCGCCGATCATGCCTGCTTCATGGGCGGCGTCCTTGGCGGATTTCATCGTGATCGTGATCTCGTCCAGCCCGAAGGTGCTCGGCATGCCCTTCGGCTTGTCGACGAGCACATAGCTGCGTGCGGCCCGGCCGGTGGCCGAGAGAGTTGCGAAGTCGACGTTCTCACATCCCGAGGTGACGACGTCGGCGGGTGAGCCGGGCGCCAATCCGCCCCAGGTGCCGGTGTTGCTGGTCGGCACCGGGATGTCGGCCAGCGCCAGGAAGCCGGGCTCGTCGCCACCGACCGGCGGCGGCCCGTCGCTGACCTGCGGATCGCTGGCGCAGATGCCGATGGCCGCGGTGCACTGCTGATCGGTGAGCTTGCCGAGTGCGGCGGCGGCCTTGTCGAGGTCGGGTGCGGTCTTGGTCTGGGCGATGTCGATCACGTTGACCAGCCGTCCGGTGCGGTTGGCCACCACAGCGCGGTAGCTGTCCTTGGCCGGATTCTCCAGCAATACGGCGGTGGCCTGGTCGCCGAGGCCGGTGATCACCCGCGCTGCATCGATGAAGCTGCCCTTGAGGTTGCAGCCGCCCAGCGACTTTGCGACGAGGGCGAAGGACTCTGCCGCCAGTTCCGAGGTCCGGTAGGCCTCCGACAGATGCAACGCAGTGGGTCCGTTGGTCGAAGTGGACAGCGTCCGGACCATCGTCTCCGACGGGGTCGGGGCGTCATCCTGAGGCCCGGCCAGGCATGCGGGAACGGGGGAGTCCGCGCCGCCGGCCGGCTGGTCGGCGGTGACCTGCCAGGGCAGGTTCACGACCGTATTGGCCAGTTGCGGACTGAACATCGTCTGCTCGGTGATCAGATGGGTGCTGGCCGCGCTGGTCGCCGACGGCTGTGGCTCCTGCGCGGCCGGGGTGGCGCGGTGGTTGGACCAGAGCAGGTAACCGACGGCCAGGGCGGCCACTACCACGACGGCGATCACGCTGACGGCGATGCCCGACCGGCTCCGGCGCGCGGGACGGACGACCGGCTCACTGAGGTTGGGCCGGCGGCCGACATCTGGCCGGTCGGCCTTCTGCAGCCCGCTGCCGCCGCTGCTGTCCCGCAGCTGCTGGAGCTCGGCCAGTCGTTCGGCCCGCCGGGCTGCGGCGATCCGCTCCTCGGTCGTCGGCTGGTGGACCGGGGCCGGCTGCTCTGCGGCATCGGCGGGTGACCGTGGCGCCGGTGGCTCCTGGCGTACGGCCGAGTGTGAACCGGTCGCGACGTCCGCCTCGTCCTTGACCGGCGCCTCGTCCTTGACCGGCGCCTCGTCCTCGACCGGCGGCTGGTCTGCCAGGTCGTCGGCCGAGTCGTCGGCCAACTTGTCAGATGGGCCTGCTGCCGGGTGGTCGGTCGGGTCGTCGAGACGGGCCCGGCGCGGTCGGTACTCGCCCCGATCATTCCCCGCCATGCTCGACCGAACTCCCTGCTGACGTGCCGTTTCAACCGGGGCGGACCCCGGGTGGCCCCTCTCGGACCGCTTGAACTGTACCTGCTCGGGCGTGTCTGTCCCAGATTGCCGCAGCGGCAGGAGAGCATGGATGAGCCATGGCCTCCCCACTGTCCTCGCGTCGGTCCAAGCGTCCGTCGGCCCGTCAGACGCCTGACGTACGCCTGACCGCCACGCGCGCGGAAGAGGCGGACTCGGACGGGGAGCCGTACGGCCCGCGATGGGGCTGGCAGCTGGTGGCAGTCGGTGGTGCGCTGATCAGCGCACTCGCCGGCTGGGTCATCGTGTCCGGTCTGGCCGTCGTCGGCTGGCTTGCCGCCGACCCCGGCGACCTCAGTTCGGTGCTGCACACCGGGACACGCTTGTGGCTTCTGGCCAACGGGTCGCCCGCCCGGCTGGGCGGCGTCTCGTGGTCGCTGGTTCCGCTCGGAATGAGCCTGCTGATCGTCTTCATGATCAGCCGCTTCACCCGTTCGGCGGTCCGGTTCGCCCAGGCGGAGGACTCGGAGGCGCTCAGGATCGCGGCCGGCGCGGCCGGCCTGGCGACCGTCGGTTACGCCATCGTGGTGGCAGCCGTGGCATTGACCAGCGGGGCCGATGTGGTCCGCGGCGTCGTCGGCGCCGCGTTGATCGCGGCGATCGGCAGCTTCTGGGGTGCCAGCCGGGGCGCCGGGATCCGGCTCAGCGACTACTGGCCGCAATGGACTCGGCCGCTTCCGGCTGCCGTCAGCGGCGGGGTAGGAGTGCTGCTGGTCTCCGGATCGGCGGTACTGGCGACCGGGATGATCTTGCACGCCCACCGGATCTCCGTCCTGGCCGCCGGGCTCGGCGCGGGCACCGTCGGCGGCATCGCGCTCTGGGCGGCACAGGCCGCCTTCGCCCCGAATGTTGTGATCTGGGCGGCCAGCTATGCCCTCGGCGCCGGCTTCACGATCGGCCAGGGCTCGGTCGTCGCGCCGTCCGACACCAGCCTCGGACTGCTGCCGTCGATTCCGATCCTCGGCGCCCTGCCAGGTGTGGGTCCCGGCACTGCCGTCAGTCTCAGCTGGCTGGGCTCGGGGGTGGTCGCGGGCGCCGTTGCGGCCTTCTTCGTGGTGCGCCGCCGACCGGACGCGCGCCCGGACGAGACGTCGCTGGTCGGCGGTCTGGCCGGTCTGCTCGCTGCTCTGGTCTTCACCGGACTGGGCGCCGCCACCGGCGGCGGCCTCGGTGACGGACGGCTGGCCGGTGCCGGCCCGCGGATGCTGCCGCTCCTGGTGATGAGCTGTACGCTGCTCGGTCTGTCGGGAATGATCTGCGGCCTGGTCTTCGGCCTGGTCGCGACGCTGCGGCGGGTCCGCAGCCACCGCACGCAGGCTGCGGACCGACGCGTCCGGCCGGAGGCGGCCGCAGCGCCGGCGATGGAGGACGACGACACGGTCGCGGTCGAGCTGCCCGAAGACGCCGAGATCGACGCGGAGGAAGACGCCGAGATCGACGCGGAGGAAGACGCGGAGGAAACAGTCGTCCGGCAGCGCCGGTCCGCCTGAGCGTGGCCGGCAGCTGATCGGCAGATAGGCTGCCCGGCGTGGCGTTACGCGTGGTCGTGCTGGTGTCTGGATCGGGGACCCTGTTGCAGTCGTTGATCGACGCACAGTCCGGCCCGGAATTCGGCGCCCGGATCGTCGCGGTCGGATCCGATCGGCCCGCGGTCGAGGGCCTGGACAGAGCCCGGCAGGCGGGGATCCCGACCTTCAGCCACCCGTTGCCGAAGGGCGCAGATCGTGCGGCCTGGGACCGGGCCCTCACTGAGCTGGTCGCCGATCACCAGCCCGACGTGGTCGTGCTGGCCGGCTTCATGAAGCTTGTCGGAGCAGCGTTCCTGGAGAAGTTCTCCGGCCGCATCATCAATTCCCACCCGGCCCTGCTGCCTTCCTTCCCCGGGATGCACGGGACCCGGGACGCCCTCGACCACGGCGTCAAGATCACCGGATCGACCGTGTTCCTGGTCGACGACGGTGTGGACAGCGGTGCGATCCTCGACCAGGCCGCCGTACGGGTCCTCGACGACGACACCGTCGACAGCCTGCACGAGCGGATCAAGATCACCGAACGCGAGTTGCTGGTCCGGGTGGTCGCCCGGATGGCCGCGCAGTCGTGGTGGGTCGAGGGGCGCAAGATCTGCTGGGGCGGATCCGATGGACGCTGAACGACAACCGGCACACCTGAGCACTTCGGCGGAGATCACGCCGTTGGCGGTGGTCGTGATCGGCATGGCTGCCGGGGTCGTCGGCGTGCTGATCGGTCACTGGCGGCTGGGCTGCGTGGTCATCGGCGCATTCCTGACCATCGGCGGCATCGAGCGGCTGGTGCTCGCCGATCGGTCCGGCCTGTTGCAGGCCAGGAACAGATTCTTCGACGTGATCGCCCTGTTGGGAATGGGGATCGCGGTCATCGTGCTGGCCATCGTCGTGCCGCACGGCGGCGGCAACCCGATTCCCTAGTTTCGTGCGACGCGTGCCGCACCTTCCTAATAGCTGGACTGGGAAGCGGAGATGCCGATGATCACCACGAAATAGATGATCATGAGCACGACACCGGCCGCGTTCAGCAAGGTTCCGACGATTCCCAGGATTCGTCCGGCACTGATGAGGCTCCGATTGTCGTAGGCGCCCGGATTCGCGTCGACCTCCGCCAGTGCTTTGTTTCCTATCACCCAGGCGGCGATACCGAAGCCGAAGCACACGACGAAACCGAGGATGCCGAAGACCAGAACGATCGCTCCCTGCGGATGCGACTGGCGGATCGGCCCATAACCGTAAGGCTGACCGTAGGGGCCAGGACCGTACGGAGAACTCATACTCCCCGGCCTCGTGCGACCTGCGTCGGTGGACTCGGTGGGCTGCTAGGAGCCACTGCTGGCCGCCGCCGCGATGATCACGATGATGTAGATCACGATCACGATGCCCTGCAGGATCGTGGAGATGATGCCGCAGATCCGGCCGGCGTTGACCACGCCGCGGTTGGAGTAGGCGCCAGGATTGGTGTCGATCTCCCGCAGTGCCCGGGTGCCCATCACCCAGGCAGCGATGCCGAAGCCGAAGCAGACCACGAATCCGAGGATGCCGAAAACCAGGATCATGGTGCCCTGCGGGTGCGGCTGCTGCATCGCACCGTAGCCGTACGACTGCGGGCCGCCGTAGCCACCCGAGTAGGGCTGGGTGCCGTAGGAGGCCGGAGTGCCGGTGTTCGGGGCGCTGCCATAGCTGGACGGGGCGGTGCCGTAGCTGGACGGCGTTCCGTAGCCGGGTTGCTGACCGTAGCCGGGCTGCTGACCGTAGCCGGGCTGGCTCTGCGGCGGCTGCTGCTGCCCGTACCCCGGTTGCTGGCCCGGTTGCTGGCCATAGTCAGGTTGCTGACCGTAGGAGGGCTGTTGCCCCTGGGACGGGTCCTGCCCGTACCCCGGCTGCTGGCCCGGTTGCTGGCCATAGTCAGGTTGCTGTCCGTAGCCGGGCTGATTACCGGACTGATCACCCTGCTGATCTCCGGACTGGTCGCCGGACGAATCGTTCGGCTGATCGCCGTAGGGGCTGGAACCGTAGAGGGAGCTCATGCCACCCATCTTCTCCTCAATCCGCTCACCGAGCGGTCAAACTTCAGTTGCCGTGGGAGAGCGCGAACCGGGCGATCAGGCCGATGACCCAGATCACGATGGCGATGATGCCGAGGATCCGTCCGGCATTGACCATGCCACGGTTGGTGTAGGCGCCAGGGTTCGCGTCGATCTCCTTGAGTGCGCCGTTACCCAGGACCACGGCGATGATCCCGCAGGGAAAACAGATCACGAGGCCGACGATGCCCAGGATGAGCACCGGGACACCACGCGGATGGGGCTGCGGCACGGCACCATAGCCGGGCTGCTCGTATGGAGTAGTCACAAGCCCAGGATGTCGGATTGAGGGTGCATTGAGCTATAGAATCCCCGATATCGGACCGCCTTGATGAAATCTTGATTCTTCCCGGCGTTCCTCGACTCAGGTCGCCGAGCGGATGAAGGCGCGCAGATCCTCCGACTGCTGTTGCCTGCTCGGCTCGTGCACATAGGTCATGTGCCCGGCCTCGTAGTAGGCCCACTCGATCCGCTCCCTGGCCGCTGCCGGAATCCGCAGGTGCGCGATCACGTGTTCGGCGGCGAAGTGCGGGGTCGCCCCGTCGTAGTAGCCGCAGGAGATGTGCACCCGCAGGGCGGGATTGTCCCGCAACGCCTTGGCCAGCGCGGTCGCGGTCTCCACCGAGGCGTTCTCGAATTCCTTGTACGACCAGGGATAGACCTTGGGCGTCAGGATGTTGTACGGGATGTCGATCTTGAAACCGCATTCGTCCCGGATATAGGAGTTGAAGGCCGTCGCGTACGGTCCGAGGATCGCGCTGTAGGACGGGTCGTAATCCATGTGCGAGTCGTTGCCGTGGTCGAGCCAACCGACGAACCGCATGTCCAGCCGGCCCACCAGTTGCTGCCGGTCACGCATCAGCTCGGCGACGAAGTCGAACAGCGTGATCCGCAGGTCGGCACGGTCGACATAGGCGGGATCGAGGCCGGTCAGCCGGGCATAGCGCTCGATCACCGCTCGGCGTTCGTCGGTCGGAAGCCGGGAACCGCGGGCCAACGCGTACGGAAGATCACGGGCAGCGAAGTCTTCTGCCTGGGCGACCACATCGGCCAGATCACCAAGATCATCGGCGAGCTTGCCGTGATAGTGCGCGGTCGCTGCGTAGGTCGGCAGGTAGAGGGCGAATGCCTGGTCATTGCCCTCGGTGAAATCGGCACTGGCGAAGTCGAGGATGCTGGAGATCAGGATGACGCCGTTGACGTACATCCCGTACTCCGATTGCAGCCGGTTGGCCAGTCCCGCCGCGCGGGTCGTCCCGTACGACTCTCCGGCCAGGAATTTCGGGGACGACCAGCGGCCGTTGCGGGTGGCCCACAACCGGATGAATTCGCCGACCGATTCAAGATCGCGACCGAAGCCGTGGAAATCGTCGGCCCGATGTCCCTCGACGGTGCGGGAGAAGCCCGTCGTGACCGGATCGATGAAGACCAGATCGGTCTCGGTCAGCAGCGTCTGCAGGTTGTCCTCGATCGCATACGGCGGCGGTTTCAGGTCACCGGCGTCACCCATGATCACCCGGCGCGGGCCGAGCAATCCCAGATGCAGCCAGACCGAGGACGAGCCGGGGCCGCCGTTGAACGCGAAGGTGACTGGTCGGCTGCCGGGTTCGGCCCCATCGAGGGTGTAGGCGATGTGGAAGATCTCCGCCCGGGCCTGGTGGCCGCCGAACTTCTGGTCCTCGATGATCTCCTCGCGCAGCACCATCCGGCCGCAGCTGACGTGATACTCCAGCCGCTGCTCACCGGAGCCGATCGACCCGGTGCTGGTGACCAGATAGTCGGCCGGCGCCGGTTGCTCGGTCGCCTTCGCGTCGTCGGTCATCGTCGGCTCAGATCAGGCCGAGGCTCTTGACGGCTTCGGCCTCGTCCCGCAGCTCGGCCACGGAGGCGTCGATCTTCGCCTGGGAGAAGTCATCGATCTCCAGGCCCTCGACGATGGCGTATTCGCCACCCGAGACGGTCACCGGGAAGGAGCTGATCACGCCCTCGGCGATGCCGTACGAGCCGTCGGTCGGCACCGCCATCGAGACCCAGTCGCCTTCGGGAGTGTCGGTGAGCCAGGTGCGGGCGGCCTCGAGGGTCGCGTTGGCCGCGCTGGCGGCCGAACTGGCGCCGCGGGCCTCGATGATCGCCGCACCGCGCTGCTGCACCGTCGGCAGGAACTCCGACTCGATCCACTTCTGGTCGTTGATCACCTCGGCCGCCGGGGCGCCGTTGATCTTGGCGTGGAAGACGTCCGGGTACTGGGTGGCGGAGTGGTTGCCCCAGATGGTGACGTTGGTGACGTCGTCGACGGTGACGCCGGCCTTCGCGGCCAGTTGGGCCTTGGCCCGGTTGTGATCAAGACGAGTGAGTGCGTTGAACCGGTTGCCGGGAATGTCGGGAGCGTTGCTGGAGGCGATCAGCGCGTTGGTGTTGGCCGGATTGCCGGTGATCAACACCTTGACGTCATCGGCTGCGTGATCATTGAGCGCCTTGCCCTGGGCCGAGAAGATCGCGCCGTTGGCCTGCAGCAGATCCGACCGCTCCATGCCCTTGCTGCGTGGACGGGCGCCGACCAACAAGGCCAGGTTGATGCCCTCGAACACCTTGTTCGGGTCGTCGCCGATCTCGACACCGGCCAGGGTGGAGTAGGCGCAGTCGTCCAACTCCATCACGACGCCCTCGAGTGCCTTGAGGGCCGGTGTGATCTCCAACAGGCGCAGTTCGACCGGCTGGTCGGGACCGAGCAGTTCGCCGGAGGCGATCCGGAACAACAGGCTGTAGCAGATCTGGCCGGCGGCGCCGGTGACGGCGACCTTGACGGGGGCGGGGCTCATGTCACTCTCTCCTCAGGTGATGCATACCAGTCGGTCGACTGGACGACCAGGATCCGACGCTAGCAAGATTGGTGGACACGGTGATCGGGCGGGTCGCGTGATGATGCCCACACGCCGCAATCCCGAGCGAAGGAGCTGTCGATGACCTTGTCGGCGACTGACGGTCTGCAGTGGCATGAGTTGGACGGCGAGCCGGAGGGCCGGGGCTGGCGCATGCCGGACACAGCGCTCCGCACGGATCGGCTGCCGGCCCGGGCGCAGGCGGTCGTCCCGCAGCCGGTCTGGGACCTGAGCCGGCACTCCGCCGGGCTGTACTACCGGTTCCGGACCGACGCGACGCGGATCGCAGCCCGCTGGACCGTCGGGCTCGAGCCGGTGGCCATGCGGCACATGCCGGCCAGTTCGGTCAGTGGCGTCGATCTGTATGCCGCCGACGACCGCGGGCTGCTGCGCTGGGCGTCGTTCGGCGCTCCGGATGCGGTCGGAACCACCACCGACGTGTTGCTGGACGGTATCCGACCGGCTGGTCCTGGCGGCCGGGAGTTCCGGCTCTACCTGCCGCTGTTCAACCGGGCCGACGATGTCGCCCTCGGTGTCCCGGCCGGCGCCACCCTGCAGGTACTCGATCACGATCCGACGCCGCCGGTGCTCTACTACGGCACCTCGATCGTGCACGGTGCCGCGGCGTCGCGCCCGGGGATGGCGATGCCGGCCATGCTCGGCCGCCGGCTCGGCAGACCTGTCATCAATCTCGGCTTCTCCAGCAACGGCCGGATGGAGATCGAGCTCGCGGCGCTGTACGCCGAGGTCGATGCGGCCGCGTACCTGATCGACTGCCTGCCCAATATGACCACCGAACAGGTCGCCGAGCGCGCCGAGCCCTTCGTCCGACGGCTCCGGCAGGACCGGCCGTCGACGCCGATCCTGCTCGTCGAGGACCGGACCAGGACCGACGCCTGGATCCTCTCCGACGTCCAGGAGAATCACGAGCTTCGCCGCGGCGCGCTGCGGACGGCCTACGAACGACTGCTCGCCGAGGGCGATGGCAACCTCCACTACCTGTCCGGGCCCGGCTTGCTGGGCACCGACGGCGAGGCGACAGTCGACGGCTCCCATCCCACCGATCTCGGTTTCAGCCGGATGGTCACCCATCTGTTGCCGAGCTGCCAGAAGATGTTAAGGAACTGAACTAGGTTGGTTGCCATGACCAAGGTTGCGGTGGTGGGAACGGGCTACGTGGGGCTGTCGATGGCGATCCTGCTGGCCCAGCACAACCGGGTGGTGGCCTACGACATCGATGCCGAACGGGTCGAGTTGCTGAGGGCCGGGACGTCGCCGATCGAGGATGTCGAGATCATCGACCACCTGGCCCACGCCGAGCTGGACCTGACCTTCACCACCGACAAGCACCAGGCGTACGAGGACGCGGAGTTCGTGATCATCGCGACCCCGACCAACTACCACCCGGTGAAGAACTACTTCGACACCCGGTCGGTCGAGGGCGTGATCACCGACGTTGCGGCGGTCAACCCGGCGGCGGTGATGGTGGTCAAGTCAACTGTCCCGGTCGGCTTCGTCCGCGACGTCACGTCGCGGCTCGGCACTGCCAACGTGATGTTCAGCCCGGAGTTCCTGCGGGAGGGGAAGGCACTCTACGACAATCTGCACCCCTCGCGGATCATCGTCGGCGAGACCAGCGTCCGGGCCAAGCGCTTCGCCGACCTGCTGCTGGAGGCCGCCGAGGACACCGACGTGCCGGTGCTGATGACCGAACCGACCGAGGCCGAGGCGATCAAGCTCTTCGCCAACACCTACCTGGCGATGCGGGTCGCCTACTTCAACGAGCTCGACACCTTCGCCGTCCTGCACGGATTGGACTCGCGGCAGATCATCGAGGGCGTCGGTCTGGACCCGCGGATCGGCAGCCACTACAACAACCCGTCCTTCGGCTATGGCGGCTACTGCCTGCCCAAGGACACCAAACAACTGCTGGCCAACTACCGGGACGTGCCGCAGACACTGATCGAGGCGATCGTCGACGCCAACGGCACCCGCAAGGATTTCGTCGCCACCGACATCCTGTCCCGGCATCCGCGGACCGTCGGGATCTACCGGCTGATCATGAAGACCGGATCCGACAACTTCCGCGAATCCAGCGTCCAGGGCGTCATGAAGCGGATCAAGGCCAAAGGCATCGAGGTGCTGGTCTACGAGCCAGAGCTGACCGACGACAGCTTCTTCGGCTCGGAGGTCATTCGTGATCTTGATCAGCTGAAGTCCCGGGCCGACGTGATCGTCGCCAACCGCCGGCATCCTGATCTGGCCGACGTGGAGGCCAAGGTCTACACCAGGGACCTGTTCGGGACCAGTTGACCGATCCGCTGGTCGTGCCCAATGGCCGTGCCCAATTAGTCTGGGGCGCATGAGCACCGTAGTGGGCGATGCCGGTCTGATCCTGCTGTTCATCGTGATCAGCGGGGTCTTCGCGGCCGCCGAGATGGCGCTCGTGTCGCTGCGCGAGAGTCAGGTCAGGCAGCTGGCCCATCGCAGCAGCCGCGGTCAGACGATCGTCAAGCTGACCAGCAACCCCAACCGTTTCCTGTCCGCCGTCCAACTCGGTGTGACGCTGGCCGGCTTCTTGTCGGCGGCCTTCGGCGGTGCGACCCTGTCCGGCCCGCTGGGCCGGCAGTTGCAGCGGTTGCATCTCAGCCCCGGAGTCGCGAACACCGTCGCCCTGGTGGTGGTCACGGCGATCATCTCCTACGTGTCGATCGTGGTCGGTGAGCTGACCGCCAAGCGACTGGCCCTGCAGCGCTCGGAGTCCTTCGCGATGGCGCTGGCTCCGGTGGTCGACTTTGTCGCCCGGATCGCCAGGCCGGTGATCTGGCTGCTCGGCGTCTCCACCAACGGTCTGGTCCGGCTGCTCGGCGGTGACCCGTCGGCCCATCGCGAGGAGGTCAGCAGCGAGGAGATCCGGGCCATGGTCAGCGGGTCGGAGAGCCTGGGTGAGGAGGAGCGGCGGATCGTCGACGACGTGTTCGCGGCCGGTTCGCGCAGCCTGCGCGAGGTGATGGTGCCGCGGACGGAGGTGGACTTCCTTGATGCCGACACTCCCGCCTACCAGGCGGTCCGCGAGGTCAACACCGCGGCCCGCTCCCGATATCCGGTCCGCGACCAGTCATCGGACGACATCATCGGCTTCGTGCACATCCGCGATCTGCTGGATCCCCGCGTCAGCACCCGCGCGATCCCGGTCCGCGAGTTGGTCCGGCCGGTCGTCTCCCTGCCCGACACCGTACGCGTCCTGCTGGCCCTGACCGAGCTGCGCCGGCAGGCCGCCCACCTGGCCATCGTGGTCGACGAGTACGGCGGCACGGCCGGCATCGTCACCTTGGAGGACCTGGTCGAGGAACTGGTCGGGGAGATCACTGACGAGTACGACGAGCCGGAGGTCGATCGTGGTCCAGACCGGGACCACGAGGTGGACGGGCTGCTGACGCTGGAGGAGTTCGCCGACCGCACCGGGCTGACGCTGCCGGAGGGCCACTACGACACCGTGGCGGGCTATTTCGTCGCGCGCCTCGGCCGCATCCCCGAGCTCGGCGACACTATCGACGACGAGATCCCGACCGGCCGGTCCGGTGACGACGACACACCGGCAATGACCCGACTGGAAATGCGCGTGACCGAGCTGGACGGCCGCCGGGCAGCCCGGTTCTGGGCCCGGATGACGCCGGTGGAGCCGTCCAAGGCGGCGACCGAGGAGGTCGTGCCGCACGTTCAGCCGGCGATGGAAGAATGACCTCCGTGTCCGACCGTGTTCTTTCCCTGATCCAGCCCACCGCCGATTCGCTGCATCTGGGCAACTATCTGGGCGCCCTGCGCCAGTGGGTACCGCTGCAGGACAGCTACGACGCCTTCTACGGCGTGGCCGACCTGCACGCGTTGACGGTCGAGCCGGATCCCGTCGTCCTGAAGGAACGCACGCTGCGGGCCGCCGCACAGCTGATCGCCGCAGGGATCGACCCGAGCCGGTCGACGGTCTTCGTCCAGTCCCACGTCGTCGAGCACACCCAGCTCAGCTGGGTGCTGTCGTGCATGACCGGTTTCGGGCAGGCCAGCCGGATGACCCAGTTCAAGGACAAGTCGGCCAAGGCCGGATCCGACTCGACCAATGTCGGGCTCTTCAGCTACCCGATCCTGATGGCCGCCGACATCCTGCTCTACCAGGCGGCGCAGGTGCCGGTGGGGGAGGACCAGCGCCAGCACCTCGAGCTGACCCGGGACCTGGCCGGTCGCTTCAACGCCCGCTACGGCCGGACCTTCGTTGTCCCCGAACCGCACATCCTCAAGTCGGTCGGCAAGATTCAGGACCTGCAGGAGCCGACGGCCAAGATGAGCAAGTCGGCGGCCTCGCCGAACGGACTGATCGACCTGCTGGACGATCCTAAGATCAACGTCAAGAAGATCAAGTCCGCGGTCACCGACTCGGGCCGGGAGATCAGCTTCGACGAGGACGCCAAGCCCGGAGTCTCCAACCTGCTGACCATCCTCGCCGCCCTCACCGACGAGCCGATGGACACCCTGGTCGCCGGCTTCGAGGGCAAGGGGTACGGCGATCTCAAGGGTGCGGTGGCCGATGCGGTGACGGCCTTCGCGGCGCCCTACCGGGAGCGTACGCTGCAACTGCTGGACGAGCGGACCGAACTGGAGAAGATCCTCGCCGAGGGCGCAGCCCACGCCCGCGAGGTCGCCCACTCCACGATCACCGACGTTTACGCCAAGGTCGGGCTGCTGCCCGCCTGAGCCGGGCGGCTAGCCCAGCTCCTCATCCACGAAACACCAGCGCCACTTCTCGCCCTGCTCGAAGCTGCGCATCACCGGGTGCCCGGTGTCCTGGTAGTGCCGGGTGGCGTGCTTGCCGACCGAGGAGTCGCAGCAGCCGACCTTGCCGCAGGTCAGGCACAGCCGCAGGTGCACCCAGCGCAGGCCCTCGCGCCGGCAGTCCTCGCAGACCGCGGGCCCGTTGGGCTTGATCACGTGCGGCGCCTGCTGGAGATGCTCGCAGTCACCCTCCAGCGAGGCGCGGGTGAGCAGTGGTTCGGCTTCGGACACGTCACCGGTCTGGTCCTCCAGGACGGTCAGCATCGACTCCTCGACGTCCAGGCCGTAGAGCACGTCTTCGATCACCTCATGATCGATCTGGCCCAGGGCGCGGATCCGCAACACCTCCTTGCGCTCGGCGGTCAGGGTCGCCATCCGGAGCCGCCGATACTCCTCGGCCGGGGTCTCGACATCGCTGCCGGTGCCCAGGTGCTCCCACATCTCATTGGTCCTGCGGGTGATCCGGTAGCGCAGCTGCTCGATGGTGTCCTCGGCATCCGACGGCCTCCTGATCTCCTCGAGCGTCTCCAACGCGACCCGGGAACTCGACTCCAGCACAGACGCGGCCTGCAGCGCATCCTCGCGGGGATCCGGGCCGTGCAGTCCGGCCCGTCGGGCGAATGCAGGCAGCGTGAATCCCTGCAACAGCAGAGATCCGACGGTCACCACCATCGCGGCGAAGACCAGCACCGAGCGGTACGGCGTCTGCTGCGGCAGCACGAAGGCGGTAGCCAACGTGACGACACCGCGCATGCCGGCCCAGCCGATGATCGCCGACTGGGCCCAGCTGCCGTCCCGCATCAGGCCGGTACGCCACAACACCGCCCGGCTCACGGCGACGACCAGCAGCCGGACCACGATCACGCCGCCGAAGACGGCGGCGCAGACCGCGATGATCTTGCTCGGCCGGACACCGGAATCGGCGAGATCGGAGATGATCCAGCGCGCCTGCAGCCCGATCAACAGGAAGACCGCATTCTCCAGCAGGAACTGGATCGTCGCCCAGTTCATCCGCTCGCTCAGCCGGGACCGCGCGGTCTGCACCACCGGCGCCTTGTGGCCGATCAGCAAGCCTGCTGTCACCACTGCGATCACCCCGGAGACGTGCAGACCGGCGAACTGGATCTCCTCGGCCGGCAGGTAGGCGGCGAACGGCAGCAGCAGCGAGAGCGCATTGTCCAACCGGGCTGAGGTGATCGCGGCGCGGATGCGGACGGCGAGGAACGCCACCACCAGACCGATCAGCACACCGCCGCCGGCCGCGGACACGAAGGCCAACCCGATCCGTCCGAAGCCGACATCGGCGGTCATCGCCAGGATCGCCACCCGCAGGCAGGTGATCGCGGTCGCGTCGTTGAAGAGCGACTCGCCCTCCAGGATGGTGACGATCCGCCGTGGCAGTCCGACCCGCCGGGCGACCGAGGTCGCGGCCACCGCATCGGGCGGAGCGACCACGGCGCCGATCGCCACGCCGACGGCCAGCGGTACCGACAGCAACAGGTGGACCAGGATCCCGATTCCCAGTGCGGTGATCACCACCAGCCCGACCGACAGCACCGCGATCGCCGACGCCTGGGCCCGGAAGTCGATCACCGAGGATCTGATCGCGGCGGCGTACAACAGCGGCGGCAACAGGCCGATCAGGACGATCTCGGCGCTCAGCTGGACCTGGGGGAGTTGCGGCACGAACGAGGCCGCGATGCCGACCACCATCAGCACCAACGGCGCCGGGACCCTGATCTTCGCCGCCAACGCGGTAACAGCGATCACCACCGCGGTGAGCGTCGCTATGCCGAGTGCCACCTCCACGCGGGCTATCGTGCCACCCATGGCCGATCCCTTGCGCCACCAGAACGCGACCCTGCAGCGGGACGATGGTTCGGACCTGCTCACCTCCGACGAGGCCAAGGAGGTCCTGACCGCGGCCGTCGGCCGGGGCGGTGGCCGGCTGGTGTCCTGGCAACTCGATCATGTGGACGCCAACCCGAGGCGCAGTACGACCGCAACCTTCCACACCGTCGTCGACTGGCCGCACGGGCGGCGCGAGGAGTTGATCGGCGTCAGCGCCCGCGCCGACGGCCGGACCCGCAGCGACGAGCGCGCGGTGATCTTCGGCAACGGCAGCCGCGAGGTCGCGGTCTGGCTCTACCCGGACGACCCGGACCTGCCCGGCCTGCATCGGGCGGCGTTCCCGGAGCGCTTCGCGGCCCTGTTCACCGAGCTGGGCATCGTCGGCCGGCCGGTGCGGACCGACCAGGTGCGGCTGGAGCTGATCGGCTACCGGCCGCGCCGCCGGGCGGTGATCAAAGCCGTCGTCGAGAGCCAGTACGGGCCGGAGGTGTTCTTCGTCAAGGCACTGCGCGAGCAGAGCTTCGCCAGCATCCTCGGACGACACCGGCTGCTGCTCGACGCCGGATTGCCGGCCCCGCTGATCGCGGCGGCGACCCCTGATTTCCTGTTGGTGCTCAGAGAACTGCCGGGCCGGCCGCTGGCGCTGGCACTCTTCGACGACGTTCCGCCGACCCGGGCCGAGGATCTGATCGCGGTCCTGGACGCGATGCCGCCGCAGGTCGCCGGACTCGACCGGCACCGGCCCTGGACCGATGCCGTCGACCAGTACGCCACCATGGTCTCCACAGCGCTGCCCGAGGCCGAGCCGATGCTGACAGCGATGGTCAACCACATCCGTTCGGGGTTGGCCGGGATCCCACTCGGCAACGAACCGACCCACGGCGACTTCTACGAGGCGCAGGTGTTCGTCAGCAGCGGCCGGGTCAGCGGGATCCTCGACATCGACACCATCGGCCCGGGCCGGCGTGCCGATGATCTTGCCTGTCTGGTGGCTCATCTGGCCACCGTGCAGCGGATGAATGCGGCCCAGGCGGCCCGGGTGCAGCGGCTGCTCACCGAGTGGCTGCCGGTCTTCGACAGCCGAGTGGACCCGGTTGAGTTGCGGCTGCGGGCCGCCGCGGTCGCGATCTCGCTGGCCACCGGCCCGTACCGGGGCCAGGAGCCCGACTGGCAAGGGGAAACCTGGCAGATTCTGCGATCAGCCGATCAATTGATCCGCAGCATTTCCTGAAGTTATGGATTAAACGGTTAATCACGCTACGATCGGCTTGCCGCCGAGTCGTCGCGGGAATCCTTTGTTCCCAAGGCGTTCCGGCGGCCCATGATCACCGGCCAAACCCCCGATGGCCGGTCAGGTGCCCGCGTACCACTCGGTGCGCGGGCACTCTTGTCTTCGGTACGCTACCGACGATGGAGCGCTTCACCGAATCGGGAATGCCATTCGCGCCCGTCTACGGACCCGAGGATCTTGCCGGGTTCGATCCGGCTCGTCTCGGCGCGCCCGGGGAGTTCCCCTACACCCGCGGTGTCTATCCGGGGATGTACACCCAACGACCGTGGACGATGCGCCAGTACGCAGGCTTCGGGACCGCGCAGCAGTCCAACGAGCGCTATCGGGAGCTGATCGAGGCCGGCACTACCGGTCTGTCGGTCGCCTTCGATCTGCCCACCCAGATGGGCTACGACTCGGACGCGCCGCTGGCCCACGGCGAGGTCGGCAAGGTCGGGGTGGCGATCGACAGCCTGCAGGACATGCGGCTGCTCTTCGACCGGATCCCGCTTGGCGAGGTGTCGACGTCGATGACGATCAACGCCCCCGCGGCGGTGTTGCTGCTGCTCTATCAGTTGGTGGCCGAGGAGCAGGGCGTCGATCCGGCGAGGCTGACCGGCACCATCCAGAATGACGTGCTCAAGGAGTACATCGCCCGCGGCACCTACATCTATCCGCCGGCCGCGTCGTTGCGGCTGGTCAGCGACACCTTCGCCTACTGCAACCAGGTGCTGCCGCGGTGGAACACCATCTCGATCTCCGGCTACCACATGGCAGAGGCCGGCGCGCATCCCGCGCAGGAGATCGCCTTCACGCTGGCCGACGGCATCGCCTACGTCGAGGCCGCGATCAAGGCCGGACTGGCGGTCGACGACTTCGCGCCCCGGCTGTCCTTCTTCTTCGTCTCCCGGACCACGCTGCTGGAGGAGGTGGCGAAATTCCGGGCGGCCCGGCGGATCTGGGCGACGATCATGCGTGATCGTTTCGGTGCACAGAATCCGAAGTCGATGATGTTGCGGTTCCACACCCAGACCGCAGGGGTGCAGCTGACCGCCCAGCAGCCGGAGGTCAACATGGTGCGGGTCGCGGTGCAGGCGCTGGCGGCCGTGTTCGGTGGCACTCAGTCGCTGCACACGAACTCATTCGACGAGGCGATCGCGCTGCCCACCCAGAAGGCGGCCCGGCTGGCGTTGCGGACCCAGCAGGTGATCGCCTACGAGACCGATGTCACTGCCACCGTCGACCCGTTCGCCGGCTCCTACGTGATCGAATCGCTGACCGATGATCTTGAGGCGCACATCCTGGAGCTGATGCAGGCGGTCGACGACCGCGGTGGCGCGGTGGCCGCGATCGAGGAGAACTACCAGAAGAACGAGATCGAGCAGACGGCGTACGCGACCGCCCAGCAGATCGACTCCGGCGACCGGGTCGTCGTCGGGGTCAACCGCTTCGCGCTGGATGCCGAGGAGCCGTACGAGCCGTTACGGGTCGATCCGGCGATCGAGCAGGAACAGGCCCAGCGACTGGCCGGCCTGCGCCGTCATCGCGACGACGCTGCCGTACGGAAATCGCTTGATCAACTGCGTGACGCGGCGACCGGGGACAAGAATGTCTTGTATCCGATGAAGGACGCCCTGCGTGCATTGGCGACCGTCGGTGAGGTCTGCGACACGCTGCGTGACGTCTGGGGACGCTATGTCCCTCCGGACAGCCTCTGAGCATGCACCCCGGATGGTGCATAGTTCCCCGGTATGAAAGTCTCCCGGGCGATGATCGCCGCCGTTGCGGCCGCAGGGTTGCTGCTGGCTGGTTGTACAGACGATGATCAGTCGGGTTCGGACGCTGGTAGGACGGCCGCTCCGACGAGTGCGGCCGCGAGCCCGCAACAGACTCCGACTCCGACCCTGACACCGACGCCGAGTCCAACACCTACCCCGACGCCTACCCCGACGCACGCGGCCGGTGTGACCACGACCGTCGGCGGGTCGCCCAAGCTGGAGTCGAAATCCGACAAGCGGACCGTCGCAATGCTGAAGGCCTTCTGGCCGGCCTACGAGAAGTCTCTGGCCGAGCACGAACTCGACTCCCTGATCTACCTGACAGCGCCGGACATGGTCGGGCCGCTGAAGAAGCAGTTCAAGGCCGACAAGTCGGCGCACCGCGAATACAGCGGCAAGGTCACGGTGACACTCAAGAAGGTCGACACCACGACGCGGGGCGGCACGGTCCTGGCCTGTGTGGACACCAGTCACCTGACCACCACCACCAACGGCAAGAGCCGGCGCGGCAGTGCCAGCGGCCAGCGGATGCAGATCAGCGTCTTGTACCTTTCGTCCGGACAATCGTTCGGGGTCGGCCCTTCGACCACGGTCAAGGGCGTCTGCTAGACCCGGCACGGCGCCGGTCCACCGCCAGGTGCAAAACTGAGCCAGTGTCGAATTCGGATCCGGAGCTGGAAACCAAGATCAACTCGCTGGTCGACGATTTCGGCCGGGACCTGATCGACTTCCGGCGCGACCTGCACGCCCATCCCGAGCTCGGCTTCGCCGAGCACCGGACGACCGATCGGATCATCGCCGCGCTGACCGCAGCCGGGCTGCAGCCGCGGCGGCTGCCGTCGGGCACCGGGCTGCTCTGCGACATCGTGCCTGAGGGGGCACAGGACCAAGCTCGGATCGGACTGCGCGGCGACATCGACGCGCTGCCGATCCCCGACGGCAAGGACGTCAGCTATCGCTCGACCAACGCCGGGGTTTGTCACGCCTGCGGTCATGACGTGCACGCCACCGTCGTGCTCGGCACCGGTCTTGTGCTGGCCCGGCTGCGCGATCTCGGCCTGCTGGCCAAACCGGTCCGGCTGATCTTCCAGCCCGCGGAGGAGCCAAGCCCGGGCGGGGCACCGGTCGCCATCGACGCCGGCGCGCTCGACGGCGTCGACGAGGTGTACGCCTTCCACTGCGACCCGCGGACCGAGGTTGGCAGGATCGCACTGCGGGTCGGCCCGATCACCTCCGCCAGCGACCGCGTACTGGTCCGGCTCACCGGCGGCGGTGGTCACACCTCCCGTCCGCACCTGACCGCGGATCTGGTCACTGCACTCGGGCAGATCGCGGTGACCGCGCCGCTGCTGTTGTCCCGGCGGATCGATCCGCGAGGCGGCAGCTCGTTGGTCTGGGGCCGGATCCAGTCCGGCACGGCGGCCAACGCGATCCCCGACATCGGCGAACTGGAGGGCACGGTCCGGTCCACCCGGATCGAGGGCTGGCGCGCTGCCCAGGAGGTGCTCCCGGACCTGATCCGCCAGATCGCCGCCCCGTCCGGCGCGACCGTGCTGGTCACGGTGACGCCGGGCGTCCCGCCGACCGTCAACCATGCGGTCGGGGTCCGCCGGCTGACCGAGGCGGCGACCGGCATCCTCGGCGAGGGCACAGTGGTCAGCACCGAACAGTCCCTGGGCGGCGAGGACTTCTCCTGGATGCTGGACAAGGTCCCGGGAGCGATGGCCCGGCTCGGCGTCCGCAACCCGCAGCAGTTGGAAGCCGTCGACATCCACCAGCCGCGCTTCGATCCCGACGAGCGGGCCATCGGTGTCGGTGTCCGGGTCTTCAGCAGGCTCTGCGCCACGGCCGGATCGCACTGACCCGTTACAAACTCGTATCGGGCTTTCCCACGAGGACCGGGATTTCGCCTCCAACCACTACAGTGCCGCATGGCTCGGGCACCCATCCCTTCACCAGATCTTCGCCCGGGATTCAGATCAGTCCGGAAGATCCCGGCCTGAAGAGGAGGCGGAGTGAAGAAATCCCTGTTCGTGAGCGCGACGGCGGCTGCGGCGGTCGTCCTGGCACTCGCCGGCTGCGCGAAGCCGCCGGCATCGTCCAGCGGAGCGCCTGCCAACACACCGGCGGGTGGCAAGACCTCGGCCGCGGCGCCGGCAGGCGGTTTCAAAGCCTGCATGATCTCCGACACGGGCGGCTTCGACGACAAGTCCTTCAATCAGACCTCGTACAAGGGCATGGAGGACGCCAAGAAGGCGCTCGGTATCCAGACCGCCTCGGTCGAGTCGAAGGCCGCTTCCGATTACGCGACCAACATCCAGTCGATGGTCGACGCCAAGTGCAACGTGATCGTCACCGTCGGCTACACGCTGTCCGACGACACCCTGGCGGCGGCCAAGAAGAACCCGGACATCGACTTCGCCATCGTCGACAACTACGACCCGAAGTACGCCGAGGTCAAGAATCTCAAGGGTCTGCAGTTCAACACCGCACAGTCGGCGTTTCTCGGCGGCTACCTCGCTGCGGCGATGACCAAGACCGGCAAGGTCGGCACCTTCGGCGGCCAGAAGCTGTCGACCGTGACGATCTACATGGACGGCTTCGCCCAGGGCGTGCAGTACTACAACCAGCAGCAGAAGAAGGACGTCCAGGTGCTCGGCTGGGATGTCGCCAAGCAGGACGGTGACTTCACCAATGACTTCAGCAATCCGTCGACCGGGCTGACCCAGGCCAAGAACCTGATCAGCCAGGGCGCCGACGTGATCTTCCCGGTCGCCGGCGGCGCCGGCGAGGGTGCACTTCAGGCTGCCAAGGCCAGCAGTGGCAAGGTCAACACCATCTGGGTCGACACCGACGGCTGTGTGAGCGCCGCTGATTACTGCCCGCAGATCATCAGCAGCGTCTACAAGGGCATGGATGTCGCGGTGCAGAAGGTGATCACGGACTCCAAGAACGGCACCTTCGATCCGTCGCCGTACGTCGGAACGCTGCAGAACCAGGGCACCGGGCTCACCGGCTTCCACGACTGGGACTCCAAGGTTCCGGCCGACGTCAAGTCCCAGCTGAAGCAGCTGCAATCCGACATCATTTCCGGCAAGATCAAGATCACCTCCAAGGCCCAGCCGACCAGCTAGCCGTGGCGATGACCCCTGACGCACCCGAGGCCGCGGATTCCCGCGCAGACGAGAGTCTGCGGCTGAGCGGGATCACCAAGCGGTTCGGCAGCCTGGTCGCGAACTCCGGCATCGACCTGGAGCTGCGACCGGGGGAGATCCACTGCCTGCTCGGAGAGAACGGTGCCGGCAAGTCAACGCTGATGAACATCCTCTACGGGCTGCTGCAGCCCGACGAGGGACAGATCGTCGTCGACGGCGTGCCGCGGGTCTTCACCGGCCCGCGGAACGCCATCGACGCCGGTATCGGCATGGTGCACCAGCACTTCATGCTCGTCGACGTCTTCACCGTGGCGGAGAACATGATCCTCGGGCGCGAGCCGGGGACGCTGGGATTGATCAATCTGCGACAGGCCCGGCGACGGGTGACCGAGTTGTCGCAGCAGTACGGCCTCAGCGTCGACCCGGACGCCAGGATCGAGAATCTGCCGGTCGGCATTCAGCAGCGGGTGGAGATTCTCAAGGCGCTCGCCAACGACGCCCGGTATCTGATTTTCGACGAGCCGACCGCCGTCCTCACCCCGCAGGAGATCGAGGAGTTGATGCGGGTGATGAGGTCCCTGCGCGACGAGGGCAAGGGCGTCATCTTCATCACCCACAAGCTGCGCGAGGTGCGGGCGATCGCGGACCGGATCACCGTGATCCGTCGCGGTGCGGTGGCCGGCGTTGCGGGACCGGGCGAATCGGAGGCGTCGCTGGCCGAGAAGATGGTCGGCCACCAGGTCAGCCTGACGGTTTCCAAACAGCAGCACGAGGCCGGGGACGTACGGCTGCGGCTCTCCGGGGTGACCGCTGTCGCGGCGAACGGCTCGGTGGCCGTCGACGACCTCGACCTCGAGGTCCGCGGCGGCGAGATCCTTTGTATAGCAGGGGTTCAGGGCAACGGGCAGTCGGAGCTTGCCGCGGCACTGATCGGCACCTACCCGCTGAGATCGGGAACGATCATGGTCGACGGCCGGACCGTCGACCGGTTCACCACCAAGGAACGGATCGACGCTGGTCTCGGCTACGTGCCCGAGGACCGGCAGCACGACGGCTTCGTCGGCAGCTACAGCGTCGCCGAGAATCTCGTGCTGAATTCCTATCACAAACCGCCGTACGCCCAGGGCCTGGCACTGCGCGGCGGCGTGATCCGCAGCAACGCCCGGGATCGGGTCGCCGAATTCGACATCCGGACCACCTCGATCGATACCGAGGTCGCCGCGCTCTCGGGCGGCAACCAGCAGAAGGTCGTTCTGGCCCGGGAACTGTCCCGGGAACTGGCGGTGCTGGTGGCCAGCCAGCCGACCCGCGGCGTCGACGTCGGCGCGATCGAGTTCCTGCACAAGCGGCTGGTAGCCGAGCGGGACCGCGGCACCGCGGTGTTGATCATCTCGACCGAGCTCGACGAGGTCGCAGCACTTGCGGATCGGGTCGCGGTGATGTTCCGGGGCCGGATCGTCGGCATCGTCGGTCCGCACACCTCCCGCGAGGTGCTCGGGTTGATGATGGCGGGCGCATCGGTCGAAGAGGCAATGGCCTCGGCCGACGTCACGACCGAGGAGACGGAAGGAGTCGTGACGTGACCCGGTCATCGTGGTGGACAGAGATCCTGACCACGATCGCGGCCATCGTGCTGGCGTTGATCATCGGGGCCGTGGTGATGGTCGTCTCCGACCCCGACGTGCTCGACAAGTACGCCTACTTCTTCTACCGACCTGGCGATGCGCTGGCTGCCTCCGGCGACAAGATCGGCAGCGCGTACTTCGCACTGCTGAAGGGCGCGGTCGGCAGCTGGGGAGCGATCACGCAATCGACGTCCCAGGCCGCACCGCTGATCTTGGCCGGGCTCGGCGTCGCGCTGGCGTTCCGCGCCGGCCTGATCAACATCGGCGGCCAGGGCCAGGCGATCTGGGGCGCGATCTTCGCCGCCTACATCGGCTTCGGGGTCCACCTGCCGTTGGTGATCCACGTCCTGGTGGCGTTGATCGCCGGCGTCCTGGGCGGTGCGATCTGGGGCGGCCTGGTCGGCTGGCTGAAGGCCAGGACCGGCGCCCACGAGGTGATCGTGACGATCATGCTCAACTACGTCGCGATCCGGATGCTGGCCTGGCTGCTGACCACGCCGGCCTTCCAGCGGCCCGGACGGACCGATTCGATCTCGCCGATCGTCGACTGGACCGCGACCTTCGCCCGCCTGGCGGGTTCGCAGCTGCATGTCGGCTTCGTGCTCGCACTGCTGGCAGCCGCCGCGGTGTGGTGGCTGCTCGAGCGGTCGACCCTCGGGTTCGCCCTGAAGGCCGTCGGTGCGAATCCGCACGCCGCGGCGACCGCCGGGATGAGCGTTGCCCGAACGACGATCATCGTGATGGTGCTCGCCGGAGCCCTGGCCGGGCTGGCAGGTGTCGACGCTGCGCTGGCACCGAGCGACAGCGGCGTCCCGGTGCCGCTGTCCAACGGCATCGTCGGAGATGTCGGATTCGATGCTGTGACGGTCGCTCTGGTCGGCAGGTCCCGCCCGGTGGGGGTGGTGCTGGCCGGTCTGTTGTTCGGTGCCCTGCACACCGGTGGCCTGGGCATGCAGGGCGCCCAAACGCCGGGCACGGTGACCGACGTCCTGCAGGCGTTGATCGTGCTCTTCGTCGCCGCTCCGGCACTGGTCACCCGGTTGCTGCCCTTCCTGCGTCGGCGCGCCGCCCGCTCGGCGACGCCGGAGTCGACCGGAGCGCTGACGTGAGTGGGGAGCGTACGACGGCCGGGTCGCTCGAGGGATCGGTCCTCGAACCGGGACGATCGCTGGAGACCGCGGCGCTCCGTCGCCAGCGGCTGTCGGTCGGGATCCTGATCTCGGTCGTCGGACTGTTGCTGCTCGGCCTGCTGGCCGCCACCCACGGGACGGCACGGTTCGCGCTCTCGAACGCCTTCGACCCGGTCCAGCTACCGACGGTGTCGCTGCCCGGGCTGCCGCTGGTGCTGGTCTGCGGACTGTTGTGCGTGGCGGCCGGCGCCGGACTGCTGACCGGTCGGTTGGCCGGCCGGTTCCAGACGCTGGCCGGAACCGTCGGCGGCGTCGGATTCCTGGTCGGCTTCCTGACCTGGGCGGCGGCCGGACGTGCGCTGCCGTTCCCGGTCAGCAACCAGATCGCCCAGACCTTCGCGGTGGCGACTCCGCTGGTGCTCGGTGCTCTCGCCGGCGTGCTGTGCGAGCGGGCGGGCGTGATCAACGTCGCGATCGAGGGCCAATTCCTGGTCGCAGCCCAAGCCGCCGCCGTCGTAGGGACGGTCACCCAGTCGATCGCCTGGGCGATCATCGCGGCCGCGCTGGCCGGCGTGGGGATGGCAGCCCTGTTGGCGGTGTTCGCGATCAAGTACCGGGTCAACCAGGTCGTCCTGGGCGTGGTGCTCAACCTGCTGGCCAGCGGCATCACCGGCTTCCTGCTGGACCAGAGATTCAGCCAGAGCAATCTGAACAGCGCTCCGGTGATGTCCAGCATCGCGATCCCCGGTCTGTCGAAGATCCCGTTCATCGGTCCGGTCGTCTTCGACCAGAACATCCTGGCCTACCTCGCCGGCATCTCGGTGCCCGTCGTGTGGGTGCTGCTGTTCAAGACCTCGTGGGGCCTGCGGGTCCGTTCGGTCGGTGAGCATCCCCGGGCGGCCGACACCGTCGGGATCAGCGTGACCGGGATGCGCTGGTCGGCGGTCTTGGTCGGCGGAGTCTTCGCCGGCATCGGCGGTGCCTTCTTCATCCTGGCCGCAACCGGTCACTTCACCCGTGATTTCACGAACGGCAGCGGTTTCATCGCCCTGGCCGCGGTGATCATGGGCCGCTGGCACCCGGGCTGGGCGGCGCTGATGGCGATCTTCTTCGGATTCGCCACCGAGCTCGGATCCCAGGTGCAGACCCTCAACACGCCGGTGCCCAGCGACTTCCTGCAGATGCTGCCCTATGTCGCCACCGTGATCGCGGTCGCCGGCCTGATCGGCCGGGTCCGGCCGCCCGCGAGCGACGGCGAGCCCTATCAGAAGGCATGATGACCGGGTGAATCAGACCATCGACTGGGAATCGCTGCGGACGGCGGCGCGCGAAGTCAACCAGAAGGCCTACGCACCGTACTCCCGGTACCGGGTGGGCGCCGCCGGCCTGGTCGACGACGGCCGGATCGTGGTCGGCTGCAATGTCGAGAACGCGGGTTACGGCGTCACGCTGTGCGCGGAGTGCGGCGTGGTGTCCCAACTGCACAGCACCGGCGGCGGCCGCCTGATCGCGGTCGCCTGCGTCGATGCCCAGGGCCGACCGCTGATGCCCTGTGGCCGCTGCCGGCAGTTGCTCTGGGAGGCCGGCGGTGCCGACTGCCTGCTGGACACCGCCACCGGCCCGCGCCCGATGAGCGAAGTGCTCCCGGACGCCTTCGACGTCGCGGATCTCAATCGCTGATCGCGAAGAACGTCCTTCCGGATTCTCTGAGCTGCCTTGTTCGGGCCTCATCACCGATCCGCAGGGACGTTGTCAGCGTTTGAGCGCTCTGGTGATGCAGTCGATCACCCACTCCGGATCATCCGACACCTGTCGCCAGGTGAAGTTGAGCACCGTATAGCCAGCGAGGACGAGCTCGTTGCGTCGGCGCCGATCGTTCTCGAACGCCTCCCGGTCGCTGTGGAACTCCCAGCCGTCGAACTCGACGATCAGTCGCGCACGGCGGAACAGCACGTCGGCGAAATAGCCGCCGCCTCGGGTGTCCACCCAGACGTTGGTCCGCCAGCCGGTGATCCGCTTCTGCCGCAAGAGCCGATGGCCCAGTCGTTCCAGTTCTGACCACGGTTGATCGCGTGAGTCCTGGAGGATCTGCAAACGTGTCCCGTTCCCACGGCGTCCGCGCATCGCTGCCAGTGCAGCGGTCATCGCGGACAGGGTCGCCTGTCTGCTGCGGAGCGCTCTATCAATGACGGCAGGTCCGTCGTCATCGGCTGCAAGTTCGACCGCGGTGTAGGCGGGGTTGGACATGCGAAGGCCCGAACGCAACCATGTGAGCTCGGGTGGCACGGTCGAGTTGACAACCGGCCAGCCGGACTGAGGTCGGGGCGGATTCCGGACGGTGAAGCTGATCGTCGTGTTCTCACAGGTCCGCCAGAACGTGAGCCTGGCCGCCGAATATCGGGTGACGACGGAGTTCGGGCCCGCCCAGGACGACCCGATCCGCAGCCGGATAGCCCAGGAGTCGGCGCCCTCGGGTGTGGTCAGGAAGCCGGGGAGCAGGTTGACCAGTTGCCCGGACGCCTGCAGCCGGTCCAATCGATACCGGAGCCGATCAGGGCAGTCCCGACGTCGGAGGTAGCCTCCGTTGTCGCGCAGCAGTTGTTCGATGTCTGCCTTCACATCCTTATTTATGTGGCTGAGGGCGGCTGATGGTTCACCACAGCATCGCTTCTGTGGACAGCGCTGAGAACGTGCTTGCGGTTGTGGAAAACTGTTCGATTCCGGCCTCGCCGAGAATCCGCGACGACATTATTAGCGCGTTGACTATGCTTGGGCTGTGGTCGCTCGTGACGTGTTGCACCGGGCACCCAAGGTGCTCCTCCATGATCATCTGGACGGCGGACTGCGCCCGCAGACGATCGTCGACCTGGCCGGTGTCATCGGACACGAGCTGCCGACGTCCGATGCGGACGGTCTGGCCCGCTGGTTCGCCGAGTCCTGCAATTCCGGCTCGCTCGAGCTATATCTGGAGACCTTCCGGCACACGGTCGCGGTGATGCAGACCCCTGACGCCCTGCGCCGGGTGGCCAGGGAGATGGTGCTGGATCTGGCTGCCGACGGGGTCGTCTACGTCGAGTCACGCTGGGCTCCCGAACAGCACCTGACTGCCGGACTGGAGCTTGATCAGGCGGTCGCGGCAGTTCGCGACGGCCTCGCGGAGGGCATGGCCGAAGCCCGGGTCAAGGGCACACCGATCGTCGCCCGGCAGATCCTGACCGCGATGCGGCACGCCTCCAGTGCCCGGGAGATCGCCGAGTTGGCGATCCGGCACCGCGACGAGCGTGTCGCCGGCTTCGACATCGCCGGCGCCGAGGCCGGTTACCCGCCCACCCGGCACCTGGACGCGTTCGACTACATCAAGCGCAACAACGGCTACATCACCATCCACGCCGGTGAGGCGTTCGGGCTGCCGTCGATCTGGGAGGCGGTGCAGCTCTGCGGCGCCAACCGGCTCGGGCACGGCGTCCGGGTGATCGACGACATCACGATCTCGGGCGACCAGGTCCAGCTGGGCCGGCTGGCGAGCTACATCCGCAATGTCCGGGTGCCGCTGGAGATGTGCCCGTCGTCCAATGTGCAGACCGGTGCCGTGGCCTCGATCGCCGATCACCCGATCCGGATCCTGGCCCAGCTCGGCTTCCGGGTGACGGTCAACACCGACAACCGGCTGATGAGTAACACCACCATGACCAGAGAGTTCGAGCGGCTGTCCGACGCGTTCGACTATCAGCTCAGCGACATCCGGTGGCTGACGCTGAACGCGATCAAGAGCGCCTTCTCACCCCACCCGGACCGGCTCGCGCTGATCGAGAACGTGATCAAGCCGGGCTACCAGACCCTGCTCGAGGAGCTGGACCAGTCCGCATGAGCGGTAGTGAAGTCGTCAACATCATCGCTCTGATCGTCGCCATCGTCCTGCTGGTCAACATCGTTGGGGCGATCATCACGCTCTTCCTGGAGCGACGTGACACGGCATCCTTGTGGGCCTGGATCCTGGTGCTGACGCTGATCCCGGTGCTCGGCTTCGTGCTCTACCTGTTCATCGGCCGCCGGATCACCAAGACCAAGATCTTCCGTCTGCTGGACGGGTCGGAGACCGGGCATTCCAAGGCCGGCAAACAGCAACTGGCCGAGGTCGGCCGGCACGAGTACGAATTCGTCAATGCCGTCAGCCGGTCCAACGTCGAGCTCGCGACCCTGCTGATGAACGACGACGTCGGATCGCTGAGTCACAACAACGCCGTCACGGTCTTCGACGACGGGGCCGAGAAATTCGAGGCGTTGATCAACGACATCAGGTCGGCGACCGATCACGTGCACGTCCTCTACTACATCTTCCGGTCCGACCTGATCGGAACCCGCGTCCTGGAGGCGCTGATCGAACGCGCCGAGGCCGGCGTCGCTGTACGGCTGTGCTTCGACGCGTACGGCGGCCGCGGGATCGCGAAGAAGCACCTCAAGCTGCTGCGCGCCGCGGGTGGGGAGGCGTACCCGTTCTTCCCGAACAACTTCGGCCCGGTCAACTTCCGGGTCAACTTCCGGACCCACCGCAAGATCGCCGTGATCGACGGTCGGGTCGGCTACGTCGGCGGCTTCAATGTCGGCGATGAGTACGTGACGCCGACCAAGAAATTCGGCTACTGGCGTGACACCCATCTGCGGATCGAGGGCAGTGCCGTGGAGTCGTTGCAGACCCGGCTGCTGATGGACTGGAATGTCGCCGCGCCGAAGGATCGCCGGGTCGGGCACGACCCGCGCTACTTCCCGGTCGTCGAGACCAGCCCGGGTGATGTGGCGGTCCAGATCGCCTCCAGCGGCCCGGATTCGGAATGGGAGTGGATCAAGTACGGCTACCTCAAGGCGATCCACGAGGCGAACGAGTCGATCCGGATCCAGACCCCGTACTTCATGCCCGACGCAGCAGTGATGGACGCGCTCAAGATCGCCTCGCTGTCCGGGGTCGACGTCCACCTGATGATCCCGGACAAGCCGGATCACCCGCTGGTCTACCCGGCGACGTTGTCCTACGCCGACGAGCTGGCCAAGGTCGGGGTCAACGTGCACATCTACGAGGGCGGATTCCTGCACGCCAAGACGCTGTTGATCGACGACGAGGTCGCCTCGGTCGGTACCGCCAACTTCGACTACCGCAGTTTCCGGCTCAATTTCGAGGTCAACGCCTTCATCTACGATGTCGAGCTGGGCAAGCGGATGGCCGCGATCTACGAACGCGATCTGCTGTACTGCCGCACCTTCGACCATGATCAGATCTACCGCCGACCGTTCGTCGGCCACATGAAAGAAGCCGTCAGCAGGCTCGTCGCACCCCTGCTCTGATTACGGGTGAATTGGCCCGAAAGCTAGGGTTGAACCATGGCATCTCATGTTCTGACCAGCGTTGCGTGGCCGTACGCCAACGGCCCGCGGCATATCGGTCACGTCTCGGGTTTCGGTGTTCCCTCCGACGTCTTCTCCCGCTACATGAGAATGTCCGGCCACAACGTCCTGATGGTTTCGGGCACCGACGAGCACGGCACGCCGATCTCGGTCCAGGCCGAGGCCGAGGGCGTCACCGCGCGCCAGCTCGCCGACAAGTACAACGACGTCATCACCCACGATCTGCAGGGCCTCGGGCTGTCGTACGACCTCTTCACCCGGACCACGACCCGCAACCACTACCGGGTGGTGCAGGAGCTCTTCAGCGCGTTGTACAAGAACGGTTACGTGGTGCCGAAGACGACCATGGGCGCGATCAGCCCGAGCACCGGCCGGACGCTTCCGGACCGCTACATCGAGGGCACCTGCCCGATCTGCGGCTACGACAGCGCCCGCGGCGACCAGTGCGACAACTGCGGCAACCAGCTCGATCCCGTCGACCTGATCAATCCGCGCTCGCGGATCAACGGCGAGACGCCGAAGTTCGTCGAGACCGAGCACTTCTTCCTCGATCTGCCGGCGCTGTCCGGTTCGCTGGAGAAGTGGCTGGGGACCAAGACCGAGTGGCGCCCGAATGTGCTGCGCTTCTCCCACAACCTGCTGGCCGACCTGAAGCCGCGGGCGATCACCCGCGATCTCGACTGGGGCGTACCGATCCCGCTGGACGGCTGGCGCGACCAGTCGATGAAGCGGATCTACGTCTGGTTCGACGCGGTGATCGGCTACCTGTCCGCCTCGATCGAATGGGCCAGGCGGACCGGCGACCCCGAGGCATGGAAGCAGTGGTGGCTCGACCCGGACGCCGAGGGCTACTACTTCATGGGCAAGGACAACATCGTCTTCCACTCGGTGATCTGGCCGGCGATCCTGCTGGGCCAGAACGGCCAGGGTGATCATGGCGGCGAGGTCGGCCCGTTCGGCACCCTCAACCTGCCCAGCGAGATCGTCTCCAGCGAGTTCCTGACCATGAGCGGCTCCAAGTTCTCCACCAGCCGCGGCCAGGTGATCTACGTCGGCGACTTCCTCCGCGACTTCGGTCCGGACGCGTTGCGCTACTTCATCGCGGTTGCCGGCCCGGAGAACCAGGACACCGACTTCACCTGGTCGGAATTCGTCCGGCGGACCAACTTCGAGCTGGCCAACGAGTGGGGCAACCTGGTCAATCGCTCGGTCTCGATGGCCCACCGCCAGGTCGGAGCGATCCCGGAGGCGAATGATCAACGCGATGCCGATCATGACCTGCTCTCCTTGTCCGGCAGGGCTTTCGATGAGGTCGGGGCACTGCTGCGCAGGAGCCGGTTCAAGCAGGCGATGACCGAGTCGATGCGCGTTGTCACCGCGGCCAACAGGTACCTGTCGGATCAGGAGCCGTGGAAACTCAAGGACGATCCGGTCCGCCGCGACACCGTGCTGCACACCGCGCTGCAGGTGGTGTCGGATGCCAACACGCTGCTCACCCCGTTCCTGCCGCACGCGGCGCAGAAGGTGCACGAGGCGCTGGGCCGCGACGGCGTCTGGGCCGCCCAGCCCGAGATCCGTACGGTCAGTGAAGAAGACGGCCCGGACTATCCGGTCCTGATGGGGGAGTACGCCTCCGAGCAGGCCGAGTGGAAGTCCACCCCGATCACCCCCGGTGCGCCGTTGCAGAAGCCGACGCCGCTGTTTCCCAAACTCGACGAAAGCCTGGGCGACACCGGACCGGACTGGGCCCGGCTCGACTGACCTTGCATTTAGTTAGGCAGTCTATATAGACTGCATATGTGGTTGAGTCGACGGCACCAACAGTCGCGTCCCCAGGTTCGATCGGACACGCTTCCGTCGGGGAGGCTGCAGGTGACCTCTTCTTGGCCTGCGACCGCTTCACCCGTGCTGCGGCACGGCTGGGCCGGACCCGGGACGCCTCGGCAAGTTGGCGCGCCATGGCGATCCTGGAGGAGTCCGGTCCGCTGCGGATCAGCGAATTCGCCGCACTGGACCGCTGCTCACAACCCACGGCGACGGCCATGATCAAGAAGCTCGAGGAGGCCGGCTACGTGCAGCGCACGTCCGACCCCGAGGACGGCCGTGCGTGGCTGGTCAGCATCACCACGGTAGGCAGCGACCGACTGCAGCAGGTCCGGGCGGAGACCACAGAGATGATCGGCCACCGGCTGAGTGACCAGACAGACGTAGGCCGGGATGAGGTTGCCGCGGCATTGCGGGTGCTGACCCGACTGACCGACATGATCAACGAGAAAGGTGACAACCAGTGAGCGCCAGCGCACATACCGAGGCGAAACCGTCGATCTTCCGGCAGACGAAGGCGGTCTGGGCCGTCGCGTTCGCGTCGGTGATCTCCTTCATGGGCATCGGCCTGGTCGATCCCATCCTGCCGACGATCACCAACCAGCTGAATGCCACACCGTCGCAGACGCTGCTGCTCTTCACCAGCTATCTGATCATCACGGGCGCGGCGATGTTCTTCACCAGTTACGTCTCCGGCCGGATCGGTGCCAAACGGACGCTGCTGTTCGGCCTGGTGTTCATCGTCGCGTTCGCGGCGGCGGCGGGTGCGTCCAACTCGGTCGGCATGATCATCGGCTTCCGGGCCGGCTGGGGCCTGGGCAACGCGCTCTTCATCTCGACCGCGCTGGCCACCATCGTCGGCGCGGCCAGTGGCGGAGTGGACAGCGCGATCATCCTGTACGAGACCGCTCTGGGCGTCGGCATCGCGATCGGTCCGCTGCTCGGCGGCATCCTCGGCGGGATCAGCTGGCGCGGTCCGTTCTTCGGCACCGCGATTCTGATGGCCATCGCGCTGATCGCCATCCTCGTCCTGTTGGGGAAATCGGACGCCGCTCCCCAGCGGGTGAAGTTCACAGCGCCGTTCGCCGCAGTCCGGCATCCAGCGATCCTCACCCTCGGACTGGTCGCACTGTTCTACAACTTCGGCTTCTTCACACTGCTGGCCTACAGCCCCTATCCGCTGAATGACGCGGTGAAGGTGATGACCGGCAAGCCGATGGCCCCGATCCAGCTTGGGCTGGTGTTCTTCGGCTGGGGTCTGTGTCTCGCGATCACCTCGGTCTTCGTCGCCCAGCCGCTGGCACGCAAGATCGGCCGCCGGCACACCGTCTACATCGTGCTGGTCGCCCTAGCCGTCATCGAAGTGATCATGGCATTGAAGGTCAGCTCGTTCGTGGTCGTCACGGTCTGCATCATCGTCGGCGGTCTCTTCCTCGGTGTGATGAACACGGTCATGACCGAGTCGGTGATGGAAGCCAGCGACCTGCCGCGGAATGTCGCCTCCTCGACCTACTCCGGCATCCGCTTCCTCGGCGGCGCGATCGCGCCGGCCATCGCCGGTCCGATCTCGACCCACATCAGCGCCGGTGCGCCGTTCTTCTTCGGGGCCGGCTCACTGCTGGCCGGTGTGGTGGCTCTGACCATCGGCCGGAAGGCGATCGCCCACATCGATGCCGAGGAGAAGTTCTCCGACGAAGAGGAAGCCGAGCTGCTGACCGCCGCCGACTCCTGAGTCGCCGGGACCGGCGGGCAGCGGTCAGTAGCTGCTGCCGCCGGCCAGTGACGGTGAACCGGTCGGGTGCCAGACGGTCTTGATCTCCAGGAACGACCGGAGCCGTACGGTGCCGGGAGCGGCTGCGAAATCCGGACGCCCCTTCGGCCGGTAGACCCGCTTCACGGTTCCGGCCGCCACCCCCTCGAGTTCCGTGGCGAGGCCAGCTTCGGCACCGGTCAGGTCGAGTGCGTTGACGTCGGCGTGCGCGGCCAGATGCGGGGCGATTTCGGTGGCGCTGCCGGTCAGGATGTTGACCACGCCGGCCGGTACGTCCGAGGTTGCCAGCACCTCGGCGAAGGTGATGGCGATGCAGGGGTCTGCCTCGGCAGCGATCAGTACCGCGGCGTTGCCGCCGGTGATCACTGGCGCCAGCACCGACACCAACCCCAACAGGGGAGCGTCGGTCGGGGCGATGATCGCCACCACGCCGGTCGGCTCGGGTGCGGAGTAGCTGAAGTACGGCGCCGAGACCGGATTCGCCGACCCGAACACCGCTGCCAGCTTGTCGGTCCAGCCGGCATAGTGCACCAGCCGGTCGATCGCCGCGTCCACCTCGGCCACCGCGGCAGCATGATCGACTCCGCGGCTGGTGATCAACAGCTCGATGAATTCCGGTGCTCGGGACTGCAGCATCTCGGCGATCCGATAGATCACCTGGCCGCGGTTGTACGGCGTCGCCTTCGACCAGCTGCTGAATCCCTTGCGCGCCGCTGCTACCGCATCGCGGGCATCCTTGCGGGAGGCCAATACGGCGTTGGCCAGGAAGCTCCCGCCGGCGTCGGCGACCTGATACGTACGCCCCGACTCGGAGCGCGGGAAGGATCCGCCGACGTACAACTTGTAGGTCTTGGCCACGGCGATGCTCATCCGATCAGTGCCTCGTCGTCGGTGTCGAGATAGGCAGCCAGGCCCGAGGGGCCGCCCTCACGGCCGAAGCCGGATTCCTGGTAGCCCCCGAACGGTGCAGCTGGATCGAATCGGTTCCAAGTGTTGTCCCAGATCACTCCGGCTCGCAGCCGCGCGGCCATCGCCATCGCCCGCGATCCCTTCTCGGTCCAGACGCCGGCGGACAGCCCGTACGGTGAGTTGTTCGCCTTCGCGAGCGCCTCGTCCGGAGTCCGGAAGGTGATCACCGACAGCACCGGACCGAAGATCTCCTCCCGAGCGATCCGCATCGTCTGGGTCGCGTCGGTGAAGATCGTCGGCGCGACGAAGAATCCCTTGTCGGGAAGGGGACAGGAAGACTGCCACAGCTCGGCGCCCTCGTCGACGCCGGCCCGGGTCAACTCGGTGATCTTGTCCCATTGGGATCGGGAGTTGATCGCCCCGACATCGGTGTTCTTGTCCAGTGGATCGCCGACTCGCAGCGTGTCGACCCGCTCCCGCAGCCGGGTGAGCAACTCCTCAGCGATCGACTCCTGAACCAGTAACCGGGATCCGGCACAACAGACCTGACCTGCGTTGAAGAAGATCGCGTTGACGATGCCCTCGACCGCCTGGTCGATCGCCGCATCACTGAAGACGATGGTCGCGCCCTTGCCGCCGAGCTCGAGGGTGAGCTTGCGACCGGTGCCGGCCAGCGTCTGCTGGATCTGTTTGCCGACCGTGGTCGACCCGGTGAAAGCGACCTTGTCCAGGCCGGGATGTCGCACCAGTGCGGCGCCCACATCACCGGCGCCGGGAACGATGTTGACCACGCCGGGCGGAAGATCGGCGTCGGCGATGATCTCGGCCAGCACCAGCGCCGACAACGGCGTCGTCTCTGCCGGCTTGATCACCACGGTGTTGCCGGCCGCCAGTGCGGGCGCGATCTTCCAGGCCGCCATCAGCAGCGGAAAATTCCATGGGACCACCTGGCCGGCAACGCCGAGCGGCTTCGGGTCGGGGCCGTGGCCGAGATGCTGCAGTTTGTCCGCCCAGCCCGCGTGGTAGAAGAAATGCTGTGCCGCGGTGGGGACATCGAAGTCCCGGGTCTCCTTGATCGGCTTCCCGTTGTCGAGGGCCTCGAGCACCGCAAGCTCGCGGGAGCGCTCGGCGATGCCACGAGCGATTCGGAAGAGATACTTGCCCCGCTCGGCGCCGGACAGCCGCGACCAGGGACCCTCGTAGGCCTGCCGGGCGGCGTGCACGGCGGTGTCGAGGTCAGCCTCGCTGACCGTCGACACGGTGCTCAGCGGCTCGTCGCGACCCGGGTTGACACTGACGAGATCATCTCCACTGCCTTCGACGAATTTGCCGTCGATGAAGGGCAGGTAGCGCTCCTTCACCCGGCCGATCGCCTCCGACTCCGGTGCCGGTGCATAGTCCCACTCGGTCGGATCGGTCGCCACGGATTCAGTCGAGCGAGACATAGTCGCCTCCCCAGTAGTGGCCCTCGAGCTGGGTCCGTCGTTGCATGATCAGATCGTTGAGCACCGATGAAGCGCCGAACCGGAACCAGTGCGGATGCAGCCATTCCGGACCCGCGACCTCGCGGACCGCAACCAGGTAACGGATCGCGTCCTTGGCCGTACGGATCCCCCCGGCCGGTTTGACCGCTCGCTGTTCGCCGGTGGCCCGCTTCCAGTCGTGGACCGCCTGCAACATCACGTGGGTGACCGGGAGCGTCGCAGCCGGGCTGACCTTGCCGGTCGAGGTCTTGATGAAGTCGCCGCCGGCCAGCAGCGCGAGCCAGGATGCTTTGCGGACGTTGTCGTAGGTGGCGAGCTCCCCGGTCTCGAGGATCACCTTGAGCCGGGCCGCTCCGGCGGCCTGTTTGACCGCGACGATCTCGTCGTAGACCTTGCCGTAGTGGCCTGCCAGGAAGGCACCGCGATCGATCACCATGTCGATCTCGTCGGCACCGGCCGCGACGGCCGACTCGACGTCGGCGATCTTGACCGGCAGCGCCGCCCTGCCGGACGGGAAGGCGGTCGCGACCGAGGCGATGTTGATCTTCGTCCCGGTATTCTCGCTGCCCGCCAGGGCACCTGCGGCGACCGGGACAAGATCGGGATAGATGCAGATCGCGGCCACCCGCGGTGTGTCCGGCCGCTCCGGGTCCGGCTGCAGGCCCTTGCGGACCAGGTTGCGCACCTTGCCGGCAGTGTCGGCGCCCTCGAGCGTTGTCAGGTCGACCATCGAGATCGCCAGATCGATCGCGGTCAGTTTGGACTGCTTCTTGATCGACCGAGTCGCCAGGGCGGTGGCCCGCTGCTCGAGCGCGACCGGGTCGACCCCCGGCAGTCCGTCGAGGAAGCGGCGCAACCGGACCTCGTCGGCGACCACGTCGGCGAACGCCGCTGGCACGACTCCGGTGGCGGTCTCAGACATACCGCGACCCTACCCGTTCCGGTGCCTCGCGATGCAGCGCCGGAGCGCGACCGTCGACTCGGGCCGGGCGCCCTTGACCGGCACCGCGGCGACGATGCCGTCCAGGATGCCCTTCGCGTACAGCGTCTCGTCGTGGGTGGTGATCCGCCGGGTGGTCGAGCCGCCGGTCCTGGCACCGGACTCGCTGTAGACCCAGGGGACCCTTGTCAGCAGCTGGACCAGCGCCAGGTTGCCCGGTTCAAGGCCGGACCTGCCGGTGAAATTCTCCTCGGTGATGGCGACCGGCCGGTGCTGGTCCCGACGGCGCGCGGCGGCGATGAGCCTGGCGTAGTGCGCGCTCTTCCTGGCCACGCCGGGATGGTTGAACACCGTCCGGTCCGCGCCGTCGCCGCGCCACATGGCGTGATAGCGACCATGATGCTTGACACCCCGCTGGCTGTAGACCGCCTGGAAACTGTCGGTCTGGGTGTGGTCGTCGTGCACGCTGATCGCCAGGTCCGCATGGACCGTGTCGGCGATCTGTGCCCGGCGGGTCAGGCTGACCGTGCTGGTCGCCTTCTTCTTGGTCAGGACCACCCGGTAACCGATCTTCCGCAGATCCGCCGCGACACACAGGCTGATGCCGAAGACCTCGGTCATCTCCGGCTCGTTCGGGTAGTCGAAATCGGTCAGTCCGGTAGCCGCATTCCGGCTGCGGATCGAGCGGCCGCTGTGGCCGGGATCGATCACGATCACCGGCGCATGGGCCGGCGTGCTCTTCGGGGTCGCGGCAGGCGTTGCGATAGGCGTTGGGGTAGGCGCCGGATCGGATGCCGAGGCCGCGGCTGTCGGCGACGGGTCGGAGCCCGGCTGCCCGGTGCCGGACGGGGACCGGCCGGCGGTCGCGCGGGGCGGCGTACGAGCGGTCGGCTGGTTCGCGCAGCCGGCGAACAGCAGCAGGCAGGAGGCTACGATCGCCCCAACCGTCCGCCGGCCGAACCGAGGTCCGCTCATGGCAGTCAACCTAGCCCCGATCCGATTGCTGACCTACAACGTTCATCGCTGGGGCGACGACCGGTCGGCGGTCACCGAGGTGATCACCCGCTGCGCCCCGGATGTCGCGCTGATCCAGGAGGCGCCGACCTGGTGGGGCACCCGATGGCGGCGTAGGGCCTTCGCCCGCAGCGTCGGGATGCACTACGTCGCCGGGGCCGCCCGGACCATCGCCCTGGTTGCCGACCCGATCCGCTGGTCGGTCGCCCGGCGGCGGATCCGGCGGCCGTTGATCCGGCGATGGAAGCGGTTCTGGACCCTGCAGCTGCCCGGCGGCGCGGTGGCGGTGCGGGGCGGCGAGCCGCCGATCACGCTGATCGGTTGTCATCTCGGCCTGGCCAACGCGGCCCGGCCGGCGGAACTGCAGCAGGCGCTCCGGCTGTCGCAGCCCGGCGAGCCGCTGATGGTCGTCGGCGACGTCAACGAACGTCCCGGCGGGCCGGTATGGCAGCTCGCGGCAACCCGCGGCCTGGCCGACGTCACCGCCGCTGACGGTCCGACCTTCCCGGCGTCGCACCCGCAGGCAAGGATCGATGCCGTCTGGGTCTCACCCGGATTGTCGGTGTCCCGGATCGACCTGGCCCCGTTGGGGCTCGGCCACGACGTTCTGGTCCGGGCCTCCGATCACCTGCCGGTTCTGGTGGGGATCAGCAGCTCTCAGGCATCGGTCCGGTAGGCCCCGCGGAGGACGTCGCGGACATGCGCCTGCCAGTCCCGGGACCGGGCTGAGGTGGCGGTCAGGACACTGGAGCCGTGCAGGTGCCCGGGCTCGCGGATCAGGTCGACCGCATTGCCCGCCTCCCGCAGCCGGTTGGCGTAGCGCTCGGTCGAATCCCGCAACGGGTCGAATTCGGAACTGATCACCAGAGTCGGCGGCAGACCAGAAAGATCCTCGATCTCCATCGGCAAGGCGTACGCGTCCCGTACCGCGGGTGGCAGGAAGCTGACGATCACCTCACCCAGAAAGGACAGGTCGGCATCCGAGGCGAAGCTCTCGCTCGGATCACCCGAGGTTTCGAAGGCGAGCATCGGCGATTCGAGGGCGACGTGTATCGGCTGGGGCCCGCCGCGGTCGCGGATCCGCACCGAGGCGACGGCCGCCACATAGCCGCCGGAGGAGATCCCGCCGATCCCCAGCCGGGAGCTGTCGACGTCGAGGTCAGGATCCTGCAATGCGGTGTCGTAGGCCAGCAAGAGATCCTCGACACTTGCCGGATAGGGATCCTCGGGGGCCAGCCGGTAGCCGACCGAGAGGATCTGCAGGCCGGTCGCCTCGGCCCGGGCGGCGCAGATCCGGTCGTTGACGATCTCATCGACGCTGCCGAGCAGGAAGCCGCCGCCGTGACACCACACCTGGGTCGGATACGGCGAGGTCAGGTCGGCGGGCAGATACCGCCGCAGCCACAGCCGGCCCTGGGTCCCATGGTCCGTCTCCGGCCGGTCGATGCACCGGTTGCTGATCAACACCGAGGACGGTGACGGGGCGGTGAATTCGACGGCCAGCCGATCGGAGAGTTCCTTGAGCGCCCTCCGACGGACCGTGGTGTCGGGGTCCCGCAGGCCAGGCAACGTGGCGCCGTGCTCGGCGATCCGGGTCAACCACACCGTCACGGGGTCGTTGAGGTCGAGCTGGATCGGTTCCGTCACAGGGCCCTTCCTCGGATATGTCCGAAATCCCTGGCACGATAGCGTGCCGGAGTCCGGCACCGAGGCCGATCCGGCGCGCAGCGTGAAAATCCTGCGCGGACGCTCAGTCGAGCTTGATGATCATCTTGCCGGTGTTGTCGCCCTTGAGCATTCCGATGAATGCCGCGGGGGTGTTCTCCAACCCGTGTACGACGGTCTCCCGCGCGACGAGTTGCCCGGAGGCGTACCAGCCGCCGACGGTGCGGGTGAACTCGTCGGCGATGTCGGAGTGGTCTCCGACCAGGAATCCGGTCATCGTCAGTCGGCTGCTGATGAACAGCCCGAGATTGCGCGGTCCCGGTTCCGGCTGCTCCTTGTTGTAGTTGGAGATCGACCCGCAGATGGCGATCCGGCCGTGCAGATTCATCCGGCCGATCGCGGCCTCGAGCTGTTCGCCGCCGACGTTGTCGAAGAACACGTCGACACCGTCCGGCGCCGCTTGCGCCAGCAGTTCCGCGGCCGGACCGTCGTGGTAGTCGAAGACGCTGTCGAAGCCGAGAACGTCTCGCAGATAGTCGATCTTGGCGGGGCTGCCGGCGCTGCCGATCACCTGCCGGGCGCCGGAAAGCTTCGCGAACTGGCCGACCATGCTGCCGACCGCTCCCGCCGCGCCGGAGACGAAGACGATGTCGCCGGGCTTGAACGAGGCGATCCGCAAGAGACCGACGTAGGCGGTCCGCCCGGTCATACCGAGAGCGCCGAGATACAGCGTGGGGGACACACCGTCCTGACGCGGCACGACGGCCGCCTGGTCGGCCGGCAGCACGGCATAGTCCCGCCAGCCGAGGTTGTGCACGACCAGGCTTCCGACCGGCACCTGATCACTGCCGGAGGCGATCACCTCGCCGACCGCGCCGCCCTGGGCAGGTTGGTCCAGCTGCCACGGTGCTGCGTACGACGCAGCGTCGCGCATCCGTCCGCGCATGTAGGGGTCGACGGAGATGGCCAGATTGCGCACGGCGATCTCACCGGGTCCCGGGTCGGGCAGGGTGCTGGTGACCAACCGGAAGTTGTCCTCGCTCGGTTCACCCTGCGGCCGGGAGACCAGGTGGAATGCGCGGGCCGTGATCGTCATGTCAACTCCTTGTCCTGATGCTCATCCGTACCGTCAGCCGAAGGCATTCTCGCCAGTCAGGGCCTGGCCGATCACCAGTTGGTGCACCTCGCTGGTGCCCTCGTAGGTGAGCACCGACTCGAGATTGTTGGCGTGCCTCATGATCGGATACTCACCGGTGATGCCGTTGGCGCCGAGGATGGTCCGGCAGGTCCGGGCGATCGTGAGCGCCTCGCGGACGTTGTTGAGCTTGCCGAGACTGACCTGGCGGGGATCCAGCTGATGATCATCTTTGAGCCGTCCGAGATGCAGCGCCAGCAGGAAACCCTTCTGCAGCTCCAATGCCATATCGGCCAGTTTGGCCTGGGTGAGTTGGAAACCGGCCAGCGGACGGTCGAAGACCTCGCGTTCGGCGGCGTAGCGGATCGCAGTGTCCAGACAATCACGGGCAGCGCCGAGGGCGCCGAAGACGATCCCGAAGCGGGCCTCGTCGAGACATGACAGCGGGCCGCGCAGACCGGTCACTTCCGGCAGGACTGCGTCGGCCGGAAGCCGTACGTCCTGCAGCACCAACTCGGAGGTGACCGAGGCGCGCAGCGACAGCTTCCTGGTGATCTTGGGAGCGCTGAAACCCGGGGCGTTCGTCGGCACCACGAAGCCGCGGACGCCCGCGCCCGGCCTGGAGGACTGCGACTCGTCCGGATCGGTCTGGGCCCAGACCACGGCGACGTCGGCGACCGAGCCGTTGGTGATCCACATCTTCGTTCCGTTCAGCACCCAGCCATCGCCGTCCCTGCGGGCGACGGTGCGCATCCCGGCCGGGTTGGAACCGAAGTCCGGTTCGGTCAGACCGAAACAGCCGATCGCCTCGCCGGCCGCCATCGCCGGCAGCCATCTCTGTTTCTGGTCTTCACTGCCGAATTTCCAGATCGCGAACATCGCCAGCGAACCCTGGACCGACACCAGGCTGCGCAGGCCGGAGTCGCCGGCCTCGAGTTCCAGACAGGCCAGCCCGTACGAGACTGCGTTCGTCCCTGCGCACCCGTAGCCGGTCAGATGCATGCCGAGCAGGCCGAGTGCACCGGCTTCCTTGATCAGGCCGAGGTCGATCTCGCCGCGTTCGTACCAGTCGGCGATGTTCGGGCGAACCCGGTCGTCGACCCAGTCCCGCACCGTAGCAGCGATGTCCTGCTCGTCGTCGGTGAGCAGGTGGTCGATCTTCAGCAGGTCCAACGGCGACGTCGGCATCTGTCTCCTTGTTGTGTCAGGTTCTTCTTTCAGCGGGCCCGTCGGGCGGCAGCCCGGTTGATGCCGACCAACTCGTGGGCGGCCTTCTCGATCTCGTCCGGGCCGAGCAGCACGTGATCACTGGCACTGCCCAGCGGGATGAAGCTGTCCTGACTGGCCACCCGCTCGATCATCTGGTCAAAACCGTGCTCGACCAGGGCGGTGATCACACCCTCACCGACGCCGCCGCTGTGCCGGGTCTCGTCCACCACCAGCACGTGCCCGGTGCGGGCTGCGGCTGCCACGATGTCGTCGATTGGCAGCGGCTTCAGCCAGCGCAGGTCGAGCACCGTCGTCTCGATCCCGTCGACCGCCAACCGGTCGGCGACCAACAGGCTCATCGGCACCCCGTTACCGAAGGTGATCATCGTCAGATCGTCGCCCTCGCGACGGACCCTCGCGGAGCCGATCGGGACCTGACCACCCTGGTCGGCACTCAGCCAGCCGTCGTCACCGGGCTCGGCCAGATCCCGCCGGTGGTAGAGCGCGATCGGCTCCAGGAACACCGAGACCGTGCCGTCGACCAACCCGGCGGCAACCAGGGTGCGCAACATGGCGGCCGCGTCGTCGCCCTGACTGGGACAACCGACCACCAGGCCGGGGATGTCCCGCAGCGACGCGATCGCGTTGTCGTTGTGGAAATGGCCGCCGAATCCCTTCTGGTAGGACAATCCCGGGAGCCGGAGCACCAGAGGGTTGCGGAACTGATCGGTGGAGAAGAACTGCTGGGTCGCTGCCTCGCCGCGGAGTTGGTCGATGGCGTTGTGCAGATAGGCCAGATACTGGATCTCGGGAATCGGCAGCAACCCGGCCAGCCCGCTCCCGAGGGCCAGCCCGAGGATCGACTGCTCGTCCAGGACCGAGTCGAAGACCCGCGCCGCACCGTGTCGGCGGGCCAGGCCGCGGGTGACGCCGTAGACGCCGCCCTTGACGCCGACATCCTCGCCGAAGACGATCGCCCGGGCCTCGTTGGTGAGGATGTCGTCCAGGGTCTTGTTGATCGACTCTGCCAGGGTCGCTCCGGTCCCCGGGCTTGCCGATGTGTTCCCTGAGCCCATCGAAGGGCGCTTCGACAATCCCAGTGCGCGATCGGCCACCTGGTCCGGATGCCGGGGCGCCAGTGGACCCATCACCTCTTCGGCCGATCCGAGCCGCGGCCGGCCGAGCAGGGTCTGCACCTGATGATCAAGATCGGCGCGCCGGGCGTCGTAGCGGTCGAGCACCTCCGCAGGCCTGACTCCGAGATCGACCAGCCCCTGGGCGGTGCCGAGCAATGGATCGCGGTCGTAGTCGGCCTCGATCTGGCGCTGGCTGCGGTAGGAGATCTCGGCGTCGCTGCCGGCGTGGGCGAGAAACCGTGCGCAGCGCAGGTGCAGGAAGGCCGGACGGCGGCGCTCCCGGACCACGCGGGCCGCTGCTGTTGCGGCGGCGTACACCGCCTCGGGATCGGTGCCGTCGCAGGCGAAGTAGTCCAGGCCAGGCCGCGAGCCGTAAGCGGTCTCGATCCAGCCCTTGGGGGTCGGTACCGAGATCCCGTAGCCGTTGTCCTCACAGATGAAGAGCACCGGCACCGGCAGACCACGGTAGGCGGTGTTCAGGGCGGTGTTGATCGCCCCGACTGCGGTCGAGTGGTTGGCCGATGCATCGCCGAAGGAGCAGACCACGACCGCATCCGCCGGCCACCGGGGCGCAGCGGTGTCCGGGGCGATGCGGTAAGCACGGGGCAGCGAGATGGCCAGACCGACCGCGCGCGGCAGATGTGAGGCGATCGTCGAGGTCTGCGGGATGATGTGCAACTCGCGGTTCCCGAAGACCTTGTGCCGCCCGCCCGCGATCGGCTCCTCGGCCAGCGTCATCAGACCTTGCAGGATGTCGCGGCTGCCGTCCGGACCGGACCTGAAGAGGTAGAAGGCGCCGGATCGGTAGTGCAGCAAGGCGGGATCGTCGGGCCGCAGTGCTGCGGCGATCACGGCATTGCTCTCGTGTCCGGCCGAGCCGATCGTGTAGAAGCCCTGGCCGCCGGCCTGCAACTCGCGCGCCACGATATCGACGTGTCGACTGCCGGCCTGGGCGTCGAAGATCAACTCCAACTCCGCCCGGCTCAGGCGGTGCTCGATGCCACGGCGCGGAATCAGGTTCTGGACCGCGCCGCGCAGGTGTGCGTCCAGAGCGCCGCCGGGTGGTGTGGGAGAGGTACCGGCCATGCCTGATTATCGCAACGATTCGATCTAGGCGAGCGTGAACCCCGGGTTACCGCTCAATTCCGCTGTGTCCATCTGGGCCTTCTGCAAGCGTCCCGAATAGTCCCAGTTGACCGACTGCCAGTGAGTGAATTGATCAAGCACCCAGATCCCCGACTGCCGGGATCCGTTCCCCGACTTGCCGTTGCCGCCGAAAGGCAGGTGCGCCTCGGCGCCGGAGGTGGAGTTGTTGACGCTCACCATGCCGGCCGAGATCTGGTCGCGGAAGGCGAATGCTTCGCGGGCATCGTTGGTGTAGATGGCCGAGGACAATCCGTAACCGGGCGCGTTGGCCAACTCGATCGCCTCGGTGAAGTCCCGGTAGCTGGTCACGCCGACCAGCGGCCCGAAGGTCTCCTCGTCGAAGATCTGATCACCGGGCCGGACGCCGTCGACGACGACCGGGTGGTAGAAGAGGCCCGCTGCCGGTTCGCCGACGAAACCCCGCCGCGGATTGTCGGCAGTGATCCGCCCCTGCTCGGCCTGCACGCGGTGATGCGGTTGCAGGAGGCCGAGGAACTCCTCGTAACGCTGGGCGAACTTGGCGTCCATCAGCGGCCCCATCACGACGGCCTGTGTCGGATCGCCGACCGACGCCGCGGCGACCGTCGCATTGAAACGGGACAGGAAATCGTCGTGCACCAACTCGTGGACGATCACGGTGCCGAGTGAGGTACACCGCTGTCCGGCGGTGCCGAAGCCCGCGAAGAGCGCACCCTCGACGGCAAGATCAAGATCGGCGGCCGGCGTGACGACCATCGGGTTCTTACCGCCGAGTTCCAGGCAGGCGGTCTGCAGGTGGCGACCGGCCAAGCCCCCGACCTCCCGGCCGACGGCCGAGGATCCGGTGAAGCCGATCTTGTCGATCAGGCCCTGGTCGAGGCTCTGCTCCAGGCCGGCGAAGGTGTCCGGTCCGCCGGCGTGCACGATGTTGAACACGCCGTCGGGCAGGCCGCCGCCGGCGACGAAGATCTCGTGGAATGCCGCGGAGGCGGCGGGGGAGTACTCGGCAGGTTTCCAGACGATGGTGTTGCCCGCCAGCAGGGCCGGCACGATGTACCAGGACGGCACCGCGACCGGGAAGTTGCCGGCGGTGATCACCGCGGCGGAGCCGACCGGGCGGCGGAAGGTGAAGAGCTGCTTGTCACCCATCTCGCTGGGCACGGTCTGGCCGTAGAGCCGTCGGCCTTCGCCGAGGAAGAAGTCGCAGGTGTCGATGATCTCCTGCACCTCGCCGAGCGCTTCGGCGTACGGCTTGCCGATCTCGGCGGTGACGAGCCGGGCCAACGCCTCCTTGTTGTGCTCGACGGCCCGGCCGATCTGGGCGATCGCCCGGCCTCGGACAGGTGCCGGGATCGCCGCCCATCCGGGCTGCGACTTCTTGGCCGATCCGGCAGCAGCCACGAACGTCGCGGCGTCGCCGAACGACACTTCGGCGATCACCTCGTCCAGCTCGCTCGGGTTGGTGCTGGTGGCCGTGGTGCCACCGGGGACCGCCCGGCCGTCGATGATCGACGAGACCTGTGCTTGACGACGGGTCACTTGCTTCCTCCTAGGACCTGATCCAGCGCCCGGTCCAGCGCATCGGTGGCTTCGTCGATCTCGGCTTCGGTCACCGAGAGTGCCGGCCGGAACCGGATCGCCCGTTCGCCGCTGGGCAGCGCCAGCACGTGCTCATGATCACGAAGCCACCCCAGCACGCTATCGCGGGTCGACGTGTCGGCAAGATCGACGGCGACCATCAGCCCGCGGCCGCGGACGTTGGACAGTACCTCTGCCGGATACTGCTCGGACACCTTGTGCAGACGATCGACGAAGTGCCGGCCCTTGGGCCCGGCCGCCTCGATCAGGCCCGCGGTCCGGATGTGCTCCAGGATCCTGGTGGAGCGAACCATGTCGACCAGCCCGCCGCCCCAGGTGGAGTTGATCCGGCCGGAGACCGAGAAGACGTTGTCGGTGACCTCGTCGACCCGGCGACCGGCCATGATGCCACCGACCTGGACCTTCTTGGAGAAGGCGACGACGTCCGGCTGCAGCCCGAGCTGCTGGTAGGCCCACGGTGTGCCGGTGGTGCCCATGCCGGTCTGGACCTCGTCCACGATGAACAGTGCATCGTGATCATGGGCCAGTCGCTGCATCGCCTGCAGGAAGTCCGGGCGCAGGTGGTTGTCGCCGCCCTCGCCCTGGATCGGCTCGCAGATGAAGGCCGCGATGTCGTGGGGATGCTGTTCGTACGCCTTCCGGGCCTGGTCGAGCGCATGCTCCTCGGCGGCGATCACCTCGGCCAGATGATCTTGGAGCGGGAAGGTGATGGCCGGGACGTCGATCCGTGGCCAGTCGAATTTCGGGAACCGTGCCACTTTGTTGGGCTCGGTGTTGGTCAACGACATGGTGTAGCCGCTGCGACCGTGGAACGCGCGGGTCAGATGCATGATCCGAGAGCCGAGCCCGGGAGAGCGGCCGGCTGCCTCATTGAGCCGGGACTTCCAGTCGAAGGCGACTTTCAGCGCATTCTCGACCGCGAGCGCTCCGCCCTCGACGAAGAACAGGTGCGGCAGCGCCGGGTCGCCGAGCACCCGGGCGAATGTCTCGACGAATTCGGCGTACTGGGGGCTGTAGATGTCGGAGTTGGCCGGCTTGTTGGCCGCGACCCGGGCCAGTCGTTCCAGGAAGGCCGCGTCGTCGGTGACGCAGGCCGGATTCAGTCCCAGCGGAGCGCTGGCGAAGAACGTGTAGAAGTCCAGATAGGTCTCACCGGTGCGGGCATCCACGAGGCGACTGCCTCGGCTCGCCTCGAGATCGGCAACCAGTTTGAAGCCGTCGGTGAGCACGTGGCGCGCCAGGACGTCGTGGACGTCCGTTGGTCGAACTTCGTGTGACATCGGTCCTCCTGCGCAAGATTGCCGTCGATCACCACAATATGCCGCAATTTATCGTGGCGACAGCGCTAACGGCACGAAAGTCTCGGGTCCCAACCAGATGGCCCGCGGGTGGCAGAGTTGTCCACGGAATGAAACCCTATTAAAAAGGGCGGGAAACCGGGTAATACTCGGTCGGGTTGTCGGTACCGATGAGGGGAATGCTGTCCATGAAGAAACTCGCGCGCGCCGTGGCGGTGCTGCTGGCCACCACGGGCATGGCGGTCCTGGCTGCCTGCAGCGGCGGCGGGTCGTCTGCCCAGTCGTCGGGGGCCGAGGGCTACACGCTGCGGATCGGTACGACTTCGACGACCGGGACCCCGGCCGGCAACATCGGCTGGGGGGACAAGAAGGGGATCCTCAAGTCCGATCTTGCGGCGGCCGGCGTGACCAACATCAAGTACTCCTACTTCCAGTCCGGCGCCGACATCGTCTCGGCCCTGCTGGCCGGCGCGGTTGACGTGGCCGCCGTGGGGGACACACCGGGTCTGTCGTCCAAGGGCAACGGCGGCGATGTGACGTTGTTGTCGCTGGACTCCTACAACGAGGACATGTGGCTGGTCGGAGCCAAGGGCGGCCCGACCACGATCCAGGGGCTGGCAGGCAAGTCGGTGGCAGCGGCGACCGGGACGCAACGGGACCGGTCGATCCGGCAGCTGCTCGATCTGGCCGGGCTGACGACGAGGGTCACCGTCAGCAATCTCGGCACGCCGCAGGCCTTGGCCGCGCTGAAGTCCGGCAAGATCGCCGGGACGGTGCTCGGCGGTGCGGACGCGTACACGCTGACCCAGCAGGGCTATCCCGTCCTGGACCGGTTGTCCAAGCACAAGGGCCTCGGTGGCGTCGGCACCGATGTCGCACTGAAATCCTTCGTCAGCAAGCATCCGGGCTTCGAGAAGGCGTGGCAGAACGCCATCGTCAGCATCAACAGAGACATCCTGGGGCATTTCGACGACTACCTGACTTGGGTCTCCCAGCTGGACGGCATCTCGGTCGCTCTCGAGCGCAAGGGCACAGACCGCAAGACCTTCAACACCGAGCCGTATCCGGCCGCCGGGATCGCCGAACTGCAGACGTCGCTGGACTTCCTGGAGAAACAGGGCGACATCAAGAAGCCCTACAAGGTCGCCGACTGGGTGGCCGAGAGCTCAGGTGATCAGTCATGACGACCGTCGCATCGGCCGGTGCCCGGACGGTCGCCGGCACCCGACCCGATCCGGCAACTCCGTCGGCAACAGCCGGTCTGGTGGAGCTCACCGCAGCGTCCAATCGCGCGCGCCGGCGGCTGGTGCCCCGGTGGCTGCGGCGGCTGGCCGGCCCGGTGATCCTGTTGCTGGCCTGGGCGGTCGCTTCGGGCAGCGGTCTGCTGGATGCGCAGCTCTTCCCGGGCCCGGTCCAGGTCGCCCGGGCTGCCTGGAACCTGATCGAGACCGGTCAGCTGCAGGCCAATGTCGGCCGGTCGTTGATCCGCGTCCTCGAAGGCACCGTGCTGGGCATCGTGATCGGGGTGATCATCGCGCTGGCCGCCGGCCTGACCCGGATCGGTGAGGACCTTCTCGATCCGGTGATGCAGTTGTTCAAGGCGGTGCCGAGCTTCGCCCTCACCCCGCTGTTGATCATCTGGATGGGTATCGACGAGGCGCCCAAGATCACCCTGATCACGATCGGTGTTGCGATCCACATCTACATCAACACCTACAGCGGAATCCGCGGCGTGGACAGCCAGCTGGTCGAGGTGGCCCGTACGCTGCGGGCCTCCCGCCGGCAGTTGATCAGCCAGGTGATCTTGCCCGGCGCGATGCCGAACTTTCTGGTCGGTCTGCGGGTCGGGCTGAGCAGTGCGTGGCTGAGCCTGATCTTCGCCGAGAGCATCAACGCCACCCAGGGCATCGGCTTCCTGATGCAGCGCGCGCAGACCATGCTGCAGTTCGACGTATCGCTGTTGATCATCTTCATCTACGCGGCCGTCGGGCTGCTCAGCTATGCGCTGGTCCGCTTCCTGGAGCGGCAGCTCCTCGGCTGGCGCAACGGATTCCAAGGAGTGTGACCGGTGCCTGACCAGGATCGCAGGACCGATCTGGCGGTCGAGATCAGCGATCTCAACCGTACCTTCGGCGATCAAGAGGTGCTGCGCGGGGTCGATCTGTCGATCGGGCGCGGCGAGTTCGTCGCCATGCTCGGCCACAGCGGCTCGGGCAAGAGCACGCTGTTGCGGGTGTTGGCCGGCCTGGACACCGAGGTCGGCGGCGTAGTGCTGGCGCCGGCCGAGCGTGCGGTGGTCTTCCAGAATCCGCGGCTGCTGCCGTGGCGAAGGACCCTGGACAACGTGGTGTTCGCGCTGCGTGGTCCGGATGCGGTCGTACGGGCCCGGGACGCGTTGGCCGAGGTCGGCCTGGCGGCCAAGGAGAAGTCCTGGCCGCTGACCTTGTCGGGCGGCGAGGCCCAGCGAGTCTCGCTGGCCCGTGCCCTGGTCCGTGAACCGCAGCTGTTGTTGCTGGACGAGCCGTTCGGTGCGCTGGACGCGCTGACCCGGATCAAGATGTATCAACTGCTGCGCGACCTGTGGGGCCGGCACCGCCCGGCAGTCCTGCACGTCACCCACGACGTGGACGAGGCGATCCTGCTGGCCGATCGGATCGTCGTGCTCTCCGACGGTGTGCTGTCACTGGAGATCGGGGTCGACATCCCGGTGCCCCGCTCGCGCAACGCCGCGGGCTTCGCAGCGTTGCGGGAGCGGCTGCTGGCCGAACTCGGAGTCACCGAGGAGATCGGGAGCGCCGCATGATGCAGACCGACGTGCTGGTGGTCGGCGGCGGCCCGGCGGCGACCTGGGCCGCCGAGTCCGCGGTCACCGCCGGAGCCCGGGTGATCCTTGTCGACAAGGGCTACTGCGGTGCCAGCGGTGCGGCGGCAGCCAGCGGCAACAATCTCTGGTACGTCCCGCCCGGGCCCAAGCGGGAAGCATCGATCCGCAAGAAGGCCGACCAGGCCCAGGGCTTGGTCGACCAGGAATGGATGGAACGGGTCGTGTCCACCACCTGGGACCGGCTGTTCGATCTTTCCGACTGGGGATATCCGTTCCCGGTCGACGACGACGGGATCCAGCGGCGCAGCAGCCTGCAGGGTCCGGAGTACCTGCGGCGGATGCGTCGGCGGATCCACCGTGCCGGGGTGCAGATCCTTGATCATCATCCGGCGCTGGAGTTGTTGATCGACGCCGACGGCGTGGTCGCCGGGGCGGCCGGCATCGCCCGCCAGGACGGCGGCCGCCGCTGGGAGATCGCGGCCGGAGCCGTGGTGCTGGCGACCGGCGGGTGCGCATTCCTGTCCGGGACCTTCGGCACCAACCCCGACACCGGGGACGGCCATCTGATGGCCGCGGAGGCAGGTGCGGAGCTGTCCGGGATGGAGTTCTCCACCCACTACGGGCCGTCGGCTGCCTGGGGCGTCCACACCAAGGGCCGGATGCTGCAGTTCGCCACCTTGTACGAGGCCGACGGGGCCAGGATCGACATTCCGCCGGGCGGCTCGGTGCGGGGGATCGCGATGGCGCGGGAGATCGCCGGCCAGCAGGTCTTCGCCAGCCTCGAAGGGGTTCCCGAGAATCTTCGGGACATGATGCGCTACAGCCAGCCGAACTACTTCGTCCCGCTGGAGAAGGCGGGCATCGACGTCTTCCGGGACCGGTATCCGCTGCGAATGGTCTACGAGGGCACCATCCGCGGTACCGGTGGTCTCCGGGTCGCCGGCCCGGAATGCCAGACGACGGTGCCGGGACTCTTCGCGGCCGGCGATGTCGCCACCCGGGAGTTGATCACCGGCGGGATCAGTGGCGGTGGCGCGTACAACGGCTCGTGGGCGATCTCGTCGGGCACCTTCGCCGGGCGCGGCGCAGCCCGCTTCGCCGCCGCGCGCGGGCTGCGGACCGCCGAACTGCGGCCGGACGGCCGGGTCGGGCTGCGGCCGGAACGATCCGGTACGGCCGAGCCTGAGCTCGCCGACGAGTTGATCACCGCCACCCAGGACCGGATCCTGCCACCCGCGCTGACCGTACGACGCACCGGTGAGGAGCTGTTGATCACCGAGAAGATCACCGACGGGTTGTGGCAGACGGCTCGAGCGGAGCTCGGCGGACGAACCGATGGCCGGGACGCGCTCCGCGACCGCCAGGCGGCGGCGATGATCGCGCACCTGCGCTGGATCACCGCCTCAGCCCTGTATCGGCGCGAATCCCGGTCGATGCACCGCAGGCTGGACTATCCCGAGCTCGGCGACCAGAACTACCGGATCGTCGTCGGCGGTCTGGACGAGATCTGGAACCGCCCGGAGACCGGGGCTGACGAACGGCTGGCTTCATGATCGAGATCGTCAGCAAGGACCGCTGCGTCAGCTGCGACGTGTGCATCAGGGTCTGCCCGATGAACGTCTTCGATCGCGGTGCCGACGGGATCCCGGTGATCAGCCGGCAGGTCGACTGCCAGAGCTGCTTCCTCTGCGAGGCGTACTGCCCGACCGATGCGCTGTACGTCGCGCCGTTCGACCATCCTGTCCCGGCCGGCAGCGACCAGGCCGATGAGCAGGCCCAGATCGCCGCCGGCGCTCTCGGCTCTTACCGGGCCGTACTGGGGTGGGGGCGCGGGCGCCGCAACGGCAGCAGGCTTGACCAGAATCACCTGTTCGGTGTCAACGGGGTCGGTGGTGCCGGCGGACCCGGCAGCGGCGTCCGACCGTGACCGGGGAGCCGGTCAGTCGACGCCCAGCGCAGCGCTCATCTGCCGGCGGAGACCCGTGAGCAGCTCGGCTGCTCTGCGGCGTGCCTCATCGAGGGACCGATCGTCGGTCGGCACCCGGGCCTCGAGATAGCACTTGAGCTTGGGTTCGGTGCCCGAGGGTCGGGCCACGACCTTGATCGACTCCCCGGTAAACAGAATGCCGTCTGTCGGTGGCAGGACGCCGTCCGGTCCAAGATCGATTCCCTGGTCCAGATCGCGGACGACGACCGGCTGCCCGACCAGCGTCATCGGTGGATCGGTACGTAGCCGGCCCATCATCCGGGTGATGACAGCGGGATCATCGACCCGGACCGTGAGTTGGTCGGTCTCGTGCACCCCGTACCGCAGAGCAAGATCATCCAGCCGGTCCGAGAGCGTACGACCGTCGGCCTTCAGTGTCGCGGCGAGTGCCAGCACTCGAAGCAGGGCAGTGATCCCGTCCTTGTCCGGGACGGTGGTCGGGTCCACGCAGTAGCCGATCGCCTCCTCGTAACCGAAGACCAGATCGGGCACCCGCCCGATCCACTTGAAACCGGTCAGGGTGGAGCGGAACGGCTGATCATGGTCGGTGGCCAGGGTGCGCAGCAGCGAGCCGGAGACGATCGAGCAGGCGTACGTTCCCGGCGCACCGCGCCGCAGCGTATCGTCGGCCAGTAGCACTCCGAGCTCATCGCCGCGCAGCATCCGCCAGCCCGCCGGACCGGGAACCGCCACCGCGCAGCGATCGGCGTCGGGATCGTTGGCGATCACCAGCTCCGCGTCGGCCCGCTCGGCGGCGGCGATCGCAAGATCAAGAGCACCGGGCTCCTCCGGATTGGGGAACGGCACGGTCCCGAAGTCGGGATCGGGCTCGGCCTGCTCCCGGACGACGATCGGCGGGCTGAAGCCGGTACGGCTGATCAACTCGTCGACGATCGGCTTGCCGACGCCATGCATGGGGGTGAAGACCCACCTCAGCTCGCGCGGCGTGTCCGGCATGATCAACCCGACTGCCCGGTCCAGGTAGCCGCCGACCAGTTCGGGACCGACCAGCTGGTAATCCCGCGCGCGGGGCACCTCCGACAGTGGCGTGGCGGCGATCTCGTCGATCCGCGCGGCGATCTCCCCATCGGTGGGCGGCACGATCTGCGAGCCGTCCCCGAGATAGACCTTGTAGCCGTTGTCCTGACCTGGATTGTGAGATGCGGTGACGACGACGCCGGCGACGCAGCCGAAATGCTTGATGCCGAAGGCGACCACCGGCGTGGGCGTCGGTCTGTCGGTGAGCAGCGGCCGGAATCCCGCCGCCGTAAGGATCTCAGCGCTGTCGGTGGCGAACAACGATGACTTGTGCCGGGCGTCGTAGCCGATGATCACCCGGCCGCCCGTCAGTCCTTGGTCGGCGAGGTAGCGGGCCAGTCCAGCTGCGGCCTGGCTGACGGTGACCCGGTTCATCCGGTTCGGCCCAGGGCCCATCGCTCCGCGTAGCCCGGCAGTGCCGAACCGCAGCCGGCCCGAGAACGCGTCGGTCAGCTCGTCCCGGGCGTCCTGGTCGCCGGCGTCAGAACGCCGTACCAGGTCGTCGAGTTCGGCGACGGTCGACGGGTCGGGATCCTGATCACGCCAGGCCCGCACCCGATCAGTGTCGATCACGCCCGACCCTCACAGCACGCCCGCGAGCCGGGACAACAGATCGCGCAGGCGGGGCCCGGCGTCGAGTCCGGCCTGCACCACCTCGGCGTGGCTGAGCGGCTGGGGGGAGATGCCGGCAGCCAGGTTGGTGATCAACGAGATGCCCAGCACCTCCAGTCCCGCCTCGCGGGCGGCGATCGTCTCCAGCGCCGTCGACATGCCGACCAGGTCCGCGCCCAGAGCGCCCGCCATCCGCACCTCGGCCGGGGTCTCGTACTGCGGTCCGCGGAACTGGGCGTAGACGCCTTCGGTGAGCTCCGGGGCGACCGAACGGGCAAGATCACGAAGCCGCTTCGGATAGGCCTGTGTCATATCGATGAAGGTGGCGCCCCGCAGCGGCGACTGGCCGGTCAGGTTGAGATGGTCGCCGATCAGCACCGGGGTGCCGGGTCCACGCGTCGGATCCAGGCCGCCGCAGCCGTTGGTCAGCACCAGCACCGTCCCGCCGAGCGCTGCAAGCGTCCGGACGCCGTGCACGACCGCCTCGACGCCGCGTCCCTCGTAGAAGTGCGTCCGGCCGGTGAACAGCAGGGCCCGTTTGCCGGCCGGAGTCCGGACCAGGCGCAACATCCCACCGTGACCGGCAACGACAGGCCGGCTGAAGCCGGGCAATTCGGCCAGCGGCGCCTCGGCGAGCGTCTCGCCGATCGCGTCCACACCGGCACTCCAGCCGGAACCGAGCACAAAGCCGAGATCGACGGCATCGGTGCCGAGCCGGTCGCGTACGGCTTCGGCGGCCTCGGCGGCGGCGCGCAACGGGTCCCTGCTGACATCGCCCGTGGTCAGGTCAGTCACGCGCCACAGACTAGATCACGTCGGGTGCCGCTACTCGTCACTGCCAGGAGCGTCACTTCGGTGCAGGTCACTGACCGGCACGTCGCGTCCCTGCGCCGGTGGCCGGATGCCCGGCCTGCCGGCGATCGCGGCCGACTCCATGATCCCGCGGGCCAGCCACTTCCCGGCGGCGACCAGCGGGCTGTCCGGCGACTGGGAGATCCGCGGCGGCATCACCACGACCGGGCAGACGGCCTGGTAGACGAGCCGGTTCGCGAGCCCCGGCGAGTTACCGAAATCGGTCCGCCGAGGCGCGTCGATCACCAGCAGATCCGCCGCCTGCGACAGTGCGATCAGCACCGCCGACGGCGTGCCTTCGCGGATCTCGCAGTGGGCCCGATGGCCGGGGCCGAGGGTCTGGCTGACATCGTCGGCCAGGGCGGCCTCTGCATGGGTGCGTTCGGCGTCCACGTCGCGGGAGACCGCCGGCGGCCGGCCGGGCGCCGCCGGTGGACGAGACGGGCGCCAGGCGCGGACGGCCAGCAGATCCGCGTCGTATCGCTCGGCGGCGTCGGCCGCCCAGCGCAGTGCCACCGGCGAATGACTGGTCCGGCTGACGCCGACCACGATCAGCCGGCGGTCCTGTTCTGCACCTTGTTCCTCTGGTTGTGACGTCATGATCGCCTCACGCAGCGTTCGGCAGTGTGACCTTGGACAACGGGTCGGCCACGTCCTCCAGTGACTGGCCTTCGGCGTTGATTCCCAGCGCCAGCGCGACCACACCGCCGATGATCATCACGGCGGCGCCGATCAGGTAGCCGATCGTCAGCGGACCGCGGCTGCTGAAGTCGCCCATCAGCGCACCGTAGATGACCGGCGCGGTGGCGCCTGCCGCCTGGCCGATGCAGAAGAAGTACGAGATCGCCTGGCCGCGTACCTCCAGCGGGAAGATCTCGCTGACGGTCAGATACGCCGACGAGGCTCCTGCTGACGCGAAGAAGAACGACACGCACCAGAAGATCGTCTGGGTGGTCGCGTTCAGGAGCCCGGCCTGGAACAGGAACGCCGATACGGCCAGCACCAAACCGGAGATCAGATAGGTGGCGAAGATCATCTTTCTTCGGCCGATGGTGTCGAACAGATGGCCCAGCACCAGTGGTCCGGCCAGGTTGCCGATCGCGAAGGGGAAGAAGAAGTAGCCGACATTGGCCTCGCTGATGCCGTAGAAGCCCTTGAGCACATTGCCCTGCGAGAAGAAGATCGCGTTGTAGAGGAAGGACTGGGTGATCATCATCGTCAGGCCCAGGATGGTACGCCGGGGATACTGGCGGACGAAGATGTGCACCAGCTGGCCCAACGGCACCCGCGGGTAATCGATGACCGCCATCGCCTTCTCCTGCGGCACTGGCGGCAGTTGGACACCTCGACTTCGGACCCGGGCCTCGATCTCGTCGACCGTCCGGTCAGCTTCAGCCGCCCGGCCGTGGGTCAGCAGCCACCGCGGGCTCTCCGGGATCGAACGCCGCAAGTAGATGATGATCAGGCCGAGCACCGGGCCGATGAAGAAGCCGATCCGCCAGGCCCAGTTGGTGCTGAAGAGATTCTGGGTGGCGATCGTCGCCACCGCGCCGATGGCGGCGCCACCCCAGTAGGTGCCGTTGACGGCGATGTCGACGCGACCGCGATAGCGCGACGGGATCAACTCGTCGATCGCGGAGTTGATCGCCGTGTACTCGCCGCCGATGCCCATTCCGGCGATGAAGCGGAAGAGCCACAACATGGTGATGTTGAACGAGAATCCGGCCAAGCCGCTGCCGGCCAGGTAGATCGCCAGGGTCAGGATGAACAGGCGCTTCCGGCCGATCGAGTCGGTCATCCGGCCGAAGATCAAGGCTCCGAGCACCTGGCCGATCAGGTAGACGGTCGCGGTGAAGCCGACCTGCGACGCGCTCATGTGGAACGTGGTCGCGAAGCCGCCGGCGGAGACCAGCTGGATCTCCAGGCCGTCGAGGATCCAGCTCACCCCGAGGCCCATCACCACCGACCAATGGAATCTGGTCCAGGGCAGCCGGTCCATGCGGGCCGGCACCAGGCTGATGACCGGCGCCTGTTCCTGCGCACTTGCTGTCACGAACTGCCTCCCTCGGGTCGAACAAACCTCCAGGGCCCGGCGGCGGGTACTCCGTCGTCGCAGCACACCTTCTGGCAGCATATAGCGACTGTGAGCGACCAGGACCCTGTGACGCCGCCGGTGATCGACCTGTTGTTCACCGGCGCGATCTTCTGCGACCTGGTCTTCGCGGGCGTCACCAATCCCGAGGCGGGCACCGAAGTGTATGCCGACGGCTTCGCGATCTCACCCGGCGGCGCCGCCAATCCTGCCGTGGCGGCCGCCCGGCTGCGGCGGCGTACGGCGCTGTTGTCCGAGCTCGGCGACGACCTGCTCGGCAGCACCATCCGTGGATCCCTTGCCCGGGAGGACAATCTCGACCTCGGCTGGATCGCCGAACGGCACGGCTACCAGACGCCGGTCACTGCTGCTATGACCGGGCCGCATGATCGCCGGTTCGTCACCTATGCCGAGGACGAGTGCAACCTCGACTGGCCGGTCGGCGCGCCGACGGTCGGCGCGGCGCACGTCAGTGTGGACGGCAACCTGCGGCCCTGGGTCCGCCGGCTGCGCGATCAGGGGACGATGATCTACGGCGGGGTCGGCTGGGACGAGTCCGGACTGTGGAGCTCGGGGATCCTTGATCGACTCGAGCAGGTCGACGTGTTCGTACCCAATGATCTCGAGGCGATGAACTACACCCGCTGCGGCACGGCGGCCGATGCCGCCCGCAAGCTGGGCGAGTACGTGGAGCTTGCTGTGGTGACCCGGGGCCGCGACGGCGTGATCGCCTACCGACGTAGCACTGATGATCTTGTCGAGGTGCCGGCCGTCCCGACCCGGGCCGCCGATCCCACCGGCGCCGGCGACGTTTTCGTTGCGGCGTTGATGGCCAGCTACGACTACAACTGGGAATTGGACCAGCGGCTGCGGCTGGCCAATCTCTGTGCCGCGCTGTCGGTGCAGTCCCTGGGCGGCGCCCGCAGCGCGCCGACCCTGGAAGACCTGCGCCGTTACCTCGGCAGCAGCACCATCGCCGACCAGGGACTATTGGCCGATGGGCTGCCCGAGGGCGACGAGTTCATCCGTGTGGATTGGACGCCCGGGCCGGAGTGGCAGCCGATCATCGAGTGGCTGGATCAGCAGATTCCGCGAGCAGGGCGAAGCTGACCAGCCAGTGGGTCGACATGAAGTCGCCGCCGGAGATCTGTGAACCGGCGGCCGCCACCAGCCGGTCGGCAGCGACCCGCATCCGGTTGCCGCGCTCCGCGTCGACGAAGCGTGACAGCGAGCGGAGCAGCCAGGCCCGGGACAGGGCCAGACCGAACAGGTGGACCGATTGCCCGTCCTCGCGGTCGAGCACGACCGGAGTGTGCAGCAGGATGTCGCGAGGTGCGCCGAGTCCGGGCAGGAATCCGGCCAACCACGGACGGAAGTCTTCGTCGGGCAGCACCCGGCTCATCAGCTCCGCCTCGCAGAGCGCCGGGGACAGGAAGTCACTGCCGCTCGGCTCCCACCGGCTCGGGTAGTCGCGGTCGGCTCCGAACCAGGTCGTCGCGCGCTCGGTGATCAGCTCGGTGACGTCGGACCGGTCCAGGATCTCGTACGCATTCAGCGCCAGGGTGAGCGCGAAGGCGGTGTTGGAATGCACGCCGTGCCGGACCGGATAACTGAGCTTCGGCAGCCAGCCGACCAGGTTGGTCGCGATCACGTCGGCGATGGCCGCGGTCGCCGGCTGCCAGCGGACGGCCTCGGGGGTCCGGGAGGTTTCTACCGCTGCGGCCAGCATCGCCACCCAGGCCCAGCCGTACGGGCGCTCGTAACCCGGTCGGCTCCGCAGGTAGGCCGCCTCGACCTCCCCGTTCTCGGGTGTCAGTCGACCGCCGAGTTCGGCGACGAGCTGCTCGCGCAGGGCGGGATCGAGATCGTCCCGGGTCAGCAGGTTCACCGCCGACCACTGCATGTGGGCCGAGGAGTGCCAGTCGAAACTGCCGTGGAAGACCGGATGCAGCCGATCCGGGCGGACGTCGACATCCTCGGCCGAGCGCGAGGCGTGGCCGGTGGCGTACGGGTAGCGGGTGCCCAGGACCTGCAGGATCGTTCGGGCCCAGGAATCTGTGGTCACCCGCGTGAGTCTGCCGCACGGCCACTGACGTGGAACAATCGAGTGACGTGACGCATGTGGTGATCATCGGCGGCGGTCCGGGCGGCTACGAGGCAGCGCTGGTCGGCGCTCAACTGGGCGGCCGGGTGACGCTGATCGACAGCGAGGGCATCGGTGGTGCCAGCGTGCTCACCGACTGCGTACCGTCCAAGACACTGATCGCCACGGCCGAGGTGATGACCGAGGTCAAGGAGTCGGCCGAGCTGGGGATCCGGTTCGGTCCGGACAAGATCAGTGCCGATCTCGGCGCGGTCAACAAGCGGGTGCTGGCGCTGGCCTGTCAGCAGTCCGCCGACATCGCCGACCGGCTCCGGACCGCGGGCGTCGACCTCGTCGTGGGCTCCGGCCGGATGGACGGGCCCGAGCGGGTGATCGCCGAGACCGCCGACGGATTCCGCAGCTTCGACGCGGATGTGGTGCTGATCTCGACCGGCGCGCATCCGCGGGTGCTGCCCGATGCCGTACCGGACGGGGAGCGGATCCTCAGCTGGACCCAGTTGTACGAGTTGCCGGAGCTGCCGCAGCGGCTGATCGTGATCGGCTCGGGTGTCACCGGTGCGGAATTCGCCAGTGCCTATCACGCCCTCGGTGCCGAGGTCGTGCTGGTGTCGTCGCGGGACCGGGTGCTGCCGGGTGAGGATCCCGACGCGGCCCGGGTGCTGGAGGAGGTGCTGACCCGGCGGGGCATGCAGGTGATGGCCAAATCCCGGGCGGCAGCGGTGACCCGCGATCAGGACCAGGTTGTCGTCACACTGACCGACGGCCGCACGGTCACCGGATCCCATTGCCTGCTCGCGGTCGGCTCGATCCCCAACACCGAGGGACTCGGGCTGGAAAAGGCCGGCGTCCAGACCGACGACCGCGGTTTCATCACCGTCGACAAGGTGTCCCGGACGACCGCCCGCGGTGTCTACGCAGCCGGCGACTGTACCGGGGTGCTGATGCTGGCGTCCGTGGCGGCCATGCAGGGCCGGATCGCGATGTGGCACTCCCTCGGCGACGCCGTCTCCCCGCTGGATCTGGCGACGGTGTCGTCCAACGTCTTCACCGCACCGGAGATCGCCACCGTCGGCGTCAGCCAGCATCGGATCGATTCGGGGGAGTTCAATGCCGTCCCGGTGCTGCTGCCGCTGGAGGGCAACGCCCGGGCCAAGATGCAGGGTCTGCACGACGGCTTCGTCAAGATCTTCTGCCTGCCGATCACCGGCATCATCGTCGGCGGTGTCGTGGTCGCACCGCGGGCCAGCGAGTTGATCTTCCCGCTGGCCGTCGCCGTCGCCCAGCGGATCACCGTTGATCAACTGGCCAAGGACTTCACGGTCTACCCGTCGCTGTCCGGCTCGATCTCCGAGGCGGCACGCCAGCTGCACAGCCACGCGACGATGCCGACGGTCCCGTGAGAGCCACGAACCTTCGCTTCGGCGCCGACTGGGCCCCGAGCCGGCCCGATCTCCTGGCCCGCTCGCTGGATGATCAACTCGACGAGCTGACGACCTTGATCACCAGCCGGACCTGGACGGCTCTGACCGGGGCCGGGCTCTCCACCGACAGCGGGATCCCGGACTACCGCGGTCCGGAGTCGGCACGCGCGATGCCGATGCTCTACGGCGAGTTCGTCGGTTCGGCGCAGGCCCGACAACGCTACTGGGCCAGGAGTTTCCTGGGCTGGCAACGGATGCGGGTCGCCGATCCCAACGCGGGCCATCGGGCGCTTGTGCAACTGGAGGCGTACGGCTGCAACGGTGTGATCACTCAGAACGTCGACGGGCTGCACCATGACGCCGGCAGCGATCCGGTGATCGATCTGCACGGCCGGATCAGCGACGTCATCTGCCTGGACTGCGGACAGGTCACTGCGAGGGCCGATTACCAGCAGCGGCTGCTCGACCTGAATCCGGGAATCGCCACCAGTGAAGAGGATCTGCGGCACGCCGAGCTGCGGCCCGACGGCGACGCGGTCGTCGACGACTGGAGCGATTTCGTCGTCGCACGCTGCATGAACTGCGGGGGAGTGCTGAAACCGGACGTGATCTTCTTCGGCGAGAGTGTGCCGAAGGAGCGGGTGCAGCGCTGCTATCACCTGATCGATCAATCCGAGCTCTTGCTGGTCGCGGGGTCCTCGCTGGCGGTGATGAGCGGGCTGCGATTCGTTCGCCACGATGCCAAGGCAGGCAAGCCGGTGATCATCATCAACCGAGGCGCCACCCGCGGCGATGATCTTGCCACTCTCAAGATCGACGCCGGCACATCGGAGATCCTGACCGGACTGCTCGACCGGTTGCGGTCACCGATCGTCTGATCAGGGAGCTGTCTGTTCCGCCGCCAGACTCGACCAGGCATCGGTCACAGACCGGAAATCCTGGTCTGCGGTCGATCTGATGCGTTCCCGCTGTCCCAAGGAGTGGGTCCAGTCGGATTCGGAAGGCGGCGGCGGGAACTCGAGCCGAGAAGGCACATGACCGGTCGGGCCACAACTGCGGTAGAGATCAGCTGCCGTCGCTGTGAGGAATCCTGCTTCCTTCAACGCCCACAGACCGTACAGGTCGCGAGGGGTGTTCCGCTCCAGCCACGCGACCGTCTTGGAGACGACGAACGCCTCGGGCGTCAGCACAGACAGCCGGGCAGGCGGAGCGTCGGAATATCGTTGATCAAGAGTGAAGCCGACGGTGGGAAGCTCGGAGAGTCTGTTGCCCGCAAGAGCTGGACCTGCACGCTCACGCCGTCGTCAGATGATCGCGGATGACTTGGGATTCGGCGACACCGAAGACCCGACGGGTGTGCTCCAGGTCGTCGTACCTGAGTCCCGAATCGAACGCTGGGTGAGTCACGGCTCGTCACCAAGGGAGGCGACGAGCCGCTGCAGCGGCGCCGCACCGCGTTGCCGAGCTGCAAGCGCCCGGACCTCGGACAGGTCAACCCGATCCAGCAGGTCACGGCTGACTTCCCGAAGATCCTGCTGTGCAAGCAATCCATCGCCCGCGCGCCGGGCGAGATCGATCAAGATCTGTTCTTCGGTAGCGATCAATCCCCGTCCGATGCGATCGATCGGGGTGAGACGTGCGTCGAGATCGCGGACCGACCGCTTGACGAACCGTATGGTGCCTCCCCCGCTCAGGTCGATGGGGCGGTGCTGCCGCGGCACCGCAACAGTCGCGATGCCGACAGCGCGGGGCAGCAGTCCGAGCACTCTGGCGGCGCTTACGCCGTCAAGGATCGGAACCCGTGCGCCAAACACCGCGGTCGCAATCGCCAGACCGGCCGCTTCGATGGTGGGTGTCCAGCCGTCCGCCGCATCGTCCGGCGGAGCCATGTAGAAGCCCGGGGCCAGTTGTCGTACGAGACCCTGGCGTTCGAGCCGTGCCAACTCGGGCCGCGGTTGAGAGTAATAGCCCGCGAGGTCCTTCGGACGGACAGTGCGCAGGGTTGCGCGAGTGATCGGGGCCGGCAATCCTCCCTGCCGTGCGGCGCGCATGGGCTGACAAACTAGAGATACCGCAGCCTGCGTCAGTTGTCGCCGAATATGTCGCCGAACATGGTGCCGATGCCGTCGAAGGCGTCGCCGATCCCGTCGCCGATGCCCTCGAGCCCCTCGCCGACGCCTTCGCCGATCGCACCGATCCCGTTGCCCAGGCCGCTGAACAGGCCGCCCATCGAATTCATCCCGCCGAAGAGCAGACCGCCGACCATCATGCCGGTCACCATGTCCGAACCGCGCCAACTGGAGTAGTAGCCCTGGGCCCACGGGGCGTAGACCGGGCCGCCCTCCCAGTACGGCACCCGGCGGGCACCCATCTGGACGGTGCGGATGTATGGGTCGGCGCCCGCGGTGACCCGCTCGGCATCGGCAGCGCAGGCGGGCACCTCGCGGACCGATCCGCCGGGTGGCGCCCAGCGCACATTCTGCGTCGACGGTCCGTGGGCGGGATTGAAGAAGCACGGGGGCCGCTTCTGCGGCAACGGCTGGTTGGCGACGCGCGCCTTCACACAGGCGATCCCGTAGCGGCCGTCCTCAAGGATCTCGGTCACGTGCCGGATCTCCTCGGGCCGCCGGACCGCGGCGAGCGAGGTTTTGGCGTCCTCGTACGCGTCCAGCGCACGCTGGTAGTCCTGCTGCATAGCTTCGTCCAGCGGACGACCGGCGACATCGACGTCCAGTCGCTGCAACTCCTCGCCGAACTTGGTCACGTCCTCGTCGGCCGCGCGCTTGGACACCGACAGCTGGCTCTCCAACTCGGCCTGCCGCGCGGCCTCGCGCCGGTTGGCCTGCTTGCGGTTGTAGAGCAGGGCACTGCCACCAACCACGATCAGGACCAGCAGCAGGACGAACGATTCCATGAATTCCAGTGTGCCAACGCAATTCGCGGGACCCCGGCGCCGGACCGAGTATTTAAGTCTTTCTTGGCGTGGCGGGACGGATCGGCCGATGTGCGATCATCCGGCCATGGCGATCCCCGTGCTCCGGCCCATCACTGTCGAAGATCTCTCCCGGCTCAGCGGCGGTGACTCGCCCTTCGACGACTTCGGTCCGCACATGGTCCACGGACCGAGGCTCCGCCGCCGAGGCTGACCGAGCAGGGCGCTCTGGCCATCTGTGACTCCGTCACCTCAAAGCTGCTCGGCGACGTCAGCTGGATCTGGCAGCACTGGGGTCCCAATGCCGGCTCCCGCAATCCGATGATCGGGATCTGGCTGCGGCCGGAGGCCCGCGGACACGGTGTCGGCTCCGCCGCCCAGCGCAGCCTGGTCGACCTTTCTTCCGGCACACGACTGTGAACCGCATCGAGGCGGCGACCGACTTGCTCTAGTCGACGATCTCGCAGATCACCGAGCCGCTGGTCACGGTTGCCCCGACCTCGGCGGACAGTCCGCTGATCCTGCCGGCCCGGTGCGCCGACAGCGGCTGCTCCATCTTCATCGCCTCGAGGACGACGATCAGGTCACCCTCGGCGACCTGATCGCCGTCGGCGACAGCGATCTTGACGATGGTGCCCTGCATCGGCGAGGTCAGCGCGTTGCCGGAGACGGCGGCAGCAGCCGTACGCTCCCGGCGCGGTTTCCTGGCCCGCGCCGGAACTGCGGCCGCGGGACCGGCGGTCGCGCCCAGACCGGCCGGCAGCGCGACCTCGAACCGCTTGCCGTTGACCTCGATCACCACGGTCGTCTTCTCCACCGCCTCGGGGGCGTCGGCGAGCGGACCGTCGTACGGCGGGATCCGGTTGTCGAACTCGGTTTCGATCCAGCGGGTGTGCACCGCGAAATTGCCGTCGGCGGCGACGAAGGCGGGATCGGTCACCACAGCGCGGTGGAAAGGCAGCACCGTCGGCATCCCGGAGATCTGCAACTCGGCCAGCGCCCGCCGGCTCCGGGCGATCGCCTCGGCGCGGTCCGCACCGGTGACGATGATCTTGGCCACCAGCGAGTCGAAGCTGCCGGGAACGGTCATGCCGGCGCGGTAGCCCTCATCGACCCGGACGCCGGGACCGGAGGGCGGCTGCCAGGTCGTCAGGGTTCCCGGTGCCGGCAGGAAGTTGCGGCCGGCATCCTCGGCGTTGATCCGGAATTCGATCGAGTGCTTGGTGATCTCGGGATCGCCGATCGCCAGTTCCTCACCGTCGGCGACCCGGAACATCAGCCGCACGAGATCGAGCCCGGTGACCTCCTCCGAGACCGGGTGTTCGACCTGCAGCCGGGTGTTCACCTCCAGGAACGAGATCGTCCCGTCGACGCCGACCAGGAATTCACAGGTCCCGGCACCGACATAGCCGGCTTCGGTGAGGATCGCCTTCGACGCGGAGTAGAGGGTGTCCAGCTGCTCGGACGAGAGGAACGGCGCCGGCGCCTCCTCGACCAGCTTCTGGTTGCGCCGCTGCAGCGAGCAGTCCCGGGTCGAGATCACGATCACGTGGCCGTGCTGGTCGGCCAGACACTGGGTCTCGACGTGCCGCGGATGATCAAGGAACCGTTCCACGAAACACTCGCCGCGGCCGAAGGCGCTGACCGCCTCACGGACCGCGGACTCGTACAGCTCCGGGATCTCTTCGAGCGTCCGGGCGACCTTGAGCCCGCGGCCGCCGCCACCGAAGGCTGCCTTGATCGCGACCGGCAGCCCGTGCTCATTCGCGAAGGCGACCACCTCGGCGGCATCCTGGACCGGATCAGCGGTCCCGGGCACCAGCGGCGCGCCGACCTTCTGAGCGATGTGGCGGGCCTGCACCTTGTCGCCGAGAGCGTCGATGGCTGACGGCGGCGGTCCGATCCAGGTCAGCCCGGCCTCGATCACCGCCGCCGCGAAGGCCGCGTTCTCGGCGAGGAAGCCGTAGCCGGGATGGACGGCGTCGGCACCGCTGCGCCGTGCGACGTCGATGATCTTCGCGATGTCCAGATAGGTGTCAGCCGGGGTGCTGCCGCCGAGGGCGTACGCCTCATCGGCCAGCTGGACGAAGAGAGAATCGGCGTCCGGTTCGGCATAGACGGCGACACTGACCAGACCGGCGTCGGCTGCGGCGCGGATCACTCGGACGGCGATCTCGCCGCGATTGGCGACCAGGACCTTACTGATTCCCACGACTGACTCCCACTTCCGCGCTACCTTCCGTCGGACCTCACCGGAGTCTAGGAGACTGCCGAGCCCGGCCCGGACTCCCACTCTGAGCGGAGCAACCCCATGCGCAGGATGTCCTCGTAGCGTCCGCGTACCCAGGCATGCTCGCGCTGGCGACCTTCGACCACGAACCCGGCCTTCTGATAGGCGCGGATCGCGCCACGGTTCGACTCGATCACCTCCAGATGCACGCGGCGCAGGTTGCAGCGTACGAAGGCGAACTCGACGATCTGGGCGATTGCGGACGTACCGATGCCCCTGCCGCGGGCCTCGGCCGCCAGCGCGATTCCGACCTCGGCATGGCGCGCAAGCTGATCGAATCCGAAGAGCGAGACCGTACCGACCACAGCGGCATCAACGTCCACTGCGAACCGGACATTCGGGCCTGAGGCCTCGGCCTCGACGTCAGCGATCCTGGCTTCGTAGGCCGCTCGGGTCAGTGGGGCCGGCGAGGACGGGCCGCGCTCCTCCCAGGTGCTCAGCTCGGCAGCGATGCTGAACAACACGTCAGCGTCGGCTGGGGTGGGCGCGCGAAGCGTGACGGAAGGTGGGCCGGACACCCTGGAGACGTTACCGATCGGGTCGGACGGGCGCCAGCCGAATCGGGCCGTCAGGAGGCGGTCGGATCGGCCAGGTAGCCGACGAACAGCGGCACCTTGGTCGCCAGATCGTGGATGACGTACCAGAATGGACGATCCAGGGTGATCTCGATCGGTCTGGCACTCGACCCGGAACTGGCATCGAGCACGACGGCGGTAGCAGCGCTCGCCTCGGTGCCTTCCTCGTCGACACCGATGGTGCACTGGTGAGCGATGTCGGTGATCTTGAGCGGCTGCGGACTCATCAAGGAGAAGTCGGCACTGTCGCTGAAGGCCAACTCCATTCCACGCGACCGGAGAACCAGTTTCACATCGATCGTCGTGCGGTAGCTGAATTTCGGCATGGTGAGTATGACCTGTGCCGGCGCCAGCTGGCCGAGCATGCCGGGCAGCTCACGGACGAGCCGGTCACGGACGGCTGCCTCCCGCCCAGGGGCCGGCAGCATCACGGTCATCGCCAGTTGGTTGCCGAGATAGGGGATCCGGACCACGGTGCCGAGCATCGTCTTTGCGGTGCCGGAGTCCATCGAGATGCGCATCATGTCGGCCGGTACAACGGAGTCGTGACGGTGGAACGGCCGTCTGCCGGCCGCCGCGAACTTCTCGAGCCACGGCGCCGCCAGGTAGAGCGCATTGACCAGGACGAGCCGGGTGTCGCCGGTGATCATCCCGTCGGGCAGCAGCTTGGTGATCTTGTCGTTGGTCTGATCGGCCACCCAGTCGTTGATGCGCCGCTGTGCGTCGGCGGGCTTGTGCTGGAAGTCGGCCAGCGCCATTCCGGTGCCGTAATATCGCGCCACTGCCGCCAGGAACGGCCGGCGCCAGGCGTTGGGGTCCTTGCTGAAGGTCTGGTCGCCGAACAGCTGGTTGGCGATGCGCAACGCGACCTTGCCCGTTCGCGAGCTCGTCTGCTGCTTGCCGGAGCGCTCGGCGAGCAGTTGGGATGTGGTGTTGAGCCCCTGGTTCAAACCGGCGAGATCGCCGAAGCGGAGCGCCTTATCCATTTCCGCGGCGGTCCTCCCTGCGGCGCCGTTGCGGGTCATGGCCAGCGCCAGCCACAGCGACAGCGGTGAACACAGGAAATTGTTGTGACTGCCGGCCTGGGCCTGGGAACTGATCTCGGCCCCGAACCGGGTCAGGGAGTCGACAGTCGCTGCAGTCGGCATGGCATCGGGTCGGTTGCGGTCCACGTTCGCCCGCACCATGTCGCTCGTGATCGGATCCCGGCCGCAGCCGGCCAGGAACGGGCTACCGACGAGCCCTCCGAGGGCCGCGGCCAGCACGACTCGGCGCGGCAGCAGTGCCGGCCTCGGAGCCGAGGTGATCACATTCACAGTGAACTCGCTGCCGAGCTCGCTGTCCGCGCACCGCCGCAGATCGAGCGAAGATCGTGATCATCGCTCGCTCCAGCGGAGCCGCAAGCCGTCACCTGGCCGCAGTTGCGCCACCCGATCGCAGTCGGCGTCCGGTACGACGCCGATCACCGGATAGCCGCCGGTCACCGGGTGATTGGAGCCGAAGACGATCGGCAGGCCGGACGGTGGCACCTGGACGGCGCCGCGGACCAGTCCCTCGCTCGGCAGTTCGTCGGTGATCCGACGCCGGAGCGGTTCACCGTCGAGCCGCACGCCGGTCCGGTCGACATCACTGCCGACCCGCCACAGCTGCGTTCCGAGCGAGTCCAGCGCGGCATCGGTGAACCAATCGGTTCGCGGTCCCGGCAGCAGCCTGACCCGTAACGGCCGCTCCGCTGGGCGCGCCGGCAGCACATCGATCCCGGGCTGCGGGAGTGTGCTGCGACCGACCGGAAGCTGGTCCCCGGGACGGAGCGCGGCCGGACCGAGGCCCGCCAGCAGGTCGGCCGACCGGCTGCCCAGGACCGCCGGTACCTCGATCCCGCCGCGCACCGCCAGATAGTTGCGCAGCCCGTTCCGAGGGGCCTGGACCTCCAACCGGTCCCCGGCCCGCAGGTAGACCGGCTGGTGCGAGGCGTCGGGCCGGTCGTTGATCGACAGAGTGGTGGGTGCGCCGGCTACAGCGATCCACATCGGCCGTCCGGCCGCGACCAGCAGGCCGCCCAGCAGGATCTCGATCGCGGCGACGTCCTCGGGATTGCCGACCAGCCGGTTCGCGGTCCGCAGGCCGCTGCGGTCGGCGGCACCGGAGGGCGAGACGCCCAGGTCCTCGTAGCCGGCCCGGCCGAGATCCTCGATCAGTGCCAGTGGTCCGGTGCGTTCGACGATGATCATGGCGTCAGTCGGCGGAACTGCACCCGGGTGCCGGGCGACAGCAGCGCCGGCGGATCGGCCGTCACGTCGAAGAGTCGTACGTCGGTGCTGCCGATCAACTGCCAGCCGCCCGGACTCGCGGTCGGATAGATCGCAGACCAGTTGTCGGCGATGGCCACCGCACCGGCGGGCACCCGGGTCCGCGGCGTTGATCTTCGGGGCACTCGGAGCTCGGGTCCGGTCGGCGCCAGATACCCGAACCCTGGTGCGAAGCCGCAGAACGCGACCACCCACTGCTGCCCGGTGTGGTGCGTGATCAACTCCTCGGTGCTGAGGCCCAGGCCATCAGCGACCTCGGCAAGATCCGCACCGTCGTAGCGGACGTCGATGGTGACAGCCTCGGCGGCGCGGGCGCGCAGCGGTTCCGGCTCGATCGTGATCATGGTTCGGGCGAGCTCGGCCGGCAGCGGGGCGGTGAGCCGGAGCAGCAGCGTACGGGCTCCGGGAACGACGCCGGCGATCTCCGGGCGCCGCTGGACCGACAGCCACTGCGCCATCCGCTGGCTGTCGTCAAGGTCCTGACACTCCAGTAGCCGGGCAGATTCGCCGTACGGGAGCAGCCTCCTGGTTACCACCTGATCATGGGGCATCAGCTGATCATGAGACGAAGGGGGCGATCTCGATGCCGGCCTCGGTGAGCGCCGTACGAACCGTGCGGGCCATGGTGACCGCGCCGGGGGAGTCGCCGTGGGTGCAGAAGGACTCCGCGACCTGGTCCCGCGCGGCCTGGATGGCACGCTCGGCGGCGACCTGCGGATCGTGGATCAACGCGTCCGGCAGCCGGCGATCGACCAAGCGGTGTTCGGGCGTGTAGTTGCGGTCGATGAAGTACTCGGTGACGGTCCGGATCCCGTTGTCCTGGGCGATCTCGAGCACCCGCGAGCCCGGCAGTCCGAGCAGCGGCAGCGGCTCCGGGTAGCCCAGGAGTGCGTCGACCACCGCTCGGGCCTGCTTCTCGTGGTCGACGATCGTGTTGTAGAGCGCGCCGTGCGGCTTGAGATAGGCGACCCGGCCGCCGACACTGCGCGCCAGCGCGTCCAGCGCGCCGATCTGATAGATGATCTCCGCGGTCAACTCGGCGGGGTCGACGTCGACGAAACGGCGCCCGAAGCCGGCCAGGTCGCGATAGCCGACCTGGGCGCCGATCACCACGTTGCGAGCCACCGCTTCACGACAGGTGGCCAGCAGGGTTGCCGGGTCACCCGCATGGAATCCGGTGGCCACATTCGCACTGGTGATCAACTCCAGCATGGCCGGGTCGTCACCGAGTTGCCAGCGGCCGAAGGATTCACCCAGATCGGCGTTGAGGTCGATGCTCACCGGATCAGGATAGGGGCCGCCATGGGGGCAGAATAGACGTGGGGCTCGTCCAAGTATGAGTTGGACGAGCCCCACTGACGGCCAGGTTGATGACGCATCCGGCCTCACCGATGCTCCTGCGATCACCCCGGCTCGTCATCACCGGGCGGCGAGCCGAAACCCGCCGGATGGATCGTGGTCTTCATCAGATCCCGCATCCCTTGCGGGGTGCGTGACTGAATTTCTACTCGCACTCCTGGCTTGAACGCAACCCCAATGGACAAAGAAAATCCGGGAAATTCTGTATGCACTGACGCGTCCACAACACCCGTCCCGTCGTCCACCGAAACGCGTTGTTTGTGCACAGGTGAAGCACTCGGCCTGGGGATACTCTGTGCCCATGGAGCAGTCTCTGCCGGAGCATCCCGTGTCCGCCCAGCCCGTGCCTGATACCAAGGACTGGACTTGGACGATCCGGATGCGCTGCCCGGACTGCGGCTTGGCGGCCGGCACGCTCGACGTTCTTGAGATCGCCGACCGGCTGGAGGCTGCAGCGGTCGAGTGGGTCCAGATCCTGACACAGAATCCGGCAGCCGATCGCCGCCCCGAACCACGGGTCTGGTCGCCGTTGGAGTACGGCGCGCATGTGCGGGATCTGATCGAGCTGTACGACGCACGGCTGGTGTTGATGCTGGTCGAGAACGATCCGGCGTTCGCGAACTGGGACCAGGACGAGACGGCGATCGCCTCCGACTACCTCAGCCTCGATCCCGACCAGGTGGCCGCCGAGATCGCCGGTTTCAGCCAGACCCTGGTGGCAAGGATCCGAGCGCTGGAGGAGTCCCAGCTGGAGCGCCGAGGATTCCGCTCCGACGGTGCCGAATTCACCGTCCGTAGTTTCCTCCAATACTTCCTGCACGATGTCATCCATCATCTGTGGGACGTCACCGGCCAGACCGCAGAGGCCTGAGATGGCCGAGGAATCCAGTGTGGCCGACAAGGAACACCAGGACTTCCGCACGGTGATGGCCGACTTCGCGGCCGCCGAGGTGGCGCCGTACGCCGCCGGCTGGGACGCCGAGCACCGATTCCCGTCCGAGGCGGTCGGCAAGCTGGGCGAGCTCGGGGTCTTCGGCCTGCACGCGCCCGAGGAATACGGCGGTGCCGGAGACTTCACCAGCCTGTGCATCGCGATCGAGGAGATCGGCCGGGTCGACCAGTCGCTGGGCATCACCGTCGAGGCCGCCGTCGGGCTGGGCATCAACCCGATCGCGACCTTCGGGACACCGGAGCAGAAACAGCGCTGGCTGCCCGATCTGGTGGCGGGCACAGCGCTGGCCGGCTTCGGGCTGACCGAACCCGAGAACGGTTCGGATGCCGGGGCGACCAGGACCAGGGCGGAGCTGGTCGGCGACCAGTGGGTGATCACCGGCGCCAAGCAGTTCATCACCAACTCCGGCACCGACCGGACCTCGCTGGTCACCGTCACCGCACGGACCGGCACCCGGCCGGACGGACGCGCGGAGATCTCGGCGATCATCGTGCCCACCGGCACACGGGGCTTCACCGTCGAGCCGGCCTACGACAAGCTCGGCTGGCATTCCTCCGATACCCACCCGCTGACCTTCACCGATGCCGCGGTGCCCGCTGATCATCTGCTCGGCGAGCGCGGCCGCGGATATGCCCAATTCCTGGCGATCCTTGACGACGGACGGGTCGCGATCGCCGCGTTGGCGCTGGGTTGCATCCGCGCCTGTCGTGATCTTGGGTTGCAGTACGCCGGTGAGCGCACGGCATTCGGTGTCCCGATCGGGAGCAAACAGGCGGTCGCCTTCCAGCTCGCTGATCTTGACGTGATGGCTCACACCGCGGATCTGCTGGTCTACTCCGCGGCCGCGATGCGCGACGCGATCGACCGGGGCACGGGCCCGGGACTGAAGGCGTACAAGCGGGCCGCGTCGATCGCCAAACTGCAGGCAACCGAGTACGCCGTCACCGCGACCCGGATCGCCGCCCAGATCTTCGGGGGCTACGGCTTCATGGAGGAGTACCCGATCACCCGCTTCTATCGGGACGCCAAGATCCTCGAGATCGGCGAGGGAACATCGGAGGTGCAGCGACTGCTGATCGCGCGCGGACTCGGGCTGGACGTCGAGTGAGCTCCGATCACGCGGCCGATCGCGCGACCGAGCTCGCCGCTGCCCGGGATGCGACCCTGGCGCCGACCGAACGGGCCGCGGCGAAGCTGAAGAGCCAGCACAAGCTCTACGTCCGGGACCGGATCAACCTGCTCTTCGACGCCGGCACCTTCGTCGAGGACGGTCAGCTCGCCAACGCCCAGGCAGCCGGACTGCCCGCCGACGGCGTGGTCACCGGCCGCGGCCTGGTCGACGGCCGCCCGGCCCTGGTGGTCGCCAACGACCCGGGTGTCAAAGCCGGCTCCTGGGGAGCCCGGACGGTGGAGAAGATCATCCGGATCACCGAGATCGCGCTGGCCGACGAGTTGCCGATCTTCTGGTTCGTCGATTCCGCCGGCGCCCGGATCACCGATCAGGTCGACCTCTTCCCCGGCCGCCGCGGCGCCGGTCGGATCTTCCACAACCAGGTCGCGCTGTCCGGCAAGGTGCCGCAGATCTGCTGCCTCTTCGGCCCCAGCGCCGCCGGTGGTGCCTACATCCCTGCCTTCTGCGATCTGGTGATCATGGTCGAAGGCAATGCGTCGATGTATCTGGGATCGCCGCGGATGGCCGAGATGGTGGTGGGGGAGAGGGTCAGCCTGGAGGAGATGGGCGGTGCTCGGATGCACGCCACCGTCTCCGGCTGCGGTGATCAACTCGCGGCCGACGACGAGGATGCGATCGAGCAGGCCAAGGACTTCTTCGGCTATCTGCCCGGTAGCTGGCGGTCGCTTCCGCCGGCCCGCGAGGCGACCGAGCCGGCGCGCGAGTTCACCGATGAGCTTGTCCCGGCCGACGAGGCCCGCGGTTACGACATCCGGCGGGTGATCGAGGCGATCATCGACGCGGACAGCTTCTTCGAGACCAAACCGCTCTTCGCACCGGAGCTGGTGACCGGATTCGCCAGCCTGGCAGGAAATCCGGTCGGGGTCGTTGCCAACCAGCCTGCCGTCAAGGGCGGAGTGCTGTTCGTCGACTCCGCCGACAAGGCCGCCCGGTTCATCTGGCTCTGCGATGCGTTCAACATGCCGCTGCTCTATCTCGCCGACGTCCCCGGCTTCATGATCGGCAGCGAGGTCGAGCGGATGGGAATCATTCGCCACGGCGCCAAGATGATCACCGCCGTGGCGGAGGCGACAGTGCCGGCAGTGTCACTGATCGTCCGCAAGGCGTACGGCGCCGGTCTCTACGCGATGGCAGGACCCGGCTTCAAACCCGATGCCTGTCTGGCGCTCCCCACCGCGAAGATCGCCGTCATGGGACCGGAGGCGGCGATCAACGCGGTGTATGCCAATCGGATCGCCGAGATCACCGACGCGGACGAACGGGCGGCGTACGTCTCCGGCCTGCAGACCGAATACGAGACCGACATCGACATCCTCCGGCTGGCTTCGGATCTGATCATCGACGGCATCATCGAGCCGCGGGACGTCCGTCGCGAACTGATCGCACGCTTCGCGGCGGCGGCGACCAAGGACCGGACCTTCTCGATCAAGAGACACGGAGTGCCGCCGGTCTGATCGACCCAAGGTGAGCTTGTGGTCGGTTAGGGTGCCAGCATGTCCAAACGTTCCGTACGTCGGGTCCTGGCCATCCCGGTCGCGCTGACGGCTGTGCTGGCACTGATCGTCAACACGTCCGCTCCCGCGCACGCGGGTACCGGTTGGACGACGCTCTACGAGACCGTCCGCCACGTCAAGGGCCAGGCCTGCCGGACCGGATACTACGACTCGTTCTCCCAATATCGCCGAGTGGTCCGGTTCCGTGGTGACCTGCGACAGGCGAGTGTCGGCGGGCGGATCCAGCCGCGTGTCTGGGAGCCGACCAACGACTACCGCTGGACCGCGCCGGTGTCCGGTCTGCACTGGGTCAGCAAAGGCACCTACGACCACAACCCGAGCGTCTACTGGACCCGGGCACCCGAACTCCGGGTCAGCCTGCGCACTCGGACCAAATTCGGGGTGAGCAACTGGTCGAGATGGGCCTGGTGGAGCGGCCTGGCCTGGTGCCCGTAACGATCCCAGACGATCTAGCCTGGCTCCATGCGGATGCCGGCAGCCGAGGTCGAGGTCACGGCCGAGTTGGTGACAGCGCTGATCCGGCAACAGCATCTCGATCTGCTCGACGAGTTGTCGCTGGTCGCCAACGGCTGGGACAACGTGATCTACCGGCTCGGCCGGACGCGTACGGTACGGCTGCCGCGCCGGCAGCTGGTGGCGGAGTTGATCATCAAGGAACAGCGCTGGCTGCCGGAGTTGGCGCCCCGGCTGCCGCTGTCGATCCCGGTTCCCGAGCGTGCCGGACGGCCCGGACCGGGATTCGACTGGCCGTGGTCGATCGGTCCCTGGTTCGACGGCGATCCGCTATCCGGCATCCCGGTCAGCGAGCGCACCCGCTATGCGGCCGACCTGGCAGCCTTCTTCGCGGCCCTGCACCGACCGGCACCGCCGGACGCACCCGTGAACCCGGTCCGGGGGATTCCGCTGGCGCAGCGTGCGGAGCTGGTGGCGCAGCAGTTCGCGATCGTGGACCCGCCCGGCCGACTGCGTACGCTGTGGGACGAGTTGGTCACGACGCGGGAACTGACCGGCCCGCCGGTCTGGGTGCACGGCGATCCGCATCCCGCCAACCTGCTGATCAAGGACGGCCGACTGGCGGCGGTGATCGACTTCGGTGATCTGACCGCTGGTGACCCGGCCACCGATCTGGCCGTCGGCTGGCTCGCCTTCGATCCCGTCGGGCGCAGCAGATTCCGTGATCACTACGTCCGGATCGCCGGCGACGATGCTGATCTCTGGCGCCGCGCCCGCGGTTGGGCGCTCAGCCTCGGCCTTTCGCTGCTGGCCAATTCGGACGACAATCCAGTCCTAGCGGCGGTCGGACGGCATGCGGTCGACCAGGTCATCCAGGAGTGAGACAGACGTGCAACCGACTCACATCATCGCGAATCTCTCGGTCCCCGACCTTGACCGGGCCAGGGACTTCTATCAGGGCTATCTGGGTCTGACCCCCGACGACATGGGTCTGGACTGGGTGACCCGGTTCCGATTGCCGGGAGGCAGTTCGGCGATCCAGCTCGTCACCCGGGACGCGACGGCTCCGGTCGATTCGGTGCTGTCCGTGGCGGTCGGTGATCAGGTGCAGGAGGCGTACGAGGAGGCGGTCCGGCGCGGCTATGAGATCGTGCATCCGCTGACGACTGAGGCGTGGGGTCCGCAGCGGTTCTTCGTCCGGGCACCCGACGGCAACGTGATCAACATCGTCGGGCACAAGGACCCGGGTTAGTCAGATCGGCAGCCGCCGGAAGAGCGGCCGCGGCACGTGCCGCAGTCCGGACATCACGACCCGCATCGGCGCCGGCACCCAGATGAGCTCCTTGCGATCGCGGACCGCCGCGATCGTCGCGTCGGCGACCTGCTCGGGCGTCACCGCCAGCGGAGCCTCGTCCATGCCGGTCGTCATCTTGGACCGGACGAATCCCGGCCGGACCACGAGCACCCGGCCGCCGAAGGCCTTGAGCGCCTCGCCGAGCCCCGAGTAGAAGCCGTCGAAACCGGCTTTGGTAGAGCCGTAGACGAAGTTGGAACGGCGCACCCGCTCGCCGGCCACACTGGACAAGGCGATGACCTGGCCGTAACCCTGGCCGCGGAGCCGTTCTGCCAGTAGGGCACCCAGATGGACCGGGGCGGTGTAGTTGATCTCCGCCATGGCAAGAGCGGCGTCCGGGTCGGTCCAGGCCGCTTCGGCGTCACCCAGGATTCCGAACGCCACCACCGTGCAGTCGATGTCGCCGGCGTCGAAGGCCTGCTCGATCACCCGCCTGCGGCTCTCGGCGTCGGTCGCCTCGAAATCCAGTTCGGTGACCGTGCAACCGGCCTGCTGCAGGTCGGCTGCCGCAGTCGTACGCCGATCGCCCGGACGGGCGGCCAACAGCACCTTCAGCCCGGGGCGGGCGGCAGCGTACCGGCGGGCGATCGCCAGCGCGATGTCGGACGTGCCGCCGAGCAGTAACAGCGACTGCGGGACACCGAGTGCGTCGATCATGGTTCTCCCTGCTGACTCGTGGTTTCGTCGGGCTACGTTTCGTCGGGCTACGTTTCGTCGGGCTACCGGGACTGGGGACCGAAGACTGCGATGCAGATCACGATCAGCCAGAGCAGTCCGAAGGCTTGCAGGACGCGATCGCGGAGCACCACGTCCTCCGGTTCACCGGCTTCACCGATGTCGATCTCCCGGGCATATTGCAGCAGTCCGAGACTGAAGGGGGCAATCGAGATCGCTGTCCAACCGACGCCCCACGGGCCGCGCTGGATGTTGTCGAAGGCCCACAGGCTGTAACTGATCAGGACCATCGCGGCGCCGAGCATCCAGGTGAAGCGCAGATAGGTGTCGGTGTAGCTGGCCAGTGACTTGCGGGTCCCCGCGTCGGCTCCCAGTGACAGCATCTCGGAGTAGCGCTTTCCGGCGACCATGAACAGCGAGCCGAAGGAGGCAACCAACAGGAACCATTGGCTGAGCGGAATGTGCCCGGCCACACCGCCGGCGATGGCCCGCAGCAGGAACCCGCTGGAGACGACTGCCAAGTCGATCACCGGCTGATGCTTCAGGAAGACCGAGTAGCCGATCTGCAGCACCAGATAGACCAGCAGTGTCGCGCCGAGCGGAGGCGAGGTCCAGAATCCGATGATCAGCCCGACGGCACCGATGATCGCCGCCTCGATCCAGGCCGTTCGGATCGACAACTGGCCGGCCGGAACCGGCCGGAACCGCTTACGCGGATGTAGCCGATCTTCCTCGACATCGCGGATGTCGTTGATCAGGTAGACGCAGCCGCTGATCAGGCAGAAAGCGATGAAGGCGAGTGCGGCCGACCGAAGGATCGCCGGCTGGAACAGCTGGCCGGCCGCCAGCGGAGCGGACAGCACCAGGACGTTCTTGATCCACTGGCGGGGGCGGACAGCACGGATCGCTGCCGGTACCCGGCTCGGCTGGCGGACCTGTTCAGACATAACGACCCGAGGGTAGCCGTACGGGCCTGTGGATAACTCTCCGACACCGTCTCTCAGGCTGGATTGGACGGTACCCGGCCCGGCTTGGTCGCCATAGCCGCCAGAATCGCCGTCACGACGGCGGCGATCGCCAGGAGCGACTCGATGACGTACACGCTGATGACCGCCGCGGGGACGTTGTAGCTCGGGTTCCTGATCGTGGACCAGACCAGGACCAGGGCGAGCACCGCGAGGACTCCGGCGCCGGCCCAGACAGCGGCCCTGGTGAGCCGCATCGCCAACCAGACACCGACCACGGTGCAGGCGGCAAGGACCAGATTCTCGGCGTCGTAGAGGAAGAGGCTCGACCCGGCCGGCACCCAGCTGTCGACGATCGCGGCCAGCTCCGCGACCAGCGCTGCGAGCGTGACAGCGCCGAGGCCCAGCAGCGGCAACGACTGGCCGGCGCTGCCGCGGGACACCAGGAAGGCGAGGACGACCGTGACGCTGGCCAGGAGCAGGGCGACCAACCGCAGCACGCTCGCTGCCAGCAGTTCGGGACGGGCACCGCCGATCGCCTGCACGATCACCATGATCAGCACGATCAGTAGTTCGATCGCGATCGCGATGGCCGCGATCGTCCGCAGCAGGTCGGCGTGTCGTCGGACGCCCAGGCCGGATGCGCCGGCGACCACCGTCAGCACCGCGGCGGTGAGCCAGTTCGCCGCAAGCCAGAAGATGTTGTCGGTGGTGAACGAGAACGGGTTGGGGTTGATGTGGCCGACCAGCGGAACGATCGCCGCCGCGACCACGACGACGAGCACTCGCGCCAGCAGGGTCAGCAACGGCCACAAGGAACTGGTGTGCGGGTTCATTGATGACTCCTCGTCGTCAACGACATCGATGGGCGGGGACCAGGGCGGCAGCGTAGCGGGTCGATGGTCTATAACCGGTAGCTGTGACCGCCAACGTGAACGCGAGTACGCCGCCGGACCTGCTGAGCACCGTGATCGATGCGATCGTTCCGGCCGACGACTACCCGTCGGCCACTGCCGCGGGCGGCCTGGACTTCCTGCAGCGGATCCGCGAGCGCGAGCGGCCGGAGTGGAGCCGGCGGATCAACGCGGTCGTCGCCAGGATCGACGCTGCGGCCTGGCAGGTCGGCGGTAACGGCTTCACCGGACTGGACGCCGCAGGTCAGCAGGCCGCGTTGGCCTCGGTCGCCGGCGACCCGGAGGTCGCGTGGTTCGCCCGGCTGGTCAACTACGGCTACTACGGTGACGGTCCGCGTCCGGCCGCCTGGCAGATGATCGACTGGCATCCCGAACCGGAGGGTGGCTGGCCCAGTGACCTGCCCGCGCTTCCGTTCGATCGCGCCGGCCTGATCACCCCGGCTGAGCTCAGGACCCGCTACGACGCGATCGTCGTCGGCTCGGGCGCGGGCGGCGGGGCTGTCGCCCAGGTCCTCGCCGAGTCGGGCCGGTCGGTATTGATCATCGAGTCCGGCACCGGCCCGGCGACCTCGGTCCTCGATCATGATCATCTGCACAACCCGCGGTTGGACGCCGGTCTCGGCACGCTGACCGGGCCGACCGCAAACAATGCCAACACCGTCGGCGGCGGCACCCGCGTCTACGGCGCGCAGGCCTGGCGGTTCACCCCGCAGGATCTGCGGATGGCCAGCACGTACGGCGTTCCGGATGGCAGTTCGCTGGCCGACTGGCCGATCAGCTACGACGACCTCGAGCCCTATTACAGCGAGGTCGAGTGGCGCTTCGGCGTCAGCGGACTGGCGTCGGGCGACCCGTGGTCCGGCGTCCGGTCGCGGGACTATCCGATGCCGGCGGTGGTGTCCGGCAGCGGCCGACGGGAGTTGTTGGCCGCCGGCGCCGCAAAGCTCGGCTGGGGAACTGTGCCGCCGCCGCTGCTGATCAACTCCACGGACTATTCCGGCCGCGCCGGCTGCGTCCACTGCGCCATGTGCGTGGGATTCGCCTGCCCCGTCGAGGCCAAGTCCGGATCGCACAACACGTCGATCCCGGCTGCGCTGGAGACCGGGAACGGTTTCCTGATCGAGTCGACGACCGTCGAGAAGTTGATCACGGACGGGGCCGGCCGGGTCACCGGCGTCGCCGTCGTGGGGGAGCAGGGCGGCACACTCTGGCGCCGCGAAATCTCCGCCGGCGAGGTGATCATCTCCGCGGGTGCGGTGGCGACCGCCCGGCTGCTGTTGTCCAGCACCTCGGACCGGGAACCCGCCGGGATCGGCAACAACACCGATCAGATCGGCCGCCATCTCCAGGGCCATCTGTATGCCGGCGCGCTCGGCCTCTTCGAGGGCGAACAGTTCGGCCTCGACGGCCCGGGCCCGTCGATCGCGACCTGCGACTTCCGGCACGGCAACGACGGGCACGTCGGTGGGGGAATGCTCGCCAACGAGTTCGTACCGATCCCGGCCAGCACCTTCGACTATCTGGTCGGATCCGGTGTCTTCCCGCCGTACGGAACGGCCGCCAAGGCGGGCATGCGGCACTGGACCCGTCGGTTGGAACGGGTGGTCGGCCCGATCCAGGAGCTGACGACCGCCGACGCCCGGGTCCGCCTCGACCCGTCCGTACGCGACCGATTCGGCAATCCGGTCGCCGTGCTGACCGGTTCGGTGCATCCCGAGGACGCCCGGACCCGCGACTACATGACGGCCAGGGCGCGGCAGTGGCTCGAGGCCAGTGGTGCGACCGCCGTCTACTCCGCAGAGCCGGGCGGCCCGGGGCCGTCCGGCCCGAGCGCCGGCCAGCACCAGGCGGGAACCTGCCGGATGGGCACCGATCCGAAGACCTCGGCGACCGACCCGTACGGAAAGGTCTGGGGACACGACAATCTCTGGGTGGCCGACGGCTCGTTGCACGTCACCAACGGCGGCGTCAATCCAGTGCTGACCATCCTCGCGAATTCGCTGCGGGTTGCTGATCATCTGGTGAACGCAGGAGGATGACCCGGACACTGCCGGAGCGCGGCCGGACGCTGCTCTACCGCTCCCGGCTGCTCGGCCCGGCCTTCGTCGCGGCCGTCGCCTATGTCGATCCAGGCAACGTCGCGACGAACACCAGCGCCGGCGCCGGTTACGGCTATCTGCTGGTTTGGGTGCTGGTCGGCGCGACCCTGATCGCCGGGTTGGTGCAGTACCTGTCCGCCAAGGTCGGGCTGGTCACCGGCCGCTCGTTGCCGGAGTTGGTCGGTTCCCGGACCCGGCACGGGAGCCGGATCGCGTACTGGATCCAGGCCGAGTTGGTCGCGGTCGCCACCGATCTGGCCGAGATCATCGGCGGTTCAGTCGCCCTGCAACTGCTGTTCCGGTTGCCGTTGATCATCGGAGCCTTGATCACGACCGCGGTCTCGACGTCGTTGTTGATCATCCAGAACCGGACCGGGCAGCGGGACTTCGAACGGGTGATCTCCGGCTTGCTCGCCGTTGTGACATTGGGATTCCTGGCCGGGCTGTTCGTCAGGCCGCCGGATGCCGGCCGGACGTTGGCAGGCCTGGTGCCGCGACTCCGCGGCACCGAGAGTGCCCGACTGGCGGTCGGCATGCTCGGCGCCACGGTGATGCCGCACGTGGTCTACCTGCACTCGGCACTGGTCAGGGACCGGCACGGACCAGTGCGTGCTGATCGTCTGCCCGGCCTGATGCGGGCGACCCGGATCGATGTCGGGCTCGCCATGGGCGTCGCCGGAGCGGTGAATCTCGGCATGTTGCTCTTGTCCGCGAGTTCGCTGTTCGGCCGGGATGTGCGTGGGCTGAATGGTGCCTACCAGGCCCTGGAATCCCAGCTCGGCACGGTGATCGCCGTGCTGTTCGCCGTTGCGCTGTTGGCATCCGGGCTGGCATCGACCTCGGTCGGCGGCTACGCCGGCTCGGTGATCATGGCCGGGCTGCTCCGCCGCCGGATCCCGATCCTGGTCCGGCGGCTGCTGACGGCGATCCCTTCCCTGATCGTGTTGGCGCTGGGCTGGGATCCGACCGAGCTGTTGATCTGGTCGCAGGTGATCTTGTCGTTCGGGATCCCGTTCGCGCTCGTCCCGCTGGTCCGGATCGCCCAGGACCGTACGCTGCTAGGCGCCGCTCCGACCCGGCCATTCACGATCATGGTCGCCTGGGTCATCGTCGGTCTGGTGATAGCACTCAACCTCCTGCTGCTTGTACTGACCGCAACCGACGCTCTCAAATGAGCGCTGCGCAGACCCAGCCGCCGATGTCGCGCCGGCCCGCGAGCTCGGCCGCCCGGCGGGCGCCGAGATTGTCGTAGTGGATGGTTCCGATGATCACATCATGTCCGGATGGGCCCCGCGTCACGAGCGCCTCGGCAAGGAGCGTGGTCAGGCAGCGGCCCAGACCGCGTCCCCTGGCTGCCTCGGTGAGAATCAGCTCCGCGACCTTGTAGCCATCCAATCCCAGCTTGTGTCCGCGCTCGGCGCCGACATAGCCACTCCATCGTCCATCCAACAGCACGTCGTAGAGAGTTCCGACCCGGCGCAACTCGTCGAGATCCTCGGCAGACTCGATCGCTGCCTGACCAGGATGCTCCGGGTGGGCATGATCAACCGCGGCATAGGCGGCGCAGGCGTCGTCGTAATGGTCAAGATCCTGGGTGACCCGGAGTCCGAGGGCGGCAGGCACGTCGGCGTCGACGAGATCACGGATCGGCGCAGCGAGGAATCTCTTGTCCTGCCGGGTCTGCGGGTAGTGGCCAGCCGGATGCCGGCTCCACCAGCGCACGTAATGCGGTCGGATCGAACCGAACCGCTGAACGGCCGCGTGCCGCAGAAGCTCGACGTCTGAGTCGCCGGTGATCTCGCGGCTGAGTGCGGAGGCATCGACGAAGGACCGGCCGGGATCGCCGCCCTTCCATCGCGCACTCAACATCGCTGACAGATCGTCACCGAGCGGTTCCCAGGTGTTGAGGAAGTACTCGGTCGGCAGCTCGGGTCCGAACCGTTCACGGCGCATCGCCGCGAACTCGAGATCGGTCGCCATCCGCACATCGAGCTCGTGTTCGCGTGCGAGCAACCGGAGTCGCAGGTTACGCGGGGTCCATCTCGCCGTCGCTGGATGTTGCTGGGCCAGCGAATACTCAGCGAGCTGCTGTGCACTGGGAATGTTCATTGCAGCAGAGGTTTCCACAGGCTCCTCATCACGTCGAGAAGGAATGTCAGAGCCTCCGTCTAGCGTGGTTGTCATGGACGAACCGGTGCTCGGTGGCTTGGGACGGCAGGAGACACTTGCCGCCCTGGAGCAGTCCGTGCTCCGGGAGATTCGCGAGGGCTGCACCCAGATCGAGCTGACGGTGCACTGGGCGGTCCAGAATCCCGGCGAAGCGGTGCAATCAGGTGTCGTCCCGGGTCTGGAAAGGCGGATCCGGTTGGGCGGAGCCGGGACACCCGAGGTGGCCGAGTTCGCTCCGGTTGAGCTCGGTGCGGTGCTGGGACTGGCGGACTGGCAGGCGCGGGACCTGGTCGCCGACAGCCTCGACCTGCGCTATCGGTTACCGCGGCTGTGGGAGTTGGTTCTCGAGGGCCGGGTGCATGCGTGGCGCGCACGCAGGATCGCGAGCCGCACCCGGGAATTGTCGGTGGATGCTGCGGCACAGGTGGACGCCGATGTGTGGGAGTCGGTGGAATCGATGCCCTGGCAGAGGTTCTCCGATTACCTGGAGTCGAGGATTCTGCTCGCAGACCCGGGGCGCGCGATCCGGTTGGCTGAGAAGGCCAAGCGTGATCGCTACGTCGAGGTGTCTCGTCGCCCGCGGCATGGCACGAAGACGATCCGGATGCGCGTCGACGCTGCGGATGCGAATCTGTTCGAGGATTCCATCGCGCGCACATCAGCCATCCTGGAGGCGGCGGACCGGGCTGGAGAGTCCATCCCCGGCGTTGGCGACCGGGAGTCGGAATCGACGCAGGAGTTCCGGGCACAGTCGGTGGGAGTACTGGCCCAGCCGTTGCTGGCGGCGCAGGTGTTGGCCGGCAGTGGTGAGATCGGAGAGCCACTTCAGGAGCTGGTCGAGTTGGACGAGGAGACTCGCCGACCGGTGGTGACGCCGCGTCCGGATGATCCTCTGGGCGGTCCGGTGCCTCGCTCGGTTTCGGAGTGGTTGCTGAAGGCCGACCTGTCCAAGCTGCTGCCGCGGGCCATCCTGCACGTGCATATCGCCGAGGAGACGCTGCGGTCGGGGCTGGGGATCTGCCGGGTCGAGGATGTCGGCCCGATGATCGCCGAGCAGGTCCGCCGCTGGTTGGGCTCGGGGGTCCAACTGCGGGTGCAGCCGATCATCGACGCCAACGATCTGACGCCGACCGATACCTACGAGGTGCCGGCCAGGATGCGGGAGTCGATCTTCGCACGGTCGCCGGCGAGCTGCTTTCCGTGGTCGACGACCGTCTCCCGTCGAACCGATCTTGATCACACGGTGCCGTACCGGTCGGCAGGTCCGCCGGGCCAGACCTGGGTAGGAAACCTTGGGCCGTTGGGCCGGCACGAGCATCGGGTGCGGACCCACGGTGGCTGGCAGGTCTGCCAGCCGGCTCCAGGCACGTATCTGTGGCGATCGCCGTACGGGTATGTCTACGTCGTTAACCAGACCGGCACGCATGCCCTGGGCTGCAACGAATTCACCCGGACGATCTGGTCGGCGACATCATCGGCCCGGTCATCGGGACCGCCACAGCGGTCTGAACCGAGTCCGGCCGAGCTGCGACTCCGCGCGTTCATCCATGATCTTGATATCGGGATCGGAGCCGACACCCGGAGTTGGCGTCACGCCCCTGGCTGACCGGGACCTGTCCACAACTCCTGCCAGGTGTGGCCGGCGTCGATGATCATCTCGCGCAACAGCGGCAGGCTGATGCCGACCACGTTGTGCGGATCGCCCTCGATACCGGTCACGAACGCGCCGCCGAGACCGTCCAGGGTGAAGCTGCCGGCGACCACCAGCGGCTCACCGGTGGCCACGTACGCATCGATCTCGGCGTCGCTCAGGTCGGCGAAATGCACCACGGTCGTCGCTCCGCGGCCCTCGGCATGCACGATCGCGTCGTTATCGATCACGATCAACTGATGGCCGGTGTGCAGCACGCCCGAACGGCCGCGCATCATCCGCCAGCGTTCGACGGCGACGTCGGCTGTCCAGGGTTTCCCGTACGCGACCCCGTCGAGTTCCAGCACCGAGTCGCAGCCGACGACGATCACCGGCCCGGGGGTGTCCAGGAGTTGATCAACCACGGCCTCGGCCTTGAGCCGGGCCAGCGTCTGCGCGAGCCCAGCCGGATCGGCCGCGGTCACGCCGGACTCGTCGACGCCGGAGACGATCACCTCCGGCTGGATCCCCGCGGACCGCAGGGTCGCCAGCCGGGCAGGGGACTGGGATGCCAGCACGAACCGCATCAGATCCGCGCCATCAGATCCGGGAAAGGGCCGACCGCAGTGGGTCGAGTCCCATCGGACCGAGGTTGAGTGCATCGGCATGGAACTTGCGCAGGTCGAAGTCCGCGCCGGACCGCCGGCGGGCCTCGTCACGGGCCTGCAGCCAGATCCGTTCGCCGACCTTGTACGAGGGTGCCTGACCCGGCCAGCCCAGGTAGCGATCCAGTTCGAAGCGCAGCGTCGGCTCGTCGGTGGCCAGATTCTGCAGGAGGAATTCGAGCCCGGCCTGTGGCGTCCACCGCTCAGCCGGCCGGAAGCCCCACGGATTCAGGTCCGGGATCTTCAACTGCAGGTGCATGCCGATGTCGATGATCACCCGGATCGCCCGGAACGCCTGCGCGTCCAGCATGCCCATCCGGTTGCCCGGATCGCTGAGATAGCCAAGATCATCCATTAGTCGCTCGGCGTAGAGCGCCCAACCCTCACCATGACCGGAAACCCAGCACAGCAGGCGTTGCCAGCGATTCAGCTGGTCCTTGGCGTATGCGTTCTGCGCCACCTGCAGGTGATGTCCCGGCACACCCTCGTGGTAGACGGTGGTGACTTCCTTCCAGGTGGAGAAGTCGTCGATGCCCTCCGGCACCGCCCACCACATCCGCCCCGGTCGGGAGAAGTCCTCGGTCGGACCGGTGTAATAGATCCCGCCGTCATGGGTGGGGGCCAGGCAGCATTCGATCCTGCGGATCGGCTCCGGGATGTCGAAATGGGTGTCGGCAAGATCAGCAAGCGCCTGATCGGCGAGACCCTGCATCCAATCCCGGAAGGCCTCGGCACCGTTGATCTTGCGGCTCGGGTCGGCATCCAGGGCCTCGTAAGCGGCCTTGATATCGCTGTGTCCGTACAGATCCCGGGCGATCTGCTTCTGCTGGTCCTGCAGCCGTTCGAGCTCGGCCCAACCCCATTCGTACGTCTCGTGCAGATCGACGGTCGCGCCGAGGAAGTAGCGGCTGTTGAGCGCATAGCGCTCCTCGCCGACGGCGTCCAGGGTCGGTGCCTTCGGGGCGAGATCGGTCTCCAGCCAGCGGGCGAAATCGGTGAACGCCCGCCGTGCGGTTCCGGCTGCCTCCTGCAGCTCACCGGCCAGTGTGTCGCCGTATTCGGCGGGCATCGACGACACCAGCTCGTCGAAGAAGTCGTGCGAGCCGGTCTCGCCGGTCCAGCTGCGGATCTGCTCCGCGGCGCCGTTGATCTGCCGCAGCGCGGAGACGTTGCCTTGCGCGGCCTCCGCGGACAGCGTCTGTCGGGTCTGCGCCAACGGCGTACCGGCCGTACGCAGCCGGGCGGCGATGTTGCGCCATGCCTCCGGGCTGTCGGTCGGCATCAGGTCGAAGGTCTCGCGGACCTCGTGGGCGGCATCGGCGATCACGCTGACCCGGCTGGTGGTGATGTGCGCCTCGTACATCTCGGTCTGCAGGCCCAGCCGTTCGATCATCGCTTCCTTGGCGGTGTTCTCGCGCTCGTCGGACGGTGTCGCGGCATGGAGCGCCGCCAAAGCCCGCCGGTCCCGATCGGCGACTGCGGCGAAACCGTCCGGGGAGAAGTCGTCCCACTGATCGTCGTAACCGGGAATTCCCAGCGCGGTGGCCAGCGTCGGATGCTGGGCGATGCTGTCCGCGACATAGGTCTCGGCAATGTCGTCGATGGGTCGGCTCATGAGGGGGACCCTACCGGGAGCGTTGCTCCTGATTCTGGGGCGGACGGACGGCCGGGGCGCTGAGCAACGAGACCACGCAGACCACCGCGACCACCAGCAGCGAATGCCGGACGCCGACGTGGTTCCCGATGAAACCGAGCACCGGCGGTCCGACCAGGAAGGCGGCATAGCCGATCGTCGAGACCGCCGGGACCCGGGCCGCGGCATGCACGGGGTCGTCGGCGCCTGCCGACATCCCGACCGGGAATCCGAGGGCAGCGCCCGCACCCCACAGAACCGCCCCGACTGCTGCGAGATACGGATTCGGGGCGAACACGAAGATGAGCAGGCCGACGATCGCCGCCGTCAGGCAGCCCCGCAGCACGGGCACCCGGCCGAAGCGGTCCAGCAGCGCACTGCCGGCATACCGGAAGATCGTCATCGAGGCCACGAAGACCGCGAACATGATCGCGCCGCCGGAGCCGCCGACGTGGAAGCTGTCCACCGTTGCCTTGGCCACCCAGTCGTTGGCCGATCCCTCGGTCAATGCCGCGGCCAGCACCACCAGGCCGATCAGCAAGGTCCGCGGTTCGGTCCACGGCTTCCACCGGGAAGTCCTCGGTGCGTCGTGGTCGACGTGCGCCGGCAGGAAGGACCGGGTGGCGATCATGATCAGGATGGCGCCGAGAGCGACGACCGCCATCAGGTGCAGCCACAAGGGAACGCCCAGGCGCGCGAGCAGCCCGCCCAGCAGAGCGCCGGCGAATGCGCCGCCACTGAACGCGGCATGAAATTTGGGCATGATCGTCTTCGTGCCCCGGCGTTCGACCTCGGCGCCCTCGATGTTCTGCGAGACGTCCCAGATGCCCATCCCGAAGCCATAGCCGAAGAGCGCGATGCCGCAGGGGATCAGCCAGCCGAAGATCAGGCTGAAGGCCACCACGAGCATCGCCGTGCCGAGCAGTGCACCGGCCATCCGGATGGCTGCTGCGGTGCCGAACCGGCCCGCCAGACCGCCCGCCAGGGGAAGTCCGACGACCGATCCGAGACCGGTCATCAGCAGCAACAGTCCGAGGCCGCCGGGGGAGAGGTGGAAGATGCCTGCGACTGCGGGGAGGCGGGCCGACCAGCTGGCGAAAAGCAGCCCGTTGAAGCCGAACACCGAGAAGGTCGCGACCCGGGCCCGATCGACCGCAAGGGCCGCAGCTGCAGAAGTCGCGGTCACTGCTGAAGTCTAGGGACAGACCTCGGCAGTCATTGCATCGGTCACCAGCCCCGTACGGCCGCCTGCCATTTGCCCGGTCCCGGTTGGATCGGGGCGCCGACACTGCGCCAGTACGCCGCCCAGCTGGACTGCTGCGGCTCTGGTTGCGCCGGCTGGGAGCCGGATCGGGCGAGCAGCGCCGTGACCACGGCCGCGATCTCCTCGACGGTCGGACTGCCGCCCAGGAACGTGATCACGGGCTCGTTCATAGCGGAATGTTCCCATGCTTCTTGGGCGGCAGCTGCTCGCGCTTGGTCCGCAGCAGCCGCAGCGACTTGGTGATCTCGACCCGGGTCTGGTGCGGCGCGACCACGGCGTCGACGAACCCCCGCTCGGCGGCCAGATACGGGTTGGCCAGCTCCTCGTCGTACTCGGTGATCAACTCCGCACGCCGGGCGTCCGGATCCTCGGCCTCGGCCAGCTCCCGGCGATACAGGATGTTGACCGCGCCCTGGGCGCCCATCACGGCGATCTGGGCGGTCGGCCAGGCCAGGTTGATGTCGGCACCCAAGTGCTTGGAACCCATCACGTCGTACGCACCCCCGTACGCCTTCCGGGTGATCACGGTGACCAGCGGAACGGTCGCCTCCGCGTAGGCGAAGAGCAGCTTCGCGCCGCGGCGGATGATCCCGTTCCACTCCTGGTCGGTGCCGGGCAGGAAGCCTGGCACGTCGACGAACGTGACCACCGGGACGTTGAAGGCATCGCAGGTCCGGACGAAGCGGGCGGCCTTCTCGGAGGCGTTGATGTCCAGGCAGCCGGCGAGCACCGACGGCTGGTTGGCGACGATGCCGACCGAGCGACCCTCGACCCGGCCGTAACCGGTGATGATGTTGGTCGCGAACAGTGGTTGGGTCTCCAGGAACTCCTCGTCGTCCAGCACACTTGTGATCACGTCGTGCATGTCGTACGGCTGGTTCGGAGAGTCCGGGACCAGCGCATCCAGCTCGCGATCATGATCGTCGATCTCGAGATCGACGTCGGCCGGCAGCACCGGCGGCTCCTCGAGATTGTTCTGCGGCAGGTAGCCCAGCAGGTCCTTGACATAGCCGATCGCATCCTCCTCGTCGGCGCCGAGATAGTGCGCGTTGCCCGAGGTGGTGTTGTGGGTCCGGCCGCCGCCGAGATCCTCCATGGTGACGTCCTCGCCGGTGACGGTCTTGATCACATCCGGACCGGTGATGAACATCTGCGACGTCTTGTCGACCATGATCGTGAAATCGGTGATCGCCGGCGAATAGACCGCGCCACCCGCGGACGGTCCCATGATCAACGAGATCTGCGGGATCACACCGGAGGCGTGGGTGTTGCGGCGGAAGATCTCGCCGTACAGGCCCAGCGAGACGACACCTTCCTGGATCCGGGCACCGCCGGAATCGTTGATGCCGATCAGCGGGCAGCCGGTCTTGAGGGCGAAGTCCATCACCTTGACGATCTTCTCCCCGTAGACCTGGCCCAGCGATCCACCGAAGACCGTGAAGTCCTGGGAGAAGACGCAGACCGGCCTTCCGTCGACGGTGCCGAAGCCGGTGATCACTCCGTCGCCGTACGGCCGCCGCTTCTCCATCCCGAAGGAGGTCGACCGGTGGCGGGCGAATTCGTCGATCTCGGTGAACGAGCCCTCGTCCAGCAACAACTCGATCCGCTCCCGGGCGGTCAGTTTTCCGCGGGCATGCTGCTTCTCGATCGCATCGGCCGACCCGGCATGGACGGCTTCGGTGAGGCGTTGCTCGAGGTCGGCCAGCTTGCCGGCTGTGGTGTGCAGGTCGGGCATGAGCATGACCCTAACGGGTGGGTCGGTAGTGTCCGACGACATGTATGACGCGGATCCGCTGGATGCAGACCGGCTGCGTGAGTTGGTCGTCGGTGAGGGCCTGTGGCGTCAGGTCGACGTGGTCGCCGAGACCGGCTCCACCAATGCCGACCTGGCGGCGCGCGCGGCGGTCGGGGACGCGGGCCATGGTTCGGTGTTGCTGACCAGCTACCAGTCCAGCGGTCGCGGACGGCTGGACCGGACCTGGTCCGCGCCGCCCGGGAGCAGTCTGGCGATGTCGATGCTGGTGGTGCCCGGCGACCTTCAGGACGGGCCTGGCTGGCAGCGCTGGACCTGGCTGCCGCTGATCTGTGGCATGGCGGTCTCCGAGGCGATCCGGCGGGCGACCGGTGTACCCACGGTGCTGAAATGGCCCAACGACGTGATGGTCGGTGACCGCAAGCTCTGCGGCATCCTGGCCGAGCAGGTCAGCACCCCGCAGGGGCTCGGCTGCGTGATCGGCGTCGGGATCAACACCGACCTGACCGAGGACCAGTTGCCGGTCCCGTGGGCGACCTCGTTACTGCTGTGCGGCGCCAGCACGCGCAACAAGACCAGCATCGCGGCGACGGTGTTGCGCGCCTTCGCGCTGCTGTACGCGAACTGGCACGACGATTTCGACGCTGACGCCCTCGGGCGGGCCTATGTCGAGCGCTGCGCCACCATCGGCCGCGAGGTCCGGGTAGTGCTGTCGGAGCGCGAATCGGTCACCGGTCAGGCGACCGCTCTGGACGCGGACGGCCGGTTGGTGGTGCGGACCGCGGACGGCACCCAGGTGTTCGGCGCCGGCGATATCACCCACCTGCGCTGAGGGGTGGGTACCGTGGCTGTCATGGGTCTGCCGCGGAAACTGCTCGGCGAGGGCGAGCATGTCGAGGTCCAGGTGCGGACCCATGCCAAGAAGCTGATCCCCGCGGCGCTGCTGTTCATCCTGCTGGCCGCGGCCGTCGGCTTCGGCTGCGCCCTGGTGCCGGCGGACATGACGCCGATCGGTCAGTACGTCGTGATCGTCGTCGGCCTGGTGCTGTGGATCTGGTGGTGCCTGGTGCCCTTCCTGCGGTGGCGGACCACGACCTACACGATCACCAACCGCAGGGTCATCACTCGGACCGGCATCGTCGCCAAGACCGGCACCGACCTGCCGTTGGTCCGGGTCAACGATGTCAGTTACGACCGGAGCCTGACCGACCGGATCCTCGGCTGCGGCACGCTGAGGATCCAGACAGCGGGGGAGAACGGCACCGTCGTCCTGGACGACGTGCCGGAGGTCCGGCGAGTGCATCTGATCATGACCGAACTGCTCTTCGGGGAGGTGGCCGATGACCATCAGAGTCGAGCGACCTGGTGATCACGTCGCCGAGATCGTGATGGATCGGCCGGAGGCGTTGAACGCGGTCGATACCGCTCAGGCCCGGGCGATCGACAGCGCTTGCGCCGGTCTCGCCGATGATCACGGTGTTCGGGTGGTGATCTTGTCGAGCGCGATCGCCAAGGCGTTCTGCGTCGGTGCGGACCTGAAGGAACGCAACGCGCTGTCCGATGACGAGCTCGCGGCTCAACGGCCGGTCTCCCGGCGGGCGTACAACTCGGTGCTCGAGCTGCCGATACCGACGATCGCTGCGGTGGAAGGCTTTGCGCTCGGCGGCGGCTGCGAGCTCGCACTGTCCTGCGACCTGATCATCGCCTCCGACACCGCGGTCTTCGCGCTGCCCGAGGTGGGCGTCGGGGTGATCCCCGGCGGTGGTGGCACCCAGCTGCTGTCCCGGCGGGTCGGACTCAACCGGGCCGCCGACCTGATCTTCACCACCCGCCGGGTCCCGGCGGACGAGGCGTACGCGATCGGGCTCGCCGACCGTCGTACGACCGCCGGCACCGCCGCGCAGGCAGCGCGAGAACTCGCCGCCGAGATCGCCCGGAAGTCGCCGGTCGGGCTGCGCAACGCCAAGCGGGCGTTGCGGGAGGGTTTCGACCTGCCGATCGCCGAAGCACTCGAGGTCGAGGACCGGGCCTGGCGGGACACCGCCTTCTCCGCGGACCGGGCCGAGGGGGTCGCCGCGTTCGTCGAGAAGCGGCAACCCCGCTGGTCGGACTGAGCGCTACGCGGCCGGGCCGTTGATCGCCCGGTCCAGCCGCGACGAGACGTCGGCCAGCACCTCGTCCACCGGCAGCTCGGCCAGTGATTTCATGAAGGGTTCGACCTTGACCGGGCCGCTGTAGCCGGCCGCCCGGACGGCGTCCATGAAGCCGGCCAGATCGATCACCCCGGTTGATCCGGGCAGGCGGCGGTCGAGATCCTGCTGCTCATCGCGCTGCCGGTCGTCACGGGCGTCGTTGATGTCGACCGAGACGATGTCGGCATCGGTCAGCCCGACCAGATCGATGGCCGACTCGCCCGCGGTGTACCAGTGGTAGCTGTCCAGGATGAGTCCGATGTTGGGCTTGCCGACGTCGGCGATCAACTCCAGCGCCTCGCCGATCGAGTGGATGAAAGCGAAGCGCTCGGTCGACCAGAAGGTCTTCGGGCCGATGTACTCCAGGCCGAGCCGCAGCCCGGCGTCGGCGAGCAGGTCGGCGACCAGATGCAGCCGGCTGACGTGCAGCACCCAGTTGCGCCGGTAGGACAGATCGTCGTGCATCGGCCGGACCCAGGTGCCGACGCGAGTGACCCCGGCCGCACTCAGCAGGCCGAGGGTCTCCGGCAGACCGTCCAGCGAGGCACGGAACTCCTCGGCGGGTGCGGTGAGGGCGACGGGCACGTTCGAGATGCCCCAGCTCAGGCCGCGCTCCTGCACCGAGGCGGCATGTTCGGCGATCGCAGCCTTGCTGCCGAGACCGCGCAGGTAGGCCAGATCGGGATCGACGCCGCCGAAGCCGTGCTTGGCGGCCAGGTCGATCGCCTGGGTGTGGTCGAGGGACAGTCCGAGAGCTCCAGCGCTCAGGTTCGAGAACATGATCATCACCCTAGTGCCGGTGCCCGGCGGCGGCTGATCCGCACCACCGCCGCGTGCAGGCACAGGGTGAGCAGCAGGATCCCGGCCGCGACCACCAGCAACCGGTGCGGCGGGTTTCCCGCGGCCAGGGTGAGGCCCCCCAGCCCGCCGCCCAGCGCCGAGCCGAGTGAGATCGCGCTGCCGTTGAGCGCCATCACGATGGCCGCCGAATCGGGCGCCATCGAGGCCAGCCGGGCCTGCTGCGGGACCGCTGCGCCGCCGTTGCCGATCCCGGCCGCGAAGAACCACACCAGCGCCAGCACCACCAGGCTGGCCGCCGAGGCCGTACTGATGCTGATCGCCCCGGTGACGGCGTTGACGAAGAGGCCGATCAGCCAGATGGTCAAGATCCTGACAGGCGTGAAGCGGTCCACCAGTCGCCCGGTCACCCAGTTGCCGACCATGGAGGCCAGGCCGTAGCCGAACATGACCACGATGATCTTCCACCCGTGGGCGCCGAGATGCAGCGGACCGGTCAGGATCAGCACCGCATAGGTGAAACAGGTGTAGCTGGCGCAGAGGATCCCGGTGGAGACCAACAGCCCGGCGACCAGCCGGGGCGTCCCGAGTGGCCGGAGTCGCTCCCGCAGCGAGCCGGGCGGCAACTGCAGATGCGGCAGCTTGATCATGATCCCGACCAGGGCCACGGTGCCGACCACGGCGACCATGATCAGTGGGAAGCGCCAGTCCGACTGGCCGAGGAGCAGGCCGACTGGGACGCCCAGCGCGGTCGCGGTCATCCAGCCGCCGAGCACGAAGGACAGCGCCTTGCCGCGGTGCTCGACCGGCGCCAGGTGGATCACGTAACCGGTGATGGCGGCGTTCATCACCGCCGCACCCAGGGCGGCGATCACGCGGCCGCAGACCGCGATCGGATACACCGGAGCCAGGGCGGTGATCAGGTTGCCGATCACGAAGAAGGCGATCGAGCCGACGATCGTGCGCCGCCGCTCCCAGCCGCTGGTCACGGCGCCGAGGACCGGTGCGGAGAAGGCGACGGTGAGTGCGAAGACCGACACCAGTTGGCCGGCGGCCGCGTTGCTGACGCCTAGGCCGTGGGAGATCTGCGGCAACAGCCCGGCCAGCACGTAGCCGTCGATGCCGTTGGAGAAGGTGGCGACGGCGAGCCAGATCAACGCGTTGTACGGGAGTACTGATCGCGGCGCGGCCACGCGGGACAATTCCGGCCCTGACATCTCTGCGACACGTCTCCCTCTGGTTTGTTGACGCACAGCATCTCAAGAGCTCGGGCGTCTACCCTTGTCGGGTGCCAGATCCCCAGCACCATCACCGGCTCAGCGTGCAGATGGTCAGATTCGTCCTGACCGGCGCGCTCTCGGCGGTGGTGGATTTCGGGATCCTGGTGCTGCTGATGCACCTCGGGTTGGGGCACACCCCGGCCAAGGCGATCTCGTTCGTCTGCGGCACCGCGACGGCGTACGCGATCAACCGCCGCTGGACCTTCCGTGCCGGCCCCTCGACCCGTCGCTTCCTCGGGGTGCTGGTGCTCTACGGCTGTACGTTCTTCGTCCAGGTCGGCCTGTTCGCCGTGTTGTTCCCGCTGTTTCAGGGCTGGGGCTGGCCGCTGATCGTGGTCCAGGTGGGCGCGTTCGTGATCGCCCAGGGAGTCGCGACGACCGTCAACTTCATCGTGCAGCGGGCTGTGATCTTCCGGCGTATTCGGCAGCTGCAGTGACCAGGCCGACGAACAGGCCGGCGTCCTGGCGCTCCTCCGGGTGCCACTGGACGCCCAGGTAGAAGCGGTCGCCCTCCTGCTCGATGGCCTCGACGGTGCCGTCGGCGGACCGCGCGGACACCGTGAAACCCGGGTGGGAGTCGATGGCCTGGTGATGGTGGCAGCTGACCGCCGCACACCAGTCGTCGATGCGCGGCCCGATCAGCGCGGCGACCCTGCTGGCCGGATCGACGGTTGCCGTCGTCTCGGTGAAGGTCGATCCGTCGCCGGAGTGCTGCTCGTGGCCGATCAACTCCGGCACGTGCTGGTGCAGGGTGCCGCCGCCGTGCACCGCCATCACCTGCGCGCCGCGGCAGATGCCGAGAGTCGGCAGCCCGATCGCTGCGGCCGCATCCAGCAGCGCCAGCTCCCAGGCGTCGCGGTCCGGCCGGGACGCCTGGGTCCGGGGATGCGGCGCGGTGTCGTAGCGGGCCGGGTCGACGTCCGGGCCTCCGGTGATGATCAGCCCGTCGAGTCGGGCCACGATCGCCGAGGCCAGTGCGGGAGCTGCCGCCGGCAGCATGACCGGCAGGCCGCCGGCCCGCTCCACCGATCCGGTGTAGGTGCGGGGGAGCAGATCGGCCGGGGTGGTCCAGACGCCCCAGGTCGCATCCTCCCGATAGCAGGACAGGCCGATCACCGGTGTGCTCATGACAGCTCCGTGATCACAGGGGCGTGACGTAGGCCGCGGAGATACCGCCGTCGACCAGGAAGGTGCTGGCAGTGATGAAACTCGACTCGTCCGAGGCCAGGAAGAGCACCGCATTGGCGATCTCCTCCGGCTCGGCGAACCGGCCCATCGGGACGTGCACCAGCCGGCGTGCGGCGCGCTCCGGATCGGAGGCGAAAAGCTCCTGCAGCAGGGGAGTGTTGACCGGTCCCGGGCAGAGCGCGTTGACCCGGATCCCGGATCGGGCGAACTGGACGCCGAGCTCCCGGGTCATCGACAACACCCCGCCCTTGGAAGCGGAGTAGGAGATCTGCGAAGTCGCGGCGCCCATAACCGCGACGAAGGACGCGGTGTTGATGATCGATCCGCGACCCTGCTCGGTCATGATCGACAGTGCCGCCTTGCAGCACAGGTAGACACTGGTCAGGTTGACCTGCTGCACCTTGTTCCAGGCGTCGAGGTCGGTGTCCAGGATGGAGTCGTCCTCCGGCGGTGAGATGCCCGCGTTGTTGAACGCGATGTCCAGGGATCCGTACGTGTCCCTCGCCGCGGCGAAAAGCGCTGTGACCTGTCCGGGATCGGTGACGTCGGTGCGTCGGTAGAGTCCGCCGAGCTCGTCGGCGAGCTCCGGGCCGCGCCGGTCGTCGATATCGCCGATCACGACCCGGGCGCCCTCGGCGGCCAGCCGGCGGGCGGTAGCCAGCCCGATCCCGGAACAACCGCCGGTGATCACCGCGACTTTGTCCTGTACGCGTGCTGAGCCGGTCAAGGTCCCTGAGCTGGTCGAAGGGCCGGTCATCGCATTCCTTTCACTCCTGGCTGAAGAAGACATTCTTCTCCTCGGTGTACGCGTCCGCAGCGTCCGGTCCGAGTTCGCGGCCGAGCCCGGACTGCTTGTAGCCGCCGAACGGGGTCCAGTAGCGCACCGAGGAGTGGGAGTTGACGCTCAGGTTGCCGGCCTGGATGCCGCGGGAGACCCGCAGCGCCCGACCAAGATCACGGGTGAAGATCGAACCGGACAGCCCGTAGTCGCTGTCGTTGGCCAGCCGGATCGCGTCTGCCTCGTCGGCGAACGGGAGTACCGAGACGACAGGGCCGAAGATCTCTTCGCGCCAGGTGCGGTCGGTGGTTGAGCGGCCGAGCAGCACGGTCGGCGGCATCCAGTAACCCGGTCCGTCCGGAGCACTGCCGGTGTAGGCGACATCGGCGCCGTCCAGATAGCCGCGGACCCGCTCCAGGTGCCGGGCCGAGACGAGCGGCCCCATCGCGGTTGCCGGGTCGGCCGGATCGCCGACCGGCACTGCCTTGACCGCCGGCTCGAGCAGTTCCAGGAAGCGGTCGACGACCGAGGACTGGACCAGGATCCGGGATCGGGCGCAGCAGTCCTGGCCGGAGTTGTCGAAGACCGCCCCCGGGGCTGCGGCCGCGGCGGTCTCGAGGTCGGCGTCGGCGAAGATCACGTTGGCGCTCTTGCCGCCGAGCTCGAGGGTGCACCGCTTGAGCTGGCCGGCGCACCCGGCCATGATCTTCTTCCCGACCGCTGTCGATCCGGTGAAGGTGACCTTGCGGACCAGCGGATGGGTGACGAACCGGTTCCCGACCACCGGGCCCTCGCCGGGTAGCACGGTGAAGACGCCTTCCGGGATACCCGCCTCGAGCGCCAGCTCGGCCAGCCGGAGCGCCGTCAGCGGTGTCCATTCGGCCGGTTTCAGCACGACGCAGTTGCCGGCCGCCAGGGCCGGCGCGAAGCCCCAGCCGGCGATCGGCATCGGGAAATTCCAGGGCACGATCACGCCGACCACGCCGAGCGGCTCGCGGAAGGTGATGTCCACTCCACCGGGCACCGGGATCTGCCGGCCGAAGAGCCGCTCCGGCGTCGCCGAGTAGTAGTTGATCACGTCCCGGACGTTGCCGGCCTCCCAGCGGGCGTTGCCGATCGGATGCCCGGAGTTGCGCACCTCCAGATCCGCCAGCTCGCCGAGATGGTCATCGACGACCGCCGCGAAGCGGCGCAGCAGCCGGGCCCGGTCACCGGGCGCCAGGTCGCGCCAGGCCGGAAAGGCGCGATGAGCTCGCTCGATCGCCGCGTCGGTCTGCTCGAGGGAAGTCATCGCGACCTCGGTGATCTGCTCCTCGGTCGCGGGATTGATCACGCTGAAGCTCTGCATGGTCACATCCTCTCGAAGCTGCGCCGCAACTCCCAGTCGGTGACCGCAGCGCCGAAGGCGGCGAGCTCGACATCGGCCATGGTGGTGTAGTGATCGACCACGGCGTCAGAAAGGGTCTCCCGGGCGATCGCCGAATGGGTGAAGGCGTCCCGGGCGGCCAGCAGCGTTTGGGGCACCCTCGGCAGACCCGACTCGTACGCGTTGCCCTGCACCTCTGCCGGCAGCGGCAACTCGTGCTCGATGCCGTGCAGGCCGCCGGCGATCATCGCCGCCAGGGCGAGGTAGGGGTTGACGTCACCGCCGGGGACCCGGTTCTCCAGTCGGGCCGACTCGCCCTGTCCGACCAGCCGTACGGCGCAGGTCCGGTTGTCGACGCCCCAGCCGATCGCTGTCGGTGCGAAGGAGCCGTCGGCGAAGCGCTTGTAGGAGTTGATGTTGGGCGCGTAGAGCAGGGTGAAGTCGGCCATCGTCGTCAGGATCCCGGCGATGAAGTGATCGTAGAGCTCGGTCCGGCCGGTGTCGTCGGCGAAGACCAGCCGGCCGTCGGTGCCACGCAGCGACAGGTGGATGTGGCAGGAATTGCCTTCGCGCTCGTTGTACTTGGCCATGAAGGTGATCGACTTGCCGTGCTGGGCGGCGATCTGCTTGGCCGCGGTCTTGTAGACGACGTGGTTGTCGGCGGTGGTCAGCGCCTCGGCGTAGCGGAAGCCGATCTCCTGCTGGCCGGGGTTGCACTCGCCCTTGGCCGATTCAACCGTCATGCCTGCTCCGTACATGGCGTTGCGGATCTCGCGCAGCAGCGGCTCGACCGCAGTGGTGCCGAGGATCGAATAGTCGACGTTGTAGCTGGTGGAGGGCACCAGATCGCGGTAACCCTGCCGCCAGGCATCGGCGTACGGTGTGTCGAAGGCGATGAACTCCAGCTCGGTGCCCGCCAGCGCCTGGTAGCCGAGCTTCGCCAGCCGGTCGAGCTGGGTCTTCAGGATCGTCCGTGGCGACTCCACCACCGGGGCGCCGTCCAGCCAGGTCAGGTCGCACTGCACCATCGCGGTGCCCGGCTGATGGGGCAGCAACCGCAGCGTGTCGAGGTCCAGGGCGAAGATCATGTCGCCGTAGCCGCGCTCCCAGGACGAGATCGCGTAACCGTCGACGGTGTTCATCTCGATATCGACGGCGAGCAGGTAGTTGCAGCCTTCGGTGCCGTGCGCCAACACCCCGTCGGCGAAATAGCCGGCGTGCATCCGCTTACCCTGCAACCGTCCCTGCATGTCGGTGCAGCAGACGATCACGGTGTCGATCTCACCGTTGTCGATCATGGTCTGCAATCCGGCGACGCTGAGATGGCGATCGTTGCGCAGCCTGGTCATGGACGATCAGCCTACGGGATTCTCCTTGATCGTCTTGTTGATGTCGGCGAACATTGTGGGCACCGCCGTCTGCGCCGGCGCCTTGCCGTTGATGATGTTCACCCACTGGACGTTGGTGATGTCGCCGACCCGGGAGGACCAGGGGGCGATGAAGCGGACCGGGATCTTGGTCTTGGCGTTCATCTCGTACTCGACGGTTGCCGCCGTACTGTCGGCGCCGGACTTGATCAAGGACCGGTAGTACGGCCCGGCAGCCGGCTCGTAGGCGGGCGGTGCGACGGGCGCCTTGGCGAGCACCTGGGGCAGCGCCGTGGTCTCGAGGTAGCTCATCGCCTTCCAAACGGCGTCGGGATCGGTGAGATTCTTGGGCGAGCAGATGCCCTGAGGATCCAGAGGTTGTACTGCCTTGCTGACGGTCGGCATCGGGGCGAAACCCCAATCGCCCGGCTTCATCGACGTGCTGGCGAGAAATTCGACGGCCAGCCACTGGCCGCCGTAGAGCAGCCCCGTCCTGCCGCTGGCGAAGGCCGCGGTCGCATTCGCGTTCGCTTGGTCGGTCGGCATCACATACCCGGCCGTCATCAGGGACGACCACTGCTTGGCCGCGTCGATCAGCTGCTGGTCGTAGTCCAGTCGGGTCTGGTCGACGTAGCCCTGGCCGACCTTCTGGCCACCCTCGCCGACCGACAGCAGATTGGCGCCGTTGATCGAGTACAGCCCTGACGGCGCGTCCATCGTCCACAGGCCGTACGGCGATCCGTTCACGCCCTTGAGCTTCTTGATCATGCTGAACAGGTCGTCCCAGCCCCAGGTGGTCGACGGCACCGGAATGCCGGCCTTCTTGAGGTAGGACTTGTTGTAGAAGAAGCCGTAGGTGTTGGCCAGCGTCGGCAGGCCGTACAGCTTGCCCGGACTGATGTACCACGCGTCCAGGGTGTCCGGGGAGAACTTCGTCGTGTCCAGTCCGCTGCTGTGTCGTTTGGCGTAGCTCGCCCAGTTGTAGAGCAGACCCTGGCGGCCCATCGCCTCGGCGGTGTCGAGGTTGCACCAGAAGAAGTCCGGCAGTTTCTGGGCCAGCGTCAGCGAGGTCAGCTTCTGGTTGTACTCGGCGGACGGGATGTCGATCCGCTCGACGTGCTTGGCTCCGTCGGAGAAGCCGCTGAACGCCTGGTCGAAGGCGGCGTTGGTGGTGGTGTCCTCCCAGGTGAAGTAGGTGATGGCATCGGGATCTACCGAGTAGGAACTGCTCAGTCCCGAGCACCCGGTCGCGACCAGCGCGGTCACCGCGGCCACTGCGCCGGTGAGGGTCTTGAACCAGTTGTTCATTTCGTGCCGCCTCCCAGACTCCCCAGACCGGACATGAAATAGCGCTGTGCAAGGAAGAACAGCACCAGCAGCGGGAGCATGTACCAGAAGTTGGTCGCCATGTAGAAGTTGTACGGAGTCACCGCGACGCCGGCGAACGCGCCGGAGAATTCGGCCATCCCCAACGAGAGCGGGTACTTGTTATCGGTGGTCAGGTAGATCAGCGGGCTCAGGTAGTCGTTCCAGGCACCCTGGAAGCTGAGCACCGCCATGGTGATCCACAGCGGCTTGGTCAGCGGAAACATGATCCTGGTGAAGATCCGCCAGTGCCCGGCCCCGTCGATCGTCGCCGCTTCGTCGATCGAGTACGGGATCGTCTGGTAGTACTGCCTGGCCAGGAAGATGAAGATCGGATTGCCCAGGAAGGCGGGCAGGATCAGGGGCCACCAGGAGTCGTAGAGGTGGACCGCGATGTAGAAGCGGACCAGCGGGATGATGCCGACGACCGCGGGTAGGAAGATCGAACAGGTGAAGAGGTAGAACCAGACCTTCCGCCCGGCGAAGTCCACGCGGGCCAGCCCGTAGCCGACCAGCATCGACGACAACACGGCGCCGATCGTGGACAGCACCGTGATCGTGACGGTGTTGCCCAGCAGGTGCAGGAAGTTGATCTGTTCCGGCCCGTCGACGAAGTTGGACCAGATGAATTTGTGCGGGATCACATCCGGCGGCAGTTGGTTGATGTCGCCGTCGCTCTTCGGCGCGATGCTCAACATCCACACCAGCGGAAAGATCATCGAGACGGCGAGCACCACGCAGAGCAGGTACCAGGACAGCCGGGATACGTGCATCGGCACCCGGACCGACATCGGCGACTTGCGTCTGCGCGGGTCGGGTGAGTCGGAGAAGGTCGGGGTGGGATGGGTTGCCAGCGTTGTCATCGGGTCGCCTCAGTTCCGGGCATCGTTGGCGTTGTAGACCCACATCGACGAGGTCCTGAAGGTGAACGCCGTGACGATCATGACGAGGATGAACAAGAACCAGACCTCGGCCGTGGCGTAGCCCATCAGCGGGGTGTTCACGCTGCTGAAGCCGTCGGAATAGATCTTGTACATCAACAGATCGGTCGAGTTGTCCGGGCCGCCCTGGGTCAGGATCGCCACCTGGTTGAAGGTCTGGAAGGCCGCGTTGATCTGCAGGATCAACTGCAGCAGGAGGATCGGCGTGATCATCGGCATGGTGATGTGGAGGAATGAGCGCGGCCCGTTCGCCCCGTCGAGCTTTGCGGCCTCGTACAACTCGTCCGGGACGTTCTGCAGGCCGGCCAGAAAGATGATCATGGAGCCGCCGACGCCCCAGAGTCCGATCAGGATGATCGTGGGCAGTGCGCTGTGAGCGCTGCTCAGCCATTGACTGGTCGGCAGGTGCAACCAGGACAGGGCCTGGTTGGCCAGCCCGAACTGCGGGTCGAACAGGTACTTCCACATGGTCAGTACCGCGATCGAGGGCAGCACGACCGGCAGGAAGAAGATCGTCCGGAAGATCTTGACGCCGCGGAACTTCCGATTCAACAGCACCGCCAGCGCCAGCCCGAAGATCAGACTGAGCGGGACGCTGATCACCGCGAAGATCACCGTGAGCCCGACGGACTTCCAGAAGACCGGGTCCTGGGTGAGCATGTACTTGTAGTTGGCGAAGCCGACGAACTTCGGCGTGGTGATGCCGTTCCACTGGGTGAGCGAGTAGTAGGCGCTCATGATCAGCGGGTACACCACGAACAGCGCGAAGCCGAGGATCGCCGGCGCGATGAAGAGATAGCCGACCGGGTTGTTCCTGGTCAGGTGTCTGCGGCGTCCGGGCGCTGCTACGGATCGTGCGGCAGGTCTTGTCAGTAAGGCGGAATCGGCCATGGGAGTCCTCTGCGTTGAGGAATGGGTGGTCCGTGGAAACGTTTCCCTGTTTTGTGGGAAGCTACCACCGCGATTCGAGACCGGTCAATGGTTTACCTCGAAACCGGGCGGATCGGCCGCGGGATCAGGCGCCGGTGTGGAAGCGGCGACCGCGGCGATCAAGTCGCGTCGGGACCCGGATCGTACGGGCCGCGCCGGTATCGCCGTCGATCCGGCGGAAGAGCTGGGCGGCTCCCTTGGCGCCGAGATCGCTGGGGGAGTAGACCACCAGGTCGATCTCGAAGGGCAGCAGGTCGGCGAGCTCGATGTCGTCGAAGCCTGCCAGTGCGGTGCGGGAGTCGAGCGCGGTCAGCGCCTGGATCGCGCCGTAGGTCATCCGGTTGTTGTCGCTGAAGATCGCGGTCGGCGGACGACGCCGGCCGAGCAGCGCGATCACCGACTCCCGGGCGTCGTCGGCGGTGTAGTTGTGCATCGAGACCAGCTCGGGATCCACCGGGAGCCCGTGACCCTGCAGCACCTGCCGATAGGACCGCAGCCGGGTGGCGCCGGTGATGGCGGTCGGGGAACCGCCCACGTAGGCGATCCGCCGGTGCCCGTCGGACACCAGCCGGTTCAGCGCCGACTTCACTCCGGTGTGGTTGTCCAGCATCACCCTGTCGTAGCGATTGGCCACCGGCGCCCGGTCGATGTAGACGATCGGCAGGTCGCCGATGGTGATGGTCTCGTCGACCGGCTTCAGATCGTTGGAGATGATCAACAGGCCGTCGACCTGGCGGCGGACGAATTCCCGGATCAGGTCGCGCTCGGTCTCGACATCGCGTTCGGTGCTGCCGATCAGGAGAACGTGATCGCGCTGACCGGCGACCCGGCCGGCACCACTGGCCACCGCTGAGCTGAAGGGGTTGGCCAGGTCGTCGATCACCAGCCCGATCGTCGCGGTGATCTGACCGGGCCGCAGCATCCGGGCCAGCTCGTTGCGGTGGAAGCCGGTCTCGGCGATCGCCTGTTCGACCCGCGCCCGGGTCTCCGGCCTGACCTTGTCGTTCTTGTTGACCACCCGCGAGACCGTGCCGACGCCGACGCCGGCGCGCAGAGCGACATCGCGCATGGTCGGCCGGGTCGCCTGCATGCGGTCAGCTTAGGGCGTCGGCCACCGGCCGGGTAGCTCCTCTACGATCGGTACCCGTGACGTACGTGGTGGGAATCATCGGCGCCGGCCAGCTGGCCAGGATGATGCACGAGGCCTCGATCGGGCTCGGCATCGGTGTGAAGCTGCTGGCCGAGGCCGCCGACAGCTCGGCGGCGCAGGTGATCGCCGACGTCCGGGTCGGCGACTACACCGACCCCGCGACGGTCCGAGAGTTCGCCTCCGGATGCGATGTCGTCACCTTCGACCACGAGCACGTGCCGACCGCGATCCTGGAGGACCTGGAAGCCGCCGGCGTGGCGGTCCGTCCGGGACCCAAGGCACTGGTGCACGCCCAGGACAAGGCGGTGATGCGGTCCCGGCTCGGTGCCATGGGCATCCCGTGCCCGGTGAACCGGGTGGTCGGCTCGCCCGCGGAGCTGATCTCCTTCGGGGACGAGACCGGCTGGCCGGTGATCGCCAAGACCACCCGCGGCGGGTACGACGGCAAGGGAGTCTTCAAGGTCGATTCGCCCGACGAGGCGGAAGAGCCGTTCGCTTCGGGGGCGCGCGGTCCGGGGGTGGGCATCCTGGCCGAGGAGTTCATCGACTTCCGTCGTGAGCTGAGCGCCCTGGTCGTCCGGTCTCCCAGCGGTCAGGCGGTTGCCTACCCGGTCACCGAGACGGTACAGACCGACGGTATCTGCGCCGAGACCACGACCCCCGCGCCGGATCTGTCAGCCGATCTGGCGGTCCAGTGCCAGCAACTGGCGCTGCGGATCGCCCACGAGCTCGAGGTCGTCGGGATCCTGGCGGTCGAGCTGATGCAGCGCCCCGACGGCAGCGTGGTGGTCAACGAACTGGCGATGCGCCCGCACAACACCGGGCACTGGTCGATCGACGGGTCGCACACCTCGCAATTCGAGAATCACCTGCGCGCGGTCCTCGACCTGCCGCTGGGGGACCCGACCGTCCGCGACCCGTGGACGGTGATGGTCAACGTGCTCGGCGGCAGTGTCAGCGATCTGCCCGCCGCGCTGCTGCACTGTTTCGCGCGCGACCCGAAACTGCGGGTCCAGTTGTACGGCAAGGACGTCAAGCCGGGCCGTAAGGTCGGACACGTGACCGCCTACGGTCACGACCTGGCCTCGGTCAGGAGACGAGCACGCCATGCGGGCAACTACCTGATGGGCCTGCCGGACGAAAACGTGCCAGATGGAGGAGGGGCCGATGGCTGAGGGACCTGCCCGGGTCGGGATCGTGATGGGGTCGGATTCGGACTGGCCGGTGATGGGCGAGGCCGCTGCCGTGCTCGACGACTTCGGCATCCGCTATGAGGCCGATGTCGTCTCCGCGCACCGGATGCCCGAAGCCATGGTCGAATACGGTCGCACGGCGCACACCCGCGGCCTCGAGGTGATCATCGCCGGCGCCGGTGGTGCGGCACACCTGCCCGGCATGCTGGCGTCCTTGACGCCGCTTCCGGTGATCGGCGTGCCGGTGCCGTTGAAGTATCTGGACGGGATGGACTCGCTGCTGTCGATCGTGCAGATGCCGGCAGGCGTTCCGGTCGCGACCGTCTCGATCGGCAACGCGCGCAACGCGGGACTGCTCGCCGCCAGGATCCTGGCGACCGGCGACGCCTCGCTGACCCAGGCCATGGTCGACTTCCAGGACGACCTGCGCCGGGCCGCGGAGGCCAAGGGCGAGAAGGTCCGCGCCCACAACCGGTGACTGTGACCGACCGTACATCCGTCCTTGCCGAGGCGCTCGGCGGCGCGAGCCTGCTGGCCCGCGGTTTCGTGCTGGTCTTCACCCGCCGGAGACTCTTCCTACTCGGGGCGCTGCCGCCGTTGATCACCTCGGTGATCTTCCTGGCGCTGTTGATCACCGAGATCGGCAACCTGGACAGGGTCATCCCGCACTATCCGGCCTGGATCCGCGTGCTGATCGGCATCGGCGCCGTCGGTGGATCGATGCTGATCATGGTCCTGGTCTTCACGGCCGTCACCCTGGCGATCGGCGGTCCGGCGTACGAGAAGATCTCCGATCTGGTCGAGCGCGAACTCGGAGCCGCGCCGCGCGAGGTTGAGGAACCGATGGTGCGGTCGGTGCCACGGTCGATCCGCCAGTCGATCGGCCTGCTGCTGGCCTCGCTCGCCGGCGCGCTCGCCTTCGCGCTGCTCGGACTGGTCCCGATCCTGGGGCAGACCGTGATCCCAGTGCTCTCGGCGGGCTTCGGATCCTGGATGTTGATCATCGAGCTGATCGCTACGCCGTTCCAGCGGCGCGGGCTGCTCCGGATCGCCGACCGCCGGTCCGCGATGGCACGACGCCGGGCTCGTACGCTCGGCTTCGCGGTGCCGACATTCCTGTTGATGGCGATCCCGTTCATCTCTGTACTGGCCTTCCCGGCGGCCGCCGCAGGCGCGACCATGCTGGCGCGGGATCTGCTACGTTCGGATCCGTGACGTTCGCCTTCGGTTCACGTTCGGTTTCCGCAGTGGCCGGCGTTGCAGCGCTGGCTGCGAGCCTGCTCGTCGCACCCGCGGCACAAGCCCACTCAAGCGATGATCATGGTGGGCATAGGGCTGCGTCGCTGACGCCGCGGACACAATTCACGCTTGCCCCCGACGGGTCGTCCGGAGCAAGTGCGGACGGCGAGGGCATCCCGAACATCGACTCGGTGAAGTCGACGATCCGGACCTATTACGGCGATACCGGCGACGGGATCGCGGACCCGAAGCGGTCGCCCTACATCACCGAGATGGATCGGATCGTGCAGCGCGAGGAGCGCGGGCTGACGACGGCCTACCGGCATGCGGTCAGGCGGGGCGAGAAGCCGGCCCTGGTCTTCGACGCCGACGACACGACGCTATGGACCTACGACATGGAGGCCGGGGCGATGAAATTCGTCTACGACCCCGCGCTGCAGGACCAGTGGGTGCAGGGCCAGAAATTCCCTGCCACCCCGGCGATGGTCGACTTCGTCAACACCGCCGCCAAGATCGGCTTCACGATCTTCGGTCTGACCGGGCGCAACGACGATCAGAAGGCCGCCACCGTGGCCAATCTGAAGAAGGTCGGCTACACCGCCTTCAGCAGCGATCGCTTCTACACCAAGTGGACCGGCACGGGATCGTCGCAACAACCTGACTACATCACCTGTGCCACCTCCTCGTGCACGACGGTGGAGTACAAGGCGCTGACCCGCAAGCACATCGAGAGTCAGGGCTACGACATCGTCGAGAACTGGGGCGATCAGTGGTCGGACCTGCAGGGCGGCTACGCCGATCGTGCGATCAAGCTGCCGAATCCGACCTACTACCTGCCGTCGCCGGACCTGCCGGGTGTGCACGAGCCGCGACTGGCCCCGCGCACGCACTTCACCATGCTGCCCGACGGCTCCAGTGGCCGGAAGCCCGATGGTGACGGCATCCCCAACATCGATTCGGTGAAGGCCACCATCCGCATCTACTACGGCGACACCGGCAACGGCATCGCCGACGAGGATCGGTCGCCGTACATCGCCCAGCTGGACAAGATCATCGACCGGACCAGCGGATCGGTCCTCCAGCAGTGCCGCCAGGAATCCTGGCGCCACCGCAACCCCGCCGTGGTGCTGGACGCCGACGACACCACGTTGTGGACCTACGACATGGAGGCCGGGGCGATGAACTTCGTCTACGACCCCGCTCTGCAAGACCAATGGGTGCAGGCCGAGAAATTCCCGGCGACCCCGGGGATGGTCACCTTCGTCAATGCCGCTGAGCAGGCCGGCTGCACGATCATCGGTCTCACCGGACGCAACAGCGGCCAGAAGGCAGCGACGCTCGGCAATCTCGCCGCTGTCGGCTACGGGGGCTTCACCGCAGCCAACTACTACACCAAGACGGCGGGGGACAACCGCAGCACGATCGCGTACAAGTCCCAGACCCGAAAGCACATCGAGTCCCGGGCGGGCGGCGGTTACGACATCGTCGCGAACTTCGGTGATCAATATTCGGATCTGATCGGCGGCTACGCCGACCGGACGATCAAGCTGCCGAACCCGACGTACTACTTGCCCTGATCTCGTTTAGTCGGTCTCGTCCCAGGGCAGCTCACCGTTCTCGGTCGGGGTCAGAGGAATGACGATCACCGGCCGCGGCTGACGGTGGCTGAGGTGGGCCGCGACCGAGCCACCGAAGAATTCGGCGATGCCGGAGCGGAGTCCCGGGCGCCGGGTGCCGACCATGATCAGGTAGGCCTGCTCGTGCTCGGCCAGTTCCGCCAGCGCGATCGCCGGCTCGCCGAGCGGCCGGCGGAATTCGACCGGTACCTGCTTTTCCGCACAGAGCGCGGACAGCTTGTCCTTGAGGCTGTCCGGGAACGGCGTCGGTTCCTCGACGATGTCGGGGTCCAGCGGCATCGCCATGAGGGTGCCGTCGGCACCTTCGAACATGCTCATCTGGCCGGTGTCGACGAAGGCGCAGATCAAGCGGCCGCCGATCTTTCGGGCCAGTTTCGCGGCGTGACGGATCACGATGTCAGGTTGTCCCGGAGTGACTCCGACGACAATGGCGGGATCAGTCATGAGGGCCTCCTCACTAACGCACTGCTCATGGGAGATGATGGCACGTGGATGGACCCCCTCCCAACAACTGAAACGGTTCGGTAGTGTGAACGCCCGGGACATCGGGAAAGACCGTGTCTGCACTGCGTTTCTCACCGAGGAGACTTAATGCCTACTTTGGGCACCGACGTTCTGTCGGTCCAGCTCTACACCGTCCGTGAAGCCCTGTCCGAGGACGTCGACGGCGCCCTGGGTCGGATCGCCGAGATCGGGCTGAAGCAGGTGGAGCCGTTCGGGTTCCAGAACTTCTTCGACGATTTGTTGGTGGGTCTGCCCAAGTACGACCTGACCGCTCCGACCGTGCACACCAGCGTTGTCGACGCCGACGTCGACGAGATCCTCGCCGCGGCCAAGGAACTCGGCATCCAGACCGTGATCACCCCGCACTCCAATCCGGAGTTGTGGACGTCGGAGGAGGGCATCTCCGGGATCGCCGACCAGCTCAATGCGGCCGCCGAGAAGGCTGCCGGGCTCGGGCTGAGCGTGGGTTATCACAACCACTGGTTCGAGCTGGAGTCCAAGATCGACGGCAAGCACGGCCTCGAGGTCCTTGCGGCGAAGACCGCTCCGGAGGTGCTCCTCGAGGTCGACACCTACTGGGCCTACGCCGGTGGTGCCGATGTCCCGGCGCTGATCGGCCGGCTCGGCGACCGGGTGCAGTTCCTGCACCTCAAGGACGGCGACGGCACCCGCAACACCAAGACCCAGGTGGGCGTCGGCCACGGCAGCCTCCCGGTCTGGGACTTCGTCGCCGCCACCCCGAATCTCAAGTACGGCGTGATCGAGCTGGACGACAGCGAGCTGGATCGCTTCCAGTGCATCGCCGACAGCTTCAAGTACCTCACCGGAGCCAACTGATGGCGGGGAAGCGTGCGGTCGGCGTCGGCATCATCGGCGCGGGTGTGATCAGCAAAACCTACCTGGAGAATCTGACCTCGTTCCCCGATGTCGAGGTGCTCGCCATCGGCGACATCGTGCAGGACGCCGCCAAGACCCGGGCTGAGGAGTTCGGCATCGGCGCCAGCGGCGGGCCGGAAGCCGTACTGGAGCACGACGGCGTCGAACTGGTGATCAACCTGACCATCCCGGCGGTCCATGCCGAGGTGGCCAGTTCGGCGATCGCCGCCGGCAAGAACGTCTTCAACGAGAAGCCGCTGGCCCTTGAGCGAGTTTCGGCCAAGGCTCTGCTGGATGCCGCCGAGGCCAAGGGCCTGCGGGTCGGCTGTGCACCCGACACCTTCCTGGGCAGCGGTCTGCAGGAGGCCCGCAAGCTGATCGACCGCGGTGACATCGGCCAGCCGCTGTCGGCGCTGACCCTGATGCAGAGCCCCGGTCCGGAGTCCTGGCACCCGAACCCCGCTTTCCTGTTCCAGGAGGGCGCCGGTCCGCTGTTCGACATCGGCCCGTACTACTTCACCGCCCTGGTGCAACTGTTCGGCGCGGTCGAATCGGTCTCGGCGATCGGGTCGAAGTCGCGTGAGCAGCGCGTCATCGGCTCGGGCCCGAAAGCCGGCGAGACCTTCGACGTCACGGTGCCGACGCACATCAGCGCGGCGGCCAAGTTCTCCAGCGGTCAGTCGTCGCAGACGATCCTGTCCTTCGACTCGGCCGCCCGACGGATCCTCTTCGAGGTCAACGGCACCGAGGGCACCCTGGCGGTACCGGATCCCAACCGGTTCGACGGTGAGATCAAGATCATCCGCCGTACCGATGACGACTGGGAGACGGTGGCGACGACCTCGGAGCTGTCCAGCCGCGGCACCGGCGCGCTGGAGATGGCCCGGGCGATCCGGGAAGGTCGTCCGCACCGGGCCACCGGCGCGCAGGCCTACCACGTGCTCGACGTCATGGAGTCGGTGTCGGAGGCGGCACTGTCGGGTGACAACGTCAAGCTCGGCAGCACGTTCGAGCGACCGGAACTGCTGCCCGACGATTGGGACCCGAAGGCCGAAACCCTCTGATGCCCAAATACTCCGAATGACTTGCCTGATCTTCTGCTGAGAGCAGGGGAGTACGGGCCCGGTCGCCGTTAGGTTCAGACGGTGACCGGGCCCGTGCGCAGTTCTGAGCCGAACCGGGCGCTGACCGGTGTCGAACAACGGATCGAACTGCTGGCCCAGCGGCTCATCGCCCGGCTTCCGGACCGGCGTGGCAGCCGGTTCTTGGTGGCACTTCTGGTCTTCGGCGCTAAGCAGGCGTGGGCCTGCATCTTCGGTGCGGCGATGCTCGCGGTGCTGTTGGCGGCCAAGCTGTGGTATCCCGATCATGCCTGGCTGGCCCGCAACGACGCGGTCACGATCGCGGCGATGATCATCCAGGCGTTGATGATCATCTTCCGGCTGGAGACCTGGCGCGAGCTCCGGGTGGTGATGATCTTCCATGTGGTCGGCACCGGGATGGAGCTCTTCAAGACCTCGATCGGATCTTGGAGCTACTCGGCCGGCGGTGTGCTGCACCTCGCCGCGGTCCCGCTTTACAGCGGCTTCATGTATGCGGCGGTCGGCTCCTACATGGTCCGGGTCTATCGACTCTTCGACCTACGATTCACCCGCTACCCGCGGCTGTGGCTGTCGGCGCTGGTCGCGGCGGCCTGCTATCTGAACTTCTTCACCCACCACTACATCGTCGATCTGCGATGGGCCCTGATCGGCGTCGTGCTGGTGGTGTTCGGCCGCTCCCTGATGTATTTCAGGGTCTTCGGCCGTCAGCTACGGATGCCCCTGGTCCTGGCGTTCGGCCTGGTGGCGATGTTCATCTGGTTCGCCGAGAACATCGCCACCTGGGCCGGCGCCTGGTTCTACCCTGACCAGCTGGCCCACTGGGAGCCGGTCGCGCCGACCAAGCTGGCCGCGTGGTTCCTCCTGATGATCATTTCGGTGGTCCTCGTCACCTGGGTCTACCGGCCGATCCCGCCGGACCGGGTGCCCGATCATCTGAGCCCCGCTGCGCTCAGCCGAGGTACGCGACCGCTTCCAGCTCGACGCGTACGTCAGGATTCCCGAAACCGGTGACGATGGTGGTCCGGGCCGGTGGTACGGATCCGAGCCGCTTGGCGTAGATCTGGTTGAACGCCGCAAACGAGGCACCGTTGGACAGGAACGCGGTGATCTTGACGATCTGGTCGACGGTGCCGCCGGCCGCCTCGACGACCTTGATCACGTTGTCGATGGCGCCGTTGACCTCGGCCTCGAAGTCGCCGATCACGACCTTGCCCTGATCGTCGGTGGCGACCTGGCCGGACACGTAGACGAAATCGCCGGCCTTGATGCCAGGGGTGAGCGGGATGCCGGGGACGGCCGCGCCGCCCGGATTGATGGGTTCGATCATGAGGCAACGCTATCGTTCACCGATCGCAGCACCGGACGGGTGGTGAGCTGCTGCTCGTCCAGGTCCTCGGCGCCGGTGATGGTGAAGGTGTGGCTCTCGCCTGCGACCAGGGTGATCAGACCGCTGTCCACCCGGGCCGCCGGATCGAGCCGGTCCGGGAAGATCGCCAGATCCTTGACCAGGGCATGCGCTGTGACGGTCACCTGATAGCCATCGGCCGTCATGGTGGCCGTTGCCTGGTACGCCTTCTCCGGCGCCAGCAGGACCGTGGTCGTGTCCTCCGCGAAATAGCCATAGGCGACGGTGTCGTCGATCCGGGCCTGGATGAATTCCGAGTCCAGGGAGTCGGGGCTGGTGATCGTGGCATCGAGTGCAATGGTGCCGGCGGTCCGGGGCGCGACCTGCAGGCTCACCCGCTGCTCGGCCAGCACCGGGGTGCCTTCGCCGGTCGAGCGACGGGTGATCAACAGCTGGCCCGTCCAGGCATCGTCGGAGTCGTTGTGGGCGATCAGGTTCGGTCCCTGGACAGTGAGCAGCCGGTCGGCGAACACGGCGCGCAGGGCGTGCCAGAGCGGCTTGCGGATGCCGGCGTAGTCGACCGCAGCCCAGCTGATCACCGGCCAGTTGTCGTTGAGCTGCCAGACCACGGCGCCGGTGTTGATCGCCGTCTCGTGATCACCGGCAAGGCTGCGGAAATGCTCGATCCCGAAGCGTACGGCCCGGGCCTGGTTGAGCTGGGTCAGCCAGTGCCAGTCGTCGATGGCGATCTGGGGTTCGGTTGCCCAATGCGGAAGATGATCACCCAGACCTCTCTCCAGCTTGAGATTGCCGTCGCCGGCCTTCTGGTGGACCAGCATCTGCGGCCCGAAGGGGTCCAACGGCCGGTCATGGACGACCGAGGTCAGCGTCGACCAGGCGGGCGGCCCCTGGAAACCGAATTCGGACACGAAACGCGGCTGATAATCGGCGTAGGTGGTGTAGTCGACCTGGTTCCAGACGTCCCAGATGTGCATGGTGCCGTTGTGCTCGTCGTTGGGATGCAGATAGTCGGTGAAGGAGTAGGGGCTGGCCGCCGAGTAGGAGGTCCGCGGGTCGAGTTGGGTGACCAGTTTGGGCAGCAGGTCGCGGTAATAGCCGTTGCCCCAGGTCAAGCCGTGCAGCTGCGGCCGCCAGCCCCAGGCGATGTAGCCCCAGATGTTCTCGTTGTTGCCGTTCCAGACGGCGAGGCTCGGATGGGCCGACAACCGGGTGATCGCCTGCCGGGCCTCGGCCTCGACCTCGCTCCACAGCGGTTCAGCCTCGCTGTAGGCGGCGCAGGCGAAGAGGAAGTCCTGCCAGACAAGGATTCCGAGCTCGTCGCAGACGTTGTAGAAGTAGTTGCTCTCGTAGATCCCGCCGCCCCAGACCCGTAGCAGGTTGGCGCCGGACTCGTACGCTTGGTTGATCGACGTGCGGTAGCGGTCGGCGTCCAGCCTGGTGAGGAAGGCGTCGTCGGGAATCCAGTTGTAGCCCTTGACGTAGACCGGCTGATCATTGACGGTGATCGCGAAACCGGCGCCGCGCTGGTCCGGGGTGATCGAGATCGCGATATTGCGGAAGCCGACCCGGGCGTCGAACCGGTCGATCGCGCGCTCGCCCTTGGACAGCCGCACTGCGACCGGGTAGAGCGGCTGGTCGCCGTATCCTCGCGGCCACCAGACCTCGACGTCCGGCACTTCGACCCGGAGCGCGGTCGTCGGCGTACCAGCCGACACCTCGGCGCTGACCAGTTGACCCGCGATCTCGGTCGCCAGGGTCACCGGAGCCTGGGCAGACTCCCACTCCAGCCCGACCTCGACCTGCAGGATTCCGGTGCCCGCCTCGACGGAAGCCAGCGGTCGGACCGAGGCGAGGCGTACGGTCTGCCAGGACTCGATCCGGATCGGCTTCCAGATGCCGGCGCCGGCCAAATCCGGGCCCCAGTCCCAGCCGTAGCTGCTGGCCATCTTGCGCACCGCGTTGTACGGGTGGGAGTACGAGACCGGCAGCGCACCGAGCGCGGCCTCGGCCTCTTCGGCGGCGGTCGCCGGGGCGGCGAAGTCGATCACCAGTTCGTTGCGGCCGGGTCGCAGCACGGTGCTGACGTCGAAGCGATAGCTGCGGTGCTGGTTGGCCGTGCGGGCGATCTCGGCGCCGTTCAGCGTGACGGTGGCGAAGGTGTCCAGGCCTTCGGCGACCAGGTCGTGCCGATTCTCGGTGCCGGGCTCCCAGTCGAACTCCAGCCGGTAGCGCCAGTCGGTCCGGCCGATCCACTGCAGCAGCGTCTCGTTGTCGCCGTCGAACGGGTCGGGAATCCGGCCTACGGCCAGCAGATCGGTGTGCACCTCACCGGGGACGGTCGCCGGGATCGGCTCGACCGCCAGTTCGCTCCACTGCTGCGGCACCGGGCCGATCGCCTGCAGGGTCCAGTTGCGGTCCGCAACGCTGTCCGTCGTCAGTGAGAACGTACGCATGGGCGCGACTGTAGCGGTTAAGTTCTCAAGCCCCCGACCGGTGTACGCGTCGGGTCTACTCTGGCCGCGTGACCGACTTCAGCCAGATGTATCGCCCCAGCGAGGAGCACGAGGCGTTCCGCGCCGCGGTGCGTGAGGTGTGCGACGCCAAGGTCGCTCCGAATGCGGCCGAGGCCGACGAGTTGGCCCAGTTCCCGAAGGCGTCCTTCGAGGCGCTCCGGGCGGCAGACTTCCACGCGCCACACGTCCCGGAGGAGTACGACGGCGTCGGGGCCGATGCGCTGGCGACGGTGATCGTGATCGAGGAGATCGCCCGAGCCTGCATGGCCAGTTCGCTGATCCCGGCGGTCAACAAGCTCGCGACGCTGTGCTGGATCAACGAGGGCTCGGCGGACCTGAAGAAGACCTACCTGCCGCGGATCGCCAGCGGCGAGTCGATGGCGTCCTACTGCCTGTCCGAGCCCGAGGCCGGCTCCGATGTGGCGAGCATGACGACCCGGGCGGTCCGCGACGGGGACGAATTCGTCCTCAACGGGGTCAAGCGCTGGATCACCAACGCCGGGGTGTCGGACTACTACACGGTCTTCGCGGTCACCGACCCGGACAAGCGGACCAAGGGAATCAGCGCCTTCCTGGTCGAGAAGGCCGACGACGGGATCTCCTTCGGCGCCCCGGAGAAGAAGCTGGGCATCAAGGGCTCGCCGACCTGCGAGGTCTATTTCGACAACGTACGGATCCCCGAGTCCCGGATGATCGGCGCCGAGGGCACCGGCTTCGTGACCGCTATGAAGACCCTCGACCACACCCGGATCACCATTGCCGCCCAGGCCATCGGCGTCGCCCAGGGCGCGCTGGACTATGCGTTGGGCTACGTCAAGGAACGCCAGCAGTTCGGCCGGCCGATCAGCGAGTTCCAGGGTCTGCAGTTCATGATCGCCGATATGGGCATGAAGCTGGAGGCCGCCCGGCAGCTGACGTATGCGGCGGCGGCCAAGTCCGAACGGAAGGACGCCGATCTCGGCTACTTCGGCGCCGCGGCCAAGTGTTTCGCCTCCGATGTGGCGATGGAGATCACCACCGACGCGGTCCAGTTGCTGGGCGGCTACGGCTATACCAAGGACTATCCGGTCGAGCGGATGATGCGCGACGCCAAGATCACCCAGATCTACGAGGGCACCAACCAGGTCCAGCGGATCGTGATGGCACGGGCCCTGCTCAACCGCTGAGGTGGCGGTGATCAATCGGCTGCCGGTGCGGCGGGTGTCCGGCGTCGCCGGCCACGGACTCGATTCGCGGGCCTGGCCGATGACACTGGCTCCGGTGCGGCAGTTGATCGAGGGCGGTGTTGATCTTGATCCGGTGACGGTGCTGGTGGGAGAGAACGGCACTGGGAAGTCGACGATCGTCGAGGCGATCGCGATGGCCTACGGACTGTCGTCGGAGGGCGGCTCGACCGGGGCGCTGCACTCCACCCGGGCAACGGAATCCGATCTGTGGGAGTCGCTGCTGCTGGAGCGGAGCGCCGGCCTGCGCAAGTGGGGCTACTTCCTGCGGGCGGAGACGATGCACGGCCTCTACAGCTATCTGGAAGATCATCCGGGCAAGGAGCCGGATCCGGATTTCCACCGGCTGAGCCATGGTGAGTCGTTCATGGCGATGCTGGCGACCCGGCGGTTCCAAAAGGGCGGGTTCTTCGTCCTGGACGAGCCTGAGGCCGGACTGTCGTTTGTCAGCCAGTTGACCCTGATCGGTCAGCTTGCGGAGCTGGTCGCCGAGGGGCGTACGCAGCTGGTGATCGCCACCCACTCTCCAGTGCTCGCACGGCTGCCCGGCGCTCGGCTGCTGCAACTGGACGAACGTGGTATCACCGAGGTTGGCTGGGACGAACTCGCAGTCGTCGATCACTATCGGGCCTTTCTGGCTGATCCGGACGTCTATCTGCATCACCTGCTGCCGTCGGGAACGTTGTTCTCGAAGGGCCCTGATACTGGGCGGCGGTGAGCAGGGCGAGCTCTGTGAGTCGGGTCGCTGCCTCGGGCGGATCGGTGATCATCAGATGCTCGGCGAACTGCAGCAATTGGCGTACGGCTTCGAGCCGGTCGTAGCCCATCGTGATCCTGACCCGTTGATCATCGACCGGCTCCACCGTCCGGAGTCGGGTGCCGAGGATCCTGCGAGCGAGGTCGAGGCGATCAGAGTCCAGCAGGGCGGTGATCACGACCGAGTTCCCGCCGCGCTCCAGGTCGTCCATCAGCTCGCGGCTGACGGAGGCAAGATCAACATCCGGCCGCAGCCGGCGGGGCTCGTCGAGAACCTTCCAGCGGGTCAGGCGTTCCAGGGCGAGGAGCCGTGGCTGGTCGCGGTGATCGGCGACCAGATACCAGCGGCCGGCTCTGGCCAGGATTCCGTATGGATCGACGGTGATCGTGGTCGGCCGGCGCTGCGCGCTGCGGCGATAGCTGATCCGTAGTCGTACGCCCGACTGCAGGTCCTTGGCCAGGCCGGCCGGATCGGCGCCGACGACTTCGGAGGCGAACCAGGCCCGGTTGTCGATCATGACCAGCTCGGACAGCGGGATGGCCGCCGTTGCTGGTGCGCCGCGGGTGGCGAGCTTGCGTTGGGTGGTCGCAGTGTCGATGCCGAGCTGGGCCGCCTGGGACGGATCGAGTCCGAGCAGTCGCAGGGCGTCGACTTCCGGGGGCGTCAACCGGTTGACATCGAGTCGGGATCCGGGCAACAGCACGATGCCGCCGTGGCGCCCCTGCTCGGCGAAGACCGGAATGTCCGCCTCTGCCAGTGCCAGTACGTCACGCAGCACCGTCCGCTCGGAGACGCCGAGTTCGTCGGCAAGCTCGCGCGCGGTCATCCGCTGCCGGATCTGCAGCAGCAACAGCATGGAGAGCAGCCGTTGGGAACGCATACCGGGATTATGCTCCGAAAACCTGACGTCAATTGTCAGGTTTGCTCGTAAGACTGGCTGTCATGAGGACACCGAACCTGTTTCTGATCTACGTGACTGACGTCGAGCGGGCCACCCGCTTCTACAACGATCTCTTCGAGATCGAGCCGAGGATGATCACCCCGCGCTATATCCCGTACGAGGTCGCACCGGGCGTCCTCTTCGCACTCTGGTCGGGACGCTGCGACCAGGTGACGGAGGCGCCGCGCACCAGTGAGGTCGGATTGATGATTCCGGGCGGGGGTGTCAAGGTCGATGCGCTGTACGACGTGTGGGTCGCCAAGGGCGTGACGGTCTATCAGGAGCCGCACGACGACGTCTTCGGCCGGACCTTCATGATCACCGATCCGGACGGGAACCTGATCAGGGTGTCGCCGACCGACTAGCGGGGTCGGGTCGCCGCGTCTGGACGAGTGCGACGATGATGCCGATCACGAACCAGATCGCTCCGATCACCAGCGCGAGCCGGCTGGCCAGGACCAGCGCGATCAGTCCGATGATCACGCCGATCGCCGGCACCAGCACGCGCGTAGGCGAAGACCGAACCCGCCCGCGGGACGGCGACCGCCATCCGGGCGTACGACCAGGCGGTCAACGCCATCGCGATGGTGGCGATCACGAAGACCAGCGCTGTCGTGCTTTACGTCGGGACTGTGAACCCAGCTTAGGGTCGGGACCGTGAGTGAGCCGTCAGCAGTCGCCATCCGGACCTATCGGCCAGGCCTTGACGCAGCGGGCACCTATGCCTGCTTCCGCGCCGCGATCATCGGTACGGCCAGCGCAGATTACGACCGGACCCAGATCACAGCCTGGGCAGGACCTGCCGACGGGAACTTGGAGGCCTGGGACGCGCGCCGGAGTGCGGCACACACTTTCGTCGCCGATGCTGCCGGAACGATCGCCGGCTTCGCGGACCTCCGCGACGATGCGGTCCTCGACATGTTGTTCGTACGACCCGAGTTCGGCGGGCTGGGCCTGGCCGGGCGGCTGGTCGACACGGTGAAGCGCGCGGCGCTGGCCGCCGGACTCAAGTCGTTGACGACCCATGCCAGTCGGACCGCCCGACCAGCGTTCGAGCGTTTCGGGTTCGTTGTCGTCGCCGAGCAGCCGGACACCACGGTCCGCGGCGTCATCGTGCCGAACTACCGGATGCGCTGGGACGAACTGAGCGACTAGTGTCGCGCGTCTGAAGTTCGTTGACGGGTGGCGTGAGGCAGGATTTCGTCGGCGGGTTTGGTCCAG
>NZ_BMMZ01000014.1 GCF_014646195.1 Microlunatus endophyticus
GAGCGGGTGTTTGTGAAGCATCCGGTCAGTGATGACGAGCCGGTGGATAGTGGCGTGCAGTGGTTGACGGTGGTGGCCGACAATGTCGAGGCGGTGATCGGGCAGCCGGCGCCGGAACCGACTGAGTCGGCGATCTGGACGACGATGCCGACGTTGGCCGCTACCGCGGGCGAGTTGGTCAGGCAGCAGGTGATGGGAACGGAGCTGTTCCGGCTTCTGGATGAGCGGGCCATCAATCTCAATCCCGCGTTGGCCGGTTTGCAGGCGATGTGGTTCAACGACCGGATCGGCCGATGACTGGAGCTCCGCATTCGGGCTCACCCTCGGTCTCGCACTCGGCGGTGATCGAAGTAGTTGACCTGACGAAGGTTTACCGAGGGAGGACGCAGCCGGCCAATGATCACATCAGCCTGAGCGTCGAACGTGGCCAGTTCCTGGGTGTGTTCGGCCCGAACGGGGCAGGCAAAACCACATTGGTCAAGCAGTTGGTCGGCTTGCTGCGGCCGACGTCGGGGGCGATCTTTCTCGACGGCCGGGATGTGGTTGCCGACCCGGGCAGTATCCCGTTGAAGGTTGGCTATTACGGTCAGAAGGTTGCCGCGTTGCGACACCATACGGCTCGCGAGGTGTTGGTGTTCACGGGTTGTCTGCGGGGGCTGAGTGTTGCTGAGGCTCGGTCGCAGGCTGGGCAGGTGATGGATCGGTTTGGTGTGGGTTCTCATGCGGATCGGCGGTTGAGTCGGCAAAGTGGTGGTGAGCAGCGCCTCGCCGTCTTGTTGAGCACGTTCATCGGCATGCCGGAGATTCTGGTCTTGGATGAACCGACGAACGAACTGGACCCGGCTCGTCGGCGTGAGTTCTGGGATTTCCTCCGCGAGTATGTGCGGGCGCGGGGGGCAACTGTGGTGTTGACCACTCACAATCTGACCGAGGCAGAGGACGTCATCGACACGGTGGCGTTGATCGACCAGGGTCGGCTGGTCGCCAACGACACCCTCGGCGCGCTGAAGCGACTCGCCGACGACCGGATCCGGTTAGAGCTCCGTCTGCGACCCGGGATCGATCAGGGTATCGAGCAAGCCCTTCAGACGATGGAAGGCAGCGTCCATGTCCAGCGTGGCCGGTGGACCATCTTGGCACCTCGGGAGCGCGTCGATCAGTTAATGCGGTTCTTGATCGAATCGATCGGAGGGGAAGGCATCGACGACTTTCGCCTCGTCACCCCGTCCCTGGAGGATCTCTATCTTCAACTCACCGCGAACACTCTGCCGCAACAGGCAGAGTTGAGGATCGACCGTGTTGATCATGCCCAAGCCGATCACTGACTTCTGGTGGCTGCTGTGCAGTCAACTCCTGGTCCTTCGGGACCAGTGGTACTGGTATCTGGTCCAAGCCTCGTTCGTACCGGTCAGCATGCTGATCTTCTTGTGGTTGTTAACCGGTCGTCACGATCCGAGCGTGATGCCGGTCTTCGTGATCGGCAGCCTGGTCAGTGGCCTGAGCTTTGGTGGCATGCTCTCCCTCGGCCAAGAACTCGGCGGAATGAAGGACCAGAACGCGTTTGAACACTACGCGGCCCTGCCAATATCCAAACCGGCATTCGTGGCAGCGATCGCCACCCGCGGGATGCTGCTGGCCCTGCCGTCAGCGATCGTGATGCTGACGATTGGGGTGGCCGCCTTCCAGATGACCGTCACCGCCCCGATGATCGTGATCATGGTCATCTCTGCCTATGCCCTCGCCGGGTTCGGCGCGATCATCGGTTTCGTCAGCCCTAACGCGCAGGTATCGAGTCTGGTCACCCAGATCCTGCAAACGATCATCCTGAACTTCGGGCCCGTCTACATCACGATGACCGACCTACCCACAGCGCTGCGCTGGATCGCTCGGCTGTGGCCGACGACCTACTCAGCCGAGGCCCTCCGGCAGGCTGCTCAACAGCAACCACTGGCCGAGCTCTCAATCCCAGTCGGGATACTGCTCGGATTTGTCGTCGCGTCACTGATCATCGTGCCGATGCGCCTCAGCTGGCGACACCGATGACCAGGCCCACACGTCACGAGACGCCCCAGGCACTATCCGGTTGATCATCAGGCGTGCCCAGCCACCGAGGAGGACCGGCACCAGTAAGCACGCGAGCTGCCCGGTGAGGGGACCTTCCCGCTGAATCACCGGGCACCTAGCGATCCCACGTGGGCCTGCCCGGTGCAGGATCCCGAGTGAAACAGGGCTGACCGCCGAAGACAGTCATGGCAGACTCCTCGCCTATGGCGGCGGACTGTGTCTTCTGCTCGTTGCTCAATGGCGATGGGTCGGCCGATTGGGTGTGGCGGGGGCCCTTGGCTTCGGCGTTGCTGCCGCGGCGGTACGGGTGGTTGGCGCCCGGGCACACGCTGGTTATCTCGAATGAGCACGCGGTCGGGGTGCAGGACGTCTCATCCGACTGTCTGCAGGAGGTAGCTCTTCTGGTTCAGCGGGTCGCGCAGCAGATGGCGGCGACGATCGGTGCGCAGGGGGTTAACGTGCTCAACGCCAGTGGACAGAACTCTGACCAGTCGGTCGACCACCTCCATTTTCATGTGGTGCCTCGGTGGGCCGACGATGGGCTCGACACCTGGGTCCATGGCAAGTCGAGTCATGTGCTTGGCGCCGGCTGGTTGGACGACCTCCGCGCAGGACTGTTGTCGACCGGCTCCGATTCCAGGTGACGCCTGCCCGGTCAGCGACCGCCCGCGAAACCGCCCGGTCACCGGACCTTGCCGCGTGATGGACGGGCACCTGGCCCGTCCAGCGGACCCGCCCGGAACCGGATCGGCTTGCGGCGACGACACCTGATCGTGATCTTGGTGTCTGCAGGGGAACCGCTTATGGCGCGGTGCTGAGACTTGGCTGCGGATCCGGCTGTTAGTGCGCGGATAACCGCGGGGTGGCGGGCTTGCCCCAGGTGATGCGGGCACCGGCCGTGAGTTCGAGTCGGTCGCCATCCGTGGTGAGGTCACCAGTTGTGGCTAGCTGGTGAAGCGTGTTTGTGACCGCGTGATCGAACTCTGCCGCGTCAGCTTCACCCATGTGGGTGCGCGCAAAGCCGCGCTGGGAATGCCGGGCGTCGAGGTACTCCTCGATAGTCGGCTGCCACGGTACGGGCTCGCACTGCCGTTCGCCAAGAACTGTGAAGAGGCCGCGGCTGGTGAGTTCTTCGATGAGGTCGTACGGCTGGAAGTCACGTACTGAGGAGTATCGCTGCCAGAGTGGCAGGAGCGCCTTCCGGAGGACTGATGAGCCGCCCCAGTCGCGCTCGACGATCGCGAGCGTTGTGCCGCCCAGGCGGGGCAGGACGACGTCCCAGTCCATCCAGTGCAGACTTTCGCCTGCGGTCGCCAGTGAGTATAGAGGATGGAACTCGGCGTGTTCGGCTGCGGCGACTTGCCAGTGGATCGCAACATGGTCGCCGCCGGGCAGTTGCTTACCGCGAGCGACCATTGCGGTCGAGAAATCGACAGCGTCGACCCGTTCGACATGGGGTGCAATCCGGCGCGCGATGTCACCTGGTCCACAGCCAAGATCGAGAACGGGGCCACCGTTGGCAAGTGCGAGGAGCTGGTCGATCGCCTCGGCGGGATAGGGCGGCCTTCGGTGGTAGACGGCCGCCACGTCCTCATCCTGGAATCCTTCTGCAACCCGAGTCGACCAGTGCGCTGGTTTGGTGCCCATACGCTTCATCCTTCACCGACTTCGGCAGCCCGGCGCTGGCGACCGCGGAATTGATCAGCCGATCAGGTCCCTGCCGGGCTGCGATCCAGCTTAGTCATGCCACTTTCCGTTGAACAACGCAGGAGCAGCTCCTGCGACTTCAATCAGCTACTGGGCGAAGCACAAACAGGATGACGCCAAGATACTTGTCCAACCACTTCTGCTTGTGCGGACACTGGTGGCGGTTTTCAGCGCTGAGCTGCGGTTCGACCGCGTGCTCGACGTGCAGTCCTGCGGCGGCGAAACTGTTCAGCATGGCCGCGATGGTCTCGGTCGAATGAGTCAGCATCACCTGGTCGTTCCAGCCAGATCGGTAGTAGTACGGGTCGGTCGAGTAGTACTCGACGCCAAGACTCGTGTCATTGGCTTCGGCTCGTTCCACGGCGAATCGGATCGGATGGGACCGCTGGACGATGATCCGCCCGCCTGGAGCGAGTAGCTGCCGGGCACAGCGCAGGGTGTGCACTTGGTCCTTGGCGTAGCTGATCGATTGGAAGAACACAACGAGGTCGTAGCTGTGGCCGAACAATTCGTTGATGGCGTCGAGGTTGGACAGGTCTGCAGTGATGAGCCGGACGTTGTCCGGTGGGGTAGGGATGAACTGGCCGCTGATGTCGATGCCGGTGACCTCGGCGGCGCCGTGACTGGCCCAGTGAGCGGCTTTCGCACCGCTGCCGCATCCGACATCAAGGATCCGGAGCCCAGTCGGGTCGCCGAGAAGTTCTTGTTGCGCCGGCCATTCAAGGATGCGGTCAAGCGAGTCCTCGCGTAACCGGCTGGCCTCGTAGTCGCTAGCGAGGTCCTGCCAGGCCCGCCCAGATGTCATAGGCGTGAGGCTATCGAAACGACTGCTCGACCGCGCTGAGCTCAGTCGACTTTGACGCGGCGCCCAATCTTGACCCGGCAACGCTGCCCCAACTGGGTCGGTGAGGGATGCTGTCGCGTGCTTGCCGGATACTCCCGGCCGCCATTGAAGCTTCTGCCCGGTCAGCGATCGCAGCCGCGCAGTCGCGGTGCTCCGCCCGAGGATCGCCCGCGAGCTGCCCGGTCACGGGACCTTGCCGTGTAATCACCGGGGGCACCGGTCCGCCGTTCCAGGCTGCCCGGTCGAGGATCCTCGGTGACACAGCGATTCGACGCTCAGGGGGTGCCCGGCGAGGTTGCTCGGAGGGCCCGCCACCAGGGACCGCTTGCGGGCGGCGCCCGCTGGTGTCGGCCAGGGAACCCTTGCGGGCGGCGCACTCCGGGGACGGTTGTAGCAATTCTCTTGCTTGCCAGGATGGGCAGTGGTCGAATGTTGATCATGATGTCCTTGCCGCTGCTGCCCGTCTAGCCCGTGAGATTCACGGATGGCACGGCCATTGCGGATGCCTTCACGCTGGGCGAGGTGCACAAGTTCACGCACGTGGCTGACGGCATGATGGCCCGGATCTGGCGGCTAGACAGCACGTCGGGAAGCTACGCAGTCAAGGAGTTCCGGGATTTCGTTGATGTCGACGAGCTGGCGTCCCGGGTCGAGGCGTCGACGCAACTCGCGAACGCAGCACGTGAGTCAGGGGTTGTCGGCCCTCGGGCAGTTCGGGATTCGGCTGGTGAGCTTGTGGGACGAGTCGGGATCGGCGACGATTCCGACGCTGTCTACGCAAGCGTTTCCACGTGGATTGATGGTCGCCCGCTGCAGCTGACACGCGACGTGTCTGATGCTGCTGCGTGGCTGGGCAGGATGGCGGCGACGATCGAGTGTGCCCCCGACCCGCCTGCTGCCCAATCACTTGACCCATGGTTGATGAACTGGCTAACAACGGTGCCGGCGATATTCGAATGGCAGACAGCGCTGGAACAATCTCGGCGCGCGGACAAGGCGTGGGCCGAGCTGCTTTCGGCTCGGCTCGGTCAGTTGACTCGACTGGCAGAGTCGGTGACGCCAGCGACGGACGCGCGTCAGAGTGTGCTGCACACGGACATGCAACCGAAGAACGTCCTGGTCACCTCGACAGGGTTCGCATTGCTGGATTGGGACGATGCCGCCCGTTGCTCGGTCGATCGCATCCTGGCTCGGACGCTCATCGAGTGGTTCACGCCAGGCGGAGTTAGGCCGGACTTGATCACGGGCTTCATGCGTGCCTACCGGGCCGATGGCGGCCGAGGTGTGATCGAAGACGTTACGGCGTTTGGCTACGCAGTGGCCGCCTTCCTGAACCACCTCTACGAGACTATCCAATCCGAGTTGACCAGCGATCGAGCATCCGGCGATTCATCCGGAGAGCTTGTCGCAGCCCTGACCCGTCCACTCGATACCTCGACCATGGAAGACGTTCTCGCCGTGGTGCGCGAGATTTCGTGACTGCCTCTGGTGGGGAACGCCGGTTGCCCGGTCAACGATCCGGCTCGCGGGCACCGGACGTGACGCGATCATGGTTGCCACGAGTCTTGGGGCGATACCTTGACGAGGTGACAGCATTCGTCAAGTCGGACAAATTCGACTGCCGCGAGCCGCTTGTCGTTGCAGCGTTCTGGACGAACGGTCAGCCGGTACACCGGACCGCCATGATCTGGTCCAGAAGCGCCCCTGCCTCGGAGTGGAACCCAGGCGGGGGCGTTGATCACCACGCTGAAAGCCAATTACGGCTGTCCGAGAGGTGAGTACTGGTCGAGCACTGCCTTTGCGGTCGAGAATGCCCTTCTCGCATTGGCTGGGATAGCACCACGGTGCGCCGCATCGTTTCTTGGTCCGGCCAACTGGTCTGCGACTCGCTTGACGAGGCTCTCATTCCTGGCCCTGTCGTCGATGCTCTCCAGTAACGTGATCAGACCTACGAGTCCGTTTGCATTCTTCGCGATCACTTCTCGCGCCGATGACCCGATGCCACGGAGCCGGACGTCGAGTGCTCCAGTGAGAGCCACCTCCGTCGCCGTTGCGGCATCAATGACTGCGATCCGGCGATCAGGTTCACGTTGGCTGCGGAGGAACAGCCCCCATTCCAGCGGTGGCTCTTCTTCGGCATCGGCCCTTGCGAACGCAGAGGCCAGCATCTTTCGATTGAGAGCGCTCTCTGAGCGGAAAAATGTCGACGCTCCCAAGATCAAAGACCCGCCCCAACCGGAGAGACTCCCTGGCGAAGGCGCGTCAGCGTCGCGCACCTGTCCACGAGACGTCCTGACGCGAGAGTCGCCGCGCTGAAGGATCGCGCCACTCCACAACTCAGTCCAATCGACCGCGATGCGGTACCAGGCGTCGAAGGCCTCGCGAAATCGATCCGCAAGATCGAAGAAGGCGACAGCATTGTCGGCATCATCGAAAGTGATGTTGACGGCTATCTGCTCCACCATCCAGGCGACCGCGCAGCCCTCCTGCCCATCCGGCATCTGCTTGGTGTGGCTGGCGTACCCCCAACCCCATAGGCGGCTCTCGATCGCATCACGCACGATCCCATCGACTGGGCGCGGTTGATCGAGAGAGTGCCCCATGCCCGCATTTGGCTTTGGGTCCACCGGGAAAGTCAGTTCAAACGTTGCTCCGCCCGACTGCCCGATGAAAGTCTCACCAAGCACGTCTTCTGCGACGAATGCGGCGCTCGGCAATTGGACTACTCCGTCAAAGTGTCTCACACCGCAAATCCTGACCTACGGACCCGCATGGTCGATGAGGCCCCTCCCACGCCGTTCTGGCGAGGGCGGTTCGCCCCTCCGAACGTCCAGTCCGATCCTGGGTATATCGGTTGAGCGGTTGTCTGAGGGGAATGAGTTCTGCGTCGAGAGGTGAAACCAAACTCCGAGTTCACTGGGCGGCCAGCATCAGGGGATTCCGAGTCGACGATTGTCGGCAACCTGCCTGGTGAGGGGACAGTCGCGTGATCACCGGGACGTCAACTCCGCCGAGGACCTGACCGGAACAGGATTCTCTACGGACGCGATGCGAGTTCACAATCTTGGTATCTGCGCCGGAGTCGCTGCTAGGCAAATCTGCAGGACGACCTATTCGCCCACTTCGCCGTCGATGGCCTCTCTGAGGAGATCCGCATGCCCGACATGGCGGGCGTACTCCTCGATCATATGAATGGTGATCCATCGCAGACTCGGCTTCCGTCCGTCAGGCCATGGCTTCACTGCTTGACGATCGAGGCCGCCCTCTGCGAAGGCCTGGGCGGCGGTAGCCCAGCTCTGCTCGACGCTTTCCTGCCAAAGTGCTAGAAGCTCTTGCGGTTCCTGCCCGGGCGCGGAGTCCCAGTCCCAGTCCGGTGACGTCGACCAATCGATTCCGGCCCATGGCTCACGCGCTCGCCGACCCTGCAGGCAGGTGCCGAACCAGTCGTCTTCGACGAATGCAAGGTGTTTGATCATTCCCGCTAGGGTCATCGCAGACGGCGGATGTCGGCGGGCCAGTTGCCGGGCGTTGAGGCCGCTGACCTTCCAGTGGAACGAGCGTTGTAGGTCGAGGAACTCCGTCAGAGTGGTCCATTCGTCGCCGTCGATCGACGGCTCGCGCCGACCGTGCTCATCGAGTTCATCGGTCACAGATAGCACGCTATCGGGGGCCAACTGCCGGCTTCGATAGTGCCCGGTCACGGATCCCGTCCGGACAGCTGACCTGTGGTCGGTCTCGTCAACCCAAGGTGCGAGACTGCGGCGATGCATCGTGTCAGCAAGGTCAGTCTCGGCGAAGCGCTGACTGTTGTGTCCGGCCCGAATCCGCCGACGTCGGATGGTTTCCGGTCGACACGTGTCCAAGTTCTGCATTGGCGGGTCGACCGCGAGTTCAGCGATCCGGGGCCTCATCTTCACGAGTCGAGCGATGAGGTGTACGTCGTCTTGGAGGGCTCGATCGACGTGCAGGTCAAGAACGACACGATCCTTGTCGGACCAGACGAGGCGCTGGTGGTGGGCGCTGGTGTGGTCCACTCGCTCGTTGCGGTTCAGCACCCGGCTTGAGGTCTGAGTATTCGTGGCCCGTCGATCGGTGACAAGAGACTCGTTCCGGTCCCAACTGATCAAGGGTGACCCTGCCCGATGATCGATCCCTACCGGATATCCGATTCCGCGCTCAGCTGGGTGCCCGGTGAGGCCGCCCGTTGGCGTGTTCGGCTAGAGACCGCGAGGGCCGGCTGTCGGTTGTGTCGGCCGGGGAACCTCCTACGAGATGGAATTTGGGTTCTCTCTGGTTTCGAGCGAACCGATCGGAGCTGGCTTCGGTCTAGGAAGATGAGGGCATCGGAGTCTGGTTTGGAGGTGGTTGTGGATGGGCGATGTGCGTGATGTGGAGTTCACCGCGTTCGTGGCTTCGCAGCGTCCGCGGTTGTTCCGGCTCGCCTACCTCTTGGCCGGTAACGAGCATCTGGCGGAGGACATCGTTCAGCGGGCTTTGGTCAAGTTGTACGGCAGTTGGAAACGGGTCCGGCGGGCTAACTCGGTCGAGGCTTATGTTCGGCGAGCTGTCGTGAACAGTCATCTCGACGAAGGTTCTCGGCCTTGGCGGCGAGAACGGCCCGGTATCGAGTTGATCGACGTTGCCGAGGAGCCGGTCGGGTTGTCGGTGGAGGACTCGGATGCACTGTGGGCCGCGCTCAGGGCGCTGCCGGTACGGCAGCGGCGGGTGGTGGTTCTGCGGCATTACTGGGGTTTGTCGGTCGAGGAGACTGCCGCCGATCTGGGGGTGCGGCCCGGGACGGTGAAGAGCCAGACATCAGCCGCTCTCCAGACCTTGCGAGCGCGACTCCTAGTGACCATCCGGGAAGGGGATCAATGATGACTGACGACCGCGCGACTGACGACTTAGGCCAAGACGATTCGCTGGTCGTGGCTGAACTTGAGCGGCTGTTCGAGACCCTGCCCGCTGGGACGTCCTACACGGATCCGCGGCAGGACCTATTCCGGGCAAAGAAGCACGTGCGAGGGAAGCGGTGGCGGGTCGCCGCGGCCGTGGTCTCTGTGGTGGCGGCTGTTGTTCTGGCGATCCAACTGGTTCCTGGCCGAGTGGGCTATCAGGACGCGCACGTGGCGGCCCCGGTGCCGGCTAACCCGAGGGCTGGGGCCTCCCGGCAGTACGACGGTTCTGGGGGTGTGTGTGATGACGGCGGCTATCTGCAGGGTCGTTACCCGAACTTCTACTGGGTCGCGACCGGGATTCGGTCGGCCCTCGGCGCTCGGCTGGACCCCACGAACACTCATCTGGAGGATCCGGGCACCCGGCTGACTTGTATGTATCCGCCCGAACCCGACCAGCAGCAGGTCCAGGAGATCCTGACCTGGACAACCTCATCCGGTCACGGCGTGATCATCGTCAACGTCGCGAACTTTGACAGCCGGACACTGTCGGCCTGTGGCACCGATTGGATCTGCACGCCAGCACCAACCAGCGAGCGGGACACCGAAAGCGCGCAGATCACGCGCACCGCCCCAGCCAGCACGGACAGTAAGAGCTTCGGTGTTCTGGTCACCCGTGACGATGGCCAGCACATCGGGATTCAGGCCTACTACGCGGCGAACACCGACGATGCCGGCGATCCGATCCGCCCCGTGAAACAGTTCCCATTCGACTCCAATGACCTGTTGAAAGTGGCCGTCGACCCTCGGGTGAACCTCAACCGCGAAGCCCCGAAGCACCGCTGAGCCACCGGGGTCACCCGACCCGCCTCCCATCAGCCCGTGCCCGGTGCAGGATCCGCTTCCGGGACTGTCAGTCGAACGGTGTAAGTGGCGGTTTCATTACTGATCCTCGGCGGCTGGCATCCGGTCGGCGAAGGTGATGGCGAAGGCGTTGAGTGCTGGTTTCCAGCGCATGCCCCATCGTCTCTGACCGGTGCCTTTGGGGTCCAGACTCCTGGTGACCAGATACAGGGTTTTCATTGCGGACTGCTCGTTGGGGAAGTGTCCGCGGGCCCTCACGGCGCGGCGGTAGCGGGCGTTCAACGATTCGATCGCGTTGGTGGAGCAGATCACTTTGCGGATCTCGACGTCGTAGTCTAGGAACGGGATGAACTCTTCCCAGGCGTTGTCCCACAGCCGTTTGATCGCAGGGTAGGCCCGACCCCATTTCTCGGCGAACTCCTCATAGCAGCGGCGGGCCTCGGCCGGAGTGGGTGCGGTATAGATCGGTTTCAGGTCGAAGCTGATCTTGTCCCAGTACTTCTTCGACGCATACCGGAAGGTGTTGCGGATCAGGTGGATGATGACAGTGCCCAATAGTGGATTTGCACGATCGCCAGCGGGAACACCGCGGTCACACTGTCGGGCAACCCTTTCAACCCGTCACAGACAACGAAGAACACGTCGCGGACACCACGGTTCTTCAACTCGGTGGTTCTTCAACTGGGTCAACACCTGAAGCCAGAACTTCGCTGATTCCCCGTCGCCGTCACCGGCCCACATGCCCAGGATGTCTTTGTGGCCCTCCAGGTCGACCCCGATCGCGGCATAGACGGGTCGGTTGCGGACCTGACCGTCGCGGATCTTGACCATGCTGACCCTTGAGGTCGCGTCGATGAACACCGCGGCATAGACCTTCTCCAACGGTCGTTGCCACCAGGCCTGCATCTCTTCGATCACCCGATCGGTGATCTTGGACACCGTGTCCTTGCTAACCGAAGCGCCGTAGACGTCGGCAAAATGAGCCGAGATCTCACCAGTCGTCAAGCCCTTGGCATACAGGGACAGGACGATCTCGTCGACCTCGGTCAATCGGCGTTGGCGTTTCTTGACCAGCTGCGGTTCGAACGAGCCGTCGCGGTCCCGAGGGACGTCGATCTGGACCTCGCCGGCGTTATCGGTCAACCACTCTTGAAGACCGTCTTGGACCGTTTCCCGTTCCGCGAATTGCCACCGTTGCGGCCCTCGGGGGCGTGTTTGTCATAGCCCAGATGGTCGCTGATCTCCTCATCCAAAGCGGTCTCGATCATCGTCTTGGTCAACGCCTTCAACAGACCGTTCGGGCCAGTCAATGACATGCCGGAGTCCCGGGCCTGACGGACCAGACCCTCGACCACGGCCAGCTCTTCCGCAGACAACTCCCGCTGCGGCCCGGTCGCCGGCTCCTCCGGCTGTGGTGACGGCGGGCTCACACCCACCAGTGTGTCGGACATCGTTGCTGACTCCTCCTGCCCCACAGGGCGGTAGAGCCACTTACACCGTTAAATCGACAGACCCCCGCTTCCGGTGTCGATGCTTGGTCGTGATCTTGGTGCCCGCGAAGGAGCGGCTCACGGGCGGCGTGAGGGCCTCCCGTTCGAGCCCGCGGTCGGGGCTTCGGGTCTGACCTCAGCTTGGTCTAGGCGTTCTAGCACCTGCTCAGCGGTTTGCCCCGCAGTCAGGTGACTGGTGTCGAGCCAGAGGCCTACGCGAGCAGTGCGTTCCACCGCGTCTTTGAGAACTTCCGGGGTGAGGGAGGCGGTGTAGCCACCCTCGGGACGTTGGTTGTACCTCTCCCAGATCGCTTCGACCGAGGGGTTGAGCATCACGAAGTGAATCAGCCGCGAGGGGTGTGAGCTGATCGCAGACTGGATGAACCTGTGGGCTTCCTCCTCGAACAGGTTGTCACTGATGATCGCGTCGAAGCCGGCATCGCGGTAGAGGTTGGCGACGGCCAGCGCAGCCTGAAACCTCAATCGCAGTTGATCAAGCGCTCCGGGTGGCGGCGGGACGTCCATCTTGATGGATCCGGTGACGATCAGGCCCTGGATGAAGTCGCCATCGATGTGGATCGCTCGGTTCCGGCGGGCTGCGATCTCGCGTCCAATCGTGGTCTTGCCCGCGGCGGCGGGACCAGAGATGACGATGAGCAGGCCGACCCGCGACTTGTTGTAGTTCGTAGGGGTGGCCACGGGACCTGATCTTGCCCCATCCGAACTGTTCGCGCCTGCGAAGACTCCGCGGTCGGCCCGGTGAGCGATCGTCCGCGAAGTGCCCGGTCATCGGCCCTTGCCGCGTAGTCACCGGGCACCAGACCCGCCGTCGCGTTCTGCCCGGTCGATCCTGCTGCGGTCTTCGGCTTGGTGCGTTTGTTGGCGCCGAGGCTCGGGTCATAGTCGGTCGATGGCCCGGATGCGGGTGGCTGTGGGGATGAGCCAGAGGATCGCTGCTGTGCCGAGGGTTGCGGCGCCGATGAGGGTGGCTGGCAGGCCGATATGGGTCGCGAAGAGGCCGCCGATGATGGCGCCGACGGGTCGGATGCCGTAGTTGATGGTCGAGTAGGCGCCGGAGACGCGAGATCTCATGGCGTCTTCGGTGACGATGGTCCGGACGGCGTTGTTGTTGATGTCGAACCACATGATGCCGAGGCTGGACACGAATTCGATTACTGCCAGAAGGACGACGAGGCCGACCTTGTGACCGACGAGTATGCCGGCGACGGAGAGCACGGCGAACGGTGCGCAACTGAGGGCGGCTCCGGTGGCGATGGTCCAGCCGGTGCCGATTTCGCGGGCGAGGCGGGCTGCGGTGATGGCGCCGGCGAGTCCTCCGGTGGCGCCGAGTCCGAGGGCGGTTCCGATCAGGCCGGCGGACAGGTGGAGGTAGCGGCTGGCGTAGAGGACTAGGAGGGCCTGGATGACGAACGCGGCGAAGTTCATCGTGGTGGAGCAGCCGAGGCTGACGCGCAGATAGGGCTGGTGGAAGAGGTAGCGGGTGCCGTTGGTCAGTCTGCGCAGAAACGACTCGGTGGCCGTGTCGGGCGGCGATGGCGGGATCGCGATGGTGGTGATGGCGGTGGCCGAGACCAGGAACGAGACGGCGTCGATGATCATGGCGGCGGGGGCTGTGAGGGCAGCGATGAGTAGCCCGCCGATTGCCGGTCCGGCAATGCCGGATGCTGACTGGGTGGTCGATTGCAGTGAGTTGGCCTGGATGTACTGGTGTCGTGCAACGAGTCGGACGAAGAAGGGTTGGGAGGCGGTTCCGCCGAGCACGCCGCCGGCTCCGAGGAGGACAGCCGAGGTATAGAGCAGGGGCATGGTGACCAGGCCCAGGGCGTGTTCGATGGGCACGGTGGCGATCGCGCCGGCTTGGATCAGCTCGGCCGTGATGAGGACGCGTCGTTTGTTGGGGTGGTGGTCGACCCAGGTGCCGATCGGCAGGGCGAACAGGTTGGGAATCCACAGTGCTGCGGTTAACGCTGCAACTGCTGTCGCGCTGGCCTGCAAGGTGATCGTGGCGATCAGCGGGAAGGCCAGGCCAGTGATCTGATCGCCGAACTGGGAGATCGTGTTACCCGCCCAGAACCGCAGGAAGCGTCGGTTGTGCCAGACCGAGACTGACTCTGCATGGCCGACTGATTCGGTCACCGGTCAGTTTCGGCTGGTTCGCTGGGTGCGGCCGGTAGCAAGTAATGCAGCATGCGCACGGCTCGTGCTCCGTCGGGAATGTCGTCCGGGTCCCGGTTGACCAGTTGGGCGACGAGTTCCTCCAGCGCTCGGTCAAACCGTCGCAGTTCGTCCGGTGTGGCGATCAGCCCGGTGTTCCAGCGGGACGCGACTTGCAGCCATTCGACCTCCAGACGTGGCCGTGTGTGGGTCGACCATTCGGCGACCAGGTCACCTTCGGACCGCTCCAGTGCGTCACGAAGAAGCGTTGCTGCCTCCGGGTCTTCTACGGCGGCAGTGAATCGGAATCCTTTGCCGGCGGCCCGCCACCAGCGCTTCCTGCCGTGCCCGTCACCGGGCGCGTCTTCGACCAGCCCGTGTTCGGCCAGGTGCCGAAGATGCCAGCTCGTCACCGATGGGCTGGCGCCGACCTCGGGTGACAGGCCAGTCGCCGTGTTCGGCCCGTTCTCGCGTAGCTGGCGGAGAATCGCCAGCCGGACCGGATGGGCCAATGCCCGCATGCCACGCGCGTCGAGTTCGACATCACCGAGGAGATTCGCCACAACCACACCTATCGAGAGGACACTATCGATAGAAATCTCTCAACTCGGCCCGCGTCTGTCAAGCGACCGAGTCGCAGCGCTCGAATGCCCGGTCATGAAAAACGTTAGGGAAGCTGAATCGTGGCGTACCAGGCGCGCGATCATCTGGGTTCAGGTGCGCGGCAGTGCTTGATCGAAGCGGAGAACGAGGCTAGGGCCCTCGATGACGATCACGTGGGAACAGAGCACATCGTCCTGGGGTGTGGTGGCCGCCGATCCTGCGACTGCGGACGCCTGGCGGCCTGTGGCATCACCCGCGACCTGTTCAGGACCCAGTTGGTCGGCGAGGAAGGCCCCAGTCCTGACGGACCGATCTCGTACACACCGCGTTCGATGATGGTCGTGGGACTCGGGCTGGCGCGCCGCACAGGCTGAACAGGCTGATGGCATCCTGCCGCGGCACCTGCTGCTGGGTGTGATCGAGGAATCACGCGAGTGGGATCGACGGGGCTTCCTCGGTCCGCACCATCTTGCCTCCGCGGGAACCGTGGCCAGCACCAACCTTGCGGCAGTGGAAGCCTGCCTGGGCTCGACCCAGGGCCGAGTCTAGACGCAGACCCAGTGATCGATCGTGTAGAGGTATCAGCAATTGGAGTGAGATCGTCTCGCGTCTCGCGTAGCTTCCTGAACGTGGAGTTGCGCGTCGAACCATGTAGTGAGCTGGACCTGGAGAGGCTTCTGTCTCAGGATCTGGTGCCGCACGTTGCGGCACATCATCGCGAGCGCTTCGCACTCCAAGGCGCGGGTGCTGCGACTTACCTTCTGGCCTGGCGTGGTCACCAGAACGTCGGGCGAGCGACGATCTACAACGAATCGAAGTACCGGCCCGTCCGTGTTACCTATCCGGCCACGGCCGAGATCAACGCGCTGGAGGCTTACCCTCAACGACAGGGGATCGGGACAGCGTTGATCGCCGCCGCTGAGTCACGCGCGGCGCATCGGAGGTTCCCTTCGATCGGACTCGCTGTCGAACCGAGCAATCCGGATGCACGTCGCCTGTACGAGCGTCTCGGTTATGTGCTGTGGGGGCGCGGGCGAGTAGTCGATGAGTGGGTCGAGCCACGAGATGACGGCGACCTGGTTCACCGGGACCCGTGCGACTACTTGATTAAGTCACTGTCATAGATGTCCCGTGAGCGATCGGCTGGCGATGCCGATGCATTGCCCTGATCTCGGTGTCCCCAAGGGAACTCTTGCGGTCAGCCGGGGTGCTTCTCGGTGAGCTAGGTGGTGAGGTTGTGCCAGTCCTTCAGTAGACCGATGAAGTATTGGGTTGTGCGTCCTTGTTCGGTCGTGGAGTGGTAGTGGGCGTATTCGGGCCAGCCGAAGAGCAGGGTGGCTAGGAGGGCGGCGAGCATCGAGCGTCGGAGATCGTCTGCGTCGATTCCGCGGTGCCTGGTGTAGGTGTTCAGGATCCCGCCGTAGGGCGGGTCGGCGCCGTCCGAATGAGCCCGTCCCCAGAGTGCGGCGAGGTCGATCGCGGGATAACCCATTCCGGTCACGGTCCAGTCCACCCAGACCACGTGGGGGCCGTCGAGCGGGAGGTTGCCGACGTGGCAGTCACCGTGGATGAAACAGCGGGGGACGGCGGCAAGTGCCGCGCCGAGCAGATCGGTGTCGTCAAGGACAGCGCCGAGCGATGGGCTGGCAGGAGTGTGCGACCAGTAGTTTTCGGCGACTTCGAAGGGTGGCTGTTGCAAGATGCTTTCTAGCCAGGGAGTGCCGTTCCAGGGGGCGCCGTCCGGGACCGGAAAGGAATGCAGCTCGGCGAGTTCGCGGGCGAGCCCGAGCCAGTCGGCGTCATCCCAGTCGGCAGCTGGACGGGTCTGGCCGTGTGCGGTTAGCAGGAGGACGGTCAGTTGGTCGGTGTCGACAGCCTGGAGCAACTGCGGGGTCTGGACGGGGACGTCGGTGGCCAGACTTTGGTAGAACGCGAGTTCGTGGCGTGCGAGGTCCTGCTCGTGGCGGGCACTGTTGATCTTCAGTACTGCGTCGAGGTTGTTGATGCGGACCTTGTACACGCCCGATTGGGACATCGACCCGGTGAGTTGGACGGCGTCGATATCGGTGGGCTGTCCGAGCGCCTCCAGTGCTGCAGTCACTGTCTTGTCAGGCATCAGGCCTCCATTTCAGCGGTTTCGGTCGGTGGCGGCAGTATTGATCATCTGGTCAAGCCGAATTGTCCGTACGATGCTGTGGTGGTGTCGGTAGTGGATCTGTTGAGCGTTGATCTGCAGCACGAGTTCGCGTCGCCGGGTGGCGGCCTTTATCGTCGGCGGGACTGCGTGCCCTTCCTCACCGACGTCGTCTTTCCGACTGCCCGCGCACGGCAGTGGCGGGTCCACGAAATCGTCTCCGATTACCGAGACCCGGGGAAGCCCGCTGGTGAGTGGCATTGTGCGCCTGGACGCTGGGCCGGAGAATCGCTGGTGCCGAGCGACTTGCTCGTCAGCGAACCCTGGGTGAAGGCCACCCCGTCGCCGGCCTGGACGCGTTCCGGCGCCGGCGACGAGCATGTTGAACCTGGTCCGGCCGAGCCGGATCCGGACGGGTTCACCGCGTGGCTTGATCGCACGATCGGTCGGCCGGATCCCGAGCGAACAGTCGTTGTCGTTGGCTTGATGCTCGAGGTGTGTGTGCTCAGCACCCTGCAGGAGCTGACCTTCCGCGGCTACCGTCCGAGCGTCCTCCTGGAGGGCGTGGACACCCATTCCGGAGACCAAGCCGAGAAACTGCAACTCGCGGACACGCTGTTCCCCTTCTGGGGAACCCCGGTTCGCTGGCATCAACTCAGCGTCTGATTCGATCCCGTTGGGGGTCCAGGGGACATCGGCTCCTGCGCGGCGATGGATCGCCTTGTGGGTGCGTCGATGCTGTTGACGGCGTAGGGGACGGCTGAGACGCTGCTGGTGTGCGCACAGGGTTATGAGTTGCTGGAAGCGACGGTCCGTTGGGCGGGTGAGTCGATTGGCGCCGAGATCGAATCGATGCAGCCTCTGCGTGATGGTCACTCTCCGTGGCGATTGCAGGTTCGGGGTGGCGATGATGTGGTTTTGCGCGTCACGCAGCCGGGCTGGCGTAACGCGGATCCGGTCCGGACGAACGCTGCCGCGCTCCGGGTTGCCGAGCGGAATGACCTGGCGGCACCGCGACTATTGGCCGTGGACTGGGACGGTGAGCTGGCGGGGACCCCGGCGACGGTCGAGACCGTCCTGTCGGGCAGTAGTGCTCCGCCATCGAGGGTGTCCCCGAGCAGACTGCGGGCGTTTGGCGCTGCGATCGCGAGGGTTCACACGGTTCCGCTTGAACCACGGACGTGGCTGCCGCATCTGACGCGATCGAAGCAGTATGACCATCCGATGATGCGTCGTTGGGCCGCGCTATATAGGTCGTCTCCCGATAGCGAAAAGTCGGACATAGTCCGGCGGCTCGGCCAGCTCACCGGCATGTCGCAGGAAACCATCCTTCGAACAATCGACGCGCCTCCTGGCTCAGCGCTGCTGCACGTGGCCGACGAGCGGGTCAGGGCGACCCCTCGCCTGGAGGGGCAGTCGGTCCTTTTGCACGGCGACGTCTGGGCCGGAAACGCACTGTGGGATGGCGACAAGTGTGTCGGCTTGATCGATTGGAAGGATGCGGGAGTGGGTGATCCGGGTATCGATCTGGGCTTGCTACGGCTCAACATGACACTCCAGTACGGCAGTAACGCGGCGAGCTACGTGCTGGAAGGATGGCAAGGCGCTGCCGGTCGCGCCGCCACGCACCTCGCGTACTGGGACACCGTCGCCGCTCTCAACACCCCGACGGTGCTGGACGATCCAGGTTTTGATGACGACGGCGAGGTTGTGAGTGCTGAGGTCGTCAGCAGACGTCGAGACACCTTTCTGGCGGAGGCACTATCAGCTGTGTGGTGAGGTGCCCGTTCAACGATCGCCGGGCAGGGAACGTCTTGCGGTGCGGCTACTTGGGCCGTGGCTGGTTTGAGCTGTCTGTGTTGTGTGCGGTGCCGAGCCAGGTTTCAAGGACTGTCTGACCTTGGAGTCTCAAATGACGACACCCTGGCGCCCGGTGAACGGCGCGCTAACAACAACGCATCTGAGCACATCGACGGGAAGCTCCTGGCGCGCGGATGGGCGTCCTGTGTTCGCTCGCCAGGCTCGCTGGGCGAAGAACCGTCGCTGGCATCCCTTGGCTCTTGGGCCCCGGGGATTCCAACTGGAAGCATCCCTGGGACCGGAGCTGGGTGGCCCGCGATAGCCACGCACCGTTGGCTGCCGTGTGTGTGTATTGGTTTCGGGGCTGGGGCCGTACGCTTCCGGTGGGCGGGGCCGCAGCGATGGTCCCCGGATTCATTGCGATTCCCGGGAGAGGGCGACGGCTGTGGCAGGTAGCGCGAGGTGGGTCTCCTGGGCCGGATTCATCGGGTTGGCCGGATCGGTTCCCCGGTGGCTGCGGGTCGTTGTCGCGGTGACGAGTGTGGCGGTGGGTGCGGTTGTGATCGTACGGCCCACGACGTCGTTGGACACTCTGGCCTGGATCATCGGTGCCGGTCTCATCCTGGCGGGGGCGATTCGGCTGCTGGAGCATCGCAAAGGGTCCGGATCCGGCATGGCATCGGCCGGTCTGGGTCTTGTCGTCGCGGTGATCGCCGGTCTGGTGGTGTGGTGGTTGCCCGGGCTGACGGTACGGCTGCTTGCGGTGTTCGTCGGGGCGGGCATCGTCGTCAGTGGTGGGTTGCGGCTGGTCGACGGTTTCCGCAACCGCGGCAGCGTCGGGGCGCGGTCGCGCTTGATCTTGTTCGGGATGGCCGAGATCGTCTTCGGGGTGCTGGCGCTGGTGTGGCCGGACATCACGTTGTTGTTCGTTGCGGTGTTGTTCGGTGCTCGTCTGATCATGGCCGGCTTGGCCGGCCTCTGGGACGTGTTCTTTCCCGACGAGGCACATCACCTGCCTGCTCGACCCGCCACCGGGTCCGGTCGGATGCGGCGGGTTGCGCGTGTCATCGGTCCGTTCGTGGCAGTCGCTCTGGCGGCAGGTGGGGTCGGTGCGAGCGAGACCCTGCGTCGTGGGGCGCCGGCAATCGATGCGTTCTACACCGCTCCTCGGGAGGTTCCGTCACAGCCCGGGCAGCTGATCCGCTTCGATCCGTTCACGCGGGGAGTCCCCGCCGATGCGGTCGGTTGGCGCATCCTGTACACGACGACGCGTGGCGACGGCAGCGCCGCGATCGCCAGCGGACTGGTGGTCGTGCCTCGGCGTAGCGGCGGTGGTTGGCCCGTCATCGACTGGGCGCACGGAACGACGGGCTATGCGGCGGCCTGCGCGCCGTCACTGGCGACCCGGCCATTCGAGTCGGGCGCGCTGTTCATCCTTGGTCAGGTCATCGACAACGGGTGGGCCCTGGTCGCGACCGACTACATCGGATTGGGGACCGCCGGGCCACACCCGTATCTGATCGGGCCGGACAGTGCCCATGCGGTCCTCGACGCTGTTCGTGCCGCCCGCCAGCTGACCCAGGCACACCTCGGACAGCAGACCGTTGTCTGGGGACACTCACAGGGTGGTGGGGCTGCGCTGTGGACCGGCGCAGTGGCACGCCAATACGCGCCAGGATTGAACATTCAGGGCGTCGCGGCGCTCGCACCGGCGAGCAATCTGCCGGCACTGGTCGACAACCTTCCCACCATCACCGGCGGCAGCATCTTCGCCTCCTATGTGATGGCCGCGTACGCAGCCGTCTATCCGGATATCAGCATCAACTCCTACATCCGGCCCGGTGTCAAGACCGTGCTCACCGAAATGGCGAAGCGATGTCTGGCCGAACCGTCGGCCCTCGTCTCGGTGCTGCACGCGCTCGCTCTGACGAAGGATCCAGAGATATTCCGACGGGATCCGAACACCGGAGCATTGGGTAAGCATCTGGCTGCGAATGTGCCTCCCGCCACCATTCCCATGTCACTTCTGATTGCCCAGGGAGGGTCAGACCCGCTGGTCCTGCCGGCGACTCAGTCAGGCTATGTGGACAGCCTGTGTGCCGCCGGCCAGGCGGTCGACTACCGGACCTATGCTGGCCTTGATCACGTCGGGCTGGTCGAGGCCGAATCGCCGCTGGTCCCCGACCTCCTGGACTGGACCCACGACCGCTTCGCGGGGCAGCCGACGAGCGCTGGGTGCACGCTGACCCAACGCTAGAAATGGCGATCACAGCCGCATCGGTCAACCTGGTGGCAGCTGCCACCGACCAAGAAGATACGGCCAGTGCTGAGGATCGGTTATTCCCATTCCTATGCCAGTCGCGGCAGCTCCACGCTCCGACAACTGACCAGCTACCCCGTGCGGGTGTGCCCGCTCATGGATCCCTTGTGACACACCACGGAGCTGATCAGAGATCCCCATGATCAACTGTGTCGTTCAGCGAACGTCTTGCGGAGCCGCCGGTTTTGTGACCGAGGATGGCCTGCCCCGGGGCGACGCGTCACCGATGACGAAGCATGCTCGGCAGTCAACCAGCCATCATTTGATCATCGGCCGACAACCCATGGACCATTGCCAGCCATGACGGGCTTCTCTGGGACCATCGAGGAGCTCGACCAGACGGGCCAGCAACGCCTCCTGCATGAGTTCCTGATCGTTGCCCGTCTGCGCGTCACGCGGCCACCCGGCCCGGGGGGAGATCCTCCGCGTTCATCACACGCGGAGGGCAGGCTGGCTGCCAACCTCCTGATCGCTTGTTTGCCCAGCTGTTTCCATCCACGGCGGAGTCAAGCCTCGACGGCGGACAGTGGCAGCCGAGCGAGGGCCATCGACTCGGTCGTATGTTGTGGTCATGCTGGACGCACAGTCGCGCGAGATCGCTGCGGCGTACGGGGCCGGCCGTTCGGTGGCGTGTCTCGCACGTCAGTATGGGCGATCCGAAAGTTGGGTGAAAGGCGTCCTCAGGGCGCAAGGCGTCCAATTGCGCGGCAGATGGGAACACCCACTGAACCGCGACGAGGTTGTTGCCGAGTACCTGGCGGGCGCGAGCGCGGCGGCCATCGCGGAGAGACACGGACGAGCGGCGACGACCATCGCGGCGATCCTCCGGCAGCGGAATGTGCGCCGGCGGACGCGTTGGGACAACCTGCCGCCGGTAGATGTGGCGGCCGTCATCGGTGACTATCTGGACGGAGCGTCGCTACGCACCGTGGCCGGTCGGCATCGCCGGTCGATCACGTGGGTTCGCGAGACTCTGGCTTCTGTAGGGATTCCACGCCGGGCGCGGGGTGGGTCCTATAAGGATGTGTCGGACAAGCTGATCGTTCGGCTGCGGGACGATGCCTGCCTCAGTTGGGATGAGATCGCTGAACGAGTGGGGATGAAGCCGGAGAGTGTCGCGGCGCGCTATTCGGCGGCGCCCGGTGCTCTTGGCCATCCTCGGTACAACTTCGCGGGAGCCGCAACCGACGTCGAGGTCTGGCTGAGAAACGATGCCGCGAACCATCGCCAGGAGATCGTCTCTGCATATCGGGCAGGTCGGAGTTCTGAATCTCTGGCTCGGCGATGGGGCATTTCGCAGCGGACTGTCGAGCGATGGGTTGGCGGGAGCGACAACTCATGAATCTGTAATCGGCACGACCATGATCAACTGCTCCAGGGCAGAGATGATCTTGGTCGGCGCCGAATGATCTTTGTCACCGATGTGGCCGCCGCGTGGTTGGGCCATCACCTCTGCCCGACCGTCCGTCTTCGTCAGACAGCGTGGGCTGTTTCTTGGCCATCTCTCTCCGTCTGGCGACGGCACGGTCGAGTACGGCTTCGATGTCGACGCCTCGGGTTTTGGCTCGGTCGCGGGTGTTTGCCTTTGCTTCTTGGGCCGCTTGTTTGAGCCGTTCGGCGAGGTAGGTCTGGTCCTCTTTTCGGATGGATCCGTCCCACGGGTTGTTGCGGGGTGCCCATCGGCGAGGGTCGGGCATGGTCTCGCCGGGGCCGTACGTGTGTCCGGTCACGGGGTCGATGCCGAGTTCGGGACCGTTGGTTGTGAGGGCGGCTCGGATGGTTCCGGCCGACTTGTAGCCGAAGACGGCGGCGATCTGGTTGTAGGTGTGACCTTGGGATCGCAGATAGGCCGCGACACGGATCTGCTCTTCGGTCCAGCGTGTTCTGTCTTGTTTGGTGACCAGCTCTGGAGCGATGTCGCTGTCTTCGCGGAGTGCTCGGCTGACCTGTTCATCGCTCATCCCGAGTTCCGCGCCGATCTCTGTGTAGGGCTTGCCGGCGCGTCGCATCTCTACGGCTCGGACGCGTTGTTCGTCGGTCCAGAGGACGCGCCTGATCCGGTGGCCGCGGATCTCGACGCGGTCGTGGTTGGCGGCGTGGAGTGCGTCGAGGCTGGCTTGTACGGCGGTGTCGTCGGGGAGGTCGCCGATGACATTGCGTGGCAGGGTGACGCCTCTGGGGCTGAACAGGATGCTGGCGAAGTAGAGATCTGAATTGGTCGCCGGCTCAATCGGAGTCGCACTGAAGGCTTCGGCGGCGGATTCTGTCGGCGTGCCAGGCGCGACCCGTTGGGACAGCACCTTCTCGGCGGGCGGATGAAGGGCGAGAAGTTCTGATTGCAGCATGAGCGGCAGGTGGTGGAACGAAGTGGTAGCAAAGTCGGTGTCAAAGCCTCGCTCGGTGAGCCAGCTTCGTTTGGCTGCTCGCCTGGTGGTGGCCCACTGCTTGGCGGCGTGTGCCTGCCAGGCTTTGGGCGTGGCGGGGCCGATGGGCCGGCCGTTGCGATGCAGGACGTGGGCCTGCCCGCTTGCCAGACTGACGGCGACGGCGTGGGTCTCGGCGGCGGTGACCGGTGGAGTGGGTTTGCGGTAGAGGGGCGGGTCGGCGGTGGCGTGGAACGCTCGGGCGTACCACTGTTCGGCCAGGGCTTGGCGGATGCCGACGGGTCGTTGTGGCTGCCGTTGGAAGATCTGGCTGATGCGTCCGCGGAGGGCTGCCTCGAGGTAGCTCGGGCGTGCTTCGGCGATCTGGTCTGCGACGAGTCGGGCGTCGCGGGCGAGTTCGATCACGACGTCGACGACGATGGCTGAGTCTGCTCCGGTGCGCCGGCGGACGAGGGCCATCATCTTTTCGGCTTCGGCGCCGTCGATCGGTGCGTTCGCGGGTGCCATGAGCCCGCGGGCGAGCTGGTTCTCCACGACGCGTACGTACCAGGCTTGGAGGGTTCGCCGGGTGATGGACGGCGTGCGGCTTGGTGTGGGTGTGGGCCAGAAGGTCTCGAACCGGCTGGTCGCGGCGGCGCGTTCGGCGAGCAGGAGGCGCTCGGTGACTGCGGCTGCGTCGGCTTCGGCAGTCTTCTGGATAAGTCGGGCTCGAGCGAATGCCGTGCTGGCCGCGGTCGTTTGGTCGGCCATCACGGGTCCTGGCGGAGCTCGTCGATGTCGAGACCGAGGTCGGCGAGGAGCTGTTCGTCGGTGTCGGCCTGGCTCCACTCGGTGAGCGCTTGCTCCTTGGCGGCCTTCGTCCGTTGGGCTTTGGCGCGGAGCGCGGCCATGGCTCGGATGAAGTCGGGGTCCTGCGGTTCGGGCGGCGGGTCGTCTCCGTACGGCTGGTCGGGTGGCTCGGTGGTGCTCATCGACTACCTCCGCTTCCGGGCAGGGCGTGCTCGATCGGGGCGCGTCCGATCGACATGGTCCAGAGGGCTGCCCAGGTCGATTCGAGTTCGTAGGTGCGGCCGACGAGGAGTACGGCCTCACTGAAGGCGTTGATCATCTTTGCGGTGTGATCAGCGACCGAGAATGTGGTGGCGATGATCATTCCGGTGTTTTGGCGGTAGACGTTGATCGTGTTGCCGAAGCAGCGGATCATCAGCGCGATCCTTGGTGGTCGTCGGGTCGGGTCCCTTGTGCCGAAGGGTTCAAGCCCGTATTGGTCCGGATCGCCGATGTGGGCGTGATCGATGATCATGACGGGGCGCTGCAGGTTGAGGAAGGCCGGTGGCAGGATCAGCCAGCCGTCGGTGAAGCCGAGCCGCGCCACCTGCGCGATGGGCGCCGGTGTTGGTGCTGTGAGCGTGGCGATCATGTCCTTGGTCCCAGGCTTTGGAGTGTTTCTTCGGGTTCGGGTGTCGTACGGGGTTCGCGGTGGTTGCCGTCGAAGCAGTCGGCGGGGACCCATTGGCGCATGCGTTGGAGGAAGCCGGGGAGCCAGCGGTCGTGCCACGTCTGGGCTGCGTCGGTGTTGGCTTTGGCGTCGTTGAAGGCGTGTTGCCAGCTCGCGACGAGGGTGGCGATCTCGGCTGCGAGTCCACCGTGTTGTTCCCAGCAGTAGGGGATGCGTTGGGTGTGAGCTTGGGGCGCGTAACGCAGGTTGTACCAGGCGACCCAGGTGGGCAGTACGTCGACGCCGTGCATGGGTGCCGGTTGGTGGTAGCACCAGCGTGCGGTGCGGAGTTTTCCTTCGCGGGTGTCGACGAGGCGGTCGAGGACGCCGTCGATCGCTTCCAGGATGCGGCTGTGCTGGGCGACCATGTCGCGCAACGATCGCAGTTCCTGGCGAAGTTGCTCGACATCGGTCGATGGGTTGCCGAAGAAGTCGTCGGGCCCGTCCAGGGGATCCTCGTCGTAGGTGTCGTCGCTCATCGTGCTGCCAGCTCTCGGACGAGTGATCGTGTCGGCTCGTTGGTGAGTTCGGTGACCTGGCCGGAGCGGATGACTTGGGCGTCGGCCTGGAGTTGTTTCCAGTCGGCGCGTTTCCAGGCGGGGACCAGTCGTACGATCGCGGCAGGCATGGATCGCATGATCAGCAGGGCGCGTCCGCGTGGGAGTTGGCGTACCGCGGCGGGTTCGAGGATGTCGGTGCGTTCGACGCCGATGTGGATGGTTCCGGGGTCGGTGAAGCCGCGTCCGTTCTGGCGGCTGCGGCGTTCCTCGAGACGGCGGCCGGCGAGCAGCGATGCCCACTTGAGGGTGTCTTCGGACTTGAGGCCGCCGAAGATCGTCAGTGCGGTCGTGTTGTCAAAGAGGGTGCCGGCCTTCTTGCCCCAGCGGGATTGTGCCTGGGCGGGTGACTGTAGGGCGTAGTGGACGAGCACGCCACGGCCGGCGGAGTCGGACAGGGTGTCGGGCAGGTCCGGCAGTGGGCAGATCGAGGCGACTTCGTCGAGTACTGCAGTGAAGGGTGGCGCGAGGCGTTCCCGTCCGGTGGTGTTGCTGTCGGCGATCGCCAGCCGGCGTGCGGTGTCGAGGACGTCTTGCACGTAGGCGGTGATCAGCGGGGCCTGGGAGGCGGCGTCGTCCTCGGAGCCGATCACGTAGACGGTGCCGCCGCTGCGGACGAAGTCAGCCGGGTCGAAGCCGGGCTCGCCGGCTCGGGGCAGGGCGCTGGTGGTGACGTCGGGGTCGGTGAGGCAGGCGATGGCGTCGCGGATGGTCTCCCAGATCCCGGACCTGGTTTCCTCGACCACCGCTTGGGCTTGTTGGAGAGTTCGGCGGACGGCGGCGTACTGCGGCCAGGCCCGGAGGATGTCGGCGGCTTCGGTGTCGAGGTCGTTCTGGCACCAGCCGACGAAGTCGTCGAGCGGTGCTCCGGAGATGCCGGCCGCGAGGAGGTAGGCGGTGAGGATGTCGACGGCGCGGCGTTCGAAGAAGGCGTGGTTGCCGGCCTGGCCGTCGTACCCGTCTCCGGTGGTGGCACGGAGGAGTGCCTGGGCGCGGCGTTTGGCGTCTTTGACTGTGATGCATCCGCGCGTGGGGTTCCAGCGCACGGTCGACGGCCAGTGGGAGGAGCCGGTCAGGTCGAGGACCTGGACTGGTGAGCTGCGGCGTTCGCGGGCCTTGGCGGTGAGGAGGAACAGGTCGAGTTTGGTGGAGGTGACGATTAGTCCGCCGGGTGCGGCGATGACCTTGTGGATCAGGTCCATCAGGGTCTTGCCGGACTGTTGGGGTGCGATCACGCCGGTCGCGTTCTCCAGCGGCAACCACAGCGGGTCGTGGCCGACAGCCGAACGATGCAACGGAATGCCGACATCCGAGGCGCCGGCGAGTCGCCGCGCTCTCCGGTCCAGGTCTGGTCGGGTTGTCCGGGCACGTTTGCGACAGGTGGCGGTCGACAGCTCGCGGGCAAGATCGGCACGGCTGGCGAAGCCGGAACCTGTCGGCGCCAAGTACCGGTACGCCATGATCGCGAACCATCGGTAACCGCCACCGACGACGATGATCAACAGCGTGGTCAGAAACCAGAACAGGCTCGGCGCGACACTGAGGTTGAGGAGTCGGCCGACGGTTCCCGGATGATGCCAAAGCCCGGCGACGACGCTCAGCCACTGCCTGCCCTCTGCGGGGTCCGGCACGTTAGACAGAGCGGCCAGACCCATACCGGTGACCATCGGGGTCATCGCAACGGCGAGCAGCCCGATCATGATCAGCAGTACGGCGTCGGCTGCGGCATGACGTCGGTCTGAAGCTGTGTACCAATACCACATCGGCTATGCAGCCCCTTCGGTCTCGCCGTCGCCGGGCACGTCGACCGCCGCTCCGGACTTCCTGAATTCGGCATCCACGGCGTCGTTCACGTCGTCGCGCGGCTCGTGCGCGGCCGGGTACTTGCGGCTCCCCATGCGAGAGTCGGTCTGGATCAGGTCCCATTCGTAGCCGTCGCGGAGGACGGTGTGATCGACGACGAAGGATCGCTGGGCGACCTTCCACAGAGCTGTCGCTTGCGGGAGCCGGGGTAGGAGTTCGGCTTCAACATCGGTGAGGTTGAGCGTGGACCGGGTGATCGGCACTTGATCGTCGGCCTGGTTGTAGATGATGCGGGTGGAGCAGTCGGCCAGCAGCCCCAGCGCCAGTTCGCGGACCTCGGGGGCGGCGCCCATCAGGTCGGAGATCCGGTGCAAGGCGATCATGGTCGCTGACCCGGAAGTGACGTCATCGCCACGGGCGAGCTTCTGTCCTTCGGAGATCCGGCGGACGATGTGCGGGTAGCGGATCTGCCGCCAGCACTCATCCAGGACGCGCACCCATTGGTCGTCGGTGAAGGTGAGGATCTGGTCGACCAGAGCCTGACCGCAGGTCATGGTGAGGGCGACGCCGGCGTCGGAGGAGCGGATCCGGGAGATGTCGATGACAACGCCGGGCCGGTCCCAGTCGATCTCGACCGATTCACCGTCGAAGACTCCTTTGAGTGCGCCCTTGATCATCGCCCGGAACCGCAACGCGAGATCGAGACAGTCCTCGGCCAGGATCGACAGAGGGACCGGGATCGCGGCGGCCACCTCCGCGGTCGGGTTGAGCAGCAGTTCGCTGAATTCGGCCAGGTTCGGTTGCCGCATCCGGTCGGCAGCGACGTTGTCGCTCTGCCGGGTGAGTTGGGCGAGGGCTTGTTCGATCCCGGTCTCCTCGCGGGCGGTGAGGGGGCGTCCGGAGGCGGTGGCGCCGAGAGCGTTGAGGAGCAGGAGTCGTTGCTGTTCCATCAGTTCGATGTAGGTGTGCTCGCCGACGTGGGCCGGCCGGGCGGGCGCGTAGAGCGGGTTGAGCGCCTTGCCCATGCCGGGGCCGAGTTGGACGAGGGTGGCGCCGACGGCGCGGGCGAGTGGTGCCATCTCGCCCTTGGTGTCGGCGGGGTTGATGAACCGGACCCCGAAGGCCAGCAGCCGCAGCACCATCGTCTTGATCAACGAGGACTTGCCGGACCCGATAGTGCCGAAGATCGCCACGTTGGGGTTCGGCAGCACACCGGCCCGGTAGAGCTCGAACGGATCGAACCGGAACGCGCCGCGGGTGAACCGGTCGCGGCCGATGTAGGCGCCGTCGGCTGTCAGCCCGTGCTCGGCCACGAACGGGTAGGTGCCGGCGATCTGTGCGGTGGTCTCCTCCTGGGCCCGCAGCCGCAGGCGGTGGAAGATCCGTCCGGCCTGGCCGCCTGCCGGGCCTCGGCCGGTTGGGGCGAGGTCGAGACTGCCCAGGACGTCGGCCAGCGAGTCGTCGGCATGTTGGGCGGGTGGCCGCGTTCGCCAGGGTGTCCGTGGTGCGGTGACCGGGAGCAGAGTCGGATCACTGTGCGGACGTCCTGCTCGTGCCGGGTTCATCGCAGGCCTCGTGCGAGGGGTAGGGCGGCGGCGCCGAAGGCCTGGTCGTGTTCGCCGGACAGGCGTGCGATCTCGAGCTGGGACCGCTGGGCCAGGGACTCGATCTCACCGGAGGCCGCCTCAAGCTCGGCCAGGTCGGCTGCCGACACGGACAGCAGACCGAGCATTCGGTAGAGGCCGTGACCGGCGACCAGTTCGGACTCCCGGCGGTCGACATCGGTGGCCTCGACCTCATGACGCCGGGTCGTACGGCGCCGGAACCGTTGCCGCAGGGCGGCTTCCGAGGTCACCCCGGACTGCCGGATGGTGACGCGACGGTTGGCGCGACTGGGACTGAGCGGCTCGAGGATGATCGACACCGTCCGCTGGTAGCGGCTGGACAGTAGCAGCGGTGAGAGGAACGCTGCCTCGACGTATTGACGGGGCCATTGCAGGATCCACCAGCAGCGGTGGATCGCCGAATCGGTCCGGTAGTGCGACCATGCGTTCTCCGCACGCATCGGCCCGCAGATCGCCGGGTCGACCCCGGACGGCAGCCCGTCGTCCCCGCCGCTGTTGTCGCCGAGACCGCCACCGCGCCGCTGGATCAGCGGCCGGGACGCCGGGTCGTAGGACGTACGGATGATCTCGCCGAGCAGCCGGGGCGAGCACCAGCCCTCGACCCGCACCCCGGCTGCCCGGAGACCTTCGGTCAGCTTGTCGACCTCGCGGATGACGACTGCCGCGGCACCGGTGTGGCCACCGCCGGCCTGCCGGATCTCCGAACCCGCCCGGCGCGCGTCGACGCTGACGGAGACGAAGCATTCGTGTGCCTGTGTCGATCCGTCGACCGCCGCCAGCAACTGCTCGTAGTTCGCTGCCTGCAAGGTGCCGTCGTGGATGCCGCGGCGGGACCAGTCGCGCTGCAGTGCGTCACCGGAGTCGGGCAGGGTGCGCTCCAGGACCTGGATCCGGCTGACGACCGCGGTCTCGGAGCAGAGCTGGGCGAGCAGGTTGCCCCAGGCCTCGACCCGGGACTTTCGGATGGCAGTCTCGAGGAGCGCGAAGGTCGATCCCTCGAGGGCCAGGACTCCGGTGTAGGTCTTGGCGTACGGGTCGTGGACGATCGCGACCTCCGCGCCACCCGCGCCGTCGACGGCGAAGTTGATCATCTTCAGATGCGCCAGGTCCCCGGGAAGCACGAACCCGGCGGTGTCGGTGTTGCCCATGCGGAACACACCTCCTAGGTAGACGTCGTGGCCGGTCAGCCGCTGGATCCAGAAGTTGATCACGACCGGCACGTACTCGACCACGGTCCGGCCACGCAACGGCACGAACGCGACCGTCAGGCAAGCGGCGGCAATCACCACCCAAGCGACTCGCATCGGCGCGCTCGTCCCGGTGTTGAAGATCCTGGTCGTCGTCCAGACCGCCGCGACACCCAGGACCAGCTGGGAGGTGGTCATCCCGAGCAACCAGCCCCGCGACTCCCGCGGCCCGAACCGCACCTGCTGGCTACTCATGATCATCCGCTCCATGATCATTTGGCCCGTGATCATCATCGGCGGGTGCAGGCGGCAGTGCGTGCGGACCTTCGGGCGGCTCCGCGTCGGGCAGCACGGTGCCGGGAATGATCAGGTGTGAATCTGGGCTGACGTCCGCGCCACCGTCGATCGCGGGCCGGTGCGTCTCAGGCGGGGTCTGCTGCACGATGGTGACCTTCGAGCTGGACGGCTCTCGTGTGTTCGAGCCACTCTTGGATGCGGACTGTTGCTCACCCTGCTGGTCACCCCCGCCAGTCGAGGTCTGACCGTTGCGGTAGGGGAGACGGCTGACCGGCGGCCCGGGGACATGAGGTGCCTCCACGTCGCCGAAGACTCCGCCGCCGGTGGCCGCATGGCCGGCGAGCCACCTGCCCCCTGACTCAGCGGCACTGATCGCGAGTACCGCCCCCATCGCAGCCACTCCGATCGGCCCGGCAGCGCCGGCTGCTCTCGTCTGCGCAGCTCCGCCCGCAGAAACGGGGCCGGTCCGACCGAGCGCTGCACGGCTGCCGGAGGATCCCGCGAGGACAGGCGTGGGGGCGTTGCGGTCCATGATCATCCGGAGCATGTCGCCACTTGACACCATCGACTGGGAGGCCTGCGCACTCACCCCTCCCGAAGCATGCGGTGCGGCGCCTGCTGCTGAGGAGCTCATCAGTCCGCCGGAGAACCGGTAGATCACGCCTGGCAGTAGGGCCGCCAGCAGGATGATCGCCACGCCCAGGAGAGCGTCGGAGAAGCTGGCCTGCGCCTGGCCCTTCGAGGGGACGGACACCATCACCGAGCCGACCCGTACGGCGATCACAATCAGCGGTTTCGCCAGCAGCATCGCGATGAACATGCGTAGAGCTGCATGGAACCATTCGCGGGTCAAGCGCGGGCCGGCGGCGCCTGCGAGGGTGAGAGGCAGGGCCACGATGATCATCAACAGCGCGATGTTGCGCATCAGCAGCGCGACCAGGGTGGCGACGATCGCAATGATCAAGAGTACGCAGATCAAGATCGCGGCGAAGCTGCCCACCTCGTAGTTCGGCCGAATGCCCACGGTCGTGGTCGGGGCGGCGTTGCTGACGTACTCGACCCAGGTCAGGAACTGCCGGCCCGCCCGGTCAAGATCGGTGGTACCCGATGCGTCGGGCCGGCCGGCGAGCCACTTGCTGATCTCATCCGAAGCTTTCATCAGTAGGACTGCGATGGCCGCACCACCGGACCAGAACAGCCCCCAGGTGATCACACCGAAGATCGTGCCGCCGAGCCGTCGGAAGTCCATTCGGATCACAGAGATGATCAAGGAAATCAGCACGACTCCCAGCAGAAGCATCGCGCCGACGCTGCCGACATCGCTGTACACGGAGACGATGCCATGGTTGCGCCAGCCGTCGAGTAAGCCGATCACCTGGGTCTTGGAGGTCAGGACGGTCAGCAGGCCTTGCCACAGTCCGACAACGGACTGCTGCAACCAGACATGGACCTGCTGGGCGAGGCAGTCGAAGGTTGCCGGGGCGGACGTGATGCAGGCAAGCTTCTGCGCGGCCGGCACAACCCTGTCCAGGAACAGCTTGCGGGCCGGATCGAGGAGCTTGTCCATCGCCGCGGTGCAGAACCTGACCGCCGGGAGCGCGAACGCGGGAATGGCCTGCTCGCACGCGGCGCGGATCCCGATGTTGTTGCCGTCCGGATCGACGTCCTCGACGATCACCGACTGGCACACCTTCTTCACGTTCACCGTGGCGGGCAACTTCGGGATCACCGGCACCGTCCGGCACACCGAGGTGGCGACCTGCTCGGCCACCTGGCGTCGCTGTTGGGTGGTCGGCGACGCGCTCGCCTGTGTCACGGCGGTGCCGGTCAGGGCAGCACCGAGCAGCAGAGTGATCAACAGCCTGCGCACGAGAGGCCGGACACGCTGGCCGAGGGCCGGCCAAATCAGGGGCCGGCGGCTGGGTGGGATTGGTTCATCGGGCTGCATTGGCGTACTCGAACCAGGTCTGGTCTGCGGAGTCGGTGATGTCGCCGGGATCGGAGGGGACCTTCGTGAGGATGGCGCGCTTTTCGGCGCTGGTCGGATTGCCAGCCGTGTCGGCGGGATCGCTGGCCGCACCGCCGACCTTGGCGATCAGCTCGCCGCCGAGTTTCCAGTCACCGCCGGCCCACACGACTCGTACGGCGTCGATCGCCCACAGCTGGGTGGTCGTTCCGTCGGTTTCGGTGGTGACTTCGGGTGCCCAGACGTAGATGGTCGCGTCTGTGCGGGAGTAATTCGCGACGGCGTACGCGCCCCGAGCGGGCTGGAGCTGGTCGGCGGTCAGTCCGTGCATGCCGGAGCGGATCTCGTCGCAGGAGTGGATCAGCGCCGTGCGGGCCGTCGTATCGGCGGCTGCGGCCTGTGCCATGGCGTCTGCCTTTGCTTTGTCGGTGATCCGGAACGAGTTGAGCCACATCAGGTAGTTCGTCGCCGCGGTGGCTGCACCGTCCGGGGTATCGGGGAATCCGAGCGGCAGGCCGTCCGGTCCGGTGGTGCGTCCTCCCCCTCCGGCTGCGGCGGTGCCGCGTTGCAGGCCCGGTTGCGGGGTGCTGGATGGGCTGGGCGACGCGGCGGTCGAAGGGTCCGATGGCCCTGGGCTCAGCGTGCTCGGCTGGGTGGTCGGGCTGGGTGATGGGGGAGTGGTGGCGCTGTGCGATCGGCCGGCCCGGTAGGCGACCACGCCGATGACGGCGAGGACGACGACGAGAGCGATCACGATGGCGACGGTGCGGCGGGGGTTGCCTCGCATGAGCGCCTCCTTGCATCACGGGGACTGAGTCAGGCTCCTGCGTTGTAGAAGAAGTTGATCAGAGTTGCCGAGATGCCCACAAGGAAGGCGACGCCCAGGGATGCGAAGATTCCGATCTTTCCGACAGTGCTGGACTGATGAAATCCCAGCCGTGGACCGATCGCCAGGATCAGCCCGGACAGCAACAAGCCGACCAGGCAGGCGATGATGGCGTAGAAGCCGATCGCATTGATCAGCTCCTTGATCGCCGCACTTCCGGGAGCGTTCTGAGCGCCGGCGGCGATGTCGGGCCCGTTGACGACGTCGTTGCCCTTGCCGGGCGGTGCGGCCCAGGCCGCGACCGGCGCCGCGGCCAGCGCGAGGGCTGCCATCGCTGCCGTAGCGGCCGTGGTGGTTGCGGTGACGATAGTGCGCTTATGCATGCGAATGTTCCTCTGGGAGAGTGGGCGACGAGGTGCTCGCCGTGGGTCGGGTGGAGCTGTAGCCAGCGGAGTTGCAGACGGTGGAGTTGTAGACATCGGCGCAGAGGCGGATCAGGACTCGGTGGAGCGCCCGCGGCGTCTGACGTCCTGACGGTAAGGGTGTTCCCGGCTTGAGTGCGGTGTGTGCGGGAAACCTGTGGACAGAGCGGCACCGGATTCCCAGCGCAGTGGCTGCTGCCTTGCTGCCTGGGTCCACCGGCCCGACGCCGTGGTTGACGACGACCGTCAGACGGTCCCGTCCGACGCGCTGGACATCCTGCAGCCAGATCAACGCGGCAGCGGTGTCGGCGAGGCTGGCTCGGTCTGGCCGGGATAGCAGGACGATCGAGCTCGCAGGGTAGGTCGCTGCGACCTGCAGGGTCTTCGCGAGTCCGGCGGGTGAGTCGATGATGCGGACCGGGCGGCCGTCGGCGGGCGCACCGATGTCGGCCAGGATCCGTACGCGGCCGCCGACCGGGGTCACGGCGATGTGGTCGAGATCCGGTGGCACACCCCACCGGGTCCGGGACCGGGACAGCGGAGACGGATCGAGTTCGCCCAGGGCTATCGGCCGATGGAGTTGGGCGTACGGGAGGCCGGCGAGGGTCAGCGCGAACAGACCGGCCAGCGTCGTCCGACCGACTCCGCCTGCGAGGCTGCACACGGCGACGACCTGGTCGGCGGGCCAATGCGCCAACGCGAGCTGATCCGTGACTTGCGATTGCGAGAGCCGGTGGCCGCCCGACTGGGCAGAGCGGCTGGGCGGCGTGAGTTGCGTGTCGTCGTTTGCTGTCTCGGTCAGGCGGCGGTTACGAGCGAGGTCGACCGAAACCGGCCGGGCGCCGTACCCCGTACGGCCCGGTGCGCTGGTTCTTGAGAGTCCAGCCATGCCCGAGACTATAACTGTAGTTATCGGAGTGCGCTAGATGTGGAGCCTAAGTATCTGTTCCAGAGTTGCATCAGCTCCGTACCTGCTGTGCTTGAGGAAGACCTTGTGGGATGCTGGATCGAGCCGCGGAAACGGTGGGCCGACCCGACCGGACATGCTCGGAAGGCGAGGCAGCGCAGACAGCAAACAGGCAGTGAGAACAGACAGGTGTGCAGTGGTTGACGAGGGCATCCCGAACTTGGCCGACAAGCTCAACCGTCTGTTCGCCACGGTGCCCGGTCCGGGCAGGAACGGCCTGTACTCCAACGAAACCGCTGCCAAGGCACTCAGTGAGCGGGGAATCACCGTCTCGGGTGTCCACATCTCTCACCTCAGGTCAGGCCGACGGGACAATCCGTCGGCAAGGCTGCTTGCCGCGTTGGCCGACCTGTTCGGAGTACCGATCGGCTACTTCTTCGACCAGAAGCTGGAAGAGCGGATCGCCAGCGAACTGGATGCGTTGACAGCATTCAAAGATGCACGTGCCAAGGGCCTCATGCTGCGAGCACAAGGCCTGAGTCCAGAGAGCATGGAGCATCTCGAAGTGATCATGGAACGACTCCGTCGGATCGAGGGTCTCGATGACCGCAAAGAGGCAAAGAGCTAGAACCGCCCAACGCGTCAGGTCCGCCGCGGCGCGGACCGACCATCTGGTGCCCGCAACAGGCCTGGTCGACGACCTGGTCCGATCCGTGTCCGGCGAACGGGGCCGACCGATCCACGTGGTCGAAGAAGACCTTGGCCCCAACGAGCCGAGCGGGCTGTGGGTCGCCGGTGAGGGCGTCGACCTGATCGTGATCCCGACCAGCATCGGATCCTCGCAACGTACGGCGATCATCTGTCACGAATTGGCGCACATCCTGCTTGGCCACGTGCCCATCGGGGCTGATTCTGATCTTGACGGACTGGTGGATCTTGTCGCGCCCCATGTCGATGCCGCGGTGGCCAAGCAGATGCTGGGACGCTTCTCGTACGCCGATGATCTTGAAGCCGAAGCGGAGGCGTTTGGCACCATCCTCGTAACGAAACTTGCCGATCGGACACGGCGGCTACGTCTCAAGGGCGACTCAGTTTCGGACAGGCTGCGATGATGCTGACGGCTGCGGTCGCGATCGCTTGGTCGGCGGCCATCTATCGACTCGTCGTATCGGCATCCCAGTCCCGGACACTGTGGCGATCTTCGTTCACCGCAGTGACCATCACCGTGGCCATCGCGTCGACGCTTTACGACTTCCGCCTCGCGATCGATCGCTACCTCAGTGCTCCAAATCTTGCTGATCTGCTGGCCCGGCTCACGATCAGCGTCGGTGCGGGCTTCTTGCTGGTCTATCTCCACACGTTGCGCTCAGACACCGTTCCTGTCGGTGCTTTGGTCGGCTACGCGACGGTCACAGTTGCCGTGCTGATCACGATGTCCAGCGCCTGGCTCCTCGGATCCTTTCACTCTCGTGAGATCGATGATCTTCTGACAGTCTTGTCAACTGATGTGGCGGTCTACTGTTTGGCCTTCTGGTCAATGCTCGGAGTTTCACTCGCCGCTATGTCGTGGACCTGCTTCGGGCGGTGGAGGACGGCGCATCACCAGGACCCGGCCCGGGAGGTGAGCATGCTGCTCATCGCTGGTGCGGGAATCCTCGGGCTTGCCGTCGTGGTCCTTTGGGCCCTGTCGCTGGTGCTGACGATGGCGAACCACGCCGGCGCTGATGCCAATGCCGCAGGAGACCGCCTGCTTCCCGTTGCGGCCGCGATGTCGTCGGTCGGCATCATCAGCTTGCTCGTGGTGCCCTATCTCGCCACATTGCACGTCACCCGGATGCGGTGGCGAGCCCTCAGGCCTCTCTGGCGTGCTCTCGTCGAACGCTATCCGGAGGTGCATCTCGAAGCTCAGCCACAAGGCGGACCACTCACGAGGCTCCAGTTCGGATTGGAGCGCATGATCATCGAGATTTTCGATGCGCTGCGGATTGCACCCGTCGGCGACTACCCGGCCGACGTCGGCAAAGCCGAGGCGATCATCCGCGCGATCATGACCAATCCCGTACGTCAGGCGAACCGTCACGCCGCCGACCTCCTTGATCATTCCGAATCCCGCGATGACGATCTTGATCAACTGATCGCCCTCGCCGGAGCGTTCGAGAGGCTGCACCATGCATCGTCATGAGGAGCGCCGCAGACGAACCGCAGCGCTTGCCGAACTTGACCCAGAGCAGGACTGGCATGAGATCTACAAGCGACTCACGCTCTCCGAGCTGCCCGCCGAAGCCCGCTTCGGATTCCAACTCGCCTTCTACCGGCCACTCGCGGTACCTCGCATGGCAAAGCTGCTGCAAAGCACCGGGCACATGCAGTTCGACACCACCCGACGCGCCTACGACACCGGACTGATCATGCACGAGATCATCTACGGCGGCGTCGACTCCGACCGCGCTAGGCGCATGGTGAAACTCCTGAACCGGCTCCACGACCGCTCCGACATCCATGCCGAGGACATGACGTATCTCCTGGCAGCGCTGATGGTCGTACCCACCCGATTCATGGACCGATACGGATGGCGCACCGTCACCAACGCCGAACGCCGCGCCACCTGGCGATTCTGGGACGCCGTCGGCGATCGCATGACCATCTCCGACCGGCCGGCATCCTACGACGATGCCGAAGTCCGGCTCGACCGGTACGAGGAGACCGAGTTCGCGGCCAGCGAGGCAGGGGCGCTGCTCACCAACGCCGCGATCAACGCCCTTCGTGACCGACTACCCCGGCCGGTACGACCATTCGGACCACAACTCACCAGCACCCTCGTCGGCGATCCCAGGGTCTCCCGCGCACTCTCGCTGCCAGCGCCGAACCCCTTCTTCACAGGATTAGCCGCGGGCGTCGCAGGCGTCCGCCGTCAGCTGCAACGCCGGCGAGCACCGTCGACGAAGGTCTGGTTCACTCCGGGCCAGCCTGCCGGGGAGATCTATCCGCACGGCTACGAGCTGGACCAACTCGGTCCTCAGGAACACTAGACATCACCGAGTCCGTTCTGTAGTTTCGAGTCAGCGACAACTACCGAACCAGGGTTGTGCACTGATGCGAAAGCTCACGCTGGCCACACTCACGCTCCTGCTGGCTGCTGCAGTCGCCCTGATTGCCTCCGACGTGGGCGACTCGAGAACCAGCGGTCAGCCAGCACACCGAGCGGCAATGGCCGTGCCAGAGTCGGCAGGCACGCCAACAGTCGCGCCGATGTACAGCACTCCGGAGTCGCCCGTTTCATCGAGCGCCCAACCGACATGGGCCGGGGCGGCGGAAGAATTCGTCCAGACCTTCCTCGACACATCCTCAAGCCGCACAACTCGACTCGACGCCATCGCAAGTCCCAGGCTCGCGGTACTGCTTGCCCGAACCGACCCCGGCAAGATCCCGAAGGCGAAGCCATCGGACGTCCCGCGACTCGTGGACGACACCGGATCAGTCGTCACCGTCAGCCAGCAACTCTCAGATGGTTCCGCCTTCTCATTTGATCTGGTGCCCGACACGACTCGACAAGCCGGCTGGGTCGTCACCAGCGTCAGACCAGGAGAGCGGTGACATGCGCCGGCTTCTGGTCCTCGGATCACTCGCTGTCGCCTTGGTCATCTTCCTACCATTCTCAGGATTCCTGACTGCGAGGAATGCCGCGACAACCACCACGACGCAGTGCAGCACCAACGATGGAATCTCTCAACCCATCACCGGACCGATTCCCACAGTGTCAGGCCTGACATCGGCGCAGGTCCAACTGGCCAAGATCATCTGGAGCGAAGCCCACCGACTTCAAGATCAACTCCACGGACCCGCCGATCAAGCAGCCGTCATAGGAATCGCCGTGGCCTCACAGGAAAGCACCCTCGGCGCCAACCCGGCCATCGCACGGCCCAACGCCGACGGAGACGCGGGGCCATTCCAGCAGCGTCAACTTCCCGGCTGGTACGGAACCCTCGCCCAGGTCACCAACCCGGCCTACGCCGCCACGACCTTCTTTCTCGGACACACCATCACAGCCGCCCAGGCCGTGGCGGCGGGGACACGACCCGCGGGTGCCGCCGGCTACCACATCACCGGGCTCGCAGATGTACGCAACTGGCCAAACCTCGACATCATCGACGCCGCCGACCAAGTGCAACGTTCCGCCTTTCCTGATGCCGTCGCGGATGACATCCCACTCGCCCGCCAACTGGTTGCGAAATTCGACGCAGGGAAAGGGAAATCGGTCGCCAGCCTGCCGAATGCCGAGCTGACGACTGCGACGTGCGGCGGCACAACGACACCACAGCAAATGGCTCAGACCGTTGCCATTGGGAAGGCGGTGACACCGGTGGAGCAGTACACGATCACTGCCACCTTCGGCGAAGTCGGATCATGGGCTCGATACCACACCGGCCTCGACTTCGCTGCGCCGATCGGGACGCCCGTCCGCGCGGCTCTGTCCGGAACTGTGACCCACGCCGGCTTCGGCGGGGCGGCCGCCAGTTGGGCCGGCGATTACGTCACCATCAAGCATGCCGACGGCACTAGCACGCTTTACGCGCACATGTCAGCGATCTTTGTAGTCTCGGGCCAGGCTGTCTCGACCGCGGATCGGATCGGATCAATTGGCGTTACTGGGCGTAGCTTTGGCCCGCACCTGCACTTCGAGGCCTATCCGAAGGGCGTCCAGCCGGGTGCGATCTATCGGGCTACCGACCCGGCAAAGTGGCTGGGTCAGCATGACGTCGTCGGAAGGTTCTCGCCGGGTGATCGCTGAAGACCTGGGGCTCGGAGATTGACGGCGCGTGTGTCGATTGAGGATTCACGAGTCCGAAGGCGTCATAGGCGGCGAAATGTCGCAGGGTGAAACCACGAGCGGGCCGACCACTTGTGGCTCTGGATCTCGCACCCTCCGACAGGGAGCCTGGCGAAGAAGCTGTGGACCGCCCGACGCTCCGGCGCTACGCCTAGGCCAGCCCAGTTTGTTGAGCCCGCCCAATCGCCTAGCTAACGGAGTCGACTGGAACCGCGCCAAGCTCGGCAGGAGCCCCAGAGTTGGCTGGCCACAATCCTTGACTCTGGAAATACTGCGCGGCTTCGGGCTCCTCGACGAACTCGAGAAGATTGCCGACCTTTGTCTGAAGGATGTCTCGGACCTGGGCGGGCGTTGCGAAGAAGAACTCCCGGCGGAGGTTGACTCGGTTGACGCGTGCCTCGCTGAACGCGTGGTGTAGTTCGTTCTCCAGTTGTACGGCATCTTCTGCGAAGTAGATTGCATGCACGTCGAACGGGAATGGGACGGAGGCGTCGCCGAGTTCTCGGACTCTGTCGAGGGGGTCGAGGCGGCGGGTCAGGCCGATCTTGACTACTCGGGGGCCGAAGGCGCCGATGTTGCTGATGACGTAGACGAAGCCGGCGCGGATATTCGCCGCCCGGTAGTCATTCTGCTCGATGGCCTCGTCGATCTTGGCGATGCGGTCCTCGAGCTCGGCCGCCTCGGTGGTCTTGCCCTGTTCGTGTAGTGCGGCGATCGTGTTTGTGTAGTGAGCTCGTTCCTTGTTGAGTCGCTCGCGCTCGGCAGCCAGTTCTTGTTCCGCTTTGCGTTCTTCGCGGAGACGGTCCCGTTCCTCCCACGCCCGTTCGCGTTCCTCCTGCACCTTGAACAGGAAGTCCGAGGTGAGTTCGAGCTCTTGGATACGCAACGCGTGATAGGAGGGATCGACCCGCATCTCCATCATCGCGCCCAACCGTGCGATCGTCTCGACCGAGGAGTCGAGACGCTTCGTTGCCGCATCAACTGATCCAGCTTTCAGGGATCGGACGCAGTTGTCCGCTTCAGCGTTATACGCGCGCAGCATGAGCTTGGAGAAGTCGCTGGTCATACGTCGGCCCTGTGCCAGTGAGTTGTTATACGCGAAGCGATCGGACGCAAGTATTGCCGTTTTGCCACGGATAGCCGTCTTGATCTTCTCGCGGATCTCGGCCAAGCGCTGCCTGTAGGCCTCGGCATTCTCGAGGGGGTGGTGGTACTCATAGATGCCAACCTGCTGGAGGAGCATTGCGTCGTTCAACTCGACGAGCTGTTCACGAGCTGCTGCGATCTTTGCCGCAAGCGCGGCCGACTCTTGTACCTCTTTGGCGTGTTGGTCAGCGGCCTCCTCCTTCTTCTCGGCCAGATCGGCTTCTGCCTTCGTTAGCCTGATGCGGAGGTCGGCATTGGTGGCCCGCTCGCTCTCGAGCTCGACGCGTAGCTCGTCAAGATCGGGCTGTGCCGGGGCCGTGTCTTCGGCAGGCTGTTCGAGTGAAGTCGGCCTTGATGAAGGCACCTCGGGTTGTTCCGTGGGAGGTTGCGGATCAGGTGCCCGTGGCTTACCCGGCCGGGCATCTGGCGCAGGTGATGGCGTCGGTCCAAAGTCGGCGGATTGAGTCTGCGGATCCGCTGGTTGCGGTGTTTCGGGCAGCCAGAAATTCCAGCCTGGCGGTGCGGGAGGCCAGAACGGGTCGGGCTTCCAACCTTGTGGGGGTAGCCAGCCTGGCGGTGGTGGCGGCCATCCAGGGGGCGGGTTGAATCGCATGTCGCTCATGCTCGGCGCCTCGCGTCCATCCCGCGTCAGCCCCGCACTCCGTCGGAGATAGCAATGGGAGTCAAGGCGTACGGGTTCTTAGAAACGACTGCTCTTAGATGCTTCAGCGTCTCGGCCGGCGTGACACGAGCGAGATTGATCTCTTCGAAGGTGCTTCGGTTTACCGCTGCCGCGACGAGGGGCGTGGTCGTGGGTTGTCCGGTAGCGGGATCGATGTGATCTACCCCAGCGGTCAGCGAAATTGTCTGCACATGGCTGCCCTGATCCGACTCCCACACCTCATGAAGAGTGCGGAGCACGATCGCGTGGACGAGTTTCGTATACCGATCACGCTGCTCCTTGGCAGACTGAGGGGACTCGTCGATGCGATCGGAGCTACGAACGTACTTGTAGGCCCGGACGCTCGGCAGGCTTTCGGGCCGTGGAAGCCGCAAGTCGAGGGTCAGCTCTTTGTCGGCCGGGCTGTAGGAGTGCTGGATTTCGAGTTGGATGACGTCCGGGTAGACCGAATTTCCGAACACGATGTTGAAGTAGTCCTCGACCGCCTGTTTCTCGCCAACGGCAAGCGCCGCGATGAGGGCATCCAGTTGCGCGTTCTGCGCATCTACCTGCGCTTGACGCTTCTGGCATTCGGCGTCATACGCGGCGTGATCGGCTGCCAACCTCGCTTGGCGGTCAGCTTCGGCGGCGTCGTACTGTATCCGCTGTTCCCGCTGCCGTATCGGCACAGCCGCCGCCTCAGCCCGCCATGCGGCGTACTGCTGCTCGAACGCCGCCCGCGCCTCGCTTACCGCCTGAGCGTGTTTCTTCTTCCCGAACAGCGCACCCATACCGGTCGGCGAGGGAGGCGCGACGAACGTTGGTTCCGGCGGAACCTCGACGGGCGGAGGGGCGGTGATCGGCGCCTGATGGCTCGATGCGAACGGCGGGTGGACCGCGCGCTGCCGCAACGCTTCAAGATCGACAGTATCGTCAACGCCCAAAGTCCACTCGAGCACTGAATCGATGTCCGCCAACGTCGAGCCTAGATCGGCGTTCATTGATGCAACTTGTGCCTCGCGGCTATCTAGCCCCATCTGTCTCGCTTCCCGCTCAGCAGCTGCGCGTTCTCTCGCGTCTGCACGCTCCGCCGCCAGCCGCGCACGTTCGGCCGCCGCCCGAGCCCGCTCAGCAGCTCGCTGCTGGGCCTGTGCCTCACGGATAGTCGCGGCCTGCGCCCGCTGCCGATTACGCGCTGCGACGGCAGACTGGTGCTGCAACTCCGCTAGGAATCCTCGCCATCGAGCCATTCGCCCTGCCATCCATAACCGATCTTGGGACGCCTCGGAGCTTAGCCGATCTAACTGCTTGCCCGAGAGGAAAAATCCAACTTTCCACCCGCGGCGACCGTGGCGATGCGGCGTTGACCGGCAGCCAGACAGGTGTCACATCGGCGTCAATCGCGCTCGAGATTGCTGACGAGCGCACTAGTCGATGCTAGGCGGATGTCGAGCCAGGACCAGAGTCGGGCCTTCGGAATGTGCCGTGCCGCTGGTCGTTGTTCGCGGCGGTGTGACGCAGCGTCATGCAGCACTGCGGACGAGGGTCTCGGCGGCGCATCTTGCTCGGGCGTGTGCTCAACCTCCCGGTTCCCGGAGGCGGATTCGTGTACCTTGTCCTTGGGCGTGGCGCGTTGGGAATGCGGCTCGGCTCGCCGAGTGAGTACCGGGTTCGACTCCCGGACGCCAGAAGGCGCGTCTCGCACGTGCAGTCCGGCGTCCGTGAGTAGATCAGTGGCTAGTCACTACCCAAGCAGCACAGAGTTCAGGAAGCACTCCGAGAACCTGAAGGCGGTAACGGCCGCCCTGGTCCAAATCGAACGCGCCCACAAGCGCGCTATTCGCGAAGGGGATCAGCCCAGCGAACTTGCGATCCGCAAGATTCACACGCTCTTGCTTGGTGTCTACGCTGAGGCGCGCCTGCGGAAGATCATCGAGGATCCCACGGGATTCAACGGCCGTGAGCGCGAACTTATCTGGCTTGAGAAGAGCCAGGACAAGCGCTGGTCGTCAACGGTTGACTTCGCTGCCCGCCGGCACTACAGGGTGTTGGCCCACCAGTCGCTCGACGAGGTCCTGTCCACCGCTGCGTTGGCTCGTGTCGAGGACGTTTCAGCGATACTCCAGCATGACCTGGCTCCGGTGATCACCGACCGCAATCGGATCGCCCATGGCCAGTGGGTGTGGCAACTCAAGAGCCGAAGCGAGAACCAGTTCACGATCGACCAGTCCAACTTCGACTACAACTACGTCGCGCTACGCGCCCGCTTCCGTCTACTCGATCTCATCGGCCGATTGGTGAATGTGCTCTGCGTATCAGAACCAACCTTTGATCGGGACTTCTCGTCCCTGATGCAGAAGATCGATGAGGCGAAGATCGACCTTGACGGCTCGAGCTATTCAACTTTCGCTTCACAGCTGAGGTCTCGGGGCAAGGTGGCCCACGAGGTTGGGTCTGCACCTGTTGTCAACGGTCCAGTTGTTGGGTCATCCAAACGTCAGAGATTTCTTCGCAGGTGGCTCGCACGCCGGCGCTCGGTAGACGGAGCGCAGGACTAGCGACTATGTGACACCTGTCTTGGCAACACCACGGGGCCGCGGAGACCCATGCGAGTGACCGGGGGTCAGATCGAAGGAGCGAGCCAGGCGCGCAACTGGAAGGCAGTAGTGAGCGCGGTTAACGCGTGTGGGCCAGATGGCCCGGTGCCAGCTTGTGCTGCGACCCGAGCGCGATCAATGCCTCTCGTCATCGCTTTCAACGATCGCGACGACGGTCTTCACCGTCTTGGTGATGCTGCGCGCGGCAGTGGCCTTCATGTGTCGGCGTAGTTCGGACTCGATGCCGGCTAGGACTTGTGTGCGGTCGCCCATGGGCTCAACAGCCTGTTGGTAGTACAGCTCGGTGGCTACGGCGAGTAGGGCGCGATGGGCGACAGGGTCTTCATCTGAGTCGTGGCCTTCGTCGAAGGCGACTTGGGATGGCGTTGCCGCGATGAGTAGCGTTTGAGCAAGCACCTCGCCTGCGAACTTGTTCTTGTTCGCGCGTGCCCATCGGCGGGCGACGTGGGTGAAGCGGGTGGCAAGGTCGGCGGAATATGGGACGGTGTCGAACGCATCGATGAGGCGCTGGAGCATGCGGTTGTATCCGCGGCGGTTTCCGGCGGCTGCGAGCGCCTCAGCCCAACCGAGGTGTGCCTCGAGGTTCTGAATCGTGTTGGGGCGCTCGTTCCTTGCAGCCCGTGCGTACAGGGTGACCGCGGTTTCAGGGTCTCCGGTCGTGAGCTCGATACCAGCAATGCTCCGGCGAGCGCCTAGGTGCGGGTCGCTGCCGGGGTCGGTGGTAGCGACAACCTTTTCGAGAAGGATTCGGGCTTCGTCGTAGCGCTGCAGATCGGAGAGACACATGCCGGTCTGAAGTTGAGCATCTGCTGTGGCTTCGACATCGGCTGCCTGAACGGCGATGTCCAACGACAACTCTGCGTACTCGAGCGCCGCGGAGCGGTCATCGCTACGGCGAGCCATCTCGGCGAGGTTGAAGTACGCCAGCTGTCGTGTTCGTAGGTCGTCATCGGTGAGGGAGTCAGCGATGTTTCGGTCGAGGAGCTTCCGTGCTCGGGCTTGGTCTCCGAGTTCAAGCAAGGCAACCGAGAGGTCGTTTCGGATATGGCGAACGGTCGAGTTCTGCTTGCGGCGAGTCGCTATTGCAAGCGCGTACTCCAAAAGGCGAGCCACGGTCGTAGGTGAGCGTGGGGTGTAGATCTGGGCGGCGGCCGTGAGTGCCGCCCATGCGCGCGCTGCCGCCGGCCGCTGCTCTAGGGACGACATCAGGACCGTCGTCGCCTCTTCCTCTGCAACACCGGAAGTTTCGAGCAGCAGAAGGCCGAGGTCTTCCAGCAGTTCGCTTCGTGCCGGCAACGGGACCTCGCTGGTGTGCAGCACAATCTGCTGCCATGTCTCGGCAAGCGTGCCGGCCTGCTGGCTTCCCCAGATCATGTTGTGCACGAGATGCGGCAGCAATTCGGCTGCTTCAGAGGTCTGATCGTCGGCCGTGTAGGACCAGGCGGTCTCAAGTTCGGCGAGCCCTTCGGTGGCCTGTCCGTTGTCGATCAATGTGGCGCCGAACAGGGCGTGAGCCTGGCCCAGGTCGGTTTGCGTTGCTTCAGCGATCTCGAGGAGTCGCTGTGCGGCATGCAAGGCGCGCGCTTTGTCACCGTTGTTGGCTTCGGCGCGTACCAGAGCGGGGAGGAGGTGCGTGAGTCGAGAGACCAGGTGGAACTGCGCTGCGGCGTCGGCTGCCTGGCGTATTCGCCGCAGGGCGAGTTTTTGTTTTCCCGCGTCGGACGCGACTGCGGCAAGGTTCTGGAGCGCAGCGACCTGCTTGTCCTGGTCGTGACTTCGGCGCGCTGCGGCCAGCGACAGTTTCCACGCAGCTTCAGCGGTGTCGAAGTCCCCTTCTCGGCTGGCGATAAGTGCACGGAGGTGGTGGTAGCCGGCAGTCATGTGAGGCGTACTCGCCTTACTGACTAGTGGTTCGGCTTTCGCGAGCCACTCGGTTGCGTCCTCAATGTCGTCGTGATCAATTGCCAGGTTGCCGAGCGTGAAGAGGAATTGGAGTTGGCCGACCAGGTCTTCGCGTCGCTCGACCTCTTGCAGCGCCTGGAGCGCCAAGAGCCGCGCGTCGTCATCGCGGTCTTGGTACCGGGCCACGTTGACGAGGTTCAGCAGAATGTCGGGCACGGGGCCTCTGTCCTCTGACTCCTCTGCATAGTTGAGCGCCATTAGGAACTGGTTGTCGGCGACGTCAAGACGGGTGAAGCCGAACGCGAGTAGGCCAGCCGCGTTGCTGAGGTAGGCCGCACTGTCCGGATCGACCTCGTCGCCAAGCTCGTTACGCATGTTCACCGCGAGCCCGCACAGCAGGCACGCGAACTCGGGGAACCCAGAAGTGCGCATCCACTCGGCCAGGCTGACGACCAGGCCAACACTCTCGACGGAGTCCCCTAGGCGGAGAGCCTTTCGAGCGGCAGAGACCCGGTCACGAAGGGTCACACCCTCTGGCGCTGCTTTGGCCAAACCTCGGAGAGCCCGGTTCAGTCGCTTGTCGATGTCGCCGCCGTTGATCGCCCAATCGAGCAGCTGGTCGATGAACTCGGCGGTGTAGCGACCTCGAAGGTCATCGATGCTCACATTGCACCTCCGATGGTGAGGTCGGCACCCACGCCGTTCAACGAGACCTGTCGCCTGAGCAGTTGGCTCTCGCGATTCACGCGGACGGTGTGGAACACGAGCGCGTCGATGATCCGCTGCTTCAGGTCGGCCACGGAAGTGTAGGAGCCGTAGGTCGTGTCCTTCGCGGCCTCGTCGAAGAATGCTTTGGCCTCTGCGTCACGGTTACAGCCCTTGGGGCCGAAGATGATGAGCGTGGCGCCGGCTTCTTTTGCCGCGAGGTACTCGCGTCGGGTGATGTCGGTGATCTTCGAACCGAGGATCAGGACGAGGTAGTCGCTCGTCCGGGCGTTCCCAAGGCACATTGCTTCGGAACAGTGTTGGCCAGCGATGCCGTTCCTTTCCCACCACCACGGGTTATGAAAGCCGGTTTCGGAGATCGCGGCGGCAGCCGCCTTCCGGGCCTTCTCAAGCTCGCCGGAGCGCATCTCAGAGGAAATGAACACCCGAAGGTGCAGCGGGTCGCGCGCGTAGATGACTTCATCCACGACACGGTCTCGGGCCGTCATCGAACACCTCGCCCTGGCATGTCCATACCTTGGCATAAGGGGCTGCCACGCATGGCCCGTCCGTAGGTTAGCGCTCGTCCGGTCACGAACACTCTCCCCTGCTCACCGGATGCGTCATTCTGGGCGAAGTGACGCGGTGTCCGCGTCAACTGACAGACGGTCGTCGTGTTGTTCGTTAACGGCACTCTCCCGTGTGTCCAGATCGGTAACGCAGTCGGTTCGACCGGCGCCTGGTCATGGATCCCTGGTCCGGCAGGGATCCCATGCTCGGATGGGTGCCCGGAAGGGTTGCCCGAGGTCTGTCCGCTGCCGGGTCGTCTGTGGGCGAAGGATCGCTTGTAGCAATTCTCTTGCTGGACTGGATGGCAGTTGATCGAATGTTGATCATATCGTCGCTTCCGCTGCTGCCCAGCTAGCCCCTGGGAATCACCGATAGCAGGCCACTGCGGATGTCTTCGCCCTGGGCGAGGTGCACAAGGTCACGCACGCTGCCGACGGAATGATGGCCGGAATCTGGCGGTTGGACAGCACGTCGGGAAGCTCAGCAGTCAAGGATTCCGCGCTTTCGTTGATGCCGACGAGTTGGCGTCACAGCTCGAGGCCTCGACCCAACTAGCCGACGCGGCAGGTGACGCAGGGGTTGTCAGCCCTCGTGCAATTCAGTGCTGCCGAGCCACGCGACAGCATCGAACACGTCGCGTGTCAGCTGCAGAGTCGGTGACGCCAGCCAGTGACGGCCGCCAGAGTGCGCTCCGCACGGACCTGCAACCGAAGAACGTCCTGGTCACCCCGACAGGTGTCGCCTTGCTGGATTGTGACGATGCCGCCCGTTGCTCGGTCGATCGATCGAATCCTGGCTCGTGCGCTCGTCGAGTGGTTCACACCAGGAGAAGCTGGGCCGGGCTCGATCCTGGACTTCATGCGTGCCTACCGGGCCGATGCTGGCCGGGGTGTTATCGAGGACGTCACGGTGTTCGGCTACGCAGTGGCCGCCTTCCTCAACTACCTCTACGAGATGGTCAACTCCGAGGTGACCAAGCGGCTGAGCACCGGAGTGCTCGCCCGAGAGCTTGTCGCAGCCCTGACCTGCCCACTCGATACCTCAAACCTGGAGGACGTTCTCGCCATCGTGGACGAGACTTCGTGGCTGTCTTTGGTCCATCGACTGCCCGGTTGAGGGTCCTCGGGCGAGGCGTCGAGCGACACCACGCTGAGGGGTCATCGGCATGACGATGGTTCGGTAGGTTCCTGCCAAAGCGTCTGTGGTGGCTCGATCGCGAGGTGAGCAGAAATGAGTTGGCAAGAGATTGCCCACACCGTACGTCCGGTACTCAACGAGGCGGCAACCAGCGCGATGCCGCTGGTTGTGCGTTCCCTTGTCTACGTCTGCTGGAAATGCTCGGCCACATCGAACCCTCCGGCGGTGTTGCACCCCGGGGGTGCCACCGATCAGTACTCGATACTCGAAGTGACCTCCGGCCTCAACCTGGCATACGTCCAGGAACTGATGACCCTTGACCACAATCCGATCGCAGCAACGATCAAGCCGCGCTACAGCAAGACTCGCGGCGAGCGGTACCTATCGCACGGATGCTCGCACTGTGACGCCCTCTTCGGAGAGTTCCCGCTCCAAGAGTCGATCACCGCCGTCCTAGCTGACGACGCGATCGCAGACCTGCCAATTCAATTGGCTGCCGAACGGCCGATTATCGAATGGTGGGCACTGACATCGGCGCGCGGCGACATCTTCTGAAACGGCACGCAGGCAATCCGGCCCGGCCGCACTTGATCGCACTGTCGTTCGCACAGCGTGAGGTTGGCCCCGGCCCGTGTCTGGTATGGATTCTCACTGACGCAGCGATCCGACGCTCAACTGGTGCCTGGTCAAGTTGCCGGAAGGGGTCTGCCGGCCACCCCTTGCTGGGCGGTTGCCGCTGGCGTCCGCGAGTGCCCGATCAGCGGACAGCGGGCGATTACCGGATGGTAACGTGAGCAGGGCATCCCAGCTGATACACACCGGTAGATGGCGATTCGTGGACCGAGAGATCAGACAGCTATCGGTTAGCCCTCATCGATCATGTCCGTCCCACGCTCGATGATCGCTCGCGCGTTTGCATATATGGCGACGCCGTTTGCTGATTCCTTCGAAATCCGTCACTACCGCCGCCGTTCTCGAGGCCGAAACGGCCCTGCGGTCGTCCACCATGATCCCATCGCACGAGCAATTGAGGTGGTGAGCGATGTGGCGGTTTCGATTCGATCCTGAGGATCTTGCCAGGGTGGGGGTTTCGTGTGGTGTCAATCCGCTGTGGGAGGTTGTGCTGAGTGTCCAGCGCTTGCAGAACTGTGATCGCGAGCATGTGTATGACCGGTGGCGCGCATCAGTGCGTCGTCGTCTCGCAGGCGGCCCAGGGATGCAGGCCGTTCGCCGGCTGTCAGAGTTGGCGCCGGACGGGCCGTATTTCCCCGACTTCCTGACTCCGACGGCGACCGATCTCAAACAGGGTATTGATACCGTCGCCGCGACGCCTCCGCGGGTGGTTGCCAGCCAATTGGAACTCCTTGCCCGATATCGCCCGGTCCCCAGCTGGGTTTCGGCACTCGCTGAACGGGATCTGCGACCTCGACGCGCTCTGGCGCGGCTGCTTGAGATCTACTCCCGGATCGTGCTGCTGCCTGATCACGATCAGTCGGCCGCTCGAATCGACGCTGATCGGAGCACTAGGACGGCTGCGCTGGAGACGGGCGGTGCTCCGGCGCTGTTCGGGAGCTTCCCTGAATACGTCATGGCGTGGCGGCACGACGAGTTGAGGATCGAAATCGGTGTGTGGCAGGTGAATGATCTTCGGGGTCGTGGCTTGACGATGGTTCCGTCGATGTTTTGCTGGAAGCGCGCGACCGGTCTTGCCGACGCGGAGTTGCCGCCGACCGTGGTCTTTCCGGTCGCGCATGCGGCGCAGCGCGGGGGTGTGGACCGCTCTGCGGCGTTGGCTCGGCTGCTTGGTGGTCACCGTGCCGCTGTGTTGATGGCGGCGCAAGGAGGGGCGACAACGACTGAGTTGGCCGGATGGCTGCAGCTGGCCGCTTCAACGGTGAGCTATCACGTCGCAACGCTGCGTGACTCCGGGTTGATCGACAGCCGACGAGATGGCCAGGCGATCAGGCACCAGCCCACGCAGTTGGGTTGGTGCCTGATCGATGGAGACGCTGTGGTCTGAGCAGGGAATCTGGCTATCGGTCGCACAGCTTGCTGTAGCCGCCGAATGTGCGCAGATCTAGCGAGTAGACCGGCGTGAAGTTGGTCGTAAACGTGTAATGGTCCCATTCGGTGGAGCCCTCGGCCTGAATGCCTCCTGTATGTGCCAGGCCGCCCTTGCCACCGGCCTTGGCACAAAGCCCGAGCGAGTGGCTGCCGGTCTGGTTGTCGAGCACGTACTTGGTGCCTGTCTGTCCGTAGATGTTGTGGCCCGCGTAACTCGAGAACGCATACGTTGGGTGGCCGCCGTCCATCGCCTTCTTGCTTGCGTACACGCACACATAGCCTGCCTGACAGTTGTGGATCGTGTGAGGCGTGCCGGTGGCGGCGTGAGCTGGCGTGACGGCCAGGGTTGTGGCGCCGACGGCGAGTACCGAGGCAGCGAGTGCGCCTTTGGCGAGAGTTCGGATTTTCACGAGAGTTCCCTTCCTTCGGATGGTGTCTGTCGGGACTGAACATGGACTCTGTGAACGTAGGGCAGGGAATGCGTCTGCCCATCCGCGATTCGAATGGGTTCGAATCCAGACGGGTCACAGATCTGATCGACGTCGGCGGCACGTGTCGCATCGTCGATCCGTCACCCTTCTGACCCGTGCGATCGACCTCGTGATCGCCAAGAGCGCCGGCGAGGACGGGGGGACCCGTCGGTTCAATGGCCGCGTGCCGGGTGCCGCGTGCCGCGTGCCCCGACGGAGACGGCAACCTTGATCGGCGAGCGACGGTGCTCGGCACGGAGTACATCCTGGTGAGTTACTGGTTAGCCATTGGGATCGAACGGCGTCGCGACGTGTACAACGAATTCCCGGCGGTCCGCTATCGGCGTCGAGTTCATTGCGGCAGACGGGCTGGGTGGATACTTCACAACTGTGTCGCTCTGATCCAACGTGTTACGGATATGTTTCTGGAGTTACTTACCGATCCTTGACGATTGGACTGAGCAGGACGGCGTATCGACCGCAGATCTCGGTCTCAACCGCATGTCGTGATCTGGCGTGCGTTATCGCCCGGATGGATCGACCCGGACGAACGCAGCGGCCGATGAAGCTGATTCTGCTTAATACTATCTACTGCCTGGACTGCATCAGCTGCCAGGTGATGCGGGCCCGGGTTCCTTGAGTCCCCGAGCTGACGCCGCGAGTAACGCGAGGTGTGCCGGTGTGGGTATTGGTCAACTCCTTATGAGGCCGCGCTGGCGTGCGACGTCTTCGGGAGTCAGTTGCTGGCCTTCTGCTTAGGTTCGGTCGAAGCATTGTTGGCCGACGTTGGCGCGCGCCCGCTGGTAACTGTCGCGGCTGAGTTGCTGGGATGGCCAGACCATTGCTACCCGATGGGTTTCGGCTTGGGCGGCCGATTGTAAACCGCACTGCTAGTTCGGGTCGCCCGATAACTGAGCGAAGTTACCGAGTGCTTCCAGGAAAACGCCGCCGCCGCCACTTCCGAGCGGCAGGTGCGCGACGATGAGCCGATCAGTCCACAACATTCCGTTGGCTGGGTCGTGTTGAAACAGGGCGATGATCTCTCGGACGCCCCAGGAATTCTATTGGAATAACAGGTTGCCTTGCGCCACTGCACGGTCGTACAGCGACTCGGCTCGGTCAGCGCAGCTGTCGAGGTCTTGACTGGCGAGTCCCCGGACACAATCGATCGCGACGGCCAGCGGTGCGAGATTGTCGTCGTGGTCGCAGCGCTGGGCGGCCCGGTTGAGCAGTTTTCGGGCATGGGAGACGATGCGAAACTGGTTGCGGTTACAGGCCGCGTCGGCGACTCCGGCCAGATCTCGGCGAAGGGCATCAACTGGTCGGTTGACAGCTGATCAAGTCGTTCGAATGCCTGGTCGCTGAGCATTGCGGCAGTGACCGGATCGCTACTGAGCAACTTGGTTCGGCGAGCGTGAGCCGGACCTTCACCAACTCGAGGGGTTCGTTCGCAGCGGATGACTTGGAGTGTCGAGAGCCATTCGCAACCATCGGCGGCCTTCAAGGATGCGCTCGCGGTAGTACCGGAAGTAGAACAAGCCGCAACCGAGGCCGATCAAGTCCAGCTGGCTGGGTCCGGCCGTTTGCAGCCGTGGCGCGGACCGACAGGTAAGCGTCTTCGATGGTGTCGTCCGATGCGGCTTCGGCGAGCTGACCCGGCTTGGGGCGTGCGGCAAGTAGCCCCTGGACCCAGTGCTCACGTCGTAGCAGCGTTGCGGTGTGTTCGCCGGATTCAGTGAGATGTTGTCGGGCGTGTGCCCGGATCGTGTCCAGCTGGCGGAATCGTGTTGGTCGTTCGGGTTGATTCTGGGCGGTGCCGACGAGCAGCGATCGGTGGACTAGTCGGGCCATGCCTTCCGGGATTTCTACGGCTGGCCCGAAACCCACACTCCATGCGGTAATTGTCTATGGGGTGCTGCGAGGGAGAACGGTCCACCCGTCGGGACGGTGCTCGGTGGAGAAGTGGGGGCTCCGTGGATGTCGTGTTCGAGATTTTCGTGTCCTCCGGCGGAGGCCATCGTCAAGAGCCCGCAAATGAGATGGTGCTGTTCTATGCGACCCAGGTCACACCGCGTACCGATGGCGGCGCCGGTATCGTTGGTTTCAGGCGATGGGGCTCGCTCGCAGTACCGCCGCAATGGCTGATGGCTCCTGGTTGGACGGAATCCGACAGGAGTGTGCCCGTGGAGACGACTGAGGTCGAGTTACAGGGGAGCAGCGCCAAGCTCAGGCTCGTTGGAGCCGAGGTCAGCATCCTTTTCCCTGGGCGTCCTGCGCCTGAAGCCTTGCCGTCAGTTCCCGACTGTTTCGCTGACCTGAACCTGAACCAGGTTGACAATTGGCTAGCGAAGAAGCGGGATGCCGGAACCATCCATACAGCGTTCCGCACGCCGCTCGACGATGCAGAGCTGATCAACTTTCGGCTCGATGTCTTCGACGACTTGGACAACGACGATGTCGCCGGCTCTTTGGCGGCCTTCAGCGCTGCCGCGCGAGACGTACGCCGCCTCGTCACGGCCGCTTCGCAATCGAACAACCGTCACGTGGCAGAGGGGTTTCTGATGCGGGCGATCGACAGCTATGTCGCGGGCGTGCGCACGGTCGCCGATGATCTGGGCCGCCTTCCGATCCGGTCTGCCGGCCTGATCGGGATCCGAGACTTCCTTGGCGGCTATCAGGTGTCCGAGAAGTTCCAGAGGCTTGCCGATGACAATGCTGATCTGAGCCGGCGGCTGCAAGCGGTGCACTATGCGTTGCGGGTCAAGGGAGACAAGGTGACTGTCACCCCGGAACGCTATTCCGGTGATTATGGTGCTGAAGTGTTGGCGACCTTCGAACGCTTCCGACAGGCCGATGCCGAGGACCACCTCGTCCAGCTCCGCCGCAGTAGTGCCGGCTATATCGAGTCGGTCATCTTGGATTTCGTGGCGCGCCACAACGAGGAGTTGTTTGCCGAAGTCGCCGCTCATGTTCGACGTCAGTCGAGATTTCTTGATCCTGTCGTCGGTCGGTTCGGACATGAGCTGGAGTTCTATCTGTCCTACTTGGCGCTGATGGAGCAGCTGAGAGGCTCGGGGATACCGTTCAGCCGTCCCACGATCGTCACAGAGGACACCGACGCTGGCCCACTGTTGCACGTAGTCCAGGGAGTCGATCTAGCGTTGGCGTTGAAGGGCGGCCAGGTAGTCGCCAACGACGTCACGATGGCAGATGATCAACAATTCGTGGTCGTGACCGGCCCGAACCAGGGTGGCAAGACAACCTTTGCCCGGATGATCGGTGAGGTCTACTACCTCGCGGGGCTGGGCTGTCCCGTGCCGGCGGAGTCGGCCCGTGTAACGCCCGCGAGCCAGATCTTTACTCACTTCGAGCGGCAGGAAGATCGCGACCGCGAGACGAGCGGTGGGAAACTCGAGGACGACTTGATCCGGATCCACGACATCCTCCAGCAAGCCGACGATCGCAGTCTGGTGGTGATCAACGAGATGTTCGCTTCGACGACCCTTTCGGATGCTACCTATCTTGGCGAAAGCATCCTCGAGCAGTTTGAGCGTCTCGGGTCGACCGTCATCTGGGTGACCTTCGTCGAGGACCTCGCACGTCGGCCCAAGACCGTGAGCATGGTCAGTCAGACTCGGCGGGACGATCCGACAGTGAGGACGTTCAAGGTCTTGGCACAACCCCCGGCCGGCAGGATCTACGCCGAGGCGATCGCGGCCCGTCACGGTCTCCGGCGGCAAGACATAGTGCGACGAGTCGCTGATCATGCTGACGGTCCGACGAGGCCAGCAGCAGAGGGAGCAGGGGAGGAGGACTGACATGCAGGTGCGGCTGATGTTCCGAGACAAGCTCTACACGCCCGCCGAAAACCCGCGCTTCGGTGCCGACGATGTCCTGACCGATTTGCAGCTGGAAGATGTTCTTCTCACCATGGCCGGTGGTGATCGCCTGGTGTACCAGGTCGCGCAGGATGTGCTCACCCATCCGCTGACTGATCACGACACCATCACGTATCGCCAACAGGTGCTCCAAGACTGCCTTGAGCGACCAGAGGCGACGGCTGAGCTGTATGGGTTGTGTACCAAAGCGCTGAAGACCGAGCGGTCGGTGTACATCGGCTTCGTCCGAGAGAATCCCAGCGCGATACTGAGTCGTGCGCGCACAGTTCTGAACCAGCTCGTCCCGCACTTGCGCACTCTGGCGACCTTCGCCGGGCAAGAGGTTTCGCAAGTGCGTTCAACGGGGCTCACGTCGCTCTACTCTGGGCTGGTCCAGGACTTGGACGACCAGTTCTTTGAGGATTGCCAGGCCCATCTGCGTCGGCTTGCCTTCTCTGATGGCGTGATCATCGGCCGACGGTTGGGGCCTGGCAATGAGGGTGTCGAGGACCTTCTGCACCCGCCTGAGAAGGCTCCTCTGGTGGAGCGGATGGGGTTGCCGACGCGGACTGCGCTGACCTATCAGATCCCCGCACGTGATGAGGCGGGCGGTGCTGAACTGTCCGCTATCCAAGGACGCGGACTGAACCAGATAGCGAACGCGACTGCTCAAGCGGCGGACTTTCTCCGTTACTTCTTCGAGGCGTTGCAGCGTGAGATCGGCTTCTATCTCGGCGCTGTCCGGCTGCACCGACAGCTGACCGGCTCCGGTCAGCCAACGTGCATGCCGGCGCTACTTGATGAGGACGATGATCTGGTCCGCGGAAGCGAACTTTATGACCCACACCTCCCGCTGGTTGGTGAACGCTCGGTGATCCGGAACGACGTGCCCGCAGGAGCTCGTACGGGGATCGTCATCACAGGTGCGAATTCCGGTGGCAAGTCCACGTTGCTGCGAGCGATCGGGTCTGCCCAGTTGATGGCCCAGGCCGGCATGTTCGTACCGGCCCGGTCCTGGTCGGTGCGGACGACAAGCAGGGTGTTCACCCACTTCGCCCGCGAAGAGGATTCCGGAATGGTCGGTGGCCGGTTCTTCGACGAGCTGAAACGGCTAAGTGAGATCATCGAGCACACCAAGCCGGGAAGTTGGATCCTGATGAACGAAACGTTCGCTGGAACGAACGAGGCTGAAGCCGCCAACCTCGGCGATGATCTGATCGGTGCCCTGCGTGACAGCGGAGTTCCGGTGGTGTTGGTGACACACAACTTTGATCTTGCTGGTCGACTCGTCGAGGCTGATCCGGGACTGCTCAGCCTGCGGGCCGAGCGGCTCGAGTCCGGGCAGCGAACCTTCCGACTGCTGCCCGCCGATCCGCTGCCGACCGCGTTCGGCCGTGACATCTATCAGCGGCTGGCGCCGTGGCCCTACGATCCCGCCCCGGCAGCGGACGCTCGATGACCGTGACGATGATTAGGTGAGAGCCGGATGGCAAACCGAATGCCGCCGGTCACGGGGGCGACCAACGTACCCCGGACAGTTACACACCCCCCATCCCTTGATGCGATTGCCACCCAACTGATCCCTCTGTTGCCGAGAGGCAAACAAGGACCACTCAGCGATGCTGCGCGACGGGCTAGCCGTGGACGGGTTCGTGTCTTGGTGCTCGGCGAGGCGAAGCGCGGGAAGAGTTCCTTGGTCAACGCCTTGTTCGGTGCCGATCTCCTCCCTACCGGCGCCCTGCCTTTGACGTCAGTGGCTACCGTCGTCACGGCCGGCGGGCCGATCGAGGCCAGAGTCCACTTCCGTGATGGGAGAGACCTTCCGATCAGCCTGGATCAAGTGGCTGGCCTGGTCAGCGAACAGGGCAACCCGGGCAACGTGAAGCACGTGGATCAGGTCATGATCGTTGCCCCGTCACGGTTTCTGCCGGACGAGACCGAGGTCGTTGACACGCCGGGTACCGGCTCGATTCACGTGGCAAATAGCGATGAGTCGAGTCGCGCACGAGGCTTGATGGATGTTGCCGTCCTGATGGTGGCTGCGGATCCGCCGGTCTCCGCGGCTGAAATCGCGTTGATGGTAGAGGCAGCCCAAACTGCATCTCGGACGGTCGTCTTGATCAACAAGGCTGATCTGGTCTCGACCAGTGACCTGCCCGCGATCCGCTCCTTCACTGAGCGCGCGCTTAACCGGGCGATCGGAAAGCCGACACCGATCTTTGTGACATCCCTGCGCACCGGCGATGGGCTCGCTGCCTTCGCGGACTGGTTGGCCGGTCAACTTCGACGACATGGATCCTCTGACGCGGTCGACTCGACCGCGCGCGCCTTACGTCGAGCGGCTGACGTGGTTCTCGACGAACTGTCCATCGAGGATAGGCTGCTTCGGGATGAAGCCGACCGAACTGCCGGCGCGGTTCGGGAGTTGAATGACGTGCTTGGCCGGGCGTGGAGATCCGCGATGGCAGCGACGGATGCGCTACGGGGCGAGGCATTGCGGCTCCGGAGAAGGCTTGACGCGGACCACGACAAGCAGGCTGCGTGGGCGCTCGCTCGGGCGCGGCACAGGTTGGATGAAGCCGGTGACCCGCGGGAGAGTCCTGAGCAGGACGCTGAGAGGCGTCGCTCCAGGATGATCAGCGATGTACGCGAGCAGGCAGCCGCGTGGTTCGACGACATGGCTGCCCAGCTCGCTGGCGCGCTGCAGGCGTCGGGTGACGAAGCTATTGCCAGGCTTCGCGACGATCTCGCCGCTGCTCGTCGCACATCCCGGGAACTGCTGGGATTGGAATTGACTGAGCCTGCCCAGCCAGCTCGGACTGACCTGCCTCGTCTTCCTTTCCTAGAGATGCTGCCCGCATCCGACTGGCAGGAATTGATCTCCGTCGCGGTCCTCCGGCACCTACCCGCCTCGATCCGACGTAGTCGGCTCCGGCGAGCATTGGATAGTTGGGCCGAGACGGCTCTGAACCAGCCGCTGGGCCGTAGCCGCTCTGCTCTGCAAGCATGGCTGGAAAGTTCCACCCGGCTCATTGAGCACGACCTGACAGCTGTGTGGGAGGAGCAAATGGCAGCCTTGGAACGAGCAACGGCCGCGGTGCAGCGGCTCGGTGAACAAACTAAGCCGGAGCGGACGAATGAGCTTGAGAAGCTAGCTGGCCGGGCGGCCATAATCCGCAACTTGATGACGCAACTCGAAACGCTGCCGCGCAACGACGACCCGACGCCCTAGGTGAGTTGACCGTACGCAGGTGCGCTGGGCACTGGAGCGACGTGGCACCCTCTGCTGTTATCGAGTCGCTTTGTCGTGAAAGCGGGTCCGCTGGACATCGTTGGCTTCTAGCGGTAGGCGCTCATCCTGCCTCGCCTTCTGCTGCGATCGCCTCGGCTGCGGATTCGGCGGTATCGGGGTCCAGGTAGTGACCTCCGCTGTGTTTGGACGTCAACATCTCGTCCAGGTCGTAGCAGAGCGGAATCCCGGTTGGGATATTGAGGCCAGCTACCTGCGCCGGGGAGAGTTGGTCGAGGTGCATCACCAGAGCGCGCAGCGAATTTCCGTGAGCGACGACCAGTGGTGTCCCTCCGTGGCGAAGCTCGGCTGCGATCTCGTCAATCCAGTACGGCAGTAGCCGGGTTAGGACGTCGGCCAGGCTCTCGCAGGCAGGGATTGTTCGATGGGGGAGGTCCGCATAGCGTGGGTCTGCTCGAAGGTTCTCGAGTTCGTCGGGCGGCATAGGCGGTGGCGGTGCTTCGAACGAGCGTCGCCACAGCCGGTACTGGTGCGTGCCCACTTGGAGCCGGACATGTGATTTTTTGCGGGTCGTGAGTGCGCCGTAGTGGCGCTCGTTCAGACGCCAGCTCCGGTGAACGGGAAGCCAGGACCGGCCAAGATCGTCTGCCACAATCTGAGCGGTGTGGATGCTGCGCCATAGGACGGACGTGTGGATGCTGTCGGGCAGAAGATCGGCGGAGTGCAGGAGCCGGGCCGCCTTGTGGGCTTCCAACTGCCTGATCTCGGTCAGTGCCGCATCAGTCCAGCCGGTGAATTCGCCTGCCGCGTTCGCGGTGCTCTGCCCGTGACGAAGCAAGATCAGTTTGCTCACGAAGTCTCCTTCTGATAGAGAAATTATGATTACTGTGCGCAACTCAGACAGCAGCCGAGCGGCACACTGAGCACATGCAGACCAGGACATGCAGCAGGTGTGCGGTCACGTCGCCGGACGGGCAGACCGGCAGGATCAGCAACAGCTCGGAGAGCCGGACGACCGGCCCATACCGATGCCTTCGAAATGCGGGCGTAGCGGCCGCTTCGCGCTGCGTCATTCGGCGCAATGGTCTAACGCTCGTCGAACCTGGGCTACCGATCGGTACGGCGGCCGGCCCAACGCTACCCAGAGCGGCACTGCAGAAGTGACCAGCGAGCACCGCATTCGAGCCTTGCGCCCCCGTCTTTCACCGTCCCGCGGCGGCGATGTGCCACCGACGGGTCGTGCGGAAAGTCTGATCACGATTGGCACATCGAGGACGGCCACCAGGAAGGCGGTCAGGTGGGTCGGCGACAACGCTGAGAACTGCCCATGAAGCTTGGCCTCGTCGAGTGACGACACGCCAGCGTGAGATGGCGACAGCGCAGGCACGGCCAGAATCTGCCAACTCACCGCTACTGCCATCGGTCGCTCCGCTCAGCGTGGTTTCGCACCGGAAGGTAGAAGCCATCAGCCGAGTCAGTCCTGCTCCCAGCGTTACGCGAGCCTCATCGCGAGTCTTACAGCAAGGACGCTACACGACGCCGCGACCGGCGACGACGGCCCCCGGATCCTCTGATTGTCTGGCAGAGCTTGTTCTGGCAGAGCTCGGTAACTCCGCCCTGCTTGATAACTCCGCATGGCGGTGGGAGACAATAGGCCCAATGGCGATGGGGCTCGCCCAGACCGCCGACGCCGTATTGGGTCGCGCTGATGGCTCCTTGGATCCAATCCTGCCGTGGGTCAGGACGGGGAAGAGGAGCAGACTTGTCATTGCAGGATTTCGCTGGACGGTCGCGATGACGGCTGCAGCTACACCATCAGATCTGCGGGACTACCAACATCGTCGACTGGCGTTGGCTGACATGATTCGAGCAGCGCTGTACGTGGCTCGCTCGCGTGCTGACGACTCGGTCGAGAGACATGCCCGAGCACTCTTGGCGCGGCTGGCCGAGGATCGCCTTCGGCTGGCTGTTGCCGGTCAGTTCAGCCGAGGGAAGACGACACTCATGAACGCCATCCTCGGCGCGGAATACCTGCCAACTGGAGCACTGCCGATGACATCGGTCGTGACGACCGTGACCTATGGCAGCGCCGCTCGCGCGACCGTCCGCCGCAGGGACGCAGCGCTACCGATCGATGTTCCACTAGATGAACTCGCCGACTATGTTGCGCGATCGGGCAGCCGCCGTTCCGTGCTGGAGGTGGTGAGCGCCGACGTTGAGGTACCGGCGAATTTGCTACGACTGGGATTCGCGTTTGTGGACACCCCCGGTGTCGGCTCAGAGGACGAGCTGAGCACGGCCACCACCCGACAGTACCTTCCGCAAGCTGATGCTGCGGTGTTCGTCACAGGGTTCGATTCACCGCTGACCGCTACGGAGCTGTCATTCGTATCCGAACTGCAGCAGCGCGTAGGACGCCTGTTCGTTGTGATCAATAAGCGCGACCTGGTGTCGTCAGATCAGGTCGCAGAAGTCGAGAGCTACGTCTCCGAGCGTCTGGCCGAACGGGACGTGAGCGGTCAGTCGGTCCACTCAGTGTCGGCCCTGAAAGCTCTGCAAGCCCGGACAGCCGGCGACCATCAAATGTTGGCAGAGAGCGGACTCCCGGCGCTCGAAAAGGACCTTCTTGGGTTCTTGACGCGGGAGAAGGCGCAGCTGTTGTTGGACCGTGCCGCACAGCGCGCCGAAGAGCTTGTCGCTGACCTTCAGCGGGATCTGCGACTAGGCGAGCTTGGGTCGGACGTCGAGACCGCGAACGAGATCACGCATCGGGTAGAGACCGAGGTCGCCGGGTTGAGGGCACAAGTGGCCGACACAGTCGTCCGGCTGGATCAGACAGCCTCCCAGGCACTGTCACGGCTACTGCGGGCCCGCCGAGCATCGTGGCGTGCCGAGTTGCACAGCGAACTGTCTCGGACAACAGATGACATGATCCGGATTGTGGATGAAGGTTCTCCAGAAGGCCGTGAGGGTAGTGATGTCAGCTCTGCAGACATCGCAACCCTGTTGACGCGTTCCACCCAACCGACCTATGAGGCCTGGTGGAACAAGCACGTGGCCGCGACACGAGAGGCGCTGACCACCGCCGCCGCGGAGCTGATCGGAGACCTCACCGGGACCGATGGCGCAGTGGTCGCAATGGGGCGGCGGGCGGCTGAACTGTCTGGCGATCGACCGTCGGACGACCAAGGGTGGTCGGTTGCCGATGTTCCGTGCTTCAGTATTGCGCCAGCCACCTGGACGATCCCAGTTGACTTCGGCCGCCGTGCACGTCGGCGCGGACCGACGACGGAGGAATTTCAGGCTGCGACAGCAACCGGCATCGAGCTGGCTTCTGATCGCGCTCTCGCCGAGCTACATGACCGGCTCGTTGCAGCCATCCCGCGCTGGGTCGAGCGGTTTGCCGATGTTGCCAGACATGACGTCGACCAAGCGGTAACCCGCTTCAGGCACCAACTCACCGTCCCTCCGAGCGACACTGACCGACAAGCTGTGGCGGATCTGGCGACTGGACTTCCCACGTTCCGCACGGGCCTCCGTGATCTTGTCGACGACACATCCCCCGTCGCGGTCGAGGCTGTTGATCCCAGAGGAGCGATGCCATCGCCTGCGACAACCAGGCAACTGCCCACCAACGGGGCGCTGACGTGTGTGATCTGCAGCCGCTTACAGCGCGCGCTGTCTGAGGTGCTGAGCCACGAACAATTTCGACTCGCGACGATGCAGCGAGCGCAGGCTGAACATGCGAGCGAAGGAGGGTTTTGCCGCCTTCACACCTGGGAGTACGCGGCGATGGCTTCCCCGGTCGGGATCTCGGCCGGCTACGCCCGCCTAGCGGAGACCCTCGCCGCGGCCCTCGATGAGGTGGCCGCGCAGCGGCCAGCAAGCCTGGATGTGCCGACAACCGGCAGGGAATTCGCGCCGGATCTTGCGAGGGCGGTCGGAGAGCAGGTCACGCGGACCGATAGCTGCCGTGTCTGCATCGAGCTCGCACGGGTCGAGGCCGAGCAAGCGGCAATCGTCGCGCACAGTCCGAACCCCGTGCAGGAAGCAGCAATGACGGGTGGTGATAGGACGCCGGTACTGTGCCTGCACCATCTTGCGGCGGTTCTTGCCGCCCGGCCTGATACCCACCGGGCGAGGACACTGACACGTGCGCTGGCCGCACAGCTCCATCGAGCCTCCGAAGACATGAGATCGTTCGTGCTGGCCCGAGAAGCAATCCGCCGTGGCCTCATCACCACCGAAGAGAACAAGGCCTACGAGGACGTGCTCCGGCTCATAGCGGGCCTACCAGCCCTGGCCCGCCCCTGGAAACAGTCCGAGGACTGAACTGATCGCCGCCGCGCTGCGAAGCCTCGCATCAGACTCGCCACCAGCGCGAGGAAAACTTATGTCGTGCGGCCCCTGTCTGACTGCGGTGTGCCGAGCGGGTGCTATCGGGCATTTCACGAGCGTCCGAAGCCGCTAGCAGACCCACACAAGGTCACGAAGTCTGCGGGCCGTGGACGAGCCGCACCCGGCCGGCACTGTCAGGGACCAGCAGCGATGGGATCGGCAGTGCGGGGTATGGCAGACGGAATCGTGATCCACGACGAACAGCAGCCCCGTGAATGCAGTGCCTGTCAGCGGCACCACGTCGATTGCTATCATGATCAACGACGGCGATGGAGTTCGCCTGGCACGCTCCAGGATCCAAGTTGAGATCTGAAGTGGCTCGCCGAACCGCAGCTTGCTGATAACTCCTACCTGGATAGACGCGTCACTGAACGTGTCAGCAGGAGGAGAAGTGCTGGGCGCAAAGAAAGCACGAGCATCCCGCCGACTTCACCGGTTGCTTTCTACCCCTCGTAGCGGCAGTGGCAGTCCTCGCGCTGACTCAGGAGCGATTGGCAACAGCCATCCCAATCGCCATGCCGGCAGTATTCGGCGCTGCATCTGCCATGTTCATCGCTTGCCGCCGGTAGGTCTGGGCGAGCGAGCTGTCGATCAGCGGACAAGCGCCTGCGGGCTCAGGCGTGTGGCTGTGGCTCAAGATCGTCTAGCGTCGTGTCACGCCAACCACCAGCCAGGGCCATGCCGCCTTCCGATCCGCTGAGCGACTACCGGATAGTCGTGCAACTCCAAGCGGGATCGGGCGAGGTCGCGAATATGCGCCTGCTGCTGGTGGCCGACCTACTTCGACGGTCGATCGAAGGCATCCGACGGCGCAACACAGCCTTGGTTCTCCTAACCAATGACAGACCTCCCACGACGCGGCGGTCTGAGCAGGGGATCTACCTCCCGCCTGGAGGATTCCAAGTCAAGTCCGCCCAGTTGTCCACCGGATCGGCCGAAGTTGCCATGGCATTCTCCAGTGGCTCCTTCGACACCATCATCACCTCGAGCCGGCCGGCCGACCAGCTGGCTGGACGACGAATACTTCGAGTCGGGGCAGTCTCGAGCCATGCCGGTTCCGCCCTCCACGAAATCGTGGCCGACCTCATCAACGAGGATCCGCTCGCTTTGAAACTTGCCCTCCTGCGGTTTCACCACGAAAGCCCGGCTGAACTGTCGAGAGCTCGTGCACACCGTGCCATCGAAACGTTGCAGCGCTGGCGGTTCAAAGTCGCCGGATGGCACGACATGCCCCGCACCAAACCGGCCCAGCAGCTCCTCACCATGCAGCGAGCGCTAGCTACCAATCTCGACAGCGCGACAGTTCTCAATCTGATGCACAGAATCGAAACCGACCCGAGACAACCATCCGGCTACAAGTACGCCGCCTTCCGCGACATCGACCGCATCCTCGCCCTCAATCTCGGCTACCTCATCGGCAAGCGGCGAGGCTAGCGATGCGACTGCACCAGTCAAAGCACTCAACTACATGGGGCCAACTACACTGGACATACATTGGCGATGGGACTCGCCAGGCCGGAACAGGCCGAATGCCACCTTGGCTGATGGTTCCTGCGAACAGGCAGGCGACAACCATGAGCAATAGCACCCAGTCCAGCTGTTTGAGGGTGCACGTGCAGGGTCTCGGGCGGCCGATCTGGCTACCACCGACCGGCCACGGCAACCACGTTCCCGACACTGCGTGGATAGCAATTCTCGACCTCAGTTGTGCCGAGGCGGCCGACGATCTGCTAGCCGAGTTTGCGCAGAGACGGGTCCCCGCCTACACCGCTCCGGTGCGGCCCACACGACCCGATACCCACCGGGTTTGGGTCGGCGCCGGCTCGTACGGAACGGCGGTCAATCTACTCGTCCAGATCCTGCCGGGACTCATCAGCCGGCGAGGACAGTCGGTGATCCGCTAATGGCTGTTGCAGAGCGCCGCCGACGCGGTTCAGTGGTGTTGAAGGTGTCCGGTCTGCGGCGCGCCTTCGGACCGGTGACCATTCTGGACAAGTTCAATCTCGAGGTGCGCGAGGGCGAGGCCGTCGCGCTCACCGGACGTAACGGCGCCGGCAAGTCCACCTTGCTGCGCTGCCTGGTGGGCGCCGACAAGCCCGACGACGGCACCATCGAGGTCAACGGAACCAAGCTCACCGAGTCCGCGGTCGAGATCCGCCGCGACATGGCCACCGTCATCGACGACCTGGACTTCTTCCCCGACCTGAGCGTCGTCGAGCACCTCGACCTGCTCGCGCGGGCGCACGGGCTGACCGATCCGGAGCCGGTCGTGGACGAGATCCTGCATGAGGTGCAGTTGATCCCGCAGTCCGGCCAGCTGCCGGGCACCCTGTCAACTGGCCAGCAACAGCGACTCGCCCTGGCGACCGCATTCGTACGCCCCCGCAAGCTGCTCATTCTCGACGAGCCCGAGGCCCGACTCGACAGCGAAGGCATCCGATGGCTTACAACCCGCCTACGACAGGAACGAAACAACGGGCTGGCAATCGTGTTCGCCAGTCACGATCTGTCGCTCGTCGACGGCGTCGCCACCCGGACTGTGCACCTGAGCGTGATTGGAGCGGAAGATGGCCACGAAGCGCTCGAGGGCCTGACCCAGTCCGGTCCGGGTCAGCCCACCGATTTCGCGAAGAAGGATCTGCGGCAACCGGTCAACAATCAACAGGCGAAGAAGCCAAAGCCAAGTCACGGTCGCCGTCCTAAAGGATCGCAGAGCCATCGCCGTCACCGGGGATGACGCGGCTCCGCGGAGATCCCCGCACCCGGAGTGACGTTCCGGCGGTGCGATCGACGGCCAGTGAGGTATTTTCCTGTCGGTGGTTTCGACGTCGCCTGCGGCGCGGAGATTGATCTCGTGATACCGCGTGGACGCCGACGGTGTGAATTGTGTCTTCGCCGATGATCACTCTCCGACGCGGCCTTCTGATCATCGACGGCGGTCTCTCATCCAGCACCCGAGACCGCAGCCATATTCGACCTGTGGCTCCTCAACGAACGACGCCGCCTCTCTGTGTGGAATGACTCTTTATGGGGCGTCGGCAGCCGGCGAGCTGCGCACGTTGACCCGACGCCATATCAGTGCCGGGCTCACCCCACAGACAGCAGCCAGCTCCCGGTAGGTTTCGCCTGCCGCGTGGCGATCACACAGCTCCACATCGGACAGGGGCAGCGCACGGGGGCGGTTTCTTCGCCGACCGGTCAGCTCGCCGTCGCGGAAATGCCTGAGGATAGGCTCCGGATCCAGATCTGAATCTGCTGCGATTTCGATCGCCATCTTGCGGCACGCGAACATGTCGGCCGGAGGTTGCCCAGACTCTTGGATACCGCCAGAGCGACACAGTGGTGCAGGGGTCGCGTTGGCGTGATGGCGTTGGGCCGTCGTCGAGGAAGCGCCGATGATCTCTGCAATCTCGGCCCAACTCAGATCGAGGTCATCGCGAAGCCGGAGGATTGCTAGCTCACGCTTCGGATCCGGTTGTCGGGTGGGACGACGCGCAATGCCTTCTTTAGCGAGTGCACGACGGACCAATGGCCTGGACACCTGATGCTTGTCGGCCACCTCCTTGATGGATAGTCCGGCCAGGTAGTCGCGCGCCAACGGTGCCGTTGGTTTGGCCGGTCGGCCGGTCCTCATCGACCTGTCGGGTCGGGACCGACTGGATGAAGCCCTCGGTGATCACCACGATCAGGTTGGCCCACACAGATTCTGTCGTTCTGGTTGCCCACCACCGTGCTCGAGCGCCAGCTATTACCCGGCCGCGCATGGTTGTGCGGGAACTCTCGCAGAGAACGAAATCCTCGCCAATATCGACTCAGCCTGGGCATCGTCTTCCTCGTCAGTCGCAGCACATTAGGTCTGCGCGACGACACGACGTGCGACGAGTTGTCGGGAGGGAGCCCGTCAACTCATGCCCCTACTCGTCGCGTCGCCGCGCAGGTAGGGACTGTTGGCCCAACGGCCACGTCGCTGTGGCCTTCGGACGGATATCGGCGAGCCCCACCGCCGTCTGCCCATCCTAAGCTGACCGGGCAACCGATCGCTAGGGTTCGGGGCCGATCCCGAGCGCGAGTTGAGGAAGCATTCACGTTGGGGAAGACGTGTGACAGGTGTTTGGGTGCCTGGAGGTCGGCCCAATTCTGCTGAGAACGACACTGTAGGAGTTCGAGCTGTTTCGCCGTCTGAAGCGTCACTGCTTGGGCCGTCATTGCGTTGAGCTATCCCGACCGTACAGCGGTCGGCAGAGGAAGGCCGAAACCCAGTGGTCCTCTGGATTTCGTGAGCGGGCCGTTGCCATGTACTCAGACGACGGGAGCTTTGGACCCGCCCGGGTGTCGACGACCCTCGGCGAGCCCCTGCGTGGACGTGCACGTGGGCGTGCATGTGGACGTGGACCTTGCAGTGGTTATGCCCAAGGCGTGGGCGGACAAGTTCTGTGCAGCCGCAGGTTCATAGGATGCTGCCGAGCCACAGGCCGGCTAATCCGACGAGGACCGTGGCCAAGATGACGCCGAAGCCGTTGACGACTGCCTGGGAGTATTCTCGCTGCTGGACAAGACGCATCGTCTCGACACTTGCGGTGCTGAACGTCGTATACCCGCCCATGATGCCGGTGCCGAGAATCAACTCCCAGCCCTGTGGCAGGACAGAGCCAAGCATGAGGCCGGTGAGCAGGCCGAGGATGAACGAGCCGGAGATGTTGATGATTGCGGTGCCGGCGGGAAACACTGTCCGGAAACGTGTCCGAACCAATCCGTCGACGACAAAACGCGATGCCGACCCGACGCCGCCAGCTGCGCATACCGCGAGGAATACGAGCGGCGTCATGATTCGTCTCGTTTCGGGGCGCGTCCCCACCGGTGTGCTTCAGCGGCGACTGCTATGCCAGCAAAACCGGCCGCGGCACCGGTTATGACTGAGACGAGAGCGTAGAAAGCTCCGATCCATGGATGCCCGCCGACGATCACCTGGGCAGTGCCGACGGCGAGGGTGCTGTAGGTGGTGTATCCGCCCATGAAGCCGGTGCCGATGAACAGGCGCAACCGGCGACGATGTCCTTCATCTGGGCCGAAATTGATCAGCAGCTCGAGGAGAACACCCAGGGCGAACGCACCGGTGACATTGATAACAAAAATTCCGAGCGGAAAGACATCTGACGGGATGATCATGCTGAGCGTGACTCGCGCAGCCGTCCCGATGGCACCGCCCAGGGCAACAAGGGCTACGTATCGCCACTGCAGATGGACCGGGCGTGGCGCCGTCGACGGTGTGATGTCGTCAACTTCGATGTCACTGTCGACTGGCAAGCTGCCATAGTTTGGGGATTCAACGGACGTCTCCTCTTTCTCTTCCAGTGCTCGAGCCTTTCTCCCTCGTGCAGTCTGGTAGGAGCCGTCAGCCATGCTGGCACTTCGAGCGCAGAGCACTCCGGCGGGATCCATCGCCTCTAGCCTGACGATACACCAGCGCCATGAGCGCGAATCACGCAGCCCCGGCGGGCGTGGGGTTCACTTCACAAGGTGGGGCAATCGCCTCTGGATCTTGGCGTGGCTGGCAGCTGGCGCCTGTGGGGAGTGGACGTGCAAGGCCTTGTTGTAAGGGATGCGCGTCGCGGAGGATCCGCAGCAAACCCAAACGAGGGACTGATGGGTTTGTTGGATCGAGCCGAGTTGCAGCGTGACTCGGCGAGGTCCACGGGCGACATTCACGAGAGGTTCATGAAGCCGACCGGCGGCGTCCCAGTATGCACGAGGCGAGCAGTAGCGCGTCGCGGCGGCAGAACCGGGCCGGCATGGCGTGGCGTCGTTTGCAGGCGACGGTCGAGGCTTGTGGCGTATTCCTTGAACGCAGACGGCCGCCGTGCAACGTATCAGCTTGATGAGACCTTGGTGATGGACCCCATATCAAGACCGATGCACGGTGGCCACTGCTGACGGTACCGCATACGACTATTCGATTCCATGCATCGATTCGATGCGCATGGCCGGGGGCGGGAACCCTGGACTGTTGCGCGGACCGCTTGGGTTGGCCGTTGGGTTGGCCGCTTGGGTTGGCCGCTTGTGTTGGCCGCTTGTGTGGGCACACAAAGGGAATGCCCGTCCAGTGCTGGGTGGCGAACTAACGGGTCTTCGGGCTCGCTCGTGGAGCCTTAGCGAGAACAACTCTGCCGTCGGCAACTTGGAGACTGCGGGCAGTCGACAGATTCGTCCCCGATTGGGACGTCAGGTTCCGGATTCCCAGGGCAGGGGGTGATCGGGGTGTGAGGGTGAGACGGGGACGACGACGACCGGACGCCATTGCCGGTGGGCGAGATGGACTGCTGGTGAGCCGCGGAAGAACTCTTGGATGCTGGTCCCGATCCCGCCGGTGCGGGTTCCGACGACGATGACTTCGGCGCCGAGTTTCTCAGCCTCTTCGGCGAGTGCGTGGGCAGTCTCGCCGGCAAGGTCACGGAAGACGACCGTGATACTGGGCGGAACGATGGAGGTGAGCTGCTCGCGCCACTGGCTGTCGAAGGCCGTGGTCGGATCCTCGACGATGTCGGGATCTAGCGGCTCCGATTGCATGGTGCCGTCGGCGTTGAGGCGCGTCTCGATGCGGCTTTCATCCACGTGGGCGCAGACCAGGGTGACGTTGAACAGTTCGGCAAGCTTGGCGGCGGTGGCGACCACGGCTTCTCGCTGGTTTGGTTTGACGCCGACCAGTACGCACGATGTGACAGGGCGGCCAGAGTCTTCGGGCATGACGTCTCCTCAACGCTGCTAGGTGTCATCAGCCCAATGCGGTTCGAGACAACGTTGTCTCCGGCGGACTCCATCGCCACGTCCGACCGTAGCATGATCACCTTGGCGAATGCGAGGATCGTTGGTGTGTGGAGTAGTGCTGATGTTGGGCCGGTGGGATTCATCGGAGCACGGCGATCGAGATGAGAATGATCAAGGCGCCGAGCATGTAGCCGAGGTAGGCGTCCAACCGTCCTGACTGGACACGGGTGACCGTGTGTGCCACCCGATCGAGCAATTTGAGCAGGGGCTGGTAACCGTAGCGGTCGAAGAGTTCGACGACATCGACTCGGTAGCCCAACCGCGGCGTCGGGTGCTCGTGAGCGCGAGGATCGATGTCGGTGCCGGCCTGCTCAGGGATGTTCTCCAGAGCCTGTACCGATGATCGGGTCAGCAGGACGCTGGCCAGCACCCGTCGGGTCGGGTTGGCGTAGCCGAAGGGCGTGTAGCGCATAGGGGTGGTCCGGCCGTCGGTTGCCGACCGCCAGGCCGGCACTCGCCGTACGTGGGCTAAGGTCCGACCGGACAGCAGCCAGGCGACGAACGCTGTTAGCACAGCGGCTGTGGGCAATTCGATCCACAGCCAGGTTGGTGACAGGACAGAGAAGTCCCGGAATACAGGCCCGAGCACCCATCCCGTCGACACTGCATGGTCGGTGATCATGGACGGCACTATTTCGGTCAGACCCCGGGCAAGATAATGGATCACCCAGGGTGCTGCGGCGGAAAGTGCCAGGCAGCTGCCGCCCAGCAGGATCAGCCCGATTCGGCCTGAGACGCCGGTGTCGCGGCGTTCCGCGGTCGGTTGGTCGGGGTCGGCTCCGAGAATGACCAGTCCGATGATCCGGACGAAGGCGACGGTCGCGAAGCCGGCGGTTAGTGCGAGTAAGGCGCCGGCGACTGCCAGCGCCAGCCGGAGGATCAGGCTGTCGACGCGGAACTGCTGGAGGAGGGCCTCGAGTAGGAACCACTCGGACACGAAGCCGGCGGTGGGCGGTAGCCCGGCCAGGGTGACGGCGCCGATGCCGAAGACGGCGCCCGATACGGGCATTCGACGCCCGAGTCCGCGTAGGTGGTCCAGCCACGTCGTTCCGGCACGGAGTTCGAAGGTGGCTGTCGCGCCGAACAGGGCCGACTTGGCGACCGCGTGGGTGATCATCTGCAGGGTGGCAGCGAGCATTCCCACCGCGGTGATCATGGGTGCGCCGACGAAGATGCCGGTCAAACCCACTCCGTAACCGGTGACGATCAGGCCTGCATTTTCGACGCTGGAGTAGCTGATCAGGCGGCGCAGGTCCTGTTGGATGGTGGTGTGCGCGATCCCCAGCAGGGCGGTGATTCCGGACATCACCAGGATGATCACGATCAGCCACAGTGGTGGCCGACCGAGGACCTGCGCGGTCCTCCAGAGACCGTAGAAGCCGACCAGGGTGGCAACTCCTGACATCAGCGCCCGGGCAGGGCCCGGCGCGGCGGCGTAGCCTTCCGGCATCCAGACGTGCAACGGCGCCAGGCCGACCTTCGCAGCGAAGGCGACGATCAACAGCAGGTATGGAAGGCCGTGTCGGGTGAAGCCTGAGGTTCCGCCCAGCTGCTGCCAACCAGTGGCGTGGTTGGTGGCGACCAGCAGCAACAAGCCCATCAGCAGTGCCGCGCCTCCGACCTTGCTGATCCCGACCGTCATCAGACTCGCGCGGGCCCGGCCAGGCCGATGCCGCGGATACCCCGCCAGCAGGTAGAACAGCAGTGTCAGGCCCTCCCAGCCGAGCACGAAGGTAAACACGTCGCGGGCCAGGACGATTGTGATCAAGACGGCAACGGTCGAGGCATGGAAGGTTGCCAGGCTTCGTCGCCGCAGCGCTCGGGTCATCCGCGCCCACGAGGCGAAGATCAGGGCGACCGGCACCTCGACGATCCCGATCAGGGTCAGAAACAAGCCCGACAGGTGATCCAGCCGGAGGCCCGAGCCCCATCCGGTGGACAGCCAGTCTGTTCCCCAGGACCATTGGTGTCCGCTGAGCACGGCCAGGATGCCTGCTACTACGCAGCAGGCTCCCGCCGCTGCGCAGAGCCAGTGTGGCAACGGGCGGCAGACACCATTGCGGACGCCGAGTATGAGATCGCTCAGCACGGCCAGCACGAGGCACACCGCCGCGACCAGGAGTGGTAACCAGGTCATGGTGTAGCCCCTGGATCGGAATGTGCCCCCAGCCGGCCGACCGCGAGCAAGAGGCCCGACAAGATCATGAACGGCGACGGCGGCGAGCCCGGAACCCACACGTCGACCGGGGCTAGTTCGCCGACACCGCCGACAACGGCATAACTTCCGTCTGGACCGGCAGCGATCATTCCGCCGCTGATCGCATCGGCGCCGACTGCCATGACCACGAACGGTCGGGCTATCGCCTCCAGCGTGCGTTGCAGCGGCCCGATCATGGAACGAGCTCCGGCCCCGGTGATCATCAACAGGTCCGCATGCCGTGGCGTCGTGGTGAAGAAGAGGCCCAACCGGTGGATGTCATAGACCGGATTGAGCAGGGCGGTAATCTCCCACTCCTCCGAGCCGTCCGAGCCGAGATCGATGTGGCGTAAATACAGTGAGCGTCGGAACCTGCGGGTCCGGGCGGACAGTGACCGGCGCAGCTCGTCCAGATCCCCGCCGGCGTTCCGGCCCGAATCCTGGCCGGGCCGCGGGACGAGGAGCTGACGCCGATCGACCACTGCGACCTCGGAACCCTGTCGCTGCGTGAAGCGGTCGGGCTGGTCTTCGACACAGCGGCCGCACAGTATGCACCGCCCGCGGTCGATCCGGGGCAGACTGTTGTCTCCCCAGCTGATCGCACCAGTCGGACACGGGGGGAGTGGCCGTTCGGCCAGCACCGTCTCCGAATCCGCCGGGACTGATCCCTGTGGATCATCTCTCGAGCCCGGTACAACAACGTCGACTGATCCCTGGAACTGGTCGGCGTACTCGTCCGGACGCCGCGGGTAGCGGGTGGTGAGGACTCCGTTGCGAAGGCCCCGGGTGATCCAGGCCATCGTGGTCCTTTCGGTGAGTGGGTTCGTTCGGGCCAATTCGGTGCTCATCAATTGTTCGAGCGGTTGTTCGAGCGGTTGTTCGAGCGGTTACTTAGGTGGCGGTGACGGACGAAGCGGAAGCATGCCTTACATGGCGACCCCTGCTGAGGACAGCCCGAAACTCGCTTCGATGAAGGGAAAATCGGTCAGGATGTCGGTGGTGAATACGGCATGGAACAGCGGCAGGTTGTGGAAGGAGGCCGTCCTGGGCTTGCACCGACGGATCCGGCCGCCGTCTAGTTGCAGCAGATAGATCAATTCGCCCTGGGGTGCCTCGACCCGGCCGATGCCGCTTCCTGTCAGATCGCGGGTGATCGGCACCGTCAACGGTCCATCGGGGTTACTGCGGTCCAGGTCGTGAATCGCTTCCAACAGATATCCCACTGACGTATTGATCTCCGACCATCGGATGGTCAATCTGGCCAGTGCGTCTCCGTCATCGGAACTGGGAACCTCCAGTAGGCCGACGTCCCGGTAAGGCGAATCGTCGACGTGCCGCACATCGTGCACCGACCCCGATGCGCGGCCGATTGGACCGATGGCCCCGTGCCGGTCGGCCAACTCAGGGTTCAGGATGCCGGTGCCGCGAAGTCGATCGAGAAAGGACGGGGTCAACATCAGCGCGTCGGCGTCGGATCGGATATCTGCGGCCAGCCGTCCGACTGCCGATCTGAGTCGGTCGGCTCCGACGGCCGGCAATGCCGTTACGCCTCCGGGCACGACGACGCCGCGGCCGAACCGGCTGCCCGAGCAATCAGACATCAGCCTCAGTACCCTCTCCTTGTGCCAGCTGAATCTCGCCGTGGCGACGGCCAGCGCGGCCGCATCGCAGAGCCGGGTCACTACATCAAGATGGTTGGCCATCCGTTCCAGCTCTGCATAGAACACCCGAACCGATGACGCCACCTGCGGGATGACCGTCAGGTGCACGGCCTCCACCGCGGTTGCGAATGCCGTGGCATGGGAGACGCTGGCGATACCCTCGACCCGCTCGGCGAGCAGCGCGCCGTCGTCGACGGTGAGCTGTTCGAATCGCTTCTCTAGCCCGCGATGCTTGTAATAGACGCGGATCTGCGGGTACGGAATGTCTTCACCAGGGGTCTCGATGTCGTACTCGATTGATTCCAACGCAGCCGATCGGACCGGCCCGTGCGGGTAGACGAACACCCCCTCGCCCGTGACCTGGGCATCGGTCCGCTCTACTGGACGGCTCCGGACGTCTGAGACGCGTCCCACTAAGCCTGGCCGGGGCCGTATCGCGGCGTCTTCGACCGGCAGGATCAGCGGATCGAGACGCGGATGTCCGATCGGGACGATTCCGAAGAGGTCGTGAATCTCCCGCTCGTACCACAGCGCCGCCGGCAGATCGTCTGTCAGGCTGGGAACTTCGATCTGGTCGCCCACCAGTGTCGTGCTGATCTGGGCGAGGGATTCCTGCTCATCTGCCACGATCGCGGTGACAACGACCGAGTCCGGCTGGGCGGTGGCCATCAGGACGGCCAGACGTCCACCCGCCGCTGAGGCCCTTTTCACGATGGAATCGCGCCACGAATCCAGATCCACCGAGGCGACGGCTCGAGTGTCCGGCATGTCACCGCTCCCCGAACTCGGTGACCGCTTGCCCGAGCAGGGCCATCACCTGATCGGGCGGATGGATGCCGAGAACGACCAGGGCCAGCGAACCGACCACGATCGGGACGACCATCCACGCGCTCGGCTCGGAACGCGGGAGTGCGGCAGCCGGCGTCCCCGGGCGGGCGGGAACGAACATCGTGGAGGTCGTTGCGCGGATCAGCCCGACGAACGCGATTGTGATCAGCACCAGCAGGGCCGCGACCACCATGACCGAACTCCTGGCGAGGCCACCGGCGATGATCATGAATTCCGACCGGAACAATCCGAACGGTGGGAAGGCGGACAGGGCGAGCACGGAGGCGACCAGCAGCGGCCCCGTCCAGGGCAGCTTGTCCAACCCTCCGCGGATCGAGCCGATGTCTTTCGTCCCGTACTTGTGCATGATCACCCCAGCACAGAAAAACGCGTTCCCCTTCGCTGCGGCGTGCGCAAGAATGTGCAATAGCACGCCGGTGAGCGCGATCGGCGCGCCGAAGCCGACGCCGAGGCACAACAATCCCATGTGCTCGATGCTCGAATAGGCGAGCAGTCGCTTGAGGTCACGCTGGACGAGCAGTGAGAACGCTGCGATGAACAGGGACAGCAGGCCGAACACGATCAGCACAGTATGGACGAACCCGGCGCCGACACTCAGCTGGGTGATCTGCACATAGCGGAGCACGGCATAGAACGACACCGCCAGCAAGGACCCGGACAACATCGCCGAGATCGGAGTCGGTGCCTCCGTGTGCGCATCTGGCAGCCAAGTGTGGACCGGCGCCAGGCCGACTTTGGTGCCATAACCCAGCACCGCAAGGACGAAAGCCAGCCGGGCGGCATGGGAGTCGAGCCGGCCGCCGGCAGCGATCATCTGGTTCAGGGTCAGGTCGTAGGAGAGCCCGTACACCGTTGTCCCCGCGTGGTAGATGATGATGGTCGCGAACAGCCCGATCCCCAGGCCGGCACTGGCGATCAACAGATACTTCCACGCGGCCTCCGCTGCTGCCCGAGTCCGGTCGACTGCGACCATCAGTGCGGACACTACGGTCGTTACCTCGATCGCGACCCAGAGCAACGCCAGACCATCGACCAGCGGCGCACAGATCATCGCCCAACCGAAGATGTTCAACCCGAACAGGAACCGCCGCTGGTAGCCGGCCGGCGCCGACCTGTTCACGTAGCCAATCGCATATACCGCCGCCGACGCATACAAGAATGCCGCCGTGAGGACGAACACGACAGAGAGCGAATCGGCGCGAAGGAACCCGAACCTGAGGGGACCGTGGGTGACGTCGGCGATCAGCGAAACGGCGAGCCCGAGCGAGATCACACCAGACGCCACGGTGGCAACGCGAGCCGCCCGCGGCGGCATCAGCAGGCAGGCAATCCCTACTAGACCGCCCAGCATCACAAGGATCAGCAGTTGCATCGTCAGCCTCGCAGGTCGGTGAGCTGGGCGGTGGACAACGTCGACTGTTCCTCGTGGTGGACCCGCATCAGTACTCCGAACACGACCACGGCGACGAGCAGATCGAACAGGAAGGCCACCTCCAGGATCAGCGGCATCCCGGCCGCGACCACCAGGCTGGCCACCGAGACCCCGTTCTCCAGCGAGAAGAAGCCCACCGCTTGGGAGACGACGTCGTTACGGATGATCATCAGGACGAATGCGACGGCGATGATCGCGACGGCCGAACCCAGAACGGTGGGAGACAGACCGTCGACCCGCAGTCCCGACCGGCCGACAGCGAAGAATCCGAAGCCGGCGACGGCAAGTGCGACCAGTGCGGCCCCGGCGGGCTTGAGAATGCCGCTACCCGTCGTAGCGGTACCTGACTGCCGCACCAGACGCAGCACCACAAGCGGCACGACGACTGTTTTCAACGCGATCGACAGGCCGGCCAGAATCAGCAGCTCCGGCTCGTGGCGTACGACCCCGAGGAACACCGCGAGCAATGACGCGATCAATGACTGGGCCGCGTACAGCCTGACCTGGGAACGCAGCAGGCCGGCACGGAGCATTCCGAACTCGACCAGCAGGACCAGAACGGCGATCGTGCTCGCGACACCGTTCACCGTGCTGGGCGCGACGACCTGCATCAGCCACCTCCGAGATAGATGGTCAGCACTGCCAGGACCGCCAGCAGGAACGCTGCGGCGACGAACTCGGTGATCTTGAACAAGCGGAGTTTGGCGAAGGAGTTGTCGATCACGGTGACGAAGAACCCTACTGCGCAACACTTGGCTACCAGCGTGACTATCGCCACCGCGACCAGCAGCGGCTTCCCGCTGGCGGCCAATCCCCACGGCGCGACGAAGACGTTGAGCAAAATGGTGTACAAGATCATCTGCTTCATGGCCGACCCCCACACCAGGAGGGCGGCGTACGGCCCGGAGTGCTCGAGCGACCGGGCCTGCTCGATCATCCCAAATTCGTTGGTTCCGCTGTGACTCTCCACCGGGATCCGGCTGGTCTCGGTCAGGATCACCAGGAACAGTGCGGCGGCTGCCAACAGGTGCGACGGCCGGACGACCTGGGACGCCGAGGAGGTGACGGTCGCGGCCAGCTTGTACGGCAGATCGGTGCCGGTCAGGAATCCGACGGTGAAGATCACGAACAGCATCACCGGCTCGGTGATGGCGGAGAACGTGGTCGTCCGGCTCGAGCCCATCTGTGCGTACGGGGCACCGGTATCAGCGGCAGCGACGGCGACGGCAAAAGCGGCCAGCGCCAGGATCAGACTGCCGCCCAGGATGTCGCCCATGGTGCCCAGCGGCAGCCCATAGGTTGTCAGGACCGGGATCAGCAGCGGCACCGTCAAATAGCAGGCGAACGCCACGATCGGCGCCAGCAGGAACGCTGCACTCGACCCGCTCGGTGCCAGCGATTCCTTACCGAACAGCTTGATCAAGTCGTAGTAGGGCTGCAGAATCCGAGGCCCGCGCCGGCCCTGGAACCGGGCCTCGATCTTGGCGATCACGCCACTGACGCCCGGCGAACACAACGCGATGGTGCCGACCTGGAACGCCTGAACTGCAACCGGCGAGAACTCCAAACCCGACACCTCCTACCGCACGCATCACTGCCATGGGGTAGAAGCCATCAGCGGAATCTCCGCGGTTTCGGCGGGCCTCATCACCTGTAACGGCCGGTCCGTCCGAGCCGTCCACGGATCCCGACTTCGGCACCCGGTCATCGTCGTTATCACTGGCGAACACCGCGAGCGTATCAGCAGCCGTCGAGTCTCCACGGCAATGGCCGCCGGACAATCCGAAAGTGATCAAGATCGCACTATCGGTATCGGTGATTCGTTCATAAGGACTTGTCGACCGTCGAAGCTCGATTGCTATGCTTTGATCGTGGGCGATGGGGTTCGCCCGGCAGGACCCAAAAAGAGGTCAGCTGCCGAACCGCAGTCGCTGATAACTCCTACCTGACCCGACGCGCTACCGGGCGTGTCAGCAGGGAGGAGTGTGGGCGATGAGTCCTCAGATCAGTGATGTTGAGCTCCAGGAGATCTTGGACTCCCGGGGAAACCCCACACTGCGGGTCAATCTTCACCTCGACACCGGCCTCACGGCCACCGCGGATGTTCCCTCCGGCGCATCGACCGGATCCGAGGAGGCAGTCGAGCGCCGAGACGGGGACCCAGCCCGCTATCAGGGCCGCGGAGTCGTGGGAGTCGCCGCCAGCGCCGGAGCCGCACTCTCCCGCCGACTGGTTGGGACCAGACTGGGCGCTGCAGAAGACCTCCGGCCGCTCGACGATCAACTACGAGACCTCGACGGAACCCCTAACTTCGCAAGCCTGGGCGGAAACGTGGCGATCGGTGTGTCGATGGCTGCGATCCGTGCGGTGGCCGACAATCTCCGGACCCCGCTCTGGCAACTCATCAACTGGTTGCTCAACGAACGATTGGAGCGGCCAGTCCAGCCGATCCTGCCCGTTCCGCATTTCAACGTGATCAATGGCGGTGCACACGCATCCAACGGGCTCGCCTTCCAGGAATTCATGATCGCGCCGCTAGGAATCTCTCGTCTCGCGGATCGGGTCAGGGCCGGAGCGGAGATTTACCACACCCTGCGACAGACCCTCGCCGACCACCAGTACGACGTGGGCTTGGGCGACGAGGGCGGCTTCGCCCCCGCGGTCCACAGGCCCGAGACCGCTCTGACGCTGCTGGTCGAGGCCATCAAGGCTGCGGGCTATGAGCCCGGTCCCGACGGGGTGGCGATCGCCCTCGATCCAGCCGCCAACTCGTTCGCCCAGCGGTCGACGATGCCATCCGGTCCGGCAACCTATGTCGTCGACAACACCAGCTACGAGGCCGATGAGCTGATCGACTACTACGAGCAGCTGATCGACCAGTTCCCGATCTGGAGCATCGAAGACGGACTCGACGAGAATGACTGGGACGCGTGGTCACTGATCCTGCACCGCCTTGGGGACCGGGTCCAAATCATGGGCGACGATCTCTTCGTCACCAACACCGGACGGATCCGACGCGGCATCCGCCAGTCCTGCGCCAACTCCGTCCTGATCAAACCGAACCAGGTAGGAACCGTCTCGCAAACCCTGGACGCCGTCGCGGTCGCCTACCGCGCCGGCTGGACGGCGATGGTGTCCCACCGGTCAGGCGAAACCGCGGACACCTTCGTGGCTGACCTCGCCGTCGGAATCGGCTGCGGACAGCTGAAGTCCGGTGCTCCGGCCCGCGGAGAACGCACCGCGAAATACAATCGGCTTCTGGAGATCGCTCACGATTCCGACGTCGCCGACCCCTACCCACTGCCCGGACGGCTCCGGCCGATCGGGGTGAGCGCGTGACGTCGCCGGATCGGCTGGGACAGGGTGCAGCTGATCAGCCGCTCATTTTCGATGTCACCGTTGAGATACCGAAGGGACAGAAGAACAAGTACGAAGTCGATCATGAGACTGGACGGATCCGGCTCGACCGGACACTGTTCACCTCGACCCAGTATCCAGCCGACTACGGTTTCATCGAGTCCACGCTGGGGCGCGACGGCGATCCGCTGGACGCGTTGGTTCTCGTCGAGGAACCCACCTTTCCCGGCTGTCTGGTTCGTTGCCGGGCAGTGGCGATGTTCCGCATGGTGGACGAGAACGGACCCGACGACAAAGTCTTATGCGTGCCGAGCGGCGACACACGCAGGGACAGCCTGCGCGATCTGACCGATGTCGATCCCCACCTGCTCCTGGAGATCGAGCACTTCTTCACTGTTTACAAAGATCTCGAGCCCGGAAAATCCGTCGAAGGCGCCAGTTGGGCCGATGTCACCGAAGCCGAAGCAGAAATCACCGCAGCCCGACGCCGGCTCGCGGCCCAGGACGTCCCGTGACAGCAGCCGGATCCGGCGAAGGCTCCGGAGCGGACAGCCAAAGTGAGGGCGACACTGAACGGTACGCCGCCGAGAGGAATGATCTGCAGTACGACGAGAACCACCAGGGCGATCCTCCGGCGCGATCGCGGTGGCTGACTCCGGGAGTTGTGAGTGTCGGAGCGACCAGCCTGTTCTCCGACACTGGCCACGAGATGGTCACCGCGCTGCTCCCCAGCTTTCTTACCTCGCTCGGTGGATCGGCAGCGGCTCTGGGGATCATTGAGGGGTTCAGTGACGCGCTTACTGGAGTGACGAAAGTTGCCGGTGGGCCGTTGGCTGACATGCCTGAGCGTCGCCGACGCATGGCGGGCGGCGGCTACCTGTTGACTGCGGTCGCAACCGGCGCCATCGGACTGACGGTCGCAACCTGGCAAGTTGGGATCCTGCGAGCGGTCGCTTGGTCGGCGCGAGGATTCCGCAGCCCCGCTCGGGACAGTCTGCTGGCATCCCTGGTGAACCGCCGCGCCCAAGGCCGAGCCTTCGGGGTCGAGCGCGCCGGTGACAACCTGGGCGCCGTCGTCGGCCCGTTGCTGGCCGGTGCCCTCATCCTCGCGATCGGCACTCGCCCCACCATGATCATCGCCGCCGTGCCAGGGCTGCTGGCGGCGGTCGCCATCGGCTTCGCAGCTCGAGAGGCTCGCAGACGCAGAACCGCGCACGACGGCGCCGCGGACAAAGAACAATCCGGTGGTCTCCTCAGCCGGTACGGCCAACTTCGCGGCAGCGGGCTGGGTCGGCGACTGATCCCCATCCTGTTGTTCGAGTGTGGCAATGTCGCCGCGACGATCCTTATCCTGCGTGGCACGGAGCTGCTCAATGGGCCCGGCTCGGTCACCGCGGCTGCCGCAACCGTCACGGCACTGTATGCCGCGCACAATCTCGCTGCCGCCATCACATCCGTCGGTGCCGGCGTGATCACGGATCGACGGGGCGCCCGGATCGTCTTCGCCATCGGTTCGGCGTGCTACCTGATCTCCTACCTCGGCTTCAGTTGGGGGCCGACGAACTGGATCGGCGTCGGCGCACTGTTTGTCCTGGGAGGCGTCGGGATCGGCTGCGCCGAGACGGCCGAATCAGTCCTCGTCTCGACAGCTCTACCCGACACACTGCGCGGATCTGGATTTGGAGCACTCGGCCTCACCCAAGCCGTCGGAGACCTCGTGGCCACCGTCGTCGCCGGAATCCTCTACACGGCCGTATCGGGTCCGGTGGCCTTCGGCTACGCAGCTGCCTGGATGCTGCTCGCACTGATCGCGAACGCTCTGCTGCTGCGAACCACCGGGTCCGGCAACGCAGCTCGAGCCCAGTCGTAACCGTCAACGCAGGAGGAACCATGGTCGATATCGGCGAAGTGCATGTCCCCCTGACCGGGGCCGTGATCATCGTCAGGCACGGACGGACCGCACTGAACATCGCCGGCCGGCTCCGTGGTCGCCTAGATCCGGACCTCGACATGGCTGGACGCCGCGAAGTCAATCAGCTCGCCCGCAGGCTAGCCTCATGCAACATCCGCAAGATCATCTCCAGCCCGCTGAAGCGGGCCCAGCAGACAGCTGTAGCGATCGACCAAATGCATCACGTCGGCGTGGCAACCGACAAACGCTTGATCGACCGCGACTACGGCGAACACGCCGGGGCGCTGCGGACCGACCTCGTCGCGAAATGGGGAACCGTTGACGACGCCCCCGGCGTCGAACCCGTCGAAGACGTCGTCGGACGAGCCGCCTCCGTACTCGAGGACCTCCAACCCGAGCTCGGCGGCGGGATCGTCGTGCTGGTCGCCCACGACGCCATAAACCAGGCGATGCTCGCCTGGCTCGGCGTTCCCGGCAAGGTCACGCAACACACCGCGTGCTGGAACCTCGTCACCTACGACGGCCTGTGGAACGTCAAGGCCATCGACCAGCGATGAATCTCCGCAGAGTCGTCCTCGACGTCGACAAGGCACTACACCGGCCCGAGCTGATCGAGATCGCCGAAGCCATTTCACAAGTACCGGGCGTCGAAAGCACCAACATCGCCGTCAACGAGATCGATGTCGAGACCGTCGGAACCAACATCACCGTCGAGGGAACAGAGATCGACTACGACGCGCTCCTCGAAGCGATCGAGCTATCCGGTGCCGTCGTCCACAGCATCGACGAACTCGTGGTGGGAGATCGCATCATCGAACACATTCCTCGGAAGCGATGAAGCTCCGCCGTATCCTCGCCCATCAGACGATCCGCGGCCCGGTACTTGGGTTCGTCGACGGCATCATCAACGCCCTGACGCTGGCCTCCGGCTCGATCGCCGGCTCCGGACCGGCAATGACTCTCGGTCTGGCGATCCGAATCTCCGCTTTCGCCTTCGGCACAGGATGTCTGGTCCTGTTCGTCTCCGGCTATGTGGACCTTCGCAGCGAACTGGTGCGCGCAACCCGGGAACTGAGCCTCGCCAGAGACAAGAATCTTGCGGTAACTCGTCTAGGTCATGCCGTGCTTCGCGACAGCGGCCTCGACGCGGCCGCCGGCGGGACCGCAAGCTTCCTTGGCTGCTTCCTGCCGCTCGTCGTCGCGGTGATCGTCCCCTCTCAAGCTTGGATCGGCATCGTCGTCGCGATCGCCATGCTCGCCGTGCTCGGCGCAGCGCTTGCCCGATCAATCGGAGGGCGCTGGCTCACCTGGTCGATCATCCTGGCAGCGAGCGGGATGGTCCTGACCGGCGTCGGGCTGTGGCTCCAGATCGCCTAGGACTTCAGGTTCTATGTGATGCCCAGCAGCGGCCCAACCTATTACTGCTGGTCGTGTTATGGCAGAAATGATCATGCATCCGGGCCATGTGACCACTGCGGCGACGAGATCGAGCCGCCGGCGGACGCCGACCTGACCACTCGCTTGGTCTGGGGCATCCGACACCCCAATCCAGATGTCGCCCTCATGAGTGTCCGTCGGCTGCCAATGGTCGGAGACTCGTCGGCGATCCCCGCCCTTCGGGCAGCCGTGATCGATCCGCCGGACCCGTACGTCGCCGCGGCCGCGCTCAAATCACTACTTTCCCTGTCCTCGGTCGCCGAAGAGGAGGAACTACTCCGCAGTTCGGTCTCTACAGGCCCACCTCTAGTTGCGAGCATCGCCCGCGAAGCCCTCAAGAACATGTAGCTCCTACGGCCGGAGGTCTTCCCGTACATGGGTCGGTGCATGCGCCGGATTCCTCGCGTGGTGCGACGCAACGATCGGCTGCATGAATATGAGTTCTCGATCATCGTTCTGTCGATTCCGAGGCAACTGTCAATGGCCCCAAGAAACAAGGTTTGATCGGCCATGGGGCGGGCCATCTTCAGGTCGCCGCCTACTCCGGGTTCGGGGATGATCATCATCCTGCGCATCCCGGCCCCCTTTCGAGAACGATGACAGGTGCCGACCGTCTAGCGCCGCCCCAAATGAAGACGGGATCTGCTTACCACCGGTGCCATCCGCGGTCCAACTTCGACTCAACGCGACCGCTGGACTCGACCATTTGGCAAACATGATCGACCAGCGCCACGATGGCAGGCATGCGAAGCCGAGTACAGAAGATCACGCCGGACAAGGCATCCGAGTTGCTGGAGTGCAACACCTCCAACCGACCGTTGTCTCGGTCAGTCGTTCAGTCGTTCGCGGAGGCGATGAAGCGTGGCGACTGGAAGGTCACCCATCAGGGCGTTGCCGTGGATACGAACGGGGTTCTGGTCGATGGCCAGCATCGGCTGGCAGCCGTCATCGAGGCGGGTGTGTCGGTTGAGATGACGGTCTTCATGGATGTGCCGGCCGATACGTTCGATGTGCTGGATACCGGTAAGAAACGCAATGCGGCGGATGTGCTGGCGATCGAGGGCGAGAAGTCGACGATGCAGCTGGCGTCGATGGTGCGCACGGTGTGGCTGTACGACAACCGCCCAGACCTGACCTGGGCCGGGGGCAATGCTTCGGTTACCAACCACCAGATCCTGGAGACGCTGGAGCGCAATCCGAAGATCCGGGACTTCGTAGTGCTCGGCGACCAGCTGTCCCAGGAGGTCGGCATGATCAAGAGCGCTGCCGGTGCAGCGAGCTATCTGGTGTCCCGGGTGAACTTGCCGAATAAGCTGCAGCCGTGGTTCGACGGGGTGATCGACGGTGCCGGTTTGAAGCGCGGTGATGCCCGGTTGAAGTTCCGGAACCTGATGTTGAACATGGCCCGGCGGCAAGCCGGCGAAGTCAGGCGTCGCCGTGACACCCGTGAACATGTCGGGCTCTACCTGACAGCCTTCAACGCGTGGGCGGCTAAGGAACCGGTGTCGCGGCTGCAATACTCGGCCCGGTCACCGATGCCAGCGATCGCGAAGGTCTAGGCCAACTCGGCTCTCAACGGCCGGGCTTGACGGCTACTCGGGTATCTCGTGATCCCGAGCGAGGGAAGAGACAGTCCAGGGACGTCGAGCGACGGCCTTCCGTGCGGGACACGAAGCGGGTAAGAAGGCTGGCGCGACTTCGCCGACATTTACGCTCTGATTGGTGTGCACCAAGTCGGAGCCGACGAGCTCTGGTCTCCCTAGCTGCAGTGGCCGCTTATCGGCAGGTTGAGCCGCGCCCGTCGGCCGGCAGTGTGGCGGGGATGCCAAGGCGGGCGCAGCCCAAGTGGTCGGCTCGGTGTCGCCACGTTTATCGGGAGCAGGAACTTCCGGGTATCCGCAGGTGTCTTGTCGGTGGTAGCCCGGTTCGCCGATCCGATTCTGAACCAAGACAACGTCGCGACATGGGATCCACTGGATGGAGGCTGGCGAAGCTAGGCCAGTTCCCTGATTGGTTGTCCGGCCGAGCGCCGGCTCCACATTGCCGACGGTCGCAGCTTCATTAGCGGCGAAGTGACGCATTCAGCACAGCGGAGCACTTGGCTCGTAGGATCACGCCCGACCCCTTGCTGTCCGCAGGTCTACGGCCCCGGCTGGAGGGTCCGGACTACGAGCGCCGTGCCGAGCCACCTGCTCGACGCTCTACGTCTATCCGTTTGGGAATGAGCCCACGACTCACACGAGCTATACGAAAACTAGAGGCGGGCCCGGATCGGTAAGAACCCTGCAGCCCAGACAGCTCGACCCGAAGATCAGGGTGCTGAACGACTTCAAAGTCCTTCGAATCCACCGGCCCGGACTGCGTGAAAGCCTCCGGCGCAATGGACTCATCCATCGCTCCGATCATGGCCCAGTCTCCTCTTCACGACCTGTTGGCTGTCAGCAAGGTCGATCGATCCCTTCGCAGTACTAGTTGAGGTTGATCCAGACATGAGACAGGTGGATCGGAACGTCACCGGACCTCGCGTGGTCGGATCTGTACCACGTGCCGTAGGAGGCTGCGTGGTCGTCACTGAGTTGGTGCGGATTCCCCATCGCCGTGTGGGCGGCGATGTATTTGTTTATGGAGGGCAGGCAGGCGTCGACCGTGACGTCCTGTAGATAACCGACCATGAGGCCGAGCGACTCGCCGGCACCATACGCGGAGGTTACGAATCGCTCCATACCCTTGTGTACATAGTCCTGGTGCCACACGGCCGGAGCAAGCAGCCGCTTGCATTCAAGCGACAGTCCGGTGTCGCTCGCGGTGAATCGAATGTCGGGACGCCGTGCGCTCGAGGGTGATACCAATCCTTCGATCATGTCAGGCGTTAGGAGCAGATGCTCAATGGAGACTTCGATCACCACCAGAGACCTGTTGGCACGGCGCGCTTCTTGCAGCCAGCGGTAGAGCTGCACGCTACAACTGATCTCAGAGTCGTCGAACCGGAACCATCCATTGTTCCTCCAGAGACTGATTCCCGCCTCAAGCAGCCTTATCGCAAGAACAGGAAGCCGGTTGGCGGCGCGCCGCTGCACTGCTGCAGATACCTCACCTGTGACTCGGTCGGTCAGCCGCTCAAGCATCGCCGCTCACGTTGCCAGTCGCGATGGCAGCCAGGATCCTGGCGGCTGTCTCCTGGCTGGAGCTGATCGCCCAGCAGCTGAGTCTGTCCGGCTTGATCAGGTGCACGGCGTCGCCGTCCAGCACTAGGGCTTCCGGTTCGATGATCGTGGCGGCCGAGGCGGATGCCTCCGGCCCCCTGCTCAGGAGGGCGGCAATCGAGAACTGCGTCTCCATCGGTGCTCGTTTGTCGGTTTCTCCGACCAACGAGCACGTCAGTGCTGCGAGGCCGCTCGACCGTTCAGACAGCTGCACACTCCAGCGACCGATTTCCAATGCGTCCAGGTCCGCAGCAAGCACCTTGACGAACTGCTCAAAGTGGGCTTCGGATGCAGGCTGATACGCGGGCGAGCGCCAACCCTGCCGTAGTTCAGAGTAGCGGATGTTCAGCGCGTCATCGATGACCTTGAGCTCTGACTCGGTCAGCCCGAAAGCCCTCCCCACGGTCGACTCAAGGTCATCGCGCCACAACCTTTCCGGCGCCCCTGACGCAGCCTTATCCACGATCCCCGCGAGTTGCTGCTGGACTACAAACGACCACGCTGGAATCGGCGCAGTCAACCACTCGTTTGGATGCAGTTGCTCCCGCTCGACCCCCCACGAACTGCTGGTCATGAGGAACCAATACCTCGCGACAGAAGAGTTGAGGACGGCAGCGACCGCCTTCAACAACACCGTGTCTCGTGAGGGCCCCGCCAGCCCGAACAGCGCGTCCGTGAATGTTGCATCGAACTGGACGAAAGCCGCTTCGGGGAAGTCGCTGAAACCCTTCCTCATCAGGACATGCGGTGCTAGGTAAACCTCTCGCCTGCGAGGGCGATGCATCGAGCTCGGATAGACAAACGTCTCGTCGACGATCGGCAAAGCCATCGCGCGAAGACCAGTGGGACCGATGAAGGGCAGGTCGTCGATGTGACTAGTGTCGTGACGGTCTCCGCCGCCCTTTTGGAACCCCTGGCTCGGCGTCCACTCACGGCTCGCCACTGTGTCACGCAAAGGTCGGAATGACTCTCGAAGGTGTCGCACCAGATCCATATCTGCTTCGCCGCCCCATAGCAGCGGCTTCCAGATGGACGGGTCCGTGGCTGCCTTGGACCGAGCGATCCCTCTGATGTTCTGTTGCGGGATGACGATCCCATCAACGAACTGAGCGATGGGAGTTCGACGGGGAGACACGTGCAGAATGGGGGCGTTCGCAAGCTCCGGTCGATTTCGGCCGTAGATCGTGATCGCGGCCGGGGCCGTAGCGTCGAACAACTCCTTACGAAGCGGCGATAGGTCGATAACCGTCTTCACGGACATCGAAGAGAAGAACCTCAACCTGAAACGGTCGGCGGTAGCTGCTCGGTTGTGCAGGACTGTCTTCGCAGGCAGGACAAGACCAACCAAACCATCGTCTCCCAGCATCTCCGCCGCTCGCCAGATGAACGCCGCCGCGAGCTGCTTGTCCGGAACCTTCGCTCCGGCCCTTATCAGGTACTGGCGCGCCGGGCGCGATAGTTTGCTCTTCCACGGCGGATTGCCCGCGATCGCGTCGAACCGCATCGCCGATAGCGCGTGGTCCTCGAAGAAATCCGCCGCAATAAGGTTCGTGCCGATGAGGTTCGGCAGGCGCGCTTCGAGCCAGATCGTTCTCGGATCAACATGCTCTAGTAGGGCCAGATAGAGGCCGAATGCAGTTACGCCGATCGCATCGCTATTGAGATCTACGCCGTAGATTGAGCGCACCAAGAGCGCCGACAGATCTTCAAAGGTCGGACCCTCGGCTTGCCCGAAGCTTGCGGCGTAGACGAGCCGCCTGAACGCCTCCGTGAGGAAGATCCCTGATCCGCATGCGGGATCGAGGATCGTCTTCGTCCCGTCACGTCCCCATCCAGGGTCCAGTAGCTCGTCGAGCACGAGATCGACCACGTGGCGTGGCGTGTAATACGCAGCATCGGTCTTCTGCTTTTCCTCAAGGAGTTGCTCGTAGATCGAACTGATGAGTTCGGGGGGAATGATCGAGAAGTCGTACGACCAGAACGTTCCCTGACCGGTGTCGAGGTCAGTGGCTTCGAAGAACTCGTTGAGGACGTCGAGTGCAGGCGGCGGGATCTCCTCAACGAGCACGTTACGACGGAAGACGTCGCCATTGAAGTGTTCGGACATCGCATCGAAAAAGGAACTGACCGAGTCCCAGCCGCCGTGGAGGGCTGACGAGAACGTGCCTGGCTGACCGAGCTTGACAAGGTCATCCGCACGGAGGATGCCTCGATCCTCCATGTATCGGATGAAGATCGAACGACCGACGAGTGGCTCGATATTGCTTTCGTCTACGCCGTGGGACAGAAGACGCGAGCGGAGAAGCCGGAGATTGCGCAGGAGACTCTGATCGATCCGGTTCTTCTTGTCGAGCCGGTCGGCATGCACTTGGTTCAGTCGACCGGTCTCGATGCTGAACCGCGTGAAGTCAGAGAAGACCTGTGCCAGCTCCTGTTCACTGTTCGCTCGCCCGAGCAACGCCGCGTCGAAGTCGTCCGAGGAGGCGATCGCGTTGCAACTCAAGGCGAGAACTTCCGACCCCGCCGTCGCGATCAGGACAGGGACACGCCCATAGTTCCAGAGGCGTCGCTGAATCTGGAGGACATCGGCGCGGGACTCCGTGGCGGCGAAAGCCACGACCGGCACCGCCCCTTTGAAGTATGCCGCGTTGACGTCACACTTCTGGTTGAGGTCGTTCCAGATGAAGTCGCGGGCGCCGGGCTCGGATGTGCCGCCGTCGACGAACCCAGTCGCATCCCGATACTCAAGGGATGCGACCACGTCATCGAGGAACGTCTGGCCGTTCATTGTCACCGATCTGCCGTAGTCAGGTCGGAAACACTCTAGTGAGGACCACCGACGGAACGGCGATGTGTACAAGCGAGTCTGTCAACCAAGAGTGGGGCACAGGTTGTAGGTTCCGAACCTGCGGGTGCCAGCGTCGCAACGGCGGCGGACCTGGTCTCAAGGCGCGTACTGTCGTTACGTTGATCCCGTACGGCTCAGCGAGCTCACGTTGAAGTGCTCCGGCGCGTCGTTGTGCAATCATGCAGAGGTCATGGACGACAGCCGCGATCACGGCGAGTAATCGATCATCAGCCGCAAAGGTGGAGGTGGCGATCTCGGCCGAAGGGGGACCTTTGCTGTCACCGTCACTGGCCACGCCCGCGGTGGTCGTGGCGGCTGATACTGATCTGAATCTGTGCGGGCGCCACGCTGCCGGCCTCCAGACGGTCGGGCATCACGCGGACTGGCCCTTTAGGATGCGGCGGATCGCACCGGCGCAGCGAGGCTCCGTGCTGCTTGGTTGGCGTGCTGGTGCGTTACGCGGAGAAGATGGGGCGAGTTGGGAGTCGTTGAGCGCCGCGTGCTGCTCGACCAGACGAAGCGCGTCGGACCTAGCCGTAATGAGTCCAGCATGGATGAAAACACCGGATGTGTGTCCAGCAATCTGCACACAGAATTGAGCTTTTACGCCGCCCTCGTGCGCCACGTGCACCGGCGGGCAGCGTAACGACGAGACACCGCACCCATGGACCAGCGGGTCAGCGCCGAGGCGCCGGATCTGGGCGAAGCGGAAGACCATCGATCAGGGTGAAGCCCGGAGAGCGCCGCGCCGCTGCGTGTGATCACTGAGCCTCCGTCTTAGTGCCCACTGAGGGGCAGCTCTTCGCGATCTCCCAAGTGCGTGAAGCCCCCATCGCAGAAGTCAGTGTCGTCCGCCAAGGCGTCAAGAAGGACACGTTTCCAGTGATTCAGCCCGTGACGTCGAAGAGCGCCTAGCGCATCGCGCTGCAAGTACCGCTGAACCAGTCCAGCTCCACCTTCGTCGTAGTACTCGTAGATCGGCGTCAGCTTCTCACCCATCAGTTCCGTGGCCAACTCGCCATAGAGATCCGCCAGGTCCAAACTCTCGAAGTGGTGCTGCAGGGTGGCAAATGCAGGGTCGGCAATCGACGGTGTTTGGACGACTCGAAAGTCAGCTGCGACCGTCACACTAATAGAGATGTCGGCTACGAGAAACGCTTCGGTTGTCGGCAGTGGATCCCGATATGCATGCAAGAACGCCGGGCCGCCATCGGATCGCCTGTAGAGCTCCCTCTTCTTGAAGTTGCAATCCGCACACACCGGAATGAGGTTGAACGTCAGCACCGAGAACTCGGGAAATGTCGTCTTCGGCAGGTGATGGTCGAGCTGCGCCGACGGCGCATGGCCACACAAACAGCACTTCCTGCTACGGCTGAGGAGCCGGGCACCCACCTCCTTCTCAACTCCCGATCGAATCTTCGGGTAGTTCCTCCGAAGGGCGGCCGCATTGAGTGCATCTGCTTTCGCCAGAACCGGCGTCAGATCGCTGGCCGCCCCAGAACCTGCGTAACTCGTGTACGCGGCACAGACATCTCTACGCAGCGTCGCGAGACGAACCGAGGTATCGCCGGACGCGTTGGCACGCGCGGCGTCAAAGACCGCCATCTCATACGCTGCATCGAAACCCTGTGGTCTCCACAGCATGACTACGAACTGCTCCGTTGTATTCGAAGAACAAGTGCCCGAGCCTGGTCACTTAACCCGTTGTTGAACAACTCCTCGATCTGATCGACAGACAATCGCTTGGCCAACGAAGCTAGAACACCCTGGTAGTCGGTTGCGCTGCTATCGAGCGAAAACACATACCGAGTGATCGACCCGACATTCTCACCAAAGGTCTCGATCTCTGGCTCTTCGACCTCGGCCACATCGCCGAATCGCGTGAGCACGCGGACGCAAGACGCTGGTACCTCCTGCAGAACCACAGGAGAGTGCGTAGCAATCACGACGAACGAGTCGTACGCGTCGAGCAAGTACTGAATTGCCTTGAGCAGGGCTGCAAGCAACGGAGGATGCAGGTGCGTCTCCGGTTCATCCAGAAGCACGAGCGAGCGCGGTCGTAGGTGCGCTGCCAGTTGAACGACGATGTTCAAGACGATCTTGTGTCCGGTGCTGAGTTGGCGAATCTGACCTCTGGCGTCGCCGTCGATGTCGATCAATGTCGATGGCATCACGCCGATTCGCCCGTAGGAAGGCTCCCGCTCGAGCATCTGCAGGGCCGGAAGCAAGACCTGCTTGCCATCCACCTGTCGATGTCGCGCTCGCTCCAACGCGTTCAAGAACTCTTGGTCGATCTCAGCGAGGCTCTTCAACTCGGGTCGCTGTGAATCTGTCTGCGCTGTGGCGGTCCCCTCTACTCGACGGAGCCCGCAGTATACGTAGCCGAACAGCTCTGTACGACCGATCTCGGTCTCGAAGACGTCCACGTCTTGGTTCCGAGTCCTGTTCTGGGGGAGTTCGAATTCGTCGAACGCGCTATATGACACTGCGACAACCGCGCCGAAGGTCACATCGTCGCCTGAAAGGCTCACCCCACGCGGCTCTTCGATCTGGCGCTCACTAGCGGCCCGGGCCAGATCCGCAAGCATGCGGGTCTTGCCGACGCCGTTGTAGCCGATGATGACGTTGCTACGCCCCGGGAGCTCGGCACGATCGTCAAATCCGAAGTACATCCGTAACGGGGAGTCACCAGCCCTCACATATTCGAAATTCGCAACCCCGGCCGTCTTCCGCGACCCACTGAAGGCATCGCGGCCAACTTCGAGCGCGTGCGACGCCTGCCCAAAGCGAGTCAACGACTCGCTCCAAGCTTGTGTCCCCAAGAATCGGCGACGGATCTCGCGGTCGTACGCCGCATCCCGGATACTCCGCAGAAAGTCGGTTCGAGTTGGCTCCGGTAGGGCTAGCAGCTTCTCGTAGTACTCGACGTCCTGCCCAAGTGAGCAGAAGTCGGCATCTAGGGCATCGAACGAGCGACCCGGCATTTGGGTGTACCCGCCCTCCTGGTTGAGGCGCATGATCTTCACGTTGCCGAGATCAACTTCCAGGCCGCCAGGCAAGTGCAGAACTACCCCGAACAGCGTCCTGAACCCGAAGTCGTCCCAGTTGCTCTCGCGCAACACAGCTACTGGGCGGCCGCTGACTTCGGGCGCGCCCTGCACACTTTGAATCTCGAACCGCATGCTCATCCTTGGGCCGGAATCGCACGAGCGTGGTGCTCGCAGGGGCTAATCGTGACAGATTGCGTGCGCGGCTGCTGGACCCTTTGGCCATCCTCCTGCGAACACCTACGATGGGCTGCAACGACAGCCAACTTGTGTGTCTCCGGTGTGGCGATTCAGCCTGCGTCTGAGTGGGCGAAGTGACGCGTTCCTCGTCTGCGACGTGCACGAGCCTGGGCGGTCAGTCGATGCATGCGCGTCCGATGCGCACCACTGGAGTTATGCGTTCGAACAGTGGCGCCAACAGTGGCACCACGGCGCTGTACTGACCTCGACGCTGGTGACCACTGGCGGATGCCCACACGCTTGGCGTTAGTCATGTTCGGCCCGTCGTGAAGCAATGGCATGGGAAAAGTCAAGAGTTCGAATCCTCTTAGCTCCACAGCGTAAAACCCCTAGTCAGAGCATACTCGATAGGGCGGCATATTGTTCGAATATGTGACCTTGTGCGGATTTCCCCTGGACCACGAAACTGCTGCCCAGGCATTGGTCGAGCCTGCCCGACGAATGGGCGCTGATTACAGCAGCGACGCCTTGGATGTGCTGATCGACGCCAGCCACGGCTACCCCTACTTCCTGCAGGAATACGGCGCCTCGATCTGGGACCTGGCGGCCTCGAGCACCTTCACGGTGTCCGATGCCAAAGCAGCGATCGAGGTCGGCCAAGCGCAACTCGATGCCGGCTTCTATCCGGGACGCTGGGACCGCGCCACGGGCACCGAACGCCGCTACACGATCGCGATGGCAGCACTCACCGATCCTGAACCCATGACCCGAGCCATCGCCGACCACCTCGAGACCACACTGAGCTCGGTCAGTGGCATCCGCGACGAGTTGATCAAGAAGCGCATGATTTACTCCCCCGAACGTGGCCGCGTCGCCTTCACCGTTCCCGGCATGTCCGAATACATCCGCCGCCAGACAGATACTCAGAGCCCTGGTCAAACCGGGCAACCACGTCATGCCGGACCATGATCAACACCAATCCGGTTACCTGCGATTCCCTTCATTATCGCCGGTAATGGAAATCAACAGGTTGCGGATTCTGATCGCTCGCCGTGCGAGGATCAGGCTCATGTCCCCAGCCGAGGTTGAATTTACGCATCACTCTGAGGTTCTGACCGTGGCTCAGCTGCGGGAGCCGGCCGGCCAATCGGACTTTGCACAGGAGCGGGTCCGGGTTGCGCTGGCCTCAGTCGCGGCAGAGAGTGGACATCGGGGTGAATCGGAGATCGACAGCTCGCGCCCCGGCGAGGTCGTCGCCACCTGGCACGCTGCCAATTTTCCTCTCTCCGACATCCTGGACCGGGCCCTCTCGGCAGTCCGCGCCGTAGACCCTTCCGCGAACCTCGAGTCCACTGACGAATCAGAGCAGTGAGAGCTGGTGGCGCGGGCGCGCGGGTCTAGATTTCCTTGGGGCATTCGGACCTGCAGCCATGAATACTCATGCGCGGGCTCAACATCTCGAGTCGCGCCGCACGTCTGAAAAACTGCCCCCCCGGGTTATCGTCTCCGTGTCCCGCCGGTGGTTGTCGGTGGCTTGGCCTGTCGTTGTAGCAGACGCCGGCGCATCCACCGGAATCCGATGACTGCCAGGGCGAAGAGGAAGGCGCCGAGCCATCCCCAGAGGGGGCCGATCGACCAGCCGCCGAGACCGAGTCCGATGCCTGCCATGAGGAGTAGGCCGAGGAAACCGCCGTAGCGTGCGAGTGATTGGCCGCCGAGCCAGGCGGCAACCACTAGCACGGCTGCCAGGATCAGCGAGAACACACCCAGTCCGCCGTAGGCGAGGTCCGAGTCGGCCAGGATCGCTCCGATGATGGCCAGCACTCCGCCGATCACAGCTCCGGCGGCGATGATCAACTCGAGTATGGTCGTCCAGCGGCGGATACGGCGTTCGCTGAAGCGGTAGTCGAGGTCGTTGGTTGATCGTCGACTGTGCCGGCGATTCTTCGATGATCGACTCATGTCCAGTGTCGTCCCGTGTGTGGATTCGCCGGGCTGATTCGCCCCGGGAAGTACATGCTGACATGTTGCCCAACGGAAGTCATGAACCCGTGCTCCCGGCCCTGGAACCGCTTAAGCGACGACACCATCGGGTGTGCCGCTGCGGCTTCGTGGTTTAAGTATCGCCGATCACCGATCGGCGGTGTTCAACGGTCGGTGCGATCGATGCGGAAGACAGCCCCGGGCACTCATCATTGATGAACGATCACCATTGACCCCGTCACAGAGCCTGCCGAACCTCGGGAACCGGGACACGCAGTGGGCTACCGCCACGAGCATTTGATACCTACCGGGGCGAGTGCGGCGTCGCCCGGGCTTCGTTCGGTTCTTCGATCCCCAATGCCGCGTAGTTGCTATCCGACTGGCCTCAAGTGCGCGGCCGCATTGCGTCCGACAGCATCGAGGCAACGGGTGCAGGCCTGCACGAGGACGCTACCGAGCCCCGAACGGGACGCCGGGACCGTGAGTTCGATCGATGTGGAGCCAGGGCGGCGCCGCTCGGTTCGCCGAAGGTCCGGTGGCACCTTACAGGCGAACCTGACCTGGCTAACCTGACCTGGCTAACCCTTTGGCACCGGGTTTAGTGGCTGCGGTGTTGTAGGCGCCAGTTGTTGACCACCAGCAGCATCAATGTGATGGCCAAACTTAGGAACAGGATCCGCATCACAACCAACTCCCCCCAAGACGGAATAGTCAAGATCAGGCAGCTCAAGATCAAGTGCTCAAGATCAAGTGCTCAAGATCAAGTGCTCAAGATCAGATATCCGCCGGTCAGGTGTCGGAGGGCAGTCGTCGAGTCGCCTGCCAGGCGTCCCCCGACAAGCCCAGGCGGGCGACTCAAACGACGTGCCATCCGCGGCGCGGACACCTGCCAAGCAGGTTCTGCACCATGCGAAGCAGGACTCCCCCAAGTCCTGACATCGGCCGCTCGGCCGGACCCGAGGCCTGGTCGAACACGCCAACATCAAGAACCTTAGCAGAGTCGTGTCCAAACTGGACATGTCCGGATTAGGAAATGGACTTTGGTCCCGGGTCGCCCGCCGATCTTCGATCGGTGCAACCAATCCACTCGGGGTCAGGCCCTTTCGTTCCATTGATGTCGCAGACACACGGCGGTTGCCCATCGTTTGGCCCGAAGCGGACCACCGGCGGGGTGGAGTGCCACCCGTGCTCGCAGGGCCGTTGTGCGTCGCTGTTGCTTGGATGTCTACGGGTTCTGGTCGCTCGGGATCGAGTACTCGCAGCACCGGCGGTCCTGGGAGCGGATCTGATCGCCGGTGAGCGGCCAACCACAGCCTGGGGCCGATCACAGCCCGGGGTCGCAACCGGCCCAACACCACCGATCGCCTTGTGGGGGTCGAGGGTGCTGGGCCGGCGTTGAGGATTGCCCGTTGATGATTGCCGTTGATGGTTACCGGGTGGGGTGTTTGCGTCGGCGGATGAGGGCGAGTCCGGCGAGGAGGGCGAGGAGTCCGGTTGCGGCGAGGGGTGCGAGTCCGGTGGGTGTTCCGGTTTCGGCTAGCCCTTCCCCGTTCGTGCCGGTGCCTGTGCCGGTTCCTGTGTTGTTGGTGGTGCAGGTGATGGTGAAGGTGATGGGGTTGGATGGGTCGGAGCTGATGATCAGGGTGTCGAGGGTGACTGCGGTGTTGGTGGTTTGAAGTTGGGTTTGGACGGCGTAGATGGTGTGGGTGCCGCAGTCGAGGGTGTTGGCGGTCAGCGTCCAGGTGCCGTCAGCTCCAACGGTGGCGGTGCCGATCTGGTTGTCACCGTCGAAGATGGCGATGGTCGATCCAGGAGTACCGGTCCCACTGATCGTGGGCGTGGTGTCGCCGATCGTGTTGCCGTTACCGGGGTCGGTGATGACCGGCGGTGTGAGGCCGGCGGCGTCGATCTCGGTGAACTGGGACTGTGTGGGATCGCTGGTGTTGCCGGCTGGGTCGGTTTGGACGGCGGTGATCGTGTGCCTTCCCGGGTCGAGGGGCTGGTCAACCGGGCGGGTCCAGCTGCCGTCCGAGCGGACGCGTGCGGTGCCGATCCGGTGTCCGTCGATCCGGACGCTGACGGTGGCGCCGGGTTCACCAGTGCCGGTGATGGTCGGTGTGGTGTCGGTGATGGCGGCCCCGTCAGCAGGGGTCACGATCGTGGGCGCTGCTGGTGGGGTCGCGTCGGTGGTGAAATCGACCGGATCGCTCGGGTCGGAGGTGTTGCCGGCTGGATCGGTCTGGGTTGCGGTGACGATGTGATCGCCGTCGCCGAGCGGCTGGGTGACACCGATGGTCCAACGTCGGTTGGTGTTGACGATGGTGGTGCCGATCTGATCGCCGTCGACGGTCACGGTCACGGTGGCGCCGGGTTCACCGGTGCCGCCGATCGTCGGGGTGTTGTCGGTGATCGTCGTCCCGTCCGCCGGATCGCTGATTACCGGCGGGGCTGGTGCGGTGGTGTCGATGGTGAAGCGATCCGGGTGGCTGCGTCCTGACCGGTTTCCTGATGGGTCGGTCGCGATCGCGGTGATCGTGTATCCGCCTGGGGTGAGGGCGATCGAGGTGAACGTCCAAGTCCCGTTGCTGTTGGTGGTGGCGGTGCCGAGCCGGGTTCCGTCCTGGTCGGTCACGACGACCGTGGCGCCGGGTTCGGCGGTACCGGAGATGGTCGGCGTGGTGTCGCGGGTTGACGATCCGTCGGCGGGCCGGGCGATCACCGGGGTTTGGGTGGTCGCATCGACGGTGAAGTCGACACTGTCAGCATCGGACGTGTTGCCGGCCGGATCGGTCTGGGTCGCTGACACAGTGTGGTCACCGTCAGCCAGCGGATCCGGAGTATTCAGCATCCAATCGCCGTCACCGTTGACTGTGGCGGTGCCGATCTGATCACCATCCACGGACACGGTCGCGGTCGCACCGGGTTCACCGGTGCCGGTGATGGTGGGTGTGTTGTCAGTGGTTGTCGACCCGTCGGCCGGCTGGGTGATCACAGGCGCGGCGGGTGCGGTGGTGTCGATGGTGAAGTCGACCGGGTCACTGGGGTCGGAGCTGTTTCCGGCCGCGTCGGTGGCGGTCGCGGTCGCGGTGTGACCGCCCGGGGCTAACGGGGTCAGGGGAACGAGTGTCCAGTTCCCGTCCCCGTCGGCGCGGGTGGTTCCGATCTGATTGCCGTCGACCGATACGGCGACGGTCGAACCGGGCTCAGCGGTGCCCGAGATAGGCGGTGTGGTGTCGTTGGTCGACGAACCGTCTGCCGGGTCGGTGATGACAGGTGGATTCGGTGCTGTGGTGTCGATGATCTGGAAACTGTCTGGATCCGATGCCGGTGAGGTGGCTTGGCCGTTGGCCTGGGTCGCGACGATCGTGTGACTACCCAGATCCAACGCAGTGTCCGGGACCAGCGACCAGGTGCCGTCGTTGTCCACGTCAGCAGTTCCGATCGTCGTGCCGGCCTCGGTCACGGTGACCGTGGCACCCGGTGTCCCGGTTCCACCGATCGTCGGGGTGGTGTCGCCGGTGGTCGACCCGTCCGCTGGCCGGCTGATCACCGGCGCGGCGAGGCTGTCACACTCGACACCGCCGGTCGGTGCGGTCGCGGCGGCGGTCAAAGGCAGCAATCCCAAATCCACGGTCACCGCATTAGCGCCGAGGAGATCGATCGTGCCCGTGATCGTGATGAAGGACATGTTGCCCTCACCGGTCGCTCCGGCCGAGGCGTCGTTGAGGTTTCCGACGGTCAACGTCAGATCGGTGGTCGCTACACCTGCAATGTTCAGGGTGATCGGTATCTGACCGCCGGCCTCGAGTCGGACGGCGGGCGCGTTGTCGACTGTGACGTCGACGGCGTAATTGTTGGAGGTGACTGTGCCGGTGGTTCCGTTCGACTGGGCTGTGATCTCCGGCTGGTTCACCACATGGATACCGACCAAACCGTTCAGCAAGCTGCTGTCGGCCAGATTGCCCGAGCTGGTAGCGACGACCGACCCGTCATTCAAGCTCGTCGAGCCCGTTGTGCTCACCGTGCCGAGATCCAGGATCTGCAAGCCAGGCAGGCCGAGTGTCGCGCCGGCCAGCGTGGTCGTCGACTGTGCGATGGGATCACCATCCGGCACACACGCCGAATCACTGGCCCAATGAGTCTGCCCGGTTCCGGAGACCAGGCCGGTATCCAGTACGCCGGGGACATCGACCTGGCCCAATGACTGGTTGTAGGTGTCGTCCGGGGTGGCGTTCGTCGACTCCGCAGCCGCCGTTTCTACTCCGACGCCGATCCCGACCGCGTTCGCGGCCACGTTGGCCGACTCTGCCCGGCTCCGTGGCGTCCCGGTGCTGTCCACGGTGGTCGCTGAATGACCGACAGCCGCATCCAACGTGTCCAAACCCACCGCGTTCAACCCGACCGACACCACGTCACCCGACGTGCTGGCTGAATAGTCAGCAGGCAGCGGGGCCGCGTGCGCCACTGAGGCGGCGACCGTCACCAACCCAGCCGCCAACACGACCGCGAGCAGCCGGGTCAGCACGCGAGACGAGCCACGAGATAGGACTGACCGGGCCGAACGCGCAGAACTGATCTGACGAAGGGCACGAAGGCTAGTAATTAGCACGAAAATGGCAGAACGGTACGCCGAACGATGCGACATGGCGCCTTTCGAGGGGGTCAAGGCGACGAGACCACCCAGCTGCTTGAGCGATCAATGCCCCTACCTTTGAGCAAACTTGACCTGGCACCGACCAATTTTGGAAATACCGTGACCAATCTGTGATCAAGCTGGCGGTTCTGTCAGCTGCAGGCAGCAGTTAAACCTTTGCGTCGGGGAATAGGGCGCCGAACGGCAAAGGATCCAAGGATTTCTTCCAATTCGGAGGGAAACGGTAGTTATCGTGGCAATTGGGCCTAGGGAGCCCAGCGAGGCACACAGAAGGTTCCCCCTTCACAGTTCCGATGCCTCGCACAGTCCCCGCCCGGCCGGCCTTGGTCCCCCGAACACGTGCCGGCCGGGCGGTGGACAACCATGAGTCTCTAAACCCTGCACCCCGGAACATGGTCTCAGACAAGGCCCGCGAGTCGCTGGCCACCAAACTTCAAAGCCCGTGCGGGATGAGGCTGGACGAAGAGACCCTGAACACAACGCACCGTCAGCCCCAACCCAGCCCGAGTCGTTCCCTGCCCGATGATCGTTCCCTCCCTGCTCCGATTCCGCTTGTGGGCCGGGGTGCAGGGCCGAACATCCTCGAACCGCGCTCAGGCAAATGCCATGTCCGCAAGGTCCCCCGTCGAAGAGCCCGACAGCGGGGTTGCTAACTGCAACACCGCGCCAGACTCGGGATTCTCCTATGTGGTTGTGAAGCTGCCGCGTGGTGCAGCCTGCGCTAGCGTTCGCAGGCCCCGGTTGATCGGCCCTGGACTGGAACGTTCGTTGAGCCGCTCACCCCAAGCCGAGCCGTTGAGAGTGCGCGCGGCCTCAGCGGCGAAGAGTTCGGGCTTGGCGTCGTCGGACCGTAGCTGGGAGACAAACCGGGTGACAACGAAGGCGACAATCGGCACCCACCAGTGCACGTTCGTGGACGAGTTGGAGCGCGGAACCACCTGAGCGCCGCGGTGTCCGGCGCCCTGATAAGGCAAAGGTCACTGGTTCAAGTCCAGTTAGGCCCACCCACCTGACAAGGGGAAACGCGCGGTTGTTCTTTCAACCGCCTGGCTCTTTGCCCGAATTTGTCTCTCAGTCGCGAGGTTCGCGGCATAGCCCGCTTGAGGCAAAGGTCAGCCGTTCAGCTCGACCCCGACCACCACGGGTGCTCCGCTGGCACGGTCCAGCGTCCGATCAGTGGGCGGAAAGGGCAACCTGCATGCGCCCGGTTTCATCGCCGCTTCGGTGTGCATCCATGACCGTTTATGCCACGTGTGGCGGGGTTAGAGCGCTGTGTCGGTTTGACCGCGCGTTGACCAAGACAAGCCATCCGGGTGCCGCCTGAGAATGCCCACAGTCCGCGGAACTGTGACGGTGAGGTCTACTCCCACGGTGGTTGGTCGTCCATCTTGGTGTAGTACTTCGCGAGGTGACTCTTGACTCGGGCGATGTCTTTGCTGGGGAGGTCAACGCCGCCCCTGGATCCCTGCATGATTGCGGCTGCGGCCATGACACCGCGCGGGACTGCTCGGAGATGGCCGTCGATGACGTCGGCGATGAGCAACTTGTAGGCGGTGAAGTTGTCCTTGTTGTTCGCGTCGTACCAGACGTGGGCGTTGCGGTAGGCCTCGTTGGGGCCGTCCTGCGCATCCGCCCACTTCCGGACTCGCTTCTCCGCAGCATCGCCGTCCCACGCGCGGTCGCGGTCGGCCAGAGCTAGGTCCTGGAAACTGGTAACAGCCATCATCTGATCCCTTCTTGATCGTCACGCCGATCGACATGTCTGTTCAAGGAGGTCTGTACCCCGTAGCCGAGCTGTGCGTGCGAGAACTAGGTCGGCGTTCCCGTGGTTTTGGTGTCCCGTCGGAACGGGGCGATGTTTTCACAGTCAGGGATCGGCTTGTGAACCCCACTTCGCGGTTTAGACGTCACCGGAGCATGGGCGCCGGGAGTTGGGCTGTGGGGCGCGGTAGGGCAATAGCCGGGTGTCGATCTGCGAATCGGCGGTTCGACCTCCGTGTGGGCTTGTGGTGCAGGATCGACGGCCGGGGGCTGAGATCAGGCCTATGGAGTGAGGCGCGAGTAGGGGAGTGATGAGCATGACGGTGGAGTTAGTCGTGGATCTGTTTGTTTCTGTCGATGGTTGGGCTGGCGGTGATGGTCTGCCTGCCTACTTTGGGTACTTCGGCTCCGATCTGCAGGAGTGGGTTGTGGCCGAGAAGTCGATACCGGAGCTGGTATTGCTGGGTCGGCGGACCTATGACACGTTTCGTACGCTTCCCGCGGGTGCGTGGGTTGATGATCATGCCCATCTGATGGGCCTGGACAAGGTGGTTTTCTCCCGCAAGCTCGAGTCGGTGGAATGGCCGAGGACGCAGGTCTGCCGTGACCTGATTGGGGATGTTCGGCAGTTGAAAGCAGAGGCGGCTACGAGGTTGCGGACCTGGGGGAGCATGTCTGTGGCGGGTCAGCTCCTGGCTGCTGGTCTTGTCGACAGACTGCGGCTGATGCGGTTTCCGCTGCTCGTCGGCCCAGTTGGGCGTCAGCGGGCTTTTGAGAGGGTTCCTCGGATTCCCCTGGAGTTGTTGAGGACTCGAGTTCTGGATGGCCGTCTGATCTTGGATGAGTATCGGCCCGTGGTTTCGGCAGCGCCGATGGCGTGACCGGCGGGACCGCCCCCGCGGAATGCCTCAGACCGTATGACACTCCACGGCATACACCGTAACGCCCACCAGGTGCACTGCCTGGCGTTGGTCATTTGCTTCCGATGAGCAACCCGCTACCAGCGAGCACGGAGCTGGCGCGACGGACTCATCGAGCCTGATCCGGCCGGATCAGCGGGAGGGGTCGTTCCTAGGTGCCGAATTGGTCATCAGTGCGTGTGAACTACCCGACATGAGGTCAATCATCGGTCAGTCGTTTCACTTCAATTGACTAGCCCTGGTGCCCCATGAACCAGCCCTGTCTTGTGCGCGAGTGATGTCTCTGCGCGAACAATTTGGCGGTCTGCGAGGTCCGTCTGTGATGGGGACGGACTGACCTCATGCTCAGGATCTAGAGGCCGTGCTGACTGGGCGCCGTGCGGCGATACGGGCGCGTGGTTAGGGCAGGACAATCGGTATCTCAGCAGCTGAAGGTCCGAGCCGTCCAAGCATTGCGCCCCCGCACCTCGGGATCGGACCGACCTGCCTGGAGAATGGTCAGAGCCGACAACCTACGCCGCGAAGGAGTCGAGATGATGACAGCACAGGGCCGTCGAGGCCGACGGCTCGCCGCAATCGCGGTGACCGTACCCGTCGCGGCGGTAGTCGCAGCCGCGGCAATTCTCCGACGCCTCATCAACGGCTACCGCGACCCGTGGAAGCAACGCGTATCCGAAGCGGGATTCGTGCTGAAGAGGACACTGATCGGCGAGCTCGATCTTAGCTACGCCGAAGGGCCCGATAACGGTCCACCGCTCGTGCTCCTGCATGCCCAGCACATGGATTGGTTCAGCTACAGCCGCGTCCTCCCCCGCCTCTCGCAGCGGTTCCACGTCTTCGACATCGACTACCCCGGCCACGGCGGCACCGTCGTCCCGCCGGACTATCCGATGACAGCAAGCCGGATCGGCGCCGATCTCGCGGCCTTCATCGAGAACGTGATCGGCGAGCCGGTCTTCGTCACCGGAAACTCCTCAGGCGGCCTGCTCACTGTGTGGTTGGCTGCGAACCGTCCCCAACTTGTTACCGCGATCGTGCTGGAAGACCCGCCGTTGTTCTCGTCCGAATACCCCCGGATCAAGACAACGATCGCCGACCGCTCCTTCGCCACCTGCGCCCAGGCCGTGAGTGACGGACTTACGGCCGCCGACGACTTCCTGCTCTATTGGATCGACAGCAACAAGAAGTTTTTCACCAACAACATCGCCCCTGGAGCCGCCAGACTGCTTGGTGCTGCCGTCAAGGCCTACCGGCGCGCCCACCCGGGCGAGCCCGTGGAAGTCGGCTTGTTGCCCAACGACACCGTCCGCCTCCTCCTGCGCGGCATGGACCGCTTCGACCCGCGATTCGGCGCCGCCTTCCACGACGGCACCTGGAACCAGCACTTCGACCATGCTGACGCTCTTACCAGGATCGGCTGCCCCGCGCTGCTGCTCCAGGCCGACTTCACGATGCTCCCTGACGGCACCCTCAATGGCGCCATGAGCCGCGACGACGCAGACAGAGCGCTCTCCCTGCTCCCGCTCCACAGCTACAGCAAGATCGACGCCACCCATGTCATCCACCTTGCCGAGCCGCAGCGATTCACCGACATCCTGGAGGGGTTCTTCCTGTGAGATGACCCGCGGCCGAGAGTCGGGTCGTATCGCCGCCGTCTCAGTCCGATGGGGACGGAGCCAACGGGAACGACCAGACTCTGCGCTGCCCCTCCGGACCCAACCGATACACCAGCGATGGCGCCCGTTGCCCGATCGTCGATCAAGTAGCTGATGCATGCGTGGCCGATCACCCGGATCACAAGGGGTCCGTGTCCGTCGTCCTTACAGTGTAGGCGCGGAGTGTCAGACGGGCCGAGGGCATTCGTCGCGGGACGGTCCGGGCGCCCGGCTATTCGACCGGTATATGCCACTGCGTGCTATGGGCGCCCGGTGTTTCGCGAAGCCGAGCCGTCGAGTAGTGCGCGCGGCTTCAGCGGTGAAGAGTTCCGTCGTCGGGTCGTAGCTGGGAGACAAACTGGTGACAACGGGGGCGACGGATCGACATGTCTGTTCAAGGAGTCTGTACCCCGCAGCCGCGCCGGGCATGCGACACAGCTGGGCGCTCGTACGCGCCGTCCCACCGACAGTCCCGCACCGCCTTCAGTCGCAATCACATCGCTTCCTTGACCCCGCGACGGATGAGCCACCGGTTGACCGGGTACGCGGTGAAGAAACCCAGGGTCATGGACAGCTGCATCAAGAACCAATACGTGGCGGTCGTCTTGGGTAGCGGGTTGGAGAAGAGGAACAGCTGGTAGATGATCATGCCCGCGAAAAGGCCGATCTGGAAGGCAATGATCGACAACGTGTCGGCCTTGATCGCTTCCTTGATTCCTTGGAGCGGGCGGAGTTCGCGCATCGGCACGATGGTGAAGTACTGGAAGATGATGCCGAGCAGCCAGGCAAGGACGAAGTCGAAGACGATATCGGCGTAGAGCGCCGTGCCGGCGATGGTGATGCCTAGAGCCAGGACCGACCACTCCGCGACGATGTCACCTAGCGTGCAGCCGGCGCCGCAGTGAGTTACGGCTTCGGCCGTCTGATCCCAGCTGACCCGTGGTAGACCTTCTTCTCCGCTCAGGCTGGTTTCTCCCGAGCCGGTGTGATGCTGATGCCGGTTATGTCCTCCGCTGCGTTCGTCCGGGCGTTCTGGGTGCCGGGTGGTCAATTTGGTCGATTTGCGACGTCCGTACTTGCGGTAGAACCAGACTGCGGCGGGACCGAGGTAGAGCGCGGTCGTTGGATAGACGACTTCCATGATCGTCATTTTCTGCCGGTACCGGTTTATGTAGATGTCGTAGAGGATGTACGCGGCACTGGCGAACGCGGCGATCAGCGAGATCCATCCGAGGACGTCCAGCCACTGAGGCGGGGTGCTGTGCGGTTCCATGGCGACTTCCGTACTCCTTCGGGCTCCCGGCGTGACGATCGTGTGTTCCCGATCGACTCATACCCGGGGTGGGTATATCGAACCGCTCGCGACGGGTCCTGGGACGTCTGCCCGTCGGCGCCCAAGAAGGTAGCTGAGGGATGCCAGGTCGCACCGTGCTCCGCCGTCAGGCCGCCACGGCGCCCGATGCCGGCAACGAATGCGTTGATCTGCGCCTGGTTCCTCTGGTCAATCGTCCGGAGTCGTAATCGATGTCCCCCCAGCGATCGCTGCCACGGCGAGCCCACGGCCATTGCGTTCTGTCGACCTGAGATCAGCTCACGATCGTTCGTTGCGTGGGGCGGCTGTTGGCTCAAGTACGAGTTGGACCAGCGGCAGGTTGCTGTTGTCCTCGGTGATCGGTGACCCGATGAGATTTTCGAAGACGGGTTTGAGTTGTCGCCAGGCACGGGGGTGCTGGTCGGCGTACCGGTGCAGGATGGGGCCGACTTGTCTTTGATCGAGGACGGTGGCCGCCGCTGGCCTCGGGCGGTGGCTGCCAATGACGACTCGGACGTGCGGGTCGTGTTGGATGTTGCGTAGCCATTGGGCGCGGTATCCGAATCCGGATGCCACGATGTATCGGTGGGGTGCCGGGTGGTCGATGACCTCCAGGACCACGTAGCGCCGAGCCCCGGTTTTGCGGCCGATGTGTTCGAGCATGAGTAGCCGTCGGCCGAATACCACGCCGAGCCGGGCGCGGTAGATCCAGATGGGTGCCCGGACGGCTCGGCGGTTGTGCAGCAGGGAGCCGGCCGCCGTTGCGGTTCGGCTGCGGAGATTCATGATCGGCCGTTTGGGGATGTTGGGGTTATGGAGCGGCGCGGTGGTCGTCGGGCGACGATCTGTCCTGCAGTCGGGTCGGTTTGTTGGGCTGTCAGGACCTTCTGGTGCGTGAGCCAACCGACCAGGTTGGCCCCGGCCTCGTCCAGGACCGGCACGGATACGTACGCGGTCTCCAGTGCTGACAATGCGTCCTGAAGTGTGTCCGTGGTCTTGACGGTCTCCGGATACTCGACGACGGATGTGAGGGCGTGCTGGTCGTGGTCGCCGTCTGCCAGTGCGTCCGCCACGGTGCGGGCGGTGACGACGCCGAGGTAGGCGCCTTCGGCGTCGATCACACCAAGTTGGCCGTGCGGTGAACTGGTGAGCTTGCCTGCCACCCCGATCAACGGTGTGCCGGCATCCAGCAGGGCTCCGACGGGCTCCATGACCTGGCCGACAGCGGTTTTGGCCATGGTCGGGTTGTGCGGTTGGTCGATGTCGACGCCACGGCGCAGCAGTTTGCGGGTGTAGATGGTGTCGTGGGAGAGCAGGTGGCTCAGTCCGGTGGCCAGGATGATTGCTGCCATCAGCGGCAGGATGATCGAATACTCGCCGGTCAGTTCGAACATGATCACGACGCCTGTGATCGGCGCTCTGGTGGCGCCGGCGAACACGGCTCCCATCGCGATGAGTCCGTACGCGCCTGCTGGCCCGGAGACTCCGGGAAGCAGGTGGTGGACGAGTTGGCCGTATGCGGAGCCGAGCATGGCGCCGACGAACAGGCTGGGGGCGAACACGCCGCCGGAGCCGCCGATTCCGATGGTCAGGCTGGTGGCGACGACCTTGCCGATCAGGAGGATCAGAAGCATGGCGATCCCGTACTCGCCGGCGATGCCAGCTCCGAGAACGGGGTAGCCGACGCCGTACATCTGTGGCAGGACGAGCAGCAGGCCGCCGAGCACCAGGCCGCCGGCCGCTGGTCGGGCCCATTCCGGTGCGCGGGTCCGGCGCCAGGCCGCGTCGCAGAGGTCCTCGATCCCGTACAGGGCTTTGCTGAATGCGACTCCGACGATCCCGGCGAGCAGTCCGAGCACGGCGAACAGTGGATATTGGGCCAGGTGGCTCACGGTGAACACCGGAAGAGTGAGGAACGGGCTGTTGCCGAGTGCCGCCCGGCCGATGACACTCGCGGTCACCGAGGAGGCGACGACCATGCCGAAGGCAGCGGCGGTGAAATCGCGCAGGATCAACTCCATCGCGAAGAAGACGCCGGCCAGTGGCGCGTTGAAGGTGGCCGCGATGCCACCCGCGGCACCGCACGCGACGAGCACCCGGAGCCGCGGCTCGGTGACCCGGATGATCCGGCCGAGGGTCGAGCCGAGTGCCGACCCGATCTGCACGATCGGTCCCTCCCGGCCGACCGATCCGCCTCCGCCGATGCACAGGGCGGAGGCGACCGCCTTGACGACGGCGACCTGTGGGGCGATCCGCCCGCCTCGGCGGGCGACAGCGAACATCACCTCAGGTACGCCATGCCCTCGCGCTTCGCGAGCAAAGCGTTGGACAAGTGGGCCGTAGATCAGCCCGGCAACGATCGGGGCGAGGATGACGAACCAGCGACCCAGCCCGGGCACGAGAGGATTGGCGGCGCCGGGAACGGCCGAATAGTCGGGATGCCCGGACAGGGCCAGGGTGAAGGTCTTGATCAACCAGCGGAAGGCGATCGCGCCACCACCGGCTCCGGCTCCGACCACCAGCGCCAGGAACAGCAGCCCGGCGTTGGCCGAGCGGATCCAGTTCAGTCCTCGGCCGACGCCGCGTTGGACCGGCACTGGTTGCTCGGAAGACCCGGGACTACCGCTGCCGGTGGTCGTCAGCAGGGCGGAGGAGGCGCAGCCGTTGGTCACTATTGCATTATGCAACGATTGCGGTGTGCTACGAAATTGGCGGCGGCGGCTCGCAGGTGTTGGGATGGGGAAGAGCGCGACACTATGAGCAACATCAGGAATGGAGAAACGTGCCAGGCACCCGCAGATCCGGAGCAGCCGCCAAGAAGGACGAATCCAACGATGAACTCGTCACGGCACTTCTTACAGCATCGCGCGCGCTCGTCGCGGTCGCTGCCCGGTCGCTGGCCGAGCACAACGAGTCGGTCACCATCGCACAGTTCCGGGCTCTCGTGGTGCTCGGGAACCAACCGGATCTGAGCCTCAACCAGCTGGCCGACCAACTCGGCGTGAACCCATCGACGGCGATGCGGATGATCAACCGCCTCCTCAGGTCAGAACTCGTAACCCGGCGGGACAATCCGGACGATCGCCGCGAGATCCTTCTGGCGCTCACGGCCGCCGGTCGGGAAATCGTCGACACGGTCACTCGCCGACGGCGATCCGAGATCAACCGCATTGTCGCCGCGATGCCGGCCCCGCACCGCGGCGAGTTGATCACGGTGCTGCACGCCTTCGCTGAGGCGGCCGGTGAACCCGAGGCGCAGGTCAGTGCGTTGGACTGGTAGACGGGCGTTCTACAATTTGTAGAATGAAGTCGCTTGCCGGCCCCCAGGCCCTCGCCGCAGGGTTGTTCGCCGCACTCCTGACGCTCGCCGGCTGCGGGGCCGTCAAAGCGCCAGGTGTCAATGTAGGCACGCGACTCGAAGCCGCAGTCCCGGAAGCGATTCTCGATCTGCCGCTGGACGACACCGCCGGCGTGGTACGGCACCTGTCGAGCTTCTCCGGCAGGATCTTGGTGATCTCCGATGGCATGACCTTGTGCCAGGAGACCTGTCCGCTGGACACGACGACCGTTGTGCAGACAGCGCGTCGACTGGACGCAGCGGGGCTCGGCAGCAAGGTTGAGTTCCTGACCATCACCGTTGACCCAGTCAGGGACACCGTTCCCCAAATCGCCGCTTATCGTCGGCTGTACACCCGGGCCGGTCAGGTGCCCGACTGGACCGTTCTGACCGGTTCGGCCGCCGACGTGGCACGGCTCTGGCGCTACTTCGGTGTGTACACCAAGAAGGTCCCGGCGGAGGATCCACCGCCCGTGAACTGGCGCACCGGCAAGCCGTTGACCTATGACATCGAGCACTCCGACGAGGTGTTCTTCATCGACGCGGCGGGCAGTGAGCGGTTTGTGCTCGAGGGGCCGCCAGTGGTGCGGGACCGCTCCGACATACCGAAGACGATCTATCACTTCCTGGACGAGGACGGACGCCATGATCTGGCTCATCCTCCCAGCACGGACTGGACCGAGGCGCAAGCACTGCAGGTCCTCAGTTGGCTGCTGGATCGCCATGTCAGTCCCGCCTGATTTCGTCCCGCTGGTGCAGCTTTCGATGTGGGGGAGGGGCCCATGGGTCGGGATCGGCTGACGCCGTGGACCTGGCATGCGGTCGTCAGTTCGTGGTCGTGGCGTCCTGGCTGGATCGTGGTGGCCGTGCTGCTGGCAGCCGGTTACGCGTTGGCCCTGTGGTGGTGTCGGCGAGCCGGCCGCCAGTCAGTCGGCCTGGCGCCGGCGATCACCTTCTTCTCCGCACTCCTGCTGCTGGTTCTCACGGTCTGCTCGGCTTTCGACACGTACTCCATGGCCCTCTTCTGGGTGCACATGATCGAACACCTGTTGTTGATCATGGTGGTGCCTGCGCTGCTGGTCCTCGGGCATCCGCTGACGCTGCTGCGAAACGCGATCGGGGCGAAGGCCGTCGACCGAGGGATGTCGGTGTGGCCGGTGGCGGTGTTGACGCATCCGTTGGTTGGTTTCGTGGTGTACGCCGCCGCGCTCGTCGGCACCCATCTGACCCACTTCATGGATCTGATGGCCGTTCATCCCTGGATGATGGGAGCCGAACGGGTGCTCTACGTCGTGGCCGGCTACCTTTTCCTGCTGCCATTGCTCGGCAACGAACCGATCCGGTGGCGGGTGCCACTGATGGCAAGACTGCTGCTGATTCTGGTGGCGATGGGGCCGGACACGATCGTCGGGATCGTACTCATGCAGTCCAACGACCCGTTTCCCGTGATGCTTGCGATGCGGCCTTCCTGGGCGCCATCGCCGGCGCAGGACGTACTCACCGGGGGCGGAATCATGTGGGTCGGTGGCGACGGTCTGATGATGGTGATCGGCCTGGCCACGATCGCGGCGATCCTGTTCACCCGCGACTCCGACAAGCTGCTCGGCGGTTGGCTCGAGCGTACGCGGCGATCGGTCCTTGCACAGGAATTGGGCAGCGGGGGCGAGCCCGTCGACAGTGCGATGCTGTCCGAGACGTCGGACGTCGATGACGACCAGGTGGTGCTGGACGCGTACAACCGGATGCTTTCGCGGCTCAAGGAGCGCGAGTAGCAACCGCTCGTGCAAGTGCGGCCGGACACCAGTCGTCACAGTGTGCCGCTGAGGTGTTGCACACCGAGGCTGGTCGCGGTGACAGCGACCCACAGCACGGCGCCGAGCAGGAGGGGCCGATGCCCCGTCCGCAGGAGACCGGCGACATCTGTCGCCAACCCGATTCCGGCCAATGCGATGGCGATCAAGAACGACGACACCCGGGCCAACGTGGGCTCTGCGACCGTTGGAATGAGCCCGCAGGAGTTGGCCATCGCCATCAGCATGAATCCAACCAGGAACCACGGGATCAAGCGCAATGCGCGCATCCGCCTGTGCTGCTGCTCCGTACGGACGGCATTCGACCCGGCCGGTACCCCGCCGCGCCGACGATGGATGACAGCAAGACCCACGGTGACGGGGATGATCATCAGAGTTCGGACCAGTTTCACCACGATCGCGTGATTGGCTGCCTGGGCCCCGTAGGTCGTCGCCGCTGCGACAACGGAGGACGTGTCGTTCACCGCAGTGCCGGCGAAGAGTCCGAACGACTGCTGGCTGAGATGCAGGAGATGCCCGAGGATCGGGAAGCTCACCACTGCACAGATGTTGAACAGAAAGATCGTCGATACCGCGTAGGCGATGTCAGCGCTCGCGGCTCCGATAACTGGCGCAACAGCAGCGATGGCCGACGCTCCACAGATTCCCGTACCAGCACCGATCAGCGCCTGGAGAGTTCCGTTGACGTGAAGCAACCGTCCCACGACGCGTGCCAGCACAAGACACACCATCAGGGTAGTCAGCATCACCGGAAGCGATGTAGCTCCGATGTGCACGACAGTTCCGAAGGACAGTTGGGTACCGAGGATCACCACAGCAAGCTGGAGAAAGAACCTGCCCGCGAACTTGATACCCGGCTGCAGCCGACGACCCGGGCGAATGACTGCACCCAGGACTGCGCCGAAGACGATCGCCGGCACCGCGCTTCCGACGACAGGGACGAGGTTGCCGACACCCGTGGCGATGGCCGCGATGGCCAAACAGACCGCGATGCCGGGAAGGGTCGCCCGGTCGCTGGCGAGGTTTCGTGGCGGGCGAGATGGAAAGTGCATTCTGCTGCCATGGTGCATCCTTCGGCGTCGTCAGGGCACCCGCCCTGATCTTGTACCAGCACAAGCCCAGGTTGTATCGGATGTCAGGGACTGGCGGAATGTCATACGCTTGCAGTACGCAACGATTGCACTATGCTATAAAATCTGCGAGTCTGAGTGTTGTCGGGACATGCCAGGCACGCGGGAGGGGCGAAGACTCGTGGCGTCAAGTAACACACGACCGCCTTTGCGCATCAGCAAAGCGCGGCCGAAGGTCCGGCACGACAGATCCGTCCGCGGGAATGTCCCGGTGCGTCGCTCGGGACCAGCGGAGTGATGCGTCCACTCCATAGCTATGTGATCCGGGTGAGCCTCGCTCCCAATCACGACGGTTGGGAAGTGCAGGTCCCCGGGCTCCCATCCGCCCGTGCGTCGACTGCCCAGCAGGCCATGAAGTTGGCGCTTGCAAGACATATCGAACGCGTCGGCCACACAGCTGCGCAGGAAGCCAGAGTCTTCGTGACGTTCGAGATCGAGCCGGACCAGATCGACGACGTTATCGCCGGCGTCGTTGCCTGACTGGCTGCCAGACGCCCCGAACCCACAACGGAGTGGATTCGGGGTCCCAGGCCCAGCTACCCGATGCAGCGTCACGATCCTGCAACATCGTAACGCCGATGCTGACATCTGGCACGAGAAACCTGGCAAGGTCGACCACACCTGATCCGCAGCCACCGCGACAGTCGGATCAGCTACAAGATCAACAGGGGGCGAGATGTTGTCACGGCCAGCAAGTTGGATCGCGATTGGTTCACAATTGACGAACGGTCGGACAACGATCGGCTAGAGCATTGCGACCCACCTACAGCTACGTGATCAAGGTCAGTCGTACCGAATACGGAAGGGAGTGGGACATCCAGGTCCCGGGACTTCCGGTCGAGTCCGCACCGGCGATCCCCGAGGCGCTGAAGACAGCACTTGTCCAACTGGCCGAGCGTATTCGCGCGATGGACGCCAAACGTGCAAGGGTACTCGTGACAGTCGAAGTGCAGCCGGAACAGATGAACGACGTGATCACCGGTGCAATCAACTAGTGTCGCCATCGGACGGCCGCGAGACCATCCGGTCGAGGTGATCATGATCGACGCTCTACCCGACCAGCGATTTCCCTTATGGAACAACAACCGCGGAAACGAAACCCAAGACGCGGCTGGCCCCACTGTGAGCGGCGACATGTAGGGCATCGCAGAGTCAATGGCGTCTGGCGATCATCGGCTCGGCCCGAGAATCTATTCCAGACGGGGGATCATCGGTTGCTCATAGGCGCATCGCGGGTCACTCCTCGCGCCGTCGGCTCGTCCATGATCACCAGAGCAGCCTTCGCCGCGAGAACCTTCGGACGCCGTCGTAGATGTTGCTGCCGACGGGCCGCGAATCGACGATCGCCGCGACAGCGGCGATCAACTGCTCGCGCGCGGAAACCGACAGACATGGCAGCAGACATAGCCGCCGACGACCACCCGCGGCGCCGTACTTGCCGAGCAGCTATGCAACGGCGGCAACTCCAGCCGTTGAACCTTCGACGGCACGATCGACGTTGCCGACGACCAGGAGGTCCTCGATGCATACCACCGGATGCTCTCCGACTCAACGATCACAAGTAGTGCCGACGCCTGCGGCTGGCGTCATGATGGTCACTTGGGTCGCTGATCGCCAGCCACGGCGGACGTCTGTGCGTACGTCCGACGCTCATCCGACCCGGTGAGTAAGTCGCTGTCCAGCTGTGAACCGGGGGAGGGGTGTCGTGGATGTCCTCGAGATGACGACCGCGGAGCGGACTGATCTGGCTGACCTTTTGGAGCATCTCACACCCGAACAATGGCAGGTCCAGTCGTTGTGCGCCGCCTGGCGCGTCCGCGATGTCGTGGCGCATGTGATGAGCTTCGACGGCGTGAGCCTCTGGGGCCTGGCCCGAAGAGCTGTCCGGGGACGCATTGTCCACATCAACCAGGCAGGTGTCGACGAGCTGGCCCCGCTCGACCCTGCCGAGCTCCTTGCTCGGCTCCGTTCCCGCCTACAGCCGACAGGGCTGGCGGCAAGCTTCGGCGGCCGGCTTGCTCTGCTGGACGTCACTATCCATCATCAAGACATCCGCCGGCCGCTCGGCTTGTCACGTCAGATTCCGGCCGAGCGGCTGCGTGAGGTTCTGGACGGTGTGGTGTGCAGCCCCGAACTGCCAGGTCGACGACTCGCACGGGGGATACGGTTGATCACCACAGATCTCGATTGGAGTCACGGCTCGGGATCGGAGGTTCGCGGACCTGCCGAAGCGGTGCTGATGGCCGTCGCCGGCCGGCCGGTCGCGGTGAAGGAATTGTCAGGTCCAGGACAGGCGCTTCTTGCCGGGCGCCTGGCCCGGTGACGAGTCGACGGCCCCGGCAGGCAGTGTGATCTCCTGGCAATCCGAATCCCGTTCGGCTCCGAATCCTGGATAGATCCGGTATTCGATACACCGGATTCTCGGCCTGGGAACAGGCGTGGTGCGTTCGAACGCCGACGGTGGTCTACGGGTCGATCAAGGCTGGGAACGGGGTCTCCCGGTTCCGGGAGGCGGACCCGCACCGTTTCGAGGCGCACCAGACTGACGCGGCGATGCGCCCACCATCAGTCCGCGCTGTCCTCCGGTCGAGGGCCGTCGCATCGCTGGACCCGGGCGTCCCCGATGCGGCGGCCCATACGCCGAGACGACGACATCGCCGGCGCTGACGGCGGTGTTGGGAGGGTGTGGTTGTGGTGGAGCATACTTCTGGCGGAATTGCGGGGAGAACGGGGACCGGGGCGTTGCGGTGGCTCGCGGTCGTTGTCGCCTTCTCGAATCTTGGGATTCATGTCTATCTGGCGCCGATGCACCTGGATGAGAAATTCTATATCGGGGTGCTGTTCTTGGCTGGGTCGGGAGCATTGGCGGTGGCGATCGTCGGTCTGGCTACTGATCGGGATCGGCTGCGGACGGCGGCGTGGTTGTTGGGCACGGCTACCTCTGTTGTCATGTTCTTGGCCTTCGTGGCCAGCCGGACCGTTGGACTTCCTGGCGGCTATCTGGAGACATGGGCGCAGGGCCCGGAAGATGTCATGGGACTGGCGTCGTTGGGTCTGGAAGTTGTGTTTGTCGGATGTTGCCTCGCGTCGATCACCATCCGCGACACGACGGTGCCGGACAACGGCCAGGCACGACGTGGGGTGTTCGGCCGGATCCCGCTCCATGATCGGACTGCCCCGTTGGCCTGAGGCGTTGCCACCGAGTCGGTGGAGCGGAGTCTCACAGCTGCTGGATCGCAAATGGGGTTGTGGTCGGTGTCTTGGAGCCGCCGTCGGGTTCGATGGTGATGGCGATTGCTGCGGCGTTGGTGATGTTGCCGGTGAGCCATACCGATCGGTCTGGTTGAGCAGTGAAGGTTTGGTCTGCTTCGGCGACGGTTCGTCCATCGTTGGTGTGCATGGTCCAGAGCTGGAAGACGTGGCCGGCTTGGAGACCGGGGCGGCCGGACAGGACGGCCATTGCGGCGTTCTGGCTGGCGGAGGTGATGTAGGTGACCCGGCCACCACCTGGCATCGGTTGATGGTAGATCCGGGTGTCGGGTGCACTCAGTAGCTGGTGTTGGGCGGCTTGATCGGCCTGTGTGGTCTGGACCTGTTGGTGTCGACCGACTGTCCACCCGCCCACTGCGAGGACGACTGCCAGGACTGCTGCCACGCCAATGCGGGCGATTCGGTGCCAGCGCGCCGGACGGAGTACGACCGTCTCTGGGTCGCGACCTCGCGCGGGCGGCCTGTCCGGAAGGTGTCCGGCTTCGCGGTCGGCGGCGGGACTGCTCGCTGGGCGCGGTTCAGGGCCGAGCTGCGGAACATTCCTGATAGCTGCGAGGACTTCGGTTCGGAGCGCGGGCGGGGGAGCGGTTTGGGTCAGGACGGCAGTTTCGGCCAAGGTCTCGCGGAGTTCGACTACTTCGGTCTGGCAGGCGGCGCAGGTGCTCAGGTGGGCCTGGAATGCCCTCCGCTCAGCCGGGGTCAGAGCATCGAGCACGTAGGCACCTACCGGTGCGTGCGGATCCGTGTCGTCACCCGGTGCCGCGGCGCGACTGAGGTTGCCGTGATCGGGGTCGATGCCGTGGCGCGGGTCGGTCACTGTGATGCCCCCCGTTCGGTGCGTAGTTCGTCTCGGAGACGGCTCAGGCCGTCTCTTATTCTCGTCTTCACGGTGCCGATCGGTATCTGCAGCAGCCGGGCGATCTGGCTTTGGGTATAACCGCCGAAGTAGGCCAAGGTAAGCGCTTGTTGTTGCGATTCGGTCAGCTTTTCCAGGCTGGTCTGGATCCGGTCGGCATCGAAGTGTTCCCGGGTGGCTTCCCACACCTCATCTCCGCGATGGTCACCGGCTCGTGGTTCCTGCCTGGCGTACAGGTCGTCCCGGGCAGTCTGAGCAGCTGTGGCCCGTACTCGGTCGATGGCGCGTCGACGGGCGATGGTCAGCGCCCAGGCCATCACGCTGCCGCTCGATTTGTTGTACCGGCTGGATTGCTGCCAGATCTCGACGTACACCTCTTGGGTGACTTCGGCTGCCAGGTCGGGCGCCTGCAGGACGCGCAGGACGATGCCGTGGACGCGGGCCGCGGTGAGGTCGTACAACTCGGCAAAGGCGTCCTCCTGACCGCAGCCGGCGCGACGAATCAACTCGCTGAGCCGGTCATTCTCCATCCGAGTCTTGCCTCTCCCTACCCACGACGGCACTGTCTCGGGCACTGGAGTCTCCAGTATCGACCTGCCCGTAACCCGGCCACTGACGCCCAACCGCCCGGCGGGGTGAGTCTCCTGCCGCACGCTTCTGCGCGCTCGACGCATCGTCGTCGGTCGAATCCTCCGACTCTCTGTACCCAGAGAATGATCGGTATCGACAGGATGGTCAGTGTCGAACTTCGAGCAGCTGCCGTGATGGTGTGCGAGCCGGTATGGAATGGACATCGCGACACTGAACCTCCCCTCAGGGTTTCGACTGCATGCTTGTCAAACCTGGGGGCCGCTCGCGATGCCGGACAAGGTGCTCGCGCGATCCGCGGCCGGTTACGTGTGCTGCGCGTGGGCGTAGATGATCAGGTTGCCGCGGTAGTGACCGATGGAGTGATCGAAGTTGCTGCACGTCACCAGCCGAAGATCGGCCTCAGCCGGGTCGCCGCCGTAGAGCTCTTTGATCGGAAGGTTCGTCCGATCGGGGTATTGACGGACGCCATCGACGACAAAGGTGATCCTCAGATGGTCCTTCCGACGAATGACGATCGTGTCACCCGGATGGAGTGCGCCCAGGTTGTAGAAGACAGATGGTCCGTGGATGGTGTCGATGTGACCGACAATCACTGACGCGCCGAACTGGCCCGGAGTTGGCGAATCACGAAACCAGGCAGCCTCATTCTGCTGGTCCCCACTCGGGACTCCCAGGGCCCCGCCGCTGGTCACTCCGACAGACGTGACTGCGGTATCCACCTTGATCGCCGGAATCGACAGATGCAGCGGAGGCGAGGCAACCCGAGCCCGCGGCGCCTCCTGCGGCGACGGTTCCGCAGAGGACGGGTCATTTGACCGCTTGGGTGACTGCGCGGAGCCAGCTGTCGTGGGCGGCCAATCAGATGGGGTTGCCGCTGCACGGGACGTGGAAGTCATCGCTGGCGATGAGGTCAACGGCTGACCGGTGGCGGAAGGTTGGACGCTTCCGGCCGCGGCCGCGTCGAGCTTGGGTGGCGACTGCTGTTCAGCTATCCCAACGACGATCAAGATCACGCCGATCACGCCAGCAATCACTACCAGCAGCCAGCTCGGCTGCTGTCCGCGCAGCCGTCCATGTCTGGCAGGGTTGCCTGCCGATGGCAGCTGTCTTGCGATAGTCGTCTCCTCCCTCCATCATGGGTCCTGTCGGTGCGTGTCTGTCAGCGCGGGACTCGCTCAGCGATGAATCGGGCGCCCTGACCCGAAAGATCAGGGCGCCCGAACCCGATTCTGACCAGGCCGGCTAACGGCCGACGACGGGTGTATCAGCCTAGTTTTGTCGGCTCGTCCGACGCTGCATCCACAGGGCTGCCACACCCGCGGTCAGCAGCAATGCCGTACCGCCACCGATGACGCCCTCGTGCTCGATGCCAGCGGTCGACCCGGTCCCAGTATCCGGACCGCTCGCAGGCATGGCATGCAACGGACCGCACAAGGCGGGCGCGGTCGCGGCCAGCGGCAACGACGGCACCAGCGGGCTCTTCTCCTTCTGAGCCTTCGCACTCAACGTGGACGGATCAAGACCATGGACGACGACAACCGCAGTGTCGTCGCGCAGCGATTGCAGCGTCTTGCTGTCCAGAGTGATTGTCCGGGAATAATCGGTGCTCGAACCCCCAGGGGCGATCTTGACATCCGTGCCAGCCTTCGGACTGGTGTCGCCCTTGACCGACAGGGTCGTGCCGATGGCACCGTAAGAGGCCGCTGCCTCCGGGGTGCTGATCACGCCGTCGTTGTTCTTGTCATCCGACATCGTGGGGCAGGTACCCGCCGCACCGATGTGGATGTGTTGCACATGCGGGAACGGGCCGCCCATGAACTTGGAAGCCAGCCCGGACCAGTGCTCGGTGATCTTGGCCTGGTCACCGTTCACGGTGATCCATACCGAACCCGATCCACCCGATCCGTTGAGCGCGTTCAGCGTCGCCGAGTACGAAGCTCCGGAATCGGCATGGGCGGCCAATGGTGCGGCCGCGGTCAGCGCTGCAGCACCTGCCACTGCCAACGGTGCCAACCACTTGCGGGGCCTGTTATGAGATTTGGGCATCAGTAAACCTTCCTCGGCCCGCCTGCTGACGCGCCGCAACTCACAGAACTAGAACATCCAGCCCTGGCGTTGGTTACACATCTAGTTCGGAGCCGCGAACAGCTCGGATTGGACCAGCAGGCTGGAAGTTCGATCAGCCTTCGCTTTTGCCGACAGCCGGCAGGAGCACTACGCGCGAAGCTCCCCGAAGCCGAGAAGGATTCGATCGCAATCCTGGCCGGTCCGTTCGGCGGCTACTGAATGAGCGCTTGAATGAGCGCTACGGAGAACGCAGTGCGAAGGCCAGGATGTCTAGCTCCTTTGGCCTGCCGCCGGGTTCGGGAGTGACGCGGCAGGGGACCATGCTGGCGACGCGAGGTGGTGGCCTCGAGCAATCGTTCGTCCGCAACTGTTCTAGCTGGCATTCGGGGTCATGGATGTGGTCGGCGGGAGCTTGGAGTCGGGTCGCGGAGGGCGCGGACGGGTGGTTCGGGCCATCGAGTTCGGAAGTGTTGGCCAGGGCTCGGGGAGCACACGTCTCACCTTGCTCCGAGACAGATCCGCGGGTCTCCGAGATCACGATCTCGACATGGCCTGGCTTTTATAACACTCATGGTTTTATAGTCTGATGGTGACGGCGGAGCTACGCGTCCCCTTGATGCGGATGGCGCGGAGCAAGGTTTGGCGTCTGGCTCGGTCCTGCTGCCGTCTGGATGTCGTCGCCGGAGGGGCGACGCGAGAAGATCAATCGGAGTTTCAGTGAAGAAACAAGTGTTCAAGGCTGCGTTCGCGGCTGGTGTCGTTGGTGTGCTGAGTGCTTCGCTCGTTGCCTGCTCGGGGTTGACCGGGAGTTCTGGAAGCTCCGGAGGGAGCGATTCAGGGTCGAAGGCTGATCCGAATGCGAAGGTGACGATCACCGTTGGTGATGAGCCGACGGCTGACGAGCCGGCTGCGGTGGCGCAGTTCAAGAAGTCTGTGGCGGCGTTCGAGAAGCTGTACCCGAACATCACGGTCAAGCCGTCGACTGAGACGTGGGAAGCGCAGACGTTTAACGCCAAGTTGGCCGCCGGCACTCTGCCGGACACGATGGGTGTCTCGCTGACCTATAGTCAACAGCTGATTCAGAACCATCAGTTGCCGAACATGACGCCATACCTCAAACAGCTGGGTATGTTGAGTGAACTCAATCCCCTGGCCGCGAAGCAGGCCGAGGATAGGGCGGGGAACATCTACACATTGCCGTACGGCCTGTTCCAGGTGGGTCTGTCGTACAACCGCAAGATCTTCTCCGAAGCTGGTCTCGACCCGAACAAGCCACCGTCGACCTGGGCTGAGGTGCAGCGGGACGCGAAGATCATTCATCAGAAGGTGCCGAAGGTTGCTGGCTATGCGCAGCTGACTACGAACAACACCGGTGGGTGGATGTTGACCGCGATGACCTACAGCATGGGTGGCAGGGTGCTGAACGATCAGGGCACGAAAACCACGTTCGGTCCGGCTACTACGCAGGCGTTGCAGTTGTTGCATGACATGCGCTGGAACGACGATTCGATGGGCAGCCAGTTCCTCTACAACCAAGATCAGATTCGTCAAACATTCTCGGCGGGCAAGATCGGCATGGTGCTCCAGGCGCCGGATATCTACGGGCAGGCGACGTTCACCTATGGCATGAAGGCAGCGGACTTCGGTCAGACCGCGATGCCCCAGGCCAATGGCACCAATGGAACCTTGACCGGTGGCACGATTGCCATGTTCAACGCGAAGGCGACCCCCAACCAACTGCTGGCCGCGGCCCGCTGGGTCAAGTACGAGCAGTTCCAGCAGTACTTCGACAAGAACCTCGCGATTGCCAACGCGAAGGCAAACGAACACAGCGTCAACCCGCCCGGTGAGCCCGGCCTGCCACCGGTCTCAGACGCCGTGAACGAGCGGTATCTCGGCTGGATCAAGCCCTACATCTCTATTCCACTGCAGAACTTCTCGGGCTACACGTCCGCTAACCTGAAGCTGGTCCCGGAACCGTTCGACGCCCAGCAGGTGTACGCGGACCTCGACCCGGTAGTCCAGAAGATCCTCACGGACAAGAACGCCAACATTGCGGAGACGTTGGCCTCGGCGTCGAAGACCATCAATGGTCAACTCGGCCAGATGAGTCACTGATCATGTCCAAGACCATTGAAATGGCAGCGGCGAGCCGGTTCACGGACCGGCATCGCCGTCGGCGCCGGTTCTCTGTGGTGCGGTGGTATCGCAGCGGGGGTTTAGCTGCGCTGTTCTTCGCCGTGCCGCTGGTGTTGATCTTTCTCTATTTCAACTGGGGTCCGATCGTTCGGGGTGTTGTGCTCAGCTTGCAGCACACCAACTATGTCGGGCCGGCGCAGTGGGTCGGGTTGCACAACTTCGAGTTCGTACTCACCGATCCCGGCCTGGGAAAGGCGGCACTGAATACCCTCTATTACGCGGTGTTGGCGTTGATCTTCGGTTTCCCGATCCCGATCTTGCTGGCGGTGCTGATCAACGAGTTGCGGCGCTGGGATTGGCTGTATAACGTGCTGGCCTATCTTCCGGCAGTGGTGCCGCCAGTCGCCGGCATCTTGCTCTGGAAGTTCTTCTACGACCCGTCTGCGAATGGGATCTTCAACACGATCTTGTCCTGGGTCGGGCTCGGTCCCTATCCTTGGCTCAATTCTGGTGCGATGGCGATGCCCTCGATCGTGGTGTACACGACCTGGGCGGGCGCTGGGTCGACGGCGATCATCTACATTGCGGCGTTGGCCGGGGTTCGGTCCGAGCTGTACGAGGCGGCTGAGATCGATGGTGCGGGGATCTGGTCGCGGATCTGGCATATTACTTTGCCACAGTTGCGAAACATCATCTTGATCATGATGTTGTTGCAGTTGATCGGCACCTTTCAACTGTTCAACGAGCCGTTCATCTTCACCGGCGGCGGCCCGAACAACGCGACTCAGACGGTGATGCTCAGGATCTACAACTACGCCTTCGTCAACTCTGACTACGGGGCTGCAACAGCGCTCAGTGTGCTTCTGGCATTCGCACTGTGCCTGCTGTCGGTTGCCTATTACTTTGCCACGAAGAAGTGGGGTTCGTCGTGACAGTGATCGAACGGGACATAGCTGTGAGCCCGTCTACTGGATCGGAGCCGCTCAAGCGGCGGCGACGCCAGCAGGTCGAGCCGAAAGAGCGGGGTGCCATCTCCGCAGCAGATCGGAAGCGGCCTAGCGTTCGGGCCGTGCTCTGGATAGTCCAGGGTCTTGCTCTGGTCGGACTGGTAGTCGCTGGTCTTGGGCCGTTGGTGTGGTCGGCCAAGGCTGCGGTGTCGAGTAGTCAGAGCATCATCTCCGATCCGATGGGGATCTGGTTTACGCCAACCTATTGGGAGAATCTGGGACAGGCGTGGAAGGGAGCCCAGATCGGTCACGCGCTGTTGAACAGTGTCATCCTGGCGGTCGGTTGTGCTGTCGCAACGCTGTTCGTCAGCACGACCGGCGCTTATCTGCTCAGCGTGTTGCGACCTAAGTGGGGTCCGGTCATCAATGGCGCGGTGCTAGCGACGCTGTTCCTGCCGAGCGTGATCTCGCTGGTTCCGCTGTACTTGACGATCCTGGACATGCCGGTGATCAAGGTCGATCTGCAGAACACGTTCTGGGCCGTGTGGCTTCCTTCGGCCGCGAGCGCGTTCAACGTCGTAGTACTCAAGCGGTTCTTCGACTCGATTCCGCGGGATCTGATCGAAGCGGCCTCGATCGACGGAGCCGGCGCGGTGCGGATTTTCCTCACTTTGATCATTCCGCTTTCCAGACCGATCCTCGGCGTTGTCGCCCTGCTGACAGTCGTCGCCTCTTGGAAGGACTTCCTCTGGCCGATGCTGGTGCTGTCCAACGCCAACCTCCAGCCTGCCTCGGTCGCGCTGGAACAGTTGTCGTCCGGATCAACACCGTTCGCGGTCCAGTTGGCCGGCGTGTTTCTCACGACCATCGTGCCGGTGGTGGTGTTCTTGATCTTCCAGAAGCAGTTCCTCCGCGGCGTCGGATCGGTCGGAGGCATCAAGGGATGACAAGTGGAAAGCTGGCCGGTACCCGGGTGCTGGTCACCGGCGGCTCAGGACGGATCGGGATCGAGACTGTCCGGCGGCTGAAGGCCTCTGGCGCTTCGGTGGCGGCTCTTTCGAATCGCCCGAATGCCGAGCTGGTTGCTGATCGGGTCATCGTCGGTGATGCTCGATCAGAGAGCACCGTGTCCGATGCCTTGCGAGAAGTCGACTTGGTCGTTCACCTAGCGGCGCTGGCACATCGAGACATCGCACCTGGGTTCCAGGTCTACAGCACGAATGTGGTCTCCACCTACAACGTGTTGGCGCAAGCCGCAGAGCGAGGCGTCAAGCGCACTGTGGTGGCGGGAAGCATCAACCGCTACGGGCTACCGCAGGGCAATCGCGAGGATGCCACACCGGCGTACTTCCCGATCGACACTGACATGCCCGCTGATGTCTCGGATTGGTATTCGCTGTCCAAGTACAACGACGAGAACACCAGCCGAATGGTCAACCGACGCTGGGGGATGGACGTAATCACGCTTCGCTTTCCCCACACGAATACCGCTGATGCGCTGCGCACCGCCAGTGATCAACTCAGCATGGATCCGCGGCGAGGCCTCACCGAGGGATGGTCCTACCTCGACGTACGAGACGCCGCGCGAGCGATCGAGTTGGGACTGCTCGCCAACACCCACGGAGCATATGCGTTCTACCTAGCTGCCGATCGAACGAGCGTTCCTTACCAGACCGACCAGCTGCTGGATCGTTATGCATCCGGGGTGCCTCGGCTGGTCGAATTCGTCGGCAGGCAGGTGCCGATCGACCTCACGCCAGCACGGGAGCTGATCGGCTTTCAGGCCAGACACGAACTCGACTTGGAAGTTCGCGAATTGCCGTAGTCCTGGCCCGATGACCACGTCACAACCAGCCGTCGGACCTCGTTGAAAGAAGCTGTACACGATCATGATCGATACCTTTGCCAACCCGTGGCCGCCGCGGGAGAACATCAAGATCACTTCCGTCCGCGCGATCACTACCGCACCTGAGGGAACAGCGCTCGTCGTCGTCCGGATCGACACCGACGTCCCCGGCCTCTACGGACTCGGCTGTGCGACCTTCACGCAGCGCTGGAAGGCAGTGCAAACCTACGTGGACGAACATGTCTCACGGCTCTTGGTGGGCCGATACCCCGGCGACATCTCAGACCTGACTCGGCTGATCGGTTTTACCGCGTATTGGCGCGGCGGCCCGATCACCAACAATGCGATCTCTGGTGTCGATCAGGCGCTGTGGGACATTGCAGGCAAACGCGCAGGCCTCCCGGTCTACGAGCTCCTCGGCGGCAAAGTCCGCGCCAAGGCGGACACCTACCTGCACGCCTCCGGGTCGACCATCGATGCGACCATCGAGCACGCGCACCAGTTGATCGACCGCGGCCAGCGCTACGTCCGGCTGCAGATCTCCACCCCCGGCGGCGGAGGCTATGGCGCGCCGGCTTTACCGGGGGAGTATCCGGAGGCTCCGTACCCGAACGGCTGGAGTGCCCGCGACTATCTGCGGCGAGTACCCGAGCTGTTCGCGACAGCACGGCGTGAATTACCCGACAACATCGAGCTGTTGCACGATGTGCACTCGCGACTGACGCCCAAAGAGGCCATCTGGCTGGCCCGGGCGTTGGAAGACTACCGGCTGTTTTTCCTCGAGGACGTGTTAGCTCCCGAGCTGTGGGACCGATTGCCCGAGGTGCGCGCAGCCAGCCCCGTACCGATCGCGGTCGGCGAGCTCACCACATCCATGACCGACGCCGTTCACCTGGTACGTGACGGCGGGGTCGATCTGATCCGCAGCCACATCTCTGACATTGGCGGATTGACTCCGGCACGCAAGCTGGCCGAGTTGGCCGAACTCTGCGGCGTCCGCACAGCCTGGCACGGTCCCGGCGACACCTCGCCGATCGGTGCCGCGGCGAACGTCGCTCTGGACGTGAGCTCGCCGGCATTCGGGATCCAAGAGGGTCACGTCTACAACGACGCCACTCACCAGGTGTTTCCCGGTACGCTTCGGATCGAACAAGGGTGGCTAACACCCAACGACGCGCCCGGCTGGGGCATCGACATTGATGAGGACGCTGCGGCTCGCTTCCCCGCCGAGTTGTCCGGACATGACGCTTGGGCGGCGGGTGCGCGTCGCCCGGACGGGACATTGGAGGCCCCATGATCGAGGCGCGCGACGCCGGTGGCCCAGTCGAAGCAATGCGATCCGGCCCGTCGGGTCGATCAGGTCAAGGCTTCAGCGCACTCCAAGAGCCGACGACGCCGCAGCCCGTTCTGCGCCGGCTGACCACTGGACGAGTTGCACGCATTAGCGACCGCGGCGCCCAAGCAGCCGCCTATCAAGGCGCAAACCAGTACGACCTCGGCTTATTCAACGAGTATCGGATCATCGAGACCATTCGGCAGGCCGGCACCATCAGTCGAACCGAGATCAGCGAACAAACAGGTCTCACCCAGCAGGCGGTCTCTCGGATCCTGCGGACCCTGCTGGACCGCGGACTGGTCGCAGAGGCCGAGCAGGAACGAGCCGAGCGGCTCGGCAAGCCCCGCACACCCGTCCGCCTCCGCGCCGAGGCCGCTTACGCAGCGGGCGTCCTGGTGGACCCAGAGTCACTGACTTGTGTCCTCGCCGACCTGGACGGAGAGGTTATCCAGCGGCGCCGGCTCAGCCTTACAGCTCGAACCTCGCCCAGCCGGCTGGTCGCGGAAATCGACAAACGAATTGCCGCGATGATCCGAGCCGCGGCGATCGCCCCGGCATCATTTCTCGGTGTGGGCGTAGCCACCCCCGGGCCGATCACTCCCGACGGGGAATTGCTTGATCTTCCGCTGTCGGAGGCCTGGAGGAATGTTCCACTACGCCAGCTCCTAGCAGAACGGTTGAACTGCCCCGTAGTGGTCGACAAAGACGGGCAGGCCGCGGCAATCGGGGAGCGGTGGATCGGCCGCACGCAACGCTCGGGTGACTTCGCCTTCCTCTACTTCGGCACCGGGATCGGTTCCGGACTCGTTCTGAACGGCGACGCATATCGAGGTGTCAGCTCCAATGCCGGCGAGTTCGGACAGCTCTGCGCGATCCGAACAGGAAATCTCGATGCCAGCGGCCAGCCACAGCTGGTCCGCGAATGCAATCCGACGCTGGCGCTCCCCGCGATCGCCAAAGAGCTCGGATACCGCGGAACGGCCACCAGCTACCGGGAAATGTGCGCCGAGGTCGGCGCAGGTGACCCAGCCGCGGTGGCCGCCGCGCGCCAAATCGCCGACGTCATCAGTGTCGGCGCCGTCGCGCTAATCGATCTGCTGGATCTACCACTTGTCGTCGTCGGTGGCCCCGCTTTCGAGCCCGAACTGGCCGAAATCATGCTGACCGCGATCAGTCGTGCGGTGAATACCGCGCCGACCGCTCACGCTGCCCGGCAGGTCGCGGTCGAACGATCACTGCTCAACGAGGTGGGCGCGCTCGGCGCGGCCTCAACAATCTTCCACGAAGCGTTCACCCCGTCCGCCGGCCGGGCGGCAAGACCATGATCACACACACGTGCGCCAGCACCTCCGGAGCCAGGGTGGCGAGTAACGCCGACTCGGTCGAACTCACCAACGGCGTCGTCGGGTGCGGGGTCGATTCCGTCGGAGCACGGATCGCGTCGCTGCGGCACGTACAAAGCAACACGGAGTTCCTCTTCCATACTCCATGGGCCGGTGAACAGTGGACCGAGGACTATCCCGCCGACAGTTCCTCGACTGAGTGGCACCGCCGGCACTGCGGCGGCTGGCACACGTTAATCCCGCGCGTCGGCGATGAACGCACAGTCGACGGCATCCGCCACCCGTTCCACGGCGAGGCCGTCTGGCGTCGCTGGTGCGCAGCGTCGAAGCCTCCGCGACGCGCTCCAGCTATGACATCACCTTACGGACCGTCCCGCTCTTGATCGAGCGCCCCGTGCGACGCACCCCCGACGTGGAAGCCAAAGTCACGCACCGCCCCGACGGGCTCAGCCTGGATGTGACGTGCTGTGGTTCCGGACTCCGAACTTGTTTGTGGGGGGGCAAGCCACATTCAAGGGCGATTGCCGCCCCCCGGCGATGCAACTCCGAACAGCGACCCTCGGGATTCTTGCTGCTGTGGGCGGTTCCCTTGGACAGAGATGCCCGCCCGCCGGATCCTGGTCGGGGGATCCACGTGATCCGGACGGGCGGACGGTGTGGGACGAGGCGCCTCTGCGTACGTGAGGAAGGGGATTGGATTCCGGGATGCCTCGTCCACTCGGGCCCCTTGCCCTACCTACAGGAATACCCAGAGCCGAAACAAACACTCAGAATGCGCGAATCGAGCATCCGTGGCGGGTACTCCAAGAACGGTGCCGGCACGGGTCGGGCAGTCGGATCCGCCGGGCCGGGCCGCATGGTGAGCCGTGATGATCTTCCCCTGGGCAGGTGGTCTTCGTGAATCTGGTAAACAGTCTTGCCCCTGTCCTCAACGTCGACACATCCAATGGTGCTCCATCTCCATCGGCTGGCATCAGGCCGACTCCTAGACGGGGACGTCAGGCGTAAGTGTGAGGGTAGTCTCGGGGCGGGGCAGCGATCATTCGAGCCGCCGTTTCTGAGGAGTCGTTTTTGAGGGTTGAGGGCGTGTGAGGATCGAGGAGAACTCGTTGAAGTACGCCGAAGACTTCGCCCAACTGGCCGCGGAATTGCAGGGTGAGCATCGTGAGCAGCCGACCTTGGATCGGATTGTCGAGCGGGCGGTACAGGCGGTCGACCCGTGTGATCATTGCGCGATCACGCTCCGTGATTCCAATGGTCGGCTGACCACGCCGTCAGCTACCGATTCGGTCGCGGCGCAGGCTGCAGAGTTGGAGAACGAGCTTGGTGAGGGTCCGTGCTTGGACGCGATCTGGGACCTCGGGACCATCACTGTCAACGACCTGGGCACCGAGTTGCGGTGGCCGACCTGGGGGAGGGCGGCGGCTGATCTTGGTATCAAGTCGATGCTGGCGGTGCGCCTGGAGGTGGCGGGGCAGCCGATAGTGGCCTCGTTGAACCTGTTCGCTGATCGGCCGACAGGATTTGATTCGACTGATCTGGGGATCGCCAGCGTGTTCGCCCGGCACGCGTCCCAGGCGTTGGCGGCGGTGCGGGTCGAGGAAGGGTTGCGGGCGGCCGCGCGATCGCGGCAGACGATCGGTGTTGCCGAGGGGATGTTGATGCAGCGGTTCGGGTTGACTCTCGATCAGTCATTCGAGCTGTTGCGCCGCTATTCCCAAACCCGCAACATCAAGCTCCGCGAGCTGGCCGAACATCTGGTCGAGTCCGGCGGCATTCCCGATCCAGGCCCTGGTGACCCGGCAGCTGATCTGGAACAAGCCCTCGGCCTCAGCCCAGTGAGCCCGGACGAGCCGGACGACAACCGATAGCGCGGTTACGTGGTGTGGTGTGAGGAGTCGCCATCAACGCTGGAATATTCCGCTGGTGAGTGGACCGGAGTGGACTGGGTAGCTGCGGAGTACGGCCGCACGTAGTTCCTAGGACTTGCTCCGCCATGCCAGCACACCCGACAGGAATGGTCGCGAGAGCGTGACGACCTGGACGCGACGGGACTCCTGCAAGCGGGCAGCGTGCTGGGGTTCATCGCGCTGATGCACGTTGTCGGGTTCGGGGTTCTCTTCGGTGTCGTCGCACCGCACCGTTACAGCTTGGGCATCCAGGTGTTCGATATAGGCCTGGGTGTCATCGCCTACACCTACTGTCTGCGGCACGCCTTTATGCCGACCACATCGCAGCTATCGACAACACCACTCGCAAACTCCGCGCGACGGGAAACGTCCCAAATCGGTCGGCTTCTGATTCGCGATGGGCCACTCCACGATCGTGTTCGCGATGACAGCCCTGGTCGCGGCCGGTGCCCACATCGTCGGCAATCTGGTCAACGACGATTCGACCGCACACCAAACCCTTGGGCTGATCGGCACCCTCAGCTCCGGCATGTTCCCGTACGTGATCGGATTCTTGAACCTGCTCGCCCTGATCGGGATCGTCCGCGTCTTCCAAGGACTCAGGCACGGCCGGGTTCGGCGAAGACGAACTGGAAGAGCACTTACAGAATCGTGGCTGCGTCGCCCGGATCCACGGCGGAGTGACCAAGGCGATCCAGCGCCCGAGGTCGCCAAAGTCGAAGACCGCTGGCAATCCACCGGCTCAGCACCCACCGAATAGACCCCGACTCTCAACGCTCAGGCGAGAGTCCGGTCTCGGTCGGGTGAGCTGTCAGCGGTGTGAAGTAAGGGTGAGACCGATGAGTGTGAGGTTGAGGGCGATGATCGCTGCAGTGATGATCCATGCCGCGATCGTCAATGGGCGGGGGTTGGCGAAGGACCCCATGATGGTGGCTCGGCTGGTGTAGGCGACGAGTGGGATCAACGCGAACGGGACCCCGATGCTCAACAGGACTTGGCTGAGGATGAGCGCCCGGGTGGGGTCGAAGCCGATGGTTAGCACGATAAGTGCCGGGATCAGAGTGATGATCCGCCGCCAAATGAGCGGGATTTTGAGGGCGAGCAGGCCGGCCATGATCGTTGATCCGGCGTAGGAGCCGACCGAGGTGGAGGCTAGCCCGGAGGCCAGGAGACCGATTCCGAATATGATCCCGACACCAGGGCCAAGTGCAGTCTGGATTGCGTGGTGGGCGCCTTGGATGGTGTCGGTACCGCCGTGTCCGGGAAGGCTCGCGGCGGCCAGGAGCAACATGGCGATGTTCACACTGCCCGCCAGAAAAAGGGCGAGGATGACGTCGAGGCGGCTGGCCCGGAGGAGGCGCGGGATTCGATCTCGAGCGATCCGGCTGCCGTGACGGTCTTTCGCGAGGCCGGAGTGGAGATAGATCGCGTGTGGCATCACGGTAGCGCCGAGCATGCTGGCGGCGAGCAGAACGGTTGGGGTGCCGTCGAAGCGGGGCAGGAGGCTGGTGCTGGCCTGGTGCCAGTTGATGGGGCTGACGAACAGGCCGGCGGTGAATCCGATAGTGATCACCACGAGTAGGCCGATGACGACGAATTCGAATGGCCGTTGCCCGCGTCGTGACTGCACCGCGAGAAGGCCGAGGGAGACGAGGCCGACGATCAATCCACCGGCCGGCAGCGGGAGGCCGAACAGGATCTGCAGGGCGAGTGCGCCGCCGACCACTTCGGCCAGGTCGGTTGCGGCGGCGACGAGTTCGGCCTGGATCCAAAACAGCAGCCGGGACCGGCGGCCCAGTCGGGTGCCGAGCAGAGACGGCAAGGTCTGTCCGGTGACCAGTCCCAGTTTCGCTGATAAATATTGGATCAGGACGGCCATCACGTTGGCCAGGACAAGCACCCAGACCAGCAGATATCCATGCGCGGCACCCGCAGTGAGGTTGGCCGCAACATTGCCGGGATCAACGTAGGCGATTGCCGCGACGAATGCTGGTCCTAACAACCACACCAACCGTCCACGCCCGGGCAGGCCGCGCGCGGCCGAGGCGGGCTGTTCGTCTCGCCGCCTTGCCTCGTGCTGCTCGCGTCGTTGGTCGCTTCTTCGCTTACTGGTCCGGCGTGTGGACGGGTCGGACCGTTGGTCCGAGCCGGACACGGACCCCAGCAGTCGTGCCGGCTCGGACGTGGTCAATCTCTCCATCGACCTCTCCGTCGATCTCTCCATGGACGCCAACCATGATCAGCATCGATTGTGCGGGCGTCGGTGGAGCGCCGCCCGCCCCTTCCCCGCTCTGCCTGTTGACGCTCTGCCTTCGCCCGGACGGCGATGCCCAAGCCGACACCGGCGGCAAGAGAGGAGAGCCTGCACCGCAGACATGGAAGGGGTGGGCGACACGTCGGGTCGACAGGTCGGGGAGACGGGTCAGTGGCTGGCGCTGGTGTTGACGTCGCCATTGACGCCGTGGGGAAAGAAGCCGCCCTTGCTGGCTTTGCCTGGGTTGAGGTAGACGACGTTCAAGACGGCGCCGGGGGTACGGCCGTAAGCGATCGCGTGCCCGGTCGTCGGGGTGATGTTGGATCCGCCGCTCCAGTGGATCCCCTTGTCGTCGTCGGTCTTGCCGTCGAGACTGTCGCGGGCTGCCGAAATCTTGCGGGCCGGCATGTACAGCTCGCGCTCGTACAGCGAGGTGCGGATCGTTGCGGCGTGGTAGGCCTCGACGGCGAGGATGCCGGCGGCAGCGCTCAGGTAGGTCTTGTTGCTGATCAGTGGCGCTGCGCCCTTGTAGGCGGTGACGCCGACGTCTTCGAAGATGTAGGCGCCCAACAGGAAGTTGTCCTCATTGGCGAACGGGTCGAACGACTGACCCTTCTTGATCACGCCGGCGGCCTGCGCTGCGGCGGTGAAACTGGACTTCAGATCCAGCGTCGGCTGAGCCACCTTGGCCCCACCCAACGCTTTGCGGAGGAACTTGACGTGATGCAACTCGTCGCCGGCGATCTCCTCGGCGTACTGACGGATCCGCTTGGTCTGGAACGGCACCTGATGACCGCCGATGACCTTGCCATGGTCACCCTTGCCATCAGTCAACGAGGAATCGATGCCATGACCATGCACCGCATGCGAGTAGAACTGCGCCTCCAGATACTCCAGATTCAATGCGAAGTTCAACACCGTTCCGTCGTTCGGTGCCGCCTCCGCCACCTCGCTGCCGCTACGCAGCATTGCTACCGCGCCAACGGTTCCCAGGCCGGCAAGCCCGGCCGAACGGAGGAACTTGCGTCGCTCGCTGGGATTCTCCGCACTCTGATCAACCATGCTCATCACAGTCTTACGTCCGAACACAGCACACCCCTCTCCGGGTCGATGGGTCCGAGACGTCGATATCCCGTACCTACCTACCTATTCGGAGCCGACAGCCCAACGGATTGGTGCGCATCAAGAAAACTTGACTGCCTCGCCCTAACGCAGCCCCGGGGACCACATCACTCGAAAGGCGCAATCAACGAGGTGCACAAGCCACTCGACGTAGCGCGGCGACTTCAGCCCGGCGGCTCCTGGTGGCCGTGTGAATCCTGCCGATGACACGGCAGCTTGGAATCATCTCGCTTCCTGCAGATTCAGCTACGACTCAACTCAACCTTCCGATGATGTCAACCTCCCGATGAGGCGAGGGCCACGGGACGTGGTCCACGCGTGCTGTCGGACGATCAGTTCCGTTACCGAACAGAACCGGATTTTCGGTCGATCAGCATCCCACTAATCCGAAAACCGGTTGGCTTCGAACTAGTGTTGCGCGTCATTAATTCGTTTACAGTGTGGGATGATGGTGTATGCCATCAACTGTGTTCGAGGTC
>NZ_BMMZ01000015.1 GCF_014646195.1 Microlunatus endophyticus
CTTGCGGTCAGCTGGGGCGGGTCACAGTACGCTTGGGACTCGGTGACGATCATCGCGATGTTCGCCGGCGCACTGGTGGCATTGTTGTTGTTCGTCTGGGCGGAATCGCGGGCCGTCGATCCGATCTTGCCGCTGCGCCTGTTCCGCGGCCAGGTTTTCAGCGTCAGCGTCGTGTTGTCCTTCATCGTCGGATTCGCGATGCTGGGAGCGATGACGTTCCTGCCGACCTATCTGCAATACGTGCAAGGAGTCTCCGCGACGGGGTCCGGGGTCCGTACGCTGCCGATGGTGGTCGGCCTGCTGGGCACCTCGATCGCAGCCGGCACCATCGTCAGCCGGACCGGTCGGTACAAGATCTTTCCGATCCTCGGATCGTTGATCATGGCGGGCGGCTTGTTCCTGTTGTCGACCATCGACGCACAGACCGGGACCTGGACATTCTCGCTCTACCTGTTCGTACTGGGGATCGGCATCGGTCTGTGCATGCAGATCCTGACCTTGATCGTGCAGAACACGGCCGAGTTCCGCGATCTTGGTGTGGCGACCTCCGGGGTGACCTTCTTCAGAACGCTCGGCAGTTCTTTCGGTGCGTCGATCTTCGGCACCATCTACGTCAACGAACTCGGCGGACGGCTGGCCCGGGCCCTGGTGCAGGCGCAGATCCATGATCCGGCCGCGATCGGCTCGCCGGCGGCGATCCACGCGTTGCCGTTGGCGCAGCGGACGCCGATCGTCAACGCCTACGCGGAGACGATCCAACGGGTCTTCCTGTACGCCGTCCCGGTCGCGCTGCTGGCGCTGGTGATCTCGTTGATCCTGCGCGAGGTGCCGTTGCGCGGCACCGCCCGCGCCGCTGCCGGCGACGTCGGCGAAGGCTTCGCGATCCCCGAGGGGTCGGACAACGTGCTGGCACTGCAGCGGGCGATCGTGCGGGTGGTCCGGGGTACGCCGCCAGAGCAGTTGCGGCAGATCCGGGAGCGGTCCGGCACCTCACTGGATGCCGCGGCCGCGTGGTGCGTCGGCCAGGTCGCGCTTCGGCAACGGGTCAGCGGCGACACGTCACTGGCGCCGATCGCCCGCCGCTACCGATTGCCGGCCCCGGTGTTGGCGCCGGCCTTCTCGGCCAGCGTGGCAGCGGGCTACCTCGGTGGCGATGAGACGTCGTACGCGATCACCGACTCCGGGCGCGAGGAGCTGGTCAAACTGGCCGAGGAGTTCCGGTCCTGGCTGGCCGACGAGCTCGCCGACTGGGGCAGCGATCACGACGAGGAGTTCCACACCGCGCTGAAGGGTCTGGCGAACCGACTCGTCGACGACGATCCGAGACTTCCCGAGGCGCTGCCCGCCTGACTGCTAGAGCGAATCGATCTCGGTATCGCTGAGTCCGATCGACCGAAGGTAGTCGGGCACTCCGCCGTAGTGCTGTTCGACATGTCGGACGACGTTGATCATCACGTCCGGGGTGCATGCCTGCTGGATCCTGGTCCAGTCCGGATCGGCACTGGCGGCCAGGTCGGCGGCGAACCGCTCGGCCAGTCGTTCCCGGGTCAGTGCGTAGTCCGCGCCGACCAGCTCGAGGTCGGCACCCCAGAGTCGGGCCAGCAGTGCACTGACGACACCGGTTCGGTCCTTGCCCGCCGAACAGCACACCAGTGCGTCGCCTTCGGTCGCGGCCAAGGCGGCGAACACGGCCGGGATCGTGGCCCGGTGGCGTTCGAGCCAGTCGATGTACTGCTCGTGCAGGTAGACGGCGTCCGCGTCCGCTTCAAGTCGGGATGCCGGGTCGAACAACGGCACCCGCCGGTAGCCGGCATCGGCGACGAGCGGATGCGGCACCCGGTCGATCTCGTCCTCGCGGCGCAGGTCGAGGACCGCGGTCAGTCCGGTCGGATAGTCCCTGATGTCGACCGGCTCGGTGTTGGCGCGATAGATCGTACGCCTCCGGCCGGCCTGGAAACCGGGGCCGCCGATCTCTCGCAGATTCGTCAGCCGGCCGATGGCCGGTGTCGTCGCCGGTGTCGTGGTTGGTGTACTGGTCGGCGTGCTGGTATCGGCCATGGTCGAGAGCCTAGTGAACTGCCCCGGTCGCGTCTCAAGCGGCCAGCTCCCGCATCACGGCGTACAGATCGGACTTGGATTCGAAGCCGATACCGGGCAGGTCGGGCATGATCAGATACCCGTCCCGGACCTCGACGCCGTCAGGGAATCCACCGAACGGCTGGAACAGGTCGGGATAGGACTCGTTGCCACCCAGTCCCAGCCCGGCGGCGATGTTGAGCGACATCTGATGACCGCCGTGGGGGATGCACCGGGTCCGTGACCAACCATGATCATCGAGCATCTCCAGGATGCGGAGGTATTCGACCAGGCCGTAGCTCAGTGCACAGTCGAATTGCAGCCAGTCGCGGTCGGGCCGCAGGCCACCGTACCAGATGAGGTTGCGGGCGTCCTGGACCGAGAACAGGTTCTCCCCGGTCGCCAGCGGTCCCTCGTACGCCGCGGCCACCTCCGCCTGGAGCTGGAAATCCAACGGGTCAACGGGTTCCTCGTACCAGAAGAGGTCGTACTGGCTGAGCAGATCGGCGTATTTCAACGCGGTCTCATGATCGAAACGGCCGTTGGCATCGACCGCAAGCTGCTGCCTGGGACCGAGGATGGCCAGCGTGGCCTCAATCCGCTCACGGTCGGTGTCGAAGCCGCGTTGATCAAGACCCGCACCGCCGATCTTCTGCTTGACCACCGAATAGCCGCGGTCGAGGTAGCTCTGCATCTCGTCGGTCAGCGCGCTGACGTCCTGGCCGGGGTAGTAGTATCCGCCGGCCGCGTACACGAAGACCTTGTGGTCAGGCGTGCCGGAGCCGTACCGCTCGGCGAGCAGGTCGAAGAGCGGACGGTCCTCGATCTTGGCAACCGCGTCCCAGACGGCCATGTCGATGGTGCCGACCGCGACCGACCGCTCACCGTGGCCACCGGGCTTCTCGTTGCGCATCATCGCCGCCCAGATCTTGGCCGGGTCGAGATTGTCACGATGATCATCGGCCAGATCGCCGGGATCGGCCTCCAGCACGCGGGGGATGAATCGCTCGCGCATCATCGGCCCCTGGCCATAGCGGCCGTTGGAGTTGAAGCCGTAGCCGACCACCGGCCGTCCGTCGCGCACCACGTCGGTGATCACCGCGACCAGGCTCAGCGTCATCCTGGAGAAGTCGATGTAGGCGTTACGGATGGGCGAGCTGATCGGATAGGTGCGTTCCCGGATGTCGAGGATCCTCATGATCAGCTTTCTACCTCAGCTGCTGCGCAGGTCGAATCCGAGATCGAGCACTGGGGCGGAGTGGGTGAGCTCTCCGACGGCGATGTAGTCGACACCGGTCGCGGCGACCTCGGCGGCGTCCTGCAGTGTCAGGCCGCCGCTCGCCTCCAGCTTGACCCGGCCCGCGGCCAGGGCGACGGCCTGCCGCAGCTGGTCGGTGTCCATGTTGTCCAGCAGGATCAGGTCCGGGCCGACCTCGAGCGCCTCGCCGACCTGGTCGAGGGTGTCGCACTCGATCTCGCAGCTGATCGACGGGTTCACCGCCCGGACCGCCTCGTACGCCGCCCGCACCGATCCGGCCGCCGCCACGTGATTGTCCTTGATCAATGCGGCATCGCCCAGGCCCATCCGGTGGTTCACGCCGCCACCGCAACGGACCGCGTACTTCTGCAGGATCCGCAGCCCGGGAACGGTCTTGCGGGTATCGCGCACCTTGCAGGACTGATCACCGATCGCGTCGCTCCAGGCCGCGGTGAGCGTTGCGACGCCGGACAGCTGCGAGAGCAGGTTGAGCAGTGTCCGTTCGGCGGTGAGCAGGGTGCTCAGCGGACCCTCGACGGTCAGCACCCGGTCGCCGGGCCGGACCCGGTCACCGTCGCTGATCGCCGCGGAGAATTCGACGGTCGCGCCATGATCATCAGCCGCCTCGACCACGGCGGCCGCAACCGGGATGCCGGCGATCGTGCCGGGCTTCCGGGCGACCACGTCGGCCACTCCGGGCTGGCCTGAGCGGATGGTGGCCTGGGTGGTGATGTCGGGGCCCCACTGCAGGTCCTCGGCCAGCGTCTCGCGGGCGATCCGGCTCACCAGGTCGCGTTTGAGATCCGCGGCGCCCAGAGCCGCGTCGAGATCGAAGCTCATCAGGATTCCTTTGCTTGCTGGGAGATCTCCAGGCCGTCGACGCCAAGGCGCAGCAGTGTGTGCCGCTGCCAGCCGACGTCGGGAGCTGTGAAATCGGCCCGGCGATGGCAGCCCCGGCTCTCGGTCCGCTGCTGTGCGGCGGCCGCCACCAGCACGCCGACGGTGTGCAGGTTGGTGGCCTCGACCTCAGCCACCGTCGTTGCCTGCTGCTGAGTGGAGATCTGGTCCAGGGATTTCAGCAGCACGTCCAGGCCGGTCTCGTCCCGGAGCACGCCGGCACCGGTGCTGACCGCCCTGACGATCGACTCCCGGTGGGCAGCCGGCGTGGCGAAGCCGGTCCGGTTGCGCGCGGTGTTCGGTCGACCCTGCTCCGGATCACCGGCTGCCAGCAACTGCCCGACCCGGTCGCCGGCGATCAACGCCTCGGTGAGGCTGTTGGAGGCCAACCGGTTGGCGCCCTGGACGCCGGTCGAGGCGACCTCGCCGACCGCGTACAGGCCGGGAACGGTGGTCCGGCCGTCGAGTGTGGCCAGGACGCCGCCGCAGGAGTAGTGCTCGGCCGGCCGAACCGGGATCGGTTCGTGGATCGGGTCGACGCCGCGGGCCTGGCACAACATCAGGATCGAGGGGAAGTGCTCGCGCCACACGTGCTCGCCCAGGTGCGTACCGTCGAGGAACAGATGATCATCGCCACTGGCCATCAGATGGGCGTGCATCGTCGCCGACACCACGTCCCGTGGGGCGAGGTCGGCCAGCGGGTGTCGGCCCTTCATGATCAACTCACCGTGCCGGTCGACCAGCACCGCACCCTCGCCGCGGACGGCTTCGGAGACCAGCACGCCGCGATCGCCGGGCCGGCGGTATTCCTCCGGCACGACCAGCACGGTTGGATGGAACTGGGTGAATTCGAGGTCACGCAGCACAGCGCCGGCGCGCAGTGCGAGTGCCAGACCGTCCCCGGTCGCCGTGGCCGGGTTGGTCGTGGTGTCCCAGGCCTGTCCGATTCCCCCGCTGGCCAGAACTACAGCGGTGGCGGTGATCTCGCCGATCAATCCGTCGCTGTCGATCACCCGGACGCCGTGCACACCGTGATCATCGGTGAGCAGGTCGACCACTGTGGTGTGCTCGTGCAGCCTCATGATCGCGGAGCTGGTCGAAGCGCTCCTCGACAAGCTCAGGGCTCTGTCGGCGAACGCGGCTGCGAGGGCGCGGGCAACCTCCGCGCCGCTGGCATCGCCGCCGGCGTGCACGATGCGCCGAGCATGATGGCCGCCCTCGAGGCCCAGGGCGATTCGTTCGTCGCGATCGAGATCGAAGTGGGCGCCGAGCTCGATCATCCGGCGGATGGCGCCCGGGGCGGAAATCACCAGCTCTCGTACGGCGTCAGCCTCGCACAGTCCGGCACCCGCGACCAGAGTGTCGTCGAGATGGCTGTCGATCGTGTCGTCGGAGCCCAGCACGGCAGCCAGGCCGCCCTGGGCCCAGGCCGTCGATCCGTCCCCGGGTTCGGCCTTGGTGATCACGCTGACCCGACGGCCCGCGTCCAGCAGCCGTACGGCCGTACTCAACCCAGCGGCGCCGGTGCCGATGACGATCACATCGGTCTCGTCGGTCCAGGCCGCAGTCGCCGTCGGGATCCGGCCCGGCAGCACCGGAAGATCAACTCCGCCGGCCACGATCGGTCCGACCATGGTCATTCGCCCCCGCCGGGTTGGCCGATCGCGACCATCCGCTCGACCGCCTTGCGGGCCCGGGCGGCGATATCCGGGGCGACGTCGACGACATCGGTCTCCGTACGCAGCGCGTTGATCAACCTCTCCGGAGTGATCATCTTCATGAACTTGCAGGACGCCTTCGGGTTGACCGGCTGGAAATCCACATGATCATTGGCCTTGCGGAGCTGGTGCAGCATGCCGATCTCCGTGGCCACCAGCACCTTGCGGGCCGTGCTCTTGCGAGCCTCGTCCAGCATCGAACCGGTGGACAGGATATGGGTGCGGTCGGCGGGAATGTCGCCGACCGAGGTCAGCCACAGCGCCGAGGTCGAGCAGCCGCACTCCGGGTGGACGTAGAGCTCGGCGTCGGCATCGGCATGCACGGCCGCCTCGAGGTCCTTCGGTGAGATGCCCGCGTGCACGTGGCATTCGCCCATCCAGTTGTACATGTTGGTCCGGCCGGTCTTCCGCTTCACGTGTGCCGCCAGGAACATGTCGGGCAGGAAGAGCACCTCGCGGTCGGCGGGGATCGACTCGACCACTTCGACCGCGTTGGAGGACGTGCAGCAGATATCGGTCTCGGCCTTCACCTCGGCGGTGGTGTTCACGTACGCGACCACGACCGCACCCGGGTGCTCTGCCTTCCAGGCCCGCAACTGATCGGCGTTGATGGTGTCGGCCAGGGAGCAGCCGGCCCGGGCGTCGGGGATGATCACCTTCTTCTCCGGCGACAGGATCTTGGCGGTCTCGGCCATGAAGTGCACGCCGGCGAAGACGATCATGGATTCCGGCGCGGAGGCGGCGATCCGGGACAGTGCGAGCGAGTCGCCGACGTGGTCGGCGGCGTCCTGGATCTGCGGGAGCTGGTAGTTGTGCGCCAGGATCACGGCATTCTTCTTGCGGGCCAGCTCGCGGACCTCCTCGCGCCAGGCGGACCAGCTGGCGAAGCCGGCGGGAAGGTCGGTGGTGTCCTGCTCGTAGGCGCCGACCTGATCGGTGCGGATCGCCGTTGGGATGGTCACAGATACTCCTGGTCTCAGGTTTTCGCCTATCAGTCGAAAACTACTTCGACGCTAGCATGCAGCCGTGGCCAGATCGAGCGAGGTGCCCACGTTTCGGCACGAAGCGCTGGCGGTTGTGTTCAAGATCACGCAGTTCGAGGCCGGCGGGCGGGGGGAACTCGCCGTCCTGGCCTGGCAACGCACCCGGGATCCGTACGAGGGCGCCTGGGCGCTGCCCAGCGGCCCGGTGCAGGCAGGGGAGACGATCGGTGCCTGTGTGGCCCGCAATCTCGCGTCCAAGGTCGACCTGGCCGAGATAGCACACCTAGAGCAGCTGGAGACTCGCAGCGAGCCGGACCGGGATCCGTTTCAGCGCACCATCGCGACGGCCTATCTGGGGCTGGTGCCGAGCACCGCGAAACCGCAGCTGCCGCCGAACGCGGCATGGATCCGTACCGAGGAGTTGCCGACGATGGCCTTCGACCACGCGTCGCTGGTCCGCTCGGCCATGGAACGGCTGGAGCGCAAGCTGTCCTACAGCAACATCGGTTTCGGGCTCGCGCCGGCGGAATTCACCCTCGCCCAGCTGCGCGACATCTACCGGGCCGCGCTGGGCTACGACGTGTCGGCGACCAATCTGCAGCGGGTGCTGAAGCGGCGCGGGCAGCTCGAACCGACCGGCCGGACCGCGGCCGCCGGGGGGAGTGGCGGACGTCCGGCGGCCCTCTACCGTTTCACCCGGCAGAGCCTGCAGATCACCGACCCGTTCGCCGCCTTCCGACCGGAGCATCCCGACAAGGCTGGTCAGACCGTCCATGGAGACTGAACCGGCCGTAAGGGGTGGGCGATAGCGGTGAATTACCAGGAGGCGACGGACCCGTCCACCGGCCTGGTGTGGTGGCGCTCGTGCTGCACGACTCTGCGACGAATGCCACGGACGCTCGGCTGCCGGTCCGCTTGCCCCGCGGTGATGCACGGCTCGCGCAGATGATCGACCAACTGCCGGCGGCCGCCAACACCACCGAAGCCCTGCGTGACATCGCGGTGCGGCTGCTTGCCCGGGCCGACCCCGACCCGGAGACCGTACGAACGGCCGACGTGATCTCGGAGCTGGCGCGCCGGGACCTCTCAGTCCGCACGATGGCCCAGACACTGGGCTGGACCCAACGCAGGCTGCACCGCTTCTGCATCGAGACTTTCGGCACCTCCGCATCCGTCCTGAGATCGCTGTGCCGGTTCTGTCGCGCGCACGCGCTCCCGTCGGCCGGCGCCCGACCGGCTGAGGCCGGTGCGCTGGCAGGATATGCCGACCAGGCGCACTTGACCCGCCACGTCAAACGGTTCGCAGCAACGACGCCGGGGGAGCTGGTCAAGTCCTCATGACGACCAGCGCCCGTCAGCTCTCGGAGTAGACGCCGAGTCGGTTTCCGCTCGGATCGGTGAACTCGAATCTGCGCCCGCCGGGAAACTCGTACGGGCCGGCGGCGATAGCACCACCGGCATCCTGCACTGACACCAGTGTCGCGTCCAGGTCTTCGGAGAACAGCAGCACCAGCGGACTGCCGGTGTCGCCCGGTGCCGAGGTCGGGTTGAAACCGCCGACTTCGCCGTCGCCGCTGGGTGTCTTGATGCCGGCGTAGGCGCCGCCGTAGTCGTTGAACTCCCAGCCGAAGACCGCCTGGTAGAAAGCTCGGGTGGCCGGCAGATCTGTGGCCCCGAACTCGACGTATGAGATGGCGTGATGTGTGTTGGTCACCGTTCCTCCTGATGATGACGCCGACCTTGCTCGTGAGATTTCGACGGTAGAGGTCCGGCTGTCAGCTGTCTTGTACGAATCGGACAGTGAAAGTGCCCAGACATGTCGATCGAGCACTGGTCCCACTCGACCTGATGGTGAGAGGGTTCCCTACGGAGCGGACCCGCAACCGATGGAGGATCGGATCGTGGCCAAGTACATGTTGATCATGCGCTCGACGGATGAGACCTCGAAGATGTACGAGGGTGTCCCGTTCGAGGAGATCTTGGAGACGATGGGGCGCTACAACGACGACCTCATCAACGCCGGCGTGCTGCTGGCGGCCGAAGGACTCGACCAGGGCCCCGGGGTGGTCGTCGACTACGAGGTCGAGCCGCCGGTCGTGACGGATGGACCGTACGGCGAGACGAAGGAGCTGTTCGGCGGCTTCTGGATCCTCAGCGTTGCGTCCCAGGAGGAGGCGGTCGAGTGGGCCAAGCGGGCTCCGCTGGCCGGGCCGGGCAGCAAGGTCGAGATCCGCAGGGTGGCCGAGATCGACGAATTCCCGCAGGACAACGAATGGATCAAGAGGGAACGGGCCTGGCGTGAAGCGCACGGTCAGTTGTGAACGACCCTGAATCGGTCCGCCGGACGGTCGAGGCGGTCTGGCGGATCGACTCCGCCCGGATGGTCGGCGCGCTGGCCCGTTACACCGGTGATTTCGCGCTGGCGGAGGACGTCGCGCAGGAGGCATTGGCGGAGGCGCTTGTCAGCTGGCCGCGGGATGGCGTCCCTGCCACCCCGGCCGGCTGGCTGCTCGCTGTCGCCAGGCGCCGGGCGATCGACAGCTTTCGTCGCAACAACACGCGGGACGAGAAGTACGCCCAACTCGCGCGCGACGCCACAGCCGGCGTGCCCGCGGGAGCGCCGGACGATCTTCTCGACCCGGACCGCGTCGGGGACGACCGGCTGGCGTTGCTCTTCATCGCCTGTCATCCGGTGCTGTCCAAGGAGTCCCAGATCGCGCTGACGCTGCGAGTGGTTGCCGGGTTGGGGAGTGATCAGATCGCGCGGGCGTTCCTGGTGCCGGTGCCGACTATCCAGGCGCGGATCACCCGCGCGAAGAAGACCCTGAGCGCCGCCGGAGTGCGGTACGGGCTACCCTCGGCGGCCGAACGCGACGAGCGCGTCTCCTCGGTGCTCAACGTCATCTACCTGATCTTCACCGAAGGAGCGAACGCGTCCATCGGCGATGACCTGCTGGCTGCTGATCTTGCTATCGAGGCGATCCGACTGGCCAATGTGATGGCGCACTTGGATCCGGACCGGCCCGAGACGTACGGCCTGCTGGCGCTGTGCGAGCTGACCGCAGCCCGGTTTCCGGCGCGGATCGGTCCTGACGGCGAACCGGTGTTGCTCGCCGAGCAGGACCGACGGCGCTGGGACCGGTCGGCGATCCGACGAGGGATGGCTGCACTGGCCAAGGCGGAGTCGTTCGGTCAAGGTCTCGGACCGTATGGACTGCAGGCGGCGATCGCGGCCTGCCATGCCGCAGCGCGGTCGGTCGAGGAGACCGACTGGGACCGGATCGTGATCTTGTACGAGGCTCTCGGCCGGATCGCGCCGTCCCCGATCGTCGAGCTGAACCGTGCGGTCGCCATGTCGATGGCCTACGGACCGCAGCAGGCGTTGCCGATTGTCGATGATCTTGTCGCCCGGGACGTGTTGCGGGGATCCCAATTGCTTCCGAGTGTCCGCGGCGAGTTGTTGATCAGAGTGGGCCGCCGGGATGAGGCGCGGCAGGAGCTCGAACTGGCTGCACGCCTGACCGCCAACAGCCGCGAGCGTGGCGTATTCGAGCGCAAGATCGAACGACTTGCAGACGATCAATAGATCCCGCGACTTGTCCGGACTTCAGGCTCTGTCGGTCAACCTGCTGACGCGCCCACCGATGAGCCATTCGCCGACGATGATCCTTCCGTCGGCGGTCACTGCGACGCCGTGCGGGGAGTTGAAGCGGCCCGGCTGCAGCGGGGGACGGATGGTCGAGCCGTCCGCCGAGATGGCGTTGGGCCACCCGGGACGTGCCGGTGCATCGTCGTCGGCGCCGATGTAGCCAACAAGTTGATCATCGATGTCGAGCACGGCCACACGGGCCTGGAGCTCGGCGATGATCAACTCGTCGTCGCGGACCGCGAATGCCGAGGGTCCACGCAGCAGTCCTTCACCGCAGATCCGGTGCAGCTGACCGTCCAGTCCGAAGACCTGGAGTCGTTCGTGACCGCGATCGGCGACATAGAGTTCCGGTTCGCTGCGGCGCCGGTCGATGAAGACACTGTGTGGGCAGTCGAAGTCGCCGGACAGGGTCTGCCGGTAACCACCGCCGGTGCCGAAGACGTGCACCAGGCTGGCGCCGTATCCATCGCCGACGAAGATCATGCCGGTGCCGCCGTCGGCCACCGAATCGGCCACCACCGACGTCGGTGCGTACCGCCCGGCTGCGTAGGCCGGATGGTCGGGTAGCCCGAGCTCCAGGACGAGCCGACCGGTCAGGTCGAATTTGGCGACCCGGCCGTGATCACCGGGTGTGAAGCCCTGGTAGTGGCCCGGTGATTCGGTGATCATCTTGCTTCCCGGATCGGCGATCCAGATATGATCACCGTCGGCGTCGTGGGACACCGAGATGCCGTGTCCCTCGGTCAGTCCGGTCGGCCAGTGGTCCAGGATGTTGCCGTCGACGTCGAAGATCACCACCTCGTCACCACCGGGCGCGAACGTCACGACGCGGCCGTCGGTGGTTATCGCGACGCCATGGTGGGCCCACCCGTCGGTGTGGGCAGGATCCTCCGGGAAGGCGAACCACTCGTAGTTCAGCACCGGTTGACTCATGGTCACGCGCCGACCGCCAGGTCCGGATGGGCCGCCTTGATCAAACCGTGCGGATCGAGGACGAACTTCTTGGCGGCGCCATGATCGAAGTCGGCGTAGCCCTTGGGTGCGTCCTCGAGGGGGATCGGGGTGGCGTCCACGTTCTTGGCGATCTGCACCCGGTCGTGAAGGATCGCCATCATCAACTGATGGTTGTATTGCATCACCGGACACTGGCCGGTGAAGAACGCATGCGATTTGGCCCACCCGAGCCCGAGCCGCAGTGACAGCGATCCGACCTTGGCGGCCTCTTCCTGCGCACCGGGATCACCGGTGACGTACAAGCCGGGGATTCCCAGCGAGCCGCCGGCTGTGGTGATTTCCATCAGTGAGTTCAACACGCTGGCCGGCTTCTCGACCGCAGCGCCATCCGGGCCGTGCCCTCGTGCTTCGAACCCGACGGCGTCGACCGCGCAGTCCACCTCCGGGATGCCGAGGATCTGCTCGATCTGATCCTGCGGCTCGCCCTGGGAGACGTCGACCGTCTCGCAGCCGAAGCTCCTGGCCTTGGCCAGCCGGTCCGCGTTCAGGTCGCCGACGATCACCGCGGCGGCGCCCAGCAGGAACGCCGAGGTTGCCGCCGCCAGACCGACCGGTCCGGCTCCGGCGATGTAGACGGTGGATCCGGTGGTCACCTTGGCCGAAACGCAGCCGTGATAGCCGGTCGGGAAGATGTCGGAGAGCATGGCCAGGTCGAGGATCTTCTCCATTGCCTGGTCCTTGTCCGGGAATTTCAGCAGGTTCCAGTCGGCATAGGGGACCATGACGTACTCGGCCTGCCCGCCGACCCAACCGCCCATATCGACATAGCCGTACGCCGAACCGGGCCGGTCCGGATTGACGTTGAGGCAGATGCCGGTCTTGCCCGTCTTGCAGTTGCGACAGCGTCCGCAGGAGATGTTGAACGGCACCGAGCACAGGTCGCCGACCTTGATGAATTCGACATCGGGACCGGTCTCGACGACTTCACCGGTGATCTCGTGTCCCAGTACCAACCCCTCGGGTGCGGTCGTACGCCCCCGCACCATGTGCTGGTCACTGCCACAGATGTTGGTGGCGACGTTCTTCAGGATCACGCCGTGCGGTGTCTTCCTGCCGACATTGGCCGGATTGACCCCCGGCCCGTCCCGCAATTCCAGGCCCGGATAGTCGATGTCATGGACCTCGACCCTGCCCGAACCGACATAGGTAACAGCTCTGTTGCCCGCCATCAGTTCCTCCTGCGCGCTGCCGGTCTGCGCCGACGGTCGGAACTCCGTCGGTCCTCCGGCGAGACTACTGGGACTGGGACTCGTCGGCCACCGCATCGGGTGCCGGAATGATCACCCGGCGCCGACCGGGCAGTCCGATCCGGTGCCGGAAGCCGGCCATCCAGATGCCGCCCACCAGCGGTGCAGCGGCCAACGACAGGACGGCGACCGGCAGGCTCGCCACCGCGATCAGCACGCTGATCAGGCCCGGACCGAGCAGCGATCCGACCTGTCCCAGCGCATTCCAGTAGCCGAGGAATTTGGCCCGCCCAACCGACGGGCTCAGGTCGGCGCCGAAGGTCATGTTGATCCCGGCACCGAGCCCGTTGCCGACGCTGGCCACGGCGACGCCGATGATGAAGAAAGCGATCGTCCCGCCGATCGGCAGGATCGCGAAGCCGATGCCGAGCAGCGTGACGCAGGCAACGAACGTGCTCACCCGGCCGAGGCTGTCCTTCAGCCGGCCGCCCGGGTAGATCAGGATCAGCTCGACCGCGGACCCGAGCGCGACCATCAGCGAGATCGAACTCGCGGTCAGATGCAGATGATCACCCCAGAGCGGGATGATCACGTTCTTGCCCTGCCGGGCCATCGACAGCGTCATGATCGCGAAGCCGGCCAGGAACACCGCACTCCAGCGGACCTGCAGCTTCCGGTTGGCACGGCCGCTACCGACGGGCTTGCGCTTGGGCGGATCCGCCGGGCCGAAGGCGATCAGCACCGTCGCCGCCAGCGCCAGGAAGATGTGCATGATGAAGACGGAATACAGCGGCAGTTTCAGCAACAGCACCGAACCGATCAACGGCCCGACCAGCTGACCGGCGCGCGCCGCGCCGCCCAGACTCGTCATCGCCAGTGCCATCGACTCGCGCTCGACCGTCTCGGCGATCAACGCCTGCCGGGCCAGGCTCCAGACCACCTCGATCGACCCGACCAGCACGACCGCGACGATGAAGATCGGCAGCGACGATCCGTTGTGGGTGACGAGAGCAAAGACGCTGACGGCCGTCAACGCTGCAGCAACCGCCGTGGCACCGATCATGCTGCGGCGTTCGCCGAGGGAGTTGATCACATAGCCGGCCGGGATGGCAGCCACGCCGGCGGCAACCGCGGCAGCGGTGACGATGGCACCGGCGACTGCCTGATGAGCACCCAGGGACAAGGCCGCCAGCACGATCACCGGGGTCAGCGCACCGGTGCCACAGGCGTAGAGAAATGCAGGAGCGAGCACCGGCCAAAAGATTGATTTCAGCAACCGTGAGCTCCCCTCCGCAGTGCGGAATTTACCTCAGCCGCAATCGAGGATCCGGGTCGGGGTGATGATCACATCCACCCGGCGGTCGTGGCGATGCGCCGGGATCACGTCCAGCACCTCGTCGTCGTTGAGCAGCAACACCGTCACCGCTGAACGGGCGGCATGCCGCAGCGCCCGGTCGTACCAGCCGCCACCGCGGCCCAGCCGGTCACCCTCGGCGCTTCCGGCAACGCCGGGAACGATGATCAACTCGGCTTCGGCCAGCGCGGCGGCGCCCACCGGTGAGGTTGTTGGCTCGATCAGTCCGAGGCGGCCCTGCTGCAACCGGTCCGGACCGGCGTACGGGGCCCAGTCCGGTGCCCCGAAGATCCCCGACGGCTCCTCGGGCTCGGTGAGGACAGGAAGCAGGACGCGTACGTCCCGGCTGGCCAGCCAGGCGATCGCCTGCAGGGTGCCGGGCTCGGGCGGCACCGAGAAATAGCTGGCCGCGGTCCCTAACGCGCTGCTGCCGAAGAACTCCCGGATCCGCTCGAACCGGGCGGCATCATCGGCAGCGCGTTGCTCGTCGGGATGCACCCGGCGCCGCTCCACCAGGGCCCGGCGGAGCACCCGCTTGGCCTCGGCTATTGCGGCGACGTCGGCGGGGGACTGCAGTGGCCGGAACACCCGGCCCATCGTAGTGAGCGGCTGTGGGCGCTGACTGCCGCTCATTCCTCGGGGACCGGCGGCGTCTCGGCGCCCTCCCGCTCGTCCCGGTCGGCCCACTCCCGCAACGGGTCGATGGAGAAGACCGCCTCGTCGATCCCGGCGTGCAGGTCGCCCAGCTCGGCGAACCGACCGGGCATGGTGGCGATGGTGAAATCGCCCGGGGCCGCATCGTCGATCTCGTCCCATCCGATCGGCGCGGAGACCGTGCCGTCCGGGTTGCCGCGGACCGAGTATGCGGCAGCGATGGTGTGGTCCCGGGCGTTCTGGTTGTAGTCGATGAACAGCTTGCGCGGATCGCGGTCCCTGCGCCACCAGACGGTCGTCGTGTCCTGGGGGATCCGGCGTTCGACCTCGCGGGCGAAGGCCAGCGCGGCCCGGCGCACCTCGGAGAAGCCGTGCTCGGGTGGGATCCGGACGTAGATGTGCATCCCGGAGCCGCCGGAGGTCTTGGGCCAGCCGGTGGCACCGAGCTCGTCGAGCACCTGGTGAACGACGTGGGCGACCCGCCGTACGGTCGCGAAATCGCACTCGTCGCCGGGATCCAGGTCGATCCGCCACTCGTCCGGTTTCTCGGTGTCGGCCCGCCTGCTGTTCCACGGGTGGAATTCGACGGTCGACATCTGGACCGCCCAGATCACCTGGGCGATGTCGGTCACGCACAGCTCGTAGGCATGCCGGTTGTAGCGCGGGAATTCGACCCGGACGGTCTCCACCCAGGGTGGGGCGCCGCGCGGCAGTCGCTTCTGGTGCACTTTCTCGCCGGACACGCCGGTCGGGAACCGGTGCAGCATGCAGGGCCGCTCGCGCAACGCCCGGACGATTCCGTCACCGACGCTGAGGTAGTAGTGGGCGAGGTCGAGCTTGGTCTCGCCGCGGGCGGGGAAGTAGACGCGGTCGGGGTTGGAGATCCGGACCCCGTACGGGCCGATCTCCAACTCGACAGCGGGTGCCGCGCTGGCCATGGCTCCAACGTAGCGATAGTCATCGCGGCTAGGGTTTGGAGCATGCCTTTGTTCGGCCGCAAGCGTGTCAAGGACCAGCCCGTCGAGGAGCCGGAGCCGTTCCGGCTGCCGGAGCCGCCGGCGCCGGGGCCCGGTGGGATGCGCTCGGTGGTCGACCACCGCGATTATCTGCTCAGCTGCATCGAACCACTGCCGCCTTTCGGTCAGCAGATCCTGGACGCCGTCGGACTGACGTTGTGCGAGGACGTGGTCTCGGCGATCAGCCTGCCCCGCTTCGACAACTCGTCCATGGACGGCTACGCCGTCCGGGCCCAGGACATCCACCTGGCGTCGGTCGCTTCGCCGACCAGCCTGCCGGTCGTCGGCGAGGTCCCGGCCGGAGCGCCGGCGCCGCACAGCCTGTCACCGGGGACCGCGATGAAGATCATGACCGGTGCCATGCTGCCGGAGGGCGCGGACACGGTTGTGCCGTACGAGGCCACCGACCGCGGCGAACAGGACGTCAGGATCGTCGAGGCACTGGATCCGGGCAGCAACGTGCGTCGGGTCGGCGAGGACATCAACGAGGGCGAGGTCGTGCTGCGCGCCGGTGACCGGCTGGCGTCCCGTTCGATCGGGCTGCTCGCCGGGATCGGCATCGACAAGGTGATGGTGCGCCCACGTCCCCGGGTCGTCGTGATCTCCACCGGCGACGAGCTGACCGAACCGGGGTTCGTGCTGCAGGGCGACCAGAAGATCTACGACTCCAACTCCTACATGCTGGCCGCGGCGGCCAAGGCTGCCGGGGCCCAGGTGTTCCGCGTCGGCCTTGTGCCGGACGACCCGGAGCGGCTCAAGCAAGTGATCAACGACCAGCTTGTCCGCGCCGACCTGATCCTCACCACCGGCGGCGTCAGCCAGGGTGACTACGACATCGTCAAGCAGGTGCTGCCCGAGCTGGGCGCCACCGATTTCACCACCGTCGCGATGCAGCCGGGCAAACCACAGGGCTTCGGGTTGATCGGCGACGACCAGACGCCGATCATCATGATGCCGGGCAATCCGGTCAGTGCGTTCGTCTCGTTCGAGGCCTTCGTACGACCGGTTCTGCGCAAGCTGGCTGGGGTCGATTCCTACCTGCGCCGGCCCGTGATCGCGACGGCGGCACGTGGGATCAGCTCGATACCCGACAAGCTGCAGTTCGCCCGCGGCGTGGTTGCCGAGGGGGACAACGGCGAGCTGATCGCCGACCTGGCCAGCGGTCACGGGTCGCATCTGCTCGGTGGTCTGGCCGGCGCCAACGCCCTGCTGCTGCTCGGCGAGGACACGGAATTCGTCGCCGCCGGTGACCAGGTCGAGGCGTGGCTGTTGCTCGAGGACGGATGATCATGATCGGCCCGGTGGGGCAATGAGCGATCTCCCACATCTGACCGCGACCGGCACCGCCCGGATGGTCGATGTGTCCGACAAGGATGTCACCCGCCGCGAGGCGACGGCCACCGGTCAGGTCAGGTTGTCGGCCGAGGCAGTCGCCGCACTGCGGGACAACGCCGTTCCGAAAGGCGATGCGCTGGCGGTCGGCCGGATCGCCGGCATCCAGGGCGCCAAGCGGACGCCCGACCTGATCCCCTTGTGTCATCCCTTGCCGCTGACCGGTGTCGATCTTGATCTCGAGGTGATCGACACCGGTGTCTCGATTACCGCGACCGTCCGGACGACCGGGCGGACCGGCGTCGAGATGGAAGCGCTGACTGCAGTCTCGGTGGCCGCGCTGTCGGTGATCGACATGATCAAGGCGATCGACCGGGCCGCGGTGATCACTGACGTGCGGGTCGAGGCCAAGGGTGGTGGCCGGCGGGGTGACTGGCGGCGAAGCGGGCCCGATCACGCTGACGGCACTGATGCCGGAGGCGACAGTGTCTGAGCAGGACTTGGACGCCCGATCCGCTGCGGTGATCACGATCTCCACCCGTGCCGCGGCCGGGGTGTATGCCGATACCTCGGGTCCGATCATCGTCGACGCGCTGCGGGAGGCCGGCTACCAGGTCGGTGATCCGCACGTGGTGCCCGACGGCGAGCCGGTTGCCGAGATCTTGCGACAGCTGGTTGACGCGGGTCGCGCGGTGATCATCACCACCGGCGGCACCGGCCTGAACCCAGGTGACCACACGCCGGAGATGACCCGGCGGGTGCTGGAGCGCGAGATCCCGCACCTGGCTGCCGCGATCGCGCGGTACGGCGTCGACCACGGTGTCCCGTCGGCCGTCCTCAGCCGGGGGACGGCGGGCACCGCGGGCAGCAGCCTGGTGGTCAATCTGCCCGGCTCCCGGGGTGGTGCCCGTGATGGAATGGCCGTGCTGCTGCCGTTGCTCGATCATGCGATCAGCCAGCTTCGCGGCGGTGATCACTGATGGCCGAGGGCTTTGCCGACCAGCGCTGGCCGGTCGTGCTGCACCACGGAGACGTCACGCTGCGGCCGATGCGGCATCGCGATGCCGGGGACTGGGAGCAGGTAAGGCGGCACAACGCAGGTTGGCTGCGTCCGTGGGAGGCCACGCTGCCGCAGCACGCGACGCCGGGGCCGCAAACGTACGGGTCCTTGATCCGTCACCTGAACCGGCAGGCACGGCAGGGCCGGATGCTGCCGTGGTTGATCATCTACCAGCCGGAACAGCACAGCCGTTCCAGCCGCCCGGTGCTGGCCGGACAGCTGACCGTCAGCGGGATCGTCGGTGGCTCGGCCGCCTCGGCCCAGATCGGCTACTGGGTTGATCAACGCTGGGCGGGCAGGGGACTGGTGCCGACAGCGGTCGCGATGGCGATGGACTACTGCTTCGACGTGCTGCGGTTGCATCGGATCGAGGTCGCGATCCGGCCGGAGAACGCCAGAAGCCTTCGGGTGGTGGAGAAACTCGGCTTCCGGCCCGAAGGGTTGCGACCGCGCTACCTGCACATCGACGGTGACTGGCGTGATCATCTGATCTTCGCGCTCAACTCCGACGAGGTCGGCGACGGGATGATCAACCGCTGGGAACTGACCCGAAATCAAGATCAACAGGCCGTCCCGGGATCAGAGCCGGCTGAGGGAGCCTGAGCGACCTTGCGACACACCGGGGCACGTGACGGATCGCGCCCCTCCTGTCACCTACGGTTTGTCGCGTGGGTACGACAGGTCTGATCTATGCAGCCATCGCCTTCGCATGGCTTGCCTACCTGATCCCGAACTACCTGCGCCGCAAGGAAGACGTCAGTCAGCCGGAGAGCGATCCTCATGATCGTTTCTCCGATTCCATGCGTATCATCCGTTCCGGTTCGGCGCCGTTGCTGGACCAGGATCTCGAGGTGATGGGCGAGGTCGAGGTGTCCACACCACTGACCCGACGGGCAGCGATCCGTGAGCTGCGCCGACTCGAGCGCGATGCCGCAATGCGGCGGCGCCGGGTGTTGCTGGCGCTGATGATCATGCTGACGGCAGCCGTCGTGGTCTGGGTGATGCACCTGGCACCGTGGTGGACGATCGCGATCCCCGGCGGATTGGTGATCGCCTTCTTCGGGGTATCCCGCTTCACCGTCGCCGCCATGCATCGCCAGCTGGACGAGAGATTCGCCCGGATCCGGGCCGGTAGCGACGAGGCGACGGTCGTGCTCAACCGCCGGCAGGTCGCCGACCTGATCAAGGACGTGACCGTGACCTCGGGCGGGAACGCTCAGACGGACAAGCAGTCCGGCCGCACGCAGCCCGGCGGACTCTGGGACCCGCTGCCGATCACCATGCCCACCTACGTGTCCAAGCCGCTCGCACCTCGGACCGTTCGCACCATCGACCTGTCCGCGCCGGAGCTCTCGGTGCAGCTGCGTACCGGCCCCGTGACCGCCGATCGCCCGACGCCCGAGGTTGTGTCCACACCTGACCAGGTGGTCGAGGTGGCGAAGCCGACCACGTCACCGGAGCAGACGGATCAGTCCGCCGATGAGCACGACGATCAGGCGGCCGTTCTTCGTCGCGCTTCCGGCGCCTGACGGTCGAGGGCGTGCGCCGGAGCTCGATTCGCACCGCCTCACCGGCCGATGTTAGGCTGGCTCGCGCACTTCGGCCGGTGAGGCCGGAGGAGCAGCATCCGGGGCTATAGCTCAGTTGGTAGAGCGTCGCGTTCGCAATGCGAAGGTCAGGGGTTCGAATCCCCTTAGCTCCACTTTTGTGATGAGTCGGGTCATCGTTGATAGGTGAGTCGCGTCATTGTTGAGATTGTTGAGAGTCCGGCCTGTGGCCGGGCTCTTTTTGTTTGTTGCGCCAGTAGGTCTTGGTGGGTTCGATGTCGTGTTCGCTGAGGATTTCGCCGGTGCCGTTGTGGACCGCGGTGACGTCGGTGTCGGTGATCAGGATGGTAGGGGTGCCGCCTTCGACGCGAGGGGCCTCGATCGCGGTGATCGGTGGTCGTCGGGAGGCACGGAGAACGCTGCACCACGGCAGTGGTGAAGTCAAGACTCCCGGAGCCCATGCGGGGTCAGCACCAAGGTTTCGGCCCCGACGCCGCAATCTCGCCGGGACAGGCGCATACTGGCGGTAATGACAACAAAGCCTGGACCTGGTCGTCCACACCTCGCCACGAGTCCCTTCAAGCCCCGACCGGAGCCGGTGATCGACCAGTTCACCGTCGGTGATCGGGTTTCCCACGACAAGTACGGCCTGGGTCGCGTGACCGATGTCGACACCGGAACGACGACCGTCGAATTCCAGGATCAGCAGCGGATCCGCGTCAGCAGCCCCTACCGCAAGATGCGCAAGCTCTGACCGATGTCCTGACCGTTGGGTTGCCTCCGCTATCCTGGAGAGCGCAACTTGTCAGATTCCTGCCGCGGGTTGCCCGTGCGTCGAGTCGGATCCGTCCGCTCCGTACGCAACCTGCCGGGTCCACCGGTTCCGGTTATCGGCGGGATCGCTCTCCTGGATTGTGTTTGATCTTGACTTCCTTCGCTGAACTGGGCGTGCCCGCACGCTTGGCATCCGTCCTCACCGATCTTGGCTTCGACTCCGTCACCCCGATCCAGGAGGCGACCCTCCCGGACGCCCTGGCCGGCCGGGACGTCCTCGGCCGCGGTCGTACCGGCTCCGGCAAGACCCTGGCCTTCCTGGTCCCGCTGGTTGCCCGGCTGGCGGGCGGCGCCAGTGCTCGCCGCGGCGCTCCGCGGGCGCTGATCCTGGCTCCCACCCGTGAGCTCGCCACCCAGATCGACGAGGCGTTGCAGCCCCTGGCCCGTGAGGCCAAGCTCACCTCGTGCACCGTCTTCGGAGGCGTCGGCCCGGGTCGCCAGGTGGCGGCCATCCGCCGCGGGACCGATATCGTCGTGGCCTGCCCCGGCCGTTTGGAAGACCTGATCAGCCAGGGCCAGTGCTCGCTGTCCGACATCGAGATCACGGTGCTCGACGAGGCCGACCACATGGCCGACCTCGGATTCCTGCCTGCCGTCCGACGGCTGCTGACCAAGACGCCGCCGAACGGGCAGCGGATGTTGTTCTCGGCAACCCTGGACAAGGCCGTCGACACCCTGGTCAAGCAGTTCCTGACCGATCCCCGGGTCCACCAGGCCGACTCCGCGCAGTCGCCGGTGAACACGATGAGCCACCACGTCCTGCAGTTGCCGCGAGATCGCCGGCTGCCGGTCCTGATCGACCTGACCAGTGCACCCGGGCGGACCGTCATCTTCACTCGTACGAAGCACGGCGCCCGTACGCTCGCCCGGCAGCTCAACCAGGGTGGTGTCCCGGCGGTGGAGTTGCATGGCAATCTCGGCCAGAACGCACGGATCCGCAATCTCGACGCATTCCACGAGGGCCGGGTCTCGACGCTGGTGGCTACCGACATCGCAGCCCGCGGCATCCACGTCGACGATGTGGCGCTGGTGATCCATGCCGATCCGCCGGTGGAGCACAAGGCGTACCTGCACCGCTCCGGGCGCACCGCTCGGGCCGGCAAGTCCGGCACCGTGGTGACCTTGGCGACGCCCGATCAGGTGCAGCAGGTCCAGCAGTTGACCCGGGCAGCGGGCATCAGGCCGACCGTCACCAAGGTCATGTCGACCGACGCCGCGGTGCTGGCCGACCTGGCCCCTGGCCCTCGGACCCTCTCGGGCCCGACCGCGGACCCCGGTCCGGGCACCACCGCAGCGGCCGGCGGCCGGCGGCCACATGCCGGACGCCAGGGCGGCACACCGCGGCCGGAGGGGTCGGCCCGCAAATCTGGCACCACGTCCCAGCGTCGTCGCCGACGGTCGACGCCGCGCTCGACGACACGTCCGGCGGGAGGCTCTTCGGCGCGTCCGGCGGGAGGCTCTTCGGCCCGTTCGACGGGAGGCTCTTCGAGCCGGGCCCACAGTGCTGCGGCCTTCAGCGCCAAGCACCGCTGACGGATCGCTTCGGCCTGTCCGCGGCACCGCGGACAGCGGCCGGGCATTGGTGCCTTCGGTTGCGGTGCCGGCTGGTATGTTCGATTCGATTTCCTGCTCGACCCGCTTCTACGTCTCCGCCCTGTGTCCGCGGATACGACCCTCAATCGGGGTTGATCTGTATGTCTGGACACGATGCCCCGGCGCTCTCCGGCCACCCCATCGAAACTCTTCCGATCGGCGGCCACGAGTCGGCGGAGCCGGAGTGCGGGATCCCCGACGTTGCCGAGCTGATGACTCGGTTGCGCGCGGCCGAGGCAGAGGTCGCCCAGCTCAGGGAGGCGCTCGCCAGTCAGCGGGTGATCGGTGTGGCGATCGGTATCCTGGCTCATCGGTTCCGCTGCCCGCCGGAACAGTCCTGGCAACTGCTGGTCCGGTTGTCACAGACTTCCAACGTGAAGGTCCGGGAACTCTCCAGGATCCTGGTCGACGCGCACGCCGGACACGACGTGGCGGCCGACGCCGACGTGCTGGCGATGTTGGCATCGCAGCTGCCGGTCGGCGGCCAGGATCTGGGGCTGACGGCGCCGACGAAGGGATCGGAGAAGGACCAATGAGCGGCCCGACGGGCGACAGCCCAACAGCGGATGGTGACGAGATCTTTGCCGACGGGCCACTGATCAGAGGAACCGAACCACTGCTGGCGTTGGCCGGCGGCCGCGAGGTTCTCACCGATTCCGAACTGCTGACCCGCGTCGACCAGCTGTTGACGGCGGCCGTCGAGGTGCTGGGCGTGGATACTGTTGGACTGATGCTCCTCGATGACAGGGACCGACTGCACCGGGTCGGCGCGACCGATGAGATCGCCGACCTGCTGGAGCGTGCCCAGGCCGAATCCGGCGAGGGTCCCGGGGTCGAGTCACAGCGGACCGGCGCTGCCGTCGCCGTCGCAGATCTGTCCACCTCCGATCGCTATCCGCTGCTGCAGTCGCGGGTGCAGGGCAGCGGCATTCGGGCAGTGCTGTCGTCGCCGGTCCGGGTGGACCAGCAGACGATCGGGAATCTGAATGCCGTCCTGCTGCGCGCCCATACCTGGACCGAGCCGCAGCTGCGCGCCAACCAGGCCTATGCCGACGTCATCGGGCTCGCGCTCAAGACGGTCGCCCAGGCCCGGGCCACAGCCGGCCGGGTCAATCGACTGCAGCGCCAGCTGGGCGGCTCGTCGCGATCCGGCGCTGCCGGGGAACAGGACCTGGAGCGTCCAGGCGACGACGTGGAGGCTGCCGAATGAGTGTCATCGACCCGCAGGCGCTGACCACCAGCCTGCAACGGTTGGCCGGTCGGGGCACTGCTGACGAGTTGCTGCCGACATTGCGGGCGGTGGTCGATGCCTGCGTCGACCTCTTCGGGGTGTCCGGTGCCGGCATCATGCTGGCCGACGAGCAGAACATGACCCGCTACGTCGCGGCCTCCGACGGGCCCGGTCGGATCCTCGAGATCGTCGAGTCCGAGACCGGCCAGGGGCCTTGCACCCAGGCGTTCGTGACGAACCAGATCGTTCCTAGCAGCGACGTGACGACCGACAGCCGGTGGCCCCGGTTGGCGACACTGATCCGGCCGCACGGGGTCCGGGCGGTGCTGGGGGTGCCGATAGCGCTCGGCGGCGCCCCGGTGGGCACCCTGGACGTCTATCTGACCGAGCCACACGAATGGACGTCGGGCGAGCACGCTGCGTTGAGCCGCTACGGCGACGTCGTCGAGGCGGCACTTGCGGCCTCGCTGTCCGCGCACCGGGCCGGCGAACTGGCTGAGCAACTGCAGTACGCCCTCGACTACCGGGTCGTCATCGAGCGCGGCATCGGCTATCTGATGGCCCGGGACCACCTCGACGAGGTGTCCGCCTTCAACCAGCTCCGCCGGGCCGCCCGCAACAGCCAGCGCAAGGTCGGCGACGTCGCTGAGCATCTGCTGGCGACCGGCGACCTGCCGGGCGGGCAGGGCAACCGGTAGCGCCGCTAGAGTCGAGCTTGTGAAAGCCGTTCGCTTCAGCCGCTTCGGCGGTCCGGAGGTGCTCGAGATCGTCGACCTTCCTGACCCGGTGCCGGGACCCGGGCAGATCAGGATCGCTGTCCGTGCCGCGGGGATCAACGCCAGCGACTGGAAGAAACGGCAGGGACTGATGGATCCCGACCTACCTCAGACGCTCGGCTACGAGGCAGCGGGAGAGGTCGACGCAGTCGGGCCCGGCGTCCGTGACGTCGCGGTCGGCGACCGGGTCTTCGGATTCTCCACCGACGGCGCAGCCCAAGCGGAGCTGGCGGTCCTCTCGGCGTATGCGAAGGTTCCGGATCGGCTCGACTTCGCCGAGGCCGCCGCGCTCCCGTCGGCCCTGGAGACCGCCGCCCGGGCGCTGGACGAGTTGGGCGTGCGGGACGAGTCCGACGTGTGGGGTGGGGCAACGGTGTTGATCAACGGCGCCTCGGGCAGTGTCGGGAGTGCCGCGGTCCAGCTCGCGGTCGCCCGCGGCGCCCGGGTGATCGGCACCGGGAGCCCGGCCAGTCAGGATCATCTTCGTTCGCTCGGGGCCGAGCCGGTGACGTACGGGCCCGGGATGGTCGAACGGGTTCGTGATCTTGCTCCCGACGGCGTCGATCTGGCGCTCGACGTTGCCGGCAGCGGCGTGCTGCCGGAGTTGATCAAGCTGACCGGCGGGCCGGAGCGGGTCGTCACGATCGCCGATTTCGTCGGCGCGCAGCGCAACGGCGTCCGCTTCAGCCGGGGCGACAGTGGCCGGGCGCTGTACGTCCTGGAGCAGGTCGGGGACCTGATCGCCTCCGGCCGGTTGGTGATCCCGACGATCCAGACCTTCCCGCTCGCCGATGTCGAGTTGGCCCACCGGGCCGGCGAGGACGGCGTACGGGCCAAGCTGGTGCTGCTCATCGACTGACCGCCGATCCGGCTACCGCTCGTTCGTCTGCAGCCAGCCGACGTAGTCCGCGGCCGCGGCGGTCAGGTCGTAGACGGGCGCGAAATCGGTATCGGTGGTCAACCGGGTGGTGTCGAGCCATCGGGGCTCCGGTCCACCGGGGGGAAGATCGAATCCGAAACCTGGCACTACCGCGGCGAGCGCGGCGACGACCTCGGCATTGCTGGTGGATCTGCCGGAGCCGACGTTGTAGGTCTGGTGCTGCAGACCCGGTGACAGCTGTAGCAGCGCCAGCGCACGGCCGGTGTCCTTGACGTAGCAGAGGTCGAGCGAATCGTCGGCGTGCGGCCGATGCACCAACCCGGACAGATCGGGCGCGATCCGGTGCGCGGCCGCGTACGCCAGCGAAGGTGCAGGGAAGAACGGGTCCGGCAGGTGGCCGCCGGGACCCCAGGTGCCGGAGATCCGCGCGGTGATCACCGACAGATCGGACTCCGCGTCGACCTGGGCTGCGACCAGTTCGGTGAGCTTCTTCAGCGTCGGGATGGCGTTGACATGCTGCAGCGGCAGCGGCTGGTCCTCGGTCAGAGCTCCGGCGGCTGCGCCGTAGACGCCGATGGTGCTGGCGACGGTGACGCGATCGACACCCCATGCACGGCCGACGCGCAGGATGTTGATCACGCCGTCGATGCCACGCGCGATGCGATCGACCGGATCGGCTGACGGATCGCTCCACGGAAGGGTGATCGCAAGATGCACGATGCCGGTGATCGGATACTGCCGTCCGACGGCGCGGAGGCTCCTCAGGTCGGTGATATCGCCTTGGGCCATGTGTACCCCAAGATCGGCCAGCTGCGGAGGAGGCTGTGGAGTACGGCGTTGGAGGAGGACGCATTCCTCACCCGCCTCGTAGAGCGCGCGGACGGTGTGTGAGCCGATGAATCCGGCTCCGCCGGTCACGAGAATCATCGCGAGTCCTTTGTGTTGGAAGACTGATTGTCAGTAGTACTGACGATCAGCTTAGAGGTAGAATCACGTTATGCCAAGCAAGCCGACTGCCGTCGAACCGGAGGATGCGCTCGGGTATCTCGTCAAGCACGCCCATCAGCGCCTCACCGCGCTGACCGACGGAGCACTCGTGCCGCTCGGAATCGACAGCCGGGATTTCGGCGTGCTGCGGCTGCTGGTCGGGCGAGAACCGCTGTCCCAACAGGAGGTCGGGGCCCGGCTCGGCCTCGACCGCACGACGGTGGTCGCGCGGATCGACGGCCTCGAGGACAAGGGCATCGTCACCAGGCAGCCGGATCCGGCGGACCGGCGGCGCAACGCGATCATCGTCACCGAGCGTGGACTCGCGCTCTGCCGGAAAGCCGATGCTGCTTACGGCGCGGCGGAGGCGGCATTCCTGGCACCGCTCAGCGGTGCCGCGGCGACACAGTTCCGGCGGACGCTCCGTACGCTGCTGGTGATCGACTGAGCGATGATCAGGCGAACTGCTCGTTACCCAGGACGGCGAGCAGTCGGATCTTCTCCTCGGCCTCGCTGTTCGGTGTCGGAGTCAGCACCAGCAGCGCCTGGGACTGGTCCTCGGTGAAGAGTGCCTGGCAGTCCACCTCGATCTCGCCGATCTCCGGGTGCACCAGGGTTTTGTGATCTTCGAAACGCCGTGCGACCTCGTGCTGCTCCCACAGCTCCCGGAACTCCGCCGACTCCAGGAGCAGGACGCGTACCAACTCCGCTGCCCGGGAATGATCACCCGCGGCACCGTAGGCGGCGCGCAGTCCGGCGACCTGACTGCGTGCTTGGCGAGCATGATCAGCCGGCGGATAGACCGAACGGCTGGCCGGGTCGGTGAACCAGCGATACACCTCGCTGCGGGACCAGCCGGTCAGGTCGGCCCGGTCGCCGAAGATCGCGATCGCCAGCCGGTTCGCGACCAGAGTCTCGCCGAGTTGGTTGATGATCAGCGCAGGGGAGTCCTCGAGGCGGTCCAGCACCCGCAGCAGTGCCGGGGCGAGATGGCTGTCCAGCGGCGTGCGGCGCGGCACTTCGTGGCCGGCCAGACGATAGAGGTAGTCCCGTTCATCGACGGTCAGCCGCAGCGATCGTGCCAGGGCTGCCAGCATCTGCTCCGACGGCTGCGGGCCGCGTTGCTGCTCCAGGCGTACGTAGTAGTCGACCGACATCCCGGTCAGGGCGGCGACCTCCTCGCGCCGCAATCCGGGCGTACGCCTCCGCGGACCCGGGATCAGGCCGACGTCGGAGGGCCGCAATGCTTCCCGGCGGCGGCGCAGGAAGTCGGCAAGAGCAGCACGATTCATGGTTCCATGGTGCCGCGCGGGCGCCGGCGCAGCCAGGGATCGCCGATCCCCCGATCACCGGGTCTCTCCCGCTTCCCCCGATGGACAGGCAGGGTGGGGGCATGAACATTTCCGGAAACACGATCTTCATCCCCGGCGCGACCTCCGGCATCGGACTGGCCCTCGCGCAGCGCCTGCAGTCGGCAGGCAATGTCGTGATCATCGGCGGCCGCCGCACCGAACTCCTGGAGAGCCTGGCTGCCGAGCACGGCTTCGGCACGGTCCGGATCGACACCGCCGATCCGGAGTCGATCACTACGGCGACCTCCGACGTGATCGCCCGGTTCCCGGAGCTCAACGTGTTGCTGGCGATGTCCGGCATCATGCGCGCCGAGGACTGGACCGGCCCGGGCTTCCTGGCCGACGCCGAGGAGACGGTGATCACCAACGTGCTCGGACCGATCCGGCTGATCGCCGCGTTGACCCAACACCTGCAGTCCCGTCCGAACTCCGCGATCATCACGGTCTCGTCGGGGCTGGCCCACACCCCGCTGCGAGTGACTCCGACCTACAACGCCACCAAGGCGGCCATCCACCAGCTCAGTGAGTCCATCCGGCTGCAGCTCGAGCCGGTGGGTGTCCAGGTGATCGAACTGGTGCCGCCGGCGGTTCGGACCGATCTGATGCCCGGGCAACGCGAATCGGACTTCGCAATGCCGCTGGACGATTTCGCCGACGAAGTGATGTCCTTGCTGGACAAGGCTCCCGACGCTCACGAGATCCTCGTCGAGAATGTCAAGTTCCTGCGCTTCGGTGAAGTGCGCGGTGACTACGACCAGGTTGTCGCGACGCTCAACCGGAGTGACCCGCACAGCCGCTGATGGACGCTTCGACGGGCTCAGGGGTCTGTGCGGCACTCAGCTCGTCGGGGCGGATCAGACCAGCCCGAGTTCGCGGGCCCGGACCCCGGCCTGGAAACGGGACTCGGCACCGAGCGCGCCCATCAGCTCGGCGACCCGCCGCCGGTAGGTCCGCAGTCCCAGCCCGAGGGCCCGCGCGGCTGACTCGTCCTTGACTCCCTGGCCGAGGAGATCGAGCACCTGCGGGGCGATCTGGCGGATCTCGGCCACCCGGGCGTCGAAGTCGGCCAATTCCGTCGCCGAGCGCCAGGCGGCCTCGAAGAGCGAGGACACGCCCTGCACGGTGTCCGGCTGGGTGATCACGCTGTAGCTGCGCTCGCCGGCGCTCCGGTCGCCGGCCAGGATCACCAGCCGGCCGTCGAGGATGATCGTCTCGTTGATCTCGTCGGTGGTCAGTCGGATGTCGGCGCCGAACTGGTCCCGGCGCTTGGCAAGTTCACGGGCCGCGACCGGGTCGAGCAGCAGCCCGGCCCGATAGAGCTTGCGCATGCGCAGGCTGCCCCGAGGCCTGGCGGCGGCTGCCGCCGTGATGTCCCGCGACCCGTGCCGCCAGGCCCAGGCCCAGAGGTCGTTGGCCGCACAGGCGACGTCGGTGGCAGCAGCGAACAGATGCTCCGTACGCCGGTGCAACTCTTCCTCGCCACGCACGATGGTGACCGATTCGACAGTCGGCATGACTCAGATTCTGCCCCGTGGGTACAACCCGGCTCGGCGGTGGCAGCTTGTTGCCATCGGTGGGGATCATGGTCGGTCGCCAGCAAGCTGGACACATGACCACCAATCCCGACACCACCAATCCCGACACCACCAATCCCGACACCACCAATCCCGACACCGACGCTCCGAGTGCTGCTGCCGCCGGCACCTGGCAACTCGGCGACCGGACCGTCAACCGTCTGGGCTTCGGGGCGATGCGGCTGCCGGGCATGCCGTGGGAGCCGCCACACAGCCGGACGGACGCTCTCGCGGTCCTGCACCGGGCGGTCGAACTCGGTATCAATCACATCGACACGGCCGCCTTCTACTTCAGCGCCATCCGATCCTCCAACGAGCTGATCAATACGGCCCTGCAGCCCTATCCGGACGACCTCGTGATCACCACCAAGGTCGGTCCGTCGCGATCGCGTGATCAGCAGTTCGAGCCGATGGCCCGGCCCGACCAGCTGCGCAGCCAGGTCGAGGAGAATCTCCGCCAGCTCGGTCGTGACGAACTCGACGTGGTCAATCTGCGCTGGGGTAGCGGCCACGACAAGGAGCCCGGTTCGATCGCGGAGCATCTCGGTGCCCTGGTCGAGCTGCGGGACGCCGGCCTGCTCCGCAATATCGGCATCTCCAACATCACCGCGGAGCAGCTCACCGAGGCGCTCGGCATCACCGAGATCGTCTGTGTCCAGAACCAGTACGGCCTGACGAACCGGCGCGACGACGACGATCTGCTGGAATTGTGCGGTCAGCACGGGGTTGCGTTCGTCCCGTTCTTCGCGGTCGCTGCCGGCGCTCCGGGTCAGCAGGCGACTGCTGAGCCCGGGCGGGGCGAGCTCGAGACCGTCGCCGCAGCGCACCATGCGACACCGGCGCAGATCCGGATCGCGTGGACCCTACACCGCGGCCCGCACGTCCTGGCCATCCCCGGCACCGGCAACCCGGACCATCTGGCGGAGAACGTGGCCGCTGCGGGCATCCGGCTGACGGCCGACGAGCTCGCGCTGCTGGATGCGATGGCCCGACCAGCCGCCTCCTGAGGTGGGCTGACAGGGCCGGGAGGCAGCTCAGGCCCGGTCGTGCAGCGTGACGTGGTAGCCGTCGGGGTCGGCGAAGGTGAATGTCCGGCCGAAGGGCCCGTCGATGGGTGCGGAGACGATCGTGTGGCCGTCGGCGACCAACGCATCGTGGATGGCTTGGACGTCAGTGGCGTGCAGCCAGAGCGCGACCCCGATGCCGGGCTGCTCGGCGGATGCGAGATCGGTGCCCGGGACGATGTCGCGCAGGGCGAATGCGATCGGCTTGGTTTCGAAGACCACGGCATGTGGGGGTCCGGTGGGTGACCGGACCAGGCCGAGATAGCGCTCGTAGAAGGCCTGCGAGGCGTCGAGGTCGCGAGCTTGGAGGGAGATGAAGTCGGGGCCGGTGGCCGGCATGATGATGCTCCTGTCTGTCGTGTCAGTTTACTGACACAACAGAGTGTATGTCAGAATTCTGACATGAGTCAAGCGCGTGTCACTGTCGACCTGGAGACGTCCCTGGGCTATCTGCTCAAGGAGGCGTCGAGCGTTCTGAGGACCGCGATGGAGGAGGTGCTTCGTCCGCTCGGCATGACGGTGACGCAGTACTCGTGTCTGGAATTGCTGGCCCAACGGCCCGGCTTGTCGAATTCGGAGCTCGCGCGCGGTGCGTTCGTGACCCGGCAATCGATGAATGTGCTGCTCCAGGCGCTGGAACGCGACGGCTTCGTCACCCGACCCCCGCAGGCGCGGATCGGCAAGGTGCTCCCCACGCGACTGACACCGCGAGGCCGGCGCAGCCTGGAGAAGGCGTCGGCGGCCGTACGGTCGGTCGAGGTCAGGATGCTGGCCGGCCTGAGCGAATCCGAGCAGGCTCAGGCGTTCCGGATCCTGCAGAACATGATCGACTCGCTGCGCGTGGTCAACGACGACGGATAGCCGGCCGGTACCGCTAGACCGATCCGCCGGGGTGCGGAGCCTCGGCGTAGTGGCGAGCGAGCAGGTCGCCGGCGAAATCGCGGCGCAGGTCACGCCAGACCGAGTGGATGTGGTTGGCGTCGTCCTGCGTGTTGTCGTATTCGATCAGTACGCTCGGACCGCTGATGGCGTAGTAGTGGCCCGTGCCGTGCTCGATCGGGCCGGCCCACCCGAAGGCCAGATTCTCCAGCCCGGCGTCGGTGATGTCGTTCCAGGCCTGGTCGGCGATCACCGGAGTTGCCCGATCGAGGTACTGCCGGACCAGGGCGACGAAGAGCTCGCGTTGGAAGTGGTCCAGCCGGGCATAGGGGATCCCGCTCGGCTGCTGCTGCGGCAGTGCCGCGACCGGATCCCAGCGGGTGGCGATGTCGACCGGTGCCGTCCCAGCGATCACTGCCGTACGGCGCTGGTCCTCCTGCAGTGCCAGCACCAGCTCCCGGGCCAGGTCCTCCTCTCGGGGCAGGGCTCGCAGGCCGCTGTGCGGTCCCGACAGCACTGTGGCCGGCGACGCCCCGAAGAAGTGCGGCAGCCCGCTGACTCGGTCGCCGATCACGGTGGCCTGCGCCAGCAGATGGTGGCCGTTGATCCGCCACGCCCACGGGTCGCCGCCCGTGGGATCACCCAGAACCGCAAGCCAGTACGGCAGCTGGCGCGCGTGCGTGTGACCTGCCTGCTGTCCGGTCTGCTGGTGGAACAGTTCGTGCTTGACCGCTTCGATGGTGATCACGATCTGGGCATCCGACCAGCCGCGGGCACTGTGGATCAGCCGCAACAGGTCCAACGCCTTGTCCAGCTGCTCCGCACCCAGGTCTCCCAGGCGAAGCCCGGGTCGCTCGCCGGGGAAGTAGGTCCACTGCCGGTGGAAGTCGGCGTCGAAGGCGAAGAGTGCGCGATCGCGCTGGCCGGCGTCGAGACTGTGGAGCAGATCTCGAACGGTCGACCGCATCGCTTCGGCGAGATCCGGCATCGTGACATCGGCCATGACGTCAACCTAGCGGTCGCCTCCGGACAGTCGTCGGGGCGTCCGCGGTCGGCGCGAACCCGCCGCAGCCCTGAAAAGGGGGATGACCTCCGCTCATGCCACGATGCAGCTATGGGTGATGGCACGCATTCGTCCGCCGCCGAGGTCACTCGTGCACTCCTGGCTCTGAAGAGCGAGGGCGACAAGTTCACCATGTCGCTCGACCGCAAGGGCCGCATCGTTGCCTCCTGGTTCCTGGCGAACATGGGCTCCTCGGAGAAGCTGGCGCAATACCGCATCAGCCTCCGCGGCGAAACGGGCGAATACACCTCCTGGCAGTACGACCTGGAGCAGCCCAACACCCACGGCAACGGTCAGCTCGTCCCGAGCTACTCGTACTCCTTCAAGAGCAAGGAGCTGACCGATCCGGTCGACGCGGTCCTGGCTGCGCATGGATGGGTCGAAGCGGCTCCGTGGCTGGTCCGGTTCTTCCTGTTCTTCGTCCGCCCGTTCCGGCGGGGCGAGAAGCGGGGCGAGAAGTCGGTCGGCTGAGCGCAGCCCGACTCCGCAAGGGCACTTCGCATTCGTTACATCCGTAGTGGCATGGGTTGTTTCTGGTCTGTTTCGTACGTGTAAAGGTTTCAACGTATTTTGAAACTTCTATGGACCTGGAGCGTACGCATCCGTAGCGTTGGCGCAACGCCGGGCCGCTGACGGATCGGCGACAGACAGCCGTGCGGTCCGACCGCACCGAGCCAGGAGTATCCATGCGTCGATCCGTAATCGGCCTGATCGCCATCGCCGCCGCGACCACCCTGGTGGCCGCAGGCTGCGGACCCACCGGCACCTCCGCCAGCGCAGGTGGCAGCGCGGCCGACACGTCCCTGGTCTATGCGACCGGTGAACCGGACCATCTCACCCCCGGGCGACAGACGGTCGCCTTCGACCAGGTGATGGCGCTCTTCGCGCCGCTCACCTGGATCGACAACAGCAACAAGGTGACCGATCTTGCTGCCAAGTCGGTCACCACAACCGACAACAAGAACTGGACCATCACGCTGCGCTCGGGCTGGAAATTCCAGAACGGGGAGCCGGTCACCGCCCAGAGCTACGTCAAGGCGTGGAACTACGAGGCGTACGGCCCGCACGCCTGGGAGAACTCCGGCGAGCTCGCCGAGATCGTCGGCTATACCGACCTCAACCCGGCCAAGGGCAAGCCGAAGACGACCGAGATGAGTGGTCTGAAGGCCACCGGTACCGACACCTTCACCGTCGAGTTGACCCATCCGGACAGCCAGTTCCCGATGCAGCTCACCCAGGCCCAGACCGGCTTCTTCCCGATGCCCGAGGCGGCGTACAAGGATCTGGCGGCCTACGACCGCAAGCCGATCGGCAACGGCCCGTACGAGATGACCGAGGCCTGGAAGGACAACCAGCCCTTCACCGTGCAGGCGTGGAAGGGTTACCAGGGCCCCAAGGCCGTCACTCAGAAGGTCACCTTCAAGAGCTACACCAACATGGACACCGCCTACACCGATGTCCAGGCCGGTAACGCCGACGTGGTCTTCCTGCCCGCGGACAAGATGACCAGCGCCAAGGGCGACTTCGGTGATCATCTGTACTCGTTCGACTCGCCGGGCATCGACTATCTCGGTTTCCCCTTGTGGAACAAGAAATACTCGGATCCGCGGGTCCGCGAGGCGATCTCGATGTCGATCAACCGACAGGAGGTCAACAAGGCGATCTACGGCGGCCTGTACACGCCGGCCACCGCACTGACGCCGCCCGACATGGCCGGCACCCAGCCCGGGATCTGCGGTCAGTACTGCACCTTCAACCCGACCCAGGCCAAGAAGCTGCTGGCCGAGGCGGGTGGATTCAGCGGCGAGATGGACCTGATCTACCCGGGCGGTGACGGTCTGGACTCGCTCTACCAGGCCTATGCCAACCAGATCCGGCAGAATCTCGGCATCGCCAAGGTGGTCGCCAAGCCCTCGGCGGACTGGGCCTCCTACTACGCGACGCTGACCAACTCCACCGTCGCCGGACCGCACTTCGGACACTGGGGAGCGCTCTACACCAGCCAGCAGAACACTCTGCGCAGCCTCTTCACGACGGCCGGCGGCTGCTACTTCTGCACCGGCAAATATCACAACGACGATGTCGACAAGCTGATGGCGAAGGCGGATTCCGCGACCACCCAGAGTGAGGCCAACACCTACTACACCCAGGTCCAGAAGCGGGTGCTGCAGGACTTCCCGGTGGTGCCGACCTTCTTCGACCGGTACAGCTACGTGACCAGCACCAAGGTCACCAAGCTCCCGTCCATCGAAGGCAGCCCGGTGATCTCCCAGATCAAGGTGAGCTGAGGCGTGCAGAAGACCGGAATCGATCTCGAGTCGATCCTCCAGTTCACCGACCGGCTTCCCGAGGTCGACGGATTCCTCCCGGTCGACGACCTGATCGCCCGCTTCGATGCATTGGCCGATTCGTCGGCCGGGCGGGTGATCAGGTCCCGGGCCGGCACCAGCCGGCTCGGCGAACCGATCCACTCCTACACCGTGGGCGACGGACCGCGTACGGCCCTGATCGTCGGCGGTGTGCATCCCAACGAGCCGATCGGATCGTGGACCGCGCTGTGGCTGGCCGAGGCGGCCGCGGCCAAGGAGGAGCCGGTCGCCTCGCTCGGCTATCGCTGGTGCATCGTGCCGACGATCGACCCGGACGGTGCCCGGCTCAACGAGAGCTGGTTCGCCAACCCGGCGGACCGGATCGGCTACGGCCGCGGCTTCTACCGGCCGGCACCCGACGGTCAGGCGGAGTGGACCTTCCCGACCAACTACAAGAACGCCTACTTCGACCGGGTGCTGCCCGAGACGCTGGCCTTCATGCGACTGATCGATGATCTTCGACCTGACCTGCTGGTCAGCCTGCACAACGGCGAGATGGGGGGTGTCTACTACTACATCTCCCGGGACGCTCCCGGACTCGTCGGTGCGTTGTCGGCGATTCCCGATCACTTCGGGCTGCCGCTGGATGTCGGGGAACCGGAGTCGCCGTACCTGCGGGCGTTCGCTCCGGCGATCTTCCGGCTGGACCCCGTCAGTGCGGCTTACGACTACTACGAGGACCTCGGCGTCGACCCGTCGGGTTTCATCTCGGGATCGGCCTCCAGCCACTATGCCGCCCGTTACGGGACCCTGTGCCTGGTCGCGGAACTGCCGTACTGGAAGCATCCCGATGCCGGCGACACCAGCCCGACGGAGGAGACGTACGCCGACATGTTGCGCCGCACCGCCGGCGACATGATCGCGATGGCCGACACGTTGTCGGGCTACCTGGAACGGGCCGAACCGTACCTGATCTTGAAAACGCCGTTCCGGGAGGCGACCGAGGCCTTCGTCCCGATGTTCAAGGCGATGGGCGAGACCGACCTGCGTCGCGCCGGCGACGAGCCGGCCGACCGGATGGCAACGGTCGCCGAGACCTTCGGATGTGAGGACCTGCTGCACTGCTTCCGGCTGCGCTACGGCGGAATCCTGCTGCGGGCCGTCGAAGCGGAGACCGGTGCCGGGACAGCGCCGCCCGAGCTGCGCCGGTTGCGTGCGGAGGTCGCGGCGACGTACGGCGACTGGCAGCGTCAGGCCGCCGACCGGACCGGGGCGGAGGCGATCCCGATCGATCGGCTGGCCGGTGTCCAGCTGGCCGCCACCTTGGCGTCGGCCGCCTCGGTCGTCGGCGAGTCCGTCGCCGAACGTGTCGGCAGTGCGGGGTCCGCCCTATGAACAAGGCCGCGATCGTCGTTGGTCGTCGGCTCGGCGAGTTGATCATCGTTTTCCTCGGCGTCACGTTGTTGATCTACCTGATGGTTTTCGCGCTGCCCGGTGATCCGATCAAGGCGCTGGGCGGCGATCGACCGCTGACCGACTCCGTGGTCCATGCGCTGCGGGCCAAGTACCACCTCGACGAGCCGTTCTTCGAGCAGTATCTGCGCTATCTGTGGGGACTGCTGCACGGCGACTTCGGTGTCGACTTCAACGACGAAAGCGTCGCCTCACAGATGGCCAGCCGCTGGCCGGTGACGATCACGCTGGCGCTGACCGCCTGGGTGATCGAGATGATCTTCGGTGTCGGCCTCGGGGTGATCTCGGCGCTGCGCCGGGGAAGCTTCGCCGACCAGGCGATCCTGATCTTCACCATCGTGATCGGCGGCATCCCGGTCTTCGTCATCGGCGTTGCCAGCCAGCTGGTCTTCTCGGTACGCCTGCACTGGTTCCCGGTCGCCGGCATCGTCTACGGCTGGCCCAAGTCCTACATCCTGCCCGCCGTGGTGATCGCGATCTTCGGGCTGGCGGCGGTGTCGCGGCTGACCCGCACGTCTATGATCGAAACACTCGGCAGTGATCACATCCGCGCGGTCCGGGCCCGGGGACTGCCGCCGGCCAGGATCGTCGGCGTGCACGCGATGCGCAGCTCGCTGATCCCGACCGCAACCTATCTGGCCACCGACCTCGGCTACCTGATGGGCGGCACGGTGATCATCGAGGGCATCTTCAACATCCCGGGGGTCGGCAACCTGCTCTTCCAGGCGATCCGGACGCACGAGGGGCCGACCGTTGTCGGTGTCTCCACCGCGCTGATCCTGATCTTCCTGGTCACCAGCGTGCTGGTCGACCTGCTGCATGCGGCCCTTGACCCGAGAGTGAGGCGTCGATGACCGAGACAGTGATCAGCCAGACGATCGAGCCGACCGCGACCATCGTCGGCAAGCGGTCCTGGGGGCGCGCCCTGCTGACCCCGTCGTTCCTGGTGCCGGCGGTAGTGCTGGCCATCCTGATCCTGATCGCACTCCTTCCCGGCCCGATCGCCGGCATCTTCGGCCACGGTGATCCGCACGCGTGTGACCTCGGCAGGAGCACGGACGGACCGGCGAACGGGCATCCCTTCGGCTTCGACCTGCAAGGCTGTGATGTCTACGCCAACGTCATCTACGGCACCCGCTCGTCGCTGTCGGTAGGACTGCTCACCACCGTCCTGGCGATGGCCGTCGCGCTGGTCGTGGGCACTGCGGCCGGGATGTTCGGCGGCTGGTTGGACACCGTGCTGTCCCGGCTGACCGACATCTTCCTCGGCTTCCCGTTCCTCCTCGGCGCGGTCGTGGTGCTCGGCAGCGTCGGCGAGCGTTCGGTGCTGACGGTCTCGCTGGTGCTGGCGCTGTTCGGCTGGCCGACTATGGCCCGGCTGACTCGTGGCGCCGTCCGGGGCGTCCGCGGTGCGGAATTCGTCCAGGCCGGCCAGGCCATGGGGTTGTCGACCTGGCGGATCGTCACCCGGTACGTATTGCCGAGCTCGATCTCCCCGGTGCTAGTCCTGGCGACCATCACCGTCGGCGGTGTGATCGTTTCGGAGAGCTCGCTGACCTACCTCGGCATCGGCCTGCAGCCGCCGGCCGTGTCCTGGGGACTGGAACTGTCGGCCGCATCGGGCAACTTCGAGCGGGCACCGCACATGCTGATCTTCCCCGCGCTGTTCCTGGTGATCACTGTGCTGGCGATCATCGGGCTCGGCGACGCGCTCCGCACCGCACTGGATCCCAAACGTTCATGATCAACCCGTTCATGATCAACCCGTTCATGATCAACCCGTTCATGATCAAGACGAGAGAGCACCGACTGTGACCAATACCCCCACTTCATCCGATGACCAGCTCCTCGACCGCTATCGCGCGACCCTTCCCTACATCGACAGCTGGGCGGCGTACAAGACCTGGCAGTTGCGCGTTCCCGGCGTCCAGGTGGCGATCGGGCACCGGGACGAGGTGCTGTTCTCCACGGCGTACGGGTCGGCAGACGTCGAGAAGGGCGTACGGCTGGGGACCGGGCATCTGTTCCGGATCGCCAGCCACTCCAAGACCTTCACCGCAACCGCTCTGGCCCAGCTGGTGGAAGCGGGCAAGCTGCGCTTCGACGATCCCGTCGGACAGTACATCCCGCAGCTGGCCGCCGCCGGTTCGCCGATCGCCGATGCCACGGTCCGCGAGCTCGCCGAGCAGAGTGCCGGTGTCATCCGGGACGGCCTGGACTCCGACCACTGGCAACTGGCGCAGCCGTTCCCGGACGAGGAGAAGCTGCTGGACCTGGTTCTCGACCATGGCACCAAGACGCCGGTCGGCAGCAAGTTCAACTACAGCAACCTGGGCTACTCACTGCTCGGTCTGGTGGTTGCCGCGGCTTCGGGGCAGAGCTACCGCGACTACGTCAAGGCCGAGATCATCGACAAGCTCGGACTGGCCAACACCGGACCGGATTTCGACAAGAGCCGGCCTGCAGAGGAGTGGGTCCGGGGCTACTCCGGCCTGCACGCGGCCCGGACCCGCAAGCCGATCGACCACGTCGATACCCATGCGATGTCGTCGGCGACCGGCTTCTACAGCACCGCCGAGGACCTGGTGCACTACTTCTCCGCCCACCTGCCCGGCGATGACCGGCTGCTGACCGACCACTCCAAGTGGCTGCTGCAGCACGAGGCGTGGAAGGGCTCGGACAAGGAGAGCTCGGGTGGCTACGGGATCGGTTTCGGCAACGAGAAGGTCGACGGCACCCGGGTGGTCGGCCACTCGGGCGGCTTCCCGGGCCACATCACCCAGTCGCTGTTCGAGCCGGAGTCCGGTGTCGTGGTGTCGGTGCTGACCAACTGCGCCGCAGGCCCGGCCAGCGTCATCGGCCGCGGCATCCTGTCGCTGCTGTTCGCCGCCGCCGACGAGTCCGCACCCGGCACGCCGCTGTCGCAGATGCCCGCCGATGTCGACCCGGCGACGGTGACGGGCCGGTTCGCCGGCAACTGGGGCGTGGCCGACATCGCCGTGGTCGGCGACCGGCTGCTGCAGATCGATCCCGGCTCGCCGACGCCGCTCGAACTGCCGGTGCGGCTGGAGATCACCGACGCCGACACGGTCCGCGCGACGGCCGGCAGCCGTTTCGGCGCGATCGACGAGGATATCCGCTACCTTCGGGACACCTCCGGTGCGATCACGTCCGTGCGCAACGGCGGCGGGATGAGCATGACGCCCTGGGACGTGCCCGGAGACGAGGACCCGTTGATCTCCGCAGGGGTGGCATAACGGGCCCCGGACGAGCAATGGTGCAGGAGAGGACGGGAATCCAGACGATGGCGACGGCACGGGACGACGGTGATCCGGGGCCGAGCGATGTTCGGCAGCCGGTCAACGGCCGCGGATCGGCCGGGCTGTCGGCCGAGCGGCGGGAGTTCATCGAGGACTTCGCGACTTTCTGGCACGGCTCGGGCAGTCCGCTGATGGACGGCCGGGTCCTGGCCTACCTGATGATCCTGCCCGCACCGTACGCGTCCTCGGCCCAGATCGCGGAGGACCTGCACGCCAGTTCCGGATCGGTGTCGATGTCCACCCGGCGATTGCTGGACGAGGGTTTCATCAAGCGCTACGTCGCTCCCGGCGAGCGGCGCTACTACTTCCGCACCGAGGCCGACATCTGGGGCAGCTGGCTGGCCGGGGAGCCGCGCTACCTCGGCCGGCAGCGGGACGTGATGGAGCGCGCGCTGGCGGTGGTCGGCAAGTCGGACGACCCGCAGGACGCCGGGGTCGTCAAGAAGCTCGAGAACGGACGCGACTACATGATCTGGCTCGCCGAATACCACCAGACGATGCGCCAGGCGTGGGAGACCTACAAGGCCGTCCGCGATGCCCGGCAGAGCAAGGCGCAGGACAACGCGCGAGACGACTCGCAGAACGGGGAGATGTGATGGCGGACCAGTCAGAAGCAGCCGTGCTGGCGGTCGAGCATCTCAGTGTCGCCTTCGGGGACAAGGGACACGAATCGGTCGTCGTCGACGACGTCTCGTTCGCGATCGGCTCCGCCGAGGTGGTGGCCCTGGTCGGAGAGTCCGGATCCGGCAAGAGCATGACCGCGATGAGCGTGCTCGGCATCACTCCTTTCGGCAGCCGGGTCAGGGGCCGGATCGTCGTCGGCGGACTGGACACCGTCGCCGCCACCGAACAGCAGCGCCGCATGATCCGCGGCCGGGTGGTCTCGATGATCTTCCAGGACCCGGTCGCCGCTCTGGACCCGGTCTACTCGATCGGATTCCAGATGGCCGAGGCCGTCCGCAGGTCCAGTCCGGATCTGGACCGGGCGGCGGTCCGCGCCCGCTGCCTCGACCTGCTGGAGTCGGTCGAGATCCCGGAGCCCGAGCGCCGGCTCAAGCAGTATCCGCACGAGCTGTCCGGCGGCCAGTGCCAGCGGGTGATGATCGCGATCGCGCTGGCGGCCGATCCCGACCTGCTGATCGCCGACGAACCGACCACCGCCCTGGACGTCACGGTCCAGGCAGAGGTACTCGACGTGCTGCGCAAGCTTCGCCGGGACCGGACCACCAGCATCCTGTTGATCACCCACGACATGGGCGTGGTAGCCGATCTTGCCGACCGGGTCGTGGTGATGCGCAATGGCAAGGTCGAGGAGGAGGGGACCGCGACCGAGATCTTCGGCGCGCCGTCGGCCGACTACACCCGACAGTTGCTGGACGCTGTACCCCGGCTGGGACGACGTGGGCAGGCCGATCCCGGTCCCGAGGCCGATACCCCGGTGTTGATCATGGAGGATCTGGTCGTCGAATACGGCCACCGGATCGGGCACAAGTTCCGCGCCGTCGACGAGGTCAGCTTCTCGGTCGGACGCGGCGAGATCCTCGGCCTGGTGGGGGAATCGGGCAGCGGCAAGACCACGATCGGCAAGGCGATCGCCGGCCTCGCGCCGATCACCTCCGGCGTTGTCACCGTCGACGGGGTATCACTGGCCGACACCTCCGGGGCCCGCCGCCGGGCTGCGCGGAGCAAGATCGGAATCGTCTTCCAGAATCCGCTGCTGTCGCTGAATCCCCGCTACACCGTGCATCGGACCATCGCCGAACCTCTCCGGCTGGTGGCTGGGGTGCCGGCGGCAGAGGTGGACGATCGGGTCACCCAGCTGCTCTCCGATGTCGGGCTGGGGGAGGCGTGGCGGTTCCGTTATCCGCATGAGCTTTCCGGTGGCCAGCGGCAACGGGCCGCGATCGCCCGGGCGCTGGCGCTCGATCCAACCTTGTTGATCGCCGACGAACCGACCAGCGCCCTGGACGTCTCGGTGCAGGCCCGGGTGCTGGACACCTTCAGGGAATTGCAGTCCCGGTTGGGATTCGCGTGCCTGTTCATCAGTCATGATCTTGCTGTCGTCGACGAGCTCTGTGACCGGGTCGTCGTCCTGCACAACGGCCGGGTCGCCGAGATCGGCGACCGGCACCAGATCCTCTTCACACCGCAGGATCCGTACACCCGGCGGTTGATCGACGCGGTCCCGGTGCCCGATCCGGCCGAACAGGCCCGGCGCCGTGAGAGCGTTGCGGCGGCCCGGGCGTGACGATCATCGGCCGACCGGGTCAGACAGCTGCCGGGAGGTCGTCCGCGGCGCGGGCGATCTGCTCAAGGGCGTCGTACTCGGCCCGCAGCCGATCCAGCTTCGCGGTGGTGGCGAGGTAGGAGGCTGCGCCCAGTGGTAGATGCAGGTTGCTGCCACTCCGCAGCACATCGGCGATGATCGCCCCGGCGGCCTTGGCCGGATCGCCGGGCAGCGGTGTGGCCGGGTCACTGGCCGCTTCGACCTGCTGCCGCAACGGCGTCCTGTCGTAGGCGGCGATCGGCTCGGCAACTGTCGCCGACGACCGGGCCCAGTCCGTACGGAAGGCGCTCGGCTCGACCAGCAGGACGCGGATCCCGAAGGCATCGACCTCCTGGGCCAGGGCCTCGGAGACGCCTTCGACGGCGAATTTGGAGGCGCTGTAGTAGCCGACGCCCGGGAATCCGTTCAGTCCGGCGATCGAGGCCAGGTTGACGATGGTGCCTGAGCGCTGCTCGCGCATCAGCGGCAGCACCGCGTTGGTTACGCGCATCAGGCCGAAGAAGTTGATCTCGAAAAGCCGCCGCACGGCCTGCGGGTCGCTTTCCTCGACCCCTCCGAAGTAGCTGATGCCCGCGTTGTTGAGGAGCACGTCGATGCTGCCGAAGTGTTCGTGCCCCGCAGCCACGGCTATCGAGACGCTCTCCGGATCAGTGACGTCCAGCGCCAGCGCCAGGGCGGCGCTCGAGTCGTATGGGGCGACGATGTCGGCGATGTCGCCGGGGTGGCGGGCCGTGACGGCCACCTGCTGCCCGTGGGCCAGGGCAGCTGTGGCGAGTTCGCGTCCGAAGCCGGTGGAACAACCGGTGATGAGCCAGGTTTTCATGATGTCGATCCAAGCTCGCAGGCAGCCCCGGCGGTAGATCAGAAGTCACAACATCTTGCCTGATCCTGTCATCGCGGTCTGATCGCGAGGAGCCAGGCGCGCTCAGTGATGGCATATTAGTGGCATGGACCCGGCGGCTCTGCTCGAGGAGATCCGTCAACGGGTGCTCCGGGAGGCCCGCCCGGATCCCCGGACGGCGATCGACGGGCTGCTGCTCTCCCGGCACCAGACCACCGAGCCGGATTACCAGTTGACCGAGCCGCTGTTCATCCTGATGGCCCAGGGCGGCAAGCGGCTGTACGCCGGCAGCGATCTGGTCGAATACGGCCCTGGCCAGTGTCTGGTGGTGACGACGACCCTGCCGCTGTCCGGCCACTTCATCGACGCTCGTCCGGACCATCCGGCGCTCGCCGTCACCCTGCCGCTGCGAGCGGCCGACATCGCCAGCCTGCTACCTGATCTTGGTCGGCTGCCGGCGGTCGGGATGCGGACGCCCGGAGCAGCCGAATCAGCGATCGGCACCCTGACCGCCGATGCTGCCTTGCTCGATGCGGTCGCCAGGTTGCTGCGACCGCTCGATCGGCCCGCACAGTCCGGCGGCCACCCGGGCGACGCGGCCGTGTTGGCGCCGATGATCCGGCGGGAGATCCTGTGGCGGTTGCTGACCGGGCCCGCAGGTCCCCGGATCGCGCGGATCGGGATCGCCGACAGCAGCCTGGTGCACGTCAGCCGGGCGATCGCCCGGATCCGCGAGGACTACGCCCGGCCGATCCCGGTCCCCGGTCTGGCGCGGACTGCCGGGATGAGCAATTCCACCTTTCACCGGCACTTCCGCGCCATCACCGGGATGACGCCGTTGCAGTTCCAGAAGCTGCTGCAGCTGCAGGAGGCGCGGTCGCTCCTGCTGGCCGGTGCGGACGACGTCACCAGGGTCGGGCAGGCGGTCGGCTACAGCAGCCCCACCCAGTTCAACCGCGAATACCGGCGGCTGTTCGGAGCGCCGCCGGGGCGCGATGCTGCCAGCCTGCGCCGGGTCGTCAGCGGCTGATCGCCGTCTCCCGGTCCAGCCGGCCGAGTTTGTCCGGGTTGCGGATGCCGTAGAGGCCGGTGATCAGCCCGTCGTCGAACCGGAGCGCGAGAACCGTGTCGATCCGGCCGTCGGTCCGCAGGATCAGTGCCGGCCAGCCGTTGATCCAGACCGACTCCGCGGTCAGCTGCCCGGTGGTCTCGGCGAGGCCCACGGTGAGCAGCCTGGTCACCCGGCGCGCACCCCGCAGCGGATGCAGGATCGCCTGCCGGACACCGCCGCCGTCGCCGATCATGACCACATCCGGTGCGATCAACTGCAGCAGGTCGTCGGTGCGCCCGGTCTCGACCGCCTGCCGGAATGCCTGCAGCGCGCGGTCCGCCTCCGCGGACGACACCGTGCCGCGAGGACGCCGGGAGCGGACGTGCTCGCGGGCCCGGTGGGCGATCTGGCGTACGGCGTCCTGGCTCTTGTCGACCGTTGCGGCGATCTCGTCATAGCCGACGTCGAACACCTCGCGCAAAACGAACACCGCCCGTTCGATCGGCGACAGCGTCTCCAGCACCAGCAGCATCGCCAGCGACACACTCTCGGCCAGCTCGACGTCCTCGGCCACATCCGGCGAGGTGAGCAGCGGCTCGGGCAGCCAGGAACCGACATAGGACTCCTTGCGCCGTCCCAGCCGGCGCAGCTGGGTCAAGGTCTGCCGGGTGGCGATCCGGACCAGGTACGCCCGATGGTCGCGTACGGTCGCATGATCGACTCCGATCCACCGCAGCCAGGTCTCCTGCAGCACGTCCTCGGCGTCGCCGGCCGAGCCGAGCATCTCGTACGCGATCGTGAACAGCAGCTTCCGGTGCCGGACGAAGCTGTCGGTGGCATCCGTTGCCGGTTCCTGCACGTTCCTGTCCTCTCGTGCGCCTGAGTCGACTCCCACCAGACGCGCCGCGGGCGTCGTGCGTGACAGCACTCCGCCGAGATCTCCATCACACCAGCAGCCTGTCACAGGCACCAGCCCGGGAGCGTCTCGTGACTGACCGGCCGAACCGTGCCGGCGACGGAGAGAAGGGCTTTTGATCATGGAATCCCGTTTCGACCTGCTGCGCAACGACGTCGGACGGCAGTTGACCAAGCGGCTGATCGGCTTCAGTCAAGTCTTCGAAGGGTCGCAGGTGCCCAAGCTCGTCCGCGAGTTGGTCAGCCTGCGCGTCAGCCAGATCAACGGCTGCGCGCCCTGCGTCGACATGCACACCAAGGAGGCGATCGCTGCCGGTGAGACGCAGCTGCGGCTCAATCTGGTCGCGGTCTGGCGCGAGACCGAGGTCTTCTCCGATGTGGAACGGGCAGCGCTCGCGTTGGCAGAGGAGGGCACCCGGCTGGCCGACGCATTCACCGGTGTCAGCGATCGCACCTGGGCCGAGGTGTGCCGGCATTTCGACGATGATCAGATCGCCGTGCTGCTGGGCCTGATCGCATTTGTCAATGCCACCAACCGGCTCAACGTGATCACCCGTACGGTAGGAGGCAGCTACGAGCCGGGGATGCTCGCAGCTCTGGTCCACTGACGAACCACGGGCCAGTCCGTTCGATACGAAGGGTCCGGCCTTGTTCAGTTCCTGGAGCAGTCTCAACCCCGGCGTACGGAGCCGGTCCATCAACGCGGAGAACCCGACCGGGGCGCCCGGGCAGGCTGCCCGTGCGGCCTCCGGTCTCGGGCCGGGACGGAAGGGGTCAGCGTCGCTCCCGCTGCCCGCCGGCGGGACCCTCACCCTGGCCGAGATCGACGGTCCGGGAGTGATCAGGCACATCTGGTTCACCCTTCCGGACCGGACCCCGGGCGGGCCGTACGTGCTTCGGGACCTGGTGCTGCGGGCGTACTGGGACGGCTCGGACGTGCCGTCGGTCGAGGTGCCGCTGGGCGACTTCTTCTGCAACGGCTTCGGACGTTGTCTGATCACCTCGGCTCCGATCGTCGTCGCGCCGACGGGCGGCCTGAACTGCTACTTCCCGATGCCGTTCCGCACCGGCGCCCGGCTGACGCTGACCAGTGAGCATGCCGCGGACATCGGGTCGATCTACTACCAGATCGACTACACCCAAGGAGATCGGCTCGACGACACTGCCGGCTACTTCCACGCCCGCTGGCGGCGGTCGAATGCCGATACCGGGCTCGGTGTTGATCATGTGATCCTCGATGACGCGACCGGTCCGGGGTCCTACGTCGGCACCTATGTCGCGCTGACGGCATTGCAGCGGTATTGGTGGGGCGAGGGCGAGGTCAAGTTCTACGTCGACGACGACACCGACTATCCCACGCTGTGCAGCACCGGCCTGGAAGACTACGCGGGCGGGGCCTGGGCCTTCCAGGACGCCCTGCGCAACGACCCGGCTCCGCAGGTGATCAACTTCTCTGCGCCCTACATCGGCTATCCGCAATACGAGGTCGATGATCACACCCAGGCATCACCGTTCGCGACCCGCATGCCGCCCAACCACGGGTTGTATCGCTGGCACCTGCCCGATCCGGTCTACTTCGACACCAGCCTGCGGGTCACCGTGCAGCAGATCGGCGCCTGGGACCACGGTCTCTTCGAACGCGAGGACGACATCGCCACAACGGCCTATTGGTACCAGGCCCGGCCGGCGACGACCGCTCCAGAGCTCCCACCGGCCGTGCTCCGCCAACCCCGCTGATCAAGGGCGGCTCGCTGATCATGAAAGAGCAGCTGGCGAGCGGCTGGCACACGATCGCGCCCAGGCCCGATGATCCGCACGGCCCACTGTCTCCGCTGCTCCTGCTGCTGACCGTGGTCACCGGTCTGGTCGACGCCTTCAGCTATCTGGAGCTCGGCCGGGTCTTCGTGGCCAACATGACCGGCAACGTCGTGTTCCTGGCCTTCGCCCTGGGCGGTGCATCGGGATTCGTCTGGTGGGCTTCGCTGTCGGCGGTGATCACGTTCGTCGTCGGAGCCCTGCTCGGTGGCCGGATCGCGCATCGCTGGGCCGCCCATCGCGGCCGGCATCTGCTGTTGGGCAGTGCGTTCCAGGCGATCCTGGTGATCGCTGCGCTGGTCGTCACCATAGTCCTGGCGCCGCCCGCTTCGGGGCAGTCGTACGCCGGAGTGCCGCTCGGGGTGCTGGTGGTGCTGCTGGGTGTCGCCATGGGGCTGCAGAACGCGACCGCTCGGGCACTGGCCGTGCCGGACCTGACCACCACGGTGCTCACCCTGACGCTGACCGGGATCTCGGCGGACAGTGCTGCTGGTGGTGGCACGAACAGTCACTTCGGCCGGCGGGCGCTGTCGATCCTGACGATGTTCCTCGGCGGCCTCTTCGGAGCTCTGCTGGTGGTCAAGGGCCACGGCCGCTGGACCCTGCTGATCGCGGTCGTCCTGTTGCTGATCGTCGTCGTGTCCGCGCTCCGGGTGTCGAGTTCGACTGCAGCCTGGGCGACCATAGATCCCTGAGCCTGTCGAGATTCCCGAGTCTGTCGAGATTCCTGAGTCTGTCGAGATTCCTGAGCTTGTCGAGATCGCTGAGCTTGTCGAAGGGCGGGAAGGCTACCGACGCTCTGGGCGTTCACTCGGACGTGACTCCAGCCGATCAAATCACCACCGCGGTGTCCGTCGTGGTGATTGGTGCAGGTCAGGCCGGGTTGTCGGCCGGCTACCACCTGATGCGGCGCGGCTACCGACCCGTCGCCGAGGCGTCGGACGGTGATCTTTCGTGCGTGATCCTGGACGGCGACGACGGGCCGGGTGGTGCCTGGCAGCACCGCTGGCGGTCGCTGCGGATGGCCACGGTCAACGGCATCTTCGATCTTCCGGGTCTGCCCAAGCCGCCGCTCGACCCGCAGTCACCGAGCTCGGAGGCGGTGCCGCGATACTTCGCGGACTTCGAACGCCGCTTCGATCTGCCGATCCTGCGACCGGTCCGGGTCCGATCCGTCCGCCGCGCCGATGATCATCCCGACGGCAGGTTGACCATCGAGACCGATCGCGACAATTGGTCGGCGGACGCAGTGATCAACGCCACCGGCACCTGGACCAACCCGCGCCGTCCGTCTTATCCGGGCCAGGAGACCTTCGCCGGACGCCAGCTGCACACCGCCGACTACGTCTCGGCCGAGGAGTTCTACGGCCAGCACGTGGTCATGGTCGGCGGCGGCATCTCCGCGGTCCAGTTGCTGGCCGAGATCTCCGCGATCACCACCACCAGCTGGTTCACCCGGCGCGAGCCGGTCTGGCTGGACCAGGAGTTCCAGCCCGAGACGACCGGCCGGGCAGTGATCGCCAATGTCGAGGCCGACGTGCGCCGCGGGCAGCCGCCGCGCAGCATCGTCTCCTACACCGGACTGAGCCGGCACTCGTCCTTTGTCCGGCAGGCCGAGGCCAACGGGGCACTGCAGCGCCGGCCGATGTTCACCGCGATCGAGCCGGAGGGCGTACGGCTGGCCGACGGCGGCTTCCAGCCGGCCGACGTGATCATCTGGGCCACCGGATTCCGGCCGGCCCTTGATCATCTGCAGCCATTGGGGTTGATCAACGAGATCGGTGGGATCGCGATGGACGGCACGGCGGTGGCAGCCGACCCGCGGGTCCACCTGATCGGTCACGGCCCGTCCCAGTCGACCGTCGGAGCCAACCGTGCCGGACGCGCGGCGGTGACCGGTGTCGATCGCCTGATCAGGCGTCGGGAGTCTCGGTCCCCAGCTCACGCACTGCAGGCTTCGGTGCCGGGCGGCGGCCCAGCACGAACCTCCTGATCAGCGGCTCGGCCAATCGCGGCGCCAACGGGCCGACGATGGCCAGCACCAGGACGTACGCAGCGGTGACCGGCTCGAGCTCGGGTGCCGCGGCGGTGCCGACCAGTCCGGCGATGATGATCGAGAATTCGCCCCTTGGTACCAGCGCGGCGCCGGCCCTCAGCCGGCCGGGCTTGCCGACACCCGCCCGCTTGCCGGCCACCCAGCCGGTGCCGAATTTGGTGGCGATCCCGACCGCGGCCAGTGCTAGCGCCGGCAGCAACACACCGGGGAGTTGGCCGGGGTCGGTGCTCAGCCCGAAGAATACGAAAAACATCGCCGCGAAGATGTCCCGCAGCGGCTCGATGATCCGATGGATCCGTTCGGCGACATCGGTCGAGAGCGCGATACCGAGCAGGAAGGCGCCGACTGCGGCCGACACATGGGCCGCCTCGGCGGCGCCGGCGACCAGCATCGCCAGGCCGATCAACCGGAGCAGCAGCACCTCGTTGGATCGTGACACCACGATCCGGGTCACGACCGGGCCGAATCGTAGCGCGATGAACAGCACCGCGGCGAGCACGGCAAGCGCGATGATCGTCGAGGCCACGGCCGAGAGCCCACCAGCCGACGCCGCCACCTCGGTCAGGATCGGCAGGTAGACCGCCATTGCCAGGTCCTCAAGCACCAGCACGCCGAGCACGCCCGGGGTTTCGCGGTTGCCGAGCCTGCCCAGATCGGTGAGCACCTTGGAGATGATCCCCGACGAGCTGACCGCGGTGATGCCGAACATCGCCAGCGCCTCGGTCGGCCCCCAGCCCATCAGGAGCGCGAACCCGACTCCGGGCAGGCCGTTGAGCAACAGGTCGATGACGCCGGCTGGAGCCTGGGTGCGCAGGTTGGCGACCAGGTCCTCGGCGGTGTACTCCAGGCCGATCATCAACAGCAGCAGGATGACGCCGATCTGCGACCCGGTCTCGAAGAATCCGCGCGGTGCTCCGATCGGCAGCAGGCCTCCGCTGCCGAAGGCCAGGCCGGCGAGCAGGTAGAGCGGGATCGGCGAGAATCCGAATCGGCTGGCCAGCCGGGCCAGCATGCCGAGCCCGAAGAGCACCGCGCCCAGCTCGAGGAAGAGCTGGGCGAGGCTGTCCAGATGCACGATCGGTCCGGACTCAGCTGCTCGGGTTGAGGATGGCGTCCGCCGCCTTCACGCCCTCGTCGGTGCCCACGACGACCACCTTGTCACCTGCGTGGAACCGGAAATCCGGCCGCGGTGACAGCTCGACGCCGTCACGGCGTGCGACTGCGACGATCGAAACGCCGGTCCGGGTGCGGATCTCCGCGTCACCGAGCGTGCGCTCGACGAACGGCGACTCCGGTGAGATCGGGATGCCGGCGGTCGCCAGCCCTTCGATCTGTTCCCGCAGGCGGTTCAACCGCTCCACCACCCGCGGGGCACCGAGCAACTCCGCCAGCACGCTCGCCTCGTCGGCATCCATGTCGACGCTGACCAGGACCGAGTCCGGATCCACGTCGTCGTACACGATCAGCTGCCGCTCACCGGACTTCTTCGACAGCACTCCGACCCGTCTGCCGTTCAGGCAGGCGAAATCGCGGCGCAGTCCGACGCCGGGCAGTTTGACCTCTTCGACCTCCATGGCCGTTAACACCTCCACACGATTCAACCCCTCGACCCTAGTCGTTCATTCCCGAGAAGCCACGTGTTCGGGGGCCACGAGGATGTGCCCTCACGCGACACGCGTGACGCGTTCTGGCCGGCTCAGTTCGTTCAGGCGGCGGAGTAACTTCCGGGCGCGGAAGGATCAGGGAATGGCGTTTCCGGACTGCGCAACTCTTTGCGCGGAATCAGATTGGGAGGGCTGTCACCCACGGTTCTTCCGTGACTGCCTGCGCAGTCATGCGGTTGGGCTACTCGCGGGCAGCAGACATCGGCGCCTTCCGATCATCGTTGGTCGGGATCGGTCGCTGGGGTCCGGGATGGGGACCCGGATTGGGACGAGGGTCTTGCTGTCGGCGATCTCGATCGGCCGATCGTCGGTGTGATGTCGGCGCCGAAGGTCGTTGCCGGCGTAGCTGCAGCGATCGCCGCAGTCGACGCTTACCTCGCTGGACCAGTTCGGCGGCCAGCTCGGCGGCTGCGGCGTGTTCGAGGGGTGCGGTCCGAGCAGCCGGGGATTTGGCGGACTCGGCGGCTTCGACCATCGTCATCAGCCCGTCGACCATGGTGGTGATGGAGATCATGGTGGGCTCGTCGAGGGCCACCGCTTCGGCGGAGGTGCGGTAGCTGCCGGGTGGTTGCAGTGTTGCGGGGTCGCCGTGGATCACCACCCCTGCTTGGCGCATTGTCGCGATGCGGGTCGCGGTCAGGTCGTGGACCCGGTCCAGAGCCCAATCCGGGAGCGGCGGGATCCTGGCGGCCGCTGGGTCCGGTGCTCCGGTCTGGAAGCCCTTGTTCAACCCCTCCTGGATCAGGCGCCGGTACAGATCGGTCGGCCAGTTGCCGTGCTGGAACCGTTGGTTGAACTGCCGGAGAAGTTCGACGGCACCCGCGTCGAGGGAGGCGTTCACGGCAGGTTGTAGTTCCAGGAAGTGGTCAGGAAGCCCGAGCAACGCTTCGAAGATCCGCAGCAGATGCCCGTGATCGCTCTCGTCGGACACCACCACATGGAAACGGCCCGCCGGCACAGCATGCCGCCAGGCGCGCAGCACCCCAGCCAGGTCGTTGGAACGCCAGAAGCGCCGGTACGAGTCGTCGCGCGGGTCCTCGCCCAGCACCGCATTAAGCCAGTCCGAATACCGAATCGTCCCGTGACTCTTGATGCGCTCCTGCCACGCGGAGGGAAGTTGGCGATGGAACGGACGCGCGACGGCGACGACGTGCAGCCGATCCCGGCCCAGCCCGTCGGCGATCCGGTTGATGGTATCGACGTTGCGTAATCCGCCGAAATCTTCGGTGCTGACACAAACCCGCCGGTCGGCCAGTTCCTGGACCCTCTCGGCAAAGGCTTGCCACACCGACATCGGTGGCACCGGGCGACCGCGAGTCGACCATCCCATCACAGCGAACGCCGGTCCCATCAATCGGCGCCAAGAACCCGGATACGCGACGCCGAAGTCGTCGAGATGAGGCCGCGCAGCTGCCAGTGATGCCTGGATCGCTGTCGATCCTGTCTTGTACGGACCGATGTGGAGCAATACCGAATTCTCCGGTAGAACCTCGACCTCCACGGATGTCCTCACTATTCCCTGGGCCGGTTTCCTGGTCGCCGCCGGTGGTGGCCCAAGACCGTCTCGACTTGGCAGACCTTTCGAACTGGCCCCAGCGTGCCGCCAATTCCTGTGACCGAACACAGGAAGGTAATCCCCTGGGATCGTAGGATTTTGCCGACCCGGCCGCTTCTTTCGACGACTGTGTCATCGACGACATCGCCTCAGAATCGAGCTCTAGACAGTTGCCTTGACGATTTCGGAACGCCCGAGTTCATGGCCGTTCTTGTCTACTGCGAGGGCCTGGAAATAGGGTCCGGTGCTGTTGACCGCGACGGCTGTCTCGAAGCCTTGTCGGGCGGCGGTGGCGTGGTGTTTCAGGCCGGCCTTGGTTCCGCCGGCCCGCACGCGCCAGGTGGCGACCCGGGTCGCGCCGTTCCAGCTGATGTAGACGGTCGCGCCGCCGGCGGCGTTGGTGCCGACGGCCAGCGCTGGTTTGTCGGTCGGGTTGCCGATCCAGTCGGCGCCGAAGGCGCGGTAGGACTGGATGTTGTTGGGCATTTTGGCGTCCAGCAGCAGGCTGCCGTCGGCGGCGTATTCGGAGAAATATGGTTCGGAGCCCCAGCCGACCACGTAGTGGCCGTTCGTCAGCTGGTTGACGTTGCCCATCGTGACTGACAGCAGCTTGGCCGGATGGGTGAGGGACCGGACCATCGTGACGGTGTGGGCATCGGTGTTGATCTTGAGCCGTAGGGCCCGGGATTGGGGTTCCATCGCCGGCGAGCCGCCGTTGTCGAAGAGAAGGACCTCATCGACGCCGACCATGGAAGCGGAATGTTGGTAGTAAAAGCGGGTGCCGACCTGGTGTTCGAAGTCGGACTTCTTCCCGCCGAGCTGCCAGATGATCTTGCCGGTTCGTTTGTCGATCTTGTACACCGCGCAGGTGTTTCGTGACGAGATCAGGAGGGTGTGTTCGTCGATCTCGTCGATGGAGTTGATGTGGAAGTAGTCCAGCTGCGTGGTGGGGTCGGCGCTGGCCTTCTTGTACGTCATCTCAGGGCTGACATGGTCCAGGCTGTCCCAGCTGAAGATCAACCGTCCGGTGGCGATGTCGATCTCCTGGACGACGCCGCTGACGATGGTGCCGCGTCGAAGGCCCCTGATCGCGGTGAGATCGGTGGTGCTGGTGCGGTAGGCGGTGATCAGTGCGGTGTCGCGTGACGTGATGCGGAACTCGTGCAGGTCGACCTTCAAGCCGCCAACCGCTTTGATGGTTGCGACGGTCGTGTAATGGCTGTCGACGATTTTCGCGGTGCCTTTGCCGTAGCCGTTGGCTGACTTGCCTTCGTACCAGGTCAGCACCGGTTGGCCGCGATATGTCTGCACCCGCAAGTCCATTGCGCGTTTCTGGATCGGTTGCGCCGACGGCTGGAACCAGACCACGTGGCCAGTAGGTTCGATGATCATCGGGCCTACCTGGTAGTTGATCGGAGCCGATGGCGTGTAGGCCTTGGGCGTCAGGAAGTAGTACGGCGCCAATTGGGGGGCCGATGTTGTGCCGGTCTGCTGCGGTGACGTCGCATTCGAATCGGGCTCAGGAGATCGGTCCGATCCGAAAAGGTGCGTCACTTGCACAGGTGGTGGCTGCAGGTCGGGCCTGCTCCTGAATCTCCCTGCTCCGGAGCCCGACGTCTCAGTGGTGGTGGACGCCGTACTGGTTGGCGTCGTCGTGGCCGACGCAGAGCCCGCGTCGGTCGATGCGCCACCGGAGTCGTGGGTTCCGATCCGGTAGCCGACCGATCCTGCCGCGATCGTCAGTCCTCCGGCCGTACCGGCAGCGACCGCGAGCAGGCGTCGTCGGGTCAGCCGTGTCTCGTCGTCGCGCACAAGCGTCAGTTTCAACGATGAAACTGTGTAAGGGATGTGATCGACCGTACTGTGCGGCGAAGCGTTCAGTGATCACCGGGCCTCGTCCCGGTATGCGAGACCGTTCGGATCCAGGCCGTCACCGGGCGAGCGCCACCGATCATCTCGGGAATAGCCTCCACGGCGACTCGGTTCGCCCGGACATGACCACTATTGGAATCATCGGCTCCGGCAACATCGGCACTGCTGTCGCCAAGGCCGCGATCGCCATCGGCGAAGACGTCGTCATCTCCAACTCCCGCGGCCCGGAAAGCCTGGCCGACAAGATCGCCGAGCTCGGCCCGAAGGCGAAGGCCGGCACCGTCGTCGAGGCCGCCGCGGCCGGAGACCTGGTCCTCGTCGCGATCCCGCTGGCGGCGATCACCGCGCTGAACCCGGCCGACTTCGACGGCAAGGTCGTGATAGACGCCAACAACTACTACCCGCAGCGCGACGGCCAGATCGCCGAGCTCGACGACGAGTCGACCACCACCAGCGAGCTGCTGCAGCGTCAGCTTCCGGGCGCGAAGGTCGTGAAGGCGTTCAACCACATCCAAGCCGCCCAGATCCTCACCACGGCGACGGAGGCCGGCACCGAGAGCCGGCGGGCACTGATCGTCGCCGGTGATGACCAGGCGGCCAAGGATGCCGTAGCGGCCTTCCTGGATGCGATCGGCTTCGACGCCCTGGACATCGGCCCGCTCTCCGAGGGCTGGCGGATCCAGCGCGACACGCCTGGCTACGTCCAGCAGCTCGATCGTGAGGGGTTGCGGGAGGCCGTCTCGCAGGCCAAGCGCTACGCCGATATGTGAGCTCGCCCGGACAAGGTCCTCGCTTCCCGGTGTTTCCGCTATCAGCGTCCTCGCTTCAGCTCCGTGCGTTCGCTTCTCGGGCAAGGGAAGCGAGCGCAGGAACGGGAAGCGAGGGCCGTATGAAGGGAAGCGAGGGACGTACGAGGCCGGGCGGGTCAGCCCGTGGGCGGCTTCGGCGGAGCGGAACCGCCGGTGGCCAGGCGCATCAGATCGGTGTCGAGGTCGATCTCGGTCTCGGCTCCGCCGGCGCTGCCGTAGCTGTGCTGGTAGCGATGCCAGGACGCTTCCTTGATCTTGGTAGCCAGCTCGGCCTCGATCAGCAGCACCAGCTCGGTCGCGGCCCGGTCGATGCGCTTGGTGAGTTCGTCGCTGCTCCAGTCCTCGCTCGCGGCGAACAGCGAGGTCGGCACCGACAGCGTACGGAGATAGGCGAACTGCGAACGAAGTTGATCATCGACCACCAGCGCATGCCGGGCCGTCCCTGCGGTCGCGGCGAGGATTACCGGCTTCGCGATCAGCAGGTCGTTGTCCAGCGATTGGAAGAACGACGTGAAGAGTCCGCTCGGGCCGGCCTTGTAGACCGGGGTGCTGACAATCAGACCGTCGGCCCGGCCGAGCGCTTCGACCGCGTCGGTCATCTTCGGGCCCAACAGCTGCGAGGTGATCGCCGTCCCGATCTCCGGGGCCAGTTCGCGCAGGCTGATCGTGGTGATCAGCACCGTGTTGCCGCGTTCCCGGGCGAGCGCCGCGACCCGGTCGGCCGTACGGTCAGCCAGCAGTCGGGTCGACGAAGGATCACTCGTCCCGCCGCTCACCACGGCCAGGTGGTAGGTCCGGCCGGCCGGCGGTTGATCACTGGCGTTGGTCATCGTGGGTGTTCCTTGCTGCAAGCTTGCGGCAGATCGATTCGAGTTGACGCAATTCGTCCGGGTCGAGGGTGGCACCGACGGTCCGTGAGACGCCGACCGCATGCCGGCCACCGATCGCGCGCTGGCGATCGGCGCCCAGGTCGGTCAGCGACAACCGTACGCTGCGGCCGTCCTGCGCGTCCTTGGTCCGTTCCACCAGCCCGCGCTCGACGAGGCGGTCGACCATCCGGGACAACGCCGGTTGGCTGAGCAGCACGTTGCGGTGCAGTTCGCTCGGCCGGATCGGTCCACCGCATTTGGACAGCGTGTAGAGCACGTCGTACTCCCGCATGCTGATCCCGTCCCAGACGTCCTGGGCGTCCAGTTCCTTGATCAACACTGCATGTGCGGTCAGCAGCGCTTCCCACGCGTCGTTGGCCAATCGGCTCTTGGAGACCATGATCAGCATCCAGCTCGGCGCGCTCAGACGATGCTCGGGTAGGTGACCTGGACATCGTCGCTGTCCTGGTAGGGCGAGGCACCGGTGACATTGTCGCCGCGGTTGGCATTCGGGCGCGGCTGGCGGGCCGGCTGATCACCGTACTTGGCCTTGACCAGGCCCTCGTGGGTCGGCGCGTCGGCGGACTCCGGATCCTTGCGGGATTCGAGTTCCTTGCGCAGCACCGGGATGACCTCCTCGCCCAGCAGGTCGAGCTGGTTGAGCACGGTCTTCAACGGCAGGCCAGCATGGTCCATCAGGAACAGCTGGCGCTGGTAGTCGCCGAACGTGTCGTGGAAGGTCAGCGTCTTCTCGATCACTTCCTGCGGGCTGCCGACGGTCAGGGGTGTCATCTGACTGAAGTCCTCAAGACTCGGGCCGTGGCCGTAGACCGGCGCCTCGTCGAAATAGGGCCGGAACTCGGCGTACGCGTCCTGGGACTTCCTGGCGATGTAGGCCTGACCGCCGAGTCCGACGATCGCCTGCTTCTTCGTGCCGTGGCCGTAGTGCTCGAACCGCTGCCGGTAGAAGTTGATCAACCGCAGCGAGTGCGATGTCGGCCAGAAGATGTGGTTGGCGAAGAAACCGTTGCCGTAGAAGGCTGCCTGCTCGGCGATCTCCGGGGTCCGGATCGAACCGTGCCAGACGAAGGGCGGTACGTCATCCAATGGTCGGGGCGTGGAGGTGAAACCCTGCAGGGCCGTACGGTACTGGCCTTCCCAGTCCACGACGTCCTCCCGCCAGAGCCGGTGCAGCAGGTTGTAGTTCTCCAGTGCGAGCGGCAGTCCCTGGCGGATGTCGGCCCCGAACCACGGGTAGACCGGTGCGGTATTGCCGCGGCCGATCATCAGATCCATTCGGCCGTCGGACACGTGCTGGAGCATCGCGTACTCCTCGGCGATCCGGACCGGGTCGTTGGTGGTGATCAAGGTCGTCGCCGTCGTGACGATCAAGCGCTTGGTGGTTGCGGCGATCGCGGCCAGCAGGGTGGTGGGGGAGGACGAGAAGAACGGCGGATTGTGGTGCTCGCCGATCGCGAACACGTCCAGGCCGACCTCCTCGGCCTTCTGGGCGATCCTGATCACCGCGTCGATCCGTTCCGCTTCGCTCGGCGTCACACCGGACACCGGGTCGCGGGTGATGTCGCTGACCGAGAAGATTCCGAACTGCATCACTGTCTCCCTTGCTGCGGCGGGTTCGCGACCCACCATATTTCATGCATTTGCATGTATCAACGAGGATCGGTCACTGTTATTCCCGGCATCGGGGGATCAGTCGGTCGTCAGTCGAAGAGCAACACCAACCGGCCGCGTACGCTGCCGGCCTCGAAGCGCCGATGTGCCCCGGCTGCCCGCTCGGCCGGGTAGGTGCCGGCCACGCGCAACGTCAGGACGCCCGCCTCGGCCTGCTCGCGCAGCCGGTCGAGTGCGGCATGGTCGCGAGCGGGCTCGCGGACCAGCACCGGCTGCACCCGCACCCCGCGCCGGCCGTCGCCGGTGTAGCCACGCACCGTCGCCACCGCACCGCCATCCTTGACGGCCGGCAGCGCCAGTGCTCCGAGCAGCGCTCCGTCAGCCAGGCCGTCGACGCCGGTGGGGTACTCGGCGCGGACCAGGTCGGCGAAGTCCTGGTCGCTCACCCTTGCATCGTGATCGCCGACTCCGGCGGTTCCCCCGGGCCGTCGAGACTCGGCCACAGCACCACAGTCGGCGCCGGCGCCGAGCCGGTCGAGGGTGCATCCAGCCCTAGTGCCGCGATCGCGTACGGATCGATCCGTAGGTCGACCTCTGCCGTCGCGCCGGCGGCCAGGGCGACGGCGGTGAAGCCGAGCAGCACCGCCCGTCGCGGCAGCAGTCCGGGAGTCCTGCTCCGGCCGTACAGTTGGACGATCTGCCGGCCTTCCCGGCCGGAGTGGTTGGTCAGGTCGGCGGACACGACGGCCCCGGCGAGGTCTGGTCCACCGGTATTCCGTGGCACGCCGAGCGACCAGGTCGTGTAGCCGAGACCCGAGCCGAAGCGGAACAGCGCCGACGACTCGGAGTCGGCATACCGCCGGCTCGCGCCGAGGCGCTCGTTGTAAGCCACCGGTAGACTTGCACTGGTCCGTGGCAGTGAGACCGGCAGCCGGCCGACCGGTTCCCGGTCGCCCATGATCAACTCGGCGACCAACCGACCCCCGTCAGGTCCGGGATAGCCCGCCCACAGCAGCGCCCGACTGTGATCGACGACGCCCTGCAGGCCGAGTGGTCGACCGGCGATCATCACGCTGATGATCGGCGTTCCGGTTGCGGCGACGGCCTCCACCAGCTGCTGCTGGGCTGCGGGCAGCGCCACCTCCGCGACGTCGACGCCCTCACCGCCGGTGGCGGCGACCGCTCCGGTCAACTCGGCGGCACCGTTGTCGGCAAAGGCATCGGCATAGTGCCGCACGCTGCTTCCACCCAGCACCATGATCACCAGATCCGAATCCTCGGCGGCCGCCACAGCGCAGTCGAGTCCGCCCGGGAGTGGTTCGGTCAGCCGGCTCCCGGCCTCGTGCCGTATCCGGCCGGCGCCGATCCGGTCGCGGAGTCCGGCCAGCACGGTCGTCCCCGCTCCGTCCGGCAACGGGGGCACGTAGTCGCCGAGCAGGCAGTCCCGGTCGTCGGCGTTGGGGCCGATGACCGCGATCCGTCCCGGTGCTCCGAGGGGCAGCAGACGGTCATCGTTGATCAGCAGCACCGGGGTCGCCGCCACAAGATCATCCGCCGACCGCGGGGTGGGGAAGACCGGCAGCGGAGCGGGTGGATCGAGCAGGCCGAGTTCGATCTTGACCCGGAGCACCCGCATGCAGGCCCGGTCGATCAGTGCCTCGTCGATCAGCCCGGCCCCGACCGCCTCCTCCAACGACAGATACGCCTCGTCACACAAGCTCAGATCGACTCCCGCCCGCAGCGCGACCGCGGCGGTCTCGACCGCTGACGAGGTGGTCCGGCCGAGTTGATCAATGGCGCCGAGGTCGGCCATCACGATGCCGCCGAAACCCCACTGGTCCCGCAGCAGCCCAGTCAGCAGCCATTCGTTGGCCACGCAGGGGATCCCGTCGATCTCGTTGTAGGCCGCCATCACCCCGACGGCTCCGGCGTCGATCCCGGCCCGGACGGCAGGCAGGTGGAGCTCGTCGAGTTCGCGTGGCCCGATCGGCGCACCGGCGCCGTTACGGCCGCCGACCGCCGCACCCTGGCCCGCGAAGTGCTTCAGCACCACACCGATGCCGGGCTCGGACCGCAGTCCCCGGACTTGCGCCGCAGTGAAGCGGGAAGCCAGCAACGGGTCCTCACCGAAACACTCCTCGGACCGGCCCCACCGCGGGTCACGCAACAGATCGAGTCCCGACGCCAGGGCGATGTGCGCACCGCGAGCGCGCAGTTCGCGACCGACGTGGGCGAACGCCTCGGCGAGCAGGTCCGGACGCCAGGTCGCGGCGCTGCCCAGGTTGGTCGGCAGCAGCGTGCCGCCCAGCGCCTGGTGGCCGTGCGGCGCTTCCTCCACGATCAGCGCCGGGATGCCGAGCCGCGAGGAGGCCACCACCTGCTCCTGCACCATCGCCGTGATCTCGGCCGACAACGCCGGATCGGCTCCGGTGGTCCAGTCCCGCCCGGACCAGGCGTCGGCGCGCAACAGCCCGTAGATCGCCCCGAGACCGCCGAAGCGGTCGAGCTCGGCATCGAGGGTCTCGGTCAGCGTCACCTCCGGGCCGCGGCGCTGCCACAACTGCCAGCCGAGCGGTCGCTGGTTGAGCTGGCCGATCTTCTCCCGCAGCGTCAGCCGGCCGAGCAGATCGTCAACCCTGGCTTCGATCCCCAGGGTGTTGTCCCGGTACGGCTCGGTGCCTGCCTGTGGCGAGTTGATCATGGTGGACCAACCTACGCGATCAACTCCGCCCGAGCAGTGACCGGGCGGTTGCCCCGGCCTGTGCGCCGTAGCCGCCGCCGAAGATCACGGTGTGCACCAGCAAGGGGAACAGTTGATGCAGGCCCACCCGGTGCTGCCAGCCGGCTGCCAGTGGATGCACCTGCTGATAGCCGTCGAGCACGACGGAGAGATACGGCAGACTGAAGAGAGCCAACATCGCCAGGTCGGTCTCGCGATGGCCGCCGTACGCCGCCGGGTCGATCAGGACTGCTTCGCCGCCGGCCCAGAGCACGTTGCCGGACCAGAGATCACCGTGGAGCCGGCTCGGCGGCTCGGCCGGGCCGGCGAGATCGGGCAGCCGGTGGATCACCTGCTCGACCGCGTGACGATCATGGTCGCCGATCGTCTCGGCCGCCACTGCCCGGTCCAGGAACGGTTGCAGCCGTGCCCGGGCGTAGAAGTCCGGCCAGCCCGTCGCCACGGATCCGGCCGGCAGCGGCTCGGAGGCGATCATGCTGTCCACCTCGCGTCCGAAGCCGGGGGAGCCGGCGTCGTGAGTGATCGCCAGCCGTCGCCCGAAGTCGGCGGCGGTCCGTCGCGACGGTCTTTCCGGCACGATCCGTTCCAGCACCAGCAGCCCGGGACCGGCGGCCAGCACTGCTGCCGTCCGGACCCCGCCCTGGACCATTCCGAGCCAGCGAAGTCCCCAGGCCTCGTGATCGAAGAAGCCGGGCGGGGCGTTCCGCTGCGCCTTCGCGAAGACGGTCCGGCCGTCACCGAGTTCGGCGAGATACGGCCGCCCGAAACCCTCGCCGCCGAGCGGCGTCAGCCGTCGCACCTCGACGCCGAGTAGGGCCGCGAGTTCCTGCTGTGGCCACTGCGTCCGCGAGCCGTCCATCCCGGCCAGCTTAGGCGCCGGGACCGACCTGCCGCTTGTTCCTGTCGGCGTAAGGCACCTTAGGCCGTGGTCCGAGGCACCTCAGACCAGCGCCGGGCCCGGAACGGTCGCGAAGATACGGCACTTGCCCGATGCCCGGGACCCCGCCTCAGAACGAGCATTGAGTCATCAGGGCAGACGGTGCAGCCCACGAGGAGACCAGGAGGAGAAATGGCCCTCGATGATTTCTACTACGAGACAGTCGTCAAGCAGCAAGCCGCGGACGTCCAGGCGCGTGCGGCCCGGCAGCAGTTGATCAGGATCGCCCGGACCGCTGCCAAGCGGGAGCGGAGAGCGCGGCGCGAGGTGCGCCTGCTTCGGGATGCGGTCGAGGGGCGGCGGCGCGGACCATGGCGGGTGCTGCGTGGCGCCTTCACCGATCGCTTCCCCCAGGCCCACCCGCAGCCGGAGACCATCCGGGCCCGCGATGCGTCCGGAGGAGTATCGGACGGGCCGGCCGTCGCGGTGGCGGACCGACAGCGGTCCGCCGGCGCCCGCTGAGGCCGAATGGCAGAAACCGACATGGCACCGTGGCGCTCGTGAGGAGTGGCTCCCGACCCACGATGAATCCCGGGCCGACCGTGGTGTCCCAGGCCGGGACCCTTGACCCCAGTCCCGGCCGCCGCGACGACGATCCCGCCGCAGCGCCGGGCCTTGTGTCCGGTGCTGCGACGGTGATCGTCGGTCGTGAAGCCGAGCTCGCCCGGTTGCGTACGCTGCGGGACGCGGCCTTCGCCGCCCGGCCGGGCACCGTCCTGATCGCCGGCGAGGCGGGCGTCGGCAAGACCAGCGTCACCAGCGCGTTCGTCGCGGAAACGCTGGCAGCAGATCCGCGGGTCCGAATCGTCCGCGGCGAATGCGTGCCGCTGGGTGGCGACGGACTGCCGTACGCGCCCGTCGTCGGCCTGCTTCGTGATCTTGCCGATCTCTTCGGCGAGCGGGAACTGCTGCGCCGGGCCGGTGCCGGAGCGCCGGAGTTGAGCTGGCTGATCCCCGAGTTCGGTGCCACTGACCGGACGGTCGACGGCACCAGGCCGGAGAATCGGCTGCGTCTGTTCGAGACGATCCTGCGCCTGGTCGAGGATGCTGCCCGGCAGCCGTTGATCATCGTTGTGGAGGATCTGCACTGGGCGGACGAATCCAGCCGGCACGTGATCGACTTCCTGGTCCGGGCGGTCACCGGGGTGCCGGTGTTGATCATGATCAGCTACCGCATCGACGAGCTGACCCGCCGGCATCCGCTCCGGCCGTTCCTGGCCGAGATCGGCCGGGTGCCAGCCGTGCAGCGGATCGAGATCGGCCCGCTGACCGACTCCGCTGTCGAGGAGTTGATCATGGCGAGTGCACCAGGACACGCTCTCCGGAGCAGCCATGATCAACAAAAGTCGCACGATCAACAGCGTTCGGAGTTGATCAAGCGGGTCGCCTCGGCCGGCGGCGGTATTCCGTATTTCGTGGTCGAGCTGGTGCGCGCCAGCCGGTCCGGCGGCGAGTTGCCGGAGACGTTGCGGGACACCTTGCTGCTGCGGATCTCTCGGGTCGGTGCGGACTGTCAACGACTGCTCCGGCTGATGGCGGTCGGCGGTAACCGGGTCGAGCACGATGTGATCGCGACCGTTGCAGGTCTGCAGGCGATCGATCTCGAGCGGGTCTTGCGGGAGGCGATCGAGGCGAATCTGCTGGTGCCCGACAAGTCGGGCTATGGATTCCGGCACGCACTGATGCGCGAAGTGCTGCACGATGATCTGCTGCCGGGCGAGGTGACAAGGCTGCACCGGGCGTACGCGTCGGCGTTGGAAGAGCAACCCGACCTGATGCCTGATTCGGTGCGCGCCGTCCAACTCGCGCACCACTGGTACGCCGCCCGGGACAACCAGGCAGCATTCTGCTGGTCGGTCGAGGCGGCGCGGCTCCAGCGTTACGGCTACGCCGAAGCTCTCAGGCACTACGAGCGCGCGCTGGCGTTGTGGGAAGTCGTACCGGAGCCGGAGTCGGTGGCCGGGCCGCTGCCGGAATTCCTGGACGAGGCCTCGATGGCCGCCAACGATGCCGGTGACGGGGACCGGTCGCTGGCCCTGCTCAACGAGGCACTGCGGGTGGCCGGTCCGGACGCCGGACCCGAGGCGACCGCACTGAGGCTGGCGCGCAAGGCCCGGCGGATGCTGAATCTGCTGCAGCCCGGGGTGCTCGATCTGATGGATCAGGCGATCTCCCTGGTGCCGTCGGACCAGCCGTCGGCCTTCTTGGCCCGGTTGCAGGACTACCGGGCCTCGATCCAGTTGCTGCTGGACAAGCCGAAGGCGATCGCATCGGCGCGGGTCGCGATCGAGACCGCCGCCGCGGCGGGCGATCCGGATATCGAGTCCAGTGCGCGGAACACGCTGGGCTGCACCCTGGCGACCCTGGGCATCGACCCCGACGAGGGCCCTGCCCAGCTCGGTCGGGCCGGCGAACTCGCGATCACTGATATGACCAGGACGCGCTATTAGATCAATCTGTCCGACACCCTGACGCTGCTCGGTCGGCCACGAGCGGGTGCGGCGGTCGCCTCCGAAGGGCTGGAATTCGCGGCCAGGGTCGGCTTGACCCGGCACAGCTCAGTCATGATGGCCGGCAATGCAGCCGAAGCGGCCATCGAGCTCGGTGAATGGGAACACGCACGGGAGTTGGTCACCGCCGCGCTTCGCGACGACCCGACCGGGAATCACTGGATCCATCAGCGTCGGCTGCTCGCCGTGATCAAGCTGTGGATGGACGATGATCGCGACGCGGTAGCGGAGATCCTGACCGACCTCGGCAGATTCAGCCAGATCGCCGTCAACGGACCCCAGTACCACGCAGGCATCTCTTCGGTCCGCGCCGAACTGGCGCTGGCGCGCAACGACCCGGTGACTGCCTGGCGCATCGTTCAGGAGGCGACCGACTCGTTCCCCTGGTCGGGAGCCCGTCTCGGGTCATTCGGGTCGCCGGGGAGAGTTTGCGCAGTAGTCGGGCGGCACGTGACCTCGGCGAACAACTCGGGCTGAGATTGCTGGTACGGCTGGTCGACCACCTGGGTCCGGTCGGTGACGAACACCAGGAGCCGGCGGGGGATTCGCCGCTGGCCCGGCTCACCCCGCGCGAACTCGAGGTGCTGGCGCTGGTCGCCGACGGCCTGTCGAACCGCCAGGTCGGCGAACGGCTGGTGATCTCGTCCAAGACAGCCAGCGTGCACGTGTCCAACATCCTCGCGAAACTGGCGGTCACCAGCCGTGGCGAGGCCGCCGCACGCTACCGCTCCGCGTCGTGATCAGCGGCGCCGTGAACGTTCACGACCCTGAGCTTCTTCCGCGGTCGGCGGGGCGCTAGCGTGATCCTTCATGGATCTGTCCTCAGTCGAACCCGGTGTCGGAACACTGCCACCCCGCGCCCGTTTCCGCTCGAGCCTCGGCGAGCAGTCGCTCAACGGGGACTGGCGATTCCGGCTCAGCCCCAGCCTGGCCGCCGCACCGGCCGGGATCGAGGCTGAGGACTACGACGACAGCGACTGGGACCGCATCCCCGTACCGTCCAGCTGGTCGCTGCACGACGTTGCCCGTCGCCATGGTGCGGCCCCGATCTACACCAACGTGCAGTTCCCGTTTCCGCTGGACCCGCCGTTCGTCCCGGACGAGAATCCGATCGGTGATCACCGGCTGTCCTTCGACACCGGCGAGGAATTCCTGTCCGGCGCGGTGCTGCGCTTCGACGGCATCGACAACACCGCCGACATCTGGCTGAACGGGGAACTCCTCGGCACCACCCGCGGCAGCCGGCTGCCCAGCGAATTCGATGTCAGCCACCTGCTCCGGCCGGCCGGCAATGTGCTGGTCGCCCGGGTCGCGCAGTGGTCGGCCACCAGCTACCTGGAGGACCAGGACATGTGGTGGCTGCCCGGGATCTTCCGCGACGTGACGCTGATCGCCCGGCCGGACAGCGCCATCCGCGACCTCTTCGTGCACGCTGGCTATTCCGACGGCACCGGCACCCTGAGGGTCGAGGTCGACAGCTCACTGCCGGCGACGATCGCCGTTGACGAGCTCGGCGTCGAGATCGCCCCGGGCCAGACCGTCGAGCTTGATCACGTGACCGGCTGGAGCGCCGAAGAGCCCAAGCTCTACGCAGCGACGATCACCACCGACGTCGAGCAGATCACGACCAAGATCGGCTTTCGTACGGTCCGTGTCGTCGACACCCAGGTCTTGATCAACGACCGTCCGGTGGTCTTCAAGGGCGTCAACCGGCACGAGCATCATCCTGATCTTGGTCGGGTGATCCCGCGGAGCGTGGTGGAGAGCGAACTCCGGTTGATGAAGCAGCACAACATCAACGCCATCCGTACCTCGCATTACCCACCGCACCCCGACCTTCTTGATCTTGCCGACGAACTCGGTTTCTACGTGATCGACGAGTGTGATCTGGAGACCCACGGCTTCGGCATGAACGAGTGGCGCCGCAACCCGGTGGCCGAACCCGAATGGCGCCCCGCGCTGGTCGAGCGCATGACGCGGATGGTCAACCGGGACAAGAACCACCCGTCGATCTTCTGCTGGTCGCTGGGCAACGAGTGCGGCACCGGCGACAACCTGAAGGCGATGGCCGAGACCGCCCGGGCGATCGACGGGTCTCGGCTGATCCACTACGAGGGCGACTGGGACTCCAGCTATGTCGACCTCTACTCCCGGATGTACGCCGCCGTCGACGAGGTCGAGAAGATCGGCCAGGGCGTCGAGGATCAAACCACCGATCCGGCGGCCGACGCGCATCGGCGGGCGCTGCCCTTCATCCTCTGCGAATACGTGCACGCGATGGGCAATGGACCGGGCGGCATGACCGAATACATGGAGCTCTTCGACAAGTACCCGCGGCTGGTCGGCGGCTTCGTCTGGGAATGGCTGGAGCACGGTATCCGGACCCACACCGACGACGGCCGGGAGTATTTCGCCTATGGCGGGGACTTCGGCGAGCCGGTGCACGACGGCAACTTCGTGATCGACGGACTGGTCAGTGCCGATCGCGAGCCGCGACCGGGTCTGATCGACCTGAAGAAGGTGTACGAGCCGGTCAAGCTCGAGGTTGCCGAGGACTGGTCGACGCTCACCGTGACCAACAAGTACGCTTTCTCCGGCCTTGATCATCTGCGCTTCGACTGGGCGGCCGAGGATGCCGAGGGACGGTACGCCGCCGGCGTGCTGCCCGGCGTCGCGGTCGGCGCCGGTGACCGGGCGACCCTCGCACTGCCACCCGAGGCGACTGCCGCCCGCCACGACGGCGCCGTACTGACGGTGACGGCCCGACTGGCCAAGGACACCGCGTGGGCGAGCGAGGGCCACGAGATCACCTGGGGCCAAGCCGGTTCGCCGGCAGCGGCCGCGCCGCCGGTCACCGGGGACGTACCGGTCGAGCACACCGATGCCGGGCTGAGGCTGGGGCCCGCGCTTTTCGACGCAGCGACCGGACGACTGGTCGACTTCGGCGGTGCGGTGGTGGACGGCCCACGGCTGAACATCTGGCGGGCGCCGACCGACAATGACAACGGTATGGACCACTCGGTACGGCGCCGCGTCTCCGGGGGCTGGGAGCGCGCCCGGCTGGACAAATTCGCCGGCCGACTGGCGACGATCGCCGAGGTACACGACGACGCCGGGCCGGGCCTGGTGATCACCACCCGCTATGCGGCGCCGTCCTTCGATCGCTTCATCGACACGACGGTCACCTGGCGCAGCGACGGCCGGCGGGTGACGGCCGAGGTGGCCCTGGAGTTGTCGGGGGAGTGGCCGCCGAATCTGGCCCGGATCGGTCTCGACTTCGCCCTGGACGGCGGCTACGACCGTCTCGCCTGGGCCGGCCTCGGCCCCGGCCAGCAGTATCCGGACACCGGCCAGGCGGCGCGTCTGGGGTACTTCTCGGCGTCGGTCGATGAGCTTCAGGTGCCGTACGTCCGGCCCCAGGAGAACGGGTCGCGGCAGGCGAAGCGGCTCACGCTGTCCGGTGGCGGTAGGGATCTGACGCTCAGCGGAGACGACTTCTCCTTCGCGGCCCGGCCGTGGTCGCAGGCGGTGTTGGCTGCGGCCGAGCACGCCATCGATCTGGAGCCGGACGGCAGGCTGCACCTGACGATCGACCATCGCCAGCAGGGCATCGGCACCGCCTCCTGCGGTCCGGGTGTGCTCCCGGCGTACGCTCTGGATCCGGCACAATTGAACGGGTCGGACCTGAACTTCACGCTGACTCTCGAGTAGCAGCGGAAAAGGAATTCTGCGCACAATGACGAGCGAACTGATCATCCATCGGCTGTCGACCGGCGAGTCGGAGGTGATCCACACCAGTGCCGAGGTCTTCGAGGCGCCGAACTGGTCGCCCGACGGCGATTGGTTGTTGATCAACTCCGGTGGACTGCTCTACCGGCTGTCGCCGGCCGGTGGCGATCCGGAGCCGATCGAGACCGGTGCGCAGAATGAGATCAACAACGACCACTGCATCGCGCCCGACGGCCGGACGATCTACTTCTCCAACGGAGACGGGCATCTCTATGCGGTGCCGGCCGAGGGCGGCAGCACTCGCAGGATCACCAACGATCACGGTCCGCGGTTCCAGCACTACCTGCACGGTGTGTCGCCGGACGGGACGACGCTGGCCTACATCGGCGTCGCTCCGGGTCCCGATGGCGGGCGGACCAGCAACGTCTTCACCATTGCCGCCGTAGGCGGCCCGGACGTCCAGATCACCGACGTGACCGTGCAGAACGACGGCAGCGAATACAGCCCGGACGGCCGCTTCCTGCTGATCAACTCCGAGCTCGCCGCCGACCGGCCCGGGCACGCTCAGCTCTTCGAGATCGCCCTTCCGGCCGAGCGCAGCGACGGCCGCGAATTCCGGCAGCTGACCTTCGACGAGCGGGTCAACTGGTTCCCGCATCCGTCGCCGGACGGCACGATGCTGCTCTACCTGAGCTACCCGCCCGGCGTCGAAGGTCATCCGGCCGACAAGGATGTGATCCTGCGGACGCTGCCGCTGGTCGACGGTTCGGTGCCGCGGGGCGCCGGGCCCGCCGACGTGATCGCGTTTCGCGGCGGGCAGGGCACCATCAACGTCAACAGCTGGGCGCCGGACTCGGACCGTTTCGCCTACGTCCGCTACCCCGGCTGATCCGCTGCGGCAGGCCGGTTCGGCTGATCAGGGCAGCGGCGTCTTGAGCAACTGCTCCGAAAGCTCCCACAGCCGGTCGGCCTGCTGGGGGTCGAGGGCGTACGGGGCGACTCCGCGCCGGATGCCCGGACGGACCGGCCAGGCCTCCTGGCAGTCCTCGAAGTAGCGGCCGCTGACGCCGTCCAGCAGCGGCGATGCCGCCAGCAGCACCGACGTGGCGGCGCCCTGCGGGATGTCCTTGACCGAGACGCCCGAGTCCTGTCCCGGAGTAGGGCCGGTCGGCACCGCATCCGGGTCGACGTGCTTGACCAGCCCGGTTGCGGTGATGCGGCCCGGATTGAGTGCGTTGGCCGTGATCCCGTTATCGGACCAGCGTCGGGCGATCCCGACCGCGAAGAGGATGTTGGCGGTCTTGGACTGGCTGTAGGCGGCCCAAGGATCGTACGGATGCTGTTCGAAATTCGGGTCGTCGAAGAGCACCTCGCCGGTGATGTGGCCGACCGAGCTGACGTTGACGACCCGGGCCCCCTCGGCCGCCAGCGCGTCGTGCAGGCCCGTCGTCACACCGAAGTGCCCGAGATGGTTGATCGCGAACTGCGACTCCCAGCCCTCGGCCGTCCGGCGCAACGGGGTCGCCATGATCCCAGCGTTGTTGACCAGGACGTGCAGCGGTCCCCGCCAGCCGGCGACGAAGGACCGGACCGAACGGCGGTCGGCCAGCTCAAGCCCGGCGACGTCGACGTGCGGATTCGCTGTTTCCTCGCTGATCTGCCGGGCGACACCCCGTCCGACCCCGACGTTGCGCACGGCCAGAGTCACCTCCGCGCCCGCCGACGCCAGCGCTCGTGCGGTTTCGAGTCCGATTCCGGACGTACTGCCGGTGACGATCGCCCGTCGACCGGTCAGGTCGATCCCGGCGATCACCTCGTCCGCGGTGGTCGTCGCGCCGTACGGCGTCCGGACGGGATCTGCATTCATACCTACTGCCTCGTTCCGTGCTGGGCTCCGGGTAGAGTTTAAACGGAGCCGGATCCGGATATTAGCTTAACCGGAGTCGGGTCCGGAAAACAACGGGAGCGCGTGAACGAGGAGGGTCGACCAGCAATGTCGCCAACCACTGCCTCGTCCGGCGACCGGCAACGCCGGCCGCGGGCCGACGGACTGCAGAACCGGGAGCGGCTGATCGCCGTCGCTGCCGCTACTTTCTCCCGTGACGGCGCCCAGGTGTCACTGAAGTCCATCGCTCACCAGGCCGGGGTCGGCATCGGCACCCTCTACCGGCATTTCCCGACCCGCGAGGCACTGGTCGATGCGGTCTACCGCGCCGAGACGGACCGGCTGTGCGCCGCCGCACCGGAGTTGCTGACCCGGATGGGCCCGGTCGAAGCGCTCCGGGCGTGGGGGCTGCGGTTCCTGGACTATCTGAATACGAAGGAAGGCATGGCGCAGGTGCTGCACAGCATCCTCACCGATCACGAGGACCTGAAACTGCAGACCAGGACGCGGATCGCGGCCGCGACCAGACAGCTGCTCCTGGCAGGGCAGCAAGCCGGCGAGCTCCGGGCCGACCTCGATCCGGCCGATGTCTCGCTGGCGCTGGCCGGCTTCGCCCTCATCCTGGAGCGACGCCCGGACGCCCCGGACGAAGCCAACCGGCTGCTCGACCTGCTCCTGCAGGGGATCGGCGTCCCTCAGGTGGCCGGCGGCAGGTAGCCGACGTCGGTCCAGACGATGCTCTGCTTGCCGAAGGAACCGTAGTTGGCCAGCGTCGTGCGGGCCGCCGTGATCTGCGGCTTGCCGGGCGGCACGTCGCCTTCGCGGATCTCGCAGCCGGCCAGAGCGTCGACGTCCTTGATCGCGCCCGAATCCGAACCCAGGTCGTAGGCGTCGATCTGATGATCACGCAGGGCGGCGAACCGGTCGTCGGTGGCGATCACTCGGAAGGTCAGCTGGGACAGCTTCGGCTTGTCGGCCCACCACTGCGGATTGGGCGTCTCGATCAGCACGCCGTCGTCGCGGCTGACGGCGCTCACCTCGAACGGCCCGGCCAGCCAGTCGTGGATCTTGGTCAGCGATGTCCAGCCCTCGTTGAAGGTCGCGGGATCGCTGTCGGACTCCTTGGGCAACAGCACCTCGAAGGTGGACGGCCAGTCGGCGTACGAGCCCTTGTAGGTGACGATGACCTGACTCGGCCCGTTGCCCTGTCTGACCTGCGACACCTGGGAGAACTTGCTGGTCGCGTTGCACTTGAAGCTGACGTTCTGCCCGTTGCAGGCATGCCATTCGGCGATGAAGTCGTCGGCGCTCATGGCCCGGCCGCTGTTCCACACGGCGTTGGGACTGAGTGTGTACGTGACCACCTGGGGATTGCCACCGCTGGCGTCGACACCGGCCAGGTAATCCGGATTGGGTGAGGGATTACCGTCGGAGTCGTAGTTGAACAGCTGCGGCAGCATCGGCCCCATCATCAATGCGACGCCGGCATCACCGTCCGAGTCGTCCGAGCCGTCCGAGCCGTCCGAGTCGTCTGAGTTGTCCGAACTGTCCGAGTAGAGAGGATTCCACTGGTGCCCGATCGCGTCGACCGGCAGTCGCAACTCGCCGCCGTCGGCCAGCATGGTCCGCGGCTGCGGATTGACGGCCGATGCCGGCTCAACCGAGGCCGTCGGCGGGGTGCTCGGGAGGTTGGTCCCGCCACCCGTACACGCGGACAGTGCGACCGGCGCGAGACAGCACAGCGCGGTCAGCACCAGGGCGGTCCGCAGGCGTCGCGGCAACCCGGACAGACGTCGTACGAGCGCAGGCACAGCCTTCCTTCCTGGCGCCGGGTTGGCTACCGACCCAGCATTCTCGCTCAGATCCAGCCCTTGAACCACATCCTGGCCAGCCACTGCGAGTAGGGCAGCACCTTGTCGGTCAGGATCGGATAGATGTAGGCGAAATTCAGCACGACCAGTGCGACGAAGGCGCCGGCCACGATCCCACCGATCATCCTGGACCGGCGCGCCGCCGGATTCCGGGGGAACCGGCCGATCAACAGGCCCAGGCACAACGCGACCGCCATTACCGAGAACGGGATGATCGCGATCGCGTAGAAGTAGAAAAGCGGTCGTGCGGTGTACTGGAACCAGGGCAGCCAGGCGCTGAGCACGCCGACCACCGGGATGCCGAAGCGCCAGTCCCGGCCACCGACCCAGAGCAGCAATGCGATCACCAGTGCCACGATCGCGCCCCACCACAGCACCGGCGTACCCATCCCGCTGACCACGCTCAGGCACTTCTCGCCGCCGGCCGGGCAACCGCCGGTGCCGGGCTGGATGTTGTTGACGGCATCGATTCCGATGGTCCGCGCGATCACCAGCCAGCCGCCGGGGTTGGCGTTGTAGACGTGGGTCTGGTGGTCGATGTAGGAGCCGGTGTGGAAGGCGTAGATGTCCTGCTGGTAGTGCACCCAGGCTGCGAACGCCCTGCCGAAGATCCTGGCGATCCCGGTCTTCGGGCCGTCGGCGTCCCACTGCCGGTCGTAGCCGCCGGCGGTGGCGAACCAGCTCGACCAGGTCAACGCATACACGATCAGGCTGACGACCACGATCGAGATGAATTTGGCCACGCCGTCGCGGATCAGCGACAGTCCGGAGCGGAGACCGCCGCCGGCCAGTTTCCGGGCACCGAAGTCCCAGGACAGGCTGAGCAGACAGAACGCTGCCATCACATAGAGCGCGTCCCACTTGCTGCCGAGCGCCAGTCCGAACATCAGCCCGGCCAGCAGCTGCCACGGTCGGACCAGCAGCAGCGGACCATACGATCCGGCCAGGTCCTTGGTGCCCGAGCGTTCGATGTGGTCGGCCAGTCGATTGCGGAACCAGTCGCGGTCCGCGGCCAGGCAGGCGACCGCCGCGACCACGAAGAACGCCAGGAAGATGTCCAGCAGGGCGATCCGCGACATCACGAACGCCAGGCCGTCGACGGTCAGCAGCACTCCCGCCAGTCCGCCGATCAGGGTCGAGCGGCTGACCCGCCGGACCAGTCGGATGGTCATGAAGACCAGCAGCGTCCCGAACACCAGCGGAGCGACCCGCCAGCCGACCGGATCGAAGCCGAAGATCAGTTCACCGATCCCGATCAGCAGCTTGCCGACCGGCGGATGCACGATGAATTCGGCGCTGATCTGCGGCACTGGGATGCCGCCGTTGCGCAGGATGGTGTTGGCATTGTCGGCCCAGTTGCGCTCGTAGCCGAAGTGGATCAGTGACCAGGCGTCCTTGGCGTAGTAGGTCTCATCGAAGACGATGTAGCCGGGACGGCCGATGTTGATCAGCCGGATCACAAAGGCGATCGCCGTGATCACCAGGGTCGTGACCCAGCCGATCAGCCGGTCGGACGGCATCGCCGAGCGCAGCCGCTGGACCGTCGTCGGCTGCGGTCCCGGCAGGTCGGGCAGTGCGGCGACCGGCGTCGCAGCGGTCGGGAAACCCGGGGTCTCGGGGTCTCTTGTCCGGGTCGCCTGGTCGGTCACCCGCGCAATATTAGGTGGCCGGGAGGATCGCCTCTCAGGTTGTGCGACGCTGTCGTGGTGACAGTCCAGGATCCTGCGGCCGGAGTGATCGTGCTGGCAGCGACCCCGATCGGCGACGTCCGCGACGCGAGTCCGCGGCTGGTCGAGGAGTTCGGGGCTGCCGATCTGATCGCCGCCGAGGACACCCGGCGACTGCAGCGGCTGCTGGAACGGCTGGGCGTCACCATCACAGCGCGAGTGGTGTCCTATTTCGAGGGCAACGAAGCGGCCCGGACCGGTCAGTTGCTCGAGGCCGCAGACGGCGGCGCGCGGGTGCTGCTGGTCACCGATGCGGGCATGCCCTCGGTGTCGGATCCCGGTTATCGGCTGGTTGCCGCCGCGGTCGAGGCCGGTGTCCGGGTCACCGCCGTGCCCGGCCCGTCGGCGGTGCTCACCGCGCTGGCCGTCTCGGGGCTGCCGGTCGACCGGTTCTGCTTCGAGGGTTTCCTGCCCCGCAAACCGGGCGAGCGGCGTCGCCGGCTGGCCGAGCTCGCCACCGAACCGCGCACGCTGGTGTTCTTCGAGGCACCGCACCGCACAGCCGCCATGCTCGCCGATCTGGCCGATGCGTTCGGGGCCGTACGCCCGAGTGCGGTCTGCCGGGAGCTGACCAAGACCTATGAGGAGGTACGCCGCGGCGGCCTGTCCGAGCTGGCCGCTTGGGCCGAGGAGGGCGTACGAGGTGAGGTGACGATCGTCGTCTCGGGTGCGACGCCCGGCGCCGGCGAGGAGGACGAAGGCGCGGCCGTGGCTGAGGTCGGCGAGCTCGTCGCCGGCGGGATGAAACTCAAACCGGCGGTCGCCGCCGTGGCCGAGCGCCGCGGCCTGGCCAAGAACGCGCTCTACCAGGCGGCCCTGGACGATCGCCGTGCCTGAGCTCGGCGCCTGATCCGCGTCCCTAAGCTGTCCGGGTGAGTGAAGCAGCACGCGAGCCGGGCAACGAGTTGCAGGCCCGGGAACGCCGGGCGGCGACCAATGAACAAGGGCAGCGGCGCAACCTCCAGCGACCGCCGCTGCCGGAGCCGTTGCCCGCACCGGTGACCGACACCCATTGCCACCTCGACGTCGCCGACGGACGTACGGAGTTGTCACCCGGTGAGGCGATCGAATTCGCCGCCCGGGTCGGCATCGACCGGATCGTCCAGGTCGGCTGCGATGTCGAAGGTTCCCGGTGGGCTGTTCAGGCGGCGCATCGCTGGCCGAGTGTGGTTGCGAGTGTCGCGATCCATCCCAACGACGCCGCACGGCTGGTCGCCGATCACGGTCGTGATGATCTTGATCGGGCGCTGGCGGAGATCGAGCGGATGGCCGCCGATGACCAGGTCCGAGGGGTGGGCGAGACCGGACTGGACTACTTCCGCACCCGCGAGCCCGAGGGACAGGCGATCCAGCGGGAGGCATTCGCCGCACATATCGCGCTCGCCAAGGCGTACGACCGCACCCTGGTGATCCATGATCGCGACGCGCACGCCGACGTGCTCGACGTGCTGGACGCCGAGGGCACACCGGATCGTACGGTCTTCCACGCATTCTCCGGCGATGCGGAATTCGCGCGCGCCTGTCTGGACCGCGGCGCCTATCTGTCCTTCGGCGGCGCCGTCACCTTCAAGAACGCCGCCACCCTGCGGGAGGCGCTCGCGGCGACCCCGCTGGACCGGATCGTCACCGAGACCGACGCGCCCTATCTGACGCCGGAGCCCTACCGCGGCCGGCCGAACGCGTCCTACCTGATCCCGCACACGGCGCGGCTGATCGCCGAGGTACTTGGGGGCGATCTGGAGGCGGTCTGCCGGGCTCTGGGCGAGAACGCCTCGGCCGCGTTCGGCGGCGCGTGGCCGACCGAGAGTGGGCCGACCGAGAATGGGCCGACCGAGAGTGGGGATGGAGAGCAGTAGATGGAATTCTCCGAAGTCGTCCGGCGTCGACGGATGGTCCGCGCCTACGACCCCGACCGTCCGCTGCCCGGCGGTCTGCTGGACCGACTGGTCGACGTCGCGCTGCGGGCGCCGACCGCCGGCTTCACCCAGGGGGTGTCCTTCCTGATCCTCGAGGACGCCGCGGATCGGGAGCGGTTCTGGTCGGCGACCACCTCGGACCCGACCACCTCGGACCCGACGACAGCAGCGGCGAAGCCGGACAGTTGGCTGCGGGGGATGCGGACGGCGCCCGGGCTGATCCTGGTGCTTGCTTCGGCCGATGCCTACCTCGATCGGTATGCGCTGGCCGACAAGGGCTGGACCGACCGGTCGACCGAGCCGTGGACGGCGCCGTACTGGTACGTCGACGCCGGGATGGCCGGGATGGCGATCCTGTACGCGACCGTGGACGCCGACCCCGACGGGCGGCTGGGGGCCTGCTTCTTCGGCGTACCGGCTGACCGTGTTGACCGGACCAAACAGGCCTTCGCCGTCCCGGGCGGCCAGGACATCGTCGGCGTCGTCAGCGTCGGCTACCGGGCCGAGGGTGAGCGGCAGTCCGGGTCGCCGCGCACCCGTCGGCGTAGGTCACGGGAAAGTCTCGTCCACCACGGTCAGTGGCAGCCGGGGGACGGCCCGCCAGCCAAAGGCTGACCCAGCTTTTGCTGAAGTCTGTGACTCCAGAGGCAGATGTGGCGCAAGGGTTCGCGCCGGGGTGGCGATCTGTCCGAGGTCGCCGTTATAGTTCCGTGACGTTGCAGACGCCTAATCGTTATGGAGAGACGTGCGCAAGATCATCCCTGTCGTGGTCGCCGGTGCGGTGGCCGTGGTCGCTTCCGGAGGAACATTCGCCTATGCCAGCGCTGACAAGCAGGTGGAGCTCTCCGTCGACGGCCAGCAGCAGAGTGTCCAGACGTTCTCCCGGACCGTCGGCGACCTGCTCGACTCCCGCGGCATAAAGCTCGGCCCGCACGACCAGGTTGCGCCGGCTGCCGACAGCAAGCTCTCCGAGGGATCGGCGATCGCGGTGCGGTACGGCCGCCAGGTCACGGTCAATCTCGATGGTCAGAAGAAGACCTTCTGGACCACCGCCCGCTCGGTCTCGGATGCGATGACGGTCGCCGGCGTCGACGCCGACGGCGCGAAGCTGTCGACCAGCAGGAGTGAGGGGATCGGCCGCAAAGGCCTGACCTTCACGGTGGACACACCCAAGACGATCACCTTCAGTGTTGCCGGCAAGAAGAAGACGATCACCACCACGGCGGCCACCGTCGGCCAGGCCCTGGATGCCGCCGACATCAAGCTCGGTGCCGACGACAAGATCTCGGCCCAGCTGGACGATGCACTGGACGAGTCCAAGACGATCACGGTCACCACCTACGCGACCAAGACGATCACCAAGACCAATGCGGTCGACTTCGACACCAGCTACCAGAAGACCAAGAAGCTGGAGCGCGGAGAGTCCAAGACGAAGGTCGACGGGGCCAAGGGCGAGCGGACCAAGACCTACGAGATCACCCTGGTCAACGGCAAGCGCGAGGGCCATCCCAAGCTCGTCTCCACCAAGATCACCAAGAAGCCGGTGACCCAGGTCGTGCTGCAGGGCACCAAGAAGCCCAAGACCGATTCCAGCGACTCGTCGGGCGGCTCGGACTCGTCGGGCTCGTCGAGCAGCTCTGGTGGTTCGAGCAGCTCCGGCGGTTCGGGCGGCAAGGCCAAGTCGGTTGCCTCCGGCAGCGTCTGGGACCGGATCGCCCAGTGTGAGTCCGGCGGCAACTGGCACATCAACACCGGCAACGGCTTCTACGGCGGCCTGCAGTTCACGCTGTCGACCTGGCACGCCTACGGCGGCTCCGGGATGCCGAACAACGCCAGCCGCGAGGAGCAGATCGCGGTCGCCGAGAAGGTCCAGGCGGCCCAGGGCTGGGGTGCCTGGCCGGTCTGCAGTGGCAAGGCCGGCGTCTGAGCGGGTTACTCGACCCGACAGCAGTTCGCGGGCTGGTCGGCAGACTCGGCCTGCGGCCGACCAAACAGCGCGGACAGAATTTCGTCACCGACGCCAACACCGTCCGGCGGATCGTCCAGCTGGCGGGCGTCCGCGCCGATGACATCGTGCTCGAGATCGGGCCGGGACTTGGGTCGCTGACACTGGCCCTGCTCGAGGCTGCCGATCGGGTGGTCGCGGTCGAGATCGACGAGCTGCTGGCCGTCGCTCTTCCGCAGACGGTCGCCGAGCGCGCTCCCGACCGGGTGGCCGCTCTGGATGTCGTCGAGGCGGACGCGCTGCGGATCACCGAACTCCCGGCCGATCCGACGGTCGTGGTGGCCAATCTGCCGTACAACGTGTCGGTGCCGGTCCTGTTGCACCTGCTCGCGACCTTCGACAGCTGGCGCCGTGGCCTGGTGATGGTGCAGGCGGAGGTCGCCGACCGGCTGGCAGCCCGGCCGGGGTCGAAGATCTACGGTGTGCCGTCGGTGAAGATGGCCTGGTACGCGACCACCGCCCGGGTCGGGTCGGTCCCGCCGAGTGTCTTCTGGCCGGTCCCCAACGTCGAGTCCGGTCTGGTCTCGATCGAGCGCACCGATCCGCCGGTCACGACGGCGAGCCGCGAGCAGGTCTTCGCAGTAGTCGACGCCGCCTTCGCCCAGCGTCGCAAGATGCTGCGTGCCGCGCTGGCCGGGATCGTCGGTTCCTCGTCCGCCGCGAGTGCAGCACTTGAGGCGGCCGGCGTCGACCCGACCGCCCGCGGCGAGACGCTCACCGTCGAACAGTTCGCCGCCATCGCCGAGCAGCTCTCCTGACCCGCTGCGCCGGGAGGTCGCCGGGCGACGCCACCGCACCGATACGCTCGCGGATGTGGCTGAGCCGATCCTTCCCGGTCCGCTGGCCGTCCGGGTCCGGGCGCCGGCGAAGATCAATCTGACCCTGCGCGTCGGTCCGGCCCGCCCGGACGGCTTCCATCCGTTGGCCACCGTGTATCAGGCGGTGTCGCTGTACGAGGAGGTCATCGCGATGCCGGCCGAGCCCGGAGTGATCGATATCCGGGTCTCGGGGGAGGGCGCCGACCAGGTGCCGGCCGACGACCGGAATCTGGCCCATCGTGCCGCCGCCCTGCTGGCGCGGCGGACCGGCATGTCGTTGGGGGTCAGGCTGTCGATCAACAAGTCCGTCCCGGTCGCGGCCGGGCTGGCCGGCGGATCGGCGGATGCCGCGGCCACCCTGCTGGCCTGTTCGGTGTTGTGGGAGCTGGATCTCGATCATGAGGAACTGCTGCCGCTGGCCGCCGAGCTCGGCTCCGACGTCCCGTTCGCACTGCTCGGCGGGACCGCGGTCGGCAGCGGCCGCGGTGAGGCGGTCGCACCCGCGCTGGCGCGCGGCAGCTATCACTGGGTGCTCGCCTTCGCCGACGGCGGCCTGTCGACTCCCGCTGTCTATCGGCGCTACGACGAGCTCGGGCCGACCCCGCCGGAGCCGTTCGAGGTGTCGGCAGGACTGATGAACGCCCTGCGCAGCGGCGATGCCCGCCGGCTCGGACCGGAGTTGATCAACGACCTGCAGGCGCCGGCGCTGGACCTGATGCCGTCGTTGCGCAAGCTGGTCGCGCTCGCCGAGGAGTACCAGGCGCTCGGTGTGGTCGTCTCCGGCTCCGGCCCGACGGTCGCCTTCCTCGTCGAGAGCGAGGCCGACGCGGTCGACCTGACCGTCGCGCTGTCGGGATCGGGGCTCTGCCGGTCGGCGCGGTATGTCACCGGTCCGGTCCAGGGCGCCCGCGTGCTGGGCGTGTGACGAGCACGCCTGTCGGCGTGACCCTCAGCCGAGATCGGGCTCCGTACGCCACGCGATCCGGCCGCCGGGATCGCCGAATTCGAGGATGATCAACTCGTTCGCACCCGCCCGCCACAGCGGTGCGGGCGCGTACAAGGTCTGCTGCGGGCCGGCCGGATTCCAGTAGCGACCGAGGTTGAAGCCGTTGAGATAGAGGTAGCCGAGCTGCCAGCCCGGCAACGCCAGATACGCGTCGACCGGTTCGTCGATGATCACCGACGCCCGGTGGAAGCCGGGTTCGTCGGCCGGCGGTTGCCATGATGGGCCACGATCGGACCTGCCGAGGTCAGGGATCTCGGTCAGCTCGAGGGCGTACTGCTCGTAGCCGAAGAGCTGCTGGTAGTCCAGCCGGACCCGGGTCAGGCCCTTGGTGCTGCCCAGGTGGGGGCCGAAGTTGACCCGGCCCAGGGAGAAGACGCTGACGTCGAGACGATGATCACCGGGACCGACCTCGATCGGGATCTTGTGATCAACAGCGGCCGGGAATCCCGGGTCGAGCCGGGGGCCGCCCAGTCGGCCGACGAGCTGCCCGTCCAGACGAAGCTCGGCAAGATCAGCAAGACCGGTGATCGAGATCTCCCCGCTGATCGGTCCGGGGATCGTGGTCCGGTAGCGGACCACCCCGTGGTTGAGGCCGAGATGCTCGAAGCTGTCCGGCGCGGGGGCCGCAACCGGCTCGAGTTGATCAAGGACGGCCTGCAGGGCGATGAAGCCGTCGACGTCGACCTCGCGTTCCGGTTGCACGGCCTGGTCGGCCGGGGGCTCCGGCGGTGTGCTGCCGGTGTGTGCCGCGATCACCCGGCGGAAGGCGTGGAATTTCTCGGTCAGCCGCCCGTCCTCGGCGATCGGCGAGTCATAGTCGTAACTTGTGACGGTCGGCTGCAGCTCGCCGTCGTCGGCAGCGTTGGCGCCCGACCACGGGCCGAAATTGGTACCCCCATGGGCCATGTAGAGGTTGACCGAGCGACCGGCCGCGAGCATCCCTGCCAGCTCGTCGGCGGCGCTGTCGGCACTGCGCGTGTGGTGCTGCTCGCCGTAGTGATCGAACCAGCCGTTCCAGAACTCCATGCACATCCCGGGCGTGTCCGGCCGGACCCGGCCGAGCAGATCGAACGCCTCCTGCTGCCGGGAACCGAAGTTGACCGTGGCGAAGGTGTCCGGCAGCGTCCCGCCGGAGAGCATCAGCTCACTCGGCCCGTCGGAGGTGAAGAGCAGCACCGACACGCCACGCTCGATCAAGCCGTCGCGCAGGTGCTCCAGATAGGCGTGATCGTTTCCGTAGCTGCCGTATTCGTTCTCCACCTGGACGCCGACCACCCGTCCGCCGCGATCGGCCTGCCGACGGACGATGATCGGCGCCAGCTCGTCGAACCAGGCGTCGACATGATCGAGGAAGGCCGGGTCGCTGGTGCGCAGGGCGGCGACCGCCCGATGATCATCGAGCAGCCAGGCCGGGAATCCGCCGTTGTCCCACTCCGCGCAGATGTAGGGGCCCGGCCGGACCAGGATGTCAAGGTCCTGACTGGCCGCCAGATCGAGGAACCGGCCGAGGTCCCGCATCCCGGTGAAGTCAGCCGGACGGTCGGCGTACGGCAGATGGAAATTCCAGGCGACGTAGGTCTCGACGGTGTTGCAGCCCAGTGCCTTCAACCTGAGCAGCCGGTCCTCCCAGAGTTCGGCCGGGATCCGGAAGTAGTGCAGCGCACCCGAGATGATCTGGTGCGGCTCACCGTTGCGCCGGAAATGGTCGCCGTCGATGGTCAGCTGGACTCCGGTCTGATTCACGAGCCCAGAGCGTACCGGCGTCACCGTGTCCGGTCAGCCCGAGATCTCGTAGGGCGCCATCAGGTGTCGCAAGGACTCGGCCAGCTGGTCGCGTTGTGCCGACGGCAGTACGGCCAGGATCTCCTGCTCGGCCGCGAGCAGGTCGCTGATCGCCGAGTCGACGGCCTCCCGTCCCAGCGGGGTGAGTCGCACCAGCACCCCGCGGCGGTCCTCGGGATGATCGGTCCGGGTGACCAGCTCCCGGGCGACCAGCCGATCCACCCGGTTGGTCATCGTCCCCGAGGTCACCATCGTCTCGCGCAGCAGCTGGCCGGGGGAGAGCTGATACGGCTCACCGGAGCGCCGCAGCGCGGCCAACACGTCGAATTCCCAGGACTCCAGATCATGTCGGGCGAACGCCGTCCGGCGGTGGCGGTCCAGATAGCGGGCCAGCCGGGTCACCCGGGACAGCACCTGCATCGGCGACGGATCGAGATCCGGCCGCTCGCGCCCCCAGGCCTCGACCAGGCTGTCGACCTCGTCGTGGGGCAGAGCCTTGTCGTCCGGCATGCAAGGATTCTAGTCAAGAGTCTTGATGTCGAGACTCTTCTCCGGTTGTGGTCGCCGCTGCCCGCGCGCCGGCTCCGGACCGGCCCGCGCAAGGATGAGGCATGGCCATGCCCTCCACCACCGAGCCGACCCAGGAGCCGACCGACGAGTGCGATGTGATCCTGCAGGGCGGCACCGCCTCCGGGGTGATCTATCCACGGGCGCTGTCGGCGCTGGCCGCCCGCTACCGGTTGCGCGGGATCGGGGGGACCTCCGCCGGTGCGATGGCGGCCGCGGTGGCAGCTGCTGCGGAGTACGGCCGTCGTACGGGGTGCGGCGGCTTTGCCGCCTTCGAGACCATCCCCGAGGAGTTGGGACGGGGCGGCCTGCGGCGATTGTTCCAGCCTGCGGGCGCCACCGGGACGCTGCTGGACGTGTTGCTGGCGGCGACCGGCGGAGACCGGCCCGACGGCCGTACCGGTGCAGGCCGGATCGCCGGCGGCCTGGCTGCTGCGGTTCGCGGTTACCCGTGGTTCGCCCTGGCCGGAGCGTTGCCGGGAGCGGTCGTGATCGTCCTTGGTGTGGCGGTCGCGGGGCCGTGGGCGATCGTGTTCGGTGCGGTCCTGGTCGCGCTGCTGGGCCTGGCCGCCTTGATCAGTGCCTTGATGATCAACCTGAGCCGGGATCTACCGGAGAACTCGTTCGGGATATGTACCGGGCTGTCGAGCGGGGGAGCGGCGCCGGCGCTGACCGAATGGCTGCAGAACAAGATCAACCTGGCAGCAGGCCTGGAGGCGGGCGCCCCGCCGTTGACCTTCGGACAACTGTGGACGGCTGGTCAGGATCCTGACAATCAGCATGATCATGAGACGGATGATCTTGCCGCCCCGGCCCTGGCCGATCCGCGCAAGCGGAGTATCGATCTGCGGATGACGACCACCTGTATCAGTCAGGCCAGGCCGTACGAGCTGCCGTTCTCGGCGCGCGGCTTCTTCTACGATCCCGGCGAGTGGCGTCGGATCTTCCCTGCCGAGGTGATGGCGGCGTTGGAGGCGATCCCGGAGCCGCGGACGCCGGAGACCGACGACCCGCAGGCCTGGGCGTCCGACCGCGACCAAGCGGCCGCCCACTCGCCCGGACTGCGCCGGCTGCCCGATGCCGAGCTGCTGCCGGTGATCGTCGCGGCCCGGATGTCGCTGAGCATCCCGCTGGTGATCTCGGCAGTGCCGCTGTGGATGATCGAACGCAGCGACTCCGGTCCGGACGGACGGCTGGATCCGACCGGACCGCGCCGGTTCGTCAAGGTCTGGTTCTCCGACGGCGGGCTGTCCAACAACTTCCCGCTGCAGATCTTCGACGGCGCACTGCCCACCCGGCCGACGTACGCGATCAACCTGCAATCCTTCCCGCCGGGCGTCAAACCGGCCGGCGACGAGGCCGAGAACGTCGAGTGGGCACACGGCAACGCGGACGGCCTTGCTCCGAAAATCGCCACCTGGCCGGGCCGCGGCCTGGGTGCGGTGCTGGGTTTCCTGAGCGCGATCTACACCTCGTCGAGCAGCTGGCAGGACACCACGCAGCTGACCTTCCCGGGCTTCCGGGACCGGATCGTCCGGGTGCTGCAGACCGAGCGGGAGGGCGGCATCAATCTCGCGATGAGCGATGAGACCATCCAGCGGCTGGCCGAACGCGGCGAGCTCGCGGCGAAGATGATCATGGGTCAGTTCATCGAGCCGCACTACCCGCCGAAGGTTGGCGGGCAGCCCACCGGCTCCGGCTGGGCCAACCACCAATGGGTCCGCTATCGAGCCCTGCTGTCGGTGCTGCCGGCGTGGGCGGTCTCGTACGGCCGCGGCCGGGCGCTGATGGACCGAGCGATCCTTGACAATCCGCCGAGCTATCCGTTCCGGTCCAAGGCGGAGCGGCAGCTGGCCGAGGACCTCGATAGGGCGATGCAGCAGCTGGCGCAGGTGGTCGCCGATGCCGATCCGAAGGCGGTCGCGGCGCTGACGAGCAGGCCCTGGCCGGTTGGGGCGATCCGCCGGGTGCCGCAGCTGTGATGCAGAGCGAGGGCAGCGCGAACCGTGTCGTGTTCTGGGACTTCGATGGGACTCTCGCACGCCGCCGAGGGATGTGGTCGGGCGCGCTCGTCGACGCCCTCGCACTGCTGGGGCCGACCACTGTGACGGCCGAGGACCTGAAGCCTGGCCTGGCCGATGGCTTTCCCTGGCACCGGCCGGACGAGGTCGTCGAGGTAACCGATGCGACGGGCTGGTGGCAGCGGCTGGCTCCCGTGCTGGTTCGCGCGTATCGGGCTGCAGGAGTGCCAGCGAAATCCGCGCACGCGGCGGCAGCCCGAGTAGCCACCCAGTTCTATCGGGCCGATGCCTGGGAGTTGATCGACGGGGCGACGGCTGCGCTCGGGCTGACCCGCGAGAACGGCTACCGCAACGTCATCCTCAGCAACCATGGTCCCGAGCTGGCTGAGCTGGTCGCGGCGCTGGGCCTGGACCGCTGGATCGACCTGGTGATCACCTCGGCGCTGGTGGGAGCGGAGAAGCCCAATCCGAGGATCTTCCGGCACGCTCTGCGCGTGTCCGATGCCGGCTCAGACTGTTGGATGGTGGGGGACAACCCGGCTGCTGATGTCCAGGGCGCGCGTGCGGTCGGGATCCGCGCGATCCTGGCGGACGGCGCGTACGCCGACGCGCGCGGTGTGACCGTCGTCGAAGCGGCGCACCAGATCGTCGGCCGATCCGGTTCGTCCTCGGGCCCCGGACATGTCAGGATGCGTGACGGCATCGCGGATGCGTAACCTTGGTGCCTGGCCGATTCTCGGATCGGCCGATCCCCGGTTGGTCTGTCGGCAGGGCCCGCCTGACTTTGAATCAGGATTAGCGACGTAGGTTCGACTCCTACCCGGGGAGCGGGTCCACCGACGGGCCGGCGACGTATCAGCGATCACGGAGGAGCAGGGTGACCACATCCTCGGAGCCGAAAAGTTCGATCGAGCCAGTGGCGGCAGTGATCGTCCTGGCGGCCGGTGGGGGCACCCGGATGAAGTCGGCGAAGTCGAAGCTGTTGCACGAGCTGGCCGGACGGCCGCTGGTCTCCCACGCGATCGATGCGGCCGAGACCTTGCACTCGCAGCACCTGGCCGTCGTCGTGGGCGTGCTGGCCGACCAGGTGGAGCCGGCACTGCAGCAGATCGCACCCAACGTGCGGATCGTCCGGCAGAGCCAGGACGCGTACGGGACCGGCCACGCGGTCCGCTGCGCGCTCCGCGAGCTGGGCGAGCTGCACGGTGAGGTGGTGGTCACCCTCGGCGACGACCCGATGCTCTCCGGGCAGACGTTGCAGCGCTTCGTCGAGCAGCATCGGGCCGACCAGAACGCACTGACCGTGCTCACCGCACGCGTGCCCGACCCGAGCGGCTATGGCCGGATCGTCCGCGGCGCGGACGGGTCGGTGGCACGGATCGTCGAGCACAACGACGCGAGCGCGGACGAGCGCGCCATCGACGAGATCAACTCCGGAGTCTTCGTCTTCGATGCGGTGGTGCTCGCTGACGGTCTGTCCCGGCTCACCACCCACAACGCCCAGGGCGAGTACTACCTCACTGACCTGCCGGCGATCGCCCAGCAGCAGGGGCACCGGGTCGGCGCCTATGTGACCGACGACCTCTGGGAGGTCGAGGGGGTCAACAACCGGATCCAGCTGGCGGCCATCGCCAAGGAGATGAACCGGCGGATCTGCCGGCGGTGGATGCTCGACGGAGTCACGATCCTCGACCCCGACACGACCTGGATCCACGACGACGTCGACCTCGCCCCCGATGTCACGTTGCTGCCCGGCACCAGCCTCGAGGGCGCGACGACGATCGGCTCGGGGTCGGTGATCGGGCCGGACACCACGCTCGTGGACGTGGAGGTCGGTGAGAACGCAACCGTCAGCCGTACCCATGGGTCGCTGGCGGTGATCGGTGCCGGAGCCAGCGTCGGCCCGTACGCCTATCTGCGCCCGGGCACCGTGCTGGAGGCGGAGGGCAAGATCGGCACCTTTGTCGAAGCCAAGAACGCCCACATCGGCCGGGGCGCGAAAGTGCCCCATCTGACCTACGCTGGCGATGTCGAGATCGGAGAGGCCGCCAACATCGGCGCCGGAACGATCTTCGCCAACTACGACGGGGTCGACAAACATCACAGCACAGTGGGAAGGGCCAGCTTCATCGGCAGCGACTCGGTCCTGGTCGCCCCGGTGCACGTCGCGGACGGCGCCTATGTGGCGGCAGGCTCGACCATCACCGATGACGTCGCTGCGGGGGAGCTCGGGATCGCCCGCGGGCGACAGCACAACTCGTCCGGATGGGTGCTGCGGAACCGGGCGGGCACCAGGACGGCACGTGCCGCCGAAGAGACGTCGACCACTGGGAGCAGCACAGAGGACAACACCGACGCTGCACCTCGAGCCGCTACCGAAGTCCGGGATGAGCAACCCGGCGGCGACGTGGTTGACTGACACCGGCACGGATCGCTGAACGACAGGGGAACATCGGATGACCGGAGTGCTCAAGCCGAACAACAAGCATCTGATGTTGTTCACCGGACGGGCCTACCCCCAACTGGCGAACGAGATCGCCGACCTGATGAAGGTCGAATTGGTCCCGACCCGGGCCCTCGCCTATGCCAACTCCGAGATCTACGTCCGCTTCGAGGAGTCCGTCCGCGGCAGCGACGCCTTCGTCATCCAGTCCCACTGCGCACCCGTGAACGAGTGGGTGATGGAGCAGTTGATCATGGTCGACGCATTGAAGCGAGCCTCTGCCAAGCGGATCACTGTCGTGGCCCCGTTCTATCCGTACGCCCGTCAGGACAAGAAGCACGCCGGCCGGGAGCCGATCTCGGCCCGGCTGATCGCCGATCTCTACAAGACCGCCGGCGCCGACCGGATCATGTCGGTCGATCTGCACGCCGCCCAGATCCAGGGCTTCTTCGACGGTCCGGTCGACCATCTCTGGGCGCTGCCGGTGCTCGCCGACTACGTCAAGAGTCAGTACGACAGCAACGAGATGACCATCGTCTCCCCGGACGCCGGCCGGGTCCGGCTGGCTGACATGTGGAGTGATCAACTCGGCGCACCGCTGGCGATCATCCACAAGCGTCGCGACCCCAACGTCGCCAACACCGTCGCTGTGCACGAGGTCGTCGGGGAGGTACGCGGCCGGGTCTGCCTGCTGGTCGACGACATGATCGACACCGCCGGCACGATCTGCCAGGCCGCCGAGGCGCTGATCGCCCGTGGCGCGAAGTCGGTCATTGCCGCCGCGACGCATCCGGTGCTCTCCGGCCCGGCGACCGAGCGGCTGAACGACTCGCTGTTCGAAGAGGTCATCGTGACCAACACTCTCCCGATCCCGCCCGAGCACCAGTTCGGCAAGCTCACCGTGCTCTCGATCGCGCCGCTGATCGCCCGCGCGATCCAGGAGGTCTTCGAGGACGGCTCCGTGACGAGCCTCTTCAACGGACATTCCTAGTTCTCGGGGCTCCGCCCCCGGCCCCGCCAAGGGGGACGACCCCCTTGGATCCCCCGGGTCGGTGCGGTCTGTGCCCTTCCTCGGGGGATTGATCTCGCGGCATCGAGCCGGTGGCTCTCGCGCTCGATCAATGCCCGTTCCTGCCTGAAACTCGAGTTGTCGCGGGTTTGGTGCTCGCTGGACGGCCGTACGACCCGCGCAAGTCGTGACGACTCGACTTCGCAGCCGGGACGGTGATCGGAGCAGGGACCGTACGCACCCGGTCACGGATTGGCGCCCGCCGGGGCATGTTCGCTAGGCTGTGACGGTTGCCTCGGCGAGGGTCGCATCGACCGTGATCGACTGGGTTCAGCTGCGTTGCGCTCTGCGATGCGGCCCGCCCCTTTCACGACACGGTCCTTCCGGGCACAGCTGAGATACGCACACACTATGAGTTCAAGGAGTTAGTTCCGTGGCCGAGGTCAAGCTCACCGCCGAATTGCGCACCGAATTCGGCAAGGGTGCAGCCCGCCGTATTCGTCGTGCCGCCAAGATCCCCGCTGTCCTCTACGGACACGGCAGCGATCCCGTACACATCACCCTGCCCGGCCACGAGACGCTGCTGGCCCTGCGCGAGCACAACGCGCTGCTGTCGATCGACGTCGACGGCAAGTCCCAGCTGGCGCTGCCCAAGCAGGTCCAGCGTGATCCGCTGAAGGGATTCATCGAGCACGTCGACCTGCTGATCGTCCGCCGTGGCGAGAAGGTGACCGTCGACATCGCGATCCACACCGAGGGCGAGTCCGCGCCGGACACCGTCGTCGTGGTGGACCGCAACGAGCTGTCGGTCGAGGCCGAGGCCACCCACATCCCCGAGGGAGTCACCGTTTCGGTCGAGGGCCTCGAGGCCGGTGCCCAGATCCTCGCCCAGGACCTGCAGCTGCCGGAGGGCACCACGCTCGCCGTGGATCCGGAGACCCTGATCATCAGCGTCAGCGCCGCCCGCGTCGAGGAACTGGCCGAAGAGGCCGAGGGCGAAGCCGCCGAGGGCGAGGCTGCTGCCGACGAGGCCGCAGACGAGTCAGGCGAAGCCGACTCGGAGTCCTGATCCCCGGGGCACTCCCAAGATCAACCCACCGACCATCCGGAATCCGAAGACATGTGGCTCGTCGCCGGCCTGGGCAATCCCGGCCCCGGTTACGCCCAGCATCGTCACAACATCGGATTCCGGGTGGTCGATGAGCTTTCCAGCCGGATCGGTGCCAAGTTCTCGGCCCCGGCTCGGATGCGGGCCGAGATCGCCGAAGGCCGACTCGGCGCACCAGGTGCCGACAGCACCCGGCTGGTGCTGCTGAAATCGCGCACCTTCATGAACGACACCGGCGCAGCCCTGGTGAGGGCGACCGGCTACTACAAGATCGAACCGGATCACCTGATCGTCGTGCACGACGAACTTGATCTTGATCTTGGCAGGATGCGGGTGAAGCTGGGTGGCGGCGACAACGGCCACAACGGGCTGAAGTCGATCCGCAAATCGCTCAACACCGGCGACTACTACCGGGTCCGCGTTGGCGTCGGCCGGCCGCCCGGGCGTCAGGATCCTGCCGACTTCCTGTTGAGCAACTTCGGTGCCCGCGAACGCGAGGACGTCGAGTTGCAGATCTCCCGCGCCGCCGACGCGGTCGAGTCCTTGATCACCAACGGCCTGGAACGCACCCAGAGCTCCTTCAACTGCTGACGTGTTGTCGCCGGCATCTCGTTGCCGGGTTGTCGCCGTCGCCTGGCAGGCTGGCCGCCATGTCATTGCAGGATGTGCTGGCCGAGGTCGCCGAGGAACGTGCCCGTCAAGACGCGAAGTGGGGCCCGCAGAACCACCCCGACGGCACCGGGATGGCGTACGGGTTGAGCGCGGTTCCCGAACTGGACGTCGATTTCGCCAAGCAGCGTTGTGATGCGGCCTTCGCGCGAGGTGCCGGCACCTGGGAACACATCCTGTACGAGGAATTCTGCGAGGCGATGGCCGAGGACGATCCCGTCCGGTTGCGTGCCGAACTGCTCCAGACCGCTGCCGTCGCGGTGCATTGGATCGAGGCGCTCGACCGGCGTCACGCATCGCGGCAGTTGGCTCAACAGTGAGTCGGACGTGAGGTGATCGTGACCTCGTGGTGAGTTAACTGACCTGTACGGCGCTTAGGTTCTTGTGTCAGACCCGGATCATCGACCGACGCGATGATCCGCTGGGGGACAGCGGCCCCGGCGGGCTGCAGGGCCCCGCCGGGGCCGTTCTCGTCCACCATCTCCGGGTCCTTCCAGAATTCCCGGGTCCTTCCAGAATTCCCGGGTCCTTCCAGAATTCCCGGGTCCTTCCAGAATTCCCGGCTCGAGGTGCTCAGTCGAGCAGTCTGCACCCGCACGGCCGCACAGAGTAAGCTGTCTCGGTGACCCTTGCGGGACTCATCGATCTCATCACCTCCGAACCCACCATCTCCGAGAGCCTCGGTGATGCGCGCTCGCATACCGTCAGCGCGCTCGACCTGACCATGCCGCCGCCGTTGCGGCCCCTGTTCGCCGCGGCCATGGCAACTCCCGCCGACCGCGGCGGCGCCGACTCCCCGGTACTCCTGGTCACCTCGACCTACCGGGAGGCCGAGGACGTCACCGAGACCCTGCAGTCGCTGCTGGACCCCGACGAGGTCGCGTACTACCCGGCCTGGGAAACCCTGCCGCACGAACGCCTCAGCCCGCGCTCGGACACCGTCGGACGGCGGCTCGCTGTGCTGCGCCGGCTGGTCCATCCGGAGGATTCCGGCAAGCGACTCAAGGTCGTCGTCGCGCCGATCCGTAGCGTGCTGCAACCCCAGGTCAAAGGTCTGGCCGAGCTGAAGCCAGTGCATCTGCGCACCGGCCAGGACTTCGACATCGGTGACCTGGCCCAGGCGCTGGTCGACGCCGCCTACGTCCGCGTCGATCTGGTCGAGCGGCGCGGCGAGTTCGCCGTCCGCGGCGGGATCGTCGACATCTTCCCGCCGACCGAGGAACATCCGGTCCGGATCGACTTCTTCGGCGACACCGTCGACGAGATCCGCTATTTCGCGGTTGCCGACCAGCGCTCCTCCGACGACGTGATCGACGAGGTCACCGCCTCCCCGTGCCGAGAGCTGTTGCTCACCGACCAGGTGAAGCTGCGCGCGATGGAGCTGATGGAGGACCATCCCGAGCTGTCGGAGATGCTCGAGCGGATCGCGCAGGGCTACGCCGTCGAAGGCATGGAGTCGCTGTCGCCGGCGCTGGTCGACGGCATGGAGCTGCTGATCGATCTGCTCCCGGACGGCACCCATGTGCTGGTCTGCGATCCGGAGCTGGTGCGCACCCGGTCTGCCGACCTGGTCAAGACCAGTGAGGAATTCCTGTCCGCCTCCTGGGCGGCGGCCGCAGGCGGCGGCAAGGCGCCGATCGACCTCGGCTCGTCGGCCTACCGGCCGCTGGGAGACATCCGGGCGCACGCCATCGAGCGGGGGCTGGCGTGGTGGACACTGTCGCCGTTCAGTGCCGGCCCCGACGATGCTCCGGCCCTTCGACAGGCTCAGGCTCCGTTGCGGACCGAAGAGGGCGACATCATTGACTTCTCCGCCGCGGTCAGCACGCGTGGGGTGGAGTCGCGAACGGTTTCGGCGCAGATTCCCGACACCCATCCCGGTGATGCCGAGAAGTCGATCACCGAGATCGGTGATCATGCCCGCGACGGCTGGCGCGTCGTGCTGGTCGCCGAGGGCCGGGGCACCGCCCAGCGGATGGTCCAGATGCTCGGCGAGGCCGACGTCCCGGCCAAGCTGATCGAGGACCTGGTCAGCGGCCCAGAGCCGCAGGTCGTCACCGTCAGCACCGGGGCGCTGCGCACCGGGTTGCTGATCGACAAGATCAGACTCGCCGTCTACACGACCGGTGATCTTTCCGGCCAGCATCAGGTCGACCGGTCGGAGCGTAAGATGCCGGCCCGGCGCAAGAAGCAGATCGACCCGCTGGAATTGCAGCCCGGCGACCCGATCGTGCACGAGCAGCACGGTGTCGGTCGCTACATCGAGATGGTGCAGCGCGAGGTCGCGGGGTCGACGCGGGAGTATCTGGTCGTCGAGTACGCGGCCAGCAAACGGGGCCAGCCAGGCGACCGGCTGTACGTACCGATGGACCAACTCGATCTTGTCACCCGCTATGTCAGCGGCGAAGCTCCGACGCTGGACCGGATGGGCGGCTCGGACTGGTCCAAGCGCAAGGGCCGGGCGCGCAAGGCGGTCCGCGAGATCGCGGCCGAGTTGATCAAGCTGTACGCCGCCCGCCAGGCCAGCAGGGGATTCGCGTTCTCGCCGGACACCACCTGGCAGCGCGAGCTCGAGGACGCGTTCAACTACGTCGAGACGCCGGACCAGTTGTCCTGTATCGACGAGGTCAAACACGACATGGAGCAGATCGTGCCGATGGACCGGCTGATCTGCGGTGATGTCGGCTACGGCAAGACAGAGATCGCCGTACGAGCAGCATTCAAGGCGGTCCAGGACGGCAAGCAGGTCGCGTTGCTGGTGCCGACCACATTGCTGGTGCAGCAGCACTACAACACCTTCGCCGATCGCTACGCCGGTTTCCCGGTCAAGGTCGGCGCGCTCAGCCGCTTCTCCTCCGACGCCGATGCGAAGGCGACCGTCGAGGGCCTGGCCGACGGGTCGATCGACGTCGTGGTCGGCACCCACCGGCTGATCAGCGACAAGATCAAATTCAAGGATCTCGGGCTGGTGATCATCGACGAGGAACAGCGATTCGGCGTCGAGCACAAGGAGTCGCTGAAGCGGCTGCGGATGGACGTCGACGTGCTGGCTATGTCGGCCACCCCGATCCCGCGGACCCTGGAGATGGCGGTCACCGGCATCCGCGAGATGTCGACGATCACCACGCCGCCGGAGGAACGCCATCCGGTGCTCACCTTCGCCGGCCCGTACGACGAGGCGCAGGTGACCGCCGCGATCCGCCGGGAACTGCTCCGTGAGGGCCAGGTCTTCTACGTCCACAACCGAGTGCAGTCGATCGAGAAGGTGGCCCGCCGGATCCGCGAGCTGGTGCCCGAGGCGCGGGTGGTGGCCGCCCACGGCCAGATGAGCGAGCAGCGTCTGGAACAGGTCATGGTCGACTTCTGGGAGCGCCGCGCCGATGTGCTGGTCGCCACCACGATCGTCGAAGCGGGGTTGGACATCTCGTCCGCCAACACCCTGCTGGTCGAGCGCGCCGACGTGCTGGGCCTGTCGCAGCTGCACCAGCTGCGAGGCCGGGTCGGCCGTGGCCGGGAGCGGGGGTACGCGTACTTCTTGTATCCGCCGGAGAAGCCGCTGACCGAGACCGCACACGACCGGCTGGCCACCATCGCCGCGCACACCGATCTGGGTGCCGGCATGGCGGTGGCGATGAAGGACCTGGAGATCCGGGGAGCGGGCAACTTGCTCGGCGGCCAGCAGTCCGGTCACATTGCCGATGTCGGTTTCGATCTGTACGTCCGATTGGTCGGCGAGGCGGTCGCCGAGTATCGCGGCGACCAGCCCGAGGCTGAGCCCGAGGTCAAGATCGAACTACCGATCGACGCCCATCTGCCGACCGACTACGTCGAATCCGAACGGCTCCGGCTGGAGATGTACAAGCGGATCGCGGAGGTGCGCAGCTCCGAGGACATCGACGCCGTCCGGGCCGAACTGACCGACCGCTACGGCGCCCCCGGCGCAGAGGTGGAGAACCTGTTGTCGGTCGCGGCGTTCCGGATCCTGGCACGCAAGGCGGCGCTGTCCGATGTGGTCGCCCAAGGCAACTTCATCCGCTTCTCCCCGGTCGACCTGCCGGATTCGAAGCAGTTGCGGCTGAAGCGACTCTATCCGGGCAGCGTGATCAAGGAGAAGGCCGGCCTGATGTTGGTGCCGCGGCCCCGCCCGGCGCAGATCGGCGGACCGCAGATCAAGGACGCGGAGCTGCTGCTCTGGTGCACGGAAGTGATCAACAGCGTGTTGCTGGCCTGACCTGCCGTGGGCAGATCCCGAGCTAACGCACGAAGATCCGGCCGAAATGGTGCAGCAGCTCGGTTCGTGAGCCGCCGGCCTCGGTCGACGGCTCGGAACGGGGCAGCACGACCGGCTGCTCCTCTGGGCAGCCATGGGTCATCCTCGCCGACAACCAGCTGGCGGCGGCCGGAACCGCGACCAGCGCGAGCAGGGCAAAGGGTCCGGGAACGCCGGCGGTGAGCGCCAGCAGCTGGGTGATCAACAGCACCGGCGCCGTGATCGCTACCAGGGTCACGGCGTAGCGGACACCCAGTTTGGTGAGGATCGACAACCCGAGGACGACGGCTGTGCAGCCGAGGATCGACAACTCGATGCCGTGGAAGTAGGACGACAGGCATTCCAATCCGGCGAGGATCCCATTTCCGTCCGGGGCGCGGCAGTAGCCGCGAGCGAACACGGTGGTCGCCAGGATCGACAGGCCGACTCCTGCTCCGGCTGCAGCGGTCAGATAGGCGGCAGCCAGGCGACGTCGCCCGTCCGGCGCCGGGCGAATCACCCATCTCATCAGCGATGGGTGCACTGGTGACCTCATCAGCATGTTTTCATCGTCCTGATCGAGGGGTGGGTACCACCGCATTGCTCAGCTAAACAATGCCACTTCCGGATCACAGCCTGATCACGGAACCAGCCGGGCCCGAACAGATCAGCACCGGCGATCAGAGCAGCAGCCCGGCCCCGAATGCGGCCAGGACCAGGGCGAGTAGGGCCGTGCAGCGCGGCACCCAGTGGGTCACGACGTCGCGGCGTCGGTTCGGTGGTTCGGAGAACCACGCGGCGACTCCCGGGGCCAGCACGACCAGTCCGATCAGTACCGGTAGATGGTCGGTGTTCAGGCTTGCGCCGGCCATCACCAGTGCACTGCCGATCCAGAAGGACCAGCCGAGCCGGAAGTGCAGGGCGAGCATCAGCTGGGTGACCACGGCCAGCACGATCGCGCCGATCAGTCCATACGCCAGCCGGTCGCTGCAGGCATAGCCGCGCAACTGACAGTTGTTGGAGGTGATCAGCCCGGCGCCGACGACCGGCAGCGCGAGAATCGCGGCCAACAAGGTCAGTCCGTACGCCTGACTGACCCGGGCCAGACCGTAGCGGCGGGCTCGCTCGGGAAACGCCTCGCCGATCTCCAGGGGATCGGTCACGGCGTCCGGGGGAGCGAACGGACGAGCAGCCAACACTTGCACGATTCTTGTCGGCTGCGCTGCCGAAGTCCTCAACCCTCGGGACCAACTCCCGGCCGGCCGGTGTCATCCTCTGGTAGTAGTCACTCTGCTGGTGGGGCTCTGGTCATGGGCACTGGTCGTCGGCGGTCCGGGATCGGGCGTGACGTAGGATCTGGCGGGAATCCGCCGCGGGCGGGACACGACCAGCAGGAGCAGCACATCGATGAGGAATCCGGGTAGGACTGTGCGGTTGATCGCCGTGGCCGGCGTACTGAGCGGTGCGGCCGTGCTCGGTGGATGCGCCCAGACCGGCGCCGTCGCGGCGACCGTCGACGGCACCCGGATCAGCACCAGCGACGTCGACCAGACCTTCGCCGGAGCCCAGGAGGTCAGTCTGGGCTCGTCGCAGCAGGTCACCAAGGACCAGGTGCTGTCGATCATGATCCAGGCCACCGTCGCCGATCAGGTGGCGCGGCAGCGCGGCATCACGATCACCGACGCCGACCGCGACAAACAGCTCAATCCGGCCGTGCTGGACATCGCCGATGCCCACGACTTCGCCTACGACGTCGCCGACATCCAGGTGGTCAGCGGTGCGATCGGCGAGAGCGCGCTGGCCAAAGCGGTTGCAGCGGCCGACGTCCGGGTCAACCCCCGGCTGGGCAGTTGGGACCCGAAGCAGTCGGTGAATGTGGTTCCGGGCGTCGCCTCGCTCTCCCAGGTCGCGCAGAACCGGCCCCAGTGACGCAGGACGCCGCCGAGGTCGCTCGGCTGGTCGCGGTGATGGGCAGACTGCGGGCCGAGTGCCCCTGGGACGCCCAGCAGACGCACCGGTCCCTGGTGCAATACCTGATCGAGGAGACCTACGAGGTCGTCGAGGCCATCGAGGGGACGCGCGACGGGGGCGAGACGCCGATCCCCGCTCACGACCATCTCCGCGAGGAACTCGGCGACCTGCTGTTCCAGATCGTCTTCCACACCGCCATCGCCCAGGAGACCGATCCCGACTTCACTCTTGCGGCGGTCGCGGCCGGAGTGGCGGACAAGTTGATCGCACGGCATCCGTACGTCTTCGGCACCGAAGCCGTGCCTGAGGACCTTGACGGTTCCTGGGAGAACCGCAAGGCCGCCGAGAAGGGCCGCCGGTCGGTCCTGGAGGGCATCCCGGACCAGCTCAGCTCGATCGCCCGGGCCAACAAGATCATCAGCCGCGCCCGATCCCGGGCGGTGCCGGCCGAGTTGCCGGTGCCGGACGAACCAGCTGGCTCGCCGCTGGACGCCCGGACGGTCGGCGACCAGCTGATCAGCCTGATCGCCCGGGCCCAAGCCGGCGGGATCGATGCCGACCAGGCCGCGCGGGATGCCGTACGACGATTGGAACGCCAGGTCACCGAGGCCGAGGCAGATCGCTAGTCGACTCGGTGGAAACCGGGGGTTTTCCCCAGTCCGCCGACGCCTGCGCAGAGCTAGATTGATAGCCATGCCGGTTCCCTCGTACGAGTCCCAGCGCGAAGCTGCTGCGGCCATCAACGCGCGCCGGGAGCTCGGACTGGAGTACGAGGAGCAGATCGCCGCCGGGCTGGCCGAACGCGTCGAGTACGCCGTCTGGCAACAGCGGCAGGCAGACGACGGACGGACCCGGATCGAGCTGGCCAAGCTCGAGGACACCAAGCTCGAACGCGGCCAGCGGCTGGCGCTGACGATCGTCTCTCTCGGCGTCGGTATCCCGATCACCGCGATCGCGGCCCACGACGCCGGGCTGATGGGCGTCGGGTTCTCCTGGGCCGGTATCGCTGTGGTGAACGGGATCTTCAATTTCGGACGCAACCGTCACCGCCGCTGAGGTCCCTGAGTTCGTCGAAGGTCTCTGAGCTTGTCGAAGGGCGGCATGGCGTTCACCGGGACGACAACCGTCGCCGTTAGGCTGGGGACCCGGCGGCAGGGCGTATGCCTCCGCCGTGACTTTGCGGATCAGGAAGGCAAGTTCTGTGGCCAGTATCGAGTTCGTCGGCGCCCGTGAGATTCTCGACTCCCGAGGCAACCCGACAGTCGAGGTGGAAGTCCTCCTCGACGACGGTTCCGAGGGCCGCGCGGCGGTCCCGTCCGGTGCCTCAACGGGTGCGTTCGAAGCGGTTGAGCTTCGCGACGGGGAGAAGCGCTACGGCGGCAAGGGTGTGACCAAGGCCGTCGCCGCGGTGATCGATCAGCTCGGCCCCGAGGTCGTCGGCTTCGACGCCAGCGAGCAGCGGCTGATCGACCAGACGATGATCGATCTGGACGGCACTCCCAACAAGGGCAAGTTCGGCGCCAACGCGATCCTCGGCGTCTCGCTCGCGGTGGCCCATGCGGCCGCCCAGTCGGCCGAACTGCCGCTCTACCGCTACCTCGGCGGCCCGAACGCGCACACCCTGCCGGTGCCGATGATGAACATCATGAACGGCGGCGCGCATGCCGACTCCGACGTCGACGTCCAGGAATTCATGATCGCTCCGATTGGTGCGGCCACCTACGCCGAGGCGCTGGAGAGCGGCGTTTCGGTCTATCACACCCTCAAGTCGGTCCTGAAGAAGCAGGGCTTGGCCACCGGATTGGGTGACGAGGGTGGCTACGCCCCGAACCTGCCGGCGAACCGGGCCGCGTTGGAGCTGATCGCCACAGCCGTCGAGCAGGCCGGCCTCAAGCTCGGTACCGACATCGCGCTGGCCCTGGACGTGGCCAGCACCGAGTTCTACGCCGACGGTGCCTACACCTTCGAGGGCAAGAAGCTCTCCAGCGACGAGATCGTGGCAATCTACGAGCAGTGGCTTCAGGACTTCCCGATCGTCTCGATCGAGGACCCGCTGGCCGAGGACGACTGGGCCGGCTGGAGCAAGCTGGTCGGCCAGGTCGGTGACAAGGTGCAGATCGTCGGCGACGACCTGTTCGTCACCAACGTCGAGCGGCTGCAGCGCGGCATCGACGAGAAGGCAGCCAACGCGCTGCTGGTGAAGGTCAACCAGATCGGTTCGCTGACCGAGACATTCGAGGCCGTCGAACTGGCTCATCGCAACCAGTTCCACTGCATGATGAGCCACCGTTCCGGTGAGACCGAGGACACCACGATCGCCGACCTGGCGGTCGCGACCAACGTCGGCCAGATCAAGTCCGGTGCTCCGGCCCGGACCGACCGGGTGGCCAAGTACAACCAGCTGCTGCGGATCGAAGAGGATCTGGACGACGCCGCCCGCTACGCCGGTCTGTCGGCGTTCCCGCGCTACCAGGCTCGCTGAGGCAGAGACAGGCGATGCCGACTTCGCGAGGATCGCGCAGTTCCGGACCCGGTCGCCGACCAGCGACCGGGCAGGGCGGGCTGCGCGGGACCGGCGCCCGCCCCGGTGAGCGCACCTCGCGGAGCCGGGTCGGCAGTCGTCGTCCGGGAGCCACCCGTAAGCCGGCTTCGGCCCCGACCGCGTCGGAGGAGACCGGTCCGACCATCGTCCGGGAGGAGTCCCGGGTCACCGGCGCCGCACGGCAGCGGGCCAGCGTCACCTCCCGGGCGATCGCGCTGGCGGTCGTACTGCTGATACTGACCATCTCGTACGCCTCCAGCCTGCGGGTCTACTTCAACCAGCGGCAGCAGCTGGCGCAGACCCGGCAGCAGATCATCAGATCCCAGGCCGACATCAACAGCCTCAGCGACGAGATCTCGCGCTGGAACGATCCCGACTACGTCCGCACCCAGGCCAGGATCCGGCTGGGCTGGGTGCTGCCGGGCGAGCGCGGTTACCGGGTCGTCGACGCCAACGGCAAGCCGATCTCCGGGGACACCGAGATCGCCGGCAACAGCCAACCGCGGCCGACTCCCAAGACGCCCTGGTACTCCAAGCTGATGGGCTCGGTCGACGCAGCCGACCATCCGCAGCCCGCCAAGCCGGATCCGGGCGAGGCACCGCCGATCACCAAGAACAGCAAGCCGGACGACTCGGGCCCCACCGGCTCCGGCAAGCCCACCAGCAAACCGACCGGATAATCACTGGCGATAGGCTGGTGATCATGACCGAGACGTCGTCGTCCAGCTCGTCTAGCACCACCCCTGCCGCAGCCGGACGCCGGCTCGGGCCCGACGGCCCCGTGGTCAGTGCGATCGGGTTCGGAGCCTGGGCTATCGGCGGACCTGCCAGTCGCGACGGCCGGCCGATCGGATGGGGGGAGGTCGACGACCGGGAGTCGATCGCCGCCGTGCACACCGCCTTGGACGCGGGCGTCACCTTCTTCGACACCGCCAACGTGTACGGCGCCGGGCACTCCGAACGCGTGCTCAGCAAGGCGCTCGGCGCGGTCCGCGACGATGTTGTGATCGCTACCAAGTTCGGCAACGTGATTGACGAGGAGAAGCGGATCGCGGTCCGCCACGACACCTCGCCGGAGCAGATCCGCGAGCAGTGTGACGGCTCATTGAGCCGACTGGGGACCGACCACATCGACCTCTACCAGTTGCATGTCGGCGATCTGCCGCTGGAGCAGGTCGACGGCGTGCTCGAGACGCTGGAGGAGCTGGTCGCCGCCGGCAAGATCAGGGCGTATGGCTGGAGCACCGACGACCCGCAGCGGGCCGAGGCCTTCACCAAGGGCCCGCATTGCGCCAGCATCCAGCAGTCCTTCAGCATCGTGAACGGCAACGCCGAGACGCTGGCCGTCTGCGAACGCTACCGGTTGGCCAGCATCGTCCGCGGTCCGCTGTCGATGGGGCTGCTGACCGGCAAGATGAGTCGGGACACCGTCTTTGCGCCCGACGACACCCGGACCGTCGGCTTCGACTGGGAGGGCGAGCACGGCCGCAGACTGGATGCGCTGGAGAAGATCCGCGGCATCCTCACCGAGGACGGCCGGAGCCTGGCGCAGGGTGCGCTGGGCTGGTTGCTGGCCAGGAGCCCGAATTTCATCCCGATCCCCGGTATCCGTACGGTTGCCCAGGCCTTTGACAATGCGGGCGTGCTGGCCGTCGGTGCGCTGACCGAGGACCAGATGGCCCGGATCGCCACCGCGCTGGCCTGACGGTCGGACGGCCTTCGAGGACCTGAAAGACTGTCGGGGTGCTGGAGCCTTACACCGACATCGACGAGGCGACCGTCGCCGCCCAACTCGGCCGCACACCGCGGGGAGTCGCCGGGGTCGCGTACCGGTGCCCGTGCGGTAGACCTGCCGTGCTGGCCACTGAACCCCGGCTGCCGGACGGGACGCCGTTCCCGACGACCTACTACCTCACCTGTCCACGCGCGGTGGCGGCCGCATCCCGGCTGGAATCCACTGGACGGATGGCCGAGTTGACCGAACAGCTGGGAACCGATCCCGAACTCGCCGCCGGCTACCGGTCCGCACACGAGTCCTATCTCGCTGACCGGAGTGCTCTGGGCCAGGACGTGCCGGAGATCGCCCGGGTGAGCGCCGGCGGCATGCCGGACCGGGTCAAGTGCCTGCACGCGCTCGCCGCCCACGCATTGGCCCGGCCCGGGGTGAACCCGATCGGCGACCAGGCCCTGGCCGAGATGGGGGACTTCTGGCGGCCGCCATGCCTGCCCGGATTCGACCCCGAAACACCCGGCGATCGACGGGAGGCATCATGAACGGACCGGTCGCGGTCGTCGATTGCGGCACCAACACGATCCGGTTGTTGATCACCGGGCCCGACGGCAACGGCGGTCTGTCCGAGATCGAGCGCCGGACCAAGATCGTACGGCTCGGACAAGGCGTCGACGCGACCGGTGAATTCCATCCCGACGCCCTGGCCCGGACCTTCGCCCAGGCGGAGCAGTACGCCGACCTGATCAAGTCCCAGGACATCCCGGCCGAGCGGGTCCGATTCATAGCGACCTCGGCCAGCCGGGACGTCAGCAACCGGGACGAATTCCTCGAAGGCATCCGGCAAAGACTGGGCGTCACCCCCGATGTGATCACCGGCGACGAAGAAGCAGCGCTGTCCTTCGCCGGCGCGCTGTCCGGTGCCGACGACCCGCACACACCCGTGCTGGTCACCGACATCGGCGGCGGGTCGACCGAGTTGATCATCGGCAACGCCGCGGGCACCGCCGACCACGCGGTGTCGCTGGACATCGGCTCGGTCCGGGTGACCGAACGCTTCCTGCACGATGATGCGCCCAGCGCTGATGATCTTGGTCGGGCGGCCGCCTACATTGATCAACTGCTGGACGGCGAGCAGATCGAATGGCCTGCGGTCCGGACCTGGATCGGGGTCGCCGGCACCCTCACCACCTTGGCCGCCGTCGATCTCGACCTGACCGAATACGACCGGTCGAAGGTCCACGGTCATCAGATCAGGATCGCCGACCTCAACGCGATCTCGGCGCGGCTCTCGGCGCTGTCCGCCGAACAGATCCGCGGTCTCGGCGCCGTCGATCCGCAGCGGGCGGACGTGATCAGCGCCGGCGCCCTGATCGCGACCAGGATCGCCGCCAGGCTCCAGGTCGGCTCGCTGACCGTCAGTGAGGCCGACATCCTGGATGGCGCCGCGCTGGAGCTGATCGGCACCGAGCGGTGATCATGGCATCATGACGACTCTTGCGATCACGGTCATCTCGGCTGATCGGCCCGGGATCATCGCCCGGGTAGCGGGGGCACTGTCCGGACTCCGGATGAATCTCACGGACTCGTCGATGACCGTCCTCAGCGGGCAGTTGGCGATGACCTTGATCTGCGCCGGCGAGACCCCGATCGGCGCTGTCCGGGACGCGCTGGGCGAGGCCGCCGGCGATGATCTGATCATCCACGTCCTTCCGGTCGGGGCTCAGGTCGTGCCGACTGTCCCGAGTGCGAGCTATCTGCTGACGGTTCATGGTGCAGACCGGCTCGGCATCGTCTCCGGACTGACCACCGTTGTGTCCGAAGCCGGCGGCAACATCACCGATCTGACGACCCGGCTGGCCGGGGGCCTGTACGTGCTGGCAGCCGAGATCGACCTGCCGGCTGATGCTGACGTGACGGCACTCCGGGACCACCTCACGGTGACGGCAGCGGCCCTCGGTGTGGAGGCCGAGCTGCAGCCGCTGGAGCGCGACGAGCTCTGATGGGCTCATCCGATGCGCGATCTGACGCGCTCCTGATGCCGACGTCCGTGCTCGCGCAACTGGGTGGCGGACGGGTCCGCGAGGTCGTCACCGCGCCGGCAGCCGTGCTGTCGGAACCCGGCCCCGAACTGGATCCCACGGATCCCGACGTCGTCCGGCTGTGTGCCGACCTGATCGCCACGATGCGGGTCTCGCCCGGGTGTGTCGGGCTTGCTGCACCACAGATCGGGGTCGGCGGACAGGCATTCTGTGTCGACGTCAGCAATCACGCCAAGACCCGGACGTGCCACGGTCTGATCGTCCTGGTGAACGCCGTAGTGACTGCCGCCAGCCGCAATGTCAAGGGACGGGAGGGCTGCATGTCGGTCCCGGACCTGACCGGGGACGTCAAGCGCGCCGCTCGGCTGACGGTGTCCGGCAGACTGCCCGTCACCGGTGAGGAGGTCTCGATCAGCACCGATGAATTCGAGGCACGTGCCCTGCAGCACGAGATCGATCACTGCGGGGGCCACCTGTTCATCGACAAGGTCGCCGGTGCGCACGCGCTGCATCCGCGAAAGGTCTACCTGCCGGCCGCCGACTCCCGGGTCGAATAGGTCCGCGGCAGCCGATCAGCCCAGCTCACAGAGCTGCTGGAACTCGACCCGGTTGCCGAACACGTCGTAGGTGTGGAAGCGCAGGACGCCTTCGATTTCACCGTCGGAACGTACGCACTCGTGGCCTGCCTCGACCAGACGGCTCTGCAACCCGTCCAGATCGTCGACGAGAAAGGCGGGATGGGCCTTCGCGGCCGCCGTGAAGGGTTCCTCGACGCCGAGATGCAGGAACGCGGCACCTGATCGGAACCAGCAGCCGCCCCGTCTGCGGAGCGCCGCCGGTTTGGCGATCTCGGACATACCGAGGAGGTCGCCGTAGAAGGTCCTGGCCAGTTCCTCCTGCCCTCGGGGGATCGCGATCTGCACGTGGTCGATTCCGGTGATCATGCGCCTCCCAGCAAGTATCTTGACGTCAAGATACCAGGAAAATCTTGCGAGCCGCATAGTCTGGGGCCGATGGGGGTTCTCAATCGCGGGCTGCTGACGACAGTGTTGCGCGCCGTTCTGACGCTGTGTGTGAGTGCCGTGCTCGCGGCCCCGCTGGCTGTCGCGTGGGGGATCGGTCGGACCGAGATCACCGACTATCTCGGCGCCAATGAGGTGACGATCGCCGTCGACTACACCGGCGAGACCCGGTTGGACCTGGGCCTGCTCGGGAATGCCTACCTGCCGATGGCGTACGGGCCGGTCGGTCTGACCGTGACGGCGCACGGATTCTCCGACGGCGCCGACGGCTCGATCCTGTCCGAGAACACCCTGAAGTCCTATCTGAATCTCTACTACGACCCGCAGCAGGCGATGGCCGGCATCGAGCAGGGACTGGTGGACAACGCCGTCGGGCACATCGTGTGGGCCGAGATCACGCTGGTGCTGATCATGATCGGCTGGACCCAGCGGCGTCGGTTCCTCAGCCCGCGGCTGGTGCGGATCAGTGGCGGCCGGCGCGGCGTGCTCGGCTATCTGGTGGTCATGATCACCGTCTCCGCCGTGGTGATCGCACCGCCGGCACGACAGCCGACCGAGCGCTATGACGTCACCGTCGCCGACGGGACCCGGTTCGCCGGCCTGACGGTGGATTCGGCGGTGCTCGCCGACCTCCTTGATCGCGGAGTCGCCGGGGTGAGCAAGATGGCCGATCGGCAGCAGGCGTCGATGAACGACTACGTCGACCAGGTCACCTCGCAGCTGATCAAGGACTCCTACAAGCTGTCGCCACCACAGCCGAGTGAGCAGTTGATCTTCGGGATCAGCGACCTGCACTGCAATCTGGCGATGATCCGGATCTGGAGCCAGCTGGTCACAATGACCCAACCGGAGCTTGTCTTCAGCAACGGCGACGACACCATGAACGGCACCGCTACCGAGAAGTCCTGTGTCACCCGCGAACGGGCGATCGCCGCGAACCGCCCCTTCGTCGACGTTGGTGGCAATCACGACTCGCCGATCACCGAACGGCAGATGAAGGATGCCGGGGCGACGGTGCTGGACGGCAAGGTGACCGAGGTCGACAGCGTCCGCTTTCTCGGTGACGACGACCCGCAGTACAACCCGCCCTTCAGCACTACGCGGATCCAGGAGCGCAATGAGGCCGAGGCGCAGCTCGGTCAGCGGATGATCAACCAGGCCGCCGGCCGCAACGTCGACGTGATCTCGGTCCATCAGCCCGACGCTGCCTGGCCCATCGTGCGGGCGACCGAACCGCCGGCGAAGTTGATCACCTGGGGACACCTGCACGTCCAGTACGGACCCGAGGTGATCACCCATCCCGACGGCTCCTGGACCGTGGCTCTCCAGATGGGCACGGCGGGTGGTGTTGCGGCGCCGACCATCACGTCCTTCAGCACGCCCTTCAGTCCGCCCCGAACGTCGGCCGACGGCTACTTCTTCTATCGCGACCGGGCGACCGGGTTGATCACCGCGGTCCAGCCGGTGCACTGCATGCCCAACGGATCGGTGGTCGTCGACGACAAGATCCCGACCGGTGATCTTGCCGATCTGCCGCCCGAGACCCGCAACCGGCTGGGTGGTGGCGCGGCGACGCCCAGCCCGACGGGAACGCCGGTGCGGTCGCCGGATCCGTCACAGACCGCGACCCCGGCGCGCTAGACGTGCGGGGTGATCTTGGTGAACCAGTCCGACATCAGTCCGAGCGAGGAACGCCAGGAGTCCGCGACTCTGGTCACCGACTTCGTCGTTCCGGTCGCCGACGTCGCCTTCAGCGTCTTGACCTGTCCACTGCCGTATTTCGCGGTGATCGTCACTGACCTGACTGTCGGAAGATCGAAGATCTTGGACAGCGTCGCCTCGCTGACCGTGTCGGTCCAGGCCTTGTCTGCTGCCGGCAGGCCGGCCGCCTTGGCGGTGTACGGGTCGGCAACGCCCTGCAGGTAGGCGATCTTGGTCGATCCGAAGACGTCCTGATTGGATCCCGTACGACCTGAGGCACCGGTCGCGGCGAAGTAGGTCGTCTCGATGAAGTTGCCCTTGTAGGTGAGAATCTTGTCGCTGGTCTTGGTCGTCGTCGCGTCGACGGCCTTCTTCCAGGTGGACCCGTAGGAACCGCCCTGCTTGGACCAGCCGGTGTAGTTCTGCGACCGGGTGTCGTCGTACAGGTTGCAGTTGCACGCCGTGCTGGTACTCCTCAAGATCGTCTGGACCGCGTAGCCGCGGGCCACGATCGCCTGCGCCTCGAGCGCCTGCAACCCCTTGCCGGACCCGGATGCTCCCCACGACGACGGCATCTCGTCGATGCCGTACAGGTATTCGGTGTTGAGCAGCACGTTGTTGACGACGTTCGGCTGGGACTTGCCGTCGATGCCGGTGATCACCAGTTCGCCGTTGTGGTAGGTGCCCTGCGCCCCCCTGACCGTCGCGTACGCCGCCACACCGCTGGCCGAGTAGAGCGTCGTGCCGGACCACTGCACCTCGAGTTTGGTCCCGGTGTAGCTGGCAGCGCCGATCGTGATCTTCGGCTTGTGGGAGGCGATCGCGACCTTCATGGAGACTGGACCACTGCCGGATTTGAGCGTCTTCACTGTCGACGTGGATGCGTTGATCAGACGCCACTTCGGCTTGCCGGTGGTCGTCGGCGCGATCGTGATCGTCGTCGTGGTCTTGGAGTCCGAGCCCGGGCCGTACACCTGCACGCCGATGCGACGGCTGGGGTTGGTTGATGCGCCGACCGTCGCGCCGGGGTAGTAGGTCTTGAGGATCTTCGCCGCCGAGTAGCCGTCGAGCGCCATCGCGTAGGCGCCGTACTGGGACATCCCGACGCCGTGCCCGTACCCCGAGCCGCTGATCATGAAGGATGACGGCGGTTTGACAGTGATCGTGTGCGACGCCGATGTCGCGACACCGGGCTTGTGGAAGCGGTATTTCGTCGTCACCGTCGGTGTGACGGTGACCGAGCCCTTGCCCTTGGTGATCTTGAGCGTGGTCACCCGTACCCATGCCGACCCGCTGTAGCGCTCGAGGGCGATCGTCGCGGTCGGCATCGCCTTGCCGTCATGGTGATAGGTCGCGCTGAGCCGGGTCGAGGTGCCTTTCACGATCGTCGTGCCCGCGGACCCGCCGAGCCAGTACGCCGCGTGCACGCTGAGCTTCACCGAGGCCGACGTCTTGCCGGTCGAGGTCCGGGCACGGTAGGTGGTGGTCGACGACGGCCTGACCGATACCTTGACCGTCCCTTTGGCGCTGGTCGTGGCGCCCATGACCCGCTTCCACCTAGACCCGGACTTGCGGTCCAGCGCGACTTTGCCGCGGTGTCCGGCGGTACCGGCCTTCCACATGATCGTGAAGGTTGTCGACTTGTCGGTGAAGCCGGTGGACGGGCCCGAAAGTGTCACATGCGTTGTGGCGGCCTCAGCCGGCGGCGGTGCGACGAAGGTCGTCACCACCAGAACCAGCGCGATGAGGCCGGCGAGGACAGCCGGACGTGGACGGACCGCGGGCAGGGCGAGCTGACGTGTCGGGGGCACGCTCGGTATGGTCGCGCACTTTCGGTCCCACCGCTGCAAGATCGTTAAGATCGCCTACGGCTCCCGTAGCCCAACCGGCAGAGGCAGGCGGCTTAAACCCGCCACAGTATGGGTTCGAATCCCATCGGGGGCACGAAAGTTCGAGCCTCGTGCGGTGCCTCCGCGCGATGGGAGGGTTCTCGAACTTTCCCGTCGACGGGGCTGACGTTCGCGTGTCGGTGGAAGACCTGGAGTCAGAGGATTCGCTGGGCCCATGACCAGTCCGCGCTGCTCCACGGATCAGTGGCGGGCGCTCATCATGGCGACGTGTGTTAGCTGGCGCGGGATTGTGTCGCGCGGAAGTTCTCGGCGGCGTCGGTCAGAGCGAGGTTGGCGTCGGCGCGCAGCGTCTTCGCGACAGTCTCGCGGCTCGTGTCGTTGAGGATGGCTGCGCCGATTCCGTCGGTGATGGCCTGGAGGACCGCGACGAGCCCGTGGGCGTGCGTGAGCGCGATGAGGGGGTGCAGTGCGGGATCGGTCTCGGCGATCGCGTCGGCGATCGCGTGCGCTTGATCGTTACGGAAGGCCAGGGCGCGGCGGCGCACCTGCTGGCTGCGCAGGCAGAGCGCTGCAAACTCGCCGCGCGCGATCGCGGAGTCGGCGAGGAAGCGGTCGACGTCCTCCTGGACGAGGACACGGATCGCGTCGGCCGGTGTGGTGCCCGGCTGCCGTTCGACGACGAGCCGGCGAGAGCGTTCGATCGTCTCTTCGGCTCTGTCGAGGACGAGGTCGGGCTTGGTCGGGAAGTAGTTGTAGACGGTCTGATCCGCGACCCCGGCGGCGCGGGCGATGTCGGAGACGGAGACGGCGTCGTAGCCGTGCTCGGCGAACAGGCCTGCGGCGACGTGCCCGAGCCGGTGCCGTGTCCGCAGCTTCTTCTGCTCTCGCACTCCCGGCGATGCGTCCATGGGCTCCATCATGCCAATAAAATATGGAGTTACTCCAACTTTGTGCTAGGGTCATCCGAAGTTGTAGTGACTCCAATTTGCGAGTCGCGATGTCGATGGGAGGAACATGATGCAGTCGAATGAGACGAACGGGTCGCCACGTGTGCTGATCTCCGGGGCGGGCTTCGCCGGGCTGACGACCGCGTTCTGGATGCGCAGGCTCGGCTACCAGGCCACGGTCGTGGAGACCGGGCCGGGGCTGAAGAAGGGCGGGACCCCCGTCGACATCCGCGACGAGACGATCGGGATCGTCGAACGGATGGGCATCCTCGACAAGATCCGCGCCAAGGCGCTGCCGCCACGCGCGACGGAGTTCGTGAACATCGACGGCGGGACGGATGCGCGGATGGAGGCCGAGACCCCGGGCGCGGACGGGACGGTGCGCTCGTATGAGATCCACCGCGACGATCTCCTCGCGATCCTGTTCGCCGAGGTCGAGAACGACGTCGAGCTGCTCTTCGGCAACTCCATCGTCGAGCTGACCGACGTCCCAGGCGGCGTCCGCGCGTCGTTCCGCGACGGCTCGGTCCGCGATTTCGAGATCGTTTTGGGCTGCGACGGCAACCACTCCGCCGTCCGCAGGCTGCGGTTCGGTCCCGAGAGCGACTACAGCCACTTCCTCAAGAACTACTTCACCGTCGCCATCGTCGACGACACGTTCATCGCCCCCGACATCACCCGGATCCTGAGCCTGCCCGGCAGGACGCTGATGCTGAACTCCTACGAGAACACCACCGACATCGTCCTGACGTTCCATGCCGACGAGGAGATCGCCTACGACTACCACGACGCCGACGAGCAGAAGCGCATCCTGCGCGACCGGTTCGCTGGTGCCGGCGCCCCGTTCACCGACATGGTCGAGAAGGCGGAAACGGCGGACAACTTCTACTTCGACAAGCTCAGCCAGATCAAGATGCCTGCCTGGACGACTGGACGGATCGCGCTGGTCGGCGACGCCGGCTACTGCGCCTCGCCCGCGGCAGGGATGGGCGGGTCGCTGGCGATCCTCGGCGCGACCGCCCTCCACGACGCCTTCGTCGCCGCCGATGGCGACATCGAGACCGCGTTCGCCGACTACGAGCGTCTCCTTCGGCCCACTGTCGAGCGAATCCAGACCGAGGCCGTGGACTTCGGTGTCGCCATGTTCTTCCCCGACACCGAAGAAGCCATCCAGACACGCAACGCCTACATCACCGGGAACTGAGCGGACTCAACCGGTCGGCGCCTCTTGGCTGCCGAGTGAACGGCCTGCTCCGTAGGCCGTGCGGCCAGGAGAGTTCGGCGAGAAGCAGTCGCTCGAGCTCGTCAGAGATCGAGGAGTCGTTGTGCCCGACGCTCGTCGACCCCGCCTCGCCATCCGGCGAGGGGCATGGTGATATCGGAGCGAGGATTGCCGCCGGTCGAGGCCGCGCGCACCTCGCTCATGGGAACGAACCGGTCCCAACTCGGGCCGGGCGCCGGGCTGGGAAGGACGCCGAACTCGGCCAGCCCGATCAAGATGCCGTAACGCTGGTACTTGTCCGTTCCGGCGACGATCTTGGCGCGGGCCATCGCCTTCTCCAGCCCGGACGCGGTGGTCCCGGGCGGCCGGGCGGCGATGAGAGCGATCAGTTCCGCGAGCCGCGCCCGGTCGTCGCCGGTCGGTGCCGGCAGCCCCTCGGCGACGGCTGCTTCGAGATCCGGGAGGTAGAGCCAGGGCTGTTCGTTCCACGACCAACCCAGGGCGAGCCGGAGCAGAGCCTCGGTGACATCGACCTCATGCCTGGTGCCGCGGACCGCCTCCAGCCCGCAGTCCGGCAACTCGCCGTCCTCAACTGAGGCAGTGCGGAGGAACCGTGCCCACCCGTAGGAGATGATCGTCTGACGCCCGCGGGGCGAGCTTCCCAAGCCCGCGACATACGCGGCGAGCACAGCATCAGGGTCCAGCGCCTCGGCAGCTGCGATCGATCGGTCGAGCACCCCTGAGGGCGCCCATTCCTCGGTCGTTCCTACTGGCCATCCGAATCCTGACGCCTCCGCGAGCACCTCGGCGTCTCGTGCCGTCTCCGCGCCGGTCACCGTACCCGCGCGGGTACGCCGGTACCCGTAGTACCGCATCAACGGCCCAAGCTCCTCCCCGCCCGGAATTCGACGAGGAGCCAACTGCACAACAGCAGACTACCGATCCGTCCAGGCTCAGGAACCGGATCATCCGCGTCGGTGAGTAGGCGCTCTCGTGAGCTTGTTCGCGTTCGAGAGGGGGCCATCCGCCGTTCGGTCAGCGTCGTGGGGTGACGCCGTTGAACCAGTTGTCGGCTGCTATGGCGCTGTCATGCTCCCGCCCGCCCGTTGCGCTCACTGCGTCGAGCGCCGTGATCTGTTGACTGCTGAGCGTGATACCTGCGGCCGCGGTGTTCTCACGGAAGTATGCGGTTCGTCGGGTGCCGGGGATGGGGACCACGTCGGGGGCTTTGGCGAGCAGCCATGCGAGGGCGATCTGTCCGGGTGTCGCGTCGACTTCGGTCCCGATCTGTTGGACAACCTCGATGGCGGTGAGGTTGGCCGCGAGGTTCTGATCGGAGTACCAGGGCATGCCGCGGCGATGGTCGGTTTCGCCAAGGTCAGCGCGTGAGGTGACGGTGCCAGTGAGAGCGCCGCGCCCGAGTGGACTGTATGGGACGAGCCCGATGCCGAGCTCGCGGGTGAGAGGGACGACCTCGCGCTCGATGGTGCGCTCCCACAGCGACCACTCCGTCTCGATCGCGGTGATGGGGTGCACGGCGTGGGCGCGCCGAATGGTGTCGGGTGCGGCCTCGGAGAGTCCGAGGTGGCGGACCTTGCCCTCGGTAACGAACTCGGACATGGCGCCGATCGTGTCCTCGATCGGAATCGTCGGGTCTGCTCGGTGCAGGTAATAGAGGTCGATGTGATCCGTGCGGAGTCTGCGCAGGGAGCGTTCGAGTCGCTCTCTCGCGTATGCGGGGCCGCCGTCGATGCGCGCCTGACCTCCGCCGAAGGGCGCGGCGACGATCCCGAACTTGGTGGCGATCACGAACTGGTCGCGTCGACCGCTCATCGCGCGCCCCAGGACTTGCTCGCTGTCGCCGTACCCGTCGGAGGTGTCCAGCAAGCTGACTCCGAGCTGCTCGGCCGCATCGAGGATGTCGCGGGCTGCGGCGTCTTTGTCGAAGTCGCCCTGCCCGTAGGGGCTTCCGAAGCTCATCGCCCCGTAGCCGATCGCGCCCACGTCGAGTGCGCCGCTACCGTGTGATTCGGAGCCGAGGGGCGGACGGGAATGGTCATGCGAGTCTCGCTTTCTGCTCGTTGATGCCGTGCTCGATGAGGCTTCGAGCGCATTCGACCGCGGTCTGCTCCGCGGGTCGCGGCGTCCAGCCGAGGATGCGTCGTGCCTTCTCGGTGGTGTGGCGGTTGCGGCGGCCGAGGGAGATCGTGATGGCTTTGAGGGAGGGGTTGAAGATCGAGGCGATTCGCACGACGACGTTCGGCAACTGGCGGGTGGCAACCTGACCCGCCTGCTCGCCGAGAGCGGTCTTGAGGGCTTTGGCGATGTCGGCCATCCAGATGAACGGGCCGGTGCCGAGAAACCGCTGGCCGGCGGCTTCGGGGGTGGTCATGGCGCGGATGTGGAGGTCGACGAGGTCGCGGACGTCAACGACTTCCAGGCCAATCCGGGGGGCGCCGCGGAGTTGGCCGCGGAGCATCTGCTGGACGATCGACGCGGTGCCGACATTGTCGGCCGTCAGGATCGGGCCGAGCACGGCGCCGGGCAGCACGGTTGTCAGTTCGGTGGAGCCGTCGGTGGTGGCGATGAAGTCCCATGCGGCCTTCTCGGCGATCGTCTTGGAGCGGCGATAGGCGGGCAGCGACGGGTCGTCGATCGTCCAGAGTGTCTCGTCGGTGACGCCCTCGGTCGTGTAGGACATCGGGCTTGCCGCGTTCGCCGCGGAGGTCATCACCACACGCTTGACGCCAGCGCGGGTTGCGGCGCGCAACACGCGGAGGGCGCCGTCGCGGGCTGGGGCGATGAGCGCGTCGGCGTCGGTCTCGCCGCCGTGCCCGAGCGGGGAGGCGACGTGCAGCACGTAGTCGATCCCGTCCATCGCGGCATCCCACCCGTCGTCGGCCAGCAGGTCGGCGTGCACGAAATCGATCCTCCCAGCCGGGTCGACTGCGGTCGACACCGCGTCAATCACTGCCTGCTCCCGAGCGGTGGAGCGGACGGTGGTGCGCACGTCGTATCCGCGCTGGAGGAGGGCGACGATCGCCCAGCCGCCGACGTAGCCGGTGCCGCCGGTGACGAGGACCTTCTCGATCATGGTCGTGCTCCTTCGATGCGGGTGGTGGCGAGGCTCATTGGAGCGCCATTCCGGGGACGCGCTGACGGATGGCCTCCAGCTCGGCCTCGTCGGAGACTCCCTGCCAGTCGTACCGCGGCGTGTACGGTGCCTCCAGGGCGCGCACCTCGTCGTCGGAGAGCTCGACGTCCAGCGACGCCGCCGCATCATCGATCTGCTGGTTCGAACCGGCCCCGACGAGCGGCGCGGTCACGACGGGCTGGCGGCGCAGCCAAGCCAGCGCGATCTGCGCGCGGCTGACACCGTGCGCATCGGCGACCTTGCCGACCGCGTCGATGATGGCGTGGTTCGAGACTTCCTGCTCGGGCGAGTAGAGCGTGTCGGCGTAGGCGCCGTCCGTCTCGGAGCGGGTCGTGGAGCGGGCGTCGTCCCAGGAGCGGGCCAGACGTCCGCGTGCCAGCGGCGACCAGATGATGGTGCTGACCCCGTTGTCCAGGGCGAGGGGGATCATCTCGCGTTCCTCCTCGCGGGCGAGGAGGTTGTAGTGGTTCTGCATCGACACGAACCGCGTCCAGCCGTTGAGCTTCTGCAGGTGCAGCGCCTTCGCGAACTCCCAGGCGTGCATGGATGAGGCGCCGAGATAGCGGACCTTGCCGGCCTTCACGAGGTCGTGCAGGGCTTCGAGGGTCTCCTCCCACGGGGTCGTGTGGTCGTTGCGGTGAATCTGATACAGGTCGATGTAGTCGGTGCCGAGTCGCGTGAGGGAGTGGTCCACCTCCTGCATGATCGCCTTCCGCGACAGGCCGCGGCCGTTGGGGCCGAGGCGCATCGGGTGGCGCAGCTTCGTGGCGATCACCACGGCATCGCGATCGGCGAAGTCCTTGAGCGCGCGGCCAAGGATTTCCTCGCTGGAGCCGAGCGAGTACAGGTTCGCGGTGTCGAAGAAGTTGATGCCGGCTTCGAGCGCGTGCTTGATGAGCGGGCGCGCCTCGTCCTCGCCCTTCGACCAGACCGGGTGGCCGCGGTCCGGCTCGCCGTAGGTCATGGCGCCGATCGCGATGGGCGAGACGTCAAGGCCGGTCGTGCCGAGTTTGATGTAGTCCATGAGGTTCCCCTACAGTAGGTGGAGAGTTCTCCAGATACTGTATTGGAGAGGTCTCCACATAGCAAGTGAGGTCTTCATGGTCCGGTCAGACGCCCGGGAGAACCGGGCACGCATCCTCGCCGCCGCCCACGAGGCGTTCAGAGAGGACGGCGCCACCTCGATGAACCAGGTCGCCCAGCGCGCCGGCGTCGGCGCGGGCACTCTGTACCGCAACTTCCCCACGCGGGAGGCGCTTGTCCTTGCCGTCTACCAGGAAGAGGTCGCACGGATCATCGACCGTGCGCCGGTGCTGCTCGCCGAGAAGCCCCCGCTGGAAGCGCTCCGCGAGTGGACGACCGAGCTGGTCGAGGCGATGCGCCGCAAGCACGGCCTGGGCGACGCACTCAGCCCTAGCGCGCACCAAGCCATCAGTGAGCAGACCTACGGGCCAGTCATCGCCGCGATCGACGGCATCCTCGACGCGGGCAAGAATGCCGGAGCCATCCGCGGTGACGCCGACGCCGGCGACTTCCTCCAGTTCACCGGCGCACTGTGGCGGGCCGCGCCGGGGCCCGACGATCGCTCGCCCCGCATGCTCGGCCTCCTCCTCGATGGACTCCGCGCACCATCGCGGCAATGAGGCCCAAACACCGCCTCTACGTCAGACGCTCCTTGGCGCGGCGTCCGCGCGGGCGAATCTCAACCCCTGCCGCGGCCACCGCCCTTCTTACTGCCTGCTGGCTGACCCCGAACCGCAGCCCGACCTCCACGAGCGTCAGCCCGCTCACGTACAGACGCACGGCTTCAGGAGTGTCCGCCAGCGCGAGTCCTCGTTGACGCAGCGAGACCGAGCGACGGACCAAGTGCGCGGCGGCCGTCCTGGTGTAGATGCCGAACTTCCTGCTGACCTCGGCGATGCTCAAACCCGCGCCGTACAGGGCGACGAGCTCGTCCACCTGAGCGGCTGTCAGAAAAGTTTGAGTTTTCCCACTGAACGGATCAGCCGACCCCGGTCATCGGTAATCGAGGGCTCCGAGGGCCGCTCGTTGCGTTGGTACGCACCTCGAGATAGGCGGGAACCCACGGTTTTCAGGGCCGGGGAAAAGTTCTCAAACTCTCTACGAAGGTGCACGGCGGTTCGAGCCTCGTGCGGTGCCTCCGCCCGATGGGAGGGTTTTCGGACTTTCCCATCGACGGGGCTGGCGTTCGCGTGTCGGTGGAAGACCTGGAATTAGAGGATTCGCTCGGCCCATGACCAGCCCGCGCTGCTCCACGGATCAGTGGCGGGGCGCTCGCTGTGGTGACGTGTGTTGGCTGGCGCGGGATTGTGTGGCGCGGAAGTTCGCGGCGGCGTCGGTCAGAGCGAGGTTGGCGTCGGTGCGTAGCGTCTTCGCTACGGTTTCGCGGCTCGTGTTATCGAGGATTGCTGCGCCGATGCTGTCGGTGATGGCCTGGAGGATCGCGACTAGCGCGTGGGCGTGCGTGAGCGCGATGAGGGGGTGCAGTGCGGGGGCGGTCTCGGTGATCGCGTCGGTATGGGCGGGTCGTTGGCGAACGAATCCAGACCGAGGCCGTGGACTTCTGCGTCGCCTTGTTCTTCCCCGACACAGAAGAAGCCATCCAGGCGGGCAACGCCTACGTCACTGGGAACTGACAGGACCCAATCGGTCGGTGCCTCTTGGCTGCCGAGTGAACGGTCTGCTCCGTAGGCCGGGACAGCCGGCCGGCGACGATGTCAACGACCCGAACGCCGGCGAGTGCTAGGGCAGCCAAGGAGAGCTCGGCGCGAAACGGGCGCTCACCTCGTCAGAGATCGAGAAGTCGTTGTGCCCGACATGGGAACGAACCGGTCCCAACGGGGGCCGAGTGCCCGACTAGGAAGGATACCGACTCTGCCAGCCCGATTAAGGTGCCGTAAGGCTGGTACTTGTCCGTTCCGGCGACGACCTTTGCGCGGGCCATCGCCTTCCCCAGCCCGGACGCGGTGGTCCCGGGCGGCTGAGCGGTGATGAGGGCGATGAGTTCCGCGAGTCGTGCCCGGCCATCGTGGGTCGGGTTGGGCAGCCCCTCCGAGACGGCTGCTTCGAGATCCGGGAGGTAGAGCCAGGGCTGTTCGTTCCACGACCAACCCAGGGCGAGCCGAAGCAGAGCCTCGGTGACCATCGATCTCGTACAGCGTGCCGTGGACCACCTCCAGCCCACAGTCCGGCAACTCGCCACCCTCGACGGAAACGGCTCGGAGAACCGCGTCCACCCATACGAGATGATCGTCTGACGTCTCCGGGGCGCGCTTCCGAGCCCTGCGACGTAGGCGGCGAGCACAGCATCCGGGGCCCAAAGCGTCGACCGCCGCGATCGATCGATCGCGGACCTCTGAGGGCGCCATTCCTCGGTCGCTCCTACTGGCCATCCGAATCCTGACGCCGCCGCGACCACCTCCGCGTCTCGTGCCGTCTCCGCGCCGGTCATCGCACCCGTGCGGGTGCGCCGGTACCGGTAGTACCGCATCAGCGGCCCAAGCTCCTCCCTGCCCGGAATTCGACGAGGAGCCAACTGCACGACAGCAGACTACCGATGCGGAACTCACACCCCCGACGAATAGCCCTTCCTCGCCACGAAGCCTGGGACTCTTCGACGCCCTCCACGCAAGCCGGGTCGCCTCACACTTCGCTGTGCTGTGTCGTCTTGATGGGTATGAACTCCGTGTTTCGTCGAGTCGTGCTCGTGGTCGTGGCCGTGCTCGGCCTGTCTGTCGGGGTGTGGGCAGCCGGATTGCCGAAGTCCTTCTACTCGTCGTTTCCCGGTCTCGGGTTGCATTGGATCGAGATGATGGGCGCGTATGACGAGCATCTGGTCAGGGATGTGGGGTTCATGTATCTCGCGCTAAGCACGATCTCGATCGCCGCGGCGCTGAGCCGGACCGCGGCGGCCGGTCGCTTGGCGAGCCTGGGGTGGACAGTGTTCGGCGCGTTCCACTTCCTGTTCCACGTCACGCATCTGATGGGCGGTGTGGTGGACGTCGTCGGGAACATCGTCAGCCTGGGGCTGAGTCTCGCGCTCGGCCTGGCGCTGCTGTTCCCCAGCCGGGTGTGCGCGACGACGAGGGAGGCACGCGCATGAGCCGGATCGCGATCGCGGGGGCGACGGGCGCCGTCGGCAGGCATGTCGTGGCCGCCGCGCAGGCGGCCGGGCACGAGACGGTGGCGATCGCCCGCTCGACCGGATTCGACCTGGTGAATGGACGCGTTTTGACCGAGGCGGTCACCGGCGTGGACGCGGTCATCGATGTGTCCTCGATCGGCACCCTGTCAGCGAGGAGGTCGATCGAGTTCTTCGAGGCTGCGACGACGAACCTGCTCGCGGCGGACGAGGCGGCCGGGGTGCGGCATCATGTGGTGCTGTCGATCGTCGGCGCCGCGAAGTCAACCTCCGGGTATTACGCGGGCAAGGCCGCACAAGAGCGGTTGCTGATGGGATCGGAGGCGCCGTGGTCGATCCTGCGGGCGACGCAGGTCCACGAGTTCGCCGCCCAGATGGTCCAGCGCGGCACGATGGCCGGGATGATCCTGGTGCCGAAGATGCGCTCGCAGCCGGTCGCTGCGGCTGAGGTCGCCGTCGAGCTGGTGCGGATCGCCGACGGCGAGCCGGTCGGCCTCGCCCGGGATCTCGGCGGTCCTCAGGTCGCGCGGATGGCCGATCTGGTGCGCCGTTACCTGTGCGCGACCGGCAGCAAGGGTCGGGTGCTGGAGGTGCGGATGCCCGGCTCGATGGGCCGGATCAGCGCCGACGGCTCGCTGCTGGTCGGCCCGGATGCCAAGCTCGGCAGCGGGACTTTCGACCGATGGCTCGAGCGCTTGGAAGGGTGACGTCGGCGGAAGGCCCGGCTACGAACGAGAGGAACGGATGCGATGGGAGGCGCAGTGCACGATGAGGTCATCGCAGAGCGACGCCATCTGCTGTCGCTGGCCTTCCGCATGCTCGGCACCGTCGCCGAGGCTGAGGACGCCGTCCAGGAGACCTACATCCGCTGGTACCGGCTCGCCCAACAAGAGCGAGATCGGATCGACTCGCCGCGAGGCTGGCTGACGCGGGCCGCAAGCCGTGTCTGTCTGGACATGCTTTGCTCGGCGCGGGCTCGGCATGAGCAGTACGTCGGGCCGTGGCTGCCAGAGCCCGTCCCTGCCGCGGCCTTCGGCGCGAACGCGGGCGCCGACCCGCTGGACCGGGTGACGCTCGACGACACGATCAGCAGCGCCCTGCTCATGGTCCTGGAATCGCTTACGCCGGCCGAACGGGTGGTGTTCGTGCTCCACGACGTGTTCGCCGCTTCGTTCCCGGAGATCGCCGAGACGGTCGGCAGGAGTCCTGCCGCGTGCCGCCAGCTCGCGACAGCCGCGCGCCGCAAAGTCCGCGACACCCCGACCCGACAGGTCACCAGACAGGAGCACGACAGCGTCGTCCAAGCGTTCGCGGCCGCGACGCGCTCCGGGGAGCTCGGCCGGCTGATCGCGGTCCTCGACCCGAGCGCGGTGCTGCGCTCGGACGGCGGCGGCATCGTCACCGCCGCCCGCAATCCCGTCCTCGGTGCCGATCACGTCGCCCGGTTCATCCTCGGCGTGCTGCAGAAGCGGCCCGAGGTCGAGGTGCTGGAGCAGGAGACGAACGACGGCCTCGGCTTCGCCATGTGGGTCGAGGGCCGCATCATCGGCGTCATCACCCTGGAGGTCGCCGACGGTCTCGTCAGCGATGTGAAGATGATGCTCAACCCGATCAAGCTCTCCCTCTGGAACTGACCTCACACATCGCCCGCCCGTCTCGTCCTGATCAGTGAACGCGCACTCGCGCGACAGCACAGGAAGAGACACGACCATGGCGCACGCGAACATCGGCAAGACCCACCCGGCCGCCTACCAGGCGATGATGGAACTCAACAACCAGGCGGCGCATGCCGCCGCCGCAGCAGGGCTGGATGCGAAGCTGATCGAGCTGGTCAAGATCCGCGCCTCCCAACTCAACGGCTGCGCCTTCTGTCTCAAACTCCACGTCGGCGACGCGATCAAGCACGGCGAGACCTGGGACCGCCTCGCCGTCATCGCCGGCTGGTGGGAATCGCACTACTTCACCCCCGAGGAGCAGGCCGCCCTCCAGATCGCCGAACGCGTCACCCTTATCAGCGACCACGGCCACATCCCCGACCGCGGCGTTGACGAGGACCGCCTCACGGACCGGCAGGCCGCCGCGGTCACATGGCTCACGATCGTTATCAATGCCTGGAACCGCATCGCCATCACCAGCCACTACCCCGTCGCGCCGACAGCCTGAGCACGCGGGGACGCCGACGCGGCCAGGTGAGACAGCCGGGTTGACCTCTTAGGCTGCGAAGCTTCCCAACCTGGCAATACCACATGGAATTTTTGACCCTAGTAGTTCGCTGTTTCGCCCGGTCTCACCTGCTGGAGGACGGTGGGGGCAGGAGGGCGGTGACGACGTGTTGGGTCGTCGCGTGGGGGGTGAGCGGGGTCGCGGTTTCGTCCGGCATCTCCTGTCGCAGTGGGATAAGTCCGTAGAGGATGTCGGTGAGTAGGGGTCCGACAGCGGCGCCGAGGATGAGTGTCGCGTTCTGTCGTGCCAAGTCCGGGGTAGCTGCCCAGCACCTTTCGATGTGCCCTGCGAGCCCTGTGGTGGCGGTGCCGAGGAAAGTGTCGTGGATCTGGGCGGCCGCCTCGGGTAGTCGGGCGGCTTCGGTCACGCCCATCCGGCAGAAGCCGGCGATGGGAGCGTAGGTCAGCAGCTGCCCGAATCTGAGGCAGTAGCGCACGATCGCCTCGACGGGGTCGTCGCTGTAGCGCGAGGGGACCGCGAGTCGTCCTTCGAAGAGTTCATGACTGCGATCGACGCAGGCGGTGAAGAGGGCGTCCTTGCTCGAGAAGTGGGCGTACAGAGACCGCTTCGAGGTCGAGGCGGCGGCGGCGACGGCGTCCATGGAGGCGCGGTCGTAGCCCGACTCCAGGAACACGGTTTTAGCCGTGTCGATGATGTGGGCGTGCAAGGCGTCCCCTCGACGAGCCATTGTTGCCGCCCTTCTAAGTAAACGGTACGGTAGAGTCTACTTGAGTTGGATGTTCCGGAGGATTCCATGATCGTTGTTACCGCGCCCACCAGTCAGATCGGGAGCGAAGTGTTGCGGCGCCTCTTGCAGGGCGGCGAGGCGGTTCGGGTGGTCGTGCGCGACCCGGCGAGGCTTCCGGATGAGGTCCGCGACCGTGTCGAGGTCGTGCAGGGCACGCACGCCGACCCAGCGGTGGTTGACCGTGCGTTCGACGGCGCCGAGGCGCTGTTCTGGCTCGTGCCCGCCGCGCCCACTGCGCCGACGATTTACGACGCCTATGTGGGATTCGCGTTGCCGGCGGCGGACGCGATCGTCCGCCACCGGGTGCCGCGGGTCGTCTCGGTCTCCGCGCTGGGGGCCGGGGTGCAGACGTTCGCTGGTCACGTGTCGGCCACGCTGGCGATGGACGCCCTGATCCGCAGCACCGGAACGAGCACGCGGGAGCTGGCGAACCCGTCGTTTATGGACAACATGCTGCGCGATGTGGTCTCGATCCGCGACCGGGGTGTTTTCAGCGGAACCTTGCCGGCCGACCTGGCGCTGCCGACGGTCGCCACCAGGGACATCGGTGCCGCAGCCGCAGGGCTTCTGGCCGACCACTCCTGGACGGGGCAGCAGATCGCCCCGCTCCTCGGTGCGGAGGATCTCTCGCCGAACGATCAGGCGAAGATCCTGACCGAGGTCCTCGGCATGCCGGTCCGGTATGAGCAGGGCGACCGGGAGGCGTCGAAGCGGCGACTGATGGGCTTCGGCATGTCCGAGGCCGTCGCCGGCGCTCTGATGGCGATGGACGAGGCGAAGGAGCACGGACTCGACACGGCCGTGCCTCGGATGGCGGCCAACACGACGCCGACCACGTTCCGTCAGTGGGCCACCGACGTTCTCAAGCCTGCCGTCGAAGGCACCGGGCGATGACCGACACTGCAGGAACAGCGCTGGTTGTCGGCGCGAGTCGTGCGCTCGGGCTCGCCCTGACTGAGGAGCTCGCGGCTCGCGACTGGACCGTGATCGCCACCACCCGCGGAGGCCGTCGGACCGGTCTGCACGATCTTGCCGAGCGCGCGCACGGCAGAGTCGAGATCGAGACGCTCGACATGACCGACGCCGACCAGATCGCCGACCTGGGTCGCCGTCTCGCCGGGCGCGGTATTGACCTGCTGTTCATCAACGGCGCGATCGCGGGCGACAACGTTCCCGCCTCCGAGGTGCCCGTCGAGGAGTTCGCGACCGTGATGGTCACCAATGCACTCAGCCCCATGCGGGTGATCGCTGCGCTGGAACACCTCGTACCTCCCACCGGCACCATCGGCGTGATGTCATCGCGCCAGGGCAGCATCAGCCTGAACACCAACGGCGGGAACGACGTCTACCGCGCCAGCAAAGCGGCGCTGAACCAGCTCATGCGCAGCCGCGCGGCGCGACACTCCGACGACCCGCGCACGCTTTTGCTGATCCATCCCGGCCACGTGCAAACCGACCTCGGAGGGGCAGGCGCACCCCTCGCCATCGCTGACAGCGTCCCCAGGGTCGTCGACGTCATCTTGGCCCACCGGCACGACGGCGGCCTGCACTTCCTCGCCTACACCGACGAGACCGTCCCGTGGTAACACTCGGCGATCCGCCCAGTCGGCGTGACACTGAACCGGCGATCAAACGGCGTCGGTGAGGTAAGCGGTGCGTGCCTGGAGCTCGCTCAGGGCGGTCGCTGCGTGGGGCGCGAACGGGTCCGAGTCGGACGCCGCCCAGCGTTGAAGCGCGGTGCTGAAGGCGAGCATGGCGAGCTCGGCCGCGAGCTGTGCGGTCAGCGCTTCGACGCCGCGCTGCTGAAGGGCAGCGGTGATCGCATGGGCGATCGTACGTTGTTTGAGGAGGCCACGCTCTCGGACCTCGATGCTGGCGGCGGTGACGGCCCGGCGCCGCACTGCCTTCTCGCGCTGGTCGTCGGTCATCAGGGTGCCTGCGGATGCCAGCGCGGCGTTCAGGCATTGCATGAGGGTTGCCTCGGGTTCGGCGTCATGGATGCCCGCGGTGAAGAGTTCGACGAGTTGGTCCTCGTCGTCGAAGAGGATCTCGCGTTTGTCGGAGAAGTGGCGGAAGAATGTCGCTCGGTTCAGTCCGGCCCGATCCGCGATCTGCGCGACCGTGGTCGCTTCGTAGCCGTTCTCGGCGAAGAGGTCCAGGGCAGCGTCTTTCAGTCGTTCACGCGCATGTGGTGCCCATCTGCTCACGTTCGCAGTCTAGGTGTTGCGACTCCGTCTCGTCACTTGTACGCTACCCTTATGCGACTGGGTCGCATTCTTTGGTCGCGGCATGCGCGGCTCTCTGGTTCTGAGCGTTTCTTCTTGGTCGTGGGGTGTTCTTCATGCGGGTGTTCGTCACTGGGGCTTCTGGTTGGATCGGCTCGGCCGTTGTCGCGGAGCTTGTGTCGGCCGGTCATCACGTCGTCGGGCTGGCTCGCTGCGATGCCTCCGCCGACGCCGTGGCGGCGATGGGGGCGCAGGTGTTGCGTGGCGACCTCACTGACGTGGAGGCCTTGCGGCGGGGTGCTGTGGATAGTGAGGGCGTCATCCACCTGGCCTATCAGCATCATCTCGGTCAGATCGGGGGCGCCGAAAGCGACGGTCGGGCGATCGAGACCTTGACGACCGTGCTGGCCGGCACCGGCAAGCCGTTCCTGGTCACCGGTGCCACGCTGTCCGTTCCCGGCCGGGCGGCCACCGAGCGTGACCCTCTCGTAGCTGAGGGGCCCATCGCGGCCCGGATCCGCAATATGCAGGCTGCGCTCGCGGCCGCCGATCGTGAGGTCCGGGTGGCGCTGGTGATGATCCCGCGCTCGGTCCACGGTCGGGGTGAGCGGCACGGGTTCATTCCGCAGCTGGTCGCCCGAGCCCGCGAGGCGGGAGTCTCCGGCTATGTCGGCAGCGGCGAGAACCGCTGGCCCGCCGTGCACGTCAAAGACGCCGCCGCGCTCTACCGCCTCGCACTAGAGAAAGCGCCCGCAGGCTCCGTTCTCCATGCTGTGGGCGACGAGGGCGTGGCGGTCCGCGAAATCGCCGAAGCCATCGGACACGGCCTCGCCCTTCCTGCTCGATCCCTCCCCGCCGAGCAGTTCGGCTCGCCGCTCGCGCCGCTTCTGGGAGCGGACATGCCTGCCTCCAGCGCTCTCACCCAGAAGCTCCTGGGGTGGACACCTACCCATCCCAGCCTCCTCGCGGACATCGACCAGGGCCACTACTTCGCATGAGGACGACTTACGGGGCTCAGCCCCAGCCCGTAGCTCGGCGGTCGTGAACGAGGGGCGGTTCAGACGCCGAGCGCCAGGTCCCCGGCAACGGCAGCAACGGAAAGGAGCAGGGTATGGATCTGAGCAACGATGTCATCCTGATCACGGGCGGCACCTCCGGTATCGGGCTCGAGATGGCGAAGCAGCTGGCAGCGTTGGGCAACACCGTGATCGTCACCGGCCGTGACGAAGACCGATTGAGCCAGTTCCGCCAGTCCCACCCGGGGCTGTCCGCCTATCCAGTGGAGGTGACCGATCTCGCCTCGGTCGAGACGCTGTATCGCCAGCTCGTGTCCGACTTCCCGGATCTGAACGTTGTGATCAACAACGCGGGCCTGATGCAGAGCATCGACTTCCAGAGCTTCGCCCCGGCAAAGGTGGCCGATGAGGTCGCTGTCAACCTGGCCGGGCCGATCCTCGTGACCCAGGTGTTTCTGCCCCATCTGCTCAAGCAGTCCGAGGCGGCGGTTCTCAACGTCACCTCCGGTATCGCCTACTTCGCCTTCGACAAGGCGCCGATCTACAGCGCCTCGAAGCTTGGCCTGCACTCCTACACGCAGACGCTGCGCAAACAGCTGGCGGGCACGTCGGTGAAGGTGTTCGAGCTCGCGCCCCCACGCACCACGAAGCCCATGTTCAGCGGTTCCGAGGAAGACAACCGCCAGGTCGACCGCATCCCGAAAATGCCCATCGACCAGGTCGTGTCGACCATGATCAGCGGCATCCGGAGGAACCGCTATGAGATCCTGCCGGGCATGAGCAAGCTGCTACGCCTCCTCGGCAAGGCCCGCCTCTGACACCCCCAGAGCTCCTGGGGCACGACGTCTCGGCCGGCATGCTGCGTATGCGACGCGCGGCCCGCGCTGACGCTCTTCCACTCGGCGAAGGGCGGCTCGACCTCCCAACACTCGGCGTCGGCCGCTGTCGGATCTGTTGCGGTCGCCCGTCCGGGATCCACGATCGTCATGGGGGTGGTCGGCCAGAGCCGCCGTCCTAGCTGTCGCGGAGCGATGGTCGACGGACACGCCAGGACTAGTGTCGCGCGTCTGAAGTTCGTTGACGGGTGGCGTGAGGCAGGATTTCGTCGGCGGGTTTGGTCCAG
>NZ_BMMZ01000016.1 GCF_014646195.1 Microlunatus endophyticus
TCACTACCTCACCAAGCCACCCCGGCCACCGCCTACACCGCACGCCCCAAGGCCAACCCCACCAGCCACGGTACCGACCGCAGCACCGACAGCCACGACCGCGTCCGAGAAGACATCATCGACAAATCCGGCTCCGTCACCCTCCGCGTCGCCGGCAAACTCCGCCACATCGGCATCGGACGAACCCACGCCCGAACCCGCGTTCTCCTACTCGTCCACGACCTCCACGTCGAAGTCATCAACGCCACCACCGGAGAACTCCTCCGCGAACTGGACATCAACCCAAACCGCGACTACCAGCCCCTCGGCACCCGACCAGGCAGACCCCCAAAAAACCAAAAACCCGAACCCTCAAACTGAGGGTTCGGGCTATGCCGATGTCTTGCGACATCACAGGGTCGGGGTGACAGGATTTGAACCTGCGACTTCTTCGTCCCGAAGGCGGCCGGACCATGGAGGCGGGGAGGTGCACACGTCAGCCAGCGCTGCTCAACCGTCCAAGTCGGTGCGCGGATGGTGGGTGGATCGGCTTGCTGATGTCCGGCAGTTTGTCCCGCAACGGCTGTGGCCAGGGAGAGCCACCGATCCGATAGCTAGCCAATTGCTCGGCTCCGGTCGGGGTCAAGTGTGCCGGAGGCAGCCTCTGGGCCACGGAGCGCAGCGGAGTGCTCTTGACGCCGACCGGTGGCGAGTGATCATCAGGGATCGGGTCGGCGGCTCGGAGGTGAGGATCGAAACCAGGCTCGGCGCGGTCGGATTTGTGGAATCCTGGCGCGGTGTCGGCGATCATGACCTGGGCAGCTCGCGGGCTCGGTGTGGCGTTCTTTGCTGTGGCGGCGTTCGAACTGCTCCGGACGCGAAAGTCGACTTCGCCCTTTCGGCAGCGCCTGGCGCAGCAGGGCGTGTATCTGGGCCTGGGTGTGTGGTGGTCAGCGTCTGCGGCTTATCACTGGTGGGGCGACGGTTGGCCTGACTGGCTGGTGTGGGCCGTTATGGCTGTCGCGGTTGCAGTCGCAGTCGTCCTATGCGTCGTCGGCATACGAAGTCGGCCGAAGCTTCGGCGTAGCCGCGACGAAGACCGAGCTGGCTGGTTTTGGTGATCGCCGCCGGCTCCCCGTTAGGGAGAGCCGGAGGATTGGGACTGCGTGGTTGCGGCCCGGCTGGGTGGGGCCCTGGGGTGCCGAGCGGAGCGAGGCGGGGCCCCGGGGTGCCCAGCCGGGCCGCGTTGCGCGCCGGAGGCGCGCCTTGAGCCAGTAAAGAAAGTTCTCCCGCCACGATTTGGCACGCATCATGACTTCGGGGCGCGGGGCGCGGGGCGCGGGGCGCGGGGCGCGGGGCGCGGGGCGCGGGGCGCGGGGCACCGGGAAAATTACAAAGCGGAACCACACGCGGCGGAAGTCATGAAGAATTGGCTAGACGGCTCGGAGGAAGGTTGAGGGCGAGTGATGCTCCCAGAACTGGCGATACCAGAGAAGGACCACCCCATGGTGGCCAGGTTCTTGGAAGGCCGCTCCACAGAATCCGCTGGTGGGCGTTTGCGACAAGCACTTGGCGATGTCGCGGGGATGGTCACCGACTTAGAGCGTCGTATTGGCGCAGCGCAAACGGCTAATGATTACGAAGATCTCAGCCAGTTCGCTGGAATGGCCTCCGCGGCGGCCGAGAGAGCCGCACTTCCTTCCGATATGGCGTCGATACTCAATTTACTGAGCACGGCGGTGCGGGCCTATCCGGGATTGAACAACGACGCGTCACGGCGAGTGAGTTCTAACATACTTGGCGCAACGCGCGATTGGTGCATAGAAATCGGGTACTTAACAGAGGCCTCAATTACAGCCCGGAACCGGGCTACTGCTCTACTCGAACAGAGAAGAATAAACTCCCGAGACCTAGACGAAGTTGCACGGGACTTGCGGTTCAGTGGGCGATACGCGAAGGCTGGTTCTCTAGATGAGAAATATCATTTGTTTGCGCAGAGTTTGTATAAATTTCGACAACATGAGAAGAACCCAATCACAAGTGCAGCCCTGAGTAAAATCTCGGGAGATATGTCTCAGGCTCTAAATAGCCTCCGCGGTCATTTGTCGGGCGATATCTATCGCGGCGCCGTGGCGCAGTTGGCCGCAGTAGAAGCGGAGATATTCGATACAATCGTTAGAGAGCGCGAGGCATCCCTCGTCCGGAAACACGGTGCGGATCTAAAGGACGTGCAGAAACTCACCCACCTTGAGGGCGCGGAACTCGCCGACTTCGTGCGGTCCAACCCCCAGGCGCTTGGTCTGATAGATAGGCCGGATTGGTTGCCTGCCATTCCCGATTGGACGTATGCTTGCATCCGGAGGAATAAACCAGCAAGGAAGATACTTGATCTACTAGATGAGAGCAGCAACGCCGGGAACGGACCGTTTAGTGCATTTACGGAAGACTTTGCACGCAAGGCGAACGCGGAGTTGCGGTGGCGCCACCAAACCGATCCGAATTCCTATCGCGGCCTAATCGCTGCCCTAGGCGACCCCGAGATAACGCTGTACCCGGATGACTACTTCCTATCTCTAACGCGCACATTCGCGCGTGGCCGGTTTTTCCTCGATCTATTGCCTGGTCTCGATGACGTTCGAAGGGCACGTGATGCCTATGTCCGTGTCATCGAGGAATCGACTCCAAGCGATCTTGCTCGGGTTGTGCGCATTCAAGAGAACCGTGCCCGATTTCTGTCCTGTTTTTTTGTTCGCCTCGGCTGTTACCAGGAAGCATTTCATCTGCTTGAAACCTCAAGACATGTACTTGCAGACAGAACAAATGAGACTGCTATAGCGTCTGACAATATTGCCTCAATTCATGTCACTCACGACCCGGATGCGACATACCTGGTGGCCAAGATCGGAGACAGCTATTTGGCGTCGATCATGGAGGACTTCAGAGGCCCCGCACTCGTACGAAAATGGTTGGCACTGGATCCAGGAAATAGTGGGACAGCCATCCTTGCAAATAGCGGGGACGTTCGAGCATACAACCGATCTTTAGGGGCACTCGACTCTGAATTTGCGCCACTCGTAGCAGAGGTAGTGAATCTCGCTGGAAAATGCGATGAGATTCGCTTGGCGCTGGGTGGCTTGCACGCCCGACTGCCGTTGGCGTCGCTCGTGGAGCGCACACATCCGCGCCACTTCAATGTAATCACTCTTGGACAACGTGTTGGTCAGCGTACCTCAGGCGAGCCAAGGTCCATTGAGTCCGCAACGGTACTTTGTGCTGCTCACTCTGTCAGAGGCGAGGAGCTCCGATATGCGCATGCTGAGTGCAAGGTGGTGTCTCGGCTTCTGAGGGGGGCGGGATATCGCGTGAGTCTCGTAGAGAACGCAACAATCTCCGAAGCGGCGAGTGCTTTGGATCTTAGTGACCTCGTGCACTATTCGGGGCACTCGTATTCTGCCCCAGATGACCCTTACCATTCGGCGCTTGTCTTGGCCGACGGCAATCTGGATGTGGCGCAAATTGAATTAATGAGACACTCGGCAAAGCTGGTCACGCTCAGCTCCTGTGAGTCGGGGCTAGTGCAATCGCCGCTCGCCGAGGATGAGTTCATAAGTCTCGGTACGGCGTTGATCGGTGATCATGGCGGGGCCTCCGTATCCAGCCAGTGGAGGGTGTACGACGTTGCTTCGTTTGCTTTCTTCACGAAGTTCTACAAGTCCTTGCTTGGTCGGAAGGAGTTGGGTCCGGAAGAAGTGTATCGGTCGATTGCTGAATCTCAGGAGTGGCTTGCAAGCGCCCCACTTATGGATGTTCGGCAAACTGTGTCGATGGACACAGGAGATTCGTTGGAGCTGCCGGTGTGGATGCAAAGTCTCCCGGATGAGTCCCAGCCTTTCTCGCATATTCGAAACTGGGGCGCATATTTCATGACGATGAGCTGAAGGATCGACTGGGGGCCTCTGCCTGGCCGACGTTACCCTTTAGTCCTCAGCATCAAGGACGATAGGCGATCCGGTCTTGTGATTCCGGACCCCTGCGAGACTGTGAGACTTCGAGTAGCCTGCGGGTGTGAACACTGCGTGGGCGTTGAATGAGCTGCGTAGTTTTCAGTCCCTCGTCAGCCATCGCAGCGATGGCCTAGCCTGTACGCAGCGAGCTACGTCGGTACACGTGATGAGATCAATGCTCAGCTCGCGATCGTTGAGCGCATCTGGGCGAAGGTGTTGGAGCCCCAGGCCCACAACACCGATCAATAGTAATGATCCGCAGCGCATAAATCGCGACTGGGCTGCGCGCTGTATCGCCACGATGTAGCGCGATGCCGAGCTCCGGGAGAACTTGGGAGAGGATGCACCAGATCTGAACGCCGCGAATTTGCACCGCTGAGTGTGGGAGGGTGCACGATCCCTTTGGACGAGTCGTCACTTTGCTGAGGCTGTCGAGGCCGCGGCCAAGAAAGTGAATGCTGAGACTTAGAATCAGGTTGGCCGGCGGGACGTGTCGGAAACGGCTCTCTTCCTAGAGGTCTTTAGCGTTGACGCGCCGGGCCCTGGGCGCGACTTGGGTTCGCCGTGATGATGATGAGAAACGGCGCGAAGCGTCCGTCGAGGTGTTCGATGCTTCGCCGAGGGTTGCTATGCAGCGATCCGAAACCCGGCCGCGCATGATGGGAGCGAGCTGACCGAACCACAAGCCCTTGAACGACTTGCGGCGTTTAGCGTGCTTGCGCGATGGGTTGACGAGGCAGATGTTTACCCGGCTGATTAGGCCGGCTTACGCTGGCGCCCATTGGCCCGGCTCCTCACTCGGCCGATATTGGGGCCGGGTCGCCGGTATCCGAGTTTGGCGGTGGGTTGCCGATGATTCTTACACCATCGTGGGCACGGGTCTGGGTGTCTCCGTGTCCGAGAGCGTCGTGAACCCGGATCGCGTAGACCGGCTCCATCAGTTCGTTGATGGAGCTGAACGGTTGCCATCTTATGGCAGCCGCCTCTGCGGTGGTCGCTGCTGGTTGGCCCTGGCTGCGACAGCTGTAGACCAGGGCGACGATGCCTCGGGAGAGGTTCTTGTAGACGCCTGTCAGCCTGTCGACTTTGACGCTAAGTCCGGTTTCCTCGCGGATTTCGCGTCGAAGGCCATCCTCGATGGTCTCCCCCAGTTCAAGGACGCCACCGGGTGGCTCCCAGTGTCCGTTGTCGCGGCGCTTGATCAACAGCACGTTCCGTTCGGAGTCGTCGACGATGACTCCAGCCACGCTGACGGAGTGGCGTGGTAGGTCCTGCTCATTGGCGCTCACGTGGGACAGTGTAGGCAGGTACTACATACGTATGGAGGAGTTCGTGGCGAGAAGATCCGAGCCGGGCGGAGCAAAGCGGCTTCGTGTGCTCGACGGTGCGGGTCTAGTCGATAAGTCGTCAGATCGTCCCGTTTTCAAGCAGATCGCCGACGACCTGCGCGGACAGATTGCCAGCGGCGTTCTGGGCGAGGGCGACCGGATTCCTTCTGAAGCTCAGCTCATGGAACGGTATGCGGTTGCACGGATGACCGCTCGGCAGGCCCTTGCACTTCTGAAAGCGGAGGGCCTGGTCGTCGCCGAACACGGTCGCGGCGTGTTCGTCCGGGCTCGGCCGGTCGTCCGACGAGTGGCATCAGATCGCTTTGCGCGATCTCACCGCGACCGAGGCCAGGCCGCGTTCATTGCGGAATCCGAGGGCGTCGGCGCGCCGATGGTTGACCAGCTGGAAGTCGGCTACGAGGTCGCCTCCACTGCCGTGAGGGAGGGCCTTGCCCTTCCGGCCAGGGCGCGGGTCTTGGCTAGGCGGCGGCGATATCTACTCGATGAGCATCCGGTCGAACTGGCCGAGTCGTACATTCCGGCGCTCCTTGCCAAGGGAACCCAGATGGAGGAACGGAACACTGGGCCCGGCGGGATCTATGCCCGACTGGAAGAGTCAGGGCATCAGCTGGAGGAGTTCATGGAGGAGGTCGGCTCGCGGATGCCGACACCGGAGGAGCGGCAACGGCTGCTGCTGCCCGAGGGCACTCCGGTGCTGACCGTGCGACGGGTCGCATACGACGTCGAAGGTGTGCCGGTAGAGATGACAGACACGGTCAAGGCGGCCCCGAGCTACGTGCTGGAGTACAGGTTTCCGGCACGTTAGTGGGCCATTTGATGCATGCTTGCTTGCCACGTCTCTAGAGGAGTGATCTACTGATCTCAGTGCTCTAGTCAAGTAGAGGAGATCTCATGGCTTTGCAGAAGCGGTTTCAGGTATCTCACGGTGATGTGTTCCCGATGGGTGCATTCATGAAGGGTTCGGTTGAGCCGGTGTCGGATTTTGATGTTCCGGTTCGGCCGGATGGGTCGCGTCCGCAGCAGGTGGACAAAGACAGCGGACTGCCGTTGTGGCAGGTGACGGTGTTGGATGCGGATGATCAGGCGTCGCGGCGGGATACGGCGGTGTCGGTGAAGATCGCCGCCCAGTTTCAGCCGGTGCCGCCGGACAACACGTCGGGGACGCCGTGGCGGCCGGTCGAGTTCGTCGGCCTGACTGCCCTGGCGTATGTGGATGATTCCGGGTCGCGGCCCCGGGTGGCATGGTCGTTCCGCGCCGATAATCTGGTCGCACCTGGTGAGGCCAAGAAGGCCGCCACCACCTCCGCAGGCTCGGCCAGTTCGGGTCCGAGGGCTGCTTGATGTTGGCGTGCAGCGAGGCAGTCGTGGTCACGGAGGCGGTGTTGCGCTGGGTCCCTGGTGTGGAGTTGTTGACGTTGTCGGTGGAGATGACGGGCGGCACGCCTCGGTTGCGGTTGCATGCGCGGGAGTGGGTGGGCGGCCAGCAGGTGGCGGTGGTGCTGGGCCTGGTCGAGGGTGATCATCGCGAGGGCGACCCGCTGTTTGATCGGAGCTGGTGGGTGTGGCGGAATTGGTCCAGGACGGTGTTCGCCAGCTCGACGGTGGGATGGGTGCTCGTCGAGGTCACTGCAGGTCAAGTCCACTACCCACTCGGATACGAACGCTCCCATGATCATCCGGCCACGGTGGCCGAGGTGGCGACGGGATCATGATCACCGCAGGCAGCGGGCGGTGGCGGTCGGCAGGTGGTTGGCTGGCACGCTGGGTGTGGCATTGCCAGATCTGGCTCGCCGCGTGGCTGGTCCTCGGGATGCTCGCCTGGGCCTCTGACCACAGCATCGTCATCGTGGCCGGAGTGCTCTGTCTCGGTTTCCTGCCCGGTATCGCGGGTGCGGTGTGGGTCGGGTCGGGGCCGGTCTCGTTTGAGCGGTGGATGGCTGGTCCGTGGCGGCGGTATCGGTGGCGGCGGTTGATCACTCGCCGCTGGGAGGCGATCTGCCGGGACGCTCGGCTGGCCGAACGACGGATGATCATCCGCCGGAACCTGCACGGCGACCGTTTGACGGTCGAGTCCTGGCGTTACCCGCGCCTGCAACGAGTCCAGGCCTCCGGGCATGCTGTCGAGTTGGGGATCCGGGCCAGGTCGGGTCAGACGGTGGCCGAGCTGGAGGCCGGGGTGGAACGGATCGCCTCTATCCTCGATGCAGTCACCGTCCGGTCTTGGCCAGTGTCCTGGTCGATGATCATGGTCGAGTTGATCATGGCCGACGTTCTCACCATCCCGGTCGTCGCGGCGATGCCCGACCGGCAGCTGGTCGATAGAGTCCGGCTGGGTCGCTGTCAGTCGGGCCGGGACTGGTGGCTGCCGATCACCGGCCGCCACACGTTGTGTGTTGGCTGCTCCGGATCGGGCAAAGGCTCCATCCTGTGGGGCATCTGCGGTGGCCTCGCCCCGGCCGTGCACGCCGACACCGTCCGCCTGTGGGGTGTCGATCTGAAAGCTGGCGTCGAGCTGGCGATGGGCCGCAGCCTATTCTCCGCGTTCGCCCGCACCCCAGACGAAGCACGTCAGCTGCTGGCCGGTCTGGCCGGGATCCTGCGCGAGCGGGGCGAGCTGATGGCCGGAACCGTCCGCCAACACCAACCTCGACCGGGGGACCCGTTGCACGTGCTGGTGATCGATGAGCTGGCCGCGCTGACGGCGTACGCACCGGCGGATGCGCGGCGGGATGTGGAACGGCTGCTGGCGTTGATCTTGACCCAGGGCCGCGCTCTCGGTGTCGTCGTGGTCGCGTTCGTGCAGGACCCGCGCAAAGAGGTCGTCGGCATGCGCGGCCTGTTCACCCAAACCATCGCACTCCGCCTCCGCTCGCCGGAGGAAACGATCATGGTCCTCGGCGACGGCATGGCCGCCCGGGGCCCCGCGCACCGGATCAGCCCGACCGGCCCGGGCACCGGCTGGCTGGTCGAGGACACCGGCCAAGTTGACCGAGTCCGCGCCGACTACTGGCCCGACCCACTGATCCGCCAGGTCGCCCACCACTACCCGACCCGCGTCTTATCCGATCTGCGTTCAGCGGAGCCCGAGGCAGCCGGGTCCAGAGCAGACGAGCCACGACTCCGGCAGCCACGCCAGTCTCGGCAACGGAGGGCTGTCTGATGGGACGGCAGAGACTCCAGACGCTCACCGAACGGGTCGTCGGCAACACAGCGCCGGAGTGGATGGCTGAGCTGGAAAGCATCCTGGGCAAGGACCCGGCCTGGAGCCTGTCCGACGCGGTCGACTGGTTCGGGCTTAACCGGGACACCATCACGACTTGGCTCCGCGCCTACGGACGCACTGACCTGTTGATCGTGCTCCGCCGCGGTAAGCATCCCGACGACTGGGCCGTCCTGGCCCAACAAGCACTCCGCGAGACGCCGAGACCGACACTGGACCGGTTCGCGGCCCGCTACGGCTGCGCACCCGGCTCGATCCGGGTCGCCCTCCGGCGCGCTGGACGGGCCGACCTGACCGAGCAGTTCAGACCGCAGTCCCGATCACAACGTGCGCGGTCGCAGGCCCGGCTGTCCAGGTGGGTGCGGCTGGTCGAGGTCGAGCTGGCAGACGGTGACCAGACCGACGACCAGGGATCGGTAGTGGATAGGCCGTCGCTGCACGGGTTCGCGCGCGGCCACGGGTCCGGTGGGAACACAGTCAGGCGGTCGTTGATCAATGCGGGCCGTAGCGATCTGCTTGATCGCTTCAAATCAGTCCGCCGCTGCTCGCAATGGGCCGAGGTGGTCGAACACGCCTTCCGTGAGGATCCAGGGCTGACCGTTGCAGGGGTTGCCCGACAGCAGCATGTGACCAAACAAGCCATCCGGGCGGCGTTAATCAGGAGCGGCCGACACGACCTGATCGACATATCCCGCGGCCGGTCAAGGAGTCGCTGCGATGGCTAGGAGGGATTGGGAGACGGTCGGCTACCAGTGGATGGGCCAGGCCGCTTGCGTCGAACACCCGTCACTGCCGTGGATCGGGCCGGACCATGATGATTGGGACCACTGGGCTGATCCGATCACCGACGTGGCCCGGATGCGGCAGATCTGCGATGACTGTCCGGTCCGGGCCGCCTGCGAGACCTACGTGACCCAGGCTGACGTGACGGCGGGGTTTTGGGCCGGCCGCTGGCGCCGGGACCGGCGCAGCATGCCGCACACGGGGCGCCGGGCGGCCTGATCATGACGGACACGGTGACGGCTCTCAGGTCGGGTTTTCCCGGCTTCGGCGAGGACGTGCCGCTGGACCTGTCCACCGTCACAGCTGGTGCAGAGCAGGCGATCATCGCTCGCCTGGTCGACCATACCTTCGATGCGTTCGCTGAGACCGCCGCCGCGGTCGGCAACTGCTCCCACCCGGTCCGGCTCGTCGGCCACACCGACACCATCGACCCGCAGACCGGCGAAATACTGTCGTCGTTCTCCTCGGCCGACACCCCGCTCGGCGTCTTGTATCGGCCGTGCGGGAACCGGCGCGCTGACGTCTGCCCGGCCTGCTCGCGGGTCTACGCCCGAGACACCTTCGCCATGATCAAAGCCGGACTCTCGGGCGGCAAGACCATCCCCGCCACGGTGGCGGAGAATCCGTTGCTGTTCGTCACCCTGACCGCTCCGTCGTTCGGACCGGTCCACGGGCCACGAGCCAAGAACGGGCAAAAGGCCGGCGGCCGCTGCCGACCCCGCGACAGGACCCGGCTCTGTCCCCACGGCAGGCCGGTCGGCTGCATGACCGTCCACGGGAAACACGATCCGCACAACGGCGCGCCACTCTGCCCGGATTGCTACCAGTGGGAATCCGCGATCATCTGGCAATGGTGGGCACCCGAACTCTGGCGGCGCACCACCACCGCCATCCGCCGAAGCATCGGCGTCCGGCTTGGCCTGGCCGAACACCAGCTGCGCCAGATCTGCCGGGTTGAGTTCGCCAAAGTCGCCGAATACCAAGACCGCGGCCAGGTCCACTTCCATGCGCTCATACGGCTCGATGGCCCGGACGGACCCGGATCCCCTGCACCCCTGGACGGCCAACAACTCGCGGAGAGCGTACGTGGAGCGGCGGTCGGGATGATCATGGAAGCACCCGCCGTCGATGATCGCGACCAGATGCGGATCATCACCTGGGGTCGTCAGCTGGACGTAAGGATGGTCCGCGACGGCAACCGAACCGACGACCCGGACGGACCACTCACCCCCGAACAAGTCGCCGGATACCTGGCGAAATACGCGACCAAGGACGCCAACAGCATCCGCCCCACCACCCGACCGCCGGCACACCTGGCTCGGCTGGAAACGACTGCTCGTGATCTTGGACGCCGAGCGGCCCGCGCGGATTTGGCGTCGCCGTATCGGCTGTTAGGCAAGTGGGCGCACATGCTCGGATTCCGCGGCCATTTCTCGACCAAATCCCGCCGGTATTCGATCACCTTCGGACGCCTCCGGCGCGCGCGGCACCGCTACCAGCAGCTGGTCGCCCACGCGGCCCGCGGCGGGGAGCCGGTCGACCCTGGGCGGCTCGCGGACCAGCTCCTGGCCGACGACACCGAAACCACGTTGATCACCGGCTCCTGGCACTACCAAGGCACCGGCTGGACTAACCCCGGCGACGAAGCACTCGCCACCGCCGCAGCAGCCCGAGCACGGGAGTACGCCGTATGGAAGGCATCCAAGTTTAACAAACTCCAAGATCAACAATCCATGATCAAGTTTGGCGAGGCAAAGGAGTAGGTGCGATGAATGATCAAGAGCACGCGCCGACGGTGATACCGCCGGTGGTCTACAGCGTCAATGAGGCGGCCGAGGCATTGCGCCTGAGTCGGGAACTGTTGTACGAGCTGATCCGATCTGGGCAGCTGCGTTCGATCAAGGTCGGGCGTCGTCGGTTGGTTCCCGTTTCGGCGGTGACGGAATTCGTGGAGGGCGGTGCGGCATGACTGCGAGCGGACGCCGGCCGCCTGGTGACGGCGGTGTCTACTGGGATGCTAAACGGGAGCGATTCATCGCTGAGAGGACGGTCGGCTATGACGCGAGGGGCAAGCGGATCAAACGGCACGCCTCTGGCAAGAGTGAGACGGCCGCGCTGCGGGCCTTGGCCAGGCGGGTGAAGGATTACGACGCTGGCCTGGTCGTTGGATCGGAGCGCGTCACCGTTCGTCAGGCCGTGGAGGACTGGCTCGACTACGGGCAGGCCGGGCCGGACCCGAACACTCGGCAGAAGAATCGCGACCTGTGCGATAAGCACGTGATCCCGGCGCTGGGTGGCCGGCGGCTGCGGGACCTGCGGGCCGAGGAGGTGGACAGGTGGCTGCGGTCGCTTACGGAGGATCTTGCGACTCGGAGCATTCGGGACGTTCGGTGGTGTCTGAGCCGATCGGTCGGCCGGGCGATGGCTCGGGGGTATGTCGAGCGGAACGTTGTGGAGTTGTGTGTCGCTCCGCGGGGTAAGGCTGGCCGTCCATCGAAGGCGTTGACGCTCGATCAGGCGCGCGATGTGCTCACGCACACTAAGAAGGACTCGCTCTACTGCTACATCGTCATGTCGCTGCTGACTGGCGCTCGGACTGAGGAGTTGCGCGCGCTGCGGTGGGAGAACGTGCATCTGGCGTCCGACCCGAAGGCGGTTCCGCCGGTTGTGCCGTATGTCGAGGTGTGGCGGTCGGTGCGCTCGACGGGCGACACAAAGACGCGGAAGTCTCGCCGGACGCTAGCATTGCCCGTCCTGGTGGTCGAGGAGCTGGTGAAGCATCGGGCTCGGCAGGCGCAGATTCGGCTTCGTGCCGAGTTCTGGCGGGACGATGATCTGGTGTTCCCGACGCAGGTTGGCACGCAGATGGATGCGGCGAACGTCCGGCGGGACTTCCGGCGGGCGCTGAAGTCAGTTCCGAACATCGACCCTGACGATTGGACGCCGCGGGAGATGCGGCATTCCTTCGTCTCGTTGCTTTCGGAGTCTGGGATACCGCTCGAAGAGATTTCGCGCCTGGTGGGACACAAGGGGACTGAGGTCACCGAGCTCGTGTACCGGAAGCAGTTGCGGCCCGTGATTGAGACTGGCGCGCAGGTCATGGACGTAATCTTCAAGGCCCAAGCTGACAAGGGATGACGGCATGGATTGTCCCGCAGTTTGTCCCTCTGAGGCCCAATCCGGGCTGGACGCCGACGACGCCGGTCGTGAGTGGCTCGGCGTTGAGCCTGGTCAGGCGGTGGTTCTTGAAGTCGGGGTGACAGGATTTGAACCTGCGACTTCTTCGTCCCGAACGAAGCGCGCTACCAAGCTGCGCCACACCCCGGTGGCCCCGAAGAACAGGGCCTCCGAGAGTGTAGCCCACTCGGACCGGAGTCTTCGAATCGGTAACCAGATCCGATCACTGCCGCCGGGTCGAGCCGCGCTTCAGTTCGTTCCGTCCTCGCCTCACGACCATGCCCTCGCTTCCGTTGCCCACGAAGCGCGCGCAGGTTGGGGAAGCGAGCCGTTTGTGGCGGGAAGGACGGGAAGCGAGGATGCCGGGGTGTCCGGGCTCAGCGAGCGACGAGCGTCATCAGGGTCGCCTCGGGACGGCAGGCGAAGCGGACGGGGGCGTACGGGGAGGTGCCCAGGCCGGCGGACACGTGCAGGAAGGACCGCTTGCCGTCGTAGCGGTAGGTCGACAATCCCTTGGCCTGGCGTGGATCGAGGTCGCAGTTGGAGACCAGCGCGCCGTAGCCGGGCAGACAGACCTGGCCGCCGTGGGTGTGTCCCGCGACGATCAGGCCCAGGCCGTCGGCGGTCATCGCGTCCAGCACCCTGCGGTACGGCGCATGGGTGACGCCGATCGCGACCCCGGTGTCCGGAGCCGCAGGCCCGGCGACCTGGGAGTAGCGGTCGAGGTTGAGGTGGGCATCGTTGGTCCCGCGGAATTCGATCTCGGTGCCGGCGATCGTCAGCCGGGTCCTGGCCTCGGTCAGATCGACCCAGCCGGAGTCGAGATAGACCTGACGCAGATCCTCCCAGGGCAGATCGGGCTCCCGTGGCTGCGGCTGATGACCGCGGTCGGTGAGGTAACGGAGCGGATTCTTCGGCCGCGGGGCGTGGTAGTCGTTCGATCCCCAGACGAACACTCCCGGCACGTCCAGTAACCGGCCCAGGCAGGCGGCGACGTACGGCACCGCCTCGGGATGGGCGAGGTTGTCGCCGGTGTTGATCACCAGATCCGGTTCCAGCCCGGCCAACCGGGAGACCCAGCGCTGTTTGGCCTGCTGGTACGGGGTCAGGTGCAGGTCGGAGATGTGCAGCACTCGGACTGGCTGCGCGCCGGCGGGAAGCACCGGGATCCGGACCCGGCGCAGGGTGAAGGCCCGTACTTCGTACAGGCTGGCGTAGGCGAGCGTTGCGGTGCCGATCGCGGCGACCGTCCCGGCTGTGCCGGCAGCTCGGCGCAGCGCCGTACGGGGACGAGCGGGGGAGCGGTCTGGCATGGCGAAAGGGTACCGGAGCAGAACTCATGCGACGGCACGCCGACGCCGGTGTCAGACTTGGCGCATGGCCACCGACACCGAACTCCTCACCCGGCTCCGCTCTGATCTGACCACGGCGCTCAAGGCCAGGGACCAGCTGCGCGCCAACACCATTCGCGGGGTGTTGACGGCGGTCAGCCGCGCGGAAACCTCGGGCAGCGAGGCCACCTCGCTGTCCGACGACCAGGTACGGGACGTGATCATCAGCGAGGCCAAGAAGCGCCGGGAGTCCTCCCAGGCCTACCGGGATGCGAACCGGCCGGAGCTGGCCGACAAGGAGGACGCCGAGGGCGAGGTGCTCGCGGAGTATCTGCCGTCGGCGCTGTCGGCCGAGGAGTTGTCGACGATCATCGCCGAGGCGATCAGCTCGACCGGCGCCGCCGAACTCGGCATGCGCGGCATGGGCAAGGTGATGGGCGTCGTGACGCCGCAGACCAAGGGCCGTGCCGACGGCAAGGCGGTGGCCGACGAGGTCAAGCGCCAGTTGAGCGCCTGAACTGGGCCGTCGGGCTAGTGGCCCTTCTTGTGCTTGCCGCCGCCGCTCTTCTTGCTGTCGCCGCCGCCCTTCTTACTGTCGCTCTTCTTGTTGTCACTCTTCTGCTTCGGAGCGGGGCCGGCCGAGTAGATGGCGTAGATGGTGCTGAATTTCGGTAGCTCGCCGCCGTACTGCGAGAAGCCCAGGAACGTTCCCTGCGCGGCGTTGTTGTAGGTCGAGGTCGGCACGACGCTGAAGCCGGCGTCCTCGAGCTTCTTCGTCGCCTTGTCGATGCTCAGCCCTTGCACGTCGGGGACGTCCACCTTGTGGCCATCGGTGGTGTCGCTGTTCTTGTAGGCGTGGAAATCCGTCGGGTCGACGCCGTCCAAGGCGGCAGTCATCGCAGGTTTCCAGATCCCGGAGCCGGCGTCACCGCCACCGGTGCCCTGGAGGACCTTCCCGGTGTCCAATTGGTAGTACTCCAGACCGCCGTCACGGACATGTCCGTGCTTGAAGGGCTTCTGGGTGACATCCTCGGCGATCGAGGCGACCCCGGCCAGGTCCGGGGTGTAGCCGGCGAACCAGAGCGCCTGGTTGTCGTTGGTGGTACCCGTCTTGCCGGCCTCCGGGCGCCCGTCGTCCAGTTTGGCGGGATAGCCGGTCGCGCCGGGCTTCATCACGTCCTGCAGGATGCTGTTGACGCCGTCGGCGACGTCCTTGGAGATCACCCGCTTGCAGTTGGCGCTCGGCGGATCGATCTTCTTGCCCTGGGCCGTGGTGATGGAGTCGATGATGATCGGGTCGCAGCGGATGCCCCGGGCTGCGAAGGTCGCGTACGCCTCCGCCAGGCTCAGCGGCGCGATGTTGGCCACGCCGAGGGTCAGCGACGGAGCCGCAGCGTAGTTGGACTTCTCGATCGGCTGACCCGAAGCAAGCTTCACGCCGAGCCGGGAAGCCATTTTGACCACCGGGCACAGACCGATGGTGTGCTCCAGTTGCAGGAAGTAGGTATTCACTGAGTACTGCGCTGCCTTGCGCATGTCCATCGTGCCGTTGACACCAGTCGAGTTCTTCGGAACGTACGGATCGCTGGACGGGATCGTGAAGTTGCCGTCACACGTCTTCCACGTGGTTCCGGTGAAGCTCATTGGCGACTTGGCGTCGTAGGTCTTGGACGGAGACACGCCTTCTTCCAGGGCGGCGGCGATGGTGATCGCCTTGAAGGTCGACCCGGACTGGAAGCCGCCGCTACTGCCGCCCAGATCCGGCGGGGCCGGATAGTCGTAGTAGGTGTGGCCATGCTTGACGCTGGCGCCCATCACCGGGCGGCTCTGCGCCATACCGATGATCAGACCGGTCCCCGGCTGGATCATCGACATCGTCGCGATCACCGGATCTTTGGGGCCCACGTAGTCACTGACCGCCTTCTGTGCGGCGTCCTGGGTCTTCGGGTCGATCGCGGTCTTGATCGTCAGACCGCCTCGCTTGATCGTGTTGATTCGATCCTGCTGGGTCTTGCCGAGCGCCGGCAGCTTCAGCAGGCTGTCGTACACATAGGTGCACAGAAACGGGTAACGGCTGCTGATGCAGCCATTGGGCGAGGACTTGACCTTCGAAGAGTCGAATTTGACCTTCTTGGCCTTGGCCGCGTCCTGGGCGGTGATCACATTCAGCTCGGCCATCCGGTCCAGGACGACATTGCGACGCGCGATCGCGGCCTGCTCGTGGTAGACCGGGTTGTCGGAGTCGGGGCTCTGCACCAGGCCGGCCAGCATGGCGGCTTCGGGCAGCGTCAGCTTCTTGGCCGAGGTGTCGAAGTAGTGCCGGGCCGCCGCCTCGACGCCGTACGCCCCGTCGCCGTAGTAGGCGATGTTGAGATAGCGCTCCAGGATCTGGTCCTTGCTCAGCTTCTTCTCCAGGCCGATCGCGTACTTCAGCTCCTGGACCTTGCGGGACAGGGTCTCGTCCTGGGCGGCTTTGACACCGTTCTCGTCACCGGCGAGCTGGGCCTCCTGGACCCGGACCATCTTCACGTACTGCTGGGTGATGCTCGATCCGCCCTGGGTGGCACCGCCGGCGGCGTTGTTGACCAGCGCCCGCAGCGTGCCCTGGACGTCCAGTGCACCGTGCTGGTAGAAGCGGTGGTCCTCGATCGCCAGCTGGGCGTCACGCATGATCGGCGCGATGTCGCTCAAGGACTTGTAGACGCGGTCCTGGTCGTAGAAGTAGGCCAGTGTCTCGCCATCGGCCATGGTGACCTTGGTCTTCATCGCCTGCGGCGGGGCGGTGAAGTCCTGAGGCAGGTCGTCGACGGTCTTGACCGCCGCCCGCCCGCCGACCCCCGCCATCGCCGCCACCGGAACCGCCAGCCCCGCGACCAGGAGTCCGGCGACCATGCTGACCACCAGGAACATGACGGCCGAGTAGGCCACGCTTCCCGCACGCTTGGGGCTGAAGGGCATGCTTTACAGGCTACGGGACGTTCAAGTCCGGACCGAAACTCACGTGCCGGGGAATGGTGCGAAAAAAATCGCGGTCTTTGGTCCCTAGCATTACGGAAAGTTGCTTCGTACGATTCCATCACCCGGTCCGCTGGGGAAATGTTCGTCAGGCCGTCGGGGCCTGCCGGGCACGGGCCGGAGGGTTGCTGTATTGGGGGATACGCGCATGACTGCGTTGCATCAAGAGGATTGGGCCCTGCAGGCGAAGTGCCGCGGCATGGAGGACGCCCTGTTTGTCGAAGCGTCCGAACAGAAGCGAGCACGAACGGTCTGCTCGGGTTGTCCGGTTCGTCTCCAGTGCCTCGCCGAGGCTCTGGACAACCGGATCGAATGGGGTGTCTGGGGCGGCATGACCGAGCGCGAGCGCCGGTTGCTGCTGCGTCAGCACAGCGGCGTCACGAGCTGGCGCTCAGTGCTGGTCGACCAGCGCGGAGCCAAGTAGTCGCAGCGCCTCGAGATCGGTGACATCGCCGGGCTGGTCCGGCACGCTCCAGGTCGCGACGTCGGGTCGCGAGCCGGAGAACCGGGCCAGCAGGCGTCGTTCCCTCTCGATCAGGCGCATCCGGTCGGCATGCCGCTGGAGGGCGGCTATCTCGACCCGATGCCCTGACTGGCGTTTGCCGCGGGATGCGGTCTGCAGGTCCTCGGCGAGCGCCAACGCGCGCTCGGCGGAGATCTCCAGTTCGCTGCCGTGGGTCCGGTTGACGACCAGACCCGAGAGCGGCAGCCCGGATTCGGTCAGCCGGTCGACGAAGAAACTCGCCTCCCGGAGGGCGTCAGGCTCCGGCGTGGCCACCACGACGAAGGTGGTGCGCTGCGAACCGAGCAGGGCCAGCGTGTCCTGCGCGCGTGCCCGGAAGCCGCCGAACAGGGTCTCGAACGCCGCCGCGAAGGTCTTGACGTCGGTGATCACCTGGGCGCCGAGGACCTTCTCCATGGCTGAGTAGACGAGGGTGAAACCGACTCCCATCAGCCGGAACGGACCCTTCGCCGGGCTGAGCAGCAGTCGCAGGAACTTGCCGTCCAGCAGCCGCGCCAGGTGTTCCGGTGCGTCCAGGAAGTCCAGTGCGGAGCGCGACGGCGGCGTGTCGACGACGATCAGGTCCCACCGCCCGTCCTCGTCGGCCTGCGCGGACAGCTGCCCGAGCTTTTCCATGGCCATGTATTCCTGCGTGCCCGAGAAGGACGTCGACAGCGCCTGGTAGAAGGGATTGGCGAAGATCGCCTCGGCCTTGTCGGGCGTCGCGTGATCGGCGACCACCTCGTCGAAGGTCCGTTTCATGTCGAGCATCATCGCGTCCAGGCTGCCGCCGGCGGCGGTGTCGATGCCGCTCACCGGGCGCGGCGTGTTGTCCAACTGCTCGACGCCCAGCGACTGAGCCAGCCGGCGGGCTGGATCGATGGTCAGCACGACCACCCGGCGACCCGACTCTGCCGCCCGTACGGCCAGTGCGGCGGAGGTCGTCGTCTTGCCGACGCCGCCGGAGCCGCAGCAGATGATGATCTTGATCGTGGGATCGGCGATCACCGCGGCGAGATCGAGTCCGGTCATCCGCGGATCTCCTCGGCCAGCTGGTCACGCAACCGGGCGCCGATGGCCAGGATACCGGCCTCGTCGATGCCCAGCGGATCAAGATCGACATCCAGGATCGGCAGTCGCAGCGACTCCAAGCGTTCCTTCCGCTGGTGCTCGTCGAGCAGCCGCTGCGCATCGGTCGCGAACTGGTCGGCCAGGATCTTGTTGTCGACCTCGGACAGTCCGGGCACCTTGAGCGGAAGCCGGCCCTTGACCGCCAGCCGGAGTTGATCAAGTCCGAGTGAGGTCGGCGTGATCATGTTGGCGATCACCCAGCCCAATTCGATCTTGGTCGGGACCAGGTCGGCGACGGCCTCGATGGTCTCGGTGATCGGCATGTCCTCCAGCAGCGTGACCAGATGGACGATCGAGTGCTCGGAGCGGAGCAGGGCGCCGATGGCGTCGGCCTGACCGCGGATCGGTCCGACCTTGGCCAGATCGGAGACCGCCTCGTGCACGTTGAGGAAGGTGGCGATCCGTCCGGTCGGCGGCGCGTCCAGCACGACGGCGTCGTACGCGTTCGGCATGTTCTTGATCATCCGGCGGGTGACCTCGTACACCTTGCCGATCAGCAGGACGTCCTGCAGCCCCGGCGCGATCGAGGTGGCGAAGTCGACGACTCCGAACCGGTCGAGCGCCTTGCCGGCCAGCCCGAGGTGGTAGTAGGTCTCCAGATACTCCATCAGCGCGTTCTCGGGATCCATCGACAGTCCGAAGACCTGCCCGCCGGCCGGCGTGCTGATCAATCTCCGCTCACCGGCGCCCTTCAGCGGCCTGCTCCCGAAGACCTGGCTGATGCCCTCCCGACCCTCCAGCTCGCAGAGCAGGACGCGGCGGCCCGCTGTGGCCAGCGCGGCCGCCAGCGAAGCCGCGACCGTGGTCTTGCCGGTTCCGCCCTTGCCCGTGACGATGTGCAGGGTGTGCCGCGGCCCGTCGGGTCGCGGTGGCTTGAGCCAGGCCGGGCGCCGGCCGCCCGCCGGATTCGATGTCGGCATGATCAACGGTGTCTCAGACGTCGGTGATCCGGATGCCGGCGTGGCTCTTGTAGCGGCGATTGACCGCGATGATGTTGGCCGTCAGCGCCTCCACCTGACCGGCGTTGCGCAACCGGCCGCCGTAGATGCCCCGCGCGCCCGGGATGGCCGCAGCAAGATCGCAGACCTGTTCGACAGCTGCCCGGTCCTCGCCCAGCACCAGCACGTCGAGCTCGATCCGGGTCACCTCGGGATCGTCCAGCAGTGCCGAGCTGACGTGGTGGAACGCGCCGATCACTGTCGAGTCCGGCAGGATCCGGGCAGCCTCCTGCGCGCACGAGCCGTCCGGTACGGCGATCGCATACGGTCCCTGCTTGTCGAAGCCGAGCCGGTTGACACAGTCCACCACGATCTTGCCGGCCAGCTTGGGCGCCAGCTCGGCGAGCAGTTCGGCGTGGCCGTCGTAGGGGACCGCGACGATCACCAGATCCGCACCGGCGGCGTCGGTGTTGGCCGCACCGCTGATCTGGCCCGCAGCGGCCAGCTCGGCAGCGGTCGACTCGGCCCGGTCGGCCGACCGCGATCCGATCACCACCTGATAGCCGGCGGCGGCGAACCGGCGAGCCAGGCCTCGCCCCTGCGGGCCCGTTCCGCCGAGAATGCCGATCGAGCGGGGCCGTTCGCCGGCGCCGGTGGGGGAGGCCTCAGTCATATTTCCGATGGTAGTGCGGCGCCCCAGCCGACGATCCGCCCGCAGCCCGGCGGCGGGACCAGGTGCTGATCACTGATGGGAGCCGGTGGCCTCCTGCGTGACTGCGTGCGCCGCGCTGGCCGCCAAGGCCGCGGCATGCACCAGGCCGCCCGCGCCGACCGGGGCCGAGTAGCGTCGGCCGCGGCTCGGCTGGGGTTGACCGGCCGTTGTCGACGTCTCGGTGACCGTCGTGACTTCGAAGCCACCGGCGGCCGGTGCGTCCTGCGCGCCCGAAGCCGGCTTCGGGTCTGCGCCGCCGCCTGCTCCGGCGGAGGTCGTCGCCGCGGCCTCCGACGTGTCCTGCTGTCCGCCGGACCCGCTGGACCCGCCGAACCCGCTGGACGCGCCGGAACCGACAGACCCGCCTGAGTCGCTCGCAGCACCGGCGCCGCCGCCCGCGCCGGCTGTCTGCGGGGCGCCGGCTGTCTGCGGGGCGCCGGCTGCCTGCCTTGCACCGGACTGGTTGGCCGAACCGGTCGCCGACTTGACGGTGGTGGTCGTCGTGGTCGTCGCGCCCCGTGCCGCAGCCTGCTGGGCGCCACCCGCCGCGGCCCGCGCGCCCGTCGGCAGCCGGGCGGCGACCGCGCCCAACGCGGCAGCGCCCGCGCCGTGCCCACCCGAGGCCGCACTGGTCATCGGGGCGACGAAACGCAGCAGAGCAGGCAACGTCATCACCGACAGGATCAGCAGCATCGCACCGGTCAGCGCGTTGATGAGTTTGTCGTTACTACTCGCGCCGGTGATGATCAACCGGTAGGCGGCGGCATAGACCAGCGAGGCGACCGGTTTGTAGAGCAGGAACGCCACCAGCCAGGCGATGCATCGCTTGAACCAGGACGCCCCCATCTCGGTGTTGGTGGCCGAGGCCGCGATCGGCAGCACGCCGGCCAGCAGCACCAGCATCCCCGACCGTGCGACGACCAGCACGATCTGGATCAGCAGGGTGAGCAGCTCGGCGAGCGCGATGATGATCATCATCAGGATGCCGTTGCCGGCGCCGGTGTCCTCGGAAAGGTCGAGGACCTTCTTCAGGCTTGCCACGAAGCAGCCTGGGCTGCCGTCATTGCAGGCCATCGCGTTGCTGATGATCCAGGTCGAGAAGGAATCGCCGGCTTGGAGCAGCAGGGTGATGAAGGTGACCGCGCCGGCAGAGACGATGATCAGTGTGAGCAGGCTCTTGAGCAAGTCCTTCCCGGGCTGGGCCCGCTGCTCCCAGATCATCCGGATCGCCCCGATGATCACCGAGGCGATCGTGGCAGCGACCATGTACCACCACAGCGATTCCTGGACGAATGCTGTGGCTCCACCGACGCCGTGGGGACCGCGGGGCAGGGCGGCCGAGACGACGGCGGTGCCGCCGGACAGCAGCAGCACTCCGCCGAGCACCGCACCGAGCCGCCCTATCGCGGCCAGACCGTCACCCGATCGGATCCGGACCGCGACCAGCCCGCCGAGCGCAAGCAGCGACATGATCGCCAACGCCAGCCCGATCCAGGTCAGGAAGCCCAGAACCGTCTCGACGTTGCCAGCATGCGGAGCCGCACCCGACACCGAGGGCGCCTTCCCGCCGGTCAGGTCCGGCGTCGGGGCCTTGAGCCACACGGTTCCCAGCGACGTCAGCCCCTGGGTGCAGGACTCGATGATCGACTTGTCGACGTCCTTCAGCAGCTGCTGGATCGGATTGTCGCCCACGACATAGCATTTCCACTCGAAGAGCCCGCACATCAGGCCACTCCCCAGGCGGTGTAACCGGTGAGGTCGCCGATCCGGCTGGCATTCATCGGATCCGGCTCATCGGCACTGACCCGCCAGTCGCCGTCCTGCCAGATCAGGTGCAGGATCATCGACCCGAGCGCCGTCTGGTCGGGGAGAGTCACCCGCGCGGCGATGTCGACCCAGGCCTCATCGGCGGTGTAGCTCCGGATCCGGTAGCCGACGATCTCGGTCCGCCCGCTCGTCTCGTCATTCGGGTCGTCGTCCGGCGCGACAACCTGCGCCAGGATCTGCGAGCGGTACGGACCCTTCGCCAGGATGTAGGTGGCCCAGGCTTTCAGCTCGGCGTCGCCGGACTCGGAGACGGCGACGAAGCCGGCGGCCGTGAAGAGTGCGCCGCCGGGGGAGTCCTGGTAGCAGTACGGGTAGCCGGTCCGGTCCTTGCGCGCGGGCCCGTAGGTCGACGAGACCGGGTAGGCGGTCGAATTCTGATAGCGCCAGGTGACGCCCTGGGTGTCGATTTTCGTCAGGTCATCCGCTGCGCCGCCGGTCGGTGCGGCGAGCCCGCAAATGCTGGTCCGCGCACGCGCTCCCGTCGTCGCGGCAGTTGTTGGTGAGCTCGCGGGTGAGCTCGTCGGGGTCGCGGTCGTACCGAGCGCCGGCGATACGACAGCTGCCGGGTCCTGGGCCGGCGCCGGATGGTCGCCGCGGACGTTGGCGACGGCCAGATAGATCGCCAGAGCCACGACCACGGCGATGACGCCGGCACTGAGCAGGAAGCCCGGATGCGTCCAGCGGTTCTGGGCAGCGGCGTCACCAGAAGACCGGGAAGATCGGGAGTCGGAAGGGACACGGGGCGGGATCATGTCGGCTCCTCACGCGAGCATGCTGACCAGGGACGAAGCGGCAGTGATGATCACGACGCCGACCAGGGCCATGCCGACGCGGTGCAGGTGTTCGCTGCCCTCGCCACGGCGGGACTGGAAGGCCATCACCGCGCCGGCCATCATCAGACCGATCACGCAGACGGCCAGCGACACCCACTTGGCCCAGCCCAGGAGCACCTCGAACCGATTCGCTCCCCAGGGCGCCTGGGCGGTGACCTTCGGCATCGCGGGTGCCATCGGCACCAGACCGGTGAACTCGTGCACCGCAGTGAGCGCGGCGCCGACCGTGCCGTCGAGGGCTGGTACGACCATCAGACATCTCCTCCTGCTCGGCCCGGGGGATGGGCCTGGCAGAACGCTATGAAGTTCCGGACGACTCGTGGGGTGGTTATCCACAGGCCGGGTGCCGGCGGGCCGTCAGTAGGGTGAGCGTCATGACGAAATGGGAGTACGTGACCGTGCCGGTCCTGGTGCATGCCACCAAGCAGATCCTCGACAACTGGGGCGCCGACGGCTGGGAGCTCGTGCAGATCGTTCCGGGTGTCAACCCCGAGAATCTGGTCGCCTACCTGAAGCGGCCGATCGAGAACGGATCCGGAGCCCAGGGATGACGGCCGCCCGGCGACTCAGCGAGCTCGGGCTGACGCTGCCCTCCGTCGCGACACCCATCGGCTCCTACCAACCGGCCGTCGCGGTGGGCGACATGGTCTACACCTCGGGACAACTGCCGATGATCGAGGGCAAGCTGTCGGTGGTCGGCAAGCTCGGCGCCGACGTCACGGTCGAGGATGCGGCCGCCGCGGCCCGCACCGCTGCACTCAACGCCGTTGCTGCGGTCGCCGGGATCGCAGGTGGTATTGATGCCATCGCCAAGATCGTGAAGATCACCGTGTTCGTCTCCGGGACGCCCGACTTCGACGCCCAGCCGAAGGTCGCCAACGGGGCCAGCGATCTCCTCGGGGAGATCTTCGGTACTGACGGCGTGCACGCCCGCAGTGCTGTCGGGGTTTCCTCGCTGCCGTTGAATTCCCCGGTCGAGGTGGAGATCATCGCTCAGCTGTCCGGCCCGGCCTGATCATCGGTGATGATCATGGAAACCGCGGTCGTGGGCTGATCATGCCGGTCTCGTCGCGGGACGTGTTGTCCCGGCTCGACCACCGGGTCCCGCCGACGGTGGTCGCGAGCCTGGAGTCGGTCCGTTCGCAGGCACCGGTGGTGGCCCGGCCGGCGGCCAGCGTAGTGCTGTTGCGTGATCATGGAACCGACGGCGTGACCGGGCTGGAGACCTACGCTCTGCACCGGCACTCCCGGATGCCGTTCGCCGCCGGCATGGTCGTCTTTCCCGGTGGGCGCGTCGATCCGTCCGACGGCGTACCCGATGTCGATCATGGTCTCGGTGATCCGGCGCTGCTGGCCTGTGCCGTCCGCGAGACGGAGGAGGAGACCGGGGTCCGGCTCGATCCCGCGGACCTGCGCCCGTGGGCGCACTGGATCACGCCCGAGGCCGAACCGCGACGTTACGACACCTTCTTCTACCTGGCAGCACTTCCGGCCGGACAGCAGGCGGCCGACATCTCCGGCGAGACGTCGGCGGCCGAGTGGCGGAGTCCGCAACAACTGTTGTCCGCCGCGGATGCCGGGGAGATCGCCATGTTGCCGCCGACCCGTTCGATCTTGATCGAGCTGGCTGCCTGCTCCACAGTCCGCCAGGCGCTGGCGTCGGCATCCGATCGCATCGTCGAGACGGTTGTCCCGGTGGCCGTCAACGGACCCGAGGGCTGGGTCTTCGAATATGGGAGAGGTTGATGGCGTACGCCTACGAGCGGGTGAACCCCGTTGTGCAGAAGGTGCTGGCGCCCAATCCCGGGCCGATGACATTGGACGGCACCAACACCTGGGTGATCGGTGATCATGATCGGGTGATCATCGATCCGGGCCCACTCGACGAAGATCATCTCGATCGGGTGCTGGCCGCCTGTGGTGGCCCGGCCGCCGCGGTCCTGATCACCCATCGCCATCATGATCACACCGACGGAGCCGCCCGGATGGCGGAGCTGGCCGGTTGTGCTGTCCGTGCCGCCGACGCGGCGTTCGCCACCTCCGAATCCGATCGGCTCCTCGACGGGCAGCGGATCGACCTCGACGGTCCGACCCTCCAGGTCGTCGCGACGCCGGGTCACACCAGCGACTCGACATCCTTCCTGCTGACCAGCGCCGACGCCCCGGCCTATCTGATCACCGGTGACATGGTGCTTGGCCGCGGTACGACGGTGATCACCTACCCGGACGGCGATCTCGGCGCCTACCTGGAGTCGCTGCAGACCATGATCGAGATCGTCGACCGCCACCAGGTGGCAGAGATTCTCCCCGGGCACGGCGATCGGGTAATCGAACCGGCGAAGGTGCTGCAGTACTACCGGCGGCATCGACTGGAACGCCTCGACCAGGTCCGGTCCGCCCGGGCCGCGGGGGATCGTACGGCCACCGAGATCGTCCGCCGCGTCTATGCCGGGGTCGACCCGTCGGTGTGGCCGGCGGCCGAGCAGTCGGTCCGGGCCCAGTTGGACTATCTCGACACAGTGGACGACACGGGGGGATAGCCTCGGCCGGAGGTCGCCGGCCCTGCCTCCAGACCCGGACGACAGGCGATCCACAGCTGGCACATAGCTCGGCGAGCAACTGTGGGTGCCATGAGCGATCAGCTGCCGGAACACCCGGCGGAGGGCGGACAGCAGCCCTCCGGTCATGCCTTCGGTGATGCTTCTGCAACGGAGCCCACGCAACCCGTCGCACCCCAGACCAGCTTCGGCTTCGGGACCCAGCAACAGCATCAGCCTGGCTATCAGCAGCCTGGCTATCAGCAGCCTGGCTATCAGCAGCACGGCCAGGCCGGCTACGGCTTCGGCCAGGCGCCCTACGACCAGAGCGCCTCCTGGGGCAGCTACCAACAGCCCGGCCAGCAGCAGCAGACTAGCCAGCAGACTGGGCAGCAGCCCGGACACTGGTCGCTGCCGCCGCAGGCGCCGGCCCAACCTGTGGCGACCCGTGAAAGGAAGCGCCGCGGACCGGTGATGGTGGCCTCGCTCGCCCTGGCCGCGATGATCGGCGCCGGTGCCGGCATCGGGTCCTACGCATTCCTTGATCACGGATCGACCAGCGTCGCATCGCCGATCGGAGTCAGCACCCAACAGGCTCCACAACAGGCGAAGACGAACGGGACCATCGAGGCCGCCGCCAAGCGGATCCAACCCTCGGTCGTGACGATCACCGTCGTGTCGGGCTCCAGCGGCGACATCGGCAGCGGCATCGTACTCGACAAGCAGGGCCACATCCTCACCAACAACCACGTGGTCGCGTCACTGTCACAGGACCAGAGCCAGGGTGGCGGTTTCGGGGGCGCCCAACAGAGCGGCACCTCCAAGATCACCGTCACCTTCAGCGACGGCCGGACGGCGACCGCCAAGGTGGTCGGCACCGACGAGACCGATGACTTGGCGGTGATCAAGGTCGACGGTGTGAGCAACCTGACGCCGGCAACCTTCGCCAAGACCAGCTCGCTGTCGGTCGGCCAGTCGGTCGTCGCCGTCGGCGCTCCGCTCGGCCTGTCCCAGACCGTGACCAGCGGCATCGTGTCCAACGTCGCCCGTCCGGTCCGTTCCGGTGAGAACAACGATGCGGTCTACATGGCGGTCCAGACCGATGCCGCGATCAACCCCGGCAACTCAGGCGGTCCGCTGGTCGACCTGAACGGTTCGGTCGTCGGCATCGATTCCTCGATCGCATCGACCAGTGACGACTCCGGCAGCGACAGCCAGTCCGGCAATATCGGCATCGGCTTCGCGATCCCGTCCGATGTCGCCGTACGGATCGCCTCGCAGCTGATCGACACCGGCAAGTCCTCTGACGCGGTCCTCGGCGTGACCATCTCCGGTACCGACGACAGTGAGCTCAGCTCGACCACGACCGGTGTCGCCCTGCAGACCGTGCAGCCCAACAGCGCCGCGGCGAAGGCCGGCCTGCAGAAGGGCGATGTGGTGACCGCGCTGAACGGCTTCAAGGTGACCACGGCCGACGGGCTGATCGCCGCGACCCATTACTACGCGCCAGGCACCAAGGTCACCGTCACCTACCGGCGTGGCGGCCAGACGCGTACGACGCAGGCGACCCTCGGCTCCCAGTAGCCCCGGCCAGGGCTCGGCTCGCTGCCGAGCCCGATTCGCACCAGCCGCCGAGATCCGCACCATCTGCAGCTGGTGCAGACCTCGGCATCTGGTGCGGATCCGGGTGAGAGCCGAGGAGAGCTGGGGAGAACGGCCTAGCGGGCGCGGCGCTCCACCCGCTCGAGATCGATCAGCGTGACCGAACGTGGCTCCAGCCGGATCCAGCCGCGGGCCGCGAAATCGGCCAGCGCCTTGTTGACGGTCTCCCGGGAGGCGCCGACCAGCTGGGCCAACTCCTCCTGCGTCAGATCGTGGTGGACGTGGATGCCGTCCTCGCGATGGTCGCCGAAGCGGGTGGCCAGATCCAGCAACGCCTTGGCCACCCGGCCGGGAACGTCGGAGAAGACCAGATCGGCGTTGGTGTCGTTGGCGCGGCGAAGCCGGCCGGCCAGCTGCCCGAGCAGCCCCTGGGCCACCTCCGGTCGCCCGACCAGCCACTTGTTGAGCACATCGTGTTCGAGGACCCGCAACTCGGCCGAGGTCACCGCCGTCGCAGTCGTCGACCGCGGCCCGGGATCGAATACCGACAACTCTCCGAACATCTGTCCGGGCCCGAGAACCGCCATCAGATTCTCCCGGCCGGCCGAACCGCTGCGGCCCAGCTTGACCTTTCCGCTGACCACCACGTAGAGCCGGTCCTCGTTGTCGCCCTCGTGGAACAGGATCTCGCCCTTGGTGAGTTTGAGCGTCCCCATTGCGGCCGACAGCTCAGCCACAGCCTCGTCTTCAAGTCCCTTGAACAGCGGAGCCTGTTTCAAGACTTCGGGGTCCACGTGCCCTCCTGGTCATCTGCAATTTCCTCCGACAGGCTACCGTCATGGACCTCGCGATGCACCCGGGCGGGCGCGCGTCCGGCAGGACTGCGACCGGTCCGTGACCGAATGCAGCAGTGCGTGCGGCGGGGATTGTCATCGCTGATCAGTACCCTGATTCCATGACCTCAGGCCCGACCGGGAGCAGCCGTACCGCATCCAAGGCAGCCGCGACCGGTGAGGTGAGTCGTACGGCGCTGGTGCGGCGCGCCCGCACCATCAACAAGGTTCTGGCACAGACCTATCCGGACGCCCACACCGAGCTCGACTTCACCACGCCGCTGGAGTTGCTGGTGGCGACCATCCTGTCCGCGCAGACGACCGACAAGCGGGTCAACCTGGTCACGCCGGTGCTGTTCGCGAAGTATCCGGATGCGGCGGCGTACGCGTCCGCTGACCGCGCAGAGCTGGAGGCCCTGCTGCAGCCGACCGGCTTCTTCCGGGCCAAGACCGACAGCGTGATGAAGCTCGGCGCGGCCCTGGTCGAGCGGTATCACGGTGAGGTGCCCGGCAAGCTGAAGGACCTTGTGACGCTGCCCGGGGTCGGCCGCAAAACGGCCAATGTGGTGCTCGGCAACGCGTTCGGCGTCCCGGGTATCACCGTCGACACCCACTTCGCCCGGCTGGTCAAGCGCTTCGGCTGGACCGAACAGAAGGACCCGGACAAGATCGAGGCCGAGGTCGGGTCGCTCTTTCCGCGCAAGGACTGGACCCAGCTCAGCCACAACGTCATCTGGCACGGCAGGCGCCGCTGTCACGCCCGCAACCCTGCGTGCGGTGCCTGCCCGGTCGCCCGGTGGTGCCCGTCCTACGGCGAGGGACCGACCGATCCCGTCAAGGCGGCCAAACTCGTCCGGGAACCGCGAGGATGATGCGCCGAGTCCTGATCGTGCTCGTGGCGGTGCTGTTCCTCGCCGGGTGCAGTGGGTCACCGTCGTCGACACCGTCGGTTCCGCCGACCGACCAACCCGCCTCCGCACCGCCGCCCGCCTCCAGCCACGAGCTGCGCAAGGCCCGGGTGCAGGCCGGCATCGCCGACTGCCCGGCCTCCACCGGCGATGCGGCCCTCGACAACGGCCTGCCCGACATCACCCTGGCCTGCCTGGGCAGCGACCGTACGGTCCGGTTGGCCGGGCTGCGCGGCAAGCCGATGGTGGTCAACATCTGGGCCCAGTGGTGCGGTCCGTGCCGGGTCGAGGCACCGCACCTGGCGGCCGTCGCCGAGCAGGCCGGCAACGACGTCCAATTCATCGGGATCGACTACGCCGACCCGGATCCAGCCGCGGCGATCGACTTCGCCAAGGATGCAGGCTGGACCTACCCGCAGCTCCAGGACTATCAGCAACGGGTCAAGGCACCGCTGAAGATCATCGGCATCCCGCAGACCTTCCTGGTCGACGCCAAGGGCAGGATCGTCTACCGGCAGGTCAGGCCCTTCTCCAGCGACACCCAGCTGCGCGCGCTGCTGCGCGACCAGCTCGGGGTGAAGCTGTGAGCGGACGGCCGTTGCTGCTGCCGGACTGGCTGCAGCCGTTGCGGGACAGCCTGTCCCGCAACCTCGACAGCTGGCCGGACCGTACGCCACCACCCGAGCGAGCGGCCGGGACCGGCGGCCGCCCGGCGGGGGTGCTGGTGCTCTTCGGCGAGGATCGCGACGGCCCGGATCTGCTTTTCATCGAGCGATCGTCGGCTCTGCGGGCTCATCCCGGCCAGGTCGCCTTCCCGGGTGGCGGGATCGAGGACGTCGACACGGATATCGTCGCTGCCGCACTGCGCGAGGCGCACGAGGAGACCGGACTCGACCCGTCCGGCGTCGAGGTCTTCGGCGAACTCGACCCGCTCGGGCTGTCCGTCTCCGGATTCCAGGTCACTCCGGTGCTGGCCTGGTGGCGCGACCAGTCACCGGTCGCGGTGGTCGATCCCGGCGAGGTCGCAGCTGTGCAGCGCATCCCGATCAGCGCCCTGACCGACCCGAACAACCGCTACGTCACCGTGCACCCGCGCGGGCATCGCGGGCCCGGATTCCTGATCGGCGACCTGTTGATCTGGGGCTTCACCGCCTACGTGCTGGACGGCATTCTCACCCGCGGTGGCTGGCAGCGCCCGTGGGACAACCGCCGCACGATGGCGGTACCGTCGCGCTATCTGGGCCGGCAGCCGGTGGCCGGTCCCGATCTCGACGCACCCGATCTCGATACACCGGCAGGAGCCGAACCCCATGACATCTGAGCCCGCCGCGACATCTGAGCCCGCCGCGACCACCGATCTGCGGTCCGACCTGCTCGAACAGTTCGAGAAGCTGCTGCCCGGACATCGCGACATCGGCGAGGAGCTGGCGGAGCGGTATGCCGAGCCGCACCGGCATTATCACGGCCTCGGTCACCTGGCCTTCGTACTGGATCGGATCGACGCCTTCGCCACCGGCAGTCACGACCTCTTCTCGGTCCGGCTCGCAGCCTGGTTCCACGACGCGGTCTATGCGATCCCGCCGGGGCAGATCAGCAACGAGGAAGCCTCGGCGCGGCTGGCGATCCGGACGCTGGTCCGGTCCGGATTCGAGCAGGAGGAGCTCGGCGAGATCGCCCGGCTCGTCCGGCTGACCGAGCAGCACCGCACCTCGGGATCGGACATCAACGGCGAGCTGCTGTGCGATGCCGACCTGGCGATCCTGGCCTCGCCGGCCGAGGAGTACCGGCGCTACGTCGACGCGGTCCGCGCCGAATACTCGCGGCTCAGCGACGAGGAGTTCGCGGCCGGCCGGTTGCAGGTGCTGCTCTCGCTCGGCGGCCGGACGCTCTTCCGCACCCACGCCGGTCGCAAGATCAACTCCGTGGCGCAGCAGAATCTGGCGAGCGAGGCGCTGGAGTTGATCGACCGGCTCGGTGTCCGTGACGATCTCGATCCCGAGGCCTGGCCGCTCGCCTGATCCCGGAGCTAGTCGAAGGTCAGTCCACCCCGCTGCTGCGCAGCGCCTCACGGACCGAGATCTTGGCTCCGGTGCGTAACAGCGCGTTGCCGTAGATCTTGGCGGCGGCGACGATCACGCCGACGGTTCCGGCAAGCAGGATCAGCAACGACAGCAGGGGTTCCCACCAGGCTGCCTCGGAGAGGAAGATCCGCAGCGGCATGCCGACAGCGGCCGAGAACGGCACATAGGACATGATCGTCAGCACCAGGCTGTTGTCGTGGAAGAAGATCACCAGGAAGTACGGGATCATCACCAGCATGGTGACCGGCGTGACCGTCGCCTGGATGTCCTCCTGCCGCGACACCAGCGACGCCGCGGCGGCGAACATCGATGCCAACAGGACGAAGCCGATCACGAAGAAGATCACGAACCAGGCGATCGGCGCGCCCAGCAGGGACAGTGTCGCCGACTCCCCGGTGACCGACAGTCCGATCACCGCGAAGGCACCGGTGACCACCACCTGGGCGAAGGCGAGCAGGCTGTTGCCCAGGATCTTGCCGGTGAGCAGCGTCCGGGTGCTGATGGCCGAGATCAGGATCTCCACGATCCGGGTCTGTTTCTCCTCCACCACACTCTGGGCGATGGTGCCGCCGAAGGTCGCCGACGACATCAGGAAGATCAGCGCGAAACCGAACGCGGCGGCGTATCGCAGTCCGGGCGGGATGGTGGGCGGATCGAGCAGCGTCACCTGCGGCTTGACGCTGAGAGCAGCAACGAGCGCGTCGGGCGAGGACTCGTCGGCGATGATCCTGATCCCGGCCGGGCTCGACCGATCCGCGACGACGGCCGCATCGACCGTCCCGGCCCGCACCAGGGCGGTCGCCTCGGCGACCGAGCCGACGTGGCGGACCGCCAGACCGGAGGCCTGCTGCACGGCCGCGACGTCGCCTACTACCGCCACCGACGTCGTGGACGTCCGGCCGCCGAGCGTGCCTGCAGCGATCACACCGGCCAGCGCGGCGAGCAACATGATCCCGGTGGACACCTGGAAGGCACGGCTGCGCAGCCGGGTCAGGATCTCGCGTTCGGCGATCAGCCGGACGGCCTGGCCGAAGCTCAGGCCCGGTGTGGCCGCAGGTGCGGTGAGGCTCGGCGTCGTCGCCGGAGTGGTCGTCACTGGATGACCTCCTTGAAGATCTCGGCCAGGCGCGGCCGACGGGGGGAGAAGCTGAGCACCGGTCCGCGGGCGACGGCCGCGGCCAGCACGGACTGGGCCGCCTCCGGCGATCCGGCGTCGAAGATCACGTTCGGCCCGTCGAAATCCCGGACGGTGATCCCGGGCTGGTCACGCAGCCAGCCCGCATCGGTCCCGAACGTTGCTTGGTAGGTGGTGCCTGCATAGCGGTCCCGCAACTCGTCCCGGGGCCCGGCGGCGCGGATCGTTCCGCCCGCGATGATCACCAGGTCGTCGCAGAGCTGTTCGACGATGTCCAGCTGATGGGAGGAGAACAGCACCGGAACACCGGCCGCGGCCCGTTCGCGGAGGACCGCGAGGACCACGTCGACAGCCAGCGGATCCAGTCCGGAGAACGGCTCGTCCAGGATCAGCGCCTGCGGATCGTGGACCAACGCGGCCGCGATCTGGGCACGCTGCTGGTTGCCCAGCGACAGGGTCTCCACCTTGTCGCCGGCCCGGTCGGACAACTCGAGCTTGGCCAGCAGATCGCTGGTGTTGTGGCGGGCCGCGCGCTGGCTGAGACCGTGCAGGCGGGCGAGGTAGACGAGCTGCTCGGCGACCGGCATCTTGGGATACAGCCCCCGCTCCTCGGGCATGTAGCCGAACCGGCGACGATCCGCCGGTGTCAGCAGCGCGCCGTCCAGGCGGACCTCGCCGCTGTCGGCGGTCAACACGCCCAGCACGATCCGCATCGTGGTGGTCTTGCCGGCGCCGTTGCGGCCGACGAAGCCGGTGATCCGGCCTCCGGGCACGTCGAAGCTGACATCGGTGAGCACCTGTCGCGCGCCGAACGATCTGTTGATCTTGGTTATCTCCAGCACAGCATCAGGCTAGAAACCTCGGGGCCTCTCACGCATCCGTCGCCGGGTGGGAATTCCGCATCCGCCCGCAGGTGGAGGTCAGGTGCCGGGTGTCACGAGCCGGTGCTCATAGGCGTAGATCACGGCCTGGATACGGTCGCGGAGCTGCAGTTTGGCCAGCACATTGGAAACATGGGTCTTGACCGTCGCCTCGCCGACGACCAGGGCAGCTGCGATCTCGGCGTTGGACATCCCCTGGGCCACCAGCTGCAGCACCTCTGCCTCCCGTTCGGTCAGTGCCGGGGTCGGGACCGGCCGCTGGTCGGTGGACCCGGACGAAGGGCGTGGTTGCTGCGGCGGGACGAAGCCGGAGATCACCCGGCGGGTGACGGCCGGCGACAGCAGCGCCTCCCCGGCGGCGATCACCCGTACGGCTTCGACCAGATTCTCCGGACTGGCATTCTTCAGCAGGAATCCGCTGGCCCCGGCCGCGAGCGCCTGGAAGAGATAGTCGTCCCGGTCGAAGGTGGTCAAGATCAACACCGCCGCTCCTACCGTCGGATCGGCGACCAGCTCACGGGTCGCGGCGAGGCCGTCCTTGACCGGCATCTGGACGTCCATGCAGATCACGTCGGGCGTCAGGGCCCTGGCCCGCTGGACGGCTTCCTCGCCGTTGCCGGCTTCACCGACCACCTCGATGCCCTCGGCCAACTCCAGGATCACCCGGAACCCGTAGCGGACCAGTTCGTGATCATCGACCAGCAGTACCCGGATCGGATCATGATCGTTGATCATGGAACACCTCCGCGCCGGTCATCGGCGAACGCGGCATCCGGGCCCGGACCAGGTAACCGCCCCTGGCCAGGGCGCCGAGCTCGATGGTCCCACCGGATGCTGCCACGCGTTCGCGCATCCCGAGCTGGCCGAGGCCGGGGCCGGTCCGGCCCGGCCATCGGGTCGGGGTCGCTCCGCTGTTGGTGATCTCGATCTCCACCTCATCGGGGTAGTAGCGCAGCCGGACATCGGCCGTCGCTCGGGGACCCGCGTGTTTGCGGACGTTGGTCAGCGCCTCCTGGGCGATCCGGAAGAGATTGACGTCCAGCACCGCCGGCAGCCGGCCGGGTGTTCCGACGATCTCGAGCCGGGTCGGCAGCCCTGCGGCCTCGGATTCTTCAACCAGCGCGGGCAATCGGCGTACGCCGACGGTGGCCGCGGTCTCGATCTCGTGATCGGGATGCCGGCCGTCGTCGCGCGCCTCCGGGTCTGCCTCGCGCAGGGTGCTCAACATGCCGTGCAGCTCCTCGATCGCCGTCCGGGCGGACGACTCGACATGGCCCAGAGCGTCGCGAGCGGCCACCGGATTGTGGTCGAAGGCGACCCGGGCCGCGCTGGCCTGCACTCCCATCACCGAGACGTGGTGGGCGACCACGTCGTGCAGCTCCCGGGCGATCCACATCCGCTCCAGAGCCAGCGCCTGGGCCGTGGAGCGTTCGCGCTCCCGGGCAAGCTCGGCCGTACGGCGTTCGAGCTCGTCCTGGCCGATGGCGCCGGCGTAGCCGCGGTTGCCGAGGTAGTAGGACCCGATGAAGAAGGTCGCGTTGGTGAGGAGCTGGATCAGGGCCATCGACACCAGTGGGGAGAACGGCCCGGTCGCGGCCGGCTCATCGGATCGGTCGCCGGTCGCATACACGAAGATCGAGATCATGATCCAGATGAACATCGCCGCGGTGATCACCAGCCGGGTCCAGCGGGCGCGCTGCCGGTCCGGTTCCCAGGCACCGACGGTGTAGAAGGCGACGAACAGCGCGATCATCGGAAAGAACAGCGAGACGCCGAAGGCGATCCCGCCGGCCATGTAGAGCGCGGAGACCAGCAGCGCAATGATCACCGGATAGCGGCGGCGCCAGGCCAGCGGCAAGGTGACGGCGATCGACCACAGCAGCTCCAGCCACTGCGGCGCCTTGGTCGGTTGCAGCAGCCCCGCCCACGGGTAGAGCTGCATGGTGGTCACGGCGCCGACGGCCAACGCCACCGCGCCGATCAGATCGGCACGCCGGCCATCCGGCCCCGGGGTGGGTCGGCGCCAACCGGGATACGGCGGGTCGGTGCTCGGCAGGATCTGGTCCAGGGTGGACCACTGGGTGCCGACACCGGTCAGTCCAGAGGCACTCACCAGGACACGGTAACGATCCTCGTCGTCCTGGACATCCGTCCTGCGACGGATTCGCCGCCGGCCAGCGCCGGTCAGCTGCGGGCCGCGGCGCCCGGGAGCTGACGGGTGTCGGCGTTACCGTCGATCTTCCCAGCGTCGATCTTCCCCGCCTCGATTTTCCCCGCCTCGATCCTCTTGGCCGTGGCAGCCGCATTGCCGCGGGCGATGGCGGTCTTGACCGCCTCGGCCGTCTGCTGGCCCTGGGCGATCGTCTGCTCGGGTCCCTTGACCCGCTTGAAAAGCACCAGGCCGATCAGTGCGAAGATCACGGCGACGACGATCAGTACCCCGCCCATGATCACGAAGCCCAGTGCGATCGGCAGATTCAGCCACTTCCAGATAGCCAGCGAGCCGGCGATGAACATCAGGATCAGCGCGTTCAGGAGGAAGAACAGTGCACCGACGAACAGGCCGGCGCCGATGCCACCTTTGCGGGCCGACGGCACCAACTCCTGCTTGGCCAGCTCGACCTCGCCCCGGATGAGGTTCGAGACCTCGGCCTGGATGTCCTTGAGGATGTCCCCGACGCCGGGCGCCTTCGGGGTCTGTCCCGTATCGGTGCTCGTCATGCCAGCCTCTCCTCCTGCGTCGCATTGCCGACGCCAAGACGACGATGATCGTTGCGGCTGAGCCTAACGGGTCGGTGATCCAGGTCGACCTCATGCGCAGACGATCCGCAATCTCGGAGCCGATGATTCCTCCGCGTTACCCGCGGCTCCAGCGCGGAATCGGTCGGTGGCTCGCGCGATCGGGGTGCACCGAAGGTCAAAGTTTCAGCCTGTGAGGCGCCGATCGGCATGTCGGGCCCCACTCGCTCGACCTTTGAGGGTCGTACGTCGCCGGGGAAGGGCGTCGGCGGCTAGCTAGCCGTGGCGCGGGGGCTGCTGCTCCCAGGGCGCCTGCTGATAGCCGCCGGGCTGCTGGTCCTGCGGGGCCCACTGCTGTTGGGAGGGTGGCTGCTGGGCGGGCTGCTGTTGGGCGGGCTGCTGCTGGCCCGGGTAGCCGGTTGGCGGCGGCACCTGGGGCTGGTAGCCATGCTGGCCCGGCACCGGCTGGGGTCCGGGTGCCGACGGCGGTGGTTCGACCGGTCCTGCAGACGGCTGAGGTTGGGCCGACTGCTGGGGCTGCGGGACCTGCTGGGCCGACTGCTGGGGCTGCGGGACCTGCTGGGCCGACTGCTGGGGCTGGGGTGCCGGCGGCTGGGCCGACTGCTGCGGCGGAGGCGGCGGCTGGCGGTCGGGACGGGTCTCCTGCGGGGCGGCGGGCCGGGTCCCGGACTGGGCCGCCTGTTGGGCGGACTGCACCGTCGAGCCGTCCTCACCGCTCGGGATCGGCCGTACGACGACGGCGGTGCCGTAGGCGCAGATCTCGGTGAAGCTCTGGCCGATCTCACCGGTGTCGAACCGCATGCCGACGATCGCATTCGCACCGCGCTGCTGAGCGTCGGCCCACATCCGGTTCATCACCTCGTTACGGCTCTCGTAGACGATCTTGGTGAATTCGTGGATCTCGCCTCCGCCCATGGAGCGGAAGCCGGCGATGAAATTCGCGCCGATGTTGGCACTGCGGACGGTCATGCCCATGACTTCACCGAGCACCGCGTCGATCCGGTAGCCGGGAATGTCGTTGGTGGTGACGATGATCATGGTTCAGTCCTCGCTGGGTGCCGTTGTCAGGTTGGTCTTGATCAGGTCCATCACGGTGGAATCCTGCAGGGTGGTCACGTCGCCGAGTTCACGGTTCTCGGCGATGTCGCGCAGCAACCGTCGCATGATCTTGCCGGAACGGGTCTTCGGCAGTTCCTCGACGACCATGATCTGCCGCGGCCGGGCGATCGGGCCGATCTCGGTCGACACGTGCTGGCGCAACTCCTTGACAACATCCGGGCCGCCGTCGCCGGCTTCGGAACGCAAGATCACGAACGCCACGATCGCCTGGCCGGTGGTCTCATCGGTGGCGCCGACGACGGCCGCCTCGGCGACCTTGGGGTGGGACACCAGTGCCGATTCGATCTCGGTGGTCGACATCCGGTGACCGGAGACGTTCATCACGTCGTCGACGCGGCCGAGCAGCCAGAGGTCGCCGTCCTCGTCCTTCTTGGCGCCGTCCCCGGCGAAGTAGAGACCACCGAACCGCGACCAGTAGGTCTCCCGGTAGCGCTCGTCGTCGCCCCAGAGCGTCCGCAGCATCGACGGCCAGGGCTTGGTGATCACCAGGTAGCCGCCTTCGCCGTTGCCGACCGGCTTGCCCTCGTCGTTGACCACGTCGATCGAGACACCGGGGAACGGGGTCATCGCCGCGCCCGGCTTGCCACTGGTCACACCCGGCATCGGGGTGATCATGTGCATGCCGGTCTCGGTCTGCCACCAGGTGTCGACGACCGGGGTCCGGTCGCCGCCGATGTTGGTGCGGTACCAGACGTACGCCTCGGGGTTGATCGGCTCGCCGACCGAGCCGAGCACCCGCAGGCTCGACAGGTCGAACTTCGCCGGGATCTCGGCGCCCCACTTCATGAAGGTCCGGATCGCAGTCGGCGCGCAGTAGAGGATCGACACCTTGTACTTGGCGATGATCTCCCACCAGCGGCCCTGGTGCGGGGTCTCGGGAGTGCCTTCGTACATCACGCTGGTGGTGCCGTTGACCAGCGGCCCGTAGACCAGGTAGCTGTGTCCGGTCACCCAGCCGATGTCCGCGGCGGTCCAGAAGACGTCGGTCTCCGGCTTCAGGTCGAAGGTCGCCCAATGGGTGTACGACGTGCCGACCAGATAGCCGCCGGTGGTGTGCAGGATGCCCTTCGGCTTCCCGGTGCTGCCGGAGGTGTACATGATGTAGAGCGGATGCTCGGCCGGGAAAGCCTCCGCGGTGTGCTCCTCGGACTGCTTGCCGACGAATTCGTGCCACCACAGGTCACGGCCCTCGACGATGTCCACCGGCTCCCCGGTGCGCTTCACGACCAGCACATGGCGGACGCCCTGGACCTGCTGGAGTGCCTGGTCCACCGCGGGCTTGAGCGAGGACGGCTTGCCCTTGCGGTAACCGCCGTCGGCGGTGATCACCACCTCGCAGCCGCAGTCGGAGATCCGGCTGGCCAGCGCCTCGGCCGAGAAACCGCCGAACACCACGGTGTGCGGAGCGCCGATCCGTGCGCAGGCCAGCATCGCGACTGCGGCCTCGGGGATCATCGGCATGTAGATCGCGACCCGGTCACCCGCCTTGACGCCCAACTCGAGCAGCGCGTTGGCGGCCTTCTTGACCTCGGTCGTCAGCTCGGCATAGGTGATCGCGCGGCTGTCGCCCGGCTCGCCCTCGAAGTAGAAGGCGACCCGCTCACCGTTACCGGCCTCGACGTGCCGGTCGCAGGCGTTGTAGGCAGCGTTCAGGGTGCCGTCGGCATACCACTTCGCGAAGGGCGGGTTGCTCCAGTCGAGCGTCTGGGTCGGCTTGGTGGCCCAGCTCAGCCGCTCGGCCTGCTTGCCCCAGAATGCCTCGGGATCGGCCGCGGCCTCGTCGTAGGTCGCCTGGGTCACGTTGGCGTGGGCCGCGAGGTCCGCCGGTGGCGGGAACCGTCGGTCCTCCGTCAGCAGGTTCTCCAGGGTCTCGTCGCTCACAGCACGCCTCCTCGGGTGAAGTTCATCGCCGCACAGCCTAACCATCACCGGTCGCTGAGGCTGCCGAAGGGCTTCGCCGTCTTGGGGTCCTTCCTGGCGGAGCCACTGAGATCGTGACCGGCGTTTCCCGGGGGGGGCCCCGACACGCCGCAGCGAACGAAACGTCGGCTACATTCTCAGCGCTTGTTGACTGCGGTGGCCCTGCTGGCGGTCTCGATCGCTGCTCGAACCTGCGCCACGAAGCGTTGCGGATGCCGATCAAGATCCTGCCAGGTGAACCGAAGCACGATCCACCCGGCCAGCACGAGCGCATTCTGTCGCTCACGGTCTCGCACGAAAGTGGTGATATCTCTCTGGTGGTCGCGGCCATCGATCTCAACGGCGATCTTCAGCCGCAGGAAGCAGATGTCGACGAAATAGGTGTGGCCGTTGATGACGACCTTCTCGTTGCCTGTCCAGCCGAGGATCGCTGCATCCCGCAGCAGCTGGTGTGCCAATCGTTCGGACTCGGCCCACGGTGTGTCCCGCGACTCCCAGAGCAGCCTGCGGCGAGCGCCGTTGCCGCGGCTGCCACTGACCGCGTCCAGTGCCGACCGCATGTCATCCAGGGTCGCCTGTCTGGTGCGGAGCACTGTGTCGATGGGCTCACCTCCGAGCTCGGCGGCCAACTCGACGGCTGTCAGCGCCGGAGCGGAGACCCTGACTGTGCGGGTCCCGACCCTCAGCTCGCGGATCCAGTCGACAGGAATGGTCCGGCGGTGGAGGCGGAAGTCCATGCTGCGGAGCTTCCGGGCGACTCGCAGGACGATGTCGACGCGATCGAAGCGGATGTCCGGCCAGTATGTCGCTGCAGCAGCTGCACGTCCGACGACGACCGCGTCAGCATTCCACGCCGCGACTGCCGCCATCCGGGCGGCGAGGTCGGCACAGAAGCCAGCGGGTGCGTAGATGCCCAGAAGAACGGTTGTCAGCTCCTTTGTGCGCAGCAGTCGGTCCAGGACCGGCCCGAGCTCGGGATGTTCGCTGCGACGGACAACGCCGCCGCCTTCGGCGAGGAGCTGCGCCAGCCGCTCACGATGAATGGTCCGCACACCTTTAGCAATAGGGACAATCGCCGGACCGGTTCACCGTAGCGGGCGTTCTGTGGAGAACTCGGGGGAGTCAGATCCCTGTGGATATCGGCAACCGCCGAGATTGTGACCGACGTTCTGCCGGCGGCCGGCGACACGCCGAGTGAACTCGATCGCCGGTCACAGAATCAGCGCTACCCGTTGCTGGTTGCCCGGCGCTCCCGCTCCCGAACCGCATGCGGGTCGGTGCGGTTGTCGTAGGTCCAGAATCCGCGGATCGCCGCCGTGGTCACCGAGACACCGAGGATGCACAGCGCACCACCCGAAGCGATGGCGGCCCTGACCCCGACCAGATCGGCGACGATCCCGGCACGCAGCTGGCCACCGAGCGGGCCGACGGAGTAGGACAGCATCTCGATCCCTGCCAGTCGGCCGCGCAACTCATCAGGAATCGTCTGGTTCCACAACACCATTCGGAAGGTGCCGCTGATCTGGTCGAAGCCGCCGGCCAGGACGAGCATCGCGAAGGCCAGCCAGTACCAGGGCGCAAGGCCGGCCAGACCGATCGCCGCACCCCAGCAGATAGCGGCCAAGGTGATCGCCCGGCCGTGGTGGTGGATGCGGGCCATCCAGCCCGACGTGATGGTCGCGAGCGCCGAGCCGAGCCCTTCGGAGGCGTACAGCAGGCCGACGAGTTCGGGGTGGCCGAAGACCTGCAGGCCGAAAGCGGGGAACAGTACCGTGGGCATGGCCATGAACATCCCGACCAGGTCCACGATGTAGGTGCCGAGCAGGTCGCGGCGCCCGGCGGCGTACCGCAGCCCGACTCCGATCGAGCGCAGCGCCGATCCGGTGGTCCGCTCGGTCGGCGGATAGGGGCCGAGGCGGACGAGCAGGACCACGGTGACCAGCGCGCTGGTCACCCACAGGCCGTAGCCGATCGCGACGCCGTAGCGGGCGATCAGCACACCGCCGATCGCCGGCCCGACCAGACTGCCCAACTGCCAGGCCAGGGACCAGGCCGCCACGGCGGCGGTGAGCTGGTCGTGGCCGACCGTACGCGGCACCAGGGCGTCCTGGCTGGGCCGCTGCAGCGACGAGCTCATCGACAGCAGCGCCGCGACCAGGTAGATGAGCCAGACCTGCGGGTGGTCGAGCAGGGCATTGACCAGCAGTGCGGCGGCCAGCACGGCGTTGGCAGCGCCAGAGAGCACCATGATCGTCCTGCGGTCGAAGCGGTCCGCAAGGGCTCCGCCCCAGAGTCCGAAGACGATCAACGGCACCAACTCGACACCGCCGACGACGCCGACCGCGAGATTGGAGCCGGTGATCCGGAAGAGCTGGAACGGGATCGCGACGTAGCCGATCATCGAACCGAGGTAGCCGGCCGTGGCGGCGATGAAGAGCAGCCGGAAATCCCGGGTCCACAAGGGCGACAGATCGAGTCGGGCATCCCACAGCCGGCGCCACCAACGGCGCCTCGGCCGTTCCTCGATCACAGCGCGCAGTCTGCGCCCGGAGCGAGTGCCGCGGCAAACCGATTACGCCGGCTCCACCCTCGGGTGGACCCTGATCTGGTCCTGACCGGGGTTGTCCCTGAGTGTTTTCCCGTCGAAGCTGGGGGAGACTTCTCCCGGGCACCGCCGCCCGCACTGTGCCGATGTGGGACGACGACGAATGGTGGATTGAGCGTTCAATGGGAAGACTGGCCAACCTGAGCCTGCGCAACCGCGCCCTGATCGCGCTGGTGACGATCTTCGTCATGATCTTCGGCGCAATCACCGCCAGCCAGCTGAAACAGGAGCTGATCCCGTCGATCAGCGTCCCGACCGCAGTGATCACCACGACCTACACCGGCGCCGCGCCACAGGTCGTGGCCCAGAGCGTCACTACGCCGATCGAGCAGGCGGTCGGTGGCGTGTCCGGCATCGACGACACCACTTCGACCTCGTCGACCGGGCTGTCGCAGATCACCATCAACATGCAGTACGGCACCGACATGACGGCTGCACAGCAGGATCTGCAGGCCGCCGTCAGCCGGATCCGATCCACCCTCCCGGACGGCACCGACCCGCAGGTGACGACCGGCAGCATCGACGATCTTCCGGTTGTCCAGCTGAGCGTCACCAGCGCCACCGGTGACAAGGCCGCGTTGGCAGACCAACTGACCAACATCGCCGTACCCCAGCTGCAGAAGATCGACGGCGTCCGCGCGGTCACCGTCTCCGGGGCACCGGTTCGGCAGGTCGAGGTCGATCTCGATCTGGACAAGCTGCAGTCGCACGGACTCACCACCACCGCCGTGCAGCAGACCCTGCAGTCGTCGGGGCTGGTGACCTCGGCCGGCAGCGTCACCGCCGGCGACCGGACGATGTCGGTCAACGTCGGGCAGCGCCTGCGGTCGGCCCACGATGTCGCCGATCTGGAGATGCTCACCGCCGACGGTTCGCGGGTCAAGATCGGCGACATCGCGACCGTCAAGACGATCAACGCGGCGGCGACGTCGATCTCACGGACCAACGGCCAGGACTCGCTGTCGCTGTCGATCACGAAGACACCCGAGGGCAACACCGTCGATGTCAGCAACGCCGTCAGCAGCGCGCTGCCCGACATCACGAACCGACTGGGCGACGGGGCGAAATTCACCACGGTCTTCGATCAGGCGCCCTTCATCACCCAGTCGATCCACGACCTGCTCGTCGAGGGCGGGCTCGGCCTGGTGATGGCGATCGTGGTGATCTTGATCTTCCTGCTCTCCGGCACCTCGACCCTGGTGACCGCGTTGTCGATCCCAGTATCGGTGTTGATCACGCTGATCGGCCTGCGGGTCGCCGACTATTCGCTGAACATCCTGACGCTGGGTGCCTTGACGATCGCCGTCGGCCGGATCGTCGACGACTCGATCGTGGTGATCGAGAACATCAAACGGCATCTCTCCTACGGCGAGCCGAAACTCAAGGCGATCACCACCGCCGTACGGGAAGTGGCGACGGCGATCACCGCTGCGACCGTGACGACGGTTGCGGTCTTCCTCCCGATCACCCTGGTCGGCGGCCAGGTGGGCGAGTTGTTCCGACCCTTCGGGCTGACGGTGACGATCGCGCTGCTGGCTTCATTGCTGGTGGCGTTGACGATCATCCCGGTGCTGGCGTATTGGATCCTGCGGGTGCCGAAGGTGACGGTCGATCCTGACCAGGCACGAGAACTCGCCGAGGCGAAGGAACACCGCAGCCTGCTGCAGCGTGGCTATGTCCCGATCATCCGGTCGGCGACCAAGCATCCGATCGTGACGATCCTGATCGCGTTGTTGGTGGTCGGCGCGACCGGCACGCTCTCGACCCGGCTCAAGACCGACTTCATCGGCAACAGCGGCCAGAACACGCTGTCGGTGACCCAGGACTTCGCCCCGGCGCTGAGCCTGCAGACCAAGAGCAAGATGGCAGCCAAGGTCGAGGATGCGATCCGCGAGTTGAACGGGGTGCAGACCGTCCAGACCACCATCGGTGGCGGCGGTTTCGGTGGCTTCTTCGGCGGCGGCACCGACTCCGCCTCCTTCTCGGTGACCACGGACTCCGATGATGATCAGGATCGGATCCAGAACGATGTCACCGACGCGGTCAATGAGCTCAGCGGCGTCGGAACGGTCACGGTCAGCGCCAGCTCCGGCTTCGGTACCAGCTCCGACGTCGAGGTGGACATCACCGCCCCGGACCAGGATCGACTCGATCAGGCGGCTGCTCAGGTGCTGGCGAAGATGAAGGCGATTCCCGGTACGACCAATGTCACCTCCTCGGTGGCGGCGGCGCAGCCGATCGTGCAGGTCGACATCGATCCCATCAAGGCCCAGCAGCACGGTCTCACCGCAAGTCAGGTCTCTGACACGCTGAAGGGCGTGCTGGCCCCGGCCACGGTCGGCAGCATCGAAACCTCCGGCAACGACGAGGACGTGGTGCTCAAGGTCGCTGATGCGCCGGTCGGACTGAGCGAACTGCGCAATCTCGAGATCGCCGTCCCGGCGAGCGCGCAGTCGGGTCAGGGATCCGGTCAGAATCCCGGGAACGCCGGTGGCGCAGGGAGTTCCGGCGGTGCAGGCGATCTGGCCCAGCCGCAGCAGGTCAAGCTGTCCGAGGTGGCCGACGTCACCCAGGCCAAGGTGGCTCCGTCGATCAACCGCAGGAACGGCCAGCAGAGCGCGACCGTGTCCCTGACGCCCAGCGGGGACAACCTCAGCGCGGTCAACTCCGATGTCACCGCGGCGCTGGACCAACTCCACCTTCCGTCCGGCGTGCAGACCGAGCTGGGCGGCGTCAGCTCCGACCAGTCCGACGCATTCTCCCAACTGGGCTTGGCATTGCTGGTCGCGATCGCGATCGTCTACGTGGTGATGGTCGCCACCTTCAAGAGCCTGGTCCAGCCGTTGATCTTGCTGGTGTCGATCCCGTTCGCGGCGGTCGGGGCACTCATCGCGCTGGTGGTGACCAACACCCCGCTGGGCGTGCCGTCCTTGATCGGCTTGTTGATGTTGGTCGGCATCGTGGTGACCAATGCGATCGTGTTGGTCGACCTGGTGAACCACTACCGGGCGGCCGGCGAGTCGGTGCAGGAGGCGTTGATCAACGGCGCCCGGAGACGGTTGCGGCCGATCCTGATGACCGCGATCGCGACGATCTTCGCGCTGATCCCGATGTCGCTCGGACTCACCGGCGGCGGTGTATTCATCTCCCAGCCGTTGGCGATCGTCGTGGTCGGCGGCCTGGTGTCCTCGACCGTGCTGACTCTCATCCTGGTACCGGTGCTCTACCGCCTGGTCGAGGGCCGACGCGAGCGCAAGCAGTTGCGTCGGGATGCCGAGCGTGAGACCAGGGAGGCGGAGATCGCGGCCCAGCGGGCTGAGCAGCACCGGGCCGATGAGGCGGCCCGTGCCGAAGCGGCGGAGGTGGCGCGAGCCCAGGAGACCGAGGCGGTGAACGTCCTGGAGACGGCTGACCAGACGCAGGCGGAGGTGCCACCGACGGAGCAGAGCGGGGCGCCGGAGGGCGACAGTGCCGGCGCGTTACCACCGGAGAACCCCGGTGGCGAGCCGATGGACCCGGAGCGGCAGCGCGCCGCCGAGGCCGCTCGCGCCGAGGTCGAGTCCAGGGCCGTACGGCCGCTGCGTCGGCTGGCCCGCCGTTTCCGTCGCCGCTGACCGCTGCTCCGGGCCGCCCCGGGCACAGCAGCCGTGCCGGGGCGTCGTACCCAGCTTCGAGGTTCGGCTAGCCGAGCACGGCTCCGTACGCGCCGGCGACGGCGATCGCTCCACTGATGTCGACCTTGGTGTTCTTCATGATCGCGTCGGCCAGCTGGACGTGCTCGAGGTCGGCACCGGTCAGGTCGGCGTCGGTGAGCAGGGTGTGGCGAAGCGTCGCCCGGCTGAGATTGCAGCCCGTCAGCCGGGCGCCGGAAAGGTCGGACTCCGACAGGTCGGCCTCTCGGAGGTCGGCGCCGCCGAAGTCGATCCGGGTCAGGTCGGCCGCGCGCAAGGTGACACCCTGCCAGAGCCCACCCTTGATCGTGATCGGGTGGAATTCGCAGTCGACGAACGTCGATCCCGACAGCTTGCACCCGGAAAGCGTTGCGGTGAAGAACGAACTCCGGGCGAAGGTACAGGCGACGAAGCCGGTCTCGTGGTGCTCGGAGGCGTTGAAGGCACAGTTGCCGAAGCGGCAGCCGTCGAAGACCGTGTTGCGGGTGCGGACTTCGGTGAAGTCGACGCGGCTGAAGCGGCAGCCGATGAATCGCAACCCGTCAAGATCCTTGCCGTACCAGTCCTCGTCGACGATGTCCTCGTCGGTCCGTACGCCGTCGCTCATGGGTGAACCGTACGACGACTGGCCGACACTACAGGCCGAGCGGGATCTCCAGCCCGTCATCAGCGCCGGTCAGCGCCAACTCCTGATGGTCCACCGTGGCCCGCCAGCAGGATGCCTGGAACGGCAGCAGCAGCGGTTCGGGGGCGCGTGCGTAGCTGTCGTAGAGATCGCCGACCTCGGCCAGCAGAGCGTCCCGCTCCGACTCGCCGAGACCAGAGGTGGCCGGGCGGCGGCTGACCATCTCCAGCAGGCCCGGACGGTCGATCGGCAGCCAGTTACGGAAGTTCTTGCGTTCCAGGTCGGTGAAATACGGCGTTTGCGCCATCGTCTCGATCGAGCCCTGGCCAAAATCGCCTGACATCGCCTCGGGATCCACCTGTTGCAGGATCCTGGCCAGCTTCTTCACCCATGGGACCGTGTCGTCGCGGGTGTTGTAGATCGCGACCAGACGCCCACCCGGCCGCAACACCCGGGCGATCTCGACGCTCACCAGACCCGGGGCGAACTTGTGCAACGTCTCGGCCGAACTGGCCACGTCGAAGACCTGGTCGGCGAACGGCAGCGACTCGGCCTGGGCGGCGACGTGCAGCCCGGTGGGGATTCGCTCGGCCAGCCGGGTGATCATCGATACCGACCGGTCGAGACCATGCACCCGGTGGCCGGATCGGGCCAGCATCCGCGCCAACTGCCCGCGACCGGAGCCGAGATCGAGGATCCGTTGCGGCGCGTCACCGATCATCCAGGCGACCGCCGCCTCGGGAAAAGCCGTACGGCGCTCAGCAGGCATGCTCGGATTCTAGTGTCTGCAGCAGGTCCGCCCCGCCAGGTGCGCGGCGAGGTGGCACGATATCGGGAATGACCTCGCCGATCGCCGACCCGCTCGCCGCACTGGCCGGGATCGAGGGCGTCGGGTCGGCGGTGATGGCCGCCCGGGACGCCGTCGACGCGGTGTTGCGCGACCGCGGACGCCGGCAGATCACCTCCGAGCAGCAGGCCGAGGCGCTCCTGATGGCCGCTCGGGCCAGCGCGGTGATCGGGCGCACCGAAGATGATCATGTCGGTGACGATGATCACCGGAGCTGGGAGGCGGGCACACTGCGGTTGTACGTCGAGCTTGTTGATCTTGCTCGCCTGATCAGGGTGTCGCCGGGGCAGGCGATCGCGCGGGCTCATGCCGTGCTCGGTCGCGGCGTGCTGGCCGATGACGGGCTCGGGCGGCTGCGCGACGATTCGCAGGTCGCCGACCGGATGGCTGCACTCGGACGGCTGCTCACCACATCGACCAGCGCACCGGTGATCGTGGTTGCCGCGATCGCCCATGCCGAGTTGATCACGGTGGCACCGTTCGCGGCCGGAAACGGCATCGTCGCCCGTGCGGTCGAGCGCATGATCTTGATCGATGGTGATCTTGATCGGCCGGCGGTGACCGTCCCCGAGGTCGCTCACCAGCAGTCCGGTGCCGCCTATCGGCTGGCCCTTGAGGGATACCGCAGCGGCTCGGCCCAGGGCGTACGCGACTGGTTGCTCCACGTCGCGGCCGCTGTCACCCGTGGCGCGGAACTGTCACCGCTGAAACCGGTACGCCAGCCGCCCGGCCGGCGCCCGTGAGCGGGTGCCGGTGATCTGCGAGTGATCATGTGCGGATGATCAGGTACCACTGATCGGGTGGGCCGGGCATGACTCGGCGCCCACGAGAGCGTGGGCGCCGGCCTGCGCACACATCCGAGTGACCAAGCGTGCACTCGCTTCTGTTGGCCCGGGCGGACCCGGGTCGCAACTGCCCTCTACGGATGGGTGATCACCGCGTGGGTACTCGGATTGTGCGCGAGCATCACCGATGACCGCACGCCGTCTGCGGGCGACCTCTCGGTCAGCGTCCGGCCCGTCGCGTCGGCGGCGTCAGGCCGCCAAATCCTCAGCGGTGCGACGATCCCGGCCATCACACGGTGCGAGATCCTCTGTTCTGCTCGCTTCCATTTGTACTCCCCGGACCGGTGTTTGAGAAGGCCTTGGAACCGAGAATCTGCTACCCGCCAGTAGCATCGGCGCAGCCAGTTGATCATGGTGCGCGGATCCATCGGTTTGTGGTTGTCCACAGGATCTCGGACGGCCCGGGTTATCCACAGATCCTGACCTTGCCCGACACACTTGCGATTCCAGACCCAAGGTAAGGGTGTGGGACCGAATCAGACTCCGACGTTGGCGGCCAGACCGCCGTACGGCATCGGCGATCGAGCGCGAGGTGCCCGAGCGTCGGGTCCGGGCGGCGGCGATCGACATCCGCTGGTGCTGACCGCCGACCTGGAGATCCTCGACGGGATCCTTGCGGCGACGGCTGCAGCCGACGTCGAGCCGACCGTCTGCGAGACGGCCGCGGCGATCCGGCCGTTCTGGTCGCGCTCACCGATGGTGATCATCGGAGCCGACCAGGCCCGGCAGGCGGCGGAGCTGTTGCTGCCGCACCGTACCGAGGTGTTCGTGGTCGGGCCACCGGATCGGCTGGCGGAGATGTCGGTTTGGTCGGCCCCGCTGGGCGCGGCGGTCGTCAGACTTCCCGACGGTGCCGGCGCCCTCAGCGGCGCCGTCGCCGACCTGACCGGCAGCCAGCCGGGTTCGGGACGGTTGGTGACGGTGGTCGGGGGATCAGGTGGAGTCGGCGCGTCCACGCTGGCCGCCGCGTTGGCCATCGGCGCCACACTGCGAGGACTCCCGGCGATGTTGGTCGATCTCGACGTGTTGGGAGGCGGGATCGATCTCCTCGTCGGGGCTGAGGGGGTGGCCGGTTGGCGATGGCCGAGGTTGGGTGCGGCGCAGGGGCACCTCGGCGATCTCACCGGCCACCTTCCCCGGATCGTCGGCCTCGACGTCCTGTCGACGACCCGGGACGATCCGCGTCCCGACCCGGATCAATTGGCGCCGGGCGCGGTGCGTGCGGTTCTGGCATCGGCCACCCGGACCCACCGGTTGGTGGTCGTCGACCTGCCGCGCTCGCTGACCCCGGCCGCTCTGGAGGCGCTGCGCCGGGCCGACCTTGCCGTGCTGATGGCCTCGGCCGAGGTGCGCGGGATCGCAGCTGCCCGTCGGGTGGCCGACACACTGCGCGAGACCACCGATGCACCGGCGCTGGTCGTCCGGCGTCCGCGCGGGGCAGGGATCGACCTGTCGGTGGTGGCCGAATCGGTCGGAGTGGGACTGGCCGGTGCGGTCGGACCAGATGCGTCGCTGCTCCGCGGCGCCGAGCGCGGTGATCCGCCCGGACGTGCGCCGCGCAGCCCGCTCGCGCGACTCAGCAGCAAGCTGTTGGATCGGGTGCTCGACGAATCCGGACCGGACCGGTGACCGCTGATCTGGAACCGATCCGGACCAAGCTCGCCGCCCTCGGCCGGCCCCACACCAGCGCCGACGTGGCCGATGCGATGCGCGCCGAGGGATTGCTGGTCAGCGACGCCGCATTGCTGGAGACGGTCGAGGCGATCCGCCGGGAGAGCGTCGGCGCCGGACCCCTGGATCCGCTGCTGCGGTTGGAGGGTGTCACCGATGTGCTGGTCAACGGGCCGGACCAGGTGTTCCTCGACCGCGGCAAGGGACTGGAGGATGCCGGGGTGCGGTTCAGCTCCGATGCCGAGGTGCGGCGGTTGGCCCAACGGCTCGCCGCGTCCGCGGGGAGACGGCTGGACGACAGTTCACCCTTCGTGGACACCCGGCTCGCCGACGGCACTCGGGTGCACGCGGTACTCGGACCGCTGGCCGACCCGGGGACGTGCATCTCGTTGCGGGTCGGGTCGCGCCGGGTGCTCTCGCTGGACGATCTGATCGCCGCCGGGACGGTCCCGCCGGCCGGCGCCCAGGTGCTCACCGCGATGGTCATGGCCCGGGTCGCCTATCTGATCAGTGGCGGGACCGGGTCGGGCAAGACCACGCTGCTGGCGGCGCTGCTGGCCCTGGTGCCGCCGGCGGAGCGGTTGGTGATCGTCGAGGACTCCCGCGAGCTGGCTCCGCGGCATCCGCACGTCGTGCGTCTGGAGGGACGTCCCGGCAATGCCGAACGGACCGGTGCCGTCACGCTCACCGACCTGGTCCGGCAGGCGTTGCGGATGCGCCCCGACCGGCTGGTGGTCGGCGAGGTCCGCGGTGCGGAGATCTGCGACCTGCTGGCCGCCATGAACACCGGCCACGAGGGCGGTTGCGGCACTGTGCACGCCAACTCCGCCGCCGACGTGCCGGCCCGGCTGGAGGCGTTGGCGGCGATCGGCGGTCTGCCCCGGGAGGCCCTGCACGCGCAGTTGTCGTCGGCGCTGGACGTCCTGGTGCACATCCGGCGCGACCAGTCCGGCCGCCGACGCGTCAGCGAGATCAGCGTGCTGGACCGCGATCCGGTCGGCGGCCTGGTCACAGCGATGCCGGCCGTCGGCTTCGCCGGCGGCAGGGTGACGACCGGGCCTGGAGCGGCGGAGCTGGAGCGGATCTTGTCCCGATCATGATCATCATCTCCGTGCTGCTGGCCGGGATCGCCGGCCTGTTGTGGTTCCGCACGCCTCCGGTCCGCTCGTTGCGCCGCCGGCTGGCAACTATCGGCCAAGCAACCGCGGAGCGATCGCCGACTGCCGGTCTGCGGGGGTTGCTGCCCGTCGTCTGCGCCGCCGGGGCACTGACCGGATCCGGTTTGGCGTTCGGCGCCCAGGGTTTCTGGCTCTGCGCACCGGCGGTGATCATCGCGGCGACCGTGGCCCGCCTGGTCCGGGCCGGTGTCCGCCGGGCGCGGGCCGCCGCCGCGCGACAGCAGGTCGCTCAGGCCTGTTCGGTCCTGGCCACCCAGGTGCGGATCGGGCAGCCGCCCCTGGTGGCGATCCGGTCGGCGGCCGAGGACTGCCCGGTGTTGCGGCCGGCCGTCGCGATCGTCGAATTGGGCGGTGATCCGACCGCGGCCTGGTGCGGCACCGCGAAATCGCCGGGCCACGAGGGTCTGGCGGAGTTGGCCCGGGTCTGGCAGGTCGCCAACCGGACCGGGGCCGATCTTGCCGATGCGCTCGACCGTGCCGCCGACGGTCTGTTCGACGACGACGCGGTCGCTCTGGTGGTGGCCAGCGAAGCGGCGGGACCGCGTGCCAGCGGCAAGATCATGGCGGTCCTGCCGGTCGCCGGCCTCGGGATCGGATACGCCATCGGCGGTGATCCGCTGCAGTTCCTCACCAGCAGTCCGTACGGGTGGGGCTGTCTGGTCGCCGGCACCGTGCTGGCCTGCGGGGGTGTGTTGTGGATGGAGCGGGTGGCCGATAGGGCGGCGCTGTGAATCCCTTCGGTGAAAGGAAACCTCCATGATCATCAGTCAGCTGTACGGTGTGCTGGCCGTCGTGCTCGCCGGTCTGGCTGTCGGCGGGGCGGTCTCAGAGCCCGCGGCCGGGTTACGACGGCTGCGCCCGAGCGGTGACCATGATCACCCCGGCCGGGAGGACCCGGGTGGCCCGACCGGAGGCGCTCGGTCGCGACCGGTCGCTGAGCTGATTGCGGCGCTCGCCGCGCCACGGCGGGGCTCGCCGCCGACCGGTCAGCGGGCGGCGCTTGCCGGTGCCGTCGCGGTCGTGCTGCCGCTCGGACTGCAGGCCGTCGCCGGTGTCGGGGCACAGGCATGGTTCGCGGCGCCGGTTGCTGCTGCCGCCGGCTATCTGGTCTCCGGAAGACTGCAGACGCCGGCCTACCATCGTCGCCGGCAACGGCTCGTGGACGGACTGCCTGCCGCGCTGGAGTTGCTGTCGGCTGCCATTGCGGCCGGGTTGCCGCTGCGGTCAGCGGTCGGGGAGGTGCTCGCGGTGCTGGACGGTCCGCTGGCCGAGGACCTGCAGCAGGTGATCACGAGTATCGACCTGGGCCGGGACGAGGCGACCGCCTGGCGGTCGTTGCGCGACCATCCGGCGCTCGGGCCGATCAGTGTCGACCTCGCCCGGTCCTTGGAGTCGGGCACCATGATCGCCGCGACCCTGCAACGGCATGCCGCGATCGCCCGGCGCAACCGGCGTGGCGATCGCGAGGCCCGTGCCCGGACGGTCGGTGTCAAGTCGGTGCCGCCGTTGATGTTGTGCTTCGTGCCGGCGTTCTTGTTGATCAGCATCGTGCCGATCGCGGCGTCCGGGATTGTGCAGGCCCTGCAGTGATCGGGCCGCACCGTGCTCGCGCTGGTTATGCACAGGTCTTCGGTTGCTTCGAAGCCGTGTCCACAGATTCCGCGACGGGTGAATCACGAAGGCACTTCAGACCCAGTGTTCCTGTGCAGGGGAAATGCATCCAGCCGGGATGCCGATGCACAAAGGAGTTCTTATGTCGCAGGTCGTCACACACGACACAGCAGGCAGCGTCTCGTCGGGCAGTGTCTCGTCGGGCAGTGTCTCGTCGAGCACCACCTCGTCCGGAGCACAGCGGGGACTGGTCACCGTGGAGTTCATCTTCGGGATCATCCTCGTGATCGCGATCATCACGGTGGTGGTCTCGGTGATCCACAATCCGGCGATCGGCTCGCTGCTGGTCCAGCTCGTCAGCTGGATCCTCGGCCTGATCAAGGGGGTGAAGGCCTGAACCTGGGGGCCGGTGGGCACCGGATGAGGCCGCGATCGTCGGCGGGGTGTCGTCCCGCCGGCATCCGGCCGCACCGCCGACAGCCCGGCCGGCGACGCGCTCGGAGCGGGTCCGACATAGGGCGGCAGCGCGGGATGGTCACGGTCGAGTTGGTGTTCGGTTTTCTGATCGTGTCGATCATGATGGCGGTCTTCGGCTGGGGGATCCTGTTGTTCGGGGTGCAGATCGGATGCATCGACACCGCGCGTGACGTGGCCAGGCAGGCGGCCCGCGGCGACGACGACGCCGTTCACACCGCGGAGTCCGAAGCACCACACGGTGTCAGGGTCATAGTCACGACCAAGGGCGATCAGATCGGCGTCGAGGTGACCGCCAGGTCCAAGCCGTTCAACTTCGTCCCGGCCATCACACTGACCGCCGATGCCACCGCCCTGCGGGAACCGGGGGAGCAGGGATGAGCGGACGGACCTGCAGCAGACACAGGAGAAGCGGCACCACCGACCCGCCGCGAGGACGGGACCGGGAGCGGGGCAGCGGCACGCTGCTGGTGCTCACCGTGGTGATCTTCATGCTGAGCCTGGCGTCCACCGTCGGTGTCTTCGGCCGCTACATCGTGGCCTGGCACCGGGCCGCCGCGGCAGCCGACCTGGCTGCCCTCGCCGGGGCACAGGCGTACGGGACGGGTCAGGACGGCTGCGGCGTGGCCACGGAGTTCGCGGACCGGAATGATCAACAGCTGACCGACTGCTCGGTGGTCGGCGACCGAGCCGACTTCGTGCTGTCGGTGAAGATCTCGGCGCCGGTGCCGACCCGAGTGCCGGTGCTGCCGGAGCAGGTCACCGCTACCGCCGATGCCGGCCCGGTCCGATGATCACCCAACCGATCACATCCCCGGGCCGGTCGTTGATCATCGACCTGTCAGAGCCGGGCGTGCATCCGTTCCAGCACGCCCGGACGTCCGCTGAGCTCGTAGCGGGTGCCGTCCAGGGCACGGACAGTGCCGTGCCAGGTCCCGCACTCCTGGAAATAGTCCATAGCGGCAACGACCAACTGGTGTTCGGCCCGCTTGCGACCCTGGGGCGAGAAGAGCAGATCCACCCGGCCGTCGGCCGAGGCCACCCGCGTCGACACCGGCCCGTCACCGGCCGGGCGATCGGACGTGGTCGGTGTGAAGGTCAGGTCCGTGAGTGGTTCGGCGACCGGCCCCGTCGATCCGTCCTGGATCCAGAGGCAGGATTCGTCCTCGGTGCCGGCAGGTTGGGTGCGGGCGGGGTCCGGCGTCCAGTTCCAACTCGCCACGCAACGCCGGCCCGGCAGCGGACCCGTCGATGTCGATCATGATCCGGCGCTGGCGGCGATCCGGGTCGAAGACATACTGCATGCGATAGCCGTCGACCGCGAAGGAGCATCGCCCGCCGTCGAGCAGCCGGGACGGCAACACGGCATGCCCGCGGGCCGCAGCGCTGTGCTCGTACAGGTCGCTGGTGGCGCGGTCGTAGCCGTAGATCTCCGAGGTCGCCAGATACTTGGCGTCCTGGATGATCATGGCGCCACCCCGGTCGGGATGGATCAGGGTGAAGCCGACCCATTCCTTGAGCCGGAAGCGTTCCCAGGCGCGTCGCGGTCCGGAGAAGGCGTCGAGCGGGTTGACCAGCCCGGTCTGACGCGATCTCGGCCACCGTCAGCGGCTGGGCGCGGGATCCAGCAGATCGTGCAGCAGCCAGATCGCGGCCTGCTTGTCGAGCATCTGGTTGGCGTTGCCGCATTTGGGCGACACCACACAGGACGGGCAGCCCAGCTCGCAGCGGCACGACTGGAGCCGCCCGAGTGTCGCTTGCCACCAGTCCTCGGCAACCTGGTAGCCGCGCTCGGCGAATCCCGCGCCACCGGGATGGCCGTCGTGCACGAAGACCGTCAGTGTCCCGGTGTCGGGATGCAGGATCGTGGACAGGCCGCCGATGTCCCAGCGGTCGCAGGGGGCGAACATCGGCAGCAAGCCGATCGCCGTGTGCTCGGCGGCATGGGCCGCCGAGCCCAGCTGTGCTGCCGTCAGGTCCAGCGAGGCGGCGTCGAAGGTCCACCAGGTGGCCGTCGTCCGCAGCCTCCGCTCGGGCATGTCCAGCGGCGTCTCGTCCCAGACGTCGGAGGTGACCTCGTCCCGGCGCAGGTAGCCGATCACCTGGCTGAAGACATCCACCTCGCCATAGTGCAGGATCCCGTTGCCGAAGGGTCGCTGTTGCAGCTCCTGGACGATCTGCACGTCGTGGGCGCCGCGCGGTTCGGTGTAGTAGCCGGTCCGGGCCGGCCGTACCAGCGCCTCGCACTCGTCCTGGTCCAGATCCTCGACCAGATAACTGTCGCCCTGATGCAGATACACCGCGCCCGGGTGCACGGTCCCGTCGGACCCGACCTGGTCGACCGTGCCCAGCACCCGGCCGCTGTCGATCTCGACGATCTCCACGACGGGGCCGCCCGCACCCCGCAGGTCGACGGCGTCGACGGCCCGCTCGGGCCGCGGCCAGAACCAACCGGCCGCCCGTTTCCGGACGACGCCCTGGGCCTCCAGCCGTCGCAGCACGGAGATCATCTCCGGCCCGAACCAGACCCCGTCGGCCTCGGTGATCGGCAGCTCCTGGGCCGCCGCTGCCAGGTGCGGCCCGAGGACGTACGGGTTGGCAGCATGCAGCACGGTTTGTTCGACCGGCTCGTCGAACAACAGTTCCGGATGGTCGAAGTAGTAGGCGTCCAGCGGGTTGCGCGCAGCGATCAGCACGACCTGGGCATCCCGTCCGGTGCGGCCCGCACGGCCGGCCTGCTGCCACAGCGCCGACCGGGTGCCGGGGAAGCCGCTGATGATCACCGCGTCCAGACCAGCCACGTCGACGCCCAGCTCGAGCGCGTTGGTGGCGGCCAGCCCGCGCAGCGAACCGTCCTGGAGCCCCGCCTCCAGCGCTCTCCGGTCGGAGGCCAGATAGCCGGCCCGATACGAGTCGATCCGGGCCTGTTCACCGCCGAGCGCCTCGACCTGCTCCTGGGCACGCACCGCCGTCAGCTCTGCCATCCGCCGACTCGGGATGAACGCCACCGTCTGCAGCCCGGCGTCGACGAACTGTGCCATCAGATGCGCCGCCTCGTCGGTCGGATACTGCACCGGCTCCCAGAGCGTGAAGTCGACCGCGCCGTGCGGCGAGGCGTCCCGGTCCACCACGACCACCTGCTCGGCCGGACACCCCACCAGTTCCGAGGTCATCCGGTCCGCGCCGGTGACGGTCGCCGAGGCGATGATGAAAACCGGGCTGGCGCCGTAGGAGGCACACAGCCGGCGCAGGCGGCGTACGACCTGGGCCACGTGACTGCCGAAGACGCCCCGGTAGCGGTGCGCCTCGTCGATCACGACATACCGCAGGTTGCCCAGGAAGGTCGCCCACCGGCTGTGGTTGGCCAGCATCGAATAGTGCAGGAAGTCCGGATTCGTCAGCACGTACGCGGCGTGATCGCGGGCCCAGTCCCGCTCGGCCGTGTCCGAGTCGCCGTCGACAGCGGCCACCCGCCAGCCGCCTGGGCCCGGACGATTGGCCCCGAATTCACCCGTGACCCGCAGCTGGTCGTGGGCCAGTGCCTTGGTCGGCGCCAGATAGAGCGCGGTGTGCGGACGGCGGGGCCGGATCAGCCGGGCCCGGGTCTCGGCCCGGGCGGTCACCGGCACCGGGGCGGTGGCAGCGGCACCGCCGTAGGTGGCAGCCATCACCGGCATCAGGTAGCCGAGCGTCTTGCCCGACGCCGTGCCGGTCGTGACGGCGACCGGGCGACCTCCGTAGGCCGCGTCGGCGACCGCGACCTGGTGGGTCCAGGGCCGCTCGATCCCGCGGGACCGGACGGTCTCGACGACCTCGGCCGGCAACCAGGCGGGCCAGTCGGCATGCTCGGCAGTCCGCTCCGGGAGCCGGTGCCGATGGCGTACCTGCTCGCCGTCGAGCAGCGGGCTGCCCGGCAGCGGGGACCGCACCGACGTATGCACGCTCCCAGTGTCGCTCCCGGCACCGACAACGCCGCATCCAGACTGTGGCCGCGCTGGAGAATTGTGACCCGGATCATGCCTGGCGCAGTGGCGCACCGTTAGACTCCGGGCAAGCTGCGCGCAACGGCGCGTCGTGGAGTCAGCCCCTAACTCTCTTCCCGCAGCATCCAGGAGTGCATATATGTACGTTCCGACCGCGCTCGAAGTTTCACTGACGGCCGGCAACCTCACTGTGGTGGCGATCGTCGCCGTCATCGCCCTCATCGCAATGGCCATGGCACTGGTCTTCCGGCGACAGGTCCTGGTCGCCGGCGAGGGCACCGAGAACATGCGGACCATCGCCCAGGGGGTCCAGGAAGGTGCGTCGGCCTATCTCGGCCGGCAGTTCCGGACCCTGGGTGGTTTCGCCGTCGCCGCGTTCCTCTTGCTGCTCGCGCTACCGGCCCACACCGACACCGGCACGTCGCAGCTGTTGTTGCGGATCGCCCGCTCGATCGCCTTCCTCGTCGGCGCGTTCTTCTCCGCGATCATCGGCTACCTCGGCATGTGGCTCGCGGTCCGTGCCAACGTCCGGGTCGCCGCGGCTGCCCGGGAGGACGGTCGCAACCCGGCGATGCGGATCGCCTTCCGTACCGGCGCCCACGTCGGCATGTCGACCGTCGGCCTCGGCCTGCTCGGCGCATCCCTGGTGGTGTTGATCTTCAAGAGTGACGCCCCGACCATCCTCGAAGGCTTCGGCTTCGGCGCCGCGATGCTGGCCATGTTCATGCGGGTCGGTGGCGGCATCTTCACCAAGGCCGCCGATGTCGGCGCCGACCTGGTCGGCAAGGTCGAGCAGGGCATCCCCGAGGACGACCCGCGCAATGCCGCGACGATCGCCGACAACGTCGGTGACAACGTCGGCGACTGCGCCGGTATGGCGGCCGACCTGTTCGAGTCCTACGCCGTGACCCTGGTCGCCTCGCTGATCCTCGGCAAGGCCGCCTTCGGCGCCGACGGACTGATCTTCCCGCTGATCGTGCCGGGCATCGGCGTGATCACCGCGATCATCGGAATCTTCCTGACCCGGCCGCGGACCGGTGAGAACGGGCTGCGCACCATCAACCGGGCCTTCTACGTGTCGGCGGCGATTTCTGCCGTCCTGGTGGCGATCGCGTCCTTCGTTTACCTGCCGTCCAGCTTCGCCGCCCTGCACCTGCCGGCCGGTACGACGTACAACGGCCCGATCGACGACCCGCGGGTGGTCGCCCTGATCTCGGTGCTGATCGGCATCCTGCTCGCGGTGATCATCCTGTCGCTGACCGGCTACTACACCGGCACTGAGGATCGCCCGACCCGTGATGTCGCCAAGACCTCGCTGACCGGTGCGGCAACCGTGATCCTGTCCGGCATCTCGCTCGGCCTGTCCTCGGCGGTCTACACCGCGCTGGTGATCGCGGCCGCGGTGTTCGGCGCCTTCCTGATCGGCGGTTCCGGCATCGTCGCGCTGTTCTGCATCGCGCTCGCCGGTTGTGGCCTGCTGACCACGGTCGGCGTGATCGTGGCCATGGACACCTTCGGCCCGGTCTCCGACAACGCCCAGGGCATCGCCGAGATGTCGGGTGATGTCGAGGGTGACGGCGCCCAGATCCTCACCGAGCTGGACGCGGTCGGCAACACCACCAAGGCGATCACCAAGGGCATCGCGATCGCGACCGCCGTCCTTGCGGCGACCGCGCTCTTCGGCTCCTACACCGACAACATCCGCGGCGTGCTCGGGGCGGCGTACACCAAGTTCACCGACCAGGCCGTGGTGTACGCCCCGGCCGTGCTGGTCGGGCTGCTCGCCGGTGCTGCAGTGGTGTTCCTGTTCTCCGGTCTGGCGATCAACGCCGTCGGTCGCGCCGCCGGTGCGGTGGTCTTCGAGGTACGCCGCCAGTTCCGCGAGATCCCCGGGATCATGGAGGGCACCGGCAAGCCGGAATACGGCCGTGTGGTCGACATGGTCACCAAGGATTCGCTGCGTGAGCTGGGAACTCCGGGCCTGCTGGCGATCATGGCCCCGATCGCGGTCGGCTTCGGCCTGGGTGCACCGGCGCTGGCCGGCTACCTGGGCGGTGCGATCGCTGCCGGCACCCTGATGGCGGTCTACCTGGCCAACTCCGGTGGCGCCTGGGACAACGCGAAGAAGATCGTCGAGGACGGCTACGCCGGCGGCAAGGGCTCGCCGGCGCATGAGGCCACCGTGATCGGTGACACCGTCGGCGACCCGTTCAAGGACACCGCCGGCCCGGCGATCAACCCGTTGATCAAGGTGATGAATCTGGTCGCCGTGCTGATCGCGCCGGCCGTCGTCTCGATGGGTTCGCTGTCCGATTCGCCCAACGCGCTGCGCTACGTCATCGCCCTGGTCGCCTTCGCCGTCATCGTGGTGGTGGTCGTGATCAGCAGCCGTCGCGAGGTCGGCATCGCCGACGACGACGCCCCGACCAACGACAGCGGCACCGGCACGGGCGAGCCGGAACTCGCGGCGGACAAGGCGGAGTGAGCGCACCAGGCGGGCTTCCCCCGGGTTACCCGGTCCCCGCCTGGGCCCGGGTCAAGGATCCGATGCCGACCCTGCCGGTCGAATACCAGCAGCTGGTCCGCGGCGGACGCTACGCCTGGTGGCGTCCGCTGCTGACGCTGTTGCTGTGCGTCGCGTTCGATCTTGTCGTGCAGGTGGTGGCCGGTTTCGTGGTCGGCGCGATCGCGGTCCTCACCGGTACCGACGTCAGCCGGGTCGTGCAGAAGCTGTCCGACACCAGTTCGATGGGACCGCTCACCTTCAGCGTGGTGATCATCGGTCTGGTCGGGCTGATCCCGTCGGCCATGTTCGCCAGCTGGATCGTCAACGGGGTACGACCGCGCTACCTGGCCTCGGTGGCCGGTGGATTCCGCTGGCGCTGGCTGCTGCGCTGCCTGATGGTCACCGTGCCGGTCTTCGTGATCTACCTGGTGTTGCAGTTCGTGGTCGACTCGAGCACCAGCCCGCGACCGGCGCACTGGGGCATCCTGCTGATCATGGTGATCATCGGAATCCCGTTCCAGTCGGCCGGTGAGGAGTACGCCTTCCGCGGCCTGGTCCTGCAGAATGTCGGCGCCTGGTTCAAGAATCCGCGGATCGGGTTGATCGTTGCGATCATCCCGTCGATGATCTTCTTCGCACTGGCCCACGGCAGCCATGACCCGTGGGTCTTTTCCGACTTGGCGATCTTCGCGCTCTCGTCGTGCATCGCCGCCTGGCGGACCGGCGGCCTGGAAGCCTCGATCGCGCTGCACGCGACCAACAACGTACTGCTGATGATCGCCACGCTGCTCTTCGGCGGCTGGAACGCCGCCTTCGTCAGCTCGGCCACCGTCGGCAGCCCGATCGAGCCGCTGTCCACGTTGGTGGTCAACGGCCTGTGTGTCGCGCTGATCCTCTGGCAGGCCAAGCGCGTACGCCTCCAACGGCTGTACCACCCGCGGTCGCTGGTGGCGGGCCAGCCGGTGGGTGGCAACGCGCCACGGTGGCAGTAGCGCTCAGGACCGTACGTCGGCGGCGGAGCGTCCGAATCCCTCGGCCTCGAACGCCCGATCCAGGGTGACCATCAGTGCCCGCGCGGTCGGACGCAGCAGAACGCGGTCCATGATCACCACCGTCGGCAGCCCAAGCTCCGATCGGGCCCAGGCGGGAAGCGTGGCCACGGCACCTGCAGCCAGCACCCGGTAGCCGGCCCGGGCCGGACCGGAGATCGGCGGATCCCACAGCAGCAGCCGGGCGGCGTCCTGGGACGGTTCGCTGCCGCGGAGCAGCGGCCGGAAACCGGCCACCCGGCGATTGAGTTGGTCGTGGGTACGTGGTGGGTCGATGACCCCGAGCGCCTCGGCGGTGCGGGCGAAGTCGGCGAGATAGCGGTCGATCCGACTTGCGGGCAACGGGTTGCGCGCGAATGCCTGGTTGGCCGCCAGGAAGCTGTCCGCCTCGGCGACGTGGATCCACATCAACAACTCGGGATCATCGGCGCGGTACGGCGTACCGTCCGGCATCTGACCTGTGACGCGATCGTGGATCCGGCGCACCAGGGCGATCTGCTCCCCGGCCCGGTCGACACTGCCATAGGTGGTGGCGCCGATGAACGCCGCCGTTCGGCGGAAGCGTCCCCACGGATCGGAGCGGTAGCCGGAATGATCGCTGACCGCCTGCATCGCCACCGGGTGCAACGACTGCAGCAACAGGGCCCGCAGGCCGCCGACCAACATCGCGATGTCGCCGTGCACCTCGCGGACCGGCGAGTCAGGTGGCAGCCACGGCTCGCCCAGGTCCGCTGCCCGGACGGCAGGTGACCCGCCCCCGGTGAGCCGGTCGGTGACCTCCCGGACCATCCGGGAACGCAAACTGCGTAACGGATTCCCCGGCATGGATCCCAGGCTACCCAGCCGACCTCACGGATCCGCACCACGTGGCGCGATCCGCACCTGCTGCAGCTGGTGCGGATCCCGGTACCCGGTGCGGCTCGCGTACGAGGAGGGCCAGGCGGCTCAGGCGTCGCAGGTCGCCGGCTCACGGCTGCCGGCGGCAACCGGGATCGGCTTCGGCACCTGGCGGCGTTCGATGATCACGGAGGCGATCGCCACCAGCAGCGACAGTCCGAGCATGATCATCCCGGCGCCGATCGGGGAGCGGAAGCCCAGTCCTGCGGTGATGGCCAGGCCACCGAACCACGGACCGACGGCGTTGCCGACGTTGAAGGCGCTGGTGTTCACAGCGGCAGCCAGCGTCGGCGCCGAGCCGGCGAATCCCATCACCCGGGCGTTCAGTCCGCCGGCGATCGAGAAGGCGGCCAGGGCGTACAAGATCATCGCAATGCCGACGCCGATCGGCGACGCGGAGGTCGCCAACAGCAGGCCGGAGGCGAGCAGGGTCGCGACCAGGCTGATGATCACATTCGCCAGCGGGCCGCGGTCGGCGAACCGTCCGCCGAGGCTGGTGCCCGCCAGGGCGCCGACACCGAACAGCAGCAGGTAGATCGGCACCCGGCCGACAGTGATCTGGGTGACGTTGATCAGCAGCGGAGCGAAGTAGGAGAACGCCGCGAAGACGCCGCCCTGGAACAGTGCGGTGGTCAGCAGTGCCAGCCACAGCCGACCGGACCGGAAGACGCCGACCTCGTTGCGGATCAGTGCACCGAGGCGGACGGAGCTGCGGGTGTCGGTGTCGGGCACCAGCACTGCGATCGCAACGGCACTGATCGCAGTGGCGATCGCGACGGCGACGAAGGCTGCGCGCCAGCCGTACCGCTCACCAAGCCAGGTCCCGGCAGGTACGCCGATCACGTTGGCGACCGACAGCCCGCCGACCAGCAGGGCCAGGGATCTGGCCAGCAGCCGCGGCCCGGCAAGCCGGGTGGCGACGACGGCCGAGGCCGACCAGAAGGTCGCGTACAACACCGCCGCGACGATCCGGGTGATCATCAGGCCGGCGTAGCCATGCATCAGGACGCCGACCAGGTGCATGATCACGTAGCCGCCGGCGGCGACCAGCAGCGTGAACTTGCGGGGCAGCCGCAAGGTCAGCACGGTCATCACCGGCGCGCCGATCATCATGCCGAGTGCGAATGCGGTGATCAACATCCCGGCGCGCGGCACGCTGACACCGAGATCGCGGGTCAGGCCGGGCAGTAACCCGGCGATCATGAATTCGGAGGTTCCCTGGGCGAAGATCGCGGCAGCAAGGACGTAGACCGCCAGTGGCGGCCTGGTGTTCGGGGAATTCATCGGCTCAGCAACTGGGAGAGGGCGGAGGTGAGGGTGCGGTCGATCCTCGCGTCGTCGCCCTGGTCGGTGTGGACCCGGCCGGCGATCTGCAGACCGTTGATCATGGCGTGCAGCATCCCGGCAAGTTCGGCCGAGCCGATGGTGCTGGTGATCGAGCCGTCGGCCTTGCCGCGCTCGATCAGTGCGGTCAGGGTGGCGGTGTAGCGGTCGAGATTCTGCCGGGCCAGTTCGGCGATCTGCGGGTCGTCGTCGCCGAGCTCGACCGAGGCGGCCAGGACCATGCAGGTCCGGCGGTCGGCTGCGTCCCGCTGCTGCTCGATGGTGTCGCGCAGCATGGCCTCGACGACCTCGCGACCGGTGCCTTCGGCCGCCAGGAAGCGTTCGGCGCGGCCCCGGCCGGTGTCGTCGTAGCGTTGCAGCGCGGCCTGGTACATGGCGGCTTTGTTGCCGAAGGTGTTGTAGAGGCTGCTGCGGGACAGACCGGTGCCCGAGCACAGGTCGTCGGTGGAGGTGGCGGCATAGGAGCTGCTCCGGAACTGCTCGATCGCCGCATCGACGACGGTCTCGGTACGGAAGCCGCGAGGGCGAGACATGGCGGCAACCGTACCAGGGTTATGGACTGATCTGTCCAGAATCTGATTCGTGAGACGCTGGGTCCCCGGGAGCGGACTCTGTGCGTCCTCTGGAATGCTGCAGCGTACGCTCTGCTTCGGCGGGCTGATCAGGCTTCAGACGAGGGAGTGCTCATGAGCAACAAGTTCGTGGTCGGTATCGACGGTTCGGCGATCAGCCAACGTGCGGTCGAGTTCGCGGCTGACGAAGCGGCGCTGCACGACGGCGAGCTGGAGATCGTCTATGCGGTCGAGTTGCCGACCGATGTCGACTTCTACGGCATGACCATCGCCGGCCCGCAGATCGAGGTGCTGCAGCACTACGGCGACGAACTGCTCACCGCGGCGGCCGCCAAGGTCAAGGACAGCCACCCGGACCTGCCCACCACGACCAAGTCCGTGATCGGCAACCCGACCTGGGTGCTGATCAGTGCCTCCGAGGACGCCGCCGCGATCATCGTCGGCAGCCGCGGCCTCGGTGCGGTCAAGGGTGCCTTCCTGGGCTCGGTCAGCAGCCGGTTGTCGACCGAGGCGTCCTGCCCGGTGTTCGTGATCAGCGAGCACGAGGAGCGCCCGACCGGTGGTCCGATCGTGGTCGGTGTCGACGATTCCGAGTTCGGCACCGCGGCCCTGGCGTTCGCCCTCGCCCAGGCCGCGGCCCGCAAGACGTCGGTCCGTGCGGTCAGTGCATACCGGGCGCCGGCCCTGGCCGCCCCGGTCGAGCCGGAACTGCTGGTCGCGCTGCAGACCTCCGAGGCCCAGGAGGCCGAACGCGTCCTGACCACCGCACTCGAGCGGGCCGTGACCGAGGAGACCAAGAACGTCGAGGTCGAGAAGGTCGCGGTCGAGGATTCGCCCGCCAATGCGATCATCGAGCAGTCCAAGGATGCCCAACTGATCGTTGTGGGCTCGCACGGCAAGGGCTTCATCAAGCGGCTGTTCCTCGGCTCGGTGAGCCGCCAGGTCCTCTCCGACGCCGACCGCCCGGTCGTGGTCGTCGATCTCCCGCACTGAGGTGCACTGACCTCTGGCACTCTTCCGGCGTCTCGCTGCGGGTTGGGCCCTTCGGCACCACCGCCGGCATCACGCGCTGGCGCAAGATCACTCGGATCGATTCCACCGCCGATCGATCGACCACTGTCCCGAGGCCGCCCGGGAGTCGTTACGGTGAGTCGTTACGGTGACTGTCGTGCTCAGTGACGATGATCTTGCCCGGCTCCGCGACCGGTTCCGCGACGCGGACTACACCGTCGACCGGATCCTGGAACTCGTCGGCAGTTCGGCGCATGCCGCGCTCGGGCGCAACAACACCACACCGGCACTCCGGGCGCTGCGGGGCGTCGACGACCCCGCAGCCACCCTGGCCCGACTCTGGCCGCTGCAGTCGACGGTCGGCACCGACGAACTCGACCGGGCCCTGCCCGGACTGACTGGTCCGCTGCTGGCTGCCGGGATCCTGGAGGCCGACCAGGACCGGGTCCGCGCCCGGATCGACCTGCGGCCGTACGCCAGTGACGAGGCCCTTCGACAGGCTCAGGGCTCGGGCGCGGCTCAGGACTCGGGGAACTACTGGATCTTCTCCGATCTGACGCCCGGGCTGGACGGGCCGATGACACCGGTCGCGCCGGATTTCGTCCTGGGTGTCTCGCCGGCCTCGATGACGCTGGCCGAGTTGACCATCCGCCGCCCGGTCAGCTCCGCGCTGGACCTGGGCACCGGGTGCGGGGTGCAGAGCCTGCATCTGGCCCGGCACGCTCAACGGGTCGTTGCGACCGACATCAACACCCGGGCACTGGCGCTGGCCCGGGCCTCGATGGGGCTCAACGGGATCGAAACGGTCGAGATCCGCGAGGGCAGTCTGTACGAGCCGGTGGGCGAGGAGGCGTACGACCTGATCGTCACCAATCCGCCGTACGTGATGTCGCCGCCGGGCAGTGCCGACCTCCGGCTCACCTACCGCGAGGCGGGGCTGGTCGCCGACGACCTGGTCCGCCAGGTCGTGGTCGACGGGGCGCGCCACCTCAATCCGGGCGGCACGCTGCAGGTGCTCGGCAACTGGGCCCAGCTCCGTGGCCAGGACTGGCAGGACCGGCTCGCCGAGTGGGTCCGGACGACCGGCTGCGATGCGCACATCCTGCGCCGCGAGACTCTGGACGCCTTCGAATACATCGAGATCTGGCTGGCCGACGCCGGACTGGTCGGTGATCCGGGCTACCGGGAGGCGTACGAGACGTGGTGCGACTACTTCGACCAGCTCGGCATCGAGTCGGTCGGGATGGGCTGGTTCAGTGTCACCAAGGCCGGTCGTGTGACGCCCGCGGTCACCATCGAGGACTGGCCGCACCCGGTCGAACAGCCGATCGGCGCAGCCTGGGCCGCGCGCATCGACGCGGTCGATCTGAATACCCGGCTGTCGGATGCGGAGGTGCTCGCGACCCGCTGGAAGCTGGCACCCGACGTCAGCCAGGAGACCGTCGGCCGGCCGGGAGCTGAGGATCCTGAGGCGATCGTCTTCCGTCAGCAACGGGGTCTCCGGCGGGCCGTCCGCGTCGACACCGCGCTGGCGGGAGTGCTCGGCGCCTGCGACGGTGACCTCACTCTGCAGCAGATCGTTGTCGCGGTCGCCGGGATCCTGGAAGTCGACGCGGACCGGCTCGCTGCTGAGACACTCGACGGCGTCAGGCCGTTGATCGTGGACAATCTCTTGACGACATAGAGTTGCCGCAGCAGAGTTGCCCAGCGCCGGGCCGCGCAGATCTCCAGGGATTTGACAACGCCCCTATATATAGACACGTCCGGACTTGTGCCACGAGACGGTGCGCCGCAGAGCGTGCCGGAGGTGACGGACTCGGATGGCGCACGGGTGTGACAGATGTAGTAGTTGACTGCGCAACTTGTAGGCAGCACGCAGTGGGAGAGGGCAGGAGTGGCAAGCAACGGTTCCGGGCACCGCTTGGTGATCGTCGAGTCGCCGACCAAGGTGAAGACGATCGCCGGGTATCTCGGCGACGGTTTCGTCGTCGAGTCCTCGCGCGGTCACGTCCGGGACCTGCCGACCGGCGCATCCGAGGTCCCCGCCAAGTACAAGGGCGAGAAGTGGGCCCGGACCGGAATCAACGTCGACAACGGCTTCCAGCCGATCTACGTCGTGTCCCCGGACAAGCGGACGACGATCAAGCAGTTGAAGCAGGCGCTGGCCGGCGCGGACGAGTTGCTGCTGGCCACTGACGACGACCGTGAGGGCGAGGCGATCGCCTGGCACCTGCTCGAGGAGCTCAAGCCCACGGTGCCGGTTCGTCGGATGGTCTTCCACGAGATCACCCGCAACGCGATCAACGAGGCGCTGCAGAATCCGCGTGACCTGGACACCGACAAGGTCGACGCCCAGGAGACCCGCCGGATCCTGGACCGGTTGTACGGCTACGAGGTGTCGCCGGTGCTGTGGCGCAAGGTCATGCCCCGCCTGTCCGCCGGTCGGGTGCAATCGGTCGCCACCCGGCTGGTGGTCGACCGCGAGCGGGAGCGGATCGCTTTCCGCAGCGCCGGCTACTGGGATCTGGACGCAACGCTGGATGCCGGTGCACCGGCTGATCCGCCGCTCTTCCCGGCCCGGTTGACCCATGTCGGTGCCGCCCGGGTCGCGCAGGGCCGCGACTTCGACGACCGAGGCAATCTCAAGCAGGGTAATGATCAACTGCTGCACCTGGACCAGGCCGCTGCCGAAGAGCTGGCGGCCCGGATGCGGGTTGCGCAGTTCTCGGTCACCAGCGTCGAGTCCCGTCCCTACCGGCGCAGCCCGTATCCGCCGTTCCGCACGACGACGATGCAGCAGGAGGCCGGCCGCAAGCTGGGTTTCACCGCGCAGCGGACGATGTCGGTCGCCCAGGATCTCTATGAGGGCGGCTACATCACCTATATGCGTACGGATTCGATCACCTTGTCCGCGTCGGCGATCTCGGCCGCCCGTGACCAGGTGCAGCGGCTCTTCGGTGACAGCTACCTGCCCGAGAAAGCCCGGGTGTACGCGAGCAAGGTGAAGGGTGCCCAGGAGGCGCACGAGGCGATCCGGCCGTCCGGCGAAAGCTTCCGGACGCCGGCCCAGACCGGCCTGACCGGTGATCAGTTCCGGCTCTACGACATGATCTGGAAGCGTACGGTCGCCTCCCAGATGCGTGACGCCGAGGGCAACACGGTCACGGTGCGGATCAACGCCCATCCTGAGCAGGGTGAGGATGCGACCTTCGTCGCCTCCGGTCGGACGATCACCTTCCACGGTTTCCTCAAGGCTTACGTGGAATCCCGCGACGATGCGGATGCGGCCACCGATGATCAACAGACTCGGCTGCCGAATCTGACCCAGGGTCAGTCGCTGCGCCCGGAGGAGATCACCGCCTCCGGCCACGAGACCAAGCCGCCGGCGCGCTACACCGAGCCGTCGCTGGTCGCCAAGCTGGAAGAGCTCAACATCGGCCGGCCGTCGACCTACGCGACGATCATCCGTACGATCACCAGCCGCGACTATGTCTTCAAGAAGGGCTCCGCGCTGGTCCCGACCTGGCTCGCCTTCGCGGTGACGACCCTGCTGGAGCAGCATTTCCCGCATCTGGTCGACTACCAGTTCACCGCCGAGATGGAGGAGGACCTGGACAAGATCGCCGATGGTGATCTCGAGCGTCTCTCGGTGCTCAACGAGTTCTACTACGGCGAGGGTGATCAGGAGGGCCTGCACAAGCTGGTCAACGAGCTCGGCGACATCGACGCCCGCGCACTGTCGACCTTCCCGATCGGCGATCTGGATTCGAATGTGGTGGCCCGGGTCGGCCGCTACGGCACCTACGTTGAGGACGGCGAGGGCCACCGGGCATCGGTTCCTGATGATCTTGCTCCGGACGAGTTGACCCTCGAGGTCGCCAAGGAGCTGCTGAGCAAGCCGATGGGGGAGGAGCGTGAGCTCGGCACCGATCCCGAGACCGGCACCATGATCGTTGCGAAGAATGGCCGCTTCGGTCCCTATGTCACCGAGGTGCTGGACGAAGAGGCGCCGAAGGGTGCGAAACCGCGGACCGGTTCGCTCTTCAAGTCGATGAGTGTCGACACGGTGACGCTGGACCAGGCGCTGCAGCTGATGAGCCTGCCGCGGGTCGTCGGGGTCGGCGAGGACGGGGTCGAGATCACCGCCCAGAACGGCCGGTATGGCCCGTATCTGAAGAAGGGCACGGATTCCCGGTCGCTGGCAAGCGAGGAACAGATCTTCGAGATCACCCTGGACGAGGCCGAGAAGATCTACGCCCAGCCCAAACAGCGTGGCCGCGCCGCCGCCAAGCCACCGTTGAAGGAACTGGGCAACGACCCGGTCAGCGGCAAGCCGATGGTGATCAAGGACGGCCGGTTCGGCGCCTACGTCACCGACGGGGAGTACAACGCGACCCTGCGCCGCGACGACGAGATCGAAACGATCACCGCCGAACGGGCCGCGGAGTTGCTGGCGGAGAAGCGTGCCAAGGGTCCGGCGCCGGCCAAGCGGTCGGGCCGGAAGACTGCGGCCAAGAAGACCACAGCCAAGAAAACGACAGCTAAGAAAACCACGGCGAAGAAGAGCACCGCCAAGAAGGCGCCGGCCAAGAAGGCGACGGCCACGGAAGCGTGACCAAGTCAGGTCCGGCCGGAGAGCCGCTGCTCTTCGATCTCCCGTTCACGGCTGTTCCCGCCCGGCTGGACAATGCCGACCTCGGCCTGGCCCGGGTCGTGGCGCTGGCCGGCCGGGACACCACGTACGCAGCCGAGGTGACATTGCTGGACGTCGCCGATCATCGGATGATCCGTTCCGGGCTGGAGTTGGCGCACCGGGTGATCGACGGCCGTGGCGACTGGTGCCTGCGCGCGCCGGAGTGGCAGCCGTTGCTGCCCGCCGAGCGGGTTGAGCCGTTCGCAGTCGGTGACCTTCCCGACGACATCGCCGACATCGTGCTGCCCTTCCGCCGGCGGGGCGCACTCGGGCCGGTGGCGGCGATCAGCATCGAGCGGCAGACCTTCGAATTCCGCGCCGCCGACGGCGACCAACCGTTGTGCTACCTGCAGGACGACCGGGTGACGATCCGGCGTGGCGGTGTGACCACCGCCCGCTATCGCGAGATCACCATCGACCCAGCCGGCAGCTTCACGGCCGAGCAGGAGATCTGGCTGGTCAGCGCGATGGTCGCCGCCGGCGGCACCCAGATCGAAGGGTTCCCGGCCCTGGCGACGCGGCTCGGGACCCCGGCGACGGGACCAACCGACTACCCGTATCCGCGGCCGGTCGACGAGAAGTCGAGCTTCGAGACCTTTGTCGAGGCGGTGCTGGCCGGAAGGTTGCTGGAGTTGATCACCGCCGACCTCTCCGCCCGGGGCGATGAGCCGGAGGCCGGCGAACTGTTGCAGTCGGTCGTGTCCGGCCTGCGCGGTGACCTGAACGGGCTTGCGTCGGCACTCGACCCGGACTGGTTGGCCGAGATCGACGAAGAACTCGGCTGGCTGGTCTCGGCGCTGGAGGGCACCAGCAACGAGGGCGATCGGGTGCGTTCTGTGCTGCGCCGGGAGCGCTACCTGCGGCTGTTGGAGTTGCTGGTCAGCGCCGTACGCGCTCCCCGCGTCGAGGCGGAAGCGCTGGACCTGCCGGCAGCGGAGACGTTGGCCGGCCTGCTCGCCGACGCGGTCGCCAAGTTGATCAAGGAGGCCGACCGGCTCGGTCCGCGGTCGCGGACCGAGGACTGGTCGGTCGCAGCCCTCAGCGCCGAGGAGGTCGCCCGGATCGACGGGCTGGCCCGGATGGTCGTGGCCAAGCGGGACCGTCGGGCCGCCCGTCGGCTGCGGCGCCCGATCGAACTGCTGATCGAGGCCAGGGCTCAGGCGGAGCAGGGCGACGATGCCCAGCGGCAGGCCCGATTCTCCACTCCGGCCGATGCGTTCGAGCTGGGGCGTGCTTACCAGCGGCACAAGCAACGACAGGCCGAGGCCCGGGATGCGTTCCTGGACGCCTGGCGGAAGGCCGCCCGGGCCGGGAAGCGGTCATGAGCGGACCAGCATCGTGAGCAGGGGACTGTTCGTGGTCTTCGAGGGCGGCGAGGGGGCCGGGAAGTCGACCCAGGTCGGGCTGCTCTGTGACTGGCTGGCCGAGACCGGGCGCCCGCATCTGCGGACCTTCGAACCCGGCGATACCGCGGTCGGCCGGCAGATCCGCGGCATCGTGCTCGATCCGGCGACCGGGGACCTCGCGCCCAAGGCCGAGTCGCTGTTGTATGCGGCGGACAAGGCCCACCACCTGCAGACGGTGGTCCGTCCGGCGCTGGCCCGCGGCGAGGTCGTGGTCTGCGACCGTTACGTCGATTCGATGTTGGCCTACCAGGGTGCCGGCCGGGTGCTCGACCTGGCCGAGGTGGAACACATTGCCCGGTGGGCCACCGACGACCTGCGGCCTGACCTGACCGTGTTGCTGGACGGTGACCCGACCGAGCTGATGGGCGGGATCGACGTCCGGGACCGGATCGAGGCCGCGGGCGACGACTTCCACAGGACCGTACGGGACCACTTCCGCGAGCTGGCCGGACGCGATCCGGAGCGGTACCTGGTGTTGCCGGCCCGAGACTCCCGCGACGCGGTCGCTGCCGCGGTCCGCACCAGGGTCGCCGGTCTCCTCGACTCCTGACCTGCTGCCCACAACGTGATCATCAGGGGGTAGCCGACGCGTACCGTCATGAGATTTAGGTTAGCCTTCCCTAATATGAACGCTTCTTCGGCTTCGCCGTACGTGCTTCCGGCGCTCCCGCGAATCCTGATCACGCTCTGTTACGACGCCGGGCTGCTGGCAGCCATCGGCCTGGCTGCGACCTATCTTTTCGTGCTGCGCCCGGGAGACGGGCGGGATCGTGCTGACAGCCTCGGGCTGCGGACCCGGATGCGGAGCGTGTTGTCGGTCGTCGGTGGCGTCCTGATCATCGCCAGCTATGCCGACCTCGCCGTCACGATCGCGCGCTCCGAAGATCACCCGAACTACCTCGGCGCCTTCTCGCCTGCGGTGATGTCACGATTCGTCACGGCCCCGGCCGACGACGGGGACTGGGTCAGCGCGGGCCTGCTGGCGCTGATCCAGTACGGGCTGTTGGTCGTGGCCGGTGCGGCGCTGCTGGCGTCGCGGTTCCGCCGGGTCCGCGGCCGCGGCGTCGCCGCCGGTCTGGTCCTCGCGCTCTTCGGTACGACCGTCTCGGCGCTGCCAACCACCGCCGACGCGCTGACCGGCGACGATCTTGTCCAGACACTGTTGATCCAAGTGCACATCGTGACCGCCGGCGTCTGGGTCGGCGGCGTCTTCGGACTCGGACTGCTGGCCGTCCGGGACCGGCGATCGGGTGGTGTCGCCCCGATCTGGTCGACGATCTGGAGCCGGTTCAGCCACGTCGCCGCGGTGTGTGTCGGCGGCGTGCTGATCTCCGGACTGTGGCTGACCTGGAAGCACGTCGGATCGCCGGGGCAGTTCCTCAGCACACCATACGGGCGCTTCCTGGCGACCAAGATCACGTTGGTCTTGATCATGATCGTAGCCGGTGGCTACAACCAGCAGGTGTTGCTACCCAGGATCGCCCGGCTCGGCGCCCGCGGAGGTGCCGAGGTGGCGATCCGGCATCTCGGCAGGGTCGTCCGGATCGAGGCCGTGATCGGCGGCCTGGTGATCATGGTCGTACCATTCCTGTCCGGGTCGGCGCGCAAGGAGGCCGCCGGCGCTCCGGCGAGTCCGATCGACGGGCGGCTGCTCGCGCTCGGCCTGTTGCTGATCGTATTGATCGCGTTCGGCCTGTGGTCGGCCGGCCGGTTCGCCAGGAGCTTCGCACGGGTCTCCGGACCGGTCGAGGAGAACCAAGCGTGAGACACCGGAGCTTCTAGAGCTCGTCCGCGTCGTCCCAGCTCCCGATCACCGGGAATTCGGCGACCCGCAGCCGCGCAGTCCCGTACGGCACCAGGTCGACCCGTTCGAAGGGCCCATGATCGAAAACCGGGCTGGCGGGTGGTGGCGATGCCTGGGCACCGTCAGCGGTCCAGCTGGTCGCACGGGCGCCGGTCGCGCTGACCATCAGCGGCGACCCCTGACCGGGTTGCGGTCCGGTCAGTCCGAACGGGACGGCCGGGACAGGGCGGCGGGCGACCGGCCACGCGACGGAGCTCTCCAGCTCCGACAGGGCGACGTTGAACGAGCGGCGGCGATGGATCTCCCACTCGCCCAGTCCGGGCGCTCCGTCGACCGGGATCCAGTTCTCACCCAGCGGATGGACCAAGGACAGCGGCCCGAAGAAGACGGCAGCCGACTGCCGCTCCCGACGCTGGATCCGGACCGCCATCGGCAACGTCAACTCGATCACGTGCCGGCCCTGCCAGGATCGGTGCAGCACGACGTGGCCATCCTGGACCGGGTCTGCGGCCGGGAGGTCGTCCACGACGAGTCGGTGATGATCGGCCCAGGTCGGGATCCGCAGCTGGAGCGGGAACGGTTCCGCGCTCTGGGTCTCGACGGTGATCGTCACCGTCTCCTCGAAGGGGTAGTCGGTGTCGACGACCAGACTGACCTCGTGATCGTCGATCATGGTCCGGATGCTTGCCGGGGCGTACGCGACCGACCGCAGCCCGCCATTGATCGACCGCATCCACAGGCTGGACACGAATTTCGGCCAGCCCTGATGCAGGTTGGCGGTGCAGCAGCCGAAGTTGGGCTCGAGCCCGAAGATGTTGGTGTCGTCTCCGGAGTGGGTCCAGTTGCGGTGCGCGACCGACACTTCGATCTGGGTGGCCTGTTGCAGATACTGGCGGGCCAGCATCCGCGGATCGCAGGATGCCGGCAGTTGGTTGAACGCCAGCGATTCCAGCCGGTCGCCCTGCAGCGCATCGGCGAACGTGGCCGCCAGCACTTCGCAACTGAACATCGACTCGACGACCTGGCAGGTCTCCATACCGGCCGTGGCCTCGCGGCCGCCGAGGAACTCGTCACCGGAGAACCAACCGTGGGCCTGGCCGTGCCAGCGGTCGAGATTCGCGAATGCGCGCTCGGTCTCCTCGCGGTGCTCGTCGCGTCCATCCCGGGCCCAGTCGACCGCGCCCTTCTTCAGCCCCATCGCCACATTCACGCAGTGATCACGATGCCGGAAGATCCGCGCCGGCCCGGTGATCAGATCGTGGCCGAGATAGCTGTTCCAGTCGATCGTCTGGCTGCCGATCAGGTCGACAAGATCAAGCAGCCAGTCCTCCTGGGTTCGCTCGTACAGCCACAAGATCGACAAGCTGTTGTCCGCTCCGCGGGCCCAGCCCCATGACCGCAACGGGCGGGCCGGCAGGTGGTCGGCCTGATAGCGGAAATACCTTTGCAGAAAGGGAATCACGCGTTCGTCGCCGGACGCCTCGGCGTGCTGGGTGAGCACCTTGAGCGCGACCATCCGCGGCCACCAGTCGTCATTGGTGGTAGGACCGAACCAGCCGTCGCCGGTCTGCGATGCCAGGATCGCCTCGATCCACGGCCGGGCCTTCGCTTGCAGCGTCTCGTCGCCCAGGGCGTACGCCAGCGGGACGAGTCCGTCGAGGTAGTAGGGCCCGCGCTCCCAGTCGTCGCCGTGTCCGCCGCGCCAGGCGTTGGCCGGGCCGACGTCGGGCCAGATGTCCTCCAGTTGTCCGGTCAGGCCGTCGGCCTGGAGCCGGAGTTGATCACGCAGCCAGCCCTGGGCGGTGATCGATCCGAGTGGGAGCATGGCAGCCGACGGCAGGCGGGAGGCAACGTCCTTCACGAGCGGTGACTGTAGTCGGAGGTCGTCGCTCCGGTGAAGCCATGTGCCCAGGGGGCACGGTGAACGGTGCGCCCTTGACTCCATGCGGCGGCTGCACACTCACGGTGCGGCTGGTAGCGCTTCGGCCGCCGGCTTCCCGACTGTCACGTTTGCGATGGCGCGCACGGCCTTTGCTTCAGCTCGGTACCACCGGCGAGGTGCTTGCTCCACGTCAGTACTCCGGCCACCCTTGATGAGCTTCCGCCGAATACGACTAACGCGAGCCGGCCGCGTCCAGGACCGCGCAGATCGTGTCCAGGTCGGTGATCAGTTGCTCCAGCTCGCCCGGGTCCAGCGCTGCCAGCGGCGCAGTCGCCAGCCGATCGGTGGCTGCCTCGATCTCGATCTTGGTCTGCCGGCCGACCGGACTCAGCCACCCGGAGTCGTCGATCAGCCCGCGCACGCGCATCCCGGCGACGACGGCTCCGAGCTGGGCAGTGGGCAGGTGGTGCACCCGGCCGTACTTCTCGGCCGGCGTGCCCTCGAAGAGAGCGTGCAGGACGTGCGCTTCGGTGCCGCCGATGCCCGCGGCGACCAGTGCCGCAGTGTGGCCGTCGCCGCGGTGCTCGCGGATCAGGGTGGCTGCGTGCCAGAGCCTGGCTACCGGATCATCCGGGACGGACAGCCGCCGTAGGCCGGCGTAGAGCGGACGTCCGACGATCGGGACAGCCAGGCCGGCCTTGGTGGCGAGATCGGCGGCTCGTACGAGTCCGGGCGAGTCGGCGAGGTGACCGAGGATCCGCCGCAGGGCGGCGACGCTGCCTTCCTGGCGTGTGGCCAGCGCGGCCTCGGGTGTGGTGATCGTCCAGACCCGAGGGATGTGGCGGGCGACCTCGCCGTCGGCGAAGTTGTAGAAGATCGCGTGCACAACCTCGGCCGGGGCCCGCCCGAGCGGCGCCGCACGGCCGGCGAAGTAGCCGTCCCAGTAGTTGTCGCGCAGGCCGAGCGCCGCCAGCGCCGCGCTCGGTTCCTCGGCGAAGTACGTGACGACGTGGATGGACTCCACGAGTCCGTGTATCCGCCGGGCGCTCCGCTCCAGATCCGCATCCATCATCTGATCACTCCTGGGATCCTGGGCGACCGGGCTGATCGCCTCCATCCGGACGTCGAACGGGTCCCCGCAAATCCGACGTTTCGCGGGAGCTACTTCGCGATCGCCTCGGCGATCGCCGTGCCGAGCTCTTCGCAGGAGGCCGTACCACCAAGATCGGGAGTGCGCAGGTCACCCCGGTCGAGTACCCGCTCGACCGCTGCCACGATCGCTGCAGCGGCCTCCGGATGCCCGAGGTGATCAAGCATCAGCGAACCCGCCCAGATCTGGCCGATCGGGTTGGCGATACCGCGCCCGGCGATGTCGGGCGCTGAGCCGTGCACCGGTTCGAACAGCGACGGGAACTCACCGGTCGGGTTGATGTTGCCGCTCGGCGCGACGCCGATCGTCCCGGTGCAGGCCGGCCCGAGATCGGACAGGATGTCGCCGAAGAGGTTCGAGGCGACCACCACGTCGAACCAGTCCGGATGCAACACGAAATGCGCCGCCAGGATGTCGATGTGGAATTTGTCGACGGTGATGTCGGGATAGTTCTCGGCCAGCGCGGCGACCCGTTCGTCCCAGTAGGGCATCGTGATCGAGATCCCGTTGGACTTGGTCGCCGAGGTCAGATGACCGCCGCGTCGCTGTGCCAGCTGGAAGGCGAAGTCCACGATCCGGTCCACACCGGTCCGGGTCATCACCGTCTCCTGGACCACGGTCTCGCGATCGGTGCCGTCGAAGATCCGGCCGCCGATGCTCGAATACTCGCCCTCGGTGTTCTCCCGCACCACGACGAAGTCGATGTCGCCCGGTGCACGATCGGCCAGCGGTGCCGGCACACCCGGCAAGAGGCGTACCGGGCGGAGATTGACGTACTGGTCGAAGCGCCGGCGGAACTGGATCAGCGATCCCCACAGGGACACGTGATCCGGTACGACGGCCGGCCAGCCGACCGCGCCGAAGAAGATCGCGTCGAACCCCCGCAGCACCTCGAACCAGTCGTCGGGCAGCATCGTGCCGTGCTGCTGCCAGTAGTCGACGCTGGCAAAGTCGAACTGCTCGGATTCCAGCTCGATGCCGAAGATCTCGGCTGCCCGCCGCACACTGCGCAGGCCTTCCGGCACGACCTCGCGGCCGATTCCGTCGCCCGGGATCACGGCGATCCGGTGGACGGCGGGCTGGGCGGGCCGAGTGGGCTGGGCGGGCTGGGCTGCGGCAGACGGTACGGCTGTCATCGGTCGGGACTCCCTTGGTGGCCGGCGATGCGCCCGATATTACGGGGGCGCGGTCGGCCGTCCGCCGCTAGCCTGCGGATGTGCTGCCGACGATCATTCCGCCCAAGCTCCAGCCCGGAGACACGATCCGGGTCGTTGCCCCGGCCCGCTCCCGGACCCTGATCATGGAGAACGACAACACCCGCTGGATCAACCGGCGGTTTGCCGATCTTGGTCTGACGCTGACCTTCGGTGATCATGTCGACGAGGACGACGCCTTCCGCAGTTCGCCGATCGCCTCTCGGGTGGCCGATCTGCATGCGGCCTTCGCCGATCCGGACGTTGCCGGGATCCTGACCGTGATCGGCGGATTCAACAGCAACGAGCTGCTCCCGTATCTGGACTGGGAGCTGATCGCGGCGCATCCCAAGATCTTCTGCGGCTATTCCGACATCACCGCACTGCAGAATGCGATCCTGGCCCGGACCGGGATGATCACCTACTCCGGGCCGCACTGGTCGAGTTTCGGCATGCGTGATCATTTCGAGCCGACCGGACGCTGGTTCGGGGCCGCGCTGATGGCCGACGAGCCGATCGAGCTCGAGCCGTCGACGGAATGGACCGACGACCCGTGGTTCGCGGATCAAGATCATCGTGAAGTCATCGCCAATCCCGGCTGGACGCCGTTGCGTGTCGGCGTGGCATCAGGACGGATCGTCGGCGGCAACCTCTGCACGCTCAACCTGCTGCAAGGGACCGACTGCATGCCGTCACTTGACGGGGCACTGTTGTTCCTGGAGGACGACTACCTGACCAATCCGGTCGAATTCGCCCGCAACCTCACCTCCCTGCTCCAACTACCGGACGCTCCCGGGGTCACCGGGCTCGTGATCGGTCGCTTCCAGCGGTCCAGCGCCGTGACGACCGACGTGCTGGAGGAGATCATCAGCAGGCAGCCCTCCCTGGTCGGCAAACCGGTCCTCGCCGGAGTTGATTTCGGCCACACCAGCCCGCTGATCACCTTCCCAGTCGGCGGGCGTGCCTGCATCCGGTTCGAAGCCTCCGGCTCCACGGTGACCATCTCCGACGACTGACTCCGACGACTGACTGCCACGACTGGGCCGGCCGATCGGTTGGCGGGCTGTCGGCGCCGGCAGGCAGAATCGGTGCATGACGTCAGCGACAGCGAGCACCCCGTCCGTGCTGACCGGGGTCTGGGCGGATCTGGTCGGGCAGGAGGGTCCGGTCGCCATCCTGCAGCGGGCGGTCGCCGGCGGAGCGCACGCGATGTCGCATGCCTGGCTGATCACCGGCCCGCCCGGATCCGGCCGCTCCAATGCGGCTCGATCGTTCGCTGCCGCCCTGCAATGCCCCGACGGCGGCTGCGGACACTGCCACCAATGCCGTACCGCGATCTCCGGCGCCCATCCGGACGTGACCTTGGTGCGGACGGAGCAGTTGTCGATCGGTGTGGACGAGGTCCGCGAACTGGTCCGCCGGGCTGCGATGAGCCCGACCCTCGGACGTCGCCAGGTGCTGGTGGTCGAGGACGCCGATCGGGTCACCGAACGTGGCGCGGACGCACTGCTGAAGAGCATCGAGGAGCCGGCGGCCAAGACGGTCTGGATCCTGTGCGCACCGACCGCCGACGACGTCGTGGTCACCATCCGCTCCCGTTGCCGGGCGCTGCAGCTGCACACCCCGACCGTCCCGGCGGTGGCCGGGCTGTTGCAAACGCGCGACGGGATCGACGCAGAACTGGCCGACTACGCGGCCCGGGCGTCGCAGGGCCACATCGGTCGAGCTCGGGCGCTGGCCCGCAATCCGCAGGCCCGGGAGCGGCGGCAACAGGTCCTGCGGATCCCCGACCGGTTGACCGGACTCGGCGGTTGCCTGGAGGCAGCGGCCGACCTGATCTCGGCTTGCACTGCCGAGGCCGACTCGATGACTGCCGAACTGGACGCCCGGGAGCGGGCCGAGTTGGAACAGGCGCTCGGTTTCGGCACCAAGGGCGCCAAACCGCGGCAGGCGCAGGCTGCACTGAAGGATCTCACCGAGCAGCAGCGGGCCCGGTCCAAACGGCTGCAGCGGGACGCGATCGACCGCGCGCTGACCGAGCTCACAGGCTTCTACCGCGATGTGCTCAGCGTCCAGACAGGCAGCGCGGCGATGCTGGTGAACACCGAGCTGACCGAGCAGATCAACCGGCACGCGCACCGGACCACACCGGAATCGACGCTGCGGCGGATCGACGCTCTGCTCGGCTGCCGGGAGGCGCTGGAGAACAATGTGGCCCCGCTACTGGCGGTCGAGGCGACGATGATCGGCCTGGTCGAAGGGTGACGGAGACGCTCGGCCCGGTGTCCAGCCTGAGAGGGATCCTGCCGATCCAGGGTTTCTTTTTGCTCAGCAAGGGCGGATCCCGTGGTCTCGGCGATTCGCGCGGGAGCCTTGGCAAGAACTGAGCCGAAAATCGTGCAGCTTTGATTGAAACTACAACTGGACTTGAAGGGCACCCTCGCGCGTGCGGCCCTGCAAACGTTTCCGAATTTGCAATGCCTTCCGGCGATTCCTACGGTGGCCGTGCTCCGTGTCCGAAACGTTATCAACGGGGATGACGGTGAAGAGGCGGGGCTACCAGCTGCATCAGACGTGTGGCTGGCACGTACCCGGTTTGCGCCGAACCTCACCGCAGCCGGGTCGTCGGTCAGGACCCGTCGGAACTCGGGGACCGATCGCCGGGAAAGTCCCGGGCGAAGGTGAGGGTGGGGCCGCTGGGGGTCAGCGACGGATGCGATCGGGCGTGAGCCTGGTCAGAATTCCCGAGCAGACTGCGGTTCCACGAGGAATGGCTTGGGCGACGGAGTGGCATATAAGACCGCTTCGCCGGCCAATCGCGCCGGGCACCTGACAGCCCGTCGTACGCCATCTCTCGCCGGCGCAGGTCAGGAAGGGAAGAGGACTTGTCCAACTCCAAGATCACCGCGCGGGTTCTGGGTGCAGGAGCGGCTGTCGCTCTGTCTGCAGGAATCGGCCTGGCGACCGCAACCCCGGCTCACGCAGACGTGTGGGATCAGGTGGCGCAGTGTGAAAGCAGCGGCAACTGGGGCATCAGCACCGGTAACGGCTTCTACGGCGGCCTGCAGTTCACCCAGTCCACCTGGAACGCGTACGGCGGCAGCGGCAATCCGGCCAACGCCTCCAAGTCCGAGCAGAAGGCTGTTGCTCAGCGCGTCCTGGCTGGCCAGGGTGCGGGTGCGTGGCCGGTCTGTGGCCCGCGTGCCGGGCTCACGAAGTCGAACGGCAACGCCACCAGTTACAGCGGCAGCTCGCACTCGTCGAGCAACTTCAGCTCGTCGCGATCCACCAAGAGCTACTCGTCCAACCACAGCTACTCGACCAAGAGCTACAGCTCCAACACCTCGAGCAGCTACACCCCGCGGCACAGCACCGGTAGCTACTCCGATCCGGCACCGCAGTACCAGCTGCCGAAGCACGCCTACCAGGGCAATGGCAAGCATGTGACGGTCAAGGGCGGCGACTCGCTGTCCGCGATCGCGACCAAGCACCACGTCAAGGGCGGCTGGCTTGCCCTGTGGAGCATCAACCACAAGAAGATCTCGAACCCTGATCTGATCGAGGTCGGTCAGACCATCGAGCTCTGATTCGACCTCGGGTCGAACTGGGACGGGCCCTGCCGTCCCGCGCACGACACAGCATCCCGCGTCGGTTCGTCCGGCGCGGGATGCTTGCGTCCGGCGGGCTGATCGCTGGCGCCCGAAGGGCTGTCCTACTACGGTCTTGTCCATGGCACAGATCATGGCCGTCAGCTTCGAGCGGTACGGGCGGCTCTACTACTTGGACTCCGGCGGGCAGAATTATGCCGTCGGCGACCGGGTGCTGGTGCCGACCGACTCCGGGGCCGAGGTCGCCGAATGCGTGTGGGCACCCGAGTGGGTGAGCGAGGATTTCGGTGACCTGCCCGTCTGTGGAGGAAAGGCCTCGGCCGATGATCTTGAACGGGACGCGGCGAATCGGCGGCGTCGTGCCGAGGCGAAGATCGTCGCCAAGAAGTTGATCAAGAAACATGACCTTGCGATGAAGGTCGTCGGGATCGATTACCTTGATCACGATCCGCAGGTTGATCAACTGGTGGTGGTCTATTTCACCGCTCCGCACCGCGTCGACTTCCGATCGCTGGTCAGCGATCTTGCCCGGGCGCTGAGATCGCGGATCGGCCTGCGGCAGGTCGGTGCCCGGGACGCTTCCCGGCTGACCGGGGGCGTCGGCAGTTGTGGCCGGGAATTGTGTTGTGCCACCTTCTTGAAGGATTTCGAGCCGGTCAGCCTGCGGATGGCCCGGGACCAGGATCTGCCCGCCAATCCATTGCGGATCTCCGGCGCCTGCGGCCGGCTGATGTGCTGCCTGAAATACGAGCACCCGCTGTACGCCGAATTCGCCCGGACGGCACCGGCCGTCGGGTCCCGAGTCAGCACCGAGCAGGGTGACGGCGTGGTGGTGGCTCATCAGGTGCCGGCCGATTCCGTCGTGGTCCGGATGCGCGATTCCGGTGCCGTGACCTCGTGTTCGCGAGCTTCGGTCTGCGGCTCGCGCGCGGCCTATCGCGGCCGCGGCGAGCCGGAGCCGACAGCGGACTGAGCAGACGCAACCGCCGGCCAAGTACTCTCGTCGGGTGATCAGCGCACGGACCCGACTGGCGTACGCGCTCGTCGCGGTGCTGCTGATGATCACGGCCTGCACCCAGCAACCTCATCCGCCGCAGCCGAAGATCCCACAGCCCAGTGGCGCTCGCCCTCCGGTCACTGCCGGCTCGACCGCCCGTCCGGTCGAGCCGGTGCCGTCGGTCCGGCCGCCAGGCATGGTCGATCCACCGTCCGGTCACGGGATGTCCCGCTACACCGGTCAGAAGATCAACTGGCGGGCCTGCGCCACGCACGGTGACCGCACCAAACAGTGTGCGACGGTGCTGGTGCCGTTGGACTATGCGCATCCGAACGGGACGGCGATCACTCTGGCGATCGCGCGGACGCCGAGCACCGCTGCCCATCCGGAGGGTTCGATCTTCACCAACCCGGGCGGACCGGGCGCCTCCGGTGTCGATTTCCTCGACTACTTCGATGATCACGGGCTGCGCGCCCGGTTCGACATCGTCAGCTGGGATCCGCGCGGCACCGGAAACTCCACGCCGGTGCGGTGTTTCACCGATCAGCAGATGGACGATCTGATCGGAATCGACTACTCGCCGGACACTCCGCGAGAGGTGCAGCGGTTGATCAACCTGAACACCGCCTTCGGTCAGGCCTGCCTGGCGAAGTCCGGTGCGCTGCTGGAACACCTCTCGACCGCCGACACCGTTCGTGATCTTGATCTGCTGCGCCGGCTGCTCGGTGAACCGCGGATGAACTACTTCGGTTTCTCCTACGGGACGACGATCGGGGCGATGTACGCGACCATGTACGGCGACCGGGTCGGCCGGATGGTCCTGGACGGGGCCACCGACGTGGGCAGCACGCCGACGGTCAGCCAGGCGGACGGATTCGACCGCACGCTGGGCAACTTCGCGACCTGGTGTGCGCAGCAGGACTGCAGGCTGGGCAGCAGCAAGCAGAAGGTGCTGACGACGGTCGGGAGTTTTCTGCAGCAGCTTGATCAACATCCGATCGCCGCCGGCCAGCGACAGCTGAGTCAGGCGCTGGCGACCAGTGGTCTGCTGTACGCGCTGTATGCGCCGGCGAGCAGCTGGCCGCAACTGCTCAAGGGCCTGGAGCTGGCGATCTACGCCCACAACGGGAGCGTGCTGCTGAGCTGGGCGTATGCGTATTACGAGCGCGACGGTTCGGGGCACTTCGACCAGTTCAACGCCGCGTTCCCGGCGATCCTGTGTGCTGACGAGCCGAATACCGGTGCAGCCGCCGAGCTGAAGGCATGGGCGGCCGACGAACAGCGGGCAAGGACCCTCGGCCAGCTGATCGGCCCCGACCTGACCTGCGCGACGTGGCCGGTGAAGTCCAGCAACGACACCCAGCACAAGATCAGCTACTCGGGCCAGACCCCGGTCGTGATCCTCGGCACGACCGGGGACCCGGCCACGCCGTACGAATACGCCCAACACATGCACGATGCGCTGACCAGCAGCCGGTTGATCACCCTGGACGCTGACGGGCATCTGGCTTTCGACCAGAGTCGGTGCGTGCAGACCAAGGTGATCGACTACTTCGACAGTGCGACGGTGCCGGCGAGCAGCACCTGCCCGAACTAGCGTTCGCGCGTCCGCAGCCCGTCGAGCAGGACGTCGAGCAGCCGTGGCACCCGATCGCGCCACTCGTCGGCGCCGACGTGGGCCAGGAACCACGACAACAGGATGACGTCACGGGGGTCGACGTCCCGCCGTACCTGTCCCGACTCGACCCCGGCCGCGAGCAGTGTCGTGAGCGCCCGTCCGAGCTTGTCGTGTGTGGTCGAAGACATGTCCGCCCAGACCGACGCCTCGACCACTTCGATGATTCCCACCTTGACCCGCGCGTAGGCCGCCAGTCGTTCGAACCAACGTCGCAGGGCCTCGTCAGGGGCGTGCGCGGCGACCAACGATTCCGCAGCGTCGACGAGGTCGTCGATCTCATCGGTGTACAGCGCGGCGAGGAGGTCGTCGCGGGAGGCGAAGTGTCGGTAGAGCGTGCCCTGACCGACGCCGGCCTTCTTCGCGACCGCACTCAGATGCAGTTCCCCCGGCTCGGAGACCATCTCCCGGGCGGCATCGAGGATCGCCGCGCGGTTACGCGACCCGTCAGTTCGCATGCCGGCCCACCCTTCTTGAAAACGGACATGATGTCCGCTTTACTGATACCGGACACAGTGTCCGTTTCAGAGAAAGAAGCTATCCCATGGATCAGGTTGTCGCCATCACCGGAGCAAGCAGCGGTATCGGCGCCGCGACGGCGCGGAGGCTGGCCCGCGCCGGTGCGGCCGTCGTCCTCGGTGCGCGACGCACGGACCGGCTCGGCGTGCTGGTGGACGACATCCGTGCTGCGGGCGGACGAGCGGAGGCCGTGCCGACCGATGTGACGAACGCTGCAGACCTGCAGCGTCTCGTACAGCGCGCCGTCACCGAGTACGGCAAGCTCGACGTCCTCGTCAGCAGCGCAGGAATCGGGCCCATCTCGCGCTTGTCGGCCCGGCGCACCGACGAGTGGGAGGCGATGATCGACGTGAACCTCCGCGGTGTGCTGCATGGCATCGACGCGGCGCTCCCGGTGTTCGGGCGACAAGGCCGTGGTCACTTCGTCACGATCGTCTCGACCGCCGGACTCAAGATCCTGCCGACGATGGCGGTCTACGGCGGCATCAAGAATGCTGTCCGCACGATCCTGGAGGGTCTCCGGCAGGAGTCGACGGACGGCACGATCAAGACGACCGCGATCTCTCCGGGCTACGTACGCACCGAGTTCGCCTCCACGATCACCGACGAGGAGGTGCTGGCGGGAATCCAGCAGGGCATGGATGATTTCGCCATCGATCCGGATGCCGTCGCGCGAGCGATCGAGTTCTCGATCGACCAGCCCTGGGATGTCGAGATCGGCGAACTGGTCATCCGGCCGACGAGACAGGGCTGAGGATCCTCCAGCAACCAGTACGGCCGTCTCCCGGGTGACGTGCTCCATCACCTGAACTTGTTGCGTACGATCCCCGGTGGCCACGGGGCCGATGTAGCCACGCAGCGGGTGGCCCGGTTCGACCGGCGGCATTCGATTTCCACCCGCGTCGGTGCCGCCGATATAGTTGGCTGCCGCTGCCGGAAAGCTTGTCGGACCGGGAGTGCGCCACCTTAGCTCAGTCGGTAGAGCGATTCACTCGTAATGAATAGGTCGTCGGTTCGATTCCGACAGGTGGCTCAGATTGCCGAGTTGTCATCTCGCAGGACATCGGTGACGGTTCTGCATCAGGACATCGGTGACGGTTTGGGTGTTCTTGGTGGT
>NZ_BMMZ01000017.1 GCF_014646195.1 Microlunatus endophyticus
ACCTCGAACACAGTTGATGGCATACACCATCATCCCACACTGTAAACGAATTAATGACGCGCAACACTAGCTACCTATTTGGTAGCGAACTTCTTCAGATTGCTGGTATCGCCCCGCGCGATGTCGCCGAACATCTCCTTGGCCTTGGCGTTGTCCCACAGCACCGACGAACCGGCCGAGGTCGTGGCGTTGGCGTTGGCGATCGGAACCGTGAGCGTCAGGCCGTTGCCGCTGGAGACCCGGCCGAGCGCGATGATCATCTTCATGGCGGAGAACATCGAGGCGTTCTCACCGACAGCCAGCGAATCGGTGCCGGAGTTGGCCAGCCGCCAATAGCGCATCGGGTTGACGATCGTCGCGGGCGAGGCGGCCTTCTTGGCCATGGCGCCGAGAACCTGGCGCTGCCGCTCGACCCGGCCAAGATCACCATGCGGGTCGGCATGGCGTTCGCGGACGTATCCCAACGCGTCCTTGCCGACCAGAGTCTGGCAGCCCTTCTTGAGGTTGATGTGCGCGTCGTGATCCTTGATCGGTTGCTTCAGGCACACGTGGATGCCGCCGATCGCGTCGATCACGTCCACAAACCCCGCGAAGCCGACCTCGGTGTACTGGTCGACCCGCAGCCCGGTGTTCTTCTCGATGGTCTTGGTCAGCAGTTTGGCCCCACCGAAGGAGTAGGCCGCGTTGATCTTGTTGGAGCCGTACCCGGGGATCGGCAGATAGGAATCGCGCGGAATCGAGATCAGCGCCGGCTGCCCGCCTGGCGGGACGTACAGCAGCATGATCGTGTCGGTCCGCTGGCCCGCGTCATGTCCGGTTCCGAGCTTCTTCTGCTCCTCCTTGGTCAGTCCGGCGCGAGAGTCCGAGCCGACCATCAGGTAGAGGGTGCCGGGCTGGTCCGCCGGACGACTCCCGGACGGCTCGAACGCGACCCGGTTGACATGGCTCCAGGCGTAGATCGGAACCGCGACCAGCCAGACCAGCACGGCCGCCAGGAAGATCGCGATCCCGGCGGCGATTCGCCGCCCGACCCTCCGCTTCCGCGGCGGACGCGGTGCCCGGGCGGGTTGCGGCGGTGCGACCGGCGGCTGGGAGGGCGGTTCCTGCGGCGGTTGGGGAGCGCGCTGCGTAGGTTGCCGGCTCTCGACCTGCGGATTAGGGTCGTACGCCGCCGGTTCCTGCTGCGGCAGCAGGCGGGTCGGCTCGGGCTCCTGGTCCCGCGACTGTTTCGGGTCGCGGTGGTAGAGCCAGTCGAGATCGTCGTCGTGACTGGATGCCATTCCACCAAAGTACCTGTGACCGGCGAGTCGGCCCGGCATCGTCGCCGGAGGGCCGGAATACTGAGGTCATCTGTACGTCGGCCGACCGAGCGGGTGGGCGCACGGATACCTTCCCCAACTGAAAGGCGCGCCGGTGACCGCAACAACGCTGCCGCCTGCCTCCCGTCCGGCAGGTCCGAACCCGACCCAACAGAAGAGCCAGCGGATCAAGCTCCGCCGCGGGCTGACCTTCTTGTTGATGACCTTGGTGCTTCCCGGCTCGGCCCAGATGGCCGCCGGAAGCAAGCGCCTGGGCCGGTTCGCACTGAGGACCTGGGCGGTGCTGGTGGTCGCGGTGCTGGCGACTGTTGCCCTCGCCCTCTTCCGTCGCAGCGCATTCATCACGCTGATGTCCAGCCAGGCCCCGCTGCGGCTGCTGCAGGGTCTGCTGATCGTCCTCGGGATCTGCTGGGCGGGTCTGATGATCGACGCCTGGCGGATCAGCCGGCCGCCGGAGCTGGCACGACAACACCGTCTCGGGTTCGCCATGCTCAGCGGCGCACTGGTGTTCCTGGTGACCGGCGCCATGTTCGCCAGTGCATCGATCGTCTCCGACCAGCGCGACTTCATGTCCTCGGTTTTCACCGGCGGTGGCGACAAGGTGGCCAAGGACGGCCGGATCAACGTGCTGCTGCTCGGCGGCGACGCGGGCTCGGACCGGGTCGGTCTGCGTCCGGACAGCATCACCGTCGCCAGCATCGACACCGACTCCGGACGTACGGTGCTCTTCAGCCTGCCGCGCAACCTGGAGGACGTGCCGTTCCCGGCCTCGTCACCGCTGCACAAAGTCTTTCCCAACGGCTACGGATGCGCCGACCACAGCTGCATGCTGAACGCGGTCTACACCTACGCCGAGGCCCACAAGGATCTCTATCCCGGCGTGAAGAATCCGGGTGCGCAGGCCACCAAGGAGGCCGTTGAGGGCGCCACCGGACTCAAGATCAACTACTACGCGCTGATCGACCTGAAGGGTTTCCAGAAGCTGATCGACGCGGTCGGCGGGATCACCATCACGGTCAACAAGAAGCTGCCGATCGGCGGCCAGGTGCCGGGCCAGAAGGTCAAGCACTACATCGAACCGGGCACCCGGCACATGGACGGCTATCACGCTCTCTGGTACGCCCGATCACGGCACGCCGATTCCGACTACGCGCGGATGGCCCGGCAGAAGTGTGTGATGGACGCGATGCTCAACCAGCTCGACCCGGTCACCGTGCTCACCAAATTCAACAAGATCGCGGCCGCGGGCAAGCAGATCATCGAGACCGACGTGCCCCCGTCGGAGATCAACAAGCTGATCGACCTGGCCGGCAAGGCCAAACGGCACTCGATCGCCAGCGTCGCCTTCGTACCGCCGATGATCTATCCGGGCAGCCCCGACTTCGCCCTGATGCACCAGACCACCAAGGCGGCTGTGGCCAAGGCCACCGATGCCGGTGCCAAGCTGGCCAAGGCGCAGCGCGCGGCGGCCAAGAAGGCGAAGGCCACGGCAAGTCCGTCCGGCCATGCGACGGCCGGCACCAAGCCGTCCGGCGGGTCGTCCAGCGCTTCGACCAAGCCCTCGGCGCCGACCAGTGGGACGAACGATCTCAACTCGGTGTGCTCCGCGGGGTCGGCCTGATCATCCGGTGTCGACCTGTCAGGATGGCGAGATGATCTCGCAGTATCCCGGCGTGTCGGTCGTGATGCCGATCCTCAACGAGGAACGCCATCTGGCTGCCGCCGTCCGGCGGATCCTTGACCAGGAATACCCCGGGGATCTGCAGGTGATCATGTCGATCGGACCGAGCACCGATCACACCCATGAGATCGCCGAAAAGCTGGCTGCGGGGGATGCCCGGCTGCAGGTGGTCGACAATCCGACCGGTCGCACGCCGACCGCGCTCAACCTGGGCATCGCCGCCGCGAACTACGACATCGTCGCCCGGGTGGACGGCCACGGTGAGCTCACCGACGGCTACCTGAGGCGAGCCGTCGAACTGCTCGAGGAGACCGGAGCGGCCAATGTCGGTGGGGTGATGGATGCCCAGGGCCAGTCACCCTTCGAGGAGGCAGTGGCGTACGCGTACACCTCGCGGCTGGGCCTGGGCGGCTCGAAATTCCACCTCGAGGAGTCCCCCGCCGGGCCGGCCGACACGGTTTTTCTCGGCGTCTTCCGCAAACAAGCACTCCTGGACGCGGGGTGCTACGACGAGACCCTGCACCGGGCACAGGACTGGGAGTTGAACTACCGGCTCCGGCAGCGTGGCGAGCTGATCTGGTTCTCCCCAGAGCTGAAGGTCACCTATCGGCCGCGCTCGACGTTGCGCGCGCTGACCGCACAGTTCTACCTGACCGGAAAGTGGCGCCGCGAGGTGGTCCGGCGACACCCCGACACGGCCGGGCTGCGCTATCTGGCACCCCCGATCGCCGTGATGGGGATCGGTGTCGGCATCTCGGGCGGACTGGCTGGCATGATCACCAACAAGTTGATCTTGAAGCTGGGTTGGCTCGCACCGCTGGGCTATCTCTTGTTGATCATCGCTGGTACCGCAACGGCTTCCGGCCTCAGCCCTGCCGCGCGGGCACGGCTGCCGCTGGTGTTGATCATCATGCACCTGGCCTGGGGGCTGGGATTCCTGGTCGGGCTTGATCACGACACCAAGGCGTCGTAATCCTGGCGGTTGCCGAGAACCCCGTCCCAAAGCTTCGTCAACAACCGGGTTTGCATCGAGCTGACCGGCAAGGACAAGCACTTCGATCGCCTGATCGACTCGATGGCCCGTGATGCCGAGGCTGCGCTGGGGACTCTTGACGGGCTGGGCCTCTATTTCGCCAATCTGTACGAGGACCTCGACACCTCGCCGGAATCGGTCGTGGTCGAGATCGGCGCCATCCGGGTGCGGCGCCGTCCGCTTCACGGCACCAGCGACACGTCCAGGGAGTAGTGCGGGGCGCGGTAGACATGCCGGCCGATCTCGATCAGCCGGCCGGTGTCGTCGTAGACGACCCGTTGGGTTGCCATACACGCCGACGGCTGGTGATCGGAGAGCAGCCGGCACTCCTCGGCGGTCATCAACCGCGCGCTGACGGTCTGGTGGGCGACCCGCAGATTGATGCCGCGGGACCGCAGCAACGCGTACAGGGCCCCGTCGGCAAGATCAGCTTCGCTGATCGACAGCCAGTCCGGCAGGTGGTTGACCATGATCGCCAGCGGTACGCCGTCGGCCAGCCGGAGCCGTTTGATGGTGATGAAATTCGTCCCCGGATCGATGTCGGCGCCACAGGAGAGCACTTCCGGCCGAGCCTCACCGATCTCGTACGACAGCAGCCGGGTCTGCGGACTGCGGCCTGATGCGACCAGATCGTCGTACAGGCTCGACAGTCGGGCCTGCCGGTTGATCTGCCGGCTCAGCACCTGGGTGCCGACGCCGCGCTTGCGGACGACCAATCCCTTCCGGGCCAGTTGGGCGATCGCCTGGCGGGCGGTCGGCCTGGCCAGTCCGAGCCGGCTGGTCATCGACAGCTCGTTCTCCAGTCGGTCGCCGGGAACCAACTCACCTGCGGTGATCGCCGCCTCGATCGCGTGTGCCAACTGGTGGTAAAGAGGGATCGGACTGGTCCGGTCCAGCACGATGTCCAGCTGCTTCGGCTCGGCAGACTGAGACATGAGCACGAGCTTAATATGTCCGATTGTCTGGACAAAGACTTGACCTGCTCGCCGTCCGCCTGATTGGCTGGTGGTCATGGCGGGTGTGCACCACGAAGTCCTCACCTTCGGACGGAGCGGGGTCGACATCTATCCCGACCAGATCGGCATCGGACTGGAGGATGTCACGTCCTTCGGCAAATATCTCGGCGGAACCACCGCCAATGTTGCGGTCGCCGCCGCCCGGCTGGGGCGGGCGGCGGCGATCATCACCGGCGTCGGTGACGATCCCTTCGGCCGCTACGTCCGCCGGCAGCTGACCACCCTCGGAGTGGACGACCGGCACGTCGTCACCAACCACGAGTACGCGACCCCGGTCACCTTCTGCGAGATCTTCCCGCCGGACAACTTCCCGCTGTACTTCTACCGCAAGCCCTCGGCACCGGACCTGCAGGTCCGGCCGGCCGACATCGACTTCGACGCCGTACGGGACACCGACCTGATGTGGATCTCAGTCACCGGGCTGAGCGAGGACCCCAGCAGGGAGTCGCATTTCGCGGTGCTCGAGGCGAGGGCCCGCAAACGGTTCACGGTGATCGATCTGGACTACCGGCCGATGTTCTGGCAGACCCCGGACGCTGCTCGGGAGCAGATCGCAAAGGTGCTGCCGGACGTGACCGTCGCCGTCGGGAACCGGGAGGAGTGCGAGGTCGCGGTCGGCGAATCGGATCCGGAGAAGGCCGCCGATGCGCTGCTCGACGCCGGGGTCCAGATCGCAATCGTCAAGCAGGGCCCGGACGGGGTCCTGGGCAAGACCAGAACCGAACGGGTGGTCGCGCCGCCGATCCCGATCGAGCCGCTCAACGGGCTCGGGGCCGGCGACGGATTCGGCGGATCGCTCGCCCACGGGCTGCTCGCCGGCTGGCCGCTGGAGAAGGTCTTGCACCGGGCCAATGCGGCGGGTGCCATCGTCGCCTCCCGGCTGGAATGCTCGACGGCGATGCCGACCGAGCAGGAGATCGACGAGTTGTTGCGGGCATGACCGAGATCAGCGACCTGACCGACATCCGCTTGACCGATCCCGGCCGAATCGGTCGGCTGCTGGCCGAGCGTAGCCGTCCGGGACTGCCCGCCGACGGTCGTTTGATGATCATCGCCTGTGATCATCCGGCCCGCGGATCGCTGTCGGCGCTGGGCCGGCCGACCGCGATGGCCGATCGACCGGAGCTGCTGCGGCGGCTGGTGACGGCACTGTCGAGGCCGGGTGTGGACGGCGTCCTCGCGACTGCCGACATCCTGGAGGACCTGCTGCTCCTCGGCGCCCTCGAAGGCAAGATCGTCTTCAGCTCGCTGAACCGCGGCGGGCTGTCAGGTTCCTGCTTCGAGGCCGATGACCGGATGACGGGTTACGACGTCCGTGGCACTGTCGAATCCGGCTTCGACGGAGCGAAGATGCTGCTGCGGATCGTCGTCGACGACCCCGCTACCGCGTCGACGCTGCAGGCCTGCGGGCAGGCGGTGACCGAGCTCAACCGGGCCGGACACATCGCCCTGGTCGAGCCCTTCCTGGCCCGGCACACCGACGCCGGCCGAATCGCCAACGACCTGACGCCCGAGGCCGTGATCACCTCGATCGCGATCGCCCAGGGGCTGGGGGCCTCCAGTGCCTACACCTGGCTGAAGCTGCCGGTGACCGATCGGATGGAAGAGGTTGCCGCGGCAACCACGCTGCCGAGTCTGCTGCTGGGCGGGGATCCCGAGGGCTCGGCCGATGAGACGTACGCCCAATGGGCCGCCGCGCTGAAGCTGCCGCCGATCCGGGGCCTGGTCGTCGGACGCAGCCTGCTCTACCCGCGCGATGACGATGTCGCGGCGGCGGTGGACATCGCTGCCGGGATGGTGCACTGATGCAGTACACGAGCCTTCGGGTGCTCGACGTCGCCGCGGGCGGGTCTATCGACATCGAGACAGCTGGCGAGGAACTGATCGTGGTGCCGTTGGCGGGGTCGGCAGCCGTCAGCTGTGACGGCAGGATCTACGAGCTCGTGGGCCGGGAATCGGTCTTCGCCGGACCCAGTGACTTCTGCTATCTGCCGATCGGTCGTACGGTTTCGGTCTCGTCACCGACGGGCATCCGCTTCGCGCTCTGCGGCGCGGCAACCGACCAGGAGCTGCCCTTCCGCTACGGCGCCGCCTCGGACGTGCCGATCGAACTCCGGGGTGCCGGACAGTCCAGCCGGCTGGTACGCAATTTCGGTACGGTCGGGTCGTTCGACACCGCGAAGCTGATCGCCTGTGAGGTGATCACGCCGGACGGCAACTGGTCGTCCTATCCGGCGCACAAACATGATCATTCCAGCGAGACGGAGTCGGTGCTGGAGGAGCTCTACTACTTCGAGATCGCCGGCGGACCGCGCGGCGAGCCGGGTTTCGGGTATATGCAGACGACTGCCTCGGACGATCGGCCGATCGATCTGCTGCAAGAGGTCCGTGACCGGACGATCATCGAGGTCCCGTACGGATGGCACGGCCCCTGTGTGGCGGCACCCGGTTTCGAGATGTACTACCTGAATGCGATGTCGGGCCCCGGACAGGAGCGGGCGTGGTTGATCACCGATCACCCCGACCATGCTTTCGTCCGGGCGTCCTGGGACGGTCAGCAGATCGATCCCAGGCTGGAAAGGAGACGATGATGTCGGAAACGGAGCTGGAGAAGGCACGAGAGACGGTCAGGCTGACCGTCGCCCAGGCGACGATCAGGTTCCTGGCCAACCAGTGGACCGAACGCGACGGCGCCCAGCAGCGACTCTTCGCCGGCTCGATCGGGATCTTCGGGCACGGCAACGTGGCCGGACTCGGTCAGGCACTGCTGCAGGCCGAGGTCGACGAACCGGGCAGCATGCCCTACATCCTGGCCCGCAACGAGCAGGGCGCGGTGCACACCGCGGTCGCGTTCGCCCGGGCCAGGAACCGGTTGCAGACCTACGCCGTCACGACCAGCATCGGCCCAGGCGCGACGAACATGATCACCGGGGCGGCGCTGGCAACGATCAACCGAATCCCGGTGCTGTTGCTGCCCGCCGACGGTTTCGCCGCCCGGCACGCATCGCCGCTGCTGCAGGAGCTCGAACGCCCGGAGGCCGGCGATATCTCGGTCAACGATGCGTTCCGGCCCGTCTCCCGCTATTTCGACCGGGTCTCCCGGCCCGAACAGCTGCCCTCCGCGCTGCTCGGTGCGATGCGGGTGCTGACCGACGTTGCCGAGACCGGTGCGGTCACGGTCTGTTTCCCCCAGGACGTCCAGGCGGAGGCGTACGACTGGCCGCAGGCGCTGTTCGCCAAGCGGGTCTGGCGGCTGGGCCGTCCGCAGCCCGAGCCGGCATTGCTGGAGCGGGCGGCACAGTTGATCACTGCGGCACAGCGGCCGCTGATCGTCGCGGGCGGCGGCGTGCACTACAGCCAGGCCGAGGACGCCCTGCAGGCGTTCGCCGAGCAGACCGGGATTCCGGTCGGTCTCAGCCAGGCGGGCAAGGGCGATCTGGTCGATGATCATCCACAGTGTCTCGGGGCGATCGGCTCGACCGGGACGACGGCGGCCAACGCGATCGCCCGGGACGCCGACCTGGTGATCGGGATCGGCACCCGGTACTCCGACTTCACCACCGCCAGCCGCTCGGCCTTCCAGGATCCGGGAGTCCGGTTCGTCAACATCAACGTCGCCGGTCTGGATTCGATCAAGGAAGCCGGTCTGCCGCTGCTCGCCGACGCGCGGGACACCCTGACCGCTCTCGCCGGCCTGGTCGGTGATCACCGGGTCTCCGCCGACTACACGGCCAGGATCACCGCCTTGAAAGCCGAATGGGATGCCATCGTCGACGACGCCTACCATCCGGCGGTCCCGGCCGCCGGCGACGGCGGGCTGCTCAGCCAGAACGAAGTGATCGGAATGGTCAACGAGCAGTCCGACTCCCGTGACGTGCTGGTGTGTGCAGCCGGGTCGATGCCCGGAGATCTGCACAAGATGTGGCGGACCCGTGATCATGGTGGCTACCACGTCGAATACGGCTATTCCTGTATGGGCTATGAGATCGCCGGCGGGCTCGGTGTCAGACTGGCGGATCCGAGCCGGGACGTGTTCGTGATGGTCGGCGACGGCTCCTATCTGATGCTGTCCAGCGAACTGGTCACCGCGATCCAGGAGGGCGTCAAGATCATCGCCGTCCTGGTGCAGAACCACGGCTTCGCCTCGATCGGTTCACTGAGCGAGTCGCTGGGGTCGCAGCGGTTCGGCACCCGGTACCGGAGGCGTACGGGATCGGGTCGGTTGGACGGCGACCTGCTGCCGGTCGACCTCGCCGCCAACGCCGCCAGCCTCGGGGCAGACGTGATCAAAGCCAATACGGCCGACGAGTTCGTCGCCGCGATCAGGACCGCCAAGCAGGCCGACCACACGGTCGTCATCCACGTCGAGACCGACCCGTTCATCGACGCACCCGACTCCGGGTCCTGGTGGGACGTGCCGGTCAGCCAGGTCTCGACCCTTGACTCGACCCAGCAGGCGTACCAGGACTACCAAGATCACAAGAAGGCACAGCGGATCTACCTGGATCCTCATGACTGAAGGAACTGAATTGATCACTATCGGGTCTGCACCCGACTCCTGGGGCGTGTGGTTCGCCGACGATCCCGAGCAGATCGACCCCGGCCGTTTCCTCGACGAGGTCGCCGAGGCGGGCTACACCTGGATCGAGCTCGGTCCGGTCGGCTATCTGCCCACCGACGCCCAGGAACTCCAGGACCAACTCGACGCCCATGGACTGAAGGTGTCCGCCGGGACGGTCTTCGAGCACCTGCACCAGCCCGATTCCTGGGATGACGTCTGGCAACAGGTGTCGACGGTCGGCGCGCTGACGCAGGCCGTCGGTGGCGAGCACATCGTCGTGATCCCGGACGTCTGGCGCGATCACAAGACCGGCGAGCCGAAGGAGCCCCGCGAGCTCACCGTCGAGCAGTGGAAGCTGATGACCGACGGGATGAACGAGCTGGGCAAGCGGATCGCCGACGAGTACGGCCTCAAGGTCCAGTTCCACAGCCACGCGGACAGCCACGTCGGCTACCAGGTTGATATCGAACGCTTCCTGGCCGCCACCGATCCGGCGTATGTGAACCTGTGCCTGGACACCGGCCACGTCGCCTACTACGGCGGCGACAGCCTCGACCTGATCAACCGGTTCCCGGAGCGGATCGGCTACCTGCACCTCAAGCAGGTCGACCCGGCGATCCGTGACACCGTGCTCGCCCAGGACCTGTCCTTTCCCGAGGCAGTACGCCGCGGCGTGATGATCGAGCCGCCGGCCGGCGAGCCCGATCTCGGGCCGATCCTGGACGCGGTGGGCCACCTGGGCCGACCGCTCTACGGGATCGTCGAGCAGGATCTCTATCCGTGCCCGCCTGACGTGCCGCTGCCGATCGCACAGCGCACCTTCACCTATCTGAAGAACTGCGTCGCATGAGTGATCTTCGGGTCGCCGTGCTCGGCGTCGGGATGATGGGCGGATTCCATGTCGAGACGCTGAGCCGACGCGTGCACGGGGCTACCGTCTCGGTGATCAACGACTACGACCAGGCCAAGGCTGTGGCTGTGGCCGGGTCGATCGGTGCGAGGACCGAATCCGATCCGCTGGCCGCGATCAACGCCGACGATGTCGATGCGGTGGTGATCGCCAGTCCGGGCACGGCCCACGAGCAGCAGGTGCTGGCCTGCCTGGACCGCGGCATCCCGGTACTGTGCGAGAAGCCGCTGACGGTCGATCCGGTCAGTGCGCTCGAGGTCGTGAAGGCGGAGCGGCGTACTGGGAAACAGCTTGTGCAGTTGGGATTCATGCGGCGGTTCGACCCGGAGTATGCAGCGGCCAAACAACTGATCGACTCCGGCGAGCTGGGCCGGGTGCTGTTGCTGCACTGTGTCCACCGCAACATGGCCAACGGCCCGCACTTCGACTCGGCGATGATGATCACCGACTCGGTGGTGCACGAGGTCGACGTCGCCCGGTTCCTGCTGGGTGAGGAGATTGCCTCGGTGCAGGTGCTGAAGCCGACGGCCACCTCCGCGGCACCAGAGGGCGTCTCGGACCCGATGATCGTGATCTTCCGGACCGGGAGCGGCGTGATCGTCACGGTCGAGATCTTCGTCAGGGCGCAGATCGGCTATGAGGTGCGGACCGAGGTCGTCGGGGAGCGGGGGAGCACGCTCTTCGGTCTGGACCAGCACGGCATCACCAAGCTCTCCGGACCGGATGGCAGCGGGCGGTGGGGCGGCCTGGTGCCGCCCGGATTCATCGAGCGGTTCGCGCCGGCATATCAGATCGAGCTGCAGCACTGGGTCGATGCGGCACGCACCGGTGGCATCGACGGTCCGGGTGCCTGGGACGGTTATGCGGCGGCGGCGGTTTGCGCGGCCGGAGTGGAGGCGGTGCGCACCGGTGAGGTCGTCCCGGTGACACTGGGATCGATCGAGTAGGAAACGAAGCGAAGGATGGGTTGCTGATCATGGCAGGGTCGAACGAGCAGTCGGACAAGCAGACGATCAATCACTGGGCGGCCGGAGCGGAATTCGCCGGCACCTCGGGCAGGTTCGGCGATGTCACCGACCCGGCGACCGGAGCGGTCACCGCACAGGTGGCGTTCGCCTCGGAGCAAGATGCCGATCAGGTGATCGCGGCGGCGGCCAAGGCCTTCCCGGCCTGGCGCGACACCTCGCTGACCAAGCGGGTCCAGGTGCTCTTCCGGTTCCGCGAGCTGCTCAACCAGCGGTCCGGCGAGGTGGCGGAGATCATCACCTCCGAGCACGGCAAGGTGCTCTCCGATGCTGCCGGCGAAGTCAGTCGCGGCCAGGAGGTCGTCGAGTTCGCCTGCGGAATCCCGCATCTGATCAAGGGCAGCTTCACCGAGAATGCCTCCACCGGCGTCGACGTGCACTCGGTCCGGCAGCCGCTCGGCGTGGTCGGCATCATTTCGCCGTTCAACTTCCCGATCATGGTGCCGCTGTGGTTCACGCCGATCGCGATCGCGGCCGGCAACGCCGTGGTGCTCAAGCCGAGCGAGAAGGATCCCGGTGCCGCCCTGTGGATGGCCAGGCTGTGGAAGGAGGCCGGACTGCCAGACGGTGTCTTCAACGTCCTGAACGGCGACAAGACCGCGGTCGACGCGCTCCTCGGTCATAATCAGGTCAAATCGATCTCCTTCGTCGGCTCGACACCGATCGCCCGCTATGTCTACGAGACCGCAACCGCCAACGGCAAGCGGGTGCAGGCGCTCGGCGGTGCCAAGAACCACATGGTGGTCCTGCCGGATGCCGATCTCGATCTTGCTGCCGATCAGGCGGTCAATGCCGGTTACGGATCGGCGGGGGAACGCTGCATGGCGATCTCGGCGGTCGTCGCCGTCGGCACCATCGGCGACGAGCTGGTGGCCAAGATCAAGGAACGGACCGAGAAGCTCAAGATCGGCGACGGGCGCCGCGACAGCGACATGGGCCCGGTCGTCACCAAACAGGCCCAGGACAAGATCACCGGCTACATCGGCGCCGGCCAGGAAGCTGGAGCGACGCTGATCGTCGACGGCCGCGACGTGACACCGGATTCCGATGGCGACGGCTTCTTCGTCGGACCGACGCTTTTCGATCATGTCGGCCGGGAGATGTCGATCTACACCGACGAGATCTTCGGCCCGGTGCTCTCGGTCGTCCGGGTGGAGACCTACGAAGAGGCCATCGACCTGATCAACAAGAACCCGTACGGCAACGGCACCGCGATCTTCACCAACGACGGCGGCGCCGCCCGGCGCTTCCAGAACGAGATCGAGGTCGGCATGATCGGGATCAATGTTCCGATCCCGGTGCCGATGGCGTACTACTCCTTCGGCGGCTGGAAATCCTCGCTCTTCGGAGACACCCACGCGCACGGTGTCGAGGGTGTGCACTTCTTCACCCGCGGCAAGGTGATCACCTCCCGCTGGCTCGATCCCTCGCACGGCGGCATCAATCTGGGCTTCCCGCAGAACTCCTGAAGGGCGATGCTCAGAGCTGGCCCGGGTAGAAGCCGTGTCGGGCCAACGGCTCGACCAGCTCGCGCTCCTCGTAGGCCAGATGGGAGAGCAGAGTGTCGGTGAGCAGATCGACGGCCTCCTGCAACTCGGTGTAGTCGCCGGGATGCTCGATCACGCCGACGAGTCGGCGGTCGACATCCTGGAGCACCTCGTGGATCACGTGGTGCTCATCGGTGAGCCGGTCGAGGACCGCGCCCAGCTCGTGATCAGCCGCGCGCAGATTGGGAAAGACGGCCTGGTCCTCCAGCGTGTGGTGCTCGGCGACGGTCCGGCAGTAGGCCGCGCAATAGGCGCCGAGGGTCCAGTCGTTCTGCCGCATGGTCAACTCGTTGATCACCGATCGTGCCCGGCCGATGTCCAGCGCACCACTGCGCACCTGGTTGATCACGTCGCGCACGGTCTCGAGCTCTTGGCGTAGATGATCATGGACGTCGATCAGGTGTTGGCCGGCCATCCGACCACGGTCGGTATAGGTGACATCGGGGCCGGAAGCACTCCGGTGCGGTCGGGCGGACTCGTCCCAGAGCGTGCGCTGTGCCAGCCGGGCGCCACTGTCCGCGGTCGGGCGGATGCCGAGCCGGTCATATTCGGACCCGTCGTCGGTCGGCGTGACGGACTGATCATGGTCCAGGTCCGCCTCGGCGCCATCCGTCGGTGAGGTGTCGGTGTGCACGGCACGGGCTGCAGCCACCCGCTCGCGTACCTCGGGGGCGATGCCGGCGAAGTGTTGCAGGACCGCCGGATCGTCGCCCATCACGATGAAGGTGTCGATGCCTTCGGTCAGCGCCAGCTCGACCAGATGATCCGGGTCGGCGTCGGTGACGTTGAGGAGTCTGCGGATGTCGGACGGCTCACGGCCGGCGGTCCGGGCGGCATCGTCGATGATGGTGTTGCCGCGGGTCAGGTCACCCGGTTGCAGATACGGCTCGGACGGCAGCCAGCCGTCACCGAGCCGGCCGGTCAGCCGCAGGATCCGTGGCTTGTACGCGCCGATCCAGATGCCGACCGGATGGGCCGGCGCCGGGCCGCGCTTGGCGCCGTGGAGTTGATAGTAGTGGCCGTCGAAGCGGACGCCGCCGCGCTGGTCGGCATCCCAGAGCTCGCGGATGATGGTGATCGCTTCCCCCAGCGCTGCAACGGATTCGCCCGGCTGCAGCCGTCGGCCGCCCATCGCTTCGATGGCGTCCCAGAATCCGCCGGCACCGATCCCGAGTTCGATCCGGCCGCCGGTGAGCAGGTCGAGGCTCGCCACGCTCCGGGCCAGCACCGCCGGTGGCCGGAGCGGGAGATTGGTGACGTTGCCGCTGATCGCGATCCGCTCGGTGCGTGCGGCGACATAACTGATCAAGGTCCAGGTGTCGGAGAAGCCGGCCTGATAGGGGTGGTCCTGGAAGGTCACCAGGTCGAGTCCGAGTTGTTCGCTCAGCTGGGCCAGGTGGACGGCCCGCTGCGGATCGGCGTTCGCCGGCGTGATGAAGCTGCCGAAGCTGAGCTCGCGGCCGTAGTCCGGCATGATTCCCTCGGTTCCAAAATGTTGATACGTCATCCTCTGTGTTGGATGATACATCAACCTCTCCGGCGTACGATGGATACATGACGGTCGAAGCAGAGCGAGCGATCAGCGCCGAGCAGGAGCTGGGCTGGCGGCTTTACTACCGGATGCAGACCCAGCTGCTGGGCGTGCTGAACCGGGAACTGACCCAGGAGACCGGACTGTCCGAGGCCGACTATGAGGTCCTCATCACCTTGCTGGAGAGCCCGGACCACACGGTGCGGGCCCGCGAGATTCGGGCTGCCCTGATCTGGGAGAAGAGTCGGTTGTCGCACCAGTTGCGGCGGATGGAGGAGCGTGGTCTGGTCCGCCGCGACGACTGTGTCGAGGATGCCCGTGGCGCGATGGTGATCATGACCCCGGTGGGGCAGGAGATCATCGAGCGGGCGGAATGCGCGCGGCTGCGGGCCGTGAACGATCACCTGATCGGGGTGCTCAGCGAAGATCAGCTCCGGGCGTTGGGCGATATCAGCGAGACCGTGCTCGCCCATCTCGGCATCGCCTGCGCGGCTCACCAGGAAGTGTGAGTAATCTGCCGGTCCAGTTGCAGGTGGAGCCCGAATTTCGGCCCAGCGTCAGCACTGGACCGCTGATTTACTCACCGCTGCTCCGGAACCGGAGTGCGACCTCTTCCAACCTGGCAGTGTAATCGCGCCACCAGTCACGATCACCGGCGTCCGACCAGTCGGTGCCAGCGCGGCTGTCGATCAGCTCACGCAGGATCTGCAGCTGGCCCGCGTGCATCGACGTGTCCTTCAAGACCCGGGCCACCAGGCCGGCAGCGGTGGTGACGCGGACTTCCTCCGGCCACCAGGGAACGCTCGCCTCGGCGGCCGGTCCGACTTCTGCCAGCACGGCGTCGGAATGTGCACAGGCCCGCTGATAGAGCTCGACGATGTAGTCGCCCGACTCGTCGGCCGTGGCCCACATGTCGCGGTTGGGGCCGAGCGACTCATCGGCGATCCACGGCAGCGGCTGCTCGAACGGATGGCCGAGGCAGACGCCGAGGTAGCCCGCCTCGATCCCGATCAGGTGTTTCACCACACCCAGCAGATTGGTCCCCGTCGGCGTCATGGGATGTCGGAGCTCGTACGCTCCCAGGCCTTCCACGCAGCCCAGCACCGTTTGCCGCGATTCCTGCAGGTAGCCGTGATCATCCTGGCGGATCGGTGTGGTCGGCATGGCCGAATGCTAGACGGCTATCAGCCTCGGCAAGGTCTGCCTTTCCCGTATGCCGGCTCAGCGAGCTCCGGCTGGCCGGAGCGCGAGCTGCAGGCAGTCCGGTTCGAAGCCCAGCCGGTCAGCGATGTGGCGGGAGGCCGTGTTGCCGGACAGTGCCCTCCATCGGGCGATGCCGAACTCCCGTACGGCGTGGGTGGTCGCGCGCACCCCGACGGCTGTGGCAGCTCCGCGTCCGCGGGCCTCGGGTCGGGTCAGGATGCCGACATCCGACGGCGATCCATCGAAGGGTGTGAGGTTTGCGGCAGCGACCACATGACCAGAGTCGTCGACGGCCTGCCAGGCACCTTCGATGTCGTCGCCGCCGAAACCGCTCTCGCCCCACTCCGCCGGGTCGACCCGGGACCGCAGCTCAGTGAGTTGTCCGGGCAGGACCGGCTCGATGCGGAACCGCGATGCCCGGTGATCGGCCGGCGGGGCTTCATCGGTGAAGGCATGGACACTCGGACCCAGGATCTGCCAGTCGGGCAGCTGCCGAAGCCACCAGCCGGGATCGATCACTGTCGTGGGATCGATCCTCCATTGGCTGATGGCGTCAACGAGGTACTCCGGAGCCGAGACGTACGCCGTTTCCTGTCGCAGAACGGCGTAGATGCCCGGGTAACCGTGCAGGTCCGGCGCCCGATGCGGTGTGATCACCGCGTGGTTGGAGCAGTCGGTGGTACCGAAGACGGCACGCCAGAACGCCTCGACACGATCCCGGCCCCGCTGCTGCACTTGCGAAGTACAGCATCTAGTCAGCAGCTGTGGCCAGCGACCTTTCACGCCACGGCGCCAGGGCGGCGACGTCGTCGACGGCCCGCTGTTCGAGCACCTCGACCGCATCCCGGCCCATCGGGAGCCGCGGTGGCATCGGATCGGTGGTCACCGCTTCATAGATCAGGGCAGCACCCTTGACCGGGTCTCCGAGCTGGAGATGGTTGTTCTGCTCGATCCATTCGCGATGCTCACGCCCTGCCGGCCCGTCGTCGTAATCGGTGATGGAGCTTGCCGTCTGCGCCAAGGACGAGGAGTCGAGGAAGTCGGTCCGGAAGACGCCCGGCTCGATCACCGTCGCCTGGATGCCGAACGGGGCGAGTTCGAGGGCGAGTGCGCCGGTGATCCCTTCCAAGGCGTACTTGCTGGCGTTGTAGATCGACGAACCGGCATCCGGACCGAGCCCCGCACGGGACCCGATGTTGACGATCCGGCCGGAGCGCTGGGCCCTCATCACCGGAGCACCGCACGGGTCATGTTGATCACTGCGAAGACGTTGAGGTCGAAGAGGTTGCGCACCTCGTCCTCGGTCGCCTCCTCGAGTGGCCCGAGCAGGCCACGGCCGGCGTTGTTCACGAGTACGTCGATGGTGCCGTGGTCGAGTGCGGTTCTGGCGATCAGCGCGCCGAAGCCGCGCGATGCGCCGATGATGAACCAGGCGGACATGTTGCTCCTTGCTGCCATGGGTTGTGTTGCGTCGTTTCCGCCATGGCACCAGCCGGAGACGTAGAACAAAATGGGATAGCCAGCCCTGGCAAACCGGCACTGTCAGTGCCTGCTTAGCCGTCCCGATTGCCTTGGGGTGAGGAAGACTGGGGAGATGGCCATGCCCGACACTGTCCGGGAGTTCCTGGCCTCGCGGCGTACGGCTATCGAGCCGGCTGACGTGGGCCTGCCGCCGTCGCCGGTGCCGCGCCGCGGCAAGGGACTGGAGCAGGGCCGGGCCGGACAGGTCTCGGACCAGGTCCTGACGGCGATCGAAGATGCGTTGCGCCTCGACGACTACGAACGCCAGCACCTTCGTGCTCTGGTGGAGCCCCGTCGGGCCCGGCCTCGACCGGCTCGTCCGGAGAAGATCCGGGTCCGGGCCGGTCTGCGGACTCTGATCGCGGCCATGGATCCCACTCCTGCGATCCTGCAGGGACCGCGGTTCGAGGTGCTTGCCTGGAACCGGGCCGACGCGGCCTTGTTGACCGACTTCGGTGCGATGTTGTTCGCCGACCGGAACATCGCGCGGACGGGCAGTTCATCTCCGCCTATACCGTGAATGTCGGCTCGCCGTCCGAGGACCGGCTGAAGCTCTTGATGAGTTGGGACGCAACTTGGGATGCCATGATCGAGCGGTGATTCTTCCCGAACCGCTGTGCTCAACGGGTTGCTTCTCGCGCGACCCCGGATTGTCCTCGGTCGACGTGATCACCGACGGCATGCGGCGGTTGGACGGCACGAGCTTCGAGGTGATCTTCTACAGCACCTGGTTCGATGCCGCGGTCGAGATCGCCGACCAGATCGCGGCGACCGGAGCGCCGACGCCGGTGCTGCATGCCGAGAAGTCGATCGGCCCCGCGTTCGCGAGCGACTCCGGCCACGAGATCGCATTCGACAGGTTCGCCGTGAACTGCCGGTTCGCACGGGCGATCGGGGCGAAGCTGATGGTGCTGCACCTGTGGGGGTTGCCTGATTCCGATCGCCGGCTCGACCGCAACCTGGCGGCATTGACCCGGTTGCTGGACATCGCGGAGTCGTACGATCTCACGCTCTCGATCGAGACCCTGTTGTGTGCGGTGGGCACGCCTCTCGATGCGGTCGTACGCTGCCGGACCGTCGATCAGCGGGCCGGAATCACTCTCGATACGGCCTTCCTGGCGATGCATGATCAACTCGGTGCAGCGGTTACCGATGACCGGTTGTGGCCCGGTGTTGATCATGTGCATCTGAAGGACTACGCCGATCCGGGCCAAGGCTGGGGGACGAGCTATCTCCATCCGGGGCAAGGGAAGCTGGATCTTTCGGCGATGATCAACGGCCTGCACACCCGCGGCTACACGGGCACCGTGACACTCGAGGCACATGCCCTACGTGATGACGACACACCTGATACCGCACGGATCGAGGAGAGCCTCGACTGGATCCGCACGACGCGGAGCAGCGCTGCCACCGTAGGCTCCTAGGGCTTTCGCGAAGGTCCGGCCAACAGCTCGAACGGGTTGGCAGGCTCGTCCTGGGAGCGGCCGAACACGTGCAGGTGCACGTGCGCTGTCTCCTGGCGCGCGGCCGTACCGTCGTTGGCGAAGCAGTTCAGTCCGGTCGCTCCTGAAGCCAGCTGGAATTGCGTCCGGACCCTCCCGAGCTGTTGGTGGATCGACAGGACCTCTGCGGGAGCAAGATCACCGAGACTGAGGACGTGCCGCAGCGGCAGCACGATGACCTGCGAGTCGATCACCACATGCCGAGGACGGATGACCCGAGTGGCATGATCACGCCATCGCTCCTGCGTGGTCAGTACATCAGGACGGCAGCCGTCGCAGTCACTGTCGGAGGGTGCCGGGACGGTGATCATCTCCGGTTCCGCCAGAGCGGCGGCAAGGGCTGTCCTGATCATCTCGTCAAGATCAATTACAGATCGCTCCGACCGCGGAACGGCCATCAGCCGGGACGGTGAGGTGTCGCCGGAGCGGCGCCCGAACACCTGGACGACGCGCGGTGCTGACTCGATCGGGTCCGGTTCACCGATGCCCGCGGCGTCGGGCTGCCAGTTGACAGTGAATCCGATGCGGAATCCGCGTGAGCCGCACACGGACCACAGTGCTGACCGGGACCGGCGGTAGGCATCGAGCAGCTCTGCTGCTGCGGAAGCGTCGAGGGTCTCGTCGGGCGAACGGTCGATCAACGCCAGCTGGGCATCGGTCAAGGGCTTCGGCGGGACGACCACCTGCCAACGTCGGTTCTGCCACAGCGCCGCCAGGCTCATTCCTCCAACCTATGGGGCGAAGGCGCGATGTCCTGCAGGAAGTGCCCATGGTCCCCGTCGGAGTCATCGGGTGTCGGAGCTCGTACTCTCCAAGGCCCTCCGCACAGCGCCGCACCGCGTGACGCGCTTACTGCAGGTAGCCATGATCATCCTGGCGGATCGGTCTGGTCGGCAGAGGGTTCGCGCCGAGCGCCGATGGTCGGGCAGGATCGTGGTGTGAATGGCGAATTGGCCGCGCTCGTGGCCCTATGCCTGTACGGCAACAACTGGCTGGCCGCGCAGGCCGACGATCCGCCTGCCCTGGATGCGGACACCGAGATCTTCACGTTCGTGAAGCGGTGGCGGGCAATCGAGCTCACCGAGCGCGATGGCGAGTCCGTTCCGGTATGGCAGGGTGACGGCATCGCGGCGTGGTTCGCGCACCTCGCCGGTTCCGGGGTGCGGCGTCTCACCCTCGTGACGGCGGACGATGAGCGCACCGGTCCGCTCGACAGCCGGATCGCGGCCGCCTTCGCCAACGGTGGCAGCTGGACGATCGCCGCCGACGGGCCGCGGCCGCGTCTGTGGATGTCGCGCTGGACGGTCGGTGATCGCGATGATCCGCAGCAACGGATCTGGAACGTCGACCACCTCGGACACGCCCTGCCACGCCCACTCGTCGCCAGCCCCGACCTCGCCGCGGCGCACGCGGCGCTGCACGAGCGGCTGCGTGCTGCCTTGGAGTTTGCGCAAGCGCAGGGCCTGGACTCCTGGGCCGGCTTGTTCCGCGACGCGCTCGGTTTGCTCGAGGACACCGATCCCAGCTTCGACCACTTCCCATGGCTCGCTTCTGCGAAAGCTCTCGGTCGACGCCCGCAGGCTCATGGCTGCCGGATCCCGGGCTTGGGTGTTCGGCGGCATGGGCTCGTGGAACGACCTTGGTTTCCCGGACGAGGGCGTGGAACAGGACTACGAACAGCTCAGCTCGACTCTCTTCGCTGCGGTCCTGACCGCGATCACCACTGCCACCAACAGCGCCGCGCCATGAGCTGGATCAACCGGGCCCCTCGCTGGCCGCCGCAAGCAGCGGGACCACCACGTCGCTGATCGGGGTCGGGATGCCGTGGGCCCGGCCTCGTCGCTGGATGACGCCGTTGCGGATGTCCCACTCGAGTGGCCGCCCGGCCTCCCGGTCCGCGAGGATGGAGGTCCCCAGGTCGGTGGGGTAGACCTGGAAGCTGTCGATGATCTGCTCCGGCACCTCGTCACCCAGGACCGCACCTTCGGCCCGCGCCACTTCGAGGCACTCTCGGAGATAGGCCACTGCCAACTCGGCGATGTCCGTCCGCCGGTACATGCCGGACCGGCGACCGCTGAGGACCATCAGTCCGGCAACCGCGTTCTGCAACAACTTGCGCCAGGTCACCGAGGTGAAATCCGCGGCCAGCTCGACCGAGCACCGGGTGCCGCCGAGCGCCTGGCGCACAACACCGGCGGCCGGCACGTCCGGCAGGGTCAGCCGGGCCGGGCTGCGCAGCCACACCGAGGCATCGGGCTGGACCTGGGCCGGGAACCACACGACCGCAGGCAACACCGGGCAGCCGGGGACGTACGGCGCAATCATCGACTCCTGCTCGACGCCGTTCTGCAGTACGCAGACGATGGTGTGCGGGCGACACAATGCTGACAGCCACGGTGCCGCCGCCTCGATCTGCGTCGACTTCACGGCAAGAAAGACGAGATCGACAGGCTCCTCCACCAGGCCGGGATCGGTGCGCACGGGTCCTGGCACGACGATGACATTGTCGTCCTCCCGGAACTCCAGGGTCTTGCGGGCGGTCCGCCCGCACAGCAGCGGCGAGCGGCCCGCCTCGTGCAACGCCGCGGCAACGGTCGTACCGATCGCGCCCGGTCCGACGATCGCCACGCTCGGGTGCTCGGTCACGGTCAACTCCTGAGGGCTGGTCACGCCGGTAGGTTATCGTGTTACACGTGAACGGGGACAGCGGTAATGACATTTCGGATCCGGGCGGTCTGCTGACCAGATGGCTTGGGACCGTCCAGGCCCGCAGCGGGGACCTCGCCGCGAGCGAGGCGAAGGTCGTGGATCTGCTGCTGACCGATCCGCTGTTCGTCGGCACCAGCACCACCGCCCAGGTCGCGGCCCGCGCCGGCGTCTCCGCCCCGAGTGTCGTCCGTGCCGCACGCGCCATCGGATTCAACGGCTTCACCGAACTCAAGCTCGAGATTGCCCGGGCCCGCGGCACGACCGAGTTCTTCGTTCCGTCCCAGGCACTCGCCTCTGACGCGTCGACGGCAGCCGTGCTCGAGGCCTCGATTCGCACCGGGGCTGATGCGCTCACCGCGCTCGGCGGTGCGCTGGACCTCAGCGCCCTGGACGAGGCGGTCCGCGCGGTCGACCGGGCCAGCCAGGTGATCATCACTGGTGCCGGCACCTCTGCGGCGGTCGCGGCGGATGCGGTCTTCCGCCTCCGGGCACTCGGTGTGAAGACCCTCAACATCTCCGACCACGAGTCCGCCATGATCGCGATGCGGCTCCTCGGATCAGACGATGTCGTGATCGCGGTCAGCTCGACCGGCCGCACGTCATCGACCCTCAGCGTCGCCGACGCCGGCAGTTCCGCGGGAGCGACGCTGATCGCGATCACCAACCAGTACGACACCCCGCTCGCGACCCTCGCCGACATCGCGCTCGTCGTCGGAGGGGCGCCGCTGCCGACCCAGATGGCCGCGGCCGGAAGTCGCCTCGCCCAATTGGTCGTCATCGACGCGTTGGCAGCCGCCCTCGCGCTCCGCGACCCGGAACGCGGTCGGCTGGCCGAGCAGGCGAGCATCGACCTGCCGGACATCTCCTGATGCATCCGGGCACGATTGCGATCGTCCTGGTGGCGGCCGTCGCCCACGCCATCTGGAACACGGTGTCGAAATACAAGCGCGGCGACACGCTCGTGTTCGTCTGGGCCTACACCTGCGCAGCAGCGCTGCTGTGTGTCCCGGTCGGGATCATCCCGGTGATCACCGGCATCCAAACCCTCAGCTGGTCGCTCGTCGTTGGTTCGGTCGTATCGGCGGTCTTGCACGTGGTCTACTCCCTGACGCTGCAGACCGGCTACGACCGGTCCGATCTCGGTGTCGTCTATCCGGTCGCGCGGGGCACCGGGCCGGTCCTGACGATGCTGTTCGCGATCATGGTCCTCGGGGAGCAGCTGACCCCGATCGTGATCATCGGTGCAGTCGCGGTCGTGGTGGGCATCGTCGTTGTCGCCGGCAACCCGTTCCGGGGCGGCCAGCGTCGACCGCTCCAGGGCGTGTCGTGGGGTGTGATCACGGGCGCGGCGATCGCGGGCTACACCTTGTGGGACAACCACTCTGTCACGACCCTGCACCTGGAACCGGTGACCTATTTCACCGGCACGTTCCTGCTCCAGGGGCTGATGCTGACTCCGCGTGCGCTCCGCCGGCGGGACCAGATCCCCACGGTCGTCCGTACGAACGCAGCACCGATCCTGATCATCGCGGTGTTCTCCCCGCTGGCCTACATCCTCGTGCTGACAGCGATGCAGACCGCTCCCGTCGCCCTGGTCGCGCCGCTGCGGGAATCCTCGATCGTGGTCGGATCGCTGCTGGCCTGGTGGCTGTTCGGCGAGGGACATCTCGCCCGCCGCATCATCGGCGCTGTGGTCGTGCTGGCCGGTATCGCGGCGATCAGCCTCGGATGAGATCCGAGCGAACGCGACCTGATCGGGCGGCCGGCCACGGTCTAATGATCAACCGCGTGTTCGGCGGTGGCAATGGCCGACCAACGCGCCGGATCCGCCCCGACCACGACCACAGCGGACCCGCCGGTGACCACAGGTTCGATCAGTGCCCGGGCGATCGTCGCCCAGGGATCAGAGGCCGGCTCGGGCCCGACCAGCCGGCGTACGGCATCCCCGCCGGCGCCCGCGACCACCTGGACCTGGCTGAGCCGGCGCTCGCCGTCGCGCCACGCCGGGTCCTCGGGCGACGGATGCGGACCGGTGAAGCTGTCCGGAAACGTACGAACCTCCACGCCGTAGTCGAGCACCCCGGCCGGCAGTGCGGAGCTGAAACCCAGGCCGAAGGGGTGCAGGCTGCAGGCGATCGTCTCGGTCGGCCCTGGCTGCGGATCGTCGGGGCCGACGACCTCGGCGGCCACCTCGTCGTCCGGGTCCAGGGTGACCACGCCGCGTGCCCGCCAGATGGCCGCCACCCAGACCAGGGTGACCCAGTGGGCCGGATGAGCGCTCGCCAACGTCAGCCGTACGCGATCGCCCGGCTCGAGCAGGATCTCGTCAGTCAGCAGGCCGGCGGTCTTGTCCACCCAGTTGGCGAACGAGATGCCCGACAGTTCGACGCGTTCGCCGCGCGATTCGTCGTAGTAGGTGATCAGCGGCACCGAACCGGATCGTGCGTTACGGCGCTGCAACTGGGCGGTGAAAACTTCGGTCACCCGGCGATGGTGTCAGACGTGATGTCGGGCTCATCACGTGCACCGAACTGGCGCAGACCCCGGGTCGGCCCTCTACTCTGGCGGTCATGCGTTATGTGGTCATTGTCGCCGGTGGGTCCGGAACGCGGTTGTGGCCGTTGTCCCGGCAGGGCACTCCCAAGCAGCTGCTGAACCTGGTCAACGGCAAGACCCTGTTGCGGATCGCGTACGAGCGGATCCAGGGTCTGGTGCCCGACGAGCAGGTGCTCGTGTGCACCGGCTCCGAATTCGGTGACGCCATCCATGCCGAGCTGCCGGAGATCCCGCGGGAGAATATCCTCGGCGAACCGGTCGGTCGCGACACGCTGAATGCGGTCGCGTTCCCGGCGGCCGTGCTCGCCCGGCGCGATCCCGATGCGGTGATGGCGTCGGTGACCTCGGACCAGATCATGAATCCGGTGTCGACCCTGCGCGCGGCGCTGCAGAAGGCGTTCCGGCTCGCCGAGACACACGCCGATTCGCTGATCACCTTCGGCGTCGTGCCGACCACACCGCACACCGGTTTCGGCTATCTGCAGCGCGGGCCGGCGCTGGCCGGTCACGGCGACGTGTCGATGGTCGCCAGTTTCACCGAGAAACCGGACCGGGAGACCGCCGAGAGTTATCTGGCCTCGGGGCGGTATTGGTGGAATTCGGGCATGTTCGTCTGGCGGGTCGCCACTTTTCTTGATCAACTGCGGCAATTGCGGCCGGACGCGTACGACATTCTCGAGACGATCGCCGACGATCCGTCCCGGCGCGATGATCTCTATCCGCAGCTGCCCAAGATCAGCGTCGACTACGCGGTGATGGAGCCGGTCTCGCGCGGCGAAGGCACCGCCCAGGTGCTGGCCGTACGACTCCCGATCACCTGGCACGACGTCGGCGGGTTCGAGGCGCTCAGCACGCAGCTGCCGCGTGATCACGCCGGCAACGCCACCACCGGGCATAGCGTGCTGGTGGACAGTTCCGACAATGTCGTGATCAACACCGACGAGGACGGCCGGGTGGTCGCGGTGGTCGGGTTGTCCGGGACCGTGATCGTCCAGACGCCGCAGGTGACCCTGGTCTGCCCGATGAGCGAGGCCGAGCGGATCAAGGAGCTGGTCGCCGAGGTCACGGAGCGGATGGGCACCTCGTACGCCTAGCACTGCGCTTCGACGGGCTCAGCGATCGGGCGGTGGCCAGAGCGGCTGGGCTGCAGTGATCAACTTCCGGATCATGATCAGTTCCGGGTCGGTCAGCTCAAGATCAGCGGTGATGGCCGCGAGGAGCGCGTCGCGGTCCCACAGCCGTACGACGTCCTCGTAGCGGTCGGCGCGCCCGACCGCTGACAGGATCGCGCCGAGGACAGCCTCCCGAGTGCCGCGGTAGAAAAGATCTTCCTCACCGGTCCGCAGCAACTCGCGGGCCACCGGTCCCGGGTCGACGACATGATCACCGATGCCGCGGATGATCGCCACCGGATTGCCGCCCAGCTTGGTCTTGGCAAGATCGGCGGCCGCCGCCAGCTCGTCGGCGATCGCGATCGCCGTGACGTGCAGTTCGTTGCCGTAGCTGTCGACGCGGCCCGCATAGCGATCAAGGACCGTGACCCCTGCCGACCCGATCGCGTGGTCCGTCTGGCCGATCCGCCAGGCGCGACCGGCAGTGTCGGACATGATCACTCCGATCCGGACGCCGAAGCGTGCGGCCAGACCGGCCCGCAACCGCTCGGAACTGCCGTCCGGATCGGCCGGCAACAACAGGATCCGACCCTGATCGACATTGGAGTTGTCCACCCCGGCGCCGGCCTGGGTCAGCCCGTGGTGGGTCTCGACGATCCCCATCGATTGCCGACGGGCGACGGTCCGTACGGTCTCGGAGTCGATCACCGACTGCCGGTCCTCGGCGTCGGCGAACCGGCCCTCGGCCTTGCTGACGATCTTGGACGTGATCACCAGGACATCGCCGCCCCGCAGCCGGCTGCGGTCGGATGCCTGGGTCGCGTCACCGATCACCGTGACCAGGTCGGTGCCCGGGACGATCTCGCCGATGCCGGCAAGTGCGAAGATCTCGATCACTCGGTGGCCAGCTTCACGCCGTACTGGATGAAGCGGGAGGTTGCCGCCGGATCCTTCATGATCAGATCGGTGCTGACCGCGGTCAGCCCGGCCTGTGCGAGCCGGGGGAGCAGACCGGCGTCGGTGTCGTCGATCACCCAGCCGTCCAGAATGCCACCGGCGGCACGGCTGCCGTAGTGCAGGCCGACCGCGGCAGCGTCCACGTCGACCCCGATCGCCGGCAGCAGGCGGTGCGCCATGCCCAGCACCGGAGCACCGGAGATGATCCCGGAGAAGCCGACGACGGGTGCCTTGGTCGCGATGATCGCGGTACGGATGCCGGGCACGGCCAACACCGGCCCGACCGACACGACGGGATTGCTGGGGGCCACCAGCACCAGGTCGGCCTCGGTGATCGCCTCGATCACGCCGGGGGCGGGACGGGACTTCTCGATGCCCACCTGCAGCACCTGCCGGGCCTCGGGCTCGGCGTGCAGCTTCACCCAGTACTCCTGGAAGTGCACGGCCCGCACCCCGGAGGGTGCCGACGGAGCATCGATGACGACGTGGGTCTCGACCCTGTCGTCGGTCATCGGCAGCAGTTGCAGATGGTCGGAATCGGTCAGCCAGCGGGTGCACAACGCCTGGGTGACCGCTGAGAGCGGATAGCCGGCGTCCAACATCTGGGTGCGGACCAGATGGGTGGCCAGGTCCAGGTCGCCGAGCCCGAACCAGGTCGGCTCGACGCCGTAGGCGGCCAGTTCGGCGCCGACCCGCCAGGTCTCGTCGGCCCGTCCCCAGCCGCGTTCGGGATCGATCGCGTCGCCCAGGCTGTACATCATCGTGTCCAGGTCGGGGGAGATGTGCAGCCCGTGCAGCCTGATGTCGTCGGCGGTGTTGACGATGACCGTCAACCGGGCGTCGGGGTAGGCGTGGCGTACTCCCCGGACGAAACGTGAACCACCGACGCCACCGGCGACAACCGCGATCTGCACGTCCACCAGTCTCGCATCGGGGGCGGTTCGGTCCAGCATCAGGGGATCCGCGTGGTCGCGGGCCGGCAAACCGGACTGCCGAGGGTGTTCGCCGAGCGCTCTCGAACGCAATATCCGGCGAGATCACAGACTGATCAATTCGGAAACCCGGATTCAAATTCTCTGCCAAATTCCCGATACCCGGTTCGGGGCGGCTCAACCAGCCTGTGAGCGCCGCCAACGAGCGGTTGGCCGGTGGCCCGCCGATGTGATATTGGCAGCGCTTCTACCATGCTCGCACTTGACTTATCGGTATTGACAGGCATGTAATTTCACTCATGTTGTTCGTTGCGCAGCGTTCCGCGAGCGGTGCCGGAGCAACACGGGCGATCGAGGGTCGAGGAGGCAGCATGATGGAGGACTACGGATTGGATCCGACTGTCCTGGATCCGGGAGCCGGTTTCGACGACGACGGTGCACTGGCCTGGCAGGAGCGAGCGCTGTGCGCCCAGACCGATCCGGAGGCGTTCTTCCCTGAGAAGGGCGGCTCCACCCGGGAGGCCAAGAAGGTCTGCCTGTCCTGTGATGTCCGGTCCGACTGCCTGGATTACGCGCTCGCCAACGACGAGCGGTTCGGGATCTGGGGCGGGCTGAGCGAACGGGAGCGCCGCAAACTCAAGCGCCGGGCCGTCTAGTCCGGTGCCGAGGGCCGGATCCGTGGCATTCGCCGCGGATCGGAGATCTGACGGCCCAAATCCGCCTCCGAGACGACCCCAGCCCGACCGCGCCCGCAGCTGGCGTCCACCGGTCCCGACCCTCGACCGGGACCCGGCTGCCGGAGCACTGAGTCCACCGGCGTACTGAGCGCAGCACAGGCGGAGAATGGCCTTCGCCTTCGGTCCTCGCATACAGTAGTGGCCGCCCGTGTAACGGAATGGACACGGAGACTCCACAGCGGCGAAGGATTCTGCAGGCAGGCGATGGACGACAGCGTGGCACCGGGGACACACCCCGACAGGTCGGCTGATCCCGGCGACACCACCTTCCTGCCCCGTGTCACCGCACCACTGCTCGATCGCCCGGTAGCCGGCCCGCCGGCCGCCGTGGCCTCCGGAGTGGATCTCCTCGATCCGGACGACCCGTGGGCGTGGGCGTCGGTCGAGGACCAGCCCGTCATCATCGACATCTCGCACTGTCGGGTGACGGCCGTACTGGTCAGCCAGAATGCCGGGCGCTGGCTCGCCGAGACGTTGACCGCGCTCGCCGGCCTGACCCGCCGCCCCGACCGGGTGATCGCGATCGACAACGAGAGCACCGACAACACTCTCGACCTGCTCGACGACGCCATCCAACGGCGCGAGATCGACGCCGTCTACCTCGGCCGGCACGGCTACGGCTACGGCGACGCGATCCGGTCCGCCCTCTCCCAGGACGCCGTCGCCCACCCCGAGACCGCTGCTGCGGTCGGCCCGCACGACTGGCTCTGGCTGCTGCATGACGACGCGGCACCCGCCCCCGAGGCGCTGGCCCAGCTGCTCGGACACGTCGTCAGCGATCCGACCATCGACATCACCGGACCGAAACTGCTGCGGCCCCGCCGCCGGCACCGGCCGTACCAGATCAGCGAGATCGGCGTCTCGATCTCCAGCTCCGGCCGCCGGCACCTCGGGCTCGACACCGGCGAGATCGACCAGGGGCAGCGGGACCAGCCGGCCCGCCGGCTCGCGGTCTCCAGTTGCGCGATGCTGGTCCGCCGTTCCGTCTGGGACGAGCTGGGCGGATTCGACCCGGCGATGCCGGGCTTCCGCGACGGCGTCGAATTCGGCTGGCGTGCCCAGCTCGCCGGGCACAAGGTGCTCACCACTCCGGCGTCCGCCGTGGTCCACCGTCAGGTCGGTCGGGCCGGGCTGCGGCCCAGTGGGGTCGGCGGCTCGAGCCCGGAGAAGATCGACCGCGAATTCGGCATGGCCCTGGTGGCCGCCCACGCTCCTGCAGCACGGCTGCCGTTCGTCTGGCTGCGGTTGGTGCTCGGATCGGTGCTGCGGGCGATCGTCTATCTGATCGGCAAGGCGCCCGGTCGGGCCGGCGCCGAACTGGCTGCTGCCCGGTCGTTCGTCCGGCACCCGCGTCGGATCAGCCGCATGCGGCACCGGATCAGATCCGGGCGGATCACGCCTCGGGGACGGGCGGTCGTCGAACGGCTGCGCCCGGGTCGGTTCACCGGGATCAAGGCCGCGGTCGACGTCCTCACCACGGCGATCGGCAACCGCTACGTCGAGATCGCCGGCACCGAACCGGAAGCCGCCAGCCTGGACGAGCTGACCAGCGACGAGCTGCCCAGCAGCCCGGACGAGCGCCGGTCCAACCCGTGGTTCAGCCCGATCGTGATCACCGTGGTGCTGAGCGTGATCACCAGTGTGGTCGCCGCCCGCCGGGTGATCGGGCTCGGGTCGCTGGCCGGGCCGCAGTTGCTGCCGATCACCACCGACCTCGGCCGGCTCTGGCACAATTTCCTCGACGCGATCCCGGGGGCCCCGCACACCACGACGGCACCGTGGACCGGTCTGGTCGCGGCCGCCTCGACGATCTTCTTCGGCCAGCCGGAATGGCTGGTCACCGTGCTGCTGGTCGGCACCGTCCCGCTCGCTCTGCTCAGCGTCTATCCGCTGATCCGGCGCACCATCGACGACCGCCGCGTACGGCTGTGGGTCGCAGTCAGCTACGCGTTGCTTCCGGTACTGCTCGGCGGCAGCAATCAGGGCCGGCTGGTGCTCAGCGTCGCGGCGATCATGTTGCCGGTGCTGGCCATCGCCGGCCGGGCGCTGGTGCTGCGCCGGGCCGGCTACCCGGAAGCCTGGCGCGGCGGCTGGGGTGCCGGCGTCGCCCTGACGGTGCTCGGCGCCTTTGTCCCGGCCCTGATCCTGATCGCTGCGCTGACCGCCGTCGTCGCCGCATTCACTGTCGCCCGGACACCCCGCAAGATCGGCCGGCTGGTGATCGCGATCGGCGTGCCGGTCGTGATCCTCAGCCCGTGGTGGCCGACGATTTTCTCGTCCTGGGGCCGGTTGCTGACCGGACCGGATCCTGCACTCGAGCCGACCGCGGTGCCGGGCTCGGCCGTCTTCTTCCTGTTCGGGCGCGACGGGGGCGCCGGGCTTCCGCCGCTGTGGGTCGGGCTGATCATCTTCGGGTCGTTCTGGGCGGTCGGACTGGTCGGGCTGCTGCGCGGCTACCGGCGTCGCGCCGTCATCGCCGGCTGGCTGATCGGGCTGGTCTGTCTGGCGGTCGCCGTCGGACTTTCCCGGCTGCTGGTCGAGGTGCCGCCGGCCGGTGTCCAGACGCGCCCGTACGTCGGCATCTATCTGCTGACCGCCTTCGGGGCCTTGATCCTCGCCGGTGGCATCGGCGTGGACGGCTACACCAAGGATCTCGGCCAGCAGAGTTTCTCGGTCGTGCAGCCACTCAGTGTGCTGGCCGGTGTGCTGGCTGCGGTGATCTGTATGGGCGGCGCCGGCTGGTGGGTGCTGGACGGCATGGCCGGCCCGATCCATCGCACTCAGCTGGCCGCGATCCCGTCCTACATCGTCGACGAACAGACCGGCCCGAACCAGGTCCGGACGCTGGCCATCGATCTGCACGGCAGCCAGGCCGACTACTCGGTGATCCAAGGCGATCAGAGCCGGCTCGGAGATCCCGAGCGCGGCGACAGCTTCGGTGGCTCCCAGGCTGCCAGGAACGAGGCCGCGGGGGTGGTGGCGCGTCTGGTGTCGGGCTCCGGTGACACCGATCTGGCCTCCGATCTCGCCGATCTGGGCATCAACTATGTGTGGGTCAGCGGCGCCAATGACGACGTACGCTCCCGGATCACCAACACACCGGGGCTCGCGCCCGCCAGCGGCAGCGCCAGCGGCGCCGTCTGGCAGCTGAGCCAGCCCACCTCGCGGGTCCGGCTGGTTTCCGGTCAGCAGGTGACCCGGCTGGGCAGTGATCCGGACGGCGTACGGATCCCGGCGAGCAGTCTGCAGCGGGTGCTGCGGCTCGGCGTGCCGGTCGACCCGCGCTGGCAGGCGACCCTGGACGGTCGCCCGCTGACGCCGCTGCGGGACGGCAACTGGCAGCAGAGTTTCACCGTGCCGGCTGCGGGCGGGGTGCTGCGCTACCACCTGGACAGCCCGATCCCGTGGCTGCCGCTGGGGCAGGGGATCGCGCTGCTGATCACTCTGGTGCTGGCCGCCCCGGGTATCCGCAGGCCCGAGGTACGGGACCCGGTCCAGGTCGCGCGCCGGGTCGCGGCCGTCGGCCCGAACGGCCGGCTGCAACTGTCCGACAGCATGATCATGACCGAGCTGAACGATCTCACCGGCCTGACCATGACCGGCGGATTGATCACGACCTCCGACGGGGTGACGACCTCGACCGGCGGCACCAGCGGTGAGAACCTGTTGGGCACCACGACCCTGGAGTCGTTGCGCCGGGGCGAGGCACCGGTCGAGTCCGGGCAGACCGGACCGTGGAAGGGTGCCTCATGAGCAGGCGATCGGTTCCGCGTGCCGTCCGGGGTCCGGCGGTGGTCGCCTTCGCCGCGGTCGCCGCGGCGGCCATCGCGGTCGCCGGCACCCTCGTCCCGACCCAGCGACCGGATCCCACCGCGGCCGCGGTGCCGATCCAGGGGCGTACGAGCTCGGTCTGCACGACCGGCACCCTGGGCACCGGCAAGGGCTCCGACGACTCCGAATCCCAGGTCTTCGGCGCTTCTGCGACTGCCGAGGTCGGTGCCACCGGCACGTTGACGGGTCGCTCGCTGGGTGCCGGCGACACCAGCTCACCGCTGTTGTCGATCGACCGCCAGGGCCAGAGCAAGACCATCAGCTCACCGGATTCCTCGGTCGTCCTGGTCGCCGACGGCGTGATGGCCGGAGCGTCGGCAGGGATGGTCTACGGCCAGACCGACACCGGCGAGGACCGCGGTTTGTCGCTGGGACCCTGTACGGCGCCGGTGGTCGAGCAGTGGTTCACGGGACTGGGTGCCACGGCGGCCCTGCGCAGCCAGTTGGTGCTGACCAATCCCGACGACCGGCAGGCCGAGGTCGATCTGGAGTTCTTCGGGCCGCACGGGTTGCTGACGGTCCCCGGCGCATCCGGCCTGATCATCCCGGCCGGCACCAGCCGTACGCTCTCGCTGGAGGATCTGCTCGGAAGTGTCAGCGGCAGCATCTCGGTCCGCGTCAAAGCCTCGGTCGGCCGGGTCTCGGCGATCTCCCGGGACCTGCGCGCCGACTCCCACGGCGACCCGACCGGTGTCGACTGGCATCCCGCCTCGGCCATGCCGGCTGGCACCCAGATCATCCCGGCGGTGCCGGGCGGCGATGGCTACCGCAAGCTGGTGATCTTCAACCCGGGCCAGCGGCGTGCCGACGTCAAAGTCGAGGTCCTCGGTCCGGACGGACCGTTCGCGCCCGCGAACGCGGCCTCGGTGTCGATCGGCCCGGGCGGCTCGACCACCGTCGACGTCGCATCCGGATTGGCCAAGACGATCGGCGCGCTCCGGGTGACCAGCAGTCAGCCGATCGTGTCAGCGGTGCAGTCCGAACGCTCGGCGAGCAAGGAAGCCAGCGATATCGCGGTCACCACCGCTCAGTCGCCGGTCAGCGGGATGGGGATCGCTCCGGCGACCGCGATCGACGGCACCGAGACCGAATTCGCGATCAGCAACGGCGGCACCACGGCCAGCAACGCCGATGTGACGCTCTACAACGCCGACGGCGTCGCGCTCTACCACGAGCAGGTGCCGGTTCCGGCGGGCGCCTCGATCGAACGCCGGGTGACCCAGGCCGGACCGGCCTTCCTGGTGCTGCGGGCCCCGGTCGGATCGTCCCTGTACGGCGGTGTGACGCTCACCCAGACCTCCGGCAGCGTCGCCGGGCTGGCGGCAGCGTCCTTCGTCACCCCGGGCCTGGCCGGTCGGGCGCGGGTGCCGGTGGAGAATCCGCGGGTCACGCAGTGACCACTGCCGTGTGACGGGACTCAGTCCTCGTCGTCGGCGTCCGGATCGATCTCGCCGATGCTCAGCCCGGTCAGCGCGGCCAGCTGTTCGACCAGAGTCCGGTGCACCAGGATCTGCAGGCCCGGACGGGTCGCCGCCCGGTGCTCCAGCGGGCGGCGGTAGAGCACCACCCGACCCAGCGCGGCCGGTGTCGGAGCGACCGCTGCGGCCAGCGGCACCTTCTCCCCCGACCAGGCGGTCTGCAGGAACGGCACCTCCTCGACCCCGAAGACGATCCCCACCAGCGCCTCCGGACAGTGGGCCTGGACCCGGTCGATCGACGCCTGCAGCGCCTCCTCGAAGAAGGTCGCCCGGCCGGGCGGGCCGACCGGCTCGACGGCCGTACCAGTGAGAGGATTCGTGGTCGCCAGCGGGCCGCGGAGGCCGCGCCCGTGCCGATCTCGCCGCCGGGTGGACATGATCGATGAGTGTACTTGCGGGCCGGTCCCGGGAGTGTCCCGCGGACCGGGTGTCACTGCTCCATCGGCTGGTGCAACGGCGGTAGCGTGCGGGGGTGACGTCGAGAAGTTGCTCCCGTAGCGGGTGCGATGAGCGGGCGGTCGCCACCCTGACCTATGTCTACCTCGAGTCGACCGCCGTGATCGGGCCGCTGGCCACCCGGGCCGAGCCGCACGGCTACGACCTCTGCCGGCGGCACTCCCTGAATCTTTCCGCACCGCGCGGCTGGGAGGTCATCCGCCTCGCCGAGGATTTCACCGATCCCGAGCCCAGCGACGACGACCTGCTGGCGCTGGCCGATGCTGTCCGCGAGGTCGGCCTGAACTACGGTGCCGAGGACGAGCCGCCGGCCAGATCCTCGATGATCGAGGTCGCCCGTCGCGGTCACCTCACTGTGCTGGCCGACCCCGAAGCCTGATTCCCGAGGCTGGCTCCGGGACCCGATCGGGCCACTAAGCTCAGGTGTCGCTACCTGCGCAGATCCGAGGAGGAACGATGCCGGTTGAGTTGGTGCCCGAGCTGCTGGACATCCTGGCCTGCCCCAACTGCCACGGCAGTCTTGCGGTCGACCACGATCGCGACGAGTTGGTGTGCACGGCACCGGACTGCAGCCTGGCCTATCCGGTGCGCAACGGCATTCCGGTGCTGTTGGTCGACGAGGCCAGGTCGCCGCAGCGCGAGCCGAAGCCCGCGGTGAAGACCGAGGCACAGGTCGAGGCACAGGCCGACCCGGCGCCGGACACCGAATAGTCCGGCGATGCCGTTCTTCGACGACTCGCTGCTGGACGACCGGGACGCGCTCGCCGCGGCCGATCCGATGTTGCGCCGGCTCGCCCAGGCCGGGGCACGGATCCGGACCGAGGCCGAGCAGGCCACCGACGCGCTGGCGGCGGTCAGCGAGTTGTCCCGGCCGCGTGCGGTGATCGTCGCCGGTGCCGAGGCCCGCTTGGTCCGCGCCCTGCTTGAGCCCACCTGCCCGGTGCCGTTCCTGGCCTGGCCGCGGCACGGCCTGCCGGGCTGGGTCGGCGCGTTGGACCTGGTCGTCGTGCTGGCCACCGACGGCGCGGACGCCGACCTGATCGCCACCGCCCACCAGGCCAGGCGCCGGGGCAGTCAGTTGATCATCGCCTGTCCGCAGCCGTCGGCGATCGCCGACGAGGTCGGCGGCCGGGACACGATCATGATCCCGACCCGGACCGGGGACGTACTGGCTGCTGCCGTGGTGATGCTGGCCGCTCTGCACCGGATGCAACTCGGTCCGCAGGTCGATCCGGAGTCGGTAGCGGCTGCGTTCGACCGGGTCGCGGAGGACTGCTCGCCGTTTCTCGACGTCTCGGAGAATCCGGCCAAGGACATCGCGCTCGGGCTGGCCGAGGCGCAGCCGCTGGTCTGGGGCGGCTCGGTGCTGGCCGGCCGGGCCAGCCGGCGGGTCGCCGAGGCGTTGCGGGCTGCCAGTGGTCGGATCGCGTTGGCCGCCGACTCCAGCGAACTGCTGGCGGTGCTCGGTGGAGTGGCGCCGAAAGATCTTTTCGACGATCCGTTCGAGGATCCGCAGCCCGAGGAACGGCGGCCGGCGCTGGTGATCTTGGACGACGGTACAGGTGATCAACTCACGCTTAGAGCCCAGTACGCCCTCCGCGACGTTGCCGAACGGGCCGACATCCGGGTCTGTCCGGTGACCTTCGGCTCCGGCGGTGATCTTGACCGCTATGCCGGGCTGCTGCAGACCGGTCTGTATGCGGCCGTCTATCTCGCGCTGGGTCTTCGCCGTACGGTCTGGCAGGATGACCCGTTGTGACCGACATCTCGACGAGCGGGCAACCAGCCGGCCACAGTGACAACGACGAGCCGGAGCCGGGCCACAACAGCAATCGCGCGATCATCGCCGCGTTGGCCGCCAACACCTTCATCGCGTTACTGAAGTTCGCTGGCTGGGGACTGACCGGCGTTTCCTCGATGCTGGCCGAGGCGATCCATTCGGTGGCCGACACCGGCAACCAGTTCCTCTTGTTGGTCGGCGGGCGAAGGGCGCAAAAGGCAGCGACCGAGGAGCATCCGTTCGGTTACGGCCGGGAACGCTATGTCTTCGCCTTCATGGTGGCGATCGTGATGTTCAGCATCGGTGGCGTCTTCGCGCTGTACGAGGCCTGGCACAAGCTCCAGGAAGTGCTGGCCGGCGAGCATCACGACATGGGTCGCTGGTGGTGGGTACCAGTCGTGATTTTGATCGGCGCGATCTGCGCCGAGGGGGCTTCGCTGCGGACCGCCCTGCGGGAGTCCGACAAGGCACGGGGCCGGCAGCGGCTCTTCAAGTACATCCGCTCGGCGAAGGCACCCGAGCTGCCGGTGGTGGTGCTGGAGGATTCCGCGGCCGTGATCGGCCTGGTCTTCGCACTCTTCGGCGTGGTGTTGACCAAGATCACCGGACACGGGATCTTCGACGTGATCGGCACTGCCCTGATCGGCTTCCTGCTGGTCGCGGTCGCGATCACGCTGGCCACCGAGACCAAGAGCCTGCTGCTCGGCGAGGCCGCATCGCCGGACAGCATCCGGACCATCTCCGACGCTCTGATGGCCACGGAGGGGGTCGACCGGATCATCCACATGAAGACCCTGCATCTGGGGCCGGAGGAGATCATGGTCGCTGCCAAGATCGCGGTCAGCCCGACCGAGTCGGCGGCCGAGGTCGCTGCGACCATCGACCGCGCCGAGGTGGCGATCCGGTCCGCCGAGCCGATGGTCACCTCGCTCTACCTCGAGCCGGACATCTACTCCACGTCCTACCAGCCGGCCTCGCGGCCCGAGCGCCCGTCCGCGCCGTCGCACTGAGATCCCCGTGCCCAGGATGTCGCCGCCCACTAAGGTCGTGCCCATGACCAAGGTGCTGGTGCTCAACGGACCGAATCTGGGCCGGCTCGGTAAACGTGAGCCGGACACGTACGGCCACACGACTCACGCCGACCTGGTGGAGCGCCTGGTGAAGGTCGGGGCCGAGCTCGGGCTCGACATCGAGGTCCGGCAGACCGACGCGGAGGCGGAGATGATCGGCTGGCTGCACCAGGCCGCCGACGAGCAGCTCCCGGTGGTCCTCAACCCGGCCGGTTGGAGCCATTACTCGATCGCGGTCGCCGACGCCGTCGCGCAGCGGACCGCGGACCTGATCGAGGTGCACATCTCCAACATCCACACCCGCGAGGAGTTCCGGCACCACTCGGTGATCTCCGCCTACGCGACCGGGGTGATCGCCGGGCTCGGGATCGAAGGTTACGAACTGGCGCTGCGGCGGCTGGCGGCGTGATCGAGATCGGGCCAGTCCGGGACGTACGCCAGCTGGTGTGAGATCCGGCGCACCCGCCCCGGCCGGTCGTAGACGGTGGTGTCGACCCGCAGATACGGCCCGCGAAGGCCTTCGTCGACGGTGACGACGATCCGTCGGATGGTCGCGGCCGGCACCACCTCGACCACCGCCTCGTCGGGCGGCATGATCACCCGTCGCAGCAGGGTCCTTCGGCCGACCGGTGTGCCCAGCCAGGCGGCGGCTCGTGAGGAGGACCGGATCCGTACGGTGATCACCACCGGTCGCGTACCCGGATTCTCCACCTGTACGGCGATCCGACCGGCAGGAGGCCGGAGTTGATCGTCGTCGATCGTGACCTTCAGGTCGTCGAGTTCATCGCCGTCGCGCAGTCCGAGCCAGGTCAGCACGACCAGTCCGATCAGCGCCAGGGCGAACAGCAGTACGCCGATCGCGACGACGGAACCGTGGGCGGCCGGCATCACGCCACGTCCAGGTGGGTGCGGACCGCACGGACCGCGGCGTCGGCACGATCCGGCCGGGACTCCGCGATCCGTCCGTAAGCTGTCAGGTGGGTCTCCCCGCAGGGGCACTCCCATCGCATGACGATCATGCCGGGCTCGAGGTTGAACAGATTGCGCACGGACTCGTCGCCGATCAGCAGCCGGCCGCGCGCCGGGCACACACCGAGGAACATGCCTCGATGGTGCGGCGGAGCGAAGCCGGTCGGAAGAGCCAATCGTCTCGGATTGGTTCGTATCAGCTAGACGGCAAGCACGGGTACGGGAGCGGTCACGCGGGCGGGGGCAGCGTAGCTCGACCAGGCCACAGCCAGACGTTGTACCGCCTCACTGAGCAGTGCGTTGTCCAGCGCGTAGTGGATGCGGATCCGGTCCGTGCTCTGCCGGGACGGATCCAGGCCGTCGCCGGGCAGGATCGCGACTCCCTGTCGCAGCGCCGCCTGGGTGAAGGACGCGCCGTCGCCGCGGGGCAGCCGGATCCACAAGGTCTGGCCGCCGAGGGCGGGCACGGTGGTCCACTCCGGTATGGCCTCGGCCAGCTCGGCGCGCAGATGATCATGGCCGACCTGGAGGGCCCGGGACCGGCGGCGCGCCAACTCGTCCAGGATCGGAACCAGTTGTGCGGCGGCCATCTGGACGGGGAGGTTGCCGCCGAGATCGTGGATCGCCCGGATCCGTGCGGCGCGGTTGATGATCGCCTGGGGCGCCCGGATCCACCCCACCCGGAGCCCTGCCCAGACCGACTTGGACAGCGAGCCCACTGAGATCACCGTGCCGCGCCGATCGGTGGCGATCGGCGGTGGCGCCGGTTCGTCGGCGAAGGTCAGGCCGGCCAGCACCTCGTCCTCGATGATCGGGATTCCCGCCTCTGCGGCGATCCCGGCCAGCCGATTGCGGCGCAGCGCGGGCAGTGTGGTCCCGGTGGGGTTGTGGTTGGTGGGGATCACATAGGCCAACGCCGGCCGACGGTCACGGACCGCGTGTCCGAGGCCCTCGAGCCCGAGTCCGAGGGGAAGTGTGACGGCGCCGGCCTCGCGGATCGCCTCGAGTGCACCGGTATAGGTCGGTGCCTCGACCGCGACCTGGTCTCCGGGTCGCAGCAGGCTGGTCGCCAGCAGTGACAGCGCCTGCTGGCTGCCGTTGGTGATCATGATCTGGTCCGGCTGGGTCGACATGCCGCGTTCGCAGTAGCGGCGGGCCAACGCGGCGCGCAGCCGCGGGTATCCGATCGGGTGGTAACCGACGTCGGTGAGCAGCGCCAGTTCGTCGATCGCTGATCGGTACGCCTCGATCACCTCCACCGGCGGTCGGTCCGGGGCGGCCGACGCCATGCTGATCACGCGATCATCGGGCTCCAGTCGGGCCAGGAACATCGGATCGGTCGTCGGCTCGACGCCGGTCGGTATCGGTTCGGTGCTGCCGGCCACCCTCGTGCCGCTGCCCTGGCGGCGTACGACCCGGCCGTCCATCCGCAGTTGCTCGTAGGCGTTGACGACGGTTCCGCGACCGACGGCCAGGGTCCTGGCCAACAGCCGCTCCGGCGGCATCCGGGTGCCAGGCTCGAGATCGCCGTCGTCGATCATTTGCCGCAAGCGGCCGGCGAGCAGGAGATACAGCGGCCCGCGGCCCGACGACCAGCGCCCGAGCAGCTCCACGACCCGACGCGCGTCCATGTGGCCAAGCGTAGCCAGATTGGATCGGTACGCGATCCATTTTCGGGGCCCGATCGGTGTCGGCAACTCCGCCGCTAGTCGCCCCCGCCGGACAGCCGACCACGTGGCAGCACAGCCTGGTCCGCGGCGGCAGTGCCGGCCTGCCAGCCGCGCAGGTCGACCGTCCGACTGCCGCCGCGACTGACGTGCGGGAACAGTTCGTCGACAGCCTCGTCCACGGCGGCCCTGCGCTCGGCCAGCACCGGCACGAGCTCGGTGCCGTACTCGGCCGCCACCCGGTCCGAGGCCTCGGACAGCCGTTCGCCGATGCGGGTCGCGTACGCCGAGAGGAACGATCGGCGGAAGGTGGGGGAACGGTTCACGCTGCCGGAGCGGGTGCCGTGCGCGGCCTCGGTCATCGCCCGGGTGGCCTGGACGAGCAGTGAGGTGACCAGCAGTTCGACCTGCTCGAGATCCACCTCCATGCCGATCACGGTGCTCGCGCCGGCTGCCTCGTCCCAGATCGCCCGGACCTGGTTGGCCCCGGCGACCTCCTGCACCAGCAGTGCCTTCGTCATGGCGTACGGGTTGTCGAGGTGCAGGCGGCGGGCGGAGACGTCGTAGCGCCGGCCGGGTCCTCCGGCGTTCACCAGGGCCTCGTCGATCGAGTGCCGGGCGGTCAGCTCCTGCGCCTTGGCGGTCAGCGCCTCGGCCTCGGCGCTGAAGGTGGTGGATTCGGCCTTCGCCAGCAACGCGCGAACCCGGTCGAGAAGGTCGCTGTCGCGATGGGGCCGCGGTGTCCGCACCTGTGCACCGAGCGTGGATCGGGGCGTCCGGCTCCATTGGGAGGGTGGCGGCCCGACGGGCGCCAGCGGATGCATCTGCCGCAGTCGAAGCATCAGGTGCAACACCCGGGGCCAGGCCCGGATGGGATCCGCATCGATGCCGAAGAGCCAGTCCGCGCGGCCGGTCGGACGGGGCCGCCGGATGGGGTGACCGTCAAGCTGCTGCTGCCACTCGGGTGGGAGTCGTTGATCAAGTCCGGAGCGCCGCAACTGCTCCCGTGCCGCGGCCGCACCGAGGTCGTCCACCTTCGGGTTCTTGCGGCTGAGATAGTGCAGCAGGTCCGCCGGTTGCCAGCCTCGCTCCCAACGATTCCCGATCATCGTGATGATCTCTTCGCCGATCACGAATTCCGGGTCGAGCCAGTCCTCGGTCGCTGCGGCGCTGGTCTCGTACAGGTCGGTGAGTTCGCGCTCGATCAGATCGGCCGGCCGACCCGACGCCGCCATCCTGACGCCGTGATCGATCATCTGCCGGATCCGCAGCGCGATGACGCGCCGGATGTCCTCCGTGCTGCCCCTTCCGCGCTGACCCTCGCGCGCAGATCGTCTCGCGCTGACCCTTCCGCATCGACCCCTCGGCTCCGGGCAACGACCATAATCGCGGTCGGCGACAATCCGGCGGCGCTGTCCACAGGCCCGCGACGGCGGGCTCCGTACACTGGCTGCGTGGAACTGAGGCAGCTCGAGCATTTCGTCGCGGTCGCCTCCGAGCAGCACTTCACCCGTGCTGCCGAGGCGATGCAGATCTCCCAGTCGGGACTATCGGCATCGGTGCGTGCGCTGGAGCACGAACTCGGCACGCCGTTGTTCACCCGTAGCACCCGCCGGGTGGTGCTGACCCAGGCCGGCGAGGCGCTCCTGGACGAGGCGCGGCGGACGCTGGCGAGCGCGGCGGCTGCGCGGCGCGCGGTGGAGTCCGTACGCGGTGTGCTGGGCGGGACGCTCAGTGTCGGCACCGAGCAGTGCCTGGGGGTCGTTGATCTCGGCCGTGAGCTGGCCAGGTTCCGGACCGAACACTCCGGTGTGGAGATCCGGCTCGGCTTCGACGGCTCGGCCGATCTGGTGGAGCGGATCGCCAACGGTCAGATGGATCTGGCCATGGTGGCCGAGACCGGCGCGTTGCCCACCGGGGTGCGTACGGTCCCGGTATCGACCGAGTCGTTCGTGATCCTCTGCAATCCCGAGCACCGGTTCGCCGATCTCAAGGGAGTCACCCTGGACGAGATCGCCGAGGAGCCGCAGGTCGGCTTCCTGCCCGGCTGGGCGGCACGGTCCATCGCCGAACGGGCCTTCACCGCGGCCGGGCTGCGGACCCGGGTGACCATGGAGGTCAATGACGTCCACACCCTGCTCGATCTGGTCGGGCACGGGCTCGGTGTCGCCGTCGTGCCGGAGCATTTCAAGCACAAGCGCCCGCAGACACTGTGCTCGGTCCCGGTCAAGGAACCGGACCTGGACTGGAATGTCGCGATCGCGATCCCCGAACAACAAGGACCGGCCGGGCTCGCGTTGATGAAGCAGATCCTCGCCTCGCTCTGAACCAAGAAATCCCGGCCCGGCCCCGCGACGCAGTTGTGAGCCCGGTATGTGTCGTGGGGCCGGGGCCGGGATGGCCGGACCGGATTGCTCCGGTTCATGATCATCGCGACCGGCGGCGGTTAAGGGAGTGCCGTGGTCGCGGTGATCACATTCGGGGGATCACCAGGCGTAGTCCTCTGGTGCCGTCTTGTAACCCGGGAAGATCTCGTCCAAACGATCCAGGACGCCCTGTTCGAGCCTCAGCTCGACCGCGCGAACGGCGCTGTCGAACTGGTCCGCGGTCCGCGGGCCGATGATCGGGGCGGTGATGCCCGGACGGTGCAGCAGCCAGGCCAGACCAAGATCACCGGGCTCCACGCCCAGCTCGTCGGCGAGGTTCTCGTAATCGGTCAGAGCGTCGCGATTGGCCTCCAGCGCTTCCTTCGCGCGACCCTCGTAGCGCCGTACGCCTTCCCGCTCCTTCTTCACCACGCCGCCGAGCAGACCACCGAGCAGTGGCGACCAGGGGATGATGCCCAGGCCGTAGTGCTGCGCTGCCGGGATGACCTCGCGCTCGATGTCACGGGTCATCAGGTTGTAGAAGGACTGCTCGCTGACCAGACCGAGGAAATTCCGCTGCGCGGCAGCCGCCTGGGCCTGCGCGATGTGCCAGCCGGAGAAGTTGGACGAGCCGACGTAGATGATCTTGCCCTGCTGGGTGGCCACCTCCATGGCCTGCCAGATCTCCTCCCACGGAGTGTCGCGATCGACGTGGTGGAACTGGATCAGGTCGATGTGGTCGGTCTGCAGCCGCTTCAGGCTCTCGTCGATGGCGCGGCGGATGTTGACCGCGGAGAGCTTGCCGGCGTTGGGCCAGCTGTCATCGGCGCCCTCGAACGGCATCGCGCCGTAGAGCTTGGTGGCCAAGACCGTACGCTCCCGGCGTCCGCCGCCCTGGGCGAACCAGTTGCCGATGATCTCCTCGGTGCGGCCGGGGTAGATCTGTCGGCCGTAGCCATTGGCGGTGTCGAAGAAGTTGATGCCCGCATCGTGTGCGGCGTCCATGATCTTGTGTGAGTCGGCCTCTTCGGTCTGCGGGCCGAAATTCATCGTGCCCAGGCAGATCCGGGATACGGACAGGCCGGTGCGCCCGAGGTGCGTGTACTCCATATCGACCAGCCTCACCGACGGCCCTCAATTAGTCAAACAGTGAAAAGTGGTGGGATTGAGAAGCAGCGGTGATGGATCCGCTGCAGGCTCCGGGATCGGTTGACTGGCGCCACGATCGGTGAAGGATCGTCGATGATTGCCGCCTCGGCCAACCGACCCGATAGATTGGCCGACATGGAATTTCGCGTCAAAGATCTGGGCCTGGCCGCTTACGGCCGCAAGGAGATCACCCTTGCCGAACAGGAGATGCCCGGCCTGATGGCCATGCGCGCCCAGTACGGCGCGAGCAAACCGCTGACCGGTGCGCGGATCGCCGGGTCGATCCACATGACTGTGCAGACGGCGGTGCTGATCGAGACCCTGGTCGACCTGGGTGCCGACGTCCGTTGGGCCAGCTGCAACATCTTCTCCACCCAGGACGAGGCTGCGGCCGCCGTCGTGGTGGGCAAGGACGGCACCCCGGACGACCCCAAGGGCGTCCCGGTCTTCGCCTGGAAGGGCGAGACGCTGGAGGAGTACTGGGAGTGCACCAACGAGATCTTCAACTGGGGCGACGAACTGCCCAACATGATCCTCGACGATGGTGGTGATGCCACCCTGCTGGTGCACAAGGGTGCGGAGTACGAGAAGACCGGCGAGGTCCCGCAGGCCGGCGCCGACGATCCCGAAGAACTGCACGTCATCCTCGCGCAGCTGAAGAAGTCGATCGGCTCCGGCTCCTCCCGCTGGGTCGAGGTCGCGGGCGCCGTCAAGGGTGTCACCGAAGAGACCACCACCGGTGTCCACCGGCTCTACGAGATGGCCCGCGAAGGGTCGCTACTGTTCCCGGCGATCAGCGTCAACGACTCCGTCACCAAGTCCAAATTCGACAACAAGTACGGCTGCCGGCACTCCCTGATCGACGGCATCAACCGCGCCACCGACGTCCTGATCGGCGGCAAGGTCGCGGTCGTCGCCGGCTACGGCGACGTCGGCAAGGGATGTGCGGAATCGCTGCGTGGCCAGGGCGCCCGGGTGATCATCACCGAGATCGATCCGATCTGCGCCCTGCAGGCCGCGATGGACGGCTACCAGGTCACCACCCTGGAGGAGACGCTCCCGTACGGCGACATCTTCGTCACCTCGACCGGCTGCAGGGACGTGATCACGGCCGACCAGATGAGCCGCATGAAACATCAGGCGATCGTCGGAAACATCGGCCACTTCGACAACGAGATCGACATGGCCGGTCTGGCCCGGATCCCCGGGATCGTCAAGGACGAGATCAAGCCGCAGGTCCACGAGTGGACCTTCGAGGCCGGCACCGACAACGCGCACTCGATCATCATTCTGAGTGAGGGCCGGCTGTTGAATCTCGGCAACGCCACCGGGCATCCCAGCTTCGTGATGAGCAACTCCTTCACCAACCAGGTGCTGGCGCAGATCGAGCTCTTCACCAAGCCGGACGAGTACCCGGTCAACGTCTACACGCTGCCGAAGAAGCTCGACGAGTTGGTGGCTCGGTTGCATCTGGACTCGCTCGGCGTCAAGCTGACCGAGCTGACCTCGGTGCAGGCGTCCTACCTCGGCGTCGATCCGGCGGGCCCGTACAAATCTGATTTGTACCGCTACTGATCTGATTCGTGTTCGAGCTGCCGGGTGATCTTGCCGCGGCTGTCGCCCGGTTGTCGGACGGGCAGTCCCGGCAAGATCAACTCGGTGCGACGACCCGGCAGCTGATCGAGCGCTACCAGGCCGACACACCGGCGGTGCCTGGCCGGCCGATCATGGCTGGTGATCGGGAGGCTCTGGCGTACGCGGTCTATAGGATGCCGGCGACGTACGCGGCCATCCGGACCGTGCTCGAGCAGGTACCTGACACGTGTATCCCTGCGTCCGTACGGCATCTGGACATCGCCGGCGGCACCGGCGCCGCGGTTTGGGCAGTCGCCGATCGCTGGCCCCAGGTGGCGGACCACAGGGTGATCGAGCAGTCGGTTGCGGCGATCGATCTTGGCCGGCGACTGCAGAAGTCGGCCTCCGGGCCGGTGGGGCGGACCAGCTGGGAACAGCGGGTGATCAACTCCCGGATCGAATTGGGAGAAGCGGACCTGATCACCGTCGGCTACCTGCTGAGCGAGATCGACGCCGGGCTTCGTACGGCATTGCTCGACGCGGCACTCGCCAGCGCCCGGCGCCTGCTGGTCATCGTCGAACCGGGGACCAAGACCGGCTATCGCCGGATCCTGGACGCACGGGATCAGATCATCGCCGCCGACTGGCAGATCGTCGCACCGTGCCCGCATCAGGCCGACTGCCCGCTGGCCGGTCAGGAGCGGGACTGGTGTCATTTCTCGGCACGGCTCAACCGGAGCAGCATCCATCGCCGGGCCAAGAGTGCGGAGCTGGGCTTCGAGGACGAGAAGTTCAGCTACCTGGTCGCAGCACCGACACCGGTGCGGCGGCCTCAGGGGCGGGTGCTGCGACATCCGTCGTTTCCCAAGGGCCGCGTCGAATTCAGCTGCTGTCAGGCGTCGGGCGCAGCGGAGCGCGTCACGATCGCCAAACGCGACGCGGACCGCTACCGGGCCGCCCGCAAGATCGAGTGGGGTGACCCGTGGCCCGCACCGGCACCGGGCGTGGAATAGTGATCGTGTGCTGACCTCCAACGGTTATGTGCTCGACGAAGCGCCGCACAGGCTGGGCGCGCTGCGGCCGGTCCCGGACGGGGAGCGTCGCTCCCGCGAGGCGCTGTGGAACCGGCTGGACTGCGACGGTTATCTGTTGCTGCGCAATTTCCTGGACCCAGCTGTCGTCGGGGAGTTCCGGCGCTACTACTTCGCACGACTGGCCGAGGCCGGGCTGCGGGAGGACGGCAGCGGCGAAGTTGATCAAGCCCGGCTGCGGCACATCCTGTTCCGGGAGATCGTGCCGGGACCCGAGTACGACGCGTTCTGCCGGCAGCCGGTGATCGTCGACTTCTTCTCGTGGCTGCTCGGCGACGACGTCCACCTGCACCGCCGCAAGATCATCCGTCACACCCGACCGGGGGATTCGGGTATCGGGCAGGCCACGCAGGCACACTACGACCTGCTCTACCTGCGGGAGGGCACCGACGAAGTGCTCACCCTCTGGATCCCGCTGGGTGACTGCCCGGTGCCGCGCGGTGGGCTGATCTATCTGGAGGGCAGCCACCACTGGGTGCAGGCCGAGGAAGCTGCCGGCGTCCGGAAACGGCCTGCGGCCTCGATCACCGCCGACCTGCCGGGTCTCGCTGATGATCATGATGGTCGATGGCTGATGACCGACTACGCCGCGGGCGACGTGATGGTGCATACCGCGCAGATGGTGCACGCGGCACTCGACAACGTCGATCCTGCGCACATCATGCGGCTGTCCACCGACATCCGCTACCAGCGCGTCTCGGATGCCGTCGACGGACGGTGGCAGCACGACTGGCACGACCGCGACGGTCTCTAGGAGCGCGGGCTACTTCTGTCCACGGGGCACATCGAAGTCGGTCAGCCGGGCGGACTGTTTGGACAGATCGGCCCAGTTCCCGTCGTAGTCCAGCGAGGCCAGACCGCTGGTCGGGAATTTCTCGTCCATCCGTTTCCAGAGATTCTTGTGCCCCTTGCGCGGCGCCAGGCGGTCGACCAACTCGGGGACCGCCGGCGAATGTCCGATCAGCAGCACTGTCCGGACGTCGTCCGGTGTCTTGCGTAGCACTTTGACCAACTCGTGGGCGACTGCCTCGTAGAGATGATCGTCGTACTGCACGGTCCCGGCTGATGCGCCCGCGGCGACTGCCCGCTCCCAGGTCTCGCGCGCACGGACCGCAGTGGAGCACCAGACGAGATCGGGGTTGACATGGCGCTCCGCCAGCAACTGGCCCAGGGCGGCGCTGTCCCGTCGTCCCCGGCCGGACAGCGGACGCTCATGGTCGGGCACGTCGAGTCCCCAGGCCGATTTGGCGTGCCGGAGAAGGAAGATCCTGCGGCTGGTGCTCATGACCCAACCCTAGGGAAACTCGTCAAGGCCAAAGTGGCCGGAAGGTTACGAGACGGCGGTGAGATCCTGCCTACCAGCTCTCGACCCGCACCTGCCACAAGAGCACCTTGGTACGGCCCACCTACCCGAGCTTCGCCGTTTGGCAGACTCCATCGGGTGATATCTGCAGAGGTGCTCCGGATCGGTGTCGAAGAGGCTCTCATCGATCGGTGGCGTGGCTGGTTCGCCCCGCCGGTGCAGCCGTTCCGCACTGATCTGCTCGGCCCTCAGATGGCAGCGGCAGTTCCGGTGCGTCAGGCAAGACCGACGGCCGAGTGGACTGACACATTCTTCATGTACTCCGGTACCTGGACGTGGCTGAGCGAAGACGAGTTCAGCTCGCTACGACCGAGCCTTCGACGCAGTCTGCTGGCGGTACGACGTCGAACGGTGCGTCCGAAGTTGATGCCGCTCTGGCCGTCGGAGCTGACTCGATCCGGCGATGATCCGATGCTTCGGTGGATCGCATCGGGAGCCGTCCGGCCCAGTCGGCACAAAGAGGTTCCCGGCAGGGTCTGGCAACGGGCGCAGGCGGTACTGCCGGAGGCTGAGCGGCTGGCGGGGACCTTTGCTGCCAGCGGTTCCGGCCCCAACTGCTTCGGCACAGTGCTGGCTGCCACGGGTCTCGATCTCAGCGATGTTCAGGTTGGCCCGGACAAGTTTCAGGCTTGGTTGTGCGAGCACACCGAACGCGTCAGCGGCACCGGCAGCGATGACGAGGCGGGCATCGTTTTCGCCTGGACCGAGCACGGAGACCTGGCTCATGCAACTGTGACCGTTGGCGGCGGTTGGATGTTGACCAAGCCGTCACAATCGTGGTCCAGTCCGCGATTGATCTATGGCGTGCGAGAAGCAGTCAACTCCTGGCGATATCCGGACACCCGTCTGGAGCGGTACCGCATCGTTCGGTAGTCGAAGGCACTGATCTTGGTGGCGGGCCCCAGCTACTGGATGTTCTTGCGGAACGTGATCCAGGTCGGTTGGAAGCCAAGTTGCCGGATACTGGCGAACGTGTCGGCGTGCCAGGTCAACGATTCGAGTGCGAGATCGATGATTGCCTCAATGTCATGATCGTGGGGGTCGCACGCAACCTCGCCCAGCTCAGCCGACGCCGTGGTCGACGATCCGCCAGGCGTGATCGGGTCCGACCTGCTGAAGTTCGTAGGTCCAGCCGTTGGTGCCAGGCTGGTAGCCGATGTCGGCTCCTCGAATATGGGTGTAGTCGAGGGCCACGTCGACAGCCCAGTAGCGGCTGTGCTGCCCGTACGTCGTGTCGTGGTGGCTGTCGATGATCTTGAGGTGGCTCATGGTGCCGAGTGCTCGATGACGGTTGGCATTGTGGAATCGGCGTTGGCTGGGATAGAGCGCGTTCATGGTGTCGAAGTCGCGATGGTTGTACGCGGCGACGTAGGCGCGGACGACGTCATCAGGGCTGGCGCTCGGAGCTGGTACGCCGACTGATGCGGTCTGGAGGTTCAGCCGGTATCCGAACGCCCACGCGCCGGACGTGCAGATCATGATCACGGCGATCAGGATGGCGGCAGGAGGAAGCCAGCGTCGTACCGCCGGAGATCGATCAGCGGTATCGACGGGCAGTCGCCGGTCAGCCACGCCGCCGACCTCGGGTGACCGTGAACATGATCGCGGTGAATGCTCCGGCAATCACCACCAGACCTCCGAAAGCAACGAGCACAAGGATCAGCAGCTCTGGTGCGCCCAGATCGAACATGGTTCTCGCCTCCGTACCGGCACATTCCCCGCCGTGTCCAAGAGTGCCATTTCAGAGGCCTGCCGGGGGCGATTCGTCTGTAGTTGATCGGTGCCGGGATCTGGACTGCGCTTGTTCCATCGGACGCAACGGGCAGCCCGCGCATCGATCGAGTTCAATTCGTGGCGAACCTGTGGTTGACGTCACCGGGGAAGGTCGGTCAGGTCGGGGACTTGTCCAGCTCGGTCGTCCGTATCCGCACGGCGGCTATGCCGAGCGACGGCTGCACTGTGATCCATTGTCCGAGGTAGCCGTCGTGGCTGCGCGCTCCGCCATTAGTCGCTACCTGGTCGTACCAGTGTCAGAATCAGGTCGCGCCAGGTTGTGGCTCCCTTGCGAACGCGGCTGGGAATCATGTCAGCCGCCGGTGCGAGACGACCCCGGGCCACCTCTTCGTGCGATTCGCGCAATCCGGTCGGTCGAGGTCTTACTCGAACAGCTGCTCCCACTTTCGCGCGTTTGCCACAGTGTCAGGTAGTCGCTCGATTCGCTCGCGGATCTTCTGCTCCTCGTCCTGTGTGTCGAAGAAGCGGCCCAGAGTGTCGGCGATCTTCGACAAGTGCTGGCCGATCATTCGATCCAGCAGCCCGGGTCTCGCGGTGAGCGGTTGACCGCCGGCGGTCACGTATGCCTGGTGCGAGCGATGTATCAGGTGAGGATCGGGCTCGTCGCGTCCTCTCCTGGCGAAGGAGGCGAAGACGTAGGCCGCTTCGAGCGGAATGCTTTCCGGACCGGTGGTGTCCCAATCGATCAGCATGGGCCGCCCATCGGCCATGAGCACGTTCCACGGCTCGAAGTCGCGATGGCTCAGCGCATAGGGTGGCGATGCGGTGAACGTCGCGACAACCCTTTCTGCTTGGTCCTGCACCAGGTCGAGATGTTCCCGCAGCGCTGGGGCCCAGACCGCGCCGGAGGCCTGACCGTCCTGCAGCCACTTTCGCCACCGATCCGCCGGTACCGGAGGAAACTGGCAATACCACCAGTTCGGGGCGGGTCGATGACTCAGGCGCTGAAGCCCATGGATGAGTGCCAGTGTCGCTCCGATCCACTCGGCGATGTCGTCATCGTCGGAGAGCGGCAGGTGCTCGATGAAGGGAAACGCGCGGAACAGTCCGTGCCCGTCGATTCGAGCGACTGACCCGAACAGCGGCCGTACAGGCTCGATTGGTGGTGGACTGTCGATGCCGACCTGGATCGCCTGCTTTTCGATCTTCATGGCGACGTCGAGTTGATCTTGCCACGGCAGCTCATCGTCGGCCCAGAAACGCTTGATCAGCACGGGTCCGGAGCCGGTCGGGATGCGCCAAGCTTCGACCTGGCCGCGTCGACGTATCAGGCGTGGGGGACCGATCGGATCAGCGAGACCAAATGCCTCGGCCATCGCTGCCACGTCCACGTCAGTCACAAGACCTGCATCGTATGACAGCCGGGTATCGCGGTCGGGTGCCTGTCATGAGATCAGGGCCAGTGCGGCGGTTGCAGCCGAGATCATCTGCTGACCCTTGGCATCGCCGAACATCTTGGTCGCGAAGGCCAGGTACTTGATGTTTGCCCAAACGGTGGCAGTCAGCCGAGCGCGCTGCCAGTCAGGATCGGCGACAGGGTCGTGCCCGGTGAGATCCCGCCAGGTTCTCAGATAGGTCCGAAATCCGGTGCTGTCGGCTCCGCCGATGTTCGGCAGATCCAGCGCCGGCGACCCGATGAAGGAACCGCCCCAGTCGATGATGTGTCCTTGTCCATTCGCCCCGACGAGCACGTTGTTCCGGTGGACATCGCCATGGATCAGCGTGCGGGGCAGTTGTTCCAGCGCCTCGAGAATCGCGTGAGCTTCTCGGAATTCCTTCACTTGTGCGCACAGCTCCTCCGCGACCGGGCGTTCCAGTGCATGGAGGCGCTTCATCGACACGTCGCATTTGGTACGCCACCAATCGGGGTCGACAACCGGAACGCCGCGAGGCACCTGGATGCGCAGATAGTGTGCGTGTATCCGAGCCAGTGTTTCGATCACGTTGCCCGGCAGAGCCGATTCGCTCTTGGCAGGACTGGCAGCGTAGAACTCAGTCAGGATGTAGGGACCATCTGAGTTCTCGCCGGCGTAGATGAGTTCGGGGATCGCGGTCACGTCCGGAACACGCGCCGCCGCAGTCAGTGCAGCCACCTCGGTCGCGGATGTTTGCTTCAGCAGCAGCGTTCGCTCGACGGGTTGGCCGCCGCCGGTCAGTATCACCTGGACTCGGAACGTTGATGCATCGCTGACTCCGCCAGCGACAGGCTCCCGTGCCACGACTTCGATCCCATTGCCGAACAGGGCCGCTGCATCGTCGGTCATGGCGACACAGACTAGGCGATTGGCGGGACGCTCTCGGAGGTGCGACTGCCGTCTACCCGGATCGTTCGAGGCCTCGCAATCACTGGGTGGCACAGCTCGGCAGATTGCGATACTGAGCCCGTGACCACCGAGGACATCAACGCGACCCGTATCTACTACGACCAGCTTGGAGAGCGGGAGTGGACCCGGCTCACGAGTGCTATCGCAGGCCGTGTCAGTTTTGAAGTGCACCGCCGGTTCCTTGCACGGTTTGTCGGGCGAGGAGACCGCGTCCTGGAGATCGGCGCCGGACCCGGACGATTCACGATCGAGCTGGCGGCGCTGGGCGCCCGCGTGGTCGTCAGTGATCTGTCGCCGGTGCAACTTGAGCTGAACAGGTTTCACGTTGCCAGGACGCCTGCAGAGAGCGCGGTCGAAGATCGAGTACTCCTTGATGTGTGTGATGTCAGCCGCTATGCCGACGGCGAGTTCGACGCTGTCGTCGCGTACGGCGGCCCGCTGTCCTACGCGTTCGACGCCGCCGAGGATGCCCTAAATGGGCTGCTTCGGATCACTCGTCCCGGTGGGATGGTCGTTGCCTCGGTCATGTCGACGCTTGGGACGTGGCGCAGCTCGTTACCCGGAGTTCTGGGTGTCGCCCACCGGTTCGGTGAAGAAGTCAACGACAAGGTACTCGCCACTGGAGACATGCGTCATCTGGTAGGGCTTGATCATGTTTGTCGGATGTTTCGAACCCGTCAGGTTGAGGAGTTGATTGATACGGTAGGTGGGGAGTCCGTCGCACTGAGCGCGAGCAACTGGGCGTCAATGAGCGATCCGTCGGCCCTGGAACCTCTTGAGGACGACCCCGAGCGCTGGAGGCATTTCCTTGACAACGAAGTCGCTGCCTGTGCGGAACCTGGCGCCACCGACGGTGGCACGCATATCCTCTTTGCGGCAGCGCCGGGTCGCGACGCGTCTGACGGATGATTGACCTGGCTCAATGGCTGGCGATTAGATCCGATGAATGGATTTGTTGCGCACCTTCCCGGGAACGTCCGCTCGATCAACGACGGCCTGCGGCCTGCGGCGGTCGTCAACCTTGTCGCGTGCTAACCGGCTACCCATCTGACGGCTGGGGTGGCGCCGTGACTCAACGGACGAAGTTGAACCAGTGCGCTCCGACATCGAGCGGCTGCGGTGTTCCGGTGAACCGATGCGAGCCGACCGACCACGAAGCGTTGTCCGGAGCAACGAAGGAGACTTCTTCGAATCCAGTTGTTCGGAACCACTCGCGGATCAGAGGTGTTAGGTCGGGCCCCTCGCGATGTCTCGTCCAGATGACATGGGCGCCGGCTCCGCAGAGTTGGGGCAGTGCGGCGATCGTGCCGTGGACGTCCTGGTCGCTGATGTTGCCGAACACACCACACATGAGTACGAGCTCGGCCGGCGCAGCTTCAGCGTAGACGCTGCTGTCGGCTGCATCGGCGCAGCGAACGGTTAGGTGCGCCGGGGACCCTTCGATCGCCTTCCGGGCTCGTTCGGCGAGCCCAGGGTCGTATTCGACGAGGAGTCCTTCGACGCGGCTGGCATCATCGCGGACCGCCAAGGCCCCGAGGAGATCACGGCCGTCGCCTGAACACATGCTGATGACGCGAGCGAAGCCTGTGCCGGACATATCGAGGTAATGATTGATGGCCGTCCGCACTTCTGCCAGCCGTTCCGCCAAGCCCGACCCTGGACGTGTGTACGCCTCGTGCCATTCCACCCAATCTGCGCTCACGAGGAACGATGCTGCCAGATTGGGGTGCCGGTCCGGCCAGCCCTGATAGATGTTGAGGTGTGTCGATGCCTCATGTCGATGAGCCTGGCTGCCACTTCTGTGACGCACTCCGAGGACGGGAGCGCGGTGTGTTCTGCGCTTTCGATGACGGGCAGTTCGCGGTGCTGATGGGCCGGTACCAGCCGACGGGACCGGGCTATGCGCTCGTCGTTCCGTATGCGCACATCCCGGACTTGCACTCACTGTCGCAAAGTGAGTGCGGGCAAGTGCTCCACTTGGTTGCACGGGTGTCGGCGGGTATCACCAGCGCGTTCGACGTGACCGGCACGACGGTCGTTGAGAACAACGGCCGTCCTGGTCAATCCGTGATGCATCTCCATTTCCACGTGGTTCCGCGGTGGGAGGGAGATCGATATCCCAGGCGGACCGAGAAACCCGAGTCCGACCGCGTGTTGGCCGAGCAGTCCGCCCGGTTGGCCGCAGTCCTGGGTTCGTCGACAGGTCGCCCTCGATAGCGCAGCCAGGGTGATCGACCTGTGCGATCAAGCTCCGTGCCGGCCCACTGCGGTACGGCGAGTTCGAGGTGATCAGCTCCTACGAGAGCGACGATGCCGTGATCGTCGAGATGACGCTACGCGACGGCAATGCGGGCGGTTCCGCGGTTACCTGAACCCAGGCATGGTCGGGCAGTGCGATACCGAGTGGCGTCGGGCGGACCGGCCGTGATCGATTGTGCGCTTGTGGATGACGTCCGGGTGGAACAGATCGATCTCGCGGCATCGGATCGGTTGGTGGAGTGGAACGACATCCTCCGCCAGGGGTACGTAGCCGGACGGGAGGCTGTTTGGTGGCGCAGTGCCGAGGCGACGGTTTCCCAGTTTCAGTCGCCAAAGCCCGGCCGGGTTTCGGTCGCGGTGCTGGCAATGGACGGCGGTCGACCCGTCGGCGCTCGACCTGCCGATGAGCGCCGAGCAGCTGACCCGACTTGGCCGCCCATCGGCGAGGGCCGAGATCAAGGGGTGGGTCGGCAGATGTCCGGAGGAGCTGATCGAGGACTGGGCAAGTCTGACACGGCAGATGGACGTCGACGTGCCGATGGGGGATCTGACGCGATCGTCAAAGGTCACAGACGTTTCCGCAGTCCGGCAGAACGAGGAACGGATGCTCGCCCAGGGCTACATCCCGATCAACTGCCTGGCGCAGATCGCCGGGCGGAGCGTCGGCTACACCGAACTGCTGGTATCCAGCCACGATCCCGAGATCGTCAACCAGGACGACACTCTCGTCGATCGAGCACATCGCGGCAACGGCGTTGGACGGGCACTGAAGCTGGCGAACCTTCGACAGCTCCTGGAAGTGCCGCAAGCGAGGCGTTCCCGCTGGGTCCAGACGTACACCGCAAGGGACAACGAACCGATGCTGGCGCTGAATCGCGCGATCGGTTTCCGTGAAGCAGACGTCATGACGGCTTTGGAGGGGCCACTTGCCCGGTAGCAGCGCCGAGCGCGACCTTGGCCTCGGCGAACGGCCTGCGATCGGAGATCAGTTGCTGGGCGTGCTCGTAGACGTCGTCCCATTCGTGGCACAACACGCCGACGATCAGCCCGTCGCCGGCATACACGACGGCCCAACCGGCCGCATTCTCGAGTAGCTCAGCGTGGTCGAAGCCGTCGCCCCAGGCGCTGTACTTCAGGGTGCGGTCACCGATCTCCGACCAGAAACCCGGCGGCTGATCCCAGGCTGCACCCTGGCCGGCAATGGCCCGGCCCGCGATCTCGCCCATAGTCTCCGCTTCGCCCCAGTGCTCGACCCGCAGCGGCCGGCCGGCTGCACGATTGACCGCAGACGCGACATCGCCAGCCGCCCAGATCTGCTGATCGGACGACCGCATGCTCGCGTCGACGGCGATCGCGTCGTCGCGGATGGACAGGCCGGCCTCGCGCGCCAAGGACGCATCGGGTGTGGCGCCACTCGCGCTGACAACAGCGTCGCACCCAAGCGCGCGGCCGTCGGCCAGTGTCACCTGCCACCCGTCGCCGTCGCGCTCGATGCGCGACACCTTCGCGTCGGTCTGCAGGTCGACACCGTCGCTGCGCAACCATTCGGCGACACGGTGGCCTGCGTCCGGCCCGAGCCGTCGCTCGTGGGGGACTGCCTCGGGGGTAAGCATCGTGACCATGGTTCCGGTGCGGGCCAGACTGGCCGCGGCTTCGCAGCCGATGAATCCCGACCCGATGACGACGGCCCTGATGTCTGCACCGCGGAGCCCGCGCAGCCGCTCACCGCTGGCGCGGTCGCGCACGTAGATCACGCCGGGGTGGTCTGCGCCTTCCACGGGAAGTACGGCCGGCCTCGATCCGGTCGCCAACACCAGCTGGTCGTACGCCACCGCGTCCCCCGCCGCGGTGATGACCTGGCGCGCGTCGCGGTCGATCCGGGTCACGCGGGTATCGAGGACCAGACCGACATCGTGCTGCGCGTACCAGTCGGCGTCGACCAGCGGCAGCGTGTCCGCAGCGGACTCGCCGCGCAGATAGTCCTTGGTCAAGGGCGGCCGGTTGTACGGCGGGTACTGGTCCGCGCTGATCATCAACACCGGCGCGCTCCCGCCGGCGTCGCGGTATCCCCGCGCACACGCGAGCCCAGCCGGCCCGCCGCCGACAATCAGCAGACCCACTCGATGTGAACCGGAACCCAGACCGTCGCGGTCGTCGTGCCCAACAGACATGCTGAGGAGGTACCCAGGTCGGTCGGCTCAAGCAGATGAATCCGCAGTCGACCCGCTGACATCGGGATAGACGGGGCCGCTGCGTAGACTCCCGGGCGTGGTGGACGAGGGGCTGACGGCCGAGCAAGTGCTGCAGCGAGTCTTCGGCTACGACAGCTTCCGCGGCAGCCAGGCCGAGATCACCCGGCAGCTGATCGACGGCGGCGACGCTCTGGTGCTGATGCCGACCGGTGGCGGCAAATCGCTGTGCTACCAGATCCCCGCACTCGTACGACCCGGGACCGGCATCGTGATCTCCCCGCTGATCGCGTTGATGCAGGACCAGGTCGACGCTCTGCTGGCTCTCGGCGTACGCGCCGGGTTCCTCAATTCCAGCCAGGACTACCAGGCCCGGCAGGAGACCGAGCAGGCACTGCTCGCCGGTGATCTTGACCTTCTGTATCTGGCACCCGAACGACTCCGGCTGCCGGCCACCATCGAACTGCTCGACCGGGTCAGCGCCCGGACCGGGATCGCCCTGTTCGCGATCGACGAAGCACACTGTGTTTCCCAATGGGGACATGACTTCAGGCCCGACTACCTCGAGCTGTCGGCACTGCACCAGCGCTGGCCGGACGTGCCGCGGATCGCGCTGACCGCAACCGCGACCAAGGCAACCCGGGACGAGATCGTCCAGCGACTTGATCTTGGCAACGCCGCACAATTCGTGTCCAGCTTCGACCGGCCCAACATCACCTATCGGATCGTCGCCAAGGACAACCCGCGCCGGCAGCTGCTCGACCTGATCAGGACCGAGCACTCCGACGACGCGGGGATCGTCTACTGCCTGAGCCGGGCATCGGTCGAGGACACCGCGGACTTCCTTTCCCAGCAGGGAATTCCGGCTCTTCCGTACCACGCCGGCCTCGACCAGCGGACCCGTCGTGATCATCAGGCCCGGTTCCTCCGCGAGGACGGGTTGATCATGGTCGCCACCATCGCCTTCGGGATGGGCATCGATAAACCGGACGTACGCTTCGTCGCCCACCTCGACCTGCCCAAGTCGGTCGAGGGCTACTACCAGGAGACCGGCCGGGCAGGCCGCGACGGTCAGCCCGCCACCGCTTGGCTGAGCTACGGACTGCAGGACGTCGTCCAGCAGCGGCGGTTGATCAACAACGGCGACGGGGACATCAACTACAAGCGCCAGCAGACCGCCCATCTGGACGCGATGCTGGCGCTCTGCGAAACCGTGCAGTGCCGACGCCGGCAACTGCTGGACTACTTCGGCCAGAGTGCCGACGACTGCGGCAACTGCGACACCTGCCTGCAGCCGGCCCAGTCCTGGGACGGCACCGTCGCGGCTCAGAAGGTGCTGTCGACCGTCTACCGGCTGCACACCGAACGCCGCCAGCACTTCGGTGCCGGGCACATCATCGACATCCTGACCGGCAGCGCGACGGCGAAGATCGAACAGTTCCGGCACCAGCAGCTGAGCGTGTTCGGGGTGGGGGCTGATCTCGACCCGGTGGCCTGGCGGGCGGTGATCCGGCAACTGCTCGCCCAGGGATACCTGGCGGTCGAATCCGATCACGGCACTCTGGGGCTGACCGACAAGAGCCGGGATGTGCTGTTCGAGCACGCCGAGGTCCGGCTGCGCCGCGACCCCGAGCGCAGGAAGCCGGTCCGGACCAAGACCGCCAAGCAGGTTGTCGAGCTGCCCGCCGAGGCGATGCCGATCTTCGAGCGGCTCCGCGACTGGCGCGCCGCGACGGCCAAGCAACAGGGGATTCCGGCCTACGTGATCTTCCACGACGCGACGCTGCGCGACATCGCCACCCGGCGGCCGCAGGATCTGGCCGGACTGGCGGGAATCAGTGGTGTCGGTGAGGCGAAGCTGGAGCGGTACGGGGAGCAGCTACTTGCCGTGCTGGGCGAGAATCGCTAACAACGTGCTTGCGGATCTCCAGGCCGGCGGCTGGGATGCCCTTTCGGGTATTCCGCGACGACGTTCTTAGCGGTGTGCTGCTGTCAGTCCTCGTCGTCCCCGCCGCCGGGCAGGCCGTCCCAGATCTCCTTGCAGTCCGGGCAGATCGGGAACTTCTCCGGATCCCGGCTGGGCACCCACACCTTGCCGCACAGGGCGACCACCGGCGTGCCCATCACCATCGCCTCGGTCAGCTTGTCCTTGGGCACGAAGTGACTGAACCGCTCGGCGTCGCCCTCGTCATAGCGATACTCGGATTCGGTGCGCTCATCGACGATGGTCTCCGAACCGGGGCTCAACTGCTGGCTCATGCGCCCATCCTATGTCGGCCCTCGTCAGAAGGCCGGTGCTATTCCACAGGTCCTGTTCCACGGCCGTTCCGTCGAACCTGCCTGCGGGATTCCCGTTTGACCTCAACCTGGGATGAGGTGATGGACTGTCCCGGTGACCAGCCCAACGACGGATCCGGCGACCGTGGACAGACCAGAACCGCCCGCGGTGAGCAAGAGGGCGTTGGCGGTCGGTCTGTGTGCGGTGATCGTCGGGATCGCCTTCGAGGCTGCTGCGGTCGCAACCGCGATGCCGGTCGCGGCACGCCAACTGCACGGACTGGGTAGCTATGCGTGGGCGTATTCGCTCTTCACCATCGGCATGCTGTTCTCGACGGTGGTCGGTGGCCGGATCAGCGACCGGATCGGCCCGGTCCGGCCGCTGCTGCTGGGCATGGCAATCTTCGGCGGCGGACTGGTGATCGGCGGCACCTCGGTCAGCTGGCCGATGCTGATCGGCGGCCGGCTGGTCCAGGGGCTCGGCGGCGGCATGCTCAACACCGCTTCGTACGTGCTGATCGCGCGGGTGTTCCGCCCGGAGCAACGGCCGCGGATGTTCACCTACATCTCGATGGCCTGGGTGCTGCCGGGCATCGCCGGGCCGGCTGCCGCGGCCTGGATCACCCGGAGCCTCGGCTGGCACTGGGCCTTCTTCGCGGTGCTGCCGGTGCTCGGCTTCGGCGGCCTGCTGGTGGCACCGACGCTGCGGATACTGGCGCGGTCTCCGCGCCCGGAACCGACGCCCGCCGACGCCGACGACCACAGCAGCCCGGCACCGATCTGGGCCGCCGCGATCGCCGCACTGTCGGCGGTGGCGATCCAGTACGCCGGCCAGCGGCTCGACCTGATCGGGATCATCCCCGCCCTGGCCGGGATCGCCGGTCTGGGCTTCAGCCTGCCTCGATTGATGCCGCCCCGTTTCATGCGGCTGGCCCGCGGGCTGCCGGCGGTGGTCCTGACCCGGATGCTGCTGCCCGGCGCCTTCTTCGGTTCGGAGGCATTCATCCCGCTGATGCTGGTCGTGGAGCGTCATCTGGCGCTGACCCTGGCGGGTTCCGCGCTGACCATCGGCTCGATCGGCTGGTTCGGCGGCGCCTGGATGCAGTCGCAGCGCTGGATGACCCTGCAGCGGAACCGGATGATCATCCTCGGCACCAGCTGCGTGGCCGTCGGCGTGGCGCTGATGGCGCTGGTCGCGTGGGTGCCGGCCATCTGGGTCGGTCTGGTCGTGCTGGCCTGGATCATCGCCGCCTTCGGGATGGGCGTGGCCACCGCAACCTCGACAGTGGCCACCATGGCCTTCTCATCCGATGCCCAGCAGGGTCGTAACGCCTCCTCGCTCAATCTGGGCGATGCGCTCGGTTCCGGTCTCTTCGTCGGCATCTCCGGTTCGGTGTTCACCGCACTCCGCGGCCACGGTGCGCTGTCGGGAACCTTCGGCGCCGCGTTTCTGGTGATGGCCGTGGTGGCGCTGCTGAGCGTTGCCGCGTCGACCCGGATCGGTCGGGTCCCGCACAGCTGACCCTGCGGTGAGTCGGGTTCGGATCTGTGGGCGGGCTGATCTAAAGTCTTGACGCGTGACAGCCCAGCCCGGATCTTCTGACATCTTCACCGGGCCAGGGCAGGGTCCCGACTTCACCGCGACCGGGTTGCCGCCGGCCTTCCCGGACCGAGCCGCCTGGGGGACCGCTCGTCAGCTTCGGGCCTGGCAGTCCGCAGCCCTGGAGCAGTATTTCGCCGGCAATCCGAAGGACTTTCTCGCGGTCGCGACGCCGGGCGCCGGCAAGACCTCCTTCGCGCTCACCCTGGCCGCCAACCTGTTCAGCCGCCGGGTGATCGACCGGGTGGTCGTGGTGGCACCGACCGAGCACCTCAAGACCCAGTGGGCCGAGGCCGCCGACAAGATCAACATCCCGATCGACCCGAATTTCGGCAGCAAGCAGGGCAAGACCAGCAAGGACTTCAAGGGCATCGCGCTGACCTACGCCGGCGTGGCCACCAACCCCCTCGCGCTGCGGATCCGGGTCGAGGGTTTCAAGACCCTGGTGATCCTGGATGAGGTGCACCATGCCGGGGACTCGATGGGCTGGGGCGAGGCCGTACGAGAGGCGTTCGAGCCCGCGACCCGCCGGCTGGCCCTGACCGGTACGCCGTTCCGCTCCGACGCCAATCCGATCCCGTTCGTCCGCTACGAACCGGACGGCAGCGGCGCGTTGCGCTCGGTCGCCGACTACTCGTACGGCTACGGCCCGGCCCTGGAGGACGGCATCGTCCGGCCGGTGCTCTTCATGGCCTACTCCGGTGACATGCACTGGCGGACCAAGGCCGGCGACGAGGTCGCCGCCCGGCTCGGCGAGCCCCTGACCAAGGACCTGACCAACCAGGCGCTGCGGACCGCGCTCGACCCATCCGGGTCCTGGATCCCGGCCGTCCTGACCGCAGCCGACCATCGGCTGACCGAGGTCCGCCAGCACGTCCCCGATGCGGGCGGCCTGGTGATCGCCAGCGACCAGACCCACGCCAGGGCGTACGCCGACATCCTCAAGTCGATCACCGGCAAGAAGCCGGTGCTGGTGCTCAGCGACGAGGCCCAGTCCGGGCGCAAGATCAGCAAGTTCGCCGCCGGTGACGACCGCTGGATGGTCGCGGTCCGGATGGTCTCCGAGGGTGTCGACGTGCCCCGGCTGGCGGTCGGGGTGTACGCAACCATGACCGCGACGCCGCTGTTCTTCGCCCAGGCCGTCGGACGATTCGTCCGGGCCCGGGCCAAAGGCGAGACTGCCTCGGTGTTCCTGCCCAGCGCGCCCCATCTGTTGCGCTACGCCGCCGAGATGGAGGTGGAGCGGGATCACGCGCTCAAGCCGCGGTCGGAGGACGAGTCGCAGCTGCTGGTCGATGCCGAGCAGACCGAGAGCGAGCCGGATGCCGACCTCGACGGCGAGCACTCCTTCGCCGCGCTGGCCAGCGATGCCGACTTCGACCGGGTGGTGTTCGACGGCGGCGAATTCGGGCTCGGTGCCTACTCCGGTAGCGAGGACGAGTTGGACTACCTGGGCATCCCGGGCCTGCTGGAGCCCGACCAGGTCAAGGACCTGTTGCGCCAGCACCAGGCCAAGCAGGTCGCGCGCGGCGGCGCTGAACCTCCGGAGTCCTACAGCACGCACCGGCGGCTGCGGGAGCTGCGCAAGGAGCTCAACGGGCTGGTCGCCGCGTGGCACCACCGGACCGGCAAGCCGCACGGCGTGATCCACGCCGTCCTGGTCAGCGAGTGCGGGGGACCGCCGAGCGCGGTGGCCAGCGAGGACCAGCTGCAGGAACGGATCGATGCGGTCCGGCAGTGGGCGACCTCAGGAGCCTGACCGGCTCACGGTTTCGATCGCGTGGCGGACCGGCGCAGGAAGGTCCGCCAATGATCATCTCCGTCATCGATCGTGCCACCCACCTCGGTGCCGTCCAGAACGTCGCCGGTGGCGTTCTTGGTCTGGCGGTTCCACTGTCCGGTGATCGGGACCGGCGTCTGCCACAGATGGGTAAGGATCGCCTGGACCGCCTGCACCTGGCTGACCGAGTCGGTGTCGAAGCTGGACAATCCGCTGCCGGAACGGCCGTTGTCGATGTGGATGTGGTTGTGGTGGTCGGCGTTGTAGAGGTGGGTCAGCACATATTCGAAGTGCAGGTGCAGGCTCGCCGCCAGCGCCCAGTAACGGGTGCGGAAATGGGTCAGCCGGGTGCCGGTGTAGGTGCTCCAGATGTCATAGCGGCAGGACACCTGGACCGCCCCCTCGCTGACCAGCCGGGACAGGTCGAAGGCCCGCCCGGCGTCGTGCCAGGAGTCGCACTGGGGATGGCCGTCCAGCCAGGAGCCGTACGTCCAGACCTGGTCGGGCCGACTGGTGCCGCTGAGCGTGAGGTAGTCCTCCAGCCAGGTCCCGAGCTGGCCGTAGAAACCTCGGTCGAACCGGAAACTCGTCGGCTGCTGATCGGGGTCGTAGACGAAGGTCGCGTTCTTCAGGCTGTTGTGCCGGGCGAGCTTGAGCTGGGATGTGCAGTACGGCTCCGGTTCGGGTCCGCGGTCGGAGCCCGAACAGCCGGCCACTCCGGCGGCCACTGTTGCGGCCAGTCCGCCGGCTCCCAGGCCCAGGAGCGCGCGTCGGGTCACCGGCATGCCCCGAGCATAGGTGGCCGGCCGGAGCTATCCGAACGATCCGGATCTATCTCGATCTGTCCCGACCTACGCGGATCTACCAGCGGTCGGCGTCGCGGCCGGCCAGGTCCTGGATGATCTCCGAGCTGCCGTCCGGCCGTCCGACCACGACGCCATCGGCGATGCCGACGAAGAACCCGTTCTCCACCACGCCAGGGATCTGGTTGAGCAGCACGGTCAACTCGGCCTGGTTGGTGACCGTACCGAGCGTGACGTCGAGGATGTAGTTGCCGCTGTCGGTGATCACCAGGTCGTCGCTGCGGTTGCGCAGTACCGGATCCGGATTCTCGTACCCGTGGTCGGCCAGCAGCTCGACGATCTGCTTCCGGCTGCTCCGCCACCCGAAGGGCAGCACCTCGATCGGCAGCGGGAAGGTGCCGAGATGATCGGCGAGTTTGGTGTCGTCGGCGACGATCATCACCCGACGGGATGCCTTGGCCACCACCTTCTCCCAGAGCAGGCAAGCGCCACCGCCCTTGATCATCGATCCGTCGGGCGCCATCTGGTCCGTCCCGTCGATGGTCAGGTCGAGCTCGACGAGATCGTTGAGATCGGCCAGCGGGACGCCCAGCTCACCCGCCAGGTCGTAGGTCTGCGTCGAAGTCGGCACGCCGACGATGTCGAGGCCGTCACGAACCCGCTCGGCGAGTGCCCGGACGAAGGCGTGTGCGGTGCTCCCGGAACCGAGGCCGAGCTTCATGCCGTTCTGGCACAGGTCGGTCGCAGCACGGATGCCGGCGCTGGCCTTGGCCAGGTCCTGGCCGCTGAGACCGGCCGTCAGCCGGGATGGGAGGGATCCGGAATCGGTCATCGGGCTGCTCCTGGTGTGGTGACGGGTGACCGTATCATCGCCGGAATCCGGGCGATGATCGAGGTGATGATCGAGGTGATGATCGAGCCGTGCGGGCGACCCCGTCAACTGCCTGACAGCCCGGCTTGTTAACCTCCGGTCCATGGTTGAGCGATCGAATACTTCGGCTGGCAGCGACGGGCAGGAGCGGATCGCCCACCAGGCCCGACGCCTCCAGCAGTTGCTCCGCCGGACCGGGGACGCGGCGCTCCAGGCGAGTGGACTGACCCTGGCGCAGCACACCGTGATGCGGGTGATCGCGGATTCCCCGGACGCCTCCTCGGCTGAGATCGCCCGGCAATGCAACGTCAGCCGACAGTCCCTGCAGGACCTGATCCGGATTCTCCGCGACCACGGCCTGGTCCGGGTGGCCGAGCAGCCGGTCAGCGGCCGGTCGCTGCCGATCCGGATCACTCCCGAGGGCCGCCGGGTGCTCCGCAAGGCCGATCGAGCGATCAGCCGGGTCGAGGACCGGATGGTGGCAGGCATCCCGGCCCGCGACGTCGAGCGGGTCGCGGCACTGCTGGACCGGTGCGCGGAGAACCTCGAGGCGCTCTGATCCGAGGGGTGCGCCGGCGACGGAAGTTAGGCTTGGAACTGTGAGCGACATACCGATCGGATCCCCGCCCGTACCTCCGGGCCGGCATGCCGCGCCACAGGGTTGGTATCCCGATCCGGTCGACCAGCGCCGCGAGCGCTATTGGGACGGCTGGTCGTGGTCGCGGAACACCCGCGAGTCCAGCCAGCCGTATTTTCCGCAGGACCAGTTCCCGCAGTTCCCGTCCCACCGGCCGCAGCACGGCCAGCAGCACGGCCATGGCGGGGGCCAGCAGGGGCCGGATCGGCCCGGCGGCTTCCAGCAGCCGCCCTACCGGCCGTATCCATCTGGCCGGGAACCGCAGGCGAGTCATCAGACTGCGCCGGCAGTGACCGCGGACGGTGTGCCGATCGCCGGCTGGGGCTGGCGATTTCTGGCCGGGATCCTGGATCTGATCGTCGTCTTCGTCGTTGCCGACATCGTCAGCATCCCGATCCTGATCAGGATGCTGCAGCCCCTGCGGGAGTATTTCGACGCTGTCGTCGAGGCTGCGCAACGCGGCACCGGGACACCGCCGACGCTCAACCCGACCGATCTGCTGTCCAGTGGCGATCAGATCCTGGTGACTGTCATCACCCTGGTCGTCGGCCTGGGGTATTTCAGCCTCTTCTGGCGATTCAAGGCCGCCACGTTGGCACAACTGCTGTGTGGTTTGAAGATCGTTCCGGTCGACGATGGCCACAACGACCAGTTGTTGTCCTGGCAGGTCGTGGTCGTCAGAGCCCTGACCTGGTGGGTGCCGATCGCAGTCAGCAATGTGTTGTTGATCTTCGCGGCGATCAACGTGCTGTTTCCGCTCAGCAACGTGAAACGGCAGGCGATCCACGATCTTGCTGCCCGGACGCAGGTCGTCAAGATCAAGTGAGCAGACCCGACCGGGTCAAGCCGGCTGTGATGCCCGCCAGGTCCCGCGTTCGCACCGAGCGCAACCGGCGGCGTACGCGACCGGCCCGGTCTACCGGCCAGTCCTTGATCGCCTGCAGCTGTTGATCATGGTCGGCGCCGCCGAGCAGCTTCGTCGCGGCTTCGATCTCCGGTCCGTCGATCAGCAGGTCGACCGCTGCTGCCAGGCCGACCAGATCCGCGATGGTATCGACACCGTCGACCACGAATCCCAGGTCCGCCTCGACGAAGGCACTCAGCCGAGTGGCGAGCCCTTCGTCGCTGATCCGGCCGGCGACCGCGACCAGCTCCTCGGCCTCGGCCGCTTCGACCGCCTGCTGCCAGCCGTAACCGTCCGGGATCCCGACCAGCAGCGTGACGCCGGGATCCAGTTCGCGGGCCGCGGCCGCGATCCGGGCGATATTGCCGACCAGGTCACCGGGGTCGCGTAGCGAGCTCTGGACCGCCGCCACTCTGCAGGAGTTCACCGTGCGCCGGGCCAGCGCCGGGATGCCGCCGGCGCCGGTGCTGTTGATCACCGTCACGGGCGTCTCCCGATCGAGCCGGCGATCCAGCGTCGCCAGCTGCTGGTCCTCGACCACCACAGTGTTCACCAGAGTGGTGTCGGTGAGGGCGGTGTCGGTGAGGGCGGCACCGGGATCGGTCAGATCGAAGAAGTGGTCGAAGAGCGTCATCGGTGGTCAGAGTAGTCGTCTACCGTGGCCGTATGGGTGACTGGACACAGGCGGAGGCGGAGCGGCAGCTCGCACGGGTCCGGCAGGCCTGCCTGGGACTGCCCGAGGCGACAGAGGGGCTCAGCCACGGCAGCCCGACGTTCTACATCCGGGGCAAGAAGGTGTTCGTCTACTTCTGGGACGATCATCATTCCGACGGCCGGTTGTGCATCTGGTGCGCCGCACCCGAGGGCGTCCAACAGGAGATGATCGGGACCGAACCGGAGCGGTACTTTCGTCCGCCCTATGTCGGCCACCGTGGCTGGCTCGGGGTGCAGCTTCCCGAGGTCGGCGACGATGAGCTCGCTGCGATCGCAGTGGAGGCCTACCGTTGCGTCGCGCCCGCGACCTTGATCAAACAGCTGGATTGATCACGAAGCCGGAGGGACTGGCAGGGAACCGCTGACCTCGACTCCGGCGCGCTCCCAGGAGTCGTAGGTCTGCTGGATCCGGTCCGGCGCCACGGCGGCGGTGTAGTCCAGCCGCACGGTGGTGGCGAATCCGTCCGCGGCAGCGTCGCGAGCCGTTGCGGCCACGCAGTAGTCGGTCGCGATGCCGACCACGTCCACGTGATCAACTCCGGCTCGAGTCAGGAAGTCTTCCAGCGTACGGCCCTTGGCGTCCTTGCCTTCGAAGCCCGAGTAGGCCGCCTGGTATTCGCCCTTGTCGAAGATCGCGGCGAAATCACGGAAGGTCAGTTGATCATGGAATTCGACCCCGTCGGTGCCGACCACGCAATGCGGCGGCCAGCTGTCGACGTAGTCCGGGTCGGAGGAGAAGTGGCTGCCGGGGTCGATGTGATGATCACGGGTGGCCACCACCACGTCGTAGGGATGATCGGCCGCGAGCAGCTCGCTGATCCGTTCCGCGACGGCCGCACCCCCGGCCACCGCCAGCGAGCCTCCCTCGCAGAAGTCCTTCTGCACGTCGACGACGATCAGTGCCGTGGTCATGATCAACCCCCTGATGAGATCAGCCGGCTTCTAGACGAAGACCGTTTCGATCACCGGTTCGCCCCGGGACATCTTCAACGCGTCCAGCGGCAGCTCGGCCCGCGCACGGGTATGCCGGTCGCGCGCGGCGTCCAGTGGTTCCCGGCCGACGATCTCGCCGTCTTTCACCAGCGGGACCAGCAACGGCCGGCCGTGTTCGAGGACGGGATCCTTGTCGATCCCGATCAACTCGGTCTCGGCGACGCCGGCGGCGTCGAACCGTCGCCACGGATACTTGCGGCCACCGACGGTCGCCTTGCCGGTGCTCTTCTTGGCCACATGCACCAGGGGGGCATCCGGCTCGTCGGAGGTGGCGCGGGCGACCATCTTGTAGACGAATCCCGAGGTCGGGTGGCCGGAGCCGGTGACCAGTGCCGTACCGACGCCGTAGCCGTCGACTGGTGCCCCGGCCAGGGCGGCGATCTGCCACTCGTCGAGATCGCTGGTGACGATGATCGTGGTGTCCTTGGCGCCCAGGTCGTCCAGCAGCGTACGGACGTGTTTGGCCAGTACCGGAAGATCGCCGGAGTCCAGCCGTACGGCGCCGATCTTGCCGTCGGTCAGCCGGACCGCGGTCCGGACCGCGGTGTCGACGTCGTAGGTGTCCACCAGCAGGGTGGTGTCGGTGCCCATCGCCTGGATCTGGGCGCGGAAGGCGTCCTCCTCGGAATCGTGCAACAGCGTGAACGCGTGCGCGGCGGTGCCGATGGTCGGCACGCCGTAGCGGCGGCCGGCCTCCAGCGACGAGGTGCCGGAGAAGCCGGCGATGTAGGCAGCCCGGGCGGCCGCCACGGCGGACAACTCCTGGGTCCGGCGGGCGCCCATCTCCAGACAGGGGCGGCCGTCGGCGACCGCGGTCATCCGGGACGCGGCCGAGGCGATCGCCGAGTCGTGGTTGTAGATGCTGAGCATCAGGGTCTCCAGCAAAACCGCCTCGGCGAACGTGCTCTCGACGATCAGCAGCGGAGAGCCGGGGAAGTAGATGTCGCCCTCCGCATAGCCCCAGATCTGGCCGCTGAACCGGAAATCGGCCAGCCAGTCGGCGGTCTGCCGGTCGACGACCCCGCGATCGAGCAGGAACTGCCGGGACTCATCGTCGAAGCGGAAGTGCGACAGCGCCCGCAGGGCCCGGCCAACGCCAGCGACGACGCCGTAGCGGCGACCGTCCGGCAGCCGGCGGCCGAAGAGCTCGAAGGTGCAGCGGCGGTCCGCGGTCCCGGACTGGAGCGCCGCGCGGAGCATCGTCAACTCATAGTGGTCGGTGAGCAGGGCGGTCGTCGGGACCTCACTCGGCCCCCACGGCTCGAGCTCCGGTTGCTGGATATCGGGCTGCTGGACGTGCGCGGCGGTCACGCCGACAGCGTAGCGACCTGTCACCACCGGCAGGGGTTTGTCACAATGGATCCATGTCGGCCACCTCAGATCCCGTTGTGTCGCCCGCGGGCGGGACTGCGATCGAGGACCGCCCGATCGAGGAGTCCTACGACCAGTCACCCTGGGCGACGATCGTCTGGGACGATCCCGTCAACCTGATGTCGTACGTCGCTCACGTCTTCGCCAGCTACTTCCACTATTCCAAGTCCAAGGCCCACCGGCTGATGATGGCTGTCCACACCGAAGGCAAGGCGATCGTCGCCACCGGCAGCCGTGAGGAGATGGAACGCGACGTGACCGCCATGCACGAATTCGGTCTCTGGGCCACACTCGACAAGGCCGAGGGCTAGCCAGTTTGCCCCTGGCGGGGCGCCCGTTCCGGGCTGAAAATGGGGTGTGGTCGCCCTCGGTGAC
>NZ_BMMZ01000018.1 GCF_014646195.1 Microlunatus endophyticus
CCCCCAAAAAACCAAAAACCCGAACCCTCAAACTGAGGGTTCGGGCTATGCCGATGTCTTGCGACATCACAATTGTGACCCCAGCGGGATTTGAACCCGCGTTACCGCCGTGAGAGGGCGATGTCCTAGGCCGCTAGACGATGGGGCCGTCTGCATGATCTCCCGCCTGGGCGGTCGATCGGTGCGCTCCCCGGACTGGACTCGAACCAGTAACCCTGCGGTTAACAGCCGCATGCTCTGCCAATTGAGCTACCGAGGATCAGCGTCTGAAGTTCAGTGGCGCGAGAATGAACATTAGCAGCCGATCAGCGGCCAACGCGAATCGGCGGCGACTCTGCAGCCGGCAGTCAGTGGTCGGGGTCGTACTCGCTGCGGAGCCGGATGATCGAGGTGTCGGCGAGGTCCCGCAACCCGGGAAGGTCCCAGTCCAGACCGCGGGGCAGCGACGCCCGCCACGCGATCGGGGCGTCGGCCCGGGACAGGTCCCGCCGGCCGCTGATGATGACGCCCGGGTCGACATTCCTGACCTTCCGTGAGCCCTCCAGAGCGATGAAGTGCTCGACGGCGATCGAGGCAGCGACCCGGTCCCGGAAGATATCCGGCAGTCGGCCCGGCTCCTGCAGCCGGACCTCGCCCACCTCGGGATCGGCCGACCCGTCGGCGTACAACTGCCAGTGCAGGGTCGTGGTGTCCTTGTCGTAACCGCCGCGTTCGATCCGGTGCCAGCCGACATGGGACCAGTCCGTTGCGGTGGTGCCGGCCAGCGACAGCAGCCCGACCGAAGCCACGCAATAGCCGCCGTCGGCGGTCGGTTCCCAGCCGAGCAGATTGCCGGGCTCGAGACCGGCAGCCCGGGCCGAGGCATGCCAACGGCTGCGTACGGAGCGGTCCAAGCCTCGCCGCAGGCCTGAGAAGAGTCCCATCGGCGTCTACTTCGACCGTGCGAAGTGGTTCAGATCGTCCAGGAAGTTGCCGGCCCATCGATCGATGTCGTGGTCGAAGACCTGGCGGCGCAGGATCCGCATCCGCCGCGCCTTGTTGCGCGGGGAATCGGTGGCCGCCTCGAGCATCCGTTCCTTCATCTGGTTGATGTCGTACGGATTGATCATGTACGCCTGACGCAACTCGCGCGCCGCCCCGGCGAACTCGCTCAGGATCAACGCACCGTCGTCGTCCTGGCGGCAGGCGATGTATTCCTTCGCGACCAGGTTCATCCCGTCCCGCAGCGGTGTCACCACCATCACGTCGGCGGCACGATAGAGCGCGGCCATGTCCTCGCGGCCGTACGAGGTGTGCATGTAGTTGATCACCGGCCGGCCCAGACCGCCGATCTCGCCATTCAGCCGGCCGACCAGGCGTTCGATGTCGTCGCGGAGCTTCTTGTACTCCTCGACGCGTTCCCGGGACGGGTTCGCGACCTGGACGAAGACGGCCTCCGCCGGATCCAGGGCGCCGTCGGAGATCAACTCACCGAAGGCACGCAATCGCTGGTAGATGCCCTTGGTGTAGTCGAGCCGATCGACACCGAGGAACAGGTGCTTGGGATCGCCGACGTCGTGGCGGATCTCCTCCGCACGGGCCTTGGTCTTGGGATCCTTGGCCAGTTCGTAGAACTCCCTGGTCTGGATCGAGATCGGGTAGGCCCGGGTCAACACCCGCCGGCCGTCGGGCAACTCGATATTGCCGCGCTGGGTCGGATGATGGGCACGCTGGCGCACCAGCCGGGAGAAGTTCTGGGCGCCCCCGGTGGTCTGGAAGCCGACCAGATCGGCGCCGAGCAGGCCCTCGATGATCTCCCGCCGCCAGGGCAACTGCTGGAAGAGCTCTGTGGGCGGGAACGGGATGTGCAGGAAGAAGCCGATCCGCAGATCCGGGCGCAGCTCGCGCAGGATCTCCGGCACCAACTGCAGTTGGTAGTCCTGGACCCAGACGATCGCACCGTTCTCGGCGACCTCGGCGGCGCGCTCGGCGAAGCGACGGTTGACCTTGCGGTAGGCGTCCCACCATTCGCGGTGGAATTCCGGATGGGCCACCACGTCGTGGTAGAGCGGCCACAGGGTGGCGTTGGAGAAGCCTTCGTAGTACTCGCGGATCTCCTGGCCGGACAGGGCCACCGGGACGATCTCGATGCCGTCGTGGTCGAACGGATCGAGATCCTCGTCCGCCGCGCCCGTCCAGCCGATCCACGCTCCGCCCTGGGACTTGAGCACCGGTTCGAGAGCGGTCACCAGCCCGCCGGGGGAGCTACGCCAATCGCTGCTCCCGTCCGGATTGGTGACACGATCCACGGGCAGTCGGTTGGCGACGACGACGAAGGAGGCGGGGTGACCGGCCGAATGCTTCCGCGTCGCTGCGGCGGTGGCCGACTTCTTCCCGTTACGGCTGCTGGCGTCGGTCGCTTCGGTCGGTTTTGTCGACTTGCTCCGCGGCGCGGGGCCCATGTGATGTCCTCCTCGTTGATGCGCATTCGACCCTACCTTGTGGCGGTTGGTTACCCGGCCCGGGCATCTGCCACTCTTGTCGGCGTGAGCGACGAGCTTCCCAGCAGCCTGGTCGGTACCGGTGACACCCTCACCGACGCAGGTCGTGACGCGCTGCAAGCGATCATCTCCGATCCCGCCCGGACCTTGATCACCCTCGACTTCGACGGCACCATCGCTCCGATCGTCGCGGACCCGGAGCATGCCCACGCCGATCCGGACGCAGTCGATGCCCTGGCCAGGCTCGGTGATCTTGTGCTGGGGATTGTCGTGATCACCGGCAGGCCGGCCCGGACCGCCGTACGCCTCGGGGGTTTCGACCGGCATGCCGGACTGGACCGGATGGTCGTCCTCGGCCAGTACGGCGCCGAACGCTGGGATGCCCACGGCGATCGTTTCGGTGCCGAGCCGGAGCCGGAGGCGATCAGCGAGGTGGAGGCCGAGTTGCCGGGTCTGCTGGCCGGACTCGGGCTGTCCGGGGCCAGGATCGAGCACAAGGGCCGGGCGATCGGCGTTCATACTCGGGAACTGCCGGATCCGGGAGAGGCCTTCGACGCCTTGCGGCCGGCGCTTGACGATCTTGCCCGTCGGCATCAGTTGAAGCTCGAGCCCGGCAAGTTCGTCCTGGAGATCCGTGCCGATGGCAGCGACAAGGGCGACGCCGTCCGTCACATCGTCGCCGAGACCGGTGCCCGCCAGGTGATCTTCATCGGCGATGATCTTGGTGATCTGCCGGCCTTCGATGCCGTACGCGATCTTCGCGAGCACGGCACCCCCGGGCTCTTGATCTGCTCCGCCTCGCATGAAGAGGACGCGCTGACGATCCACGCCGATCTGGTCGCTGCCGGTCCGCGTGGTGTCGCCGCCTGGCTGGGTGCGCTGGCCGATCAGCTAGCCGCGCAGTAGCCGATCAAGATCATCCAGAGCGGAGTCGAAACCGTAGTCGGTGATCAGACCCGGGCCCGACCTTGGTGCGAAGGTGTACTTGAAGATCATTCCCTCATCCAGTTCGCCGGCGCTGACCCGATGCTCCCACCGATCCGGTGTGCCGGTCGGCGCCTGCAGCCAGTAGAAGTGCCGGATCCGGGTCGGAGTTTCGGTGAGCCATTCGAACGATCCGAGATACACGGGGGCAGACAGACGGAGCCCGGACTCCTCGTACGTCTCGCGAATCACTGCCTGCCCAGGATCCTCGCCGGGCTCGACCCCGCCGGCCGGGACCTGGATTCCGGCGTCCGGATACTCCTCGGTATGGGCGAAGACAAGGAGCTCGTCCGGTCGCCGGGTGACGTAGGCGAGCACCTTCTCCCGCCACCCGTTATCGGCGGCCCTGGTGCGAGCGGTGTCGTATGAGATCCGGCGGCTGGGTTCGGTCACAGGTGCCGAATCTAGCGTCGCGACACTAGCGGTGATCAAGAACGGACAACACCTGCGCCGAACGGACAACACCGGTCGGGCCGAAATGTCGGTGGTCGCCACTAAAATGAAGACATGTTCGAAACGCCGGTGTATGACATGGACGCCGCGGAGACCTCCGCGCTGCTGTCCGCGTGCATCGGGGAGGAGTATTGGGCCCAGGACCGGCAGTTGATCTTGGCCGCGCACTTCGCGAGCCTGTATCCACCGGAGAAGCTTTCCGCGCCAGAGGATCGCAGGCTCGCGCTGGTAGGGGAGCGGGCAGTTCAGCTCGGCGGCGCCGGGACGCCGATGGTCGCCGAGTTCGCTCCCGACGAGCTGGCGCCGGAGATCGGCCAGAGCATTTTCGGTGCCCGCAGTCTGATGGCCGATGCGCTGGACCTGCGCCATCGCTTTCCCGGCCTGTGGCAGCTGGTGCTGCGCGGCGAGGCACCCGGCCCGACCGCCCGATCCGTCGCCCGCAAGACCCGCGGACTCTCACTGTCACAGGCGAATGCCGTCGATCGGATGCTCGCGGAGAAGATCCTTGCGGTGCCGCGCGGTCGGTTCGAGACCCTGCTGGATGCCGCAATCCTGCGGGTCGATGCCGACCGGATTGCCGAGCAGGCCCAGGCCGCAGCCCGGGACCGTTTCGTCAAGACCTCCGAGTCGACCGAGCACGGCATCAAGTCCATCTATGCCAGGTTGGACGCCCCCGATGCGATCGGCCTGGACGCCACCATCGACCGCATTGCCGACATCCTGGTGAAATCGCCCGAGCCCGTTCCGGGTGTGGCCTACCGCAACGCCAGGACCAAGGAGGAGTGGCGGGCGGTTGCCCTCGGAGTGTTGCGCAATCCCTTGCTGGCTTCGAAAATCCTGATCGAGAGCGTCCAGCCTGACCTGTTCGACGAGTATGTCGCCGCGTACGAGCCGCATCCCGCGTCGTTCAACGCCGTCGACTGTCCGGTCAACCGTGATCAGGAACCGCCTGAGGATTGCGCCGAGCCCGAAGCACGCCCGGCCGATGCCGACGACCTCCCACCGTACGAGCCCGTTCCGGACCTGTCGCGGTCAGAGGCCACGCCTACGGGTCACGCCACCAGCGAGCCGGATCCCGCCCTCGAACCGGATCCCGCCGCAGAGCGACGCAGGCAGGACGCGCTGACCGCCTTCCTGAGGGCCGTCGACCCAGCTCGGCTGCTGTCACCGGCGACGCTCTACTTCCATCTCTCCGAACGCGACTGGCTCGCCGGCGGCTCAACGATCGCGCGTGCCGAGCAGCTCGGCCCGGTGCTGCTCGAGCAGTTGCGGACCTGGCTCGGGACCGGCTCTAGGATCACCGTCAAGCCGGTGATCGATCCGGCCCGGAGCATCCCGGTGGACGCCTACGAGATCCCGGACTCGATGCGCGAGATCATGCACCTGCGCTCTCCCGCCAGCGTCTTCCCGTATTCCACGAATCTGCGCCGCGACAAGGATCTTGATCACACGATCCCGTACGCCCGCGGTGGGAGTACCGAACCGGATGATCTTGGTCCGCTGGGGCGCAGGGAGCACCGGTTTCGCACCCACGGAAGGATTTCCGAGCGACAACCCGAGCCCGGCCGATATGTGTGGAGAACAAGTTTCGGTCGGGTCCTGATCACTACCTCCGCCGGGACGTTCGATCTCGGCAGGGGAGACTTCGCGGCCGCCGTCTGGAAGGCTGCAGCCCACAAGAGTGTGCTGCGCCCAGTGGCGTGATCAGCCTCGCAGCGTGATCAGTAACCGCCGTTGTCGCTGCCACTGCTCGGAGCGGCCTTGGTGATCTTCTTGCCGTCCGCGCCGACGACCCACCAGACACCGCCGACGCCTTGCCCGTTGACGTCGCCAGGGCCGGAGTCGCTGGCGAAGGTGTAGAGCGGCCAGCCGTCGATCGTGAGCTGGGTCTTGCCGTCGACGCCCTTGATCGTCCCGACCTTCCCGGTGATCCCGTCGACCATCGGCGAGGTCGAGTCGGTGGTCACCTCGGGCCAGGCGGTGGCGCACTGGCCGGTGCAGGTGCTCTTGCCCGAATTCGGGGTGTCCTTGGTGTAGATGTAGACGGTCATCTTCTGATCATCGACCAAGATCGTTCCCAACGGCGACGACGCTGTCGCCAGGGCATCGCTGCCCGACGCGGATGCGCTGGACGGGGTCGTCGCGGGTGCGGAGTTCGCGGCGCTTGACGGCGGCGGGGCCGCTGACCCCGTGGCCGCCCCGCCGCCAGCACTGGTGTCACTGCCCGAAGAACACGCAGCCAATCCGACCATCGAGATGATCAACGCGGCTCCGGCCGCACCCCGCACACCCATGTTTCGTCTCCGAGCAGTTCGGGCGTCGCTTGTCGACGCTGTCACTACCGGAGACGGAACAAGGGCGCCGTCAGTTCAACAGCTGGTGCTACTTGGCGGGCCGCTTCGGTCCGTGCAGAACGAGATCTGCGGCGCTGAACCGATCGCCGACCGCCTTGGCCTGGTGCCAGTGCGGGTAGATGAATTCCGGTGCGCTGATCTCGTCCAGGGCGTCCACCTCGTCGTCGGTCAGCGCGACGTCGACCGCGCCGAGATTGTCGATCAACTGCTCCTCGCGGCGAGCGCCGATCACCAGGGTGGTGATGCCGGTCTTGTTGAAGAGGTAGGCCAGTGCGACCTGGGCCGGTGAGGCGCTGTGGCCGTCGGCGATCTTGATCAACAACTCGACGGTGTCCCAGAGCTTCTCCGGGTTGCGGACCGGTGGTTCACCCCAGTCCTTCAGCTGTCGGCCCTCCTCCGGCTGGAGATCGCGACGGTACTTGCCGGTCAGCAGTCCACCCGCCAGCGGCGCCCAGGCCATGACGCCCAAACCCTGGTCGACCGACAGCGGGATCAGCTCGTACTCGGCATCGCGGCCCTCGAGCGAGTAGTAGATCTGGTTGGAGACGAATCGCTGCCAGTTGTGGGCGTCGGAGACGGAGAGCGCCTTCATCAACTGCCAGCCGGAGAAGTTGGACACGCCGAGGTAGCGGACCTTGCCGGACTTGACGAGGGTGTCCAGGGTCTCGAGGTATTCCTCCATCGGCGTCTGCCCGTCCCACTCGTGGACGTGATAGATGTCGACATGATCGGTGCCGAGCCTGGTCAGGCTGGCCTCGATCTGCTCCAGGATGTGATGTCGGGACAGGCCCGCATCGTTGACGCCGGACGACATCGGGAAGCGCACCTTGGTGGACAGCAGCAGATCGTCCCGGCGGCCCTTGATCGCCTTGCCGACCAGGGTCTCCGAGGCGCCGATGCTGTACATGTTGGCGGTGTCGATCAGGTTGACGCCCGCATCCAGGGCGATGTCGAGCTGGCGGCGTACGCCTGCTTCGTCGACGGTGCCGATCGCCGAAGTCTCGCCCTGCCCGAAGGTCATCGTGCCCAGGGTGAGCGTCGAGACCCGCAGTCCTGATCTGCCGAGTTGCCGGTATTCCATCACTGTCCTCCGATCGTCACTGGCTCACCCGACCAACGTAACGGTCCGGCTAGACTCAGCCCGTTCCGGGGCGGTAGCTCAGCCGGTCAGAGCAGGGGACTCATAATCCCTGGGTCGTGGGTTCGAGCCCCACCCGCCCCACAACAGTCGACTCGGTGCTCTGGGAGGTCCCGTGTTCCCGCCCGGTCGGATCGCAGTCGGGGGGTCTGGATCGACGACCGGGCGGGACGCGGTGACGAGACGGTAACCATGAGGGGGAAGCCCTGCCATGTCTCGTCAATCGGGGGTCGGAACATTCCCCGATGGAACAAACGTACTGAGTCTTGTAACGGAACATGCGGGAATCTGTGGATTTGTCCAAATTCGTTACGTTCGCCCACGAAGGCGGCCCATTCGTGGAATGATCATTCATGGGCCCGGGGTTGGTGCGCGGTGTCGGGGGTTGTTCGGGGGGACGGCCAGACTTGAGCGCACACCCGGGCCCGTCATCGTCGCCCGCCATCCTGCATGTCAGGATCAGATATCGATTTGTGAGCCTGGTCCATTGCCGCGCGGCGGCTCCCGCTGGCACCGTAGAACCATGATCGAGACTGCACCGTCGCAACTCACCTTCTTCGACCGGGCCGATGCCGGCTTCGTCGAGCACTTCCACCGCGAGGGGTTCGCGCTCCTGCGCAACGCGCTGACGCCCGAGCAGGTCCAGGAGATCAACTCCGATGCGCTCAAGCTGTGCCGGGGCGACCTCGGCAAGATCAGATTCGGCGGCCCGTCGGCCGAGGCGATCCTGGCCCGCGAGCAGGCGATCCAGGCCGTCCGCGACGATGACGATGCGGTGCTGCGGCAATACCTGTGCATCCACTATCCGCACAAGATCTCGCCGGCCAGCCTGGATGCGTTGCAGGAGCCGCGGATCGTCGATGCGCTGACCAGGGTGATCGGGCCGAACGTCAAGGCCATGCAGTCGATGCTGTTCATCAAGTCCGAGGGCAAGCCGGGCCAGGCCTGGCACCAGGACGAGTTCTTCATCCCGACCCGGGACCGGTCGCTGACCGCGGTCTGGATCGCCTTGGACGATTCGACGATCGAGAACGGATGTCTGTGGGTGTTGCCGGGTTCGCACCGGCGTGGGGTGATCTATCCGGCCCGCGAACAGGACGATCCGCGATTCGACTGCACCACTGAGGCGTACGACTTCCCGTACACCGACGAGGATTCGATCCCGGTGGAGATCCCGTCCGGCACGGCGGTGATCTTCAACGGCTATCTGCTCCACCGGTCGTTGCAGAATTCCGGCAAGCACGGTTACCGGCGGGCGCTGACCAACCATTACATGAGTGCCGAGTCGTTGCTGCCTTGGCACTCGCCGCGCCAGGGTGAGCACATGGGGATCGCCGACTACCGCGACATCATCATGGTCGCCGGTGAGGATCCGTACGCCTACAAGGGCACCGAGGACCTCGCCCGGCCCTACTCGCGGCCGGACAAGGACGGCGGCTGCGACCGCTGATCCCAGCTCGACCGGTAGCTGCCGACCACCAGAGCGTTGGGATCCGGCGGATCGAAGCTCGCCACGATCGGGCCACGCGGCCGGACGCCACAGCGATCCGCCCAGTCCTGCCATTGCGCGACCAGGGCGGCCACCCGCTCGGGTTGCTGATCACTGAGGTCGTGCAACTCGGTCCGGTCCCGGTCGAGGTCGTAGAGCTCCCAGTCCCGACCGAATTTGCGGACCAGCTTCCAGCGTCCGTCCCGGATCGCGGCGTTGCCTTCGTGCTCGAAGAACAGCCGGTGATCACCGGTCGGCGTTCCCCGCCAGGAACCGAGCATCGACCTGCCCTCGGGCGGCAGCAGGTCCCGTCCCGGGAAGCTCGCCGGGTAGCCGGCGCCGGTGGCCTCCAGCACGGTCGCGAGCACGTCCGGCAACTGGTGCGGATCGTGGTCGATCCCGGCCGTCAGCCTGCCGTCCGGCCAGTGCGCGATGAACGGGGTCGCGATGCCGCCCTCGTGCACCCAGTGTTTGTACTCCCGGAACGGGGTGTTGGACAGATTCGCCCACGGCTTGCCGTACGAGCTGTACGTCTCCGGGCCACCCGGGACGATCGCCGGCGCGTTGCCGCGTTTGATCGGCCCGCCGTCGCGGGTCGTCGCCACCATGTGCACCGGCACGCTGGGAAGATCATCGACCCAGCCCGGCGGCATCTCCTCGGAACAACCGCCGTTGTCGGACAGGAACATGATCAGGGTGTTGTCCAGCCGTCCCGTCCGCCGCAGGGCCTGCACGACCTCGCCGATCGCCGCGTCCAGCAGCTCGACCTGGGCCGCGTAGACCTCCATCCGCCGCGCCTGCCAGTCATGATCACCGGCATCGGCCCAGGCGACCACCTCGTCGTCGCGATCACTCAGTGCCCATTCGCCGCTGATCAGGCCCGACTCGACCAGCCGCCGGTAGCGCCGCGCGCGCAACTCGTCCCAACCGGCGTCGAAGACGCCGCGATAGCTGTCGACCACGTCCTGCGGCGCGTGCAGGGGCCAGTGGGGTGCCGTGAAGGGCAGATACAGGAAGAACGGCTGATCAACGCTCTGGCCGTCGATGAACGCCGCCGCCTCCTGGCCGAGGACGGTCGTGAAATACCGGTCCTCGGTGAACGGCTCCGGCGCCTCGCCGCGATGCAGTGTGCTCGGGTCGAAGTAGCTGGAGGCGCCGGTGAGGATCCCGTAGAAGTCGTCGAACCCACGCCGGGTCGGCCAGGCGTGGTTGGGTTCGTGCACCTGACCGGTCAGGTGCCACTTGCCGCGCATCGCGGTGGCATAGCCATGATCGCGCAACACCTCGGCGATGGTGACGCAGCGGTTGTTGATCGTGCCCGGATAGCCGACCGGGCCGTCGTCGTCGGTCAGGATGCCGATCCCGGTCTGGTGCGGATGCAGCCCGGTGAGCAGCGACGCCCGGGCCGGTGAGCACCGGGCGGTGTTGTAGAACTGCGACATCCGTACGCCACCGGCCGCCAACGCGTCCAGGTTGGGAGTCCGGATCTCCGATCCGTAACAGCCGATATCGGAATAGCCCATGTCGTCGGCCATGATCAGCACGACGTTCGGACGACTGTTCACCAGAAGGCCTTTCGTTCCTGTGTTCGGTCCTCGGTCGCGATCAGGACATCGAGCAGCAGTTCGGTCATCTGCTGCCGGTGGCCGACATGATCACTGCGGTCCCAGAGGTTGATCAGCTCGCCGGGATCGGTGGCCAGGTCGTACAACTCCCCGGTCCGTCCGCGATCGCTGGTCGGCGGCCCGTGATACACGACGATCTTGGTGTCACCAGAACGGAGCATCGTCGTATGCACCGGCGGGTCGTAGGGATGTCCGCTGTCGCGATACTCGCACAGCGCCCAGCCCCGGTGATCGGTCGTCCGGCCGGTCGCCAGGCCGAGCAGCGACCTGCCCTGGCAGCGAGGGAGCGGCACTCCGGTCAGCTCGGTGATCGTCGCGGTCAGGTCGATCCACTCGACGAGCTCGTCGATCCGGGTGCCGGCCGGGATGCGGCCCGGCCACTTGATCAACAACGGCACCCTGATCGCGCAGTCGTACATCATCGGGCCCTTGAGCATCAACTGGTGATCACCGAGCATCTCGCCGTGGTCGGAGGTGAAGATCACCACGGTGTCCTCGGCCAGCCCCTGCTCGTCGAGGGTTGTCAGGATCCTGCTTACCTCGTCGTCAACCAGGCTGACCATCGCGTAGTAGTCCGCTTTGATCTGCTGCAACTCCTCGGAGCTGTAGTCCAGGTAGCCAGGGGCATGACCGGCATACGACGCCCGGCTCGCCTCGGCGAAGATCGGCGGCTTGCCGTCCAGTTCACCGGGCACCGTGTTCGGCCCGGACAGCTGGTCGGCCCGGTAGCGGTCGACGTACTCCTTCGGAGCGCCGAAGGAATGGTGCGGGTCGAAGAAGTTGGCGATGAAGAAGAACGGCCGATCGATAGGCCGGGACGCACTCAGGTAGCGGACGGTCTCCTCGCCGACCCAGTGCGAGTAGTGCGCCTCGGTCGGCACCTCGTCGATCCTTGTCCCGATCTCTGCCCCGACGGCGATCTCGGGATGGGTGAGTTCCAACCAGCGGTGGTACGCGTTCTCCGAGCTCCCCGGATACGGGTCGTGGGCCCACTGCCAGACCCGGAAGCCGGGCGGTTTCTCCTCGGTCCGGTCGCCGAAACAGGCGTCCAGATGCCATTTGCCGACCAGTCCGCAGTCGTAGCCCGCCTCGGCCAGCGCCGTCGGCAGCAGTCGGGCCGATCCGGGCAGTTGGACCCCATTCGCGTACAGGCCGTGGTTGTGCAGGTACTGGCCGGTCATCAGGCTCGCCCGCGAGGGTGCGCAGACCGGAGCCTGAACGTAGCAATTGGTGAAGATCGCTCCGTCGGCCGCCAACTGATCAAGGTGCGGGGTGTCGATCTCGGCGTTCCCGGACGCACCGAGCGCGTCGAAGCGTTGCTGATCGGTGCAGATCAGCAGGACGTTGGGACGGCTCCGGCTCACGACCCTACGGTCTACCATGGCGCCCGTGAGGATTGCGACCTGGAACGTCAATTCCATCAAGCAACGCATGCCTCGGTTCCTGCCCTGGCTGGACGAACGCGGTCCCGACGTGGTCTGCCTGCAGGAGCTGAAACTCGACGATCTTGGTTTCGCGGGATTGCTCGGGGCCGAGATCGATCAACGCGGCTACCAGCCGGCGGTGCACGGCGAGGCGCAGTGGAACGGCGTGGCGATCCTGTCCCGGGTCGGGCTGGAGGATGTGACGACCGGAATCCCGGACGGCCCCGGATTCCCCGATCCTGAGGCGCGGGCGGTGTCGGCGACCTGTGCCGGCGTTCGGGTGCATTCGCTGTACGTCCCCAACGGCCGGGTGCCCGATTCGGACCACTACCGCTACAAGCTGGCCTGGCTGGAGAAACTGCGCGACCAGGTGGCCGCCGGACCGCGCGAGGTCGTGGTGTGCGGCGACATGAATATCGCTCCGGCCGATGCCGACGTCTACGATCCGGCCGCCTACGTCGGCCAGACCCACGTCACCGGGCCCGAGCGCGAGGCGTTGCAGCGACTGCTCGACGTCGGCCTGCACGACGTCGTCCGCGATCACTGGCCGGACGAGCGGATCTTCAGCTACTGGGACTACCGTGCCGGCATGTTCCACCGCGATCTCGGCATGCGGATCGATCTGGTGCTCGCCGGCGACCCGGTTGCGGAGCGGGTCAAGGCCGCCTGGGTGGATCGCCAGGCCCGCAAGGGCACCGGCCCGAGTGATCACGCCCCGGTGATCGTGGATCTCGACGAGGCTCCGGACGGCGACATCGGGCCGGTGGTGCCGCCGCCGTCGAATCCGCTGACCCGCAAAGGCGCGGTCAAGCTGCCCCAATCCCGCCCGTGACACGCCCGCTCCTGACTTGCGCGGCCAGCACCGGGCGGTAGTCCAGACCGAGCTTGGCATACAGCCGCCGTGCACCGCTGTTGTCCTCGTCGACCATCAGGCCGACCGCGCCGCGCTCGGTGATCGCGGCGCCCGCGACCAGCCGGCAGACCTGCTCACCGAGTCCCCGGCCGCGCGATCCGGGATCGACCGCGACACCGACCAGATAGCCGATCGTCGGCGCGGACCAGCCGAGTCCCGCCGTGGCGACCAGCCGGCCTTGACCATCCCGGACCCCCGCCCAGGACTCGACATCGGGATCCGACGGCCGCGCGTCACTGTCCGCATGGGCACGGTCCAGCAGTTCGTCGATCTCAGGGATGTGCTCGGCGCCGAGCCACCGGGCGCCGCTGGACGTGTGATCAAGAGGATCGCGCCGGTCCATCCAGCCGAACGGCGTGCCGATCTCCAGGCCACTGCCGTTGGAGAGCTCGACCATCGCGGTGAGCTTGCGGATCAGGGCCGGGTCACCGATCGGACGGAAGCTGTCGCCGACCTCGTCCAGCACCAGGCCGATCAGGCCGGCGGCCGCGGCCACCGAGCCGTGGACGGCAACCCGGTCCTTGGTCGCCAGCCGCGGGCAGGCCACCGCCACCGCGGCACCGTCGTCGGTCGTCCAGGCTCTCGCCGTGCCGCCCGGTCGCTTGGCGAATCCCTGTGCGGTCCACTCGCAGAGCAGATCCCCGTCAGTGAGATCGCGGAGGTCTTCGAGATCGCTGACGTCGCGCACGTGCCCATCCTGTCAGCCGCGTCTGTCAGATCAACGGAGCAGACCCCGATAGCTGCGATGGACCGTGACGGCAACGATCGCGGTGATCACGGCCTTGATCAGATCCCCGGGCACGAAGGTCAGCGACCCGATCGCGGATGTGCGCAGCGGCAACCCGGAGACCACACTCGTCCACGGCACGCCGATCGCGTAGATGACCACGATGCCACCGACGATCGCCGCCACCGTGACGGCGACGTACCGCATCGCCGGGCTGGACCTGCGGATGGCCCAGTACTTCACGATCAGCCCGGTCACCAGCGCGCCCGGGATCCAGCCGATCAGGTAACCGCCGGTCGGCCCGACCAGCACGCCGAGGCCGCCCCGGCCGCCGGACAGGATCGGCAGCCCCAGCAGTGACAGCACGACGACGATCACGGCGGACAACATCCCGCGCACCGGGCCGAGGAGTGCGCCTGCCACCATCACGCCGAGGGTCTGCAGGGTGATCGGCACCGGGATGATCCCGAGCGTGATCGGTGGTATCAGCCCCATCGCGGCGATGAGCGCGGCGAACACCGCGATCAGGACGGTGTTGCGGGTGCTGCTGGCTCGTTCGACGCTGGTGGCGGTCACTTCGCTCCTCGGTTCGGGGTGGTGTCGTAGGCTCGGGCATCGATGGCCTCGGAGATCTGTTCGGCCGATTGCAGGGCACGGATGATCAACGGCACCAGCAGCGCGAGCGGGCTGCGGTGCAGCCCGCGGGCGTACTGCGCCTCTCGGATCTGGTCATAGGTCGCCCGCAGGGTGGGGATGAAGCGCACCGTCAGGGACAGCGCCAGGCTGATCCGCGCCGGATTCAACCCGATCCTGGCGGTCGGGGCGAGGACCCGTTCGAACAGCTCGAGGAACTGGGCGAACGGCGTGCTCAGCGTGATCGCGTACGCCAGCAGGCAGAGTGTGGTCAGCCGCAGTCCGGCGATCACGCCGGGCTGCCAGCCGATCGTCAGTCCGGTCATGATCACCACCACGGTGATGATGATCAACAGGCCGCCGACCGGGCGTGCCAACCGTCGTGCGGGTTCCCGCATCCACAGCAGCAACGCGACGGCCAACGCCAGCAGTCCCGCCAGCACCGCCCAGGCGGTAATCAGATACAGCCCGATCCCGGCGCAGAACAGCACGCCGATCTTGATCCCGGCGGGAATCCGGCTCACCGCCGGACCACCTGATCACACAGGTCGCGGTAGGACGCGATCGCCTCATCCGGACCGGAATCCTTGATCACCCGTCCGTCGTGCAGCACGATCACCCGCTGATAGCGGGCGGCCAGCTCCAGATCATGGGTGACCAGGACGGCCCGCTGCTCCAGCCCGTCGATCGCCTGCTGCAGCCGTCGGCGGTTGACCAGATCGAGCATCGTCGTCGGCTCGTCGAAGATGATCAACTCCGGCTGCATCACCAGCACTGCGGCCAGCGCGACCAGCTGCTTCTCGCCGCCGCTGAGAGAGTGGGACTCGCGGTCGGCCAGTCGTCCCAGTCCGAGCCCGGCCAGCACGGCCGCGATCCGGGCCTCGGTCTCGGCGCGGGCGAGGCCGAGATTGCGCGCGCCGAACCGAAGATCGTCGGCGACGATCGGCATCACGATCTGGTTCTCCGGATTCTGGAACACGAAGCCGACCAGCCGGCGGATCCGCTTGTCGTCGCGGCCGGTGACCAGCTCGCCGACCCGGACCTCGCCCGAGGTCGGCAGCAGCAATCCGTTCAGCAGCCGGACCAGCGTGCTCTTGCCGGAGCCGTTGAGCCCGATGATCGCGATCCGCCGGTCATCCAAGGTCAGGTCGATGTCGGCGAGCACGGTCCGCTCGTCGCGTACGACCGAAACAGCGGACAGCACGACGGGCCCGATAGCCAACCCTGCCTCCTGACGTCAACGCACTGACTTGAACAGTGTTCAACATGAACGTTGTTCAAGTTAGCTGCGGAACTGCGCTACGGTCAAGCCATGCGATTGTCCCGGGAGTCGGTGCTGAAGGGTGCCTTCGCGATCCTGGACCGCTACGGACTGGCCGACCTCACCATGCGCCGGCTTGCCGCCGAGCTCGGTATCCAGCCCGGCGGGCTCTACTGGCATTTCGCCAACAAGCAGACGCTGCTCGCTGCAATGGCCGATCAGATCACCGGCTCGGACCGGTTCACCGAGCCGGACAGGTTCATGGGGGAGACCGGATGGCGCCCGGAGCTTCAGATGGTGAGCACCCGGCTGCGCTCGGCACTACTGGCCCACCGCGACGGCGCCGAGCTGGTGGCCGCCGGTTACGCGCTGCGGCCCGGATCCGGCCAGCCACTGGAGCGAATGACCAAGATCATCCAGCAGGCCGGGCTGGGAGATCACGACGCCGCCGCGGCCGCGGCGACACTGACCCATTTCGTGCTCGGCCATGCGGCCGAGGTGCAGGCCCATGATCAGCTTCGCCGCGCCGGCGCGCTCCCGGACGACCATGATCAGTTCCCGGATCCGGATGCCGCCTTCACGACAGGGCTGGAGATTGTGCTGGACGGGATCGCGGCGCGCTGCTCTGCAGTGAACGCCGCGCCGTCCACGCCACGATCGCGAGCGCGATGATCACCAGCACGGACTGCTCGGCGATCCCCGCCGGTCCGGCGCTGACGGCCGAGACCAGGCCGACCCAGCAGTAGGTGATCACTGCACCGGCAGCCAGCCCGAAGGGTGCCGGGCCGGGAGGGACTACGGTGCTGCCACGTCGGCTCCAGCCGGAGAGGATCACCAGCATCACGAGCCACAGCGCCGCCACGATCGCCGTCCGGAGCCATGGCGAGAGTCCGCTCAGTTTGTCGGTCGACTCGAAGAGGCCGGCGGCCACAACCACCAGGGCGGCCGAGATCACGGTCGCCCGAACGGTCGGCTGCACCGGGGGCGGCTGCCGGCCACGCAGCCGTACGGCCAGTACGACCGCAGTACCCACGGCAAGTGCAGTGATGATCAACCGCGCCGGCGGTGCGACGAACCGATGCGGATCACTGGCGATGCTGAAGGCTGCCGTCGCGGCCGCGGCGAGTACGAAGATCACCAGGCAGACGACGATGCCCACCCTGCCGAGCCAGGGGCGGACGACGTGTTCCGGATCATCACGACCGTACCAGGCCTCGGTGATCGCGATCGGCGCGGAGATGCTCCAGACCACGTGCAGGCTGATCACGAAGATCGTCCAGGGTGCGCCGATGCCCAGCATCGGCACGTAGCCGGGCTGGATCAGGCTGAGCCCGAGATAGTGCGGATTGAACAGGCTCTGGGTGATCAGACCCTCCTCGAAGATCCCGTATCCCAGTGCCAGCAGCAGAATCCCGGTCCAGCCCAACCGCAGCCGGCGGGCCAGTTCGTGGATCAGCACGGCGGCCATGCCGTAAAAGGCAACGAACAGGATGAACGAGGCAACCTGTTCGGCGGCCGGCTCGAAGCCGGACAGGTATTGGTCGCCGAGCAGGAATTCAGCGATGAAGCCGGAGAGCAGGGCGAGCATGATCACCGGACGGAATGCGGTACGCACCCGTTCAGTCTGGGGCGGCGGAATACCGGCTGCCGATGACAATCCTCACGATCGTCACGTGGCAGGTGTCAACTCCTTGCGTTCCAGATCGGCCGGACTCACCGGCGAAGCAGGCCGGCTGCCGCGCAGCACCAGCAGCGACGCGACCAGCAGCACCAGACCCAGCCCCGGAGTGACCGCGGCGATCAGATTCTGCCACCACAGATAGGTCTTCTCGATGTCGTGGCCGCTCTTGAGGAATTTGTACGGTGCGGTCACCACCCAGCCGACGAACAGCCAGCCGAGGATCCGGTACCAGGTCGGCCACGCCCCACGGGTCGCGTACAACATTCCGAGGGGGGCGACCCAGACGAAATGGTGCGACCAGGACACCGGGGAGGCCAGCAGCGTCGCCAGGCCGCACAACGACACTGCGGCAGCCTCGTCACCGCGACGATGCCAGGCGAGGGCGACCGCAACGCCGAGCACCGCGGCCAGGGCCGACAGCCCGAGTCCGAGCCCGTTGCCGATCGTGTCGTAGCCGAGGATCCGGGTGCTGGCGCCGAGGATTGACTGGTTGATCTCGTAGATGATGCTGCTGCCCAGCCCGGAGTTGCCATGGGCCAGCCGGACCCAGAACGTCACCGACGCCCGCGGTGCGATCAGCAGGGCGATGACGGCAGTGATGATCATGGTCGCGATGGCGACCGCGGCCGCCCGGAATCGGCGGATCGCCAGCAGGTAGACGAAGAACAGCCCGGGCGTGAGCTTGATCGCGGCTGCCAGCCCGACCAGCAGGCCCTCCGGCAGCCAGCGCCCACCCCAGCGGAGCAGGAACCGCGGTGTCGGCACCAGCCGGGGCCCGGGGACCAGGTCGAGCAGCACCAGGGCTACCAGGAAGGCGCCCAGCTGGCCGAACGCGACGGTCTGGTTGATCGGCTCGACCACCCGTACGGCAGCCGCGCTGATCAGGCTGAGCCGCCAGCCCTGCAAGCCGAGCCGGTGCAGGATCGCGATCACGGTCAGGGAGACCGCCACCGCCCAGCCCATCTGCAGCGCGGTATGCGGCAGCCAGGTCAGCGGCACGGCCAGGATGGCGGCGAACGGGGGATAGAGGAACGGCAGCGAGGTGCCGAGGTTGTACGGATCGGTGCCGGCCAGCAGCGCCCGGGCGGCCTTCAGATAGACGTCGAGATCGACGATCCCTGGTTTCCAGGGCACCAGCGGAGCCCCGAAACTGGTGCCCGCGACGAAGATCGCGACCAGGCCGGGCAGCAGGCAGACGGCGATGCCGCGCGCCACGCGGACGCCCGGATTCATCGCCGCAACTCCGGCCGGAGCCCTGCCCGGGTCTTCGCCTGCAACCTCCATCGCGACCCGAACCCTACTCGTCGCGGCTTTGGATATGACCCCGAAACCCGAATTACCGGATCAAGCCACCAGAGTCTCGATCATCGCTCCGACCGCCGACTCGGCGTTGCTGCCGATCACTTCGGCGCCCTCGAGTGCCAGCAGGTCGGGGTGCGCGTCCGCCATCACATAGGGCCGGCCGACCCAGCTCAGCATCTCCAGATCATTCGGCATGTCGCCGAAGGCGGCCACCTCGTCCGGTGCCACGCCGAGCCGTTCGCAGAGCACGGCCAGGGTCGCGGCCTTGCTGACGCCGGCTGCCGCCACCTCGACCAGAGGCCGGTCGGTCGAGGAATGGGTCGCAGCGAGCCTGTCGCCCAGCACCGTGCGGACGGCGTCGGTCAGGGCGTCGGCATCGCCGGACTCCTGCAGCACCAGCAGCTTGACGAATTCTCCGCCGGCGACCAGCTCGGTCAGGTCGCCGACGTAACGCTGCGGATCGTCGCGGATGTTGAAGGTGGTGCCGTTGTAGGACAGATAGGCCGGCTCATAACCGGCCCGGATCCCGGTATCCACGCCGAACGCCACGTCCTCGACGGCCGCGCGCAGGTCGGCGAAGGCTTCGGCGGCGACGCCTGACGGGATGGCGGACACCGAAAGGACCGAGTCCCCGCCCAGGTCGTACAGCATCGCCCCGTTGCTGGCGATCACCGTCGCCTGCGTGCGGCGCAGACCTCGTACGGGTCCCAGCAGCCGGATCGGCCGGCCGGTAGCGAACACCACCGGGATGCCGGCACTTTCCGCGGCCGCGACCGCGGCCAGATTCCGGTCACTGACCGACCCGTCGGGCGACAGGAACGTGCCGTCCAGGTCGGAGACGATCAACTTCGGGCGTCTCATCTGCTCTCCACTCAGCCGCTACAACCTCGACCGTTACAACCGGGACCGGGGAGACTCGCTGGCGTTGGCCGTCGCCGTCTCACTCGGCTCACCGCCGCCACCGCCGGTGTTGGTCGGGCTCGGGGAGGCCGACCCGGTCATCGACGGCGACTGGCTGGGTGAGTGGTTGGTCGGCGATCCGCTGTTGGTCGGGCTCGGCGAGCCGGACTGCGGGGACGGCGAGGCCGACTGCGGTGATGGTGAGCCCGACTGGGGCGACGGTGAGGACGATTGCGGTGACGGTGAGCTGCTCTGCGGCGGCGGGCTTCCCGAACCGCCGGTCGGCGGTGGCGGTGACTGCGGAGCCTGGTTGTGGAAGATCAGGATCGCGATCAGGACTGCCAGCGCGGCCAGCAGCAACATCAGCAACCAGGACACCAGGATCGAACGCCAGCCGGCCCGGTCGTACCGGCCGGGCCAGGGCAGCGGCCAGAGTCGGGTCAGTCCCGGCTTGACCTTGTCGATCCAGTACAGCCGGTAGTCCGGTCCGCTGGCGGCACCCAGCGGCGGCAGCCAACTCAGCTGGACCGCGTTCAGGATCCGTTCCGCCTCAGCCGCAGCGGCCGGTGTGCCGTCGTAGGCCAGAGCTGCCCACGGCGCCGGCGGCCGGTCGTCGGGTGCCACCGGATGGTCCTCGGCCCGGTACTTGCGACCCATCCGGCCGAAGTCCTGGCCGCGGCCGCCGCGGGCGATCACGGTGTCGATGTGCAGTTCGTTGATCAGCCCGGCGAACCGGTCCCGGGCGGCAGCATCGGAGGCCGCACCCTCGCTCAGCAACAGCACCATCACCGGGACGTCGCCGCCCTCCGGCCGATCGGCGTGGCCGGTGAAAGCGACCCCGGCGGGGACCGCGCCCAGCCGTCCGTCGATCCAGTAGTCACCGACCTTGGGGGGATCCTCCGGCAACAGCGGACTGATGTAGACCGAGTCGCCGGCCGGGTCTCCGGCTTGATCGGGTCCCGGCTGCTCGGACGGCTCGTTCGACATCAGGTCCTTTTCTGCTGGTGCTGTGCGGTCGTTCACAGGTGCGACGGGTACCTATTGTGCCTGGTACCGGTGCAGTCCAAGCTTGGCCCGCGGAGATGATGGAATGGTCTGCGACAATCATCGGACACCGATCGCACGTACGGTAACGATCCAGGAGTAGCGCGTGAGCAGCCCGAATACCGGCCCGCAGTACCCACCGCCCGGGAATTGGCCCGCGCCCCAGAACTCACAGCAACCCAACAGCCAGCAGCCGCCGGCCCCGCAGGGCGCGCCCCAGCAGCCGCCGGTTCAGCACTCCGCGGACAGTGCCACCCGACCGCCGGCATCCAACGGCTCCGCACCGACGCCCCGTCCGGCTACCGGAGCCAACGCCGAATCGGCCAAGCTGCTGCGCCAGGCCATCGGCCAGGTGCAGCGGGTCATCGTCGGCCAGGAGCACATGGTCGAGCAGCTGATGGTCGGCCTGCTGGCCAAGGGCCACATCCTGCTCGAGGGCGTCCCGGGTGTTGCGAAGACGCTGGCCGTGCGGAGCTTCGCGACCGTGGTCGGCGGCGATTTCGCCCGCATCCAGTTCACCCCCGACCTGGTGCCGTCCGACATCGTCGGTACCAGGATCTACCGCGCCAGCCAGGAGAAGTTCGACGTCGAGATGGGCCCGGTGTTCGTCAACTTCGTGCTCGCCGACGAGATCAACCGGGCGCCCGCCAAGGTGCAGTCGGCGATGTTGGAGCTGATGGCCGAAGGCCAGGTGTCGATCGGCGGCGAGACCCACAAGCTGCCCAAGCCGTTCATCGTGATCGCGACCCAGAACCCGGTCGAGTCCGAGGGCGTCTACCCGCTGCCGGAGGCGCAGCGGGACCGGTTCCTGCTCAAGGTCGACGTGCCCTACCCGCGTGGCAACGAGGAATTCGAGATCCTGCGCCGGATGAGTGTCGAGCCGCCGGAGGCGACGCCGATCCTGAATCCGGAACTGATCCGGGAGTTGCAGAAGAAGGCCCAGGACGTATTCGTGCACAATCTTGTCGCCGAATACATCGTCCGGCTGGTGATGGCGACCCGTACTCCCAACGAATTCAACCTGCCCGACCTGGCCTCGGTGATCCAGATCGGCTGTTCGCCGCGTGCGACGCTCGGACTGGTCGCCGCCGCCCGGGCGCTGGCGCTGATCCATGGCCGCGACTACGTGCTGCCGACCGATGTCCAGGCGGTTGCCAAGGATGTCATGGCGCACCGCATCACGCTGGGCTTCGACGCTGTCGCCGACAATGTCGACACCGCCCAGGTGATCGAGCGGATCCTGGCCACCGTGCCACCGCCCACCCCGGTCTGGAATTCTGGCCAGCGCGGGTCCAACCAGGCCCAGCCCGCGGCCGGCGGGCCCGCGGCCGGCGGTTACGGCGGCTCGTACGGCGCTCAGCTGAGCCAGCGCTGATTCCGGGGACCACTGCGTGAGCTACCCGCCGCCCAATTACCCGCCGCCCAACTATCCGCCTCCTGAGGACAAGTCGCCGGCGGCGACTCCGGCGTTCAAGAATCCCGACGAGGCTCCGGGTGCGGTCGGCTCGGTCATCGGGGTGCCGTCCCGGCCGACCATCCCGCTCAACAAGCTGGCGCCCGAGGCGGCACTGCGCCGGCTCGAGCTGACCATCGTCCGCCGGCTCGAGGGCTTCCTGCAGGGCGACCATCTCGGCCTGCTGCCCGGGCCGGGCACCGACGCGAACGATGCCCGGATCTACCAACCGGGCCAGGACGACGTCCGCAAGATCGACTGGAACGTCACCGCCCGCACCACCGTCCCGTACGTCCGCGACACGATGGCCGACCGCGAACTCGAGGTCTGGGCGATGCTGGACGTGACTCCGTCGATGAACTGGGGCACCGAGGGCGTGACGAAGCGGGACCTCGGCATCGCGGCGATCGCGACCATTGGCTTCCTCAGCCAGAAGCAGGGCGACCGGTTCGGCGGCTACATCATGCGCCCGGACAGCCTGCGCCGATTGCCGGCCCGGTCCGGACGCTCGGCCCTGTACGGGCTGCTGCGGCGGATGCTGACCGAACCGTTCGTGCCCGACCACGTGACCGGCAGCTACAGCCTGGCCCACGCCGTCGACCAGCTGGCCCGCACCCAGCGCCGCCGCGGCCTACGGGTGGTGGTCTCGGACTTCCTGACCCCGGGTGACCACGAACTCGACCCGAATGTCGAGCCGGAGTGGGAGCGGGCGATGCGCCGGCTCGCGGTCCGCAACCAGGTGCTGGCGGTCGAGGTGGTCGACAAGCGTGAGATCGAGTTCCCCGATGTGGGGGAGATGCTGATCCGCGATCCTGAGACCGACTTTGAACGCTATGTCAATACTGGAGACGCGGCCGCCCGCGCTCGGATGGACGCCGCCAGCGCGGCGCAGCGGGAACGGATTCGGATCGCGCTGCGTCGAGCAGGTGCCGGCCACATCCAGTTGCGGACGGACCGGGACTGGGTGGCCGACATCGCCCGTTTCGTCCTGGCCTACCGCCGGGTCGCCAGCATGTTGCACGCACCGCCACAAGGAGTCGCCAAGTGATCGGCCAAGTGATCGGCCAGCCGATGATCCTGGACGGTTTCTCCTTCGCCGTCCCCGGCCGGCTGCTGCTGTGGCTGGCGATCCCGGTGCTGGTCGCGGCCTACATCGTGCTGACCCGATTCCGGAACCGCCGCGGCATGCGCTTCACCAACACCTCGATGCTCGATGTCGTGATGCCCAAGCAGTCGCAGTGGCGACGGCACCTGGCGGTCACGCTGTCGATCCTCAGCCTGATCACGCTGACCGCAGCCTTCGCCCAGCCGCAGGCCCAGGTGAACGTGCCGCGCGAGCGGGCGACGGTGGTCGTGGTGATCGACAACTCGCTGTCCATGCAGGCCACCGACGTCGCGCCGAACCGGCTGGCCGCAGCCAAGACCGCCGCCACGAAGTTCATCACCTCGCTGCCGGCGAAATTCAATGTCTCGGTGGTGGCGATGGCCGGCACCGCGAATATCGTCAGCCCGCCGACCACCGATCACCAGGTCGCGATCCGGGCCATGGACACGATCAAGCTGGAGGACTCGACCGCCATCGGTGCGGGCATCGACGCCGCCCTGCGCGCGGTCGGTCAGGCGCCGAAGGATCCCAAGCATCCGAAAACCCCGGCACCGGCCGCGATCGTGATGCTCAGCGACGGTTCCAACACCACCGGTCCGGCGCCGGCGCAGGAGGCCGTGAGGGCCAAACAACAGAAGATCCCGATCTACACGATCGCGTACGGCACCGAGAACGGCTATGTGGATCTGGACGGCAAGCGCTACACCGTGCCGCCGGACAAGGACCTGATGCAGGAACTGGCCCAGCTCAGCGGCGGCAAGATGTTCTCCGCGGCCACACCCGATGAGCTGAAGTCGGTGTACCAGAACATCGGCTCCTCGGTCGGCTACGAGAAGGCGAACCGGGAGATCACCGCCCGGTTCGCCGGCTACGGCCTGGCGCTGGCGGTGCTGGCCGCGCTCGGTGCGATCTCCCTGGGGGCGAGGTGGCCATGATGATGACCGGACTGATGACCGGACTGATGACCGGACAGCTGATCACTCCGATGCTGTCGTTCCTGGCCCCGGACCGGTTGTGGCTGCTGTTGCTGATCCCGGCACTGGTCGCGCTGTATCTCGGGCTCTACCGCCGCAAGGCGCAGCGCCGCAAGCAGCAGTACGGCCAGTCGATGCTGGACTTCGTGATCCCCCGGGAGTTGCCGTGGAAGCGGCACGTTGCTGTGGGCCTGTCGGTGCTCAGCCTGATGACGCTCACGGTCGCCTTCGCCAAGCCGAAGTCGACGGTCGAGGTACCCCGCGAACGTGCCACCATCGTGGTGGCGATCGACGTCTCCAACTCGATGATGGCCCAGGACGTGAAGCCGGACCGGCTGACCGCTGCCAAGGACGGGGCGAAGCAGTTCGTCCAGAGCCTGCCGGCGAAATTCAACGTCGCGGTAGTCGAATTCGCCGGCACGGCGACGATCCTGCTGCCGCCGACGACCGATCGCGGTGCGGCAGTGGCGGCGATCGAGTCGATGAAGCTGCAGCCCTCGACGGCTATCGGCGAAGGCATCTTCACGTCGCTGCAGGCGATCGCCGAGGCGCCGCCGGACCCGGATCATCCCAACAGCAAGCCTCCGGCCAGGATCGTGCTGCTCTCCGACGGCAAGACCCAGATCGGGCGCCCGTCGGCCCAGGCCGCCGAGGCGGCCAAGGCGCAGAATGTCGAGATATACACGGTCGCGTACGGCACCCCCGACGGCTACATCGAGATCCAGGGCACCCGGCAGCCCGTGCCGGTGGACCGGCGGGAGCTGGCCGAGGTGGCCAAGATCTCCGGCGGCCAGGCCTACCGCGCCGAGTCCGCCGGCGAGTTGAAGGCCGTCTACAAGGACATCGGGTCGTCGGTCGGCAAGGTCAAGGTCGACCGGGAGGTCACCTACCGCTATGCCGGCTTCGGGCTGGTGTTCGCCATCCTCGCCGCGATCGGAGCGATCTCGCTCGGCGCCCGCTGGCCCTGACCTACTGCTGGTCGCCGCGCAGCCGCGGGAACAGCAGCCAGGCGGCAACGGCCATGATCACCGCGATCACCAGGACCAGCAGTCCGGCGAAGCCGGCGCCGATGCCCTGCTGGTGGCTGTGCAGCAACTGGGCCCCGATCAGGGCCACCTGGGCGACGACCTGCACGACCAGGTAGCGGATCGCCGGAGCCCGCAGCACGGCGATCTCGATCCTGGCCCGCAGCGGCAGGTCGGCGATCACCCCGGCGAGCACCCACAGTGCCGGTGCGAGGGCGAGGACGGCGATCTGGGCCAGCGAATTCGGCGGGCTGGGTTCGATCATCCAGAACAGCCCGAGCACACCGCAGAACAGTCCGGCGGTGCCGGCAGCCGGTCGGAGCAGCACCAGCGCCAGCAGTGCGCTCAAGATCACGATCAGCACGACGCCCGGCGCGAAGGCGATGATCGCCAGGACGCCGAGCACCAGACAGCCGATCCGGTACGCCCACCCCGGTGCCGCCTGCCCGGTCTCGACCCGCACCGGCGGTTTGGGCGCGTTGATCCCGGCCCTGGCCTGCCGCGCCGAGTCCTGCCAGCGGCCGACCCGCCGTCCCACGCCGGTCGAGAGCCGGTCACCGATTCCGCCGAAGCTCATCGGCGTACCCGCTTCCTGGTCAAGGCGGCCAGCGTCACCTGGACCGGCCGGTCGCCGGTCGCGGTCCAGTCGATCACCTCGACGCCGGACCGGGCCAGGGCGGTCAGCCGGTCGTGACGTTCCATCGCGATGATCCGGTAGGCAGTCACCAGCCGGCGCGGGGCGTTGCGCAGATCGGGCTCCGGAAGCACGTCGACCGCCAGCACCCGGTGTCCGGCACCGTGCCACAGCTGGGCCAGATGCCAGGTCTCGTTGTCCAGGAAGGTGGAGAAGACGACGATCAGGGCACCGGACGGCATCCTGGGCGGCCGGTTCCTGGCCCGTGGCTCACCCTCGGGTTCGGCCAGCGCGATCCGCATGCTGAGCCGCTGCAACTGTCGCTGGCCGCCCGACGGCGGGACCGGCCGGTGCATCCGGCCGAGGTCCTCCAGCCCGACCCGGTCGCCGGCCTGCAGGTAGCGGCGGGCCATCGTCAAGGCGGCTGCGCGGGCGTTGTCCAGCGAGGTCGGGACGTCCTCGGGGATGCTGCTGGAGTCGTTCCAGGTGGTCAGATCCGGGCCGACCTCGTCGCGGGAGTCCAGCACCAGCATGACGGCCGCGTCGGCGGTGGCGTGGGTGCGGCGGACGTACAGGTCCGTGATCGCCGGCCCGGAAGTCCCGGGCCCCGGGCCGTTGCGCCGGGCCGTGACCCGCCAGTCGATCCGGCGCAGCCGGTCGCCGGGGGTGAAGAGGTTGATGTCGCGGAGATCGTTGCCGTCGCCGGCCCGGCGGGAATCGTGCGGTCCGGTCAGGCCGGAGAGCCGATAGGGCAGCGGCACCTCGCGCAACGGTGTCGCCTTCGGCAGCACCGTGATCGACATCGGTCCGGCGGTGTCACCCGCGGACGTGTAGAGGCCGGCGCCGTAGCGCTCCTGGTGATCGACGGTGAAGATCGGCCGGCGACCCGTACGGGCGGTGCGGATGCTGATCGGTATCCGCCGTTCCTCCGACCCTGAGCTTGTCGAGGGGCCTGAGCTTGTCGAAGGGCGCGGTGCGGCGACCACCGTGTCGACCGAACGATGGCCCGGCGCGGTGGTGCGCAGGCGCAGTGCGTCGACGCCGGCCGCCGGCTGCCAGCTGACGGTGGCGCCGACCCGCGACTCGCTGGTCGTCCCGCTGCGGGTGGTCAGCCGGACGGTGCCGGAGGCGTGCGGATGGCGCAACTGGATCCAGCCGCAACCCAGCAGCAGCACGACGGCCAGGGCGACGCCCTGCAGCCGTCCGGTCAGCATCCCGAGCAGGAAGATCACGACGGCCAGGACCATCGTTACGGCCATCCCGCTGGTGGGCCACCACTTGGTCTTCATCGGGTGGTTGCTGGTCCGGCCACCTGGCTGAGCAGGTTGTTGACGACCTCGGTGGCCGGCAGTCCGGACGCCCAGCTCTGCGGTGTCAGGGTCAGCCGGTGGGCCAGGACGCTCGGTCCGACGCCCTTGACATCCTCCGGCGTGACGTAGTCGCGGCCCTCGATCACCGCCCGGGCCCGGGACACCAACATCAGTGCCAGCGATCCGCGGGGCGATGCGCCGACCTCGACGGCCGGATGATCCCGGGTCGCCGAGGCGAGGTCGACGCAGTACGCGAGGATGTCGGGGTCGACCGTGACCTGCTCGACCCCGCGCTGCATCGCCACCACGGTGGCGGCGTCCATCACCGCTGCGACACTCGACTCCTCGTGCTGGCGGGCGAGGCGGCGCCGCAGCACGTCGCGTTCGGCTTCCTTGGCCGGGTAGCCGACGGCCAGCCGCACCATGAACCGGTCCAGCTGGGCTTCCGGCAACGGGTAGGTGCCCTCGTACTCGATCGGGTTCGAGGTGGCCATCACGTGGAAGGGGCGTTGCAGCGGAAAGCTGTGGTCCTCGACGGTGACCTGGCCCTCGGCCATCGCCTCCAGCAGCGCCGACTGGGTCTTCGGTGTGGTGCGGTTGATCTCGTCGGCCAGGAACAGGCCGGTGAAGATCGGACCGGGGCGGAATTCGAAGGCGGCCTTGGCCGGATCGAAGACATAGGAGCCGGTGATGTCGGCGGGCAACAGGTCCGGCGTGCACTGCAGCCGGGCGAATTCCAATCCGAGCGCCGACGACAGGCTCCGCGCGGCCAGCGTCTTGCCCAGACCCGGTACGTCCTCGAAGAGCACGTGACCACCGGCCAGGATCGCGGCCAGCGCCGTCTTCAGGGCCTCCTGCATGCCGACGACGACCGTCCCGACCTCGTCCAGCACCGTGCTGCACAGCCGGGAGATCTCGGCCACCGACAGTGGCTCCGGCTGGGGCTCGGTCCGGGTCGGGGCAGGTTTCGTCTCGGTCATCAAATCTCCCTATCGAGTCTCAGCGGTTTCATCGTCAGTCAGCTTCGTCGTCAGTCAGCCGTTCCACAGCGGCGAGGGCCTGGTGGAAGTCCCGGGTCCTGGCCTCCGAGCCGGGGGGACGGGAGAGCAGTTGGAAGGCTCCGGCGCCGACCAGGCCGATCACCCGGTCACGATCGGCGGGATCGTGCAGTCGCAGACCGCGGACCGCCAGCCGGTGCTCGGCGATCACCTGCAGGCGGGTGACCAGGGTGCTGCCGACGCGATCATTGCGGCCGGTGACGTTCCAGGACAGCCGGAACGCCTCCCGCCGCGCGCCGCGGTCGCGGATCGGCGCCGGCGGCTCGGGGAATCCGCTGTCGAATCCGTCCGGGGGAAATCTGACCAGGGCGGCGACGACGACGGCGACCGCGCCGATCAGCAGGGCCTGCAGGATCGGCATGCCGAGCACGAAGAAGCAGAGCGCGGGCAGGGCGAGACCGGCGGCGATCAGGGCGGCGACGGTGCCACCGCGACTGCGACCGCTGTCAGGCATCGCCATAGCGCGCAGCGCGTTGCTCATGAGCCGCTCCCGGCATCGGTCCGCGCCTCGGCGAAGTCCTTCCAGGCAGTTGCCAGGTCACGGATGCAGCGCCGTGCGGTGGTCAGATCGTCGTCCGACGGCGGATGGCTGGCGAACCGGGCCCGAAGGTAGAGCCCGAGCAGGGTCTGTACGGGTTCGGTCGGCACACCGGTCCGACCGAGTACGTCGGCGGTGAATTCGGTCGGCGTCTGGGCCGGCCGGCGGTGCACCCCAGAGCTGTCGGCCGCCTCCTCGAGAGCGAGCCAGGCGGCGATGATCGCATCGGTGGGATTGCCGATCGCCAGCAGCCGCTCCTCGGCCTTGGCGGCGCCCTGTTGGAGCGTCGGCAGATCGGGCAGCGCCATGTCGGCGACCTCGATGTCGTCGTCCGGGCGGGCGGCGTACATCTGCCGGACGGCTGCCAATCGCATGAGGAGGATCGCCAGCAGGACCAGGACCGCGGCGATGACGATCGCCAACAGCACCCATTTGACCCAGGACAGGTCCGGCGGCGGCCCGGCCGGTGCCGGCGGACGCATCGACGCGGTGCCGTTGGGCGTCGCCTGCTGCATGGTGGGCATCGGCTGCGGCTTGGGGGTCGGCAGGTTGATCACGATGGGGTGGATCTGCCACGGCGGCCGGACCGCCGCGATCACCAGCCCGAGGACCAGCAGCACGCCCACGCCAACGGCTGTCCCGATCCGTGGCACGGTGGGAGGTCGTGGGCCTGGCGCTGCCATGGCGGCACGCTACCTGAGCACCCTGTCAATCTGTTCGGGGGCCTGCAGGCAGCTAGCGATCGGTGCGCGGTTGCACTCCGACTGCGACCGCATCGCCGGCCTCGCTCACGGCTGACTCGTCCAGCAGTCGGGAGCGGATCAGGAATCGGCGCCCGGTCGGTGCCTCGAGGGAGAATCCCGCGCCCCGGCCGTTGACGACGTCGATGGTCAGGTGGGTGTGCCGCCAGTAGGCGTACTGCTCGGCCGACATCCACACCGGCACCTGGCGGTCGTCGCTGTCGCCGGCACCGATCTCCAGTTCGCCCAGGTGGACGTCGGCGTCAGAGGTCAGGAACTCGCCGTCGGGAAAGCACATCGGCGATGAACCGTCGCAGCAGCCGCCGGACTGGTGGAACATCAGCGGGCCGTTGGCATCCCAGAGGTCGCGGAGCAGCTCCGCGGCCTCCGGGGTGACGGCAACGCGTTCGCTCATGATCAGAAGAAGCCCAGCCTGTTCTCGTCGTAGGACACCAGCATGTTCTTGGTCTGCTGGTAATGATCGAGCATCATCAGGTGGTTCTCGCGGCCGATACCGGAGGACTTGTAGCCACCGAACGCGGCGTGGGCCGGGTACTGGTGGTAGCAGTTGGTCCACACCCGACCGGCCTGGATGTCGCGACCGGCGCGGTAGGCGGTGTTGATGTTGCGGGACCAGACGCCGGCACCGAGGCCGTACAGGGTGTCGTTGGCGATCGAGATCGCGTCGTCGTAGTCGTCGAAGCCCGTGACCGAGACGACGGGACCGAAGATCTCCTCCTGGAAGATCCGCATCTTGTTGGTGCCGGCGAAGATCGTCGGTGCCACGTAATAGCCACCGGACAGATCGCCACCAAGATCAACGCGCTCGCCACCGGTGATCACCCGGGCTCCTTCCTGGGTGCCGATGTCGATGTAGGAAAGGATCTTCTCCAGTTGATCATTGCTGGCCTGGGCGCCGACCATGGTCTCGGTGTCCAGCGGATTGCCTTGCTTGATCGCCTTGACCCGATCGGTCGCTGCTCCGAGGAACGGGTCGTAGATCGAATTCTGGATGAGCGCCCGGCTCGGGCAGGTGCAGACCTCGCCCTGGTTGAGGGCGAACATCGCGAATCCCTCGAGAGCCTTGTCGTAGAAGGCGTCGTCGGCCTGGGAGACGTCCTCGAAGAAGATGTTCGGGCTCTTGCCGCCAAGCTCCAGGGTGACCGGGATCAGGTTCTGGCTGGCGTACTGCATGATCAACCGGCCGGTGGTTGTCTCGCCGGTGAAGGCGATCTTGCGGATCCGCTTGTTGGATGCCAGTGGCTTGCCGGCCTCCACGCCGAAGCCGTTGACCACGTTGAGTACGCCCGGTGGCAGCAGATCGCCGATCAGATTCATCAGCAACAGGATCGAAGCCGGGGTCTGCTCGGCCGGCTTGAGTACGACGGCGTTGCCCGCGGCCAGAGCCGGAGCGAGCTTCCAGGTCGCCATCAGCAAGGGGAAGTTCCACGGGATGATCTGGCCGACACGCCGAGCGGCTCATGGAAGTGGTAGGCGATGGTGTTGTCGTCGATCTGGCTGATGCCGCCCTCCTGGGCGCGTACGGCGCCGGCGAAGTAGCGGAAGTGATCAACGGCCAGCGGCAGGTCGGCGGCCAGGGTCTCGCGGACCGGCTTGCCGTTGTCCCACGTCTCGCCGACGGCGAGCATCTCGAGATTCTGCTCGATCCGGTCGGCGATCTTGTTCAGGATCACCGCGCGCTCGCTCACCGAGGTCTTGCCCCACGCCGGCGCGGCCGCCTCGGCCGCATCGATCGCCAGCTCGATGTCCTCGGCGCCGGACTGGGCGACCTCACAGAAGGTGTTGCCGGTGACCGGGGAGGGGTTCTCGAAATACCGGCCGCCTACGGGAGCGATCCACTCGTTGTTGATCCAGTTGTCGTAGCGAGACTGGTAGCTGACGACGCTGCCTTCGGCGCCGGGTTGGGCATAGACGGTCATCCGTGACTCCTCTGTCGGGAGACATCGACGCTACTCATTCGGCGTTGCACAAACGTTGTCGTCGGCGGGCTCCAGGGCTTCGGTAGCATGACTGGCTCTGATCGGTCGAGTGGGACGCGAAGCGCGTCGCGCAGGGGGAGTTGCAGGTGTCAGTAGAGCTGGTCGCGTTCGATCTCGACGGAACGATCCTGGAGGCGGACGGCTCGGTGGCGCCGGAATGCGCTGCGATGATCAAGAAAGCGAGTGCCTCCGGGATCGCCTGCGTCACCGCGTCGGGACGGTCGGTCGACTTCCAGACGAGGTTGTTGACCCGGTCCGGATTGATGTCCTGCTTCGATGCCTTGATCTGCGACGAGCGGTGGGTCTTCCTGAATACCGCCGACGGCGATCGGCATGCGGCCGGACGCGACGACGGAGCGGAAACGCTGACTCCGCTGCAGCCGTGGAACACCGAGGTGCGTGATCGATGGGCCGCGTTGGATCCGCTCGCTCTGCAGTGGGCGACCCGGATGCGGGATCGTGCCGCTGCCCAAGGATGGTCGTGTGAGATCAATGACCGCGACAACTCGATCGCCCGCGGGCTGCGGTCGGTCACCTTCTCGATGGACCGGGAGGTGGAGACGTTGGTCGACTGGCTCGCACCGCAGCTGGCGACCGGGCCGCTGGCCTGCAACCGCAACGGTCGGATCGCCCACATCTACGACAAGGGCTGTGACAAGGGCAGCACGTTGCAGGCGCTGCTGGGACAGCAGCGCTATCAGGATCTCGGCCCGGCAGCCATCCTGGCGATCGGAGACGGCATCAACGACCGACCGATGCTCGATGGCCGTCACGGTTTCGCCGCGGCAACGGTCGTCAACGCCGAACCGGCCGTGAAGTCCTGGGTGCGTACCGCGGGAGGCATGATCACCGACGGTGAACGGGGCGTCGGGGTCGCCCGAATCCTCGCCGACGTCCTGGCGTCCTAGCGTCGTACGACCGGGACACCCCGGTGCCAGATCTGACGTATCCGCCGCGTCGCACTGATGTCGCGCGTCGGATCGCCGTCGACGAGGACAAGATCTGCCCGCCGACCGGCTTCGATCGAGCCCTGATCGGTGAGACCGAATGCTTGCGCCGGCGCCTGTGTAGCAGCGGTGAGAGCTTGCTCGGGCGTCAGCCCAGCGTCGGTCAGCAAGATCAACTCGTCGTGCAGGCTGGCGCCGTGGGCAACTCCCGGATTCGTTGCGTCGGTTCCCGCGAGCAGCGGAACTCCCAGGTCGTTGAGTTCGCTGACGTTCCCGGCGAGGTGATCGAAGTTCCGTTCTGCAGTGGCTTGGCTCGGGCGATCGATCGACAGAAAGCCTCGCGCCGTGTCGTCCAGGTACGGGCCCAGGAACGGATCATCGCGTACGAGCGTGCCGCGTGGGGTGCCGTGCGAGTCTGCCAGCACTCCCATGGTGGGGACGACGAAGACTCCGCACTGGGCGGCGATCTCGGCGAGGTGAGCCGCCGATCGACGATCGATGGGGGCGTGCATCAAGCCGTCGGCGCCGAGCTCGATCGCCTCGACCGCGCGGCTCGTGAACTGCGCGTGGACGACCGCAAGGCGGTCGTAACGGTGGGCGGTTTGGATGATCGCGCAGATGACCTCCGCCGGAAGGGCGTTCGGATCCTCGCCCGACCCATCGCCGGTGGAAAAGATCTTGATGTAGTCCGAACCCGCAGCGATGCGGTCCGCGACGAAGGTCTCCACCTCCTGGACGCGGCTCACTGTGGGGAAGGGCTCGAACACGCCGGCCTCGACAAGCCACCACGGCCAGCGGCCCGGTGCGGTGGCCCCGGTGCCGGCGGAGAACACGCTGGCCATCCGGGCAGGCGAACTCTCTGCAGCGGTCTTCAACCCGGCGATCGCCCCAGGATCGTTGAACATATCCAGGACTGTGGTCACGCCGAAGACGAGCGCCTGCTCCAGTCGACCCGGCCCGACGTGGGCGTGCGCATCAATCAACCCGGGGATCAGCGTCGCGCCGGTGGCGCCGATACATGGAATCTCGTCCGAAGCCGACAGTCCTGGGCCGACAGCGATGATCATGCCGTCTCGGACCAGGATCTCGGCATCGTCCTGCACGGCGACGCCATCGAAGACGCGGTCCGGTCGGATGATGAACGACGTCGGCGCTTCCATGCAGGGAGAGTACCTGCCTGACCTGGATGCGTCCGGAGAGATTGTGGAATCCATGGCGGCATGGCGGTCGACGGCTACTTCACCTTTTCCAGTGAGCCGTCGCTGAACCTGCATCACCTCGCTGCATCCGACTCACATCACCTGTTCGACGAGCGCTCCGGACAGTCAGGGGTGGGCCGCGGCCGAGATCGTGCTGTATAAAGGCCAGCCGTGCGTTGGTTCGTGACCTCGCGCAGGCGATCCGTGATCGGTTGCAGTTCCGGAATCCGATCTTGGAAGCGTGGACCGGCTATCTTGACGGTCAGTGGGACCGGGACTCGGCTTGTGATCGGCTGGCCGACGCCGTCAACCCGTCATAGACCGACCAGGAGCCGCCGTGACCGACTACTTCCCGCCTGCTCGCGCCGAGGGGGCCTGGCGGACCGCGACCGAGGAGGTCCAGGTCGCCGACCTGTGCGGGATGGACCAGCAGCGACTGGATCTGATGGGCTCATTCCAGACCTTCCTGAACGACGGCACCGGCTACGGCATCGTCGTGGTCCGGCACGGGTGGATCGCCGGCGAGTACTACGCCAAGAACGCCCGTCCCGGGACCCGCATCCACGTCCATTCCGTCACCAAGGCGGTGACCAGCCTGGCATTCGGCCACCTGCTGGCCTCCGGTGCCGCCGATCTTGATCTTGATACTGCGGCGTACGACCTGTTGCCGGACGGCATCGCGCTCAGCGACCCGCGCAAGGCCGGCGTCACCATCCGACATCTGCTGTCCATGACTTCCGGGATCCGCGGCGAGTCGTGCGGGATCTTCGGCACCTACGCGGCGACGCCTGCGGGTGGGGAACTGGAGTACGCGCTCGGCCTGGTCCCGGGACGGGGTGGCGCCAGCACTGCCGAGCTGGCCGCCGACCCGGGCACCCGTTGGGACTACAGCTGTGCCGGCTACCTGCATCTGGGGATGATCTTCCAGGAGATCACCGGCCGATCGGTGAGCAGCTATCTCGGCTCGGAGGTCTTCGCCCCGATCGGACTCACCGATTGGGACTGGGAGTCGGCCGGCGGTTTCGGCCGGCTGGGTCCGGTGTCGACAACCCACATCGGGCTGCACATCTCCGCCCGGGAGCTGGCGCGGCTCGGCTACTGCATCCTGCAGGACGGCCGCTGGGGCCAAGACCAGGTCTTGCCGCCGGACTACCTGCGGGAAGCGACCACGCCCCAGGAACTCAACCCCGACTACGGACTGGGCTTCTGGCTCAACCGCGGCCCGGACAACCCATCGTTGCCCGGTGACCTGGTTGCGATGAAGGGGTACAACAGCAACCGGCTGTACGTGGTCCCGTCGGAGGATCTGGTGATCGCGCGGGTGGGTCTCGGCCCGACCAATTGGGACGAGAATCTTGTCATCGGCGGAGTGCTCGGGGCGATCCTGCACTGAATTCGGAACTTTGTTCACCGGTGCCGGCGACCGGAGTTGTTGCCGCGATGTCCGTCCGGGCGGTGAGGTCCCGGTGGTACCAATGTCCTTGTTTGCCGCCGATATCGGCCGGATCGGCGACTTCGCCGGGCACGAACCCTGCCTTGAGCAGGACCCGTTGGGACGCGAAGTTCTGGTCGCTGGTCGCCGCCCTGAGCGTGTGCAGGCCGTGGCGTGACGCTGCCAGCCTGCAGAGTTTTCGTACGGCGGCGGTGGTGAGTCCGCGCCCGGCCGATTGCTCGGCAATCCGATAGCCGACCTCGGCCGCACCGTCTCTGATTCGGTAGAGGTTGAACCGGCCCAGGATCGCGCCGGTCTCGTCGACGAGCACGTAGCTTGCGACCAAGCCGGCGTCCTGATCGGCCAACAGCTCATCGTGCCGCAGGGCGAAATGGTCGAAGTACTCGTCGCCACGGTCGGAGATCGACTGTGCGAAGTAGCCGCGGTTCTCCAGTTCGAAGGCGAGCAGCGACGCCTGGTGGTCGGCCCGGACGCGCTGCAACTCGTACATCTGCAGCACAGTAGTGGAGGCGCGCTTCACAGACCTGCGACCGTGCGGGTCTCCTCGTTCCATTGGACGTATTCGATGATCGGACCGCCGGGAAAGGCGACTGTGGCGTTTCGGCCCACTTGCTGTTCCGCGGGTTCGCGGATGATCTCGGCCGAAGCCGACAGCGCCGCAGCCACTGCCCCGTCAAGATCATCGACGATGACGGTCACATCAGTCGAGCGGAACGGCTCGATGACCTCGTCCGACCCGGCCAGGACGAGGACCTCGCCCACAAGGGCAAGTTGTAGGCTGGCAGGGTGTCCGAACCTCAACCGAACGTCGGTGACACCGGATGCAGTCAACGCTTTCAGCCCGGCATCGAGGTCGCTGACACAGATCCGGGCGAATGATGCCAGAGCAGCCATGATCAGAGGCTATCGACCACTGTCGGCGGTGCTGTCTATCGTCGGAGTCATGCCGCTGTCGATCCACGAACGTGAGCAATTCCTTGCAGAGCCGATCTGGTACGACTACGAGCCCGGCGGAGTGGCCTGGGTCCTGTCGCGGCCCGAGTCGCGGAAGGCGAAGTTGATTTCCGAGGCCGGCAGGTTCACCCTGCTCGTCCGGCGGGCGACTCCGACGACGCGCTATGTGAGTATCGAGGGGCCGGTGATCGACTTCGGACCCTCGACCGAGGACGAGGTCCGTCGGATGGCACGCCGTTATCTGCCACGAGATGCGGTTGAGCCGTATGTGGACTTCGCGCGGCGCGAGCACCGGATCCGGATGCGACCCGAGCACTGGCTGTCCTCGGACCTTGGCTAGTCCTACGCGTCATCACCGAGCAGGGCACGGATCCGGCGCAGCACCTCGGACCGACGCGGGGAACCGTCCGGCAGCAGGGATTCGGCGGCCTGCCACAGCTGCAGATCGGGTCGGGCGAAGTCGGTGTCGGCGAAACGGAGCAGGGAATCCGGGTCCCCGGCTTCCAACAGCAGCCTGCGTACGCCGTGGTGTAGCTGTTCGCGCAGGTCGATGATCGCGGGGGATTCCGAGTGCGGCAGCAGTGGCCCGCGATAGAGCTCGACCGCACGGCGATGATCATGGCCGGCGACCGCCGCCCGCAACCGCTCGAGATCGCTGTCGGGCCGTACGTCCAGCCGGTATGGCCGGGTCGTGATCCGGTAGGGCAGGATCGCCTGCCGCAGCCGGGAGAGCTCGGCGCGTACGGTCACCGTCGCGATCGGCTGCACGCTCAACGCCGCCTCGAGTTCGTCGGCGGTCATCCCGTCGGTCGACTCGGCCAGCAACACAAGGATCTCGCTGTGGCGCAGCCCGAGCCGCGTCTGGCGGGCACCGCTGCGCCACTCGGCCTGATGCCTGCCGAGCACCTCCAGCGCCGGCCGTGAGCCGTTCCGGTCCGATCCGGGCGGCCGGGTCAGCCGATTGATCCGCAACTCCGACTCGACCGCGCGGACGGTCGCCCGGACCAGCGCCAGGCTGGTCGGCCCGGCAACCGGGTCGCCGCCGGTCAGGTCCAGGACGCCGACCAGCGATCCGGTGTCGGGATCGTGGATCGGTGCAGCCGTACAGCTCCAGGGGGTGACGGTCCGGGCCAGATGCTCGGCCCGGAAGATCTGCACCTCGCGGTCCAGCGCCAACGCCGTCCCCGGCGCGTTGGTGCCGGCGTCGGTCTCGCGCCAACTGGTGCCCTCGACGAAATTCATCCGCTCGGCCCGGCTGCGCATCGCATGGTTGCCCTCGACCCACAGCAGTCGCCCGGCCGCGTCCGAGACCGCGACCAGCATCCCGGCCAACTCGGCCTCCTCGACCAGCAGCTGGCGGATCACCGGCATCACCGGCCCAAGCGGATGCTGATCGCGTAGTTCGGCCAGCCCGGCGGCATCGATGACGAACGGCGCCACCATGGTCTCCGGGTCGGCACCGCCGGTCAGGCTGCGCCGCCAGGAGTCCAGCACCATCGGTCGGACCACCGGATCCACCGATCCGTCGGAGACGAAGGCGTCGTGGGCGCTCGCCAGCAGCCGGAGGTCGGTCCGCCCATCGCCTGCTCCCGGGTCCAACGCACCGTCGCGTCGCATGCCACGAGCCTAGTGCGCGTCCGGTGACGCGGTGGCGTGGATAGGGTTTCGGTCATGGCGATCGCAGACAATCTCACCCGGATCAGGACTGCGATCGACGCGGCATGCGAGCGTGCCGGCCGCCCGGCCTCGGAGGTACGCCTGCTGCCGGTGTCCAAGACCTTCGGCACTGACGCGATCTTGGAGGCGTACGCGGCCGGGATGCGGATCTTCGGCGAGAACAAGGTCCAGGAAGTGGTCGCCAAGGCGACCGAGCTTGCCGACCACGAGGACCTGCAGTGGGCGATGATCGGGCACCTGCAGCGCAACAAGGCACGTGATGTCGCCGCCTGTGCCGCGGAGTTCCATGCGCTGGACAGCCTGCGACTGGCCGAGGCGCTGCAGAACCGGCTCGAGGCACTCGACCGCACCCTCGATGTCTTCATCGAGGTCAACTCGTCGGGGGAAGACAGCAAATTCGGTCTGCCGCCGGCCGAGGTGGCTGACCTTGCCGCCGGACTGGGGAGCTACGACCGGCTCCGGCCGCGCGGGCTGATGACCATCGCCGCTCGGTCCGACGACCGGAAGGTCGTCGAGGCCTGTTTCGTCCGGATGACCGAGTTGCGGCAGCGGCTGCGCGACGACGACAAGAGCACCGGATCGTACGAGGAGCTGTCGATGGGCATGTCCGGCGACTTCGAACTTGCCATCGCCCATGGCGCGACGACCGTACGCGTCGGGACCGCGATCTTCGGTTCTCGTCCGGCACTAGGGCCAGGATGAATACAACGTAGTTGCCTTTGCCCGACGGCACTAGACTGCTTACATGGTGTCTCCGACTCCGGTCCGGTTTCCTCCGGAACTCGATCGTGAAATCTCCGATCTCGCGCGCCGCACCGGAACGTCCAAGTCCTCGGTCGTTGTCCGGGCTGCGGCAGAGTGGCTTCGGATGCAGTCCCATCCCCGGATCACGTTCCTGACTACGAACACAGGTGAGCGTCGCGCCGCGTTGCTGAGCGGACCACAGGTGTGGACGGTCGCTGAGGCCTGGTCACAACACTCGGCGTCGGAGCGGACTACTGAGATCGTTGCTGTATCCGTAGGGCTGTCGCCCGCCGATGTCGAGGCGGCTCTGACGTACTGGGCGGCGTACCGGGATGAGATCGACCAGCTGCTCGAGCGACACCAAGCTGATCAGGATGCGGCTCTGCGTGCCTGGGAACAGCGGCAGGAACTGCGTGCCATCTGAGCCCAGCAGTCCGCGGTTTTCTGCTCGACGAGCACTATCCGGGCCGACTGGCGCGGGAATTGACGTCGGACGGGATCGATGTCGTCGCGCTGATCTCCGACCGGCCGGAGCTACGTGGTGCCGATGTCACAACGGTGCTGAGCGCAGCGGCGACGGAGGGCCGGGTCGTCGTAACCGAGGACGTCAGCACCTTCGGCGTTGCCGCGGCGCAGGTGCCCGATCACGTCGGGATTGTGTACTGCCACCATTCCCGATTCCCGCGCACGCCGTCCGGACTGAATCGTCTCCGCCTGGCGATCAAGGAATTGGCCGACAACCCTCCGGACGGCTTGGGACGACTACCTGTCGTCTGGTGGCTTCAACTTCGCTAGAGATTCTCGATCTTCAGGTCCGGAAGATCATCGGCCGGCGTGAAGCCGAAGACCCGGCCGAGGAAGGCCAGCCGGGCCTGGACGGAGTTGATGATGTTCTCCGACCGGCGGAAGCCGTGCCCCTCACCCTCGTACATGATCAACGCGACCGGAAGCCCCTTCTCGCGGGCGGCGGCGGCGAAGGTCTCGGCCTGGTTGGGCGGCACCACCTTGTCCTCGGTGCCCTGCAACAGCAGGATCGGCGCGGTCAGTTGATCAACGTGGTGGATCGGCGACCGGTCGATGTAGACGTCGGCCGCTTCCGGGTACGGCCCGACCAGCGAATCCATGTAGCGGGATTCGAATTTGTGGGTGTCGGTGGCGAGCGCGGTGATGTCGCCGATGCCGAAGAGGCTCATCCCAGCGGTGAAGACCTTGCTTGCGGTGAGGGCCCGCAGCGTGGTGTAGCCGCCCGCGCTGCCGCCCATGATCGCGAGCCGGTTGCGGTCGGCCCGGCCCTGGTCGGCCATCGCCGAAGCGCCGGCGGCGCAGTCGGCGACATCGACGATGCCCCAGTTGCCGCGCAGTCGTTCGCGGTAGCGACGTCCGTAACCGGTGCTGCCGCCGTAGTTGACATCCAGGACCGCGATACCGCGGCTGGTCCAGTAGAGCACGGACGGATTGAAGTGCGGTGCGCTGCCGCTGGTCGGGCCGCCGTGGCTCATGGTGATCATCGGGGGTAGCTCGCCCGGGGCACCCGCGAGATCACCATGACGCGGCGGATAGAACCACCCGTGCACCGGACCTTGATCAGAGTCCCACGACACCTCGACCGGCCCGGAGATCAACTCCGGGTCGATGCTGGTCTCCTGCGATCGGCGGACGATGGTCGTCCGGCCGGATCTGATTTCGATTGTGATCAGCTCTCCGGGCCGGTCGAGATAGCTGGTCTGGGTGGCGATCCGGCCATCGCCGGCGGCCAGGGTGCCGAACTCGGTCGCACCGAGTTCCAGCTCGCTGAGCTCACCGGACGACAGGGTCAGGATGCCCAGGTGCTCGTGGTTGCCGATGTTCCAGCTGCAGGCGAGATGATCATCGTCGATCACCACGTACGGCTGGTTGCCCAGGCTCCATTGCGGCGGAGCGAATTCGGCCTCCGTTGGGTGCAGTGCCGCCACCCGGCCGCCGTCGTACTGATAGAGATTCCACCAGTCGGTGCGGTCGGAGACGAAGATCAACGAGCCGTCGCCGAGCCAGCGCGGCACGGCCACCGACTCGCCCTCGCCTCCTGCGACGAGATGGCTCTCCAGCGGTGCGGTGGTCGTGGAAAGACCACCGGAAAGATCATTCGGCAGTTCGGCCACCAGCAGCCGGGCCGAGTCCCACGGCATGTTCGGATGGTCCCACTCGACCCAGGTCAGCCGGCCGTCCGACGACAACTCGGGGGAGGCGTAGAAGTCGGCACCGGCACACAAGACGATGTCGTCGGCGTCGGGTCCGTCACCGATCCGCCGGGCGATCACGGTGTTGACGGCCTCACGGTCGGCATCGCGATGATCTTCGCGGACGGCGATGATCAGACCGCGGTCCGGGTAGATCCGCAGCGCCGCGTAGCGCAGCGCGGAGTCGCCGGTGAGCTGCCGCGGCTCGGTGCCGGTCCGGTCGGAGACGAGGTAGAGCAGGTTGTCGGCGAAGTGGGAGAACACCGCGAGCCCTCGGGCCACCGCGAATGCACCACCGCCGTATTCGTGGACTCGGCTGCGGACATTGAACGGCGCCGGCGTCAGCTCGGTGTCGCGCTCGCTGCCCGGAGCGCCTGAACGGCGCCACAGGCTCACCCTTCCGCCCTCGGTCGGACGGGCCTGCAGCCAGAACAGGTCCGTGCCGTCGTAGGCGATCTCACCCAGCCCGAGAGCGCCCTCGGTGAGTGACTCGGCGGTGATCTCAGACGGCCAGGAGCCGTAGGGGAGGGTCATATACCGAACCCTAGAGGAGCGCCCGGTCGGTTGTCCCGTTGACCTGAGCGACTCAGCCGAACAACGAGCTGACGTTGCCGGAGATCTCTCGCGTCGCATCGCGGCTGAAGAGCCGTGCAGGGCCCGGCGCTCGACGGGCGACCGCGGTGCCGCCGATCTCGGCGACCAATTGATCATGGTCCGAAATCACCCGGAGATAGGTGCCTTCGCGGAGCGCGAGGACGGGTCCTTGATTCTCCTCCAGATACTCCTGCAGGCGCAGCTCGCGGGTTTCACCGGCATGGGTGGACCCCGGGTCGGCATCGAGGTAGTGGCAATTCAGCTGGAACGGGATCAGGCCGAGGGTTCCGAAGCCACCCGGTTCGACGATCGGCATGTCATTGGTCGTCGACAGGGTCGGGGCGGCGATATTGCTGCCAGCGCTGGCCGCTAGGTACCGCACACCGGATCTGACCGCGTCCTTGATCACCATCAGCAGGTTGTCCTGCCGTAGTCTCCTGACCAACCGAAAGGTATTGCCGCCTCCGACGAAGACGGCCTGCGCGGTTTGGATAGCGGCTGCCGGATCCCCGGCCGTGTGCAGGCCGGTGACGCTCACACCCCAGCCGGCGAAGGCATCCCGGGCCTTCTCGGTGTACGCGTCGTGATCATGCATGGCGTACGGGACGAAGATCAACGAGTCGACGCCGTCGAGATGATCGCCGATCACACCGCGCGCGTGACTGAGGTAGTCCTGGCCATGATTGGTCGAGTTGGAGAGCAGCAGTAATCTCATGATCGTCATTGTTGCCGCTGCCGACCTTGGGTCTGCAAGATGGCCATGCTCCCGTACAGGTCGATCAGGCGCTGCGCATCCGCGGCATCGTAGAAGTCGAGTTGCTCGCGTCCGAAGTCCTTGGCGACCTCGATCACGAACCTGACGGCCGACTCAACACTCCACAGATCAGTTGCTCCCGTCGCGGAGCCGGCAACGGCGGACTCGGTGGTGATCGCCACACCGACCACCGGCGCGCTGGTCGCCACGGTCGGCTGGACGATCGAGTTCAGGTGGTAGACGTCGTTCCCGTACGGCGTGATGTCCTGCATGGTGATCGGCAATACCGCCGGCAACGCTCCGCTGACCCGAGACGCCACATTGAGCAGATCCTCGGAAACACGGAGGATCCAGCCCGCCTTGATGGTCGGTGTGATCGCGAATCCGCGATGGTTGCAGATCCGGTTGCCCTTGGTGGTGTCGATCGACAGCACCGCGTCCATCGCCTCGGTCACCTCGTGCCGGTTGTTGACCTCGGGCGCTACTGCCGAGTCCATGAACGGCACCGGATCGTGCGGCCTGGTCGGGGCGTCCGGATCGATGTGGGTGGCGACGACGACGTCGCCGGGTAGCCGGTCGCCTTTGGCGGCGGCGTCCAGCAGTTTCCCGGCGACGGCGACCGCGGTCAGCGCCCCGTCCCCGTCGGAGACGAATCCGATCTGTTCGGGGCGGGCTCCGAGACCACCGAGCCGTCCGACGACGCCGAGCGTGGGTGCGCCACCGCCGCACGATCTGCCGTTGCTTCCCGGAATGATCACTCGGACGAAGTCGGTACTGCCCTTGTCGCCATGCTCGGTGAACACCTCCACCGTCCGGGCGCCGGAACGGCGCCAGAGCTCGGCGACCCGTTCACCGCTTGCTGCCGGGTCGTCGAGCAGTTGGTACGCCTCCAGGGTGTGGGGCCAAGACATCGGTGGTTGCTCCTTCGTTGTCGGTGCTGGTCGTGGTGATCTCGAACGGATTCAGGCACAGGTGCTGATCAGAAGCCCGGCCGCGGCGAGCACCGGATCGATCACCGGAACTCCGAAGCAGGCCCGAAGCCGGTCCGGTAGGCCGATCGTGGTCATGCCGGTACAGGCCAGCAGCAACACATCGACTCCGGCAGCGACCAGTTCGTCAGCTGCTTGCTCGGCTGCGGTCCGACCGGCGTCGGTGAGCAGATCGCGGGTCTGATGTACCCCGCTGGGTTGCCGGAAGGCGATCAGTCGATCCGCGAGCGGCAACGCAACCGCTTCCGGCACGGTGGGAGTGAGGGTGATGACACCGACCCGGCTGCCGAGGGCACGGGCCGCTGCTGCCGCCGCCGATCCGGCCCCGACCAGTGGCACCCGGGCAGCGGCCCGTGCCTCTTGCAGGCCGGGATCGGCTGCGCAGCTGAGCACCAGGCCGTCGACCTGATCGGAGAGCTCGGCTGCCAGCCGGGCGACCTTCGGAACCGACGCAGCGTGCGTGTATTCATCGTGCACGCCATCGGGCTGGTCCGGAATGCACCGGGAGATGGTCCTCACGCCCGGCAGCACCTCCTCGATCGCCCGGCCGTGCGCGCCAAGGAGTCGCTCGTCGTCGGTGCTCAGTACGCGGATGACGCCGATGCGCGCACTCATCGCTCAGTTCTCCGATCCGCGTCGGGGCAGGGATTCCAGCGCCTCGCCGACGAGCCGTGCTGCTGCCGCCCGGCCGATCACGGTCGGCACGCCTGAGGTGTCGGCAACCAACCGTCGCATCGCATCGGAATAGCCGATGCAATCCAGTGCAATCAGTTCGGCACCGGCGGAGGCAAGCTCCTGGCCTGCCTCGACCAGGCCGGCACGGGCATCTGAGTACGGGGTGGCTGCCCGTACCTCGACCTGCGTGTCACGATCAGCGACTGGCGCGAACTTGATCACTGTTTCCTCCATCTGCTCCGGTAGCGGGCAGATCACTCCGACGCACTGCATGCCGCGGGCCAGCGCGCCGACCGCGTGGGTGAGCATGGCGTCGGGATGGAACAGCGGGGTGCGATGTCGCAGCGGCGGGAATTCGCCGGTGCAGGCGAGCAGCACCGCATCCACGGCCGGCTGATGATCAGGATCAGCCGACTCGACCGCCACGATCGCTTGCTGTACCAGTTCATCGGCGAAATCGTGCCCGATGATCACTGATGAACCATCCCGGAGCCGCGTCGTCAGGACACGCTCACCAGCGCGCGGTGCGAGCCCGGCGATCTGGTCGGGACTGAGGTGGTCCAGCGCTCCGCGCTCGACCAGCCGGACGCCGGGAAGCCAGCGCTGCAGGTCAGGTGTCAGATCCGTTCGCGGTGACTGCCCGATGGTGATCACCGCGAGCCGGCGCGTGAGAAGAGCGTCCTTGTGGGGTTGGCCGGCCGAAGCCGACGTTGTCGGGAGCGGGTTCATGATCATCACTTTCCGCCGAAGATCCGGCCGATCGAGAACAGGGAATCGCCGGCGATCAGACCGGCTCCGAAGACGGAGATCTCCTTCTCGCCGTCCGCGCCGCGGATCCGCCCCCAGACCAGTCGGATCACGAGTGCGGCCAGCACCATCCAGCCTGCATTCGGCGTACTGATCAACAGACCGGTTGCCAACAGGATGCCAAGCTGGCGCTTCGGTCCGCCGACCAGCTGGATGACGGCCCCTGGGACGGCTGCCAGCAGGAGGTTGCGCAGCACATCGGGCCGGCCCAGGCCGGAGCGGATGGTGTCGGCGTAGACCTGGGACACCGGCGGGAGCTGACCGGAGTGGAAGTAGCCGCGCCACAGCACGAGCACCATCCCGATCGCTACCCCGAACCCGATCATCGCCGAGATCAATTGCTGGCGACGGCCATCGATCTCATAGGCCAGGTAGGGCCGGGATGTGCGGCGCAGGATCCATCCGGCCTTGAGGTCGTAGCCCATATCCGCGAATGCCGGACCGGTCGCCGCGCAGTAACCCACCAGCAACACCAACGGCACCGCGGGCATACCAACGAGCAGACCGACGACGAGGAAGATCAGCGTTACGGCGAAAGCGGGGAACCAGCCGGCGTGCATCGCGGCCAGACCGACGATCAGCTCGTGGACGATAGCGGCGAAGGCGGCGAACAGAGCCCAGCCGATGATCGCCGGCACCGAGAGATGCGACCACAGCGCCGTCGTCGTCGCCAACACGAGCGCACCGCCGAGGTAGAGCAGATAGCCGGTCCCGAAGGTGCGCCGGAGTTGCTTCGCGTCCACTGTTGGCTGCAGTGACGGACCTGGGCCGGCGTCCGACAGGGTGTTACCGGCCGGGGCAGCAACGCTGCGGCGGAAGATCGCCATCGCTGCCTGGATCAGCGCAACCAGTCCGGCACCGATCATGACGCCGTGTGGGATGTAGAGCTCGGTGAGATCGAGATGCAGCAGCCCGGGCGCGTACTGATTGATCAACAAGCCGACACCGAACAGCGCCAGGGCGGCGATGTTGCCGATGAATGCGACGCCTGCAGCCGACATCGACATCCCGGCAAGGGAACCGCCGACACCCACTACTGTGCCGATGATCAAGATCAGTGCCTGCCGGCCACCCCGATCACCGGCCTTGATGGTTTCTGCTGCGGCGACCCCTGGGGGCCAGGCGGCATCTGCAGGCAGAAAGGACGAACCGAAGGCGCGGTAGAGGATCCAGCCATCGATGATCAGACCGATGGCAGCGCCGAGCAGCATCGGCCACACCAGATCCGTCCGGCCGAAGGCGAACGGCACCGCGATCGGAGTCAGCAGCGAGTTGGCCGCTGCGAAGGTCGCCGCTGAGATCGACGTCTGGGCGAGGTTCTGACGATGTGTGTCGCGAAAGCGTGATAGCCCGGCGAATCCGATCCGGCCCACCAGCATCGCCACCAGGGCGCCGATCACCGAGGTGTTGGGCGAGATGCCCAAGGTGGTGACAAGGTGCAGCCCGATCACCCCACCGAGGATCGCCAGCAGTGCGGTGATCACCAGCGTTGCCGGCTCGAGAGCGCGAGGATGCCGTTCCGCGACGACTGGTGCCGACGCTGGTTCGGTGCTTCCGGCAGTTGACATGATCATCCTTCACCTGTGTGCGCGTGCGGTGTCCGGCCCGGTCAACAGATCCATGGCTGCCACTGGCGGACGCGGATCCGCGTAGATCCCAAAGACTGCGCACTGCGTTCCGCGTGCTGCAATAGAATCCCGGTATCTGCAATGGCAGACCGAAAATTGAAACATTGGCGTAAAGCACGAGGCGGAAACTCGGGAACTGACGGAGGTCTCATGGAACGGTTGACGGGCCGGACCGGTGGTCCACCCCCACTGCAGACGGTCGACAGAGCGCTGGAGATCCTGCTGTCGTTCAGCGAGCACCGGACCGAATGGGGTGTTTTCGAGCTTGCCGATGAGTTCGGCCTCAACAAATCGACCAGCCAGCGGTTGCTGGCTGCTCTGGCAGTGCGTGGCTTCCTCAAGTCCGATCCGATCACGCGCCGCTACAGCCTTGGCCCGGCGATGTGGCAAATGGCTTCGCTGTGGGAGCGGGGAGGTGGCCTGGCAAGGCTGGCTGAGCAGGTTCTCGCCGATCTTGCCGAGCGCACCGGGAGGACCGCACTTTTCTCCGTCCCGGACGGATTCCATGTCCGGTGCATTGCCGCCGTCGACGGCTACGGAGGCCCCGTTCGGATCCACCCGCTGGTCGGGGATCTGTATCCCGCCCACGCCGGCGCGACGTCGCGTGCGTATTTCGCCTTCCTCGACCCGCACGTACGGCGCAACCTCCTGTCCGGCCGGCCCTTCGCCCGCTACTCGGAGCTCACTGAAGTCGACGAAGGGGCTCTGATGGAGCTCTTCGATCAGACAGTCAGGACCGGGTGGGCATCATCGGACGGCGAATACGATCCGACGACCAGGGCAGTGGCGGCTCCGGTGCGGATCCATTCCCGCCCGGTCGGATCGCTGACCATCCTGGAACCCAAAGTGGTCCGGTTCGACGACGATCTGACCGACCACATCGAAACGCTGTTGGCGGCAGCTGAACAGCTTGCCGCGTTGCTCACACCCCAACGCCCCACTCCGAGACGGCGTTCGGCGCGCACCAGGTCGGCCGTGACGCCGACGCCGTGAGCGCTTCCGCACCGGGGCGTGTTTGCCGTCACAGGTGGTGCGGGTGTGATAGATGGTGCACAATGGCAGGCGTAGCAGGTGGTCGTGCACGCCGGAGCGTCGGCTGGGCACTGACAACGAACTGAGGATGTCGGGGAAGGCAGCCCTCAGGCCGCCGGTCAGTGCAGCCAAAGTCAAGTCCGGAGGATCGACCATGAGCACGACCCGTGGTGTCTTGTACATCCACTCCACGCCGTCGGCACTGTGTCCCCACATCGAGTGGGCGGTGGGCGGCGTCTTCGGCATGCCCGTACGGCTCGACTGGATCGCGCAGTCGGCAGAGCGCGCCTCCTACCGGACCGAATACTCGTGGTCCGGCCCGGTGGGGACGGCGGCCCGGCTCGCCAGCGCGCTCAAGGGATGGGAACGGATCCGGTTCGAGTCGACCGAGGAGCGCACCTCGACCAGCGAGGGCGAGCGCTACTCCTACACTCCGACCCTGGGAATCTTCCACGCCACCACCGGACTGCATGGAGACATCGTGATTCCCGAGGACCGGATCAAGAAGGCGATGGTGACCGCGGCCCTGGGCGGGCGGGACATCGTCGACGCATTGGACGAACTGCTCGGCGCTCCCTGGGACGCCGAACTCGAGCCGTTCCGGTACGCCGGGGACGGCACGCCCGTCCGGTGGCTGCACGAGGTCGTCTGAGCCTGGGTCGTGGCGCCCTGTGGTCAGACCACGGTCTGCAACTGCCGGGACCCAGTAGGCCCGGAGGCCGAAACTTCACGGCGGCCGCGCGATTCCGTCCGGTCTGGCGTGACGATATCGGCATGGAGATGCCCGTCCCGCCGCACGAACTGCATGCACCCGAGCCGAGGCCGACCGAGTCCGGATCGGTCCTCTTCCACCAGCGCCTCGGGTCCGGCGCCCAGCGGGTCGGCGAGAGTGAACGCTCGGCCACCTGCGACGTGCTGGCCGCCCACTACGCGGCGGGCCGGTTGAGCGGTGACGAATTCGACCAGCGGGTCACGTTGGCGCTGCGGTCGCTGACGCTGTCGGAGCTGTGGCAGCTGACCGCCGACCTGCCGCTGTCCAGTGCGACCGGACCGCACTCGCCCGTGCCGCAGGTGCGTGACACCGGGCGACCCCGCTCCGGAGCTGCGTGGCCGGCGTTGAGCGTGCTGGCCGTTCTCGGCCTGGTCGGCTCGCTGTTGCTGGCCGGCACGATGTTGCTGGTCCTGGGTGTGGTGCAGCCGGTGTTGTTCGTCGGCGCCGCGATCGGAGGACTGGCGGCGGCGACCGGGGGTGCGAGCCTGTGCTACCTCGTGACGACCCATCTGCAGGTCCGGCGGTAGGCGAGGACCGCCCGGATCGGACACTGGACCGGACACGGGTGTCGCGCGCCACCTAGGTCTGTTGTTTGCGGTTACGGCTGTCGGAGTTGAGAAAACCTGCGAGCCAGCGGGCCTTCGGGTCGGAGTCGACGAGCACCGCCTTGGTCATCAGGCTCAACGGCACCGCAAGGATCGAGCCGATCGGTCCGAGCACCCAGGACCAGAAGACCACCGACATCATCGTGATCGTCATCGACAGGCCGACCAGATCGCCGACGATCTTGGCCGGCAGCAGGGTGGTGACGATCGAGTTGAGCACGATGTACACGATGATCACCACGATCATCAACTGCCAGTTCCCGTCCAGCAGGAGCAACAGGGCGGGCGGGATCAGGCCGATCACGAAGCCGACGTACGGGATGAAGTTGCAGGCCGCCGCCAACAGACCCCACAACGGCGCCATCGGAACATCGATCAACATCAGGAAGATCGTGTCCAGTGCGCCGACGATCACCGCGAACACCGCGGTCGCCGCCAGGAACCGCCGGGTGTTGTGGACGAACTCGGTCAGCGCGGCGGCCAACGCCGGATGATCGGCGGCGAGGCTGGCCGCCCGCCGGCGGATCTGGGTGGACTCGACGCCCAGGAACAGCAGCAGGCTGTAAAGGAAGATCATGTTGGCGCCGGCGCTGAACAGCGAGGGCAGATGCCCGGTGAGGAAGCGGGCCACCTGGAGCAGGTCGATGGTGCCGACCAGCTGGCGGATCTGGTCACTGCCGATGCCCAGACCGGCCAACTGGTCGGTGAGGAACTGCCAGGACGCTGCCACCGAGGAGGCGTACCGCGGCAGGATGGTCGCCAACTGGGCGGCCGAGATCGCGATGATCCCGATCAGACCGAGAATGATCCCGTAGACGGCGACCAGCAGTCCGAGCAGGGCGCCGACCGCCGGCACCTTGATCCGCAACAGCGCGCGGTAGACCGGGTGCACCAGGATGACGATCATCAGCGCCAGCAGGAAGGGCCCGAGCAGCCAGCTCAGCTCGCGCATCCCGAAGACGGTGATCACCGCGCCGGCGGTGATCAGGAACAGGTTGGTGATGCGTGGGACCCGCACACTTCGAGCGTGCTGGGTTCAGTCGAGGATGTCCAGACCCTGACCCAGGAAATACACGCCGACGACCAGCAGGGCCACGATTGTGATCGAGGACATGCTGGCCTCCAGCCATTCCCGAGCCCGTACGAGGCTGGTCGGCACCCGCCGACGGTTGACGAGCGCGATGACCAGCGGCACCAGCACTCCGGCGGTCGACATCAGGGCGAAGATCGCCAGCGGGAACACGCCCTCGCCGCGGGCCAACCCGACCTCACCGAGTCGGGCACCTGCGCCGAACGCCAGGAAGATGTTCTTGACCCGGGCGAAGCCCTGGGCCAGGCCGAGTCCGGCCGCGCCGAGCACGCTGATGTTGTCCAGCCGCTGGAGCAGCCGGCTCTCCCGTGATTCCCCGCCCCGGGGGATCCGCCGCCAGGTGATCGCCGCCAGTACGAAGCAGACCAGCGCCAGCAGCAGCTGCAGACCCTCGACACCGAGGAGCGCCCGGGCGGCGTCGGCGGTGTCCGCCGCCTCGACGATGAAGTAGGCGATCCCAGCGACCACCAGGACCGACAGGAACCAGCACAGGCCGAACATCGCGGTCTTGCGCCGCCCGCGGTCGCCCATCAGCATCACCAGGGAGATGATCATGCCCAGCGGGCTGAGCGCGATGCCGGCTGCGAGCGGGAGAGTGTCGCCCAGCGCGCTCCACACGGGGGTTTCTCATCTCTTTCGTGGTGATCGGATCCTTGTGCTGATCATAGGAGCCGCGGTCCTTTGCCCCGTACGGACGTCAGTACCGACGTCAGATCGTGTCGAGCCGGGCGTCCAGTTCGTCGAACCGCTGCACGGTCGGCTGCTCGATCAACCTGCCCTTGACCGCCACCAGCCACGGCTCGGCCATGGTCCGCAGGTCGTCCAGTGGATTGGCGCCGAAGACGACGAGGTCGGCCGACCTGCCCTCCTCCACAGCGCCGGTCTCGTCAGCGAGCCCGAGAATCCGGGCGTTGGTCCGGGTCGCGGCGTTGAGCGCCGCGGCGGCCGTCAGGCCACCGAACCGGACGGCGTAGTCGATCTCCCGCCAGGTGTTGTAGTGGGTCACATAGGTGAGCGCGGAATCCGTTCCCATTCCGATCGCTATGTCGTTGGCCAGCGCGTCCTGGACACCCTGGCGCATCGACGCATAGACCATCTCCCCATTGGCTCGGACCACCTCGTTGACCCCGGTCACCGCCGGGTCGAGCTTGATCAGCGGTAGCGCGGCCATGAAGGTCGGGATCAGCGCCGACGTGCCGGACAGCGATCGCGGGTTGTGCCGGAAGAGCTCGATGATCTCCTCGGTCATGCCGGCACCGTGTTCGATCGTGTCGACGCCGGCTCGCAAGGCCCTGAGGATGCCCTCCGCACTCTGGGCGTGCGCGGCGACCAGCACCCCGGCGTTGTGTGCCTCCTCGCAGATCGCCGTCATCTCCTCCTCGGTGAGCTGCGGTCGGCCCGCCTCACCGACCACCCGGGCATCCGTGACACCGCCCGTCGCGGCGATCTTGATCGCCGTGCTGCCGTGGCGCAGGTTGGCCCGAACGTTGCGGCGTGCCTCCCACGGCGAGTCGCTGATCAAGGCGATCTGGGGTGCGCCGTGGCCGCCGGTCGCAGCCAGCAAGGGGCCTGAGGCGATCATCCGGGGGCCGAGGTAGTCGCCGCGTTCGATCTCCGCGGCGACCGCGACGACCTCGTAGCGGACGTCGCCGAGGGATCGGATGGTCGTGACGCCCGAGTTGAGCTGGGTGATCACGTTGGCCTTGGCCCGGCGCTTGAAGAGCAGGTGGCCGAGCGGGCTGTGCCCGAATCGGGCGACGACTTCTTCGAGTGACTCGTTCAGCAGGATCTTCGGCAGCGGCCTGCCGTCGGCGAACAGGTGGGCGTGGGCGTTGATCAGGCCCGGGACGGCGAAACGGCCTCGGCCGTCGATCACCCGGTAGCCGGCCGGTACGGCGCATTGCTCGGCCGGTGCGACGCGTTCGATCCGCCCGCTCTCGTCCACCACGACGGTGTGATCGGGCAGGACCGTGCCGGTCGCATCTGCGGTGACCACGGTGACGTTGCTGAGTGCGAATTGGTGTGCCACTGCTTCCCCTTACCTCGACGGCCTCACATCAGGACGGCCTCAGATCTGGACGGCCTCACATCAAGGAGGACGTCAGCCGCATGACGTTGTCAAGAAGCTTCTCGTGTCGGGGCCTTTTCAGCCAGTCCTCGAGCGTCAGCAGCCGGCTGGCCTGACGATATTCGTCCTGGACGACGCGCAACTCGTCGACGACGTCGCGACCGTGGAGCAGCACCATCAACTCCATGTGCAGGCTCAGTGACCTGATGTCCAGATTGCTGGATCCGATGATCGCGACATCGTCGTCGACGCTCAAGTGTTTGGCATGCAGGATGGTCGGCTCGCCGTAGAGGTAGATCCGCACGCCGGCCCGCAGCAACTGCTCGTAATAGGAACGCTGGGCGTGATAGACCATGAACTGGTCGCTGGTCGCCGAGACGAACAGCTCGATGTCGACTCCTCTGGCCGCCGCGGTGATCATCGCCAGCTGGATCGTCGAGTCCGGTACGAAATAGGGGCTGGTGATGCTCACTCGGTGCCGTGCGTTGTGGATCACCGCAGCGAAGAGCTTGAGATTGTTGTCGTTGTCGAAGGACGGCCCGCTGGGGATCACCTGGGCATCGCGGTCACCGGTGTCGAGCCGGACCGGCGAATAGTCCAGCGGCAGCAGTTCATCGGTCTCGCTGTACCAGTCGGTGACGAACACCGCATCGAGTTCGCGGACGATCGGGCCCTCGAATCTGATCATCAGCTCGTGCCAGTGCAGACCGCGCTTGATGCCTTTCCGCTTGTGGTAGTGGTCGGCGATCATGTTCAGTGAGCCGGTGTGGGCCACGATGCCGTCGATGGTGACCAGCTTGCGGTGGTTGCGCAGATCCGGCCGCTGCCAGCGTCCGCGCAACGGCCGCAGGGGCAGCATCGGCTGGTAGTGGGCGCCCATCTCTGCCAGCATCCGCTGGGTCTTCCTCCGGGCCGGATAGGTGAACTGGGTGAAGTGATCCGACAGGACGCGGACTTCGACTCCTCGTTCACAGGCCCGGCGCAGCGCGTCGAAGAACGGTGCGGTGATGTCGTCGTGGATCAGGATGAAGAACTCGACGTGCACCGTACGGGTCGCCTGATCGATGTCGTCGGCGATGGCCATGATCGCCGCGCGATAGTACTCGATCAGGTCGCTGCTGTTGCCACCGACCATCGGCAGTGCGCCGAGGGTTTCGTTCATCCGCGCCACTGGGGGCAGCCAGTCCGGCCACTGGTCACGCCGGCTGGCCCGGGCCAGGCCGCCTTCGGTCCGCGCCATGATCAACTCGCTGACGTGACGCTGCTTGTCGCGGCGCCGGCGCGGCAGCCGCTGGGCTCCGATCAGTGCGAAGCCAATGATCCCCACCAGCGGCAGGAAGACGACCGTCATCATCCACGCGATTGCCGACTCGGGCTTGCGGTTGGCCGAGACGAAGATCGCCACGATCAGCGCCAGGACGACCTGCAGCACGAGCCCGCCCAGTCCGAACCAATCGACCTCGGTCATGCTTCATTGTGTCGTGCTGCCGCCGTCTCGACCCCGCGGACGCGCGGCGGGTGGGTGATCGCTAGCGTTGAGCCGTGTTCACAACCAGACCCGAACTCGCCGGAACCTTCGGCATGGTGACCAGCACGCACTGGCTGGCCAGTCAATCTGGCATGGCAGTTCTCGAGGCCGGCGGCAACGCGTTCGACGCCGCAGTGGCCACCGGTTTCGTGCTCCAGGTCGTCGAGCCCCACCTGAACGGGCCGGGCGGCGACCTTCCGTTGATCTTGAAACACGTCGATCATGAACCCGAGGTGCTCAGCGGCCAGGGCGTTGCCCCGGCCGGCGCGACGATCCAGTACTTCCGTGATCTTGGCCTGTCGACGGTGCCCGGTACCGGTCTGCTGGCCACCGCGGTGCCGGGCTCGACCGTCGCCTGGCTGACATTGCTGCGTGATCACGGCACGCTCTGGCCGGCCGACGTACTGAAGTACGCGATCCGCTACGCCGAGGCGGGTTATCCCGTGGTGGAACGGATCTCGGCCCTGGTGAAGAGGATGGCCGACTACTTCACCAGCTACTGGCCGACCTCGGCCCAGACCTGGTTGCCGGCGCCCGAGCCCGGGCAGCTGCACACCCGGCCGGAGCTGGCCAACACCTACGCCCGGCTGGTCGGTGAGTCGCAGCTGGCCGACACCCGTGAGGCGGCCTGCGACCGCGCCATCCGGGCCTGGTCGGAGGGTTTCGTCGCCGAGGCGATCGATGCCTTCGTCAAGCGTCCGGTGATGGACAGCTCGGGCCGCGAACATGCCGGCGTGATCACCGGTGATGATCTTGCCAACTTCCGGCCGGGCTACGAGCGGCCGATGAGTCTGGACTGGCGCGGCAACACGATTTACAAGGCAGCCGGCTGGGCCCAGAGCCCGGTCTTCCTGGAGACCCTGGGGATCCTTGACCCGTTGTTGGATTCGGTCTTCGGCTCCGGCTCGGACTGGCGGGGTTTCGGCGCCGACCAGATCCACCACGTGATCGAAGCGCAGAAGCTGGCCTTCGCCGACCGGGACGCGTGGTTCGGCGATGCGCCGGATCATCCGGACCTCGCCGGGTTGCTGGACGCCGGCTACCTCGACCAGCGCCGCTCCTTGATCGGCGAGGCGGCCTCGCTGGAGTTGCGGCCCGGACGGCTGAACGGCCTGGATCCGCGGCTTCCGGACTTCTCGGTGGTCACCGACCCGGTCGCCGGCGGCAGCAGCGGCGAGCCGACCGTGCAACGCGACGGCCGGACCAAGGGCGACACCTGCCACCTCGACATCGTCGACCGCTGGGGCAACGTCGTCTCGGCGACGCCGAGCGGTGGTTGGCTGCAGTCCTCGCCGACAGTTCCCGAACTCGGGTTCTGTCTCGGCAGCCGGTTGCAGATGGTCTGGCTCGAGGAGGGCCTGCCGTCGACGCTGGTTCCGGGTCGTAGGCCGCGGACGACGCTGAGCCCGGGTATGGCGGTCGCCCAGGACGGTACCGTGACCGGCTTCGGTACGCCGGGCGGCGATCAGCAGGACCAGTGGGCGATGGTGTTCTGGCTGGCACACAAGCTGGGCGGCCTGAATCTGCAGGCGGCGATCGACCATCCGACCTTCAACATCAAGTCAATGATCTCCAGTTTCGAGCCGCGGGTCCCTGAGCCGGGTGTCGTCGAGGTGGAGGGGCGGTTCGCCCCGGAAGTCGTGGCCGAACTGGAGAAGCGGGGCCACAAGGTCAAGGTCACCGGGGACTGGGCACTGTCGCGGATGACCGCGGCGTCGTACGACCCCTACACCGGGATGCTCAAGGCGGCCGCCAACCCGCGCGGCATGCAGGGTTACGCCGTCGGCCGCTAGCGGGGACGCGGAGTGCGGGCCACCAGTCCCGCGTAGGCGAAGCCGCCGCCGAAGGCGAAGAGCAGGAAGGGTGTGTCCGGCGGCAGCTCGCCGGCCTGCCACATCTTGGCGAAGGCCAGCGGGATGGAGGCCGCCGAGGTGTTGCCGGAGGTGACCACGTCGGTGGCGACGATCTTGTCGGCCATCCCGAGCTGTCGGGCCAGCGGCTCGATGATCCGCAGGTTGGCCTGGTGGCTGATCAGCCCGCCGAGTTCGTCGATCCGGTAACCGGCATTGGTGACGCTCTTGGCCGCATAGCCGGCGGCCTCGGAGATCGCCCACTTGAAGACCGACTTGCCGTCCTGGGCGAACTTGTTGGTCGGCGGCTCGATCGCCACCGCATCCACAAGCTCTGGCTCGGTGCCCCAGGTGACGGTGCTGATACCCGGTCGTGAGCTCCGCCGGATCACGAAGGCGGCCGCTGCGTCGGCCACCAGGATGCAGGTGCTGCGATCGGTCCAGTCGGTGACCGCGCTGAGCTTCTCCGACGCGATCACCAGGGCGGTGGTCGCGGTGCCGGCTTTGATCGCCTGGTCGGCGATCGCCAGCGCGTGCACGTAGCCGGAGCAGGCGACGTTGATGTCGATCACGACCGGCGATGGTGCGTCCAGATCCACCGCGACCCGGCCGGCCGTGTTGGGGGAGCGCTGCTCGGAGGTGACGGTGGCGACCACGATCAGGTCGATCACCGACGCGTCGATGCCGGCGTTGGCCAGCGCGTCCCGGGCGGCGGCCGTCGCCATCATGGGCACGGTCTCCTCGTCCGAGGCGATCCGCCGTTCCCGGATCCCGGTACGCTGCCGGATCCACTCGTCGTTGGTCTCCACCATCGACTCGAGCTCATGGTTGGTGAGGACTGTGGCGGGTTGGTAGTACCCGGCTCCGAGGATTTCGGACCCGCGCCGTACGGCTGTCATGTCGTCGGTCACAGGGCGAAGTTTAGCGTACGACCGTACGCTAAAAAGGGGGCTGAGCTAATCTTAGGGGGTGAGTCCTCGCCGTACGGCCGCCCAGGCGCTGCAGACGCGGCACCTGATCGTGTCCGCGGGCGTCGACATCGCCTCTACCGAGGGATTGGACGCTATCACGCTGGGGAGGCTTGCCGAGGAACTCTCGATGAGCAAGTCCGGCGTGATCGGCCACTTCGGCAGCAAACTCGATCTGCAGCTGGGCGTCGTGGCCGAAGCCGTACGGATCTATCGCCGCGAGGTGATCCTGCCCGCCGCGCACGCCCCGTCCGGTCTGCCCCGGTTGCGCAGGCTGGTCGACGCCTGGATCTCCCATCTGGAGCGCGGCGTCTTCCCGGGCGGGTGCTTCTTCACTCAGGTGACCACCGACTACGACAGCCGCCCCGGGCCGCTGCACGACGTCGCCCGGCGGCTGACCGACAACTGGCGGGCCTACCTGGGGGACCAGATCGCGGCGGCGATCGCCGATGGAGCATTCAGCGCCGACACCGATCCCGACCAGGTGATCTTCGAAGCGACCGGCCTGATGCTCTCGCTGAACCACGCGATGCAGCTGGATCTTGATCCGAAGGCGATCCAGCACGCCCGGACCGGATTCGACCGCCTGATCGACGGTTGCCTGGCGACGGGTGTCGCGCACTGAGCCGGAGATTGGGTACACATGAGGCGTGACGACAGAAGAGAGTCCAGGCCGGGTCAGCCAGTTCGTACGGCGCCTGCTCGAATTCGGGCTCGACCGGCGCGGCCCCGTCGAATCGGCAGCTGAATTCGGCCGGCGGGTCCGCAAGCACTCCCGCAGCGACGAGCAGGCGATCCGCAAGATCAAGCGGCAGTCCCAGCTCGGTGGCGGGATCGGCGGCTTCGCGACCGGGCTCGGCGGCTTCGTGACCATGCCAGTCGCCGTCCCGGTCAACGTTCTCGAGTTCTACATCCAGGCGGTCCGGATGGTCGGCGCGATCGCCACTGTCCGGGGACACGACATCAGTGATCCGCCGGTTCGCACCGCGGTGTTGTTGACCTTGGTCGGTTCCAAGGCTGACGACGTACTGGCCCAGGTGGGGGTCGTCTCGACGACGGGGCCGCTGGCCAATGTCGCGCTGCGGCGGCTGCCCCCTGAGGCACTGATGGTGGTCAACAAGGCGATCGGGATGCGGCTGCTGAAGTCCCTGGGCGAGCGCACCCTGACCAAGCTCGGCCGAGCCGTTCCGTTCGCGGGTGGGGCGATCGGTGGCGGCGTCGACGTCTGGATGATGAGCAGGATCGCCGAACAGGCCAAACGTTCGTTCCCCCAGACCGAGGCCGCCGCGGTGGATGCCTGATTCAGGTCGCGTCCCAGAGCCGCCGGTAGTAGTCGATCCGGTCCTGGTCGCGCTCGATTCCGTACGCCTGGAGCATGGCGTCCTCGAAGCGCGGATCGTAGTTCCAATCGATCGCATAGGTGGCGATGGCCAGATCCGCCCAGCGGTCGGCCACGCCGAGGCTGCCGAAGTCGACGTGACCGCTGAACGTGCCGTCGGCCGCGATCAGCGTGTTGGACGAGCAGGCGTCACCGTGACAGACGACGATCAGATCGGTCTCGGGTCGTTGCTTGATCAACTCCAGATCCGCCGGCTTCTTGATCAGCTTCGCGCGATCATCGACCTCCCAGCTCCACCTGCAGTCGGCGACCGGTAGCTGATCATGCAGCGCCCGCAATCCGGTGCCGATCGCCTTGGCCGCCGTCTCCGGCTCGGCCTTCCAGCGCGGCGCGACCGCGGTCTCGCCCGGGATGCCGCGGGTGTGCAACCAGGATGAGGAATCCGAGTCCCGGCCGTGGTCGATCACGGGCGGCACGGTGACGTACTTTCCCGCCCAGGTGAGCTTCTCGGCCTCCAGCTCAAGATCGAATTCCGGATGATCAGGACACCACTTGACGAATTCGGACCCGGTCGGGCGATCGATCCGATAGGTGTGCCCACCCAGCTCGTTATCCCAGACCGGGGTGATCGGCGCGCCGGCAGCCAAGGTGCCGACGAACGCCGGCAGGTCAGTCAACCGCCACCGTCAACAGCACGACGGTGTCGCTGATCGCCCGCAGCGCGTGCCGCTGATGGGGGATCGCGATCAAGGTTCCGGCGGTCAGCTGCCACTCCCGGTCACCGGCGGCCAGCACCGCCTCACCGGACAGCACCTGCAGGGATGCGGCAGCGGGGGAGAGATGCTCGGAGAGTTCGCTCGATCCGGCCAGCGCGATCAGCGTGACCCGCTGGGCGGCACCGCTGATCAAGGTCCGCGCCGCGCGCCGGGCCGGCGCCAGCCGTGCCTCGTCCAGCAACTCGGCGGCATGATCACTGATCCGTACGGCTTCGTGTTGCGCGGCGTGATCGTTCATGGGCCCAGCATAAGTCCGCTCAGAGCGGGATGTTGGTGTGTTCGCCCCGGGCCCCGGTGTCAGCGGCACGGATCGCAGCGGCGATCGCCGACCGGCTGGTCGTCGGCTCGACGATCTCGTCCACCACGCCGATCTCGACGGCTCGCTCGACACCCCCGGCGATCCGCTCGTGCTCGGCGGCCAGCTCGGCCTCCAGTTGCGGGCGCAGATCCTCTGGGGCGGCGGCGAGCTTGCGGCGGTGCAGGATCCGGATCGCGGCGACCGAACCCATCACCGCGACCAGCGCACCGGGCCAGGCGAAGACCCTGGTCGCGCCGAGCGAGCGGGCATTCATCGCGATATAGGCACCGCCGTAGGCCTTCCGGGTGATCAACGTGACCCGCGGCACTGTGGCCTCGCTGAAGGCGTGCAGCAGTTTCGCACCGCGGCGGACCACGCCGTCCCATTCCTGCCCGACCCCGGGCAGGTAGCCGGGCACGTCGACCAGGACCACCAGCGGCACCCCGAAGGCGTCGCACATCCGGACGAAGCGGGCCGCCTTCTCCGCGCTCAGCGAGTCCAGGCAACCACCCAGCCGCAACGGATTGTTGGCGATCACGCCGACCGTCCGGCCGCCGAGCCGGCCGAGTGCGATCGTGATGTTGGGTGCCCATCGGGCATGCAGTTCGATCATCGAATCGTCGTCCAGGAGGGCCTCGACCAGCGGATGCACGTCATAGGCGCGCTTGGTCGACTCGGGCAGCAGGGAGCCGAGATCCTCATCGGCAACCTCGGCGGCGACCTCGCCCTGGTCGGCGAGCAGCGTGATCAGCGTGCGGCCGCGGGCCAGGGCATCGGCCTCGTCGTCGGCCACCACGTGCACGACACCGGACCGCCGGCCGTGGGTGTCCGGGCCGCCCAGGCGCAGCATGTTGACATCCTCGCCGGTGACCGACCGGACCACCTCCGGGCCGGTGACGAAGATCCGGCCCTCGGGCCCGAGGATGACGATGTCGGTCAGTGCCGGCCCGTACGCGGCCCCGCCGGCGGCCGGTCCGAGGACGATGGAGAGCTGCGGGATCCGGCCCGAGGCGCGGGTCATGGCGTGGAAGATCTGACCGACGCCGTCCAGGGACAGTACGCCCTCCTGCAGCCGGGCGCCGCCGGCGTGCCAGATGCCGATGATCGGCAGCTGGTCGGCCAACGCGCGCTCGTAGGCGTACACCACGGCGGCGCAGCCGGCGCTGCCCATTGCGCCGCCGGACATCGTCGCGTCGGAGCAGAAGGCGACCACCGGATTGCCGTCGATGGTCCCGGTCGCGGCGAGCATCCCGGACCCGTCGTCCTCGGTGATCAACGTCAGGCTGCCCTCGTCCAGCAGCGCGCCCAGCCGGAGGATCGGATTCCGCGGATCGAGCTCGCGGGGCAGCCTCTCGGATGCCGTTTGACCGGCGGGTCGCACTGTGGCGGTCATGTCAGCCCCTTTACACCTGCCGATGGGTGGCGTACTGGTTCGTGAAGGCGACGGCGACGTTGTGGCCGCCGAAGCCGAAGGAGTTGTTGATGCCGGCAAGATCACCGGCCGGAAGATCACGAGCGGTGGTCGCGATGTCGATGCCCAGTCCCGGTTCGGGATTGTCCAGGTTGATCGTCGGCGGCACCACCCGGTTGTAGAGGGCGAGCAGGGTGGCCATCGACTCCAGGGCGCCGGCGCCACCGAGCAGGTGGCCGGTCATGGACTTCGTCGCGGTGACGATCGCCGAGGTGTCGTCGCCGAGGGCGTACCGGATCGAGGTCGCCTCGGCCGGGTCGCCAGTCGGGGTCGAGGTCGCGTGGGCGTTGACGTGCACGATATCGCCGGGCTCGAGCTCGGCCTCCTTGAGGGCGATCTTCATCGCCCGGCCCTGGCTCAGTCCGCTCGGATCGGGCTGCACGATGTCGAAGGCGTCCGAGGTCGTCCCGGCGCCGGCCAGTTCGCCGTAGATCTTCGCTCCGCGCGCCTGCGCGTGCTCGAGCGTCTCCAGGACGAAGATCGCCGCGCCCTCGCCGAGCACGAAACCATCCCGGTCCCGGTCGAACGGCCGGGATGCGAGCTCGGGCTCGTCGTTGCGGCGGCTGGTGGCCTGCATCTGGCTGAAGGCGTTGATCGGCAGCGGATGGATCACCGATTCCGAGCCGCCGGCAACGACCACATCGGCCCGGCCCAACCGGATCAGGTCCAGGCCGTGGGCGATCGCCTCGTTGCTGGTGGCGCAGGCCGAGATCGGGGTGTGCGCGCCGGCCTGGGCACCCAGCCGGATGCTGACCTGGGCCGCTGCGGCATTGCCCATCAGCATCGGCACGGTCAGCGGGCTGACCCGCCGGCCGCCCTTCTCCTTCTGGATGTCCCACTGGCCCAGCAGGGTGTGCATGCCACCGATACCGGTGCCGATGCTGGTCGCCAGCCGCTCCCGGTCCACCGGGTTGTCCTCGCCGAAACCGTATCCGGCGTCCTGCCATGCCTGGTTGGCGGCGATGATCGCCAGCTGGGCGAACCGGTCGAGGCGGCGCGCCTCGACTCGGTCCAGCACCTCACCCGGATCGACGACCAGCTGACCGGCGATCCGGGCGGGCAGATCGGCGGCCCAGTCGGCCTCGATGGCCCGGACGCCGGACTTACCGGCGACCATATTGGCCCAGGTGGACTCCACGTCGCCGCCCAGCGGCGTAGTAGCTCCGAGACCGGTGACAACGACTGGCGTCCGGGACATCAGTGAGTGCTCCTTGCAGAGGTGCCTAGCGGAAGTGAGTTCGGATCAGGCAGCAGCGCGCTCGATGTAGGCGACTGCGTCACCGACGGTCTTGAGGTTCTTGGCCTCCTCGTCGGGGATGCTGACGCCGAACTTCTCCTCCGCGGCGTAGATGATCTCGACCATCGAGAGCGAGTCGACGTCGAGATCATCGGTGAACGACTTGTCCAGCTGTACGTCGTCGGCCGGCACGCCGGCGACCTCGTTGACGATCTCGGCCAGGTCGCTGCGGATCTCTTCGGTGGTTGCCATCTGGTCTTTCTCCTTGGGTTGTCCGATCGTGCTGATGCTCGATCTTTGTTGTCGCCGCCGGCGAGGCCGGACAAGCGAGGCAGGTGGGTTGGGGCTAGCGGTCAGTGGCCGATCTCGGAGGCCCCAGGAGACTCGACCATCGGATGCAGTCTGACCAGCGGCTGGCCGGGTGAGACCGGATCGCCGTCCTCGGCAAGCCACTCGACCACGATGCCGCCATGCGGTGCGGTCACCGGGATCTCGTCGCGGAGGTTCTTGACCGCCCCGACCGTGCTCAGGTCGGGGAGCAGGGTGCCGGGCGGCAGATCGTCGGTGCGGACGAACTGCCCCTTGCCCGGTGAGACGATCAGCCGCCAGGTCGGGTTGCCGGAGATCGCCGTGGCGGCCGTGTCGGCGTGCTTGCGGACGAAGTCGGCGGCCTCGGGGAGCTGGTCCGGGGTGTTCAGCGCGAACACCTCGACGCCCTTGAGATTGCGTTTGGCGATCCCCGTCAGGGTTCCCGCCGGCGGTACCTCCAACAGCCCGGTCACGCCGAGATCGGCCATCGTGGCCATGCACAGGTCCCAGCGCACCGGTGAGGCGACCTGCCGGACGATGCGGCCCAGCACCTCCGACCCGTCGTGGACGATCTGACCGTCGACGTTGGACAGCAGCCGGGTTCGCGGGTCGTGGGTGGTGACCGACCGAGCCAGGGCCGCCAGCCGGTCCACGGCCGGAGCCATGTGGACGGTGTGGAACGCGCCCGCGACGCTGAGCCCGATCAGCCGGGCCCGGTTCGGCGGGTCTGCCGCCAACGCGGCCAGCTGGTCCGTGGTGCCGGCGGCGACGATCTGGCCCCGGCCGTTGTTGTTGGCCGCGGTCAGGCCGTGCTCGGCGATCTTGTCCAGCACCTCGTCCGGGTCGCCGCCGATCACTGCGGTCATCGAGGTCGGCCTGGCGGCGCTCGCCTCGGCCATCGCCCTACCGCGCTCGCGGACCAGCACCATTGCCTGTTCGGCGCTCAGCACCCCGACTCCGGCCGCGGCGGTCAGCTCGCCGACGGAATGTCCGGCCGCGACCCCGACCTGGCTGAAGGCATCGGCAGGATGCGGGAAGAGCTCCAGGGCCGCCAGCAACCCGGAGGCGACCAGCAGCGGCTGGGCCACTGCGGTGTCGCGGATGGTGTCGGCATCCGCCTCGGTGCCGTAGTGCTCCAGATCCAGGCCGCTGACCGCCGACAACCAGGCCAGCCGTTCGGCGAAGGAGGATTCGGCGATCCACGGCTTCAGGAAACCGGGGGTCTGGGCGCCCTGGCCGGGCGCGACAACGGCGAGCACGGGTCAACTCTGGCGCGCCGCAGCGGGATTCGTCGTGCAGGGACACGACGAAACTCGGGCGGTGCTGTTGTGGGAACCGGACAAATCCGCACGCCTATCCGCGTCCGCTGTCGCGGCCGTCGGGCAGCAGCCGGCCGAGCGTCAGCGCCAGCCGCAGGCCGTACGCGTCCCGGGCGTCACTGGGGCTGTAGCCGGTCACCTCCTGGATCCGCTTGAGCCGGTAGCGGACCGTGTTGGCGTGCACGAACAGCGCTCGGGCGGTGGCCTCCACACTGCTGTTGTTGTCCAGGAACACCACGAGGGTCTCCAACAGGCCGCTGCCGCTGTCGGCCAGCGGGCCGAAGACCGTGCGGGCCAAGGCACGCCGGGCGTGTCCGTCACCGGACAGTGCCCGCTCCGGCAACAGATCGTCGGCGAGCACCGGCCGGGGGGCGTTCGGCCAGCCGACCGCCGCCCGGTAACCGGACAGTGCTGCGCGGGTGGAGCGCGCCGCATCGGCCAGATGCTCGACCGGCGGCCCGACCACGACCGGGCCGGGCCCGAAGATGCCGGCGAACCGGGTGACCACGGCCAGCGCGGCCTCCGGTTCGGCGATCCGGTCGCCGCCGAGCACCACCAGCAGCCGATCGCCCTGGACGGCCCCGAGCATGTCGACACCGGCCTTGGCACACTCGTGCCGGATGCCCTCGATCGCGACGCCGGTCTCGTCCTCGGGCTCGGGGCCGACCACGACCACCACATCGGCCGACGACCGCCAGCCGAGGGCGGAGGCGCGGGACAGCACGCTCTCGTCGGTCTCGCCGCGGATCACCGCGTCGGCCACCAGCGCCTCGAGCCGGGCATCCCAAGCGCCGCGCAGCTCGGCCGCCCGGGCGTAGATCTCAGCGGCGGTGAAGGCCACCTCCCGGCTGTACTGGACGATCGCCGCCTGCAGCACCGGCCGGTCGCTGCGCGGCATCAACTCGTCGATCTGCTTCTCGGCCACCTCGATCGTCGTCCGCACCAGCTCGACCGTCTGGTAGAGCGAGATCCGCCGGGCCAGCTCACGGGGAGCGGAGCCGAACACGTCAGCGGTCGACGGCGGGCTGGGCTCCGGGCTGGAGAACCAGTGCACGAAACCGTCGATACCGGCCTGGGCGACCAGGGTGATCCAGGACCTGTGCTTGGCATCCAGCTCACTGAACCAGGGGTGCCGTACCTCCATCTCGGCGACCGCCGCGGTCGTCATCTCGCCCGATACCGCCGCCATCCGCTTGGCGATCGCGGCCCGGGACTTGGGAGACGGCAGCAGGGTCCGGCTGATGCCGCGTGAGGATGCCGCCATGCGTGGCAGCGTATGCCACCGGTTGCCCCCGCGTGGCGGCGGGCGATCCGGAGGCGGATCGTCCGGAACCGGATCTACTGTCGCGGCATGCAGATCGACGGCTATCGGATCGCGGCGCTGTCGCCGCAGACCTGGGACGCCTTCGCGGCCCTGGCCGAGCGCCACAACGGTGTCTTCGGCGGCTGCTGGTGCGCCCACTTCCACTGCTTTCCCGACCCGCCCGAGCGTCGGGAGCTGGGCAACCGGGAATTCAAGCATCGGCTGGTCGAGCAGGGACGGGCCCATGCCGCCCTGGTGTTCGACGGCGAGGAGGCGATCGCCTGGACGGAATACGGCCCGGTCGCCGAACTGCCGAACATCCACCATCGCAAGGAATGGGAGGCGGGCCTCGTCGACCGTCCGGACTTCCGCATCACCTGCCTGTTCACCGATCGGCGGTACCGTCGGCAGGGAATTGCAGCGGTTGCGGTCCGGGGTGCATTGGCCCTGATCGCCCGGTCCGGCGGCGGCCTGGTCGAGTCCTATCCGCACGACCTTCCCCCGGACAAGAAGATCTCCTCGTCCTTCCTGTACAACGCGACCCGCACCATGTACGAGCGGCTCGGCTTCGACTACCAGCGGCCGAAGGGGCAGGGCAACTGTGTGATGACCAAGGTGGTCGCTGCGGCTGGATAGGCTGGCCGGGTGGCGGACTCTGGCACCGGCAAGGCCGACCCGATCGATCTCGGCCGGATCGGCACCGATGATCATCCCGATGCCGTTGCGGCGCTCCGGGAGATCGGATTCTGGCTGGAGCGCTCCCGGGCCGAGACGCCCCGGGTGCGGGCGTACCGGCGGGCTGCCGACGTGATCGAGGGGCTCGATGAAGCCGCTCGCCAAGATCATCGGGACAGTCTCAGCTGGGCCGAGCTGTCAGGAATCGGTCCGAAGACCGCGAAGGTGATCATCGAGGCGGAAGCCGGTCAGCTCCCCGAAACCTTGGCCAAACTGCGCTCAGAGGCCAAGCCACTGGCGTCCGGCGGGGATGCATTGCGGCAGGCGCTGCGTGGTGATCTTCATCTTCATTCGGACTGGTCCGACGGCGGCAGTCCGCTGCACGAGATGATCACCGTTGCCCGCGATCTCGGCCACGAATTTTGCGCGATCACCGACCACTCACCGCGACTCAAGGTCGCTCGCGGACTGTCGGCGGAGCGGCTGCGCGAACAGCTCGCCGCGATCGATGATCTTGGCGTCGAACTGGCCCCGTTCCGGATCCTGAAGGGGATCGAGGTCGACATCCTGACCGACGGCAGCCTCGACCAGTCCAAGGAACTGCTGGCCGAGCTCGACGTCGTGGTGGCCAGCGTGCACTCCGAGCTGCGCGCCGACTCGGAGTCGATGACTCACCGGATGGTCGCGGCGATCGCCAATCCGCGGGTCAACGTGCTGGGTCACTGCACCGGTCGGTTGATCACCGGCGATCGCGGCACCCGCCCGGAATCGGCGTTCGACGCCGAGGTCGTCTTCGAGGCCTGCAAGCAGTTCACCACTGCGGTGGAGATCAACTCCCGTCCCGAACGCCGCGATCCGCCCTCCCGGCTGATGCAGCTGGCGTACGACATGGGGTGCGTCTTCTCGATCGACACCGATGCCCACGCGCCGGGTCAGCTGGACTTCTTGGCGTACGGCTGCGAGCGCGCGGCAGCGATCGGGATCGATCCCGACCGGATCATCAACACCTGGCCGGTCGAACGACTGCTCGACTGGTGCCGCGGATGAGGTGGCTGCGCGAGGTCATCGCACTCGTGGTGGTCGGCGGCGGGATCTTCTCCATCGGCCTTTCGGCGTCCTTGCGGGGCTGGTATCTGGCCGGCGTCGTGGTGGCGGCCCTCGGCCTCGGGTTGCTGGCGGTGATCATCCTCGCCCTGCTGCCCGTCAGCCGATGGCTCCGTTGGGTGGTCGGCGGCGCATTGGCGCTGATCCTGGTCGGTGCCGGAGTGCTCAGCCCGCAGCTGGCGATCGGGCGCCCGGACAGTAGACCGCTTTGGCAGACCACGGGCAGTGGCCCGCAGGCGAGGCTGGTCGGTGGACGGCTCTATCTGCACAGCGAGTACACCGACCAGGTTCTGGAGCCGGACTCCGGGCGGATCCTGGTCAGTGTTCCGGCCGAGAGTCAGGGCCTGACCGTCGGGTTGGACGGCAGCTTTGTCCAACTGGGCAATGGGACTGTGGTGTATCGCGACTCGGATGGCCGGCAGCGGTGGAAGCTTGGCACGGATGTGTCGGTGACCGTGCTGGCGATCGCCAACGGATGGGTCGTGATGCGCGGCTGTTCCAAGGAGCACGATGTGGTCTGCGGTGTCGATCCGAAGGGCGGATCGGCTGGCGGGAAGAGCAAGCCGCAGATGTCAGCTGGCTCTCCGAGATCGGCTGGCAACGGGAATACGACAGCAGCACCGAGGCTTGGCCGACAGACGGCCTAGTGTCGCGCGTCTGAAGTTCGTTGACGGGTGGCGTGAGGCAGGATTTCGTCGGCGGGTTTGGTCCAGG
>NZ_BMMZ01000019.1 GCF_014646195.1 Microlunatus endophyticus
GAAGCCGTCGAAGGAGCCGAAGTATTCGTCGATGGCGGCGGCGAGGTCGCCGGTGGGTTTGTCGCCGCCGTTGGGGGAGAGGTTGGGCCAGAAGACGGAGTGGTTGATGTGGCCGCCGAGGTTGAAGGCGAGGTTCTTCTCGAGGCCGGCGACGGTGCCGAGGCTGTTTTTGTCGCGGGCTTCGGCGAGTTGGTCCAGGGCGGTGTTGATGCCGGCGACGTAGGTGGCGTGGTGCTTGTCGTGGTGGAGTTCCATGATCTTGCCCGAGATGTGGGGCTCGAGGGCTGCGTAGTCGTAGGGCAGATCGGGCAGCTCATAGACGGCCATGTGAATCCTTGTCCCTTACTCGTGAAGTGAACATCGCGGTCGGCGACTGACCACCCATCTTAGTCCGGACCGACAGCGCCGGATCATGGCGCTCACAGTCCAGATGATCACGTCCAGATGATCACAGCGCTGATGATCTTGGACGTGCGGCCAGCACCCGGAACCCCTTGGCGCTGGCGACGCGGTCGCACGGATAGCCCTGCTCGGTCAGCCAGGACTGCAGCGAGTCGGCGCCGAGATTCTTGCCGACCACCATCCGCATCACGCCGTCCGATGCCAGCCGCGGCAGCCACTGCAGCAGCAGTTCGTGCAGCGCCTGCTTGCCGATCCGGATCGGCGGATTCGACCAGATCTCGTCGTAGCGGGCCGCTGGATCGCTCTGTTCCGGACGTAATGTGATCACCCGATCGGCGACGCCGGCCAACCCGGCATTCTCTGCGCACAAGGCCAGTGCGGCATCGTTGACGTCGACTGCATCGACGCGCGCCCGCGGGCAGTGATCGGCAAGCGCGACGGCGATCGGCCCGTAGCCGCAGCCGACGTCACAGAGCCGGCTTGCCGCGGTCGGCGGGTCGAGAGACCGCAGCAGTACGTTGGTGGCGATGTCCAGCCCGGACCGCGCGAACACCCCGCTGGCGGTGATGAACTGGTATTCGGTGCCCCAAATCGTCGCCGTCGTGGTCTGCCGGTTCGTGCCGGCCGACGGCGAATTGGTGAAGTAGTGATCGGTCATCGCGTCACACCGTACGCAACCGGCGTGATTCGACGGCACGAGCGGCCAGTTGATCATCGGCCGGGTAGCTGACCTGCTCCAAGGTCAGGCCGGCGGCCGGCATCACCTGGATTCCGCTGTCGCGGACGCCTCGTCGGGCGACCGTGGACACCCAGTCGATCTCTCGTGCGCCCTCGCCGACCCGTACCAGGCCGCCGATCAGGGACCGCACCATCGAGTGACAGAAGGCATCCGCCACGACCCGGAATTCGATCACGCCGGCCAATGGACCATGGTCGATGCGATCGCCGGACAATTCGATCAAGGTGCGGATCGTCGTCGCGCCGTCCCGACGCTTGCAGAAGGCGGCGAAGTCCCGCAGTCCCAGTAGCGATCGGGCGGCCGTGTTCATCGCCTCAAGATCAAGTTCGCGCGGCCAGATCGCGACCTGATCGCGATGCAGCGGATCGACCGGTACGCCGGCATCGCTGAGCCGGTACGCGTACCCGCGTTGCAGGGCCGAGAAGCGGGCGTCGAACCCCGCAGGTGCCCGGCGCACGGCCCGTACGACGACATCGCTCGGCAGCACGCGCGCCAGACGTCGCAACAGACTCGCTCCGTCGTCGGTGATCACGCCGGGAGCGCAGTCCAAGTGGCAGACCTGGCCGCGGGCGTGGACTCCGGCGTCGGTCCGGCCGGCGACGACCAGTCCAAGCGCATGATCGACGCGGAGCACCCGCGGGAGCCACAGCTCGAGCTCGCCCTGGACGGTGCGGTGACCGGGTTGGGCCGCCCAGCCGGCGAAATCGGTGCCGCGGTAGCTGACGTCGAGCCGCCAGCGTTCGGTCGCATCGGTCTCCAGCGCCATGATCACGAGGTCCGACGGTAGGAGAGGTCGAAGATCTCCCGACCCTCGTCGATGCCGCGCTGCTCGAATTTGGTGACCGGTCGCTCTGCCCAGCGGGGGGCGTACGAGCCGGGGGAGAGGCTCTCGAAGCCCGGATGATCATCCAGCACCGTCCGCATCTGGCGGGCATAGTCGGCCCAGTCGGTGGCCAGTCGCCAGATCGCACCCGGCTGCAGCCGCGAGGCGACCAGCTCGGCGAATTCGTGGTTGAGGAGCCGACGCTTGCGGTGTTTGGACTTGTGCCAGGGATCGGGAAAGAACATCCACAGCTCGGCGATCCCGGCCTCGGGAGCAAGGTGGCGCAGCCCCTCGACGGCATTGGCCTGGACGACCCGGACGTTCTCGACCTCGTACTTCTCCAGCTTGGCCAGGATCCGCGCGATCGCCGGACGGTAGACCTCGAAGGCCAGCACGTTGAAGTCCGGGCGGGCCGCGGCCATCGGGGCCAGTGACTCGCCCATCCCGGGGCCGATCTCGATGATCAACGGTGCCTGCCGGCCGAAGGCTGCGGTCAGATCGACGTCATGATCGGGATCGATCGAGGTGCTGTTGTGGTGCCGGGGAACCTCGAGCAGCCAGCGGTCGGCATAGCTGTCCCAGAGGCGTTGTTGCTGCGGCGTCAGCCGTGGGCTGCGGCGGACGAAGGAGACGACCCCGCGGCGATTCTTCTGCTCGACCAGTTCCAATGCCGAACGAGATTCCGATTCCGGGCGGCTCACTGCTTCTTCCGCTTCTCGTAGGCGTAGAGCAGGATCCCCAGCACGATGACAACGGCGAGGAAGACCCAGGCGCCGACCCAGTAGTCGTTCGTGAGGTAGACCGCGATCGCGCCCGGCACGGCGCCGCACAGCGAGAGCAGCCAGAGCCGGGCCTGCTGACCCACTGATCGCCGGGGCGTCGCGGAGCGGTCCGCCGGCACCCCCTTGGGATAGCGGGTCGCCGTCTTGGTCGTGGCCTGGTTCCCGGACGTGTTCCCGGTCGCCGACGAACCCGGTCTGGTCGCCGGGCGGCGGCTCGCTGCTGACGGACGGCTCTTTCCCACCCGGTGAGTTTATGCCGTCGGCCCGGATCGGCCCGCACCAGCGATCCTCGCTCCACTTCGTACGGCTCTCGCTTCCCGTCAGTGCGCCCGCTTCCCTTGCCCGGGAAGCGCGCGCACGGTGGGGAAGCGGGGGCAATCCGCCTGGGACCGAAGTGGAGCGAGCTAGGAGGTGACGTCCTTGGCGCGGAAGCGGGCCCAAGCGGCGAGCCAGAAGACGATCGCGTACGCCAGGGCGGTCAGCAGGCCGCGGTTCAGGTCGCCGGTGTAGATCGGGGACCGCAGCAGGTCGCCGAAGGACATCCACCAGTGGGTGAGCAGGTACGGGTGCAACCAGTCCAGCTGGCTGATCGTGTCCAGTACGAACATCCCGACGTTGATCAGCACCGTCGCGACGGTCGCGCCGATCGGCTGCTCGGTCAGGGTCGACACGAAGAGCCCGATCGCGCCCAGCGCGGCGAAGCCGGCCGCCAGATAGCAGCAGACCAGCAGCAGCCGCAGAACCGTGGCTCCGAAGCTGATCGTGTTGCCCGACAACAGGAACATCGACCCGGTGCCGAAGAGGATGGAGCCGATCAGTCCGCCGACGACGGCGACCAGCAGGGTCGCACACAGCGAGAAGAAGACCAGGCTGGCATACTTCACGGTCAGCAACCGGGTCCGGCCGACGGGCACCGCCAGCAGATAGCGCAGGGTGCCGAGGTTGGCCTCTCCGGCGATCGAGTCACCGGCGATCCAGGACACCGCCAGCGGCAGGAAGAGTGGCAACTCGACCGCCAGGGCTGCCAGGGCGACGAAGAGTCCGTTGGCGGTGATCGAATCGACGAAACTCGGGCCGCCGCCACCAACGCCCCAGATCTTCACCGCCACCGCGATCAGGATCGGCACCGCGGACAGGACCGCGAGGCCGGCGATGTTGCGCCGTCGGGTGAGCACCAACCGACATTCGGAGGCGAAAAGCCGCACCCAGGAAACGACCGGATTCGGCGCGCGTCCGACCGTCCCAGCCTCAGCCGTCCCAGCCTCAGCCGTCCCAGCCTCAGCCGCTGACATCGAATCCCTCCCCGGTCAGGCCGACGAACACGTCTTCAAGACTCTGCGCCGCAGCGCGGAATCCGAGCACCGGTACGTCCCCGGCCACCAGCGCGGGCACGATCGCGGCCACCTCGACCGCGCCGAGTTCGGCGCTGATCAGATGATGATCTCCGGTCCGCTCGCTGCGGGGGCGCTTCAGCCCGAGCCGCTTCATGATCTCGATCGCGGTCTGCGGGTCGCTGGTCTCCAGTCGTACGGTCGGTGCGGTCTGGGCGCGTAGCTCGTCCAGCGTCCCTTGGGCGAGCAGCTTGCCTGCGTGCATCACGCCGACATGGCTGCAGATCTGCTCGACCTCGCTGAGCAAGTGCGAGCTGATCAGCACCGTCGCGCCGTCGTCGGCGAGATCGGACACCAGGTGGCGTACTTCCCGGGTGCCCTGCGGGTCGAGCCCGTTGGTCGGCTCGTCCAGGATCAGCAGTTCCCGCGGCTGCAGCAGCGCGCCGGCGATCGCCAGCCGTTGCCGCATGCCGAGCGAATAGGCGCGGTAGTTCTTGTCCGCTGCCGGCATCAGCCCGACCCGTTCCAGGGCGGCGTCGATCCGGCTGCCGGCGGTCCGGCGCGATGCCTGTGGATCCGCGGCGTCGAGGCGTACGAGATTGCGCCGGCCGGACAGGTACGGGTGGAACGCCGGTCCCTCGACCAGCGACCCGACCTTGGGCAGGGCGTACGCGACCCGTTGCGGGATCGGTTCGCCCAGCACCGTCGGCGTGCCGGAGGTCGGCTGGATCAGCCCGAGCAGCATCCGGATCGTCGTCGTCTTGCCGGATCCGTTCGGGCCGAGGAAACCGTAGACCGCGCCGCGTGGCACCTCGAGATCAACACGATCGACCGCCAGTTGGTGCCGGAACCGCTTGGTGAGCCCCGAGGTCTGGACCGCGAGCCCGGACGAGTCGCTGGACAGTGCCGGCTACTTCTGCAGAGCGTCGTAGAGCAGCTGCGGGCGTACCGCGCCGACGGCGATCCGGCCGTCGTCGGTGATCACTGCGCTGAACAGCGCGCCGCTCAGCAGTCGACCGGAACCCCACGAGCCCGAGACCCGGGGCAGTGCCTGGAGTTGGGCGTTGCCACCGGATTTGCCGGACTTGCCGAGCGCGGTCTGATCAGCCTTGGCGATCACCACCGAGGTCCAGCCCTTGCCGACCACTGTGGTCTTGGACGCGGCGTCCTTGGCGTGCTTCCTGGCGTCGGCGCGATCACGCTTGGACGGCGCCGTGACCGTGTGCTGGGTGACCTTGGTGCCCTTCGGCGGGCTGAAGCTGAAGGTCGAGGCGTCCGGCACCGCGAAGTCGATCTTGGTGAACCCGGCCGACAGCGCCGGCTTGGTCTGGCCGTCGGCCGTGACCGCGACCTGCAGTGGTGTCGAGGTCTTGGCGTCGACCGCGATCATCACCTGGCCGACCAGCGAGCGGTCGTCCTTCGGTGCCAGCACCAGCTCGTACGCCGGTCGGCCGGCGACCGTGACATTGCGGGAGACGGAGACCGTGGTGGTCGGGTCGATCGCCTTGAGCGCCTGCTCCGCCAGCTGTTGGGGCGTCTGGGCCTGCGAAAGGTCACCTGGCTGCATGGAGTCGGGCGCCGAACCGACGTAGCGAGTGTGGATCGCCTGCTTGTCCTTGCTCGACCACAGCCAGGCCTGCTTGCCGTTGCGGATCAGGTCGGACTCGCCGTAGGTCCCCAGCAGCGCGACGCGGGACTTGTCCTGGCCGCTGGTCCAGACCTTCAGGGTATGGGTGCCGCTGACCAGGTCGGAGAAGTCCGAGGACGACATCGGGCCGCCCTGGCTGCCGGTCGGCAACGACGGCAGGCCGAGGTTGGCGGTCTCGGTGACCGTGCCGGACAGCCCAGGGACCTTCGCACCGGCGACCGCGGTCAGCAACTGCTGGGCGGTCTTCTTCGGGAGCGGCGGCTCGGCACTGGCATTGTTACTGGCCAGTACGCCGCCGCCGACCGCCAGTGCTGCTGCGGCGAGCGGTGCGACCCAGGCGAGCATCCGTCTGCGCTGGCGGGTGTTGCGGTTCGCTGTCTGCTGGCTGTCTGCGGGGCTGGCCATGGATCCATTGTTACTCCGCCGGCCAACGCGGGGGTACGACCGTGGTCTGAAATCTGATGGCCGTCCACGGGCCCGGCGTCTACCCTGGGGCGCGTGGGACATGTGGAACTGGCCGGAGTGTCATTCCACCTCCCCGACGGCCGGCCGTTGCTGGACGACGTCTCTTTCCGGGTCGGCGACGGCGCCGTGGTCGCCCTGGTCGGTCCCAACGGAGCCGGCAAGACGACGCTGTTGCGGATCGTCGCCGGCGACCTGCAGCCGACCGACGGTGCCGTCACCCGCAGTGGCGGGCTCGGGGTGATGCGGCAGTTCATCGGCAGCATCCGGGACTCCTCGACCGTCCGGGACCTGCTCTTCTCGCTCGCACCGCCGCGGCTGCGCCAAGCCGTCGCCGAGGTAGACCGGCTCGAGCTTCAGCTGATGAGCGACGACAGCGAACGCTCCCAGTTGGCCTATGCGGCAGCCCTGGCGGAATACGCCGACGCCGGCGGTTACGACGCGGAGGTCACCTTCGACGCCTGCTGCACGGCGGCGATCGGCGTCGACTACGACCGGGCCAAGTGGCGGGAGGTCAACACCCTGTCCGGAGGCGAGCAGAAGCGCCTGGCGCTCGAGGCACTGTTGCGCGGGCCGGACGAGGTGCTGCTGCTGGACGAGCCGGACAACTATCTGGACGTGCCGGGCAAGCAGTGGCTGGAGAGCCAGCTGCAAAGCACCCGCAAGACCGTGCTGCTGGTCAGCCACGATCGCGAACTGCTGGCCAACGCGGCCACCTCGATCGCAGCCCTCGAGCTCGGCTCGGCCGGCAACACCTTGTGGGTGCACGGCGGCCGGTTCGCCACCTTCCACCAGGCCAGGAGGGAGCGGTTCGAGCGGTTCGAGGAGCTGCGTCGTCGTTGGGACGAGGAACACGCCAAGCTCAAGCAGCTGGTGATCATGTACAAGCAGAAGGCTGCCTACAACTCCGACATGGCCAGCCGACTGCAGGCCGCCCGGACCCGGCTGCAACGCTTCGAGGACGAAGGCCCTCCGCAGGAGCTGCCGCGCGAGCAGCACGTCTCGATGCGGCTGCGCGGCGGTCGTACGGCCAAACGCGCGGTGATCGTCGACGATCTTGAACTGACCGGTCTGATGAGACCGTTCTCGACCGAGATCTGGTTCGGCGACCGGGTCGGCGTGCTCGGCTCGAACGGTTCCGGCAAGTCGCATTTCCTGCGCCTGCTGGCGCTCGGCGGCACACTGCCCGAAGTTGATCAAGAACCGATCGGCGGTCGCGATCTTGCTCCGGTCGCGCATACCGGCGTCGCCAGGCTGGGCTCGCGGGTCAGGCCTGGGCTCTTCGCCCAGACCCACAACCATCCGGAGCTGGTCGGCAAGACGTTGTTGGAGATCCTGCACCGCGGTGATGATCATCGCGACGGGCTGGACCGTGAGTATGCCGCCCGCCGGCTCGACCGGTACGAGCTGGCCAAGGCCGCCGACGTACGATTCGACCAGCTCTCCGGCGGTCAGCAGGCGCGCTTCCAGATCCTCCTGCTGGAGCTGTCCGGAGTGACCTGCCTGCTGCTCGACGAGCCGACCGACAACCTCGACATCGAATCGGCCGAAGCACTCGAAGCCGGCCTGGAATCCTTCGAGGGAACGGTGATCGCGGTCACCCATGACCGCTGGTTCGCCCGTGGCTTCGACCGGTTCCTGATCTTCGGCGCCGATGGCGAGGTGTACGAGTCCGATCAGCCGGTCTGGGACGAGGGCCGGGTGCAGCGGGCGCGCTGAGCCTTCGGCGACCCTCTGCTTGGCTACCGTCGGGGGATGAGCCTGAGCGGGCGGCACCGGTTGAGCGCCGTGATGGTCGGCGACTTCGACGATCGGATGCGAGCGAGAGCGATCCTGGTCGTCGGCGTTGTCGTCGTGGTCGTCGTGGGTCACACGTTGCTGTCTCAGGCCGTCGATACCTCGACCCGGAGCGGATGGTTGATCGCCAACTCCGTCTGGGCGCTGGCGGTTGTTGCGGCGGCGGCGATGGTGGTCGACATCTTCAGGCAGCGCACGGTGAAGCAGGTGTATCTCGAGGTGACGGCCGCCGGGATCGTCCTGCGCACCGGAAGGAACCCGGAGACGACGACGATCAGTTGGGCCGCGCTGTCCGGCATCATCCTGAAGACCAGCTATCGCGCCACGCTCCGCAGCCGAAGGGCACGGCTGCGGTTGATCCTGATTCCCGGCGGCGGCGCCGGGGTTGTCACCGACCCGCAGTTCGACCAGTGGCGGGGCCGCTACGGAGCCCACGGTTCGGATCTCGGTATCCCGGTGCTGTTGGTCTCCGAGCGCTTTCCGCTGGACGAGGCCCTGAAACAGTTCGCCGGCCCGCTGTACCGGGGTGTCGTCGATGGTGGCACGACCTTCAGCTTCTGAGCGGGGTTGATCAATCCGTCAACCGGCCAGGAACGCGGCACGCTCGGCCTCGGAGAGCAACACGCAGAGCTGGTTGCCCTCCGGATCGGCGAGCACCACCCATCCGCTACCCGGTCCGTAGCAACCGCGACGGTCGGCGACCACGGTGGCACCGATGCGGGCCAGCCGCGCGACCTCCTCGGTCTGGGTGCCGCTGCGCGGCCGGACGTCGAGGTGGATCCGCTTGGCCGGAAGCTCCTCGTCGGGCACCTCGATGAACAGCAACTGATGACCGGTCTCCGGATCCCGGATCATGCACTCCTCGTGACCCGGTTCGTTGGGGTCGCCATCGAGATCGACGTATCCCAGGACCTGTTTCCACCACTGCGACAACTCGAAAGCGTTGTGGCAGTCGATCGTGGTGTGCGATATGAAGCTCGTCATACTCGCCTATCCAAGCAGTTCGGCACCGTCCCGGTGCGCGTCACTGCGGGCGAAGTCCGGAGCGCTTTCGGGGCGTGGACCGATGGCGATCAGCCGGCCGACCGGTCCGGAGAGCCAGGGCAGCAGTCGCAGCACCAGGATCGCAAGATCGAATCCGCCCGGCAGTCCTGCCAGCGCAGGCTCGTAGATCGTCGTATGCAGCAGTCGCTGGCCGGATTGCAGGAAGACGGTCGGGAAGAGTCGGCGGCGGCGGACCTGATCAAGATCATGATCGGTCACCCAGTGCTGGCGCAGGGGTTCGGCCAGATAACGGGCTGCCGCGACCGCATCCTGGATCGCCAGGTTGACGCCGACACCGCCCGACGGCGACATCGCATGAGCAGCATCGCCGATGCAGAGCAGACCGGGCCGGTGCCAACGGCGCAACCGGTTCATCCGGACGTCCAGGATCGGAAGATCATCCATCGAGGTGAGCTGTCCGACCCGGTCGGCAAGATCAGGGCGTAGTCGGGTGATCCTCCGCCGGAACGAGTCGATGCCCTCGTCCCGCAGCCGTTGTTCCGAACCTTTCCGAGCCAGGTAAGCGATCTGGTAGTAGTCCTGATGACTCATCGCCAACATGATGTCCGGCGGTTTGATCGTCGGCAGCAGGGTCGGCAGCTCGTTCGCGCGTTCGGTCTCGGTGCGCGGCAGCCGGAACCACCAGACGTCGTACGGCACCGGGTATTCCTCGGGCACCATCCCCGCGGTCGCGCGGAGGTCGGAATTCCGGCCGTCGCAGGCGACCGTCAGGTCCGCCATGATCACCGACTCCTGGCCGGCGCTGCGGATCCGGGCGCCGATCACCCGGCCATGATCGACAACGGGGGAGAGCACCTCGGTGTTCATCAGCAGGGTGAAGCCTGGCTCCTCGGCGGCCGCATCGGCCAGCAACGACAGCAGGTCCCATTGCGGCGCGAGTGAGATGTGGTCGTACGGTGCCGGCAGCCGAGAGAAGTCGCCGAGCACGATGCTGCGATGATTGCCGATCGGCAACCGGTAGTCGGCAAGATCGGCATGCGGGATGGCCTGGAAACGATCCTCGAGTCCGAGCTCGCCGAGCAGCTGCAGGGTCGAGGCGTGCACGGTGTCGCCGCGGAAATCGCGCAGGAAGTCTCCGTGCTTCTCCGCGACGGTCACTTCGATGCCTGCCCGGGCAAGCAGCAGGCCGAGCATGATGCCGGCCGGGCCGCCGCCCGCGATCAGGCACCCTGTGTGCTGCTCCATCCAGCCATCATGCCGCGGCCCGCAGGCTGCTCGGTGCGGCTCAGCGCTCCGCGAGCGGGACGAAGTCCCGGGTGCGGGCGCCGGTGTAGATCTGCTTCGGGCGGGCGATCTTCTGCTCCTTGTCGTTCACCAGTTCCTCCCACTGGGCCAGCCAGCCGGGCATCCGGCCGATGGCGAAGAGCACGGTGAACATCTCCGGTGGGAACTCCAGCGCCTCGTAGATCAGGCCGGAGTAGAAGTCGACGTTGGGGTAGAGCTTGCGGGAGACGAAGTAGTCGTCCTCCAGCGCGATCTTCTCCAGCTCCACGGCGATCTTGAGCAGCGGGTTGACCCCTGTGACCTCGAAGACGTCGTCGGCGGCCTTCTTGATGATCTTGGCCCGTGGGTCGTAGTTCTTGTAGACCCGGTGACCGAAGCCCATCAGGCGTTCCTTGCCGCCCTTGACGCCGTCGATGAAGTCGGGAATGTTCGAGACGTCGCCGATCCGGCGGAGCATCTTCAGCACGGCCTCGTTGGCGCCGCCGTGCAGCGGCCCGTAGAGCGCGCCGACGCCGGCCGCGGCCGCGGAGTAGGGATCGACACCCGACGAGCCGACCGAGCGGACCGCGTTGGCCGAGCAGTTTTGCTCGTGGTCGGCGTGCAGGATGAAGAGCACCTCGAGTGCCTTGGCCAGCCGGGGATCGGCGTTGTACTTGCGCTCGCTCATCTGGAACAACATCGCCAGAAAGCGCTCGACGTAGGACAACTCGTTGTCGGGGTAGACGTACGGCTTGCCCTGGCCGTGGCGGAACACGAAGGCGCCGATCGTGGGCATCTTGGCGATCAGCCGGGTGATCTGCAGCCGCCGGTTGTCCGGGTCATGGATGTCGGTGGCGTCCGGGTAGAAGGTCGAGAGCGCCGAAACCGCTGCCATCGTCATGCCCATCGGGTGGGCGTCGTACCGGAACCCCTCCATGAACGACTTGATGTTCTCGTGCAGGAACGTGTGCATCGTGATCTCGTGCGTCCACGTAGCGAGCTGATCCTCGGTCGGCAGCTCGCCGTTGAGCAGCAGGTAGGCAACCTCGAGGAAGGTCGACGACTCGGCCAGCTGCTCGATCGGATAGCCGCGGTACTCGAGGATGCCCGCATCGCCGTCGATGTAGGTGACCGAACTCCGGCACGAGGCGGTGTTGACGAAGCCCGGGTCGTAGGTGGCCAACCCCGGCTCGCCCTCGACGGCGATCTGTTTCAGATCCGCAGCGCGAATCGTGCCGTCGGAAATGGGGATCTCGTAATCCCGCCCGGTCCGGTTGTCACGAATGGTGAGGGTTTCGGTCATGGCCACAAATTACGCGGCCCGGGGTTTTGCGGCTACTGCGGGGGCTGTCAATGACCTATGATCTGGGCCACGTACGGCTGTGCATGCCGCTGTGCCTGTGGCCGCTGCGCGGCCCGGGCATCCCGCGTTTTGACCAGGGCTGGTCCGCACAGGTAATCTATGTCGCTGTTGCGCTCATCGCGTTGCGTCGTTGTGCGCCCTTGACGATCCTTTCCGGGTCAGCGGGGGCCGCCGCGATATCCAGTAAACATCGAAGCGAAGAAAGATTGGTCTGCGGCCGTGTCCACGTACAGCCCCAAGCCTGGTGAGATCACCCGGGAATGGCACGTCATCGATGCCACCGACGTCGTCCTCGGTCGGCTCGCCGTCCAGGCGGCGACGCTGCTCCGCGGCAAGCACAAGCCGACCTTCGCTCCGCATGTCGACGGTGGCGACTTCGTCGTCATCGTGAACGCGTCGAAGATCGCCCTGACCGGCAACAAGCGGACCGACAAGCTGGCCTACCGGCACTCCGGCCGTCCGGGTGGCCTGAAGTCGGTCAGCTATGGCGAGCTGCTGGATTCCGATCCGCGCAAGGCCGTTGAGAAGGCCGTCTGGGGCATGCTCCCGAAGAACCGCCTGAGCCGGAAGCTGATCAAGAAGCTGAAGGTCTACTCCGGTCCTGAGCATCCGCACACTGCCCAGAAGCCGCAGGCTTTCGAGATCACCCAGATCGCCCAGTGACGAGTCGAATTCGCAAGCAGGAGATACACCGATCGTGACCGAAAACGCACCCGAGGCCGTCGAGGCCCAGACCGAGGCTGCAGCCGAGGAAGAGATCACCCCGTTCACCGAGGGTGACCAGGAGATCTCCTACCGCAGCGAGAGCGCCGGAGTCCGCACCGCCGAGTCGGCCAGCCGTCCTGCGGTGATCACCGCGACTGCTGCGACCGGCCGCCGCAAGGAGGCCATCGCTCGTGTCCGGATCGTTCCGGGCACCGGTAACTGGACGATCAACGGCCGCACCCTGGACGACTACTTCCCGAACAAGGTGCACCAGCAGATCGTCTCCGAGCCCTTCACGACCGCGGCGGTCGAGGGCGCCTACGACGTCATCGCCCGGATCAACGGCGGTGGCATCAGCGGCCAGGCCGGCGCGCTGCGGCTGGGTGTAGCCCGAGCACTGAACGAGGCCGATTCCGAGGCCAGCCGCCCGGGCCTGAAGAAGGCCGGCATGCTGACCCGCGACGCCCGCATCAAGGAGCGCAAGAAGGCCGGCCTGAAGAAGGCCCGCAAGGCTCCGCAGTACAGCAAGCGCTGACCGTCGATTCCGGCCTGCGACTCGCACCTGTCGAGTCGTAGGCTCGGATCAACCCCGTCCTGCCGGGGTAACAGGAGAATGTCGGGCGATAAGTGCGCCCCGATGTCTCACCGGGCTGAGTTCTGACAGGGAGGCCGGATGGGTCGGCTGTTCGGTACCGATGGCGTCCGCGGAGTTGCCAACGCCGACCTGACCGCCGATCTGGCGCTCGACCTGGCAGTCTCGGCGGCGCAGGTACTCACCGACGCAGGCCGCTCTGCGGGCGCCCGCCCTACCGCTCTGGTCGGCCGTGACCCGCGCGCGTCGGGTGAATTCCTGGAAGCTGCCGTGGTGGCCGGTTTGGCCAGCGCCGGCGTCCAGGTCGTCCGGCTCGGGGTGCTCCCGACGCCCGCCGTGGCCCATCTGACCGGTGCCGTCGGCGCTGATTTCGGCGTGATGATCTCCGCCAGCCACAATCCGATGCCCGACAACGGGATCAAGTTCTTCGCCCGCGGCGGTGCCAAACTCGAGGACTCGGTCGAGGACGCGATCGAGGCGCGGCTCGGCGCCCCGGGCAGCCGGCCCACCGGCGCCGAGGTCGGCCGGGTCGTCGATCGGCCGGAGCTGGTCGATCGCTACATCGACCATCTGGTCGGCAGCATCGGCCGCGGACGGTCCACCGACGCACTGGCTCTGGCTGGTATCCGGGTCGTCGTCGACTGTGCCAACGGCGCGGCGTTCCGGACCGCACCGGAGAGCTATCGCCGGCTCGGCGCCGGCGTCACCGTGATCAACGCCGAACCCGACGGCATCAACATCAACGATCACTGCGGGTCGACCCACATCGCCGGCCTGCAGCAGGCGGTCGTCTCCACCGGCGCCGATCTCGGCATCGCGGTGGACGGCGATGCCGACCGTTGCCTTGCGGTCGACGCCACCGGCCGGGTCGTCGACGGCGACCAGATCATGGCCATCCTGGCAGTGGGGATGCATTCCGACGGCCAGCTCCCCGGAGCGACTCTGGTGGCGACGGTGATGAGCAATCTCGGTCTCACCCAAGCGATGGGCCGGCACGGGATCCGGGTCGAGCAGACCAAGGTCGGCGACCGTTACGTCCTGGAGTCGATGCGGGCCGGCGGCTTCGGCCTCGGTGGCGAGCAGTCCGGGCACGTTGTCCTCGCCGAGCACGCGACCACCGGCGACGGCGTCCTCACCGGTCTGCACCTGATGCACCGGATGGCTGTCAGCGGGTCCTCGCTGGGCGAGCTTGCCGGCGTCATGGAACGCCTGCCGCAGGTGCTGGTCAATGTCCCCAACGTCGACAAGACTCGTACCGACTCCGCTCCGGCCGTCCGGGATGCGGTGGCCGCCGCGACCGCCGAGCTTGGCAGCAGCGGCCGGGTGCTGCTGCGCCCCTCCGGTACCGAATCCCTGGTCCGGGTGATGGTCGAGGCTCCCTCGGTCGATCAGGCCCAGCTGCTCGCCGACCGCCTGGCCGAGGTCGTCCGCTCCTCGCTCGCCCTCTCCTGAACGGGGCGCGGACTCCGAGCAAACTCATGTTCGGCGCGCTCGGATCATGAGTTTGCTCGGAATCTCGTCCCCATCCGGGCGTGCCACCAAGCAGGCTGGTCCAATGTCCAGTCGTCGAGGCGGCGGTCCCTGAGTTGCCCGCGGCGATAGCCGTCACTCAACCTGCGGGCCAGTAGCTTCCGCTCCTTGCGAAGGTCGATGGTGTCCGAGCGGACCACGACGAGGTTGGCCGACTCGAACTTCTCCTCGCGGATGTTGTCGCTGTGGTGCTGACGGACCTCGCGGTGCTGAGAGCCGTCGTACTCGGCGACCAGCCCTGACTCCGGATCGAACAGGTCCGCCGCCCCCAGGAAATGTCCGGTGTGGTTGAAGATCGGCACGTTGACCAGCGGTTCCGGCAGTCCGAGATCTTCTGTCCAGCACATCCGCAGCCGTGTCTCCCAACCACTCCTGACATTCGGGCGGGCCAGCTTCACGGCGGCCAACGCTTGCGCGATGCCCTCCCACCGGTGATGCCTGGATGCGTAGTCGGCGAAGTCGGGCAACCGGATCAACCCGAATGCGGTCATCGTGTCGATGCAGACCACAGCCTCCTCGAGCGACGGTGCCCAGCGCACGGCGTCGAAGGTCGTACGCCGTGGGGATGTGACGCGGAGTCCGTCCCTGGACCAGACATCAGCCGGATCGAGGCGCGAGGAGTGGTAGCGAACCGCTCCGGTCGATCGGCGCTTCAGCTCCGTGGCGACGATGTCGAGCGGTAGATCAGCCATGGTGTACGGATCGAGTCCGTCCAACCAGTCGGCGCCCAGTACGTATGCTGCCGCCCAGGTGCTCAGCGCAGCGTCCCTCGCGAGCAGTGGTGCCGCATCCAGGATGCGTTGTGCAGTGGTCAGCCGCCCGGCCCGACGATCCTCCGCCCCGCCACCGTGTCGTCCTGCTTCTTGCGGCACGTAGAAGCCGGCCGTCGCTTTCCGCCAGGACTTCCCTCCGTACACGCGACCGAGCCCGACTCCGCTTCCGACGAGGTCCGCGATCGGCTGCGGCCGTACGGCAGATCCCAGCTCACGCTTCCAGGCTGACAACGGCACCAGAAGATTCTGAGGCAGTGCCCGCAGGAGGGCTCGGCCGTCATCCACAGCCCAACAGAATCCGAGCTAACTCATGTTTCGGACGGCCGATTCATGAGTTTGCTCGGATCCTGCCCATCGCCAGCCGAGGGTCAGGAGTGGAAGACGTCCGAGGGGAGCAGGCTGATGCCGAGGATCGCGATCACGATGGCCACGATGATCGAGACCAGCAGGCTGAACAGCGTCGCGCCGAGGGCGAAGAAGAAGCCGACCTTGAGGGCGGTGCCCGCGCCGATGCTGACCTTGCGCGGCAGGTGATCGTCGATGGCCGGGAACTGCTGAGTAGTCATAGCGGGGAAGTTACTCGGCCGAGGGGTGACCGGCGACGTTCCCGGGTGCGGGATCCTCCGCTGCCGCGGGCTCGGGGGACTGTGGCGACTCCGGCGTCGGGATCACCTCCGGAAGCGTGAAGTGGAAGGTCGCGCCGCTGCCGTACGGACTCTCGGCCCAGATCCGGCCGCCGTGCCGCTCGACGATGCTGCGGCTGATCGATAGCCCCAGCCCGCTGCCGCCCATTTCCCGGCCGTCGGAGGAGTCCACCTGCTCGAAGCGTTCGAAGATCTGCTCGAGCTTGTCCTCCGGCACACCCCGGCCCTGGTCGCGGACAGTGAAATCGATCATCGGCTGTCCGGACGATCCGGCGGTGACCGACTGGCCGGCTCCGACCGTCACCACACCACCGGTGGGGGAGAACTTGATCGCGTTGCCGATCAGGTTGACCAGGGTCTGCACGATCCGGTCGGCGTCGGCGTTGACCTGGCCGACGGTCGGCTCGGTGCTGATCCTGACCCCCGCCTCGGCGGCGATCGGCCGCAACTGAGTCACCGCGGTCTGGATGATCTCGGTCACGTCGTGATCACGGAAGTCCATCGGCATCGATCCGGACTCCATCCGCTCGATGTCGAGGATGTCGTTGACCAACCGACCCAGCCGCTCGGTGCTGTCCAGGGCGATGCCGATCATTCGGCGGGCCTGCGGCGACAACGCGCCGAGACGGTCGCCCGACAGCAGCCCGAGCGAGCCCCGGATCGCGGTCAGCGGGGTGCGCAGTTCATGGCTGACGACCGACACGAACTCCTGTTTCATCCGGTCAACCTCACGCCGTGAGGTGATGTCGCGAAAGACGATCACCGCGCCCGGTCGGCTGCCCTCGCTGTGTAGCGGGCTGGCAGTCACCTCGACCGGGATCTGCCGGCCGTCGGCGCCGACATAGAAGTCCTCCTCGCCGCTGGTGGTCAATCCGGTCAGGATCGCCTCGGCGATGTAGCACTCCTGGTAGTCGTACGGCCGGCCGTCGGACTGGGGCGCGTGGAACTGGTCATGGGCGTGCTGCCCGATCAGCTCCTCGGCGGTGTAGCCCAGTGTCCTGGCCCCGGACGGGTTGACGAAGGTCACCACCCCGCGGCTGTCGACGCCGTAGATCCCGTCGCCGACGGAGTTGAGCAACAGCTCGCTCTGCCGGGTCATCGAGGCCAGTTCCCGGGTGCGGCTGTGGACCCGGCGTTCCAGGGTCCGGCGGAGCAGTTCGTTGTCGGTGATCAGCAGCAACTGCCGGGCGACCACCGCGGCGACCAGCAGCAGCCACAGCGCGCCGATCCAGGGATTCAGCACCGCCGGCCGGCTCAACGCGTTGGTGACTGCGGCCACCAGCAGCAACCCGAAGGTCATCACCGTGTCGCCCAGCGGCGGCGCCTGGTCGTTGCGCTTGGGGGCCGAACTGGTACGGATCCGGCCCGGCAGCAGGGCAGCGAATGCGATCAGTGAATAACCGAGCATCCAACCGACCGGCCCCGCGGTCTGGTAGAAGACCAGGCCGCGGACCTGGACGACCCAGCGGAACAGGTCCGTCACCGCCCAGATCGAGAATCCGAGGGCGAGCAGCAGCTGCACCGGCCGGTCGGCCCGGTCACCGCGGATCAGCAGCAGGCCGGCCACCGTCGCCACGATCACGTCGATGATCATCAGACCGATGGTGTCGAACCGATAGAACGGGTTCTGCCCGGCGGAGAGCACCGGTGCAAGCGCCAGTACGGCGGTGGTGAGCAGCACCGAGCCGCCGACCACGACGCCGTCGAGCACCATCCGCAACAGCTCGCGGCCGCGCCTGCGGGTGGTCGGGAAGGACGCCATCCCCCACACTGCGAGCAGTCCGGCGGCCAGAAAACCGAGGTCGCCGATCGGGGACACCTTGTTCCACCGCAGAGTCCCGCAGACGACGTACCACTCGATCGCGAGCACGACGAAGACGGCACTGATCGACAGCAGGTGCCAGGCCCGGCGCTGCCGGAGCGGGCCCCGTCGCGCCGCGACCCAGGCCAGCACGATCACGGCCAAACCGCAGACGACGAGTCCGATGTTGTTGACGATCAGCCGGGTCGCCGAGGAGAGAGGTCCGGACAGCACGATGGCCAGGCTCATCAGGGCAGCAGCGACCACGGCGCCGAGAATCACCAGCCATCTCAGGTCGCCGGGGCGGATGATCCGCTCAGCGTGACGTGCCGACAAACCAGAATTCCTTCGCTCGTTCACGGGACGGACCGTGACCTGGCCGTGACATGAGGTCTCGGACATGCTACCTATTACGATGACGGATGCCACGGCGCGAAGGATGCGGCTCGAAGGATGCGGCGGTGAGGCCATGTCGCGTAAGGACGTACTGGTCGTCGACGACGACGCGTCGATCAGAGAGGTGGTCCAGATGACCCTTGAGGTCGTCGGTGGCTGGACCGTGCGCGTGGCAGTCAACGGGATGGAGGCGGTCGAGAAGGTGCGTGAGCACAGGCCGGACGTCATCCTGCTCGATCTCATGATGCCGGGGCTTGACGGCCCGGCAACCCTGGCGAAGCTGCGCGGCCAGGGATCGGAACAGAATGTGCCGGTGATCCTGCTATCGGCCAAGCTGCAGCACCGTCGCGATGATCAGCAGCTCACCGGTCTCGGGGTCGCCGGCGTGATCGGCAAGCCGTTCGACCCGCTCACCCTCCCGGACCGGATCTCCAGCATTCTGGGTTGGGCCGCATGAGCAAGCACGAGTGCCAGGCCGTGAACGCCGGCGGCGGGGCCGATGCCGTACGCTCCGGGACCCGCGATCCGGCCGCCGACGAGGACGCCCGCAACCGGGCCGCCGATATCGCCGACCGCGCCCGGGCGCGCAATATCGGCCGGGCGGACGAGCTGGCGGCCTGGGCCAGCATCGGCGAGCAGGGTGAGCTCTCCAGCGAACAGCGCGGTGAGGCCGCCGAGATCGCGCACCAGTTGGCCGGGTCGGCCGGCACTTTCGGCTATCTCGCCGCCACCGACGTGGCCCGCGAGGTCGAGAAGCTCTTCTCCGAGGCCGACGGGGCCGAGTCCTGGACCCGGCTGACCGAATGCGTCCGCGATCTCCTACGTCGCCTGCGCGAGCCCCCGGAGCTCTCCGCGCTCGATTGATTCGTCCGTGCCCGATTGAAGGGTCACAGCTTCCTTATTCGGACCCACTCGATGTGGTGGTCGTCGCCCTTGCGGAGCACCGCGGTCGCCCGGCCGCGAGTGGGCAACACGTTCTTGACCAGGTTCGGACCGTTGATCGAGTCCCAGATGTATTCCGCGGTCTGCACCGCCTCCTCGTCGGTGAGGGTCGCAAAGCGGGTGAAGAAGGACCGCGGATCGCTGAACGCGGTCCGGCGCAATTCCAGGAACCGCTGCACGTACCACTGCCGGATCGCCTCGGTCCGGGCGTCGATGTAGACCGAGAAGTCGAAGAAATCCGACAACGCCAGTCCGGTGGTGCCGTCCGGGCGCGGCCGGGACGGCTGCAACACGTTCAGGCCCTCGATGATCAAGATGTCCGGCCGCTCGACGACGATCTGCTGGTCCGGCACGATGTCGTAGCTGAGGTGGTCGTAGACCGGGGCCGTGACCTTGTCCCTGCCGGACTTGATGTCCATCACGAACCGCAGCAGCGCCCGCCGGTCGTACGACTCCGGGAAGCCCTTGAGATTCATCAGCCCGCGGCGCTCCAGCTCGGCGTTGGGCAGCAGGAAGCCGTCCGTGGTGACCAGGGCCACCTTGGGGTGATCGGGCCAGGACGCCAGCAGTGACTGCAGCAGCCGGGCCGTCGTCGACTTTCCGACCGCTACCGACCCGGCGACGCCGATCACGAAGGGGGTCCGGCCGACGGACAGCCGCAGGAAATCGTTGCTGGCCTGGTGCAAGTTGCCGGTGTGCTTGACGTACTCGGCCAGCAACCGGGTCAGCGGCAGGTAGACCTCGCGGACATCGGTCAGGCTGGTCGGGTCCTGCATGCCGCGCAGCGACGACAGTGTCTCCTGGGTCAGCGTCAGCGTCGCCGAATTGGCCAGCTCCGCCCAGTCGGCGCGGCTGCGCTCGACATAGGGTCCGCCGGTTCCGCCGTGGTGATCGACCTCTTCAGACACGCCGACGATTATCGCCGTCGTGCTGCGAACGTTCGAATCGCCCCGCCGACCGCGGGTATCCTGACCGGCATGTGCGGCATCGTGGGTTACGTCGGTCCGGCGCCGGCCGCCGACATCATCCTGGCCGGGCTGAAGCGGTTGGAGTACCGCGGCTACGACTCGGCGGGGATCGCCGTCGTGACCTCCGACTCAGGCACCGGCTCAGGCACCGACTCAGGCACCGGCTCAGGCACCGACTCAGGCACCGGCTCAGGCACCGACTCAGGCACCGACCGCGCAGCCGACCGACCGGGCAGGCGGATCGAGCTCGTCAAGCGAGCCGGAAAGATCGCCAACCTCGCTGAGGTGCTGCAGTCCGAACCGATGCCGGCCGACGGTGTCGGGATCGGGCACACCCGGTGGGCGACCCACGGTGTACCGAACGATCTCAACGCCCACCCGCACTTGTCGTACGACGGCCGCGTCGCGGTCGTGCACAACGGCATCCTCGAGAATCACGCGCTGCTGCGCGCCGGGCTCGCCGAGGCCGGCATCACGACGGTCTCCGACACCGACACCGAGGTCGCGGCGCATCTGCTCGCCCAGGAGCTGGCATCCGGCCAGGACGGGGCAGGTGCAGACGGGGCAGGTGCAGACGGGGCAGTCGACCTGGCCGGGGCGATGCGGGCGGTCTGCAACCGGCTGGACGGGGCGTTCACCCTGGTCGCGGTGGACCGGGACGATCCGCGGGTCGTGGTCGGCGCCCGGCGCAACTCGCCGCTGGTGGTCGGAGTGGGGGACGGCGAGAACTACCTGGCCTCGGATGTCGCGGCCTTCATCGACCACACCCGGGACGCCATCGAACTCGGCCAGGACCAGGTCGTGGAGATCCGAGCCGACGGTGTGCGGGTGACAGGCTTCGACGGCGCCCCGGCGACGACGACCGCCTACCACGTCGACTGGGACACGTCGGCAGCGCAGAAGGACGGCTTCGACTGGTTCATGCGCAAGGAGATCTACGAGCAACCGAAGGCGGTCGCCGACACGTTGCTCGGTCGCTATGACACCGACGGCTCCCTGCGGCTGGACGAGTTGCGGATCCCGGAGTACGAGCTGCGCCTGATCGACAAGATCATCATCGTCGCCTGCGGGACCGCCTTCTACTCCGGTCTGGTGGCCAAGTACGCGATCGAGCACTGGACCCGGATCGCCTGCGAGGTCGAGCTGGCTCACGAATTCCGCTATCGGGACCCGATCCTCTCCGGCCGCACCCTGGTGGTCTGCATCAGCCAGTCCGGCGAGACCGCGGACACACTGATGGCGATCCGGCACGCCTCCGAGCAGGGTGCCCGGGTGCTGGCGATCTGCAACACCAACGGTTCGACGATCCCGCGAGAGTCCGATGCGGTGATCTACACCCATGCCGGGCCGGAGATCGGCGTCGCCTCCACCAAGGGATTCACCACCCAGCTGACCGCCTGCTACCTGCTCGGTCTCTATCTGGCCCAGGTGCGCAGCACCCTGTTCGGCGACGAGATCGCGGTGTTGATGGCCGAACTGGAGCGGATGCCGCAGACCATCCAACGGGTGCTGGACGAGGCCGAACCGGTGCTCGAGCTGGCTGCTGATTTCGCCGATCAGCCGTCGGTGCTGTTCCTCGGCCGGCACGTCGGATACCCGGTCGCGCTGGAAGGTGCGCTGAAGCTGAAGGAGCTGGCCTACATCCACGCCGAGGGATTCGCGGCGGGCGAGCTCAAACACGGTCCGATCGCCTTGATCGAGGACGGGCTGCCGGTCTTCGTCGTCGTACCGCCGCAGGGCCGCGACATGTTGCACGACAAGGTCGTCTCCAATATCGCCGAGATCCGCGCCCGCGGCGCGCTGACCGCGGTGCTCGCCGAGGAGGACGATGAGGCGATCCCGGCGCTGGCCGACGTCTGGATCAGGCTGCCGAAAGTGTCGACCCTGCTGCAGCCGCTGGCCGCGATCGTGCCGCTGCAGCTGTTCGCCTGCGAGCTGGCGACCCGCAAGGGCCACGACGTCGACCAGCCGCGCAACCTGGCCAAGTCCGTCACGGTGGAGTAGGTGATCCGGTGATCGTCGGTGTCGGGATCGATGTCTGCGATGTCGATCGGTTCGCGGCTGCCATCCAGCGTCGGCCGGGTCTGGTCAAGCGGCTCTTCACCTCGACCGAGGCGACCCGGCCGGTCGCGTCGCTGGCGGCCCGGTTCGCCGCCAAGGAAGCGCTGGCCAAGGCGCTCGGCGCCCCCAGCGGATTGTCCTGGCTGGATGCCGAGATTCTGACCGACGACGAGGGTAAGCCGTCCTTCGCGATCACCGGGACCGTCGCCGCCCGCGCCGCCGCCCTGGGTGTCGGTGCGATCCACGTCTCGTTGTCCCACGACGCCGGGATAGCCTCGGCGTTCGTGATCTGCGAACGCTGACGCCTACAGGAGTTGATCATGCTGACGGCCTATCCGGTGCACGACATCCGCCGGCTCGAAGAGGCGGCGATCGCCGCCGATCCGCGCCGCGATCTGATGCAGTACGCCGCGGGCGCCCTGGCATCGGTGATCGCCGACGAGTTGGTCGAAGGCCGGGGGAGGGTCTACGGGGCGCAGTTGTTGATCTTGGTCGGGCCGGGGAACAACGGCGGTGACGCGCTCTTCGCCGGCGCCCGGCTGGCCCGGCGCGGTGCCTCGGTCACGGCGGTGCCTCTGGTCGGTGCGCCGCACCGAGCAGGCATGGACGCCTTGGTGCATGCTGGCGGCCGAGTCGTCGGCGGAGCCGCCGACGTTGAAGCTGATCTTGGTCGCTACGACCTGGCGGTGGACGGGATCTTCGGCATCGGCGGTCGGCCCGGGCTGCCGGATCGCGTTGCCGGGCTGGTCTCCCTGCTTGATCATCATGCAGTACCGGTGATCGCAGTTGATCTTCCTTCCGGGGTCGATGCCGACACCGGCGCGGTGCCGGGGGCAGCGGTCCGGGCCACGACGACGGTGAGTTTCGGAGCCAGTAAACCCAGCGAATTCATCCAGCCGGCAAGAGATCATGCGGGGCGCGTCGTCCGGGTCGATCTGGGTTTCGAGGCCGATCAGGCGGTCACCGAGCTGCAGCAGCTCGATGTCGACGATCTTGCAGCCTGGTGGCCGTACCCGGGTGCGAAGAATGACAAGTACTCCCGCGGCGTGGTGGGAATCGACGCCGGGTCGACGCAGTATCCCGGTGCCGGGATCCTGGCCACCCATGGCGCGGTCTACGCCGGTGCCGGCATGGTCCGCTTTCACGGCAGTGACGAGGCACGGCGGGTGCTGACGGCCGACCTGCCTAATGTCGTCTACGCCGACGGGCGGGTCCAGGCCCGGTTGTACGGCTCGGGCTGGGGCGAGCGGGAGGACGGCGCCGAGGTGATCGCCAAGGGCCTGGCCGACGGCCTGCCGGCCGTGGTGGACGCTGACGGGCTCCGGCACCTGCCGGACGGCGGCCTGGAGCCGAGCTGGCTGCTGACGCCGCACGCCGGTGAGTTGGCCCGGCTGCTGGACTGCGAACGATCCGAGGTCGAGGCCGATCCGGTCGGTGCCGCACATCGTGGCGCGGACCGCACCGGCGCGACCGTGCTGCTCAAGGGTGCCACCCAGATCGTCGCGCAGCCGGGGAGACGCTCAGTCCTGATCGCCGTGCCCGGCCCGGCCTGGACGGCGCAGGCCGGCTCCGGGGACGTACTGGCCGGAATCTGTACGACCCTGCTCGCGGCCGGGCTTCCGGCACCCCGCGCCGCCGTCCTGGCGGCTTCACTGCAGGCGGTCACCGCGGCAGCCCTGCCCGGACCGGTCCCGCCGCACGAACTCGCCCGCGAAGCGGCACGGACCCTCGGCCGGTTGCAGCAGTCGGCTGCGCCTCGGTGACTCGGGAGTTGATCATGGACGAGTCAATCATGGACGGACTGACCTCGGGTATTGATCCGGACACCGCGTCGGCCGATGTCGATCTTGCGGCGTTCGCCCGCAATCTGCACCGGATCCGTGATCATGTCGGCGTGCCGATCATGGTCGTGGTCAAGGCGGAGGCGTACGGGCACGGCATGATCAACTGTGCCCGGGTGGCCCGTGAGGCCGGTGCGGAGTGGCTCGGTGCGGCGACCCCGACCGAGGCGTTGCGGGTGCGGGCCGCCGGCGATCAGGGGCCGCTGCTGTGCTGGCTGTACGGTCCGGACGAGGATCTGGAGGCCCCGGTCGCCGCCGACATCGACGTTGCGGCCCACCATGCCGACCAGCTGTCGCAGCTGGTCGCCGCGGCCGGTGCGGTGCAGCGTACGGCCCGGGTGCATCTCAAGATCGACACCGGCCTGTCCCGCAACGGGGCCTCGTACGCTGACTGGGAGACGTTGTGTGCGCTGGCCGCGGAAGCGGAGGAGACCGGTGCGATCCGGGTCGCCGGCATCTGGTCGCACTTCGCGTCGGCCGACGAGCCCGGCGATCCCTCGATCGCCCGCCAGCAGAAGGTGTTCGCCGACGCGCTCGCTGTGGCTGAGCGGCACGGGCTGCGTCCCGACGTACGGCATCTGGCCAATTCCGCAGCGGCGATCACGCTGCCGGAGGCCCGCTACGACCTGGTCCGGATGGGTATCGCCAGCTACGGTATCGAACCCGCGCCGGGACTGGCTCGTGACGCCGGCCTGGAACTCGAGCCGGTGATGACGTTGCGCGCCAGGCTGGCTGCGGTCAAGCGGATTGCCAAGGGCGACGGGGTGTCGTACGGGCACACCTGGATCGCCGACCGGGACACCGTGCTGGGCCTGGTCCCGCTGGGTTACGGCGACGGCATCCCGGTGCACGCCAGCAACTCGGCCGAGGTCCTCGTCGGCGGCCGTACCGTCCCGATCCGCGGTCGGGTCTGCATGGACCAGTTCATGATCGATCTAGGGCCTGGAGCGAGCGCGCAGGTGGGCGACGAGGTGGTGGTCTTCGGCCCCGGCCCCGGACCGACCGCGCAGGATTGGGCGCTGGCGTGCGGCACCATCGGATATGAGATCGTCACCCGGATCGGCGTCCGGGTGCCGCGGAACTATCGCCGAGGAGGAGCATGAGCCGGCGCGAGGGGATCGGTCTGGCAGCCGGAGTCGCCGCGTTGGCGCTGGGCGGGGTGGCAGCCGGTTTCCGGCTCGAGCGGGAACTGATCGGCAAGCGGTTGCGACCTGCCATCGGCGGTGCCGATGCGGAGCCGTTCTTCGCGCTGCGGTCCGAGGGCCGTGAGGTGGAGACCATCGATGGCGTGAAACTGCACGTGGAGGTCGACGAGCCGGACGATCAGGAGGACGCCGACGGCTCCCGCCCCACGTTGGTGTTCCTGCACGGCTACGCGCTCAGCCTTGACTGCTGGTATTTCCAGCGCCGGGATCTGCGCGGCAAGTATCGGATGATCTTCTACGACCACCGGTCGCACGGCCGGTCCGGGCGGTCCTCGGCCAGCCTGTCCCGGATCTCTCAGCTGGGTGCGGACCTGACCCAGATCCTGCGTGAGGTCGCAGGCCCGGGCCCAGTGATCCTGATCGGCCACTCGATGGGCGGCATGACCGTGATGGAGCTGGCCCGCCAGCATCCGGAATGGTTCGGAGCGACCGGTCCGATCGACGGGGTGGGGCCGATCATCGGGGTAGGCCTGGTGTGCACCTCCAGCGACGACCTGCTCGACCGGCACCCGGTGCGGGGGCTTCCGGGTCGGCTGCTGGCACGGGCGGCCGTCCCCGCCATGGCCGCACTGAACCGGATTCCGACCGTGGTCGAGCAGACCCGGCAGGCCGGTTCCGATCTGGCCTGGCTGCTGACGGGGCTGATGACCTTCCCGTCACCGGTGCCGCCGGCCTACGTGAAATTCGTCGGAGAGATGCTCGCCCAGACACCGCTGGATGTGATCGCCGATTTCTATCCGGCCTTCGCCGATCTCGACGAGTCCGAGGCGCTGCGGGTGATCAACCAGCTGCCGACGGCGGTGGTCGGGGCCAAACAGGATCTGGTCACGCCCTTCCGGCACACCGAGCTGATGATCGAGGAACTTCCCAATGCCGATGTGCTGATCCTCGATCCCTGCGGACACATGGCGATGATCGAGTACCACGAGCGCGTCACTCGCGTCCTGGCGAACCTGGTCACCCGGGCAACCGGTGGTGACGGCGGTGATCGCGTGCAGGCGATGGAGGCGTCCCGCGGCTTGCCGCCGAGCTGACACAGGTCCTGTGCCTGCATGCGCTGCCCGGATCCGATCTCGATTCGGTTTCTGCGGCCCGGCCCCGTAGACTGGCTGTCAGCGGGTCGGTGTTGATCCACCGCGATCCCGCTTCCCATCCGAACCCAACTCCTTGCAGTTGCGGCGCGCCCGCGCCCGGGGTTCGACCACGATGCGTGCGTCCTTTCAGGGGCGCGTGCGCCCCGATCACCGGAAAACCGCCGGTGAAGAAGAGAGATTCATGCCATCCGGTAAGTCCGAGGGCGCCAAGCGCCCGAATCCGTCGCGCTCCCCGCGTTCCGACTCCTCGTCGAAGAAGCGCCGTTGGAGCCCCGAGGAACGTGCTGCCAAGGGCCGCCGTCCTCGTCGTCGCGGTGGTGTCCAGTCCGATTTCGAGCCGCGTTCCGAGTCGCGCGACACCCGTCGTGCCGGTTCGTGGGGACGATCCGACCGCGATGTCACGGCGCAATCCTCCCCACGGGATCGGTTCGAGCGTGACGACCGGCGTGACGACCGGCGCCGCTTCGACCGTGACGACCGACCGCGCTTCCAGCGCGATGACCGTTCCCGTTACGACCGCGACGATCGTCCCCGTTACGACCGCGACGACCGTTCCCGTTACGACCGCGACGATCGGCGTGCTGACCGGCGCGACGACCGTCCCCGCTTCGATCGTGACGATCGCCGGACCGACCGTCCGCGCTTCGACCGTCCCCGCTTCGATCGCGACGACCGCCGGACCACTCGCGTCGAGCGCACCCCCGTCGAGCGAACCCCCGTCGAGCGAACCCCCGTCGAGCGAACCCCCGTCGAGCGAACCCCCGTCGATCGAACCAGCGCTCCGGCAGCCGTGGTGACGGCGACCGACTTCGCCGAGCTCGGCGTCGATGCGGTGCTGGTCGACCGGCTCGCCGAGGACGGCATCACCACACCCTTCCCGATCCAGGCCGCGGCCATCCCCGACGCGGTCTCCGGCCGCGACGTCCTCGGCCGGGGGCGTACGGGCTCGGGCAAGACGCTCGGCTTCGGCCTCCCGCTGCTGACCCGCCTGGCCAAGGGCCGTCGGCCCGGTCGCTCACCCCGCGGCATCATCCTGCTGCCGACCCGCGAACTTGCCACCCAGGTCTCCGATGTGCTGGCCCCGCTGGGCCGGGCTCTCGGCCTGCGGACCGTCCTGGTCGCCGGCGGCATGTCCTACACCCCGCAGTTGCGCAGCCTCGAGCAGGGCGTCGACGTCGTCATCGGCACCCCCGGGCGGATCATCGACCTGATGGACCGGCAGGCGCTGGAGCTGGATGCGATCGAGATCACCGTCCTCGACGAGGCCGACCACATGGCCGATCTCGGCTTCCTGCCCGAAGTCACCACCATTCTCGACGCGATCCCGGCCGACGGCCAGCGGATGCTCTTCAGCGCCACTCTGGACCGCGGCATCGATCGGCTGGTCGCGACTTACCTGACCGATCCGAGCACCCATGAGGTGGACGGCGCCCAGGCCTCGGTCGACACCATGACCCACTACCTGCTGCCGATCGCGCCGGCCGACAAGAAGTCGATCACCGCCGAGATCGCCAACCGGGACGGCCGAACGGTGATCTTCGTACGCACCCAGCTGGGCGCCGACCGAGTCGCCGAGGAGCTGCGGAACTCCGGTGTGATGGCCGGCGCGCTGCATGGCGGGCTGCCACAGGGCGCCCGGAACCGTACCCTCGAGGCCTTCAAGAACGGCTCGTTGCCGGTCCTGGTGGCGACCGACGTCGCGGCCCGCGGCATCCACGTGGACGAGGTCGGTCTGGTCCTGCAGGTCGATCCGCCGGCCGATGCGAAGACCTACCTGCACCGTGCCGGCCGCACGGCACGTGCCGGCGAGACTGGTGTGGTGGCCACGCTGGTGCTTCCCGACCAGCGTCGGCAGGTTCGTCGGCTGGCCCGCGATGCCGGTGTCGACGCGATCGAGCTGAAGGCCCGGCCGGGCGATGCCGACCTGGCCGAGGCGACCGGTGCGGCCGAGACCAGCGGCGACTACATCAGCAGCCGCGACTACGAGAAGTTGATCGCGCCGCGTTCGGATCGCGGTCCGCGGTCCGGCAACAGGCGCGGCGGGTTCAATCGGTCCGAGGGCGGCTTCAACCGGTCAGGTCGCGGACCGGGCGGCCGCTCCAACCGAGGCCCCGGCAACGGCAAGCCGAACGGCAAGGCCGGCAGCGGCCGGTGGAGCTCCGACGGTCGTCCGGAACGGACGGCCTACCATAGCGGGCGATGACCGACCAGCCCGCGATCGACGGCCAGCTCACGACTGAGGAAGAGCCGTTCCCGACCTACTACCGCGCCACTGCCGAGCATGCTGCCGGCATGGTCGAGGTGATCCACGCGGCCTTCGGCGCCCGACCGCCGCTGGATCCGCCGTCCACCGCTGACGCCGAGACCGCCGAGACGGTCGCCGAGGCGCTGGCCCGGGGTACCGGTGTGTACGCGACGGTGTCCGGGCGCCCTGCGGGGGCGATCATCGTCGAGCGGGACCATGATCACGGCGACGGCCGGACCGGCGTGCTGCGCCGGGTGTCGGTGCACCCGGACTTCCAGCGGCACGGCATCGCATCGGCCATGGTCGTCGAGGCCGAACTGCTGGCCGCCGAGCTCGGCTGCGTGCGGTTGGAGCTCTTCGCCCGCGGCGAATTCCCGGAGTTGATCAGCTACTGGCAGCACCGCGGTTTCGTGATCGACCGGCAGGCGCCGTACGGCGTGATGCTGGCCAGACAACTGCCGCGCCGGGTCGTGGTGCCGGCCGCTGACGACATGACAGCACTCGGCGCTCGGCTGGCCGCCCGACTGCGGCCCGGCGACGTGATCATCGCCACCGGTGATCTCGGCGCCGGCAAGACCACGCTCACCCAGGGTATTGGTGAGGGTCTTGGCGCGGCTGGACCGATCATCTCGCCGACATTCGTGTTGTCGCGGATCCATCACGCGGCCGAGGGTCGTCCTGATCTTGTGCATGTCGACGCCTACCGGCTGTCGAGCGCCGATGAGTTGGAGGATCTCGATCTCGAGGAGACTCTCGACCGGTCGGTCACCGTCGTCGAGTGGGGCGAGAACGTCGCCGAGATCCTCAGCCCCGACCGGCTGCAGATCACGGTGCTGCGCAGCGCCGATCCGGACGACGACACCCGGACGGTGTTGATCACCGGTGTCGGCGACCGCTGGACGCAGGCCGATCTCGACGAACTGGGCCTTGACGACCTTGAGCTCGGCCGGCTGGATGTGAATGGGGCGGTTGCCCGTGGCTGATCGGCTGACGCTGGGGGTGGACACCTCGACCCAGGTGCAGGTCGGGCTGTCCGACGGCAAGCAGGTGCTCGCCAGCAGGACCTACGACGATCCGAAACGACACGTCGAACAGCTGGCGCCGCTGTTGTCGACCATGATCACTGAGATCGGCCTCGACGTCACCGCGGTGACCGGGATCGTCGTCGGCGTCGGACCCGGTCCGTACACCGGGCTGCGGGTCGGCATCGCCACCGCGCGGGTCCTGGGCTCGGTTCTGGGCGTCAGGGTCCGCGGCGTCTGCAGCCTCGACGTGCTGGCCGTGCAGTGGCAGCGCGGCGAACGCCCCGATGGCGACTTCCTGATCGCCACCGACGCACGCCGCCGGGAGGTCTACTGGGCCCGCTACGGCGCCGACGGCGTACGGGTCGACGGGCCGTCGGTCGGCAGGCCGGACCAGTTGCCGGCGCTACCGGTCGCCGGGCCGGCGGGCCTGGTGCATCCGGAACTTGCCTCGGCCGACCGGACCCGGCTGGACGGGCCGACCCGGCTGGACGGGGGCGTACTGGCCCTGGCCGGACCCGAGCTGCCGGATGCCGGTATCGAGCCGCTGTATCTCCGCAGCCCCGATGCTGCTCCGCCGGGACCGCGGAAGTCGGTCCTTGCCCATCCCCGGGCACTGCGATGACCGCCATCGCGACGCTCTCCACCGGCCCCGCCGGTCTTGGTGATCTTGATGCCATCCTCGGGCTGGAGCGGGCCGGGTTTCCGGCGTCCGAGCAGTGGAGTCGCACCAGCTGGCAGTCGGAGCTGGCCGGCGAGTCCCTACGAGTGCTGGCGGCACGCGATGATCTGCTGCGCGGCGTCATCGCCCTGCGGTTCGGCCCGGACGTTTGTGATCTTGACCGGATCGTGGTCGATCCGCAGCAGCGTCGGCAGGGGATCGGCAGGTCCCTGCTGGCTTCCGGCCTTGAGCTGGCCGCGACCCGAGGCGTACAAGAGATGATCTTGGAAGTGCGGACCGACAATGCAGCGGCGATTGCGCTCTACCGGGCGTACGGCTTCGCGCAGCTTGCGGTCCGCGGTGATTACTACGGCCCCGGTCGGGACGCGATGATCATGGGCCGACCGGTAGGAGGCGATGATCATGAGTGAGCCGTTGATCCTGGGGATCGAGTCCTCCTGCGATGAGACCGGCGTCGGCATCGTCCGTGGCAACCAGCTGCTGGCCAACGAGGTTGCCTCCAGCGTCGAGGAACACGTCCGTTTCGGTGGGGTCGTGCCGGAGGTGGCCAGCCGGGCCCACCTCGAGGCGATCGTGCCCACCATCGAACGGGCCCTGAAGACGGCCGATGTCGATCTTGGTCAGCTGGACGCGATCGCGGTCACCGCCGGTCCAGGGCTGATGGGCGCCCTGGTGGTCGGGATCGCCGCCGCCAAGGCGCTCGCTCTTGCCACCGGAAAGCCGTTGTACGGGGTCAATCATCTGGCCGGTCATGTCGCGGTCGACCTACTCGAGCACGGACCGCTTCCGCAGCCCGCGGTCGCCCTGCTGGTCTCCGGTGGGCACACCTCGCTGCTTCGGGTCGACGATGTGGCGACCAAGATCATCGAGATCGGCGCCACCATCGACGATGCGGCGGGGGAGGCGTACGACAAGGTCGCCCGGTTGCTCGGCCTGTCCTACCCCGGTGGGCCCGTGATCGACCGGATCGCCAACGGCGACGGCGATCCGCAGGCGGCCGGCGACCCGACTGCGATTCGCTTCCCGCGTGGCCTGACGGCGCAGAAGGACCTGGTCAAGCATCGCTTCGACTTCTCGTTCTCCGGTCTGAAGACCGCGGTCGCCCGCTGGGTCGAGCTGCGGCAGCGGGACGGCCTGGACATCCCGCTGGCCGACGTCGCCGCCAGCTTCCAGGAGGCTGTCTGCGACGTGCTCAGCGCCAAGGCGATCGACGCCTGTCAGTCGTTGGGTGCCGAGGATCTGCTGATCGGTGGCGGCGTGGCAGCCAACGGCCGGCTGCGCGTCCTGCTCGCCGAGCGGGCCGAGGAGCGGGGCATCCGGCTGCGTCGGCCGCGGCCAGGATTGTGCACCGACAACGGCGCGATGATCGCGGTGCTCGGCGCGCAGATGGTCTCCCGCGGCCTGCCGCCGTCGGCACTGGACTTCGCCGCCGATTCGACCCTGCCCGTCAGCCGCCCACTGGTCTGACCCGGGCCGTCCCTGAGTCAGGGAAAGATCCGTGACATTCGCCGTTTGCGCCGGCTGCCGATCGCGTCAGGATGGATCCTGACGTTCGGGGAGTGGATGCGGAAGGGCGGGACGATGGCGATCGGGCGACAGCAGCTGGCGTTCATCAAGGAGCTGTACGGGACGCGTTTGCGAATCTCGTACCACGCCTATGTCCGGCGGGAACCGGCCGCGCTGTTGCACCTCGAGCCCGGTCGGCAGGACCCGTACCCGATCTACCGGCGGATCCGAGAACGAGGCGTACTGGCGCCGACGCCGCTGGGCAACTATGTGACCGCAAGCCATGCGGCCTGTGACGAGGTGCTGCGCTCGCGCAGCTTCGGCGTCGGCCAGGACGGCCGGGACGCCCAGTTGTCGCTACTGGATCTCGATCCACCGGACCACACCCGGTTGCGTAGGCTGGTGGCTCCGGATTTCACCTCCCGGAAGATCCCGGCCTTCGGTCCGCGGGTGCAGGCGGTCGTCGACGATCTGATCAGGACCGTGCCGCGGGACCAGCCGTTCGATCTGGTGTCATCGCTGGCCGCCCCGCTGCCGATCGCGGTGATCACTGATCTGCTGGGCATCCCGGACGCCAATGCCGAGGAGTTCGCGATGCACGGGACCCGCTTCGGCAGTGCCCTGGGCGGGATTCAGTCGATCGCCCATGCCCGCGAGCTGGCTGCGACCAGGGCACGCTTGGCGGAGATCTTCACCGAGATCTTCGAACTCCGCCGGCAGCATCCCCAGGACGACCTGATCGGTCGGATCGTCGCGGCCAACGAGAATTCTCCGGAGGCCGTACGACCCGAGGAGATGGTGCCGCTGTGCACGCTGCTGCTGATCGCCGGCTTCGAGACCACCGTCAACCTGATCGGGAACACGGTGCTGGCGCTGCTGTCTCATCCCGACCAGTGGCGGCTCTTCACCGAGCAGCCGGAGCTTGCCGAACAGGTGGTCGAGGAAGGATTGCGCTACGACCCGCCGGTGCAGCGCACCGGACGGGTCGCGATGAGCGACACCGAGGTGCTCGGTCGGCCGGTCGCCAAGGGTCAGTTCGTGATGACCGCGCTGGGTGGGGCCAACCGGGATCCCGCCGCCTTCGACGATCCGGACCGATTCGACATCAACCGGTCCAACGCCAACGAGCACCTGTCCTTCTCCGGCGGCATCCACTATTGCGTCGGCGCCCCGCTGGCGCGGCTGGAGGCGGCGATCGCCCTGCGGGCCATTGCCACCGAGTTTCCCGATCTGCGGGAGGCCGGCAAGCGGGTACGCCGCCCTGGCAGCCTGATCCGCGGTATTCAGGAATTCCCGGTCCTTGTGCCGGCGGCGCGCAGAACCACTATCGTGTGATCATCGGCTCGACTCAGCCGTGTCGACGGGGGCGTCCATGGTGATCGATCGACAGCTTCTGCGTTTTGTCCGGGACTTCTCCAGCTATCGGATTCGCTTGTACGGCAACGGCTATCTGCGCCGCGACCCGGTCTCGTTGATCCAGCTGAGAACCGGTATTGAGGATCCGTATCCACTCTACGAGCGGATCCGCGCGAAGGGCAGGATGGTGCGCACGGCGATGAACGGGATGGTCACTGTTGATCATCGGATCAGCGACCAGATCCTTCGGTCCCGCAGTTACTCCGCGGCCACCAAGGAGGCCAAGGAGGCCGGACTTTCCTTGCTCAGCATGGATCCGCCCGATCACACCCGGTTGCGCGAGGTGATTGCCGGCGACTTCACCGCCCGCAGGATCGCCGACTACCGGCCGCTGATCGCCTCGGTCGTGGCGAAGTTGATCAAGGATCTGCCCAGGGATGAGCCGTTCGATCTGATCAGCACGTTCGCAGCTCCGCTGCCGGTCGCGGTGATCACCGAACTCTTCGGGATCCCCGATGCCGACGCCGACGAGTTCGTCCGGCACGGAACCGAATTCGGCAGTGCGATCGGCGGCATCCAGTCGTTGGCGCATGCGCGCCGGCTGCTGGCGACCCGGGAGCGGCTCGCCGAGATCCTGGACAAGGTCATCCAGCAGCGCCGACGGGAGCCCGTTGACGACATGATGTCGCGGATCGCCAACGCCGACGGTCAGGTGCGGTCCGATGAGCTGATGCCGTTGTGCACGCTACTGCTGATCGCCGGTTTCCAGACCACCGTCAACCTGATCGGCAACACCGTGCTGGCGCTGCTGTCCAACCCAGGCCAACGTGAGTTGCTCGCCGACCATCCGGACCTGGCCGGTCAGGCGGTCGAGGAATGCCTGCGCTACGACGCACCGGTACAGCGAAGCGCCCGACTGACGACGACCGCCGTCGAGATCGGCGGCACCCAGGTGCCCGCAGGGGAGACGATCGTGATCGGCATCGGCGGTGCCAACCGCGACCCGGCTGTCTTCGCCGACGCGGACAACTTCGACATCACCCGGCCCAATGCCAAGGACCACCTCTCCTTCTCCGGCGGCGCTCACTACTGCATCGGCGCTCCACTGGCACGGCTGGAGGCGACCGAAGCCGTCCGCGAGATCATGACGGCCGCCCCCGATCTGAGGATCGCCGGGCCGCTGGAGCGCCAGCCCGGTGGACTGGTGCGTGGTCTGCGACGGTTCCCGGTGGCGGCAGCCTGAGAGACCGGGCCCGAGGTGCGCAGCGCACTACAGTCGGCGTGTGTATCCCGAGCCGCTGAGTCGTGAGGCCCTCGCCGCTGCCGGAGCCGAAGCCGACCCGCGATCGCTGGCCGCCGCCGAAAGGATGCGGCGCCACTATCCGCCCGAGGTGGCGGCAGCCGCCTTGGAGCAGGTCGTGCTGCGGGAGCGCGCTCGCACCAAGTTCGCCGACCGGGCCGAGAATCTGTTCTTCACCCGGGACGGACTGGAGCAGGCGACCAGGCCGTCGGTCGCAGCCCATCATGCCGCTCGCTTGGTCGCTGCCGGCGTACGCCGGGTTGTCGATCTCGGGTGCGGGATCGGCTCGGATGCGCTGGCGTTCGCCGCCGCCGGCCTGGAGGTCGTCGCGGTCGAGATCGACGAGCGCACGGCCCAGGTCGCCCGGGCCAATCTCGGTGATCGCGCCGAGGTGATCACCGGCGATGCCGAGCAGATCGGGCCGGAGCTGGTCCGAACGGGTGACGGTGTCTTCCTCGATCCGGCCCGGCGCAGCAGCGCGGGCCGCTTGTGGCGGACCGAGGATTTCATTCCCCGCTGGGGATTCGTGACCGGGATCCTGACCGGCCGGTGCGCTGCTGGCGCGGTTGCGGTGAAGCTCGGGCCGGCGCTGCCGCACCGGGAGATTCCAGCGGGTGTGGAGGCGGAGTGGGTCAGTGACCACGGCGAGACCGTCGAGGTCTGCCTGTGGTCCGGAGTCCGGTCCGAGCCGGACAGCAGAGCAGCGCTGATCATGCCGGATCACCGGATGGTTGCGCGCCCCGGGCGACTGGCGGTCGCCCCGCCGGGCCGCTACGTCTACGAACCCGACGGCGCCGTGATCCGGGCCGGGGCGATCACTGTGCTCGGTGATCAACTCGGCGCCTGGCTGCTCGACGACCAGATCGCCTATCTCAGCGCCGATGAGTTGATCAGCACGCCGTACGCGACCTGCTTCGAGATCAGCGAGTCGCTGCCATACAACGAAAAGCTGCTACGTCGCTGGATTCGTGATCATCGCGTCGGCCGGCTGGAGATCAAGAAGCGCGGAGTCGATCTCGATCCGGCGCAGCTCCGCAAGCGGCTGAAGCCGTCCGGTGACCAGCAAGCGACCATGATCATCTCCCGGACGCGGTCGGGCACGTTGGTGCTGGTCGGGCAGCGGATCAGCTGATCTCGAAGCGCCACGGCATCGTCAGCACACCACCGGGCTCGATGCCGATCGCCTGGGTCACGGTCTCCAGCAGGCCGGCGGGTCGGCCGGTGGTGAGCGCGGCTGCCGGTGACTCACTGGATTCGGCCGGGCGTATCCGGGCCAGCATTGGCACCTGCGGGAAGCCCTGGACCCGGACATGATCAAGATCGGCGCCGACCCGGCGACAGGCTTCGACGACCGCATCCTGGAAGCCACCGAGCTCGTCGACCAGGCCGCGTTGCTTGGCATCTGCGCCGGTCCAGACCCGGCCGTGGGCCAAAGGCTCGAGGGTGTCGTAGTCCATACCGCGATCGTGGGCGGCCTTGTGGGTGAAGTCGTCGTAGATCAGGTCGAGCCAGGCCTCGTAGCGGGCCCACTCCTCGTTGTCGAAGCGGCGGATCGCGGAGAACATCGTCGCCGGGCGGTCGCCGATGGCCTCCTGTGTGACGCCGATCCTGGTGAGCGTCTCCTTGATCACCACCTTGCCACCCAGGACGCCGATCGAGCCGGTCAACGTGCTCGGCAGGGCGATGATCGTGTCGGCGGCCATCGAGACGAAGTAGCCGCCAGAGGCCGCCAGAGCCCCCATCGAGGCGATCACCGGACGACCGGACTTCTGGACCCGGAGCACTGCGTCGCGGATCACATCGGAGGCGATGTAGGAACCGCCGGGGCTGTCCACCCGGAGCACGACGGCGCGGACCGAATCGTTCTGGGACGCGGCGCGCAGCGCGGCGATCACATGATCGGAGCCTGCCTGCGGCCGGCCGCCGGGAAGCTGCCTGTTGGCGCGACCGGTGATGATCGCGCCCTCCACGTCGACGACCGCGATGATCGGCCGGCGCCGGGAGCGCACGACCCGGCGGATGGCCTGTTTGGTCGAGGTCGACCGCGAGTAGCGGTGGGCGAAGACCAGCCGCAGTTCGTGATCCTCGCCGGCGCCGAACTCGTCCCGTACGGCGTCGTAGACGTCGGCCCGATAGCCGAGGTGGTCGACCAGCCCGCGGTCCACGCCCTGCTGGGCCGTCAGCGGTGCGGCCTCGATCGCCGCGCGGACCTGGTCCGGACCGAGTTTGCGTCCAGAGGCGGTCGCCGCGACGACCTGCTCGGTCATGGACGTGGTCATCCGGCCGGTCATCTCCCGGTTCGGCTCGCTGATCTCGGTCGAGGTGTACATCTCGGCCGCGGTCTTGAATTCCTTGCGCTGGCCCATCTGGGGTTCGGCGCCGATCTTGTCCAGCGCGCCGCGGATCGTGGTGACGCTCAGGCCGATGCCCAGCAGACCCACCGCGCCGCTGGGCTGCAGCCAGATCTCGTCGGCCACCGCGGCGAGGTAGTAGCCGGCGGTGCCTGGGCCGGGGTCGCCGAAGGTCTCGGTCCAGGCGATCACCTTGCGTCCGGACGCACGAAAGTCGGCCAGCGCAATGCGCAGCTCCTCGACCTGCCACAGCGACGGGCCCGGCGTGACGTGCACGACCGCCCCGACGACGTCGTCGTCCTTGGCGCCCTGCCGTAGACCGGCGACGACCGTGGTCAGCCGTGGAACCATCCGGGAGCGTACGGCACTGACCGGATCCTTGGGATCGGTGCTCTGCAGGCCGAGTCCGAGGTCGATCTCCAGCACCACCGGCTTCTTGTCCATGCAAAGAACCTAGTGCCGGCCCACAACCATCCGGCCAGGTGATGGGACGATGATCGTCAGCCGCGCCCGCAGACAAGGAGACTGCTCCGATGACGAACCCTCCTCGCCGCGTGGTAATCGTCGGCGCCAGCTTCGCCGGGCTGTTCGCCGCCGCTGCGTTGGCCAGGGCCGGAGCCGACGTCACCGTGCTGGAGCGCGATCGGCTGTCCGAGAGCGCGACTCCAAGGCTGGGCGTCCCTCAGGGAGTGCAGCCCCACGTCGTCCTGCACCGCGGCCTGCTGACGTTGGACCAGTTGCTGCCGGGTCTTCGGCAGGATGCCCTCGACGCGGGCGGACTGCTCCTCGACACCGGGACGATGCCATGGCTCGGCCTGCACGGCTGGTCACCGACCGATCTGCCGTCGTACGAGATCCTGTCGATCAGCCGGCCGGTGCTGGAGCTGCTGGCCCGCCGTCGCACGCTCGAGATCCCCGGTGTCAATCTCCGGGATGACTTCCGGGTGAGCGGCCTCGGTGAGACGGCTGACGGACTGGAGGTCCATGGCGCGACGGGTGAGGCCGTCAGCGGCGACGTGGTCGTCGACGCCTCCGGTCGGGGCTCACGGCTGCCCCAATGGTTGGCCGACCTGGGCTACTCGGTCTCCGAGCCGGAGAGCGTGGAGGCCAAGCTGGGCTACGCCTCGCGCCGCTACCAGGGACCGGAGACCCCACCGCTCGACACCGGGCTGGTGATCCTCGCGACGCCTGAGGTGCCGGTTGGATCCACGGTGCTCCCGGTCGAGGGCCGGCAGTGGCTCGCGCTCGCGGCCGGCTACGGCGATCGACGACCTTCTCGGGACACGAACGAGTTCGTCGACTTCCTCTCCTCATTGCGGGATCCTGCTGCTGCCGAGCTGGTGGCCCGCCTGCAGCCGATCAGCGACGTGGCCGTCTACCGGCAGACGGGGAACCGCCGCATCCCGTATGCCCGCGACGCCAGCTGGCCGCGGGGACTGCTGGTCATCGGGGACGCGCTCTGTGCGTTCAACCCGATCTACGGCCAGGGGATCACGGTCGCCGCGATGCAGGCCGAACTGCTGGGACGGTCGATCGGCAGGGTCCACGACGTCAGCAGCACCCGCCGGCTGCAGCGCCGGCTGGCGGCCGTGACCGATGTCCCGTGGTCGGTCGCCACCTCCGAGGACCTGCGGCAGCTGCCGGGAAGCGGCCGACAGCCGGTGCCGCAACGGCTGCTGGCTCGCTGGACCGATCGGATGAACCGGCTCGCCGTGGCCGGCGACCCAGCCTGCGCGATGGCATTCACGCAGGTCTACCACCTGGTCGGCGCACCCCGTCTGCTGTTCTCCCCGCCTGTGGTCGCTGCGGTCCTGCGCTCCTTCGTACGCGGCATACCACCCGCGCTGCCCCGGCCCGCGGTGCTCGATCGGATCGCCGCGACCGACCCCGATGAAGACCCGGCTGGTTGAGGATTCCTGGTGTGGGCCGGTCAGCGGCCGCTCGGCGGATCCGTCGACATCAGTCCGTTGCGGATACCGATCTCGACCGCATGCCCCCGCGACGTCGCACCGAGTTTGCGGTAGAGGCTCTTGCGCTGGTTGCGGACTGTGGCGGGGGAGACGTGCAGGTCTGCTGCGATGTCGTCCAGCGAGCCGGGTCCGGCGATCCGGTTCAGCAGGACCTGCTCGCGCGGGGTGAGCGGCGCCGTCGGCCGGGAGAGTTGGAATGGCCGCGGCGGGTCGATCTCCTTCAGCTTCGCCAGCAGCGGCTGGGTCTCCGGGGCGTGCCGGCCGAGCAATTGAATGGTCGCGGGATCGTTCACCGCCAGGGTGAACAGCCACGGCTCCACCTCGTTGGCAGTCTCGACCGCGGCCTGGCGTAATAGCCGTACGCGGTCATCGGAATTCAACCGGAGCGCGAGATCGGCGGTGACCCCGAGGATGAGCAGATTGAGCCGGACCCGGCGGCTGATCCGGACCGGCCAGCGGGATTCGTCTGCGATCCTGGCCGCCTCCTGGGGATTGCCGATGATCAGCTGGTACCGGGCTGCGGCGATCCGCTCCAGCGGATGGTCGCCCAGCCGTTCCGCGATCGCTGCCGCCGCATCCAGATCGCCCAATCGCACCAGCAGGTCGAGTTCGGAAGTGTCCAGCAACATGCTCGGCAGCGAGTCCCGGGAGAAGATCAGCGGGACCTGGTCGCGGAGGTCGTGCAACTCGTCGATCAGGATCCGCTGATTGCCCAGGAAGAGCCCGGCCCGGGCGCGGGCATAGACCACGTACATCCAGTTCTCACTCGGAACCGCCATGTCCTCGGTGAGGTTGTGCTGGTGGTAGTCGGCCCAGTTCAGCTGGTCGATCGCGACCAGCATGTGAGCCGCCGCGATGCTCTGCCGCTCGGTCGAACTCAACCACCAATCCTTGGAATCCGGTTGCCGGCTGCTGGCCCGGGCGAGCCAGATCGTCGCCAGATGTGACTCGCCGCGCAGGGCATGCAGGAACGCGAGTTTTCCGGCTGCGTCCAAGGCGTGATTGCTGAAGGGGGACAGATCCCGATAGGCGGCCGACAGATGCCGTTCGGCAGCGGTGAAGTCCGCACTCATCAGATGCGCGATTCCGGTATGCAGTTCCAGCGCCGGGACGCTGGACCCGTCCGCGTAACCGGGGTCGAGAAGGTCGAGCCCGAGCTGGACCAAGCCGCGGCCGAAGGTCGCCGCCTCGGTGAAGCGTCCGCGGCGGGTCAGGGCCAGCATGCTGGCCAGGCCGACGCCGACCCTGGCGCGTGGATCCGGAAGATCGGCGTACGTCCTGGTCGCCTGTTCCAGCAGCGGGGCGTCGCGTTCGATGATCACCGGACGGATCGGGGCGAAGAGCTCCTGCACCAGCGCGACTCCGGGATGCTGCGGCAGCAGGTCCTGAGGAACCGACCGGACGGCCTGGACGAGCAGCGCTGCGTCGGTCCGGATCAGGTACGACCAATGACACTCGACCAGCTCGGCGACCAGATCCGCGTCGGCGTCGTTCACCGCGCGCTCCAGACGCCCGAATACTTCTGCCGGCACTCCTCCGATTCCCCTTTCCGACCCGCCCACGTCGAGCCCGCTCGGTCTTTCCCGACCGACGGGACGTGAGCAGGACCAGTGCTCGTGCAGGGCCAGGCGGGGGCCATGTCCGAAGCGGACACGGGGCTATACCTGAGAACTGTAGAACCGCGTTCCGGTGTTCGGGGGCCAAATCTGGCGAATAGTCCCCGGAGATCCTGATCGCTGATGTACCAATATGCGCAGGGCCTGTTGTGTCCGATCAGCTCGGGGGAATGATCGGCTACGACAGGCCCTGGTGTTCTGTCGGCCGTCCGGCCGCACCGGTCTGGCACTCCCGGGGACCGAGTGCTAATCTCGCCATTAGCACTCTCGCACTGAGTGTGCCAGCTAGACCGGTGGGCAGGGACGGCACCCGCGACGACGTCTCGTGTCACTACCGCATACAACACGAACTCGTAACGACACAGAACTGAAAGGGGTTTGAACGTGGCAGTCACGATCAAGCCGCTCGAGGACCGGGTCCTCGTTGAGCCGCTCGAGGCCGAGCAGACGACCGCGTCCGGCCTGGTAATTCCGGATACCGCCAAAGAGAAGCCGCAGGAGGGCAAGGTCATCGCGACCGGCCCAGGGCGGATCGACGACAACGGACAGCGGGTTCCGCTGGACGTCGCCGAGAACGACGTCGTGATCTTCAGCAAGTACGGCGGCACAGAGGTTCGCTACGACAACAAGGACCTGCTGCTGCTGAACGCCCGCGACATCCTCGCCGTCGTCTCCAAGTAGTCCGCCGAAGATCTGAGAAGGGATAGTTCATGCCCAAGATCCTCTCTTTCGATGAGGAGGCGCGGCAGGCGCTGGAGCGTGGCGTCGACACCCTGGCCAACACGGTGAAGGTGACCCTCGGCCCGAAGGGCCGTTACGTGGTCATCGACAAGAAGTGGGGCGCACCGACCATCACCAACGACGGCGTGACCGTCGCCCGTGAGGTCGAGCTCGACGATCCGTATGAGAACCTCGGCGCCCAGCTGGCCAAGGAAGTCGCCACCAAGACCAACGACATCGCCGGTGACGGCACCACCACCGCCACCGTGCTGGCCCAGGCCATGGTTCACCAGGGCCTGCGCGCGGTTGCGGCCGGCGCCAACCCGATCGCCCTCAAGCGGGGCATCGATGCCGCTGTCGCCAAGCTCGTCGAGCGTCTGCAGTCCGACGCGCGCGAGGTGCAGACCACGGCCGATATGGCTTCGGTCGCCACGGTGTCCAGCCGTGACGAGGAGATCGGTTCGCTGATCGCCGAGGCGTTCGACAAGGTCGGCAAGGACGGTGTGATCACCGTCGACGAATCGCAGACCTTCGGTACCGAACTCGAGTTCACCGAGGGCATGCAGTTCGACAAGGGTTACATCAGCCAGTACTTCGTCACCGACGGTGATCGCCAGGAGGCGGTGCTGGATGATCCGTACATCCTGATCCACTCCGGCAAGATCAGCTCGATGAACGATCTGCTGCCGCTGCTGGAGAAGGTCATCGGCGCGTCCGGCAAGCTGTTCATCGTTGCCGAAGACGTCGACGGCGAGGCCCTGTCCACCCTGGTGGTGAACAAGATCAAGGGCACCTTCAACTCGGTCGCGGTCAAGGCTCCGGCCTTCGGTGATCGCCGCAAGGCCATGCTGGAGGACATCGCCATCCTGACCGGTGGCACGGTTGTCACCCCGGATGTCGGCCTCAAGCTCGACCAGGTCGGCCTGGACGTGCTCGGCCGGGCCCGTCGGGTCGTTGTCACCAAGGACGACACCACCATCGTCGACGGAGCCGGCAATGCCACCGACGTCGCCGGTCGGGTCGCCCAGCTGAATGCCGAGATCGAGCGGACCGATTCCGACTGGGACCGGGAGAAGCTGCAGGAGCGGGTCGCCAAGCTCGCCGGCGGTGTCTGTGTGATCAAGGTCGGTGCGGCCACCGAGGTCGAGCTCAAGGAGAAGAAGCACCGGATCGAGGACGCGGTGTCCGCGACCCGGGCTGCGATCGAGGAGGGCATCGTCGCCGGTGGCGGCGCGGCTCTCGTGCACGCGGCTGCTGCTCTGGACGGTGGCCTCGGGTTGCCGGCCGACGAGGAGACCGGTGTCGGCGTCGTTCGCAAGTCGGTCGTCGAGCCGCTGCGCTGGATCGCCGAGAACGGCGGCCAGCCGGGCTACGTGATCACCTCCAAGGTTGCCGAGCTGGGCCCGACCGAGGGTTACAACGCGGCCACCGGCAAGTACGGGGACCTGATCGCCGACGGCGTCATCGACCCTGTCAAGGTGACCCGGTCGGCGCTGGCCAACGCGGCCTCGATCGCCTCCCTGCTGCTCACCACCGAGACCCTGGTAGTGGACAAGCCGGAAGAGGACGACGAGCCGGCAGGTCACAGCCACTGATCTGAAAGATCAGTAGCGCAAGATCAACTTCGAGGGCCCTTCCCGGATGGGAGGGGCCCTCGTCGTATCTGCCCGAGGTCGACCGGCTTCAGCACCCCGGCGGCGACCTCCACCGGGCTCGGTGCATGATGGGCACTGAGCATATTCATCCGATGTTTCGGATCCAAGGAGCGGTCACCGGTGACTCTGTCCAACTCTGTCGTAGCCCAGGCCCAGGTCGACGGGAATGATCCCGAACGGCTGGAGTGGCTTCGTGATCTTGGTTTCGGTCTGTTCATCCACTGGAGCGTCGACACCCAACTCGGGATGGACATCAGCCACTCCCTGGTCGGTGCCTCCGACGACTACGTGCAGCGCTATTTCGACGTCCTGCCCGGCCGGTTCGCGCCACGGCGCTTCGATCCGACCGAGTGGGCCGAACTGGCCCGGACCGCGGGGATCCGCTATGTGGTCTTCACCTCCAAGCATCACAACGGCTTCTGCATGTTCCATACCGCGACCACCGAATACCAGGTCGCGAACACACCCTTCGAGCGCAACATCACCCGCGAGATGCTGGATGCTTTTCGTGATCATGGCATCGCTCCGGGGCTGTATTTCTCACCCGATGACTTCCACTGGTTGTGGGAGAACAAGATCCCGATCCAGCGCAACACACCCGAGGTCGCTCCGGCCAACAATCCGGGCCTGATGGAGTTGGCCAAGGCCCAGGTCACCGAGCTGCTCACCGACCACGGCCAGGTCGACATGATCTTCTTCGACGGCCCGCCGGAAGGCCTGCGCGAGCACGCCTGGGAGGTCAGCCCGGGCGTGCTGGTGACCAGAGGAGCGATCCCGACGCCGGAGCAGTACGTGCCAGGACTTCCGTACGAGGGGGCCTGGGAATCCAACCTGACCATGGGAACCCAGTGGACGTACAAGCCGACCAACGAGTCGTACAAGTCCGGCCGGCAGATCATCGAGACCTTGATCGAAACCCGGGCCAAGGGCGGCAACCTGCTGCTCAACATCGGCCCGCGACACGACGGCGCGATCCCGATCGAGCAGGAGCAGTTGCTGCAGGAGATCGGGTTGTGGATGTTCGTCAACAGCGAGTCGATCTACGACAGCCGGCCGTGGGTGATCACCAACGAGGGGCCACTCTGGTTCACCCGCAACAAGGATTCCGGTGATCTCTACGTCCATGTCACCGGTGCCGATCGGTGGCGGTGGGGGACCAGACGCGACTTCGTCCTGGCGTCGGTGCGCGCGACGGAGGAGACCAAGATCACGGTGCTCGGCCAGAACGGCGCGGTGATGGAGTACCGTCCGGGGGCCGATCCGCGGCCGAGCTTCGAACAGCGGGACGACGGGCTGCACCTGAGCGCGATGAACACCCATCGGCTCTACAACGACAAGGCCTGGCCGAATCCCGTCGTGATCAAGCTGACCCATGTCGAACCGGCGCTGGTGCCGCCGCGGATCGAGACCGTCGACGCGGCCTGGGTGGCGGCCGACGGCGAGGTGGAGGTCGGGGTCGCGGCGACTGAGCTGGGCAGCGTCGAGGGGCTGCGGATCGGTGTCGAGTACCAGGACATCACCGGCCTCGACACCCTGGAAAGACCCGATGACTGGGATCAGGTGGGCCCCGTGCCGGCCGGCGAACCGGGTGCCCGTGCCGGCGTCCGCCTCCCGGCTGCAGCAGGCCACACCTATGCCGTACGAGCCGTCGCCGATGCCGGACTTCTGACCCTGCGCGGCGGCGAGATCAAGGTCACCGCGGAGCGTCCGGTGGACAATCCGGGCTGATCTGCACAAAACTCTCCCGGGTCCGACCCGAGGGAGGAATGCCGTGAACTCCGAACGATCCGCGATGCCCGGAAGGATCCCGCGCCGCGGTGTCCTGGCGCTGCTGGCGGCCGTACCTGCCGGGATCGTCACGGCCTGCAAGCCGAAGTCCTCGGCGTCCGGCCCGCGGCCGACCTCTGCCGCCACCTCACCGACACCCTCGCCCACTCCGACGCCGACAGCGCGGCCCAAGCCGGCAGGGGTCACGGTGGCCACGAAAGGACTTTCCGGCAGCCTGGCCGATTTCGCCAAGGCCCTGTACGGCGGCCATCAGATCGCGACCTCACCGGCAGTGGCGGCACTGAAGAAGCGCCGGCGCCCGAAGGCATCCCGGATGACGGTAACCGGCAGCCGGGGCGAGTGGCACGGGACGCCGGTGGCCATCCTGTCGCAGGGCCATGACCTCACCTTCGCGGTGTACCGGAAGGGCAAGTGGACCGCGGTCGCCGGCTGGTGGCCCGATCTCGGCGTCGACGGGGTGTCGGCGGGAGACAAGCAGTTCGTGTTGATCATGGGCTCGGACGCCCGGACCTCCGAGGGCCAGTCGATCACCCGCAGCCGGGCCGACACGCTACAGGTCATCGGTGTCGACGGCTCCGGTTCGGCCGGTGTGGTGGGCGTTCCCCGAGACACCTGGACCGATATCGGCAAGATCAACAGCGCCATGGTGTACGGCGGTCCGTCCAATCAGGTGAAGGCGATCGCCTCGTTGACCGGGTTGCCGATCAAGCACTATGTGCTGACCGGCTTCCACGGATTCAGGAGTTTCGTGCACGAGATCGGCGGCGTCACCGTCACCAATCCGCATGCCATGCCCAGCCGCGGTATCCCGAAGGGCAGGATTCACCTGGGCAGCAACAAGGCACTGTGGTTCGCCCGGGAACGCCACTCCCTGCCTGACGGCGACTTCGGTCGCTCGGCCGACCAGCAGCGACTGCTGATGGCCTTCGGCCAGGCGATGAAGAGGCTCGGCCCGACCCGGTTCGGCAAACTCGTCAGCACCGTGAGCAAGGTGACCACGACCGACCTGCCCGCCGAGAACGCGCTCCAATACGCCGCCTGGGCCTGGTCGATCAAGCCGTCCAAGGTCGGCCGGGTCGTCGCCACCGGTGGATTCGGGACGCGGGACGGTCAATCAGTGGTGCTGCTGGGATCGCACGCGAAGCGGATCTTCCGTGAGTTCGCTTCCGGCCGACTCCGCACCTGATATCAACTGCGGACGTACTTCTCCAGCCGGAAGGTGTTGACCGGGACCGAGCCGGCAAGATCACCGGCGATCTCGTACGCCTCGTCCTCACCGAGCTGGTGGGTCGCCACCAGACCGGCAAGGAAACCCGCATCCAGGCGCCGGGACATGTCGTGCCGGGCCGGGATCGAGCAGTAGGCGCGGGTGTCGTCGATGAAGCCTGAGGTCTTGCCGAAGCCGGCGCTGTCGGTCGCCGCGGCGCGGAAGCGGCTGATCGCCGCCGGGGTGTCGATGAACCACCACGGGGCGCCGACGTAGACGCTGGGGTAGAAGCCCGCCAGTGGCGCGATCTGCTGGGAGAAGGACGTCTCGTCGGTGGTGAACAGGACGATCCGGAAGGTGTCGCTGCGTCCGAAGTCGTTGAGCACCTGCCGCAGCCCAGCCGTGAATGTGGCCGGGCCCGGAAGATCATGTCCGGTGTCCGGCCCGTACGCCGCGAAGGAGGCCTGGTCGTAGTTGCGGACGACGTCGGCGTGCAACTGCATCACCAGGCCGTCCTCGGCCGACATCGCGGCCAGCTGGTAGAGCAGATTCCGCCGGTACGCGACGACCTCGTCCGGGGCCACCGATCCGCCCAGCGCTGCCCGGTGGATCCGCTCGGCCTCGGCGTCGGGCAGCGGGATCGCGTAGGCATCCGCCGTGCCCGAGTCGGTCGCGGTCCCGCCGTTCTGCTTGAAGTAGGCGCGCCGGTTGCGCAATGCCTCGACCAGTCCGGCATAGCTGCCGGTGTCGATATCGGCGGCCGCCGCCAGTTCCTCCAGGAATCCCTTCCAGCCCGGGACATTCGGGGTCATGTAGCGGTCGGCGCGGAAGGTCGGCACGGCCGTGCCGGTGAAGTCCGGGTCGGCGGCCAGCAGCTGGTGGGCCGACAGGTCCGAGGCCGGATCGTCGGTCGTGGCCAGCACCGCGATGTTGAACCGATCGAAGAGCTCCCGCGGACGGAAGTCCGGCCGGGCCAGTTGCTCGCTCAGCTGGTCGTAAAGATCATCGGCAGTCTCGGCACTCGGCTGGACAGTGAGGCCGAAGACCTCGGACAGCTCGCTCTCGAACCAGTAGCGGACGACGGTGCCGGCGAAGACATGCCAATGGCTGCAGAAGAGTCGCCAGATCTCACGCGGATCGGCGTCCGGGGTGTTGACGCCGAGTTGATCGAGGCCGACTCCGTAGGCGTGGATCAGCCGGGTTACGTAGTGATCGGGGGTGATCAACAACTCGGCGGGATTTCCGAAGGGCCGGTTCTCGGCCAGGACGGCCGCGTCCACGTGGCCGTGCGGGGAGTAGATCGGAGCGCCGGACACCTGCTGGTAGATCGACCGGGCAAGATCACGAAGACCGGTATCGGCCGGCAGCAGTCGATCGGGATGCGGTGCCAGCGCTCGTACGGGAGGCCGTACCGGGGTGCTTGCCGGTCGGCCGGTGGTTGTGGTCATTGCTGTCCTTCCTCGGACGCTCGGAGGGGCGGATCTTCTTGTACGGCAGGGATATCGTTCCTGGCGGGGCCGGTGGTCGATCGCACCGTCAGGTGCGTGGGCAGCAGCACCCGACGTTCGCCGCCGCGGGGGCTGACCTGTCCCGGGGTCATCGGATTCAGCAGGCCGAGCATCATGGTGGTCGCCGCACGACCGGCCTGTTCGATCGGTGCGGTCATCGTCGTCAGCGGTGGGTTGCAGAAGTCCGCGCCGAAGATGTCGTCGCAGCCGACGATGCTGACATCGTCCGGAACGGACAGCCCGCGCTCAGCCATCCGGCGCAACATCCCGATCGCCAGCAGGTCGTTGTAGGCGATGGCGGCGGTCGCATTGGTGTTGATCACGGCATCCGCTGCGCCGGCACCCGACGTGGTCTTCGGCGCGAACGGGCCGATCCGTACGGCTTCGATCTTCACCCCGCCCGGACGCTGCCGGGAGCGGATCGCCTCGTTGAGTGCCCGCCAGCGCCAGCGGTTGGAGAAAGAGTTCGGCGGCCCGGAGACGTAACAGATCCGCCGGTGACCGAGTGACACCAGATGATCGAGTGCCTGGTTGATCGCGGCGGGCACGTCCAGCAGCACGCTCGGGACGCCGTGAACGTTGCGGTTCACGGTGACCAGCGGATGCAGCCGCGAGGCGGCGACGATCTGCTCGTCGGTCAACCGGGACGCGGTGAGGATCACGCCGTCGCAGGTCTTGCGGAGTCGTTCCAGGGATTCCGACTCCTGGCCGGCCGATTCCTCGGTGTCCAGCAGCACCTGGCTGTAGCCGGCGGCCTTCAGCTGGTGCTGGGTGCCGCGGATCAGGTCGAAGTAGAACGGGTTGGTGATGTCGGGGACCAGCAGGGCGACCGTACGCGTCCGGCCGGAGGACAGGGCGCGGGCCTGGCTGCTCGGCACGTAGTTGAGCTCCGCGGCGATCCGCTGCACCCGCTCCCTGGTTGTGGCGTTGACCCGGCCGGGATTGTTCAGCGCGCGGGAGACTGTCGAGGCGGCCACGCCGGCCTGGGCTGCGACATCGTGAATGGTTACCGAGCGCTCGGCGGGCTCGCGGGTCTGCATTGACGTCACGGGTCCCAACCCAAGCACATTCCAGCTCGAGCTGACAAACGGTTGCCGTCTCTTTGCCGTCCCCGGTGCCGTGCGACGAACCGGGCTGGGGCCGGCGAAGGAGGAAATCCGGGGTCGCGTGGTTACCATAGGTACCACCGCCACCCTTGCTCGTCGGAAGGTATTTCCTGTGGTCCAGGATCCCGATCTCTCGCCAGCCGGCGTACCCGGTCCGTTCGAAACGCTCGGTCTCACTTTCGATGACGTTCTGCTGCAACCGGCGGAGTCGGATGTCATCCCGTCCCAGGTGGACACCCGCGCACAGGTCTCCAAGAACATCTCGATCAAGATCCCGTTGCTGTCCTCTCCGATGGACACCGTGACCGAGGCCCGGATGGCGATCGCGATCGCCCGCGAGGGCGGCCTCGGGGTGCTGCACCGCAACCTGTCGATCGAGGAACAGGCCCGCCAGGTGGACCAGGTCAAGCGGTCCGAGGCCGGGATGATCGACGAGCCGATCACCATCTCGCCTGGGGCGACGCTGCGTGAGGCCGACGAGTTGTGCGCGCACTTCCGAATCTCGGGCATCCCGGTCGTCGACGAGGACCAGAAGCTGCTGGGCATCGTCACCAACCGCGACATGCGTTTCGAGGCCAACCCCGGGCGCAAGGTCGGCGAGGTGATGACCAAGATGCCGCTGGTCACCGGCCACGTCGGGATCAGCAAGGACGACGCCCTGAAACTCCTTGCCCAGAACAAGATCGAGAAGCTGCCGCTGGTCGATGATCAAGGCAAGCTGCGCGGTCTGATCACCTTGAAGGACTTCGTGAAGTCCGACCAGTACCCGGACGCCAGCAAAGATGATCAAGGTCGGCTCCGGGTCGCTGCGGCGGTCGGCTTCTTCGGCGACGCCTGGGAGCGGGCGATGGCGCTGGTCGAGGAGGGCGTCGACATGCTGATCGTCGACACCGCTCACGGCCACTCGCAGGGCGTGCACGACATGGTGCGCAAGCTCAAGACCGAACCGATGGCCGATCATGTCGACATCGTCGGCGGCAACGTCGCGACCTATGCGGGCGCCAAGGCGCTCGTCGATGCCGGTGTGGACGGCATCAAGGTCGGCGTCGGGCCGGGCTCGATCTGCACCACCCGGGTGGTCGCCGGTATCGGCGTCCCGCAGGTGACGGCGATCTACAACGCCTCGCGCGCGGCCAAGCCCGCGGGCGTGCCGGTGATCGGCGACGGCGGTCTGCAGTATTCCGGTGACATCGCCAAGGCGCTGGTCGCCGGTGCCGACACGGTGATGCTCGGCTCGCTGCTGGCCGGCTGCGACGAGAGCCCGGGCGATCTGGTCTTCATCAACGGCAAGCAGTACAAGTCCTACCGGGGCATGGGGTCGCTGGCTGCGATGGCCGGCCGTGGTAAGCGGCCCTCGTACTCCAAGGACCGCTACTTCCAGAGCGATGTCACCAGTGAGGACAAGATCATCGCCGAGGGCATCGAGGGTCAGGTGCCCTATCGCGGTCCGGTCGGCGCGGTCGCCTATCAGTTGATCGGTGGCCTGCGGCAGTCGATGTTCTACACCGGCGCCACCACCATCCCCGAGCTGCAGGAGCGCGGCCGATTCGTCCGGATCACCTCCGCCGGGCTGCGGGAATCCCATCCGCACGACATCCAGATGACGGCCGAGGCGCCCAACTACTACTCTCCGAAGTGACATTCGTCCCCGGAGATTCGAAGGCAGGCATGTACGAGATCGGTCGCAACAAGCGCGCCCAACAGGGCTTCGCGTTCGATGACATCGCGATCGTCCCGTCGCGACGCACCCGTGGACAGGAAGAGGTCAACCTCGCCTGGCGGATCGACGCGCTGACCTTCGACTTCCCGATCATCGCGGCGCCGATGGACTCGGTGATGTCGCCGGCGACGGCGATCGCGATGGGTCAGCTCGGCGGTCTGGGGGTGCTCAACCTCGAGGGACTGTGGACCCGCTACGAGGACCCCGAGCCGTTGCTGGCCGAGATCGCCTCGATCGCCGATTCCAAACAGGCCACCCACCGGCTCCAGGAGCTCTATGCCCGGCCGATCGATCCCGGCCTGATCGCCAAACGGATCAGCGAGATCCGGGCCGCCGGGGTGCCGGCAGCGGGGGCGTTGTCACCGCAGAACACCAGCGAATACGCCAAGGCGGTAGTGGACTCCGGGGTCGACTTCTTCGTCATCCGCGGTACGACCGTGTCGGCCGAGCACGTGTCCTCGGCAGCCGAACCGCTCAACCTCAAGCAGTTCATCTACGACCTTGACGTGCCGGTGATCGTCGGTGGCTGCGCCACCTATCAGGCCGCCCTGCACCTGATGCGCACCGGTGCCGCCGGCGTGCTGGTCGGCTTCGGCGGGGGAGCAGCCCACACCACCCGCGACGTGCTCGGAATCTCCGTCCCGATGGCGTCCGCGGTCTCCGACGTGGCGGCCGCACGCCGGGACTATCTGGACGAATCCGGCGGCCGCTACGTGCACGTGATCGCCGACGGTTCGGTCGGCCGGTCGGGTGACATCGCCAAGGCGATCGCCTGCGGCGCTGATGCCGTGATGGTCGGCTCGCCGCTGGCCCGGGCCACCGAGGCGCCCGGACACGGCTATCACTGGGGTGCCGAGGCCTGGCACGAATCGCTGCCGCGGGGTGAGCGGGTCGAGGTCGGCTCGGTCGGTTCCCTGGAACAGATCCTGCACGGTCCCTCGACCGTGTCCGACGGGACCATGAATCTGGTCGGAGCGCTCCGCCGGTCGATGGCCACCACCGGCTACACCGAGGTCAAGGAGTTCCAGCGGGTCGAGGTCATCGTCGGCTGAGACGTTCCCGCGGGAACGTCTTGTGACGTTGATAATGTAGTCAAACCGTTTGACTACTGTTTTGTAGTCAGCTAACTTGACTACAGAAACGTAGTCGAGCTGGAGGCTTGTGGCGTGTCCGACGACGATTCATACACGGGGACCGTGACCAGCGCGGAATCGCTCGGTCGGATTCTGCAGCAGGCGCGGATGCTCGCCGGCCTCAGCCAGCGAGATCTCGCCCAGCGCATCGGCGCCAGTCAGCGCTACATCTGGGAGATCGAGTCCGGGAAACCGTCGATCTTCACCGAACGACTCTTCAGCTACATGCGAGAGACCGGCATGACCCTCACGGCAACGATCGCGCCGCCCGACGAGATGCGACGCGCAGATGGGTGACCTGACCGTCGAGCTGTACGGCAGCCCGATCGGGCGGTTGTCCGGAAGCTGGCAGACATTCGACTTTCACGCCGAGCCGGACGCGGTGAGAAGGTACGGGCTGGACAGCCTGATCCTGTCGGTCGCGATCCCGCTCGCCGTCGTCACGAGTCGAAGCAACCGGCGGAGGAGACAGGCGTTCTTCGCGGGCCTGCTTCCCGAAGGACGCATGCTCAGCCGGATGGCAGATGAGGCGGCGGTGGCCACCTACGACACGATCGGGCTGTTGCGGCGTTACGGGCGCGATATCGCCGGCGCGCTCCAGATCTGGGATGCCGACGACCCGGGCGAGCCCAGGACCCCGGCGACCGAACCGCTCTCCGAGCGCGCAGTTGCAGAGCTCCTCGCCCGTGTCGGTGACGAACCTCTGGCCAACCGGCCTGTTGGTGGCAAGACATCGCTTGCGGGTGTTCAGGACAAGATCGTCCTGGCTCGTACGGCCGATGGCTGGGCCCAGGTGCTCGATGGCTACCCGTCGACCCACATCCTGAAGCCGGAGACGATCGGTCATCCCTCGATGATCTACGACGAAGAGTACGGTTCGCGGTTTGCGCGGGCGCTGGGGCTCGCCGAGTTCGAAACTCGCCTCGAGACGTTCGACACAACGCCGGCGCTGGTCATCGAGCGATACGACCGAAACCCCCGTGAGACAGGTAACCAACGAATACATCAGGAGGATTTCAGTCAGGCGCTCGGCCTGTCAGGTGACCAGAAGTACCAACGCCATGGCGGAGGTGCGAGCCTCGCCCGCGTCGCGTCCACCCTGGCCCGGCATGCCGAGCCGGGCTCTCTCCGCACGCTCTTGATGTTGACGACCCTGTCGGTCGCGATCGGCAACCTCGACCTGCACACCAAGAACATCTCCTTGCTCCATCGGACGGACCAGTCGATCACGCCTGCGCCGGCCTACGATGTCGTTCCTCAGACCCATCTGCCCAATGATGGTGCGCTGGCGCTGATGATCGCCGGCAAGTATCAGCACGCTGCCATCAGCCGTGACGATCTCGTCCGCGAGGCAGCCGGATGGGGTCTGCGCGACGCCGCGAAGATCATCGACGACACCCTCGATCGGGTGCTCGACGTGACTGCGAGCGAACTACCAGATCCGCGGGCGTACGCCGGTCTGCTCGCCGATATCGCGAGGTTCGCAAGCAATCTGCGCGCCGGTCGGCCGGTCGGCGGGTGATCCTGGATCCAGTCCGGGGGATCAGTCCTCCGGCACGGCGCGGCGTAGGACGTAGACTTCTGGAATTGCGAGCTTGATCGCGGCGACCGTCTCGTCGAGTTGCTGATCACTGTTGTCGATCATGAGGTAGCGATAGTCGTACGCGTTGTCCTGCAGACTCGTGTCACCGATCGGATAGCCGGCGTCGACGCGGTCCCGCCACTCCTGGCTGGATGGCTTCGGACGCGCGATCCGGCGCTGGTCGCGGACGATCTTGGACGCGCGGAGCTGGACGACATAGAGCGCGAGATCGGATGGAAGACGGGTGCGGAGCGACCGAAGACCGTCGTAGGTGTCGCCGTCGAGGAAGCTGCCCGCGATCACCGTGGTGTAACCGGCATCCAGAAAGTTGGCGATCACAGCGGTGAGGTTCTGCCGGAGCAACTCCAGGAACGGACCGTCGAAGGTGAAGGGGTTGACCTGACCGATGTCCTCGGCGTCGATCTTCGCCCCGTTGGGGGTGTGCGGCAGCAGTGCGCTCATCACCGTGCTCTTGCCGGCACCCTCCTCGCCGGTGATCACGATCAGTGATCGTTGTTGATCAGGCATCGCAGTCGTCTCCGGCAGCCGTGAGGTAGTCGGCCACCCAGTCGACGCAGGCCCGCCAGAGTCGGTCACCAAGATCGGCACTGGCGTGGCGAGGATCGCCGATCACTCCGGTGTCGCTGTAGGCGGCGAAGTCCAGATCCGGGGCCGCCCCTGGATTCTCCACAGCCACTCGTACGACGGCTTGGTGCAGATCGTGCTGGCCACACCCGCGCCACACGACGACGTGCCTGAAGCCCTGTTCGAGGATCGACGAGATCGCGGCGACGACAAGTTGATCGTGCAGCGGCTCGGGCAGGTGCAGATAACCGGTGCCGAAGTTCCGGTGTTCGGGCGTCGGTCCCACTGGTATCGCCGGAAGCACCACGGTCATGCGATCGCGTCGCCGGTCAGCCTCGTTGGCCGCGGCGATCATGAGGGACTCGGAGAACCAGGTGTCGAAGTCGACCGGCAGGTGTGGTCCCTGCTGTTCGGTGCAGCCGAGCGGCAGGACGACAACCGTATCCGTCCGTGGCAGCCGATCGATCTCCTGGTAGGTCAGGTCCCCGTAGCGCACCGCATCATTCAAGCCCACCTGAAGATCACCGCACCACTCATTTCGGATTCGAACAACGACGTTACAGAGGGCTCGGAGGTCGGCCGCAGGGTACTAGATTGACCTCAATTCCAGGATCGAGCGCGTACCGAAGAGGCTGCAGATGGTCCAATCGCATGACCCACGATTTCCGGAGCCGAGCCGTACCGGGACGGTGCCGTTCCGCGGGCACGAGACCTGGTACCGGGTCACCGGTGATCTTGGCGGCGACCGTACCCCGCTGGTCGTGCTGCACGGTGGCCCCGGCGCCGCCCACAACTACACCCTGATGATGGCCAATCTGGCCGCCGACGGCCGGGCGGTGATCCATTACGACCAGCTCGGCTGCGGCGAGAGCACGCATCTCCCGGACGTGCCGGCGGATTTCTGGACCGTCGACCTGTTCGTCGAGGAGCTGCGCACGCTCGTTGATCATCTCGGCATCGATAGCTTCCATCTGCTCGGCCAGTCCTGGGGCGGCATGCTCGCGCCGGAGGTGGTGCTCTCCGACAGCAGCGGTATCAGGAGCCTGACGATCTGCGACTCCCCGGCCTCGATGGAGCTCTGGCTGCGCGCGGCCAACGAACTGCGTGATCAACTTCCCGCCGACGTCCAGCAGACGCTGTTGCGTCACGAACAGGCCGGCACGACCGACGATCCGGAGTACGCCCGGGCGATGCAGGTCTTCTACGACCGCCATGTCTGCAGGGTGGTGCCCAATCCGGTCGAGGTCTCCGACACGTTCGCCCAGATCGAGGCCGAACCGACCGTGTACCACACCATGAACGGCCCTTCGGAGTTCCACGTCATCGGCAGCCTGAAGGATTGGACCATCGTCGACCGGCTGTCCGGGATCGAGCTGCCGACCTTGGTGGTCGCGGGCGCCTACGACGAGGCCCGGCCGTACGTCTGGCAGCCGTTCGTCGACAAGATCAACGGCGCGCGCTCGCATGTCTTCACCGAATCCAGCCACATGCCACATGTCGAGGAGCCGGAGGAATTCCTTGCTGTGGTTGGCAATTTCCTGTCCGAGAACGACTGATCCGAGCCCAGAACGTACGGAGGTGGCGCTATGCCAGAAGCACCCGAGGCCCAGCGCGAGGATATCGCCGAGTTCGGCTACAAGCAAGAGCTCAGCCGCCGGCTGTCGACCGTTGACCTGTTGATCTACGGCCTGGTCTTCATGGTGCCCATCGCACCCTGGGCGATCTTCGGGACGGTCTTCAACGAGGCCAAGGGCATGGTGCCGCTGGTCTACATCATCGGGCTGGTCGCGATGATCTTCACCGCGCTGTCGTACGCCCAGATGTCGCGGGCCTTCCCGATCGCCGGATCGGTCTACTCTTATGTCGGCCGTGGGCTGCACCCGCGACTCGGCTTCATCGCCGGCTGGACGATCCTGCTGGACTACCTGCTGGTGCCGACGCTGCTCTACGTCTTCGCCGCCGAGTCGATGTCGGGCATCTTCCCCGGCGTGCCCAAGTGGATCTGGGTGATCATCTTCCTGGTGATCAACACCGGCGTCAACTACATCGGGATCTCCTTCACCGCACTGGTCAACAGGCTCTTCCTGGCCGCCGAAGTGATCTTCATCGTGATCTTCGTGATCATGGCCATCCTGGCGATCGTGCACGGCACCGCCGGGGCGCGGTTCACCACCACACCGCTCTTCAACCACCAGTACTTCAGCGCCTCGTTGGTGGCCACTGCGCTGTCGATCGCGGTGCTGTCGTTCCTGGGCTTCGACGGCATCGCGACCCTGGCCGAGGAGAGCAAGGGTGGCCACAAGTCGGCCGGCACGGCGATGATCCTCGGACTGATCATCGTGGCGATCTTCTTCATCAGCCAGACCTGGCTGGCCGGCATGCTGGTGCCGGACACGACCTCCTTCTCCGATGCCGCGGCCGGGAACGCCTTCTTCGACATCGTCCGGTCGGTCTCCACCCACGCCTGGCAGGTGGCCTTCCTGGCCATGAACGCCCTGGCGGTCGGCATCGCCAACGCGGTCGCCGCACAGAGCGCCACCTCGCGACTGCTGTTCTCGATGAGCCGGGACGGCCAGCTGCCGCGCTTCCTGTCCCACATCAATGCGCGTAACAAGGTGCCGGAGCGGGCGATCCTGCTGGTCGGCGGCATCACCCTGGTGCTCGGGTTGTTCTTCGTCGGACAGCTCAGCCTGATCAGCAGCCTGGTCAACTTCGGCGCGCTGACGGCCTTCCTGTTGCTGCACGTGTCGGTGATCGGCTACTTCGGCGTACGCCGCCGGTCCCGCAACATCGTGCTGCACTGGATCGTCCCGGTCATCGGCTTCGCGATCATCGGTTTCGTGCTCTGGAACGCCGAACCCGCGGCCAAGATCGGCGGCATCGCCTGGCTGATCATCGGCATCGGCGTGCTGATCTACTACAGCCGGCGCGGCATCGGCATCCTGCCCGAGCACCGCGCCGAGATCGACGCCGACGTCTCCTAGTGTCCTCACTTGTCCGCACCGGCTACCGAGATCCGCGCTAGTGTTGCGCGTCATTAATTCGTTTACAGTGTGGGATGATGGTGTATGCCATCAACTGTGTTCGAGGT
>NZ_BMMZ01000020.1 GCF_014646195.1 Microlunatus endophyticus
CGAAGTCCTGACACAACAACCGTCACCGATGTCCTGATGCAAAACCGTCACCGATCTCCTGAGACATCACATAAACCCTTCAAACCGTCACCGATGTCCTGCGAGATGACATAACCCTTCAAACCACTCCGAACCCTGTGGACAAGAAGGTGCGACCACTAACATCAGCGCGTGTTCACTCCGGAAACCGCTGTCGGCCTGGCACTCGACGTTGCGCGGGATGGCTTGGCTGCAAGGGAAATGCCGATCGGCGCGGTGGTCATCTCCGGCGACGAGGTGATCGGGCGTGCCTATACCGGCGAGCATGCACTCAAGCGGCACATCGCCCACGCCGACCTGCTGGCAATGGTCGAGGCGGACAAGATCCTCGGCTTCAGGAAACGCGACGAACCGCTGATCCTCGCGGTCAATCTCGAACCGTGTCTGATGTGCATGGGCACCGCAGTCACGCTAGGGGTGCAGAAGATCTGGTACGGGCTCGAGTCACCCGACGACGGAGCTCACGAGTTGATCAAGCTCTGGTCCCCGCCGAACGAGCTGGCCTTCTTCCGTCGCCCGGCGGAGATCATCGGAGGCATCCGACGGGCAGAGTCCCAGGAGCTCTTCGGTGAATACGCCGCTGGTGACGGTCCGCACGGGATGCGGGAGTGGTGTCGGGGGCTGGCTGCGCGTCAGTGAGCGGCGGTCCGACGGATCCGCACGACGATCTGCAATCCCAGTGCACACGCGCTGAGCACCGCTATCGCCGGTGCGAACAAGTGCAGCGACCGTCCCATCAGCAACCCGACCGCCGGCGGGATCAGCGCGGCGCCGACCGACGAGGCTGCGGCCTGGAGTCCGACGACTTGATCAACAACCCGGATCGAGGTCCGTTCCGCAGTCGTCAAGATCAACAGTGGGTAGGCCGGCGCAGCCGCCAGTCCGAAGCACACGATCCCCATGATCGCCGTTGCCGGCGATGAGACCAGCACCAGCGCTGCCGCGACCAGCAGACCGCCGACGCTGAGTCCCAGCACCCGCCAGGCGCCGATCCGCTCGGCCAGTGACCCGAGCAGCAGCCGCCCGACGACCATTGTCGCCCAGTAGCCAGAGGCGACAACGCCCGCGACGCCCGGTCGGACGCCGGCAGCACCGGTGAGAAAGACGTACGACCACAGCGCGGCGCTCGACTCGATGCCGGTCTGGACCCCGACGGCCAGCAGGCCGATGCCGGTGTTGATCATGACCGGACGTGACCAGGCAGGAGCATTCCTGTCTGCCCTGGAATGATCAACATCGACCGGTCGCGCCCAGCTCCGGCGGGTGGTCAGAAAGATGATCGACAGCCCGGCCTGCAGCATTGCGACGATCAGGTAGGCCCACCGCCAGGTCAGGTGGAACTGCAGGACAGCGGTCACGATCAGCGGTGATACGACCGCACCCACCCCGTACGAGGCGTGCAGGAGGTTGATCTTGCGCGCACCGAACCGGCGGGCGGCGTACGCGTTCAGGGACGTGTCGGTCGCGCCGGCGGACAGGCCCGCCAGTACGACGCTGACCAGAAACATCCGGAAGGTGGGGCTCAGGCCACCGACCAGCAGGCTGATCGTCGACAGCACGGCGCCCGCTGTCAGCAGCCGCCCGACACCCAGCCGCGCGACCAGGCGGCCGGTCAGGATGGTCGAGACGAGGTTGGCGGCGATACCGACCGGCGGCACAAGTCCGGCCGCGCTGACGGATTCGCCGAAGTCGATGCGCATACTCGGCCAGCTGACCCCGAGCATCGAATCGGGCAGGGCAAGACTGAAGAAGGCCAGGCAGGCCAGGACGACCACGAACACAGGAAGGAACTCTCACGACGTTGGGAGCCGGCACGCGTCCGACGGATGTGTCAGCGCGTGCCCGAAACGCCGGGTGAGTCCTTCATGTCCGTGACGATAGCAGCCGCATCGGATCGCCGCAGGGTGATAACCATGCCGATCGTCAGGATGATCACCGCGATCCAGACCATCACAAAACCGATCAAGCGGCCAGGCGACATCTCTTCGCCGAAGTAGAACACTCCGAGCAGGAAGGTCATCGTCGGCGCCAGATACTGCAGCATCCCGACCACCGTCAGCGGCAGTCGCCTGGCTGCAGCGCTGAACAGGATCAGCGGCACCAGGGTGACCAGACCACCGGCGGCGAGCAGCAGGCTGTGGAGCCAGCTGAGATGGCCGAAGGTCAGGATGCCGCGGACCTGCAGGATGATCAAGAACACCAGGGCAGGCACGAACATCACACCGGACTCGATCACCAGCGTCTGCAGCGCACCGGCCCGGACCTGGCTCTTGATCAAACCGTACGATCCGAACGAGAACGCCAGCACCAGCGAGATCCACGGCAGTCGGCCGTACTCGATCGTCATCACGACGACAGCCGCCGCGGCCAGTGCGACGGCCAGCCACTGCCAGCGCGCCAACCGCTCATGCAGCAACACGACGCCGAACAGGATCGACACGATCGGGTTGATGTAGTAGCCGAGCGAAGTCTCGGTGACGTGCCCGTGGTTGGTCGCCCAGATGAAGGTGCCCCAGTTGATCGACACCACGACCGAGGCGGCCGCGAGCAGCAACAACGTACGGCGATTGGCGATCTGGACGAACCAGTCGCGCGGCAGCGTGATGACGGCCAGGATGATCGCGAAGACCAGCGACCAGATCATCCGCATGCCGAGGATCTCGCCGGCCGAGGCCTGGTCGACCAGCTTCCAGAAGAGCGGGACCAGACCCCAGATCCCGTACGCGATCAGGCCGTAGAGCAGCCCGGTCTTGTCGGCCCTGCGATCAGTGTCTCCAGTCAACGTCCCTCAGTCGACGGTCCAGGTGTCGCGGCCGTTGATCATCTGCTGCAGTGCGTCGTCGTCGGAGTCGTACTTCTCGGCGGCGGCCGCCACCTGCTCGCGGGCCAGGTCGTCGTAGGCCGGCGCGTCGACGCTGCGGAAGATGCCGATCGGAGCCCGCTCCAGCACACCCGGCGTGGTCAGCCGGGAAAGACCGAAGGCGTACGCCGGATCGGGATGATGCTCGTCGTGGACGACGATGTTCTCCAGGCCCACCTCGGCCACCTCGGCGACCTTGAGTTCGCCGGTCTGCTGGTCGCGGATCACGCCGAGTCGGTTGTCGATACCGAAGAGGATCGGTTCGCCGTCGACCAGAGGAATGATGGCCTCAGCTTTGGTGTCCTTCTCCTTGACGGCGGCAAATGCGTCGTCGTTGAAGATCGGGCAGTTCTGGTAGATCTCGATGAAGGACGCGCCCCGATGCTCGGCGGCCGCCTTCAGCATCGCGGTCAGGTGCTTGCGATCGGAGTCGACCGTCCGGGCGACGAAGGTCGCCTCGGCACCGAGCGCCAGCGACAGCGGGTTGAACGGATTGTCCAGCGATCCGTACGGCGTCGACTTGGTGATCTTGCCGATCTCCGAAGTCGGCGAGTACTGGCCTTTGGTCAGCCCGTAGATCCGGTTGTTGAACAGCAGAATCGTGAAGTTGACGTTGCGCCGCAAGGCGTGGATCAGATGGTTGCCCCCGATCGAGAGCGCATCGCCGTCGCCGGTCACCACCCAGACGCCAAGATCAGGACGCGAGGTCGCAACTCCGGTGGCGATGGCCGGAGCCCGACCGTGGATCGAGTGCATCCCGTAGGAATCCACGTAATAAGGGAACCGCGACGAGCAGCCGATACCGGAGATGATCACGGTGTTCTCGCGCTTGATCCCGGCCTCGGGCATGAAGCCCTGGAAGGCCGACAACACCGCATAGTCACCGCAACCCGGGCACCAGCGGACCTCCTGGTCGGTGGTGAAATCCTTGCGATTCAACGGCTCGACGGCGAGCGGTACGCCCGCGAGCCCGGACCGTTGCCCGTTGCTTGTGGTGCTGATCTCCACACTCACGCTGTCACTCCAAGATCATCAATTTCGGTCTGCAGGTCTTCGGCCAACTCCGACAGCGAGATCGGCAGGCCGCGGACCCGCGAGTAGGACTGCACGTCGACGAGGAATCTCCCGCGCAGCAGCAGGGCCAGTTGGCCCAGATTCATCTCCGGGACGATCACCCGGTCGTAGGCCTTCAGCACCTCGCCCAGATTGGCGGGGAAGGGATTCAGGTGCCGCAGATGGGCCTGGGCGATGGACCGGCCGGTCGCCCGCACCCGGCGTACGGCTGCGGTGATCGGGCCGTAGGTCGAGCCCCAACCGAGGACCAGCACCCGCGCCCCGCCGCTGGGATCGTCGATCTCGAGATCGGGGACGTCGGCCACGATTCCATCGATCTTGGCTTGCCGGATCCGCACCATCGCATCGTGGTTGGCCGGGTCGTAGGAGACGTTGCCGGTGCCGTCGGCCTTCTCGATGCCGCCGATGCGGTGCTCGAGACCGGCGGTGCCCGGAATCGCCCACGGGCGGGCGAGCGTCTCCGGATCCCGCTTGTAGGGCAGGAATTCGTCGTTGTCGCCGTTCGGCGCGGTTGCGAACGCTGGGTCGATCGGCGCGATGCCGGACAGGTCAGGTACCTGCCACGGCTCGGCTCCGTTGGCCAGATAACCGTCGCTGAGGACAAAAACCGGTGTCCGGTACTTGACAGCGATACGGACGGCTTCCACCGCGGTGTCGAAGCAGTCCGACGGCGACTGGGCCGCCAGTACTGGCACCGGAGCCTCACCGTTACGGCCATACATCACCTGCAACAGGTCGGCCTGCTCGGTCTTGGTCGGCATGCCGGTCGAGGGCCCGGCCCGCTGGATGTCGCAGATCACCAACGGCAACTCGGTCATCACCGCGAGACTGATGGTCTCCATCTTCAGCGAGATGCCGGGTCCCGAGCTGGTCGTGACACCCAGGTGTCCGGCGAAGCTGGCACCCAACGCGGCGCCGACCCCGGCGATCTCGTCCTCGGCCTGGAAGGTCGTCACGCCGAACCGCTTGTGCTTGCTCAGCTCGTGCAGCACATCGGAGGCCGGGGTGATCGGGTACGCGCCCAGGAAGAGCGGCAGGTCCGCCTTGCGGGCGCCCGCGATCAGCCCGTACGCCAGGGCCAGGTTGCCGGAGATCTGCCGGTAGGTGCCCTTCGGCATCGGGGCCGGCGCGACCTCGTAGCTGTAGGCGAAGACCTCGGTGGTCTCACCGAAGGCGTACCCGGTCCGGAAGGCCTTGATATTGGAGTCGCGGAGCTGCGGCTTGGTCGCGAACCGGGTCTCCAGGAAGTTGATCGTCGGCTCGACCGGACGATGGAAGAGCCAGGACAGCAGCCCGAGGGCGTACATGTTCTTGCTCCGGCCGGCGTCCTTGCGGGTCAGCCTGAATTCCTTGACCGCCTCGGTGGTCATCCCGGTCAGATCGAGCGCGTGCACCTGGTAATCGGCCAGCGAGCCGTCCTCCAGCGGATTGGACGCGTAGCCGACCTTGTCCAGATTGCGCTTGGTGAAATCGGCGGTGTCGGCGATGATCACGCCGCCGCGGGCGAGATCACTGATGTTGGCCTTGAGCGCAGCCGGATTCATCGCCACCAACACGTCCGGCTTGTCACCCGGGGTCATGATGTCGCGATTGGCGAAGTGCAACTGGAAGCTCGAGACGCCCGGCAAAGTGCCCGCTGGTGCGCGGATCTCGGCCGGGAAGTTGGGCAGCGTCGAGATGTCGTTGCCGAAGATCGCCGATTCCGCGGTGAACCTGTCACCGGTGAGCTGCATGCCGTCGCCGGAGTCGCCGGCGAACCGGATCACAACCCGGTCGAGAGTCTTGACCGCGTCTTCTTGCTGGCTCGCGGCTGTTGTCACTTGGCCTTCCCTACGTCCGTACCTGCGCCTGTAGCGGTGAGTTGCTGATGGCAACCCGACCCATAGTAAGTGTGTCCTACCCTGCAAGCCGCAGTCGTCCGGAGGACGGTCATCCGAAGTAGGGTGCGCGTGTGGCGGGAATGCAGTTCTGGGACTGGTACGGGGACGGGTCGACCTACGTCGTCGACGTCGGACTGGCCTGCTGCACGCTCGAATTCGAGGCTGCGTCGTACGGACGCACGTCGGCCGGAATTGTCCGGGTCGAGGACCTGCCCGCCGGTTCACGGGTGGTCGTGGTGATCTCCGGCACAGTCACCGACAAGCTCACCGGCCCGGTCGTGACGATCGTCTCCCGGATCCGTGCAGCCGTGCCGAGTGCCGCGGTGGTCGCTTTCGGTGCCTGCGCCTCCGCCGGCGGCCCCTACTGGGATTCCTACAGCGTCACCAAGGGCATCGATCAGCTGGTTGCCGTGGACGCGTACGTCCCCGGATGCCCGCCGCCGCCCGAGGCGTTGGCCACGATCGTCGACGAGTTGAGCGAGCGCGCGCGTGTCTGAGGTGAGTCGTCGGGTCTCGGCTGCCGAGTGGCACGAGGCAGTCGCCGCTGCGAAGACCGACGGGTACGACTATTTCGATTGGCTGGGCGCGGTCGACCAGATCGGCCGGGCCGGTGAATTCGACGAGGGCGACTTCGAGGTCATCACTCGGCTCGTCGATCTGGCTGCGGGCCGTGCGGTGCTGCTGCGGACCGTGATCCCGCGGAACGAACCGCGGCTGGCCAGCATCGTCGACGTCTTCGCCGGCGCCGGTTGGCACGAACGCGAGTCGGGGGAGTTGTACGCGATCGACTTCATCGGCGGCGATCCGCGACGGCTCCTGCTCTCGGAGGATTACGTGGGGGCACCGCTGCGCAAGGATGCGGTGCTCGGCGCGCGGGCCGGCATCGACTGGCCGGGCGCCAAGGAGCCCGGGGGAGCACCGAGCCGGCGACGGATGGTGCCCCCGGGCGTTCCGGAGCCGGAGATCTGGGGCGATCGGAATCCCGAGGGCGAACCGGATCCCGAAGAGGTTGCGCAGTCCGCGGTCGGTGGTCGGGTGCGGCGGCGAAGGCGATGAGTCACGGCGCGATCCGGCTGATCGAGGCGAACTGCACCTCGTGCATGATCTGCGCCCGGGAGTGCCCGAGTTGGTGCATCACGATCGACTCGCACACCGAGCCGATCCCCGATCTGCCGCCGGGTGCCCGGGAGCGTACGACCAATGTGCTGGACCGGTTCGCGATCGACTGGTCGCTGTGCATGTTCTGCGGGATCTGCGTCGAGGAGTGCCCCTTCGACGCGTTGGAGTGGGCGAGCGATCCGGTCTCCGGGGTGACTACGGCCGCCGGGCTGACCCACGAGATCGAGGAGCTGCGCTAACGGAGCCTGGCCAGTCGTTCGGCAGCCTCGGCGAGCACTGCGGGCTTCTTGCAGAAGGCGAAGCGCACATAAGACTTCGCCGGACCCGGGTCGAGATAGAAGAGCCGACTCGGGATGGCCACCACGCCGACCTTCTTGGGCAGGTCGAAGCAGAAGTCCACGCCGTCGTCGTAGCCGAGCACGGACACGTCCGAGGTGAGGAAATACGTCCCCTGGCAACGGAAGGGCGGGATGCCGGCGGACGTCAGACCCTCGGCGAGCTGATCACGAGCGGCCTTCAGACGCTGCCCGACCTCGGCCAGTCGCTCGGGCGGCAGCCGGAGTCCTTCGGCGACCGCATACTGCAGCGGTCCGGCGTTGACGAAGGTGAGGAACTGCTTGGTCGTGGTCACCGCGGACACCAGTTCCGGCGTCGAGCACACCCAGCCGACCTTCCAGCCGGTCACCGCAAAGGTCTTGCCTGCCGAGGAAACCTGGATCGTACGCTCCCGCATGCCCTCGAAGGTGGCGAGCGGCCGGTGTACGCCTTCGTAGACCAGATGCTCGTAGACCTCGTCGGTGATCACGATCAGATCCCGTTCGACGGCAAGATCACGGATCCAGCCGAGCTCGGTCTCGGTCAGCACCCGACCGGTCGGGTTGTGTGGGGTATTGATCAACAACAACTTGGTGCGGTCGGTGACCTGAGCCAGCAGCCGGTCATGATCAAGAGCGAAATCCGGGCCGTCCAACCGGACCGGCTTGAGCACTGCATGGGCCATGGCGATCGACGCGGCATAGGAGTCGTAGGTCGGCTCGAAGGCGATCACCTCGTCGCCCGGCTCGCAGAGTGCCAGGATCGCGGCAGTGATCGCCTCGGTCGCTCCGGCGGTGACGAGGATCTCGCCGTTCGGGTCGTAGTCCAGGCCGTAGTACGTCAACTGGTGCTCCGAGATCGCCTCCCGCAGTGGCAGCACACCGGGACCCGGCGGATATTGGTTGTGTCCTGAGTTGATCGCCCGGGTCGCGGCCTCGAGGATCTCCGCCGGACCGTCGGTGTCGGGGAAACCCTGGCCCAGGTTGACCGAGCCGGTCTCCAGCGCGAGAGCAGACATCTGGGCGAAGATCGTGGTCCCGAAGGCGCGCATCCTCGTCACCAGGGGCTGCCGGTCAGTGAGCTCGGTCATATGCCCTGCCTATCACGATCGTCGGTTTCGATCAGATTCGTCTCGCGGATCCGCCGGCGGCGGTCGGCCGGGACGCGGAAGGTCCGGAACTGGTACGGCTTCAGTTCGCAGTCGAACGACCGGCCGATCACCGGCAGCCGGATCGACGCTGTGGCCGGCCGGCCGCTGGTCTCCGACACCCTGATGATCAGGTCCGCCCCATCGTTGCGGGTCGGTTCCTCCGAGCCCTTGACGGCCGTCGCCAGGATGTGGCCTGTGCCGTCGGTCGTGATCACCTCGGCGAAGCTCTGCTCTGATGGCAGTGGGCCCGGGTGGAAGCTCTCCAGCATCGCGCGCGGTCCGGCACCAAGCTCGAGCGCGCGCCGGGTCGGCTGGACGGTCCGCCAGTTACCGGAGTGCGGCACCAGCAGGCACCGCCAGTGCTGTTCGCCCTGGGCCTGGAACCGGTAGATCCCGTTCGGCTCCAACTCGTAGGGATCGTGCCAGGCATAGACCGGACTGCGGACCGCGGTGATGCCGATACTCGGATCGGTATCCGCGACAGGGGAGTCGGCCGGGGAGGCGTCGTAGCCGTGTTTGGCATTGTTGATCACCACCAGGCCCGCGGTTTGATCCACGGCCTGCTCGCCGAGCGTCCCGGACAGATCGACCCAGGACTGGGCCGGCTCCTCGGAGCCGTTGACCGGCCGCTCCAGGGATGCGTACGGGATCTCGAAGGTGGCCCGCGGATCGCTGACGGCGATCGGGAAGCGCTGCTTGAGCAGGTGCGCGGGCTCGCGCCAGTCGAGCACGATGTCGAGCTCGATCGCATCGTCACCGGCGGCCAGCAAATAGGTCTCGATCATGGTCGAACGTCCCCAGCCGCGTTCGACCCGGACGGCGGCGCGCACCGGACCGGACTCGGTGACCCGGATCCCGGTGACCGGGAAATCCTCACCGGGCCAGGCGTACGAGACCACCCGGTGTCCCCAGGTATCGGAGGGGTCCTGGCAGACCTGCCAGTGCGGGCCGCGGCCGGCAAGATCAACTCCGGTCCGCTTGTCCAGCAGGGATGACAGCCAACCCGTCCGCGGATCGATGGTGATGCGCAGGTCGTCGTTCTCCAGGCTGACCGAACCGTCGGCGACGGTCTCCACCGAGACTGCGGCATGGCCGGTGCAGGCGCTTTCGTACGACGCCGGTCGGATCCGGTAGACGCGATAGCCGAGCGGCGGCAGCTCGGTAGCGAAAAGCACGCCGCCGCGCGATCGGTCGGCGGTGGTCGACAGTGCCTGGATCTCTTGGCTGGTGACGATTTCCCCATCCTCGTCGGTCACCTGGACGCCCGTTGGCTGCCCGCCGTAGTCGATCCGCACCGGTGTGGACACCGGCCAGGGGTGCGGATTGAAGATCACCACCGGCTGGGTGCCGTCGATCTGCGGGATGTCGATCCGGCGGGCGATGGTGTTGTGGGACCGGGTGGTGATCCGCTTGCTGATCGCGACGGCTTCGCCGAGTTGATCACGGGCGTCCTCGAAGCCCGGTTCGATCGCCGACCCGGGCAGCAGATCGTGGAACTGGTTGAAGAGCACCTGTTTCCAGGCCCGTTCGAGATCCTCACGGGGATAGCGATCAGTCGCCGGGACATCGCCGCCGATGAGATCGGCGACGATCGCCCATCGTTCAGCGGTTAGCACGGCGTGTTGGGCGCGACGTTGCCAGGTCTTGATGGCCGAATGTGACGAATAGCAGCCGGCGGCATGATGCTGCAGATCCGCACTCCAGACCGGGAGATCGTCGGTGCCGGCGGCCAGGGTCTCGTCGAAGAAGTCCCGGGGTGAGCTCATGATCAACTTCCCGAAGCTGCCCATTCTGTCCCAGCGATGGATCGAGTCGATATTGGCCCTGGTGGGTCCACCGCCGTGGTTGCCGACACCGTAGAAGACCATCACGGCCTCGCGGCTGCGGTCGAGCTGACCGAGCGCTTTCTCCGCCTGCCAGGAGATGTCGCCTCCGGGTGAGCAGTATTCGAAGGGGATCCGGGAGGCCAGCACCCGTGATCCGTCAGGAGCCTGCCACCAGAACGGCGTGTCGAAGAGATCCGCCTCATGCGGGCCGGGTCGCAGGAAGGTGTAGCTGTCCATGCCCTGGGCCTGCAGGATCGCCGGGATCATGGCGTTGTGGCCGAAGGGGTCGACATTCATGCCGACCGTCGCCGGCCGACCGAATTCGGTGATCAGGAAGCGCTGGCCGTACAGCCCCTGTCGGGCGAAGGACTCGCCCATCGGCATATTGCAGTCCGGCTCGACCCACCAGCCGCCGACATTGACCCAACGGCCCTCGGCCACGCGCTCCCGGATCCGTTCGAAGAGTTCGGGATCGGACTCCTTGACCCAGGAGAGCAGGACGATCTGGTCGCAGGTGAAGACGAAATCGTCGTACTCGTCCATCCGGTCCAGCGCCGAGCGGAAGGTCGCCCGGGCCTCCTGGTAGCCCTCCTGCCAGGGCCATAGCCATACCGGGTCGAGATGCGCGTTGCCGATCATGAAGATGCGGCGGTCCGGCGCAGCCGGCGGCGGTGTGGCTGGTGGCCCCGGTGCGGTCATGGTGCGATGATGCCAGGCCCGCCCGGCGGCGGTGAGTCAGCCCTGGGAAGCGTTCTTGCGGTGTTGCTGCGGCCGCTCCCAGGCACCGGTGCCGCCCTGCTGCCAGGGCAGCGGTCCGGCTTCGGGCCGGTAGTTGACGCCGAGTGCGTCCAGCCGGGTGAGATGTCCTTCGAGACGGCCGGAGAATTCCTCCCAGCTGCGTCCCTCGGGGTCGGACCAGGCGACCTCACTGTGGGCGCAGGCTCGCGGGTAGAGCATGTACTGCACGCGCCGGGCCGACGGCATGTATTCGGTCCAGATCTGGCACTGGGTGCCGAGGATTCGATCATGGAGCTCGGTGGGGATGCCCTCGGTCGGTTCCAGGCTGTAGGCGCGCTCGGTGGTGATGCCGCCACCGATGCTGTACGGCTCGGCGTCGTCGGTGCTGGGGTAGTAGTCGAAGTAGGTCTTGCTGACCGGCGACATCACCACCTGGCCACCCGCCTCGGCCGCGATCACGCCGTACTTCTCGTCCCTCCAGGCCATCGTGACCGCACCGGTCAGGATGCCTTCATCGTTGATCTCGTCCCAACCCACCAGCTGCCGGCCACGCTCGGCCAGCCAGTCTCGCAGCTTCTCGGTGAACCAGCGCTGTAGATGGTCGACACCGGGAAGCCCCCTGTCGTAGGCGAGCTGCTTGGCCGCATCGGATTGCTGCCACTCGACCCGCGGGCACTCGTCGCCGCCGACGTGGATGTACTTGCTGGGGAAGATCTCCAGGACCTCTTCCCAGATGTCGAAGGCGAATTCCAGCGAGGCGTCGCTCATGTTGAGGACCTCGGGGAAGACGCCCCAGGTGGTCGCGGCGCCAGGTGCGTCCTCGGGATGGTTGCCCAGCTCGGGGAATGCCGCCAGCATCGCCCGGACGTGGCCCGGGAACTCGATCTCCGGCACCACATTGATGCCGCGCTGGCCGGCGTAGGCGACGATCGCCCGCAGTTGGTCCTGGGTGTAGTAGCCGCCGTGCGGGGTGCCGTCACCGGCCGCCCAGTGAGGATTCCTGGTCTCGGAGCGCCAGCTCGCGTGCTGGGTCAGTTGCGGGTACTTCTTGGACTCGAACCGCCAACCCTGGTCCTCGGTCAGGTGCAGGTGGAAGGTGTTGTACTTGTGGATCGCCAGCAGGTCGATGAATGAGATCACGTCGGAGTACGGCATGAAGTGTCGGCCGGTGTCGAGCATCACCCCGCGCCAGGCGAAGCGCGGTTCGTCGGCGATCTCGACCACGGAAACCGCGAGCCCCGAGCTGATCGGCGCCGGGCCGAAGGTCTGCGCCGGCAGCAGCTGCCGCAGGGTCTGAGTGGCCCAGTTGACGCCCCGGTCGTCGGCGGCGGTGATGGTGATCCCGGCCGCGGTCACCGAGAGCGCGTACGCCTCCGCGTCCAGGTCGTCGTCCCGGATGATCTTGAGGGCGCCGTCGTCGGCCGGCGGCAGATCGAGGCCGGTTCCCGGGGTCAGCAGGCGGCGTACGATCGCGGCCCATTCCGCAGGTCCGGAGATCGCCAGATCGGCGGTCAGGGTGAACGTGCCGTCGCCTTGGCTGACGGACTTCGGGCGGGGCAGCAGATCGAGCTGTGACATGACAGCAGCCTAATGGGCGAGTGTTCTTTTCTGTACGGCCTGGTCCGAATCACGCAGAATTGCGCATCAGGTCGTGCACTGGCCCGGCTGGCCGCCCGGCGAGGTCGAGCCTTGGACGCTCCCGAAGTAGACACCGGCACCGACGCCGAATACCCCGCCAGGAGCGTTCTGCGCGTCGAAGTTGATCTGGGTCGGCGTCGACTGCCAACTGATGGTGTTCGCCAACTGGACGATGACTTTCGCGTAGTAGTCGATGTGTTGGCTGCCGGCGGTGGGCTGGTCGGCGATGATGTCGGCCTGGGTGAAGACATACGTCAATGCCCCGCCAATGCTCGAGGTCGGCGCATGGCTCCAGATCACCGTGTCGGGTGTTGCCAGCCGGACGAGCTGCACCTGGTAGGAGTACTGGGCGCCGGTCGGCACCGTCGCCCGGATCGTCAGACCCATGTAGTAGCCGCTGCTCGGATTCGTCAGCTGGCAGGTGATTCCAGTCGCCGGTGGGACCGTCAGTGCCGACAGCGTCGTGCCGGTGACCGGCGCGGTGTCGGTCCAGGCTGCCGTGGTGCTGCTGACTGCGAGCACCGCCACCCCGGCCAGTGCCAGAGCAGCGCGGACACGGACTCGTCGAATGCCTTGTCGGAGTCGACGCTTCATCCCGCCTCCCTGCCCGGGTGCTGGCTTACCGGCAGCATATCCAGGCCGTAGCGGGTGCGACCAGAGATGAAGGAGTTACAGGTCGTAGTCGACGACGACCGGGGAGTGATCGCTCATCCGGGCCTCGTAACTCGGTTCCCGGTCGGTGCCGCCGCGGATCGCAGACCTGGCCAGGTCAGGGGTGGCCAGTTGGTAGTCGATCCGCCAGCCGGTGTCCTGGTCGAAGGCGCGCCCCCGCCAGGTCCACCAGCTGTAGGGGCCCTCCTGGTCGCCGTGCAGGCTGCGGACGACATCGATCAGGCTCCGCGGTCCGAGGATCGAGCCGAACCAGTCCCGTTCGTCGGGCAGGAAGCCGGAATTGCGCTGGTTGGCGCGGTCGTTCCGCAAGTCGAGGGCTGTGTGGGCGATGTTGAAATCGCCCATGATCAGGAACTCTCGGTCAGCCGCCTGGGCGGCCCGCCGGGACCTGCTCAGGTAGGCCCGCAGGGATCTCATGAAGGCCAGCTTGCGGCGGTGTTTGGCCATCGCTGCCGGGCCGTCGTCCGGACGATCCCCCTTGGGCAGGTAGAGCGATCCGATCGTCAGTGCCGGCCGGGTGCCGGTCGGTGCAAGATCGACTTCGAGGTAGCGACCCTCGGGATCGAAGCGCTGGTTGCCGAAGCCGAGCCGTACGGCGACCGGCGCGTCCTTGGTCAGCACCGCGACGCCGTTGCGCCCGGCCAGCGATCCGGGGTGATAGCTGAGGTGATAGCCGTCCAGCGTCGGCAGCAGGTCGGCGGAGGCACGCACCTCCTGCAGCCCGACGATCTCGGGCTCGCGGTCCTTCAGCCAGACGTCGAAGCCGCGGCGCACACTGGCGCGCAGGCCGTTGACATTGAAGGACGCGATCCGGAGCACCGCGCTATTCAACACCCGTTTCATTCAGCCGCAGGAATCGATCCGGACGCGAGCACCCTGTCCACCAACGGCTGGCTGAGAGCGACCGCGCCCAACACCATGGCCAGGCAGATGACGATTCCACCAGCGAACATCGCGATGCCGCCCGGAGCCGCGCCGATCAGCATGACGCCGAACGGGGCGACGATGATCAGCGAGACGAGCGCTGCGATCGCGATCGAAGCCACCAGGGGCAGGCCGGTCTCGCGCATCCTGGCTTGCTTGATCACCGATGCATCGGTCCCGACCAGGTGCAGCATCCGATACTGATCACGCAGGTCGTAAACCCGGGCGGCCTGGTTGACGCCGACCGAGACGGCGGCCAGCAACGCCGCGATCACCAGCGTGAGCAGGGATCCCGTCATCATGTCGGCGGGCAGGTGGGCCTCGTCAGGGTCACCCGGCGAAGTCTGGGCGGCGATCGCCGGGCCGATACTCAGTACGCCCGTGATGAAGGTGGCCAGAGTCACCCCCGCCACCGGGCGCCAGGTTGCCCGCGGATCATCGGTGAGCCGGCGTGCCGCCAGCAGCTTCGGTACCGAATTCGCCCGATTGACACTGAGACGGCCGATCAGACCGAGCACGAAAGGGCCGATCAGATTGAGAACGGCAAAACACAGACCGAAGACGATCATGCCGGCGATCAGGCCGGCACTCGAGCCGAGCAGTTTCGTCACCGGTACCCAGGCGACCAGCACCACGATCGCGATCGCGACCCGGATGGCGCTGACCGACTTGGGCGACGTACGGCGGGCGACGCCGAGCGGACTGATCGCGATGCGCGCCAGGGTGAGCACCGCCGAAGCCGTGGCGAGCAGGACGACGCCGGCGACCGTGACCGCCAGCAGTCCCGGGGAGACCAGGAGTTCCGACCACCGGAACGGCCGTCCCTGGAAGTTGATCATGGCGACCCCTGGCAGCGCGGCCAGGTAGAGCCCGATGCCGACGATCGCTCCGGCGAGGGCCTGTGCGCCGGCGTCGGTGATCGCGATGATGCCGATCTGCCCGCTGGTCGCGCCGGCCAGCCGGAGCGCCGCCAGTCGGTCGTCCCGTCGGGAGATTGCCAGCCGCGCGGCCGAACCGCCGAGGGTGACCACCGGGATGACGAGGATCACCGTGGCGATCTGGGCCAGCAGCACGTACAGCCCGCCGGTCGTGCCCGCGTTGCGGGCGGTGAAGGCTCCGAGACCGCCCAGCACGGTCAGCAGGGCACCGGTGGAGACTGCGAAGGCGATCACGGCGAGCATGATCACCAGACGTTGTTCGGACTGCCGGCGCAGCAGCAGCCACCAGAGACGAAGAGCGATCATCACGCGGTTCTTTGCAGGAACGGCCCTTCGAAAGGTCCGGGCCCTTCAACAGGCTCAGGGACCGGCGGCCGGGCGTGGTATTCGGCGACGATGCGACCGTCGCGCATCACCACCGTACGGGCGCAGTGCCGGGCGATGGCGGGATCGTGGGTCACCACGACCAGCGCGGCCCCGGCCTGCGAAGTGGCGCGGACGAGTACGTGCAGGATCTCCTCGCCGGTGCTCTGGTCGAGCGCACCGGTCGGCTCGTCGGCGAAGACGACGCTGGGTTCGGTGACCAGCGCCCGGGCGATGGCGACCCGTTGGGCCTGACCACCGGACAGCTCGCCCGGCCGTCGCCCCTCCAGGCCGGCCAGGCCGACCAGCGCCAGGTAGCCGGCGGCTCGCCGGATCGCTGCCTTACGGCCCGTCCCGTCGAGCATCAACGGCAGTGCGGCGTTCTCGACCGCCGGCAGCTCGGCGACCAGTTGCCCGGACTGGAAGACGAAGCCGAAGTCGGTGCGCCGCAGCGCCGTACGCTCCCGGTCCGACATCGACGTCAGGTCGGTCCCGCGGAGCACGACCGAGCCGGCGGTAGGTCGCTGGATCCCGGCCAGACAGTGCAGCAGGGTGCTCTTGCCCGAACCGGACGGCCCCATGACGGCCAGGGAACCGGCGTCGATGTCCAGGTCGCCACCGGCCAGCGCATGTGATGCGGTGTCGGCGATGCCGTAGGTCATGACGAGATTGCGGGCACTGAGGATCATGAGGTCCAGCTTGGGCCGGACTGCGCCGACGCACATCCGGCCACGGACCCTTCCCGGCGTCCGCCGGGTCTGCCCGTGGTCGGAGAGCCCATAGACTCGGGTCCGTGGACTTCTCCAACGCGTACGCCCAGGGATTCGCCCGGGTCGCCGCGTGTACGGTGCCGGTTGCGATCGCCGACCCAGCCGCCAACGCGGCTGCGGTCCTGGAGCAGGCGCAGGGCTGCCACGACGACTCGGTCGCGGTCGCGATCTTCCCGGAGATGTGCCTGACCGGGTATGCCACCGACGATCTCTTCCTGCAGGACGTGTTGCTGCAGCGGGTCGAACAGGCGATCACCGAGCTGGCGGCGGCGTCGGAGCAGCTGCTGCCGGTGATCGTCGTCGGCGCGCCGCTGCTGTATCGGCATCGGGTGCTCAACACCGCTGTGGTGATTCATCGCGGACGGGTCCTCGGGGTGGTGCCGAAGACGTATCTGCCGACCTACCGGGAGTTCTACGACAGGCGGTGGTTCGGCTCCGGCGACGAGGTCTCCGGCATGATCACGATCGGTGATCATGAGGTGCCGATCGGGCCCGACCTGCTCTTCGGGGCCACGGATGTCCGCGGCCTGGTGCTGCATGTCGAGGTCTGCGAGGACATGTGGGTGCCGGTGCCACCGAGTGCCGAGGCGGCGCTGGCCGGAGCCACGGTGCTGGCCAACATCTCCGGCAGCCCGATCACTGTCGGCCGGGCCGAGGACCGCCGACTGCTGGTCCGGTCCGGGTCGGCCCGCTGCCTGGCGGCCTATCTGTATGCGGCCGCAGGACAGGGGGAGTCCTCGACGGACCTGTCCTGGGACGGCCAGACGATGATCTACGAGATGGGCGAGCTCCTCGCCGAGGGTGATCGGTTTCCCGACGGCCCGCAGCGTACGGTCGCCGATGTCGATCTTGACCGGATCCGGATGGACCGGATCCGGATGGGCACCTTCGACGACAACGCGCGCTCGGTGCGGCGACGTACAGGTGATCATCAATACCGGATGATCGACTTCGAGTTCGAGCCTCCCTCCGGTGATCTTGGTCTGCGGCGGGCGGTGCACCGGTTCCCGTTCGTGCCGGACGATCCGGAGCGGCTGGCGCTGGACTGCTACGAGGCGTACAACATCCAGGTCTCCGGTCTGGAGCAGCGGTTGCGTGCGATCGCCCAAGGGAGTCGGACATGGCCCAAGATCGTGATCGGGGTGTCCGGCGGTCTGGACTCGACCCACGCCTTGATCGTCGCAGCCAATGCGATGGACCGGCTCGGCCGGCCGCGTAGCGACATCCTGGCTTTCACCATGCCGGGCTTCGCGACCAGTGACACCACCTACAACAGCGCGATCGCTTTGATGGAAGCGATCGGAGCGACGTACGAGACGGTCGACATCCGTCCGGCGGCGACGCAGATGCTCACCGACATGGGCCATCCGTTCGGCAAGGGCGAGCCGGTCTACGACGTGACCTTCGAGAATGTCCAGGCCGGGATGCGCTACGACTACCTTTTCCGGCTGGCCAACCAGCGCGGCGGGATTGTACTGGGTACCGGTGATCTTTCCGAGCTCGCACTCGGCTGGGCGACGTACGGTGTCGGTGATCAGATGTCGCACTACGCGATCAACACTGGAGTGCCGAAGACGCTGATCCAGCACCTGATCCGCTGGGTGATCAGCACCGGCCAGTTCGAGCCGGAGACCGACAAAGTGCTGCAGAGGATCCTCGAACAGGAGATCTCACCGGAGCTGATCCCGGCCCGGGAGAACGAGCGGCCGCAGAGCACCGAGGACACCGTCGGGCCGTACGCCTTGCAGGACTTCACGCTCTTCAACGTGCTGCGCTACGGCTTCAGCCCGAGCCGGATCGCCTTCCTGGCCTGGCACGCTTGGCACGACGTCGAGTCCGGCCAGTGGCCGCCGGAATTCCCGGAGGCCAAGCGGCTGGCCTACGACCTGACCACGATCAAGAAGTGGCTCGAGGTCTTCATCAAGCGGTTCTTCGCCAACCAGTTCAAGCGGTCGGCCATCCCCAACGGGCCGAAGGTGAGCTACGGCGGAACGCTGTCGCCGCGAGGCGACTGGCGGATGCCGTCGGACGCCAAGGGCACGACCTGGCTGGCCGACCTGGCGAACGTGCCGGACTGAGGCGGCGTTTCAGCGTCCCCGGCAACGGGGTAAGGGTGCCATGTCCAGAAGGAGGCATGGCATGGCAACGACGACGGAGCCTGTCGTCCGCGAAGATCGCAATCTGAAGCAGTCGCTCGGATATTGGTCGCTGGTGGCAACCGGCATCGGAAGCGTGATCGGATCCGGGTGGCTGTTCTCGGCGATGTACGCAGCCCAGTCGGCGGGACCGGCGTCCTTGATCGCATGGGTGATCGGCGGTGCCGTGATGCTTGCGGTTGCGCTGGTCTTCGCCGAGTTGGGGATGGTGCATCCTGAATCGGGCGGTCTGGTGCGCTACCCGCTCTACTCCAACGGCCGGCTCGCCGCAGCCATTGTCGGCTGGTGCATGTGGGTCACCTACGTCGGCAACCCGCCGACCGAGGCGGCGGGCGTCGTCCAATATGCCAGCTCCTACATACCGGGCCTGTACAACGGCAGCCGGCTGACCGTGATCGGGATCCTCATCGCGATCGTGCTGATGGCGGTCTTCGTCGTGATCAACTACTTCGGCGTCCAGATCTTCGCCCGGAGCAACAACATCATCACCGCGATCAAGGTCTTCATCCCGACCACGTGTGTGGTGATGCTGTTGATCAGCGGATTCGATCACTCCGGCGGTGCCGGCGGCCCGTCCAACATCGCGGCAGGTGGTGGTTTTGCGCCGTACGGCATGAGTGCCGCGCTCGGCACGATCGCCACCGCAGGTATGGTCTTCGCCTACACCGGCTTCCGCAACATCGTCGAGCTGTCCGGTGAGGTCCGCAATCCGCGCAAGGACATCCCGGCGGCTTTGATCACCACGATCCTGGCCACGATCGTGCTCTACCTCGCACTGCAGTTGGCCTTCCTGTTCGGTGTACCGCAGCACCTGCTCGGCCACGGCTGGAGCGGCGTCAACTTCGATTCGCCGTTCGCCCAGATCGCCATGCTGGTCGGGCTCAGCTGGCTGTACTGGATTCTGATCGCGGATTCGATGATCTCCCCGTCCGGGTCCGGGATCGTCTTCACCGCCGCGAATGCGCGCAATGTGTTCGGCCTGTCCAAGAACGGCTTCTTCCCGCGCTGGCTGGCGAAGGTGCACCAGGGTTCGGGTGTGCCGCGGCGAGCGCTGGGATTCAATTTCCTGCTCGGCATCCTGTTCCTGTTGCCGCTGCCCAGCTGGCACTCGATCGTCGGCGTCACCGGCACCCTGGCGGCGTTCACGTTCTCGATCGGCGCGATCTCGTTGCTGGCGTTCCGGAGGGCGGGGCTGTCCACCCGAGCCAATCGCTTGCCGGGGATGATGATCATCGCGCCGATCGCCTTCGTGATCAGCGCACTGGTCATCTACTGGGTGGACTGGTCAGAGCTCCGGCTGACCATCCCGATCATCGTCGTCGGTCTGATCTGGTACGCGGTGACCTACCTCGTCCAGCACCACGGAGTGGGTGAGCTGGTCGGCGGCCTGTGGCTGGTCGTCTACCTCGCCGTGCTGTACGCGATGTCGTTCATCGGCACGTTCGGCGGTAAGAACCTGATCCCGGCACCCTGGGACTCGGTCGTCGTCGCAGCGATCGCGCTGGCCCTGTACTTCTGGGGCGTGGCGGCCGGTTCGCGCTATCTGACCGGCCGGCCGGACGTCGTCGAGGACATGCGCGCCCAGCAGGCGGAGCGTGGCCGCGGTGGCGAGGCGCCGCAGCAGGTCGCCGGTTAGCTCCGCGGTGGCGTCGCCGCTTCGCGGAGCCGATCAGACCAGCTGGAGTATTCGCCGCAGGATCCACCAGCCGCTGCGGACGATCGAAGGCACCACCCGGCTGCGCATCACCGACCAGCCGAAGGTCAGGATGCCCAGGGCGGCGAGGTGCAGGACGATGCTGATGCCGGCCGTCTGCGAGCCCTCACAGTCTGGCTGCTGTCCGACGCCCACGACTCTACGGTGACATCGCGGAGGAGCAGGATCGCGTGGACGTGAGCACCAGGCCCGCCTCGCGCCGTTCAGCCAGGGTTACCGATAGTTGGTGAACTGCACTGCGAAGTCGTAGTCCTGGTCCTTGATCAGCGACTGGATCTCCTGCAGTGCATCCCGGCTCTTGCTGCTGACCCGCAGCTCATCGCCCTGGATCTGCGCCTTGACGCCTTTCGGACCCTCGTCGCGGATCAGCTTGGTGATCTTCTTGGCGTTGTCGGAGTCGATGCCCTCCTTGATGGAGGCGGTGATCTTGGCCACCTTGCCGGAGGTCCTGGGCTCGCCGGCATCGAGCGCCTTGAGGCTGACGCCCCGGCGGGCGAGCTTGGACTGGAAGACGTCCAGGACGGCCTTCACGCGTTCCTCGGTCGACGCTTCCAACTCGACCAGCTCGCCGGACCACTTGACCGAGGCTCCGGTGTTTTTGAAGTCGAACCGCTGGCTGACCTCCTTGGAGGCCTGGTTGATGGCGTTGTCGACCTCCTGTCGGTCGACCTTGCTGACGATGTCGAACGAGCTGTCCGAGGCCATCTCATCTCCTTGATCCGGGGTCGCGTCCTGGTCGGATTGGACCAGATTATTGCCGGTTCGCGTAACCGGTGTCGAAGTTGCTATCGTTGCCTCTCGCTGCCACCTCGGTGGGAGCACGGCAGGTTGCCCGAGTGGCCAAAGGGAGCGGTCTGTAAAACCGTCGGCTTCGCCTACGTTGGTTCGAATCCATCACCTGCCACCCGCCCGAAAAGGGCCCCTGACCAGCCCAAACGCCGGCCAGGGGCCAGCGAGGGCATTCCGGCTGTGACCGGCTGTGACCGGCTGGATCCGGCTGGGAACGAGCATTTCGTCCCAATAGCGTCCCACGGGAACGCGGTCAGGACTGCCCGGTGGCGTCCAGGATCCTCTCGAGGTTGGAGCCCTGGGCGCCGGAGACGCACTTTGCGTAGACCCTCAGCAGTACCGCGACGCTGTGACCGGCCCAGGCGGCGACCTGTGGTGCGTCACCGGTAGCGCGCAGCCAGGTGGAGACGGCTGCATGCCGGAGCGCGTAGGGAACGTCCATCAGTGGGGAGCTTGCCTCTTCCGACGTGAACGCCGCCCCGCGGGCTTCGTGGAAGACCTGAAGGTAGGTGCGGTCGGTGACGGCGCCGCCGTGGGCGCCGACGAAGATGTGGCCGTCCGGGCTGGAGCCATAGGCGTCGAGGTGCTGGCGAAGAAGCTCAGCCAGCTCGGGATGCATTGGCACTGATCTGGTCTCGCCGGCGGCACGGTGTTTTGAGTGGCGCCTGCTCGCGCGGCTTGCCGCTGTCGGTCCAGCGGCTCCCGGACCGGGGTATCGAATGGGTCAGATGGATCTCGCCCCACGTGTCCTTTTGCTCGGGGAGAGTCGTCAGATTGGCGACGTGAAGTTCGGCGGCTTCCTCCGGTCTTAGCCCGGCGTAGTACATGCATCCGAAGAAGGCTTTGAGGCGGGCGCCGCGGTCGCTGTGTTCTCCTACGGCCCTCAGGAAGCCGTCAACCTCGGCCCGGTCGACTGCCTATCCGCGATGGGCCGGCCTGATGACGAGTTCCGCCATTTCGCTGGCCCAGTCGAACATCGTGAAGTACCAAGCCACATCGTCGGTGTGTACGACGGCGCAATCGAGTGCTGTTTGCAGCTTGCTCGTCAGGGTTGACTTTCCGGATCCGCTGCGACCGTCAACAGCAATCACTCGTGTTCGACCGGTCTCGCAGTCGCTGGCATCGGCTCGTGACGAGGTGTCGGTGTAAGGCGTGATCGTCTAACGAGCGCAGTCGCGGGGGAATGGGCTGTAGGCCCGCGGAGGTGTGGTGTTGTCCAAGGCCCTGTGGGTGGCGATGCCGGTATGGCTTCCGGATTGCTCATGAGGTTCCGATAGCCGGTGCGCTCGGCGGTCGGTCGGCAATATCGGCATCGCGACACTAGGGCTGCCGCACGTGTCCTTTCCGACGTCGGTGTTGTCGACTCGAGCGACAGTCGGCATAGTTCATGCTGTGGATGTACAACGCAGCCGAAGCCGAAACGACTAAGTGTACGGAGGGTTCACTGTGTAGTAATATTCCTGTCCAGTCGCCGCTCGGCGTCATCCGTGTTCCACGGCTGGGCCACGTAGCAGTCGGTGGTATCGACATGCTGCCAGAGTCGTTGGACCATGTAGCCCTGCTGGATCGATGCGAACGTCTCAATCTCACGACCGCAACTGCGGCAAAGTGCGGGCGGACTGCCTCGCAGTGGTTGTGTTCGGTGAACTACGCGTAGCCCACTCCCCCGAATGGCTGACATGGGTCAATAATACGTTCAGCCGGGCTGGTGAGATGCTTCGTGCAGTCGGACGCAGCCAGAGCGATCACAGTATATTCGATGGTTTGTGCGATTTGAGACTCGGAATTACCATCCGAGAGTTGAAAGCTGCCAGCGTTCGGGATACTTGGCCTCGACCGAGGGGTGGTTGATCGCGGAGTCGTTGCTTCAGTCGTCGTCCTGGCGGTGGCCGATGTGGACCAGGTTGATTGATCATTGACGCAGTGTCCACCGATTGGAAGTCGTACTGGGTCCCGTATCAGCCGCATAGTCTCATTGTATGGATACCGACTTGGTGCGCGGCCATATCTTGATCGTCTGTACTGGAAACGTCTGCCGTTCACCGTATGCCGAGCGGCTGCTAACGTCCCGATTGACGCTCGGCGGAATCAAGATTTCGAGCGCCGGAACGGCTGCCCTGGTCGGTGCAGACATGGACCAGCGGATTCGCAAACGGCTCATTCGCGCCCGTGCGGATGCGTCGGCTTTCAAAGCGCGTCAACTGACTTCCGAGATGCTCCAAGAAGCGGACCTCGTGCTCTGTGCTACACGTGCACACCGGTCACACGTGGTGCGACTATCGCCGCGGACGGTGCGGCGCACTTTTGCGTTGGCCGAGTTTTCCGATTTGGCAAGAATCATGCCCAGTATCTCAAACGATCCACGCGATGCCAGATACTCTGAGAAATCGCTGGTAAAGGAAGTTGCCTTTGAAGCTGCCAGGTACAGACAGAATGTGAAGCCTCGATCGGTCGCGGACTCGGACATCGTCGACCCCTATAGGCGCGCTAGCGCGGTGGTTGACCGTATGGCCGATCAGATCGACGCGCTGACTCGGCCGCTGATCGAACTGTTCGGCGGTCTCTGGGATCAGTCTTAGTGCTTGCGAGCTACGCATGAAGCAGAGGAATCCAGCCGGGCCGTCACAAGTCTCAAGTCTCCGGTCTAGCCCCAGTAGCTCGTCCGACAATCCCTGACACCTGTCGTGAAGCCCTTCCTGAGTGCTTCGGTGTTGTACAGCTCACTAACGTGGCCCGAGCTTTGGTCGTTCCAAGCATATCCGACGATGGACACGGCACCAGCTTTGCAATAAGCCGTGATCTGATCGGCCAACTCCGATTCGGTCGGGGCCGATCGATACTGTCCGGGGCCGGGGGATCCTGCGGACGGGAGCCGCGGCCAATAACCGAAAGCCTGAGGCACTCCAATCAGAGGAGACCGTGTCGGCGACCATCCCCGTGCCCGCAGCGCTGAGACTGCTTTCGAAAGCGTTGTGGACATTCGCCAGTCGTACTCGCCGCGAGTCTCCGGTGTACGGCTTGAGCGAGCGTAGGCGTAGATCATCACCGCATTGCACCAAGAAGGTGAATAGTTGCGAAGAGCTCGTCGGAATTTGGTGATTGCTCCGGTCACCTGGGTCTGATCGGCGTTGATCTGCACCACCGGCAGAGCCAATGCGCAAACAGTCGCTCGATGAGGATCCGCCTCTCGGATCGTGTTGTACGCAGATGCCAGCACCGTCGCGAGGCCGGGTACATAATCGTCGAGAATGTAATACGCCGCTGTCGTGCTGCTCGACGATCGCGACCTTACGTAGGTGGTCAGCTGCCGACGAAGAGTATTCATCTGAACGGGTCCGAGTTTGTGGCAACCACCCGATCCTGCAGGGCAAACCGCCTGGTAGATCATCTTCTGGGGGGTGCTATCGACCACCTTCATCCCCGATGACCGAAGTGCCTCCTGATAGGTACCTGAGGCGGTGACCGATGACCCGAGTACTATAGTAAAACCGAGTTGAGCCGCCCGCTGAATTTGGTCTGACATCGGACCGACCGCATAAGCGCCAACTTGATGGGTCACGGCTGAGTAGTCGATATCACGGGATGACACGGTAACTTTCGGAACCTGAGGCGCCGTTGACCCGCATGCAGACAGCGTAAGGAAGTATACGAACAAAACGAGCGCCAGGGGCATGCACCGCATCCGGTTGGGCCGATGTCTAGTTGATGAGACCACCTCAGCGGAGTCCAACGAATGGACGATTGTTACAGCCGGTGTCTGGCGGGAGCGAGGGGGCGGCCGGCGGGCGGGTTTTCGTGTGATGTCGCAAAACTAACGCATGGCACCCGTTCAGCCAATCGATCCGTAGCAGTCCGTGGTTCCTGATTGTAGCTTTCCGGCGGTGTACCAAGGTGGCTCCGTGTCCGCAGACGCTGGACTATAGGATCCCGCTGTGACGGATGGGAACGGAAGCCGGACGCGATTGCTCTACATCGCGGGGGACGGGCACTCAGGGTCATCGTTGCTGGACGTTGTCCTCGGCACTCATCCTCAGCTGATCAGCACTGGAGAGGTCCACCGCCTTTCCATCACCCCACAGACACGAAGGTGTGCCTGTGGGGCGACCCTCGGCAGGTGTCTCTTCTGGTCGGCGGTGAAGGATGCCTTGAGTGACCAGCTCGGACGCTCTATCACGACTTGGTCGGATTTCGAGGTGACTGCAGGCGGTCGCGGTTTAGGCCCGGGGCGTCGAATCGCCCAGGCCATGCTGATGGCGGGGGCATCCGGCGGTTTGCAAGCTCTTGCTCGGGTCAACGCCTCGGCTCAAGCCCAGCTCATCAGTGCCTCGAACAGCTGGCGGCTCTTCGAAACCATCTGCCGTGCACGGCAAGCAGAAGGTGTGATCGATTCGACGAAGTCGCCTGGGAGGATGAAGGCGCTTCATCTGGAAAGACCTTCAGACACGTTTGTGGTCCATTTAGTCCGAGATGGGCGTGCTGTGGCGGCGTCGCGGATCCGCCGTACTGGCGCCAGCATGGCCGAGGCGGCGAGAGCATGGGTTTCGGCCAACTCGAATGTGCTGCGGATGCTTCGAACAGTGCCTTCAGACCAGCGGATGTTAATCAACTACGAATCGTTCTGCGCCGCCCCGTTGGCGACAATTAACCGCGTCTATGGCCAACTCGGTGTCGAGGACCTCGGCGTCTGCGCAATGCCCCCGCGTGGCACGTTCCATGCAATCCCGGGAAATCCGATCCTGATGGATTCCATCGGGGGCATCACCGCTGATGAGCGGTGGAGAGCCGAGCTCGGGAGCGGCGAGCTCACCACTTTTCAGCGCATCGCCGGACGTCTGAACGCACGGTTCGGCTACCATTGATCCTCTTCGATGGTGACATGTCTCGGCCACTGTGTCAGGACTCTCGTCGGGCTACATACAGTTGATTGCTTCCAAACCAACTCAACGGTGACCTTGCTGCCCAACGCTCGATTCGAACCGCGGCACTTCGCGGAATCATTTTCGCCAAACGGCCACCTAGCACACCGCATCCCGCGACGCGTTGAACCTGGAGCCCCGACTGACGGGCGGTCACAACAACCTTCCGATGAGTCATCAGATTCCCGCTTTGCCGCCTGGCGCCACGCCGGCGGATCCAATGTGGAACGGCTAGCAGGGCCTTGTGGCTGAGCAAATGGCCATGGTTGTTGAAGATCAAAATGGAGGAGCTGTTTCGAAGGCGCGCCGCCAGCGCATTCAATCCTGCCTCCCGTAGCTGTGGCTCCGCGTTGAGAATAAACCGGAAGGCCGTCACCACGTCATAGCTGCCTTCGATCTCGCCGCCGCGGGTGATGTCACGGGTGATGACTGTGGCGGATGGAACGCGTGCTCGTGCTCGAGCGGCCATCGCTTCCGAAACATCGATCGCTGTGCTGCTCGCAGCCTGTGGCACAACATGCTGGAGGACACGGCCCGTGCCACAGGCGAAGTCGAGGTGATCGAACTGTCTTGGCGCCATGGTGCCAAGGACTTCGTCCAGTTGCTGCTGTTCGATCTCCCAAAGCAACGTCGCGTAGGCGCTGGGCGCATACTGGTCCGTGTCGTAGCGCTCGGCCTCGTGCTCGTTTGCGAAGTGTGCGCTGTAGCTCATTGCTTCCATCCTCCAGATTCATTCCATGCGTGTGTAGCGGATCGCCAAGGAAGACTCGCCCGTGCCCAACCAAAGGCGCAAGACCAGACGAATGCGTTCCGCTCATCCGTCGTCAGGCTGCGGATGCGCCGAACAAGATCTCGCAGCGAGCCGCCGAGAACCCTGAGACTGAATGCGTCTGTCCCGGCCGGTCCGTCCAGTGCCGATTCTTCCCAGTCGTAGACCCAGATGCGCGTTCGGGACGCAACCATGTTGTGGGGACGGAGGTCGCCGTGTATTGATGCGACGTCGACCCCATAGGGAATGAGCCGGTCGACCGCGCGTCGCAGCTCCAATGGCGCGTCTGACAATCGTTCGCCCAACGTCTGCCACCAACTCAACTGGTCGAGCTCCTCTGTGGAGACATGCCGGACCGGCCCACTGATTTCTGTCAACAACTGGTCTGGTGCTTGCCGAGCCGGGCGTGCGTCGGAAGGGAGCGGCTCTACTAACAGCCAAGACGTGTTCTCCGCAGGGTCGCCACCGGATGCCAACACCTTCGGAGTTCTGAGAAGTCCAGAGCCGCCGTGACGTTCCTGAAGCGCCCGCGCCTCGTGCTTGAGTCCACAAGCGTCGGCGTCACGTGCGATCTTGAGGAATCCTCTGGACTTGCCGGAATCGGTCAGAAGATGGAGGTACAGACGGTCACGTCCAGGCTGGGTCGGCCAGAATGCCACCGGCCAAAGACGCTGTTCGGCGCCGATCGTGGCTTCAACGCGTGCCAGAACCGCCGAGGCGTCGATCAGCGACGGAAGTTGGTCAAGCGGGAGGATCGGCACCATGGCGACCGAGTCCGGAGCCTTGGCTGCCAAGCGAAGAAGGCTACGAACGATCGTTCGCTTGGCGGTCACCGCGACATATCGATCGGCACCGCTCGATCGGACGGCGTTGCTGGCACCGTAGGGCAGGGCGCACACAGGCCGGCCGGCGACGCGGTACAGCCGGGAGCGATGTGTGGTCATCCGACATCACCGAGTCGTTTGAGCCGCGGCAGGGCAAGCCTGGCCAGCTGCATCGCGTCATGACGAGCGAATACTCCAATGCAGATCGCATTGAGCACCACGAAGACGAGCCCACCGGTGAGCACGCTGATTATCGGGCTGGGGGACAGTTGGTGAAGCAGCAGAAGGACGACGATCAAGCATGCCGGAGCAGCGAGAAGCCCTGCCCAGGTCTGTCTGATCATGCTGAACAGTCCGATGCGCTGGTTGTAGAAAGTCAGAACGATCTGGGAGAGGTTTCCGACGACGAAGGCCAGTGCCATCACCGCGCAAATCGCCGAAACGTCTGATCGGAAGAGCGTGCCGGCCACCAGCGCACCGCCGGCAGCCAAGGATGCACGGATAGCGTTGACAGCGGTCCAACCGCGGAAACGTCCGCTGCTTTGCAGGGAGGCCTGAGCGATCACGGTGAGCAGTTGTGATGGGAGGCTGAAGGAGAGGATCTGGATCGGGAGAATTGCATCCGTCCACTTGGCCCTCCAGATGATCGGCTCGACACCACCGACGACCGCGCCGAGCAGAAGCAGTAACGGCGATCCGAACAGCAGGTAGGCATTAGTCGCTCGCAAGACAGCGTTGGTTCGTCTACTTGGATCCACCGCCACAAAAGCTGGCGTCATCACCCGTCGCGCGTTGTCGGTCACCAGGACTGCGGTGACGAATGTGAGCTGATAGGCGAAGAAGTATACGCCAAGCGTCGAAAGTGATGTCAAACGACCTAGAACGATGTAGTCGACATTGATCGTCAGGGTGGTCACAAGCGTTCCGCTGAGGATCCAGCGGTTCTGGAAGACCAACCGATGCCAGCTTCGGAGTTGGCGAGAAAGACGCCATGGCCGGCTCCGCTCGTAGTGGTGACCCATGATCGATTCGACGATGTAGGAAGCCGGCAGCGGTAGAACAAAGCTGAGTGGCCCGAGACCGGTCAACGCCAAGCAAATGGTCAGACCGCTGCGAACGACCGCACTGGCGATTTCGATCAGGGTGACCTGGCCCATGCAGAGCTTGATCGAGAGCGTAGTCTTGTAGAAGGCACCCAACGTGATCAGCGGAAAGCTCGCACCGCTGATGATCATGATCTCGAAGACCTGCGGTTCGCCGTAGAACTTGGAGACGGGCAGTGCAATCGCAACGATCAACGTGCCCAGGAGCACGTTGAAGACCAGAGATGTCCAGAATGCCGGACCGGCTCGGACTACGTAGCGCTCGGTGCCTCCTTGAATCAGCCACTGCAGCATTCCGCCGCCACGGAAGTTGGTGAGCAACACTGAAGCCGAAAGCGCAATCGCCCAGATGCCGAAGTCCGAGCGGGACAGGATGAGTGACAGGACGAGCTGGGTCACAAAAGTCGTTCCCCGGATCGCAGCCGAGTTTCCAAGCATGATCATGCTTGACCTGAGCACTCGGCGGCCGAGCGGCTGGGTGTCCGGGCTCGGCATCAGCCATGAACTCCTTCCGTGCACGAATCTGCAGCCTCTTGGCGGCCGCTAGGATCCTGGGATGCAGACCCCTCAAGCGGCTGGCAGGCCTGGTCTCGTATCACTTGTCGGCATGGTACGCAGCGGTAGTACGTATCTCGAGGGTTACCTCGCCGACCAGTATGGGGGCATAGCTGTCGGAGAGTTGATAGGCGTCTGGGGAGCGATGGAAAACAGTGAAATCCTTTGTGCATGCATGAACCGTCCTCTGGAATGTTCGTTCTGGTGCGAGGTCGTCGGCAGGTACGAAGGCTTGTTGGACCCCGATACCAGGCGCTTCATGCAGGAGACCAATCGTCGGGTCATGCCCGTCCGAAACTATCGAAGCTGGCTGCAGACGCTGCGACTGCCACTGAACAAGACGATGCAGTGGTACTGCACAGAAGTCTCTCGGCTGTACCTCGCTGTTGGGGCGGCGGCCGAGTCAGCGGGCTCGCATCTGGTTGTGGACTCATCCAAGCATCCCTTCTTCTACGGCCTAGCGCGGGCTTCGGGCGGATTCGAGGCGTTCGAACACACCCCGGCGATCCGGCTCGTACGTGATCCACGAGGCGTCTTGTACTCGCTCGCGCGTCCCAAGGCCCAAGTGACGACCCAAGGAGCCGTAACTCAGATGGTTGCCCATGGCGGAATCCGTGGCATCCGTTACTGGTGGGCGATGAACTCGGCCGCAGATCGAGTCGTACCAATCGGAACGCCCATGATCCGCTACGAGGACTTGGGTTCCGACGCCGTCGCATACCTGATGGCGCGCTGGGGCTACCGCGAACAGCCCGCTGTCGAGTTGACGCGGCATCAACTCGTGGCCAATCCGGTACGCCAACAAGGCACTCGAACGTTCCAGCTCGACGCTCGGTGGCAGGCCGCCGGGCTCCCTTGGAGGACCGGTGTCGCGACGATGCTTCGTCCCTGGATGCGCCGATACGGCTATCTTGACAAGCCTCAGAGCGAGCTTGACCGGCCTTAGAGCGACGCCAGTTCCAGTTCTTCACCGACCCGCCTCCATTCGGTCCGTGCTTCCTCTAGCGTGATCTGTGATGCGCGGGACGGACGGACCTGCTCTCCGCCGGATGAGCTAGAGGTGAACATCCACTCTGCTTCCGTGCCGACTCGGCCGGCGATTTCCCTGTGAGCCGGAATAGCGCTCGCCACGACCCGCGATGCGTGCACCAGTGCTTCGCTCAGCCCGAGACCGAGGCTCTCCAACGAGCTCGGCAGGATGGTGACGGCCGCGGCCGCGTACAGGGGATACAGGTTGGCATGGTCAACGACCTGCTGTTCGATGAGCAGCGATCGCTCCTCGGCTGAACGCTGCAGGTCCTGCAAGCAGCCCGAGCCATCGTCCTTTCCGATGATCTTGATCTGTCGGATGTTCGGCTCATGCTCTGCTAGCCAATCGAGGGCAGCCTGCGGTCGTTTGTACCAGGTAATGGTGCCGGGGACGAGCGCGTAAGCGGGTTTGGCGTTTTCGCTCTTCTTGAGGTGGCGGTCGTGGATGGACCAGTCGTGTACCGGGACCGTTGCTTCGGCAACCACACTGCGGATCCCGAGGCTTTGGTTCACGAGGCTCGCGACGGCATGCGTGAGACAGACCACCTTGGCTGTTCGGCACAGGTTCCACCGGGCGAGGGCTCGACGAGCCGTGGCCCTTCGGCGGTGTGAGCGGGGATATCGCTTGAGATGTTTCTGGAAAGCGCCATCTGGAAGGACGTTCCAGGCGTTCTGGACAAGAACAGTGCGGTAGCGAACGGTCGGGGGAGCGGTTTCGATCAGTGCAGCGCCTGGTGTGTCACAGTCGAAGCCCACGGAGACGAGGGACTGCTCGACCGCTAGACCCCCCAACGACAGCCGGGGCTTACCAATAGGCATCGTCATCTCCTGCCAGCAGCTTTTCCAGATCATCGGCCATGTCGTCGGTGGGATCGTACGGCGGTACCGGTCGGCGCATCGGCTGCGTGGCGGCGCGCCGGAGGGCCGCGATCAGCGCCGTCCGGTCGCCCGCGGGAAAGACTGTGCCGGAAGCGGGATCGCTGATGAGTTCGCTAGCTCCGACCCGGTCGCTGACGACGGCGTACAGTCCGAATCCGAGAGCCTCGCTGACAACCAGTCCCCATGCCTCCTGGCGCGAAGGGAGCACTAAGACGTCGGACTGGTGGTAATGCTCATCCAGCCGATGATGGTCCACGGCACCGTGGAAGCTGATGCGCGCGTCATTGGCAGCCCGCCGAGTCCAGTCGGCAGCGGACTCGCCGTCGCCGACGATGGCGAGTGTCCACTCCCGCTCCTCTGGTCGGGTCAGTTCTTCGAAGGCGTCGATGAGCAGTCCGACATCCTTGACCGCCGTGAGCCGGCCGACAAACAGGAAGCGCATGCGGGTTGGGTCTGATTTACGTGGACTGGGAGGATGACCGAGCGAGTCCGGTAGAACTGGGGTCGAATACGGGATCAGGTGCGTATTGCCGCGGCCGACATAGGACTCCCAGAAGGAAGTGTTTGCCTGCCCGATCGTCCAGATGCGGGTGCGAGCGGGAAAGATCATTCGGTACGCGAGTCGACGCGCTGCTCGTTTGAGTCGCGGTTCGCCAGTCAGCGCGATGGCGTTGGAGTCGGTCCTAGACACGATCGGTCGCCTTCGTAGGCGGAAGGCCACCAACGCGCTTAACCGAAGCGGGCCCTTGTAACCCATGACGACCAAGGCCTTGGGCGCTCCCGGTCGGAGCGCTGCGACTAGGATCTTGGCCGCATTCAACCAGCTGTCCGAGAGAACGATGTAAGGATGCCTTATCTCCAAGTCCCCCCAACTGGCCCGTGGACTGGTCGGGTACAGGTAAACGACTAAGATGTTGAACCGTGTCGCGAGTCGGTCCAGAACTGGGGCGAAATTGGGTGAAACGGACTGCGTGATCACCAAGATATCAGGGCGATATCCTGACAATCCGGCGCATGGCTTGGAGACCGCCGGATTGCCTTTCAGCATGGCGTTGAAATGCTCCTTCATGATAGGAAGCCGTCGGTGCACGGCATAGACACGCCTCTGTATGCAAGGAATTCGTGGGGCACGTCGGATAGCGGATGCATCAGCGAGTTCTGAACTCGCTATTCCGGCGGACGTTCGGAATGGGTATTTCTTGAGATATCGGATGGGCGGACGTCGACGGTTGTCGGAGAGTTGACGTGTGTGCCAGCCAGAATGCGATGAAGAGTCCGGATCCGCCGGCAAGATACCAACCCTCGAACAGCGAGCTGGTAATGCCGAAGGTCATAACCAGGAATGCGGTCCAACCGTGACGCCAACTGATAATCAATGCAATCAGGTAAGCCAACATCACCGCGATCAGCGCCGGCACTCCGTCCTGGGCCAGCCAGCGCAGCGGCGTGCTGGCGATTTCCACAGGATTGTTTCCGTAGCCAACGCCGATCCATGGACGGTCGCGCACGATTTCCATGGTGTATTCAATGCCTGGCTCACGGGTGTTCTGTGTGCGGAGAATAAGTAGGTTTTGGCGGGCGGTGCTCGCCCAAATTATTGCCCCACACGCGATGCCGGCCACTGCGTACTTCAGCGCACGTTTCCGCTCGTTCGTGATCAAGACTCGCACCCCGGTCAGAACAGCCGCGACTGCGACCGCCAAAAGCGCCGATCGGCTGGCGGTCCAGATCAGAGCGATTGCGGACATGCCGAGCAGGATGTTCCGGAAACGAAGGCGCGGGCTGATCACGCTGATCACAACTCCCAGGCCCGCGAAGAACCCGGTAGAGTTAGCGTCTCGGAAGATACCGGCGAGGCGGTTGGCTACCAATCCTGTCCCGGGCGCTACGAGGGCTAGCAGAATGCTGAGGCCCGTGGCCCCTGCGATAGCTGTAGCTACGCCGGAGCGAAGTTGCGCAGCATCAATCGTTCGGCTTGCGGAAAGCAAGAGGACCCCGACGAGGACGTAGACGACAGCAGGAACTATGGCGCTTGAGGACCGCCCGTGGTTGTAGATCTCCACTGCGTAGGCGCCCGTTCCGCAAATTGTCGTCGCCAAGAGCGCTCGAGACGCACGCGTCGTGTATGCCTGGGGGCGCAGGAAACAGGCTGTTGCCAGCACCGCAAGCGCGAACGCGCGCGTTGCGATGCCGAGTCCCGAGATGGTGTGACCCTGGGGTGTTTGCGACAGCATGTAGAGGCTGACCGCGGTCGCTACGTACACCTTCTGGCTGGTCACGCACACAGCGAAGATCGCAAACGCGGCCAGCGCGACCAGGCCGATCAGTATCGCTTCGAATGATAGGTTCACACGGGCCTCCGACATGCCCGGCGGCCCGGGGACCACGTGGGCTCGCGCGTCCGGACGACTTCGACTGTCAACCTGGTCATCGGCGGATTCCGGCCCACTCATGGGTGCGATGAACGGTCGAAAGGATGAATCGAACCACCCGACGGCTGGTGTCATCGATCTGGTACTCCGCCGGTGCAGTGATTCGTTCTCGCTCTGTCATGGCGGCGTCGACGGTGATCAGCACGTCGTCCCGATCCAATCCGCTGAGCATGATCGAGCCGGTGTCCAGGGCCTCCGGCCGTTCGATCGACTCCCGAAGCGTCACCGCCGGGAAGCCGAGAATCGCGGACTCTTCCGCAATGGTGCCGGAGTCACTCAGTACGCAGGCGGAGTGCATCTGCAGTTTGACGTAGTCGCTGAATCCGAAGGGATTGAGCCAACGGATAGCGCTGTTGTTCACGTCGATTCCGAGCTTTTCGAGCCGATCCCGGGTACGTGGATGGGTGCTCACGATGACGGGAAGACTGTAGGTACCAGCGACCGCTTCCAGACATCCCAGCAGGGCCTGGAGCCGTGCCGGTGAATCCACGTTCTCCTCGCGGTGGGCGCTCACGACGAAATACTTCGATGGTTGGAGGTCAAGCTCGGTAAGTACCGGCGAACCGTCGATTTGATGACGGTAGTAGCTGATCACCTCGTTCATCGGTGAACCGGTCAGATGTATGCGGCGCGGGTGCAAGCCCTCGGCCAGCAGATTACGACGGGCGTGCTCGGTGTACACAAGATTGAAATCGGCGATGTGATCGACGAAACGCCGGTTCGTCTCTTCAGGAACATTTTCATCGAAACACCGATTTCCTGCCTCCATATGGTAAACAGGAATCCTCAACCGCTTCGCCATCAGCGCCGAAATGCAGCTGTTGGTGTCACCGAGAACCAGCACGGCATCCGGTTGTTCTGATTTCAGGTACGCTTCGATCTTGACGAGCGTGTCACCGAGGACATGCCCAAGGCTTGATGTATCGACACCAAGAACGAAGTCAGGCTTTCGCAATCCGAGGTCTTCGAAGAAGACGCCATTCAACGCATAGTCGTAGTTCTGTCCGGTGTGGACCATGACATGGTGGACGGATTCGTCGAGTCGGCTGATGACCCGCGAGAGTCTGATGACTTCTGGCCTTGTCCCGACGATGGTCATGACTTTGATCATCCGTCGACCGACCCACTCGGGGATCGTTTGCTCTCGACCGCTTCCGGATACTGATCCGGATTGGCACGGTCCAAGAGCTGGTCCGACCAGAACATCGTGAGCACCTCATCGTCGCCGACATTGCGAATGTTGTGTACCCACAAGGTGGGCATATCCACGAATGACGGTGTGCTCCCGCTGACCCGAAACGTTACGATGTCGTCATGGAGAAGCCGTCGAAGCTTGATTTCCGCTTCTCCTTGGATCACCAGGAACCGCTCGAATTTGTGAATGTGGTAGTGGTCTCCACGCTGAGCGCCGGGGCGGGTGCTAGACACGAATGCCTGCCCGGTTCCGCCGTGAGATCTCACAGCTTCGAAGAGATCTCCGCGCTGGTCGGCGTGGACCTTCGGGGTATGCGGGAACATGTCGGGGAACCGGTAGCTTCGGTAGGTGTTGAAGAGATCGCTGTCGAAGGGCGTCGGCAGCGGTGGGATTTCACCATTGCTGTAGAGCGCGTGCATCCGTCGCAGCAGGTCCAGGACCTCGGTGACGGTGTGTGGATCTCCCTCAAGGGTTCGATCTCCCGACTCGCCACCCAGCGCGATGTCGATCAGCGTCCGGGCGGCTTGTTGCACGTGGAGCAGGGGGACTTCGCGGTCTTGGTGGACCACGGGTTCCTGGTCGTGCGCAATCAGATCAGCGAAGGTTGCGACGAAGGAGTTGTACCGGGGACGACCGTGCTCACCGAAGAGGTTGGGCAGAAGTATGTTGGCAAGCTGCCCGTCGCACGCTGTCTTCAGAATCCGCGCGGCGGCGGCTTTGCCCCGTCCATACGGGCTCGACGTCGTGGATTGGATTGAATTTGCGTACACGACCGGTACCGGCTTGCGTCGCCGCACGAGCGCGCCCGCGAGGCATTCGGCGGCGGTTGTGTTGCCGTTTTCGACCTCTGCGTCGGAGTCGGCTCGATTAACGCCGGCGATGTGAATCACGGCATCGGAATCTTTGAGTATGCGGTCGAGATCATCGGGCTTTTGCATAGTGCTTCTGCCAACGCGGATTGGTTCGATGCCGTGAATGGCACGCAACCGGCAGGCGGTGTGCCAACCGAGGAAGCCATGGCCTCCGGTCAGCAGAATGCGCGGTGGACGATTAACCATCAAATCTTCCTGCCCACGAACTGACCGCGTCGATGACCCGGCTGACCTGCGCTTCGGACATTGCACTGAAAATTGGAAGTGAAACCGCCCGGCCGAACTCACGGGTCGCGACAGGGTAGTCCTCGGGTAGGTAACCGTACGTGTCGCGGTAGTAGGAGTGCAGATGCAATGGGATGAAGTGGACGCTGCAGCCGATGCGCTCCCGCTGCAGGTGCGAGACGAGAGAATCCCGAGCCTGTTCGTTCTCGACCCGCAGAACGTACAGATGCCAGGCACTGCTGACATCGCTCGGTACACGCGGCGTCTCGAGATGCTGGAATGCTGCAAACTCCTTGTCGTAGCGAGCGGCAATTAGTTCTCGCTTCTCTTTCATCTCGGAGGCGCGCTCCAACTGCACGAGTCCGAGTGCAGCGGCCATGTCGGTGAGGTTGTACTTGTAGCCGGGGGCCGCAATGTCGTAGCGCCAGGTCCCGCCTGCTGAATATCTCGACCAGGCGACACGCGAGAGGCCGTGCAAGCTCATACTGCGCGCCCTTTCAGCCACTTCGGCATCCGGTGTGACCAACATGCCCCCCTCGGCTGTCGTGATCGTCTTCGTCGCGTAGAACGAATAGCAGACAGCACCGGTCACGTCTTCGGGCATCGTGCCAACCAGTTGCCCGCGTCTCGAAGCCGGAAACGCGTGAGCCGCGTCCTCGACAACCGCAAGATCATATTGGCGGGCAAGGTTCCAGACACGTTCCATATCGACAGGTACGCCGCTGATATGGACCGGCATGATCACGCGTGATGTGCCCGAACCGCGGAGCCGGTCGTTTTCGAGTCGATCAGCCAGCAGGCCCAGGTCGATGTTCAAGGTATCGGGCTCGATATCTACGAAGACCGGAGTGGCACCGAGGTACCGGACCACCTCTGCGGTGGCAGCGAATGTGTACGGAGACAAATAGACGAGGTCGCCGGCGCGAACACCCACGGCTTCCAGCGCAAGGTGCATCGCCGCCGTACAGGAGTTGACGGCAACGGCATGACGGCCGTTGACCGCTTGGGCGAAGCGTTCTTCGAACAGACGTGCTTTCGGACCGGTGGTTAGCCAGTTGGAACGCAGCGTCTGGACAACCTCCGCGATCTCGCGTTCCCCGATGTCGGGGAGTGCGAACGGTACCGCATCCGCGACATCAACTAAAGAATCATCAGACATCGTTTACCTCGTGACCGACGGCGGACGGATAGCCTAGGCGGCAGAGCACCGGACGTATTTCCCGGTCCAGTTCGGTCAGTTCTTCGGATGTCAGCGATGTCGCTCCTCGGCCAACGCGACCTGGGTCGAACCTCGACGCTGTCCGAAGTAAGTTTTTGTCGGTATATGGCAACCCAAGATCATCAAGCAAAGCCGCTAGGGTTCCTGGCGGATCAGCGACGATGTCCTCATACCGCACGTCGAAGTAGGGAACGCCGATCTGCGGAAGCTGCGATGCCGCGTATTCGACCGAGGTACGCCACTGCCTGGCCGACACGGTGAGCAGGCTCTCCCGGCGAACGTCCTGGTCGATTCCCGGATAGCGAGGACCCCAAGTTCCGACGCGCGACTTTCGGGCGATGCGGTGTAGTTGGGCAGCGGTGTATTTACGGCCGTACGATGGGACCAGTCGCAGAGGAAAATGACGCATCTTGGCCATCACGTAGCGGCCGCCGGCGGGCGCGAGCCACTGGCGTCGAATCGATTCCGAGACGTCGACCCCATCTCTGACGAGGTGGACGAACACCGCGTCGGGAAGTACAGCATGGACGAACGGCAGGCGCAGAGCGTTGCCGACCGTCTTCTCGATCACTTTGAGTGAGCCGTCCGTCGCGTACCGCTCGATGTAGTCGCGGACGAACGACCTGATCCTCGGTGTCACCGTTGCCGGGTCCAGGATGTCGCTCTCGGCGCGCTCATTGCGGTATCGCCAGACAAAGCCGATGTCGTAGGGGACCCGTCCGCAGCCGGCTGCTTCGGCGAGAGCATCGCGAACGATCTTGGTTCCTGATCGTGCGGCTCCGATCAGCACAATGGGTTGAGTCACGATGTCTGGCTCCCGATTCCACCGAGGATTGCTCGGGCCTCACGGCCTTCGAGTTCAGCCGCCGACTCGAACAAGCCGTCCGCGCTGAACATCCGCAGTAGCGTCCTGACGATTAGCTGGATTTCGTAACCCAAAGACCTGGACCGGATGTACACCAACTCGTGCGCGAGCTTGATCGGCAGAATCTCACGTGCGTAGACCTCGCGTGCCTGCGCCGGGTCCCTCGGAAGCTGGCGGTCCTGTGCGATGAAATGGAGGCTTCCAGGTCCAGTGATCCCGGGCGGCACAGTCAGAGTCTCATCCATCCACGGCAGGTAGTACTCGCGCACAATGTCAACGGCTTCCGGTCGGGGACCGACCAAGGCCATCTCGCCCCTCACGACGTTGAGGAGTTGCGGCAGCTCGTCGACCTTGAGCTGCCGCAGCCAACGGCCGAACGGAAATACCCGAGGGTCATCGGCGGCTGTGATCGAACCAGCTTGGTCGGCGCCGTGCCGCATCGTGCGCAGCTTGTACATGGTGAAGGGCACCCTCGCTACACCGGCACGGGTCGCTCGGTAGAACACCGCTCCCCCGTCGGACAGTTTGATCCCGGCGGCGGCACCAGCGAGTACCGGGGAGGTGATCAACAGACCTGCACCAGCCAAAATCCGTTGCCATCCTGAAGTATGGTTCTGCGTCATCGGATGTTCTCCACGAGCAGGTCCTCGAACAGGTTGCCCCAGCGTCGCAGTTGATGCGACTGATCGAATTCATCAAGATACATCTGTCGAGCATTGTCCCGCATCTGAACTAAAATCTGGTCCGACTCCGCGATCTCGATCATTGCTCGGGCGATTGCATCGGGGCGCAACGGATCGGCTGTCCATCCCGCTTTGCGGTGGAGCAGGGTGTCGATGAGTTCGCTGTCCGATTCGACCACAGCCAAGACCGGCAGGCCATTACGGAGATAGGACATAATCTTGCTCGGGTAGGCACAACGAATGACCCCGGGATGAAGGGACAGGACACCGACGTCGAAGCGCTCCCGCATCATGCCCGCAAGACGACGCGGCTCGACATAACCGTGAATCCCCACACTCCACAGGCGGTTCTCTGTGACGAACCGCTGCAGCCACGGCCGCATGGCACCGTCGCCGATGAAGTCGAAGGCGAACCGATCATCGCCTCGAAGCTCAAGGATCGCCCGAGCGAGCGTCTCGAGGTTCTGAAAACGGCCCAAGTTGCCCGCGTATACGAAGCGAATTGTGCCGTCGACCCGTTTCGGTTCCGGCAGCAGTTGAGATCCCAGTTGCCACGGATCGAAATTGTTGATCACCATGATGGCGTCGCGACGTCCGCGCTCTTCGACGACCTTGGCCATGTCGTCGGACAGCACGACGACACGGTCCGCCAGCCGAACTGTCCAGGTGTCCACCAGGTTTGCCACGCGATCGGCAATGCTGGCCTTGCCTGTCGTGGCCACGGACACCTCGGGATGGATGTCCTGTAGGTGGTAGACGAATCGTGCTCGTTTGATCTTGGCAAGGAGCGACGCCGTCGAAGCGATCAGGACTGGGGGATTGGTCGCAGCCATGATGACGTCCAGCCGTTTCATCCGTAGCAATGCAGCCACGACGTGAAGGATGAAAATGATCATGTTGACGATCTTGAGGGCAGTCGTCGAACGGTCGGGGAGTACTGACCAGCGTCGTACCCGGACATTCGGTGCAAGTTGTTCAGATCCAGCGGCGCGGCCAACTACGTGTCGACTGTACGAAGGCTGACAAGTGAGAACTGTGACGGCCATACCTCGATCGCCCAGTGCCAAGGCTATCTCCTTGAGGATAGCTGCATACGGCGGCGTATCGGGATGAAAATAGCGGTGCACGAGGACGATATGCGACCGACTGCCCCGCTCAGCGCTGTTCAAACCGCTCCGATGCTCGTACCAGCGTCCGGAACTCTGGGAGGTTGGCAAGGACCGACTTGACCTCTGCTACTCCGAGTCGCTCGGTGTTGTGGGAGTGGTAGTCGTCGGCCGCACCGGCGAAGATATCACCTTCATCAAAATACTGTTCGTAGTTGAGATCGCGCGCGTCGACCGCAACTCGGAAGAACTGCCCTCGGTCCTGGGCTCGGCTCAGCTCCTCACGTGTTGCAAGCGTCTCGTACAGCTTCTCGCCATGACGGGTGCCGACGATATCGATCTCAGGTTCCGTGTCGAGGAGTTCGGCCACTGCTGTCGCGAGTGCCCCCACTGTGCAGGCAGGCGCCTTCCGGATGAACAGATCACCAGGATGAGCGGACCGGAAAGCGTATTCTACCAATTCGACAGCATCATCCAACGACATCAGGAAACGGGTCATTTCAGGGTCGGTTACGGTCATTGGCCGCCCATTGCGCAGCTGACTGATAAACAGCGGAATCACAGAACCCCGGGAGCACATGACATTGCCATAACGGACGGTGCTGACGCGGGTGGTCGATTCCGGGTTGTTGCGGCCGAATGCCTGCGCGGTCTTCTCCATGAGCGCCTTGGTCATACCCATGGCATTGATCGGATAGGCAGCCTTGTCCGTCCCCAAACATACGACGGAATGCACACCATTGCGTGCAGCCGACTCAATGACGTTATGGCTGCCCATGACATTGGTCAGCACGGCTTCCATCGGAAAGAACTCACACGACGGAACCTGTTTCAACGCCGCAGCGTGGAAGACCAGATCGACGCCGGGCATGGCGCGGTCGACACTCTCCCGATTGCGTACATCTCCGAGATAGAACCGCAAACGATCGCTCCCGATCTCGGTTCGCATTTCGTGCTGTTTCAGCTCGTCCCGGCTGAGGACTCGGACTTGTGCCGCCCCATTAGCCAAGAGACGACGGACCATCGTGGAACCAAAGGATCCTGTCCCGCCGGTGACCAGAACAACTGCACCATCCGAACTCGGATATGTCGTCGTCAAAGTCGTGACTCCCTGCTGCGGCGAATGCCGGCTGCGATTTCGGCAGCCCGTACTTCGGATCGATCATCACTGGCTAACAGAGGGCTCAACGACGCGCAGGAGACGGCGTGTGTCCGCATCCAGTCCAACGCATCGAGGGGATCCAGAAGGTCGGCTCTCCGCACGTCCAGTGGATTGATAGCCGGCACGCTAACTCGCCTTACGAGCGGGTGGGATGTGGGCCGGATCTGCTCCCCCGAGGTAAAGAGATCCTCCGAGCGCTTCTCACCAGGCCGCAGCCCCGTGAAGACAATCTCGATGTTTGATCTACCGGAAAGGTCGATCAGGGCCTGCGCGACATCGAGGATCTTTACCGGTTGTCCCATGTCCAACACCAGCACATCTCCATCGCTGCCGATCGCTGACGCTTGAAGGACCAACTGACTTGCTTCTGGGATAAGCATGAAGTAGCGCTGCACGTCAGGATCGGTGACGGTTACTGGGCCGTCCCGCTGGACCTGTTTGGTGAACGCTTCAATCACCGAGCCGCGGGAACCGAGAACGTTTCCGAATCTGACGCTGACGAACCTGCTTCCACCCTGCTGATCGGCGTAATGAGACGTAAGCCTCTCAGCAAGCCGCTTGCTGTAGCCGAGAACAGAAGTGGGATCCGCCGCTTTGTCAGTAGAGACATTCACAAACACCTCGACATCGCATTCGGCCGAGACTTCGAGCACGTTTAGCGTACCCAAGACATTTGTTTTCCACGCCTCCAACGGGAATTGCTCCAGCAACGGCAGATGCTTGAGCGCGGCCGCATGATAAACGATCTCCGGGCACTGAGCCTTGAAGATCGCCCGAAGGGCCCCTAGGTCACGGATGCTAGCCAGCGCAAGAGTGTCGTCATCCAGCAGCGCACGTCCAGTTAAGCTCAGCTGGGTTGCATGAAGAGCCGATTCGTCTCGATCAAGTAGGATGAGCTTTCGCGGGCCAAATCGGGAGATCTGGCGGGCCAGCTCGGACCCGATGGATCCGCCTGCACCGGTAACGAGCACCGTCTTGCCTGCAATGGCAGCCGCGATCGATCCTTCATCCAGTCGGACCCGCCGTCTGCCCAGCAGATCCTCCAGATCTAGCTCACGTAGGTCCCCACTCTTCGGGGCGCCGATGAGCTGATCGGTTGGCGGGAGCGTCAATACGTCGAGGTGAGCGTCCCGCGCGCGGCTGCGTAGATCCCTGATCAGGTGAGCGTCGGCGGAGGGCAGCGCGACGACAAGAGCTGACGCACCGGTGGCCGCAGCGACCTCCCCGATCATCTTCCGACTGCCTCGGACTCGGAGCCCATCGATCTTCAGGCGTCGTTTGTGGGGATCATCGTCCAGCAGGGCCACTGGAGCGAAGGACGTGTCGGCATCATTCTGGAGCGCTCTCACCAGCTGACGCCCCGAGAGCCCCGCCCCGAAGACAATCACTTTGCGGAGATGCACGAGCGCAGGCCGTCGATCATGGCGGTATGAACGCACTACGAACCGTGATGTGAACATACCGACCACGGCCAGGATAGGAACCAAAATTGCCATGCTGCGAGGCACACCCGTGAACCACGGCGTCAAAAGCATCGCAAGAGCCATGGGGATCGCCGACGCCGCAGCTGCTCGCGCAATGTCTGCAGTTTCCTCAAAGGAGCCACGGAGGTGTCCGATTCGGTAAGGACCGATGAGCAGTCCGCAAACCAAATAGACAGCAGCTGCAATCGTAGCAAATCGCGCAATTGGGCGACTGAGTATCTCGTCCACGCGCAGGTCGTACCGGACCCAAGCTGACGCAAAGGCCGCCATGACAACTACCGTGGCGTCGGTCGACGCCCAAACGACTTGAACGATCAGCTCCCGGCGAGTCCAAGCATAAGGTTCGCGATTGTGCGAAGGCTCACGATGGTCTGCGCGGTCCCCGATCGGTACGCCCGGAGTCATCATTAACTGACCCGCGTCGACGATCGTTCTGGCAGCAAGCTGTCGGTCGAATCTTCGTCGACTGCGTCTGCGGACTTCCTATCCCAGCCAGATACGGGCGTTGCAGATTCATTTTTGCGACGGGCTGCATATTCATATCGGTAGTCGTAGTAGGTATCTGAGTTGTCACTACGGGACGTTCGATTTAGTGCGACTCCAAGTAGTCGGGCTTCAACTGTCATGAGAGAGTCAAGAGCTGTCCGGAGTTGATCCTTAGTCACGAGCCCACTCCCGACCACCATGAGCGCTCCATCAACATGTGTGCTAAGCACGGCCGCGTCGGTGACGGGGAGAAGCGGCGCCGCATCAACGAGTACATAATCGAAATCTCTGTAAAGATCTTGCAAGACGTTTCGCATGACCGCGGAGGCAAGTAGCTCACTAGGATTCGGTGGAATTGAGCCGGCCCCCAGCAGCATGAGGTCCTGTTTGCCATACGGCTGGAGGACATCGACCGCATTGGCGCGGCCGATTAAGATGTCCGTGAGACCAGCGGAACCGTCCAAGCCGAAGTAGTCGAGGAGTTTGGGCCGGCGAAGATCACCTTCGACCAGACAAACCCGTGAGCCTGACTCGGCCAACATCAGTGCAAGATTGGCCGTAGTCGTCGTCTTGCCTTCGCCTGGGAGGGAGGAGGTTACAACAATTGACCGGACATTTTCTGCCGCACCGACAAAAGCCAAGTTCGTCCGCAGTGAACGGAATGACTCGGCCCGAGAGGATCGCGTTGCAGCGCCCAGGATTAAAGCATGTTTGGACGCGTCGCCGTCGTAAGGGATCGAACCAAGGATGGCCGTGCCGTTTGCGAGCGTCTCAATGTCGTCCTTGGTGCGCACCTTCGTGTCCAAAGAATGTCGCAGCAAAGCAGTGGCCAAACCAAATAGCATACCGAGAACTGCAGCAAACGCAAGATTTCGCGCTGGCTTCGGGCTGATCGGGGCGAGGCTGAGGGTGGCTGGCTTGGTTACGGTGACTTTCACTGGACTGTTGCCAGCCCCCGGAACCTGCTCCAATTGCGCCACGCTCCGTGGGAATTGCCTTCCGATTGCGTTGGCAATTGCTTGTGCCGTTCGGGCGTTCGAATCGTGAACTGTGACATCGATCAGAACTGTGTCCGCCGGAATGGAAGCGCTGACCCGAGTTCCTAGGTCATCAGCGGACGTGTCGAGCTTCAGACCCTGGACCACGGGTTTCAGTACGACTGGGGCTGCTACCAATTGAGCGTACGACTTGACTCGCTGTTGTAAGAAAGTGCTGCCCTGCGCAAGCTGACTATTGTCGCTAGAATCGACGGTCGACACGAAGAACTGCACTTGCGACTGGTAGCTCCGGGGCAGAACGTAGGTAATCGCACCAACCAACGCCACCACGACAACAACGGCCACTGGAAGGATCCTCCAGCGCTTGCGAAGGATCTTCACGAATGTCTGAAGGTCCACAGCGACCCTTTCCAAGCAATAAGCAGCCGAAGGCTGAGCGGGGGAGTGCCGCCACTGGCTCGCCTCTAAGTAGCGGGCGAGTAGGTGAACGACTACGTTATTCAGGCAGAAGAGTCGCCCAGAGGGTTCCGCGCGGCGCCGTTGTCTATGTGATCCGTGTAACTACTGGGACAGAAGAAACCTAGCAGATAATCCGATCAGCAACATAGCCCCCCGTCAGGGTGGAGTGTACGTGAACTGTTGAATTTATGACCTCTTGCGGCCAAGCATGCGGAGCGGCTGGCATCACAGCTCAGTTCCCTCGCTCGGCACAGCGTTCGACCAAGGTGCGAAGGCGGGGCGGTCGAGTTTTCCCCTCACGTGGTGCTGGCTGGCGTGGTGCCTACCGGCATGGCCGCCATTGACAGAGCGGGTGGTAACTCTGATGCGCGGGCACCGCGATAGTCAACGAGTTGTGTAAAGGCCTGTCGGCTGGACAGGTGTACATCCGCCGCCCGGCAGAACCCGGCCCTACTTGGTGGACAGTTCGGCCTGTGCGGGACGTTACGCTCAGTCTCTGCGCTCATCACGCTGCGACCACAGCGATGGTCGATATGACCTGCGAGTCGACAATATCGCGATTCGACATGGTCTGCGACATCATCGTTGACGATTTGCCCGGACCATGTTCCTCGCGCAGAGTCCGGGCCGGTGATGTCCGCCGCCCGGTCGGCGCGTGTTCGGGGGACCATGGCCGGCCGGGCGGGGACTGTGCGAGGCACGGGAACTGTGAAGGGGGAACCTTCTGTTTGCCTCGCCGGGCTCCCTAGGCCCGATTGCCACGATAACTGCGGTCTGCTGCCGCCGTGGAAGAAATCCTTGAGTCTGTAACCTTTTGGCAGCTTCTTGCCTGATGCAAGGTTTAACCCGCACGGCAGCCTGGCAGAACCCGCTGGTTCTGTCACAGATTGGTCACGGTATTTCTGAAATTGGTCGGTGCCAGGTCAAGTTTGTTCAAGGGTAGGGGCATTG
>NZ_BMMZ01000021.1 GCF_014646195.1 Microlunatus endophyticus
CCGCACGCGGCGGAGGCGACGACGAAGAGTCCGGCTGCCAGCTGCAGCACCAGCTTGCGTCCGAACAGGTCGCCGAACTTGCCCGCCAGGACGGTGGCGACGGTGTCGGCCAGCAGATACGACGAGACAACCCACGATAAGTGCCCCGCTCCCCCGACATCAACAACGATCGACGGCAACGCCGTCGACACGATCGTCTGGTCCAAGGCCGACAACAGCATGCCCAGCATCACGGTGACGAAGATCAGATTGATCTGCCGCCTGCCCAGCTCTCCACTCACCGGGACCTGCTCAGCCACCTCTACTGCAGCCAATTCCTTCACCTTCTGGATTCGGGTACATCTGTTGACCTGCTCGTCCATACAGTTGCACCCAAAGTGGTCTCCTGTACAGCACTTAGCTGCTATGTGGTCAGTAGGCGATCAGACGGGACGTCAGCCTATAGCTAGGTACAGTTGGTGCGCGGCACCATACGGGTCCCACCCAGTCCTGTGAGACCCACGATCCGGACAGGGTCATTCGTCGAGATGTTTGAGCGTTATGAGTGGGCAAGAACCTGCAAGGCGATGACCAGGAGTGCAAGTAACGCCAATATTCCCAGCAGAATCGGGCGTTGCCACCACGGAAGATCGACACGTCGGACTGCGCTCCACGCAAGGAATACCAACGCAAGCACGAGTGCGATCGTGGAAGCGAGGAGCGCAGCACCCACATCCCAATCCGTCACCGCAGCAATACCAAGAAACAGAAAAGGCAGCACAACGGCAGGAAGTGCACCAAAGCTTGCGCGAACGGCGTGAACGAATTCTGCCCGTGTCATAAGTCGTCCATGCGACACGATATGAGCGATCGCATCCGCCGTGAAAACTGCCAGCACGGTGCCGACGAGCGTAACAGCCAAAGTAAGCAGCGCGCCCTCGGCGCTGATGTGTCCATGCGTCCACGTTGCCAAGGTGACGGCCAAGGTGGCGAAGATGAGATATACGCCTTCCTTGAGAGTCGCAGCTCTCTCGGCTGGGCTAAATATTGGCCGACCTCGGTGCGACAGGTGACGCTTCTCTGAGGTCGCGCGAGACGCCGAGCTCATGATTCGATGGCGCTTCTGTCACGGCGGCGGATTAAGCCGGCAGTCGTGACCCCCCAGCTAGCCCACTGCGTGTCAGGTAGCTCTGACTGGACGGATCTCGGGAGCACGTCATCTCCAATCTCTGGCCCGTAAATCTCTGGCCCGTAAGTTGTTGCCCAAGGCTCTTCGACCGCTGAACGATCGGCGCGAGTTGCGGCCGACGATACGACGGCGGTGACATCGACTGGACGTGCCAGAGCCGTTTGTTTCTGGTCGCAGGGCCTCCGAGCGTGGCCTGAATCGTAGCGATCCCAGCGGTTGAAAGGTTGCTGTAGCTCCTGGGATCTACCTGATTGCCTGGAGTCGCCGGGCGGCATTTGCTGCAGGACTCGTGGCTGACCACACCGACTGAGGTCGGTGTCGCGATCTGGAGGTGCTCAACGGCGTTGCCGGTGCCGCTCAGACAGTTCCGCAATTCCGCTGCCGTGCGTGCGTGCGCTCGGGGCTCGTTTGCACCGCGGTACGACTGGGAACCAGACGACCTGGCCGCGGGCCCGGTAGCTCCCGATCTCGAAACCGTTGGCGCGACCCCAAGACCCAGCTTCGGCCCCGGACATGATCAACTCCGAAACGAGCTAGCCAAAGAACTGGACCGACTGCGCGCGCAACCGCAGACTGAGGCCGGCCCGCAAGCCGTTCCTCCTGCGGGGCAGTGTCAGCTGGTGCCGAACACGTCTCGGGTCACGCTCACCCACATGCCCGGAAGTCTCGCTCGGTGAAATGCCCGATAGAGGGGTGCTAACTGCGACGATGTTGCTAGTTGTCTGCGGTTTTATCTGGATCTATGCCCTGATGTGGCATAAATCTGGATAGACTCCGAGACATGCAGCATGAGTTGAACCCGTACACGCCCGGCTCCGGTTTGGCCCCGCCGGCGCTGGTAGGACGGGATGCGGAGATTGTGGCGTTCGACCAGCTGCGGATCCGAGTCCGGAAGCAGGTGCCGACCGTCGGCCGTCCTCTGATCTTGTCCGGATTCCGTGGTGTTGGCAAGACCGCGCTGCTCAACCAGCTCCGCAACCTGGCCGATCAGCATGATTGGCTGACCATCGCACTCGAGGCCCAGACCACGGGCGAGGGCCGGGCCAGTGTCCGGACCCAGCTCGGGAGAGAGCTCACCGCGGCGATCCGCAGGTTCAGCGTCAAGAACCGGGTCGGTGATGCCGCCCAGCGGCTGCTGGCCATGGTCGGTGACTTCTCCATCTCGGTCGCCGGGATCGAGGTCGCACGCAACCAGCCCGCAGGTGAGATCCGCCGGGCGGCCAGCGGTTCCCTGGACATCGATGTCCAGGAGCTGGTCGACGACATCAGCGATGAAGTCGCTGCGAAACAACGCGGTTTCGCGATCTTCGTCGACGAAATGCAAGACCTCGACGATGACCTCCTCGCCGCCTTGATCACCGCGCAACATCGCAGCCAGCAGCGCACCGCCCCGTTCTACCTCGTCGGAGCCGGACTGCCGTCGCTGCCGTCGACGTTGACGGCGAGCCGTTCCTACGCCGAACGGCTGTTCAACTACCGCCGCATCGGTCCCCTCGACCATCAGACTGCTGCCCAGGCCCTGGTCGAGCCGGCCCGACGTATGGGGGCCGACTACAGCAGCGAGGCGCTGGATCTGCTCATCGAGGCCAGCCACGGCTACCCCTACTTCCTGCAAGAGTACGGTGCCTCGATCTGGGACCTGGCCGCAGTCAGCACCTTCACGGTGTCCGACGCGAAAGCAGCAATCGAGGTCGGTCAGGCTCAACTTGACGCTGGCTTCTACCCTGGGCGCTGGGACCGCGCCACTGGGACCGAACGCCGCTACATGATTGCCATGGCAGGCCTTCCCGATCCTGAACCCATGACCCGGGCCATCGCCGACCATCTCGAGACGACGCTCAGCTCGGTCAGCGGCATCCGAGACGAGTTGATCAAGAAGGGCCTGATCTACTCCCCCGAACGTGGCCGTGTCGCATTCACCGTTCCCGGCATGTCCGAATACATCCGTCGCCAGACAGACCCTGAGAACCCTGGTCACGCGGGACGACCCCGACATGCTGGACCATGATCAACACCGGTCCGGTTGCCCGCGATTCCATTGATTATCGCAGGCAATACGAGACGCGATTTCCGCAGACCCTGACTGATCTGAGTTCTGGACTTAAGCGTCGGTGATCAGAGGATCACGGAAGTTCACTCGGCGCCAGATGAGGGTTGCGCTCACGCCGTACTCGGCTGCCAGCTCCCGGTATGTTTCGCCGGCCTCGTGGCGGTCGTGCAGCTCATCGTCGGATACCGGTAGCTGCTGGCGCGGTCTGAGTCTCGTGCTTTCGACGCCCTGGCGCCGCAGCTGTCGGCGGATCGTGCGCGGGTGGACGTCGCATTCGGCCGCAAGCTCGCTCACCGTCTTGCCCGCCTCGTACCCAGTCGCCAGAGTCGTTAGTTCGTCTTTCCGCGGACGCGATGGCAATGTGGGCGTCTGGGTTGCTTTGGCGTAGCGGCGTTGGAGTGTCGAGGTCGGGATGCCGGAGATCGCTGAGATCTCGGTCCAGGCCAGGCCGAGGTTGTCTCGGAGCTGAATGATGGCGACGTCGTGTTCTGGATCGAGCTGATCCGCCGGTCGTCGTTCGACGTCCTCTTCGGTGAGTGCTCGTCGTACGAGCGCCCGTGAGACGTGGTGCTTGGCGGCCACTGCTCTGATGGAGTTTCCGGCCCGGTAGTCAGCGGCTAGCGGTGCGGTTGGTTTGCGCGGCCGCCCTCGAGTCATGGGTGTCGTCCCGCTGTGATCGGCGAGAACTGAATCACTGGCATCATCAAAGGACTATGGCGTCCTGCGATGATCGCGAGTTCACCGGCGTACAGCTGATCGTCGCCCAGCTCGTGGAGCCGCCGATCATCGAGCCACTGCAGCGGCTGCTCGACCTGGTCGATGACCCGTGGCTGGTCAAACAGACGGCGATGGCCTGGGCCGATGTGCGCGGACTGGACGGTTTGGCCGCGGCGATCGAGCGGACGGTGCCGCCGGCGCCGGATACGGGCTATTCGGCGGTGCTCAACCAGCCTCACCGGCTGCTCGTCTACGCACGCTGGCATTGGGCGGGCGTGAACATCATGGCTGATCTGCACCTGATCTAGTCCGATCTAATCCCGGCCCTCGCGCCGGCCCTCGGTTTGCCGTTCGCCGGTCCGGGGTCGGCGCGTTCTTGCTGCGCGACTGCTGTTGTGGCGTTTCCCAGAGCCTTGTTGTGCATCGAGGATTCGTCGGTTCAGGAGGGTCTCGCTGCTCGCGCCGCTGGTCTTCAGCCCGTAGTACATCGAGCCCACACTGATGCCGAGCTTGGCGGCGATGTCGCGAGCTTTGACTCCGGCGGATCGCATCTCGGTGGCCTGTTGGAGCTTTCGGGGGTCGTTCCACCAGCGATTGGTGTAGGCGAGTCCTAGAACCTTCTGCCGGCCGCCCTGATTGTTTTGTTGCAGCTCGCGCAGCGCGTTGACCACTGGTGCGAGGTCGGGCATATCGCGCACCGGGATCGCGCCTCCGCCTCGGGCGAAGATGACTCTCTCTGCGCCCTGCTCGGCGTCGGTGGCCGGCGTCCGCGGTTCGGCGTCGAACATCCGGGCCGCTCGCTCTGCGGCAGTGCCGGAGGCGACAGGCTGGCCGATGTTGAGCTCGAGGTCGGTGGGCGGATTCTGGTGCATGAGCCGGCTTTGCAGGTATGGCGGTAGTCGGCCGAACGAGGTCATCGCAAGCTTCGACTCTTCTACCTCCCTGCCAGGACCGCCGTAGCCCTCGATTCGCAGCCAGCGGACGCGCTGTTGGGTGCGCTGGTTCACCCACCACCACGAGGCGTATTCACGCCAGGTCCGTTCGCCGGGCAGGCCGATCGGGTCCCCGTCTTGGTACAGGAGTCTCGCCTGGTTGTCGGCAAGGCAACTCCCGACGCGGTCCACTTCGGTAGGCGTCACCGGTGCCGTCGGGACATCCAGAACTTTCGGGCCGATCATTGCCCGGAATGATCGTGCGTACCACTGTGCCGTGATCGCTGGACGGAGCTGCCGGTCGGCTGGTTTCGGGAGGGGGAAGAGTCTGTTGATCCGTGCGTTCAGCGCTGCTTCGAGGAGTTGGCCGCGTGCGACTGCTGTCTTCCGGGCAAGGATTCGGGCGTCCTGGGCGAGGGCTGTGATCACGCCGACGGTGACGGCGTGGTGCACACGGGTCTGTTCCATCACGGTGGCGAGTGCCCGGCCGGCCTGCTTCCCGTTGATCGTTTGGACGGTGCCGGCGACAGGTTCGGCCAGGTGCTGTTCGAAGGCGTACAGGTACCAGGCCTGGAGTGCGCGGCGAGTCTGCGGATTCCGGGCGTGCTGAGGCCATAGCTCGCTGAATCTGGCGACTGCGATTGACCGCGCACCGTATTGCAGGCGTACGGCGACCTCGTTCGCCTCGGCTGTTGCGAACTCTGACACCTCATGGGCGTAGATGCGGGCGCGTTCCGCGGACAGGTCTGGCACTACGGCTCCTGGCGCAGCGCAGTCATGTCCAGGCCGATGTCGGCGAGGATTTCATCGTCGCTGGCCGCCTCGGACAGTCGCGCGATGGCCTCGGCTTTTGCCGTGCGGGCTTTCGCCGCGTCCGCCTCGTACATCTCCATCATGCGGAGAAAGTCTGCGTTGGTCGGCGCGGGCAGATCATCTCCGCTCGGATCAGCGTCCAGCGGCTCGTTCAGCGCTTCGTCGTTCGGGGGTTCGCTTGAGTCGTGTTCAGTCATCTTTGCCTCACTGTTCTCTCGCGTCGCTAGCCGACATCGTGCGGTCGTGGGGTTCAGTCGGCGGCCGTATCTGATTCCGTTGGTGTGTCAGGCGCGCTCCGCCGGCGCTTGGTGCGTTGTCCCCTCTTCGGGTCTCGGAATCCGATCTTGCGGAGCTCGGCCGCCGTCCAGCCGGCGCTCAGTGCTTCGCTGTAGCGGCGGGCGTTTTCCTTCTGGGCGGCGGCGACCAGCTCGTCGCCCTCGCGCTTGGCCTGTGCCACCTTCTCGGTGCTGGCTTGTTGTTGTGCGGTGACGTCCTGTTGCGCCTCGGCCAGGCGTCGTACGGCGTCGATGCGTCGTTCCTCTGCTTGGCGGGCGCGAGCGACCGCATCTTCGATCGTTAGTTCAGGTGCCATGGGGGCACGGTATCCACCGTTGGTGCCTTTGAGGCGGTTCTGTGGAGAACGTTTCTCGGTCGGTGGACGATGGGTGCGTGTTTGTCGCGGCGGAGCCGCGACGTCGTTGCGTGTCCGCACCGACGTGCCTTCGGCAATCGGACGTCCGCGTGGAGCAAGCTATAGAGTTAGCCGTGCTAACTCGGTGCGATCCTCGACATCTGTCTCCGGTTCGGGCACACTGGGTGCATATCCGACCGTTGGTCGGGACGCTGCGCTTGGCGGAGAAAGGGGCGACGTTCTGATGGTTGACGACACAGCGGATGGTCCGCGTCGTCGGCTGTTCGGGCGTACCCGTCGAGAGAACGTTGAGGGTGGCCGTGTTGGCCGCCACGAGGTGAAAGTCAGCGCCGAGGAAGAGGCGGAACTTCAGCGGCTGGCCGGCGAACAGAACATCGGCGTCGTCCGACTCCTGGTCGAGTCAGCGCTCGCTTCCGGTCGTGACTCTTCCCCCTCACAGGAACGTGAAGAACGACGCGAATTGCTCGCTGAGCTGTTCGCGATCCATCGACTGTTGGGAAGCATTGCCCGCAATGTCAACCAGGTCACTCGGGCGATCAACGCCACCCACGAAGTCCAGCCCGAACTTGTCGCAACGCTAGACAGCGTGCACCGAATCGGACAGCGCATCGACGCTGCGGTGGACGGGCTCGATCACGGCTCGGAATGGCTGTCCGAACTGTCGGCAGCGCGAGCCTCGCTGGAGTCGGTCGAGGCCGGCGATGACATCGGCCGCACACTCCAATCGGTTCGAGTTTGTGCGGATCGGATGACAGGGATCTTGGACGGTGTGGCGTGATTCCCAACGTCACCCGCGGCGGTCGGATGGCCGGCCTTCTGTCCTATCTGACCGACACCGACCCGACCCATCTGCGCAAGGGCAAGCTGCGCAACGATCACGAGGATCCGCACCTGGTTGGCGGGGACGACTGGCTGATGGCCTGGTACAGCAACGGCCAGCTGTCCCACGATGATGCGATGGCGATCGCCCGCCACCTCGACCGACCACGCAAGCGCCACGGCGTCGACGTCCTGGCCGCAGTATCCGAACGCCAGGCGGTCGGCAGGGACGATGACGGGCAGCGGATCTTCCGCAACGTGAAGGTCAGGGACAAGCCAGCTCACGTCTGGCACTGTTCGCTGTCGCTGCCCATCGAGGACGGCCTATTGTCCGACGAACGGTGGGAAGAAATCGCCCACCAGTTCGTCACCCGGATGGGACTGGTCAAAGGTGATCAAAGCGATGACGACATGGCCGGCTCATCGCGCTGGACCGCGATCCGACACGGGATCAGCGAGAACGGCAACGACCACATCCATGTGGTCGTCCAGATGGTCCAAGACGACGGTGTCAAAGTCAACATCCACAACGACTACGTACGCGCTCAATCCGTGTGCCGGCAGCTCGAACGTGAGTACGGGCTGACATCGCTGGAATCGGCCCGCGCCGGGGTTGGCTACGACCCCGGCGAGCGAGAAGCCGCCGCCCGCCGGAAAGCGTGGGCGCGGCACCGCAACCAGCAGGAGCAGGCCGCCCGACGTGGGCAACAACTCCCCGACTGGGACGACCTTCCAGTCGAAGATCGCCAGGCGCGCATCCAGGAGCAGCTGCGCCGGCTCAAGTCGCCCAAAGACGGTCTGGAACGCACCATCCGTGCGGCTGCGACAGCCAGCCAGACCGAGGCCGAGTTCGTCCGCCGCGTCCGGCAGTCAGGTGCGCTGATTTCCCCGCACTTCGTCGCCGGCCGCAACGACGTGATCAACGGCTACCGCGTCGCCGAACGCCCCGACGACGGCGGTCGCCCCATCTGGCACGGCGGCAAGGACCTGGCCGCCGACCTGAGCCTCCCCCGGCTCCGCGAACAATGGCCCGACAGCCCCCAGGACGCGCTCGACGCCGCCGGAGAATGGCGTGCCGCGAAGCTCGGTCGCCCACCTGTCGGCCGTGGTCGTGAAGACCTCGACCGGCCCTGGACGCCCGCTGACCAAGCACGCCTTCAGCAGCTGGCCAACCAGGCCGAACTGCTCTCGCCAGAACAGACCGAAGAATGGGCCCGACTGGCCCGCTACACCAGCGGCGTCTTCGCCGCATGGGAACGCCGACTCACACACCAACTCGACAACCAGACCGACCCTGATCCTCAACTCGACCAGCTCCGGAGCCGGTTGGGACGGGCAGCTGATGAGCTCGGCCGGTCGGCCAGACTCCACCGACGAGCCCAGCGGCCTAACCCAGCTCGCACACGTGCCGTGATCCTGACCTCCGCCGCTGCCTTCCTATCGATCCATGGGGCGAACCGGAGTGGGTTGGTCGGGCAAGCTGTCCTCCTAGCGGAGCTGATGCGGCTTACTACAGCCATCGCGCGAGCCGCCGAAGTCGCCGGCGACGCACGACACGCATCCGCCCTGCTCAAGCTGAAGACGCTGCAGTTGGAACAGCCATACGCAGCTGCTCAGCCAAGGATTACCGGAGCAACCGCGCCGGCCCCGGTCGACAACCTGTCCCCCGCCGCGAAGGCTGGAACGACTTCGGCACTGCCACCAGAGCTCGAACAGGTCCAGCGCCAAATGCGACCACAACGCGGCAGCGGATCCCGACCTGCCCGCGGCACACCTCAACGCGAGCGACCAGCACGAGACCGGCGCCACAGCCCGGAGGCCGGCCGAGACTCGGGGCGCGAGGGCCAGAGCCGGTAATTTGGGCCGATAAAGCTGTCGTCCACAAACAACGTTTGTCAGGCCTCGCGCAGGGCCTGCTTACTCATCGTTCCTCAGGTAGTCCCGCCGCGGCGCGGATATGGCAGATACTTGATGATTTCCGGCCGCCTTGAGTGAAGTGCACTCCCGCCGCAGCTGAAGCTCTGTCGGGAGCGTTGCAGGTCCACTCGTGAGTCAACGATTTTTCCGTTGCTTCGGCGCACGTCTCAGTCACAGATCCTTCCAGAGCTTGGATTAGCAGATCATGCACGATTTCTCTTCTTTCATCCAAGCTCGTGTCTTCACCGACGAAGCCTTCGTCCCATCCAGCCTGACCTACGGTGACGCTGAGATAACTCGGATCGCCGAAGCTGAAAGTAATCGGGCAACATCCCTTGCCGTCAGGACCGCGGTCCGATCGTCGTCGGCAAAGTGACGTCCCTGAAGGGCATCGTCGCTTGCCATCCCTACTCCTGAAACGATCGGTCCGTCCCCAACGGGTCCACGGCTCCACCGGTTCGAGATCAAGCCAGGCTGCCCGCACTGCGAAGGTCAGACGGGACGCTAGCTCGGGTTGCCAAACAGATATCCGCGTATCAATCCGGCAATGAATGCCGCCACGAGTAAGGCGCGGGAGAGGTACCAGATAGTTAGGAAGGGTATTTGCGGAATTTTGGCCCTTTGGGCAACAGAGCGAATTTTTCCCGGATCGAATGGATGGAAGAAATCGGGCGCCAACCTTGCGTGCGCCGGGGGAATCTTCTCCCAGCCTTTAGTTGCTTCTCGACCGCGTGCGGAAGTAGCAATCGTCAAACCCAAACCGAGCGCTCCGCTCACGAAAAATACGGCGCTACCTTGTGGCGCGATGACCATGAGCCAGACGAACAGCGCAAAAGGTAACGGCCCGATCGCGGCAGCCGCTGCCACAATCCTCGATGTTGCTGAAATCTGACCGTCCTGCGTAGGCCCAGCTGAAGAATTACCCGAGTCGGGCAGCCGACCCGATCGGACTGATGTTGATTCCAAGTGGTAACGGCGACTCCTGAGAACATCAAATACATTGTATCCAATGCACCACAAAACGGCGACCGAAACAACGATCGAGACCAGAACGTGGCCCTGTCTTAGACCTGCGAATCCAACTCCTAGCACACTCAGCGTTAGTACGGTAACACAGAACGTGAATACTCTCGGGTGCCGGAGAGCCCAGGCAGCTAGCGCCGAAAGACGCGGATTCCTTGTGCTCATCATGTTGATTTCACCAAAGCCGCTTCCTCGATCTCCATATTACACCTCCCCCGCCAAGACCCCCGGAGAAGCCGACTCCAACTCCGCCCCCCAACGCCACCCCATATCTTGAAAAAGTCCCCCTGCCTTTCATTCCGGATGCAACAGTTCCACATACAATGCGATAGCAGCCGGTGAGGTTACCGCCAACCCTTGACTTGGGATTCGGATATCCAGGGGTCCAGGTTGCGTATGCTCCTGCTCGACTCCACCCGCGGGGGTTCCTGTTCCGTCCGTGCCCATAGCCGATACCGCCGTAGAGAGTCGGGCGTCCGCCATAGGTTGAGAAGCCGTACTGCGCGTAGCCGAATCCAAAGGATGCACCGGCACTCACAGTTCCGGAGCGTGAAAGGTTACACAGCGGACTGACTGCGCATGCGTACTTGTACCTGTTCCTTTTCAGATGCCTCTTGAATCGGCGCCACCATTGACCATTGAGGTCTTGCTGATTGATGGGATCGTTGGGGTATGCGTACGCCGTATCCCCGCCACCAAAAACTGGGTCCGTGCTGGTGAACAGTCCGGTTGCCGTGTTGTAGACGCGGGCTCCCATCAGAGTGAGACCAAGCTGGGACGTTGAGCGCTGATGTCCTCCGAGCCACCCATAGTCGATGCTGGCCGTGTTTCCGGTGTTGCCGGTAGCTTCCGAGTCTGTTTGGCCGTATTCGGTGTACGTGCTCCAGCTGTCGATGCCTGTTGCCGGGTCGGCGCCTGGTCCGTTCATGGTTGAGGAGAGTGTGACGGTTGTTGCGATGTCTCCGCGAGGAGTGTCTAGCGCAAGTTGTGTTGTGGTGGTGGCGCCTGTGGTGGCGATGGTGAGTCCGAGGTCGCCGTCGATGAGTTCGTTGTAGCGGGTGCTGGTGGTCGTGCCGCCGACTGTTTCGTCGCTCCATGTTGGGTTGTCGGAGTCGTCGGTGTAGTGGCGGGTGAGGGTTGTTGTGCCGGTGCCGGTTTGGTCGGTTGCGATGAGTCGTCGTTGGGCTCCGTCGAGGGTGTAGCTGGTTTGGGTGCCGCCGGATCCGAGGGTGCCTTGGCTGATGGTGTGGATGGCGTCGGTGTCGTAGTAGCCGAGGCTGATATCACCGTCGGTTGGTGTGGTGGTGTCGGCTGCTGGGATGGTGGTTTGGCGGCCGAGCTGGTCGTAGACGTAGGTGCCGGTTCCGTTGGCGCCGGTGGTGGGCCGGTCGGCGGTGTCGTAGGCACGGGTGGTGCTGCTGCCACCTGTGGTGGTGCAGGTGCCGTCGGTAGCTGCCGGGATGCTGGTCTGGCTGGTGCGGTTGCCGTTGGCGTCAAAGGTGTAGGTGCGGGTTTGGCACGGGGCGAGGCCGGTGTCGGTGTCGGGTGTTCCGGTTTGGTCTTGGACTTGGGTGAGCCTGCCGGCTTGGTCGTAGGTGTAGTTGAGGCTGCCGGTCTGTCCGCTGTCGGTAGTGCTATCGGTGGTGCCGTCGGGTGTGGTTTCGCTGGTGATTTGGCCTTGGGTGTTGTGGGTGGTGTCCCAGCCGAGCCACGGCTGATCCGCGGCTGGGTTGCCGGTGTCGGGGTCGATGCCTTGACCGTTGATGGCGAGGTTGGTCTGGTCGCCGGCAAGATCGGTGGTGGTGCGGCGGATCAGGTTGCCGGGGAGTTTCTCGAGGGTGAGGTCGCCGGCGGGGTCGTAGGCGCCGGTTGAGGTGTATTCGGTTCCGCCGGTGGTTTTGACTTTGACGGCGGTGACCAGGCCGCGGTGTTCGGCTGCGCCGTTGGCGTCGGTGCCGTCGTAGGTGTAGCTGGTTTGGCCGTTGTTGTCGACGACCGTGGCGATGTTGCCGGCGGTGTTGTAGGTGGTCGTGGCCGCGTCGGGGGTTTGTCCGGCTGGGGTGTTGGTGTAGGTGAGTTGGCGTCCCCAGTTGTCGTAGGTCATCGCCGTGTCACCGGCCGACGACGTCGTCCCCGTGACCTGCCCGGTGGCCGTGTCGTAGCTGGTAGTGGTGTCGGGCACCGGGGTGGAGCTGGACAGTCCGGTGACGGCTAGGTGCACGGTGGTCGGCCGGTCCTGGGCGTTGTAGCTGGTGGTCGTGGTCGACGTCACCGAGCCGGACGTCTTGACCTCGGTCGCGGTTTGCAGATCCCACGTGTAGCCGGTGGTTTTGGTGACGGGCATGGTCTGCCCGGCGGGTTGGGCTGCCGGTCCGACCTGACAGATCATGCCGGCCCATTCGGGTTTGCTCGTGCAGCCGGTGGTGCCGGTGCTGGCTGCGGTGTAGTAGGCGGTGACCCGGGTGCCGGCGTCGGTCCCGCTGGATTTGGGTTGCCGGGTTTCGATGGTGCGCCCGCGTGCGTCATAGCGGGTGGTGGTCGTGATGTCACCGCTGGTGACGGTCCCGGACAAGTCCATGTCGGTCGTTGTGGTGGTGGCCTGTCCGAGGTCCCAGCCGGATGTGTCACCAGCGATGACTGGGGCGTAGCCGGTCAGGGTGATCGATAGTGGCTTCCCGTTCCCGGTGGGATCGATGGTGCCGTCGGTAGTTTCGGCGGTCTGGATTTCCTCGGTGGGTAGCCGGTAGGGCTGGCTGGTGTTGGGGTTGATCCCGGAGTTGGGTGCGCCTTGGTCATAGTTGGTGTGGGTGTGGAGCCGCAGCGGCTGAATGCTGCCGTCACTGGCGGTCACGTCGTGGACCGGCCCGTAGGTGTCGGTCACGAGGGTGCCGGCCGGCGTGACTACATCACCGGCGGTGTTGGTGATGTCGTTGTTGTAGATGGTGACGGTTGCGGTGTCGGTGGAGCCGGTGATGTCGGGGTCGATCGCGTTCTGGGCGCGGATGTCGGCGATGGCTCGTTCGTCCCAGGTGTGGATGATGTTGCCGTTGGTGTCGTAGTCCTGGGCGGTGAGTTGCCAGTCTCCTGCGCCGTAGTTGGCGGTGTTGATTGTGTAGCCCTGGTCGTCGGTGAACTGCAGGTTTGCGTATTGCCAGTTGGTGGATCCGGTGGCGGGTGCTGCCGAGATCGGTTTGTCTTGGCCGAAGACGGCGGCGGCCCAGGTGGGTGTGGCGGCCTGGTCCCATTTTGCGGTTTCGGTGGTCATGTCGGGCAGGCCGGGCACGGTGCCGGACAGGGGCACGTTGTACACGTATGCGGCGATCTGTGCCGTACCGCCGCCGGCTGAGGACGGGTTGGGGCGGGTGACTTTGAAGAGTCGGTTGTTGGCGTAGACGAATGTGTAGGCGGCCTGGCCGGGCGGCGTGTAGGTCGCTAGCCGGAGCCCGGTACCGGTACCTGTCCAGGTGTAGCTGGTGGTCAGCCCGGTCCGCTCGTCGGTCTGGGAGATGAGTTGCCCGGCGGTGTTGTATTTGTAGCTGGCCAGTGTCCGGTCAGCGTCGGTGTTGACCTGGGCGGTGATCTTGCTGACCTGGCCGGCGAAATCTCCGGGCGTGCTGGAGGTGGCGGTGGTCGCGGTGGCATAGCTGATCCTGAGTACCCGGCAGCCTGCTGACGGTGTTCCGGGAACGCAGCTGGTCACTCCGTCGGGGAGGGCGGCGATGATCGCGGTGACCCGGCCGACGGAGTCGTAGTTGTAGGTGGTGGTGCTGCTGGTGGCGGGTTCACGGACGTCGACGGTGCGGAACAGCGCTTCTTGGCCGGTGGCTGGGGCTGCTGTTACTTGGAACTTGGTGATGGTCCCGTCATCACTCTTCAACTGCAGCACCGTTGACGCTCCACTGCCGGTGATGGTCATAGCGGTGCCGGACTCGCTGGTGTCGGCGTCGGCCGGCACCCAGGTCCCGGTTGGGATCGTGGCTCCGGTGCGTCGTGCACCCGGGGTTGTTCCGGGGGTGAGGTAGGTCAGCAGGTTGCCGTCGGCGTCGGCGACTGAGATTGAGCCGTCGACGAAGCTGTTGTCCCAGATCTCCGCGCCGCCTGCGCCCGAGTCGGCGCCGTCGAATGATGCGGTCCAGCCGGGACCGAAGACCCGGTTCTGGATTCCGTTGGCGGGGCCGGAGAACGAGTTGTGGGTTCTGGACACCGACAGGCTCCCGTCGGGTGTCGCCAGGTCGGCGTCGCTGTCGGCGACCGACAGTTCACCAGTCCACAGCCCGACTGTGCCCGGTCCGGCGTCGGCCTGCGGGAAGCCGTCGCCGAAGGCGTGTGGGACCCGCTGGATCCGGGCCGACCCGGTGCATTGGGTGCCGGTGTCATAGGTGAGGCAGACGCGGAGGTCGAGCAGCGTCGCGGTGCGGTCGGCCACCGTGATCCCGGAGCCGTCTGCTTGCCCAACCAGCACGCTGGTGTCAAATGTCGCGGTCGCCTGGGTGGCGCCACTGGCCTGGCTCAGTGTGAAGGTGGTCCCGGCCGGGGCGTCCGTCCAGCCGGCACTGCCGGTGGCTCCCGACACCCGCCACTGCATCTTCGCTGTCACCGCGGTCGAGCCGCCCTGCGGCGGGCCGGAGGCGACGATCGCAACGGTGTCGGTGGTAGTCACTTGTGGGCTGTTCTTCGGCGTGACCAGGGACGCGGTCCCCCAGCCTGCCTGGAACACTGCCTCGCTGGAAGACAGGCCGGCAGGGTTGATCGCATACGCGCTGATCTTGTGGCCACCGGAAGTGGAAGGAATGCTGGCAGTGGTCTTGGCTGTCGAGGTAGAAGACGATTGGGTGATCGCGGTCGAGGTGTAAGCCTTGCCATCGACCGACCACTTGATCGTCGACGGAGCGGAGAAACCGGTCCCGGCGGCGGTGATCGTGCAGGTCGTCGTCGTGGACGGGCCAGTGCTGGTCCAGGAGTTGTTCGTCAAGCCCGGGCAGCTGATCACCGGCTTGGCCGGAACGACTGTGGCGATCCGCAGCTGCCGGGCCGCGGACATAGGCCCGTTGGCGCCGGTGCTGTCTTCGGACTTGGCCCGGATCCACACTGTGCTGTTGGCCGGCAATGCGGCACCCAACGAGCAGCTGGACGAGGTGCCGGCCGCCACATAGCTGCCGCCGGCACAGCTGGAAATCTTGTCGGCCTCATCGGTGGTGCTGGAATTGTCGAAGGCGAAGAACCGGCCCCGCATCACATCACCATCAGCGTCGGTGGCCATCACCGCCGTCACCTGTGGAGTGGCGTCGGAGGTGTAGTAATAGCTCGAGGTCCCAGTACCTCCAGGGGCGTAGGACCGCCACGGCGATGCCGTCGGCGTCGCGGTCGAACCCGGCGGACGGCTGTAAGACCACCGCAGCACCGGCGGATGAGTCGTCTCCGAAGAGTCGAACTCCTTCCAGTTCGACGCGTCGGTCTCATCATCAGCGCGCAGCAGAATCCCCCGCGGATTGGTGCTGCTGTGCGACCACATCTGCAACTGACTGGTCATATCGATCTTCATCGTCCCGTTCGGACAAGCCGACTGATAGCCCTTCGACTGCGTCGAGCTGCCGTACTTATCCGACACCCAAGGCTGATTAGTCCACCGGGTCGCGGTGGTACCGACGCCAGCATTCCAGGACGACCACGACCGGGCCGCGCAACTCCGCGTATACGTCCCATACAAACTCAAGGAGGCCGACGTGATCGACTTGTCCTGGATCGCGGTAGTCGAGAAAGCCATATAGGTGCGCGCCACCCGGTCCGGGGATTGGCCGTTGTTCCCGAACTTCAACGTGTCATCCGACGAATGATCACCATCCCAATCCTGTTCGACGAACGCGTCATAGATCGGCTGCGCCGAAGCCGCCACATAGGTCGGATCGATCGTGATCGGGAACACCCGAGCCGGATCATCCAACCAGGCCTGATCCGGAATGACCGCCAGACCAAGATCACCAGCAGCATCCCCCTTCGACGGGACCGCGTCGCCGCTGGCATCAGTGACCGTCAACTCAGCCGGAGCCACCTCCGTCGGGTCCACCCCACTCGAATCAGTGGCCTGATCAGTACTAGAAGCATCCCAAACAGCTGGTGTGGCCAGCTTTCCCAGCACATCGGCCTTGTCATCAACGAACGCGACGCTCCCGTCGGCGCGCGGTGAGGCAGACAGATCCCTCGACGTGGTCAGATCCGTGGCCAAACCTAAATCGCCGCCCGGCTGCTTGTCCAGCAACCGATCCAACCCGTCGCGGTTCTTCGCGATCCAAAACGTCTCAAAGCCAGTCGGGCGGACCTCGACCTTCACATCCACACCCGGCAGCACATCCGCATAGGTAGCGGTATCACCGTCCAGAGCTGGTGTTGGCAAGGTGCCGTCGACACCCGCACCCAAGATCATCTTATTTCCGTCAGCAACGGTCGTGATCAACTTCGACGCATCATCACCCGCCCCGGCCAACACCACCTTCGCCGGTGCGGCCTTCGGAGACACCGTGCCATCAGAGTTGCGCTGCAAGGTGAGATCGATGTCCCGCCAGCCATCAGTCCTGGTGGCGGTCGAGTCCTTGAACCGGACGGGTCCCCCAGTCATCTCCGACGACAACGTCCCATCCGGGTTCGCCCACGTCCGCGACGTCTCCGACCGGTCGGCCAAGACCTCTACCCGCTTGCCCGACGCGCGCGCCGTCACCGCCGCCGACACCAGATCCGGACGAACAAGCCCGTCGCCGGTCGGCTCCACCCATGAACCATCCGAACCCGAGTCCGGCGACGGCGACTGGGACGGCGTCGGATCAGTCGTCGGATCAGCCTTCGCCACCGGCATCGGAGCCGCGGACACGACTAAACCCAGACTGAGCAGACCGACCAAGCCCACCAACGACGTCCGCCATCCTCTACCGGATCTGGGAGACCGTTTTTGGGCGTGGAAAGCTACAGCCACGACAACTCCACGAAAGGCCCGAGCCTCTACAAGCGGAGGCTGTCGGGCCAAAAGCTACATAGCCCCCTCACAGCAAAACCCAAGTACCACATTCCGTTATCTAACCGTGATCTTCCGCGCTGTCCAGGCTCAGGAAGTGCGTCTCCGGCACTTCGGTAACTCCTCCGCGCTACGAAGAGAATTTGTATCAGTGCTATCTAAGGCTGGGTATCCTCAGCTATTTCTCAGGAGATCAAAGTGATGGCGCGCTAGACCCACTGAATCGGAGTTCTCATGCGGTCCTGCCGCCTTCGTCGGGATCGGCGCCGAGTTCTCATCGGCCCTGTTGTTGGCGTTCGTATGTTCGGCTGATTGCCGTTCTGCGGTTGGTACGTGCTCGTGGGTGGTGAGTGGGGCTGCCGTGTTTGTCGACGATGGTGGTTGCTGGCTGGGCTTGTGATGCATCGGCGCGGATCCTTTCGTCCGCGACCTCCGCTTCGACTCCGCCCTCGGTCAGAGCGTGGTGCATCTCGAGTCGGCGCCTGGCGCTGTCGTACAGGCGGGCAGCTTCCGGGTGCCGTACGGCAGCATGGTGTTCCTCGGCTGCGGCATGTGCCAGGGCGACCTGAGCTGCTTCTGGTGTCGCGACTTCGTCGGCCTCCTGGCGGGCGGCCGCGGCAGCGTCCTCGGCCTGGTTCACTTCAGCCTGGGTGAGTTGGGCACGAACCAGTTCGTCTCGCGCCAGCCGGTCGTCTTCCTCCGCCATGGTGTGGTCGACGCGGTTTGGTGTGGAGCGTCCTGTGCCCTGTTGTCGGCCATCAGCGTGCTCTGGCTGGGTCGTCGCCGCGCGTATCTTCTCCAAGGCTGCGATGCGCGCGTCGAGGGCGTCGGCGGATGCTTCGTTCTGACGGGCTCGTGCACGATTGCGCCGCTCGGTGAGTTCAGCGATCCGCCGGGCGATCTGGCTGACGGTTGCGACACCGGCTCGGATTTGAGCTTCCAGGACCTCGTCGATGCCGTCCGATTCGAGTGCCATGATCATTCTCCTTTGCCGGGTGCTTGCCCGGTGGTGACTTGCTGGGGTCGGTGTGCTGCTTGGGCTTGGTTGTGTGCTGCTCGGAGGTGGGGTTTGCTGGCGGGGTACGCGGCCTGGTGGCGACTGATCGTCGCCGCAAGCTCCGATTCCTGGTCGGTCGTGTCGGGTCGGCTTGGAGTGACGGCTGACTCGAGGCCCGCGGTATTAGTACCGCGGGCGAATGGTTCCCCCAGGCGGTCACCGTTGGCCTCTTCTCGCTCGGTGATTGCTTCGAGGACGAGGTCGGCGAAGTCGCCACCATTGATGGGTGCAAGGGCATCGGCGGCATATCCGGCGGCAAGTCCTTGGGTCGCTGCCGTGGGTTCGCGCGCGATGATCTTGGCCACGGCTCGACCGGCGTCGACACGCAGGAACGCGTTCAGCGCGAGATCGTCGTGATTCCATCGGCTCAGCTCCTGGTCGATCACGTCGCGGACCAGCGGTTGATCATGGGCGGACCGAAGGGCCGCTGCCAGCGCGAGCGCTCCCCCGGATCGCAGCACGTCGCCGGGATCCATGCCGTCGGGATAGTGAAGCACCCCGGTGTTGATCCCACGCCTGCTGGCCATCTCATGCAGCTGGTTGGCGCTGTGGGTGCCGGCCGGGTCGGCGTCGAGTCCGTACAGGAGCAGGTCGGGCCGATTGTTCGGCGGCCAGCCTTCAAGCCCGTCGAGGTGGGCTTCGGTGATTGCCGTCCCGCACACGGCCAGCGGTCGGTATTGCCCCGGTAGGTACTGGTTGGCCTCGATGACGGCGAGGGCGTCCATAGGGCCTTCGACGAGGACAGGCACCCCAGATTTGCTGCCCGAGGGGTCGTACAGGGTTTCCCGCTTGTGATAGATCGCTGACTCGGGTGAGTTCAGGTATTTCGGGCCCGCGGTGCGATCGCTGTCGCGGTCCGGATTGCGTCGGCCGACGAACCCGTTCTCGGTCCGGAATATGGCGCGATCGCGGAACCGGTCGATGAGCCCGAATTTCCCTTCCCTCGATAGGCCGGCGGCCAGCAGCTCCTGGTCGGAGAATCCTTTGCCCCGTAGGTGATCGGTCAGGCCCGTCCAACCGGCGGGCGCGTACCCGACGCGGCCGTACCAGGTGTCGCGCCCGATGCCGCGGTCCTGCATCAGCTGCGGCACCCACGAATGGTCCACCTGGCTCGTGTAGAACGCTTCCGCTTCGTTGACCGCGTCCAACAAGGCGGGCACGCTGCCCTCACTCGTGCCGACCTCGGGCAGCTCACGAGCTAACGTCTGCTTGATGGTTCCGGTCACGGCGACTGCGACGTCGCTGTGTTCGCCGACGAGGCCGCGGAGTGCGTCGGCGCCGCTGCGTTCGGATCGTAGGTCGCGATTTTCCAGGACGGCGTAGTCGATGTTTCCGGTGGCGCGATCGGCGTGGATCTCGTGCCGGTTCCCGTTGGCCTCGATCCACGTCAGGGTCGCTTTCTGCGGTCCCAAGTCGATGCCCGCCCAGGTGACTGGCTGGTCGGCGGCTGCCGCGATCTTCTCGACGGCTGCGATGGTGCGGTTTAGTTCCCTGGCCGCTCGGGCTTGCTCGTACTGCTGCTGTGTGATCATTGCTGCTCCTAGTGCTCGTCGTGATCCTCGACGGTGTTCTGGTCGTTGAGTTCGCGGACGTCGGGAAACATCCCTTTGGGTGGTGGGGCGTACGGCAGCGGATCGCCTTTTTCGTTCTGGTTCTCGGGTTTGGTGGCGACGCGCGCGAAGGGTCCCTGGTCGGACATCAAGATCGGCATGTGGTGATCGCAGTGGTCGCGCCACCACACGCTCATTCCGGTGGCTTCGTCCAGGCGGAGTTCTTCCCAGGCCCGCCAGAGCGATTCCAGGCGGGAGGTTGCCTCGCCGGATCGCCACCATTCGGCCGACCAGTACCGGTTTCGGCCGTCGCAGTGGCGTCGGTAGGTCCAGCGCAGCCATTCCCGCATCCACTCGTCGACGCTGCCGTAGTACAGCTCCGGTGCGGGTTCTTCGGGATCGTCCTCGGTGTTGAGTTGGCCGTCGAGCTGGTCAGTGATGGCCGCGCCGGCCGCTGCTGTTGCTCGTTCACGGAGCCGCTCGCGGACGTCGTCGGTGATGGCCTCTTTCACCGCTTGGTTGGAGACTGCGGCGACTTCCGATTCAACGGCTCGCCGTACGCCGGCGTCCACGAGGCTCGTGGCGAGAGAGCCGATGTCAATGCCGAATGCCTTTCCTGCAAGGGATTCGCGGCTTTCAGCCGTCGTGCCTGTGATGGTGGCGGTCATGATGCATGCTCCAGTTCGCCGGTGAGGTGAGCGATGGTCTGTTCGGCGTCGTTCAACGTCTGTGGGGCTCGCGGATCGTGCGCGGCGATCGAGGCTTTGATCTGCGGGGCGTGCTGGCTGGTCATCCACGGCTGGGTCCGGATCAGGGTGGGCCGGGATCCGGAGCCGATGACCAGGGCGCGGCCTTTAGGCATGGCGCCCAGGTCGGCGACGTCGAGGATCCGTTCCCGCTGCAGCTGCTGGGACACGGTGCGCTGTCCCCTGTTCGTCGACGTCGAGGAGGCGATGCGGTCGAAGTCTCCGACCAGGCGGGACAGGTCTTCGAGGAATTGGGTTTCGGCGACACCGCCGCCATAAACCTTGATGTTGGCGGCGCTCCAGAGTTTCTTCATCCCGGACTCGCCCCAAACGTCGACGCCTTGGGACCAGGACTGCAGGATCGTCATCAGCACGATGCCGCGGGAGCCGTAGTGGCTGTAGAGGTCGGGAAGGTCGCGCCACCGGCAGACGTTGGCGGCTTCGTCGAGGACCGCCAGCAGTGGCATCTGCAAGCGGCCGCCGGCCGAGGTGGCGGCGAGCTCCTCGGCGGCCTCGACGACCGCGACCGTTAGTGCGGTGACCAGTGGGCCGGCGGTCCCCCGGCCTTCCCGGGAGAGCGAGTAGAGCGTGTCGGTGCTGCGGACGAAGTCGTGCGGGTTGAAGTGTGGGCGTTCGGGTCGGGCCAGATCGGAGTGGGTCGGGTCGGGGGTGACCCAGCGGGCGACGGCCCTGTTGGTCAGGCAGGACGCCATCTGTTGGGCGGTGCCGTAGATGCCGCCGCGTTGCTTGTCCGGGGCGTTGATCACCCCGGATACCTGGTCGGCGGTAAGGAGGAAGTCGTGCTTGCGGAGGATCTCGATCGGCTCGTCGTCGTTGGGGTTGGTTAGCCAGGTGTAGGTCTGGGTGATCGGCCGGCCGGCCAACGCGGCGGCGAGGAGGAGGCCGGCGAGGAGGTCTTGGCCGGCGGGGTCGAAGAAGGCGTCGGTGCGGGCGCCGACGTCTCGGCTGCCGGAGGCGAAGTGGTCGGCCAGCCGGGCTGCTTTGACTTCGTCGGTGACGTAGCTGAGCGGGTTCCACCACCAGCTGGGGTCTTCGTTGGCGATCTGTTGTGGGTCGAAGATCCAGACGCGGCCGGTCTTGGCGCGGACGTCGCGGGTTGCGTCGACCACGTCGCGTTTGTTCGAGGTGCCCACGACTGCACCGGGTGCGTCGACGATCGCGGGGATGGCCCGGCTGGTGGTCTTTCCGGTGCGGGGTCCCCAGATGTCGATCTGGACGTCTTCCCAGGAGCCGTACAGCTCGGTGCCACCGGACAGTGCACCGCCCATTCCGCTGGCTAGGGTGCGGCCGATCGGTACGCCGGGTGAGGTGGTGACGCCCAGCCGGTGGGCGGTTGCTGTGGCATTGCGCCGGTTCATTGCGGCGATGTCGCGGCCGCGGCCCATGTACTGCGAGGCGCGGTCGACCCGGGTTCGCTGGCCTGTGAGTTGTCGCCACAACAATGTTCCGCCGACGGTTGCGGCTGCGAGAGCCACGATCAGGCCGATCAGCACTCCGGTACCCGACTGCGGCCAGGCCACGGTGCCACGGATCAGGCCGGCGCCGATCTCGAACGGGTTGCTCGGCACATCGGGATGGGTGCCGTCGATGGCGTTGCCGACGCGCACCACCACGTCGATCCCGCCGATCACCACGGCGACGGTGATGATGCCGACCCATAGCAAGATCACTTCACTGGACAGTCCGCCTGGCCCGGTACGGCGATTGTTGGCACTCATCGCCCGGCCCCATCCGTGTCGTCGAGTCGGCCGGTGCGGCTTTGTTCTCGCCAGCGGGCGTTGGTGTCGTGGATCGAGCGTTCGATGGTGGTCAGTTGTACCCGGACCGGGATCCCTGGTCGGCCGCCGACTTTCACCAGGAACTTGCCTCGGCCTGGCGGCTCGGCCTCTCGGTTGTTGATCGGATCCCATGCGGGTGGGTCTTGCCAGCTGGTGAGCATGTTCTGCTCGGCGGTTGACATCGGTACCACCGTGGTCAGCTGCGGCATCTCCGCTGACGGCAGACCACCGCAGATCACCATGCCTGACCGTTCGACGAAGCCCTTGGCTTTCATCCGATCTTCCTCACTCGGTAGCGCGAGGAGATCACTCATGGTGTGGCTGATCATCGCCATCCCGACCCCGCGCTGCCGGTTCAACCGAGTCAGCGCATCGACCCGGTCGACCATCCCGCGGCCGGCGCGCAGCGCACGCCACAACTCGTCCAAGATCACGAAGTAGTGCCGCCTGGGCTCGAGGCCGGCGTCGGCGAGGGCGTTGGCGACATTCACCGTGCCGAAGCCGGCGGACCAGCAGGCCAACAGTGTCGCGGCCTGTCGATCCATTTCCGAGTCGTCGATCGATGACACGTCATAGACCACCGGAGCGTCGCGGCGCATCGGATTGGTGGTCGGTTGAGCGAAGGTCTCCCCGAGCCGGCCACCGGAGACCAGTCCGATCAGCGACGCCTCGAGGTTCTCGGTGATTTCCTTGTACCGCTGGTCACTGCCCCGATCCAACGCGACCGCGCGCACACCGTCTGGGGCCTCCTGGATCACCTGCAGCAGGTCTCCGAGGACCGGGATACCGTCATGGCGGTCGTCGAGGATTCGCAGCGCCCGATCGATGATCGTTTCCTCGCGATCGGTGGGTGGAGCGGCTCGCACGATCGTTAGCAGGGCTGACACGATCGTTGTTCGGCGGCCGTGGGCGTCGGCCAGCACTTCGCCGGCTTCTCGGTGGTGACCGGCTGCGCGCAGCTTCTCGGCCGCGCTGACGGCTTCGCCCGGGTCGAGCACGTTCAGGTGGCCCCGGCCACGCCCTAGCGGGATCACCTGACCGCCCAGCGCTTCGATCATCGCCACATAGTCGGGACGTAGGTCTCCGAGGACCAGCGGCATCACTCCGTAGCCGGCCAGACCGGTCGCCATCCGCACCACGGTGGTCGACTTGCCCAGCCCTGGCTTGCCGAGGACGAACACGCTGGGATTGCTGATCAAGTTCGCCCGTTGGAACCACGAGATCGGGTCACAGCACAAGGTGGCGCCGGTGGTGATGTTCCGACCGAGGGGAACGCCCACCATCGGGGTCCCGGCACCGATCGCGTACGGCCACAACCCGCAGACCTGCTTGGTGGTACCGCGCCACTCCTGCGGCGCCTGGACCACCTGTGCGGCACCGCGGCCGCGGCCCAGCCAGCCACGCATCGTTGGTCGCAGCGGCCGGAACGTCGACCCTTCGGCCATCGGGCTCGGATCGTGCATTACGCCGGTCCGGCGGCCCGCCTTCCTGCTTTTCCCGTTCATAGTTTGTCCTTCAGCTCGGCCGGAACTTTGAGGTGTTTCGACAGCACCAGCCCGAGCGGAAGGGCGGCAGCGAACGCACTGTCTTGGCTGCCGTAGACCGGCCGGATCCGCAACCTGGCTGTCGCGGACAGGCTGTCGATCGCGGCGCGGGCGTCGGCGGCCTTGGTGCGGTCGGTCACGGTTGCGGTGATCAACACGCCGAAGTTGACCAGGCCCGCACCGGACGCTTCTTCTGCTGCGGTGGCCTGGGCGGCACGGACCGCGACGACATCCCGCGCGGCAGGCTTCGCCGTCCCCGACATCCGGAACTGCGCTGCGTTCACGTCCGACTCGACGATGGCGGCCGCGCGGGCCGGGTCGATCGGCCGATACAGCAAGGTGATGCGCTTGCGGGCGATGTCGCGGTGCGGGGCCAGCAGGCGAGCCAACACGTTCGACTGCACGTGGCCACGGGGTGCACCGGTCATCGACCAGGTGCAGGAGAACGCCCCGTCGTGCCGGTAGCCGTCCCAGCTCGTCTCATGGGCGGTTGGGCCGACGTCGGGCCAGCCGAGGTCTGGTGTCTGGCCGAGGGCGTGCGCCTCGTCGATCAACCCTGCCGCGGCCGGATCGTAGGCGACCCGGATCGTCTCGCACAGTTCCTGGGCACCCATCGGCCGAGCCGCGCCTGCGCCGGTGGCCTGCAGGCCCGCGGTCAGGCCCGGCAGTCGCGACGCGAGGTCACGGCCGAGCTCGTCGGCGTCACGTCGCTTTCCGCCGGTGCGCGTCGTAGCCGAGAACGTGATCGTCACGTACGCCTTCACGGTCGACGATCCGGCCGGATACCGCTGCACGACCTCCCCCAGCATCTGCCGGGCAAAGGCCGGCGCCTGCGGGTCGGTGTTCAGCTCGACCTCACGCCGCAGCCGTGCCCCAGAATCCGGCGCGGTCTCCAAGGTCACCGCGGCAGCTTCGACGCCCGCCTCGTCGCCCAGATTGGCCAACCAGTGGCCCCACTGAGCGACCCACAGGTCGACCTGCTCCTGATTGACCAGCGCCGCACCATCCGGCTCAGTGGCGATCACCACTCCATACGAAGCGGTGGCCGGTGTGTACACCATCGCGAACGGACGCCCATAGGAGTCCGTGTGCTCACTCAGCCGGGTCGCCGCCGCGATCCCGGGCAGCTGGTAGGTGCCCCACAACGCCCGGCCGAGCGGACCAGACCGGTACAGATGCTGACCCTGGGCTCGGGTGGCCGACCAGCCGATCCGGGTTGAGATCCGGCTCACCAAACTCGCCCCGTGCGCGTCCCGCGTCACCAAAGCGAGGAAAACCACCAGCAGCCCGGCGGCGACGATCACGCCGCGCAACAGCCCGGCGACCATCACCACCACAACGGTGAAGATCATCGCGCCGAGCAGGAACGCGGTCCCCAACGACCCAAGCCCGAACAGCCCCGCCGACTGCGGCTTCCTCCAATTCCCGTACGTACGAGTGTTCGTGCGGTTGCTCGATGCAGTGTTGGACTCAATTGTCACCTGGACCATCTCCCTCGCCGGTTGTATCTGCCGCTACGCCCTTGGCCGTGTCATCGACCGCGTCGTAGACCTTCTTCGCCGCCTTGGCGCCTTCGATGGCGATCGCGGCCGGACCGGCCGCAGCCGCAGCTGCGGCAGTCGATCCCCCGGCCGCCGTAGAACCGGCCGCCGTAGAGCCAGCCGACGCAGATCCGGACGACGCAGCGGCCGCCCCCTCCGATGCACTGCCAGCTGTTGCATCGCCCGCTGATTCGGCTGCACCTCCTGCATCGGCGACCGTGGCCGAACCCGACCCCGGGATACCCACACCACTGCCGCCCTCGGCCGAGCCGCTGTCGACGTCAGCTCCTGGGTGGCCGCCCGCGCCGGCATCGCTGCCTGCGGGGCCTTCCCCAGGGCCGCCGTCGCTTGGTCCTTCACTGTCAGGCCCATTCCTCCCAGGCGGGCCGCCGCTGCCGGTATCAGCGCCCTGGTCAGCACCGGCTGTACTCGATCGACCGATACGGGAGGCGACCTCGATCGCACCGGACGCGGCAGCGCCCGCCAATGCCCCGGCGGCTGCTCCGCCGGCTCCGGCGCCGACGGCACTCACCATCGGAGTGACGAATTTCATCAGCGCTGGCAGCGCAAACGCAGCCAGAGCCATCAGGCACAAGCCCGACAGCACGCGGACGATGCCGGTCTTGTCACCGGCCGCGAACCCTGATGCGCCCACGAGACGGAACGCGGCCGCGTACACCACCGCTGCGGCCGGCTTGTACAGCATCAGGGCGACCGTCCAGGCGGTCAGCTTGCCGAACCAGTTCTTGCCCATCGCGGTGTTGGTCGCGGCACCGGCGGTCGGCAGGATCCCTGCCATCAGCACGAGCATCCCCGACCTGGCGACCAGCAACACGATCTGCATCAGGCCGACGAAGAACGCGATGACGCCGACGAAGATCACCACCAGCACCGCACCGCCCCGGAGTTTGCTCAGGGCGAGGATGGCCACGATGTTCTGGCCAAAGCAGGCGCTGTCCTGCACGTGGCAGTCCATCGACGCGTTGAGGATCCAGACGGCGAACGAATCCGACGCGGTGACCAGCAGGTTGATGATCGAAACACCGCACCCGATCACGACCAGCATCGTGATCAAGCTCGGGAGAAGTTCTTGGCCGGGTTCGGCCCGCATCGTCCAGGCCATCCGGATACCGGCGAAGATCACCGAGGCCGTCGCCACCGTGATCGTGATGTACCACAACGATCCCTGCAGGAAGGCCGCCGTGCTATCGACATGTGTCGGCCGGTGGCTCAGCAGCCGGGATGCGAGCGAGCCGCCACCGGCGATCAAGATCACCCCGCCCAGAACCCAGCCGATCTTGCCCACCTGCCCCATCGCCTCGCCCGCACGCATCCGTGACGCGATGATCGCCCCCAAGATCACCAGTGAGAGGATCGCCAGGACCAGGCCGATCCACTGGGCATACCCCAGCAGCGTCGTGAGATGACCGGCGTTCGGTGCGTGACCGAGATCGGTGACCGGACGGTCGCTGGAGTTCGACAGGCCCGGAGTCGGAATGCTCACCCACAGGCTGCCGATGGCCCCAATCAGTCGGCCTTCAGCCTCATTGACCGCATCAGCGAGATGCTGCAGCTGGTCGGCCAGAGCGCCCGAGATCGTGTTGCCGAGTTCGCAGGACGGCTGCCAGGGCTTGCACATGACTGGTGCCTTCTTTCGTTGGCTGCTTAGTTTTCGCCCCAGGCGGTGTAGCCGGTCAGATCGGGGATCCGCCCGACGTTGACCGGCTGGGACGATGCGGCCGAGAAATGCCAGTCACCGTCTTGCCACACCAGTGATTGGACGACCGAGGCCGTGATCGTCCCGTCGGTATTGGTGACGTCGTAGGCCAGGTCGACCTGCGCTGACTTCGCGGAGAATGACAGCATCCGGTAGCCGTCGAGCCGCATCCGCGTGCTTCCCACATCACCGTTGCCGGTGCCGTCGTCGTCGTTGAGGATGTGCGACCGGTACGGGCCCTTGCCGACGAAGTAGTTCGCCCACACGGTGGCGTTCTCACCCGCGCTTTGCACCATCGCGTTCGCCGCCGCGAAAAGTGCCCCGGTCGGTGAATGCGCGAAGCAGTAGCGATAGCCCTTCGACGACGTCTTCCCGGGCCCGTACGTGGGCGACGACGGATAGGCCGTCGTGCCTTCGTACTTCCAATCGGCCTTCGGCCGACTGGGCGCACTGCTCAGGTCGGTCCGGAGGCCGCAGATGCTCGCATCCGGATCACGTGCGGCAGATGACGCGCCGGCCGACGACTCCGCCGCCGAGGGCGTGCTCGGTGCCGCCGGGGACGGCGATGATGTCGGCGATGATGTGGAGGCGACGGTGCCGGGGGTTGTCGCGGATGAAGCTCCTGGTGTCGATCGACCGCGGACATTCAGGATGATCAAGACGATCGCCAAGATCACGACGATCGCCACAACCGCGGCTGCAGCGAGCCATGCCGGGCGAGTGAACGGGTTCTGCTCCTGGCTGTTGTTCTCCGGCGAGGACATCGGTCCCCTTTCGCTTCAGAGTGGGGGAAATGAAGAGGTGGAGAAGCGTCAGGCGAGGAAGCCGACCAAGGAGCCGGCTGCCGAGATGACGATCACTCCGCCAAGGGCCATGCCGATCCGGCCGACGTGTTCACCGCCTTCGCCCCGGCGGGAGTTGATCGCCATCATCGCGCCAGCAGCGACCAGGCCCAGGATGCACACGGCCAGAGCGACCCACTTGGCCCAGCCCATGATGCTGCTGATGGACTTCATGCCCGGAGGCTCGGACGCTACCGGCAGCGATGGCCCGTCCATCGGGACAAGCGTCACGTGCGCCGGCAGCGAAGTGACGCTGTGCAGAACCGGGATAACGATGGAGACAACGAGGTCGATCATGGGAGAGTTCCTTTCGTTACGCGGCTTTTGGCCGCCTAGTGGGTGAGAGACCGCAGCTCATCGCACAGGCTGCGGACTGATCGAGGGATGTTGGTTTCATCGGCTGGTGCAGTTCGCCAGGCCTCGACCCAAGGCACCGTCCAGGTTCGAGGCACGCCCCCGCTGACAAGCTGCTGCAGCTCGCGCAGCGGTCGCGGGAGCCGGCCCGGCGCATCAGCGACGATGATGAGTCCGAGCAGATGGATCGACGGCACCCGGCCCGAGGCCCATTGCCGGGCGGCGGTCTGAGCCGCGCGCAGACCCGCCACATGGGACCGGGCGACGATCACCGTCTGGTGCACGGTCTGATGAACGGTGGGGAGTCGGTCCGGAGACGGTCGGTTCGGCCAACCATGGCCGGCGGCCGCCCAGGAGTCGTCGAGACCGGCCAGCGTCGACTCACCCGCGCCACCATGGGCGCCGACGAACCACAGCGCCGCGATCGTCGGCTGCTGCCATGACGGAAGCCCCCCGGCCGGTGCGTCAACGCCAGCTTGTGGAGTTACGGGACCAGTCGGCTTCGCCGACCTAACTGGGGGTGCAGGCATCATCGCTGGCTCCGGCGCCGCCTGCCGGGTCAGCCACGGATTGCCGTGCACCTCAGCGACGATGCGTGTCATGAGGCGCCCCACAGCCGCGCGACCGAGCGTCGACGAGAAGGAGAAGTCAGCCCGGTTGAGTCGTCTTCAACTGTCCCGTCCGGGTTGATCAGGATCTGCCAGTCCCCTGCCGGCGTCCGAGCTGAGACCCGCAGCGGACGGCAGAGATCGGCCGCCCGATGCCGAATCGAGTCGACGACCGCCGCACGTAAAGCGGCATCGTCGATGCCAGCGATCTCCTGCCGGAGCCCGCCGACAATCACGTACCCAGTGCCATCATCGCTGGTGACCGCCTCGCAGCGCGGCCACCGCGGGACAACCTCGAACTGTGCCGCATTCATTGACAGATGCCCTTTCTGGCTAGAGAGTGGCTAGAGGATCGTGTATTTGCTGACTGACCAATCCGCCCCCGGCTTGGTACGTGTCAGATAGATCACGTACGTCATCCGTTCGCTGCGATCCGGCCAGCTGGTCCAGTGCCCAGCCCCGTGGTCGGTCGGAGTGGTCGTCACGCCCCGTACCGCCGACGTCGCGGTGTCCTTGGGCCCTGGCCCGAGGCCACCCAGCTCAGCCGACACAGCGACCCAGCCGTGATGAGCGACCAGCTGATCCCACCGCGTACCCGGCCGCTGATGACTCCTGGCGATCATCGAAAAGCTCGCGGCGGAGCTTCGGAGTCGCATACGTAGCGGCCCGCACGGCCGCATCGCCAGGTCCTGCATCCAGACTCGTGTCCCATGCCTCGAGCCGGACGGCGAACCCAATCGCTGTCGATGAAGCAGCCGAGCGGTCGACCTCCTGCTGCGCGATCGTGAGCCCGCGCGGCGCTTCGCCGGACCGCGCTGTCGATGCCGCGGGAGTCGCATCGGCATGAGGCGCGGCCGAACTCGGCGTATGTGCGGGTGAGGACACGGCAGTGGTAGCCGTTGGGGCGGCCGCCCGACTGGTGGTCGACGTGCATCCGGCGATACCGACGACGCCGGCCAGTGCACCGGCCGCAGTGGCGGCCGCCGTGAGGCGCCTTGTCTTCATGATCATGATGTCGCCTCGCCTGCTTTGGGATCAACGATTCGCCGGGCGGTCTCGGAGTAACCGGCGTACTCGCTCATTGGCATGATTCGAGCCACCTCGCCCGGCCGCGGCTCTTCGACCAGCTGGTTGTTGCCGATGAACATCACGACGTGGTTCCAACCGCCCTGAGCGTCACCGGGGACATGAATGAACACCAGATCGCCCGGCTGGAGCGCGTCGAGCGGCACCATGTGTGCGTACGGTGATGCGACCTGGTCGTAAGTCAGTCGACCAATATCGATCCGGCCGCCCGATGCCGCCCTGTAGGCGTACTCGATATATCCCGAACAGTCATACGCAGCCGGACCAGTGGCACCGAACACATACGGAGAACCGAGCTTCGCCCGTGCAGCCACGACCGCCGCAGCAGCCAACGACGACCCATCCCCGGTCCCCGAGCCGTCATCAGTAATTGCCGCGTACCGCGGCACCAACGCGGTGATCTTGGCCGCATACCGCTCCGCACCCCCGGCCGGCATGCCACCGGCGGCGATCACCGCGTACTCCCCCACGTTGTAGCCCGCCAACATCAACCGGGTCAGATCTCCCCGGACCTGGCCCTTGTCCATCGCAGCCTGGATCAGATCGGCGATGTGGCACATGTACGCAGCCTGGCTACCGATCGCATCCTCGACATTCCAAACGTCGGCCTGCCCGTCACCGGAATAATCCCGACCCCACGTCGCCCACGTCGACGGCAGAAACTGCGCGATCCCCTCCGCACCCTGCGCCGACACCGCCCGAGGATTAAACGACGATTCCGCATCCACCTGAGCCGCCAACAGCGGCGCCGAAACAGCTCCACACTCAGCGCCGGCATCTGCCAGCGCCTGCACATCCTCGGCCGGCACCGAGCCGGCCGCCAGGCCCGAGCCTCCATTCCCCGCGCCAGCACCTCCGGTCCCAGCGGCCGGCTCCTGGGTTACCAGCAACAGGAAGATCAGCAACACCGGCACCGCCACCACCAGCACAGTGCTTCCACCAGCGACGATCTTCACCCGACCCTCCGCTCTCGAGCAGCCACTGCGGGTGTTCTCCTCCGTGATAGAGGTACAGAAGACAAGATCGCGTTTAACGCGATCTGCGCGTCACTTGAACGGTAGCATGGAATCGTGTTTAACACGATTACCCAGAGCTTTGGATGTCTGTCTGTCCTCGCCGAGAAGAGGGCGGGCACAATGTCCGGGTGCCAGTTGTCGTCAGACCCGATCCCGCGCCTCCCATGAGTGTGCAGATCGCGACTCGTGTGTTCGGGTCTGAGTTGCTGGTGGCACTGATCCGGCATTACCGGGCAAATCCCGGGCTTCAGAAAGAGGCCGCGGCCGCTCTGGGTGTCCCGGTTCAGGCGGTCTCCACAAATACGCGCATACTCGTTGAGGCTGGTGTGGTGGTCGGAGACCCGGCTCCTCGGGGCGGGCGCCCAGGTCGTTGGATCGTCAACGAGGATCGAACTCTTGAGCTCGCCCGCGAACTCATCACCTACACCCTTGACAACACGGCGAACCTTGATGCGCCGGAGATTGGCAGCAAAGAAACCTCCTGACGGGTCCAGCCGGGCAGACCGCGGCTTCTCGCAAGGTCGCCTACCGTTCTTGGACGATGTTCCGTCAATATTTCGGCCCCTATCCCGTGCTCAGGGCTGTTCGCATGGCCTGGCCGAACACTTGCCAGACCAACCCCTCCTGGCACCCCCGGTGGAGCGCGCGAGCCATCTCGGCCGGAAGACGAGCAGCACATCTACAGATGTCTGAAGACCCTACAAGCGCATCTACAGAAGTGCAATCCTTAGATGCGTGTCGTACGATTCACACATCTATAGGTTGCCTCCGCTAGATCGGTCACGCTACGTTGAGCAACAAGTCCGACTCGGGCACAATGCGGCGAACAGCCAGGGGGTGCGGTCCAGGAATGTCGGAAGCTGGCGAAAACGAGCGCTACTCGGACGAACTGCCACACCTCGCCGATCGACTTAACCTGCTGTTCAAGACCGTTCCGCGCAGCCCGGACGACCCGAGACTCCACACCGCGAACTCTGTCGTCGAAGCGCTCCGGGAACAAGGCATTACCGTCACGCCGAATCACCTGCGCGCCCTGCGAACGGGCACCCGCCGCAACCCTTCGTTCCGGCTACTCGTCGGTCTGGCGGCTGTATTCCATGTCCCGCTCGACTATTTTGCCAACGACGCGGTCGCAGCCGATGTGCAGGAATCCATCCTGGCCTTGACCGCGCTGCGTGATACAAGGGTCAAGCAGCTGATGACGCGATCCCACGGAATCTCACAAGGCGGCTTGAGCTCGATCCTCGCATTGCTCGACCAAATACGCAGGATCGAGGGTCTGGATCCGGCGGACGAATCTTCGGAAGATTCGGAGGGAGACTGATGGTTGAGTTTGAGCGGCCGAGTCTTCGCGCGCGGTTGATGCCTGCGGTCCAACGGTTGCGACATGCGAACGAGCACTACCTCTCGACCGACAACCTCCACCGTCATCTGCAACAGCTGACGGCGCATCCCCGACCTGTCGCACCGCCAGGAACGCTGCGCAGGGGCGTCTCGATCACCGCGACATCGGAGCAGGGCTGGCGCGTCTACACCGTGAGCCCGACGGGAACACACGCACGAGGAACAGTCATCTACCTCCACGGTGGAGGCTGGATCCACGAGGCGGGACGCACCCACTGGCGGTGGGTCCAGCAAGTGGCCGATGAGGCCTCCACAACGGTAATCGTGCCGGTCTATCCGCTTGCGCACGAGGGCGGCACCGCCGCCGAGGTCGTCCCTATCGTCGCGGGCATCTGCGAACAAGCGAGCGGTCCCGTCGTCGTGATGGGCGATTCTGCCGGCGGCACGATCGCCATGTCAGCCACCCTGCTACTCAGGCAGCGCCAGAAACCACCGGCCCTGACCGTTCTGATCTCGCCAGTGCTGGATCTGAGCCTGGCCAATCCCGAGATCGACCGTGTCCAGGCGCGGGACCCGTGGCTGGCCAAGCCTGGCCTGCAGGCCATCGTCGAAATGTGGGCCGGCGGCCACCTTGAAGATCCGGACTTGAATCCCATCCATGCCGACCTGCAGGGTCTGCCGCCGCTCATGATCTTCAGCGGCACTCGGGACATCCTGAACCCTGACACTCAGCTATTTGTCGATCGCGCGATCACCGCCGGGGTCGAAGTCGGCTATACGGAGCTGCGCGAACAGATCCACGCGTTCCCGCTGCTGCCCACCCCTGAAGGCAAGCGGGCACGCAGCGACATCATCGCGGCAGTCCGCCGGGTAATCGCGGGCAAGAGCCACCCATTCAGCCGCGAACCTCGAATCGGGCGGTACCCCGCGCACGTCAAGAGTGCGCTCCGGAGGGCGGAGACGGTGCTTCCCCGCAGTGGCAGCATCGACGAGATGCTGGCGCTCCTGTCAGCGATTCGGGGACGGCCGATCTCACTTCTCACCGAAGACCTCAATCAATCGGTCTCGGGACTTCTGCTGTCGACCGACCAAGCCGACTACATCGCAGTCCCCGCGAAGGCATCGCCCGAGCGTCTCTGCGCCATCGTCTGTCACGAGGTAGCACACGCACTCCTGGGGCATGATCACAGCAAGCCACTGATCCGCTCACTCATGGACTCCGGACTCTTGCCGGGCATTAACGAGGATTTCGCCCGCTCCATCGTCGCGGCCAGGTACGTGTACATGGATCCCTCCGAGGTTGATGCTGAGATCGTCGCGACTTTCCTGGCGAAGGAACTACGCCGCCGTGTCCTGCGTGGCGGCGATACGTTCTACGAAGACCGCTGGCGGTAGCAGGGCAATGCTCGGCCCCATCGACTGGCGGATCTTCACGGTCGGCGTCGCGGCACTGCTGCTGGGATTGGGACGGCTGTGGCAGCTCCGCAATCGGACGGCCACGCTCAGCGGCAAGGCCATCATCGTCGCGCAGCTCTCCCTCGGAATGCTGTGCATCGCCTACGGGACCGTTGGAGTCACCGCGCCGTATCTCAACGTGGGTATGGCCTTCTGGACCACCGTCAGCGGGCCGCTCATCGGTTCGCTGGAAATTCTCGTACTCACGCTGCAGACCGAACAGGTCCCGCCGGCGGCGGTACGCCGAGTACTCCTCCGCTCAGGTTTCGTCACTGCGTTCCTACTCGCCACTTGGCTACCGGCCTTCGCCTTCGCAGGCCCAACCGACATCAACTTTGTCCGTTCCCCCATCAACCCTGCCCTCGTCGCCCACGAGCTCGTCTTCCACGGCTACGTCATCTGGGGTTTATCGCAAACCGTCGTACTGGCCGTGCAACGAGTCCCGCAAGACATAAGGCGCAGGCCAACCTACGGCACGGCGCTGCTGATCATCGGGGCCGCTGCGGTGGGGTTCGCTCTCATGAACGTGCTCATCCCCTACTACCTCTTCGCCGGACGCAACCGAACAGCGATGAACGACGTGATCGCACCCAACGTCGTGTTCCTCGCCTCCTTCGTAGTCGGCAGCGCGCTGCTTGCGCTGGGCGAACGCGTCCAGGACGAGATCGTCGCCCGTTACCGGTTGAGTCAGCTGCGTCGCGTATGGGCACGGGTGATCGAGCTGTCGACGTTCGACCTACGGCTGGCAACCCACCTACCCGCACCGGACCAGCTGCAGCGGGCATACGTGGAGATCATGGACGCGCTTTGCACCCTCCGGGTCGAGACTGGCCCGCCTCTTAGCGTCGAACAGGTCGCCGACATCCTGCGCCATGGCGCCGTCTCCGACGACCCCGCGGCACCAACCATCTCCGAAGCGCTGCCCAACCGACGAACGCGTCAAGAGGACCTCACCCTCATTCATACCTTGGCCAAGGTCTATCAGCAGAGGACGAACGTCGCTGCCGTCCCATCGGATCTGTCTGCCACCAGCAACCAAGAAGCCAGCAGCTGAACCTCACCAGGAAATGCTGCTCATCGGCATAGATGTTCAAAGGCCCGCCGTGCGCGCAATGGACGTGGAGCGGCGGCTCGGCGCGACCTCCAGCCATCCATCCCCCGATGGCGCTTATTGGGAACTATGCAGGACGCGTCGAGGATTGGCGAAGATCGGCGATCACCGGAGCGACCGCATCGTGCAATCTCTGCAACTCCGCCGCCAGCGGCTCTGAAGAATCGCCCACGAAAGCTAAAACCCCGGCGGCCCGGACCACAGCATCCTCGGCCCTTCGCCCGCCATCTGCCCCGGACACACGTTCGACGTCGGCGGCACGTCCGCGGTTGAAGGCGGCCAAGTCCACACGCAGCTGATCCACCACACTCTCAAAATGCGCTAGCCGCTTCCTCAGTTGCCGCTCCTCCTTCTCCGCCGCACGGCGGCAAAAGTCGGAGCAAAACGCCTGCGGTCGTCCTGGACCAACCACCCGAGTAAACGGCTGCCTACACGCCGGCCGCGCACAGTAGTCGGGGAGCTCCTGAACCTCGGTCGTCGGGCCCGCCGTTCGAGCGCGCGACGAACCACGCCTCGTCGTCGCCCCGTCGGTCGCCACGATCGACACTCCTCCGCTCCGGCGGAAATATGCGCGTATTTCCGAGACCAAAGTCTATGCCGTCAAGCCTCCGTGGCCAGGACATTCGTAGCGGCAAGTCCCAATAGCTTCGGTAGATGAGCGCCGCGGCACGCCAACTGTCTTACGCGCAATATACGCGGTATCGGATGCAGAGAGACTTTCCTCAGGCGAAGATTGCGACCGCGCCATGAGCGAAGGAGATCAGCCCGTGAGGCATCGATCCATGACGATCGGCCGGTGCCTAGTTGGGTGCCGAGTTATTAACAGAACTCCGGTGCGCCTCCCACACCGCACGCCAACCTCCTGCCAAACTCCTCAGCATGCCTAGTCCCAGGCCAGCCACCGAACGCAGGCCGGTCGGGCGGCCAAGGGCCAACCGCGCTGTCAGAACCGTCAGTGCTCAGTTCGACGCCGACACCGCCGACCAACTACTCCAGACCAGCCATCGCATGGGCCTCACCGCGAGCCAGGTCCTGCGTGACCTAGTCAGTGAATTTCTTCACGAACACGGCGAAAGCCAGCCGATCGACCCCCACCAGAAGGAGCTACCCGAGATGTAACGAAGCACAGAAATGACGAAAGCCCCCGCGGCAACGGAGGCTTAGACGTCATAGACCGATATACCGAGAAACATCCGGGCCGGCAAGCCCTGACCTTCTCGAAGAGTTCGACACCGGGCGAGGAGTCGGACGTCGTGTTTTGTACTCCCTCTCACAGGAGCAACGCCATGCTAGCAGCAGACCCTGCTCACATTCCTGACAAGAGCGACCCATCGGCGTGTCCGGCCGAACCCAACGCCCCAGCCGCCGCGTGGGAAGCAGTCGCGCACCACATCGCGCAACAGCCACACATGCGCGTCTCCCGTGACGGCGGAAAGACCTACCCGGCATCACGCATCCGCCGGCTGACGCTTCGTCCGCCGAACCAGCCGGCCGCCGTCCCAACCTACGACCGCCATGGCACCACCCGCTGTGTCGTCTTTGACCTCGACGCCCACGACGGCACCTCCGACAGCCGAGAACGCGTCGAACACGACAACCACACACTCCAACAACTCCTGGGCGACGACCACCTAATCGCCGACCAGTCCCCCAACGGTGGCCGCCACATCTACCTACTGCTGCCTGCCCCCGCACCGATCTGGGAAGTCCGGGCCGTCCTCGCCCACCTCGCACCGCAGCTTTCCAGCCTCGACCCGACCTGCATGCTCAACCCCGTTGCAGGCCTCATCCGCCCACCGGGATCACGACACGGCAGCGGAGGCCACCAACAACTCATCACTCCGCTCCCCCGCGCCGTCGCCATCACCACCCACCGCGCCCCCCGTGGCCTTTGGCCGACCCTGCTCGCTGCGGCTCAAGCCACCAGCCGCCCTACTAGCACGCCGCCGACGCCGAGCGACGAGCCGCCGGACCACTCGAGACTCACAACACCTTCGACAGCGGAGGCTGAAGCGACCAACAACCTCAGCGATCGCATCCAGCGACTAGCCCGCACCGGCGATCACACCGGCTACAGAAGCCACAGTGAAGCTCGCCAGGCCGTGATCACCGGCTGCGTTCGGGCCGGCTGGAAGCTGGCCCAGCTCATCTCCCGCATCGAGGACGGCCGCTGGCCAGGCCTCGCCGCTATGTACAGCCGCTACGGCAACCGACACTCCCGCAAAGCCATCGTTCGGGACTGGAACAAAGCCCACAGCTGGCTACCACCCCAGAAACAACATCCACGTAATTCTCTCCACCAACGCAACACAAGGGAGCACAAGTCACACCCCCCAACCAAACCAGGCGCCGGGGGGTACCAGGACGTGCGGACTTGGCAAAGCGCTCTGGCTATCGCGGAACGCACCCGGTGGCAAAACGAGCCAACATTGATACTGGTGGCACGCGCAGTCGGGCGCGCGGCTCAGCTGAACGGTGGCCTACACAGCGACCACGGCGACAGATCGATATCACTTGGCACCGGGCTGGATATCGGAACGGTCAGCAGAGCACTACGGCGACTTCGCGACGAGGACGAACCATTGATCTCTCGGGTTGAAGAAGATCGAGGTGTGCACGCGGACGTATACGAACTGAACATTCCAGGCGGCATGAGCGAAGCCGCGACTGGCCGGCCATGGCGACCAGGCACGTTGCATGCCCTCCGCCCCGTGTTCCGGGAACTTGGACGACCAGCAGCCTTCGTATACGAAGAACTGGCGACTAGGCGAGCGCCACAAGGAATTCCTGAGCTCACGGAGAGTGTGCCCTACCAAGCTTCAGCGGTGCGGGATGCGTTGCACACACTCGAACAATGGGGGTTAGCCGAGCGCAGCGGCGCGGGCTGGATCTCCGGGCCACGAAGCCCCGAGGATGTCGGCGAACGACTGGGAACCCACGACCTCATCGTCGAGCTCGCCGCGCGCTATGCGGAACAACGTCTGATCTACAGGCTCTGGCTGGCGAGCCGAGGCAACTCGGCCGCAATGACGGCACTAGCGGCGAGAGTATCGCCGACCGACAGATTTACCCGAAGTGCGGGACAGCCGGCCCGAGCACCGGCTCAAAGCCACGACGAGCTGACTGCACAGGTCGTGGCCTTGATCGAGGCACAACTCGGTGCGCAACGTGTGGCCTAGGCTGTCGGTTAGCGCTGGATTTTGCTTGTGTCATGCAATATGGCGTCCTATATGGCGGTCTGTATCGCAGGTATCATGAGATCACAGCAAGGTGCGCTGTCTGGCAGTTGTTATGGAACGACTGTATCGCCTGTAGGTGGCCGTTGAAATGTGGCAGGAAGTCACGAGTGCGATGTGGCGCTGTTAGCTATACAGCCATAGGACAGCTCAGGGTCTTGTCGATGCTGCGAGGCCTATCGCGGACCGTATTGCACGCTGCGTGGCATGCAGTATGGCGCACGAGATATGACATCCTTGTGGCGTGTCGATGGCGTGTGTACATCATGCACGCTGGCATGATCAGCGCTATGGCATTGCAAAGAGCAGTCGCTATCGGCAACGGCAAAGGTGGCTGTGGAAAGAGCAGCACGGCGGCCGCCGTCGCCGGACTGAGCGCGGCGGCTGACTATGAAGTCGTGCTCGTCGACCTGGATCCGCAAGGTGACCTAGCCGACGAGCTCGGCGTCCGCGACCATCCCGACAATGACGGGGGAGACGGTCTACTGCGGGCCGTAACAGCCGGCGTGCCACTTCCGAAACCGATCCAGGCCCGTCCCAACTTGTACCTTGTCCCGGGCGGACCAGCTCTTTACGACCTCAGCGGCGTACTGCTTTCACGACAATCGCGCGGGCAATCCGTCTCGGATGCACTGACGAACGCGCTCCAGCCGATCGCCGATAACGCCGAGCTCTGCATTATCGACACCCCGCCGGGCGACGTCCTGCTGCAAAACCTCGCCCTCACCGCCGCACGCTGGCTAATCATTCCGACGACCGTCGACACATCGTCCATTCGCGCTCTCCACAACATCGCGGACCGGGTCGGCGAAGCCCGACGAGACAACGGCGACCTCGAGGTGCTCGGCGTGGTGCTGTGGAACATTCCAGTCGCCGCCAAACGAATCCGACGCGAAGCTCGGGCCACCATCGACCAGGTCCTCGGGAAAGGCACAACCATGTTTACGACCACGATTAGATCGGCGCCCGCTGCCGCCTACGAGGTCCGCGTTCAAGGAAAGCTCGTGCACGAGCTGGCCGAGGCCGTCGAAGGCGCCGAACCGTTCTGGAAAGCCCTGCGGGAAGGCAGGGAAGTCCGCACTCCAGGCACAGCCCCAGCGCTCGCCGCTGAATACATACAACTGACCGACGAGATCCTCACCCGCATGGCCGCAGCGGAAGCTGACGCCGGAGCCGGTGCCCCGCCCATGGAAGCTATGGTCCCGTGATCGCCATGAATGAGTGGTCACACTGCGGGGATATGGCATGGAGTATGGAAGGTACTGTAACGGGGCATATGGCATGTCATATGCCCCGAACCCCGGGAGGCGGGCTCAGATGAGTACAGACGAGGAACCGACGCTCCCAGGCCACAGAATCGCGTCCCTCGGACAACGACTGGCACCGCGTGCACACAGCGCCCCGCCAGCTGACCCAGCCTCAATCGACCGCCGATCTCAGGGTGGTGTTATCAACCAGGGGGAGCCGACGGAGCGACGCAGAAGTCGCCAGCCGGGCTCAGGAACGTCAACCACTGGCGGCGCACCAAAGAGCGGGACAACACCCGCCCGAGCGGCTCGGGGGCGGCCCGACGCAACCAACGACATCATCCGGAATGTCGCCATCAGCCTCACAGTGGCCAGCCGTGAGGCACTCCGGCGAGCCGCCCGCATCGCAGAGGTCAGTCAAGCGGAGATCATCTACGAAGCACTCGAAACCTACGTCGCCGCTGGCGGCCGGGCGCCGGACCCAGAGCAGGCGAACGGTAACGGACTATTCCACCGCCGCCCAGTGACGACCGGACTTCCCCGCAGCATGCACACCGTACGAATGCCTGCTGCGAACGTCGACATCATCGATGGCCTCGTCGCCGAAACTGGCCACCCGAACCGATCGGCCCTAATCGAAGCCGCGCTTACACACAAACTCGATGCGCCCGAGCCCGATCGCGAACCACCGTTGCATTGACGCCGCGCCGGCCAGCTCATGGGCATCGTTTCCTTGCTCCTCGGTGGCTGATTCCCGCCGGCCCGGCGTGGGGGGGGTGTGCGGTGCGGCGGGTGATGCCGGTCGTCGATCGCTTGCCAGCGTTCACCCAGCTGCTCAGGCAGCCTCCGCGGCGGGAGGCCCGGCACCGCCGACGCCGGGCATGGGCACCGTGACGAACCGACCGTCTGGCAAGAGACGCGCCGTCACCAACATCGACATCCAAGGCCGATAAGAAGCGGGCAGCGCGAACATCGGGTGGTACGGACCCGATCAGACGGGATCGCCCAGATGCTAACGTCCGCGTGTTCGATTACGCTGGCGGCTGTGACTGGAGAGATCACCGTGCGGGCACGGATACGGCAGCGGACCAGGCATGACGAGCCAGTGTCCGCGGACGAGCGGTGGGACGAGGTGACCGCCTCGAGCTACGAAAATGCCCAGACAACCATCCAGGCCCGGGTCGGGGACGGGGAGCTGGTCCTCGCCTGGTACGTCGACCGATAATCGGGGGAACGGGTGGGCACACGGCGCACAGTGCAAGACCGAACAGATCGCCGTGCCACTGACCAGGCAGCCCTCGGACGCAGCACTGGGACACGAGCTCCTGGCCTGTCCGCACCCGCCGGTCCGAGCAAGGCTCGGCAGACCCGGAAGCCCGGGCAGCGGCACTGCTGGGTGAAGGGCGCCGATGGCCAGGCGGTCGAGGGCCTGATGATCCGCTGGGTCTGTGATCCTGCGGCCGGCTGGCAAGCCGACGTCCTGGTCATCGGCGCAGACTCCCACCCGCGCCCGATAACCGTCCCTGCGGCGGATGTCGCTCCGGCCCGCCCCTGGTAGCCCAAGGACGGCCTGATCAAAGCGGTGGGCCGGGCGGATCGTACGCTAAGGGGCATGCCTGACGCGCAGGCCAGTGATCTGCGCCGACGAGGTTGCAGCGCGCGTACGTGGCCGGTGACAGCGCTGCCGCGATTGCCGCCCGGTACGGCCGGACGTCGCCAGGCTGTGGTGAGGATCTTGCGGGAGCGTGCATCCGTCGGAGAAATCGCTGGGCCGGCGCCGTGACATTTTCGCTACGCACGGGATGCCGATGGGCGGCGGCCGGGGGAGTGAGGCGTCGCTACAGGGTGGTTTAGTCGCGGGGCTCGGCTTTTGCCAGCCGGCGGATCGCCTCGCTGGGTTTGGGGCCGACGCCTCGTTCGTACCGCTCGATGATCATCTGGGCGGCACGGACCTCGACGCGCGTGGGGCGCTTGTCAGTCGTTGTCGGTGTGCTCATCGATGCCTCCCGTGGCTTCTTCTTCAGTGTAGATCGCTTCGGCGCGTGCGGTCACGGTTGCCAGGACGGCGCTGATCAGTGGCTGGTCGGCCGGCTGGAGCAGTTCCGAACGACTCAGCGAGTCGAGCACGCTCAGACCCAGTGCGCCGGATTCCGGTTGCATGGTCAGCTCAGCTGCCCAGCGCAGCATCCGCATCGTTTCCTCGCGGCGGCGCCAGACGTCGAGTTCACGTGCACCTTGTCGGGTCAGGAGCTGGCCGAGCAGCACGCCGATAAAGCCGAGCAGGGGAGTGGCGACAGCGATCGCGATCACCAGCCAGTCAGGCATCGCCGGCCTCCTGAGGTCCTGGCACACAGCCTTGGTGGGCGAGGCCGCGCCGATACAAGCCGGGCACCGACACGGCCGGCTCCCCCTTGGTGATCGGCTCATCGCAACGGGCGCACACTGTCTCTCCGGGTGCGGTCGTGTAGACGAACGCACCGCGGCTCAATGGGGTCGGTGCCGTCCGGGCGGCCTTCTCGGCTTCGTTCAGCGCATGTGCTTTCAGCAGCGTGCGCACGAGATTGACCGCGATCGTCTCCGGTGGCGCGTAGCCCAGCGCCGTGCGGTCGGTGACGCCCATCTCCTGGGCGACGGTCGAGACACGCACCCGAACCGCGGCGTCAGCCGTCGTGCTGTCGAGGATGAGCCCCTCGTCCTGGCAGAGCTGTTTCGACCAGCTCGGCCGTGTGGCGGAACGCTACGGTGCGCCGGGTCAGCATCAGACCAGTTCCGTCGTCAGGTGCGCCCAGCGCTGGTGCGCGGATTGCCGGGTCATGCCGGCAGCCCGGCCGATCGCGTCCCAGCTGGCACCGGCCGTACGGGCATCGACCGCGGCGGCGTCCAACGCACGCTGCGCGGACTCGACTGACCAGCGCGCCCTCTCCAGGCGACCGAGTGCGGTCGGAATCGCCAGGTGCTGCTCCCGCCAGATCTTCACGGCCAGGTCGGCGACGTCTTCGCGGGAGTCGTCGAGCCACCCAGCCGTCTGGTCGTCAGTGGCGTAGATCCGGCCGGCCGCGAGGTCCTCCAGCGCCGCCGTCGGAACGCGGACCAGCAGATCGCTGACCCAGTTGCTGACTGCCCCGTACGACGTAGGTGTGGAGCATTCGCAGACGACCCGCCAGCCGATCACCTCGGCCGCCGGCCGGCTCGCGTACCGAGTCTCCGCCGATGGCGACCCAGGCTCGCCGACGTACTGGGCGTCGACGATCACGTGATCATTCGGGACCTTGCCGGACATGGTGCCAATGCCGCGGGCGCCGTCGAGGAACTCCGGTGCCAGACGGGCTTCATGGAGGCCCTCGTCATCAATGTATCCCATGCAGCTATGATGTCATGACCGCCTGACAAAGAATAGAGCGATGTCAGGCTTACCAGACAGTCTGCTTATCACGCTCGTGCGTATTCCGGCGTCCGTAAGTCGCCCGCTGACCGGGCGGGGGAGCCGGGCGGGTCCTGCGGGCACCTCGCCGCACCGCGTGCTCGATCGGCCGGCGCCAGGCCCGTTGGCGGAACGGCCTCCGGGCGGGCGGAGGAGGTGAGCATTGGCCAGCTGCGCGAGGAGCACGGCCCGTACGTCACGGGATGCGGCTTGACGAAGGGGCTGACTAGAGTAAATAGTGACTACTGTGGTAGTCACTGTTGAGTCGGGGGTTCTTGCGGGTCTCCGGTCGGTGGGTTTGACCGACTATGAGTCGCGGGTCTTTGTGGCGTTGCTGTCTGGTTCGGGCCGGTGGGGCTTTGAGGGGATGACGGGCTATGAGGTGGCGAAGCG
>NZ_BMMZ01000022.1 GCF_014646195.1 Microlunatus endophyticus
CTTGCGGTCAGCTGGGGCGGGTCACAGTACGCTTGGGACTCGGTGACGATCATCGCGATGTTCGCCGGCGCGTTCGTGGCATTGTTGTTGTTCGTCTGGTTCGAATCGCGGGCCGTCGATCCGATCTTGCCGCTGCGCCTGTTCCGCGGCCAGGTTTTCAGCGTCAGCGTCGTGTTGTCCTTCATCGTCGGATTCGCGATGCTGGGAGCGATGACGTTCCTGCCGACCTATCTGCAATACGTGCAAGGAGTCTCCGCGACCGGGTCCGGGGTCCGTACGCTGCCGATGGTGGTCGGCCTGCTGGGCACCTCGATCGCAGCCGGCACCATCGTCAGCCGGACCGGTCGGTACAAGATCTTTCCGATCCTCGGATCGTTGATCATGGCGGGCGGCTTGTTCCTGTTGTCGACCATCGACGCACAGACCGGGACCTGGACATTCTCGCTCTACCTGTTCGTACTGGGGATCGGCATCGGTCTGTGCATGCAGATCCTGACCCTGATCGTGCAGAACACGGCCGAGTTCCGCGATCTTGGTGTGGCGACCTCCGGGGTGACCTTCTTCAGAACGCTCGGCAGTTCTTTCGGTGCGTCGATCTTCGGCACCATCTACGTCAACGAACTCGGCGGACGGCTGGCCCGGGCCCTGGTGCAGGCGCAGATCCATGATCCGGCCGCGATCGGCTCGCCGGCGGCGATCCACGCGTTGCCGTTGGCGCAGCGGACGCCGATCGTCAACGCCTACGCGGAGACGATCCAACGGGTCTTCCTGTACGCCGTCCCGGTCGCGCTGCTGGCGCTGGTGATCTCGCTGATCCTGCGCGAGGTGCCGCTACGCGGCACCGCCCGGGCCGCCGCAAGTGACGTCGGCGAAGGCTTCGCGATCCCGGAGAATGCCGACAACGTGCTGGCGCTGCAGCGGGCCATCGTCCGGGTCGTCCGCGGCGCCCCGCCGGAACAACTGCGCCAGATCAGCGAGCGCTCCGGCACATCCCTGGACACCGCGACGGCATGGTGCGTCGGCCAAGTGGCACTCCGGCAACGAATTGACGGCGACACCGCACTCGCGCCGATCGCCCGCCGTTATCGGGTGCCAGCGCCGGTCTTGGCACCAGCGTTCTCCGCGACGGTGGCCGCAGGCTACCTCGGCGGCGACGAGACCTCGTACGCGATCACCGAATCCGGACGTGGGGAGATGGGCAAACTGACCGATGAGTTCCACTCCTGGTTGGCTGACCAACTCTCCGACTGGGGCGGTGATCATGACACGGAGTTCCGCACCGCGCTGCAGGCCCTGGCCCGGCGGCTGATCGACGACGACCCAGCACTCCCTGAAGTCGGCACTGCATGATGGGCCCGGCGGACAACCTTGCGGGAGCACACGGTTACCGGGCGGGCCATCCGGACCTGTCAGAATGGGCGCTTTGGCGGCTGCCCGGCTGCTGCCGTGCTATTCCCAATTTTTTAGTCGGTGGTCTTTGAATTCCAAGTTGGTGCCTGGTACTTCCTCCCAAACCATGTGGCCTGTAAGGGATCCGGGCACCATTAACTCCATGGTGCGTTTGTATCCTTCTGTTTGCATTTCTTGATATTGTTCTGCGCCGTACAGATGCTCGTGACTCTTCGTGTACGCCTCAACACTGTCGTATTCGTCGATGAAGATCCATTCTTCTTCGTCGCTGTTCTCGATCTTCCGGCAGAAGTTTCTGGTCTTCGAGTAGTAGATGGCTTCGGGGTGGTTGGCCTGCCAACCTAAACCGTTGGTGTCGTCGCCGAAGGGCCCATGCACTGCAACTTGCAAGAACTTGTTGTGATCGGCTTGCTTAATGCGCCATGTGGCGGTCTCGATTATTCTCATCGTTTTCTCCTCAGTCAATGATTTACCTGTCTGACAAGGCAGCGGAACTTTCGGGTGAACCCCTTCGAACTGTGATCTGGCCCGCCAATCTTGTGAAACTCATCAGTCGTCACCGAGGCGGCTGAAGTCGGCGAGCAATTCAGCGAAGTCTTGGAGTCGTTCGGTCGACCACGTGGACAGTTGCTGCCAGCGGGGGCTGTCGGCTCCGGTTTCCATTCTGCGGAGTCGGGCGAGAGTTTTCTCGGTGATTGCCATGTGGATGATGCGGCCGTCGTTCGGGTCGACGTGACGTTCGATCAATCCGAACTTTTCGAGTTGGGCGAGTTGTCGGCTGACAACACTCCTGTCGCTTCCGATGTACTCAGCAAGGTCTTTGGCGCGCTGTGGGCCCCGGCCGTAGAGGACGAGAATGATCCGAAAGCCGATCGGCTGCAGCGCGGGGTGAAGCTGATGTGCGAGTTCTCTCCAGCGGGCTCGCATGGTGAGAACGAGCTGACCGATCCCATCCTCAACCGACCGAAGCGCTGCCGCATGTCGCTGGGTCTCACCGCCACTGATCGCGTCATCGTCGGTCCCTGTTGGTGCAGACGCATGCTGAGTCACCATCTCAGTTTGCCCCAGTGATGACACGCCAGGGCAGTCTCGATGTGACCGCCTCGTCGACGTACTCACGATTCGACCGGTTAGCCGATGACGTAGGAGCGCACGTTCGAGAAGGGGTCCATGCCGTGGGGACCTAGTTCTCGGCCGAGACCCGAACGTTTCGTGCCGCCGAAGCCGATCTCGATCGGAGCGCCGGCGAAAGTGTTGATCCCCGTCACGCCGGTGTCGAGGCGGCTGGCGACCTCAAAAGCCTCCTCAGACTCGCCGAAGACCGTGCCCCCGAGGCCGTACACGGAGGAGTTGGCGAACTCAATCGCCTCCTCGACAGTGTCCACCACGTGGATCAGGCCAAGCGGCCCGAAGGCCTCCTCGGTGGACAGGCGGGCGTCTGCGGGGATGTCGGCGATGACGGCGGGCCTGAAGAAGGCTCCCGGGCCATCTTGCTTGCCGCCAGGTACCAACACCGTGGCGCCCTTGGTTACGGCGTCCTCGTACTGAGCCTGGAGCTGATCGACCGCCTCTTGACTGGACAACGGGCCGACAGTCACCTTCGTGTCGAAACCGTCACCCACTTCCGTGGACTCGAAGACCTCGTTATAGATAGGAATGAACTTTTCCGCCACGTCGTGGCCGACCAGAATTACGCGCTTCGGCGACATGCAGACCTGTCCACCGAGAACAAGACGGCATTGCGCGGCGTAGCGGGCTGCGGTGGTGACGTCTGCGGTAGGCAAGACGATGAAGGCGTCTGAGCCGCCCAACTCGAGCACCGCCGGCTTAATGTGCTTACCGGCCTGCGCGCCGACGGCGGCGCCTGCGCGATCTGATCCGGTCAGGGTCACGGCCCGGATTCGCGGATCGGCGATATAAGTGGAGATCTGATCGATCGAAGCCAAGACCGTCTGATATGCGCCGTATGGGAAGCCCGCCTGCGCAAAGACTTCATCAAACATCAGGGTCGAGCCGGCGCAGATCTCTGCGGGCTTGAGTAGCACCGTGTTGCCTAGGAAGAGGTTGGGTGCCGCAGCGCGCATGGCCTGGTACAGCGGAGCGTTCCACGGTTCGATGCCGAGCACCACTCCCAGCGCTTCCTTGCGGGTGATCGTCGCTTTTGGTCCTGCCGGGCCCTGGATCATCCCATGCGTCTCGGCTAGCATCGTCGGGCCATTATCGGCGTAGTATCGGAACATCGCTGGCACCATGGTGGTCTCGCTGCGGGACGCGCCGATCGGTTTGCCCATTTCCAAGGTCACCTGTCGGGCGAAATCCTCAGCTTTACTCTCAAAGAGATCCGCGAATACGCGGAAGAGTCGGACGCGCTCCTCGACCGGTGTCCTCTCCCAGTCCTTGTGTGCTGCGTGTGCCTTCGCCAGCTTGTCCTCAGCCCCTCCGGAAGTCTCAACGTCATAGGTCTTGAGTGTCTCGCCGGTGGCCGGATTCGTGGTCCGGTATGTCCGAGTGGTTGCATAAATCTTTGTATCTGTCAACATAGTCATTCCTTTTGCTTAGTTGCTTTATAGGTAATGTGTTTTACCGCGTTTCGAGGAATTCATGAGATTGAGTCATGGGATGCTGCCCGGAGAGGCTGAGGTCATGTGTGTAGTTGGGAGGCTCTTCCTGATCTCGTTCCATCGTCAGGCCTTCAAGCGTGGATCGACTGGTCCAGAGACTTGCCCGAGCCACCGTCGGGCCGAACGGCAGCGGCGAAACACGGGAGGTGGGCCGGATCGATCTCGAACGTAACCGGAATTCTCGACCCGAATAGCGAGCTACTTCGGCATAACGAGAAGGGCTTTCACGGTCTTGCCTGTCGCGGTGTCGCTGATCGCCTGATTGAGTTGTTCGAAGGGGTAGCTCGTGATGAGTCGATCGAAGGGGAACTGCCCAGCCCGGTGCAGATCTAGGAGTTGGGGGATGAAGTTTTGCGGGACGGCATCTCCTTCGATCGCACCGATGACAGTGCGGCCGGATGCGGATACGAGAGCCAGCGGAATGGTCGAGCCCGGCTTGCTGGCTCCGACGAGCGCGATTTTGGCGCCATAGGTCGTCGCCTTGACAAGGGACTCGATGACTTCGGCGGCCCCAGTAGTGTCGAACGCGTAGTCGGCCCCGCCCCCGGTGATCTGGATGACCTGTTTTGCCAGGTCTTCGTTCTTTGAGTTGATTATGTGGGTTGCGCCGAGAGTCTTTGCGAATTCGAGTCGTCCGTCCACAAGGTCGACAGCGATGATGGTGGTCGCGCCGGCGATCTTCGCGCCCATGATGCCGGATAGGCCCACAGCGCCGGTGCCGGAGATCACGATCGACGCCCCGGCTGGGACTGCGAGCGAGTTGAGGACGGTGCCGGCGCCTGTCTGGATACCGCAGCCGAGCGGCCCCGAGATGTCTACCGGCGCGCCGTCGGGCAGCTTCACGGCGTTGGCGGCGGTGGCGATCGCATGGGTGGCGAAGGAGGACTGGCCGAAGAAATTCCCGTGGACAGGCGCTCCGCTGCTATCGATGAGCGTTGTGCTGCCGTCCGGACGAGTCCCTCCGACGTTCAATGCGCCGAAGTGGATGCAGTAGGCCCCGCGGCCTGCCAGACAGTTGTGGCAGCGCCCACATGAGGTGAACGAGAGTGCGACGTTGTCGCCGACTACCAGTCCGGCCACGGCGCTGCCGACCTCTTGGATGACACCTGCTCCTTCGTGACCGACGACTTGTGGAAAGGTGACGCCGCGCTGTTGCGCGACGAGGTCGGTGTGACACAGACCCACGGCAGCGATCCTGACAAGGATCTCGTCGGGTCTGATCTCGTCGAGGGTGAGGTCTTCAAAAAGGAAAGGCTCGTTCTTTCCGTGTAGGACAGCTGCTTGAACGGCGGTGGTCATCTTGTCTGCGCTCTCTAACGTGTTCTCGTGTGCCGTGGGCCTATCGGACCCAAGGCCGTGTGTCTATGTAGTCGAGGTATTTGTGTATTCGAGGTAGGGGTTATTGAGATTCATTCATCACTTGCAGCGCTGAAGTCACGCAGCATGCCGGCAAAGTTGCGGAGCCGTTCGACAGACCATCCAGACAATCGGCGCCGGTAGTCGGCGCCGTCGCTTGCTTCGAGGTGCTGCAGCTGCCCTTGGGTCGCGGCGGTGATTGCCATGTGGATGATGCGGCCGTCGTTCGGGTCGACGTGACGTTCGATCAATCCGAACTTTTCGAGTTGGGCGAGTTGTCGGCTGACAACACTCCTGTCGCTTCCGATGTACTCAGCAAGGTCTTTGGCGCGCTGTGGGCCCCGGCCGTAGAGGACGAGAATGATCCGAAAGCCGATCGGCTGCAGCGCGGGGTGAAGCTGATGTGCGAGTTCTCTCCAGCGGGCTCGCATGGTGAGAACGAGCTGACCGATCCCATCCTCAACTGACCGAAGAGCATGAGCATGGTCAGCGACCTCGGGCTCGCGCACCAGAACGGATCCGAGGGAGTGAATGTTCCCGTCAGACAGTTCCGGCACGTCAGCTTGCTTCGGCAAATCGTCGGGCCGCGTGGATGCAGCGAGCGCGTTGCTCATCTTGATGCCTCGGCGCCACCGGCGCCCTCGTCCACCGCTGTGCGGGCTTTGGCGTCAGTCGATGACTGACCTCCCTGCGATATCCCAGAAGTAGCGCCCTCGAGGACAAGTTCAGCGGTGGTCGCTTCTGATGAGTCGTTCGAGGTGATCGCTTCGGCCAGGTCCACGACGGCCTTCTGGGACTCTTTGGCAAGTTGCTCGCTGGCGGTCTGTCGGGACAGGCTCCTGTTCGGCAAGAAGATGACAGCCAGAAGGGCGAGGATGCCGAGCGGGACGGCGCAAAGGAAGATCTCCGCGGTTCCGCTGCCGTAGGCGCTTTCGATCGCGATCCGGATAACGTCGGGCAGCTTGTCGAGATCAGGGAATCCGCCGCTAGTCAGTTGCTCCTTGGTGGTCTGGAGTTGGGTCGGGGAGAGCTGGCTGAGATCGACCTTCTTCAGGTTGGTCTCGATGAGGTGGGGCACTCGAGCTCCGAGTACTGCTCCAAGCGCGGTGACACCGACGGCACCACCGAGGCTGCGGAAGAAGGTCACACCGGCGCTCGCCGCGCCCAAGTTCTTCGCTTCAACAGAGTTCTGGACCACCATGACCAGGTTCTGCATGACTGAACCGATGCCAAGTCCGAGCATCAGCATGTAGACGGAAACCAGGACAAAACTCGTGTTGTAACTCACGGTTCCCATCAGCGCCAGCCCGGCGACGAAGATTGCGGTCCCGCTCACGACGAACCTTTTCCATTTGCCGATGCGGCTGATCAGGTTGCCGATCAGCATGCCGCCGATCAACTGACCGACGACCATCGGCAGTGTCATCAGCCCCGCTTGTGTCGGGGTGGCGCCGCGGGCGTACTGCATGTACTGGCTCAGGAAGACTGAGGCGCCGAACATGGCGACACCGAGGCCAATCGATCCGACGACCGCCAGCGTGAAGGTGCGATTCATGAACAGCCGCATCGGGATGATCGGCTCAGCCGCCTTGAACTCGTTGAGAACGAACAAGCCGAAAGCCGCGATGACACCACCGAGCATCGCTGCGGTCTGCCACGACCACCAGTCGTACTTGTCACCGGCGAACGTGATCCACAGCGTGAGCGTTGCGACACCGATCGCGATCAGAGCGGCCCCTAGCAAGTCGATCTTGACTGGCCGCGGCGGCCGCTTGGGCAGCCGAAGGGTGAGCTGAATGACGATGATCGCGATAACGACCAGCGGGGCGAATAGCCAGAAGGTCCACTGCCAGCCGATGCCATCGGTGATCACACCACCTAGCAATGGGCCGCCGACCTGAGCAACACCCATGATCCCCGAGATGATGCCCATGTATTTGCCGCGTTCCCGCGGCGAGACGATTCCGGCGATGATGACCATCACGAGCGTGTTCATCGCACCCACGCCCATGCCCTGAATGGCACGGCCGACGATCAGCCAGCTGGGGTCGTTGGCGAAGCCGGCGAGCACTGAGCCGGTGACGAAGAACCCGAGGCCTAGTTGAACCAGCAGCTTGCTGTTCAACAGGTCCGACAGTTTGCCCCAGATCGGGGTAGCGATGCTCGAGGTGAGCAGACTCGCGGTGATTGCCCAGGTCAGGATGTCTTCACTGCCACCGAGATCGGCAACGATCCTCGGCAACGCCGGCGAGATGATCGTGCTCGACGCGATCGCGGCGAACATCCCAATGATAAGGCCGGAGATCGCGAAGATGACTCCTCGCTGGCTGCTCGGCGGTGCCGCCTCAGCAGCGACTGACGTGCTCATAGATTGACTTCCTTCGACGAGTTGACTATTGTCAACTCTAATCGAGAGTTGACATATGTCAACACATGCTCACCTCACAAACCGCGAGATCCTGTGTGTTTAGCGTCACATCTTTGCATCCTGTAAATTTATGCAGTGGCTGCACTAAGGTGTTACTGGCGTCGGCGGTGGTGCAGCGTTGCACCGCTCCGACGTCGCGACCGTCGTGGGGTTGCGACCTAGGTGAAGAGATGTGATTGATGTGGCCACTGGTCTGCGGGAGAAGAAACGAGAACTCCTCAGGTCGACGATCGAGCGGAAAGCGGTCGACCTTGTACTGAAGCACGGCTACCAGGACGTCACGGTCGAGATGATCTGCGAGGAGTGCACGATCTCCCAACGCACGTTCTTCAACTACTTCAGATCGAAGGACACAGCGCTTCTGGGCCCGCCCCCGGATAGGCCCGACGCTGCAGCCGCGGAAGCGTTCGTGCATCACCCTGAGAGCGATGTCCTCACCGACCTCGTGCGGATGATGACGCACGTGCTCGAACAACGAGACGAGTTGGATCCGCAGCTGTGGCAAGACCGGCGCGAGATCATCCGCGGCAATCAGCAGTTGATGCGTGTCCAAGCCGAACGGATCGCCGCCAAAGACTCCGAACTCGCCGAAATTGTCGAAGCCCGCCTCCGCGCACATCGCCGGGTCTCAGAAGCTGCTGAGATCGATGGTGATCTTCGGCGTGAGGCGCGCCTGATCGTCAACCTCTGGTGGGGTGTTGCCCGCTACACGATGCAACTTTGGGCCGAAGACCCGCTCACAACTCCCCGACAGGTCACCGCGGATCTGCTCACCCTTCTCACCCGGATCAAGGAAGCCTGACTGTGTCTGCTACCGAACTAACTGCCACAAGCGCCACGCCAACCGCCGCGCCGGAACGCTCCGGACGCCACTTGATCCCGATCTTCGCGGGGCTGCTTGTGGCGATGTTCTTAGCGTCGTTGGACCAGACGATCTTCTCTACTGCGTTACCGACGATCGTCGGTGACCTTCATGGCGTGGATCAGATGCTGTGGGTGACCACGGCCTATCTGCTAGCCGCCACGATTATGATGCCGATTTACGGCAAGCTCGGCGATCTGATTGGCCGCAAGAGCCTACTGATTGTCGCCCTCAGCATCTTCGTTGCCGGCTCTCTGGTCGGCGCCTTGGCCCAGGACATGACCGTACTCATCATCGGTCGGTCGGTGCAGGGTCTCGGAGGTGGTGGCCTGATGCTGCTGGCCCAAGCGATCATCGCCGACGTCGTCCCTGCCCGTCAGCGGGGCCGCTATATGGGTGTGATGGGGGCAGTTTTCGGACTGTCGTCGGTCATCGGCCCATTGCTGGGGGGCTGGTTCACCGAGAGCTTGTCATGGAGAGTCGGCTTTTGGCTGAATGTTCCACTCGGCGTAGTGGCCATCTCGTTCGCCGCGTTCTTCCTGAAACTGCCCAAACACCACCAGCAGCCCAAGATCGACATTCTCGGCATCCTCACCATGGCGGTGGCCACCAGCGCGCTGATCTTGGCGACATCCTGGGGTGGCAACAAATACGACTGGGACTCCTGGCAGATCCTGGGCTTGTTCGGGACAGCTCTGGTCATTGGCGCGGTCTTCGTGATCGTCGAGCATTTTGCGGCCGAGCCGATCATTCCGCTTCATCTGTTCAAAGCGCGGAACTTCAACCTCACCACCATCGCAGCGCTCGTCATGGCCATTGCGATGTTCGGCGCGATCGGCTACATGCCTACCTATCTGCAGATGTCGACCGGGGCCAGTGCCACCAAATCCGGTTTGATGCTGATCCCGATGGTTGCAGGGCTGCTGATCACCTCGATCGTTTCCGGGCAGATCGTTTCCCGGACCGGTCGCTACAAGTGGGCGCCGTTGCTGAGCATGGTCGTCGCCGCCGCCGGCGTCTTCCTCCTGTCCACACTGACCGTGGACACCCGCACCTGGGTGCTGCTGGCCTACCTCTTCATCCTTGGTGCCGGGCTCGGTATCGGCATGCAGAACCTGATCCTGATCGTTCAGAACACCTTCCCCGCCCGCGAGGTTGGCACCGCGACAGCAGCGAACAACTTCTTCCGCCAGATCGGGGCCACGCTCGGCTCTGCCGTGGTCGGCAGCATCTTCACCAGCCGACTCACGGACCTGCTGTCGGAACGGCTTCCGGCCCAGGCCATGCATGGTGTGAGCGGATCCGACACCAACTCGCTCACCCCAGCCCTGGTCAAGCAGCTACCCCAGCGGATCCAGGACATCATCGTTGGTGCATACAACGATGCACTGACCCCGATCTTCCTCTACCTCGTACCGCTACTCCTGGCAGCCTTCGTCCTCCTGCTGTTCATCAGGGAACAGGCACTAGCGACCACCATCGAAGGATCCGGCGCCGACCTCGAAATCGCCACTACCAGCGGCGGCGAAAGAACGGCCAGGACAGGCTCGCCCGAACATGCCATCAATCATGCGCAGGTCGCTACACCGACCCGCGCTGCTTCCAGCAACTACTCGTCTACACCCGTGCCAGTCCTCAACAATGCCGACCAGAACGGCATGGTTGTCCCGACGGTCAACGCACCCGGTGAGGATGACCACACGGTCAACAGGACCGAACAAAGCCCGGCCGAACAGAACAGGCCCGGCTCGAACGGGTCCCAGCGCGACCAAGACCCAGCGATCCGCTCCACCGAGTGGGATGCCGCTCAGCTGGACGACCCGGACGAGCGAACCTCCATGGCGGCACTCGACGTACTCACGGCGGCTCAGCAACAGGCCAAAGCCCGACACGTCGCCGGCCGCGAGACCACTGAACTCGTTGCCGCTCGAATCGACGCGATCGGCCACCAGTTGGACGCAATGATCGGCGGGCTGCACCGCCAACTCCAAGAAGTCCGCGAGCAGTTCCTCAACCAAGACCACCTCAAACCAGCGGCCATGCCGGACGGGTCCGGAGCCGACCAACTACGCCAATACGAATACAACCTGCTCCTGGACACCCAGAAAACAGCCGATCGCGTGACCCAGCTCGCACGCGCCGAAGCCGAGCGAATACTCGCCGACGCCGAACAACAACGACTCGACGCCGCAGCCCGTGTCGAGCGACTACGGAAGGTGGAACGCGAACTCACCGACTCCATCTCCTCCCGCCTCCACAATCCAGAGGAAGGCGCGGCTGCCAGCTAACGCGAGTCTGCCGGAACTGTCAGAGATGACGGTTCCGGCAGATCCTTCCCACAATTTGCTCAACGACAGGATCGCGGACCATGGTCAAACTCGCACTGCTGGCTGTGTTTCTCGTAGCCGCGTCTGCGGTGCCTTTCGTGCCGACTGGCGAAGTCGTCGCCGGGGCACTGGCATGGCACGGCCTCAGTGGTTGGGGAACCATCCTGGTGTTCTTCGTCGCCTGGGCAGCATCCTGCCTCGGTGACACCATCCTCTTCACCGCGACCGGGCGTATCGCCGGGACACTCACCAGATGGATACACCGCAAAGCCGCCGGTGACCGGGTCACCAAAGCACTACAAACGATCGGCCGCGGCCCAGTTCTGGGAATGTCGCTGGCACGCCTCATTCCAGGCGCCCGCGCCCCAATGATCATCACACTGGGCCTCACAAACGCCACACGGAGAGCATTCCTCGTCGGCGACCTGATCGGCTGCGGCCTCTGGGCCGCCCTGTACACCACCATCGGAACCATCGGATCACACATCACCGGCAACCCAGTCCTAGCCGTCGCCGGAGCCGCAGCCGCAGCCGCCCTTATCGGCATCATCGGACAACGAATCCACACCAACCGGACCTACCCCCAAGAAGCTCCCAACCAACAAGCGCCCACCGAACACACACCGAACCACCAATCGGCGGACGCGCTTCACAACGAGCAGCACTAGAGGGAACGTGCGATCCGAGGCCGCCTCAAGGTGCCGCACCTCTACGCGCGACCAGAGGAGCCAAGCCCACCGGGCACGCAGAAGTGGTCCGGCGGGACCCACAGACCTCCTATAAGGGCCCAAATAGACGGGAGATTCGGATGTTCCCCGCAATAATCATTGCCGGCATGTTCTCGATTGTCCTCGGCGTTATTTGGCTAGTGTGGTCCAAACGCAATACGACCCGAGCGCTGCGCCGGCATTGGCGGAGCCGCGCAGGCAGAAGATCCGAAGCCGACAGCGAGAACGAGCTCTAAATTCCGCGGCCATGTGAATTATGAGGAACCAAGACCTGCGAATCTTTCCTTGTGTCTGACGTCTTTACTAGATGAACGAATGAACGCCCTGACGGCCGCAACTGCGCCGAGCGCCAATTATCGACTCTGATCCCCGCGCCTGGTATCTCGGACCCGGACATCCAGGGTACGATTTCGGTTCCGAGCTGATGGCACACCGCCAGCATGTCGGGATCCACTGCCGCGCTGCGCCTGCAACTGTCGCTGGATCCGTCCCAGTTCCGGCTGCAGCACCGGAGCCACTCCGGCCCTGGAGGTAGGAGAGAGATCCTCGGACGACGCCGAGAGACCGGACAGCCACATATGCCTGCTCCAGCTGCTGAGTCTTCAGGCTGAGCAGAGCGGATGCACGTCGTGCGTCGCCAGCGGCTTCGGCGGCTCGCGCGATTGCTGTAGTGAGCCGCATCAGCTCCGCCAGCAGGACAGCTTGTCCGACCCGCCCGGCTCGGCTCGCACCGTGGATCGATAGGAACGCGGCGGCGGAGGTCAGGATGACCGCACGTGTGCGAGCCGGGTCGGGCCGCTGGGCCCGTCGATGCAGTCTGGCCGATCGGCCGAGCTCGTCAGCGGCACGGCTCAGGTGGCTGCGGAGTTAGTCCAGCGCGGGGTCAGGGTCGGTCTGGTTGTCGAGTTGGTGGGTGAGTCGTCGCTGGTCAGGCCATCGTGGACGGCTTGGGCGCAGGTGGTGAAGGACCGGTCGGCGATGGTGGTCGTGATGCGCGTACTCGGCGGAGAACAGCGGCGGGTCCTCGAGCACGATCGCGCGGACGAGGTCACGGCGGTGGGCGGCTATCCATGCGGTGAGGAGGCCGCCGGAGGAATTGCCGGGTCACGAAGACCGCTTCCCGGATCTCTTGTTGGATGAAGGTGGCGAGGTCGGCGCCGATCCGGTCCGCGGTCATGGGGTAGCTGGGTGGGACGGTGGTGGTGCCGTGGCCGGGGTAGTCGATGTCGAAGACATGGAACCTCTTCGACAGATCCGGTAGGACGCTGCTGTAGCTGAACCAGTCCATGTGCTGGGCGTGCAGCAGGACCAACGCCGGCCCGTTGTCCGGGCCCTCGGTGTAGCTCAGTTCGACCTCGTCGACGTGCGCGGTTTTCGGCACGAATCCGGCATCGGCTACGGGCTTTCCATGGGCCGACGTAGTCGACGATGCGTTCGCCAGGCGACTGTGGTGGCGGCTGCGGTGAGGGCTGCGGCCGCGAGGGCGCCGGACATGATCGCGGCAGCCCTGCCACTCAGGCGGTTCCTGGATGCTCCCACTATGAACTCCTTCCCTGGTCGGAGTCTGCTCGCCTTGCTGGGGGCGTCATTCCCGGGTGTTCTCTCGTCGGGTTGCCTTCGGCGAGGCGTTGATGTCGTCGGGTCGCGTCGGCGATGAGGTCGGTGAGCGCGCCGGTGCCACTGGTCTCGCTGGTCTCGCTGGTCTCGTCGGGGTGGTCCGTGCTGCCGGTGGTGGTCCATTGGTCGAAGGCGACGCGGTAGATCGCGAGCCCGGTGTGGGCGGCGAGGGCGGCGTCGACGGGGTCGATGCCGTGGCCGTGCAGGGCTTGGGCGAGGTCGTGGGCGAGAGCGTCGTACTTGATCAACTCGCGTTCCCGGAGTTCCGGTGTCGCGGCGATGATGGCCTGGCGCCGGCGGGCTCGGGCCTGGTCGGCGCCGATGAGTTGCGCGGTGGCGTCGAGGGCGAGCTGGACGAGTTCCATCGCTGTGGCGTCGGCCGATGCTTCCTTCAGCGCGCTGGCGGTTGCTCCCTGAAGCAGGGACCAACCGCTGAAGAGGACCTCACGCTTGTCGGCGTAGTGACGAAAGAACGTCCTGGCGGTGACCCCGGCGCGTTCGGCGATGTCGGCGACCATGGTTTGCTCGAATCCTCGCTCGTCATACAGCTCCAGGGCTGCCTCGCTCAGCCGCGCCCGGGCTCCGGGTTGCCATCGTGCCATGGCACCAGCGTAGGTGATGTCATTCAATGACATTCGAAGTGCTATAGTGATGTCATCACATGACATCGTTGAGAATACGATCGAGGAGACACCATGACCACCACAGGCCCGGCGAAGCGGATCCAGTACCACGAGTACGGCGGCCCGGAGGTGATGCGCCTGGAGGAGTTCGACGTTCCGGCGCCGGACAAGGGGGAGGTGCTGGTGCGAGTACGTGCGGCAGCGTTGAACCCGATGGACGCGGGGATCCGCAGGGGCGCACTGAAGGCGATGACGGGCAAATCCTTCCCCCGCGGACTGGGTCACGACTTGGTCGGAGTGGTCGAGGCAGTCGGCACCGGCGTGACCCGCTTCCGCGTCGGTGACGAGGTCGTGGGCTGCGCAGGGATGAAGACCTCCGGCGCCTACGGTGAGCTGGCGATCCTGGAGGAAAAGGCCTGCGCGCTCAAGCCCGCCGGGCTGTCGTTCGAGGAGGCCGCGACACTGCCGGTGCCGGCCGGGACCGCGTTGCAGGCACTCATCGGCAACAGCCACCTGAACGCGGGCCAGTCGGTCTTCGTCACCGGGTGCCTGGGCGCAGTGGGACGCTCAGCGATCGCACTCGCCCATGGTGCGAGGGTGGCCGGCAGCGCCCGGGAATCCGCGGCAGACGACGCGCGAGCGATCGGCGTGGAGACCGTGGTCGGCTTCGACTTCGACCCCAAGGACCTCGCCGGCCGGTTCGACGTGATCCTGGAGTCCTCGGGGAAGCTGGACTACTCCGAGGGCAAGGTGATGTTGAAGAAGGGCGGAACGTTCGTGGACATCCTGCCCAGCCCGGCCAAGTTCGCCCGCGCCGCCCTGCCCGGCGGCTACAAGGTCCAGGTCACCAAGAACGACCCCGACGATCTCGCCGAAGTCCTCGACCTCGCCGCGCAGGGCAAGCTACAGATCCCGATCGAGCAGACCGTGCCCCTGGACGAGGCTATCGCGGCGCTGACCGAGTGGGAGACCCACCCCGAGTCTGGCCGCGGGAAACTCGTCATCACCATCGACTGAACCCAGCTTCGGGACCGCAGCCGCCGACGCCTAGCTGTTCTGACCACGGTCGTTAGGTACAGTGTGCCGACTGGACGGTGACGAAGACCTCCGGGTGAGGTGTGAAGCGACCAAGCAATTACGTCTCACACACCGGAGGTCTTCGTGTCTCACGTTAACGCTGTTCTGACTCCCGACTGGACGCCAGCGATTGGCTCGGCTTGTTGTGGATGAGGGGTGGCCGTTGAGGCGAGCTGCTGAGCGGTTCGGTGTCGGGGTGACGACCCAAGCGGTGGGCCGACCATTACCGGCTGATCCTGCTGATCGGTTGGAGGACCGCTCCTCACGGCCACGTCGGTCGCCCCGCAAGACTCGGTCCGGGTCGAACACCGGGTCCTCGGGCTGCGGCTGTCCCGGCGGTGGGGTCCGGCGCGGATCGCGTACCATCTGGGGCTGCCGATTTCCACCGTCGGCAAGATCCTGTGCCGCTACGGCTGTCCACGCCTGGCGTTCACCGATCCGGCTACAAAACGTCTCATGGGCACAAGCGAAACAGAGAATTCGTAGAATACCTACCGATCTACATCGCGTCCCAGCTCGCCGCGTCTAAAGCATAAAGTCCCTAGCCAATCTGTGTTTAATCGATTGGCCGATAATTGACCTTATGTCAAGTAGTTGACATGGTTTGGAGCAGACTTCTCCCCTGAGTTGGCGCAACGAGCGTTATCGCCGGCGGTCATCACCGATCACCGCGGCGGCACCGGATTGCCCTGACAAGAGCGATCACATCTTGCCGCTGGCCTGGCCGCAGGCGTACGAAGCCGCGAAAGAGCACCATGACGGCGGCAGTCCCGAGGACCAGGAGGATGATCATCATCAGAACTGAGTCCCGTGCTCCGTGAGCCGTCAGCATCGTGAGGAGTTGCATCACTGACTGGGCCATGTCGCATCCGTTTCTGCCCGGATCCGGGCATGCAAAAGGCCCGCTCGCGGCGGGCCTTCGGGTTTCGAACTCGTGGGATAGACGTTGGGTTGGCACCTGGTTTTGGGCATGAGTCACCTAGGGAGGCACGTATTACCTCCCTTCGGAAAAGCAAACAATCCGGCTTGATGCCAAGCGGTCTAGCGCCGGCTGCGACGTGCGAGTTGATCGACGGCTGCGCGCCGGTACAGGGCGATCAGCTGGGGTTGATCTTGTCCGCGATCGCTAGGACGTCATCCAGCTTGTAGAGGGCGAACGCCTGCACGCCACCGCCCTGAGGACCGGCCGGGAACTTCCTGTAGTGGTGCACGGAGAGCTTGCCTCGGTTGCACCAGACTCGGATCGTCCCCGGTTTGACGCCGCATATAGACGCGGCCTCGTCGCCATCAACAAAGTTGTTGAACTCGCAGTGCTCACACACGCATTCGGCGTCGTGGGTTTCCACGGCCGCGCGCTGTGCGGCTTCCTGGTCAGCGGCCTCCGGATGCAGCGTGTGGTCGCGCATCGCAGCGACGGCTCGCTCGTCAGCGCTACCCGCTGGACCCGCCTCGCCGGTGAACCACTGCAGGCGGTACGCGGTTAGCTCTCGCTCCTCCGCTTTCTCACGTGCGAGCGTGCAATGACGGGCTCCGGCGAGAAAGGCGCTTTTCTGTTCCGGGGTCATCGTCCGATGACGGCCCTCGTGACCGAGCGGTAGCACACAATGAAACGGGCCAATCTTCTCGCCACATATCCCAGAGATCGGCGTCAAACCGAGCCATGCTCGCGTTTCGTCCTCGCGCCGCTGAGAGTAGGACGGTTCACTGGGGAAAGCCATCCGAGGCCCCTGATTTTGGGTGCAGAAATACACCAATGGTCGTTACAGTACCAGATTGCCCCTGCCGATCATGCTGACTCATACCCAACCCGGCGCCGAATCGCTCCTAGGCGACCCGACGGACGACCCGCTCGTCTGGCCGGTTGAGGATCGTGCACCGGGCAGCTCGGCGGCTCGGCGACCGTACCAGAAGAGATCTACGCAGAAGCCAGAGCTGTGGACGATCCCAACACGAACCGCCGGTTCCCGCCATCACTCGACGCGATCTCCGAGAAACCCGCCCTGTCATGACTCGTGCGGAGGCATCGTTGGCCCGGTGGCACTCGCCCCAGAAGGTTTCGATCCCGAACCACCGGCGGCAGCGGTCGACCGCTCCGGCCAACGCCTCGGCCGCATAGCCGTTCCCGCGATGCGCGGGATGCACGGCATACCCGAAATCCCAATCGGCCACGCCTCGGCTGCTCGCGCCGAGTCCGAGCCAGCCAACGATGGCGGCGTCGTCCTTGCGGGCTAGCGTCAACTGCACCGAGCTCGGATTGCTCTCCGGACAGTCTTCAAGGGCTCGGACGATCTGGGTGAGCCATTGCTGTACACCGGCCGGATCCCGCGGACCGTAGTCGTCCATGAACTGGGCGACCGCGGCGTCGGTCCACATTTCAGTGAGCGGCTGGAGATCTGTGATCCGCGGGTCGCGCAGCATCAGGCGTGATGTCTCGAACGGCAGCACCCGCTCAGTCTGTCCAGCACATCGCCCTTCCGGCAACATATTTCACCCAGCAAGCCCTCCCCACAAACGATCCATCAGTGGGCCGCCTGCGGAGGATTTCGGAAGGCCCGAATATTTCGGATGGGGCAGAATCGCGTCCCATGTCCCACCCAACGACCGACGACCGATCTCGCGTCGGCCTGCTCATCGTCATCTCTGGTCCCACGGCTGCAGGCAAGACCACGATTGGACGCGAGGTCGCAGCCCGACGGCACCGAGCGATTCACATAGATGGCGACTTCATCCAGCGCCTGATCATCACCGGATCGATCACGATGGACATCCCGCCGCCAGCCGGAGCGCTTGATCAACTGCGGTTGAGATTTCAGGCTGCGTTGGCCGTCGCCAACCTCTACCGCGATGCTGGCTTCGACGCGATCATCAGCGACAACCTCTTCGCGGAGGAAGCCCACCGGTTCATCGAATCTGCGATCAGCGCCCACCCCGCGCGGTTGATTCACTTCGTCATGCTCAATCCTTCGGTCGAAGCGATCTGGGACAGGTACAACCAACGCCCCGGAGGCGGCTACACCGCCACCCTCACCCCGGAAGTTCTCAAAGACGCGGTGGAACGTACTCCTCGCGTCGGCCTCTGGCTCGACACCAGCCAGATGACTACAGCGCAAACCGCCGACCAGGTCCTAGAACGCCTGCACCAAGCTGAAGTCGGGCCCGACGTACCGCCTGCGGCGTCGAACGAGCGGTCCTGACGCTGCCCGTATGCCGGTCGGTTTGCGGATGTCAACGATGGCCGGGTCGGACCATGATCATGTTCTGTCCCACAGGAGGATCCTTCACCGGGCTGGTTTTCATCGGCTGACTGGATCGAACTGAACGTCGGTCGTGTACGCGATGATCTCGACTTCATCGCCCAAGGCCCATTCTGCGACTCGCGAAGCCAGTGCCGCGGGCACGCCTTCCATTGCTCCTGGAGCCGGTCCGATATCGAACGTCGCGTGCCCGTCATGTGGCATGACGACCCCGAACTTCCGTTCAAGCGCAGCGCGCGCGGTCGCCAGCACACACATCTCTGACATGACGCCGACCACACAGACACGATCGACGCCGTGTTGCCGCAACACCTCGTCCAGCCTGGTCCCGTCGAAGCCATCGTCTTTGAGCTTGCGAATCACGACCTCACGAGGCGACTCTGCCGCTTGGAAGTAGAGCTCCCACCCTGCCGTGCCAGGTTCATCAACGGCACTAGACGGACCATCATTCTGCAGATGCACCACGAGCGCACCGGACTGCCTGGCGCGATCCAGCAAATCGTTCAGATTCACCAGGAGCTGTTCACTGGCCGGAGCCGCTTCGTCGCCAGTGACGAATGCGGTCTGGATATCAACAATCACCAAAGCTTGGACTGCTTCAGCCGATGGCTCGGCACTCGATAGCGCAGGCATAGGCGCACACTCGCACGACCAGCCGGTCGGCGCACCCGTACTGCAGAGTGCACGCCCGTAAGCCGTTCGGCGGATTCTGGCGGTCATCGCAACAGTGACCGGATTTCCTCGGTTGGTTTACGGTAGCCGAGTCGTTTGCGGGGCCGGTCGTTGAGTTCGGCGGCGATCGCGTCGAGGTCGGCTTCGTTGTGCACCGACAGGTCGCTGCCTTTGGGCAGGTATTGCCGGAGCAGCCCGTTGGTGTTTTCGTTAACGGGCCGCTGCCAGGGCGAATGTGGATCGGCGAAGTAGATGGCGATCCCAGCCGCGGCAGCGACTTGTTCCCAGTCCCGCATCTCGGGTCCTTGGTCCCAGGTCAGTGATCGGCGCAGCCCCTTCGGCAGCTGGTTGATCTTGCGGGTCAACGCCGACTGGAGCTGTTCGGGTTTGTAGCCGTCGGGCAGGTGCACCAAGATCGTGTAATTCGTGCGCCTGTCGACCAGCGTCCCGACCGCGGATGCGTTGCGGCGGCCAATGATCAAATCGCCCTCGAGGTGACCAATCATCGTGCGGTCGTCGGCGGCCGTGGGCCGCTGGGAGATGTTGATCATGTTCGGGATCCGGTTCTTGCGTTGACCGACCTTGCGACATGGCCGTCGGATGGTGCGGCCGGTCCGCAACCGCCGTGTCAGTTGCCGTTTCAGCGCATGCCGCTCAGGTTGATACAGCGACTGGTAGATAGTTTCGGGACAGACCCGCATCTGCGGGTCGTCGGGAAAATCTGCCTGGAGCCTGCCGGTGATCTGCTCCGGTGAATAGCGCTTCTCCAGGTCGGCCTGGACCTGCTCCCGCAGCCGAGGATTGTCGACCAGCTTGGAGTGCTTCGGGCGGCTGGCTCGATGGTAGGCGCGGGCGTGGGCGTCGCTGGCCCGATACCCGCCCCGGCCGCAGTTGCGGCGCAACTCCCGGCTGATCGTTGACACGCCCCCCACGCTGGCGGCGATCTGTCGCACACCCTGACCGTGAGCCCGGCGCAGGGCGATCTCCTCCCGTTCGGCGAACGTCAGGCAGCGGCCCTTCAGGTTGCGGCCGCGTCGCGGCCGGATACCGCCGTAGCGGTCCAGCCAACGCGACCCGGTTCGGCGGTCGACGCCGATGTCAGCGACAGCGACAGCGACGGTGAAGAACGCACCATGGGCCATCGCTTCCCAGAACCTCTGATGAATCTCCGGAACCATCCGGACAGAAAACTGCATCCACAACACCACACCTCTCATTTCGAAAGACCCGGGGTGTTGCGATCACCGCTAGAACCCAAGGATCGCTTACCGGGCAGTTGCCTCCTTGGTGGCCGATGACGAGAGGTATTGAAGTAGTCCGGCCCGGTCGACCCAGCTGAACTGCTCTGGGTCGCGATCGATCATCGACCGAACCCGCTCAACCCTGAACCAGCTGGCGCCGCCGGACTCACCTTCTTGCGGCCGCAGGTCACCATCGGCCCGACACCGGAAGTAGACACCGATCGAATCGACCGGACCCTGCACGGTTTGATACACCGCGAAGGGACGCAAGCACTCCACGGTCGCCTGCTCCCCTGAAGCGACCAAGCGGGTACCGGTGCCCTCGGCGTCGACGACGTCAAGACCAGTCTCTTCCTTGACCTCGCGGCGCAGGGCATCCAACAGCGGCTCAAACAGCTCGACCTGGCCACCAGGCAGTTCCAGTTGGCGTCGCTGGCCGGGCTTGTCGCGGACCTGAAGCAGGATCTCGACGCCATCGGTCGCTGCCGTCCGCCGCTCGATGATCGCTCGCGCATTCACATACATGACGACATCGTTGCTGATCCGCCTCGTACGACCGTGTCCGCAGGGGATCGATCACCGGGCACCGCGAAGTCATAAAGCAATACAGAGCCTCTGGCGTAAAGGACTCTCTTCGACGGTCGTCGGTGCTCGGATCAGCTAAACAGGTTCAGGAGCCTTTGGCACTTCGGCGGATCCCACGTGAGACCTCTTGGGATCCCCCACAGCAGATATGACATCGAACGCAGCACTATCCAGCACCGTGCCCGATCGGATGGGACCTCCGACGCCCGCACGAACGCCTCCACCAGCTTGACGATGTCGGAGTCCTCACCCAACTCATCCAATCGTTCCCACAACACTCTCGCGAAGTCGTACTCGCGGTCACCTCGACAGAGGACTGGGTCGACGATCAGCCACGGGGCACGATCGCCCGCCAGAACCTGCTCACAGTGAAGATCACCATCGACCGCAAGATTCGACGCCGGTGCTTCAGCTCGCTCTTCGGCGAGCCGAAGAGCGATATCCAGTTGGTGTCGCGGCGTCGGGCCGCCGAGTGCCAACCAGTCCCGCTCGAACGCCTCGACGTGACTAGCAGCGATCGCCGCAGTCGACAAGACATCCGATGGCGCCGGGACTGCCAATTCACCCACGAGATGAGCAATCACCGATACAGCAGCGGCCAGGGGCTCGGATTGAAGACTGCGGGAACTATCAAGACGCTCCAGCAACATCGCCCGCGAAATCGGGTCCACATCGAACAGTCGGACCGTGCCGCGACCGTCCCAGAATCGCAGAGCTGCCGCCTCCTGATCAACATCGTCTCCCGGCGGGGCAAGCCGCAACATGTACCCCTGCGGTCCCCGCCGCACCGGAACCACCAGCGCGTTGGATCCGTGCAGCGAAGAGCCGTCGATCTCCAGACCCCAGCGCCGACACTGATCCGAAACCATCGACGGCAACACCTCGAGCCATCCGCGACCCCGCCGGTCATTCCACCAGCGAGGCATCTCCCGAAACGAATCAGGCACAGTAATTACAGACGCAGGATCCGGCATCGACACACTCAAATCAAAGCACTCACCGGGCCGAACCAGCGCCGAGCCGTGGAACTCACGGTCCACCACAAATCGGACAAGGGTCCGTCCATTTGCCAGTTCCCCTGGACACCAAGATCACGATCAGGCATCTTCGCCGGAAGCGCATCGGTGACCGGGCATCAGGGCCATTGACGGTGCGGCGTTCTGCGACTTGATCTCGTATCGCCTTCACGGATGGAGGGTCGCTCACGCGATCGGAAACCGGGTTGACGGCGAACGCCCCGATCGTTCGAATAGGGCCGTGAGTCTCCGCGCTGACCAGGCCACCATCGACATCCGGCTCGTCCGAGAGCTGGTGGACTCTCAATTCCCGCAGTGGGCCGGGTTACCGCTGGAGCCGGTCGGCTCTGGTGGAATGTGCAATGCGATCTACCGTCTCGGTTCCGACCTGTCCGTACGGCTGTCGCTCTGGTCGCCGGGTGTCGACGTAGTCCGACGGGAGCAGGCGAAACTCTCCTCACTCGCGCCGTTCCTGCCTGTGGCTATCCCTTCTGTGGAGGCGATCGGCTCACCTACCGACGCGTTCCCGGGCGAATGGTCTGTCCACCGCTGGCTCACCGGTACGCACCCCACCCCCGGCGCACTGGTAGATCCGCATGGGCTGGCGATCGACCTCGCAGCGTTCGTCGGCGCGTTCCGGCGGATCGACCTGCCGGACCGGCCGCCGGCCTATCAGGGCGAGCGCCGGACACGCGCTCCGATGGACTCGATGGACTCGTCGACGCGGGAGGCAATCGGCCAGCTGGACGGCCTGATCGACACTCGCGCAGCTCTGGCCTCGTGGGAGGAGTCCCTCGCTGCGCCGTACGACGGGTGCGAGGTGTGGGTGCACTCGGACCTGATGCCGAGCAACCTGCTCGTGTCGACAGAAGGCCGGCTGACTGCAGTGCTCGACTTCGAGACGTCCGGCCGCGGCGATCCGGCGTGCGACCTGTTCCCCGCCTGGTACCTGCTACCTGCGAACGTCCGCGGCGGGTTCCGTGCAGCGCTGGACGTGGACCACGCGACATGGCTCCGCGGACGCGGGCGCGTGCTGTCCCAAGCCCTGATCGTGTTGCGACACTTCAAGGACACCAACCCGGCGTACGCGAACAACGCGCGGCACGCCATCGGCCAGGTGCTCGCAGCTTCTCGATGTCGACTCTGAGCCAGCCCGATAGCCGTTGGACCAGGGCTTCCAAGGCTGGCCCAGTAGATCCGTGCGCGCCCAGGATTCCACCGCTACCCGATTGGGCCTTGGACGGGTCCAGGAGCTGACCGCCACCCGCATCGCGACCATGTGCAAGGCCGGGGCGGTGATCCACGGCGACCCGACGACGCTACGGCCACCCGCCGACTATCACGCCGCCGCTGACGCCGCCTTCGACGACCCCACCACGATCTCCATCCCCACCATGGTCAGCGGGCTGACGGCGCTGATCGAAGCGGCCGCAGCCGTCAAATCCCCGGCCACCCGGACCATGCTGCTCGGTTACGCCAGAGCCTCAGTGCTCATCACCGAACTGGTCCGGCGGGGAAAACGCCGGTTGCGGCAGGCCAGTCGGTAGGCCGGAACTAGGCCCCGAGATCCTGACCCGAGCGTTAACCAAGCGCGTTGATCGCAGGCGTTGTGGCCTGCGCCGGATCAGGTGTTCCTGGTGTGTCGGAAGGGTGGCCGGCCAGGGACGGAGTGGGTGCGGCCGTGGCGTAGCCGGACGAGGAGGCGATGCTTCAACGCGGCGGCCAACTCGTGGCTGGTGAAGGCTGCTGCAACTTCATCGGCACGTTGGCTGGACGGGATGGTGGCGGCGAACTCGTTCAGTGTCTTCGACCGCTCCGTCATTAACTCGGCGTGCAGCTTCGCTACCCTCGCGGACGCAGAATTGAGCTGAGCCTGGAACTTGTCTCGTTGCAGTTGGCCCGCCAGGACAGCACCAGCCAGCGCATTAGCCGCGATCGCCACCGGGATCTGCTCGATATCATGCCACTCGGCGGTCTCCGGGGCTACGGCCAGCGTGTCCAGATCGCCGACCACCCGGACCCCGGACTGTCGAATCGCCCGGGCGAACCGCTGGCCGTCCGCCGTGACGATTTCTGCAGCCCAGGGCGGCAGTGTCACGCGGCGCTCGTCCGGACCGACTTCGCGACGCTCCGGGCCGAGCCGGACAGCTCCCTTCCGGACCAGTTCGAAAAAGGTGCGCCAGTCGGCACCTCGATCGCGCAGCTCAGCGTTGGCGGTGCGGAACAACTCCGCCTCGACAGCGGTCAGTGCCCGGTTACTGGTCCGCCACTGCAACATGCCGTCGGGAAGCCCGAGCATCTGCTCGAACGCACCCGTCATCAGCGTGGGCTGCGACGGGTCCACGACAATCACTGTCACGTTCTGCGAACCCACAAGTCGGGCCCACCGCTGCACAAGGTCGCCATGGTCATAGGCACGCTGGAACCGGCCCGAGGCCGGCTGCTCCACGTCCCGGCCGAAGAACCGCCGCAGCCAATCCTCGAAAGGCTCAGTCTGCGCATCATCTCGCATCCCTTGGGCCCACAACGACGGAACAATCCGCGCCGGGGCCCGCACCGTGATACAGATGTGCACCGGCTCACCGACCGCCTCGACGATCCGGGCGGCCGTCGTGTCGTCGACCTGGCTGACGAACTCGTGGGTGATGAACACCCGGCGCTGCGTGTCGGCGTCGATTTCGGCGCGCAGCTCGTTCCACAGTCGACGATCCGGAACCCCACTGGCCTCCACGTCGAGAAGATCCGGACCCAGTCGTCCCGTCCGCCGCCACACATCAACACTCCAACCAATCAGGCCGCCGATCTGACGCACCTGGTTGAACGAGCGCCCCGGATAACGGACACCATGGGCCAGCAGCTGCTTCCGCCGTCCACTGGCCGCGGCCTGCACGGCCGTCGTCCCCGTCTTCATCGGCCCGATATGCAACAACCGCGTCCGGGCCGGGAGCAACAACTCAGTCTCCCCACAGCTACCCGACACGACCCGAACACTACCGAAACGATCCCGGAGAACAGCGGCCCAACCTGCACCCACGCAGGTCCCGACACCAATCGGCCTGGCGAGCCGACACGATGTCGTCGACCAACTACCCAGAGCTCGACGTGCTGTGCCATCACAGCGGAGCCATCTTCAGTCACATGATGGTCGATCATCGGGCTGGCCGAGGCTGCTCATCGGCACCATGATCGCGCGAAATCCATGACCGGGCATCGCCCTGTCGTGGTTCCTCGCCAACCTCGGTTCACTGCTGCGGTGGGTTGAGGAGTTCGGCTCGTAAGCTGACCGGCAATCGACAACTGAGTTCTGAGGACATCTTTTGAATCTCGATGACATGATCAACAACCAAACGATTTCGCCGGCCGGCGCGGACATCCTGCGTACCATTGCCGACACTCGACAATCGTTCCTGGTTCACGCTCTCCCCCAGCACGCAGGCAAAACCACAACCGTCCAGGCAATCCTCGCCGAAGTGCCGCCCAGCGTCCCATGTCAAGAATTCTTCGGTACCGAACACGAATTCGCGACCCTCGCAACAGCCCAGAGGCACGGCTACCTACTCGTCGCCGAAATCGGACACCATGGCAGACCCGGCTACCTCGCCGGCCCGGAAGTCCCACCCGTGTTCGACCTAATCAGCCGCGGATATGCACTCGCGTCGAGTTTGCACGCCGACACCGTCGACCAGGTCTACGAGGTACTGGCCACCAACGGTGTTCCCAAATCGGTAGCCGCCCGGGTGCCCTATCTGATCAAGGTACGGATGCTCAGAAACACGGCAGGCACCCATGTTCGCCGCGTCGTCGACGAAATCCACGAAATCACCACCAGCAGCGATGGCTCTCCCTCAGCCAGTCTCCTCTACCGCTGGGACGGAGAAACCTCCAACGGACAAACCTCCTGGAGTCAAGAACCAGAACACACCCACCAAGCACCACACCACCGCTAGCCAACCCGAACCCCCGCCTTGCCCACACATCTATCAGTGGTCCCATCCGGGCCGAATATCGCCCCGCGCCTCAGCGGCCGTGAGCAACTGGATGATGGCCGAGGTCACAGGCGCATAGGTCGTATCGGTGACTTCCCTCGCGCTTCCACTGGTGAGCGCGTCGCCTAGCCCGTGCTTCAGCCCTGCCTGCGCGGCAAGTCGGCGGGCTCAGATCCGGAACGCCTCGAGACCACGATGCGAACGCTGCTGGTCGACGAGCTGATAGCGTGGCTGTCCGGGCCCGACCGGCAGCTGAGGGCATGGCTCGTATCAGCACAACTGGTCGGCCTCATGCACTCCTGGGACCGCGTCACTGCGGCCGGGACCGCGACAGCAAAACACCGGCGCCGAGTAGCCGAGCTGTACGGAGCGGCCGTTCAACAGCCGATCACACCCGCCACGACATGAGCCGCCACCATTGGACCACGGCCTGCAGTGAGTAGCAACCGACACGTCCAACGCCACGAAGCGCCCGTCGCTGACGGTCGAATCGCGGATCCGACACGAGTTGGTTGACACTCGGTACGGATAGTGTTTCGGCATGAAGCGGATGTATCGAGGGTGTCTGGCGGTCGCGGCAACGCTGTTAGCGATTGTCGGTATCGCGGTTTCGAGCGGATCGGCGCAGGCAGCGTCGGGCACCGTCCACGGTTGCCCGCGCGGGGCAGTATGCATCTATCCGCAGAACAAGGGCTGGAATGGCGGTCACCCCGAGTCGGGAGGCGTGTTCTACAGCTATGGACCCCACAATCTCAGCGGCCAACACGGCAACCACTACGTCCTGAACAACCAGACCGACACCTATCCCAACATGTCGCTGGCAGCGGGCTGCACCGGCTACAACGGAACAGGTAAGCAAAGCAGCTACAAGTTCCTGCTGTTCCCGTGGATCACGGCCACCCCGCACTATCGAACCACTGCTGGTGAACGCGGCTATTCATGGGACAGTCTCAACCTGAGCCCCGTCAACTCCGTCGTCCTGACCTCGCCCAGTGGACGCGATTGGTGCGCCGACGTCTAGAGCGACCACCGAACTGGGGCCCCAGACGAGTCAGTCGAACAGACCCTAACCAGAAAAGTGTTCTCCCCGATTCGTGCCTCACAACCCGCTGATCCTCCACCGGGCACTAGTCATCCAGGACCATGCTCTTTTAGTACGTCGGCCATCCACCAAGTTCGGGGCCAACCACAGGCGACTCGCGACCGAGCAACCAGGCAGCAAGATCACGCCCACCACCAGCGGCGACCACCGCCCCAGTGCCCCATCGACGGCTCAGGTCGCCGGCCAGGATCGCGGAACCGTCCGGCAGCCGCCGGCTGAACAGATCGAGCACGTGGATCACGAACGAGTCCTCCCACTCCGTGCGCTCCACACCGACATCAAGATCGACAAGATGGACCAGAAGTTCACGCCACCGGGTGAACACCGTCGTCTCGTAAGCGTCCCAGTCCTGAACGGTTGACCACACCCGCTCCAGGTTCATCGCCGATTCCGCGAACGCCTCCTCGTGCTGGCTGGCACTCCGGCCAGCGGTCTCCTCGATGATCCGATTACGTTCACCCGGGGCCCACATCTCCACGTGCTCACCCCGCAGCTCATGCTCGATCAGCCGCGCTCGAGCACGGGCTGCATCAGTCAGATGCGCCAGCACATGACCACGAGTCCACCCTGGCAGCCGCGACGCGGCGGCAATCTCGGAGTCGGACAGGCTAGGAATGAGGCGCAGGAACCGCTGATGCGTCGCCGCGACCTCAGCAAACGGAGGAGCCACGGCATCACCGTAACGGCCCACCGGTCACGCCGGAGCAGGACTCCGGCCAAGAACCACTATCATTCCGGCCAATCTCGGCGCGGACCGAGCCAAAGTGCCCGACAGCCGTTCGTTGGCCGACCTCGACGACCGCCGCCCGTCACCGCCCGCCACCGGCAGATCAGCGGGCAGCCTCACCGGGCACCCAGCTGAGCGTCGAATCGGTGTCGCGCAACCCATCCCTCACCGGACAGCATCGGTTGAGATCCGGGCGCGAACTTCGGCTGCCAACAGGTTGGTCGCTCACCAAATGGGGTGAATCAGCCCGGCCGAGTGCGGCAGGGCTCAAACCCGTGGCTACCAAAGATGCCCAGATGAGGGCCTACTACGAGCAGGGCAAGGAACGCGACCGACTTGCCGGGCCGAAAGGCTCCCTCGAGTTCGCCCGGACCAAGGAGATCATCCAACGGCGGCTCCCAGCAGCCCCAGCAGTCGTTGCCGACATTGGCGGCGGACCCGGACGATACTCGATCTGGCTGGCCGAACTCGGCTACACGGTGCAACACCGTGACCTCATGGACCTCCACATCCGCCAGCTCCAAGCCATCGGCCATCCGGCTATCCATTCCGCATCCGGCGACGCCCGCGACGTCGACCTGCCGGACGCTTCGGTCGACGCAGTCCTACTCCTCGGTCCCCTCTACCACCTGCCCGAACGTGCGGACCGGATCCAAACCCTGCACGAAGCCCGACGCATCAGCCGCCCCGTCAGCCCGATCTTCATCGCAGCCATCTCCCGCTGGGCACCACGCCTGGACGGCGTCCTCCAAGAACGGCTCTACGAACACAACCCCGAATTCCTTTCTCTGCTCACAGACGTCGAACATGACGGAACCCTTCCGCCGGTCGTGCCCAACGGTTTCCTCGGCTACACCCACCGCCCCACCGACCTCGCCGACGAAATCGCGGAAGCCGGCCTACACCTCGATGACCTTGTCGGCGTGGAGGGCTTGCCCTTATCCGCAGCCGACATGCAAGCACGCGCCGGCGATACGACTGCCTGGAATGTCCTCCTCAATGCGGCCCGCGTCATCGAACGAGTTCCCGAACTGCTCGGCGTCAGCCCACACCTGATCGCCACAGCCGCGACCGGGTAGTTGCCCGCAGCGGATCCTGCACCGGGCAGGCCCGCGCGGATCGCTAGGTGCCCGGTGATTCAGCGGGAAGGTCCCCTTACCGGGCAGCTCGCGTCCTTACTGGTGCCGGTCCACCTCAGTGGCTGGGCACGCCTGATGATCGACCGCATAGTGCCTGGAGCGTCCCGTGACGGGTGGGCTTGGTCATCGGTGTCGCCAGCTGAGGCGCGTCGGCACGATGATCAGTGACGCGATGACAAATCCGAGGAGTATTCCGACTGGGATTGCGAGCTCGGCCAATGGTCGCTGTTGAGCAGCCTGCCGGAGGGCCTCGGCTGAGTAGGTGGTCGGCCACAGCCGAGCGATCCAGCGCAGCGCTGTGGGTAGGTCGGTCATCGTGATGTAGACGGGCCCGAAGTTCAGGATGATCGTTTGCAGGATCTGGGTGACCAGACTCGATACCTGCGCGTTGGGGCTGACGAAACCGATGATCGCGCCGAACCCGGCGAGGGCATAGGCAGAGATGACCATGATCACGATCATCGGGACTGTGACGGTCATCTGGAAGGCGGCCACCCCAATCGTCAGCATCACGATCGCTGACGGCAGGGCCAGCAACATCCCGCGGGTGGCGATCGCTGCCACGAATGCCGGTTTGGATATTGGCAGGGCCGCGTAGTGTTCAAACGCGTTCTGGTCCTTCATTCCGCCGAGTTCTTGGCCGAGGGAGAGCATGCCACCAAAGCTCAGGCCACTGACCAGGCTGCCGATCACGAAGACCGGCATCACGCTCGGATCGTGACGACCGGTTAACAACCACAAGAAGATCAGCATGCTGACCGGTACGAACGAGGCTTGGACCAGATACCAGTACCACTGGTCCCGAAGGACCAGGAGTTGACTGCGCAGCAGCCACCAGAAGTCAGTGATCGGCTTGGGCATATTCAACATGGTCGATCCTCACCTCCCGTGGTGCGGCAGAGTGTTCGCGGTCAGTTGAAGATAGAGATCCTCCAGGGATGGGGTGACGAGGCGAAAGTCGTCGATGCCTTCCCCGCCGACCGAGTCGATCAACAACCGCACCAACTGATCGACGCGCTCTCGAGGAGCCAGGACGGTCCACCGGCCAGGCTGGACCTGGACGCTGCCCTCCATCGTCTCAAGGGCTTGCTCGATACCCTGATCGATCCCGGGTCGCAGACGAAGCTCTAGCCGGATCCGGTCGTCGGCGAGTCGCTTCAGCGCGCCGAGGGTGTCGTTGGCGACCAGCCGACCCTGGTCGATCAACGCCACCGTGTCGATGACGTCCTCTGCCTCGGTCAGATTGTGAGTCGTCAGCACAACAGTTGCCCGCCGCGCCCGGACATACTCGCGGAGGAAATCCCAGAACACACGCCGACGGGCCGGGTCCAGCTCGTTCGTCGGTTCATCCAACACCAGAATCTCCGGCGTGCCGATGAATGTGCTCAGCAAGACGGCGAGGCGCTGCTCACCACCACTTTGCCGGCTCAACCGCCGATCCGCATGAGAACCCATACCAAAGCGATCCATCACCTGCCCGGCCTGCGATCGAGCCTCAGCAAGACTCAGGCCCCGCAGACAACCCGTGAACACCAACACCTCGCGAGCCGTGTGGTGTCGCAACGCGGCAACCTTCTGGCCGTAATAGCCAACCTTCAACGGGATACTGCCCGGGTCGGCAACCACATCCTCGCCGTCGAGAACGATCGCCCCCGACGTTGGCCGCAGCAAGCCGACCAACTGCTTGACCAATGTGGTCTTGCCTGCCCCGTTCGGGCCGAACACGCCCAGGAACTGGCCACGTTCGACGCTCAGGCTGATGTGATCATTGGCCGGCTGCGTCCTCCCTCGGTACACCTTCGACAGGCCGACTACTTCGATCACCGCCGAGTGCGAGACCGAGGGTGAGGCCGAGGGTGAGGCCGAATGCGGAGCGTCAGTCATCGGCTGACCCGGTCGTTGAACCACATCGCCTGCAAACCGGCCAACTCGGGATTGAGATTGATGGCCCGCTCATCCAGAAGCCGGAACAGCTCCGTTCCCATCACCTGCTGCCGAACCAACTCGCCCGCGGTAGCGGCCAACGTCGGCATCGTCGTCCAGATCGCCGACTCAGTCGGTTCCGGCGCCGGCTGCCCGATCACCGCCTCGACATTGTCGGCCACAACCGTCAACCACTGCACGCCACTATCCACCGGCTCGTCATCACTGACCGGATGCTTCACAAACACCCGCTC
>NZ_BMMZ01000023.1 GCF_014646195.1 Microlunatus endophyticus
CCTCGGCTACCACGTCACGCTCCAACCCGCCGCCTGACCCAGTGCCCACCGTCAGGTCATTTTCGAACTAGACGGGCAGCAGCGGCAGGGACAACATGATCAACATTCGACCACTGCCCATCCTGGCAAGCAAGAGAACTCCTACAACCGAACCTTCGTCCTTCGCCCGCAAGCCATTTGTGGCGAAGACGGTCAGCGGCCGCCCGCTGCGGTCCGAGTCCGGACAACCGTCCGGGCTTCAACGGGCATCGAGCCGCCGAATCCTCTGTCCGCATCGGATCCTTACCCGGGCCTCGTGGCAGGACGTTGCTCGTCACCGAGAACGGCTCGCAGGCGACGTCCGAAGGCCGTGATGGCGGCGTCGGTGACGCGGGCCGCCTCAGTCGTGTCCTGAGCGTCGTCCCGATATGGCTCCCGGTGCGACCAGACGTTGACCGACGTGTATCCGTCTGTCCCAACCTCCGTGACGAGGATGACGTTTACCTCCCAGCCGGCCGTGGCCCAGTTGGTTTCGACCATCAAAGGCAGCGGCATCACATCGCCCGCCTTGAGCGTGCGAACCTCGTCATCGGACCACCACGTATTCATGACGCCAGGTTGCCAAGCGCAGTCGGTGACCGCCACCGGTTTCGCTCGCCGAACTCTCCTGCGAACCGGCCTGATTACTGGCCCACGGCTTGCCGGCCATCCTGTTGCAGCTGGGATGTCTTGCGGTACGACGCCGATTCGTGATCTTGGTTCGCGTCGACGATCCCTTCCGGTTAACCGATGCGGTCAGGAGCGGGAACTGCGGTTAAGCGTCATTCGGCATAGCATCACATCCGTGCCCAGTGATGACCAGCGATCGCTTAGGGCCGCTGAGGTCGTTGCGTACGACGAACGCTGGCCCCGGATGTTTCGGCAGGTCGCGGCCGAGGTGAACCGTGCGCTCGCCGGCATCGAGCATGAGGTCGAGCACATCGGCTCGACGTCGGTTCCTGGACTCGCAGGAAAGCCGATCATCGATCTATTCGCCGTTGTCAGCTCCTCCGATGACGTCCAAGCCGCGATTGCGGCGCTCGGACAGCACGGCTGGCTGCATGAGGGAGATGGCGGCCTGGAAGGTCGTGAAAGCTTCCCCGTGCGCCCCGACCTGCCGTATCAGCATCTGTATCTGGTGGTTCGGGGCAACGAGCAGCACCTGTTGCAGACCCGATTCCGGGACATCCTTCGGGCTGATGAGCAGGCCCGAACGGAGTACGCCGGTTTGAAAGCCAAGCTGGCACCGTTGCTGGCGACGGATCGAGCCGCTTACTCCGAGGGCAAGACCGAACTCGTCCACTCGGTGCTGCGGCGTCACGGTTTTCCGACCTGGTCCGGAGTTCGCTGATGGATCGCTTACCGGGCGGCGGTCACAGGAGGATCGGTCACCGGGCGCGTCCGCGATGATTGACGCAATGGACAACAAGCGAAGTCAGATCGACCGGTACCTCGCAGACTGGAATCTGCAACTTGAAGGTGAGCCGTGGACCACTCCCAGCAGCGAACTTTCGCGCGTTCAGAGCTTCGACCACGGCGCCTGCATCCTGAAGATCCCTTTCGATGACGAGGAACGGGCAGGGTCCCGTGTCCTGATGTGGTGGGAGGGCGACGGCGCTGCCCCTGTCTACGCCATCGCCCCCGACGGGGCAATCCTGATGCAACGCGCCGATCCAGGAACACCACTATTGGAGGCCGCAAAGGCAGCCGAACCGCCCGACTACGCCGCCGACGTGGACGCCACCCGTCAGCTCATCGCGGTCGCCCAGCGTCTCCACGCCCATGGTGGTGCTCGGCCGGATGGGCTGCGATCCCTGCGGAGCTGGTTTCGAGGCTTGTTCGCTTGGGCCGAAATGGCAGGCGGTTTCTACGCCCGCGCGGCACAGGTCGCCGAACAACTACTTGCCGATCAGCACGGCGATGTCGTTCTGCACGGCGACCTCCATCACGAGAACGTGCTTTGGTTCGGGCCCGAACGTGGATGGTTGGCCATCGACCCCAAAGGGATCTACGGTGATCCGGCGTTTGACTTCGCAACACTGCTCACCAACCCCGACTGCGATGTCATCCTCCGACCCGGCCGACTTGAGCGCCAGGCCGAGGTGATCAGTGATTCCACCGGCATCAGCGGCGATCGGCTGCTGCGTTGGACCGTCGCCTGGGCCGGCCTCTCAGTGGCATGGCACCAACAACCCGAACCAGTAGGACGCGCCCGAGGCGTGCTTGAGGTCGGCCAACGCGCGGACAATCTTCTGCGCTGACCCGGTCCGTAAGCCGCTCCCTGCCCGGTGATCGTTCGCTCAGCGCGAAGGCGTTCCAGCGGGAGCGCCGGGATTGGTCATCGTGCCGTAGCAGGATCCTGCTCCGGGCAGCCGGCTGATCGGGTCGAGTGCCCGGTGATCATGCGGCAACGTCCCCTCATCGGGCAGTCTGCGGGCAATCCATCATCGGGCAGCGGTGCCCTTCGCCGGCATCCGCAATACCGAGGACCTCCGTCACAAGGTCTGCGACGGGACGGGACATCTGTAACCGATAAATCGGCCACCTGACGTTCTCAACGTCCCCCTCGGCCGCCGACCACCACCGTTCAATATCCGCAATGGGGATCTCACGATCCCTGCCGTTCGAACGCTCGACGGCCGTGGGCAAGTCGACCCCGCAATAGAAGTCGTGGAACGTATGGCCGTAGAAGCGGGATGCCGATGCCAGCAGTTCGATGCCGCCGCACTCTTCATCGGTGAGAATGAGCCCGGCCACGATGACGTTGTAGCCGTTGCGGATGTAGACCTCCGCAAGGCTCCGGACAGCATCGAAGACGACCCGCTTGTTGCTCTCCCCCGGAACCGTCGTCCAGTTGAACAAGTCAGTGTCGATCAAGGCACTCGGATACCCCAGCGCCGACCGCAACGCTTCCCCGAGCGTCGTCTTGCCTGCCCCTCCCGGCCCCCGCAACACGATCGTTCGCATGCTCGCATCCTCTCAACCGACACGGACGCGGCGCTGGAGCGGATCCTGCACCGGATACCTTGACGGTAAGTCACCGCGGCCTGCCCGCCGAGCAGCTCGTTGCTGGCATCCAAGGCCCGGCGGACTCTGCATCGGTGTCAGGCCTGGTGTTGCTCGACTAGGTCCAGGTCCTGTTCGATTCGGTCTGCAGGAAATCGGCCGAGGATCGATCGGTGGGCATTGTCCAGGTACCAACGCTCTCGATACTGAGCGCGGGTCTGATCGTCCAGCTCGGTGTTGAGGATCTGGTCGATACGATCGATCGCCTCGGCGGTGACGCCGTACATCCCTGCTTCGGCGACCATGTTGACCTGTGTTCCGATGAGGGCGTACCAACGATCACCGCGGGCAACTCCACGGTTCCAGTCCACGACTCCTGAGACGTGGTATGGGGTGTCGTAGAGGACGTTGCCCAATGAGTAGTCCAGATGGACCAGATCGTCGCCCGTCATCGAACTGCTGCCGGAGTGGCAGCGGTCCATCAGTCGTTGGCTCCGGCTGCTGTATCTGCCGAGAGTTGCGTTCCACAGGCTGATTCGCGGCGCCGCGAAGGCTGCCGGGGCCGGGATGTCGCTCCGTTCACTCAGCAAGCCTGCGAATTGGTTGTTGGTAGCCACCATCGCGTCGACGGTGTTTGCATCCACCCGTCGGGGCCGTCTTCCGGGCAGCCGTTGCTGCACGATGGCAACGTAACCGTCGGGCAGTTCGACGGTGTGGAGATGCTGCGGCACGGGGCAACCGGCCGATCTGGCCAGTTCCAACACTGTCGCCGTGTGAAGCATCTCGGTCAGTGATGCCGAGGTTCGGGTAATCGCGAACTCCGCACCGGTTGCGCGCTGCCGCGCGTACGCCGCGCTGCTCGTTCCGCCTGTCTGGTCGTCGAGGCCGATCAGCTCCAGGCCCGCGCCGGTCCGGGCGTTGATCTCGGCGATCACGTCGATTGGAGACCACGGGTTCTCCGAATCGCGGAACTCCAGCTTTCCCCTCATCGGCCAGCCTCCCCTTCGCTTGCCCGGCGTTCGGCCGGGGCCTTCGGTCGACTTCCGGTATCCGGTCGGGCCGCGGTTCGGGACCAGCCCGTCCGGGTGTGCCAGTGGTTGCCAGACTTCAGCACAGCTACGATCGCGCGCTGCAGGCTGGTTTCTTGGGGAAGTTGATCACGAAACGCAGTGCGGTCTCCGACTCCGGCGAGTTCGCGGCCGAAGACATAGTGGATCGGATCTGCATCTGCTATTCGACTGTCGGTGAAGTGGTCGAAGCGCGACTGGAACTGAACGATGTTGCTGTCGGCCGAGAGGTGATCTTGGAGTTGAGGCTCCATTAACCAGGAGTGACAACAAAACACCACGGCCGTCTGGGAGAGCCGTCGAGACAACTCCACAGCTCGAACCATCGACGCCGTACAGAGCGCAGGCGTGATCGGCCCGCCATCGCCGGGCACATGAAGATTCCAGCTCCCCTCTCCGGGCATCAGTACCGGGTGTGTGTTGGCCGCAGGAGCCCGTTGATCGAAGGCCAGCCGCCCTAACCGGAAGCTGACATCGCTGAACACCAGCGGCAACATCCACGTCGGCCCCAGCCCCGTCCCTGTATGACTGTCCCGAAGTTCCCTGCCCAGCGCCGACAGCGAGTCCCATGACTCGTCCTCGCTGAGTCCCACCGACGCGTGGTACCGACGAACAGCCGGCAACACCGCGAGGAACGCCCAGGCGTAGAGGAACTCGCCGACCAGTCCGGCGCTATCGATCTTGGGCCAGGCGTGGTACGCGGGATCAGGTCGACCCATCCGGTCGATCAACCAACGACAACAGCGATCCAGCAACCAATACAGCTCCGGATCCCGCCGCATATCCGGTCGAGTAGCCAAGAACCTCGGCACATCGGCACGATCCACACCCAGCTGAACGATCAGATCAGCAGCTGCATGGTCAGCGGGCAGCGCCACCGAACCCACCCCGGCGGAGGCCTGTCCATCAGGCACATCTGTCCACCGCTGCGTCTCCGCAGGACTGAGACGAAGTCGTTCCTGGATCTGTGACGGCTCAAGCTGCCGCCACCGGCTCAACTCTTCGTTCTGCATGAAACCTCCCGTACTGAGTCAGGGCCGTGAGGCCCTCTTCCATCGGGAGATTCCACAGGTATGCCCTAGAGGAACCCACCAAGAAACTACCGCATCTACACCGGCCGCGCACCCATCCCGGCCTAACCTCGGACTTACGCCCATGGACACCAAGAACACGATCCGGCCACACATTCCGCAGAGGATCCTTCGGCGGGCGTTGTCGGTGGCAGACGTCGTCGTGTCGGACTTCAGGGCAGAATCAGATCCATGGCTAGCGATCTGAACCCAGCCGAACAGCTCTTACTGCTGGCCGATGAGTTACGCGGGGCTGCGACTACGGCGCGAACATTCGCAGCCAACACGTATGACCGTGAGCGCGCAGACCATCTGTTGGGCGTAGCCGGACGGCTGGCCGCACTGACGGGTATCGCCGATGCCGACGACCTCGTCGCCACCTTCACCGACGACGCGTGGAAGCGGACCTCGCCGATAGTAGGAGTCTCGGCTCTGGCACGCGATAAAACAGGGAAAGTTCTGCTCTGCCGCCGCGAAGACGATGCGAGCTGGTGTCTGCCAGGCGGACTGCTCGAGATCGGAGAATCACCGACGGTCGGCGCCTTGCGCGAGCTGTGGGAAGAAGCGGGCGTAACCGGCGAGGTCACCCGACTGCTCGGCGTGTTCGACGGCCCGGCCTGGGGGTCGCGCAGCTCCGTTCATCAGATAGCCATCACCTTCGAGGTGAACGTACCCGACGCCGAGACCCCAGCGCCCGGCGAGGAAATGAGCGCTACGCAATACTTTCCAGTCGAAGCGCTACGCGAACCATTGCACCGCGGCCAACACCTCCGCATCCCGGTGCTGCTCGAACTCGCTCGGACCGGCGGCACGCACCATGACCCAGCGTCAACGGTCGGGCAGAACGCGACACTGCCAACGTTTCAACGGCCGAGCTAAACCCGCCAGCCCAATCGAGGTCCGGGTGAGGCCGTCGACGCTTCCTGTCCGGGCACCAATAATCACGACCTGGCGTTCCACAAGCGGATCCGGATCCGGATCCGGGCATCTGAAGCGATCGAGTCCAGTGCCCGGTGATCACGCGGCAAGGTCCCTTGACCGGTCAATTGGGATGTGGCCCTGAACGGGCACCCGGCCAGATTCGATTGGCGGCGCATCGCTCCCACTGACAGGGTGAACAGCATGCGGGAAGAAGCCGGTGGAGCGCGACGGTCCCTGATCTTGGTCACCGGCGAGGAAGGCGCGGGCAAGAGCAGTGTCATGTCCGCGCTCCTCCACCACACGCCTGGCGGCGCCAAGATCGATGCCGAGGACGTCGGCCAGGTCAACCCATTCACCTTCGACCAGCCGTTCCTCAATCTGCTGTGGAACAACGTCACCGCAGTGATCACCAACTATTGGACTGCTGGGTTTCCGACAGTCATCACCGGCAGTCTTCTCAATGGCGACACTTACGCCAGCTTCCAGGAGTTCCGAACCCGGCTCCCCGACGATATTGATATCTATTGTCGTCCACCTACGTGCCTCGAAGCGGGTGCGAGACCAGCGCCGGATCGATCGTGCCAAGCCGTCGACCAAGGAATGGCGCGACCGCGTGGATGCCAGCTACCCGGCGGGCGACACGAGCCTCAGCGACAATGCCCGCGACTACCGCTACATCGCCGTCCACAACGACACACAGCAGCTGGCTGAGACTCTCGCCGTTATCATGCAGGCAATTCCTGAGATCTACGGCAAACGACCTGACTCCGTGACCTGAACCAACGCGGCCGATGTCGTCGTCCGGTTGGGGATCGAGCACCTGGCACTACCCGACAAGGAATCGCATGATCTGACCACCCGGTCGCGAACGGTGATGATCCGCCTCAGTCACAACGTCCGAGGAGGCCACATCCGCGCACACCGACGCCCAAAACCTCTCCGCCGGCGAATAGCCCGGGAAGGGTCGCACTTCCCAACCACCGGGAAACCTGGCGAACAACTGCCGGGCCGCGGCGCGGCCGACGCCGGCCTGTCGCCATCGATTCACGACGAAGAACTCCGCCATGTCCCACACGTCCGATCGGTCACCGACATGGCTGCCGCGATCCACCACAGCGAAACCCGCTAGGGAGTCGGCCACCCGAAACAGAAACGGATGCCGATGGGACTCCGACCAGCAGCCGTCGAGCAACTCCGTACCGAACGTCCCGTCGTCTCGCAGATCCCAGCCGCCAACGCCAGATAGATCATGCAGATACAGCTGGACGAGATGCTCGAACGTGGGGCGACGATCCTCACCAGCAGGCACGACACGGACAGAGAACGTAGACACCCTCGTATCCTGCCTATGCCTGTGGCGGAACGGTCAATGAGTTCGGCCCGTGATCGTTAGACATCGGAGACGGCCGGCGGTTGCCCGCCTGGACCCAGTGCGGGCAGTCAGTCCGGGCACGCTGACCCGCCACCCCGCTGAGGCTGAGCTCCGTGATTCACAGGGACTCATCACCGGGCGGATTCAGAGAACACTGCCTGGCCGCCCCGATTACCAAACAAGGTCTCTGACCGGGCATTTTGAAGCCAGCCAGGAGCCTTGACGTGCGTTGAGTCGACGGGCCCGTTGGCTGACCGCGCCGGGAGGTATAGCGTTCAGAACACAACAGCAGAGCACTCATGTTCAGGGATTGAGGTGGGCGTCCTAAGGAGACGTCTGCCCATGATCAGATCATTCCGAACGCCTGCCTCCACGCCACGGCACAACCTCAACCGGCTGTGGTTTGCCCAATCGACATCGCTGGTCGGATTGCAAACCGGGTCGGTTGCGGTCCCCTTGCTCGCGGTCGACGTGCTCCACGCCGACGCGTCGCAGGTCGCGCTGATTGGAACCCTGTCCAGCATCCCGTGGCTCATCGCTCCGGTGATCGGCACCATCGCCGACCGCGCGAACCGCAAGCAGCTGCTTGTTGTCTCCCACTTCGGCCGGGCGCTGTTGTGGCTCACCGTCCCGGCCGCGTACCTGCTCGGCGTCCTCACGCTGCAGCAACTCTGGCTGGTTTCGGCGATGGTCGGCCTGCTGAGCGTGGTGTTCGCGGTCGGCTACCGAACCTTCCTGCCAACCATCGTTCCCGCAGCCGAGCTGGGCGCGGCCAACGGCAAGATGGGCGGCACCGACGCTACTGCCCGGGCGATCGGACCGGCCTTCGCCGGCTACCTGATCCAGCTCATCGGCGCGGTCTGGACCGTGCTCGTACAAACCATGGCATCGCTACTGGCCGGAGTATCCACCGCCGCGATCCGATCCGACCGTCGAACGGCACCGCGTCTCGACGAGCGGGCTCCACGGCTGACAGAGTGGTGGCGCAGCATCACCGACGGCTTCGCCTGCGTATACCGGATCAAACCGCTGCGCTGGCTCACCCTCGGCGAGACCGCCTACCTGTTCTTCTTCGACGTCGGCTTCGCCATCATCACGGTATTCTTCCGGACCACCCTTGAGCTAACTCCCACCATCATCGGGGTGATCTTCTCCGTCGGAAGCCTCGGCGGCATCCTCGGCGCGACCATGGCCACTCGACTCCGGGCCCACGCCGGCTTCAACTCGACCGTCAAGACCGCCGCCGTCCTGCGAGGCATCGGAATAGCCATCCTCCCGCTCAGCCTCCTCGCCCCCAGCCACACCCTCACGATCGCGGTGCTCATCGCCGGCCGCGGGATCAACGCCTGCGCCTGGAGCGTCTACGAAGTACTCACCGACACCTACCAACAAACGACCCTCCCCGACAATCACCGCGGCAGCGCCACCGCCGCCAGCCTCTGGCTCGGCAACGGCGCCTCCACGATCGGCGCAGCACTGGCCGCCGCACTCGCAACCACCATCAGCACCACCGCCCTGCTTACGACAGCAGGGATTGGCGCCGCCGCGGCAGGCGGCATCAGCCTCTTGGTCAACACAACCGACTCAACCGGTCAAGCCGATGAGGCCACTCAACCCGAACTCACAGCTGACCATGACGAACCAGAACCCCGCTGAACGGCATCGCCGCTACTCCATTCCAGCCAGCGCCCCATGTCACGAGACGTCCGGTGACATCGCCTGTGTCACAAGAGGTTCGCCGACCGACGACGTTAGCGGTCGACCGCTGATATCCGCCGCCGGCAGATGATCGGGCAGCATCACCGGGCACCCAGCCGAGCGCACTCCGGGTGTCCGCATCCGATCCTCCACCGGGCCGTCTTGAAGACCCGCGATGACGTACCCGGGAAGCGGCGCACGATAAACATGATGCTCAAGCCACGAGGCTAGGAAAGAATCCACGTCGTGGATCGTGATGAGATCACCGTAGAACTGGCGGCCGAGCTGGTCGCCGAGCAGTTCCCTCAATGGGCCGACTTGGCCGTCGTGGAGGTACCGCTTAACGGCTGGGACAATACGACGTTCCGCCTGGGCGATGAGCTCTCGATCCGACTCCCGAGCGGTGAGGGCTACGCCGCAGCGGTCAGCAAAGAGCACCGATGGCTACCAGTGCTGGCTCCACAACTGCCGGTCTCGATCCCTCAACCGGTCGCGATGGGCTGGCCGGGCGATCGTTATCCCTGGCCCTGGTCGATCTATCGCTGGCTGCCCGGGACGCCAGCAAGCCAGGCTCGGATCCCCAACATGGACCGGTTCGCCACCCAATTAGCGGGCCTTCTCAACGCACTACACGCTGCTGACATCTCCGATGCGCCGGCCGCGGGCCCCGGAAGCGCTCACCGTGGCGGCCCGTTGTCCTACTACGACGACGAGGAAATCCCCCAAGCCCTCGACTTGTTGGCCGACCGCTACAACAACACCGACACACTCAGGCAGGTCTGGCTGACGGCGCTGTCGAGCGAGTGGCAACACCCGCCGGTGTGGATCCACGGAGACTTCACCGGATCGAACTTGCTGGCCACCGAGGACGGGGACTTGAGCGCGGTCATTGACTTCGGTTGCGCCGCTGTTGGCGATCCGGCCTGTGACTTGACCATCGCCTGGACATTCTTCGCCGAGACCAGTGCCGCGCAGTTCCGAGAGAACCTGGCCCTCGACAAGAACACCTGGGCGCGGGCACGTGGCTGGGCGTTGTGGAAGGCGTTCGTGACGATCCTCCGTGCCAAGAAGAATGACCGTGATGAGTGCGCCGATGCTCGCCGGTTCGGCTGGAAGCAGGACCCGTACGAGGTCATCGACCGAGTGCTCGCCGATCATGCTGATGTGGTCAGTTGATCGGCAGTCGCCTACCCGCGGCGACGTGGCAAGACCACGAGTCGAAAACTGGCCTGGAAACTCGCGACTCATTCGCCGCGAGGATTTCACCGACCGCAAGACTGCCGATAGCCGATAGCCGTTGGTCATCGGACACCAAGATCACTATTGGCATCGTCACCGCACGGGGATCGGCAGCCGGGCACCCTGAGATCAGTCGGGAGGCAGTGCTCCAAACAGATCGATGCACTCGTCGAGTCCGCTGATCTCGGTCTCGATTGAGCGACGCTGGGACCAGCCATCGACGTCCAAGACGAACTGTTGCTCGTACTCCCAGCCCGAACGGACTCTCGACCGCACGACGCCGTTCGGTTGATACCCGAGCCTGGTCGACACGCCAATCGACGCCGGGTTATCTACGAGGGCCGCAGTGAGAGCCGACTTCGCGCCCAGGCCAACGAATGCCAGTTCTAGAACCGCGGCGCGCATCTCGGTACCGATCCCTTGGCGCTGGAATTCCAACCCCAGCCAGGAGCCGCTTGAAACCTGCTTGACCGTTGCGAAATCCCGTCCAGTCAACGACTGAACCCCGACCACTTCACCGGACCGAAACACGGTCAGAGGCAACTTCCAATTGTCCACCCGCCAGGCGGCTAGCTGGGCCCAGTGATGCTGCATCACGCCGCGGGCACGCTCTACAGGAGGTAGATCCGTCCACGGGACCGCAAACGGCATGTGCGCCGGATCGTGAACACCGCCCTTCGACAGCTCGGCCAACGAGTCCAACTCCTCCAATCGCGGAAGCCGGAGCTCAAGTCTCGGCGTTCGAAGGATCAACTCGTACAGCGGCCAGTTCACAATCCTCATGACGACGAATCGTCCCAGCCCAGCCAGGAAACCGCCATCTGGAATCCAGCTACTTACTGTCCCACCGATGCCGGATAGCGAGTTCACCCGCCGCCGCGCAAATCTGCACCCAGGGCCCTGCCCGATAGCGGTTCGCAGACCGACACCAGCTGCCTGCTGCCCCGAAGCCGACCGTCGACGAACATACCATCGGGCAGCCTCACTGGGCACCCGGCAGAGCGTGGAATCGTTGTGTCACAAGGGATCCTTGAACAGGCAAATTCACGGAGCCGATAGATTTCGTCGTGTGGCAGTCGTCAACGTCCCTGGCTCGAAGTCGATCACCGCTCGCGCGCTGTTTCTGGCAGCTTCGGCGGCAGGCTCCAGCCGTCTTGAGCACCCGCTGGTGTCCGATGACACTGAAGCCTTCGGTGCCGGCCTCAAGGCACTCGGATACGAGGTCGTAGCTACCGACGGAGCCTGGACGGTCAACGGCAACGCCGACGGACCACCGGCACGATCCGCAACAGTGTTCTGCCGCGACGGCGCGACACCATCCCGGTTCCTTCCCACCCTCGCCGCGGCAGGCAAAGGCAGCTACGAGTTCGACGCATCACCGCAGATGCGACGCCGGCCGATGAAGCCACTCACCGATGCCCTGAGCGCCTTAGGAACACAGATCCAGTTCCATGACCAACCCGGTCACCACCCGTTCCACCTGATCAGCCACGGAATCCACGGCGGCGAACTCACCCTCGACGCCGGACTCTCATCGCAGTACCTCAGCGCGTTACTCATGCTCGGCCCACTCACCCGATCCGGCCTGACCGTGCACGTATCAGACCTCGTATCGCGGCCCTACATCGACATCACGATGGCCACCATGACCGCCTTCGGCCAGACGGTCGACCACGACGACCGCACCTTCGTAGTCCGACCAGGCGGCTACCGTGCCACCCGTTTCGAGGTCGAGCCAGACGCGTCCACGGCCAGCTACTTCTTCGCCGCAGCAGCACTCCTCGGCGAGAAGGTCACCGTGCCGGGCCTGGGAACCCAGTCCCCACAAGGCGACCTGGGCTTCGTTCAGGTTCTCGAACAGATGGGCGCAGTCGTTAATCAAGACTCCACCAACACCAGCGTGACCGGCAACGGACGACTCCGCGGGATCACGGTCAACATGCGCGACATCTCCGACACCATGCCGACCCTGGCAGCGATCGCGCCGTTCGCCAATGCACCAACCAGAATCAACGACGTCTACAACACCCGCGTCAAAGAATGTGACCGCATCGATGCCTGCGCCGAAAACCTCCAGCGGATGGGCATCAGAGTCGAGACCGGCCCCGACTGGATCCAGATCTGGCCTGGAGAACCCGAACCAGCAACCATCAACTGCCACGGTGACCACCGAATCGCGATGGCCTTCAGCATCGCCGGGCTAGCGATCCCAGCCGGAATAACACTCGACGATCCGAGCTGCGTCAAGAAGACCTTCCCCGCATTCCACACCGAACTCCACGAGCTCAAGCGGCAACTTCAGCTCGCCTCGTAGCCGACGGATCGAGAGTGCCCGCAGGCCGTTCCCCAGGGGACCCAGCTGGCGGTCGCCCACGACTACGGCCGACCCCGGAGATCACCGGGCACCCTCACCGGGCACCGCGCTGAGCGCGGAATCGGTGTCGCACATAGGATCCGGTTGCGGGCAGGTCCGTCCGCGGAGCTGGTGCCCGGTGATCGTGCGGCAGGGTCGCCTGACCGACCGGCTTCGGCAACCGGGGAACGGGCGGGCATTGTCGCGTTGTCGCCTGCGGATCCCACTGGTTACGCCCAGGCGAAGTCATCAGTTTCGTCGCGCGCCGGTGCGAGCCAGCGAACGTACGGATCGGCCAGGGCGAGCAGTCGGTCGTTGTCAGACTTGCCAGGTTTACGGAGGCTTGCTCCGACCACGTACTGGCTGTTGCGTCGGGCCAGTGGCCCTCGCAGTGCGGGGATATCAAGGTCGGTCGTGGCGAGGAGACCCGGTGCCTCGGCAAAGACCCACGCCACAGGCCGATGGACGGCTGCGGCGTCCAGCTGAGAAACGAAGGCAGCCCGGTCGGCTGTACTCAGATAGCTCAGCAGCGAAGCGGTGAACACCACGACTGGTTCGCGCCCGGGCAGTGTGGAGAGAATCTGTGCCGTCTCGGTTGTCGCGTCAGCGGCGACCACCTCGACTCGACGAGACGTTGCCAGTTCGATCGCGCCCCGCAGCGTCGTAAGTTCATCGATCTGCTCGGGCCAGATGAAAGCCTCCAGCCAGAGACGCGCATCAGGATCGGACAGGTCGACCGGGCGTTGATCGATGCCCAGGCGGCTGCTGATCTTCGGCGTGCCGGACAGGAGGTCAATGCCTACTCCGCCACGAACCTCGGACGTCACGACCACCGCGGACCGGCCGGCCTGGGAGGCGCGGATGCCGTTCGCACGGTAACTGTATAGATCGAAGCGCAGATTGAGACCGGCACTGGCTCCGACCTCAACCAGGGCCAACCGACCCGGCCAGTAGCGACGAACCTCGTCAAAACCGAGGCGCAGAGCCAGGCTCCGGCGGATCTCATTTGTCTGGGTGGACCGCTCGCGCAAGATGGGCAGTAGCTGATCCGTGTGTTCGCGGCAGAACTTGGCAACCGCTGGCACGAGTCGAGCATCGACGGCCCGGCCGCCACCATGGATCGCGTAGTAGCCGGCTAGCTCGGCATCCAGACGCTGTTGCAGAAGCAGGTTGATCGCCGCAAACAGCAAACTCGGCCGCCGCTGCGCCTCAGGCGCGTCCAGGAGCAGGTCGAGGACGTCCGGGAGGTCGTCGTTGACGATCGCCCCGCACACCGCCTCATACACCAGGGACCGACCATCGCCGTGGGCTCCGGTAAACACCCGGAACAGCCGTTTGAGCCGTTCCCGATCAGCGTCACCCTGGACAGCTTCTTCATGATCAGCACTCACGAACCTCATAGTGCAGCAGCTGGACACCCAAGGAAACCCCGCCCTATAGCCGTTCGGTCACCGGATTGGCCAGGATCACGAACCGGGCCGTGTCACAGGGAACGCGAGAACGCCGAGGCTGGCCCGCAAGCCGATCGATCACCGGGCAGGGGCGCTCCTGCTAAGTTGTTGGTGGGAGCCTGTAGGCGGAGGGCGCACCCCCATCGAGAACCTGAACGGCAGGTTCGCAGAGATGGGAGGCATCCGTGGATCGCTCCGAATATCTAAAGCAGCTGCATTCCCGGTATAGCGTCGGACAGCCGGACATCATTAGCTTGGTCACCGATGCGACCGGCACGTCTGTGGCCAACTCCACCAGGATCGTCAGGGGCGACGAGTACGAGGTTCATCGCGTTCAGCTCCATGACGATTCGTCGGTCTATCTACGGGTGACCTTTCCTCAGACGCCGACCAGCAAAGCCGAGCACGAGGCGTGGGCGATGGCCCGGGCTCGTGAGAACGGCGTTGCCGTGCCCGAAGTATTGAAGGTCGCGGTCATCGACAGCCCGAATGGTCCACGCTCTGCGATGGTGGTCCGCGCCTGTCCAGGCAAGCAGCTGGCAGAGATCCTCGCCACGCTTCGACCGGAGCAACGATCCACAGCTATGAACAACATCGGCCATGTCCTTGCTCTTCTGCACGCGATACCGATGCCTGGAATCGGCCGACCCAACGCAGATGGAAGCTGGCCAGATCCCCACACCGAAGCTGATCGCTACCTCGCCGACTGCCTGAACGCCGCCGATCAACTCAGCCTCGCCAACTTCAGCACCAGTGAAATCTCCTACGTGAAGGATCTTCTCCGGCCAGGACCGCCAACAGACGACAACCCTGTCCTCTGTCACGGTGATGTATCTGCCGAACACGTCTTCGTTGACCCCGACATGAACGTAATCGGGCTGATCGACTGGGGCATGTGGTCCGCTGGACCAGCCGCCGCCGAACTAGCCGGCCTAGCCGTCACAACGAGCCGGCCCGACTACCACGCAATCACCACCGGATACGGACGAAGCGAAATCCCCGAAAGCTCAATCAGATGGCACGCGACCGCCCAACTGGTCGGACAACTCAACTGGCTCATCTCCAGCGGACAAACCGACGAGCTCCAGGAGCCAGCAACCGCACTGCGCACAATACGAACCCGCTCGACCGGCGCACCGGTGACGTTCGGCCGCCGACACCGAGATCACGAGTCAGCCTCATCACCGCAAGCCGATCCTCGACCGGACAATGGTAGATACTCCGATAGCGATTCAAGTTGTGGGATGCGACTGATCACGGGGGCGATGGCAGTCGCTTCGCGGAAGGTAACGAACCGTCGAGTGGTGACGGTCCCACCCTGGTCCTTACTCCATTGCCGGGAGGAAACCATGCCCGCTTCCGGCCGCGGTCAGAATGCCGAGATGGAGCCAGCTGAGCGCCGCTCGTGCCTAATCAGGGCGCGCATCACCGCGTCCTGGCCCCGACGTCTCGCGGCCAGCGCGGCGAGAAGGGCGAGCACCGGCTCGACTACCTCAGGACTGAATGCCGGGACCGGCACGTCGACGCTGAAAGCCAGGTCGTCGGCGTGTACCACGATCTCCATCAGTCGCACAACGAGGAAGTCGTCGGTCGGCAGTACGCAATCCTGCCACGGCACGTACACAGTCGGGCCGGCGCCGTCGATGGCATCCCCTAGCAGCTCGCGCGACCGCCGGAGCACCCCGACCGACTCAGCCGGCCCGGCCGAGCCCATCTGGTTGAAATCGTCGCGGATGGACGTGTTCTCGATGGCATCGATCGGCGCCAGCAACCAGTCGACACGCTCGTAGTGTCCGACCAGAGTCAGCACCGGAGCGTTCGGCGGGCCAGGCGTGGTGAGGAACTCGATAGCACACTCGGGCTGGCTGACAAGGTGACGCGTCAGCCCACCAATGGTCATGCCGTGCAGCGCCGACTCCCGGTCCCAAGCGTCGGCCACCTCCACAGACCCGACAAGGTCCGCGAGCTGATCGACCGTGGCGATCACCGCGGAGCGGTCCAGGGTTCCGGCAAAGGTAAGCGGCATACCGTCAAACCTGCCATGCATTCCGGACGATCGCCGTCCTGAATCGATGCGTTGAACAACTCACCGTGTCACAGAGGCACCACACCCGATACGACGAACACACCGCCTGGGCCCACCGAAACCAAGATCAACAACAGGCAGCCGCTTGACAAGTTACAGACCTGGGGTGTCTAACCGCTGCCAGCCCAGCCTCTGCACCGCAAGCGGTTGGATCACCCGGACCGGCCAACATCACGAATCCATACTCTGTCCCCAGAGGATCCATGACCGGGCGGGCCCAGATCAGATGATTGGATCGAAGTCCACATCGGTCGTGTGCGCGATAATCTCGACCTCGTCGCCCAGGGCCCACTCTGCAACTCGCGAAGCCATGGCCGCAGGCACTCCTTCGGTCGCTCCTGGCGCAGCCCCGATGTTGAAGGTCGCGTGGCCGTCGTGCGGCATGGCAACTCCGAATTTCCGCTCAAGGGCAGCTCGCGCAGTTGCCAGCACACACATCTCCGACATCACCCCGACCACGCAGACACGACCGACGCCGTGCCGGCGCAAGATCTCATCCAACGCGGTGCCGTCGAATCCGTCATCCTTCAGCTTCCGAATCACAACTTCGCGGGAAGAATCCGCCACCTGGAAGTAAAGTTCCCACCCCGGCGTGCCCGGCTCATCGACGGCACCGGGCGGGCCATCATTCTGCAGATGCACCACCAGCGCGCCGGCTTGGCGCGCACGATCCAACAGATCCCCGAGGTTCCCGAGGAGCTGTTCGCTGGCCGGCGCCGCTTCGTCGCCAGTGACGAATGCTGTCTGGATATCAACAATCAACAGAGCTTGGACCGCGTCACTCGATAGCGCAGACATGGTGGCATGTTCGCACGGACAGCTGACCAACGCACTCCGATTGCACGGAGCACGACCGCAAGCCGTTCGCGGACCTACGCCGCCGGCCGGCGCCCGAAAGCGAACCGGCCACGGACGAACCATCGGGCAGCCTCACCAGGCTTCCAGCCGAGCGTCGCATCGGTGTCGCGCAGAGGATCGCTGGCCGGGCACGCAAACTCTGCGCGCACGACGCGCTACAGGAATGTGTAAAGTCCCGCTAACCCTTGGTGCATCGACGGATCAGGAGAGAATCATGCTTCGCGCAGCGGTTCGAACCATCTGCGTGATCGTCGCAGTAGCAGCCGCCCTCCTGGCATCACTGCAAGCCCAGGCCGTAGCGGAACAACGTGGTCAGGTCGACAACAATGTCACCACAGTGGGGCTCGTGGTGGCAGCAGGTCTGCTGATATTCGCAATCGCCGTAGTTTGGCTTGGCTTTCGACTCACACGAAAACGCTGACACACTCCAGCAGCCTTCCATTCCGATGGTCGTTCCGCGCCCGCTGATCGTTCGCCGGCGGATACAACCGGTGGACGCCCGACATCGTTCCGCGCCGGGCAGCTAGTACGGGCAACTTCACCGGGCACCGAGCCGACCGCAGAATCGGTCTCACATAAAGGATCGTCGGCCGGGCACTAGCCGAAAAGGTTCGCGCGAGCCGCGGCGGCTCCCCTAGCCTAATTGCGCAGCACGGTGTTGAAGACCGGAGATGAGTGGACATTGCTGTTCGAGATCGAGACGCTTCGTGGGCTCGAGGAATTCGCTGCCTCAGAGTTGAAGCAGACAATCGGCATCAAGATGGCCCGCAACCGCGTCGACTACCGCGGTCGGCTCGCACCACTCCTCTCACTGCGTACCGCAGTTGCTGTTCACCGCTACGAACGATTCGAGGGAAGCCGCCCCACTGTCATCCTCGGAGACCAGCGGCTGCGCGAGATGCTCAAGTTCGTGACATCAGCCGACAAGTTCACCGGATTCCGGATCAGCTCGCCAGGCAAAGACTCCGCAGCGCTGCGCCGGGTCCGCGACAGCGTCGCGGCCTCGACCGGACTGCCCGAGCACCCCGAAGGCGATCTCCTCGTCCGCATCCGCCGCGATCACACCGGCTGGGAAGTCCTCGTCCGCGTAACCGCCCGCTCACTGTCAACCCGACCATGGCGCGTGGCAGACATGCCAGGAGCGCTGCACGCGACCATGGCGGCGGTCATGGTCGATTTGACGGCACCCCGCAGAACAGACCGCATCCTGAACCTATGCTGCGGCTCCGGAACGCTGCTGGCAGAAACCCGACACGGCAAACACCTCATCGGCGTGGACAACGCCGACCCAGCCCTCCAAGCAGCAAGAGCGAACCTGGCAGCAGCGAACCGCACCAGAAAAGACACAGTGCCAACCTCGCTACTCCGAGCCGATGCCGGCAAACTCCCGCTGACCGCACAAAGCATCGACGTCCTGCTGTCCGACCTTCCCTACGGCCACACCATCGGCAACCACCAGGACAACCGATCCCTCTACCCCGCAATCCTGTCTGAGGCCGCACGCCTAGCCAGCCCCGGCGCTCGGTTCGCCGCCTGCACCCAAGACATGCGACTGTTCGAAGCATCAATCACAAGCGACTGGCACCTAGAGAAACAGCTGCGAGTCCACCAACGTCGAGCCATCCCCGCGATCTACCTACTACGAAGAACCTTGACCTGACCAAAACCAGCACGGCCGACCATTAGCCCAGATCGGTCCCCGTGAGACGCTCCACACATGTGACGGCGTTCCCGCGGGAACGCTCATCTCGCAAGCGGATCCCGCACGGGGCAGATCGGTCAGCGTGATGCCCTGTCCGGTGATCACGCGGGAAGGCCCCCTCACCG
>NZ_BMMZ01000024.1 GCF_014646195.1 Microlunatus endophyticus
GACCTCGAACACAGTTGATGGCATACACCATCATCCCACACTGTAAACGAATTAATGACGCACAACACTAGCGGTCGGCGCTCTGCTGCCTGAAGCGGCGGAGACCCACGGCTCGGGATGGACTCCAGTGGGCACGGAATCCACCATCGCTTCGGACAGTCATGCTCACACGATCCTGTCCGCAGGAGGTGCCTTCGCGGGCGTCGGACACGGCCGGGGCGCTGCGGACACCGACGGTGTCGGCTGAATCAGTGAGTAACACGCGGGCGGAGTCCGTCTACGAATCTGAGGGACTCTGGCGGGAGGGCGGGCACGGAACGGGTACGTGTCCCGGTGGCTTGCGGCCCGCAGCGCCCATTGATCAAGGTTTCCTGGATTCAGGATTTCTTGTATCGTTTCCGCTGTGTTGCAGAGTGCTGCTGACATCCCGCTTGGTACTGCGGTTGGTATTGATGTGTTGGCCCGGTTCGGTCGGGCGTTGGCTGATCCGATCCGATGCCGGCTGCTATTGGCATTGCGCGAGGCGCCACGCTATCCGTCGGATCTCGCCGACGAGCTCGAGATCTCCCGGACCCGGTTGTCCAACCATCTCGCATGTCTTCGGGACTGCGGTCTGGTGGTAACGGTGCCGGTCGGCCGCCGGGTCCGCTACGAGCTGGCGGACCGGCGTCTGGGGCATGCGCTGGACGACCTGCGTAGCGCCGTGGTGGCCGTCGCAGCGGACAGCACCTGCCAGGACGCCGAGACCGAGGGGTGCTGCTGATCATGACGATGAATGCCATGGGCGCCGGAGTTGCCGTTGACCCGGTCCGCCGGACGGTGCTGGCCCGCAGGATCCGGCTGATCGTGGCGGCGACGATCAGCTACAACGTGATCGAGGCGATCGTGGCGATCAGCGCCGGAACCGTGGCCTCATCGACGGCGCTGATCGGGTTCGGCCTGGATTCGGTGGTCGAGGTGCTGTCGGCGGCCGCAGTCGCCTGGCAGTTCTCGGCCAAGGATCCCGAGTCACGGGAGAGGATCGCACTCCGCGTGATCGCCGTCTCCTTCTTCGCGCTGGCCGTCTATGTGACGATCGATGCTGTACTGGCGCTGACCGGCGTCCGGTCCCCGGAGCACAGCCTGGTGGGGATTGTGTTGTCGGCGATCAGCCTGGCCGTGATGCCGTTGCTGAGCTTGGCCGAACGGCGGACCGGACGAGAACTGGGCTCGGCGTCGGCGGTGGCCGATTCCAAGCAGACGTTGATTTGTTCCTATCTCTCGGCCGCGGTCCTGATCGGCCTGTTGCTGAACAGTCTCTTCGGGTGGACCTGGGCGGACCCGGTCGCCGGTCTGGTGATTGTGTTCTTCGCCGTCCGCGAAGGCTGGGAGGCGTGGAAGGGTGAGGCATGCACGACGCCGGTCTCAGAACTGACCGGCGAACGCGCCCCCGGCGACCACGACGATTGCTGCTAGGAATCCATCGCGAGGGCCCCTTCCTGGCAATTTGAGGGCTTGGCTCACGAAGCAGGTCCGGGCGGCGCCACAATGGCCTGGTGCTCACCCTCCAACAGGTGGTCGGCATCACGCTTGCCAGTGTCGTGCTGATCGCCGTGCCCGGCCCGAGTGTCATGTTCGTGGTCGGTCGTGCTCTCAGCCATGGCCGCGGCAACGCACTGGCCAGCGTGGCCGGGAACGCGATCGGTTGCTATCTCGTCGGCGCTGCGATCGCCGTGGGGCTCGGTCCGCTGCTGCAACGTTCCGAGACGCTGTTCCGGGTGGTCAAGTGGGTCGGGATCTTGTATCTGTTCTGGCTGGGGATCCAGGCGATCCGTCACGCCGGCCCGCTTGCTGAGGATGCGGAGAACGGTCGGACCGGTCATCAGCCGGCCCGGGCGGCGATCCGGACCGGCGTGATCGTCGGCCTGACCAACCCGAAGACCTTCGTGCTGTACACCGCGATTGTTCCGCAGTTCCTCAACCGGGCGGTCGGCAACACGACGGTGCAGATGTTGGTGCTGGGTGTGGTCCCGCTGGTGATCGGCCTGATCACCGACACCGGCTGGGCATTGGCCGCCGGTCGCGCCCGCACCTGGCTCGCGAAGTCGCCGCGCCGGGTGACGACGATCGGACGCATCGGCGGAGCCTCGATCATCGGAGTCGGCTTGTCCGTCGTCGCCACCGGAGACCACCGGTAGGTCCCTCGACAGGACCCTCGGGCCAAGAGGAGGGGCCGACCACGCCCTGCCGGGTCAGCCGAGCTGGCGCGGCGCCAGCATCGCGGTCAGGTCGTCCTCGCAGTCCTCGGTCGCCACGAACAGCAGTTCGTCGCCCGCCTCCAGCGAGCCGTCCGGATCCGGAGCCTGAGCGCGACCGTCGCGGACGATCGCCACCAGCACCGCATCGCCCGGCAGCCGCAGGTCGCCGATCGGGCTGCCCACCATCGGGCTGCTGGCCGGCAGGGTGAGCTCCACCAGATTGGCACTGCCCTCGTGGAAAGTGAGCAGCCGGACCAGGTCGCCGATCGACACCGCCTCCTCGACCAGTGCCGACATCAGTCGCGGCGTGGAGACGGCGTGGTCGACACCCCAGTCGTCGGTGAACAGCCATTCGTTCTTGGGGTGGTTGACCCGGGCTACCGTCCGGGGTACGCCGAATTCGGTCTTGGCAAGCAGCGAGCTGACCAGATTGGCCTTGTCGTCTCCGGTCGCGGCGATCGCCACGTCGCAGGTGTCGATGCCCGCCTCCTCCAGGGTGGAGAGCTCGCAGGCATCGGCCAGTAACCACTCCGCTTCGGGCAGGGTGTCGGCCTTGATCGCGCGCGGGTCGCGGTCGATCAGCAACACCTGGTGGCCGTTCTCGACCAACTCCGCGGCAATGGACCGGCCGACGTTGCCGGCTCCGGCTATCGTCACGCGCATCCGGCACTCCTTCTGTGGTCCGTGCTGATCGTGATCATCGTCTTCGTGATCATCTGGATGAAGATCATCTGGTGGGGCATCCTGGCTCGGCGGTCCGGTGATCAGTCGGCCGGTGGCGCGGAGGCGAGGATCGCCTCGACCTCGCCCAGGCGCTGGTCCTCGACGGCGATGTAGAGCAGGTCCCCGTCCTGGAAGACCGTGCTGGCAGTGGGGATGATGCCGTCTCCCATCCGGTGGATGAAGGAGACCCGGGTCCGGGCGGCGGCCTCGATCTGGTCGACCCTGCGGCCGACCCAGCTGGCATTGACGTGCACCTCGGCGAGCCGGACGGTGCCGGACGGGTCGCGCCACTGCGGCTCCGAACCCGAAGGCAACAGTCTGCGGATCACCTGGTCGGCCGTCCACCGTACGGTCGCCACCGTCGGGATGCCGAGCCGTTCGTAGACCTCGGCCCGGCCGGGATCGTAGATCCGGGCGACCACATTGGTGACCTCGAAGGTTTCCCGGACAACCCGGGCGGCGATGATGTTGGAGTTGTCACCGCTGGAGACAGCGGCGAAACCGTCGGCCTCCCGGATCCCCGCGCTCAGCAGCACTTCGCGATCGAAGCCCACGCCCTTGACGGTCCTGCCGCCGAAATCGGGACCGAGACGGCGGAACGCCTCGGTGTTCATGTCGACCACCGCGACCGAGTGGCCACGCTTTTCCAGGCTCCGGGCCAGGGTCGACCCGACCCGGCCGCAGCCCATGATCACGATGTGCACTTGGTCTCCTCCGATGCCGGCAGTCGGCGCGGTAGCGATCTTTCCATTCTCATCCTTCTCTCATCCTTGCCCTCCGGCAGCCGTCACGGCAAACCCGTCGCCCGGCCTGGGAGGCGTCGGCCTGCACACTCAAGATCGGCACCGGGACCGGTACTGGCGTCGGCACGTGGATGGGACGCGCCGGTCGTGACCATGGCCGGTTCCCAACCATGGCTTAGGCTTGCGCGACGTGAGTATCGCGGATGTGGGCAAGCGGCTGCTGATCGGCCGTAAGCTCCGCAGTACGCAGCTGGGGGAGACGCTGCTGCCGAAGCGGATCGCGCTTCCGGTCTTCGCCTCCGACGCACTCAGCTCCGTCGCGTACGCGCCCGATGAGATCCTGATCACGTTGTCCCTGGCCGGGGCCTCGGGTTTCGCGTTCTCCTGGAAGATCGGGATCGTCGTCGCCTTCGTGATGACTGTCGTGGTGATGTCCTACCGGCAGAACGTGCACGCCTATCCCTCCGGTGGCGGCGACTATGAGGTCGCAACAGTCAACCTTGGGCCCAACGCCGGGTTGACGGTCGCGAGCGCGCTGATGGTCGACTACGTGCTCACGGTCGCCGTCTCGATCTCCTCGGGCGTCCAGAACGCCGAGGCGGCCTTCCCGTTCCTGGACGGACACGAGGCGCTGGTCGCGGTCCTGGTTGTCCTGCTGCTGATGACGATGAATCTGCGCGGCGTCCGGGAGTCCGGAACGATCTTCGCGGTTCCGACCTATTGCTTCATGTTCGGGGTCCTGGCGATGACCGCGTGGGGCCTGTTCCGGATCCTGGTGCTCCGCACGCACCTGCAGGCGGCGACCGCCCACTGGAGCGTCGTCGGCGACCCGAAATACACAGGGCTGACCGGACTCGCGATGATCCCGTTGCTGGCCCGCGCGTTCTCCTCCGGATCGGCCGCGCTGACCGGTGTCGAGGCGATCTCCAACGGCGTACCGGCCTTCCGCAAGCCCAAGAGCAAGAACGCCGCCACCACCCTGGCGCTGCTGGCCACCATCGCCGTCAGCATGATGATCGGCGTCACGGTGCTCGGCAGGCTGACCGGCCTCAAGTTGGTCGACCCCGGATTCAGTCACTTCGTGCTCAACGGCAGGCCGGTCCACGAAGAGGCGGATACGGCCATCGGCCAGCTCGCCGCCGCAGTCTTCAACAACTTCCAGCCGGGCTTCTACTTCGTCATCGGTGCCACGATGCTGATCTTGTTCCTGGCCGGGAACACCGCCTTCAACGGCTTTCCCGTGCTGGGCTCGATCCTCGGCCGGGACGGCTATCTGCCCCGGCAGCTGCACACCCGTGGCGACCGGCTGGCCTACAGCAACGGCATCCTGCTGCTGGCCGCCGGGGCGATCGTGCTGATCATCGCCTTCGATGCCAGCGTCACCGCCCTGATCCAGTTGTACGTGGTCGGCGTGTTCGTCTCGTTCACCACCAGCCAGATCGGCATGGTCCGGCACTGGACCCGGCTGCTGCGCGACCAGCACGACCGCAGGGCCAGGAACCGGATGTTCCGGGCCCGGGTGATCAACACGGTCGGCGCAGTCTGCACCGGCACCGTGCTGATCATCGTGCTGTTGTCGAAATTCCTCCAGGGCGCCTACATCGCGATCATCGCGATGATCGTGCTGTTCCTGCTGATGAAGGCCATCCGACGGCACTACGACGCGGTCGCCCGCGAGACGGCGATCGACCCCACCGAGGACAAGATGCTGCCCAGCCGGGTCCGCGCGGTGGTGCTGGTGTCCAAGCTGCACAAGCCGACCTTGCGGGCGCTGGCCTTCGCCAAGGCGTCGCGACCCAGCACGCTGGAGGCGATCACGGTCGACGTCGATCCCGACGAGACCGAGCGGCTGGTCCAGCAGTGGGAGGACGCCGGTATCGCGGTCCCGCTGAAGGTGATCGCCTCGCCCTACCGGGAGATCACCAACCCGGCGCTCGAATTCGTCCGCAGCATCCGCCGGGAAAGCCCACGCGACGTGGTGACCGTCTACATCCCGGAATACATCGTCGGCCGCTGGTGGGAACAGTTGCTGCACAACCAGAGCGCGTTGCGGCTGAAGACCCGGCTGCTCTTCACCCCCGGCGTGATGGTGACTTCGGTGCCCTTCCTGTTGCAGTCGTCCACGGCCGGCGAGCGGCGGCTGGCCCGCTCCGATCGGCGCTCCCGCGCGACGGTCCGGTGACCACCAACTCCGATCCCGTCGAAGAGCCGGGGACGGCCAGGATCGCCGAGCCTGTCGACGACCAGGCCGAGCCGCTGACGATCGGCCCGGTGGCCGTCGGCCCGATCGCCCATGGAGGCCACTTCGTCGCCCGGCACGAGGGTCGGGTGGTCTTCGTACGCCATGCACTGCCGGGTGAGCGGGTGATGATCGCGGTCACCGATATCTCGCAACCCAGCTACTGGCGCGGCGACGCGATCGAGATCCTCGACCCGTCACCGGACCGGATCCAGCCGGCCTGCCCGATCTCCGGTCCTGGCGGCTGCGGAGGCTGCGACTTCCAGCATGTGGATCCGGCGGCGCAGCGGCGGCTCAAGGCCGAGGTCCTGGCCGAACAGCTCCGGCGGCTGGCCGGGCTGGAGTTGCGGGTGCCGGTCGAAGAGGTGCCCTTCGACGGTCGTACGGGCGACGGTCGTACGGGTGATGGCCTCGGCTGGCGGACCCGAATGCGCTACCTGTTCGATGACGCGGGGCACCCGGGGTTGCGTGCGCACCGATCCCATCAGGTGATCGCACTGCCGCCCGAGGGCTGCCGGATTGCGGCGCCCGCCATCGGGCGTCCCGCGACCGGGACGACCGGCGGGGAGGTGATCGGCGTCGATGCCGCCGATGGCGTGCACTGGCTGCCCGGCGGCCGGCAGGAGACGATCACCGAACACGCCGTCGGTCGCGATTGGGAGGTGTCGGGCGACGGTTTCTGGCAGGTCCATCCGGCTGCCGCCGACCTGCTCGCGACCACCGTGCTGGAGGGGTTGCAGCCCGATGCGGGGGAGAAGGCGTTCGACCTCTATTGCGGCGTCGGGCTGTTCACCGGCGCCCTGGTGGACGCCGGCTGCCGGGTGATCGGGGTCGAATCCAGCGGCGCAGCTGTTGCTGCGGCGCGCCGCAACCTGGCTGATGCCGGTTCGCGGGCGCGGTTCCAGACCTCCCGCGTCGACCGGGCGCTGGGAGCACCTCGGGGCCGCAGTGCGCTGCCCGGCTCGACCGATCTGGTGGTCCTGGACCCGCCGCGCAGCGGTGCCGGTCGGAAGGTCGTCGAGCAGATCGTACGGCGCCGGCCGCGCGCGATCGCCTACGTCGCCTGCGATCCGGCCGCGCTGGCCCGAGACCTCGGCTACCTGCAGAAGCAGGCGTACGAGCTGGTCTCGCTGCGCGCCTTCGACCTCTTCCCGATGACCCAACACTTCGAGTGCGTCGCGATCCTGCGGCCGAGCAGCTGAGGCAGCCGGCTGTGCGTCGCCCCGTGACGACTCGACCAGTGCTCGCGTAGGCCGAAGTCGTGACACCGCGAGTGCTGGGCCCCAACGCGTCGGAATCGGCTGCGACGAGGTCGGGGTTCGGTGTTCTGTCGGGTGTGACTAGGGTCGGTGCTGACCCGCTCCCGGCGGCATGGCGGTCATCAGGGCGTACGGCCCGGTGATATCTTGACGTCGAGAGAGTTTCGACGACAACGGAGTGACCATGACGAGCGAAGCCACCGGTCCCAGCGTGAACAGCTTCGGTGCGAAGTCCACCCTGGAGGTGGGCGACAAGTCCTACCAGATCTTCCGCCTCGACAAGGTCGACGGTGCGGACAAGCTGCCGTACAGCCTCAAGGTGCTGCTGGAGAATCTGCTCCGCACCGAGGACGGCGCCAACATCACCGCCGACGACATCCGCGCGCTGGCCGACTGGGACCCGAATGCCCAGCCCAGCAAGGAGATCCAGTTCAGCCCGGCACGGGTGATCATGCAGGATTTCACCGGCGTGCCGGCGATCGTTGATCTTGCCACCATGCGCGAGGCGTTCGCCGATCTCGGTGGCGACCCCAACAAGATCAATCCGCTGTCGCCGGCCGAGCTGGTGATCGACCACTCGGTGATCGCCGACGTCTTCGGCACGGCTGACGCTTTCACCCGCAATGTCGAGATCGAGTACGGGCGCAATCGCGAGCGCTACCAGTTCCTGCGTTGGGGCCAGGGTGCCTTCGACGACTTCAAGGTCGTCCCGCCGGGCACCGGCATCGTGCACCAGGTCAACATCGAGCACCTGGCCCGGGTCGTCTTCCCGCGCGAGATCAACGGTGAGACGTACGCCTACCCCGACACCCTCGTCGGCACCGACAGCCACACCACCATGGTCAACGGACTGGGCGTCGTCGGCTGGGGCGTCGGTGGCATCGAGGCCGAGGCCGCGATGCTCGGCCAGCCGGTGTCGATGCTGGTGCCGCGGGTGGTCGGCTTCAAGCTGTCCGGATCGCTGCCCGAGGGCGCCACCGCAACCGACCTGGTGCTGACCATCACCGAGATGCTGCGCAAGCACGGCGTGGTCGGCAAGTTCGTCGAGTTCTACGGACCCGGCGTTGCCGAGGTCCCGGTCGCCAACCGCGCCACCATCGGCAACATGAGCCCGGAGTACGGCTCCACGATCGCGGTCTTCCCGATCGACGACAAGACGATCGACTATCTCAAGCTGACCGGCCGCAGCGCCGAGCAGCTCGCGCTGGTCGAGGCGTACGCCAAGGAACAGGGCCTGTGGCACGCCGACGACAAGGAAGCCGCCTACTCGGAGTACCTCGAACTCGATCTTGGTTCGGTGGTGCCGAGTATCTCCGGTCCGAAGCGTCCGCAGGACCGGGTCTCGCTGAGCCACGCCAAGCAGGGCTTCCGCGAGGTGCTCAACGACTACGTCTCCGAGCCGGAGCAGGGCTACGACGAATCGGTCGCGGAATCGTTCCCGGCTTCGGATGCGCCCAGCCCCGCCAGCGGCAACGGGGCGCCGGCGCCGCGCGATTACGATCACCACACCGGCAATCCGGGTCGGCCGTCCACTCCGACCCCGGTCAAGCTGGCCGACGGCTCCGAGTTCACCATCGATCATGGTGCGGTGACGATCGCGGCGATCACCTCCTGCACCAACACCTCCAACCCCAGTGTCATGATCGGCGCGGCGCTGGTGGCCAAGAAGGCGGTCGAGAAGGGCCTGACCCGCAAGCCGTGGGTGAAGACCACGCTGGCGCCCGGTTCGAAGGTGGTCAGCGACTACTACGAGCGCTCCGGCCTGACGCCGTATCTGGACAAGCTGGGCTTCAACCTGGTCGGCTACGGCTGCACCACCTGCATCGGCAACTCCGGTCCGCTGATCCCCGAGGTCAGCGATGCGGTCAACGAGAATGATCTTGCAGTGGTCTCGGTGCTGTCCGGCAACCGCAACTTCGAGGGCCGGATCAACCCCGACGTCAAGATGAACTATCTCGCCAGCCCGCCGCTGGTGGTCGCGTACGCCCTGGCCGGCACCATGGATCTGGATCTGACCAACGACCCGCTGGGCACCGACGAGTCCGGGAATCCCGTTTATCTGAAGGACATCTGGCCGACCGAGGCGGAGATCGACGAGATCGTCTCGTCGGCGATCGGTGCGGACATGTTCACCGAGAGCTACGCCGACGTGTTCGCCGGTGATCAGCAGTGGCAGTCGCTGCCGACCCCGGAGGGCGAGACCTTCGCCTGGGACAGCGAGTCCACCTACGTGCGTAAGGCTCCCTACTTCGAGGGCATGCCGACCGAGCCCACCCCAGTGACCGATATCGAGGGTGCGCGGGTGCTGCTGAAGCTCGGCGATTCGGTGACCACCGATCACATCAGCCCGGCCGGTGCGATCAAGGCCGACAGTCCCGCGGGGCAGTATCTGACCGAGCACGGCATCGAGCGCAAGGACTTCAACTCCTACGGCTCCCGTCGCGGCAACCACGAAGTCATGATCCGCGGCACCTTCGCCAACATCAGGCTGCGCAACCAGATCGCTCCCGGCACCGAGGGCGGCTTCACCCGGGACTTCACCGTCTCCGACGGCCCGGTGACCTCGGTCTTCGAGGCGTCGCAGCATTACCAGGAGGCCGGTACGCCACTGGTCATCCTGGCCGGCAAGGAGTACGGCTCCGGATCGTCGCGCGACTGGGCTGCCAAGGGCACAGCGCTGCTGGGGGTCCGTGCCGTGATCGCAGAATCGTACGAACGGATCCACCGGTCCAACCTGATCGGCATGGGCGTGCTGCCGCTGCAGTTCCCGGAGGGTCAGAACGCCGAAACGCTCGGCCTGACCGGTGAGGAGAGTTTCACGATCACCGGCGTCACCGAGCTCAACGAGGGCCGTACGCCCAAGACGGTCACGGTCCAGGTCGGCGACGTGAGCTTCGACGCCACGGTCCGGATCGACACCCCCGGGGAGGCCGACTACTACCGGCACGGCGGAATCATGCAGTACGTGCTGCGGTCACTGCTCGCCAGGTAGCAACTGCGCAGCACACTCAGCGCTACTGACAGCACCCCGCGCCGGTCACCACCGGCGCGGGGTGCTGTGTTTCGCACGGGAACGGGATAGATGCCGCGGGCGGATCGCTAGGATCGCCGGGTGCCGGCAGCCTGGGTGTTCTTCGACGTTGATCAGACGCTGTGCGACTTCGCCGCCATGATGCACCGGGCGCTGTCAGCATCGCTGTCCGAGATCGGCAGCCGGTGGCCGGAGCTGTCCGGGCGCTATCGGCCGGATGATCTTGAGGCGATCCGGGATCGGCTCGCGGACGCGTACGGCGACCGCCCGGTGCCGCTGGTCGCAGTCCGGCGGCAGATGTTCGCCGAAGTACTGGCGCCGGTCGGAGCCAGCGCTGCCCAGATCGATGAGATCACCGAGCACTACCTGGCGATCCGGTTCGCCGAGCCGGTGATCTTCGACGACGTACGGCCATGCCTTGAGCTGCTGCAGGGGTCGTACCAGCTGGGAGTGATCACCAACGGCAACTCCAAACTGGACTCACTGGGTCTTGATCACTTCTTCGCCGTCGAGTTCGCCGCCGAGGCGATCGGCTTCGCCAAACCGGACCCGCGGATCTTCACCCATGCTGCCCGGTCCGTCGGCGCCGACCCGGCCGAACTGATCATGATCGGGGACTCGTACGAGAAGGATGTCGTCGCGGCACGAAGGGCCGGCTGGCGCGCCCTCTGGCTGCGGCGCGACACCGGGCCGACGGCGGCAGGGGAGATCGGCGATCTGCGCGCTCTCCCTGCCCTCCTTCCCGGCTGAGCGACGCCCGTCCGAGACACACCAATCAGACGAGGGTGATCTCCTTGCCGGCATCGGCCGAGGTGTAGATGCCGTCGAGGATCTTCATGATCTCCACACCGTGCCAGGCCGGGGCGACGCTCTCCACCCGGCCGAGTGAGGCGTCGACGAAGTTGGCGATCTCGTTGCTGAAACCGGGCTTGAGCTCGAAGGTGCCCGACGAGATCTGCGGCTCGATGTTGATCACCGTGTTGTTCTTCTCGGTGGCGATCTTGAGGTCCGGCTCGAGCTCCGCGCCGCCCTTGTCACCGTAGACCGAGACGTCGATCGAGTTCTTCACCGCGTGCAACGAATAGGAGGTGTCGACCAGCAGCGAGGCGCCGTTCTCGAAGCGCACCACCGCGTTGGCCATGTCCTCGACGCTGTTCTTCGTCGGGTCGTAGTCGGACACCTTGTAGCGCGGGGTGTTGGTGACGTTGGCACGGTTGCCGAGCTTGAAGTAGGTGTTGCCGCTGACCGCGGTCGCCCGCGGGGATCCCATCAGATACCAGGCCAGGTCGATGACGTGGACGCCGATGTCCAGCAGCGGGCCACCGCCGGCGATCTCTTTGTCCGCGAACCAGCCGCCCGGATTACCCATGCGACGGATGCAGCTGGCCTTGGCGTAGTAGACCTCGCCAAGATCACCGGCGTCGATGAAGGTCTTGAGCACCTGGCAGTTGGGGGAGTGCCGGCGGACGAAGCCGACCTGGACCACCCGGTCGTGGTCTTCGACCACCCGCTGCAGTTCCAGTGCCTCGGCATAGGTGCGGCTGATCGGCTTCTCCACCAGGACGTGCTTGCCGGCCTTCACGGCGGCGATCGCCCAGGAGGCATGGGTGTTGTTCCAGGTGCAGATGCTGACGCCGTCGACCTCAGGGTCGGCGAGCAACTCATTGGGATCGCCGTAGGCCCGCTTGGCGCCCCATTTGTCGGCTGTGGCCTGGGCGCGTTCGAGGTTGATGTCGCTGACCGCGACCAGCTCGACATCGGGGTTGTTGATGTAGGCGTCCAGGTGCAACTGGGCGATGCTTCCGGTGCCGATGACACCGATCTTGAACTTGGCCATGGTGATCACGCCTCCGCGAGCAGGCGCTTGGCATTGGCCAGGCCACGTTCACAGCCGAGCAGGCAGTCCTCGATGCCCTCGAACTCGATCGAGGCATAACCCTCGTAGGTCGAGTCCTTGATCGACTTCGCGATCGAGCGGAGATCGAGGTCGCCGTTGCCGACGATCGCGCCGCGCAGGTACTTTCCGGCCTTGGAGCGGAACCAGCCCTCGCCCGGGTTCTGGGTGGCGGGACGGATGTAGAAGTCCTTGAAGTGCACGATCATCGCGTACGGGAGGTTCTGCGGCACCGACAGTGTCGGATCCTCGTCCACGCAGACGAAGTTACCGACGTCGAGGGTGGTCTTGAAGTTCGGCTCGCCCACCGCGTGCACGATCCGGCGGACCCGGTCGGCCGCCTGGACGAAGAAACCGTGGTTCTCCAGGCTTGTCGTGATGCCCTTGCCGGCGGCGTACTGGGCGATCTCCTTGGCTGCCGAGACGATCAGCGGGAACGCCTCCTCGAAGAGGGGCGTGTCGTCGCCCTCGAGACCCTTGTGTGCCACGACGTCGTGGCGCATCAGCTTGATGCCCAGCTGCTCGGCAAGATCGACATAGGCCTTGACCCGCTTGATCTCGGCCTCGGTCTCACCGGCATCGGTGGTGTAGAAGTTCGCACCAATGGCGATGTTGGACAGGGTCACCCCCGCCTGCTCCGCCTTGGCCCGGATCTCGTCCACGTACTGCGGATCCGACTCCAGATTCGGGATCGGCGCATCCGGGCCGTTCTGGCCGGCGACCGCCAGCTCGAGGTGCTCGCCCTCGCTGTCGGCGACCCAGTCGATGACGTCGGGCAACGTCATCTCGCCGGAGCGCAGTTTCTGGGAGAAGCTGTAGCTGCTGAAGCCGAAGCTGATCTTGTCGGTCATGTCCCCTTCTCGGGCCTCGTCGGTGTGGGTCGATGCGATTGGTCATCGGAACACCGGTGGGTGCTTGCGACGATCATTGCGTGCCCGACCATCAGTCTTGTGTCTGGGGGTCTAGTTGCCATATTGATCCCGTGTACTGATCCCAGGTCGACCGCAGCCGGCACCACGGCGGCGGCACGTCGGGGATGCCGAGGATCTGCTGCGAGCCCACGGCGAAGGCGTGCCCCAACGCGCCGGCCTCCGCACCGTCATCCGCCAGTCCGGCAGCGACCAGCGGCGGCGCAGCGGTCAACAGCTCATCGAGGCGGCGGCGCAGCGGATCCAGCAGTACGGCGCCCGAACCCGACAGCGCGCCACCGATCACCACGGCGTCGGGGTCCAGTGCCAGCACGAGCATTGCCAGCCGTGGCGCGATCTCGGCGCAGAAGCCGTCGATCTCGGTGATCGCCCGCTGGTCGCCGGCCGCCGCCCGGTCGAACACCGGCCCGGCGTCGCGGCCGGTGGACCACCTCAAACCGTCGTCGTCAGAGGTGGAAGTCCAGTGCATGCCGCGTTGGGCGCCGAACTCGCCGGCCATCCGGTGGCTGCCCTGCACGATGTGCCCGTCCACCATCACCGCCAGCGAGATCCGGCTTCCGAGCTTGATGAGGATCAGGTTGTCGGCTGCCAGGGCGAGGTGGTGTTCGGCGTAGGCCGCCAGCTTGAGGTCGTTCTCCACGGCCACCGTGCAGCCCAGCCGTCGCGACAGCTCTGCTGCGACGTCCATCCCGATCAGCTCCGGGATCGCGTCGCTGTGGGCCAGTCGCTGATCGTGATCGACGATCCCCGGCAGTGCGAGCCCGACCGCGTTCAGGCGCGGCAGCGGTGATCGGCCCTCCCGGGCGTCATGATCGTTTCCGGACCGGCGCCGTACGGTCTCTGCGACGGCCTCGGCAACCGCGTCCAGGAGATCGTCGGGATCGCCAGGATCCAGCGCTGTCCGGGTGCGGGCGACGACCTGGCCCGAGGCGTCGGCGACCGTGCACCGGATCACGCCCGGTGCCAGCTCGACGCCGGCCACCAGACTGCCGGCGGCAGAGGCGGTGAACCGGCGAGCAGGCCGCCCCGGGGCGTTGCTCTCCGACGGTTCGATGCTGTGCACCGGCCCGGCGGCGATCAGGTCCTGCAGGACCGCCTCGACCGTCGGCCGGGACAGGCCCGATCGGACCGAGAGCTCGGCGACCGTCAGCGGGTGAGGATCGTCGAGGAGGAGTCCGAGGCAGTCGCGTGCGTTGGCGCGGCGGACGGCCGCCGCGGCCAGGTCGGCCACCGACTTCTCGCGGTGCCGGATGGACGGCTTGTGGCCGGCGCGTTGCGCCCGGCGTCGGACGACGGCGAGGTCGACGGGGACATCCTGCCAGGCGTCCTGATTGGTGTCGGTGGTGGTCGTGGTGGCGGGCACGACCGGCGACCGGTAGGGCGTTGCGTACGGGGTTTCCAACTGAGTCATCGGTACCTTCGATCTGGCCGGTGGTCGGATCACGACCCCGGTCCGGTTCTGCGGCTGCCCGTCAGGGCGCCGCAGTCAGGCGTCGTCGGAGTTGACCAGTGCGAGAGCAGCCGCGATGCGGGCCGCATAGTCTGCGGCCTCGCCTGCTGCGTAGCGGGTCCGCGGCCAGAAGAAGCCGCGCAGCCCGTCGCCCTTGGTTCTCGGCACGACATGGAAGTGCAGATGGGGTATCGACTGGCTGACGATCGTGTTGATCGCGCTGAACGTGCCGGTCGCGCCGAGTCCGTCGATCACAGCCAAACTCATCCGACGGGCCAGCCCGAGCATGGGCTGCATCAGGTCCTCCGGAAGCGTCAGCAGGTTGTCGACATGCTGGACAGGGGCGATCAGTACGTGCCCTTTGAACACCGGCCGGTGATCGAGGAAGGCGATCAGCCGGTCGTCGCGATGGACGACTGCGGCGTCAAGATCACCAGCCACGATCTGGCAGATGACGTCGTCGTGGCGATCATGCTCGTGTTCGCCGCCGGCGATCGGATCGGTCATCGGTGTTTCTACCCAACTGCTTGGTGAAGCGCATGGTCGCGCCGCAGGGCGGCGCAGTGAAGGACCGACGCCTCAGTCGGGGGAGTAGCCGGGATCGTAGGTGGAGGCGATGGCGCTCGCGCTCGAGGACCCGTGCAGGAGGGACGAGGTGGGGTGGATCCGGGCGGCCGGCGCGGCAAGGAACGCGTGCTCGTGGCCGGTGCCCGCGGAGGTGGCCGCCGCGGCGACGGCGGGTACGGGGCCGGGCAGCTGGCCGGGCTCGGGCAGCGTGTTGTTGCCACCGGCAGACAGCAACGAGACGCTCGTCCTGTGGGCCCGGGCGCTGCCGTGATGGTCTGCGGCGTGCTGCTGGGCACCGGCCGCGTCGGCCGTCGGCCGTACCAGGATGAGGGCGCCGGCGAAGGCTGACGGGGTGCGGCCGGCGAAGAGACCGGCGGTGGAGCCTGCAGACCGGTGGGGGGCGTTCGATCCGGCCGGCGCCGCGGATTCGCTGCTCGTCCCGACGGTGTCGGTCGCAACCGCGGAGTGCGTCGCGGCAGCAGTCGTCGCGTTGCCCGCAGTGCTGCCGACGCTGGTCCCGGTGCTGCCATCGGTGGCCGGGAGCACGTTCGTCACGGTGCCGGAGATGGTGCCGGTCACGCCGCCGGTCGTCGCTCCCACGATGCCGGTGGCGGCGTCGACGGTCTGCTGGACGGTCGTACCGGCGGTGGCCCCGACAGCGGTCGTCAGTCCGCCGGTAGCAGTACCGACCGTGCTGACCGTTTCGCCGACGCCGGTGATCGTGTCACCGACACCGCCCAGGACGGCTCCGACAGCTTGGCTCCGATCGCCGCCGAGCGCAGCGACCGTACGGCCTGTGCTGCTGACCACTCCGCCCGTCGATCCGACGATCGCCGTGCCGGAACCGACGACACCGGTGACCTGACCGACCTCGGAGCCGACGGCCGATCCGAGGTCGGCCGGGTGGTTCACCGAGCTGATGATCTTGGTCGTACCGTCCAGTGCGCCGGCGGCCGCGACGCCGGTACCACCGACGCTGTGGGTCAGGGTGCTCACCGACGCCGCTTCGTCGTCGAGACCACCTCCGGTCAGCTGGTGCACATCCTGCGCCACCGGATCGGCAGCCGACCCGATGCCGCTGCTGACCCCACCGACGGTAGTGGCCGTCGCGTGAACGATGCCGTTGAGCGCCGTGATGGTCCGGTCGACCGGCTGCTTCCCGGGCTGCGTCGACGGATGGTCGACGGCCGTTCGGTTGTGATGCTTGGCTGCCGACGGCGACTTAGTCGACTTCGTCGCCCGGTGCTGAGTGTTGTTCGGCGCGGTCTTCTTCGGCGCTGCCGTCTCCGGCGCTGGCGTCTCCGGCGCTGCCTTCTTGGACGCCTTGGTTGCGCTGGTCTTGGTTGCGCTGGTCTTGGTTCCGGTGCCCTTGGTTCCGGTGCCCTTGGTTCCGCTGATCTTGGTCGAGCTCTTCGTGTCGGATGGTTTGTTCGCAGTCGATCCGGACGGCTTCACCGATCCGGACGACTTCGTGGGCGTGGTTTTCGCGGGCGTGGTCTCCGGCTGGGTCGTCTTCGAGGCCCCGCTGCCGGACTTCGTGTCGCTGGACTTCGTGCCAGTCGGCTTCGAGTCGTTCGGAGGCTTCTGCAAGGACCGGGTCCACGAGCGGTGGTCGCTGCTGGCCCTGTCGTGACTAGGGGTATGAGCCCGCTGACCGGTTCCCAGGACTCCCTGGACAGTGCCCGTCAGGGCCGATCCGAGGCCACGGACGACGCCCAGCGGATCGGTGCCCGAAGGCCGACCCGTGTCGGCCGATGCCATTGAGCTGGACCAGAACAGCGCCGCACCGGCGCAGAGAATAGTCAGGATCGCCATCCGGACCAAAGAGCGCACAGCTGTCGCGGGGCGTCCCTTGCCGGCGGGCTCGCCCTGCGATTCCTGGGTCTGGTACGGCATCACAGCGATGTCCGTAGATTAGAGGATGCAAGGGTCTTTTCGAAACCTCCTTGTCACGGGCAGTTTCTGACCTGGGCCGCCTCCTGAGTCGGTTCGAGACTCTGGTCGTAGCCGCACCAGATGCTGCGAGCCGCACCGTGTGTGCAGGGTGCGGCTCGCAGTTGGTGGTGGGTG
>NZ_BMMZ01000025.1 GCF_014646195.1 Microlunatus endophyticus
ATGATGGCCCGGATCTGGCGGCTAGACAGCACGTCGGGAAGCTACGCAGTCAAGGAGTTCCGGGATTTCGTGGATGTCGGCGAGCTGGCGTCCCGGGTCGAGGCGTCGACGCAACTCGCGAACGCAGCACGTGAGTCAGGGGTTGTCGGCCCTCGGGCAGTTCGGGATTCGGCTGGTGAGCTTGTGGGACGAGTCGGGATCGGCGACGATTCCGACGCTGTCTACGCAAGCGTTTCCAAGTGGATTGATGGTCGCCCGCTGCAGCTGACACGCGACGTGTCTGATGCTGCTGCGTGGCTGGGCAGGACAGCGGCGACGATCGAGTGTGCCCCCGACCCGCCTGCTGCCCAATCACTTGACCCATGGTTGATGAACTGGCTAACAACGGTGCCGGCGATATTCGAATGGCAGACAGCGCTGGAACAATCTCGGCGCGCGGACAAGGCGTGGGCCGAGCTGCTGTCGGCTCGGCTCGGTCAGTTGACTCGACTGGCAGAGTCGGTGACACCAGCGACGGACGCGCGTCAGAGTGTGCTGCACCCGGACATGCAACCGAAGAACGTCCTGGTCACCTCGACAGGGTTCGCATTGCTGGATTGGAACGATGCCGCCCGTTGCTCGGTCGATCGCATCCTGGCTCGCACGCTCATCGAGTGGTTCACGCCAGGCGGAGTTAGGCCGGACTTGATCACGGGCTTCATGCGTGCCTACCGGGCCGATGGCGGCCGAGGTGTGATCGAAGACGTTACGGCGTTTGGCTACGCAGTGGCCGCCTTCCTGAACTACCTCTACGAGACTATCCAATCCGAGTTGACCAGCGATCGAGCATCCGGCGATTCATCCGGAGAGCTTGTCGCAGCCCTGACCCGTCCACTCGATACCTCGACCCTGGAAGACGTTCTCGCCGTGGTGCGCGAGATTTCGTGACTGCCTCTGGTGGGAACGCCGGTTGCCCGGTCAACGATCCTCCTACCGTGAGGATGCCTAGTCGTGATCTTGCTGACCGCCGACCGAACGGCTATCGGGCCTTGTCGGGATGGCCGATGGGCGGCAGTGGTTCTTGTGCTGCGTGTCGTGCCGGTGTGAGACTCGGATGGTGTCCGGACTCGATGGGAGCAGCTCCGGGCACGTGCACTGGGCTTGCCGCGGGCGATCGAGGATTTCCCGTGGGGAGTGTCCGTGTTGAAGATCGACTATCCGCAGCGTCGGGGAGCCGATGGCTTCGCGGTCGGACCGATGTTCGTGTGGCTCGGCGTCCGGAAACTGCCTCAGTCTCGTTGAAACTCTCCGACTCCCACGAGGAGGCGGTCGGTGTTTGCCGAGCGGTCCCGACGGCCATGAGCGGCCTTGGCAGGTGGGGCTGGCTGACCATCTCGTTGGACGAGGTCGAATCTGGTCTCCTGGACGACTGGCTGGAAGAGAGCTACCGCAATGTTGCGCCCAGGCCGGTGATGGCCGAATTCGACGCGTATCGATCGAAGCGCTGACGAAGTAGGCAGCTGCCGTGCCCCGCAATCAGTGGCGCGAGTGTGACCTCGAAGGTGCTGGGGCGCCGTGCGCGGGACGTCTGCACCCTGGTGATCCGTTCCGCTGACCGCGATGATCGGGTGAGACCGACCAACAAGGTAGGAGACGCGAGATGGGTTCTTTCATTGGATCAGTCGTTCTGAACGTGTCAAAAGAGCCAGGGACGTCCGAGTTCTGGAAGGGGGCACTTGGCTACGTCGCCCAGGCGAACAACCCAGACTTCCTGGTGCCGCCAGAGTGGGAGCCACCATCTCGCACTCGTGAGGATCACGGTGGTGGTGTTCATCTGCATGTTGACGGCGCGGACAGGATGCATCTGGACTTGTGGGTCAACGCGGGTGAGTCGCTGGACGCTGAGGTTGAGCGGTTGATCGCTCTTGGCGCCCGCTGTGTTGAGTGGGATTACCCGGAAGGGGCGCAGCACGTCGTTCTCGCCGACCCGGCCGGAAACCTGTTCTGTGTCTGCGGCTAACAACCGCTGATGTCACGTCGCCCGGTGAGCTATCCTTTTGCGACACAGCTCGGCGTTCCAGCGGGAACGCGATCACCGGTGGCGGACAGCTAGCGGGGGCTCAAGTGTGGTCTTGCCGATTCGACTTCGTCAGAAGTTTGTGAATGTCGTCACAATGTGTCGATCTGCTTCCCCAGTGCTGGCAGCATCCCGCTATGACCGATGGAGTTCGGAACATTCCGACAACAGCAGAACCGGCGGCCGATCGGGGCCAACGAGCCCTTATTGAGCGGGCCCGGGCGGTCCTCAGCCAGGACGATCGAGTCCTTGGAATCTGGCTTTCGGGCAGCTACGGCCGCGGCGACAGCGACGAGTTCAGCGATGTCGACCTATTCGTCGTAACTGACGCTGCCGATGTCGATGGCTTCTGCCAGGACTGGCCGGGAATCTCCGACGCGATCGCCCCGTCCGTTCTTCGCAAGCAGATTCCGGGTCGACCTGTCTTCACCCAGGTCAGCAGCGATTGGCTCCGCTTCGACCTCGTGGTTGGAACGCCGACAGACATTCCGCGGAGGACGACATCAACTCTTCGACCGCTGTATGACCCGAGCGGTCTCAGCAGTCGGCTCAGCCCGCCCGGTCCACCGAAGCAACCTGATCCCGAACGGGTGGCGTCGTTGACTCAGGAGTTCTTCCGAGTGCTCGGCCTGCTCCCGGTCGTCGTCGGTCGAGGCGAGTACTACGTGGCGGTCAAGGGTGCAGGCATGGCTCTGACGATGTTGGGCGATCTCATGCTCGAAGATGTCGCCGTCGAAGATCGCGGCGGCGCCATGCACCTGACTCGGTTGTTACCTGCCGATCGCTGTCAGACTCTGATGGATCTGCCGGCGATCGAGGCCACGCGTGAGTCAGTGATCGATGCCCATCTCGCCTGTGCCGCCGCCTTTGTGCCGCTCGCGCGTGACCTCTATCGCCGCTGCGAATTGGAATGGCCCGCCGCGATGGAAGACGCCCTGCGGCGGCACCTGGACAAGACACTCGCGATCAAGCTGCCCGGCTGATTGCACGCGATCCGTGTCGCACTGTCGCGGCCGACCCCGTCGAGGCACCAGCGACAGGTCATCGAGACAGTGAACGGCTCCTGCCCGGTGCAGGATCCGCTTGCGAAACGGTTTCATCGGGTTTCGGCGGTGACTTTTCGGTGTTCGTTCATCCACCAGGGCGCCGATCTGGTGAGCAATTCGATGGCCTTGTCATGATCGTCCGGCGTGACGGGTGGGTGGCCGGTCAGCCGGCCCCAGCCGAGCTGGGTGCTGGTGGCCAGTTCGTCGGCGTGGTCGGGGTAGAAGGCGGTGACGACGCGTTGCATGGTCGTCGGGTCACTGGTCCAGCCCGGCCAACGGAACAGGACGCAGGTGAAAGCCAGCCGGACGATGCGCCGACCGACCCGTTGCCGGACGAAGTCTGGCCGTGGCGTCGTCGGATCGGCCAGCGCCGCCGAGAGGCGGGTGAATGCGGCCTGGGTTCCGCTGGTGATGTGGCGTGCCAGTTCGATGGTCGGGTACTGGTCGGGGAGCTCTTCGGCCAGGTCCTGTCCCCACAGCGGGGTGCAGAGGCAGGAGATCTGGAATGCGTTGTCGTATCGCTCCGCTGGGGAGAGCAGTCGAGGACGGTCCGCGACGATGATGCCGACCTCGTTGACCACGTCGGTGTCCTGGTCGAGTTCGGCAGCGAGCCGGCCGATCGCGGCCCGTTCTGTTTCGGTCGGCTCGCTGTGCAGGACTACCTCGAGATCGAGGTCTGACCGGCCGACGACGGCGGTGCCGCGGGGAACGCTGCCGTACAGGTAGATGCTGTGCAGGCGTCGGCCGAGGAGGCGCCGGAGGCCCGACGTAGCTTGGGTTACCAGGGGTGCGAATGCGGCATCGACGCGGTCGAGGTCTCCTTCGCGGCGGATCCGGCCACGCTCGTCCAGTCCGTTATCGAGACCTTCAAGTCCCGACACAGACGTGTTGTGATCAACGTTCGGCGTCACGGATCGACATCGCACCACAACCGGAGTGTCTGCGCGACCCGATTCCTCAACCGGGTCCGGTGGAGGATCCGCTTGCGGGCCGTGCTGCGCAAGGTCTAGAAGTTGGCTTCGATCCACGACTTCACGGCGTGGGTTGCGCGGGGTGCGTCGACCAGCATCAAGGGGCAGTCGTTGACTGTGCCGTGAGTTGTCGTTCCGGCGGCGATCGCTTGGTCGGTCATGGTGGCGACCCATCCGGTGATGTTGAGGTCGTCCCGGTCCCAATAGGGCAGCGTGCCGTAGAAGGTGTCGAGCGTGCGGTATTGCTGCCACACGGTCGTGCCGTCGACAAGGATCGGCATCGTGTACGCGTGGTAGCGCTTGTCCTCGACGTGGGCAATTGCCTCAGCGTGGTGGCAGAGCGTCAGCGTTTTGATCGGGCCGATCATCAAGACTTGGCCATCGGCGGCGACAAGTCTGCCGAGCGGCCCTTCCGGACCCCACGGGTTCTCATCACTGGGGTCGGTCAGCAAGCCGTTCGCCGCAGGCCCGAGCGCTGCGAAGCTGACCTCGGGGTGGTTGCTGCGTTCGGCTCCTGGCCAGGTACGGAGTCGTTCAGGAAAGCGACCGAACTCGCGCCTGGACGCGGAGACCTTCGGGTCGAACGCGGGCTGATCCTCATAAGCCTGCTGCCATTCGGTCGGCCACGATGAGACGTGATAGGGGCTGTCTTCCCAGCCGGTGAAGCCCAGGAGCGTGCCTTCGGGACCGACCGCGTCGCGTAGTGCCCAGACGATGGCGTCCATTCCACCGACCATCCAACCGAGAGCCGACATTTGAACGTGCGCCATGAGCACGCCGCCACGGCGGACGCCAAGATCAGTGAGCGTCCGGGCCAGGTGTGAGCGGGTGACCGGGACATAACCGGACCGAGTAAGCAGCTCCTTCGGTACCAACATGACCAGAACGTTGCCACGGAGCGAGTGAGCGATCGAGCCAATATCCGGCAGCGCGAGGTTTGGCGGACGAGATTGTCGAAGGTCCTGGTGCCCGGTCATGGATCCTGCACCGGGGACCTCCGCGACGTGGTCTCGTGCCCGGAGATCACGCAGCAACCTTCCACCAGGCGAGGTCTCGGGTCCCGCAGAGGGCATGCCACACGGCTGCACCCGGCGGGTGTCGTGACAGCCCGGGGCTCTCAGGGACAAACCCTGTTTGGATCACGCCGCGCGTCCGCGATGATCGAGGCAATGGACAGCAAGCGAAGCCAGATCGGCCGCTTCCTCACAGCCTGGAATCTGCAACTTGAAGGTGGCCGTGGACCACTCCGAGTAGCGAGCTGGCGCGCGTCCGGAGCTCCGACCACGGCGCCCGCATGCTGAAGAGCCCGTTCGATGACGAGGAACAGGCTGGGTCGCGCGTCCTGGCGTGGTGGGACGGCGACGGCGCAGCGGCCCGAACTCAGATCAGACAGTTGACCACTTGCACTTTCACGTGGTGCCCCGATGGGCCGACGACGGGTTGGACGCCTGGGTTCACGGCCAATCAAGGCATGAACTGACGGTGGGTTGGCTGGACGAACTCCGGGGGAGACTGTCAGCTGCGGAGTCCGATCTGAGCTGAAGCCTGCCCGGTGATCGATCTCATCCGGTTGAATGCTCGAAGTTGACCAGTCGAGTGCGTGATCATCTATGGTGCGGTCCAGGGAGGCTGCGATGAGCGATGGCGCTTCGGATGGTTGGACGCGGGCGGCGATGGTGGTCGGGGGCGTGGCCCGCCGTGGTGATGCGGTCTTGCTGGTTCATGAACACACCCTCGGTGGGGAAGGCCCTGATCAGTGGGTGTTACCGGGCGGACGCCTTGAGCCGGGTGAGCTGCTGGATGCCGCAGTCAAGCGAGAGGTCGAAGAGGAGACCGGGCTGGCGGTGAGGTCGGTCGGCTCGCTGGCGTTCGGTACTCAGCACTACGCGCCGGGCCGTGATCAGCCGTTGCTGTTTCTGGCGTTCAATGTCGGTCTTGGCGATGTCACCGAGGACCGGTTCACGCCCGATGATCCTGACGATTTGATCATCGAGGCACGATTTGTGCCCGTGGTAGAGGCAATCGACTTGGTGCTGAGCGCCGGTGTTTTTCCCGGCTCGCTATCGACCGCGGAATTCCTTCGCCAGGAACCTGGCAGTGGACCGATGTTCTCGCTGTGGGATCTGAACCAAGCCGCCGATGGCCCGCTCGCCCGGCTCCCTGCTGGGTGACAGCCTGGCTTGCCACAGCGCGATCGTCGATCTGAACTGGGCGTGTTCGGCTGTCGTCCTATCGGGCATGGCTGATCATCGCCGGGTTGACTCTGCCCGCCAGCCGGATGGAAGGGACCAGGCGCCGCCGCCCCAGGCGTGACTGGCCGGCAGGAGCGGCGCGGGCCATGTTCGGTCCGGCCGGAAGCGGGAGAACTCTTCGCTGAAAGGCACATCGCCACGGCCGAGTTCGTCGAGGATCCGTTCGGCTTCCCGCTCGAGGTGGAGACGTGACGAGGCGTCGACGAGGTGCTGTGAGATCGCGGTCTCGTAGTCGGCTTGGTCTTTCCAGTTCCACGTCCCGTCCGGGTTGATCCACAAGTCCAGGACGAGATCCTTGGTGACCAATCCGTGGGAGGTCGGGTTGATCGGGAGTTGGAAGTCGACGTACCAGCCCAGGAAGTCGCCGTCGTGTGGGTCGAAACCTAGGTTGATCCGGCTCCAACGGCCTGGGCGGAAGATCGACAACTTGCTGGGCGTCTCGGCAAACTCACACGCCTTGGCGGTGAGGGTCTTCAGGGCCAGGAGTTTGCGTTGGTCGCGAGTGAGGCCTTCCGCCTGGGGCAGACCGCGGTTCGTGGCATAGACGGCCAGCGTGCCGGCCGGCACCCAACCGACCAGCAGATCTGGAGTGCTCTGAACGACGCGATGCGGGACCGCAGTCCAGAGGATGCCTTGCCACCGTTCCTCGACCACCACATCGGCCCCGACCGGGTACAGGGGAAGCGCGCTCACTCGGGCACGTTAACGCTGGGCGAATAGAAACAACGATCCGCCCGGTCAGGGGACCCCGCCGCGTGATCACCGGGCACCTCACAAGAGTTTGCGCCCGCCCGGTCATGGATCCGCTTACGATGCGGCATTCTCAGCCGGGACGGTGAGGATCGGTCACAGGGAATTCATTTCGCCGTTCAGCCTGAACGCTGCTGGAATGGCTGGCATGTCGTCGCCGTTGGGGTCGTTTTCACAGTGGCAGCTGTCGCGGCGGAGTACGCCGCATTCGGACTTGGTTGACGTTGTGCTCCGGGCGACAGGGTCGATGCTCGTTGAGGCGAATCGGATTCTGGAGGGCTACTCCAACGAGGTCTACCGAGTCCGTTGTGCTGACGGGCAGGACGTCGTGGTGCGGGTTCTGCGGTTCGATCACGACGTCTCAAGCACGGCTGCGGCGGGAGAGGCTGCGGCGATTGAGAAGGCGCGAGCCGCTGGAGCGCCCGGGCCGGAGATCCTGCTGCTCGACACCGTACGGATCGATGACGTCGAGTTCCCGGTAATGGTGCAGCGGGCCGTTGCGGGTCGGCCGCTTGGCGAGGTGATCGATCGGCTCTCGGAGCGGCAGCGGAATGACGTTCTCGCCGAGATAGGCAGCCTGATTGCGCGCATCAGCCAGGTGCCGGTGGATGGCCGGTGTGACTGGCCGACGGCTATGGCTGCCGAGCTGGCCCACCTGTACGCGGCGCGGGACAAGATCCTGGCCGGCGGATTCGAGGCTTCGGAGTTCGACCGGATTATGGATCTTCTTGAGGGATATGTCGTCGATTTCCCGTGTGAGCAGTGGGTCCTGTGCCACGGGGACCTGAGCCTCAAACACATCTTCGTGACCACCGACGACATCGACGATGCGGCGCGGGTGAGCGGGATCATCGACTTCGGCGATTGGACGCCTGGTGCTCCGGTCCATGACCTTGCGGTGCTCCGGGCGCGTGAGCCGCGGTTGGATTTGGCGCCGCTTCTGGCTGGGTACGGTGCGCCGGCTGATCATGGTTTTCGAAGGCGGCTTGACCTTCACACGCTGATCATTGCGCTCGGTTCACTCGCGTTTGGAGTGGAGGAGGGCGATCAAGCTTGCATCGTGCGGTCAGCTCAGCAAATCCGCATCCTCGTCCGTGACCTCCCAGACACGTAGTCGGCGATCAATGCTGCCCGGTCAAGGGACGCTGCCGCATGATCACCGGGCAATTGCACACGATTAGTTCCCGGCCGGTGAGGGATCCCTTGAGAGCGGGCGATCGCAGGCCCAGCCGGGTGCCCGATGAGGTTGCCCGGACGGACTGCCCGGCACCGGTCGCTACCGGGCGGCCACCAGCTGCATCCGCGGCGGAACCTCTTGCGGAGCCGCCGGTTTTGTGACCGAGGATGATCTGCCCCGGGGCGACACGCCGTGGCGGCGCGATCGTCGGCGACAGAATCAGCGGAGATGGAAGCAGCGATGTTGTCCGGACCAGGATCCGCGTGAGGGTGGGTCGATTAGGTTGCGTTAGGCGGTTCGCTGATGTCGATCGGATCCTTGGGGAGTTCGGCTCCAAGGAGGGTGCTGGTTAGCCTGCCGAGCTGTGGTGGATAGACGGTCTCGGTGGTCGTTGCGAGGTCGGCCAGGTTCCACCAGTCGAAGCCGACGATGGTCTGGGATTCGGCGTCGGTGAGTTCACTCGGGGCTGGCTGGAAGTGCTCGATCCGGTGTAGCAGCCACTTTTCGTGCACCGGGATGATCCGTCCGTTGAATCGGTAGACGTGGTCGCGCCGCCAGACGTGCTGGCCCTGCGGAAGGTGGCGTAGGCCTGTCTCTTCGTATGCTTCGCGCGCTGCAGCATCCTGTAGGGACTCGCCCTCCTCGACGCCGCCACCGACCGGATACCAGCAGTAGGTTCCGGCCTTGGGGTCCCGTGCGTGGATGAGGAGCAGTCTGTCGGTCTGATCAAGGAGAAGCAGTTTCACCGCAAGCCTGGGCATGGCGGTGACGATATCCGCGCCTGCAGACGAAATGGGCGTGCAGTCCTGCACGGGCCGGTCATCGATCCGCTTCGGGTGCCGACGCGTGGTCGCCCCGATCTTGGTGTCCGGTGAGGATCGCCGGGCTGAGAACCCGACGTAGTTCGTCGCAGGTCGGGGCTTAGGTCAGGTGGGCTTCGGCTCCGAGCTTTGCCCGGATTGGTGGATCTATGAAGCCGATCTCGTGAATGAGTCGTTGGATGATTTGATCCGGGGTCTCGTCGACGGTGATGACGCTCTCGTCGTTGAGGCCGAGGAGGTCGCGTTGGTGGTACCAGTCGGCCAGTTTCTCGGCCGGGACGGTGAACGGTTTGGTGTTGTGACGGCGTTGGGTCTCGGCGAGGGGGATGTCGAAGTAGTAGTGCCGGGTGACGCCTCGGTGGTCTTCGGTGAGTTGTCGGAGCATGTCGCCGTAGCGTGCCGCTCCGAAGATGCCGTCGGCGATGACGTGGTAGCCGGCGTCGAGTGTGTAGCGGATGGTGGTGTCGATCAGGCCGATGTTCGGCAGGCCGGGTTGGTCGTGTTCTCGGAGGACGGTTCGGCGGAGGTAGTCCTGTTCGATCCAGGCGATTCCGCGGCCGAGCTGGTCACGCAAGCCTTGGGCGATGGTGGATTTTCCAGATGCTGAGTTTCCCCGCAGCACGACCAGTCTGGTGTCTGGGCTTCCGACCATGTCCGGGACCTTATCCGCCGAAAGCTGGCGGCGGCCTTCATCGATGCGTGTCGCGTCGGACGACGCGGAGGGGGCCAGCGACACGTGATCTGGCCCAACGGGCTCTCTAGTCGCCTGTCATGGGCGACGGAGGCGAAGTGCCAGAAGGGATGGGTGCTGGAGGAGCTCGTTGTATGCGGCTGGGTTGACTTCGCGCAGGGTCTCGGCTGGGCGTGGTTCGACGAGTCGTTCCAGTACGAACCCGGCCGAGAGCACCTCGCTCAGGATGGCCTCCAGCGTCATCCGTTGGTAGTGGATCGTGTGCGTTCCGTCCCGCAGAGCCAAGTCGACCCATTCCTGGGAGAAGTAGGAGTCGTTGAAGCATTGCCAGTCGCTGGTGGGGTGCGTGGTGGAGATGGCGAACCAGCCACCGGGGCGGAGCACGCGGAAAACCTCGCTGAGGAACTTGGTGCGGGATCGAAGGTGGTGCAGCACCAGGGCACAGAGGACGCCGTCGAACGAGCTGTCAGCGAGGGTGTCGAGCGGCTCATCCAGATCGCAGTGTCGGATTTCGGCCCGATCATCGAGTCTGCTTCTGGCGTGCTCGACGAGTGCGGCGCTACCTTCCAACCCCAGTACGGATGCGCCGCGGTCGACCAGACTTGCCGCGTGATGTCCGGCACCACAGCCCGCATCCAGAATCTGCTGGCCGTCGACGTTGCCGATCAGATCGAGCATCGCGGGCCGGTCGATGTAGGCGTTCCAGGTTCCGGTCGCAGCGTTGTCGGCGAAGTAGTCGCCGGTCGGGCCGTGATAGGCCAGATTGGAGGACATACCGCAGTACCTCGGATCTCGACGCAGATTCGCCGGAGCTGCCCGGTCGCGGGACCCCGCGGCCGTGATCACCGGGCACCTCGCGCCTGTCGTCGGGTGCCCGGACCAGGATCCTCTTGCGATGCCCGCCTCGGTCTGGATACTTCTCGATTTTCGTCATACATTAATTGCATGGATGCTGGCGAGACTATCAACGGGAAACCCGTCACCGAAGAGCAGATCGCTGCCTGGGCTGCCGAAGCGGAGGCAGGCTACGACGT
>NZ_BMMZ01000026.1 GCF_014646195.1 Microlunatus endophyticus
ACACCATCGACGCCATCCAAACCCAACTTCAAACCACCAACACCGCAGTCACCCTCGACACCCTCATCATCGGCTCCGACCCATCCAACCCCGTCACCTTCACCATCACCTGCACCACCAACAACACAGGAACCGGCACCGGAACCGGCACGAACGGGGAAGGGCTAGCCGAAACCGGAACACCCACCGGACTCGCACCCCTCGCCGCAACCGGACTCCTCGCCATCCTCGCCGGACTCGCCCTCATCCGCCGCCGCAACCGGCTCGCCAAGTAACCATCAACTGTTTAGCCGTCAACGCCGGCTCAGTGTCCTCGACCCCCGCAAGGCGATCGAGGACCTGGGCCGGTTGCGGTCCCAGGCTGTGGTCGGTCCCAGGCTGTGGTCGGTCCCAGGCTGTGGTCGAACCGGTACGGCGATCACATCCGCTCCAAGGACCGTCGGTCCTGCGAGTACTCGATCCCGAGCGACCAACACCCCCGTGAACATCCGAGCGAACAGCGATGCACAACGGCCATGCGAGCACAAGGGCACCACTCCACGCCGGCGGCGGTCCCGCTTCGGACCAGATGACGGCCATCTACGGGCATTCACGGCAATCGATGGAACAAAAGCTTGACCCCGAGTGGGCTGGTTTCACCGATCGAAGACCTCGAGCGACCCGGGACCAAAGTCATTTCCTAATCCGGACATGTCCATATTGGACACGGCTCTGCTAAGGTTTTTCATGTTGGCGCGTTCGAACGGCGTCGAGGCCGGCCGAATAGCCGACGTCAGGACTTGGGGGAGTTCTGCTTCTTATGGCGCCGGACCTGCTCGGCAGGTGTTCGCGCCGCGGATGGCATGTCGTTTGAGTCGTCCGCCCGGGCCTTGTCGGGGGACGCCCGGCAGGCGACTCGACGATGCCAGCCGCTCCTGGCGGTCGGCTATTTGATCTTGACTATTTGATCTTGGGGGAGTTGGTTGTGGTGCGGATTCTGTTTCTGAGTTTGGCCGTCACGTTGATGCTGCTGGTGCTCAACAACTGGCGCCTGCAACACCACAGCCACTGAGCCCGGCGCCGCTGAGTTAGCCAGGTCAGCTTCTCGCCTGTAGGTGCGACCGGACCTTCGGTCGAACCAAGTGGCGCTGTTTGACCAGGCCCGACCACCTCGTCGACAAACTCACGATCCTCCCCGGCGACGTCAAAGTCGTGCACAGTCATTTGACCCCGTTGCTCAGCGATGGGATCAGCAGACAGCCGGCGGTTAGCCGCCGGCTGTCTGCCTTTACATGTAAGGATCATGCGAGGCGACCACATGCACTCAGACCCACAATCGTCGGTGTTCGAGCAAGCTCGCTGAGCACCTCCGCCGGCCGGCTTCGGCGAAGCGCATCGGGTTGCCGGCCATTGAGGTGCACCCTTGATCATCTCTAGTACGAGGCTCGGAGCTTGGCTAGCATCTCAGCGTCGCGTTGTTGCTGGGCCGACTCGTGGCTCTGATCCGGTGAGTTACCGCGTCGGGCAGTCTGGTCAGAACACGTCGACCCGAATCGAGGGTCCCGCGTGAAGGGGTTCTGCGGTGTCGTTCCACCACGGTGGCAACTGCGGTTGAACCTCGCGAGCATGTCAGCCTCCTGGAAGTGTCGAACCGAAGTCTTCGGACAGAAATCCCTCTCGTCTTCTAGTGTCGCGCGTCTGAAGTTCGTTGACGGGTGGCGTGAGGCAGGATTTCGTCGGCGGGTTTGGTCCAGG
>NZ_BMMZ01000027.1 GCF_014646195.1 Microlunatus endophyticus
GACACTTCGGCGGGTCGGTGGCTGATGTGTGGTTTCGGTCCGGTCGACTTCGCCGGTGTCGAAGAATGAGCCAGTTGATCCCCGTGTCCGTCTCGCGATCGCGCAGTGGCCGCCGGACGCGCCCCGCGGGGCGGTGGCGACCTTCTGTGCTGAGCACGGTATTTCTCGCAAGACGTTCTATGAGATCCGGCGGCGAAGTGTTGAGGACGGTCCTGCGGCGGCGTTGGAACCGAGGTCGCGGCGTCCCAAGGCGAGCCCGGCCAAGATCACCGAGGAGATCAAAGAACAAGCCGTCGGGGTTCGTGCTGCGCTAGAGGCCTCGGGGCTGGACCACGGGCCGATCAGTGTGCACGACAAGATGCACGCGATGGGGCTGGAACCGGTGCCGTCGACCGCATCGCTGGCGCGGATCTTCCGCGAGGCCGGGGTCGCCCGGCTGGAGCCGAAGAAGAAGCCCCGCTCGGCGTGGCGCCGGTTCGTCTATCCGGCACCGAACGCGTGCTGGCAACTCGACGCCACCGAGTATGTGCTGACCGGCGGGCGGACGTGCGTGATCTTCCAACTGATCGATGACCACTCCCGCTACGCGGTCGCCTCTCACGTGGCGTGGGGAGAGACCGCCGAGGCGGCGATCACAGTCTTCGACAAGGCGGTAACCGCCCATGGTGTTCCCCAACGGCTGCTCTCCGACAACGGGATCGCGCTCAACCCGTCGCGGCGCGGATTCCTCGGCCAGCTCGTCGCACACGTATCGCGTCTGGGCACCGAAGCGATCACCGGCAAGCCCTACAAGCCGACCACCCAGGGCAAAAACGAACGCTTCCACCAAACCCTGTTCCGCTACCTCGACAAGCAGCCACTGGCCGACAATCCGGCCGAGTTGCAGGCCCAGATCGACACATTCGACGACGTCTACAACACCCAACGGCCGCATCAAGGCCTACCCGGCCGTGTCACACCCCTGACCGCTTGGCAGGCCACACCTAAAGCCGAGCCGCCGCGCCCCAGACCCGAACAGCCATTCTTCGCCCAGGCCGCGACCAGGCAACCTCGACCCGCGCGAGCATCTGACAACCTGCCCACCGGCACCTTCATCAGGAAGCTGACAAGCATCGGCAGCTTCAGACTGGCCGGAGTCAGCTACATGGTCGGCGGACAGTACGGCTTCCAACAGGTCCTGGTCACCATCGACGGCAACACAATCGACGTCGCCGACCTCAACGGCGAAATCCTCATCGAACACACCAAAGCCCCACCCGGAATCACCTACGTCGGCAACGGCAGACCCCCAGGAACACGCCCCACCCAACCGTCAC
>NZ_BMMZ01000028.1 GCF_014646195.1 Microlunatus endophyticus
TGAAGGGGTGGCAGCGGTCGTTCCAGCCGTCGATGAAGGTTTTGATCGCGGTCACGAGTTGTTTCACGCTGTCGAAGGATCCACGTCGGATTGCTTGCCGGGTGATGATCCCGAAGAAGATCTCGACCATGTTCAGCCAGGAACCCGAGGTCGGGGTGAAGTGCAGTGTCACGCGCGGGTTCCGGGTCAACCATTGGTTGATGTCGTCGTGTTTGTGGGTGTGGTAGTTGTCCAACACCACATGCAACTGTCGGCGCGGGTAGGCCTTGGCGACCTTCTTCAGAAAGTCCAGGAACTCGGCCTTGCCATGCCGGTCATAACACTGGTCGGTCACCCTCCCGGTAGCGACCTCCAGGGCGGCGAACAAGGTGGTGGTGCCGTTGCGTTTGTAGTCGTGGGTGGCCTTCTCCGGCAGACCGGGCCGGACCGGCAGGATCGGCGCGGTCCGGTTCAACGCCTGGATCTGGGACTTCTCATCCACACACAACACCACCGCGTTCTGAGGCGGTGCCAGATACAGGCCGACCACGTCACGGACCTTGGCCTCCAACTGCGGGTCGGTGGAGAACTTGAACGTCTCCCGCCGCCACGGCTTGACCCCGTATCGTCGCCAGGCCCGGGCCACGGTCGCATCGCCGATGCCCAGATCCTTGGCCAACAGCCGCGACGACCAGTGCGTCACAGCCAACTGCTCCGGCGGCGGCTCCAACGTCCGCGAGATGATCATGCTGTCATCGACGATCTTCGGCCGGCCCGACCGCGACTGATCGTCCAGGCCCGCGACCCCCAACCGGGCATAGCGATCACGCCACTTGATCACCGTCGGCCGCGACACCCCCAGCCGGCGTGCCGTCTCCGACGTCGAAGCCCCGTCAGCCACCGCGAGCACGATCCGGGCCCGCTCGACCTGACCGGCCGACACCGACGGCGACCGCGTCCACGACTCCAAGATCACCCGAT
>NZ_BMMZ01000029.1 GCF_014646195.1 Microlunatus endophyticus
TGGTCGGGCCGGTAGACGCTGGCCATGTCGAAGCGCCGTCTGGTCGTCAGTGCTGTTCTTGCCGGGTCCTCGCAGTCGGAGGTGGCACGTCGTTACGGTGTCTCCCAGGGGTGGATCTCCAGGCTGATGGCCCGCTACCGGGTCGAGGGGGAGTCAGCGTTCGAGCCGGGTTCGCGCCGGCCGCGTTCCTCACCGACCGCGACCGACCCGCTGACGGTGGAGTTGATCACGACGCTGCGCAAGCGACTGGTCGAGCAGGGCCTGGACGCGGGCGCGGACACCATCAGGTGGCATCTGGCCCAGCATCACAAGATCACCATCTCCCGGGCCAGCATCCACCGGATCCTGACCCGCAATGGTCAGGTCACCCCGGACCCGGCGAAACGGCCGAAATCCTCCTACATCCGGTTCCAGGCCGACCAGCCCAACGAGTGCTGGCAGTCAGACTTCACCCACTATCCACTCCACCGACCCGGTGACACTCCTGGCCGGCCCACCGGCCCGGACACCGAGATCGTCAGCTGGCTGGACGACCACTCCCGATACGCCCTGCACGTGTCGGCCCATCCCCGCATCACCGGCCCAATCGTGGCCGACACCTTCATCGAAACCACCAGCAGGCATGGGAATCCGGCCTCGGTGCTGACCGACAACGGTCTCGTCTACACCACCCGGTTCGCCCGCGGTCACGGCTACAAACACCCCGGCACACACAGCGGCCGGGACGGACAACGCAACGGCCTTGAACAACTCCTACGGACCCGCAACATCATCCAGAAGAACTCCCGACCATCCCACCCCACCACCTGCGGCAAGATCGAACGATTCCAACAGACCCTGAAGAAGTGGCTGCGGGCCCAACCCGACCAACCCACCACCATCGACCAGCTCCAGACCCTGATCAACCGATTCGTCGACCTCTACAACCACCACCGCCCCCACCGA
>NZ_BMMZ01000030.1 GCF_014646195.1 Microlunatus endophyticus
GCCGTTGCTTCTATGGTCCTTGTGAGGTCGTGGGCTAGCCGGGTGCGGGATCGCGTTGAGGGCCCTTCATTGTTGCCGTCGGTTTGAGCACGAGAACTAGATCTTCTTCGCCTGGGCGGTCCCCCGGGGACGGCTGCATGTCAAGTTGCCGGCTGTCAGTTGCCGGCCCTGGGATCGCTGTGTGGGAAGGGAAGTGGGTGTCATGTTCTCCGATGCCGAGGACGATGAGCAGATCATCGAGCGGGTCGCTGGGCTGGATATCGGCAAGGCCGAGTTGGTGTGCTGCATTCGGCTTCCCGGTAATGGGACGGGCAAGTCGGGTCGGGCTCGCCGGTCCCAGGAGGTGACCACTCATTCCACGATGGTCGGCTCGTTGGCCGAACTGGCGAACCGGCTGGTCGGGCTGGGAGTGGAACGGGTGGTGATGGAGGCCACCAGCGATTATTGGAAGCCGGTGTTCTACCTGTTGGAGGCCCACGGGCTGGACCCGTGGCTGGTCAACGCCCGCGATGTCAAGCATCTCCCGGGCCGGCCGAAGACCGACCGGTTGGACGCGGTCTGGTTGTGCAAGGTGGCCGAGCGGCAGATGCTGCGGCCCAGTTTCGTGCCGCCTCGGCCGATCCGGCAGTTGCGAGATCTGACCCGGTATCGGGTCGATCTGGTGGTCGCTCAGACCGCGGAGAAGAACCGGGTCGAGAAACTCCTGGAGGATGCCTGCATCAAACTGTCGGTGGTGGCCTCCGACATCTTCGGCGTCTCCGGTCGACAGATGATGGCGGCCCTGATCGCCGGCGAACGCGATCCGAAGGCGCTGGCCGAGATGGCCCGGTCGAGCATGCGACGCAAGATCGGCCGGCTGGAAGAAGCCTTCGCCGGCCTG
>NZ_BMMZ01000031.1 GCF_014646195.1 Microlunatus endophyticus
ACAGTCAACGGTGACGGCAGCTGGACGCTGAATACTCCGGATCCGCTGGCTGACGGTGACCACACCGTGTCAGCGACCCAGACCGATCCAGCCGGCAACACCTCCGATGCTGACAGTGTCGACTTCACCGTCGATGCGACCACCCAAACCCCGGTGATCACCCGGCCCGCCGACGGATCGTCAACCCGCGACACCACCCCGACCATCTCCGGCACCGCCGAACCCGGCGCCACGGTCGTGGTCACCGACCAGGACGGAACCCAGCTCGGCACCGCCACCACCAACAGCAACGGGAACTGGACGTTCACCTCGACCGCCCTCACCCCAGGCGGATACACCATCACCGCGACCGCGACCGACCCATCAGGAAACCGGTCAGGCCGCAGCCACCCGGATCGCTTCACCATCGACACCACCGCACCGGCCCCGCCGGTCATCACCCGACCGGCCGACGGATCGACCGTCACCGACAACACTCCGACGATCGGCGGCTCCGGTGAACCCGGCGCGACCGTGACCGTCTCGGTGGATGGTGATCAGATCGGCACCACCACTGTCAACGGTGACGGCGGCTGGACCATCGGTGTCGCCCAGCCGCTCGGCGACGGTGATCACACCGTCACCGCAACCCAGACCGATCCAGCCGGGAACACCTCCGGGCCGAGTGATCCAGTCGACTTCACCATCGACG